>NZ_JANUCO010000001.1 GCF_024807225.1 Chryseobacterium ginsenosidimutans
TTACCAATCCCTTTACCTGTGAACTTCACTTCACCAAGGTCTTTCAGGTCCTGTAAGTAAAATTTTAAGATAATCGTCTCGCCTTCAATACTCTGAACATATACTTCCACCTCAGAAAAGGATTGAGTGTCCCAAAGTTTTTTTACAGCGTTACTGATTTTCTGCCCCGGAATATCTACAGTTTCTCCTTTGGATAACCCTGTAAATCTCAGAATCTGAGCCGGCGTATATTTTTTAACCCCATCTACAACGATGTCTTTCAGTGTGTATGTTCCTGCTTGGTTTTCTGCGTGTACAGATTTGCTCACCTGTGTGCTGTCTTGTGGAGTTATCTGTCCATAAAAATGTGCAGAAGCAACAAACATAATGATGGGTAATAGTCTAAACTTCATTTTATCGTAGTCTTTCTTTTCTTAAAATTTACTGGATCTTTATTTGTTCTCCGGTCATCCCGAATCTTCTTTCTTTGTTTTGATAATCAACAATACACTGAAAGAAAATATCTTTTGTAAAATCCGGCCATAGAACATTTAAAAACTGCAGTTCCGCATAGGCGATCTGCCAAAGGAGGAAATTACTTATTCTTATTTCACCACTTGTTCTGATTAATAAATCAACGGGTGGAAAATCTTTAGTATAGAGATAGTTTTCGAATAGTTTTTCATTAATATTCTCAACTTCTACCTTACCTTCCTTTACATCCTCGCTAATACTTTTTACGGCATTCAGTATTTCGCTTTGCGAACCATAGCTTATTGCTAATACCAAATTACCTTTTGTGTTTTCTTTTGTGAGTTCCATCACTCTAAGGAGCTGGTCTCTTACAAGCGACGGCAATATTTCAAGATTCCCAATCACATGCATTCTTAACCCTTTACTGAAAATTTCTTCAGCCTCGAGCAATAAAGTTTCTACAAGTAAATTCATTAAAGTATTTACTTCTTCTGCAGGACGGCTCCAGTTTTCCGAAGAAAAGGTATAAAGCGTTAAGTATGGAATATTTATTTCATTACAAGCATTAATGGCATTCCTTACCGCATCAATGGCATTCTTGTGACCAAAAGTTCTTTGCTCGCCACGAGATTTTGCCCACCTCCCATTACCATCCATGATGATTGCAACATGTTTTGGTAAATTCTCAGGATCTATTTTATCTTTTATCAACGACATATATTAATCACAATAGCATGGAGGTCTTCCGAATGAATACGTTAAGCCTAAACTCACGGTGTTCATCCAATCTTTAGACTTAAGATCTCCAACATTTCTTTGTCCTGCAAGAGCTGCTTCTCTTTCTTTAGATACTACATAATAAGCATCTGACTGAAGAAGCGAACCTCCTGTAATAGGACTTAAAATATCTGCATTATAGGTAGATACTACATCTTTACTCAAGATCTTGCTGTGATCCAGCTGATCTGTAAGAGTATATCTGAATGTAGCTTCTGCGAAGATCGCCCAGCTATAATTAAATTTATATTTCAAACCTACTCCAAAAGGAATATGCATGGTTGTCTTTTTCCCTGTACTATAAACTGCTGTACTTGTAAAGTCGAGTTCATTAATGGGAGCCTGCGCAACACCATCTGCATCTCTTCTAAAGTCGTTCACTATAGTCGCTTTCGGAGCATCGAACATTAAAGCTCCTACCCCACCAAAAATATATGGGCTCACCATGCCTTTCTGCTCATTATTCACAGGAAAGAAATTATATTCGAAAACTAAACTTGCTTCATACACATCGTTTTTTCCGAAAGCATTTCTGTTTTGCCTGTATTCTTCTTTAGCAACTTTGTCGCTAAACTGAATCTGGTTGTATCCTAGATCTAACCTTACTGTCTGATGAGGATTAAAATTAAACCTATATAAAATACCTCCATAAAACGGAACTCCCCAGTCCGACGCTTTACTTAAATCCAATGGCTTCTGTAAAATATAATTCGTTCTCCCTATATCCCCAACTAGGTTACTCATACCTAGACGAACTCCCAGTTCGTTTCTTTGAGCTTTAACACTTACCACCGTTCCTAAAGCGGCAAGGAAGCTAAACAATAATTTTCTATTCATAAAAGAATATGGATTTATGGTTATTTTAAAATTTAATTTTTGCAAATATAAAACATTTTTATATTAATGATAATCTTAATGTTTAGTTAAAAATAAACAAAAAAACATAATTTGTTATAAAGTAAACGATAAACTCGTTAAATTATTCTTTTTTTAATAGAATCAAAATTATCACTCCTATAATAAACCCCCATTAAATGAGGGCCTAAATGTATTATTTTTTATTGAATATAGACTGCACTTTATTCCGAATTCTTATCAACAATGGTTCTTTATAATTTTTATCTTCATCAAAATAGCCGTAACCGTAGCCGTAACCATAGCCGTAACCGTAGCCATAACCGTATCCCTGCTTCGTATTATAGTCATTGTAAACAAGTCCTAAATGATCAATTTCTCCGTTATGATATTTCTCGGTGATCATTTTCAGCATATATTTTTCTGTGTATTCATGACGAACAACGTAAATATTGGCATCAGAATGCTTCATTAATTCATAAGAATCTGCAACCAGACCTACCGGTGGAGAATCAATAATGATAAAATCGTACAGTTTTTTAAGGTCTTCGATGAACTGAATATTTTTATCGCCCATCAAAAGTTCTGAAGGATTCGGCGGAATAGGTCCCGATGTTGCCACATCAAGATTCGGAATTTTCGTTTTATTGATAATCTGGCCTATTTCTACTTCACCAGTAAGATAGTTCGAAATTCCATACTTATTATCAATATTAAAATCTCCGAAAATTTTAGGCTTTCTTAAATCCATTCCCAAAAGAATCGTCTTTTTATCACTTAAACCAAGAACTGAAGCTAGGTTGATGGAAACATACGTTTTTCC
Source organism: Chryseobacterium ginsenosidimutans (assembly GCF_024807225.1). GTDB lineage: Bacteria > Bacteroidota > Bacteroidia > Flavobacteriales > Weeksellaceae > Chryseobacterium > Chryseobacterium ginsenosidimutans. Next base: position 2,909 of record NZ_JANUCO010000001.1, read on the forward strand.
TTCGCCTCCAATAGAAGAAGTTATCAAAATTACTTTACTGCCTTCATTTTCGCCGAATAAGAATCTCACATTGGCTCTCGCTCCTCTAAACGCTTCTGAAACCGAAGATTTAGGCTGATTAAGAACAGTAAGCATATTATCATGGCTATTGTTCCCAATTACCCCAAGTAATGGTATTTTAGTGGCTCCAAGCAATTCTTTAATACTTCTGATTTTACTGTCTAGCAATTCTCCTACTAAGATAAATAGCAAAGGTAAAATCAGCAGACCACCTATGATACCTGCTTTTGTGGCTTTTATATTCGGACCGATTGGCGGCTGTCCCACATTTTTTGCAGGGTCAATCACACTGATATCAGACTGATTAGCAGCCATTCTCATCTGCGTTTCGTTCTGTCTTCCCAATAAGCTGTTATAAGTCGCCTCAATCATGTTATATCCTCTTTCGGCATCCAAATATTTTCTTTCCTTTTCAGGATAAGTAGCTAAATCTGCATTGGCATTGTTTACTTGCTGATTTATTTTATTGATTTCAGAATAATATCCTGTATAGTAATTTCTTAATGCTCCATTTGAACTTGTTTTGGCTTCATCAATCAATCTGTTGATCTCTTTCATGGGCTCAGAATTCGGCTTATAAATCAAAGCCATTTCTCTTCTTTTCAGATAGAGTGCTTTCAATTCTGAAACAGATGCCGTAAATAAACCGTCTTGAAAACCAGCAGCAGAGGTACTGATCATTTTTTCAAAATTCTGTGCTTCAAGGCTTTGTTTTATTTGATTTAATGAAGTTACTTTACTTTCAAGATCTGCTTTTTTGGCTTCAAGCTCTTTAATTTTAGATAAAGATTTTTCATCTCTGTCTTTAATATCATAAAGCTTTTCATTCGTTTTCATAAAATTCAAGACATCTGCGCTTGAATCTAATTTTTTTCTGATTTTTTCAAGATTTCCTTGTAAATAAATATCTGTATTCTTATCTACTGTTATTTTATCCGCAAGTCTTTTCTTCTGAAGCTGATTAACAGATCTGTTAAGGAAATTTACCGTATTATTAAGATTATATCCTTTTTTAGAAATAATCATAATGGTGTTGATCTCTTTATCAAATTCCACCCCTACCGTTGAAACAATATCATTAACCGACTGATTTACAGTAGTAAGATTAACAATAATATTATCTAATTTAATCTTTGTAGCAACAGGGTTTGAAATTAATCTGAATTTTAAATTCGGGGAAGTGTACCATTCTCCTAATTTTATAATTTTATTTGCCGGTCTTTCAAAAGGGTTAATCGTAGAAAATCCTTCCGTCCAATAGCTGTATAAATTTGTTGACTGCCCTTCTTCAGGTAAAACGACTTCAAAAGTATTCCCACTTTTAGGGATTAAAGTAATCGGATAGTCGACCTGTTGAGGGGTTTTTTTATCAATTTGTAAGAAAACAGGAGAATCATCTTTATCTAAATAAGTAGATTTTATGGTTCCTTTTGTAGAATAATTTACAAAAAGATCTAATTCTTTTACCAAAAATTCGTTATGAGTTCTCGATAAAAGCATTTTCTTTAAATACACTCCATCCTGATTTCCTCCCTGTCCCCAAATGAAATTAATCGACTGGGTTGGGGTAAAATAACTCGATGTATTATTAGATATACTTAAAGATAAATTAGATTCATAGATATTTTGTGCATAATATTTACTGTAAACCCAAGAAATACCATAGCCAATCAGCAACATCAAAACAAACCAATACCAATTTCTTAAAATTCTTCTTAAAAAGTGTTCAACATCAAACAGAGTGAAAGAACCTTGTTTTTCTTTTTGAGAATCAACCTTCTCTACCGTAGCATCTTTTTCTGGAATCATGATATTAAAGGTTTTTTAGAAGTAGATAAATTGATAATGCTGTAGTAATTACAGACACACCCGTCGTTAAAGTCTGAACAGGATCTTTTCCGAATCCGTTCAGGCTCTTTGCTCTTGTGTTCAGGTAGATTTCATCTCCGTTTTGTACGTAATAGTATGGGGAATTCATCACATCTTCACGGGTAAGATCTATTCTTGCAATTTTGATCCCTTCCGGAAGTTTTCTGTGAATAACAATATTTTTTCTGTCTACGGTTCTGTTTAAACCTCCACTAATAGATAATGCTTCCGTAATGGTAAGCGTGTTCTTATGAACTACTTTTTCACCTGTGATGCCTGTTGTTTCTACATCTCCAAGAATATAGAAAGTGATTCCGTTTGTATTTAATCGTACTTCGGATTTTCCTTCCTGGAAATTTTCATTTACTTTTTGCTGAATTTCTTCGCTTACTTCTTCTATCGTTCTTCCTTCCGCTTTTACGTATCCGATTCCGAAAATGTTTAAATCTCCTTTTGAATCTACCTTTAAACCACTAAAGTAAAAAACAACGTTTCCTCCGGAATTACTTCCTCCTGTTCCTGAAATCGAACCTGTCCCTCCGTTGGCAACAGCATTTGTACTCGGCGCTGTAGTAGATCCCGATGTATTTAAAGAAGAATAAAACTGTGCTGCATCTCCTTTGGGAGTTGTAACAATATTCAGGTTTAAGATGTCGTTCTTGGTAATCCTATAAATGGGAATATTATAGGGCACCAAACCTTCTTCGTTAATTACAAGGCTCTCATTTGGCTGCATGTATCGCACATCTTTTGTTGTAACACAAGATGTGGTAATCAGAAAAGGGAAAATTAAAAGTAATAAATATTTAAAATTCTTCATCATATTTTTCAAGTTGTTTGCAAAAATAAAGATTTAATTGATAGTCTTTTTATTATTTTTCAAAACATAGATAATATCAGGAATATAAGCTCCAAAAAAACCTAAGAATAAAATAATTAGCAATAATAAATTCACATCTATATGTCTGAAATAATAAGCTATAGTAACCACAAAAAGATAATACATAATGATATAAAAGCTAGATCTTCTATGGGTAAGATTTAGTTTTAAAAGCTTGTGATGTATATGATTTTTGTCTGCGTCGAAAGGAGATCTTTTGTTGATAAGCCTTATGATAATTACATTTAAGGTATCCACAATCGGTAAAATCAAAATTGCAACTGCCACTACCGGAGCAGACTGCAGGTGATATCTAGGAACATCAGGAAGCTTTTTATCAATAAAAATATCAATAAAACAAATAGAAGTAAATGCCAATAAAAAACCTAAAAGCATGGAAACCCGTATCTCCCATAAAGATCTTATTCGTCCTGTAATTTGATAAATTATAATACAAAAATGCCAAAACAGCTCCTATTATTATCACCGATAAAACCACCAACGGATAATTATATTCCCCTAATCTATAGTAACTTATCCCGAAAAGCGCACTGCAAATCACAGAATATCCGCCGGCAAGACCGTCAATTCCGTCAATTAAATTAAATGCATTAATAAGGATAATAAAAGTAGTAATACTAAACAAGATGCTTACAAGATAACTCATCTCATAGATCCCGAAAACCCCGAAAAGACTTCGGATTCTAATGTCTGAGCCCACCACAATTAAGGAGGAAACCATGATCTGCGCCACCAGCTTTTTATAAGCTCTCATCACCACAATATCATCCATTACGCCGATGTAAAGGAGAATAACCAGTGATGCAAATAAAAATTTATACAGATCAAAAAGCTCATAAGCAAAGACTGAAGCACTAATTCCTATGGAATAAAAAATAGCAATACCGCCAAGATTAGGGATTTTTCGCAGATGCGAACTTCTCACGCCCGGTTCATCCATTAAGTTTTTCCTTCTGGAAATCTTGATAATGGTAGGAACGGAGAAAAACGTGATTAGGAACGAGAATAAGAAACCCAACCCTATTTTTACGTAAAAAATAGGAATACCAGATTCAGTTAAGAACAATTCAAAATTCTTCATTTTTTTCTATTCAAGTACTCATGTTTCATTAAGGAAGGTTTTCTATCTTAAAAACGCAATCCCAAATTTTTGCAATACCGAAACAACAGTACTTACATTTGTGTTTAAACTAATTTTCTTATCAATTTTTTCTGCCCAGCAAAAAACAACAGATAAAATATCTTTTTTTTCAGTGGCAAAGATAACAGATAATTTTTACCAAAACGACTATAACCCAATATATCTTTCATTTTTATGCCTCTTTCCTTCATGAAAAGCTTCAGTTTTTCAGACATTTTATTAAAAGTTGTTTCATTTTTAACAAAGGCCAAATAAGCCAGAAAAGAATAAACGCCTTCAAAAATCTGGAAATTTTTAAGCTCTTTATTTTTATAAGAATAATTGGAGTTTTTGAAATAATTTTCTACATCTTCAACAGCTTTCAAAATATCAAGACCTTTTTCTGTGTGGGTTTTTGTGATAGAATCTGTACGCTCAAGATACTGATAATGAAAATTTTGAGTCTGCGCAATTATTTCACATTCCAACAAAAGCTGCGGAATGAGTTGAATATCTTCAAAATGAACCCCTTTTTTAAATCTTTTACCTTCAAAAAGCTCTTTTTTAAACAATTTATTGCACGCAAAATAACTTAAGTCAGCAAAAACAGAAAAGTTTTTTTTAAGATCAATTTTTTCGGGCATGTTGGGAATCTGCGTCAGCTTTTGAGTCACATTTCCGTTTTGATCTACTTTCTGAATATTGCAGATCACCATTTTCGACTGATGTTTTTCCGCAAGGTTTACCATTTCTGCAAACATGGTGGGCGTTACATAATCGTCGCTGTCTACAAAACCGATGTAATCTCCGGTTGCACGGTCGATTCCGAAATTTCGGGCATCACTTAAACCGCCATTTTCTTTCGTAAAAGGTTTAATTTTTTCAGGATATTTTTTTGCATAACCCTGAATAATCTGTTCAGAATTATCTTTACTTCCATCATTTACAACCAGAATCTCAATATGTTGATGGGTCTGATTTATCAAAGAATCAAGGCATTTTGCCAGATAATTTTCGACATTATAAACAGGAACAATGATGGAAACTTTTGAGGGAACGTTTGTCATACATTAAATTTTCGTCAGTCGTGCATTCAACCAGCCTTTTTTGGCTTCATCGAAATCTTTCCTCGAACAAGGAATACAGTTTTCTATATTTTCATCATCTCCAAAATACCAAAGATTACTGAAAATATCGCGCTTAAAAGCGTATTCTCTGTCATCAACAAGTACGTAAAATATTTCGTAATGCCTTTCTTTGGGATGAGATTGCTGAATATTGATTCCTTCCATCAAATACCAGATCATTTGTGCGAGAAGCTGGTGATTCAACTGGTTTTCAGAATAAATATTATAATTAAAAATCCCTACAGATTTCAGGTTTTCGCTTAACCCGATTTCTTTCATATAAGCACAGATTTCCCGTCGGTTTAATCCATTCACCTGCGGATTCATCGAAAAAGGCTCGCTGAAACTTTCAATCGCATCGCAATTTACCGTCACCAAATCTGCTTTTCTGAAGAAAGGCTCTGTTTTTTCGGTAGAATTCATCATTTCTGCCAAACGGATAATATCGAACTCCACTTCTTTAATTAATCTTACAGAATCTGCTTCATTCAAATGTTTCTGATAGCCTAAATGATGATAATTTTTAATGGCAAAATTCTTCGTCCCAAACATTTTACTTAAAAAAGTATGCTCGTTGATGGTTTCACCTTGTTTAAGAGAAATAATATTGCTTATCTGAGTATAATTAATACTTTTTGTATGGAAATTTAACGCCGAAAAAAGCGAGAATGCAAAATCATTAGAACCGCCAACAATCACCGGAATCGCTCTCTTGTAATGACAAGCCGACAACACCTCCTGCAAAATATAATGAGAATCCTGTACCGATTTCCCGGAAACCAAATCTCCCAGATCCACAATCGGAATTTCAAAATCCAGTTGTGATAATTTATAAAATTCTTTTCTGATACTCGTAAAATCCTGTACTTCTGCATCACCATTTGCACCTCTATAATCCGAAACAAACAGAAGAACAATACTGTCTTCCTTTATATGTTTTGTAATCCGATTCCCGATTTGCCAGCTTTCAGTTTTGAAATTTCTCGGGGATATGATAAAATCTTCAAAATTCATTTATATAATTAATCTATGTTTCGCAAACATACAAAAAACCTCTCAAGTAAGAATCCTATCACTCTTTTTGTCAATAAAAAAACCATTAACAAATTGTAAATGGTTTTGTATTATTTGATCAACCTTGTCAAAGTTTTGAACTTTGACAAGGATACTTTCTTCATTTTAAATTTCAGGATTTTAAAATCTCAAAAATAAAAGTCGTAGAAGTTTCAAATTCTCCACCTTGTGTTGCACCGACTAAAAATTTAGGCGTTTTTCCATCCTTATCCATTAAAATCATTGGGCGTTCCAGTCTTCCGAATCGGTTTAAATTTTTGGGAGGAGTCGGTTCCTGAATATAATGTTTCATTTCCAAATAAGCGATTTCCGGTTTCGTCCAGTGAAGTCCGTCTTTTGTGGTTAAATGCAAACCATATTCGTGGTTATAAAATCCCATATCGCGTGCTACCATGTGATATTTCCCGTTTTGTTTCCAGACAAAAGCATCTTCTAATTGAGCATTATTTGGTAACGATGAAAAATCAATCACCGGATTTTCAGACACTTTTTCATAAGGTCCCGTCGGAGAATCTGATTTTGCCAAGCCGTATTTTCTATTTCCTCTAATGGGTCCTTTCTGAGTTTCGTACTCATGGGTGTTCCAAGATTTATAAAACAGCCAATATTTACCGTCGTTTCCTTTTACAAAAGCGGGATTTGTAGTGCAATGGTCGTCCCAAGAAACCTTCTTTTCCGGGAAGAAGAAGAGGTTGATCAGGTCTTGTCCATTCACCATCAAGATCTTTTGAAGTCGCCAATCCTATCCTTTTGGTATTTGTCTTTCCATTAGAATTTCCCATGAAAAATAATAAATATTGATCTCCCACTTTTTTAATCAAAGGATTGTGACAGGTTGTTGCATCCCAAAAACCTTCACCTCTCGGCGTAAGAATAACCTGTTTATGTTCAAATTTATGAAAAGGAGAATCTGCTTCTGCGCGACAAATCTCAGAACCGTTGAGCCAACCTCCCATTCCTTTTTCTTTTTTCCATCTGGAATAAAAAAGATGAACCTTTCCGTCTTCACCCCAAATCGGAGAAGTACACCAAATGAAGTAGCCTTCCAAAGAAAATTGTCGCCCGATTGGTTTTAGATTAAAATAAGGCTTTTCTTCTGAAGATAATAAACTGGTAAATGATGATCCAAAAACCACAGCCATCATTCCTAAACCTGAAATTTTTAAAAAATCTTTGCGCGTGAACGGTTTGCTCATTTTATTTATTTGAAAGCTAATTTAGTACAAGTGTTTAAATAGAGTGTCCCGTACTTTGGGGTGATTGAATTATGATTATATTTGATTGATTAAAATAGGAAAAAAATTGTCTTCAATCCTATAATCGTAAGACTTTACATGAATAGAGAACAAATAATCTAAAATGAAAAATATAAATAAATTGACTATTTTTAAAAACACTGTAATTACAAAACAATTTTACAAGAATTTTCTTCTGCTATTATTTCTTTTTGGAACTATTACTCACGTATCGGCAATTCCGCCAAGCTTTACCACTAAGAATATAAAATTTATAAGTGAAGGAGATTCGCTTTCGGGAACAATTTTTAAGCCTGATCATATTTCTGCGGCTGTTGTACTTATTCATGGATCGGGGCAGGAAAAAAGAATGATAGAATTTGCAACATTATTAGCCAAAAATGGTATTGCTGTTTTTACTTATGACAAACGCGGTGTCGGAGAATCTGCCGGTCTATACGCAGGACCTGAAGTAGGAACCAATAATGTGGACGCCCAAAATCTTAATCTTTTATCTCTGGATGCGAGTGCTGCAGTGAATGTATTATCCAAAAATCTATCAAACAATAAAACACCCATAGGATTAATGGGTGGAAGCCAAGCCGGATGGATCATTCCGTTGGCTGCAGAGAAAAACAAGAAAGTCAAATTCATGACTATATTCAGTGGAGCATTGATAACCGTAAAAGAACAACTTAGGTTTCAGTTTTACACCAACGGAAATACAAATTTCTGGGATACCCACACAGAAGAAGACGCACGCAAACACACAATGACTGATCCCGATAAATACGAGTTCATTGACACAGATCCACTGGAAGTTTCTTTCCAAATTATCAATTCCGGGATTTTGGATTTATGGTGGGAAAGATATTCAGGTTCCTGTGAATCTATCCATTGAACACCTCAACACATTAAAATCCAAAGGCAAACGCTATGAATATAAATTATTTCCAGCATTAGGACATAATACGGCATTCTCAAAAGATGAAGAGCCTGTGAAGGATGCTATTGAATGGATGAAAAATGTAAAAGCATCTAAACCAAAAAAACTCTGACAATCAACAAAATATTACTGAAATTGGAAAACGAAGATAAATTATGGGAGTTACTTGAAATGTGCTTTTATGGTCATATTGATCAAGTGAAACTATTATTGGAAGAAGGTGTTGACATCAACGGAATTGGTTATAATGGAATGTCTCCATTAGATGCTGCTAAATATGGAGAAAATGACGATATCGTTGAATATCTTTTAAGTATCGGAGCAAAAGAAAAACAACCTAAATGAGAAACCGCATTTTTTTAATTGCATTCTTTTGCATGTTGGCTTGTAAAAAAGAAGTAATTTCCAAACCGACATCTCATAACGAGTCTCCCAATAAACAGCAAATCGACACGCTAAAAATTACAAAATCTAAAAAATCAATACTTTCTAATGACATTCAATTCATAAACGATTCTATTCTTGAGGGAAAATTTAAATTAGACATTTCAAAATACGAGTTAGAGAATTCAAAGAAAGGATGCTCTCCCAACTTACTCGAAAAAGAAGATTTTTTTGAATATTCGCTTGATGCGGGTAGAACACCTACTAAAGAGTTCAAAAATTTGGAAGACTTGAATGGCGACGGAAAAAAAGATTACGTTTTCATTTTACCAGCTTTAGGATGGTGTGAAGAGGGACAGTCTTATTATCTTACCGATAACAAAATTCCAAGAATACAAACAGAATCAAATTGCTGTCATATTGAAAGTGTATTTAGCATTGGTGATATCGATGAAGATGGAGGAAATGAAATTGCAGAATATAATTCATCGTGTGCAAGTAATTTTAAAACTATTAATATTTGGACTTTAAAAGAAAACAAATGGAAACTGGTTGATAGGTTTGAATTTTATTATAGTAATGGCAAATATCAGGCATTTAAAGATTTTCACAAAATGCACAAGAAAATTGCAAAAAACAAGTTTAAGTTCTTAGAAATATCAGACATGTTAGGAGATGGAGAATTGGTAATGGAATGGAAAACAGTAACAATGAAATAATTATCGGATTCTAAATTTCAAACTTATAATTAAAACAAAACCCCTTTTGAAATCATCAAAAGGGGTTTATATTTAAGTCTAAAACTATTATTTCTTAGCAGCCGGTTTTTTAACAGCCGGTTTCTTAGCAGTCGTAGTTGCCTTTTTTGCGGCAGGTTTCTTAGCTGCAGGTTTTTTCTTTTCAGCAAATGCTTTCGGATCTTGATCGGTGATCCATTTTTTAACCTCATCAAAAGAAATATCTTTCAATTCTTCTCCGTCATATTTGGTATCATCTGCTTTTTTCGGAATCTTGAACATTGTTTTTCCGAATTTAATGAATGGTCCCCATCTTCCGTTTTCAATGGAGATTTTTTCTTTTTCCCATTGTTGAATGTATCGGTTGGCTTCTTTTTCAAGCTTAGCATCAATCAATTCATTAATATCACTTTGAGAAAGATTGTCGAAGTCATATTTCTTAGGAACATTCACGAAAATACTTTTGTATTTGATGAAAGGTCCGAATCTTCCTGTTCCTTTTGTTACGCCTTCTCCTTTATAAGTGGCAATCGGCGCGTCTGCGATTTTCTTTTCACTAATGATTTCCTCCGCACGTTTTTGATCTACAGAAAGCGGATCTTCCCCTTTTGGAATGCTAATATACGTTTCGCCCCACTTCACATAAGGTCCGAATCTTCCGACCCCTACAGAAACCGGCTGTTCATCAACTTCACCAAGATCGAAAGGAAGTCTGAACAATTCCAGCGCTTCTTCATAAGTGATGGTTGCGATATTTTGACCTGTCATTAACGAAGCGAAGATTGGTTTTTCTTCATCCTCCGTTTCGCCAATCTGAATCATTGCACCGAATCTTCCGATTCTTGCATGAACATTTTTACCGGTTTTAGGATCAACTCCCAGAAGTCTGTCTCCCGTTGCTCTTTCTGCATTTTCTTCTACATCTTCAATTCTCGGATGGAATTTTGAGTAGAAATCCGTCATCATTTCTTTCCATTTTTGTCCACCGTTTGCGATTTCGTCAAAACTTTGTTCTACTCTTGCCGTGAAACCGTAATCTAAGATTTCCGTAAAATTATTCGTAAGAAAATCACTTACCACTTCACCCGTGTCTGTTGGAAGGAATTTATTTTTATCCCCTCCGAATTTCTCATCAAGGACTTCTTTTTTAATTGTATTTTTCACTAAAGACATCTTCACCACTTCTCTCGTCTGTGGATCGATTTCTCTTTTGTCAACATATTCACGATTTTGAATCGTCTGAATTGTCGGTGCATAAGTCGATGGACGACCGATTCCCAATTCCTCCAGTTTTCTAACCAACCCAGCCTCCGTATATCTTGCGCTTGGTCTTGTGAATTTTTCTGTTGCCGTGATTCTTTTATAGCCTAAAACTTCTCCAACGCTTACTTTCGGAAGTAATTTTTCGTTGTTTTCTTCATCTTCTTCCTCGGTTTTAACGATTCCGTAAGCTTTTAAGAAACCATCAAAAATGATAACTTCTCCTTGTGCTTCAAAGTTTTGAGGCAATTTTGCATTTCCTATTTCGATTACCGTTTTCTCAATTTTAGCATTTGCCATCTGAGAAGCCAGCGTTCTTCTGTAAATTAATTGATATAATCTGTTCAATTGAGCATCACCGATACTTTTCACCGCAAAATCTGTCGGACGGATCGCCTCGTGAGCTTCCTGTGCAGATGCCGATTTTGTGGTGTAATTTCTTGGTGAAGAATATTCTGACCCGTATTCTGAAGTGATCTGTTTTTTTGCCCCTTCAATGGCTTCCTGAGAAAGGTTTACGGAGTCTGTTCTCATATACGTAATGTATCCTTCTTCGTACAGCCTTTGTGCAAGACGCATCGTGTTGGTCACATTATATCCTAATCTTGATGAAGCTTCCTGCTGCAGCGTAGAAGTTGTAAAAGGTGCAGATGCAGAACGTGTTCCCGGTCTTGTTTCAACATTTAGAACTTTAAACTCGGTCGTTTTTGCTAATTCTAAGAATTTCTCTGCGTCTTCTTCTTTTTCGAAATCTTTTTTAAGCTTTGCAGCAATGTCCTGCTCGGTTTTATTTAAGAAAATTCCGTCTAATTTGAAACTCGCTTTCGGTTTAAAATCACGGATTTCTTTTTCTCTTTCAACAATTAATCTTACCGCAACCGATTGTACTCTTCCTGCAGACAATCCCGGTTTTACTTTTTTCCAAAGAACAGGAGACATTTCAAAACCTACAATTCTGTCTAGCAATCTTCTTGCCTGTTGAGCATTTACCAGATTTTGGTCTATATCTCTTGGGTTTTCAATTGCTTTTAAAATAGCATTTTTAGTTATCTCATGGAAAACAATTCTTTTTCTGTTTTCGGGTTTTAATTTCAACTCGTCCGCCAAGTGCCATGCAATAGCTTCTCCCTCGCGGTCTTCATCGGAAGCCAGCCAAACCATTTCGGCTTTCTTTACTGCGGCTTTCAATTCTGTTACTAATTTCTTCTTGTCGGCAGAAACTTCGTAATCCGGACTGAAGGTAGCAAGATCAATTCCCATTCCCTTTTTAGGCAAATCACGGATGTGTCCGAAGCTGGATTTCACATCGAAATCCTTACCTAAATACTTCTGAATAGTTTTTGCTTTTGCCGGTGACTCGACGATTACTAAATTTTTCGACATTCTAAAATTTTTGCAAAAGTAAAGTTTTTTTATTAGATAGGTTTTGGAATTACATTTTATTTAATAATTCGAGGGGTGCAATGAAGACTCTGTACAGAATTCCTTCGAAGGTAAAGCCCTTTCCGGACATCTCGACGCGATAAATTAATGAGAAAATAATAATGAATAATATAATGTAGAATTTTCTGTTGACAACAATTGGCTCAAATACGTATGCAGACTTGTCTTTCTTCAATAATAAAGCAAAAAGCACGATGATGAGCATCATATGAATATACATCCATCTTCCCCAATCGATTGCCAGATAAAACAGTGGAAAAGTGAACAAAAATGCACCCATTAATAAAATAGATAACACCTTTCTGTTGTTTAGATATTTTAAATAATATCCTACATGAAAAACACTGATAACAAGACTTATAAAATACAGAAGATATTCATTGATGTGTTGTTTGATATAATCTCTCTCATTAATATTCCAATAGAAAATTCCGTAGGTTGGATGAACTCCCCTTTCGGCAAGAATTTGTAACGACATTCCTTCGTTGACGTTTTTCCCGAATTTTAAAATCAAAAGTGTGGGAATCCCGACTGACAGGAAATATTTAATATATCTTTTAAACTCAAATTTTTCTGTTTTTACATATAATGCGATGGCAAAATAAGGAACGTAAAATAAAACCACTTCATGCAAAAAAGTCGTCACACAAAGTGCAATACAGAAAATATATTCTTTGTTTTTTGAAAGCTTATCATTATCCAAAAGATAAACAAACCAAGTGAATAAAAGAAAAACAAGAAATTCTTTTTTCCCCACATAAGTCACTGTATTTAAAAGCCCTACAAAACCAATGGAAGACAACAAAAGTGATAAATACAATAAATCTGTGACTTTATAACGAATCAGTTTCGTATACAACCAAAAGAATCCTGAAATAATTAAAAACTGAAAAAAATACACGAGATAATTCAGCCGGATATCCGTAATATCCTGCAACAGAAAAAAGAAACTTCCCGACAACCCTCTTCTTTTGAAACCACCATCCTGATAATTAATAAGCCAGTCGGCAAGAATATATCCGTCGTCCTTCAGATTGTAATAATAAGTAAAAACGAGTGTGTAAACAGCCGTAACTGCAATAAGAAAATAAATAAAAACCTTAATATTAAAATATGGTACAATCTTGTTTAGCTTCATAATGTGTTTTAAAAAAAATTGGGAACAAAAAAAAGAGAAATAAAACAGTTTTCGGTTTATATTCACCATTTTCAGACTTCAAAAATAATGATTTTAACTTAATGGGCGTTTTATTTCTCTTTAGCGATGTATTAAATCTCTTAGAGCTTTTTTAATTTTTTTAATCTAAATTTTCTTAATCTAAGGACTTGTTTGAATTTTACATCCCGTATTATTTTAGAAAGCAAAGGCAAATAAAATTTGCTTCGCAAAGCGTGAAAATAGCGCTTCATCAAATCAACTTGTTGATTCATCTTTGCTTACTTAATTAAATTACTATTGAATTAAAACTTTGCGTTAAAAAATCAGCATTACTTTTTAAAATGTTTGAATAAAATTTAAACAAGCTCTTTTACTTATTCTTTTATAATTTTCACCATTTCTTCAGAATCATTAATTCTTAACAAATAAGCTCCCGAAATCAAAGAAGAAAGGTCGGTTTTCCCGTTTTCAAACTTACCGGATTTCACAAGCTGACCCAACATATTGTAAACCTGATAATAATACCCGTCTTTATTATCTCGCGCCTGAATATGCAATTCATCTTTCACAGGATTCGGGAAAAATGAAACTTCATCTTCTTTCACAACATCCTGAACCTCTTTTGCTGCCAAAATTGCTGCAGGTTTTGCGATCGGCAAAGAAGTAACCGGAAGTCTAGGAATGACGCCTTCTTCATTTCCATTAGCATCATATTTTATTCTTGCACAACGACAGCTCATCCCGAAATAAGGATCATTATTATCCTGAAAAGCAATCATTCGGTTGGCTGTAGAAGCGGCATCAAATAAGATATTGATGGGTCTTCCGATATAATTGGTATTCAATGCGGCTGTCCAGACTCCGGGATATTGATAATTAATAGTGTTAAAAGTTCCCGTTGCCGTTTGATTTCCCGTAACACTTCGGAAACCTCTCGACCCCGAATTGGGATAGTTTCCGACTCTGTAAGAAGAATCATTGTAAATATATCCGATGGTATAACTCGCAGAAGCGCTTCGTCGCACTCTTTGTCCTAAATAATCATTAATAACACTGTAAGAAGTTGCTGCATTTTTATCTTTTTTATACCAAGGCGTCAAACCAAAATCTTGTCCGGAAGCAATTGCGACACCTGTAAGATCCGGAATTCTCCAACCTTCAGGACACGGATCAAAAGGAGATTTTTTTCCACCTCTTCCCCATCTGTCGGGCGCTAAATTCGGTTCGTTTGCCAACCAGTCTGTTCCGTTGGTATAAGCCGGAGTTACCGTATTGTATGTTGCAAAAGTACTCGGAATCATATATACCAAAGGGTTTTTCACGGAGTACGACAATACTTTCGCAATTTTATCAGCAACCTTATCCGTCGTTGCAAAATTAGCGTTTGCCGCATTTGTATACGTGTTGTAAGGCACAATATAATTTCCTGCCAAATCATTATAAGCAGCAGCATTAAGCGTGGTATAAACTGTTGTTCCGCTCGCTGTAACACTGACTAAATAAATAGAATACGAAGCTCTGTCATCCGCAAATTGGAAAACAGGAATCGGATCTTTTCTTCCCCATTGATAATGCATACCAGTGGAAGCTTTAATTTTCGCTAATTCCGCGGAAGTTGGTGTAAGCGGATTCGCAACAACCGGAAACGCATCTGTTGCTCCTAAGTTTCTGTCCATAAATTCTGTCTGGAAAACATTATCTGCTTTTGGAACATAATTTACATAATTCGTAGCCGAAGTTACGGGCAATTCTGTGGTATAACTGTAAGAAACCGACCGCAGTATCTGTCACCCAAATATGCCACGACCAGTAAACAGGATTTGAGACACTTCCGTTATGTAAAGTGACTACGGCATTTCCGCTTTGATTCGGATTGATTCTTACCGAAATTTTTGAAGATGAAATCGCTCCCAAAGAACTTGGTGATGGATTAATAACCGTTGCGCTACTTATTAAACTTGTATTTGTTGTCCAGAGAATATTAGCTTTAAGATTATTAAAATTAGCTGTATTTAAAATTTCTTTGTTATTTAAAAGCTGACTTTGCACAGAAAATGCCTTACTCACCGGAATATCAATTGTAAAAGCAGAAGCATTTTTTACAACCTGATACGTATTTGGATTATTAAGACCTTCGCGATATTCTGTTTCCGGGGCTAAATATTCCGTCGGGAAATCATAATCATTCACCACATACAAAGGATCTTTTATGCATCTGCAACCTGCCGCATCTGTCGTAGAATTACTTCCCAAAGGAAAATACCAGTATCTTCCCTGAACAGTTGGAAAATTAGAATCAGGAATATCTGTCTGCATTTTATCGGGAATCATAAACAAAGTTCTTGCTCCCACTGCAGGCGTTGCATCAAAATGTCTCGCCATTGTCGCCGTCCATAAAGTTGTCTGATGCTGATCTGTATACTGACCTTGATGCGCATTGAAAACCACCGCTCCTGTTCCGGGGAAAACACCCATATTAAAACCTCCTGCATTGGATAAATCAAATCCTAGATTTGGATAAAGCTTAAAATTGGTCATAAAACCCGGAACTCCAGAATCTGTAGGCTTTATTTTGTGATAATTATTAGCTTCAAAAACATTTTTAGCCATATTGGTTCTCACTCCGAAAGGCGAATAATCGACTCTGATATCATCCACATACGTCGACGAAGCCAAATTTGCAACCAACACCGAAGGAATTCTCCAACCGTTCGGACAAGGGTCATAAGGAGATTTGTTTTTATATGGCTGAGCTGAAGCATTATCATTGTAATTTGCATTAAGTCTTCCCTGAGAATTATCCGACCAAAGATTAAGCTCCGGCAATTGGTTATCATTCAGTCCAGACATTTTACCAAACCAATTCACCATAAGATTCGCATTATTATTGTAATAAGCAATTCCTGAATTGTCATCTTTGTTGACATACATCAGACTCATCGGGTTTTTCACCGAAAGTCTTATATTGTTGGTAACCGTCGCGTTAGAAAGCAGAACAAATTTTCTTAAGTTATCAAAATTCGTTGCGCCGGTGAAGTTTTTTGCTCCGCGATGTCTTATTCTTCCGATCGATCCGGAAACTTCATAGAAGTCATTTCCTTTGTAAACCAATGGCGGAATGGGATCTTTTCTTCCCCATTGATAAAGAAGTCCTCCGTTTTTAATCCACTCGTTTGCTGTAAGAGAACTGCTTACTGCTCCAAGATTTCTATCCATCCAACCCCAGTCTGTGTCGGGAATTACCTCAACGGTGCCGTCTGTTCTTTGTCTTTTTACGTTCGGATAACTTTTATATTTCGATCCGTTGGAAGGATCATCGGTTACCCAAACATGCCACGACCAAAAAATTTCTCCATCTACCCTGAAAGCAATGACTGCATTTCCTTTTTTTGCTTTATTGATAGGAACTTTGATCTTTGCATTCTGTCCGGAATCCAAAATTTCCAAAGCATAACCTGTTCCGGATTTTATTAAACCGGGAATATCTTCCCATAAAACATCGGCGGTAACTTTTCCGTTGGGAATGGCAGATCCTCCGATATATTTGTCTGAACTCCACATGTAATAAGCTTTTTTTACAGGAATATAGATACCGTCATTGCTTTGGTTTGGATCGAATATATAACTGTTGGGAGCTTTTGACCAATCCGGGAGAGAAGCTTCCGATAAGCTATTTAAGGTATTCGTTTTTGTAAAGACAGATTTTGTAGTATTTCCATCATTATTATTGTGTTTTTTATCTAAACTTCCAGAAGATTTAATTAAAGAATCCGAGCCTTTAAAATATATTTTTCTTGATATTTCAAAACGATCAAATTTCTTGATTTCCAACCCTTCTTTAGCATAGATTCCATGCGAGACTAGGCAATACAATATTGCCGCTAAATTTTTAATTGACTTTTTCATATCCTTGACTTTGTGCTGTTATATCAGAAATACAACATTTAAACCCTTGTTAAAAAAAATCAATTTATTTTATAAATAATCAAACAATAACAATACTAATCTGTAAAAACAGTAATATTATTAAATTATATATGCATAATTTTCATTTCAAACTTAGGAATTGCGAAAATACAGCATTTTCTAAGGAAATTTTTATGAGTATACTCAGTTTGAATTAATTTTAATAATAGAAAATTATATAGATGATGTAAATAATGCAACAACAAAAAGACAACGTTTATTCAACATTGTCTTTTTATTCGCCTTTATTTAACTTTATTTTAAGGTAAAATATGATTTTTGTAAAGTTCTGCGGTAAATCTTCCTCCGATAATATTCTTGAAACTGGAGAATACCACAAAGTTGAAAATTGTTAATGCTATAATAAAAGAATAGATCATCCTTTTTGAGTTTGCAGAAACCACATACATGGCATTAGGAATAATAATATAGGCAAAACCGATGAACGCTCCCGCCAATCTGGAAGAGAAAATAGGATTGCTCCTGAAAATAAAATAAAAACAGATCCCAATCACGACATAAGCCCGGTGATATTCGTAATAAGGGAATTTTTCTTTCATTTTGGTATCAAAAGTAAAGAGGAAAAATGTGAGAATGGCCATCATTACTTCCGGAATACCGATTGCTCCGTTCAATCTTTCTACAGACTCATCCACATATCCGTTGAAACCTACTGCAACTGTATTGTCTGCCGAAATGCTGGTCAGTAAATCACCAAATACACGATACACTTCAAACGGTGATAAAAATACCGAAATAATGATCAAACTGAGCATGACATATTTGTTCAGAGGAATTCTTACCAGCCAATACATTGGTAAAAATATATAACAAACCGTATGAACACCCGCTGCGAGATAGATACAAATAAGATATGCCCAGAGTTTCCGCTCTTTGATAAACCTTATCCCAAAATAGGCGATAAAGGAACCCAAATTCTGTCTGATCTGCCCGTTTTCCCCAATAAAAAACCCGGGAATGAACAGGAAAAGCATAAATGTAAACGGATAAAAAGTATTATCATCCGTATATTCTACTTTGAAATATATCGCCAGAATCGCAATCACAAAAGTAAGTATGTAAAACGGCGCATTGAAAATATTAAGTAACAGCTTATTGATAAATACATACAGCCATTCTACCTCCATCGGCTGCGGACCATTCATCCCAAATGCTTTCATGATGATCGTTATATACTCTTTGGTATCCGAATAAACATAAATCCCTCGATAACTTCCATAATCGGGTCCTACTTCATCACGAAGTCCTGCAATGATAATTAAATACACTCCTAAAGCCCAAAGCCACTTTTTTTCAACTTTACCATTAAATACTTCCTGATAACTAAAAATCATCATGTAGATAATCGCAATGATATAATATGGATGTAATAAACTCATTTGTTGGATATGATATTTTTAAACTGATAAGAAGCCATCACAATTCCTGTAAGAATTAAAGGCATAAACAATCTTGTTTCCCAAAAAAGCCCCACTAAAGTAATCATTATAAGATAAGGCGAAGAGAAAAACAGATATTTTTTAATCATCGTTTTCCCCGTTTCATCAGAAAATTTGTAACTGAAATAAATACTTATTATTCCAAACAAAAGTCCCATCAGATTATACGGGCTCGTAAAATTTTTAATTAAATAAATCCCTTCAAAGAAAGAAGTATGCTGATGAATCATTATTCTCAAACCGACATACGGCAAAATAAAAGCAATAATTAAAAAAACCAATTCTTTTACAAAAGCAAAATTTTTCTTCTTTATATTTTCAAAATCTATAAAAACCGCTGCAAAAAATGCAATATTCAGGCAGGCTGTCTCTCTTACGAATGTTGAAATAAAAATAACGATACTCAACCCAATCAAATCTGTCGGTTTTCTTTCCTGAAGATATTTTAAGGTAAAAAATACGCCCCACATATAAAAAAACGCGGCAATACAATCACAATTTGTAGGAACATACTGCAAGATCACCATAAAAAATATCGCGATAAGATGAACCATTCTTCTTACATTCTGATTCACGAGAAGTTCTACAGGCTTTAATTTTAAAATCCTATTCAAAACAATTGAAGTAAGAATAAAAAAGAAAACATTGGTAAGAAACGTACTGTGGTAAAATAACGAGCCTTGCTTCAAAAGAAAACTCTTGGCAAAAGGCAAATAATTATTCACGATAAAAGTTACCGTATCTGTCACATGTACACTCAGGAAATTCGGGATGACACGATAGGCGTAAACCGAGGAGAACATAAAATCCGGTGCTTTTTCCCAGGATTTGATTCCGACCACGTAAGAAGTCTCAAACCCGTAATAGGACATAAAAAAAAGCAGGAAAGGGAGAATTATTACAAATAAAAATCCATCAATTTTTTCATCAAATATTTTAAACATATCAAAATCTAAGTCTTATTACTTAGTTAATTTTTGTTTACAAAATGCGTTTCATTAAGTGGGAACTTTTGCAAAAGTAGATTTTTTTTTCATTTCGCCTAAATATTTTATTGATTTTCAGGTAAAACTTATTGTTAAAAACATTTTGAACTCGTCATGAAAAATTTAAATTTGCAAACTTGATTTTTACAATATAATGCATCGGTTCTTCATTTATTTATATTATCTGATCTCTAAAAACAAGCTTCTCTCTGTATTTCTTGCAGTCGGAATAGCAGTTTTGTGCGGTTTTTTTGCTTCAAAAATTAATTTTGAGGAAGATATTAATCAGATTATTCCCAAAAATGAAAAATCCGATCTTACCGCAAAAGTTTTGAAACAGCTTAATTTCTCGGATAAGATCATCGTTATTATTGAAAACAAATCCAAAGAAGACAATTTTCAGCTTTCGGAAACTGCTGATACTTTTTTAACCAAAATTGAACCTTTACAAAAATACATCGGCTCGGTTCAGGGAAAAGTGAACGATAATGAAATTTCGGAAACCTTCGATTTTGTGAATCAAAACCTTCCTTTATTCTTAAATGAAAACGATTACAAAGAAATTGAAAGGAAACTGCAGAAAGACAGCATTGCAAAACAAGTTGAAAATAATTACGTTTCTCTGGTTTCGCCGACAAGTTTGGTGACGAAAGAATTCATCAAAAAAGATCCGTTGGGAATTACTTTTTTAGGAATAAAAAAACTGAATGCCTTAAACATCAGTAAAGATTTCAAGCTGGAAGACAACTACATCGTTACCAAAGACGGAAAAAACCTCTTGCTTTTCATCGAACCAAAAAATAAAAGCAACGATACCAAAAACAACGAAACATTTATCAATCAATTAAATGAAATAAAAGAGGGCATCAACAAACAATTCAAAGGAAAAACGGAGATCAGCTATTTCGGTTCGCCTGTGATTGCGGTTGCGAATGCACAACAGATTAAAAAAGACATCCAAAATACGGTCATGATTTCGATGACGGTACTTTTGATTTTGTTGATTTATTATTTCAGAAACTTTTTCACACCGATTATTGTTTTTCTTCCGACCGTTTTCTCTGTTTTACTGGCTTTATTGATTTTATATTTTATTAAGGATAAAATTTCAGCCATTTCGTTAAGTGTAGGAGCTATTTTGATCGGGATTACGATCGATTATGCGCTGCATATTCTCACGCATTACAAACACAACAACAATATTGAAGAGCTTTATAAAGAAATTACGCAGCCTATTATTTTAAGCAGTGCGACAACCGCGGTTTCTTTTCTTTGCTTAGTTTTTGTTCGTTCGGAAGCGTTGAAAGATTTGGGACTTTTTGCGGCGATTACTGTGATTCTATCTTCAATTACAGCCTTGATAATTGTTCCTCAATTGTACAAACCGAAGCAAGATAAAAAGAATGTTAAAGTCAATTTTATTGATAAAATCGGTTCTTATCCTTATGAAAAAAATAAACCTTTAATTATTGTCTGTTCGATCATTATTCTGGCGTGTCTTTTTGGTTTCAGGCATGTTGGTTTTAATGAAGATATTGGAGACCTCAATTATATTCCGAAGGATTTAAAAATAAGTGAAGCAAAACTGGAGAAACTTTCCGACATCACTTCAAAATCTATCTACACAATTTCTTACGGAGATTCGGAGGAACAGGCTTTGGCAAGAAATTCTCAACTCAGCAACTTTTTAGAAAAAGAAAAAAAAGACGGAAAAATTTTAAGCTATAATTCTCTCGGAAATGTTGTTTTATCTAAAAAAGATCAACAGGAAAAGATCGAAAAGTGGCAGAAATTCTGGGATGCGAATAAGAAAAATCAAACGATTTCTGAATTGGTTAAAAACGGAAATCAATTTGGCTTCAACAAATCTGCGTTCGATCAGTTTAATGAAAATTTAAATAAAAACTACTCTACATTAACCTTAAAAGATTACGAGAAAGTAAAAGCGCTCCAAATTTCTGAGTTTTTAAGTCAGGAAAATGGTTTTTACACGGTTTCGAATGTGGTAAAAGTTAACGAAAATAAAAGAGATGCTTTCATTAAAGACGTTGAAAAAAAGCATGAAGCTTTGGCAATCGACCGTCAACAGATGAATGAAAACTTTTTAGGCTTATTGAAAAGAGACTTTAATACCTTAATTAATTATTCTCTTCTCGCCATTGTTTTAACCATCATTGTTTTCTTCAGAAACTTCGAACTGACGATTCTTACCATGTTTCCAATTGTGTTAACAGGAATTGTAACGGCAGGAATTCTCTATTTCCTGGGATTGGAATTAAATATTTTCAGCACGGTTGTCTGTACATTGGTTTTCGGAGTTGGAGACGATTTCAGTATTTTCCTTACGCAAGCGATGCAAAAGGAACATACGACAGGGAAAAATGAACTTCCGACGTATAGAACTTCAATTATTCTGGCGGTTTTCACTACCATTTTATCCATCGGATCTTTAATATTTGCAAAACATCCGGCTTTACATTCATTAGCATTGGTCGCTTTAATCGGAATGTTTTCTGTGATTATTATTACCTCAACATTATATCCGTTTTGGTTTAGATTATTAATTACCAACAGAGCAAAAAAAGGACTTTCGCCGATTACATTCAGATTATTTTTACGTTCTGTTCTTTCATTTATATATTACGGATTGGGCGGACTTATCTTCTCTTTCTTCGGACATTTCTTTGTAAAAAAAGCAAAAGGAAAAACATTAGACAACATCAAAAAAGCAATTGCTTTATTTTTGAAATCTGTTTTGCATCTTTCCCCATTTGTAAAGAAAACCGTGATTAAAAATCCGAATGAAGATTTCAGCAAACCTTCCGTGATTATCGCTAATCACACCTCATTTTTGGATACTTTGGCGTTGGCAATGGCAACTCACAAGATTATTTACTTGGTTAATGATTGGGTTTATGATTCTCCGGTTTTCGGAAAACTGGTAAAAGCTTTAGGTTTCTTCCCTGTTTCTCAAGGCATCGAAAACGGAATGGAGAAATTGAGAGAAAAAATCGATCAGGGATATTCTTTAATGGTGTTTCCGGAAGCGGAACGTTCTTATACCAATGATGTGAAAAGATTCCATAAAGGTGCTTTTTATATTGCAGAACAGTTTGGCTTGGATGTTGTCCCTGTCTATATTCACGGGAATTCGGAAGTGCTTCCGAAAGGTGATTTTATCATCTACGACGGCGCAATTACGGTGAAAGTTGGCGATAGAATTAATAAAGACGACTTGAATTTCGGGAAAACCTATTCTGAAAGATCAAAAAAAATAAATTCTTATTTTAGAAATGAGTTTGCAAAACTGAGAAACGAACTTGAAGATGAAAATTATTTTAAGAAAAAGCTGTTTTTAAGCTATTTGTATAAAGATAATGATGTTGTAAAAGAAATAAAGCAAGATTTTAACACCAACAAATCGGTTTACTTTGAGCTGAACAAAAATATTCCGAAAGATGCCAATATTTTGCATATTGCAAATGATTTCGGGCAAAAAGACATTTTATTAACGCTTCAGCAAGCAGGAAGAAGAATCTTTAGTTTCATTAAAAATGATGAACGAAGAGAAACTGCCGAACAGACTTATTTAGTAAAAAGAAGAAAAATAAATTACATAAAAGATACCACAGAAATCAATAAAAAAATTGACGTTCTTTTGGTTTCCGACGAAAATTTCAACATCAGTGAACTTGCAGAACTCCCTGAAACTGTCATTTTTGTAAACATAAAAAACACTTGGTCTGAAAATAATAATTATACGTTAGAATTCAGTTCTGAATCATTAAAAGTATTCAAGACTAAATAATAAATCTGAAAAGCATATTTTTGTAACCGATAAAAAAAACTAATGCAAAAAAATATACTCGTTATATATTATTCACAAACCGGACAATTAGAAGATATTGTAAGGAATGTTGCAAAACCTTTTGAAGAAAAAAAGGAAGAATATAACGTTACCTATTATAATATAGAACTCAAGAAAGACTTTCCTTTTCCCTGGTCGAATGATGTTTTTTTCAACACATTTCCAGAATCTTATCTTCAGATTCCCAGTGAAATTCTTCCGCCATCAGAAGAAGTGTTAAACAAAAAATTCGATCTTATTTTATTTGGTTATCAGGTTTGGTATTTAACGCCGTCTATCCCTATTATTTCATTTTTAAAAAGCGGTTACGCCGAAAAAATACTGAAAGACACTCCGGTTGTTACCATTTCGGGAACAAGAAATATGTGGATGCTTTCTCAGGAAAAATTAAAAGTATATTTAAAAGACTTAAAAGCCAAGCTTGTAGGAAACATAGCTTTGGTAGACAGACACGACAACTACACAAGTGTATTGACGGTGGTTCGTTGGATGGTAGGCGGACAAAAAGAAAAATCGGGACTCCTTCCTGCAGCCGGAGTTTCAGACGAAGAAATTATTGGTTCTGTGAAATACGGACAAATTATTGAAAAACATTTTTCAGGAAACACGCTGGAAAACCTGCAACCCGAGCTGGTAAAAAACGGAGCGATCGAGATCAGACCTTTCCTGGTAAGAGTGGAGAAAGTAGGGAACAAAATTTTCACAATCTGGTCGAATCTTATCATGAAGAAAAAAGAGAAGCGCCCATTGCTTATCAAATTCTTTAAGGTATATTTGATGGCTGCGATATGGGTTATTTCACCAATCGTATTGGTTTTACACCTGTTGACAACACCAATTTTTTGGGTTAAAAGAAAAAAACAAAGAGAATATTTACAAGGAATTAATTTAAAATAGAATGTACGACGTATTTATAACAAAAGCAGCAAAATACTTGCCCAATGAGCCGGTTTCTAATGACGAAATGGAAACGTATCTTGGTTATATAAATGGCGCGAGGTCTAAAGCAAAATCGATTATTTTAAGAAATAACAAAATCACGACAAGATATTACGCTTTAGACAAAGAAGGAAATCCTACTCATACCAATGCCCAATTAACGGCAAAGGCAATTGAGGGACTTTTTGATGAAAACTTCAAAAAAGAAGACATGAAATTATTGTCTGTAGGAACCACTTCTCCGGATCAGATCCAGCCTTCACACGCTTCAATGGTTCATGGTGAGCTAAACATCGGAAAATCTATTGAAATTAATACCGCTACAGGACTTTGTAATTCTGGGATGAACGCCCTGAACTACGGATTCCTTTCCATTAAAGCAGGAGTTCAGGAAGCTGCCGTTTGTGCAGGTTCCGAGAGAATGTCGGCTTGGATGACGGCTGATAAATTCAACCACGAAGCAGAAAATTTAATTTTACTGGAAGAAAGACCGATCATTGCTTTCAAAAGAGAGTTTTTGAGATGGATGCTTTCTGACGGAGCGGGCGCTTTCTTATTGCAAAACAAACCGAGAGAAAACGAAACCAATCTAAAAGTAGAATGGATAGATTTCTATTCTTACGCTCACGAAATTGAAGCTTGTATGTATTCCGGTTGCGAAAAACAGGAAGACGGAAGCTTAAAATCTTGGGCAGATTATCCATCAGATGAATGGTTGAAGCAATCTATCTTTTCTTTAAAACAAGATACTAAAATCTTAGATAAATATATTTTGGTAAAAGGTGCCGAAAGCTTAAGATCTTCTTTCGACAAGCATGATTTGGAACCAGAATCTATCGATCACGTTTTGGCTCATATTTCTTCAGGTTATTTTAAAGAAGGCTTAAAAGAAGAATTTGCCAATGTAGGATTGGATTTCCCTTGGGAAAAATGGTATTACAACCTTTCTGAAATCGGAAATATCGGTGCAGGTTCTATTTTTGTGGCATTAGAAGAATTAATGAATTCAGGGAAATTGAAAAAAGGAGAAAAAGTACTTCTTTGCGTTCCTGAAAGCGGAAGATTCGCTTATTCTTGTTCTCTGTTAACGGTTTGCTAATGGAAAACAACTTACCAACAACGGATCAGAATTTTGTGGAAAGTTTAATTCCCCAACGGTTTCCTTTTGTAATGGTAAACAGCATTGCAGAGTATTCTGAAACTCAATTGGTTTCAGGATTTGAAATAAAAGAAGACAATATTTTTGTTCAAAACGGAGTTTTTCAGGCTTCTGGATTAATAGAACATCAGGCGCAAAGTGTGGCTTTACACACCGGCTACAAATTCTATTTATTGGGAAAAGAAGCTCCGACAGGTTATATCGGCGCTATCAAATCTTTTGAAACCCATGAATTACCGAAAATTGGAGACACTCTGAAAACAGAAGTTACCATTCTGAACGAAATAATGGGAGTAACTTTGGTAGATGCCGTTACGAAGCTAAATGATGAGGTTATTGCAAGTTCTCAAATGAAAACTGTGGTAAAATAATTATTAAAAATTTGAATTAAAAATTGCGAATTTTGCAGTAAAAATAAATTCAGAAACAATATAATGTAATGGAAATCAAGGAAGAAAATATCATCAACATCCACAATTTTTTGCCGCATCGCGAACCGATGTTAATGGCAGATTATATCTTAGAATTAACTAAAGAAAAAGTGGTGACTTCCTTTGAAATCCTTGAAGACAATATTTTTGTTCATAATAATCATTTTGTTGAAGCCGGTTTGATCGAAAATTTAGCGCAAACCTGTTCATCTATTCTCGGACAAAGCTTCTTCGAAAATCCTGAAGCAGACACAAAAGTAATTGGTTTTATTACCAATATCAAAAAGATTGAAATTTTTGCCTTACCAAAAGTGGGTGACAAGATCATCTCAAAAGCGTCATTGATTTCTCAGTTTGAAAACATCTGCAATATTTTTTGTGAGACTTTTAATAATGATGAATTGTTGATACGAGCAGAAATTAATTTGTTTATTCAGGAAGTAAAACACTAATAGACCATGAAAAAGCAAGACCTTCCTCAAGACGAAAGCAATCTGAAGTCCGCCAACATGACAGAAGTTCTGTATGTGACTGATGAGAATAATAATTATACCACTGCAAACAGTGTGGGTTGGGATATTAAAAAAGCCGCTTTGGATGAATCTTTGGCTTTAATTAACGAAAGAATCGAAGAAGCAAAACAAAACGTTGCCAACAATATTGTAAGTCCGATTATCTATTTCATGGAATTAAATAAAATGGATGTACAGGTTCTTGCAGCCTATGTCGGAATGTGGCAATGGCGCGTAAAAAGACATGCAAAACCAAAAATTTTTAAAACACTAAGCGAATCCGTACTGAAAAAATATGCCGATGCATTCGGAATTTCAGTGGATGAATTAAAAAACTTTAACGGTAAATAGCAACCTTCAAGGTCTTAAAAACCCTGAACGTTTGGTAAAATCAAGCTAAAAATGGAACTCAATTTTGAACATCACCAGACAGCACATTGTGAAAATGGTGTTGCATCCAACTTATTACTCAACAGAGGGTTAAAACTCAGTGAGCCTATGATTTTCGGAATCGGTTCCGGATTGTTTTTCGTGTATTTACCTTTCTTAAAAGTAAATTTTGCCCCCGGTTTCAGTTACAGACCGATGCCCGGAGCTATTTTCAGCAAAGCGGCAAAAAGACTGGGAATTAAAATTAAAAGAGAAAAATTTTCTAATCCGGCAGAAGCTCAAAAGGCATTAGAAAGAAATTTGGATAACAATGTACCGACAGGTTTACAGGTTGGCGTTTTCAACCTTACGTATTTTCCTGAAGAATATAAATTCCATTTCAACGCCCACAATTTGGTGGTTTACGGAAAAGAAAACGGAAAATTCCTGATCAGTGATCCTGTGATGGATTACACAACTTCTCTTACCGAAGCCGAACTGGAAAAAGTAAGATACGCAAAAGGCGCACTTCCGCCGAAAGGTCATATGTACTACCCTACTTACATTCCCGAAAATGTAAATCTGGAAGAAGCCATCAAAAAAGGAATTAAAGATACCTGCAAAAATATGTTGGCTCCTGTTCCGATTATTGGAGTAAGAGCTATGAGATGGGTCGCAAGAAGCATCCCGAAATGGGCAGCAAAAAAAGGAACAAAAACAACCAATCATTATCTTGGTCAGTTAATCAGAATGCAAGAGGAAATCGGAACCGGCGGTGGCGGTTTCAGGTTTATTTATGGTGCATTTTTGCAAGAAGCTGCTGTGATTCTTAAAAATGATGAGTTGAAAGAACTTTCTAAGGAAATCACAACAATCGGTGACCTTTGGAGAGATTTTGCCGTTGATATTGCCCGAGTTTACAAGAACAGAAACTCGAAAAGTGATATCTACAACCAACTTTCAAAAACGATGCTTCATATTGCAGATCTGGAAGAAGCTTTTTATAAAAAACTGAGAAAAGCAATTTAACGTGGAGAATATCATTGAAATAAAAAACCTGTACAAAAAATACAAACACGCAGAAGAATTTTCTGTAAATGATATCTCGTTGAATATTGAGGAAAACGAAATCTACGGAATTCTTGGACCCAACGGAGCTGGGAAAACGACGTTGATTTCCATGCTTTCGGGTTTAATTAAGCCAACTTCGGGAACATTTAAAATTAATGGATTATCGCCTCAGAAAGACGGGTATAAATTAAGACAAATCATAGGAATCGTTCCACAGGAATATGCGCTTTATCCGACTTTAACGGCGAAAGAAAACTTAATGTATTTCGGAAGTCTGTATGGTTTAAGCCACAAAAAATTAAGAAATACGATTGATGAATCCTTAGAACTTATGGGTCTATCAAAATTCGCAGATAAAAAAGTAGAACAGTTCTCAGGAGGAATGAAGCGCCGTTGCAATTTGATTGCAGGAACTCTGCACAATCCGAAAGTGTTGTTTCTGGACGAACCCACCGTCGGTGTTGATGTACAGTCTAAAAAAGCAATCATCGATTATCTTTTAGATTTAAATAAAAAAGGAACGTGCATCATTTACACGTCGCATCACCTTTCTGAAGCGGAAGAATTCTGTACAAAAATTGCTATCATCGATCACGGAAAAATCCACGCTGTAGGAACTCCCGAAGAATTGGTGAATCGAGTGGCAAGTGCCGAGAATTTAGAAGATGTTTTCATTTCATTAACCGGAAAAGAATTAAGAGATGTTGTTGTATAAATTGTGGAGAAGTTTCGTTAAAGAAATCCTTTTGCTAAAAAGAGATATCGGAGGAATCGTCATTATTTTCGTGATGCCTTTATTGTTGATTATCACGATCACCTTAATTCAGGATTCTACTTTCAAAAATCTGGAAGGCTCAAAAATTCCGATTATTTTTATTGATAACGACAAATCAGAAATTTCAAAAAATATAAAACACGAGCTGGAAACCAGTAAAACGTTCGAGCTTTTGACCAATTATAATGAAAAATCTGCTCAGGAAGCCGTTTTTTCAGGAGATTATCAAATGGCGATCGTTATTCCTGAAAATTTAACCAAAGATTTAAATTCAAATATCGACTCCAAAGTTCAGACGATTGTAAGTTCGTTTGGATTGGAAGACAATTCAGATAAAAAAGCTCAGTTACCGGATGTAAAAGCGAAAGACATTCATTTGTATTTTGATCCTGCCACCAATATCGGCTTCAAAAACAATGTGATGAATGCCGTGAATAAAATGGTTTTTGAGATCGAAAATAAGAAGATTTACTCCGCTTTTCAAGATCAACTGGGAACAACCGAAAATCTTTCGGAGAATAAAAATTTAATCAGCTTTAAAGAAATCACTCCCAAAAAAGGAAAGATGGATGTGATGCCGAATTCCGTTCAGCATAACGTTCCAGCTTGGGCGTTGTTTGCGATATTTTTTATCGTCGTGCCTTTGTCTATCAATTTAGTTAAAGAAAAAAGTCAGGGAACGAGCGTGAGAGCAAGAATCAGCCCGACTCCTTATTTTGTGCATATTTTGGGTAAAACATTTACGTACCTTATCATCTGTATCATTCAGTTTTTGTTGATGGTTGCAGTCGGAATTTACCTTTTCCCTTATATGGATTTACCACAATTTGACGTCACCGGAAAAATGTTTCAGCTACTCGTTGTGACTTTATTTTCAGGTTTGGCAGCGATTGGTTTTGGTATTTTATTAGGAACCATTGCCGATACTCAGGAACAATCTGCACCGTTTGGCGCAACTTCGGTTGTTGTTTTGGCCGCTGTTGGAGGAATCTGGGTTCCGGTATTTTTAATGCCCGAATTTATGCAGTCCGTTGCGAAATTTTCTCCAATGAACTGGGGATTGAATGCCTATTACGATATCATTTTAAGAAACAGCGGAATCGGAGGAATTGCCAAGGAACTTGCTTTCTTATTCTTATTTTATCTTGCAATGGTCGGTATTTCATTAATTTACGAAAGAAAACAAAATGCAGTCTAAAGAACAAAACATATTAACTTGTACGGAAAAAGTCCGCGTAAGATTCAATGAGACAGATCCTTTGGGAATTGTTTGGCACGGACATTACATCGTATATTTCGAAGACGGAAGAGAAGCTTTCGGAAGACAGCACGGTTTAACGTATCTCGATATTCAAAAAGCAGGATTTGTAACGCCGATTGTAAAAAGTACTTGCGAACATTTTCTTCCTTTAAAATACGGAGAAACGTTCAATATTGTAACGACTTTCGTGAACTCGACTTCAGCGAAATTAATTTATCGATACGAGCTTTTTAACGAAGAAAATAAATTGGTGTGTTCAGGAGAAACCATTCAGGTTTTTCTGGATTCTGATAACAATTTATGCTTATACAATCCCGAGTTTTTTCAGGCTTGGAAAGATAAAATGGGATTATAATGAGCAAGGAAATTTACATCACAGATTACAACTGCGTCACGCCTTTGGGTTTTGATGTTTCCTCTAATTGGAATGCCCTTTTGGAAGGAAAATCCGGCGTAGCTTTACATAAAATCATAGAAAATCAAGACGCTTTTTATGCTTCGATTATTGATTCGGAAAAACTGGAAATTGAATTTAATAAATTCTTCGACATAGCTCAGAATGACAGTCAGGATTTTACAAGGCTGGAAAAAATGTTTTTGCTAAGC
The DNA here is from genome assembly GCF_024807225.1 of Chryseobacterium ginsenosidimutans. Classification (GTDB taxonomy): domain Bacteria; phylum Bacteroidota; class Bacteroidia; order Flavobacteriales; family Weeksellaceae; genus Chryseobacterium; species Chryseobacterium ginsenosidimutans. Next base: position 33,627 of record NZ_JANUCO010000001.1, read on the forward strand.
TTAAAACCTTTGGTTGAAAGACATCCTATTTCAGACGAAACGGCTTTCATTTTATCGACAACAAAAGGAAATATCAGTTTATTAAAAAATCAGACGGCTTTACCGGAAGGCGTTTTTCTTTCAAGTTTAGCTCAAAAATTGGCTGATTTTTTCGGATTTAAAACTAAACCCATTGTTGTTTCGAATGCCTGTGTTTCAGGAGTTATGGCGATTGCTGTCGCGAAAAATATGATTCAGGCAGGAAAATATAAAGATGCTTTTGTGGTTGCCGGAGACGAAATTTCAGAGTTTGTCATTTCAGGATTCAATTCCTTCCAGGCAATCGGAACGGAAATCTGTAAACCTTACGACAAAAACCGTGACGGAATCAATATCGGTGAAGCAACGGCGGCTGTTTTTATTACTTCAGAATTAAATCAAAACGAAAATTTTAGTTTTAAAATATTAGGCGACTCTGCCATCAATGATGCGAATCATATTTCCGGCCCATCAAGAAACCGGTGACGGATTGTTTGCGAGCATCAACAATGCAATGAAAGAAGCCCAAGTTTCAGCAGAACAAATCGATTTTATTTCTGCACACGGAACAGCAACAATATACAACGACGAAATGGAAGCCATCGCTTTCAACAGAATGGAATTGCAAAATGTCCCACTCAATAGTATGAAAGGTTATTACGGGCATTGTTTGGGAGCATCAGGATTATTGGAAAGTATTATTTCAATGGAATCTGCTTTGAAAAATACCTTAATTCCATCTAAAAACTTTGAAGAAACGGGAACTTCCAAACCTTTGAATATCATCAAAGAAAATCAACCCGCAGAAATCAAATATATTTTGAAAACTGCTTCAGGTTTTGGCGGATGTAATGCGGCAATTGTTTTGGAGAAAGCATAAAATAATTTTGTAATTTTGATAGAATTAAAGTTTTAGGAAATGGAATCTACTTTAGAAATCAGAAAAAGAATTCACGAGTTTATTGATATTGCAGACGAAAGAATCTTACGCATTATCAACGGAATTATAGATGCTGAAGAACAGGAAGATAATTATCCTGCAGTTCCGGATTGGTATTACGAAAAGCTTGAAATTGAAAGGGAAAAACACCTCAAAGGTGAAACAAAATCTTATTCTTGGGAAGAAGTTAAGCAAAGATTGATGAAAGATTATGACTTATAAATTAATTTTAAAGTCAAATGCTCACAAAGATTTAGCAGATGGAATTGAATATTATCAAAGCCAAAAAAAAGGCTTGGGTCTTCAGTTTTTAAAATGCGTTCAAAAGTTTTTTGACAGAATTAGTAAAAACCCATTTCACTATTCTTTAAAGAGCAATCAATTTCGCGAAGCATACATTCAGAAATTCCCTTACGTTATTATTTATCAAATTATAGAAAGTGAAATTATAATTTTCTCTGTTTTTAACACTCATCAAAATCCACAGCGAAAGCCTTAAACTTTTTTGAAATTTATTAATGAAAAAAACAGACAATTGCACCATAGAAAACTCAAAAATCATTCTCAATAACGAAATTATTTTTGAAACTCAAACTGAAAACTTTTCAGAATTTGCGAAAGAAGCCTATAAAAGTTTAGAACTGAATTATCCTAAATTTCATAAAATGGATAACTTAAGTAAATTGGCTTTTCTAGCTTCCGAGAAGATTTTAAAAGACGAAGATCACAGCAGAACGGCATTGGTTTTCGCCAACAAATCATCAAGTTTAGACACCGATTTTAAATATCAGGAAAGCATTAATTCTCAGGAAAATTATTTCCCGAGTCCAGCTGTTTTTGTGTACACTTTACCGAACATTTGTGTAGGTGAAATCAGCATTAAACATAAAATGCAGACAGAGAATGCTTTTTTCGTTTTGGACGAATTTGATGAAAAATTTTTAAATGATTACTCAGAACAGATTTTGCAGTCAAGAAAGGCTGACAAAGTGTTGTGTGGCTGGGTAGAACTATATCAGGAAAGTTATAATGCTTTCGTATATTTGCTAGCTTTATAAATGTAACAATATAACAGTGTAAAAATGTAACAATCTTAAAACTGGCACATTCATACATTGGTAAATTAAAGAAACTATGGAAAACTTAAGAGAAGAATTAAAACACAAAATCATTGAAGTTCTTAACCTTGAAGACGTTGCAATAGATGAAATAAAAGATACAGATCCTTTATTCGGAGGAGGTCTTGGATTGGATTCTATCGACGCTCTTGAATTAATTGTTCTTCTTGATAAAGAATACGGAATAAAATTAGCCGATCCTAAAAAAGGAAAGGAAATTTTTACATCAATCGATACAATGGCGAAATTCATTGAAGAAAACAGAACGAAATAAATTAATATACCAATGTATCAATGTAACAGTCTAGCAATTGGTAAACTGTTACATTGATACATTGTTACATTTTGTAAAAATGAGTCAGAAAATTGCCATAACAGGAATGGGCATCATTTCCTCCATTGGAAACAATGTGGAGGAAAATTTTATTTCGTTAACAACCGGAAAACACGGAATTTCAGACATTCAGTTGTTTGAAACACGTCATTCCGGAAACATCAAAACGGGCGAGATAAAATTGTCTAATGAAGAACTCGTGCAAAAACTTCAGTTGAGTGAAGATAATAATGCAACAAGAACCTCTTTATTAGGAATGGTTGCTGCAAAAGAAGCCGTAGAAAGTGCCGGAATTTCGGATATTAACGAATATAAAACAGGTCTGATTTCCTCAACCAGCGTTGGTGGAATGGACATCACTGAAAAATATTTCTACACCTACGAAGATTTTCCTGAAAAGCAAAAATATATCGACTCTCACGATGCCGGAAATTCATCATTATTGATTGCGGATTATCTTGGCTTAAAAGGGATGGTTTCGACGATCAGCACAGCTTGTTCATCTGCAGCAAACGCGATTATGATGGGCGCAAAACTTATTAAAAACGGAGTTCTTGACCGTGTTATTGTTGGCGGAACAGATTCTCTTTCAAAATTTACGTTGAACGGATTCAGTACGTTAATGATTCTTACGGATTCTTATAACACGCCTTTTGACAACGACAGAAAAGGTCTGAATTTGGGTGAGGCAGCCGCTTTCATCGTTTTAGAATCTGATGAAGTCGTGAAAAAAGAAAACAAAAAAGTGTTGGGTTATCTTTCCGGATATGGAAATGCCAATGATGCGCATCATCAAACCGCTTCTTCGGAAAACGGACAAGGCGCATTTCTGGCAATGGAAAAGGCTTTGAAAGTTTCAGGTTTGGGTAAAGAAAATATTGATTATATCAACGTTCACGGAACGGCAACTCCCAATAATGATTTATCTGAAGGTATTGCAATGATCCGAATTTTTGGCGAAAATAAAGTTCCAGAATTCAGCTCTACGAAAGCATTTACAGGTCATACGTTGGCTGCAGCGGCGGGAATTGAAGCGGTTTATTCATTATTGGCGATTCAAAACAATGTCATTTTCCCGAATCTGAATTTTAAAACTAAGATGGAAGAATTTGATTTGACACCTGTTACAGAATTGAAAGAGAAGAATATTAATCACGTTCTTTCCAATTCATTTGGTTTTGGCGGAAATTGTTCAACCTTAATTTTCTCAAAATAATGAGTGCCGTTTACATCAATAGTGCAGCCTGTATTTCAGTTCAGGACACGTTAAATGAAAATTTTTTCCAAAATCTTAAGCCTGAAAATTCAACTCAGGTTTTAAAAGCTATCGAACCGAATTACAAAGAATTCATTCCTCCCGCAATGAGCAGAAGAATGTCTAAAACGGTAAAAATGAGTTCTGTAGCATCGAAATACGCTTTAAAAGAAGCCGGAATCGAAAATCCTGATGCGATTATCGTCGGAACAGGAATGGGTTGTTCCCAAGATTCTGAAAAGTTTTTAAAAAATGTGATTGATAATAATGAAGAGTTTTTGACTCCGACGTTTTTCATTCAATCTACACACAATACCGTTGCGGGACAAATCGCTTTGGCTTTGCAATGTCACGCTTACAATTTCACTTATGTGAACACTTCTTCGTCTCTGGAATTTTCGTTTTTGGATGCAAAATTGCAGATCAACGATGGTGAAGCTGATAATGTTTTGGTGGGTTCAACAGACGAACAAACCGACAGAACAATGGAATTGTATACATTAAACAAAACCATTAAAAAAGAAGAAAATCTTCCGGTTGATTACTTAAACTCAACAACGGAAGGTGTAATTTGGGGTGAAGGTTCAAGTTTTTTTGTTTTAGGAAAAGATAAAACAGAAAATTCTTATACTCAACTCAAAGACATTCAGATCAGTAGCAGATTAGACATAGAAGAAACTCAACAATTTATTACGGATTTTTTAGCTAAAAATAATCTTACAAATAATGATATTGACGCTGTTATTTTAGGTTTCAGTGGAGATAAAGCATCTGATGTTTATTATACAAAAGCAATGGATTTATTTCATAATTCGGCTTTGTTATATTATAAACATTTAAGTGGAGAATTCAATACGGCAAGTGGTTTTTCAACGTTTATGGCTTGTCATATTCTTAGAAATCAAGAGATTCCGGAAGTGATGATGATTAATACTTTAAAGAAAGAAGGAATTAAAAATATTCTACTTTATAATCATTTGGGCGGAAATGACCATAGTTTGGTTTTGTTGGAGAAAGCTTGATTTATCAAATTAATTATAACGTAAAGTAATCAGTCTTTTTGTCATTCAGAGCGAAACGAAGTGGAGCGTGGAATCTAAGCAATTTTTAAAACTTTGCCGAGATTCCTACGGAATGACAAAAATACTGTTTAACCCCGTTAAAAAACTGAAAATTTTAAATCAAAAACAATAAAAAGATGAAACATTATCCATTTATCCTATTTTATCTTTTCTGCAACGTTTTCATCTATGCGTTTCACGGAGGTTTTTTGGTGTATTTCTTTTGTTTCCTTGGGTTTACAGCGGTTTTAGCTTGGGGTTCGTTTGATATTGAATTGGGATATTTTGTCAACAGCATTACTCATAAGCGAACGAAAATCAAAGAAGTTGCCTTGACTTTCGATGATGGACCAACTGAATTTACTCCAAAATTTTTAGATCTATTAAAAGAAAACAATACAAAAGCGACCTTTTTCTGCATCGGAAAACAGATCGAGAAATATCCTGAAACTTTCAAAAGAATTATAGAAGAAGGTCATACGATTGGAAATCATACCCTTTCACATTCGAACAATACTGGTTTTTTATCCACTTCAAAAATGGTTGAAGAGATTGAAAAATGCGATGAAGTGATGTTAAAAGTTGGAGATATTAAAACCAATTTATATCGTCCTCCTTTTGGTGTTACCAATCCAAATATTGCAAAAGCCATCAAAAAAACCCACAAAAAAAGCATCGGCTGGAATGTTCGTTCCTTGGATACGATTACAGACGATGAGAAAAAAATTTACCGAAAAGTCACAAAAGGTTTAAAAAAAGGAAGCATCATTCTTCTTCACGATACTTCGGAAAAAACGTATGATGTTTTGGTAGATTTATTGTTATTTTTGAAGGATAAAAAATATTCAACTTTTACAGTTGATAAATAAATCGTTTAGAATTACTGAAACCTAACGGGTTTTTGATAATACAAAAAAGTAAAACAATGATTAAAAATATAATATTAACAACATTTTTCTTAATTTCAAGCTTCTTTTTTGCACAAAATACAGCAATGTCCGGAGCTGAAGCAAAAGCATTCGTAACCAAAGTTTCATCCGAAACAAAAGAAATAAAAACATTACAAAGCGATTTTACTCAAACCAAAAAAATGGATTTTTTGGATAAAAATATTGTCACTTACGGAAAAATGTCTTTAAAAACACCTAATATTTTAAGTTGGAAATATGTAAAACCTTATCAATACAGCATTATTTTTAAGGATAATAAAATTTTCATTAACGATCAGGGGAAAAAATCTTCGGTTGATGCCAAGAGCAAAACTTTTGAGAAAATTAATAAATTAATTGTCGGAAGTTCAAACGGACAAATGTTCAATGACCCAGAATTTTCTGTAACTTATTTGAAAAACGCGAATTTCAACATTGCAAAATTTACTCCGAAATCTGCTCAATTATTGAAATATATTAAGCAAATCGAGCTTCATTTTCCTAAAAACCAATCAACGGTTTCGCAGGTAAATATGACGGAAGCTTCGGGAGATACAACGAATATTGTTTTCAAAAACACCAAAATCAATGCGCCGATTTCTGCTTCAGAGTTTTCTTTATAGTCTGATTTTCTTATTATTTGTTTCGTGTAAAACGTACAAATTATCGGACGCAAAACCTGTTTCAAATTCTGAAAAAACAGTCGAAAACCTATACTTTTCTTCCCAAGAAGACTATGTTTATAAATGCCAGATGGATATTTATAAAAATCACGTCAGCGGAATTTTAATATTAAAAAAAATTAATGACACCACTCACCGTGTTGTGTTAACTTCAGATTTCGGAAATAAATTAATTGATTTTGAGATTTCTGAGAATGATTTTAAGCTTAATTATGTTTTACCGGATTTGGATAAGAAAATTGTCATCAACTTTTTAAAGAACGATTTTCAACATCTTTTAAGACAAAAATATCCTGTTTCCGAAAGTTTTGAAAATGATAATTCTAACATTTATCTTTCAAAAATTGATAAGAAATCTTATTATTTATTCTTTAACAAAGAAAATAAATTCTTGAAACAAATCGTTTACACGAAAAATAATAAGGAAAAAATCGATTTTACTTTTGATGCAAAAAAACATATCTTCGCGGATAGTTTGAACCTTCAACATAAGGACTTCAAGATCAATATAAAACTATTTCAAATAACCGAAACCGAATAAATCATTCATGAAAAAATTTTATTTCTTAGCTTTTCTATTTTTTGCCAGTTTATCTTTTGCACAGGTAACTTTTAAGCTGGGACTAAGAGGAGGAGCCAATTTTTCGCATTTTTCACAAGGAAAAGGAGTTCAAGAATATTGGGATTATGACGAAAGCACGAATTCTTATGAAGAAGTAAAGCGTTCTTTCAAATTTACCAACAGAACAGATTTTTACTTTGGTATTTTCGGGAACATCAGATTGGCAAAATTTTATGCTTTACAACCTGAATTTAATTATTCAAGACAAGGTTCGAAGGTAGAAAGTTTCTGGGAAATATGATCGAGATGAATATAAGGTTTCTTATTTTGGAACTCAATTGGTGAATAAATTTTACTTCAAAAATTTCAATGTTCTTGTAGGACCGACAATCGATATTGCGGTTGAGAAAGATTTTGATGCTTCTTACGATTTCGATTTAGGAATTACAGCGGGAGCGGGATATGATATTACTCCAAATCTGGGTGTTGAAGCCAGAGTAAAACAAGGATTTTTACATACCATTAATAATTATCAGGGTAAACACGCCAATATTGTTTTTCAGGCGGGACTTTACTATACATTCAATCTGAAAAAATAATTTTATGCAGACCATTCTTACAGACTTTTATACGTTACAATCATACGAAAAGGCAGAAAACGGAAGTTTTGTAGCTACTATTTCTTTAAACAAAGATCATGATATTTTCAAAGGACATTTCCCTGGAAATCCGGTGACTCCGGGTGTTTGTATGATGCAGATCGTAAAAGAATTAACTGAAGAATTTACAGGCTTGCCATTATTCTTAAAAACGGCTTCTAATGTGAAATTCATGGCGATTATCAATCCTTTTGAAACGCCGGATCTGAAATTACAATTAGACATTACGCAAACCGAAGAAGAAGTGAAGGTAAAAAATATCACTTCTTTTGGCGAGACTATTGCATTAAAACTGTCAGTAAACTATAAAAAATTGGCATCATGAAATTGATCCTGTCATTCATCACAGCTTTTATTTTTTTCTTCCAGACCGATCTTGAAGCATTAAGAAACAGCTATGCAAAGGCAAATTCGTCTAATGCAAATACAGAAGCTTTCATCAATATTGCCGAAAAGCAATCCGGTTCTGATGCAGTGACCACCGGTTATAAAGCTGCTGCACAGATTATGGAAGCTAAAATTGCAATCAAAAACAGAAAAGCTCTTGTAAAATCGGGAGCCACAAATCTTGAAAGTATTATTAAATCTAATCCAAACAATATTGAACTGAGATTGATAAGAATGAGCGTTCAGGAAAATATTCCGAAAATTGTAGGATACAGAGGAGGTCTTAAAGATGACAAAGCATTTATCTTAAATAATTACAGCAAGCAAAATACAACGTTGAAAAATTATATTAAAAGATTTGCCGCTCAATCCAAAACAATGACAGAAGCAGAAAGAGCAACATTAAAATAAAACAATGACCCTTCCTGAAGTACAAAATGCAATTTCTGAAAAGAAAATATGCATTTTAATTCCTACTTATAACAACGAAAAAACTCTGAAAAGAGTGATCGACGGTGTGTTGGACTATACCGGAAATATTATTGTTGTAAACGATGGTTCTACCGATTCTACCTCAAAAATCCTTCTTGAATATCCTCAAATTAATACCATTAATCTACCGGAAAATAAAGGAAAAGGAAACGGTCTTAAAATCGGCTTCAGAAAGGCAAAAGAACTCGGTTATCATCATGCAATAACCATCGATTCCGACGGACAGCATTATTCGGATGATATTCCTGTTTTTGTAGAAGCTTTGCTTGGGGAAGAAAAAGATATTTTATTAATCGGAAACCGGAATATGTCGCAGGACGGAATCCCAAAGAAAAGCAGTTTTGGAAACCGTTTTTCTAATTTCTGGTTCTGGTTTGAAACAGGAATCAAGCTGGAAGACACGCAATCCGGTTATCGCTTATACCCTTTACATAAAATTCCCAAGAAATATTTCACGCCGAAATTTGAATTTGAGATTGAAATTATTGTGCGAACTGCGTGGAGACATGTTCCCGTAAAAAACATTCCCATTAAAGTTTTGTACGATCCTGCGGAAAGGGTTTCTCATTTCAGACCGTTCAAGGATTTTACCCGAATCAGTATTCTAAATACGATTTTGGTGACAATTACTCTGCTTTATATTATTCCGAGAAACTTCGTGAATAATTTCAGAAAAAAAAGTTTTAAAAGATTCATCAAAGAAGATGTTCTGGAAAGCGACGGAACCAACCGTACAAAGGCATTTTCTATCGCACTTGGAGTCTTTATCGGCTTTTCTCCTCTTTGGGGATTTCATACTTTATTAACGATTTCTCTTGCCGTTCTTTTCAAGCTGAATAAAGTATTGGCATTCGTAGCTTCCAATGTGAGTTTACCGCCTTTTATACCTTTTATTATCGCTGCTGCATTGTTTCTGGGATCGCCGTTTGTACACGGAGAAAGCAATATTCTAAGTCAGGAATGGAATTTTGAATTAATAAAAAACAACCTTCTGCAATACGTTATCGGAAGTTTCATTTTGGCAACCGCGATGTCTGCGATTTCTGGAATTGCCACTTTTCTTTTTCTGAATAAAGTGAGCCCGGATAATAATTAATTTTAATAAAAAACTGCAAAGCCTTTCGACCTTGCAGTAATTAATTATAGTAAAATTTTATTATTTCTTGGTGACTTTCTGTGAATATGTTTTACCGTTTTTATCCGTTAAAATCAGTAAATAATTACCTGTATTCAACTCTCTGATAGAGATTGAATTTCGTTCAACTTTTGTCTGTAAAACCATTCTCCCACTCATTTCGTATACTTTTGCCTCTACCGGAGTAAAGTTATTGGCCGTTTTAAAATTGATGATATCATGCGTCGGATTTGGATAAATCGTGAATGTTTCCTGAGAAGTCTGAACATCTTTCACATCTAAGAATGTTCCTTCTATGACGTGTAATGTTGTATTTGGTGTTACATTATTTATCACATCCACAATTCCTGAAGGCCATTTTACGACAACCTTTGTAATCGCTGTAGCCTGACCGATTCCGAAATGTGCATTCAGTGTATTCATATTTCCGAATCCGATTCCGCTCTGTATATCACGGATTTGTTTTCCCCATACACCATAGATTTCTACTCTGGCTCCTATCCCGTTTCTGTTGCTTTGTATTCCTTTCAGCGTTACTTTCAGCCATTTATTTGTATTTCCGGCATTAATTAGAATGTTATTACCATTCTGAATATCTAAAAATCCATCGTTATTTAAATCTCCGATGGGACGGTCATAGTAATCAATATTATAGACGCTTGCATTTGGAACAAACGTAAAATCACCATTTCCAAACATGATCGTATTACTAGCTCCTAAAACATCCAGAAATCCGTCATTATCAAAATCATACGCAACATATTCTCTGCTTAAAGCATTGGTCGTATCATAACCAGAACCTACCGACTTATCCGTAAATGTTCCGTCTCCGTTATTTTTCATTACTTTACTTAAGCCATTGCTTGTGGAATTAATTCCTACCACAGCGTCCATCCATCCGTCATTATTGAAGTCTCCCCATGCTGCAGACCATGTCTGAGTAGGATTCGCCATATTTGACGTAAGAGCAACATTAGTGAATGTTCCATCTCCATTATTTTTGTGCAGTTCATCAATATTTCCACCAGGACCTGAACCTCCTCCACTACATTTTGCAATATAGAGATCCATATCTCCGTCATTATCATAATCGATCCAGATAGAACCGTAATTTCCGCCGGAAGGGAAATCTCCCAATCCTCCCTGATGATGATTCATATTCGTACCATCATTTAAATAATATCTGTTCGGAGCGTTATCATCACAAATGAAAGCATCTAATTTTCCATCATTATTAATATCAATAAAATTGGTTCTCTGAACTAAAAAAGATTGTGTTTTCCTGTCTGAAGTATAAGCCGTTCCGTTTGAATTTGCCTTTAAAAAAGCAATTCCGCTTCCCGAACCATAAACAAGATCATTATAACCGTTATTATCATAATCTCCTGCAGCAATACTCCACGACGGAGTTATGGTAGTGGTAGGAACCGTATAACTCGTATTGGTAAATCCGCCACCCGTCTGTTGGTAAGAAATGTTAATTTGAGTAGGACTTACCACGGTAACAATATCATCAAGATAGTCTCCGTTCATATCCACAATACAATTGTTAAGAGTTCCTCCTGTTGATATTGATTGTGAAGTGAAAGACAAGCGATCCGGCACAACAACAACTTCAGAAAGCGTAATATTAAAGCCTAAGGAAGAATATTTATTATCAAATACAATATAATAAGTCGTCCCGGCAACTACATTAAAGGTAACCTGAGAAAATGTTCCTGCAAAATCATCATTAGCAGTAAGGCAGCTTAATGCTGTACAGCTTCCTGTAAATACAACCAAACGTGTATCTGCATTTTGTCCGGCAGTTGAAGTGGCTACTCTAATCGTTTTATTCTGTGTAGCAGTATATTTATACCATAAGCCTTTTGATCCGGAAGAACCTAAAGAACAGGCTGTTGTCGGCGCATCTCCTGTAACATCGGGTGCAGTGATTGTTCCCAAACTGAGGGGAAACTGCTGTGGCGCATGTGAGCTGAGCAAACATCCATGTGCTATTTAACAATAAGAAAAAAAGGGGGAATATTTTTTTCATGAGTTATAAGTTTTGTTATTATCAATTTTTTACGGACAATTCTGAGTTAATCCAGAAATCCATTGTTTTAAAAGATCAACACCTTCATCATGAACAATCGTTCTTCCTAATAAAGGCATTCTGTTGCTTTCATTAGTAGAACTCAACCTGAAATGCATCACAGATTTGCCAGGATTTCCGGGAGTGATAATTCTTTCCAATGATGGATCTATAGGCTCATCTGCGAATATGCAGACTCCTAATTTTGCCAAGTTTGTCGTCTGGCTGAAGCTTAATCGTATTGCCCGGTAATCGCAGCGTGCATTATCCTGATGACAATGCGCACAGTTGATATCAAGATAAGAACGTAAACGAATATCCAAAGGCTTACTTGTATCTTTATAATTCACTGTGGAAACAATATTGGAAGGATAGCTCTGAAGATAACCTTCATCCACCAGTTTTTGCAACTGATTTTTCAGTCCGTTGGGATAATTGTATGCTACGTTAAGGTTTTGAGGCTTTACACCAATCGGAACGGGTTTGTTATCTAATTTATGACAGGCGTAACATTCTGTTTCAGAAGGGATTCTATAATCAGTTGTAATCACATCGCCATTATCTTTTTTGAATGTAATATTTTTAGAACTCCCGCTCGTGAAGTCGGTTCCGGTAACTAAATTTGCTTCTGTCTGATCATCATTCCATAAATATTCAGCAAAAATCCAACCACTTGATTTTTTGATCATTAATCGAGTTTCGATAATTTTAGTGGTGTTTCCGGGTTGTATGGTGTTGTAATAAAAGTTTTTAATCAAAACCGTTCCCATAGGAAAATTCAGCGTTTTATCATCTGCATCAAAAGTAGCTTTTACATCTTGCGGCATCCAGATAAATCTCTTTTTTGAAGCATAATCGGTAAAAAGTGAACTCGCAGGTTCATAAGGAATTACTTTATCGACAGGATCTAAATTTTTAAGATCTCCTTTAAAAAAGGCATAAGTAGATAATTTGGAATAAGGAACTGCATTAATATCAAAATTAACAAAAGAACTTTCGACCTTTACTCCTTCCATTCTCTCATCATCTTTACAAGAGAAAATCATTAATAAAAAGATAAGAGATAAAAAATATATTTTTCTCATTCGCTTCCATGGTTTTAAGGAAACGAATATAAATAATAAAACTAGTAAGCGCCAAACATTTTACATCAAAAAAGCAAAATCAATTAAAATAATAAAATTAAACAGCTAAAACAAAATGAATAAATCAATAAAAATAGCACAAACGCTTATAAAATCATAAACAGAATTTATTACATGAAATGAAAATAATTTGAATCTATTTTAAAATAAACTGCGTCAAATCCTTCAAAAATTCCTCATCCACATTTCCTTTGATCTCATAATCTTTCGGAGAAGGCGTTCCGGAACCTTTTATAAATAAATGACTCAAAGTAGGATAAAATTTAAATTCCGCAGATTTATTATTTTTCAACTGATTTTTCCAAAGGGTAAAATCTTTTTCCGTTACCTGATAATCTCTTCCACCTTGTGCAAAAAACATCGGCACTTTGATTGATTTTACAGCGTCAAGAGGCTTATAATTAACCAAATATTTCCAATAAGCGGCAGGTTGTTCCAAAGGAAGATCTGATTTTTGAGAATTTAGATTAAATTTATTAGAATTCAAGAAATCAACTTGTTTCTTCATATTCTGAACATCTTTTTCAGAAACATTGGAAGGATTTATTTTATGAAGGTATTCATACTGTTCAACCAATAAATTCTGTAATGGTCTTGCATTTCCAGCCATGAAAACATACTTTGAAACCTGAGCTTTTTCAGCAATTTCCGGCATCAGAAAAGCACCTTGACTGTGTCCCAAAATAATAATCTGATACCCTTTAAAACTGTCGTTATTTTTAAAATAATTCGAAATATTTACCGCATCATTGATCGTTTCTTGCTCAACGGTAGACTGATCGTTGAAAGTTTCAGGATGTGAATAGGTTCTTTTGTCGTATCTGTACGAAGAAATTCCGTTTTTCAATAGGTATTCAGCAATATCTTTGAAAGGCTTATTTTCACCAATCGTTTCATCTCTGTCTTGCGGTCCGGAACCGTGAACAAGAATTACTAATTTTTTCTGATTGTTTTCCGTTGGCTGTAAAAGCGTTCCTTTTAACTCAATATCGTCACTTTTTATTTTCAAAGCAGTTTTATCGTCTTCTTTATCGAAAATTTTATGGGGTGTAAAATAAAAACCGATGATTTTATTGTTTTCATTAAATGTGATCTGAATATCTAATTTTGTCTTAGAAAACTCTGAATAGAAATAATACGTATCTTTTTCATTATTCACTTCAAGAATATTTTTAAGTTCGCCCAATTGTCCTTCAAGCTGGTCTGCAAGAGATTTTAAATCTGTTGTAGAAACCTGTCCGGCAATTGAAGAATCGAAAAAAGTATGTGCTTTCTCTACATTTTTTTCAACAAACAGATTTTTTATGAACTCATTTCCTGCTTCTTTTTTACTTTGAGCAAATGAAAATAATACACTAAAAATCAAAAATAAACTTAAAATTTTCTTCATGATACATTATTTATAAACAACATCCGAGAATAATAAAAGTGTTGTAATAATCGTTACAAATATCGCCATAATTACCAAAACGAGCTGTATGGTATAATATGTTTTTGCCTTATCTTCTTCTTTTATTTCATAGGGAAATTTGAAACTTTCGGGCTTTTTAATAGTCAGCCAAATGAAAAATAAAATAATAAGATTAAGGATAATCGGTAAAAACAGAAACATTTTGCTTCCGAACCCGTCCGTATTTTTTGAATATCCGTGAATCGGAATAATATCAGGAATCGAGCTGTATGTATTGATTAAATAAACAGAATAACAAACAATTATCACAAAAGGGACAGCAAACAAAATCTTTATACTTTTTGGAATCATTTTAACTTTTTTACTGTTTTCTGCAAATATTTTTCAACATTCTTTTTGTCGGGAACGGTTGTGATTTCTTTAGATAAAGCTTTTTCAAAGTCAATTTTTGCTTTAGAATATTCTTTTTTACTAAAATAATATTTTCCGGCTTGATAATAAACCAACCAAAAATCTGGGTTTAAATTTTTATAATGATTGATAAATTCTTCTGAAAGCACTTTTTCTTTATCATCAATAGCGTCTTCAATTTGAGAACTTAATTTTTTATATTCCTCATAATTTTTAAAATCCTGAGAATCTACAAAAGGATCTTTCGCAATATTTAAATCTGACTTGGCAAATTCGCCTTTTTTTAATCTTTTATCGGAAAAAATTTCATTCAGGTCATAACAGACAAATTCTCCCAATTGATACGGATTTGCAGAAACCCAAACCAGTTTTTTCTGAGGTGAAAAAATCACCGCATGATGCGCCAGTAATTGGTTAATTGCCTTTTCATTTCCATAACCGATCTTCTCCCCTTTTAAGCCCGATTTATCTCTTAGAATCGAAGCCATTTTTTCAGGATTCAATTTTTTGTTTTCCTCTAAAAGTTCCTGCAATTTTTCGTAACGGTATTCAGAATGACTTTCTAAAATATGTTTTTGATTTCTTTTATCATCTTTGTAAGCATCAGACTGAAAATGATTTGTACAGAAAACCCTGCTTGTATTTTCAACTTTATAGACTCCAAAATTATCCGGAGAAACTTCAATAATTACTGCATTTTTATCGTTCGCGCTTCCCACAAGAATCGATTCGGAAACAAAAACTTTACGCTTTTTGGCAATAGAAATAGCTTCATCAATATTTTTTGCATATTGTAAAATTTCCCGTGTCACCAAAGAAATAGGCGTTTTTGCCGTCAACGGAATTTTCGATTTTCCCGCATTGATTGTTACTGTAATTCCTTCTTTATTCATCCCCGAAACGACGCCGATCATTCCCGGCCAACTTACAGACATATAAGGAATTCCGTCTTCCGGTTCTACAAATTCGACGAGTTTATTTTTAGCAAAATCATCACCCACATAAAAGTCAAAATTTCTTCCGATCAGCAAATCTCCGTCTTCTGTATTTTCGTTCCAGACTGCGAGAGAAGTGCAACCAACAACCATCAAATCCTGCATTGCATGACCGATGTCGTGAGCGCCGTGTAAATATAAACTTCGAAGATACTTTGGGGCAATAAAATCATATTTATCCGATGAATATTGGGATAATCCGAACAATTCTGCCTGATAATCTTCTCTTACATTCAGATACATTTTGCGGTTGTACCATTTCAGAAAACCACGTAATAAATTTTGCTTAAACTTTGAAGGAACAAAACCTTCTACCTTTGAAAAGAAGATTTCTTCCTGTTTCTGCATTAAATTTTGCATCAAAGCTCCGTTATTATAGCCCAACTGCAAAGGATTCCCTTTGATATACAATTCCCAAAGCTGCTGTTTATTTTTTGTCAGATAATTTTGATTAAAACTAAAAGTAGAATCGTTGATTTTACTGACTTTCGGGATTTCTAATGAATATTGTTTTACGTCAGGAACGTGTTTTATTGATTTTCTGACACCACAAGATGTGAGATTGAAGATAACAAAAATACTTAATAAAAACTTCCAAATGTCATTTCGAAGAAAGGAGAAATCTGTCTTTAGAAAATTAGATTCTTCACTCCACTTCCTTCTGTTCTGAATGACAGTACGCCACATATTATTCTTCACTTTTATTCTTATTAATCATTTGTGTCAATCGATCATCGATCAGGCTTTTTCCCAACATTTCAGCGCAAGTATTGAACGCACCGATTGTACAACCCAAAATTCCGTGCATATTGACGGATTGTCCTGTGAGAAACAGATTATTAATTTTTGTACGTGGAGAAACCATCGTTTTCAGCGGGTTTTCCGAACTTTTGGCATAACCGTACATATTCCCCTCGAAACTTCCGATATAATCGCGGTAAGACAACGGAGAAGACGTATAGATTTTCTTAATTGAGTCTCTTAAATCCGGAATTTTCTTTTCCAGCGCCTCAATCATTTTTTCTGCTTTTTCCAGTTTAAATTTTTCATACTGTTTTCCTCTTTCGTGTTCATCCGCAACCGTATTCACGGTTTTTTCCCATTCTTTCACTTCCTCAAAATCCATGTACGAAATCGCGGTTAAGCTTTCTGCAAATTCGGGATCATGTTTCGATTGCGTGGAAGAAAGCATATAGGTTTCAGGCCAGTTTTCTTTTTTGTATTGATAGGCATTCCAAACCAGTTTCTTCCGATGAATAATGATAAATATTATAATTAAAATTCGGAATAGACTGAGATTTCAGCACAAAATAAACACTGAAACATGAAGGAACAGGTTCCCAACTCAGTACTCTGTTTAAAAAGGATTTTTTTAAATAAGCTTCACCAATCAGTTTAATCGTCGAACGGATCTCAATATTTGAAATGATCTGTTTTGCGGAATATTCTTTTCCTGATTTGGTTTTCGCACCTGTTAATGTATTATTTTCATTAAAAACAAATTCCGAAACTTCAGCATGTTTATGTACTTCTGCTCCGTATTGGCGAAGCTTTCGAATCAGTAATTTTGAAATCTGGCTTCCGCCTTTTATGCATTTATAAGCACTTTGAATGTAAGAATTCACCGTCAAAGCATGAACGTAAAACGGAATATTCTCTGAATCTCCCGCATACAGGAAATTTGAACCTAATAAAACCGATTGCAGCTTTTGATTAGAAGTAATCGATTCGATGAATCTTTTTGTATTGAGATGGAGAATTTCTTCGTTGTAATTATCTTTTCCCACCACATTATATCTCGGAAACTGACTGCAAACCCGCTGAATTTCTTCGCAATAATCTTCTAAATTTTCTCTTTCTTCAGGAAAATACTGAGACAACTGTTCAACAAAATTTTCATACCCTTGAGCATGAGGATATTCGATTTCATCGTCTCCAAAAGTGATTTTATCATAGCCGTTTTCATCCATTTGCTGGATTTCAAGATCATCCATAATTTCCAGATAAGAAAAATACTGATGGAGGTTTTGCCCTTTTGAAAGTCCGCCCAAATAATGAACTCCGGTATCGAAAATAAGTTTGTCGCGGGAAAAGGTCTGTAAGTTTCCTCCGTATTGATTATTTTTCTCCAGGACACAGACTTTCAAGCCTTCTTTCGCCAAAATTAGAGCCGAAACAAGACCTCCCAATCCGCTACCGATTACAAGTATGTCGTATTCTTTTTTCAATGGAGAAAATGCGTTTTCTTTAAAGGTAAGAAATTTGGGAATTAAAAGCTATATAAGTTCTCTTTTGTCTTACTGAAAGCATTTCAACATCGCTTAGATTCCTACGGAATGACAAACTTTGAGATAGCAATTAGGTACAAATTAAAACTGAATAATTAATTCTAAATAATCTTAATGGGTTTGAGTTTTAAATATTAGTTTTTCGGGAGTAAAAGTAGGAAATTAATCCATATCATCCCAAAAATCAAAGTAATTGAACCATTGAAGGGGATATTTTTTAATCATGGACTCCAGATTTTGGGTGTAAGAATTCAAAAGTCCTTGTGCATCACGTTTTTTGACTTGCTGAGCGACTCTTGCAAATAAGTGATAATGAAGGTTATTTTCTTTCATTACATAAACATACACAACAGGAACGCCCAGTCTGGACGCAATAAGGAAAGGACCTGCCGGAAATTTTGTACTTTTCCCGAGAAGATCTCCTTCCAGAAATTTTGAGCCTTCAAAATAACGGTCGCCGGTAAAACAAATCAATTCATTTTTCGACAACGCTTCATTGATGTCGAAAATATGCGACATATCGTCTTTTACATAGATGAATTTGATGTTGCTTTTTTTAACGGTAACGCTTTCAAGATATTCTTTAATGACGGTAACTTCCTGATCTGTTGTGACTAAATTAATCTGACAATCAAAATCAATATCTGCAAAAAAATGTTCTGCAATTTCAAAATTCCCGATGTGGGCGCTAATTAAAACGCCGCCTTTTTTTTCTTCTAAAAGATTTTTGAGGTTTTCGACACCGTCGAATTCGTAGGTATATTTATCTCTTAATCCTGCGGAAATAGCCGTTTTGTCTATCAAAACTTTTCCGAAAGTGAAATAACTTTTAAAAACAGAGATTTTTGTTTTCCAGAAACTGTAATTCAGTCGCCTTTTGAAGTAATATGAAATGTACTGATTGCTCTTTTTCTCAAATATAAAGTAATACGTTGCAACGAAATAAAGCACAAAATACGAACTTCGGATACCAATATTTCTAATACACCAGACAAATATTTTATAACCCAATATGGTGCCTTTAGATTTACCTTTCCACTTGTTCATAGTTTTAATTTAGCAATGTATCAATTTAACAGTGTAACAATTGATTAGACTTAAAAAAGCATTGCTAAACTGTTAAATTGGTATATTGTTATTTTTAATTTAGAGTAAATTTTAATCGATAATTATGCGTTTTTCTCAGCAATTTTGTTCTCGATCGTTGAATAGAAATCAGCGAAAGTGATCATTTTCTTGAAGTCAGCTTCACCCAATTTCACTCCGAAATTAGATTCAATCACCACAACCATATCAATATAATCTAAGCTGTCTAAGCCTAAAGTCGTTTTTAAGTTTGCTTCATTGCTGATCTCATCGCCGTCTACTTCGAATTCATTTACTAAAAAATCGTTCACAATAGCAATAATTTTCTCCCTTTCCATGTTTTTAATTAAATTTTTTAACGATTAATGCGGAATTGGTTCCCCCAAATCCGAAAGAATTCGACAAAAATACGTCAATTTTTTGACTTTTTGTTTTGGCGACTAAATTTATCTTTTTCGCCTCATCATCAGGATTTTCCAGATTGATATTCGGAGCAACGAAATCATTTTGCATCATCAAAATCGAGTAAATAACTTCACTTGCACCCGCCATCCAACATTCGTGACCGGTCATCGATTTTGTAGAAACTCACCGGAACTTCATTCCCGAAAATTTCGTAAATCGCTTTCGCTTCATTCGCATCACCAAGCGGTGTGGACGTCGCGTGAGCATTAATATAATCAATATCTTTCACCTGTAAACCAGACTGTTGCAGTGCTCTTTTCATAGCTAAAGCCGGTCCGTCTACATTGGGTGTAGAAATATGTCCGCCGTTTGAAGAAAAGCCATACCCTACAATTTCAGCTAAAATAGTTGCGCCTCTTCTTTGTGCAGATTCTAAGCTTTCGACAATTAAAGATGCCGCTCCTCCACTCGGAATTAAGCCGTCTCTATCTTTATCGAAAGGTCTTGAAGCTTTTGTAGGTTCGTCTTCTCTCACAGAAAAAACGCCCAATCCGTCAAAACTCGCCATCGAATATTTGTTGGTTTCCTGAGCTCCTCCACAAACAATCAAATCCTGAAAACCGTTTTTAATCATCATATAAGCGAGTCCCAAAGAATGAGAACCGCTTGCACAAGCCGCGCTGATGGTTAAATTGATTCCTCTTAACTTAAAGATCGTGGAAAGATTCATCGTAACTGTAGAGTTCATCGATTTGAAAATCGCTCCTGAGCCCATCAAAGTAGTATCTTTTTTTTCTCTTGCAATGTCGATAGATTCTACCACTGCCTGAGAAACACTGTCGTTTCCGTATAAAATACCGACTTCATTGTTGTCTAGGAAGTCCTGGTCTATATTTGCCTGTTTTAAAGCATTAAGCGTGGCAATATAAGCATATTCGCTTTCTTCGCCCATGCTTACACGTTGCCTTCTGTTCAAAAGATTTTTTAAGTCAGGCTTCGGAACAACACCCGATAATCCTGATCTGAAACCAAATTCTTTTCTTTCATCCACCAAAACAATCCCGGATTTTCCTTGAAATAACGATTCTTTCACCTCGTCCAAAGAAGTTCCGATGCAGGAATAAATTCCCATTCCAGTAATTACAACCCTATTTTCCATCTTTATAAATTTAACAATGTATCAATCTAACAATGTAACAATCGCAAACCCACGTTGTTATTCATTGGTATATCGGTACATTGGTATATTGTTACATTAATTAGGAGTAGATTCCGCCGTTGATATTAATCACTTCACCTGTAATGTACGATGATTTTCTGGAAGCTAAAAATGCAACTAAATCTGCCACTTCTTCTGCTTCACCAAATCTGTTCGCGGGAATCATTGCCTTCAATTCATCTTCGTTAAAATCCTGAGTCATATCCGTTTTGATGAATCCCGGTGCAACTGCATTTACAGTGATATTTCTTTTCGCCACTTCCTGAGCCAAAGCTTTTGTAGCTCCAACTAAGGCGCCTTTTGCTGCAGAATAATTGGTTTGTCCTGCCGTTCCTTTCACTCCGGAAACAGAAACCATATTGATAATTCTGCCGTATTTATTACGCAACAATTTTTGAATAAAGAAATTCGTTACGTTGAAAAAACCATTTAAACTCGTGTTAATCACCGCGTTCCAATCTTCACTCGGCATCCACATGAATAAGCCGTCTCTTGTGATTCCGGCATTATTTACGATCACTTCAACAATAGCTTTCGGGTTGTTTTCCTGCCATTCTCCTAAAACTTTAAGCGTTTCTTCGGCATTTCCTACATCGAATTTAAGAATTTCACCTGTAGAAACCCAATTCTTCAACTTTCGCCAACGTTTCCTTTGCTGCCGTTTCGTTTGAAGTATAATTAATTAAAATATGATAATTTTTTTCTTCCGCCAGTTTTATACAGATTGCCCTTCCAATTCCTCGGGATCCCCCTGTTATAATTGCACATTTCATGTCTTAGTATTAGTTTTTAATTTTGAAAAAGTTCGGCATTGTAGAACCATTTATCTCCTAATAGATTTCCAGATGTATCAACAAATCCCCATTTTCCACCTTTCTTTATTCTGGAAACACCTTGATTAAAGCCTTTATTTTTCTGTCCGAAACCGAAGCTTGACGAGATCTCGTATCCCATCGGAATAACTAATTTCCCGGTCTTATCGATAAATCCCCAACCTTTTCCTCTTACCGGAGCAAGATTATCATCGCTGAAAACTTCAGCATCGCTGTACATTGGTTCTACGACAAAATTTCCTGTTGTATCAATATATCCCCACTTACTGCCTACTGCAACCGGAGCCAAATTTTGATTAAAACTTCTTGCCTTATCAAATTTTGGTTCAATAATCCAGTTTCCTGTTTTATCTACAAATCCTACTTTATTATTTTTTCGGGCGTAAGTCATTAACTGACCTTCAAAATCCCAGATTCGATCAACCTCATCCATGATTTTAAACTCTTTTCCGTCAATAATTCCGTATAAGCTTCCTTTCTTAGCCCAAGTTGTTCCATCTGCATATTCTCCGATATCACCATATTCAAAAGGAACAATTACATTTCCTTTTGAATCAATAATTCCCCAACGGGTATCTTTAGAAGCTCTTGCAAAACCATTTTGAAAAGGTTTGATGATGTCATATTCCTCACGAATCACAACTTTGCCATTGGTATTGAATGCTCCGATTTTATCATTGATTTTCATGAAAGCCAACCCATTATTAAAATCATAGAGCTTTTCCGAAGAAGGCATTGTCAGTTTTTCACCTTTTTTATTGATGTACATCCATGCTCCGTCTTTTTCGACGATGCAAATTCCGTCATTGAATTCTTTTACGTTGGTAAAAGAAGGCTCGATAACCATTTTACCGTCTTTCCCGATGAATCCCCAAAGTTGCCTTATTTTCACAGCCGCTAAACCGTCCGAAAAACTTTTTGCGGTGTCGAAACTTGGTTCAATAACGTAGTTTCCGGATTTATCAATATATCCGATTTTCGACTTTTCTTTTACCAAAGCTAATTCCTGGGCAAAAAATATTTGTCCTAAAGCTAACAGAAACAAAATCAGCCCTTTTTTCATTTATTTTGTATTTTTAAGATATTGTTTTACTTTCTCCAAATACGGATACATTACCATATCATCTGAGAACGCAGGAATGATCTTTCTTATTTCATCGTACAATTCTTTTGTTGATGATGAGACTTTATCTTTAAAATCAAGATATTCAATCGCCTGAATAATCGTGATCGCTTCAATCGCCAACACTTCAAAAGCATTGTCGATTACCTTTCTGCAAATTACTGCAGCATTCGTTCCCATGCTTACAATATCCTGATTATCATTATTATTAGGTATGCTGTGAACATACATCGGGTTTGATAACATCTGACTTTCCGCCGTTGTGGAAGTTGCCGTAAACTGAACACCCTGCATCCCGAAATTGAAACCTAATTTACCTAAATTTACAAAAGGAGGCAAGATTTCGTTGATTTTAGCATTCAACAAATAGTTTAATTGTCTTTCGGCAAGCATTGTTAATTTAGTAACAACGATTTTCAACTTATCCATTTCCAGAGAAATATAATCTCCGTGGAAGTTCCCACCGTGGTAAACGTGCTGATTTTCAACATCTATGATCGGATTATCATTCGCTGAATTGATTTCGTTTTCCAACACTTTCTCCGTGTATTCCAACGTATCTAAAACAGGTCCTAAAATCTGCGGAACACATCTTAAAGAATAATATTCCTGAACTTTTTCTTTGAAGACCTTTTCTTGTTCCTCAAAATGAGTATATAAATGGTCTGCTCTTTTTCTGATCAATTGACTGTCAGACAAATGTTCGCGCATTCTTGCGGCGATTTTTTGCTGACCCGTGTGCAATTTCGTTCCGTTCAAAGCTTCCGATAAATGATCGTCGTACGCCTGAACAATTTCATTAATTGCACAAGATAATTTTATGGAAATATCAGTTAATTGATTGGCTTTGTATGCATTAACAATGCCAATTCCTGACATCACAGAAGTTCCGTTCATTAAAGCCAACCCTTCAC
Source organism: Chryseobacterium ginsenosidimutans (assembly GCF_024807225.1). Lineage (GTDB taxonomy): Bacteria > Bacteroidota > Bacteroidia > Flavobacteriales > Weeksellaceae > Chryseobacterium > Chryseobacterium ginsenosidimutans. The sequence continues at coordinate 57,104 of NZ_JANUCO010000001.1, forward strand.
GAATTTCAACTTGAATGGGTTCTAAACCTTCGATTTCGAAAACTTCCTTTGTCGATTTTCTTTCTCCTTTATAGAAAACTTCGCCTTCGCCAATTAAGACCAAAGCCAAATGCGCCAACTGAACCAAATCACCACTCGCACCCACACCTCCGTGTTCGAAGATCAACGGTGTAATATCTCTGTTTATTAATTCTTTAAGTAAATTAATTACAGAATGATGAACTCCCGAATTTCCTAGAGATAAGGTATTCAATCTTGCCAACATACAAGCTTTCACTTCTGTCGGAGGAAGCGGATTTCCGATTCCTGAAGAATGGCTTCTTATTAAATTATATTGTAATTGATGCGTGTCTTCATCACTGATTTTGAACTGTGCCATCGGTCCGAAACCGGTATTCACACCATATATTACTTTATTTTTGGAAAAATCCTTTAAGAAATGAAAACTTTTATCCACTCTGGCAAGAAGTGTTTCATCCAGTTCTATTTTTTCATTCTCAATGATGATTTTTTTAAAGTCACTCAGTTCTAAAAAGTTATTTATTTTCATTAATTAAAAGTAATAATAGATAATTTTGTAATTATTAATTAATTGTCATTAATTTTGCGGCAAAGATAGAAGTTATTATTAAAATAAAAAATCAAAGATGAGCAAAGAATTTGTTGATGTTCTCGTAATCGGCGCCGGACCGTCGGGTTGCGTATCTTCTTCATACTTAAAGAAGAACAATATCAACGTAAAAGTTGTTGAAAAGACAAAATTTCCAAGACTGGTTGTAGGCGAAAGCTTGATTCCAAGAGTAATGGACCATTTTGACGAGGCAGGACTTTTCCCCGCTTTGGATAAAATGGGCTTTGAAAAGAAATTGGGAGCTCGTTTTTTACGTGGCAACGAAGTCTGCATTTTTGATTTTAGTAACAAATTCGGAGAAGGATGGGACTGGACGTGGCAGGTTTCCGAGAGCTGATTTTGATAATGCTCTTGCTCAAGAAGTTATTAATAAAGGAATAGACCTTGAATTTGAAACTGAAGTGATCGGTATTGAATTTAACGGAACAGATTCTATCACCACCGTAAAAAACAAAAACGGCGAAACGAAGGAAATTCATGCCAAATTCGTGATCGATTCCAGTGGTTACGGAAGAGTTTTGCCTCGTCTTTTAGATTTAGAAAAACCTTCAAAACTATCTCCACATTCTGCCATTTTTTCTCATGTAAAAGATAGTAACAGAGAAGAAGGCACGGAAGGAACATTGATTTCTTTTGATATTATAGAAACTGAAGTCTGGCTTTGGGTAATTCCTTTTTCTAATGGAAACACGAGTGTAGGAATTGTCGGTCCGACTGAATATATCGATAAATTATCTGAAAACGGAGACACAATGGAAGCGTTGAAAAAAGCGATTTCACTTTCTGATTATTATGTAAAACGTTTCGGAGATGTAGATTTCCTTTTTGAACCAAAACATTTGAAAGACTATTCTTGTTCGGTTAAACAATTATTCGGAGACGGATTTGCGTTAACGGGAAATGCTTCGGAATTCTTAGATCCGGTTTTCTCATCGGGAATGGCTTTTGCAACGGAAGGCGGAATGACGGCCGCGAAATTGGCAATAAGACAACTGAACGGTGAAAAGGTTGACTGGCAAACAGAATTCGCCGATTATATTTTATACGGTGTTGATGTTTTCACGACGTATGTAAAAGAATGGTACACCGGAAATCTTCAGGAATTATTTTTCCATCAACCCGAAAATCCTGATGTTAAAAGAAAAATTTGCGCTGTTCTAGCAGGTTATGTTTGGGATAAAAAAAATACATTTGTGAGAATACACGATACCGCGATCAAGAATCTCGCAGAATTTATTAAAACAGAAAAAATACAATCATAAAAAATGGTCTGAGATTTTCAGACCGTTTTTGTTTATTTTTTATTAACGTAATGATCAACTTTCAGGGCAAGCATTTTTGAAGTTTTCGCATAACATTCTGCAATCCTGTCGTTGTTATTAGGAATTCCGATGACGTTGTCGCCTGTTGCTTTTATTCCTTCAACTACCATTAAGACATGGCTTGGATTATCTGTTTCTACAAAACTCATTCGTGTATTCAACAGAGCAGGATCATTCATTATTCCGGCAAACCATCCTTGAAAAATCCAAGTTGGCTCTACAATTAGTGTATATTTTGTTTTTTCAAAATTTGTGGAAGCTTCGATTTTAGTATTTTTATTCCATGAAGCCAGAAATTTATCCTGAAAAGTTTTGTCTTTAGAATATTCCCAATCTTTTTTCCATTTTTCCGCTTCTTCTTTTCCGTCTGTTTTCTCAATATCTTCCATTCTTTCGGCAATATATTGATCTTCTGTGATTTTTTTCTTGGCAAAAGTTACTCCTTCAAATTTGAAAACAACTTTTAAAAATTTCTCACCTTTCAAAAAATTATAATCTCCTGAAATTACCTTTACCCTTTGAGCCATTAAGCATGTCGAAAGAGTTATTAAGAATAGAAATAATGTTTTTTTCATTGTCATTTGTGTTTGCTTTTTATCTTAAATCTATAAATGTAATCGGTTTTCTGCTGTTAGGATTAAAGACAACTTTAGACAAAACATCAAAATCAACGATCTCAATTTTCGGACTTACTCTTAATTTTGCACGAAAATGGTCTCTTACTTCACTTACAAAATTTTCAGAATCGCTGTCTGTACTTATTTTAATGATAATTTCATCCAACCCGATTTCATTCGACTGAATAACGATCTGATAGCACAAAATATTATTAAAATCATTTAAAATATCATTCATTGCAGGCGGATACAAAGTCGTTCCTTTATATTTTATCATCTGCTGTTTTCGCCCGACAACAGGACCCAACCTCATTGTATTTCTTCCGCATTCACAAGGTTCGTAATGTGCTTTTACAATATCTCCCGTTTTGAATCTTAACAAAGGAAGCGCTTCAACGCCCAACGTTGTAATCGTTAATTCCCCGCTTTCGCCTTCCTGAACAAGGTTTCCATTGTCATCAAGAATTTCTGTGATGATTAATTCCGGATGTTGATGTCCTCCGATTTGATGTTCGCATTCCGTAAAAGCCGTGCTCATTTCTGTGGAAGCATAGGTTGAGAATAATTTAATATCCCACTTTTCTTTGATCTTTTGAGACAAAATATTATCTGTAAAATCCTGATTTTTGATGCTTTCACCAATACAAACTGCCCCATAAACACTGGAATTTTTATAATCTACTCCATGTTTTTCGGCATAATCGATCATTTTCAACAAAAACGATGGAACCGTGATCAGATATTTTGGTTTATATCTAAAAATAGAATCCCACTGCAATTCGGGAATTCCAGGACCCATTCTGACAACACTTGCGCCCATTTTTCTCAACCCTAAAAAATAAGCTAAACCAGCCATAAATCTTTTATCAATGGTTGTAATCATCTGTACGACATCTCCTTTCTGAACTCCTGCACACACAAAAGAAATTGCTTCGTTGTAAGCCAACCTTTCAAGGTCGTTGTCGGATAATCCGAAAGTTACGGGATCGCCCAACGTTCCTGAAGTTGTGCTGTAATCGACAATTTTATCGGGAGTGATGCAGAAAAAATCATCATTATTCTGCTGAATATCATTCTTGGTTGTCGTCGGGATTTTCTGCAAATCTTCCAACGTCTGAATATCAGTAATATTGATTTTGTTTTCCTTAAATAATTTCTGATAAAAAGGTGAATTGTTTTCAAGATACGTTAAAAGCTCCTGAAGTTTTTGCTCCTGAAACTTTTTTATTTCCTGAATATCTGATTTTTCGATTGATGGATAGAATTCCAATGGCTTTATTTTTAAAGGACAAATTTATTTAATTAAAATTAAAAGATCGGGTTATTAAAAATTTCTCCCACAGATTACACAAATTTTCACAGATGAGTGTGTTTTAATTCGTGATTATTTGTGTAAATATTCGTGCTATTTGTGTTTAATTAAACGCAAAGATTAATTTATTCATACTATTGATTTTAGAAGGCAAAGGCAAATAACTTTGCTGCGCGAAGCTTGAAAATACAGCTTCATCAAATCAACTTGTTGATTCTTCTTGGCTCACTTGAAATTGTTTATTAAATTAAAACTTTGCTTTAAAAAAAATCTCCCACAGATTACACAAATTTTCACAGATGACTGTGTTTTTACTTCGTGATTATTTGTGGAAATATTTGTGGTATTTGTGTTTAATTTAAACGCAAAGATTAATTTATTCATACTATTGATTTTAGAAGGCAAAGGCAAATAAATTTGCTGCGCGAAGCTTGAAAATACAGCTTCATCAAATCAACTTGTTGATTCTTCTTTGCTCACTTGAATTTAATTATCAATAAAATTAAAACTTTGCGTTAAAAATATTTCTCCCACATATTACATAAATTTTCATAGATGATTGTGTTTTTACTTTTGTGTTTATTTGTGGAAATATTTGTGTCATTTGTGTTTAAATAAAATTATCTCTGAAAAGTAAAAGTCTGCGTGTTTGCATTTCCAGCACTATTGACTGTTATCACTTTCAATGTATGCAAACCAGAATCTTTCGGGCATTTCTCATCGAAAACATAAACAAAATCATCTTTTACGCGAGAAAAACGAAGCCATTTTCCATCCAATTCTGCACGGAACGATTCAACGTCACCGATTTTTGTTGTTCCTTTTAGCCTTAATGAATTTGCGGTTACCATTACTCCTTCTTTCCAGTTTGGAGAAACAGAAGGCAAAGTATTATCCAATAACAATCGTGTTGTTCCTGATCTGTTGAATTGTCCTTCTGCCCAATCGCCACTCCATTTTGGTTTGATGATATTTTTATCGCTTCCGTAATTGAGTTCTATAACGGTTTTATCTTTTTCTTCGTTGGATAATTTTCTGTTGGTCTTAATTTTTAAAGTATAAAAATCATGAATCGGAATGTATGGATTATTTAAAACAATAGCATTTGAAACCGCTTCAGTATCGGGTTTTTCATACATATTAAAATTCACGGCATCATACATTGCATTTTTACTCAAATTAATTTCTGCATTCTCTGTTTTAATCGTTTTTGCTTCGTTTGGTTTTACTGTTTTATCATTCGATGAAATTTTATCTGACTCTTTATTGAACTGAACTTTTGTTGTCAATCGGCTTGTGTTTCCGTTGACATCTTTTAAAATAATTTCAATAGTATGAATCTCGTTATCCTGAAGATTGATAATCCCATCGGAGCCTGAACTGTAATTTTGTAATTTCATTCCCGGCAACGTTGATAAATGCTGAATGCTCATTTTATCTTTGACAAACTTTGTATAATCGACACAACCGTTAATGTAACGCGTATCGTCATAATGTATTTTATCAATTTTAAAACTGTAAACCAATTTGCCATCCATCAATAATTCTGCATCATAAATTCCCAGATTAAAACCTTTATTGGCTTTATCCACCGCTTTTATCGCAAAACTAATTGACGGAGAATTCACCTGAATAACATTAGATGTATAAACGTTTCCTGCTTTTTTCACAGCAATTCCCTTCGCTCCGGGTTCATACGTACTGAAACGTCGGTCGTACCAATACAATCCACTGATAATTGGTGCAATATTATCTGGAATATCAAAACCAAAAAGCAACGGATTGATACATTCTTCTGTTTTTGTATCCCTGATTTCAAAATGTAAATGCGGACCTGCAGAACCTCCTGTATTTCCGCTCAACGCAATTGGTTCGCCTTTCGTCACAGGAAACTGATTCGGTGAAAACGTAATATCCTGTTCCCATTTTTCGTCTTTGTATTGTTTTTCTTTTACAAATTCATCGAGCTTATCGAAATATTTATTTAAATGAGCGTAAAGTGTAGTGTAACCATTCGAATGAGTGACATAAACCGCATTCCCGAAACCATATCTTTCCACTTTTATTCGGCTTACGTAACCATCTGCAGCTGCAACTACGGGTAAGTTTTCCTGACTGTTGGTTCGAATATCCAATCCCATGTGAAAATGATTGGAACGAACCGCTCCGAAATTAGCAGCAAGATTAATCGGAATATTTAAAGGGTTTCGAAAATAATTCTGTGGATAATTATTTTGAGCTTGTGTTATCATTCCGATAAGAAAGCAAACAATGAATAGTAATCGTGAAAAGAATTTCATACAAATGGTTTTAGGTGTTATTTAAAGTTACTCAATTTTATTTTTATTTCCCACAGATTTCACGGATTTTCACAGATGTTTTCGTTTAAAATATAATTAAACTTTGCGCTTAATAATATGCGCAATCATCTGTGAAAATCCGTGAAATCTGTGGGAGAAAATCATTCAAACATATATATTTCTGAAACAGAACTTTTTAATACAAAATCTCAAAATAAAACATATATTATAAACCGACAAATTTTAGTAAATTTGCCAACTTAATTAATCAACGATATTGATATATTACAATGAGCCAATTTAAAGAATACAAAAACCTCAACCTTATTGACGTAGCAGAGAATGTAGCGGAATTTTGGAAACAAAATAAAACCTTCAATAAGAGTGTTGAGATTCGTGAGGGGAAACCTGAGTTTGTTTTTTATGAAGGTCCGCCTTCAGCAAACGGTATGCCCGGAATTCACCACGTTATGGCTAGAGCATTAAAGGATATCTTCTGTCGTTATCAGACTCAAAACGGGAAACAGGTTTTCCGTAAAGCGGGTTGGGATACACACGGACTTCCTGTGGAGCTAGGCGTAGAAAAAGAATTAGGAATCACTAAAGAAGATATTGGCAAAAAAATTTCTATTGAAGATTACAATCAGGCATGTCGTGAAGCGGTAATGCGTTACACCGATGTTTGGAACAACCTTACCGAGAAAATCGGATATTGGGTAGATCTTGAAGATCCGTATATCACGTATAAGTCAAAATATATGGAAACGGTTTGGTGGTTGCTGAAGCAATTGTATGATAAAGGATTATTATACAAAGGTTACACAATTCAGCCTTATTCTCCAAAAGCAGGAACAGGACTTTCTTCACACGAAGTTAACCAACCCGGAGCTTACCGTGACGTTTCCGATACAACAATTGTTGCGCAGTTCAAGACATTACCGGAAACATTACCTTCATTTTTACAAGGTTTTGGAGATGTACATTTCTTAGCGTGGACGACAACTCCTTGGACGTTGCCTTCTAACACGGCTTTGACTGTAGGACCAAAAATCGATTATGTTTTAGTAAAAACTTTCAATCAATATACTTTTGAGCCGATTAATATTGTTTTGGCTAAACCTTTGGTTGGAAAACAATTTGGAAAGAAATTCAGTGAAGGAACAGATGAAGATTTCGTCAATTATACTTCAGAAAGCAAAGTAATTCCTTTCAAAATTCTAGCAGAATTCAAAGGTTCTGATTTGGTTGGAATTAAATATGAGCAATTATTGCCTTATGCTTTACCTTACCAAAATCCGGAAAATGCTTTCAGAGTAATTTCAGGAGACTTCGTTACGACAGAAGACGGAACAGGTATCGTTCATACAGCGCCGACTTTTGGAGCTGATGATGCGAAAGTAGCAAAAGAAGCTACTCCTGAAGTTCCGCCGATGCTGGTTTTAAATGAAAACGGAAATCCTATTCCTTTGGTGAATTTACAAGGGAAATTTACGGCTCACATGGGAGATTTTGCCGGTAAATATGTAAAAAATGAATATTATGATGCAGGAACAGCCCCTGAAAAGTCTGTCGATGTTGAAATTGCTATCCGTTTAAAAGAAGAAAATAAAGCTTTTAAAGTTGAAAAATACGTTCACAGTTATCCACACAGCTGGAGAACTGATGAGCCGTTGTTATATTATCCGTTGGATTCTTGGTTCGTTAAAATGACTGCTGTAAAAGACAGATTGGTTGAATTAAACAAAGGAATCAACTGGAAACCAAAATCTACCGGAGAAGGACGTTTCGGCAATTGGTTGGAAAATGTAAACGACTGGAACCTTTCCCGTTCAAGATATTGGGGAATCCCGTTGCCAATCTGGAGAACTGAAGATTTGAAAGAAGAAATCATCATCGGTTCTGTAGAAGAATTGTACAACGAGATCGAAAAATCTATCGAAGCAGGATTCATGACAGAAAATCCATTCAAAGATTTTGAGATCGGAAATATGTCTGAAGAAAATTATTCTTTGGTTGATCTGCACAAAAATATCGTTGATAAAATTGTTTTAGTTTCGGCTTCAGGAAGAGAAATGAACCGTGAGAGTGACTTGATCGACGTTTGGTTCGATTCAGGTTCGATGCCTTATGCGCAGTTGCATTATCCTTTTGAGAATAAAGAATTAATTGATACTCATAAAGCATTCCCAGCAGATTTCATTGCGGAAGGAGTTGACCAGACTCGTGGTTGGTTCTACACACTTCATGCGATCGGAACGGCAGTTTTTGACTCAGTTGCTTATAAAAATGTAATGAGTAACGGTCTTGTTTTGGATAAAAACGGGGTGAAAATGTCAAAATCCAAAGGAAATGCAGTTGACCCTTTTGAAACTTTAGCTAATTATGGACCGGATGCAACGCGTTGGTACATGGTTTCGAATGCAAATCCTTGGGAAAACCTAAAATTTGACAGCGAAGGAATTGATGAAGTTAGAAGAAAATTCTTCGGAACATTGTACAACACCTATTCATTCTTTGCTTTGTACGCCAATGTTGACGGATTTAATTATTCTGAAAAAGAGGTTGAAAACAGACCTGAAATCGACAGATGGATTTTGTCTGAATTAAATTTATTAATCAAGGAAGTAAAAGCATTCTACGAAGATTACGAACCGACAAGAGTCGCAAGAGCAATCAACACATTTGTGAACGATAACTTAAGTAACTGGTACGTAAGATTATGCAGAAGACGTTTTTGGAAAGGAGATTATTCGGAAGATAAAATCTCTGCTTACCAGACTTTATATACTTGTCTTGAAACTGTAGCAAAATTATCTGCACCAATCGCTCCGTTCTTTATGGATCAATTGTATCAGGATCTTAATAAGGTAACAGGAAAGGAAAACAGTGAATCTATTCACCTGACAGATTTCCCGATTGCTGATGAAAGCTTGATCGATGAAGATCTGGTTGAAAAAACGCACTTGGCTCAGAGTATTACAAGTATGGTTTTCTCACTGAGAAAGAAAGAAAACATAAAAGTTCGTCAACCGTTACAGAAAGTTTTAATTCCTGTTTTGGATTCTAAAGTAGAAGAACAAATCTCGGCGGTTGCAGAATTAATTAAACAAGAAGTAAATGTTAAAGAATTGCAATTAATCAATGCGGAAGAAGCATCTCATTTAATTGTAAAACAGATAAAACCGAATTTCAAAACACTAGGTTCAAGACTTGGAAAAGATATGAAAACAGTTGGAGGAGAAATTTCAAATCTTACTGCAGAGCAAATTTCAGGTTTAGAAAAAGAAGGAAAATTAGACATTCAAGGGTACGAAATTACGCTTGATGATGTTGAAATTTCAACTAAAGATATTCCGGGATGGACGGTAACTTCCGACGGAAAAACAACTGTGGCATTAGATTTGACACTCACAGATGAATTAAAATCTGAAGGTATCGCAAGAGAATTCATCAACAGAGTTCAGAACCTGCGAAAAGAGAAGGATTTCGATTTGACAGACAGAATCAATATTTTCTTGGAAGAAAACGCTCCTTTCCTGAGTGATATTCAGAAAAATGAAGAATATATTTCATCGGAGGTCTTGTCAAATAAAATAGAAATTGTATCTTCACTTTCAAATTTTAACGAAATCGAAATAGATGAGGTTAATTTTAAGATAAATGTTGAAAAAAATTAACATATAGTTATTGTTTTTTAAATTCCATTTCATAATTTTATTAAAAAAGAGAAACGAACATGTCAGACGAAAGAGTAAGATACAGTGATGCTGATTTACAAGAGTTTAAAGCGATCATTAAGGAAAAAATAGAGAAAGCTGAAAAAGATTTACAACTGATCAGAGAGAGTTTTATCAACGACCAGAATAATGGGACTGATGATACCTCACCTACATTCAAAGCATTTGAGGAAGGTGCAGAAACGTTGAGCAAAGAACAGAATTCTATTTTAGCAGGAAGACAGGAAAAATTCGTACGCGATCTTAGAAATGCTCTTATAAGAATTGAAAATAAAACGTACGGAGTTTGCAGAGTAACCGGAAAACTGATCCCTAAGGAAAGATTGTTGGCCGTTCCTCATGCTACACTAAGCATCGAAGCGAAAAATATGCAGAAATAACCAATTAGGTTAGTTAAAATAAATTTGGGTTTATATCGTATTTCATGAAATACTTTATAAACCTAATTTGTAATGTATACCCATGACGGAATTATTATTTTTAGGCATTATTATTGCCGCTGTTTTAGCGTTTTTCAACAGAGACCGGATTAAGAACAGATTCTTTCCTGATAAACAACGAAATTACACGATGGATGATAAGTTTAATTCTGATAAACGGGACAGGGAAAAAGAGATTGACGAGCTTCTAAGCAAAATGGGCAAAAACGGGATCAATGATTTATCTGCGCGGGACCGAAAAAGATTGGATGAATTGTCCAAAAAATAAAAAATAAATTAGAATAAAGATGGAGGCATTAATTGTACACCCAAAGAATCAAATGGAGCTGAACGCACTGAAAAGCGTGATGAAAGATATGGGAATTCGTTACGAAAAATTTCATACAAGAGGAGCAAAAACTCAAACTTTCGAGCCACGAACAGCTCCTATTAAAAAAGAAAATACCGGGAAAAACTTTAAAGACAAACCAAAGACGAACCTGTAATGAAAAAGATATTATTTGTAACCTTTCTTATTTTATTAATTGATCAAGCTTCAAAAATTTACATAAAAACGCATTTCAACTTAGACGACAGTATTTCTATTTTACCGGGCTTCAAGCTTACTTTTGTAGAAAACCCGGGAATGGCTTACGGACTTCATTTTGGTGGAGTTATCGGCAAATATTCTCTTGTCTTGGTAAGAGTTATTCTGATCGGAGGAATGATTTATTTATTTAAAAAATGGCTTCAGAAAGGAGAATCCAATTATCTTTTGATCCCGATGGCAATGATTTTTGCAGGAGCTATCGGAAATTTGATTGACGGAATGTTCTACGGATTAATTTTCGACAGCGGAACCGTTTATGATGAAAGTATCGACCGATGGATCGGCTATGGCGGAATTTCTAAAGTCGTAGGATTTGGCCACGGTTATTCTACTTTCATGAGAGGTTGCGTGGTTGATATGCTGCATTTCCCATTGGTAGACTGGAATGTGCCTTCAAGTTGGCCTTTAATAGGAGGAAAACATATTGAATTTTTTAAATACATTTTCAACGTTGCAGATTCGGCGATTACAGTAGGTGCCGCTTTATTATTGATTTTCAGAAAAAAAGCTTTCCCGAACGGTCTGGAATTTTAAAGACTTTTACACACGATGAAAAAATTAATTAAAAATATTTTTAAAATTTTCCTGCTTCTTCTCGTTGCAGGAATTATTTTTATTGCCTGGTCAAATTACAGTATTAAAAAAAGTACGGAAGCCTATGTTTCCTACAATATTGCAGATGTTCCCGAAACGAAAACCGCTCTGCTTTTAGGAACAAGTAAAACGCTAAATAACGGTCAACCCAATGCTTATTTTTTTAACAGAATTCAGGCGACTGCAGATTTATACAAAAGCGGAAAAATTCAGTATATTATTGTAAGCGGCGATAACAGTCAAAAAGATTATAATGAACCTGAAGATATGCAGCTTGCTTTAATGGAATACGGAATTCCTAAGGATAAGATATTTCTTGATTTTGCAGGTTTCAGAACGCTGGATTCTGTTGTGAGAGCTAAAGAGATTTTCGGACAGACAAAACTGGTTATCGTTTCACAAAAATTTCATAACGAAAGAGCGGTGTTTTTAGCCAAACAAATCGGAATGGAAGCTTTCGGATATAATGCAAAAGATGTGAATAAATATGCAGGTTTTAAAACCAATATGAGAGAATATCTTGCTAAAGCAAAAGCGTATTGGGATCTTATTTTTGGGATTGAACCTAAGTTTGGGGGAGATAAGATTTTGATTCCTTAATTTTTTCTTGCTGATTGAGCTGATTTTTTTGACGCAAAGTTTTATTTTGTGAATTTTAAACTTAAAGGAGCAAAGAGGAATCAACAAATGATTTGATTAAGCTCTGTTTTTAAGTTTTGGCTAAAGCCAATTTTATAACTCTTTTTTGAAAACGGACTAAAGTCCGCTCCTATTGATACGCTACTTTTCATAATTTTCAAAGTCTGACACAATCATCTGTGAAAATTTGTGTAATCTGTGGGAGAAATTTACACAATCTTTTATTTTTTAGAAGTAATTTTTTGACGCAAAGTTTTTATTTGATAATAAACAGTTTCGAGTGAGCAAAGAAGAATCAACAAGTTGATTTGATGAAGGTTTGTTTTAAGCTTCGCGCAGCAAATTTATTTGCCTTTGCCTTCTAAAAGTAATCGGTTTAGAAATAAAATCTTTGCGTTTAAATAAAGATAAAGCACAATCATCTGTGAAAATCCGTGCAATCAGTGGGAAAATAATTAAATTTGCAATTCATTAATTTTTAAATATAAATTTTAAACAATGTCAAGAATTCTTACCGGCATTCAAGCCACCGGAACACCACACCTTGGAAACTTGTTGGGTGCAATTATTCCTGCGATAGAACTATCGAAACAGGAAGGAAATGAGTCATTTTTATTCATCGCGAATCTACATTCGCTTACCCAGATTAAAGATGCTAAAGAGCTTAAACAGAACACCTACGAGATCGCTGCGGCTTGGCTTGCTTGTGGATTAGATACCGAAAAAACATTTTTTTACAGACAGAGCGACATCCCTGAAACCTGTGAACTTTCTTGGCATTTATCATGTTTTTTTCCTTATCAGAGACTTACTTTGGCGCATTCGTTTAAAGATAAAGCAGACCGATTGCAGGATGTAAATGCAGGTTTGTTTACGTATCCTATTTTGATGGCTGCAGATATTTTATTGTATGATGCGGAAATCGTACCTGTAGGAAAAGACCAGCTTCAGCATTTGGAAATTGCGCGTGACGTAGCTTCCAGATTCAATAATCAGATGGGCGAGGTTTTGGTTTTACCTCAAGCTGAGCTTCAGGAAAGCACAAAATATGTTCCCGGAGTTGATGGACAAAAAATGTCTAAATCCAGAGGAAATATCATCAATATTTTCTTACCTGAAAAGGAATTGAAAAAGCAGGTAATGAGCATTGAAAGCGATTCTAAATCTTTGGAAGAGCCTAAAGATCCTTCTACAGATAAGACATTCGCGATCTATGAGCTTATTGCAACGCCTGAACAGACAGAAGAGTTAAGAGCTAAATATTTAGCAGGAAACTTTGGTTATGGTCATGCTAAAAAAGAGCTTTTGGACTTAATTCTTGTAAAATTCGAGAAAGAAAGAGAGTTGTTTTCTTATTACATGAATAATCTTGAAGAATTGGAAGCAAAACTTCAGGAAGGAGCAGGAAAAACAAGAGTTATCGCTACACAAACTATTAAAAGAGTAAGAGAAAGTTTGGGAATTTAATTCTAACTTTTTTTAATATAAGAAAGCCTTTCGATTTGAAAGGCTTTTGTTTTTTGTAATTTTAATTGAGTATTAATTTTTCAAAAGAATAAAACAATGCATCCTATCACTAAACTCATACGCAATATTCCACCGCGGATATTGTTTTATGATCGTTTTAATAATGGCCAATCCCAAACCTGTAGATCCATGATCTGAACCCTGCTTGTAAAAACGGTTAAAAATCTGAGATTTATCTAAAGGAATTCCGGAACCCGTATTTTGAAATATCAGTCTTTCTTTTTCTGTGATAATGGTAATGATTCCGTTTTGCTTGTTATATTTTACCGCATTTTTAAGCAGATTGGATAAAAGAATATTGGCTAAATCGGGATCAAAAGTTGCTTCAAAAACTTCTTTTTCTACAACATTCACGTCGATCTTTTTGTATTCAATAAAATCTTCATAGCTTTTCACCAAATCATTAATCATCAGATTAAAATTGACATTAGATATTTTATTAAACTGATTATTTTCAATCTTAGAAAGCATTAATAACGATTTATTCAATCCTGCCATTCTTCGGAGATCATTTTTTACCTCATTCAAAAAGTTGAGATTCTTCTTATCCAACTCATTGTTCTGAATCGAGAGATCTATTTTATTAATCACAATTGCTAATGGTGTTTGCAGTTCGTGAGAAGCATTTTCTATAAACTGTTTCTGCTGATGAAAAACGAGTTCGTTTCGCTCGATCATTTCATTAATTTCAATATTCAATTCCTCAAATTCTTTGATGGAATAATTTTGAGGTTCTTGAGAAGAAGTAACACCAAACTGATATTTTTTAAGCTTATCAAGAATTAAATAAAACGGTCTCATCGCCTTATGAAGCAAAAATCCGTTAACAGCAACAATACTTACGACCAACAGAAGGTACAGAACAATCAACGCTGTTGTAAGGTCATATACCAACTCATCCTCCTCTACTGTAGACGTTCTGATGATCAATTGCTGATGTTTTCCAAACTGGTCGATAAAATCTGTTTTAAGAACCCGATAGGGTTGTTCTTCGTCATCATATTCCATATAATACATTTTATTATACAGATTGTTTTTATCTTTATATTGTGATGCAGAAATTGGGTTTATTTTAAATTCATTAAAGCCAAATTCATTATTCTTTAGCAGATTTTCATCAAGATAAACCGCTTTAATAATTTGTATTTTCCTGTTTTTTAAACCATCATCTACATTATCATATACTTCATCTAAAATATAAGCGTAAAACAATGCCGCCCAAACAGCAATGATCAACAATAAGATTGCAATCAGATATTTTATGGTATAATATTTTAGAGAAATTTTCATTAAATAAATTTATAACCAATCCCATAAACAGCCTGAAAATCTGCTTTTGAATTGAATGTTTTCAATTTTTTACGAAGATTTTTTATCTGAGAATAAATAAAATCCAAACTATCTGCTTGATCGATATAATCTCCCCAAATCGCTTCTGCAAGCATGGTTTTTTGTAACGTTTTCTCCGGATTTACAACAAAATAATAGAGAAGATCATATTCTTTTCGATTAAGAATCAATTCATTATTATCAATCTTCACGATTCTGCTTTCCGGATCTATATGAATATTTTTGTAGCTGATTGTATTTTCACCATCCTGATTTTTTCTTCTGATGACAGATTTAATTCTTGCCATCAATTCCGCCAGATGGAAAGGTTTTGCGAGATAATCGTCTGCCCCAATTTCCAATCCGTTTACCTTATCGTCTACCGAATCTTTCGCAGACAGAATAATTACAGGATCTTTTTTGTGTATATTTTTAATTTCCTTCAGAAGATCCATCCCGTTTCCGTCCGGAAGCATGATATCCAAAAGAATACAGTCATATTCATAAGAGATAATCTTTTCTAAACCTGATTGATAATTTTCAGCATATTCTACAATGAAATGTTCTGCTTCAAGAAAATTTTGCACGACATTTCTTAATTCCGGTTCATCTTCTATAATCAAAATCTTCATGTTGTTTCTTATTTAAAATCCTTTCTTTCAAATATATAAAATTATTAACCTCCTGTTGACAAGAGGTTAATTTAGTTGTAATCGATAATTTTATTAATCATCAATTCGTTTAAAGTTTCCACTACCATCGAATTCCAGGTCTACTCCATTAGAAAGTTCGGCTTTATAAGACCATCTTTTTCTTTCTATGTTTGTGATATGCGTATTGGGAAAACTTTTGGCAACATAGTTTTTTATATTTGCCGGGATAAATCCGTAAGGCACTTTTTGATGTTCGCCATCCACTTCTTTCCAGCTTCCTTTGCTGTCGAATTCGGCTTTCATTCCGTTGGCTAAACGTACTTTATACTCATCAATACCATAAATTTCACGATCTTCTATCACAGAACTTACAGTGATCCCTTTAAAATTGGTGGCAAGAAAACTTTTAGCCGATTTCGGCAATTGGTTTGGGCTTATTGCTCTGTCCTGTGCAAAGACAAAGCCCGTCATCAATAAGAAAATAAAGGAAAATGTACCTGTGATATTTTTTAATTTTTTCATAATATAAAATTGTTTGTTCGTTATTATGAAGCAAAATTCTATATTAATTTAGGAAAGAATTAGGAATGAATCACAAAAGCAATTTTTACAAATATTCTTTAATCTGTAAAAGATGGGTGATCGACTTCAACCCTTCTTCCTGTTTATTCTCCTTGTATACATCAAAGAAAATAACATCCATGCCGAAATTTTGAGCTCCGACAACATCTGCAATCCAGTCATCACCAATTAAAATACTGTTTTCTTTTGTAGCATCAGAAAGTCCTAGAGAATATTCAAAAATCTCAGGTCGGGGTTTTCTTACGCCAATAGAATCTGCGCTGGTAATCGTTTGAAAATACTTGTCGATTCCTGATAAAATGCATTTTCTTTCCGTTACTTCTTTGAAGCCGTTGGAAATAATGTGCAGAGTATATTTTTTAGCTTTAAGATATTCTAAAATATATGCTGCGCCTTCTACCAATTCATTATGATTAAGAATTTTATCTAAAAAATGCTCTTCAAAATACATCGACAGTTCTTCGTCATCAACTCCGAAATGCTTGAAAGTATCATAAAAACGATGCTTTCTCAGATATTCTTTATCAATAATTCCGTCGCGGATTTTTTCCCAAAGACTTTCATTAACTTCATGATAAAAAGAGTGAAACTCTTCAAAATCAATACTATATTTTAACCCTATTTCTTCTTTTTCAAAAAGATTTTTGATGGTAAGATAGGCGTTCTTGCGGTGATCCCAAAGCGTATTGTCGAGGTCAAAAAAAATGTGCTGAATTTTCATACAGCACAAAATTAATACTTTTAATTTTTAGTAATCGGATAATTCTTGTTCTTGATTTTTACAATCTCAAGACTCTTCGAAAAACTGAGCAAAAACTCAATTGTTTGTTTCTTAGGTTTCAAAGTTTTCACTTTTAAGGAATCATTTTTTCTCATAGGCGGCTAAATGTTTTCCTTAAAACGAGAATTTTCCGAAATTATTATCTATCTCGTTAAGACAATATTTTTTTCTTCCATGATTTTTCTCAGGTTGATCAAAGCATAACGCACTCTTCCCAGTGTAGTATTGATACTCATGTCGGTATGATCTGCGATTTCTTTGAAGCTTAATCCGTCAAAAAATCTTAATTTAATTACTTCCTGCTGGTTTTGGGGCAATAATTGAAGCATTCTTAAAAGATCTTCCTGAATCTGGTTGGTGACCAACTGATCTTCAATATTTTCAGAAGGCTCCCTCAGCAAATCAAAAATAGAATATTCGTCTGTTTCAAAAGTAGTTTCCGAAACTTTAATATTTTTTGATTTTGATCTGAAATGATCGATAATAAGATTATAAGCAATTCTTTTTGCCCAAAGGATGAATTTTCCTTCTTCGTTGTAGCGACCTTCTTTTAGCATCACGATAATCTTCATGAATGTATCCTGAAACACATCGTTTGCTAGATCTTCATCATTAATTTTGTAAAAAATGAATGTAAACAGTTCTCTCTGGTGGCGGTGAATAAGGGTTGATAACGCCTCTTCGTCTCCTTTCTGGTAAAGGGAAATTAGTAAACTATCCGATTTTGATTTCATAACTTCTTCTCAATAAATATTTTCGCTGACAATCTTTTTTCCAGATATTTTATCTGGTTTCAGCTGTAAATACAAAACAATTCTTCAGAGTAAAGTATAATCAATAGGCGGATACAATTTTATATGGTGTAAATATAATAAAATTTTAATAACTGTTAACCTATTATTAATTTTTTAAGAGAAAAATTTAAAAAAAATCAGTTAAACATGTCGTGAATGAATACAGTAGGGATATTTAGTGTAAAATTAACATTCAAACCTTTCAATTCTTTGCCGTTTATTCCGCTATCTCCTATCGGAAAAGCATATCCTCCTGCCAAATCGAGAATCCCAAAGAGCGTAACTCCAATTTTCGGAGCCACATATTTGTTGGTTCCTTCTGCTCCGATCAGGAAATAATAAGAGTGAGTGAAGTCTACATTTTTTTCAAAATTTAACAAAACATCCGCGGAAATTTTTGGCATAATGGCAAATTGCGAATTCGCAGAACCCATCAACGCAGAAGCTCCCAATCGGTAAATAACATCATCATTTTTAAGGAAAAGCAATTTACCACCCAATTCCCCAAAACTCTGGTTTTGATAAGTATATCCTACATTTATCATTTTATGCACCGTGTATTGTGCGTTGGCAAATGTGCTCAGGAAAAACAGGGAAAGTATTGTAATTGCAAATCTAGCGTGCTTCATCTTCTATTTATTTAAATGTAAAATTAAAAAAAACTGCCTTACCGGAAAGATAAAGCAGTTATTTATTGTGTTAAAGAAAAAAATTAAATCCCGAAAGAAGCTTTAATTTCTTCTACTTTGTCTAGTTTTTCCCAAGTAAAGAATTCTAATCCTTTAAGAGTCAACTCGTTCTTGTGACCTTTATTGAAGGTTTTATCAGCTACATAAGGCTCTCTTCCCATGTGTCCGTAAGAAGCGGTATCCTGATAAATTGGGTTTCTCAATTTCAAGTTTTGCTCGATCGCGTAAGGTCTCAAATCGAAAATTGTAGATACTTTTTTAGCAATATCTCCATCATGAAGATCTACTTTTGAAGTTCCGTAGGTGTTGATGTATAAACCACAAGGTTCAGCAACACCAATCGCATAAGAAACCTGTACCAAAACTTCATCTGCAACACCTGCAGCGACTAAGTTTTTAGCGATGTGTCTTGTTGCATACGCAGCACTTCTGTCTACTTTTGAAGGATCTTTCCCGGAGAAAGCACCACCACCGTGAGCTCCTTTTCCACCGTATGTATCTACGATGATTTTTCTTCCTGTAAGACCTGTATCTCCGTGAGGACCACCGATTACGAACTTACCAGTCGGGTTGATGTGATATTTGATCTGATCGTTGAATAACGCTTTAATTTCGTCAGACTGCAAAGCAACCACTCTTGGAATCAAGATATTTTTAATGTCTTCTCTGATTTTGTTAAGCATTTCTTCTTCAGCCGCGAAATCATCGTGCTGAGTTGAAACTACGATAGAATCGATTCTTACCGGTTTGTGATCGTCAGAATATTCAATGGTAACCTGAGATTTTGCATCAGGACGAAGATATTTGATTTCAGAATCTTCTCTTCTGATTGCAGAAAGTTCTTTAAGAATAGTATGTGCCAAATCCAATGCAAGAGGCATATAGTTTGCCGTTTCATTAGTCGCATATCCAAACATCATACCTTGGTCTCCTGCACCTTGCGCGTTTGCTTTAGCTTCGAAAGACTCGTCATTTACAGCTCTGTCTACACCCTGATTGATATCCGGAGATTGCTCGTGAATTGCAGAAATAACTCCACAAGAATCACCATTAAACATATATTCTCCTTTTGTATACCCAATTCCGTTGATTACGTCTCTTGCAATCGTCTGAACATCAAGATAAGCATCAGATTTTACCTCACCTGCCAAAACTACCTGTCCTGTTGTCACAAGAGTTTCACAAGCTACTTTTGAAGTTTTATCGTATGCTAAAAAGTTGTCGATTAATGCATCGGAAATTTGGTCGGCGATTTTATCCGGATGTCCTTCTGAAACTGATTCAGATGTAAATAAATAAGACATATTATTCTATTTGTTTTTTAGATTAAAAAATTCACGAAGAAAAATAAGAATAATTGCCCAGAAATGTCTAAAAAAAGTAATACTGTTTTAGCATTTTTTTATAGAGGTTGCAATCAGGTCAAATTTTTCCTCGTTCGTAAACTTTGGCAAATTTAAGTACTATTTTTTAATACTCAAAATTTTTGCTTACTAATTATAATTTTCTTTAAATTAATGATTTATCAGGCATTAACAATAAAAAACTATTGTGGTTTTATGCTTACGAATTCTTTCGGGTTTTCATGATAATTCAACTTTTTCTCCAATGAAGTTCTGATAGAATGCGATAATTCATCAATAATTTTCTGTTTGAATGTCGGTTTGTAGTAAATAATACTGATTTCTCTGTATGGGAAAGGCTTTTTGAATCTGAAAACATTTTCTTTTTGGATCTCAGAAAGCTGGCTTAATGCCAATTCGGGTAAAATACTGATTCCCCCTACTTTATCTACCATATGCACCAACGTCTGAATATTTGAAGCCAAGAAATCCAAATTCTTAGGTTTCAACGTATTTTCTTTTAAATGACAGATATTTTCAAATTGATTTCTCAGGCAGTTTCCTTCTTCAAGCAACCAAACTTTTTCTACATTAAGATCTTCAGGAACTACGTAAGAATTCTTTTTATTAGCCTCAGTATTAGAACTATAAATCATCAATTCTTCATTAAATAAGAAATCCTGATAAAATTCGTCTGCAGTATCGTAAGGCGTAGAAATAATTCCTGCATCCAGTTCTCCTGCTTTTAAAGCTTTGATAATATTATCGGTTGTCATTTCCTTTACATTCATCTGGATTTTCGGATTATCTTCTAAAAACTTGAAAATCTCAGTAGGCAGAATAAAAGAAGAAACAGTAGGAATAATCCCAAGATTAATGGTACCTCCCAAAATATTATTCAGCAAATTGGCCTTATTTTTCAGCTCATTGACAGATTCTATGATGACTTTTGCCTGATCAATAATCTGCAGTCCTACATCCGTCGTACGGATTGGGTGTGTTGTTCTGTCGAATACTTTTACATCCAGTTCATCCTCAAATTTCTGAATCATTGCACTTAACGTAGGCTGAGTGATGAAGCACGCTTGAGCTGCTTTACCAAAATGTTTGTACTTATCTACAGCGATAAGATACTCCAGTTGCTGAATGTTCATTGTGATTAATATTATCTATTACAAAGATAAAATGTTTTTGCTATTAGTAATTAAAAATTGAAGTAAATTTGATATTTAATACGTCAATACAAATTGGTTTACGAACAAAACCGATTATTCAAATCATAACTCTATGGATTCTAAAAAATTAACATTAAGTAACGGCTCACCCTATTTCGAACATCAGGATTCACAAACAGCAGGTCCTAGAGGTCCGGTTCTTTTACAGGATTTTATTTTGCAGGAAAATCTTGCGCATTTTGTGAGAGAAAGAATTCCCGAGAGAATTGTTCATGCAAAAGGAAGCGGCGCTTACGGAACTTTCACCGTAACACACGATATCAGTCAATATACCAAAGCAAAATTATTTTCAAACGTTGGTAATTCATCCAGAATGTTTGCCCGCTTTTCTACCGTTGGAGGCGAAAAAGGAAGTGCAGATACTGCAAGAGATCCTAGAGGTTTTGCTTTAAAATTTTATACAGAAGACGGAAACTGGGATTTGGTTGGTAACAACACGCCTGTTTTCTTTATTAAAGATGCTAAAAAATTCCCCGACTTTATCCATACTCAAAAAAGAGTTCCGAAAACGAACTTGAAAAGTGCCACCATGATGTGGGATTTCTGGAGCTTAAATCCAGAGTCTTTGCATCAGGTTTTAATTCTAATGTCCGACAGAGGAACACCTCACGGATACAGACATATGAACGGCTTCGGATCTCACACTTTCGCAATGATTAATGATAAAAACGAAAGAACTTGGGTGAAATTTCATTTTAAAACAAAACAAGGCGTTAAGAATTTTTCTAATGATGATGCCGTAAAAATGGCAGGAGAAAATCCGGATTTTGCACAAGAAGATCTTTGTAACGCCATAGAAGAAGGAAACTTCCCGAAATGGACAATGTATATCCAAGTGATGACCGAAGAGCAGGCAAGAGATTTCAGATGGAATCCTTTTGATGTAACGAAAGTTTGGTTTCATGACGATTTCCCTATGATTGAAGTAGGAGAAATGGAATTGAATGAAGTTCCGGTCAATTATTTTGCCCATGTGGAGCAATCTACTTTTTCACCAAGCAACTTAATCAACGGAATTAGCTTTTCACCCGACAAAATGCTTCAGGGAAGATTATTTTCTTATCCGGATGCTCACCGATACAGAGTTGGTGTAAACTCTCATTTATTAGAAGTGAACAGATGTCCTTTTGCCGTTAATAATTATCAGAGAGACGGTTTCATGGCAGATTCAAGCGAATATCAGGACAAACCGAATTATCATCCGAATAGTTTTGATGATATTAAGGCTGATTCTTCGTATAAAAATCATGAATACGAATTAGACAGCGCTCATGTCGCAAGCTACAACAGAAACGAAAACGACGACGATCATTACACTCAGCCGGGATTATTGTATTCAAAAGCAATGAATGCGGAAGAGAGACAAAATCTGGTGAATAATATCATCGGAAGTATGAAAGGAATTACAGGTCCGAAAAAAGACGAAATCATTAATCGCCAATTGTGCCACTTTTTCAGAGCCAATATTGAGCTTGGCATGAAAGTAGCTTCACAACTTAATGTCGTTATTGATGCCAATATGATGAACCATTCCAAATAATTATAGTAAAGAATAATTTTAATCAAAAGGAAAAAAAGTCAATATTTTTTCCTTTTTTTTGCAAAAAATTTATAATTTGCAGGAAATAATATTTTAAAGTGAAAAATGAGTTTCGAAAACATATTATTAAATAAAGAAGATAAGGTATCTATAATTACAATAAATAGACCTGAAAGTTTAAATGCGTTAAATGCTCAAACAATCAGGGAAATAAGTTCTGCTTTGGACGAATTGAATTCGGACACCTCTTGCAGGGTAATTATCCTTACGGGAAGTGGCGAAAAATCTTTCGTTGCGGGAGCTGATATAAAAGAATTCAGTGATTTTGGACAGGAAAAAGCAGAAGAGCTTGCCAGAAACGGACAAAATACGTTATTCAACAAAATAGAAAATATGACCAAACCTGTAATTGCAGCCGTGAACGGTTTTGCTCTAGGAGGTGGTCTGGAGCTTGCAATGGCATGCCACATCAGATACGCATCGGAAAATGCGAGATTGGGACTTCCGGAAGTAACTTTAGGGTTAATTCCCGGTTATGGAGGAACTCAAAGGCTTCCGAAGCTTGTAGGAAAAGGTATTGCCAACGAAATTATATTCTCTGCCAAAATGGTTCCTGCTAAGAGAGCAAAAGAAATCGGCTTGGTAAATGAAGTGTACCCTATTGAAGAATTATTAACCAAAACAAAAGAATTAGCAAACGTTATTGCCCACAATTCACCGATGGCAATTTCTAAGGCGATTCATGCTGTAAACTTATCGGACACGGAAAAAGGTTTTGAAACTGAAATTAAATATTTCGGAGAGCTTTTTGACTTAGATGATAAAAAGGAAGGAGTTTCTGCGTTTTTAGAAAAAAGAAAACCGAATTTCTAACCTGACCTTAATACAAATTATTTCGAAAAAAAACAATGCTGCCGTATGAATAAGTTTGACAAAGCTTATCTAAAAATGGCTCAGGAATGGGCAAAACTATCCTACTGTAAACGAAAGCAAGTAGGAGCTCTTATCGTAAAAGATAGGATGATTATTTCAGATGGTTATAATGGTACTCCTTCGGGGTTTGAAAACTGTTGTGAGGACAATGAAGGCAAAACACACTGGTATGTGCTGCATGCGGAAGCCAATGCTATTTTAAAACTGGCAGCTTCCTCGCAATCTGCAAAAGGCGGAACGTTGTATTTAACGCTCTCTCCGTGCAAAGATTGCAGCAAGCTCATTCTCCAGGCGGGAATTGCAAGATTGGTCTACATTAATGAATATTCAGACGATGACGGGATATCGTTTTTAAGAAACCATAATATTGAAATAGAGCAAATTTCGGACTGTGAACTAAAAAAATAACACAACAACATGACTTGGGATGAAAAAATTAAGGATTTTGAAATATTTCTTCGCTTCGAAAGAAATTTTTCAGACAACACGCTCGACGCCTATATTCGAGACATTAAAAAACTAAGAGAATACGCAGTAGTAGATCTGGAAAACGTCGGACCAGACATCATAGGCTACGAAAACCTGCAAGAATACATCTTCAATCTTTCCAAACAAAAATTCAGTGAGAGATCTCAAGCGAGATGGATATCTTCGATTAAAGCATTCTTCAAATTCTTACTGGAGGATGAATATCGTGAAGATAATCCGGCTTCTCTGCTTGAAGGTCCGAAATTGGGTCTCTATTTACCCGATACATTAAGCCTGGTTGATATCAACAAAATCATCAGTGCCATCGAGATCAATTCTGATTTAGGAAAGAGAAATCAATGTATCATTGAAGTATTGTACGGATGCGGACTTCGCGTTTCGGAACTTATCGAACTTAAAATTTCGAATATTAATATCAAAGAACAGTACATCAAAGTAAACGGAAAGGGAAATAAAACCCGTTTCGTTCCTTTGGCTGATTATACCTCAGAATTACTGCAGGAATACATTAAGGAGACTCGTTCTAAGAATAAAATTAATAAAAAGTACGAAGACACCCTTTTCTTAAATAGCAGAGGAACATCGATGTCCAGAGTCATCGTATTCTTAATCATAAAAGAATTAACAGATAAAGCCGGTGTAAGCAAGAAAATCTCTCCTCACACATTCAGACATTCTTTTGCGACGCATTTGTTGCAAAATGGTGCAGATCTTCGTTATATTCAGGAAATGCTTGGTCATTCGAGCATTACCACAACGGAAATCTATACCCATCTGAAAACGGAGGAACTTCGAGATGTTATCTTGAATTATCACCCGAGAAATATTAATATTGTTCAATGAAAATATTGAAATATTGCCCAAGCTGTGGCAAAGAATCTTTACAATGGGACGGTGAAAAAAAATGGAGCTGCCCCAACTGTAATTTCACATTATACAACAACGTTGCAGGAGCTGTAGCCGTAGTGATAAGACATAATGATGAAATTTACCTTACAAGAAGAAACAGAGATCCGAAAAAAGGAAAACTCGATCTTGCCGGAGGATTTGTAGATCCAAAGGAAAGCGCGGAAGAAACGTGCAAAAGAGAGCTTTTTGAGGAATTGCAGCTTGATGTTGATATTTCAAATTTAAAATACTTAACAAGCCTTCCGAATGTATATCAATACAAAGAGATTGATTATAATACGATTGATCTTTTTTATGAATACAATGTTTCGGAAAAATTCAAAGTAAATCTTGAATTGTCTGAAATTTCAGAAGCAGTCTGGATTCCGTTAAAAGAACTGGATCTTGAAGACCTTGCTTTTGATTCTCAGAAAAAGTTTTTTGAAAAGTATTTAAAGAATATTTAATTTCTGACTAAAAATATTTTTCCCACAGATCTTACAGATTTTCACTGATGGTTGCGCATATTCTTTCTTTTTTAGAAGAATTTAAAACATAAACATCTGTTAAAATCTGCGAGATTTGTGGGAATTTTTTATTTAATCTAAATTAATACGTTTTCGATTTCAGCATTTCCTCAAAGTATTTTGTCAGCAATGTTCTTTCTGCATCGGATAAATTAGCTTCTTTATGATAAGCTATATATCCCGGCAACGGCATCAATTTCCCATGAACTGTTTCAATTACCTGACTAAGCATACTTTCTTTCAATTCTTTGTTGTAAGAATCCCAAATCGAAAAATTCAGGTGTTCTCTGCCTTCATTGACGTGGCTTTTTATCGACCATGAAATCGGTGCAATATAAGCGTATTTCGGATAAACCGTTTCATTGGAATGGCAATCGTAGCAAGCTCCTTTTATCAATCCTCTGATTTTTTCAGGAGTTTTTTTAGCATCCACAAAATTCACTTTGTGATCTATCGGTTGATTTACTTTATCCGTTGGAATAAACTGAATTAGAGCAAAACCAACTAAGCTCCAGAAAAGTATTTTTTTAAACGTTTTCATTTTTATCTCGTGGGTGATAACAAAGCGTTATCAGTCTTTAAATCCGGTTTCTTAGGATCTTTTTTCGGAATATCAGTATTTGTTTTTGGAATACTTAATTTTGAAACATCCAATACTCTGGTATTTTTCAAATCCCAGTTTTCAATGCCGTCCCAAAGCGGTCTCACAACCGCTGTTTTATAATAAATATAAGAATCTTCTGCAAAAACACCATTTAGGAAATCGGCTTCGTCCCAGAATTTATTTTCATTATTATCAACCAAAATTCTCACGATATATTCGCCGGGTTTCAGAATATCAAATTTAACTTCACTGCCTTTCGTATATTTTTGGAATAAAACTTTATCGGAAGCATCTAATAATTGAAGCCAATAGCTTGAAGTCGGTGCATTTTCTAAGATAAATTTCAAACTTCCGAAGTTTTCAATTTTATCAACTTCAAAATCAAAACGTTTAGACTGTGTATTTTTAGCATAAAAAGATGAAACCGTTTCTTTCGGAACTGTCAACTGATATTTTTTCCCGGAAACAAAATCTGCATTTACCTGAATCTGATAAGGATTTGTCTCTGAAATTTTTGCCGTAAAAGGAATCGTATTGATAGAATCTCCTCCTACTTTGAAAACCCATTTATCGGTATTAATTTTATCTAAATAATAATTCGAGCTGATCTTAAAGTCCGACTGTGGAGCCAACATACCGCCTCCATTATCGCTGTTGATATCCATCGTGCCTTTCGTATTGTACTTGTAAAACAGCGATGCATTATAAAGAGTATCTTTTTTGACATCTGCATTATAACCAAACTTCAAATTTTCGGTTGTATTTTGTCCGATCTCGCTTTTTACGGCATCAAACCAGATTCTTACCGTATCAGATTTCGGAGCGTGGGTAACTTTATAATCCTTAAGCTTTTCACTTAAAGGCTGAACTTTCACATTATTGGGTCTTCCTTCAAAAGCCATGACAATTCCACCTGCGGTTTCCTTCATTTCAAGATATTTCACTGCTTTTTTAGAAGGATATAATTTTAAGTTTAATCCAGAAACAGATTTCTCAACATCTACAGGATCTTTCTGGAAACCAACCTTTTCTTTACCCGCATCATACATTGAATTTCCGTTTTCATCTTCAAAAGCGATGATTTTATATTTTCCGGGAGCCAGATAATTCAATTCATAATATCCGTCGTCATCAACTTTTGTGATATAATAAGGTTTTTGCTTATAATTGATCGTATCTTTTACCTGATAAAGACCAACGACAAATTTATTTTCTCCGGCTTTTTTAGTGGATAAAGCGTCTTTAATTTCTCCACTCACGTAGAGATCATCCAGCTTTTCACCGGTAGAAAATGCAAAATTGTAATATCTTAAAATATTCGATTCATTATTATCCGCAATCGCATTTCCGAAGTTGAAATTGTACGTCGTATTTGCCTGCAAAGTATCTGTCCATTGAATCAGAACAAATTTATTCGCAATAGTAGAAGGAATAATACGCTTGATATTTTTAATCGGAGGAGAAATACTTAAATTCTTATTGATGTCTTTTAATGTCACATATTCATCAAAATCAAGACGCAATTCTTTAATATCTCTTGGAACATTAATTTTGGTCGTATCAATATTTGAACTTAAAAATTTCGGAGCTAAGGTATCTTTTGATCCACCAACAGGCGAACCCACTCTTGCACAGGACTGCAACAGAAAACCGACGGCAAATAATAGAAGAAGTCTTTTCATGAACATGTTTACGCAAAAATAAACATTATTCTCCATAAACTTCACTATGTCCGTTCAATGTATCTTTATCATCGCTCATAATGCTGTGAAGTTTGTCTTTCTGAGGCGGAAAATCCTCGAATAATCCGGATAAAGCCAATGCTGTATATACTCGGTTTGAATATTTATTTCCGATCGCAATAATCGTCACTTTTGATTTTAACAAATGGGCAAAAACAGAGTTTGTTCCGTGCCACCAACCGTTGTGATAGGTTAATTTTTCACCGTTATCAAAAATTTTCATTCTAAAACCGAAACCATAATTATTCATTCCGAATTTTTCGTTGCTGTAAGGCGTGAAAACCATTTCCATAACATCCGGTCTTAAAAAGTTCTTCGAAAACATCGCTTTTGAAAAATTATACAGATCTCTTGGCGTTGTATATACGTTTTTGTCTCCGTAAATTAAATCTAATCGATCTAAAGGATACAATTTGTTTCCACCATAATAAAATGATTGAGAAGCGGTCGGAATATCTTTTTCCTGAAAAATGTACGTATTTTTCATTTTTAAAGGATCAAAAACCATTTCTTTCATCGCTTGTGGAAAAGGTACTTTGGTTACTTTTTCGATCAGTAAAGCCAACATTGCAAAATTCGTGTTGCAATACATGAAACCTGTGTCTGTATCTCTTGCCAAATCAGGTTTGTATTTAATAATCATATTTAAAATATCCTGATTGCTAATAAAAGTCTTTGAAAGTTCCGCCGGAGCAGGCTGAATTTTTGTAATGAAATATTCGTATTTCGGAAGTCCGCTTCTTTGGGACAATAATGTTTTAACGGTGACATTAGGATAAGGAAATCCTGGGAAAAACTGTGTTAAATGATCCGTTAATTTGATCTTTCCTGCTTCTACCAATTTAAGCATTGCCATTGCCGTCAATGTTTTTGAAACCGAAGCTACGTGAAGCGGTGTATTTTTATCTATCGCTTTTTGATTGTCCTCTCTCGCGACACCCCTGTAATTTTCGTAAATAATATCGTCTCCTTTTGCGACCAAAATCCCACCACTCAGATCGCTTCCTTCCCAAACTCTTTTGTAATATTGGTCGATATAACGCACCAATGATGCTTTATCAGGAATCTGACTGTCCCCTTTCGTGAAAACATTGCTCAGGTCTACATTTCCGTAATTCGGAAGATTGGTCGTATTTTCAACGACGTTTTCTTGAGTTTCAGATTTTTTTTTGCAGGAAAAAAGGAATAAAAAGGCAGATAAAATAAGTACAAAATTACGCATCCTCATGAGTTTCAAAATGACCGGCAATTTAATAAAACTCAAAATAAATAGTAAATATTGAGGCTGAATTATGAATTATTTAACATAAAAAATGAAAATGATGAATAAGCTAAATTGGATACTTCGACAGTTTCAGCATAATATTCCTACTACTAATTCCTCTATTTTAACAGAATATTTCTAACGTTGTCAAGTTGAACCTGTCGGAACATTCTATACTTGGTGTCGTTAAACTAATATAGATTTTGAATATTTGATTGAAGTTTTTAAAATCATATGAAATTTAAAATGTTGATTTTCAAATTTATTCAAACCTAACAGGTTTTAAAAACCTGTTAGGTTTAATTTAACGATACCCTATATTTTAATTAAGCAAACCCCGTCACAATCTTATCTACAATCACCTGCGCCAGCTTTTCCTTGCTTTGAACCGTCCAACCTGCAATATGCGGCGTAACGATTACTTTTTCAGAATCTAAAAGATATTTTAGATCTTCATTTTCCATTTCTAGATTTTCGAAAGAGGATTTTTCATATTCCAATACATCAAGACAGGCTCCTTTTACTTTTCCGGCTTTCAGGGCTTCAACCAGACTTTTCGTTTCTATGTTTTTTCCTCTTGCGGTATTCACGAAATAGAAGTCGTTTTTCATATCAGAAATGAAGGGTCCGTCGATCAGATAATACGATTCTTCCGTCAAAGGAATGTGTAAACTTAATACTTCAGCTTTTTCTTTCAACTCTTGTAAAGAAACCTGAGTTGCATATTCATCAGAAAGATCAGGCAAGATATCATGGAAAATCACTTTACAGCCAAAACCCGAAAGTCTTTTTGCCGTTGCTTTTCCCATGTTTCCGTAACCGATTAAGCCTACCGTTTTTCCGAGTAATTCGTCGCCTCTGTTTTCTTCGCGAAGCCAGATTCCATTTTTCACTTCCTGAGATGCGATGAAAAGTCGGTTCATTAAAATTAATAACATTCCGACAACATGTTCTGCAACAGAATCTCTGTTTCCTTCCGGAGAATTGATGAGCTGAATTCCTAATTTTTCAGCAACCGGAATATCAATATTTTCCATTCCCGCTCCTACTCTTGCAATGAATTTCAGATTTTTCCCTTTCTCCAAAAAGTTTTTATCCAAAGGAATTCTGCTTCGGATAATAATCCCTTCATAGTTTTCAATCTTGTTGCAAACCTCATCATACGAAGATGTGAAATCTTCTTCCAGAATAAAGTTCTTTGCTAAAAGCTGTTCGGTAATTAATGGGTGATTTTTATCTAAAAGAAGGATTTTCATTTTATTTTTTTAACACAAATGACACTAATATTTTCACGAATAACACGAATGTACACGTTATAAATTTCCATTTATTACTCTTTTTACACCATTCTTAAAGTGAAGAGTATTGAAATTGATTAACATTCCTAATTTACAGTTACCTAAACGAAGGTAAGTTAAAATCTGAGCCAGATGAATATCGTTCAAAGATTCTACAGATTTAATCTCTACAATAAATTTATTTTCAATTATTAAGTCCAACCGATAACCTAAATCCAGCTTTAATTCGTCATAAATCAAAGGCATCGGTTTTTGCTTTTCCACAAGAAGATGATGTTTTTTAAGCTCATAAAACATACATTCTTCATAGGCACTTTCTAATAATCCGGGTCCTAAATTGCGATGAACCAAATATCCTGATTCATACACGATTTTCGATATATCATTCTCTGAAATATCTGTTTTCATATTTTTTCATCATTTTTTAAGTGTTTTTTATTTTTTAAACACAAGCAATTTTAATATTCTCACTCATAACGCGTTACATTATTTGTGAAAATCTGTGCAAAAAATTTGTGCTTATTTGTGTTTAGCTCGGCTCCTGGAAAAGCTTCTTCAATTCCACAGATTCTGAAGGTTTCATTCTTCCGGAAAGGATAAGAGAAAGTTCTTTTCTTCTTAAAGCTGCGGCAAATCGTTCTTTTTCAAGATCTGTTTCCGGTTCCATTTGGGGAATTGGGATAGGTCTGTTAAATTCATCTACTGCCACAAAAGTATAAATTCCTGTATTGGTCTGAATTTTTTTATGATTGATAGGATCATCCAACCAAACATCAACGTAAATTTCCATTGAAGTAGAAAAAGCTCTGGAAACTTTAGATTCCATCACGACAATTCCTCCTTCGGGAATCGGATGATCGAACGAAACATGGTTTACAGACGCCGTTACTACTCTTCTTTCGCAATGTCTTGTTGCGGAAATTGAAGCACATCTGTCCATTCTTGCCAACAATTCTCCACCGAAAAGATTTCTCAACTGGTTGGTATCATTGGGAAGTACAATATTCGTCATTATCGTCAGAGATTCTGACGCTTTTTTTATTTTTGCCATTTATTTCTTAGTGTTGTTTGTAGTTACAGGAGCTTTTACACTCTTTTCTACTGCAGGTTGAACGGGTTGTTTCATCACCGAATCTTTTTTCAGAGAATCTACAACCGGAGCATGAGTCTGTACTTTCACCGTATCTTTTTCGATTCTGTGGGTTTTTGTCTGTACAGAAATATTTGTTTTATCGAAAGATTTTTTCCCGAAAAGAAGTTCCTGTTGAGAATAAGCAACATACAAAATTCCCAACACCGGAATAACAATCAGGAAAGCCCAAAGAATGGACTTATTAAATTGATAATCCTTTTCCTTATTTACAGAAACATTGGGTTTCAAATCTTTATTATTGATATCCGAAATTTTAATTTCTTCCAACCCGTAAAAATCAGGATGATCAGACTGCAATCTGTTTCCTTTAAAATGAGTTTCACCGTCTTCAATAAAGATAATTCCCAAGCCCTGAATTTCCAAAGTCTGGTCTGCCTGCAGTTTTTTCTTCCAAAAATCGGTCTGAATCTGCAGATCGGTTTTCGAAGCTTCCAACGTCATCTGCTTTTGGTTGGCTATAAAACCTGCCAATTCATCGGACTGAACTTCATAATCCGAGAGATAGACAATTTTGCTGGCAGGAGGAAGAATACTCCCATTTTCGGAATTGATAATTGCTTTGGAATTTTCTAGAGAAAATACCCCAAAATTCGGAACCTTCACAGTTCCAAATTGTTTCAAATATTCTAAAATGTAAGCTGAAATATTCATTTGGTCGCAAATTTATGACTTTTTCGTGACTTTTGAGGAGATTTATTTTTT
This sequence comes from Chryseobacterium ginsenosidimutans, assembly GCF_024807225.1. GTDB lineage: Bacteria > Bacteroidota > Bacteroidia > Flavobacteriales > Weeksellaceae > Chryseobacterium > Chryseobacterium ginsenosidimutans. The sequence goes on from NZ_JANUCO010000001.1 coordinate 89,358, forward strand.
ATGAACAAGACTTTAAATAGTTTTATATTTTACGAATTATTCAATTTCACAGTACAAGTTCGATATTACCTGATCTTCTTTATTTTTATGGTTGAAAATATTGTTTTTGAGTCTTAAAATTTGAGTTTTTTTTGAATGTTTGCTTTTAATGAAAATGTCTTTTTAACGCAAAGTCCGCAAAGATTTTTTACTACTAAATGCTTTTAAAGCTCGCAAAGGCGTTTCACTCAGCAAAGGACACAAAGCCTTTCAATTATGAAGCGAGTATTTGTGAGCCTTGTCAAGGTTTAAACCTTGACAAGGCTTTGATTGTTATTAATTATTAATGATGAATTATAATGATTTTAGATTTGTAGAAAAGCTTCAAATAAAAAAGACTGCCGAAGCAGCCTTAAAAAATCTAACTTTACTTTTTACTATAATTTATTAAATATAGCCTGATTGATTACTGAATTTTCCAGCTGATCCCAACCATAAAGTTGGTTCCTGCCTGAGAAAAATAGTAAGGTTCGCCGTCGTAAACAGCGCCATTGTTGACATATTTTTTATTGAAAATATTATTCACCAATAATTTCAACGCAATGTCATTATTCTTGATTTTAAACTGATATTGAGCATTAAAATCCGTCAAAAGATAGTCTTTCAACTGCAGATTTTGATCTTCTGTATTATCCAGATATTGTTTTCCGACATATTGATTCATCAAAGCAAACTGGAAATTTTTGGTGGGATTGAATTTCAAACCTAAATTGGCGATAACGTCCGGTGAGAAAGAAATCTGAGTATTTCCCAAGTTTTTTGCGGCATCTTCATTTTCGATTTTAAAATCTAAATTTCTGTTGTTACTGAAACTTACATTCCCCGTCAGTTCCCATTGTTTTGAAAGTTTCGCCAAAGCAGCCAATTCGATTCCGCTTCTGTAGCTTTTCCCTGAGTTGGTTCTTATGAAAGCTCCTACATTGTTCAGTTCGCCATTTAAAACCAACTGATTCACGTAATACATATAATATAAATTCGCCGTAAACGATACAATTCCGAATTGTCTTTCAAAACCAGCCTCGAAATCGTGAAGCTTTTCTGCTTTCACGTCATTGTTTGCCAACAAATCGTCTCTGTTGGGTTCGCGATGGGCATGTGCGTAAGAAACAAAGACTTTTCCACTTCCTATTCTATAATTAACCCCAACTTTTGGATTGAAGAACAGCCAGTTTTTGTCCAGATTTGCGCCTTCATCGTCTCCTGCAGTGATAATTTTTGTGTCGTAATCGATATTTCTCAACTGCAAATCTCCGAAGATTTCGAAATCATGAAGTTTAACCAACGCTTTTGCAAAACCTGCGACTTCATTTTTCACAGAACGACTTCTGTAATATTCGTGTTCATCAATTTGAGGCAAGAAAACACCGGTTACATTCCCAAAATGTCTTCCGTAATATTGATTGGCAACAGCTCCGAAATTAACATCAACAATTCCTAATTTTCCGTAAAGTGTGGAAACCATTCCGTAGAAATCGTTATTCAGCCATTTTTTTCTGATAAAATCTGAGTATTCTTCACCATTTACATCCGCCAAATTGTATCTCGCAAAAGGATCGCCTTGCTTGTAATTTTCGTAATATCCTTTTCCTTTCGTGTAATGTAAAGTGGTTTCTAAATTCCATTTATCATTAAACTTTTGTTCCCAAAGCAATTGATAATGATTTTGTCTGTAATTATCGGTTTCATTGCCATAAAAACCAACAATATTTTCCCAGTTTGCATCATAAATCGCTCCGGAATAATTGAACTTTGGATCTGTTTCCCAAGTTTTTCTGTCGATTCCGTTCCAAGCCTGATACGTTTTTTCTTTTCCTCCGAAAGCCATCAGACGAATTCTCGTATTTCCTTCTTCATACAAAGCCGTGAAATTGTAAGAATCTAAATTTGATGAAGCTCTGTCGATATATCCATCGGAATTAATGTGAGTATAACGTCCCATCACAGAAAGCTTGTTGCCCCAGAATTTTCCGGAACCGATTTCCGCAGAATATTTATACGTATTGAATGATCCGTAACTGTCATCTGTTTTAAAATAAAACTTTTCTTCCGGATCTTTTGAAAGTACATTGATACTCGCTCCAAACGCAGAAACGCCATTGTTGGAAGTTCCGACCCCTCTCTGAATCACGATTTGTGAAGCAGAGCTCGTTAAATCCGGAACATTCACGAAGAAAGTTCCCTGACTTTCGGAATCGTTGTACGGAACGCCATTCATCATGACATTAATACCGCTTCCCGAAACTCCACGAATTCTAAAACCTGTGTAACCAACGCCATTTCCGGCATCAGAAGTTGAAATTATGGAAGTTTGGTTTTTAAGTAAAATCGGTAAATCCTGTCCAAGATTTTTGCTATCAAGATCTTTGGCTACATTGATGATTTCTTTAGCAACAGGAAGTCTTTTGGTAAAATTAACTGCTTCAATTTCCCTTACTTTCAGAGAATCTGTATTCTGAGCTTGTAAAAAAGCGAAAGAGCCAACGGTAAGCCCTAAAAAAAATAATCCTTTCATTCTATAAATCTTTAAAATTTAATGAATAAAAGGGGCGGATTAAATAATGTAACAATTTATTAATTTAACAGTCTAACAATGCAAATTGGTATATTGTTTCACTGTTCCATTGGTACATTTTAAATTCCCTAAACAGCATTATCTGTTCCAGGTTCATTGGGTATAATCTCAGCTTGTTACAGCACCCCTTTATTTCAGCCGCGAAATTACAAAAAAATTATGAAATGTGAGTTGTAAGTTTTTTAAAGCGCTCTTTTTACAGCATTGAATTGTGTTATTCGTGAAAAATTTGTGCTGATTTGTGTTTAAATTTTTCTTCCACGGATTTCACAGATTGACACGGATGTTTGCGTTTTATTTAAACTTAATAGGTTTTATTTTTTGAATCAATATAATAGTAATTTTTGCCATCTTTGGAAACATCGAACATTCTGCCCAGTTTCCAGCTGAAATTACGTTTAATATCTTCATATTCAAAAGGGACAATGATGTTATTATGAACATCAATAACTCCGAATACATTGTTTTTAGACGCGATAATCATCGGATTCGACACATCATCGCCTTCCATAATATACAAATATTCATATTGAGGATAAATCTGAAACTGCTTATAATCCTGAGGATTTTTAAAGGTAGCTTTTTCAATAATTCCGAAAAAACCATTCATCGTATACGCCTGAAACAATTGCTGTACATATTCTTTATGAGCACATTGCGCAAGATCTGATTGCTTGAATTGATAGACTCTTTTCCCTTTTTTATCTACTCTGTATGAAATTTCATTCTTTTCTACCGTTGCATAATCTGCAGTCCCGAATTTTCTCACTTTTTCGTTGGGAGAATTCAACAGATTACAATCTTCATAGAAAAAAACAGCAATATGATATTCCGGCTGAATGATAAATTTCCCTTTCTGATTCACATATCCAAAATTTCCATTTTTCTTTTTCGGAATTAAAACAGGAAGTTCTTCATTGATAACAGGAAGATCCGGAACTTTATTTGCCGATGCGAAATTCTTTTTAACAGTAGTTTTAGACGTGTTTTTAATTGATAATTTCTTCACAGATTGAGTCTGAGAAAAAACAGAAATCGAAATAAAAAAGCACAAAAACGGAACTACATTTTTCATAATCATCATTTGGATGCAAAAATAGGATTAAAAATAGAAAATATAAAATTCATATTTATAAAGAATCTAAATAATTTCGAGTACAAAAAATAGTAAAAATCCGTAAATTTGGGAACATTTTTAAGTGTTTGATAATCTAAAAACGTTTTGGAGATATGTTTTTTGGGATTGATATTATCAAAAAAGTGTACCAATCTTACCTCAAAAGAGCCTTTTTTCAACAAGACGAATCGCAGGTAAGCCACTTACACTTCCAGAAAATCATATACTTAACTCTCTGAAACGGAACATTATCTCACATTTTAAAGGAGGTAGATTATGTTGTTATTACTAAAGTCGTTTTACGGCAGCTTTTAAATAATTTTATTGTAATTTAAACACTGTTAAGAAAAAACCTGACAGTATTAGCAACTGTTTTAAAATTGAAAAGATTTCTATTATTATGAATATTTATCAGGATTACATCCAAGAGATTGAAGAAAGAAAAAACCAAGGGCTTCATCCAAAGCCAATTGACGGTGCAGAACTATTAAGTGAAATTATTGCACAAATAAAAGATACAGCCAACGAATACAGAGCTGACTCTCTTAATTTTTTTATTTATAACACGTTACCCGGAACCACAAGTGCAGCGGGTGTAAAAGCCAAGTTTTTAAAAGAAATCATTCTGGGTGAATCCATAGTAGAAGAAATAACACCTGCTTTTGCCTTCGAATTATTATCTCACATGAAAGGTGGCCCTTCAATTGAAGTATTGCTAGATCTTGCGTTGGGTAACGATCCAGCTATTGCGAAAGAAGCGGCAAACGTTCTTAAGACACAGGTTTTCCTTTATGATGCTGATACAGACCGTCTGAAGGAAGCATTCAATAGCGGTAACGAAATCGCACAAGAAATTGTTGAAAGCTATGCAAAAGCTGAATTCTTCACTAAACTTCCAGAAGTTGCTGAAGAAATTAAAGTGGTTACATTTATCGCGGGTGAAGGTGACATTTCAACAGATTTACTTTCTCCGGGAAATCAGGCTCACTCAAGATCTGATAGAGAATTGCACGGTAAATGTATGATTACTCCTGAAGCTCAGGAAGAAATTAAAGCTTTACAGGCTCAACATCCTGATGCAAGTGTAATGCTTATCGCTGAAAAAGGTACGATGGGTGTTGGTTCATCAAGAATGTCGGGAGTAAACAACGTGGCTCTTTGGACAGGTAAGCAAGCAAGCCCATATATTCCATTTGTGAATATCGCTCCGATTGTTGGAGGTACAAACGGTATTTCTCCGATTTTCCTTACTACGGTTGACGTAACAGGTGGTATTGGTATCGACCTTAAAAACTGGGTAAAAAAACTGGATGAAAACGGAAACCCTATTCGTAACGAAAACGGTGACGTTGTTCTTGAAGAGACGTATTCTGTGGCTACAGGAACAGTTTTGACAATCAATACAAAAGAAAAGAAATTATATAACGGAGATCAGGAATTAATTGATCTTACAAAATCTTTCACTCCTCAAAAAGTTGAATTTATCAAAGCTGGTGGATCTTACGCTATCGTTTTTGGTAAAAAGCTACAAACTTTTGCTGCAAAACTTTTAGGAATCGAAACGCCTCTTGTTTTTGCTCCATCAAAAGAAATTTCTCACGAAGGACAAGGCTTGACTGCTGTTGAAAAAATCTTCAACAGAAATGCAGTTGGTGTTACTGAAGGAAAATTATTACACGCTGGTTCAGACGTTCGTGTAGAAGTAAACATCGTTGGATCTCAGGATACAACAGGTTTGATGACTGCTCAGGAATTGGAATCTATGGCAGCGACAGTGATTTCACCAATCGTTGACGGTGCTTATCAGTCAGGATGTCACACTGCTTCTGTTTGGGATAAAAAAGCTCAGGCTAATATTCCTAAATTAATGAAATTCATGAACGAATTCGGTTTGATCACCGCTCGTGACCCGAAAGGTGAATATCACGCGATGACAGACGTTATTCACAAAGTTCTTAACGATATTACGATCGACGAATGGGCGATCATCATCGGAGGAGATTCTCACACAAGAATGTCTAAAGGTGTTGCTTTTGGAGCTGACTCAGGAACAGTTGCTCTTGCTTTGGCTACAGGTGAAGCATCAATGCCGATTCCTGAATCTGTAAAAGTAACATTCAAAGGAAATATGAAAGAACACATGGATTTCCGTGATGTTGTTCATGCTACTCAAGCTCAGATGTTGAAGCAGTTTGGTGGAGAAAACGTATTCCAAGGTAGAATCATTGAGGTTCACATTGGTACGCTTCCTGCAGATCAGGCATTCACATTTACAGACTGGACTGCTGAAATGAAAGCAAAAGCTTCTATCAATATTTCTGAAGATGATACTTTAATTGAATCACTGGAAATTGCAAAAGGCAGAATCCAGATCATGATTGATAAAGGGATGGATAATCACAATCATGTTCTTCAAGGATTGATTAATAAAGCTAATAAAAGAATCGAAGAAGTTAAAACAGGTGATAAACCAGCTCTGACTCCGGATTCAAATGCAAAATATTACGCAGAAGTTGTTGTTGATCTTGATATCATCGTAGAACCTATGATTGCCGATCCGGATGTAAACAATGATGATGTTTCTAAACGATACACTCACGATACGATCAGAGCACTTTCTTTCTATGGCGGCGAGAAAAAAGTAGATCTTGGTTTTGTTGGATCTTGTATGGTTCACAAAGGAGATTTGAAAATTGTTTCTCAAATGCTTAGAAATATCGAACAGAAACAAGGTAAAGTAGAATTCAGTGCTCCTCTTGTAGTTGCTGCTCCTACTTATAATATCATTGATGAATTAAAAGCAGAAGGAGATTGGGAATTATTGGAGAAATATTCAGGATTCGAATTTGATGATAAAGCTCCGAAAGGTGCAGCTCGTACAGAATACGAAAACATGATGTATCTAGAGCGTCCTGGCTGTAACCTTTGTATGGGTAATCAGGAAAAAGCTGAAAAAGGAGATACCGTATTGGCAACTTCTACCCGTCTTTTCCAAGGAAGAGTGGTTGAAGATTCTGAACGTAAAAAAGGAGAATCTTTATTGGCTTCAACTCCGGTTGTTGTACTTTCTGCAATTATGGGAAGAATTCCTAATATTGATGAATATAAAGCAGCTGTTGAAGGTATCGACCTGACTAAATTCACCCCTTCAATTAAGGAATTGGTGCAGGTTGGTCATTAATAAAATTAAATAATAAGTCGAAAGACTGTTTTTAAATTATATAAGAAAGATTTTAGTCCATTGGATTTAAAATCTTTCTTTTTTTTATTTAGAACCTTTCCATTTAAGAGTCATGAGAATTATTTTAACTTATATCAATAACTCAAAAATTATTTTTCCTTAACTTGATAGGTATTTAAAATAGTAATCATTCATCTTATGTATGCCGTTTTATGCAGAGTAGGAATAGAATTTGATTAATTTGCGTTTGAGGAAATTTCCGGACTTTAATCTAAAATTAAAGCCTTGAAAAACTTATTGGAAAATAGAAAAATTAAAACAGATATGACTTTCGACATTGACATGATCAAAAAAGTATACGAGCGTTATCCCGAAAGAATTGCTGCGGCAAGACAAATCGTGGGAAAACCTCTTACACTTTCAGAAAAAATCCTTTACACTCACCTTTGGGAAGGAAATGCTACATCAGTACATGAAAGAGGAAACTCTTACGTAGACTTCGCACCAGACAGAGTAGCAATGCAGGATGCAACGGCGCAGATGGCGCTTTTACAATTTATGCAGGCGGGAAAACCCAAAGTGGCTGTTCCTTCAACCGCTCATGCCGATCACTTGATTCAGGCAAGAGTAGGTGCACAGGCAGATTTACAGGAAGGTCTTAATAAGAATTCAGAAGTTTTCAATTTCTTGGGTTCTGTTTGCGACAAATACGGAATCGGTTTCTGGAAGCCGGGAGCGGGTATCATTCACCAGGTTGTTTTAGAAAATTATGCATTCCCAGGAGGTATGATGATCGGAACCGACTCTCACACGGTAAACGCAGGAGGATTAGGAATGGTTGCCATCGGAGTTGGTGGTGCAGATGCCGTAGACGTAATGGCAGGAATGGCTTGGGAATTGAAGATGCCAAAATTAATTGGTATTAAATTAACAGGAAAAATGTCCGGCTGGACTTCCGCAAAAGACGTTATCTTAAAAGTAGCAGGAATTCTTACCGTAAAAGGTGGAACAGGATGTATCGTAGAATATTTCGGGGAAGGAGCGCAGTCTTTATCTGCAACAGGTAAAGGAACAATCTGTAACATGGGTGCTGAAATCGGAGCGACAACTTCTACTTTCGGATATGATGATTCTATGAGAAGATATTTGGCTTCTACGGGAAGACAGGATGTTGTAGACGCTGCAGACGTAATTGCAGAACATTTAACAGGTGATGCTGAAGTCTACGCAAATCCAGAACAATATTTTGATCAGGTTATTGAAATCAACCTTTCTGAATTGGCTCCACACTTAAACGGACCTTTCACACCAGATTTGGCGACTCCTGTTTCTGAATTTAAAGCGAAAGCGGAAGCAAACGGATGGCCAATTGAAGTAGAATGGGCATTAATCGGTTCTTGTACCAACTCTTCTTACGAAGATCTTTCAAGAGCGGCTTCTATCGTTGAAGATGCGGTTGCAAAAGGCGTGAAACCTAAAGCGATCTTAGGAATCAATCCAGGTTTCTGAGCAGGTGAAATTCACGGCGGAAAGAGACGGCTTCTTAGATTCTTTCAGAAAATTTGAAAATGCTAGAATCTTTACCAACGCTTGTGGACCTTGTATCGGACAATGGGACAGAGAAGGTGCTGAAAAAGGAGAGAAAAACTCAATTATTCACTCTTTCAACAGAAACTTTGCAAAAAGAGCAGATGGAAATCCAAATACTCACGCATTCGTAGCTTCTCCTGAAATGGTGGCTGCCATTGCAATTTCCGGAAGATTAGACTTTAATCCTATCACAGATACGTTAACCAATGAATCTGGAGAACAAATAAAATTAAACGAACCTCAAGGTTTAGAATTACCTGAAAAAGGTTTCGCTGTAGACGACAACGGCTATCAAGCTCCATCTGCAGACGGATCTGCTGTTCAGGTAAATGTAAGCCCAACTTCGGACAGACTTCAGTTATTGGAAGAATTCCCGGCTTGGAACGGCAAAAACATTATCGGAGCGAGACTTTTGATCAAAGCTTTCGGAAAATGTACAACCGACCATATTTCTATGGCTGGACCTTGGTTGAAATACAGAGGTCATCTTGATAATATTTCAAACAATATGTTGATCGGAGCTGTAAATGCTTTCAACATGGAAACGAATAAGGTGAAAAATGTATTGACTGCAGAATACGGTGAAGTTCCTGCTGTACAAAGAGCTTACAAAGCTGCAGGTGTACCTTCAATCGTTGTCGGAGACCAAAACTACGGTGAAGGTTCTTCAAGAGAGCACGCTGCAATGGAACCAAGACATCTTGGTGTAAAAGCAGTATTGGTAAAATCATTCGCGAGAATCCATGAAACAAACCTTAAAAAACAAGGAATGTTGGGATTAACTTTCGCTAATGAAGCAGATTATGATAAAATTTTAGAAGACGATGTTATCAACTTCTTAGATCTTGATCAATTTGCTCCTGCGAAACAATTGACTTTAGAGTTCATCCATTCTGACGGAACGAAAGACATTATCATGGCAAACCACACGTACAACGATCAACAGATCGATTGGTTCAAGGCTGGTTCTGCATTAAACCTGATTAAGCAACAAGAAAATTAATTGTTAGATTTTAATTAATCATAGAAAAAGCAACTTCAGACTGGAGTTGTTTTTTCATTTTATTTTCGTTAAAAGATTCATGCGGAAGCTCTCTCCTATCGGGATTTCCTGATCTGAAACCAAGGTTACTTTTTTTGATCCTAAACTTTTAATCTGATTTAAATTAATAATAAAAGACTTATGAATTCTCACAAAAGAACTTTCCGGAAGCTGCTGCTCCATCGATTTCAAAGTATCTAAAACAATATATTCCTGTTCTCCGGTTCTGATATTGACGTAATCTTTGATGCTTTCAACATAAAGAATTTCATCAAAACTAATTCTATGTTGCTGTCCCGAAGATTTTACAAAGAAATGAGAATCTTCTTTATTTTCATTGACAGAAAAACGTTCCTGGGCTTTTAAAGCACTTTTATAAAAACGTTCAAACGAAATGGGTTTTAAAAGATAATCGACAATATTGTGTTCATAGCCCTCCAAAGCAAATTCGGAATAAGCTGTTGTTAAGATATATTTTTGTTTGTCACCCAGAATTTTCATGAAATTAATTCCCGTAAGTTCCGGCATCTGAATATCGAGAAAGACAAGATCAGATTCATTATTTTGAATATATTCTAACGCCTCAATCGGATTTTCGGAAGAGAAAACCAGCTCCAGAAAAGGAACTTTCTGCACATAATTTTCCAACAGCGAAATCGCCAATGGTTCGTCGTCTACAATAATGCATTTAATTTTACTCATTTCGCAAATTGATTTTTAAATCTACGATAAATTCTGTTTCCGTATTTTTTATGTTTAATTCATATTTTTTTGGATACAGAATTTCCAGTCGTTTTTTCACATTTTCAATTCCGATTCCCGAAAGTGAGTCTTTCATTCGTTCTTTTTTATAATTTAAAAGATAAAAATGCAGGATTTGATTATCGTCAGAAAGTTTCATTTCGAAGCCTTTATTTCTAAAATCACCATGTTTAAAAGCATTTTCTACAAACGGAACTAAAATCATCGGTGAAATCTTCAATGTTGGATGATTGATGTTTTTTTCTATCATTAATAATTCCGGATTTTTAATCCTCAACTTTTCAAGAGCGGTCAAACTATCGATATAGCCAATTTCTTTATCCAGAGAAATTACATCTTTTTCGAGATCTTTTGTCGTGTATCTCAGTAATTTACTCAGTTCTTCAATTGCGGGTAAAGCGCTGTCTGATTTCTGATAGACCAAAGAATAAATATTATTCAAAGAATTAAAGATAAAATGAGGATTGATCTGTGTTTTTAAAGCCTGTAATTCTGCATTCTTTCTGGCTTTTACCAATTCTGTTTTCTCAACTTCAGTTTTAATAAAATACCTGAAAAACCAAAACGTCGTACTGATGAAAATCGTTGTGCTGCTGTAGAAAATATTATCAAAGTAATAATAAATAAACGGTGTTTCTTTCGCATAATTCCTGATCCCGAAAAAGGTGGGCAAAAACCATTCTTCCATGAAATAACGAACGCATACAAAACAGCTTGCACTCAAAAAAAATACAATGACAGATTTGTAAATTTTATCCCCATCAAAGAACTTTGGAACGACCACAAAATAATTGAAATAAAAGCAAATAATACTCGTGATAAAGAAAGTAACATTGAAAATCGTATTCGGGGAGTTATAAACAAAATAAGGAATAAGAACCGACCCAACGATATAGATCGACCAAAAGAAAATATGCAGATAAAGAAGCTTATTGATTTTCATAGAACAAAAATAGATTTTCTAAGAAATTGCAGGGCTTTTTTTCGACAAACCGTTCATTTTTTCCGATGAAAATGATTTCGTGCCATTTCAGCTTCCGTTGATCGAAACACTGTTTCATTCTATTTCCGGGAAATATAATTTTGTCAAAAAAATAATCCTATGAAAACATTATTGTATACTTTCTTACTTTGTTTATCAGCGGTAATTTCTGCTCAGAAAAAACCTTCAGACTATTTTCCAGATCCAAAAACTAAAGTTTTAGTTGTAGGATCATTTCACTTCGATTATCCGAATCTTGACGCCCATAAAACCGAGAAAGGAGATCAGGTAGATGTCTTGTCACCCAAAACAGCAAAAGAAGTGACTGAGCTTATTAATTATATCAAAAAATTTAAGCCTACAAAAATCGCTATCGAAGCTTGGCCAAAATGGAGTGCCAATCAAAAATTAAAAGAATACAAAGAAGGTAAACACAAAGATCAACGGGATGAACGTTACCAGATCGCGATGCGCCTTGCAAAAGAGCTTAATTTGAATGAACTATATAGCATTGATGCGAGTTCTGTTTTGGATGATCTTGGAGAAAAATTTAAGAAAGATTCTGTATACTTTAAAAATATGAGTGCAGATTATGATTTTTTAAGTGATGATGCTATTTCAAAACAATATGATACTTTCTTTAAAAACTCAGAGCGAAAAAACTTTAAATCGATTTTGGATCTTTTTAAATTCATGAACAGCAAAGAATATCATAAATATGAATACGGCGCTTATCTGAGTGGAGATTTTAAACTGAGAGCACACGACGGTGCAGATATGCTGGCTTTGTACTGGTACGACAGAAATCTGAGAATGTTTAGAAATATTCAGAACATTCCGCATACTTCGGATGACAGAATATTAGTGATTGCAGGAAACGGTCATGCATCTGTTTTACGACAATTATTTACTTCGTCTCCAGAGTTTGATTATGTTGAATTTGACTCATTAAAATAAAGCAAATAGGACATTTTTTGTAACAAAGCCAGATTTTCAACGTCTAACTGAATAGAGAAGAAAAAACATTATGAGAAAAACAATTATTGCTTTATCTTTTTTGGGTACGGTATTTACTTACGCCCAGGAAAAAACTAATAACCCGCCAACGCAAGAAAAACAGATCCAAGAGGTAGTTCTTACCAAAACTAAAAAAGCCGTTGAGCAGAAAGCAGACCGTACTATTTTTGATTTTTCAGAACAACCTCAGCTTAATAACGGAAACGTTTTGGAAGGTATTAAAAAACTTCCGGGATTGGTTTCTACAGACATCGCAGGAATGATGTATCAGGGGAAAGTTCTTGACGTTTATTTGAATGGAAGACCATTAAATATTACGTCCAACGAACTGAATTCTTTCCTTGAAGGAATGCCCGCAAACTCCGTCGACAGAATAGAAGTGATTACACAACCCGGTGCAGAATTTCCGGCAACTTCCGGAGGTGCGATCATGAATATTATTACGAATAAAAATGCTAATAAATATTTAACGGCAACCTATTCTGGAAATTATTCTTTTACGAATTCCAATAAATTCAGAAACAGAGCGACCAACTCGATGAATCTGAATGCCCGAAATAAACTATTCGGATGGCAATTGAATTTTGGGCAGAATTATCGTGAAAGTGGATTGAATACGAATCAAGATAATTTATTATTGAGCAATACAGACAGAGTGGGTCGCGGATATTTTGCCAAATCAGGAGTCACTTTCGATCTCGGACAAGATAGATTATTGCTGAACTACGATATTTATCATAATAATAATGACAATTATACTTTGAGTAACGGGGAAGGCGTTGAGAAACTTAAAGTTCCTAATACTAATCCACAACAATATCAATACAGAGATTTTATATTTGATGCTTCTGATGCCGCTCATACCAATAATATCAGACAGGAAGCAGTTGTTACTTATCAAAAACGTTTCACAGATAAAGCTCAAAAATTAGACTTCCAGTTTGGATATACAAAATCTGACAGCAAATTCGATCAGGACAATATTTTCAGAACAGGAAAATATTCTGATAACAATCAAGCAATTTCTATTGTTGGAGGGAATGTTCTAAACAATAAATCTGATATGAAAATTGCCAACTTCAAAGTAGATTATTCTCAGCCTTTAAAAATTCTTGACGGCGGAAAAGTGAGCTTAGGAGGTTTGTATGAAAATCAGGATTTTGATACGGAAAGCAAAGGTTTAACCAATTTGGAATATAAAAGACAAACAACCGCAACGTATCTGGAATTTCAGGCTAAACTGAAAAAGTTTGATTTTACGTTGGGAACACGCGCGGAAAACTACGATATTTCGGGGGTTACGAGAGTTCTGGACAGTACCAATACTGTTGTTCAGAAAGATTTACTTCCTTTTAATAAGTTTAAATTATTTCCGAATGCAAGTGTTCAGTATAATGTAATGAATCAGGTCTACGTTGCTGCGAATTATAATAAAAAGATCAGTTTACCGAGTATTTCTGCTTTAAATCCGAATAATACGACGTTTCAGGGACCGAATACACAGGTAACCGGAAATCCGAATCTACAGCCTACAATTTTTGATAATTATGAAATAAAAATTTCGGCGTTTGATTATGCTTTCATCGGATATAGCGTGAGTTTCTGCGAAAAATCAGGTGGCACAAATTATCAGAAAAGACGGAAAAAATCTTTACAATGAGCAGGTGAATATTTCGAGTATGAGAATTCACAATTTCAATCTTGGAGTGCCGATTCCGTTTATGATTTTCAGCAAGCCATTGAGTGAGATCATGAAGTTTGATTTTAATCCTGATAAAATTAATTTCATGTATCTGTACGCAGGATATCAAAAACATGATATCGACAATCTGGATAATAAAGGGTTCTGGATCTTCAATGTGATGGCTCAGGTTCTTTTACCAAAAGACATCAAGTTAACGGCGAATTACAGTTATTTAACTCCAAAAGCAGGATATTTCTACTTCACTGCAGAAAAACCTTTCAACAATAATGTAGACATTACTTTAACTAAAAAATTCATGGATAACCGCTTGACGCTTTCTGTTTTTGCGAATGATATTTTCAACGGACAGGTAATGCAGGTACGCTCTAATCCGCCTGGAGGAGGTGAAAGTGTAGTGCTGAGAAATAAATATGACAGTCGAAATTTCGGTTTATCAATCAATTATAAAATTCCAACAAAAAATAAATTGGCAAAAGAAGACACCAATATCTTAAATCAAACGAAGAAAGATGATAGCGGTGGTGTGATGCAGCAAGGACAATAATAAACGTAAATAATTAAAAACGAGTCAGCAAATATTTTGTTGACTCGTTTTTTTTAACAATATAATTTAAAAATCAATCGTCTGAAATCGCCAGTTCAGTGTATCGATTAATGTAATTTGGTTTAATTGTAAAGGTAAATCGGTTATTACTTTCAATGTCTGATTTGCCATCATACTTCCCACAATTCCTGACAAAGCACCTAAAACTCCGAGGCTGTCACAATCTGGAAGATTTTCATCAAAAGGCGGCTCCGGGAAAATATCTCTTAAGTTTTTGCTTCCTTTATGATTAAAAACCGCAACCTGCCCCGAAAATCCTAAAATACTCCCGTAAACCAAAGGTTTTCCAAGTTTCACACAAGTATCATTAATTAAATATCTTGTTTTAAAATTATCCGAACCGTCAACAATAACATCAAACTGTGAAAGAAGTTCTTCTGCATTCGATTCATCAATTTTACTTTCAATCCCAATAAAATTGACTTGATGATTAAGGTTTTTTATAAATTGCTCTGCACTTTTGACTTTAGAACTTCCAACAGAATTTTCATTGTGAATGATTTGTCTGTTTAAATTATGTAATTCAACCTCATCAAAATCGGCAACACCTAAAGTTCCGACTCCCGCCGCCGCCAAATATTGAATGACCGGACTTCCCAAACCTCCCGCTCCTATCACAAGAACTTTAGCATTCACGAGCTTCCGTTGACCTTCCAACCCTATTTCTTCAATAAAAATCTGTCGGCTGTATCGTGCAAAAATGTCTTCGTTTTTCATTAATAATTTATTGTTGAATTTTTTTTAACGCAGAGAACGCAAGGTAATTTTAAAATTATTCTGTAGATTTTTCGTTCGCAAAGGCATTTCATTCAGCAATGGGTGATCTTCGCTGAGTGCTATCGCCCTTGCGAACGAAAAAACATTATATAAGAAATAATTCTTTGCGAGCATTGCGTTAAAAATAATTTGAAATATTTATTAAATTTAAACTCCGCTATACACAGAATCCCAGTCCTTCATAATTGGGTCATATCCAGCTTTTTTAATAATATTTCTAATTTCATCCATACTCCTCTCATCACTCGTTTCAAACTGTTCCAAAGATTCTTTATCAACCGCATAACCACCCGGATTGGTTTTAGAAGCAGCACTCATCGCCGTGGCTCCTAATGAAATAATATGGTCTCTGAACTTTTCACTTTCTCTGGTTGAAATAGAAATTTCCAAATCTTCATTCCAAATTCGGTAGGCACAAATTAATTGTAATAAATCTTTATCAGACATAATAAAATTCGGTTCAATAATTCCTTCTGCAGGTCGAAGTCTCGGAAATGAAACTGAAAATTTACTCTTCCAATATTGCTTTTGAAGATAATCGATGTGAAGCGCATTGAAAAAACTGTCGACACGCCAATCTTCTAAACCTAGCAAAACGCCCAATCCCATTTTATGAATTCCTGCTTTCCCAATTCTATCGGGGGTTTCCAGACGAAAATTAAAATTTGATTTTTTACCTTTCGGATGATATTCTTTATAAACTTCCTGATGATAGGTTTCCTGATAGACCAAAACAGCATTCACACCCGCATCATGAAGTTGTTGATATTCTTCCTCCGACAACGGCTGAACTTCAATCGAAATATTCGCAAAATGCGGCTTTAACAAGCGAACAGCCTTCAGAAAATAATCAATTCCGACTGTTTTATTTGCTTCTCCGCTTACCAGCAAAACATGATTGATACCCATTGATTTTAAAACGGAAGCTTCAATCATTAATTCCGTATCAGAAAGTGTTTTTCTTTTAATGGAGTTATCTAAACTAAAACCGCAGTACGTACAAATATTCTGACATTCATTACTCAAATACAACGGCGCATACAACTGAATCGTTTTCCCGAATCGTTTTTGTGTAACTTGTTGTGTCATTTTCGCCATTAATTCTAGCTTTTGAGCAGCAACAGGCGAAAGAAAATTCAGGAAATCTTCTATTGTTTTATTCTTTTTTTGAAGGCTGTTTTCCACATCAGATAATGTCACTTTTTCAAGTTTCGTTTTCACCTCATCCCATTGATATTTTTCAAAAAAATCTTTAAAACTCTTCATAAAATTAAGTTTAATCAAACAAAAAAGATGTCAACGGACTTGATGCTTCTGCATGGTTTCCGATTGCTCCCAAACCAGATTCAAAAGCTCTTCTTCCGGCAATCACGCCTTCTTTAAAAGCCAATGCCATATTGATAGGATTTCTCGCAACCGCAATTGCCGTGTTCACCAAAACCGCATCAGCTCCCATTTCCATAGCTTTTGCCGCATCGGAAGGCGCACCAATTCCCGCATCAACGACAACAGGAACATTGCTTTGAGCTATAATTATTTCTAAAAAGTCCAAAGTTCTCAAGCCTTTATTGGTTCCAATCGGCGCTCCCAAAGGCATCACAACCGCTGTTCCTGCATCTTCCAAACGCTTACATAAAACCGGATCGGCATGAATGTAAGGCATCACGATAAATCCTAATTTTGCCAATTCTTCAGTGGCATACAACGTTTCAATCGGATCGGGCAACAAATATTTTGGGTCTGGATGAATTTCCAGTTTCACCCAGTTTGTTTCCAGAGCTTCTCTTGCCAATTGCGCTGCCAAAACAGCTTCCTTTGCAGTTCTTGCTCCTGAAGTGTTCGGTAAAAGGTGAGACTTCGTCGGTTTTAAAGCACTCAACAAATCGTCTTCTGAAGATTGAGAATCGATGCGCTTCAAAGCCATTGTTACCATTTCACTTCCTGAAGCAATGATGGAATCTGTCATTTCCGAGAGATTTCCGAATTTTCCTGTTCCTAAAAACAATCTCGATTCAAAAATTCTGTCTGCTATTAGTAATGGTTGATTTTTCATTGTAAAACGTTTTTAAATTCGTTAATAACGGAAGGCTGATTGGTGATTTGCCCTGAAACCGCCACTCCGTAAATTCCTATTTGTTGTAATAATTCGATGTCACTCAGAAACTACTCCACCGATGGCAAATATTTTTGGAATTTCTAATGATTTTTCTTGTAAAGTTTGAATGATTTTTTCATAGCCTTCAAAATCTAAAATCGGACTCAGTTTTTCTTTGGTTGAAGTAAATCTTAACGGACCTAAGCCGATATAATCACATCCTTCGTTCATTCTTTGAAGAACATCTGAAGCGGTATTTGCCGTTCCTCCAATGATTTTATTTTGACCTAAAATTTGTCTTGCCACTTCAACTGATTCATCATTCAATCCTAAATGGACTCCATCTGCATCGACCAATTTTGCAATTTGAATATGGTCATTGATAATGCAAATTGCCTGATTATCTGAACAAAGTTTTTTAGAGATTTCACAAAGCTTGATGAATTCATTTTCAGGAGCATTTTTCCAACGAACCTGAATCCATTTTACTCCGTTATCAAGAGCCTTTCGGATGTTTAGTTCCTGATCTTCTATGGTAAATCCTTGAGATATGTATTGTAATTTTTCCATTTTTTAATTTGAATGAAATCCTAGCAAAGTAGGATTGCTTGTTAAAAATTTTTCAATGTATAATTTTCCGTTTCGGCAGGCTTCTTCTACATTTTTTCCTAAAGCTAAATGACTTGCAATCGCTGAAGAAAGTACGCAACCGGAGCCATGTTTTGGATAATAAACAGAAGTTTCATCAGTTGGATGAATTGAAATTTCTTTTCCGTTTTCTATTAAAATATCTGTTCCTAATTTGTCTTCCCGATGACCTCCTTTAATTAAAACTGAGCAAGAATTTTCAGATTTTTTAAAAAGGCCAGCTTCCTGTAAAACCTTGTATTCATTGTAGTTTGGTGTAATTAAATCAATCTGATTCAAAACATTTTTCAACTCTGAAATTGTATTCAAATCAAAAAAAGAAAACTCTGAAGTACTTTTTAAAACCGGATCCCAAACAATTTTTGCTTCAGAATTATTTGATTTAATTGTTTTAATAATTTCACTTAGAAATCCTGCATCTTTAACCACTCCAATTTTTACAACCTGAACGGAATATTTTTTCATTAAGACATCAATTGATTTCAAAATTTCATCTAAAGGTTGCCAATTCAGGCTCAAGCATTGAGATTCTGTCTGTAAAGTCATTGCCGTACAAACTCCCAACCCTTGAACTTTCAATTGTTCCATTGTTTTGATGTCTGCTAACAAACCCGCTCCACCACTTGGATCGAAACCTGCAATACTCATTACGAAAGGACGTTCTGTCTGCATTTTTTGAAAACATTTATCGGTTCATTACTTTCCCAAATTGCCCCTAACAAAGCCACTCCGTCTACTCCACTTTCAAAGGTTTCATTGATATTTTTTTCATTAATTCCTCCCAAAGCAATTAGTTTTACATCTGAATTATTGCGGTTTTTAATATCATTTAAAATCATTGAATTTTCGCCATATCCTTTTTTAGAAATACTCGGAAAAACCGGACTGATAAATGAGTATTCCCAATCCTTATTCAATTCATTAAAACTTTTAATATCATGAACAGACGTTGAAATCGTTTTATCTGTGAAAGATTTAAACAAATCATTTTGTCTGTCAATTTCTCTGAAATGAAACCTTGAAATATCAAAATCTTTCGCCAAATCATAATGACTGTGCAACACCAACCGATGATGAAATTCAGAATTCATCTTTTGAATAAAATCCGCCATTTCTTCTGAATTAATGAAAGGTTTTCTGATGTGAAGCAAATCCAAACCTTCCTGAAATAATTCATTTATGATTTCAGTTTCGTTCATCATCATTTCTTCGGGAGTGATTACGATAATCATATATAAATTTCTTTCCCTTTTTCGATGAATTCCTGTGATTTGTCAAACATTCCTTTCTCTGCTGATTCACGGATTTCCTGTGTAATTTTCATTGAACAGAATTTTGGTCCGCACATCGAACAGAAATGCGCAATCTTCGCTCCGTCTGCAGGAAGTGTTTCATCGTGATAAGATCTTGCCGTTTCAGGATCTAGTGAAAGATTAAACTGATCTTCCCATCTGAACTCGAATCTTGCTTTACTCAACGCATTATCTCTGTATTGCGCTCCGGGATGTCCTTTTGCTAAATCAGCCGCATGAGCAGCCAGTTTATAAGTAATAACTCCAACTTTTACATCTTCTTTATTCGGAAGTCCTAAATGTTCTTTGGGTGTCACATAACACAACATCGCACAACCAAACCAACCGATCATCGCCGCTCCGATTCCTGAAGTTATATGGTCGTAACCTGGTGCAATATCCGTCGTCAAAGGACCTAAAGTATAAAACGGAGCTTCATCACATACTTCTAATTGCTTCTCCATATTTTCTTTAATCAAATGCATCGGAACGTGACCGGGACCTTCAACCATTACCTGAACATTGTGTTTCCAGGCGATTTTTGTCAACTCACCTAATGTTTCCAGTTCTGCGAACTGTGCTTCATCATTGGCATCGGCAATCGAACCCGGACGAAGACCGTCACCCAAAGAAAAGGCAACATCATATTTTTTCATGATTTCGCAGATCTCCTCGAAATGCGTGTACAAAAAGTTTTCTTTGTGATGAAAAAGACACCATTTTGCCATGATAGAACCTCCTCTTGAAACAATTCCGGTGACACGTTTTGCTGTCAAATGAATATATCTCAACAAAACTCCGGCGTGAATCGTGAAATAAGAAACTCCCTGTTCTGCCTGCTCAATTAAAGTATCTTTAAAAATTTCCCAAGTAAGATCTTCTGCAACACCTTTTACTTTTTCGAGTGCTTGATAAATTGGAACAGTACCAATCGGAAACTGGACTATTTCTGATGATCCATTCTCTGGTTTCGTGGATATTTTTTCCTGTGGATAAATCCATAATCGTATCGGCTCCCCATCGACAAGCCCAAACTGCTTTTTCCACTTCTTCTTCAATGCTCGATGAAACGGCACTGTTTCCGATATTGGCATTAATTTTAACTAAAAAATTTCGCCCGATAATCATCGGTTCGCTTTCGGGGTGATTGATATTGTTGGGAATGATTGCTCTTCCGGCTGCAATTTCGTCTCTTACAAATTCGGGAGTGATTTTACTTTTTGGAGTTCTTGCGCCAAAACTGTTTCCCGGATGTTGAAAAGCCATATCTTTTGAAACAGAATCCAATTGCTCGATTTTTTGATTTTCTCTGATTGCAATATATTCCATTTCGGGAGTGATGATTCCCTGTCTTGCGTAGTATAATTGGGTAACTTCTTGTCCTTCTTTGGCAACTTTTGGTTTGTGATTATAAGAAAAACGCAGTTCATCCAGTTTTGAATCGGCAAGACGTTTTTTTCCGTAATTAGAAGTAATTCCATCCAGAATTTCTACGTCATTTCTATCCAGAATCCATTGTTCTCTGATTCGGGGAAGTCCTTTTTCAATATCAACTTCAGAATTTTCATCGGTGTAAGGTCCTGATGTATCGTAAATTGTGACAGGCGGATTTTCTTCAATTTTTCCGTTACTGAGTTTTGTCGGACTTAAATGTATTTCTCGCATCGCTACATTGATCGGGTGAATTGTTCCTTCAACATAGATTTTTTTTGAGTTCGGAAACGGCGAACGTGTGATGTTGTGAGCCATAAAATGATTGTTTTTTTATGAGAATTAACCGCCTTGAGTAGCAGTGATAATTAAAATTGAATCTTTGTCGTTGAGAATGGTTTCCGCCCAGAATGATTTCGGAATAATGCGATTGTTGAGCGCTACAGCGATACCTTTTTTCTTTTCGGGTAATTCCATAGCGATGAGTGCTTCCAGATTTTCGGGAAGTACATCAAAAGTTTTTTGGGTGTGATTGATTGTGAGCTCCATTCCTAAATTTTTAAATATACTTTAGGAATGCCCATCATTGTACAATAGAATGTACAGCAAAAGTCATCTCACTTTTCCCTACGCTAGTATGATCTAGAAATCAGGTTCAAAGGGTAAAATCTCAGCCTGTTTGTCAACAGACACCCCTAAAGTTGGGACGAAGTTAGACATTTTTTTGAAATGCGCAAAATTTTGTTTTTTCCGGAAAATAGAAAAAGCGGTGTATATTCACCGCTTTTTAAATTAAAAATATTTTGTTTTATTTTTTATTTCTTAATAACCTTAATGGATTGTTGAGTTCCATTTTTCATTTCTAAAATTAAAATATAAAGTCCTTCTGAAAGATCTTGTAAATTTAAGGTAGACTGAGGATTATTAATTGTTCTAATTAATTTACCCGAAGTATCCATCACCTTAACAGTTCTTACTAATTCAGATTTATTAATATTGATTATTTCTGTGAAAGGATTTGGATGAATTTTTAGATTTTCTTTAACTTCAGCTTCAGAAACACCCAGACAAGCAGCCGCATCCAAAGTAGCAGTTACCTGCTGACGAGGAGATTCACACTCCGTTAAAATACCCCATTTGTAGAAAAAGTAATAATATGGGGTCGTTAAGCTACCACCAGTAATATCTACTACCCCTGCAAAAGAATATGGAAAACCTAAATTAGTACTATCCCTGTACATATTTGTAATCCCCGTCCATGCACCAACACCCAATCGATAATTGCTTCCCGGAGGTATAACAAAATCCAGAACCACTGTTTGCGGTATAGAATTAGCCGTAGAATTATGACCTATCACATTCACTACTTTAGATGCAATTACGGTACCTGATGAATTTCTTAATTCTATAGTAGCGGTTCCTGGAGTTCCATCAGTTGCAGAATAAGGATATAAATCTACTGTTTGTAATGTAAAAGTTGAAAATACCGAAAATATCATGTACGAAGATAGACCTCCTCCCGTTGACGCTCCCGTTTCGATAGTCTGCTTTCCAACAATTCCTGACGATGCTTTCGCAGCACTCGCCCAGTAGTTCGTTGTCGTTGTAAGCATTGGTGTGGTATATGAGTTTCCGCTTGCTATTGAAGTTCCTCCTGTTGCCGCGTCATACCATTTTACGGTCGCTCCTGCATCAGCTGTAGCATTCAAAGTAGCAGTTGTTCCTGAACAAATTGTAGCTCCTGTAGTCGAAATTAAATTTGGAGGTTGACAAGATGTATTGATGGAGATCGGCTCGGCAGACCATGTACTATAGCTTCCTGATCCACAATTAGATCTTACCCAAATATAATATATAGTCGCTGGAGCTAATGAATTAATTGTTGTAGACGTACCAGTAATATTAGTTTGCGTTGGCGTTGTAGTACTTATTGGCTCTGTATTGGAAGTACTATAATATATCTCATAACTACTTGGCGCCGGTGTAGGAGCAGTCCAATTGACTGAAATAGTATTTGGAGTAGCCGAAATTGTTGTTAAAGTAGGAGCAAAACAAGCAGGAGGAGTCCACGTATAAGTAAATCCTGCCGGAGGCATTCCAGATGCTGCAGAGGATGTTGTACTTGTATATTGTGTACTTGAATTTGCAGTTCCAGGGGTAGAGCTTACAAACGCTAAAGTACTCGCATTTAAACGATTGTTATAGTCTGTGTTGGAAGCACCTCGAAGTCCTATTTGAGCAGTTCCGGAAACATTCGTAGAACCAATAGCAAAAGCTCCGCTATTGTACACCATATCAATAACATTGCTTGTTTCTTTTAATTTAATTTGAAAAGAAAATGCATAGGCAGTTGTAGAAGAAGTACTGTACGCCGGTCTGAAATTCGTCCATTGAATAACCATTTCGCGATTAGGAGTAGTACCCACAACATCTGTTCTAATATCTCCGGTAAGCCCGCCTAAATTAGCAAAAGTATTTAAACTTTTACCAAATACAGAGATTGCTCCATTGTAAGCCTCTGTTGATGATATTGGTGTAGAATTAGAGTTCCCTGGCGAAGTTGTTCCAAAAGTAATATACCCATTAGAAGAGACTTTAATACTTGAGTAAACGGTACCATTATAATTAAAATTAAAAGGCAGTGCTACATCATAAGGCGGTACCTGATATAAGCTGGCTGTTCCTGAATTGGCTGTTGCCGTTCCTAAAACCGTTCCCCCGGTAACAGTTGTAAAAGTGCCTGTAGATTGGGCAAAAGAGTAAGCTTTAGCTTGTGCGTTAATAGGAGCGTATGAACCTAATAAAAATAGAGAACATAGCGCTGTTATTTTTAAGCTCCTTTTTTTAGAATTCTTAAAAATTTTTGATTTGTAAAAGTTTTTCATTGGAATTGGATTAGATTAAAAACTCCTCCAATTTAATAAAAAATCAACAAAATAACAATTAAAATATCTATACGATAAAAATATAATTAAATCATTGCACGCAACTCAAAACATCACAATTATACGAATTAAAATTACATCAAAAAAAATCCTGCAAATTGCAGGAAGTTTATTATTCACAAGCTCTCCAGATCGCATCATTCTGCGGAACGGGAGCTATAATTTCAACATTTTCTTTGGTGACAGGATGAATAAACTCCAGTTTTCTGGCATGAAGGTTTATTCCTCCATCGGGGTTGGAACGTGGTGCTCCGTATTTTAAATCTCCTTTAATCGGAACTCCTGTTTTCGACAACTGAGCTCTGATTTGATGATGTCTCCCTGTTTCCAGATCGATTTCCAGCAAAAGATAATTATCTAAACTTTTAATGACATTATACGTAAGAATCGCTTCTTTTGCGCCATCCGTCACTTTTGTAAAAACAATGGCCTTATTATTTTTTTCGTTCTTCTGTAAATAATGAACCAATCTTTGGCTTTTAGGAATCATTTCCTTTGCCACAACCGCCCAATAGGTCTTTTTAATCTCTCGGTTTTTAACCATTTGAGTCAAACGGGACAAAGCTTTGGAAGTTTTAGCATAAATCACCAAACCCGAAGTGGGTCGGTCGATACGATGAACCAAACCGAGAAAAACATTTCCCGGCTTGTCATCTCTTATTTTTATAAAATTCTTGATTGAGTCTAATAAAGATTCATCGCCGGTTTTATCGCCCTGTACAAGCTGTCCGACTTTTTTATTAATGACCAAAAGATGGTTGTCTTCATAAACAATCTGCTCCTTCATGACTTACTGACGATAATTGGGTCTATTTACAAATGACAGAATAATTCCTCCTAATAAACCGATAGTTTTAATAAATTCTAACTTAGAATCTCTAGGAATTAATAAACCTCCAAGTACGCAAATTGCCGCTGCTGCGTACATTGCATATGTGAAATTTTTGTTCTTCAGTGAAGGTGCCTGCAAGAAAAAACTTATCCCGATTAAGACATAAAAAACTCTTCGGGAAAGCAGATTATTGATTTCCGGAGAAAAGAGATTGAACCATCCTGCTGCAAGACAAAGCAAGGCAACAATAGATAAAATCCCTTGAGTAGACTGTTGGTTTCTCATTAATAACTTTCGTTTTCGTTAGGGAATTCCTGACTTTTTACATCTTTAACATATTGAGCGACTGCTCCTGTAATTTCTGTATAAAGATCAAGATATCTTCTTAAAAATTTCGGACTGAATCCTTTGTTCATTCCTACCATATCGTGATATACCAAAACCTGACCGTCACAATGAGCTCCAGCTCCGATTCCGATAGTCGGGATTGAAATGGCTTCCGTTACTTTTTTTGCTAAATCTGCCGGAATTTTCTCCAAAACAACAGCAAAACAGCCCAATTCTTCTAAAAGTTGAGCATCAGCAATTAATTTCTCGGCTTCCGCTTCGTCTTTTGCTCTTACTTTATAGGTTCCGAATTTGTAAATCGATTGAGGCGTCAAACCCAAATGTCCCATTACAGGAATTCCAGCGTTGATAATTTTCTTAATAGATTTTGAAATCTCCTTTCCGCCTTCAATTTTCACAGCATGAGCTCCTCCTTCCTTCATCATCCTTACTGCAGATTCCAATGCCTTTTCAGGATTGCTCTGATAAGTTCCGAAAGGTAAATCTGCTACCACCAAAGCTCTGTCGGTTCCTCTCACCACACTTTGAGAATGATAAATCATCTGATCCAACGTAATCGGCAGCGTTGTTTCAAAACCCGCCATCACATTAGCTGCAGAATCTCCTATCAAAACAGCATCAATTCCTCCCGCATCTACCATTTTCGCAGTGGTAAAATCGTATGCCGTAAGCATTGTTATTTTTTCCTTGTCGAATTTCATTTTTCGCAAGGTTTCAGTTGTAACTTTTTTAATTTCAGAATGAACAGACATAATTTATCTATTTTTAAAAGTTAAAAAAGTCGGCGCTAAGCCGACCTAAAGTTTTGTTATGATTTTTATAAAACTACGTGACCTAGTTTCATTAATTTGTCGTGGTTGAGGATTCTTATATTTCTCCCGTCTACTTCGATGAGATTATCTCCTTTAAATTCAGAAATTAAACGGATGGCACTTTCTGTAGCCGTTCCGATGATATTGGCAATTTCTTCTCTCGTTAAAGATATTTTGATAAATCCTTCAGGATCTACTCCCAATTTTTGCTCTAAAAGAATTAAAATTTCCGCTAATCTTTCTCTTACCGTTTTCTGAGCCAGGAAAGTAATCGTGTTGGATGATTCTCCCAATTCGTAAGAAATCTTCTGAAGCATCACAAAAGAAAGTTGAGGATCAACTTCCAGAAGATACATAAAAACATCTGCGGGCAAGAAAGTAACCTCAAGATCAGTCATTGCTTCAGCTTTTGCCTGAAAATTTTCTCCGCAAAGTAAAGACCGATAACCGATGATATCTCCTTCTTTGATAAACCTTAAAATCTGATCTTTTCCAAAAGCTCCCGATTTCGACAATTTGGCAGCCCCTTTTTCCAGGAAGTAGATTCCTTTTGGGATTTCCCCGTCCTCGAAAATGGTATCATGCTTTTGAAAAGTAAGTTTCTTTTTTGCGTTTATATATTTCTCAAAATCAGTGCTAGAAAGTCTTTCCTTAAATGATTTATCATTAAAAACTCTGGCGAACCTCTCCTCGATTGCAATCTGTTGTTCCTGCGACATTTTATATGACATTTATCACAAAAATAGAACTTTTTAACTCGATAAACAAAAAAAATTGTTATAATTTTGTCGTTCAATAATTTATGGTGGTGAGCGAGAACTGTTTTCATTGTGGTCAAGAGATCGAAAAGGAAAGAATTTTGTTTGATGAAAGAATCTTCTGTTGCAATGGGTGCAAATCGGTCTACGAAATTCTAAATACCAATAATTTAACTAATTTTTACGAGCTGAATAAGCGAGCGGGAATTCGTCCGGGTGATGAAAATTCTACGCAGTACGATTATTTAGACACTCAAGAAATCTTTGACAAGGTTACAGATTTTTCTGAAGGAAACACGAGCTTAGTCACATTTAAAATCCCTGTAATCCATTGTTCTTCTTGCATTTGGTTATTAGAAAGTCTTCATACCATTAATAAAGATATTAAATATTCTCAGGTTAATTTTACTAGAAAGACCTTACAAATCTCATTCAATCATAACGATATCAAATTAAGCGAATTAGCTAATTTTTTAACCAATTTAGGATATAAACCTGTTATCAGTCTTGAAACTGCCGATAAAAACGTAGAACACCTCGATAAGTCGTTACTGATAAAATTTGCCATTGCAGCTTTTGCTTTCGGAAACGGAATGTTCTTGGCTTTCCCGGAATATATTGGTGGCGAAGATTATTGGATGGATCATTACAAAGGTCTTTTCCGAGCTTTGATGTGCTTTTTGGCAATTCCGGTTGTGGTTTATTCTGCTTCGGATTATTATAAATCTGCTTGGTACGGTTTAAAAAACAAGATCGTGAATATTGATGTTCCTATTGTTTTGGGAATTATCGTTCTTTTCGGGCGAAGTTTATATGAAGTTGCCACGAATTACGGACCGGGATATTTCGATACCTTGTGTGGCCTTTTATTCTTCATGCTTTTGGGGAAAATTTTCCAGAAAAGAACGTACAGTGCACTTTCTTACGACAGAGATTACAAATCATTCTACCCGATTGCGGTAACGAAGGTTGATTTTGAAGGAAAACAGAACAATATTTTACTTTCCGAAATTAAAATCGGAGATCGAATTTTAGTCAGAAATCAGGAAATTATTCCTGTTGATGCCATTTTGATTAATGGGGAAGGAAATATCGACAACAGTTTTATTACCGGAGAAAGCGAAAGCATCAGCAAACAACCCGGAGATAAAATTTTCGCAGGAGGAAAACAAATCGGCTCTTCTTTGGAACTGGAAGTTATTAAAAATGTAGACCAAAGTTATTTAACCCAGCTTTGGAATAAAGAAGCTTTCAAAAAGCATGAAACAGGACTCGACACCCTTACAAACAACATCAGTAAATACTTCACATTCATTATTTTAGGCATTGCATTGGTTGCAGGAATTTATTGGTATTTTATTGATTTAAATATAATGTTCCAGGTGATTTCTGCGATTTTAATTATCGCGTGTCCTTGTGCGCTTGCGTTATCTGCTCCGTTCACTTTCGGTCACATTATGAGGATTTTAGGTCGAAATAAGTTTTACGTAAAAGACACTTTAACGATTGAAAAAATCGCGAAACTTGACACGATTGTTTTCGATAAAACAGGAACAATTACCCACAGAAAAAAATCTAATATTAAATTTGAAGGTTCTGAGATTAACGAATTTGATTTGCTGAATATCAAGACTTTACTAAAAAACTCCAATCACCCGCTTTCAAAATCTCTGTATGAATTTATTGAGATTAAAGATGATTATTTCCCTGTTGAACATTTTGTTGAAATTTCAGGAAAAGGTTATGAAGCGAGTGTGAGAGGAAATCTTTATAAAATCGGCTCTGCGAAATACAATAATCAGGAATCCAAAAATCTTGAAACAGCCGTTTATATCAGCAAAAACGATGCGTTTTTAGGGAAATTTATCTTTAAAAATGAATATCGTGAAAACCTTAAAGACCTCTTCAAAAAACTTACTCATTATAAAGTTTTCATCTTAAGTGGCGACAATTCTTCTGAAGAAAATCAACTGAAAGAATTAATTCCGAATTACGAAGGAATGGCTTTCAACCAAAATCCGGAAGACAAGCTGAATTATATCCAACATCTTCAGAATCAAAACATGAGAGTTGCAATGCTTGGAGATGGATTAAATGATGCCGGAGCTTTAAAACAAAGCAATGTGGGAATCGCAATTGCAGACGACTCCAACAGTTTTACACCTTCATCCGATGTCATCATGAATGGTGAAAAAGTAGTGGGATTAGACAAATACTTAAATGTTTGTAAAGGTTCGATCACGATTGTGAAAATTACATTTATAATTAGTTTTCTTTACAATATTATTGGTTTAAGTTACGCAGTCACAGGACATATGCATCCTCTTTTCGCTGCTATCTTTATGCCTGCAAGTTCTATCACAGTAGTTTCGTTCACTACACTTTCAACTTGGATTTTAGGAAGGAAATACTTCAAATAACGCGCTAAAAAGCCCTTATTTAGACTGATTTTAAATTAGCCAAAACCCGTATTTCGTGATGAATGTCATTATTTTTCACTAAATTTGAACCCCGAAAATAGGTTAATTTTGTTGTCTAATGGATATTCTATATTTAATGATCTTATGCAGTGTTTCTTTGGCTGCAGTTTTCCTGGTCGTGTTTATAGTATACGCCAGAAAAGGGCAGTTTGAAGATGATGAATCTCCGGCTGTTAGAATTCTTTTTGACTCCGAAATCATAACGGAAAAAGAAGAAACTGGCAACAAAGAAAGCGATAATGAAAAAGGAGAAAATAATAAAATTGAAGAAAAAAGTGAATAGTTGATATGGAAACACAAAAGTTTAGTTATGACAACAGTATTGTTCGGGCATTCCTTTATGCGACCGTAGGATTCGGGATCATTGGGTTTTTGTTCGGGCTTACAGCGGCATTAATGCTTTTCTATCCTGAACTTCCAGAATTCTTTTTTGGAACGGATGATACAACCATTAACAGTATTGGTGGTGGTATACAAGGGTTAATAAAAACACACGGTGCGTTTGGGTTCGGAAGAATCAGAATGCTGCACACATCCACTGTAATCTTTGCATTCGTAATGAACATCGTTTATGTAGGGGTTTATTACTCGCTACAGCGATTATTAAAAACAAGAATGTACAGTGATACATTGTCTTGGATCCACTTCTGGACTTGGCAAATCATGATTTTGGTGACTTACGTTACATTCTTTATGGGAATTAACACTTCTAAAGAATACGCAGAACACGAATGGCCAATCGATATTTTGATCACATTCTCATGGGTCATTTTCGGGGCAAATATGTTCTTAACGATTGCAAAAAGAAGAGTAAGACACTTATACGTAGCCATTTGGTTCTATATCGGAACTTGGATTGCGGTAGCAATGCTTCACATTTTTAACAATTTGGAAGTTCCGTTATCTTTCACAGGCTGGAAATCTTATTCAGCTTATGCAGGGGTAAAAGATGCTATTGTACAATGGTGGTACGGTCACAATGCGGTTGCATTCGTACTGACGACTCCGGTTCTTGGTTTGATGTATTATTTCTTACCAAAAGCTGCAGACAGACCGGTATTCTCATACAAACTGTCTATTATTCACTTCTGGTCATTAATTTTCGTATATATCTGGGCTGGTCCTCACCACCTTCAGTATACAGCTTTACCAGCATGGGCTCAAGCGGTAGGAACAGGTTTCTCTATCATGTTGATCGCACCATCTTGGGGAGGAATGCTAAACGGACTTCTTACATTGAGAGGAGCTTGGGATAAGGTAAGAGAAAATCCTATCTTGAAGTTCTTCGTAGTTGCTGTTACTTGTTATGGTATGGCAACATTTGAAGGTCCACTTTTGGCAACTAAAAACATTAACAAAATCGGTCACTTTACAGACTGGGTAATTGGTCACGTACATTTAGGTGCATTGGGATGGAATGGTTTCATGGCATTCGGTGTTATTTATTACCTGATCCCAATCTTGTGGAGAACGAAAATATATTCTACAAAATTAGCTAACTGGCATTTCTGGTTAGGAACATTAGGTATCATTTTCTATGCGGTACCAATGTATATCTCAGGATTTACTCAGGGATTAATGTGGAAACAATTCAACCCGGACGGAACTTTAGTTTGGAAAAACTGGTTGGATACAGTAACGGCGATTATTCCTTACTTTAAAATGAGGTTCGTAGGAGGATTATTCTATCTTTCAGGAGCTTTATTAATGGTTGTTAACCTTATTGCTACGGTAAGAAAAGGATCATTCCAGAAAGATGTACCTGCAGAAGCTCCGGCTTTAGCAAACATCGGAAAAAACAGAAAAGAAGGAGAAGGTACTCACCTTTGGTTAGAAAGAACTCCTATATTACTAGGTATTTTATCTTTATTAACGATCTCAATCGGTAGTATGGTGGAAATCATCCCTACTCTATCGCTTAAGAAAAGTGTACCTACGATTTCAGCAGTAAAGCCATATTCTCCACTAGAATTAGAAGGTAGAGATATTTATATCAGAGAAGGATGTAACGCTTGTCACTCACAGATGGTAAGACCATTCAGAGATGAGATTACGAGATTCAACGGTAAAAACGGACAGTACTCTAAAGCAGGAGAATTCATTTATGACAGACCGTTCCTTTGGGGTTCAAAAAGAACCGGACCAGATTTGCATAGAGAAGGTGGTAAAAACCCAAGTGCATGGCATTACAAACACATGTACAACCCAAGATCTACTTCTGCAGGTTCTATCATGCCTCGTTACCCTTGGTTGATCGCTACAGACTTAGACAGATCTAAGATGGTAGACAAGATTAAGCTGATGAAAAGTGCATTTGATGTACCTTACACAAAAGCAGGAATCGATTCTGCAAACTCTTGGGCAGACAATCAGGCAAAGAAAATCGTAAAAGAAATTATGTCTGAAGCACCTGACTTGAAAGATGCTTATGCTAAGAAACCGAAAGGAGAATTGGAGAAAAAAGAAATTGTAGCTCTTATCTCTTATCTGCAAAGATTAGGAACAGACATCAAGACAACTGAAATAAAAACAGCAAGTAATAACTAAACATTAAAAGGTTCACATCATGATACCTCAGAACTTTAAAGATATATTATCCAACACAGAAAACGCAGGTTTTTACCAAACACTGGCTCTGATTTTCTTTATGCTGTTCTTCGTAGCTCTGGTAATCTATGTTTTTAGCAAGCCTAAAAAATATTACAAAGAAGAAGAAGAGGCGCCTCTGCAGGACGATCAGGATGACGATTTTAATCTAAAAAATTAAACGACTTATTATGAAACAAAGAACACCGGTTGTTGTAAACATTTTAATAATAATTGGACTTTTAATAGTTTTCTATTATCTGTTTGTACAAAGTTATGCTTTCTTAGGATCTCCTTATTTCTGGGGAACTGTAGTGATTGGTGGTATTTTAGCATACATCCACAGTGCGATCGGAGATTTGATTGAGAATAATAAATTCAAAAAATTATCCTCTGAAGAAAAAGCAGCCTATTTAGCAGAAAAGAAAGTTCCTTTCTTGAAAAGAATGTATGATGCAGCTTTCAAAAAGCAATCTGCAGCTGAAGAAAAAGATATCCTTATCGACCATGGTTTCGACGGAATTATGGAGCTGGATAACCAATTACCAAAATGGTGGGTAGGTTTATTCTATTTTGGGACTGCTTTTTGTATTGTATATATCTGCGCATTCTCTTTCACAGATTTCGCTCACCCGTTAAGCGAATATGAAAAAGAATATAAAGAGCAATTGGCAGCAATTGATAAATACAACAAAGAACAACCTCCTGTAACGATTGAAACAGCTAAATATTCGGCTGATAATATTGCAGAAGGTAAAGAGTTATTCAAAACCAACTGTGCTTCTTGTCACAGAGAAGACGGTGGTGGTGGTATCGGTCCGAACTTAACAGATAATTTCTGGATCAATCAACCTGAGAAGACTTTGTTCAAGAATGTATTCCATATGGACTGGAACGGTTCGCCAAACAATCCTACCATGAGACCGTTCGGTAAAAACGGAGAAGTTTCTGGTGGTGAAATTGAAAAGATTGCAGCGTATGTGTATCACATCAACCAAGAACAGGCTCCTGTAACACAGGCTCAAGGTGGAGCAGCTCCTCAGGGAACTGAAGCTCATTGGGAAAAAGAATAATTTAACTTCAATAAATTAAAACATATGAATAGACATAATTTGTTATTACCTTAAAAATAGTAACGAATTATGTCTTTCTTTTTTTAAATACTTTACAAAATGTCAGATATAGAAGATATAGAAGTACGCGGCGGACAGGGACAAGTTTCTGGACCCTGAAACTTACAGAGATTCTATCGGGACAATGTATCAATCCGGAAAAAGGAAATGGGTATATCCCAGAAAACCAAAAGGTAAATACACCAATTATAGAAATCTTGTAAGCTATATTTTATTACTTGTTTACTTTGTTGTACCATTCATTAAGATCAATGGTAATCCGCTTATTTTATTTAATGTAATCGATAGAGCGTTTTTCATTTTCGGACAGCCTTTCTATCCTCAGGATTTTTTCATCCTTACTCTTGGAGCAATTGTCTCTTTAATATCAATTATCATTTTTACAATTGCGTTCGGAAGAATTTTCTGCGGGTGGATTTGCCCTCAGACAATTTTTATGGAATCTATATTTCGTAAAATAGAATATATTATTGAGGGTGACAGAAACAGCCAAATGAGACTGGACAGACAAGAATGGAACACCGAAAAGATCTGGAAAAGAAGTTTGAAATGGACTGTTTATCTTATCACCTCTCTTATCATCACTCACTTCATGTTCATGTACATTGTGGGTTATGAAGAGGTACTGAAGATTGTGTCTGAAGGGCCATTTACCCATCCTACCAATTTTATTGTAATGATTCTCTTAACGGCGGCATTTTACTTTGTATTTGCGTGGTTTAGAGAGCAGGTTTGTACATTGGTTTGTCCATACGGAAGATTACAAGGAGTTTTAATTGATAAAGACACCGTAAATGTTTTTTACGATTTCAACAGAGGCGAAGGCAGATCAAAATGGAGAAAAGGAGAAGACCGAAAAGCAGCCGGAAAAGGTGATTGTATCGACTGTCATCAATGCGTAGTAGTTTGTCCTACCGGAATCGACATCAGAGACGGGCAACAGCTGGAATGCATCAACTGTACAGCTTGTATCGATGCGTGTGATGAAGTAATGGAGAAAGTGGGCCTTCCGAAAGGTCTAATAAGATATGCCACAGAAAATGAAATTGAAAACCAGACTCCGTTTAAATTTACCGGAAGAATGAAAGGTTTTGCAATCGTTTTGGCACTCTTAACCGGAATTTTAGGCTATCTTCTTACCAGCAGAGGTGAAATGGAAGCCAAATTCATTAAACCGGCAGGAAGTACATTCTTTGTAAGAGACGGAAAAATTACCAATACCTACAATTATACTTTCTTAAATAAAACGAACGATAAGAAAGTGGTTACGATTAAAGTAATTGAGCCGATACACGGAGAAATTATCTACAGTGCTTCAAGCAAAATTACGGTAGACAGAGATAAAATCACGAAAGGAACCATTAATATCAGCTTCCCAGAAGATGATATGACACTTTCTAAACAGAATATCACGATCGGAGTTTATGACCTGAAAGGAAAACTGATCGATTCTTATAAAACTTATTTTGAAGGACCATTCAAATTACAATTTTAATTAAAAAAAATGAAAAAATTTAGTTGGGGACACGGTGTTGTAATCGCATTAGCGTCGTTCATTATTTTTATATTATCTATGCTGTTTCTTTTCCCAAACGGGCAAAAAAACTCTGAAATGGTAACCGATAATTACTACGAAGAAGAACTAAAATATCAGGATGTAATCGATGCTAAGAAAAGAGCAGACGAATTACAGGAAAAACCTGTTTACAGTCAGGATAAAAACGGAATTAAAGTAACTTTCCCGAAAGATGCTGACAATTCTAATACCACGGTAAAATTTGTTTTAAACAGAACCGACGACCAGAATTTAGATATTAAAAAATCTGTTCAGCTTGATGCCAATAAATCATTTACAATTCCTGCACAGGTTTTAAAAATCGGGAATTATACTTTAAGATTAAATTGGACGAAAGACAAAACAGACTACCGACTGGATTATGATGTGATATGGAAATAGCACTTATTGTATCGGCGATTGGGTTGGGTTTTGCTTCCGGATTTCACTGTATCGGAATGTGCGGACCTATTGCCTTGTCGATGGGATTAACGAAGAAACAGGCTACCAATTATTACCTTCAGAATCTTACCTATCAGTTCGGAAGAATTTTCACATACTCACTTTTGGGAGCCATTTTAGGAATTATTGGTGAAGGTTTTGAGATGGCTGGTTTTCAGAAATATCTTACGATTGCTGTCGGAATTTTATTGATTGTTATGGCTCTTTTTTCATTTGGCGGAAAAGATTTTGCTTCAAAAATTCCTTTCTTTTCTAAATTTTTATTTAAAGTTAAATCAAACTTAGGAAGGCTGCTCCAAAAAGCAGATTACCGTTCCAGATTCACAACCGGTGTTTTGAACGGTTTTTTACCTTGCGGAATGGTTTATATGGCTTTAACAGCGAGTTTAGCAAGCGGAGGAATATGGCAGGGAGCTTCCTATATGGCGTTATTCGGATTGGGAACACTTCCATTCATGTTTGCGGTAGTTTTGGTCGGAAATCTAATGAATCAGACTTTCAGAGTAAAAGTTTTAAAAGTGATTCCTTTAGTGATGATTATTTTGGGTGGATTATTTATTGTAAGAGGTCTTGAATTGGGAATTCCTTACATTTCTCCAAGAGCGGAAGCCATGACGATTTCAAAAG
Organism: Chryseobacterium ginsenosidimutans; assembly: GCF_024807225.1. Lineage (GTDB taxonomy): Bacteria > Bacteroidota > Bacteroidia > Flavobacteriales > Weeksellaceae > Chryseobacterium > Chryseobacterium ginsenosidimutans. The sequence goes on from NZ_JANUCO010000001.1 coordinate 124,750, forward strand.
ACAATCAAGGTGACTGTCATTTACCCGGAGATCACAGTACACACGATCACAGCAGGGTTAATTGCCATTAAAGAGATTCAAAATCATATGAAAAAGGTTTTATTTTTACTTTTAATCAGCTTTTTTGCGCTTCAGTCATGCTCAGTGGAATCTGAGGTTATTTTTCATAAAAACAGTACGTCAACCACAATGATTGATATTGATATGAAGGATGCGATGGCTGTTTTAAAATCAAGAGTGGCAGCCACTTCTCAAACCCAAAACACAGGACTTGAAGACCTCGGAAAATTACCAAAAAATTGGACGAGCGTTTATAAATTGGGTAAAGAAATACGAAAACTCGACATCAAAGATCCCGATTCTATTAAGATCATGAAAAAAATCTTCATGAAATCTAATTTTGATAAGGAGGAAATGAAAGGATTTGCCCTGAAAATGGATCATTTTTCACAAGACGATTATCAATCAGCAGGAAAATTATCAAAAAATTATCAGCTTCCGATCGATCGATTAGCAATGAATTCGTGGGACGGAAAAACACTGACTATTAATACGCAGGAACTTACGTTAAACGGGATTAAAAACATCCTCAACAACAAAGATATTTCTTCTTTACAAGCTCAGACTTCAGTGGAATATGTAAAAATGATGTACAAAAATATCGGTACCACCTTAAAATTTGAGAAGAAAATAAAATCCATCACCGGAAAACACGACTGGATCACAAAAACCGACGATTATTCTTTAAAGATAAATTATGATCTGAATTATTTATTCAGCCCGGAAAAGGATAGAAAACCTCTTTTGAATGGGGATGAAAGGATTGTTATTGTTACTGAATAAAAAAACAAAACCACCGAAAATTTCGGTGGTTTCTATTTATAACTTATATCATTCAATATTAATTAATCACATCAAATCTCGCATATTCAGCAATCTTCTTTGGAAGCTTAATTCCTTCCGCTGTCTGATTGTTTTCAAGCAAAGCTGCCATAATTCTTGGTAAAGCCATCGCTGAACCGTTCAATGTATGAACCAATTGAGATTTTCCGTCTGCTTTGTAACGGCATTTTAGTCTGTTCGCCTGAAAAGTTTCAAAATTAGAAACAGAACTTACTTCCAGCCACATTTCCTGAGCCGCACTCCAAACTTCGAAATCATACGTCATTGCCGCAGCAAAACCTGTATCTCCACCACAAAGTCTTAACACTCTGTAAGGAAGCTCAAGATCAGTCAATATTTCTTTGATATGTTCTACCATTTCCTCCAACACAGCATAAGAATTTTCAGGTTTTTCGATTCTTACAATTTCTACTTTTTCGAATTGGTGAAGACGGTTCAACCCTCTTACGTGAGCTCCGTAACTTCCCGCTTCTCTTCTGTAGCATTGAGAAAAAGCCGTATTTTTAATCGGAAGATCTTTTTCTTCCAACAAAATATCACGATACAAATTCGTCACAGGAACTTCCGCTGTAGGAATTAAATATAAATTATCTTCATTAATAAAATACATTTGTCCCTCTTTATCAGGTAATTGCCCTGTTCCGTAACCGGATGCTTCATTCACAACGTGAGGCGGATTTACTTCCATATATCCTTTCTCAACATTTTTATCCAAGAAATACTGAACCAAAGCTCTCTGCAATCTTGCGCCTTTTCCAAGATAAACAGGGAAACCTGCACCTGCAATTTTTACGCCTAATTCAAAATCGATAAGGTTATATTTTTTTGCCAGTTCCCAGTGAGGAATTGCTCCTTCACCAAGACCTTCCACATCGTGAGACTGAAAAATCATCTCGTTATCCTCCGCAGAAGCACCGCTTTTTACCAATTCATTCGGAATGTTCGGAAGCTGATATAAAATCTCTAATAAAGCCTTTTCTTTTGCATCTAACTGAATTTTCAATTCCGACGTCGACTCTTTGTATTGTGCTGTTTTAGATTTTGAGGATTCTGCTTCTTCTTTTTTTCCTTCTTTCATTAAAATCCCGATTTCTTTGGAGATTTTGTTGATTTCGGAAAGTTGAGAATCTAATTCAAACTGAATTTTTTTTCTTTCTTCGTCAGTAGCAATAGCCTCGTCTACCAACTCAAGATTCTTGAATTGTCTTTTCTTAAGACCTTCTAAAACGCGCTCTTTGTTGTCGCGCAAAAAATTGACTTGTAACATTTTATTTAGATGTTAGTTATTAGAATGTTGAGCATCAAAATGTCAACAGTTTTGCAAATGTAAAAAATTATTTTACGATAGTAACTACGTTTGAGCTTCCAGGTTGTTTTGTAAATCTCAACGTATCATTATAATATACTTTCGAGACTTCAAAAACCGACGGTGTCATTCTGTACTGAATTTCCAGTTTATCGTTAATTGTATCGAGAATCGTGGCATTCAATCTTTTCACCATGGAGACCGTAATTACCGAATGGTAGGTTTTATTGTTCGGATCAAGCGTGTCCAGTCCTACTCTTTTCGCGCCTGCAATATATTCTATAAAAAGTGTAGAATCTGCCGTTGCTCTCAATGAGCTGCTTACAGGAGCCAGATCTGCAAGTCCGTTTACATCATTCATTGAATAGGTGAAATAGGACATATCTTTCTTGGCATGAAACAAATCTCGTCCCGCACCATTTTTCACATAAACATTCAAGATCTGATCTATCTTCTGCACATCGTCTTCATCGCCTTTACAGCTTAGAAAAGCGAAGAAAATAATCAGAAATCCAAAAACAATATTCCTCATTTCCAACAAAGATAAAAACTTATTTTTAATTCTATAATCTTATTTTTTCTTTAAAACTTTATTTAAAAGTAAATTAATTTCAGATTTTGAAAGAATAAAATCATGAATATGAAATTCTGTAATCTTATAAAATCTCCAGAATAATAATCCTGACGACAAACAATACGAAATCGAAGTAATTACACAAGCTCCCCGAATTCCCCATTTCGGAATGATGAAAAAAGACGAAATTACGGTGAAAACAAGTCCGATAATTGCTTTGACATTTAAAATTCTCAGCTTATTAATTCCGGCAAAATAATATCCGATAATATTACTTGTTGCGATTGCTAAAATTCCGGGCGACAGAAACAGAACAATTTCTTTGGTCTGACTAAAATCTTTCCCGAAAATCATCGAATATAATGGTGCGGGAATTAGCAACATGACAACGATGAATAGCAAAGTAATCAAAAAACTGATCCGTAAAGAAACTTTTGTTTTTTCAATCGCTTCGTTTGAGTTCGTATTATTCACAACATCGGCGTAAAGCACTACCGAAAGGCTTCGACTTACCGTCCAGATCGCTTCTGAGAAAGCAATTCCGACAGAAAAAACGCCGACACTTACAATTCCTTTAAAATATTCAAGAAAATAGAATGACAACCTGTTATTTAAAAACTGAAGAAATGCACTTAACTGGGTTTTCCATCCATAATCGAATAACTTAACACCAATTGTTTTAGAAAACGAAATCTTTTTAACATCACAACGTTTAAGAACCTGAAAAGTACTCATCAGAAACAATACTCCAAAACAGCTTATCTGCGCCATAAAATAAGCATTAACGGAAGTAATTTTAACAATATAAACGATAACGGCAATAAATACAATGTGTATAATCTGCTGTAAAACCGTGTATAAATTGAACATTTTAATATTCTGCTGTCCGACAAACAGATTCACATTTGCGGCAAGAAGCGAAGAAAGGACAGAAAGTCCGATCAAATAATTTGAGTATTCTAAAGCATGATTAAAACTGAAAATTACAGGAATTAGAACGCCGACCAAAATCGACCAAAGATGAGCGAACGGTAAAATTTCTTCCGTTTTGAACTTCGAAGCAAAATAACTCATGCTGCTTCCCACGAAGATATTTGCAAAAAAACTGATGATCGTAAGATCGGCAATCACTATCGAAATAACTCCTTTCCCTTCACTTCCCCACTTATTTGTAGTGTAAATGACCAGTCCGAAATTTAATATCAAAATTAAAAAACGGGAAACAAAAGTTTTCAAAATAGTGCTCTTCATCATCTTATTGCATTGATTTTTTGATGAAGTCTACGAACTGATCTTTAATAACATTCCAATTGTATTTTTCCTCATATTCTTTTCTTGCATTCTGAGCTTGATTTGAATATAATTCAGGATTTTCGATATATTGTAGAATATTATTCGCAATCGCATCTGAATTTTCGGGATCAACCAAAAAACCAAATTTTGAAACATCCAGATGTTGTCTCGTTGCTTTCAGATCGGTATAAATAACAGGCTTTCCGGAAGCTGCATAATAAAATATTTTGATAGGCAGACAATGATGATTTTCGTAATTAACCGTTCTTACATCAAAACAAATATCTGCATCGGCATACGCTTCCGTAAATGTTTCAAAAGAAGTTGACTTCCCTATTTTAATATTTTCAAACTGATATTTTTTAACCAATTCAGAAAAATATTTTTCGTCTTTTTCCTTTCTTGAACCTCCGATTAACAGGATTGAAATATCAAGTTTAGGTTTCTTTTTTCTTAAATTATCAATTGCTGAGAAAAAATTTCCTATTCCTTTTTCTTCGGAAAATTGTCCGGTGTAGCAAAGCGTAATTTTATTCGGTTCTAATTTCTTTATATTTTGATGAATGTAAATATCATCGGGATAATACGGCGAAACAATACTTTTTTTAAACGGAAAAAAATAAGCCAGTGGAAATTTTTTCGTGTCTTCACCAAAAATATAGTGAGTACTTATGAATCCTGCATATAATTGAATCAGAAAAAATTTAAAAGCATGAATGATATTTAAAGGAAACGAATAATTTTCGACCATTCTCATCGAAGGATACCATTCTGTGATATCGTAAATAATGCTGATTTTATTCTTCTTTTTGAACTTTTTTGCAGCGATCACCGCCAAAGGTTCGGAACAGATAACAGAATCGGGTTGAAAAGAATTTAGCACTCTTTCGAAAACTGTCGTTTTCTCTTCCGTGCTTTTTTCTAAAACTGAATAAGACTCGACTTCAATTCCGTCAATAAAACCTTGAAATTCTGAAGAAAGACTGCAAATTTTAATCTCATTTCCCTGATTTTTCAACGCTTTTGCCTGATGATAAAAAATTCTATCATCGTCGTATCGGTGAGCGGTTGTTAAAAAAAGGATTTTAGACATCTATTTCCGAAAATTTTTAATCAAAATCTGTATAAGCATTGATTTTTTACAAATATACTTTAAAGCAAAAAAGTGGAACAACTCCACTTTTTATTTTTTTTTATTTAAATATAAATTTTATTTAATTCCGGATGCCCAACTTCTTTCGAAAGGCAAAAGGAAGTTCCCGATAAATTCCATATAGGTATTCTTTGAAAAATCAAAAACCTGAATGTCTTTAGAAATTTCTCCATTTCTTACTTTTGATTTAAAATCAATAAGCTTCAATGTTTTTACTTCGCCATTTTCTACAAAACTGGCTTTCATTCTGTCGAAAAGTCCCAACTGATATTCGCCATCAATTTCTCTCATGATCTTTCCTAATGCATCGATACTGCATCCGGAAGCCATTTCTTTTTCTTCATCCACGCAAATGACGATAAACTGATTTTTTTCAATTTTAAAAGATGAGGAAAGTGGTTTTCCGTGAGCTGCCCAAGTTGCCAGAAAATCGTACAATTTTTCGGTAATTACTTTCGCCTCTTTTGTCTCAAAAGGTCTTGACGCAGGATATATGATAACTCTATAATCGTTGGTTTCTACTATGCTTGATTCTTCAATCTTCATTTCTGATACATTTAGAGTTCAAAATTACGCAATTTTCCTGAGTTTGAAACCATTGTATTTTTTGCTTACTGCATACAAAAATACAATCAGAAGCATCATGATATAGCCGAAGAAAAATCTTAATCCCGATGAATGCGGGAAAAATAAAAATTTGATATAAATATTTACTAAAATAATCACAGCCAGCGTTCTTATCCAAGAATCTTTTGACAAATAAAATGTAAGTCCAAGAAGTCCAAAAGAGACTACTGTCACTTTTTTAAAGTAAATAATTTTTTTATAAATAATTGTAAGATATTCTTGAAGGCTAAAATCTGGCGACGATCCGGAAATAAAAGAACGTCTATGGATGAAAGTGTCGTAAAAAAGATGTTTCCAACCCGGATAATGAGAAATTTTGATAATTGCAAAATACAAAACCAAAAGAATTACACCCTGAATAACAAATCTGAAATCTAATTTTTTATTTTTAAAATATTCATAAATTCCTGTAATTCCCAAATAACTTAATGTGAACGGAGCATAATCTGGTCTTGTAAAAGTAATTGCAAAAAGTACTAAAAACATGATCCATGAGCTCCATTTTTTGATTAATGCTATCATAAAAACCAGCAAAAACTGCAAAATGAACATGTCCGGAGTTGCCACTCTCGACATATAAGTCATTGGTGGCAAAAGCATTATTCCAATAGTTAAAATAACTGTCACAAGATAATTTTCAGGAAAAATAATTTTAAGAATAAAAAAGAGGAGTAATCCAGAAATAAAATACGAAATAATACTTAAAAAAGTCACTGAATCGGGGGAAGAAAATCCCAGTTCATACAGAATTAAAATTCCGAGATTATATCCGACCTTAATCTGAAAGTAAGGCAATTGTTCGGTAAAAGCTTTTGTATTATTGGCAAAAGCCTGTCGCGCTTTGTCGGCAGGCTTTAACGTTCCTAGAATATCTTTATACTCCAAATCCGGAGCTTTTTTTTGTATTTCTGTGTAAGTAAGTTCCCGAATTTTATCAGGAGAATCCGGAAATTTCAAAGTATATAAACAACCTATATAACCCGGCATATCCCAATCATAGACTCTGTTTTTATAATTCCAAAAACTAAGAAATGTGATAACTGCTATTATGAAAAAAAAGGAAATTCTCCATTTTGTTTTCATGGAAATATTGATTCGTTTAAATACTTTTTGATTCCAATGATTATTATAGATCTTCCGCTTCTGCAAGCAGCTCAACAATATCTTTCACGGCAACTTCTTCGTTTTTATTGAAGTGTTTCACCCCATCTGTCATCATCGTATTACAGAAAGGGCAGCCTGTTGCGATTATTTTAGGCTCAGAAGATAAAGCTTCTTCAGTTCTTTCGATATTGATGTCTTTTTTACCTTTTTCAGGCTCTTTAAACATCTGTGCACCTCCTGCTCCACAACAAAGTCCGTTGGTTTTGCAACGCTTCATTTCTACAAGTTCGGCATCCAGTTTTTCAAGTAAAACTCTTGGCGCTTCATATTCGTCATTTGCTCTTCCTAAATAACAAGGATCGTGGAAAGTGATCTTTTTACCTTTGAAAGCTCCGCCTTCGATCTTTAATCGACCATCTTCCATTAATTTTCTAAGAAACTGAGTATGGTGAATAACTTCGAAATTCCCGCCTAAGCTAGGATATTCATTTTTAAGGGTATTGAAACAGTGCGGACAAGCCGTTACGATTTTTTTTACTTCGTAAGCGTTCAGAACTTCAATGTTCGTTAAAGCCATCATCTGGAAAACAAATTCGTTTCCTGCACGTTTTGCGGGATCTCCTGTACAGCTTTCTTCCTGTCCTAAAACAGCGAATTCAACGCCTATTTTATTTAATATTTTGCAAAATGCTTTCGTGATTTTTTTGGCACGGTCGTCGAAACTTCCTGCACAACCCACCCAGAATAAAACTTCAGGTGATTTTCCTTCGGCATCATATTCTGCCATTGTTTTTATATTGAAATCCATTTTAAATCAATTTATCAATATAGCAATGTAACAGTTTACCAATGGAATGATCGTTACATCGTTACATTATTTACATTGTTACATTAATTAATCATTTGCCCAATTCAGACGATCTGCCTGATTATATTGCCACGGTGCAGCATTATTTTCTACATTCGTCATCATCAGATTCAGTTCTTGTGGAGCAGCAGACTGTTCCATGACCAAGAATCTTCTCATTTCGAAAATAATAGAAAGAGGATCAAGCAATACCGGACAAGCTTCTGTACATGCATTACATGTCGTACAAGCCCAAAGTTCTTCTTTTGTGATATAATCGTTCAAAAGTTTTTTCCCGTCGTCTTCGAATTTACCGTTTTTATCGATATTTCTTCCAACTTCTTCCAGACGATCTCTGGTTTTCATTAAAATTAATCTTGGAGACAGTTTTTTACCTGTAATATTTGCCGGACAAACAGATGTACAACGACCACATTCTGTACAAGAATACGCGTTTAACAACTGAACCTGATTTAAATCAAAAACATCTTCAGCACCAAATTTTGAAGGAACATCCGCCTCACTTCCTTCTGCCGGAGCAGCGTAAGGATCTGCGTTTGGATCCATCATTAATTTAATTTCTTTCGTTACAGATTCCAGATTATTGAATTTCCCTTTCTTTTCTAAGTTGGCATACCACGTACTTGGGAAAGCCAAAATAATATGTAAATGTTTAGAATAATAAAGATAATTCATGAAAAACAGAATTCCCACAAAGTGAAACCACCAAGCTGCTTTTTCTGTAAAAATTAAAAATCCGCTGTCAAAGCTGAAAACTTCTAAAAACGGAACAAAAATCATTTCACTGATCGGGAAGCTCCCATGTTCCGGAAAAATACCTCTGTGTTGAAGAATCAAATCTGACGCATTCATTTTAAAGAAAGCCATCATTAAAGCAAATTCAATGATCAAAATCCAGTTGGCATCATGTTTTGGCCATCCGAAAAGTTCTTTCATTGTTAATCTTTTCACCCCATAAAAGTTTCTACGGATGAAGAAAGCAACAACTCCGATCACCACCAAAAGTGCTAGAACTTCTAATGTTGCTGTAAAGAAATTGTAAAAAGTATGTCCGAAAATGGATGATAAAAATCTATGTGTTCCGAAGATTCCATCGACGATTATCTCAATAAGTTCTATATTAATAATGACAAAACCGACATACACAAAAAGGTGTAAAACTCCTGCTACAGGACGTTTACTCATTTTGCTCTGTCCCATAGCTACTCTTGCCATGGTTTCCCAGCGCTCTCCTTTTCTGTCGTTTCGGTTGATTTCTCGTCCTAATCTGATGTTTCTGTATATCTTCTGCAGACTTTTTGCAAACAGCCCAAAACCTGCAACCAATAAGATCAGAAAAATAACATTATCGATATATTGCATGGTCTATATATTAGTCTTTACTGTTCTTACCGAAAACCGAGAAATTAACGTATTTCTTAGGGTTAGCTTTTAAATCTTCGATCAAAGCATTCAAATTGTTTGATGCTGCGTTAAGATTATTATAAAGCTGGTCGTCTTTCATTATTTTACCTAAACTTCCTTCACCTCTGTCGATCCCAGAAACTACGTTATTCAACTGACCAACAGTAGCATCTAAGTTTGCAATCGTTGCATTCAGTTTTTTAGTATCAATACTTTCTGCTAAATTTCCGTATTTGTCTAAAGTAACTTTACCAGTCTGCATCGTTACACTTGCATCATCCAAGACTTTCTGAAGCTTCGGATCGTTGTGCCCAACCAAAGAATTTACACTTCCTGCAGTTGTTTGTAGAGCAGCAACGGTTTTATTAAGATTAGCCAGTAATAGTTTAATCTCCTGTCTGTTTTGTGAGTCTACCAATTGATTGGCGTTCGTCATCAAAGAATCTACTCTATGTAAAACGGTCTGTAGCTGATCTTTCACTGGACCTACTTGAGAAGAAAGACTTCCTAGAGTTCCAAGTTTGAAAGCACCTTTTAAAGTATCGCCATCTTTTGCGGTTTGTCCACCATACATCAGATTGATTCTCATTTCTTTCCCGCCCATTAAACTCGGTTCAAAAATCTCTAATGTAGAATTTCTTGAAAACTCAAAATTGTTATCAACCGTTATTTTTACTAAGAAATCGATTTTTCCGTCTTTGGCTGTACGAGGAATGATTTTATCAACCTGCCCTACTTTCAACCCATTGATTGAAACAGGAGAAGATTGTGCCAATCCCTCTACATTTTCATATTGTGCGTAAAATATATTATCGGTAGTAAAAAGGCTTCTGCCTTTCATAAATTGAAACAGCACTACGAAACCAATAATGGCCAAAAGTGCGATCACACCAGCTTTTATTTCTTTACTGAACTTCACTTGCTAAATTTTTTCTAATGAGCAAATATACTACATTTAAATTAATGTTTTTCTGTATTGCTCTGCGTTAAATACAAAAAAAGCGGCAAAAACTTTGCCGCTTTTTTTCTCTGTGAGAAATATTTTTTATTATTTAGAACCTAACTTATTCCAGATTTCGATTCTGTAATCATCGATATCGGCGTTGTCCTGCAAGCTTTTTAACCAAGCCTGTCCGAACATTCCTGCACTTCTCTGATTAATAGATTCTGTGAATTGTTTAAGATCTCCAGGTTGTTTGTTTACTGTTTCGTTCTTTTTGATTAAAACATAAACTCCCGTTCCACCTTCAACCGGATTAGAAAGTTTCCCTTTCGCAACTCCGAATGCAGCACCTGCAACTTTAGGCTCCATAGAACCTGCAACTGATGGGCTTAACAGGTTAACCTGTGCAGTTTGTTTTGTCGTTGCAAATTGCTTAGCGATTTGATCCAGGCTACCTGCTTTACCAATTTTATCAGAAATTTGTTTTGCAGCCAATTTGTTTTTCACTACTACTTCGATCTGATCTCTTACAGATTCAGGATCTGCAGTTCCTTTTTCCTGCTTACCGTTTAAGTAAACTACGATTTTATCTCCTGTTCCGTCTACTGTAAAGAATTCAGTATCTCCTTTCTCTCTTTTCTTATCGAAAGCCCAAGCAAGGATTTCACCATCTTTATCAGTTCCCAACCCTTGAAGTTGTCCATCGAATCTCTTCGCCTGTTTAGGATTAGAGAACTGGAAGTTTCCTTTCTTAGCAATATTCACGAAATCGTTGAAAGATTTCCCTTGAATTTGTTGAATGAATCTTCTTGCTTTTTTATCCGTTTCAGCTTCTGTAGCATCAGACGGTTTTACAGTTTTCACTAAATGAGCTACTTTATAACCCATCGTTCCTGCTTTTTTATCTTCTACATTGATGATGTGGTAACCGAATTCTGTTTCCGCAAGACCTGTAGAACCTTTAGCATTGCTTGCCAAGAAATTAAGATATCCCGGAGCGAACTGACTCTGAGGAGTCGTCCAACCCACACTACCGTTTCTTTCAACCGCGTTTGGTTCGTCAGAAAGCTTAAGACCGTTTGCAAATGCAGCAGGATTAGCTTTAATAGCACCTAAAAGGCTGTCAGCAATCTTTTTCGCTTGCTCTTTGGTTCTTGTCGCTGTAGATCTTTCTGCACCTTTGTATGCAATCAAGATATGTTTAGACAATGTAGAGTCTGAAGCTTTTTTATCCAAAAGTTTAGAAACCACATAGAAGTTTTGTTCTTTGTAAGGTCCGAAAGTCTGTCCGATCGCCGCCGTTGCAACTTGCCCCTGAATAGTTTGTGGCAACTGAGTTGGTGGCACATACTGAGGGTTGAAAGGCATATCAGAATTCGCCATTACAAACATCGAGTCGTTCTTTGTATTCTGGAAGTTTTCTGTACCTCCACTTGCATCAGTTTCCTGCAGAGAATAATTTTGTAATCTCTTTTTGAGTTGCTGCATCATCTCCTGCACTTGGAGCAGAAGGGAAATAAACAATCCCTAAGTTTCTGCTTGGTTCAGCTTTGAACATTGTAGGATGCTTATTGATGTAATTTGCTAAATCTTCAGTCGTAACTTTGATATTGTTTTTTTGAAGATAAGTTGTATAATCAATTTTAACGAAATCGATATCAGCTAACTGATCTCTTTCTTTCATTAATTCTTCCGCTTCTTTTTTACCTGTAGTGATACCTGTAGAAACATTAGCAAAAACCTGTCTCGCCATCAATCTGTATTCAACTGATTTTCTGGTTTTCAACCATTGATTGTACCCTTCCGGAGAAGTTGCTTTCATGTCTTCGATCTGCTTCTTAAGCTCCTGAGTTTTGAAGTTACCCTTCTCATCAAAAAATTGTTTTTGCTGAGCAAACATTTGATCATACGGAAGTTGATTCCAGAAATAATCTTCTGTCATTTCGAAGCCCAGTTTCTCAAACTGCTGCTTGATAAGTTTGGATTGTACCAGTAGCTGCCAAGCTTGTTCTTCAAGACCATTTTTTGGTTGCCCTTGTTGATCAGCCTGTTGTTGCAGCACGAAAAGTTGATCGTCAAACTCTTCACGGGTAATTTTCTCACCATTTACTTTTCCTAAAACATCAGGATTTTTCCCAAAAACCTTTTCAATACTATCGGGGTTTACAAGGAACGCCAAAAGCGCCAATGCAATTACTCCCATCAAAAGCCAAGGTCTACTCCTAATTTGTCCTAAAATCGCCATTATATATATTATAGTTTTTTATCAGTTTGCGAAAATACACATTTTTAAGAAATTACGGAACTCCAAGTGCTTTTTTTAATTTTTAAAATTCAAATTTTACAAAAAAAGGAAATTTTGACCATATTTTTTACCAAAAAACAAATGGCATAGCTCTTGTGCAATCTAATGCCACATGCTATGTTACTCTATTTAAAAGCATACTGTGAAATTTCACGTTAACGAATAAAAACGACAATGACAATTTGTCATTCGATTTACTATGACAGAATTTGAAGATATAAGTTTAGAAGAAATGATAAGCGACGGATTTAATATTGTAGCCGAAGAGATCAACCTTGCTGATCTTGCGGAGACAGAAAAAAATTCTGAGCAAAAAATATTCCCCATCCTTCCTGTAAGAAATATGGTAATGTTCCCGAACGTTGTCATTCCTATTACAGCAGGGAGAAAAACATCGATACAACTTCTTGAGGAAGCTCAGAAAAACGGAGATCTAATCGGGATTGTAAGCCAGAAAAATTCTGATCTGGAGCAGCCGGGCGAAAAAGATTTTTATCAGACAGGAACTTTAGCCAAGATTATTAAAATCATTAAACTTCCTGAAGGCAATATTACAGCGATTACAAAAGGTTTCCACAGATTTAAGATCAAAAAAATTGTTGAAAACCAACCTTATTTCAAAGCTGAAATTTCAAAATTGAAAGATGGAAAACCAAAAAACAAGGAAGAATATGAAGCATTACTGGAAAATGTTAAAGATTTAGCTTTAAAAATAATTGAGCTTGATCCGAACATTCCCAATGCTGCAAATTTTGCGATAAAGAACATTAATAATAATGATGATCTGCTAAATTTCATCTGCACAAACGCCAATTTCCCTTCTACTGAAAAGCAAAAACTGCTTGAAGAGAAAAATTTAATGGAAAGAGCCAATAAGTGTTATGAAATGATGCACGAAGATTTCAGAAAGCTGGAATTAAGAAATCAGATTCATCAGAAAACATCAAAGGATCTCGACAAACAGCAGAAAGAATACTTTCTAAATCAACAGATTAGAACCATTCAGGAAGAATTGGGAGGCGGAACTGAAAGTGATATTGAAGATCTTATTGCAAAAGCAAGCAAGAAAAAATGGAGTAATGAAGTTGAAGAGCATTTCCAAAAGGAAATCAACAGATTACAACGTCAAAACCCCAATTCACCCGATTATAATGTTCAGAGAAATTACTTAGATTTTTTCACAGATCTTCCTTGGGAAACTTACACAAAAGACGTTTTTGATATTGCAAAAGCCGAAAAAGTTTTAGATAAAGCTCATTTCGGATTAGAAGACATCAAGAAAAGAATCTTGGAGCACATGGCTGTTTTAAAATTAAAAAACAACATGAAATCCCCTATTCTATTATTGGTAGGACCTCCGGGAGTGGGTAAAACTTCGTTAGGAAAATCTATTGCAGATGCGTTGGGAAGAAAATATGTAAGACTTTCTTTGGGTGGACTTCATGACGAAAGTGAAATCCGCGGACACAGAAAAACATATATTGGTGCGATGGCGGGAAGAATTCTTCAATCTATCAAGAAATCAGGAACTTCCAATCCTGTAATTGTTTTGGATGAGATGGATAAAATTGCTCAAGGACTGCACGGCGATCCAAGTTCGGCGCTTCTTGAAGTTCTTGATCCTGAACAAAATAAGTCTTTCTACGACAATTTCCTTGAAATGGGGTATGATTTGTCTAAAGTCATGTTCATCGCAACAGCCAACTCATTATCCACGATTCAAAGTCCACTTTTGGACAGAACTGAAATCATTCAGATTGCGGGATATACTTTGGAGGAAAAAATTGAGATCGCCAAAAGACATTTAATAAAAAAACAACAGGAAGAAAACGGATTGGATCTAAAATCATTCAAGCTTGGAAATCCTGAATTAAAGCATATTATTGAAGCTCACACTTCAGAAAGCGGGGTAAGATCTTTAGAAAAAAGAATTGCAGGAATCGCACGTTGGGTAGCTTTACAAACCGCTTTGGTAAAAGAATACGATCCTAAGATTTCGCTTGAAAAAGTGGATGAGATTTTGGGTGTTCCAAGACCGAAAAGCTTGTCGGAAATCACAGGAGTTCCGGGAGTTGTAACAGGTCTTGCCTGGACAAGCGTCGGAGGAGATATCTTATTCATTGAAAGTATTTTAAGCAATGGAAAAGGCGCTTTAACGATGACAGGAAATTTAGGAACGGTGATGAAAGAATCGGCAACGATTGCTTTGGAATATATTAAGGCAAAACATGACGATTTGGGCATTTCTCAGGATGATATAGAGAAGAAAAACATCCACGTTCACGTTCCGGAAGGTGCAACGCCGAAAGACGGACCTTCTGCGGGAATTGCCATGCTGACTTCTATGGTTTCTTCTTTCAAAAATAAAAAAGTAAAACCTCATCTTGCGATGACCGGTGAAATTACTTTAAGAGGAAAAGTACTTCCTGTAGGCGGAATTAAAGAAAAATTGCTGGCTGCAACAAGAGCCGGAATTCAGGAAGTGATTCTTTGTGAAGCGAACAGAAAAGATGTTGAAGAAATTAAAAAAGATTATCTTAAAAACCTTAAAGTTCACTACGTCAACAGAATGGAAGACGTAATTGACATTGCGATCGAAAAATAAGCAAACATATTAATATTCTCAATACAAGAAAACACGTCTCAGATTTTTGGGACGTGTTTTTTGTTTTTATGGTTAAATTATGTATTAGAATTTTAATTAAAAACTACTGCAAAACCCCTTTTCTAAAAGCATTCGGAGTAAAACCTGTATTCTTTTTAAAGAAAAAATTAAAATTCGGTTGGTCTGAAAAACCTACAGCATAACTGATTTGTTCCAACGTCCAACTTGTTTGTAAAAGAAGTGCTTTACATTCATCCAGAAGCCTTCCTTTAATATGTTTGCTTACATTTTGACCCGTTCTTTTCTTTAAAATTCTGTTTAAATAATTTGGGTGAAGCTTCAGAGAATCTGCAAATTCCTGGGCGGTTCTTAATTTTATTGGTCTTTCATAATTAATATTCGAAACCTCTTCTTCCAGTAATCCGAAAAAACGATGAATATGATCGTAATCCTCGCCCGTACTTTCAGGAATGGCTATTTTTGAAATTCTCGAGCTATCAATCATCAATAATTGAATATATGCCTGAATCGCATCATGTCCCAATTGATTTTCCTGTTCCTGATACATACTTTCCCAAAGACGTGTAAATCCCCGAAGATCATTTTCATCAACACAAATCACACTTTTTGATTTATCATTAAATAAGGAAAGCCTTTCCACCGTAGATTTCAACATCGGATGATGATTGATAAAATCTTTTTTGAACAACAAATAATATCCCGCCGATTCTCCCGAAGTTTTCTGCCACGAAATAATATCATTCGGATGAATGAAAATCATGGTTGGTTTATCGATCACATATTTATTTAAGCCTAAAGTAAAAATACCGTCGCCTCCCGTAATCATCAGAATCTTATAAAAATCTCTTCTGTTGGCGGAAAGATAATTTCTGCAGTCTTCAATTTCACGGTTGAAAACCTTAATCTGTTTAGAATCATGCGTTTCCCTGTAAATCGGAGTAAGATCCGGAAAGTCACGGAGAAGGTCTATTTCTTTGAGATCCAATGTTGTTTTCATCGTTTAATTAAGTTTTCGGCTTATAAAATTATGAAAATTCGCTCGAAACATTCAAAAGGTTTGATTTTCATAAAAACGGGCTTTTTTTTCCTATAAAAATCCGTCTTAAACTGACGCAACTTTGTCATATCAAAATGAAACAACAAAACAAAATTTAAAAAACAGCATTATGGAAATCAATCTCAACGAATCAAGACAAGTTGTACAACAGGCAAGAGCAAAAGCAATACAACTGAATGTAAATGTGAACATTGCAATTCTTGACACCGCAGGACACATGAAAAATTTTGAAAGAATGGATGATGCCTTTTTAGGATCAATGGATATCGCCATTAAGAAAGCAAAAACAGCAAGCCTTTTCAGAACAAGCAGCGAAAACGTAGGCGAATATCTAAAACCGGAATCTAAAACGTACGGAATGACAGCCACCAACGACGGATTAGTAGGTTTTGCAGGCGGACTTCCTATTCTTAAAAACCATGAAATCATCGGATATATCGGAGTTTCGGGAGGAGCCGTTTCAGAAGATCTTCAAATCGCTACAGCCGGAGCGGAAATTTTAAATCAAAATTAATTCAACACTTAAAAATTTAAACTTAATAAGTAATCACTAAAATTTTAAAACAATGGAAACTAAAACAATTTTAATCACAGGAGCAGGTACAGGATTCGGAAAAGGAGCAGCCATCGGAATGGCAAAAAACGGACACAACATTATCGCAACAGTGCATGTTTCATCACAGGTAACTCCGCTTCGAGAAGAAGTTGCCGCTTTAGGTTTATCAGATAAAATAAGAGTAGAAAGATTGGATCTTACCGATCAATACGACATCAAACAAGCTTTAAAATGGGACTTTGATATCCTTTGGAACAACGCAGGAATGGGAGAAGCCGGTCCGGTTTGGGAAATCCCTGTTGACATCGTGAGAAAAAATTATGAAGTAAATGTCTTTTTACCATTAATTCTTACACAAGGCGTTGTACAAAGATGGGTAAGAGAAGGCAAAAAAGGAAAAGTGGTGTTTACTTCTTCAATGGGAGGCTTGTTCACACCGGCAAATTGGGGAACTTATGTTTCCACAAAACATGCTTTGGAAGCTTTTGCAGAAGCGATGCAACAGGAGCTTGAATCTTACGGAATCAAGGTACAGACCATCAATCCAGGAGCTTATTATACAGGTTATAATGAAACGATGGCAGACAACCCATTCCGTTGGTTGGATGATGAAGTTAATTTCACAAAAAGAGCAGATCTACGCAAAGGTTTTGATGATTTCTTCGCAACACCGGAAGGAAAAATGGATCCACAGGAAATGATCGACCGTATGATAGAAATCGTGCCTTCTGATGAAGGAAAATTCAGAAATGTAGTTCCAAAAATAGTTGAAGATATGTTGAAAGATCATCAATTAAAAGCTTGGGAAAACACGATTTAAACTTAAAATTAAACAAACCTGAAAGCTTTTCGGGTTTGTTTTTTCTTTATCAAAGAAACTTTAAAATTAATTCTAATGAAAATTTTACTACTACTATTCGCTATGATTATTTTTTCAACCTCACATGCTCAAAACTACAGCCAAGAAGAACTTTTAAACAAAGAAATTATTACAAAAGCTTTTCAAAACTGGCACGACGGAAACGGAAATTTTTTTGATCTTTTGAATGACGACATGCATTGGGAAATTACGGGTTTCTACACCTTATTCCAAAGTTTATACTTCAAAACAGCAATTTCTGGATGAAGTTATTATTCCTTTAAATAAAAAATTGAAAGTAAAAATAAAACCGACCGTCAGAAATATTTTTGCAGATCAGGATATGGTCATTGCTTTGTGGGATGGTGAAGCTGTTGCTTTGGACGGCAAACCTTATCTTTCTACTTACTCGTGGTACATGAAAATGAAAGACGGAAAAATCACAAATGTGGTAGCTTTTCTCGATGGTATAGAATTTTCGGATGTGATGAAAAGAATTCACGTTAAATAACGAAATAAACCCTCCGAATCGAAGGGTTTTTCTTATTTTTATAGGGAAGATTTTGAAATTATGAATTTACTTCGGTTACCCTTTTTGGTGAAACTTACGCTTGTTGTCATTTCCATTATTGGTCTTGGTTATCTTTTAGCGTTGGGTCAAAGCATTTTAGCGCCTTTCTTTCTGGCATTTTTAATGGCGATGCTTTTTTTGCCGATTGCCACTTTTATGGAAAAAAGGTTGAGATTCACGAGATCTATGTCTACGATAACTTCTGTTTTGATTATGTTGATGATTTTAACGGGATTAATTTATTTCTTCGGATCACAATTATCAGATTTCAGTAAAGATATTCCACATTTGAGAGGACAGTTTACATCGGTTTTTGAAGATCTTCAACATTGGGTTTCAAAAACTTTTCATGTAAAAATTGATGAACAGTTTACTTATCTCGATCAAGGCTTGGATAAACTTCTCTCTTCTACAGGCGTTATTCTGGGTTTTACTTTTGGCGTTTTTTCGACGGGACTTGGTTTTATTGTTTTCTTTATCCTGTTTTTTATCTTCATCTTAAATTACAGACGACTTTTAAATAATTTCATCGTAACGGTTTTTAACGAAAAGCATAAAGCAAGCGTTCAGGAAATCGTGAATGAAGTGAGGATTATGACAAAAAAATACATCTTCGGACTTTGTCTTCAGGTGATTATTATGTCTATTCTTACCTCAACACTTCTTACTATTTTAGGTGTAAAATATGCTATTCTTCTGGGAATTCTGACTGGTTTATTAAATGTAATTCCTTATTTGGGAGTGTGTATTTCACTTTTAATTTCATGCTTTATTGCTTTTGCAACTACTACTCCATCCACTTGCATTTATGTAGCCATCGGTTATATCTGCATTCACATTGTTGACGGAAATATTGTTTTGCCATTTGTAGTGGGTTCAAAAGTAAAGATCAATGCCTTATTCTCTTTTCTTGGGATTCTTTTGGGAGAACATCTTTGGGGAATTGCAGGCATGTTTTTGTGTATTCCGGCAATCGCAATCATTAAAATTATTTTTGAAAGAGTGGACGGCTTAAAACCTTGGGGAAAACTATTAGGCGAGGAAGAAAAACCTCATAAAAAGAAAAAAAGCTATAAGATCTCGAAGAATATTACGTTGAAGGAAATGGACTGATTCATGGGTAATGAGTAATTGGTAATGAGTAATTTTTAAATTAATCAGTTTTTAATTTATATAAAGAAAGCCTTCAAATTGAAGGCTTCTTATTTTTTACAATGCGCAAAGTGGCTGTAATCCGTTTGGACAAGTTTCTGTACAAAAAATGTACGTTCCGCTGTCTGCACAAAATCCGATCGGGTCTCCCGGTGGATCAGTCGGTCCGCCTCCACCACCTAAACATGGATCTCCCGGTGGAATTTTACATGGACAACCGATGGGTCCGATATCGCATTGACCGCCACCACCGCCACCTTGAATTTCTTTTAAATCTGTACGATTTAATTTTTTAAGATTTTTCAACATACTATTCGTTTTAATTTGACTTGTCAAACAAATATATAAAATCAAAGCATACAAACTATTAAATATTTCTCCAAAAAGAGAATATATAAAATTTTTACTTCCTTTTTAATCAACGGATTATAATTTTATTTAATTTTAATAAAAAATCAACTCATGAAAATCATAAAATTTATTCTGTCCCTACTTTTCGGATTGATGTTTATCAATGCCGGATTAAACAAATTCTTTAATTACATGCCAATGGAGAAACCCACCCCTGAGCAAATGAAACTTTTTGCTGCATTTGCGGAAATTCATTGGTTGATGCCATTAGTAGGAATTGTGGAAATCGTTGGCGGATTATTATTTATTTTTCCTAAAACACGAGCTTTAGGAGCTATTGTTATTTTGCCGGTTATGGTAGGAATTGTTGTTCATGTTTTCACGATGGACAAATCTACAATGGGAATGTCAATCTCCGGAGTTCTATTCCTGATTAACCTTTGGATGATTATCGACAATAAAGACAAGTATAAAGCTTTATTTAGCTAAATCGTTAATGATTAATAGTCAATTGTGAATTTACTTGCATACAAAATTCACAATTGACTATTTACTTTATCATCATACAAATGCACTGAAACCCGTAATTGATCTTCCGACAATCAGTGAATTGATTTCTTTTGTTCCTTCGTAAGAATAGATCGCTTCCGAATCGGCTACAAATCTTGCCACATCATATTCAAGCAGAATTCCGTTTCCACCCATCACTTCACGGGCTCTGGAAACAATATCTCTTGTTCTTAAAGTACAGAAAACTTTGGCTAATGAAGCGTGTTCATCTTTTAAAATACCTTCATCCTGCATTTCAGAAAGCCTGAAAACCATGGTTTGCATTGCCGTCAAATTCGACAACATTTCTACCAAATGCCCCTGAATCATCTGAAAAGAAGCAATCGGTTTCCCGAATTGTTCACGAGTTCTCGTGTAAGCTAAAGCACTTTCATAGGCACCTCTCGCGCAACCTGTTGCCATCCAGGCAACTCCTGCTCTTGTCATTCTCAATACTTTTGCCGTGTCTTTGAATGAATTGGCATTTTGTAATCTGTTTTCTTCGGTAACTAAACAATCTTTCAATGTAATCAATCCGTTCTGAACAATTCTTAACGCCATTTTCCCTTTGATTTTCTCCACAGAATAGCCCGGATTATCTTTTTCAACAATAAAACCTTTTACTTCACCGTCACCTAAATCTCTTGCCCAAATAATAATTAAATCTGCAAATGTTGCATTTCCAATCCATTTTTTTTGTCCATTTAAAATCCAGCCTTCCGGAGTTTTTTTACAGGTTACCGTTAAACCTCCTGCAGCTCCGGAACCAACTTCCGGTTCTGTTAATCCAAATGCTCCGATTTTTTCAAACTTCTGCATTTGTGGAAGCCACTTTTGTTTTTGCTCTTCCGAACCGCAAATGTATATTGAACCCATCGACAAACCGGACTGAACCCCAAAGAACGTCGCAATCGAAGCATCAATTCTCGCCATTTCCATTGCAATAACGCCTTCCATTAAAAAAGGCATTCCCGGACAACCGTAACCTTCATACGTTACGCCACAAATATCCAGTTTTTGGAATTTTGAAATTAATTCAAAAGGAAATTCATCTCTCAGCCAATAATGATTCACCAAAGGTTTCACTTCTTTTTCCATGAAAGCTCTTACTTTCAACTGAATTTCCCGCTGTTCTGGACTTAATGTGTGATAAATATCGTAGAAATCACCATCAATGGGCGGAAGCTCTTTCTTTTTCTTGTTCGGATCGAGCATTTTCATCAATCCTCCAAGCTGTTTATCATCGAGTTTTGAGAAGTTTTGCATCAATTTCGGCAGGTCAACTTTTTGAGAAATAGCACTTAACTGATCAAAATCTATTGATCTGAATAGATCTATTGCGTTTCTGATTTTGGAAAAAGTATTTGACATAGTAATTGTTTGTGTGTTGATTTGTAAAAGTTAAGCAAAAATTAATCCGAAAACAAGCATCTCACATTCAATTTATTTTACAAAACACTGATCTTAAAACGGTTAAAACAGATTTTTCTTCTTTACAAATTTTTACCCGCAATTTTCAAACGTTACAAAAGATTCTGCTGGAACTTTGGAATAAGCAAAACATTAAAAATAAATATATGAAAACGACTTACATCAGATTATCAATCGCAACAGCGCTTTTATTAGGAATTTATTCGTGTAAAAAAGGAGAAGCTTCGGCAACAGAACTTGAAGCATACGCATCTGCAGATTCAGCCGTAGTTGTATCATCAGACAGCATTTCTTCCGTGGCAACCATGAAAGTAAAAGACAAACAATTCATCAAAACAGCGGATGTAAACATAGAAGTGAAAGATGTTTACGAAGCGACAATTTCCATTGAAAAATCGGTTCAGGAATTGGGAGGATTTGTGACACACAGCAATTTGAAAAGTAATGTCGTTTCAGAAGATACCTACAACACTTCAAACGAAGAAGCCATGTTGGTAAAAAAATATCAGACGGAAAACACGATGCAATTGAGAGTTCCGACCGAAAAATTGGGTGAATTGCTAACTTTAATCAACAGTAAAAAATTATTCCTGAATTCAAGATCCATCAATGCAGAAGACGTGACTTCAAGTATAAAATACGCTGAATTAGAAGGAAAAAGAATTAAAAAAACAAGCGAAAATATTGACCAACTGAAAACCAATAAAGACAAAGTCAATATGAGTAACGACAATATGTCGGAAAACAATCAACAGCAATTAGCAAACATGGATGTTACCGATAATCTTAAATACAGTACGATTGATATTTACATCAAAGAACCAAAACTTCGCATCGCCGAAATCGCGATTACCAATACAAAAAGCATCGATGATAAATATAAATTCAATTTCATGTACAGTGCAAAATCTGCTTTTGTGGAAGGATATTATTTAATCCAGAGAATTGTGGTGGGATTAATTACTGTTTGGCCACTTCTATTGATCGGAGCGGTGATTGTTTATTTTTTAAGAAAAAGAAAACCTGTTAAAAAAGAACAGGCAACCACCGAAATATAAGCTATCCTAACCTTTGGTTATCAATATATATCAACCTTTTTTTAGATTTTACAAAGAAACCTCCAGATTTTTCCGGAGGTTTTTATGTTTAAAATTTTCTTTTCAGAATTTCAGGTTTTGTTTTATATAAATGAAGAATCAGCTCGCCAAAAAGCGTATTTGCCCATGCAAACCAAGATCTCGTATAATCTTTCGGATTGTCTACATCAAAAGATTCATGGATAAAACCTGTTCCGGCGTGAGTTGCTTTTAATGTTTTTAAACAATAGATAATTTCCTCATCGTTATCGGTTGTCAAAGCCTGCATAATCAAACCGAGAGGCCAGATTTTGTGTTCTCCGATGTGCGGCCCGCCAATTCCTTTGGCAAATTTACCTTCACTGTACCACGGATTTGCTTTGCTTAAAGAAAACTTTCGAGTATTTTTATACACTTCATCTTCTTTTGAAGCATATCCTAAATAAGGAATCGACAATAAATTCGGAACATTTGCATCGTCCATAAACAACGCATTTCCGAAGCCATCGATTTCTAATGCGTAAATTTTTCCGGCTTCAGGATGATTTAAAATGGCATATTTCTGAATGGCTTCATCCACTTCTTTTGCTAAATTTTTAAATTGAGCTGAGGAATTTTCATCTTTTAAAATCTTAGAAAAAATTTCTGCCGTTTCCTTCAAAGAAACCACCGCAAACATATTCGAAGAAATCAAAAACGGATAAAAAGTAGCATCATCAGAAGGTCGAAACATGGAATGAATCAAACCGATTTTCTTTGTCGGATTTCCGTAACCACCGCCAAATTGTGTATCTAAAGGATTCCCATTCGATCGCTGAAAATGATAAGAACCCTTTGAATCTTTTCTTTGCTGTTCTTTAAAAGTCTGTAAAATCTGAAGCATTGCTTTTTTCCAATCCGCATCAAAAACTGAAGAATCTCCCGTTGTTTTCCAATAATTGTAAGACAAACGCATCACGTAACATAAAGAATCGATTTCCCATTTTCTTTCATGAATTCCGGGTTTCATTTCTGTAGAGTCGGCTTTCCATTCGCTTATTTTACTTGCATCATCAAAAAATGCATTGGCGTAAGGATCGAGAAGAACGCATTCAACTTGTTTATTAATAACGCCTTTCAACAGATTTTTCAGTTTTTCATCTTCATTCGCAAGACTTAAATAAGGATAAACCTGCGCCGAAGAATCACGAAGCCACATCGCATCAATATCTCCTGTGATTACGTAACTGTAAGGTTTGTTGTTTTTCTGGTAAAATTTTACCGTTGTATCCAACGTATTGGGAAAACAGTTTTCAAACATCCACGCCAATTCCGGATCAGCAATAGATTTTTTGATGGTTTTAATCGTATTTTCAACAGCCTGAGAAATGAATTTTCTTTGATCCAAACTCGGTCTTTTTGAAATATAATCTTCTGTAAATAAAAATTTTGCAGAAACCGGTAAAGCGAAAAACCCAAGTCCCAAAGATGATTTTTTTATGAAATTCCTTCTATTAAGCATGATTTTAATGAAAATATTAAACTTAAAAGTATACATTTTAAAGTTAACTTAAAATATAACTCTTGTAATTATTCAATAAAGCTTTATAAACTTCGTTAAAGAGACAAATAACAACTACAAAATGATCAAAAAAATCAGTATTTTGATAATTCTTTTATTTTCTATCGTAAGTTTTTCTCAAACTCAAATTAAAGTTGTAGACGCAGAAAACAAAAAGCCCATTCCTTATGCAAAACTTATTTTACAAGGCAAAGATTACTACAAAAACACAGAAGAAAACGGAGAAGCTGCTTTAGAAAAAGGTGAAAATATCTATGAAATAGAATCATTTGGTTACGAAAAAATGAATGTTTCAAAACAGGAAACCACGTATTCTTTACATCCAAAATTCCAGGAAATAGAAGGCGTTGAAATTGCCAAACCTAAATTTACAGAAGCATTTACATCGGGCTCTGTAAAAAAAGATAATTTTGGTTTTATGGGAACCAAAATATCTTGGAGTGTTATTGATTTTTTTGAAAACAATTTTGCCCACGAAAAAATATTTATAAAGAAAATTAAAATTCCTACGGATGTTAAAGACAGAAAAACTGATGCCGTTTTTAACTTGGTTTTCTACGAAAATATTGATGGAAAACCAGCTCCTGAAAAATTTAAAAACATTATCGTAACTTGTAAAAAAGGAAAGAATCTCACTGAAATAGATTTTTCTAAAAACCCTGTCACTTTTCCCAGAGAAGGAATATTTATAGGTATCGAATGGATTATTAATGAACAAAACCATTATTTAGACAAAGTCACAAAGATGAATCTTGACGGAAGCAAGGAAAAAAATGTAATTGTTGATCGAACAAATCCCTTTTTCTTTGGCTATGAATCAAAAGATTCAACCGTTTTCGGAAAATCTCAAAATAATTGGTACAAGATCTTTAACCATAAAGGAAATATTGTATCACCCCACAAATTATCTTTGGAACTCGAACTTACCAATTGATTTTTAATCATCAATTAACATCATTGAAGTAAAATTCCGTAAATTTGCAAATCAATAATTTTGCAAGAGGATTTGGCATTCAACAATCCTGAATCCAACGCTTTAAAACCCTAATTTCTAAATATATGCTATCAAAAATAAATCCTACCCAAACAAATAGCTGGAAGGCTCTTGACGAACATTTTGGAAACAATGATTTCGATTTAAGAAGTCTTTTTGCATATAATCCGGACCGTTTTAACGAGTTTTCTATCAAAAGAACCAATTTTCTTTTTGATTATTCTAAAAACCTTATCGATTCTAAAACAAAAAATCTTTTGTTAAATCTTGCGGAAGAATGTCAGTTGAAAGATGCGATTTCTAAAATGTTTTCGGGAGATAAAATCAACGAAACAGAAGGAAGAGCGGTTTTACATACAGCTTTGAGGGATTTTTCTGATAAAGAAATTTTGGTAGACGGAGAAAACATCAAACCTCAGATCAAAAGAGTTTTGGATCATATGAAATCTTTTTCTGAAAGCATTATTTCGGGAGATCACAAAGGTTTCAGCGGAAAAGAAATTACAGATGTTGTAAATATCGGAATCGGAGGTTCAGATTTGGGACCTGTGATGGTAGTTTCAGCTTTGAAACATTTTAAAACTAGGTTAAACGTTCATTTTGTTTCCAATGTGGACGGAAATCATATCGCAGAAGTTGTAAAGAACTTAAATCCTGAAACAACTTTATTCATCATTGCTTCTAAAACGTTTACAACTCAGGAGACAATGACGAATGCAAATTCAGCAAAAGACTGGTTCTTAAAAACTGGAAAACAGGAAGATGTAGCGAAACATTTCGTCGCTTTATCAACTAATGTTCAAGCAGTTAAAGACTTCGGAATCGTAGAAGAAAACATCTTCGAGTTCTGGGATTGGGTTGGCGGAAGATATTCACTTTGGAGCGCGATCGGCTTAAGTATCGTTCTTTCAGTTGGATATGAAAATTTTGAACAATTATTAAAAGGAGCAAACGATACGGATCAACATTTCCAGACGACAGATTTCTCTGAAAACATTCCTGTTTTAATGGGATTGATTGGAATTTGGTATCGTAATTTCTATGCAGCAACAACGTATGCAATTCTTCCTTATTCTCAATATTTGGATAGATTTCCAGCATATTTCCAACAGGGAGATATGGAAAGTAACGGAAAATGCGTCGACAGAAACGGGGAATTCGTAGAATATGAAACAGGACCAATTATTTGGGGCGAACCGGGAACAAACGGGCAACACGCTTTCTATCAATTGATTCACCAGGGAACAGAATTGATTCCTGCTGATTTTATTGCGTATGCGAAAAGCCCGAACAAAGTTTCTGATCACCAAGATAAATTGTTGGCTAACTTTTTCGCCCAGACGGAAGCACTTGCCTTCGGAAAAACAGAAGAAGAAGTTGAAGAAGAAACTGAAAGCTTCAGGAAAATCTGATGAAGAAATTGATTTCTTGTTAAACTATAAAGTCTTCCACGGAAACACACCTACTAATTCAATCATATTCAATGAATTAACTCCTTTTTCATTAGGACAATTGATTGCAATGTATGAACATAAAATTTTCGTTCAGGGAGTAATTTGGAATATTTTCAGTTTCGACCAGTTCGGTGTAGAATTAGGAAAAGTTTTAGCAAATAAAATTTTACCTGAACTTGAAAACAATGAAGCAGTTAACTCTCATGATACTTCTACAAATGGGTTGATTAATTATTATAAAGCGAATAAATAAATTGTTGTTGATTTTCATTAATTTTGATTAAAAATAAAAGATATGAGTACCATTACAATACATCTTAAAGATAAGGAAGAAGAAACTTTAATGGAAAGTCTTTTGAAAAGAATGAAAATTAGCTTTGAAAAAAACGAGGATGATTTTGAATTGACGGATGGGATAAAAAAAATGATCGATGAAAGATTATTAGAAGATAAGAATACGTATGTAGATGCTGAAGAATCTTTGAGAAAGATTTCTGAAAAATATGGTATATAAAATCGTTTTATCTCCAAAAGCTGAAATAGAAATTGATGATGCTATTAATTATTATAGTAAATTTTCTAAATCAGCTGCAACATCTTTTAAGAAACAACTTTCGGATTCATATAGAAAAATTCGACAGAATCCTTTTTTTGAAAAAAAATATAACGATGTAAGAATTTTACCTTTTTCAAAATATCCTTACATTATTATATTTCGGATTGATGAAACAGCAAAAAAGGCTTTTATACTTTCTATATTCTGCACTCATCAAAATCCGGATAAATATCCTTAAAAATCTAATAAAAAGTAAAAAATAAATCAATAAAAGTAAAAATGGCAGAAATTCTTGACGGATTAAAAGTATCCAAAGAAATAAAAGCAGAGATCAAGGTTGAAGTTGATAAAATCCTTGAAAGCAAAAGAAGAGCACCGCATTTGGTGGCTATTCTCGTTGGGAACAATGGAGCAAGTAAGGCATATGTAAATGCTAAAGTGAAAGACTGCGAAGAAGTAGGTTTTCAATCGAGCTTAGTTAAATTTCCAAGCACGGTTTCTGAATCTGAATTATTGGAAAAAATTGAGGAACTTAATAAAGATAAATCTGTAGATGGTTTTATTGTTCAGTTGCCTTTACCAGACCAAGTTGATCAGGAAAAAATCATTAATGCGATCGATCCGAGAAAAGATGTTGACGGTTTCCACCCTACCAATTTCGGGAAAATGGCATTGGAAATGGATACATTTTTACCAGCAACTCCATTCGGGATTTTAACATTATTGGAAAGATATAATATTGAAACAAAAGGTAAAGACTGTGTTATCATCGGAAGAAGTAAAATCGTAGGAAGACCTATGAGTATCTTGATGGGAAGAAAAGATTTCCCTGGAAACTCAACGGTTACTTTGACGCACTCTTACACGAAAGACATCGAAGAATATACTAAAAAAGCAGACATCGTAATTACGGCTTTGGGAGATCCTCACTTCTTAAAAGGAGAAATGATCAAAGAAGGAGCGGTAATTGTGGACGTAGGAATTACAAGAGTTGACAACGATTCTCCAAAAGGATATTATTTGGCGGGTGACGTAGATTTTGACAGTTGTGCTGCAAAAGCAAGCTGGATCACGCCTGTTCCGGGAGGAGTAGGACCTATGACAAGAGCGATGTTGATGAAAAACACCATCATTGCTTACAAAACTTCAGTCTATAACGACTAATTTTAAAATGAATAAAGAAGAAGATATTTTATTAAAAGAAGGTAAAATGCTCCCTGTAATGGAGCATTTTTACACTCTTCAGGGAGAAGGAGCACACACGGGGAAAGCAGCCTATTTCATCCGATTGGGCGGTTGCGACGTCGGGTGTCACTGGTGTGATGTGAAGGAAAGCTGGGATCCTACTTTACATCCATTAATGAATGCGGAAGATATTGCAACCACAGCGGCCAATCACTGTAAAACAATTGTTTTAACAGGTGGCGAACCATTAATGTGGAATTTAGATATTTTAACATCCAAATTGAAAGAATTGGGATGCACGGTTCATATTGAGACTTCGGGAGCTTATCCTATGAGCGGACAGATCGACTGGATTACCCTTTCGCCAAAGAAAACGGGACTTCCAAAAGAGGAAATTTACGAAAAGGCAAGCGAACTTAAAATGATTATCTTCAACAATAATGATTTTAAATTTGCCGAAGAACAGGCAGCAAAAGTTTCAGAAAACTGTACCTTATATCTTCAGAGTGAATGGAGCAAACGAGATGAAATGTATCCAAAAATTACAGATTTCATTTTAGAACATCCGGAATGGAGAGCATCAGTTCAGACCCATAAATATCTGAATATACCATAAAAAATATGTAACTTCGCTCTTCGTATCCCTAGAAAACCGATAGATGCAGAGAATTCGATACTCTAGATACCTTAAATCGATCATTATTTTGCTTGACCTTTTGGTTATTGCATCTATTTTCATATTCTTTTTCGTAAGCCGAAATCAGAGCCTTAAATATAATCAGGAAACATGGTATCAGAATTCTTTTTCGCTGGTGTTATTATTTTTGTTTTGGATGCTTCTAAGCGGCAGAACAAAGATTTATAATATCCCGAGAAACCTGACGTATACTTTGTTTCTCGAGAGGCTTCTCGTACACTTTTTATTATTTATTCTTGGAATTTTATTGATTGGAAAAGTCAGTTACAACATATTTTTTAATTCAGATATTTATTGGCTTTCGTTTTATCTGTTTTTCTTTATTTTCTTAGCAAAATCATTAATATTTTTTGGAATTAAATATTTCCGTAGTCTGGGGATTAACCATAGAAATATTATGTTTTTGAATGAAAACAGCTCCACGGAAGTTTTAAAAAATATTTTAAAGGACAGAAAAGATTACGGTTACAAAATTTTCGATTACAACAATCCTGAAATTAAAGCGGAAGAACTGATAGAATTCTGGAAAACAAACGGAATTCACACCTTATTTATTCCGACTGAAAATTCTTACAACGAAAGAACGGAAAAAGAGCTTTTCAGATTAGCCGAAGCTAACAAGGTTCACATTTCATTGATTCCCAGCATCACACAAAGCGATTTTTTCCTTTATGATATGGGATATATTCAGACGCAGCCCGTTCTTAATCAGGCAAGATATCCGTTGGATTACTATTCTAATTTTTTATTAAAAAGAACCTTCGATATTGCTTTTTCAGCGATTGTTTTGGTTACAATTTGTTCGTGGCTGTTTCCGGTTATTGCCATTTTAATTAAATCTTCATCAAAAGGACCTGTTTTTTTCATACAAAAAAGATATGGCTTTCATGAGGAGGTTTTTGATTGTATCAAGTTCCGAACAATGGTTGTGAATGATGAGTCTTCAACAAAAACGACCGCTAAAAACGACGCAAGAATAACGAAAATCGGTAAATTCTTAAGAAAGACAAGTCTTGATGAAATGCCACAGTTTTTGAATGTTTTAAAAGGACAAATGTCTATCGTAGGACCAAGACCACATATGTTGGCGGTCGACAATTATTATAAACCGAAAATCGGGCGATATAGTCTGAGAAGCATGGTAAGTCCGGGAATTACGGGTCTTGCACAGGTAAACGGACTTCGTGGTGATGCCGGAGATGTAGAAGTGGAGATGAATAAGCGGGTTTTGGCAGATGCTTTCTATGTAAGAAACTGGAGTTTTGTACTGGATTTGGTCATTACTTTGAAAACCGTTTTACTGGTTATCGGTGGAGATAAAAATGCAAAATAATAATTTTGGTCTACATTATGATATATAAGTTTAGTAGCAAAACGGAGGCTCAGTCTTCATCTCAAGTTTAATTTAATTCAATAAAAAAAGTCTAATTTAGCAGAATGTTAAAAAAGTTTTTCACAGCAGTAGGAGAATACATGATCCTTATGGGTAAATCCATGCAGAAGCCTCAGAAAATGAGGGTTTTCTGGAAGCTGTTCATGAGAGAAATCAATGATTTGGGAGTCAACTCTTTTGGGTTGGTGATCTTTACATCTATATTCGTTGGGGCGGTTGTTGCCATTCAAATGTTTAATAACTTTGATGCTTCAGATTTCCCGATTCCTCCTTCATTTGTAGGATATGCAACAAAGGCGGTTTTGGTTTTGGAATTTGCTCCTACCATTATCAGTTTGATCTTAGCCGGAAAAGTGGGTTCATATATTGCATCAAGTATCGGAACCATGAGGGTTTCCGAGCAAATTGATGCCTTAGATATCATGGGTGTAAACTCCCCTAACTTCCTTATTTTACCAAAAATACTGGCTTGTATGATTTTTAATCCTTTATTAATTGCCATCAGTATTGTCTTTGGTATCAGTGGAGGATATATCGCAGGAATTTTAACCGGAAACTGGACGACCAACGATTATATCATTGGTATTCAAATGTATATGCCCAATCTTTTCATTTATTATGCATTTTCTAAAACGATTGTTTTCGCATTCGTTATTGCAACCGTACCTTCTTATTTTGGGTATAATGTAAAAGGAGGTTCGTTGGAAGTAGGTAGAGCAAGTACACAGGCGGTAGTTTGGACGATGGTATTCATTATCCTTTCAGAATTACTATTAACCCAATTAATATTAAGCTAATGATTGAGGTAAAAGATCTTAAGAAAAGTTTTGATGATGTTGAAGTGCTTAAAGGAATTTCAACCACCTTTGACAAAGGAAAAGTAAATCTTATCATTGGGCAAAGTGGTTCCGGAAAAACCGTTTTCCTTAAAAGTTTATTGAATGTTTATCAGCCTTCATCAGGAGAAATTCTTTTTGATGGCAGAGACATCAATGTCATGAATAGAGAAGAAAAACAGCATTTACGATCCGAAATCGGAACACTGTTTCAGGGAAGTGCATTGTTTGACTCTTTAACGGTGGAAGAAAATATTATGTTTCCTTTGGATATGTTCACCAATTTGACGTTCAGAGAGAAAAAAAGAAGAGTTTTTGAGGTAATCGGAAGAGTACATTTAGATAAAGCCAACAGAAAATTCCCGTCAGAAATTTCTGGTGGGATGCAAAAACGTGTGGCAATTGCAAGAGCGATAGTAAACCACCCAAAATATCTTTTCTGTGACGAACCCAACTCAGGATTAGATCCTTATACTTCGAATATTATTGATGATCTTTTGCTGGAAATCACAAAAGAATACAACACCACTACCATCATCAATACCCACGATATGAATTCTGTAATGACGATTGGCGAGAAAATTGTATATCTGAGATTAGGAATCAAAGAATGGGAAGGAAACAAGGATATTCTGATCACGGCAGGTAATAAAAACCTGATTGATTTCGTTTATTCTTCGGAGTTGTTTAAACAATTAAGAGAATATATGCTCGAAAATAACAAAACTATTGAGAATACAATCACAAAAATTGACGATAATGAAAAAGGCATTTAGTATAGCATTAATAGGTTTTTCTATGTTTGCTTCTGCACAGATTTCTTTGGCAGGGAAAGCAAATTTAATTTTCCCGACAGGGTCAGCTTCTTGGCAGAATATTAAAGGAACAGTAAATCAGGCAATCGAAGGAGAAGGAAAAAACAATGTAGGTTTCAACGTTGGGCTTTCATTGAAAGCTAATCTTCCTGCATCATTTTTCGTAATGCCGGAATTGTACTACACTTCTTTTAAAAATGAATTTACAGATCCTACATCCAATACAACTTTTGATATCAAGAGCAACCGTATTGATTTGCCGGTTTCTTTTAGGACATAAAGTTTTAGGAGATTTCTTAGGAGTTTTCGTAGGTCCCGTTGCAAGTTATAATTTAAGCAAAGAAGATACTTTCAACGACTTTAAAGAAAATGCAAGAGATAATTTCACGGTAGGTTACCAGTTTGGTGCTCAACTTGAAATTAAGAAATTACTTTTGAATGCAAGATATGAAGGCGCTTTCAGTAAAGATTCTAGAAACTTCATCAATAAAGTTTCAGGAGACGAAATAAGATACGACAACAGACCAAATTTATTTATGGTAGGAGTCGGATACAAATTCTAAGTTCATAGAAAATATCAACTATAAAAAATCCTCAGGTCTTAGACTTGAGGATTTTGATTTTCTTGATTTCGAAGTTCAGCTTCACGTCTTGCAATTTCGGCAGCCTGCTTTTCAAGATCTTCTTTATCTTTTTGCAGTTGTTTGAACTCTTTCTTTTTTTGCTCTTGCTTTATCGCGCTTCCTTTACTTACATAACCTACCATTCCGCCGATGATTAAACCAATCCCAATTCCTCCCAGGATTCCCATAACATGAGACATTCCTAAATCATTAACTGTAAAATTAGATGATGTTAAATAGAATAAGAGCACCGATAATGCTAAAAGTACAAGTCCGATAATCGTTAAATTTTTCATAGTATTTTGTGTTTAAGTGTTTATATTAAAAAGCCTTACCAAATTTAGTGAAAATTCAATAAGGCTTTTACTCAAGATTAAAAAATTCTTTATTAATTATATTTTTCCACCTGCAGCCTTATAATATTCCAATGCTTTAGGTAAGTTTTTATTGATATCTGAAATCCTTGTTTCAGGATTCGGGTGGGTGGATAAAAATTCCGGCTGTCTTGCTCCTGAAGCCGAAGCTTCCATCCTGTTCCAGAAAGGAATTGCTTCTCTCGGATCGTAACCTGCCATTCCCATTAAATATAATCCCATTTGATCTGCTTCAGACTCCTGATTTCTTCCGTATTTCAACAATGCAACCTGAGAACCGATAGGATACACTTTCTCAAAAACACTTGCCCATTGACCGTTAGAGATTGTTCCTCCCAAAATTTGTCCTCCATATTGAGCAACCATTGCCTGAGAAATTCTTTCGTTTCCGTGTCCCGCCAAAGCGTGAGAAACTTCGTGTCCCAAAACTACAGCTAATCCGTTATCGTTTTTCGTAACCGGTAAAATTCCTGTATAAACCGCTACTTTTCCGCCCGGCATACACCAAGCATTCAATTCGGTACTTTGGATAAGATTAAACTCCCAATTGTAGTTCGCAAGATCTGCAGAACGCCCGATTTGCTGATAATATCTTTCGGCTGCAGATTTTATTCTGGAACCTACACTTGTCACTCTTTTTGCATCTGCCGTTCCCGCAATTACTTTAGACTTACCCAATGTCGTTTTGTATTCCTGAGCAGACATGGTCATAATTTCCGAATTATTTGCCAATTGCAAAGAAGATCTTCCCGTAATCGGGTTTGTAGTACAAGCTACAACTGACAGAGCAATGGCTCCCATTCCAAAAAAGTGTTTTATTTTCATAGTTTCGAGTGTATTAATTCAACCTTTACAATTTTTATTCCAAAATAGAATCTAAGCGATATATTTGCATACATTTTGCTATTTAAATTTAACAATTATTTTACTATCATGAAAAAGTATATTTCAATCATATTTATTTTTGGGTTTTTATTGATTTCCCAAAACGTTTTTTCTCAAAGCAATCTTGATACGCAAACCGTCACGGCACTTGTAAATTCGGATGATTATTCATTTCATGCACAAAGAGCCACGCCTACCAATTACGATGTTATTAATATCATGAACTCGATGCCGAATTCTACCTCAACCAGAATTCTGGATCTTTCGGGAAGCAATTATTCAATTGATTTAAGAAAGAATAATCTTGAAGTCACTTTGCCTTATTTCGGAAGAGTTTTTAATCCTACTTACGGAAATACAAGCCAAAACAGTTACAGATTTACCTCAAAAGATTTTACGGTAACTAAATCTCAAGGTAAAAAAGGAAAATGGATCGTGAAAATTAAGGTAAACGATCAAAGTACTGTAGATGAAATTATTATTGAGGTTTTCAAAAACGGAAAAGCCTACACCTCCATCAGAAGTAACGACAGACAGCCGATTTCTTACGACGGATATATTGCAAAAAATGAAGAGCAGAAAGAGAAACTTTAGTCGAGTTTTTGAGGTTCGTGATGCGTGATGCGTGATGCGTGATGCGAAGTTATTAAAACTCTGAAATCTCGCTACTCGGATCTTGAATCTCGTAAAAACTTTTCTACAAATAATTTTGCTTCGGTACTTGGATTTGAAACCATTGTCGAAGCATTTTTTTTGTGCTGAACATACGCTTCTTCCACAGAATTACTCTTCTTCATCATTGATAAAATATATGCCTGAACCCAATATTCAAAACGTTTTTCGGCTTGCTGCGTTCTTACTTCTTCGAATCGGTTGGTTTTCTTTTTAAGATTAATAAAATCATCGATTTTTTCAAAAACATCACTCAACCCTTCATTATGCAAAGCTGAACCCAATAAAACCGGAATTTTCCAATCTTTTTCTTTAGGCGGAATAAAATCCAGTGCCCGTTTTAATTCTAATCTTGTATTTTTTGCTTTTTGGAGATTGTCTTTTTCAACTTTATTAATGAAAATCACGTCGACCATTTCCATGATTCCACGCTTGATTCCCTGAAGTTCGTCGCCACCGCCAATTATTTTTAAAAACAAAAAGACATCGGTAATATCTGCCACCAAAACTTCAGACTGCCCTACTCCAACAGTTTCTATTAAAATATAATCATAACCTGCAGCTTCGCAGATCATCATCGTTTCAAAAGTCGTATTGGCAACTCCGCCCAAAAATCCGGAACTCGGAGAAGGGCGAATGAACGCATTTTCTTCTTTCGACAATTCTTCCATTCTGGTTTTATCGCCCAAAATACTTCCTTTATTAATGGCAGAACTGGGATCAATCGCCAAAACAGCGACTTTTTTACCATTCGAAATAACCAATCTCCCGAAATTTTCTATAAAAGTTGATTTTCCTGCACCCGGAACTCCCGTCACTCCTACTCGAATTGAGTTTCCTGTGAAAGGCATGATTTGTTTTAGCAGTTCTTCAGCTTGTTGTCTGTGTTCGGCTTTTTTACTTTCAACTAATGTAATCGCTTTTGCAATCAGGCGTTTGTTTCCCGATCGTATTCCTTCCATTAGTTCTTCTGTAGAAAATTTCATTGATTCAAAAATAAACAATTAAATGTCAACGATCAATAGTGAATTTGCTTTGCCGTCAATTTTTTACTGTTGAATATTATTTTAATTCATCTTAAATTCAAAAATGTAGAAGTTAATAATAGTGATGGTATCATGAGATTCTTGAAGTATCTATACACCACCTTATCAAAAATTCTTTCGAATTTTCGCCACTTCTCCAAAGAAGGGGAATTTACAGGGTAAAAATTTATTAATTGTTTAAAAAAATTACTGTTGATAACTCACATTCATTCTTTTTATTCTTCTAATTTGTATTTCTTCTAAATTATATACCGCCTTTTCAATGAGAAAGGGAATTTCCTACATTTGTTTTAATCAAATAGTTTAAACAAATGAAAAAAATAATCGCTGTAGCATCATTCAGTGCCGTTCTATTAGCGTCTTGTACACCAAAAGCTTCAACAGCAACAGCTCCGGTGGCTGCAACTTCTACAGCAGAGCAGATTGCTCAGGGAAAAACGATCTTCGAAAATTCATGCGGAAGATGTCACAAATTGCCAGATCCAACGTCTCGTACTTCGGTACAGTGGGTGGGAATCATGAATTCTATGGCTCCAAAAGCGAAACTTACAGATGAGCAGCATCAGTGGGTTTACGATTATATCGTATCTGTGAAAAAATAAATCACTAAAAAATAGCAGTATGAAAAAATTGATTTTGGGTATGATCTTAGGTTCTGCAACGATGGTTGTATCATGCGGACCGAAAAGTGTAGCCGTAACCGGACCAAAATACACTTCTTCTGAGCAATTTGCTCAGGGAAAAACAATTTTTGAAAATTCATGCAACAGATGTCACAAACTACCGGATCCTACAAAACACGACGATCAGGGATGGATAAACACATTGAGCAGAATGGCTCCCAAAGCCAAATTGAACGATGACCAACATCAAATGGTTTATGATTATCTGATTTCTGTAAATAAAAAATAGGCTTTCTTTTGAAAGTCTTTTTTTATTTTAACTCAATTCCCAAACCTGGTTTCTGGGACAGCATTATTTTGCCATTTTCTACAAAATTTCCGGTGGCATAATCATTGGAAACGAGATTGGCTCCGTCTAAATCTGCGTAATCAACAAGTCCGGTCAAAACACAGCCTGCGGAAATTCCAACGGTGGATTCTGTCATACAGCCGATCATAATTTTGTAGTTTAATTCACGCGCTTTTTTAATCATTTCTAATGCAGGAGTTAATCCGCCACATTTCATTAATTTGATGTTGACACTTTTGTAATAAGGAATTAATTCTTCCAAAGAATCCAGATTCTGACAATCTTCATCTGCCATCCAATTGGCAAAACCTTCTTTTTTTAAGATCTTGTAATGGTCGATCGGTCTTGGTTGTTCGAGATAGGAAAACTTCTGAACCTCATCGTTTTCCTGAAGCCAGACGCAATCTTCATCGGTGAAACTTGCGTTGGAATCTAAAGCCATATTTTTATTTAATAGTAAAAGTTTTTCGACATTTTTTTTATCTAAACCTTTGCATTTCACTTTGAATGTATTCCAACTGCTTTTTTCAATTTTCTGAATCTGTTTTTCTATTTCTCCGACGGAAATGGTGATCGAACTTTCTACTAAGTTTTCAGACGGAAGCTGATTTAATTCAATAAAATTTTTGTTCTCCAGTTTCCCAAAAAGATCCCAGTAAGCACAATCTAATGCAGAAAGTAAAAACGGATGAAGATTTAAGTTTAATAAAAATTGGAAAAATGCTTTCGGATGAATGATTTTCTGAGCTTCAATTTGGGTTTGAATTTCCTTTAATTTTAAAACAAAATTTTGAAGATCGATGTGATAATAATCGATCGCAACACATTCTCCGTAACCTTTGCAATTTTGATGAGATAATTGTATAAGCAATGCGTCTCTCTTGTTATAGTTCCCGTAAGCAATTGAAAATGTTTCTTTTAACCGTAATTCTTTTAGTGTGAAATTTATCTTCATATTTTAACTTACCCAATGATCATTAGTAAAAGCAAAAAGAATAACTATTACTTCATCTATTAAAGCTACAAAAAAGGAAGCCAAAACTGACTTCCTTTCTAAAAATTATTGTTTTAAGTATTTTATTTTACGATCAGTTTTTCAGTCTGAGTTTTTTCTCCCTGTTTGATATTAACCATATAAACTCCTTTCTGTAATCCTTTTGTTGAAAAGGCTTTTTTGGAAGTATTTTCTCTTGTATCAGACAATACCAATTTTCCTGACATGTCGAAAAGCTTCACTTTAACTTCTTCTTTTGACTTATCAATATTTCCTACAAAGAATTCATCATATGTCGGATTCGGGAAAACTACAAATTTTGTTTCTGAAGCTCCGGCTTCCTGAGTTGCCAATACAATATCGCATTCTGCAGGATACGTGAAATTTTCTACCTGATCTGTTCCCACAGTTTTACTACCGGTTGAAGCAGTAACTCCTAATCCTCTTTTTGCAAAAGCTTTCCAGATCATACATTTGTCTGCGCCTCCGGTTTTCACCTGATCTGCCTGAATGATGGCGTCTCTTCCGTCGATAAAACTAGGGCTACAAACCTGAAGTTTCAAGCCATCCATTACTAATTGTAAAATTTTGGCATTCCCAGAATTCGGATTGGCTAAAACATCATTATTATAACCATATTTTTCTACATATTTCCACGTAAGATCCCAAAGCATTGATGCCCATACAAAACCTATAGAGTGAGGATCACCAACCATCGTATTTGTATTGGCATATGTATAATTATTTACTGCAAAATCAGGAGAATATTTTGTCGGTCTTATTCCGTTTCCTGTAGTTGGCTGTTCAGCAACATAAGTTGCCATCCCTCTTGCCAAACCAGATGTATCACCCGGTCTTGCCGTAAGCATCAAAGCAAAAAAGTCTGACCAGCCTTCACCCATTTGTTCCGTAGAATTGGTTGTTGAAAGACAGCTGTATCCTTGTCCTGTCAATCTATTAGAAATTCCGTGACCGTATTCGTGCGCTATAACTCCATTATCCAGACTTGAATGTTTAAATCCGTTAAAATCGGTACCCAACGTAGTATTAATTACTGTTCCTCCAGTAATTTGAGCAACAAGATATTGCCCCTCCGTTTTACCGATCATAATTGTCGGAATTGTAATTGTAGAATCTGTTCCTCCTAATGCAATCGGAGTGTCACTTGATGGATGATATTGGATAACTCCCACTGCACCTGCATCTTGTAAGTTTTTTGTTTTTACCGTAAAATTACATCCTGCTGCATTAACCACTCCTATTTTCCCTGTCATGCTTCCTGCAGTAACGGCTGTACATGCATCAGCAGGTGAAGATACAGCAAGATCTCCTGTCACAGATTGCCCTTCAAACAATATAGATCCGAAAGTAGCTGTTTCCGACATCACTTTAGGTCGGCTTGTCACTGTTGCCGGAGAATTATACTGATATCTTGAAATAGGATCTGTCGCTGTCTGGCTTCTCGACCAAACATACATCTGCATTCTAGGTGCAAGAAGATAAGTTGTACCTGCGATTACCGTTTCATATCCCGAATTAAAATTGGCGTTATTTAATCCGCTTCCATCAAAAGCTTCAGCATTTACAGCATCTCCTCCAATTCCTGGGTTTCCAAAATTATTGGTCTGGAAATTCCTTGCCGCTTCAGTAAATCCGAATTTATAAAATACATCGTGAACCTTATTATTCATATAAAAAAGATTCGTAATAGCTGCATCTTTTTGAGCAAAAGGACTGACATATCTTCCTTCGGCAAACGGAAAATCAAAGTTTCTTGAAATTCCTCCATCGGGAGAATATCCCGGCGTATTTGCATTTGCCTGATCCGAGTAAGCATACACATTATTTCCTCTTGTATTGGTATAGCTGTCTGTTACTGTTGAATGCCACCCTTCCGGAGATGCTGTAATATCCCAAGGATTACTCAAAATAGAACGCGATCCGAAACTTGGAGCTTCAACCGGAAGAGGAAAAACATTATAAGACGCAGCAGACGGAACCAATAATAACGTGTTTTTCTGAGAATCTGAAATTTTAGTCTTGAATTTCACCGGTTCTGAATAATTTACATCTGATTCTGTATTGTTATGTTCAAAATCACAACTTACCGTCAAATTATCTTTTGCCAACACTTCACCTGTTGAAGCATCTGCAATGACATGCCAAACATCTGAAGATTTCTTATCTGATACGAATAATTCTTTTGCCAAAACAAATACATTATTTTTTTCAAAATAAACATTTGGCAGATATTGTACTCTTGAGATTTCCTGTAAGTTCAGATTTTGTTTTAATGTTTCTTCGGAAATTTTTTCCTTAGGATTTCCCTGATTTCCAATGACAATTTCTTTCTTGAAATCATTTTTTTCTGAGATAATCTTTTCGTCTCTTATAATCACTTTTCCAAGTGCATTATATACTCGCAGACCGTCATAAGTCTGTTGAACATTCACAATATTTGCACCTAAACTTTTAGAATTATCTTCATTAAGAATGATAAAATCTAATTTACTATCAAAACTATTCTTTTGAGAGAGCTGTGCGCCCTTTTTGTAATAATCCTGAATCAGTGCTTTAGAGTTTTGCCCGTTCATTGTGTTGAACGCAAATACTGCCGCTATCGAAAGCGGAATCATAAATAATTTTTTTGTCATATTACTCTGGTTTTTGACAAAGCTAACATATTTTCTGAACCATGAAAGAAAAATTATATTATGTTAAAAACCAGAAACTTAATCAATTCCCTTTCTTCTTTTTAACCCTTTTCTTATTAGACTTTCCAGGCATTTTTCCTTTGATAAATTTTTCTCTATTCTTTAAAAAATCTATCATAATTTGGTCATAAGCAAATTTTTTTGCTTCCTTTAATGGCTTCAAAGCTTTATTATATTCAAACTTGATCTCAAACAGCAAAGATTTGTGAATCAAAATTCTGCAATTATCTATTCCTTTGATTTTCAATGCATATTCGATTAATTTTTCAGCTTCTTGCAAATCTTCATTATCCAAGAGACATTTGATATAATATTGCGGCGTATTGAGATTAGCGACGTTACATTTCATCGCTTCTTCAAAATAGAGCTTTGCTTTTTCGTAGTCAGTCAACATTTCGCTGTAGATTCTTCCCATTAAACACAGGCTGTCTGCATCTTCGGGATCGTATGACAAAGCATAATTCAGAGCTTCCAGACAATCCGGTAAACTATAAGGATAATTATCTAAAGCCTCGAAGTAGTATTTACTTTTAGTTAAGGTCATTTTTGTAGTTTTTTAATTCGTTTTTCAGGACGTTTCTTTGTTTTTTGAACGATTTTTCCTGATAATTTTTTTTAAAATCTGTTCCCGAAAAAGTACGGATCGGGCTTCCTCTTTGCACCTGCAAATGATTGTTCCATGTTTCCTGCATTCTTTTTTGAAGCTGAATAATATTCTGTTCCAACACTTTTTCTTTTAATCTTGTGATAGACAGCTTTTTATTATCCAATTGTGATCGTGAATCTTGCACAAAAACACTTTGTCCTGTCGGCAAATGTGTCGCACGAACTGCGGTATTCACTTTATTTACATTTTGTCCTCCACTTCCCTGGCTTCTTGTTGTTTGAAATTGAATATCTTTTTCATTAAAATTAATTTTCTCCAATCCATCCAATTTAAAAATTCCGATGAACCAGTTGCTTCTTTTGTGTAGTTTCCGGAAGGTACTTTTCCCCGTCCAACAAATACTTCCCAACCATATTTTTAAAAATTCATTTAATTCTTTTCCTTTTAAAAGTAGAGTTACGGATTTCAATGTTAGATTTTCATCACCATTTTCACGGTGTATGATTTCGTAGTCTATTTTATTATCTTTTGCTTCCTCAAGGAAGACCTTCAGTACTTTCGCCACCACCCATTGGCATTCTAAAGGTCCTCTTCCTGAGGTTATTTGTATTAATTTATCCATTGTTTTTTGTTTGTTGTCGGTTGATGGTTGTCAGTTGATGGCGTTAAAAATTCTAACAACCATCAACCAAAAACTAACAACCAATTTACTTATCCATCCTCACAATTCTTGGTTGGAAAGTTCCGAGAATATCCACCAATTCGCTTTGGGCATTCATGACTTCGTTGATGTCTTTGTACGCCATTGGTGCTTCTTCCGTGTTTCCGCCCATCAAAGTGACATTCTTTAGTTTTAATTCTTTTTTGATGTCATTTTGAGTGAAAAGATTTCTGCATTCTCCTCTCGAATGAGCTCTTCCCGCTCCATGTGAAGCCGAGTTCAACGAATCCGGGTTTCCTTTTCCGCGCACGATGAAACCTTTTGCGGTCATTGATCCGGGAATCATTCCCAATTCATTTTCATTCGCGGGAGTTGCCCCTTTTCTGTGAACAATCACTTCTTTCCCATTATGGATCTCTTTCCATGCAAAGTTGTGATGGTTTTCAATTCTGGCTTTTACTCTTCCGCCGACTGCTTTCACCAATCTTCGGTGAATATCGTCGTGACAGGCTGAAGCGTAATCTCCTGCGAGATTCATCGCCATCCAATATTCTAAACCAAGGTGCGTATTCAAATCCAACCAAGCGAAGTTTTGAGCTTCTTTTGGTAACGGACATTGCTCTGTCGCAACTCTCGAATAATACTGAGCGATTTCTGCTCCTAAGCCACGCGAACCGCTGTGCGAAAGAATTCCAAGGTATTTTCCTTTTGGAAGGTTGATTTGTTCGTCTTCTTCCGTAATTTCGACTTCTCCGAATTCTACAAAGTGATTTCCACCGCCGGAAACTTCCCATTTGTTTGATGCCTTTTCCTTTTAATCTTCTTAAGATCGGGATCATATCGAAAGTATCTCTGTCGAAAATTTCGTGATCGATGTGAGATTTATGTGTTTCATACATCCCGAATTTGGTATGTTCGGCAAGAGCTTTTTCATATTTATCTCTTGCGCCGTCTAGATAAGAAACAGGGGTATCCAAAATACTGAGACTCATTCTGCAGCCAATATCCATCCCGACTCCGTAAGGAATTACAGCATTTTCAACCGCCAAAACTCCACCGATCGGAAGCCCGTAACCGCTGTGCGCGTCGGGCATTAAAGCTCCCTGCGTTGCAATTGGAAGTTTCAATGCAGTGTACAACTGACTTTTCGCTTCATCTGAAATATTGTTTCCGAAAATTTGGAAAGAAGTTCGATTGGTATTGAGCATTCTTTTTTCTGTTTTCTTGGATGAAAGCAAGGCTTCAGCGATTTGTCCAAAGGTTAAATCTTTTTCGTAATTCTCCGGATTGGTCAGGATTTCCTTTAAAAGAGATTTCACATGATGAATATTTTTAGTTGCAAAATTTCTTTTCATAACTTCCAAAGCGATGTTGACACTCTGATTGTTTGGATAGCCTAATTTTAATATATCTTTTCCTTTAAGTTTTAAATTTCCCATTGTTTTTGTTTTAAACATTTGTTGGACTCATTCGTCCATAAAATAATCTGCAAACGCTGTTGCGGACATGTTGTAGAGAAAGTATTTTTTACTTTCGTTGAGATCAGATTCATATTTAATTTTCCATGAATTTGATTTACCATAAATTTTCTTTTGAATAATCCCCTGAACTTTATATTGCTTTACATAAAATTCAACTTCTGCATATTCCTTTTCCAACTCTGCATTTACAGGTTTGTA
Source organism: Chryseobacterium ginsenosidimutans (assembly GCF_024807225.1). Taxonomy (GTDB): domain Bacteria; phylum Bacteroidota; class Bacteroidia; order Flavobacteriales; family Weeksellaceae; genus Chryseobacterium; species Chryseobacterium ginsenosidimutans. Next base: position 168,176 of record NZ_JANUCO010000001.1, read on the forward strand.
ATGTGTAATCATATTTGGTTTTATTCTTAACGTAAATCTCCAAGGTTCAATGAAATCGCAGTAATCGTAATACATTTTGCGGAAAGGACAATATTCTCTTCTTTTTAAAAAGTATTGTCTTTCTCGAGCTGTAAATTGGATTTTTGGATTATCCCATTCATAGGATGAAAGAGATTTTAATTTTTGTTCTCTCTCCACATAGATTCTTCGTCCGAATTTTCTTTTCTTTTTTAAAAAGTGTCGAATTTCCGAATACATGAATGTGTTGATTTTCTTAAGAATCCCTTCAAAGAATTCTGCGTCTTTCGTTCGCATTACTTCTTCTGTAACAGCGAAGAATCTTACAAAACCTCTTTGATATGGCTCTTCTAAAGGAATCCAAGGAATATCTCTCTTAATTTTCCAAAGTTCTTTACTACGTTTATACTTTTTTCTGATCTGTTTTTCTACATCTTTTTTTACTATTCTTTTTCTGCTTCTCAGACTTCTTAATCGAAAAGACAGAAGGTTATCATTTTCCATTTATTAATAAGATTTGGGATGCAAAACGGCAGATTTCAGACTTTCTGAAATGGTAAATTTTGCATTAAATCTCTGTCAACTAAAATTTTAGTTGATTGATTATTCAAACCTTGAAGGTTTATTGGCAGAGCGTTATTATTAGCCCCGATTGCAACGACATCCTTTTTTTGCGTGGGCTTGAAAAAAGCGTGGGCAAAAAAGATATAGCGGAAAGCGGGATTAAGCTCCTGATAAAAAAATAGATTTCGGGGAAACTTGATTTGAGTTTGAAATATTGCGCAATAAAAAACCCGAAATCTTACGACTTCGGGTTTTGATATTTCAATATACTGTTATTCTATGAGTGTACCAAACCACGAAGCCTCGCCTTTGCAAAAGGCAATCCTACTGATGAATGTTGATTGTATTTGAACATTGCTTCGTTGTTTTTTAAATGGTTAAACTTTATTTTCAGATGCAAATATATTAATTTTTCCGGAATTCCAAATATTTTTTTATTTTAAATGAATCAAGCTGAGGAAAATCCCGTCAATTACTTTTGTCATTCTCTGTAAATCCAATGTTTCCAACGTATCCGTTGGTTGATGATAATTTTTATTTCTGAAAAACGAAGTATCAGTAATCATCATGGCGGAATACCCAAATTTCCAGTAATTCAAATGATCGGAAAAATCGGTTCCTACAACAAATTTTGGAGATGAAAAGGTTTCTGTTTTCATCTGATTGGCTTTTTTAAATTGTTCACCGAAATTTTCTACAAATTTTCCGCCGCCGAACTTTTTAATCAATGTTATAAAATCTCCCTTATTCCCGTAATACCACGAAAGGATTCCCAAAGGATAGTTTTGAGAATTTTCTTCGTCTTTAAAATATCCTATCATTTCTACGCTTGCCATTCCGTACACATCGATATTGTTGTCTTTAAGGTATTTTGCATGAATGTAACTTCCCATATTTTCAGTTCTGAAATACGGAGGCTCTTCTAAAGTATAAGCGACAAGATCTATTCTGTAATTGAGTTTTTGACCTTGAAGCATTCTTGCCAATTCTAACAATGCCGTAACTCCGGTCGCATTATCATCGGCTCCCTGTTGATCTCCACAGACATCATAATGAGCTCCGATAATGATTCTTTTTTTGTTTTCTGTCCCGAAAGAGCAGATTACATTTTTATATATTTCTTCTCCAACTTGATACTCTTGAAAGCTTGTGCTGTCGCTGTATTTATTAAAATCTTGATGAATGTATTCCGCAATCGTATTAAGTTGATCTAAGTTTTTATAGTTGCGAAACTGAAGAGTTTGAGTGAGTGCAGTCAAATGTTCTTTAACTAAATTGATATCAGCCGGAACAGGTGATTTTTCCGGTATTCGATTTTCTTTAAAAGGATTAAAAATAAAAACACCTATAAAAAATAAACCCACGAAAAGAATGATTTTTCTCTTCGTAGGTTTTAGTATGTTTTTAATTTTCATTTTCTATAAGTGGTCATTTAATCTTTTGATCCAAGATCATCCATGGTATCGTCCATTCCTCTTGTATTTGGGCGATAAACCCTTTCGGAATCAAGAAAATAGATGTCATTTTTTGCTTTTGCAATGATCCCGTTATATTTTTCCTGAGACATTCCTTCAGGAGCTTGAGATTCGGGTTCATCTCCATGAACTTCAACCGCTCCTTTAGCATTAAGAATTCCTTTCGCCTTATGAGCTTCCTCAAGATTATCAGCGTACACAACAACGTTACTTTTTCCTACGCTGTGCTTGCTGTAAGCATCTAAAAGCTCCACATCCTGTGCAAAAACATAATCCCAAAAGCTTTTTGTTTTTGCATCATCTTCATAATTATCATGTGATGATTCGTCTTCTAATTTAGATTTTGAAACGATAATATTCGCATCGTCAAAACCCTGATCTCTCAAATCTTTTTTAATTTCCTCAGTATCTACAGTTGCCGGAAATACTGAAATTACTGTATAAGCCATACTATTTTGTTTTTTGGTTATGGTCTACAGTACAAATGTTATGCAATTTATTCTTTGAAAAAGTTAATTAATTCAAAAATCTCTTCAAAATATCTACGGCACATTTCGGAAGATTCGTTCCGGGACCGAAGATGAAATCTGCTCCGTTCGCATATAAAAATTCATAATCCTGTTGCGGAATTACTCCTCCTACAACGATCGTAATATCATCTGCACCCAGTTTTTTCAGTTCCTCAACCACTTGCGGAACCAATGTTTTGTGACCAGCCGCCAAAGATGAAACTCCCAAAATATGAATATCATTTTCTACTGCCTGTTTTGCCACTTCTTCCGGAGTCTGGAACAATGGAGCAACATCGACATCGAATCCCATGTCTGCAAACGCCGTTGCAACTACTTTGGCACCTCTGTCATGACCGTCCTGTCCCATTTTTGCGACCATTAATCTTGGTCGGCGACCTTCTTCTTCTTCAAATTTTTGAGTAAGAATAAGAGCTTCTCCGAAATATTCGTTTTTTCCTGCATTCATAGCATAAACTCCTGAAATTGTTCTGATATTTGCTTTATATCGACCGAAAGTTTCTTCCATCGCATCACTCATTTCACCAAGCGTCACTCTTCTACGAGCAGCTTCGATGCACAATGCCAAAAGATTTCCTTTTCCTGTTTTTGCAGACTCTCTTATTTCATTTAAAATCTGCTCAACTGCTTCAGAATTTCTTTCTGTTTTTATTGAATTTAATCTTTCGATCTGTTTTCTGCGAACTTCCGTATTATCAATATCTAAAATCTCGATTTGACCTTGTTTTAAAGTAGATCTGAATGAATTTACTCCAATAATAAATTCTTCGCCACTATCAATTTTAGCCTGTTTTTTAGCTGCAGCTTCTTCGATTCTCATCTTTGGAATTCCGGCTTCGATGGCTTTCGTCATTCCGCCTTCCTGCTCCACCTCATCGATGTATTTCATGGCTTCCTCAATCATTTGCTGAGTTAAGCTTTCCACTAAATTACTTCCGCCCATCGGATCTACAACATCGCAGATTCCGCTTTCCTGTTGAAGAATAATCTGAGTATTTCTGGCAATTTTCGCAGAATAATCTGTCGGAAGCGCAATCGCTTCATCCAAAGCATTCGTATGCAAAGACTGAGTTCCGCCCAACGCAGAAGATAATGCTTCAATCGCTGTTCTTGTGATATTATTGAAAGGTTCCTGCTCTGTTAAAGACCAACCGGAAGTTTGTGAATGCGTTCTTAAGGCTAAAGATTTTGGATTTTGAGGATTAAACTGCTTCAACAATTCAGCCCAAATATATCTTGCGGCTCTCATTTTTGCGATTTCCATGAAGTGATTCATACCGATTGCCCAGAAAAAGGATAATCTTGGTGCGAAATCATCCACATTCATGCCTGCTTTTATTCCTGTTCTTACGTATTCAAGACCATCTGCTAAAGTATAAGCCATTTCCAAAACAGGGGTCGCTCCAGCTTCCTGCATATGGTATCCTGAAATAGAAATTGAGTTGAATTTCGGAATGTTTTGAGAAGTATATTCAAAAATATCTGCAATAATTTTCATGGAAGGTGCAGGTGGATAAATGTAGGTATTTCTCACCATGAATTCTTTCAAAATATCATTCTGAATCGTTCCTGAAAGCAATTCCTGACCAACTCCCTGCTCTTCTGCAGCCACAATATAAAAAGATAAAATCGGAAGAACCGCTCCGTTCATCGTCATAGAAACCGAGATCTGATCTAATGGAATTTCATTAAATAAAATCTTCATATCCTCCACAGAATCAATCGCAACACCGGCTTTACCAACATCTCCAACAACTCTTGCATGATCTGAATCATACCCTCTGTGCGTCGCCAAATCAAACGCCACAGAAAGCCCTTTTTGACCTGCCGCCAAGTTTCTTCTGTAAAAAGCATTTGATTCTTCTGCCGTTGAGAAACCTGCGTATTGACGAACCGTCCAAGGTTTTTGAACATACATCGTAGAATACGGACCTCTTAAATAAGGAGCAATTCCCGGAGAAGTCTCTGTTAAAGCTTCATTTTTAACATCTTCTGCTTTATAGGATGATTTTAATTGTAATCCATCTTTTTCGAAAGGATAGACTTCCGTGATTTTTTCAGTGATATTATTAAATTGAGGAGTTTTATTCTGAACTGCCCTTCTCATACTTTCGGATTTATAGATGGCTAAAATTACACATTTTTGAAATAATAATTTTGCGCTCATTTTTTAATGAACATTGTTTTAAAATAGCTTTGATTGTTAATTCAATAAGAATCAAATGAATTTGTTTTTTTTGTTCCCACAGATTACACGGATTTACACAGATGATTGTGGATATTTGTGTAAAAATTGTACTAATTATAGTTTCAATGCATAATATTAATTTAAACACAAAACTCACAAAGATTTTTTAACTACTAACTGTTTTTAAGTTATACAAAGGCGTTCTACTTAAAAAAGAACACAACGTTTTCCATTACTTAAACAGGTTAGGTTTAAAAACGGATATTCAAATTAATATTAGTTTAAAGTAAGTTTGGCTAAAGCCAATTGAATTTATTCACAAAAAAACGGGCTAAAGCACGTTCCTATTGATGTTGATCGTTTATTTATAATTGAGATCTTACATGAGGTAACTTAATATTCTTAATTTCTTAAATAAAATCTTAATGGTTTAATTATTTTCCTAAGCTTTTTATTTCATATAAAGCAAAAGAAAGAAGTCTCCATTTTCACAAATTGACTGTTCTGTAAATCTTATTAAATTGAATTGAACTTAAAAACATTGTGCTCTTTATTGTCAAGGTTTTTGGAAGAATATACACTCATCTTGTTAAAATAGAAGTTTACAACGTGGCAATATAAAACATCATCATAAGAATATTGTTTTACATGATTAAAATATAAGTTTACATTGGCATAATATTATTCGACATCGTACCAATATAAAATGATATTAGGAAAATATAAAGTTACATCGTAAGAATATGACTTTACATCTAGAGAATATTAAACGGTGGAGCATCAATATGTGAAAATTTCAGGCTTTAGATTTTCCGACTAAGGGAAATGTACAAGTCATTGCGACTAACCGCTGTTAGAGATTTTTCCGTTTATTTTTTGAGATTAAAATTCTAATGTCTACATATAGATAAACACAAGCAGCCACAATTTCTCCAATTCCACGCAATTTATCTTTCGGAGTCGTCGGAGAATTTGTTAATGTATAAAATCCCAACCAAAGGAAGAATGCACAAAATGAATAAGCAAAAACCCGAACAATGGTCTTTTTTGAGATCCATTTGCTGTTTTCTTTTTCTGAATTTTGCATTGATTGATATTTGGTCGTTAATTTATTTTTGTCCTGTTGCTGGTTTCTTAGCTTGACTGTTTACGGCTTGGCGATGTGGCGGGTTTTTAGCACTAAAGTTCAATGGAATTACTGCTGTTGAACCCTGCACAAATGTTTCATAGAAGCACTTCTGCCGCCATATTGCCAAACCGATGTTAGCGGTAGGTTTTTTAATTCTCTTTTAAAGTAATTTCTAATTTATTTAAAGCATCTTCTATGTTTGTACCTGTATTTCTATCATTTTGATTTGCAATAATTAAAATGCCCAAATTGTATTTTGGTAAAATTTTAAGTACATTAGATATTCCATTTGAACCACCGTCTTTTATATAGTTTGTATTGCCATTATCATCTGCTATAGTGTCCCAAAAATATCCCATATTTATGTTTGAATAAACTTTTCTATGAGATTCAATAATAACCTTATTATTTGAATTTAATTCAAACTTGATAAATTTACTTAAATCATCCATTGTTGATTTGAGGAATTTTGAAGCACCCCAAATACTGATAGTTAAAGGTTCCATCGTATCACCTTTTGCATTATACCCATTTGCAAGAATCTCGTTATTCTCTAAATTAAGTTTTGTAGATTTCATTCCTGCTTTCTTAAAAATCTCCTCATTTAATAGGTCATTATAGCTTTTTTTATATACATTTTCTAAAATATAGGCACACAATTCTGGTGCTAAAGCACCATACTTATAGCCAGTTCCCGGAAGTGAATCTACTTTTACTTTTCGTAAATCAGCTAAGAAAAGTTCTTTTGTATATGCTTTATCGAGTCTATTTTTATAATAAAGGAAGCGTTCAGCAGGATATTTATCTCTTATTTGTTGAGTAACAGGAAAAGGTGTTTGTATTCCACTTCTATGGACAAGTAAATCCTTTATTTTTATTGGATTGCCTTGAAACTCTAAATTAGAAAAATCTTCATTCAGATATTTTCTAATATCGTCATCTAATCCAATTTTATTTTCTAATACAGCATTAGCCATAAGCGTTCCTGTAAATATTTTAGTTGTAGAGCCTATTTCAAAAAGTGTTTGATTAGTTGCTTTATTACCTTTTCCTTTATCCAACTCTCCGTAGTGTTTTATATATGTTTTTTTATTTTTAACAATTGCTATTGAAACAGAATTAGCTCCTGATTTTTTTAGAAAAGAGTCTGCAACTGTATCCATTGAATGGTATACAGATTTATCAAAATTATTTTTGCTTGAATTTAATTTTTTTTGTCCAAAAGAATGAACAGAAAGAAATACAAAAAAGATGAATGAAAATTTTGTCATAATGTTATTGCTCTAAAATTTAGTGGGTTTTGGAAACTTACCGCTAACTCCCAAACATACGCAAGTTTTCAAACCCTCTCAAAAAACAAAAAATTATTTCCCTAATTTTTTTATTCCCATTTCAAATAAAGCGAAAGAAAGTAAATCAGCATTTTCACCGATTATCTGATCTGTTGCTCTTCCCGCTCCGTGACCTGCATTTTTTTCAATTCGTAATAAAATCGGGTTGTTACAGGCTTGTTTTTCCTGTAATTCTGCTCCGAATTTGAAAGAATGCGCCGGAACCACCCTGTCATCGTGATCACTCGTAATAATCATTGTGGATGGATAACACGTTGATTTTACATTATGAACCGGAGAGTATGATTTTAAATATTCAAACATTTCTTTGCTGTCTTCCGCCGTTCCGTAATCGTAAGACCAACCCGCTCCTGCTGTAAATTTATTATACCTCAACATATCTAAAACCCCAACTCCAGGGAAAGCGACTCTCGCCAAATCGGGACGCATCGTCATTGTCGCGCCTACCAATAATCCTCCGTTTGATCTTCCGGAAAGTGCCATAAAATCTTTTGAAGTATAGCCTTTTGCCTGTAAATATTCTCCCGCTGCGATGAAGTCTTCGAAAACATTTTTCTTTTGCTGTTTTGTTCCTGCATCGTGCCATTTTTTACCGTATTCGCCACCACCACGGATGTTTGGAACGGCATAAATTCCTCCGTTTTCCATCCAGATTGCGTTGACAACGGAGAAAGCAGGTTGTAAACTGATGTTGAAACCTCCGTAAGAATAAAGGATGGTAGGATTTTTACCGTCAAGCTTAGTTCCTTTTTTATAATTAATCATCATCGGGATTTTTGTTCCGTCTTTTGAGCTGTAGAAAACCTGTTCGGAAACGTAATTTTCAGGATTAAATTTCACTTTCGGCTTCTGATAAACTTCTGATTTCCCTGAATCTGCATTGAATTTATACGTTGTTCCCGGTGTGATATAATTGCTAAATGAAAAATAAAGTTCTTTCTTCCGATGTCGCGGATTTGTAATCCGTGACTTTGCTTTATATTATACACACGGACTACAAGTCCGCGCGATCGGGTAAAGTAAAATTCAATGGAAGAACTATCGTTGAATTTTGCAGTTTAGCCTTACTATTGCAAAAGCCTAGTTGGCAGAATTTTTTTATTTTCTAAGGATTTCAATATTATATAAATTGTTCTTTTCATTAGTTTCAAGATTTTTAATATCATATTTCATTTCCATTATCTGGCTTGGATGACTAAAGCAATAGAAAGAAATTTTCTTTTTAAACAATCCAGTTTCTATTTTCTTGAAGAATACTTTGAAATTGAAATCTCCATTTATTTCTGCTACTTCTTTTATGGATTCGTCTAACATATTTTTCATTTTGCCAGAAACTTTTTCAACTACTAAATCATTTAGTTTGCTGTCAAAAATATTTATCTTTTCGATAAGTTTTTCATATTCATAAACTTTTCGATAGATATAGCCTTGCGCTATCATATTTTCGATTATTTTATTCTTTCCTTCATCTTTTTCTTCTTCATTTGCTATAGATAATTCAAGCATTATTTGATTTTTCATATCGTGATAAAGAAAACCAGAAACTATATTTATTTCTTTTTTGCAATTTGAACAAACATTTTCGTTCATTTTACCAGAAAGAACTTTGTTTTTCAGTTCTGGTTGTAGAGTAATATTTACAGTTTGGTAGTATTCTAATTCTTGTTCAAAATTACAATGAGGACAATTTTGCTTAATTCTATTATTTAAACTCATTTTCGATTAAATTTCGTTAAAGGGGGTCAGTTTTTATAAAACATCACATAACCCCTAAATATATGCAACTTTTCAAACCCTCTCAAAAATCAAAAAAATTATTTCCCTAATTTTTTTATTCCCATTTCAAATAAAGCGAAAGAAAGTAAATCTGCATTTTCGCCTATTACCTGATCTGTTGCTCTTCCCGCTCCGTGACCTGCATTTTTTTCAATTCTTAATAAAATCGGGTTGTTGCAAGCTTGTTTTTCCTGTAATTCTGCACCAAATTTGAAAGAATGCGCCGGAACCACTCTGTCATCGTGATCACTTGTGATAATCATTGTGGATGGATAACACGTTGATTTTACATTATGAACCGGAGAATATGATTTTAAATATTCAAACATTTCTTTGCTGTCTTCTGCCGTTCCGTAGTCGTAAGACCAACCCGCTCCTGCTGTAAATTTATTATACCTCAACATATCTAAAACCCCAACTCCAGGGAAAGCCACTCTTGCCAAATCGGGGCGCATCGTCATTGTCGCGCCTACCAATAATCCTCCGTTTGATCTTCCCGAAAGTGCCATAAAATCTTTTGAAGTATAGCCTTTTGCCTGTAAATATTCTCCAGCTGCGATGAAGTCTTCGAAAACATTTTTCTTTTGCTGTTTTGTTCCTGCATCGTGCCATTTTTTACCATATTCGCCACCACCACGGATGTTTGGAACGGCATAAATCCCTCCATTTTCCATCCAGATTGCGTTCACAACGGAGAAAGCAGGTTGTAAGCTGATGTTGAAACCTCCGTAAGAATAAAGGATTGTAGGATTTTTCCCGTCAAGCTTAGTTCCTTTTTTATAATTAATCATCATCGGAATTTTCGTTCCGTCTTTTGAGGTGTAGAAAACCTGTTCGGAAACGTAATTTTCAGGATTGAATTTCACTTTCGGCTTCTGATAAACCTCTGATTTCCCGGAATCTGCATTGAATTTATAGGTTGTTCCCGGTGTGATATAATTGCTAAATGAAAAATAAAGTTCTTTCTCCTTTTCTTTTCCGCCAAAACCGCCAATCGTTCCTTTTCCCGGAAGAGCAATTTCTCTTATTAATTTTCCGGTTTCTGTCGAATTGTTTTACCTTATCAATGGCATCGATCATATAAGTTGCGAAGAAATATCCTCCTCCAGTCGTAATTCCCAGCACATTTTCAGTTTCCGGAATTAAGTCTTTCCAAGTTTCAGGAGATGGATTTTTGATACTGGTTTTTACCAAACGCATATTCGGAGCGTCTTTGTCTGTGAAAATATAAAGATCATCGCCTTGAGTATCAACAATACTTACATTGATATCAAAACCTTTGTTGATCTGAACAAAATCTCCTCCGTTTTTTAAATCTTTGATGTACAATTCATTTCCGTTGGTCGCGTTTGCTGCAGAAATAATTAAATATCTCTGATCTTCCGAAACACCCGCTCCCAAATATCTTCTCGGCGTTTTATCACCTCCGAAAATCAATTGATCTGCCGATTGTTTTGTATTTAATTTATGAAAATAAACCTTGTGTTTATCTGTCATTCCGGAAAGTACGGTTCCTTCTTTCGGCTTGTCGTAGCTTGAATAATAGAAACCTTCATCACCTTGCCAAGAAATTCCGCTGAATTTCACATCAACAATTGTTTCGTCAATTTGTTTTTTGGTAATTGCATCGATGATGATGATTTTGTTCCAGTCGCTTCCGCCTTCCGAAATGGAATAGGCTGCCAAATTTCCTTTTTTGTTAAAAGAAAGCTGCGATAAAGATGTTGTTCCTTTTTCTGAGAATTTATTCGGGTCTAAGAAAACTTCTGTTGCTTTTGTCTTGTTATTGGTTCTGTATAAAACCGATTGCGCCTGCAATCCGTCGTTTTTGTAATAATAGGTATAATCTCCTTCTTTGAAAGGCGCTGAAATTTTTTCATAATTCCAGATGTCTCTCAACTGATTTTTAATCTGATCTCTGAACGGGATTTTCGAAAGATAATTCTGGCTGTTTGCCACTTCTTCGTCTACCCATTTTTTGGTAGCTTCTGAGTCGTTTTCCAAATCACGGTACGGGTCTGCAACGGCAGTTCCGAAATATGTATCTGTCTGATTTCCTTTTAATGTTTTTGGATAAATCATTTTTTGCGAATAAAATGTTGCCGAAAACAAAACTCCGGCGGTTAATAATATAGGTCTTAATTTCATATCAAAATGGATTTTACCAAAAATACATAAAGTTGAGGTAATAAAAAAAGCTTCCGAAAATCAGAAGCTTTAGATTATGTATTTTGTTGAATATCAAATTTATAATCTTTAACTTTAATATAAATTTATTTTAGTTTTTTTGATTGTTGCTCTAATTTACTTTTTTCCTTTTCCACATCTTTAATACTTTCAGCTACAGGCAAATTTTCCGGCATTGTTCCTCCAAGTTCTTGAATCGTTTTTCGAACTTTTGCCCCTACTTCAAAATGAGTTTTATTAGCATCTGCTTTCCCTTTAATCTTATCGTTTTTTAATTTTTCTTCAGTTTGTGTCGCCCGGAATAGATTTGCAGCTAATTCCGTACTATTCATATGATCTAATATTTGTTGGCTTTTCTTTAATCCTTTTTTATTATGTATTCCTTTTGCATCTAAACCTCCATAAAGACCTTTATAACCATGATTTTGAAAAATTGCATAATCTATCAGCTTTATAACTCCTGCCTCTTTTGCGGTTGCCGCTAAATGAATGTTGTGTTTTACCATTTCATTTCTTAGAAATAATCTTTTCTCGTCCTCCGAAGATAATTGATTATACTCATCTAATTTTTGGATTTCTTGAATTCTTGTTTGTACAGCAAAATATGTTTGTCCCAATGCAACAACTTCTTTCGCAGGATCTGCATTTTGAACGATTAAATAACATGCATAACGAGATAATTTTACACCATCATCAAAGCCTCTTTCAGCACCATATCCTATTTTAACCATTTCGTGGAATTCCACGAAATGGTTTCCAATTTCCTCTCCGCTATTCTCACATGCTTCTTTAGCTTTTTCTATAACTGGCTTAAAGTTTCTATATTCCGAATAATCTAAAACTTTACTGAGGTCTCGTGCGCTCCAAAATTCAATTCCATTCTGATCAATTTGCTCAATTTGTTCAAACTTTGAAAAATTATGCTCAAGTTTATTTTCCATCCAATTAATATTTTTTATCCTATAAATATAACATTTCTTTTAAGTCAGAATAATGTTATAGATTTTCAACTTCTTATCATATTACTTTAAAAAGAGTAATACATTATTATACTTGAAAATATTTTATTTTGAGAACAAAAAAAGCTCCCGATTTCTCAGAAGCTTTAGATATTTTAAAAGAAAGATTTTAATAATTATCTTCCTCTCCTTTCATTTTTTCGGCATTTTCTGCCATGATTACGGCATCGATCATTTCAGAGATATCTCCATTCATGTACGCATCAAGATTGTACATAGACTTGTTGATTCTGTGATCGGTAACTCTTCCTTGAGGATAGTTGTAGGTTTTGATCTTTGCAGAACGGTCACCTGTAGAAACCATTGATTTACGCTGTGCAGCAATATCTCCGACAGATTTTTGTACTTCGATATCATATAATTTGGTACGAAGCATTTCCATCGCCAATTCCCTGTTTGCTAACTGAGAACGTGCCTGCTGACAAACAACCACCATTCCTGAAGGTTTGTGGGTCAACTGTACTTTGGTTTCAACCTTGTTTACGTTTTGTCCACCCGCTCCACCTGAACGTGAAGTCTGCATTTCGATATCGGCAGGATTTAATTCAAAATCGATTTCTTCAGCTTCCGGTAAAACAGCAACGGTAATTGCCGAAGTGTGCACTCTACCTTGAGATTCTGTTTCCGGAACACGTTGTACACGGTGAACACCGGACTCAAACTTCATGATTCCGTACACGCCGTCTCCTTCAATTTTGATGATTAATTCTTTATAACCTTTTGCAGCTTCGCTAGAATCTGTTATTTCGTGCTTCCAACCTTTAGTCTTAAAGAACATGGCATATGCTCTGTAAACATCTTCCACAAAGATAGCCGCTTCATCTCCACCGGTTCCGGCACGAAGTTCTACGATTACGTTTTTATCATCGGTTGGATCTTTAGGAATTAAAAGTACCTTCAATTCTTCTTCCAAACCTGGAAGTTTACCCTGAGCTTCTACTTTTTCTTCTTTAGCCATATCGACCAAGTCTCTGTCTGAACCATCAGCGATGATTTCCTCAGATTCTGCGATATTATCTAAAGCGCCTTTATACTGATCGTAAACTCTTACAATTTTTCCTAAATCGCTGTATTCTTTGTTTAAAGAAGAATATCTTTTTTGATCTGAAATTACATCCGGCTGTATAATAAGGTCTGCAACCTCATTATAGCGTTGTTTTATAGCTTCTAATTTTGGAATTAATGATTTAGACATTATGAAAATTTTGTAGGAGCAAAGATACGGATTATTAATTCAATTTTAAAACTAATAGTTTGCCATTCTGAATGTAGTGAAAGCGTGGTGAAGAATCTATTTTTAATATAAAACTTACTCAACATTTGTCTTTTTGAAAAGCATCTAAGCTTTATTGAAAGGTCCTTCGACGAGCTCAGGATGACATTGCTAATACTAACTTTTCAAATTGCAGTCAGACTCAATTTAACACAACTTTTAACCAGTGTCAGTCTGAGCTTGTCGAAGACTTTAAATTAAATATTATTTTTAGAAAACTTTCTATCCATTAAATACAAAACAATTCCCAGTGCGACAATTCCCAATCCTATGATGCTCTCTTTCGGATTGTGAATCAATGTGAAATACAAAATATAAACACTGAACAACAAGAAAACAGTCGGGAAAACGTAAAATAAGTTGGATTTAAATATCTTTCTCTGATCTTTTTTAATAAAATAAGCCGTAGAAATCGCCAAACTTGCAAACAATTGAAGAATAAAAGCGGTATAAACGAAAATTTCTTTAAAACTTCCCGTTAAAATAATCAACGTTGCAATCACAGCATGCGCAAAAATGGCACGAACAGGAATTCCTTTTTTATTGCCGACGGATAAAGACTTCCACAATTTATTTTCTTTCGCAAAAGCCTGCGTCAATCTTGAACCGACCCACAAATATCCGCTGATCGTTGCTACCAATTGCAATGCGATAAAAACATTCACCACTTTTCCGAAAGTATGACCCAACATATTATTGGCAGCTTCTCCCATCACATCTTCTTTTCCCGCCAATTGATTGATTGGCGCATGTTTTAGCATGATAAAATTCACCAGAAGATAGCAAACCGTCACAAAAACCGTTCCCACAATCAAAGCTTTCGGAAGATTTTTCTGAACATCTTTAATTTCTCCCGCAATATAAGAAGCCGAGTTCCAGCCTGTATATGAATACGTTACAAAAACCAACGACGTTGCAAAAGCGGGAAGCATGATTTCATTTTTCCAGTCGTTTCCGAAATTTAAGCTGTTTCCTACTCCCGATTCTGAAAGTCCTACGCCGAGAATAATTAAAACAATAATAAAAGCTACTTTAATGAAAGTGAAAAAGTTATGAAACTTACTCGATGTTTTTAAACTGAACGACAAAGAAGCAGCAACCAAAAAAATAATCCCAATTGCAAAGCCGTTTCCAAAGGAATCATTGAATGCGGAAAGATATTTTGACATCGCCAAAGCCGCCAAAGCAACAGGCGAAGAAAACCCGATAATCAAAGAAATCCAGCTTACCAGATATCCCAAAACCGGATGATATGTTTCTTTAAGATAAATAAAATCACCGCCGTTTCCTTTAAAATGAGAACCTAATTCTGCATAACAAAACGCTCCAAAAAGTGCTAAAATTCCTCCGATCACCCAAAGAAAAATAATGCTGTAGGTATTGGTAATATCAACCAGCTGGAAACCCAAAGTCGTGAAAATACCTGTTCCGATCATGTTCGAAACAACGATTGCAACGGCGGTTTTCCAGCCGATCTGATGTGAAGTAGAATCCATTTAATTAAAAAGTAAAATTAAGTCTTCCGAAGAAATAATTCCCCAATGTTCCCATTTGAACCGGAGCATATTTGAACACTCCAAAATAAGAATTTTCGTAGATCTGCAAATCAGGAAAGACATCAAAAACATTATTTGCCCCAATTGTAAGGTTAATATTTTTCGTAAAATCATAACCAACACTTATATCTGTCACCACTTTTGGAGCAAATTCCTGAACACCGCCGAAAGGATAACCGTCTCTGATCACCTTTCCAAAATAAGTATTTCTTACGAGGAAATTGAATTTACCAATTCCGTAATTTAATCCCAATGTTGCTTTTGTTTTTGGTGATAATGTTTCAATGATGTTGATCTGATCCGGTCCGAAAAATTCATTCTGCGGAGTTTGCAGATTTGCCGGAAAATGGAAATCGGTGATTTTTGTTTCGGTGTAATTTCCTGCCAAATTGATGTTTAAATTTCCGCTGCCCAATCTCCAGTCGTAGGAAACAACCAAATCAACCCCTTTCGTTTCCGTATCAATGGCATTGGCAAAAAATCGTCCGCTTTCGACACCATAAGCCGTCAATCGATCGTCGGTAATATTACTTGTTATGACGATTCTGTCTTTCACTTTAATTAAATATCCATCCAACGTAATAAGAAGCTTACTGACTGGTTTTAAGGTAAATCCAACGCTTCCATTGACAGACGTTTCTTGTTTTAACTGATCAAAACCAAGCGCTTTTGCCGCTTCACTGTCACTGTTAAAAATCCCTTTTGTAACGATAGAATTTCCTGTCGTAGAAATATCTGCGTAAGAATTATTAAAATATTGCTGTTGCAAAGACGGCGCTCTGAAACCCGTTCCAACGGCAGCACGGATGGCATAATTTTTTACAAATTCATATCTCACGGCTAATTTCCCGTTCAATGTACTTCCGAAATCTGAATAATTTTCAAATCTTGCGGCAGCGTCGATATTTAATTTTTTATCTAAATCATAAGAAATATCTGCATAAACGGCGGTTGAATTTCTCGATTTCGTTAAAGCATTTTGCGGCGAAAAACCGATGAAAGACTGCGAACCACCATTTCCAACAGTTACAGAACCGGGAACGGCAATATTTCCGTTCACATCATATTTTGAATAAGACGCTTCTTCTCCTGCTTTGATGTCGTATTGTTCAAACCTGAATTCTCCTCCGAAAGCAAAATTGAAGTTTTTAACATTTTTAGAAATATCAAGATTAATTGTATTTTGAAGGAAACTGTGAGCTCCTGCATTGAAACTCGTCGGCGAATTTGCTCCTAGTGAAGCATTTACCGTATTATTGACATCATAATTAAAGGTGTTGCTTCCGAAAGTATTGCTCAGATCAAAAAACCAATCATTCATATTGTATTTAGCTCCGACTGCATAAGAAATATCGTACACTTTTGAACCCAAAGACGGCTGAAAACCGTTTGGATAAATAGATTCAACATTATTATCCTTTTCACTCGGAAGTCTTCTGAAGCCAAAACCTTCGCCTTCTTTTATGCTGAAACCTCCGAAAGAATATAATTTAAAATTGTCATTAAAAGGATATTCTGAATTAAAAACCAATTGAGCCTGCTTGATTCGGGCATCACCAATCTGGAAATTGAAATCATCTCTCGTTAAACCTCTTTGCTGAATGATGGCATCGTCTGCAGCACTTGCAGCAGCAGGATTATCGGCATAATCATACGCAAAATTATCTCCGAAAATATCCAGATTATGATTCTGTGTTCTGGTTGTTTTTCCTCTGTAATTTAATTGTAAAGACAAACTTACGTAGCTGTCTTTTTTACCTAAAGAAGTTCCGTAATTGGCTCCTGCTTGATAGGTATCACCGTCATTTCTGCCTGTAATTCCGTAGTTTAAACTGGCTGTTCCGCCAATATTTTTTTTAAGAATGATATTAATGACTCCCGCAATAGCATCTGAACCGTATTGCGCTGCAGCTCCGTCTCTTAACACCTCAATCCTGTCAATCGCAATTACAGGAATTGTGCCTAAATCTGTTCCGACAGAACCGTTTCCTACCGTATTCTGATAATTAACCAACGATGTGGAATGTCTTCTTTTTCCATTCACCAACACCAAAACCTGATCTGGTCCCATTCCTCTTAAACTTATAGGATCAATATGTTCCGTTCCGTCAGAAGCCGACTGGCGAACCGAATTGAACGAAGGAATCACATAATTCAGCAAATCCTGAACAGTTGTCTGCGGTGAAGATTTTTGTATTTTATCGATATTGATGATGTCTACCGGAACCGGAGTTTCCAATTTGGTTCTTTTAGCGTTACGATTTCCTACGATGATGACATCTTCGATCTGTTTTTCTTTTTCCTGTTCCTGTGCAGATAAAAATCCAACCGCCAAAAGCAGCACACTTACGCTGAGTTTCTTCATTTCCTTCAGTTTTTTTTTTATTTTAAACTAATTAATATTCGCTTACGAAACATCGCAAACCACAAAAAGACCTTCAAGAAAATGGAATAATATAGAATATTGACTTCACTTATCTTCCCCCAATCGGGTTGGAATTAGCACCTTTACACTCGTAGAACAGCGTTGGTTGCTAAGGTTTCACAGGGCCAAATCCCTCCACCTTTCTTGATAATCTACCGCAAAGGTAGACTATTGTTTTTGAATGGCAAAAAATGGAGGTTGAAATGTGGATTTGATTGTGAATGTTAAATGAAAAAATTGATGTTAAAAATCAAAATGTCTAATTCAAGGTTGAGTTTGTCCGGTTGAGCTCATTTGTGATGGATTTGCATGAATTCTGTTTCTACTTTTGACCCATCAAATTAAAAAAACTCAACGATTATGCTTACCCAATCAAACCAACAACAGATTTATTTTATTAAAAAATATATCATCAGTGCGATCCTCATTTTGATTTTCAATATGGGATTAAATGCTCAGGAAACAAAAAGTTCATTGGGAACTTTAAAACAAATCGACGCAGGTTTCCTGAACATCGGTTATACAGAAGCCGGATCTCCAAGCGGAACGCCTGTGATTTTACTTCACGGTTGGCCTTACGATATTCACAGTTATGAAGACGTTGTTCCGATGTTGACCGCAAAAGGTTACAGAGTAATTACTCCTTATTTGAGAGGTTTTGGAACGACAAGATTTCTTTCTGATAAGACCATGAGAAACGGACAGCAAGCCGCGGTTGCGAGTGATATTATTGCTTTAATGAATGCTTTAAAAATCGATAAAGCAATCGTCGGAGGATTCGATTGGGGCGCAAGAAACTGCCGATGTGATGGCTGCACTTTGGCCCGAAAGAGTAAAAGGTCTGGTTTCTGTGAGCGGTTATTTGATTACCAATCTTGAATTTAATAAAAAGCCATTGCCTCCTACAGCTGAATTGGGTTGGTGGTATCAATATTATTTTTCTACCGATCGTGGTGAAAAAGGATATAAAGACAATACGTATGAATTCAACAAACTGATCTGGAAAACCGCTTCTCCATTATGGAATTTTGATAAAGCAACTTACGATCAGACAGCGAAATCTTTCGATAATCCCGATCATGTCGCGATTGTTATTCACAATTACCGTTGGAGATTGTCTTTGGCAAAAGGAGAAGCAAAGTATGATGAGTTGGAGAAAAAACTTTCAACAAAGCCTAAAATTATTGTTCCTGCAATTACAATCAGCAGTGATTTTGATGGTGCTGCCATTAATGGTAAAGCGTACGAAAATCAGTTTACAGGAAAGTATTCTCATAAAATTTTAAGGGGAATCGGACACAATGTTCCGCAGGAAGATCCGAAATCTTTTGCTGATGCTATTGTTGAAGTTGATGGATATTCAAAATAATTCAACCTCACTCGGATGAGAGCTCTTATATATTTTAAACGCTATGATCGCAAAGTCTTTTTAATTAGGCTTGAAAAGATTTCCGTTCGCAAGGGCGTTTCACTCAGCTAAAATCGCAATTTTCCCGAACTCAGATTAACTTCATCCTTTTCAATGTCTTATTCAGGTTTATGATTGTCCGTTTCACCTATTTTATGGTTACACATCATTTTAATCTGAACTAATTTTGACTCATCATTTAAAACCAATTAATAACAATCTAAATTTTTTAATAATGGAAAATAATCAAACTTTACAAGCAGAAAAAGTATTATACACAGGAAAAACTCATACAACAGGCGGTCGCGACGGATTTTCTAAAAGTTCTGACGAGAACCTTAGTGTAAAACTTTCAACTCCGGGCGGAACAGAACCGGGAACGAATCCGGAACAGCTTTTTGCAGCGGGTTGGTCGGCTTGTTTTATTGGAGCGTTGGGAATTGCAGCGAGAAAAAGAAAAATCAGACTTTCTCCTGAAACAGCGGTAGATGCAGAAGTCGATCTTTGTATGAATGACGATGCTTATTTTTTACAAGCCCGTTTGAATATCAGTCTTCCCGGAATTGACAGCGAAACAGCGAAATTATTAGCCGAAGAAGCTCACCAAACGTGCCCTTATTCTAAAGCAACGAGAGGAAATATTAATGTAGAAATTAATATTATCTAATCTTTTTCATATCATCCCTATATTTTTTATGTAAAAGCGATTACGGCGATGTCCAAATGACATCGCCGTAATCTATGTAATTTAAATGAACTCGCTTTTAAAAACAAAAGGCTTTTTGCAAAGCCTTTGTCTATCAATCAAATATGGTGGAAATTAATTCTTAACCACTTTCTTAGAAATTATCTGTCCGCTTTTTAATTTTAATTCTATAATATATATTCCGTTGGGAAGACCTTGCATATTAATCTGATTATTAGAGAACTGAACATTTATTTTTTGTCCTACAATATTGGTAACATTTACTGTTTCAATAGCTGAATCTGCTTTAACATTCAGAATTCCGTTGGTTGGATTAGGATAAATCCCGATTGGCTTAATGGTAAGATTAATATCTGAAGTTGCCAATCCTGTGAAATCTTTGGTACATCTTACAGATTCTCCCTGTCCTCTCGGTCCTCCAGAAGTCGGAGTTACAATCGTTGTTCCTACATACAAATATTTACCTCCTGTACTTGCCGTATCCGAACTCCAAAAATATCCTCTCTGACCTACAAAAGTGAATCCTCCTGTTGAACTGCTTCTGTATCCTCCTGCAGGTAATTTTAAATAACTTGCATAGGCTGTTGCAGGATTATTAATCGATTCTGCTCCTACCAATGTTACCCATTCTGCAGTAGTCGGAAGTCTCCATCCTTGTCCGATTGCTTTACACGGATCTGCTCCGATTGCCGGACTAATATTCGCTGATGAAGAGGCATTCCAGGCATCACTTGTTGCATTAGTTCCCCACCAAGAAGCTGAAGAAGCACCAATAACGAAAGAATTTATTCCCGATAATCCATCAGGTGAATTGGTAGAAGGCGTTGAAATCGTTGTAGAATTTCTCAATTGGTGACCATCGTCCCATCTTCCCCACTGGAAAAGATCTCCAAAAGAATTGGCGTCATCAAAAGATGTTGCGACCTGGGAACTTCCTAAATTCTGTTGAAGCCAAACTTTTCCATCTGCTCCTCTTACGGTTGTATAACTAACTGTTTGTCCTCCGTAACTGAATTTCACACAGCCCAAATCACCTGCATTTGTTCCCGGATCCGTATTATTACAAGTCGGAGTAAGAGAAATTCTCTTCACTTTTGTTCCGTCTTGTGAATAAGCCAACACAAGATAATTATTGGTTTTGTCGACTGCTAAATCATTATAAGTTGCCTGTCCGTCAGAAATGAAATTTCCTCCGAAAGCTCCCCAAGTTTGCGTTGCTGTATCTAATTTATAAGCTGTATTTCTTAAAAAATCATCGTTTTCCCAACGGCTTGCTACCACATATGGAGTTCCTGTAGAAGTCACCGCGATGGCAACATGCTGTATTCTTCCGCTAGAAAAATTGGTATTTCCTACTTGTACCCAGCTGGTTCCGTCGAATTTTTTTACATTTAATTTTTGTCCGTTTGCTGAATTCGAAACATATGCTACATATAAATTGTTATTAGCATCAATTGCAATATCAGAATTATACTGCTCACTTGAAGATGCAGCGTCTACAATATTTCCACCAACCAATGTCCAGCTATCTGAAGCTGTTGCTGTAGTTGTATTTTCGTATACTCTCAGTCCGCTTGATACATTGCTTGTATAAACTTTGTTATTGGTACCAATTACCATTTCGGCAAAGGCTGCACCGCTGGAAAATCCTGTATTCCCCACCTGTTCCCAAGCTCCGTTTACGTAACGCTGAACTGTTCCTGAATTATGTGTTGAATAAGTAAATACAACATTTGAAGGAGAAACCGCAGAAGCCTGATAATTTACCGTCGTCGTTGTCGGACTTGGCAATTGCGTCCAAGAAGCTCCGTTAAACTGACGAACTTCTAAGCCCGTCCCTTGATTTGTATAATATAAATTACCTAGACCATCTATCGATAAAGAATTGTATAAAGCTGTTCCTGTCGTAATTCCTGCGCTTCCGCCCACATAAGACCAAGAAGTCCCGTTGAACATCTGCACAGAGCCTTTAGCAACAGAAGTATCGTAATAAGAAACATAATATTTCCCATTATTTATCACCAAATTATTAAAACTGCTTCCTCCTGCAGAAATCGTTTGTACACCACTTACATTTTCCCATTGCTGAGCATATGCATAATTCCCCGCGATACCCAACAACACTAAGCCTGCTCCAATTTTCCGCGCCGCAATATGTAATTTTCCAAACATAATTAATATTATTTTTATTTATTCTAAATTATACTTAATTTTCCGCAAAAGTAATTCCTTTTATCAAAAGACACTTATCATTTTCAACCTTTTAATTATCTTACCTGAAACTTTAGAGCCTTTTTAAATGTGGTTTAAATATTTTAAAAATCACTGCTCATTTTTTTAACGCAAAGTTTTGATTCAATATGATTTAATTAAGTGAGCAAAGATGAATCAACAAGTTGATTTGATGAAATACTATTTTTACGCTTCGCAAAGCAAATTCTACTTGCCTTTGCTTTCTAACAATAATGCAGTATGAAATAGATCTTTGTGTTAAAAAAATAACGGATTCCGTTTGAAAGAAATCTTAAGTATTTTGACACAAAAATTTTCACTTTCTAGAAAATTGCGGATAAAATATCTCTAAGACAAACTATTCACCTATCCATATTGACAATCATAAAAGTTTTATTTTTAATTATTCTAAATTTAATTTACATTTGTGCAAAATTAGCTGGTGTGATAGTTTCATAATAATCATTCCCGAACTTTTGGTTATCTGTACTCAGCTTTTATTTCAAAATGTACCCATGTCCGTAAAAACTGCTCGTATGAAGAATCAATCTCATCAAGGATTATTGTTCAGATCCGAAGACATTAAAATTTTAATGAAGGAAGAGATTTCTCCTGAAAAATTTTTAAAATCGAATATGATTGAAGGCAAATCGAGTTTTAATTTACTTTTTTTGCTGAGTCAGAATATCAATCTTGAAGCTGAGGATTGCGGAACGAAGTTTTTATTTAAAAAAAATCAATACATTCTTCATTATTCTCAGCAGGAAAGTGTGGCAGAATTGTGGACGGAAAATCAGGAAATACTGAAATATCTTCAGGTTCAGATTAATTACAATTACATTTTCAACCTCATCAATCCGAAATCCAACAGCGAAAGCGCCCATATTCTGGAAAGCATGATTCAAAACAATTATATTTTCCTTCACAAGCAGACTCCACCTTATATGACCGTTGAGATGCATATGATTTTAAAGGAAATTATAAGCTATTCTAAAAAAGGAGTGATGCAGAAATTATTCGTTGAAGCTAAGATTATCAAACTTTTAATTTTGATTTTTGAACAATTCAATGAAAAAAATACGGTTGAAGAAACGCCGCAAATACCTTCCATCATTAAAAAATTTGTTGATGAAAATTATCACAGAAATATCAAAGTAGAAGAAATCGGAAAGCTGATCGGGATTAATCAAAATAAAATCAGGAAAGAATTTAAAGCTCAATATCATATTACAGTGAGCGATTATATTTCGGAATTAAGAATGTTGAAAGCAAAAAAACTGATCATTAATAAAAATATCATGATTAAAGAAATCGCAATAGAATGCGGTTATGAGTACGTTCAGAATTTTACAAGAGCTTTCAAGAAAAAATTTGGTGTTTCTCCTGAAAAACTGAGAACACAATAAAAGAAACGAAAAAACCACCTAATAAATTAAGTGGTTTTATATATGTTGTTTTGCTTTGATATTACTTTTTCAGAATTCAGGTGAAAAAGCAATGACAATCAATTAATGATGTCCGTGACTATCATGTAAGAAAGGTCCGTTACCTTTAGGATTGCTGAAGATTACTTCTACACCTTCCTGTTCGTTCACTTGCTTTCTTCTAATATCTTCAGGATCAAAAGGTTTCACTTTTCCAAAATATTCCATCAACCCTTCAGTCAACCATATTGGAATAACCCATCCGAAGAACATAAAAATACACCAGAACCCTACCAAGAACATTGTTACGAAGAAAATTGTCCAAAGGAACTGGTAAAACGGCCAAAACGCTGATAAAATCGTTATCATTTCTTAAAGATTTTAGGCAAAAATAGGACTTTTTATTTGGGTACACAAAAGATATACATCCTATTTTTATTATTTATTTTAATTTTAAACTAAATTCAGATACTTAGATAATAGATGGATGGATAATAGACGCTTATCTATGCTCGATTTGCTATCATCTATTTGTCATTTATATAGTATTAATGCGCAAGATTTGCAAAGAAATCATTTCCTTTATCATCCGTAATAATGAATGCAGGGAAATCTTTCACCTCGATTTTTCTTACCGCTTCCATTCCTAATTCAGGGAAATCTACCACTTCAACCGACAAAATATTATCTTTTGCCAAGATCGCAGCAGGCCCACCAATTGAACCGATATAGAAACCTCCGTATTTGTGACAAGCGTTGGTAACATCTGCCGTTCTGTTTCCTTTTGCCAACATCACCATACTTCCGCCGTGGCTTTGGAATTCGTCTACATAAACGTCCATTCTTCCCGCCGTTGTAGGTCCGAAACTTCCTGAAGCCATTCCTTCCGGAGTTTTTGCAGGTCCTGCGTAATAAATCGGGTGATTTTTGAAATATTCAGGCATTGGTTGTCCGGAATCTAATAATTCTTTGATTTTTGCGTGAGCGATATCTCTTGCAACGATCAAGGTTCCGTTTAATTTTAATCTTGTTTTGATTGGATATTTTGAAAGTTCAGCCAAAATTTCTGGCATTGGTTTATTTAAATCAATGTCAACTGCAGCTTCCAAATGTGGTGGCGTTGCAGGTAAAAATTTCTTCGGATCTACTTCCAATTGCTCTAAGAAAATACCGTCTTTTGTAATTTTCCCTTTAATATTTCTGTCTGCCGAACAAGAAACTCCCATCCCAACCGGACAAGAAGCCGCGTGACGAGGAAGTCTGATTACTCGAACATCGTGTGTTAAATATTTTCCACCAAACTGAGCGCCAATCGCACTTTCCTGACAGATTTTCTGAACTTTTGCTTCCCATTCCAAATCTCTGAAAGCCTGTCCCGCTTCGTTTCCTTCTGTTGGAAGATGATCATAATATTTTGCTGATGCTTTTTTCACGGCAGCCAAATTTGCTTCCGCAGAAGTTCCTCCAATTACCAAAGCCAAGTGATAAGGCGGACAAGCAGCCGTTCCCAAATCTGAAATTCTCTCTTTTACAAAAGCCTCAAGAGATTTTTCATTTAATAAAGATTTTGTTTTTTGATATAGGAAAGTCTTGTTAGCAGAAACCTCCTCCTTTCGTTAAGAATAAAAATTCGTAGTAATCTCCTTTTTTAGCATAAATATCAATCTGTGCCGGAAGATTTGAACCAGAATTTTTTTCATCAAACATCGTTAAAGGAATAACCTGAGAATATCTTAAGTTTCTTTTTTGGTAAGTATTGTAAATTCCTTTGCTTAAATATTCACCGTCATCAACGCCTGTGTAAACATTTTCTCCTTTTTTACCCATCACAATCGCCGTTCCTGTATCTTGGCAAGAAGGTAAAGCTCCCTCAACAGCAACTGCAGCATTTTGCAACAAATTATAAGCAACGAATCTGTCGTTATCTGTAGCTTCAGGATCGTCAATAATTCTTTTCAAACTTTCTAAGTGAGAAGAACGAAGCATAAAAGAAACATCTGCCATCGCTTCTTCAGCCAATAACTCAAGACCTTTCGGATCGATGGTTAAAATTTCTCTGTCTCCCAGTTTTTCAACTTTTACATAATCTGACGTAAGCTTCTTATACTCCGTATCATCTTTCAAAATTGGATACGGATCCTGATATTTAAAATCCATTTACTTTCTATTTTCGGTGCAAAAATACGGCTTACCTAAAAAAACATGAGTAAAATCAGTGACTTGAATTGATATTTATAATGATTATAAATTGCGAGGTTTTTCATTTATAGTTAATTTTATAGAAACATATTTTAACCAAAATAGTCGCAATTTTTCGCATTCACTTTGTCATTCCGTAGAAATCTAAAGTATATACGTTAAATTCTTTGCTGAAATTCCTACGGTATGACAAAATAAGTGGATAATTATTACGGTTAAAATTTGTGATAAAAAATTAAACCTAAACAGAAATAAATTTCAATCACAATGAATTACAGAATAGAAAAAGACACCATGGGTGAAGTGCAGGTTCCTGCTGATAAGTTTTGGGGCGCGCAAACAGAACGTTCTAGAAACAATTTCAAGATCGGTCCGGAAGGTTCTATGCCCCACGAAATTATCGAAGCTTTTGCTTATCTGAAAAAAGCTGCAGCCTTTACCAATACAGATTTGGGAGTTCTTCCTGCTGAAAAAAGAGATATGATCGCTAAAGTTTGCGAAGAAATTTTAGAAGGCAAATTAAACGATCAATTTCCTTTGGTGATCTGGCAAACCGGTTCAGGAACACAGTCTAATATGAATGTGAATGAAGTTATTTCCAACAAAGCACACGTTAATAATGGTGGAAATTTAGGTGATAAATCTGAAATTCATGCAAATGATGATGTGAACAAATCTCAATCATCCAACGATACGTATCCAACAGCAATGCACATTGCAGCCTATAAGAAAGTTGTTGAAACGGCGATTCCTGCGGTGGAAAAATTAAGAGATACATTAAAAGAAAAATCAGAAGCCTTTAAAGATATTGTTAAAATCGGAAGAACGCATTTGATGGATGCTACTCCATTGACTTTGGGACAGGAATTTTCAGGATATGTCGCTCAATTAAATTACGGAATTAAAGCGTTAAAAAACACATTACCACATCTTTCCGAGCTTGCTTTAGGAGGAACCGCCGTAGGAACAGGCTTAAATACCCCTCAAGGCTATGATGTAAAAGTTGCTGAATATATTGCAAAATTCACCAACCTTCCTTTTGTAACGGCTGAAAATAAATTTGAAGCTTTGGCGGCTCACGACGCGATCGTAGAATCTCATGGAGCGTTGAAGCAATTGGCGGTTTCTTTATATAAAATCGCTCAGGATATCAGATTAATGGCTTCAGGACCTCGTTCCGGGATTGGTGAAATTCACATTCCAGAAAATGAACCAGGTTCTTCAATTATGCCCGGAAAAGTAAATCCTACTCAAAATGAAGCGATAACGATGGTTTGCGCTCAGGTTTTAGGAAACGATACAACGATCTCATTTGCAGGAACTCAAGGAAATTACGAACTGAATGTTTTTAAACCGGTGATGGCTTATAATTTTTTACAGTCGGCTCAGTTAATTGCAGATGCATGTATTTCATTTAATGATCATTGCGCGGTTGGAATTGAACCTAATATTGACAGAATTAAAGAATTAGTAGACAAATCTTTGATGTTGGTAACTGCTTTGAACACACACATCGGTTATGAAAATGCAGCAAAAATTGCAAAAACCGCTCACAAAAACGGAACTACGCTGAAAGAAGAAGCGATCAATCTTGGATTTGTAACTTCTGAACAGTTCGACGAATGGGTGAAACCTGAAGATATGGTGGGAAGTTTGAAATGATTTAAATAAATAATAGATTAAATGTTTGAAACCTTCAGAATTTCTGAGGGTTTCTATTTTTACTAAAATACTGATTTACAAATATTAATTCGATATATTTTTAATTAAATTTTTCATACATTAGGGATTAATTACAAATCACCATAAAACAAAACATTATGAAAAATTTAAAGAAAATTGACAGACAAAATTTAAAACAAGTTTTAGGAGGTCATACTTGTCCTGGAAATTTAATCCATCTGACATGGAATGGATATCATGCTTGCTGCATTACGCCACCTCCAGGAGGAAATCCTTGCAATGGAACTGCATGTCTGATTCCTGTTGATATGTGTGACGGTGGTCTAAATTAGATGAGTAATAAAATTTAAAAACAAAAAACGCTGAGAAAATTTTCCAGCGTTTTTTTATCAATTTATCTATGAATGTAATGTGTTTTACCACCAAAGTGCTACACCGAAAACCAACGCTTTATCGTTTTCAAACTTGTTGTCTTTAAAAAAGTTTCCGAAATCTTTTTTCACGAAAATACTGAAATCATCGTAAGAAACCGTGAACTGACCTCCGTAAATAAAAGGATTCACCTGATAATTCTCTCTTCCTCTGTCGCTGATTCCGTCGCCTTTTATGATATTATTAGTTGCCATTTTTACGCCTCCATAAATATTTGCACCGATTTTAAATCCATTATTATAATCTCTGTACTGAATATCCATTCCTGCATTTTTCACCTTAGAAAAATTATATTGAAGACCTAAAGGAACGATGATATAACCCGTTCTAAGTTTACTTTTGCTTAAATTCTTTTCATAATTTGCCAGAAAAACATCTGCATTTCCATCTTTCGCAAAATACATATTATTATCAATATTCAAAGTTTCTCCATGAAAATCCGATTCCAGAAATTAATCCCCACGGACTGGTTCTCCCAAACTGATAATTGAATTTCAACCCAAATTCAAAATTCCCTGCGTATCCGAGGTTTTTATCAAGACTATTATCGGCTTTGCTGTTTGTAAGATTCATAATTCCGTATGAAATATAGCCTGCAAAATTCTTGGTCGGTCTGAATTTCTTAAGAAGTTTCGCTTTCAATTCTTCATTGGAAGTCACATCAGAATTAAGAAGAGAGTATCTTACCTGCTTCTGAATCACCGTATCAAGATCAAAACCCAATTCTTCGATTCTCTGATCTATTTTTTCTGAAAAACGATCGGCGATGATTGATTTTTGCTTATCAAATTCGCTTTTGTCAAGGTTTTTTGCCTGAAGAGTAATCAATTCGGCTTCCATCAGCTTTTTTTCTTCCTGAATAATGCCGTCTATTTTTTTGGCATATTCATCCACTTTTTCTTTTACGATCGGGCTTACTTCCGTATCTTCTTTTGACTGGAGATTCAGTTTATTAAGGTTTCTTTGCGAATAAACAGTGCCGGATAAAAGGCATACGAATCCCATTAAGATAAATTTCTTGATCATATTATTAAGTTTTAATTGTTAAAAAAGTATTATTTTCCGTTCAGATCGATGGTTGCAACGTTACTTTGCTTCGTTTTTTCAATAACGTCTTTATGCTCCACCGAAAAAAGCAAAGTAGAAGGATCTACATATTTTTTCCTTTTTACGGGGCTTTTTGCAGAATCCGTTTGCGCAATAATTTTTTCTGCCGGAATTTTCGAAATATTGGATGCTATTTCAGAAGCATTTTCTTTTATTAAAGGCAATTCTTTTTTCTCTGTAACGATTGGTAGATTTACAATCTCTATTTTTTTCTCGGGAGAAATATTTTCTATGGCTACAGATTCTTTTTGATTTTGTCTGATTAATTCAGGAGATTTTACCGTTGTTGTTCTTATATTTTCCTGAATTTTTGGATTATTAACTTCAGCGACAACATTAGGTTTTACAATGTCGTTATCTTTTTTATTAAAAACCAAAACAGCTCCTAAACTGAATGTTAAGACCAAACAAGCCGCAACCAAAAACCAATTAACCTTTGTCTTTGACGGCTTTTCCGCAGATTGCATTTCAATTTCAGACCACAAATCTCTCGAAGGAGTAATTTCCCTTTCTGCAATTTGTTTTTTGATCTGATATTCTATTGTATTTTTAGTAGTGTTCATTTCTTACTGCTTTTTGTTGTTGAAAGTAGATTTTTCTCATCTTCTCTTTTGCTCTGAATAATTGCGTCTTGCTCACCGCTGTTGAAATCTGCAGCGTATCGGCAATTTCCTGATGCGAATAATCTTCCAGAACATATAAGTTAAAAACCATTCTGTAGGCATCCGGAAGCTGATCCAGAAGATCTTGCACATTAAAATCAAAAGCCACTTCTTCCTCATGAATTTCTTCCAGATAAGACTGGTTGATATCATCCAGATAAAAAACCGTTTTATGACTTTTAATAAAATTCAGGCATTCGTTCACCACGATTCTTCTTGCCCATCCGTCAAAACTTCCTTCTCCGCGAAAACTTTCAATACTTTTAAAAATTTTGCAAAATGCTTTGATAAGACAATCTTCCGCCTGATACAGATCGCTGATGTAGCTTCTGCTTACACTCAGAAATTTCTTTGCATTCTGATCATAAAAAATTTTCTGTGCAGCCGGATCCTGTTTTTTCAGGCGACTTAGCAAATCATCTTTTTTATTTCCGAACAAAAGCTTCATAATTATTTGTTTCTACTAGTAAGACAAAGAAAAGTTGAAAAGGTTACACAGTAAAGAATTTTTTTTCCAAAAAATAGTAAAAAATTTAATTTACATTAAAAGTAAACATTGTATTTAAACAAAAAGCTCCTGATTTCCAGAAGCTTTCGAGTTTTTATTCTTTTATAATTTTTTTCCTGATGGTTCCTTTATCGCTATCAATCAAGATCATATACGTTCCTTTCGGAAGATCTGATAGATTATATGATTCTGATTTTCCGGTGAACGTTTTCAATAATTTTCCGGACATATCGATGACAGAAATTTTTGAGTCAGATTTTAAATCAGATTTAATGTAAAGATTGTCTTTTACAGGATTTGGATAAATTTCAACTTTATCTTTAAGCGAAACATCAGAAGTCGCCAAAACATTTCCTGAAATAACAACATCATCTACAACAACTCCGAAAGAATAATCTCCTACATCATCGTAAACAAATCTAAGTTGGAAATTAGCATTTGCATATGGTGTTAAATCAATATTTGTAGCATTTGCATACGTAGTAAGTACGTAGGTAAGTGTACTCAAATCGATGGTAAAATCTCCTGCCGCTCCTGAAAAAGTGAAGACCTGAACCCAAGAAGTTCCGTTAAAAGCTTCAACTTTCAGGGTTGAATCATCGTCATAAATGATATTGGCATATTTAAAAGACAATTTAGGATTAGAAACTGCCGAAAGGTTAATCACAGGCGAAACCAATCTTGCATTGTGGTTTACACTTCCCGGTCCTGCATCGTCATCGTCAAAAAAAGCCGCACCATTCGGAAATGAAGAAAACCCGGCCGCTGCTCCCACCCCCCAGTTGTAAGCGGTATCGGGGTTATTGACAGTCCATCCGGAAGGCATCGTTCCAGCGTTGAAATTTTCGGAAAAGATTTGCGCATTGCTAAAGGCACACACAAACAAAAGGGGGAATAATAATCGTTTCATGGTAGTTGTTTTAGTGGTTATGCAAAATTAACCATTAATTTTTTAACATAATATGATTATGGTTGAAAAGATTGATATTTAACTTATTTATAAAATTAAAAAGACTTCCAAAAATTTTGAAAGTCTTTTATTATAATTTGTATTTAAAACTAGTTTAGCTTAGCATTTTTTGTGCTTTTTTTACCCCTTCTACCAATACATCAATCTCATTGAAAGTATTGTAAACGGCAAAACTTGCTCTCACGGTTCCTGCGATATTAAAGAAATCCATGATAGGCTGCGTACAGTGATGCCCAGTTCTTACGGCAACGCCTAATTTATCGAGAATCATTCCTACGTCAGAAGCAATTCCGATTCCTTCCAGATTAAAGGAAACAACACCTGTTCTGTTGGCTTTTTCGCCGTAAATTTTTAATCCTTCAATTTCCAAAAGTTGTCTTTGAGCATATTCCAGCAAAGCATTTTCATGATTTTGGATGTTTTCCTGCCCTACTTTCTGGATAAAGTCTATTGCTGCTCCTAACGCAATATTTCCACCAACATTTGGCGTTCCTGCTTCAAATTTAAAAGGAAGACCTGCATACGTCGTTCCGTCGAAAGAACATGTCGCAATCATTTCTCCTCCTCCATGAAACGGCGGCAAATCTTCAAGGATCTCCTGTTTCCCGTATAAAATACCTGTTCCCATCGGAGCATACATTTTGTGTCCGGAGAAAACGAAGAAATCACAATCCATTTTCTGAACGTCAATCGTAAAGTGTGGTGCAGATTGCGCGCCGTCGATGACAATATAAGCGTCTGAATTTTTTCTTGTTTTAGCAATAATTTCTTCGATAGGGTTTACAATTCCCAACGCATTTGAAACCTGATTAACAGAGACTACCTTTGTTTTTTCACTTAAAAATTCATCCAGATAATTAAGCTGAAGAATTCCATTTTCATCCATCGGGATTACTCTTAATTTTGCCCCTGTTCTGTCACAAAGCAATTGCCATGGAACGATATTCGAGTGATGCTCCAGATAAGAAATAATAATTTCATCGTCTTTTTTTAATTTTTGAGTTAAAATATAAGAGATGAGATTCAATCCTTCTGTAGTTCCTTTCGTAAAAATGACTTCAAAATCGTGTTTAGCATTAATGAATTTCTGGACTTTTCTTCTTGAAAGCTCCATTTCTTCGGTTGCCAACTGACTTAATGTATGAATTCCTCTATGTACGTTTGCGTTAAGCTCTGTGTAATATTGATTCCAAACTTCCAACACTGAATTTGGCTTTTGAGATGTCGCTGCATTATCTAAGTAAACTAATGGTTTACCGTTCACTTCCTTGTTTAATATCGTAAACTGACTTCTGATTTCCTGAATGTCAAACATTTATTAAATTTTTAAATTAAAACGCTCTTATTTAGAACACTTCAAATTTACGGCTTTTTTTCCGAAAGAAAGTTTTCAGGAGAGGGTTCATTGTTGTGGGTTGATAGAAAGATTCGATGAATAAATTATATTTCTTTAATCGCTTATCAGTAATTCAAGTTTATTAGCCTTGAAACATTGACTTTTGCGCATAAAAAAACCTGCCAATAAAATTGACAGGTTTAATATTTTCAAATAAGTAATCCTTATTCTGCTGCTGCTTCTTCAGTTGCAGGAGCTTCTCCTTCAACTTCAGCCACAACTTCTTCATCATCATCGTCATCTGCTGCTGCACCACCTTTAGCTGCATTTCTAGACATTTTAACAGCTACAACAACTGCATTGTCTGGGTGTACGAAAGAATATCCTTCTGTTTTGATACCTCCAACATAAAGTTTGTTACCAATTTTAAGCGCAGTAATATCTACAACGATCTCGTCTGGCAAGTTTGCAGGAATAGCTTTTACTTTCAATTTTCTGAAAGACTGACGTAAAACACCACCAGCTACAACACCTTTAGAACGACCTGTAATTCTTACCGGAACCTCCATAACAACTGGCTTATCCTCAGATAGTTGATAGAAATCTGCGTGAAGAATTTTGTCTGTAATCGGGTGGAACTGAATATCTTGAAGAACAGCAGGAATTACCTGTCCGTCAACCTCAATAGATACCGTGTGTGCTTCAGGAGTATATACCAAACCTTTGAATGCTTTCTCTGCTGCAGAGAAGTTCAATGGCTCGCCACCTCCGTAAACAACACAAGGAACTAATTCAGCATCACGTAAAGCTTTTGTCGACTTTTTGCCCACGCTTTCTCTTTTTGTACCTTGAATTGTAATAGATTTCATTTTATAAAAATTTAAAAAATTGTTTAATTTTAGTTTACAAACAGCTAAAAATCAATTAAATAACAAATTTACTGCTAATTGATTGATGCTCATGAACCATCTTCATAACGTCTGCAAATAATGGGGCGCAAGATAGCACTTTTATTTTAGTTGTCAAATTATTTTTTACAGGAATTGAGTCAGTTACAATAACTTCCAATAATTTTGAGTTCTCAATATTTTCATAAGCCTTCCCAGAAAGCACTCCGTGAGTCGCCATAGCTCTTACAGATTTTGCTCCTTTTTCCATTAAGATGTCTGCTGCTTTGCAAAGTGTACCTGCAGTATCGATCATGTCATCAATAAGGATAACATTCTTGCCTTCTACATCTCCGATAAGGAACATTTCCTCAACAACGTTTGCTTTTTTTCTTTCTTTATAAGCAATTACTACATCTGCACCAAGGTGACCTGCATAGTTTTTCGCTCTTTTTGCACCTCCCATATCCGGAGAAGCGATGGTAAGTTTATCCAATTTCAGATCTCTGATATAATCTACGAAAATTGTAGAAGCATATAAATGATCCACCGGAATTTCAAAAAAACCTTGGATTTGATCCGCGTGAAGATCCATCGTCATAATTCTTGTTGCTCCTGCAGCAGTCAAAAGATTTGCCACCAATTTTGCGCCGATTGGCGCTCTTGGCTTGTCTTTTCTGTCTTGTCTTGCAAGTCCGAAATAAGGAAGTACAACGGTAATGCTCTTTGCAGATGCTCTTTTTGCAGCATCAATCATTAGAAGAAGCTCTAATAAATTGTCTGCCGGAGGGAATGTAGATCCAATTAAGAAAACTCTTCCTCCTCTTACAGATTCATCAAGAACCGGCTCGAATTCGCCATCGCTGAACTCCTGAAAGTTGATTTTTCCTAATTCTTTCCCATAATGTTGGGCAATTTTCTCTGCCAAGTCCTTACTCGTCCTTGTACTAAATAGATAACTTAACTGATCGGCCATTTTTACTTTTTAAAGATTTTGCAAATTTAAAAAAAAACCACAAGAATTAGTCTTGTGGTTTCTAAGTTTTTATTTATATAAACATTAAGGGAATTTTATGCCCGAATATTTATTAGGATCTACCTCTGGAAGTGTAGATCTATATTTTTTATTTATTGATTTAATAAACTCATTGGCAACGATAGCATATCCTCTACCTGTAAGGTGAACTCCGTCTAGTGAGAAAGTACCCCCTGTAACGAATTTTGCAGAGTATTTTACTCCGTCCCAAGAAATTCCTGATTGAGAATTAAGATCAACCATTTTGTTGTTTGCATCTACGAACGCCAATCCGTAAGAATCTGCCAATCCCATGATTGCTGTATTATAAGCATCTACTGCTGTTTTTACTGCAGCTGCTTCTGTTTTAGATAAAACATGCTGATTTTCCAATGGGTAAGAAATTCCATACACATTAACCGGCGAAGGAGCTCCCGTCACAGGAGTTCCAATTACAGATCTTGAAGTAAGAAGAATATAGTCTTCTACTGTTGTCTGTCTTGCCTGTCCGAAAATCTGCCCGAAAGCTGTTGCCGTAGGAAGACCCAATGAAGGAGTAAGAGCAGCCGTAAGCTGTGCAGATAAATTAGGTAAAGAAACATCCTTTATTAAAACAGGATTTGAAGATGTAGAAGAAAGTAAATTAATTCTGTCTCCAGCTCCGAAAGCTGTTAAAGCTTGTTTTAATGGTCCATACAAATTCGTATTCAAAGTCGTTAGATTCGTGCCTAAAGCAGCAGGAGTCAAAGGATTATAAGGCACTGTTGTAAAAAACGGAATAGATGTAACATAAGGGATATTCGCAATAACACCTTTTGTAGCACCCCCTGCTTTTAATTTGTCTAAACCTGCTTTTATAGCACCCGCAACAAGAGCTGGGCTGGAAATATCATTAGGCTTATAAGTAGTAGCATCTACGCTGGTTTGTACTGTTGCGGGAGTATAAGTTGTAATTCCACCAACAATGGCTGAGTTTGTACCTCCGTTGGTTGCATAGCTTAACACATCGTTATTCCCTATCCAGTAAGAAAAGAATGTCGGGCTTTTCGCTACTGCATCATCTACAACAGACGAAGTATTGCTTGAAGAAAACCTTGCATAATAAGGATTTGCTGTTCCCAATAAAATTCCTGAAGGGTTTCCGTAGTTCGGAGCTACCAAATGAAATGATTTTGCGCCCGGAACCCCGAAATTATTTAGTGGTCCTGTAATTTTAGTTAAAACATTTGTAGTAGGAGTTCCTGCAACATTTATAATATCCGGAGAAACCGTTTGTAAATGATTTAATATAAAGTTTTGTTGACTGAATAGTATTTCCTAATAACACTAATCCTCCGTTATTATCCGCCATTAAAGGTTGTACGAAGTTTCCTCCACCTGCAAGTTTCATTTGCCCTGCAATAATGTTTGGATAAGATTCATTCTGCCCGTCGATATACAAAGCATTATCTCTATATCCTGAAGTCAGTGAATTTCCTATAGAAACATAGTTTTTAAAATTTGCTTCTCCGGAAGTCACCACAATATCTTGTACATCTTTATCGAAATCATCCTCGCAACTCGTCGTAAAGAGAAGTGCGGAAATAGCGAATGTAGAAATTATAATTTTTTTCATAGTCTTTCAATTAAAAAGGGTTGTAAGATAAACCTAAACCTAAATAGAACGCTGTAGCTTTAGCTTCTCCATAAAAGCCTAAAGCTTTATTAGTCACATTTCTTGTTTGTGGCATTGCATAACCTCCCGCAATATCAACTCCGAATTGTTTCAACTTAAATCCAACCCCACCCGTTACAACATATGTGTTGAATGAAGGCGTTTCTGCAATAAAGTTATCATCAGAATAAGGAGATTCATCATAATATGCACCAAGACGTCCGTAGATCATATTTGTGAAAGCATATTGAGTTCCTAATCTTACTGTTTTAGAATTTCTAAAGTTTTTAGGAGATACAGAAACCGTAGGATCTGCCTGATTTCCAACAGGAGCAGTGGCAAAATCCAAAGTCAGTTTGCTGTATCTAGACCATCCGTGGTAATTGAAATCACCAGAAATCAACCATTTTGGAGTAATCTTATATGTTAAACCGATTGTATATTCTTCTACCAAAGGTAACGTTGCCGAAAAACCGTCTGTTCCCGTTGATGCATCCAACCCTAATAACGGATAAATAGAAGCTGATGGGAATTTGAATGTAGCCGTACCGTCTTTAGCTTTCATATCAACCGGTGAACGGTAAGCAATACTTACATCCAACTTCGGGTCTGGTCTGAAATAGAACCCAAAACCGTAACCGTGTCCGCTCGCTTTACTGTCAAGATTAAGCTCTCCTCCGAATTGAGTAACGGCTTTATCCCAATTTACATTTCCTCTTGCATAAATATAGCTTGCTCCGAAAGCCAACCAATCATTAAATTTATATGAAACCATTGGCTGGAAATAGAAACTTTTCAGCTCAAGCTTTTCAACCATTTCTTTTCCTTCCCAATCACTCGGCCATTCAATAGTACTTCCAAAAGGAGTTGTAAAACTGAAACCAACTGATAATTTGGACGTTGCCTTATAAGCAATTGCCGCATAAAGTGGTGTTCCCATCGGGTTATCGGTGTGCGTACTTTGCAAAGTGTTTAAGTTCTGAAAAGTAACTTTGTTGCTTGCTCCAAATCCTCCCGCAACAATACTCAGTTTCGAAGGAATGAAAGACATACCCGCCGGGTTAAAGAATGCAACACTTGCATCTTCAGCATGCGCACTGGTATGTGCCATTGCCAATTGCTTTACCCCTTGCAGAGAAACCCTGAAGCCTCCCGCGTAAGATAAAACACCTGCCAATAATGCAGTTGATACTAATATTTTTTTCATAGACCATTATTATATAACCCAAATATAAAATTATTTTAGTTATACCTGTTAATAAATCATAAAATTTTAAACAATATAAACAAAGAAAATTATGTTTAAAATAACACTTTCACAAAAAAGGGACTTAAACAGATAGCTGTTAGAGGATTAATAGAATTTTAACGAACAATCTAATCATTTGTTTAATATTAAACAATCATGTTTCGGAATATTTGAGTATTTTAGAATTGCATAAAGATAAAAAATTATAAATTTGCAAGATTAAATATATAATATATGAGTTGTGGATGTAAAACATCCGGCGATTCTGCACATTCTTGCGGACCCAAGAAAACCGCGAATGGCTGTGAAAATGTAAATACCTGTGGTAATAGTTATAAATTAAGTGTTTTTGACTGGCTTTCTAACATCAACAATCCCACACAGAACAGATGTGATTTTGTGGAAGTTAGATTTAAAAATGACAGAAAATCGTTTTTTAAAAATGTAAATAATATCCCGTTACATATAGGTAGTGTAGTAACAGTAGAATCAAGTCCCGGACATGATGTAGGTGTGGTAAGTCTCACCGGAGAACTAGTGAAAATACAGATGAAGAAGAAAAAATCTTCTGAAGAATTGGCACTTAAAATATACAGACAGGCCAACCAGAAAGATCTGGAAGTTTGGCAGGAAGTAAGAAAAAAAGAAGATAACGTAAAAATAGACGCCCGAAAAATTGCTCACAGATTAGGTCTTGAAATGAAGATCACAGATGTGGAGTATCAAGGGGATGCATCGAAAGTCACATTCTATTACACCGCAGATAACCGTGTGGATTTCAGAATGTTGATTAAAGAATACGCCGGAGCTTTCCGAACGAAAATCGACATGAAGCAGATCGGTTTCAGACAGGAAGCTGCAAAAGTAGGCGGAATCGGATCTTGTGGAAGAGAACTTTGCTGTTCTACTTGGTTAACGGATTTCAGATCTGTAAATACCAACGTGGCAAGATATCAGCAATTAAGCATCAATCCTCAAAAATTGGCAGGACAATGCGGTAAGCTTAAATGTTGTCTTAATTACGAATTAGACAGTTATCTTGATGCATTAAGCAATTTCCCTTCTTCTTCAACCATGTTGGATACGGAAAAAGGAAGAGCTTTCTGTATTAAAATCGACGTTTTCAAAAAGAAAATGTGGTTTGCTTATGTAGACAGTTCTATGGCGTGGTATGATTTTGATATCGATTTGGTTAAAAAATTAATCGCAAAAAATAAAAAAGGCGAAAGAGTACCTCCTCTGGAAGACCTTAAACAACCTGAAGCTCCGTTGCAAACAATAGATCTTATTCAGGAAAACAGCGTAGACCGATTCGAGAAGAAAAACAGAAGCAATAACAACAGGAATAAACCTCAGAACAGACCTAATAATAATCAGAACAGTCAAAACCAACCTCAAGGTCAAGGTCCTAAAAAGCCCAACAACAGACCCGAAAGACAAGATCGTCCTGAGAGAACCGAAAGGCCTGAAAGACAGGAAAAGCAACAAAATCCTAATGCAAATTCTAACAACAACCAGCCAAGACAGCAAAAGCCTCAACAGCCGAAAGCTCAATTGGAGAAGATAGAAACTGCACCAAATGCTGATGCTGAGAAAAAACCGGCTCCGAATAAGAAAAAATTCAAAAAGAAATTTCCTCCAAAAAAAGACAACAATGCGTAAAATTTTAGGATTATTGACTCTTATCCTTTTCTTTAGCTGTAATTCTTCCTCTGAAGGAGAAGTTACAATGAATTCTGTTGATAATAAATGGAATAAGAAAAGCGAACAAAAATTTAATCTTGAAATTTCAGATCCCCAAAATCCTAAAAATATTATATTTGTTGTAAGAAATAACAATGATTATCCTTACAGCAACGTAAGGTTTATTGTTAATTTCACCGACCTTCAAACCAAGAAAAAAGAAACCGACACGTTGAATTACGTATTGGCAAAACCAAACGGAGAATGGCTTGGTACAGGATTTGGTGACACGAAGGAGACTTTATTTCAGTACAAAATGAACTATCAGTTTCCGAAAAAAGGGAAGTATGAAATTGGCATTACTCAGGCAATGAGAAATGATATCCTTCCGGGAATTGAAGACATTGGAGTAAAAATAGAAACGGCTAAACCGTAACCATAAATGGAAGAAAACAAAAAAAATACAGGAAATAAAGGGAAAACTTTCCCTCTTCCTCCCAAAAAGAAAAATACCGCTTGGAAAAGATGGGTTAAATTTATCTGGATCGGATTCATTGCTGTAGTTTTAGGAATTTCAGGAACTTTCTTCGCTGTTTCCCAAGGTTTTCTTGGAGAAATGCCCGATGTAAAAGAGCTTGAAAATCCGGATATTTATGTTGCCTCAGAAATCTATTCTTCAGATGGCGTTTTATTAGGCAAATTCGAAAAAGAAAAAACCCAGCCTATCATCTATAAAGACCTTCCTCCTTATTTAATTTATGCTTTACAGGCTAAAGAGGATGAGCGTTTCAAAGAACACTCAGGAATTGATTTAAAATCAATCTTAAGAGCTGTAAGATATGGTGGAGACAGAGGTGGAGGTTCGACTATTACTCAACAGTTGGCAAAACTTTTGTTCACAAAAGCGCCTTCTAAAAACCCTATTACAAGAGCTATTCAAAAGCTAAAAGAATGGGTTGTTGCTGTAAGTCTTGAGAAAAGATATACGAAAGAAGAAATTGTAACTCTCTATTTTAATAAATTTGATTTCACTTACAATGCGAACGGTATTGAAATGGCTTCAAAAATTTATTTCAATAAAAAAACCTCTCAACTTACACTTCCGGAAGCTGCCATGTTTGTTGCAATGCTAGAAGCACCTATTGCCAACAATCCTATGAGAAATCCGGAAAGAGCAAAAAGAAGAAGAGATGTAGTATTATCTCAAATGCTTGAAACCGGATATATTGACAAGGCTACTTTCGACAAAGCAACGTCAGCAAGTGTAGTTACAGATTACCATCCTATTAAAAGTATTAATGATGATTATTCTGCTTATTATAAGTTTTATTTAAGAAAGGAAATCGATCATTATCTTAGTGATTACGAAAAAGAGACAGGTAAAAAACTAAATCTTTATAAAGACGGTTTAAAAATATTCGTAACGCTTGATTCCAAAATGCAGAGATACGCAGAAGAATCAATCAGAGAACATTTAACAGATCTTCAGAAAAGATTTGATGCAGAGCAGAGAGGAAGAAAAAACTGGCCTTTCTATTATGTGAATGATAAACAAGTCAGTAGCTTAATGTTTCAGGCAATGAAGAGAACCGGACGTTACAAACAGCTGAAAGCTGCCGGAGTTTCTGAAGATTCTATTATGCTTGAATTCAAAAAGCCAATTAAAACCTCTCGTTTCACTTGGGCTGGAGAAGAAGAAGTTGAAATGTCACCTTGGGATTCTATCAGATGGCACAAAAAAGTTGCTCAGGCAGGATTGATGTCAGTTACACCAGGATCAGGAGAGATCAAAGCTTGGGTTGGAGGTATCGATTGGCAGCATTTCCAATACGATCACATTAAACAAGGGAAAAGACAGGTTGGTTCAACATTCAAACCTTTCGTATATGCAACAGCTATTATGAAACTTGGGATGACACCTTGTTCTGTAGTTTCAAATGCAAGTTTTAATAAAGGAACATATCACGTTCCGGGAAGAGGCGGAATGCTTACCTTGAAAGATGCTTTGGCATATTCGCAAAACCCTGTAGCATTAAGATTAGCTGAAATGACGGGAACTCAAAGTGTCATACAAACCGCAAGAGATCTTGGAGTAACAGAAGATATTTCTACAAGTTTACCGATGGCTTTAGGTTCTTCAGACATTACCATCTTCGAAATGGTAGGAGCTTACAGTACTTTTGCCAATTATGGTAACTACAACAAACCGGAAATGATCTGGAGAATTGAAGATGCCAACGCAAGAGTAATAAAAGAAGTAAGCGTAAATCCAAAAGAAGTAATGAACCCATTGTATGCTTACACCATGATTGAATTAATGAAAGGTGTTGCACAATTCGGTACAGCTTCAGGAGAGCTTGGAAGAAAAGGGATTTCAAAAGATGTAGAGATTGCAGGAAAAACGGGTACAACTCAGAATAACTCTGATGGTTGGTTTATGGGGATCGTTCCTAAACTGGCAACCGGAGCTTGGGTTGGATGGGAAGACAGAGCCACTCACTTCTTAGGAACCGGTGAAGGTCAAGGTGCGAAAATGGCACTTCCGATTTGGGCGATCTTCATGAAAAAAGTCTGGGCTGAT
Organism: Chryseobacterium ginsenosidimutans; assembly: GCF_024807225.1. Taxonomy (GTDB): domain Bacteria; phylum Bacteroidota; class Bacteroidia; order Flavobacteriales; family Weeksellaceae; genus Chryseobacterium; species Chryseobacterium ginsenosidimutans. The sequence goes on from NZ_JANUCO010000001.1 coordinate 209,404, forward strand.
AAAAGTTTAGGAATTTCACCTGATGATAAATTTGTAAAACCTTCGGAATGGAAAGACGGATGTTCTAATCTTAAAGGATTAGGCTCAGGCTACGGAGATGACGGCGGATTACAGACCATCGATGAGATTAAAAACCCTAAACCGGAAGAGACAAACGGAGAAAAAAGTCCGGGTAAAAAAGAAGACAACGTGAATGAAAATCTGAACACTGGTGAAGATATAGATTTCAATAATAAATAATTTCTCTTAGAGAAATACACAAGACCTTTCAATCATTTGGAAGGTCTTTTCTTTTATAATTAATATCTTTGAAGTATGAATATCGAAAACATCAAACAACCCTTTATAAAAATATTTCCCGGAGACTTTTCAGGCAACACGATGCAGAGAAACACTCCAAAAGTTTTGTTCTCGACCATCGATCCCGTTGGTTTTGATCATCCAAAAATGATTGCATTTAATGAACAACTGTCAGAAGAAATCGGACTGGGAAAATTTGAGGAAAAAGATCTTGACTTTCTGGTTGGAAACAATCTTCCCGAAAATGTAAAAACCTATTCCACCGCTTATGCAGGTCATCAGTTTGGAAACTGGGCAGGACAATTGGGCGACGGAAGAGCAATTCTTGCCGGAGAAATCACTAATGATTCCGGTAGAAAAACAGAAATCCAATGGAAAGGAGCCGGAGCAACACCTTATTCCAGACATGCCGATGGAAGAGCCGTTTTGCGTTCTTCTGTCCGAGAATATCTGATGAGTGAAGCCATGTTTCATTTGGGAGTTCCCACAACGCGAGCTTTAAGTTTATCTTTCACAGGAGAAGATGTAGTAAGAGACATGATGTACAGCGGAAATCCGCAGGATGAAAAAGGCGCTGTAGTTATCAGAACAGCAGAAAGCTTTCTTCGTTTTGGTCACTTTGAGTTGATGTCTGCTCAACAGGAGCACAAAACTTTACAGGAACTTGTCGATTTTACCATTGAAAATTATTTTAAAGAAATCACTTCGGAAGGCATTCAGAAATATAAAAATTTCTTTGAAAATGTGTGCAGAAGAACCGCCGATCTTATGGTTGAATGGTACAGAACAGGTTTCGTACATGGTGTAATGAATACCGATAATATGTCTATTTTAGGCTTAACAATTGATTACGGTCCTTACTCGATGATGGATGAATACAACTTAAATTTCACTCCAAATACCACCGACCTTCCGGGAAGAAGATATGCTTTCGGAAAGCAGGGACAAATTTCTCAATGGAATCTTTGGCAGTTGGCAAATGCGCTTCATCCGTTAATTAAGGATGAGAAGTTTTTGGAAGAAATTCTGAACGATTACGGAAGTTATTTCTGGGAATCTCACGATAAAATGCTTTGCAGAAAATTTGGGTTCGACGAATTGCTGAAAAGTGACGAAAGATTCTTCACCAATTGGCAGAGTTTAATGCAGAATCTGCAATTCGACTATACTTTATTTTTTAATGAACTTGAAAAATATGACGATCAAAAAGATTTAAGACAACAATTTGAAGATGTTTCTTATACTTTTTTAAATGACGAAAAATTGACCCAGTTGCAACATTTTATCACAGATTATATGTCGAGATTGGAGGAAAACACGATTTCAAAAGAAGAATCTTTGAAATTAATGCATACAACAAACCCAAAATTCATCTTGAGAAATTATCTTTTATACCAATGTATCGAAGAAATTAATGAAGGAAAAACAGACATGCTGCACAAATTAACGCATGCATTAGAAAATCCGTATAAGAGAATTTACCCTGAGTTTTCGGCAAAAAGACCTTCAGATTATGACGATATTTCGGGATGTTCGACGCTTTCTTGCAGTTCTTAATTTTAAATCATTCAAATCAATATACAAACTCATCAATTTTGATGGGTTTTTTATTTTATTTTTGCAAAAACTTTTAGCACGTGTCGAAGTTCAAAACAAAATTTATTCATTTTTTAAAGCTCCTCTTTCCTTCAACAGGGATTGAGTTGCTCGTTTTTCTTTTCTTTTTGGTCGTTTATGGATATTTGGGATCCTATATTGCCATTAATTATAAGATTATTTTCGACGATAGAATTCCTTGGGATGCTTATTTTAGTTTTGATAACAAATCGATCGTATTGTCCGGCGGAAGCTTTGAAAGACATCCTCTCTCCTACTATTTTTTCAATTGGATCAGAGAATTGGCGCTGCTTTTTTCTAATGGAAAAATGGATGGAAACTTTAGATTTGCTTTGGCGTGGTTCAGCAATATTGCGGTAAGTCTCAGTGTTCTTCAGATTTTTAAATATTTAAAAAACATTATCGGGCTTCCTTTGATGATAAATCTTTTGTTAGTCTTGTTTTTCGGATCATTTTCGACGACGATTTTGCTTTCATTTACTCCTGAAAACTTCACGTATTCTCTATTTTTTCTGACCTTATTTCACCATTATTCGGCAATAAAACTGAAAAAAGAAGAGAAGATTCCGGTTTTGGCTTTAGCCCTTTCGGGAATTTCTATAGGAGGTTTAACGGTGACAAATATTGCTAAAGTTTTCATTCCGGTTGCTTTTGAAAAAGGACTTTTCAGAAGTTGGAAAAAACTCGGAAATGCCATTTTTAGAGTAGCTTTTACCTGTATTTGCTTTATTTTACTGTATCTGAACAGAATTGATTTTAAATATGAAAATATCTTCAGCAAAACGAACGAACAGTACGAAAAGTTCTCGAATGTAAGATCGACTCCGACTTGGGATATGCTCCTTTCCTATTTTTTTGGCGGCAATATTTTGTTTTCAAATTTCATCGTTCGCGACAAGCATAATATGCAGGGTTTTGATTATAAAGGCATCATCATGGATGTCTATTCATCATGGATTCCTTATATTTTTATCGCTGTTTTATTGATTCTTATTTTTTGGAGTTATTTCAAAAATTTTAAAAATAAAATGGTTCAGGTCATCATGATTTCTTTCTTGTTGGATATTATTATTCATTGCATCATGAAATTCGGCTTGCATACCTCTTATATCTACGGCGGACATTTTGTCTTTGTTTATCCTTTACTTTTGGGCTGGCTTTTTTATGCTTACAAAGAATCTCCCAAAATGTTATCATTTCTTATGGCTGTTTTCTGCATTTTAATCACGTATCTCGCAACAAATAATTACCTGAGAATGACAGAATTCTTTTGGTTTTTAGATACTTACTATTAATAAATCTTTTTAAACAAATAAAAACTTAGCCACAAAAATTTATAAAGTTATTGTGTTCTTATTTAGAGTCTATTTAAATTTAATTCAAACATTTTAAAAGCAATACTAATTTTTTAACGTAAAGATTTAATTCATTATTAATTTAATTGAAGTGAGCAAAGACGAATCAACAAGTTGATTTGATGAAGCACTCTTTTCACGCTTTGCGAAGCAAATTTTATTTGTCTTTGCTTTCTAAAATAATGCAGAATGTAATATAATCTTTGCGCCAAAAACAATAGTAGATCCCATTTGAAAGAAGTCTAAGTCTTTCGATACAAAACTTTTACTCTCAAGAAAATATAAAAACTATATTTGAAACAGGGTTACAAAAATTTGTACTTTAAAATTTAAACAGACTCTTAAAATTTAAATCTTTTGCCACTTTTATGGTAAAATAAAAGCAACAAAAGTTTAATAAAAAAAGCCGGGAAATTTCTTTACCGGCTTTTGTATTTTATGCTAAAAAAAATCTTATTTCGCTTCAGCACAGAAGATTCTGTATTGTACAGCAATGGCAGATTTAAAATATTCTTTTACTTTTGAAAGATCAGATGCCGCACTTTGTTTTGTGAAATAACTTCCTGCCAAAATTTTGTAATTCGGTCTTAAAGAAGCATCCGTTTCCACTTTAAGATTCGGGAATCTTTTTCTGAAATACGATTTTACTTCATTCGCTTCCTCGTTACTTTTTACGGTTGTAATTTGGATTTTGTAGCCCAAAATTCTAGGATTTTTTCTGCAAATCTCCGCATTTGTCAGTTCTCTGCTCGGAACATAGATCTTTGTAGGTTTAGAATACGAAGAATCTTCATCGTCATCTCTCGAAGATATGGTACTTGTGGTTTTAGAACATTTGTCTTCTATACTTTCCAAAGCACTGTTTACTTTAGAATCCATAGTCATAATAAGCTCTGTTCCTGCCAAAGTATCTTTCCTCACAATCTGCTGTGCATCAATATTATAAAATGCTAATATAGATAATATCGAAAATAATTTAATCAAATTTTTCATTTAAACTTGTTTGCGCAAATTTAGACAAATTAAAAAATTATACCAAACACAGTTATTTAGAATAGTTACAAATTATACGTAAATGACATTTTCCCCTTTACTTATGCCGTTAAATTCCTGTTAAAAATATTATTTTTGCGGGATTGATTGAATGTTCAATATTTACTAACATAAGATAATTTAAATGATTAGTTGGAGAAAGCATTATAGACAAACGTTGATCGCAATAGGCTTATTGCTATCGACAAGTGCTTCAATTTACGGGCAGGACGGCGATCCTAAAAATGGAGAGAAGCTTTTCAAAGCAAATTGTACCGCTTGTCACGCACTAGACAAACAAGTTGTGGGACCACCTCTGAAGGGGATTGTAGAACGAGTGAAGACAGAAGGCGGTAAGGATACGGCTTGGCTTCATAAGTGGATCAAAAACAACAAAGAAGTGAGAGCTTCGGGCGACAAGTACGCTAACGAAATTTTCGAAAAATTCAACAAGACTGAGATGCAGCTCTTTCCTAATCTTACAGATAAGGATATTGATGACATCTTAGCATTTACAACTAATCCTCCGGCTCCAGAAGCGGCTCCGGCTGCTACAGCAGCACCAACAACCGATGCACAGGCAGCTCCGGCAAACTCTACTACAACAAGCGTAGTGATTATTTCACTTTTAGCAATTGCTGCTTTATTGGTTTGGATCTTAATTAAACTAAGACAATTAGTGAAATTAGGTCAGTCTGAAGACTTAGCAGGGCTGAACGAAACGAGAATAAAATCGTTTAGTGAAATCTACGAAAAGTACCATTATGTAGGTAAAGGATTGATCGCAATTCTTGCACTTCTGGCAACTTATGGCGTTTGGAACTGGATCATGTGGATCGGGGTTTACAAAGGGTACAAACCAGAACAACCTATCTATTTCTCACACAAAATTCACGCGGGAGAGCAAAAGATTGACTGTCAATTGTGTCACTCAAGTGCTAAATACGGTAAGGTATCTGAAATTCCATCAATGAACGTTTGTATGAACTGTCACAGAACAATTTCTGAGTACGGTGCAAAAGACTACATGGAACCAGGAAAAGACAAAGCATTCTACGACGGAGAAATCCAGAAAATATATGCGGCTACAGGTTGGGATCCTGCGAAACAACAGTACACAGGAAAAACTCAGCCCGTTGAATGGACAAGAATCCACAATATGCCGGATTTCGTGTACTTCAATCACTCTCAACACGTTGTAGCGGGTGAGCAAGCAATTATTAATTCTTTCAACAAAAAGAATCCTACCAACAAAATTGATGTTGTATGTAAAGCTTGTCACGGAAAAATTGATACAATGAATGTTGTTCAAATGGCTAATGACTTCACAATGGGATGGTGTATCGAGTGTCACAGAACTACTGAAGTTGATATGAACAACGGTTATAATAAAGAATACTTCAAGAATCTACATGACAAGTTGAAAAAACAATACCCGAAAGATGGTGGTAAGATTACTGTAGATGCAATTGGAGGTCTTGAGTGTGGTAAATGTCATTATTAATAACTAAAAATTAGAAGTATAAATGGCTTCAAACAAAATACAATTTAGAAGTATTCACGAACTTAAAGACCCGGCTTTAAACAATAAGCTGGCTCAGAAAGAGTTCCAGGAAGAAATTCCGGTAGAAGATTTCCTTGGAGATGCTGAACAGAATGGTTCTAGTACTTCAAGAAGAGATTTCTTAAAATTATTAGGATTCTCTACTGCAGCCGTAACATTGGCTGCTTGTGAAGCTCCGGTAATTAAAACGATTCCTTACGTGGTAAAACCTCACGATATTATTCCGGGGGTTCCTAATTACTACGCTTCAACATATTTTGATGGTTTCGATTTTGCTAGTGTTTTAGTAAAAACCCGTGAAGGGAGACCCATTAAAATTGATCCGAACCCGGCTGCTGGTGATTTAGGTAAAACTAATGCAAGAGCTCAGGCAAGTGTACTTTCTCTTTATGATAATGATAAAGTAAAACAACCTAAGTTCGAAGGTAAGGATGAAACTTTCGATAAAGTAGACGGTTTTGTAATTAAGGGGTTGGAAGAAGCTAAGGCTTCAGGTAAAAAAATTGTGTTATTATCACATTCTTTTGCTTCACCTACTTTCAAAAAATTATTCGCTGAATTTAAAGAAAAATATCCTACAGCTGAATTAGTAACTTATGATGCTTTCCCTTATTCTGCAGCATTAGATGCAGCTCAGGAAGTTTTCGGACAAAGAGCATTACCGGTTTACGATCTTAAAGGATCTGAATTAGTAGTTGCTTTCCAGGCTGATTTCTTAGGAGATTATAACGCAGGAAGTGTTGAAACTTCTTATGCAGCGGCAAGAAAACCGGGAGCAACCATGTTGAGACACGTACAAGTGGAATCAAACATGTCTATCACTGGTGCTAATGCTGACGAAAGAGTGAGATTAAAGCCAAGTCAGGTAAACAAAACATTAGTTGAAGTTTACAATGCAATCGTAGGAGGTGCTACTTCTGACAAAGTTGCTTCTGAGCTTGCAAAAGAACTTCAGGCAAAAGGCAGCAAAGCTGTTGTTTTCGCTGACGGTTCTAAAGGTGCTCAGGTTTTAGCTCATTTAATTAACCAAAAATTAGGTTCAGTTGCTTTCACTGGTAAAGCTAACTTCCTAAGAGATTTCGACAACGCAAGATTCCAGGAATTCCTAGGATGGGTAAATGCAGGTCAGGTTGGTGTTTTAATCACAAACAACGTAGATCCTATTTATTCTTACCACAAAGGAGAAGATTTCAAAAAATCTTTATCTAAAGTTCCTTACGTAATCGCTGTTGCCGATAAGAAAAATGAAATGTACAAAGCAGCTAAGGCTGTAATTCCTGTAGCTAACTGGCTAGAATCTTGGGGTGATATTGAACCTCAGACAGGTGTATATTCATTAATGCAGCCTACGATCCAAAAAATCTATAAATCAAGACAGATTGAAGAATCTTTATTGGTTTGGAAAAACGGAAAAAACAGCGCTGCTAATAATTACTACGATTATTTAAAGAATAGTGCAACTTCTATTTTAGGAGCTACTTCTTTCAACAAAGCTTTATATAACGGGATCAATGTTTCCAACAATGCAACGACATTGTCTTACGCAGGTGGAAACGGAGCTCAGGCTATTGCTGAATTAGGAAACTTTAAAGCTTCTGACTTAGAATTGGTATTATATACTAAGACTTCAATGGGAGACGGAACTCAGGCAAACAACCCTTGGTTGCAGGAATTACCGGATCCGTTAACAAGAATGTCTTGGGATAATTACTTGACAATTTCTCCGAAAGATGCAGAAAGATTAGGTATTGATAACGATCTGAATGCAAGAATGCAGCTGGATGGTTCTATCGTAAACCTTACTGTAAACGGAGTAACAATAAAAGATGTTCCTGTATTTGTACAACCCGGTCAAGCTGACGGATCTGTAGGTCTTGCACTTGGTTATGGTAAAAAAGATTCAGGAGCAACAGCTGATACAGGTGTAAATGCTTATCCTTTATTCGACGGTTCTAACTTAGTTGTTTCTAACGCTAAAATCGAAAAAACAGGAGAAGATCACGAATTTGCAGGTATCCAGCTTCAAAATACATTAATGGGACGTTACGAAATCGCGAAGGAAGTTCCTTTGGCTGAGTTCTTAAACGTAGCATTCGATGATGAGCATAAAGGATGGAATAAGCCTTTGGAATATCACACCATTAGTGGAGCTCTTCCGGCTAGAAAGATTGACCTTTGGGATGCTTTCGATGATACGGACGGACCTCACTTCAACTTATCTGTTGACTTGAACTCTTGTACTGGTTGTGGAGCATGTATTATTGCTTGTCAGGCAGAAAACAACGTTCCTGTTGTAGGTAAAGAAGAGATAAGAATGTCTAGAGATATGTATTGGTTAAGAATTGACCGTTACTATTCTTCAAGACAAAAAGTGGAAGTATATGAAGGATTAAAAGAAGGAATGGCTGTACCAGAATTGTACGGAACTGCTTTTGGCGGCGACGGAGGTGCATTGAACCACCCTGCTGATAACCCGGATGTAATCTTCCAGCCGGTAATGTGTCAGCACTGTAACCACGCTCCTTGTGAAACTGTATGTCCGGTAGCGGCTACTTCACACAGTAAGCAAGGACAAAACCACATGGCTTACAACAGATGTATCGGTACGAGATATTGTGCAAACAACTGTCCTTATAAAGTAAGACGTTTCAACTGGTTTACTTATAACCTGAATGATAAATTCGACTTTAATCAAAATAACGATTTAGGAAGAATGGTGCTTAACCCGGATGTTGTGGTAAGAACGAGAGGGGTAATGGAGAAATGTTCAATGTGTATCCAGGAAACTCAAGCTACAATCTTAGCTGCTAAGAGAGAAAACAGAAAAGTATCTGACACAGAATTTAAAAATTCTTGTGCTTGTGCTGCTGCTTGTTCTACCGGAGCAATGACGTTTGGAGACATGAATGACAAAGAATCTGAAGTGAGAGAATTATATTCTAGCAACAGAAGATATTATTTACTAGAAGAGATCGGAACAAAACCAAATGTGTTCTATCACACTAAAGTAAGAAACAGAGTAGAAAAATAAAGTTTAAATAATAAATAGGTAAAAAATGTCAGGACATTACGAAGCTCCGATAAGGGAACCTCTAATTATTGGTCACAAAACTTATCACGATATCACAGAAGATATTGCACGACCTATCGAAGAAAGAGCAGGTAAATTATGGTGGATCTCACTATACGCAGCCTTAGTTCTATTTTTATACGGATTCGGCTGTATCGCCTACACTATCGGGACAGGTATTGGAGCATGGGGGCTTAACAGAACTATTAACTGGGGTTGGGATATTACCAACTTCGTATGGTGGGTAGGTATCGGTCACGCCGGAACACTTATCTCCGCAGTATTATTATTATTTAGACAGCGTTGGAGAATGTCTGTAAACCGTTCAGCGGAAGCGATGACGATCTTCGCAGTTGTACAGGCGGCAATCTTCCCTGTAATCCACATGGGTAGAGTCTGGGTAGGATATTGGGTATTCCCTCTTCCAAACCAGTTCGGTTCTCTTTGGGGGAACTTCAACTCTCCTCTACTTTGGGACGTATTTGCGATCTCTACATATTTCTCAGTATCAACTGTATTCTGGTTCATGGGATTAATCCCTGACTTTGCAATGATCAGAGATAGAGCAAAAACTCCTTGGACGAGAAAAATTTATACATTCCTAGCATTCGGTTGGGGTGGTAAAGCAAAACACTGGCAGAGATTCGAAGAACTATCTTTGGTTCTTGCAGGTTTGGCAACTCCACTTGTATTCTCGGTACACACAACCGTATCTTTTGACTTCGCAACTTCGGTTATTAAAGGATGGCACTCTACGATCTATCCTCCTTACTTCGTTGCGGGAGCAATCTTCTCAGGATTTGCAATGGTACAGACCCTATTGTTGATTGCTAGAAAAGTTTGTCACTTAGAAGACTATATTACAATGTATCATATCGAAATTATGAACATCGTAATCATCCTTACAGGTGGTATGGTAACGGTAGCTTATGCTACAGAATACTTCATCGGATGGTATTCTGGATCTAGATTTGAAGACTTTACTTATCTTTCTCCGGGTGCTGCTGTTGGACCTTACTGGTGGGCTTTCTGGGCATTGATTACTTGTAACTTAATTGTTCCTGCTTCATTCTGGTTCAAGAGATTGAGAACGAATATTATCTGGACTTTCATCGTTGCATTAATCATTAACATCGGTATGTGGTTTGAACGTTTTGATATCATCGTTATCAACCTTTCTAGAGACTACTTACCAGGATCTTGGACAATGTTTAAACCAACGATCATTGATGTGGGTGTATACTTAGGAACAATCGGGTTCTTCTCTGTATTATTCTTATTATATGCAAGAACATTCCCTGTAATTGCACAGGCCGAATTGAAATCGATTTTGAAAATATCAGGTGAAACTTATAAATCAAAAGAAGGAGATGAGCACCACTAAAATTGTATATGGACTTTATGCTGACGACGACGATTTAATGAACGGCGTTAAAGCATTCAACGATAAAGGAATCGCAATAAACGAAGTTTATACTCCGTTTCCGGTTCACGGGCTAGACAAAGCTTTAGGGTTAAAGAAAACAAGAATTTCTGATGCTGCCTTCTTCTATGCTCTGTATGGTATCACCATCGGGAGTACTGTAACTTGGTATGTGATGAATCACGACTGGCCTCAAAACATTGGTGGTAAACCTGCTTTCGACTGGGCACACAATATGCCTGCTTTCGTAGTTCCAATGTTTGAATTGATGGTTTTCTGTGCCGCTCACATGATGTCATTAACTTTCTTAGTAAGAAACAAAATGTATCCTGGAGCTCCAGCTCAGAACCCAGATCCAAGAACGACTGATGATAAATTCATGATGGAATTCGTAACTGAAGATGTAGAATCTGTAAAACAGTTGCTTATTGAAACTGGAGTTGAAGAAATAACTGTTAAAGACGCTTAAAATGAAAAAGAATGTATTAAAAATTACAGCGGTTTTAGGTTTAACAGCAGTTTTGCTTAATTCTTGCGGACCAAAAGAAAATACACCATTGGTATATTTCCCTGATATGTATTTTCCCGTAGCTTATGATCCATTGATGAAAGCTCAGGATGCGTATTCAGATCATGAAAATGAAATTCCTGCATTTGTTAAAAATAACGGCGCAACAGGTCTTTCTCCTGTAGAAGGAAGTGTTGCTCAGAATAAAGATGGCGTTTTTGAAGAAAGCTTGCTTCCAAAAAACGTAAATGAATATAACGCTGGTTATGACGCATCAAAATCAATGACTTCTTCCCCTTTAAATCCTGCAAATGCTGCTAAGGACATCGAAAGAGGAAAAATGTTGTTCGACCATACTTGTTCTGCTTGTCATGGTGTAGGTGGAGATGGACAAGGACCAATCGTTCAATCAGGAGCTTTCTCTGGTGTACCAAACTATGCCGATAGAGAAATTACTGTAGGATCTGTTCATTATGTATTAACAAACGGTAGAAATGCGATGGGATCTTATGCGGGACAATTAAACGCAGGAGATAGATGGAGAGTAGCAATGTATGTGATGAGTGCCTTCAAAAAAGGAGGAGCAGCACCGGCAGCCGCTACAGCGACAGCGGAAGCAAAACCTGAAACTACTACCGAAACTAAAAAATAAGAAAAGAAATGTATAGTTTTTCACCAAAATTAAAATCAACTTCTTTAATACTTCTTGTTGCAGGTTTAGTTCTGTTCGGCATTGGTTTCTTTATGAATAAAGGACTTAGTACTGAAAAGATAGAACAAATGATGGAAGCTGTTCATGCTTCTGGTCATAATGCACCTACCCATTCAAGTGAAATGGTAGGACCACAAGATCACGCTGCTCACTTAGAGCACACTGAGCTTCAGGTTCACAACCAGCCTTTAGCAGCAATACATTTTGTAGCTGTATTTTTCTTCGGAGTAAGTTGTGCCGTACTGTTCTTTTACTGTATTCAGCACGCAGCTCACGCAGGTTGGCCAATTATTATTACAAGAGTCATGGAAGCTATTGCTTCTTATATTCCATACGGAGGAGCTATTTTGATCATTTTAATGCTTTTAAATATCACCCACCAAGGACACCTTTTCCATTGGATGGATCCGGATTTGACAGATCCTAATTCTGCTCATTTCGATGTGATCTTATTCGAAAAGAAAAGATTCTTAAACATCCCTTTCTATTTTGTCAGAACTTTCATTTATGTATTGGGAGCTTCTTTCTTCGCTTGGAAACTGAAAGCTCAGTCTAAAAAAGTAGATGAGACAAAATCAAAAGTAGAATACCAATTCCTTTACAGATGGGCAGTAGGATATATCGCATTCTTCGGATTTGCTTCTGCAGCTTGGGCTTGGGATTGGTTGATGTCTATTGACCCTCACTGGTATTCTACAATGTATATCTGGTATTCTATGGTTAGCTGTCTTTCAAGTGGTATTGCTGTAATTATCTTACTAAGTGTATATCTTAAGAAAAACGGATTCCTTCCTCAGTTCAATGATAATCACTTGCATGATTTAGGAGTATTCCTTTTCGCTACAAGTATGCTTTGGACGTATACATGGTTCGCTCAGTTTCATGCTATATTGGTATGCGAACGTTCCGGAAGAGGTGAACTACTTCTTTGGAAGATTCCAACACTATGGTATTACATTCTTACCAATGTTGATCATTAACTTCGTGTTACCATTATTGGTATTGGTAAGTTCAAGCATCAAGAGAAACTACAGAGTGGTTACCATTATGGCAGTAGTAGTGATCTTAGGTCACCTTTTAGATTACTTCAACATGGTAATGCCGGGAACAGTAGGACCATACTGGAACACTCCTGAAGTATTCTTATTAGTATTGGGAGCTGTTTTATTCGTAGTTGGATTATTTATGTTTACAGTGCTTTCAGCATTAGCTAAATTAAAATTGATCCCTACAGGAAACCCTTTCCTACACGAATCTGAAATTTACGAATACCCTTTTTAAGGATTTTGTAACAAAATAAATTTATAAAAGACTGATTAGTAAAATAATCAGTCTTTTTTTATGCAATAAAGTGAATAATGGAAAATTTCCCTGTAACCTTTTGTAACTTTACTTGTCTTACTGATCAAAGATGATATTTAAACTAAAAAAATAACTATGAAAAAAACCTTACTGTTACAAATCATTTTCATTTTTGCCTTGCAGTTTTTCAATGCACAGACCATCACTTTCATTTCAGAAAAAACAAATAAGCCTTTACCAAAAATATCCGTGTTCGGAAAAGACGGAAGCATTCTTGCCTTTTCGGACATCGACGGTAAAATTGAAAAACAATTATTAAAACCCGATCAGGAAAAATTTCAGATTGTCTATGATAATTTGTCGGTGGCAAGTTTATCGTATTCGGATTTTGATAAAGAAGTGATAAAGATTAATGACCGGATAAAAGACATCGAAGCAGTTGTCATCAAAAATAATAAACCTGCAAAATACATTTTTGTAAAAGGTAATTTCAATACTTACGTTACGGTAAACAGCAAACTGAATTGCTATGCCGACGGAATTGTAACTTATATTTTCGATAACAAAACAAAAAAACTGAAAAGCACGAATGTTGAACAATACCGTGTTTTCAGATTAGAAGATGTAAAGTTTGAGAAAAAACAAACTGCAATGTGGGATTACGATGCCACAATGGAAGTTCCGGATTTGAAGGAAGTCGGAAATATTTTAGATTACAAGCAAAGAAATTCTGTGATGAAAGAATTGAAAGGCGATCAAAAAGATCAGGTTGAAATTACCGGAGAAGCGTTACAGAAAAAAGAATTTGCTCTATTCGGATATCGATTTTTTGATATGAAAAGTATCTTGAATGTTTCTTACGAAAAAGCATCAAAAAAAACATTGAGAGATTTATTGGAATTTAACGAAATCGGTTTTATTAAACTTAAACATAAAAGCGAACCCGAATACAACCAACTCGTTCTTTATACCAACTTCTACCCTACAGAATTAGACTTCAAAAACGACAACGATATTGAAAAAGTAAAATTCAAAACAGACAACAGCGATTACACCACAAAATATTGGGAAGATTCTTCTTTTCCGAATATGCAGACTGTTTTCAGTTCGTTTTTTAAGGATGATTTAAAAGAGAAACAAAATAAAAAATAAAATCCTCTATTAATAAAGGTTTTAGTATTTTTGTGGTAAACCGAAAAAAATGAAAAAGTTTTCTTTTCTACTAATTCTCAGCTTATTGCTTTTTACAGCATGTAAGAAAGATCATGTAGATGCTACGAATACTAAAACTTTACAGTCGAGTATCAATGATATGACGGCTAGTCTTCCTACCATTAAACAAATTAAATTTAATGAAGCGCTTTACATCCTGAAAACTTTCGGTGTAGAAGCGGATGGCGATGTAGCAGAATTAAAAGCTCTTGGGCAATTGATTAACGGAAAAAAAGTTCCGGAAATCCTGACAATGGCAGACCAGACCGCACAGAAAAACGGCATCGAATGGGCAAGTACAGCCCCACCATCATTAGGAGAAATGAATATCTTCGGTGACGATAAAGCAAAAGAAAGCGATCCGAATGATGTAAAAGCAAATTCATTAAGCATCATCACAAGACCAACAGGAGACGACGGAGCGGGAGCACCAACAGCGCTTCAGATTGTACCAAGATTGGTAGACAATGCCGGAAATCCGGTTGCATTTACCGGTGCAGGTTTAGAAGCGACTTTAGAGGTTTTCAGTAATGGTGTAAAGCTTTCTACCGCGAAAAACTTAATGCAGGATAATAATTTCAAAGGATTTAATTTAAAATTCTCTTCAATTCCTGCAGCTCAGGTTGTTGATAATAAAATTGATATTACGATTTCGGTAAAAACTACGGCAAAAACTTTCAAAATGACTAAAATTGGGTTGGATGTAAATCCTTCTCTACTGAAAGTTCCTGCTGCTCCAAAAGTAGATTCAACAGCTGTAAACCAGGATCCAGCGGTAATCGATCCGAATAATCCGGGAGCAACTGTACCTACTACAGATCCAAATGCAACGACTACACCTGCGACAACTCCGGCTGCACCAAAACAGCCTGCAGATCCTAAAAATACAGTAAGCAGCTTCTTAAATAATGTAAGCTCACAAAATTTAAAGGCAGCATACAATTCGGCAAATAACCCAAGTTGGGGAAGCTATGAATCTTTTTCTAATCCAAACTCAGGGTTTGGATCTGTGAAAAATGTAAGTGTAAAAAACATTACAACAAATGCCAATAATGCAAGTGCTGCAAGTGTAAATGCTACTTATGACGTTACCGATAAAAGTGGAAAAACAACTTCCCTGAAAGTAACTTTCGGACTTAAAAATGTAAACGGAGACTGGAAAATCTCCAGCTACAAAATCAATCCGTAAAAAATGGCTTCGCAAGATTTAATTAAGAAATTAGAGGAAACGATTGAAAACATACCTGATTTTCCGATTCCGGGAATTCAGTTCAAAGACATCTCTCCTATTTTCTTGAATCCTAAACTGTACGAAGATGTGATCGCAGATTTAGTTGAGTTCAGTAAAGGAAAAGTGGATGCCGTTTGCGGAATCGAAAGCCGCGGTTATCTTTTCGGAATTGCGATTGCAGTAGCTTTGGAAGTTCCGTTTATCTTAATTAGAAAAGCCGGAAAACTTCCACCACCGGTAATTTCAGAAAAATATGATCTGGAATACGGAAGTGCCATCATCGAAACCCGTGAAGGACAAATAAAACCCGGACAGAGAATTCTCATCCACGATGATCTTTTGGCAACAGGAGGAACTACGGAAGCCGCAGCAAAATTAGTTGAAAAACAAGGCGCAACAGTTTCTCAATTCAGCTTCCTGATTGGCTTAAAAGAATTGAACGGAAAGGAAAAATTAAAAAAATTCAATGCAGAAGTTTATCATATTTTAGAATATTAAACTTTTGATATAAAGAATAAATGCTTCGACTCCGCTCAGCATGACAATGGCTAAAAATATAATTTCACAGATGTCACGCAGAGCGGAGTCGAAGCGTTTTAATGATATATAAATAGCAATTCGATTTAATTCTTTAAATAAAATCAATAATACTGACAAAGTATTTTGTAAATCACTCAGAAACAATTAAATTTGCAGTTCAATTTTTAATAATTTATGGCAAAACTTACAAACGAGCAAGAGGGTAAAGAAACAGTTGAGTTTTTTAAAGATCTTGACAGAGAGGCTTTAAACACAGAAAAATTCCTTGAAAAATACTCTAAACAACTAGCTATTGTTTTTGGAGTACTTGTTTTAGGTGTTCTGGGTTTCTTCGGTTACAAACAATTTGTTGTGACTCCTAAAAATGCAGAGGCTGTAAAAAGCTTCCTTGCAGCTCAGAAAAATCTTGTCGATGGTAAAGATAAAGAAGCATTGGGAGGAAAATCTGCTGCAAACCCTGGTTTTGTAGGAACTTACAATGAATATTCTGCAACAAACATCGGTAAACTTTCTGCTTACAACGCAGGGGTTTTGAAGTTTAAGGAAGGAAAATTCCAGGAGGCATATGATCTTTTAGATAATTTTTCGTCTGATAACAAAACCATGATGGCAATGAAATTCGGTGTAATGGCAGATGCAAAATCTGGTCTTAATAAGAATGACGAGGCTTTACAGTTACTAGACAAAGCGTCTTCTGCGACCAACGATCCTTATACGACGTATTATTTTACTAGAAAAGCTGGTATTTTGGCTCTAGGTTTAAATAAAAAGCCGGAAGCTAAAAAATATTTTGCTACAATTGACGAAAAATATCAGGACTACGACAACGGAATGTCTGATTCTTATATTGAAATGACTAAATATTACTAAACAATGGCAACAGTTAATCTTTCCGATTACAAGCCACTTAATATAACCAATGCCGATGAATTTTCTATCGGCATTGTTTTTTCTGAGTGGAATGATTTTGTAACCTACAATCTTCGTGATGCGGCTCTGGAAATCCTTCAAAAAGAAGGGGTAAAATCTGAAAATATCAAACTTTTTCCGGTTCCGGGAGCTTTCGAACTTAATTATGCAAGCATGCAGCTTTGCAAGGAGCGCAAATATGACGCGGTAATTTCCATCGGATGTGTAATCCGTGGAGAAACACCTCACTTCGATTACGTTTGCTCTGCAGTTGCTCAGGGAATCAAAGATTGTAACATTATGACAGACACTCCTACCATTTTCTGTGTATTGACAGACGATACGAAAGAACAGTCTATCGCAAGAAGCGGTGGAGACTTAGGAAATAAAGGAGTTGAAGCAGCAGTAACGGCTTTAAGAATGATCGATTTCAAGAAAAATCTTACCGACAGAAAAGGAAACATCGGCTTCGGACATTCTTCTTAAGATCTCTTATAAATTAAAATATGAAGGACTATTTTTTATAGTCCTTTTTTTTGTTGAGAAACAAAATATTCATTATTTAGAACCTGTTTAAATTTTATTCAAACATTTTAAAAAGCAATACTAATTTTTTTACGCAAAGTTTAATTCAATAGTAATTTAATTGAAGTGAGCAAAGATGAATCAACAAGTTGATTTGATGAAGCGCTGTTTTCACGCTTTGCGAAGCAAATTTTATTTGCCTTTGCCTTCTAAAATAATGCGAGATGTAAATATAATCTTTGCGTTAAAAATAATAATGTATTCCCCTTAAGTCTTTCGATACAAAACTTTTACTATCAAGAAAATATAAAAAACCTATTTCAAACAGTTACAAAAATTCTAAATGTCTTCAAAATTCATCATTAATATTACATTTTAGTTTTATATTAGATGATTCTATATATCAACTATATTTGTAAAAATTAATATAATCATAACGTAATGTTTATTCAAAAAATAAAACCTTTCCTGTATTTAGGAGTTTTTTATCTTATTCTTTCTTTAATTGTAAGATTGGTATTCATCTTCCATCCTATTACAACAGCCAGTTTTGGATTATTTGAGATACTAAAAATATTGCTGATCGGAATTCTAAATGACGCTTTGGTTTTCGTTTTAGCGAGTTCCTTTTTGGCGCTTTACTTTTTATTTTTATCTAATTCTAAATACAAAAAGCCTTACGGACAGATCATTTTAGGGATTTTAATATTGATATTTTTATACATTCTACTCATTCCAAATAATATTTTTAAGCAATATGGAGGTTCAATTGCAGAAATTGCTTTGGCTTTTATTGGTTTAAAAATAATTTTATCTGCTCTAATGCTTTTCTTACCGGAAAAACGTTTGAAAATCAGAAACATCCTGTATTTCATCACTGTTTTTCTGTATGTTGTATTAATTGTTTTCAATGCGGTAAGCGAATATTTCTTTTATAATGAATTTGGCTTAAGATATAATTTCATTGCGGTAGATTATCTTATTTACACCAACGAAGTCATTGGAAACGTGATGGAAAGTTACCCTGTCGTTCCTTTATTCTTGGGGATTTTTGCTATTGCCATTTCAATTACCATTTTCATTTATAAGAAAACAAAAAATGAACTTCTGGAGCTTCCGAATCTGAAACAGAAATTCGTTTTATTGGGTTCATTTCTAGTTTTAATTGCAATCAGCTTGTTTGGATTAAGTTTTACGACAAATTTTAAATCACCTAATGTTTTTGAAGAAGAAATTCAGGCAAACGGTTTACCCAAATTCTATTGGGCATTTACGCATAACGAATTAGATTATTTCCAGTTTTATCCTCAAATGAGCCAGAATCAGGCTGAAAAAAACTTTTTAAGCCAATATTCTCAACCTGTTTTAAAAAGAAATATTACTCCTGATCAACCCGAATTAAAGAAAAATGTTGTCTTAATCTCTATCGAAAGTTTATCGGCAGATTTTCTGGAACATTACGGAAATACGCAGAAAATAACACCTTTTCTGGATAGTTTAGCCGATCGTTCGTTGATGTTTACCGATCTTTATGCCACAGGAAACAGAAACCGTTCGTGGTCTGGAAGCTTTGACGCTTTGTATTCCGCCGACTGCAGGAGAAAGTGTGATAAAAAGAGAGAACAATAAAAATAAATTCACGACCGGAAGTGTATTCAAATCTAAAGGGTATGATGTGAAATTTTTATACGGCGGTTACAGTTATTTCGATAATATGCAGGATTTCTTTGCCGGAAACGGATATGGAATTGTCGACAGAAATAATTTTAAACCCGAAGAAATCACTTTTGCCAACGTTTGGGGAGTTGCCGATGAAGATATGGCGAAAAAAGCAATCCAGACGATGAATGCAGAATCAAAATCCGGAAAGCCGTTTTTCAATCATTGGATGACGGTTTCCAATCACCGACCTTTTACGTATCCGAATGGGAAAATAGATATTCCCGGAGATGCAAAATCTCGTGAAGGAGGCGTAAAATACACCGATTATTCTTTGCGTAAGTTTTTCGAAATGGCAAAAAAACAGGATTGGTACAAAAATACGGTTTTCGTCATCATTGCAGATCACTGCGCTTCAAGTGCGGGAGACACCGAGCTTCCGATGGATAAATACAGAATTCCGGCTATGATTTTCTCTGAAGGATTTATTCAGCCTCAAAAGTTTACAAAAACAATGTCACAGATTGATGTGATGCCAACTCTTTTCGGTTTGTTGAATTTTAATTATCAATCTAAATTTTTGGGTCAGGATATTTTCACAAAAGAGTTTCAGCCGAAAGCTTATATTGCAACGTATCAGGATTTAGGATTTGTAAAGGATAATTATTTAACGATCATTTCTCCGTTAAGAAAAGTAAAACAATATGCTTTAACTCAACAAAAAAACAATCTGAGTCCGGAATTTAATATTTATTTTGACGAAAAGCATTTAAATGAACCTGAACAGAATAAAAAACGTATTGACGAAACGATTTCTGCTTATCAGTCTACCTCATTCTGGTTGAAAAAGAATCAGCTTAACCGCTAATTAATGACAAAAATATTTTCTTCATTCATAGAAAGTATGCTTTAAATTTTTAAATTTACATACAAATAAATACAAACTATGAAATGGACAGACGACAGAAGCGATAATGTGGACGACAGACGCGGAATCGGCGGTGGAGCCGTTGTAGGAGGCGGATTGGGAACCCTTATTATTGCTGCAATTATATTTTTCTTAGGCGGAGATCCTTCAGCTGTACTTTCTTCGGGAAATACGGGAACGAACTCTGCAAGAACAGAACAAAGAGATTTAACTCCTTCTGAACTTAAGGTTCGTGACTTCGTGAAAATGGTGACCGCCGAAAACGAGCAAACATGGACGAAAGTGTTCGCAGAAAACGGCTTGAAATATACGCCTGCAAAAGTAGTTTTGTTTGAAAGCGCAACACAATCCGGTTGCGGAACGGCACAATCTGCGATGGGACCTTTTTATTGTCCTGCAGATCAAACCGTTTATATGGATATGAGTTTCTTTAAGGAACTGGAGCAACAATTTGGTGCAAAAGTGACAGAGTTCTCGATTGCTTATGTTATGGCTCACGAAATGGGACATCATGTTCAGAATCTTTTGGGAGTCTTAGATGAAACCAATAAAGCAAGAACAAGCGGAAATTATTCGGAGTCACAACTCAACAGAGTTTCTGTTGCCACAGAACTTCAGGCAGATTTTTATGCCGGACTTTGGGCGAAACAAACCGATAGCAGAGAACATATTTTAGAACCCGGAGATATTCAGTCTGCGATGGATGCTGCAGAAGCGGTTGGAGACGATAATATTCAGAAAAGATCACAAGGATATGTGAATCAGGAAAGCTTTACACACGGTTCTTCTGCGCAACGTAAAGAATGGTTCATGAAAGGCTACAACACCGGAGACATGCGACAAGGCGATACTTTTAATCAGCTTTTGAAATAATTAATTTAAATCATATAAAAATAAAAATCCCTGAAGAGTTTCTTCAGGGATTTGTTTTATTGTAATTCGATCGGATTACTGTTTTTCTTAGCATCATCTTTCACTCTCTCCTCCATTCTTTTTCTCATATCGGCAGGATTTTATAATCCGAGCCTTTGAGTTTATGCTTAAATTCTCAGGTTCATTTACGCTAGCTTTATATTTTACATTTCACACCATATTCCTGCATAATAAAATGAATCGATGGTTGGTAAAATCGATCGATTTTTTGTTTCCTGAATCCTTTTATATTTCCTTTTAAAATCCACAACATTATTCATTAATTTCTAATGGTTATATTCAAATTATTATCTTTTATAATGATATAGATCAGAAGTTTAACTGTTAATTTGTAATCTAGGGAATTGCCCAAAACCAAGCATCCGAATTTCATATATTTCAACAAATTTATTCCAGCAAATAATAAATTATTAAGAAAATAACTCTACTTTTGAGTATGTTTAGGTAGGGAAAATCACATCATGAAAAAATTTATTATTTTATTACTGTGTTTGCTTAGTAATTTTTGTTTTGCACAATCATATGCTAAGCTTTTAAGCAAAGAGGTTTTTGATTTGAATCAAGAAAGACTTTCAGACCCAGATAGAATGATTTCTGTGGGAGAGCAAATACTCAGTGTTTCAAAGAACCAGTATGATATTTCTGTGGGGTATTTCAACATAGCAAGTGGATACGGAAGAAAAGAAAATTTTGCTAAAGCCATTTTTTTTGCAAAAAAATCGGATTCTATACTTAAAAAGCTAAATATAGAAAAAGAGCGTTTTGCGATGAATTATCTTATAGGACTCGGCTATAAAAAAACAGGTTTAATGCCTCAAGCTTATGAGCAATTGACAGAATTAAAGAAAATGACGAAGCAGCTTAATAACCAAGATTATTATTCTAAAGTTTTACTTTTTGAGTCGTTGCTTTTATTTGATGATAAGAAATATTGCCAGGATATACCCGTAAAAGAAAAGACCATTAAACTTTATCTCAGCAATATTGACATTGCTAAGAAAAATAAAGAACCAAAAAATATACTCACTTCGATGTATATGATTCTTTCTAAACTGAGAGCCTATCTCTCGTTTGAATGTATTGCCTGTGGAGATTTTGTATCGGCTAAAAAACAGGTCTTAAGGTATGAAAAAATGTATGAGGACAAAGATATCAAACCTTATCTTGAGGAAAAGTTTGAGTTGTATTTTCTATCTAAGGCATTAATCGATACAAGAGAAAACCGTGTAAACAGCGCAAGAATAAATTTTGACAAAGCAGAAGGTGCCGTACGACACCGCAAATACAAGTCTATGCATCTTCTCATATTAGAACAGCGCCTGAAAGCCGATATTGATAGTAATGCAGTAAAGAATAAGCTTTTTGATGATTTTGTAAAATTAAGAGACAGCTTAAAAGAACATAGAACTCAGACAATATCTGTGGAAAGTGCTGTACAACATAAAAAAGCTGAATCTTTGAGCAAATCTAAAAATATTTTGCTGGTTATGGTCGGCTTATTAATGTTTGCAATTTTTACATTGGTATATTTTCACATAAAAAGAGAAAAAAGAAACCGGGAAAAGTTCAATAAAATTAATAAAACATTAGAAGAGAGTCTCAAAAAAAAGAAAGCTCGTACAGGTACACAAAATACTGTTGGCATTTTACCCATAAAGGAAATAATCGACAAAACAGGCTCAAGAATAATGTCTGAACAAAAGGAAGCCGAGCTCTTACAAAAGCTGAATGAATTTGAAAAAGGAAAACAATTTACCACAAAAAACTTCACGTTGAGCGATCTTGCCCATTTACTCAATACCAATACAAAATATACGAATTATCTCATCAAAAAGTATCGAAAAAAAAGCTATAGTGATTATATCAACGGATTGAAAATTCATTTTATTTTAGAATACTTCTATGAAGACCCCGTACACTTGAAATATAAAATTCAGTATTTTTCAGAATTGGCTGGCTTTTCATCCAGTGGTTATTTTGCTAAAATATTTATGCAGGAAACAGGACTTTCTCCTTCGAAATTCATTTCTTCTTTAAAAAAGCAACCACTCGCAACAAAACTCTAAAAATCTAAATATTAACCAATTGCAACTTTAATGTCGATAATATTCTGGAATATTATCGATATATTGTTTGTTTTTAACCTCATGTTAAGAGTAGTTTTGCAAAAGGTATCAGGCAATATGTTTGATTATATTTCATTCAAAACACACACACACTAAAAACATCAAGACGATGAAAAAAAAAGTTATTAACATCCCAAGCAAGTTAAAAACCAAAAAAATTTAACATTAAACAAAAAAAACAATGAAAAAATTATTTATTATTTCGAGTACTTTAATTTGTAATCTGATGTTCAGTCAAGTTGGTATCAACACAACAACTCCTGACTCAAGTTTCTGCACTTGATATTCATTCTGATAACAAAGGAACACTTTTCCCAAGAGTTGAAATTACGTCTGTCACAGATGCGGTTACGATCCCCAATCCAGCAAAAGGATTGATGATATACAAACCATCTTCCACAAACATAGAAGAAGGGCTATATGTAAATGTAGGAACGCCATCAAGTCCTAAATGGTATTTGGCTACCAATACAAAAAAAACCGACGCTGTCTTAACGAATCCTGCCTATATGATGGCGTATGAAAACGGAGTTACTGATCAATATATGGTCTACAGTCCCACAGTTCCTTTGTATACCTTTAAAACAATTGAGTTTAAGAGCTTCACAAGCCCAACACATTCTACAGAAATCACATTGCCAAAAGACGGTATTTTCGCCCTTTTGGTAAGACCTGCATTTAATGTCACCTTTAATTCTATTGCAACCAGAGCCACATCGAATGCATTTATGAAAGTTCAGTTCAAAGTTGACAAAACTGATCTGAACAATGTTACGTCAGTGTTTGATTTTTTTAGAACTCAGTTTTATATCCGTCCTGCGACTGGAACATCTAGTAACGACCAAACTTCACTTCAGGCAAGCACACTCTTTATCTCCGGAAAAGCAGGTGAAAAGTTTACTTTATCCGTAAGAATGGAACAATTGACGGATAATGATGGTCTAGTTGAAAGTGTGAGATTATTAGGAGGTAGCAATTCAGGATATTCATCTTTTGCCATTACTAATGCAGAATCTCCGGATCTGTATTTACAATAAGAATCATCATCATCATTAAAGTAAATATTTGTTATTAAGCCATCCCTTAAAAAAGGATGGCTTAATTTTTTATTGTAATTCGATCGGATTACTATTTTTCTTAGCATCATCTTTCACTCTCTCCTCCATTCTTTTTCTCATATCGGCAGGATTTTGGTTTCCACCACCGCCTCCGCCACGGTTTCCTCCTCCGCCGCCAATTCTCATGGGACCACCACCTCCACCTTGAGTCATAAACGACATCGGATCTTCCTGGAATTTTTTCTGCTGTTTCACATAATCTCCTCTTTTTACTTTAATGGTATTTCCAAATTGGTTTAAAGTTGGGAAATCAGCGATTTTATAGTTTTTCATTAAATCAAAAGAATATTCTCCTTTATCATCTTCCGCTTTTACAATTAATCCTGGAAGTCCCCCGAATTTATACGGTCCATCCTGATAAGGCAAATCTGTTGTAAACCAAGCCGTCCATTTTCTCCCTCCGAAATCCGCTTCAGCTTTCTGTACTTTGTACTCCCCTATTTTTGTGGTTTCAGAAGAGATTTTCCAGTTGATGGGTCTGTCTTCCTCATACGTATAAGCATCTCTGCCTATTCTGTCTTTGAAAGTTGTTTTTTGATTTTTTTTATCTTTTTCGATAGAATAATTGATATTCGATCTTAAACCTTCCATTTGATCTCTGTTGAAACTTCTCGCTCCGCCACTTTGAAAAGTCGCCTGCATGATAGAATCTCTTTTAATCCTGTTTTCAGAATAAAAAACAGATTTTTCAGGAGAAATATCTAGGTATGCATTTTCTGTTTTAACATCGCTTTTATTAGAAGCGTCGGGTTTCATGGTAACCTGATACACAAATCTGTTGGTTTGCGCAAACGCAGTCTGCATGAATAACGCTAAAGCAATAACGCCTAATTTTTTCATTTATATTATCTTATTTATTTTAATTCAATTGGGTTTTGACTTCCGCCGCTAAAAGAACCTCCGTCTTGGGTAGAAACCTTGCATCTGGAAACCATTTCCTCCACCCATTCCTCCTCGGTGCATTCCACCGCCACCGCCGTGACCACCGCCACCTCTCATTCCGCCCATTCCGCCGCCATTCATTCCTCCTCCTTGTCTTCCGCCACCGTCAAAATCCTGCATTTGTCCACTTTTATTTCCTGCCATAGATTTTCCACTTTTAACTTCTAATGCCAATGCGGCTTTATCTCCGTGGAAATTAATTCTTGTACTTTGTTTAGCTTCAGAACTTATGGGTTCTTCAAAAGCATTTTGAACGGTAATTTTTTTAACAAGATCAAATTTATAATCTCCGTTCTCGTCTTCCAGTTTCACAATGAGTCCCGGTAATCCGGAGAATTTATAAGGTCCGTCTGAAACATTTATATCTTTTGTAAACCACGCCGTCCAGATTCTGCCTCCAAAATTTACCGTCGCTTTTTGGGCAGAATACCCGTTTTGTTTTTCAACATCGTTTGTTATTTCCCATTTTATCGGTCGGTCTTCCTGATAATAAATTTGCTTCCCACCTACTCTGTCATAGTAATAAACCTTTTGCTCAGGAATACTTTTAGTGATGAAATATTCAAAAAAAGTGGGCTCGATATGCTTTTTCGTTCCCGATTTTGATAAATCTTTCCCTTCTTTTTTATTATTTTCTTTTTCGTCAGGTTTAAAAGAAGCAAAAAGAGAATCTTTTATTAATTTATTTTCACTGATGAATAAAGATTTACTGCCTTTAACATCGAGAAACGTTTTTTCGATCTTCATGCTTACCAGATTAATTGAATCCGGATTTACAGAAGTTTCATAAACGTATCTTGTAGTCTGCCCATGCGACATTGCTACTATAAACAATACAAAAAAACCAAGTAATTTTTGTCTCATTGTTAATTTTCTTTATAGATGAATAATATGATTCAAAGTTAAATCAAAAACAGAGTCTCAGCGGTTTTGCAAGAAAATTTATACAATTTTAACATTTTCAATTATCGTTAAAATAGAGTTAATAAGATCGGAATCATTAAAATAGATATCTTCGATTTGAGATTGCGGAAATTAGTTCGTATTTTTGCACTATTAAATCATTCTAAATAAATACAATGATAAAAGTATCAGACCAAGCAAAGGCAAAAGCGATCCAACTTATGACGGAGGATGGCTTCAACCCTGCTGAAGATTATATAAGAGTAGGGGTAAAAAGTGGAGGATGTTCTGGGTTAGAGTATGTTTTGGGATTCGACAATCAAAAAACAGACACAGATCAAATTTTTGAAGACAATGACGTGAAAATCGTTGTTGAAAAAAAAGCTATCCTTTATCTTGCAGGAACAGTTCTTGAATATTCAGGAGGATTAAACGGAAAGGGGTTTGTTTTCAACAATCCTAATGCATCCAGAACGTGTGGTTGTGGAGAGAGTTTTTCTTTATAATTAGAAATTAGAAGCTAAAGGTTAGAAATTGGCAGATCGCAAAAACTAACATTAAGGTCTAAATTCTATAATTTATTAAAATGAGTAAATATACTGAAGACGACTTAAGAGTCGATTTAGAAAATAAAAAGTATGAATTCGGTTGGGAAACAAAAATCGATTACGAAGATTTTCCAATTGGTTTAAATGAAGACATCGTTCGTGCAATCTCTGCTAAAAAAGAGGAACCGGAATGGATGACAGAATGGCGTTTAGAGTCTTTCAAAATTTGGTTGAAAATGATTGAGCCGGAATGGGCAAACATTAAATATACAAAACCCGATTTTCAGGCGATTAAATATTATGCGGCACCGAAAGCAAAACCTGAATTGGATAGCTTAGATGAAGTAGATCCGGAATTATTGGCAACTTTTGCAAAATTAGGAATCAATATCGAGGAACAAAAAAGACTTTCAGGAGTTGCTGTAGATATCGTAATAGATTCAGTTTCTGTAAAGACCACTTTTCAGGACACCTTGATGGAAAAAGGAATTATTTTCTGCTCTATCTCTGAAGCTATTAAAAATCATCCTGATTTAGTAAGAAAATATCTTGGAAAAGTAGTTCCGAGAGGAGATAATTTTTATGCAGCATTGAATTCCGCAGTATTTTCTGACGGAAGTTTCTGCTATATTCCAAAAGGCGTAAAATGTCCGATGGAATTATCTACGTATTTCCGTATCAATCAGGCAGGAACAGGTCAGTTTGAAAGAACACTTGTGATTGCAGATGAAGGAAGTTACGTTTCTTATCTTGAAGGTTGTACCGCTCCGTCGAGAGACGAAAACCAGCTTCACGCTGCGGTTGTTGAGCTTATTGCAATGGATGGTGCTGAAATTAAATATTCAACTGTTCAAAACTGGTATCCGGGAAATGAAGAAGGAAAAGGTGGAGTTTTCAATTTTGTAACGAAAAGAGGACTTTGCGAAAAAAATGCAAAAATCTCTTGGACACAGGTAGAAACAGGTTCTGCCGTAACTTGGAAATATCCTTCTTGTATCTTGAAAGGTGACAATTCAATCGGTGAGTTCTACTCTATTGCCGTGACCAACAATCACCAATATGCAGATACAGGAACGAAAATGATCCACATCGGGAAAAATACGAGATCCACGATTATTTCTAAAGGTATTTCTGCAGGAAAATCTCAGAATTCATACAGAGGTTTGGTAAAAGTAATGCCAACTGCAAAAGGAGCGAGAAATTTCTCTCAGTGTGATTCTTTATTGATGGGTAATGAGTGTGGAGCACATACTTTCCCTTATATCGAGATCAAAGATCCTACCGCACAATTGGAACATGAAGCAACAACTTCGAAAATCGGTGAAGACCAGATTTTCTATTGTAACCAAAGAGGTATCAGTACCGAAAAAGCAATCGCTTTGATTGTAAATGGTTTCAGTAAAGAAGTTCTAAATAAATTACCAATGGAATTCGCTATTGAAGCTCAAAAACTACTTGAGATTTCTTTGGAGGGATCTGTAGGATAAAATTTTAATTCGCTTAAATATGAGCGAAATGTCATTCTGAGCGAAATGAAATAGAGTGAAGAATCTCATGTTTAATAGATTTCTCATTCGTCGAAATGACAAAATGATACATTAGAATTAACTTAAATTCTTAATGTTAAAAAAATAAAAACGAAATAGTATTTCATTGATAAGCGTTAGCGCCTTTGTTTATCTTAAAAAAGCAAAGGAGATTAAAAAAATCTTAGTCTAGCCTTGCGATAAATTTAAATGTATGTTAAATATAAAAAACTTGCACGCCAAAATTGAAGACGGCGCAGAAATTTTAAAAGGTATCAATCTTGAAATAAAGCCGGGTGAAGTTCATGCCATCATGGGACCGAACGGAGCCGGAAAATCTACGCTTTCTTCTGTGATTGCAGGGAAAGAAGATTACGAAGTTACAGACGGAGAGATCTTTTTTGAAGGTGAAGACATCATCGAAGATGCTCCTGAAGATAGAGCTCACAAAGGTATTTTCCTTTCTTTCCAGTATCCGGTAGAAATTCCGGGGGTTTCTGTGACCAACTTCATCAAAGCTGCGATGAACGAGAACAGAAAAGCAAAAGGATTATCCGAAATGCCTGCAAAAGAAATGTTGGCGATGATTCGTGAGAAATCTGAGCAATTGGGTATTAAAAAAGATTTCCTTTCAAGATCATTGAACGAAGGTTTTTCGGGAGGTGAAAAGAAAAGAAATGAGATCTTCCAGATGATGATGCTTAATCCGAAATTGGCTATTCTTGATGAAACCGATTCAGGATTAGACATTGATGCATTGAGAATCGTTGCAGACGGTGTAAATGCTTTTAAAAATGAAGGGAATGCAGTGCTTTTGATTACTCACTATCAAAGATTGCTTAACTATATTCAACCTGACTTCGTTCACGTTTTAGCAAACGGAAAAATCATCAAAACCGGTGACAAATCTCTTGCTTTGGAACTGGAAGAAAAAGGGTACGACTGGCTTTTAAATTAATTAAAAGAGCAAAAAAATTCAGAGATTTATACATTTCAGTCTTATTATTTTTTAAGTTTAATAAAAGTGGAATCTCTGGTTTAATATATTATCCATTCTTCGGAATGACAGATTTCAGCCAAATAAAAAGAAAAAAATGGTGCAAACCACAGATATACCAGTAATGGCATTAAAAGAACAAATTATAGAAAATCACGGTGAATTTTTGGAGAGTCTTCGTCACAGATTTCTGGATGATGATAGAAAAGCTGCTCTTCGAAGATTTGAAAAACTTGGTTTTCCGACAAAAAAAGACGAAGAATATAGATATACCAACCTAAAGGAGATTACTGAAAAAGGATATAACTTTTTCCCGAAAGAAAGTCATAATATCACCAAAGAGCAGTTGGAAGACTTGCATCTCGGTGAAGAAAATTTTGACTGGATTACTTTTGTGAACGGTAAACTTCGCAAAGAATTATCAAAAGTTTCGATTGAAAACGTAGAGTTTCTTTCATTCAATTATGCCTTGAATGATGATAAGCACAGAGATATCTTCGATCAATATTTTAATACAATTGCTTCAGACAAATCTGCTTTCACGAATTTAAATCAGGCGTATTGCAAGTATGGTTTCTTTTTGAAAGTTCCTAAAAATGTGGTAATTGAAAAACCAATTCACGTTTTCTATATTTCTCAAAATCAGGAAGAAAATACCTTCTACAACACGAGAAATTTATTAATAGTAGAGGAAGGTGCAAAAGTGGAGATCATTGAAAGTCACCACAATTTTGACAGTACTTACGTTTTGACAAATTCTGTGACAGAAATTTTCACTCATCCAAATGCAAAAGCAGATTGGCACAAAGTTCAGAACGATAATGATACTTCTTATTTAGTTGACAATACTTTCGCAAAACAGGAAAAAGATAGTTTAACGACGGTTAATACGTTTTCTTTCGGAGGTAAATTGGTAAGAAACAACCTTGATTTTATTCAAAATGGATCGAATATCAATTCATTCATGAACGGAATCACGATTATCGGGAAAGATCAGTTGGTAGATCACCACACGGCGGTTCACCACAATCAGCCACACTGTGAAAGTTATCAGAATTACAAAGGTATTTTCAGCGGAAATTCTCACGGAGTTTTCAACGGGAAAGTATTTGTAGATAAATTGGCTCAGAAAACGAATGCTTATCAGCAAAACAACAACGTTTTATTAAGCGAAGGCGCTAAAATTGATACAAAACCACAATTGGAGATTTTTGCAGATGATGTGAAATGTTCTCACGGTTGTACGGTTGGTCAATTAAATGAAGATGCGATGTTTTATTTGAGAGCAAGAGGTATTTCTAAAAAAGAAGCTCAGGCTTTATTGTTGTATGCATTTGCAAACGATGCGATGCAAAACATTGATATTGAGCCTTTAAAAGAAAAAATTTCAAAGCTTTTGGCTGAGAAATTAGAAGTTGATATAGAGTTTTAACAATATATAGTAATTGATAATAAAAAAGGCTGTTTCATTCATGAGACAGCCTTTTTGAATTTTACACGCTCTGTGCATTATATTTTTCATCAGCAAAATAAATATTTCACCAATTTTCTATTTTTAATGTAAAAAATATATTTATTTAAAATAAATCATGAATAATATTTTAAGATTTATACTTTCAAATGAATTTTAATAAGAAAAACGAATAGTTTGTAGAAATTTTCTACATTTACAATAAACACAACACATGCTGATCAAAATTTATGGCAGCGCAATTCATGGAGTTGCAGCAATGCCATTAAAGAAAGCAGTTACAGAATTTCCGCGGCTTTGAAAAACGTAGGCTATAAAATTCCGGGAAAGAAAATTACGATCAATATGGCTCCTGCAGATCTCCGTAAAGAAGGTGCTGCTTATGATTTGAGTATTGCCATCGGAATTCTCGCTGCTTCAGATCAGATTCTTGCCGAAAATATTCAGGATTATGTTATTATGGGAGAACTTTCTCTCGACGGAACTTTGCAGCCGATTCAGGGCGTTTTACCGATTGCTATTCAGGCTCGTGAAGAAGGTTTTAAAGGCATTATTCTACCCAAACAAAATACGCGGGAAGCTGCAATTGTAAATAGTCTTGATGTTTATGCCGCAGAAAATATTAAAGAAGTTATTGATTTTTTTAATGAAGGAAAAACGCTTCCAAAAGTTGTAATCGATACCAGAAAAGAATTTCAGGAAAAGATTAATGATTTTCCGTTTGATTTTTCTGAAGTGAAAGGACAGGAAACCGCAAAAAGAGCAATGGAAGTTGCCGCAGCAGGAGGACATAACATCATCCTGATCGGACCTCCCGGAAGCGGAAAAACAATGCTTGCCAAAAGAGTTCCGAGTATTTTGCCTCCTTTAACATTAAAAGAAGCGCTGGAAACTACGAAAATACATTCTGTCGCAGGAAAAATGGGTAGAGAAACTTCACTCATGACGGTTCGCCCTTTTCGTGCACCTCATCATACGATATCGGATGTTGCTTTGGTTGGTGGCGGAAGCTATCCTCAACCCGGAGAAATTTCTCTGGCTCACAACGGTGTTTTATTTTTAGATGAAATGCCTGAATTTAAAAGAACCGTTCTTGAAGTGATGAGACAGCCTTTGGAAGATCGTGAAGTGACTATTTCCAGAGCTCGGTTTACGGTAAATTATCCTGCAAGTTTTATGCTGGTTGCTTCGATGAACCCAAGTCCGAGTGGCTTTTTTCCTGATGATCCCAATAATACCTCATCTGTTTACGAAATGCAAAGGTATATGAATAAGCTTTCCGGTCCTCTTTTAGATAGAATTGATATTCATATTGAAGTGCAGAAAGTTGAATTTGAGCAATTAACCGAAAAACGGAAAGGCGAGAAAAGTGAACAAATCAGGAAACGTGTTTTAATTGCCCGTGAAATTCAGGGTGAGCGGTACAAGGATTTAAACATAAGTTATAATGCACAAATTGGACCTAAAGAAATAGAAAAGTTTTGTGAGCTGGACTCCGCATCTTTCAACCTTATCAAATTAGCTATGGAAAAACTGAATCTTTCGGCAAGAGCTTTTGACAGAATTTTGAAAGTATCCAGAACAATTGCCGATCTTGAAGAATCTCCAAATATTTTATCTCATCATATTTCTGAAGCGATACAATACAGAAGCTTAGACAGAGAGTTTTGGAATGTATAAGTAATGTTTTGTTTTAATTAAAGACAAAAAAAGCTGCCTCACTTTTTATTGTGAGACAGCTTCCCTTATTATTATGAAAATTTATATATGAGACTAATTAATAGTTACTTTCAAAATATTTTTAACGGCAGGAATTGGGTATGTATTTCCTACTTTCATAATGACTTTGCTTTCTGCCTGAGGAGTTCCTCCAAATAAAGCCTGATGATTTCCGGCTCCAGGATATTGGCTGATCCCTGTTCCTGAATCAAATAACATCGTGTTTAAAGTAACATCACCTTTTGTATTGGCACTGATGCTTTGTTCGTTAGAAAAAAACCAGTCATTAGAAAATCCGAACATCGTTGCATAAGCAATCTTATCTCCGGGACTTGACTGGAAAGTAGTCATAACTTTAGTTCCTGGTGCAACCGGTGCACTTCCCGCTACATAAACGCCTTTTACATTTGGTAATGCTTTTAAGCTATTCTGAAGATTCGTAACATTTCCCATTTGCGAAAGTTCTTTTAATCCTTTACCAGCATCTAGCTGACCAAGCTCATAAATTGGGTTTTTATCTCCCGTATAAACCACCACCAAAGCTGGAGAAAGACCTGTCATAATTTCGGTGTTTGCGGTAAGCTTAGTTATCATCTTCGTAATATCGCCCATTTGAGAGATATCTGTAATCTCCGGATTAGACATTGCATTTGGAGTAAAGAAAGGTGCAGAATTCAATAATTGTGAACCATTATAATTAGAAACCGCCCAAGCTCCAGGGGAGAAAGGTGTCTCATTGGCTGTACCTCCTGATGTATTAGTGATCGTTAATGTAAATTCAGAAGAAATATCATCGTATGCAAGATTTAATTTCATAAGTTGAGAAGCAGTTACCCCAGGAACCTGTGCAATAACCTTGCTTTCTGCCTGTCCTGATGTATTATCTTTAGTTCCGTTATCCCATAAAAGGACTTGTGAAGAAACGTCTCCTGTAATTGCATTTCCACTACTATCAAATAGCTTGATTCCGGGTTGCTGAGAAGCAAAAAACCAGTCTTTTGAAGCTCCGTACATCGTTGCAAACATTAATGACTGTGCTTTTCCTGCACTAAATTTAAAAGAAGCAGATGTTCCCGGTGCAATAATGGAACCTCCCCCACCAAGGAAACTTCCACTTTCAACAAAATCTTTAGGAACTACAACATTTTCAAATGTAATTGTTTTTTCTGATGACGGATATTCTACTGTATCGTCATTATCACAAGATGTAAGACTGAACGCTGTCATAATACCAACTGCCAACGTAGCAATTTTAAAAATGTTCTTTTTCATAAATAAATTTTTGTAATTA
Organism: Chryseobacterium ginsenosidimutans; assembly: GCF_024807225.1. Lineage (GTDB taxonomy): Bacteria > Bacteroidota > Bacteroidia > Flavobacteriales > Weeksellaceae > Chryseobacterium > Chryseobacterium ginsenosidimutans. Next base: position 242,865 of record NZ_JANUCO010000001.1, read on the forward strand.
TTATATATATTACAATTACAGTCGGTATTGTCGCTAAATCCTGACAAAAAAATATATTTTATTTCTACATTCTATTATAACTAATTAATAATCAATATGTTTAACCTGTATTAAAAAAGAAGGTTTATTTTATTATCACTTTATTTTATTATCAAAAAATGTTGAGTTATTTTAGAAAAATTGATTTAAGTAATACAAAGACGATAATAAAAACCAATAAATTCTGCCTTTCCGAAAGGCTACAAAAACAAAAACCACCGAAAATTTCGGTGGTTTCTGTTTTATTAAGATTGTTTAGTCAGAAAGACTATTTTCCTTTTTTAGCTGCTTTCATTGGTCTAGCAGGTTTTGTCTTTGTGTCTGCAGGAGTGTTTGCATCTTTTACCAATTGTAATTCGTCAATTAGTCTTCTTGCACCCGCATATTTGTCGATTGTCCAAAGAACAAAACGAACGTCTACGTTGATTGTTTTTTGCCATTCTTGTTCGAAAACGATGTCACCACTTAAAGCCTCACTGTTTCCGTCGAATGCGATACCGATAAGGTTTCCGTCTCCATCGATTACCGGAGAACCAGAGTTACCACCCGTAATATCGTTGTTTGATAAGAAGTTTACCGGCATATACCCTTTAGCATCGGCATACTGACCGAAATCTTTGATGTTATAAAGATCAATTACTCTTTGTGGAAGATCAAATTCTTCGTCCCCTTTCTTGTATTTTCCTACAAGACCCGTCATGTCTGTATAATAGTTATCCGTAACACCGAAGTAGTTTCTGTCTTCTCTGATAGGCAATTTATCTACAGTTCCGTACGTTAATCTCATGGTAGAGTTTGCATCCGGATAGAATTTCTTTTCAGGCATTGTCTTCATTAATCCTGCTAAGAATAATCTGTTGTTTTTAGCAAAATTATCATCAATTTTCACAAATCTTTCGCCAGAAGCTTTTTGATCAGCAACAATTCCGTTTGCAATTTTCAAAAGCGGATCTGCATCTAATTTTAAACGGTCTGGGTTTAAAATAAAGTTTGTAGCAGAAGTTTTATTAGCAAAGATTGAAGAGTAAGCAACATTAGAAAGAGATTTTGCATCTAATCCCATAATTGTTTCAGAAGCTACATCTTTGTTCACTCTTGTCTGGTAAAGATTCACCATAGAGTTCATCATTTCCCCTTCAAGCTTTGTATTGATGTTTTCGTAAGCCGCTTTAATGGCAGCATCTACTTTTGGCTTCATTGCTAATCTTCCTTTCATATCCTGCTCAGCATACGCTCTAAGAACAGGACCTACCTGTAATGCAAGAGTGAAATATTTAGAATTTCTTAAAAGTTGAGAAGCATAGTTTCTTTCAACATTTCTGTCAGAAGTCTGCTTATAATAAATACCTATATCTTCTAAAACTGTTTCGTACTCAGCAATATTTGCAGGTTGTACAGCCCATGTTTTGAATTTTTCTTCGATCGCTTGTTTTTCCGTAATTGTTCCGTTTTTGATAACGGCATCAATTGTTCCTTGTCTATTTTTCCAGTAGTTTGCTACAGAAGCGTACTGAGAAGCATAGTTAAGTTGAGTTCCTTTATCTTTATCCATGTACTTCTTCATTACATCCATTGCCAATTTAGAAGCTTCAACCCAAGCCGGATAATCTTTACCTACCATTTGTTGAATTCCGTAAGAAGTCAAATAACGGTTTGTTCTTCCCGGATATCCCAAGATCATTGAGAAATCTCCCGGTTTCACTCCTTTAAGAGAAACAGGTAAGAAATGTTTAGGCTTTAAAGGAACGTTTGTAGGAGCAAATTCAGCAGGGTTTCCTGCAGCATCAGCATACACTCTGAAAACTGTAAAGTCTGCAGTATGTCTCGGCCACTCCCAGTTATCTGTATCACCACCAAATTTTCCTAATGATGAAGGCGGAGCTCCCACCAATCTGATGTCTTTGTAATCTTGATAAACAAAATAATAGAACTCGTTTCCGTTGAAGAAATCTCTTACTACTACAGTATATTTTCCGTTTTCAGAGTTTTCAGACTGGATTGCTTTAGTTTCAGCATCGATCACAGCTTTTCTCTCTGCAGCAGACATGTTGTTGTTTAGTTTAGAATTGATTCTCTGTGAAGCATCATCCATTCTTACCAAAAATCTTACATAAAGATCTTTTGCATTGAATTCGTCTTTTTGCTTCATTGCCCAGAACCCGTTCTTCAGGTAGTCTTTTTCCGGTGTAGAAGCCGCAGCTACAGCACCATAACCACAGTGGTGGTTTGTGAAAATAAGACCTTGGCTGGAAACAATCTCTCCTGTACAGAAACCACCGAAACTTACGATTGCATCTTTCAAGCTTGAATTGTTGACAGAATAAATTTCTTCAGGCGTAAGATGCAAACCTTCTTTTTGCATATCTACACCATTAAGTCTTTTTACGAGCATTAACAGCCACATTCCCTCGTCTGCCCTCATTTGAACAAAACTTAAAAGGAAAGTGAATAGTAGTAATATTCTTTTCATTTTATAAAATAATTTTTGTGTTGCTAATTTACTAAAATTTTTACTCTCTCCTATCTGTGATGGTATGAAAATGGATGAGAATGGGTTATGAAAAAAATATTATTTACGGTTTTAGCCGTTTTATGTCTAAGTTTTGTCTTTAATTGTTCTTCAGTTCCCACAAAAAATCCTCAAATCCAAAGAGAATGGATGTTGGTTTCTTTTGAAAATTATGCTAAACAAGATTTAATTAAAAGCAATGCTAAAATCAATTTAACCTCAGCAATCGAAAACGGAAAAATTAAAGGTGGAGCTTTTATGGGCTGCAACAATATGTTTTTCTCTTCTGAATTTAAAAAAGACGGTAAAGTAACAATCTCCGAAATGGGTTCAACGATGAAGGCTTGTCTGAATATGAAACTGGAAAGCGATTTTTCCAAGAGTTTTAAAGATATGACGAACTATAAAATTGAAGGGCACTTTTTGACATTCACTGATGATAAAGGAAATTCGATGAAGTTTATTGCCGCAGATTGGGATTAATTTTAATAAAAATTTAAATAGAAAAAGTCCACCTTGTTAGGTGGACTTTCTTTTTGTTGAAAAATCTAGTTGTTGTTATTAGTTTTTCGGAATAGTTTTTTTTATTTCAGCCAAAGTCGCTGTACTTGGTAAACCTTGTACGGTGCTACTTGAAGTTTTGGCTGCATGGTTTGCCGCTTTTCTGTTGGGTATACTAGCTTTTATTTCTTCAATAGTCGCTGTATTGGGCAACAATTTCCCTGAGTTTGCAGCTGCAACGACAGGCTGAGTTTTTGTCTCTTTATTTTTCACTTCAAGACCTTGGTCAGAAGCCAACCCTGTTGAAGCTTTCTTTTGAGGAGCATTTTCCAAAGACAATTTTGCCATTTGAGCCTCATTTTCTTTAGCCTGCTTTACAACTTGTGCCTGATCTTCAAGTTCTGAAACCTTCTTGTTTTCCTGGGCATAAATATTTAAGCTTAACGCTAAAAATGCAATGATATATAGTGATTTCATGATCGTTTATTTAATGTTTACTAATACTTTGATTTTTCCGATTCCGTTTTGGTCATAATCCTGAAGCGCTTTTCCGATTACCTGTCCTATTTTTACTTTTTTAGGATTGGCTCTCATCGCAACTCCCGATTTTGATGAAGTCACTAAAAGATCTCCTCTTTTAATATTTCCACCTTCAAGACAAACTTTCGTAGGAATTACCCCGATTACTCCCATCGGAACCTTTCCGATCAGTTCTGAGTCTATATTTTCTTCTGTTAAAAGCACTCCCGGTTTTGTAGCATAAACTCCCGCAACAAGGTTTGAGTAAGGTTTTGAAGATTTTTCTACTGTTCTGTCCGAATCTGTTGAAATAATTAAGATATCTCCCGGTTCGTATTCTGAAGTATTCCCTTCTACATCGAAAGCTTCTGCTAAATCGGCTCCACTGTTTTGTGTACCTCCGTTAAAAAATCCTTTTCCTGTTTTATCGATACGGGCAACGTTGGTTGATGCACTCTGATAAGTGGCAATACTACCCGATGGTCCCTGATGATTAATGAGTAAAGTAGATCCTGTACCAGTTGTGGTTATATTCACTACCGGTTGTCCATTAGCATTATTAAAGTTTCTGAAATATCCCGCTCTACCAGTCCCGAAATTAGGAACCCAACCATAAATAGCAGAACCCGTTCCATCTACTGTAGCTTCTACACCATCACCACTTCCGCCTGCATTTGCAGTAATCCCGTTTCCGTTTCCTTCTGTAAGCGCAATTAAAGCAGGTCCGTTTCCACCTGCATTACTTTGATAGAATAAACCTGCAAAACCGCCTGTTCCTGTAGATTCACCGTAAACTCCTGCAGTTCCGAAGTTAGCAAACTGAGAATTTACTTTTCCGTGTACAGCAGCTGAAGTTCCACCAGTATTGTCTACAAAGAAATCTCCTGCCATACCGTTTCCGACTGTTTTAGCGGTTACTACAGCGTTTGTATTTGATGTATTAAAATTCTGAAATTCAGCAGGTTTCCCTAAACTGAATGTAGGAGTCCAGCCATAAATTGCACGACCTGCTCCGTCTATATTGGCTTCTATTGCATCACCGTCTTTTCCTGCATTGGCGACGATGGCATCACCATTCCCATCTGTTATTGCAACTAAAGCACGTCCGTTTCCTGAAACGTTTGAAGCAAAGAAAAGACCTCCGAATCCTCCGGTTCCTGAAGCTACACCGAAAAGTCCAGCTGCACCAAAGTTTCCGAAAATAGTTTTGGTTTCACCTCTTACGGCTGCACTTACACTGTTTGTATTATTTGAAAGGAAAGACGCAACATTTCCTAATGTATTATCAGGAATATTTCCTGTACTGTTTGATTCTACTTCGAAAGTGTTTCTGTCATTCGCAGCGTTTAAATTTTCGAATCTTCCTGCACGACCTTTACCACTGTTTTGTCCAACTTGTCCTAAAACACCAACAGATGTTCCTGTAGCATTGGTTGCAACAAAACCTCTTACTCCATAACCTCCACCGTCATTTCTACCTACAACAGCTCCTGCAATGTCACTGGTATTTCTACCTACGACAGCTTCACCGCCTCCGTTATTATCGGCGATAACACCGGCAGAAGTTTGCTGACTGGTAATTCCATGTACTGCAAAACCGCTTCCTGTAGAACTTAAAACACCGGCTCCACTTCCTGAAGTGGTTACATTAATAACGGTTCCGTTTCCTAAAGTGGAAGCATTAAGTACATTATTGGCATTTGCATTATTTGATAATGAAATATTGGCTGCAACCCCATTGGTACTGGTCGCATTAAGACCAGTTCCTGTATTACTGTTGGCATATACTCCGTATCCTGCTCCTGATGAATTTCCGTAAACTCCCAAACCTGTTGGTGTAACACCGTAAACTCCCCATCCACTTCCGTTCTGGCTTCCCCAAACACCGACACCTAAACCTCCGGTTCCGTTATTGATCCCTCGAACTCCCGAAGAAAATCCTCCCGGAGATACATTAGTAACGATACCTCGAACAGCAGCAATACTTGATGAAGTTGTAGTATTGTTTCCTTCTATAGAAGTTCCGTCGCCGTCATTGGTTAAAGAGAAAAGAGTGGATGCATTATTAACTGTATTCGTATAAGGAATTGTAAAAGTTCCGCCACCGCTTAAAGCACCTGCTGATTTAGCAAACATGGCATAAGGAACGCTTAGCAACTGGCTTGTTCCTGTAATCGTATAGTTTGTTCCTCCAGCCGGGTCAGTTTCTGTTTTTAAATAATAACTTCCCGTTGGCCAGTTAATCGTATTAAAAGTTCCTGTAAGTACAGTTCCCGTACCGATTTCCATGGTGATAAGACCATTTGTGTTGGTGCTTCCCGTAAGTCTTTCAGAATAAACTACCGTTCCTGCAGGCGAACCCTGTAGAACGCTTACTCTTACTCCGATACTTTGGTTTTGTAATACCTGTCCTGTTGTATTTCTAATGATCGCTTGATAGCTCATTTTTTCGGGTGCTTGTGCAAAGGCCAGATGTGTGCCAAGCAGAAGTCCCGCCGTGATTAATATTTTTTTCATGGTTGTTATTTTTTAATGATTTTAAATGTTTTGATGTTTTTACCTTCCTGATTTATCCTGATGATATACATCGCAGATGGCAGATAAGAAAAATTGAATTCAGATTTAGACTGACTTATTTTATCTGTTTTAATTAATTTTCCCTGAGAATCAAAAAGTTGATACTCTGAACCTTTGAAATTATTTGTGGTAAAGTCCAGATACAAATAATCTTTAAAAGGATTAGGATACAGTAAAATGCCTTCTTCAGTTGAATTTGAGATTTCATTGGTTGCAAGTGTAGTAATTTCGAAGACCTGTTGTACGCCTTCAGAAACCTGACGGTTACTTCCCTTTACGAGATAAGCAACCTGCCCTACACTATAAGAAACCGAGCCGTTACTTCCTGTAGCGTTTGCTCCTGTTGCCAAAACTGCCGATTGCGCTTTCAGCAAAGAGATGGGGACCAGGAAAAGCATGAGAAAGAAGCATTGAATAGATGTTCTTTTCATATAAAATGGTTTTGTGGTTATTAATTGGTTATGTCAAAATTTTAAAGAGAATTCTGAATGGCTAAATTACCACATATGAAAGGTGGATATTTTTAAAATAGATGAACGACGAAAAAAATCGACGAATGACATCTAATAAAATATTATCTTAGTGAAAATAATGTATTATGATTACAAGATTTACACTGTTTTTCTTGTTCTTGCCGTTACTATTATTTCCGCAAGAGTTTTCTAAGCTTGAATTCTTCAAAAAAGAACTGAAAACAAATCCTTCTGAAGAAAAACGTTTTGCGCTACAGCAAAGTTTAGTCAATATTTACAGAATTTATAATCCCGACAGTTGCCTTTTTTATACGCAAAAGAATCTTGAACTGATTAAAAAAAACAAATGGAACTCCCGAAAAGGGAAAGCTTTTTTGGGCTTGGTAAGTTATTATACCGAAAAAAATAAAATCAGTCGGGCTTTTAAATACAATCAGGAATCCTTCAATATTAATACAAAAAACAAAGATGAATACACTTTGGCGGACAATTATTACATGTTCGGAAGGCTTTCTCATCAAAAAGGAGAACATGCAGAAGCTGTCAAAAATTATTTAAAATCAATTGATTTAGGTACGAAAAGTAAAAATCTTTGGATCGTCAATTCCGCGTACAGAAGTCTGGCTTTTCTTTATTTGGATGAATCTAATAAAGAAAAATCTTACGAAAACATCAATAAAGCTTTGAAAGCTGCCCAAGAATCTAATTCACCGGAAGCATTGGGATTTTGTCACGGTGTTTTGGCGGAAATCGACAGAAGTCTCGGAAATATAAAAGAAGCTCAGATTAATTTTGAAAAAGCCTATCAATATTTCAAAAAAACTCAAAACGAATACGGACAGGCTTGGCTTTTTACAAACTGGTCGCTTCTCGATGTCAGCAAATTGATGGAAAGCTACCAAATGCAGTTGAAAGCACAGGAAATTTGGGACAAAACTTCGCCCAATCATTATATGTCCGTCGCCAATCATTACAATATCGCTTATACGTATCTGGATTTTTACAAACAGTACGAAAAGTATCATAATCAGCTGAAATGGAGTAAGGATCAGCTTTTAAAAGAAGCCCGAAAAGAATTTGATATCAGTAAAAATATTGCCGCAAACAATAATAATAAACAATGGGTGATGTTCAATTATCTTGGAATGTCAGAATTAAGCAGACTAAAAGGTGATCTTGATGATTACGCTCAAAATATTCAGGAATATTACAATACACGGGATTCTATTTATTCTCAAGGCAGAAAAAACGAAATGGCAAAACTGGAAAGCCAAAAAGTTGTCGAACAGAAAAATAAGGAAATTAAATTTAACAAACTGATTATCAAAAATAAAGAGCAAGAAAGATTATATTACATTTTAGGACTTTTTGCACTTTTAACGATTGGAGTTTTGATGTTTTTCTTATATAAACAATCGAAAAAGAACAGCGATCGACTTCAAAAACTGAATACAGAACTCGATAAAGCCAATAAAACCAACATGAAGTTTTTTGGAATCCTTAATCACGATCTTCGTAGTCCGGTTGTGGGATTGATTCACTTTCTTCATTTGCAGAAAGAAGCTCCCGAAATCATGGACGACGAAACCAAAAACCGTCTTGAAAACAAAGTCATCAACGCTTCCGAAAAACTGCTGCAGCAAATGGAAGACCTTCTTCTCTGGAGCAAAGGACAAATGGATAATTTTTCACCCGATATTAAAACCGTTTTCATTAAAGATATTTTTAAAGACATTGAAGAAAGTTTTTCGTGGGTGGAAAATATCAAATTTACATTTGATTTCCCTGAAAACATGAGCATTTCAACAGATCAGGAATATCTTAAAACCATTACAAGAAATTTAACCAACAACGCCGTAAAAGTTTTAGAACAAAAAGAAGGCGATAAAATAATTCTTTGGAAGGCTTTTTCGGATGAAAATAAAAATTACATCAGTATTACAGACAACGGAGAAGGTGCTTCAACAGAGAAGTTCAAGGCTTTATTTGATGACAGTGTGACGATTGGAACCAAAAAAGGGCTGGGTTTACATCTCATTCGAGATCTTTCAAAAGCAATTGATATGGAAATTGAAGTTAAATCTGAACAAAATCTGGGAAGTACGATTACATTAAGCTCCAAAAAAGTCTAGATTACTCTTGTAAGTTCTCCCAATCGGCAATTTTATCTGATGCACCAATTCTACTTCATGCGTATTTTTACTTCTGATCAAATGTCTCGGAACGGCGTAACTCCTATGAATTCTAATAAAAGAACCAAAATAACTTTTATGCAAAATATTCCCGATAGAATCTAAAATGCAGTGCCTTTTCTCTGTCGTTACAATTCTGGTATAATCTTTCAAGGCTTCCAGATAAAGAATATCGCTGATTCTAATCTGCGAAATGCTGTTTCCTTCTTTTACTCTAATATTATTTTCACCAACAAGCGCATCAAAACTTTCAGACTTTTCTTTCATTTCAAAAAAATCAAAAAGCTTTTGCATAGAAGAGTTGAAACGTTCTGATTTTAAAGGTTTTGTAATAAAATCAAAGGTGTCTACCTCGAATGTATTGATCGCGTATTCAGGATGTGAACTCACGAAAATACACGCAGGAATTTTTTGCGTCATCTTTCTGAATTCAATACCGCTCATTCCCGGTAAATCTATATCTAAAATAATAAGGTCGATTGGCGTATTAAGAAACGGAATGGCTTTTTCAGCAGAATCAAAAGAGCCGACAACAGAAATGTTTTCAAACTGCTTAACATGCTGATGCAGAACCAGTCTATCCAGTTCATCATCCTCAATAATTATGCATCGTATGTTGCCAATCATGGTTTTCTCAGTGTTAGTTTTTTATAGTCATGCAAATTACGTTTATAAAATAAACAAATTCACAGGATAAAGGTATTAAATTTATATAGAACCCATGATACTATGAATTTAAATTAACAGTAAAAACAGCTACCACAAAAAATCATCTTGGTTTTTTTCCCGAAAAATGGTAACTTGTAAATCTTACAAACATAGACAGAATTAATGCTAGAAAAGAAAGAACATAATTACGAAAAGGCAATTTTGGTAGGTGTTGTTACGCAGCATCAGGATGAAGATAAGCTTCAGGAATATATGGATGAGCTGGAGTTTTTGGCCTTTACAGCCGGAGCTACAGTAGACAGACGTTTTACTCAGAAATTAACGCAGCCGGATTCCAAAACCTTTATCGGGAGCGGGAAAGCTCAGGAAATAAAAGAATACGTAAAAGAAAACGAGATAGGAACTGTTATTTTTGACGACGAATTGTCTCCTTCACAGCTTAAAAACCTGGAAAAAGAAATTGAAGTTAAAATCCTCGACAGAACCAATCTTATTCTTGATATTTTTGCTCAGCGAGCACAGACTTCTTATGCAAGAACGCAGGTAGAATTGGCTCAATATCAATATCTTTTACCTCGATTGACAAGAATGTGGACTCACCTTGAGCGTCAGAAAGGGGGAATCGGGATGAGAGGTCCCGGTGAAACGGAAATTGAAACAGACAGACGTATCATTCGCGACAGGATTTCATTATTGAAAGACAAGCTGAAAACGATCGACAAACAGATGGCAACCCAACGAAACAATCGTGGGAAAGTTGTACGTGCCGCTTTGGTAGGATACACGAACGTGGGAAAATCTACGTTGATGAATGCTTTGTCTAAATCTGATGTTTTCGCTGAAAATAAATTATTCGCAACACTTGATACAACGGTAAGAAAAGTCGTAATCGGAAATCTTCCGTTTTTGTTGACAGATACGGTAGGATTCATCAGAAAATTGCCTACTCAGCTTGTAGAATCGTTCAAATCTACGTTGGATGAGGTGCGTGAAGCAGATCTTTTGATTCACGTGGTGGATATTTCTCACGAAAGTTTTGAAGATCATATTGATTCTGTGAATCAGATCTTAATGGAAATCAATGCGCATCAGAAACCGATGATTATGGTTTTCAATAAAATTGATGATTTCAGCTACGAGAAAAAAGACGAAGATGATTTAACACCATCGACGAATAAAAACATTTCTCTGGAAGAATGGACGAAAACCTGGATGGCTAAGTCTAAATATCCGACTGTTTTCATTTCAGCTTTAACGAAAGAAAACTTTCCGGAAATGAAAAAAATGATCTACGATGAGGTCATGAAAATCCATATTTCAAGGTTTCCTTACAACGATTTCCTTTTCGAATATTTCGATAACGACGAGGAAGAACAAGAAAATACCGACGAAGATTAATGAAATATCCCTTTTTCCTGTTATTGCTGTTGGTTTCGGTTTTTGGCTTTAGCCAGAAATCAAAAATTGATTTTAAAGCGATTCAGAAAGATCTTAAAAACGACAAGTCTCCTTACAATTACGAGAAACTGATTTTTAAGTATAAAGGTTACCCAAAATCTTTGGACACAATAGAAAGCCAACATCTTTACTATGGAAGAAATTTCCGTAAAGATGTGGTTTCTACCACCGATGACGATTTTAAAAGTCTTGCGGAAGCTTACAAAGCCGAAAATTTTGACGAATGCATAAAGCAAGGCAAGGTTTTATACGAGAAAGATCCTACGAATATGGATATTCTTTTGATTTTGCTTAAATCTTATGATGTTAAACAGGATGCCGATAACGTGATTCATTATCTCGGTCAGTTCAGAGCTTTAACGGGAGCAATCCGAGCTTCCGGTGACGGGAAATCTGAAAAAACACCGTATCTGGTAAATTCTGTAGGCGACGAATATATTTTATTAAATATTCTGAATCTCGGACAAGAATATACAAGAGGATCAAAGTCTATGAAAGACGGAATTCTTGACATTTGGGAAAAAGAAAACAACAAAGTTTTTATCAAAGTACTTTACATCGATTATTAATTAAATAAATTAAAAAAAACACAGCTTAGTGGAATTATATTATTCATTTTCAGCTTTAATAGTTTTAGCATCAATATTTTCATACCTTAATTACAGATTCCTGAAACTTCCGAGCACCATCGGAATTATGGTCATTGCCATTGTCGTTTCAATATTTTTGGTTTCTTTCGGAGAAGCCATTTTACCGAGAACTTTCGGACACCTTAACAATCTGATGAACGGCATCGATTTTACAGAGGTTTTAATGGGCGCTATGCTTAATTTTCTTCTATTCGCAGGAGGAATTCACATCAATATAGACGATCTTAAAGAACAGCTTTGGCCTGTTGTCATATTTTCAACAGTGGGCGTTGTGATTTCCACATTTGTGGTGGGTTTTGGAGTGTTTTACTTATTGCCTTTGGTCGGGCTTCAACTTCCTTTTATTTACTGTTTGCTTTTCGGAGCACTGATCTCTCCTACCGATCCTGTTGCCGTTTTAAGTATTCTAAAACAGGCAAACGTTTCCAAAGCTTTGGAAACAAAAGTTGCGGGAGAATCTCTCTTCAATGACGGTGTGGCGGTTGTTGTTTTTACCGTTGTCCTTGAGTTAGCGATTGGTAATAAAGTTGATCTGGGCGTTGAAACGATTGGGCTTTTATTGCTAAAAGAAGCTGGTGGAGGAATTCTGTTGGGAGTCATTTTAGGATGGGTAACTTCAAAATTAATGCGTGAAGTTGATGATTATATTATTTCTGTATTGGTAACGCTATCTGTGGTAATGGGAGGTTATCTTATTGCAAGACAGATGCATATTTCAGGACCTTTAACGATGGTTGCAGCGGGATTATTTATGGGTAATTTTAATGTTAAATTTAAAATGAAATCCATAACGCAGGATTATCTGATTAAATTCTGGGAACTAATCGACGAGATTCTGAATGCCGTTCTTTTCCTTTTCATCGGTTTTGAACTTTTGCTGATAAAAGATTTAAAACACTTTATGATTCCGGGAGTTCTGGCGATTGCTGTCGTTTTGTTTGCCCGATTTATTTCGATTTGGGGACCTACGAAGTTTATGCCTTCTAAAACAAGATTCAGTCCGCAGACGGTAAAAGTTTTGGTTTGGGGAGGAATTCGTGGCGGTGTTTCCATTGCGTTGGCTTTATCCATTCCGAAGAACGAAAACAGTACGATTGTTTTAAGTATTACTTATTGTGTAGTCGTGTTTTCTATTATTGTTCAAGGACTTACAATTGGAAAACTTGCCAATCCGAAGAAGATTGCCAACGAAGAAGAATCAAAGGAAAGTGTTACTTTAGATAATATTGACTAATCATTTAAAAACCAAATGAGTAAAATCATTAAGGAAATCCAAGAAGCTCTCGCCGTTCTCTCAATTCCTGAAAAAGCAGAATTTTTCCCAAAATTTTTCAAAACAGGAAAAGGTGAATACGGAGAAGGAGATGTATTCCTTGGCGTAAAAGTTCCGGATCAAAGATCTGTGGCAAAAGAATATTATTCAAAGATTTCTTTGGATGAATTAAGCGAATTGCTGTCTTCAAAATATCACGAACATCGATTAACGGCATTGTTTATATTGATCTCAAAATTCGAAAAAACAAAAGATAAAGCCATAAAAGGTGAGATTGTAGCATTTTATCTGAATCACCTGCAACATGTTAATAATTGGGATTTGGTAGATTCGAGCTGTTATAAGATTTTAGGTCGGTATGCTTTTGAAAATCAGCGAGAAGACTTATTAAAAAAGCTTTCTGATTCCGATGAAATGTGGCACAAAAGAATCGCTGTTGTTGGAACAATGCATTATGTAAAAAAAGGTTCATTTGATCTTACAAAAGAATTGGTAACCCAAAATTTAAAGCATTCTCACGATCTGATGCACAAAGCAAACGGCTGGCTTTTAAGAGAAATGGGACAGAAAAATGAGGCAGAACTGATTACTTATCTCAACAAATATTACAAAGAAATGCCCAGAACCTGTTTGAGATATTCCATCGAAAAACTGGATGAAGAATTGCGTCAGGATTATCTGAAAGGCAGAATTTAGAAATATCGTACTTTTACAAAAAAACTCAACTATGAAAAATTTCCTTAAACAGCTTTTTCTGTTTATTCCTCTGTTATTACTTTCGAGCTGTTTCGATATTTTAGATAAAGTAAATGTAAAAGCCGATGGAAGTGGAGAATACACCATTATTCTCAACGCAAGCAAAAGCAAAACACGGTTGGCTTCCATTTCTAAAATGGAAACAATTAACGGAAAAAAAGTACCGAAAAGACCTGAAATCGAAAGCAAGATCAATGAAGCTTCAAGGATTTTCAAAGCAACGCCGGGAATTAGCAATGTAAAAACTTCAATGGATTTTGATAATTATATCATTAAATTGAGCTGTAATTTCAAGAAAATTGAAAACATCAATGCCGGATTAGAACAATTAAAGGCTAAAAATATTCTTGGAAAAATGATTCCGACACAGATTTACAGTCAGAATATTGCCGGTAAATCATTTACAAGAAACAAAGTAAATACCTTCAAAAGCGACTACGACAAGATGAGTAAGGCTGATAAAGAAATCTTTAACGATGCCAAATATACTTCCGTATTGCAATTTGAAAACACTATAAAATCGCAGACCAACAATTCGTACTTACTTTCTCCCAACAAAAAAGCGGTGAAACTGGAAGCCAATGTCTTAGATTTTATCCTTCAGAAAAAACAAATTCAAAATAATATTCTCTTTCAATAATAAACCATGAACTCTACTTTACAAAAAATACAAACAACGATCTTTTTGCTTTTCGGCTTTGTGCTGATATTTTCACAGCAAAAAATGAAGCTTCCGAAAGATGCCGTTTTCTATATGGAAATCAACGGAAAACAGCTTGATAAAAAGATAAACTGGGAAAAATTCAACCCTTTTTTACAGGAAGTCACCAAAAAAGGCAAGGAAAAACCGTCTTGGACAGATTATTCCAAAACAGGAATTAAATATGATGCTACACAATATCATTACGCAAGTTTTAATGATTCTGTGAAGGCTTATACAGCTCATTTTATTGTAGATAATAAAGAAAAATTTCAGGAATTCGTAAATTCTGTCAAGAAAAAAGGACTGGAAGTTTCTAAGAAAAACAACTATTCCTACATCAACCTTGATGATGATGTTTTCGTGGCGTGGAACGGAAATCGTGCCGTCCTGAAAATGATCAGCTACAGCAAACCTTATAAATATGATGATCTTGATGTTGCTGTTGATAGTGCTGCAATGGTCGTAGATACCGCTGCAGTAACCGCAGACAGTGCCGCTGTTGTTGTTGATTCCGCTTATGCTGCAGAACCTTTTAATTATAAAGAAGAAATCAACTATCTGAAAGATGATATTAAAGATTTAAAGGAAGACATTAAAGGGCACAACGCGGAAATTGCAAAAATGCAAAAGGATATCAAATATCTTGAAAAGCATCACGAATATCCGAAAGAGAAAAAAGATTCGACGGATAAAGAGTATTCGGATGAGCCGCAAGTTGAAGCCGTACCTCCGCCAATTATTGATGAAGATATGGCAGAAACGGAAGATGATTTAGCCTATAAAAAAGAAACAGATTCTCTGAATATTGAGAAATTTAAGATCGTAAAAAAACTGGCGGAAGCAGATTTCGACAGCTATTTCAATTCGAATCTCGACCTTGACGTTTCTAAAGATATTCTGGCTTTCCGAGACGCCAATTCTGATGTTTTTGTCTACACAGATTACGGCAGAATTGTGAATGAAGGGATTTATGGTAAAATGATGAAAGCTTACGAATTCGGACAGGTTTTCAATAAAATATACAACTCCAATTCTTCATACAATTTGTATTTTGATAAAGATAAAGTAAGATTGGTAAGCAGTTATCAGCATAAAGACCCGGAAGTTCAGAAAACCTTTTCTGCAATCTATAAAGGAAAGAAAAACAAGAAACTAATGTCGCTTATCAATGACAAAAGCATTGGCTACTACTCTATTAACGTAGACGGAAGCAAGTATTTTGATCTGATGTACAGTTTGTTTAAAAACTCCGGAGACTCAGATTATCAAAAGGAAATGGATCTGATGATGGAAACCATGAAAATTGTTCTGGACGAAGAAGCTATCTCCAAAATCGCACCTGGAAACGGGATTTTCGTGCTGAATGAATTAAAGACAAAAACGGTAGAATACACCGATTTTGACTACGACGACGATTACAACGAGAAAGAAGTAAAGAAAACAAAAGAAGTAGCAGTACCGAATTTCACGTTTGCTTTTGCTACAGAAAATGAAGGATATTGGAATCGCGTTTTCAATGTATTAACAACCAACAAAGTAACCGCAAAAAACTTCATCAAAAAAGGAGATTTTTATTCTTTTAAAGATGATAAAAAAGATGGTTATGTAGATCAGCTATTCTTCACGGTAAAAGACGGAGTCGTGTATGTGACGACTGCTACAGACAATATTCTTCCTAAAAACCAATCTGATATTTCTAAAAACTGGGCAAAAGATTCAGCGAAATATCCTGCGTCGGGAAGGTTTGATATTGAGAGACTTTTGACGGGTCTGGAAAAAGAATTCAAGAGCCCTTCTGAAAGAAAAACGTTGGATTTTATGAAGAAAAATGTGGGGGAAATGTATTTTAAATCTGAAGTAAAAAGCGATAGAATAGAAACAGAATTAGATTATACGATTAAAAACTCATCAGAAAACAGCCTGATGTATTTTTTCGATTTGTTTGATGAAGTCTACAAAAACAACGAATCTGAGAAAAAAACACCCATCTTATAAATGAAAAAGAAACTTATTGTCTTAGTTGTTTTTCTGTTTGCAGGGCTTATTTATTTTGTGTTTTATCACAAAAAAAGTTCTTTCACAATTGTTTCTGCAAATGCAGATGTGATTATTTTAGTCGATGCAAAAAAACTAACGAGACAATATGTTTACAGTCTTGCAACCCATCCTTCGCAATGGTCTGGAAGCAAAAATGAAGATAAAAATTCAATTTCTATATTAAAATCGGGAGTGGAAATTCCCGATTTTTTTCAGGTTTTCCATTTGAAGAATTCTAAATTTTCCGATTGGTACAGTGTTTTTGAATTAAAAGACAAGCAAAAATTTATTGCATTTTTAAAACAGCAAAAATTTTCAGACCAAGGAAATAATATCTTCAGAAAAGATCAGTTATACATTAAAATGTTGAATAAAAACTGTATCGTGGGAACTTCTGATCGGGGTTTTGAAAGTATCGATTATCAAAGGCTTCCTTCTTCTAAAATTAATATTCTTGATGCTGAAGAACTTATCACTGATGGTTTGGGAACTATTTTATTCACTTCTGAAAAAGGCGGCTCCAATCTTTCTATTGAATTAAATTCTGATGAAATTATAATTAAAAACAATTTAGATTCAAACGATCCCCCTTCTATAATTTCCAAACTGCAACAGACAAAATCTTTTATTGAAACTGAATTAAATGCCGAAAATATTAAGAATTTCAGTTCTCTTTTTGATAAAACTTTTGCAAAATCTTCACAAATCAATTATTTTAAAGCAACTGCGAATCTTGAACAAGTAAATGATACAATAATTACTTACGGTTACGACGATAATTTCAATGAAGTTGAAAAAAAGAGCATTCAAAAAATCGTTCAGCCGAATTATGTGATTGATCTTCAGAGTTCAAATCCAGAAAAAACAGAATATTATTTTCAGAATAAAAAATGGATCAATGCTCAGAAACAATTCACGGCAATTCCGTTTCAGCCTAATACTATTGAAAAAAATAAAACAGGTTTTGAAATAAAATCAACCAGAAAACCCATTCAATTATCGCCTAAGTTAAACGAAAATTATATTTTTGTCAGAAATAATGCCTCATTGCTGTCTTCTTTCAAATCTTTAACAAAACCTGAAAAGAAATTAATTTCCGATATCGATTATATTTTCTACGGAAATAATGAGCAGGATTATTATTTGAAATTACAATTTAAAAAAGGAAACCTGCCTTTAATTTTAAGATGGTAAAAAATAAATACTGATGGATTCTTCACAAATTGCTTTACTTAAAACTTTTACCCATTATTTCTTACATTTAGTATTTCCTGTTTTTATTGCCTTAATTTTCTATCGCGAAAACTGGAAGAAAGTGTATCTCATTCTATTGGCAACCATGCTTGTAGACCTCGATCACCTTTTTGCCACTCCTATTTTTGATCCGAACCGCGGAAGCATCGGATTTCACTTTTTACATTCTTATTATGCCATTGCGGTGTATTTTTTGATGCTCTTCTTTAAAGGAAATATAAGAATCATTGGCATCGGACTTTTGTTTCATATGTTGACCGATTTTCAGGATTTTTATTGTTGGAGTCATTAAACATTATTAATATTTTCTTTTAAAATATCAAATCTCATAGATTTTTTGTATTTTAGAGACATTATGAAATTAAAGGAACTTTTACATTATACTTACATTTTTCCTCTTTTGGCAGTGGGATATTATTTCTCAGGATTCATAGGAACAGGTGTTCTGTCTGATGTAATTGCCGGAATTTTATTAATAGGAAGTGTTTTATCTGCCGTTCATCACGCAGAAGTTGTTGCGCATAAAGTCGGCGAACCTTTCGGCACGATTATTTTGGCACTTTGTATTACGATTATTGAAGTCGCCTTAATCATTTCATTAATGGTTGCAGGTGGAGATGAAGCAATTACACTTGCCCGTGACACAATATTTGCCGCCGTCATGATTATCCTCAACGGGATTTTAGGAATCTGCATTTTAATAGGTGGTGTAAAATATTATGAACAGTTTTTCGCAAGAACCTCTGCTACAACCTATTTGGTAAGTATTGTTTCTATTTTAGTTTTAACATTAGTTCTTCCGAATTTTACTTCGAGCGTGAACGGACCTTTTTATAATACTCCTCAATTGATTTTCATTTCTATTGCGTGTCTCGTTATTTATGGAATATTTTTGATGGTTCAGACGGTAAGACACAGAAATTATTTCATCGTTCCGGAGGAACATCCAGAAGGAGTTTATATTCCTTCTTCTTCAAAAACTGTTATCAGCTTCGTTTTGTTGGTTATTTGTCTGGCAATTGTCGTGATGATGGCAAAAGGACTTTCTACAACGATAGAAAATATGGTGCGTGGTTTTGGAGCTCCAAAATCTTTGGTCGGAGTCATTATTGCAGGCGTAGTTCTACTTCCTGAAGGGGTTGCGGCGATCAGAGCGGCTCGAAGCAATCAGATTCAGTCGAGTTTAAATTTGGCTCTAGGATCGGCTTTGGCGAGTATCGGATTAACGATTCCTGCAGTTGCGATCGTTTGTATTATGTATGATATTCCTTTGGTTTTAGGATTGGACAAAAAAGACATTATCCTCCTTTCTTTATCGGTTTTTATCGTAATGCTTTCTTTAAGTCGCGGTAAAACAAACATTTTGTACGGAACGGTTTTATTGGTAAATCTTGCCGCCTATATTTTTACGGTAATCGTTCCTTAATTAAATATTATTAACAAAAACCCGCATCACGAATCTCGAAACTCTTACAATCTTCTCGCCAAATCCATTTTAAAAGCCATTAATTTGGCAATATTTTCGGATTTATAAATTGCTGTATCCGCATTTTCTCCGACAAAATTTTCCTCAACCGAAATTCTCCAAAGTTCCAGCCAGCGATTGAAATGTTTCTGCTCCATCGCCTGAATTTCATTAATCGGAAAATGAACCCCCATCGGATTTCCTTTGTAAGACATCTGTCCAAAAAGAATCGATTCCCAAAACGAATACATTTTCGGTAAATGTTTGTCCCAATCTACTTTAGCAACATCATTAAAGAAAAACCCAATCGTTTCATCCTTAACGACTTTGGCATAAAATGAATTCACAAGATGTTTAATATCTTCTCTTGATTCCAATTTTTTCATCCATCAAAGTTAATTTAAATTCAATTGAGAAATTCAATCATTGAGTTGATAAATTTCATTATCAAAAGTTTTTTTTAATCAAAAGTTTATTTTAGTTATGGTTGTAAGTCGCTGAAAACTAAGAGTTCTTTTGATAATTAAAATATTTAACCCTAAACTCTATATGCTTTTGAATTTCATTAAAAAGGAAAGAATTTAATAAATCTACAAGTACTAGCTTAATTTAAAATGATGTTCAATCTTCCAAGAGTTGTAATAATGATCTCATAATTTTTGATGTGAACAAGAATGGGCTTACTAAAAATTAGACAAGGCTGAAAAGTAAAAAAACTAAAATCAATATATTCTCAAAAAACGATGATTTGAAATACATTAAAACACCAACATATTCTGTAAAAATTGGAGATTTATTAGTTAGTTGTTGTACAGAGATTGAAGCATCAAGATTCAATTTATAATTTTCCCATTCTTTCCAGAGAAACAAGATTTCTTCATTCTCTTTAAAAAATAATTCATTTTCTACATTAATGTAATCTTCAAATGCTGACTGTTCTGGATACTATTTTGCTACACAATAAAAAATATAAACAATTAATTTTCAGGGATTATAAATGCTGTAGTATAAATGCAGTAGTATTTTTTTATTCCCATATTTATATATTTATGCGCTATAATTCAGCAACATACTATATCAGCAATGCTGAAATTCTATGTTTTGAGACAGAAAATATTTATAATGATGTTATTTAAATTTAAATTAAACATGTTCAGGAAAAAAAAGATTAAGTCATTATCCCTTGAAAAATTTTTACATTCCCAACCGTACTTAAGAAAAAAGCAGCAAAATCTACTTTCTCATGAGATGATAAAGATTGAAAATGGAGATGATTCAGTAGAAAGTGATTATATTAATCACAAAGGATATTACTATTATAACGGAAATAATTGGAAGAAACTAAAAACTGGAATTTTTAAAAATAGAATTTTAGATTGATGCTTTAGAAATGTATTTCTAAGCCTATTATAGATTTTGAAAATAAACTCAACGATCGGATTTTTGTTTTTCCTGTTATTCTTAATAGTTTAATGATAACAAATGGTTTAGTGCAAAAATTAAAGCAAATTCAAAAAAAATAAAAGCATCCGCAAGGATGTTTTTTTGTTAAAAATTGTTTATTCCCTTTTTCGATAAACCTTTAGCTAGGTGGTTTTACATTGGAAATCCCCTTTCATACCGCTTCTTTTATAGTTCCTTAATACAGCAGCTAAT
This sequence comes from Chryseobacterium ginsenosidimutans, assembly GCF_024807225.1. Classification (GTDB taxonomy): domain Bacteria; phylum Bacteroidota; class Bacteroidia; order Flavobacteriales; family Weeksellaceae; genus Chryseobacterium; species Chryseobacterium ginsenosidimutans. The sequence continues at coordinate 263,596 of NZ_JANUCO010000001.1, forward strand.
AATTTTTCGCGCCCATACATTGGCTCTTTATTTACTTAAAAATATTGCTTAGATTCTAAATTGATTTTGCCTGGTCTTCGATTTTTAAGCTTTAATTTTTTCTACTCTTAAAAATAAAGAGGATAAAAATCATGTCCTGAAAAAGGTAGAAACTCCCATCCTTTCTTGCCACTGAATTTAATACAAATAGCAGATACATTTCATATGTGGTAAAAAAATATAAGAATACTGATTTTAAAAATCATATTAATAAACTGAGGATCAATTACATTATCCACAAACTAAATACCTCAGAGATCCACAGAAGACATAAAGTAGGAGCTTTAGCGGAAGAATGCGGCTTTACATCACACAGTACATTTGCGACGGTGTTTAAATCTATCACAGACTTTATCAAAAGCTTTTGATAAATTTCATGAAAACAATATTTTATCTTTGCATATTGATTAACAATTTTCAAATTGAAAAAATTTGTAGAAAAATATACCCTCAAAGAATCTAAGCAATAATTATAATACTAAACCGCCGAGATTTCTACGGAAAGACAAAATAGACTTGATTTTAGAATTAAAAACTAATGAGATAAAAAATGGCAAGAGGATTCAGACAAAAAATTCCCCAAAAAAACACAGAAAATAGTGGTTTCGGAGACAACGCTTCCGGAAGATTTATCAATAAAGACGGGCTTCCGAACGTTCACAGAAAAGGGGTAAATATCTTCAATCGTTTCAGCTGGTATCATACGATGCTGGATTTGTCGACATTTAAGTTTCTTTCTTATTTGGTGATCGCTTATATTTTGGTGAATATTTTCTTCGCTTTCATTTATGCTGCAATCGGTGTAGAACACCTTACCGGAATCGATAAAAGTAACACGGTCAATGAATTTATCGACGTTTTTTTCTTCAGTTCACAGACTTTTACGACCGTTGGTTACGGGAGAATTGCTCCGTTGGGATTTACGGCTAGTTTAGTGGCTACATTTGAAGCTTTTCTGGGATTGCTTACCTTTGCGATTGCAACGGGACTTTTTTACGGGAGATTTTCCAGACCGAGAGCTTATTTAAAATTTTCTGATATTGCGGTTATTGCTCCGTTTAAAGGAGTTTCAGCGTTAATGTTCAGATTGGCACCTTATAAAAACAATGCTTTAACAGATGCAGATATTATTGTTTCAACAGCTATTGAAGTGATTGACGAAAGTGTTCCGAAGACTAATTTTTATACGCTAAAAACTCAATTAAACAAAATTAATACATTAGCGCTGAACTGGACAATCGTTCATAAAATAGATGAAGAATCACCGTTTTATGGATTTTCGGATGAAGATTTTAAGAATACGAATATTGAAATTATCGTTCATGTAAGAGCTTTTGATGAAGTATTTTCGAATACGGTGGTTCAAAGATCTTCTTATATTTCAAAAGAAATAATCTACGGTGCCAAATTTATCCCGATGTATTATCCTGATAAAGAGAACCTTTCCACGGTTTTGGATCTGGATAAAATTAATGATTATCAAAGAGCAGATCTTCCGGTTTTGATGGAAGAACAACTATAAATGGATTTAGAACTTTACAAAAAACAGGCTTTACAAAGACAAAAGGAGCATAAGAAATTTCTGGACGGATTGAAAAAGAAACCGCCCAAGAATCTCGATTATATTGTTCAGGAAACGCATGATGAAGTTTTTGAAAAGGTGATCGACTGTCTTCAATGCGCTAATTGCTGCAAAACAACCGGACCTTTATACACTGAAAAAGACATTGAAAGAATTTCAAAACATCTTCGCATGAAACCCGCCGATTTTGAAGAGAAATTTCTAAGAGTGGATGAAGACAATGATAAAGTACTGCAAAATCTTCCCTGTCATTTTTTAAATGATGACAATACCTGCTCGATCTACGAAGTTCGCCCGAAAGCATGCAGAGAATATCCTCATACCGACCGAAAAAAGATCTATCAGATTAATAATTTGATGATTAAAAACACAGTGATATGTCCGGCTGCTTATGAATTTGTGGAGAGAATTATGAAAAATTTGGGAAAGTAAGGTATAATCCAAAATCGGTCTTAAATAATTATAAAGTCCGTTAAATAAATACTTTAGACATACTATTCAATACTAAGGCGGCGTTTTATTTAAACAACCATTTAAAATATTAATATTATGAAAAAGTTAGTTTTAACAGCAGCGTTTACATTAGTCGGAGTAATCGCGGTATCGGCACAGACGCAAACAACAACGTCGCAAAACTCTAATAACCAAACGACAACTCAAGACCAACAAAAGAACGCACAGACCGCTTCAGGAACGGCTGTCCAAAGTCAAAATACAGCCGCAACCGCAGCGGTAGACTCAACTCCTGTTACAACAGCAACCGAAGCTCCTGCAAGTTTAAGTGCAGATACAGCCAAGGATGCAACAAAACCTGCAGACGCCGTGAAAGAAGAAAAGAAGTCTAAAAAGAAAAGATCTAAGTAGTATTAAATTCAAGCAAAGTAGAAATGAGATCCTGGAATGTAGTGTTTCAGGATTTTTTTTGTAAATATGTGCGAATAATTATTCAATATATAATCGCCATTTTCTTATTGCATGAAAAAACTAAACCCATCGATTAAGCATCATTTACTCATAGGAATCTTCCTCAGTATCTGGCTTTTTATCTTTGCTTTTTTTATAAGACCGTTTGACGATGGAACGATAAGTTTTAAAGTATGGATTATTATCAGCAGTGGCTTCAGCTTCATCGCATTTCTATGTTACGGCGTACTTGCTTTCCTTCAAAAAAAGATGTATCATAAGCTTTCAAAATGGAATATCGGGTTTGAGCTAGGAAGTCTTCTCTTTTTTCAACTTCTTTTTTGTGTATTTACTTTTTGCTTTTACAAAAGTCCTGTTTTACATGGAGGATATGATTTTTTCACCTTTTTAAAGATGATAATTCTTAAATCAGCTTTAATTTCAACCCCCATAATCGTGTTGGCAAGAATATATTCCGTTACATTAATTCCTGCGAAAGACAACAACATTATTATGAGAGGAGAGAATAAATTGGATATTTTAAAAATAAGAAAAGATGATCTGATCTGTGTTTCAAATTCGCAAAATTATGTCGAGATTTTCTTTATAGATGGTGGCGAACTCAAAACAAAACTCATCCGGAGTACGCTTAAAAAAATTCAGAATGATTTTGATTTTTTGGTTCAGGTTCATCGTTCACACTTGATAAATCCATCCCATTTTAAGGCGTGGAAAAATCAAGATACCATTTCTCTTACCCAAATTGAACTTCCTGTTTCTAAAAATTATAGAGAACATTTATTGGCTTTATAATTTCCGTACCTAAAACGGCGTATTTCATACCTAATCCCCATTTCAACATAGTTTTAGAGAGTATTTGTATTTATTTTGTTTTCAAATTAAACGAGATAATTTATGAAAAAACGTGGGGTTAGGAGAATTCTGTATTCAGTTTCTGGCATTATTAGGGGTTCTTATCTGTGCTTTTATTTGGGCAGATCATGAATTAAATAAAGTCACTGGAAAATCTACCAACAGTATTGATATTTCTTCAATTATTAAACCTTCTAAAATAATTCAAATAAGAAATGTCAACGTTCTGTCAGAAGATTGCAGTCATTTTATTAAAAATCAAAATGTACTTATTAAAGACGGCGTGATTATTCAATTAAGTGAAAATTTAGCTATAAATAAAGACGCAATTATTATTGACGGAACCGACCAATATCTGATTCCGGGTTTGGTAGACAGCCATGTTCATTTAAAAGAAAGTAAAAATGATTTGTTTTTATATTTGGCAAATGGCGTTACTTACATCAGAGAAATGGCGGGACAACCTGTTGTTTTAGAATGGAGAAAATCAATACAAAAAAATGGTCTCGGTCCGCGAATGTTTATTGCATCTCCGCCAATCTATAGCGAGAGCGGATTGATGGGTTATTATTACAGCTGGACAAGAAAATCTATCAACTATTCAAATAAAAAGGATGCCGAAAAAGCGATTAAAAAAATACGCGAACAAGGCTATGATGCCATTAAAATGTATGGTTTTGTGAATCCGGAAATGGTTAAAACAACCAACGAGATTGCTAAAGAAAATAATATTCCTGTGATTGGGCATATCCCTTTGGTTAATTTAGAAACATTTTATCAATCAGGTCAAAAAGAAGTAGCTCATATTGAAGAGCTTACCGTTAAAACGATCGATGAATTCGGAAAGCCAATTTCTAAAAATCCCGAAGAATATCTTACATTTTTAAAAGCACGTTCAACTATAATCGCGAAAAAGCTAAAAGAAAATAATATCAGTGTTACTTCAACGGTTTGGTCGTGTGAAAGTTTTGTGGGACAACGATTTAATTTAAAATCTAAACTTAAAGAAGTAGAATTAAAATATGTAAATCCCAAAATTATTGAAGGAACTCCGCTGTACAAACTAGGTTGGCTACCCAATAAAAACGGCTATGAATATGATGGAAAAGACGAACTCGACGCAAGAAAATCATCATTAACATTCTGGAAAACCTATGTAGAAGCTATACACATCATGACAAAAGCATTAGTCGATCATCATGTTCCCATTATGGCAGGAACAGATGCGAATGTACCTGTTTCTGTTCCCGGATTTTCTCTTCACAATGAATTGGAATCTTTGTCCAAATCCGGAATGACCAACTCACAAGCCCTTTATTCTGCAACGGTTGCGCCTGCCAATTGGATGAAAACCAAGACCGGAAAAATAAAAGCAGGATATTATTCGGATCTGGTTCTGCTTAGAAAAAATCCGTTAGAAAATATGAAGAATACAAAGACTATTGAATATGTGTTTTTTAATAAATATGCCATTAACAAAAGTCAAATCAAAACTATTTTGAAAGCCATAGAAGATGCGAATAACGAAAACAGAAGTATAAAAATTGATGAATATTTACATTTTAAATAACAAAAAAAAGCGTTGAAATAAATCAACGCTTTCTCCTTTCACTTTTTACTTTTTTCCCATTTATAAATCCCGGGAACAGGTTATATTAAAAAAGGTCGGGAAATTTTCCCAACCTTTATATTTTATACTACTCCTTGAGCCAACATTGCTTCTGCAACTTTCACGAATCCGGCGATATTTGCGCCTTTTACGTAGTTTACATAGCCGTCTTCCTCTTTTCCGTAGTCTCTACATGCTTTGTGAATTCCGATCATGATCTCTTTCAATCTTGCATCTACTTCTTCAGAAGTCCAGTTTAGACGAATAGAGTTTTGCGTCATTTCTAATCCAGAAGTGGCAACACCACCTGCGTTAGAAGCTTTACCCGGAGAGAACAATACCTTATTGTCTAAGAAATAATTGATGGCATCTAAAGTTGAAGGCATATTCGCTGCTTCAGTTACACACACACATCCGTTTTCTACCAATAATTTAGCATCTTCAAGATCCAATTCGTTTTGAGTTGCAGAAGGGATGGCAACATCACACTTCACTTCCCAAGGACGTTTTCCAGGGAAAAATTCTGCAGAAGGATATTTTTTAGCATAATCTTCCGCTCTGTTGTTTCCTGAATTTCTAAGCTCTAACAAATAATCGATTTTGTCTCCATCGATACCGTCTTTATCATAGACATATCCATCTGGTCCGGAAATAGTGACAACTTTTCCACCCAACTCAGATATTTTTTTGATAACTCCCCAAGCTACGTTTCCGAAACCTGAAACCGTTACCGTTTTATCTTTGAAAGTTTGTCCGATTGTTTTAAGCATTTGCTCAGCAAAGTAAACCACACCGTATCCTGTAGCTTCAGGACGGATTAATGAACCACCGTAAGCAAGACCTTTACCTGTCAATACACCTGTAAACTCATTTCTTACTTTCTTGTATTGTCCGAATAAATATCCTATTTCTCTCGCTCCAACACCGATGTCTCCCGCAGGAACGTCAGTTTCAGGACCGATATGCTTGCATAATTCTGTCATGAAAGCCTGGCAAAAACGCATTACTTCCATATCAGATTTACCTTGTGGGTCGAAGTCTGAACCTCCTTTACCACCTCCCATCGGAAGCGTCGTTAAAGAGTTTTTGAAAACTTGCTCGAAAGCTAAGAATTTAAGCACCGAAAGATTTACCGTAGGATGGAAACGAATTCCTCCTTTGTATGGTCCGATTGCAGAGTTCATTTGTATTCTGAAGCCTCTGTTTACCTGGATTTCTCCTTTATCGTCAACCCATGGAACTCTGAAAATGATTACTCTTTCAGGTTCCGCCATTCTTTCAAGAAGTTTCATTCCTGTGTATTCCTTTTTGGTCATAATAAACGGAATTACAGTAACAGCAACTTCTTTTACGGCTTGTAAAAATTCTGGCTCATTAGGGTTTTTTGCCTCAATTTTTGCAATAAACTCCTGGATTTTCTGGTCAATATTATATTGTTCCATATATTAGGGTTGAATATTATTGCCAACAAATTTAATTTTTTTTTCAAGATTCACAACACCTTAAAGAATGATTGTTGAAAATTTAATAAAATAATTACTTAATATTATTAAACTGATAATTTATGCTTTAATCTTATTAAAAATTAAATATTATCTCAAAAACAATGTAATATTAAGAAATCATTAATTGTCATATCGCTATAAATTGTCTCCCCGAAAATGATTTTAGTTTCCCTAAAAGCTCCAATTCTAGAATTATGGGTAAAATTTTGTGTGATGAAAGATTCAATTTCTCCACGATATCATCCAGAGAAATCTGTGGATTATTCAAAATTATATTAAATATTATTTCTTGATTTTCAGTTAATTGAATACTGATCTCATTGCGGGGAAATAGCTCCTCGGTTTTCAACTTTGCATTATTAAATCCTAAATTATCAATAAGATCTGTTATCGTTGAAATTGTCGTTGCTTTGTTCTGAAAAATCAACTGATTGCAGCCTTGGCTTTGTTTATCCGTAATTTTCCCCGGAAGCGCAAAAACTTCTCTGTTATAATTATTCGCAAATGTTGCCGTGCTTATTGAACCGCCGCCAAATGCCGTTTCTACCACAATCGTTGCAGGAGAAATACCCGCGACAATTCTGTTTCGCTGAATAAAATTTTCCCGATCCGGTTTTCTGGATGAATTAAATTCGGTGAATAAAGTTCCGCCTTCTTCAAGTATTTTCTCTGATAGTTTTTTGTTTTTTGAAGGATACAAAAGATGAAACCCATGCGCCAAAACCGCAGCCGTAGAAATCTGATTATAAATAGATTGCTCATGAACTTCCTTATCCACCCCCAAAGCTAAACCACTGACTGATATGCAATTATAGGATTTTATATCTTCAAAAAAATCCTGAACAAACTGCTTTCCGTAGGAAGTCATATTTCTCGTTCCGACGATACTTACTATTTGTTTGGAATTATCAAAATTCCCTTTTTGATATAAAATTGCAGGAGCGTCGTCGCATTCATTCAACAAATGCGGAAGATCGTTGAGATGTCTGATATTAATTTTAATGGTATTCTTTTCGCAAAATTCCAGTTCTTTTTCTGCAAATTTCAGATGTTCGGGATTTCCAATATCAGAAACTATTTTATGCCCGAATCCGTCCAGCTTTTTATACTCCTTTTTTGTGTTTTCCCAGGCATTTTTAGCGCTTCCGAAAATCCTGACAAGTTTATAAAAATTGATGTCGCCAATTAAGTTACATTCGCGCAAAGCGATCGCATAAAGATGCTCTTCAGAATACATTTGTGTTGTTTTCACAAATGTAAAAATTTTATGAATATATTTTGTGGATTATTTTAAGCTTGAGTTTTCAATTTCTCTCGCTGATTTTTATAATTAACCCTACTAAAACTTAGCACCAATGCTTCGAGAGCCTCAGTATGACATTTCTAACACTATCCTTAACTTACTGACAGTTAATTCCTAGCGATGTCATGCTGCTCTCGAAGCATTTTAAATTTATCTTAAATTGATTATATTTAAATTGTTATTTCCCTCTCAATTCATCCAGACGATCCCAGATATCGTCTTTCTTTTTATAAGGCAATTCCATAAAATCTTCAGGATGATTTTCTTTGTATTCCTGCCAAAGTTTATCGTCTTTTTCGCTATAATAATTAGGGAATTCCCAGATGTATCTTTTCTTTTTATCGCCTACTTTTTTAAACATAAAAGCAAGGATAATTCCTACAACCCCACCCGCAAGGTGAGCCTGCCAGGAAATTTTGCTCGGTTCCTGAAGATTTGAAAATAGTTCTTCGGGCAGCATTCCCCAAACCAGACTTCCATAATATAAAACAACAAGTAAAGAAATGGTCAAAAGTTTTGTATTCCATTTAAAAACTCCGCTAAAAAAGAGGAAAAAAGCAAGAACATATACAACACCACTCGCTCCGATGGTACAAGTATAAAGGTAATCTCCCGTCATAATATCGATCGGCGGAAGAAGCCACACCAAAAATCCTGTCGCCAACCAGCCAATAATAAAAACTCTGTTGGCAACCAAAGGATAAAATTGATACAGCAAAAACATCAACACCACAATCGGTATCGAGTTTCCTACAATATGATCTAGGTTTCCATGTAAAAGAGGTGAAGTGATAATCCCCAACAGACCTTCCGGCAACAATGGAATAATCGCCCCGAAACAACTTTGAAAAAAGCCCTGCAACTGAAGGAAGTAGCCCAACCACATTGCTGCAAGCATGAGCAAAGGATAGATAACGGCTGTTTTGGAAATTACACTATTTTTAAACATAACCTTTCAACGTCAAATGGAAAGCCAATGATAAATTTCGGAAAAAATGTCGATGAATTATTGACTTTCAATTTTATTTCAGACAAAAAGTTATGATTTTGATCAGTTTTAATTTTTTAGCGTAATATTTTGTCATTGAAATAATTAAAGTGGCTTGGTTTTAGCAGACAAATGAGAAAAATACATTGGGTAAGACATTTATAGTCTGTTTAAACCTTATTTTTAGTCAAAAAAATATATTTGATATTTTTGTAAACGAAAATTTTTGAATAATGAAGAAGTTTCTAATGGTTCCATCCATTTCTTTAGGAATCTTTGCTCATGCGCAAGAAGAAATAAAAAAAGATTCTGTAATTGTAGACACCGTAAAACACTGGTCGGTTTTGGGAAAACAATCCTTAATGATTAATCAGGCAGCTTTCTCCAATTGGGTCGGCGGTGGCGCAAATAATGTAGGCTGGCTTGCCGGACTTGATTACAATCTCACCTACGAAAAAGACAAAGATCTGTGGGAAAACCTCATCCTTTTAAATTACGGACAAAATAATACGCAAGGCATCGGTGTAAGGAAAACTCAGGATGTCATTAATATTTCTACAAACTATGGAAGAAAGGTTTCAAAAAGCTGGTATCTTTCTGTGGGAGCAGGTTTTCAGTCTCAGTTTTCGACAGGATATGAAGACGGAAATAATCCTGAAGCGAAAAAAATATCCAATTTTATGGCTCCCGGATATCTGAATGTCGGTATGGGGATCACGTATAGACCGAATGACAATCTCAATGTCACGCTTCGTCCCAGCAACGCGAGATGGGCTTTTGTTTTGGATAAAGATTTACAATTGGCAGGAAATTACGGTCTAAAAGCAGATGGCGATTCTTCTTTGCTGCAATACGGTTTCCTGGGAACGGCTTCCTATAAAGTTAAACTGATGGAAAACGTAAATATAGCAAACACCGCTTCTGTTTTCTCCAATTATCTGGATCACCCTGAAAGGCTGGTTCTGGCGTACGGAATGGTTTTGAATTTAAAGGTTAATAAATTCATTTCTTCAAATATAACGGTTGACGTGTTGTACGATCACAATCAAGTCCAAAAAACACAGCTTAAGCAGACGTTGGGAGTTGGTTTTGCCTACACTTTGAATAATGGAGTGAAGCGATCCGAAAGAAAAGACAGCCAATGGTGGATTAAGAAATAAATTTTTTGTTTAAAACAGCTGAATATCCGCTTTTAATAATAATATTTTTTGGTCAATCAAAATCGTTTGTTTTACTTTCATAAACGGAGTGGCTTTGTTTTCCTTTAATTAAAACGGTTTATTTTCAAAACTCTTTGTTTTCCCTTGTGATAATAAAAAAACGCAAAGCTATACAAAGACGATCCAATATGATAATCATTAAGCTAAACAAAGGCGTTTCACTTATTTTTGAAAAACAAAGATTCAAAATTTACAGATGAATAATAGTTACTATTGGAATGAGACAGTTCTTTACGCAATATCTATAAAAAAGAGACTGCTTAAAAAAACAGTCTCTTGAGAGAATTATTGAAAAAACTAAATCCACTGTATTGGATTTTCTATGCTCTATTTTTTGATGAATTTATTTCTGTACAGCTTTCCGTCTGCACTTTTAGAAACAATCATGTAGGTTCCCGGAACAAGGCTGCTTACGTCAATTGCTTCATTATATTGATGATTCTTTTTTTGCTGAATCAATTTTCCTGACATATCGATGATGGTAACTTCAGGATATTTTTTGTCGGATTCTCTTCCGATGTATAAAACCTGTGTCGCCGGATTCGGATAAATACTTAAACTGTTTTCTTTCGGTTTTGTTTCTCCTGTAGAAAGACTTTCACAGAAGTTCCAGTTTCCGAAATTTAATTTGATAAATGCAAAATCACCTAAAAACTCACATTGATCGGGGCAATATTGCGTACAGGCATAAAATCCGTAGTTTCCGGAAGTTGTTGCCGTGTAAGAATCTCCCGTTTCCCCCGGAATAATACAAGGATCCGTCGGTGAAGCCGGAATCGTTCCCGGAACACATTTAAACCAGGTATGAATTCCGTAAACCAATGGAAACCCGTCATTAAGCTGTACCGAAGCGCCATTACAAACATTATATTCACCATTCACTTCTTCGTACGTTCCCGGCTGAAAATCTGCCATCATAAACGGAAGTCCGTACACATATCCATCTGCCAAAATCGGCTCACTTTCACCGGCACAATCATTTTCATTTACGACTACTTTGAAATAATACAGCATGTCGCTTGATCCGTTAATCGTCAACGTCTGTGAAGTCGCTCCCGAGATTGCAACCCAAGGATTCGTATTCGGCGTTTGCCAATCCCATTCTTGTTTGTACCATTGATAAGTAGCGTAAGTCTGCGTTGTAGAAAGCGTTTCACTTTCCGAATTACAAAAAACTACTTCGTTCTGAAACATTGTTCCCAATCTCGGACTTGTAATGACTGGAGTACACTGCTGTGCTTTTAGATTTAGGGCACTTAAAAATAAAAGACTTAAAAAAATTAGTCTTGCTTTCATATAAAGAATTTATTTGATTTGGTGTTTAAGGCTTACTTAATCAAGCAATACTCTGATCCCGAATTTCAGATTGAAATTCATGGGTTTTTCTTTATAAATGGTATTTAATGAGCTGTTGTCATTAAAATGATATCCTATTCCCGGTTCGGCGTAGATCCCAATGTTTTTAATCAGCTTCAGCTGCAATCCGACCGCGGTATTTACTGAAACCTGAACTGGTTTTTCACGGATATCTTCCGTAGTTTCCTCCTTCACTACTCCATCCACGATATATTTGGTTTTAATATCTCCCGAAACGGCTTTTTCGACAACTCCACCTCCCGTCACATAACCTGTGAAAGCTCCTTTCTGAATCACATTATAATTAACCTGTACCGGAATTCCCACATAATGAATATTCTGCTCACTGCTGATAAAATAATTCTCGCTTCCGGAGGTAAGCCCCGCGGAAAGTTTTGTATAATTAATTCCCGTTCCGATTCCCCATCTTTTCCCGACATTATAGTAAACAGAAGCCCCGAAAGTGATCGGTGTTTTATGTTTTATCTTCGCATCCACTTTTTTATCCTGATTGGCTATAAGTATTGCCATCAAAGGATTTTCTTCATAACCCACGCTCCAAACATCAGGAAGACTTAGTGTAGTCCCATTTAAAGTAGCATATCCTGGGAACTGGTCGGTCGAATTCGAAGAAGCATTGCCTGTGAGTACTCCTAATATCCACATTCCTTTAGATTTATATCCAGCTGACTTTGCTTTTTTCGCTTCCTCAAATTTTTCCTTCCAGTCTCTTTCCTGTTTAGTAAGGAGCTCGTGAGTTTCTACCTCTTCATTGTTTTTTTGTTCTTCAACAGCAGTGCTGTTTTGTTCCTGAGCTAAGCTTTGATTATTTGGATTAAATAAATTCTCAGCCTGATTTTGTTGTTGGCTTTCAAGAATTTTGTTTGTCCAAAGATCCGTCTCAGGGTTTTTTGTTTTATTTAAAAGATTTTCAAGACTATTTTTCGTGAAAACCTGATTTGTATTTTGTTCTTTATCTGTATTAATTCTGTTTACGTCATTTCCTTTTTTAAAAGAATTTTCAACAGCCGTATTCTCTTTTTCGCGTGATAGTTTCTGATGATAAGAAATCGCTTCTTGGGGTTCGTTTTTGGTTTGATCGACATATTTTGGTTGTTGTAAGGGTTCTTTTTTGCCATTAAAATCAATTAACCTGCCCAAAATAAAGAACATTGCAATCGCTGCCGCAACACCGCCAATACGATAAAATAGAGATTTTTGATTACTTTCTTTCACAGTTTTTCCCTGCGCTTTCAGATCCTCATTCATTAAGCCAAGAACCGGGTTCTTCGCTTCATCTTCTTCAAATAATTCGTCCCTAATATCTTCCCACAATCCATCAGGAACACCTTCTGAGTGATCCTCCATTTTTCTGCGCAGATCATTTAACCATTCATTACTCATATTGCGCTGCTTTAGACTTTTTATATTCTTTTATTTTCTGGGCAAGCATTGATTTTGCTCTGTGAAACTGTGAGGCCGAAGAATTTTCAGCTATTCCCAGTGTTTCTGCAATCTCTTTATGGCTTTTCTTCTCGAAAACATACAGGTTGAAAACCGTTCTGTAGCCTTCCGGAAGAGAGCGAATCATCGTCATAATGGTCTCCTGCGAAATTTCTTCAAAATCCGGGTCTGCATCATCCTGCTCATCCGGAATTTCAAAATCCTCCGAAACTGATTTAAAATCAACATTTTGCTTGATGTGTTTTAAGGATTCATTTACCACAATCCTTGTAATCCAGGCTTTCAAAGAACCACTTCCTCTATATTCAAAAGAACCGATCGAACGGAACATCTGTATAAAACTATTCTGCAAGACATCGTGAACATCATCTCTGTCGATAACATATCGCGAACAGACATAGGTAAGACTGCCTGAATAAGCTCCGAAAAGCTCCTTCCAAGCCGCTTCTTCCTTTTGCAAAAGGCGGTTTACCAAAATCTGCTCCTTATTATTATCTTTCATTAACTATTGATGCCATCATCCCAACTAACTATCAATTTAACATAATGCAAAGATAGGCAGCCTCAAGTTGAGGCTTTACCTACTTGACAATAACCATTTATTTAATTCTTAAGACTGATCGGGATTTCATATTTTATGATCTGATAAGGAGCCAAATCTACTCCGTCAACAGTTATTTTTTCTGCTTCCAACCCAAATCTCATCGACCAGTCGTATCCTACAAAGAACCCTTTTTGCTTTGCTGCCAATTTCACCACTGTATTTTTCATCGCTCCGTTTACAGGAATCTGGAAAGACAGTGTTTTTGGTTCAAAAGACAATTCTACTACGTTCTGATCTGTATTTAATTTTGATTTATAATTTAATTTATATTCAATTTTTCCGATGTGTGCCAAAGCAGAATCTGCTTTCACCGGATCTGTCACAATCGTTTTTACAATTTCTCTCACAGGAAAATCCTTGAAAGTAATGATGGTATCTTTCGCCACAAAATCAATGATCTTATCATTAAACTTTCCGCCTTGTGAAGTAATCAATCTTGCTCTATAAGTTCCATTTACATCATTAAGCTTCACGGCAACCGGTTCATATCTGTCATCATTACAAGACATTAGGGAAAATCCCAACACTGCGGTCATTGCAACCATGAAAGATTTAAGTACTAATTTCTTCATTATTCTTAATTTTTTAGCATTAAACATTATTCCTTTGAGTACTCACTTATATAAATCCGTTTTTTTGCGAATCTTGCATGAGAATTAACAAAAATGTTTCAAAAACTTAATAACCAATTGATACTCAATAGTAAAATTTTTATATTTTAAAATCATTTCTTAAGTTTCATTATTTTAATACATTTGTTAAAACATATTATAAGATGAATTTCGAACAAGTCAATCTACATCTTGAGGCTTATAAAGAACACGACCAAATCATTGATGCGGCAGAATATTTAATCCGTTCTTTTGATCTGGAACACGAAAATTTCGGCGGATTTGGTTTCCGGGAAGAGCTTTCTCCCAACTCTTTGCTTTTGACAGCCGAAGGAGTTTTAGGAGGTTTACAAAAAGTAATGATTCCTAAGAATTTATTTGATTTTGAACTGGATTTGGTCTTGAATATGGTCGCTCATGAAATGCTTCACGTAAGACAAAAAGCTCCGGGACAAGTGATTGAAGATAAGAATGAAAGAGAATTTCAGGCATATTATGAAATGCTTTTTCATACCGTTTTTCCTCAAATTCCCGAAGTTTCCGATTTTTATAAAAAAGACTTCGGAAATAAAGCGCTGGAATATTACAAAAGAATGGGCGAAGGTTCTGAACTCCAACAAAAATATGCCGCACAGAAAACAGAAGTAGAACAACTAATCAATTCATTATCATGATTATAAAACCCGAAATCTCATGGACAGATTTTGAAAAAATAGACATCCGATGCGGAACCATCATCTCAGTAAGTGATTTTGAGAAAGCCCGAAATCCTTCTTATCAATTAGAAATAGATTTTGGAGACTTGGGAATCAAAAAATCTTCTGCGCAAATCACTTCATTATATCAGAAAGAAGAATTAATTGGTCAGCAGATTTTGGCTGTCGTCAATTTTCCAAAGAAGCAGATCGCGAATTTTTTCAGCGAATGTCTTGTGTTGGGAGTTTATGGTGAAGATAAAAAAGATGTGACGCTTTTATCGCCTTCACTTCCAACGAAAAACGGACTTCAAATTGGTTAAATATTTAACTAATCAAAATTCAATTAAACTCATCAAAGCAAATGATACAAAAAATTCCTTTAGAAAAAATCTTATTTATTGATATTGAAACAGTTCCGGGCTTTGGAATGTGGGAAGATTTATCTGAAACCGAACAAATGCTTTGGGATAAAAAAACCAGATATCAAAGGAAGGATGAATTTTCTGCTGAAGAGTTTTATCCCGAAAGAGCCGGAATTATGGCTGAATTTGGAAAAATTATCTGCATTACCATCGGAATGATCGAAAAAAATGACACTTTAAAGATCAAAAGCTTCGCGGATGATGATGAAAAGAAACTGTTGCTAGAATTTGGCGAGATTTTTAACAGTCAGAGACTTCGGAACGTTATTCTTTGTGCCCACAACGGAAAAGAATTTGATTTTCCGTGGATTGCGAGACGATTCTTAATCAACGGAATCATGCCTCCTACTCCATTTCAGTTGTTTGGGAAAAAACCTTGGGAAATCCCGCATATTGATACGATGGAACTCTGGAAATTCGGAGATTATAAAAGCTTCGTTTCTTTGGAATTACTGGCTCATGTTTTCGGAATTCCCACTCCGAAAGACGATATCGACGGCTCAATGGTTTCATCAATCTACTACATAGAAAAAGACTTGCAAAGAATAGTTGACTATTGTGAAAAAGATGTCTTAACTTTGGCAAACATTTTCCGACGAATGCGTCAGGAAGATTTGTTGAAAAGGTACATCAATTTAGATTAAAAAATGAAATTTACAGACGATCAGATTGCCGACATTGGTGAAGAAATCATCACAGTTCTAAAAAGCGTATATGACCCTGAAATTCCTGTAGACATCTACGAATTGGGCTTGGTTTATGACGTACAAATTTCCGATGATGCGGATGTTAAAATCATCATGACATTGACGACTCCGAACTGTCCCGTTGCTGAAACGCTTCCTCAAGAGGTAAAAGACAAGGTGGCAGAAGTAGAAAATGTGAAAAGTGTAGACTTGGAACTTACTTTCGAGCCTAGCTGGAACAAGGATATGATGAGCGAAGAAGCGAAGTTTGAGCTTGGAATGCTTTAAAATTTTTAATAAAGCTTAAAAGACACTGTTATTTTTCAAATACGGTGCTACAATAATTAATTTAATATCACGCTATTAAATAGTTGGCTGTTTCATTTTGAGACAGCCTTTTTCTTTATCCGTTATTTTCCCAACACGAATTAGTGTATTCCCTAATACATAGACAATCAGCTTCCTATACTTTTGGTGTAAGAAAAAAGAATATGAAAGCTAATAAAATTATTGTTTCATTTAATAACGGAAGTGTTCCGCCAATATATGCCTACAGGTATCAGATTGTGTTTTCTGAAGAAACAGGAGATGCAGACCTGAAACTTTTTAAGGGATATGATGTAAATGAAGAAATGATTTTATCTGAATCAAAGAAATTTAATCTTGAAATTTTCCAGCAGCTTCTTTCCTTATTAGAAAAAAAAGAGAATTCTGAAAAACTGTCAAATATGACAGGAGGAAGCCAAAGAAGTATCGAGATTAATGCTAAAAAAATCATGATCGAAGCTGATGATGAAGCAGGAATCTCTTTGTTCAACCGCTTTTTATATTTATACAATCCTGAGGTTTTACATCTCATTAACCAAAACATTAACCCTTAAAAAAACCAATTATCATGGATCAAGCACCTAAAGAAATGTTTGTAGGAGTAATCAATCCTTATGCATTAACCGAAGCTATTACAGGAAGAAGATTTGACTGGAAAGACCCAAGATCTTCCCAAATTATCGAAGAAGCCTTAGAAACAAATTACGCTGAACTTTTTGACATTAAATACAATTCTCCGCTATATGCAGGATTGGAAACTTAACCGAGACAATACCGTAAAAGCAGTAAAAGTGGAAGACATCAAACTGAGAGCGACAGACAAATTGCAGTCTATAAATCTTTCGAATATCAGAAGCCTTAATGATCTTTCAAATACAGGTATAAAAGACCTTAACAGCATCCCTGTAAGAAATGCAAGATTAGACAAAGGTGAAGTAAAAGTGGTATTAAATATCCCGAAACTGAACAATACAATTAATAATAAACTGATTTCTCCTTCTATTAAAAACATCCTTTTCGGAGTTGCCACTGCAACAGGATGGACACCCGCAAATACTTCATGGAGCGACAGAGGAAACTTTTTCAATGACGTTACAGAGTACAATGACCCAATTCAGGGATCTGTAGCCAACTGTTATTTCATCTCAGCTATTGCAGCTATTGCATGGGCATCGCCGTTTTCTATTGAACATAAAGTAAGAGCGACAGGAACAGGAGAAGCAGATCGCACCAATGCTATTCAGTTTTACACAAAAGGCGGCGGAAAAGACGCAGCGAGCAAATTGGTAGAAGTTACCGATAATACGATCATCAATTCTTCCAGCAATCCTGTGTATTGCAGAAGTAATGACGGCGGAGAAATTTGGCCTGCAGTCTACGAAAAAGCCTTTGCAAAATGGATCAACAATACCAACGACGACAAACCGGACATTTCTAAAACAGCGTATGGAGACCCTGTAAAAGCCGTTGCACAGCTCATTAATAAAACTCCGCTTTACTATTATACGACTCCAAGAACCGCTCTTGATCTTTTCGGAATTGTAAGAGAAAATTCTATGAGTCTTAAAACCATCAATCCTATGGTTGCGTGGACTTACGGATCAGGAAAAGATTATTCTGGATCGAATATCGTTGGAAATCATGCTTATACAATCTTAGGATGGTCTACTGTTAACAATAAAAACTACATCATTCTGAGAAATCCGTGGGGAGTAACCGAACCGAATGGTTTGAATTCTTATCAAGGATTAATCAGTTTCTTTGACGGAAGTTTCTGGAGACCCATTAATATGATCGGAAACGACGGAGTTTTTGCACTGGAAATCAATGCTTTCAAAAATTATTTTGAAGGGATGGGTGTTGCAAAATAAACAATAGAACACATTATAACCACTTTATATCCTTTTACTTTCACAGATTGTTATGATCTGTGGAAGTTTTTTTATATTTCTTTAGCCACTTCTTTTCCTTCTCTTCTGCTCCACTCACTCCAAGAACCAACATATAAATTCGGGATTTCCAACCCTGCATAATCCAGCGCTAAAATCGTATGACAAGCCGTCACTCCAGAACCGCAGTGGATGATTAAGTTTTGAGGTTTTCCCTGCAAAAGTTTAGAATATTTTTCTTTTAAAATTTCAGGAGAAAGGAAATTTCCGTTTTCATCCAAGTTTTCAGAAAAAGGAATATTGATAGCTCCCGGAATATGACCGGCAATCAAATCGATGGGTTCAGATTCGCCATTGTAGCGATAAGCATCTCTCACATCGATTACAGTTGAAGAATTGTTTATTAATTCATTTTCAATAGTTTCCAGCATCGAAGTAGGAAGAAGCCAATTGTCTTTTTTAATTAATTCTGTCTTTTCAAAAGTTTCTTTACCTGATGAAAATTCCAACCCTTCTTTTTCAGCAGCCTGAAAACCGCCATCTAAAACCTGTACCTTCTCAAAACCGAAAGATTTCAGCATCCACCAAGCTCTTGCCGCTGCATTTGCACCATTTTTATCATCATAAATAACGATATGAGAATCTTCTGAAATTCCAAGATTTGCTAGTGTTTCTGCAAATTTCTCAACATCAGGAAGCGGATGTCTTCCACCAAAAGCCGCATCTTCACCAATTTCCGCCAAATCTTTATCTAAATCTATAAATCTTGCTCCTTTGATATGCTTGTTTAAATAAGTTTGATGAATATCTTTTCCGACTCTCGCATCAAGGATGATAAGATTTTCGGATGGAAGATTTTTTAATTGGAATGGTGAGATGATTGGTGACATTTTGTTGATTTTTTTTGGTTTAATTACATTTAAGCTTAAGAAACTTAATAGACTTAAGCAAAAAAAGTTTTATTTTGTATAAAAATAAGAAAAATACAAATGGAACAAGAGAAAAAAAAATCAAGCAGAAAAAAAATCGTTATTTCAATTTTAGTCGTCATTTTAATAGCATGTTTAGGATTAAGTTTCTATGTCTATAAAAAAAATTCTGAAAAACAGGATTATGGCACAGATTCAACAACAACTACAGATGACTATAATTATTGGAAAGACACCACTTTCCGAGTGAGTGAATATGATGATATTCCTGAAAACTACAAAAGAGCAATTGTAAAACTCTTTATTGATAATAATTTCTACTCGCCAAAAGACGGAGAACCCTCTTATTATCTGACAAGAATAAAAGACAGAGCAAAAGATGTTTATGCTTTTGGGAACTTTACAGGAAAAACAGAACAGGATGGTGAAGATATGGCATTTATCTTAGAAAAAAATGACTTTAAAAGCAGTGCCATCTATATTATTTCCAGCGGTGGCGACCTTCTACATTGGCAAGAATATGAGGGAGAGCTTCCTATTATCAGCAGTTTTGCGAAGGGGAGCAAAATTTTTATGGACGATACCGTATTACAGCCATCTCCGGAAGACGGATTAATTGTAAAATTTAATAGTTACAGAAAAGTAGCCCTCGTTTATAACAGTAAAATCAAAAAATTCGAAGAGTACCATCAATATTCTAAAGACGAACTTGAAGATATGAAAAACCAAAGCGAATACGAGGAAGGCGATGAGGAAGAACCTGCTGTAGAAGCAATTAGTGATTCCGCAAAATAGGAACCACTAATTGTTTTATATCATTAAAAATGAAAAATATCCTTCGCTTTATTATAAGAACTTTCGAAGTTAAGCAGATTCAGTTTATGGTCTGCTTTTTCTACGCTCATAAAGTTGATGACCTGTTCGGTCGGCATATTTCCAACCAAGTCGTCTTTTGCCATCGGACAACCGCCAATTCCTTTTATGGCGCTGTCGAATCTTCTACAACCTTGGTCGTAAGCAGCTTTTAATTTAGAATAAGAATCTTCGTAACGGTTATGAAAATGCCCTCCGAAATTGATTTCAGGATATTTTGATGGTATTTTTTCAAACAAAAGAGAGATTGTTTCTGGTGTTGCAACTCCCGTTGTATCAGAAAGTAAGATATCTTTAACTCCAATTTCCGAAAACCTTTGAGCCCAGAAATCTACGTCTTCCCATTTCCACATTTCGCCATAGGGATTTCCGAAAGCCATTGAGAAATAGATATTTAATTGTTTGCTTTCACTTTTTACCAGCTCAAGCATTCTGACGATTTCACAGAAAGCTTCTTCCTGATTTTTATTGGTATTTCTGTGTTGAAAAGTCTCAGAAATAGAAAACGGAAAGCCGATAATATCCACCGACTGATGTTTTAGCGCCTTTTCAGCGCCTTTATAATTTGCAATAATTGCAGAAACTTTCGTGTTGGAGCGCGATTTATCGATATTTTCGGCAACCTCATCAGAGTCAGCCATTTGCGGAATCGCTTTTGGAGATACAAAGCTCAGACAATCCAATACATCAAAACCAACATCCATTAAAGAGTTGATATAATCTATTTTTTTATCGGTCGGGATAAATTCTCCCCAACCCTGCATTGCATCACGTGGACATTCAGTAAGAAACATTTTACTTTTAGATTTTCTCAAATATAACAAAACTAAACAAGTTTAGTCTCCTTATTCACAAATCTACCATTATTTTGATTATCAAATATTTATAACCCATTTAAAATTTCAATAACTGATATTGGATTACAAATAAATTATTCTGAAGATCAAAATTATTAACTTTGCCGGAAATTTATACGAATAATGAGTGCAATAGAATTCAACCAATTGTGGAAAGAAAAGTTACTGAACCGTTTTCTTACTTATGTAAAAATCTATTCAACAAGCGACGCAGAAAGCGAAACAACGCCTTCTACGGAAAGACAGTGGGACATCGCAAGATATATTGTTGAGGAACTACGAACCATCGGTCTTGAAAATGTTTCCATTGATGACAACGGTTACATTATGGGTTACGTCCCTTCAAACCTTGAAAATGATGATAAGCCTACAATCGGATTTATTTCGCATTATGATACTTCACCGGATTTTAGCGGGGAAAATGTAAAACCTCAGATTTGGGAAAATTACGACGGAAGTGATTTGGTCTTGAATCAGGCAACAGGATTCACTTTATCGCCTTCAAAATTTGAAAGTTTAAAAAGACATATCGGTCAGACTTTAATTACAACTGACGGAAATACCCTTCTTGGAGCCGATGACAAAGCTGGTTGCGCGGAAATCGTGACTGCGGCAGAATATTTAATCGCTCATCCAGAAATCAAACACGGAAGAGTTGCGATTGGATTTACTCCGGATGAAGAAATCGGAAGAGGAGCGCATAAATTTGATGTGGCTAAATTTGGGGCAGAATTCGCTTATACAATGGACGGAAGCGAGGTTGGAGAATTGGAATATGAAAATTTCAATGCTGCAGGAGCTGTCGTGAAAATCCACGGATTGAGCGTTCACCCAGGTTATGCTTACGGAAAAATGGTAAATGCAGTGCTTTTGGCCGCTGAATTTGCACAATCTCTTCCTGCAAATGAAACTCCGGCTACAACGAAAGGTTTTGACGGTTTTTATCATTTAATGGATTTAAATGCAGATATTTCTGAAGCTAAACTTCAATATATTATCCGTGATCACGATGCTGATAAATTTGAAGCGAGAAAGAAATTCATGGAAGAAAAAGTAGCAGAATTTAATCAAAAACATGGCGCTGGAACGGCTGAAGTTGAGATTAAAGAGCAATACAGAAACATGAAACAGCAGTTTGAAGGCAAAATGTACATCATCGATATTGCAGCAGAAGCTATGAAAGAAGCCGGAATCGAGCCGAAAATCAAGGCAATCAGAGGTGGAAACTGACGGAGCGCAATTATCTTACATGGGACTTCCTTGTCCGAATATTTTTGCAGGAGGTCTTAATTTCCACGGACCTTATGAATATGTGGCGTTGGAAAGTATGGAAAAGGCGACTGAGGTGATTATTAATATTGTGAAAGCGTAATATCTTACCTTATAAATTGAAAGCCAGCTTGATGAAGCTGGCTTTTTTGTTTCTAATATATTATTTTTCAAAAACATTATAATACCAAAGTCTTACTTCTCCTTCAAAAGAATCTGGTTTCTTATTTGGATCGAAAGGTTCTTCTCCTCCATTACCAATTACTTCTTGAGAATAACCTCTTTCTTTAAATATCCTTTCTCTATTTTTATTTGCTATAATTATAAAAAAGCTCAAAACAATAAGAATGACACCGACAAAAAACACGACATTTCTATAATTGTAGTAAAAATAACTATTTAAAAATTTTTCTTTTCTTAAATAAAGATAATTTGGAAGCCATATAATTGTCATAAAAATTAAAATATAAAACCCGGAAAATATATCATCATTAAAGCCTTTAAGTTCTGAAATCATTTTTAAACAAAAAATTATAATAACTATAATCAATGTTAAAATAAGTGAAGTCGTAAAAACTAATTTCGAGTGACTATCCTTCTTTTTAATTCTACTAAAAATTGAATAAATAGAAAATGCCAGATAATTGTAGAGTTTCATAAAAAAACAAAAATACTTTATTTAATTAGAGATTCCAGGTTGAGATAAATTCAATCTAAATACACTATCTTTTCTAATAACAGTCATATAAGTCGTTCCTTTTTTCTTTATAATACTATCTCCTATTGCTAATTTTTGAAAAACAAAGTTAATATTCATTGTTTTCCCATCACGTAAGATAGCAACAGGAACATGGTGACTATTAAAATCGCCTTTCAATTTCACAATTCGTCCTTGCATGCTTATTTTTTTCAAAATTGAATCATTAAACCCCTTGCTGGAAACATAATCCACAAGTCTTTTCATTATAAAAATTAATATTACAACCGTTAATATTGTGATGATGTTCTTTTTCATGTTAGATAGATTATTAAAATTAACCAAAAAAACCACTACAAAAGCAGTGGTTTTCACAATATTAAAAAATTAAATAAAATTTAATCATTTTGCTGATTCCCAAGAAAAGCATCCCAACCCTGCGCCGTTAAAGCAACCAATTGATTAGAACCTCTTGCTACCATAAAGTTTCCTTCTTCCTTATCAACCGCATGTCCGATAATGGTAAAATCCGGGTGGTTTTTCATTTTCTCAAAATCATTTGGAGAAATCGTGAACAATAATTCATAATCTTCACCGCCACTTAAAGCCGTCATGACAGGATTTAAATTAAATTCGTCCGCCGTCGTGATCGTCAGATTATCCATCGGAACTTTCTCCTCATACAATCTGAAACCAACTTTGGACTGATCAGAAAGATGCAGAATTTCTGAAGCCAAACCGTCAGAAATATCAATCATAGAAGTTGGTTTAATATCCAATTGTTCTAAAATCGCTTTTACATCCGTTCTTGCTTCCGGTTTTAATTGTCTTTCCAGAATATAGTCGTAGCCTTCCATTTCAGGCTGCATATTCGGATCTGCCAAGAAAACGGCGTGTTCTCTTTCCAAAATCTGAAGTCCCATATAAGCGCCACCCAAATCTCCTGTTACCACAAGAAGATCGTTTGGTTTTGCCGTACTCCTTTTTACGATATTTTCATCATTTTCAAGTCCGATTGCTGTAATGCTCATCACAAGTCCTGCATTTGAACTTGTAGTGTCGCCACCAATCAAATCAACTTTATATCTCGTACAAGCAGCCTGAATTCCTGAATAAATTTCTTCCAACGCTTCTACCGGAAAACGATTAGAAACTGCCAAAGAAACCAAAATTTGCGTTGGAGTTGCATTCATTGCTGCGATATCACTTAGATTCACAACAACCGCTTTATATCCTAAATGCTTCAACGGAACATATCCCAAATTGAAATGAACGCCTTCTGCCAAAACATCCGTCGTTAAAACAACTTTTTTATTTCCAGGATTAATAACTGCCGCATCATCTCCCACTCCAAGCTCCGAAGATTCATTGGACAAAGGAAAATGTTCTGTAAGGTGTTTTATTAAGCCAAATTCTCCTAATTTCGAGATCGGTGTTAATTCCGGTTCTTTATCTTCAAACATAAATTTTTATTATAAGTAATGTGTAAAAGGTAATAAGTAATGTTTTAATTTTTAACATTAATCTTTAAACCCTCAATTAATTTATACCAATTTTGCCGGATCAATATTTTCCGGACGGAAAGGAAGCTTTTTAAAATCTTCTCTTGTTAAGACCACTGTTTCCGGAGATTTGTATTTATTCATTGCTTCTACCACATCATCCGGCGGCGTTGTCATTTTTCTCAACATCGTATCGATCCAAACACCTGTTGCTTCTGAAGTGGCACAATGTTCTCCTTCAGGCGTATAAAACTTGTGTACAAAACGATAAATTGAGCAATCTTCCGCACATCCGTCAATCTCCAAACTTACGATAACGATCTGATCTGCAAATATTTCCTTAAAAAAAGAAAACCTCTCATGCATAATTACAGGACCAATTCCCCATCGGCTCATTTGGGTCACCCCCATTTTTTCCTGCTTCATAAAAGCCATTCTGGTTTGCGCACAAAATTGCACATAAGATGAGTTTGCTAAATGTTTGTTGGCATCAAGATCGCTCCAACGAACTTCGAATTTATGGTAAAAAATCATTTAAAATTGGTTTTAAAATATGAACTCCAGAGTTTATCAATCACAAATACTTAAGAAAATAATCGTCCTGTTTGTCATTCCGTGGGAATCTCAACAACATTATTCAAAATTCAGCTCAGATTCCTGCGGAATGACAAACTGAATGGATATTGAAAATCAGTAATTAAAAAACTTAAATTCCTTTTTATGGTTAATAATTTTCATGGTAAAGTTCAAAAAATTATATTCTTCAAAATTACTCAAATAAGATGGTTTATAAAAATTGTAGTTTTGTAAAAATAATCTTGAGCATAAGATTAATAAAACTATGAAGCAAATTATCATTATCGGAGGCGGTGCAGCAGGATTTTTCGCAGCAGCAAATCTTGACGAAAAGAAATATAAAATTACGATTCTCGAGCAAAATTCGGATGTTCTTCAGAAAGTTAAGGTTTCCGGAGGCGGAAGATGCAATGTCACTCATGCCTGTTTTGATCCGAAAGAACTGGTTCAGTTTTATCCTCGTGGAAATAAGGAATTATTAAGTGTTTTCACCAAATTTCAGCCAGGAGATACGATGGATTGGTTCGATCAGAGAAAAGTTTCGTTGAAAATAGAAAACGACAACAGAATTTTTCCTGAAAGCAATTCTTCACAGACAATTATCAATACTTTTTTGAATGAAATTCAGAAAAAAAACGTTGATGTCAAAACAAAATGTTCCGTCAAAGAAATTGAAAAACTGAACGAAAAATATATCGTTAAAACAAGTTTGGGCGATTTTGAAGCAGATTTTGTGATTTATACCACCGGAAGTTCTCCGAAATCGTTGAAAATGATTGAGAATTTGGGTCACAAAATCATTGATTTGGTTCCTTCGCTTTTTACATTTAATATTAAAGATGATTTGCTGAAAGATATCGCCGGAACAAGTTTTGAAATGGCAGAAACATCAATTCCGAAACTGAAAACGGAAGAAAGCGGCCCTATGATTATTACGCATTGGGGACTTTCCGGACCTGCGATTTTGAAAATTTCGGCTTGGGAAGCGATCAATCTGGCAAAAGTGAAATACAATTTTGAAATTGAAGTGAATTTTATTTCTAAAGATATTGATGATGCGGAAGAATTGTTTCAAAATTTCAAACAATCGAATCCGAAAAAAACCATTGGACAATCAAAGATTTTTGATATTACGAATCGTTTTTGGCAAAGGATTTTAGACGTTTCAAAAGTTGATTTGAATAAACAGGTGGCCCAACTTTCAGGAAAAGAAATGCAGACGATTCTTGAAAATTTATGCAAAAAGAAATTTCATGTGACCGGAAAATCGACTTTTAAAGACGAGTTTGTAACCGCGGGAGGCGTTGATTTAAAGGAAATTAACTTTAAAAATATGACTTCGAAAATTTTGCCTAATTTTTACGTTGCCGGAGAAGTGTTGAATATTGATGCGGTGACGGGTGGCTTTAATTTTCAGGCTTGCTGGAGTGAGGCTTGGCTGATTGCGCAGGATTTGAATTTTAAGTAATTTCGAAATAAAAATAATACATAACGTTTGTCATTCCGTAGGAATCTTACCAATATTATTTTAATAAAGAAGTCTAGATTTCTACGGAATGACAAACTCAACGTAAATACTTTTCATCTAGCAAAGAACACAAATAATTAGAATGCTTTTCGCTAAAAAAAATATTTCAAATACACTTAAAATCCTTTTAATCATCGGGTTTGGGTATTTCTTTTGGCTGATGCTGAAAATCACACTGGAATATGTTCCTTTAAAAACGGATGTGAGTTTTTTAATGATCAAACAGACTGAAGTCGGACAAAGATCAGAATATCTTTACTTTTTCTATACTCATGTTTACACTAGTATTTTTGTTTTACTGAGTGGATTTTTGGCGATTCTCAGAAGAGATTTTGGGTTAAAAAATTTCCATAAAAATGCGGGAAAGGTTTATATTTTTCTCATTTTGCTATTTGCTGCCCCATCAGGAATTTACATGGGTATTTTTGCCAATGGCGGAATTTTATCTAAGATTTCCTTCGTGATTTTGGGATGTTTGTGGTGGTTTTCGACCCTTAAGGCGTATCAATTAGCCAAACAGAAAAAATTTAAAGATCATAAACAATGGATGTGGCGAAGTTTTGTGCTCACTTTATCTGCTGTCACTTTGAGAATGTGGAAAGTAATTATTGTATATTTATTCCACCCAAATCCGATGGATGTTTATCAGATTATTGCTTGGCTCGGATGGATTCCCAACCTATTATTAATTGAATATTTAATTGCAAAAAAACATATATGAAAACTTTAAAATTAACATTAATCTCCTTATTTACAATTAGTTTAATCTCCTGCAAGAAGGATGGAAAGGTAACTGATTCTTCAAAAGACAGCCTTACTGCAAAAAAAGATTCTGTGGTCGTTCCTGAAATTTATAAAGAATATTATGGAATTTACATGGGAGATTTTGCGGGAAAAGGAATGGTGACTTCCGAAGACGGAGAAGAATATGAAGGCGAAATCTACAAGAAAATTTCTTTAAAAATTAACAGAATTACAAAGGACAGCGTTTACGGACAGAGTATTGTGGAGGGAAATCAGCGTCCGTTCCGGGGAGTTTTCAACGAAACGACGAAATCTTTTGTGTTGGATGAGCCCGGAAATGATAAAACCGATGGAAGATTTGAGGTTAAATTAGATCATGACAGTCTTACCGGAAACTGGAATGCATTTAATAAAAAAGCTGTAAAATCACCTTTAAAAACTTTAAAACTGATTAAAAAAGAGTTTGTCTACAATCCAAACTTTATGCTGAATCCAGACAACGAGCTGATCGACTGGGAAAATCCGAAAGATTTTATTGAAAAATATACCGACGAAGAAACAGGAAAAACAGAAACTTATACCGCTTCCAAGAACAGAATTGCTTCTGATGCTGTTTTTAAAATTAATGCTTCAAAGCAAAAATTAACGGAAAAAGACCTTAAAAATCTTCGAAAACTGGATATGGAAATCATTAAAAATTCGGTTTTTGCAAGACACGGTTATTCTTTCAAGAAGGCGACTTATAGGAATTTCTTTGAGCAGACAGATTGGTATATTCCGGTTTCAAACAATGTTGACAATCAGCTTTCTCCGATGGAAAAAGAAAATGTGGCTTTACTGAACCGTTTTATAAAATATGCGGAAGATAAATATGATCAGTTTGGAAGATAATTTTTAAATATCAACATGAAAATCCTTCGACTGCTTCGCGCTCAGGATGACATCGCTGTATTATTTTTCTGCAATTTCACAAAAAGAAAAAGCAACAAACATCCGGCTGCATAACACAAAATATCGATCCACGAAAACGAATTTCCGATCACGATATACATCAGGCTTCCTCTGCGGAAGCCTAATTTTTCTGCAATATTGAAGTATTGTGCAAACTCAACAAGACAGGAAAAAATAAGAATCCCGAAAATCAGTTTTTGGTTGTTGTTAATTGTAAAGAAACATTTGATAAAAGTATAGATCAATAGGATCACAATAACGTCTCCAAGATAGGCTCTGACGAAGAAAATGTCTTTTAATTTTGTGGCAATCAATACTTCTATTAAGAAAATGGCGATTGTAAGAAGGAAATATTTTAAGCTAGATTTTAATTTCATCATTTTAAATTTTCAACCATAAAAAATCGGTATCCAAATGAACACCGATTTATCATTTTTTGCAACTCTATTATTTCTTTACTTTCACTGTACATCCGATGGCGACAGTTTTTGTCATTTTTATCTGTTCATTTTTAATCAACGCATTTACGGCATCCTGAACATAATATTCTGAAACATCATTCGGATTTTCATAATTATTGTCGATCGCACCGATGTATTTTACGATATTTTTACCATTTTCCTTTTGCAGAAGAAAAACATGAGGCGTTTTTGTGGCTCCATATTGAGGGAAAATTTTCTGCCCTTCATCAACTAAATAAGGAAATGTAAACCCTTTTTCTTTTGCTCTTTCGATCATTTGTTTGTAGCCATCTTCAGGCTGTACAGACGGATCATTTGGATTAATTGCAATTACGGGGTAACCTTGAGACTTGTATTTCTTATCTAATTCTACAATCCTTTCTTCATATTTTTTGGCGTAAGGACAATGGTTGCAGGTAAAAACCACGATAAATCCTTTTGCGCTTTTAAAATCTGACAGAGAAACCATTTTCCCGTCAATATTTTTCAGCTTAAAATCTGTGGCTTCGTCTCCTACTTCATAGCCTTTTATAGAAGTTGTTTTTTCTTTTCCGGGCTTTGTATCATCATGATTCATTGTCGTAAAGCTCAGTAAACCAATTCCGACGATGAAAGCTGTTATTAAAATTTTAAAGTTTTTCATATTATTTTGTTTAATTCAAATTTTTTGTAATCGTATTTTCAAGATCTTCTTTACTCATTTCGCCGTCGTTAAAATGCACTTTCTCCCCGTTTTTATAGAAAATCGTCACCGGAATATTTCCGTCCCAGTCTTTTTCAAATTTTGGAATCCAGGTGTTCATTCTTTTGATATCGTCTAATAAAATAACTTCGGCAGTCAGGTTTTTATTTTTAATGAATTTAATTACCCTTTCTTTATCCACCAATCTGTCAAGAGAAACCAATATCATTTTAAACTTCGGATTCTCGGAATATTTTTTATTTATTTCCATAAAATGCGGCAGTTCTTTCACACACGGCGCGCAAGTGGTTGCCCAAAAATTCACGACAAGAAGTTTATCTTTTTCCTGTTGAATCCGCTTTTCCAAATCTTCATATTTTACAGATTCAACTTTTGTCTGCTGAGCTTTAAAAATCATCAATCCGAAAAACAGAAATAGTATTTTCATTAAATTCTTCATACTCAAAATTAAGGAATTATTGAATTCAAAAACTTGTCATTTCTTTTTAAAGATCGTTTTAACATTTGAAAAGTAAGAAAATATTGTTTATATAAAACAGAAGCTTTAGCTCTCTATACCTTTGTAAAACACTTATCTTCAATAAATTATTTTATTAAAATTTAATTCTTCAAAGAAATATATCGTTTTTTTATATATTTTTGCTTTTTTAATTTAAGAATTCAAATATGAAAAATTATTATTTACTATTGCCAATTTTTTTATTGGCATCTTGTTCTAGTGGTACTGATGAAGCCACAGACAACAGCGGAAGCGACAACAATACTCCTGTTTTAGTTACTAAAATGGTAGAAGATGGGGAAACTTATACATTCACGTATAATGGAACTAAAATCTCAGAAAAGAAACATTCAAGCGGAGATGCTACAACTTACACTTACACAGGAGATTTAATCACCAAATTTGTTGAAAAAGATGGAAGCATCACAGAATCAACTGTGTTGACTTATGACAGCAGCAGCAGACTTAGTAAAAAAGTGATGACCCATACGAGTACAGGAATCAATAATTATACAACAACTATTGATTACACTTATTTAACCATCAATAATGTTAAAATTGTAGAGACAACAAACAATCCTACCGCTAATTACACCAAAACTCATACAAGAGATGTTTTATTAAATACAGATAACTCACTTAAAGGCTGGACGACTACTGTAACCGAGACTCAGTCTTCAGGAACACTCACAGGAAGTGGCGGATTATTAGGAGTTTTATATGATTCATCTAATTCTCCTTTCAAAAACATAACAGGATATTTAAAAATCATTGATGCTGAAGGAATGACTGGCTCTCCTCATAATCTTTTGAATTATAGCGATAAAGTTTCCTATACAGACGGCGGATGGGAGACGACAATCTTCTCTTCTGTATTAGAATATAACTCATCAAGCTATCCTACAAAGGAAACAAAAAAGTATAAGGATCAAAATGGCACTTTATACTCCACAAGAATCAATACTTACGAATACAATCATTTATAATATCAGGAGAGCTTCGGCTCTCTTTTTGCTTTCCTAAAAAACATATCCTATTTTTGTAAAATATGAAGAAGATACTATTTTTTTTAGGTTTGTTTTTTAGCATTTCTTTATTTGCACAAACCGAATTCAATTCCGTTTCAGAACTTCCTGATTACGCTGTTTTAAAAACAAAAATGAAACTGGACGATGTGGTTACCAAAGCAGATACTCCTGCCGAATTTCCGGGAGGAATGGAGGTTTTCAAAAAGAAATTCGCAGAAAGCATGGATGTTATTGATGTAAAAACAAAAAAAATCAATACCCGTGTTTATTTTATTGTCGAAAAATCAGGCTATGTAAGATTCGTCACTGCAACAGGAAATGATCCCAAACATTCAAAAGCTGCAGAAGTAGCGGTAAGAAGGCTTTTTGTAAAATGGAAACCGGCTACCATTAACGGAGAACCTGTTCGTTACCTTTATACTTTTCCTTTGACTTTGAAAAAGTTTTAAACGAATAACTTATTTAAAATATGTCATAAAAAATCTCAAGAAAAACTCTTGAGATTTTATTTTATTTTCCAATCATTTTTTTTATCGAATTCAGCTTCATTAAAGCTTCAATCGGTGTCAAAGTATTAATATCAATTTTCGTCAGTTCTTCGCGGATATTTTCCAAAACAGGATCATCTAACTGGAAAAAAGACAATTGCATATTTTCTTCGGTTACTCTTTTTATATTTTCTGAAGAACCGCCTTGTGTACGGCTTGCTTCCAATGTTTTCAGGATTTCGTTGGCTCTGTTGACCACTTTTGCAGGCATTCCTGCTAATTTTGCTACGTGAATACCGAAACTGTGCTCACTTCCACCCGGAACAAGTTTTCTTAAAAAGATAATATTCCCCTTATTCTCCTGAATAGAAACATGGAAGTTTTTCACACGCTCAAAATTCACGGTCATTTCATTCAATTCATGATAATGCGTTGCAAATAAAGTCTTTGCCTGAGTCGGATGTTGATGAAGATATTCCGCAATCGCCCATGCAATTGAAACCCCGTCGTACGTGGAAGTTCCACGTCCGATTTCATCTAGCAAAATCAAACTGCGATCAGAAATATTATTCAAAATATTTGCGGCTTCATTCATTTCCACCATGAAAGTTGATTCGCCTGCAGAAATATTATCCGTCGCTCCTACTCTCGTAAAAATTTTATCCAACACTCCGATTTCGGCATGTTTTGCAGGAACAAAACTTCCGATTTGAGCCATTAAACAAACAATTGCTGTCTGACGAAGAATCGCCGATTTACCCGCCATGTTCGGTCCGGTAACCATGATAATCTGCTGAGAATCTTTGTCTAAGAAAATATCATTCGGAATATATTTTTCACCTAAAGGCAATGCATTTTCGATAATCGGGTGTCTTGCTTCCTTTAAATCTATCGAAAAAGTTTCGGTTAAAACAGGTTTTGTATAACTCTCAGAAACAGCCAGTTCCGATAAACCAACCGCAACATCCAACTGCGCAATAATATTAGAATTTTCCTGAATCTGGTCGATATAAATCATTGTTTCAGCACATACATTCCTGTACAGCTGATTTTCCAATACTCCGATTTTCTCTTCCGCGCCAAGAATCTGACTTTCGTATTCTTTTAATTCTTCGGTGATATAGCGTTCGGCATTTACCAGCGTCTGTTTTCTCAACCAATCACTCGGAACTTTATCTTTATGTGTATTTCGGACTTCAATATAATATCCGAAAACATTATTAAAATCAATTTTAAGACTCGTAATTCCTGTTCTTTCGATTTCTCGTTGGCACATTTCGTCTAAGAAACCACGCCCTTTAGATTGAAGACCTCTCAATCTGTCCAGTTCTTCAGAAATCCCTTCTTTAATGACGTTTCCTTTGGCAAGACTTACAGGAAGCTCTTCATTTAAATGATTTTGCAAGATTTTAATTAATTCATGCTGATCGTACAAAGGTTCAAGCCAAGCCAAAACATCAGCATGAGGATGAAGCAACGCTTTGATTTTATGAATATTAATTAAACTCTGACGCAAATGTCCCAATTCTCTAGGTGAAATTTTTTCCGCTGCCAGTTTTCCCATCAATCGATCCAGATCGGAAATTGATTTTAATAATTGGGAAATTTCATATTTAAGATGATCGTTTTCGTTTAAAAAATCAATTAATGATAGTCTTCTTCCAATTTCCTGTACTGATTTTAACGGTAAAATAATTCGCCTTCTCAGCAATCTTCCACCCATCGGTGTTGATGTTCTATCGATAATATCCAACAAAGATTTCCCTTGCGGATTGCTTGGATATACGATTTCGAGGTTTCTTAAGGTAAAACTATCCATCATCAGAAAATCCTCCTGCGGAATAATCTGAATTTTGGTGATGTGAGCCAATAAATTATGGTGTGTATCTTCAACCAAATAAGCGAAAATAGCTCCCGCTGCCGTAATTGCCAACGGTTGATTTTCAACACCGAAACCTTTTAATGAATTGGTTTTAAAATGATTGGTCAATTTTTCGTAAGCGAAACTATATTGAAAAGCCCAATCTTCAAGCTTAAAAGCATTTTTATTTTTAATCTGCTCCGGAACCTGAACACTTCTCTGATAAATAATTTCACTCGGATCAAATGTATTGATGATGTGCAAAATTTTATCTAAATTTCCCTCACTCACCAAAAATTCGCCCGTAGAAATATCCACCAAAGCGATCCCGAATTTCTCTTTTTCTTTATGAAGAGACAGCAGAAAATTATTCTTTTTTGAATTTAAAACCTGATCGTTAAACGTAACTCCGGGTGTCACCAATTCAGTAACGCCACGTTTTACAATTCCTTTTACTGTTTTCGGATCTTCCAACTGGTCACAAATGGCAACTCTCATCCCTGCTCTCACCAATTTTGGGAGGTAAGAATCTACGGAATGATGCGGAAAACCAGCCAATTCTATGTGTCCGTCTCCGTTTGCTCTTTTCGTAAGAACAATTCCTAAAATCTGAGAAGTTCTCACAGCATCCTGCCCGAAAGTTTCATAGAAATCTCCCACTCTGAATAGTAAAAGCGCATCCGGATATTTCGCCTTGATAGTGTTGTACTGCGTCATTAACGGGGTTTCTTTCTTTTCTTTCGTCGCCTTTGCCATTAAAATCTTTCTTAAAAAATTAGGATGGTAAAAGTATGAAATAAAACAGAAGGAGTAAAGTGCTTCCTAATTTAAAATAATTTTTCTCCCACTGATTTCACGGATTTACACAGATGATTCTGTATATTTTGTGTATTCACAATCCTTGTCAAGATTTTAAATCTTGACAAGGATAATTGAGAAAACGGTGGAAATCTACGGAACTAAGGATTTTTTTAAATAAACAATTACAACGTAATAATTTGTAAATTACTTTTTACGACTTGAGCTTTAGTTTTGTATTTGGTTTCACTTACTATTTCATTAAGGTTATTAATTAATTCTGTTTCATCTTCCAAAGTCATTATTATTTTGGTTGCTGATTTTTTATTGGATTCCAGATTATTAATCATAAGTCGTATTATTTCCAAACTAAATTTATCTTCAACTTTCTGAAACTCTTCAAAAACAAAAAGACAATTGTTATCGGAAATCCAATCCATATGAAAATCTAAAATTTGATTTAAATTATATTTTCCTTTTGTTTCGTAAAATGGAGAAAAGAGTTTTTTAGATTGAATTACATCCAGATAATCAGAAAATGATTTCAAAGATTTAGGAAACCTAATACATTCAAGATTAGAACACTCAAGAATGCGAGCCAAACTTTTTTGCCTTTCCATTTCAGTTTTTCCAACAATCAAAATATGTTTCTGAAAAGTAAAATTCTTATCCATTTTTTTATAAACCTATAGCTATTTGTAAATCCTTATCTCTTTTTTATTCTCAAATCTCCCCAAAGCTTTCAAGCTCTTTTCATACGCCCATTTCTGTTTGTAATTCACCCATTTAGCTTTAAAAATCTTCCGCATTAATTTATCTGTATACCTCATAATAAAAACATGATACAGCATATTAGCAAAAACATTCGGTTTATGGGGAAGCGCGCGAAGCGACATTGAAAAACCAGGTTCCAAATATCTGTTGAAATGCCAAAACGCTCCGGGAATAAAAAGCGCATCACCATGTTCCATGAAAATTTCAAAACCTTTGGCGTGCTTTAAGGCTGGAAATTTTTCATAATCAGGATTTTCATAATCCAAATCATAAATGGTATGAACCGACAACGGAACTTTATATAAAAACGCAGACTGCTTTTGATCGAATAACAAGATTCTTTTTTTTCCTTCAAAATGGATATGAAGAAAATCGCCCAAATCTACATCATAATGCATCAGAACATGAGCATCACTTCCTCCGAAAAACAAGGTCGGAAGGCGTTTAAAAAACTTCATTCCCAAATCCGGATACGTAAAGTTTTTCAACAGCTCCGGAAGGCGGTCTGTGATGATGTAAAAGAAAATACGAAGATCGGAAGGTTTACTTTTGATCGTATCAATATAATCCTTCATTTTCATCTTCATAATCGGTGCATCTGTGCTTTTTGACGCATCAGTAGGTTTGTTATCATACAAAGGAACTTCCTGTTCGCCGGCTTTTTCACGGATAAAATCGAAATTCCATTGGTCGAAAGCATCCCAACGACTCGCGAAGTTTTTGATCAGAAGAGGTTTGTGTTTTTTAAAATAATTTTTTTGAAAATCTTCCTTATTAATATCTGTTACAACATCTACGTTTTCGAGAATCATTTTGATTTGGTATTTAAAATGAGGACTAAAAATAGTGTTTTTTTGAAATTCAGAAAAATTTTGGGATTAAATTACTTCCCACAGATTACACAGATGTTTGAAAATAATTTTAAGAACTGTGCAAATCCGTATTATCTGTGGGATATTAATTTTCCGTTTTTTTTAAAATAATTTTAGTATCTCATCAAAAGAAAATGAGGTTGAAAAAATTATCTTTGTAAGACCAAGAGAATTTATGAGAGCCTACAACACCAAACATTTCCTGAAAATCCTTTTCAGTCTGCATAAAAGTGATACCTTAAAAATCTTATTTCCAAGTATGGTTCTTATAGGATTGTATTCTTGGGGCGTGAAGTATCTGGAAATAGAACATTTTCATTTAACCACAAAATCCGGAATCAGCAATGTGGGATTGATTCATTCTATGTTGGGTTTCGTACTTTCTTTATTGCTGGTTTTCAGGACAAATACAGCTTACGACAGATGGTGGGAAGGCAGAAAATTGTGGGGAAAATTGGTGAATGATACAAGAAATTTCGCTATAAAAATCAATGCAATTCTTGAAGACGACAGACAAAGTGCCGAACAAATCGCAAGATATCTAAAGTTTTATCCTCACTTTTTAGCAAAACATTTATCTAAAGAATCAACAAGACTGGCTCTGGATGAAGATTACACCGAACTTGAAAATCATATAAAACATCACGGACCAAGTGAAATAATAATTCTATTAACCCACAAATTGAACCAGTTAAAAAAAGAAGGAAAAATCTCTGATATCGAGATGCTGTATTTAGATACTCAACTTTCCGGTTTTCTTGATGTTTGCGGAGGTTGTGAGAGAATTAAAAATACGCCCATTCCGTATTCTTATTCTTCATTTATAAAGAAATTCATTATCCTTTATGTTTTTGCTGTGCCGATTGCTTATGTGATTAACATTGGGAATTTTATCATTCCGCTGACGATTTTTATTTATTATGTTCTTATGAGTCTTGAATTGATTGCTGAAGAAATTGAAGATCCTTTTAATAATGACGAAAATGACATTCCTATGGAAACCATCGCCCAAAATATTGAAAAAAGTGTACATCAGATTATGGGATTGAAAAAATAATAAAAATCCCTTCTGACTTAAAAATCGTAAATATTTATAGTTATTTTTGACAAAAAAATAAATTGGTACATAAATTAAAACTGGAAGAACTCAATAGAATCGACGTAGAAACCTTCAAGACTGTTGAAAAAATTCCGTTGATCGTGGTTTTAGATAATATCCGAAGTATGCACAATGTGGGGGCAACTTTCAGAACGGCAGATGCTTTTTTGGTTCAGAAGATCATTCTTTGCGGCATTACGCCTCAACCTCCGCATCGCGAAATTCATAAAGCTGCGTTGGGGGCAACGGAAAGCGTTGACTGGAGCCATGAGAATGATATTAATGTAACAATCAGCGATTTAAAATCGCAAGGGTTTGAAATTATCGGGATCGAACAGACTTCAAACAGCCAGATGATTTCAGATTTTAAGATTGATATATCGAAAAAATACGCGGTTATTTTAGGAAATGAAGTAGAAGGAATAAGCGATGAAGCGCTACCCAATATTGATACTTTCTTAGAAATTCCTCAGTTGGGAACAAAGCATTCTTTAAATGTAAGTGTTTGCGGAGGAATCGTAATGTGGGAGTTTGCAAAAGCCTTAAAATAAAAAAACTGCATGTGTCTAAAAGACAGTGCAGTTTGAAATAAATCTAATAAAAAGTAAAAATGAAAGGCGACAAAGATACTTTTTTTTCTTTTACAAACAAATTTTAGGTTCATTTTTCTTTATTTTATTGAAAAAAAGTTTGAATTTCAGAAAAAGTTTCATTTAATTTTTTATAAATTAGCACAATGTTTATCAAGGATTATATCTCAAAAGACTTTCCGTGTTTTAGTTTGACTGATTCGATAGAATCAGCAAGAGAAATGTTAGAAGCATTTGGATATTCCCATATTTTCATCAAAAAATCTCACCATTTTTACGGAGCCATTGCACAGGACTTTCTTTACGAAGACGGTATCCTGAAAAATCTTGAACACCAGATCGAGCGCTTTGCCATTCTTGAGGATAACAATATTATGGATAGCATCAGATTGTTTCACACATTCAATGCAAACGTAATTCCTGTTATTAATAAAGGTGAAAAATATTTGGGATACATAAGCTGTGAAGATATTTTTCAGGATTTGTCGAAATATCCGCTTTTTTCAGAGTCGGGAGCTATTCTTACGGTAGAAGTCCCGTCCAGAAAATATTCAATGACGGAAATTGCCAAAATTGTGGAAAGTAACAACTCAAAATTTTACGGCGCTTTTATCAGCTTCATGTCTGATGAAGTGATTCAGGTGACGATAAAAATCAGCAATGAAAACTTGAGCTCCATTGATGAAACATTCGACCGATATGATTATAGAATAGTCGAAAAATATTATTCTGATGAAAAATCGGATTTGTTTAATGACAGATTTGGGTTTTTCCAAAAATTCATAGAAATATAAAAACTAATGAAGGCAGCCATATATTCTCAAAAAAAGGATCTCGATACTTTTTTATATTTAAGCAAATTTATTTCCGAGCTGGAAAACAGAGGCGTAAAATCTGTTTTGTATGATGAAATGGCTGAAGCACTTCAGTTTTCAAAAATTTTCGAAACATTTAATAACAAACAGGATCTTCTGGATAAAGAAGTCGATCTTTTCTTCACTTTCGGTGGAGACGGAACGATCGTAAATTCTTTAACCTTTATCGAAGACCTTGAAATCCCGATTGTTGGT
This sequence comes from Chryseobacterium ginsenosidimutans, assembly GCF_024807225.1. Taxonomy (GTDB): domain Bacteria; phylum Bacteroidota; class Bacteroidia; order Flavobacteriales; family Weeksellaceae; genus Chryseobacterium; species Chryseobacterium ginsenosidimutans. The sequence goes on from NZ_JANUCO010000001.1 coordinate 301,844, forward strand.
GTAAACACCGGAAGATTAGGGTTTTTGGCAAGTTTTACCAAAGAAGAAGCTTTTAAAGAACTAGATTCTATCTTAAAAGGTGATGTGAAAACAAGCCGTCGTTCTGTTATTCAGGTCGTTTCACCCGAATTAGAAGATTTTTTCCCGTATGCCTTAAATGATGTTACCGTTTCCAGAAAAGAAACAACATCAATGGTGACGGTGGATTCTTATATTAATGATGAATTTTTAAATGTTTTCTGGGGAGACGGTGTTATCGTTTCTACGCCGACCGGTTCTACCGCTTATTCTTTAAGCTGTGGCGGACCGATTATTTCTCCGAACAACGAAAATTTTGTCATCACTCCCATCGCTCCTCACAACCTGAATGTAAGACCTTTAGTAGTGAACGACAGCGTTGAAATTAAATTTAAAGTAGAAAGTAGAGTTTCGCAATACTCCCTTTCTCTGGACTCAAGATTGATCCATATAGAAACAGATAAAGAAATTGTTGTAAGAAAGGCTAGTTTCCAGCTTTTACTGGTTCAGCCCAACAATCTGAGCTTCTATGAAACCATCCGCCAAAAGCTACTTTGGGGAAGGGACAAAAGAAATTAACAATATCTTAAAAATTATTACCTTTACAGGAATTTAAAAACACCCTAATAATTTATATTAAAAAGTAAAACATGAGCAGAATTTTCCCGGCAGGAGTTGCCACAGGTCAATTAGTTACTGATATTTTTCAGCACGCTAAAGAAAACAAATATGCATTACCTGCAGTAAACGTAATCGGTTCTAGCAACGTAAATGCAGTATTGGAAACTGCAGCAAAACTAAACTCACCTGTTATCATTCAGTTTTCTAATGGTGGAGCTGTTTATAATGCAGGAAAAGGATTAAGCAATGACGGACAAAAAGCTGCCATTTTAGGAGCAATTGCTGGTGCAAAACACATTCATACTCTTGCAGAAGCTTACGGAGCAACTGTAATTTTACATACAGACCACTGTGCAAAAAAATTATTGCCTTGGATCGACGGAATCATGGATGCCAACGAAGAATTCTACAAGCAAACTGGTAAATCTCTTTATTCTTCTCATATGCTTGATCTTTCTGAAGAATCTTTAGAAGAAAACTTAGAAATTTCTGCTAAATATTTCGAAAGAATGGCTAAAATCCAGATGACTCTTGAAGTAGAAATCGGAGTAACAGGAGGTGAAGAAGATGGTGTTGACAATTCAGATGTTGATAACTCAAAATTATATACTCAACCGGAAGATATCGCTTACACATACGAAAAACTGAAAGCTATTTCTGATAACTTTACCATTGCTGCTGCATTTGGTAACGTACACGGAGTTTACAAGCCAGGAAACGTGGTTCTTACACCAAAAATCCTTGACAACTCTCAGAAATTTGTTCAGGAGAAATTCGGAACTGCTGATAAGCCAATCAACTTCGTATTCCACGGAGGTTTCTGGTTCTACTTTGGAAGAAATCAGAGAAGCGATCGATTACGGTGTGATCAAAATGAATATTGATACAGACCTTCAATTTGCTTACACAGAAGGAGTAAGAGATTATATGGTAAACAATGTTGAGTATTTAAGAACTCAGATCGGAAACCCTGAAGGAGAAGAAAAACCAAACAAAAAATTCTATGACCCAAGAGTTTGGGTAAGAAAAGGTGAAGAAACTTTCTCTACAAGATTGGTTCAGGCGTTTGAAGACTTAAATAACGTAAACACTTTAAAATAAGAACTGTACAATTGTATTCAATTAAAAAGTTTTACTAATTAAGATTTTTTAATTGAATACATTTTACATTTATACATTAATACAGACAATATGGCATTCGAGTGGTTTAAAAGAAAAGCACAAAATATTACGACATCTACTGATGAGAAAAAAGACGTTCCCAAAGGTCTTTGGCATCAGACTCCATCAGGAAAAGTGGTGGAACATGACGAACTGAAGAGAAATAATTACGTTTCTCCGGAAGACGGATTTCATGTAAGAATAGGAAGTGCAGAATTTTTTGATATCCTTTTCGACGAAGGTAAATTCACGGAGCTTGATGCTAATGTTGAAAGTATTGACATCCTGAACTTCAAAGATACAAAGCCTTACGCAGACCGTTTAAAAGAAGTAAGAGCTAAAACAAAACTGACAGATTCTATCAGAAACGCTGTAGGAACCGTAAAAGGAACTGAAATGGTGGTTTCTTGTATGGATTTTGCTTTTATCGGAGGTTCTTTAGGCTCTGTAATGGGTGAAAAAATCAGAAGAGCGATTGATTACTGTATGGCAAACAAGCTTCCTTACATGATTATTTGTCAGTCGGGAGGTGCGAGAATGCAGGAAGCTACGTATTCTTTGATGCAGTTGGCAAAAGTACAGTCGAAACTGGCTCAGCTTTCAGAAGCAGGATTGTTGTACATCGCTTATCTTTGTGACCCTACTTTCGGAGGTATTACCGCTTCTTTTGCAATGACAGCAGATATCATCATGGCTGAACCAAAAGCGCTGATCGGTTTTGCAGGACCAAGAGTTATCCGTGAAACAATCGGTAGAGATTTACCGGAAGGTTTCCAGACCTCAGAATTCCTTCAGGAAAAAGGATTTGTAGATTTCATTGTGAAAAGAACAGAAATCAGAGATACAATTGCTAAAACACTAAATTTATTAGCCGTAAAAGCTTAATAATTTGTAACAAAATACGATAATCTCTCTCTAATTAGGGAGAGATTTTTATTTATGAGAACGTTCAGAATATTTTTTAATACGATCCGAAGTATGAGTTTTAAAAAGATTATGCGTCTTTTTTCGCTCGTTCTGCCCCATCCTATTTTTTCTTTATTAAGTTTTCATGCAACAGTTCAGGCTTTCACAATTGCCCAGAAAAAATTCCCTGAAACAGCTTCTAATAATGGAATCGGAAATTCTTTCAGACATGCGCTTTGGTGTTGTTTTATCGCCATGTATTGTTCTAAAGTTTCATCTCCCGAAAAAGCACTCGATTTCTGCAAAAGAATCACAGATATGCACGAAGAACTCTTTCCCAACAAGCCTTTGGAAACAAAAATGGATCTTCATAACAATAAATTTGGGATGGATTATTTTAAAGAACTCTTACCGGGAGTTCACCGTCAGTTTTTTGAAAAAAGCTTTTTCATCGACGGCTTGGAAAAGAAAATGAAGGATGCAAAAGTCTTGAAAAATCTGGATGATGATTTTGAGGGCTTCTTGGTTTATTTAAATGAATAAAAATTAAATATCCTTCGAAAACCTCAGCGTGACATCGCTACAAAAGATCGTTAAATAAAGCAATTAGTATTAGAAATGTCATGCTAAGGCTCTCGAAGCATCTCAATAAAAGTTCAAAAAATAAAAGTTTCAATTTTTTTCACATTAAATTTATTATCTTTTCTAAAATTTTTAATTTAATCAAATGGTTCTCAGCAGAATTTGGTCCGCATTCATCATCATTGCTATTGCTATTGCAAGTATAAAATACGTTTCGTCAAGCCATTACAAAACCATCTTCAATGATATGGTTGTTGGGAAAGGTGGTGATACGGTGCAGATTGCAACACAGAAAATCAATGCCCTCTCTCCTATTGTCCGAGACAGTTTGATGAAAAAAAATGATTTTGCAGACAGCAGAATTCATTATAAAACAGATTCTCTGAAACAAGATGTAAAAGTGTATCGTGTTCAGGAAGCAGACGGCGTGATCGGAACTTCGAAAACTGCCGTAGATATCTGTATTGGTTTAATAGGAATCATGACCTTATTCATGGGATTCATGAGTATTGCAGAAAAAGCAGGCGGAATCAATCTGTTAAGCCGTTTAATTCAGCCGTTTTTCTCAAAACTATTTCCCGACATTCCGAAAAACCATCCCGCTTTCGGACATATGCTGATGAATTTCAGTGCCAATCTTTTAGGTTTGGACAATGCAGCAACTCCTTTTGGTTTAAAAGCCATGGAAAGTCTCCAAACTTTAAATCCAAATAAAGACACGGCAAGTAATTCTCAGATTATGTTTCTTTGCCTTCACGCAGGAGGAATGACTTTGATTCCGGTTTCTATTATTGCAATCCGGGCTTCAATGGGATCAAAAACACCGACTGATATTTTCCTTCCTTGTATGATCGCAACTTTTGCAGCGACTTTAGCCGCAATGATCGTTGTTTCTTTATATCAAAAAATAAATCTCTTAAAACCTATTGTTCTTGCCTATGTTGGCGGAATTTCGGCATTGATTGCACTTCTTGTTCTTTATTTAGTTCAATTAAGCAAAGATGAATTGGATACGTTCAGTAAAGTTTTAAGTAACGGATTGATTCTTTTTATCTTTTTAGCGATCGTTCTTGGGGCTGTTTATAAAAAAATAAATGTTTTTGATGCTTTTATTGAAGGCGCAAAAGAAGGTTTTACAACCTGTGTGAAGATCATTCCGTATTTAGTTGGGATGTTGATCGCTATTTCGTTATTAAGAACTTCAGGCGTTTTTGATGTTATTATTGACGGAATGAAATGGATCGCTTATTCCGCGAATTTAGATGCAAGATTTGTGGACGGACTTCCGACTGCTTTAATCAAACCTTTATCTGGTTCAGGAGCTCGCGGAATGATGGTTGATACAATGTCAACTTTCGGAGCAGACAGTTTCCAGGGGAAATTGGCAGCGGTTTCTTCAGGGAAGTTCAGATACGACGTTTTATGTGATTGCCGTTTATTTTGGAGCTGTAGCCGTGAAGAACACAAGATATGCTGTCATTGCCATGCTTTTGGCGGATTTGGTGGGTGTTATTACTGCGATTGGTCTTGCTTATCTTTTCTTTGCTTAAACTAAATTCATGAAAGCTTACATTCAGACCGATAAAGACGGTGAATTTTATAACGTTAATGCTTTTGTGGCTTTTGAAGGTTTCAAAAACTTTGGTTATGAAACAGAGAAGTTTTTTGATGCAGATGAAATTTCAGATGATAATCCCGAAAATATCCTCGTTGGTGGAATCGGAAATGTGAGAAAAAGACTTCAAAACCTAAATATAAATCGTCCCAAAAAAGAAATTGATTATCCTGAAGAATTAAAACCATTTTTAAAAAGAAAAATCTGGGAATCATCTATTAATGAAGTTTTCAATAAAAAAGAATGGAATATTTTCATTAAACCTAAAACTGAAACAAAATTGTTTACAGGAAAGGTCATTAACAACGAAATGGATCTTTTAGGATTAATGTATAAAGAAGATGACATAAAAATCTGGTGTTCTGAATTGATTGATTTTAAAACGGAATGGCGATGTTTTATCCGGTACAAAGAGATTTTAGATATCAGAAGATATAAAGGAGACTGGGACACGAAAATAGATGTAAAAACAGTTGCATCAGCAATAGAATCTTTCACTTCACAACCCTATTCATTCGCTTTGGATTTTGGTGTTAATAAGAATGGAGAAACTATATTAGTAGAAGTTAACGACGGGCATTCATTAGGAACTTACGGACTTTCATCGACTCATTATGCGAAATTTCTTTCAGCCAGATGGAGCGAATTAACCCAAACAGAAGATTATTTATATTTTTAATTAAAAAAATATCAACAATGATAACAGATAAAGAATTCACCTTACGACTGATCCGTCAGTTAACTCAAGCATTGGAAAAACTTATTTTAGACAAACCTGAAGAAAGTCTGATGCAGAAAGAATTAGATTTTGAGACTTTGATGAGAGATATTTTCAAATTTGATTTTACTACACTTTCCTCGAAATCAAAAGAAGAAATCATCGAAATCGTCAACGAAAGACAAGAAAGAGATCACAAAGATTATTACGAAATGCTTGGAAATCTTTTCTATTTTACAGGCAGAGGACAAAAAAATAATGACTTTTTAGATAAAGCAAAAACATTCTACGAATTGTATCTTCAAACCAGCGGAATTTTTGCACTTCCCGTTATCAACAGAATCAACGAAATAAAAAAAGCACTTGAATAAAGTGCTTTTGTATTTTTAGAATGTAATTTTATACGTTCCGGTGGAAGATGTGTTGGCTTTTTCGGCTTTTACATATTTCTTAACCCAGGAAACCGCGTTTGAACTGATGCATGGATCAGCCGTTCCTCCCGATCTTCTTGCAGAAACCACGTTTCCGGCTTTATCCACTGTGTAAGCAACGGTAATCGTTCCGCTTGCGGTACAGCTGTTTGATGGTTGCGATCCGCCTCTTCCCATCGTTCCGGGAATGAATCCGACCAGTTTCCTGTCGATTCCTACTTTGCTGTCACCATTTCCGTCGCCGCCTAAAGGATCTCCGTTATTTCCGATTCCTTGACCATCACCTTGGCTTCCCGCTTTTGTTCCTCTTCCTCTGATAAGGTTTCCGATTGCGGCAGTTCCTTTTCCGTCGCCGTTTCCGGTTTTAGAATTGGCAGTTGTAGCACCCGATTTTTTAGTATTCTTAGTTGCAGAAGTACTTGTAGCTGCTGCTTTATCAGATTTTTTTGATTCTTCTTTTTTCGGAACAGTGAGTTTAGAATTTTTTCCTGTAATGATTTTTTCCTTTACATCTGCCTTTTTCGTTTCAAGTTGCGGCTCAGGTTTTATTACCGTTTTTGTTTCAGGAACAGCCGCTTCTGCAGGTTCAGGAGTTACTTCAGCAACAGCAGCCAGACTTCCGGGTTGATCTGCAGGTTTCTTCCGCTCCTTTTCCGTTTCTGTTATCCCCGAAATTGACTAACATTGTTGTAATCACTTCCGGCTGTTCATCCAGTTCCGGTTTTAATTTATATAGAAAAACAAATAACAGGATGGCAGACCAAATCAGGATAGAAAGCAACGCGCTTTTTACCCTATCTCTGTTTTCCTCCTCTTTGTTTATAATATGACTTCTCATTTTAAAATGATCTTTTCCGAGATTTTCGGAGGTACTATTTATCTTTAACCGTTGCAATGGCAATATTGAATTTATTTTTTTCAGCAATTTCCATTACAAAAACGACATCTTTATGCATCGTATTTTCGTCTGCTCTGATCGTGAAAGATTTATTGATTTGATTGGTCAATTTACTCACAATCATTTGTTCCAATTCGCCTTTATTCACAGGATTATCATCTACAAAATAAGATCCGTCTGGCTTTATGCTTACCACCAACGGATTAGGAATATTGTCTTCTACTGCTCCCGCTTTAGGCAAATTAACTTCAATCGCACTTTGATTGGCCGCTGATGAAGTAATCATAAAGAATATCAACATCAGCAAGATAACATCTGTCATCGCTGCCAAACTGAATTCGGGGTTTGCTTTATTTCTTCTCTGAATTTTCATAAGAAAGAATTATAAAGGTTTATTGATAAGATCTAAAAATTCGCCGGACATATTCTGAGCTCTCAATACAAATTTATCAATTCTCGTTAAAAGAATATTGTAGAAAAAGTTGGCAGGAATTGCCACCGCAAGACCAACCGCAGTTTGTCCCAACGCTGTATAAATACCTTCAGACAAAGTTTTTGGAGAGAAAGATCCGCTTGCGTGAGATAGATTAAAGAACGCAATAATCATCCCGATCACCGTTCCCAGCAATCCCAACATCGGAGCAATACTCGGAACAACCGCCAAAAGGTTCAGGTTTTTCTCCATATTCGCTACTTCTATCTGAGCCTGAGATTCCATCGCGCTTACGATATCAGAAACAGGACGTCCCAATCTTGAGATCCCTTTTTCTAAAATCCTTCCTTCCGGTGAATTTTGTCTTTTACAATAATCTGCTGCAGATTCCATTTTGCCTTCTTTGATAAAATCTTCAATATTATCCATAAAGTTGGAGTCGGTTTTTGAAGCCAGTCTTTTAATAAAGAAAAATCTTTCAAAAAACAAGTAGACAGAAAAAACGCCAAGTGCCAATACAGTAAACATCACTATTTTAGCGAAAGCTCCTCCGTGGAACATGATCTTCCAAAATGAAAATTCTAAATCGTCTGCAGCTACAGCAGGTGCAGCAACCTGTGCAAATAAAATCTGAGTAAGTTCCGTTAACAGCATTAAAGTGTATTTTATAAAAGTTTTAACGACAAATGTAGTCGAATATTATGAATAGTACTCTTAAAAATTGCTTAAAAACAACTTAAAATTGTTATAAAAAGTAAACAGCAAATTTCTTTCCAAAAAAGTATTTGAAAAGAAATCTGCTTATAAAAAATACTGAGTATCGAGATTTTAATCTTCGTCTACTACAATATCGTCTTGTTTAAATTCGCATTTGAGTCTAAAAGGAATCGGAGTTTCCTGATCCTGTGTAGAAATCGTCGATCGTCCCTTTCCAGATTACCTGAAGTTCTCCTTCTTCGTTCTTTTCGAATAAAAGCTCATTATCATAGAGAAAAGCCTCTTCATCGTCGAAAAGATCTACTTCTGTGAAAGTATCTTCTTCAGAATCGTTTATGGTAATTGTTTTTCCTTCTATTTCCTCTGAATCAATGGGAAAATCGAAAACTTCTAGTGAAAGTTGCGGAAAATTGTACTGTAAAGAATCATCGTCTACATGATCCAGACCATCATCCGTGATAATTTCAACTTCTAATAAGTGTTGTTGATTGCTGTAAACCGCTTTACAATAAGTATTTCTAATATTGTACTTTAGCGTTTCTTCCGGATGGTAAATTTTTAAAATCCCTTTCATTATTTCCTAAAAAAAGAACTGTAATAATATGATTGTTAAACTGTTTCAGCAAAGATAAAAAATAGATTGATTGTGGAAAATTATTTGAAAATTATTTTCGAAAATTTGAGCATAATTAATAATAACATCATTTAAAGAGTCCGTTTTAATGATCAAAAAATAAAAACCTTTGTGATTTGCCAAAAGTTACTGTGTAAAATTATATCGTCTTAATAATCTTTTGCCCCTTTTATCGTTTTAATATTTACTTTTGTTTTTATAAAGAATTTCGAAAAAAATGAAAAATATCTTATCTAAAAGTATTTTAGGCTTAACCTTGGTGATGAGTCTTGCCTCGTGCAAAAAGAGCGACTCGCCTTTAACCAAAGTTACACCTTCCAATTTAGATTCTATTGCTTCCAATTATTATGAGCAATATTTAAAATTATATCCGTTGGATGCTACTTCACAAGGAGATTTGAGATATAACGACCAGCTTCCTATTAATATTGATAAAGATTTTATTTCCGGGGAAGTTGCTTTTTATAATTCTGTGCAGAAACAATTGGACAATGTAGATTACAAAAGCCTTTCCGATGAAGATAAGGTAGTGTATGATGTGTTGGATTATACTTTAAAAGATAAAACTCAAGCTTACATTTATCATCCCGAATACATTCCTTTCACGCAATTTGGCGGACTTCCGCTTACTTTCCCGTTGTACGGAAGCGGAGAAGGAAGCCAGCCTTTTAAAACAGAAAAAGATTATAGCGACTGGCTGAAAAGAATGGAAAAATTTTCGGATTGGATGAATGCGGCGGCTGATAATTTCCGTGAAGGAATTAATAATAAAATGGTTTTGCCTAAAAAACTGGTTGTTAAAATGATTCCTCAAATGAGAGCTGAAGAAATCACGACGACAGATTTAGACAAAAATATTTTCTACGGACCGATAAGAAATCTGCCAAAAAGCTTCACCAAAGAGCAAAAAGAAAAACTTTCAGCGCTTTACAAAGAGGCTATTACGCAGAAAATTATTCCGGCTTATACCAAAATGGGTAATTTCTTAGAGAAAGAATATCTGCCAAAAGCAAGAGATACAGATGGTTACAACAGCCTTCCAAACGGTAAAGAAATTTATCAGTATTACGCAAAAAGCTGGACGACAACTAATAAACCTCCTGAAGAGATCAATAAAATAGGTCTTCAGCAGGTCGCCATGCTTCGTGGAGAAATGGAAAAAGTAAAACAGCAGGTTGGTTTCACAGGAACGTTGGAAGAATTCATCAATTTTGTAAAAACCGATCCAAAAGCAATGCCTTATAAAACATCGGAAGAAGTTTTGGGAGCATTCAATGGGATTTTAGCTAAAATAACGCCGAAGCTGAAAACGATGTTCTCCGTAACGCCGAAAACGAAATTTGAGATCAGACAAACGGAAAAATTCAGGGAAGCAAGTGCGAGTGCAGAATACATTCAGGGAACTCCGGATGGAAAAAGACCGGGAATTTTCTATGTTCCGCTTCCTGATGCTTCAAAATTCAATGTAACTTCAGGGATGGAATCTCTTTTCCTTCATGAAGCAATTCCGGGGCACCATTATCAGGTTTCTCTTCAACAGGAAAATACGAAACTTCCGAAATTCATGAGATTTGGATGGTTTGGAGCTTATGGTGAAGGTTGGGCACATTATTGTGAGACTTTAGGTCCGGAATTCGGGCTGTACACCGATCCTTATCAGAAAATGGGATATTTGAGTGATCAAATGCTGAGAGCCGTGAGATTGGTGGTAGACACAGGGTTGCACACCGGAAGAATGACGAGAGAAGATGCAATAAAGTATTTCTTAAGCAATATTTCTTATGATGAAGCCGGTGCAACTGCCGAAGTAGAAAGATATATGGCAATGCCGGGACAAGCTTTAGGCTATAAAATCGGCTCATTGAGAATCCGTGAATTGAGAGAAAAATATCAGAAAGAACTGGGAAGTAAATTCAATCTGGCTAAATTCCATGATGAAATTTTGAGTCAGGGCTGTCTTCCTTTGGATGTTTTGAACAGAAAAATGGAGCTTTGGGCGAAAAATCAAAAATAATTTAGCGGAAGAAATTCTTCTTTATAAATATGAAAGTCACAAATTAATTTTTGTGGCTTTTTTGTTTAGCTTTATCTTTTTAATTAAAATCATGATAAAAACGTTTTATTTTATTGTAATTTTCATTTTTGGATTGTGCTTTTTAAGCTGTAAAAAAGGAGGAAAGAATGAAATAAACTTTGAAAAATTCATTGTAGATAAAGACCTTCCGCAAAACGATACGATTAAACTTCTTTCAAAATATCCTGAACTTCAATTATTTAATAGCGAAAAAGTTGAAAATCTAACACGAACTGCTTATATCGTGCAGGAAGATGGTTATTTTGAACGTGTTTTTTATGGAGAAAAAAGATATAAATTTTTTCAGTTTGATAATTATAAATGTAAAGCGATATGCAGTGGAGATACAATCAATATTTGGCTTAATAATTACAATGGATATTTTGGAAACGGCGTTTTGGTAAAGGTTTTTAATAATCAATTTTTAATTAAAGATATTGATCCGAAAACTTTGAAGGGTGAAATTAAGTTCATTGAAACTCATCCCAATTCTCAGAAACTGGTTCTTAATAGTGCTAAATTTCAGAAGAATGACAGCATGTATGGATTTATAGATTATAACACGAGTCTGGATTCCTTGGTCACAAAAAATTTTAAAGGATATTTTAAAACAAAAATTAAATAGAAAAAATGATACAAAGTCTACAATCACTGTTCACAAGAGATTTAAACAAATTAAAAACAGAAATCGAAGCGTACCAAAATGAAGACATTATCTGGAAAATCGATAAAAATATTTTAAATTCTGCAGGAAATTTATCCCTTCACTTAGTTGGAAATATCAGTCATTTTGTCGGAGCAATCCTTGGAAATTCAGGATATATCAGAAATCGCGAACAGGAATTTTCATTAAAAGATATTCCCAGAGCTGAACTTATTCAACAAATAGAAAACACCATTGAAGTGGTAAATTCTTCGCTTGAAAAACTATCTGCAGAAGATTTGGAAAAAGAATATCCTATCGAACCTTTGGGATATAAAATGACGACAGACTATTTTTTAATTCATTTGATTGGGCACTTGGAATATCATTTGGGACAGATTAATTATCATAGAAGATTGCTAGATAATTAAATACAAAACGAAAAACAACCTTTTCTCAAGGTTGTTTTTTTATTTCTCAAACATCATTTTCGTAATAAAATCTTTCTCTCCTTTTCCTCTTGCGGGAGAATATTCTCTTCCGTAGAAAATGATTTGAAGATGCAGTTTATTCCAAACGCTTTCTTTCCAAATATTTTTGGCGTCTTTTTCCGTTTCTACAACGTTTTTTCCGGAAGTAAGCTTCCATTGCGTCATTAATCTGTGAATATGGGTGTCGACAGGAAAAGCAGGAAATCCAAAACCTTGACTCATCACAACAGAAGCCGTTTTGTGACCAACTCCGGGCAGCGCTTCCAATTCCTCATAGGTTTGCGGTACTACTCCATTATGCCTTTCCAGAAGAAGTTTCTGCCATCCTTTTCAGGTTTTTGGCTTTTGTATTGGCAAGCCCGATTTCTTTGATGAGTTCTTTTATTTCCGGAACTTCCAGTTTTGCCATTTTTTCGGGACTTCCTGCTACTTTAAAAAGATTCGGCGTCACCTGATTCACTTTCTTATCGGTTGTCTGCGCAGAAAGCGCCACAGCAACCATTAAAGTATAGGCATCTGTATGCTCCAACGGAATCGGAACTTCAGGATATAATTTTTCTAATTCTATCTGAACGAGCTCGGCTCTTTGCTTTTTTGTCATTTAACCATTAAATTTGAACAAAAATAAATTATTATGTTGAAAGTTGGAGATAAATTACCTGAATTTGAAGGAGTAAACCAAGACGGAGAAACGGTAACCTCATCAAAATTAATAGGAAAAAAATTAGTCATTTTCTTTTATCCTCAAGCAAATACACCAACATGTACTGTTGAAGCGTGTAATCTGAGTGATAATTACTCAAAACTGGAAAAAGCGGGTTTTCAATTATTAGGAATAAGTGGTGATTCTGTAAAGAAACAGAAAAATTTTCACAGCAAATTTGCATTCCCTTACAGTCTTATTGCCGATGAAAATCACGATGTTATAGAAAAATTCGGAGTTTGGCAGGAGAAAAAAACTTTCGGAAAAACATATATGGGAATTGTAAGAACTACCTTTATTTTCGATGAAAAGGGAGTTTGTACAAGAGTTATCGAAAAAGTGACTTCGAAGACCGCTGCTGAACAAATTTTGGAAGAATAGGCTTGGTTATTGAGAATATTCATTTCTCACTTAAAATTTATTAATTCTTATGTTAAAATTAATATTGGTTAAATAATTTTTATTACATTTAGCTAAGTAATATATAGTTAACAATTAACTTATATATTTAATTATCAATTTTAATAAAAAAAAACATGAGAAAAATTTTATTTTCGAGCCTGATGCTATTCGGGCTTTACGCCAGTGCGCAGATTAATGTGACCGCAACAGCCGGCACAGCGACAGCAACCTACACTACATTAAAAGATGCGTTCGACGCTATTAATGCAGGAACACATCAGGGAAGCATCAATTTAAGTATTACAGCCAACACCACAGAAACAGCAACTGCCGTTTTGAATGCGGGTACTACGTATACTTCTATTATGATTAAGCCTACCGTTGCAGCTACGATCTCCGGAGCTGTTGCATCAAATCCTTTAGTGAAGATTTTAGGATCAAATGTTACTATTGACGGATCTACAACTAACGGAGGAACACCCGAGACCTTACTTTCAGTAATACTTCCACAACAGGTCCATCTGTTCTTTTTATGGGATCGCCAACAAGTACTGCTCCTCTTGCGAATGTAGCAGTTAAAAACGCAATTTTCATCAATGGATCTAATGGCAGTACAAATTTCGTAGTCGCAAACGGAGCAACTGCTGTCGGTTACTTCAATAATGTTACCGTGCAAAATAATGACATTAGAGTGGGATTTAATGGTTTATATGTTTTAGCAGATGCTACAGCAGCAGCAAACGGAAACAATTTATTAATCACTGGAAATACTATCAATAATAATATTCTTCAAAACGGAATATATGAAGCCGGGATTGGTGGAACAGCGACTATTTCTAACAATACAATAGGTATTGTTCGCACAACTTCAGGTACAACTACAACTGCAGCGGCGGCTTTTGGAATTTCTGTTTCAACCGGCTCCAACAATACGACCGTAAGTGGAAATACGATCAGTGTAAAAAATACTGCAACTTCTACCACAGGGATTAATTATAACATAGGAATCTCCATTGGTCCGGGAGCAACAAATGTTTCTACGCAGGTTTACAATAACACAATTACAGAGGTTAGCGGAATATTAACTTATGTAAACAGTAGCGCAATATATTTGGGAGGCGCAACAGCAAATGTGAGTATTTACTCTAATAAACTGTCTGGACTTAAAAACACGATGTCAGGAAACTTAATGCAGGCAATTGTTTTAGGAACTACATCAACCGCAGCTAATACGTTGGTATACAATAATCTTATTTCAGATGTTTTAGCAACCGGAGCAGGACAAGCTACCGGAATTTATGTCTATTCAGGAGCAGGATATAAGATATACAGCAACACCGTAAATCTTAATACCTCCAATGCTGAAACTGGAATATCTACCGCATTATCTGTTTTAGGAACAAATGTAACTGCCGCCAATGCTTTGGATGTGAGAAATAACCTCTTTATCAATAACAAGACATCGGGCTCAAGATTCGCTATTTATTCTACATCACCAAGTACCGTGTTCGGAAATATTAATTATAATGATTATGCTACTACAGGAACTGCTTTAGGATATATCGGCAGTGCAAACAAAACAACATTGGCAGACATCCAAACAGGATTCGGAGGAAATGCAAATTCTCTTAACATTTCTCCAGTTTTTGTAAGCGGAACAGATCTTCATTTAAATACTTCTGCACCTGCAAATTCAGGTTTAGACAATGCGGGCGTTGCTCTTCCTGAAGTAACCATGGATTTCGCAGGAATGCCAAGAGGTTCAACTCCCGATCTAGGTGGTTATGAATTCTCCTATCTTGTTCTTGCTACAAATGATGTAACTAAGAATAAAAATAATATCTCCGTTTATCCCAATCCTTTTGCTGAGACTCTGAAAATTTCAGATATAAAAGGTATTAAATCGATCAACGTTACAGACCTATCAGGAAGAAATCTAAAAACATTGTCTCCTTCGAATGAGCTTGATTTAAGAGATTTGAAAACCGGTTTATATGTGATCTCATTCCAGTTGGAAGATGGATCTAGACAGACCGTTAAAGTAATTAAAAAATAAATAAACTTCTCTTTTCATTAAAGCTCCGGCGACCTTTGGTCGCCGGAGCTTCTTATTTTCAACAAATCTTTGTTTAAAAAATTTTATTCTGTTTCGTAGTACATTAGTTCTTCCGGATCATCAGGAATTGTAACATATTTTTGAAATTTCAGCCCTAATTTTTCAATGAGTTTCTGAGACGAAAAATTATCTTTTGTCGTGATGGCCGAAATTTTATTTAAACCAAAATCATCCATTCCGATAGATTTTATTTTGAAAGCAGCTTCGTAAGCATAGCCTTTTCCTTCAAATTCATCCAATAAAGAAAACCCGATATCCACGACATCTAAACCTTCTCTTTCAAAGATTCCAACAGCTCCTATTTTAACATTCCCTTCTTTGGTGAGCATTAAATAATTTCCATAGCCAAGCTTTTCCATTTGAGGAAGAAACCTGTTTTTAATATAGTTTTCGGCATCAGAAACCGTTTTTAAATTGCGATCTCCTATAAATTGAATAAATTTTGGTCTGTTGTAAAGGTCGAGAATAAATTCTCCATCCTCCAAAGACACGGGACGAAGGATTAATCGCTCTGTTTCGTAGAAATTATCTGCGTTTTGTAGATCTTGTTGATTTTTTAGGCTCATCTTTGGGTTCTTCTTTTTTCTCGATTTTTAAAAGCCTCGGATTATTGGTGCATTTTTTATTGTATAGCTCAATATAAGCTCCGTTATCTTTAACATTGGTAATCGTTCCTGACGATTTACTGATTATTAATGTAAAATGTTTTTTCTGATAAGGGCATTCTTTTGAAGTAAGCTTCCCTAAATCCAGGTAATAATTAGATTTATCTTCATAATAATTTCCTGCCATATCTCTGAACTCTTCATCAACAATATAACCTTCTGTTGCTGCAAAAATGGCAGCATCCTCAATATCATCAACTTTTCCCACAAACTTTTTAAGCCCGTCAAAATCAGTTACATATTCCGTTTTACCACCTGAAGAATACACAATGTAGTAAAATTCATCCTCTTCGGCGATCCCCATATTAAATCCTGAAGATTGGGGAATATAATCTTTTACCGCTCCTGATTGTTTAATAATATTATCTTTTCCATAGCTTTTATGAATTAAAACCCATGAATCTGTTTTAATATTCGGAATAATACTCTGTAAAATATTCGAAACATTAGAGAACTGTTTTTTTTGCTGAGAATATGAAAATACTCCCAAAAATAAGAAAACGAATACACTAAGTTTATATGTAAGTTTCATCATAATTCAGATAACGCAGAAAGCATACCAATTATTTTACATGAATTTGTCTCCCTTTTTGAGGTTTTTTAGATCAAGAACATAATCTTTTATCAACTGATCATTATCTCTCGGGCAAATAAGCAGTGCTTTATCCGTATCTACGATGATGTAATTCTCCAATCCATCAATAATGACGGCTTTATTCGTATTTTTCAAACGAATAACGTTTCCTTTTGAGTTATAGGTAAGAATATGTTGTCTGGGTTTTATAGCATTTTGATTTTCATCTTTATCGGCATTTTCATAGACAGAAGTCCATGTTCCGAGATCACTCCATCCGAGATCCGCAGGAATTACATAAACATTCTTTGCTTTCTCCAGAATTCCGTTATCGATGGATATTTTCTGAACTTTAGGATAAATAAGATCAATACAGCTTTTTTCACTATCTGCATTATATTCACAAGCCATAAAATGCTGTGTCATTTCAGGAAGATACGTCGCAAAAGCATGATGAATACTTTTTACGTTCCAAATGAAAATCCCTGCATTCCATAGAAAATCACCACTTTCCAAAAAGCTTTTTGCAATTTCGAGAATAGGTTTTTCCGTGAAGGTTTTTACTTTATAATAATCGGAATTGTGCTTATCTACAAACTGAATATATCCATAACCTGTATCGGGCCTTGTAGGAGTAATTCCTAACGTAATCAAATATTCATTTTTAGCTGCAACATCGAAAGCCAGTTCTACTTTTTCTAAAAAAGTTTGTTCTTTTAAAATCAAATGATCTGCAGGCAACACTATCATTGTAGCATCCGGATTAATCTCAGCAATTTTATTTGCCATGTAAAGATTACAAGGTGCTGTATTTTTTAATAATGGCTCTCCAACAATATTTTCTTGCGGAATTTCAGGCAACTGCAGGTGAGAAAGCTCAATATATTCTTTATTTGTGATTACAAATATATTCTCATTAGGAATAATCTTACTGATTCTATCATAAGTTTGCTGAATCATTGTACGCCCAACTCCTAAAATATCCTGAAATTGTTTTGGAAACTTTTGCGTACTCATAGGCCAGAATCTACTACCGATTCCTCCCGCCATAATTACGCAATATCTATCTGATTTTGACATTCTTAAGTGCATTTTTCTACCCTTGCCAAAGGTTTGAAAGAATACTTTCTTCCAGTAGCGAGGTTCTTACAAAGATAGTTTTTTTTAATTAGACCTTCTAACAAATACTTTTCATTTCGGTAAATAAAGAAGTCTCCTTTTTGTAGTTTTTCGATAAACGAAAGGTTATCATCTTGTTTTTCAATGTGAAAATATTTAACCAAATCCGGACTCGCCATAAAATTGGCTTTTGGAGATTTTGAGAACCTCACAATGATTGGTCTTAGATTTTCGTCATACACTTCAAGACTTTGCAACAGCATTTGTCTGAAGGTTTCTTTCCACTCATTTCCGTGAGGAGAAATTCTTCTTCCGTATTTTTCAAACGCTATGAGATGTGCCAATTCATGAGTGAGCACAAAGAAAAAAAGCTCAGGAACCAACGTTGAATTGATCGTTATTTCGTGGGAATGATCCGGAAGTTTACGATAATCTCCTAACTTAGAATTCCTGTTTTTTGTAACTTTTATATGTATATAATAATCTGCAAACCAGATTTTTAAATATTGAAGTGTATCTTTTGGTAAATATTTTTCTAGCGACTGGATAGACATTTTACAAACTTAATGGAATTCCTGCATAGAAATTCAACAATTTAAGACTGAAAAGATAATTAAATTTAGCCTGAGCCACAGAACCTTGAGCGTTCGCGTAGTTATTTCTGGCAACATTCACATCATAGATTGTTGATCTTCCTGCTCCATAACTTTTATCAGCAAAATCCAAAGCCAGTTTTGTACTTTTCTCTGTTTGAACTGCTGATAAATAAATTTCATAATTGGCATCAACATCAAACTGAGCCTTCTGAACATTCTGTCTTACCGTCTGTTTTTGCTGTTCTAGCGTAACTTTAGCAATACTTTCATTAATTTTCGATTGTTCAACCTGCAGTTTGGTAATTCCTTTGTTGAAGATAGGAATATTAAGTGATAGCCCTGCACTTTGTCCAAATTGATCTTTATATTGCTCAAAAAAAGTTCCTTGTACAACGCCAGGAGGAACGTTAAATGATTTATTGTAAAAAGTATTAAGACCTGCACTGGCTGTTAATGTAGGCCAAAAAGCTGTTTTCGTAACCTCAGTCTGAGCTTCTGCAGATCGGATCCTACTTTTTGCCGCTTTTATCTGAGGCTGTGTTTCATAAGCTGTTGCTAAAACCTCTTCACCAGATTTTAGTTGTGCCTCCAATTGATCAGGAACATTTACATCTTCCACATCAAAACCTTTATACTCTTCCAGTTGTAAAAGCTGAACCAGAGAAAACAAACTGCGATCTACATTAATTTCCGCAGTTTTAAGATTTTGTTTTTCTCTTGCTAAACCTGATTCTGCTTCTGCAAAAACCGTTTGAGCTGTAGTCCCTACTTTCG
The DNA here is from genome assembly GCF_024807225.1 of Chryseobacterium ginsenosidimutans. Lineage (GTDB taxonomy): Bacteria > Bacteroidota > Bacteroidia > Flavobacteriales > Weeksellaceae > Chryseobacterium > Chryseobacterium ginsenosidimutans. Next base: position 320,735 of record NZ_JANUCO010000001.1, read on the forward strand.
TGGTAATTTTCGCTCTATCATATTGTTTCTGAGCATTTTCTACAGCTGCCTTAGAGATTTTTACAATTTCTTTATTTAATAACGTTGTTAAATATTGTTGTGCAATCTGAAGAGAAATATCATTTTTAATCGTTTCGATATCGTATTGACTTGCTTCTACATCAAATTCAGTTTTTCTAACGGTTTTTTCCAGTCTTCCATTGTTGTAAACCAAGATATCTGCCCCAAGATTGGGACTGTTATTGAACCTATCATTTCTATAACTTCCTGCTCCTAATGATCCCTGTCCGAAGCTCACGCTGTTTCCAATACTTGCAGATACGGAAGGAAGGTAATTTCTTTTGGCAACTTTCAGGTTAGAGTCCTGCATTTGTTTCGAATACTCATTTTGGATCACCTGAAGATTATGTTTGGTTGCGTAATCTACACATTCTCTCAACGACCACTTTTTCTGGGCATTGACAGCCAGGCAAGATAATCCCAAAATAATAGTCAAAACTTTTTTCATATTAGATTTTTCCCTATTAGACGAAGTAAATATAAAAAAGTTACAGTTTTAAAAAAATTATTGTTTCATTTTAATTAAACTTTTGAGAATTTTGTATCATGACAAACGAACAATATCAGGAAGCCGTAGATTGGCTTTTCGTACAAGCGCCGAATTACCAGATTGATGGAGAGAAAGCATATAAACCAGGATTAGACAATATCACGAGACTTTGTGAGTTTTTCGGGAATCCTCAGGAAAAAATAAAGTGCATCCATATTGGAGGAACCAACGGAAAAGGTTCTTCGAGCAATATGCTGGCTTCAGTTTTACAGGAATCCGGATATAAAGTGGGTTTATACAATTCACCTCATCTTATCGATTTTACAGAACGTATTAAAGTAAACGGTAAAAATTGTGATAAAAAATTTGTCTTCCAATTTATTCAAAAACTGAAAGGTCTTCCGGAAGATATTCTTCCTTCTTTCTTTGAATTTACGACGATTATGGCTTTTGAATACTTTTATCAACAGCAAGTAGATTTTGCTATTATTGAAGTTGGATTGGGCGGAAGATTGGATTCAACCAATATTATTACCCCTTTGGTTTCTGCAATCACAAATGTTCAATTGGATCATCAAAATATTTTAGGAGATACAATTGAACAAATTGCATGGGAAAAAGCCGGAATTGTAAAAAATAAGATCCCAATTATTTCCGGAGATGAAACCGATGCGGTAAAAAATATTATTAAAAATAAAGCAGAAAAGGAAAACGCGACTTTTATTGATGCAACTTTATTAAAAACAAATCTAAAATCTGATTTAAAAGGAAATTATCAGGAGAAAAACATCAAAGTTGTTGTAGCTTTAATGGAAGAATTAAGAAAATTGAATTTCACTATTTCTGATCAAAATATCGAAGAAGGTCTTTTAAATGTTCACAAAAACACAGGATTCATCGGTCGTTGGTTTGAATTTTCCAAAAACCCTCTGACAATCTGCGATACGGGACACAATCAAGCCGGTTTAGAATATGTTTTTTCTCAATTAAATTCTATCGATAAGCATAAGCACGTTATTTTGGGTTTTGTGAACGATAAAAAGATCGATGAAGTAATGAATTTACTTCCGGAAAATTCTGAGTTTTATTTTGCAAAACCTTCTATCAGCCGAGGCAGACACCCGAAAGATTATGAAGATTTGTTGATCGGAGCAAAAATTTTTTATAAAATTTTTGATTCTGTACAGGAAGCGTATCTTTCTGCAAAAGAGGAATGTACAAATGAAGAAATGATTTTTATCGGCGGAAGTAACTTTGTAGTGGGAGAATTTTTAGAAAAAAATTTGGAGATTTCCGAATAAGTCGTATATTTGCACCACTCTATACGAGGAAACAAGTATAGGGGCTCTTAGCTCAGTTGGTTCAGAGCATCTGGTTTACACCCAGAGGGTCGGGGGTTCGAATCCCTCAGGGCCCACTAAAAAGGATACTGAAGCCTTTCAAAAAATTTCAGGGCTCTTAGCTCAGTTGGTTCAGAGCATCTGGTTTACACCCAGAGGGTCGGGGGTTCGAATCCCTCAGGGCCCACAAAACCTCTCAATTTATTGGGAGGTTTTTTTTGTTATATAGCAATCACAATTTTTTGAGAAAAATATCGTCATAAAAAAAGTCCCTCAAACTGAGAGACTGTATTTATAAAACTTTATCTACAATTTTCTGCACATTAAGCTCCTCAAGACAAGCCCAATCTCCGCGATAACATTCTTTATCCCCAAAAACGGAGCATGGTCTGCAGGTAAGGTCACTCACCTGTACTACATCGTTTTCACTTTGTCCGAAGCCTAAAAATCCAGCATAAGGATGCGTCGAGCCCCAAACAGAAACACATCTTGTTCCCATTAAACTCGCCAAATGCATATTGGCAGAATCCATGGAAATCATTAATTCCAGTTGTGAGATTTTATTTAATTCTTCTGTAAGACTTAATTTCCCTGATAAACTAGACGTATTTGGGATTTCCCTCTCCCACTTTTCCAGCGTTTCGGTTTCTTGTTTTCCACCTCCAAAAAAGTAGATTTTATGCTTTTGAGACAGAATCTTTACCAGTTCATAAGATTTTTCCAAAGGAAGCATTTTCCCCCGATGCTGAGCAAAAGGAGCAAAACCAATTCCTAATTTATCTGTTGAAACCGGTCTTAATTGATGTGATAATTCAATTGTAAAACCCATTTCACGAAAAACATCCGCATAACGTTCAACTGTTCTTCGTAGCTGAACTTTATTCAGGTTCCAAATGTCAGTTAACTGTTCTTTTTCTTCTTTTCCTTTATTGATTTTAAAGACTTTAAGTCCTTTTCTTCTGTAGATTTTATCTAAAATTTTCGTTCTGATGACGTCGTGAAGATTCGCAACCAAATCGGGCTGAAATTCCTTAATTAATTCGTTCGCCAATCGTGTCAATCCAAAGAAACCTTTATAATCATCAAGGTTAATTCCTTTGAATATAACATTCGGAATATCAGTAAACAAAGCCTCAAAATTACTTCTTGAGACCATCACAATTTCCACATCCGGATTTTGTTCTAAAAACTCACGGAACACCGGCGCTGTCATCGCAACATCACCAAAGGCGGAAAAACGATATGCTAAAATCCTTGTCAAACCTAAGACTTGAGTTGATATGCTACTGCGTAAAATTTAATTTGTTTTGTCATCGCCATCAAACCGTTGGCTCTTGACGGAGAAAGAAACTCCTGTAACCCGATTTCAGAAATAAACTCGAAATCAGAATCCAAAATTTCCTGTGTAGAATGACCGCTATAAATCGTTACCAATAAAGAAACAATTCCTTTCGGTAAAATACCGTCAGAATCTGCATCGAAAAACAATTTTCCATCCTTAAATTCAGCGTCGATCCAAACCTTGCTTTGGCAGCCTTTGATCAGATTATCAACCGTTTTTTTGCTCTCCTGAAGTCCTTTCAATTCTTTTCCGAGATCAATGATGTATTCATATTTCTGCTCCCAATCTTCAAGAAACGCAAATTCGTCGATTATTTCCTGCTGTTTTTCTTTAATGGTCATTTCTATACTTTCTTTATGCAAAGTTAATCAAATTTAAAAAGATAATTTTAATATGGATGTAATGTGAAATCTATTTATAATTATTCTTAAATGATTTGATTTTTATTTTAACCCCAAGCTTAGGGAAGTTTATTTTAAACTCTTTAAAAATATTTAATGTCAAAAAAGTGTTCGCTTGTTTTAGAAATACGAGTTTTAGAATTATTTACTTTGTTTTACCTTGATAAGTGAAACGCCTCAGTTTACCTTTAAAACACACTCAATTTAATAATCTTTGTCTGACTTTGCGATAAAAATTTACTCAGAAGCCTTTTCAAACACCTGCAACAATTTCACTTCCTCATTTTCCCAACAAAGAATGTTTGCCGCTTTTTCAAGTTCAGGCTGATAATTTTTTCTTCCTTTATTTAAAATTAAATTAACTGACTCTGCAATAGTTGAAGGTTGATGATCTTTGATAATTTCTCCTACATCAAATTGATTTTTTATATATTGCATCTCTGGAAGCCCAGATAAAATCAAAGGAACTCGTGCCTGAATACAATCCAAGACCTTATTCGGCAAAGAATAAAAATAGCTTTCGCCCCCATTTTCCTCAATGCTCATTCCGCAATCTGCAGTTAAAGTGATTTTTCTTAAATCTTCGGGCAATAATTTTCCTAAAAACTCCACTTTATTCTGAAGATTTTCTTTAATAATTAATTCTTCATATTCTTTTCTTTTTGGTCCGTCTCCTGCAATTTTAAAAATAACATTGTCTAGATATTTCATTGCTAAAATAGCCTTATCAATTCCCCGAAACGGATTAATCACGCCTTGATATAAAAGAATTCTTGGATTGTTTTCAGGAATTTCAATTGTAAAATCTAATTTTCTCGGAGCATTTTGAACAACAACAGGATCAACTCCATATTGATTTTTAAACCAATTTGCATATCCCGAACTTGCCGTAATCATATATTTTATGTTCGGAACGACAGATTTTTGAAGATATCTCCACAATTTTTGTGACATTTTGCCCTGAATTGCCGGCATTTCGGAAAAAATTTCATGGCTGTCAAAAATTAACGGAATATTTAACTTTTTTGAGATCAAATAATTAGGAAGTAAAGCATCCAAATCATTGGCATGAAGGATTGTATTTTTATCTGCCTTTTTCTTTAATTCATGGTATAATTTCCAGTTGAATTCGAAATAAGCTGTTTTAAGATTTTTAGAAATTAATTTAATTCTTGAAAAAGAATACGGACGCGACATTTCTTCCGCGCCGCCCCAGTTATTTCCGATTAACTCAATGCTGTAGCCGTTTTCGTGTAAAGTACTGCATCCCTTTTCGATACGCTGATCTGTATATAAATTGCTGAACGCAGAGGTGATAATTTTTTTTCTGCTCATTACTTTTTCTTATTCGCCAAAAGATGGTAAATTTGTATAAAGCAGATCAATCCGTTGGGTATAATGACCGGCCAAAGCATTCCGCTGAATATGCCATAAATGACGAAACAGATACATCCGATCATATTAACGATTCTGATTTTTCTAATATCTTTCAAGATAAAGCTCAGAACAATGAAAAGTGAAGCGGAATATCCGATATAAGTAGCAATTTCGGGATTCATGAAAAAAAAATTATGAATAACAAACTTAATCATTTTCAATAAGATAATAAAATTTTTTCTGCCATAAAGTCATTTATTGATTTTTGGTAAAATATTTGTAATTTAGATAATGAATAAATGGCAATGTTGCTTTTATTCTAATGAGATATATTATGGATTATAAGTTTTCACAAGGTTTGAGCCAAGTGTTCAAACAAAGCAAAAGCGAAGCTAAACGGCTGAAAAGTGAATTTCTTAATACAGAACATCTACTTTTAGGTATTATAAAAACGGAAAACTCTGCAAAAGAAATCCTTCAAAACCTTAATGCGGATTTAACACAAATCAGAAGAAAAATTGAAACTCTAAACTCAGCAAGTCTTAATCCTATTTCTGAAGAGGTTACCAATATTTCTTTCACCAAGATGGCAGATCATGCGATCAAACGTGCGGAGTTAGAATGCAGACAATATAAAAGTAATGAGATTAATACCGTTCATTTGCTTTTAGGCATTCTTTATAAATATGAGGATCCTACTTCAAATATTTTGGGAGCTTACGATATCGACTACGAAGGTGTTTCAAAAGAGTACCAAACGATGCTTAAAAATTCTGGTCAGTCACCACAAAACAGTGCGTATGACGATGATGATGACAGAGAGGAATTTGAGCAAATGAGAAAGCCTACAGGAAATTTAGGTTCTGCAAAAAGTAAAACTCCTACTTTGGATAACTTTGGTAGAGACCTTACTTCTTTAGCTAGAGACGGGAAATTAGACCCGGTAATCGGTCGTGAAAAAGAAATTGAGAGAGTTTCTCAGATTTTATCAAGAAGAAAGAAAAACAATCCGTTGCTTATTGGTGAACCGGGAGTTGGTAAATCTGCCATCGCTGAAGGTTTGGCTTTAAGAATTCAACAGAAAAAAGTTTCTAGAGTTCTCTATGGTAAAAGAGTGATCACTTTGGATTTGGCGAGTTTAGTTGCCGGAACAAAATACCGTGGTCAGTTTGAGGAAAGAATGAAGGCGATCATGACGGAGCTGGAAAAAAACAGAGATGTCATCTTATTCATTGATGAGCTTCACACCATTGTTGGTGCAGGAAGTTCTACAGGAAGTTTGGACGCATCAAATATGTTTAAACCCGCTTTGGCAAGAGGAGAAATCCAATGTATTGGTGCTACAACTCTTGACGAATACCGTCAGTACATCGAAAAAGATGGTGCTTTAGAAAGAAGATTCCAGAAAGTAATGGTAGAACCTACCAATATTGAGGAAACGATTCAGATTTTAAATCAGATTAAAGATAAATACGAAGAACATCATAATGTAGTATATACACCGGAAGCAATTTTGGCTTGTGTCAACTTGACAGCAAGATATATTACAGACCGATTCTTACCGGACAAAGCGATTGATGCAATGGATGAAGCCGGATCTCGTGTTTATATTAAAAATATGAAAGTTCCTACCGAGATCATTGATTTTGAAAAACAAATCGAAGATATCAAGGAAATGAAGCAGAAAGCTGTAAAAGCTCAGGATTATCTTGAAGCAAGAAAGCTGAAAGATGAAGAAGAAAGACTTCAGATGGAACTGAATTCTGCTCAGGATAAATGGGACAAAGATGTAAAAGAGAAAAAAGAAACTGTATCTGAAGAGAGTGTTGCTGAAGTAGTTTCTATGATGAGTGGTGTTCCGGTAACGAAAGTTGGTAAGAATGAGCTTGATAAATTAGCTCAGATGGATGAAAAACTGAACGGAAAAGTAATCGGTCAGGAAGACGCTGTGAAAAAAGTTGTTAAGGCAATTCAAAGAAACAGAGCCGGTCTTAAAGATCCGAACCGCCCGATCGGTACATTCATTTTCTTAGGAACAACCGGAGTTGGTAAAACTGAGTTGGCCAAAGTAATGGCAAGAGAATTATTCGAATCTGATGAATCTTTGATCAGAATCGATATGAGTGAATACATGGAAAAATTCGCGGTTTCAAGATTGGTTGGAGCGCCTCCGGGATACGTTGGATACGAAGAAGGCGGACAATTAACGGAAGCTGTAAGAAGAAAACCTTATGCTGTGGTTCTTTTGGATGAGATTGAAAAAGCTCACCCCGATGTATTCAATATCTTGTTGCAGATCTTAGATGAAGGTCACGTTACGGACAGTTTAGGAAGAAAAATTGATTTTAGAAATACAATTATCATCCTTACTTCAAACATCGGAACGAGAGATCTTAAAGATTTCGGAGACGGTGTAGGATTCGGAACTTCGGCTAAGAAAACAAACACCGATTCCAGAGCGAGAAGCACGATTGAAAATGCCCTTAAAAAAGCGTTTGCACCGGAATTCTTAAACAGAATTGATGATATTGTGATCTTCAACTCTCTTGAGCAGTCTGATATCAAGAAAATCATTGATCTTGAATTGAATAAATTGTACAGCAGACTTGAAAAATTAGGATATAAAGTTGAATTAACTGAAGAAGCAAAAGACTTTATTTCTGAAAAAGGCTGGGACAAAGATTTCGGAGCAAGACCATTGAAAAGAGCGATCCAGAAATATATTGAAGATTTATTAGCCGAAATGCTTGTAAACAAACAATTAAACGAAGGAGAAACTGTAGTTCTTGAAGTGAATGAAGCGAAAGACGGTTTGACAGGAAAAACTTCAAAGCCAAAGAAATCAGCGGCTGAAAAGTCTTCTTAACCTTAAATAAATAATTTAATATAAAAAAGCATCGGGAATTTTCTCGATGCTTTTTTGTTTTCTCTTTTCTCCCACGGATTTCACAGATTTGCACAGATGATTACTACTAAAAATCAGCGTTATCTGCAAAATCAGCGAGAATATTTTTAAAACATAATTAATCCAAATATTTTTCAAAAATAAAAACACAAACATCCGTGAAAATCTGTGTAATCCGTGGGAAAATAAAATCAAAGTCCCACCACAAAACCAATATTAGGAACCAGCCCACTAGAAAAAATACTAGAATTTTCTTTCCAAAGCACATTATACATCAAGCCAAGCTGCATGTAAGAATTGTTCCCGATTCTTTGCATATAACCTCCGCCAAGATATAAAGCATCTTCTTCCGCATTCATTTTATAATCGTAAAATTTGTCTTTATAATTGATGAAATAATGCTGATAATTAGCGCTCAAATAAAAAGTTCTTGCAATATAATAATTCAGGAACGGACCAACTCCAAGCATTGTTGAACGGTAATAATCTGAGGTCTGCCATGAAACACTTCCGATTACTCCACCTTCCAAATCATCTGTAAGTCGGTAACCAACTCTCGGAGAAGCCTGTAAATAAAATGCACTTTGGCTTCCAAAACCCACTCCGATTCCGCCACCAAAAGTCCAGTGATTGTTATTTTCGGGTGTCGTTCCTACAGCGACTTGGGAAAATACAGATCCTGAAATCATTAAAAATAAAGAAATAATAAACTTTTTCATATAAATTGTTTTTATCGATGTTTAAAATTATGGTTTTTTTACGAATTTTTTTAGTTGTATTTTTGCCGCGTCAAACTAAGAACTCCCGTTAAGAGTTTCGTAAAATTGAAATACAATGAAAGTAGTAGTAGGATTATCAGGAGGTGTAGACTCCAGTGTTACAGCATATTTGCTGCAGCAGCAAGGTCATGAGGTCGTGGCTTTGTTTATGAGAAACTGGAATGATGCTTCCGTTACATTGGAAGATGAATGTCCGTGGATTGAGGACAGTAATGACGCTTTAATGGTTGCCCAGAAATTGGGAATTCCTTTTCAGGTGATCGATATGAGCGAGCTTTACAAGGAAAGAATCGTTGATTATATGTTCGATGAATATCAGAAAGGAAGAACTCCGAATCCTGATGTTTTGTGCAACAGAGAAGTAAAATTCGATGTCTTTATGAAAACGGCAATGTCTTTGGGTGCAGATAAAGTGGCAACAGGACATTATGCAAGAGTAGATTCTACTATTGATGAAAATGGGAAAGAAATTTTCCATCTTTTAGCAGGAAAGGATAACAACAAAGACCAGTCCTATTTTCTGTGTCAGTTGAATCAAGATCAATTATCTAAGGCTTTGTTTCCGATTGGAGAACTGACAAAACCTGAAGTAAGAGAAATTGCAAAAGAAATCGGCTTGGTAACCGCTGATAAAAAAGATTCGCAGGGATTATGTTTTATCGGAAAAGTAAGTCTTCCGCAGTTTTTACAACAGCAATTGGTTCCAAAAGAAGGTGAAATTGTAGAAATTTTCAAAGATTCGCCTTTATTTTCTCAGGAAACTCCAAGTTTTTCATCAAAAGAAGAAGAATTAGAATATTTAAGTCAAAAAATCAATTATAAAAAAGCAGACGGAAAAGTAATTGGGAAGCATCAAGGTGCTCAATTTTTCACGATCGGTCAAAGCAAAGGATTAGGAATAGGCGGACACAAAGAAAGCTGTTTTATCGTGTCCAGAGACATGGAAAACAACATTATTTTCGTCGGAGAAGGTCACAGTTTCCAAGGTTTGCATAAAAAAGCATTGAAAGTTGATAATCCGGAATTACATTGGGTTCGAGAAGATTTAAGGCTAAAAAACGGAGAATCTATGGAAGTAATGGCAAGATTCCGTTACAGACAGGCTTTGCAGAAAGCTACGATTTTCCAGTTTGAAAATGCTTTTTATATGGAATTTGAAGAACCACAATCCGCCATTGCAGAAGGACAGTTTGCATCGTGGTATATTGATGATGAATTGATAGGAAGCGGAGTTATTTCGTAAATATATTAAGACCTTTTAAAAAGGTCTTTTTTTATGGCTAATTTTAAACTTTTTAGGCTCTCGCTTATTAGACAGATTACGCAGATTTAAAAATGCTAAGCTTACATATTCTCAACTAAAACATTCTCCGCTTCTGTATGAGTAATTGTTTCGGAATTATTTCCTATAATTTCCTTTCTGTGTTTTATTCCCCAATCTTTTAAATTATTTATAATCGTTTGCAGCGACTTGCCATGCTCTGTAAGCTCATATTGAACTGTTATAGGTTGAGTATCTAAAACCGTTCGTTTAATGAGTTTGTTGATTTCCAGTTCTTTCAATTCTTTACTCAGCATCTTATTAGAAATCCCGATTACATCATTTAAGATATCAGAAAAACGTCTTTTATTGTAATAACAAATCGAAGAAATAATGGATATTTTCCATTTTCCCTGCAATGCATCCATTGAGTCCTGAACGGCCATCAAATCTTTTTTATGCTCTTCTGTTCTGATTGGTTTACAATTCATAAGGTTACTTTTATGTTACAACGTTACTCCGTAGTTACTGTTACTTTTAGTTACAAAGTTACCAAAATAAATTTAAATGTAATAATTTTGCTCTCAAGTTTTTAAACAAAAAAACAATGAATAAATTAGAAAATAAAGTAGCTGTAGTTACAGGTGCTTCAAAAGGAATAGGAGCATCAATAGCAAAACATTTTGCCGCAGAAGGCGCAAAAGTAGTCGTGAACTACGCATCAAGTAAAACAGATGCAGAAAAAGTAGTAAAATCTATCACCGATAATGGCGGAACCGCAATTGCCGTACAAGGCGACGTGTCGGTAGAAGCAGATATCATCAGACTTTTTGATGAAACAAAAAATGCTTTCGGCACATTGGATATTTTGGTAAACAATGCCGGAATCTACAATTACGAACCGATCGAACAGGTATCTGCGGAGACCTTCCATCAGCAATTTAACATTAATGTTTTAGGATCTATCTTTGCGATTCAATCTGCATTAAAATTGTTTGGCGAAAAAGGCGGCAATATCATCAATATCAGTTCTGGAGCAAGCAGATCACCATTACCTACAGGTTCTGTTTATTCTGCAACGAAGACCGCTTTAGATGCTTTTACAGTGGCTTTATCAAAAGAATTCTCTGGAAGAAATATCCGTATCAATTCTATTTTACCGGGTGTTGTAGAAACGGAAGGTTCTCACAGCGCTAGATTCATCGGCAGTGAGTTTGAAGCAAAATTGGTATCCACTACTCCGCTTGGACGTACCGGACAGCCGGAAGATATTGCAAAAGTTGCCGTATTTATTGCTTCTGATGATGCAGGATGGATTACGGGTGAGCAAATTGCGGTTTCCGGTGGAATTTATGGTTTATAAAAATTTAATCAATTAAAAATGAACAGATTAAAAAACAAAGTAGCCGTAGTTACAGGCGGTAATAGCGGTATTGGATTTGGCATTGCAGAATCATTCAAAAATGAAGGAGCGGTCGGAACGATTACAGGAAGAAATGAGACGACTCTAAAAATCTCTGCAGATGCTTTAAATAATGAATTTATCGGCATTAAAGGAGATGTCAACAATCTTGATGATCTTGAAAATGTATTTAAGAAAACAGCAGAAAAATTTGGAAAAATTGATGTATTAGTAGTAAATGCAGGAGGAGTTGTAGACGGTGTTCCGTTGGATAGTATCGAAAATGTGACTGAGGAAAGCTACGATCAATACATGGATTTAAATCTGAAAAGTGCTTACTTCACCGTACAAAAATCACTTCCCTATTTAAATGATGGCGCTTCTATCATTCTTATCGGATCAAGTGCTGCGCATCGTGCCGCACCGGGAATGGCAATTTACGGAGCCGCAAAAGCAGCAATTGTCTTCTTGGCAAAAGGTTTATCCCTAGATTTATTACCAAGAAAAATAAGAGTAAATACCCTTTCTCCCGGATCGATTGATACACCGGTATTCGGAAAACTTGTCCCTGAAGAACAGTTGGAGCTGGTAAAACAAATGTGGTCAGACATCACCCCAATTGGCAGACAAGGACTTCCTTCTGAGATCGGAAATGCTGCCGTTTTCTTGGCTTCAGACGAATCTTCTTTCATCGTAGGAACCGAAATTCTTGCAGACGGAGGTCTTACCAATATCAGTCTGATGAAATAATTTCTTCGTCGTCGATTAAATTTCACCATTCATCTATAAAAAAGGCTTATACTTCTATAAGCCTTTATTTGTGGCAGTTTCAGGCATATCTATTGTTTAGTATTAAGTAAGAAAAACAAAATAGATTATCAATCTTAAAATTTAATTATTATGAAAAAGTTAGTTTTAGTAGCAAGTTTATTTATCGCATTCGCTGCAAATGCACAACATAGAAACGACGACAGAAGAAATGACAACATCGAATATCACCAAGGTTCAAGAGGGTTTGAAGGATTGAGGTTGTCTCCTTTCCAGGAAAAACAAATCAGCATGTTGTCAAGAGAAAGACTGAACCCAAGAGAATATGACATCCGTCTTAGAAAAATCTTAAACAGAGGTCAATATGCTCAATATCAGAGAAATGATCACAATAAAGACAGAAGAGTTGCCGTAAACCGTGGTTTTAGAAAGTAAAAAACATATTAATGCTTATGATAAAGTCTGGAAATAAATTTTCCGGACTTTTTTATTTTTTGTAACATATTTTGAATTATTATACTTACTTGATAAATAACAATTTAAAATATTACTTATGAAAACTACTTTAAAAAATCAGTACACCATTACCAACCAGATTTTACTTGCCGTTGTATCTTCCACTTTCGGATACAATCTTTATCAGGCAATCGCACATCCCGAAAAATCACACCTTGTTTTGAGTATTCTTTTGCTTGCCTTCACTTACGTTATGGTAGAAAAATACGGAACCAAAATTGAGCACGAAAAGGAAAAGATATAAGCTATTCTGAGCTTTGGATAAGACTGGTTAACATATTTTCTTGATATAAATTATTTTAACGCAATGCTCGCAAGGTTTTATTAATAACTATTTTTTATTGTTCCGGTCGCAAAGACACTCTGTTCAGCAAAGGCTGATTGCGATATTAGCTGAGTGAAACGCCTTTGCGAACGAAAATATTTTCATGTTTAATTAAAAAAATATTTGCGATCATAGCGTTTAAAAGATATTACAAAGCCCGAAGCATTTTGTTTCGGGTTTATTTTTTGAAATAATCAGTGCGAAATTATTTCATTTTACACTTTAATTTAATCGAATTAACACACAGCATAACAATTAATTCCAAGAATAAAATCATGATTAAAAATCCGACAGGTTTTCCTAAGAATATTCCTCGTATTAATTTTATAATTCCTAAAATAAAAATAGAAATCATAAAGTAAAATGTCGTTTTGGAAACCTCTTCTTTAAATAATTGTAAGATGAAAACCGAGCTGTAAAATCCTAATAAAAGAATCTGGTAAAATTTAAGAAAATCAGATCCTTTCAAAAAAATAGGGTTAAAAGTATGATTGATTAAAACAAGCCAGAGAAAACTTATCAAAACCGGAACTGTGTGAATGATAATTTTTTTCATAATCTTCGGTTTTAAAATTAACTTCCGCCACAACCACCGCATCCACCGCCACCACAACTGCTTCCGCAAGAAACTGCTGCTGTAACCTGAGCTTCCTCCGCTGCAACTTCCCCCAAAAGTACTGTCGCCGCCGTCGTTTTTATTTTGACTTTTCGGATCATGATTTCCGCTGAAAACTTTGGAAAGAATAGATATCACTAAGAATACCAAAGGAATTACTATAAATATGACAGACAACAAATTACTTACATCATCTGAACAAGAACTTAAAATAAAACCAATCAAAATAACTGAGAAGATTTTAAACCTGTTCATCCAAAATTCTCTTTGTTTTGGCTTTTCATTTTGGCTTAACCAAATATCTTCCGGAGCTTTCTCCATGAAAATTTCTTGGTAATTTTTCAACGTATCCCGAAACCAGTTTTCGTGTTTTTCTGTTTCGTTTGAACCTCCTTTTGAAGGACGATGATGAAGTTTTTGCTGTAAAATATCCGGGCAGAATTCTTCCCAATAATTTTGTGTGTAGATTAAATGCATGTGCCAAACTTTGTCTACAATGTCACTCGGGGAAGCCCCGTTTGGAAGAATACAGCACAGATAAACGAATTTTTTATACTCTTCTATCGCTTTCTTAGTAAAATCTAAAGTCCAGTTTTCTTCTTTTGCCAGCTTTTTTGAAAAAGGAAAAGCGACATTCGGATTGTCTAATGAAAAACTCTGAAGTCTGCTCCAAAGAGAATCATTCTGTAATAAGATTTTTGTTTCCATTTGTTTTAACTTTTATTTCTATTCAAATATGGCTTTGATTTAAAATATAAAAGTCTTGCAAAAATCTTTTTTGGTTTTAAAATAATCTTAAATTAGTCTTACAAAAATAAACCAATGAAAAAAGAAGATATTCTGCATCTGGAGAAATTAATGAACTTCTTAAGCCTTCATTTTTTAAAGAAAAACCATTGGGAAGATGTTTCAAAAACCGAATGGTCTTATATTGTTGCAGAACTTAATGATTTAATTATCAACGAAAACACTGAAAAAAGCATAAAAAAAGAACCCGATGTATTAGGTTCAAATTATTTGTACGAACATTTGATTATCAATAAATTAAAGAAATATTATCATAATGAAAATGCTGTTTTAAGCAAACCGAATCTGGCAAAATTAAGTCTGATTGTCAAAGTTTTAGGTTATTCAAATTATATTGATTTCATTAATTCAAATACGGAATCGTTTGATTTTAATGATCTGAGAATTGATATAATAACGTAAAACAAAACACAGAATTGCTCGACAGACTCGTTGGTTGTTGGTATTCTTACAACAGAAATCTTCCCGACAATCCTTTGCTCGCGAAAGAAGACCGAATCTGGCGTTCTGCGACGGAAATCTACAAATCAGAAACTTCCGGTGAATATTTCGTTGAAAGAAGCGGTGGCGACCGTCACAAGTATTTTGGGAAAATTACAGCGTATTCAGATTATATTTTTATCATCATGAACAGCAATACGTTCATTCGTCAACGTCATTTTATTTCAAGGATAAAAGACATCAAGGAAAAGCTGAAAAATCCAGAATATAAGCTCCATGAGTTGCATTTTATAAGTACGTGTATCAGTTTTAATCAAGAGCCGATTGCTCTTTTCGAAATCTTTCAGAAAGCAGACAGAAAAAATTTTATTCCGGACTCCATAAGCTTTCCGATTGACAGCGATGAGATTCCAAAATCAATTATAAAACAGCTTGAAGACACAGAAGCTAACCGTATAGATTATAAGTAGTTGATGGGTTTTGGTTGATTGTTGATGGATTGAAACCTTACTTAGCCGACCAACCAATCTTTGAAATCTTTCACGCGATCTCGGCTTATTGTGATCTCTTCTTTTGGCTGAAATTCCATTTCAACTTTATAATTGGGGGAAGTGTGAATGTTTTTTATGTAATCCGAATTAATGATAAACTGTCGGTTGGCGCGGAAAAATTTCTTTTCATCCAAGACATCTTCCAGCTCATCCAACGTGAAATCTGACGGATAAGTACGTTCCTGAGTCTGCAGATAAACAATTTTATTTTCGCTGAAAAAACAGCTTACTTCATGCGTCTGAACAATTTTCAGATTATACCCGATTTTAACCAAGATTCTGGAAAGTGTCGTTTTATCTTTCTTAATTAACTGTTTGATTTCGTGTGAACTCACAGAATTATCTGCAGGAAGAAACGACTTGAATTTTTCAATAGCGCCACCCAAATCTTCATCCAAAATCGGTTTTAAAAGATAATCGATGCTGTTTAATTTAAATGCTTTCAACGTGTATTGATCGAAAGCCGTGGTGTAAATAATGAAACCTTTCGTAGGAACTTTTTCAAAAATATCGAATGATAAACCGTCGCCCAGAACGATATCCGAGAAAATAAGTTGTGGATGTTCGTTTTCAGAAAACCACTGAACGCCTTCTTCCACCGATTCTATTTTTGCAACGACTTCGATTTCAGGAAATTCGCTGAGCATTCTTTCTAATTTCCTTGAAGCCGGTTTTTCGTCTTCGATAATGACTGTTTTGATCATTGAGTTCCTGTTTTAGTTTTAAAATTTCGAAATAAAATTAGTCAAAACTTATCAGCTTTTAAAACTGAATCGGTTTCTTTCGTTTTTCTCATCTCTTTTTCCATCACATCTCTTTCCCATTCAGAATCCAGAAGGAATAGTTTTACAGCTTTTACAGTAAGAATAATTCCCCAGATTACCAGAAAAATTGATCCGTCCCAAAGTGAAAAATTGAAAATTCCTTTTTCAAAAATATCATCAAAGAAAATGATAAAAGTGACGATTCCGAACCATAAAACGCTTTTGTAGAATCTTTTAAGTTCTTTTACTCTTTGTGTAGCTTGATTGTAGTCCATTGTAGTAAGTTTTTAAGGTTATTTTTAAATTATTTAAAGTGTTTTTACGTTTCTTCTGTCTTCCTCCATCAATTCCTTGATTTTTTTCTCTTCCCAGGTTTTTCCGATTCCGAAAGTGTTCATTGCATGAGCGGCAATTCCCATTCCCCATCCTAACATCGGCCATAAAAACCATAAATATTCCGGAGCTGTTAAAAGATTCAATGCTGCTAAAAACGGAATTACCAAGCAATATGAAGTCAGATTTCCGTAGAATCCTTTTAATTCTTTTACCCTTCTTGCTGCTTTTCTGTAGGCTAAATTTTCTTTGTTGATTATTGTTTCCATCGTATTTATTTTAAAAGATGTAAGTTGTTTGTTTTTGTTGAGACAAATGTAGGTCAAGAATTACCCTCAAATCAATTTTATATGACCGAACCGTAGAAAATGAGACCTGAATTGTAAAAATCCCGACTCAACGGAGAATCGGGATTTTTTTGTTTTTATGTTTATCTGAATATTCTTACAAAGAGCAATAAATTACACAGATTTTATATCATATTGTCATTCCGTAGGAATCTCGGCAATCATATTAGAATTAGTGCTTAGATTCCTACGGAATGACAAACTTTATTAAAAATTATGCCTAAAAGATTCAAATATCTTTTCTTCTAATAAACAAAAGGAATCAGTTTCTTCGTTTTTCTTCTGTATTCCAAATATTCTTCGCCAAATTGTTCAATTAAAGCTCTTTCTTCAATGGTAATTCTATAACTGAATGCCAGAAACGTAGGAACAAATGCTAAAACCAATGACAACCAGTTGTTTAAATACAATCCAAGACCCAAAGATGTCAGTAAAGAAAATGCATAAGAAGGATGTCTGAGATATTTGTAAAAACCTTCTTTTTTGATTTTATGATCTTCTCGAATCGTCACATCAACGGTAAAATATTTTCCTAAAGATTTGATGATGATGAATCTTAAAATAATTCCGACTACAATAAAAATGACTCCTAAATAATAGATCCAAACCTCATCAGAAATCGGAAATTTTGTGTAGTAAGAAATCGTGACAGAGCTTGCAATCGAAAAAGGGATCGCGATCCAAAGAAGATTTAAGGTAGATTTATCTTTGTCTTTTTTATCTTTTTCGTTGGATTTTAAGATGTTTTTGTAAAGAATTTCACTTAAAAACCAAGCGAACATTGAAGCCGTGAAAATAATTTGGAGTGTTTTCATTTTGTGATTTTTAAATTAAACCTCCTTCTCTTTCTCCATCAGTTCTTTAATCTTCTTTTCTTCCCATTTGTTTCCCAAGATGAATCCCGGTAAAAAAACGCTCATTCCATAGCCGATTACGCCAATTCCCCAAAACAAC
Source organism: Chryseobacterium ginsenosidimutans (assembly GCF_024807225.1). Lineage (GTDB taxonomy): Bacteria > Bacteroidota > Bacteroidia > Flavobacteriales > Weeksellaceae > Chryseobacterium > Chryseobacterium ginsenosidimutans. Next base: position 338,514 of record NZ_JANUCO010000001.1, read on the forward strand.
GGAAGCGAAAAATATTTCAATTGCCAGATTGTTTCATTGGGTTTTAAATCTCTGTAATTCATATACAAAATAAAAATATTCACTGCGAAATAAATGAATATAAAAGTGTAAAATCTCCTGATTTTTCTCACTCTTCTTTCAGCTTCTTTGTATCTGATATCGTCTTTGCTTATATTTTCCATGATTATTTTTTATTGTTTATTTTGTTTTTCTAAAAGTTCTCTTATCTTTCTTTCTTCCCAGTTTTTACCGATCGCAAAAACGTTCATTCCGTGTGCTGCAAGTCCGATTCCCCAACCCAACATCGGGAAGTAAAACCATATATCATCGGGACTTGTCATGAGATTAATTATAATTAAAGCAGGAATCACAATACAGTAAGAAATCAGGTTTCCGTAGAAGCTTTTTATTTCTTTTACTCGCTTTTGAGCTCTTTGGTAAGATTTATCCTGATCGTCGATTATCTCACTCACAACGTTTGGTCTGGCTGATAATACCGGAAGTTTTACTTTAAAATAATCTTCAGATTTTTCGATGAAAACATTTCGTTTCGTGAGTAAAGAATACCGCTGAACAATATTCGACAACCCAATTCCTGAACTTTCTTTGATCTGTTCTCTTACCTGCAGATTATTTTCAATGCAAAGTGTATCATTTTCGGAGAAAATTTTAATAATTAAAGGTTTTGAAGAAGTCGCAAAATTATGTTTAATGCAGTTTTCCAAAAGCAATTGCAATGAAAGCGGAACGACAAATCTTCTGTAATCTTCTTTCTTCACATCAAAAACAAAATCTACACTGTCTTCAAATCTTGTTTTTAAAAGATCGCAATATGTTTTTGCAAATTCCAGTTCATCTTCTACGGTTACCAATTCTTTGTCTTTCTGTTCCAACACATATCTGTAAATCTTTGACATTGAAGCCGTAAACTTCTGCGCCTGTCTCGGATTTTCATCAATTAACGAACTTAAAACATTCAAAGAATTAAACAAAAAATGCGGATCTAATTGATTTTTAAGACTTTCAAACTGTGCGTTTGCCGATTTTGCAATTAATTTCTGTTCTACAACTTCTTTTTTGGACGTTTTTTTCAGTTCCTCCATGAAGCTTTTTGCATGAAGAAAAGCCGAAATCAACAAAGCGATGTTAATCATAAACCAATTCGACGTGTTGTATTTGCTTGAGAAAAACTCATCTATCGTCGCAGTTTTCTGAATGACCACAAAATTCATATAGTTGCAGAAATAGACCAGAATAAAATTGGCAATAAGAATAGAAACGACACTTAAAATCGCCCTCAACCTCGTTGTTTCAGACCATGGAAACTTTCTGTTGAGAAAATCATTTATAAATGCGTTTCCAAGCCCCAAAACGAACGAATACATCGTGGAAATCAAAAGAGTGATCGCAAAATTCTTGAAAGTCTTTTCGTCGTTAAAAACAAAAAAGAAAAACAAAGCCGTTCCCAGCGATACCCAAAATAATATTATTATGCCTTTACGTTTCATGATCTTTTATCTTGGTTCAAAAATACTCGATATTAAAAGTATTTAAAACTATTTTTCACCGAATCGTCATTTTTCCTGACTGAACTGCATAAAAAAACCTTCCGCGATGGAAGGTTTTATATAAGATATTTAAAATTTATTTTGCAGCACCGCTTACAAAGTATTCTGCTTCTGCTTTGCCCCAATTCGGGTCTATTCCAGATTTCGGAGCAAATGTTTTAAATTTTGTCAAAGCATCCTGAAATTGTTCCATTCCTTTTGTTTTGCTTCCGCCGTATTGTTCCGGTGTAAAGTAAGTATCTTCAGCTTTAATTAAAGCAACTCTAGGATTTCCCGGATCAAGACTTTCTGCTTTTTTAAGCTCTTCCATGGCTTTCATTCCGTCTGTCATGTATCTTTCTGCAGGGTTTTCCATCATTTTCAGAGAAGATGCCATTTTTTTAAGCAAATGAATCTCGGCATTGTCATTTCCAGCGATCGTTTCCGCCTGATCCAGATATTTTTCGGCAGCATTTGCCTGTGTAGAAAGTTCAGACATTTTACCGTCTCTCATTAATGTTCTTCCTTTTTGAATATAGGCGAAAGCGGCGTAATAAGAAGGCAGCCATTGTTTCGTTTCCTTTTTCCCGATTCTGTCGAAATCATTTGCCAAAGTTTGAAACTCATCGACCGATTTGCAGGCTTCAAGTTTGGAGATTTTTTCTTTCATTACTTTTTCGTAATCTGTCTGAGCAAAAGCCGTTAAACTCATAAAAGCTAAAGCAAAACTTAAGAGATATTTTTTCATTTTTTCTAATTTTTAATGTTGATATTTGATTTAATAAAGATAGATTTTTAGTTGATTGAAATTATTTTTTTATAAATTATTATTGATGGCATCTTGCGTTTTATCCACTCCAAAACTGATGAAAGCGCCTATAAAAACGAAAGTATTCACCGGTGGAACGACTGCAGAATTTCTAGATCCGTCCATTGAAAAATTGTAACCGTAAATATTTTTTGACCCTAAAACATTGGTAACACTCAATACCAAAACAGTAAATGCTTTTGCGTCTTTTTTACCCAGATTCGGAAGATAATTTACACTGAAATTCAATGCATTGTAATCTCTTAAACTTCCTTCATTTCTTACGAAATATTTTGGTTCTCCATTGACGTCTTTCGTTGCAATATCGTAATAAGGTCGCCCTTTTGCATACGTATAAGAAAGATTGAAACCTGTTTTCCATTTTGGAACAAATCTTTTGGCAACGGCAGAAATCGTATGTTCTGAAGCGAAATTTGGCTTTAAGCTCACCGGATAATTCAGGAAATCCCTTTTTGAATCGAGGAATGAATAACTGATCCAATAATCGATATTTTCAAACGTTTTTTTGTCTCTCCAGAATAGCTCCAACCCTTTTGCATACCCATTACCGCTGTTGTTATCCGCAGTCTGAACGTATTGATTTTGTCCGTCTACATATTCAAGATTTTTAACTTTTAACAAATCATCATATTTTTTGTAAAAAGCCTCAAACCTCAAACTTCTTCTATCCGTCGTTCTCTGCACCTGAAAAATATAATGCTGCGATTGCTGGAAACCTAAATTTGCAGGACCGTTGATATATTTACTTTCTGGATTTTGGTAGAACAGTCCATAAGCAAATGAAGTCGTCCAATCTTTCGCAAAACGGTAAGCCAAAGCTAAACGCGGCGCAATATTACTTTTTCCAAGATAAGATGAATGCTCTGCTCTCACTCCTATTTTTGCTGATAATTGATTACTGAAACCCAAATCTGTTTCCACAAAAGCAGCCGAAATTAAATCTTTGTAATTTTTTTCTACAAAATCATTGAAGTTCAGTTTTTCGTTGGTGCTGTTTAATTCAAAACCTCCTCTTAATGCGCTTATTTTATTTATTTTTCTTTCTAAAACTGCTTTAAAGTTGATATAATTTCCGTTGGTCAACAGTTTTGTATTTCCTGTTTCTATCTCATTTTTTTGAGTGGAAAAATCCAGATCCGATCGATTGAAAGAATAAGAAGCTCCTGCATTCAACAGATATTTCCCGAATTTTTGCTTGAAAGATAAATTGTGATACGTATTTTTCCCTTTTAATTTAACCAAAGATAGATCGTAATCTTCAGGCTCTAAACTCTCAGTTTGTACTCCCATTCTGTTGGAATCATACATTCCGTAATATTTGAAGAAACCGCCTGATTTTGTTTTAATTCTGAAATTAAAATCACCATTCAGACCTTGTGGAGCATCTGTAAAATTAGTATTAAAATTAAAAGCTTCCTGCATTAATTTCAAATTTGAATAACCCAACGTTGCACCAAAAGAATAGTTTTTATTGTCACTTAATTTTTGAAATCCGGCATTCCAAAAAATCGGGGAAACTCCGAAATCATAAGAACTCTGATCCGGAAGATCCACACTTTCCAACATCAACGCTCCGGAAAGAGCCTGTCCGTAAAGTGCAGAATATCCACCACTTGAAAATATATTTCCTTTAAAAAGCGAAGTATTGAAACGATCTCTACCCGCAATTCCAGGAACCGAGCTGGAGAAATAATTGTTAATCAAGCTTCCATCCATGAAAATTTTGGATTCCGTTCCTGTTCCACCCCTCACGAAAAGACCTTCCGTTTCGCCCACTTTCTGAACTCCCGGAAGATAATTTAAAGCTGAAGAAATTTGTCCATCTGCTCCGGCTGTGGTGTAAATATCAATCGGGGTCAAAAGTGCCGTCGCTCTTTTTCTGTCACTTGCTTCGATCGAACCTGCCGAAACGACAACCGCATCGATCTCATTGATCTGTTCTTTCAGTTCCGCATTTACAGAAACTTCCTGATTATCAATTACAATCGGTTTTTCAACATCGATATATTTCGGATGTGTGAAGACCAAGATATGATTTCCTTTTTCTGAAGTTTCAAAAGAGAAATTTCCGTTGGTATCTGTTGTTGCTCCGTCGTAAGTATCTTTTAATGTTACGTTTACCTCTCCTACTCCTTTATTTTTAAACGTTACTTTCCCTGAAATTTTTGTCTGAGCAAAACTCAGCGCAAATGAGAAAAAAGAGATAAGAAATAATAATTTTGTTTTCATAGTCGTTTTTATTTCGATTCAAAAATAAGATGAATTTTTATTGGTTTTAAATTTTTGTTGCTGAGTGGTAGAATTTGGATTCTGAATCGTTGATTTTGATTTTTTAACGCGATGTACGCAAAGTTTTTTTGAAAGTTTAATGTATATTTTTCGTTCGCAAGGGCGTTTCACTCAGCGAATGAAAAATTATTTGTCATTCTGACGAAGGAAGAATCTCAACAATCAATTATTAGAGATTCTTCAATACGCTTAGCTTCTTTCAGAATGACAAATGTAACGTCTTAAATAATCATTTTAATTAATAGGAATACAAAAATCGACGAGCATTTTTCCTTCGGGATGTTCTTTGAAGTTGGTGTGATAAATTTCGAAAGGAAAGGCTTTTCTTACGGAATAATTGTTTTCATTCATCCATAAAAACAGGGAAACCCAACATTGTTCAAAGTCGTTCAAGGTGACTTCACCGCTTCCGACGATGAATTTTCCGGCTTCGATGGTTTCAGGGAAAACCTGACCTTCCTGTTGTTTTAATTGTTCATCCAAAAGCATACATGCGTGAATTCTTACTTTATCCGGTGGCGTGACTTTAAAACTGTCATGATAAACAGAAATCATCTTTACGTTTTCTTTTGGGAATAGTTTTTTCTCTTTTGCCCAATCGATTAAGATATTAAAAGAAGGTTCAACATTGGCAATTCCAAGGCTCATAACTGCTGCCAAATTCATTTCCGGAAGCTCGGTTACTTTAATTTTTAAATTCATTGTCGTCCAATTTAATAGGTTTTCTATATTGCAAATATATTGTTGAAAAACCGCATCAGTTTGTCCGTTCTTGCTTTGTTTTAATTGAATTTTATGAAACTTTTCGGGAGCCGATTTTCTGAATTCAGAGGGAGATTTCCCGTAATATTTTTTAAAGGTTTTATTAAATGCTGAATGATTTGAAAATCCTAATTCAAGATAAATATCTTTTAAAATTATATTCTTTTTTACAGCTAAATAAAAGGCACTTTTTTCAATTCTTTTTCTGATAATGTAATTCTGCAGGGTTTCTCCAGTAATCAACCTAAAAACCCTGTGAAAATGAAAAGGAGAATACGCCGCGAGTTCTGAAACCTTTTCTAAAGAAAGCTCCGTATCGAGATTGTTATCAATGTATTGAATAGTTTTCACCATTCTTTTTTTGTACTCTTCCAAACCAAAAATGCTTCCGGTAAAGGTATCAACATCCAGTGAAAGTGATTTGTCTTTTATTGCTATTTATGAAAAAAGGACTGGAATCATAAGGCGCTTTGGAAAATGTTGTTTAAATTTAGCCTTAAATCACTTTAAATCATTTAAAAATGAAAGGCAAAACATTAGCATTATTAGCAGGATGTGCATTATTCGCTGTTTCTTGTGGAACTACGAATACGTACCAAGTCCTATCTAAAAGCAACACACAGACAGGTGGAACTGCAAAATTCACTCAAAAAGGAGACGAAGTTGTGATGAAATTGGATGTAACGAATCTTACTCCGGGAATTCACGCAGTACACATTCATGAAAAAGGAGACTGTTCTGCAGCAGACGGAACCTCAACCGGAGGACACTGGAATCCTTCTAAAAATGACCACGGAAAATGGGGCGCTGAACATTTCCACATGGGAGATATCGGGAATTTAGTGGCTGACCAAAGCGGAAATGCAACGTTGACATTTAAGACCAACAAATGGTGTCTTGGATGTGCAGATGAATCTAAAAACATCATCGGAAAAGGGATGATTGTACATGCAGCAGCAGATGATTTCCATACTCAACCGACCGGGAATGCAGGAGGAAGAGTTGGTTGCGTTGAGATTAAATAATACAACAATTTGACTTTAAATAAAAATACCGCTAATTTTCATGAGCGGTATTTTTATTTTTATTACTTTTAATTTAGCTTACTTCCAGCTCCAGTTCTTTATCTTCTAATTTAACTTTAAAACTTATGTCTGCATTAAGAGCATCAAAAACCTTTAGTATTGTTGCTATTGTAACGTTGTTTATATTGTTTTCTATTTTTGAAATTTGAGACTTTTGTACGCCTACCAGATTTCCCAATTCTACCTGTGTCAGTTTTCTTTCTTTACGGGCTGCTTTTATCAAATGTCCTAAAACATCCATTCTCAGGTCGTACTCATAACTATGTCTTTCTTCACTTCCTTCTTTGCCGATGTAGCGATCTTTCATCTCGGCAAGAGTATATTTTTTATTTTCTCTCTTAGCCATATCCTTATTTTAAGTAATTCTTTCTTATTTTCTCTGCTTTGTCGATTTCCTTTTTGGGAACCTTCTGATCCTTTTTTATAAAACCATGAGTAGCTATAACCAAAATCTGCTTATCATCTCTTTTATCCCAAAAAGCAAGCAGCCTATATTGATTTCCTAAATATTTTGTTCTGAATTCCCAAATTTCATTATTCAGTTTTTTAAATAGTTTAGGATCATTTGTTTGCTGTGCTAAATCAATATTATAAATGATTTTACCTGCCGATTTTCTATCTATTTTTGAAATGAATTCTTCTGCCTCTTCCAAAAATATTGTTTCAAAATATTTCACCGTTAATGTTTACTCAAAAATAGAAAAAAGTTTCCAAATATAGAAACTTTAGCAATAAAAAAAACCGTTGCCAAAATAACAACGGTTTCCTATTAAAATATTTTATTAAGATTTTACACCCATATCTGCAATAATGTTCATTGCTTCCTGAAGGTAAAGATCCTTCTTAAGATTTTTGATCCACATTTCAGATTTTTTCTTGAATGCTTCATCTTTTTTCTCTCTTTCCATTTCGCTTTCATACATAGAGAACTGAAGACCGTTTTCAAATTTCGTTAATGATTTGAATTTTTCGATCTGAGCTTTTCTTTGCTTCATTAAGTCATTAAACTTATTGAGATTAAGCGTAATGGTCTCTTCTTTATCCAGTTTTTCTCTCCATTGAGCAGATTCTAACAACAACTGATATTTTGCATTTTTCGCCATTCTGTCGTTGCTTGCTTTTTCAAGAGCCTGAACATTGAAATAATTCAGCTTTTGGAAGCTTGTAGCCGGAATTTTATCCCAAGCTAAAGCATAATCATCATATCTTTCTCCAACTTCAGCATATGTAAAGAAATCTTTCATCTGAATATCAGAAACAATTCCTTTTCTCTGAGTAGACTCACCCGTAATTCTGTAGAATTTCTGAATCGTTAATTTTAAAGATCCGAAATCATCTTCTGTATTTAAGAACCTGTTTAGATCAACAAAAGTCTGAACTGTTCCTTTTCCGAAAGACTGTGGCGAACCGATAATCATCGCTCTACCCGTATCCTGCATTGCACCTGCCAAAATCTCAGAAGCCGAAGCCGAAAGTTCGTTTTGCATAATCACAAGAGGACCTGTCCAGATCGGAGCTTCCTGTTTGTTTTTTAATGTCTGAATCTTTCCGTTTCCGTCTTTTACCTGAACATATGGTCCTGCATTCATGAAAAGTCCCATGATATCACCAACTTCCGTTAATGAACCACCACCATTATTTCTTAAATCTAAAACAATTCCTTCGATGTTCTGACCTTTCAGTTTAAGGATCTCGTTTTTAATATCGTCAGAAGCGTTTCTTCCATTAGGATTTTCAAAATCAGCGTTGAAGCTTGGTAAATTGATGAATCCGTATTTTTTACCGTTAGAATTTACGACAATACTTCTTGCGAAAGTATCTTCAATAGCAACCTCCTCACGAATCATGGTAACGTCTTTGGTTGTCCCGTCTTTTTTCTGAACCGTCAATGTAACAGGAGTTCCTTTTTCACCTCTGATCAAACGTACCGCTTCATCAGAAAGCATTCCGACAACGTTTACGGCATCTTCTTTAGGTTTAGATCTAACTTTTAAAATTTTATCACCTTCCGAAAGCTGTTTCGATTTCCAAGCCGGAGCTCCGATTGTAAGCGCCCCTAAATAAAGGTTTCCTTTTTTCTCCTGAATAATTGCCCCGATTCCGATTACTTTTCCTGTGAAATTAGTATCAAAATCTTCTTTATCTTTCGGAGAATAATAGTTGGTGTGCGGATCGAAAACTTCAGTATAAGCGTTCATATACACCGTAAACCAATCCATTTTCTTTCTCTTTTTAAATCTCGTAAATGTTTCTTTTACAAGATCTTTCACCTCATCAGTTGCTTTTTTCATCTTCTGATCAGGATTAAGAGGTTGATATTTGATGGTATCTTTTAAATTATACTTCTGAACAGAATCTTTCTTCTCTTTCTGAGCCTCTTCTTTGCTGTTCATCGATTCAATTTCCTGAAGAATATTGTATTTAATAAACTTTTTCCATTCTGTGTACTGTTCCTGTTTGTTGGCAGGTACTTTTTTCAGTTTTGGCTCAAGCGTTAAATTTTCATCTTCTTCCAAGTTGATCGGTTTGCTGAAAATATCCTGAGTGATTTTGTCGATTTCGTCAACTCGTTGATATAATCTGTCGATAGTAAGTTTATAAAAAGTAAGATCTCCCTGATTGATATAATCGTCAAGCTTGGTTTCATGCTTTCCAAACTCATCCATATCCGACTGCACGAAGTATCTTTTACCCGGATCTACCAACTCAAAATAATGCTTGTAAACATCCTTAGAATAAGCATCATTAATAGGTTTTGGGCTATAGTGCAAATAAGAAAGTGTATTTTTTACGCTCACCATTATCGTCTGCATTTTTTCGTCATCGTCTTTTGGCGAGTTGAAACAAAACATTAGACTTGTTAATGGAATTAGGAGTAAAAATTTATTTAGCTTAAAATTTTTCCACATAAATCTGTAATGTATTTTATTAATTTTTTAAAAAGTATTTTAATTAGTAGTAATTTTTAATTTCCTGTTACAAACTATCAAATTTAATACCTTATTTATAAATATCGGATAGTTTTAAGTATTTTTGTTAAAATTAAATTTTAATATGGAAAGACCACTTATTCTGGTTACTAATGACGACGGAATTACAGCACCTGGTATCAGAAATCTTGTAAGTTTCATGAACGAAATCGGAGAAGTAGTTGTTGTTGCTCCAAACTCCCCTCAAAGTGGCAAAGGTCACGCGATTACCATTAATTCTACCTTAAGTTACGAAGAAGTACAGCTTGAAGGCCCGCAAACAGATTTTTCTTGCAGCGGAACTCCCGTTGACTGTGTAAAAATGGCTCTTGACAAAATTTTACCGAGAAGACCGGATATCGTAGTTTCAGGAATTAATCATGGGGCGAATTCTTCTATTAACGTAATCTATTCCGGAACGATGTCTGCAGCAGTTGAAGCGGGCGTAGAAAATCTTCCTGCGATTGGTTTTTCGCTACAGGATTTCAGTTGGGAAGCAGATTTTACTCAGGCAAAAGAATATATTCAGAATATTGTAAAAAGAACGCTGGAAAACCCGATGCCAAAAGGAATTGTTTTAAATGTAAATATTCCTAAGCTTTTAAAAGACGAAATTAAAGGCATAAAAGTCTGCAAGCAGGCTAAAGCAAAATGGGAAGAAAGTTTCGACGAAAGAATAAATCCGCACGGTAAAAAATATTATTGGTTAACAGGATATTTCAACAATATGGATGAGTCTGAAGATGCAGATGAAACTGCTTTGGCAAACGGATATATCTCCATTGTTCCTGTAAAGTTTGATATGACGGCTTATGAATACATGAAGACTCTGGAAGAAGTAATGAATTTTGATTAATTATATTTAGATCTTTATAATTTCCCCACAGATTACACAAATTACACAGAAAAACCTGTCAGATTTGTGTAATCTGTGGGATTTTTTGTTTTAAAATAAGACCTTATCATCTTTTCTCAATTCCTCAAGATATTTGATTTTATCGTCTCTGTAAAAAAGATTCATCGTCTCAAAAGGAATTAATTTTAAATCTTTATTGACGATATGAACGCAAGATTTCTTCACCGCACGAACATCGAAATCATGAGCATCCATGAAATTCATAATAATAATTCTAAATAAATTATCATAATCGAGATTCGGAGCAGAAACTTCTGGAAGACAACACAATAACTGGTTCACTTTAGGCTGTACTTTATCTACCGAAATTCCAGTGCTGAAAATGTCCAAAAGCTGCATTTGCAATCCTGTATCCTGTTCGTAGACAATAGTGTTTCGGGTTTCATTATTCAGTAAATCAGCAGGATTGATATATCGTGTTAAAGGAATAATTTCATCTTCCAGCTTCAAAATATACCCCATCGCCAATGCATCAGGATTACACGGAAACCGGAATAATATCATCCGAATTAAGAATTGGAAACTGGTTTAAAATTTCCTGTCTTACTTCCGTCAACGTTATTTTTTCATGCGCTGAATCATCTCTGTTTCTCCCTGCAATCTCTACAGGCTGAAAAGTAATTCCGCGGACGCATTTTTGTTTTAAAGCAAAATCGATGATCTTCCCAATTTCATCAATATTTTTATCTTTTTGAAGAACGATAACGAGTGTTGTAGAAAGATTTAAAGCATTTAATTTTTCCAACGCTTTCATTCTAACGTCCGTAAGATCTTTTCCTCTGAAATCCTGTAAAACTTCCGGTTTAAAAGAATCAAACTGAAGATAAATTTCAAATTCTGGAGCATAAGTTGCTAATTTTTCGGCAAAACCGGGATCATTGGCAATTCGTACTCCATTGGTATTCAACATTAAATGTTTAATCGGTTTTGTTTTAGCAATATCCATTATTTTGAAAAACTCCGGATGAATGGTTGGTTCACCTCCACTGATTTGAACAACATCGGGTTCGCCTTCATTTTTAACAATAATATCAAACATCGCTTCAATTTCTTCCAACGTTCGATGGCTTCCGTAATGGGGCGAAGACATCGCATAACAGGTCGGACAAGTAAGATTACACCGATCCGTCACTTCCACGATAGAAAGACAGCTATGCTGCTCATGATCAACACATAAACCACAATCGTAAGGACAGCCATATTCAACATCTGTTCCAAAATGATGAGGCATTTCCGAAGCTTTATTATAATTTCTGATGTTTTTGTAATAATGAACATCAGAAGCAATTTTTGTCTTAAAAAATCCGTGATCAGGGCATCTTTTCGTCATGAAAACAGCTTCATCTTCTATGATAATCTTCGCTCCAACTCTTTTCAGACATTCCGGACAAAGACTGATTGTATAATCGTAATAGGTATAATTTCTTACAGGCATAATTTTATTTTATAGTCCACCACAAATAACACCGCTTATCAAACCGCAGATTAACAAACTAATAATCATTGTCTGAATAAACTGCTTTCGGGAAAATTTCTTATCATCTTTCCACTCGTACCATACTTTTATAATCGTTGTAAGCATAAACGAAAGAGATAATGCTACAAAAAGAATGATGAGGATGATTATTACAACTAATCCGTCCAGATTTCCGACCTCCAACAGTATTAATGGTTTCATATGGTGAATATTTTAATGTGAATTTACAGCTTTTACCTTTCTTATTTTAAAAATATAATAAATAATAACTCCAATACACATCAATTGAATAGTTCCTAAATTTTCTATCAATTCCTCTCTCGGTTTTATAAAATCCAACGAAAACCTAAACGTAAAATAACTCAACATAAATACCTGAAAGACAAAACCTGAAGGATATTTCTTTTTATTCTGAATGAGTTTTAAACAGATCCAAAGAATAACTAAAAAAGCAATTTCATATAACGAAACGGGATGTCTTAAATATTGATCCCCTAAATGCATTCCAAAAATCGAGTGTGTCGGCAGTCCGTAAGTTTCTTCATAAATTCCTGTCAGAAAACAGCCGATTCTTCCAATAATCATCGCCAACATCAAAGGAAAAACAATCAAATCTCCTGTACTTTCTTTGTGTTTCACAATTTTTTTTGCCAGTTCTACTCCAATTAAACCAAAAGCCAATCCCCCAACAATGGTGTTATTTGTCCAAAACGTTTTTAAATCAAAATGTTCAAAAAGTTTGTAAGGATTTTCGAGATTCCCAATTAATTTAGAACCCATTAAAGCTCCTGCTGTTGCTCCAATAAGAACTGCAGCCGAAGTATTGAATGATGTCTTTTCTTTTGATTTCCTTTTTAAATAGAAATAAAAACGCATCCCAATAAACATCCCTAAAGCTTCAAAAAGTGGATGCGCAAGAACGGTTTTACCGAAAATATGAAAACTGACAGGAAAATCCATAGTTTCAAAAGTATCGTTTTTAATTAAAACTGAATAATTTTATCTCACAGGTTTAGAAATTAAGCAGATTTTTTCATCATTGGTTTAATCTTAAAAAATTTATAAAATCCATTATTTTAAAACTTCCAATCAATCTTTTCCCTAAATTTAATTAAAATAATTTTCCAAATTATGAGAATAGAATACGATATAAAGTTAGGTTTTAAAGATGTCATGTTTCGCCCGAAACGTTCTACATTAAAATCCCGTTCGGAAGTTGATCTTGAAAGAGAATTCACCTTCTTACATACCAAAAAGAAATGGCAGGGAACACCGATCATCGCAGCGAATATGGATACGGTGGGAACTTTTGAAATGGCGGTAGAGCTCGCAAAAGATAAAATCATCACAGCCATTCACAAACATTATTCGATTGAAGAATGGAGCGAATTTTTAGATAATCAACCCGAAAGCATTCATCAGTATATCGCTTTAAGTACAGGAACAGGAAAAGCCGACGAAGAAAAGCTCAGACAAATCCTTGAAAAACATCCAAAAATCGAGTTTCTATGCATTGATGTTGCCAATGGCTATTCCGAGCATTTTGTGGGCTTTGTGAAGAAGGCAAGAACCAATTTTCCGGATAAAATTATTATTGCAGGAAACGTTGTAACCGGAGAAATGGTTGAAGAGCTGCTTTTGGTCGGTGCAGATATCATTAAAGTCGGGATTGGTCCCGGTTTCTGTCTGTACAACGCGTGTAAAAACCGGAGTCGGCTATCCCCAACTTTCTGCCGTTATTGAATGTTCTGATGCTGCTCATGGATTGGGCGGTCATATTATTGCAGACGGCGGTTGTAAAGTTCCGGGAGATGTGGCAAAAGCTTTCGGTGGCGGTGCAGATTTTGTGATGTTGGGCGGAATGTTTGCCGGTCACGACGAAAGTGGTGGTGAAATCATCGAAGAAAATGGCAAAAAATACCGTACTTTTTATGGAATGAGTTCAAAAACAGCCATGGATAAACATTCAGGAGGTGTTGCAGAATACAGAGCTTCCGAAGGCAAAACCGTGAAAGTAGCTTACAAAGGTCCGGTTTCGGAGACGGTGAAAGATATTTTGGGTGGCGTTCGTTCTACTTGTACTTATGTCGGAGCTTCAAAATTAAAAGAACTGTCGAAAAGAACAACTTTCATAAGAGTTCAAGAACAAGAAAATCAAGTATTTAAAGACTAGCAATTGAATACAATATTTAATATTTTAAATGGTGATTATCTCGCCGATCAATTAGATAAAACAATGATTGAAGGCGAGATCATTATTTGCAGAGAAGCTTTAACTACGGGTGACTTACAAGCTGATAATCTGGAAGATCTTTGGAAAACAAGAGCCGAATCTATCTCGAAAGATTATCAGGTTAAACAGAAAAGTTATTACAAAAAAGTCGTTTCTGAATTTGAAAAGATCTTGGATATTCCTGAAAATTCTGTGGTGAATCTTTGGTTTGAAGATGATCTATTTTGTCAGGTAAATATGTGGTTTTGCCTCTTTTTATTAAACAATAAAGACTTAAAAATCTACAGAATATTTCCGAAAACAACGAAAGAAAATAATTGGAAAGGGTTTTCTGTTTCAGATAATTTTGAGCTGGAAGAAACAGCAGAATCAAAGGTATTATTTAATGAAAAAGATATTGAATTAGGGATCAATCTTTGGAAAGCTTATCAGAATAATGACAAGAATTCTTTACAGCAACTTTCAGAAAATCAATCGGATTGCTTTCGTTTTTTACAGGAAGTCATTGATTCTTATTTGAATATAAATCCCGAAGTTCTGGTTAAAAATTTAATTAAAAGCGGAACAACGGATTTTAATCTGATCTTTGAAAAATTTCAGGATGAATTGGGAATTTTCGGTTTTGGAGATCTTCAGGTGAAATCGATTTACAATAAAATTCTGAGAGAAATTAAGAATTGAACGCCGAAAAAAACTCTATTTTGTTCTTATGTATTTCTTGTCAAAATATTTTTCCTGCTGCATATTTACATAACCGCGAGGTTCGTTAACAGAAGATAATTCTCCAAAATATAAAACTTTGGGAATTGTTTTTATCTTATCCAAAATCACAGAATCCTGCGACGAATTTTTCAGTGTATAAACTCTGTTTTCAATCTCCTGATCATACGTTTTCAAATCAGTTTGCAAGACTTCATGAGTAAGATTATTCACATTAAAATCAAGGTTAAAATTCGCATAATTTTGTGGAAAAAAGTTGGTTTCAGGTAAGAAAATAACAACACAGCTGATCCACCAGAATTTTTTAATCTTCTCAAATTTAAACATCGTCACAACCGAAAAACTTAGAAGATAAAAGAAAATAATATGCTCAAATTGTCTTCCGATGATATTCATGAGATAGCCTAAAAAGATCAATGGGAGAAAAGAAATTGACCAGATAATCAATGCCTTTTTTATGTTTATTTTGCTCTTGATTTCATTTAATTCTTTTTCAAAAACTTTAATAAAAAATGGAAGAAGTAAGAGTACTTTAATAGAAATATACCCTGTATTTGCCACAGAAAAAGCTATTCTTCTGAGCCAGGTTCTGTAAAAAGGTTCATCCAAATCAATCAATCTTTTAAAGTTTCCGGGAGCTAAAAAGGTGACTAAAATTCCTACACAACCAACTGCTAATAAAATTCTTGCTTCTTTGGACTTGTTTTGGGTATTAAAATAAACCAATATTCCGAGAAGAATTAATGCCAATATTTCATTTGAACCCATTAAAATGGCAATCAATAATAGACTTAGATAAAACCATATTTTTTTGCCCGTTTCTCTAAATTTGCCATAAAGGAAAAGCAAAAATCCGGATAAAATAGTCGGCAAAAAATATACATTTGACCCTGTAAACCAATAATAATGTTCAGAAATATTGACTAAAAGAACAGTGTAAAAGAAAAACAACAATAATCCTTTCACGATTGATTCACGAAGGGAATATTTAAAATATTGTTTAAAATTTAAAGCTGAAACACCAATAAAAGCGAAAAATAGAAATATGGGATAAATTTTAGGCAGAATATTTTCCGGATCTTTGGAAAGAGGAGTAAACATATTGATAGTATATCCGAAATATCTTCCGCCCCAATTCATGTAAAAATCCCGAATATTTCCTGCTATTCCAAGCGTTTTTGTGCTGTAGGAATATATATAATCATCGGTCTGATACACATTAAAAAAAGAAATGTAAACCAGACCGATGCATAATAAAATCGACAAGAATAAAGTGATATTCTGTGCTAATTTCATATTTTTTATGTCAATAAACCTCCGTCAACATTCAGTGTTTGTCCGGTAATGTAATTCGCCATGTCGCTTCCTAAAAAGATACACGCATTGGCAACGTCGGTCGTTTTTCCTAATTTTTTCATTGGGATGGCTTCATTCCATTTCTGGGTTGCTTTTTCGTCTAAAGCTGCCGTCATTTCAGTTTCGATAAATCCAGGAGCAATCGCATTACAACGGATGTTTCTAGAACCCAGTTTCCAATGCAACAGACTTTGTAAAACCAATTACACCCGCTTTTGAAGCTGCATAATTTGCCTGTCCTGCATTTCCGCTGATTCCCACTACTGAAGTCATATTGATGATAGATCCCGATTTTGCCTTCATCATCGGCTTTATCACCGCTTTTGTAAGGTTGAATACAGAATCAAGGTTTACTTTTATTACTTTATCCCAATCGTCTTTTGACATTCTTAGCAACAAATTGTCCCTTGTAATTCCTGCGTTATTTACAAGAATATCAATCTGACCAAATTCAGCCATTACTTCGTCTACTAATGTTTGAGCCGCATCAAAATCTGATGCATCCGATTGGTAACCTTTAATTTGAGTTACAGAACTTAAAGTCGCTTCTAATTCCTTTGCTTTGTCTACAGATCCGGCATAGGTAAAAGCTACTTTTGCACCTTGCTGAGCGTACATTTCAGCGATACTTTTACCGATTCCTCTTGTAGCTCCCGTTATTAGCGCTACTTTTCCTTCTAATAGTTTCATATTTATGACAATTATTTTCTTTATAACTTACTAGCTTTTTGAAAGTTGGCTAATATAACACATTTAATTCTATTCAAATTAAGCAGTGCGCAAAGATATTATAAAATGTTATTCAAAGCATTTGAAATGCCGTTTTTAGTAAAATTTTATAACTGTTTTTTGTCATAAATCGCATCAGAAAGTATTAATCGATAAAATTTCTGTCTTTTTGTTCCGTAAAATAGATGAATTCGGTGTCTTTTCCTTTGGTAAGCTTAATTCCTTTTTTGTCCGGGAAGTACTTTTCGAAAATAACTTCTGTCAAAGGTTCGTTCTTATGATTGGTAACGCCAAATTTGTTGTCTTTCTTTACGACAAACTCATTTGAGCCGAGAAAAGTGGTAATATCATCGTAAATAAATGGCACTACTTCATTTCCTTCTTCATCCATAACGCCGTAGAAATTATCTATATTTTTTCCTACCAACATCGGATATAATTCGGAAGGCTTTATTTCTTTGAAACCCTTTAGTTCCTTATATTTTCTGTCTTTCGGAGAGAATTCATAATACGTATCTTCTTTTCTTACAATCAATGTATTAGGAAATATTTTTTCAATTTCATAATCATCATTTAAAACACTTTTTAAATTTTTGTCTAAAAGCGTTTCTTCATCGTCTTTTCTTAAATATAGATATTTTTCACCTGCAATACTCAACCCTTCTATCCTGTCATATTCTTTTGGAAACACAATTTCTCCGTTTAATCGAACGACGGAAGTTTTAAGATTTTTCTGATCCTGAGAAGTTTTAAATAACCCGTTAAAAAGAGGGTTTACATAATGATAATCAAGATCATATACCTTCCCTTCTTTTTTAGAAAAAATGCTTACTTTATCGTCTTTTGTAAGATAAATATACTCTCTTCCCACAAAAGCCTGCTCGTAAATCTCGTCTGAAATTACGTTTTCCTTTTCATCAATAATTCCATATCTGTTTTTCGCGGTGTCGAGTGTCACCAAATAAGGAAAAGCATTGATATTATCGATATTATGATTGGAAATTGTGCTTAAAGTTTTGCCGTTGTTATCGATAATTTCACCGGATTTTTCCCCTTTTGTAAGAAAAGTTCTGCCCTTGTAAAAACGCAGATCGTCTGTAAATTCTCTGTCAGAAATCTTCTTTCCGTCAAAATCATAAATTAACCATACTCCATCATTTTTAACAAAAAGTCGGCTGTCGCTTGCAAATACGATCTTTTCAGAAAAAGGAATAATCAGTTTTCCGTTAAAATCATAAAAGCATTCTTTCCCTTTTTTTGAATAAATCAATCGGTCTTTATTCTCCCAGGTTCTGAATTTAAATTGATCCAAAGGAATCAGTTCTTTCCCTTTTTCGTCAATTAAAGCTGTTTTTCCGTTAGAACTTCCCGCTTTTACTCTTAAAATGAATCTGTTCTTCCACAAATGGGAAATCTCACTTTTAAAAGGAGAATCGAAGATAATATTGCCTAAAGAATCGACAATTCCGGATTTTCCGGTTTTGGTGTCGCTGATCATTCCGTAACCTTTCGAGTAGGAATGCACTTCTTTGCCCAGTTTTTTTGTTAAAAGTATCTGTTTGTACTGATCCGTCTGTGCAAGGCAAACCGACGAAAACAGCACGAAAATTAATTTTTTCAATTAAATAGAATTATTTACAATGAGTACGATCTCACCTTTTAAGGTTTTGCTTTTTGAGAATTCAATTAATTCATTGATGGTCCCGCGTTTCGTTTCCTCAAATTTCTTGGAAATTTCTCTGCTGAGACTTACTTTTGTTTCTTCGCCAAAGAATTCTTTGATCTGTTCTAAAGTTGTATTGATCTTATGCGGACTTTCGTATAAAACAATGGTCTTTTTTTCTTCTGCAAGCTGTTTAAGCTTCGTTTGTCTTCCTTTTTTCTGAGGCAGAAATCCTGCAAAAAGAAATTCGTTATTCGGCAGTCCTGAAACCACCAAAGCCGGAACAAATGCCGTTGCTCCGGGAAGACAGATCATTTCAATATTATGATCCGAACCTGCTTTTCCCAGCAAATAACCGGGATCTGAAATTCCGGGAGTTCCCGCGTCGGTAATAATCGCGATATTCTGACCGCTTTTAAGATCATTAATCACTTTTTCCGTCGCTTGATGCTCATTATGCAGATGATACGATTTTAAAGGCTTAGAAATCTCGAAATGCTTCAGAAGAATTCCGGAAGTTTCTGGTGTCTTCACATAAAATATAATCAACCTCTTTCAGTATTTTTACCGCTCTGAAAGTCATATCTTCCAAGTTCCCGACCGGTGTGGGAACAAAATATAGGATTCCGCTCAAAATCTAGTTTATAAAAATTTATTTTCTACCAATATCCAAAGTCGCTGAGCATATTCATCTACTTTATTCCATTTTTTGTGGTAATAAAGATCACTCAAATATTCTTTTGCGTCTTCAAGAGTCCCGAAACTGTTCAGATTATTGATCACTTCATTCATTTCAGACTGGCTTCCGCCGAATAGCATTTTTGAGAACGCAATTCTGTCATTCAAATCAAGCCTAAACTCCGGTTTTGGTTTCCCCGCCTCCATAAAGTTGGTAGGAATATTGGTTTTTAAAATGCTTCCTGTATCTTCTTTTTCTACAGGAATAGTTTTTTCTTTAGGCAATTCTCTCTCCAGATGATCGTCGTCAAAAAGTGACTGCACGGCTTTCATTCCTTTGATATTTGCCAGTTTTATTTTTTTCTCGTTCTGATAATCTTCTAAATTTTCGAAGCTTTCATCAGACGCCAATTTCTCTTTTTCAATCTCAGAAACAGGTCTGTTGATCTCAACAATTTTTCTTCTGTCATTAATTTCCGCTAAAACCGATTGCTCCTGTCTTTCTTCTACAAAAGCTTCATTTTTGATTTCGCTTACAATATTCTCAACATTAGAAGTATCTGTTGCCATCTCTCCCTGTTCTATCATAGCATTTGAAGTCATGAATCTTTCTTCCGTCTCTTCTACAAGAATTTCTTCTTCATCGTCCAAAATTTCAGTATCAAAAATACTTGGGATGGGTTCTGAAACTTCTGCTCCGTTTTTTACATTGGATTCAAAATTATCCTGAATTTTTTCCTCTTCTTCAAAACCTTCTACACTTCCCTGATCATCGGAAACTTCATTTTCAAACTCGTCAATTTCGTTTAATTGATTGTTAAAAATAACCTCTTCTTCCGTCGTTTTTTCATCAAACATTCCTTCATGGATGTCGTCATCATTTTCGGGTTCTGCATCTGCCAAAATTCTTTCTTCATCTACAAAATTAAGTGCACTTCCGCTGTAATCAGACGGTTCACATTCATCAATTTCGTTCAGCTGATTATTGAAAATAGCTTCTTCTTCCGTCACATCATTATGAATATTTATTCCTAAATCTTCAACGCTTTCGGGTTCAGAATTTTCTCCTGCAAAATTAACTAAAGTTTCGTGAAGTTCACCCTCAACGATCTCATTTAATTGATTATTAAAAATGGCTTCTTCTTCAATGCCTTTATTTGGGAAAGATTCGTTACCGTTTTTATCTATTTCGTTCAATTCATTGTTAAAAATCGCTTCCTCTTCCATCACTTCATCATTCAGATCATGAATTTCTTCAAGTGTTTTTGAAGAAAAATTCATCTGATTTTCTGAAACGACCGGAGAATTTTCGTTATCGAAATACTCGATATTTTTCTCAAGCAAACGCAGGAAA
The DNA here is from genome assembly GCF_024807225.1 of Chryseobacterium ginsenosidimutans. GTDB lineage: Bacteria > Bacteroidota > Bacteroidia > Flavobacteriales > Weeksellaceae > Chryseobacterium > Chryseobacterium ginsenosidimutans. The sequence goes on from NZ_JANUCO010000001.1 coordinate 359,121, forward strand.
GAAATCCTGTTAGCAAGCTCATCTACAAGATCCAGCTTGGAAAGTAATTCGTTTACATTACCTATTTTGTCCAAAATACCAATGATATTCTTGGATTCAAAAAAAATCTTTTCCTTTAAATCTTGGATGTTCTGCATATTAAGAATCTTGTTAAAATTGCTTACTTTTGATCTTAAAAATATACGGCTAATTTAACAAATGTTTTTAGAAAATACAATTAATCATTCCAAACAAAGTGGTTGGATGGAAGTTATTTGTGGCTCAATGTTTTCCGGAAAAACCGAAGAGTTGATTCGAAGGCTGAGAAGAGCTGAAATGGCGGGGCAGAATGTGGAGATTTTTAAACCAAAACTGGATACGCGATATTCTGAAGAGGACGTAATTTCTCATAATCAGAATAAAATTCGCAGTACACCGGTAGAAAATCCCAACGAAATACTTTTGTTGGCATCCAATTGTGATGTCGTAGGAATTGATGAAGCACAATTTTTCGACGAAGGCATTGTAGATGTAGCAAATCAATTAGCAAATAGCGGAGTAAGAGTAGTGATTGCAGGATTGGATATGGATTTTTTGGGACGACCTTTCGGACCGATGCCGAATCTGATGGCAACTGCAGAGTATGTGACGAAAGTACATGCGATCTGCAGAAGAACCGGAAATCTTGCTAATTATTCGATGAGAACTTCTGCAGGAAAAGATCTTGTAGAGCTCGGAGAAACAGAATCTTACGATGCCGTAAGCAGAAGAGTTTTTGTGGATGAAGTTTTACATAAAAAGGACATTTAATATCAAATTTATTTTAAATTTGTTTAGAATTTAATAGTAAAAACTATCAAAAAATGATATTAGAAATCAAAAATTATATAAAAATCAGCAATTCTATTGATGAGATTTTGAAAAATTCGCCTTTCAAATTGAAATATATCATTGAAAAAAGCGGAATTTCTGAACCTACCTTTTTCAGAAAAATGAAAGAAAAAAAATTTCTTCCGGAAGAATTGTTGAAGATTGCAGAAATTATTGAGCCGGAAGAATCTTTTTTGAAATCTCTGGAAGAAGCAGAAAATGACTTCAAAAACGGAGTTTATTATTCCCATGATGAAGTAATGAAAATTTCTGAAGAACGTTTTCTGAAAAAATATGGAAATAAGGTGGTCTAGATTTGCCCTCCAAGATCTGGAGCAGATAGAAGATTATATTGGGAATAGGTTTACCTACAGAGAATATCAAAATTTTATGAATATTCTTAATCATAAGATTAGGATAATTCTCGATAAAAAAGTGGTATTTCAAAAGCTGGAAAAATTTCCTGACTACAATAAAATTTTAATTACAGAACAAACAACTCTGATCTACAGATTAGAATCAAAATACCTGAAAATATTGCGTTTGTATAATAATTTTCAGGATGAAGACAAAAAATTTATAATAGACGATTATTTATAAATGAATTATACAGTAGAAGATATTGCAAAAATTACCAATGCTCATGTAATTGGAGACGAAAGTTTAATAATTAAAAACATTGCTTTCGACAGCAGAATTATTTATTCTACTAAAAACATGGCTTTTATCGCCATCAATACTCCTAAAAATTCGGGAGAAAAATTCATTGAAGCTGCTATTGACAGAGGAATCAACGTCATTATTTCCGAACACCAATATCCTCAGTTTGAAAATATAACATGGATTATTGTTGAGAACTCTGTAGAGTTTCTTCAAAAATTGGCCAAATATCATTTCGAAAATTCACATTTAAAGTCTATCGGAATTACAGGAAGCAACGGGAAAACCATTTTAAAAGAATGGCTCTATCAATGTCTCTGGAATGAATTCCCTACGGTAAAAAGTCCGAAAAGTTTCAATTCTCAGATCGGACTTCCGCTTTCTTTGCTTCAAATAAATGATTCTCATGAACTGGGAATTTTTGAAGTCGGAATTTCCAAACCCGACGAAATGGAAAAACTCGAAAATATTTTCCATCCGCAGATTGGTTTGCTGACACATATCGGAAACCGCTCACCTTGCGAATTTCAAATCGGAAGAAGAATTGATTGATGAAAAAATTAAATTGTTCAAAAATTCTGAAGTCATTATTTACAATGGTGACAATTTATTGGTTGACAAAAAAATAAAGGAATTATATTCAAGCAAAAAATTAATCTCTTACGGTCTGAAAGAAAACAATGATGTTCATCTCGAAAAGAATGTAAAGGATGAAGATCTTATTGTGCAGTATTTTGAAGAAAAAATTTCATTTCCGGCAAACCAACGAGACGAAGCGACATTAACCAATGCTTTGGCGCTTCTAACGGTCTTAAAGGAGTTAGATATCGAAAATCAAAAAATCGTCCAAAAAATCAACGCTCTGAAAGCCGTTGAAATGAGACTTGAAGCCATTGAAGGAATTAAAAATAATATTGTTATCAATGATTCTTTTAATCTGGATCTGGATTCTTTGAAAACTGCCCTTCAATTTTTAAATGAATATAAGAAATCAAAAAAATCTTTGGTTTTAACGGATATTGTCGGAGTCAATTCAAATTCAAAAGAATTGTATGAAGAAGTTTCTGATTTGGTGAACGAACAAAAGTTTGATTTTGTTTTCCTAATTGGTAATGAAATATCCAAATTTAGTGAATTATTTAAAGCTAAAACTTTTACTTTTATTAATACTCAGGAGTTAATTGACAGTAAACACCTTACAGAAATTGAAAACCAGATTATTTTATTAAAAGGAGCAAGAAAATTTGAGATCGAAAGATTGAAAGACATTCTCGAGCTCAGAAAACATGATACGGTTTTAGAAATCAATCTGAATGCCATTCTTCATAACATTAATTATCATAAATCTTTACTGAAACCAACCACCAAAATGATGGCAATGGTAAAGGCAAATTCTTATGGATTAGGAAGTTATGAGATTTCAGAATTCCTACAGCATCATCATATTGATTATTTGGGCGTTGCTTTTGTGGATGAAGGGGTTGAGCTTCGTAAAAAAGGAATCACCGTTCCTATCGTTGTCATGAATCCTGAACAACACAGCTACGAAACTGTGATAGAATACAATCTGGAACCGGAAATATACAGTTTCAGAGTTCTCGAATTGTTTTATCAGGCTGTTCAAAAATCCGGTTACGATAAAAAATATCCCGTTCATATTAAACTGGAAACCGGGATGCATCGTCTCGGTTTTAAAGGATATGAATTGGATCAATTAAGCCAGACTTTAGATCATAAAAATTTAAAAGTTCAAAGTATTTTCAGCCATCTTTCGTCTTCAGATATACCAACTGAAAAAGAGTTTACTTTGCATCAGCTGGAAACATTTGAAAAAAATTCAACTTATTTGATTGAAAAACTGGGATATACCCCTATCCGACATATATTAAATTCATCAGGAATTACAAGCTACACCAATCATCAATATGACATGGTGAGAATTGGTATCGGAATGTTAGGAGAATCACCAAGTAGTGAAATACAGAAACAATTACAGTCTGTTGTAAGTTTTAAAACAGTCATTTCACAGATTTCAATTGTAGACAATGGAGAATCTGTAGGGTACAGCCGCAGATTTAAAACAGATCATAAAACAAAAATTGCCACCATTCCTGTAGGATATGCAGACGGAATCCCAAGATTAATTGGAAATGAGATCGGAAATGTAGGAATTAATAAAACGCTTGCACCGATCGTAGGAAGCATTTGTATGGATATGATGATGATTAATGTAGACAATGTTCCGAACGTAAAAGAAGGCGATACTGTAACCGTTTTCAATGCTAAACCAAGCCTCAAAGAATTCGCAGAATACTGCAAAACCATCACATACGAAGTATTAACCTCTATTTCGCCACGAGTGAAACGGATTTATGTAAAAGATTAACTATGAGAAAACTTCTGATTCTTTTTTTAATATTCCAAATGCTTTTGATCCAATCTCAGGTAAAAAAAGATTTGGTGATTCCTAAAAACCCAAGAATCGGACTTTCACTTGCCGGTGGCGGAGCTAAAGGATTTTCTCATGTCGGCGTACTTAAAGTACTGGATTCTTTGGGAGTAAAGGTCGACTACATTTCCGGAACCAGCATGGGAGCGGTTGTTGGAGGTTTGTACGCTTCAGGATATTCCGGAAAAGAGATTGAGAAGATTGTGATGGATACGGATTTCTATTCTTTAATTTTAGATCCGAAAGCAAAACGTCAGGAAACCAGTTTTTACAATAAATCCGTTGACAAATATCTTTTGTCAATTCCTTTAAAAAACGGAAAAATTACTCTACCCTCTTCCATCAGTTCCGGACAGAAAAATGTTTATCTTTTGAAAGAGCTTTTCAAAAATGTTTCGAACATCAATGATTTCTCAAAACTTCCCATTCCTTTCATGTGCGTTGCTACGAATCTCGAAAGCGGAAATATGCAGATTTTTGAGAAAGGAGATTTGGTACAGTCGATCATGGCCAGTTCTGCATTTCCTTCTTTGATGGATCCCGTAAAAATCGGAGACAGCATTTATATTGACGGAGCAATGACGGTAAATTATCCTTCAAAGCCATTAAAAGATAAAGGAATCGATATCGTGATCGGTGTAGATCTTAACCAGGATTTATCGAAAAGAGAAGATTTAAATAATATTATCTCCATTTTAAATCAAATCATAGATTTCGGAATTAAAAAAGATACAAGAAGACAATACAGATATACCGACATAAATATTAAGCCAGATTTAAAAGGCATGACCGCCACAAGCTACGACGATAAGAAGAAAATTCTCGACAGCGGTTATGTGGAAGGTCTAAAATACGTCAATATTCTGGATCAATTACCGAAACGCCCGTTTGACCGCATTAGACAGCGTATAAATCCAATATATTCTAATGTCTATAAGATTGACAGTGTTTCGATAGAAGGCGGCAGAATCTACGGTAAAAACTACGTTCTCGGGAAAATGGGACTGCGACTTCCCTCCATGCAAACCTATGGAAGCATAAATAAAAAAATTGATAAGCTGGTTGCTACTAATAATTATAAATTCATCAATTATGATATTATCTCGGAAAATGAAGCCAATTATCTCAAACTCTATGTAACCGAAGACGACGCACGACATTTCTTAAAATTCGGATTACACTTTGACGAAGTTTTCAAAACAGGTCTTCTTTTAAACTATTCAGCAAAACGTCTTCTATTCAGAAATTCAAATCTTTCATTTGATGTAATTATCGGGGACAAACCAAGATATTATTTAAATTATTTTGTAGACAACGGCTATATTCCCGGATTTGGAATCTATTCTTCAGGAATGAGTTTTAATGTAAAAGATATCAATAATTATGATGTCGATAAATGGGATTGGCTAAGAAACGAAATCTACATTCAATCGATCTGGAAAGACAAATTTGCCGTTGGTGGCGGAATCAGCCATGATTATTTCGAAGCAGAAACCGACGCAAATAATAAAAGATACAGTCGTTTTCTGAATCCTTATGTATTCTTAAAAAGCGATACTCAAAATGACAAAGACTTCCCTACCCGCGGAATTTTCATCAGTGCGGAAGGAAAAGTAATCGACTTAATGAAATCTGAAGTTGATAAAAGGCTCGTTCAGGTAAAAGCTGATATCAGGATAAATATTCCTCTTTCAAAACAATTTACCTATCGATTGAATCTCTACGGCGGAATTTCAATTGGAGAAAATCTTCCTCAGTTCTATCAATACAGATTGGGCGGGATTTTTGAACAGAATATTGTTAATTTCAAAAACTTCGGAGGTTTTTATTTTGGACAGTTAAACACCAATAATGTTGTTTTAGTTTCAAATGATCTTCAGTTTAAATTTAATAAGAACTATTTCATAAGCGGAAATTTCTCTTTTGCGAATCTTTCCGACGATTTGAAATTTGAAGATGCTGTAAAGTTAAACTACAGCTCTGTAGGGCTTAATGTAGGATACAAATCTCCTTTCGGACAAATTAAAATCAACTTCAGTCACTCACTTAAAAATAATCAAAAAGGCATATTCAGTGTTATTTTAGGGCACTGGTTTTAATACGATGATACAATTCTTTTACGAAAATTTACCAGAATCTGTAAATACAGATTACACAGCATGGCTGGAAGATATCATTCTTTCAGAAGGAAAAAAGCTTGGCGAAATCAACTATATATTCTGCGACGACGAATATTTGTTGAAAGTAAATCAAGATTATTTGCAGCACGATTACTATACAGACATCATTACTTTCGACTATGTGAAAGGCAAGACAATAAGCGGAGAGATTTTCGTATCTTTGCAGCGCATTTTAGATAACGCTTCTACTCTATCCAAAGAATACGAAGAAGAATTAAGAAGAGTCTTGGCTCACGGCATTCTTCATCTTTCAGGATACAAGGATAAAACCGAGCAAGAAGAACAGTTGATGCGAAGTAAAGAAGATCATTATTTAGCAAAATATCCTTTAAATAATTAGAAGCTATTTCCCGCTTTCCGCACTCGCTATTTTTCTTTTTCAAAGAAAAATGAGCTCAAACAAATGCTGCAATCGGGGCTAAATAAACAACGCCACAAGCCATTTTAGCTTGTTAATTTAAATAATGTTTCACGTGAAACATTTGTAAAAAAAATTAAAATTTAAGGCTTAAAACAAGCAATAAAGAAATGATTTCAGAAATATATGATGTAATCGTAGTTGGTGCCGGTCACGCAGGATGTGAAGCAGCAGCTGCAGCAGCCAATTTGGGCTCAAAAACGCTGCTTGTTACAATGAACATGCAGACCATCGGACAGATGAGTTGCAACCCCGCGATGGGAGGAATCGCAAAAGGACAAATTGTACGGGAAATCGATGCAATGGGAGGTTATTCAGGGATTATAGCGGATAAATCTGCTATACAATTCAAGATGCTTAATCTTTCCAAAGGTCCTGCAATGTGGTCTCCAAGAACGCAAAACGACAGAATGCTTTTTGCGGAAGAATGGCGTTTAGCATTAGAAAACACCCCTAATCTTGATTTCTTTCAGGATATGGTAAAAAGTTTAATTATTGAGAATAACAGAGCTGTAGGAGTTGTTACTTCATTAGGAATCGAGATCAGATCGAAGTCTGTAGTTCTTACAAATGGTACTTTTCTTAATGGATTAATTCACGTTGGAGATAAGCAATTAGGAGGCGGAAGAATGGGGGAACCAAGAGCTTTCGGAATCACCGAACAGTTGGTTTCTTTAGGTTTTGAAGCAGGAAGAATGAAGACCGGTACTCCACCGAGAGTAGACGGAAGAAGCCTTGATTATTCTAAAATGGAAGAGCAAAAAGGAGACGAAAATCCTCAAAAATTCAGCTATTTAGATACTCCTAAGTTAACCAAACAATTAAGTTGCCATATCGTTTATACCAACGAAACGGTACACGATATTTTACGTGAAGGATTCGACAGAAGCCCGATGTTTAATGGTACCATTCAGAGTTTAGGACCAAGATATTGTCCAAGTATTGAGGATAAAATCAATCGTTTTGCAGAAAGAAACAGACATCAGCTTTTCGTAGAACCGGAAGGTTGGAGAACGGTAGAAATCTATGTTAACGGATTCAGTTCTTCTCTTCCTGAAGATGTTCAGATCAAAGCAATGAAGCATATTCCAGGATTTGAGAACGTAAAAGTATTCCGTCCAGGCTATGCCATCGAGTATGACTACTTCCCTCCTACCCAATTAAAACATACTTTAGAGACAAAATTGATCGATAATTTATACTTTGCAGGGCAAATAAATGGTACAACGGGATATGAAGAAGCAGCTGGACAAGGTTTAATTGCAGGGATCAATGCTCACAATAAAGTAAAAGGAAAAGAAGAATTTATCCTTAACAGAGATGAAGCGTATATCGGTGTTTTAGTAGACGATTTGATTACAAAAGGAACTGAAGAGCCGTACAGAATGTTTACTTCAAGAGCAGAATATAGGCTTCTTTTAAGACAGGATAACGCAGATATCAGATTAACAGAAAAAGCTTTTGAACTTGGTTTAGCCAAAGAAGACAGATTAAAAAGAGTTCAGGAGAAAATAGCTAAAAGCCAGGAACTTGAAGCTTTTTTACGAGAAACTTCTTTAAAACCAGGATTGATTAATCCTATTCTGGAAAGTATCGAAAGTAATCCTGTAGATCAGGCTTACAGAGCTTCTCAATTCCTTACAAGACCAAATATTACGCTGGAAAAGCTTGAAAATATTGAAGCTATTAAAGAATTTACTTCTCAATTTGATGATGAAGTAAGAGAACAGGCAGAAGTAAATATTAAATATAAAGGATATATAGAAAAGGAAAAAGAAAACGTAGCTAAGCTGAATCGTTTGGAAAATATCAAGATTCCAGAAGATTTTGATTATAAAAGCATATCAAGTCTGTCTTCAGAAGCGAAACAGAAAATGTCTAATGTAAGACCAAAGACGATCGCTCAAGCAGGAAGAATCAGTGGTGTTTCACCTGCCGATATAAACGTTTTATTAGTCTTTTTAGGACGTTAAATTCAAAATGTTTCACGTGAAACATTTATAAAATAGAAGCAAAAATTAAGGTATTTAAGAGATTATTTCAAGCTCTGAATATCTTAATTTTTAATTTAAAAGAACAAATTCAATGAAAATAAAAGATCATTTTCTTTCTCAGGAAATATTTGAAATCAAAGAAACGGAAACAAAAGGTGTTTTCAAGACCTCCCCTATTCCATCAAATATTTCTAAATATTATGAAAGTGAAGATTACATTTCCCATCATCAGGATTCAGGAAGTTTAAAAGAAAAGCTTTACAAATTTTTACAATCCTTCAATTTGCAGTATAAAAAAACGATTCTTTTGGACAGAATAAATAAAGGTTCAAAGGTTTTAGATTATGGTTGTGGAGCCGGAGAATTTGTGAAATTTATAGAAAATGATTTCGAAACTTTAGGATTCGAACCTGATGCAGATGCAAGAAAAGCAGCACAGACAAAAATTTCAAAAGCTACCATTTTAGATAATATTAATCTTATTGAAAACGGAAGTTTAGATGCAATTACACTTTGGCATGTATTCGAGCACGTGGAAAATCAGGATGAGATGCTTCAGATTTTTAATAGCAAATTAAAAGAAAAGGGATTATTAATTATCGCTGTTCCCAACCCTACTTCTTACGATGCAAAACATTATAAAGAATTTTGGGCGGCTTATGATGTACCAAGACACATCTACCATTTTTCTAAAAACGGAATGGAAAATTTAATTGCAAAGAAACCAAATTGGAAAATGAGAAAAATCAAACCTTTGGTTCTCGATTCGTATTATATCTCTATGTTGAGCGAAAAATACAAGAAATCACCTCTTTTTTGGCTAAAAGCAACGATCTACGGAACGATTTCTAACGTAAAAGCCCTTTTTTCGAACGAATTTTCAAGTTTGATATACATTATCGAAAAAAAGTAGAAAATCGATTTTTAAAGCATTTATAGAGGTAAATTTTTACCATTTTTCACTAAAAATAGAAACTCGAGGTCATTTCTCGAGTTTTTTTGTTATCTATTAAATTATCCCTAGTCCACTATTTTTCATAAATTTTTTTATTAAAAATGAAAATCCGAAAAAATAAATAATATCTCCATTCAAATTGTTAGTAAAAAGTTAGTAAGCTTTTCAATAAAAAAGAATTCTTTAAAATAATGTTAACTGTGATAATAATTATTTCTAAATTCTTGTTCGAAAAAAATAAATAAGCGAAAATTTACATTTCAAAAAACAAATTCTCACAAAAACATATCATTTTAAGCCTTAATCATATTTTATGTGTTAATCGTCGGAAAATTATTATTTTTTAATTTTAAGCATCAATCTAAAAGCCAATTTTTAGTCGATTTTTAGAAATTTGTCCTTTTTCAAAATATTTTACGAATTTGAAGGACTGCAGTAAAAATTAAATTTTCATCAAAGAATTAGAATTTACTATAAAATAAAAAAGTCTACTGAAAAAATCAGCAGACCTAAATTTATATGAAAATAAAATTTCTTAATTATTAATCGCAGCAACTCCGGGAAGTTCGAGACCTTCCAAACTTTCAAGCATCGCTCCACCTCCGGTAGAAACATAACTTACTTTTTCGCCGTAACCAAATTGTTTTACAAAAGCAACACTGTCTCCTCCTCCAACTAAAGAGAAAGCTCCTTGTCTTGTTGCTTCGGCAATACTTTCACCAAGAGCAATTGTTCCTGCAGAAAAATTCGGCATTTCGAAAACTCCAATTGGTCCGTTCCAAAGAATTGTTCTTGAATCTAAAAGTACATCGTTGAACTGGTCTCTAGATTTTGGACCAGCATCCAATCCCATCCATCCTTCAGGAATTTCATAAATGTCCACTTCTTTTCTTTCAGCATCATTACTGAAACTTTCAGCGATGATTGTATCAGACGGAAGATAAACTTTTACTTTATGTTCTTTTGCTTTTGCAAGAATTTCAAGAGCAAGAGGTAATTTATCTTCTTCCACCAATGATGTTCCGATTTTACCGCCAAGAGCTTTAACAAACGTAAATGCCATTCCGCCACCAATGATCAAATTATCAACAGCCGGTAAAATATTTTCTATAATGGTAATTTTAGTTGAAACTTTTGATCCACCAAGTATAGCTGTTACAGGACGTTCACCTGATTTCAAAACTTTATCAATTGCCTGAAGTTCTTTAGCCATCAATAAACCGAAGAATTTAGTTGAAGGAAAAAATTTAGCAATCACGGCTGTAGAAGCATGAGCTCTGTGAGCTGTACCAAAAGCATCATTCACGTAAGCATCGGCTAATTTAGAAAGTTGCTCTGCAAAACCTTCATGCCCTTTTTCTTCTTCGTTATGAAAACGTAAATTTTCCAATAAAAGGATTTCCCCGGGTTTAAGCTCAGAAGCAGCCTGTTCAGCTTTCTCTCCTATGCATTCTTCAACGAATTTTACTTCCTGACCCAATACGTTAGAAACTTCATCTAGGATGTGTTTAAGTGAAAATTCATCTTTCACCTCTCCTTTCGGTCTTCCCAAGTGAGCCATTAAGATCACAGAACCTCCGTCTTTAAGAATTTTATCAACTGTTGGCTTTACCGCAACAATTCTCGTGTTGTCTGTAACTTTCAACTGGTCGTCCTGCGGAACATTGAAATCAACTCTTACCAGAGCCTTCTTGTCATTAAAATTGAAATCATTGATTGTTTTCATATGTCATTTTTATTATTTCTTCGGTCATATCGAATCGAGTCCTCGGGAAAGATTAGCAAACAACTTCGGCCAGGTCGATTTTATACATTTCGTTGAATTTTCGTTTCACAAATGTAAGATTTTAAAATTTTTGAAAAGCCGCAACCCGACAAAAGTTTTTGAAAAGTTTCCCCCAGACTCAACATTCATCTATCAACAATTTTCTCTTTTATTAAAAAAAAGAATATGGTATTGTTGTTGAGTGTTTGTTAGTAACGGGGATAAATTTTATGAAAATACTTTATCACATTTAATTTTTATGTAATTAACAATTTATAGACATTATAATCTGCTGTAAATAGGGTTTTTATATTCGTTACTAACAATTATGGATAACTTTTCCCCAATTCCCATTATTAATAACTGATTTATGGAAAAAGCACAGAATTCTCCCCAACAACTTTTTTGAAATTGTGGGCAAAAAATTTGGAGCATCTTTCCATTACAAAAAATTTTAATGTTACGAAAGGTTTACTTTCCAACATTTCTCCACATTTACTAACAATGCTTTCAACAATTAATTCCCAAAAATTTAAGAGTTATCCACATTATACTTACATTTGTGTGGAAATAAATCTAAAAAAGGCTTAATACAAGAATTATGAAAAGAAAAATCGCTATTGCTGCTGACCACGCTGGTTTCGAGTATAAGGAGATTGTTAAGAACTATTTATCAGAAAACTTTGAGGTTCAGGATTTTGGAACGTTTTCCACAGACAGTGTGGATTATCCGGACTTTGTACACCCTGCTGCAACGTCTGTTGAGAATGGTGAGAATGAATTGGGAATTTTATTTTGCGGAAGCGGAAATGGTGTTCAGATCACGGCGAACAAGCATCAGAAAATTCGTTGCGCTCTTTGCTGGATGCCGGAGATTGCGACGTTGGCAAGACAACACAATGATGCAAACATGATTTCAATTCCTGCAAGATTCATATCTAAAGAACTGGCGATCGAAATTGTAAATAATTTTCTTTCAACAGATTTCGAAGGTGGAAGACACCAGAACAGAGTTGATAAAATTGCATTTTGCTAAACATATAAAGGCTTGTAAATCAAATTATAAGCCTTATTTATTTTTTATTTTGTATCTTTGTGCCGTCCAATAGAAATTACCACTCTATTATTTCCATTTAAACCGATATCAATATTAAAAATTATTTAATAAAAGGTTTTTCTCCACTCTTCTCCATATTTGTATTAAATTTATACAAAACTAAATCTTCCGTTATAAAAGGTGGAAGGAAAATTGATGTTGTAGAATTTAAAGGGAACTTTAGAATACATATTAAAATTATCTTTATAATGAGTTAAGATAATTTTGAATAGTTTTAATCTACTATTAAAGCTATTACTAATTAAGAATAAATTAAAATGGCAAAAAAAAGAAAATATATAAGTCAGAAAAATGATCATAAAATCATGGAAATCGGAAGATTGATCCTGCGTTTTATGAATGAAAATTCCACGAAAGTTTATAACTATAAGCAGATTTCGGACGGAATAGATTATAAAAATCCAAGACAAAGAGAGCTTGTGATTCAAGCTTTACATAAACTTCAGGCTTCCGAAAGAGTGAAGGAAACTGATAAAGGAAAATATATCATCAACCTGAATATTGCAGGAACTTTGACGGGAGTTATCGATTTCAACCAATCAGGAAATGCTTACGTGAGAGTCGAAGGTATGGAAGATGATGTCTTTATTCACTCCAAAAACGTGAAAGATGCGTTGCAGGGTGATAAAGTTTTAATTGTAACATACACCTACAAAGGGAAAAAACTGGAAGGTTCGGTTCTGGAAGTGTTGGAAAGAACAAGAACAGAATTTGTAGGAACTTTACAAATGGTTCCTCATAAAGATTTCGGGTTTGTTGTTTGCGATAAAAAAACGATTAATACCGATATTTTTATTCCGAGAGGAAAATTCGGAGGTGCTGAAGACGGCGATAAAGTGATCGTAAAAATGACAGAATGGAGACCGGGAGATAAAAATCCTGAAGGTGAAATTATTAAGGTTTTAGGTGCTCCTGGAGAGCATGAAACCGAGATCCACTCTATTCTTGCTGAATACGGTTTGCCTTACACTTTCCCTGAAGAAGTGGAAAGAGATGCCGATAAAATCGACAGAACGATCAACGAAGCAGAAGTAGCGAAACGTTGGGATATGCGTGATGTTCTTACATTTACGATTGACCCGAAAGATGCCAAAGATTTCGATGATGCTTTATCAATGAGGAAGTTAGATAATGGAAACTGGGAAATAGGGGTTCATATTGCAGACGTTTCTCATTATGTAGTTCCGGGAACTCTTTTGGATGATGAAGCATATCAGAGAGCAACTTCGGTTTATTTGGTAGACCGTGTTGTACCGATGCTTCCGGAGGTTTTGAGTAACGATGTATGTTCACTTCGTCCGAATGAAGATAAATTTACTTTCTCAGCAGTTTTTGAATTGAATGATGCTGCGGAAATTCAGAAACAATGGTTTGGTAGAACGGTAACTCATTCCGACAGAAGATTCACGTATGAGGAAGCTCAGGAAAGAATTGAAACGAAAGAAGGAGATTTAGCAGAAGAAATTTTGGTTCTGGATAAACTGGCGAAAATTATGCGTCAGGCAAGAATCAAAAACGGAGCAATTACTTTCGACAGAAGTGAAGTTCGATTTAATTTAGATGAAAATAACCAGCCAATTGGGGTTTATTTTAAGATAAGCAAAGATTCGAATCATTTGATTGAAGAATTTATGTTATTAGCGAATAAAAAAGTATCTGAATTTGTTTCATTAAATAAAAGAGGAGATATTTCTCAAAATACCTTTATTTACAGGGTTCACGACGATCCGGATCCTGCAAAATTAGAGTCTTTAAGAGATTTTGTTTCTACTTTCGGATATAAAATGGATCTGGCTAATACCAAAAAAGTAGCAGAATCTTTAAACAGATTATTGCACGATGTAAAAGGTAAAGGCGAAGAAAATATGATCGAAACTCTCGCGATGCGAAGCATGAGTAAAGCGATCTATTCTACAGAACCGATCGGTCACTACGGTCTTGGTTTCGAGTATTATAGCCACTTCACCTCTCCTATCCGTCGTTATCCCGATTTGCTTGCTCATAGATTACTGCAACATTATCTGGATGGAGGAAAATCTCCAAGCAAGGATGAATTAGAACAAAAAGCAAAACATTGCAGTTCAATGGAAAGATTGGCAGCCGATGCAGAAAGAGATTCGATCAAATACATGCAGGTGAAATTCATGGAAAAACATTTGGGAGAAACTTTCACGGGTGTTATTTCCGGAGTGGCAGAGTTTGGTTTCTGGGTAGAAATTCCTGAAAACGGTGCAGAAGGTTTGATTAAATTAAGAGATCTGATGGATGATTCTTATATGTATGACAAAGCGACTCATGCGGTGTATGGAAGCAGAAACCGGAAACAGATATCAATTGGGAGATCAGGTTCAGATCAAAGTGGTGAAAGCTAATTTAATTCAGAAACAATTGGATTTCAAGATTGTTGATTAAGAACGATAAAATATACTTACGAAAAGCTGCTATTTATGGCGGCTTTTTTATTTTTAATCAACAATAAAATGATGATCTTATAAAAAATAATAGATAGGTTTCTGTTCATTGAGATTGATTTTCTTATTGATTAATTAAAACATAAAAGTTAACTTTGTATAAATGGGATGAAATTTTTTTTCATTTAAAAAGCTATTTAATGTTTGAACTCATACTATCTGCCGTTGTTTTAGGCTTTATGTTAAGCTTGGTTTTTATAGGACCAATTTTTTTCCTTTTAATTGAAACCAGCTTTTCGAGAGGACCGAAACATGCTTTGGCATTGGATATTGGCGTAATTTCCGCAGATCTTTTGTGTATTTTGGCAGCTTATTATGCGAGTGCAGATATTGTGACGTTAATTGATAAACATCCTGGTTTCTACAGAATTACGTCTATACTTATTTTTGTCTACGGAATTGTCATGCTGGTCACAAAAACCAAAATGCACATGCCGGGAGAAGAAAAAATAATCAATCAGAATTATCTGAAGACTTTTATGAATGGTTTTTTATTCAATCTTTTAAATGTAGGAGTCATTCTTTTTTGGCTGGTAACGGTGATTTCTGTGAGAAATCAATATCCGGATACCGGCAGTTTTGTTTTATACATCGGGATTGTGATCGGAACTTACCTTTTTATTGATCTGATAAAAATCTTTTTGGCGAAACAATTTCACGATAAATTAACACAAACTTTAGCCAACAAAATCAGAAGAATCGTTGGCGGAATTCTTATAATGTTCAGTTTCTTCATCTTTTTACAGAGCTTCAAAAAATTCAATCAGTTTGATAAACGACTGGAAGAAGCCGAAAAGAAAGAAGTAAAATATCAAAAAACCAAATGAAAAAAATAATCTTTCCAAAATCACTTAAAAAAGGTGATAAAATAGCTGTGATTTCCCCTGCAGGAGCCGTTGATACCACTCAACTTGAAAAGGGAATAGAAATGATTAAAAGTAATGGCTACGAACCTGTTTTGGGTGAACATCTTTACACGAAATTTTCTAATGGCTACAACTACGCAGGAACAGAGCAGGAAAGAATAAAAGACATCAACTGGGCTTTAAACGATAATGAAATCTCTGCAATCTGGGCTTCCAGAGGCGGTTATGGTTGTCAGCATTTGATCGAACATTTAGATCTTAAAAATTTTACCACAAATCCGAAATGGTACATTGGTTATTCTGATAATACGGTGATCCAAAGTTATTTGTTGAAAAAAGGGTTTGCTTCGATTCACGGACAAACCATTAAAACATCAAGTTTTGGAGTGACTGAAGAAAGTTATGATCTGATTTTTGATATTTTAAAAGGAAAAAAGCCAAAATATAGCCTTACATCGAATCAATTTAATAAGAAGGGTATTATTGAAGGTGAATTGGTTGGAGGGAATTTAGCCCTTATTTACGCCCTTCTGGGAACCAAATATTCTTTTGACTTTAAGGATAAAATTTTATTCATTGAAGATATCGGTGAAAATTTCTACGCTTTGGATCGAATGATTATGAGTCTGGAAACTTGCCGGAGTTTTCAATAAAATTTCCGGATTAATCATTGGTGGAATGACCAATATGGGCGATGAAAAGGAGAACAAACAATACGAAGAAAGCTTCGACGAATTTGCCTATCAATTAATTTCAGATAGAATTTCAAAGTATAATTTCCCTGTAGTTTTCGGTTTTCCGAATGGTCATATCAAAGACAACCGACCTTTGATTATTGGTGGGAATGTGAAGTTAAAGGTTGAGGATAAGGTTAAGATTGAGTTTTAGAAATGGATAAAATAATTCTTCAATATCATTATAGTCCTGGATTTATAGGAGATTTTGTAATGAAAGATTTATATATTTCAGAATCTTTTGAATTTTATCTAAAATTTTTCTGGAGTTATAAAGTTGAAACACTTTCAGACTCTGATTTTGAAAGAAAACAATGGAGAAGATTCACAACAATAAAAGATACTCTATCAGAAGAATTAAAACTGAAAGTTCAGGAAATTTTAAACTTAGATTTAAAAGTTATTAAACCTGAAATAGTAAAAACTGATAAAATTATTTATGAGACTTCTGAACATTCTAAAAGTGAATATTATAAATTAAAAGAAGAGAAAAGTATCAGTATTCCTTACAATCTTTCTGAAACAATGATTGAAGGAAAAAATAAAGAATTATTTATAAATTTTCATGAGGAATTAATAATCTGGATTGAAGAACAATTTGAGATCATTTCTGAGGGAAAAGCAATACGATTTAACAAATAATCAGATGGCGCAACACAACGACCTCGGAAAAAAGGCAGAAGATTTAGCTGCAGAATTTCTATTGAAGAATGGATACAAAATTTTAGCGAGAAACTTTCGCTATCAAAAAGCCGAGATTGATATCATCACCGAAAAAGATAGTTTAATTATTGTTGTTGAAGTAAAGGCGCGTTCAACAGACGTTTTTAATCTTCCCCAAGAAGCTGTCAATAAAAAGAAAATTAAATTACTAGTTTCCGCTGCAGACCATTATCTGGAAAAGTTTAATAAGAACCAAGAAGTAAGATTTGATATTATTTCTGTCCTCCCCGATGAAAAAGGAAATTTATCTATAGAACATATTATCAATGCTTTTGAAGCGTTTGATGCCAATTGATATACTGAGTATAATCTAACAATTTATCCATACTTGTCACTTTGATAAATACTGGATTGTAACATTTAAAAAATTACAATTTTTTATGAAGACAATATTAATCACCGGAGCTACGTCCGGAATAGGAAAATCCACTGCTGAGCTTTTTGCAAAACAAGGAAACAGAATCATTATTTGCGGAAGAAGATCTAAGGCTTTGGAATCAGTAAAAACTGAACTTTCTGCATTTACCGAAATATTTAGTTTAAAATTTGATGTAAGAAATTTAGAAGAAGTTGAAACAGCGATCAACTCGCTTCCGGAAGAATGGAAAAATATTGATGTTTTGGTGAACAATGCAGGAAATGCTCACGGTTTAGATCCTCTTTCTGCCGGAAAAACTGACGACTGGGATTCTATGATCGATGGAAATGTGAAAGGACTTTTATATGTTTCCAAAATGATTATTCCGATCATGAAAGAAAGAAATTCCGGACATATCGTAAACATCAGTTCTGTGGCTGCAAGACAAACGTACGCAAATGGAGTTGTTTATTGTGCGACGAAAAAAGCGGTTGACGTGATTTCCGAAGGAATGAGAATTGAACTGACAGAATTCGGAATCAAAGTAACCAATATTCAGCCGGGAGCTGTGGAAACAGATTTTTCTATGGTGAGATTCAAAGGGGACAGCGAAAGAGCTTCAACAGTTTACGCAGGTTATGAACCTTTGAAAGCCGAAGATATTGCAGATTCAATTGCCTATTGCGTAAACGCTCCAAAGCACGTCTGTGTTTCAGATATGACGATTTATCCGACGGCTCAGGCAGAAACCGCGAACGATTTACAGAAAATAAACTTATTTTAAAGTAAATAAATTTATGATGGAAAGTGATGCTCAAAATTTTTTGATTTACAATACTCCTAATGAAAAGATAAGAGTAGATGTATTTTTGCAGAATGAAACACTTTGGCTTACTCAAAAAGCTATGGCAAATTTATTTAATGTGAATGTTCCTGCCATAAGTAAACATATTTCTAATATTTTTGAAGAAGGAGAATTAAATCAAGAAGCAACTGTTTCCATTTTGGAAACAGTTCAACAGGAAGGTAACAGACAAGTAAAACGAAATGTAGAATATTATAATTTAGACGTCATCATTTCAGTAGGTTATCGTGTAAATTCGAGCAAGGCAACGCAGTTTAGAATTTGGGCAACACAAACGTTGAAAGAATTTATCATTAAAGGTTTTGTCATTGATGATGAACGGTTGAAGCAAGGTCAAACGGTATTTGGGAAGGATTATTTTAAAGAACTTTTACAAAGGATTCGTTCCATACGAGCAAGTGAAAGACGTATTTATCAGCAAATCACCGATATTTTTGCGGAGTGCAGTATTGATTACGACAGAAATTCTGAGATCACAAAAAACTTTTATGCTATAGTTCAGAATAAATTCCATTTTGCTATTACAGGAAAAACGGCTGCTGAAATAATCTATCAAAAAGCGAATAAAGATGCAGAAAATATGGGTTTGAATACATGGAAAAATTCACCGGATGGGAGAATTCTGAAATCTGATATTGTTGTTGCAAAAAACTATTTAGAAGAAACTGAAATCAAACAATTAGAAAGAACCGTAACAGGATATTTCGATTATATTGAAGGTTTGATAGAAAGACAAAGTACTTTTACGATGGAAGCCTTAGCTTTAAGTGTAAATAAATTTCTAGATTTTAACGAATATAAAATTTTAGAAGGAAAAGGAAATATTTCTAAAATAACTGCAGAAAAAAAAGCAATCGCTGAATATGAAACATTCAATAAAACTCAGAAAATAGTATCTGATTTTGATAAGAAGATAAAGAAAATCGGTAAAAAATAATGCTTTAAATTTGCGTAAAATTATTTAATTAAAATGAAAATTTTATACATAGAAACTTCCTCAAGAAACTGTTCAGTCGCTATTTCGGATAACGAAAAGGTATTGTGCGTGACGGAAGAGGTTTCTGAAAATTATAAACAGTCTGAAAGTCTGCATACTTTCATAGAATGGGCTTTGGAAGGCGCAGGAATTTCTATAAAAGAGATTGAAGCCGTTTCTTTGGGAAAAGGTCCGGGTTCTTATACAGGATTGAGAATTGGTGCTTCTTCTGCGAAAGGATTTTGCTATGGATTGAAAGTCCCATTAATCGCAGTGAATTCTTTGGAAACCATGATAGAGCCTTTTTTAAATCAAAACTACGACTTTGTTGTACCTTTGGTCGATGCAAGAAGAATGGAGGTTTATACGGCTGTTTATGATGGTAAAACGGGCGAAGAACTTTCTGAGACGGAAGCCAAAATTTTAGATGAAACTTCTTTTGAAGAATTTAAAGATAAAAAAGTACTATTTGTAGGAGACGGAGCGAAGAAAGCACGGGAAATTTTACAGCTTCCGAATGCTGATTTTAATGAAACGATCTACCCTTCTGCACAATATTTAATTAAGAAAAGCCTTGAAAAAATTGATAAAAAAGAGTTTGAAGATATTGCTTATTTCGAACCGTTTTATCTCAAAGATTTTCATGGAGTAAAGAAAAAGAAATCAACAGATTTATAAAAAAATAAAAAGCAACTGCATAAAAAAAGCGAAGAATTAATCTTCGCTTTTTTGTTTTATTGTGGTTTTGCAGGCACTGTTCCTGTGGGCTGCAAAGGCTGATTTGGATTTAGTTTTTTCTGTGGTCTGTTGCCATTTCCACCCGATGGTGTTGGTTGAGGATTATTCATAAAAGTGGTTCCATCCGGTTTTTGCGGAATACCAGTTGCGTTAAGTTGTTGTGAAGGTTGCTGCGGAACATTATTGCTCATATTGGCAGGATTTTGAGGCATCGTATTTCCTTTGTTATCCGTTGGTTGGAAAGACAGGTCTGTTTTTAAATAATTCAGCATTTCTTTGGCTTTTTCGCCTTCCGGAGTTTTAGCATAATTCAAAACAATTTGTTCCAGCTGAAGAATCATCACCTCTTTCCCACTCGATTTTCCTGAATTAAAGGCATTTAACAAATATAATTTAGGAATTAAAGCGTCTTTAGGATATTTCTGAATGGTCTGTTCAATAACATCTTTACTTTCCCCGAATTTCTCGGTTTCATATAATGCGAAAGCCTGTTTGTATTGATTTTCAACGTCTTCAGAAGATTTTACGAAAGTTTTATTCTTAGGATTTCTCGCAAATTCTGCATAAGAAGTGTAAGGATAATCAGTCATTAATATTTGTTTTGCTCTCTCCGATGCTTGCGGATTTTTCTCATAATTCATGGCAAAAATCTCATATAAAGCCTGCAACATTACCTTTTCCTCAGGTTTTACATCTACAAGATCATACAACGTTTTTGTCGCTAAAGAAGTATTGGTGAAATAATTCTGATACATCACGCCCAATCCTAAAGAAGCAGTGTCTCGGTCTTTCTTTAATTGATCTAATTTTGCAAGATCGGTAGGAATCTGCTCGATATAAAAAGCAGGTTCAAAACGTCTCGGATTCGGTGCTGCATTTGTTCCCAAAGCATCATTTTTCATATCCTCGATGGTTGCCATTTTCTTAGAAAAACGCCAGTTATCGATCAATGCTCTGTCGCCCCATGTTTGCTTAAAGGTAGAAGTTCCTTTGGAAACTGTTCCTGTATTTGAGAAATAGAAACCTTTTGTAGCCACTCCAAAATCTTCAAAAGAGTTTGAACTGTTGGCAAAAATTGATTTAGAATTATAATCCCCGGTATCAAAACCTTTCAGTCTTTCGGCACGTTTTCTTTCTAATTCCTCTCTTTCTTCTTTTACTTTAACTTTTGCGATATATTTTGTGAAAAAGTCAGTTTTCTGTTCCGGTGTCATTTTCGCTAAGTTCAGAACACTGTCATTTTTCTTGATTAAATAATAGTTTTTAGAGATCTTTTTGATGTAGATAGATTGGTCTGCCAAAAGAACTTTTGAAGGTTCGTACGTCATTACCGCCAAAGCTGAATCGTAGTAAGCTCCTGCTCCAATGTAATCGTTTTTATCCAAATATCCTTTCCCGATTTCATAATAAGCCAAACCACGGATTTGTCCGTCAGAAACCTTTTCTTTCAGAGATTTTCTGAAATATTCCTGCGCTTCATCTTTTTTACCTGCTTTGTTTGCCATTAAACCTAAAGCATAGTAAAATTCATTCTTTCTGGATGCGTAAGTTCCTTTTTCACTGATGTTTTCAAGATATTTTCTCGCACCACTGTAATCACCGTTTCCGTTGAAAGTTTTTGCAATTTCGATCTGAGATTTTACTTCAAATTCAAAATCGTTGGCATATTTGTAAGCTGCCATAAAGCTTTCTCTGGCTTTTTCATTTTGATTAAGATTTTCTAAAATTTGTCCTCTCAAGAAAGCAATTCTGCTTTTCAGTTTCCTGTTGCTGTTAAGTTCAAAAGCGCGATCAAGCTCTTTTACGGCTTCCTCTTTTTTACCTTCATCCAAATACGCTTCGGATTGGTAGATGCTTAAAAGCTTATCATACGTTTTACTTATTTTTTCCGTTTTAAGTTTAGCAAAAACCTCTTGGGATTTATGATAATTTTTAATCTCGGCATACGCAAGACCCTGATAAACTCTTGCTAAAGGAATCCTTTTATCGTCTTTCATGTGCGTGAAAACGTAGTTTAAGGCATCCAGAGCTTCCAAAGATTTTCCTCTGTAAATTCTTGACTGTGCAAGGATCATATAAGCATCAAAAATCTGCTTGTTTTGTTCTTCACCATGTCTGATGACAGAATATTTGTTGATTGCTTTTAAAGCTTTTGCTTCTGCGATTTCCAGTGTTGTAGCCCCCTTTTTTTCCGGCTCACCTTCCGAACCATTTCGTAATCCCATTTTATCCATTCCTCCATTTACAGCACCGGATAACTGAGCCATTCCCGGTCCGCCGGACGCTGGATTTTGTGGCATTCCCGGAGGTCCTCCTCTGCCATTGTTGTTTTGAGTAGGTCTGTTCACTTCCGCCATTTTCATAGAATTTTCTGCGAAAGCGGTAGATTGCCCAAGATCACTTCCTAAAGGCTGGTCTTCATAGGTAAGAATGGGAATAAACGGCGCATAAAAATTGTCTTTATGGGCTTTATCTCTTGTTTCAAACTCGTTATTTAATGCGTCTTTTGCATTAAAAAGCGTGTTGTAATATGTGGTAAACCCTTTCATGAACTTCGATCGCTGCTCCGGTCTCTTGGGTTTCGTGACACAGGAGACAACTATACAAAGGACTAAAAGGAAGAAAATATTTTTTTTCATTATTCAATATAACTCGCTAATCTACTTTTTATTATCCAGTAGGATTGATGATTTTGTAAAAATAATAAAATTTTATATGGAAACTCATTATATTTCTTTCAAAATTTTGTAAACCAAATGAGTAGGAAGTCCCATTATCGTATAAAAGCTGCCATTTATATTTTTTATTTTCGACATTCCAAGCCATTCTTGGATGCCATAACTTCCTGCTTTGTCAAAGGGTTTGTAGTTCTGAATATAAAATTCTATTTCGCTATCTGAAATTTCATCAAATTCTACATCTGCCACATCGGTTTCTGTAATGGTTTTATCTAAAGTTTTAATCGTAATTCCTGTATAAACCTGATGTGTTTTTCCTGAAAGAAGTTTCAGCATTTTTCTTGCATCGTCTTCATCCTGAGGTTTTCCAAGAAATTGATTGTCAATCGCAACAACCGTATCGGCTGTTAATAAAACTTCATCTTCTTCCAATTTTCGGAAAGCATCTGCTTTTAATTCTGATAAATATGCTGCAGACTCTCCTACTTTGATATGTTCGGGAACAATTTCTTCACAATCGATTTTCACCAACTCAAATTCGAAGCCTAAACTTCCCAGTAATTCTTTTCTTCTTGGAGATTGTGATGCTAATAATAATTTCATTGTCAATTAATTAAACAGATTGTGTGTTATCGTCATGCCAATTTCCCTGAACCTTCATTACCTGCTCGATCACATCGCGCACTGCTCCACTTCCGCCTTTTATCGGAGAAATATAAGTGGAAATCCCTTTTACTTCGGGCACTGCATTTTCGGGACACGCTGCAATTGCAGAATTTTCCATCATATGAATGTCCGGTAAATCGTCTCCCATCGTTAAAATTTCTTCGTTTTTAAGATGATGTTTTGCTTTAAAATCTTCAAAATCGACCATTTTATTATGAGATTTTGGGTAATAATCCTGAATTCCAAGGTAATTGATTCTGTGTTTCACCATTTCGTCATTTCCTCCTGTAATTACACCGATTATATAATTGTTTTTTAAAGCTTTTACGACTGCATAACCATCCAAGACGTTCATTACTCGCGACATATTTCCTCCCGGCATCAAATAGACGCTTCCGTCTGTGAAAACGCCGTCTACATCGAATACAAATGCTTTAATATCTTTTAATTTCTCTTTATAACTCATACATTTTTTGAATTGAGTGATTCATTGTTTTATAGATCTCAAGACTTTCATCTTTTAATAATTGCTCATGTAATTCCAGAATCCTTTTGTCGTTTCTTACGGCAGGTCCTGTTTGTGCTGATTTGGGTTCAATTTCATGAATTTTCTGAACGGTTTCATCAATTAACGGTAAAAAATAATCAAACGGAATTTCCTGAGAATCCGAAATTTCTTTTGCCCTTGAAAAAAGATGATTCACAAAATTACAGGCAAAAACTGCAGTCAAATGAATATATTTTCTTTTTTCATGCGTACTTTCCATGACGTTTTGGGAAATCTTGGAAGCGATTTCAAAAAGAATTTTTTTATCATCTTCATCTTCATTTTCTGTTTCAATAAAAAACGGAATTTTTGAATAATCCAGTTCTTTCGATTTTGAAAAGGTCTGCAAAGGATAAAGACTTGCTTTTCGATAGTCTCCAGCTAATATTTCTTTCGGTAAAGAGCCGGAAGTATGAGCAACAAGACAATCTTTTTTAGTAATCAACTCAGAAACTTTTTCTACAGAATTGTCGCTTACACAAATAATATACAAATCCGCGTCAACTAAAATTTTAGTTGAATAAGGAATATTTAATTCTTCAGAAATTTTATTTAATTCATTTTCGTTCCTGCCAAAAATCTGCGCCAAAGGAATATTGTTCAGAACAAAGGCTTTTGCCATGTGATAGGCTACATTTCCGGAACCGATAATTACAATTTGCATAAAACAAAGATAGGGTTTTTGGTCAGGAAGATGGGAGAGGGAAGTGGGAAGTTTTTATAATTTGAGGTTTTATTTTGGTTGTTTTTGATTTTTAATTTAAATTATTCTGTGTATTTTTTGTTTATAAAGGTACTATACTCTAAAAATAATATTGATATTCTTCCTACGTCAGATTGAGAAACGTCAGAGGTATTTTTTATTTATTCTCGCTGATTTTGCTGATTACGCAGATGTTTGTGTTTTTATTTGAGAAAAGATTCGTGAAAATCTGTGATTGAATGGTTGAGTAAATTTTTTTTAATCAAATAATTATCAGTTAAATAAGATTTTAAATAACTGTACCATCGAGTATAAAAGGGAAAATTAGAATTATTATTAAAATCCATTTTATGCGGAATAGTGAAAATTTATGTAAATAATTAATTTATTGGACTAAAAATTGAATAAGTAATTTAACTTTCAGCTATTTTTGTAATCCAAAACAGTGAAAGCATCTTATGAAGATTAAGGACGCGGAAATTATTTCGTTGATGCAAAATCCACGAACTCTGGAGCAGGGAGTTCGCGCGTTGATGGATGCTTATCAAAGTAGATTGTATTGGCACATAAGAAGAATTATTGTGGACGGAGATCTTGCTCAGGATACATTGCAGGAGACTTTTATTAAAGCTTATCAGAATTTTCACCAGTTCAAAAACGATAGTCAACTGTACACATGGCTGTACAGAATCGCTACCAACGAAGCATTACAGCAAATAAATAAGATGAAGAAGATGCAGAAAACTGATGAAGATCCTGAATATTATATGCAAAATCTGGTCGCCGATAATACAGAAGGAGATGCCGAGGAAATACAGATTCTACTACAGAACGCTATACAGAGCCTGCCCGAAAAGCAGAAACTGGTATTTATGATGCGGTATTATGATGATTTGCCTTACGAAGAGATATCAAAAATTGTAGATATGTCGGTAGGGACGTTGAAAACGAATTATCATTATGCCAAACAAAAAATAGAAGATTATATTAAGCAAAATTACGAGAGATAATTTTTGAAAAACAGCAAGATGAAAGACTTTGATCTAGAAAAATTAGAACGCAAAAATATCTATAAAGTCCCTGAAAATTTGTTTGAAAATATTCAAGGAAAGGTATTGAGCGGATTAAATGATTTTGATCTAGAAAAATTAGAACGTAAAAATATTTACACAGTTCCTGAGAATTTATTCGAAAATATTCAGGAAAATGTATTGAAGAATGTTTTGCCAGCCAAAAAAGCGCCAATTTTCAAGATGAATTGGGCATATGCTGCAGCGGCATCTTTGGCTTTGATTTTTGGAGCAACTTTTGTCTTCAATAATGATCATGCAAACGGAACGGAGAATTCTCAGGCGGAATATACTTCGAATACCTCGGAAACAAAGACTGAAGGCGAGATCGCTTATGAAACTTTAAAATCTGATTTAACTTCTGTTGAAAATAATAATCAAACAGTTGAAAATCAGATTGATGATAAATCTTATGCTCAGGATAATGGAGCGGGAAAGGCTATAACTGAGACAAAAGCTGAAACAGTAAAACCTGTTAAAAAACAAAATGAAGCTCAAGTAAACGAGTATCTGGATTCTTTCTCAAATTCTGAAATTTCGGAATTAGCAAGTAATTCTACTCAGGACGTTTATTTGGATTTATATAACTAAAAAAGATGAAAAAGATATTATTTACACTTTTTATTATTTATGGTTTTGGCTTGAATGCCCAAAGGACGGATTACGACTGGAAAAAAATGGACCCTAAACAAAGAAAAGAGGTAATAAACAATCTTTCTCCGGAAGAAAGAAAGTCGCTTCTCACCAAGTTCAGGAACAATATGGTAATGGATAATCTGAATATTGACCCAAGCGATAAAACTGAATTTACAGAAATTTATAATGAATATCTGGACAGTCAGAAGCAAATAAAAAGCCAGTTTAATTCTAATTTTAATCCCGAAACTTTATCTGATGATGAAGCCAAAGCCAAGCTACAGCAAAGCTTTGAAGTAGGGCAGAAATTATTAGATAACCGCAAAAAATATGCTGATAAAATGCAGCAGATAATACCTTGCCAGAAAGTCTTGAAGCTGTTTCAGTCTGAAGGAATGATGAGAGATAAAATGAACGAAAGAAAGCCTCACGGAAACAACAACAATGCTGCAAGACCGAAGCAAGACCCATAATAGTTTATTTTTTTAATGTTGGACGACTCTTACAAAACTTTTTTGTGAGAGTCGTTTAATTTTAAACTTATTTCTATTTTTGCGGGAAATTATTAATCATGAAAAAAACACTTTTGTTCTTTTTATTTTCAGTATTCATTTCTGCTCAGAAAAATCAGTTTATAGAACTTAGGGGTAATATAAAAGATAAAAATCATGTCGCGCAATCTCTTACTTTGCTTGATAAGAGAGAAGATAAAACCATAGGAATTGTTTCTCACAGGAAAAAGCCTTTTGAAGTAAAATTTGAAAAAGATGATCTGGAAAAATTATTTTCAGATTGGTTTTTAGAAGATAATAAAGAACGAGGAAAGACTCAATATTTCCTTATGTTGGAAGAACTAAAGGTTAATGATATTCCTGCTGAAAGATCAGTTACAGGACATCTGGAAATGCGGATGTCTACCTTTTTAAAAAGAAATGACAAATATTATTTTTTGAAGAAAATTAGAATTTCAAAAGATTATCCGCAAAGAGATCATGCTTATATCACGAGAGCTATCGCGGCCAAAATATCAGCAGAATTAACCAATATTGTAAAGGATTCATATACTGAAACTGGTTTGAATGTTCCTATTTCTGAGACCGATCTTGGAAATTATGAAAAAATAATTTCAGAACAGTTGCCGGTTTATAGTTCGCAGTCTTTTACAGATGGAGTCTACAGAGATTATAAATCATTTGCAGAACAAAAGCCGGATAAAGAATTTACAGTAAGAAAGAATAAAGATGGCATGATTAAAGGGGTGAAAAGAGTCGATGGTTATGATAATTTGAGTAAAGATATTTTTGCAATCATCGATAACGGAATTGCTTATAAAAAAACACCCATAAGTATCATCGAAATTGAAAAAGATGATGAAGGGATTTTTATAATGGCATCTCAGGAAGAAATCTTT
This sequence comes from Chryseobacterium ginsenosidimutans, assembly GCF_024807225.1. Classification (GTDB taxonomy): domain Bacteria; phylum Bacteroidota; class Bacteroidia; order Flavobacteriales; family Weeksellaceae; genus Chryseobacterium; species Chryseobacterium ginsenosidimutans. Next base: position 386,950 of record NZ_JANUCO010000001.1, read on the forward strand.
CCTCAATATACCAGTACATCGATTATTGTAGGAAAAGGCGCTTCTGGTGTTATTGCAGGTATAGTAGTAGCTGTAATAGTAGATGTTGCAGCCTCAAAAATCCGCAAGCAGAATGCAATGTATTATAGAGTGGGAATTGATAAGCTTACAGGAGAATATATTTTGCCCGAAGACTTTGGTAAATCTAAATAGAACAACAAAAAAGAGAGACACACTGTCTCTCTTTTGCTTTATTTCTTATCTGTAGAATAAGAATAAGGAAAATCTTTTTCGTTGGTTCCCCTTTCTTTATTTGGTTGAGGAATCATATCAAACTTTAAGGTTACTCCTTTCATTAATTCTTCATGACTTAGCCAATTTTTAGAATATTTTTTACTGTTGAATTTTAATGAATTGACATATCGATTTTCGTCGCTATTATTATCAGCTTTAATCTCAATATTTTTTCCATTTTCTAAATGAATCGTAGCTTTTTTAAACAATGGAGCGCCCAGAAACATACTGATCCGTTGCGGGAGTTACAGGATAAAAACCAAGCGCCGAGAAAATATACCACGCCGAAGTTTGTCCGTTATCTTCATCACCACAATAGCCGTCGGGAGTTGGCTGATATAATCGATTCATTGTTTCGCGAACCCAATATTGTGTTTTCCAGGGTTCTCCGGAATAATTATAGAGATAAATAATATGTTGAGCAGGCTGATTTCCATGAGCATATTGTCCCATATTGGCGTTCACCATTTCCTGAATTTCGTGAATTGTTGAGCCATAATAAGAATCATCAAAAACAGGAGGCATTTCAAAAACTTTATCTAAATTTTTCGAAAACTCTTTTCTTCCGCCCATCAATTTTGCCAGTCCCTCAATATCCTGAAAAACCGACCATGTATAATGCCATGAATTTCCCTCTGTAAAAGCATCGCCCCATTTAAAAGGATTAAAAGGTGCCTGAAAACTCCCATCCTGATTTCTTCCACGTGCTAATTTTGTTTCCGGATCGATCACTTTCTGGAAATTCTGTGAGCGTCTGTAATATTCTCCCCATTCAGATTCTGGCTTTCCTAAAGCTTTTCCTAATTGAGCAATCGCGAAATCATCATAAGCATATTCCAATGTTCTCGCTGCATTTTCATCAATTTTTACATCATAAGGAACGTAGCCTAATTTTTTATAATATTCAATTCCCAATCTTCCGGTTGCTTGCGGGCCTTCATTATTTGCGCCGTGAAGCAAAGCCTGATACAAAGTTTCAATATCGTAACCTCGAAGACCCTTCATATAGGCATCTGCAACCACAGAAGCAGAATTATTTCCAATCATAATATCAGAATACGATGGGCTCGACCATTCCGGCAACCAACCGCCTTCTTTATAATCGCTTATTAAGCCTTTTTGCATCTCCACATTGATGCTTGGATAAACTAAATTTAAGAAAGGGTAGAGCGCTCTGAAAGTGTCCCAAAAACCTGTTCCTGCAAAGCGATATCCAGCTTCCGTTTTCCCTGAATATGGACTATAATGAACAATTTCTCCGGCTTTATTGATCTCATACATTTTATGCGGGAAACACAACATTCTGTAGAGTGAAGAATAGAAAGTTCTCATTTGGTCAATCGTTCCGCCCGCGACTTCAACTCTTTTTAATTTTTCATTCCAAGCTAATTTTGCTTTTTTAAAAGTATCGTCGAAAGAATCTTTACTTAATTCTCTTTGTAAATTCAATTCTGCCTGTTCTAAACTAATAAAAGATGAAGCAATTCTTAAATTCACTTTCTCACCTTTTTTTGTGGCAAAACCAACAACCGCCCCGCAATGATCTCCTGTAATTTCTAAGGTATCTTTTACAAAATCTTTATCTTTCCAAGTTGAATATTTTGTGAAAGGTTTATCAGCGTAAATCACAAAATAATTCTTAAAACCAACCAATTTTCCACGCGAATATTTCGTTGAATAACCAACAATTTTATTTTGAGAAGGAATAATCGTAATACTTGAACCTTTATCAAAAGCATCCACCACAAACCATGAATTCTTGGAATCGGGATAAGTTAGGCGCATTTGTGCGGCTCTTTCAGTTGGCGTTATTTCTGCGGTTACATTATGGTCTGCCAAATAAACACTATAATAATATGGTTTTGAAACTTCCGATTTATGAGAAAACCAACTTGCTCTTTCCTCTTCATTAAAACGCATTTTTCCGGTTATGGGCATGATAGAAAACATTCCGTAATCGTTCATCCAAGGCGATGGTTGATGGGTTTGTTTGATTCCACGGATTTTATCTGCATCGTAAGTGTATTGCCATCCGTTTCCGTTTTTTCCGGTTTGAGGTGTCCAGAGATTCATTCCGTGAGGAACAGCAATGGCAGGATACGTATTTCCGTTGGATAATGAAGGTTTTGAAAGTGAACCGATCAAAGGATTGACAAATTCTTCAGGATTTTCCGGTGCTTTTTCAATCCACTGCGATTTGAAATACACAAATGGAATAATTAAAAGGAATAAAAGAACTTTTTTCATGAGTAAAAGTAAGTTTTGGCTTTCTGTAAAGATTTTTTAAAGTGAAAAGTTAGAGAATTTATAAAGAATAAAAGTGAGTTTTTCATTTTTATTGGTTTTCCTCTCTGTTTGTCATCCCGTAGGGATCTAGGCAAAGTTATTAGATATTAATTTGGAAAGATTCGTGTTTAGATCCCTACGGGATGACAAACGGAGCGTTTATTCGAAATCTTGAAAGGAACGGCTGCAATCTTAGCCCCGATCGCAGCTTTTGTTTGAGCTCATTTTGTTTATGTATCGGCGCGGCAGCAAAGCCGCCGCGCCGATACATAAACAAAATAGCGAGTGCGAAGAGCGGGAAATAGCTTCTAAAAAAATTAAATCATTTTAAGCTTTAAATTAAATTTTTACGTGACAAAATAAGAATGAGGAATTGTCTTGCTTTTTTTTATCTTTGCAAATTACAAGGTTCTTAAATGAAAAACATACGAAATTTTTGCATAATCGCTCATATCGACCACGGTAAAAGTACTTTGGCGGATCGACTATTGGAATATACCAATACGGTAACCCAAAGAGAATTACAGTCTCAGACGCTGGATGATATGGATTTGGAGAAAGAACGTGGGATTACGATAAAATCTCACGCCATCCAAATGGATTATGAGCTTAATGGCGAAAAATATATTTTAAATCTGATTGATACACCGGGACACGTAGATTTCTCTTACGAAGTTTCCCGTTCTATTGCTGCTTGTGAAGGGGCGCTTTTGATTGTGGATGCTGCTCAAAGTATTCAGGCACAGACAATTAGTAATCTTTATTTGGCGTTAGAAAACGACTTAGAAATTATTCCTATTCTTAATAAAATCGATCTTCCATCTGCAAATCCGGAAGAAGTTACCGATGAAATCATGGGTCTTTTGGGATGTAAATACGAAGATGTTCTGAGAGTTTCCGGGAAAACAGGAGAAGGTGTTCATGATTTGTTGGAACAGATTGTCAACAGGATTCCGGCTCCGGTTGGAGATCCGAAAGCCCCGCTTCAGGCATTGATTTTTGACTCTGTTTACAATCCTTTCAGAGGGATAGAAGCATATTTCAAAGTGGTGAACGGAAGTATTTCTAAAAACGAAAAGATTAAATTTTTCGCAACAGGAAAGGAATATGGCGCAGATGAGGTGGGAACTTTAAAACTAAAGCAAGTTCCAAAGAAAACAATCGAATGTGGTGATGTAGGTTACATTATTTCTGGTATTAAAGATGCAAGAGAAGTAAAAGTAGGTGATACGATTACCTCTTTTGTAAATCCTGCGGACGCTGCAATCGATGGTTTTGAAGAAGTAAAACCAATGGTTTTTGCCGGAATTTATCCTATTGAATCTGAAGACTTTGAGGAACTAAGATTCTCATTAGAAAAATTAAGATTGAATGATGCTTCTTTGGTTTTCGAACCCGAAAGTTCAGCAGCACTTGGTTTTGGTTTCCGTTGCGGATTCTTAGGGATGCTTCACATGGAAATCGTTCAGGAACGTCTGGAGAGAGAGTTTAATATGAACGTTATCACAACGGTTCCCAACGTTTCATACCATGGATATTCTAAAAAAGACCCCGAAACTACAATTTTAATCAACAACCCGTCTGAAATGATTGATCCCAATCTTTTAGACCGAGTTGAAGAGCCTTATATAAAAGCTTCTATTATCACTAAATCTGATTTCGTGGGGGCTGTAATGACGCTTTGTATCGAGAAAAGAGGGGAGATTGTAAACCAAAGTTATTTAACGGCAGACAGAGTAGAACTAACCTTCAATATGCCTTTGGCAGAGGTTGTTTTCGACTTCTACGACCGTCTAAAATCCATTTCTAAAGGATATGCATCATTTGATTATTCACCAATCGGAATGCGTTCTTCGAAATTGGTGAAAATGGATATTCTGATTAACGGAGATATGGTAGATGCTTTATCTTCATTAATTCACGATTCTAATGCGTATTACATCGGTAAAAAGATGTGTGAAAAACTTCGTGAACTGATCCCGAGACAGCAGTTTGATATTGCTGTTCAGGCAGCTTTGGGAGCGAAAGTTATCGCCAGAGAAACCATTAAAGCATTAAGAAAAGACGTTACTGCAAAATGTTACGGAGGAGATATTTCAAGAAAGAGAAAGCTTCTTGAGAAGCAGAAAGAAGGTAAAAAGAAAATGAAGCAGATTGGTAGAGTAGAAGTGCCGCAATCGGCGTTTATGGCTGTTTTGAAACTGAATGATTAGTAATAAATAAGTCATTAAAAAGGCAAAAAGATAAAAGTGAATCCGCAGATTTTTTCTGCGGATTTTTTATTCAAGAAATCCTTCATGAAGCATTTTTCTTATAATATTTTCATCAACAGAAATTTCGAATTCTTTTGATTCGGCAGTTCCAAATTCGATTTTTGCTTTTCTTTTTTCTCCTTTTTTAAAATATGGACAAGAGTAAATTAATATTTCATCAGGCTTTAATTCAAAATATGAAATTTTTTGTAACTCGCTTCCCCGAAGTATATAATTACTATTTCTTACATGTCGAAATTGAGTATTATTTAAAATCCAAAGATCAACACTTTTAGGATCGGTAGGAATTTTCAAAACCTTAGTGGAGATATTTTTTATAATTACAGGAAAGGCCTTGTATTTCTTTATTTCGTTGGTTTTATAATATTGTTTATAAAGAGGAATTGTATCTTTTTCTCTGACAAGAATTGATAAATTCTTACTGTTTAAGGGGTCTGCGAAAACTTCGTTAGTTTCGAGAATTTTAATCTTTTCTGTTCTGAAGAAAGATTGTTGTGCCAGTTCAATAGAATCTTCAAACTTTTTTCTTGTTTTTGAATTTTGAATATCATCATTATAAGGTGTCACTGGCGGTATAATGTATTTGTAATATTTTACTGCAATTTGAGGACGAATTTCACCAATATAAATCAGTGGTGTGCCTCGGTGAGTTAAATCGTTATTAAACTCTTGAAAAGTCAGTTTTTCATCTTTCGGGAAATCCAAAACAATATCATCCCCAAAAGTTTTCTCCTCTTTACAACCTATTAATAATACGACTAAAACCAAAAGAAATTTATTCATTCACGTCTTTTTTAAAGAATTTTGAATGTACAAAAAAACCGCCTCAATCGAAGCGGTTTTTGGTTGATTATTTTTTGCGGGTATATTTTATTTCCATTGTTTTATACTCTTTTCCGGTCTTAGAATCGGGTCCGTACATTTCCATAACGTGATGATTATCGTCTACAATTGTGAAAACTTCTCTCACATCACAGTTTTCTCCGGGTCTTGTCGGATCTGTCATTTTTCCTTTAAATTCAATTGATTTTTTTGAGGAATTCCATTCGCCTTCCATATTCATAATTCCAGTTCCCATATTATCAATCCACGTACTTACAAACTTCTTTTTTGCGTTGTCATAACCCACGATGCTCATTCCTTCGAAAGGCATTCCCATGAAATTTCCTTTATGTTCGCCCACTTGATAACGTCCATCAAAAACCATTTTATTGGTAGCTTCCGAAGTGGTTGTCATTGGTTTTCCGCCGTTTTCCATCCACATTGTATTTTCTCCGGTCCATGTTCCGTCAGATTTTGCAAGCATTTTGTGCATTTCTCCCGGAGTTGCATAATCCATCCAGGCTTTGTTTGCTGTGGCAGAATCTACAGGTTTCCATTCTTTACTCGTTAAAGAATCTGCTTCTTTTCCTGTTTTCACATCCATTTTTACTTTGTCGCAAGCAATAAAAAGAAAAGCTGTTGAGACAGCAAAGAATAAATTTTTCATAATTGTTTAGTTTTAAGTTGTTTATAAATTTAATGAAAATTCTTTAATTGTAATGAAGATTAACTCAATGAAAATTAACAGAATAAAAAAAATGGTCGTAAAAGTTTCTTACGACCATATAGTTAATAATTTATAGTTTAATTAAATTACTGATATTGTTGGAGGACTAAAAGTAACTGGAGAATTGCTAAAATTGCTGGTTAAACTTTTATTCAGATAGAACTTTGTTCCGTTTTCGCAGCCAACTATTCTGTAGGTATCAGGTAAGTTTTCAAATTTTATATATTGTCCGATTGTAAACTTTTCAGAATTACTAACAGAATCTAGATATTCTTTCCCATTAGTTCCAGAGGCGGTTACGTTAGTTAAAAAGTTTCCACTATCTATTGTACCACTTTGTTTTACTACGTTAAGATTTCCAGCTGTATCTACAAACGTTTGCCCTTTTTCAAATGTGCCTACTTTTTCTACTATATTGGATTTTTGATAATATGGCAAAATTTTCGGATTTTCATCTTCAATTGTAAAATAGGTAATATCGGTGGCAATTAATATATTTTTTTCTTGAAGATTATACATTGTCAATCCTGCAGAAAAACCATTAAAATCAGTTGTAGAAGGATATAAATTCTCAGCTGGAAGAATAAGAATGAACAAACCTTCTCCTCCTTGTTGACTCAGCATTCCTTTTACATATTTTGGGGCAGGCAGTGAATGGATAATATTATTTTCTTGATAAAAGATACTAAAAAAACCATCTGAAGCAAAATTCCCTAATCTTTGGTCTATTTTAAAAGCAGCCCCTAAATATGCAGGGGTTTCTTTAAAAGTCATCGTAGCTCCGCCATTAAAAAAAACAGGAGAAGAATTATCTTTATTACCAAAACTATCATATTGCTCCCCGTTGATATACAATGTTTTTGAACTTGGCGCTTTTACGGTAGTAAGATTATTCAATGTATTATCAAAAAGATAAGAAGACCCTTTGGTATCGGAGAATTTGATTATAGTCCCATTTTTCTTTGCGTTTTTGTTGAGAAAAATATTGGGGGAAGTGGCTAGGTTTTCTACAATTTCGCAGGCATCAATGTAAAGATTAGATGTATCTTTATTAATAATTTGCAATCCTGAAAGATCAAATTCTATAAGACCAAAATCGGCAGCCATTCCATCTGTATTATTTCCTGAAATTTCAACTTTGTTTTGATTAGATAATGCGGTAGTATTCGTAAATGAAATGTAGTCGCCATTGCTATTTTTTGGTAATGAGGAAATATATACAGCGTTACTTTTCATTGTTTCAAAATGATTTCCAAAAAACTGAACGGTACAATTACTGATCTCAATATCAACTGCATAATGTTTAGGCTTTTGAGGATCTATGTAATAAGAAAAATCTGTTGAACCTTCAAAATTGTTATCTACTATTCTTACCAAATCTTTAGCAAATTTTCCATAGATTGTCCTTGCATTATCATGACATTTGTTATTTTCAAAAACAAATCCCCAGCAAAGATTACGCTTTTCGTTATCATCAGCAAAACCGAAATATACACATTCATCATTTTGAGAAAATGCACAGCCGGTAATTTGTACGAAAGCAACATTATAAGCAGTTACACTTTTAAATGATATAGCGCGATTGAAACCTCTGAAATGACAGTCTCTGACAATAAAAGGCCATGTAGGTCCGTTAAATTCAGACTTGAAATCAATAGCATAGGTTGTTCCTGGGGTTGTTTCTGTTGTTTCGATTCTTCCTTCTTTTGATAAAAATTGTATAGACTCTATAAATATAGGATCTGTTACTGTATTTTTAAATACAAAGCCACTGCTGTTTTGAGGAATTATCAAAGAACATCCTGAAAATGGAGAATGCGGCTGTTGTCCATTCCACCAACTTTCTTCTCTCAAAAGTGCGCCTGAACCAATAAATTTTACTCCACCTCTTGAGTTTTCAACAGGAGTATTAAGAAGGTAGTTTCCGGGCGGAAAGAACAACGTTTTTTGGGATGTTCTCTCGCAAAAGTCAACTGCTTTTTGGATTGCCTCCGAATCATCCGTTAATCCATCTCCGATAGCACCGTACATTTTTACAGTGATGTAGTCATTTAATACTCTTTTGTAATATTTGTGCTCATGCTGAATATACACTACATGATCGCAAAGGCTGTCATCCATAGGTGTAGTATTGTCATACCACATTTCTGTTTCTACATATTTACACTGTTCGCCAGTATATTTGTCAATAATTAATAAGTCGCTCATTTTTTTCAAATTAAATTATAAATTGGTGTTAGTTATTCTGCAGAATAATTGAACTTTCTTTAGCAAAAATACTTGCTGATAGCGACAGAAACTCGACGTATTAAATAAAATTTACAAATTAAATTAAGGTAAAAATTAATAAAAAGATGTAATTTTGTGTATTCACAACGCAAATTAAAACAATGGAGTCTCCAAAAAAATTACAGGATATAAAAGTTGCTGTAGATGCAGTTATTTTCGGATATTTTGATAAAAAAGATCTGCAGATTCTTTTGATTAAAAGAAATATTGATCCCTTCAAAGGAGGTTGGGCGCTTCCGGGAGGGTTGGTTTTAGATGATGAAAATCTGGATGATGCCGTAAAAAGGGAATTGCACGAAGAAGCAGGCATAAAACCAGATTTTCTAGAGCAACTCTATACTTTTGGTAATGTGGGTCGCGATCCGCGAAATAGAGTGGTTTCTATCGCGTATTTGGGGCTTGTCAATCCTTCTTATCACGAGCTTTTTGCTGATTCTGATGCAGAAGATGCGCAATGGTTCGGTATTAACAGTCTTCCGAAGCTGGCTTTTGATCATCAAAAAATTATTGATATTGCTTTAAAAAGACTTCGTACCAAAATTCAATACCAACCGATCGGCTTTAATCTTTTGAATGAAGAATTCCCTTTTTCAGACCTTGAAAATCTTTATAAAACGATCATCGGACAGGAAATCGACCGTCGAAATTTCCGCAAAAAAATAATGAGTTACGGACTTTTGAACGAAACAAATAACGTTAAAAAAGAAGGCAGCGGAAGACCCGGAAAATTATTTACTTTTAATCAGGAAAAATATAAAGAACTTGAAGAAGAAGGTTTTTATTTTGAAATTAAATAGTTTTCTAAACACGAAAAGCACAAATATTTTGAGCTAATTTTAACGAATATTTTTATTAAAATTTACAGATTCTTAAAAAAATAACAACAAATATCAAGATCAATAGCAACGGACTTCAGTCCGTTTTTTTATTTAGATCGAGCAAATGCTTTAGCTAAAATAGATAATAATCATTTAAATTGGTGTTACTTGTGAAAATATTTGCGTCATTCGTATTTAAATAAAATAAATTTTTATCATTGATAATCAGTTGATTAAATTAATTAGTGTAAAATTAACACAAATAAATTTGGTTAATAAATCCATATTATTTTAAATTTGTGTAAAAATAACACAATATGAAATACACATTACAAAATACAATAGAAAGCTTTCAGAGAAAAGAGAAGTTAAATTTTCTGTTCTTTTGGGGACACACGGTGAAAGATGAAATGACAAAAGCATGTTTCAGCCAATGGTTTCCTTTGGAGTTTCAGGAAGATGGAATTATTTACAAAACAGCAGAGCATTTTATGATGGCTGGAAAAGCAAAGCTTTTTAATGATAATGAAACGTTGAAAGAAATATTAACATCTGAAACTCCAAAACAGGCAAAAGATTTAGGAAGAAAAGTGAAAAATTTTGATGCTCAGCTTTGGGAAGAAAATAAATATGAAATTGTAAAAAAAGGAAATTTTTTGAAGTTTTCGCAAAATGAAAATCTAAAAGATTTTCTTCTTTCAACCCATGATAAAATTTTAGTAGAAGCAAGTCCGTACGACAGAATTTGGGGAATCGGAATGCTGGAAACAGATCCAAAATCACAAAACCCATCACTTTGGAACGGTGAAAATCTTCTGGGATTTGCTTTAATGGAAGTAAGAGACGAATTAAAAAGGTAAAAACAATAACGAAACACAAGATATTAAGTATGAAAAAGATAGAATTACATCCACAGATATTTTTGATTGAAAATTTTCTTTCCAATGAAGAATGTGATCACTATATAGAACTCACTCAGGACAAGGTTTTTGAAGAGGCAAAAATCAATATGCGTGGTCGACAACTCATAAATAAAGGAGTCAGAAATAATGACAGATTGATGATTTTTGATAAAGATTTGGCAGAAAATCTCTTCAGAAAATCAGTTGAATTTCTTCCTCTAATTCATCAGGATTACAAAATTTTAGATTTTAATGAAATGTTCAGAATCTATAAATATTCTCCCGGACAACAATTCAAGATGCATCACGACGGAAGCTATATCAGAAATGAAAAGGAGAAGAGTTTTTACACCTTCATGGTGTATTTAAATGATGATTTTGAAGGAGGTGAAACGGAATTCGAAAATCTATTCGAAGTTGCTCCAAAGAAAGGTTTCTGCTTTGGTTTTTCATCATCCGTTGAGACACGAAGGAAAAACTTTAATTAGTGGAGAAAAGTATGTTTTGAGAACGGATGTGATGTATTTAAAAGTTTAGAAAAATGAAAAAGATATATGTATCAGGAAATGGAAATCTATCTTGGGAAAATTTTCATCAATTTTATATTGAACCCTTAAAAAAATTAAATCTTTCCGAATGTGAGTTTATTATCAGAGATTTTTCAGGAACAGATACTTTAATGATGGAATTTTTAAAGGATAAATCTGAAAACGTTACGATTCTTCACGTCGGACAAAGACCAAGATATCTTATCAATAAGTTTAAAACCAAGGCAGAAAAATGGAATGTAATAGGCGGCTTTACTTCGAATTATGAAAGAGATCTATTCGGAATTGAATTGTGCACTCATTTTCTTGCCATCGATTTTAATACGGATGAAAATAGAAAAAGTGGGACATTAAAAAACATTGAAAAGTGTCTGAATTTAAATAAGATTAAAATCAAATAACCATGAAAACTATACAATACTTAAAAGGAGACGCTACAAATCCTCAAGCAGAAGGGAATAAGATCATTGTTCATATTTGTAATGATATTGGAGGTTGGGGAAAAGGTTTTGTAATGGCAATTTCCAAAAGATGGAAGAAACCAGAAAATGAATATAGAGAATGGTTTCAAAGTGAAGAGAATTTTAATCTTGGAGAAATTCAAATGGTTCAGGTTGAAAGCGATATTTGGATTTGTAATATGATTGGACAGCATAAAACAATTTCAAACTCCAAAGGAATTCCGCCGATAAGATATGAAGCTGTTGAAAGCTGTTTGGAAAAAGTTTCGATTGAAGCTTTAAAAATCAATGCAAGTATTCACATGCCGAGAATTGGCTGCGGTTTGGCAGGCGGGAAATGGGGAGAAGTAGAATCAATCATTACAAAGACATTATTAAAGGATGATGTGGAAGTAAATGTTTATGACTTTGGATAAATTAAAATCATGAAACTTAAATTAAAAAAATATAAAGAACAACTACAAGATTGGCCTCAAAAAGGGCATCACATCATGGCTCAGTATGATGATGAAAAAATAATTGTTTATCAGTCTTATCGAAAAGAAATTGGTGAATTTGCTATTCAAAATCAATATTTCGGAGGAGATTTCAGCTTGGAAAGAATGACCTGGATAAAACCAAATTTTCTCTGGATGATGTACCGAAATGGATGGGGAACGAAAGAAGGACAAGAATCTGTTTTGGCAATTCATTTAAAAATGGATGCTTTTAAAAAGTACTTAGAAAATGCCGTTTATTCTTCTTACAACGAAAGGTTAGAATTATCAAGAGAAGAATGGCAAAACCAGGTAAAAGAATCATCTGTGAGATTGCAGTGGGATCCGGATCATGATCCTTTCGGAAATAAATTGGAGAGAAGAGCAATACAAATTGGGTTGAGAAATGAATTCATCAAATCTTTTGCTCAGGAAGATATTATTTTAATCGAAAATATTTCAACTTTTGTGAAAGAACAGCATCAGTTTGTTTTAAATGATGGCTTGGATAATTTGATGATTCCTGAAGAAAGACCATTACTATTTGATGAAAATTTGAATAAAAAATTGAGATTAAATGAAAACAAATAAACTTATTCTTGCCGAAAAATCTTTAAAAGGAATTTCCTTTGGCGATGCTTTTGGAGAAAGTTTTTTTGGAGAAGAAAGCTTAATGAAGAACCAGATTCATCAAAAAATTCTGCCTGAAAGCTTGTTAGATTTTACAGATGATACAATTATGGCAATTGCTGTTTTTAAATCATTAGAAAAATTTGGAGAAATAAATCAGGATTTTCTGGCAGAAGAGTTTACGAAGAACTATTATTTGGATGTCAACAGAGGTTACGGACCGTCAATGCACCAATATTTCAGAGCTGTAAAAAGCGGAGAAAACTGGAAAGAAGTTTCTTATTCAAAGTTTGAAGGACAAGGTTCGATGGGGAATGGCGGAGCGATGAGAGCATCAGTAATGGGAGGCTATTTTTATGATGATTTGGATAAGCTTAAACTTAATGCAGAGCTTTCCTGTGAAGTTACTCACGCCAACAAAGAAGCGATAGAAGGAACAAAAACAATTGCGTTGGCGGCGGCTTTTGCCATTCAGGAAAAATTAGGAACTATACAATTGAATCAACGGGAATTTATCCAAAAAATTCAAAATGAGTTAGATGATTCGGATATGAAAAGTAAGTTAAATAAAGTTCTTTATTTAGAAGGAAATCCAAGCATTGAATTATTGGTGAAAACCTTAGGAAACGGAACGAAAATGACCGCTCAGGATACTGTTCCGATTGTTATCTGGATGATTTCAAGATACCGAAATAATTTTGAAGAATGTCTTTGGAATACCGTTTCTGCTTTAGGAGACAGAGATACGACTTGCGCAATGGCGGGAGGAATAAGCGCTTTATGTGGTGATGAAAATACAATTCCTCAGTGGACGAAAAATGTAGAAAATTGGAAAAAAAGCGAATTTTATGAAAATTGAATTAATAAAAGGCGATATCACCAAAATAAAAGCCGACGCAATCGTTAATGCTGCCAATTCATCTTTATTGGGAGGTGGTGGAGTTGACGGAGCAATTCATCGTGTGGGAGGAAAGCAAATTTTAGATGAATGCATTGAAATTAGAAATAGACAGGGAAAATGTAAAACCGGTGAAGCTGTCGTGACAACAGCCGGAAATCTTCCTGCAAAATATGTCATTCATACGGTTGGTTCGGTTTGGAATAATAATGAAGAAAAAAGCTCAGAATTATTGGCAAATTGCTATAAAAATTCTTTGAAATTGGCAGAAAGCCTCGATGTTAAAACCATTGCTTTTCCAAATATCAGCACAGGAGTTTATAGATTTCCAAAAGAATTGGCTGGAGAAATTGCTGTTCGTGAAGTCCAGAATTTCAAATCTGAAACCATTGAAAAAATTGTTTTTGTTTGCTTTGACGATGAAAATGAAATGATTTATAGACGACTTTTAAATCTTTAAAACCATGAAAAAAACACTACTTTTAGCAATATTGATCCCGTTTACCAATGCTTTTTCTCAGGAAAAAGATTCGATCAGAGATATTCAGGAAGTTGTGATACAAAGTGAGGCGGGAAGATTGCAGGCGGTGAATTTTCACAATATCAATCCGGCTAAAAGTATTCAAAATGTAGGGAAGGAGCCTTCATTTTTATTGTCAGAATCTGTTCCGTCGGTTACGGCATATTCGGATACGGGCGGAAATAATGGTTATTCTTATTACAGAATTCGTGGGATTGATCAGACGAGAATCAACATTTCTATGGATGGAGCACCGATGAATGAGCCGGAAGATCAGGGTTCTTATTTTTCGAATTATCCGGATATTTTTAATTCTTTTGATAAAATTCAGATCCAGAAAGGAGTGGGTTTATCGAAGAACGGAACGGCAAGTTATGGCGGAAGCATTCAGTTGTTTTCTCCTGATTTAAAAGAAAAAAACCTTGAATTTGGAGCAAATTATGGTTCGTACAATTCATTGAGGTTGTACGGAAAATACACTTCAGGAATTAAAAATAATATGGGAATTCATGTGAGATTATCCGAAATTTATTCTGATGGTTACAAGTATAATTCCTCTAATCATGGACAGTCTGCGTTTATCAGCGGCGGAATTTTCAAAGATAAAAGTATCTGGAAATTCAATGCATTGATGGGAAATCAAAGAAATCAACAGGCTTGGTTGGGTGTTACTCAGGAACAAATTGATAAAGATCCGCGAACGAATGGAAACAGGGATGAAAAAGACCGGTTTTTTCAGACGTTTCTGCAGGTTTTTAATCAGACGAAACTAAGCGAATCTTCTTCTCTTCAAAGCAGTATTCATTATACGAATTTGAATGGAAATTATGATTTTAACGTAAATAATTTCATCGGATTGCCGGAAAATGGAGAAATTTACAATTATGCTTTTAACTCGAATTTCTTGGGATTTTACACCAATTTTCAGAATAAATTTAAAAACGGAAAAATTGTCGCCGGAATTAATGGAAATGTATACAGTAGAAATCACACGGGAAGCGAGCTTTCTTTGGGAGAATTGTACAGAAATACAGGGTATAAAAATGATGTAAGTGCTTTTGCTCAGGCAGAATTTAAGGCTGGAAAGTGGGTTTTTTCCGGAGATGTTCAGTATAGATTTGCAGATTTCAGATATAAAGGAGATCTTTCGATGAATGAATTGGAGTGGAATTTCTTTAATCCAAAAGTTGGAATTAATTATCTGATTAACAATGAGTCAAACGTGTATTTCAGTTTGGGAACAGTAGGAAGAGAACCGACCAGAAATGATATTTTTATGGGAAATGATAACTTGATGTTGGGTGAAAATAATCAATTAGCGCTTGGAACCATTACGCCTGAATATGTGACTGATTATGAGTTAGGTTACCGTTTTAATAAAGAAAAAATAAAACTGGAATTCAATGTCTTTTACATGGATTTTAAAGATGAAATTGTCCTCAACGGAAACTTCGGACCCAACGGATTGGCGTTAACCAATAAAGTGGATAAAAGTTACAGATTGGGAGCAGAAATATCATTCAATTATCAGATGAATGAGCATTGGAATTTGAAAAATAACTCGTCTTTTTTGTATTCAAGAATTAAAGAAGAAAATATTTCGTTTAGTCCGGTATTGACTCCGAAATTTATTGTAAATCAGGAAGTAAGCTATAAATTGAAGAATTTTACGATTAACGTAAGTTCCAGATTTCAGGGCAGTTCGTATATGGATTTTTCAAACACTGCAAAACTTCCGTCTTATGTAATTTTGAATTCCGGAGTTTTGTATGATTGGAATCAATGGCAAATCGGATTTTTTGTGAATAATATAACGAACAAGCGGTATTATAATTACGGTTACACGGAAACAGATGGCACGGGAAAATATTTTATTCAGATGCCGAGGAATTTTATGGCTTCTTTAAAATTTAAAGTTTTTTAAAATGAAGGGTTTTGTATTTGGAAAGTTTTATCCGTTTCATATCGGTCATCAGAAGATGATCGAATTCGCCCTTGAAAAAGGAAGTGTAACGGTTTTGGTATGTGCCGAAGAAAAGGAAAAAATAGACGGAAATATCAGAAAAGAATGGATTAAGGAAACTTTTAAAGGGAACAAAAATCTGAAGGTTAAAGTTTTTAAATACGATGAAAATAATTTCCCTAATACTTCTGTTTCAGACTGGGAAGTTTCCAAAATATGGAGTGAAGTTTTTAAAGAATATTTTAAAGAGGAGGAGTTTCTCGTGACTTCTGAGGAATATGGCGAAATGCTTTCTATGATTATGGATATCGACCATTTTATGTTTGATGAAAACAGGGAAAATATTCAAATTTCAGCTTCAGAAATTCGTGAAAATTTGTTTGAAAACTGGAATTATCTTCCGTTATCTGTTCAAAAATATTTTGCTTTAAAAGTTGTTTTTCTTGGCACGGAATCTACCGGAAAAACTGTGATGACAAATAATTTATCTGAATATTTTGGAGCAAACAAGGTTTCAGAAGCGGGACGAGATCTTATTTCAGATTCAAAAGAATTTGATTGTAATGATTTGAAAAAAGTGTACACAGAACACGCCAATCGAATTGAAAATGTGGATTATCGTGAAAGTTTTTTAACGTTGATCGACACTGATATTCACATTACAAAATCGTATTCTGAATTTATTTTCGGTAAAAAATTATCGGTTCCGGAAGAAATTATAGAGAAAAATAAAGCCGATCTCTATCTTTATTCCACGAAAGATGCAGAGTATATTCAGGACGGAACAAGGCTTGAAATCGATGACAGAAATAAATTAGACGAAAGCCATCGAAACATTTTAAAAGAAGACAAAATAGATTTTTTGGAAATTTCCGGAAGCTGGAATGACAGGGAAAAAATGGCGGTTGAAAACATCAAAAATTTAATTTTGAAAAGACAAATGATGTTCAAAAATTAATCTGATTGTCCCATAATCCAGCAGAGTTGAAAAGACTTTGGGTTCTTTGCTAAGTAGAACGCCTTTGCGAACTTTAAAATCAACAGCATTATTTGCAAAAAATCTTTGTGGACTTTGCGTTTAAAAAAAGGCATTATTATTATTATTAAAAGCGGACATTCAAGAAAATTAATATTTAATAAAAAACAAATGAAAAAATTAACCATATTAAGCGGTGCCGGAATCAGCGCCGAAAGCGGAATAAAAACATTCAGAGACGGAGATGGTCTTTGGGAAAATCATAGTATAACAGATGTTGCAAGTCCGGAAGGATGGCGAAAAGACAGAGCTTTGGTATTGGAATTTTACAACCAGAGACGTCGCCAGATTCATGAAGTACATCCAAACGATGCACACAAATTAATTGCAGATTTAGAAAAACATTTCGATGTTCAGATCATCACACAAAATATCGATGATCTGCACGAAAGAGCAGGATCTACAAACATTCTTCATATTCACGGAGAATTGTTGAAATCTTGCTCATGCAATAATAAAAATCTTGTTTACGATCAAAAAGAAGATATCAATATCGGAGACAAAGCAGAAGATGGAGCTCAATTGAGACCTTTTATCGTTTGGTTCGGAGAAGATGTTCCTTCGATGAAAGAAGCGACAAAAAAAGCAAAAGAAGCAGATATTTTCCTGGTAATCGGAACGTCTCTACAGGTTTATCCGGCTGCAGGATTGCTTCATGATATTAAAGATGATTGTCTTTTAATTGTAATCAATCCCAACGAAACAGGCTTCGGATACGGACAAAGAGCGGTCGTAATGAAAGAAACCGCAACAAAAGGAATGCAATTATTATTTGATAAATTAGTAAATCTTGCCTAATGGAAAACATTGTAAAAGCTGGGGTTTTTGGGGTTTGCATCGCTGATGCGTTGGGTGTTCCGGTGGAGTTCAGAAGCAGGGAACAATTAAAACGCTCGCCGGTTACAAAAATGAGAGCTTTAGGAACACATCATCAACCTGCGGGAACGTGGAGTGATGATGGTTCTTTAACGTTATGTCTTGCAGATAGCCTTTGTAATGGATATAATTTGGAAGATATTGCTTTGAAGTTTTTACAATGGTACAATGCGGAAATTTGGACTCCACACGGAAGAGTTTTCGATATTGGAATAGCAACTTCACAAGCCATCCATAGAATTAGCAAAGGAACTTCCCCTACTTTATGTGGTGGAACAAGTGAGTTTGATAATGGCAATGGTTCGTTGATGAGAATTTTACCGTTATTATTTTATAGTAAAGATTTTCCTATTGAGAAACGTTTTGATATTACAAAAGATGTTTCCAGGATCACACACGGACACATTCGTTCTACTTTGGCTTGCTTTATTTATTTGGAACTCGCTTTGGAAATTCTGAAAGGAAAAGATAAATGGGATGCGTACAAAACAATGCAGACAACAGTTCGGAACTTTTTGGATCATAATCCGATTTGTTCTCAAGATGAAATGGATAAATTCCATCGAATTTTAGAATTAAAGGTTGGCGAATATGATCTGGCTCCGTTACATATTTTGAAAGAAGAAGAAATAAGTTCATCAGGTTACGTTCTCCACAGTTTAGAGGCTTCATTATGGTGTTTTCTAAATTCTGAAAGTTATTCTGAAGCAGTTTTGAAAGCAGTCAATTTAGGAGAAGATACCGATACAACAGGAGCGATTACAGGAGGAATTGCCGGAATTTATTATGGTTTTGAAAATATTCCTGAGGAGTGGGTTGCTGAATTGGTGAGGAAGGAGGATATTGGAAAACTGTGTGAGAAATTAAATGAGAAATTAAAATGAAAACAGTCACATTTTACGTCTTGCTTGGATTGAAGGATCTTGAGTTTTTGGATAAAAATAGTTTTACAGTACTACCATCTAATGAAATACCTTTTACTTTCAAGAAGGAGGATATTGAAAAATATGCAGAAACTTCAAAAGAGTATACAGATAATATTTTAATTACAGCAAGAGTTGAGTGTGACTTGGATCGGTTTACTGAATACAGAGATTCTCATCCAGACGAAAATTTGACTGAGTTTGGAGGACTTTCAGAAGTAAAAACGGATACGCTTAATCATTCTTTAATTGATAAAATTATAATAGAAAATGTTTTTGGAAAAGATCTTCAAAACTCTAATAATGAAAAAATACTATCAATTCTTGAATTTGAAGAGTCCTTTTTTAGTTTTAGATTGAGGACTTTTCTAAATACTAATTCCAGGGATGTAATTCCAGCGGATTATTTTGACGAACCCGTTGAGGATAATATTATGAAAGAAGAAAATGATGAAAATTTTAAAAAAATTGTCAAAGAACAAAGAGATTTTATAAATGAAACTAAAGAGATTACTTCAAAAATCAATACGGTGGAAGAGGCTGTTGACTTTTTAATTAATAAAGATTTAAACAAAAAGGATTTTGAAGAAATTAAAAATAAATCTGTAGCAAATCAATTTGAGGAAACTGTAGAACATTTTGGCTATGGAATGTATCTTCGCAATTTCTTTATTTATCCAAACGAAAATAAAATTTTTCTTGAGAATTTAAGAAACTATAAAGGTCATTATATAGATGATTTTGGGGAATTTGGGGTAGGAATCATCGGAGATTTACTATGGAGGAAAATAAATAATTGTGAAACAACAGAACAAAATAGTACAAAAATAAAAGAAATTCAAGAAAGAATTAACAGTGATATTGAAAGAGATTCTCATTGGGATTTGCATATCAAAATGAAACTTCTTTCTTATAATTTTACAGAAGATGAGATTGAAAAACATCTGAAATTACAAAAAAAGATGGATGATGAAAATGCTAATTTTGATGAATATTATTTTCAACAAAAAGCTCTTTTAGCAAGATTAAATGAAGAAGAAAAACAAACTTTCGAAAATTTGAAACAAGATTATTTAAACATACAAAATGTAATAAATAAACTAAAACACAAACCATGAACGAACAACAAAATAAAAAAACAAGCAAATTCCTGAGCTACGTTCTCAGGCATCATCCCGAAATTATCGGGTTGAATTTAGATGAAAACGGATGGGCAAATGTTGATGAATTAATCACAAAATCAAAAAGAGATTCTTATGAAGGTTTTACCTTTGAAGAACTGGATGAAATTGTGCAGACCAATGCTAAAAAACGATTTGCTTTTAATGAAGATAAAACAAGAATCAGAGCCAGTCAGGGACATTCGATTGATATTAATCTGGATTTAATTCCACAACAGCCGCCCGAATTTTTGTATCACGGAACGGCTCAAAATAATATCGATTCCATTTTAGAAAAAGGTATTGAAAAAAGAAACCGACAACACGTTCATTTAAGCATCGATAAAGAGACCGCAACAAATGTCGGAATGCGCCACGGAAAACCGATTATTCTGACCATAAGCACAAGGAAAATGTTTGAGGATGGTATCGAATTTTATCTTTCAGAAAACGAAGTCTGGCTGACGGATTTTGTGGATGCAAAATATATTGCGCATAGCAAAGATTAATATAAAAAAATAATACTCTTATAAAGAATATTTATTTATATTAAATATTTCTTATATTGGTGTATTAAATCGGGGTGTCCGAAAAACGTACAGAGTAGGAAAATCAAACAAAATCATTATGAAAAAATTAAACAAAATCTCAAGAGAAAATTTAAAATCTATTAAAGGAGGAATTACTCAGGAATGTGCAGCTTGGTGGGGATCAGGTAGACCATATTACAGTAATCAGGCAACCTGCCTTCAAGCTCCTTCAAGTGATCCTGAATTTGAAAATATTTGCACAAATCAATGTGGACGTTGGTATGTGGTGAATTACTAATTAATGAATAAAGTAAAAAATGCCCCTGTAAAGTATCAAACTTTTAGGGGTTTTTTTATGGAAAACAAAATTTACAGTTTAGGAAAATCAAAAAAAGAGATTCTCGTGGAGCTTTACCTCTTTTAACGAAGATAAAACCAGAATCAGAGCCAATCAATTGATATTAATCTGGATTTAATTCCACAACAGCCGCCCGAATTTTTGTATCACGGAACGGCTCAAAATAATATCGAATCCATTTTAGAAAAAGGAATTGAAAAAAGAAACCGACAACACGTTCATTTAAGCTTTGATAAAGAAACCGCAACCAGTGTTGGAATGCGCCACGGAAAACCGATTATTCTGACCATAAGTACAAGGAAAATGTTTGAAGACGGAGTTTTGTTTTATCTTTCAGAAAACGGAGTTTGGCTGACAGATTTTGTGGAAGCAAAATACATTTCGAGATGACGGATCGGGAATTTTTAGATGAGATAAAAAACTTTTCTCTTGATAAAGAAGATTTAATTAAAAAAGGTGATGATTTATTAGAAAAAGGGGCGAGTAAAGTTTCAATTATACACTTCATCATAGCACACAAAAATTGTAAATTATCAGAAGCAATGGAAATTATTGAATCTTGTCCGAATTATAACAAAAGATTTAAATGAAAAGAACATTAGCAATAGGAGACATTCACGGAGGATTCAAAGCTTTAATGCAAGTTTTGGTAAGAGCCCATGTTACCGAAAATGATACCTTAATTTTCTTGGGAGATTATGTCGACGGTTGGAGCGAATCTTCCCAAATTATCCGGTTTTTAATGGAACTTTCCCAAAGGCAGGAATGTATTTTCATTAAAGGAAATCACGATGCATGGACAGAAGATTGGCTTTCTTTCGAAAATGCTCCCGATGTATGGCTTCAAAATGGGGGAAAAAGTACAGTTGAGAGCTATTCCGATTATTCTTTGGAAGACTTGGAAAAGCATCTGGAGTTTTTCCAAAAAATGAAAAATTATTATGTTGACGAAGAAAACCGTTTGTTTATTCATGCGGGTTATTCGTCTATGCATGGTCCTGAAAAGGAAGTGTATTCCAGCAATTACCGTTGGGACAGAACGCTTTGGGAAACTGCTGTTGCGATGGATAAAAAACTTGCGAAAAACTCAGAATTATATCCCAAAAGATTTCTTTTATTCAACGAAATTTTCATCGGTCACACCCCGACTTTACATTTAGGAATTACTAAACCTGTCAACAAAGCCAATATCTGGAATCTCGATACAGGAGCAGCTTTCACCGGATCTTTGACGATGATGGATGTCAATACAAAACAATTCTGGCAAAGCGATCCGCTACCGTCTTTATATCTTGATGAAAAAGGGCGAAATAATTAAATTGAATAAGATATTCCCACAGATTTCACAGATGTTTATGTTTTAATTTCTTAAAAAAAATATGCGCAATCATCTGTGTAAATCCGTGTGATCTGTGGGAAATAAAATCACAAGTAAAGCTATCATTCCTTAGAAATCTAGACACGAATCTTTCCTAATTAATCTCTAAAAACTTTGCTTAGATCCTACGGGAAGACAAACAGAAAGGAAATAACAAACCTTATGTTTAATTCCTTTGCTGAGTGAAACGCCTTTGCGAACGAAAATATACGAACAGTTGTAAAAAAAAATCTTTGCGACCATTGCGTTAAAAAATATTTCTATTCTACAAAAACGAAGTAATTTTGAAGCTCGAAATATCACTTCAATGAAACTGAAATATCTTTTATTTTTCCTGAGTTCATCTTTGTTTTTTGCTCAAAATAATTTTCAGACACCTTTTGAAAAAGGAAATGGAAATCAAACCGTTACGTATGACGAAATGAATTCTTATTATCAAAATTTAGCAAAAAACTTCAATACGATTCAATATCTTAAAAAAGGAGAAGACGATAACGGAAAACCGATTTATGTCGTGGTTTACAATCCTTTTCCTGAAAAAGATGTAGATAAATTAAGAAAAGAAAAAGCCATTTTGTTCGTCAACAACGGAATTCATCCCGGTGAACCCGACGGAATTGATGCAACGATGATGTTGATGCGAGATTTAGCAACAAAGAAAATCAAAACGCCACAGAATTTTATTATTGCTGCGATTTCGGCTTATAATGTAAGCGGAATGTTGAATCGCGGTTCGTTTTCCAGAGCCAATCAAAATGGTCCTGAACAATATGGCTTTCGTGGAAATGCACGAAATTATGACTTAAACAGAGATTTCATTAAGACAGATTCTAAAAATGCCAGAAGTTTTCAGGAGATTTATCAATGGCTGAAACCTGATGTTTTTATTGACAATCATGTGAGTAACGGAGCCGATTATCAATATACTTTCACTTATATTTCTACTTTTAAAGAGCGTTTGGGGAATGTTTTGGGTGAGTATTTCTACAACAATTATCAGGCTAAAAACCTCGAAGATTTAAAGAAATTAGGGTATGAAAGTACACCGTATGTCAATATTCATGGGGATATTCCGGAGGTTGGTTTTGCTTCGTTTGAGGATTCTCCGAGATATTCTACGGGTTATACGACACTGTTCAATTCTTTGGGAACGGTTCCGGAAACGCATATGTTGAAACCGTATGATAAAAGAGTGGATGCGACGTACAAATATATGTTGGTCAACCTTCAGAATTTGGATAGAGATTATAAAAAAATCAAACAGCTTCGAATTGAAAATTTAAAACAATATCAAGCCGGAAAACAATATGGAATCCGATGGAAAATAGATTCTACGAAATATTCTACGATGGATTTTAAAGGATATGAAGGAAAATATAAACCGAGCGAAATTTCCGGAAAACCGAGATTGTTTTATGACAGAAATAAACCTTTCACAAAGAATATAAAACTGTTTACAACGGCAGTTCCTACAGGTTACATCACGATTCCGAAATATTATGTGATTCCGCAGTCACAATATCGTGTGATTGAAGAATTCAAGAGAAATAAAATTCAGATGAAACCGATTCAAAAAGACAGTACAATTGCGGTGGAATCTTATAAAATTAATGATTTTAAAACTGTTAAAAATCCTTACGAAGGTCATTACTCACATTTTGAAACAACGGTTGACAAATCAAATAAAAAGCTGATTTTTTCTGCGGGAGATTATATTGTTCCGACCAATCAGGAAGGGGTAAAATATATTATTGAAACACTGGAACCGGAAGCACTGGATTCTTTCTTCAACTGGAATTTCTTCGACGGGATTTTAGCGCAGAAAGAATATTATTCAGCGTATATTTTTGAAGATACTGCGGCAGAATTATTGAAAAAAGATAAAGATTTAAAACAAAAATTTGAAGCCCAAAAAGCTTCCGATAAAAAGTTTGCAGAAGACGGAACAGCTCAGCTGGACTGGATCTACAGAAATTCTCCTTATTTCGAGGAAAAAACTTTCAGACAATATCCGATTTATAAAGTCTTGTAGATTTTTAAATATTATGGAATTAAAGCTAACAGGTTTAAAATAAAAAAAGACGTTTCACACAGAAACGTCTTTCATTTTATCTTGGTAAGCCTCTTTTTAAAGCAATTTCTGCTCGTTTGACGGCTACTTTTTCTTTCCAGTCCATGTATTTCTTTTTGAACTTCTTCTTCATGACATCATCGAATTTACGCTGAACCGTAAGATTCCATAAAGATTGTGCTTTTACCGCCCACGATTTGTCCCACGCTCTTAAAGAAAGAGAGAAACTTCCGTCTAGATATTTCATCCAGTGCCACCAACCGGTTGGCATGAATAACGTATCGCCGTGCTCAAGATAGCAGTCGATTCCTTCGATACCATTTAAGGCAGGATATTTTTCGAAATCCGGATGTTCAATATCATAATCTTCCAAGGCGTAAGTAGCGTAAGGAAGCTGATAGAGTCTTTCTTTCCATTTGTTTTCAAATAACATCACATGCTTTCTCCCATTAAAATGAGTGTGGAAGATGTGCGCCAGATCGATATCATAATGCAGAAACGTCACAGAACCTTTACCCCCGAAAAACATTCCAGGATATTTGTCTAAAAAGCCACCCATCAATTCTTTTGGAGGAATATACTCTTCAAGTAGTTTTGAGGCGTGTTTTATTGGGTCAAAAAAGAAAATTCTAAGATCGGTAGGCTCTCTTTGGATGAGGTCTATATAATCTGCAAATTTCATTTTTGTAGTAGGAGTATTAAGGGGAACTGCAGGATCGGCTTTTTTAGAATCATAAAGGGGCACTTCTATATCTCCAACGACTTCCTTTACGTATTCCATGGTCCATTTTTGATATGCAGGCCATTTTTTCGCCATGTTTTTTATTACAACAGGCTTTCTTGGCTTTAGATATTTTTGAATGAATTCTTCTTGCGTAATGTCATCTACGATATCTATAGGCTTTAAGTTGATTCCCATTTATTAAAATTTAGTGTTACAAAATTATTAAATAAAAGTAGATGTTAACATGTTTAATCTTTTTTTAATCTATGATTCAAATCATTTTTACCTATTTGGACTAAATATATACATGAAAACTCTTTTTTAAGAGCCTTATTCTCGTATAAAGATAAACCCAGTAAGGCTTGTTTATATTTTTCAATTCTTTTATTAAATTACAACAATTTGCAGAAGCATCGCTTTTTTTATCAATTAAAGTGAAATACCAATAATCAATAAATTTCGGCATACAATAGAAAAATATCACTATGTTTGTAGTGATAAAAGATTGATTTAACTTTTCCATTTAAAATCAATCTTTATAGATGTGTAACAAAAAGCTTTAACCATTAACTAATTAGGCAAATAATAAATTATGAAAAAGAAAATATCTTTGTTCCTGATGATTTTTTTCTCCGTGCTTTCCTTTGCACAGAAAACAGTTTCGGGGAAAATCACGGATGAAGACGGCGTTGGGATTCCAAGTGCGAGTGTTACGGTAGAAGAGCCGGGAAAAGACGCGATCTTGGCTTATGCCATTACCAATTCTAAAGGTGAATATAAAGTAACGTTCACTTCTGCAGAATCAAATGTAGACCTGAAAGTAAAGGCTTTTAACCAAAGACCTTTAACCAAACAAATCAATAACGGCGACCAGACTTTAAGTTTTAAAATGGAGTCTGAAGCTACGGAAATTAAAGAAGTTCAGTTAAAAACAAAAATGATCACGTCGAGAGGCGATACAATTGCGTATGATCTTAAAGCTTTCGACAGCAAAAGTGACAGAACGTTGGCGGATGTAATGAAGAAAATCCCGGGAATCGAAGTCAATACAGACGGAACAATTCTTTATCAGGGAAACGCGATCAATAAATTCTATGTCAACGGAAAAGATTTAATGGAAGGCGGTTACGGAACCATCAACAACTCGCTTCCGAAAGATGCCGTACAAAAAGTTGAGGTTCTTGAAAATCACCAACCCGTAAAAATATTACAAGATAAAGTACCTTCTGATCAGGCAGCCATCAATATCAAACTGAAAAACTCTGTGACAATGACAGGTCGTGGTGAAGTAGGTGTAGGTGCAGATCCTCTCCTTTGGAATGTAAAATTGACGCCGATGTTTTTTGGACAGAAAAGTCAGTGGGTTGTTAATTATAAATCAAATAATGTAGGAGAACAGGTAGAAAACGAGGGAAATATTCTGGCTTTCGGAAACAGATTTGAGGGAAGAAGAATCAACGCTTCTCAAAACGATTGGCTGAATGTAGAAAATGCAAGCACTCCAAATCTTCCGGTGAAGAGATATTTGATGAACAGCGTTCATTATGTGTCTGCAAATTATCTTACGAATATCGATAAGAAAAAAGAATGGGAATTGAAGGTGAATGCTAATTATACAAATAATGCTGTTAACAGAGAATCTTATAGCGAAACAGATTATTTTGCTACAACAGATGAGCCTGCATCAAAAGTTACTCAGAATATTTTAAATAATTTTTATACCGATAAAGCAAAAGGGGAACTGATTTTCACGAAAAATGCTAAAAAAGGATTTTTCAAAAATACAACGAGCTTCTCCCAATATTGGAATGCAGATAGAGGAGTTGTAGATAGAACAGTTAATAGTTTCTGTAAATTCCACAAGACACGGAGAAGAGGCTATTGAATCTCCTACAACATCATTCCAAAACTCATTGAGTACAATAGTTCCATGGAAAGAGAAAATGGTAAATGTTTTATCTTTTATAAGTTATCAGACAGACAGACAGACTCTGGATGTTTCTCCGGCATCATATCTTACTATTCCTGGATTTAACGCAGGTCCTTATGCGGAAACAGTAAGACAAAATTTAAGATTGAAAACTTTTGAAGCCAATCATTCTGCAAATATTGGTTTCTCTACAAAAGGATGGACGTTTACTCCTGAAGTCGGATTTAATTTTAAATCAACAGATTTAAATTCTGCTTTAACAAATTATCAGGAAGGAACCTATTTCGGTTATGGACAGGCTTATTATAATGACTTGAAATACACCACTGCAACACCTTATGGAAGTGTAGGAGTAAATTATAAAAATGATTCATGGATGCTATATGCTAATTTCCCGGTAAATTCTAATAATATTAAAGCAGAAGATCCGTTGAGAAATGTTTCAAAAGATGTAAATAAAGTTACTTTTGAACCAAGTATCTTTGCGCAATATACTTTTGCTTCTTTCTGGAAAGCTTCGGTAAATACCAATATCAATAATAATTTTGGTGAGATAAATACAGCTTATTCAGGATTCTTAATGACCTCGCCAAATGGAATTAATGCAATGGATGCAAACAATCCTATTCCTCAAAACAACAACAAATCTGCAGGAACAAGATTAGAATACAGAAACCCGTTAAATAATTTATTTTTCAATGTCAATTATCGTTATTCGGATGCAAAAAGAAATTTAATTTCATCTCCGATAAGAAATAATTCCGGGCAAACTATTATGAGGTATTTAGAACAGGAAAATCATGCTTTAAGCAATGCTTATTCTGCTGAAGTGGGTAAATATTTTCCTAAATTTAAGACTAATGCTTCTTTGAGCTATAGCAACAATACTTCAAAATCTGATGCTTATCAAAATGATTTTGCTTATACAAGTAGAAACAATTCTCAGTCTTACGGATTTAAATTCAACAACACTTATTTCAGTTGGATGAGTATTGATTATAACTTTAATATTACAAGAACAAAACAGTTAAGTAAGAGTGTTACTCCACAGTTGAATAACGAAAACTCAAGAAGAGGATTTAACCATAATTTAGGAGTTTTCTTCTATCCGATAGAAAATCATACCATTGGATTCAATTGGGATCAGGTAAATACAAGCGCTGCTGATCAAAAATATAATAATGGATTCTATGATTTATCATATCAATTTACCTGGGCTAAAAAGAAAATCGATTTCGAATTGAAATGGATGAATATAGCGAATAAAAGGGTATTTGAAACATATGATATCAATCCACAAAATATTGCTTACACAAGAATACAACTTCGACCAAGTCAAGTCATGTTCACAGTAAAATTCAACTTTAAATAAAACAGAAACCCAACCTCACTGAGGTTGGGTTTTTTGATTATGATTAATGCGATTATTCTTAGATTAAACTCTAAACCCGAATCTCGTAACCCGACTAAAACCCCGGATTATCTGCACTTGGACCATAACTTCCCGGCAAAGGAATATCATTCAGTCTGTAATAAACGCCCAATTGTGCTCTGTGATGCGTAATCTGATTCAAGCTATGACGGATCGATCCGTATTTTGACCATTTTGCCATTTCCTCACCATTATTTTTCAATGCCCATGTTTCGTTGAGGTCGCTTTCATTGGCATTTCCTAATGCTTCATTACTGGCGTTATAATTTTCATCCAAAACTTTTAACAGGTCTTCTTTGGTTGATAATTTTTTAGGTTGATAATCGGTTGTAGCAAAATCCAGATCAGAGGTTTTCAGCATCGTATCTGTCCAGCCAAAAACTTCTCCGATATGAGTGGCAAGAGGCATCAATTTCATGCTTTTTTCGTGTGGAGCGAAATCATTTTTCCCTTCAGGATAAGCTTCAAAAAACTTTCGGGTGGTCTGATACTCTTCCTGAAGTTCGTTTTTTAGTTGAGATAATGTGTCCATAATATTTTGTTTTAAAGTAGCTTAAAGATAAGATTTTTAAAAATGAAAATATTTTAACGGAATCATAAAATTTGTTTTACATAAAATATAACGTCTTGTCTGTCATTCAGAACGAAGCGGAAACGCAGTGAAGAATCTATTATTCGAGATAGATTTTTCCTTTGTGGAAATGACAAAAGAAAATACTCTCAATCATCTATGAAAATCTGTGAAAACCGAGGGAAACAAAAATCCGAAAAATAAAAATCAAAAAAAATCTGTAACATATTTCTATAACTGTAAACTAATTATGTAAACCTCTATTAAAAATGAAAAAACTATTTTCAATATTTTTTATCGCTCTTTTTGCTTTTGCAAGTGCTCAGGATAATGATTCGAAAGAAACAGCCAACCGATTTTTTTATGAATTAACTTTTAAGCCGAAAAAAGATTCTGCAAAACTTGAAAAAGTAATGTCGGTTTTAGATATCGTAAAAGACAGATCGGTGTATAGAGACTACACGGTGATTGCACAGGATTCAATCATCAAAATTCAGATCGAAATGATGCAGAAATCAGGAGTTTTCAAAGATTTGTCTAAGTCGATCAGAATGCCCAAGTTTTCTGAAAAGATCGTAAAGACTTATCCCGACATGAAAATTCAGTATATCGAAAGAATAGCAAGCGGATTTTCACCATTGGGGATTGGGTACAATGAAACGATAAAATTCGATTGGAAAATTTTAAACGAAAAAGAAAAAGTAGGAGCTTACAACGCTCAGAAAGCAACAGTAGAATTCGGAGGAAAAAAATGGACGGCTTGGTTCAGTTCAGAGCTTCCGTTCCAGGATGGTCCGTATAAATTCTCTGGACTTCCGGGATTGATCGTGAAAATCGAAGATGAAGGCAAAAACTATTCTTGGGTTCTTCAGGGGAACAAAAAAATTCCGAATTGGGAAGAACTGTCTTACTCTGAAAAAATCTCGAATATGAGCTTGAAGGTAACGGAAATGCCAAGAGAAAAATTTGAGAAAACATTCAATGATTTCAAAAAAGATCCTTTTGCTACAGCAAGACCGATGATGACTCAGGAAATTATGTCTAAAACAATTCCGGGAATGGACGGAACAATCGGAGACATGATGAAAAAACAGGAGAAAATGTACAAAGATTTCTTCAATGCAAATGACAACCCGATCGAACCTCCTTACGAAAAATTAAAAGTCGGAAAAGTAGAGAAGGTAGGAAAAGCAGACTAAAAACAAACATTCATATCAACTAATTATATTTAAATCAACCCAAATGTATCATGCATTTGGGTTGATTTCTTTCATAGGACGATGTTATTTAGATTAGATTTAAATAGCGTATATTTGTAGACACAAAAATTTCGGCTTTGAAAGAGAAGGGTTTACATAAGTTGAGCGGATTTCCTAAAAACAAAATGGGAAAGATTTTGGGGTATGATAATAATAGTCTTAGAATGCCGAATAAAATCATCGAAATGGGACTTCTTCCCGAAACTTCTTTCAGGATTTTGTATCAGGCGCCTTTCAGCGGACCGATGTATGTGGAATTTGGGGATGAAAAAAGCCGGATTGCTCTTCGTGAGGAAGAAGGAGATTATATCATTGTTGAAGAATTGAATTAATGCAGGAAACTCAAAAAAAACAGGTACTTTTAGTCGGAAACCCGAATGTAGGAAAGTCTACGGTTTTCAATGCTTTAAGCAATAAAAAGCAGAAAACCGGAAACTATGCAGGAGTTACTGTTGCAAGCCATTCAGGGAATTACAGCTATAAGAATGAGGAGGTTGAAATTATAGATTTGCCGGGTTCTTACAGTATTTATCCGAGTTCGGAGGATGAAGCTATTTTTTCTAAATTTCTTATTGACAATCAGAAAGATTACGCAGGAGTGATCTATATTCTTGAAGCATTAAGCCTAAAAAGAGGTCTTCTTTTGTTCCAGCAGATTCAGGATCTTGGTGTTCCGATGATTTTGGTGGTCAATCAGATCGATCAGGCGGAAAGAAGAGGAATTAATATTGATATTGAACAATTCTCAGAAGCTTTAGGCATTAAAATTATTCAGACCAACGCAAAAGAACACGTTGGAATTACTGAAATTAAAGAAGCTGTTTTAAATAACGAATTTGCAAAGGCCGACAAAATCTCTTTTGAAACACCCAACGAACATAAAGATTTTATTCAGAAGCTTACTTCTCACAAAAGCTTTGAGAATGAATATAAAGCGTGGATGAGCCTTTCTTTGGGAACAGATTTGGGCAGAATAGATTCCATCATGGGTTTAATGAATGAGCCCGATTCTAAAAGCTTAGTTCCAAAAAGATTACAGGTTCAGGAAACGGTAAGAAGATACCAGAAAGTCGATAAAATCTTATCGAATGTGATCACTAAAAAACCGCAGTTCAAAGAATTATTAACGGAAAAATTAGACAGAGTTTTAGTTCATAAATTCTGGGGATATGTTGTTTTCTTATTGATTTTATTAATCATTTTCCAAAGTGTTTTCTTCTTGGCAGAATATCCAATGAACTGGATCGATGATCTTTTTTCTTGGTTAACAGCTTTTGCAGCAGAAAACTTACCAAAAGGACCCATTAATTCATTAATTTCAAACGGAATCGTTCCCGGAATCGGAGGAATCGTAGTTTTCGCCCCGCAAATCGGAATCTTATTATATTTCCTTTATTTATTGGAAGATTCAGGATATATGGCAAGAGTCGTTTTCCTGATGGACAGGCTTCTGCGCCCCTTTGGATTAAACGGAAAAAGTATCGTCCCATTGGTTTCAGGAACGGCTTGTGCAATTCCTGCGGTAATTTCAACCAGAAATATTGAAAATTTAAAAGAAAGATTATTAACCATTTTGGTAACGCCTTTCATGACGTGTTCTGCAAGACTTCCGGTCTACAGCATCATTATTGGGTTAATTATTTCAGATAAAACTTTTTTAGGAATAAAATATAAAGCTTTGGTGTTGATGGGAATGTATTTGCTTGGTTTTGCCGTAGCATTATTTTCCGCAGCAGTTCTTAAAAGATTTATTAAAAATAAAGGGAAAACCTATTTGGTGATGGATTTACCGACGTACAAAAAACCACTTTTTCTATATGATTTTAAAATGGTTTTGGGTAAAGTCTGGGATTTCATTACGGGAGCAGGAAAAATTATTTTCATCGTAAGTATCATCATTTGGTTCCTGAGTTATTTCGGACCAAAACAGAAACCCGACCAGTTTGTTGCTACCAATGTTCAGCTCGACCATTCTTATTTAGCAAAAATGGGAAAAGGAATTGAGCCTGTCATCGCACCGCTTGGTTACGACTGGAAAATGGGCGTAGGAATTCTGACAAGTTTCGTAGCGAGAGAAGTTTTCGTAGGAACAATGTCAACTTTATACAGCCTTGAAGATGATGCTCCGGAAGTAAAAGTAATCGATAAAATGAGACGCGATGTAAAGCCGAACGGCGAAAAAGTCTTCAGTTTTGCCACAGGAATTTCGGTGCTTTTATTTTACGCATTTGCAATGCAGTGTGTTTCTACACTTGCAGTAGTCTACAGAGAAACCAAAAGCTGGAAATGGACCGGCTTGCAGTTGACCATGATGACCGGTTTGGCATATTTTGTGTCGATGTTAGTATATCAAATATTAAAATAATGGATTTCTCATTAATTTTACAATACGTAATCGTCTTATTGATCGTTGCATTCGCCTGTTATTCTTTGTTTAAAATACTCAGAAAGAACTTTGCACCAAAAAAATTCAGCTCCAAAAGAACAGGGTGTGATAAAGATTGCGGATGTTCTTAAAAATTAATATTCCTTGTGGAGCATTAAACCTTTTTCAGATTTAAATTTTACTTATTTTTGTGAAAAATAACGCACAAAATAATATGAAAAAAGAATTAATAGAAGAACTCTTTCTAAAATTCGAAAATGCAAGAAACATTGTTGAAAGTATTGAATGTTGGAGTGCAAGAGATGTTCAGGAAATTTTGGGATATACAAAATGGGATAATTTTTTAAAGGTAATAGAAAAAGCAAAAAAATCTTGTGAAAATGCTGGTGGAGGCATTTCTGATCATTTTGCCGACGTCGGCAAAATGATCGAACTGGCTAAAGGTGCTCAAAGAGAAATTGCTGATATTGTATTAACTCGTTACGGTTGTTATCTTGTTGCTCAGAATGGAGATTCTTCAAAATCTGAAGTTGCTTTTGCTCAAACCTATTTTGCTGTTCAAACTAGAAAACAGGAGATTATTGAGAAGAGATTGCTGGATGTAGCAAGAGTAACGGCAAGAGAAAAATTATCAAAAACAGAGAAAAACCTTTCCGGTATTATCTACGAAAGAGGGGTTGATGAAAAAAGTTTCTCAATAATTCGCTCAAAAGGGGATCAAGCTTTGTTTGGTGGATTTACAACAAATGCTATGAAAACAAGATTGCATGTTCCACAAACCAGACCTTTAGCAGATTTCCTTCCTACATTGACAATAAAAGCAAAAGATTTTGCTACCGAATTAACGAGCCATAATGTTGTTGAAAAAGACTTAAATGGTGATTCTCAAATTACCAATGAACATATTGAAAACAATTTAGCAGTAAGAAAAATGTTGGGAGAAAGAGGTATAAAACCAGAAAATCTTCCTGCATTAGAAGATATTAAAAAAGTCCAGCGAAAACTGGAAGGTGATGAGAAGAAAATTTTAAAACAAACTAAGAAAAAATAAGAATGTCATTAATAAAAAGTATTTCAGGAATCCGAGGAACAATTGGCGGAAAAGTAAACGATAACTTAACGCCGCTTGACGTGGTAAAATTTGCTTCGGCATTCGGAACCTGGCTTCAGAACAATAAAAATAAAAAAGACTTAACGTTAATCATCGGAAGAGACGCCAGAATTTCTGGTCAGATGGTTTCTTCATTGGTGACGGCAACATTGCAGGGTCTTGGAATCAATGTGGTTGATTTGGGACTTTCTACAACGCCGACTGTTGAAATAATGGTTCCGGAATTGAAAGCCGACGGTGGAATTATCTTGACCGCTTCTCACAATCCAAAACAATGGAACGCTCTTAAATTATTAAATGAAAAAGGAGAATTCATCACGGGTGAAAACGGAGCAGAGGTTTTGGCTTTGGCAGAAAGTGAAGATTTCAACTATGCAGAAGTGGATGATTTGGGGAAATATGAAACGAGAGACGATGCTTTTGACATTCATATTCAGCAGATTTTAGATTTGCCGATGGTAGATGTTGAAGCGATTAAATCTAAGAATTTCAAGGTCGTTTTAGATGCGGTAAATTCTACAGGAGGAATTGCAATCCCAATGTTATTGGATAAATTAGGTTGTGAAACCGTAAAATTATATTGCGAACCGAATGGACAGTTTCCACACAATCCTGAACCTTTGAAAGAACATTTAGGAGACATTTGTGAATTGGTGAAAAAAGAAGGAGCAAATGTAGGAGTTGTTGTAGATCCGGATGTTGACAGATTGGCTTTAATCGATGAGAAAGGAGAAATGTTCGGCGAAGAATACACATTGGTTGCTGTTGCAGATTATTTATTGAAAAATAAAAATGGCGTGGCAATTTCAAATCTTTCTTCAAGCCGTGCTTTGAGAGATGTTGCGCAGACGCATAATTCAGAATATTTTGCAAGTGCTGTAGGAGAAGTGAACGTAGTTACTTTAATGAAAGAGAAAAATGCAGTAATCGGAGGTGAAGGAAACGGAGGAATTATTTACCCTGAATTGCATTACGGAAGAGATTCTTTGGTAGGTGTAGCCTTATTTTTGACTCATTTAGCGAAAGAAAATAAAACGGTTTCTGAGTTAAGAGCAGGATATCCGAGCTATTTTATGGGTAAAAAGAAAATTGAATTAACGCCGGAAATCAACGTAGATGATATTTTATCTAAAATGGAAAAAGAATATCAAAACGAAAATGTTTCCACAATTGACGGAGTGAAAATCGATTTTGAAAACAACTGGGTTCACCTTAGAAAATCAAATACAGAACCGATTATCAGAATTTATACGGAAGCTAAATCTCAGGAAGAAGCCGACAAATTAGGAGATGATATTATCGCAAAAATCAAGAGTTTGATTTAAAAAAATATAGGGAACGAGGCTTTTGGTCTCGTTCTTTTTTTAATTAAGATGTTTGAGCATTTACAAAACAGATTCTCTTTCCCGAAAGAAACTTGGGGAAAATACAGGAAGAACTTCACACGATTGGAAGTTCCGGCAAAAACGATTCTTTTAAATGAAAATGAAATTTCACAGAACGCCTATTTTATCGAAAAAGGAATTGTAAGAGCTTGGTACAACAACGACGGAAAAGACATTACCTTCCAGTTTTTCGTGGAAAATACAATGTTTTCTTCGCTCGAAAGTTTTAGAAAAGGATTACCGAGTATGGTTTCGTTTGAAACGATCGAGCCTTGCATTTTGTGGCAGATTGATAAACCGACTGCCGATAAGATTTTAGAAGAAGTTTATGAAGATCCAAAGTTGAGAAGTGAATTCATGGATTCTGTTTTCGAAAGGGTTTTCGATTATATGAAACATTTTTTTTCGTTCATTAAAGAAAGTCCACAAGAGCGATATCTCAATCTTTGTAAAGGCAAACCGAACATTATCAAAAGAGTTCCGCAACATTATATTGCCTCTTATTTGGGAATCACGACGGTTCATTTAAGCAGAATTAAAAGTAAAATTTTGAAAGAGAAGCTTTGAGAGGATGGAAGATGGGAGCTGGATGATGGAAGCTTCCTGTGCGACCGTATATAATTGCAAATTTAAAAAAGGACTTAATTTATTTGTCCTTATTTTTTTTAATTGACTTCAAAACCTTCCAGCTTCCATCCTCTAGCTTCCATCTCAACTCATAACAAATGTTATTGCACTTTGATACGTTTTCCAAATAATTTTGCATTACAATTTAAAACAAATGAAAGCAGCAGTAGTAATTGAAAAAGGCGGAATTCCTCAATACGCAGATTTTCCCGATCCGATTGTTAATAATGATAATGAGGCTTTAATATTCGTAAAAGCAGCGTCCATCAAACATCTCGACAGAGCCAGAGCGAGCGGAAAACATTATTCCACAGAAAATACCGAACATCAGCCAACAATTGTGGGAAGCGATGGAGTAGGTTTCTTAGAAAATGGTTCTAAAGTTTATTTCTTCAGTAAAAAAGGAACTGTTGCCGAAAAAGCAGTAGCCGACAAAAAAATGATCGTTCCCATTCCTGAAGAGTTGGATTTCGAGATTGCTGCAGCGTTGCCAAATGCGGTGATGGGTTCTGCAATGGGATTGAAGTTTAAAACCAATTTAAAAGCGGGAGAAACTGTTCTCATTAATGGAGCAACAGGAATCACCGGAAAAGTGGCGGTGCAAATTGCCAAATTATATGGCGCTAAAAAAGTTATCGCAACCGGAAGAAACGAAGAAGCTCTGCAATCTTTGCTTGAGTTGGGTGCAGATGAAGTTATTTCTTTACAATTAAGCGATGAAGATTTTAAGAAAAAAATTAAAGCCATTCATCAGGAAACTCCGATTGATGTTATTGTAGATTATATTTGGGGACATCCGGTGGAGATGTTATTATCAGCTTTAAAAGGTGACGGTACTTTTTCCCATAAAACCCGATTGGTTTCCGTGGGCGGAATGAGTGGCGACACGATTCAGTTATCCTCTCAGATTTTGCGCGGAACAGATATTCAGATTTCCGGTTCCGGGTTGGGAAGCTGGACGCAGGAGGAGATGAAATTGCTGCTTTCTGAGATTATTCCCGAGATGTTTCAGGCGGCAGTTAACGGGAAATTAAAGATTGATACAGAAACCGTTCACTTAAAAAATATTGAAACCGTTTGGGAAAGTGAAATTTCGAACAGAAAGAGATTAATTGTGTTAATTTAACAATAACTCTTCTTTTTTTATCCACAATTCTTTGATTATAATGTTCTTTTCACTATCTTTAAGATAGAAATTTACAAATAAAAATGTCAAAAAAAAGTTGCAACTTTGCATACATTTTGAATGTGTAAAATTTTCAGAAGTAATATTAATTTAAAAAGTTTGTCGAGGTTTGTAAGTAAATTCAAACATTGGCCTGACTAAGGATACAAGTATTGGAAGAGTATTTTGGAAATGAACTTGTGAAAAAGTTCGAAGAAATGATGGAAAATAATGACGAATTCTACTTTGATACAGAAGAGCTAGAAGACATCATTGTTTATTACTTGGAGCTGGGTGATTTTAATTACGCTGATACAGCGGTTAATTATGGTCTGAAGCTTCATCCCAATTCTTTAGATATCAAGATCAAAAGACTTGAAATTCTTCTGGAATGGGAAGATTATAATGCTGCAAAAGAACTTATCAATGAGCTAAAAGGTGCATCGATGGAGAACACCGACTTTTTGGTTTGCTATGCGAAGTATTATTCGAATTTAGGAAATCCTAGAAGATCCATAGAAATTTGCGAAAAAGCTTTGGAACTTAATGAAGAAGAAAATTTTCTTCACAACTTTATTGCAGATGAATATGTGAATTTGGGAGATCCTTTTAACGCTCTTAAACACTACAAGGAAGCCCTAAAAGAAGATCCGACGGATGAATATTCTTTGGAAAACTGTATGGTTTGTTTTGCAGATTTGAATAAGAGTGAGGAGGCAATTGTCTTTCTTAATGAGTATTTAGATGAATTTGCTTATTCAGAGCTGGCTTGGTTCGAGTACGGACAGTATTATTTCAACAGAAAAAATTATGAGGAAGCGATAAAAGGTTACGACTATTTATTGGCAATCAATTCTAGTTCTGTTGGGGTTTATGCAAACAAAGCGGCTTGTTATGAAGCTTTAGGGCAGTATAAAAAAGCAATCGAGGTTTATGAAGAAATGCTTGAGTTGGAATATACCAAAGCGTTTACTTTTTATAAAATCGGACTTTGCTATAAAGCTTTAAAACAGTCGATTGTAGCTTTAAATTTTTTCCAGAAATCGTTGAGAGAAGATCCTCAGTTTTATCTTGCAATGATGGAACAGTCTTATCTTTACGAAGAAATGGGAGGAATGCCGGAAGCGTTACATTTTGCAAAAGAAGCCACTCATTTGAATGATAGTAATCTTGAGTATCAAAAGAGATTAGCA
This sequence comes from Chryseobacterium ginsenosidimutans, assembly GCF_024807225.1. GTDB lineage: Bacteria > Bacteroidota > Bacteroidia > Flavobacteriales > Weeksellaceae > Chryseobacterium > Chryseobacterium ginsenosidimutans. The sequence goes on from NZ_JANUCO010000001.1 coordinate 424,951, forward strand.
TTTTTGTTTATCGATTCAGGAAAGTTTGAGGAAAGTCTCTCTTGTCTGAAAAAATTGGTTGATGCCGAGCCGACAAGATTTTACAATTGGTACGCCTACTCGGAAGTATTGATGCTTTTGGGTGAATATGATGAAGCGGTAACTCTTCTGAACAAAGCAGTAAAAGCGCATCATAGAGCAGAATTGTATTATCAGCTAAGCAACTGTTACTTTAATCTTAAAGAGCAGGAAAAAGGCAAATCAACGCTTTTGGAAGCGATGGATATAGATCCTTCTTTGGTTTCGGATATGCAGAAAAAATATCCTTTCATTAAAGATGAGGTGAAAAAAGCCAGAGCTAAAGTCAAAAAGAAAAATTAATTTCAAATAAAGAATCCCGCAGAAATGTGGGATTTATTTTTTTATAATATTGGGTTTGGTTCTTAAAAAGATCAATCCCGCGATGATAATTCCGGTTCCTATAAATTGTACCAATCCCAATTTTTCACCATCTAAAATACCCCAAATAATTGCGACAATCGGCATCAATAAGGTTACTGTTGATGCAAAAAGCGACGAAGATACTTTCAACAGGCGATAATTCATCATCATTGCCAATCCTGTCCCGAAGATGGAAAGTAAGCTTACAAACATCAATCCGGTTAAATTATTTTCGTTAAAACTAAAGGTTGAAAAGAATCCTGTAAAGCTTAATGAAATTAATGAAGGGAAAAATAATACAAAAGAGAACACAAATGCAGATAAAACGGTAGAAGAAACGTCCATGAGTTTAGATTTTACCGTTGTTGTGCTTATTGCGTAGCATAATGTTGCCAATAATAACAGCAAAATAGGAATCAGTTTGAATTTTCCATCTTCACCATCTCCTCCAAAAGCGAGAAGACAAACGCCTGTAAAACTTATTAAAGTTCCTACCATCTGTTGTTTTGTGGTTTCAAATTTCCAAATCAAAGCACCGACAATAATCACGAAAATAGGCATCATGGAGTTGATAATTCCTGCAATACTGCTGCTTACCTCAGTTTCTGCAATCGGAAATAAAAACATCGGAATGAAATTCCCTGTAAAAGCTGCCAGAAGTAACCATTTTAAATGTCTTTTCGGAAATAATTTATATTTGGAAATAGCAATCGGCATTAAAATAATTCCGGCAATGAGAAACCCTCAAAGCTCCGACTTGATAAGGATTAAAATGCTCTAAGGATTTTTTAATTAAAATAAAAGACGATCCCCAGATGATACTTAATATTGCGAGAAGAATCCATTTTTCTTTATCAGCGTTCATTATTTTTGTATAAAATTTTTAAAAATTCTTTTTTAGAAATCATCTTTGCGCCAAGACTTTCCAGATGTTCTGTATGAGATTGGCAATCAATTAATTCTAAGCTGCCTTTGTGGGTTTCAACAAAATGAATAAATCCTGCTTTTGAAGCGTTGCTTACTTTTGCAAACATACTTTCGCCACAGAAAACGTTCCCGATTTGAAGACCGTAAAATCCGCCAACCAATTCTCCGTTTTGCCAGACTTCAATACTTTTTGCGACACCGTATTCGTGAAGTTTAATAAAAGATTCCATCAATTCATCCGAAAGCCAAGTTCCACTCTGTCCTTTTCTGTTGGTTTGCTGACAGTTTTTAATCACTTCTTTAAAGTTTTGATTCTCAGAAAATGTAAAAACCTCGCGATGTAAGATTTTTCTCATTGATTTTGAAACCTTTAATTCGTCAGGAACCAAAACAAATCGGGGATCGGGACACCACCAAAGAATCTCTTCCCCCGGATTATACCATGGGAAAATACCAAGTTGATACCCAAACCAAAGTCTTTCTAAAGACAGATCGCCGCCAAATGCAATCACGCCTTCGTGACCATCATAAAGCTCAGGATCGGGAAATGAAATCTCGTTTTCGTCTAATCGAACCATTGTAGTAAAAAAAATCCCACTTAAAAAGCAGGATTAATATTTTCAGTATTATCTTTTAATTAAAAAGGTAAATCGTCGTCGTCGTCTCCGGCAAAAGGATTTTCGTTAGAAACTGGAGATGCAGACTGAGAAGGTGCAGCTTGTGTAGGCTCTGAACCGTTATCTAAAACTTTCTCCACTCTCCATCCTGTAATAGAGTTGAAGTATTTCGTTTCACCTTGAGGAGAAACCCATTCTCTACCTCTGATGTTGATACCAATCTTTACATTTTCTCCTTCTTTAAGGTTATCTAATAAATTTATCTTATCAGACAAAAATTCTATGTTTATCGGCTGTGGATACTGTTCCTGCGTCAAAATCACCATTTCTCTTTTTTGAAAACCGCTCGCAAATGTCTGAGCATCAAATATTTTCTTTACCGTTCCTTGTAATTCCATATCATAATAATTAACGATGTAAAAGTAAGAAAATGAATCGTAATAAAGGCTACGAGAGAAAAAAAATGTAAAAATTTTAATTTTTTTCACAGAAAAATTTGGAGATAAAAGAAAATATCCTATCTTTGCACCACTGAAAAACGAAACACGCTCTTTAAAATACAATTTTCAGAATAAACAACGCGGATGTGGTGTAATTGGTAGCCACGCCAGACTTAGGATCTGGTGCCGAGAGGCGTGGGGGTTCGAGTCCCTTCATCCGCACAGTATGCGAAAATAGCTCAGCTGGTAGAGCACAACCTTGCCAAGGTTGGGGTCGCGGGTTCGAATCCCGTTTTTCGCTCCACTCCATGCCCTGGTGGTGGAACTGGTAGACACGCAGGACTTAAAATCCTGTGTTCGTAAGAACGTGCGGGTTCAAGTCCCGCCCGGGGTACTAAAACTCTCTGTAACTTTGTTATAGAGAGTTTTTTGTTTTAGAAGCTAATTAAAATATTCTCTATTATTAATTTATACCTTCTGTAGTTTGTTCTGGGAGGTTTACTTTGTCATTAGCTTTTTTCATAACCCCTTTAAATTTTAGAACACAAGCTACCGAAACCATATTGTTATTGTCAATAACGTGAGAAACAGAGACGATTTCCCAATCTGGGATGTTGTGTACGGAACGATCGATAAATTGTGTTGCTTCGATATAATTTTTTGCAACAAAGAATCTGACGATGTTTGGTGGATTCATAATAATAATTTTTAGGATTAATATTTAAAATGTTTATGTGAAATTAAAGAAATGAGATTCACTAAAAAATAACCATTTTGTGTAATATTTAAACTCGACTTCGTACAAAATATCAACACCCTACAGGTAAATTAAATAGGCTTAATTGACTTCCAACATCAGACTTCCTTCTTCAAACCAAAATAAAATTTCTACTTTTGTGAAATTCCTTATTTCAATGAAAAAAATTATTCTCATCGAAGACGAAACCAGTGTGGTGTCTTTTATAAAAAAAGGACTTCAGGAAAACGGATACGAAATTTCTGTAGCTTTTGACGGGCGAACAGGAGTTCAATTGGTGCAGTCAAACGACTTTGATCTGGTGATTTTGGATATTATGCTTCCGGAAATGAATGGTCTAGATGTCTGTAAAGAAATCAGAAAAACCAATCAACATGTTCCGATCTTGTTTTTGACGGCGTTGGGAACCTCCGAAAATATTGTTCTCGGGTTGGAAAGTGGAGGTGATGATTATTTGGTTAAGCCATTCAAATTCATTGAGTTGGTTGCCCGTATAAAATCTTTATTAAGAAGAAGTAATAACGGAAATATTCCTGAAATTGCTGAACCTGAAGTTGATAGCGAATATATTTTTCAGTTCTCGGATTTGATTTTAAACGATTATACAAAGAAAGTTACCCGAAGCGGGGAAGAAATTTCATTGACTTCCACAGAATATAAATTATTGATGTATTTCCTGAATAACCCGGAAAAAGTGATTTCCAGAACGGAAGTTTTGGAAGCAGTTTGGGGCGTGAATTATGAGCTGGGAACGAATGTTGTGGACGTTTACGTTAATTATTTAAGAAAGAAACTGGATAATCAGGATGATAATAAACTGATTCATACGGTGATAGGAATGGGATATGTTTTAAAAAAGCCTTAAAGAATGTTTAATAAAGTTGTCACAAATCAGACCAAAACGATGGTGCTTCTGATGTTGGTTTTTACGGCCATCATCTTGCTGTTCAGTGGATTGGTTTATTTTTCGATTGTCAACTTTTCTCATCAAAGGTTTTATGAATTATTAAAAATAAGAACCACGACAATTGTTCAGATTGAAAAAGGGAAAGGCGATCTCGATCTTCCTGAAAATTATATTTTAAACAGCCTAAACGACGAAGAACTTCCGATGGAGCGCGATTATGTTTTCGCCATTCCTACGGATTCTAATTATAAGAAAATCTCTCATGAAGTTCATATTCCGGATTATTTTTTCAAGAATATTGTCAAAAACGGGGAAGCCAACTATAATGATAAGGAGTTTTACTATATCGGGCAAACTTTTAAGCATGAGAATAAGAATTATATTGCGATAGCTTCTGCCAAAAACCATTATGTGGTGTATTATTTGGGGTTTTTGAAGCGTACTTTGATGACGTGTATCGTACTTTCGTTGTTTTTCAGTATGATTTTTTCTTTTTATTTATCTAAAACTTTATTTAAGCCTATTTTAAAAATTACAGGAAAAGTAAAGGAAATAAGCTCCGAAAATCTTCATTTACGTCTTGAATCTCAACCGGATAACAAAGAATTGAACGAACTCGTTGATACTTTTAATGACATGCTTAATCGTATTGAAACCTCTTTTGAAACCCAAAATCACTTGATTGGAAATGTTTCTCATGAATTGAGAACGCCTTTAACATCCATTATGGGAGAAGCGGATGTGGCACTTTCTATTTCCAGAACAAACGATGAATACAAGGAAACATTAGGAATTATTCTTGATGAAGCTGAAAAGCTGGATAAAAAAATCAATGCTTTATTAATGATTGCTCAAACCGGTTTCGACGGAAAAATCCAGAAAATGGATAAAGTGCGAATTGATCAGTTGCTTTGGGATGTTATCGAAACGTTGAGACGGATCAATTCAAAAAACAATATCTATTTGGACATCAGTATGTTGCCGGATAATCCGAAAAAACTGAAAGTTCAAGGGAACGAGCAATTATTGCATCTTGCGGTGACGAATATTATTCAAAATGGCTGTAAATATTCTAATTTTCAACAGGTTAAAGTTTCGTTAGGAGCAACCGACACAGATGTTTACATCATCGTAAAAGACAACGGAATCGGAATTCCTGAAGAGGAAATGAACAAAATCTATGATCCGTTTTTCCGTGCTTCCAATACAAAAAACTACGAAGGCTACGGAATCGGGCTTCCTTTAGCAAGAAACATCGTAAGAATGCATCACGGAGAATTAATTGTAAGTTCTCACGAAAATCAAGGAACGACGGTGCAGCTTCGTTTTCCAAATTTTTACAGCACGCAGACTGAAGAAAAGCTACTGTAAATAAGATGCTTTGACCTCGCTCAAAAGGATTTTCTAATACTAACTGTTTATTATAGCGTACTTTATTGGCGGTGTCATGTTGAGGTTCTCGAAACATTTCACATAAAATATAGAAGAAATCCTTTTCGTTATATTAACCATCGTTAACAATTTTCTAATCTCATTCTAATCTCTTTAATCACATTTTAATTCCGTTCCAAAGGGCTTCTAATCTGGTCGCTTTAGTTTTGTAGTATCAAAAAAGATACACGAACCTAAATCTTAATAATATGACTAAAACGATTTTAATAGCCACAGATTATTCTCTTGAGTCTTTAAACATTCTGAAAAAAGTGATGCGAGAGAAAGATGCTTCGGAAGACCAAAATCAATACAATATTCTTTTGGTTTCGGGATATGACACGGGAGATTCTATCAGAGATCTTTTGTTTAATACAAAAAGTACGATTTTCAATAAGTTGAGACCGCAGGAATTTTGCGATGCTTATGGAATTATCAATAATAAATATCCTCATTTAATTAATAAAATTGTCTGCGATATTTTCACGGGAAGTTTTCAAAGAACTTTCAATAATTATGTGAATGCAGAAAATATTGAGGAAGCGTATTATTCTCCATCGATTAAAAGCAAAGGAAAAGGGAAATTCGACTTAATTCCTTACATCAAAAAATGCAAAGACCTTGAATCTCACGAAATTTCTGTTGAGGTTCGCAAAAGCCTTCCCGAAAAAGGAAGACTGGCGGAGATTTTTGTAGAAGCTTAAAATAATACAACGCTAAAAAATTAAAAAAATGTTAAGGAATTATAGTAACAGCAGGACGTTGGGAGACAACATTAGACTGGGGACGCTGACTGCCTTTACGGCAGGTACTATAAATATAGCTTCTCTATTGATATTTCTCTCTTTTACGTCAAACGTGACGGGGCATTACGCCATTTTGGCGGCAGAGATCAGTAAAGGAAACTGGGCGCAGGTTGCCGTTGTAGGATTGTGGATTTTCCTGTTCTTCTTCGGAGGATTTGTATCTAATTTTATTGTCATTAATTTTAATAAGAAAAGTAAATATTTTGCCCATTCAATGCCTTTAATCTTAGAAATAATGTGTTTATTATTTGTAGGAATTTACGGACAGTTTTATTATCAGAAAACATTAGAAGAAACGGAATATCTGGTTGCACTCATGTTGTTTGCGACGGGTCTACAGAATGGTTTAACGGCAAGTATTTCAAACTTTTCGGTAAAAACAACCCACCTTACCGGTACAACTACGGATTTGGGGATTTTATTTTCCATGTTTACCCAGAAAAAATTCAGGAAGAATGGTGAATTGGTTGGAAGAGCAAAATTGCTCTCAAGTATCATGGTTGCTTATGTTTTTGGAGCGGTTTTCTCGGGATTGACGTATTATTATCTTGAGTTCAGGGTTTTCTATGTCATCAGTTTGTGTTTGTTGGTGGTTATCGGATATGATGCTTATAAAATTCATATAAGACATTTCAATACGCAATACAGATACAGCAAGATTTATAAAAAGCCGACTTTAATGGCTTATTTATACGACAAAATCCACGGAATTCCTGAGTTTAAAACCGAGATTAAAGAGAAGCGCGAGAAGAAAAGAACGCTTGTTTTTGAAGATTAAATGTTTATTAAAACTTGTAAATATTTTTACATACTCTATTTTTCAACAGACAATAGTAAGTAAGAGATATAAATATCAGTATTAATTTTGTGTAAACTAGCTGTGAATCAATCCTCTAATTGTATGGTGCAATTAGGGGATTGTGATTTTGTGCAAACAGTGATTAACAGGACATTTTGGCTAAAAATACGCTATGGCTAGGTTGTTGATATGTTGATAATTAAATTTTAATTCGGGGGTTTATTGTTTTAATTCTTGTTCTGAATGACTATTTTTGTAAGTTGATTTACGTTTTTTATGTCAGATATTATTCAGCTTTTACCGGATCATGTAGCCAACCAAATTGCGGCAGGAGAAGTGGTGCAGAGACCTGCGTCTATTGTGAAAGAACTTTTGGAAAATGCCGTTGATGCGGATTCTACGAAAATTGAGTTGATCATAAGAGATGCCGGAAAAAACTTAATCCAGGTTGTGGACGACGGTAAAGGAATGTCTGAAACAGATGCAAGAATGGCATTTGAGAGACATGCCACATCCAAGATCAGAGGAACAGAAGATATTTTCAAAATTTCTACGAAAGGCTTTCGTGGAGAAGCTTTGGCGTCTATCGCTGCAGTTTCTCAGGTTGAATTAAGAACAAAACAGAAAGATTCAACAATCGGGACGAATATTTATATTGAAGGCGGAGTTTTCCAGTTTCAGGATCCTGCACAAACTGCGGAAGGTTCTAATTTCTTGGTTAAAAATCTGTTTTATAACGTCCCTGCAAGAAGAAAATTTCTTAAAAATAATAATATAGAATTCAGACATGTCATTGATGAATTCCAGCGAGTGGCATTGGCTCACGAAAGCTTGGAGTTTTCTTTATTTCATGATGATGAAGCGGTTTTTAGGCTGAGAAAAGGAAGCCAGATGCAGCGTATTGTAGATATTTTCGGAAGAAAACTACAACCGCAGTTAATTCCGATTAAAGAAGATATAATCTGGTGCAAGCTTCACGGATTTGTTGCCAAACCTGAAGGAGCGAAGAAAACAAGAGGCGAACAATTCCTTTTTGTAAACGGAAGATATTTTAAAAGTCCGTATTTTAATAAAGCGGTTCAGGAAGCATTTGAAGGCTTGTTGTTACCGGGATATATTCCGACGTTTTTCCTGTTCCTGGAGCTTGATCCGGAGAAAATTGATGTTAATATTCATCCTCAAAAAACAGAAGTTAAGTTTGAAGATGAGCATTTAATTTTCGCCTTGCTTCGTTCAACAATTAAAAGATCTTTAGGAATTTATAATGTTTCGCCAAGCCTCGATTTCGAAAGAGATCCGGAATTGGATGCCATTATGCAGAAAACTTTCCCTAGCAAAAGCAATGGCAGCGGAGGAAGCGGGTTTCTTAAGATGCCTGAAATTATTGTAGATAAAGACTACAATCCCTTTTTGGAAGAAAGAGGAGTAAATCCTGCGGAAATTCAGAATCTTACAGAAATGTACCATCAGAATATCTCTGCAGAAACCTTCAAAAATTAATTTATTTGAAGATGAAGATTTCGATGAAGATCTGATGAGGTTGCCGAATGGATATTGGTTGTTCAACAAAGGCGATAGAACGTTGATGTTGGATTTGGGAAGAATGCACAGACTTTGGGTTTCCGAAAATACAAAACCTTTGAAAAAAGGAACGACAAACAGTCACGCATTGCTTTTCTCTCTTGAATATCACATGAATGAAATTGAAAAGACCAAGTATAAATCGATCAAAAAATATCTTCCGGAGCTTGGTTTTGAAACAAGTGTTGCTCATGAAAATGTAATGAGAATTGAAGCTGTTCCTGAAGGTTTGAAAGAAACTCAGGTCATGAAATTCCTGGAAAATCTCTTTGAAATTCTGGAGTATAAGACGGAGGAAGAATTTATGCAGTTTTATCAGAATCAATGGAGTAAAATGCAGTCGAAATCGAGGTTTGATTTTATTTATAAAAAAGACGCAGAACAATTAATTAAAGACTTCACGGCATTAGGTTTCCCGGAATTTTTACCGAACGGAAAAAGATGCTTTTTTGAAGTTCCTTTTAATGATATTAAAAATAAATTTTAAAGATGTTTAATAATATACCACCGATTACACGAAATATTATCATTTTAAATGTGATCGTTTTTATTGTGACATTGATTATGCCACAACTATACGAGACGCTTTCAGGATTTTATCCCTTTTCTCCAAATTTTAAATCTTGGCAGATTATTACGCATATGTTTATGCATGGTGGATATATGCATATTTTATTCAATATGTTTACTTTATTTAGTTTTGGACCTGTTTTAGAACAAGCTTTAGGTGAGAAAAAATATTTGATTCTTTATTTTGTAAGTGGATTGGGAGCTTTTTTCCTATTTAATCTTTGGAATTTCATTGAAGTTCAGCAAATTGTTTCCGGTTTAGAAAGTTTAGGATTAAATGCTTCAGAATTATACTCAAAATCGGTAATCGGTTATTCCGGAAATATGAATATCAGTGCAACCACAACTGAAGGAAAAGAATTATCCCAACAGCTTTATGATGTTTTAAGAACTCCAATGGTTGGAGCTTCCGGAGCAATTTTCGGGGTTGTAGCAGCTTTTGCGACACTTTATCCTAATGCTAAAATAGGGATTATGTTTATTCCGATTCCGATGAAAGTAAAATATGTTTTACCGGTTGTGGTAATAGGCTCTATATATTTAGGCGTTTCAGGAAATGGTGGAGGAATTGCCCATTTAGCGCACGTCGGAGGTGCAATTGTCGGTTTTATTCTGGCGAGAATCTGGAGAAAACATTTGTACAGATTTAATTAATTAAACTGTGAAAATCGTCCGCCTCATACTTCTGATTTTACACGTAGGAATATTCCTTCTTTTATCAGGAATGTTAATGAATACCTATGTTCCGCCCAAGATTTTTCCTTGGTTGAATCTCCTTTCTTTAGCTTTTCCGGGCTTAATATTTGGATATATTGTCTTAACGATTTTCTGGATTTTCAGTTGGAAAAAAAGAGCTTTTGTGTTTCTTTTCTTAGGGTTATTATTTTTTAACTCTACAATAAGATGGATCAATTATTCTCCTGCAAAAAATGAAACTCCTGATTTAAAAATTGTTTCTTTGAATGCAAAGAATGGAAATTTGGGGGTAAAAAACATAGAGTCTTTTATTAATGCTCAAAATGCTGATGTAGTTTTGTTGCAGGAATATGGAGGGGAAAAAGATTATCATTTAGATGGATTAAAAAGATTTCCTGATACTGCTATTGTTGCTGTCTTTTCAAAGTTTAGAATTGTTGCCCATAAAGAATTGGTCAAGGGTAATTACGATCATACTAATGTCTATGCAACCCAAGCCGATATTGCTATAAAGGGAAAGATCTTGCGTTTTATAAATGTGCATCTTCAGCCATTTAGATTTGAAAAAGATATGGTAAAACTTGAAGGCAGTAATTCTCAAGATAAAGAAAAACTAAAAAATATTGTTAAAAGGCTAATTCCTGTTTTCAAAACACATCAGGATGAGATTAAAATTATCCGGAAAGCTATAGAAGTTTCTCCTTATCCCGTAATTCTAGCCGGAGATTTTAATTCTGTTCCCAGTTCTTACGAATATTATCATTTGGTAGAAGGGTTGCAAGATGCCTTTGTAGAATCGGGACGTGGAAGCGCAACAAGCTTTCACGATTACAAATTTCCTATAAGAATTGACTATATTTTTGCTTCAAAAACAATACAACCAATCACTTATAAAGTGGATCGTTCTGTGCATATTTCTGATCATTATCCGGTAATTGCGACATTTAAATTAAACAAGTAAATCACAAAAACAGTTAAAATTATTCACCTTGGTAGGGTTTTTGCTTAAAAATCTGGGTATCCTTAGATTGTTTTCATGAAGCCGCGCCAGATATTGTTGTTTTCCCATATTACCGTTGTTATTTTACTCCTTTGTACATTAGGAAATGCTTGGATTCCGCCTAATCTTCTGGGCAATCTCAATCTCCTTTCTTTAGGATTTCCGTACTTAATTTCATTACACATTATATTTACCCTTGTTTGGGTTTTTAAAAGAAAAAAAATTGCCATTGCTTTTGTTCTGGGAACTTTTCTTTTCTATAATCCGATCAGAAGATGGGTGAATTTTACTCCCAAAAACGATAATTTAAAATCGATCCGAGATATAAAAGTGCTTACTTTTAATGTAAAATATGGTGATTTTGGCTGGGATAAAGTGAAAAAATACATCAAAGATCAAGATGCGGATATCATTTTAGTTCAGGAAAGGGATACGAATCGTGCACTGAGACAGGATCTTGTAAAATATCCTTCCGTTATTTTAAAAACAAAGCATAAGATCATAAGACAGGAAGAATTAATCACAGATAATTCCAGAGGAAATTCTTTCTATGCAGATGTTGATATTCACGGTAAAATAGTGCGGATTGTAAATGTGTATCTTGAGCCGTTCAGACTGCATAAATCGATGTTGCAATTTGATGGTTTGGGAAAAGAAGGCGGAAAAATTAATACCCTTCTTTCACACATGATTCCTACTTTCAAAGCACATGAAGATCAGATAAAAAAAATTAGAAAAGTGATCGATCTTTCGCCATATCCTGTGATTTTGGCGGGTGATTTTAATTCTGTTCCGAATTCTTATGAATATTATAATCTGGGAAAAGATCTTCAGGATGCCTTTTTGGAAGCCGGAAACGGAAGTTCTTCAAGTTTTCATGATTATAAAGTTCCTTTGAGAATTGATTATATTTTTACTTCAAAATCAATTATTCCATTAAGCTATAAAGTTGATAATTCTGTACTATTATCGGATCACTATCCTGTAATTGCAGAATTTCTACTAAATTAGTTCCATGAAAAATTTACTTTTTGCAGCCTTTATTTTTTTGGTTTTACTAGTTTCCTGTTCTAAGCAAGAAACCGGCAGATTTTTATCCTACAGACAGTGCAAAAGCGAGTTATGATACGATTCCCGTGGATTCTTTTTCGGATGGCGCTACTTCTGTTGATATTGTGGAACAGATCAGAATGTCTTCTCAGAAATATCAAGATTCTGTAAAAGAAGCTTTGAAACTTCAGGAGCAGGAGAAAAAACTGAAGGAAGAGCTGGAAAAAGAGAACAAAAAGAAGGCGGAAGACGAAAAGAAAAAAACTGATGAAGAGAAAAAACAAAAAGTATCTGAAACTCCGGCTGCAAATGGAACAAAAACAGAATAATATTTAAATCCGGATTTAAAATTTTCTACAAAGATTTTTTAACATTAAGGAATTAAGATTTTCAGGATTTTATTCTTAAAAAGCTTTAAAAAATCAACTCATTGATTTCTCAATTCTTAGTAAAGGGCAAAATTTCTTAAATTCTTAATGCTTAAAATAAAGAATAAACTTTGTTTATTTACGTTAAGAAAATTTAGATTATAAAATTTAAAGAAACTCTTAAATCAAACCACACTTTTAAATAATCAATACCTATGAAAAAAAGCATTTTATCAGCAGTAATGGTAGCAACATTGGTTGTATCATGTACAAAATCGAGTTCAAAAACAGAAAAAATAGAAAATCCTGATGGTTCGGTAACGATTACCACAACAACAGAAAGCCAGACCGGAATTGATGTTGATACCGCAAAAATCAATCAGGCAAAAGAAAAAGCACAGACGAAAATCGATGCTGCCGGAGAAAAGATAGACAAAGCTGCAGATGATGCGAAATCTAAAATCGATGCCACTGCAGATAAGACAAAAGAAGATCTTCACAAAGCAGGACAGGACATTAAAACTGAAGCGAATAAAGTAGGTAAAGATGTGAAAACTGCCGCTGCAAAAGGAGCTTCGAAAGTAGAAGAAGGAGCAAAAAAGCTGAAAGAAGATTTAAGTAAATAAAACAAAAACCGCAGAATCTCCTGCGGTTTTTTTATTTGTTCAATTCCAGTAAAGGATCGATATATTCTCTGTCGTTGCTCAATCTCGGAACTTTATTCTGTCCCCCGAGTTTTCCTTTGGATTCCAGCCATTGATAGAATAGCTTATCTTTTGCGATATGTACAATTGGTCTTTTCAATGTGAGATTGTTGTATCGTTTTGCTTCGTAATCCGAGTTGATGGATTTCAAGTGTTGGTCGAAAATGTCTATAAAACGCTCTAAATCGTTCGGTTTTTCGCAGAATTCGAAAATCCACTCATGAGCACCACCTTCATTTTCTTTCATGAAAACAGGGGCTCCTGTGAAGTCAGAAACCGCCGAGTTGGTTGCTTCACAAGCTTTGGAAAGTGCAGATTCTACGTTGGTGATCATTAATTCTTCCCCAAAAGCATTAATATAATGTTTCGTTCTTCCTGTAATCTTTATTCTGAAAGGATTAACTGACGTGAAAATTACAGTGTCCCCGATTAAATATCTCCACAAACCGCCGTTGGTGGTAATCACCATCGCATAGTTTTTCCCAACCTCTACGTCTTCAAGACTCACCACTTTTGGGTTTGAATAATGAAACTCATCCATTGGGATAAATTCGTAGAAAATCCCGTAATCGAGCATCAGTAGCATTTCATCACTATTCGATCTGTCCTGAATTCCGAAAAAGCCTTCAGAAGCATTATAGATCTCGTAATAATTAATGTTTTTCCCGATAATCTGTTTGTATTGTTCTTTATAAGGTTTAAAACTTATTCCGCCATGAAAGAAAACTTCGAGATTAGGCCATAATTCTGAAACGTTTTTAACATCCGTCTCTTTCATAACTCTCTGCAAAAGAACCAGCATCCAGCTCGGAACCCCCAAAATACTTCCGATATCTTGATTTTTAACCTCAGAAGTGATCGCTTTCAGTTTGCTTTCCCATTCTCCCATTAAAGAAACTTTCTTACTTGGAGTCGTGGTAATTTCTACCCAAAACGGAAGATTATCAATTAAAATAGCAGACAAGTCGCCAAATTTTGTGTTAAAATCCGCATACAATTCAGAACTTCCTCCTAAACGCAAGTTTTTATAATTAAAAAGCTGATTTTCAGGATGATTATTGGCATAAATGGAAACCATATCTTTTCCGGCTTTCATGTGACAGTATTCCAGACTTTCGGCTGAAATCGGGATAAACTTGCTTTTTGCGTTTGTTGTTCCTGAGGATTTGGCAAAATGTTTAATGTAACCGGGCCAGCTTACATCTTTGTATCCTTGCCGCGCTCTTTCAATATAAGGCTCCATTTCTTCATACGTAACAACCGGAACCTTGTTCTTAAAGTCCTGATAACTCGAAATAGAATTAAAACCATACTTCCTGCCGTATTCCGTATCTTCGGCATGAAACAATTGGGAAAATAAGATACCCTTCTGTGTTTCAATAGGATGATCCATGAAATTCTGAATCTGATCTATCCTTTGACGGATAAACCAATTCACCACAGTATTGAATAATGCTTTCGTTGCCATTTCAACAAATATAATAATATTTGAATTTTTATAGTATTTTTTATTGCGATAAATGGAAAAACCGCTACAAAATTTGTAACGGTTTGATATTTAGATTTACTGTTTTATAAAAATAGCATCATAAGGAAGAGGTTCTGGTCTCTGGTTTGGCGGATAATTGTAGTAAAAGCAATCCGGCTCAAGCCAGTTCTCATCTTCTCCATAATGCCATTTTAATTGTGTTTTAGTAGAATCTGTAAAATTAATTATTATAGTACCGGATCGCATACATAAATCCCTATCCACATATCCTAAAATATATTTTTCTTCTCCATTTTTGAAATTAATACCTTTTATTTTCACATTATCACCTGAAAGATTAGTATTATCAAATAATAAATTGCCTGAAGAATCTAAAACTTTGAAATTAATAATAAGATAATCTAAATATGAATATAAACCAGATCTATATTTATTAACTTCTTTTGATATATATATATATACACAGTTTTATTATTCCAAGTCGCCTTCCAAGTTCCGGTATAATCATTTAGTTCATTATTTGTATCTTTTAAATATGAATTATCGGGAATATCAGTGTACGTTCTGAGTGGATAGGTTTGAGATTTACAGCTGAATGTAAATAATATAAGTAATATTAAAATAATGTTTTTCATAAATGTGTTTGGAAATTAAAAACTATCCCTAATATAGAGAGATAGTTTTTGTTTATTTATTGTTTTGTAAAAACAGCATTGTATGGAAGAGGTTCTGGTCTTTGGTTTGGCGGATAATTGTAGTAAAAGCAATCGCTATCTATCAAATTTTCGGTTTCTCCGTAATGCCACTTTAATTGTGTTTTAGTACTATCTGTAAAACTTATATCAACAAATCCAGTGCGTAAACATAGGTCAGTATCTACATAAGTAAAATAATATTTATTTTCCCCATTTCTAAAATTAATACCATTAATCTTTACATAATCTCCGGTTAGATTTGTATTATCAAATAAAATATTACCTGCTATATCGGTTACTTTAAATTTAATAATAAGAGAATCAATATATACATATAACCCTGAATTATATTTATTTACTTCTTTCGATATATATATAAATATCGTTTTGCTATTCCAATTTGCTTTCCATGTACCAACATAATCAGCAAGTTCATTATTTGTATCTTTTAAATATGAATTATCGGGAATATCAGTGTACGTTCTGAGTGGATAAGTTTGAGATTTACAGCTAATTGTAAATAATATAAATAGTATTAAAATAATATTTTTCATCACTGCTTTATAAAAATGGCATCTTTAGGTATTGCCTCTGGTCTTTGAGCCGGTGGAAGACCATAATAAAAGCAATCTTGATCAATCCAGTTTTCAAATTCACTAAAAACCCATTTCAATTGTGTTTTGCTTGAGTCTGTGAAATTAATAGCTATAATACCAGATTTCAAACACAAATCCCTGTCCACATAACTTAAAGAATATTTATTAGTATTAGCTTTAAATCCTACACCATGTATTTTAATCTCGTCATTTGTAAGATTAGTGTCATTAAACAAA
Source organism: Chryseobacterium ginsenosidimutans (assembly GCF_024807225.1). Lineage (GTDB taxonomy): Bacteria > Bacteroidota > Bacteroidia > Flavobacteriales > Weeksellaceae > Chryseobacterium > Chryseobacterium ginsenosidimutans. The sequence continues at coordinate 441,041 of NZ_JANUCO010000001.1, forward strand.
ATATTACCTGCCAAATCTGTGACTTTAAATTTTATTATAAGGAAATCCATGTACACATATAAAGAAGATCTATATTTATTAACTTCTTTTGATATATATATATACACAGTTTTATTATTCCAAGTCGCCTTCCAAGTTCCGGTATAATCATTTAGTTCATTATTTGTATCTTTTAAATATGAATTATCGGGAATATCAGTGTACGTTCTGAGTGGATAGGTTTGAGATTTACAGCTGAATGTAAATAATATAAGTAGTATTAAAATAATGTTTTTCATAAATGTGTTTGGAAATTAAAAACTATCCCTAATATAGAGAGATAGTTTTTGTTTATTGTTTTGTAAAAACAGCACTTTGGGGAAGTGGTTCTGGTCTTTGGTCTAAAGGATAGTTATAATAAAAACAATCAGGTTCAAGCCAGTTTTCTTGTTCAGAATAAACCCAATTTAATTGTGTTTTGGTAGAATCAGTAAAATTAATTCGTATAAGGCCCCATTTTCCACACAAGTCATCATCCCCATATCCTAAAGAGTATGTATCAGTACCGCCTTTAAAATTAGATCCAAAAATTTTTGCATCATTGTTGGAAAGGTTAGTATTATTGAACAAGATATTACCTAATGCATCAGTGACTTTAAATTTAATAATCAGATAATCCTTATAAATATTTAAAGAGTTGTTATATTTATTAATTTCTTCGAATATATATATATATATGGTTTTATTGTTCCATGTGGCTTTCCAAGTTCCAACATAATCATTAAGCTCATTATTCATATCTTTTAAATATGAATTATCAGGAACATCAGTGTAGGTTCTAAGTGGATATGTTTGAGATTTACAGCTGAGTGTAAATAATATAGATAATATTAGAATAATATTTTTCATAATAGTAGGTTTTAAGGACACGGGGTTTCTTTTATTCTGTTAGGTGAAGAGAAATTATATTCAATTTTTGTGGCAGAGTTTGCGGCTATTCTATATATCTCCAAACCCGGTTTGTTGATTTTTTCTTTTATAAACCTTAAAAGTTCCGCTTCCACATCTTTTTGCGTATAATTTGGATTATCATATGCTCTTAATAGAAAATTAATATAATCATTTTTAAGTGTTTTTAATTGATTTGCGTTAATCTCTCCCGGATCGTTTGTTCCCGAATACATGAGCATATAATTTCCTCCAGAAGTGGTGATTAAAGAGTAGGCATTGGCATAGCTTCCTGTATTTGCCATGGCATGGGGCATAAGATCATTAATAAATGTCTTTATATCTATATGAGAAGGAAATTTCCCCGGTGGATAATCATCTGGGTTACAACTATGGTTTTGGTGATCGTGGATCAACCCATATACCATAGGATCTTTTACAATGGGTTGATTTCCTTCAGAAGCGCAATTGGGTAAATCTGTATTTATATATTCCGGCTCGGTATTCGCAGAACCAAGACTTGGGAATTTTACGGCATATACCTTTTCATGGTTCAGATTAAAAACAGAAGGTACATTTATTTCGTTATATTTATCTAAAAAGCCTTGCTGCAAAAAAAGTTCTGCAATTTTTCCGCAAGGTGTATCAAAATTAGGTATCCCTCCACTTCCATGCGGATTGTAAGGTCCGGTAGTAACCGGGCTGGTTCCAGGGCCATTACCTGGTGTAGCTCCACCGCCACCACAATCTGTAGGCAATAAAGTGTATTGTATAATATAAAATCCGTTATCTGCGGGAGTGCAGTCCATATGTCCGGGTGTACCGCATAAACAGGCCGGATCGCCGGTTTCATGTTGTTGGCTGCTGCTGCATACTCCGGGAACCCAAATGTATTCCTGAAAAGGAACTTGTGGGCAATACATTGCCTTTTGTGCTGATGGATTATCAGGTATTTGCCCCAAATATTCTACCTGAATGTGTTTAGGAACTTCTTCATTGCCAATAATCTGACTCTTCTGATTTACGATGGTGCTGTCGTAGCGGATAATATAAGCATCAAAAACTCCTCTATCCTGTTCGTTTAAAACATAGTTTTCAAGATACCAGGACTTTTCACCTTTTTCTAAGGTAAATGTATAAGTTTTTTTTCCGTCATCATGCTCAGAAACATATACATATTCTGCATCGACTGAAAAATCATTGATCATGAAGTTTTTTGCCTGTTCAGTTTTCTTAGACTTTTTGGCAAATTTTAATTTTAGATTTTCAAAGAGGTTAGGAGATTCATTTTTAAATTCATTGTAACGTAACTGCCGTACAAGATTTTGATTAGAACTGTTGTGGTAATCCTGCCCGGTTTGAAGAAGCTCACTCGTACAGGAGAAGAGAGTGAAGACAAAAGCCATCATCAATAAATAATGAGAAAATTTAGTTTTCATCGTTTTAGTTTAAAAAAAATTTCAAGATTTGTTGTGCAAATATAATTAATTCACATAAAAAAACCGCTACAAAATTTGTAACGGTTTGATATCTAGATTTATTGTTTCTTAGCAATACTCGTTGTAAGCTGCCTGAAGGTTTTCAGCAATTGCTCCTGCAGGATTTCCTTCAATGTGGTGTCTTTCCAGCATGTGAACCAATTCTCCGTCTTTGAAAAGAGCTACACATGGTGAGCTTGGAGGGAATGGAGCCAAATGCTTTCTAGCTTCTGAAACAGCGTCTCCGTCGAAACCTGCGAAAACAGTTGTTAAATGATCAGGTTTTTTATCTCCTGTTAAAGAATAAACAACTCCCGGTCTTGCAGCTCCTGCAGCACATCCGCATACAGAATTGATGACCAATAGAGTAGTTCCTGATTGTTTTAAAGCTTCTTCCACCTGAGCCGGAGTTGTCAAATCTTCGAAACCTTTATCTGTAAGTTCAGCCTTCATAGGCATTACTAAATCTGTTGGGTACATATTTTTGTTTTTAAATCTATGCAAAGTTAAGCAATTCTTTATTGTTCGTCAATTTATAAAAACTATTAAATCATTCAGAAAAGAGAATGATATAAACGGCTCAATGTGAATATTATTTAATGATATTTAAAATTAAGTAAAATTAATTTGTTAATAATCATTAAAATTTGCTAAATTTGAAATGATTCTGAAAACGATGACCATGAAAAAACATTTACAAACATCCCTCGACTTTTAAGTAACCTTTAAATCTGTCTGAAAAGACAGGTATGTTGAGTATTTAATTCGAAAAATAATGAAGCCCGAAACGTAAAGTCTCGGGCTTCTTTAAATCAAATCGATATGCAAAGGTTGGATATCCTTTAGTAAAATAGTTGATGGTTGTTGGGTTTTTGTTGATGGTCAGAAAGTAAAAACTAACAATCGTAACAATCTGCCAACAACTAAGAAAGCAGCTTTTTCGCCATCTCGGAAATACTTTTTCCGTCAGATTTTCCGGCAAATGTTTTTGATGCTACTCCCATTACCTTTCCTAAATCCTTCATAGATTCAGCGCCGGTTTCAGCGATAATATTTTTCATTTCCGCTTCTAATTCTTCAGCAGAAAGCTGTTTTGGTAAAAATTGCTCGATTATTTTCATCTGAGCGTCTTCTACTTCAGCAAGGTCATTTCTTCCCTGCGCACTGAACTGGTCGTAAGAATCTTTACGTTGCTTCACCATTCTCTGAAGAATAGCAATCTCCTGCTCTGGTGAAACTTCTGCGCCTACTGCTTCGGTTTTCAGTAATAATATTTGAGATTTTACAGCACGAAGAGAATCCAAAGCAACTCTGTCTTTCGCTCTCATCGCTGTTTTTATAGCTTCGCTTATTGTATTTTCTAAACTCATTTTATGTTAATTTACCAATGTAAAAGTGTAGCAATGTACCAATAATTAGCAATGCACAAAATTGTTACATTATTAGATTGATACATTGTTACATTATTTTTTAGTCTACATCTTTATTCAAGAATCTGTTTTCTCTGATCTGCATTGAACCGTTGTTATCAGACAAATACGTGTTGATATTCTGGTCTGAAGCATTGTTTCCGTCAAGGGAAATATTTTTTCTCTTGAACGCAGGTACGGATTCGAACTCACTTGAACTGTCAAAACTCTGATAACGGGAATTGAATTCTTTTAATTTATTTCTTCTTTCAATCACTCTATCCTGATCAACAGTTTTATTCACAAACGTGAATTCTTCTTCTGCAGGTTTCGGAGTTTCAATTTCTACTTTATTTTCAACAACAGGTTCTTCCTGAATATTCTGAAAGAAATGTTCTACTTTTTGAAGAGGTTTCTTCCGTTAATTGATTCACCTCAGTGGTAGAAACAAACTCAGCTTTTGGCTGTCCAAAATCAGATTTCGGTTCGTTTTTAACGGTTTCATTAACAAAGAAGCTAAATTCAACAGGTTTTTCCTCCGAAAAAGAATTGCTGATTGTATTTTGCTGAGGTTCTTCTTTTTTGCTGTCAAAATCAAACTTAAAAGATTCGATTTCCAAATCATGAGGATCCTCATTCTCATCGTCACCGGAAAACAATCTGAAAGATTCTTCCTCTTCTTCGTTTCTCCAGCTCTGGATAGGGTTGTTCAGCGTATCTTCCTCTTTATCAAAGAAATTGATTTCAGTTTTTATCTCTTCGCTCCCAATAGTCATTTTTTTTTCAGTAGATGTAGCCCCGAAATGTGGAGTATCGTGGTCTTCATCATCTAATCTGAAAAGGCTTTTTCCTCCAAAATCATAATCCTGCTCAGGAACCGCTTTTCTTTCTTCTCTTGATTTAAAAGGCGATTCTTTTGGAGAATCAAAGCTGTCATTTAAGCTGATCTTGATTTTCTCTGTAGGTCCTGCAAACTTTTTATCATCGTTTGAAAAACCTGTAGCAATCACAAGAACGCTTACCGCATCACCTAATTCTTCATCAGAACCAACCCCAAAAATGATATCTGCAGTGTGTCCTGCTTCTTTCTGGATATGATCCATGATGATACCGATCTCGTCCATTGTAACCTCTTCCGTACCGCTTCTGATCAACAATAGAACGTTTTTAGCACCGGTGATTTTGTTATCATTCAATAACGGGGAATCAAGGGCTTTTCTTACCGCTTCTTCGGCCTTATTTTCACCGGAAGCCAATCCTGTAGACATCAATGCTGTTCCGGAGTTTTGAAGCACAGATTTAGCATCTCTAAAGTCAATGTTGACATCAAAATACCCTGTAATAACTTCTGCCATTCCTTTTGCAGCATTCGTCAACACTTCATCGGCTTTCGAGAACCCTTGTTTGAATCCAAGGTTTCCGAATTGCTGTCTTAGCTTATCGTTATTGATTACAATAAGTGAATCAACATTATTTCTTAATTTATCAAGACCATTTTCGGCTTGTTCTAATCTTCTTTTACCTTCAAAACTGAAAGGAACGGTAACGATACCCACCGTAAGAATACCCATATCTTTTGCTACTTTAGCAATAACGGGAGCCGCACCAGTTCCTGTACCACCGCCCATTCCGGCAGTGATAAACACCATTTTGGTGTTTTGTCCCATGGCAGCTTTTATCTCTTCGATGCTTTCGATAGCCGACTTTTCGCCAACTTCCGGGTCTGCTCCTGCGCCAAGACCTTCAGTAATAGTAGTTCCCAACTGTACTTTGTTGGCAACCGGGTTGTTATCTAAAGTTTGGGCGTCCGTATTACAAACTACGAAATCTACACCATAAATTCCTTTCTCGTACATGTGCTTCAGGGCGTTGTTTCCACCGCCACCGACACCGATTACTTTGATGATCGATGAATTTCCTTTTGGTAAATCAAATGAAAATCCTTGTGTACCTATATTTTCCATACCTTTTTTTTAAATAATTGATAATCGACTGATGATAATTGATAAGAAAGACATTTATCGATTACCATTCATCATTTATATTTTACTCTACTTCTTCAAAGAATTTTTTTACTTTTTCCATCAGCGACTGACCGAAAGTCAGTTTTGCCGCTCTTTTTTGTCGCTGTTCATTCAGAATTTCCTGCTGCTGAATGGTTTCTACCTGCTGAACGGGCTGCTGAATTGTCTCTTCCTGTACAGTTACCGTTTCCGCTTTTGGCTGAGCTTGTTCCTGAACAATTTCTTCTTCTTCAGCAATCGTAATTTTTTTGTCCCTGATCTTTAAACTTTCCATTAATAATCCAATAGACGTAGCAAATTCTGGTCCTTTAAGATACTGATTTTTATCGTTCGCAATGTATTCATTTGCAAAACCTATTCTGCTGTCGAAACCTGTGGTATAATTGGCAAGCTGACGAAGATGTTTCAGGTTTGAACCACCTCCTGTCAATACGATTCCTGCGATCAGTTTTTTCTTCTGTTCGAATGCGCCGTAAGCCTTTAATTCGGTATTTACCATTTCCAAAATCTCTTCAACTCGGGCATTGATAATCTGTGCTAAAGTTTTCAGCGAAATTTCTTTATCCGGTCTCCCATGAAGCCCGGGAATGGTAACATAGGTGCTGTCTTTCTCCAATTCGGGAACGGCAGAACCAAATTTAACCTTTAATTGTTCGGCATGCTTTTCAATAATTGAACAGCCTTCTTTTATGTCTTCCGTAATAATCCCGCCTCCGTAAGGAATAACGCAGGTATGACGAATGATATTATCTTTAAAAATAGCAATGTCTGTAGTACCCCCACCGATGTCTACAATAGCAACACCTGCTTCTTTTTCTTCTTTTGTAAGAACAGCTTCCGAAGACGCCAAGGGTTCTAAGGTAAGAGCTTCCATTTCTAAACCAGCTTCACGAACACATCTTGCAATGTTTCGGATGCTGCCCATTTGTCCTACTACAACGTGGAAGTTTGCCTCTAAACGTTTTCCGTGCATCCCGACAGGTTCTTGAATTTCGCCTTCGGAATCCACTTTATATTCTTGAGGAAGGACATGGATGATTTCTTCTCCAGGAAGCATGACCAGCTTTTTCACCTGATCTTTTAATGCTTCAATGTCATCGTCTGTGATGAATTTATCCGGATGTTCACGCATAATATAATCGGAGTGCTGCAAAGAACGGATGTGCTTTCCTGCGATCCCAACCGTTACTTTACGGATAGGAACTCCTGAGCTAGACTGTGCTTCTGACACAGCAGCTTTGATTGAATTAATAGTTTGCGAAATATTATTCACAATACCTTTGTGAACCCCAAGACTTTTGGCCTTACCAACACCGAGAACCTCTATTTTCCCGTGTGCATTCCTCCTTCCGACAATCGCGACAATCTTCGTTGTCCCGATGTCCAGACCTACTGAATACTCTTGATTTTCCATTTTTTATATCGATTTGATTTTTTTGTTGTCTTGTTTTTATTGGGTCGACAGGATTTCATCCTATCTTATTTTAAATCGTCCTTTCAGGACTCTTTCTTTATTCTATCTTGACTTTAGCTTTTGTCTTCGGTTTTGTTGCCGTGTTTTTTTTCTCTGTCTTTTTGGTTTCCTTTGGCTTTGTTACAGCTTTTGGTTTTGTGCTTGTCTTCGGTTTTAGTGAAGTGGAGCTTGGCTTTTTAGTTTCTTTTTTTGCTTCAGCTATTTTTGGCTTGCTATCCGTTTTTTTTGCCGAAAATACCGGAGCTTTTGCAAGTTCTTGATTTCCGACTTTTAAAATACTGTCGTTTTCTTTAAAATGAGGATTTAAAGTGGTTACGATCTGATTCTGGTATTTCACAGAAATCATCTTGTACTTTTCCGGATCCTGAAAAACCAGATATTTTTCTACAAAAGTTTTAAAACCTTTCACTTTTAAGTCAATATTATCCAGATCTCCGATTTCTACTTTATAATTTCCTTCACTCGTCAGAAGATTATAATCATCATTTTTATCCTTTGAAATTCCGATAAAATATTTTTTGCTGAAATCATCTTTATCAATTTTCCCAACCAACTCAGCCAGCTTTTCGTATTCGTCTTGTTTCACATTTCCCGTTATAAGCATACAAGGATGTGAATATGCTTTTGAAATCGGAAACTCAGTTCCTTTTTCGTCTACGTAAAAATCTTTTCCCGCGTTATTTAATCTGAAAACAGGAACTCTCTGTATAATATCTAAATTTAATTTTCCATTTAAGTTTAAATAAACATTCGCACTGTCAACAGCAGGAAGATTTTTAATTCTCTTTTCCAACGCCGGAATATTAAGATTTCCCACTTTTCCGGACGGATTTTCTTGTTTTACAATCTCTATGATATCTTTCTGATCAATAAAATCGACCTGATTTTTTTCATGGATATTTACAGAAATATTATCATCCGTAATCTTCTGACCGCTGAATTTCTTCAAAGAGAAGCTCAACAGGAAACCAAGAATGATTACTGTGATGGCAATTTTTAATATTCTGTATTTATTTTTCATTTTTTTGTTTTGCTTTCTGTTTTTAACGCTATGTTCGCAAAGAATTTTTACATTGTTATTTCTTTTCGTTCGCAAGGGCGTTTCACTCAGCCACGGCTTAATTTTTATAATTTGTTTACTACTCTTTTTACGCCGTTTTTAAATAAAGTTGAATGAAAATTTAAAATCATTCCTAACTTCATGTCTGTTATTCTTAAATAATTTAAAAGCTGGAAAAAATGATAATCATTAATATCCGGGACTGCTTTTATTTCAATGATTACTTTATTTTCAATTAATAAATCTGCTCTGAATGCCTTTTCTATTTTTAAACCTTCATAGTCGATGCTAATATCTTTTTGGCTTTCAATGTGAAGTCCACTATTTTTCAATTCGTGAATTAAACATTGTTCATACACGTTCTCATAAAGCCCAATTCCAAGTCTGCGATGGATTTTCATCCCTGCATCAAAAACTAAACTTGAAATTTCATTCTCTGTCATGTGTGTTTTTTATTCTAAATGATATTTTCTGTTATCATTTGCTGAGTGAAACGCCCTTGCGAACGAAAATTATTTTCTTTTTAAATTTCCTTCGCGAACGTTGCGTTTAATGTAAACTCAGCTTTTATTCATCCACTCACAAATAGGATCATACAACGTATCAATATTTCCTGCGCCTACTGTAAGAAGAATATCAAAATCTTTTTCTTTTATTTTACTGAAAGCATCACTTAAAGCTGATACCTCTTTTTTATCTAAAGTCACTTTTTCTAACAACCAACTTGACGTAATTCCTTCAAAATTCTCCTGAAGCTCTCTTGCCGGATAAATATCAAGCAAAACCAATTCGTCAGCTTGACTCAGACTTTCCGCAAATCCGTCTGCGAAATCTCTCGTTCTGCTGAACAAATGCGGTTGAAAAGCCACCAATAATTTTTTTCCAGGATAAAAAGTTCGGATTGAGCTCATCACCGCATTGATTTCTGTCGGATGATGGGCATAATCGTCGATATAAATTTTACCTTTTTCGTATCTGTGTTTGGTATATCTTCTTTTTATGCCTTTAAAATTGGCAATTGCTTTCTTCAACGTTTTAAAATCTACTCCCAAATTGTTTAAAATAGCCAATGCAACCGTCGCATTTTCAACATTGTGGATTCCCGGAACGTCCCAGATGAAATCTTTCACCGTTTCAGTCGGAGTATGGAAATCAAAATAGATTTTATCATTCTCCATTCGTAAGTTATCTGAGTAATAATCAGCAACTTCATTTACGGCATAGGTAAGATGAGGTCTTCCAATTTCAATTCCTTTTCTTACAAAAAGCTGTTTGTCGTTCGGAAACTAAAGCCGCAAATTGTTTAAAACCCTCTTCAATCGTATTTTTATCCCCATAAATATCCAAATGGTCTGCATCTGTGGAAGTGATCACCGCCCAATCCGGAGAAAGGTTCAGGAAACTTCTGTCATATTCATCGGCTTCAACCACAGAATATTGTGAACCGTTGTACAGGAAATTTGACTTAAAATTCTCAGAAATACCGCCTAAAAAACATGAGAAAGGCAAATCTGCTTCCTTGCACAAATGAGCAACCAAAGTTGACGTTGTGGTCTTTCCGTGAGTTCCTGCAACAGCGATACAATCTGTGTTTTCGGTGATTAAACCCAACACTTTTGCCCGTTTCAACACTTCAAACTGATTCTCATTAAAATAATCTAAAATCCCCAGTTTTTTAATTGCCGGAGTATAAATTACCAATGTATTTTCTTTCTGAAGAGAAGTGATTTTTTCATCAGTTATATCATCAAAAACAATATCAATTCCCTCATTCAGCAACTGCTGAGTAAGCTTCGTATTGGTTTTATCATAACCCAAAACATTTTTACCCGAAGCATGGAAGTAACGAGCCAAAGCGCTCATACCGATACCTCCGATCCCGACGAAGTAAAAAGTTTGATATTTATTTATGATATTCATTTAATAATTTTTATTTATAAATCTTACAATAATCCAAAAAATAATTCCAATTATTGAACAGATTAAAATGTTTTGACCTTGTTTTCTGTCTTCTTTTCTATAGAGATAAGCTGAATTTCCATTTGATAAATTCCTTTTATAAGACATTATCGTATAGCCTATTATGACTCCGATAAACCCACCTATAATGGCAAATAAATATCCAAAATAAATCCACATTTTCGGAACTTCTTCTTCTTGTGATAATTCTTTAATCCTTTGCTTTGAAATCACATTTAGAAGCTCTGGTCTTATTTCTTTTCCTCTTTCTTTTAAAATTTTCTGAGCTAGTAAATAATCAAATTTGTTCCATTCTTCTTTTTTTAGAACAATTTCTATCAGTTCTTCATCAGAATATTCAAAAAGATAATAATCTCTTTCAATATTTTCTACATCATTTTTTACTAACTCTTCTTCTAATTTTTCAACGTTATCAAAATCTTCCTTCTGAATTTTTAACTCAAACTGTTTCGCATTAATATCTCCACCAAAACTTGAATCCAATCGTGAAGAATTATCTTCTAATTCAAATATTATTTCGTTTTGTTCAAGGGTTTTGATAAGTTCGAGAGCGTCATCTTTATAAATAAATTTTCGATATGTTGAAAAATTGTTTGACATTTTTATTTAATTATAACTGATAATTTTATCTTTATCTAAACCATAAGCATCGCCTTGGTACAAAAAGAATTCGGCTACTGCATCTTCCAGTGTTTCATTCGTATAACCTCCGTGAACCCAGAAGTAATACCTGAATGCCAATGAATTCTGACTTTCCTGATAACCAACTCTAATCATGCCTACATTATTGATTTGATTAACTAAGCTGTCGATTTTAGCCTTACTCGTCCCCGTTACGATAGAAATGTTTACGTTGAAAAGAATATATTTCTTATCTGCATCCAAATCCATGTACAGAAGAGATTTGTGACTGTTGGTAAGCTTTACAAACGTATCTGTCTGCTCGGCAATATCATATCCTTTGCTCTTTAAAAAAGTAGCAATCGATGGCATTTTAATGTCTGCAGGCTTCACTAAAGTCTGCGCAATGAATAGATTTGCAAAAAAACAAATCAGAAACGCAGTGATTAATTTTGTTTTCATATTATTCAAGGTTTAGTTTTTTTATAATCTCGTCTACAATCTCTTTTGCGGCGTTTGGCTTGGCAAAATATTGCTGGTTTTCAGACATTTCTTTTCTTACGCTTTCATTTTCACAGATTTCTGATAATGTATTCCAGAATTTCTCCTGCATTTCAGAATCTTTTACCATTCTTGCGGCATTTTTTTCAACCAAATTCATCGCATTTTTGGTTTGATGATCTTCCGCTGCAAAAGGAAACGGAACCAATAAAACCGGTTTTTGCGCCACCGCCAACTCAGAAATAGCAATTGCACCCGCTCTTGAAACAATTACATCTGCTGCAGAATAAGCGGTTTCCATGTCTTTGATGAATTCCTTGATTTGTATCTGGTTGTTGGTTGTTGGTTGTTGGTTGTTTGAATTTCCATCAACTGATAACTGACAACTATCAACAATCTCTTTATAATCCAGTTTTCCCGTTTGCCAGATTAATTGATAGCCTTTTTCTTTTAGCTTATCTAAATTTTCTTTCCAGCCGTTATTTAATGTTCTTGAACCTAAAGAAACCACCGACAGAAAGAATCGTCAGTTTATCTTTATCCAAGCCCATTTTTTCTTTTGCCTGAGCTGTTTCCTGCATTCCCGAAATAATCGTTGAACGAATCGGATTACCCAAGAATTTTATTTTTTCAGCCGGAAAACCTTCCACTTTTGGATAAGCTGTAAATACGGCTTGAGCTTTTTTACTTAAAATTTTATTCGTTACGCCTGCATGTGCATTTTGCTCCTGAATAAAAATCGGAATTCCCAATTTGCTGGCTTCATATAAAGCCGGGCCGCTTGCAAAACCTCCTGTTCCCACTGCGAAATCCGGAGAAAAAGCTTTAATAATTCTTTTAGATTTAGATAAACTTTTCAAAATTTTGAAAGGCAGACCTAAATTTGACAGCATATTTCCTCTGTCGATTCCCGCGATATCAATTCCTTCGATGTTGTAGCCAGCTTGCGGAACTTTTTCCATTTCCATCTTTCCGTTGGCTCCGATGAACAAAAACTCTGCATTAGGAAATCTTTTCTTGATCTCATCTGCAATAGCGATAGCCGGGAAGATGTGACCTCCTGTTCCGCCGCCTGATAATAGTATTTTTAGTTTTTTGTTCATTTTATCAATATTATGCTGTTGGTAGATTCTCAATTAAGTCGATAAAGTCAACAGATACTTCGATCTCGATTTTATCTTCAATTAGTTTTATTGAGATTTCTCCAACGTTATAAATAGAATCATTAAGTTCAATAATTTCGGAAAACTCCAACTTATAAGATTTCAAAAAATTGATAATTTGTTCATCGGTATCATAAACCGATAAATCCTCTGTGCTTTTCTTATCAATAAATCTTATTAATCTTGTTTCCATTTTATTTTGTTTTTAAGCAATATCATTTATCTCAGCAATACTTTGTTTTTTGCCCATTCCTTCTTCATCATATATTTGTATTCTTGAGCTGATGTTCAAGATAATTCCTAATTGCAAATACGTTACCAACATTGATGTTCCCCCGTAGCTTATCAATGGCAGCGGTTGCCCTGTAACAGGGATTAAATTGATTGCAACTGCTATATTTACAGCAAGTTGTATAAAGATCATCACCCCGAGACTGAGAACGAGCAAAGACCCGAAAAAAGCGGGCATCTTACTGGCTATCATTACGATACGGATAATCATAATTAAATACAAACAGATCAGAAATGCCGCTCCGATTGCGCCATATTCTTCAACAATTACTGCAAAAATAAAATCGGATGCAGACTGCGGAAGCATTTGTTTTAAAGCGCTTTTCCCGGGTCCCATTCCTGTAATTCCACCATGAACGATGGCAGCTTTCGCCTGCATGACCTGATAATTTTTTGCTTTAATGCTTTCATCATCCACGTCGGAAGTTTTTGCCTTGCTTGAAGTAAACGTTTCAATACGGCTCATCCAGGTGTGAACACGGTTTCCGCCGATCATGTTGGTATTTAAAGCAATCAATAAAAACAAAACAATGGCAATAAATGATGAGGAAATGAATCCTGCAATGTATTTCCAGTGCAATTGCCCTATAACCAAAACAACTACAGAAACCATTAAAATCATTAATGCTGTAGAACCGTTATCTTTTGCAACCAGTACGAAAACCAATAAAATAGGACCGAAAATGTACATAATGTTCTCAATCGGAAGCCTTTCTCTGGTTATTTTCTTGGTTAAATATCTGCACAAATAAATAATCAACATTAAAAAAGCAAACGAAGACGGCTGGAATGAAATCGGCGTTCCCGGAATTTTCAACCATCTTGAAGCACTCGCTCCATCGATTGTCTGTCCCGTAAACATGGTGACAACCAATAAGATAATCATTAAACCGAGCAAAATGCTGCTGAGTTTCCCGATGTATTCGTATTTCACCATTCCGACCACTCGCATGATCCCTAAACCTAAGACAACGAAGAACATATGCTTGATAACGTGACCTGTTGTAGTCCCGTTATTTACGATATATTCCAGATTCGAACTTGCAGAATATACAGGGAAAATAGAGAAAATGGAGATCACAAGGATGACCATCCAAAGCACTTTATCGCCCTTTAGAAATTCAAATCTGTTTTCTGTGTCTTGTTCGTTCATAATTAATGCTTTTAGCTGTGGCTATTAGCTTTTAAAACCTGCTCTTTAAACTGATTTCCTCTGTCTTCATAGCTTTTAAATAAATCAAAACTCGCACAACAAGGAGAAAGTAAAACTGTATCTCCTTTTTTGGCTAAAGATTTTGAGATCTCTACTGCTTTTTCCATGCTTGAGGTATCATAAATAAACTCTTTTTTATCTTTAAAGAAGTTGATAATCTTGTCATTATCAATCCCTAAGCAGATAATTGCTTTTACTTTTCTTTTAACTAAATCCTCAATTTCGGTATAGTCGTTTCCTTTATCTAAACCACCAACAATCCAAACGGTCGGTGTTTTCATGCTTTCCAACGCGTAATAGGTTGCATTTACGTTGGTTGCTTTACTGTCGTTGATGTATTTTACCCCTTCAATTTCAGTTACAAATTCCAGCCTGTGTTCAACTGCCTGAAAGGTCATTAATGAATTTCTGATGCTTTCATTATTGATTTCCAATATTTTACCTGCTATTGAAGCCGCCAAACTATTCGCAACGTTATGATTTCCAATCAATGATAATTCTTCAACTTTCATTGAGAATTCATCCTGCAGTTTTACTACAATTTTATCGTCGTTAATAAAACCTCCTTCAGACAGTTTTTCTTTTGTTGAAAAAGGAATCATTTTCGCTTTTATCTCTAATTTTTCAAGAAGATTTTTGCTCATTTCGTCATCTTTATTGTAGATGAAAAAATTGTCATTCTCCTGATTTTCAGTGATTCTGAATTTTGCTAATGCATATTCTTCATAGTTGTAATTGTACTGATCCAGATGATCCTGCGACAAATTCAACAATAAAGAAATATAAGGTCTAAAGTTTTGAATATCATCCAGTTGGAAAGAACTTACCTCCAAAACATAATATTCATGGTTTTCATCGGCAACTTGTTTTGCAAAACTGTAACCGATGTTTCCGCCCAAACCTACATTCAATCCGTCATTTTTCAGGATGTAATAGATTAAAGACGTGGTCGTTGTTTTTCCGTTGCTTCCTGTAATCGCAATGATTTTAGCATTGGTAAACTCCGAAGCGAACTCAATTTCAGAAGAAAGTCTGATTCCTTTCTCATGAATTTGTTGAATGATTCCTGCTTTTTTCGGAATTCCCGGGCTTTTTACGATCCAGTCTGCATTTAAAATTCTTTCTTCGTCGTGGCTTCCCTCTTCAAATTCAATTTCATTTTCGGTAAGAAACTGCTTATAGTTATCCTTAATGGCTCCTTTGTCTGAAAGAAAAACTTCCATACCCTGTTTTTTAGCCAAATATGCAGCTCCACAACCGCTTTCTCCTCCTCCTAAAACAACTATTTTCATATTTTTTTGATTTAATGATTGAAGAATTTTAATTATTCAGATTCTTCAATTTTTAAATTATTCTTATCTCATTTTTAATGTGATCAGACATACAATTGCCAACATAACACCGATGATTATCATTCTGTTAACGATCTTACTTTCGTGAAAACCTACTTTCTGATAATGATGATGTAAAGGTGACATCTTAAATAATCTATTGTTTTGGGCATATTCCAGCCCGAATTTTCTTTTTCTGTATTTGAAAACAACAACCTGAAGCATGACAGAGATGTTTTCAATTAAGAAGATTCCGCATAACACAGGAATCATTAATTCTTTTCTTAAAATAATCGCCAACACAGCAATTACACCGCCCAACATCAAACTTCCTGTATCGCCCATGAAAACCTGTGCAGGATACGTGTTGTACCAGAAAAATCCGATGACAGCTCCTACCATGGCGACGACAAAAATGGTGGTTTCCCCCATATTCGGGAGGAACATGATATTGAGATAATCGGCGAAAATGATGTTCCCGGAAACATACGTGAAGAATGCTAAAGCAAGCAGTATCACGGTACTTGTTCCGGCGGCGAGACCATCAATTCCGTCGGTAATATTGGCTCCGTTTGAAACCGCTGTCACGATGAAAATAACAATCGGGATGAAAACAATCCATGCCCATTCGTGAGCGTCTTTATCATTCATCCAGAATAGCATTCCGCTGTAGTCGAACTCATTATTTTTAGCAAAAGGAACGGTAGAAACAGCGATTTTTTCTGTAGGCATAAAATTTTGCTCTACATTATTTCTGTTGACCACTTTTGCATCTGCATATTTTCTTTTAACCGTAATGTCGGGATGGAAATACATTGTAACTCCGACAATTAGTCCTAATCCGACCTGTCCTACAATCTTAAGTTTCCCGCTTAATCCGTCTTTATTTTTCTTAACCTTTTTTAAATAATCGTCTATAAAACCAATAGCTCCCATCCAAACGACAGTAACAATCAAAAGAACAATATAAACATTGGTAATTCTTGTAAATAACAAAACAGGAACGAGCGTGGCTAAAATTATGATAAAACCTCCCATTGTAGGTGTTCCTTCTTTCTGCTTCTGTCCGTCTAATCCAAGATCACGCACCAATTCTCCCATCTGTTTTGCTCTCAGATAATTAATGATTCTTTTCCCATACACAAGAGCGATGGTTAAAGACAGCAAAACCGCCATTCCTGCACGGAAAGAAATGTATTTCAACAATCCTAATCCCGGAACGTGGATTCCCATGCTGGTAAGATATTCGTATAGATAGTATAACATGTTTCTTTTTTAAATCGTTAAATCAAACTATTTACTCATTAACTTCCAAAGCTCATTAATTACTTCTTTGTCATCAAAATGATGTTTCACACCATTAATCTCCTGATAGTTTTCGTGCCCTTTTCCGGCTACGAGAACGATATCTTTCGGTTCTGAAAACTTGATCGCCATTTTTATGGCTTCTCTTCTGTCGGGAATTGAAGTGTATTTGCTGAAATATTGAGGTTCAACACCTGCTTCAATTTCTTTTATAATTGCTGTCGGATCTTCTGTTCTCGGATTATCTGAAGTGATGATCGCCAACGTTGATTTTTTGCTGGCAATATTCCCCATTTCAGGTCTTTTTGAGTGGTCTCTGTCACCTCCGCAACCAAAAACAGTAATCAACCTTTCGTTTTTTGTTCTGATATCATTAATGCTGTCTAGGATGTTTTCCAACGCATCCGGAGTGTGTGCATAATCTACGATGAAGAAAATTCCGCCATCTGATTTGAAGGTTTCAAATCTTCCGGAAACTCTTTTTAATTTACTGATCGCCTGAAGAATTTCGTCTTGCTCAAAACCAAGTTCAGAAGCGATTCCGAAGACCAATAATAAATTGTAGACATTGAATTTTCCTGTTAATGTTGTCCAGAATTCTTTTCCGTTAAAATTCAACAGCATTCCGTTGAAATCAACTTCCAATGATTTTCCGTGAAAATCTGCCATCGTTTTCAAAGCATAAGACTTTTTCGTTGCCTTTGTGTTTTGAAGCATGACATTTCCGTTTTTATCATCAACATTCGTGATGGCAACGGCTGTATCTTCTAATTGATCAAAAAATCTTTTCTTCGTTTTTAAATATTCATCAAAAGTTTTATGATAATCTAAGTGATCGTGTGTAAGGTTGGTAAAACCTGCAATTTTAAAGTGAAGTCCTTCAATTCTGTTTTGAGAAATCCCGTGAGAACTTACTTCCATAAAAGCAAAATCACAACCTTCTTCAACCGCCTGAGCTAAAATTTTATTAATTGTAATAACATCCGGAGTCGTGTGAGTTGCCGGAATTATTTTATCTCCAATTCTGATTTCAACCGTTGAAAGCAAAGCCGAATCGTAACCTAAATTTTTAAAAACATCAAAAAGCAATGTAGAAACAGACGTTTTTCCGTTTGTTCCCGTAACTCCGATTAATTTTAATTTTTCAGAAGGGTTGCCGTAGAAATTGGAAGCCAATTGACCCAAAGTTTTAGAAGAATCTTTTACTTTAACATAGGTAACATTTTCATCTAAATTCTCAGGAAATTCTTCACAAACGATTGCGATTGCGCCTTTTTCAATAGAAGATGCAATAAATGAATGTCCATCCACAACAGTTCCTCTCATTGCGATGTACAAAGAGTTTTCCGTAACCTTTCTGCTGTCGAAAACCAATTCTGAAACCTCACGAGTTTCGTCACCGTGAATTTCTAATACTGGAATTCTTTTTAATAATTCAATTAATTGCATTTTTTTGATGCTTTATATTTTAATTCTGCAGAGACAAATAAATTCTCTGATTTTTACTGATTGTAGTGCCTTCCAGCGGGAATTGTTCTGTGATTCTTCCAACTCCTTTGAAATCGACACGATAGCCTAAATTTTCCAATTGCGGGATCACGTTTTTACCGATTAATCCAACCACGCTTGGCATTTGTTTATTATTAACTGCTACTTTCACATTGGGTTCAACCATTTTGTTTAGGTTTACCTTTCGGTCGACAAGCATTTCTTTTTCAACGTTTTGCGGGGTTTTCAGGAATGTTTTTCCTGCAATTTCCTTAAACACCGGTGCTGAAACGGTTGCTCCGTAAAACCCTTTTGCCGTATTGGGCTCACTGATCATCACGTAACACGTATATTTCGGATTATCAGCCGGATAAAAACCTGCAAAAGATGCACGGTATTTCATCGGACCAGGCAACCAATATTCAAATCTTGCGGTTCCTGTTTTTCCTGCCATTTTTAAATTCGGCGTGAAAATACTTTTCCCTGTTCCTTTTTCAACGGCTTTTGTTAAAGCACTCGTCATCATTTTGATGGCCTTTTCGGAAGCCATTTTATCAACCATTACTTCGGGTTTTGCAGTGTACATTACCTTTCCGTCTTTCATTATTTTATCGATGAATAAAGGCTTCAGCATTTTACCACCATTCGCAACTCCGTTGTAGAAAGTTGTTAATTGTAACAAATTGATATTCGTTGAATATCCGTATGCAATGGATGCTAATGTTGCGGCGTTCCATCTTTTGTTTTCGGGAGTTACAATTCTTGGTTTTGTGATTCCCGGAAGTTCGAGATCCATTTTGTCGAATAGTTTCCAACGTCTTAAATGATCAAGGAAAATTTGTGGCTTCTCTGCGTAATATTTTGTAATTAATTTCGCTGATCCCACGTTGCTCGATTTTGCCAAAACATCACTGATGTCGTAAATTCCGCCACCGTGCCCGTCTGAAATTCTCTGTTTTGAATAGACCCAAACTCCGTTTCCTACATCTACCGTAGTATTTTCATCGATAAAACCGTCGTCCATCGCTGCTAACAAAGAAATTGTTTTGAAAGTAGAACCAGGTTCGATATTATCTTTTAAAGCATAATTGTATGAATCGACATAATTTCCGTCGTCATCTCTTCTTAAATTAACCAAAGCGCGAACTTTTCCCGTTGCAACTTCCATAACAACTACAGTTCCGTGTTTTGCTTCGAAATTGATAAGTTGTTTTTGAAGAGCCGAATGTGCAATATCCTGAATTCTAAGGTCTAACGTTGTGTAAACATCTTCACCATCAGTTGGTTCCTGAACTTTCCAGAAATCGATTGGCTTCCATTGAGAAGAATTAATTCTTTGTTCTAATCTTTTTCCGTCGGTTCCTTTTAAATATTTTGAAAAAGCACCTTCCAATCCTGCTTTATGCTCGCCATCATCCATTCCGATGGTTCCGGCTCCGATTTCTGAAGTTGCCAATTCTCTTTTGTAGTTTCTGTCTACAATGAAACCGCCTTTATTTTTACCTCTTCTAAAGATCGGGAATTGTCTGATTCTGTCGTATTGATCAAAATCCAATCCTCTCGCCAAAGTGTAGTATTGGTTTTTTTTACTTCTTTGTTCGTCAAACTTTTTTCTGAATTCACTTCTCGGTTTTCCGAACATTTTGCTTAAAGAATCTGTTAAAGCACCAATGTTGTTGGTGTAAATGGTATCCTTCATTGTTTTAAAATCAAGAAAGATATCATAACGCATCACCGTTGTTGCCAAAATAGAACCGTCTGAAGCAAATAAATTTCCACGGGCGGCTTTAAGAGTTGCTGTACGATAATTTTTGTTAATATAATCGTCTTTGATCTCCTGAACATTGGTGTTTTGAAGAATCACAATTCTCGCCAGGAACAGTACAAATACGCACAAAGCCACCACTGCGAAGAGGTAGCCCCACCTTAACGTATTCTTACGTTTGTTGTCGTATTCACTTGGCTTTTGCATCTGTATTGTCCAGTTTTATTAGCAATTTATGAGGATGATTTTCCAAGGTCATTAAAGAGTCCTTGGCAACTTCTTTCCCCAATTCTGATTCCATTTTTACTTTGATAAGCTTACTTTGGGCGTAAGCGTTTCTCGATTTGTATTCTTCTGTTTGTTCTTTTAAAGCATTAACAATTTTAATTTTCTTATTGACGAGATGATTGCTGTAAATCATCGCCATCATTAGGATAAACAACAATAAAAAATACTTGTAATGTACTTTTATCTCATCACGGTTCAGGAAATTTCCTTTTATAATATCTATAAAAGTTAATCTCTTCTGAGGGCGATTTGTTGTTGTTCTTTTTGCCACCTTATTTATTAGTAATAGATAATTAGTAATGTGTAATATTTAAAATTACTTATTACCCATTGCTCATTATTTATATTTTTATTCCTGTTCTCATTTTAGCACTTCTGGCTCTGGAGTTTTCTTCGATTTCCTTATCGTCGGGAATAATCGCTTTGCTCTTTACCAATTCAAATGCTTTTTGATAATTTCCGTAAATGTCTCTTTGCGGTTCACCTTCAAACATTCCGTTTTTCAAAAATCTTTTTACCAATCTGTCTTCCAGAGAATGATAAGAAATTACGACCAATCTTCCTTCCGGTTTTAAAACATTGTAAGCCTGAACAAGCATTTCTTTTAAAACTTCGAGTTCCTGGTTTACTTCAATTCTTATCGCCTGAAAAAGCTGTGCATAAAACTTATTGATCTTATGCGGCGGAAGAAAATTGAATAATTTTTTCAGATCTTCCGTCGTATTGATGGCTTTAATTTTTCTGTGGTGAACAATATCTCTGGCTAATTTTCTCGATTCTCTGAGTTCACCGTAATAATAAAAAATATTTGCAAGCTGCTCTTCCTCATAATCATTGATGACTCTTTTGGCATCAAGACCCTGCATTACGTTCATTCTCATATCGAGAGGAGCGTTGCTTCTGGTAGAAAAACCTCTTTCTGCTTCGTCAAACTGATGAGAAGAAACTCCTAAATCTGCCAAAACGCCATCCACTTTCGGAACTCCGTACATCAACAAAGAGTTTTCCAGAAATCTGAAATTTTGATTAATTAATGTAAATCTTGAATCATCAATTGTATTTTTAAGAGCATCTAAGTCCTGATCGAAACCGAACAGTTTTCCTTTGTCGGAAAGTCTGCTCAATATTTCTTTTGAATGACCTCCGCCACCAAAAGTACAGTCTACATATGTTCCATCCGGATTCGTTACCAAATCATCAACACTTTGTTTCAGCAAAACGGGGTTATGATACATGTCTAAGTTGTGTTTTTTTACGCCTTTTTTTAATAATCAGCGTGGTTATTCTTCATCGAAGGCTCCCATTACATCTTCGGCAAGGCTCGCAAAATCAACTTCATTGGTAGAAATTACTTTCTCATAAGCTTCTTTATCCCAGATTTCGAATAATTCTCCTGCACTTGTAATCACAATATCTTTTTGAAGACTTGCGAAAACAGTGAGATCTTTTGAAATCTGTAATCTTCCTGCGTTATCCAGTTCTACAGTTTTTACTCCTGCCGTAAACATTCTAATGAAATCAGCATTCTTTTTAATGAATCTGTTTAGTTTATTAATTTTGCCCATCACTTTATCCCATGCATTCATAGGATAAACTTCCAGACAAGGTTGGAACACAGATCTTTTGACTACAAATGCCTTGTCTTCGAAGTCTTCCATCTGTTTGATAAGAGATGAAGGTACTTTTAAACGGCCTTTGTCGTCAATTTTACACTCATATGTTCCAATGAAACTTTTCATTTGGAGCAAATTTATATAATAATTTCCAAAATTTCCCACTTTTTCCCACTTTTTGACTCAATGTTAATAAGTTTTATTAAAGATTGAGATTTTGCTATGTAAGTATTTGATATTTCGCTGTTTGAAAAAGGTATTATTTGCGCCATAATAAAGAGATTTTCAAAAAAAAAGTTAAATAATAGGTTATTATATTATTTTTATTTTAAATTAGGGTAATCAAAATATTTTTGAGGTTTAATTTGTATTTTTGCAAGGCTTTATT
Organism: Chryseobacterium ginsenosidimutans; assembly: GCF_024807225.1. Classification (GTDB taxonomy): domain Bacteria; phylum Bacteroidota; class Bacteroidia; order Flavobacteriales; family Weeksellaceae; genus Chryseobacterium; species Chryseobacterium ginsenosidimutans. The sequence goes on from NZ_JANUCO010000001.1 coordinate 463,360, forward strand.
AAGGCATCTTATGATATTTAGTACAAAAAAAGAAAAGAAATATACTTTTGTTGAGGCGGGAGAAGGACATCCATTGGTGCTGTTGCACGGTTTAATGGGTGGGTTGAGTAATTTCGATAAGATGGTAGATTTTTTTTCAGACCGAGGTTTCAAAGTATATGTTCCTCAGTTGCCGATCTACGATTTGCCGGTACTCAATACGAATCTTACCACGATCGCAAAATATATTGTCAAGTTTATAGAAAGTAATATTTCCGGACCTGTTACTATTGTAGGAAACTCAATGGGAGGTCACATCGGTCTTATTTTAACCTTGGCAAGACCCGATTTGGTTAAGAATCTTGTTCTTACGGGAAGTTCAGGTTTGTATGAAAGAACTTTCGGGGATAGTTTTCCGAGAAAGAACGACCGTTCCTACATAAGAAAGAAAACGGAAGAGGTTTTTTATGATCCGTCTGTGGCAACCGAAGATTTGGTAGATGAAGTTTTTGGCGTGGTGAATGACAGGATGAAAGGCATCAAAACCGTGATGTTGGCGAGAAGCGCAATTAAACACAATATGCTGAACGATCTCCCTAAAATTTTGACACCAACGTGTCTGATCTGGGGAAAACAGGATAATGTAACACCTCCTGAAGTTGCAGAAGACATGCACAAATTTATCCCGAATTCAGAGCTTTTCTGGATTGATAAATGCGGACATGCAGCGATGATGGAAAAACCAGACGAGTTCAACGAAATTCTCTACAGCTGGGTAAAAGATAAAGTTTAAAAATAAAATATAAATAAACCATTAGGAGCTTTCTTAATGGTTTATTTTTCTAAAAAAGAATCTAGAAAATGGTTATTAAAACAGCAACATTTGTAAAAAGCAGCGGAAAATGGCAGGAATGTCCCGAACCTGATATGGCAGAATATGCTTTTATCGGAAGATCTAATGTTGGAAAATCGTCGTTGATTAATGCAATGATGAATCATAAAGATTTGGCCAAAACTTCCGGAACTCCGGGGAAAACTCAACTTATTAATCATTTTTTAGTTAATGAAAGTTGGTATTTGACCGATTTGCCGGGTTACGGATATGCAAAGGTTTCGAAGTCGATCAGAAAAGATTTTGAAAAGCTGATCACCAATTATATTTTAAACAGAAAAAATTTAGTTAATCTTTTTGTGTTGGTAGACTCGAGACATACGCCGCAGCAAATTGACCTTGAATTTATCCAATGGTGTGGTGAAAGTGGAGTGCCGTTTTCAATTGTTTTCACAAAAGTTGACAAGCTGAAACCGAATATTGCGATTAAAAACGTAGAAAATTATAAAGCTGAGCTTCACAAAACTTGGGAAGACCTACCGGAAATCTATGTGACCTCAGCGGAAAAGAAAACTGGTGGAGACGAAATTCTGAATTTCATTCAGAAAACAAACGAGTTTTTAATCAATAATCACGTGAATTTCAATGAGTAATATTATTTGGAAAATCAAAACTTTCGAAGAATTTACTGTTCCTGAATTATATGCGGTTTTAAAAGCGAGAATCGATGTTTTTGTGATCGAACAAAACTGTCCTTATCCGGATCTAGATAATTATGATCAGAAAGCCATTCATATTTGGGCGGAAGAAAATGGAGATGTTTTGGCTTACTGTAGAGTTTTTGATAAAGGAATAAAGTACGATGAAACTTCATTAGGAAGAGTGTTAACAACAGAAAAAGCGAGAGGAAAAAGTCTCGGAAAACTGTTGATAAAATACGCTGTTGAAACCATCGAAAACCGTTTCCACACTTCTGAAATCAGAATTTCTGCACAGGATTATCTATTGAAATTCTATTCAGATTTTGGATTTGTAGATACAGGAAAAAAATATTTGGAAGACGACATTCCGCACACGGAGATGTTTAGAAAATAAAGAAAAGCGAGGAAATTATTCTTCGCTTTTTTTGATAAGTAAAATATATAGAGTGTTTTTATTTTCCGGAAATAGCTTTTAAAATAATAGGTTCAAGATTCGATGGGAGATCAGCCGATTTTATCTGATAATTCTTGATTTTCATTTCTTTGAACCAGTTTTCCCAGTATTCTTTGATGACATCACCTTCGAACGGATTTCCTTTCACCGGATTGATGCCCAAAACAATAACTTCTAGGTTGTCTAAATCATCATTAGCTTTAATAAAACCTAGACCTTTATCCTGAATTTTTGCTTTAAAATCTGAAGTATTCAGTTTTAATGATTTTACTAATTCCGGAGTCAGATATGAAGTCATTTTGCCTTCAGAAAACTTGGAGTCTTTATGATAAATATAGCCGTCTGTTAAAATGAAAAGGATATTTCGATGATTATCTTTAACACAATAATCTTTCACTTTGTTTTTAAAGAATTCCCAAATGTCGGAACCAACATATTGCTTGTCTTTTATGGCAGACTGATAAATTTGCAATGGTAAAGACGAGTATTTTTTATCGACGAGATTAATATTGTCTTTTGTTGTGTTTCTATCAAAAGAGACTTTCAATTCTTTTGTCAGTTCATTCATTTTCGGATCGGAAGGTTCCGGATTGAAGAAAACCTGCATCTGATCATTCAACTGAATTACTCTTTTGGTTTTAATGTGGTCTAAAAACCCTTTGTCTATGGCTTTGATATATTCCACATCACGCTGGAAATATTCCATTGTCGGGTTCGGATTTTTTTCGGGATCAATTCTATCGGAAAGATCGATCAGAACACTTACATTTAAATTTTTAAGATGAGCAGTATTGCTGACAGAAGCCGAAACTCCCTGAACCTGTTCTTTAGGTTTTCCACACTGAATAAAAAGTGCGGAAGAGAGTAAGAAATACATTATTTTTTTCATAACAGTTTTTATAAAATTGACATGTAAACAGTGTTCTGGCTATCGGAGCTTGCTCCAACTTTCTTGAGATTGGCGTTGTATCTTTCCATACATTCTTCGACTAGTTTCTGAGAGTGAATTCTTTCATTAATATTCGTAATCCAGCCTTGCATGTATTCTGAAGCGTACAATTTGTAATCTTTTGTGGGGATAATAGTACCATCAATAATATTCTGAAGCTCCTCGATTCTGCCTTTTGCTTTAGCAATCATTTCTTTGATGCCTCCGATAGCTGTACGAACCTCTTCTTTGTGTTTCTCATGATCTCCGATTTTTTCCTGATAAACCAAGATGTCTTGCTGCCTTTTTGTTTGCTCGTGTTTGATCTTATCTTTTTCTTTATGCTCCTTCATAACAAAATCAAAAACAAGTCCCCAAATAATGTAAACAATAAACCCGGCGAAAATAATTCCCCAAAACTGATTTTTTGTAAAAGCTATTGAAAGATCGAAAGGAGAGGAGTTGAAGGTTTTGTTTAATTCATATAATTTAGATTCAATTTCGTAGGCTAAAATCGCATCAAAAACGAATGTTATTATGAAAAGTAAGGCGACTTTGGAATAATTGACGAAACTTTTGTTCTCACCAAACATATGGATCAAATATCCCAATCCTAAAAAGACAAACGGGATCAATGTCACAAAAGCACCTTCCAAAGGACCTTCGTCCCACGCTTTATTGAAAGCCTGTGCATCCAAAACATTCTGAATGATGTTTCCGGTAGTGTCAAAATTTTTGAAGAATGCCGAATAAGAAGTAGAAATGTAAAAAGTGAAAAGGTATAAACTGATCGGAATCAAAATAATTAATCCAATCCAAAACTTTGTAGAAGCTCCTTTTGTGGCTTTAACATTATAAGTTTCGGGATTTCTTGGAAGATCGTTAATCTCGAATTTTATCTTTTCAATTTTATCCTGAACAGCTTCAATATCTTCACCAATATTTTTTAATTGATCTTCTTTATTGTCAAGAGAAACAGTGAGTCCTTTGATCTCGGTTTCCTTGTTTTTCTGCTCGTTGAGGTAAGGTTCTTTTAATTTTTTCTGTTTTTCGACAAGTTCTTTTTCTTCATTTTGAAATTTAGAATAGATTGCATCCAGACAGATGGATAAGGCGGTGTGATTTCCGTTGTTTCGGGTACTGTCTCTGTAGCCGTTTTCATGGTAACTTCTCTTTCTGTTTTCTTCCGTGGATTCAGAATTGGTCTCCATCTGAAATGTGACGGTATCGTCTTTCGAATCATCGATTGGGACGGGCTTTAATCGGAATAGGTTTTTAATATTGGTTGTCATAGTATTCATGGTTAATTAGCTTTTTAGATCATTGAGAATATCAGTTTTTGTTTTTCCTTGCTTTACAGCTTCGATGAAATAATCTGAAATATCTTTCACGTTTTCCTCCATAAAGCCGAACATTGCGACATATTTTTTCAACGCCGAATATTCGTTTTCGGAAACAATTCCATCTGCCCAGATCATTACCGTGAGATCAAATAGATATTCTACTTTTTCTTCAATCGTTTCGGGAATTAATGATTTTGAATTGATGGGATTTAAAAGAATTTCATCCAGTTTTTTAGGTGGAATTCCTCTTTCTTCTGCTGATTTATAAAGCATTTTAAGCTCTAAAGGACTGAAATCGTCGTCGCAGATTGCCATTTGATATAATCTTAGAAAATGAGCTTTGAGATTTTCAGGTATTTGTATGGTTTCCATAGTTTTTATTTAATTATTCGGTCTCGGGTTTTGGGAATTTCCTGATGTTTCACGTCAATGATTTCAGGTTCTTTTACTTTCTTTTTCGGGAGTAAGGTGTAGAAATAATAGAGAAACAAAAGCCCGACAACAATATCAATCATGAGCCAAAGTGACTTTAAATAAAGGTAAATGGGAATAATCGGATTGAATATTACAAAGATGAGTAAGAATGCAATAAGCCAAAAACTTCTGGTTCTGAATTCATTAACAATAATGACCAATGCCATAAACGAAACTAAAACCCGGAGAAATGTGTAATATCCGTAAGGCAGCTCGAAAATGCCGATGAAACAGAGAAGTGCGGCGATTATGATAAGGTATTTCATGGTTATGTTTTTATCGGGCTTTTGAAAATTTAGTTACAACCAGAACAATAAGATCTGTCTACATATTCTTTGCTGCTTCCTGAGTAATAATAGCATCCGCCTCTCGGACCAAGCGTTAAAGCATGACCATTATAAGTACAGCCTTTACTTTGAGAATAAGATCTTGAACTTCTTGCTTTGTTCCTTTTGCTTTTTCTGCTTTTTTTAGCACCCGATTTCTTTTTCTTTCCTTTTTTTGCAAAAAATTCTGTTGTTGAAGACGTGTGGTCTGTAGATGCTGAATAAGTTGTCGGTAATAATAAGCCTAAACCTAGTAAGCTTGTAAGTAATAGTTTTTTCATGGTAATTTTAATTTTTTAATGTTGAGTTGATTATCCTCTGTGAATAATTGCATCGTTCAATGCAGATACAATTTTTTGAACGTAATCTTTGTTTTTTGACACAATGCTGTTTGCTTCTCCCGCATTAGTGCTAATTCTTACTGCAAATTCATTTTTAATGGATAACAGTATTAATATTCCTAAAATGATTAATATTAAACCAATCCAAAAAATATCTCCAGAAAAAAGAAATGGAATTCCAAAAAGAATCATTAAAATAGGAATGGCTCTGCTTTTTTTAATTTCAAAAATATGAACAGAGGAAATGTTTCTCATCGCATAGGTTTTCGATTGTGTTATATATCTAGATTGAGTAACGGTGACAGAAACTATCCTGATAGAATGTAGTTTCATGTTGAATTTGAGTTTCCATATTTTTGAGTTTAAAATTATTAGCTTGTATGACATTCTTTAGAACATGTTTTACAGCCATTTGATTTAGAATAATCCTTTTTTGCTTCTTCTACTGCATCTTTACAGGAAGAGAATTGACCAAGGTATTTTCTGTTTTCTGTAGATGGCAGATAAATGCAATCTTCTTGGTGTACTTCATGATCACAATTGCTTTGAGCTTTTTTGTTTACGTAATACTTTTTCATAGCATTTAATTTAAATTGTTTAACACTCCAAAAGTATAACCCTTTAAAATCCAATCCTTACGGGAATCCGTAAAACCGGCAAAAAACAAGAAAACCTTTCATTTTTTGAAAGGTTTCTATTAAATAGGCTTGAAAAATTTGTTTTAAATAATTCCGATGTCTTTGCAAAAGGCGACCAATTGCTCGTTGCTTGTGACTTCGAGGTCTTCTTTTAAGCTGTTTAGTTTTTTCTCAACACTGCTTAAACTGTAAGGTTTTATATCTTTTTCCTGAAGATGAGTAGGAATATTTTTCTGTAAAATTCCTTTAGAAAGAAGAGAAACCAACGTAATATCGTATGCCGAAAACTCATAACTGTTGAATTTTTTCACATCCTGTTTCATATCAAGAGACAAATAATTTTCGTCGATATAAACCGATGCGATGGATTTTTTCAACTCTTTAGAATCATTTCTAGCTTTTCGTACATAACCGTTAATTTCATATTCCTTGAAAAGCGAATCTATAACTCCGGATTTGTGTTCGGCAGAAAAAACAATCACTTTTAAAGAAGGCTGAATTTCTTTTACTTTCTGAATCAATTCTCTACCGTCTTTAATTTCCTGCTCCCGATGGTCTTCTTCATAGTAAAGATCGGTAATCAGAAGGTCGTAAGGTTCGTTTTCACGGATTGATTTCTGAATTTTTGCCAATGCATCATCACAATAATACACATAATCAACATTCGGAATGTTGAGATCCTCCAATGTTTTCTGTACAGACAAATTGATGCTTTCGTGGTCTTCTGCGATTAAAATTTTTTTGAACATTCTTTTTTAGTTTTTAAGAACAGGAAATGAAATATTGATCTTCAATCCCTTTTCAATTTTGGTGTCAAAAATAATTTCTCCGTTGATAGTTTCTATACGGGAAACCGTAGAAGATAGGCCATTCTTATAAATTACATCTCCGGAAATTCCGATCCCGTTGTCGGTGTAAAAGATTTTGATGAGGTTATTCTCTCTTTCAAATCTGAAAACTACGCGATCTGCCTGGCTGTGTTTTTTCATATTGACAAGCAATTCCCGAACGATTTGATACACTTCTTCCTGAGTAGATTCCTTTGTGTTTTTCCAGATACCTTTTTCGTTTCCGGCGATATAAGTATTCACGGTTTCATTTTTAAAAGAACCGACTAATTCTGATATTTTTTCGCTAAAATCTTTCTCATCATTTTTAGGATCTGTTTTTTCGTAGGAAATATCTCTCGATTTTTCGTAAACAAATTCGAGTTCGTCCAGCGCTTCATTTTTATCAAAATGTTCCTGATTTTCAATCTTCGTCATCACCTGATAAATCCCATTAGCAACCACATCATGAACTTTTTTCGATATTTTGAGTTGCGTGTTTTTGACTTCGAGCTCTTTTTCTTGTTGAAGGCGTTTTCTTCTTTTTTTGTACCAGAAGAATGCAATAATTAATAGTAATGATAAGATTATTAAAACGACATTTCGATATAAAATATTAATTTTATTTTCAGTGTCTTGAAGTTTTAGATTTTGATTTTCAGTGTTTTTTTGATCTACATCATACCTTACAACTGCAAATTGATTTTTTGTTTTAGTTCTTAATATCTGTAAACTATCATTTAATACTTGAAATTGTCTGAAATAACTTAAATAATTTTTATTATCTAAATTGACTATTTTTTGTAAGGCTTGTAACTGATCCTCTTTACTATTATTTTTAGTTGATATTTTCAACATTTTTTTTGCATAATCAAGAGACTTTGCCTTGTCTTTGTCAAAAAAATAATCAGATAATGTCGCATAACTTGAATTTTGAGCAAAAGCGTCATTTTGTTCTTGCCTAATTTTTAAAGCTTCAAAAAATTCTGGAAGAGGATTATAGTTTTTATTTTCATAATATTTTGCTTTTGCTAGATTATTTAATGCTCTTGCATAATTGATCTTAGTTTTTGTTTGAAGAGCTATTTCGAAGTTTTGTTGTGCTTGTCTATATTTTCCTAAAGTCGTTAAGACGTCACCAAAATTATTATGATAAAGATATTTGCTTTCGGGATCATTTACATACTTCAGTGCTTCTTTGTAAAATTTTACAGAATTATCAAACTCATACAAATAAGATGAACAAATTCCCATACTATTGTAATTTGAAGCCAATGAAAATCTAATTATACTGTCTTCCAATTTTCTAAGAAACTTATTTGCTTCAAGGGAAGTTTCAATACTTCCATAATAATCACCACGGTCATGCTGAATAATAGCCATATTTACTAATGAACGACCAACTCCGGAAGAGTCTTTAATGTCTAAATATGAATTCTTTGCTAGATTAAAATAATAAAAAGCGGAATCATTGTCGATTTTCTTTGCTTTTTTATAATAAATATTGGCAATACTTTGATCTTGATTATTTGTTTTTTTGCTGCAAGACCAAAAGAATATTATAAAAATAAGTAAAAAATAGTTTTTCATAGGTTTTGTTAGTTTTTGAACTACAAAGTAAATAAAAAAGAGCAGATTTAAATGATCTGCTCTTATAATTAATTATGGTTGTGTAAACGGAGGAGGGTTTTGTCCTGTATTACCCCCTGTGCTTCCGCCGTTCCCCGGCCCCCCTGTTCCGTCACCTGGGTCAGTTCCCGTTCCCGGATCAGTTCCGCCACCTGGATTTGTAAGTTGAGTGGTTGGTTGTCCGTTATTATCGTGATTACATGATGATGTATTTGCATTATTATGTCCGAATGCCATTCCCAATAGCATCAATATTAATTGTAACATTGTTTAAAAATTTTAAGATTTTGAAATATTTTTCTTCCTCTCATGATTTTCTCATGAGCAGTACACGTTTAAAATTTCGAAGCGCTTCTTAAATTTTTTGGGAAGTGAACCTTCAAAAACGGAAGAGAAACATCTGCTTCCCAACCCGGAGTTTTCTTCCGTTTTATCTGGTGTTTTTGAAATCAGTTTTGTAAATTTGTTTTTGTAATGTTTTGTTTATCACTGATTTTCTGAAGCAAAGATGCGACAAGAAGTGACGCATGTGTTAGACAAAACATGGACATCAATAGACAGAAAATGGACAGGAATTCGTTACGGAAACCCGTAATGCGACACGGTAGAAAATCTTCTATTTTGTAATACCCTTAAAAACTAATTATGTCCAAAAGAAAACTACTGATTCATGAGGTATTTGAACAAGCTAAAAGAGAGTCACAAAAAGACACAAAAAGTGGTTTAGCTTTTTATCTTTGGGGAAGGCTTGAAGATAATCATGACTTTAAAATTTCGGAAAAAACTCTTATCAGATATTATGAGGCTTTTATAGAAAATAATAGCGATGTTAATATTGAACCATATAAGCTGGATAAACTAAGTCAATATATCGGATATGATGATTTTAAAGACTTTAATTACACATATGAAAAGAAAATTGAAGGGGAAGGAGAAAATACTACGTCAGTTAAATTTCTTTTAGATGGAGAAGAAGTATCTGTACCAGAAAAGATTTTTAATATTATTATTAAAATAACGAACAACCCGAATTTTAATGTTCCTGATTTCATGAAGAAAAACGGATTAGGTGTATTAGAATTTGTTTTTGTTGCACTCCTTGTTACTGGAGGTGTTGTATTTTCAAATCCTATCGATAAAAATAACAGAAATACATTTGGTTTTATGAATTCAAAATTTGATACTGAAAAAAGCTATATGTATTGGAATGGGGAAGAATACATTGGTACGGATAGCAGTTATATAAGTCCTGAATTTAAAGTTGTTGCAATGGACAAACAACAACATAAATATTTGAGAAGGATAACAAGAAAAGACACGATGACTGTTGATAATTCCCTTGGAAAAACGTGGTATTCAAAATATAACGGAGAGGTAGAATTTTTTACAAACGACGGGATAGATCCGGATAATGGTAGAGAATTAAAGAAGTCGACTTCGTTTATGATTGAAAAATATGCAGGAAAAAATATAGACTCAATCCAAGTCGCAGAATAATATTCCTTCACAATTATTTAAAATCCAGTTAAAACAATTCACGTAATATTCCTTTAATTTCGTTTTATTTTATAAGATGAATAAAGGAATATTCTCATTTTTACTTTTTACGTTTTCTATATTTTCGGCTCAGCAGAAACCTATACAGATCGCTTTTCTTTCGGATGTGCATTTTCAGGATTTGTTTGGAAGCTTTTCGGATAACGATTTTAAAGGAATTATCAATCCTAAAACAGGGAAACCAACGATTCTGAGAACGATGGATTCTCAGTTGCATTCCACCAGAATTTTTAATGAAAACTATTTTGCTTTCCTAAAAGCATTGGACGATATTGCGAAAAAAGGAATCAAAATTGTCGCGATGCCCGGAGATTTTTCGGATGACGGACAAGCATACAACATCCGCGGATTAAACAAAATTTTAGATCAATATCACAAAAATTACGGGATTGATTTTTATATTACGACAGGAAATCATGATCCGGTTGGTCCGTTTCGGCAGGATGCCGGAAAAGATGATTTTCTCGGACAGGACGGACATCCACTGGGAATTTACAGCACAGAAAATATCGGAAAAATCAGCAAGAAAATCATTACAAAAGACATCTCAGAATCCGGATATCTGGAAATTTTAGAGGAATTGAAAGACTTCGGTTTTTATCCTAAAAAAGAAAATCTATTTTGGAGCACGCCTTTTGATTCCGGTTCTTTTAAAAATTATTCCTATGAAAAAGCTTTGCAAAACGCCGATTATTCCAAGAGAATGTATGAAGTTGAAAAAGGTTTTTCTGTTCCGGATTTAAGTTATGTTGTCGAACCTGTGAAAGGAATTTGGATGATTGCGATCGACGGAAATACCTACATTCCGAAAAATATAAATGAAAATCCCAAAAATGCTTCAAATTATAAAGGCGCAAGTATCGGTTACAACAATGTTTTGAAGAATAAAAAACATTTGATCGAATGGGTAAGAAAAATTATGCAGGAAGCAAAAACCAACGGAAAAACAGTCATTGCCTTCACTCATTATCCGATGATCGATTTTAATGATGGAGCGACAGGTGAAATTAAAAATCTGTTGGGTGAAAAAAAATGGCAGTTAGAGCGAGTTTCCGGATGAAGAAGTGGCAAAAGCCTTTGCTGAAGCTGGTTTACAGGTTCATTTTGCGGGACATATGCACATCAATGACACAGGAATTCGAAAATTTGGAGATAAAATGTTGGTGAATGTTCAGGTTCCTTCGTTGGCGGCTTATCTTCCTGCGTACAAAATTCTCACAATTAAATCTTCTGGAAAGCTGGAAGTGCAAACGGAAGTTTTAAATGATGTTCCCAATTTTGATGAATTATTTCCACTCTACGAAAAAGAATATGAAGCCTTAAAAAAAGACAGCAGCAAAACCCGTTGGAATAAAGATATTTTACAGTCGAAATCGTATCATGATTTTATGTTGTTTCATCTAAAAGAACTGGTTCGTTTGAGAATGATTCCCGATGATTGGCCGAAAGATTTCGTCGAAAAAGCTGAAAAGTTGAATGGAGAAGACCTGTTGTTATTAATTCAAGATAAAGATCAGTTAAAGCAGAAAAAAATCAACTCTGAAATCTTCAGAAAATGGAATTTCGAAGATGTTTTACTTGACTTATATAAATTTCAATCTGCCGATGAATTAGCAAAAAAAGACATTCCGAAAGAGAGATTGCAGCAATATCAAACGTTGGAAAAACTATATCAGGAGAATCAATCAAAGGATTTATTTATTGTGAAACTGAAATCTGTATTTAAAATACTTTCTTTGCTTTCAAACGGCGATCCTGCAGATCATTTCGAAATAGATTTGAAGAAGCAGGAGATAAGACGACTGTGATTTTTTCTTTCCCACGGATCTCACAGATTTACACAGATGTTTGCGTTCAATTTCTTTGTGTTTATTTGTGAAAAACATTAGCTTCATTCGTGTTTAAAAGAGATCTGCGCAATCCGCCAAATCAGCGAGAAACAAAAAAATCTGTGTAAATCTGCGGGAGAGTAAACAAAAAACAGAAAAGACCATCAAAAATCTGACAGCCTTTTCCTAGTAAATCTAATCGTAAAAAATGTTCTATTTTCCGTTCACCGGATTTTTTCTTTCGTAAGTATTATTGTCAAAACTAATTTTATAGTTTGACTTAAAAAGTTTGCTCGGCTGATAATAATCCGTTGTAATAATCTGCGCTCCGCTTTCCTTTGCCTTTTCAAATCTCGAATAATCCTCCTTTCTTGCTTCCATTGTATCGGCATCCGCTCTTGTTCTGATAATATAGCCCTGTTTCACCAATTCTGCAATTTTCGGACTCGGATCATTCATCAGCATAACGGCAGATTCAGGCGTTCCCGGACTTGAATTTGTGAAAACCATTCTCCCTTTCAAAGAAGGATGATCTTTCATATAAATGTCACGGTTTTCGCTGTTGTTATCCAGAACAAAAAGAAATTTTCCCTTTGCATCTTTCACTTTCGGCCAGTTTTTATTTAAAACAGCTTCGTTTAATGTGTTGTAAGAGCCACGAATATCATCCGGAGTAATGATTTTATTTTTCCCTAAATATTTTTTCAGTTCATTATCCAGATCATCGAAAAGTTTTGAAGTATAATGTTCCGGTTCTGTTCCGAATTTATTGGCTTTTCCGTCTTTTGGCTCAAGCGTAATGAAAACTGGATCGTGATCAGGATGTGCATCAGACCATTTTTTCAGGTCTTTCAAACAATCTTCCAACGTATAATACCAAGTCTGATAATCAATATCCGTAATATGAATCATTTTATAACCCGGTTTTTTCATTTTTCCTTCCGGATCGAAAGGCTGCGTTGTTTTTACCAGATCTAAAATTTTTGGATGAGCATATTTTCCACCTTTGCTGTCTGCATACACATCAATTTCAAGATTTCTCAATCCCATATCCAATTGTTGTGGAATAGGAATGTGTTCATATTGAATTCTCGGAAGAAAATTCAGGGTATCTTTTTTAGATAAATAACTGTAAACTTCCGGAAGGATCGCCTTTTTATAAGAATTGTGCGAACCAATTACCTGAATTTCATTGATTTTTAAATCATTTAAATTTTGAGACTGTGCCCAGAATAGGTTTAATGAAGATAAATATAAACCTAGGAAAACTGCCTTTTTCATTACTTCAATTTTTGTAATGGCGAAATTAACGAGTCTTGATTCTTGAAAGTTTATATATTATGTTAAGTGTTTTTTAAGATTGTGTGAATGAAGAAAATTATAGTTTCATAACTCATTGATAATTAATGATATTTTATTTTCTCATTTTGGGATATTTATGTTTTATTGACTTTAAGATAATATTATGTTAAAGTGATTTCGTGGTATATCCTTTTACTTTGTATGCCGAAAAATGAAACGAAAGGTGAGAAAAAATACCGCCGTTGCGGGAACAACAGCGGATTTTTATTAAGCAGGCAACGTTTATAATTACTTTACTTAATGATATGTACCACAAAATTAATTTTTTTAAGTTTAAAAAACTAATTCCGATCGCATTGATTTTTTTGGTCGCAAACCAAGCTCATGCAGAAGGATTTACAAAAACGCATTCTGTTTTTTCGCAGGTGAATGAAACGATCACCGGAAATGTAACAGATCAGGAGGGTTCTACAGTTGAAGGGGCGAAAGTCACTGTTGTGGAAACCGGCGCTACAACCACTACCGATGCTTCAGGAAATTTCAGTATTTCAGCAAATATCGGGCAGACATTATCCATTTCTTACGAAGGATATGGAGTACAGATGGTGAAAATTTCAAGTACTTCGGTTTCTATTAATTTAAAATCTAAAAAAGAAGCAACTTCTATTGAAGAGGTAACTTTGGTGGGTTATGGATCTCAGAAAAAATCAGATTTAACGGGAGCTGTAAGCCAATTGAAAGCAGAGAATTTCAAGGAAGGAATGAATATTTCCGTTGATAATTTGATGCAGGGAAAAATCGCAGGTGTTCGTATCGTTCAGTCGAGCGGTGAACCGGGAGCGGGAGTGAATGTTTCGATTAGAGGTATTGGTTCTATCAGAAGCGGAAGTACCCCTTTATTCGTTGTAGACGGTGTCCCTTTGAGTAATGATGCAGTAAGCGCACAAAGCCCGAATGTTGGTCTTGGAAACACATCGGCAAAAAATCCGTTAAACTTTTTAAATACAAGTGACATTGAGTCCATCACTGTTTTGAAAGACGCTTCTGCGGCTGCGATTTATGGAGCGAGAGGTTCAAACGGTGTTGTCTTGGTAACGACAAAAAGAGGTAAAAAAGGCGAGCCGATGTTTACGTATGATACGTATTTAGGTTTTTCTTCTGTGATTAAAAAATTAGATTTATTGACTGCCAATGAATACAGATCAGCGGGAATAGATAAAGCGTATGATCACGGCGGAAATACAGACTGGCAAGACGAAATCTACAGAAATGCAGTGTCATCCAATCATTCGGTTTCATTCTCAAAAGCTACGGAAACAGGGAATTATTTTGCATCAATTTCTCACATGGATCAGGATGGTATCGTGTTGAACAGTAGTTTTAAAAGAACAACAGCTCGTTTGAATGCAGAAGAATCTTTTTTCGATAACAAAAGATTAAAAGTTAAAGTAAATCTTACGGCGAGTGACATTAAAGAAACAGGAATTCCGAATGGCGGAAATGCAGGATCGGACGGACAGTTGATTATCCACGCTTTGATGGCGAATCCTACCCGTTCTGTATATGATGAAAACGGAAACTATACCAACTTCAATATGAACGCTCATTACAATCCTTTGTATTTATTGAGTGTTTATACTGATAAAACCAATACATTCAGAGTGTTGGGGAATACAGAAGCGACGTTGAGGATTTTACCGGGATTAAATTATAAATTCAATTTGGGGATCGATAAAACAATGTCGGAAAGAAATACGACCATGTATCCGAATGTTACCGACAGAACGCCAAAAGGAATGTATGTTCAGGCAAATCTGGATTCTTATAATGTGCTTTTGGAACATTATTTAACGTATGATTTTAGCTTAAACAAGCATAATTTTAGTGCGTTGGGAGGTTTCTCTTATCAGAAATTCAAATCTACAGGAACTTATTTTGGACTAACAGATATTGCCGCTCAAGGAGCGGGAATTGCTCCGGAAATTAACCCTGGGTATTCAGGAAAAGCATTTGTTCCGGCAGCAGGTTATGCTCAGGAAAACGAATTGCAGTCGTATTTCGGAAGAGTAAATTACAATTTTGATAAAAAATATTTATTAACGGCTTCATTAAGAGCAGACGGTTCTACACGTTTCGGTAAGAACAATAAATACGGGTATTTCCCTTCTGTTGCCGTAGGTTGGACGATCTCTAATGAAAATTTCCTGAAAGGCTCTTCAATCATTAATGAATTAAAATTAAGAGGAAGTTGGGGACAAACCGGAAACCAGGAAGTTCCGAACAAAATTACACAGGCGAGCTCTTCATTGACGCAGGCTGCAGGATATTATTTATATGATAATTTAAACCTTATCAACGGAGTTTCGATCAACAGAACGGTAAATCCTGATCTGAAATGGGAAGTTGTAGAGCAAACCAATATTGGTGCAGATTTTAGTTTATTCAGAAATAAATTGTACGGATCATTAGAATATTACCACAAAACAACGAAAGATCCTATCTTGAATATTCCTTCAAGCCCTTTAAGTCCTACAAGTACAGTCTGGAGAAATGTGGATGCACAGATCGTGAATAAAGGTTTTGAATTCTCTTTAGGTTCAGAAATTATTAAAAACGAAAATTTCACTTGGAATCTTGATGTGAATGGAGCAACGGTAAACAATGTTGTTAAAGATCTTCCTGTTTCTGCAGTTTATTCAGGAGAAGTTTCAGGACCCGGACTTTCAGGAGTTACCGCGAATATCTACAAAAACGGTTACGAAGCCGGATCTTTCTATATGTACAATTATTTGGGAGTTGATGCCAACGGAAAATACATCTATGAAGATATAAATAGTGACGGAAGAATCGATCAGAATGACAGAAAAATTTTCGAAGGTGCTATTCCTAATTTCACTTTCGGAGTTAATTCTTACATGAAGTACAAGCAGTTTGATTTCTCATTCTCTTTCATCGGACAAACGGGAGGTTATTTGGTTAATAATACAGCATTAGATTTAAATATCAATAACTTGGCTTCAGACAGAAACGTGTTGAAAAACTTCTACGATTCAGGAGCAAGTTTTACCAACCAGCCTCAATTATCTTCTTTATATCTTGAAAAATCAGACTTTCTTCGTCTGAATAACGTAAGATTAGGATATACTTTCGATATGAAACAATTAAAATTCCTGAGAAGTATCAATTTGTATGTAAGTGCACAGAATTTATTTACAATTACAAGTTATACAGGGTATGATCCGCTTGTTGATACCAACAAACAAGTTGGAGGTAACCAGTCTTTGGGAATTGATTACACGACGTATCCGTCTGCGAAAACTTTCATTTTGGGAGCAACTGTTAAATTTTAATTTAAGTTAAAAGAAATCATGAAATCTAAATTTTTTAATATTAATAAAATCGTTTTATCCATTGCCGTATTGTCTTTAGTAGGATGTACAAATCTGGATGAAAAAGTGATCGATGAGGTTTTAGGTTCTGAAATTGCAGATCCTGAAGCGGCTTTGGCTGCAGCTTACAGCCAGCTTGGTGAAGGAACGTATGTAGACCATGGAAGTGTTTTTGCTCTACAGGAATATTCTACCGACGAAGCAATCTTGCCAACAAGAGGAAGCGACTGGGGAGATGGTGGAAAATGGAGAGCGATGCACGAATTTTCTTGGGATGCCAACAGTGATGTTGTAAAAACAACTTGGAATCAACTGAATTTCGGGATTACAAAATCTTTAACGGCAATATCAAGCGCCAACAAAAGTACCGGAACCAATAAAGCATTATTTTTAGCAGAAGCGAAAGGATTATTGGCTTATTATACCTATACAACAATCGATTTGTTTGGACAGGCGCCATACAGAGATCCGAACAATATCAATGCTCCGATCGAAATCAGAAAAGCGGAAACGACAATTGATGCTTTAATTACTGAAGTGGAAGGACTTATTCCAAATCTTGCTGAAATTAAAACTCAGAATACCCATGCGGGAAGATTCACAAAGCAGGCTGCTTATGCGCTGTTGGCAGATATGTATCTGAACAGGGCGGTTTTGAAGAATAGAACAGCGAGTAATTTTAATTTTCTGGAACAAGCTGTAAATGGAGGAGGAACGGATATGGATAAAGTGATTATGTATTCTGATTTGTTGATTAATAATGCAAACTTCAGTTTAGAATCAAATTATTTCCACAATTTTGATATCAATAATGATACGAGTAAGGAAATGATCTTTACAATCGTTCAGAAGAAGATTTCTGGCTCAGACAAAGGTTCGGATAATGACTTGGCATATATGTCAATGGAAAGAATCCAGAAACCTTCTCCTGACAACAGAGGAACAAACGCAAATTGTATCACTCCGGAATTCTATTATTCTTGGGATGGAAATCATAATGACCCTCGTTTTCAGAGAACGTATCAATATGCTGATGGAACATGGTTCAGAAATGACGGAACAGACGTAAGCGTACCATCGACAAGTAAAGTCGAAGGAACGGGAAAACCATGGTTTCATTTTAACAGAGGATTGCAGGTTGGTCAGCAATATGGTCCAAAAATTCTTTCGAACGGAGACTTTGATATGACTTCAGACGGGAGAATTAAGGTGTATAAATTATTTACAGAAAAAAATACGACACTTGCAGCGGATTTTACGCCTGAATTAAATTTTGATAACCCTTCAGAAGCCGTATTTACTCAAGCTCAAATCAACAGAGGAGTAAGAAACTTCAAATTCGAGTTCGACCCAAGTTTAGGAAACAACGGAACAAGCGGAATGGATGTTCCATTGTACAGATTAGGAACAATCTACATAATGAGAGCGGAAGCGTATTTCAGAAGCGGAAACGTGTCTGGAGCTTTGGCTGATATTAATAAATTGAGAACGAGCAGAACGAACGATGCTTTAAAAGGAAATACTCCTGGTGCTACGCTTACTTCTTTGGACGCAAATACATTATTGAGAGAGTCAGGATTTGAATTGTATTGGGAAATGTACAGAAGAAAAGCGATGATAAGATTCGGTAAGTTTGATCTTCCGGGAACTGCAAAACCAGCTTCTCAACCTTACAGACGAATTTTCCCGATTCCTCAGGCAACGCTTGATGCATCAAAAGATTTTACACAAAATCCGGGATACTAATTTTTTCTTCATTTAAAACGATTATTTTTTATAAACAAAAAGCGAAGAGGTTTTTATCTTCGCTTTTGTTATTTTATGATTTATATTATTCTATCTCCATCCAGTTTGTCATTCCGCAGGAATCTAAGCTCATTTTATAGAGATCGAATTATAAAAATTTATAAATCAAACCGGGTTTTAGTCAAAACTTAAAGAAGATTTAAAATCTTATTCCTCATTCAACATTCCCAATTCACCGAAATGTTTTTTAAACTTCTGAATTTTCGGACCAACAACAGCGCTGCAATAAGGCTGTGTCGGGTTTTCATTGTAATATCCTTGATGGTACTGTTCTGCAGCCCAGAATTTCTCGAATTTCGTTACTTCTGTGACATATGTTCCTGCCCATCTTCCTGATTCCTGAGATGCTTTGATCGCCTCTTCAGCTTTGGCCTTTTCAGCATCGTCTTTATAGTAAATCACAGAACGGTATTGCGTTCCGATATCATTTCCCTGTCTGTTTAATTGGGTTGGATCGTGAAGGAAAAAGAAAACATCCATCAATTGCTCATAAGAAATAATTGCCGGATCATAAGTGATCTGTACCACTTCTGCATGACCGGTTTCTCCGCCACAAACCTCTTCGTAAGTCGGATTATCTTTATGACCACCGGAATATCCTGAAATGGCAGATTTTACACCTTTTAGCATGTTGAAACAGCTTTCCACACACCAGAAACATCCGCCTCCGAAAGTGATCTGTTCTAAATTATTGTTATCCATTTTAAGTTGATTATTGTATTTAAATAGTTTCTCTTTTAAAAATTAATTTAACGCAGAAAAAACTAATCAAAAATAGGAAAAACTTTTTCAATTTATGCTTTATCAAACCTCCTAAACGCAAATTACAATAATAGATGAGACAAATTATTTTAAACACGAATTGTACAAATATTTTACACGAATAAACACGAACCATGTAGGCGAAATTCAATTTAAAATTAAAATCAACAGTGTTTTTGTCATTCAGGAGGAATCTGAATTTTATTATTAAAATCCTTCGACTGCTTTGCGCTCAGGATGACAACTTAGAAAATAAAAAGGTTGATAAATCTGCGTAATCTGCAAAATCAGCGAGATAATTTTTTAACGCAAAGATTTTATTTTAATACAATGAATATTTTAGAGAGCAAAGATGAATCAACAAGTTGATTTGAAGAAGCGAATGTTCAAGCTTCGCGTAGCAAATTTATTTGCCTTTGTAAGCCTTACAATCAGAAGTTAAAAGATTTAAATCTTTGCGTTTAAAATAAAACACAAAAGCCACAAATATGTTCACTAATAAACGCAAATATAAAGCGCAAACATCTGTGAAAATTCGTGAAATCCGTGGGACAAAATTTTAGGGAGCAAAGATGAATCAACAAGTTGATTTGAAAAAGCGGATGTTCAAGTTTTGCGCAGCAAATTTATTTGCCTTTGTAAGCCTTAAAATCAGAAGTTAAAAGATTTAAATCTTTGCGTTTAAAATAAAACACAAAAGGTACTGTGTTCATTTCCAAATATTTTCAGATATTTGTATAAACTATTTAAGGAGAATATTTATTCATCCTGTGTAGGCAGGCGCAACCCTGTCTATTTTTTTATTTTCTATATAATTAGGATCAAATTCCATATTGCTTTTCCAAAGTTTATAAATTAAAATGAGCAACTTTCTTGCGACTGCTATTACTGCTATTTTTTTCACAGGTTTTCTGTCTTTTAGATTGTTATAAAACTCTTTCATTAACGGATTGAATCTGGTTGCACATAAAGCGGGCATATATAAAGAATGGCGGATAAAACTGTTTCCCTTTTTAGATATTCTTGTCTTCCCTTCCTTATTCCCAGACTGATTGTGCTGAATATCTAAACCTGCATAACTTGCCAGTTGTCTTCCATTTGTTATTAACGCAAAGGCATTGGTTTCTGCAATAATACATATTGTTGTAATAAAACTTACTCCCGGAATACTGCATATTTTTTTAACTTTATCAGAAAACTCTGTATCAGACATTACTAAAAGCCTAAGTTTCCGACTCGATCTCCGATACCTGTACTTCTAATAAGGAAACCTGTGTTTTTAACCTTTTTTGAGTGGAGACAGGGCAGTCATGACTGTGATGTTTTGCATGAAGCTGATTCTTAGCCTGATTGATTTTAGCTTTTACTTCACGGTATTCACGGCTTAAAAATTTTAAATCACGCATAATTTTAGTAGGCATATTCCAGGTTCTTAATTTCCTTTCCAATCCTAACCTGCATAAAACCTCTGAATCCTTTTGATCTGTCTTGGTTTTCACATTAAGACTGCGGGAATAATGCTTCACCATATTGGGTAATAGCACAGATAATTTACAATGATGCTCATTTAAAAAATAAGCCAAATGCTCATAATAAACGCCCGTGGCTTCCATTACATAAAATACTTCTCTTGAGGCATTCTGTTCATCCGACCACTGCAATAATTCTTTATATCCACAATAGTCATTTTTAAATCTTTTACTCTTCCCAAATTTTTGATTTTGAAAGCTGTCTGAAGTTCCAAAACAACAGTCTAGATAATCTTTTGAAATATCAATACCGATACATTGCTTTTCCATGATGTTTAATTTTAAGTGAAAAAACTGCAGTTTCTTGTAATCTTTTCTCGCATTTATACGGAATGTAAAAACTTCCTAAGTACTGTTCAGATTTTAAAGAAACTTAGAGACAGAGAATCTTTCTTTTTCCGGTATATTAATAAAAATTACCTCTCACAAAATATTTCTGCTGCCTCTTAGTTTTATTATTTAAAGTAACTTATATTTATAAATACAAACATACGAGCCACAAATATATTCACAAATAAACACAAATATAAATAAAGCGCAAACATCTGTGAAAATTTGTGAAATCTGTGGGACAAAGAATTAACAAAAACAAAAAAGCACCCTAAAAAAGGATGCTCAATATCATTTAAGAAAGCTTTCAGTTATTTTTCCCAAACCAAAGCACTTGCGCCAAGAATAGCTGCATCCGCTTCGTCCAGTTCACTGAAAACCAATTTCACTTTATTTCTGAAAATCGGAAGAAGATTTCTTTCCATATGAAGTTTTGCAGGCTTTAAAATAAAATCTCCTGCTTTGATAACTCCACCAAATAAAAGAATAGCTTCCGGAGAAGAAAACATGACAAAATTCGCCAATGCTTCCCCTAATTTCTGTCCTGTATATCGGAATACTTCAATAGCAATAAGATCGCCTTTTAAAGCACATTCATGAACCGTTTTAGAATTAATTTCCTCTTCAGGAAACTGATTCAGCATAGATTCCGGGAATTCTGCTCTCATTTTTTTTGCTGTGATCGCGATTCCTGTTGCAGAAGCGTAAGCTTCCAAACTTCCTTCAGAACCTGTGCTCCAGTGTTTTCTTCCGCCCGGTTTTACGATCGTGTGTCCCAATTCTCCTGCAAATCCGTCATGTCCGTAGATTAATTTTCCGCTGGATACGATTCCGCTTCCTACACCTGTTCCCAGAGTAATCATGATGAAATCTTTCATTCCGCGAGCTGCCCCGAAAAGCATTTCACCAAAAGCTGCTGCATTAGCATCATTGGTCATGGTTGCAGGAAGACCGAATTTTTCAGTCATCAATTTTCCAAAAGGAATTACGCCTTTCCAAGGTAAGTTCGGAGCCTGTTCGATGGTTCCTGTATAGTAATTGCCATTAGGAGCACCGATCCCGATTCCGTCGAAGGTCCTCTCTTTGCTGTGTCTTTCTATCAATGGATTGATATTTTCGTACAAAGCATCAATATATTCCTCCACCGTTTCGTAGGCATCTGTACGCAGATGTCCTTTTTCAATAACTTCACCTCGGTGGTTTACAACTCCAAATTTCGTATTCGTTCCGCCTATGTCAATACCAAGGGCAACGTTTTTTGATAAATCGATTAATGACATTTTCTATTCTTATAATTCTAAAAGGTTAAAATTATAAAAAAGATTGTATTCTGAGACGATTAACCAAATATTTATTTGAAAAAAATATTATATTATTTTTACGGTTTTCTTTTTTCTTCTTCCCCACCAAATCATAAAGCCAGTCACTGGTAATGAGGCACATATCAAGCTTACGATGAATGCGATGATCTTCGTAGGAAGTCCCAAAATCGATCCTACATGGATATCATAATTGGCTCCGACCGTTTTTTCGCCGAAATTTTTGTCTTTCATGTCGTGAGTATGAAGCAATTCGCCTGAGTTTTCATCAAAGATCAAACTGCTGCTTTTGTGGTAAGAATAGGATAAATGTTTCACATAAACTTCGAAATTCGGATGTTCGTGATCATCCATATGTTCATGTCCTAGATCGATCGAGAAACCGAAAGAATCCGGATATTTAGCTTTAACCGTATTGCTGATTTTATCTAAAGTTCCTTCTGTTCTTAATTCAATCGGAGCTTTTGTTTTAATGGACGAAAAATCAGGATAAGCTGTTTTCCCGCCTGAAAAGATAAAATAAAATGCTGCCTGAACTAGAAAGAACGCATAGAAAAGTCCTGTTAATGAAAAAACTAATGCAAAAATAGAAGCGTAAAAACCTAAGACATTGTGAAGGTCATAATTCTTTCTCTTCCAGTTTTTTACATTCTGCCATTTGAAAGAGAAACGTTGCTTTCTTGCTGCTTTATTTTTAGGCCACCAAAGGATAATCCCTGAAATCAGCATAATGACAAAAATAATCACCGGAATTCCTACCACATAAGTTCCCCATTCCTGTTTTAAAAGATAACTCCAATGGATCATTTTTACGATTTGGAAGAAGCCGTTTTTTTCATCATACATTCTTAAAACTTTTCCGTTGTAAGGGTTGACGTACGCTGCTTTATAGATAGGGAATTCATCAAAATAATTCCAGCCTTTCGGGTTGTGTTCGTACCAGTAAAAGAGATAAGACATCTTTTTATCAATCGGGATATTCACCCAATGAACGGGATATTTTTCTTTCACCTGTTCCACCACAGCTTTCTCCAAAACGCGGATCGGAAGAACCTGTTTCTGCTCGATATTCTGCTCGTTGTGATAAATGACGTCTTTTCGGGTAATGTTTTCAATTTCATCCTTAAAAACATACAAAGCTCCTGTAATGGAGATAATAAAGATCAGAAATCCAATACCCAGACCGAACCACAGATGCAGTTTTCCTGTCCATTTTTTGAATGCGCTTGGTTTTTTCTTGTGATTATGTTTTTTCTTCATATTTTTCTTAAGTTCGACAAAGATAGGTCTTTTGATTTTTATTTAGAATGTTTATAAATTGTCTGGATTTGAGAGTTAAAACTTCCTTTAAACGCAAGTTGAGACAAAGTTTTTCTTCTAAATTTATTTTACACAGTTTGTCTTCCCGTAGGGATCTAGGCTCGAATCTTTCCATACTATTTGCTAATACTATGCTTAGATCCCTACGGATGACAATATTGTGTATATTTTACAATGTTTAAATTGATTCCTGTGAACTAGCCTCGATTGCAACGACATCCTTTTTCTGAAATGGCTTTGAAAAAAAGCGCTGGCGAAAAAGATATAGTGGAAAGCGGGAAAAAGCTTCAAATAAAAATCTAAACAGGCTTTAATTAAAATTTATATTCAACCATAAATGTTCCTCTCATTCCCAAAGAATTGGTAAAATCGGCGTCTCTTGCTCCCCACCAAGCGATTGCAGGTTGATACATTTTGTTGAAAACGTTTTCAACACCTAGAGAAACCTTCCAGCTTTTGTTAACGTCATAGCTTGATTTAAAGTTGAAAACCGTGTAATCCGGAACTTCTCCTTCACCGTAAACATATAATCCGGTTTTTGCATTGGGATCGAACCTGTCTTGTCCGAAAGCGTGAAGCATATCAAGACCGACAGATAATTTCTGGGTAGGTCTCACCTGAACATACGCCAATACTTTTGGAGCAGAAATTCTGCTGTTGTTGATCTTTGTTGAATAATCTCCATCGTCTTTCGGAGAAGTGATTCCTTCCATCCAGCTGTAGCTTCCTCCGAAGTTGATCCAGTTTGCGGGAGTGAAGTGTAAAAATCCTTCGACACCATAAACCACTTCCGGCGCTCTTTGAATCGTCAACGCTCTGTCCGGACTTTGAATGAAAGTTGCTCCCAATTTTGAAGTGCTTACATAAGAAGTGACTTCATAATTCAGCCATTTTGTAATGTTTCCTGTTGCTCCCAATTCGTAATTATTAACGATAATGGGTTTTGTTTCAAGATTATTGATCGTATCGGAAGTTGAGGTTCTCAAAATCCTTCCCAATTCATTGATCGAGTAAGCTTGAGAAAAGCTTCCGAAAATATTGATCATCGGATTGATGTTGTAACGAACTCCAAGATTCGCAACCAAAGCGTTGTATTCTAGATTTCCGCCAGTCACGAAAATACTTTTTGTAAATGTTCCGTCTGATTTTACAGTAGAAAGGGTGTTGAAATCGCCGACTTTCACCTTCATATTTTCATATCGAAGACCTCCTTTGATGGTTATTTTCTTTAATAAATCAATTTTAACCAAAGCAAAAGGAGCAATGTTGGTCATGTTCATATCGGGAGTCCAGTAACGACCGTCTTCCAACTTTTGAACAGTTTGATCGTTTAAAATATCAACTCCGTAAATAACTTCCGCCTGAGAATTTTTCGCAGTCCAAAGTTGAGTGTCGAAATTGGCTCTTGCTCCGTATTTTTTAGAAATTACATTCGACTGACCTCCGTTTAAGAAAGTATCGCTGTATCCGTAAACGGTTCGGAAATCCTGCATGTAAAGATTTACATTCAATGAAGTGCCTTTCCAGATATTTTTGTTGTCGTAACTTACTTTTACGTTATGGTTTCTTGGAGTTCCTTGTGGCGTGGTTTCCAAATTAAGACCTCTTCCTTCTCCGATTGTTGGAGTAATGCCGTATTTTCCTGTTTTTAAACCTAAATCCAAATCAGATCTTGAAGCATATCCAATATAAGAAGCTTCAATTCTTTGATTGTCATTGATGTTGTAGCCTAATTTCAACATTCCGTTGTAGTTATCCATTTTTGCAGGACTGTACGTCGGACTTAAATTTACGCCATCTGCATCTTTCATATAACCCGTTCTTTCGTAAGCGAATGACGCAACGTAATCGAACTTTTTAGCAAAATTTCCTGAAAGCAACTGGCTTACTCTGAAACCTAACGTTCCGCCATAAGGCTGTCCCGTAATGCCAACCTGAGAAATTCCCGAGATCTTTTTATCGGAATTGTTTTTTCTCGTAATATAATTAATGATTCCTCCGTCTGCACCGTTTCCGTAGATGGATGAAGCGCCTTTAATAACCTCAATTCTTTCAATAACAGAAGGGTCGATAGATCTTAAATCTCTCGCTCCGTTTCGAAGGGGAGTAGACTGTGGAACTCCATCAATTAAGACCAAAACCTGACGTCCTCTCAACGTTTGCCCGGTGTTGGAAGTCTGCCCAGAAACTTGTTGCCAAACTCGGAACCGTATATTGTAAAATGCTTGTAATATCAGAATTCACCGTCAATTGTGACTGAATCAGTTTTTGACCGACAATCGTTACAGAACTTGGTATTTCCTTGATGCTTTCTCTTTTTCTTGACGCCGTCATGACAACTTCGTCTACATCTTTTACCTGTAAAGAATCTTTTTGCTGTGCAAATGTGGTGATGGTAGCTAATGTGGCTACAGATAGTATTATTTTCTTCATTTTTTAATTCCTTTTTTCTTCTTCCCCAGCCATACCAAAAATCCTGTTACGGGCAATGATGCACAGACTAAACCTGTGATGAACCAGATGATTTTTCCAACGATACCGAAATACGATCCTGTATGAATATCATAATTCGCATTGGCGTATTTTTCTGCGTTATTGAGCTTCTGATGAGGTTTATTTGAGAGTAATTTTCCTGAGTATTTATCAAAAGCAAGCTGATTTCTGATGGCAAATTTTCCGTCTTCACCATAGACCGAAACCGGAATGTTTTTAAGATCTTTTCCTTTTTTATTTTTTCCGTTTAGCGGAATTCTGAAACTTGATGAGGTTGAATATAATTTTCTTGTTTCCTGAGCGGTAAGATCCAGAATCGCATTGTTTTTTGCTAATAATGAATCCGGAGATTTAATTTCTTTTTCTTTTGGAAGCTCAAGAGAACCCGATAATGTGAAATTGAAAGCATTTTTTACCCACGGATAAGCAAAATAAAGTCCTGATAAGCTTAAGATTATAGCAACAAATGAAGCATAGAATCCTAAAATATTGTGGAGATCATAGTTTTTGCGTTTCCATGTTTTTACGTTTTTCCAGTCGAATGAAAAACGTCCTTTTCTCATTTTTTTGTTTTTCGGCCACCAAAGAATAATTCCTGTAATCAGCATAATGATAAATAAAACCCCCGGAATTCCCACCACATATTTTCCCCAATCGGAATTCAATAATAAACTCCAGTGAATGGCTTTTAAAATAGGGAAGAGGTCATACTTCTCATTGTAAATTCCAAGAATCTGACCTGTGTATTGATTAACGTAAATAAGTTTATTGACTTTAACCTCATCGAAATAATTCCACGCTTTTTTATCTTTTTCGTAATAGATAAATTCGTAAGATTTGTTTTTATCTAAAGAAATCTCAACCGCAGTGATCGGATATTTTTCATTGACTTCCAACGAAACTTTTTCCTTCAAAACTTCAATAGAAAGCGGCTGTTGCGAAATCGTTTCAGCTTTTACATAAACGACATCTTTTCGTAAAACACCCTGAATCTCATCCTTGAAAATATACATCGTTCCCGTTAAAGCAACAATAAAGACAATAATCCCAACAGATAAACCAAACCACAAATGCAGTTTGGCAGACCATTTCTTGGTGAAAGAAGGTTTCTTTTTATGGTGATGCTTCTTTTTCATAGTAAAAAGCTAACCTTTTTGAGGGGTTAGCTTTTGTTTTATTTAGAATTTGTACGCTATTGATAATCTGAAATTTCTAGGAGCTTCTGCTTGGTAATAGTAGTAATTTCCATAAGGAGAACCTGAATAAAGATATCTGTTGAATACATTAAATACGTTAAGACCAACTCTGAATTTTGTGTTTTCCCAAGACGCACCTGCATCGAATTTCACATAATCATTCATTTGTAGAGTATTTGTTCCACCCCAATCCCAGCTACTTCTATCGCCAAGATAAGTTCCTCCGAATGATAATCCAAAACCTTCTAAAGCTCCTTCAGTAAATGTATAATTTAACCATGCGTTTGCCGTATGTTTTGCATATCCGGGAACTCTCGTTCCTACAGGATTATTAGCAGGATCGTTAGATTCTGTAATTTTGTTTTCTGTAAATGCATAATTGAAAATAGCATTGAATCCTTTAGTGATTTCTCCTTTTAAATCGAATTCAACTCCTTGTACTCTCGTTTTCCCTAGTAAAATTGAGTATTGCTCTGATGGGCTGTTTGTAGGATCTCCTACTGTAGCATTGTTTTTTATGATATTATATGCAGAAATTGTTGTGTTCCATTTTCCTCCAAACCAATCTTTTTTTACCCCAACTTCTATATTATTTCCAGTAATTGGTTTTACGGTGCTGCCATCTCTGAAAATCGCAGCCTGTGGAACAAACGCCTGATCATATAAACCATAAACAGATGTATTATCATCAATAGAATAGCTGATACCAACACGTGGAGTTATTTTATCTGCTTCAGATTTAGTTCCATAGTTATTTTCTGTTACGTTTGTGTAGCGTGCAGCAAGAGTAAGTCTTAATTTATCATTTAAGAATCCTAGTTCATCTTGTAAATACAAACCTGTATAATTTTGTACAATTGTACTTCCTGCTCCTGCTCTTACAGATAAAGGTTTGCTTGTTCCGTCAAATGCCACAAATGTATTATTTGGACCGTAGTAACCTCCTGTACCATTGGCGTTGTAGTTATTAGTATTTAAATTATACCAATAATTGTGATCGGCTGCTAATGAATAATCATCAGTTGCATTATATTTATCAAGGTTGTAGCCTTGAGACCAATCTGCCATATATTTTTTGCTTCCAAGATCAAGTCCTGCTAAAATTTTATGACTTACAACTCCTGTTTTTGCATAACCGTTTAAGAAAACCTGTCCAAATTTCATCGTGTTATCGGCTTCCCAATAGTTTAAGCGACGAATCATATAATTTCCTTCAAACATACTTGGCCAAAGATCGCTTCCTAATGTATACTCATTTACATACGTTAACTGAGAAGTTAATTTCCAGTTTTCGTTAAATTTATGCTGCAAATTAATATTTACAGTATTGTTATCAACTCTAGTTGGGTCAATTCCAGGATCTGTTTGTGTATAACTTTGAGGTCTTGTAGCATATCCGTCAAAGCTGAAAACATAGGCAGAACCTACTTCAGACATTTTTGCTTTTTGGTAGATATATTCTGCTGTTAAAGTAGTTTTATCTGAAAGATTTACTTTTAATGAAGGATTGATGATATATCTATCATTAAATTCATAGTCTCTGAAACTATTTTTGTTCTGAGCCATTAAATTTAATCTGAAAGCGACCTTATCAGTAATTTTTGTATCAATATCAGCTTCTCCTCTGTACATATTGTAGCTTCCAAGAGTTACTCTTGCAGAACCATTTAAAGACTGTCCTGTCGGTTTTTTAGTTACAATATTGTAAATACCGCTTGGCTCACCATTAGACATTAGAAATCCTGAAGGCCCTTTGATAAATTCGATATGATCGACGAAAGACATATCTTCACTTAATGGACCCCAGTTTGAAGTAACATTTACTCCATTCATGAAAGCCGCAGCTCTAGAACCTCTCATGTTTACTCTTGTATACATGTCTCCCCAGTGCTCTAATCTTTGTGCTCCGGCAACATTTCTAAGAACACCATCGCTCAAAGTAGTTACCTGCTGATCTTCTAACGCTCTGTTTGTAATGATTGAAATGTTTTGAGGAATCTTAATCAACTCTTCGTCTAAACGCATAGAAGATGATCCTTCCTTTTCTACATATTTTTTGTAATATTTTCCATTTACAACAACTTCTTCAATATCATTCGATTTGATAGAATCTTTTTCTTGTGCAAACGTTAGCATAGAGCCCAATAATGAAGCACAGATCAGTACATTTTTCATGAAAGTCTAATTTTGTGCAAATATATTGTTTTTAATTATTCTAAATAAATTACAGGATTGATATTTATCATATAATTGTTATACAATAAATAGCAAAAACCCGCAACAATGTGTATTGATGCGGGTTTCATATTATGAATTAATTATTTTCTTATGCAGGAATTTCTCCTTTGTACAAGAATGAAATAATTTCTTTGTTTAATTTGTCTATCATTTCACTGAATAAGTGGAAAGATTCTTGTTTGTAAATTACCAAAGGATCTTTTTGCTCGTAAACAGCTCCTTGTGAAGATCTTCTTAAATCATCCATTTCACGAAGGTGAAGTTTCCAGTTTTCATCGATAATTGAAAGAGTGATGTTCTTTTCAAAATCGTTGATTAAGCTTTCACATTGTGTATCATAAGCTTCTTTAAGATCTGCCACAATCGTCATTGTTTTGTGACCGTCTGTGAAAGGAACCTGGATCATTTTAAACATCGAACCTTGATTTTGGTATACATTCTCAATAATCGGGAATGATTTTTCTTTCAATAAGTTCAACTTCATCTGATAATCTTCCTGAGCAGCTTTGAATAAGATATTCGTCAAGTCCGGAACTTGTTTGTTACCAAAATCGCTTTCAGAAATAGGAGAACCCATTGTGAAATGTTTGATAATTTCAAATTCGAAATCTTTATAGCTTCCGTTTGCTTTTCCTTTCGCCACGATAGAATTAGCAACATCGAAAATCATATTCGTGATATCATATTTCAAGTGATCTCCGAATAGAGCGTTCTTTCTTCTCTTGTAGATTACGTCACGTTGTTTGTTCATTACGTCATCATATTCAAGAAGTCTTTTTCTTGTTCCGAAGTTGTTTTCTTCTACTTTTTTCTGTGCTCTTTCAATAGACTTAGAAATCATAGAATGCTGAATAACTTCACCATCTTTATGACCCATTCTGTCCATCATTTTAGCGATTCTTTCAGAACCGAATAGTCGCATCAAGTTGTCTTCCAATGAAACATAGAACTGAGAAACTTCCCGGATCTCCCTGACGTCCCGCTCTACCTCTCAACTGTCTGTCAACACGTCTGGAATCGTGTCTTTCTGTACCGATAATGGCTAAACCTCCTGCTTCTTTTACTTCTTTAGCCAATTTAATATCCGTACCACGACCTGCCATGTTGGTTGCAATGGTTACAGCTCCCGGTTGTCCTGCTCCGGCAACGATTTCTGCTTCCTTCTTGTGAAGTTTAGCATTCAATACTTGGTGCTGGATTTTTCTTAATTGTAATGCCTTTGATAGCAATTGAGAAATCTCAACAGAAGTCGTACCTACAAGTACAGGTCTTCTTGCTGCTGTTAATTTTTCAATTTCTTCAATTACGGCGTTATATTTTTCTCTGTTAGTTTTGAAAACTAAATCTTGTCTATCGTCTCTTAAAATAACACGGTTGGTAGGAATTACCACAACGTCTAGTTTATAAATTTCCCAAAGTTCACCTGCTTCAGTTTCGGCAGTACCTGTCATCCCCGCAAGTTTGTTGTACATACGGAAATAGTTCTGAAGCGTTACCGTTGCAAAAGTCTGCGTTGCCGCTTCAATTTTTACATTTTCTTTAGCTTCGATCGCTTGGTGAAGACCATCAGAGTAACGTCTTCCTTCCATGATACGACCGGTTTGCTCGTCAACGATTTTTACTTCACCATCAATTACCACATATTCATCATCTTTTTCGAATAATGTATACGCTTTCAATAATTGACTCATGGTGTGAACACGCTCAGATTTTTCAGCAAAATCAGAGAATAATTTTTCTTTAGCTTCGAATTCTTCTTCTTTCGTTAAATTTTTAGCTTCAACTTCAGCGATTTCTGTTCCGATATCCGGAAGAACGAAGAAATTGTTGTCTTCGTTTCCTTGAGACATATATTCAACACCTTTGTCCGTCAAATCAACCTGATTGTTCTTTTCTTCGATGACGAAATAAAGATCTTTATCTACGATCGGCATGTCACGGTTGTTATCCTGCATGTATTGACCTTCAACTTTTTGAAGCAATGCACGATTTCCGCTTTCCGATAAGAATTTAATTAATTGTCTGTTTTTAGGAAGACCTCTGTAAGCCTGAAGCAATTTAAATCCTCCTTCTTTTGTATTCCCTGCAGCGATTAATTTTTTAGCTTCATTAAAGATTACAGAAACAGTTTTCTTTTGAACTTCAACGATTCTGTCGATAGAAGGTTTAAGAACATCAAATTCCTGTCTGTCTCCCTGTGGAACAGGACCGGAAATAATCAAAGGTGTTCTTGCGTCATCTACCAATACAGAGTCAACCTCATCCACGATAGCAAAGTTTAGTTCTCTTTGTACCAGTTCTGAAGGTGAAGTTACCATGTTATCTCTCAAATAATCGAAACCGAATTCGTTATTTGTTCCGTAAGTAATGTCTGAATTGTATGCTTTTCTTCTTCCGTCTGAGTTGGGTTGGTGATTATCGATACAATCGATGCTCATTCCGTGGAATTGGTACAATGGTCCCATCCACGCCGAGTCTCTTTTGGCAAGGTAGTCATTCACCGTTACGACGTGAACTCCTCTTTCTGGAAGTGCATTTAAGAAAATAGGAAGCGTACCTACCAACGTTTTACCTTCACCGGTTGCCATTTCGGCAATTTTACCACTGTGAAGAATAACCCCTCCGATAAACTGGACGTCGTAATGTACCATATCCCAGTTTACAGGTGTTCCGGCAGCATCCCATGAGTTTTTCCAAACAGCTTGATCTCCCTGAATTTCTACGAAATCTTTACCGGCAGCAGCCAATTGTCTGTCCCAGTCTGATGCTGTAATACGGATTTCTCCGTTCTCAGCCCATCTTCTTGCTGTTTCTTTTACCACTGCAAAAGCTTCAGGAAGAATTTGTAGAAGAACTTTTTCTTCAATTTCGTATGATTCTTTTTTTAGAGTCTCAATCTTTGAAAAAAGAGCTTCTTTTTCGTCAACATTTGTCGAATTCTTTATCTGCTCTTGTGTCTGTTCTATTTGCGCTGTGATCTTACTGGTCGCAGATTTAATATTTTCTTTAAACTCAGCAGTTTTCTCTCTTAAACCATCATCAGACAATTGCTGAATAGACGGTTCAACAGCTTTGATTTTTGTTACAACTTTTTTTACTTCTTTTAGGTCCTGCGCTTTTTTGTCTCCCAAAAACCCTTTTAGAACTTTGTTTAAAAAACTCATAAATTTTTTGCTTTATGCCTAAAGTGATACTTTAAGCGTTTTTAATAACACTTATCGTGTAAAAATTGATATTTAAAAAAGGGCAAAAAAGCTCTAAGCAAGGCCTAAAGCTTAATGCATTTAATTAATATTCGTCTTCGTTCCAAAGATAATCTTCGTCCGTAGGATAGTCGCTCCAGATCTCGTCGATCGCGTCATAGATCTCTCCTTCGTCTTCGATTGCCTGAAGGTTTTCTACCACTTCCATAGGTGCACCAGTTCTGATTGCATAGTCGATAAGTTCAGACTTAGTCATTGGCCAAGGTGCGTCGCTTAAATATGAAGCTAATTCTAATGTCCAGTACATAATTTTCTAATTTTTTGCAAAAGTATAAAAATAGCTTATATTATATGCTTTTTTATACCTGATTTTCAATTCTTTTTATTAAATTTTGTTCATTATACGTCACAGCCCGCATTACAGCTATGTCGATAATTGCTTGATGTCATTTTCTCAAAAACCATTCCACAAATTTTTTTATGCCATTTTGGAAGTTTGTGTCAGGTTTGTAGCCAATTAATGTCTTGGCTTTTGTAATATCCGCATTGGTTTTCTGTACATCTCCCGGTTGCATTGGCAGATTTTTCCGGATGGCAGATTTTCCTAATGCTTTCTCTATGGTGGAAACCATTTCATTTAAATCAATAACCTGACTTTCACCCAAATTTATAATTTCGTAAATATCAGAATTGTTTTCAAGATAATGGATAGATTTTGTAATCCCGTCAATAATATCATCCACATACGTATAATCTCTGGCGGTCGTTCCGTCTCCGTAAAAAGGAATTTCCTGATTTTCTGAAATTAATCTCGTGAATTTATGAATCGCCAGATCCGGTCTTTGTCTCGGTCCGTAAACCGTAAAAAACCTCAATTGGATCATATCAAGATTGTATAATTGATGATAAACATGACCTAAAATTTCGCCACATTTTTTCGTTGCCGCATACGGAGAAATAGGATTGTCGACATTGTCGGTTTCTGCAAAAGGAACTTTTTCGTTGTTTCCGTAAACGCTTGAAGACGATGCACAAACGAATTTTTTAATAGTGAAATCGTTGCATAATTCCCAAAGATTCATCGTTCCGCGGACGTTGACTTCTTCGTATTCCAAAGGTCTTTCGATAGAAGGGCGAACTCCTGCAAGCGCCGCAAGATGGATAATTAAATCAATCTGATGATTTTTAAATATGTCTTCAAGCCCTTTTTTATCTCTGATGTCTTGATAATAAAGCGTGTAATTTTCTGATTTTGAAATAGAAACTAAATTTTTAATATCAGTCTCTTTGTCGCGGAACTCAAAAGCAGAATTTTTATCAATTGACGCTAAAGTGTTTTTAATCTTTATCTGATAATTATAGAAGTCATCAAAATTGTCAATGTTTATGACAGAATGTCCTTTTTTCAATAATTGCTCGACTAAGTGGGAACCAATAAAACCGCTTCCTCCGGTTACAAGATAATTCATCTGTATGTTTTTCTTACTGCAAAAATATAAATTTACTTCGTGAAAAATATAATCATTAAATTTACTTAAAAAAGTAATATAAAATTAATATATGCAGTTTCAAGGGCAAATTTTAAAGATGACGAGCTTCAATGACGAGCCGATTCAATACTATCTTAATCTTTCAGGCGATCTTATTCACATGAATGAGCTGTTTGGAAAAGAATTAACCATAAAACATACCGGTTTCCAATGTGTGAATTGTCAATTAAACAAAACGATTTACAGAATGGGTTTCTGCAAAAGCTGTTTTTTCGAAAGTCCTTATGCAAGTGATACCATTATCCGTCCGGAGCTTTCAACGGCGCATCTTGGTGTTGCAGAACGTAATCTGGAGGTCGAGCAAGAAATCCAATTGCAGCCGCACACCGTATATTTAGCTTATACGGGAGATGTAAAGGTGGGTGTGACGAGAAATACGCAAATTCCTACACGATGGATCGATCAGGGCGCGACTTTTGCTCTACCCATTGCCAGAACTGAAAACCGCTATGAAGCGGGAATGATAGAGGTTGCTTTAAAAAATCATCTTCCGGATAAAACGAACTGGAGAAAAATGCTTCAGGATGATTTTGAAGGAGAAATTGATTTAGCAGATTTTCAGCGAAAAATTAAAGAATATTTCCCTGAAGATTTTCAGAAATTCTACAGTGAAGGAGAAAATCTTTGGAAATTCGATTATCCTTTTGATAAACCTGAGAAAGTAACGTCTTTTACGTTGGACAAGAAACCTGAATTCACTGGGAAACTTACAGGAATTAAAGGTCAATATCTTGGTTTTGAAGGCGGAAATTTTATTAATGTAAGAGGACACGAAGGATATGTGATTGAATTGAGTGTAAGAAATTAACGAGATTTTTAAAATGAATTAAACCAAATCACGAATATGAAAAAATGGGTTAAGAAGTTAATGATTGGTCTTGGAGTTTTGCTGTTGGTCATTTTACTGGCAAACTTCGGGCTTAATATTTGGCTTAAAACCCAACTTCCAAACTACATCAAAAACAATACAGATTACAAGGTTTCCTACAAATTGTTGGAGGTAGATTTAATGTCCGGAAATATTCTTGCGACAGGAATTTCCGTGAACAGTAAAAATCCGCAAAACATTAATGTGATGGGGTTGCAAGGAACTATTGACACCTTGAAAATCACCCGTTTCGGTATTTATGATGCGATTTTTAATAAGCAGATCAGTTCTTCGGATATTTTGCTTTCAAAACCAAATTTAAACATCATTCTTGCTAAACCTGTCGATGCAAAAAAAGGTAAAAAAAGAAGTCCTTTTTTGTTTGAAAATATCAGAATTAATGAAGGAAATATCAGTGTTTTTCGATATACAAAACAAAAATTTCTTTCGGTTCAGGATCTTCATCTTTATGTGGAAAACCTGCAGATGACGGAAGAATCTGTAGAGGATAAATTGCCGGTAATTTTTGACAAATATGACATCAGAGGAAAGAATTTTTTCGTTCGTCCAAATACTATTTATGCATTAAAAATCAGTGCAATAAAGACTTCGAACGGTCATATGTCTGTTGATGATTTTCAATTGATTCCTTTGCTGAGCTTCGATCAGTTTAAAAAATATTATCCTAAAAAAACGAAACTTTTTCAGTTCAATATCCAAAAAATGGAATTCACGGATATTGTTTTGAGAAAAAATAAGGTTGCTCTTGCTAATGCGACTTTTTACAACCCTGATTTGTTGGTTTATACGACAAATGCACTTCCTGTAAAAGTAAAAAAGCCTGCCAATTTTGAACTTAATCTTGAAGATATAAAGTTGAATAATGCAACTGTTCAGGTTATGAAGCCAGATGGAAATAAGTTGTTGTACGCGAAAAATGTCAACTTAAATATTAATCAGCTAAAATTTGATAAGGGGACAAGAGAAGCGGTGATTCCTGTAGGATATAAAGATTTTCAGTTTTCGGGGAATGACATTTTGTATTCCAATCGTCAGAATTTCAATATAGGAAACTTGACTTTAAATCCTAAAAAAGGAGAAATAAAGAATATTTCAATTGTTCCGAATGGTTCTGCAAATGGGAAAACTTCAATGAATCTTGTTGCCAATTATATCGGTTTTACGATTAATAAATGGGAATTTGTAGATAAAAAACTTAGTCTTAACGTAAATGAGGTTCTTGTAAATAACGTGAACGGAACAATTAAAGCAGGTGAAATTAAGAACAATAAAAAAGCAAATTTGGCCGGAATTCAGTTTCCGATTGTCATAAGAAAAGTGATGTTGAAAAACTCTAATATTACTTATGATAAAGGAAATCAGCCGCTTATCTTTAATGGCCTTAATGCAACTCTGAATGATATTCAGCTTACTTCAAATCCGAATAAGTCGGGATTGGGCGTGAATATTAAAAATTATTCTGTTACAACTAAAAATTTCGCTTACAAAACACAGTTTTATAATATGACTGGCGGATTTTTAAAGTTGAATAAAAACAATATAGAAATCAATAATTTTGCGATGAAACCTCTCATTTCGAGAGCTCAGTTTATCAAAATGATTCCTGTTGAGAGGGATTTGTATGATATTAAAGCCAATCA
The DNA here is from genome assembly GCF_024807225.1 of Chryseobacterium ginsenosidimutans. Classification (GTDB taxonomy): domain Bacteria; phylum Bacteroidota; class Bacteroidia; order Flavobacteriales; family Weeksellaceae; genus Chryseobacterium; species Chryseobacterium ginsenosidimutans. The sequence continues at coordinate 500,184 of NZ_JANUCO010000001.1, forward strand.
GATTACGGCAGTCGGGACTTGGGATTTGTTTTCAAATAATAAATCGATCAATGCTTCAAATGTGACGATTCAATCTGCGGATGCCAATATTTTCAGAAGTAAAATTCCGAATGATGATACGAAAGAAAAACCGCTGTATTCCAGAATGTTACGATCGATTAAAATTCCGATGATTGTTAGTAATCTTAATCTTAAAAATTCAAAATTAGTATACGAAGAAGACACGCCGGAAAGTGCTGGTCCGGGGAAACTGATATTCAATGATTTTAATATGAATGTTAAAAATTTAAATTCAGCAAAACTTAAAGGAAAACCTACAAAAGTTGACATCAAAATAGACTGTTCATTCATGAATTTTGCACCACTTTCTGTCAATTGGAATTTTGATGTTGCCGATCAACGCGACATATTTTATATTTCCGGGAAAGCTGTCAATCTTCCTGCGGCGGGAATTAATCCTTTTATCCGCCCATATTTGCATGTGATAGCAACGGGAACAATTCAGGAAATGCTTTTTAATTTTAAAGGAGATCCGAAAGGACTGAACGGAAGTTTTAATCTGAGACACAAAGACTTGAAAGTTGCCATTTTAGATAAAAACAACCAGGAAAAGAAAGGCTTTTTGACAGCTGTTGCCAATTTGTTGGTGAAATCAAATTCCGGGAAACTTCCTGAAGATGTGAATGTGGAAGATGTAGAAAGAGATCCTACAAAGTCATTTTTTAATCTATTTTGGAAAGGAATTGAACAAGGTTTGAAGAAAACGTTAATAGGAATTAATATTGATAAAGCTAAAAAGACAGTCGATAACGCAAAAACTACCGTAAAAGAAGTGAAGAAAGATGTGAAAGAAATCGGTCAGGAAATTAAAAAGAATTCAAACGAAAATAAAGAGGAAAAACCAAAAGAAGAAACTGAGAAAAAAGGCTTTCTGAAAGGTGTTTTTAAGAAAAAAGAAAAGCCCGAAACTGAATAGTTCCGAACTTTTTTATATTTTAATAACTGTAATCTTCACTTTCCTCAACCGGAATATCTCTTAAAAATTTATCAAACTCTTCGCCCGGATAATTGCTGTCTGCACCGTAAGAATCAATGATCATACCCATATTTCCGGCAGTATCTTTTACTAAATAAAGAACCGCATTGTCATCCGGATTGCTGTCGCCCTCGAAACGATATGTTTTTATTATCGTTAGGTCAACAGGTTTGTAATTGGTATCCGAATTTTCGAATTTCATCTCACAATTTTCATTCATTCTGAATTCTCTGTGAACGCCTCTTTCTTTTAATCTTTCCATAACCTGGCTCAGGGTCGTCATGTTTTCTGAATTTTCCATAATGCTATTTTTCTTCTAAAATACAATAATTAAACCATTGATATTTAAATTGTGGTATTTTAATCGATTGTTCATTTCGCAAAAATTAAATCATATGTTAACAAAATTTATAATACAAGAACTTTAATTGGGTACACTTTTTGCAATATCATACTAAATTAAATCGGACAAAACATGAAAAAAGAGGTCGGCGTTTTACTGGCGGGAGGAGTTGGACTTTTGGCAGTATTAAGTATCATAGGAATAAAGAAAATATTAAACAGAAAAGATAAAAAATATAGTGATGCCTATTCGGATTATCACAGACATTTTGATGAAAAAAACCACGAAGATGAATATCACGGCGTGGAATTTTATGCACTGAAGTAGTTAAAAAATATATTCAATTATGTTGAAATCCGGCACTGTCACAGTGTTGGATTTTTTTGTGGAAAACTTTAGTGTTAAAACGTATTATTTTTGAAAAATTCTGTTTTAATTTTACACTTGAAATGCAGAACGAAAATATCATAAAAGGTCAGGGAGCTCAGCGAAATGTAATCAACCGTTTCGACCGATATACCTTTGAACCGGAAGATGAAGATTTCGAAACCGTAAAAACCTCCTTCATAGAAGTATTTCCGAAAACCATTGTAAATCAGGTGAAAAGCGAAGATTTACCGATGGAATATTCTATGAATCCTTATCAAGGCTGTGAACACGGATGTTCTTATTGTTTTGCAAGACCGACCCACGAATATTGGGGATACAGCGCCGGAATTGATTTCGAAAGAAAGATTATGATAAAGAAAAGTACTCCCGAATTATTGGAGAAATTTTTCCAGAAAAGAGGATACAAACCAGCTTCAATTTTGCTTTCCGGAAACACAGATTGTTATCAGCCTGCAGAAAGAAAATTTGAGATCACAAGAAAAATATTGCAGGTTTGTCTCGATTACAGACATCCTGTCAATATTCTGACAAAAAATGCTTTGGTTCTGAGAGATCTGGATATTTTAATACCTATGGCGGAACAAAATCTGGTTTCTGTTTCTTTAAGTATTCCGACAATTAATGAAGATCTGCGAAGAAAAATGGAGCCGAGAACAAGCTCTTCAAAAAATAAATTAAAGGCCGTAGAAATTCTTTCTGAAAATAAAATTCCTGTGAATGTGATGGTTGCACCCATCATTCCCGGGCTAAACAGCGATGAACCTTTGTCGATTTTAAAAGCCATTTCAGACGCAGGAGCACAAAGTTTCGGATATACGATGGTGAGATTGAATGATACCGTAGAACCTGTTTTTGTAAAATGGATTGAAGATGCTTTTCCGGATCGTGCCCAGAAAGTTTTAAATTTAATCCGTTCCATGCGTGGAGGAAAATTAGGCGAAAAAAGATATTTTGACCGACAAAAAGGAGAAGGAAATATTGCAGAAATGATTCACAATACCTTTAAAATAGGAAGAAAAAAATTCTTTGACGGAAAAGAATTTCCAAAGCTTTCAACCGCAAACTTTACGGGATCGAAAGATCAGCAGTTGAGATTGTTTGATTGAATTTAAGCAGAAGTTTACGGTAATTTACTGCAGATTATTAGTGTTTATTTGTGGAAAGCATTTGTGGTATTAGTGTTTAATCGGAATATTTTACCAAACAAAAAACCGCTCCAAAAGGAACGGTTTTCTTATGATTTGTAGATATAATCTTACATTGTGTTGTCATCCGGACATTTGAAGTCTTTGCTGCATGTTGCGCAGATTACCACATCGCCACAAACATACATACAAAATTCTGGTTCTGGAAGTTTAATTCCTCCTGCTCCTGTAATACTTTTTAATTGACCTTTGCTTAGTTTTTTTAGATTTTTCATATTGTTTTAGTTAAAAGTTTGATACTAACGTAAAGATAATCAAAAAAGTAATAACTCAACATACTGTGGTATATTTTTAATAAAAAATTGTTTTTCCGGACAAAATTCTTAAGTTTATAGCTATGATAAAGCATAAAAGATTAAAAGAAAGGACTCAATTGTTATTATTTCTATTATTTTCCTGCTTTTGTTCGGCACAGAAAATAACGATCGATAATAAAAGCGACTTTCCTGTTGAGATCGAATATTCTCATAAGAAAATGGAAATCGGAATTAATCAGAAACAAACAATTAATGAAAAAAACGGAATAAAAAATCTCTCCATACTTTACAAAAATGATAAGAAATTAAAAAGAAATATTCATGTGTTCCTAAGTCCTCAAGAATCTTTGAATATAAATCTAAGAAAAGACTCGGTTAAATTTAAAGGAGATAAAGACGCGCTTCATGATTATGTCAACGGACAATTTGGGGAATTGATGTTCAAAATTACTGAGTATCAGAAATATGCTCGAAATAATGATGCTAAAGGATTTATTCGAACTTCCGAAATGTATCTTGCAGATGTTCTCGCAAAGGCTGAAAAATTAAACAACTCGCCATCCGGAAGAGAAGATATTCATTACAAAGAAATTGAAAAATTGGTTAAAGATCGTTGGTTTTTTACTGTTTTTGTTAGCTTTAATGGGGGTCAACTGAATAATACCGGAAAAGAACTGATGCTTTATTATTTTGAAAAGTATTTTAAAAAAGATATTGGCAATTATTCGTGTAATGATTCATCCTATCAATATGAAATTATAAGGACATATTCCCAAAATATAAAATTACTCAATCTAAAGCTTCCGAAATATGAAATCGTAGAGCATTCTGAAGATGATGAAGTGAATCAATATCTGCCGACAAAATGTCAGGGAGAATATTTCAGAGGTTCTTATAACTTTTGGGTTCACAAAAAAGATTTGGTAAGAGCAGAAAAATATAAGAAGATTTTAGAAGAAAAGTTTCACGTGAAACGATAATAGAAAATAAAAAACCGCTCCAATTGGAACGGTTTTCTTATTATTTTTTGATCAAACCTAGTTCGATCAGTCTTTCATGTAAAAACTCTCCTGCTGTTGTGTCTTCATACAATTTTGGGTTGTTTTCGTCAACACAGTTTTCAAGGGCATTTAATGACATTGAACTTACCGGATGCATAAAGAAAGGAATAGAATATCTTGAAGTTCCCCACAATTCTCTCGGCGGATTTACCACTCTGTGAATCGTAGATTTCAGTTTGTTGTTGGTATGTCTCGAAAGCATATCTCCAACATTTATCATCAATTCGTCCGGTTCTGCAATCGCGTCGATCCAGTCTCCGTTGTGGTTCTGAACCTGAAGACCTTTTCCTTGGGAACCCATTAAAAGAGTAATCAAATTAATATCTCCATGAGCTGCAGCTCTTACCGCATCGTCTGGTTCTTGCGTGATGGGCGGATAATGAATGGGTCTTAAAATAGAATTTCCTTCTGCGATTTTGTCGTCAAAATAAAATTCGTCCAAACCAAGATAAATAGCCAAAGCTCTCAAAACATATTGTCCTGTTTTTTCAAGCATTTGATAGGCTTCTTTGCCTACCTCGTTGAACTTTGGAAGTTCATCTACAATTACGTTATCAGGATACTCGCTTTTGTATTTTGAATCATCAGACACATATTGTCCGAAGTGCCAAAATTCTTTCAAGTCTCCTTTTTTGAAGCCTTTTGCAGTCTCTTTACCGAATCCTACATAGCCTCTCTGTCCCCCAATTCCCGGAATTTCGTACTTCTGTTTCGTTTCCGTTGGTAATTCAAAAAAGTTTTTTACCTCTCCATACAATTCACTCACTAGCTTGTCATCAAGAAAGTGCCCTTTTAAGGCCACAAACCCGATTTCTTCATAAGCTTTTCCGATTTCATTTACAAATTTCTGTTTGCGTTCCGGGTCACCCGAAAGGAAATCACGCAGGTCTACACTAGGTATTTTATCCATTTTTAGAAATTTAACGAATGCTAAATTACAGATTTTAAATTAAATTCTTTTTTATGTTAAGCATTTATAAATTAAATTTGTGCTATGAAAAAATATTCTTCCAAAAGAAGTATTCAGATACTTGCACATCTTCTTCAGCAATACGGAATTTCAGATATTATTATTTCGCCGGGATCAAGAAATGCTCCTTTGGCGATTCATTTTTCGGAAATGGATAACTTCAATTGTTTCAGTATTGTGGATGAAAGAAGTGCAGCTTTTGTAGGAATGGGAATGGCGATGAGTGATAAAAAACCTGTTGCAATTACCTGTACAAGTGGTTCTGCATCAGTAAATTACTATCCGGCAATTACGGAAGCTTTTTATTCTAATATCCCTCTTTTGGTGTTAACCGCCGACAGACCAGTAGATTATGTGGATATTTTTGACGGACAAACCATCAGACAGAATAATCTTTTTCATCAGCATTCTTACGGAGATTTCCAGCTTTTGGAAGACAATAAAGAGCATGCAGAAGATATTAATTTTGAGACCATTAAAAAAGCAATCGAGCTTTGTATTGAAAAACAAGGTCCGGTTCATATCAATATTCCTTTGGAAGAACCTTTGTATGATTTGATTTCTGAACTTCCGACTTTTCCGACGGTTGAAAAAACGATCAAACATAAAGAATACGAAATTCCGTCAAATCTGGTTGCAGATTGGAATACATCTCAAAGAATATTAATTCTTGTCGGAACAAAAGATCACAGTCCGGAATTGGAAAATCAATTAACGCAATTGATTAAAAATCATTCTGTTGTAGTTTTAAGTGAAGCGAATTCAAATTTATATCACGAAAAATTCTTCAAGTACATTGATAGATACGTTTTCAATTTTACAGAAGAAGATTTTAAAACCTATGCTCCTGATTTGCTGATTACTGTGGGACAAAATGTGGTCTCCAAAAAAGTAAAACAGTTTTTAAGAAAAGCGAGACCAAAACAACATTGGCATTTGGATCCTGTTTGGCAGCCGGATACATATTTTGCATTGACCGAAAAAATCGAGATCAAACCGGAAATTTTCTTTTCTAAATTATTGAAATTCGTTAATCTTGAACCAAAACCTTATTTCAATCTTTGGGATGTTTTAAGGGATAAAAAAGATGCAAAACACGAAAAGTTCTTAAATTCTGCCGAGTTTTCAGACTTTTATTTCTTTAATAAAACTTCGCAGACGATTCCAGAGAATTATAATATTCATTTCAGCAACAGTTCGGCGATCAGATATGCGCAGCTTTTTGATTATGGCAAAAGAAAAATCTACTGCAACAGAGGAACAAGCGGAATTGACGGTTCGACTTCTACAGCGATGGGATTTGCGATCAAAAATGCTAATCCAACTTTGTTGATTACGGGAGATTTAAGCTTTTTCTACGATATTAATGGTCTTTGGAACCAATATATTCCGCCGTTTGTAAGAATTATGATCTTTAATAACGGAGAAGGAAATATCTTCAAAATTATTCCGGGACCGGGAAATGCAAACCCAAATACGCTGGATGAATTCATCGCAACGAGACATCACAAAAATGCAGAACATTTGGCGAAACACTTCGGATTCTCTTACACCAAAGTAGATGAAGAAGCTACATTGGATAGAGTTCTGGAGAATTTCTTCAAGCCGGATGTGCAACCTAAAATACTGGAAGTCAATACAAACGGGCAAAATAATGCGGAAGTACAGAAAGCTTATTTCAACTTTTTAAAAGAAAGCTAAAGGTCTAAATATTCTTCGTTACCGGGTAAATTTATAATTCTGTCTAGAGGATAAATAAAATTTTCATCAAAATCATTCAAAGCATTAATCAGTTGAAAATGAGTAAACTGCTTAATGTTTTGTAAGGTGATTTCCGTTTCTTTAATTTTCTTGTGCTTTAACAGATTTTGTCTCTGTACACCATTCAAAAGGTAAGAAGAAGGCGTAAACCAGTCTTTCCCTTTCAAAAACAGTAGATTGGAAAATGAAGTATCGGTAATATGATTGTTTTTAACGATAATAATCTCTTCAGCTTTAGATTTCATCTTCATTTTTTCCAGCTCTTTTCGGTCTTCAAATTTGAAAGAATAATCATAAATGTTATTTTCAACCAACTGAAAATCTTCTATTTGCGGAATCGCGTAAGGAATCATCTGTGTACGAACTTTTTTGTCGAGATCATAAACAATTCTTAATTTGTAAAGCCCATCTTCATCGTGCTCCAGATGTTTGTAAATTTTAGCAATATCTATAGAACCTTCTTTCCCAAAATGGGCGAAAGTCTGATCCACACGCTTCTGATGAAATTCTAATAAAAAAATTTCCTGATCTTCTATCTTAATACTTTCAATAAATTGGGACATAGATTTTGTTTTTCATTTCCTGATATTCGTCTTCTAATTTGCTCATGTGAGTGATTCCGCCACCGCTTTTGAAATAAAGTTCGTCACCTTCTTTTTCAATAAAGCGGATCATAACACAGCTGTCTACATTTTCACCATCAAACCATCCGCAAACTCCCGTGTAATAACCTCTTTCGTAGCCTTCCGCTTCAAGAATTATTTCCAAAGTTTTCGGTTTTGGAGCTCCTAAAATAGAACCTGCAGGAAGTAATTTTTTCATAATACTTCCCAGTTTTCCATCAAATTCAGGCTTTAAATTCCCCGAAATTTCGGAACTCATCGCATACAAATCCTTTTGCTGTGTTTTGATGAAATCAATGTGTTGGAATTTATCAACTTTCACATTGTCTGCCACCATGCTTAGATCGTTTCGGAGCAAATCTACAACCGTGTAATGCTCTGCTTTCTCCTTTTTATCGTTCTTCAGAACTTCCGCTGCGTTCTCCAATGAAGCATCGATTGTGCCTTTCATCGGATAAGTCAGAATTTTTCCGTCAATAATCTTTACAAAAGTTTCAGGAGAAAAAAATACAAAAAAATCTTTATAAAAAACTTTATATTTTGCACTGGAATGATAAAAAATTTCTTTAAGCGTCAAATTCGTCTTAATCTTAGTTTTTCTAGTATAATTTACCAAATAAGAATTTCCTAAGTGAATATTTTTCTGAACTTTATCAAAACCTGATTTAAAATTTTCTAACGTTTCAGGATAAGATTTCCATTCGATTTTTTTATGCAATTCGTGTTTGCTTTTTGCGTTTGAATAGTGTTGGAAATCAACTAATAAGTCTGATTTTTCAATTTCATTTTCTTTGAAGATTTCGACATTCTCCGTAAGGAAATCGATGATGAAAAAATAGGGAACATTCTGGAGTGAAAGTTCGTCCATTTCCATAAATTTTTGATGATTCACTGAAAACATTCTGCAAAAGTACTTATTGATGATTACTTTTGCACAAAATTTTTTTCATGCAGAACAAATATCCTCAGAAACCGGGACTAGATTTTATATTGAAGCAGGCATTTTTCTATTGGAATAAAACGCTGATTTTTCAGCTCATGTTTTCAATCATGTATTTTGGAATTCTTATGACAGTTTTCTTTTTCTGTGATTCTAAGTACGGAATCATGAGTCAATATATTGAAACGGCAAAGTATGCAAAAGACGGAATGCAGGTGTATACAGCGGAAATTCAGAAAATGCTTGCAACAGATTCTTTTCAGAATTTTTCTTTGTGGATAATAGGAGCGACGATATTTTTGTATCCTCTGAATCTTGGTTTTTATCAGATCTACAGAAAGATTGATCTTGGCGAAAAGCCTGAATTAAGTGATTTATTCGTTGGTTACAACGGCTTGAATTTTTTCAAATACATTGGATATTATATTTTTTGGTATTTTATTTTTGCTTACACGATTCAGACCGTAATTCTTGGAGTTCTTTGGGTGTGTCTCACAATTTTTGTAGCACCAATGATGTTCTTTATGAATAAAACGATCTTCGAAGCGATTTCTTTAAACTTTAAAGCATTGAAAATGTATTTTCTGGAAATATTTGTCTGCGTAATCGTGGCGATTTTCTTTAAATATATTGGTTTTGCATTATTTTTAGTTGGTGGATTATTCACTTTTCCGTTTTGGAATGCTATGATTTATTCGCTTTATAAAACCGTTTTTTCAGAGAAAAATTAAATTTTAACGGGTTTTAATGTTTTTCTATCGAAATAAAGTTAAATTTGGTAGAAACAACATAAAAAAATAACACCATGTCAGAGTTTAACGAATTTGATCAGCAGGGTTCTGTTCCGGAAAGAGATACAGGCTCGATTATTTCTCATGCTTTCGAAATGTACAAAGGGATTTTCCTGTACGCTATCATTGCAATGATTATATATTTGCTTGGAGATTTTGTATTGCAGTCCATTACAGGATTTAATTCTTGGGGCGGATTTTCGGATTTCAAAGATTTAGATGGAGATTATTCGCGATACGAATATTGGGACAAACCTGGTTTTTCTCTTTATTATTCCTCTTCCAGTATTTTGGGGATTTTACTCTCTCCTATTTATGTAGGCTTAATTTACATGGCTAATAAGTTTAATACCAAAAGCCAGATAGAGTTTGCAGATTTGTTTATAGGATACCGTCAGAATTTAGGAAATATCCTTTTATATAGCTTGATTACGACAATTATTTTCGGAATTTCTGCAGCAATGTGCGGGATTCCTTTCTTTTTTGTTTATCCTCTTTTTCTTTTGGGTTATCCAATCTTATTGTTTGAAAATTCTAATGCGATGGATGCAATTAGTAAGACTTTTAACATTGCAAAAGAAAATTACGGTACGTTTTTAGGTGCAGGTTTATTGGGCGGACTTATCAGTATCGCAGGGATTGTTCTTTGCTGCATAGGAATTATCGTTACGGCTCCATTTATCATGATCGTGATGTATTCTACGTATTGTGCTTTTTTAGGAAAACCAAGAGAAATAATTTTAAAAAAATAAATGAATAAAGATCAACAAATAAGCAGTGTTAAAATAAAACAGGTTTCCTTACTTGTTATTATTTTGGTGTTGGCGGGCTTAATCTGTTTTAATCTTGCACTTTTTATACCTTCCGTTTTGGGAGCGATTACAATTTATGTAGTTTGCCGAAGGTATAATTTTTATCTGCAGGAAGAAAAAAAATGGAAACCTTGGGCTTCATCACTGGTTTTAATGTTTGCAAGTTTGATAATTCTTATTCTTCCGCTTTATTTTATTGGAGATTTGCTGATTGAAAAATTAGGAAATGCGCAGGTTTACATGACGAAGTTTAATGTATTCCTTGAAAAAATTCACGCTTATATTTATTCAAAAACAAATTTTGATATTTTAAGTAAAGAAAATATGGATAAGCTGAAAGGCTTTGTCGGACAGTTTTCTACCAAGGCTCTTAGCGGGACATTCAATACACTTACGGTGGTAATGTCGATGTATTTTATTCTTTATTTCATGTTGGAGAAACCAAGGTTTTTTGAAAGAATTCTTTCTTCATCCGCACCTTTAAAAAGAGCAAACGTTTCTTTAATCGGCGAAAAATTAAGAAAATTAATCATGGCAAACGCGATCGGAATTCCGGTTGTAGCTCTAGGTCAGGGAATTGTTGCTTTAATCGGGTACTTTATTTTCGGTGCACCGAGTCCGGTTTTGCTTTTTGCTTTAACGGCGGCGGCATCAATGGTTCCGGTGGTGGGAGCGGCAATTGTTTATATTCCGGTTTGTATTTTCATCATTGCAGAAGGAAATACAGGAACTGGACTTGGTTTGGCTGCCTATTGTTTGGTAGTGGTTGGTTTAACGGATAATCTGTTGCGTTTCACCCTCCTGAAAAAACTGGAAGATATTCATCCTTTAAATACGGTATTCGGAATTATTATGGGAATGAATTTATTTGGCTTTATGGGGCTTATTTTCGGACCTATTTTGATTTCTCTTACCCTTTTGCTTATTCAAGTGTATAGAAACGAATTTTCAGACGATGATACTCCCGATCTTCAGTTGCCGGATAAAGATGATGATTTAGAACAAAGAATTGATTTAATTGTATAAAATGGAAAACGGAATAAACCCCGAAATATTAAAAGAAATCTGTGTCATGAAAATGCCTTTCGGTAAATATCAAGGTACAATTTTAGCAGACTTGCCGATAAGTTATCTGGAATGGTTTTATCGAAAAGGAATGCCAACAGGAAAGCTGGGAATGCAGTTGTCGACGATTTATGAAATAAAATTAAATGGTTTGATGGATTTGCTGACTCCAATTCGTGGAGGAAAGGTAAGTTATGAAAAACCTAAAACAAAGATTTACAAATTTTAGGATAGAGTTTCGGCGGCATCAAAGATGCCGCCGAAACTATTTTATATCAAGATAATTTCAATATTATTTAGGCTCCCAAAGTTCAACTTTGTTTCCTTCAAGATCAAGAATATGAACGAATTTTCCGAAATCATAAACAGCGATTTCGTCTACAATTTCTACTCCTTCTTTTTTCAATTCTGTAACCAATGCTTCTAAATCTGCAACGGTATAATTAATCATAAATTCTCTTGTCGACGGCTCGAAATATTTTGTTGTTTCCGGAGACGGGCTCCATGTCAAAGAAACCTTTTGGGTTTGAATCAGAAACCTCTTTCCAGTCAAAGGTTGCTCCGTATTCGTTAACATCGATTCCAAGGTGAGTTTTATACCATTCTTTCAATGCTTTCGGATCTTTGCATTTGAAGAATATTCCTCCAATTCCTGTTACTCTTTTCATTTTTATTATCGTTAGTTTTATTTTACAATATATTTTGAGATGCCGCCGAATTATTCATTATGCTCTTAAAGCAGCAATTTCATCTCTTAATTTAGCAGCTTTTATAAAATCAAGATTTTTGGCAGCGGCTTCCATTTCTTTTTGCTTTTGTGCGATTACTTTTTCCATATCTTCACTGGTGTAGGTTGCTTTTGCTTCGGCAACTTTTTGAAGAATCTCTTTTTGGGTATATTTTTCGTCAGGGAAATCTTTGCTTCTTCCAACGAGATTTTCAGAAATCTTTTTATTTAAAGCGACAGGAACTTGCCCGTGTTCTTCATTGTATTGAATTTGTTTTTCTCGACGGTATTCTGTTTCGTCAAGAGTTGCCTGCATCGATTTTGTGATCTTATCGGCATACATAATGGCTCTTCCGTTGATGTTTCTTGCGGCACGACCAACCGTTTGAATCATTGATCTTCTGCTTCTTAGCATTCCTTCTTTGTCGGCGTCGAGAATAGCAACCAATGAAACTTCCGGTAAATCCAGACCTTCTCTTAATAAGTTGACTCCAATTAAAACATCAAAAAGCCCCAAACGTAAATCCTGCATGATTTGAATACGCTCCAACGTTTCAACATCGGAGTGAATATATCTCGTTCTGATCCCAAATTTTACAAAATATTTGGTCAGTTCTTCCGCCATTTTTTTAGTTAAAGTTGTCACCAAAACCCTTTCATCGACATCCGATCTTTTTCGAATTTCTTCCATTAAATCATCAATTTGATTCAATGATGGTCTGATTTCGATAACCGGATCTAAAAGTCCTGTCGGACGAATAAGCTGTTCGATATAAGCTCCTCCTGTTTTCTCCAATTCGTAATCTGCAGGGGTTGCAGAAACATAAATTACCTGATTCTGGATGTCTTCAAATTCATTAAATTTCAAAGGTCTGTTATCCATTGCGGCAGGAAGTCTAAAGCCATATTCTACCAAAGCTTCTTTTCGGCTTCGGTCGCCTCCGTACATCGCATGAACCTGCGGAACGGTAACGTGGCTTTCATCAATCACCATTAAAAAATCTTTCGGAAAATAATCGAGAAGGCAGAAAGGTCGTGTTCCCGGTAATCTTCCGTCGAGATATCTCGAATAGTTCTCAATTCCTGAACAGTATCCCAATTCTTTAATCATTTCAAGATCAAGCTCGGTTCTTTCCTGTAATCTTTTGGCTTCTAATGGTTTTTCAATGGAATGAAAGAAATCCACCTGCTTCACCATATCGTCTTGGATATGTCTGATCGCTCCGTTTAAAGTTTCTTTTGACGTCACGAAAAGATTAGCAGGATAAATCTGAATTTGCTCAAAAGCTCCTGTCACATTTCCTGAAACAGGATCAAAACTTTGTATTTTTTCAATTTGATCACCAAAAAACTGAATTCTTACGGCATTATCTGCATACGCCGGAAAAACGTCAATTACATCCCCTTTCACACGGAATGTTCCTCTCTGGAATTCGTTTAATGTTCTGGCATATAAAGCATTCACTAAAGAATGGAGAAGAGAGGTTCTTGTTACCTTGTCGCCGATAGCGATGGAAATTAAAGACTTATGAAATTCCGTCGGGTTTCCGATACCGTAAATACATGAAACTGAGGCTACAATCAATACGTCTCTTCTTCCTGAAAGCAAACTTGCCGTTGCAGAAAGCCTGAGTTTTTCAACTTCCTCATTGATGCTCAAGTCTTTCTCAATATAAGTTCCTGATGAAGCAATGTAAGCTTCGGGTTGATAATAGTCGTAGTAACTTACAAAATATTCGACAGCATTTTCCGGGAAGAATTCTTTAAACTCCATGAAAAGCTGTGCTGCCAAAGTCTTATTATGCGCCAAAACCAAAGTCGGCTTCTGAACATTCTGTACAACATTGGCAACGGTAAATGTTTTCCCGGATCCGGTAACTCCCAATAAAGTCTGGTATTTTTCCCCAATTTCGAGGCCTTCGGTTAGTTTTTCGATGGCTTTGGGTTGGTCTCCGGTTGGTTTATATTCTGATTGAAGTTTGAAATCCATAGAAAAAGTGATCTTATATAACAAAAATACGAAAGAAATTTCTGATTAATGCTTTTCCTTGATTTTGAATTTAATAATGGTTTTAAAGGTCTTTATATTTTCTTGAGAGTAAAATTTTGTATCGAAAGATTTAGGCTTCTTTCAAATGGAATCCTTTATTTTTTAACGCAAAGATTATATTTAATCCCGCATTATTTTTAGAAGGCAAAAGCAAATAAGATTTGCTCCGCGAAGCGTTAAAACAGTATTTCATCAAATCAACTTGTTGATTCATCTTTGCTCACCTCAGAGTAAATACTATTGAATTAAAGCTTTGCGTCAAAAAATGAGCAGTGATTTCTAATATGTTTGAATCAAATTTAAACAGACCCTAAGTGGAAATGAAATAGGTTAAAATAAAAACAGCACTCAAACCGGGTGCTGTTTTTGTTTATTCGAAAGACATTGTTAATGGAATTCTCATTCTGTAGCGAACAGGTTTTCCGTCTTTTTCTGCGGGTTTCCAGGTTATATTTTCATTAGCTCTTTTAAAGGATGATACTGTTTCATTATTAAAAAGTTCATTATTTCCTGAAGCCTTTATATCTGCTAAACTTCCATCTTCTGTGACTGTATACGAAAGATTAGTTTTGTACATTTCCTTACTTTTGTTAGGTGCTATTTTTGCTCCGTCAAATGACTTTGAAATTTTGTTTCTCAATTCGTTCATGCCACCAGGATATTCTGGAAACTACCGTGACTTCTTCATTTTCTCCAATATTTATATTTTTGTTTTGTGAACTTTCAGGAGCTACATTTACATTTTGATTAGCTTTCGGGCGAATCGTATCTGAAATTTTTTCATCATTTGTTGTTTTTAAAGGCTCTTTTTCTGCTGTATTTTCTTCAATTAATGTAGTTGAGTCATTATTTAAAGGGGCTTGGACAGTATTTTCAGAAGTAGATTTCTTTTCCGGTTCTGAAAGTTTGCTCTGTGTTTCTTTAATGATATGTTCAATATTATTTGCATAGGTTTTTTGTACAAATAATCCGAATGCAGCAATCAAAATCGGAATACTTACCGCTTTTTTAATGTTTGCCAGTTTTGATTTTTTGGTGTTCATCATAATAAATCGTTTTTTGGTGTTATTAAAATTGAATGTATGCGTAAGGTTATAGTTTTGAGAGAAAATAATTTCGTCAAGAATTAAATTCTGATAATCTTTTACGTTAAAATCATTTTTTAAGACAGATTCATCCGCCAAAAATTCATGATTGGTTACAATCGCTTTTTTATAAAAATAAACGGAAGGATTAAACCATGTGAAAATCTTTAAAATTTCAATAAATAAAAGATCAATGCTGTGTTTTTGCTCCAAATGACTCTTTTCATGAAGAAAAATCCTTGAATCTATTTGGTTATTAATCAAATAATTCTTTCCCAAATAAATCGTTTTCCAAAAACTGAAAGGCGACAGATTTTCTTTGGTTAATACAATAATTTGATCTTGATAAATAATTTTTTCGCCTTTTAAACTTTTAATTTTTAAAATCGAAATAACTCCTTTTATTAAGAAAATCAACGTGATAATTCCGTAAAATATCCAGACAATATTCGCCCAGTTGAAACTTTCGTGTGTGGAAGTAAGATCTAAAACCTGTTGTGTTACTGCGATCGTTGTTTGCAGACGATTTGCCGGTTTTGGAGTTTCTGTTGTAATGGAAATAAATGGAACGGTGTAAGAAAACATCAGTGCAAAAAGTAAATAAAACCTGTTGAAAGTAAAGGTTTTTTCCTTTGCTAAGAATAGGTGATATAAGCCTAATAAAAGCCCTGAACACAAAATTATTTTTAAAAGAATAATCATTTTTCGTCGATTTGCTGGTCGATAATTTCTCGGAGTTTCTTTCAGTTGTTTTTGTGACAGTTTTGTATTTGATGTGAAAAATGATGCAAACTGAGTCACGGAACTGTTGAAAAAACGGTCAATCATAGAAGACATTTCTTCCTTGAAATATTCCCCTTTGGCAACTTTCGGAAAGTATTCGCGGGAATTTCCATACAATGTGTAGCCGACAAGATCTTTGTTTTGCATTCTTTTCAGAAGCGTAGCAACGGTTGTTGTCGCTGGTTTGGGTTCGGGATAGGATTCTAAAATATCTTTCATGAAAATTTTTTCTTTTTCCCAAAGAATTTCCATGAGGTCTTTTTCAGAATCGGTGAGTTTTATTTCTTTCATATTCTACGAGGTGTTACTTTGTTCTACAAATGTAGAGTAAAAAATTAAACTACCAAATTTTATGGCATTATTTTTCCATTCATTTTGAAACTCTTAATCATAACAATATGAAATTCAATAAATTTTACATTTCAGCAGTCAGTTTATTTATAATTTTTTCGTCGTGCCAGAAAAATAATGCAAACGCCCAAGTTGGTAAAGACGGAAGTGTGGAAACCAATAAACCGAATTCTCCGGACTACAAACCTGCGTTCGTTGGACAGACAAGAATCAAGGCGGTAAAAAGCTCAACTCCTTATAATATTGAAATTTTAAATAAAGATTTGGGTCGACCTTGGGGAATTATCAATTTACCGGACGGAAGATTTTTAATTACAGACAAGAAAGGATATATGAACGTAGTTTCTACCGACGGAAAACAGGTTGCAAAAATTGATGGATTTCCAAAAGTAGATTCAAAAGGGCAGGGCGGAATGCTTGACGTTGCTCTTGATCCTGATTTTACAACCAATAATATCATTTATTTCAGCTTTTCAGAACCTTATGAAAAAGGAAATCATACTGCCGTTGCAAAAGGAATGCTTTCTCAGGATTTAAAAAATATTTCTGATGTACAAGTTATTTTCCGGGCAACTCCAACTTATGATGGTGATAAACACTACGGAAGTCGATTGGCTTTTGACAAAGACGGAAATTTATTTGTAAGCACAGGCGAAAGATCGGATAAGCAAACAAGAGTGTATGCTCAAAGAACGGATAATTATTTGGGTAAAATTTTAAAAATAACAAAAGAAGGAAAACCCGCGCCGGGAAATCCTTTCATCGGAAAATCGGGATTTAAACCTGAAATTTATGCCTATGGAATCAGAAATCCACAAGGATTGGCGATCGATCCGAGCGGAAATCTTTGGGATGTGGAAATGGGACCGAGAGGTGGTGATGAAATTAATTTAATCAAACCCGGAAAAAATTACGGTTGGGGAGACGTGACGTATGGAATCGAATATTCAGGCGAAAAAATAAATAACGGAACCACTCAAAAAGCAGGAACAGAGCAGCCTGTTTATTATTGGGATCCCGTGATTTCTCCCAGCGGAGTTACTTTCTATACAGGAAATATCGATGAATGGAAAGGTAATTTAATGATCGGATGTTTAAGCGGCGAACATATCAACAGAATTGTCATCAAAGACAATAAAGTAGTTGGTGAAGAGCGTCTTTTGGCAGATCAAAAAGAAAGATTTCGTGATGTTCTGAATGGAAGTGACGGAAATTTGTATGCCGTGACGGATAGCGGGAAATTGTATAAAATTTCGAAGAAATAATAAAAAATTCCCACAGATTTCACGGATTACACAGATTTTGTGCGATTTGTGAAATCTGTGGGAAAATAGTATTTAAAAGCTATTAATAACCCTGTGTAAACCTTCAGTCAGGATTTCTTGCGAAGTAGAAAAACAGATTCTGACGTGACCTTCTGCGCCCTTTCCGAACCATCTTTCGGAGCCGGGAACGATGGCTACTTTTCCTTGTTTTAAAACGTGTTGTGCAAACTCGTCACTCGACATTCCGTTTTCAATTTTAGGGAAAATTACGAAAGTTGCTTCAGGCAAATTAGGTGTTAAAATTCCTGAATTGCTTAACATGCTATGAGCTAAATCTCTGTTATGCTGTAAATGCGTCAGGAAATCATTAAACCAAGGTTTTGCTTTGTCAATCGCAACACTTGCAGCAATTTGAGACAATGTAGAAACGCCTTCAATCGTAGAATTGAATTGAGATTTTTCGGTAAAATCATCCAACAAATCCTGATCATTACATAAAACAGCACCGATTCTTAATCCTGCAATTCCGAAAGATTTTGAAAACCCAAAGACCGTAAAACTTTTCTTTTTCGCTTCCTCAGAAACAGAAGAATATGTGTTGAATTCTCTTTTATCATAGACAATATCACTCCAGATTTCGTCACTCATTACCCAAAGATCATGAGCTGCAGCGATTTCAGAAATTTTCTGTAGAATTTCTTTAGAATAAACTCTACCAACCGGATTGTGAGGATTACAGATGCTGATTAATTTTGTTTTTGGTCCGATTAAAGAAACCAACATTTCGAAATCGATGTCTCCGGTTTGAGAATCTACAGCGCACAATTTAATGTTTCCGCCAACGGCATCTACTGTTTTTTTAAACAAGAAATCAACCGGATCGAAAATAATGGCTTCGTCACCCGGATTTAAAACATATTTCGCAACCATAAACATTCCCATTGCGGCACTGTTTACAGCTAATACGTTTTCAGGAGTGAAGTTTCCATTTTTTCCTGTGTTAAAGTGCTCTGCAACACTTTTTTTGAACTCAGGAAGTCCTGAAAAAGGACCGTAACTTAAATAACCATCCTTAATATATTCAATAATTCCGTTTTCTATTTCTGTTGACATTCTGAAGTCAGGATCTGCTGCCGTTAAAGGAATTATTCCGTCTTCCAGTGTCGCCCATCTTCCGTTGTAAGCTTTTCTTTTCAGAGCTTCGAAGTTGATATCTTTATTTGTAAACATGTTTATTTATATGAAATTGGTAATGTGTTTTTCGGTTGTTCGCTTAGTGGTAAAAGGAATTGATCGAGCAATGCTCTTCCGTTTTTGATGTGAATGTCGATTTCCGGTCTTCTGTTGTCTTCATATGTTTTGAAGGTTTCCTGAAGATTGTTTCCTTCTACTAAAAGATTAGTTAAAGTAAAAGAATCCTTCAATGCAGAAGTAACTCCCTGGCTTGTAAAAGGAATCAATGGATGTGCTGCATCGCCGATGAAAACTATATTTTCGTGATAAAAAGGATTTAATTTTTCCAATTCATACACTCTCCAGATGTGAGCGTTTTCGTAGCTTGAACCTTCAATAATTGATGAAACCAAAGGATTCCAGTCACCGAAATTATCCAGCATGAATTGTCTGATGCAATCCGGCGTGTAATCTTCATTAATGAAAAATTTAGTAATATCAAACTGACAGTACCAAAGGATTTTTGAAGAAGAAAGTTTTAAAACACCAAAAGTAAGTCCTCCCTTTTCATGATGGAATTTCAGGAAATTGCTTTCAATCTGGCTTGCTAATTCTTCGTTTTCGATGATGTTTACAACTTCGTTTTCCAGCACCGCTTTCATCGTTTCCTCCTGAAAAATGGTTCTTCTGATTCTGCTTCTTGAACCATCTGAAGCAATAACGATATCCGCCTCAAGAGAATTGTTTTCATCAAGCGTAATGTTTGCTTTTCCGTCAGAAAATCCGTTAAGAGTAACAGTCGATTTGTATGAAATTTTGTCTTTAGGAAACTCCATTTGCCAAGATTTCTATCAAGGCACTTCTGGAAACTACAAAAACATCATCAAGATCTTTTTCAGAAATAATTTCTCCGTTTTGGCTGTAATGAATGTATTTTTTCAGGAAACTTCCCTTTTCGTAAAGATCATCAATATTAATAATGTTTGAAAGAAACTCAATGCCTTCTTTTGGGAGGATAAATCCGTGTCCTTTCAGGTCATTTGGGGTTCTTCTTTCGTAGAGATGATAGTCAATATTATTTTTTTCTAAATAATTTGCCATACTCAAGCCAGAAACTCCAGCTCCTATGATTGCAACTTTGCCCATCGTTTTAATTTAAGTATTGTTAGTTTTATTTGTTTAAATCTGTAATGTCTGAATCAATAAAACGGATAAACTGTAAGAAAATATTTTTCTTTCGGCAGAATATGTTTTGTTGATATGAGAAATGATTTCTTTAATCAAGTGTATTTAAATAAAGAAAAGTATAGTTAATAATACCTGATTTTGATATTATTATAGAAGTAAAAAAGCCCTATTCCGGTGCTTTGAAAATATTGTCATCAGAATGGAACCCTGCAACACCGCCACTTACCGCAAATTTCATTGCAGAAGCAGCTGTCATACCCACAACGGGTTTGATGTTTTTTTCCTCAGTCACGATTACCCAACCCGAAATTGCGTAAGAATGAGGAAGATATACGGCTACATAATTGTGTTTTTCAACGTCTGCCATTTCCTTTTGAGTTAAAAATCCGATTCTCCATATTTCAGGATTTGCGTTTGTCTTAACCCAAACAGGATCATTAAATTTTTTCTTATCCCCTACAAATGAAGACATGACGTCTTTTGTTGGAGTGTAAATGTGCTTTACTCCGGGAGTTTTTTCCAATAGACTGTCCATCGTATCGAAAAAGAATCTTCCGACAACGAATTTGTTTCCTAAAAATCCTAAAATCGCAGTAATTAAAATAATTGAAATAAAAACTAACCCCGGAATTTCCTTTGCAACAGACGGAATAATATTGTCAATAGATGTGATGACATACCAAATCACAAAAATTGTCAGCCCGATCGGACCGATAATTACTAATCCCTGAAAGAAATTTTTCAGGAAGAAATTGGCAATATTTTCAAACGTCAGTTTTTTCAATGCAAATATTTTTTATCCGTGAATAGTTTCGCTTTTTCCATAAGACTGAATGATCTTTGCTTCATATTCCAGCCATTCTTCCCAACGCTTATTTACAACTTCCACATCGCCCATTTGTCTTGCAAACCCGATGAATGTGGTGTAATGATTGGCTTCGGAAATCATTAATTCTTTATAAAAAGTTTTTAATTCTTCGTCTTTTATGTTTTCTGTCAGTACTTTAAATCTCTCACAGCTTCTGGCTTCAATCATCGCTGCAAAAAGTAATTTGTCGACAATAAGTTTCTCTCTTGTTCCCTGAACTACAAATTTAGCAAGTTCATTCACATAATCGTCTTTTCTTGCTTTTCCAAAAATGTAACCTCTTTTCTTAATGATCTCATGAACCTGATTAAAATGATCAAGCTCTTCCTGAGCAATTACGAGAAGTTCGGTAACGATTTCCGGATATTCCGAAAGCATAATAATAAGGCTGATCGCATTGGTAGCTGCTTTTTGCTCGCACCAAGCATGATCGGTCAAAATTTCCTGAATGTTTCCTTCTGCAATATTTGCCCACCTTGGATCGGTAGGAAGTTTCAACTTAAACATGTTTTAAAAATTTATGCAAAATTAAAATAAATTGCGATACGATAGAAGTTTTATTTTTGATTAAAATTTTTCGTCAAAGTTCTTGCTTTCATGTAAATAGATAACCAGATGGTCTCTCTTTTGATATTATTTAAACAATTAAACTCAAAACAATGAAAACCATCACAATTATTAAAAAGAAAATGAATGCCTTGTTCATCTTTGCATTCACAATGTTGATGTCTTTATTTGCTTTTGCTCAGGATACAACCGGAGTTGTTACAAAAGAAAATAAAACGACGACCACAACGACGACAGAATGGTATGCCGATCCAATGTATCTTATTGGAGGCGGAGTTTCTTCTGCTCATTATTATTGTTTTAATAGCGAGAAGCGGAAGAAATAGAAGAGACTAAAAAATTTAAGAAGCGGTTTTTCTTCTTAAAAATTCTAAGACTTTCCAGCCCAACTTATCAACCTTCTTCAGTCCGATCGAAATGATGAAGGCTAAAATGATATTGATAACATACACGATAATCATTAAAACCCACCAAGACATATTTTCTTTTAAAGGAACAACCAGAAAATAAATAAGAGAAGAGCTGATTCCCTGTGCGAAATAGAAGAATATGGCGTTTTTCCCGATATGCGTTACAAAACTTTCTTTTGTGATCTTTAATTTGTTGTAAAAAACGAATAAAGTAACCAAAGAGAATGAAGCCCAGATAATGTAAGGTATTTTCGGGGGGAATTTATTTCTGTTGATTTTGTAAAATATATCGTTTCCGTAATTCCAGAACATCCATATCAAAGCTAATGCTACAATACTATAAAGAACTGGAATCATTTTCACAGGAATTGTTTTTCCTCTCATTTTGTTGGCGACTAAAAAAACGGTCATATAAAAAGCAACGTAACCAACCTGTCCTGAAGGATAAATTTCCGGTAAAATATTAAATAGTAAGGTTAAACCGATGCAAATTCCAATAAACCAATTGATATGTTTTGGGAAAAATCTTAATATTAAAACTCCAAAAACCGTTAAAATAAAATAAACTCTTAAATACCAGAAACTTCCCATAACTACAGGAAAAGTATCTGCATTCGTATATTGATGAAGATACCAGTTGCCCAGATTTTCCCATTGTGGAACTATAGAAATACTTGTTGCCGCATATTTTGATCCAAATGTTGAATAAAAACTTTGCAGCCATTCCAAAGAGAAAAAAGTTAACCCAAAAACTTTAAAAAAGTAATCCAAAAAGAACAAAAAGGTTACAAAAATCATGTAGGTGATCTGTAACTTTAATAATCTGTATAATGTTTTTTCGATATTTGAACCAGAAGTAATTCCACTTAACGCATAAAATAAAGCAACATCAAAGACCAGAGAAAATACCCTCACTTCAGCCGGAATATAAAGTTGTCCCGACCAAAAAGCGGTATGGATAAATATAATGGAAAGGGTTGCCAATCCTTTTGCAAAATCAATGTAAAGGTCTCTGTTCATGTTTTAGATATGATTTTCAAATGTAAATAAACTTTATGAATTTTTTGGATAAAGAAAAAGAGGCAAGGACGATGCCTTACCTCTTGAGAAAAGATATATCAAAAATGAATGTTTATTGCAGGTCTTTAAATTCTTCCGCAGAAATTTCTCCGTTCTGAATTTTTCTTAATTCGTCCATATATTGACTCATGTAAGCGTCAAGTTCAGGATTTTGAGTGTTTTTCCCCATTTTATAAGTTCCGTTTAGAACTCCCTGATAATAATAGAAAAAGTTATAATCAAATGAAGAAGCAGAAAGATCGTATTGTCCTAAAAGGAATCCCAGACGAACTGCAGATCTTCTTTGTGGAGGCGTTCCGTGGTGTCCGGAACTTGTCGTTTGATAATCGCCGATGCTTTGTGCAAATTCATAAGCTGCTGCGATCTGAGCAAAAGTGGTTTGGTTGTAGCCATTTGGTCTTCTTAGATAATATCCTGCAAAACCGTCTGCTTCCAGTTCGTTTGGTCTTGCTGTAGATTCACTTACGGAAGGCAATCCGAAAATGTACTGCAACTGATGTCCGTATTCATGAGCGAGAATCATTGCGTTCACAATATCGCCTCCTTTTGATTTAGCATCATAATAGATAGCGTAACCATAATAGATTTTTCCTGTTGAATAGGAAATCGCGTTGTACGTTGAATTAACATTCGAAGGATCGTTCACGAATCTTAAAGTTGGATTGCTTCTTCCCCAAAGGCTTGCAATTTTCGTCATTTGAGAGTTCATAAAATTGGTATCTGTGGAATTTTGCAGAGAAGTTGCCAAAACAGATGAAGAACTCCAGTACTGATCTACGTAATAGCATACTTTTTCAAGTTCGTTTGGCTGATCGATTTTTAAGTTTTCTGTCTGTTGTTCTGGTTGTACGGGAGTTTCCAGATTGTCGTCGTTACATGCTGATAATGAGAGTACAGCAAAAGCTCCCGCAAGTAAGCGGAAATTAAAGTTTGTTTTCATATTAAATAAATTAGGTGTAAACGAAGATATTAATTTAAACGGAAATTAATATCACTTTATTGTGAAAAATTATTCAAAACATAGTTAAAATTTTAATGCTAAAAAAAGATGGGTTTGATTGTAAGCTATTTAGAAAAAATTCTTATATTTGCACCTCGAAATAACTAAAAATTTATAAACAATGTTTGCAATTGTAGAAATAGCAGGGCTTCAATACAAAGTTGAGCAAGACCAGAAGTTGTTTGTGAACCGTTTAAAAGGAGACAAAGGAGGAAAAGTATCTTTCGATAAAGTACTTCTTACTGTAAACGGAGCAATCACTGTAGGCGCCCCAGCTGTAAGCGGAATCACTGTGGAAGCAGAGATCCTAGACCACGTAAAAGCTGATAAAGTAATCGTTTTCAAAAAGAAAAGAAGAAAAGGTTACCAAGTGAAAAACGGTCACAGACAATCTTTGACTCAAATTCAGATTACTGGTATCACAGGATTTGATGCTGCTCCAAAGAAAGCTGCTAAAAAAGAAACTGCTAAAGCGGAAATTCTTTCTGACAACGCAACTGTTAACTTCGGTGAAGATCACGAATTGAACTACCACTTGAAGAAAAACAACTTGTCTCAGTCTAAAGAAAACAGAGAAACTTTAATTACTTTAGGTAAAGCAGTTAAAGTTGAATTAGAAAAGACTGTTCTTACACACGAAGAAGTAGATGCTGCTATCGTAAAGAACATTGATACTTTTAAAGCGTTAAATAAATAATCCACTAATAAAATGGCACACAAGAAAGGAGTCGGTAGTTCCAAGAACGGTAGAGAATCTCACTCTAAAAGATTAGGTGTGAAGATCTTCGGAGGACAAGAAGCTATTGCCGGAAACATTATTATCAGACAAAGAGGTACGCAACACCACCCAGGTACTAACGTGGGAATGGGTAAAGACCACACTTTGTTTGCTCTAGTAGACGGTAAAGTAGTTTTCAGAAAGAAAGCAAACAACAGATCTTTCGTATCTGTAGAACCAAACGCATAATTTTTAAGCGTTTTATAAAAATTAAAACCTCAACATTTTTGTTGAGGTTTTTTTGTGTTTAATTAATGTTAAAAAAGTTAAAAATTTTCATAATTATTCTAATTAATGTGAAATATTTATATATTTGGTAACAATCAAATAACAAATCATTTGCGGAAGCCGAAAAGCGAATAGAGTAGGCGTCAAATTAAAACGAAATATTTATGAAAAATTTAAAAAAATTGACAAAGAAGAATTTAAAAAACATTAATGGAGGTGCTGAAAGATGTCCTCCTCTGGCAAGCTGGTGTACAGAATGGTGTACTTGGTCTGCATGGCAAAAAGAACATTGCCTAAATGCGGTTCTTGATGTTATGCCATGCGATTGTTAAGAAAAATCACTCATATTTGTTATATGCCTCATTTTATGGGGCATTTTTATTGATATAAATAACTAAAAGAAATTTTCTATATTTGTTAAGTATCAAACACTAAATCAATTGCGATTGCCGAAAAGCATAAAGAGTAGGCACAAAACTAAAACAAAATATTATGAAAAATTTAAAGAAAATCAAAAGAGAAGAACTTAAAAATGTAATGGGAGGAGCGCTTCCGGTAAAAGATTGTTTGCCATGTGGTGTGTACTGCAAAATCCCGGAGGGGGAAAGACCTTCTTGTGGTATTGTTTATATTGTAGCCCATTGTAATAGCTGCAAAGATTATCCTGTAGAATCTTAATAAATAAAAAAATCTCCTTCAATTTGAAGGAGATTTGTATTTTAAAAACCAACCTGGAATCCTGCTTTGATTCCGAAAGTTGAAATATCCGGTCGGTCGAGATAATTTCCTCGCCAGTTAAAATCTACACGGAAAATTCTAAGATTTCCAAAACCTATATTTTCAATTCCGACACCGTATTCGTAATAAATATGTTCGCTTGGTGCAGAATATTTGAAGCCTTCTACATTAATGGCTTTTGAAGCATCACTCAAAGTTCCGTAAGCTCCTCTGATAAACGCAATTTCTCTTAATTTTAATTTCTTAATCAAAGGAATGTAAGAAAGTATTTTACCGTTAAAATGATGCTCTAAATGAAGTGTTGTATAAGTGTCCGCAACGAATTCATAATAATTAAGCTGAGCAAAAGTATTTTGAGCCAAACTGTAAGACTGGTTTCCAGGAAACTACATTCTGTAAAGCCAAAGGAACGGTATTAAAGTTTTTCCCAGCCTCGAAACTGATCAGGGTTTTTCCCCAACTTCCGATTAAAACAGGCTTGTAAAACATGAACTGTAATTTATTATAATTAAAGTCCGATCCGAACAATCCCTCAACACCTCTCGTGTATTTCAAAACGATCGTCGGAGCCAATGTTCCGTGTTCGTATCTGTCGATTCCGGTTTGTGAGAATTTTGCGCCCGGTCTTGCGATTAAGCTTAACGTGAAGTGAGAGTCATTCGTAGTTTTTCTCAAATCTCCGTTTTTATAATACATTAGATTAAATCCATCCGGATTAGCAGATTGAATGCTTTGCATTGTTCCGTCTAGCCTGATCTGGAAGTTTTTCCAAGGTTCAATAGAAGTGAAAACATTGGTTTGGTTTACGGAGCTTAATGAAGCGTTTTCTCCTCTCGCAAAAAGAGTGGAAGAAGCAAATGTTCTCGCCATAATTCCGTCGTCGTTGGTTAATTGAACTCCCAATTGCAGGACGTCTCTTCTTGTTCCCGCTCCCACTGTAAATCGGTTCACTCTGTTGAACATGAATCTCCCTTCAGCGCCGTATTTTACCTGATGGTCTTTGAAGCCATAAGCCGTATAAAACTGAACTCTCCAAGGGTCGTTTCTTGTAAAGTACGTTCTTGCGCCCAATCTTATTCTGTCGCCCTCGATTTCATTTT
Organism: Chryseobacterium ginsenosidimutans; assembly: GCF_024807225.1. Classification (GTDB taxonomy): domain Bacteria; phylum Bacteroidota; class Bacteroidia; order Flavobacteriales; family Weeksellaceae; genus Chryseobacterium; species Chryseobacterium ginsenosidimutans. Next base: position 526,829 of record NZ_JANUCO010000001.1, read on the forward strand.
TACCGTAAATAGAGAAAATAGGACCTAAATCAAGACCTAATTTCTTAACATTGTAATATCCTGATCCCAAAGTTTCATACAGCTTTACGATTCTGTTGAATTTTGGCGTCTGCTGAAGCTTATCAAGCATATCGTAGATTCCTTGTTCGCTTTTTGATAATGAATCGGGTCTTGCTTTTAGCCAATAACTATCGTCTTTATCAACGAATTTATCACTGTATTCCTCTTCCGTTCTCTTGAAAAGTTTGTCTTCAAGAGGTTTATTAAATTGATAATCAGAATAATCGACAGATCTTTTAGCAATAATACTCTTCGAGGTTTTCTTTTTCGAAAATGGTGTCATTTCAATCTCGGTCACGAATTTTCGTGGTAAGAAAGTATTTTCGTCGGGATTATCGTATTCCAGCTCTGTTGAAATTCCGTTGATGAAATTAACGTTGATTTTCTGTGTGGATTTTAAAGTAGCTCCCACAACAGCATAACTGTCGGTATCGATAAAAAGATACCCTTGAAATGCTAAAACTTCCGTTCTTTTCGGCTGATATCTTATTTTAAAAGCTCTTTCGCCACGGATGGAAATGGTATCAGTCAAATTATAATCATACGTACTGAACCCGTTTTCTCCTACTGGGCTTGGAAACCCAATATCAAAGTAATTTAAAGTATTATCGTAAATATTAATATCACGATAAAGATTTTTCGCCGTTAAAGTAATAATCTGATTATCCTGAAAACCTGATGTTTTCTGAGCCACTAAAAGTCTTTTTGTTTTTTTTGAAGGCTTGTTTTCACCGTAATTTTCATAAACGGCTTCATTTAAGAAAACAGGAAGACCTATTTTTCCGCTTGCAGTAGAATCTTTATAATCAAAAATAAATTCAAGTTTGTTGAAGATTTTTCTCTTCATAAAGGCACTGTCCAGATTATTAGCATCAAACTGAATTTTCTCGTATTCTTTGTAAGTGTAGGTGTCGAATTTGTCTAATCCGTTGTTCCTTTTTCTTTTCCAGACTTCCTGCATGATCGCGTAAGCCGGATTTTCCTTTTTGTTTTTGTATTTAGGCTTTTCGTTGTGGATGACAACTTCCTGAATATTGCTCACCTTTTCCTGAGAAAGTTTCACGAAAATATTTGAAGCCTTTTCGGGACTAACTTCTACGCTTTCTAACGAATAGTTTTTTCTTAAAAATTTTAATTTATAGATAATACTGTCGGACTGAACCATAAAGTTTCCCGAAGTAGTCGTTAAAGCAGGGTTTTTATCTTCATTGATGAATACATCAACGCCGCTGATATCTTTATTTGTTTTGGCATCTACAATTCTGCCGTTTGCCGAGTTTTGTGCGTAGACGAAATCAGCAAAAAAAAGAAATAAAAAGAGGGAGTAATATTTAGAGTTGTTAATTGACATTTGTTGTTCTTCAAGCTATTTGCATAAACAAAAAGTATGCAGTTTTATTGTAAAAAGTAAATAATATTTAAACTTTAATTAAATTAATTGTAAAACGGCAAAGGTAACAAAAATAACACCATCAAAATGACGGTGTTATAGTTATTAATTTGTTAAAAAAGCTGAAAATCTAAACAGGCTATTTCTGAAGTTCTACAAAAATGTATCCTAATGCTCCAAAACCTAAACTGTCAGTATCTGAAATGTTTATATTAACTCTATAAAAAGTTCGGTCTGTATAAGAGAAAAAAATAAATTGTGCGTGGCTGTCATTTACACAGTTTAAAGGGATTCCAATATCAGCAAAACTAGTTGTATAGCCTACTGGTTGCGTATTAAGAAAAGAGGATGTATTTTGTGCTGTTAAGAACGTTGCGTGTTGTGCTCCTAAATTAGTAGCCCCGCTTGTAGATCTTACCTGCATAAAAGATGAAGAATCTGTACATGTAGTGGATGGATAGCGAAACTCTAATGATCCGATAGTGATTAATGAGTTTACAGCACTGTTTGCATTAATATTGAAAGATTTAAAAGCTGTGGTTAAGGGAGCTGTATTTTGTATTACCACATTTCCGGTGGCATCAACTCCTAAAGCTGCCACATTTTGTGTAGTCGTTGTTGAGCTGTTCATATTTGTGAATTTTAATCCTGAAGCTCCGGCAGTTCCCGAATCTACTTCCAATTTTGCAGTAGGGGCAGTTGTTCCCACGCCAACTCTGTGATTGGAAGCGTCTATGGATAATGAAGTTCCGTCCACCGAAAAAGCATTTGTTGCAGATCCTGTAAATGCCAATGTAGAAGCTCCTTGTGTTACTGTTCTGTTTCCTGTGAGTGTTCCGTTGTTTTCGTAGACGTTGTTGTCTGTTTTTATCCAAGCTGTGCCATTGAAATAATAGAAGCCTGGAGTGCCCACGTTTGCTGTAGTTCCGGTTTGTGTTCCTGTAATAACTTCATTGATGTAAATCATGGTTGAAGTGGGTACTCCGGTCATGTTTTGGGCTCTCTCTCTTGTTACTCTTGGGATAAGTATTCCTTCTGTTGTGGTTGTTGTTCCTGTCGCTACTTTTGCTGTTACATCTAATGTAGCTGATGGATTGGGTTGGTTGATCCCAATCTGTGCAAGTGATATTACGGACAAAAATATTGCCCATGTAATAAATAATTTTTTCGTATACATCTGATTGTGTTTTTTATCAAATTTATTAATAAATTATTAATAAAACAATAGAATTATTATAGAATTTTTAAATGAAAAAGGAGTTGCTTGATAGAGTGTAAAAAACAAAAAAGACCTACATTGCTGTAAGTCTTTTTGCTCCTCCTCTTGGGCTCGAACCAAGGACCCTCTGATTAACAGTCAGATGCTCTAACCAACTGAGCTAAGGAGGAATGTTATTCCCTTTTGGGTGGTGCAAATATAATATGAAAAATAATATTATGCAAATAATTATTTTAAAAATATTGAATTTTTTCCTTTGGTGATGGGTGTTTTGAAGTTATTTTGTTATTTTTCAGAGATTTAGGTTGAAATAGTTTTTTCCTTTGCTTTCTAAATTGATTAAAATAATTTTCTTGAATTAAAAGCTCTCATGAAAAAGGGTAAGATTTGGAGGTGGTTGAATAACGGTCTCCCTCTTTTTCAAACTTAAAAGGAAATGATTAACTATGGAATAAAATTTATGATTATAAAAACGAAAAAAGACTCACATTTCTGTAAGTCTTTTTTGCTCCTCCTCTTGGGCTCGAACCAAGGACCCTCTGATTAACAGTCAGATGCTCTAACCAACTGAGCTAAGGAGGAATGTCCTTTGTTTTTAGTGGTGCAAATATAGGACGAATATTTATACCTTACAAATATTTTTATTAAAAAATTTTAAAAATATTATAGCTTGTTAGTGAAGATCTTAAAGATATCACTTCCAAAGATTACTAACATTAAGCCTAACAGGAAGATAACTCCTACCATCTGTGCATTTTCCAGTATTTTTTGAGGTACAGGTTTCCCGACAATCATCTCATATAATGTGAAAATAACGTGTCCACCATCCAATCCCGGGATAGGAATTAAGTTCAAAAATGCCAACCAAACAGAGAACATCGCTGTGAAACTCCAGAAAGCCGGCCAGTTGATTCCGATACTTCCGTCAGCAGATTTGTCAACAGGCATGTTTTTTATGATCGCAATCGGTCCACCGACATTTTTATACCCTTGAATTTTAGAGTTAAACATAATTTTAAACTGTTTAACCTGCATTGTCAAAGCCTCGATTGATCTTTCAAAACCTCTTGGGATTGCTTCTCCGAAAGAATATTTCTTATTGGTTGTGATAGATTTTAAAATATCTTTTGTGTTAACCTGAACACCCAATTTTCCGTTTTTATCTACAGAAACTGCAGGAATATTCTGAACCGTTCCGTTTCTTTCAACATCTATAGAAACTGTTTTTCCTTTATTTTGATTCAAAAGAGCTCCTACTTCATCGTAATACGCTGCTTTTTGTCCGTTAATGGCGATCACTTTATCTCCTTTAGCCAAACCTGAAGCCTGAGAAGCTGGTGTTGCCAAAGACTCAATTTGCATGGCAATTCTTGGAGTAAGATATAATCTTGCCTCTTTTTGTTTTAAAACTTCAGCAACTCCTTCTGTATTTACAGGGAAAGTTACTTCCTGTCCGTTTCTAAGAACCGTAACGTTGTCACCTAAAAGAATATTAATAGAAGTGTTTTCTAACCTTTCAGCTGGTTTTCCGTCAACGTTTACAATTTTATCACCGTTTTGGAAACCCATTTTCTTTCCGGCAGAAGTAACTTCTACACCGTTTGTGAATTTATTAAGATCCGTATACGTTTCGCCATTGAAAAGAGAAAGGCAGCTATAAATCAACCAAGCCAAGAAAAAGTTTACCGTAACTCCTCCCAACATGATGATCAGCCTTTGCCAAGCCGGTTTTGCTCTGAATTCCCAAGGTTGAGCAGGTTGCTTCAATTGCTCGGTATCCATGCTTTCATCTACCATTCCGGCGATTTTTACATATCCTCCGAAAGGAAGCCAGCCAATTCCGTATTCTGTTTCGCCAATTTTTTTCTTAGCGATAGAAAACCATGGATCGAAGAAAAGATAGAATTTTTCAACTTTGGTCTTAAAGTATTTTGCTGGTAAGAAATGCCCAAGTTCATGAAGGATTACCAAGATAGAAATGCTCAATATAAATTGAAACAGTTTGATTGCTATTTCCATTAATGCTTTTTATGTTTAATTTGCAAAGGTAAGAATTATCAAAACTATGCCAAATAAAAAAGCTCCCCGAAACGAGAAGCTTTGTCATATAATAGAATGATTTCTTATAAATTGATGGAAACTCCCAGACTGCCATTGTTGCCGACTTCTGCGAATACCCCGATTCTGTCAGTAAAAAAGTATCTTGCACCGATGTGAGCACCGATTCCGAAATCTTTTCCTAAAACGCCGACATCAACTCCCGGATAAATATCCAGTTTTTCAGGTAATTGTAACGTTTCTTTCAGATGGAAATTCACTCTTCCGAAGACAAAAACCCTGTTGTCATCGTTATTATCTTTATAATCGCTAAAATATCCGTTGATACCTGCTCCCACAGAGATTAATTTGTTTAAACCATAATCATAAGTTCCTGTAATTCCCGTTCCATATCCCCAAGCGCTCAATCCGGCATTGATTTTCTGATCTCCTTTTCCTGTCCAAGCTTGTGCATTTGCTGTAGCTCCTGCGAAGATCAGCATGAACATAAAAACCAATTTCTTCATAATTTTTACTCTTTTACTATTATTACTAAAAAATATCCGCAACAAAAATAGAACCGAAATCATTGGAAAATCGTATTTTTAATGAAGTTTTTTAACAAAGTTTATGAAGATCACAGGACTGAATTTAGATATCATCTGGAAAAATAAAGCAGAAAATTTTCAATTAATAGAAAAGGAATTACAAAATCAGGAAGCTGATCTTTTTCTTTTGCCGGAAATGTTTCCAACAGGTTTTTGCATGGATGCTTCCGAAGTTTCAGATAGGAATTGGGAATCTTTGGAGTTTTTAAAAAAGATTTCAAAAGAAAAAAATGCTGCATTTTGCGGAAGTACTCCGGTTGAAGATGGTGGTAATTTTTACAACAGAATGTATTTCGTTCAGCCCGATTCTCAGGTTGATTTTTATGATAAAAGACATTTGTTTTCTTTTTCCGGAGAAGATAAAGTCTACACGCCCGGAAAAGAAAGGGTAATTGTGAATTACAAAGGTTTCAGAATTTTACTGCAGGTTTGTTATGATCTTCGTTTCCCTGTTTTTGCAAGAAATAATGATGATTATGATGCCATTTTGTATGTTGCGAATTGGCCCGAAAAAAGAGTGGGAGCTTGGGAACATTTGCTGAAAGCCAGAGCGATTGAAAATTTATCTTTTGTTTTTGGTTTAAACAGAATCGGAACGGATGGAAATAATCTTTTTTATCAGGAAAGCTCGCATTGCTTTTTCGCGGACGGAAAAGAAATTTCTCAAAAAAATAGAAATATCGTTTCTGCAGAATGGAATTTGGATGAATTAAATGATTTCAGAAATCATTTTCAGTTTTTGAATGATCGTGATGCTTTTTCGATTGAATTGTGATTTTTCTCTCACAGATTTCACAGATGTTTGTGCGGCGTTTTTTTTCAATAATCCTTGTCAAGGTTTTAAAACCTTGACAAGGGTTAAGATTACAGCTTACATTTAAAATGAGATTATCCACAGTCATCTGTGAAAATCTGTGAAATACGTGGGAAATAACTAAAAAAAACTGTGAAAAATCACAGTTTAAGCATATTGTTGTAAAAGTTGCGTCAACGTATTCACGTCATGCACGCCGCTTTCTTTCCAGAGCATTTCTCCTTTCTTGAAGATCGCTAACGTCGGAACTCCACGAACGCCGTATTGAGAGGCAAGAGCAGGATATTGATCCACGTCTACTTTTATAATTCTGGCTTCTTCGCCAATTTTTTCTTTTACGGTATTCAAAACCGAAGATTGCACTTTGCAAGGTTGACACCAGGTTGCAAAAAAGTCGATCAAGACTGGTCTTTCGGAGTCTATAATTTCCTGAAATTTTTGTGACATAGCTTTAATTTTTAATTTAATTCAGAATTGAACTTCTTATTTAAAGAGTAGATTCCTGAACAGCTTTTATATTTTGTATACTCGTTCCGTCATAAGCATCAACGCCGTTTTTCTTTAAAATCTTTACGGCTTCATCAGCTTGTATTCCTTTATTGCAAAAGACAACGACCTTTTTTCCTTTTAAAGAAGTCGGATTTTTCTGAATTTCCGCTAAAGGAACATTAATAGCATTTTCAATTGATCCATTCGCAAACTGTTCCGGAGTTCTTACATCTACAAAAGTAACATTTGGATCGGTGATTGCTTTTTTAATGCTTGCATTTGAGACAGCTTCATTTTTCGCTGTTTTACAAGCAGTTAATACTAAAGCTGAGGCAAGAATTAATCCAATAAATTTATATTTCATATCTAAAATGTTACAATGTTTTCGATTGACAAACAAAATCTGAAGTCGGGAATTTTTCTGTTTTCTTAATTCCGCTAAAACCACCGTCGATCTCCGTAAAGTTTCTGATTCCGTGTGAATTAAGAATGCTTGCGGCAATCATACTTCTGTAACCTCCTGCGCAATGCAAGAAAAAATGTTCAGAATCGTCGATCGTTTTTACCCAATCGCTGATTAGATCCAAAGGTTTATTATACGCATTATCAATATGTTCTGCAGAATATTCTGTGATTTTACGAACATCAATTACTTTTGAATTTTCTGTAAACTGTTCTGCAAAATCAGCCGCAGAAATTCTGTTTACCTCATCGGTTTCCTGTCCTCCGTTTTTCCAGGCTTCAAAACCTCCATTTAAATATCCTACCACATTATCAAAGCCAACTCTGCTTAATCTTGTGATCGCTTCTTCTTCCGTTCCTTCGTCAACGATTAATAATAACGGATGCTTTACATCAACAATTAAGGTTCCGACCCAAGGAGCGAAATCGCCTTTTAAACCGATGTTTACTGAGTTCGGAACAAATCCTTTGTAGAATTCTCCCGGACTTCTTGTATCTAAAATTAAAGCTCCGGTTTCTTCCGCATACGCTTCAAAATCTTCAACTGCAATTGGAGATAATCCTTTATCCATTACAATATCAAGACTTTCGTAACCTCCTTTATTCATGGCTACATTCATCCCAAAATATTTTGGCGGCGCTGTCAATCCGTCCAGAACTTCTTTAATAAAAGATTCTTTATCCGGCTGATTCAGAGCGTAATTCGTTTTCTTTTGATTTCCTAAAATATCAACCGTTTCTTTCTGCATATTCTTTCCGCAAGCAGAACCTGCACCATGAGCCGGGTAAACCGTAATGCTGTCGTCTAAAGGCAATATTTTCGAGTGTAAACTCTCATACAAAATTCCTGCAAGATCTTCCTGAGTAAGACTTCCTGCTTTTTGAGCAAGATCCGGTCTCCCCACATCTCCTAAAAACAACGTGTCACCTGTGAAAATTGCCGTTTCTACCCCATTTTCGTCGATCAAAAGGTAAGTAGTACTTTCCATCGTATGACCGGGAGTGTGAAGTGCTTTTATTTTTACGTTGCCGATTTCGAAAATCTGTTCGTCTTCCGCAATTGTTGCTTCAAATTCCGGCTGAGCAGTAGGTCCGTAAACAATCGGAGCATTTGTTTTTTTGCTTAAATCCAAGTGTCCCGAGACAAAATCTGCGTGGAAGTGTGTTTCAAAAATATATTTTAAAGTTACATTGTCTTTTTCCAAACGATCCAGATAAGGTTTTACTTCTCTTAGAGGATCGATGATTGCTGCTTCATTTTCCGACACGATGTAATACGCGCCTTGAGCGAGGCATCCTGTATATATTTGTTCGACTTTCATTATGTGATTGTAACCGTTTTAATGTTTTAATTGAAATACAAAAATCGGCTTTATTTTTTTAAATCAAAGTAAAATAAATAACCGATAATGATAGAATAAATCTATAAAGCCTTTATTTGTTCTAATTTACTTAGCTTATATTGAATGATTCAGAATTTTAAGTGTTAAATTAACATATTTATAAAATTTAATCATTAAAATTAAATATGATTACTATTCAATACTCGAATATTTTCCAGAATATTTTATATTTATAAGTTAAAAAATAGCAAATGGCAGACAAAGCAAAATTTATTGAAGAACTGAATGCAAGATACACTCCGAAAGGAGAACACATTATATTGGGAAAAGGAATGTTGGACGGAGAAGTTGTTCCGGAAATCAATGTGACGATTCCTTTAAAAACCATCAACCGACACGGACTTATTTCCGGCGCAACAGGAACGGGGAAAACGAAAACTTTGCAGGTTTTTGCAGAACAGCTTTCTCATCAGGGAATTCCTTCTTTAGTTTTAGATATTAAAGGAGACTTTTCAGGAATTGCAGAAGCTGGAACAAAAAATCCGGCGATTGAAGAACGATATGCAAAAACGCAGCTTCCTTACAATCCGCAGCCGTTTCCTGTAGAATTGATGACGATTTCGGGAGAAAGAGGGGTTAAATTGAGAGCTACCGTTACGGAATTCGGTCCTGTTTTATTAAGTAAAATTTTAGAATTGAATGACACTCAGCAAAGTATCATGTCAATCGTTTTTAAATATTGTGATGATAAAGGACTGCCTTTAATTGATTTGAATGACCTTAAAAAAGTTCTTCAATATGTCACTGAAAATCCACAAGGTAAGGCTGAGCTTTCTTCTAATTACGGTTCAATTGCTTCGGCTTCTTTGGGGGCGATCTTAAGATCAATCGTTGCTTTGGAACAGCAAGGAGCGTCGAGTTTCTTTGGAGAATTGAGCTTTGATGTTCATGATTTGTTGGAGATAAGAGACGGAAAAGGAGTTGTAAATATTTTGAGAGTTGCCGATATTCAGAGTAAACCGCAATTGTTTTCAACATTTATGCTTTCTCTTTTTGCAGAAATTTATATGACTTTTCCGGAAGAGGGCGACAGCGGAAAACCGAAACTGGTTTTATTTATCGATGAAGCCCATTTAATTTTTGATGAATCTTCAAAAGCGTTGGTTTCTCAAATCGAAACAATGGTAAAACTGATCCGCTCGAAAGGAGTAGGAATTTATTTTATTACTCAGATTCCGGGTGATGTTCCTGAAGCGGTTCTTTCTCAATTAGGATTAAAAATTCAACATGCGTTGAGAGGTTTTACGGCAAAAGATAAAAAAGAAATATCGAAAGCAGTAGAAAATTATCCTACAACAGAATTTTATGATGCTTCCACTTTAATTCAGAATTTAGGAATCGGAGAAGCATTTATTACAGCTTTGGATGAAAAAGGAATTCCGACGCCGCTGGTTCACACCTATTTAATTTCTCCGGAATCAAGAATGGATGTTTTAAACGATGCAGAAATCTCTGAACTGACAGGTAAATCTGCCTTAGTTGCTAAATATGAGAAAGTTGTAGACAATGAATCTGCTTACGAAATATTAGTGAAAAGAATGGAAGAAGCTGCAGAAACAGCCGAGCCGAATCAAAAAACTAAGCCCGTAAAAGAAGAGCCAGGAATGTTTGAACAGGTGTTGCAAAGTAAAGCGGGAAGAACTTTTACGAGTACTTTGATGCGTGAAGGAGCGAAAGCAATTCTGGGAATGCTTGGTTTAGGTGGAAGGAGACGATAGGATTTATATAAAAATTTATTATTTTAGCAGGATTGGCTAAATTCAAGAGAATGTATTGGCATAAGTTATGTATCTAAGCTTATTAGATTAAGCTAATACCTTTTGAAAAAGGAATAGAATTAATATTAAAGAAATTTGTATAAAAATTTAATGTATTCAATAATTGACATAGAGAGCAATGGTGCAGGTTACAGACAAGAATGCATTATAGATATTGCTATTTTCAGGTACGATGGTCAGAAGATTGTTGACCAGTTTATTTCACTGGTAAACCCTGAAAGTGATATCACCCCTTTTGTACAGAAACTGACCAATATTGCGCCGAAAATGGTGAAAACGGCTCCGAAATTCCATGAAATTGCCAAAAGAATCGTTGAAATTACCGCCAATACAACATTGGTAGGTCACAATATCGATTTTGATTACAGAATGCTGCGCCAGTCTTTTCAAAGGTTGGGTTATGATTTTAAAATCAATACGCTCGATACCATTCCTTTGGCGAAAAAACTGATTCCAGATGAAGTAAGTTATTCTCTTGGGAAATTGGTAAAATCTCTCGGAATTCCCTTAACCAATCATCACAGAGCAGAAGGTGATGCTCGTGCAACATTGGAATTGTTCAAGCTTTTGGTGTCAAAAGATACCGAAAATGAGATTGTTCAAAATCAATATGACGAATCTAATGCGAAAACGTATATCAATAAGATTAAAATATTAACGCAGGATCTTCCGAACGAAAAAGGGTTTGTTTATTTTCAGGATGAGGCGGGGAAAATTATTTTTTCGGATCATGTTCAGGATATTAATAAGTTTTCAAAGAAAATTTTTAATTCTAAATCTGCAAAATGGGAAGCCATTCAGAGAGGTGTTGAACAAATTAATTATGAACTTACAGGAACAGAGGTTATTGCTAAATTGATTTTAAATTCTAAAGGAATCAGGAAAAGAGATACCCTTGCTTTCGGGCTTTATCACAGAAGCAACAAATATATCGTTGAAAAAAATAAATTAAATAAAGCTGATAAACCAATCCTTAAATTCAGATCTTTCACGCAAGGATCAAAAGCCGTACAGTTTATCGGAAGGCTTGAAAAATACAATGATATTGAAGTTTTCAAAAATGAAATCGATTTCAAAAAGCGAAACGAACTTTGGCTTGGACAAGGAAGGAAATTAGGCGAAAAACTATTCCTGATTGTAGAAAACGGAAAAGTGCTTTCTTACGGTTTTTACGATCTTTTCACGCAGATTCAGACATTGAGCAAGCTTTCAAAATTAAAGATAGATCTCCAATATCAATCGACAGATCTTAATAATGAGCTGCAATTGGCTTTGCTTCGCGGTGATTTTGAAACATTGCCGCTGCCGAAATAATTCGATGTAATAAATTCGCAGTTATGGATAATTTTAATAAAAAATCTTCTCCTTGGAAATTAGGTGTTTTCTATTTCAATAAAGAAGATAAAAGATTATTTCCACCAAAAAGAATAGGATTGGGTTGGACGATTAACTTCGCAAATCCGCTTTCTGTTATTGCGTTTTTGCTACTTTTAGTTATAATTGTTTCAATCGGGAAACTCTTTAAATAACGGAGGTAAAAAACTTCTTAAATTTCCTAAAAAAGTTTTTTATTCTGTAAAATCGAAATTATAAGAATAATGTTCTATGTGATTGATTTTAAAATATAAACAATTTCTCACTACATTTGTACTTTCTTAATAACAAAAAAAGAAGTTTTACTTAATTAATTATGAATTCAAAAGAATTACTAAAGATTGCCAATGAGTTTGGCACACCGGTGTATGTTTACGATGCAGAATCGATTAAAATTCAATACGAAAAACTTACATCTTCTTTTTTAAAACACACAAAGTTCTTCTATGCTGCGAAGGCGTTGACCAACATCAACATCCTTAAGTATGTCAAGAACTTGGGTGCTTCTTTGGATTGCGTATCGATTAATGAAGTGAAGCTTGGTCTTAAAGCAGGATTTCCGAAAGAAAAAATATTATTTACTCCAAACTGTGTAGACTTGGCTGAAATCGAGGAAGCAATGGCACATGGAGTACATATTAACATTGATAATATTTCTATTCTTGAGCAATTCGGGAACAAATACGGAAATACATATCCTATTTTAGTAAGAATCAACCCGCATATTTTTGCTGGCGGAAACTATAAAATTTCTACAGGTCACATCGACAGCAAATTCGGGATTTCTATTCACCAGGTTCGTCATATCGAAAGAGTGATGAAAAGTACGAATCTGAATGTTGAAGGGCTTCACATGCACACAGGAAGCGAGATTAAAGATCCTGAAGTTTTCTTACAGGCGTTGGATATTATGCTGGAACTTTCTGAGCATTTCCCGAATCTGAAATATCTGGATATGGGAAGCGGTTTCAAAATTCCTTACCAAGACAGCGAAGAAGAAACGGATGTAAAAACGTTGGGTAAAAAAGTAGAAAGAGTAATTTCTGAGTTTTCAAAATCGACAGGAAAGAAATTCGAGCTTTGGTTTGAGCCGGGGAAATTTTTGGTTGGAAAAAGCGGTTATTTATTAGTTAAAGCGAATGTAATTAAGCAAACTACAGCTACGGTTTTTGTCGGAGTAAACTCAGGATTTAATCACTTGATTCGTCCGATGTTCTACGATTCTTATCATGTTATCGAAAATTTATCTAATCCAAAAGGCGCGGAAAGAATTTATACCGTAGTCGGAAATATTTGTGAAACAGATACTTTCGCGTGGGACAGAAAGCTGAATGAAGTAAGAGAAGGTGATATTTTGGCGTTCCATAATGCGGGAGCTTACGGTTTTGAAATGAGTTCAAACTTTAATTCAAGATTAAAACCTGCCGAAGTTTCTTTACTTAGACGGAAAAGCTCATTTAATCAGAAAAAGAGACGAATTTGAAGACCTTTTGAGAAATCAGATTGAAGTATTGTAGATTTTTTCTCACGATAACAGCTTCATGTAAGAAATAATTAAATTTTAAAAATAATAGAAGACTTTGCAATCCTGCAGAGTCTTTTTTTTGATTATAAGTAAATTTTAATATTCAGGAATCTTTAAAACATTTATTATTCCTTAAATTTGAGAGAAAGAGATTTTTTTAATTAAAGAAATGTCTTCATTAATCCATATTCCTACTCATTTTTTCAAATAAATTTAACCACCAAAAATATTATAGTTAAATCAGAATAAAATGTCACAAATCTGCGTAAATAAAAAGCTCTTCTGGTGTATATCCGAATTTTCTTCTTATGCTTTTTGCTTGTGCCCACTTTTTTTCAATTGGATTTAGGTCTGGACTGTAAGGCGGAAGAAATAGCAAAATATGACTTTGTTCTTGAACCTTCAATAGAGCATCTTCTCTTTTGTGAAAAGTAGCATTATCCAGCACAATAACTGAATTAGGAGCAATAGAAGGTAACAATTCTTGCGTAAGCCAGGCGAAGAATACATCAGCATCTATATTACAATTGAATAAGCAAACATTGAATAGTTTGAAGTCCGTTATTGCTCCGATAGCATTTACCCTTCCTCTGGCATGCCAATCTTTACTTGCATAACATTTTTCTCCTTTTTGACTGTAACCATTTTCTCTTGGCATATCTAATGCAAAGCCACTTTCATCCAGATAAATAATAGATCGTTTTTCTATAAACTCGTATCGGAATAATTTTAATTGAAAGATAAGCCTAGAGAGTTGATCAGTTTTTGGATGGAATAGCGTTTTTTTTATTACTTATTCCCAAACGCTTTAAAGCATAGAATATCGTGCTTTGACCTACTCCAAATTTCTTGGCTCGTTCATATTGGTAATGGTCAGGGTTTTCTACAACATCTTGTCGTAAAGCTTCGACATCAACTTTTGTTGATGGTTTGTTGCGTTTTATTTTGGGCTCTATACAATTATTCCATCTGAAAAGTGTTCTTATTGGAACGCCAAATCGTTCACTGGCTTCTTGATAAGTAAGATTGTCTTGATCTTTAATCTTAAATAATTGCTTGCGAAAATCTATTGAATAGCACATGCTCAAAGATATAAAATATTATGACAAATTATAATGATTTAACTATAATTATGGCTAAAAACATAGCAGAGCAAATTGTTGAAATGCTCGAAAATGCAAATGTGAAAAGAATTTATGCAGTAACCGGCGACAGCCTTAATCATTTAAATATTGCCGTTAAAAAAAGCAGCATCGAATGGATTCACGTAAGACATGAAGAAGTTGGAGCCTATGCTGCAGCGGCAGAAGCGGAACTTGACGGTTTTGCTGTTTGTGCAGGAAGTTGCGGACCGGGACACGTTCATCTGATTAACGGAGTTTATGAAGCGCACCGTTCTCACATTCCAATGTTGGTGATTGCTTCCACGATTCCTAGTGAAGAAATGGGAATGGATTATTTTCAGGAAACAAATACGATAAAATTGTTCGACGATTGCAGTCATTACAACCAAATGATTACAAGACCGGAACAGGTTCAAAGGACTTTGCAGACCGCGATTCAGCATGCGATTTCTAAAAAGGGAGTGGCGGTAATCGGACTTCCGGGTGATGTTTCAGAATTGGATGCTGAAGAAGCGACCACTTCCAATAAAATATTTAAAACCAATCCGATTATTCGACCTTCTGATGAAGAATTGAATCAATTGGCAGCTTTAATCAACGAAAGCAAAAAAGTGACCATCTACTGCGGAATTGGTGCAGAAAAAGCCAATGCTGAAGTTATAGAATTATCAAGATATTTAAAATCTCCTGTTGGATATTCTTTCCGCGGAAAAATGGCAATTCAGCCGAATAATCCTAATGAAGTTGGCTTAACCGGACTTTTGGGACTTCCTTCCGCTTATCACGCGATGCACGAAGCAGATCTGTTGTTGATGTTGGGAACAGATTTTCCTTATCAGAAGTTTATGCCTGTTAAAAATAAAATCGTTCAGATTGATGAAAGCCCTGAAAGATTGGGCAGAAGAGCGAAATTGGAACTAGGATTAACGGGCGATGTGAAAGAAACAATTAAAGCTTTATTGCCTTTATTAAAAGAAAAAACAGATGTTCACTTTTTACATCAGCAATTAGAATTTTATGAAAAAGTAAAAGAAACACAATTGACTTATGTAAAAGATTTCGGGACAGAAAATGCGATTCAGCCGGAATTTGTAGCGCATACTTTAGATAAATTAGCAAAAAAAGACGCGATTTTCACCGTAGATACAGGAATGTGCTGTGTTTGGGGAGCAAGATATATTACAGGAACGGGTGAGCGAAAAATGTTGGGTTCATTCAATCACGGTTCGATGGCAAATGCAATGCCGATGGCAATTGGCGCTTCTCTGGCTCATCCGGACAGACAGGTGATTGCGATGTGCGGAGACGGAGGTCTATCAATGTTATTAGGAGATATGGCAACTATTTTTCAATATAAATTACCTGTAAAACTGATTGTTTTCAACAACAGAGCGTTGGGAATGGTAAAACTGGAAATGGAAGTCGGCGGAATGGCCGATAATGAAACAGATATGATAAATCCTGATTTTGGAATGATCGCTCAGGCAATGGGCTATCCCGGGAAAAATGTTCACAAACCGGAAGAAGTTGAAGCTGCGATTAAAGAATGTCTTGATCATAACGGACCTTATTTACTCAATATTTTCACGAATCCAAACGCGTTGGCTTTACCTCCAAAAATTGAATTCGACCAAGTGATAGGAATGACAAAATCTATGGCACAACTGATGTTGGGTGGCAAAATGGAAGAAGCTTTAGATACGGTAAAAACAAACTATAAACATATTAAAGGGTTGCTATAATGAGTGCGTCTTTGAAGAAATTCTACATCATTGCCTGGGTTTTTGGGCTTATTTTTTACTTTTTAGATTATGTCATCAGATCTGCACCGGCGGTTATGATTCCTGAATTGGTTAATAATTTTAATACCACCGAACTGAAACTGATCAGCATGGTGGGAATGTATTATTATACGTATTCCACATGCAGTTTGATTGCGGGAATTGCTTTAGACAAATTCGGCGGTAAAAAGTCTCTTTTTATCGGAACGTTGATTTTAGGAATAGGATGCTTATTATTCTTAATTTCCAGTCAGGTTGCGGGAATTTCGGGGCGATTATTACAGGGAGCGGGTTGCGCTTTTGCATTTCCGGGCTGTGTTTATCTGGCGAGTAAAGGTTTTTCTTCAAAGTCTTTGGCTACAGCGATCGGTTTTACTCAATGTATCGGAATGTTGGGCGGAACGGCAGGTCAGTTTATCGTCGGACCTTGGGTTGAAGAAGGCGTGAATATTCATACTTTTTGGCTTTGGGCAGGAATTTTTACCATTATTACGGCATTTGCATTGTTTTTTGTTATTCCTAAAGAAGATAAATCTGAAGATTCACAGGAAAATAAAACACATCATTTAGGATATTTAGAACCATATAAAATTGTCTTTAAAAATCCACAATCATGGTTGTGCGGAATTATTTCGGGACTATTATTTGCGCCTACCACGATATTTGCAATGACTTGGGCAGTCGCATTTTTCCAAAAAGACAAAGGATTTATCTTTCATGAAGCGACGATTACCAGTGCGATGGTTGCCTTCGGATGGGTTTTTGGATGTCCGTTGTTGGGTTTTATTACCGATAAAATAGGTCGCAGAAAGCCTGTTTTGATAGCTGGAGCTGTATTGATGATCTTAAGTTTATTACAATTGATTTATTTGCCTGATGTATATCCTGCAAAAATCAGCATGTTTATTTTTGGTTTGGGTTCGGGCGCAGCAATGATTCCGTATTCTGTGATTAAAGAAGCCAATCCTGATTTTGTAAAAGGAAGTTCTACAGGAGCGATTAATTTTATCACTTTCGGAGTGACGACTTTGGTAAGTCCTCTTTTCAGCAGATGGTTTGGGAAAAGCCTTGAAGCATCCTCCGGAAATATTCATTTTCAGCAATCCATTTTATTTTGGATTGTGGGAATTATATTAGCAATTTTAGTTTCATTATTTCTTAAAGAAACAGGCAGTAAAGCGCAGTCTGAGATTTAATTTATCAAGATAAAAATTAATAAGAAACTTCGCTGTAAGGTGAGGTTTCTTTGTTTTTTGGTTGTAATTTTGTTGTATCAATTTCAAAAAATTAAGCTTATGAAAACATTCGCATTGTTTATAGGACTTCTGGTATCCAATTTTGCCTTTGCGCAAGTTGATGTTGAAGAAAGAGATGATAATATGATTACAGAAAACAATAAAAATATTCTTAAGATAGACATCAAAGAACCTTTGCTTCAGGTTGCTGTAAAGAATTGTAGCGATTTTAAAGCAGCCAATTTTGAAGGCGGAATTCCGGCTTACAAAGAAACATTGAGAAAGTATATGTATGATTATCTGAATACGGATTTTTATGTTCTTAACGGAGATTTTACATTCACTCTCACAGTAGACCAAAAAGGGAAAGTTACCAATATCGAAGGTTCTCCAAAGGTTTCCAACAGCCAGGTTTTCTTTGATGATATGAAGTATGTAGTAAGAAGAATTAAAAAAGGATGGATTCCCGCAACATGCAATGGACAACCAGTAACATCGCAAGTGAAAATAAAAATAAATCTCTCTTCAATTGCAACAGACGTATAAACCGATCTTTATTAACCATGAAAAAATATCTTTTAATTCTTCCTTTATTGTTTTCGAGCGGTAAAGTATTTTCGCAGGAAACTGCAGTTCAGGCTCAGCAAACATCTACCAATTATCACAAAGCAGAATTTCCCGGTGGCAACGAAGCTTTCCAAAAGGAATTCATGAATATGGTTCATGCTTACATTGATATTGCTTTATATGCAATTCAAGGCAAGGTTACCTTTATATTTAATATTGATACAAAAGGAAAAATCGACAGGATTGATGTTCTTCCGAAATTCAAAGACAATGAAATGTTCATTGATGATATAAAATATGCTGCCAAAAAAGTAAAAGGCAAATGGAGTCCTGCAACACAAAACGGAGTTGCGGTAGATTCTAAATTTGTGATGAAAGTTAATTTTAGCCATGATGTATATGATGTTGATTAAGAGAATTTTATTGTTGTGTCTGATTTGTGTTTCATTCATTTCTAATGCACAAATCCTTGAAAGTTATCCTGATGGAATGGAGTTTTATAAAGGAGGCAGAGTCGAATTTTACAAACAATTCCATAAAATACTTTTAGAAAAAAATCTTAAACCTTGTGATGATAAGAATGAATTTTATCATTTGGAAATAGTTGTATATCCTGATTCTACAATAAAATTTGTAAAACAGGATAGCGCTAAAATTTCCAATTCTAAGTGTACGTTTGATCTCACAAGAATTGTTTTAAAATACATGAAAGATTGGACTCCTGCTGAGGTTGATGGTAAAAAAGAAGCAGCTTTAGTAAAAATTCAAATCTTCGCTGATGATTTGTTTGAAAAATATGTAGATTCTTATCTTCCGGAAATGTATTCTAAGGCTCCGGAATTCGAGGGTGGAATTCAGGAGTTTAGAAAAAAAGTGGCAAACAGTATAGATACAAGAAGGTTTTCAACAAAAGCTTCCGTCAAATTTACGGTCGAGGCAACCTTTGCTATAAACTCAGAAGGAAAAATAGAAGATGTGAAATTATCAAAAGAAACCGATAGCAAAGATTTTAATGAAATGATTTTAGCATCAATAAAATCTATTAAAAAGAAATGGAAACCTGCGACTTATCACGATATTCCTGTGAAATATCATTTTAGACTTCCTTTAACATTTAACTTCGACTAATCTCCTGCCATTCTGTCACAAGATTTTGTATCTTTGCAAATTAATTCAAAAGTTCAAAGTTTAAAAAATCAAAGTCGGAAAACCTTGAGCTTTAAATTTTAAACCTTAAACAGACCATTGTGCAAGAAAAATATATAGACGAAACAAAACAGGGAGAGGCTTTTGCCATTGCGGAAAGAGACGGTAACTCAAAGAAATTATTCTTGGAGAGTTACGGTTGTCAGATGAATTTTTCTGATTCTGAGATCGTTGCATCGATTCTTAATGAGCAAGGGTATAACACAACTCTGAAGGTAGAAGAAGCAGATCTTATCCTTTTAAATACATGCTCCATCCGTGAAAAAGCTGAGCAAACCGTGAGAATGCGCCTTGCACAGTTTAAAAATCTTAAAAAAGAACGACCAAGCATTACGGTTGGTGTTCTTGGATGTATGGCTGAAAGATTGAAAACCAAATTCTTAGAAGAAGAACAATTGGTTGATCTTGTAGTTGGTCCCGATGCGTACAGAGATTTACCAAACCTTTTAAAAGAAACCGAAGACGGAAGAGATGCAATTAACGTGATTCTTTCAAAAGAAGAGACTTACGCAGATATTAATCCTGTTCGTTTAGGTGGAAATGGAGTTACGGCTTTCGTTACGATTACGAGAGGCTGTGATAATATGTGTACGTTCTGTGTGGTTCCGTTTACGAGAGGTAGAGAAAGAAGCCGCGATCCGCATTCTATTTTAGAAGAATGTAAAAACCTTTGGGAGAGCGGTTATAAAGAAATTACCTTATTGGGGCAAAACGTTGATTCTTACCTTTGGTACGGAGGCGGTCCTAAAAAAGATTTCGCCAAAGCTTCAGAAATGCAGAAAGCAACGGCTGTTAATTTTTCGCAATTGCTTGATTCGGTGGCTAAAGCTGTTCCGCAAATGAGAATTAGATTCTCAACTTCCAATCCTCAGGATATGGATTTGGAGGTGTTCAGAATGATTGCAAAGCACGATAATATCTGTAATTATGTTCATTTACCGGTTCAAAGTGGAAGCAATAAAATGCTGGAAGCGATGAACAGACAACATACAAGAGAAGAATATTTAGAATTAATCAGAAAAGCGAAAGAAATCGTTCCTGATATTTCTTTTTCACAAGATATGATCATCGGTTTCTGCAATGAAACAGAAGAAGATCACCAAGATACGTTAAGTTTAATGAGAGAAGTAGAATTCGACTACGGGTATATGTTCTCTTATTCCGAAAGACCGGGAACTCCGGCTCACAAAAAGATGGAAGATAATATTCCTGCCGATGTTAAACAAAGACGTTTGGCGGAAGTAATTGCTTTACAGGGCGAACTTTCAAGAAAAAGAATGGAAGGTTATGTCGGAAGAGTACATGAAGTTTTAATCGAAGGAATTTCCAAGAAAAATAAAAACCAGTGGAAAGGAAGAAATTCTCAAAATGCTGTTTGTGTATTTGATATGCAGGAAGGGCAAAAAATGGGTGACCTTGTGAATGTTTTTGTTTTCGACAATACGCAGGGCACACTTTTAGGGGAAACTGTTACAAAGTAAAATATGTCTAAGGAATTAACGAAAGAACAGCTTTTGAAAAACATTTCTGCATTATTGGAAGATGCAAGAAATAGAGTTGTTGTAGCCGTTAATCAGACCATTGTTCTTACGTATTTCGAAATTGGCAGAATGATTGTCGAGGACGAGCAAAATGGAGAAAATCGAGCTGAATATGGTAAAAAACTTTTGAAAGATCTGTCAGTTCATCTGACAGATAGATTTGGAAAAGGCTTTTCTGTAGAAAATCTTGATAGAATGCGATTTTTCTATAAAACTTATTCTGAACAAATTTCGTCAACACCGTTGACGAATTCTTCAAATCCAATTTCCGAAACACTGTCTCGGAAATCTCAAAACTCAATGGGTAAAGTGTCTGATGTTTTTCAAATTCCGCAGACACCATCTGCGAAATTCAATCTTTCATGGTCGCATTATTTGAAATTAATGCGTATAAAAGATATTGGGGAACGAAAATTCTACGAAATTGAAAGTTTCAAAAATAATTGGAGCTTAAGAGAATTGCAAAGACAGTACGACTCCGCTTTATATACAAGATTATCTTTAAGTAAAAATAAAGAAGAAATTCTTCAACTTTCTGAGAAAGGTCAGATTTTGGAAAAGCCAAAAGATCTCATCAAAGATCCTTACATTTTGGAATTTCTTGGTCTATCTGAAAAAGCAAATTACTCCGAAAATGAACTGGAATCTGAATTAATAGATAAATTAGAACATTTTCTGTTAGAATTAGGGACAGGTTTTACATTTGTTGCAAGACAAAACAGAATAACGTTCGAAGAAAAGCATTTTAAAATAGATTTGGTTTTTTACAACAGAATTTTAAAATGTTTTGTATTAATTGATTTAAAAATCGGCGAACTGAAACATCAGGATATTGGGCAAATGCAGATGTACGTTAATTTTTATGACCGTGAAATAAAATTAAACGACGAGAACAAAACAATAGGAATTATACTCTGTCAGGATAAAAGTGAAGCGTTGGTGCGATATACTTTGCCGGAAGATAATGAGCAGATTTTTGCAAGCAAATATTTTACGGTATTGCCAACTAAAGAAGATTTTATTAACATTTTAAACTCAGACAATGGAAAAATTTCATAAATATTGCCTAAGTGTATTGTTGGTAATAATCTGCAGCAATATCTCCGCGCAGGTAAGCAACGGATCTATCAAAAGTGAAGATTGCAAACAGCTGTATGATATTTATAACCGAATTTTAGGTCATGAATGTGAAGCTTCACAAGAGTTTTGTTTAAAGGATGCGCCGATCCGCAATTTTGCCATTGGTCACAAACAAAATGCGATTGATCTTATTGAGAAATTCTTCTCAGGAAAACAACAAAACAATTCTTATAAAAATAAATCCGAAGCAGATTTTTCTGAAAAAGAAAAACACAATCAGCTTCTGAAAAATTTCGAGAAAAATAGTAAAGAAAGTCTCTTTGCTGATATTTTATATTTTAAAACTAAAGTTTCAAAAGTCAGAAATAAAGATTATTTAAGCATAATCGGTTAATTATTATAAAGATAAAATTAAAATCATTCTTAACAAATTAACTCAACTTCTACAGATGAAAATTAAAACTGTAGAAAAATAATCTAAAACTTACTTATGAGCAGCGAGCTACAAAATATAAAAAACCGTTTCGGAATTATCGGAAATTTTCCAGCCTTAAACCGAGCATTAGAAAAATCGATTCAGGTGGCACCAACAGATATTTCAGTCCTTGTGATTGGAGAAAGTGGTGTTGGTAAAGAATTTATTCCGAAAATCATTCACTCAGAATCAAAAAGAAAACATCAGCCGTACATCGTCGTAAACTGTGGAGCCATTCCGGAAGGAACGATCGATTCCGAATTATTCGGGCACGAGAAAGGCGCTTTTACAGGAGCTACAGCAACCAGAAAAGGATATTTTGAAGTCGCAGATGGTGGAACAATCTTTCTTGATGAGGTGGGGGAATTGCCTTTGCAGACGCAGGTTCGTTTGTTGAGAGTTTTGGAAAGCGGTGAATTCATGAAGGTAGGTTCTTCACAGGTTCAGAAAACGAATGTGAGAATCGTGGCGGCAACCAATGTGAATATGATGAAGGCAATTCATGACGGAAGATTCCGGGAAGATTTGTTTTATCGTCTGAATACGGTACAGATTGATATGCCGGCTTTGAGAGAAAGAAAAGGTGATATTCATTTATTATTCAGAAAATTCGCGATAGATTTTGCCGAAAAATACAGAATGCCGGAGCTGGAATTGGAACCAGGAGCCGTTCATTATGTAGAAAATTACACTTTTCCCGGAAATGTACGTCAATTAAGAAATTTGGTTGAACAAATGACGGTTGTTGAAAGAAATAGACACGTTACCGTAGAAAAATTAGCCGAATATATCCCGATGGAAACCCATCTTCCGATGGTGGTAAATACACCGAATTCTCAAAAACAAAGTGATTTTGGCAGTGAAAGAGAAATTATGTATAAAATTCTCTTCGACATGCGAAACGATATTAATGATTTAAAATCCTTAACTTCGGAATTGATAAAAAATCGCGGAAATTCTGATCTGAGCAATCAGGAGAAAAATTTAATCAACAGGATTTATACTCCAGAGCCTCAGCAGAATACAGCTCCAAATTCTTTACTGTATTTTGAAGATAATAGTAATAATCAGACGGTTCAGACTCCAACGATTATTTCGAGTCCTGAAGACAGCTATGAAGATTTTGAAGATATTGAAATTGAAGAAAACAGACCAGAATCTTTATCTCTTCAGAATAATGAAAAGGATTTGATTATCAAAGCTTTAGAAAAACATAAAGGAAGAAGAAATAAAGCGGCAGATGAATTAGGAATTTCACAAAGAACATTGTACAGAAAAATAAAACAATATAACTTAGAAGAATAAACTAAAAAAATTAAATTATGATGAAAATTAATGCGAAGCCGGTCAATTTTAAAATGGGAGAATATATCAGCAACGGATATGAGTTTCTGAAAAGTAATTTCGGAAGCCTGTTTGGAGCATTTTTATTGACCATGTTGATGTCAATTATTCCTTTCTGCGGTCTTTTGGCTCTCGGGAATTTTTACAAATATTGTAGAGATTTAAAAGCAGGAAAAAATGTAAGTGCAGGAGATATTTTCAATTTTGACGATTTTTCACCATATTTAATATTACAATTAATTATTTTAGGGGGAGTTATTGCCATCTATATTCCTTTAATGATCATAATGCTTATTTCAGGTGGTTTTTCAGAAGATCCTTCTCCAATGGCTTCAGTAATTATGGTTCCTTACATTATTGCTGTTTACATTGGCGTTTTTGTGGTTGTTTTAAAAGGATTTTATATTCCTGCATTGATCTCTCTGGGAGGAGTAAAAGATATCAAAACAGCTTGGAAGATGTCTTTGCCAATGACAAAAGGTAATTTGTTAACAATATTTTTATACTCACTTGTTATTGCAATTCTTGGGCAACTGGGAATTATAGCTTGTTTTATTGGAGTTATTTTTACTTTACCATTGGTTTATACGTCTCATTATTTTGCTTATGAAGATGCAATGCAACAGGTTATGCACGACGAAATACAAGAAATCGGAACTAAAAATGAATTTTAAGATTAAAAATATCAACATCAGACAACCAAAATTCTGGTTGTTATTATTATGTTTAGGAGTTTTAAACTCTTGTTACAGCTTTACCGGTTCGTCTCTTAAAGATGAAAAAACGATACAGATCAACGAATTTCCAAACAATGCGGCTTTGGTGAATCCTACATTGGCACAGCAGTTTTCAACAGATATTCAGAATCGTTTTTTACAGAGAACAACTTTAAAAGGAACAAAAGAAAATCCTGATATTCTGGTGGAAGGAGAGATTACAGATTACTCTATAACACCGACGACGATTGGTTTCTACTACGACAACGAATCAAAATACGGGAGGGATAGTAAACGAATCTCAAAATAAACTGACAATCACGGTGAAAGTGCATTACGAAAACAAAATTCATCCGGATTCCAGTTTCGACAGATCATATTCTGACGAGGCGGTATTCAACAGCAATCTTTCGCAGTCTGAGATCGAAACTTCTCAGGTGAAAATTGCAACGGACAGAATTATAAACAAGATATTTAACGATATTGTAGCGAATTGGTAAGATGAATCATAGAGTTTTAGAATTATTAAAGACCCCAAAAAACATTCAATCAGAGGATATTGATCTTCTGAAAGAGGAAATTAATTCTTTTCCCTATGTTCAGAATATCAGAGCTTTATATTTGTATGGAGTGCATTTGTATGATAGAGACAATTATCAGAAGGTGCTTTCTACAACGGCTGCTTATACGACGGATAAGAAGATTTTATATCAATTAATTAACGGTAAAATTCAGGAGCGACCAAAGCCGGAAATAAAGCCTGAAATGGTGAAGGAAAAGAGTATTCCTAAAGAAAATCCGCTTTCACTTTTACAAAAATCGAAAGCTTCAGGTTTTCCGATTAAAAGAGAAGAAGTTCCTGTTGCGGAGGTTCAGCCTGAAATTTTGGAAGAACCTAAAGAGAAAGTTCCTGAAAGAAAGCTGGAAAACTATATTCTTCCGGCTCCAAAGCAAGAAATTAAACATCTGTATGTAGATGGAGAGCGCAACAGAATTTTATTTGAGGGTGAAGAAAACTTCCTTGATGATGAGGATGTTGAAAGAATTGATCTTGAATCAACACTAGAATCCGGATCTATCGTTACTCAAAAAATTGAGAAAAAGCAAGAACCGATTAACGCAGAAGAGAATATTCAGGAAGAAGAAACTCCAACTGAAAATAAAGAGGCGGAAGTTGTTGACGAAATTCAAGAATTCACTCCCGAAACAGTTATTGAAGAAGAAAAAATAACTTCTGAACCTGAAAAAGAAGAAATTCTAAATGAATCAGACGTAAGTTTTCATGAAACAGAATCTTTGGATGATGAGATTGAAAATGCGGGTGATGAAGTTCAAGAAGAGGTTACAGAATCTAAAACTGTTGTTGATGAATCAGAAAATTTAGGTTTAAATAAAACAGAGGAAACAGCAGAATTCACCTCCGAAACAGTTATTGAAGAAGAAAAAATAACTTCTGAACCTGAAAAAGAAGAAATTCTAAATAAATCAGACGTAAGTTTCCATGAAACAGAATCTTTGGATACTGAGATTGAAGATGCTGGAAATGAAGTTCAAGAAGAGGTTGCAGAATCTGAAACTGTTGTTGATAAATCTGAAAATTCAGATACAAATAAGACAGCAGAATTTACTCCTGAAAAAATCATTAATGAAGATCAGATTTCATCCGAAAAAGAAGAAAAATCTGTTCAGGATGAATCAGAATTAAGTTTCCACGGTATGGAATCTTTCTTGCCGGAAGTGAAAATTCAAGTGAATAATTCGGAAGAAGCTTTATCTGAAACTCCTCAATCAATCATCAATAAGCACGAAGATGAAATGCGTCGTTTGATTGAAGAGGTTGAGAAAAAAATGAAAGAAAAGGCTGTTTCAGAAAAAAATAAAGAAGAAGAGCCCGAAAATACAAGTCATGATATCAGTTTTGCGGAAACTCAAAGTTTTGAGGTGAAGCCAACTGAACCTGAAGTTAAAGAAGAGAGTAACGAAGAAAGCTCAACTGAAGAAGTTCAGATTGAAACAGTTGAAGCACCGCAAGCAGAACAGATTTCAGAAGAACCAACAGACATAAAATCTGCTTGGAAACCAATGTCTCTGGAATCAAATGTGCCTGATTCTTTGCTTCATAAACCTGTGGAAATTCCTCAGCCAAAAGTAGATGATAAAGCTCAAAAAATAGAAGTTTCTCAAACGGAAACTCAAAAAAGAAAAGGCTTTTTAGATAGGATAAAAGAAGTTGATGAGTCGGATGAAGAACAAAACGATGAAGAAACACCAAAATCTGTTGATGAAAACAGAGAAAACGGTAGGGTGATGAATGTATCTTTCTTTGGAGCAGATATTTTAAAATGGAATGTAGCAGAGTCGAAAAAAGAAGAGGAGAAAGTGGAAATTAAGGAGGAGATTAAAGAAAATCCGGTTCAGAAAACAGTTACGAATTCCATTAATAGTAATATTCCGGGATTTATCAATACATGGCAAAGTTGGCTTAAAATCGACAGAAACCGATGATGTTGAAGAAGTAGAAGAAGTTCCGAAGGAAAAGATAGAGTTAAAAAATAAGGTTATTGAAAACTTTATTGAAACGAATCCCAGAATCAGTCAGCTGAAAGATGAAGTTTCATTTGTGGTGAAAGAGAAAAACGATGATATTTCGCACTTAATGACAGAAACTTTGGCGAATCTTTATTTCGAACAGAAATTATATACAAAAGCCATTAAAGCATTCGAAACCCTGATCAAAAAAATTCCCGAAAAGAAAGAATATTTTGAAGGAAAAATTCAGGAAATAAAAGATTTTAGAACTAAAGGATAAAGTATATGAATTTATTATCAATTACACCCTTTCAAATACTGTTTGCTGCGATTGCAATAATTGTATTATATATTTCAGCGATCATGATTTTATTTAAAACAAAATCGGGTATTTTACCTTATCTCGCATTAATTCTTTTTCCGATACTCGGTCCTTTAGGAATCGTATTTGGAAATTATACTAAGAAAATAAAATAGAAACGGGCGGAAATTTTTTCCGCCCGTTTTTTATTAAATCTGATTAATTACATCCTTTTTCTTCCTGAATTTTCGCCATATTTTTCTACCGAAGAATATCATTAATACAACAACACCAATGGCGCAAATCGCTGCAATAAGAGGAGCTACCATTGCTAAAATAGCCATAATTCCTGCTCCGGCTGTTTCGGCTGTTCCGACGACAGAATTTCCCAATCCACCTGTTGTTGCGGTGGAAGCTGCCCGAAGTCCTGCAAACCCTGAGCTTATCGTTGCTGCCGTTCCACCACCTGCAATCAATGCTAAAGCCCATTGCGGGAATGTTCCCAAATCTGCAAACTGACTTGCAAATAATACCGAACCCGCAATTGTCGCCATCGGAACAGCAATAGTGTCCAATAGATGATCGATAAAAGGCAGGTAATAGGCTAAAATTTCCACGATCGTTGCAATTCCTGTGGTAATGAGTGTCGGAAGTCCGGCAAGCCATTCAAAGCTCTCATTCATCGGAATCCAGTGGAGGTATGAAGCCAAGCTCACGGCAAACATCGGTAGAAATACCCTGAAACCGCTTGCTGCAGCCAAACCAATGCCGATAAATGCACTCAGTAGATAAGGTAAATAGGGAAGATTGTCTAACATTTTGATTTTCAGATTTATTGTTTTCCCTAAAGTTACAAAAATTTATATTCTCATAAATTCTCTCAAAAACTATCAAGAAAATATTTTCAAACATCTGTGCAAATCCGTGAAATCCGTGGGAAAAAAGAAAAATCAGCGAGAGAAAAATTTCAACGACAGATTTCCACAAATATCCACAGATTTTTGCGTCTTATTTAAAAGATTTCATTAATCGAAAAAAAAATTAAGGTTTTTTCTGAGCCTGACAAAATTTAATAAATTGTGCTTCCACATCTTGAAATTTTTCCGGCATTTCCGGAGAAGCCCAAAAAAGCATTGCCGCTGTTTTATCTCCGAAAGCTTCTGTAAACAGGTCTTTATTCAGTCGGTAACATTCGCGCAAAAGCCTTTTGATACGATTTCTGTGAACCGCTTTTTTGAAATATTTTTTAGAAACTGCAACGGCGAATTTTGTGCTTTCAACAGGGGTTGCAGGTTTGTTTTTAAGGATAATAATTCTCAAATTCCCACTCGTTCTCCATTTACCTTTTTCGAAAAGTAAAGAGATCTCTGTATTTTTTTTGAGTTTTTCGGCTCTGGGATATTTGAAATTTGTCATTTACGGAGTGTAAATATAGTCTTATTTTAACTTTCTTCCACAGACTTCACAGATTTACACGGAAAAATTAAACATAATCATCTGTGCTAATCTGTGAAATTTGTGGGAATATTTTAATCTTCTTTTTCCAGTAAATGATTAATCACTTCAGAAGCCGTGTACAATCCGAAAATGGCAGGCATATAGCTTATCGTTCCGTAGAAAGATCTTTTGTAATTGGTTCCGTCGGTCATTTTCAGGCTGTCTTCATCCTGAATATCATTGGCAAAAACACAACGAACACCTTTATCGATTTTCACTTTTTTAAGCCTTTTTCTTACCTGTCTTGCAAGGTGGCAATGTTCTGTTTTGCTGATGTCTCTTACCATCACTTTGCTTGGGTCGGTTTTTCCGCCGGCTCCCATTGAGCTTACGATTTTTATCCTTCTTCTTTTAGCAGCAATAATTAAACTCAACTTTGGAGTCACACTGTCGATACAATCCAAAACATAGTCGAATTTTGCAGAATCCAGAACTTCATCCATTCTTTCGGGATTTAGAAACTCATTGATTTTGGTTAAATTAAGATCCGGATTAATATCTAAAAGTCTTTCGGCAACAACTTCTACTTTATGTTTTCCAACGGTGGAGCGTAAAGCGGGTAACTGTCTGTTAATGTTGGTGATATCAACGGTGTCGCCGTCTACAATCGTCATCGTTCCAACTCCGGCTCTTGCCAGAAATTCGGCTGCAAAAGAACCGACTCCACCCAAACCGACAACCAAAACCGTCGCTTTATTCAATTTTTCCAACCCTTCTTCCTTTACCAGAAGTTCCGTTCTTTCCAACCAGTATTTATCCATTTTTTATCGTCTCTAAATTTTCTAAAATTTGTTTGTTTAAATTTTCCAAAGAAATTCCCTTTATTTCCGAAACTTTCTGATACAATTCTTCGATATTGAAATCTTCATTGTCCGTTTCTAAAAATATCTTGTCTAAAGGAGTACTTTTCAAAGTATTTTGCAAAGATAAATTATACAAAACCGCTTTTCCAAAACTCAGATAAAAATTATTTTTAAGCAGGTCTTTTGCAATGTTCTCTTTTTTATTAAAACCATGAATAATCATCGGCTGTTCCGCATGTTTTTTAAAAGAAATCACTTCATAAAATTTTCTTACACAATGAATAATGATCGGTTTTTTTAATTCATTGGCAATTTTAATCTGTTTTAAAAAAATTTCCCCCTGAATTTTAAGATCAGTCTTTACAATAGAATCTAAACCGCATTCTCCAATCGCAAAACAATTTTCTGTAACATTTGAACGCAACCAATCGAATTGATTTTCAATATTGTTAACATCAATATCTTTCGGATGAATCCCGATGGAATAGGGAAAATCTTCCGGACAGCTTTCCAAATCGAGATTGTAGATTCCGTACGAGATATTTTTTTTATGATGATGAAAATCGAAAAATTGCATTTTCAAAAGTACTATTAATTTAGAATTAATGTAAATTTCTTAAACGAACGTTTATAAATCTGTTAAAAATTTCTTAACTTTACTCAAAGTCACTGCATGAAGAAAAAATTTACAGAAAAACAAATCCATATTTTAGACATTGCCGAAGAGCTCATTGCAAAAAAAGGCTACGAAGGCACATCCGTGAGAGACATCTGTTCCAAAGCGAATATCAACGTCGCGATGATCTCTTATTATTTTGGTTCCAAAGAAAAAATGATGTCTTATCTGTATCAGTACAGAGTATTGAAAACCAGAGAAAATTTTTCAGAATTTGCTGATACCATCAAAGACGGAAAACCCGAAATGCAGCTGAAAGAAATTATTAAATATATTGTTGCTCAGTTATTTAAGTATAATTATTTTCACGGGTTTGTCACTCAGGAACTTCGTCACACAGAAAATTTGAAAGATGAGCTGCTCGATTTTTATCAGTTATTTGTCAAAAAATTAGATGATGTTATAAAAAAAGGCGTGGCTTCCGGAGTTTTTACGTTTACTCCAAAACCTGAAGATATTCTGACAACGATTATTGGCTCTACATTATTTGTTATCCGCAACAGAAATTTTTATGAATTGTATGTTCCGAATAAAAACGAAGAAACCTATTCGAAAGAAGCCGAAAAAAAAGTAAGAATGAATCTTTTAATGAGCGTTTTTGCAATTTTGGGATACGCTGCAGACTAAAATTACGTTAAATAATCATAAAAAAAAATGTATTGATAAAAAAGTTATATTTTTGCAAATTAGTAAATCGGCCGTGTAATCCGAAAACTGTTGAATTTTTTATATGAAAAAATATATTTTAGGTATTTTTGCTGTAGCGGTAGTAGCATCGTGCGTAAGTAAGCAGGAAAGAGCAATGAAAAGTGCGGATAAGAACCTCATTTTAAAAACTGCCAATGAAAGTTTTGCTAAAAAGAAATGGAAAAATGCTTTGGCACTTTATGACAGGCTTCCAAATCTTGTTGCAGGAACAGATGATGCTCCGAATGTAGTTTTCAATTCTGCGTATGCAAATTATTATGACAAAAATTTTAGATTAGCAGGAAATCAATTTAAAAATTTTGCAATAAGTTTTCCTCAGGATAAGAGAAAAGAAGAGGCTTCATACATGTCGGCTTTATGTTATTATGAAGGATCTATGGACTATAACCTGGATCAGTCTACGACACAATCGGCAATCAATGAGCTTCAGGATTTCTTGAATAATTACCCTAATTCTGAAAGATCTAAAAATATCAATACTTTAGTTGATGAGTTGTCTTATAAGCTGGAATTCAAAGCGTATGAAAATGCAAGACAATATTTCAGCATGGGTGAATACAAAGCTGCAAATACGGCATTAGAAAACGTATTGGATGATTTCCCAAGTACGAAACTTCGTCCGAAAATTTATGATTATATCGTAAAATCTCGTTACGAATTGGCAACGAAATCTGTATATGATCTTAAAGATGAGCGTATTGAAAGTGCTTTAGCATTTACAAGACAGGTAGAAAAAGAAATGCCCAATACAGACGTAGCAAAAACAGCTTTGGATATCAGACAAAAACTTGAAAAAGAAAAGAAAGATTTTGTTGTGGTTAAAAAAGAAACAGAAGCAAGAATTGCAGTTTTAACTGAAAGACAGAAAAAACAGGTTGCCCAAGTTGCAGAAAAGAACAAAACGGAGCAGCAGATGAAAGATCAGATCGATGCTGAGAAGAAAGCAGTGCAGATCCAGAGGGACAGTGCGGCAATTAACACACCTCCGCCGGCGGCGACTTTCAAGATTCAAAGATAATTCGTAAATTTGCGAACTTAATTAAAATTAATATTCTCAAAATGAGTGTAAAAGATACAAAAGCAGAAGTAAATACTATTACTTACGATAAGGACAAGATTGAGGACAAAGTGGGTTCAATCTACGAAGCGATTGTTATCATGGGGAAAAGAGCAGAGCAGATCAATGCAGAAATTCGTACAGAATTGCACAATAAGCTTGATGAATTCGCTGTTCATAATTCTACATTAGAAGAAGTTTTCGAAAACAGAGAGCAAATTGAAATCTCTAAACATTACGAAAAACTTCCAAAACCAACTTCTATTGCTATCGAAGAATGGTTAAACGGAGACGTATACTTCAGAAAGACTGAAGAAAGAAAATAAAAACATTCGTGTTTTTTATATATGAAGGTCATAAAGGAAATCTTTTCTTTATGACCTTTGTTGTTTAAACAGTTTGTGAGAAAAAATAAGTAATTTAGTATTCTTAAAAAATTAAAACTAAATGAGTCTTTCCGGGAAAAAAATTCTCATTGCGATTTCTGGAGGAATTGCAGCCTACAAAGTACATTTTCTGATCAGAGATTTTGTGAAGAAAGGAGCGGAAGTTCAGGTGATTATGACTCCTGATGCAGAACATTTTGTAACCAAACTGAGCATTTCTACTTTGTCTAAAAAGCCTGTCTATACAGAGTTTTACAGCGACAACGGAACCTGGAACAGTCATGTGGAAATGGCTTTGTGGGCAGATGTAATGGTTGTTGCGCCTTGTACGGCAAATACGTTGTCGAAGATGGTTCATGGGATGTGCAATAATCTGGTTATCGCAACGTATATGTCGGCGAAATGTCCTGTGTTTATCGCTCCTGCAATGGATTTGGATATGTATGTGCATCCTTCCACAAAGAAAAATTTGGAACAGGCAGAAAGTTTCGGACATATTATTATTCCTGCAGAAAATGGAGAATTGGCAAGTGGATTGATCGGGCAGGGCAGAATGTCGGAACCGGGAACTATTGCTAAGACGGTCGAAGATTTCTTTAATTCAAATATCGAAAAAACGTTAGCCGGAAAAACTATTTTAATCACAGCCGGACCTACTTATGAAGCCATTGATCCCGTAAGATTTATCGGGAATCATTCTTCAGGAAAGATGGGGTTTTCTTTGGCAGAAGAGGCTTCAAAGAGAGGTGCGAAAGTTATTTTAATTTCCGGACCGAGTTCGCAAGTTATTGACGATAAAAACGTTACTTTACATAAAGTGACTTCAGCAAAAGAAATGTTATCTAAAGTTTTTGAATTTTATGATACAATAGACATCGGAATTGCAAGTGCAGCAGTAGCAGATTACGCTCCGAAAGAAGTTGCCAAAGAAAAAATTAAAAAGAATGATGATAATTTAACGATCGAACTGGTTAAAAATCCAGATATTCTTAAAACAATGGGCGAAAAGAAAACCCATCAGTTTTTGGTAGGTTTTGCGTTGGAAACTCAAAATGAGGAAGAAAATGCAAAAGGAAAATTAGCCAAGAAAAATCTTGATATGATCGTGCTAAATTCGCTTCGTGATGAAGGTGCAGGTTTTAAAAATGATACCAATAAAATAAAAATATTTACCCCAACGGAAAAGAAGGAATTCAACCTGAAATCTAAAGATGATGTCGCAAAAGATATTTTGGATTTTGTTGAGTCTCAACTTTTAAAATAATTTTAATAAATTTCCGTTCTCAATTTTTAATAGAAAATGAAAAAAATTTTAAGCATATTTTTACTTCTGTTTTTATTCAATCTTAGCTTTTCTCAGGAATTACTGGCTACGGTTCAGGTAAATTCCCAGCAATTGGGAGGAAGTAACCAATCCGCTTACAAAGCGTTGGAAAAAAGTCTCAGAGATTTCATCAACAATACAAGCTGGACAGGAAAAAGACTACAGAATTTTGAAAAGATAAAATCAAATTTTGCGATTGTTATTGATTCAAGAGAAGGGAATAGATTTTCAGGAAAAATTGTCGTTCAGGCGGTTCGCCCGGTTTTTAATACAACGTATGAGTCTCCGATCGTTAATCTTCAGGATACAAGATTTTCTTTTGATTATGTTGAAAATGAGAATCTTATATTTAACGAAAGACAGTTTTCGGGGAAAAACCTTATCGATGTTATAAGTTTTTATGTCTATGTGATTTTAGGAACCGATGCAGACAGTTTCCAGTCGATGGCGGGAACACAATGGTTTCAGAAAGCTCAGCAAATTGCTCAGAATGGTGAATCTCAGACTGTTTATGACGGTTGGAAGCAGATCAGTGAACCAAGAAGCCGTTCTATTTTAATCAAAGAAATTATGAGCCCGAGCTGGAGCCAGCTTCGTGCATCGATATATTCGTATCACAGAGCAGGTTTGGATAACTTATTTAACCAAGATCAGGCTGCTGCGAAAAAAGTTATTTTTGATGCCTTAATGCAACTGAAACAATACGAAAATTCTTTCCAACAGGCGTATTTTTTCAATATTTATATAGATGCCAAAGCGGATGAAATATTTAATATTTTCAATTCCGGAGATAATGGAGGACTTGTGTTAGGAGATTTAAAGCAGGAAATGACGGTTCTTTCTCCCAAAAATACGGATGCCAGATGGAGCAAGTGGAAACAATAATCTTAACTTGAATTCTGAAATCTAAAGTTCTATATTTGCAATGGCTAAATAATCGCTATTATCAATGCTGTCGAGAATTTATATTAAAAACTTTGCCCTGATTGATACGCTTGAAGTATCGCTGCACAACGGTTTACAAGTAATCACTGGGGAAACCGGTGCGGGAAAATCTATTATTTTAGGTGCTTTGCGACTGATCTTGGGAGAGAGAGCAGATGTGAAATCTATTTCGAAAGCAGAAGAAAAAAGCATCGTAGAAACAGAATTTTCTTTAAATAATCAGTTCAAAAAATTCTTCATCGAAAATGATCTTGATTATGAACATCAGACGATCATTCGCAGGGAAATTTTGCCTTCCGGAAAATCGAGAGCGTTTATTAATGACGTTCCGGTGACTTTGGATATTTTGAGAGAGCTGTCTTCAAAGCTGATCGATATTCATTCTCAGTTTGAAACGTCCAATCTTTTTACTTCAGAATATCAGTTTAAAATTATTGATGGACTTTCTGAAAATAAAACTCTTGTTGAAGACTATCAAAACGATTTTTTTGACTTTCAAAGTTTAAAAACTCAGCTTAAAAAGCTTCAGACACAGCTTTCTGAAAGCAGAAAAGAAGGTGATTATAAAGAATTTTTGCTGAATGAGCTGGAAGAACTGAAACTGGATGATATTCATTATGAAGAACTTCAAAACCAGCTTTCTGTTCAGGAAAATGCTGAAATGATTTCTGAGAATCTTGCACAGGTTTTGGCGAGATTTCATCAGGAAGAAATCGGGATTTTGTCTTTCTTTAATGAAGCTAAAAATAAATTATCAAAAATAGCAGAAGTCTCCAACGGCTTTTCAGAGCTTGATGAGAGATTGGAAACCTCTTTTGTGGAATTAAAAGATATTATTTCCGAGCTTGAAAATGAAGCCGAAAAAATTGAAATTAATCCTGAAAACTTAGCATTATTAATTGAATTAAATAGCAGAATCAACAATCTGTTTGTGAAGCATAATGTTTCTGATATTAATGATTTAAGAGAAATCAGAGATCAACTATCGGGCGATCAAAAAGGCGCTTCCGAATTGGAAGAAAATATTGCTGAAATCGAAGAAAAAATTTCTAAAAAAGAAAAAACACTTCAGTCTCTTGCCGAAAAACTTTCAAAGAACAGAAAGAAAAGCGTTCCCGTTTTCATTAAAAAAGCGGAGGAATTGCTTAAAAAATTAGGCTTGGAAAAAGCCAAAGTTGATATTGAATTGCAGGATTCTGCAGATTTCAATCAATTCGGAAAAGAAAATATTCAGCTTTTATTTCAGGCGAATTCAGGTTTTCCTTTAAAACCGATTCAGACCGCAATTTCTGGTGGTGAAAGATCGAGAGTGATGTTGGCGGTGAAAAAAATTATTGCAGAAAGCGATGAACTTCCGACATTAATTTTAGACGAAATCGATACCGGAGTTTCCGGAAAAGTAGCCGAAGAAATAGGAAACCTGATGCGCGAAATGTCAACAGATATGCAGCTTATCGTGATTTCTCACTTAGCACAGGTTGCCGCAAAAGGAAATAATAATTACAAAGTTGTAAAACAAGATATTTCTGGAAAAACGCAATCGACGATTATTGCTTTAAACGACGAAGAAAAACTCAACGAAATTGCTCAATTGCTTTCAGGAAGTAAGATCACGGAAGCGGCTTTGGCGCAGGCGAAAGAGTTGATAGGGTAAATTTAATCAATTAAAATATAGTAGGACTTCTGATGACTCGGAAGTCTTTTATTATTTTTAATGCAAAGATTATATTTATATTCTGTATTATTTTAGAAAACAAAGGCCAATAAAATTTGCTTCGCAAAGCATGAAAACAGCGCTTCATCAAATCAACTTGTTGATTCATCTTTGCTCACTTCAATTAGATTAATATTGAATTAAAGCTTTGCGTTAAAAAATTAGTATTGCTTTTTAAAATGTTTGAATAAAATTTAAATAGTCTAAGCTTTTAAATAAAATTCTGTAACAATTTAAGCCATATATTTACTAATGTAAAAAAGTAAACTATGTTTTTAAAATTCCTGAGATTAGAGTTCAAAAGTTTTTTTCGTGGCAGTTCTTTGGGGATTAATCTTGCGATGAAGATTCTTCGTTTTATCGGGATTCTTTATTTTATGCTGTGTTTGGCGGGAGGTGCATTTGCTGCATTTTACTACATTCAGGAAGAGATGCATCAAGATCCTTTAAAAATTGTTTCTAAATTTTTAATTATACTTTGGGCGGTCGATTTGATCCTCAAATATCTGTGGCAGGAAATGCCGACACAGAATATCAAGCCTTTTCTTACTTTAAATATTCCTAAGAAAACATTGGTCAATTATATGCT
Source organism: Chryseobacterium ginsenosidimutans (assembly GCF_024807225.1). Classification (GTDB taxonomy): domain Bacteria; phylum Bacteroidota; class Bacteroidia; order Flavobacteriales; family Weeksellaceae; genus Chryseobacterium; species Chryseobacterium ginsenosidimutans. The sequence continues at coordinate 563,586 of NZ_JANUCO010000001.1, forward strand.
GAGCAAGACTTTTCTGTCGGCTTTCAGTTGGCTGAATTCAATATTCTTTATTACGTTTTCCGGAATTGCGTTATTCAACGGATATAGTTTTGTAAGTATTTTGGGATGGTTTATCGGGGTTTCGCTGTTGTTTTATCTTAATAATTTCATCAATATACTTTTTAACGATAAAGAAATAGTCGCGATTGTTGTCGGATGCGTTTTTGCTGCAGTTGCAGGTTTGACGTATTACAATATTTTACCGACATTATCTTATTCACAGGTATTTTTCTATGTTTTTTTTGACAAGCCTTACTTAGCCTTAATTTCCGTTGCTTTGTTTTCGGCTTTATGGTGGATTTGCTTTAAACATATTCAAAAAGTATTTTATCTTGATGAAGGTCTGGAAGCGAAAAAAGCGGTCGGAAAAACTGAAAATATCGCTTTCTTAAATAAATACGGAGCTATCGGAACATTCATCAACAATGATATTAAAATGTTGAGAAGAAATAAAGTAACCAAAGGTATTTTGCTGGGAAGTTTTATGTTTCTTTTTTACGGAATGCTCATGTTTACTTCTTCGATCTACAAAACGCCTGCAATGATTATGTTTATGGGATTATTTGTAACGGGAGGTTTCCAGTTTATGTTTGGGCAGAGAGTTCCGGCTTTCGACAGTTCTTATTATCCTTTAATGATGACGCTGAATGTTCCGTATAAAGAATATTTAAAGGCAAAATGGTGGCTGATGAATATTGTGACAGCCGCGTCCATGGTTATTGCAGCGTGTTATGCCTATTTCGGATGGGAAATGTATGTCACTTTTCTGGCGGCAGGAATTTACAATATCGGCGTTAATTCTCAGTTTACGCTTTGGTCGGGAGCTTTCAACAAGACGCAGATCGATCTTAATGCGAAGGAAAAAAGATTCGGGCAGAAAAATAGTTTTAATATGAAATCATTGCTGTTATTGATTCCGAAAATGTTTGTACCGATGGTGGTTTTCGCATTGATGCAACACTTCTTTAATATCACGGCAGGAGTTATCAGTATTGCGATTTTGGGGTCGATAGGGTTTTTATTAAGAGAAAAGATCTTCGATATCATCGTAAAACACTATAAGGTAGAAAAATACAGTACACTAGAAGCATTCAAAAACAAAGATTAATATGATTACGATTAATAATTTATCAAAAACATACGGTAAAGCAACCGTTTTAAATATAGAAAACCTTGAAATCCCCAATGGCGAAACTTTCGGTCTTGTCGGAAACAACGGCGCAGGAAAAACAACGCTTTTCAGCTTGATGCTTGATCTGATTCAACCAACGACTGGTTTTGTAAGCATTGAAGGAATTAAAGTAAACGAATCTGAAGCATGGAAAAACAAAGTTTCTGCTTTTGTTGATGATTCTTTTTTAATTGGATATTTAACACCCGAAGAATATTTCTATTTTATCGGAGAATTAAGAGGACAGAATAAAGCTTCTGTTGATGAATTTTTAAAACAATTTCATGATCTTTTTAACGGAGAAATTTTAAATTCCGGGAAATATGTGCGTGATCTTTCAAAAGGAAATCAGAAAAAAGTAGGAATTATCGGTGCAATCATCGGAAATCCTGAAATCATTATTTTGGATGAACCTTTTGCGAACCTGGATCCTTCGACGCAGATTAAACTGAAAAATTTAATTAAAGAATTATCAAAACAAGACGGCGTAACTTTCCTTATTTCGAGTCACGATCTTTCACATACGACAGAAGTTTGTAATAGAATTGTTGTTGTGAATAAAGGACAATTGGTAAAAGATATTCAGACGAATCCTGAAACATTGAAAGATTTGGAGCAATATTTTGCAGATCAGGTTTCTCAACCGACTGAAGCTGTTTAATTCAAATTAAAAACTAATAATGATGAATATTGAATCTCAAAATGTCACCGATTATCCGAACAGCAATACGATTTTCATGGTTTGGAGATTGGTCGATGATCCAAAATTAAAAGAGGTTTTCCAGCAATTGTGTGCTTTGGTTTTGAATCTTAATAATTCCGTTTTCAACAGATTTCCCGACAGCAGAGCAAGTTGCGTGATGGGAATCGGTTACAATGCTTGGGATATTTTAAATCTTCCGACTCCGCTTCCAAAGGAATTGGTGAATTTTGAAGAAATTAAAGGCGAAAAACATACCGCAGTTTCCACATCAGGAGATTTGCATTTTCATTTAAGAGCAGATAATCAAAGCATTATTTTCGATATGGCGATTGAGATTTCAAAATTATTAACGCCGGTTGGAGAAGGTATTCTGGAGATTCATGGTTTTAAATATTGGGACGACCGTTCGATTCTCGGTTTTGTAGACGGAACGGAAAATCCACACAATGAAGACAGAGATTTTTTCGCTAAAATCGGTGATGAAGATTTGCAATATAAAGGTGGAAGTTATCTTTTTACTCAAAAATATCTTCATAATATGAATACGTGGAGAAGCCTTTCAACCGAAGATCAGGAAAAAGTAATCGGAAGATCGAAAGAAAATGACATCGAAATGTCGGATGATGTAAAACCGACGAATTCGCACATCGCATTAGCAAATATCGGCGACGATCTGAAAATTGTAAGAGACAATATGCCTTTCGGAAACCCTTCTATGGGAGAATTTGGGACTTATTTTATTTCTTATGCAAGTAGTTTTTCTACCACTAAAAAAATGCTGACGAATATGTTTATCGGCGATCCTGTTGGGAATTACGATAGAATTCTGGATTTCAGTACAGCAGTTACGGGAACACTTTTCTTTGTTCCTACGAGAAATATGCTGGATGATTTTTCGGGATAATATTCTTTAATTTATCAATAATAGATATTAACGATACGTCAAATTTGAAAATCTGTGATTACTATTTGGAGAACATCTGCTAATTTTGTTCGGTCAAAATTTAATCTATGGAATTAATTGAAAAATTGAACTGGAGATTTGCTACCAAAGCAATGAACGGTCAAAAAGTACCACAGGAAAAAGTGGATAAAATATTAGAAGCGGCAAGATTAGCACCAACTTCAAGCGGTCTTCAGCCTTTCGAAATCATCGTGGTGACGAATCAGGAAATCAAAGAACAAATCAAACCAAATGCTTGGAATCAGCCGCAGGTTACAGATTGTTCGCACCTTTTGGTTTTTGCAGCTTGGGATAATTATACGGAAGAAAGAATCAACAATATGTTTGATTTGACGAATGATATCAGAGGTTTCAAAAATGAAGGCTGGGAAAATTACAGACAAATGTTGTTGGGTACTTATCCTCAAAGATCAGCAGAAGAAAACTTCACACACGCAGCAAAACAGGCTTATATTTCTTTCGGAGCGGCAATTATTGCAGCAGCATTCGAAGAAGTGGATTCTACCCCAATGGAAGGTTTTTCACCTGAAGCGGTTGACGAAATCTTAAACTTAAAAGAAAAAGGTCTGAAAAGCGTTCTATTGCTGCCAATCGGTTACAGAGATTCTTCAAACGACTGGTTGGTGAACCTTACGAAAGTGAGAAAATCTAAAGAAGATTTCATTACGGAAGTCAACTAATTATTAAATTAATTTACTCATAACAAACTCCCTTTCAATTGTTGGAAGGGAGTTTTATTTTTCTCTGTCTATCTTTTCTGGATTTTGCCTTGTGTCAAAAACATCAGCAATTTTGATGTAATGATTTTCTTTGTCTTTTAATATTTTGAAAGTAATTCGGAAGTGGTTTTGAATTTTTTATTTTTGAAATCTTCTTCAGATTTTGAAATTCTGTCATTCATTTCTTCAATAGAAAATGGCTCAAATTTATTTTCAACGTCAATATTTTTGGTATTCTTCAGGAGTTTTTCAAACTGAGCGATGGCTTCCTCACTCTGAAGTTTGAGGAAAGCTTGTATGAACTCTAATTTTCTAGTTTGAATATCCATTTTTAGAAATATTTGATAATCAAATGTATAAAAAATATTTTAAAATTAAAAATCCCCTTCAATTGCTGAAAGGGATTTTGTTTTTTTATTTGAACTAAAATTTTACACAAAGTTTACGATAAGTTTGTCATTCCGTAGGAATCTCAACAACGTATTTTGTAAAATAATATTTAAATTCTAAGTCTAGATTCCAACGGAATGACAAGCATAATTAATCTGTGTCAATCAGTGAAATCTGTGGGAAATTAAATAAATAATTAATTATTAGGTTTCCAATCCACCACCGCTCGGATAAACGCTTCCGCATTTTCCAAAGGAATATTAGGCAGAATTCCGTGTCCTAAATTCGCAATATATCTGTCTTTTCCAAAACGGTTAATCATTTCTGTAACCATTTTTTTAATCGTTTCAGGAGTCGAATGTAATCTTGCAGGATCGAAGTTCCCTTGAAGCGTCATCGTGTGATTCGTCAATGTTCTTGCAAACTCAGGTTTAATTGTCCAGTCAACACCCAAAGCTGAAACCGGAGATTGAACCATGTCTTCCAATGCAAACCAACATCCTTTTCCGAAAACCACAACGTGCGTCAACGGGCTTAAAGCTTCAACAATTTGATTGATATATTGCCAAGAGAACTCCTGATAATCAGCCGGAGAAAGCATTCCGCCCCAAGAATCGAAAACCTGAACGGCAGAAACGCCTTTTTCAACTTTTCTCTTCAAATAAGCAATCGTTGTATCTGTGATTTTTTGTAACAATTTGTGCGCCGCTTCTGGCTGAAGAAAGCAAAATGATTTTGCCATATTAAAATCTTTGGATCCTTTTCCTTCTATACAATAACAGAAAATCGTCCAAGGCGAACCGGCAAAACCGATCAACGGAATCTCGTTGTCTAATTTGATTAAAGTGAGTTCGATAGCATCAAAAACGTACCCTAAAGTTTCATTCACATCCGGAACAACTACATTATCAACTTGTTCTGCAGTTCTGATGGGTTCGTCTAGCCAAGGTCCAACAGATTCCTTCATTTTAAAATCAATTCCCATCGCTTGAGGAACTACCAAAATATCAGAAAACAAAATCGCTGCATCCAAAGGATATCTTCTGATGGGCTGTACAGTGATTTCAGAAGCCAATTCCGGAGTCTGACATCTTGTAAAGAAATCATATTTGTCTCGTAACGCAATGAATTCCGGCAAATATCTTCCGGCTTGTCTCATCATCCAAACTGGCGGTCTTTCTACGGTTTCTCCGCGAAGTGCTTTTAAATATAGGTCGTTCTTAATCATAATTTTTAGTTGATCGTTGTTGGTTTTTAGTCGATGGTTTAAGGATTATTATCCTTTAAAATATCTCTGATTACCGACAACAGGTTTGCTAAAGTACTTTTTTTACTTGTAAAAATTTCAGATTTTGTATGTTTTCTCATCTCATTAGAAGTCGTTTCACCGATCGAAAAAAGCATCATATCCTGAAAAGAATTTTGATTTGCAAAACTACGAACTCCACTCGGACTAAAAAAAACAGCGGCATGATATTTTTCAGTTATCACGGGATTGATTTCCGAAGTGTTGTAAACCGTAATTTTTTTATACTGAATATTTTGCAAAGGAAGGTCATTATCTAAAACACTTATCGCTAAATTTCCGCAAAAGTGTACGAATTTCTCGTGCTGACAATGATTTGTAATGAATTTTGAAAGGGTTTCCGCGTTTTTCAATACTTTAAAAGTTCCGAAACCATGTTTTCTTACTTCGCGTTTTGTTTTTTCGCCGACGCAATAGATTTTGTTGTAATTCTTTGCGGTGAAATCTTCATTCGGCTTAAAACCATTTTTAAAAAAAGAAATCACTCCATTCACGCTTGTGAAAATCAATGAAGAATTTTTCAGGTCGAATGGCTTTGTCTTTATAGAATCTGTCTTAATTACCTCAACACAGTCAACCAAAATATCCTCTCCTAATTCTTTGGATATAATTGTTGGATCTATGTTTTTGGTAAATAAAATCTTCATTAAGGTTTGTCTTTTAAATGTAAATCGGCGACTTGAAGCCTTACTTTATTCATGAAATCTTTTCCCGGATCTTCTTTTGCTGTGAAATAATTCGGGTCAGATTCTTTCCATAATTTAGAATTTCTAAAAACTCCATATTCCGAATGACCGATGAGATATTCTATTTTATATTTCTGGGTTAAATATCTTACCAATTGTGCATTGGCTGCAATTTGTTTTTCCGTAAGCGGTTCTTTTTGGCTCCCGATATTTTCAATTCCGATGGCGCAATAATTCAATCCGATCGTGTGTCTTGCGAATGTATTGGGTTCCATCAGCTGATAAATCGTTCCGTCTCTGTCTATGATAAACTGTGAAGAAACATTTAATGTACTTTGCTTTTTTAACGTGTTTCTAGCGCTTTCAAGATTGGTTTTATTAAAATATTTAAAATTGCTTTCCACAGTTCCGCCCGCCGTGTAATGAAGAACGATCATTTTAGGAACAATCGTCGGCGTTTTTTGCACCAACCCGTGATGTTCTTTTAAATATTCTAAACTTAAACGAATTCTTTCCGCAGAATAACTGATAGGCTTGATAATTATTTTAGGTTCGTTTTTCTGTGCTGTCACAAAACCTACTATCAATACAAGCAAAAAGCAAATAATATTCTTCATACGCCTTATTTCTGATACTGATAATGTCCTGTGATGGTAAATTTAAACAAACAATCTTCGAGAACCTGTCCTCCTCCGATATTATGTACAATTAAATATCTTTTTCCGTCGGCAGATTTTTTGTTGACAACAATTCCGATGTGCGTCAGATTTCCTGGCAGAAGCCACGTCACAATATCTCCGGGAAGATAAAGTTCCGGCTTGGTTTCGATAGATTTTGATTTTCCGAATCTGGCGAAGAAAACTCTGAGGTTCGGAACTCTGCGATGATCGATATTTGTATCAGGTTTTTTCAAACTCCAAGTTTTAGGATATTTTGAAAAATTTTTAGCCATATCTTCATGCACTTCTTTTTGAAGATCGATTCCCAATTTTCTGTAGGCTCTAATCACGACATCGGTACAAACTCCTTTGTCCGCAGGAACATCTCCGTTCGGATATTTTAAGGTGAAATAAGCGGGATCGTAAGTTACCTTGTCCTTTGTTAAACTTAAAGCCGCATCAGATAATTTTTGGGCAAACTGATTTTGTGCTTTTGAAGTAAAAACACAAAGTATAATGAGAAGGATGGATAGATACTTTTTCATTGCCCGGAAATTCAGAATCAAATTACATCTGATTTTTAATTTCTGCCATCAATTCTTTTCCGCCATTTTCAAGGACAGCTTTTGCAAACTTCTTCCCAAAATTTTCTTCTTCATTATAGACAAAACTTTCATCAGTAGAGATGCAGTTTTTGCCATCTAATGAACAAAGACCTGCTCTGAAACGAACTTGATCTTCAAAAATCTCAGCAAAGGCTCCAATGGGTGCAGTACAACCGCCTTCCAGCGTATTCAGGAAGCTTCTTTCCATTTCTACACAGATTTGGGTCTGTTTGTGATTGATTAAACTAAGAATTTCGTTGATTTCTTTTTTGTCAGAATGTCCCGCCACGGCAATTACACCTTGCGACGGAGCTGGAATTAAAAACGGAAGCATTTCATAATCAATATCCATTTTCATTCTTTTGATTCCGGCTAAAGATAAAATAGTAGCGTCAAAATCTCCGTCTTCCAGTTTTTGAAGACGAGTCTGAATATTTCCGCGAATATCAGAAAATTCTGCATTCGGATAATTTTTTAACCAAAATGCTCTTCTTCTTAAACTGCTTGTTGCCAATTTCAGTTCGTGGAATTCTTTATCTTTTGAAGATTCTTTTCGGATTAAAACGTCCTGAGGAAAATCTCTCTCCAGATAAGCAATGATCTCCAGGTTTTCCGGAAGATTGGTCGGTACATCTTTTAAAGAATGCACTGCAATATCGATCTCGTCATTTAATAAGGCGACATCAAGATCTTTGGTGAAAACTCCCGTGATTCCTAAAGCATAAAGCGGCTGAGTAAGATTTTTATCGCCTGAAGATACGATAGGAACGATTTCCGTTAAATAATTGCTGTTTTGAAGATGTCTCTCCACTTCTCTCGCCTGCCAAAGTGCAAGGGCGGAATTTCTGGTTCCGATTCTAATGCTTTTCATTGAATTCGTTGTTTGGTTGTTCAACTAATATTTCGTGCATTAATTTACTAATTTCTTCGGCTTTTAACGGATTATCGATGATATATTTTGCAAAACGGTTGGTGATTTTCTGAATCATTTTATCGGAAAGTTCCATGTCCGTGATGTTTATGTATTTATTTTTTCTGTAAAAATTGTGCATTTCGTTGCGTTCCATATTCTTTAAAACCGCTTTGAAATGATGGATGTTTGGAGCCAGTTTTCTCTTTTTTTCCCATTCAAGGAACTCTTTGGCCATTTCCTTGATGATTTTTTCAGCTTTCGGAATTTCCTTTTCTCTCTGCTGAATGGTCTCCTGAATCTGTTTAGACAGTTCATCAACATCGATGAGGGTTACGTTTTCGTTTTCCGTAACATCTTTTTCAACATTATGCGGAATCGAAAGGTCGATCACCAACGTTTCTTTTCCGTTCGGGAAATGCGATTTGTTAACGATCGGGTGTTTTGCTCCGGTTGCCACGATTAAAATATCGGTATTGCTTAATTCCTTATCAAAATCAGCATAATCGATGTGGGGAATATTATATTTTTCAGAAATTTTTGCTGCTGTTTCCTGCGTTCGGTTGGCAATTTTAATTTTTGGTTGAAAAACATGTTTTACCAGATTTTCAACGGTATTTTGACCAATTTCGCCAACTCCCAACAAAAGAATGTTTTTTTCGGCAATTCTTTTTTGATTATTTAAAATATAATGAACAGCGGCATAAGAAACGGAAGCTGCTCCGTTGGAAATTCCTGTCTCATTTTTAATCCTTTTTGAAATCTGAATCGCAGAGTTTATCGCTCTTTCCAGATAAGGATTAGAATTTTGTCTTTCTTTTTTGAATCTTGCGTATGCTTTTTTGATCTGCCCGATAATTTCAAAATCACCAATAATCTGACTTTCCAATCCTGCCGCTACTCTGAACAAATGGATCAAAGCTTCTTCCTTTGTCAGGATATTTGCAAACTGAAGAAAATCCATCAAATTCACTCCGATGGTTTTGCAATATTCTTCGGCAACCAGAAGGTAATTGGGGGAGGTGGTGTAGATTTCGGTTCTGTTACAGGTAGAAACCACAAATGCGTCTCCTAAATCTTCATCATGAATTCGGGTGACAAAATTTTTGATATTTTCATCAAAGAAGGCAAATTTACCCCTCGTCTCTACGTCAGCTTTTTCAAAGCTTATAGAAAGTACGGAAAAATTAGACGTTTGATGTATGTTGGAATACTGTAACATAAGCGGGGCAAATTTACGTTTTTTTTAGTGAACCGTTTTTTGAAAATGTATATGATAATTATCGTAAAAAACTATTTTGGGATGGTTCTAAATAAGATTTATAGGATTGCAGAAAGTGAAATTTTGATTTTTATGTTAACGTTTTTAAGACTTATGGGTGATTTAAATTTCAAAGTTTTACATTTTTTTCAAACGATAAAACTTTGATGCTCTGTTTCATGGCTTTAAACCTGTAATAATCTTAAATCTGGTTGAAATTAAGGTCTGTAAATACTTCATGTGAAACTTAATAAGCGATTATAAAATTTAATAAAATTTTAACCAAATTATATGCTCGCGGAATTTCTTTAGTAGTCTTAAATTTATATCTTTGTAACTCTTTAAAAAATCAGAAGTAAAAAAGTATGAGTTTATTCGATATGTTTACGCAAGAGATTGCGATAGACCTTGGTACTGCCAACACGCTTATCATCCATAATAATAAAATTGTTATAGATCAGCCGTCAATTGTTGCGATTGAACGTTCTACGGGTAGACCGATTGCTGTAGGTGAGCAGGCAAAACATATGCAGGGTAAAACTCACGAGGATATTAAAACGATTCGACCGTTGAAAGATGGGGTAATTGCAGATTTCCATGCTTCTGAGCACATGATTAAAGAATTTATCAAATTAATTCCTGGAATTAAAGGTAAATTCATTCAGCCTGCTTTGAGAATTGTGATCTGTATTCCTTCCGGAATTACAGAGGTTGAAAAAAGAGCGGTAAGAGATTCTGCTCAAAAAGTAAACGCTAAAGAAGTTCGTTTGATTTACGAACCAATGGCTGCTGCAATCGGAGTTGGAATTGATGTACAGAAACCTGAAGGTAACATGATCATCGATATAGGTGGTGGTACTACCGAAATTGCTGTGGTTGCTTTGGGAGGTATTGTTTGCGACAAATCTGTGAAAATTGCAGGTGACGTATTTACAAACGATATTGCTTATTTCTTAAGAACTCACCATAATTTATATATTGGAGAAAGAACTGCCGAGAGAATTAAAATCGAAGTAGGTTCTGCAGTTGAAGATCTTGACGTTGACATTGAAGACATCCCTGTACAAGGTAGAGACCTTATCACGGGTAAGCCAAAAGAAATCATGGTTGGATACAAAGAGATCGCACGTGCATTAGACAAATCTATCATCAGAATTGAAGATGCCGTAATGGAAACTCTTTCTCTTACACCTCCGGAATTGGCTGCTGATATTTATAAAACAGGTATTTATCTTGCTGGTGGTGGTGCATTATTGAGAGGTCTTGCAGACAGATTACACAAAAAAACCGGTCTTCCTGTATTTGTTGCAGAAGATCCGTTGAGAGCTGTAGTTCGAGGGACAGGTATTGCGCTTAAGAATATGGATAAATTCAATTTCTTAATTAAATAATTTTAACTTTTTACGACACACATCTGAATGGGATTTTTGCTGAGATTATTTTCGAAGAACGCACTTTTTGTCTTCTTTATATTCCTGCAAATTGTTGCTCTGGTTTTGATATTCTCTAAGAATGCCATGCAGAAATCTTGGATCGCGGGTCAGTCGGCTACAGTGAATTCATGGGTTTCCGGGTATATTGATGAGGGAGTTTCGTACCTTAAGCTAAAGCAGATTAATGATGATCTTGTGACTCAAAACAAGGCGTTGATGATCGAGCTTTACGGTAAACAAGGGGCAGCGAATCCTAAATTCAGAAAAGTTCATGATACGTTGGGAGGCGGACAAATCTATACATTTGTAGATGGAGAGATCGTTTTCAACAGCATCAACAGAAGAAACAACTATTTCACCATAAACAGAGGGAGAAGAGATGGCGTATTTCCGCAGATGGGAGTTATGGCTCCGAAAGGTATTGCAGGAATCGTGATTAATTCTACCGATAGTTATGCATTGGTTCAGTCGGTTTTAAGTGTAAATACGATCAGAATTAATGCAGCTCTTAAAAACTCCGGATATTTCGGAACTTTAACTTGGGGTGGAGATAATTCTCGAGTAATGCACTTAGCAGATATTCCTAAATATGTTGCTTTGAAAATCGGTGATACCGTTGTTACAGACGGAAAGTCAGCGATTTTTCCTAAAGGTGTTCAAATAGGTACAATTGCGGGTTACTCCGTAGATAATAAAACAGGATTCTGGGATATTTCAGTAGAATTAAGTGAGAAAATGGGATCTTTGAACAAAGTTTTCGTTGTTAAAAATCTTAAAAAAGCTGAAGTTCAAAAGATTCAAGATACAATGCAAGCTGTAATAAAAAAGGAAAATGATTAGCAGGACTTTATTTACGGACATATTAATCATGATTTTCTTGGTTGCATTACAAATTTTTGTATTGAACAGGATTACTATTTTCGGAAAGTACACTCCGGTCTTGTATCCTGTATATGTCATGTTTTATCCTTTTTTCAGAAATAAATTTCAGTTTTTAGCTTTAAGTTTTTTGATAGGCTTATCGGTTGACGCGTTCCTCTATTCATGGGGAATCAATGCTTTTGCAACAACCCTTATTGCTTACTTCAGAACCTTAATTTTCAGGACTTCTACAGATACTTCTACAGACTTTTTCTCTTTTCAGTCCCTACAATGGGCGCAGTTTTTGCTGTTCTTATTCTCGAGTATCTTTTTACATCAGCTTTTAGTACAATATATAGAGTTCTTTAAGTTGAGTAGATTTTTTGAAATATTAGTTAATGTATCAGTAACTAGTGTAATTTCATTTATATTTATAGTTATTTACGCATTAATATTTAAAATCAAACAAAAAGTTTGAACACACGTTATTTAAAAATCTTTTCCGTTCTTGTAGTTATCGCTTTGATTTTCATAGCGAGGCTTTCTTATTTACAGCTGTTTACAGATCGTTATGCATTAAATGCTGCGAATACTTCTATTAAAATTGAATACGTTATTCCGCAAAGAGGAGTAATTTTCGACCGAAATGGGAAAATCATGGTAGGAAATCAGCCTGCTTATGAAATTTCTTTCACGCAAGCATTGATGAAGCCGGATTTTGATACGATGGCTTTCTGTAATTTAATGAAAATCTCTAAGGCAGATTTAATTAAAAGAATCAACATCATTAAGAAAGAAAAATATTATTCTAAACTGACTCCGATGACTTTTCTGAAAGATCTTAGCAGGGAAGATATTGCAAGAGTTCAGGAAATTATCTTTAAATATCCTGCATTTAGTATTGTTTCCAGACCTCAACGTCAGTATGAAGTTTCTACTTCTGGAAATCTTTTGGGATATACAAGTGAGGTTAATGAAAGAGAAATTAAAAAAGATTCCATTTATTATTTACCAGGAGATTTCATCGGTAAAACTGGGATTGAAAAAGCATATGAAAAAGAGCTTCGTGGCGTAAAAGGCATGAAGTATATTCAAAAAGATATTAAGCTCCGAAATGTAGGTTCGTATAAAAACGGATCTCTGGACAAAGATGTTATCACAGGAAAAGATATTACCTTAACGATTGATTATGATCTTCAGAGAATGGCTGAAGAAATGATGGTGAATAAACATGGTGCCATTGTAGCTCTAGATCCTAATAACGGAGAAGTTTTAGTGGCTGCAACAGGTCCGGATATCGACCCGAATCTTTTTACAGGTCCATACAAATCGAAAAATCTGTACGCTTTATCCAAAGACACACTTTACGAAAACAAACCTACTTTCGACCGTTCTTTACAGGCAGCTTATCCTCCCGGATCAACTTTTAAATTACTTACCGCTTTATCTGCAATGCAGATGGGCGTGATGGATGAAAATACTATTTTCCCTTGTGGTGGCGGATTTAATTACCGAGGATTGAGAATTAAAGGACACGGTGGCGCAGATCCGCTGATTCCTGCGATTCAGATTTCAAGCAACTGTTATTTTTCTTACGCCTATTTAGCAATCTTGAATAAGTATCCCGGAAATCCTTCAAAAGGAGTCGATGAATGGAAAGCGATCTTGAGCAGTTTCGGGGTAGGAGAATTTTTGAATAATGACTTTGCAGTGGGAGCGAGAGGTAGAATTCCGTCCGGAGAGTTTTATGAAAAAAGAATGAAGTCTATTCTTAAAGCAAGCGGTTCAAAGAAAGATTACAAAAACTGGGATCCTTTGGCTACCGGTGCCGTATTCAACGGAATGGGACAGGGAGATGTCATGGTGACTCCTCTTCAATTGGCAAATTATGTGGGAGCTATTGCAAATAAAGGATGGTATTACACGCCTCATATTGTAAAGGCTATCGACGGAAAACCCAATCCTGATAAAAGATTTAAAGTAAAACATAAAACATTAGTAGATCCTAAGCATTTCGGACCTGTATTGAAAGGTATGGAAGCCGTGGTATTAAGAGGTACAGCTCACAGTTTGAAGTCTAATGATTTTACCATGTTGGCAAAAACGGGTACAGCACAGGTTCCGCAAGGAAAAGATAACTCTATCTTCGTGTTGATCGCACCTGCAGACAAACCGAAAATTGTAGTGGTTGCTGTAATGGAGCACGCCGGATTCGGTGCAACTTGGGCAGGTCCCGCAGCTACAGTAATTGCTGAAAAATATATTACAGGGGATCTTAAACGTGAAAATCTGTACAAAAAAATGACGGGAGCGAGCTTCATGCCCGAATATAAGAGACAATGGATCGCAGACTTGAAACGTAAAGGTCTTTATAAAGATCCCGCATTAGATTCCGTAAGACAAAAAAGGATTCTGGACAGCTTGAATTTCATTAAAGAACAAAAAGCAAAATTGCAGAAACAGATCGATCTCGAAACGACAAATAATAAAACTACAAAACCTGTTAAGGAATGAAATGGGCAGAAGGAATAGATAAATTAGGTCTTGGACTCTATTTTTTGCTTTGCATTTTTGCCATCGCAAATATTTACAGTGTAGATCAAAAACTGGGAGAAAAACAATTGGTTTTCTTCTGTATTTCCTTGTTTGTCGGGCTTATTATTTTTGTTGGAAGAAGTAAGTTTTTCGAAAATATGTCGGGAATCATTTACATTGGCGGCGTTTTGCTTCTTATTGGTCTTTTTCCTTTTGGGAAAGAAATTTTGGGGCAAAAAAACTGGTATAAAGTCGGGAGTTTCACGATGCAGCCTGTAGAATTTGCAAAAATCGGGACAGCTTTAATGCTTTCCAATTACGTTTCCGGATCCGAATTTAATTTAAAAAATAAAAAATCACTTTATACAACATTGGCTATTGTAGGAATTCCTGCGGTGGTGGTTTTAGCCATTCCCGATGTGGGTTCGATGTTGGTTTTCATTGCATTTTTCATTGCTTTATATCGCGAAGGTTTAAATGGATTGCTGTTCGGAGTGGGATTCCTTTTTGCAGGGGTTTTCCTGATTTCTCTGGCTATAGATCCCATTTATGTTGCCGGCACGATTGTTTTGATTGTCGGAGGCTGGATTGCGCTAAACTACTATAAAATGTCTTGGAATGTCATTTCAATTTCAAGTATTGTAGGTTCTGTTGTCATGTTATGTGGATTGGCTTTCGGTTCACCTTATATTTTAGAAAAACTTCCAAAACACCAGAGAGAAAGAATTGAGGTTCTTTATAAAGGTGAAAAAGCATTCAGAGATACTTCCGGATACAATTTATTATATTCAAAAACGGCGATTGGCTCTGGCGGATTGTTGGGTAAAGGATATCGTGAAGGTTCCGTTACACAAGGGAAATTCGTTCCGGAGCAGGAAACCGATTATATTTTTTGTACGGTTGGCGAAGAGTGGGGATTCGCAGGAAGTGCTATTCTAATTCTTTGTTATATGGTTTTCATCGGAAGGATCTACTATCTCGCAGAACAACAGAAATCCGGCTTTAATCGTGTTTTCGGGTACTGTTTTGCCTCAATCCTTTTAATGCACTTTACCATCAATTTAGGCATGGTTATGGGGCTTTTCCCGACCGTTGGTATTCCGTTGCCATTCTTTAGTTATGGAGGGAGTTCGTTGCTTGCCTTTTCTATGATGACTTTTATTTTCTTTAAATTAAATTATTCTGATAAAAACAGCTTGGTGTAAGCGGGAAGTTTGAAGTTGGATGATGAAAGCTTACAAACATTCCGTTTATTTTTTTAGTTAAAAAATCTGCTCAATCAGCAAAATCAGCGAGAGAAAAATTATCAAATCATAAAATCTTATGAAAGAAGCCTATGTTTTAGATCAAAATTTTGAAAATAAAGATTTCGTACAATCTCCATTAGAAAAAGGTGAGTATGAAAACTGTACTTTTAAGAATTGCAATTTTGAATATGCTGATCTTTCTTTTTTTAATTTTAACGATTGTGAATTCATCGGATGCAATCTAAGCATGGCGAAGCTTCTTTCAACGGCTTTCCGTGATGTGATTTTTAAAGGATGTAAAATGTTTGGGCTTCATTTTAATGACTGTAATGAGTTTGGAGTTTCTTTCAGATTTGAAGAATGCTTATTAAACAATTCTATTTTTTATAAAACTAAAATTAAAAAGACTTCATTTAAAAATTCAAAATTAATTGAAGTTGATTTTGCAGAAAGCGATTTATCAAATGCAATATTCGCAGGTTGCGATCTTTCAGGAGCTATTTTCGATAACACAAATCTTGAAAAAACGGATTTTAGAACTGCATTCAATTATTCAATTAATTCTTCTTTAAACAAGCTTAAAAAGGCAAAATTTTCACTCTCCGAAATCCATGGTCTTCTTCGTCATATAGATATTGAAATCGATAAAAATTCTTGACTTTAGAAGTTATAGTTAAATCATTATAATTTGTCATAATATTTTATATCTTTGAGCATGTGCTATTCAATAGATTTTCGCAAGCAATTATTTAAGATTAAAGATCAAGACAATCTTACTTATCAAGAAGCCAGTGAACGATTTGGCGTTCCAATAAGAACACTTTTCAGATGGAATAATTGTATAGAGCCCAAAATAAAACGCAACAAACCATCAACAAAAGTTGATGTCGAAGCTTTACGACAAGATGTTGTAGAAAACCCTGACCATTACCAATATGAACGAGCCAAGAAATTTGGAGTAGGTCAAAGCACGATATTCTATGCTTTAAAGCGTTTGGGAATAAGTAATAAAAAAAACGCTATTCCATCCAAAAACTGATCAACTCTCTAGGCTTATCTTTCAATTAAAATTATTCCGATACGAGTTTATAGAAAAACGATCTATTATTTATCTGGATGAAAGTGGCTTTGCATTAGATATGCCAAGAGAAAATGGTTACAGTCAAAAAGGAGAAAAATGTTATGCAAGTAAAGATTGGCATGCCAGAGGAAGGGTAAATGCTATCGGAGCAATAACGGACTTCAAACTATTCAATGTTTGCTTATTCAATTGTAATATAGATGCTGATGTATTCTTCGCCTGGCTTACGCAAGAATTGTTACCTTCTATTGCTCCTAATTCAGTTATTGTGCTGGATAATGCTACTTTTCACAAAAGAGAAGATGCTCTATTGAAGGTTCAAGAACAAAGTCATATTTTGCTATTTCTTCCGCCTTACAGTCCAGACCTAAATCCAATTGAAAAAAAGTGGGCACAAGCAAAAAGCATAAGAAGAAAATTCGGATATACACCAGGAGAGCTTTTTATTTACGCAGATTTGTGACATTTTATTCTGATTTAACTATAGATGCTAGAAATTAGTATTAAAGACGTAAAATTCATTTTCTGTAAGTCAGATTTCAATCTTAATTTTATTCTGAGCCACGAAGTGGCGATGTAATTCAGGATAGGATGAAGTCCTATCAAACAAAAAACATTCAATTCAAGTTACAAAACCTCATCCCAATAAAAAAACCATCAAAAATTTTGATGGTTTCATTATTTAATTCAATTATTTAATCTTAAAAACTTGCCTCGTTTGTTGCAGGAGTTGTTGCAGCAAGATTGTTGGGAGCTTCTCCGTTTTCGTTGATGATTCTTTTTCCGAACCTGTATTTAGGTCCCCAATAAGAGTCATTAAGCGAAGAAATCATTACTCCTTTTGATGTAGCTGCGTGGATGAATTTCACTTCACCGTCTTCAGTTACTTCTTCTACGATTCCTACGTGAGAAATTCTACGACCGTGAGAGAAAAAGATCAAATCTCCTTTCTGAAGGTTTTCTTTTTCAATTTTTTCTCCTTCCTGAGACTGAGAAGCTGCTACTCTTGGTAAGCTAAGACCTGCTGCTGCACCGAAAACTGAAAGAACAAAAGCTGAACAGTCGATACCGTTTCTTGTCATTCCTCCGTATCTGTAAGGAGTTCCAAGGTAGGTTTCTGCCTCAGTTAAGATACCGTCGATCGTTTTATTGTGTCTGATTGATTTTGCAATATCAGAATTCTTAATTGTATTTTTTGCATTTACTAAAGTAGCTGCCTTTTCAGCAAGAAATGAATTGATCAATTTCTGCTTATCCTGCTCCATTTTGTTAGGTTCAAGTGAAGCTAGTTTGGCATCTGTTTTGTATTCTTTAGCGTAAGTTGCTGGTTTTGAAACTACGTAATTTGTAACACACGATTGTAACGATACAGTAGAAACTAAGGCAACTAGGTAAAACAAAACTCTTTTCTTCATATATATTTGATTATCGTGTTAGATAAATTGGGATAGTATTTTTCAAAAGCATTACAAAAATATGTATTCCCATTAAAAGAGCCCCGATATGATAATTGTCAGGTTCTTTATTTAACACATTTTAACATATTGTTTAAGTATGTTAAAGAAAAACAAACCGTAGCCGCCCGTTTTAGGTGAGTCTGCGGTTTTTTTTATTAAGATTCTTTAACATAATAATTGATATTTCCTCTATTAATCATAGCTCGAGTTTTAAAACTCTAATTCTCAGGACTGTTAACAAATCAAAAACTCCCCGAAAAAATCGAGGAGTTTCACTAATATGGAACTTTACAAAATGTTATTTTGTAAATAACATTTCTCTGTATTTCGTCAATGGCCAAAGTTCATCATCAACCATCATTTCCAGGTCATCAGAAGCTTCTCTGATGGCGTCAAATAATGGGATTACCTTGGTGCAGTAGTCTTCTGCCTGCTTTTGACTTTCTGATACCGCTTTTGCAGCTTCTCTTGCTATGATAAGATCTTCTACACCTAATTTGATCTTAGAAACGTTTTCAGAAATATGGCTAATTAAGCTCATTTGCTCTTTTGCCAATTTTTTGAATTCTTTATCGTCAAAAATTTCTTTAAGACCTTTTACGTTTTCGATCAGTCTGTTTTGATATTTTAAAGCAGAAGGAATAATGTGGTTTCTTGCGATATCACTTAAAACTCTTGCTTCAATATCAATTACGGTAGAATATTTTTCTAATTTAATTTCGTTTCTTGCCTCAACTTCTCTGTGATTGAAGATTCCCATTTCTTCGTAAAGATCAAGGAACTTCTGATTCATTTCCTGGTTAAGCGCTTCAGGAGTGGTTTTCCAGTTATTCAAACCTCTTTTTTCAGCTTCTACAGCCCAGTCATCAGAATATCCGTCTCCTTCAAACATGATGTTTTTACACTGCTTAATGTATTCTCTCAATACATTGAAGATCGCTTCGTCTTTCTTAAGACCGGTTTCAATTAAAGCGTCAACTTCTTTTTTGAAATCACCCAATTGTTTTGCTGCAATCGTATTCATTACCGTCATAGATTCTGCACAGTTTGCAGAAGAAACCTACCGCTCTGATCTCAAATTTATTTCCTGTAAATGCAAACGGAGAAGTTCTGTTTCTGTCAGTATTATCCAACAAAATTTCAGGGATTTTTCCAACTACATTTAATTTTAAGTCTGTTTTTTCGTCCGGTGAAAGTTTTCCTTCCGTTACTTTTTCAAGCTCTTCCAATACTCTGAACAATTGACTTCCGATAAATACAGAAATAATTGCAGGTGGAGCTTCATTCGCACCCAATCTGTGGTCATTACTTGCAGAAGCGATACTTGCTCTTAAAAGATCAGCGTATTCGTGAACTGCTTTAATGGTATTAACGAAGAACGTTAAGAATTGTAAGTTTTTCTTAGGATTTTTTCCTGGGCTTAATAGGTTTTCACCTGTATCAGTTGCTAAAGACCAGTTGTTGTGCTTTCCGCTTCCGTTTACTCCTGCGAATGGTTTTTCGTGGAATAAAATATGGAAATGGTGTCTGTGAGCAATTCTCGCCATAACGTCCATCAACAAAGAGTTGTGGTCTACCGCAACGTTTACTTCTTCAAACATTGGAGCAAGCTCAAATTGGTTTGGAGCAACCTCGTTGTGTCTTGTTGTTACAGGAATTCCCAATTTCATACATTCGATTTCCAGCTCTTTCATGAAGTTCATTACTCTTGTAGGAATCGAACCGAAATAATGGTCATCCAATTGTTGTCCTTTTGCAGGAGAATGTCCTAATAAAGTTTTACCTGTTAAAACTAAATCCGGACGAGATTGATACAATGCTGAATCAACCAGGAAATATTCTTGCTCCCACCCTAAAGTTGGAGTTACTTTCGTTACATTTTTGTCAAAATACTGCATTACGTTTGTTGCAGCTTCATCTACAGCGTTCAAAGCTCTTAAAAGAGGTGCTTTATAATCTAAAGTTTCTCCTGTATAAGAGATGAAAATTGAAGGAATACAAAGAGTAGTTCCCATAATAAATGCCGGAGAAGTAGGATCCCAAGCCGTGTAACCTCTCGCTTCGAAAGTGTTTCTGATACCACCGTTCGGGAAAGAAGATGCATCCGGTTCCTGCTGAATCAATAAGTTTCCGCTGAATCTTTCGATCGCTCTACCTCCTTCAATTGGAGTAAAGAAAGAATCGTGCTTTTCTGCAGTACTTCCTGTCAAAGGCTGAAACCAGTGAGTGTAGTGAGTTACTCCTTTGCTCATTGCCCAGTCTTTCATTGCTACAGCTACCTGATCTGCAATGTGTCTCTGGATTTTAGTTCCTTTTTTCATCGCATCCAAAATAGATTGGAATGCTTCTTTCGTTAAATATTCTCTCATTGTTTCCTCAGAGAAAACATTTTGACAGAATAATTCTGATAATTTTACAGGAACTTCAACCGAGTTATCTCTTCTAAAGTCCTTGAATGGTAAAGTTTCTAACGCTTTGAATCTTAAAGTTGACATATTAGGTTTAATTTTACGGGGCAAATTTACGAAAAAAATGAATTGAAAATATTTTTACCCTAAAAATTTAAGGGGTAATTTTAATTTTAACTAAATTTTAAACAATGATTTGAGTTTTGAGAGGGGTAAAGCCAATTTGAAGTTTAGAATTGAAGATTTCGTGTTTTAAAACTTCTTAGAATTTTTGATACCTATTATAGAGTACAATTTACGAATTTAAATGTTATGTTAAATGGTTTATTAAAAGATACTTAAAATAAGTCGATCGGGGATTTTATATATTTGTGTGAAATTTATTTTATGACAAATTTTAGAGCAAGAGAAATAACGGAAGCAATTGAAAGATTGTATATTTTTGTGGAAGAGCCGATTCAAATTGCGCGAGACAATAATAAATAATTCCATCACAAAAAGCAAAGAACACTTTTTTGAAAGTGTTCTTTTAAATATTTTATATGAAAAAAATAATCGTATTCTTATTTTTTACCTTTTTTTTGTGTTCCGCACAAAAAAAAATTACAATCAAAGGCTATTTTGACGAACGTTTAAACGGTAATATCATGCTTCTTCGTGCTTATGATGATAAATACCAGGATTCTCAAATAAAAGATTCTGCAGAAATAAAAAATGGTGTTTACGAAATTAAAAACTTTGAAATTAATCATCCGGGATTGTACAAGGTTTTTATCACTTGGGGAATCAATCACCGGGAAAAAATAGAAAGCATTTATTTGGATGCAATCAATAAGACTTAGAGCCTGTTTAAAAAATTAATAAAAAAAAAGAGTAAGGGTAAGAAGTTGAATAAAAATTGTCATTTTAGAGTTGCAAAACAAAAAACTTCAATGTATCCAACAGACTTAACCCAAACTCAGTGGCAATTTATAAAAAAAGCATTAGATTTTGATGACAGAAAACGAAAATATGATTTGATTATCATTTGGAATGCTATTAATTATTTGGTAAAAACAGGCTGCCAATGGAGACTTTTGCCTCATGATTTTCCAAAATGGCAATTGGTTTATTACTATTATTCAAAATGGTCAAATCTGGAGATTTTCGATTTATTATTATCAAAATTAAGAGAGAAAGTACGTCGGGATAGAGGCCAGAAATCGCAGGCAAGTTTAGGAATTATGGACAGCCAGAGTGTTCGTTGGGGAAATAACCGTTCACTCAATGGCTTTGACGGAGCCAAAAAAGTAAAAGGAATCAAAAGACACGTCGTGGTAGATAAAAACGGGTTTTTGTTAGCCGTAATGGTAAGTGTAGCCAATATTCATGACAGTAAAGCGGCATTATTGCTGATGAAAACATTGCGATATTTACTAATTCCGCTTCAGGTAATCTTAGCGGACGGAGGTTACAGAGGGGGTATTATTGAGGAAATAAAAACTAAATTAGGCTATATCATTCAAATCGTTATGCGGAGTGACAAAAAAGAAAAAGGATTTGAGCCACTCCATAAAAGATGGATTGTTGAACGTACTTTTTCATGGTTTGATAATGATAGAAGGCTATGCAGAAATTATGAACTCCTAATGGAAACTTCCGAAAATATGGTCAAATTATCCGCTATAAAATTATTACTTAATAAAATTTAAACAGGCTCTTATTATTATGACAATGAAAAGAATATAAAAAAAGTTACGGGGATATCGAAAGACCAAAAAGAATATAATGATTTTTTTGCTGAGGTTTCTGAAGATGAAAAAGCATTATTTAAAACTAAAACCAATGGTGTCGATGATTTTATGAAATTAAACTTGCCAATACTGCAAAAGGAAGATACATTATTGCTTAAATTTACTAAAAAACATCCAAATTCTTATTATGCACTTTGGCAATTGGTGAAAAAACAAAAAAATGATGGGTACAAAATAATTAATGAAAATGCATTTGATAATTTATCACCAAAAATCAGAAAATCAAAATTAGGATTACAATTTTCAAAAGATATTACCGCTGCAAAACAACTCTTAGTTGGTAATGTATTCCCTACAGAACAATTCAATAATCCTTCAAAAATAATCCTTGGGGAAAAGTACACGTTAGTAGATTTTTGGTTTTCTTATTGTGGTCCTTGTATAGCACAGATACCAAAGTATTTGGAAATTAATAAAAAATATAGTGGTAAAGATTTTCAAATTGTACAAATTTCTACGGATGTTACAAAAAATGTAGATAACTGGAAAAGAATTGTAAAAAAATATGATTTGCCTTGGCAAAGCCTCTTAGATGAAAATGCGAAAATTTCTACAGCTTTCAACATCAATGTTTTTCCAACCAACTTTCTGTTAGATTCTCAGGGGAAAATTTTAAAGCGTGATATTTCTCAGGATGATTTAGAAATTTTTTTAGGAGCAAATATTAAAAAAGTAAATAATTAATTTTGAAAATTACTGGGTTTTCTAAAATTAGACATACAAGAATTTATTTTCCATACCAATCTCTCTTAAAGTTGCTCATTTAATTTTATAGTTAATGAGACAAAACTATAGTTCAGCAATGTAAAAAGTTAGTGTGTTAAATTATTATTGCAAGATTTTAAAGAGGTCTCTGTTTCTTTAATAAGATTTAAAAAATAAATTTAGCTATATATAAAGTGAGATGAAATTCTCCTAATATGAAGAAAACTTATTCTCAATTTCTTTCTGAATAGAAGGGTAAATCTTAACTTTAAAAACCTTTTTAATTAACAATTAAGATTCTGTATTGAATGTTTAATTAGTTGATTTTTAATACGTTAAATTATTAAAAATAAATTACGTAACTTAGCAGACTTTTTATAAAAATTTTAATATATGACAAATTCTAGAGCAAGAGAAACTACCGAGGCAATTGAAAGACTATACATATCTATGAGACACCTGTTTTATAGAGGTTTTTTCAAGCCGAGCGGAGTTTCTGGAGAAAGCATTAGAAGTTTGTTGAAGACGATCAATCCGGAGATTTATGGAACGATGAATATTCCTAATAAACTGGAATTGGATGGTTTGATGTATGTTTTAGACAGACTTCCTGAGGGAATTGAAGAATGCGCTTTCATTCATCTTACATCAGACGAAGGTTTTGATAAAGGAAGCTTCGAGCCGATCGTTCCTAAAAAGAGAAGAAGAAACTGCTACAGAATAGACGAACACCAGATGAATATCGAGGTTCTTTTGGGGCGTTCTGAAATCTATGACATTCTTACTCACCTTACCTTTTTATTTATAGAAGCAGATAAAGTTAGAAATTTAGCTTTCATTCAAGATGAAAACTGGAAGCCGACCCGTGCTTTTAAAATCATTGAAGAAGTGGTAAAAGGCGAAAAGAAATTCAGCAGAAAAGAAAAAGAAGTTGCTTTGATTCATTTGTCTTCTTTAATAGGAAGAACTTTTGAAGAAACATTGAACGCTTACAATACTTTCGGAGATGACAATAATCCTGATCGTTTATTTAAAATCATCTACAACTTAGGAAAAATAAGTCTTGAGGATGCAAAACAGACGAGAGAAAGAGAAATTCATTTCAGTGCAATATTAAAGGAAAGAGTAGGTCATCACTATTTCGGTGAAAAATGGGCGAATAAAGTGAAAGAAGTTTTATTTGAAAACGACCTTCACATGAGACCGTTGCATATTATTTCTGCGAACATGCACTCCGTGAAAAATATGCTGTATGCGAATGATGCTTTAAAGAAAAAAGATCCAAAAGAAGTAGATTACAAATTATACGGAGATATTTCCGATAAAAAAGAACTTCGCGACAAGGTTTCAAAATACGCCTTAGAAGAAGGAATGATCTATATTAATGATAAGAGCGGAAGTAATATCGATGTTCAGATCATTGATTTAAGCAAAACAAATCTTAAAAACACACCTTTCGGTCATACAAAATATGGCGGAGACGATGTAATCATGGTTTTCGATTACGCTTTTGGTGAACAGGCTTATGAAGTAATGGATGAATTATTGAGACCTTTCGAACAAAAAGGAGAGGTGTATATGATGAAAGTAAAATCTGTTTCTATCATGGGTAAAGCAGGAATTCTTTCCGGCGGAAAAGGAGATATTATGATTCCGACTTCTCATATCTTTGAAGGAACGGCAGATAATTATCCGTTTGAAAATGCTTTGAAACTGGATGATTTTGTAGATGATGAATTAAAAGCTTTCGAAGGACCCATGATTACGGTATTGGGAACTTCGCTTCAAAACAGAGATATTCTTCAATATTTCATGAATACTTCATGGAAAGCAATCGGACTTGAAATGGAAGGCGCACATTACCAAAAAGCAATTCAGGTGGCTTCTAAAATCAGACATCATATTGCCCCGGATTTATTCGTTTGCTATGCATATTATGCTTCGGATAATCCATTGGAAACAGGAAGTACACTTTCTTCAGGAGGGTTGGGTCTTACAGGGGTAAAACCAACGTATCTGATTACCTTAAGAATCCTTGAAAAGATTTTACTAAGCGGAAAGAAAGAGATTTCTCCTAAAAAATAATTTTTAATTTCGATTAAGAATCAATCTAATCCTTCAAGGTTTCAAAGACTTTGAAGGATTTTTATTTCTAATAGGTTTCTCGAAAATGATGAAAAATACGCACAATCATCTGTGAAAATCTGTGCAATCTGTGGGAAAAACACAAAAAATAGCGATACCAAAAAACAAAATTAATTATCTTTAGAAACCACAAAAATTAAAATAATGAGTTCAACCTCACAATTAGCAAAAAGATTCAGGGAAGTACTGCTTAACGGACTTTGGATTGCCAATACGAACTTTAAAGATCAGCTTCAAGACGTTACTTGGGAACAGGCGACGACAAAAATCGGTTCTTTAAATACGATTGCAATGCTTACTTTTCATATTGATTATTATATCGCAGGTTTGGTGAATGTTTTTGAAGGCGGTGATTTGGAAATCAGAGATAAATACAGCTTCGATCTTCCGACAATTGAATCTCAAGCGCAATGGGAAGAGCTTTTAAATAAACTTTGGAATGATGCTGAAAAATTCGCAATCTTATTAGAAGAAATGCCTGATTCTAAAATGAATGAAGTTTTTGTTGATGAAAAATACGGAACTTATCTTAGAAATATCGACGGAATGATTGAACATTGTTATTATCATTTGGGACAGATTACTTTGATTAAAAAATTGTTGGATTAAACACAAATAAGCACTAATGTTTTCACAAATAGCACGAACTTATTTGTGTTTAAAATTGTGCATTTATTTGTGATATTCGGGTTAAAAAAATCCGCGTTATCTGCAAAATCCGCAAGATAAAATTTAACAATCAAAATAAAATCAATCTAAAACAACAACAAACAAAACCTCATCAAAACTCCACATTTGAGGCTTTTATTTTAATTACTTATCTTTAAAAAAATAAAATTTTAAATGAAAAAATCGGTTGCAATCCTATTTGCATTTATCATTTCTCAATTTCAGGCACAGCAAGGCGCTTATTATCAGCAAGGTGCGAAGTATAAGATGGATATTGATGTGAATGCAGAAAAATTTACGTACACAGGAAATCAGACTTTAGAATACACCAACAACTCACCCGACGAACTGAACGTTGTCTATTTTCATCTGTATTGGAATGCTTTTAAGCCTAATTCCATGATGGATCAACGAGTTGCAGGTCAGGGAAAAAATGGCGATTCAAGATTGCAGAAAGACGGGATTTCAAGATTAGCTTCGATTCCGAAAGAGGAAGAAGGGGCACAAAATATTCACTGGATCAAACAGAATGGAAAGACTTTAAAGTTTGAAGTTCAGGAAACCGTGATGAAAGTCTATCTGGCTGAACCGATTAAACCAAATTCTACCACAACTTTCACGATGGATTGGGATGCGGTAATTCCTCAGCAAATCAGAAGAAGCGGGAGAAACAATAGGGAAGGCGTTGATATGACCATGACACAATGGTACCCGAAAATTGCGGAATACGATTACGACGGTTGGGCAACTTTCGACTATATCGGAAGAGAGTTTCATGCGCCGTTTTCAGACTTTGAAGTTAATATTAAAATTAACAAAGATTATGTAATCGGAGCAGGAGGAATTCTTGAAAATCCTTCCGGTGTTAAAGGATATCAGGAAAAATCTTTATTAACAGTTGATAAAAATAATAAAGTTATCTGGAAATGGACGGCAAAAAATATGTTGGATTTTGCTTGGGCAGCCGACAGAGATTATGTTGTAAAGAGTTTCGATGTTCCGGAAGGTCCGAAAGTTTTCTTGGTGTATCAGAATAATGATAAAACCAAAGTTTGGGAACAAGCTCAGCCTTATCTTACAAAATATTATCAGTTGATGAATGCTCATTTCGGGAAGTATGTTTATCCGACATACGCTTTTATCCAAGGTGGTGATGGCGGAATGGAATACGGAATGTGTACCATGATTTTAGGAGAGGCTAAAAATATTGAAGGTTTAATGGGATTAATGGCTCATGAAGGCGCTCACTCTTGGTATCAGCAAATGTTGGCGACGAACGAATCGATGCGTCCATGGATGGATGAAGGCTTCACAAGTTATGCCGAAGGTTATGTAATGAATCAGATTTTTCCTCCAAAACAGGAGCTTCCGAATCCGTTTGCGAATTCGGTAAATGCCTATAGAAATTTCGTTAAAAAAGGCATTGAAGAACCTGCAATCTGGTTGGGCGATCACCACGACAATGGGACTTCTTACACCTATGCTTCTTATGTGAAAGGTGAATTGTATTTAGTGGAATTAGGTTACATCATGGGAGAGCAGAATTTAGCGGAAACATTGAAGCAATATTATGATCAATGGGCTATGAAACATCCTTCTGACAGAGATTTCCTGCATATTGCCCAGAAAGTTTCGGGGATGGATCTTAAATGGTTCCAGAATTATTGGATCAACACTACAAAAACCATCGATTACGCCATAAAAGATGTGAAGTACGATGCAAAATCCACAACAATCACTTTGGTAAATAACGGACAGGTTCCGATGCCGATTGATTTCAGTGTGATTACAAAGGATAAAAAAATGGTGACCTATCAAATTCCGATGAATATGACGCATACCTGGAAAGAAAAAGATGCGTATGGTGATTTCAAAACAATGCCTTACTGGCCTTGGACGCAGAAAGAATATACCATAACAGTTCCTTATAAAAAAGACCAGTTGTCTGCTTTAGGAATTGATTTCAGCCAAAGAATGGCGGATGTAAATTTGGAAGATAATGTTGTTGAAGTGAAATAATTAACTTTAGATAAATAAATGATCCCCGAAGATAATTCTTTGGGGATCATTTATTGTAAATTAAATTGCATTTGGTTGCGCGCAATGTTGTTTGGAACAAAAGTATATTGCATTTGGTTTAAAACAATAATGATTTAGACTTCCGTAAATTGTATTTTATTACAAACAATATTGTTTTACTCTAATGTAGTTTGCATTTTGTTTAAAACAACCTTGTTTATAACCTTCGGAGAAAGTATTTGGTTACAAACAGACTTGTTTAAGTTTAAGAATTTTTAATATTGCTTTGAGTAAGTCTTCTTTTCAGATAAATACTCAGTTTTATTTCCGTCTCCCGTTCTGAAAAGTGTTTTAGCAGTATTTCTTTGTTTCGGACTTGATGCGCTTGGAAGAAAACATACAAAATGAAGATGAGGTCCGTTTGTCCAGCCTGTGTTTCCGCTTAATCCGATTACGTCTCCTCTTTTTACGATATCTCCTGCTTTTACTTTTACACCATTTTGCTTTAAATGAAAATATTGAGCAATCGTTCCGTCAGAATGTAAAATCGAAATATAATTGGCAAGATTAGCACAGCTTACGGTAGGACATCCTGTATTGTTACTCTGAACAGCGTCGATCACTTTACCTTCTCTTGCAGCAGTGATTTCTGTTCCTTCCGGCATTGTGAAATCTAGAGAATTTTCATTTTGATGAGAAAAAATTCCGTTATAGCCTTGGTGAACGGTGAAAGATTTTCCCTTTTGAAAAGGCAGATCATATTTATAATCCGAATCGTAGGTTTTTATCGTAGCATCTCCTGCTAATGTATAATAAACAGGCATTTTCTTTATCTTCCAGCCTTTTTTCTTATCATTAACAACAAGAGCAAGTACCTTATTTTTTGTAGATTGAGGCGGCAATACCTGAATTGTTTTAAAGGTTTCCGGTATCCGCAGATTCTCAAGTTCAGGTTGTCCTTCGAAGGCTATAGAGATAGGATATATTTCAATATTATCGGCATAATAAATGACGCTGTCCTTTTTTACTTCAGGATACATTTTGGCACTTTTCTGGGAAAATGCGAGAAAGGATTGAATAATTAAAATTACGGTAATTAGTTTTTTCATCATGTAAGTATTTTATTTAATCTCAAATTGTTTTACCATCCAGTGATTCGGATGATTTTTAATTAAATCGTTTTTGATGGATTCATCTTTCGTCGTCATATAGCTGTAAACTTTTAACGGAACAGAATCCGGATATTCTTTCAACCCTTGAATTGCGACGGCTTTTGCTTCATCTTTCTTTTCGCCGCTGTCTAATGCTTCATATTTATAAATGTAAACAATGGCAGGAATTTTCCCGTAAACACTTTTTGTTTCATCTTCCAGTAATTTCATCGTTGCGATCTGAAAATCAGGATTAGGCTTTTTCCCGACCGCTGCAGTCTGGCTGATGTGTTGCTGATACATGAGAAAAAGAATCAGAATATGAATATTTTTTGTAGTAGAATCTGAAGCCAGTTTTTGAATTCTTTCTATAGTTTCAGGCGTCATTTCATCGTTTTCTGCCTGTAGATTTTTGTCATAAAATTCGTCGAGAAGATTATAAATTGTTTTGTCGTTTCCGTCGATTTGTGATTCCTTTTTTATTTTCTCGAATACTTCTTTTGCTGCAGCTGCGGTTTGCGAAAAAGCATGAATACCCAAGAAAAATAAGAATAGTAAGACCAGTTTTTTCATGAAAGTGGAGGTGAGGTGATTTTAGATTTTAAATATAATTAATTGTTTTAGAAAGAACAAAGTATTTTATGGAAGATTGAGAGGTAGGTTTTATTTAAATTGTTAAATTTAAACCCTTAAAATTAATATAAGGTTTTCATCCTTTTGAAAATTAAATAAATGAATTCAATCGTAATAAATATAGGAAACAGCAATATCAGATTTGGTCTTTTTGATGATGACAATTGTGATATTTCGTGGGTAATCAATACAAAACCGTACAGAACGCCGGATGAATTGTATGTTCAGATGTCGATGCTGTATCAGACGTATAAAATCGAGCCCAAAGAAATCAGTAAAGTGATTATCGGTTCCGTTGTACCTCAGCTTACCAAAGTGATGAACGCGGCAATTAAAAAGATTCACGATCTGGATCCTGTTATTGTAGACCGAAACACGCCATCGGCAGTAGTTGCAAAATCTAAACAGATGGGAACGGATATTTATGCCAATCTTGTGGCGGCTCATAATTTGTATCCCGGAAGAAAGAAAATCGTTCTCGATTTCGGTACAGCACTTACGGCGAGCTGTGTTGCAGAAGACGGTGAAACGTTGGGAGTAATTATCGCGCCGGGAATTATAACCGCCTTAAACTCTCTCATTGCCCAAACTGCCCAACTTCCGGGAATAGAATTGGTAAAACCAAAAAAAGTATTGGGATTAGACACGGTGAGTTGTATGCAAAGCGGGATGGTTTATGGGTTTTTGGGAATGGTGGAAGGTTTCATCGATAGAATTAATGATGAGGTAAATGATGATTGTTTTGTCGTGGCAACAGGCGGAGTTTCTCATGTTTATAAACCGCTCACAGAGAAAATTCATGTGATGGACAGGCTTCACACCTTAAAAGGATTATACTTTTTAGGAAAAGATAAATAAAATAGCAGCCTTGAAAAAGGCTGTTTTTTGTTTTTAGAGGAGTTCATGCTCAGAATTCGTAAATTTATCATTGTCAATAAATTTTCATTTAAAAAAACAATAACCCGATCATGAAAAATACAATTATTTGTTTCTTTTTACTTCTCCTGTCATCTGTTAATGCGCAGACCAAAATTGCGGGAAGTTATCACGTAAGTTCGGGAAATCCTGATGATGGCGGCTACAATTGGGTTTTAATGGAAAATCATGAGTTTGCGATGTTCACTTTCGGGCAGATTATTGCCGGAAAATGGGAAATCAATCAACAGAATGTCATTACTTTTTCACCCAATATCCCGAAATATCCTTTTGATGTTTACGGAAGATACGACCCGAAAGTGAAAGGAACAAAGGTGATGTTCAGTAATTTTGATAGTAATGAAGATGCTTTTATCGGAAATTCTGAAGCCGGAATTCAGCCTGTTTTGAGTCAAGATGCCAATTGTCTTCCTTATCCGTTGGTGAATGAATTTAAGGATAAATTTAAAGACATTATCCTTTCAACACCTCTGTATCATGAGGAAAAAGAGAGTTCTTGTAAGGCAGATTTCCAGAAATATAATGATTTTATCATCACTTATTATTCTTCGAGCAGGAGAGTTCCTCCGTTTAAGGCAGAGTTTAAGGATGGAAGGTTGTATTTTAATAATGCTCAAAAAGCTTCTTCAGAGCGTAAAGATCTGAAATCGGATGAATTGACGGAAATAGGAATGTATGTTTCGCAGGGAGCTTCTGAAGTTTCAAAAGAGACGATTGTCGCCAATAAAGTGTACAATGTTATTTCTTACGGAATAGGAGAATCGCAGGAAAAATTTGATGAAGAGTCGTTTTTAAAATTCAATTATAATTATGATCCTTCCACTGAAATTTATACCGCAAAAAATAAATATAAAGCCGCAAAAGGAGATGAGTTTCATGATCTGAATATTTTGTATCAATATCATAAAATCGAACTGAAACCTAATGAAAAGTCTTACAAAAAATCCGACAAAAGCATTTTTAATATTACCTGTAAAAACTGATGTTATCTTTTTGATTTAAAGAATTCTCTCACAATCGAAGAGCATTCGTTTTCCATAATTCCGGTTACGATTTCCGTTTTAGGATGAAGGGAAAGATTTTTATTGATAAAACCTCTCTGTTCGTCTCGCGCGCCAATCACCACCTTTGTAATTTGCGCCCAGGAAAGCGCCCCAGAACACATAACGCAAGGTTCGAGCGTTACATAAAGAGTGCAGTCTTTTAGATATTTTCCACCCAAAAAATTGGCAGCAGAAGTTATCGCCTGCATTTCTGCATGAGCGGTAACATCGTTCAATGTCTCCGTAAGATTATGGGCTCTTGCGATTACACGATTGTTGGAAACCACGACACAGCCAATCGGAACCTCATCTTTTTCCAAAGCCATTTCGGCTTCATTAAGAGCCATTTTCATGAAATATTCGTCGGTAAACATTTAGTCTTCAAGATTCATAGTTAAAGGAAGTCGGAATCGGTATCTTACCGGATCTCCGTTGTTGATTGCCGGAGAAAATTTTTGCTGAAGAGAGTAGAGTGCAATTTCCGCCTGTCTGTTGAAGGTGAAATTATCTCCCTGTGCTTCCACATTGGTAATACTTCCGTCTTTTTCTACAATGAAGGCAACATTGGCTTTTACAGTTTTAATGTCGGAATAGACCCCTCCAAGATAGAAAATATCGGCAACTTCTTTTCGAAGTTCGTTGATTCCGCCGGGATAATCGGCAACTTTATCAATAACCGGAGAAGCCAAAACAAGAGCTTCTGCAGGTGAATTCTTTTTTATTAACTGTAATTTGTTGAGGTCTTCGAGGTTTTTTGTTTTCAATAAAGCTCCGGTCAGCGCAATATTTTCGATACTGTCCATTTTTTGCATGAACAGAACATAATCAAGCTTGATGGAAGCCTTATGGTAATTATCAGTTTCGGCATCAAACTTTTTCTTAAACTCTTTACCAAGCATGGATCGATGCTGATTGTAATAGTTTTTAATAAGCTTGAATTCTTCGGTCTGCTGCGAGAAACAGAGAGAAGAAATAAGGCAGAAAAGATAAAGGAAAAGAGATTTCACTTTTGATATATTTATGTAAATGTAATCAAAAAATATGAAATACTTTGACGTGCTTAACTTTCCAAATAGCTGTTCAGGGATTCCTGCAAGTGATTACGGATGTCTTCAACTAAGCCTTTAGGTTCTAAAACCTGAACTTCTTTTCCATAAGAAAGAATTTCCTGCATAAAGTCGTAAGTCGGGTGTAGAAAAAACTCAAAAAAGATCTTTTCAGGCGTTTCTTTGGTTTCTTTCTGAGACTGATGAAGCGGAAAGCTTTTGATATATTCTCCCTGATGTCGGCTGCATTTCAAGACGATTTTTTGAGGATTCTGTTCCGTAAGATTCATCACTCCGAAAGCATTTTTAAAATGTTCGCGGAAATTGTATTTATATTTTTCCCTAAACTGTTTGTCGCTCACATCAAGATAATTGATCCTGTCTAAACCGAATGATTTTAAGGCTTTATCTTTTGTGTCAATCGCAATAAGGTACCATCTGTCTTTTGATTCCTTCAAAGCTAAAGGATGAACTTTTCGGGAAGTCATGATCTTGTTTTTGTAATTGTAATGCTCGAAAGAAACGATTCTTTTGTTTCGAATGGCGAAAAACAGATCGTAAAAATTTTCAACTCCCGTTGGTTTTCTGCTTTCAAAAAAGATAAAATCTGAGAAATCGGGATGAAGATTCAGAGCATTGCTCACCTGAAAAGATTCCAGTAATTTTTGGTTGTATTCATCCACCTCCATGTTCGGACGGCTCTCAATATAATACCGGTTGTCACCCTTTTTTTTATTATGAATGGAAAGACTAAAAAGACCTGAAATCTCACGAATATCCCTCTGCAAAGTACGGATGGAATAGCTCTTGATATCTGCATCCTGAAATTCGAAAGAGTTGAGTAGATAGTCCTCCAGCTGCGAATAGGTAGCCGGAGAACTTTCTAATCTTTTTATAATTAAGGCATATCTTGTCAGGTAAAAATCTTTTTTCATGAATGAATTTTATAAGACAAATATATGGGGTTAATGCGACAAAAGGTGTCGTGTTTTATTTTTTTGTTTAGGATTTTAGATTTTCTTTACATTCAGGTTGATATATTATAATCTAAAATAATGGAAGTAATATTGTTTTGTTTTTTAAATTTTAGCGAAAATATTTTAAAACGTTCATACTCTTCTGCTGTAAAAGAATCTATAGTATGTTTATTTTGAATAATGCATAATGCCCAATGTAGAGGAATTTGATGATTTATGAAATCCACACCTTCATAATCTTCTAAATCATTTAAAAGATTTACAAAGTAATCATAAAATTCATTTTGAATAATTTTTTTTTCAAAAAAATCTGTAATCAGCTGACAAACAAAATCAAAATATTTTTCGCGTAGAAAAATTCTTTTTTGCCCATCTTCATCAGTAAATAAGAATTCATTGTTTTTAATATGTTTCATAACTATTGTTTTAATTCTTTTTGTAAAAATTTTGTTACCCAGCTATAATCAGTACCCGTGATAAAATCTAAATGATATTGTTGTAACCATTTGATGTTATTTCTAACATTTTTTCTGATTTATATTCAAAATAGGTAATTTTGTTCCTTTATTACTTTTAAGAAAGATCTTTCTTTACAGTTAAATTATGAATAAAAAAGTACGGCAACTTGTGGTTGCTGTTAGGATTATCTTCCAATGTCGGCAAGAAATTTTTTAAAACTTTTCATAAACCCTATAAACTCATCAAATGTCCAAATAAGATCTGCTTCTTCTCCATCATTTGTCTTATCAAAAAAGTATACCCTATCTTTGTGAATATAAATCATCAAATCGCTTCCTTCCACTTGATATCTATATTTTGCATCTCCTGTTAAAGCACTCGAGTTATTAATTATTAGCTGAACTTCATTACTCGTCCAACCGTGCCAAGCTATTTCAAATAACACCTTATGCATTTCATCCAAAGACTCGTAGTCAACACCAAAATCGTATGTTATTTTATCTTTTGGCATAGTTCCGTAACTGAAGTCTATTTTTTTAAATTTGTACTTCATTTTTTTATTTTTATGTAATTATATAATAGGTGAAGCATTAGTAATATTACCCAAGCTATCAAATTCTATTTTTATTTACCTATACTTTTTAGAAAATCATACATTTGCTGAAGAATATCTAACACTTCATCAAAGGTCAATCTAAGGTATTCTTTATCATCATATTGCCCCGTTACAAAACCTCCAAGATCATTGAAAACGGTTATAAGTCCTGGCGAGCCTTCAAATCCAATGTCGAACCCATCATTTCCATTTTCATCATTGAATGTGCCCTCTTTACATTGTTTAGCCCACTCAATATCTTCTTTTACACGATCTGATCGCCAATGCTTATTTCCTATTAACTCAATTGAACTATACTTATTTTCAATTGGTTTAATAAGAAGCCAATCAGACTTTTGATCATACTCGAATTTTAATTTTATCAAATTATATTTTTAATTAATTCTTGGATGGCTAACTTTAGGAGGAGTAGTTATTAATTTTCCATCATTATAAATAAATTCTATCTCCATGCCAGTAGTTGTTTTTCCTATATAGTTTTCAACTAAAACAATATCTTGAAGCTTAGATGCTGTTTTAATTTTATTTTTATAAGCAACTGCAACCTCCCCATCAATACGTAAATCATCCCAATTTTTTCGGAAACATTGTCGCAGCTCCTCTTTGCTGTTTACCATCAATTCTAATTGTTGAATTATTTTTATTAATAAAACCTTCTGGAGTTGGATTATCTTTATCATACATTTTTAGTAGTGCTATAAATGGTTCGTCATCTTTAGGATTAAGAGGTATGGTATTTCCCTTTATTTGCAATAAACCATCTGTTACCGCTTGGTAGCTATGTCCTCCTATTCCGGTTTTTCTTATTCTTTCCTTTCCAAATTCATCAAGTTTTTTAGTAACCTTCACTTCACCATTTCGATGTTTTTTCAGTTTCGCCATAAATTCTGCCCCGAATTCTTTGATAAATTCTTTTAGAGAATTGTTTCTATAAGTATTTTCTAAATACTCATTTGCCGTTTTCCCTTCCTTTTTCGCTTTCTTCTCAATATCATCTAAAAGATCATCAAATTTTTCTTCTGGTATATCATCAAAATAAGTAATATTTCCTTTTTTAATAGAGCATAAAAAAACGGCAATTTATGATTGCCGTTATAGAATGATTCTTAAATTTAATCTAGACCATTATAAAAATTTGTATTGTTATTTCGTTTAACAACTCCATTTTCTC
This sequence comes from Chryseobacterium ginsenosidimutans, assembly GCF_024807225.1. Taxonomy (GTDB): domain Bacteria; phylum Bacteroidota; class Bacteroidia; order Flavobacteriales; family Weeksellaceae; genus Chryseobacterium; species Chryseobacterium ginsenosidimutans. Next base: position 599,384 of record NZ_JANUCO010000001.1, read on the forward strand.
TTTTTTCAAATATATAATCTCCATTAAGATCAAAATAATAATCCTCATCAGGATAAATTTCATTAACTATTGTATATACTATATCTAAAATAGAATTTCTTAATAGAATTGGTTTCTGCTTCTTTATCTATAATGTCAAGTGATATTTCTGAAATCTCTCCAAGATCAATATTAATAATAGTTCCATCAAAATTTCCATTTATAAAGCCATATTTAGTATTGTATAAATCAGAAATTAAAAAAAAATTGCTTTTATTTTTTTTTATCAAGTCAGATATTTCCTTTTTCTTTTCAACTTTTCGTTTAAATTTTAAATAATATGTAAGTGCCATAATTTATTTTGTTAGTTTTAAATGATCAATTTTATTGTTTTTTGTTATGTAGATAACCTCTTCCAATCCTTCAATAGGCCAGTCTGAAAATTGTTGCTGTAGTTTTGTTAAATCTCCTTTCCAAATTTTTAATTGTAAAACAATTTTTTTTGTCTGACCCTTTTCAACTTTTTTAGCGATTTCTGTCCAGACTCCACGAACAGCTTTGTCTTCACTAGGAGAGTAACAATCAAAAATGTTTCCTTCAATTTTGTAATCGGGATTTTTTAGTGTTTCTCTTACTACAGGATTTTGCTCTATATCATAGCCTTCTTTCGCTAAAATTTCAGCTGCTTCATTTTCTAATTCTAAGGAAATTTTATTATACTCTTCTAAATTAGGTGAAATTTTTGTTACTCTACCACTAGGTTTTGCAAACGGATTTTTTGATTTACTTGGTTTTGTCCTATTCCTTAATTCTGCTAATTCATCCAAATACTCATTCGCTGTTTTGCCTTCTTTTTTGGCTTTTGCCTCAATATCTTTAACAAAATCATCTAAACTTTCTTCTAGTATATCATCAAAATAAGTAATATTTCCTTCTTTATTTTTAATAGCACAGACCTTCTTACCATCTTTTACTTTGGTGTCTAATATAATACAATTCCATAAATTTCCCATAGTTTCATTTATTTTATTGGACACATATTAAATACACCGTTTTCATACTTGGTAGGGCGAAGTCCTATTTTCTCTAAGTATTCACGTACTTTCGGACTAAAGAAATCATCGTAAATGTCTTTCACAAAGTTTTTCACTTTTCCACCAAGGCTAAAAATATCATCAATCCATTTGGATAATTGCTCGAATAAGGCTTTACTACCTTCTTTTAGTTTTTTAATAATATATCGGATAAATTCGATGCCCATTGCAAATGCGTCTCCGGCAGTTTTTAAAATACTTGCTATAGATTTACTAAGATTTTGCAAAGGGTTTTTCATGAAAGAAGCAACGCCTTCAAAAAGTTTCACAACATCTGCAACACCACCTGTAAGTAATGTTTCCAGAACAATGTCTATAATCATTCCGATAATATATCCTAAATAATAAAAAACCTGTTCTAAGGTGACTCCTACTGCACTTTTTGTCAACCATTGATAAAGTTTTTGTGCTGCTTGTGCTTGGAAAACGATACTATCTACAAAAAAATCAATAATATCAAAAGTTCGTAAACTTTCAATTATGCCTTCTACGATTTCAAGAAAATATTCTACGTAAATGTAAGGATCTTTAGATAATTCTTTAGTCACTTTGTCCCATTCTACTTTAGCTTTGAAAAAGAACCCGATAAGGGAAAAAACACCAGCGATTACATCTATTAAACTATTATATATGCCACATACTAACGCATTTGCAGAAGTGAAATCTCTATAAATGATTGCTTCTAAGGAAGGTAGTTTTTTTCTCAAAGAATTTTTAATATTAACTACTTTATTAAAAAACTTATTTATTTCCAGACTCAGCATGCTGTAAATGGATTTTGGCAAATAAGATTCCATTCCTGCGATTATTGATGTGAAATTTTTTTTAGTATTTTCTACTAAACCAAAAAGATTGTCAAAAATATCTAATATTACTTTTTTATAATTTTGGACATTCTTATTAGTATCATCATTCGTTTTATGCTCGTAAAATGGTTTCATTGTCTGCCAAACGCTTTCAGGAATTAAGACAGGATTATATTCTCCTTTTTCTGTTTTTGGGTTCCAACCTGTTTCATCTATTTTTAGACTTTCTATTCCTGTTGCAATGTCATCAAAATACTTTGCTGCAGCATCAAAAGCTTTATCTTCAAAAAAATCAAATATTTCTGAAACAGGAGATTTTATAATTTTCATCAGCCAGTTTAAAAAGCTTTTTTTATTTGCTAAAACTTTTTTCTCGATAAGATTTCTCATTTCTTTAGGCGAAATTGTGATACTATGTTCTCTAACGAAATCTAGAATTTTTGCAAATGGGACTTTTTGAGTGTCTGTTAAATCTTTTGAAACTTTCATCCTCATTACCGTATGCAGATTATATTTATCATCAATTTCCATAAACAAAACAATTGTATTATCTGTAGGATCCTGAAGTTGCCTGTATCTTTCTAAAAGAAAAATACCATCTTTGCTTGCAAAAAGTTTTACAGTAATATCTCCGAAAATTCCTTTATAATATTTATAAACCAATACTTCTTCAATTTGCTGCTCTTTAATGGGATCTGTTTTATCGGTATAAACCTCATAATTTTCAGATTTGATTAATGGCTTTCCTCCAAAAAATTGATCAGCCATTTGCTGTGTCGTAAGTTTTTCTTCCTTATTTGATTTTTCTACACCGAATGCTTCCCAATTATTTTTTGAATATTCTTTAAAGGAAGGCTTGTTATTTATTTCTAAACTCATTTTGTGATTTTTAAGGTTAAAAAAGGCAGAGTTTTTTAGGCTTTCCCTTAATAAATTTTATAAATAATTTTAATTATTTATCTAGCGCTATAAAATTTTGTGAATTAGTTTACTAATTTTGTTTAAAAGATTAATATGAATTTTCGTGCATTTTTATTTTCACTATATATTAATGAAAATAGACTAGATAAAAAATTATTAAAGTTTAAAACAGAATTCGAGAACCTTGATCTAATTTCGGATGATAAAATGGATAATCTCCGAGAGAAGATCTTAATTACTAATGAAAAACCGGAAAGGATTTTCTATAAAACTGAACTTAGAGATGAATATCAGTTTAGAATTAATGAGTTCACTGAAATCAATGTTTTGTAAACTTTATATAACGGCATTAATTATCTCAGCTTTTTTTAAATGTCCTGCATTATTAAGATGTAACTGATCTCCAGAATCATAAATCAAAGCCAAAATATTCGGGTTTCCATCCATAAGTGGAGTATTAACATCAATTTTTAAGTCTCTTGAAAACTGAGGTTCTGTTTTTAGAAAGTCAATAATTTGAGTGGCTCCAGTTCTAGGTGTAGGAAAACAATGTATAACCTCAATATCTTCACTAACTAAGGTATTTCGTATTGTTTTTAAATTTTGTTTCAAAATATTTAAGGAAATTCCTGAAAGAAGATCATTACCCCCAATATCTAGTAAAACATATCTAGGATTAATTTTTAATATTTCGGGTAATCTTAATAAGATATCTCCGGATGTATCAGCTCCTCCTCCCATTACTAAGTTATTACCATTAAGCATGGTTGCCCATCTTTGGGCTTCAGTTGATGCTGCCTGACCGAAAGTAAGACTATCTCCTTCAACAGCTATTTCAATATCTTTTGCAAAACAAACGTGTTTGTATTCAAAAATACTTACATTACCCGAATAAGAAGTAATTGCAGGTGAGGCTGTGTTGTGTGCAGTAAAAGGGATACTTGTGGGCGTGGTAAATTGCTCCGTTTTTAGTGTCCATCCCTTAGTTAGATTTTGTACAAAAAATATATATTTCAATCCTTTTCTTCTAATTCCTAGTTTTAAATAATCACCAATAGAATAATTTGTATTGATATCTGTTGAAAGTTGAGAGTATGAAAGGTTATACTTTGCAATAATTTCTAGTTTTCCTTTATTTACTCCAGTTGTATTATATCTCAAAAAAACATGATGTTTGTAATTGACCAAGTTACTAAAAGAGTTTGTGGAATTAAATCCAAATATAATATTGCTGGCAAGATTTTCTTTATAAATCACTGTAATTTCAGAGTCTTCGTTCAATGTGCTTTCTTTCACTATACCATAAGAATTAGCTCCTGAAAGCATTAAAATTCCTGATCCTATAGAAGCGTTGCTGACTGAAATATTATTTGAAGAAAAATTAGTAATTTGATTTAAAATGATTGGACCTTTGGGTTTATCAATTAATTGAATAACTTCTGCGACTTCTGTGTTGATATATTTTATAACAGCATCTGGCTGATACATAGAATGATTGTCTTTAATTAATTGAATTATAGGAGTTTGGTTTAAACTTGTTGTTAGGTTTCCAATAGAAATAGATAAAGAATCATATTCGGAAATGTCAAAAATTTCATCTACAGATGTTTGAGAATATGGAGGAGTGTTTGGGACTAATGCGGACTCTCTAATTACAATCTTAGTCCCATCGGTTTTTATTCCTAATATTGAACAATATTCATTTGCTAAACTCTCTGTGATTACGGCAGGATAACATTTATATTGTAGTTTATTATATTCTTTAACATCAATATTTTGTTGTATCTTATTTTCGGTATTTGAAAGTGTAGAGTTATCTCTTCTTAGATATCCGTTGATAAAACTTGAAGAAATATCCATTTTAATACTATCACTTAGAAAACTTTGGAGTACAGTTAGAGAGGGATCATATCTTGTTGCTGTAGCTTTCATCGTAGATGAATTAGTATTATCATTAGGATTGAATACTTGCTTCGCATTTCCTCCTACTTTTTCATATGACACTTTCTGACTAACTCCATTTTTTACCCAAATCTGAATAAAATTATATTTAATATCGTCTGAAGAAATTAAGATAGAATTATTATTGGAGTCTTTAAAATTTGTATAAACACCCTCAGTGATGACATCCCATTTCTCATATAAGCCATTAGCATGGTCAGATGGATTATAAGGAGTAGGAAAGCTAGATGGAGTGGCTTCTCCTTTTAATGCGGTTAATTGAGCTTGTGAAATTTTTTCATTTACTTGTAGCTTAGTATCGACATTTCCTGTTAAGCCTGATGCTGGAATATCTATTGTAGCTATATTTTCTTGATTTGTGATGGCATGGGTTTTCAGATCTCCATTAGCATCAATGGCATAGTCTGTATAAGTAGCTGCACCTGGTGCAGCTACTTGGTAAATGACATTGATTTCTCGTTCTCCAACTGGTGGCAATGCATTTACTCTTATAATTTTTCCTATATTGGACATATTATTGTTTTTTTTAATTAGTAGTTTGATTAAAGCCAGTCTCCGGTAATAATTTTTTCTTCATCACCCGGTTGGATGCCAAGAAGGTTTTCATTAGTTTCAAAATTGAACTTCTCTTCAGTAATTACTTCAGAAGGAACTTCAAAATCATCAGGATTTTCTGTGGTAAATGGTAATGCGTGAGCTACTTTTAATCCGATGCTTTCTGCCTGAAGAATGTTTAAGGTTGTTGGCAGTCTTGTTAACCATGCTTTTCCTTGTTTTTCACCTTTCGGTTCTTTCATTTCATCCACAATAGATAAATAAAGTTCATCTCCAATTACAGGAACTTCACCACCATTCCAGATTTTACCCGTTGATAAGTAAAATTGTACCACATCTTCAAAGCCTGGACGAACTGTTGCAACGACTCTAGCCATACCACTTTGTAAGAAAGCTCTGAATAAAGGATCTGTGTTTTCAGACTGATATAATTCTACCCAGTTTTGTTTATTTCCCCAGTAATAAGGATACAGGTAATAAGAAAGATTTTCCCACTCAAAGGCTTGCTCCATGAATTTTACAAAGGCAGTGTATTTATCTAATTTAGAGGAAAGAGTAGTTTCATAATCTGTAAATGTACTTCCTTGTATTAATCCTGATAGTCCATATCCATGAGTAGAACCAACAGCTCTGTCTGCCATGTATGAAATACAGTTTTTACGTAACACAGTATTTTCTATCTGTCTGTAAAAATTAGGATTTGAATCTTTGATCTCAACCGCTTTGCTTTGCTCTTCTGCAAGTTTATTATTATAATCTACTACAGCTTCTTCATAGGCATCAATAATGGCTTTGAAAGTCTTTTGTTGAAATTGTTTCTTATATTCATCTGACATAAAACAATGTACATCCACTCCAACACTCAAAGCATGATAATTGGTTGAATGATAACTCACACTTATTGATTTTGTAATATTACTCAATGGAATCCAATTGTCATTAATATAGCAATCTTGTCTTCTTTCAGATATGGATATAATCTTTTTGCCAACTGTTACAGCAAAAGAATGATATTGACTGCTATCAGAATCATATTTAGTATAACCATTTACATAGGCATCTGTCGCAATATATCCTTCGGGGATTTCTATAGCTTCATTTTTACTAAATACCTCATTAGCACCAATATTTGCTTCCGAAAAAGATTTACTCAAAACAATTTTATTTAATGGAGTAGCTATCTCAACATTATATTTACTAATCCAGTATTTTAAAACATTCTCGTCATTAAGAGCCGTGAAATCCTGCATTTGCATTGATGTTGATTTTCTTGGATCTTCAGGTTTTATTAATTCTGAGGCATTTTTATTTAAAGCCATTCCTAATAAATGAAGTTTGGCAGGTTCAGGAATTATGAATTCAAACATCATACGTTTACCATAGTTATAGATTTGGTTTTTCATCAGCTTATCTACCCATCTGTAAACTCCTACAACATGTTTATCTCCTTTTCTGTTATCTAATCCGTGAGAATTATTTTCTTCAAATTCATCTATAATTTTTTCAATTCTTTCTTCATGTACTTTTGTCACAATTCTGTCCATTGCTCTTGAAGTAACATCTTGAGCTTGAGTCATTGCTTGTCTAGTGCTTTCTTCTTTAGAATTATGATGAGCATTGCTTAGTCCTAAGTTTGTATTAATATTAAAACCGCCTCCACTGTATCCGGCACTTACTCCAAATTGTGTACTATTATCAGAAGCTTCCTGCATTATTTTTGAAATTTCATTCTGCATTTCAAAACGATTGGCTGTTGTAGTATCGGTAAGCTGCTCTTTTTCTGTATCAGTAGATGATGTTGTTGTATTTTCGCTTCTTCTAAGTCTTCTTGTAGATTTTTCACGATACTCTCTTGCCATCACATTTTCGATATTGGCTACTTCTCCTTCAACATAAGCATGAGTACTTTGTTCTACTTTTAAATAATCGGCAACACCAATATTTTTGAAGCCAAATCCCGAAGGAATGAAATTATCTTCGTCTTCAATAATTACAGGTGGTTCTCCTTCTTCAACTTCTAGAAAGAAATTTCCCGAGCTACACGCTCTTGCCTGAATTTTAGGCATGAAAATCTCGGTAGCTTTTCCGTTAGAAAAAATAATTTTAACTCTTAAAGCAGCATCCTGAATACTATAAAAATCTACTCCCGGACTATGCATGTCATTCAGGAAGATTGTATTTCCTGTTCTTGATTTTACATAATAATCGCCATCAATACTTGTTGTTGAGCCATTAGGAGTTAGATTATAAGAAATATAGCTTACGTCCCATGATGCATCTGGAACTGTTAGTGCCAAATCGTTCACATATTCTTTGTAAAGAAACTTTGGACAAACCTGATAAGTAAAAGGAACGGAAATGGTTCTTGCTGTAGGTACAATTACCCCTCCAATACTTGTGTAAACCTCTTCATTACTTTGGGTATTTTCAAGAATTATATTATTAAGCCTTTCTACAGTTTCATTGATTACAGATGTGATTTCTGTAAAAGTATCTCTACCGTCCAACAATAATTCTAAATCATTGATATTATCTTCAGCTGAACGGGAATCATTTGTTTGCTGAGGCTCAAATTTATACCCTAAAACATCAAATAATGTTTCAAGACTTTCTTCTTGTAATGATTCTGTAAAAGATTCTGCGGTTACTTGATCTCTGAAATTGAACTCAAAAGGCGGCAATTTTGGATATGGTACTTCTTTTGGATGTTGACAAGGATCTTCCGGATTATATTCTGTTCCGGGAGGTCTCATTCCGCAATATTCTTCTTTTGCTGCAACAACTGCCTCGTTGTATGCTGCAATAGTTGGAGCGATTCTATCCTGATGTGCTACTTCTTGAACTTTATATTCAGCCTGATATTCTTTGTTGTATTGTTTTTCTGTAGAAGTTAGATTCTTTTTTAAGCTTTCAATTCTTCTAAGCTTGGTTTTTGCAGAAGAAACCTGCTGTTGCTGTTTCATTTCCTCAGAAGGGAAGGTTTCTTTAACTTCACTACCTGCAATTCTAGAAGTATTAATAATGTTTGAAGTATCATCTACCATCATTTCTTTTGGAAGAACAACCCTTGCAGCTAGTAAAACCTTTGTTTCTTCTTCATTGTTTATAAGTTGAAGAGTATGCAAGGCTAATATCATCTGCATCATAACCTCTTTGATGTAAAAATCCTTTTGGGTTACAACCTGATAAATGAAATTATCCCATAATGTAGTCATTTCCGGAACTGGATAATATTGAAGGAGCAGAGCGGCTGTTTGGGCGTTAAATTCTGAATAAGTACAAGTACTTTTATTTCTGGCTACCCATACTGAGAAATCATAAATAGCTTTATAAGATCTTTTAAAATTCTCTAAGGTGTTATGCGTCAGACTTTCTTTAGAGATGCAATCTGATGATGTAGCATAGCTCGATGCTTGTGCAAGAAGAAGTTCCTTTTTTGAACTTGTTCCCGAAGTAACCGGACCATAAAAATGTCCATCAGTTTTTACATCTTCAGGCATAAGAACGAACCTCTTATCCTGATCTTTTTCATCAGATAATTGTGGACTTCTTAAGCTTACGAATCTAAATAACGTTTGTGTTGGTGTGTTTTCTGCAATCGGCGTTGCAGGGTTTTCATTTTCTGCCATTTTGTAATTTTGTTTTTATAAATAGGTTAAAATTTAAAGTCTCTTTTCATTATAGAAACTTCGATATTGTCCATTTTTTTAAGTGGTTTCAGACAAAAACTTTCCACTTTTCGAGTTAAATTTTCTTTTTCATTGTATGTTATTTTAATATTGATTTTTAAACACAGTTCTGGCTGTCCAACATGTTGTGAATGGTGAATTCAAAGGGTTTTTGTGAGGTTTTTTAAAGGATTATTTTGTGTTTTATTGATGTTTCAAAGGTAGTATTGGAGAGCGACAGAACTTGACGTGTTTAAAAGTTTAGTTTAATAAATATCTTCTTCAAGAGTATCGTTTTCAAAATCTTCGCGGAAGAAATTTTCAATATCGTTGAGGTTGTTATCGTAGTCGATCTCGGCGTTTTCGATGTCGCTCCATTCAATGGTGTAGAGCTCTTCATCGAAGAGTATGTCTGGATTGTGATTTTGTGTTTCCATGTTTTGTGCTTTGATGTTTGGGTTAAGATTTGAACAGAATTTTGGCTGTTCAGCATTGGTTAATGTTGAACTCAAAAGGTTTTTTAAAGTTTTTTAATGATTGATTTTGTGTTTTATTTATACTTCAAAGATATAGGTGGAAAGCGACAAAACTTGACGTGTTTTTAAATGTTTTAGAAAAATTTTAAAACTTTCTTTTTATATATTTTCTGATCAGAATGAAAAATAAAACAGAAGCAATAAATGATATAATTATTGAATAGAAAATATTTCCAATCGGCATATATTTATGACCGTCTTCTGTAATGGGTGGATTGAAATAATCAAATAAAAAATATAAAATGACACCCTCAAAAATGAAAAATATAATGCTCATAAAAAGTGATGCAAAGGTTGCTTTCATACTGTTAATCATTTTACATTTAAATATAATCAAAAAAGCTTATATTGATCTATTATAAGTTTAAAAGCTTATATTTTATTTTTAATCAATTTCTGTACAATTTGGTTTAAAGTTTCTCTATTGTCATCAATATAGCTCAATCCGGCTTGTATCAGATTTTCAATATTCGATCTGTTTACATTATCCATCGCAGGTGAAGCGTTTTTCAACGAAGGATTTAGTCGATAATAATTCTTCTGATTTCTTAATCCCAATGTCTGAAACATCTGACAAAGCTGATAATCCACCGTTTCTGCATTGGCAGACATCAAAATATCAATTATTGGATTTACCCAGCCTATTTTTCCGGCTTTTTCTAATTTTTTAAATGAATAAGGTCTCGCTTCAATTCCTGTTCCGATCGAAACGACAATCATATCATTTACACTCGGATGATTAGCTTTCTGATGATTTTTTAAAACTTCCGCAAAAGGAATTTTTCTGGCTTCCGCATAAGCGCAAAGTGCGGGATTATTGGCAAACATTCCGCCATCAATTAAGCTGAAAATCTGTCCGTACATCGATTTGATCTGAACGGGTGTAAAATAAGTTGGAGCCGCTGAGGTTGCTCTGCAAACATCTTTTACATAAAAATTATCGGTACTCAAATTTGCTTTCCATGAGTTGAATAGTTTAGCTCTTCTGTTTTCTATGTCATAACTTGTTATTAAGCAGGGTTTTATTAATTCTTTTAGTTCTAATTTTCCAAAAAAGTCATTCAAGTTTTTTTCAAGCTCATCTTGAGAGATTTTTTCGTTCAATAATCCAAACGGATTTATTAATCGCTCCCAAAAAGAAACCTGAAATATGTCACCCCCTTTTTCAGCATACAATTCCAATCCTTTCTGGATCGAATATTTTGCTTTTCGGTGTTCATCGGGACAGAGAATAATAGATGCAATCAAGCCTCCTGTACTGCTTCCCGCAACCAAGTCAAAATAATCACCAAGTTTTGCACTTGGTTTATCATAAAACTGCAGTTGCTCTTCTATGTAGCGCAGAATAATGCAGGTGATAATTCCCCTGATTCCGCCTCCGTCCAAAGAAAGAATGGTTGTCTTTTTCATGTGATTTTTTGCTTTTTTTAGTGAAACATTTAACAATTTTAGACAAGTAAAACCAATAGTTTTCCGAAAAAATGACTATTGGTTTTAGCTTATTATAATGATTGTTATTAGTGCTTTTCTTTACAATAAAGATAACGCGGGGAAGCGACAGAACTTGTCGTATTAAAAATAATTTTCAATTAAAAATAATTAAATTATGATATAATTTTCATTGTCTCTGAGCATCTTAGACAAGGTTTTCCAACTCGTTTTCACGACGCCTTTCTTCGTTAATATGTTCTTCTTTTCAAAGTGCGGAAGATCTTTAAACGTTTTCCAGTTTCCTCCCCAATTCCAGCCATATTTTGCAAAAATTTTCACACATTCGTACCAATCGGCGACTTTATCATTATCCCAGTCTTTTACGGTGTCCCAACTTGCGGTTTTTCCGTCAATCATCATACAAATATCAACGGCAAGTCCGTAATTGTGGATGCTTTGTCCGGCTTTTGCGTTGGTCACTTTTTTCCCTGATGTGATTCTTCCGATGGCGTATAATTTTTCCTGCTCTTCAAAACTTCTCAAACCTTGGGTTATTCTCACTTTTGCTCTTCCAGTCAGAGCTTCGTCACATTCTTTAATAATTTGCTTCATTTCCTCTCTTACAATCAGGTGAAGTTTTTCAATTCTTTGTAAAGTCACTTTATCCATACTATCAATTTTTTATGCTTTTGGAAACCAAAATTACAAGCTGGATGCGACAAAACTTGACGTATTTAAAATAAATTAATACACTGTAAATCAATTAATTAAAATTAATGTTAAAGTTTAAATTAAACATAATATTCTACTTTAAAAGTTATAATTTTGTATAGCAAAAAGTTGATTTATTTATCATGTACGCCTTAGTTGATTGCAACAATTTCTTCGTTTCGTGCGAGAGAACTTTAGATCCTTCCCTCGAAAACAAACCCGTTGTGGTACTTTCCAACAACGACGGATGTGTTGTGTCCCGAAGCAAAGAAGCGAAAGATCTGGGAATTCCGATGGCGGCTCCGGCTTTCAAATATAAAGAGCTTTTCAAAGAGCATGATGTGAAAAGTTTTTCCGCAAAATTTGAATTATATAATTTTAAAAGTCAGCGTGTAATAGAGATATCCACAGCGTATGTGGATAAAGCGGATTTTGAAGTGTATTCAATCGATGAATTATTTCTAGATCTTACCAGTTTTAAATACATTAATATTCATGATTACTGTATTAAAATCAAGAATGACATCCATGATCAGGAAAATATTCCTGTAAGCATCGGGATTGCGCCCACAAAAACATTGTGTAAAGTAGCCAATAGAATTGTGAAAGATTTTCCTAAGAAATTTAATGGAGTTTATATGTTAGACACTCCCGAAAAGATAGAAAAAGCCCTGAAATGGATGAATATCGGCGATGTTTGGGGAATCGGGCGAAAACTTGCTGTAAAAATGCACGACAATGGCGTTCATAAAGCTTGGGATTTACTACAGAAACCCGAAATGTGGGTTCGGAAAATAATGGGAATTCATGGCGTAAGAATGGTGAATGAATTGAAAGGAATTCGCCAATTGGAACTGGACTCTCCGTCTCCAAAAAAATCCATTGCAGTGACCCGAAGTTTCATGGAAATGCTGACGAAAAAAGAGGATGTACGAGAACGTGTAGAAACCTACGGAATGTACTGTTCGGAACGTTTGAGAAAGCAAAATACCTGCTGCAAAATGGTGACGGTTTTTGTACAAACCAATCGTTTCAGAAACGATTTACCCGAATATAGAAATGCACTCACTCAGATTCTTCCCAATCCTACCAATTCATCTATTTTGATCGGCAGAGTAGTGAATGAGCTTTTCGAAGCTATTTTCAAAGAAGGTTTTCATTATAAAAAAGCCGGAGTCATTGTGAATGATTTTGTGCCTGAAGATCAGAGGTTGATCAGTCTCTTTGAAAAAGATATTCAGAATCAGCATTTGCCGATGATGAAAGCGATGGATGCGATGAATAAAAAGTATGGAAAAGATAAAGTTCGTTTGGGAAGCATGAGCGGAGAAAATACTTTCGGACGCAAACAGATATCTCCGGAATATGAAGCTTTTCTAAAAAATAATACTTTAACAGAAGCTAATTTTAGATTCCACTAAGAATTTAGTTTAAATTATTTTCTTTCGTATTTCCAGTTTCTGCTTTTCCCTTCAGAAATCCATTCTATGGCTTGTTCCATGCGTTTATTTCGCGTGGTTTCGGTTTTCGCTTCTGTGATCCAGTTGATATATTCTTTTCGGAAAGAGGGAGATGATTTTGTAAAAACTTCCAGTGCTTTTTCATTTTCATTTAAAGCATTTTGAAAATAATCAGGAACTTCAATTTCTGTTTTTGACGGAGCTGCTTTTTTCAGCGTAACGCCCATTTCTGTCAATTCCATTGCCTCTAATATCATTTTTTTAAGCTGAGGTTTTGTAGGAAGATCATCAACTCTAGTTACTTTTCCTAAGCTGAATACATTGGTTTTTTCAACATCAGTTTCAATGTTTTTAAGGGTTTTCATTTCGTTATGAAGCCAAAATCCCATGCTGCAGTATTGTTTAAAAGACACCATTGAGCACAATATTTTTCCTTTATACATAAAGGTGGGGAATTTCCACTTGATGGCTTCGTTCGTATCGGGACAGAATTCATGAACGGTTTCACGAATGTAATTCAGAATGGGTTTTGCAAAATCCTGAGATTTTTCAATGTATTCATCGACTTTTGGGTTGTATTTTTCCATATTTTATTGAAATAATTTCACGGTTTCATTCACCAAAAATTTCACCTGATCCGGTCTTCCTCTATCATTTTTAGGGAGATTATTGTAGCTTCCGGTTCTTACAATGACCATATTGTGGTCAGGAATCATAATGATATATTGCCCCTGAAGTCCTAAAAAATAATAATGTTTAATAGGATTGTCGTAATTAATCCAGAATCCCATTCCGTAAATTTCTTCCGATTTTTGAGTCGGTGTTCTCATTTTTTCAATAAAATTGAGATCCAGAATTTGTTTATCGCCCACTTTTCCGTTATCTAAAAATAATTGACCTAATTTTGCAAAATCTCTTGCGTTGGAATGAATGCAACAATACGCTTTTTCCATTCCTTCTTCATCGGTGCTCCATTCTGCATTTTGTTCCATTCCCATCGGAATCCAGAATTTTTCAGATAAATAATCTGCCAAAGATTGATTGACCGCTTTTCGTATCGCAAAACTTAAAAATTGCGTAGAAACCACTTTGATATTCAAATTTTTCACCCGGATTTTCTTTAAAGTTTCTTGACAAGGTAGATTTCAAAAGGCTTTTCCCGTAATAAGCTCTTGCATTCGGTAAAAACGGGTTTTTGTAATCTTCACTCCAATCCAGTCCGGATTCCATTTGAGCCAAATTTTTTAAGGTTAAATTTCCGGCAAATTCTTTATTTTTAAATTCTTCAAAATAATCAGAAAACTGATCATCAATATTTTTGATTTTTCCTTCTTCCAGAGCTTTTCCCAAAAGCATTACCGTAACGGCTTTTGCCATTGAAAAAGAATTGGTTTTGGATAATTGATCGTATCCATTCCAATATTGCTCATGAATCAATTTTCCGTTTTTAATAACGATGAAAGAAGCTGTATTGGAATTAATTAAATCTTCAACTATATTTTTAGGCAATTCCTTACTGTTGTAGTCGGGATCTTCTTCCCAAAGTCTCGGTGATTCTGTATGGATGAGGTTGCTGGAGAAAAGTTTTCCGTCGTCTATATTGGCGCTGGTTTTCCCTTTTAAATAGGTTTTTGAAATTCCGTTAAAGATATAGCCATATCCCAAAATATAGAAAAGTACCGCAACAATGACGATAAAAGAAACAAAAAATATAAGAATTGTCATAACAATCGATCTTGAAACAAATTTAAAATAAATTTGAAAATATGAAACGAAATGATTTATTTTTGTGATTATTGACATTATTTACGATGAAAAAACTAATTTCCTTTTTATTTCTTTATGCTTTTATAATTTCTTTCGGACAGGTTTATCAACCGATAGATACAGCAGACTATGCGCAGAGAAAGGATTTTCTTAAGATTTTTTCTGTCAATGCTGAAAATCTGATCAAAAAGAGCAAAACAGATTACTCCGGAAAAAAAGGAAACGAGCTGTCGAAATATTATAAAGAATTCGAGAAAGATTTTGAGGGAAAAGTAAAAGAAAAAGACTTTGTTTTCAATTCTGTATTCGATTCAAAGGTGAAAAGTTTGATTGAACGTTTGAAGAAAAACAATCCTCAGATTCCACAAAATTTAAAAATCCTTGTCGCAAAAGACAATACTCCGAATGCTTACTGTTTTGCTGACGGAACGTTCGTGATTAATATGGGACTTTTTAACTGGCTGAATAACGATGATCAGTTGGCTGCTGTGATTTCTCACGAACTGGGGCATAAAATCTCAGAGCATACTTTAAAAACGCTTCTGAGCATCATTGATCAGGATCAAATGGACAGAACGGTGGTTCAAAGCATTAAATCAACCAAAGAAAACAGGAATCAAAGGGCTTTTGATGTGCTGAAAAGCAGAATTTACAGAAAAGGTGCAGAAAACAGAAGACAGGAAATGCAGGCAGATTCTTTAGGATATGTTGTTTTTAAAAATAGTGATTTTAAGAAAACGGAATTCATCAATACGCTGAAAAGACTGGAAGATTTTGACACGATTTCGCCAAGAACATTGAAAGTGGAAACTTACAAGAAATATTTCAACCTTCCGCAACAGGCATTTAAAGATAAGTGGCTTAAAAAGGAAGATTTTTCGTTATACAACTATAATCATTTTAAAGAAAAACTGGATAAAGATTCTCTTAAATCGCACCCTGAAATTGTACTAAGAATCAATAATCTGAAAAAAATATTTCCTGAACTTAAAACCGACGTTGCGGATGAAAAACCTTCTGATTCTTACAAAACCTTAGAGAAAATCGCAAGAATGGAAACCTTGCCGAATTTCTATCATTCTGAAGATTATGGAGTTGGGATTTATGCAAGTCTGCAGTTTTTGCAGGATGAAGAAGAGGAAAAATATTATAAAAACTGGCTCGGAAAATGTTTTGCTAAAATCTATGAAGCCCGGAAAAATTATAATTTAAACCGATATTTGGATAGAGTAGATCCTAAAAATCAAAGTGAAAGTTACCAGCAATTCCTGAATTTTATGTGGAATCTAAGTCTGGATGAAATAAAAAATATCGCAGATTACTATCGAACGGAAAAATCCTGACCGTCGGTCAGGATTTTTTTTATCATTAATAATTTAATCTTTCAAGACGAACTTTATTGAACTTCTCTTTTTCATTATACTCACGAAGCAAGATGTAACCTTCTTTTGCAACATACGGCGTCACGGTATAATTATCTTTTTCAGAAATAGGAATGATTTCCTGCTTGAATTTTCCGTCGATAATGGTGTTGATGAAGAGATTCCATTTTTTCTCCTTTGTCACCTGATCTTTCTGATAATCGCGGTAGAAGAAGACCACGTCTTTTCCGTCATTTAAATACTGTGAGAAAAGATAATCGCTGTTTACCCATTTGGATTTCTCTTTTTCGAAAACCTGTACGTCTTTTACTTTAAAATCTTTATCAGTATTAATGTAAACCAAATCAGTCGTTTTCGGAGCATTGTATTGTCCCGCCGGTTTGAATTTCTCCGAAAGAATTCCTACACTTCCGTCGCTCATGAAATAAAGATCTTTGGTCTGAAGGTAATACCCATTTTCCACACCTCCGTCGGCGCTTAGTTTTGGAATATGATTGGAAAGATCCGGTTTGTAGCTCAATGTTTTAAGGTCTACGTTGTAATTGTTTTTATCAAGGACAAATCTTGCAAAACCTCTGTTATCTTTCGAGATATAATTTCTTCCCAAAAGAACAATTTTATCATCAAAAGTTTTATCATTATCGATTCTTCCGCTTCCTGAATTTAAGACATCAATATTATAAATAGTTTCCGGAGAAAGTCCTGTAATTGGCTTGTTAGAAAGTTCTTTTCCGGTTTTCATATCAATGACCAGAAGAGAAAAAGTTTTGTCATCGTCGTTTACTTTTCTTAAAATTCCGTACAGATTATTTTCATCTTTATCAAGAATCGTAAGATCCGAAAATACTTTTTTGTCACCGTTTGTATTGTAACGGTATCTCCAGATTTCTTTTTTGTTTTCGTCGAATTTTATAAGGCTGTTGTGATTCACATATTTTCCGTAATCATTGTATTCTATGGCAATATAGCCACCTTCTTTAATTTCTCCGACAGACGAAATGTAGTTGTATCCTTTATCTTTTTTCTCTGCGCGGTTTTCTTTTCTTTCTTCTTTAAAAGTTTTTGGCTGACTGATTTCTTTGAAAGTTCCATCTTCCTGATAATCATAATAAACCTTTGGCTTTACCGTGTTTGTTTTAGGATCAATTACCATAGAAACCGGTGCTGCAGCATCTTTTGCAAAAGCCTGCAAATAATTAAAATCCGAAGGTCGAAGAATAATCTGCCCTTTAAAATCTACATATCCCGTATAATTGGAAACAAGAGTTCCTGCTTCAAACTCTTTATTGGCAACAGGATTGAGGTTTTTATCTAAAATTACATATTCGAATTTCTGGGTTTTCTTATCCGTTTTTCCATAAGAATATAATGAAACATAGCCATATAGATTGTCTTTGGTGTCAAATAAGGCATTCATTCCAATATTTTGTCCTAAAGCTAAAGAGGCCAAATCCTGAGTCTGAGAATAGGCAAAGGTCTGGAACAGACCAAAGATCAAAAGAGTTATTTTTTTCATGGTTAAAATTTGAGTTTCAAAAATAATGATTTCAAAGATAATTTTAATTAAAAATAAAAAAGCCCTGAAGAAATCAGGGCTGTATTTTAAAAAAAGAATATGATTACTTGTTATATTCGTACATATAGGTATGCGAATTGGTAGCATGAAGAGAGCTTGTAAATGTCATCACTGTTTTTGTAGGAAAGTCATGACCATTATACGTATGTACAGCACTATTACCATAAGTAGCAGGTACAGCTCCTGTTTGTACAGAACTGCTGTTCACAAGATTATTAGATGCATAATCTCCTTCAAGAGAAAGCAGGAAATTGATTTTCAGATATCCTTTTATGTTTTTATAAGGATTGTTTTGCCCGTCGTACGTGTTAGTGAACGTTCTTATTACAGAACCGGGACTCCATGTTGCGATCTTTATATTTCCGTTGTTGGATAGATAAATATCATTTCCTTCTCCGTTTTTGGTGAATGTTACGTGATTATCACTTAAATATTGAAATGCTATTGTCGTAACGAGTGGAAGCGTGGAGTTGTAAGTAGTGGTTGTTTCAGATGTCACTCTTCCATTGGTATATACAAATTGTCTTTTATAAGTTAAATTCGTACCGGTATAATCTTCAGTTTTTGAAATCAAATCTCCGTTATACGTGTAAACTGTTTTTTTGTTGCCGGAAGTTTCCTCAAGCAATTTAGTTCCGTCGTATTTATACTCTGTCACATAGGTTTGATTATCCTGAGTAATTTCAGTAAATTTTGTAGGAACAATCGTTGTAGGATCTACAACTGGGTTTTCTTCTACAGAGTCATCTGATGATGAACAGTTTATAAGGGCAAATATTGCCAAAGATGAAATAATTAATTTCTTCATAGTTATTAGTTTAATGCTTTTTAATTGAGACAAAAATAATAATTTCTATGAGATAATTTTCTATTGTGGTATAAAAAAGAAAAAGCCCTGATTTCTCAAGGCTTTCGTAATCTATAATTTAGAAAGTAAATTTCTGAAGTTCGTTTTCTCATCGATAATTCTTCTCAACTCAGAAACAGGAACTCTTTCCTGCTGCATCGTGTCTCTGTCTCTTATGGTCACCGTATGATCTGTAAGAGAATCGTGATCGATCGTGATACAGTAAGGTGTCCCGATCGCATCCTGTCTTCTGTAACGTTTTCCGATCGCATCTTTTTCTTCGTAGAATAAATTGAAATCGTATTTTAAGTCGTTGAAAATTTGCTCTGCATATTCTGATAAACCATCTTTTTTCATTAATGGAAGAATCGCTGCTTTAATTGGTGCTAAAGCCGGAGGTAATGATAAAACCGTTCTTTCCGAACCGTCTTCCAATACTTCGTCTCTCAAGCAATGAGAGAATATAGAAAGGAATAATCTGTCTAAACCTACCGAAGTTTCTACAACATAAGGAACATAGTTTTCATTTCTTTCTGGATCGAAGAACTGAAGTTTTCTTCCTGAGAATTCTTCGTGAGCCTTTAAATCAAAATCTGTTCTTGAGTGAATACCTTCCAGTTCTTTAAATCCAAACGGGAAATTAAACTCAATATCAGCAGCAGCATTTGCATAATGCGCCAATTTCTCATGATCATGGAATCTGTAATTGTCGTTTCCTAAACCAAGAGCTAAATGCCAGTTCAGACGTTTTTGCTTCCATTGTTCGTAGAATTCCAATTCTGTTCCGGGAGCAACGAAAAATTGCATTTCCATTTGTTCAAATTCACGCATTCTGAAGATGAATTGTCTTGCAACGATCTCATTTCTAAATGCTTTTCCGATTTGTGCGATACCAAAAGGAAGTCTGTGACGTGATGTTTTCTGTACGTTTAAGAAATTAACAAAAATACCTTGAGCCGTTTCCGGTCTTAAATAAAGATCCATTGCAGAATCTGCAGACGCCCCTAATTTAGTTCCGAACATCAAGTTGAATTGTCTTACTTCCGTCCAGTTTTTAGAACCTGTGTCCGGATCAGCGATTTCAAGCTCTTCAATTAAAGCTTTTACATCAGCAAGATCTTCATTTTCAAGAGATTTTGCCAGTCTTGAAAGAATAGCTTCTCTTTTTGCTCTGTATTCCAAAATTTTTGGATTCGTCGCAACAAACTGATCTTTATCGAAAGAATCACCGAATCTCTTCGCTGCTTTTTCAATTTCTTTGTTTTCTTTATCTTCAATTTTCAGACAGTAATCTTCTACCAGAACATCTGCTCTGAAACGTTTTTTAGAATCTTTATTGTCAATCAATGGATCGTTGAAAGCGTCTACGTGTCCCGATGCCTTCCAAGTTGTAGGGTGCATAAGGATCGCCGAATCGATACCTACAATATTTTCGTTAAGCTGTACCATTGCTTTCCACCAATATTGTTTGATATTATTTTTTAGTTCGGCACCGTTTTGTCCATAATCATAAACTGCGGATAAACCGTCGTAGATCTCACTAGAAGGGAAAATAAAACCATATTCTTTAGCGTGAGAAATCACTTTCTTGAAAACATCTTCTTGCTTTGCCATAATTTTTTTAACGTCTGAAGTGCAAAAATAGTGAAAAAGCGGGAAGATGTGAGATGTGGGGATGAAGTTTTTAAAACACTTTCTAAACCTTCAAGGTTTTAGAAACCTTGAAGGTTTGCATAGTATAGATTTCAGGAGCCGGGAACCTGCTTTCCGCTGTATCTTTTGCTCCACTTCGTTCCACAAAAGGATGTCGCTGCAATCAGGGCTAAATCAGACAGTGAATAAAATTTCACCATTAATGTCTTAATTTGAGACAATTTGACGAAATTTGTTTTACTTAAAATTTTACAATCAAAAAATCCGGTTTTCTGATTTTAGTTTTTGTTTTATTGACGCAGCTTTTATGGTCTCAAAAAATCGCTGAAGGAAATGTAGTCACGACTTACATCACTGCCAAAACCTTACAAAATAAAGCCGGCGAAAATCCCAGACGAAGAGTTTCGGTTTATCTTCCGCCCGATTATGACAAATCGTCAAAAAAATATCCTGTCATTTATTATTTGCACGGCTTTTTCTGGAGCGATAGTTTGTTGGTAAACAGTGATAAAATCAATCATATTATTGATCGCGCAATTAATTCAAAAAAGATAAAACCGATGATTGTAGTAATGCCGAATGAAAGTACGGTTTTCAAAGGAAGTTTTTATGCCAATTCAAAATCCTCCGGAAACTGGTCAGATTTCACTTCAATTGAACTCGTCAATTTTATAGATAAAAACTACAGAACAATCGCCAACAAAGACAGTCGCGGAATTTCAGGACATTCCATGGGCGGAAATGGAGCATTGCGAAATGCTTTTCTTCATCCCGAAGTTTTTTCGTCGGTTTATGCTTTGTCTCCCGGAATTCTGGATGCTCAGTATTTTGCTTTAACAGAAATAGATTCATATAAAAATGTGGAAAAGATTAAGGAAGTAAAAGACCTTTCAAAACCTGAAAATGCAGGAGCCAATATCATTTTTGCCATCGCAAGAGCCTATAACGGAAATGAAAATAAACCTCCGTTTTTTGCAGATTTACCCTTTTCTTTTGAAGGTAATGAATTAAAAATAAATGCTTCAGTTGCAGAAGAATTGAAGAGAAATTCGACTTCAGAATTGGTTTTTTCTCAATATGAAAACATTAAAAAACTAAAGGCAATAAAATTCGATTGGGGAAGAAATGACGAACTGAAACATATTCCGCCAAGCTGTATGAATTTAAGCAAAAACCTTGAAATGTTGAAAATAAAGCATGAAGCTGAAGAGTATATCGGAACACACGGAAGCGAAGTCAGCAAAGAAAACGGAAGAATAGAAAACCAAATGCTGCCATTTTTCAATGACCATTTAAAGTTTGAGGAATAAGGATAAAAACCTCTACTTTTGTCCCATGTTAGAAATCCTTTATCGCGACGAACATCTTATTGCCATTAATAAACCAAGCGGATTGTTGGTTCATAAATCTTTTTATTCCGGAGAAGCCGATACGTATGCTATTCAGGAATTGAGAAAGCAAATTGGGCAAAAAGTTTATCCTGTACATCGGTTAGACCGAAAAACTTCGGGTGTTTTGTTGTTCACTTTAGATAAAGAAACCTTGAGAACGATGAGCGATCAGTTTGCATCACGAGAAGTTGAAAAGAAATATATAGCGATTCTACGAGGCTGGGCGAAAGAGGAAGAAACCATCGATTATGATCTGGTTAATGAAAACGAAGTCAAGCAAAACGCGATTACATATTATCATCGTTTACAGACTTCGGAAATAAAGTTGCCTTTTTTAAAACATCAAACTTCAAGATATTGTTTAGTTGAAGCCATTCCTAAAACAGGAAGATTTCATCAGTTGAGAAAGCATTTTAAGCATATTTTACATCCGATTTTAGGCTGTCGTAAACACGGTTGCAACAAGCAGAATAAGTTGTGGCTGGAAACCTTTGAGATAACAAAAATGACGCTTCACGCTCATCAATTGATTTTTAATCATCCTATTTCTAACGAAAGGATTACGGTAAATGCCACTATAGATGATGAATTCAAAAGAGTAGGAGACATTTTGAATTTCGATTTGAGTTCGTATTCGTAGGTTTTAGATTTTTATTACCATAAAGTTTGTCATCCTGGAAGGATCTAAGCATAGTGTTAGAAAATCAGATAAAAGATTCGAGTTTAGATTCCTACGGAAGGACAAATTTTGTGGTTATTTCATAATGTTGAAATAAATGACTATGACCTAGCCCCGATTGAAATGAAAATCCTTTTTTGCAAAAAAAGATTGCAATGGAAAGCGGGAAAAAGCTTCAAATAAAATCTGAAAATTTTAATTTAAACGCAAAAATTTAATTTTCTTACACTGCTGATTTTAGAGGGCAAAGGCAGATAAATTTGCCTCGCGAAGCTTGGAAATATAGCTTCATCAAATCAACTTGTTGATTCTTCTTTGCTCACTTGAATGTATATTTAAAAATAAAATCTTTGCGTTAAAAAATATCTCGCTGATTTTACAGATTACGCAGATTTTTGTGTATCATAGATGCTGTTTATAAAACATTTTTTCATAAAATATCACATGTTAACCAAAGATTAATTTTAAATTGATTATTTTTGTAAAACTTTTTTTCAATGTACAAAAGTATCATTAGACCTATTCTTTTCAAGTTTGATCCTGAAGAAGTTCATCATTTTACATTTTCAATGCTCAAAAATTTTGGATTTCTTACTCAATTATTTTTCCCAAAAACTATTGAAGACAGACGTCTGGAAAGAGAAGTTTTCGGATTAAAATTTAAAAATCCCGTAGGATTGGCTGCAGGTTTCGATAAAAATGCAGTGTTGTTCAATGAATTGGGAGATTTAGGTTTCGGATTTGTAGAAATAGGAACGGTAACTCCAAAAGCTCAAGAAGGAAATCCTAAGAAAAGATTGTTCCGTCTGATAGAAGATGGCGGAATTATCAACAGAATGGGTTTTAACAACGACGGTCTTGAAGCTGTGATCGAAAAACTGAAAGGCAATAAAGGAAAAATAATCATCGGTGGAAACATCGGAAAAAATACAGATACAAGTCCGGAAAATTATACGCAGGATTATCTGGATTGTTTTGAAGGGCTGCATTCTCACGTAGATTATTTCGTGTTGAATGTAAGCTGTCCGAATGTAGGAAGCCACGCCAAACTGGAAGATGTAGAATATCTTCGCGAGCTGATTACAGAAGTAAAGAAAATCAATCAGTCAAAATCTGTACAGAAACCCATTTTATTGAAAATCGCTCCTGATTTAAACAATCAGCAATTGGACGAAATTATTGATCTGATTGCAGAAACAAAAATTGACGGAATTGTGGTTTCGAATACATCGGTTAACAGAGAAGGTTTGAAAACGTCTCCTGAAGTTTTAGCAGAAATAGGAAACGGCGGTTTAAGCGGAAAACCTATTCGTGAGAGAAGTACAAAAATGATCAAATATCTTTCTGACAAAAGCAACAGAGCTTTCCCGATCATCGGAGTTGGTGGAATTCATTCTGCAAAAGATGCTATCGAGAAACTGGATGCAGGAGCAAGTTTAATCCAATTATATACAGGTTTCATCTACGAAGGTCCGGAATTGATCAATGAAATTAATAAAGAGCTTTTGAAAAGAGCAAGCAGATTGCCGAGATAAACAAAAAATATAAAGAAAAGAGAGTTTTTAAGCTCTCTTTTTTGTTACCTTGATTTTGTAATGGTTGCATTTTTCACATCAACCGTGAAACTATAAGCCGGAGAAACGGATGACTTTTTTACATTGAATTTTAAAATTTTTGATTCTTTCGATCTTGTTGAGGTTGTATCATAAATATTCTCAATACAGCTTTCTGTAAGGAAATCTTCATGACTTTTAAAATTCCAGTCGTTGGTAAAATAAAGAATTCTGTAGCCTTTTTCGCCGTCGCTTGCGCCGCACATTCCGCAGAAATTAAAGTTGGAAACCTCTTTGAAGTATAGTAAAATTCGATTTCCGGATTTATCCGAAGCGTAAGAAATCAGTTCGTTTCCACCAATAGGATTAATAAAATCATACGTATTTATTTTTTTGTTATTCGGCAAAATAAGATAATTATTATAACGATAAATCCTGCTGTCTTTTGTATATAATTTTGAAGAGTATTTTTTATTTCCAATACTCACGCTTCCTGCAACTTCTTTTTTATTTCCATATTCTCCATCGAAAATTAAAGTTTCTTTTGGTTGTAAAGGTTTCACGAGGCTGTCAATTTTTTCTATTAATTGAAGGCTTGTAATATTTTTATGTAATATTTTTGAATTTTTATCTTGTTGATTTCCAAAATTATAAAGATATAAATTAGCCAAATCATAAACTCCGGTCAATGGAATTTTCTTTTTGTATTTATCATAATAATACCAACCTTTTACAAAATGCTGATATTGATTGCAATCGATAATTCCGTCAAAATTAAGTTGCATGGTGATAGGATTTCCGGCGATTTCTCCCTTAAAAATCTGTGAAGAATCGGTTACTTTCTTAAGCTCAACTTTTTGACAGAGAAAAAAGGTTATGCTTAAAGAAAATAATAAAATAAAGAGTTTTTTCATGGTTTGATTTGGTTGTAGTTTAGTTTTTTAAAGGAAAAAGTTGGCGATCGTATAAATAATCAATCCTACCAATCCGCCGACCAAAGTTCCGTTGACGCGGATGAATTGCAGATCTTTTCCGACTTCGAGTTCCAGTTTTTCGCTGAGTTCTTTTCCTTGCCAGTTTCCGACGGTTGAACTGATGAGGTCGCCGAATTGATGGGTGTTTTTAAGAATATATTTATAAGCCGTTACGCGAACCCAATGATCGATTTTATTCTGAAAATTTTCGTCGGTTTTTAAATTTTCTGAAAATTCGTTCAGGTTTTTAGATAAATAATTTTTTAATGAAGATTGATCTTCCTGCAATTCTTTTTTCAACGTATTTTTAATAGAAATCCAGATGTCATTGGAATATTCTTCGAGTTTATCACCTTTTAAAAGATCGTTTTTAATGGTTTTAAATTCATCATTCCATTTCGGATCTTCTTTTAAATCAATTGAAAATTCATGAATTTTTTTGGTAATTAAATTTCTGATTTCGTGTTGAGAATCTTCTTCAATCTCTTTGAAAAAATCTGCAAGTCCGCTCGCAATTTTATCTGCAATTTTATTGTCCACAAAAGAAGGAATGAAAGTATAACTCCCTTTTTTCACACGGTCTTTTATCATTTCTTCATTTTCAGTAACATAATTTTTTATCTGTGCTGAAAGATTCGTGATGATTTTCTGATGATCGTTTTTTTCTAAAATATAACCGATTCCGTTTCCTACGATTTTATTAAGTTGAATATTATCAGTCATTTCAGAGACTTTTTTGCTGATAAAATTGCTTACCTCAGAATCATCGAGCTTGTTTAAAATATCTAAAACAATATCCGAAAGATTTTTAATTAAAACTTCCTGATTCTTCTCTTTTCCCAGCCATTCACCAACAAAGCCCGAAATTTTCAGCTTTTGAATATAAGGTCGGATATTTTGAGGCGAAAGAAAATTACTCACCACAAAACTTCCCAAATTATCACCGAGTCTTTGTTTGCTGTTTTCAATTAAGTTTGTGTGAGGAATCGGTAGCCCGAGCGGATGTCGGAACAAAGCCGTCACCGCAAACCAGTCTGCCAAAGCACCGACCATCGCCGCTTCAGAAAAGGCACGGACATATCCCATCCAATGAGAATCGTTGTTTTTTTGTAAGATTGTCGTAATAATAAAAATCACCGCCATCAAAACAAATAATCCTGTGGCAAATGCTTTATATTTTCTTAACTGTTTTCTTTTTGCTTCATCATTCATATTCTCAAATTTAGTAATGAAATTGATATGTTGACAACTTATTTACATCAAAAAACAATCCATATTACAGAAAAAATGTATTATACAAAAATGCGGAAATGTATTCTGCATTTTATTATCAATAGTATTTATAAAATAAGTCTTACACCTCCCAAATCCTCAACTCTGTGGCTAAAACGTTCTCCTGGTGAAGAAATGAACATGAAGTTTTTAGGAATGTTCCAACGGATGCTAAGTTCATCAACTTTTTGAGGAGTAAATTGTCCTTCTTCAATGATGTATTCCATATCCACCTCCGGATAAGCCCGGTCCAGCGCGTCAAAATCAGAAAGAAATTGATGGGTAGGATTTTGATATTCTTCCAACACAGAGACGATTTTTATTCTGTTGGTCACTTCATTTTCATGAAGATACATCATTACTTTATTGAGGGTAGAAATATCATCCCCTTTAGAGAAAAATACAAATTGCTGCTCGGTAAGCCTGTTGATAGAGAGATTTAAAGACCTTTCGCCTTTAATGATATGCTTTCTGTAGCTTTTTTTGGTAGACTTGAGTATTTTAGCGATAAAAAACATGATGTCTTTTCTTCCCAACATTGCCGTAACGATTAATATGGAAGGAAAGAAATAGGTGAGAAATGTAAGGAGATAAGCTGGTTTGGTTTTAATATTTCCGTAAATAGCGACGATTACAGCAATTAAAGCTATCAAAACTGAAATGGGTGACGCATACTCCGGTCTGGGAAGTCGGGCACGACGTATTTTCAATAAGATATTTCCAATGGCAAAAAAAGCCATGACGGTAAGAAAAGAGAGCGCATAAACTCCTGCTAAAGGTCCGATTTCTCCATTGGTAACCAACAGAACCGATACACACAGCAAAAAGAATAATATTAAAATTCTATACGTACTTCCTTTTTTGTTTTCTTTTAAAAAATAATTAGGAAGAATCCTGTCCAGCGTCATTCTTTTTATCAAGCCGTTTACTCCGACAAAAGAGGTAAGAACAGCTCCACTTAAAACTAATACAGCGTTTACAGAAATAATTGTTGCCAATATTTTTCCGCCAGTAAGTTTCTGCCATATGAGAGAGGAATGAGTTTTTGTATTCACTCACTTCAGAAAGCGGCATGATTCCTATTGCTAAAATAGCCATTAAAGGATTAAGCACTGAAACGGCGATCCACATATTTTTCAAAGTTTTTGGGAAAACTCCGGGTTTTTGTTCTTCCACGAAATTGGCAGAACTTTCAAATCCTGAAATTCCAAGCATTGCCGCACTGAATCCTAATATTAATGCTTTAAAAATTCCTCCGCTTTGTAAAGGCATATGCCAGTTTTGAATGAAGAAATCAACCCCGTGATTTACTATAAAAATGCCACAGAAAATAATGAGAACAAGCATACATGTTATATGCAAAATAAAGATAATTAAAGCTACAATAGCACTTTCTGAAATTCCCTGTACAGTAAGTAATAAAAACAATAATAACAAACCAAGAGTAGCCAGAACGACATTGAAACTCGGAAAAATATGATGTAAATAATGCATCCCTTCAGATGCCGAGATTACTGCGGTTGCCATATAAGATAATATAGTAAGAGTGGCTGCAATGGCAGCATTGTTTTTGGAAGACGAATTAAGGAGAACGTTATAAGCTCCGCCATTCAAAGGAAGCGCGCCGACAACTTCACTATATATTTTCCTGAATAAAAAAAGAGTTCCAGCTACCATGAGCAGCGAAATCCATGCATATTGTCCGGCAACTCCTATGGTAAGTGCAGACACATATAAAACGGATGAGGTAATATCATTTCCACAAATAGCCGTTGCGTTCCATTCGCCAAGTTTCTTGTGAGACATATCAATGTGTTTTTTTAATTAAATTTTTAATTTTTCTTTTTGCTAATGTATCATTTATAAAATATAAAGCACCTTAAAACAGAATTGTTTTACCAATGAAAGTTAATGATTTAATAGATTTTATCTAAAATGTGTTGCATAGCTATTGTTAAAAAATATTAAATTGAGTTAAACTTTACTGTTTCAACTGGTTGATAATTATGTTTTTATACATTTGCAGACTGAAATCTAATTAACATAATATTGAATGAAGGGATTATTTAGCTTATTAGGTGCTGTATATTTAATCACAACCTCTTTTTATCTTTCTCCTGAGAAAAAGGAAATAAAGAAGGAAAATATCTCCACCAAAAAAATTGAAAGATTAGCCGACACAAAACCTGAAAAGAATACAAGATCTTCATCAGAAGAATTATTCAAGGCGATTACGTTTGAACCGGGACATGAAACTTAACGAAGAAGTTTTCTTTAAAGCTTTAACAGGTTTTGAAAATTTGAAGAAAGCTGGTTTGCTTAATTCGGAGTCGCATTTACTTACAGTATGTGATTTTTCTATGTCCTCGAATACGAAAAGACTTTGGGTGATTGATATGAATGAGAAAAAAGTATTATTTAATTCTCTTGTTGCTCACGGGAAAAATACGGGTGAAGAATTTGCCACCAATTTTTCAAATACAGAGAGCTCACTTCAAAGCAGCTTAGGATTTTATATCACAGATGCTACTTATGACGGAGATAACGGATATTCTCTGAGATTATTGGGAATGGACAAAGGCTTCAACGACGCTGCATACAAAAGAGCAGTGGTGATGCATGGAGCAGATTATGTAAGTGAAGAATTTGCAGCAATGCACAAAAGAATCGGAAGAAGTTGGGGTTGTCCTGCTATTCCGAAAGATCTTACACAACCAATTATTAACACGATAAAAGGAAGAAATTGCCTTTTTATTTACTATCCCGATCAGAATTATCTTTCTAAATCGGAATGGTTAAAAGCTTAATTGTATGACTGATACTTCGGAGTTTATTGCTGCTGTAAGACTGAGAAATAATCCAGATGGAAAATCTACGTTTGAAATAGGGAAAATCCCTACTTTGAAACCAATGAATACGACAACCTTCTGGATCAATAATAAAACCGAAGAATGGGAAAAAATTACACATCCTGCCCCAAGAAGGCAATATGTGGTGACGCTGAAAGGAATGATCAGATTTAAAGTAAGCGATGGATCAACATTTCTTATTGAGCCCGGAATTATTCTTCTGGCGGAAGACGTTGAAGGAGAAGGTCACAGTTGGGAAATAGTAGAAGGTGAAAAATGGGAGAGACTCTATATTCCGATTGTTGAAAATGCAGAGGATTTTTTTATTCCAAATTCGCAATAGAAAAATTCTTTCAAATTTATTTTTACTAGAATTAATTGATTTATAAATAGAAAAGCAGCCAAATTTTGACTGCTTTTTATTTTAAATATTCAGTCATTTTCTTTTTTACTTCTTCGATATCGCCCATACTTCTTGCAATTATTTTTCCATCTTTATCAATTAAAAAATATAAAGGATAGGACGTGGCATTTACTTTCTTCTGAAAATCTTTATTACGATCAAAAAAATTGGTCCATGTTACGTTGTTTTTTTTCAGAATATTTTTCGCCAACTGCATTCTTTCAGTTTTATTTTCATCTGTTATTGTTATAAAATTTACATTTTTAAATTCTTCATGCAAAGCCACAATTTCAGGCATGCTTTTTATACATGGTGCACAACTTGTAGACCAATAATCGATAAATGTTAAACTATATTTTTTAAAATCTTCAGTCATTAATTTGTTTTGTTTATCAAAATAAATATCAGGAATTTTGTTGCCAATAGCGGTTAAACTTTCGGATTTTAAGCGACTTTCTATATTTTTGAACAGTTTATTTTCTTTAAATTTTGTTGAAAATAATTTCATGTTTTTTAAATAGTCAGAATGATAATTGTACAGCGTGTAATCATTCAGAATTTCCCATAATGCAGCATATGAATCGGATCTTTTTTTGATGTATTCGCCTAAGATTTTTTGTTTTTCTTTTAAGCTTATCAGACTGTCCATTTCATAAGGCTTTTTAGATTTTACATAGACAGGCTCTAAAGTTTTTTGCAAATTTTTGTAATCGAGATTTGTTGGTGATTCAATATTTATTTCTAAACCATTACTGAGGCTTGGCAAATCGATTTTATATTTTCCTTTTTCAAGAAAAAATATTTTAGAGCTCGAAGCAGATTTATTTTTTTTATCTAAATGGACAAAAGAGACTGGTTGCGGATATTCTATAAAACCATTAATTGTATTTTCTTTTTGAATTTTTAAATAATATACAGAGTGATCCATTGTAATCTTTTGCCCAAAATCTGAAACGTTTTTATTCGGAGATATTTTAAAAGTATAAAGATCACCAAACCCGTTTCTTGTGGAAGGAGCTCCAAACATTAGGCTATCATTAATATAGGAATTTGCTGTAAGATTTATTTCAAAATTATTTTGAGAATAAATGAAATTGGAAATAAAAATCAGAAAGATGCAATTAATTTTTTTCATAAAATTAGTTTGTGCCGTTATGCTAACTTACAAAAAATTAGATACATAAAAAATCCTTGCGCTTTGAAAACACAAAGACTATTTTTTTATTAAACTCTACACTCCAATTGTCATTCTAACGAAGGAAGAATCTAAAATATTTATTTTTATCTCTCACAGATTTAGCAAATTATTATATTAAAAAATCTGCGTCATCAGCTAAATCCGCGAGAGAATTAATTATTAAGAATTAAGAAAACTTCTTGAAAACCAAAGTAGCATTATGTCCTCCAAAACCAAAAGCATTACTTAAAGCAAAATTGATATCCTTTTCTTTAGCTTCTCCAAAAACAATATTCACATCTTTCGGGATATTTTCATCAATTTTATGAAGATTGATTGTTGGTGGAAT
This sequence comes from Chryseobacterium ginsenosidimutans, assembly GCF_024807225.1. Classification (GTDB taxonomy): domain Bacteria; phylum Bacteroidota; class Bacteroidia; order Flavobacteriales; family Weeksellaceae; genus Chryseobacterium; species Chryseobacterium ginsenosidimutans. The sequence continues at coordinate 630,379 of NZ_JANUCO010000001.1, forward strand.
AATTCCGTTTTCAATAGCTTTAATTGAAAGAATAGCTTCCGCCGCTCCTGCTGCTCCCAACAAATGTCCTGTCATCGATTTTGTTCCGCTGATGTCAAGGTTTTTACTTCCGTTGAATAATTTGCTGATCCCTCTTAATTCAACCAAATCTCCCATTGGAGTAGACGTTGCGTGAGGATTTAAATAATCAATATCTTCCACATTTGCACCTGCTTCATCAAGGGCTAATTGCATGGCTTTTATCGCTCCAACTCCATCCGGATGAGGTGCGGTCATGTGATACGCATCGGCGGTCATTGCTGCTCCTACCAATTCTGCGTATATTTTTGCGCCTCTCGCTTTTGCATGTTCATATTCTTCCAAGATCAATGATCCTGCTCCTTCACCCATTACAAAACCGTCTCTGTCTGCATCATAAGGACGACTTGCTGTTGCAAAATCATCATTTCTTGTTGACATCGCTTTCATAATAGAGAATCCTCCGATGGAAGATGGTGTAATTGCTGCTTCAGAACCACCACTTACAATCACTTTTGCTTTTCCGAGACGGATATAGTTGAAAGCATCCATTATAGCTGTATTTCCTGTTGCGCAGGCTGAAATCGTAGTATAATTAATTCCTTGAAGTCCAAATTTCATAGAAATCATTCCTGAAGCCATATTCGCAATAAATTTAGGAACGAAAAACGGATTAAAACGAGGCGTTCCGTCACCTTTTGTGAATTCTGCAACCTCACTTTCGAAAGTCCACATTCCACCTTGTCCTGTTCCCCAGATGACACCGGTATCAAACGGATCCATATTTTCCAGCTCAAGTCCCGAATCTTTAAGCGCTTCTGCCGTTGAATACATTGCGTATTGGGAAAACAGATCACTTCTTTTTATTTCCTGGTGTGTTAAATGAACTTTCGGATCAAAATTTTTCACCTCACAGGCAAAATTTAACTTAAACTTTTCTGTATCGAAATGGGTTATTTTATTTGCCCCGCTTACTCCATTAATGCTGTTTTGCCAAAATTCTTCGATATTATTTCCCAAAGGCGTCACTGCGCCGAGTCCTGTAATGACAACTCTTTTCATACTTAATTATTGATTTTGAATAAATTGGAGGTTCCTCTTGCAATAAGTCTTGTTTTGTCTGCATTCCATATCTCGCACTGTGCATTTACAAATTGCTTTCCTCTTTTAATGATTTTAGTTTCAGCTACAATATTATCATTTTCTTTTGCGGTTGAAAAATAATCAATCACATTATTGATGGTCGTCATAAAAGAATTTTCGTTTAAAGAAAACATCGTTGCTCCGATAACATCGTCAACAATTGCGGCTGTTATTCCGCCATGAAGATTTCCGATCGGGTTCAGCCATTCCGGTCTTATAGTGTATTGAAATTCCAGTTGTCCTTCTTCTGCAGAAAGGATAATGGGATTAAGCCATTTCATAAAAGGAGAGGGCGATTGATCAAATTCTTTCCCGATGAATTGTTTTAATTGTGCTAATCTATCCATATCTGTTTATTTTTCTAAAATCATCGTCACGCCTTGTCCACGAGCGGCACAAATTGAAATAAATCCTTTTCCGCTTCCTTTTTCGTGTAAAATTTTTGCCAGCGTCCCGATAATTCTTCCGCCTGTTGCTGCAAATGGATGTGCTACAGCGAGACTTCCGCCTTTTACGTTTAATTTATTTCGATCGATTTTTCCTAATGCTTTTTCCAAACCGAATTTTTTAGCCAAATCATCATTTTCCCAGATTTTTAAAGTGGCTAAAACCTGCGCTGCAAATGCTTCATGGATTTCATAATAATCAAAATCTTCTAAGCTCATTCCTGCTTTTTTAAGCATTCTGTCCGCCGCAAAAACGGGAGCGAGAAGTAAGTCTTGCTTATTTTCAACATATTCAATTCCTGCAACTTCGGAAAAAGTGATATACGCTAAAATCGGTAAATTATTCGCTTTTGCCCATTCTTCACTCGCCAACAAAACCGCAGAAGCTCCATCGGTAAAAGGGGTGGAATTTCCGGCTGTTAATGTTCCGTTTTGTTTGTCGAAAGCGGGTTTTAAAGTAGCTAATTTTTCTAAACTCGTGTCACGACGAAGATTATTGTCTTTGTCTAAACCAAAAGCTGGCGTGATCATATCATTAAAGAATCCTTCATCATACGCTTTTGCCATATTTTGATGACTTTTAAAAGCCAATTCATCCTGATCTTCACGGGAAATCTGATAATATTTTGCAGTGATTTCTGTGTGACCGCCCATTACCAAACCTGTTTTGGGTTCTTGCCCTTTGTAAGGAATCGGCATCCAGTCTTTCAGTTTTGGACTTAATAATTGCTTGAGTTTTCCAAAAGCAGACTTTTCTTTATTGGCTTTTAATAAAGCTTTTCTTAATCTTGGTGAAGACTCAAAAGGGATGTTGCTCATCGCTTCAACGCCACATGCAATTCCGCTTTCGATTTGTCCTAAAGCAATTTTGTTTCCGATGTATACTGCGGCTTCGATTCCTGTATCACACGCTTGCTGAAGATCGCACGCGGGAGTTCCGGGATCGAGAGAAGTATTCATAACCGTTTCTCTGATGAGGTTGCTTTCAGAAATATGCTTAATCGTCGCTCCTCCGGCAACTTCGCCGAGAAGTTTTCCTTTAAGGCTGTATCGATTGATTAAACCATTCAGAGCGGAAAGCAGTAAATCCTGATTTCCTTTGTCTGCGTAAGCTGTATTCATTCTGGCAAACGGAATTCTGTTGTATCCTACAATTGCCACTTTTTTTGTTTCCATATGATGAAGTTTATGATGGAAGGAGTTTTAATTCTTTATCAATAATCAATAAAATTCTGTCTAAAGCAAGGTTGAGATATTTTTCATCGCCTGTCGTTTTGGAAAGTAAAATTCCGCCTTCGACAAGCATAATAAATAATGATCCGAATTCTTCAGCATTTACATTTTCATGAATTTCTCCATCTTTTTGACCTTTAATAATAACTTTCGTAATGTTTTTTATCCAGCCTTCAAAAGATTCTGTGACTTGCTTTTTTAATTTCGGAAAAGTGTCATCGGCTTCGGTTGCGGCGTTCATCAAAGGACAACCTCCGGTTTCGAAAACAAAAGGCCAGCTTTTACGATAAAAATTAACAAAAGCATATAATTTGTCAATAGTGGTCGGAAATTCTTCTCCAAGCGATCGGGACATACTTTTCCCCAACAAACCTGAGTTGTATTTGTAAACCTCAAGCGCAACTTCATCTTTATTTTCAAAATTTCCGTAGATACTTCCTTTCGTCAATCCTGTTGCTTCTGTAATGTCGGAAAGAGACGTGGAAATATAGCCTTTGGTATTGAACAAAGATGCCGTTTTTTCAATAATGAATTGTTTTGTCTTTTCTGCTTTCGTTGACATTGTCAATTAATTATGATACAAAGATACAAAAAATATACCGATTGGTATATTTTGTTTTAAGATTAAGTCTGAGCTGTTGAATAAACTCAGACGTAATTATTATTTTCTGTGCGTCCAGTTTGTGATTTCGATAGGAATCTAGACATTATTTTTAAAATTTTATTTCTATTAAATGTTTGCTTAGATTCCTAAAGAATGACAAAAATGGTGTTTTACTTTTGCGTAAAATGTTTCTTACGATTAAAATTAATTCGCCAAAGTAGCATTCAAAGTAATCTCAAAGTTGAAAGCTGCACTTACAGGGCATCCTTCTTCTGCGATTTTAGCATATTTTTGAAAATCTTCTTCAGAAAGTCCCGGAACTTTTGCTGTTAAAGTCAATTCAGATTTTGTAATTTTTCCGATGTTTGGATCAAGAGTGATGACAGAAGTTGTTTTTAATTCTTCAGGAGTAAAACCAGCCTGAGAAAGCTCTGCGCTTAATTTCATCGTGAAACATCCTGCGTGAGCGGCTGCCAATAATTCTTCAGGGTTTGTTCCCACTCCGTCAGCAAAACGGCTGTTGAAAGAATATTGCGTTTCGTTCAAAGTCGTGCTTTGAGTTGTGATGTGTCCGTTTCCTTCTTTAATGTTACCGTTCCAAACGGCTGTTGCGTTACGTCTCATAATGTTTGTTTTTGTTTATTTAATGTTGTTTGTTTTTGATGATACAAAGATATGTCGGATATACGTTTAAATAAATAGATAAAAAGACCTAAGTATTGTACTTTTTTCCCGAAGTGTAATTTCTTTTGAAGTTTGTCGGAGTGCTTCCGATTTTATTGGTGAAAAGTCGGTTAAAATAAGCCGGATCTTCATAACCAAGATTGTAGGCAATTTCTTTAACGGGTTTATCGGTATAGAACAATAACCTTTTGGCTTCCAACAGAATTCGATTGATGATAAACTGATTCGGAGAGTCTAGATTTAAGTTTTTGAATTTATGAGTCAACGTTTTTGGAGCGATGTGAAGCAGATCTGCATAATCTGCAACATTGTGCTTTTCTCTGAAATGAATTTCCAGATGTCTGCTGAAATCACGGAAAACATCCAATTCGTTACTCGGAATTCTCACGTTATCATTATCAATATTTTGTTTTTTCCACTTTCTGGTGGCGCGAATGATGATTTGTTTCACATAAGTTCGGATCATTTCTTCGGCTGAAGAATCTTTCCATTCCAGTTCATCTTTTATATTTTGAAATAAATCTTTTACGATAATCGCTTCCCGATCTTCAAGTTCTACATTAGGGATTTCAAAAACATTATGAAAAAGAAGTCCGTCACAAGCAACTTCTTTATCATGAATCTGAATGCAGTAAAAATCGCGGTTGTAATGCAAAAGCACAGATTCGCCTTCTGCTTTTTCAATATTCAGAAGTTGGTTGGTAAGAAAAAATAAGGAAGGTCTTTGGGTTTTGTAATGATTAAAATCCACCGTTAATTCATAACCCGCAGGAACAAAAAGAACTTTGATGTCCGTCCGAAACTTATTTTCATTGAAATTCTCCACATTTTCTTCCGAAAAAATACTGAAGCCGAATTTTTTGTAATTATCTTCAAAAATAAGGGTTTCTAACATGTCGTAAGTTTAGTTAAAGATACAAAAAAGCATGATTTCATAATCATTAAATTATTGAAACCATGCTTAAATTTTTTTAATTTCCCACAGATTACACAAATTTATTTCTGTGAGATTAGTGTGATCTGTGGGGGATTTTATTCTTAAAATTAAAAAGTAACGTCCAATCCAACGTAAAGATTAGCCTTCATAATGGGTGCATAAACCATTCCGCCATCAAAATAATTTCCGAACGGGTTTTTAAAATCCACAATCGCATTTTTTTGATAATAAGAAGTCAGGTTTTCACCTCCCAAATAGGCTCTCAATTTTTTATTGAAATTTCTTGAGATCTGTGCATTTAATACTGCATAAGATTCAGAATAGGTTGGTAACTGAAATTCTTCAGGATTTGTTGAAGTGTTCGGAAGTCTTTGTTTTCCGACCCAGTTTAAAGTCGTGTCAAAACTCCAGAATCCGCCGTTGTTATTTTTATTTGTCGAATACGCCAGATTCAGAAAACCTCTGTGTTTTGCCATAAACGGAACTTCTCGTCTTCCATCTAAATAATCTGCCTGAACATCATAATATTTGTAAGCTAATCTTACATCAAAATTTTTGAAAGGTGTAAAATCCCACTGCGTCTGAAATGAATTGGCGAAAGATTTTCCTTCCAGATTGTAAAATGTCAATTGCTGAGGCGATTTGTCTAAATCCACCAAAACCTGATCCTGGAAATCGGTTCTGAAAAAATCGGCTACAATTGAAGATTTTCTTCCAAAAAGCTTGAATTCCTGTTGTAAACTGACGCCGTAATTCCAAGCGATTTCGGGTTTTAAACCATAAATATTTCCTCCGTTTTGTAAGATTTGAATACTACGATTTGATGCAAAATATTGTTGGTTTTCCGCAAAAACATTTGCCGTTCTGAAACCTCTTCCCGCAGAAAGTCTTACAATAGTTTGTGGTGTAATGTCATATTTAAAATTCATTCTTGGCGTAAACTGCGTTCCAGCCAAATTATGAAAATCTGCTCTTGCTCCTGTAACCAACGTATATTTTAAACCTGTCAACGTATATTCTGCAAAAATCCCGGGAACAATCTCGTTTCGCTTAAAATTATCAATCAGATATGTTTCTTCATAACCGTCATACATAAAACTCGCTCCGGCTTTATATTTATGATTCGTATTTCCCAAAATACTTTCAAAAATTAAGTTTGAATAATACGTATGCTGCTTTCCGGAATAATTTCTCAAACCAAAAAAGCTATCCTGTTGATGATAAACATATTGGTTCATCCAGCCCAAACTTTGGTAAGGTTTTCCTTTAAAAACATATCCCGTTTTATTCCAAACCTGAAATCTTGAAATATCAATTCCGACTCCGTAAGCAGTTTGTTCGTTTTGGTCTAAGCTTTTATTGAAGGCAGTTTGTCCTGCAGTTTCTTTCATCTTTAATGAAATTAATTCCGAAATGCGAACCAAATCCTGATTTTTCCAAATCATTGTAATTCAATAAATAAGCTGCATTGATCTGAGTTCCTTTCGGGCGATCGAGAAAACCGTCATCGTTCATATCGGTATTCCCAAAAGTTCCGTTTCCGTGAAGTAAAAACGTTTGCGACCATTTTTCGTCGATGCGGGAAACGCTTGTGATGTTGGCTTCGGCTCTTCCGTTAAAATCTGCGAAAAGATTTAATGAAGTTTCAGGTTGATCGGCATTTTTTAAAAACTCGGTGTTTATTTGTCCTGTAATGCTTTCATAGCCGTTGGTTACCGTACTTCCGCCTTTTGTCAGCTGAATACTTTCGATCCATCTTCCGGGAATGAAATTTAAACCATAAGCAGAAGCAAGACCTCTAATTTCGGGCAACAATTCTTTCGTTAAACTCGTATATTTCTGGTCTAAACCGAGCATTTTTAGCTGTTTTGTCCCTGTCACCGCATTACTGAAAGAAACATCAACGGTTGCATTGGTTTCAAAGCTTTCTGATAAATTACAGCAAGCTGCTTTTAACAGTTCTTTTCTGTCAATATTAAAAACCAATCCCGCTTCTTTTTTGTTTAAAGATGTGGCTGCTTTTGAACCTGTGACCGTAACTCCTTCAATACGTTTTTCATTTTCATCAGAAGAATTATGATCGGAATGTTCAGATTTTTCGCCTTCTTCAGAATGTACTTTCGGATTGGCTTCACCAAAAGGTATTTCTCTGTCATAAAGGCAACAAGAAGGCAAATTTTTGTACGTATTATCTTTTGATTTATACTTTTCGTTGTCGTGACCGACGTCTGCAATTTTCTTTAAAATTTTATCTGAAGAAGTCTTTTTTGAATCAAAATTTAAGAGAACAGTTTGTGTTTCTGCGCTCCATTCTGCGGAATCTGCACCGGCATCTTTCGCTGCCTTTTCAATTCTTGCTTTACAAGATTCGCAGTTGCCTTTTACATAAAATTCATTCTCTTTTTTTGAATGAAGATCATGGTTTTCTACACTTGAAGTTGGTACATCTCTTTCGTAATGACAACATTCCGGAAGTGCTTCATAATTGGCGTCCGTTGATTTAAATTTTTCGCTGTCATGACCGGCTTCAGCCACTTTTTTTAAGATATTGTCTGTGGAAACATTGTTATCCGTTTCTAAGGTTAAAGTTTGTGAATCGACAGAATATCTCGCTTCATTTGCACCTGCTTTTTTGGCGGTACTTTCAATTCTTTCTTTACACATTTCGCAGTTTCCTTTTACTTTAAACTGGTTTTTAGAAAGATTTTGAGCGAAAATAAATGGTGCAGATAATAAGAATATACCAAGAATAATCCTGGAAATATATAATTTCATTTTGTTTAAAATTTAGATTAATTAAAAAACAGTTCACTAAAAATTAATGAACTTTTGTTGATTGAATTAACCTATTTTCGGCGGTTGCCAAATCTCTTTTAAACGGCTGGAAAGGTATGGGTCGGAATATTCGAACTGAGAATTCTTATTGGATTTATAATAAGAATATTCCAGCTGTAAACTTTTTGAAAAAGGAGTTTCTATAAAAGTATAACATGCAGCACAGGTTGAGCAACAATCATCATTGCAAGAAGATTTTTGCTCTTTTTTGCTGTGATTATCTTTAGAATGTTCTTTGTGGTCGTTTTTACAACAATCCATTCCGCTCTGTGATTTGCAGCATATTTCCTGCATATTTTGAGCATAGAAACTATCTTTAGGAATTAAGAAAATTCCTAAGCAGAAAATAATAGATATGATCTGAAATAACTTCACTGCTGCAAAAATACGAAATTATGGTAAGGTTTCTCCCACTTTTACAGCACAATTATGCCAAGGTTCTCCATGTGGAGGATTAACTGCAGGTTTAGGACCTGTAGGAGCCGGCGTTGGAGCGGGAGTCGGTGTGTTTTGGGCTACAGTCTGTACTTGTTGTTGAACTGGAACGGGTTTACTGTTCAAAGGCTGCCCAACTTGGATGTCACATCTATGTCCCGGTTTCTCCATGAGGAGGGTTCATTCCCGGAGCTGTTTTTACGGTTTTTGCTTTACCGTTTTCCATGGTGAATTTCCCCGGTTGTACAGAATTGGGATCAATTTGTACGGTTTGTCCTTGATTGGTATTAACGGTTACGTTCTGAGTTCCCTGTTGTGGAACAGGTTTGCTGTTCAAAGGTTGTCCAACAGGAATGTCGCATCTGTGACCGGGTTGTCCGTGAGGTGGATTCATTCCGGGTGCAGTAACTGCTGCGGTTGGAGCTACATTTTGAGTAGACTGAATTCCAGCCTGATCCAAAAGAGAAGGTTTTGGGGCGTTATTCACTGGAACAGGCTGTTGAATGGCTGCTTCTTCTGTTAAATAAGTTGCTCTTTCGTCTTTTTTACAAGAAACTGTCAGTATTGAGATGGCAATTACGCCTAAAAATGTGTTCTTCATATCCTTTTGGTATAAAACAAAATTAGCAAAACATTTTTAATTGCTTTGCTAATTTTATATTTATGATACTATTTTAGAATTAATTCTTAACCAAAAGTCTGAATCCTTCCCCGTGAACATTGATAATTTCCAAACCTTCGTCGTCTTTTAAAAGCTTACGAAGTTTTGCGATATAAACGTCCATACTTCTTGCGGTAAAGTAGTTTTCTTTCTTCCAGATTTTTCTTAGCGCAAGATCTCTCGGCATAAAATCGTTTCTGTGGATGCAAAGAAGCTTCAACAGTTCGTTTTCTTTTGGAGAAAGTTTGTATTCGTTATCACCAACTCTCAATTGTCTCAACATAGAATCGAAGAAAATATTACTGATCTTGAATTGCTCCTGCTCTTCATTTTCCAAGGTAGAACTTCTCTGAAGAATTGCTTTTATTTTATATAGAAGTAGCTCAGTATCAAATGGTTTTGTGATGTAGTCATCTGCTCCCAGCTGATAGCCTTTTAAAATATCTTCTCTCATGTTTCTTGCGGTAAGGAAAATGATCGGCGTATTTTTATCTATTTTTTTTACGTCTTCTGCCAATGAGAATCCGTCTTTTTTAGGCATCATTACGTCGAAAATACAGATGTCAAATTCATTTTCTGTAAATTCTTTCAATCCTTGTTCACCATCTGTGGCAAGAGTAACTTCGAAATTATTTATCGTTAAATAATCCTTCAACACTGCCCCGAAACTTTGGTCGTCTTCTACTAATAATATTCTGTTGCTCATAGTTTTAACTAATTAATAATTAATGATTAAGAATGAACATCGTCACTCTTGTCTTCTTATATTCTGTTTATTGGTTGCTATTTTGTTTATTTTAACTCATGGGCAGTTTTATCGTAAACGTACTTCCCTGATCTTTATGGGAGTCTACAATGATCTGACCTTTATGGAGTTCTACAATTTTTTTAACGTAAGAAAGTCCTAAACCTTGTCCTTTCACATTATGGATATTTCCGGTTTCTTCTCTAAAGAATTTTTCGAAAATCTTTGTTTTATTCTGGGTTTCCATTCCCATTCCTTTGTCGGAAATTTCGATGACGTACCAATGCCCTTCATTATTGGTTTTAATACTAATTTCAGGTGCTTCCGGAGAATATTTATTGGCATTGTCCAAAAGATTCACCAGCATATTTGAAATATGAAATTCGTCTATTTTGAAGGTGTAATTTGTAGCATTAAATTCCTGTATTAGAGTTCCGTTTCTTTGCTGTATAATCAGATTGAAGGATTCTGTTGTTGTTCGGATCAGCTCTCTTACGTTGGCTTCTTTTAAGAATAGTTTTACCTCATTCCTTTCAAGTTTAGACATATTCAGGACGTTTTCTACCTGTTTTTTCATCCTCAGATTTTCCTGTTTGATAAGGTGCGAATAGTATTTAACCTTATCAGGATTCGTCGCGATTTTATCATTCGCCAAAGAATCTGTCGCCACAGAAATCGTTGCTAACGGAGTTTTAAATTCATGAGACATGTTGTTAATGAAATCCGTTTTCACTTCCGCCAGCTTTTTCTGCCTCATCATATAATTAATGGAAATAATATAAATCCCCAAAATCGTCAGCAATGAGAGAAATGTACCTAAAAGCATCGGCCAGTTGTTCATTGCCAAGGAATATTCTTTTTTCGGAAAAACTAAGGCTAAGCTGTACAAAGTTCTTTCTTTTGAGTCTGTAAAAAGAGGATAATTGTACGTATTGTTGTCTTTTTTCTCCTTGTAAAGTTTGTTGACAACGCTTGTGAGTGTATTGTTCTTATCCGTAATTCCATATCCGAATGTCGCGGAAATTCCCCTTATCCTCAATTCTTTTGTAATAACGGAATCCAGAATTTTTTCATCAACCCTTTTTGTGATGGGTAAATTGTTTCCATTCACTTTCACAAATTCTTTCATGGCATAATCGCCATTCTCGATGTCTCGGTTAAGATCGGCTGTCAAAAGTTCGCGACTTGTAGTGTCTCTTTTTATTTTGTAGGCAGCTTCATCGGAATATAAAGTGGTTAATTTTAAAGAATCTCCTTTTTGGGATAATGGAAGCTGGTTTTTTTCAATAATGCTTTTTGAATAAACAATCTGTCTCTGTGTACCGGAATCTTCCACCTGTTGAATGGTCGTTAAAGATGGTTGGCTGCTATTGGCAAGAATATTTGTTCTGAAATCTTTATTGTCTTCATTCAGGTATTTGTTGACCTCGATTTCACCAATGGTTTTTGAAGTATTTTCTAATGCAGAATATACTTTGGAAGAAAAATCCTGATCCAATGCACCATAATAACGTTTCAGCCAATAAAATTGGAGCGTGACGAAGACAATCAACGAGATCGTCATAAACACCGAAATTATTGGGATGAATTTATTATTCATTTACTATATTTTATAAATTTATTAAAGCGAGTGTTAAAATTAATTATTTTAAGACTAGATAAACAAAAAACGAGCCAAAAAATTGTGTTATTATTCTTAAAAGTATGTTTTTTAACATTTAATTATAAATTTTTGAATACTTGTCCTATGGAAAGTGTTGTAAAAGAAGAAAAAAGTAGCTTTGTGTAAACAAAATATTATTTATGGAATCTAATATCATTTTTAACAAAGATTTTGATTCGAGCAGTGTTTATGTAATGAAAATCTATGACGCTGAAGTTTCAAAAGTGTGGGATTATTTTACAAAGTCTGAATTATTGAACGAATGGTGGGCTCCAAAACCCTGGAAATGTGAAACGAAAAGTCAGAATTTTGCAGAAGGCGGAATTTGGCTGTACTCAATGGTCGGTCCGGAAGGAGAAAGACATTATGCGCAGGTGAAGTACGGCGAAATTATGGAGCACAGAAGTTTCGACGGTACAGATACTTTTTGCGATGAAAACGGAAATGTAAACCCAGATTTTCCGGAAGCAAAATGGCTGTTTGGCTTTACAGGAGTGGAAGAAGGAACAAAAGTAACGGTGAATATCCACTTTCCGAACTCTGAAGCGATGACAAAATTGATTGAAATGGGATTTGAGGAAGGTTTCAAAATGGGACTAAACCAATTGGAAGATATTTTGAAATGATTTTTTTAACCATTAAGATTTTATTTAATAAGTTTAGTCTAATTAAGATGAATCATTTTAATCTTAATGGTTTAAACCAACAAAAACAAAAATGGAAAGTAAAATTTACTCTCCATTTTTTATTTTAAATCAATTAAATTAATTCTTCGTCCTGAAAATACTGAATAATCGCTTTTTTCATGAGAATCTGCTGTTCATTCGGTTTTAGTTCCGGAAGTTTTTCCAGTTCCTCGAAATGAGGAAATCCGTCGTCGTCATAATGCGAAAATTTATAATATCCAAAAGGTTCCAACAATCTGCAAACCGCGATGTGAAGTAGATTAAGCTTGTCGTCTTTCGTATATTTCTGTTGTCCGCTTCCCAATTCCTGAAGTCCTATTAAAAACAAATAGGTTTCAATGGGAGCGTCTTTTTCGGTGTCAAAATTTTCAATGAAAAACTGTTGTATTTTCTGCCAATATTCTGCGTCGTTACTCATCTTTTTTCTTTTCTAATTTTAATAAAAAGGCATATTCTAATGCGTCTTCCTTCAATGATTCAAATCTTCCGCTTGCTCCTCCGTGTCCGGCGCTCATATCGGTTTTAAAAACTAAAAGATTGTCATCTGTTTTTAATTCTCTCAACTTTGCCGTCCATTTTGCGGGTTCCCAATATTGAACCTGGGAATCGTGTAATCCTGTTGTAATCAATGTATGTGGGTAATCTTTGGCTTCAATATTGTCGTAAGGCGAATAAGATTTCATGTAGTGATAATATTCTTCGTCATTCGGATTTCCCCATTCGTCGTATTCACCGGTTGTTAAAGGAATTGTTTCATCCAGCATTGTTGAAACTACATCCACAAAAGGAACTTGCGCTACAATCCCGTTGAATAAAGCAGGGTCGTAATTCATGACAGCTCCCACCAACAATCCTCCTGCGCTTCCGCCCATTGCGTACAGGTGTTTTGATGAAGTGTAATTTTCTTTAATTAAATATTTTCCGGCATCGATAAAATCAAAGAACGTGTTCTTTTTAAACAACATTTTCCCGTCTTCATACCATTCTCTTCCTAAATATTCACCGCCACGAATATGGGCAATTGCATAGATGAAACCTCTGTCTAAAATCGACAATCTTACATTCGAAAAGCTCGCATCAACCGTATGTCCGTAACTTCCATATCCGTATAAAAGGACAGGTGTATCTGCAGATTTTTTAGTGTCTTTATGATATACCAAAGAAATCGGAACTTTCGCTTCTCCATCTCTGGAATCTGCCCAGATTCTTTCGGAAATATAATTTTCAGCAACGAATTTTCCACCCAAAACTTCCTGTTGTTTTAGAAGTTTGGTGGTTTTTTCCTTCATGTCATATTCATACGTCGAACTTGGCTGAGTAAGAGAAGTGTAACCATAACGCAAGATTTCTGTATCAAACTCCAAATTAACCCCGATATAAGCGGTATATGTAGGATCTGAAAAAGGTAAATAATACGAATCCTGAGTTTTTTCGTCGATGATTTTGATCTGTAATAAGCCTTCTTCTCTTTCTTCAAGAACAAGATAGTTTTTAAAGATCTCAAAACCTTCCAATAAAACTTTTTCACGGTGAGGAATTACATCTACCCAGTTTTCCATTCCGCAATTGTCGATTTTTGCTTTTACAATTTTGAAATTGAGAGCGTCATCTGCGTTGGTAATGATGTAGAATTCGTCTTCGTAATGTTCCACGGAATATTCCAGATCTTCAATTCTTGACTGAATGATCGTCCAATCTGTAAAAACATTATCCGCCGGAATAAATCTGTGCTCATCCGAAATCGTACTCGAACTTGCAATGAAAATATATTCCAACGATTTTGTTTTAAAAACAGTGACATCAAAAGTATCATCCTTTTCATGGAAAATTAAAATGTCTTCTGAAGAATCTGTTCCTAATTTGTGTCTGTACACCTGAAAAGCTCTTAAACTTTCATCTTTTCTGGTATAGAAAACATGCTCGTTGTCTTTTGCCCAGACTGCTTTTCCTGTGGTATTCAGGATTTTATCAGGAAGAAATTCTCCTGTTTTTAAATTTTTAAAATTAATGGTGTAGATTCTACGGCTTACATTATCGCTTGAAAATGAAGCTATTTCGTTATTTGGAGCAACCGAAACACCTCCGACTTCAAAATAATCTTCTCCTTCTGCTAAAATATTAACATCAAGAATGATCTCTTCTTCGTTGTCTAAGCTTTTATATTTTCTGCAAAAAATAGGATATTCTTTTCCTTCCTCATAACGCACGATGTACCAGTATTCGTTGAAGAAATACGGCAAAGATTCGTCATCTTTTTTGTATCGCGCCTTCATTTCTTCAAAGAGCTCTTCCTGAAGAGTTTCTGTATCTTTCATCACAAATTCTGCGTAGGCATTTTCTTCTTCAAGATATTTTGTGACCTCGGGATTTTCTCTTTCGTTGAGCCAAAAATAATTGTCAACTCTTTTATCGCCGTGTATTTCGAGTGTTTTTTCTATTTTTTTTGCCTGTGGAGCTTTCATTCAATATTAATTCTTGTTCAAATTTAATTAAAAAAAAACCATCTTTCCTGTATGAAAAGACGGTTACTTTATTTTTTATATTAAAACCTATTTGTGCAAAGCTTTAATGTACTTTTCCAATGCCATTGTCATGGACGGAGTTTCTTTTGTAGGAGCCATTAAATCTACCTTTAATCCCGCTTCTTCCGCTGCAGCTAAAGTCGTTGATCCGAAGACACCGATTTTAGTTTCATCTTGTTTGAAATCCGGGAAATTCTGTTGTAATGACTTAATTCCTTGAGGACTGAAGAAAATTAGCATGTCGTAATCCTTAATCGTAACATCAGTAAGGTCACTGCAAACTGTTTTATACATGATTGCTCTTGTCCAGTTGAGATTGGCAGCATCTAATGTTTTAACGGTTTCCGGGCTCGATACATCTGAAGATGGCAACAAATACTTTTCAGTCGGGAATTTTTTGAAAAGAGGAAGTAGATCTGCGAAGTTTTTCTCCCCAAAACTGATCTTTCTTTTTCTGTAAACAATATGCTTTTGAAGGTAATTGGCAATTGCTTCCGACTGACAGATGTAACGCATCGTATCAGGAACTGCAAAACGTAATTCTTCAGCTAATCTGAAGTAATGATCTATGGCATTTTTACTCGTGAAAATAATCCCCGTGTATTGCGTAAGATCAATCTTCTGAGTTCTTAATTCTTTATTGTCAACTCCTTCGACGTGGATGAAAGGGCGGAAATCAATCTTTATTTTTTCCTTCTTTGCTATATCCAAGTATGGAGAGGACTCACTAGGCGCAGGTTGTGAAACCAATATAGACTTTATTCTCATCATTTACTTTTATTAAAAAAATAATAGTTTCCAAAGCAATAATAATGGTGCTATTTGGAGGGTGCAAATATACAAAAATTTATAATACCATTTCTCGGGTAAGATCTTGTTCTTGTGAAATAAATAGAAAAAAACTTTGAAAATGAATACTATAGCGAAAAATGATAAATAATATAAAAACAATTTATTTCTGTCGACCGGGAAATAGTAGTGGGTTACACATAAAATTATTAATAAAAATGACAGAATGAAATAAAATTTTGTGGAGGTGAAGTAGAAAACAGTCCATTTTTTTCCGTCACCTATACTTTGATAGAATAAAAACCCTAAACTTGATTTTATTAAATAAAAAAGTACAATTGCAATTAAACAAAACCCAAATTTGTTCAGTTGATATCCCGCAATCTGTAAATCGGCAACAAATTTCGGGACAGTAGGGACGTATTGTGAAATTAAAACCGCTAAAGTGAGAGCAATCACACAGGACGTAATTACCCAGCTCGGAAGGTTGTTACTCGCATCAAAATATTTTTGAAGCAGGAAATCTTTCAGGTTGGCTTCTCTCTCTACGATATTCATCATAAAAAGGTATAAAAATATGCAGCCCAACAATATAAAGATTACCCAATCGTTGTTCTCAGGTATTCTTATATGATTTGTAATATTTTGTGATAACAGCAAAGGAATGTTTTTTGCAAAATTATAGATTATTTTGTATAAAATAAAAAGGTTAAATAAACTATCTTTGCAAACTGAAATGAAAAAACTGGTCATAATTCCGACTTACAACGAAAAGGAAAATATTGAAAATATTATTTCCGCAGTTTTCGCATTGGAAGATGACTTCCATATTTTGGTGGTGGATGACTCGTCTCCCGATGGAACGGCGGAGCTTGTGAAGGATTTGCAGAAGAGGTTTCCGCACTATTTGCACTTGTCTATCAGAAAGGTGAAAGATGGTTTAGGAAAAGCTTATATCCACGGTTTCACATGGGCGATCGAAAATAAATACGATTATATTTTTGAAATGGATGCCGATTTTTCTCACAATCCAAACGACTTGCCGAAACTTTTTGAAGCCTGTAAAAATGCAGATATGGCAATCGGTTCCCGTTATTCTAAAGGAGTAAACGTTGTGAATTGGCCAATGGGAAGAGTTTTACTTTCTTATTTTGCTTCAAAATATGTGAGATCTGTTTTAGGACTTTCAATTCATGATACGACGGCAGGTTTTGTATGTTTTTCAAGAAAAGTGCTTGAAGATGTAGGGTTGGATAATGTAAGATTAAAAGGGTACGGATTTCAGATTGAAATGAAATTCAGAGCTTTTAAAAAAGGATTCAAAATTGTAGAAGTTCCTATTATTTTTACAAACAGAATCTTGGGAGAAAGCAAAATGAATGGCGGAATCATTCATGAAGCGGTTTTTGGAGTATTAAATTTAAAATGGAAATCTATAATCAACAGATTATGAAAAAATTGATCTTCATTTTCGTTCTGATGTGCATGTTTTCTTGCGGAGATTATATCGACAAGCCTAAAAATCTTATTCCTAAAGATCAGATGGCAGAAATTCTGGCTGATTTATCAATTAATGATCAGGCAACTTTCATGTATCCGAATTCCAATCTGGAAGCCGGAACGAGATATGTTCTGAAAACGCATAATGTAAAATCCAATGATTTTGTAGAAAGTTTTAAATACTATACCATCAAAGATAAAATGAAGGGGATTGCAGAAGATGCCCAAAAAATATTAGTAGAAAAAGATCCGAAAGCAGATAAATACATAAAGGATAAAAAAAGTAAAACAATAATTCCTCAAAATATTCCTGCTTTATCAAGATAATTAATGATGCAAAAATTTTTTAATATAGAAAAAACCTCGGAGGGGAAGGCTAGAGCAGGAGAACTTATCACAGATCACGGTAAAGTTCAGACGCCGATTTTTATGCCTGTAGGTACTGTAGCAAGCGTAAAAACAGTACACCAAAGAGAATTAAAAGAAGATATAAAAGCCCAGATTATTCTGGGTAACACGTACCACCTTTACCTTCGCCCGGGAATGGAAACGATGCAGGATGCAGGAGGTTTACACAAATTCATGAACTGGGATCTTCCTATTCTTACAGATTCAGGAGGTTTTCAGGTATTTTCACTTTCAGGAAGCAGAAAAATGTCTGAAGAAGGAGTGAAATTCAAGTCTCATATCGACGGAAGCTATCATTTGTTTACTCCGGAAAAGTCAATGGAAATCCAAAGACAGATCGGAGCAGATATTTTCATGGCTTTTGACGAATGTGTTGCTTATCCAAGTGGATACAACCAGGTAAAAGCTTCTATGGAAATGACTCATAGATGGCTAAAAAGATGTATCGACTGGAATGAAAAAAATCCGGAATTATACGGTTACAAACAAAGATTTTTCCCTATCGTTCAGGGTTCTACTTTTTCAGATTTAAGAAAAATCTCAGCGGAAGTAATTGCAGAAGCAGGCGCAGAAGGAAATGCAATCGGCGGACTTTCTGTGGGTGAACCTGAAGATGAACTATACAGAATCACTGATGAGGTGACTGATATTTTACCCAAAGATAAACCCAGATATTTGATGGGAGTAGGAACTCCATGGAATATTCTGGAATCCATCGGATTGGGAATCGATATGATGGATTGCGTAATGCCGACAAGAAATGCAAGAAACGCAATGTTGTTTACTTGGCAAGGCGTCATGAACATGAAAAATGAAAGATGGAAAAAAGACTTTTCGCCTTTGGATGAGTTTGGAACGAGTTTCGTAGATAGAGAATATTCGAAAGCGTATGTGCGTCATTTATTTGTTTCTAAAGAATATTTGGCAAAACAAATCGCTTCAATTCATAACTTGGCATTTTATTTAGATTTAGTAAAAGTAGCGAGAGAACATATCTTAGCAGGAGATTTCTACGAATGGAAAAATTCTGTAGTGCCCGTTCTTCGTCAAAGACTTTAATTAAAATGTAGGGGAGTCCCGAAGGGACGACTTAAAATACGGTAGGATAAAATCCTGTCAGACTTAAAAACAGAATAAGGAAAAAATAAAAACGCAGTAAAATGCTAAAAATTATAGACCGATATATTGTTAGAAAATACCTTGGAACTTTCAGTTTCATGTTGATTTTGCTGTCTATAGTTGTTTTGGTGATCGATGTTCAGCAGAAAATTCCTAGAATTGAAAATGCAACGGCAATAGATCCCAAACTGAATGTTACTTACTTTTTAATTCATTTTTACCCATTCTGGATCATCAATCTGGTGATGACTTTCCTTTCGATTTTGGTGTTTATTTCGGTGATTTATTTCACATCGAGAATGGCAAATAATACCGAAATTGTTGCTGTAATCAGCAGTGGCGCCAGTTTTCACAGATTTGCAAGACCCTATTTACTTACGTCTTTGTTTATTGCGATTTTGTCGTTGGGAATCAATCATTTTGTATTGCCTTGGGCGAATATTCAGAAAAACCAATTAGAAGCTTATACGTACAATGCTGCCAATAAAGAAAAGGTTTTGGGGACAGCTCCGGTTTCCGCACAATTAAGCAAAACAGAATATATTTTCATTAATTCGTGGAATAAAGGTGCACAAAGAGGGTCAGGATTCTTATATCAGAAGTTTGATAAAAACAGAAAAATGATGTATGAATTAAAGGCTTCCGACGTTTCCTGGGATAAAGATAAGAAGTATTTTGTACTGAATTCTTACACCGAAAAGACCATCAATAAAGACAATACTGAAAAATTAGCCAGCGGTTTTGATGTAAAGAAAAAATATGGTCATGGTCCGGAAGAGCTTTTTCCGAACGAACTTTTAGGTCAAAATAAAACAACTCCCGAACTTTTAAAATTCATTAAAAGAGAGACGGAAAAGGGAAACAGCAATTTGAATACCCACCTGAATGAGCTTTATCAGCGGACTTCAATGCCTGTTTCTGTTATTATTCTTACGTTTTTGGCACTTTCGCTTTCCTCGCAAAAGAAACGTGGAGGGTTGGGAATTAACCTGGCTTTAGGTATTTCCCTGGCTTTCGTATTTGTATTCTCATTTGAAGCCTTAAAAGTGGTTTCCGAGAACAAAAGTATGTCTCCGGCTTTGGCAATGTGGTTTCCCAATATTGTCTTTTTCCCGCTTGCGGCGTATCTTTATCTAAAAAGAGCGAATCAATAAAGCAATTTTATTTCTTTGTGATAAAAAGATTGTAAACCGTCTTCCAGCTCAATCCAGAGTTCACCTTTTTCGTCAGCTTGTCTGATGATGCCATTTTGTCGTTTTCCGTTCAATTCAAAAACCGAGATTTCATCTTTTCGGAATAAATTAGCATTAAAACGATCCATAATTTCCTGTTCGGAAGGAATGTTATTTAATTTTTCGATTAAAAAATCATGAAGGCTTAAAGTGAATTTATCAAGGTTAAAATACTTTCCTGTCTGGGTTAAAAGCGATCCTGCATTAGATATTTCCTCAAATTTTTCCTGAAGAATATTAAATCCTGCACCGATAATGAAATAATTATTTTGGTTAATTTTTTTCTTCTCAATTAAAATCCCAACGATTTTTTTATTTTTTAAAATAATATCATTCGGCCATTTTATTTTCACTATATTTTCAGTCAAATTGGCAAGGAAATCGCTAATGATAATTGCGGTATAGTAATTGAACATAAAATCCGAGATTGTAAAGTGCATGCTCTTTACAGCCAGAGTAAAAGCTAAATTCTTTTCAGCCGTTGATGACCAGGTATTTCCATACTGACCGCGACCTTTCGTCTGGTTGAATGTATGAAGGGAAATAAAATCCGAATTTTCGTAAAGTAAAAACTTTGAAATTTCGTCATTAGTAGAAGAGCACTCCTTTAAGTAGAATAATTGACTCATTTAAGAAAACTTTAAGACTTTAAAAGGCTAAAAGTAAGGCTAAAGTAAAAGAAAAACAATAAATTTGCAGATTATAGATATTTTAATGAACAAAACAGCAGAAAAGCAGGCGCTAATAGATAAAATTGTAGAGGCTATCCAAGATGTAAAAGGAGAAGATATTATGATCTTCGATCTTTCTAAAATTGAAAATTCAGTGGCAGAAACCTTTGTGATCTGTAGTGGAAACTCGAATACACAAGTATCTGCATTAGCGGGAAGCGTAGAGAAAAAAGTAAGAAACGACCTTAAAGACAGACCTTGGCACGTAGAAGGTACCGAAAACTCAATGTGGGTTTTGGTAGATTATGTGACAGTGGTAGTTCATATTTTCCAAAAAGAAACCCGTGAATATTATGATATTGAGGAACTTTGGGGAGATGCGGCAATCACAAAAATCGAAAGTTAATATTAAATTTTAAAAAGTATAAATGAACAATAAAGGATTTAACTGGTTTTTTCCGATTGCGATCATAGCTCTTTTGTTATTCTTTATCCCTAATTTTTTAGGCGATAGCAGTGCGAAATCTATTGATGAGGATGGTTTCTTCAGGGAAATGCAAACGGGGAAAGTTCAGAAGGTGTTAATAGATAAGCAGGCTCAAAAAGCTGATGTATTTTTAACACAGGCTGCTAAAACAGCAACCGTAAAAAAAGACGATAAAGCAAACCCTTTTTCAAGTCTTGTAATGACTCCTAAGGCGGATTATAGCCTTAAATACGGAGACTTAAGACTTTTCTTAGAAAAATTTGATGCAGTAAAACAGCAAAATCCGGCAATAAAGACATCGAAAGATTATGCAGAAGGAGAAAGTCCGTTAACGGGATTTCTTGTTCAGGCATTAATCTGGATCACCATTTTAGGATTATTTTATTTCCTTCTTTTCAGAAAGATGGGAAGTGGAGGTGGTCCTGGTGGACAAATTTTCTCTATCGGAAAATCTAAAGCTAAACTTTTCGACGAAAAAGAAAGAATTCAGGTAACATTTAAAGATGTTGCAGGATTGGAAGGTGCAAAAGAAGAGGTGCAGGAAGTTGTAGATTTCTTGAAAAACTCAGAAAAATATACGAAACTGGGAGGTAAAATCCCTAAAGGTGTACTTTTGGTAGGACCTCCGGGAACAGGTAAAACGTTGTTGGCGAAGGCTGTAGCGGGTGAAGCTAAAGTTCCTTTCTTCTCACTTTCAGGTTCAGATTTCGTAGAAATGTTTGTGGGAGTTGGAGCTTCGAGAGTAAGAGATCTTTTTGCTCAGGCTAAAGCTAAATCTCCAGCGATTATCTTTATCGATGAGATCGACGCAATCGGTCGTGCAAGAGGAAAAAACAATTTCTCTGGCGGAAACGACGAAAGAGAAAATACATTGAACCAACTTCTTACTGAGATGGATGGTTTCGGAACAGACGTGAACGTTATCGTAATGGCTGCAACCAACAGAGCGGATATCTTAGATAAAGCTTTAATGAGAGCAGGTCGTTTTGACCGTTCGATTTATGTAGACCTTCCGGAATTACACGAAAGAAGAGAGATTTTTGATGTTCATTTATTGAAAATCAAATTAGATGATACTGTTGACAGAGATTTCTTAGCAAAACAAACTCCGGGATTCAGCGGAGCAGATATTGCTAATGTTTGTAATGAAGCAGCATTAATTGCAGCTAGAAATAGCCATACTTCGGTTACAAAACAAGATTTCCTTGATGCCGTAGACAGAATTATCGGTGGTCTTGAAAAGAAAAATATGGCAATCAAACCTTCAGAAAAAAGGAGAGTTGCTTATCATGAAGCAGGACACGCTACCATCTCTTGGTTGGTAGAACATGCTGCACCACTTTTAAAAGTGACGATTGTACCGAGAGGACGTTCTTTAGGAGCAGCTTGGTATCTTCCGGAAGAAAGACAATTAACGACTACAGAACAAATGTTGGACGAGTTATGTGCAACATTGGGGGGTAGAGCTGCAGAGCAGGTGATATTTAACAATATTTCAACAGGTGCGCTTTCTGATTTAGAAAGTGTAACGAAAAGAGCTCAGGCTATGGTTACGATCTATGGACTAAGCCCGAATATTGGTAATATTTCTTACTATGACAGTTCAGGTCAATCGGAATACAGTTTCGGAAAACCTTATTCTGAAGAAACGGCTAAGAAAATTGATGTTGAAATTAAATCAATCATCGAAAACCAATATCAGAGAGCAGTTCAGATTCTTACTGATAATAAGGATAAACTGGATGCTTTGGCGACTAAGCTTTTAGAAAAAGAAGTGATCTTCCGTGAAGACCTTGAGGATATATTCGGAAAAAGAGCATGGGATCCTGAATTGACAGAGAGACCTGTAACGAATACAATTCCTGTGGTTGGAGAAATTGGAGAGCCAATTGTTATCAAAGAAAAAGAAGGCGAAAGTGAAATTCAGGCTCCTGAGAGTCCGACTCAACTTTAAAAATTCTTTAAAACAAATAGATAAAACCTGACAGTTTCAAAATTGTCAGGTTTTTTCATATTTATCGGCATATTTTTGGATTTCTATCTAATTAATTTTATATTTTTGTATAAAGTTGATTAAAAATAAATTAAGTTGAATTTATTCAAGAAGATTGTAAGCAAACTTACCAACCAGCCTGAAGAAGACGAAAAACAGAGTCTGGAAAAGCTAGGAGATTCGCTAAAAAATGCGGATCTCGACTATAAGTTTGCCCAATTGTTTACGCATTCCGGAGGTTTTTTTAATTATTGTGCAGATGAAGCGGAGGCTTTGCAGACGCTAAACCAGATCATCAAAATAGAAGGAATCAACAATCTTTTTTGTTGGGATAAAGATCTTCAGAACTTTTTGAATGTCGTAAAGACTCCTTATACTTCCGAATTGCAAAGCCAGAATGACGCAAGTTTCATCACCTGCGAATATTTAATTGCTTATGACGGAAGGATCATGCTTTCTCATAATAATATTCTTCATTACCATTCTTCAAGATTGCCCAATAAAATTATCATTATGGCAAATGTTTCCCAGATCGTGAATAATCTGAACGATGCAATGGGAAAAATAAAAAGAAACGGAAATATCAAAAATCTTACTTCTATCAGCGGAGGACAATCGAAACTCGATACCTCTTCCAATACCAATACAAAACTGTTTTTATTGCTGCTTGAAGATTAAGCATCAACTTCTAAATTTAAAATTTTGGACAAAAATCTCATTCAAAGAACCCTATCAGGAATTGTTTACGTTGCCGTCATCATTCTTTGTACAACTCCGCTTGGAGCGCATTTAATCAATAGTATTTCTCCCGGTCTTGTAAAGCAGGAATATTTATACTACGGTTTAATCACGTTTTTGATGAGTGTCGGTTCTTGGGAATGTTTTAAAATAATGAAATTCGGGAAAGGCTACGAAAGATTCGTTGTGTTTCCTTTAGTGATTTTTATCTTTTTTGTCTTTTCTAAAAGATATTTTCATTTTGATTTCTTCTTTGATTTCAGGATAAGTGAAATTCTGGCGTTGGTATTAATTATCATTGCTGTAGTCACTTTATTTAAATATCCGAACGAACTGTACTTCGACAGCGGAAAACTGATTTTCACGGTCATTTATGTGGCTCTGCCGTTCAGCTTTGCATTAGGCTTACCCAAGTTTCTCCAGCTTTAACGATTCATTTTCACTGGAGGTTCTTTTCCTGTTTATTTTGATATGGAGTAGCGATACTTTTGCGTATTTAACGGGGAAATTCTTCGGAAAACATAAAATGGCTCCTAAAATTTCTCCTAAAAAAACCTGGGAAGGCTATATTGGCGGAGTAGTTTTAACTTTAATTTTATCTTATTTCATCGAGCAATATCATCCCGATCTTCGCGGAAACTGGATGATTGTCGGGTTTTTAGTGGCCGCATTTGCTCCTGCAGGAGATTTGGTGGAAAGTCAGCTGAAAAGAAATTTCGCGGTAAAAGACAGCGGAAACATCATTCCGGGGCACGGTGGAGTATTAGATAGGCTGGATAGTTTTTTAATCTGCGTTCCTGTCGTATATTTGTACTTTATTTTAGAAAAATTTATTTAATCTCATGAAACTACACAGAGAATCAAAAGGAACGATTACTGTAGCAACCATCCTTTTTATTATATTGGGTGTACTGGCTATTTATTTTCTTAAAATGTGGTCGTTGTTGATCATCCTGCCTTTATTGGTAATTTACAGCTTAGTATTTTGGTTCTTCCGAGTTCCGAACCGTGATATTCTGGATCACAAAGAAAACGTTATCGCTCCTGTTGACGGGAAAGTGGTGATGATAAAAGAAGTGGATGAGGATGAATTTATTAAAGGAAAAGCCATTCAGGTTTCTATTTTTATGTCTCCTTTAAATGTTCATATTTGTAGATATCCCGTTTCAGGAAAAGTGATTTACAAAAAATATCATCCGGGAAAATACTTGGTTGCTTGGCACGAAAAATCTTCCACAGAAAACGAAAGAACAACCATCGCTGTTGAAAGTTTAACTAACCATAAAGTGGTGTTCAGACAAATCGCAGGATATGTTGCAAGAAGAATTGTATTCTATTGTAATGAAGGCGATGACGCAAAAGCAGGACATGAGTTCGGTTTCATCAAATTCGGTTCAAGAATGGATATTTTTCTTCCTTTGGATACGGAGATCGTTTGCAAAATCGGAGATATCACAAAAGGTGGTATTGATGTGATTGCAAGAATGAAAGAAGATTAAGATTTAATCAAAATATATTAGAAGACTGTTTCGGAAGAAGCGGTCTTTTTTTGTTTTATTTAAACACAAATATCACCAATATTTTCACGAATGAACACGAATGGTAATATTTAAACGTAATATTTTCATCAATAGGAACGGGCTTTAGTCCGTTTAACAAAAGTAAAACCATCAAATTGGCTTTAGCCAAAACCTAATACCTCTCGAATTACTGCAACCTAAAAACTACAATCTGCAACCTACTTTATATACTGCTTCACTTCATTAATCAACCTCAAAATAAACTCCACCGGCAAATCCTCCTCGCTATCAATTAACAGGATTTTAAACTTCTTTCTACCTTCCTGAAGCAATTCCGGATGATCGAGTCTGTCGCCGTGATAGAAACTTACGTAATGTTTCTTGTGTTTTTTGCTATAATACAAATAACACAGCATTTTCTTTTTATACTTAAAAAATGGAAGCCCAAAGCTCAATGTTTCGGTTATATTTTCAGTATCGGATTCAAGGATCTTTTTGCGCAAAAAAAGAAGAGTACTTCTATCAGGCTCTTCAATTCTGTAGAAATACTCTTGTATGGGGTTCATTTTAAATTGTAATTTAAAAAGATTTTAATCGAAATTCTGTAGCTCAACCAATTTGTTATACATTCCTTTTTGGGCGATAAGCTCGTGATGGGTTCCTTGTTCTACGATGATACCTTTTTCCATCACCACAATCCAGTCGGCTTTTTGAATGGTTGAAAGTCGGTGGGCGATTACCAAAGAAGTTCTGTTTTCCATCATTTTTTCCAACGCGTCCTGAACAAATCTTTCGGATTCTGTATCCAACGCAGAAGTTGCTTCATCCAGAATCATGATCGGTGGGTTTTTCAATACGGCTCTTGCGATAGAAACCCTTTGTTTCTGACCTCCGGAAAGCTTTCCTCCATCATCTCCGATATTGGAGTCATATCCTTGTGGAAGATGGGTGATAAATGCATCTGCATTGGCAATTTTCGCTGCTTCAATCACTTCTTCTCTCGTGGCATCAGGTTTACCCATCAAAATATTGTTGTAAACCGTATCATTAAATAAAACGGATTCCTGCGTTACCATGCCGAGAAGTTGGCGGTATTGCTTTAATTTTAAATTTTTAATATCAATTCCGTCAATGAGAATTTCACCTTCCGAAACATCATAAAATCGTGCTAAAAGATTGGCAATCGTAGTTTTCCCACTTCCACTTTGTCCGACAAGCGCAACGGTCTTCCCTTTTGGAATGGTTAATGAGAAATTCTTAAGTATGGTGTGGTCTTTATCATAATAAAAACCAATATTATTAAATTTAATTTGCTCGTTAAGCGTAGAAATGTCAACAGGATTTGCTACTTCATCAATTTTTACATCTGCATCAAGGATTTCCAAGACTCTTTCCAAAGAAGCTTCTCCTTTTTGAACGTTACCGATGGAAGTAGACAAACTTTTCACAGGAGGCAAAATCTGGAAGAAAATACCTAAGAAAACAAGAAAATCTGCAGGGGAAATACTTTGTTCTACGATAATCTGTTTCCCACCGTACCAAGCAATAATTAAAAAAGTAACAGAACCCAAAAATTCGCTCATCGGAGATGCCAGTTCTTTTTTTCTTCCTAATCTTATCGAGCTGTTGATCCATCTTTGCATAGACTGCATAAAACGGTTGTCCATTATTTTTTCAGCACTGAAAATCTTAATCACTTTTGTAGATTTCAGCGTTTCGTCTACGATAGAGAAGATATTTCCCATCTCGTTTTGAGCTTCATGAGAATCTTTCTTCAGACTTTTCCCGATAAGAGCAATCATCGTTCCCATTACCGGTAATACAAGCAATGAGAAAAGCGTCATTTCTGTACTTAAGAAAAAGAGCGTCACCAATGTACTTACCAACATAAATGGCGCATTGATTAATTCTACCAAACTTCCCAAAATATTTCCTTCTACTTCACCAACATCATTGGACATACGGGACATTAAATCTCCTTTTCTGCTTTCTGTAAAAAAAGATACAGGTAAAGCAAGAATCTTTCTGTACATCGCACCTCGAAGGTCTTTTGTAACTCCTACACGATAATTGATCAATAAAAAGGAACCTAAATATCTGAAAAGATTTCTCAGTAAAAACATAAAAGCCGTTATAACACACAGCCAAGCCAATACTTGAAGAGCGCCATGTTCCGTAACTAAATTCTGAACATAATAATTGGCATAATCTTTTAGATAAGAGAAAAAATCTAAGATCTCCCCGGAATAAACAGGAGCAGTTTCATATTTTTCTGGCTTAATGGTTCCGAAAAGCATTCCCAAAACCGGCAAGATTGTCCCTAAGGAAGCAATCTGAAATACAGAATACATAAGATTGAAAAATAAACTTCCGTAGATGTATTTTCTGTGTGGTCTTGCGAACTTTAGTATTTTAAGATATTGGTTCATTTAATGAAAAAATTGGATAGCAAAATTACGTAAAATTAAAAGATTAGACGTTTCTAACTTGATCTTACTTTACTAATATGTTTGAATTGTAGTTTATTTGTTACAATATATTTTAATTAGAAATGAAAAACCACCAAAAAATGGTGGCCGTGCGATATAATTAAAATTTTATTAAAATCTCACTTTGTCGTTATACTTCGGAGTAAAATTAGTCGGCGTCAGTTTTTCCAAAGTCTTTCCAAAATTATTGATGATCTGTGTCATATTATCAAAATCTACAACATGAAGATCATCGCTTTCATTGTGATAATGCGTTGCTTTAGTCATATCAACCGTTGAAAAAGAGTGCGCAATGATTTTCTTTTTTACAAAGCTTACATTATCCGATCTGTAGAATAACTGTTCTGAAGCATAAGGATCCGGATTTATTTTTAAACCGTTCGCCGCACTTTTATTAAATAATTCATCTAAATCTGAAACATCGTCACCCGTCATGAACAAAGCATTTTTTCCGAATGCAGATTCTGTTGCTACCATTTCAAAATTGAAAAGTGTAGCAAGGTTGTTATAAATTTTATCTAAATTCTGATCTTTAGAAATCGCTCTTGATCCCAACATTCCTTTTTCTTCGCCATTAAATGCTATGAAAACCATTGAGAAATCCGGAGTTTTATTTTTAAAATAATCTGCAATTCCTACCAACGTTGTGATTCCGCTTGCGTCGTCGTCTGCTCCGTTGTAGATGTTGTCTTTAGGATTTTTACTCGTTCCGATGTGGTCGAAATGTCCTGAGAAACCTAAATATTGAGCAGTTTTTCCTTTCTTAACTCCACAAACATTATAAACTGTTTTTCCTTTATAATCAAACGGAACCAAATAAGAATTTCCGGTACAATATTCTAAATTGTTTTCCTTGAAAAGCGTTGCAATATAATTGGCAGCATTTTCATTCTCCTGAGTTTCCGATCTCACGACCTTTCATATCGTCCGAAGCCAATGTTGAAAGTACCGTCTGGATTCTTTCTTTTGAAACTTCCTGCGCGAAAGTAAATAAGGAGAAGAGTGAAAAAGTAAGATAAGTTAGTTTTTTCATTTTAAATTAAAATTTATTTGGTAATCTGTCGCAGTTTAAACGGAAATGTTGCAGTTAAATTTTATTTTCCCTTTTTCTTCTCTGATTTCACCGCTGATTGTATAGCTTTTTTTGTTGAAAGATCCTTGTCAAGGTTTTTAACCTTGACAAGGATTAGGAAGTACAGATTTTAAGGGATAGTTGTGCATACTTTTCTTTTCAATCAAAAAATATAATATAAAAATCTGTGAAATCCGTGGGAAATAAAGAAGAATTTAAAGTTAAAAAACAAAAAAACAGCTCCTAAAAAGAAGCTGTTCTCACTCAAAAAATCGTTGTAAGGTTATCGAAGTCTGTCGACAGATTTTACGAGCCTCTCATCTTTCTTGATATAACTGTTTGAAATAAACAAACAGATCATCGCAATCAATGGGAAAATTGGCTCAATACCCTTCTCAGGAATTTGCATTCCTCCGGATAATTTTAGCAACCAGTAAATCAATACACCAATCAACAAAGCGTTTATAATGATACTGATGTTATTCAGCAAAATTTGTCTTTTTCTGTTTTTAAAGCTGAATACACTTAGTAATCCAACCAAAACAAGTACCACACAACCGATATTAATTACAGGAATGCTATCGGAAATGATAACATCTTGCCCTGTAACGAACAGGAACACAGCAGCCAAAACTGCTAAAAAAGTCCATATAGTCTGTATTCTTTGTAGCATCGAATATTAAATTCTAGGCAAAAGTACTATAAATTTTGCACAATTCAAAAATAAGTGTAGATTTGCATTATACGAATGCACTTGAAAATAAAAGTCACCCGACTTACTTTTCTTATTCACAATTAATTACATTTTTTACATTAAATATGTTTAACATTGAAACGTTAAGGTCAAAATCCGTAACGGAGCTGACTAAAATCTTAAAAGATTTGAGCGTTAAAGTTGCAAGAAATAGCACTGAAAATGACAAAATCTTTGCAATTCTTGACTTTCAGGCTTCCAATCCCAAAGTGGCAAAAGATTATTTCAACACCACAGAAACCAGCATGACTACGGAGGAAACACAAGCAGAAAAACCTGTGAAGGCTCCTGTCAAAAAAGCTGCCCCGAAAAAACCTGCGGCTAAACCCAAAGTAGAGGCAAAACCACCGGTAGAAACACAACCGACACTTGAAGAAAAGGTAGAAGTAGAAGTGAAGCAGCCAGTTTCTGAAGAACTAAAACCGGAAGAAACAAAAGGTACACCAATAGCAGCTAAAGAAGGAGCAAATGCAACTGCGCAGTCTAAACAAAAGAGGAAAAGAGTATTGCCGCCAAATACCGGAAATACAGAAACGCCTCAGGAAAAAATAGAAGCTCCTAAAAACACAGAATCCCAAGAATCTGCTCCCACAGAAGAAAAGCCAAATACCCCTCAACATCAGGCTAGACCTCAAAAAGGACAACACAACAATCCGCAACATAACAGCGGAAACCAACATAGGAATCAAAATCAAAATCAGAATCAGAACCAGAATCCTAACCAAAACCAAGGTTCTAATCAAATCCCTAATCAGGGACAGGGTCAAAATCCTAACCAAAATCAGAATTCAGGTCAAAACCAGCATCAGAATCCTAACCAGAATAATCCTAATCAAAATCAGAACAGACAGCAACAACAGCAGCATTCTGACAGACAGGAAGAACACCACGAACAGAAAAAAGAGTATAGTTTCGACGGACTGGTAACTATTGAAGGTGTTTTGGAGATTTTACCGGATAATTATGGTTTCTTACGTTCATCAGATTTCAGTTATATTTCTTCGCCGGATGATGTGTATGTTTCTACGGCTCAGATCAGAAATTACAGCCTTAAAACCGGAGATACGGTAAGAGGAATTGTAAGACTTCCGAAAGAAGGAGAAAAATATTTTTCTTTATTAAAACCAACTGAAGTTAACGGTCGCGATTTAGCTTTCATTAAAGACCGTGTTGCTTTTGAATATCTTACGCCATTATTCCCGGAAGAGAAATTCAATTTATCAGGAAGTAATTCTACAATGGCGACAAGAATTGTAGATTTAATTGCACCGATCGGAAAAGGACAAAGAGCAATGATTGTTGCCCAGCCAAAAACGGGTAAAACAATGTTGCTGAAAGATATCGCTAATTCTATCGCAGCCAATCACCCTGAAGTCTATATGATGGTTCTTTTGATCGACGAACGTCCGGAAGAAGTTACCGATATGGAAAGAAGTGTAAATGCGGAAGTTATCGCCTCTACATTTGATGAAGCAGCAGACAAACACGTAAAAGTAGCCAATCTTGTTCTTGCAAAAGCGCAAAGAATGGTAGAATGCGGACACGATGTTGTGATTTTATTAGACTCAATTACAAGATTAGCAAGAGCTTACAATACAGTAACTCCTGCATCTGGAAAAGTGCTTTCCGGTGGTGTTGATGCGAATGCTCTTCACAAGCCGAAAAGATTCTTCGGAGCAGCGAGAAAAATAGAAGGAGGCGGATCTTTAACGATCATTGCAACCGCTCTTATCGATACAGGTTCTAAAATGGACGAAGTTATCTTTGAAGAATTTAAAGGAACGGGTAACATGGAGCTTCAATTAGATAGAAAAATTGCCAACAGAAGAATCTATCCGGCAATTGATTTAGTAGGTTCAAGTACTCGTAGAGACGATCTTCTTTTAGATGAAGTGACCTCTCAGAGAATGTGGATTCTAAGAAAATACCTTGCTGAAATGAATCCAATAGAAGCAATGGAGTTTGTAAATAAAAACATCAAAGGAACTCGTAATAACGAAGAATTCTTGATGTCTATGAATAAATAAAGGAGTATTTTCTCCGTTAAATAATGAAAAACCGCTATCAATAGCGGTTTTTTTGTTTTTATATTAAAAACCCATTTGTTTTAGGTATTCCTCATTAAATTAATTTAAATTCTAATAAATCGTTTAAATATTTTTATATTTAATAGACAAATTTAAATTAAAACACTATGGAAAATTTTAGAACAATTAAGGGAGAAGATCTAGATCCGAAATATCTTCCGATCGCAAACAAAATAAGTGACAGCGTACTTTCTGCAGCGCACAAGGCGTTACTCAGTATCAATAATCCCAGACAGTATGCTTTAAATAATGATAGTATTGAATTTAATATTAAAAACTATCTTAGTACAATTCCTCAAGTTGAGCTGCAAAAAGGGGTTCAAAAAGTAATTCAGGGAGGTTCTCTCCCAAAAGTCTCAGATCTTGTTTTATTGAAGAATTTACAAAATAAAATAGTCATTACAGATACTCTTTTTAGTAAAGTAAATGTTACTACAAAGCCAATGAGCTTAAAAGTTGACTTTTTAAATAAAGGGAATTCTAATTTCATGCTGAACGTCACCCAATTACGCTGCAACGAAGAAACAGGAGCAACAAGCGCAGGGAGCGACCATGTTTTTGTACAGGCTGTGAAAATTGATGGATTTGGTAATTCAATTAAAGCTCCTGTAGTAGATCTGGAAGGAGGATGGGACAATGGGAATGTGGTAAACTGGAAAAATAGAGGAGAAATCAAAAATTTTGCAAATTTTAATCTTGATTATGGCAAAGGCTGGCCCAGAAAATGCACCGTTGTACTTGCGATGTCTATCCGCTCTTCGGAAGGATTGGAAAAGCTTATGGATCAGATTGCTGCTAAAGCAAAAGAAGAAGTCATTAAATATCTTTCAGCAGCAGCAGGTGCAATAGCCGGAGCGAAAATTGGCGCAGCTATCGGAACGGGATTCGGACCGATCGGAACTATTGTAGGAGCGGCAGTCGGAGCCATTGTCGGAGCTATAGTTGCATATGTTTTTGATAAGCTTTACGGTTGGTTCAAGGATCTCTTTTTCGGTACAAAATTATTTAAACCCGTTACTATCGAATATTCGATTCCTTATAGTGGATATAAAACTAATAATGAAGGATATACGGTAACATGGACGGGGCATTACGGAAAATATACGGCTGATATAGAAGCAGTTTTGGAGTGGGGAAAAGGAAGAGGTGTTTCAACGGCTATAAAACACGGAAAATTTATTCAAAGTACTGTTTATAAAGTTAATAATGAAAATAAAATAGGCTTTTACTGGAATTACAGCAAATTGAGCAATTCAGGAAAATGGGGCGATACAAAAGGAATGGCTTCCGTGGATGCACCCATCACTGCTGTAGGAAATTTTGAAAGCGGACAGGTGGAAATTTTGGTTATCGGATTAGACGGCAGAGTTTGGAACAGTAAAGCTTTAGTTCAGCTAATGACAAATACGAATGGGATGAAATATGGTGAGTTTAATGGATGGATTCCTGTTCTTGACGGTGTTTTTGTGCAGGGAACAAAAGTGGCGGGAGCTTCCAGAAGTGCCAATATGATTGATATTTTTTGTTTAGGAACAGACGGACAGGTTTGGACTGCTGCAAAAGGACCTCAAACCAAAAATGTATGGGCCGGTTGGTGGCCGATTGGCGGATTGCAAGGAATTCCTGGTACCGCTCTGTCTGTGGTTTCCAGATCTGCAGGAATATTGGATGTCTTTGTTGTGGGGCTGGATGGAAGGGTTTATTCCACAAGTTATGATCCTTCATCTTCAGGGAAATGGATCAACTGGTTTTATTTTATAGATTATGATAAACTTATCCCGGGAATTGAAGTCACTGCCGTTTCAAGAAAACAAAACCTTATTGAGCTGTTCGCTGTAAATGTGGATGGCGATTCTATAACAGCTTCATGGTCTCCGGCTACAGGATGGAAAGGTTGGGAAAATATACAAGCAGGGAAATTTACACCAGGAACTACAATTTCGGTGGCGAATCATTCTCCGGAAAATATAGATATTTTCGGAATAAGTACAGACGGTAGAGTCTGGACTGCCGCAAAAGGGCCTCAAACCAACAATAAATGGGCAGGATGGTGGCCAATCGGAGATATGGTTTTTGAAGAAGGTTCTACACTTTCTGCCATTTCCACTTCGCCGAACATGTTGAATGTTTTTGTGACAGGAAAAGATGGAAATACCTATGCTGCAACTTATGACGGCAGCAAATGGCAATGGGATAATATTGGTTAATAAAAAAATAATATGAAATCAATGAATATATCAATGTTAAAGATTTATTAAAATAATACGCATTTTTTGAAAATAGCTCAAATTATGGCTAAATTTGAATAATAACATTAAAAATAAAATTATGTCATTTGAATTACCAAAACTAGGATATGCTTACGATGCATTGGAACCGACTATTGATGCAAAAACAATGGAAATCCACCATACGAAGCACCATCAAGCATATATCGACAATTTAAATAATGCCATTAAAGGAACTGACCTGGAAGGAAAAACAATTGAAGAAATCTGCCAGACAGGAACTGACAAAGCACCGGTAAGAAACAACGGAGGAGGTCACTTTAACCACTCTTTGTTCTGGGAAATCTTAACTCCAGGAGGAAGCAATGAGCCTGTAGGAAATGTAAAAGCTGCAATCGAAGCTTATGGAGGTCTTGAAAAATTCAAAACTGATTTTTCTGATGCTGCTAAAACAAGATTCGGTTCTGGATGGGCTTGGTTGGTAAAAAATGCTGACGGTTCTGTTTCTGTATCTTCAACTCCAAATCAAGACAACCCGTTAATGCCTGTTGCAGACGTAAAAGGAACTCCGGTTCTAGGACTTGACGTTTGGGAGCACGCTTATTATTTAAACTATCAAAA
This sequence comes from Chryseobacterium ginsenosidimutans, assembly GCF_024807225.1. Taxonomy (GTDB): domain Bacteria; phylum Bacteroidota; class Bacteroidia; order Flavobacteriales; family Weeksellaceae; genus Chryseobacterium; species Chryseobacterium ginsenosidimutans. The sequence goes on from NZ_JANUCO010000001.1 coordinate 664,699, forward strand.
CAGAAGACCAGACTACGTTGCAGCGTTTTTCTCTGTAGTAAACTGGGATAAAGTAGAAGAATTATTCAACAAATAATTTTAAACTATTTATAAAAATGAAAAGGTTCAGAATTACTCTGAACCTTTTTTAATATCTTGTTGTGTCGCTTCCTGAAAGCCCACTCATACGCAATCCATACTTCCAATTCACGTATGCAAAAACCTGATACAATTTGTACTCAAATTTTAATCCGTACTTTTCTTTTGGATCATAATCAATTGATGATTCTATGACATTTCTATATCTTCCGGAAGAATAATAAGAATTCCATTCGCTTGCCAAAAGCGTATTTCTTGTTTTTAAATAAGATTCTGAATATTGACTGATTGGTTTGGCAACGGCATTCAGAAAATAATCAAACTGAGTATCAATAACCGTAAGATCCCATTCGCCATCATCGTTTTTCGAAGGTTTCATCTCAGATTTCTCTTTATCACTTTTAGGATCAGTCTGTGCTGTGCAACTCAATGGTAAAAGAAAAATAATGAATAATAAGAGTAAGTTTTTCATAATCATAAATGTACATAAAAAAAAGACACTCATTTTGAGTGCCTTACATCTTTATGGTTCTTTCTGGAGAATTACAAATGCGGGGAAGTGATCGCTGTAACCACCTGTAAACTGATCCCCATTCCAGGATCGGAAAGGATAGCCTTTGTAATTTCCTTCTTTATTTACTAAATAAGCAGGAGCAAAAATTTCTGCTTTGTATACCGAATAATCTTTTGTTACCTGATCTGTCACTAAATTTTTAGAAACAATAATCTGGTCAAACAAATTCGGAGCATCCTGATACGCCAATGATGCCACACCTTTCTTATATAAAGGATACATTAAATTTAGATAAGGATTGGTATCGCTTAAATCTTTCGGACTTGCCTGAGCTTTCAGGTGATTTTTTAAACTTGAACTTACAGGATCATCATTAAAATCGCCCATTGCAAACAGTTTTGTTGTAGGATCTGCTGCTCTTACACTGTCCATTTGTTGTTTCAATAAAGCTGCTGCGGCATTTCGTTTTGGTAACGAAATCGCTTCACCACCTCTTCTTGAAGGCCAGTGATTCATAAAGAACGCCACTTTTTCGTTATCCAAGAAACCTGTTACCACCAAAATATCTCTTGTGTATTCTCTTTTCCCATCATCACCGAAAACTTTTAGTTCTTTTTTTAATGAATTTGTTGGGGTAAATCTTCTTTTCTGATAAATTAAAGCAATATCAATTCCTCTGTAGTCATAAGAATTGTAATGAATAATTCCGTAATCATACTTTTTCAATGCCGGTTCATTCACAAGATCCTGAATCACCTGTCGGTTTTCGACCTCAATTAAACCTACAATGGCAGGAGCTGTTTTTGTGTACTGAGCTCCCATTTCGGAAATTACTTTCGCTTCGTTGGCTAATTTTGCCTTGTAAACTTTAGTGCCATAATTTTTTCCGCTTTTTGGGGTAAATTCGTCAGATCCGCTTTGGTATCTTACTACTTTTTTACCTATTAAAGCACCGTCGCTCCAAGTTCCATCGTATTTTTCTGCTTCTAAAAATTTAATGGAATCAAGAGGAATGCTTCTGTGAAAAGCAGGATTCTTTACATCTTTGGTTCCGTCGATATAATCTGCTGAGCGAATTGTGTCCCAAAGGTTTTCTACATTTAAAAAACCTACTGTTGCTACTTTTCTCAGTTTTCCCTGTTGTTGTGAGAATGCCATGATTGAAAAAATAATGGCAAACAAACTCGAAAATTTCTTCATCTTCTTTAGAGTTATTATTAATATTATTTAATTTGCTAATTTACTTTTTTTTAATTCATACAATTTTAAATATTTGTAAATTTAAAATGTGGTATTTGTGTTTTCTTACATAATGATTCTTAAAAGATTGTCATGTTAAGAAGAAATAACGTTAAAAAGTTTGTTAATTGTAAATTTTGACTAAATTTGCCTCCCCAGCTTTTAAAGTGTTGAAAATTAAAGAGAAAAGTACAAAAAAAATAAATATACACATGATTAAAAAACTATCATTAGTCTCTTTATTTACTTTGCTTCCTGCTTCCTATTATTTTGCGCAGACTACAGTTTCAGCGTATCTTAAAGATGCAGATGGAAAACCTATCGAAAGGGCAGAAGTAGATCTTAAAGGGAATGACAATGATGTAACGGCAGACAAAATTGGATACTTCCAGTTTGTAGATTTGATGCCGGGACATTACCAAATTGTGATTACGAAACCGAATTACGAAACCAAAGTAATGGAGTTTGACGTAGCCAATGAGAAGAAAAAGGATCTAGGGATTGTTACCCTTTATTCTACACTTACGAGTACGGATCAGGGTTTAGCCATTATCGATAATAGTAATGGTGACGACGAAGACAGCAATAGCGGACAAGCTTCTACAGTTGGTTTATTACAATCTTCTCAAGATGTTTTCAACAGAATTGCTAGTTTTGATCTGGGTGCATATTGGTTCCGACCAAGAGGTATTGACGGAAGAACTTCTGAAAATATGATGAATGGTGTCTCCATGGTGAAATCGGATAATGGAAATGTAGATTTTTCTAACTGGGGTGGTCTTAACGAAATTGTAAGATATCCGGAAATTTCTTCAAACCATTCACCTTCCGAATATGCTTTTGGTGGTGCTAGTGGAGTTATTTATAAAAATACTAAAGCCAGCGAATACAGAAAAGGATTTCAGGCTACTTATTCTATTACCAACAGGAATTACCGTCAGAGAGTTTCTTTGAGGTATACTTCTGGAATGAGTAAAAAAGGTTGGGCATTTACCGTAATGGGTGCTAAAAGATGGGCAGAAGAAGGTATCCAGGAAGGAACTTTCTATGATGCTTACGGGACTTATTTGGGTGTGGAGAAAAAATTTAATGATAACCATTCTATTACTTTCAATGCATTTGCTTCTCCCTACAGAAGGTCTACATCAAGCCCAAGTACGCAGGAGGTTTATGATTACAGAGGCGTACATTACAACTCTTACTGGGGATGGCAAGATGGAGAAAAAAGAAATGAAAGGGTAAGAAAAGGTTTTCAGCCGATCTTCCAATTACAGGATTTCTGGAAAATCAACAAGAAATCTAATTTATGGACGACTGCTTCTTACCAATTCGGAAAAGATAAAGGGTCTAGATTAGATTGGCAGAATGCACAGAAACCCATCTCCGACTTATTACAAAAAACTACCTAGTTATTATTTAAATAGTATTATTTTTAGTCAATTACATAATAATACGCCTGCTGACCAGTATACTGCACTATTAGACGGGTATAATGAAGCAAATCAAAATTGGACAAATAATAATACAGATGTTACCCAGATCAATTGGAATAATTTGTATGCTGCTAACCGCGGTAGTGCTGATGGTAGCGCAAAATATTTCCTTGTAAATGATGTGAGTGATGATAAGATTTTTAATGCTGCAACGCATTATACTTATAACTTCAATGATAAGACAAGATTTTTATTAAACGTTTCTTATCAGAATTTCAAGTCAGAATATTATAGAGAAATCAACGATTTATTAGGGGCTAATTATGCTTTGAATGTAGATCCTTATGCAGATTCAAACAGAACAGGATCTACTGGTTTCTATAATATGAATGACACCGAAACTCAAAAGCATGTAGGAGACAAAATAAATTACGATTATATTCTTAGAAGACAAGAGGTAAAAGTAAATCCGGGTCTTAAATTGTCAACAGGACAGTTCGATGTTTTTGTAAGCGGTTTAGTTGGATATTCTACATCAAGCAGAGAAGGGTTATTTCAAAATTATCTTTACCAGAATACATCTTTTGGAAAAAGCAAAGATTATAATTACTGGAATTATGGCTTGAAAGGACAAATTATCTATAGACTTAATGGTAGAAACTTCTTTGTTTACAACGGAGCATATTTCTCTCAGGCGCCTTTCTTAGAAGATATTTTCATCAACGGAAGAGTTAATAACTATACAGTTCCAAATATTAAAAATGCAGTAGTAAGTGCAAACGACATCAGTTACGTAATGTCTACCCCTTTCTTAAAAGTAAGAGCGACTGCTTATCTTGTGAATACACAAAACGACACCAATGTTCAGAGATTCTTTGCAGATGGATTAACATTAAGTGTTGATAATTCTGATACTGGAGGTACTGAAGATAAAACGGCAAGTGCATTTGTTACCCAGACAATGTCGAACGTTAACAAAAGAAACATGGGTGCAGAGTTAGGAGTTGATGTTAAAATTTTACCAACATTATCTTTACAAGGTGTTGCAAGCTGGGGAGAATATAAATATACAAACAATCCGAATGTATATATTTCATCAGACGTAATGGCTGCTCCGTATGCTAATTTAGGTACAGCTTATATCAAAGATTTCAAAGTTGGAGGAACAGCTCAGAAAGCTTTCTCTGCGGGATTTAGATATAACTCACCGAAATATTGGTGGTTTGGAGCAAGCTGGAATTATCTTGATGATAATAATCTTGATCCTTCTGCTATCCTTAGAACAGATGAATTTATCCAAAATAACAACAGCAACACTCCATTTGTGAATCTTGATGATCCGAAGATCGAACGTTATATGAGACAGGTTCAGCTTCCTTCATCATTCTTTGTGAATGCAAACGTTGGGAAATCTTGGATTATCGGTAAATATTATGTGTTGATTTCAGGATCTGTTAATAATATCCTTGATAACACAAAATATATTACAGGAGGTTTTGAGCAAATCAGAAGCTCAAACGGAAATGTAGATTTTGAAAACGATTATAACAGTAAGAACCCAAATTTTGCCCCAAAATACTGGTACACACAAGGGCGTTCTTATTTTGTAAACTTACAAGTTAGATTCTAAAAAAAAGTAACCAATAGAAATAATAAAAAATGAATATAAAAAATTTCTTAAAGATGAGTTTGGGTGCAGTTGTATTAGGAGCTACCCAAATCGCGTGTATCCACGATGATAAATGGGATGCACCAGAGATTACGTGTAATAATAAATTTGATGCTGCTACTATGACGATGGCACAGGTTGTAGCATTGTCTCCAGCTGCAGGAGTTTATACAATCCCTGCGCAAGATGCTACACACCCGGCTGTAATTTTTGATGGATATGTTATTTCATCTGATGCAAACGGGAATTTTTACAAGACTCTTGTTTTCCAGGATAAACCACAAAATCCAACTGTAGGTTTGGTTTTAGGGCTTAATAAATCTTTAAACTATACAGATTTTCCTGTAGGAGCGCATATCAGAATTAAAGCCAATGGAATGGTTATCGGAAAATCAAACGATGTAATTACGTTAGGAGTTACAGATCCTGATTTTGCGATTGGTAGAATTCCTGAATCTATTATCGGTAGATATATCGGTGGTGTTTGTAACGGATCTGGTCTTGAGATTGTAAATATTGTTCCTCAGGAATTAACGTTGGCTCAAATTAAACAAGATGCTAGATATGTTAATACCTTAGCAATCATTAAAAATGTACAGTTTACAAAAGGCGAAATTGGTTTATCTTTAATGAATAAAGATGCTTCTGGTGCTAATGTTGATACAAACAGAAACCTGGTTGATGCTGTAGGAAATACAGGAATTGTAAGAACTGATGGGTTTTTCAAACCGTCATCTTATATGATTCCTGATAAAAGTGGAGATATCACTTTGGTTGTAAGTAAATATGGTACAGGAACTGCTCCTTATCAAAATATTATCAGAGGAGTAAGCGATATCAATTTTACAAAAGAGCGTTTTGCTGAAGGAATTTTAGGAGGTTCAGCTATTGCTTATTCTGGTTCTTTTACAGAAAACTTTGAAAGTTATCCAGCTGTAAGTCCTTATTTCAATAATTTTCCTAAATATTTAAATTACGCTTATGTTGGAAACAGATATTGGGAAGTAAGATCTTTTAACGGTAATAAATATATACAATTAACGGCGAACGGTGGGGCTGCAAGTACACCTTATGAAACCTATTTCATGGTGCCTGTAGATTTTACAGCTGCTAATACTTTGGCATTTAGAACTACAGTAGGTTTCTACAACGGTGCTGGTCTTAAAGTGTATACAACAACGAATTATACACCGGGTGCAGATCTTTCTACTGCTACTTTGAATGAGATTACTTCTAACTTTACATTCCCTACAGCACCTGCAAGTGGTTACGGAACTTTAGCTCCGGCAGGTACATATAACCTTCCAGGTGCCCTTACTGGTAATGGATTTATAGTATTTAAGTATACAGGAAACAGTTCTGGAATTACAACAACATATCAATTAGACGATATTACAGTTAATTAATTGAGTTCTAATATTTTAAAATAAGGAAGACTGTCTTTTATTAGGCAGTCTTTTTTATTTAAATTTATAATGATAAGTCTGATAAACCACATATTCTTCTATATTCCAAGATAAAACATCTTTTTCAATCAATCTATATAATTCAAGTTCTAAATATTTTTCAGTTAGATATAAGTTTTTGTATGTATCACTATAAACTGTCTAAAATTCCATATAGAAAAAGTGATGTTATTTATAAAATAATTATAATGACACTCAGTTTCATTAATTTCTAAGCTGCATCCGCTTCCATGGAACCAGTAATTATACTCACCGACAATTCCTTTTCTTTCAAAACGGGTTCCAATTCCGGCAACAGTTCTTTCATTTTCATTTAGATGATGTTTTTCTCGTATTAATATTTCAAAATCTTTTATGTAGTTTATATAATCTGAAATTATAATTTCAATCATAACATAAATGTAACCAAAAAAACCACCGCAATTGCAGTGGCTTATATTAACTAACTTAAATTTTTTTCTAAAATGAAACTTCATTCACTTCTTTTCCTCTTTGGAAGTTCATTACTTTCTGACTTCCTTTGTAAGCAACAGTAACAATATTGATCTGCTTCGGAAAAGCGCTTAAAAGTATCGTGTTTTTTATCTTTAAGGTATTGATATCCGAAACGCCTCCGGCTTCAAAATATACCCATACAGTTTCTCCGCTTACCTGACTTCCGGTGAAGGTTATTGTTTTTGGCGAGCCATTGACATACACATCAAAATTATTATTTACATATTTTTTTACTTCTGCCTCGAATCCTGCTGTGTTAGGATTAATCTTAATAGCATCCGAAATATGATTCGTATTCATTTTTGTGGTGAACTTCAATGTCTTGCTTCCATCAATATAATCCACTTTTGTCATTGAAGAGAAAAAGTCTACATACGTGAAACTCATTAACACAAAAAATGTTAAAATTCCTGTTATATATAAAAGTTTTTTCATCTTAATTAATAGATTTACAATCATGCTTGTTTGTATTAAGTGACAAATAATATGCCAATTAAAAATTAACGTTTACAGAATACTTATCGTAGAACGCTTTAATGTGAGCTACCGCTTCGTCAGCAGTGTCTACCACCCGATAAAGATCCAGATCTTCCTCGTGAATCATTTTTTCTTTAAGCAAAGTTTCTTTAAACCAATCCAAAAGTCCGCTCCAAAATTCGGATCCTACCAGAACAATCGGAAACTTGCCGATTTTATTGGTTTGAATTAAAGTCATGGCTTCCGTAAGCTCATCCAAAGTTCCAAAACCTCCCGGCATTACGATAAAACCTTGAGAATATTTCACAAACATTACTTTTCTCACGAAAAAATAATCAAAGTTCATGGAATATGATTTATTGATATAAGGATTAAAATGCTGCTCAAAAGGAAGATCAATATTCAATCCGATCGATTTTCCGTGTGCATTGAAAGCGCCTTTGTTTCCCGCTTCCATGATTCCTGGACCGCCGCCGGTAATGATTCCAAAACCGATCGCTGTGATTTTCTCTGCAATTTCTACCGCCATTTTGTAGTATTTGCTTTGAGGTTTTAATCTTGCAGAACCAAAAATAGAAACACAAGGTCCTATTTTGGCTAATTTTTCATAGCCGTCCACAAACTCCGCCATCACCTTGAAAACCATCCAGCTGTCTTTCATGATGGTTTCGTCCCAGTTTTTTTGTCTGAGGCTGTTTTGTAGCTTAGTTTCGTTACTGTCAAGTTCAGGATTCACCAAACTTTCGTCTCTGTTTCCTTCCATTCTCATTGCAAAATTATTTAAAATGTTTTTCGGCTTCTATTACAGATTCCGGTCTTCCTACGTCTATCAGAATACTGTCGTGTACAAAACCGTGAATATGTTCGGTCTGCATTAAGTCCAGATATTCTTCCATAACAGAAAATTTGCCCTTTCTTTTTATCTTTTCAAAGATACTCGGATTGATGCAGTGAACGCCGCTAAAAGCCAATGCCTTGAATCCTTTGTTGAATTCTGCGAGTCTCTGTTCACCGGTTTGCACATTCAGCCAGCCTCTTAAAACCAAATCATCATTGAAAAGCAATTTCCTTGAGCTTTCTCTATCCGAAACGGCTAATGTAGCAAAATCTTTTATCTTTTTGTGGTATTCTACAAGATCTGTGATATTTATGTTGGTTAAAATATCGGCATTCATGATTAAAAAATCTTCGCCGTGATCGAGAAATCGTTTGGCAAAAATCAAGCCGCCACCGGTTTCCAAGAGTTCTTCAGACTCGTCGGAAATTTCAATTTGGCATCCGAAATTGTCGTTTTGTTTTAAAAAATCAACAATCTGATTTCCGAAATGATGAACATTAATTACAAAATCTTTGATCCCGAAAGTTTTAAGATACGTAATATTTCTTTCCAAAAGCGCGATGCCATTTACTTTTGCCAATGCTTTCGGATGATGATCTGTGAAAGGTTTTAGTCTAGTTTCCTTTTCCTGCAGCGAAAATTAAAGCCTTCATATTTTATAAATAATGAGTGATGAGTAATAAATGATGATGTATAAATAATATAATTAACGAAGTTAAAAACATTACTCATTACCAATTACTTATTACCTATATTAAGTTGGTGTTGTTCGTCATGGTGAAGGCTGATTTCAACTTTTTCACCGTATTTTTCTTCAACAAAATGAGCGATTTTAATCGCAGAATATACCGATCTGTGTTGTCCTCCCGTACATCCGAAATTAATCTGAAGATTTTCAAAACCTCTTTCCAGATAATTGTCGATGTTGATGGATACTAAGCTTTTAATTAATTCTAAAAACTTTGGCATATCGGTTTTCGTTTCCAGATATTCCTGAACACCGATGTCATTTCCGGTCTGGATTTTATATTCTTCCACTCTTCCGGGATTCAGAATTCCGCGGCAGTCGAACGTAAAACCACCTCCGTTTCCTGTATCATCTTTCGGAATTCCTCCTTTTTTGTACGAAAAACTGTGTATGTCGATGTGTAGCATTTTCTATTTTTTTAAATTTTTTATTTGAAACCATTAAGTCCATATAGTTTATTGTTAATTTTCCCGTCGCTTTTTTCAGCCACTTTTGTTATTCCGTAGGAATCTCGTGGAATTTACTCTTTATAAATCCTTCGAGAACCTCAGGATGACATCGCTAATACTAACTTTTTAAAATTAAATCAAGCGCTATTCAATCAGTGTCAGTCTGAGCTTGTCGAAGACTTTAGTTATTCAAAACTTCTTCAATTTTCAATTGCGTTTTCTCCAAACTGAGTTGTTTAATCACTTTTTCCAACTCGGGATAATTTTTCATTTTTTCCCAGGTTTTTGCAAATTCGGTAATATTTTCAATTCCTTTTTCTATGCTTGCAATAAAATGTTGTTTCCTCTGTATCAATCCTCTAAAGCCATACGCGCCTAAAACCTGTAAGAATCTCATCAACTGAATTGGCTTCACCGAGTCTTTTAGTTGAGATTGAGTTTCTTGATTTTCAAATTGTTTACTATAAAAATCAAGCATTTCATTTTTAAAATCTTTAGGAAAATTGGCTTTAGCCTGAAACAGAAACGAAATCACGTCATACATCAAAGGACCTTTCATAGCCGATTGATAATCGATAAATGAAACCTCGTTTTTTTTATTCACCATGATATTTCTTGCCTGAAAATCGCGGATCATTACACCTTTCGGTTCAAGATTTTCGATGAGGTTCACGATTTGTTTGAACTCCTTTAAAAGAGTAGATTTATGATATTCCAGTTCCAGAACATCAGCTACAAAATTTTTAAAATAATATAAATCGTGCGTTACAGGAAGTTCATCATAACTTTCATATTCAAATGTCTTGGTGAAATCTATTTTATCCTGCGTCGAAATTTGTAACTGATACAATTTTTTTAAGGTTTGTTTTACCAAAGATTTTACATTTTCAGACAAACCTTCTTTTGAAATAACTTCCGAAAGTGTATTTTCTCCCAAAAATTCCTGAATATAAGTTTTCCTGTCATCAGAAATTTTAAAGATTTTAGGAGTATTGAGGTGTAAATCTGAGAAAATTTCAGAGTAATACAAAAAACTTTCGTTCTCCTGAATGTTTTCGTTGTAGGTAATAATATACTTTGTATTTCCGGTTTTAGCCAAAAAATTTACTCTCGCAGAACCGCTTTGAGCTAAAATAATAAACTCAGAAGAGTTTTTACCGGTATAATTTTCAAAAAATCGCTTGACGTTTTCGGAATTCATAGATGAAACAAATATAGTAATTTACAAGCTAATTTCTATATTTGCAATATGCTAAAGGATTTCAAACCAGTTTTAAGCATTCTGTTGCGCTTCATCATCATTTATCTGGTGTTGCTTTTTGCGTATCAGTTTTATCTCAACAGTTTTCAGGATGAAGGTCTAGATCCTTTTTCGAGAATGATTGCTGAGCAGGTGCGCTATATCCAAAATGTATTTGGGTATCAGACTCAGCTTTATGATGATGTGAAAGGAGAGCAGGTTTATTTTTATGTAAAAAATCAATATCCGACAAGAATGGTGGAAGGCTGCAATGCTATTTCGGTGATGATTCTCTTTGTAGCTTTTGTTTTTGCCTTCTACAAAGGAAAAAAGACATTTGTTTTCGTATTGATTGGTCTTGCTTTGCTTTATATTATGAATGTATTGAGAATTATCGGGCTGAATATCGTAGTGACGGATTACAAACAATATGCAAAAATTTCGCATGATTATGTTTTTCCGGCGGTTATTTACGGGACGGTTGTTGTTCTTTGGTTGGTTTGGATTAAATTTTTTGCTTTAAAACATGAAAATTCTTAGCTGGTTTCTCGTCATCGTCGGAGTTTTTGGACTTGTAAGTGTGAGAGCGCTTGAAGACCAGATCTTTTACGACCCTTTTCTCAATTATTTTCATGAAGCGAATAAAAATATTCCGTTTCCGCCTTTTGAATGGGGAAAATTAATCATCGGATATTTGTTCAGATTTGTTTTAAACTTAATTTTTTCATGTTTAATCATCCATTTTTGGTTTAAAAATAAACAATGGACGATCCAGGGTATGATTTTAATTACGATAATTTTCCTCATCACTTTCCCGATTTATCTGTATTGTATTAATGACAGATTCGATATCGGTTATCTATTTTCTTTCTATATGAGGAGATTTGTGATCCAGCCTTTGATTTTATTGCTGATTATTCCGATGTTTTATTATAGAAAGAAAATAGAGTAACTGTTAGTCTTTATTAGTTTTCTACAACAAAATAAATCGTTTTTGTTTCAGTGATCTCACCTGCAGGAGCTGTATTTTTGAAATCAATTTTGCATTTCCCATTTTCTTTACCCAGAACGTCTAAGGTTCTGATTCCTGGTACTCCCACCATTCCCGGAGCACTGTCATTTTGTTTGTAAGTGTCGTTATCAATCGCAACCGAACAGTTTTTTTCTGTCTCTATTGCCCAATGATAACCTGTTGACGGGTTTTCCTCTATTTTTAAAGCAATGCTTCCTCCTTTTTTTAGTTTGATGATATCAGAATTTTTAGAATCACTAAAAAGAATTTCCTGAGCCTTATTTTCACTGTTTGTGTTTGGCATGTTTTTACAGTTTAAGAGAGCTGTTCCAAAGATGGAAAGTAAAATGTATTTTTTCATGGTTTAATTTTTATTGAATATAAGGCTTTTCCAAACAATAAATAATTAAATGAAAAATTTATCAATTTAGTTGATCGTTAGAATGTTATGTGTTTTGGTGCATTAATGATCCACCGTGTGTTTATCCACTCGAGTCACATTTTCCGGAGTCCATGTCACTCTTTTTACAAAATCTTTTTCGCGGACAGGACAGTCTTTTATCTGACAGAGAGGACACGAAATAGGCTTACAATCATCCATATGAAAATTAAACTCGATATCTCTATTTATGTTTTCGGCTAAAAGAATAATCATCTTTTCCATCTCGTTGTGGGCGTCACGAAGACTGTAATACCAAGGTAAAGTGATATGTGCATCAATGTGTAGATTGGCTCCGAACTGCTGGATTTTCATGTTGTGTACGTCGATCCATTCAGTTCTTCTGTTATCTTCAAGAACTTTAATGATCTGATTTAATAATTCAGGATCTTGTTCATCCATAATTCCGCTTAAAGATTTACGAACGATCTTATATCCGACAACGATGATGTAACCTCCAAAAATAAGGGCTACAACAGAATCTATCCAATAAATTTTAGTAAAATAAACGACAACCAAACTTATGACAACGCCAAGAGTAGTAATGGTGTCTGATTGCAGGTGTTTTCCGGATGAAATTAAAACCAAAGAATTTTCCTGTTCCCCTTTTTTAATGGAAATATATCCCAGAAAATAATTGACAATCGCTGTTGCTGCAATGATCCAGATTCCCCAATCGAGTTTATTTAAAATTTTTCCGACAACTAAACTGTTTACACCTTCATAAATAATCATGATTCCGGCAATGGCAATCAAAGCACCTTCGATTCCTGAGGTCACGAATTCTACTTTTCCATGTCCGTAAGGATGTTCTTCGTCTTTAGGTTTTGCAGCAAGATAGAGAGAATAAAGCCCCATAAATGCACTGATGACATTCACGATACTTTCCATGGCATCAGAAAAGACCGCGTCGGAATTAGTAAGTTTCCAGGCGACGATTTTTCCGATGAAGAGAATAACTCCAAAAACGGCAATCAGCTTTTGAAAGGCTAATTTATCTTTATTATTAATCTTTTGAACGTTCATAGGTTTGATAAAAAAAAGAATCTCAATTTTGAGACTCTTTTTATTTTTGTTAGTTTATACTAAGTTATTTGCTACAAGGTATTCTGCGATCTGTACTGCGTTCGTTGCAGCTCCTTTTCGCAGATTGTCTGCCACAATCCAGAGATTCAGGGTCTTTGGCTGTGAAAGATCTCGTCTTATCCTTCCCACGAAAACGTCGTCTTTTCCTTCTGAGTAAAGCGGCATCGGATATTCGTTGTTTTTCACGTTATCCATTACCACAACTCCCGGAGTTTCAGATAAGATTTTTCTTACTTCATCAAGCTCGAATTCGTTTTCAAACTCGATGTTTACACTTTCTGAGTGACCTCCTTGAACAGGAACTCTCACTGCAGTTGCCGTTAAATTAAATGTATCATCACCTAAAATCTTCTTAGGCTCTTTCATTAATTTAATTTCTTCTTTCGTGTAATCGTCATCCGAAAAAACATCACAGTGTGGCAATGCATTTTTGAAGATTTGATAAGGATATACTTTTGCAATAGTTTCGTCTCCGCTGATCTCTCCGTTTAATTGGTCTACAGCAGCTTTCCCAGTTCCTGTTACAGATTGGTACGTGGAAACAATTACTCTTTTTAAATCATATTTTTTGTTCAAAGGTCCTAAAACCATTACTAACTGAATAGTAGAACAGTTCGGGTTTGCAATGATCTTATCTTCTTTCGTCAACACATCAGCATTGATTTCAGGAACGATCAATTTCTTGTCAGGATCCATTCTCCAAGCTGAAGAATTGTCGATCACGGTTGTTCCGACTTCTGCAAATAAGGGAGCAAATTCTAGTGAAGTTGAACCTCCTGCAGAGAAAATTGCAATATCCGGTTTGGCAGCTATAGCGTCCTTTATGCTTACAATCGTAAATTCTTCCTGTTTATACTTCACCTTTTTACCAATAGATCTTTCCGATGCTACCGGAATTAATTCTGTGATAGGGAAGTTCCTTTCTTCTAGAACTTTAAGCATAACTTGTCCAACCATTCCTGTTGAACCGACTACAGCTACTTTCATTGATTTAAATAAAAATTATTATGTTAATATATTTATGCCCCAAAGACTCTTGCCCAAGGGAACGCGAATGCGAATAAACCGGCTGCAATTAATCCCATAATTACAATTCCTAAAGAAATGGTAGGATTAACTTTCACTTTTTTGTTAACGATTGTCATCAAAACTGCAGCAACCAACATTGAAAATGGATGTTCTACATATTGGAATCTTGAATATGGATCCTTCATTAATGTTCCCGCGTCCAAAGCAGCTTTGAAACCCGGAGAAAATATGAATAATAAACATACTCCCACCAAAAACTGAACATGGAAGAAGATCATCGTGAAAAGCGTAGTTTTCTTTAAAAACTTGTTCACTTTTCCGCTGAACCCAAACATGGTCGTTAATAATGCAATAATAAATAAGGCTACTAAAACCAATTCTAAATACCCGAAACCTTTATGGGCACTAAGAAATACTTTGTAAAAATCCATAATCCTATTTTTTCTTTTTTCTGAAAGCAAATATAGCAAAAATCCCGGCGAAAAGCCGGGATTAGTATTTATAAAATCTAATGTTTTTTAGATTATTAGAATTTAAATGAAACGGTTCCAGACCATGTTCTTCCAAATCCGAAGTATACATTATTACTTTGTTTGATTCCTTTGTATTCTGGTGTTGCTAAATATGCCTGGTAAGCTGCTGCAGTCGAGAAGTTCTTCTGTGTAAGTCCTGAAAGAATATTAGAAGTACCTTCAGAGATATAAGTCGTATCTAATACATTATACACATTGAATCCGAAAGTTAAAGAGTTTTTCTTAGAAATATTCAAGGTGTAATTAGCTCCTAGATCTAATAAGTTATAATCAGGAAGTTTTAATGCGCCTTTTTCTATTGCACCTGGTGTATAAGTAGAAGTAACAAGAGAAGAGTCAAAATCATTTATACTAAAGTTAGAATATAAATCTCCATACCATCTCCAGTTTGCAAATATTCTAAGTCCTTCCAAAGGTTTTACTGTAGCACCTAAAGAAACGTTTTTCTGTGCAGAGTTACCAACTTTTACATTATCTAATGCTAGAACAGTACTGTTAGAACCAGCCTTTAAATTTACTGGTACGTTGTTGTCGTCATATACAGATCCCGCAGCATTTCCTTTATATTTATAATTTCCAAGAGAAGCAGCAGCATCTAAATCTAAAAATTTATTTACAGTATAAGTTGCATCAAATTCTATCCCTTTGTGTATTTCTTGTAAACCTGAGATTTCTGCATAAGCATTAAGAACTTGGATGTTGTCAGAATTAGTAACAGTAAGACCAGTTTTTCTTTGGAATCTGTCTTTCCAGTTTGTGCTATATACATTTACGTTAGCACGAAGTTTACCAAGTCTTAATCCGTATCCTAATTCTACACTGAAGATTTTCTCATTCGTAAGATTTGGATTTAAGGTTTGTTTGTTATTTGGATAAACTGCTGTTAAAAACGGTTGCTTAGAAATATATCCAATATTTCCAAAGAAGTTATTATTGCTGTCAAGATTATAGTTTAGACCTCCTTTTACGTTGTATCCAATTAAATCTTTCATTCCTGTTTTGGTATTAACGATTTGGTCGTTTTGTTTCGTAACTCCGTCGATTACCCAGTTGTCAATTCTTTGGTAAGATTGATTAGATAAAGCCCCTGAAACAAAAGCTGAAAGTTTCTCAGTTGAGTATTCCAATTGTCCAAAACCACCATACCAAAGTACCTCACCATTATAATTTCTACCTAGAATCTGACTGTCATCTTTTATTGCTTTTACAAAAGGATTAGCTGAAGGAGTTGCAGATGAAGTTTGGTTAATCAAATATCCTGGCTGCATATTTAGGTTTCCTTTTTCAAAATAACCGTTTGCACCTAAGAAATTAGTGGCTACAGCTGGGTGATAACCATAATAATATCTTGTATCAATACCTACAGAGAAATTAAAGCTATCATTAAATTTATGATTAAATGTCGATAGTAACCCATACCAGTCATGAGAATTGACATTCGCTCTTTGTATAATACCTAAAGAAGAATTATTTACTAGATTTCCATTAGGATTAGTTCTTATTGTTCCAAAAGCATTCGGCTGACCTTGATTCCATTTTACTATCTCATCCCATTGAAGTAAACCATCTGCTGTTTTTGGTAATGCATTTATCCCTGTACTTGTAGTTGTTGTACCATTTTTCACAGGAATTGCACCTAAAATTCCTGTTCCGCCACCTCTACCAAAAGAAGCATATCCTACAGTAGATAGTTTTGATTTTTCAGAGATTTTCCAATCCCAGTTGAATGAAATTACAGGTTTTGAATAATAGTTAGTTGTCTGGCTAAACTCCTTACCATTTAAATATCCCCAGTTAGAGTTGTATCTTCTATTCGGTTCATCAACACCATTTCCGTATTTAATGTCGGTTGCAATTGTATTAGCAAAGTTTTGATTGTGCCATTGTGGAGCACCAGTCATTGTAAACTGGAAATCATGCTTCCCGTTTTTGGTTTGATACCCTTGTGCGAAATAATAATTATATCCTTCAAATTGCGAACCGTCAAAATACATAGATCCTGCTGTTCTGCTCAATAAAAATGAAGTTGACCAACCTTTTGCAGATTTTCCTGTGTTATAGGCAAAAGATGCTTTGTAGTATCCGTCATTTCCAACACCAACTGTAACATTTCCACCTTGCTTTTTATCAGAAGATCTTGTTAAGATATTTATGGTTCCTCCCACGGAAGCAATTGCTAATTTTGAAGCTCCAAGTCCTCTTTGTACCTGCATTGCAGAAGTTACATCAGATAAACCAGCCCAGTTAGACCAATAAACAGTACCTCCTTCCATGTCATTCACTGGAACACCATTAATCATTACTGCGATATTGGCATTTTCAAAACCTCTGATTCTGATAGTTCCGTCTCCGAAACCACCACCTCCTTTGGTAACATAAACCGAAGGTGTTGTATTTAGAATTTCAGGGAATTCCTGATTTCCTAATCTCTCAATAATTTGAGCTTCTTTGATTGTTGAAACCGCTACAGGAGTTTTTCTATCCTTAGCGATATCGGCAACTCCGGTTAGTACAACTTGTTCAATGTCTTTGGATCTTGTGTCTTTAACAGTGTCCTGAACTTGTTGAGCGTAATAAACACTAGCTGTTGATAATGTAATTATCGCAGTTAGCATTGATTTGTTGATTAATTTCATAATCGTTAGTAATAGTTAGATTTAATTTTCTGCAAAATTCGGGAAATAAACTTTAACTAATATTAACTATATGTTAATTTTTAATGGATCTTAATAAGGGTTATTTTTTTGATTTACAATGCATTAAATAATAATTAACTTTTCATATGAAAAAAATCACATTATTGAATTTTTAACAAATAGGCTTCATTTTTATTAAAAATTCAACGCTATTTCACTGCTTTGAGACTCAGATCCATATTTTCTGCAGAATGGGTAAGTGCTCCCGCAGAGATGTAGGTAACGCCTGTAGAAGCGATTTCTTTGAGCTGTTCGCGGGTAATTCCGCCGGATGCTTCGGTTTCACAAGCGCCATTAATTAGTTTAACCGCTTGTTTCATCGTTTTTACATCCATATTATCAAGCATGATTCTGTCCACTTTTTCTTTGATGGCTTCCTGTACTTCTTCAAGGTTTCTGGTTTCAACCTCTATTTTTAACTTCTTTTTATTTTTTTTAACATAATCTTTAGCCATTTTTACAGCATTCGTAATGCTTCCGTTGTAATCAATATGGTTATCTTTCAGCATGATCATGTCATAAAGTCCGTATCTGTGATTGGTTCCGCCGCCGATTGCTACTGCCCATTTTTCACAAACCCTGAAGTTGGGAGTCGTTTTTCTGGTATCTAAAAGTTTAGTTTTAGTTCCTATTAATCTTGAATCCCAGTCATGAGTAAGCGTTGCGATTCCGCTCATTCTTTGCATACAGTTTAAAACCAATCTTTCCGTTGAGAGGATTGATCTTGCGCTTCCCGTTACAATAAAAGCAACGTCGCCAACTTTCACAGCGTCACCATCTTTTACAAAGGTTTCAACTCTTAAGTTTTTATCAAAAGTTTTAAAAATAATTTCAGCCAATTCAACTCCGGCAAGAATGCAATCTTGCTTCACCAAAAGTTTTGCGCTTTGCTCCAAGTCTTTCGGAATTGTAGAAAGGGTAGAATGGTCGCCATCCTGAATGTCTTCCTCCAAAGCATTTTTAATGAATTGTTTTAAAACTTTATCTGTAACGTATGCGGGTCTTTTCATATTTTTAATTTTAGTAATAAAATGAAGATCTTTTTCCGAACAATAGATCATGAATCACAAAAAGTAGCAGAACTTCGTTCTCCCGTGCGTTTATTTTTTCAAAATCTATATTGTCTTTTATTTTTATATTATTTTGATTTATTCCCTCAAATTCCAACACTTGTTTTTCGTTTCGCCCTTGAGGTACGATTTTATAACTCCATTTAAATGTTGTCCAATCATATTCTTGAGTGTAATAAATGATTTTATTATTGTCAAACTGTAAAATTGGGTATTGATTATTATTGATATAATATAACGTTAGATGTAACTTGTTGTCTTTAATGATGTTATTTAAATCAAATTTTAAACTTCCATAATAATCTGGCTTTCCTAAGCCGTTAATATTACATAAAAGGTTTAATACTAAAGGATATTTTGATAATGGAACTAAGATTTTCTTCATTATTGTAATTCCATATAATCCACAAATTGCAGCTATAAGAATTAATCCCATCATAATAATCCCATCAAAAGTATTATTAGCTTTAAAATCTCCGCCTGAAAAAAAATACATCAACATGGCACCACAGATCAATGAAATTATTATTCTTGAATAGAATAAAATATTGACTGTTGTAAGAATATTTAAATTCAGAGTTTTCATTAATTAAATGAAATTATACCAAATCCTTATTATAAAACGCTCCTTTATTCTCCGTCATTTCCATAGATTGGGTAATGATGAGGTGGGCAACGGTTGTTAGATTTCTTAATTCCGATAACTGCGGCGAAAGAATAGAGTAGTGGTAAATTTCGTTCACGGCAGCGGCGATTTCCTGATGTTTTTGTAATGCCATACTCAGACGGCGGTTGCTTCTTACAATTCCTACAAGATCGCTCATCATTTCCTGAAGCTGTTTTCTTAGATAAGAAACGATCACCATTTCGTCCATGATTTTCATACCTTCTTCATTCCATTCCGGAACGGCTTTTAGATCGTCGAAGTTGAAATTATTTTCATTTAAAAGATCAACGGTTTTCATAGCAGCATTATGTCCGAAAACCAAACCTTCCAACAAAGAATTTGAAGCCAGTCTGTTCGCTCCGTGAAGTCCGGAATTGGTACATTCTCCCACGGCAAAAAGGTTTCTGATAGAAGATTGTCCGTCTGTGTCAACTTCAATTCCGCCCATTAAATAATGACAAGCAGGAACTACAGGAATTAGTTGCGTGAAAGGATCGATTCCTTCGTCTTTGCATTTTTTATAAATATTAGGGAAATGTTCCAGGAATTTTTCATGATTCATTTCCTTGCAATCTAAACCGACATATTCGTCTCCGGTGATCTTCATTTCGGCATCAATCGCTCTTGCAACGATGTCTCTTGAAGCCAATTCTTCACGCTCATCATATTTATGCATGAATTTTTCACCTTTTTTTGTTCTTAATCTTGCACCATCTCCACGTACGGCTTCGGAAATTAAAAACAGCATACCATCCATTTTACTGTATAAAGCGGTCGGGTGAAACTGGTAATACTGCATATTGGAAACATTTCCTTTTGCTCTTGCTACAAAAGCGATTCCGTCTCCTGTTGCAATTGTAGGATTGGTGGTGTTTTTGTAAACGTGACCAGCTCCTCCTGTCGCAACTAATGTTATTTTTGAAGTGATTTTTTTAATCGTTTTAGACTTTTCATCCAAAATATAGGCGCCGTAACAATGGATGTCGCCTTCGTTCAGTTTCTTTTCCCGGAACATGGTGTTGCGTAATGATATCGATAACGTAATGATGGTCGAGAATCTCAATATTCGGGCTGCTTTTGGCGGTTTGTAATAAAGCTCTTTCGATCTCAAAACCTGTAATATCTTTATGATGAACAATTCTGTTTTCGGTATGACCGCCTTCTCTGCCTAAAGCAAATTCGCCGTTTTTCATATCGAAATTTGCTCCCCATTCTACAATTTCTCTGAATCTTTTTGGGGCTTCCGTAACGACCATTTCTACAACATCGCGTTTGTTTTCTCCGTCTCCGGCACGCATCGTATCTTCAATATGTTTATTGAAATTATCGTTTTTAGAATCTGTAACTACCGCAAGACCGCCTTGTGCATATTTGGTGTTGCTTTCGTCTTCGTCAGATTTTGTTACGATGATTATTTTGGCATCAGGAAGCTGCTCAGAAACTTTTATGGCGTAGGAAAGTCCCGAAATACCGGAACCGATTACTAATACATCCGCTTTTATCATATCCTTAGTTTAAGACAATCGTCTAAATAATTAAATAAATTTAAACAATTTTTCGTTTGGTTTTCTTACTTTTTTCATGTGTTGGAAATGATCTTCCTCCGAACGGTAGCCTAAAGCGAGACTTACAGTTACTTTTTCGGTCTCAGGATTTATATCTAAAATCTGTTCGATAAGATCCTGACGGAAGCCTTCCATAGGGCAAGTGTCTACATTTTCAAGAGCTGCGGCGTACATAAAATTCGCCAAAACGATGTAAGACTGCTTTTCTGCCCAATTGAAAATTTCATCTTGGGTTTTTTGATTAATATGTTGATTGATGCTGTTTTTAAAAAGATCGAGTTTTTCCATCGGAGTTTCCCGAACGTCTGAAATATGTCTGAAATATCCGTTGATATAGCTTTCATCAACTGTTTTTTTAGAAATAATAACAAGCAAATGAGAGCATGTGGAAATCTGTGACGGATTATAAAAGGCAGGAATTAATTTTTGCTTCATTTCCTCACTTTCCACCACGAGAATTTTGTAAGGCTGAAGACCAAGAGAGCTTGCCGATAATTTTCCCGATTCAAGAATATTGTGTAATGTCTCCTGAGGAATAATTTCGTGATTAAATTTTTTTACAGAATATCGTCTGCTCAAAGCCTCTAAATAATTCATATGACAAATTTAAGAATTGAATATGAATTAAATAAGCTTAAGACCAAATATCTCGTTCTAAATTAGGGCTAAAAAAGATCACTTCAGGTTTTGAAGTGATCTGTTATGGGTTATATATAAATTTTCATTACTTTCTATTTTTTACAAGAATCCACCCTGAATATTTAATTGGCGTGTTTTTCTTGTTATTTTCGTTCCAAGAAACAGAAAACCAGTAGCTTCCGGTCGGGACTTTTCTTCCGCCTACAGTTCCGTTCCATCTGTATTTATTGGATTGATTTGCCTGATGGATTTTTGCGCCATATCTGTCGAATACATCGAACACAAGATTTTGTTTTCCTCCCAATGCGGAATAATCGATAAAATCGTTGATTCCATCTCCATTTGGCGTAATTACGTTGATGAGATTAGGAACTACGATGTTAATGACGATCGGTTCACAGTCATAATCATCTTTCACATAGATTTTTGTGTCTCCTCTCGCTACATTTTTAAATTCGTTGGAATCCTGCCAATGAATTCCGTTCATTGAATATTGATAAGCCGGAGTTCCGCCCACGACATTTACTGTAACTACATTGTTTGAAATATCAATACTTGAAATCACAGGCTGTTCTGAAGCATAGACTTTTACATTTTGAGTGACAAAGCATTCTCCGGTTTTGAGTTTTACCCAATATGTTCCGACTCCTACATTGTCAATTGATTGGGTGGTGTCGCCTGTACTCCATTGATAAGATGCAAATCCGGGACCTGCATCTAAGGTTGTCTTATCTTCGATACAGATAATTTTATCTTCCAGAATATTAGAAAAAACCTGTGAAATCACCTGTAAAGTAACTTCAGCAATATCAAAACATCCGAAACCATTGCTTACTCTAATGTAAGCTACTCCTGTCGGTGCAATATAATTAATGGGATCCGGAATGGCATTGGTTTGATTTTCAGCATCCGTTAAAGAAGGGTAATATTCTTTGGTAATTCCCGGTAATGTGGCTATTACCGAAGCTGTTGTAAGGTCGAAAAGTCCTGTGGAAGGTTTTGTTTCAATAGCACAAGATCTTAAAGAAGCGTCCATGGTTGTGACTGATGGGGCAACTCTTAAAGTGATCGTAGCATCATTATTGTCACATAAAATCTTCGAAGGATCTTTGATGACAACAGAAATATTGGTGTTGGCGTTGTATTGAAAATTGGTAGGATTGGGAATCGGTGTTCCGCTTCCTGTAATGTAGTATGTGAAGTCGTAACTGGTGGAAGTTGCCGTCAATTGGGGATTAAACGATGTTAAATCAACCGTAGCGAATCCTGTATAATTGGGGCAGATATCTTCTGTAATCGCGCCCTGTAATAATTGAATTTTATCTACGTATACTTTTACATTTTTAATAGAA
Source organism: Chryseobacterium ginsenosidimutans (assembly GCF_024807225.1). Lineage (GTDB taxonomy): Bacteria > Bacteroidota > Bacteroidia > Flavobacteriales > Weeksellaceae > Chryseobacterium > Chryseobacterium ginsenosidimutans. The sequence goes on from NZ_JANUCO010000001.1 coordinate 687,433, forward strand.
TGTCGGGAATTTGCTCCTCCTGTAGAAGCCGAAAACCCGAAATATCCTACTGTGATTGCGGCGGCAGCGGCTCCTGCTGGTGCAAAAGACTGGTCGCAGATCAGTGTCCCGTCGAGGGTTATTTTTATAATCCAGTTGGCGGGAGCTGCAGGATCTACTTCTGCTGTTACTTCAACATGTTTATAGGTGGGTCCTTGAAAAGGTTGGGTAGCATTAAGATCCGGAGAGTGAAAAGAACTCCCCGGAACATTGAAGAATTCTACATTGTTGGTGTCGGTTGTATTGGGAATCTGTCCGTAAGCAACGTGTACTTTACTCATTCCTGAGGTTGATGTCATATTATTATAAGAATCAAAAGCTACAACCAGCCCGATGGCGTTCTGAGAAATACCGATTCCTGCACCTTGTACACTTGTAAGTGGTGGATTTTGGAGATACCAAAAGGCGATTCCGTCACCGTTGTAGTTTTGGAAGGAATCCATTCTAAAATCAAATTCTATTCTCCATTTATCGCAAAATTTTAGGTTGATAGGTTCATTCAGGCGGATTGCTCCGGCGGTGTCATTGATATCCGGAGTCAGCTGAATAAAATCTCCACCTGCTCCGAGAACTGTAGGATCAACCATCGTCCATCCTGTCGTGTTGATAGGAAACTCCTGTAAGTTGGTAGGTTTGCGAATAAAATCTGTTTGAAAGAAAAAGTAAAATAATGAAACATAGAGAGGGGAAATTTTTTTGCATAATAAATAGTTTATGGTTTAATAAAAATATTTAATGTATCGTTCAGGCAGATTATTGATTCGAAGAGAAGACCTCGAGTTGAGTCTCGGGGAACATTTAGAAATCAAAAATTGAATGCAATACATCCTGATTTCCGTAATCGACTAAATCCTTTTTATAATTTTCAACAATACCCAGCCGTTGTAGGTTGTAAGAGTGCTTTCTTTGTTGTTTTCATTCCACGTGATGGTGTACCAGTACGTTGCTGTCACTACTTTTTTTCCACCTGCTGTTCCGTTCCATTTGTAATTTCTTAGCTTGTTGGCTTCGTACAGTTTGTTTCCATAACGGTCGTAGATGGTGAAAACTAAGTTTTTCTTGTATGCCAAAGCGGTATAATCGATCACATCATTCAGATTATCTCCGTTTGGAGTGATGGCGTTGATCAAATTCGGCACTGTAATTTGAACATGAATTGGTGTACAATCGTAAGAATCTTTTACATAAACCACAACTTCACCTCTTGCAAGTCCTGTGAAAATATTAGAATCTTGCCAGTTTATTCCATCCAGAGAGTATTGATAAGGTCCTTTTCCTCCGATTACATTTACCTTAATTGTATTATTTGTGATGTCGATACTCGAAATTACAGGTTGAGGTGCAGCATTCACTTTTACAATCTGCATGGTGGTACATTTTCCTGTTTTCAATTGCACCCAATAAAGCCCCGGAGAAACATTCTGGATCGACTGTGTTGTCGCTCCCGTGTTCCATAAGTATGAATCAAATCCGGCTCCAGCGTCAAGATTGGTTGTATCATCGATACAGATCGTTTCGTCTTTTAATAGAGAAGAATAAATTGGTGGTAAAAGTTTTAGATTTATTTTAACAATAACAAAACAAGTGGCAACGTTTGTGATTTTTACATACACTGTTGATGAGGTCGAGATATAAGCTGTCGGATTTAAAATCTCATTCGTTCCCGCCAAAGCATCGGCTTGAGTTTTATAGTATTGTTTGGTAATCGCCGGTGCCGAAGTTACGTTCGCTTGAGTTAAATCAAATGAAGCGGTTGTAGGATCACTATCGATAAAGCAAGATTCTATTGTTGCATCATTCGATACGATTGCAGGGAAATATGCTAAAGTGATCTCTGTAGAACCAGTACATCCAAGTGGAGTGGTTACTTTTACATAAATTGTTGTTGCTGCTGAAACATAGGCGGTAGGATTCAAGATCTCATTGGTTCCCGCATTAAGATCTGCTAAAGTTTTATAGTACTGTTTCAAAGAACCCGGTGGTTCGTTTACGTTAGCAAGACTCAGGTTAAAAGTTGCTGTTCCCACATTGTTATTGTCACATTCGGTAAGTGTTGCAGGAGATGCGGTAAATTCAGAAATGTTCAGTTGTATTTGTCCATCCGGATTATCACAAAGCACTCCGGAATTATCTTTAATTAACATTGAAACCGTTGTATCTGCACCAAACTGATAGTTCGTAGGATTCGTAATCGGAGTTCCGGTAACACTGTAGGTGAATGTATAGTTTGCAGGATTTGCAATAAATTGGTTCTCATAACTGGTTAAGTCTGCTATTGCCTGTCCGGTCGTAGGATTCGGGCAGTAATCATCTGTTATGGTATTCTGGTTGATCGCTACTTTATCTACATAAATTTTTACGTTTTTAATAGAATGTCTGGATCTTGAACCTCCTGTAGAAGATGAAAACCCGAAATATCCGGCAGTTATTCCTGCTGCTGCACCTGAAGGAGCAAAAGACTGGTTGAATATTTGAGTGCCGTCAATTGTCATTTTTATGATCCAGCTTGTGGGAGCTGCGGGATCTACTTCTGCCGTTACTTCTACATGTTTGTAGGTTGGCCCCTGAAACGGTTGTGTTAAATCAAGATTCGGAGAGTGAAAAGAACTTCCCGGAACATTGTAGGCTTCTACAGTGTTGTTTTCGGTTGTGTTGGCAACCTCTCCATAAGCAACGTGTACTAAACTCACACTTGGTCTTTCTATAGCATTGAAGTAAGTGTCGAGAGCTACAATTAAGCCGACTGCATTTTGCGAAACACCGATTCCTGCGCCCAAAACGCTTGTAAGTGGTGGGTTTTGGAGATACCAGAAAGCGATTCCGTCGCCATTATTGGTATCGTTAGAATCCATCATGAAATCGTATTCCACTTTCCACCTATCGCAGTATTTTAGGTTAATGGGGTCATTTAGTCTGATAGATCCGGCGATTTCATTCACATCCGGAGTCAGTTGAATGAAGTCGTTTCCCGTTCCCAATACTGCAGAACCAGCCATCGTCCATCCGGCTGTGTTTATAGGAGTTCCTGTTAGCTGATAAGTTTGCGAGTAGAGTCTGGCTGGTAGAGAAAGTAGAATAATAAGATATAGAAAAAGATAAATGTTTCGCATAAGAAGAAGTTTGTAATTTGAGAATTTTTAAATATAATTAATTTATACGATCTCAAATGATGTGTTTTTTGCGATTATCTTAATAATTTAGTATTTAATTATGATTTTAGTAATGTCTAAAGATGTTTAATGAGCTGTCATTCGGATAAATTATTCGTTGCACACGAAGGGATAGTGCTATCGATTTTTAATGCTCCCAAATAGGGATAAGGAAATAATATGAAATATCTATCTTTTAAGAGATTGATAGTTTATCACTGTAAAAGATGAAGTATTTTTAATTTTTAATAAATTTTTAGTTGAAATAATGTTATTCCGTTAATAAAAATCAAAATATGATTTTGGTTAAATAAAACATGACTTTTTTGTGTTTTAATCCGTTGAAAATAAGTTTATTAAATGAGTCTGTTTAGAAGTTCTCGATCCGATTTTAAGGCAAGTAAAAAGATCACTCCAAAACTGGAGTGATCTTTTTATTGATGAAAAAATGTAATAAAATTAGTCTCTATTTTTCACAAGAATCCACCCTGAGTATTTAATTGGGGTATTTTTCTTATCATTTTCGTTCCAAGAAACGGAGAACCAGTAGCTTCCTGTGGAGATTTTTCTACCGCCAACAGTTCCGTCCCATTTGTATTTGTTGGATTGGTCTGCCTGATGGATTTTAGCTCCGTATCTGTCGAATATATTAAACACAAGATTCTGTTTTCCTGCAAGTGCGGAATAATCGATCACATCATTGATTCCGTCACCGTTTGGCGTGATCACGTTGATCAAATTCGGAACGATCACAGTAATGATGATCGGTTCGCAGTCGTAATCGTCCTTCAGATATATTTTTGAGTCTCCTCTCGGTACGTCTTTAAATTCGTTTGAATCCTGCCAATGAACTCCATCCATCGAATACTGGTAAGCCGGAGTTCCGCCTACAGCATGCACTGTGATGGTGTTGTTTGAAATATCAATACTTGAAATCACAGGTTGCTCTGAAGCATACACTTTTACGTTTTGAGTCACAACGCATTCTCCGGTTTTAAGTTTTACCCAATAGGTTCCGACTCCTACATTGTTGATTGCCTGTGTTGTAGCACCTGTGCTCCATTGGTAAGTTGTAAATCCGGGACCTGCATCTAAGGTTGTTTTATCTTCAATACAGATAATTTTATCTTCCAGAATATTAGAAAAAACCTGTGAAATCACCTGTAAAGTAACTTCAGCAATATCAAAACATCCGAAGGTATTGCTTACTCTGATGTAAACTACTCCCGTTGGTGCAATATAATTAGCAGGATCTGCAATGGCATTGGTTTGATTCTGAGCATCCGTTAAAGAAGGATAATATTCTTTGGTAACTCCTGCTGTGCCGATTACCGAAGCTGTTGTCAGGTTAAATAATCCTGTCGAAGGCTTTGTTTCAATAGGGCAAGACCTTAAAGAAGCATCTGTGGTTGTGACTGTCGGAGCAACTTTTAAAGTAATGGTAGCATCATTGTTATCGCACAATACCTGCGTCGGATCTTTGATGATTACCGAAACCGTTGTATCGGTAGTGTATTGATAGTTAGTAGGATTGGTAATCGGAGCACCTCCTGTAAAGTACGTAAAGTTATAATTGGTTGGAGTTGCCGTCAGTTGAGAATTTAATAAAGTTAAATCCACTGTAGCCATTCCCGTAAGATCTGGACAGATATTTTTTGTAATCGCACCCTGTAATAATGGGATTTTATCTACAAAAACTTTTACATTTTTAATGGAATGTCTTGATCTTGCTCCTCCTGTGGAAGCTGAAAATCCAAAATATCCTACTGTCATTGCCGCTGCTGCGCCTGAAGGAGCAAAAGACTGGTTGCAGATCAAAGCGCCGTCGAGAGTGATTTTGATGATCCAGTTTGCGGGAGCTGCAGGATCTACTTCCGCTGTTACTTCAACGTGTTTGTAGGTCGTTCCCTGAAAAGGATGGGCAACATTGATATCCGGAGAGTGGAAAGAGCTTCCCGGAACATTGAAGAATTCTACGTTGTTGGTATCGGTGGTGTTGGCAATTTGCCCGTAACCGACATGCACTTTACTCATTCCAGAGCTTCCTGAGGCGTTGTTGTAAGAGTCAAAACCTACAACTAAACCGATTGCATTTTGGGAAACACCGATTCCTGAACCCAAAACACTTGCAATGGGTGGATTTTGAAGGTACCAAAAAGCGATTCCGTCACCGTTATAGGTTTGGTTGGAATCCATTCTAAAGTCGAATTCTACTCTCCATTTGTCGCAATATTTTAGGTTGATGGGTTCATTCAGACGAATCGATCCGGAATTATCGTTAACATCCGGAGTCAATTGAATAAAATCTCCACCTGTTCCCACGACTGTAGGACCCACCATCGTCCAACCCGTCGTGTTGATGGGAACTCCTGTAAGCTGATAAGTTTGTGAATAAAATCGAGTCGAGAGAGAGAGTAAAATAATGAAAAATAGAAAGGGGTAGTTTTTTTTCATATAAATAAGTTTGTTAGTTTAAGAATTTGTAAATATAATTAATTATGTTGTTTTATATAATGTTATTTTGATGATTATTTTGTTAATTTATTAATTAAGGTTTGATTGTGTGCAAAAATGTTTAATGAGATATTGTTCGGACAAGCTATTGATTTAAACCAAGAATTATTCTTCTTAATTTTAAATAAAAAAAGATCACTCCAAAACTTGAAGTGATCTTTTTTTTATGATGAATGGTTATTAAATTAATCTCTGTTTTTCACAAGAATCCAGCCTGAATACTTGATTGGTGTATTCTTTTTGTCATTTTCATTCCATGAAACAGAATACCAGTAACTTCCTGTAGGAACTTTTCGTCCACCTACTGTTCCGTCCCATTTGTATCTGTTTGCTTTATCAGCTTGATGAATTTTTGCTCCGTATCTATCGAATATGTTAAATACAAGATTTTGTTTACCTGCAAGAGCCGAATAATCAATGACGTCATTAATTCCGTCTCCGTTTGGCGTGATCACGTTAATTAAGTTCGGAACTACGATGGTAATGTTGATCGGGTCGCAATCGTAAGCATCTTTTACGAAAATGTGGTTATCACCTCTTGGAACATTCGTGAATACATTAGAATCTTGCCAGTTGATTCCATCCATTGAATATTTGTAAGGTGCAGCTCCTCCATTTACATACACTGTAACGCTTGTGCTTGAAATATCAACAGTTGTAATTACAGGTTGCTCGGAAGGATAAACTTTTACATTTTGTCTTACGGTACAATCTCCAGTTTTAAGATCTACCCAATACGTTCCAACAGTTACATTGCTAATGGTTTGAGTCGTTGCTCCGGTGCTCCATTTATAAGCTGTAAATCCAGGACCTGCATCCAAAACTGTAGTGTCTTCCATACAGATTATTTTGTCTTCGAGAATATTTGAATATACCGGTGGAATTACAATTAAAATCACTTTAGCAATCGCATAACATCCGTTTCCGTTAGTCACTTTAATGAAGATAACTCCGTTTGGAGAAGTGTAGGTAAGTGGTGTTACAATTTCATTAGTTCCGTTTTGTGCATCAGCCAAGGAAGGATAATATTTTTTAGTTCCCGCTTGTGTTGTTACGGTCGCTAACGTAAGATTGAACAGCCCTGTTGAAGGTTTTGCTGCAATTGAACAAGTTCTCAAAGTAGCTTCCTGTACTTCTACAACCGGAAATAAAGCCAATGTAATTTGCGCAACATCCGTACAGCCTAATGGAGTTGTCACCTGAGCAAAAATGGTTGCTGCCGGAGAAAGATAAGCTGAAGGATTTGTAATAGGATTGGTATGATTATTAAGATCAAACATTGTATTATAGAATACCGATGTGCTCCCTGGAACTGAAGATAATGCCGCAGCAGTAAGATCGAATATCGCTCCTCCTGCATTGTTATTATTACAGCCTGTCAAAGTTACATCACTCGCTGCGAAAGGAGTTGGCGTTAATACAATTTTTCCGTCTCCGTTGTCACAAAGTGTAGATGATGGATCTTTTACAATCACTGTAACATTGGTCGTGCCCGTTGTGTATTGATAATTGGTAGGGTTGGTAATTGGAGTTTCCTCCCGGTCCAAGATAAGTGAAAACATAGTTTGCCGGATTCGTCACAAATTGGTTTTGGAAAGATGTCAAATCTACTGTTCCGTTTCCTGTAGCAGGATTTACACACACAAAAGGAGTAACTGTATTCGTTAAAATTGGAACTTTATCAATATAGATTTTAGCATTTTTAATAGAATGTCTCGCACTAGCTCCACCTGTTGCAGCAGAGAATCCGAAATATCCTGTAGTCATCCCGACTGCTCCTCCTGAAGCAGTAAATGCTTGATCTACAAGTAACACGCCGTCTAATTGGATTTTAATATGCCAGATATTTGTATTCACAGGATCCATCTCGCCGTTTACGATGACATGCTTGTAATTTGCTCCTACGAATGGTTGTGTAGGATTCAGATCCGCGGTGTGGTATGTGCTTCCTGCAGTCGTATTATATTCAATATTGTTGTTTCCGACAGGTAAATTATTGGTTCCGTATAGAACGTGGATTTTACTCATCTGTCCTTCCGTGCTGTTGTTGAAAATGTCGAAACCAACCATCAATCCATTTGCGTTAGCCGGTATACCAAGACCACCTCCACTGGTAAATCCGGTTGGCGGATTGCTCAAATACCAAAAGGTGAAGCCATCACCTCTTCCAAATTGTGTTGTTCCGTTTCCGTCGATTCTGAAATCGAATTCCACTTTCCATTTATCACAATATTTAAGGTTAATCGGGGTTGATAATTTTACAACTCCAAATTGGTTTCCGATATCTTGGGTAAGCTGTATAAAATCCCCACTTACTGAGGCATTGGAGACAAGATCCCATCCTGTGATATTTACAGGATTTCCTGTAAGCTGATAGGTTTGTGCGGAAAGTTTTCCTGTAAGACAAATGAAAATGATAGAAAAATAATAAAGGAGTAATTTTTTCATTTAAGTGAGCTGGTTAAGTTTATTAATGTTTGATATTCAAGGATTTAATTTTTAATTTATAACTGAATGCTACTTTATTTATAAATCAAAAATCGAATGCAATACATTCTAATTTGCGTAATCGATTGAATCTTTTTTATAAAGAAATAAAAAAAGACCACTCCCTGATTGAAGTGATCTTTTATTGTAAATTATTCGAAATTTTTAACCAATACCCAGCCGTTGTAAGTTGTCTGAGTGTTGTTTTTGTCGTTTTCGTTCCAAGTGATCGTGTACCAGTATGTTCCGGTAACTACTTTTTTGCCACCTGCAGTTCCGTCCCATTTGTAGTTTCTTAGCTTGTTGGCTTCGTACAATTTGTTTCCATATCGGTCGTAGATGGTGAAAACTAAATTCTTCTTGTATGCCAAAGCAGTATAATCAATCACATCATTCACATTATCTCCGTTTGGAGTAATGGCGTTGATCAAATTCGGAACCGTGATCTGTACGTGCATTGGGGTACAGTTGTAAGAATCTTTTACATACACTACAACTTCACCTCTTGCAAGACCTGTGAATACATTAGAATCTTGCCAGTTTACACCATCTAAAGAGTATTGGAAAGGTGCTTTTCCTCCGGCTACGTTTACCGTAATGGTATTATTTGTAATATCAATGCTTGAAATTACAGGTTGAGGCGCCGGATTCACTTTTACAAGCTGCATCGTTGTACATCTTCCTGATTTCAGTTGTACCCAGTAAAGACCCGGAGAAACATTTTGGATCGCCTGTGTTGTTGCACCTGTGCTCCATAAGTACGTGTCAAATCCTACTCCTGCATCAAGAGTGGTTTTAGCATCAATACAGATGGTTTTATCTTTTAAAACAGAAGAATAAATCGGCGGTAAAACTTTCAGATTTATTTTAACAATGATAAAACAAGTAGCAACATTTGTAATTCTTACATACACTGTTGATGATGTTGTAATATAAGCTGTCGTTGGTCCGATCGGGTTGGTTCCCGCTAAAGCATCAGCTAAAGTTTTATAGTATATTTTAGTAATACCCGGCGCAGAAGTTACATTGGCCTGCGTTAAATCAAATGAAGCTGTTGTAGGAGCACTTTCGATAAAACAAGACTCTATTGTTGCGTCATTCGATACGATTGCAGGGAAGAATGCTAATGTAATAGGAGCAGAACCTTGACATCCAAGAGGTGTGGTTACCTTTACATACACTGTTGTCGGTGCTGAAAGATAAGTCGCAAAATTAGAGATCTCGTTCGTTCCCGCATTAAGATCTGCTAAAGTTTTATAATACTTTTTCGCAGAACCCGGTGGTTCGTTTACGTTGGCAAGAGTCAGGTTGAAAGTTGCAGTTCCTGCATTGTTATTGTTACATTCAGTAAGCGTTGCGGGAATTGCTGTAAACGGAGAAAGATTCAATTGTATTTTTCCGTCCGGATTATCACAGAGCACTCCTGCATTATCTTTAATTAAGACAGAAACCGTCGTATTTGCAGCAAATTGATAACTAGCAGGATTCGCAATCGGGGTTCCGGCAACGCTATATGAGAAGGTATAGTTTGCAGGAGTCGTTACGAATTGATTTTGATACGTTGTTAAATTAACTGTTCCCTGTCCTGTAGAAGGATTCGGGCAGAAAGTATCGGTTACGGTAGCTTGAGTTAAAGCAACTTTATCTACATAAACTTTTACATTTTTAATAGAATGTCTCGATCTGTTTCCACCTGTAGAAGCTGAAAAACCGAAATATCCCACTGTCATTGCAGCTGCAGCACCTGCAGGCGCAAAAGCCTGATTACAGATTTGAGTACCGTCGATTGTAATTTTTATCATCCAGTTTTGAGTACCCGGAACGACTTGTGACGTTACTTCAACGTGTTTGTAAGTAGTTCCCTGGAAAGGCAACGTTGTATTCATATCAGGAGAGTGGAAAGAACTTCCTGCAGTATTGAAAAACTCTACGTTGTTGCTGTCTGTTGTATTGGCAATTTGCCCATAACCGACATGCACTTTACTCATTACGGCTGTAGTCGTGTTGTTGTAAGTATCAAATCCTACAACGAGACCGATTGCATTCTGGGAAACACCAAGACCTGAACCTAATACACTTGCAATTGGTGGATTTTGAAGATACCAAAAGGCGATTCCGTCTCCGTTAGCTGTTTGGTTGGAATCCATTCTGAAATCGAATTCCACTTTCCATTTATCGCAGTATTTTAAGTTAATGGGGTCATTAAGTCTGATAGATCCTGATTGGTTGTTGGTATCCGGAGTTAGCTGAATGAAGTCGCCTCCTGTTCCTACTACGGTAGGTGAAACCATTGTCCATCCTGTGGTAGTTATTGGGGTTCCTGTAAGTTGGTAAGTTTGAGAAGTAAGATGTTGTGAAAAAAACAGCAAAATACCTACAAACCAAAAAAGGTAGTTTTTTTTATTCATTTATTGGTACACTTAAAATTAGACGTGTCAAAGATATTAAATCCCAATCAATAAATATATATTTAATGTTAATTTTGCTGAAATTGATGGCTATTACGTAAGAAATGATAAGTTAAAAGACGAAATACTGAAAACTTTTTATAGAGGTTTGGTCTTGTTATAAATTAGAATAAAGAATTGTTTTCAAGACTTTCGAAATAAGAGTCTATTTCTAAATTACCTGATGCAGCGGCAGTTACGGCGAGTTTGTCGCAGAGTTCGTTCTCAAAATGTCCTGCATGACCTTTAATCCAGTGCATTTTAGGCTTATGTAAATTGTATAAAACCGCGAATTTTTGCCAAAGATCAGGGTTCTTCACATTTTTCCAGCTTCTTTTGATCCAGCCGGCCAACCAGTTCTGATTAATGGCATCTGCAACATATTTGCTGTCCGTAAAAACATGAATGTCGTTGTCCGGAGATTTCAACTTTTCCAATGCGGTGATGACAGCCAGAAGTTCCATTCTGTTGTTGGTGGTTTTTCTGAAACCTTTGGAGAAAGTTTTCTGGTAGCTTTTTTCGGGAACGCGCATAAGAATTCCATATCCGCCTTTTCCGGGATTTCCGCTGCAAGCGCCGTCGGTGTATATTTCTATTCTCAAATTTCTATTTAAAATTAAATTTTAACCTAAAAAATTAAAAAGGAAAATCATCCTCATCATCAAAATCATTCATCGAAGAACCCGAAAGTTTCGAGCTGTCAGGAAGATCAAATGCTGCACCCGGCTGAATCGTAGTTTTAATTTTATCAAAACCACTTTGCTCTGTTTTCCCGAAATTAGAAGGATATCCTGCATCCATACTTCCGTTTAACGCTGCTTCCACATTGTCAAATTTTGCGAAATGCTTTAAGAAAGACAATCTCACATCGGCGGTGGCACCGTTTCTGTGTTTTGCGATAATTAATTCTGCCTGATTTTCGGTTGTCGTTTCCTGTCCTTCTTCATCGTTGTCCCAAACGGTAATTTTATAGTATTCGGGTCTGAAGATGAAAGATACAATATCCGCATCCTGCTCGATCGCTCCGGATTCCCTCAAATCTGAAAGCTGAGGTCTTTTTCCAGGACGTGTTTCCACACTTCTTGAAAGCTGAGAAAGTGCAATTACCGGAACGTTCAATTCTTTTGCAATCGCTTTTAATGAACGCGAAATCATGGAAATTTCCTGTTCACGGTTTCCTCCGCCTTTTCCGCCACTACCGGCTGTCATCAGCTGAAGATAATCGACCATGATCAGTCTTACGCCATGCTGCATTACCAGTCTTCGGCATTTTGCACGGAAGTCGAAAATAGAAAGGGAAGGGGTTTCGTCAATATATAAAGGAGCGTTTTCCAATTCTGAGACGTTGGAGAACAGTCTTTGCCATTCTTCATCGTCCAATGTTCCTTTTCTTAATTTTTCTGATGAAATTCTTGTTTCGGAAGCAATCATCCTCGTGATCAACTGTACCGAAGCCATCTCCAGTGAGAATAAAGCCATCGGGATTTTGTGACCCACTGCAATATTTCTAGCCATCGAAAGCAGAAACGCGGTTTTCCCCATCGCCGGACGTGCCGCGATAATAATAAGGTCGGAGTTTTGCCATCCTCCGGTTTCTTTATCCACATCTCGGAATCCTGAAGGTACTCCGGAAAGTCCTTCTTTATCCTTCAAAGATTTGATGGTTTCGATTGCTTGTTTTACTAATGAATTTGCCGTGTCGAATCCTTTTTTAATGGTTCCGTTGGTGATTTCAAAAAATGACTGTTCAGCTTTATCTAAAAGCTCGAAAACGTCTGTTGATTCTTTATACGAAGCATCAATTACGTTTGCGGAAACATTAATTAAGCTTCTTAAAATGTATTTTTCTAAAATAACACGAACGTGATATTCAATGTGGGCAGATGAACTTACCCCCATTGTTAAATCAATAATATAATGATCGCCACCTGCCTGATTCAGTTTATCTTCCTTTTTCAGTGCCTGAATAATGGTCATTAAATCGACAGGCTGATTGCCTTCGTATAATTTTAAAATGGCTGTAAAAATTACCTGATGTCTCGGATCGTAAAAAACTTCAGGTGTTAGTAAGTCGATAGAATGATCAAGTCCTTTTTTATCAATTAAAAATGTACCAATAACCAGTCTCTCAAAATCAAGTGCATTTGGAGGCATTTTTCCATCAGCAATAGAGAGTTCTTTCGCAAAGTTTCCGTTCGTCAAAGAAGATAATGTTTCTTTCTGCGCCATAATGGTGCAAAGATAGTTTATTTGAAAAAAAAATTACTAACATTTTACTCCCAAAACTCGCAAAGCCTCTGATACAGGCATAAAAAAATCACCTCAAATTTTGAGGTGATTTTAAGTGTTTGATAATTAATTGTTTTAATTATTCTATGTTCTTAACCAATATCCAACCGCTGTATTTTGTCTGGGTATTGTTTTTGTCATTTTCAGTCCATGAGATGGTGTACCAGTAAGTTCCTGTTTTGATTTTCTTACCACCTGAAGTTCCGTCCCATGTGAAGTTTCTGATTTTATCAGCCTGATACATCATATTTCCGTATCTGTCGTAAACCGTAAATATCAGATTTTTCTTATAAGCCAACGCTGAATAATCAACATAGTCATTTTTATTATCTCCGTTTGGCGTAATCGCGTTCAGAAGATTCGGAACCGTTACCTGAACTTCGATAGGATTACAATCATATGCATCTTTTACATATACTTTGTTTTCTCCTCTAGGAAGACCTGTAAATACGTTAGAATCTTGCCAAGTAATTCCGTCTAATGAATATTTGTAAGGAGCTTTTCCTCCATTTACAGTTACTGTAAACGAATCGTTGGTGATTTCAATATTCGTAATTACCGGTTGTGCAGACGCATTAACGTGTACTTCCTGTAAAGTAAAACATTTTCCTGTTTTAAGCTTCACCCAATAAGCACCTGCTCCAACATTTGAAATAGATTGAGTTGTAGCTCCTGTGCTCCATTCGTAACCGTCGAATCCTGGTCCTGCATCTAAAACAGTCGTGTCTTCCATACAGATAATTTTATCTTTCAGAACGTTAGATTTTACAGGAGGTAGAACTTTTAAGTTAATTTTTGCAATGGCAAAACAGTCGTTTTCGCTGGTTACTCTTGCGTAAACAGTAGTCGTAGCTGTAATATACGTATTTGCAGGTGAAATCTCATTAACTCCAGCTAAAGCATCAGCTTGAGTTTTGTAATATTTTTTAGTCATCCCACCTTGAGAATTCACTGTCGCAGTCGTAAGGTCGAATGAAGCTGTTGTAATTGCAGTTTCAATATAACAAGACTCAAGAGTTGCTTCTGTTACTACAACTACAGGGAAGAATTGTAAAGTAATCTCAGCGTCATCAGAACATCCGTCTGAAGTTGTTACTCTTACATATACTTTTTTCTCTCCGGATACATACGCTGAATAATTAGTAATCTCGTTTGTTCCAGCTAATAAATCTGCCATTGTAGGATAATATTTTTTGGTAATATTATTTCCTGAATACACAGTAGCCAATGTAAGATTGAATGTTGCAGTTCCTGCTCCGTTATTGTTACAAGCAGTAAGGCTTGCATCCGAAGCGGTGATATTTCCTGTTTTAAATTTGAATTTTCCAATCTGGAAACAACCGTTGATAGGGTTGGTTGCGTTTGCAGGATCTGTATATTTTAATCTGTAATAGTAAATGGTAGTTCCATTCACCATTATTGGTGTTGTAATAGGAGCGGTTCCTGTAATGGCATCATTACTCGTCAAGTGATATGATACTGTAAAGTTTGGATTACCATTGATGATTCCGGTAGATAATGTACTGAAATCAAACATTGTTGGTAATGAACATTTTAAAATTTCATTCGGATCAGCAGGATTCGCTGCAGGTGATCCTGGAGGGATAAATGGATGAGGGGTTAATGTAGGATCAGTGAATGCTGATGTTAAAGAGGCAGTTCCTCCCCATGTTAAAGAAAATCCTAATGTATTATGGCTATAGTTGTCTACCAATAATACATAAGTTTCTCCGGCATTTACGTTCATAGGAGCATTGTAACCTGCATTGGGAGCACTTGGCGGATTGGCGGATAATCCTGTAGGATTTGGCCATGCTCCTGTAGTTCCTGCAAAATTACATGTAACAGGTGTTCCTAAATTTCCACAAGTAGGACTCGGTCCCCAAACTGCCCAGTCGTAATCGGCAGAGTTTCCTGGAGCGTTCGGACCTGCAGCAATATTAACATTTGGAGTAATTTCAAAAGTTATTGTACCTGAAGTAGCTACAGTGAAAGTGTACCAAACAGAATAATGTTCTCCTCCTTTAAGGCAAAGCCAATCCGGCGCAGGATTAGGAATATCTACAACAGTTTCCGGGTCCTGTAGGGTCATAGGAAATATTTGAATTTCCACACACGGGAATTGCCGTAGCACAATCTGATTGTGAGAAGAACAATTGTGACAGAAATAAAATAGTCAACAGTAGTAATTTCTTCATTAGAAATGATTTTTAAAATATATTAAACGTTATTATGTGAAAAAAACCGCTTTTTTCGAGCGGTTTTTTTATAAATATTTGGTGATTATTCTCTATTTTTTACCATTACCCATCCTGAGAATTTGAATGGCGTATTTTTCTTGTCGTTTTCATTCCATTCTACAGAATACCAGTATGTTCCCGTAGGTACTTTTTTACCAGCTGTAGTTCCGTCCCATTTGAATCCGCTGAATTTATCAGCCTGACCAACTTTCACACCATATCTGTCAAAAATACTTAATACCAAGTTTTGTTTTCCTGCTAATGCTGAATAATCGATCACGTCGTTTACGCCGTCTCCGTTTGGAGTGATTACATTCACTAAGTTTGGAACGACTACCGTTACTGTAAGCGGATCACAGTCGTAATCATCTTTTACGAAAACTGTATTGTCGCCTCTTGGTACGTTGGTGAAGACATTAGAGTCTTGCCAGTTGATACCGTCTACTGAGTATTTGTAAGGAGCAGTTCCTCCTACTACATTTACAGTAACTGTATTGTTTGTAATGTCTATGCTTGAAATAACAGGCTGCTCCGAAGGATAAACTTTTACATTTTGTCTTGTCGTACAATTTCCTGTTTTAAGATCTACCCAGTAAGTTCCAACCGTTACGTTGCTTATTGTCTGAGTTGTTGCTCCTGTGCTCCATTTATAAGCTGTGAATCCTGGTCCTGCATCTAATGTTGTAGTGTCTTCCATACAGATGATTTTATCTTCCAATAGGTTAGAGTATACCGGTGGCAGAACGATTAGAATTACTTTTGCAACTCCATAACATCCGTTTCCATCGGTTACTTTAATGAAAACTACTCCGTTTGGAGAAATGTATGTATTTGGATTTGATATAGCATTAGTTCCATTTACAGCATCCGTCATAGATGGAAAATAAGTCTTAGTACCTGGTTGTGTTGTTACTGTAGCTAAAGTAAGGTCAAATGAAGCCGTAGCAGGATTTGTTTCAATGAAACAAGATCTTAGTGTAGCTTCTGTTACCACTACTACCGGGAAGAAGCTTAGTGTAATTTGTGCAACATCTGTACATCCGAATGGTGAAGTTACCAAAACAAAAACAGAACCACCGGCAGAAACATACTGATAAGGATTCGTGATTTCATTCGTACCCGCATTAAGATCAGCCAGTGTTGGATAATACTTTTTAGTTACGGTAGGATCTGCAATTACATTCGCCGTAGTCAAATCAAATATGGCGGTACCCATATTATTGTTATTACATTTCGTAAGTGTTACATCAGTCGCTGTAATGGCACGCTGGATAAATTTCAGATTACCCGGAATTCTACACCTGTTAATGGCACTCGCCGGTGCACCCGGAACAGAGTAGGTAATCGCGTAATAATATATATCTGTAGTATTTACGGTTATTGGAGCCGTTATTGGGTTGTTACCTGTAATCGCATCATTTGAGTTATAATAATAAGATACCGTAAAGTTTGGATTGTTATTTACAATTCCCGCAGTTAAACTTGTGAAATTAAAAACAGCCGGGTCTGTACAAACAATAACTTCTCTAGGAGAGTTTGCTGTCGGTCCGGGAGTTCCTGGCTCCATAAAAGGATATGGCTGGAAAGCACTGTTAAATGGTGAAACCAAAGTAGCAGTTCCTCCCCATGACAATATAAATCCATTAGCACTAGAAGAGAAGTTATCTACAAGTAGATAGTAGGTCTGCCCAGCCACTACATCCATATAAGAACAGAATGGAGGACCTCCTGCACCTTGAGTAGTAGCAGTTGATGTCATATCTAGTCCTGTAGGACCGTCTGCTGCAGAATAGTTACATCTGATAGGACCTCCTAAGTTACCACAGGCAACATTGGGACCATAAACTGCCCAGTCATAATCGTCTGTGAAATTGTTAGGATTGATATTAAATGTTAATGTTCCGGATGAAGCAATAGTAAATGTATACCAAATGGAGAAATGCTCTACACCCAGACATCCTCCTAACGTTTCAAGAACAGCTCCTGGTCCTGTAGGAGTAAAAGATATAGGTGTATTTCCGCAGACTTGAACATTTCCACCACAATCTGAACTCGATTGGGCGAAAATCATCTGAGATATAAAAATCAAAAAAATGTATAGAGTTTTTTTCATTTTGATCAATTTAAAGATGTTTTTAATCCGAAGATTAATTAGTTGATTGAATTAACTGTCTGCCCCAAGTTGGTACAGCGCTGCCTGAAGAATTGGTATTCTCAAATCCGGTTGATGCTTTCTTGTATAAAGTTTCAGCATTTTCTTTGTTTCCGGATCTTTCTTGTAGTTTAGCCTTTAGAATAGCTAATCTAGGATTGTTTGGCGCACTTGCTTCAGCTTTTGCTATCATTTGCGAAACAATATCCAAATCTTTTTGTACATCTTTAGATTCTTTGATCTCTATTTTCTGAAGATAGATCAGTCCTAGTAATATGTTCGTTTCGGCATTATTTTGCTGAGAATACGCTCCTTTAGCAAATTTTCCTGCAATGGCATTAGATCCTGCAATATCCTGATGTACCGTTTTCTTTAGTTGTTGCTCTGTCTTAAGATACATTGAAACAGCAGCATAATAATAAGCTTGCCACCTGTCAGATGTCTTTGTCTGAGTAAATTTAGAAAACTTGTTGAAAACGTTGTCGTAGTCGTTGTCTGTTTTAGCGGTATTTACCTGCAAAACAGATTGTTGAAAGTCTTTTTCCGTAAGATTTTGAGCATTGATACAAAAACCTAATACGGAAAACCAAATTAGTAGAGTTTTTTTCATGTAGGGGAAATTTTATAACACAAATATAAAAAATTATTAATCTTAATTTAAAGTTTTTAAGATTAATTTAATAAAAACGTGTATATTGTTTTAATATTGCATTTTTCTTAATTTAGGATTTGTACTTCCAACGACCAGTGCAACGAGCACCGTCATCGTTCCGCCAAAGATTACAGAGCGCACAACGCCGAGTAATTTTGCCGAAAGCCCGCTTTCAAATTGTCCCATTTCGTTACTCGACATAATGAAGATTGAGTTTACACTCAAAACCCTTCCTCTTATATGATCCGGAGTTTTCAGCTGAACAATTGTTCCTCTGATTACGACAGAAATTCCATCCAACATTCCACTTAAAACAAGGAAAAAGAATGAAACCCAATACCAAGTTGACAATCCGAAACCGATTATACAAAGTCCAAATCCTGTAACCACGGCAAGCAAAATCTTACCCTGATTTTTTCTTAACGGAATTATTGATAAAATCGTAATGATGCACATCGCTCCTATATCGGATGCGGCATTCAATAATCCGAAACCTTCTGCACCTACCTTTAGAATATCAGTTGCGTACACCGGAATCATCGCAACGGCACCTCCGAAAAGAACAGCAAACATATCCAAACACAGCGCACCCAAAATTTCTTTCGTTTTAAAAATGTAAGAAATTCCCTCACGCATACTATCTATAACGTTAACATTCTCTTTTTTGTATTCGGAATATTGTTTATTTAATTGAAAAAAGAATAGCGAAGCCAAAATTATTAGAGAAATAATAACAATTAATGTAAATTTAATTCCGACGAAACCGATCAAAAATCCGCCAATTGCATGTCCGCAAACAGAAGAAATAAGAAATGTTGCCTGGTTTAAAGTAACTGCGTTGGGAAGATTTTCTTTTTTTACAATTTTAGGAATCATCGACGGCACAATCGGTCCGATAAAAGCTCTCGCAATCCCAGTAAAGAAAATGACTCCGTAAATGAAGTAGGTGATTTGAAGTCCCGTAAAATGCAGTTCTACATTAAGGAAAGCAGGAATTAATAATAATCCGATTAAAAAAACGTAAGCGAAATTACAGATTAATAGTAATCTTTTCTTTTCAGTCGTATCAATGACGTGACCCGCATACAACGCACAGCTCACCGCCGGAATTACTTCCGAAAGCCCGATCAAACCGATAGAAAAAGGATCTTTTGTTAATTGATACACCCACCATCCCAATAAAGTAGCGAGCATTCTGAAAGCTAAAACAATAAAAAATCTTCCGGTAAGAAGATTTCTGAATTCGACATTTTGCAACGTCTGTAACGGGGTAAACGAAATCATCTACAAAAATAGCCTCAAATATTGATTTAAGGCTATTCATATTATATTTTTTTGAATGATAAATTAAATGGGTTCTAAAAGATAAAATCTATTTAGTTATCAGCTCTTGTAGAACTTAGAACCAATGCCGCAACTCCCGCAGCTCCGATTACAACGGCTCCTGCAGTGATTCTTGCTTTTCTTACATCTTTTACAGCAGCTACATTAGCTTTTGGTATCGTCACAACTGTACTGTCTTTTTTCCCGGCTGTACCGATTAGATTATCGCCATCAACATTACGGAATAACATTTTTTGTTTTTTTGAACCATCTTTCATTGTTACAGAATATATTTTTCCTGCTTCAAGATTAGAATAATCATTTTTTGCGGTATCCTCCGTGTATTTTGTAGTTGCACAAGATGAAACTACAAATAATGATGTCAATAAAGATGATTTTAGAAGTACAGATGCTTTCATTATTATTTTTTAGTTTTCCAAATTTATAATTTTTTTCGAATATACGTTTCCGGAATTGAAAAAATGTGTTTAAAGTTTATACATTTCTAATAAATCGGCAACTTTTCTGTCATTTCCAAGTCGCGGAGTTTTGTTTTGACCGCCCAGTTTTCCTTGGGATTTGGCATATTCCTGAAAAGCATTTTTCTTTAAATTGGCAATATGAAGTTTTTGCAGAATATTTCCAGAAATAAGGTCATCGTAATACGTATTGCGTTTTCTGAGTTGGTCGTCGAGCTCATTTTTAAATAAATCTAAATGTTCAGGCTCTTTCTCAAACTCGATAAACCACTCATGATAAGGAAGCCCTTTATTGGGATTTACTTGTGGAGCGAGGTGAAATTCTGTAATCTGCGCAGGATGTTTTTCTAAAGTCGCCTTCATTGCTTCTTCCACTTCAAAAGCAATCACATGTTCGCCAAAAGCTGAGGTGAAATGCTTCGTTCTTCCGCTTACCAGAATTCTGTGCGGTTTTTTATCAATAAATCTTACGACATCACCAATCGAATACGCCCACAATCCTGAATTTGTCGTTAAAATTAACGCATAATCTTTATTAAGCTCAACCTCTTTTAACGTTAATCTTCTCGCTTCAGGTTTTCCATATTCTTCAAGAGGAACGAATTCATAGAAAATTCCATGATTGGTTAAAAGTAACAAACCTTCTTTGGTATAATCATCCTGAAACGCAAAAAATCCTTCGGAAGCCGGAAATGTCTGAACAATATCTACTTCTCCGCCCAGCAATTCTTCCATTTTATCGCGGTAAGGTTCGTAATTTACGCCTCCGGTTACGATCAATTGAAGATTCGGAAAGAGTTGTTTTATTTTTTTACCGTTCTTTTCAATTAATTTTTCAAAATACATAATTAGCCAAGGTGGAATTCCAGAGATCAATGTCATATTTTCCTTCTCCGTTTCCTCAACAATTTTATCGACTTTCGCTTCCCAGTCTTCCATCATGTTGGTTTCCAAACTCGGAAGTCTGTTTTTCTGTAAATATTTTGGAATGTGATGCGCTACAATCCCGGAAAGGCGACCGGTTTTTATCCCGAAAACTTCTTCAAGTTCCGGACTGCCCTGTAAAAAGATCATTTTTCCTTTTACAAAATCGGCGTTATTTTTCTTAGCAATATAATGGAAAAGCGCACTTTGAGCTCCTTTAATTTGAAATGGCATTCCTTCTTTAGAAATAGGAATATATTTTGAGCCCGAAGTCGTTCCTGAGGTTTTTGCAAAATATTCAGGAGTTCCTGTCCAGAGAATATTGGCCTGTCCTTTTTTTACTCTTTCGATATAAGGTTTAAGATCTTCATAGTCTGCAATCTGTACTCTTTCCTGAAAATCTTTTGTAGACTGAATATTTTCAAAATCATGTTCTCTTCCAAAAAGAGTTTTTTTAGCAGTTTCTGTTAATGACAAAAGCAGATCTTCTTGATTTTTCTCTGCATTTTTCTTGAATTCTTCAGCTTTTTGAACATTCTTTTTTGCCCAAACCAATGCCGCATTTTTCTTTAGGAAGTTTAACATGGTTCAAATTTATAAATAACTGAAGAATCTGTTGTCATTTTCATGAAATATGCACATAAAAAAAACCGATGAATGAGTGTACATCGGTTCTTCGAAATTTGATTATGAAAATAACAACTATATGTTGAGTTTATTTATTTGCTTTGTACCTCTTGTCTGGAGTACCGTCTTTTTTTAAATTTTTATTGTCCTTGTATCTTTTATCAGGTGTTCCGTCCTTTTTCATTTTTGCAGCAGGAGCGGCTGTCGATGCAGGTTTTGCTGCTGTAGCAGTAGGAGCGGGTTTCGCTGCCTTTGCTGTTTTTGCAGTCGGATGAGGGGCAGCTTTAGTTGCCGGAGCAGTTTGTTGAGCTGTTGCAAATCCTAGTCCTAAAACTATTGACATTGCGGATAATAATTTTTTCATAAAGATGATTTTGGTTGTTTTTCTTGAGTCAAAGTTATACAAAAATCAGACTGAAAATCTTGGTTTTAGAAACTTAACTAAAGTTTATCACAGCTTAAAAAAAGATTAAATGCGATTTTTTTATTGACAGAGATTACTCCCATCAATAGGAACGGGCTTCAGCCCGTTTAAAAATAAATAACGTGGATAATTGGCTTTAGCCAAAACGTATACATTAGTACAAAATAAAGCATGTCAAGATTTCAAATCTTGACATGGCTATTTCCACCAATATTCACTCACATAATAATTAAAAAACAAAAAATCTGCTTCCCCAAAATGAGAAAGCAGATCCTAACATATGTATGAAAAGTTGGTTAACGCGTACAATTCGCTGTCCACGTTTTGCCATCTTTGATGAATAAAATTTTCAATTCATTGTTATCAATTCTAATGTAAGATGTAGCTGTTGATCCTATCATTACTAAAGTATTATCGCCTTGCTGATTAAATTCAATTCCATTCAGATCGGGAATTCCGTTTGAGAAGGCGAAGTTGTATTTTGTTCCGCTTGCAATTTTGGTGACAAATACGCTTCCGTCGTTCGAATTTATATCGTTATTACTGTCATGGTAGGAAATATTTCCTTTGTAAGTTCCTGCGAAAAAATCGTTGTTGGTGGGATCATCATCACGGCTGCACGATGAAAATGACGTGACGACAAAAAATACCAATAGGAACAGTCCTAAGATTTTAGTTACTTTTTTCATAATATTATTTCTTTTAATGGTTTGGTGTACATTGAAATTTTCAAACATTATGCCACGAGATGAAATGAGAATTGTTTTAACTTTTTATTAGATTTTTTAGTAAAATATTAAGATTTATAAGGTTTTTAATGATTTATTTTAAATTTTGAATACTTCGCAATGTCTTTTAAAAAGAAAAAATAATCCTTACCTTTGTGTAAATCAAACGGTTTCGGGACTCCCGAAATCGCTTTTGTCGTTTATACATTTACTATTTATGCAGTTAAAAACCATCAACGAAAAGTTCCTTCCGGATTTGCTTCAAAAAGAATTTGGAAAGGAGATTTTTACCCAACTGGAAAATAATCAACATATTTCTGTAAAAGGAAGTGCCGGATCTTCGGTTTCTATTTTTGTGGCAGAGCTTTTTCTCACGCAAAAAAAACATATTCTTTATCTGATTGATGATAAAGAAGATGCGTTATACGCGAATACAGAAATGGAAGATTTGTTGGGCAAAGACAAGGTTCTGTATTTCCCTGCAACCCATCTTGAGCCTTATCAGATCGAAAGAACGCAGAATGCAAACTTGGTTTTAAGAACAGATGTTATCAATAAAATTACGTCAAGCAAATCTCCGAAAATCATTGTTGCTTACTCCGGAGCTTTATCGGAAAAGGTGTTGAAGAAAGAAGATTTTAAGGCAATTTCTCATCATATTAAAGTTGGGGATCAACTGGATTTTGATTTTGTGGATGAATTGCTGAATCATTATAATTTCCAACAGGCAGATTTCGTTTCCGAGCCGGGAGAATTTTCCGTGAGAGGAGGAATCGTCGATGTTTTCTCTTTTTCTAATGAAAAACCCTATCGTATCACCTTTTTCGGAAATGAAGTTGAAGGGATTAAAACTTTCGACATTGAAACTCAGCTTTCAATAGAAAAAGTGACCGATTTTCAGTTGGTTTCCAATATGAATTTTACGGTGACGGGAAGCCGAGTTTCGTTGCTTCAATTGTTGCCTAAAGAAAGTTTTGTAGTTTCTAAAAATGGAATCGTCGGAATGCAAAGACTGAAATCGTTCTATGAGAAATCGCTGGAAAAGTTTGAGACTTTAAGCAAAGATATTGCGCACCGATCGCCACAGGAATTATTTATTTCTGATCAGGAATTTTTATTTGATTATAAAAAATTCAAAACAATTGATTTTGGAAGTGTTTCCATTGAAGGACTGATCGAATTAACGGAGATGAAAATCAACCAGATTTCACAGCCTACTTTTCATAAAAACTTTGAATTATTAACTGAAGATCTTGAAGAAAGACAAAATGAAGGTTTTGATACATGGATTTCTTTTTCCACCGAAAAGCAAAAAGAAAGATTAGAATCTATTTTTGAGGAACTGGAACATAAAGCGCCTTTTAAAAGTTTTAAATCCGAACTTCATGAAGGTTTTGTAGATCAGGATCATAAAATTTTGGTCTACACCGATCACCAGATTTTCGACCGTTACCAAAGATATAAAGCAAAAAATACGTTTGCAAAATCGGAACAGTTGACATTGAAAGATTTAATGTCTCTGAAAATCGGAGATTATATCGCCCACATCGACCACGGAATAGGAAAATTCATGGGATTGGTGAAGGTGAATAACGACGGAAAAATCCAGGAATGTTTTAAACTGACGTATAAAAACGGAGACCTATTATATGTAAGTATTCATTCGCTTCATAAAATATCGAAATACAACGGTCCAGACGGAAAGGAAATTGTCTTAAGTAAATTAGGTTCACCAACCTGGAAATCTTTAAAACAGAAGACAAAAGCGAAAGTAAAACAGATTGCATTCGATTTAATAAGATTGTACGCCGAAAGGAAAACAGCGAAAGGATTTGCTTATACTCCCGATTCTTATTTGCAGAATGAATTGGAGGCAAGTTTCCTTTACGAAGATACTCCGGATCAGGAAAAAGCAACCATCGATGTGAAAAATGATATGGAAGCCGATACCGTAATGGATCGACTGATTTGTGGAGACGTAGGTTTTGGTAAAACGGAAGTGGCGATTCGTGCAGCATTCAAAGCGGCAACAGACGGAAAGCAGGTTGCGATTTTAGTTCCGACTACGATTCTGGCTTTTCAGCATTACAGAAGTTTTAAAGAAAGATTAAAAGATTTCCCTGTGAATGTAGGCTATGTCAACCGTTTCAGAACTGCGAAACAGAAATCCGAAACATTAGCTGATCTTAAAGACGGAAAGCTTGACATTATCATAGGAACGCATCAATTGGCGAGCGCTTCTGTTAAATTTAAAGATTTAGGACTGTTAATTATTGATGAAGAACACAAATTCGGAGTTTCTGTAAAAGATAAATTAAAGACACTGAAAAATAATGTGGATACATTGACTTTAACGGCAACGCCAATTCCGAGAACCTTGCAGTTTTCTTTAATGGCGGCAAGAGATTTATCCGTTATTAAAACGCCACCGCCAAACAGACAGCCTGTAGATACACAATTGATTGGTTTTAGCGAAGAAATTATTCGTGATGCCGTTTCTTATGAACTTCAGCGTGACGGACAGGTTTATTTTATCAATAACAGAATTGAAAACCTTAAAGATATTGCAGGATTAATCCAACGATTGGTTCCGGATGCAAGAGTAATTATTGGTCACGGACAAATGGAAGGAAAGCAGCTGGAAAAGAATGTTTTGGATTTCATGGAAGGAAAATACGACGTTTTGGTTTCCACCACGATCGTAGAAAGTGGAGTAGATGTTCCGAATGCCAATACGATTTTTATTAATGATGCTCAACGATTCGGGATGGCAGATCTTCACCAGATGAGAGGTCGTGTCGGGCGAAGCAACAGAAAAGCTTTTTGTTATCTCATCACGCCGCCTTATGATATGATGACTGCTGATGCGAGAAAGCGTCTGGAAGCGATTGAGCAGTTTTCCGATTTGGGAAGTGGTTTCCAGATTGCGATGAAAGATCTGGAGATTCGTGGAGCCGGAGATTTATTAGGTGCAGAACAAAGTGGTTTTATTAATGAAATGGGCTTTGAAACCTATCAGAAACTAATGCAGGAAGCTCTTGAAGAATTAAAAGACGATGTAGAGTTTGAAAACTTATTCGAAAATGAGGAGGATAGAAATAAGCTATTCAAAACCACAAAAGATGTGAATATCGATACCGATCTGGAGCTTATGTTGCCCGATTGGTATATCTCGAATACAGAAGAAAGATTATTGCTTTATCAAAAGCTAGCAGAGATTAATAATGAAGAGAGTTTATTAAAATTTGAATCTGAATTGATCGACCGTTTTGGCGAATTACCGAAAGAAGCCGTCAATTTATTGAAAAGTGTCAGTTTAAAATGGCTCGCTTCCGATATCGGATTCGAGAAGATTGTCATGAAAAATGGAGTGTTTCTGGGTTATTTCCCGGGCAATCCTCAGGATAAATTCTACCAGACCAATAAGTTCAGAACCATTATCAATTACTTGACGAAAAATCCTGCAGAAGCTCAATTGAAGGAGAAAGTCGGTAAAGAAGGAAATCAGCTTATGATGAGAAAAGATAAGGTAATTAATGTGGATGAGGTTAATTATCTTTTAAAATCAATTTTAAAAAGCGAGGTGTAATTCAAATTACCGAAAAAATAGTAAATGCCGTATTGAAAATAAATCAATGCGGCATTTTTTATGTCTTATCATCGTTTTTTAAGCATAAAATTCATTGAAATTTAAGTTTAGATTAATCGTAATTCGCTGTTTTACTGCTTGTAGATAAAAATCTACAAAAAAAATTATTTAAAAAATATAGTGTTTTTAATGGTTTATAGCCATTTTTTTATTAGAATAAATTGTGTTAAAAAAGGGTGTGTTTCAGACGGTTGAAAACTAATAATTCTAATAATTTATCACACAGAATAGATTAATCATATTGCATTATACTTGTCTATTTCCTTTATAAAACATGTTGGAAAGAAGAAATGTTTAATCATAAAGTCACTTTTTAATGATTAAATATGAAGTAATAATTCACATAAGAGGAAATTATTGCCTGAAATCTATTAATTAAAATGATAAAACCTAACACTTGTTCGTAGTAATAATTCTACTTTTTGCAAAAATTATATTATGCTGTAATTAGTTAATTTATATAGTCTTAGAATGAGTAACTCTACTTTTTGTTGTTATTTTTATTTACCTTTGTCACCCCTTATTTATGAAAAAAACTGTGTATTGCTGCGTAGCTGGATTGTTCATTTCAATCCATGCTTACGCACAGGTGGGAATTGGTATAAGTACGCCAAATTCTGTTCTCGATGTCAACGGGAAAACCACCTTAAGAAAAGAACTTAGAGTAGGCGGTACTTCGACTACAGTCGGTAATCCCGGCTTAAACGGCCAAGTGTTGGTTTCCCAAGGAGAAGGTTTGCCTCCTGTCTGGAAATCATTGAATGTTACCTTCATAGAAGAAGGACAGTACAGATTAGTCAATTCGTACTTATCTACAGACGAAGTGGGTATTACAACACTTTCTAATGGTGTTACAGCCGACGGTATTTATCTGAACAGTCTCGGTGACGATATTACGGATACCACAAAAGGAAAATGGGTGAAAATCGCAGGTCTTGAAAACAATTTCACTGTAAAAGATGCCAGAAATAAACTTACATATCAATTTCAGTCTGGAGTTGAGATGAAAGCGCCGAATGCAACGACATCTCAGAATGTCAGCTTTGCATGTGGTGTTTTCAGGAATAGTAAGCTTGTGGCAATACGCCCGGATAAAATCTCTTCAACCAATAATTCTGGAAAATCAGGAATACAAGATTATATTTTTACATTGAATTATACGGAACAGAACGTTCCGGTAGGAACTCAGAAAGTTGAGGTTGCTTGTAGGAAGATTACTTCATCCAATTCAACTTCTCAATTTACGATTGGGCGAAACGTATCGAATGCAAACAATGTATCGAATGCGTTTACTCTCGAATCTATGATGAAAATTGATGTCATAGAATATGTAACCTACAACTAAACCTTAAAAGTAATTCATGAAAAATATATTTTCTATCCTATTCATCGCAATAGGGCTGTCACTTTCTGCCCAAGTCGGAATTAAAACTGAATCTCCAAAAGCTACGCTAGACGTGAACGGAGACACGAATTTAAGAGGAAGACTTGCTGTTTCAAATGCCACAAACGCGAGTATTTCAGAAGGATTCGATACTCAGATATTGGTTTCTCAGGGAGAGGGATATGCGCCGATTTGGAAGACACTTAGAATCCCTGAATATCAGACGAATCAGTATTATTTAATTTTTAATAATTCATTTTCGGATGATGTGGGCATTTCATTTACAGCTTCTGAAGAATCTACAATCGCTTCAAGATCTACAACTTTTGCTAAAAATAATGCCTACACCAATTTTGCAAATTTTAAAAAAATCCCGGGACTTACCCAAACCATTAATGTTTACAGTACGCTAAGTAAAGCTTATTTCCAGTTTGAAACGGTAGTTCAGGCTACTTATGATAATACAGGAACTACGGATACTTCGATTGATTATGGTTGCGGAATTTTTGTGGATGATAAATTGGTGAACCTGAGACAAGGGAATTTAAAAGCAAGCAGTGCAAACAATCCTTTTCTTACCCATAACCAGATTGGTCTTATCGAGAATCTTTCAAAAGGTACGCATACGGTAAGTGTGGCTTGTTCAAGACTTGATTCTTACAATGTAGAGAACGGAACGCTTTTAGGAATCGGAAAAGCGGTATACTCTAATATTGATGGTTTTATTGCCAAGTCTTCTCTGAAAGTAGATGTATACGAAGTTCCACAAGTATTTAATACAATTACAAATTAATACAAATGAAAAAAATATTGCTAATAACGAATTTGCTTGTAGCATTTTTATATAACGCCCAAGTTGGAATCAATACTACTACTCCGGTAAACATGCTCGACATCAACGGTGATTTGAATGTAAGAAAGGAATTAAGAACAGGAGGTACAAATACCGTAAAAGGTTCTGCAGGCGCAGCAGGGACAATTTTTCATAATAACTCCAGTCTTACTGTAAACGACTGGAAGGATATTAAGGTTGCAGACGGATTGACAAGCATGTCTTTATATTCCATGAACACACTGGAAGATAAGACCGGAGTATCTTTTTCAGGGAATAATGGCTCTACTTTGCCGTATGGTGAAGGTTCTTCAATTACAAATTCGTGGGCTGTTTTAACGGGAACTTCATCTACTTTTTCTATTACAAATGCTACGAATAAAGTGACGTTCAATTTCCAGACAACAGCTCAGAAAACTGCAGGCGGAAGTGAATCTGCAAGTTTTGCGTGCGGAATTTTTGTTGATGATAAATTAAGAGCCGTAAGAACAGACATTGTACTTGGTGCTGCAGGAACGAATAAGATTTTTAATCTTAATGCAACATTAACAAATCTTCCTCCAAAAAACAATTACACGGTAAAAGCGGCATGTATTAAAAGAAGTATCAACACCAACACTTTAGGAATCGGTAAAGCAGTTGATGGAACGTATTTGAATGCTGATATGTCGAAATCTGTTTTAACGTTGTCGGTTTTACAACCCTACTAATTTTTTCAGGAAAAAATGATAATTAAAAATCTAAAAGCAAAAGCTTTTAGATTTTTTTTGTGTTAAAAGAGAAAATTACAATTTTACCTTGATAGAAAAAAGCTTCAGATTGTAATTGGTTTTATGGGATTATACGAATTTAGAAGGCGGCAAAATAAAATTTAATGAGCTACATCAAATTTTTATTTTGCCGCCTGATTTTTTTAATGATTATTGGGGGTAAATTTTATATTTTAACAGTAATCGAAATTAACATCAATTATATTTTAACACAATCTCTTCGATTACAAAAATAAAATAAGTGAAGATATTATGGAGCTACTTTCTGTATAGCCATAGTTGCCTCCGATACAGCATAAATAGTTGTGGTACATCCACCGCTACAAGTTTGAATACTAACAGAAATAGTATCTCCTGCTGCTAAACGAAAAGTAGCCGAACCACTTCGGGAATCGGGAAAGGCATCAGCTTGGCTATTAACCTGAATGATATTCGAACTTTGAGTACCGGCATTTATACGTACACCAAAACTATTGGCAGCACTGTTTACGTCATGTTTTGCTTTTACGGTTACTAGATAGGTTCCTCCTCCGGCAGGCACCGTATAAACCCCAGTAGTTGTGTTATAATTACCATCATTAATATCAGCCGTAGGAAATAGCATATTTAAATTTGCTGCTGGTCCTACATTCTGAGTGGTAGTACTACGAGCAGACAGAACTACAGCTGGAACAAAAGTATTATTCGCGGTGCTTATTTTTTGCCATATACTCCCGTTAAAGAAATAAAACCCGGTAGAATCTATTTGCACAGCAGTTAGTGTGGCAGTTCCTGTCGCGATGTTGTCTACATATATTAAAGTAGAAGTGGTAACCCCTGTCATGCTTTGCGCACGCAATCTATCTACACGAGGAATCAACAATCCATCAACTGTGGAAACAGCTCCTGTAGGTGTTTTTGCCGTGATATCCAATGTAGCGGCAGGTGTAGTTGTGTCAATTCCTACTTGGGCGGAAATAGAAAAGCTAACTGCTAAAAGCATAAAAGAAATAAATTTTTTCATATTATAAGTTTATTGATTGTTGTGAAATTACAAAATATTTATATTAAGAGCCTGTTTAAAAAATTAATAAAAAAAAAGAGTAAGGGTAAGAAGTTGAATAAAAATTGTCATTTTAGAGTTGCAAAACAAAAAACTTCAATGTATCCAACAGACTTAACCCAAACTCAGTGGCAATTTATAAAAAAAGCATTAGATTTTGATGACAGAAAACGAAAATATGATTTGATTATCATTTGGAATGCTATTAATTATTTGGTAAAAACAGGCTGCCAATGGAGACTTTTGCCTCATGATTTTCCAAAATGGCAATTGGTTTATTACTATTATTCAAAATGGTCAAATCTGGAGATTTTCGATTTATTATTATCAAAATTAAGAGAGAAAGTACGTCGGGATAGAGGCCAGAAATCGCAGGCAAGTTTAGGAATTATGGACAGCCAGAGTGTTCGTTGGGGAAATAACCGTTCACTCAATGGCTTTGACGGAGCCAAAAAAGTAAAAGGAATCAAAAGACACGTCGTGGTAGATAAAAACGGGTTTTTGTTAGCCGTAATGGTAAGTGTAGCCAATATTCATGACAGTAAAGCGGCATTATTGCTGATGAAAACATTGCGATATTTACTAATTCCGCTTCAGGTAATCTTAGCGGACGGAGGTTACAGAGGGGGTATTATTGAGGAAATAAAAACTAAATTAGGCTATATCATTCAAATCGTTATGCGGAGTGACAAAAAAGAAAAAGGATTTGAGCCACTCCATAAAAGATGGATTGTTGAACGTACTTTTTCATGGTTTGATAATGATAGAAGGCTATGCAGAAATTATGAACTCCTAATGGAAACTTCCGAAAATATGGTCAAATTATCCGCTATAAAATTATTACTTAATAAAATTTAAACAGGCTCTAAATCTACTTTAATTTTTGTTTTTATAAAGAAAAAGATAAAGAATACTAGGTAATAATAGTTTTATGTAATTGATATTAATTGTTTAAAATCTTACTAAAGAATAAATGTTTTTAACTGATTTAAGTGAAAAAGCATAAAAAGGTTGGTTATTATGCTATTTATTTTGAGAATTTTAATTTCATAGTAAAATAAAATCAATTATATTTGACGGCATTAAAAACTTAATAATAATATGACAAAAAAATACCTTTTTTCAACTTTTGCAGCATTAGCTCTTTGTTTTGTGGTGTCTTGTGATAATACAACAGACGATCCGCCAAATCAGGATAAAACAACTCCGCCAACATCGACAATTACAGGACCGAGAATTTTAAGTAAAGTGAATAACGGAACTAAAGATCTTGAAGAGTATATTACAACAATTAATGGAGCACTTTCTCAGGCTTTTACAAGAGATGCAGGCTCAACGAATACAATGACTTCTACTGTGACTTATAGTGGGAGCAAGATTTCTCAGATCAAAATTCAGGATAATGTAACTCCTCATGTAACTGATAATACGTATGTACTTACCTATACAAGCGGAAAATTATCAAGCTTTACGATGGATCAGACCCTATTAGGATCTCCCAATCATAGCGATTTTACAGTGTATTATGATGCAAACGGAGAGCTATATAGAGTGGTGGAGAAGAAAAAACTAGGTGGAAGTACTTCGTATTCTCATTACTATGAAGCCAAATACACTTTTTCCGCAAGTAATATTGTAAAAACAGATTACACAGGAATGCTAATGAACGGAGTAAATCCTGATCCTTCTACAGCATCTACTACCTCTTATCTGTATGAAAATTACGATTCTAAGATAAACCCTTATACTACATTGCCGAAAGAATATCTTATCATTTCTCTTGCATCGACAACTCAGCTTAACTCTTATTTGCTTTCGACGAACAACGTAGGTAAAGTAACCATCCAGAGTCCTTTAGCACCTCCGATTTCTTATCCGAAATTGTATTCTTATGATTCTGCAAATTATCCGATTTCGGATCAGGGTATGCTTCATTATATATACAAACCGTTATAATTATATTTTAATAGTTTTGCGTGAAAATGAAGAAATATCTGATTTTTCGGCAAAAAAAAATTATATTTGTGAAAAAATAAATAATCCCTTTTGGAATGAAACGACTTTTTTATTTTATTTTACTATTGGTAGGTGTTTCTACAATCCATTCTTGTAAAGATTTATTAGATGAAGATGGAAACCCACTATTAGATATAAATACAAACAGCGGACTGAATGGTCCAAGAGCTTTATACAGAGAAATCACGAACTCAGATACTTTGGCAACGTATTCCTATAATGGGTTGCAGTTAAGCAAAGTAATTACTCCTGGAGTAGGGTACAAATACAAATCTTCTACAGATATAGCTTGGAGTGGTGATAAAATCAGTAGAATTGATTTTAAAGGACATGTAGATGAGGATAATAGTGGTATTGTGGATCAAGATAGTACGGTATACACTCAGCTATATACTTACAATAATTTAGGGAAGCTGGAAACTATTTCAGAGAACCGTTCTGTTTTCAAACGTGGAACAGCAGTTCCGCCGGCTGTATTAGGTCCTTATGCAATATTCAGAAAATCAAAAACTCTTTATAATCTGAAATACAGCACTACAACCTCTAAACTGGCATCTATCACGATGCAGACAGGAGAAGATGTGTTGCCTTTCAATTTTACCAACTATTCTGAAACAGCTTACCAATATTCGGGAGACAATGTTTCTAATGTAACAAGACAGTATGGTCCTATGGCAGGAGGTGTATTCGGAGCACCTGTAAGCAGATATGGGTATGCATATTCAAATTATGATAGTAGAATCAGTCCGTTTACGTTAATACCTTTCGCCTATAAGATTTCAAGAATTTTAAGAACCGAAATCAATGATGTAGACAGCTGGATTTTATCACCGAACAGCCCGCAAAGATACTCAGTAACAGATCTTGTACCGCCGGTTCCTGTTCCTGTAGTATTCACAACGAATTACAACTACGATCCTCAAACCTATATGCAGAAAGGATACGGAGTAAATTATATTTACAAACCATTGTAAAAACAATTTTATACAATATTTTAAACTCAATCTTTCCGAAGGTTGAGTTTTTTATTTTTAATGCCTTAATTTTGCAAAAAATTTCTCGATGAAATATTTAATAGTCGGTCTTGGAAACAAAGGTCCGGAGTACGAAAATACACGTCACAACATCGGTTTCAAAGTAGCGGAGAAAATTGCGGAAACATTGGATGTTTCATTTAATACGACAAATTTTGGCTGGATGGCCGATGGAAAATACAAAGGAAGAAGAGTATTGGTTTTAAAGCCGGATACCTACATGAATCTTTCCGGAAATGCCGTGAGATACTGGATGCAGAAAGAAAATATTCCTTTGGAAAATGTGTTGATTGTGACGGATGATTTAGCATTGCCTTTCGGAACGTTAAGAATGAAAGGAAAAGGTTCAGACGCAGGACACAACGGATTGAAAAATATCAATGAAGTTCTTCAAACCCAAAATTACGCAAGACTTCGTTTCGGGATTTCTGCAGATTTTTCTGAAGGAAGACAAGTAGACTATGTTTTGGGAACCTGGAATGAAGAAGAAAATAAAACGCTCTCCGAAAGAATTGAAAAATTTACAAAAGCATCTTTATCATTTGTTTTTGCCGGAATTAATAATACAATGTCTGCTTTTAACGGAAAATGATCGGCAAAATTTAATATAATTCTTGTTTAGATTTTTTTATTAACCACAAAAGGTACTGTGTTCATTTCCAAATATTTTCAGATATTTGTATAAACTATTTAAGGAGAATATTTATTCATCCTGTGTAGGCAGGCGCAACCCTGTCTATTTTTTTATTTTCTATATAATTAGGATCAAATTCCATATTGCTTTTCCAAAGTTTATAAATTAAAATGAGCAACTTTCTTGCGACTGCTATTACTGCTATTTTTTTCACAGGTTTTCTGTCTTTTAGATTGTTATAAAACTCTTTCATTAACGGATTGAATCTGGTTGCACATAAAGCGGGCATATATAAAGAATGGCGGATAAAACTGTTTCCCTTTTTAGATATTCTTGTCTTCCCTTCCTTATTCCCAGACTGATTGTGCTGAATATCTAAACCTGCATAACTTGCCAGTTGTCTTCCATTTGTTATTAACGCAAAGGCATTGGTTTCTGCAATAATACATATTGTTGTAATAAAACTTACTCCCGGAATACTGCATATTTTTTTAACTTTATCAGAAAACTCTGTATCAGACATTACTAAAAGCCTAAGTTCCGACTCGATCTCCGATACCTGTACTTCTAATAAGGAAACCTGTGTTTTTAACCTTTTTTGAGTGGAGACAGGGCAGTCATGACTGTGATGTTTTGCATGAAGCTGATTCTTAGCCTGATTGATTTTAGCTTTTACTTCACGGTATTCACGGCTTAAAAATTTTAAATCACGCATAATTTTAGTAGGCATATTCCAGGTTCTTAATTTCCTTTCCAATCCTAACCTGCATAAAACCTCTGAATCCTTTTGATCTGTCTTGGTTTTCACATTAAGACTGCGGG
Organism: Chryseobacterium ginsenosidimutans; assembly: GCF_024807225.1. Lineage (GTDB taxonomy): Bacteria > Bacteroidota > Bacteroidia > Flavobacteriales > Weeksellaceae > Chryseobacterium > Chryseobacterium ginsenosidimutans. The sequence goes on from NZ_JANUCO010000001.1 coordinate 722,090, forward strand.
AATAATGCTTCACCATATTGGGTAATAGCACAGATAATTTACAATGATGCTCATTTAAAAAATAAGCCAAATGCTCATAATAAACGCCCGTGGCTTCCATTACATAAAATACTTCTCTTGAGGCATTCTGTTCATCCGACCACTGCAATAATTCTTTATATCCACAATAGTCATTTTTAAATCTTTTACTCTTCCCAAATTTTTGATTTTGAAAGCTGTCTGAAGTTCCAAAACAACAGTCTAGATAATCTTTTGAAATATCAATACCGATACATTGCTTTTCCATGATGTTTAATTTTAAGTGAAAAAACTGCAGTTTCTTGTAATCTTTTCTCGCATTTATACGGAATGTAAAAACTTCCTAAGTACTGTTCAGATTTTAAAGAAACTTAGAGACAGAGAATCTTTCTTTTTCCGGTATATTAATAAAAATTACCTCTCACAAAATATTTCTGCTGCCTCTTAGTTTTATTATTTAAAGTAACTTATATTTATAAATACAAACATACGAGGCACAAAGATTTAGATATTATATTTTAAGTTTATCAATAAACCGTAGATAAGAGCACATAAGTTTAAAAAAATCTTTGATTTTTATTCTTTTGAAAGCTTGCTGTATAAATATCTTTTGCCTCTTTTGCGGTTAAATTTTAAATATACTTATAAAAGAAAACCTCCAGTTTAGGAGGTTTTTGTTATTTATAAACGACAATATCTCGTATCACTTTCTTCTCAAAGTAATTTTTTTCGCTTACTGTAAAACCGTAATTATGCTCTTCCTGCAAAAACTCTATCTGAGTCGTCGCTGCATTATCCGGTTTCCATCTGATGACAAACGTTACCTCGTTTCCGGAATTGATGTCTTTATCGGAAAATTTAAATAATGTACTTGGTAACGTATTGTTTTGGTCGAATCTTATATCAGATTTTGATTTTTTAAACTGCAGTTGAGTCATATCTTTTAACAGCAGAGAAAAAGGTTTTCCGATGTATTTTTCTTTATTCGTTTCAAATTTTTTAGCATAAGCAAGCGTATCGCTCACGGGCTTCTGAGACTTTAAAAAACCATTTGAAAAAAGTAAAATTCCTATCAGGAGTATATTGGTAAGTATTTTCATAAGTTATCCACAACATTTATTGGAACATCAAAAGTAAGTATTTTCAAAACAGATTTGGCTTGGCTTTTAGTTAAAACTTAATTAAAATTAAAAAACAAATGGCACAAATATTTTCACTTAATTAAAAAATTAACAGACTATTCTTATCAATAGAAATGGACTTTAGCCCATTTTCAGAATGTAAATAATCAAATTGGCTTTAGCCAAAACATATTAAAAAGAATAAAGATATCCACAATCATCCGTGAAAATTCGTGAAATCTGTGGGAGAAAACTCTTCATTTTGACAAAGGAGAAATCTACTCTTTATTATAGATTCTTCACTCCGCTTTCTCTCCGTTCTGAATGACAATCTTTTTTAATAAAAAAGACCACCGAAAAAATCGATGGTCTCCCAATGTATTCAAAATTTATCTAACTATACATTTTATCTCTTACAGCCAGCTTACAGCGCCTGTTTCAACGTCGTAGTTTGCACCTACTATTTTTATTTTACCTTCATTTTCAAGGTTGCTAAGCGTAGAGCTTTGTTTACGGATGTCTTCAATCGCATTTTTTACATTCTGCTGATTCAGTCTTTCCAATAGTGGACTGTTTTTAGAAGAACGTTCTTCCCCTTCTTCGATTATTTCATTGATGATCGGGTCAAAATGATTAATCAGGTGGTTCAGGTTATCCATTCCCAGTCCTTCTATTTGCGCTGCGTCAAGACCGCCTTTTAAAGCGCCGCATTTCGTGTGTCCTAAAACTACGATAAGCTTAGAAACCAGCCACATTGCAGCCAAATTCCATTGAACCTAAAATATCCTGATTAACAAAATTACCCGCAATTCTGATGCTGAAAACATCTCCCAATCCCTGATCAAAGATAAGCTCAGCAGAAGTACGGCTGTCGATACAGCTTAAAACCACTGCGAAAGGCCATTGTCCTTCACGGGTAGCATTTACCTGTTCCAAAAGGTCTCTGTTTGCTTTAAGATTGTTTACAAATCTTTGATTTCCTTCTTTTAAAAAGTCTAATGCTTTTTCAGGAGTAATGGTAGACTGGGTTTCAGAAGTGTGTGCTTTCATATTGTTTTATATATTGATTTTTATTTAAAGTTAAAAAAATATTGATGATGAGCTTACATCGCTCTTCGGTGGGTAACCAAAATGTGAGAATCTTCATCCGTCTCATAGTCTCGGTATGAAGTTTTGAAACCTAAAAGTTCAACGGTAATGTCTTCTTCTTTTGCACGGATGTTGGCAAAATCCTGAATCATTTCCAGAACATCGGTTGCAATGTATGATGTTCCTCTTGCATCGATGGTTACGGTAGAATTTGGTTTAATGTTTTTCAACGTTTTTTTGATGGCTGCTTTGTTTAAAAATGAAACTTCCTCAGCAAGCTTAATATTGATTTCGTCTGCATCATTCAGTTTTTCTTTGCTTAAATAATAAGCTCTCTTCATATTTCCCTGAAGAATATAGAATACTGAAATCGCAAGACCGATTCCCACTCCTTTTAATAGATCTGTCGCTACCACTGCCACAACTGTAGCAACAAACGGAATAAACTGGAATTTACCCAACTGCCAGAAATGTTTGAAAGTCGCAGGTTTTGCTAATTTATATCCAACCAAAAGTAATACTGCCGCCAAAGTTGCCAACGGAATTAAATTTAAAATCACAGGAATAGAAAGTACACAGATTAGTAATAAAATTCCGTGTATTATTGCTGATGATTTGGATGTTGCTCCTGCGTTAGCATTGGCTGAACTTCTTACCACAACCGAAGTCATTGGAAGCCCACCGATAAATGAACTGATAAGATTTCCGATTCCCTGTGCTTTTAATTCTAAATTCGTGTCTGTAACTCTCCTTTGCTGGTCTAGTCTGTCGGATGCTTCAATACAAAGAAGCGTCTCAATAGAAGCTACAATCGCTATCGTTGCGCCTACGATCCATACTTTCGGATTGGTAAAACCATTAAAATCCGGCATTATGACCAAATTTTTGAAATCGTCAAAAGACTGGGGAACAGGAAGAGAAACCAAATGCTGAGTCTGGATTGCCAATGAACTTCCTGTCATTTTAAAAATCTGGTTCAATACAATCCCTGCAACTACGGCGACCAAAGCCCCCGGAAGCATTTTTATCCTTTTTAAGGCGTGAACTTTATCCCAAGTAATAAGAATTGCAATGGAAACCAAAGTAACGATAATCGCACCCGGATGAATTGCTCCCAATAATTCAGCGAAATATCCGAAGTTTAGCCCATTATCAAAAATAGATTCATGACCTTCATAATCTTTATCAAATCCCAACGCGTGCGGAATTTGTTTTAAAATAATAATAATACCGATGGCTGCAAGCATTCCTTCGATGACATTATTAGGGAAATAATTAGAAATACTTCCTGCTCTTATAAATCCTAAGATCAATTGAATAAGTCCCGCAATAATTCCTGCACAAAGGAAAAGCTCGAATGCGCCAAGATCTGTAATTGCCGTTAAGACAATTGCCGTTAAACCTGCTGCAGGTCCGGAAACCGATATATTAGAATTACTGAGTGTTCCTACGACTAAACCACCTACAATCCCGGAAATAATTCCTGATAATGGTGGTGCTCCTGATGCCAAAGCAATTCCTAGGCATAAAGGAAGGGCAACTAAAAATACAACGAGTCCTGAAGGGAAATTCTCCTTAATTCCTCCTATTAATGATGTTTTTTTCATGATGTTAAGCTGTGAGAGATAACCGATTTATTTGCATTTAAATAAATCAATTAATTGTAAAAGATTGGAAATTTAATTTTTAAAGCACATGTATATTCGATACCAAAAAAATGATATGAATAGGAATCAAAAAAATCTAACTTACAATTAAGCTTCCGGAGGCGGAGAAAATATGGTTAACAAAGGCGACAGATGAAAGGAATCATCTACCAGTACAAAAGATTTGCCTTCTACAGAAGGTTCAAAAAACTTCAGATAATCGAATACGTCTAAAGGTTTTGGAAGTGTTTTTTCGTAAACAATAAAGGGTGTCGTGTGAGAATGTGGTTCTTCTTCATTGATAATTACATTCGTTCTCGTAAGATCCCAACCGAAAACCGCAGCAATGCTTGGCAGCGCTGTAAAGTTGAGGAAGAACAATAATGTAATAATACTCCAAAGTTTCATTTCACTTTCTTTTTTTAGAAAAACTATTTTGTCTTTCTGCTCATTACCCAATCAGAACTTGTAAGATTATAGATCTTTTGGATGTCTTTCAAAACTTTTTCGAAGTCGATCTCCAGATCAATAATTTTTCCGGTTCTAAGGTCAAAAACCCAGCCGTGAACAACAGGATACTCATCTAAGATGTATCTTTCCTGCACACAAGCCATTTTAATGACGTTGATGCATTGTTCTTGTACATTTAGTTCTACAAGTCTGTCATAACGCTTACCTTCATCTTCAATAGCATCTAATTCAGCTTGATGTAATCTGTACACATCACGAATATTTCTCAGCCAAGGATTTAATAATCCCAAATCCTGAGGCGTCATCGCTGCTTTTACACCACCGCAGTTGTAATGCCCGCAAACAATAATGTGTTTTACTTTTAAATGCTCTACAGCATATTGAATAACGGCTGTTGAGCTCATATCCAAAGTATTTACAAGATTGGCGATATTTCTTGTTACAAAAACTTCACCTGGTTGCGTACCCATCAATTCTTCTGCTGTCACTCTGCTGTCGGAACATCCAATATAAAGATATTCCGGGTTTTGGGTTTTAGCTAATTCCTGGAAGAAATTAGGGTTGTTTGCAATTTTAGATTCTACCCATTTTCTGTTGTTTTCGAAAATAACCTCGTACGATTGTGACATAATTAAAAAATTTAAAGGTGTATAATTATTTATTTCGTTTAAATTATTTTCAAAATCAATAGACTAAATCAATAATAGTGCAAAAATATAATTTTTGATGAAAAAGCAAAGACTTTTAACAAAGTTTAATAGTAAAATATGCTTAAAATCATATGTAAATAGGGGTTTTACTTTTACTCTTTTTCTTTTTAAGAAATTATTTTGCTGTTTTAATAATCCAAACGTATAATAATTAAAGATAAAAGTACAAACAATCAGTAAGATAACAATGATTCAGGAATTAAATATTCTTGAATTATTATACTTTATTATTAATATAACCTTCCGTAGCATTCTCTGCTTCGTAGATTTTCCCCGGATTTCCCATCACAATAGAATTTTCCGGAACATCGAAGTTTACATAAGAATTGGGAGCAATAAGGACATTATTACCGATCGTGATTCCGCCTACGATTACAGCATTTGTGCCGATCCAGACTTCGTCGCCGATAGTTGGAAAGCCTGTGTTTTTTCCGCGGTTTTGCTGTCCGATAGTTACACCTTGAGCAATATTGCAGTTTTTCCCGATTACAGTATTAGGATTGATGACCAGACTTCCCCAATGTCCCAAATAAAAACCTTCTCCGATCTTGGTTTCAGGATAAATCTGGAAACCATATTTGATCTGGTAATGTCTCAGAATAAACTTCCAGACCATTTTTAAAATCGGGGTATTTTTATATTGTTGAGATTTTCTTAAGACATAAATAAAATGAAGATTCGGATTGATACATTTTGTCCAAATTTCAAAAGTAGAAAGCCATTTTCCACTTTCTCGGTAAAAATCTTTCTGAAGAGTAGAATATTGATCTGCCATAAAACAAATGTATGAAATCTAGGATTTTCGAGAGTTGATTTAGTTATAATTCGTCTAAAATAGAAGCTATTTTTCTGACGGAATTTTCAAGATTGAAAGGCATTGCGTAATCTTTCAGCTTTTCTGAGTATTTTTCAAATGATTCAGGATGAGTTAATGCTTTTTTCATCCCGTCATAAATTCCTTCTTCTGAATTTTCTACAATTAAGCCCAATTTGCCATTATTCAACATTTCAGCCGAACCAGAAACTTCCGTAGAAATTATTCTCTTTTTCAACGTAATCGCTTCAAAAAGTACCGTCGGAAAACCTTCATATCTCGAACTTAAAATATAAAAATCCGCTTTTTTGAAATAAGGATAGGGATTATCTGTAAAACCAAACATTGTCGCTGTTTTATCAACGCCAAGATCGGATTTTAGTTTTTTAATATTTTCAAAATCATATCCATCACCTACAATCAGAATTTTATGTTGAAGACCTTCATTCAGAAGCCTTTTGTGAACTTTTAATAATCTGTCAAACCCTTTTTGAGGAAAAACAGTTCCAACGGAAATAAAAGTAGGAATAGCTTTATCAAACTCATAATTTAAAACAGGAAGATCTGCTTTTGCCGTAAATTCTTCGGTGTCTAAAGGATTATAAATTTTTACAATTTTCTGTTTTTCTGTTTCATTTTTCGCTAAACTATGAAAAAGCTGTTCAATCTTTTCAGAAATAACCATGATTTTATCAAAGCCAAAAAACTTACGGATTTCGTCATTGGTATAATCTTTAACTTGCGAAAGATCATTATGAATCCATACAATTTTTTTCGAATTTTTCAGCGGTGAACCGAGAATTTCATCACGCATTCCGTGGATTGCGGCAAACTCGATGTCATATTTTTTATCCTTTAATTTTCTTTTGTAAAGAAGATTCGGGAATGTTCTTAATGTTTTTTCATGAAGTACTCTCGCCGCCTTTCTGGGGATTTCGTGAGGACGGTTGGTTGTGATCATTTCGCCTTTGTGGAGGTATAAAATATTGATCCATTTCGGGACTTCCGGTAAATATTTTCCGGAATGAAGATTTAATAATAAATCTATTTCATATTGATCTTGAGGGAGATTTTTAAGAAAGGTAACCAATACTTTTTCCGCACCGCCATGACGCAGAGAGCCTATACGAATGAGGATTTTCTTTTTTTCAGCCATTTATTTTTTTGAAGGTTTGTAAATATGAGGGATGTGTTCTTTTATATATGCTTCCAGTTTTGCTCTGTCGGGTTCCAATTCTCTTGGATACATAACATTATTTTCCAAAGCTTTATCGCCATATTCTTCAATTGTACAAATGAATTTTGCAGGAGTTTCCCGCATAAACCGAATTATCCAACATACTAGAATTGAGTACAGATCCTGCTCCCAAAATACAGTTGTTGCCCATCTGAGATCCGGGAAGAAAAATACAGTTATTTCCTACAAAACAATTTTTTCCGAGTTTTATTCTACCAAAATTTCTAGCATCTTCATACTTTTCCATACTTCGGATGACGTACATGGCGCCATCATGGTTGATAAATTTACAGCCTGCCGTTATTTTCGTTCTGTCGCCAATTTCAATTAAAAAAGGTTCGGAACCAAAATCCGGAGCTTCTACAAATATGACATCTTTCCCTACCTTCAAGCCTCTTGCAATAGAGATCTTGATGTAAATATGCTGAATGAATTTCTGATAAATTGTATGCAGCTTCAGGATGAGACGGTATATAAAAATCATTTTTCTTTTTTTGATAAATTAATGATAATATTTTCAACAGCATCAAAAATCTTCTGATTGTCGAACTGTTTTTCAATATCTTTTAAATTCTCTTTGATCTGCGAAACGAATTGAGGCTCTGTAATGAATTTTTTCATGGATTCATACATTTCTTGGGTTTCATAATTGATGAGGTAGCCTGTTTTTCCGTGTTCAATCATTTCCGGAATTCCTCCGACATTGGTTGAGATAATGGGTTTTTGAAGAATTAAGCTGTCCGCAATAATTAAAGGCCAACTTTCGGATTCTGATGGAAGAATAAAAAAGTCGGCATTTTTCACATGAGGATAAGGATTCATCGAAGAACCCAACAATTGAAAACTATCTGTAACGCCAAGATTTTCTGTCTGTTTTTTTAGATTTTCCATTTCTTCGCCATCACCGATAACGATAATATGATGATCAAAACCATCTTTTAATAATTTAGCGTGAGCATCCATTAATTTATGGAAACCCTTTCGGCTGTGAAGCCTTGCAACGGAAACAAAAATAGGTTTATTGGGTAGTTCAGGCTTAAATGCCAATGCCTTTTGTTTTAATTCTTCAATCGGGATTGCATTTAAAATAACCTGATTTTCAGGAATTTTAAGATCAGGATAGGTTTCAATTAAAATATCTTTAGTCTGCTGAGATCCAAAAATAAAATAATCAAACTGAGGAATCTGCTTTAAAATTTCAGGAACCAACGGTTGCAGTTTCGGTAACGTAATATCCGAATGAAACCAGCCGATCTTTTTTGAATTTTTATTAAGCGAATTCAAAACTGCGGAAAAAGCCGCGTAAGTTGGAGCAATTTCTACATCAAAATTGTCATTAAGAATTTTCTGAGCAATAGAAGGATTTCTCAATGCTTTCTGAAGCCTGAGTTTTCTTTTCGCCAATTGTATTTTCTGGATCAGTGAATTTCGGGAAAGATCTTCTCTGCCGTCTGTAAGATAAGTTTTTCTTACATGTTTGGGGATTTCGTTTCGAAGTTCTCCCTGATTGATATTTAAGCAAATAGTCAGGTCAAATTTATCTTTATTAAGATGATTGAGCATGCTTAAAACTACTTTTTCCACACCTCCCATTTCCATAGAACGGTGTCTGAACAGCACTTTTATCTTTTTATTTTCTGGCATTATCCGAAAAATTTTTGTATTCTGAGTGTGATTTGTTTTTTTATCCGAAACGGTATTTTATTCTGATATTCTAATAAATCAAAAATTTCCTGAGGATCAGAATAGCTTTGAGGGATAGCTTTTCCGTTGATTTCTTTTAATTTTCTGCGCTGCATGGCTTCCCAGATTGCCTGTGCATAATAGGCGTAAGACTTTTGCTTATTATGATTTTGAGAAATTCCGCCAATGTGAGCTCGGTATAAATAATCGGTCTGATTGATGAATTTTACTTTGCCTACCTCATACATTTTATAGTATAAATCTTGATCTTCCGCGATCTTCAGTTCAGGATTAATCTTAGATGTTGTCATATAAACGTCTCTTCGGAAAGCTACAAAAGGTGCAATCTGAATCGGGAAATTGAAAAAATATTTTTGCCCGTTCGGAACTTGCATGGCAGATTTAAACTCTTTTAAAATATTTAGATTTTCATCACATTTTGCAAGTCGGGAATAAGTAAGAACGACATCTTTTTTCTTTTCTAACACTTCAACAGCACTTTTTAATGCTTTAGGTTTTATAATATCATCGGGATCCAGATAACCGCAAACATCGCCTGTTGAGCGCTCAATGAGTTCAGATTTTGTGACTCCGACACCGTAATTGGCTTCGTTTTCATGTAATTTGAATCTTGGGTCTGTTCCTATTATTTTATTAATAATTTCAACAGAGTTATCCGTAGAACGGTCATCAATAATCACAACTTCCCAGTTTTTATATTCCTGCGCTATAATAGAATCGTAGCAATCCTTAAAGAATTTGCCGTTATTATAGTTGGCAATTAAAATAGAAAACTTCATCTTTTTTGTGTTAATAAATTTTTACAAAGATAATTATATCCTAAAGATAAAGGAAAAATCTTTATTTTTGTGTTCTAAATTTAACACAGTGAGTGAAATATCAAGAGTTTTCAAAACATTTGTAGCCTATCTTAAAAGGCCAGATCTTTATCCTGAATTAGGAAGAAAGATCGTCAAAAATACCGTAAACAGGGGGAATGCATTTAAAGGAAAAGAAAAAACCAATTCTTGGGCAGCTTCCAAAGCGATTTCTCAGAAAGAAGCAGTTTCTAAACTTTTCGGGATCGATATTGATCCTTTTAAAAATAATTTTTCTGAAATTTTAAAAGAATCAGAAAAAAAACAAAACGAATGTCCTATTAAAATGGGTGGTGCAGGAGCTTTAGAATTAATCTATTATTCTTGTGAATTTACAAACGCTAAAAGTGCCGTAGAAACAGGAGTTGCTTATGGGTGGTCTTCTTTGGCAGCACTTTTATCTTTAGAAAAAAGAGGCGGAAAGTTATACAGTTCCGATATGCCTTATCTGGCGCAGGATGGCGATCAGTATGTAGGATATGTAGTTCCTGAAAACCTTAAACCCAGCTGGAAATTATTCCGTTTTGCTGACAAAGAATCTTTACCAAAAATTTTTGCAGATAATGCATCTTTTGATGTACTACATTATGATTCTGATAAAAGTTATAATGGTAGATTCTGGGCTTATACCGAGCTTTACAATCATTTAAGAAAAGGCGGAGTTTTCATTAGTGATGATATTGGTGACAATTCTGCTTATCAGGATTTCTGCGAAAAAAATAATATCGCAACAACGGTTGTAGAATACGAAGGGAAATACATCGGTGTTTTTGTAAAATAAATGTTTTAGATGTATTTTTGATTCGTGAAAATAAGTCAGATTACATTTACCCGATTTGTCGCTGCAATGGCGATTGTCGTTTCTCATTTTAATAAAGAATTATTTTTATATAAAATCAATTATATCTCCGACATTTTCCTCAGGGCGAATGTCGGAGTTAGTTATTTCTTTATCCTTTCCGGATTTATTATGATTGTGGCATATCATAAAAAGGCACAGATTAATTATCTGGATTACTACAGAAACAGGTTTGCGAGAATTTATCCGCTGTATGTTGTCGGGATGTTGCTGCTTTTGGTGACGAAATATGCTGATTTTAGCTTTCACAAAGTATTTTTGTATCTGTTCGGGATTCAAAGCTGGATTCCGGGAAATGCACTGGTTCTGAATTTTCCGGGATGGTCGATTTCTGTAGAATTTCTTTTCTATTTAATTTTTCCTTTACTGTACAATCATTTTTATTCAAAAAGGAATAAAAGTATTTGGATTGTAGCAATTTTGATTTGGGTTGTCACGCAGGTTTTTTCAAATCTGTATGTAAATTCTCTGATGTATAAAGGTCCGCACACGATGAGCCATGAATTTAGCCACTATTTTCCGCTTTGGCATATCAATGAATTTTTGGTGGGAAATCTTGCAGGTTTGTATTTCGTTAAAAACTTCAGGGAGAAGAATTATGATGTTGCGATTACGTTAATTTTTACAGCCATTTTATTGTCTTTAATTTTCATTCCGTTGAACTTTCACAATGGTTTGATGGCGGTTTTATTTATTCCTTTAATTTATTTAATTTCATCTAATAATGGGACTTTAACCAAAATTTTTTCGCTAAAACCATTAGAATATTTAGGCGAAATCAGTTATGCAGTCTATATCGTTCATATTCCTGTCTTGTATATTTTAAGATGGGTTTTGTGGGAGAATTTTCAGGTGTATGAAAACAATACAATATTTTGGATCTATATTCCTGTTTTACTAATTATTTCGGGGATTTTTTATCAATTTATAGAAAAACCTTTTAGAGATTATTTAAAGAAAATAAAAGTTAGATAAAAATATTTACTTTTGCTAAACATAAATGAATTCACTATGATTGAAATGATGTTCCCCAAAACATTTTTTATTTTAAAAAAAACTGTATTAAAAGATATAGATCGTAAAATTTCGTAAGAAAATTAATTTTTAAGAAAATTTTATGCTATTTAATTCAATAGGTTTTTTGATCTTTCTGCCAATCGTTTTTATACTGTATTGGTTTGTTTTCAATAAAAAATACCAGCATCAGAATTTGCTTGTTCTTTTAGCGAGTTTTTATTTCTATGCTTGTTGGGATTGGAGATTTCTTTTCCTGCTTATATTTTCTATCGGTTTGGATTTCTTTTCAGGAATTCAGATTGAAAGAAGCAAAAGTAAAAAGGAAGCGCAAATCTGGCTGGCTATAAGCATTATCATCAATCTCGGATTTTTAGGTTTCTTTAAATATTACAACTTTTTTATAGAGAGTTTCTCAGAATTATTGGGTGGTTTTGGTTTTCATGCCAATGTATGGCTGCTTAAAGTGGTGCTTCCTGTGGGGATTTCGTTTTATACATTTCACGGGCTTTCTTATGTTATTGATATTTATAAAAAGAGAATTTCGGCAGAGAGAAATTTTATCGATTATGCCGTTTTTGTAAGCTATTTCCCCTTATTAGTAGCCGGACCGATTGAAAGAGCGACGCACCTTTTGCCACAGATTCAAAGAAAAAGGGTCTTCAATTATGAGCAGGCTGCAGACGGAATGCGACAGATTCTTTGGGGTTTCTTCAAAAAAATGGTGATTGCAGATAATTGCGCACCATTAGTAAACGAGATTTTTATCCATTATCAAACGGAAAGTGCTAGCAATTTGGTGTTGGGAGCGGTATTATTTGCTTTCCAGATTTATGGTGACTTTTCGGGATATTCTGATATTGCTTTAGGCGTTTCGAGATTATTCGGGATAGAATTATTAAAAAACTTTTCGTTTCCTTACTTTTCAAGAGATATTGCAGAGTTTTGGAGGAGGTGGCATATTTCATTATCCTCATGGTTCAGAGATTATCTTTATATTCCTTTGGGAGGAAGCAAAGGCGGATTAATGATGAAAATACGAAATACATTTATCATTTTTCTTGTTTCAGGATTCTGGCACGGGGCAAACTGGACTTTCATTATTTGGGGCGGGCTGAATGCGCTCTATTTCATGCCATTATTAATAACAGACAAAAATCGCCAAAACCTTAAAGTCGTTGCTATAGGGAAATGGTTTCCTTCTTTTAAGGAAACGTTCCAGATTTTAATCACATTTTCGCTTACCTGTTTTGCATGGATTTTCTTCAGAGCAGCTTCAGTTTCTCAGGCGATTTCTTATATAGGAAAGATTTTTAATAAAACCATACTTTCGATTCCACCGCATTTACCGTATAAAGTTTTATCACTTGTCGGGATCATGCTTTTGATTGAATGGATTAACAGAAATAGGTTTCACGGTCTCGAAATCGAGAGATTTAATCCATGGCTGAGAAGAATATTGTATGTAGTGATTATGTATATCATTCTCCGTTATGCTAATTTCGGTAATAATGAATTTATTTATTTTCAATTTTAGTATGAAAAAGTTTTTACTCAAATTATCGTTTTATTTAGCTGCAGGAATGTTGGTTTTTGCTGTTCTTGGTTCATTTGCAGACGGCAATACGGATGATAATTACATGCATTTTGCGGTAGAAAAACCTCATAATATTATTTTAGGAGATTCACGAGGTTCTCAGGCGGTATTGCCAAGTATTCTGAAGGATAAACTTCATCAAAACTTCGATAATTTTTCACTGAATGTCGTACAGTCACCTTACGGACCGATTTATCTGGAAGCTTTAAAAAGAAAAATAAATCCCGATACCAAAAACGGGGTGTTTATTTTAACGGTAGATCCGTGGAATTTATCCTTAGATAAGAATGTGAAAAGCCCAAAAGATTTCCCGGAAGAGCATTCTCCGTTAAAAAATATGTACACCTATGATTTTTCTCCGAATTACGAATATCTGTTAAGAAATTATGGCAGAAGCTGGTTTAAGATTTTTACTGAAAGAGAAGCTAAAGGTAGATCCAACACCTATTTGCATAAAGACGGCTGGCTGGAAGTGAATGTGAATATGCAAAAAGATTCGGTGGCAAAAAGAGAAACCGAGAAGATTGATGTTTTTTATGCAAATTTGGTGAAAACTCAATCTTTATCGAAAAAAAGATTAAATTCCTTGGAAGATATAATCCAGTATTTGCAGCCGAGAGGAACTGTTTATTTGGTCAGAATTCCTGGCTCTGAAAGACTAATGAAACTAGAAAATTCTTATACACCTGATTTTAGCGAAAAGATGAAAGCAATTTCTAAAAAATATGGGATTAAATTCTTCGATTTTTCTTCAAAAGCTAAAGATTATATTTACACAGACGGAAATCACATGTACAAAGAATCCGGAAAAGTTTTTACAGCACAAGTTGCAGATTCGATTCTTTTACATACAAAAATTTCAAAATAAATATTCGCGGAAATTAATATTATAAAGTCCCGATCTTATGCTCGGATAATCGGTGATGATATATTTCGCGATCATTCCCCATTTTTTTACGGTTGGAGCAAGAGCAATTTCATAGCTTCGGTGTATTCTTTTGATGTGTAGTTTTACCTCTTCGGGAATTGTATTTTCGCTCTTCGCCCAATCATTAATTTCTTTCCAAAGCAAGACTTTTGTGGTTGCTGGTTTTATTTGTTTTGCGTCTACAACGGTAATTCTGTTATTTTCATGAACGCCTCTTACGGCAACGGCTTTATCTAAAATTCCGGGATAAAGGTCGAGATAATAAGAAAGTCTGAACAAAAATTCTGTATCCTGATGAAGTCTTAAATGTGTTTTAAAAAATGGCTGTAATTTCTTCACCATGGCATCTCTTCTTATCGTTAAACAATCGATACTGAAAAGTCCGAAACTTCCTCGCATACCGATTTGTCCGGGAAAAACATCTTTAGGATCATGCTTTTTGTAAACCGTCGTCAGATCGTCTCTGAAAAGCTTATAATATTGGTCTTTCGCCTTTTCAGAATAATAATGAACGCCCAAAGCTCCGTAAACACCTTCTACTTTCGGATCTTTGAAAAGCTCTTTTTCTGCGTCAAAACGGTTCGGAAGATAATAATCATCCGCATCCAAAAACGCAATAAAATCTCCTGTAGCATTTTCTAATCCCAGATTTCTCGTTGGTCCCGCTCCATGATTTCCCTTGTCGGGATGTTGAAAAAGCTTCACCCGATCGTATTTTTCAGCCAATTGTCTGCAAACTTGCAATGCATTATCCGGCGATTTGTCTTCAACCAGAATAACCTCATAGACTTCTTCAAATTGAAGGGCAGATTCTACAGCCTGAGTTATATATTTTTCAGCGTTGTAAACGGGAGTGATTACGGAGATTTTCATTCTATATTGTATGTAAACAAATTTAAATTATAGTATTTCTGAAATTAATATTGTATAATCCGGATCTTATACTTTTGTAATCAAAAACCAAGTATTTCAGAATCATTACCCATTTCTTTGGTCGCGAAGCTTTGGCAATTTCATAGCTTCGATGCATCCTTTTGATATGTATTTTGATATTTTGGGGCATTGTTTTTTCGTGTTGTGCCCAATCATTCACATCATTCCAAAGAATTGATCTTGATAATATGGGTATTTTTTTATCAACTCCAATTTTTGTGATCCTGTTTTCTTCATGAACGCCTCTTAAAGCGACCGCTTTATCAATAATTCCGGGATAAAGATCTAAATAATAAGACAATCGGAAAAGAAATTCGGTGTCTTCATGAAGCTTTAAAGTAGATTTAAAAAGAGGATTCATTTTTTTTAACAACGCATCTCTTTTCACTGTTAACGTATCAATACTGAACATTCCGAAACTTCCCAACATATACAATTGTCCGGGAAAAACTTCTTTGGGATGATATTTTTTATTAACGGTTGTCAAAGCATTTCTAAAAACCGTATAATACTGTTCTTTTGCTTTTTCAGAATAAAAATGAACCCCCAAAGCTCCATAAATACCTTCAACTTTCGGATCTTTAAAAAGTTCTCTTTCTGCATCAAAACGGTTAGGTAGATAATAATCATCGGCATCCAGAAAGGCAATATACTCTCCCGTTGCTTTTTTTATTCCTAAATTTCTTGAGGCTGAAGCGCCGTGATTTTCTTTATCGGGATGTTGAAAAAGTTTTACGCTCTTATGCTTTTCAGTCAATTCCTGACAGACTTTTAAGGCATTGTCGGGTGATTGGTCTTCAATTAAAATAACCTCGCAGATTTCCTCAAACTGAAGAGCAGATTCTACAGCCTGTACAATATATTTTTCCGCATTATAAACGGGTATCACTACGGAAATTCTCATTTATCTATAATAATTAAAACGGTATTTGGTTTTCAGTATTTCCGGATTTTTAATTCCTTCCAGTAAAATATTGATGTACTTTGTGAGTCCTTTTTTCTGTGAAAGATCAAAAGATGTAAAGCTTAAATATATTCTTTTTTTATATTCCTGAGGTAAATTATTTGCACTTGCCCAATCGTACAAAGATTTCCAGTAAATATGTTGTCTTTGGTTGTATTGAGGAGAATACTGAACAATTTTCGTAATTCTGTTATCATCATGAATTCCCCTGATAGCAACTGCTTTATCAATAATTCCGGACTTTAAATAACAGTGATAAGAAAGTTTAATATTAAAATCTGAATCCTGATGTACCCGAAGATTTTCGTTAAAACGAAGCTTATTTCTTTCGATTGCAGATTTTCTGATAGTCAATGCATTCAAATGAAAAAATGTACCGAAAGTTTTAGGTGTCAAACTTAATAATCCTCTGAAAACTTCTTCACCTTCTGCGGGGTAATTAACGGTTGTGAGCGGGGAATCCTTAAATTTTGTAAGATATTCCTGCTTTCCTTTTTCCGTTAAATATTCAACGCCGATGGCACTGAAAACACCTTCGATTTTTGGATCATTAAAAATTTCTTTTTCCGCATCAAAACGATTGGGAAGATAATAATCATCGGCATCTAAAAATGTAATGAAACTTCTTGTTGCTTTTTCTATCCCTAAATTTCTTGTTGCTCCAGCTCCATGATTTCCTTTATCCGGATGTTGGAATAATT
Organism: Chryseobacterium ginsenosidimutans; assembly: GCF_024807225.1. Taxonomy (GTDB): domain Bacteria; phylum Bacteroidota; class Bacteroidia; order Flavobacteriales; family Weeksellaceae; genus Chryseobacterium; species Chryseobacterium ginsenosidimutans. The sequence continues at coordinate 738,753 of NZ_JANUCO010000001.1, forward strand.
TGATTTTAGGATTTTCTGCAGCTAATTTCTTACTGATTTCCAAAGAATTATCCGTCGATTTATCTTCAACTAAAATAATTTCTTTTACTTCATCAAAATGCACAGCAGATGCTACCGCCTTTTCTAAAAACTGAGCTGCATTGTAAACGGGAATAATTACGGAAATATCAATCATTATAAAACATTTTGATTGTTGTGTGTCCAAAGAGCCAATTGCAATAAATTCCAATGTTTATGATCTTTATTTAAAAACTTCTGAGTCGCTTTGAAATCAATATAATTGAAAATTTTCTGATCAGGATTTTTTAAAAGATCATTAGAAAGGTTAACTAGGTTTTCTTCTTCAAACCAACTTTCTATACTCATTCCAAAGCCTTGCTTATGGCGTTTTCTGATGGTTTCTGTCCAGTAAGATCCCATCGATTCACGAAGAATGATCTTATCGTTCTCGTTGGTCAGTTTCAATTGTTCGGGAAGCTGAATACAAAATTCTGCAAAATCAAGATCCAGGAAAGGCGTTCTTACTTCCAACGAGTTTGCCATTGCCATTCTGTCGGATTTTACCATCATATTTCCGGGAACATATCCTTCGAGATCCACTCTCATAATATCGTTCAATGAATCTGGATTCGCAGTGAAACTATAAGGCTGAGAATATGCTGAGGTAATTCCCAAAGCATTTTTTTCTTCTTTATTAAATGAATTTCTTACAAAATTTTGATGGAAATCCAGAATGTTTTCGTGCGCCATATTTTTTTGAGTAATGAAAGAAGTAGGTCTTACTTTTTCATATAATTTTAACCCGAATTTAGCAATGATATTGTTATAGCTAAAATGGTTTCTTAGCTGATTTTCAACGCGATAAAAGTTATATCCGCCAAATAATTCATCCCCGACATCTCCGGAAAGAACCACGGTAAGATTTTTTTTCGCATTTCTGCAGATCTCAAAATGCGGGATAAAAGAAATATCTGCAAAAGGTTCATCAAAAAACGGAGAAATTTTTAAAAGTGAAGTTGCCAGATCTTGTTTTTTTTCATGAACTTCAATATGATGGGTCTTGTATTTTTCTGCGATTTCTTTTGCATATTTCAGTTCGCTGTCTTCATGATCGTACCCAAAACTAATGGTTGTCTGCTTGGGTAAAAACTCGGCGACTAAAGCCACAATTGATGATGAATCGAGTCCGCCACTCAAAAAACTGCCTACTTCTACATCGGCAACCAATTGTTTTTTTACTGCATTTTTTAAAAGATAAGTAAATTCTTCTTTTGCATCAGATAAACTTAAAACCCTGTCTTTTGCAGGAAGACTGTAATATCTTGAAACAGAAAATTTTCCGTCTTTCCAAATCAATTGATGAGCAGGAGGGAGCGTGTGAATATTCTCATAAATGCTGTGATACGTGCTCACATAGCCATACTGTAAATAATGCGAAAGCGCTTCCTGATTTACTTTTGGCTGAATAAGTCCTGAAGCCAGAATTGCCTTTATTTCTGATGCGAAAATGAATTCATTGTTTTTTCCAATAGCATAGAAAAATGGTTTTTCGCCAAAACGATCTCTTGCACAGAATAGCTCCTGTTTTTCGTTGTTCCAGATGGCAAATGCGAACATTCCCGGAAGATCATGGATGAGATTTTCCTGTTTTCTCTGATACATCGCGAGAATAACTTCCGTGTCGGAGCTTCCGTGATACGGATATTCGGGATATTGTGCTTTTATTGTCTGATAGCCGTAGATTTCACCATTCAGAACGATACATTCATTTTTTGTGCCGGAAAACATCGGCTGTTTTCCATTTTCAGAAAGATCAATAATAGAAAGCCTGCGATGGCCTAAAGCTGCATTTTCATAAAATTCAAAATGTGAAGAATCAGGACCACGATGCGCGATGGCATCCGTCATTTTTTTCAGTTCCTCATGATAATTTCTAGCATTATTTGCTATAATTCCTGCTATTCCGCACATGTGTTTTTATTTTTTTTGATAATTTGAGGGAAGATATAATGTGAATCTCCCGGCTTTTACTACTTTATATTTTTCCGGGTGGCTCACGAATTTCAAAGGTACAATTTCTTTGGAATAGAAAGGATAGTCATTACTTTCGATATATATGAAATCATCCGGAGTTTTATTCACTTTTTTAATGATGAACTTTACATAGTCCTTTAAAGTAAAATAATAATAAATAGGCGGAGAAGCATCTAAAATATAAAGATATCCCATCAAGTGATTGCTCGAATAAATGATATTATGTTGATTTTGCAGATAAGGGCGGAGATCTTCAATATCTTTTTTTCTTCCTTTATCCAGATATAAATCATATCCGTTTATTTTTACTTTTTCAGTTTGTTCGGTGAAAGTGAAATCTTTCCAACCTTTATCTTTTAATAAATTTGGAAAAATCAAGCATTGATAAATAAAAATCAACAAGCAAATCATAAAAGCTCGGATGTTATACAAAGACAATATGATTACAATTAATGCTATATAATAATAAATATTGTACGCATTTCCTCTTACGTCAAAATAAGCTCCAGAGCCAAAAGAAAGACCAAAAGGGATGAGTGCAAGTGCAATGAGCATTGTCTTTTTTTCAAGGCTAATGTCTTCCAAAAAATATCTGTAAATCATTAAAGCCAGAAACACATAATTGATATAAATTAAAGGATAAAATAAAATCGAAAATATGAAAACTGCAGCAAGAGCAATCAGAATGTAATTCAGATGTTGAATTTTGTTCTTTGAAAATTTGTGAATATACGCAATGAGTATCCCCGCCGGAATCAGAATAAATCCTGCGACTTTTAGAATCCAAATGACAAAAAATCTTTTAGGATGCTGTTTTGTATGAAATCCTTTGTAATATTTTATCCATTCAAACTGGGAAACAAATTTTGAAAAATTTTCGATACAAGTAAAATAAATAATAATCCCAAGTAATCCTCCGACAATAATATAGATGATCGGTTTTTTATCTTTTTTCCAAAAATTATACAACAAAAATGCCGCAATCGGGATGATCACCAAAGTATGCGGAATCCCATCGAATAACAATATTCCTAAACAGAATCCTGAAATTATTAATGGAAATAATTTGTTGTAAATCAAATAAATAAAGAGTAATGATAAGGAAATATTTATTAGAATTGTATTTCCGATATACTGATGCAAAACGATATTGCTGATTCCCCAAGTTGTAAAATTGAGGGTTACTCCCAAAAAGGCAAGCAGAAATGCGTTTACTTTCAGTTTGTAATATTTATTCGCAAAGAAGTAAAGCAGAAAAGTGGAAATATTTAATAATCCATACGTTATTACCCGGAATAAATAAATGTTTTCTGTATAAATAAACCTGAAAATCCGATAAAAATTGGTAGCATCAACTGTAGGCAATGTCTCATGATCTCTGTAAAAAAACAAATAAAAAGCTTCATCATTAAAAATGAAACCCTTATTGAGATTAGTATAAACAATATAGCCTGTAAAAAGTGCCCCGATAACAAAAATCAAGCTTAATACATTTTCATATTTGTGTTGAATTTTTTCCATGAAACTATTTTTTTTCTGCCCAGATACTGAATCCTGAAGCCATATTTTTACTCATCGGATAATATTGTAAAATCACATCCAGAAACTTTATAGGGAATGTAAGGATCATGAAAAGTAAATAGAGGAACGTGTGAAGAGGCTTTATTCCGAAAGAGAAAACCAATGCAAACCATTCCTGAACCACCCAAAGCATTCCTGATGTGGGACCTACCGGTTTTAATTTTAAAATTTCAAAATCTTTGAATTGATGTTTCATTCCTTCATACGTAAATCGTTGAAAATCATACGGTGATGCATGAAAAGGCTGCATAAAAGGGATAAAACAGTAGATTTTTCCACCAGGTTTTAAAATCCTGTGAATTTCTGAAATTACTTTCTGAGGATTCGGGACGTGCTCCAAAACCGCAATATTAACGATGTAATCTACAGAATTATCTTTAAAAGGAATTTTTTCGATGTCACAAATTACATCCACATTTTCATAAGGAAGCAAATCAACATTCAATAAATCATCTCCAAAGTCGGAATTTCCGCTTCCCAAATTCAGGGCGACTACATTTTTTCCTTTAATTTCGTTGCGAATGAGGCGTTTTGCATCAAAAAAAGGTTGAGGATAAACAGGACTGATAATTTCAATCAATGCACTGTAGATCTTGTTGAATTTTTTTATTTTATATTTAATTTTATCAAGAAAATCAGTAACAACTTCTTCCTGCACCGGTATGAAAATATATTTTCCATCTTTTACTTGATATTCGTCTTTAAATATTTCAGAATTTATGTTTTTCATGGAAATATATTTAAAATTGATTGATGATATTAATTACTTTTTGTTGCTCTTCTTCAGTTAATTCATAAAATAAAGGCAATCTTAAAAGACAATCTTCAAATTTATCCGAATTCGGAAGATCTCTGCTATCATGCTTTTGAGTATAAAATTCACTTTTATGCAAGGATAAGTAATGAAATACCGCCAAAATATCATTCTCCTTCAGCTTTTTGATAAGTTCAGCCCTGAAATCAAGATTTTTACAAACAATATAAAACATGTGAGCATTATTTGTCGCATATTCCGGAATGACAGGCAAAGAAATATTTTCATTATTCTTTAAGCCTTTATGATATTTTTCCCAGATTTCAAGTCTTTTTTTCTGAATATTTTCAATATTTTCTAATTGAGCCCAAAGAAAAGCTGATATAATTTCACTTGGTAAAAACGAAGAAACCCGTATCTACCCAACCATATTTATTGATCTCACCGCGGAAAAACATAGAACGGTTGGTTCCTTTTTCCCAGATAATTTCAGCTCTGTTGACAAATTTTTCATCATTAATAGTAAGCATTCCACCTTCTCCTGAAATAATATTTTTGGTTTCATGAAAGGAAAATGCTCCTAGATGACCAATACTTCCCAACGCTTTTTTTGTTCCGTTTTTGAAAACGTAGTAGCTATCGATCGCTTGTGCTGCATCTTCGATCAGGATGAGGTTGTATTTTTCTGTGATCTCAAGAATTTTTTCCATATCACAGGCAATTCCGGCATAATGTACAACGACAATTGCTTTGGTTTTATCCGTGATTAATTCTTCAATTTTATCAGCATCAATATTGGGATTATTCTCGTAAGAATCTGCAAAGACAATTTTCGCATTTTGTCTCACAAACGGCAACGCCGAGGAAACGAAAGTATAGCTGGGAACAATTACTTCATCTTCAGGTTTGATATCGGCAAGAATTGCACACATTTCTAAGGCATCTGTACACGAAGTTGTAAGCAAAGTTTTTTTGAAGCCATAGGTATCCTCAAAAAATTTCTGACATTTTTGAGTAAAAATGCCATTTCCTGAAATCTTTCCGGAAGCAACAGCTTCTTCTATATATTTTGTTTCTTTTCCTGTAAGGTAAGGTTTGTTAAAGGGGGTCATTTTCTCCAATAGTGTTTTATAATAATTTCATCTTTTATGTCGTAGCCTTGCTTTTTGTAAAATGAGCAAGCCTGAATGTTTTCTTTTTGTGTTGGAATTTCCAAGTGTGTAATTCCATTTTTTAAGCAAAAATTTTCTGCTTTCTGCAGCAGTTTTTTTCCAAATCCTTTTCCTTGAAAATCGGGATGAGTGGCAATTAAACCGATCTTTCCGAGATCGTTATATTTTTGAAGCGTTACAAAACCAATGGCTTTTCCAGCTTCTTCCGTATAGAAAGTTTTAAGAGCAAATTTTTTGTTAAGACTGTTGATTACCCAAATATCGTAAAGCTCTCTGAACTTTGCTTCTCCGAATTTTTCGTCTAATAAAAAACGACTTTTTTTTCCGCTTTCGTATGCTAATTCTTTGAAAAAATCTGCGTCTTTCTCGCGGTCGTCGGTATCCTTAATTGTTTCATAATCCTGCAGACTTTTATCATCAAGTTTTTTTATAAAATTAACCTTTGTCTCTTCAAAGGAAAGAGTAAATCCAGTAATATCGATTTCAAAATCAGAAAGTTGCTTTACAACAATGAGATCGTAATCTTCTGTGTCGCTTACAATCTCTTGTTTTTCAACTGTAATATCTCCAATTTTTTTATTGAAGAAATCGCTGTCCCATTGCAAAAAATTAATGTTCATAAGCTTCATCAATTATAAAAACAGGTCTGTTTTTGGTTTGGTTAAATGTCTTTCCGAGATAAATGCCGACAACGCCGATACAGCTAATAATCACACCAGATAAGAACCAAATGGAAAGAATAAGTGAACTGAAACCGGGCTCTGTGATTTTTCCCTGAAAGAAACTTATCATAAAATAGGTGCCGACAAGAACTGACAAGAGTGAGATAATGGCTCCAAAACTGACAAAAATCTTTAAAGGTTTATCTGAAAATGAAACAATGACATTGAATGCCAATGAGAAAAGTCTTGAGAGGTTATATGAAGATTTCCCTTCTTCTCTCGAACTGTGTTCTACGGAAACGGTGGTCGTTTTATAGCCCACCCAATTTACAAATAGTGGAAAAAATTTGATATTATCATTGATTGTCAGTATAGACTGAATGACTTTTTTATGATAAATTCCGAAATTAGCAATCTCGTTATTAATCTGGATACCAGCAAGATAATTAAATACCCTGTAAAATATTTTAGAGCTTAATTTCTTAAACAAAGAATCAATTCTTTGTTCTCTTTTTGCCAATACCACATCGAAACCTTCGAGAGCCTTTTCGTACAATTTTTCAATTTCTTTGGGCTGATCCTGCATGTCACAATCCATCACTACAACCCAATCTCCTTTAGCTTTTGAAAGCCCGGCAATGATGGTGGCGTGCTGACCAAAGTTTCGGCTGAGCCTGAAGATTTTTAGGTTTTTATTTTCTACGGACAGATTTTTCATTACTTCCCACGAGTTATCGGGGCTTCTATCGTCAACGAGAATGATCTCATAATCCTGTCCAATCTTATTGGCTAATTTGGTAATTTCAGAGACCAAAACAGGAAGTATTTTTTCTGCGCGATAAACAGGACTGACGATACTAATCATGAATTATGGGAATAATAAATTTTTTCAAATATATAAATAAACGTTCTATTCTGTTCAAATAATAAAAGTAATCCTTTTTTAATTAGATAGTAAGGAAACAATTTGGCTCATTTGTTATTTTTTCTTTAATTTTTAAAAGCTCATCGGTGTTATTATTGATGTTTTTATAACTTTTATAAAGCTTTTTAGCCTTCTCCAGATTTCCGGTGAGTGAATTTTTTAAGATACTTTGAAGTAAAGCCTTCTTTTCCTGTTGTAAAGAGTTGGGAAGATTAGGATTCAGTATTTTTGTTTCGATGCTTAAATCCTTGTATTTATTGTAATCTATTTTAGCTAATGATTGCTTGCCGTCGTGTACAACTTTACTCCCCGGTACAAGAATCGTTTTCTTTTTATGATATTGTAGCCTGTTCACATATTCGTTATCTTCACCATAATGAAAGAAATACGGATTAAAACCGCCAACAACATCTATCGTTTCTTTAGGCAAAAGCCAATGTGCTGCATTTATAAAATCAAGCTCATAATAGGGTTTCACTGTTTGAAAATACAGATCTGAAATCAATCTGGTTTTGTCGCAGTTATAAGAAATGTATTTGTCTAAGAAGATATCTAACTGCTTTTCTGTCCCATCAACATGCATTGGGCTTATGATACCAATTTCTGTCTTATTCGGATAATTGTTGTAAACTTCCAACAATTTTTCAAGACTGTCTTCATAAAGCCATGCATCCTGATTCATCAGATAAAAAAAATCTGCACCTTCTTTATAAGCCTTTTCTATCCCGATGTTATTGGCTTTCCCGAATCCTAAATTTTCTTTGGATTGAATAAAATCTATTTCCGGGAAAATAGCTTGTATATATTCCTGAGTACCATCTGTAGAACAATTATCGACCACAATACACTGAACCGGAACAGAAGATTGCCTTAAACTGGTAAAGCATTTTTCTGCCCATTTCATGGCATTATAAGTAACGATAATAAAATAAATCTTTGGCATTTGTGTTTTAATTTAGATATATTTTTCTGCTAAAATTTTTAAATATTCGTTGGGTTCAATCCCGGTGAAGAATTCGTTTGTAATGTCGTCAAAATCTACTTTATAAAAATCTCCTTCATCAGACTCAACATAATTGGCATTTTTTTGAACCTGATCCTGAATTGCTCCTATAATTTCTTTTAAATCATAGTAAAAGGGATAAGCGAAATTAATCGTTTTATTTTTTATAGTAAGGCAATTCGTGCTTAGAAATTTCGGAATATCATCTATATCAAGCAATAATCTTCTTGCTTTGCGGTGTACTTTAAATTCGCTGTTATTGGCAATCTGGTTTTTAAGGAAATTAAATAATGTATTTGGGTTTCCGCCCTTACCAACAATGTTTCCTATCCTTAAAATAAGATAATTGCTGCAATTATTTTTGATAAAGTCTTCAATTTCCAGTTTATGTAATACGTAATGACTGTCTTGTTTCGATTGGTCATTCACGCTTAATGTCGAAAAATAAACCAATTTGCGATTACTATTTGCTTCAATACTTTTTTTCAAAAGCGAAAATTCTCTTTCAAACTCTGAGCTTCTTGTTTCGAGGGAATTAGAGACTCCCGAAGCGAAAAATAAATTCTCTTCGGAGTCTATGTTTTTTAATGAATTTGCAATAAGCCCACTTCCTATGATCATATTCTTATGTTTATTTGCTATAAATTTTAATTCTTTGTGTTTTGTTTTTTATTGATACTTCCGGCGTATCTTATGTAGTTGAAATATTTCTTTGCTATTTCCAAATGATCTTTAAATTTAAGTTTTTTAGGATAAAACTTCAGGGTAAGTAAAATGTTTTTTCTGTTAACAGGATAATATTCAAAAAATTGATATAAAAAACCTAGAAAAGCTTTTTTCTCTGTTGTTGGATCAATTTCTTTCTGAAAATCAGTCTGTATATTTTCCCGCACTTTGATATTTGAGTCTAGCCATTTTTTGTCCAGATTTCCGCCCGAAAAATGCTGGATAAGAATATCATCTACCACATAATTCTGAAGCTTTTCAGAAACTCTCAAGCTAAAATCAAGATCATATCCGTGGAATCCTTTTAATAAATGGTCATTAAATTTAAAATCGAGATAATTTTCTTTTTTTATTCCTAAAAAAACACCGTCAACAGCAAAAACTTTGTTTCTGTTTTGCTTCGTTGTACGGATTGGAAATGATTCGTTATTTTCTTTATTTCCCTGTGAAATATTTACAACATTATATTTTTCTGAAACCGTCCAGCTCGACGGAGCAGAAGGAACGTAAGATGAGCCTGCCACACCGATAATTCCTGTTTGTTTTTGATCTAAATGCGCAAGCAATTTTTGTCCCCAATTCTTGGTTTTAAACAAAATATCTTCATGTGTAAAAAGAAGATAATCATATTGAGATTTTGCAGCACCTTTGTTATAAGCTTCACAAATTCCCATCAATCCGGGATTATCAATCCGGATAATTTCATAAGGCATACCAATTGTTTCTGCGATATTCTTTTCAAGCGCAGAAAAATAATGGGGAAGGTATGAGGAGATGACAATGGAAATCATATTAAACTAATTCATCAATAATTGCAAATATTTTTCCGGCTAGCTTTTTATCGGAATATTCTTCTTCCAATCTTTTATGGATATTTTCACCATAGGTTTGTCTTAAAGTATGATCTTGCATTAGTTTTATAACTTCTGCCGACATTGCATCCAAATCCAAATAAGGGGCAAGAAACTCCATGACCATTTTCTAAGAATTCTACCGCTCCACCACTTTTTTCGAAGGCTACAATAGGTTTTTTAAGTTTTGCAGCAGTAAGCATTACCAAAGGAAACGGGTCTTCACGAGACATCAAAAGGAAAATATCAAATAAATTGATGTAATCGTTGGGTGTTTTATTATGATCAATAAAAATCATATTATTTTCCACCTCTAATTTTTCTGCATCCAGTTTTGCGCATCGTACAGCAGGACTTTTTGAATTTCCTCCGAGATTAATAAATTTAAAATTCAGATCTGTCTTTTGTTTTATTTTTTGCACAAGCATCGGAACCATATCCGTTCCTTTTCTTAATTCCTGAGAGCTTGCAATACCGATTATAAGTTCCTCTTTTTTGATATTGAGTTCGTTCTTAAGACTTCCTTTGTCTTTTTCAATGGTAAGAAGTGTATCTACAAACGAATGAACTGTATTTACTTTTTGAGGATCTGCATTATATTTTGCAATAAGATTATCTGCCACGGCCTGTGAACCGGCAATAATTTTTGTGATATTTGAAATGTTTTCTAAAATAAATTCTTTTGGATAGGTACTTTCTATTCCGAAGCTAAGCTCATGAATCGCGACAATAGTCGGGATGCCTTTTTTGTAGAAGGGTAGCGTCCAAATCAAAGATTCCATGGTATTTCCATAAACTAGATCATATTCATTCTGTAAAAGAGTAGTGGTGACCTTATTTATTTTGTCCTGCTGTGTTTCTTTTTTTCTGAAAACAATAGACTGAACCCTTTTCAGATTTCTTTGTAAAAAAGAAAATGACTGAAGGTGATAATGTGCGACAACAATATTATTTGAAACTTTTGCAAATTCTTCATATAATTCTCCACCTCTTATTAATAAGACATCAATGATATAGTTTTCTTTTTCCTGCTTTAATCTTTTAATTAAATCTAAAACAAGAATGGGAGCGCCCGAAAGAGAGGCTTCATGAGAGATGAATAATATTTTTTTGTTTTTTTCCATTTGTTATTAATAAATTAAAACTTAAATTTTATTTTAGAAATCTGTATTTTAATTTATAGATTTTAGGTGATATTTTATATTTTAGGCAAAAATTTAACCAAGGTTCTTTACCTTTATATGGCTTATATTTTTGATATACTATGTTAAGTTCAGTTTTATTGGTAGATGAAAAATATATTTTTTTAATACTATTATTGAGTTCAGATTTATTTACTAAACTTGTATCATATTTAATTCTGAGCAATATTTCTTCGACAAATACTTGTCTTTCTCTTATTGTAGAAATGTTGTTACCATGTTGCCTATAATAAGCTAATTTGTCAGGTACTAAAGCAAAAAAGTATTTTTCATTAATTCTTAACCACCTGTCATAATCTTCAAGAAGTATATTTTTATCGTACAAACCTGTTTCTGTTATCGCACTTTTACGTACCAAAGCTGTTAATGTAGAAACATAATTTCTTTTTTTTAGAATATTTCTGAATTGATTTTCATTTTGATAAAAATCCAAATTTGCATAATAATCAGTAATAGTTTTATCTTGATTCACAATAAAAGCTGCAGAAAAAACTACAGCAAATTTCTCTCCTTTGTTTTCAAGGGTAGAAAGACTTTTCTCCAGAAACTCAGGGTGAAAATAATCATCGGCTGCAATGATATTTACATATTTCCCTTCCGTCATTTCAACACACTCGTTCAGTGTGGTTGCAAAACCTTTATTTTCGGTATGAAAGTTTGTCTTGGCTGAAACGTTATTTTCCTGAAGCCAATTTTTTGCTGTTTCCGCAGATTTATCTTTTGAAGCATCGTCTGCAACAATAAGCTCCCAGTTTTTATAAGTCTGGTTTTTTATGCTGTCTAAACATTCGGTGATAAATTCCGAATGATTATAAGAAACAACAATAAAACTTACCAAGGGGCTTTCCATTAGAATTTATTTAATAATTCAATTACTTTAGTTATATCTTCATCTTCCATCACAGGAGAAATAGGTAAACTCAAAACTTCATTATGAATTTTTTCACTGATGGGAAACGAAAGATCATTCCATTCTTTGTAAGCCTGCTGTTTATGAGGCGGAATAGGATAATGGATCAATGTCTGAACACCATTTTCCGTAAGATAACTTTGCAAACTATCTCTTTTCTGTGTTCTGATCACGAAAATGTGCCAAACATGTTCTTTTTCATCTTCAGGGTTTTCGGGAAGAATGATTTGAGGATTTGAAACCTCGTTGATATAACGTTTTGCTATGTTTCGTCTGACTGTATTTTCGGCATCAATATATTTTAATTTAACATCTAAAACGGCAGCCTGAATTTCATCCAATCTGGAATTTAAACCTTGATAAATATTAACATATTTTTGATTTGAACCATAATTTGCCAAAGCTCTGATTGTCTTTGTAAGCTCTTCATCATTTGTAGTAATCGCTCCGGCATCCCCTAAAGCACCAAGATTCTTCCCCGGATAAAAACTGAAACCTGAAGCGTCTCCCAGATTCCCTGTTTTTTTACCATTCCATTCTGCACCAATTGCCTGAGCATTATCTTCAATGATTTTCAGATGGTGTTTCTCTGCTAATTTTTGTAATTCTTCCGAAAAAATCGTTCTTCCATACAGATGGACAATTAAAATCCCTTTTGTTTTTGAAGTTATTTTTTCTTCAATTTTATGAATATCGATATTGTAATGCTCAATACCAGGTTCTACCAAAACAGGAACTAATCCATTATCTGAAATTGCGAGAATAGAAGCAATATAAGTATTTGAAGGAACCAAAATTTCGTCTCCTTTTTTCATTACTCCCATTTCTATATAAGCACGAAGGATAAGACGAAGTGCATCTAATCCATTGGCAACGCCAATCGCATGTTCTGCTCCAATATATTCAGCAAGATTTTTTTCGAATTGCTTAAGATCATTACCCATTAAATACCAACCGGAACGGAATGTCTGTAATAATCTGTTTTCTATTTCTTCTTGATGTGTTAAATTGATTTTTTGTAAATCAAGGAACTTAATCATGATAATAAATTTTTTATTTTTTTATTAAATGGTTTTTCTATTACCTCAAAAGCAAATATACTGGTAATAAGTGTAATGATGAACATTGCTGCAGCAAAGGGAATGCCTTTCAAATAAATGCCCATTAAACCATTGTATTTCATTAAATATGTTATAACTAAATAGTGAATCAGATAAAATCCGAAACTTATCTCACCCAAATAAACCAATGTTTTTGAAGATAAATAGATGATCTAAAAAGCAAAGAAGAACCTTAAAGAAGTTAATGGTTTAATCATTTTTCAAAAATTCATCATTTAGGAAATCATAAGAATTACCTTCTTTATCAGTCATTTTTAAATCTAATATTTTTCCTTCAGAAGTAATGTAACCTGTATGTTTTGCGGGATTTCCAAACCAAACCGTATTTGCTGGAATATCTTTTGTCACGACACTTCCTGCTCCGATTAATGAATTTTCACCGATGGTATTTCCTGCAATAACGGTTGTATTTGCACCAATAGATGCTCCTTTTTTTACTAAGGTTTTACTAAATTCTACAGGATATTGTTTTGAACGTGGAACTAAATCATTAGTGAAAGTCACATTCGGACCGATAAAAACATTGTCTTCTAAAGTAACTCCGTCCCAAACCTGAACTCCGGGTTTTATGGTAACATTGTCACCTATTTTCACATCATTTTCAATAAAAACATTACAGTTGATATTGCAATTTTTACCAATTTCTGCACCTATTAACACGACACAGAATTGCCATATCATGGTGTTTTCTCCTATGCTTTCGGTCTGAACATCAGCTAAATTGTGAATTTTATATTTCATTTTGTGTTTTTAAAAATGTGTCATAATCTCTCACATAATCTTGTTCGTTATACGTGTGAGAAGCTAAGACTAAGCAAATTGCCCCTGAAGAAAAATTAATTTCCGAAGCCCAGATTCCGGGTGGTATATGTAACCCGATGTCAGGACGATTGAGGAAAACCTGTCTTTTAAATTTACCATCATCTAAGGAAACCTCAAAGCTTCCGCTTGCGGCAATCAGAAACTGGTGGCATTCTTTGTGGGAATGAGCTCCACGGCTTTCTCCACCGGCAATATCATATAAATAAAATATTCTTTTAACATCAAAAGGAAAGTCTGAGTTGTTTTCAACCACAGTAAGATTTCCTTCATCAAAATTGATTTTACCCAAATCTATAACGCTACAACTAAATACTGAGGGTTTATTTTTCATGGGTAAGCTTTTTAAATTCTTCAAAATCTCTTATATAATCGGCCTCATTGTATGATTGATCGGAAACGATAAGCGCCAAAGAATTGGTTGAGAAATTTTCTAATCTTCGCCAGTACATTTTCGGAATATACAATCCGTAGTATGATCTGTTTAAAGAAAATCTTTGCTCTTCTGTCCCATCATTGATAACTACATCAAAGCTTCCTGAAAGCGCAATAATAAATTCCTGCTGTTCTTTAAAAGCATGACTTCCTCTTACTTCTCCTCCCGGAACATCATAGATCCAATACGTTCTCTTGATCTCGAAAGGAAGCTGATTGGGATGTTGAAAAAAGGAAAGATTTCCTCTTTTGTCATATATCTTGGGAAGTTCAATTATTTTTGGAATCATGGCATTTGTACTTTATAATCAAAATTAGGTCTTGTAATTCCCGGATAAATATGCAGTTTGCTGCCAACTTTTACATTCTCCACTTCAAAGCCGACGAAATTGTCGATATTGAATAAGACTTCTGTCTGATTTTTCCCGAAAATTAGTTTAAAATAATAATTTCCGGCATTTATTAAACCTGCAGGAATGTCAAATTCTACGGTATAATCTCCAACTTTAGAATCATTATCCTCAGTAATAAGTTTTCCTACGTGGAAAATGACAAGCTCTTCATAATTTCGCAATTCGAATGTTGTATCCAGATTGATGTTAGAAATATTATTCTGGAAAGTCAGTTTTACCCTTACTCCGGAATCAATATCGATAAGATCTCCATGAATAGGGGTCACTGAAAATTCTTTTATTCTGATATTATCATTTCCCAAAGCTTTGCTGATATCTCCATTATAATGATAATATGTTGCAGTAGAACTACTTTTTTGATATTCTATAATGGTATTCAGCATGTCGCCTTCATAAGTAAGAGTACCCTGATTGAGAAGAATACCTTTGTTGCAAAGTTCTTTTACAGCAGTCATGTTGTGACTTACAAAAAGGATGGTTCTTCCTTCGCCTTTCGCAACATCATTCATTTTGCCCAAACATTTTTTCTGAAAATCGGCATCTCCAACTGCTAAAACTTCATCTACAATCAATATCTCAGATTCTAAGTGAGCGGCAACAGCAAATGCCAAACGAACGTACATTCCGGACGAATATCTTTTTACGGGAGTGTCAATATATCTTTCAACCCCTGAGAAATCTACAATTTCATCAAATTTTCTTGCAATTTCTTTACGGGTCATTCCAAGAATTGCTCCATTCAAAAATACGTTTTCACGACCTGTCATTTCAGGGTGAAACCCTGTTCCAACTTCTAATAATGAAGCGATTCTTCCGTTGGTATATATTTTACCTGTGGTAGGTTTTGTTACTTTACTTAAAAGTTTTAATAGAGTGGATTTTCCGGCTCCGTTTCTTCCAATGATCCCGACAGCATCTCCTTGTTTAATTTCAAAATCAATATCACGAAGCGACCAAACGTACTCGGAAGTTCCTTTTTTGGTTCTGTCATTTACTTCTCCGATTTTCAGATAAGGGTCTTCTTTTCCTCTTACCTTATGCCAAAATCGGTTAAGATCATGAGATAATGTGCCTGTTCCTACTTGTCCCAGACGATATTGTTTTGATATGTTTTCTGCTTTTAAAGCCAGCATTTTTATTTAATTTGGGAAATTAATAAATTTTTTAAACGGTATCCATGAAGGTTTTTTCAACCTTGTTGAAGATAAATGTACCAATTATTAATAAGATAAGGATAATAAATGTACTAATTATCAGCATTAATGGAGAAAAATCTCCAACACCAAGCCATGCGTATTTGAAACATTCAAAAATACCTGTCAATGGATTGTAAAATGATATTTTTTTTAAGAAATCAGGTAAAGCTGAGGTGGGATAAATAACAGGTGTTGCATACATATACAAGCTGACACCAAATCCTAACAGCATACTCAGATCTTTATATTTTGTGGTTAATGCAGAGAAAATCATTCCTACTCCTAAAGCAAAAAGTGCCATTAAAATAATAAGAAGAGGAGTCGCTAAAATCCATAGATTGGCATGAACTTCTCCTTTTGAAAAATAATATATCCAAGCAATGATAAATAGTAGGAATTGTACCCCAAAACGCATTAAGTTTGAGATTACGATTGATAAGGGGGTAACCAATCTCGGAAAATATACTTTCCCAAAAATAGTAGCATTTCCTACGAATGTGGAAGATGTTCCTAAAAGACAGGAAGAAAAATAATTCCAAAGAGTAACACCTGCAAGATAAAATAATAAGGGTGGTGCTCCGTCTGTAGGAAGATTGGCAATTCTTCCAAAAACTACCAGATAGACAATGGTTGTTAAAATAGGATTAATAAAAAACCAGATTGGTCCTAAAATCGTCTGTTTAAAACTGGATATAAAATCTCTTTTTACAAACATGTAAATAAGATCTTTATATCTCCAGACCTCTTTCAACTTCAGGTCAAATAAAGAATGGTCGGCTCCAATCGTTTCGGTCCACTTTTGTTGTGGTTCATTCATCTGTGTAGAAATTTAATGCAAATTTATAAATAATTAATTGATTCCTAATTTCATGTATTGTGAAACATCATTCACATAAAACAGGAAATTAACAACTAATGTATTAATTTTTGTCAGTACAAACAAAAACTATTAGCCATAAAGCCAATAGTTTTCGAATTTATTAATGTTGATTACTTATTTACGTACCAGTTGTTTCAGGTATTCTCCGTAACCACTTTTTCCGTATTTAATAGCGGTTTCCAGTAATTTCTCTTCGTTGATGAATTTATTTCGGAAAGCAATTTCTTCGATACATCCGATTTTGAAACCCTGTCTCTTTTCGATTACTCGTACAAATTCGGAAGCATCGTTCAGAGAATCGAATGTTCCTGTATCCAGCCAAGCTGTTCCTCTATCGAGAACGCCGACTTCAAGTTTCCCTTTTTGAAGATAAACGTTGTTAACGTCTGTGATTTCCAGTTCGCCTCTCGGAGAAGGCTGAATGTTTTTTGCAATTTCCACAACTTCATTGTCATAGAAATAAAGACCGGGAACAGCGTAATTTGATTTTGGTGTCAAAGGTTTTTCTTCAATAGAAACGGCTTTGAAATCGTCATCAAATTCTACAACACCATATCTTTCAGGATCTGAAACGTGGTAGGCAAAAACAACACCTCCTTCCGGATTTGTCTTGTTTTTAAGCAGAGTTCCCATTTCGGAACCGTAGAAAATATTGTCTCCCAACACCAATGCTGCAGAATCATCCCCAATGAATTTGTCACCTAAAATAAATGCCTGTGCTAATCCGTCCGGACTTGGCTGTACCACATACTCGATATTACAGCCGATTTGTGAACCGTCGCCTAAAAGCTTAACGAATCCTTCCTGATCGTGAGGAGTCGTGATAATTAAAATATCTTTAATCCCTGCCAACAACAACGTTGACAGCGGATAATAAATCATGGGTTTGTCATAAACAGGCATTAATTGCTTACTTACGGCAATGGTAAGAGGGTAAAGTCTTGTTCCGGAACCTCCGGCTAATATTATTCCTTTCATGAATTTTGTGTTTCGTATTAATTATATTGTGTTTCGTAGTATTTCTGGTAATCTCCGCTTGTTACATTCTCCAGCCAGTCTTTGTTTTCAAGATACCAATCGATTGTTTTTCCCAACCCTTCTTCAAAAGTTACAGACGGTTTCCATCCAAGCTCTGAATTTAATTTAGTTGCATCAATTGCGTAACGTTTGTCGTGACCTGGTCTGTCTTTCACATAAGTAATTAATTTTTCTGAATGTCCTTCAGGGTTTCCTAATTTTTCATCCATTTGTTTAATTAATTCTTTTACCAGATCGATATTCTGCCACTCGTTGAAACCTCCGATGTTGTAAGTTTCTCCTGTTTTGGCTTCATTAAAAATCTGATGAATTCCTTTGGCATGATCGATTACAAATAACCAGTCTCTTGTATATTTTCCGTCGCCGTAAATGGGCAATGGTTTTTCATTAAGAATATTAGAAATACAAAGAGGAATCAGTTTTTCAGGGAAATGATTTGGTCCGTAGTTGTTTGAACAGTTTGAAACGATAAACGGCATTCCATACGTGTTTCCGTAAGCTCTCACCAAATGGTCAGAAGCTGCTTTTGAAGCAGAATATGGAGATTGCGGATCGTAAGCTGTTGTTTCTAAAAAGAACCCTGTTTCACCTAAGCTTCCGTAAACTTCGTCCGTAGAAACGTGATAAAATAAGTTTGTTCTTTTCTCATTCGGGAATCTTCCGTGCGTATGATCCGGATTTAATGTCCAGAATTCTTTACAAAGATTCAGAAGATTGGCAGTTCCGTTTACATTGGTGTTGATGAACGCCATCGGATCTGTGATGCTTCTGTCGACATGACTTTCTGCAGCCAGGTGTACAACAGCATCAGGATTATATTTTTCAAAAACTTTTCTAAGTTCTTCAGGTTTTGTGATGTCTGCTTTTTCGAAAACATAATTAGGCTCATTTTCAATGTCCTTTAGGTTTTCAAGGTTTCCCGCGTAGGTAAGCGCATCAAGATTGATGATTTTTGTGTCGGGATTATTTTTTACAAATTCTCTTACAACATGGGAACCGATGAATCCTGCTCCTCCTGTGATAATTATATTTTTCATCTGATTAATTTACAATTGTTTTACGTCCAATACTTTTATAATAGAATCCGTTTTGCTCAGGAATTTCCAACGGATACATATTTCTTCCGTCGAAAATTGCTTTATTTTTCATTTTTTTAGCCATCAATTCAAAGTTCGGATTTTTGAATTCCGACCATTCTGTAGCTATAAATAAGGCATCTGCATTTTCCAGCGCTTCATACATGCTTTTGGCATATTGTATTTTATCTCCAAGAAGTTTCTGCACATTGCTTTCTGCAACAGCGTCGTAAGCAACGATTTTTGCTCCTTTTTTCAATAAAAGATCAATATTGTCCAAAGAAGAAGCTTCTCTGATGTCGTCTGTATTTGCTTTGAAAGCCAATCCCCATAAAGCAATCGTTTTTCCTTCGATGTTTCCGCCGAAATATTTTTCAATTTCTGAAACTAGGATTACTTTTTGGGCAATATTTACGTTTTCTGTCGCTTCTAGGATCTGGAAATTAAAATCTTCCTGCTTTCCTGAGTTGATTAAGGCTTTTACATCTTTCGGGAAACAGCTTCCTCCGTATCCGATTCCCGGGAACAAAAATCGGTGTCCGATTCTGTCGTCACTTCCCATTCCCAGTCTTACTTTATCTACGTCTGCACCTACTTTTTCGCAATAATTGGCAATTTCATTCATAAATGTAATTTTTACAGCTAAAAATGAATTGGCAGCGTATTTCGTTAATTCTGATGATTTCTCATCCATAAATATAATAGGAATACCGGTGTTGGTAAATGGCTGATAAATTTTAGCCATAATATCTTTTGCTTTATCAGAGCTAGATCCTACAACCACTCTCGCTGGATTCATAGAATCTTCAACGGCAAAACCTTCTCTTAAAAATTCGGGATTAGAAACTACGTCGAAAGCGATGTTGGTTTTTGAAGCAATTACTTCGCTCACTCTGTCGGCTGTACCTACGGGAACGGTACTTTTATTCACAACAACTTTATATTCTGTCATCATTTCTCCGATGTCGTTCGCTACTTTCAGTACATAAGAAAGATCTGCAGAAACCGTCTTCTCCCGGAGGAGTTGGGAGAGCAAGATAAATAACTTCGCTTTTGTCTAAGGCTTCTTTTAAATTGGTCGTGAAAAACAATCTCTCAGCTTGGATGTTTCTGAGAAACATTTCTTCAAGATTCGGCTCATAGATGGGAACTACGCCGTTTTTCATACCTTCTACTTTTTTCTCATCAATATCTACACAGTATACTGAATTGCCAAGTTCTGCCAAAGTTGTTCCTGTAACTAACCCGACATAACCTGTTCCTACAATAGTAATATTCAAAATGTATGTTTTTAAAAATTAAGCAACAAAAATAGTAAAAATACAATCATTAAGACCCTTAATTTAATGTAAATAAATATTAACTTATCCTATTGATAATAAGATGTTTTGATTTTTTAATAAAAATTTGTATCTTTGCATTGGATTTACAGAAAATAATGGGAAGGCCTTCGGAAGAAAGCCTTTTTTCGTACAGTAAATCAAAGATTTCAAATAATTTATGGAGTTTAGAAAAAGAATTGAAGAACTATTAAATGAATTCCTTGAAACCAGAAAAGATTTATTTCTTATCGATTTAAAGTTTTCTGCGGGGGATGACATCACGGTGATTTTAGATGGTGACAACGGAGTTTCTTTGCAGGACTGCCTTGATGCAAGTCGTGCTATAGAATTCAATATGGATCGTGAGGAGCATGATTTCAGCTTACAGGTAATGTCGGCGGGATTGAGTGAGCCTCTTGCAACTCCGAGACAGTTTGCTAAAAATTTAGGAAGAGAAATTGAAGTTTTATTAAATAACTCTGAGAAAATTGAAGGCGAATTGGCTAAAGTAGATGAAGAAAAGATTACGCTTATTCTGCGTTACCGCAAACCGAAAGAGGTAGGTAAAGGTAAAGTAGATGTGGAGGAGGAACAAGAAATTCCGCACTCTGAGATTAAAAAAGCATTAGTAACAATTAAATTTTAAAAGAAAAAAGAATAGATGGACAATATAGCGTTGATTGAATCCTTTGGTGATTTTAAAGACGAAAAAGGGATCAGTAAGATTGATCTTATGGCAATTATTGAGGATTCACTGAAGACACTTTTGAGAAAAAGATACGATTCGGATGATCATTTTGATGTGATTGTAAACCCTGATAAAGGAGATTTTCAGATTTTTTTAAATAAAACAATCGTAGACGACGAGATGTCTGAAGACGATGATTTGGAAATCGAGATCTCTGAAGCTAAGAAAATTGATCCTACTTTTGAAGTTGGAGAAGATTTTACAATGGAAATTCCTGTTGCTCAGTTAGGAAGAAGAAATATCCTTACTCTGAAACAGATTTTAGCTACTAAATTGCAGGAGCACAACAATGCAATGTTGTACGAGCAGTTTAAAGACAGAATCGGGGAGATTGTGGTAGGAGAAATTCACCACATCCGTCACAAACATGTGATCTTGCTGGATGATGAAGGAAACGAATTCATTTTGCCTAAAGAAAATCAGATTCCATCGGATTTCTTTAAAAAAGGTGAGAATATCAGAGCTATTGTGGAAACAGTAGATTTCAAAGGTTCAAAACCACAGATTATTATTTCCAGAACTGCGCCTAAATTCCTAGAGAAATTATTAGAGCTGGAGATCCCTGAAATCCAGGATGGTACTATCATATTGAAAAAGGTAGTAAGAATTCCTGGTGAGAAGGCTAAGATTGCAGTAGATGCTTACGACGACAGAATTGATCCTGTAGGAGCTTGTGTGGGTGTGAAAGGTTCAAGAATTCACGGAGTGGTAAGAGAGTTGAAAAATGAAAACATCGATGTTATTCAGTGGTCGAAAAACCCTGAGATCTTGGTGAAGAGAGCTTTAGGAAACGTAACAGTTAATAAAATCGACATCAACGAAGAGGCAAACTATGCATTAGTTTATACTCCGGTTGAAGAGATTTCTAAAGTAATCGGTAAGCAAGGACAGAATATCAGACTGGCTTCTTGGTTGTCAGGATACGAAATTGATGTGTATAGAGAAGCTAGCGAGGATGACGATGTTGATTTGAGAGAATTTAATGACGATATCGAGCAGTGGATTTTGGATGAATTTAAAAAAGTAGGTCTTACTACTGCCAAATCGGTTTTGGATAAAGAAACTGAGAGTCTATTAAATATGGTCGATCTTGAGGAGGAAACTATCGAAGATGTAAAACGTATTTTAAGAGAAGAATTTGAAGATTAAGATTTTAATGAAATTTTAATGAACAGTAAAAAGAAATACTTTAATTTTAAGAATTAAAAAAATAGTAAATAATATAGATGCCAAAAATAAGATTAAATAAAGCGGTTAAGGAATTCAACATTTCGATGTCCAGATTAGTGGAATTTTTACAAGCTAAGGGTATCGAGGTTGAAAGCAATCCTAACGCTCAATTAGAAGAAGCGGCATATTCTGCATTGGAAGCTGAGTTTGCCAAAGATGGCGAGCAAAGAAAAGCTTCCCATGAGGTGGTAATTACTAAAGTTCCGGAAGAAAAACTGGAGATTGAAGAAAAGAAAACACCTGAAGTAATAAGAGCTAAAGCTAATAAACCAGAAACTAAAATTTTAGGTAAAATAGACTTAGAGCCTAAAAAACCTGAAGTGGAAGAAATTCCGGTTGCTCCTGCAGCGGCACCTGTTGTTGAAGAAAAGAAAAAAGAAGAAGAAGTGAGACCAGCAACACCAGAGCCGGAAGTAAAGGCAACACCTGAAAAACAGGAATTTAAAGTTCTGGATAAAATAGATTTGTCTCAAATAGAATCTAGAAATAGACCAACTAAAAAAGATAAACCTAAAGTGGAGGAGAAAAAAGCAGAGGAAAAACCTATTGAAAAACCAGTAGCAGCACAGCCTGTGAAGGAAACTCCGAAACCGGTTGTTGAGCAGCCCGTAGCTAAGCCTGTTGAGGTGAAAGCCGAGCCTCAAAAACCAGCTGTTGAGGAACCACAGGAACCTCAAAAAATTGAAACTGTGTATCAAAAACTTGACGGTCCTAAGATCGTCGGAGAAAAAATTGATTTAACACAATTCGCACCTAAAGGAGCCGGAGCGAAGAAGAAAAGAAAGAGAATTGAAAAACCTGGAGGTAACAACCAACAAGGTGGAAACAATAATCAGCAAGGCGGAAATAACAACAACAACCAAGGTGGTGGACAAGGAAACCGTCCTCCAGGGCAAGGTGGTCCTCAAGGAAACCGTCCTCCTGGTCAAGGTGGGCAAAACCGTCCTGGTGGTCCTCAAGGAAACCGTCCTCCTGGTCAAGGTGGTCAAAACCGTCCTGGTGGTCCTCAAGGAAACAGACCTCCTGGTCAAGGCGGACAAAACCGTCCTGCAGGACAAGGTGGTGGAAACCGTTTTGGAAACAACAACAGACCTGGGCAAAGAACAATGCCTGTTGAATTAACAGACGAGCAAGTTAAAAACCAGATCAAGGAAACCCTTGAAAAATTAACAAATAAAGGAGGTAAATCCAAATCTGCTAAACACAGAAAAGATAAGAGAAACTTCCGTAGAGAACAAGACGAGCGTCAGCAAGAAATTGATGCGCAAGACAGAACATTAAAAGTAACGGAATTCATCACGGTTGGTGAATTGGCGAGTTTAATGAACGTGTCTCCTACAGAAGTAATTTCTGCTTGTTTCTCATTAGGTGTAATGGTTACCATGAACCAAAGATTGGAAGCTGATACTTTATTATTGGTAGCAGACGAATTTGGTTATAAAATCGAATTCTCTGATGCAGATCTTGGAGAATCTGAAGCAGAAGAAATTATTGATTCTGAAGAAGATCTATTACCAAGAGCTCCGATCGTAACAGTAATGGGACACGTAGACCACGGTAAAACTTCATTATTGGATTACATTAGAAAAACTAACGTAATTGCAGGTGAATCTGGTGGTATTACACAGCATATTGGTGCTTACAACGTGAAATTGGAAAACGGTCAAAGAATTACATTCTTAGATACTCCGGGTCACGAAGCCTTTACTGCGATGAGAGCGAGAGGTGCACAAATCACGGATATTGCAATTATTGTAATTGCTGCCGATGATGATGTGATGCCTCAAACGAAAGAAGCTATTTCTCACGCACAGGCTGCAGGTGTACCAATGATTATTGCAATCAATAAAATTGATAGACCGGGTGCCAATGCGGACAATATTCGTCAGCAACTTTCCGGAATGAATATTTTGGTGGAAGAATGGGGTGGAAATGTTCAGGCTCAGGAAATTTCAGCAAAATTCGGTAACAATGTAGATACGTTATTAGAAAAAGTATTGCTTCAGGCAGAAATGCTTGAATTAAAAGCTAATCCTAATAGAAACGCACAAGGTGTTGTTATTGAAGCATCGTTGGATAAAGGTAGAGGATATGTGGCTACCATGTTGGTACAGTCAGGAACTTTAAAAGTTGGAGATTATGTATTGGCAGGTAAAAACCACGGTAAGGTAAAAGCAATGCTTGACGAAAGAGGTAGAAGCCTTCCGGAAGCGGGACCTTCAATTCCTATCACTATTCTAGGTCTTGATGGAGCTCCTACTGCAGGGGATAAATTCAAGGTTTATGAAGATGAAAGTGAAGCTAAAACGATCGCTAATAAGAGAGAGCAGCTTCAGAGAGAACTTTCTATCAGAACTAAGAAACATACTACACTTGAAGAATTGGGTAGAAGAATTGCTCTTGGTGATTTCAAAGAATTAAACATTATCCTTAAAGGTGACGTGGATGGTTCTGTTGAAGCATTATCAGATCAGTTACAAAGACTTTCTACTGCTGAGATCAACGTAAATATCCTTCATAAAGGTGTTGGACAGATCACTGAATCTGACGTTAACTTAGCGGCTGCTTCAGATGCAATCATTATCGGATTTAATGTAAGAGCTGGTGCCAATGCAAAAGATCTTGCGGATAAAGAAGAGATTGAAATCAGAAACTACTCTGTAATCTACGCCGCTATTGAAGAAGTGAAAGAAGCAATGGAAGGTATGCTTTCTCCTGAAATTAAAGAACAGGTAATCGGTAGTGTTGAAATTAGAGAAGTATTCAAAATCTCTAAAGTTGGTACAATTGCCGGATGTATGGTTCTTTCAGGAAAAGTTGCAAGAAATTCAAAAGTAAGAGTCTTGAGAGACGGTATCGTTAAATTCGACGGAGAAACTTGAAAGCTTGAAGCGTTTCAAAGATGACGTAAAAGAAGTAACAAAAGGTTACGAATGCGGATTGAACCTGAAAGGCTATAATGATATCGAACAAGGTGATATTCTTGAAGTTTACGAAGAAGTTGCTGTGAAGAAAAAGTTGAAATAATTCAATTTTTGATATAATATAAACCACTCTTGAAAAAGAGTGGTTTTTTTGTGTAAATAAATTTAGAATTATTCTAAATAGTTTTTTAATAATTATTTAATAAACGTTAAAATTGAAACTAAATAGCTATTATTTATTTTAATTAATTATTATTAAATTTAATATATAAATATTGTTAATTTTGCTTTTTTTGATTTAATATGTGTTAAAATATTATAAAAAGATATTAATGTGAAAAAATTGCGAGTGTTAAAATTTATTAACATATTTGTTATTCTTAAATTTATTAATATGAATGTGAAATTAAGTGTATTAAGTGCAGGTGTGTTGTTCTTTATAGGAGGACAAACAGTTTTAGCACAAAAAGCAAAGCAAGATACCGTAAAAGAGCAACAGATTGAAGAAGTTGTTATGGTAGGCTTCGGGCAGAAAAGAGCTGTTACAGAATTAACGGGAGCTGTTGGAACTATTAAATCAGATGCAATTGAAAATGTTCCGGTAGCATCGGTAGATAAAATGTTGCAAGGAAGAGTTTCTGGTGTACAAACAGGGAACGCTTCAGGGCAACCTGGTGGATTTGCCTCTGTAAGAGTTAGAGGTATTGCTTCGGTAAATGGAGGTGTTAATCCTATTTATATTGTAGATGGAATTAGAGTTACTTCAGGAGATTTAACTAGAGGGGCAATTACTGCAAATGCATTGGCAAACCTAAACACAGATGATATTGAAAGTATGACTGTGCTTAAAGATGCGGCTTCTACCGCTATATACGGAGCTGATGCAGGAGCTGGTGTTGTGATTATTACCACTAAATCAGGTAAAAAAGGCAAGCCTAAAATTAGTATCAATTTTGAACATGGTACTAATTCAAGAGCAATTGAAGGTCAAAGAGGTTTGAATACTGATCAATATAGATATTTATTATCATATACATTTGCTAATAACCCTGCTGCATTAGGTGAAACGGCTCCTTTTACTCCACAACAGTTTATAACCAATGCGGTTAATGGTGATTATGGGGCAGATCTTCAAAATATTTATACAACAACTAATAATACCGATTGGAGAAAAGCCTTAAGCAGAACGGCATACCAACAATCTATTAATGCATCTATTAGTGGAGGGAATGATAAAGTTACATATTACAATTCAGCAAGCTATTTTTTACAAGAAAGTGAAATAAAAGGTTCCGATTTCAAAAGAATGTCTTTCACAAGTAAAGTAAATTATGATGCGTCAGACAGATTGAAGATTGGTTCAGATATTCAATTGGCTTACAGTAGAATTAATACACTGAATAATGGTGGAGCTTTTGCAAACCCGATTTTAACAGAGCTATTTGCTAGACCAACAGATGCGGCTTATAATGCGGACGGAAGTTACAATTTGGGAACAGCCGGAAGATTGAGTAACAATTTATTCAATAACGCATATCTGGCGGATCATAATTATTACAGAGCTGAAACAGCAAGAGTTTTTGCAAATTTAAATGCTGACTATAAAATTCTAAAGAATCTGACATATAGATTCGTTTTAGGGGGAGAGTTTTTGAATGTTGAAAATAATACTTACCTAAATCCCGTTCATGGTGATGGCTATCAGGTAAACGGTAGAAAAACAGAATCAATTGAAAGATTTTTCAATTGGAACTTACAAAATATTTTAAGTTATAACTTTAAAGTTGGAGAGAAAAATAATTTTGATGTACGTTTGATTCAAGAAGCATATCAAAGACAAAATCATGCTGTAGGAGCAGGTGCTACTTCAGTAGGTTTCTCCAACATTAGAGTCGTTAAGTAATTTTGTTAAACCTGCTTCATTTTTAGGAGAAAGAGGTAAAAGTTCAAGAACAGGGTATGCTGTGGCTTTCAATTATAACTTTGATAAAATGATTACATTTGATGCATCATATAGAAGAGATGCATTATCAAACTTTACCAGAGATCAGAAATGGGGAGATTTTTACTCTGTTGGTTTAGCTGCTGATTTGGCAAGAATTGATTTTATAAAGAATCTCAATCAGATTTCATTATTCAAGCTAAGAGCTTCTTACGGTAAAGTTGGAAATCAGATTTCTAGTAGTCCTTATTCATTGTATGCTTTTACAACAAATTATAATGATTTAGCAGCTGCAACTTATGGAGGAGTATATAATCCTGATTTAAGATGGGAGAGTATTAGTCCTTTAAGTGTAGGGATTGATGCAGGTTTATTTAAGAATAGATTGACTTTCACTGCTGAGTACTATAGCAAGAAGACAAATGATTTAGTTTTTGGTCAACCGCTTTCGTTAGCTCAAGGATTAGCTTCGTATGATGTAAATGTAGGTTCATTAGTTAATAAAGGATGGGAGTTTACTGTAAATGGTGAAATTTTTAATAATGATAATTTCTCTTGGTCATTAGGAGGTAATTTCAGCACATTAAAAAATGAACTTACCGAACTTTACGGAGGTCAAGATATTATTTCGGGTTCAACAATTCTTAGACAAGGGGAAGCAGTTGGAACATACTATATGAGAAAATGGGCTGGAGTAGATCCTTCCAATGGAAATGCTCTATGGTATAAAAACGGTATGGATGGAGAAACAACTTCGAATTATAATGATGCACAGCTGGCTGTTCAAGGTAGTAACTTTGCGAAATATTATGGTGGTATTAATACTAGAGTAGCATACAAAGGATTTAGTTTAGAGGCTTTAGCAACTTACGGTTTTGGAGGAAAAGTTATCAATGACTGGGCTAATTATACACAGTCAGATGGACAATATACTTATAACTATGCTGGGTCAACAGATCAACTTGATTTTTGGACTCCACAAAATCCTAATGCGGCAAATCCAAAGCCAATCTATAATAATGCAACTTTATCAAATAGAATATCAACAAGATATTTATCTAAAACAGATTATTTCAGATTAAGTAATATTAAAATTGGGTATAAGTTTAACGCTAATATGCTTAAAGGAAGCGGAATGACTTCATTTGAAGTGTATGTACAAGGAAATAACATCTGGACTCATCTGTATGACGATACTTTAAGGTTTGATCCCGAAAATAATTTAACTACTACAAATAACCTTAACTTACCAATACAGAAAACGTATTCATTAGGTTTTAACCTGCAATTTTAAAAAAGAAGATAAAAATGAAAAATAGTATATTAAAATATGCATTCATATGCATGTCTGCAGGAACAGTATTAACATCTTGCAGTGATGATTTTGTCGAAACAGAATTTTTTCAGTCAATCGAACAGAGACCTCTTGTATCAATTGAGGAATTAGAATCTACCGTAAGAGGGCAATATAATGCAATGAGGAGTGCATCGTATTATGGATGTGATTTTCCTATGATTGCTGAAGTCAGAAGTGATAATATGTTTTCTAATAATGCTAGTGGTTACTACAATACTGTAAGTAACTACTCTATGGTATCAAATGACGCTTACGCATCTGGACCTTATACACAAATGTATAGAGTAGTAGCTTTGGCAAATACAGTAATAAATAATCAACCGGCAACTCCGCTTACTTGGAAGTCAAGTGCCGATCCTGCGGTTATAACAGCTAAGGCAAATTATCTAAAAGGTCAATCGTATGCAGCTAGAGCATTAGCTCTTTTTGATGCTTTAAGATTGTATGGACAAGAATATGCTGGTGGTACACTTGGTGTTGTTACTCCTACAAAATATGATCCAACAGCACTTCAGGCAAGATCATCAGTGGCGCAAACTCGTACTCAAATTGAAAACGATTTTGATCAGGCTATCGCTTTAATGAGTCCGACATTGGATGGAACAGATAAAACTGTATTAAATACAATATCGGTAAAAACTTTAATGACAAGGTATTATCTTTACAAGGGGGATTATCTTAGAGTAAGAACTCTTGTTAATGAGATTGTTGCTGCAAACAAATATTCAGTAATCGGAAGAGGAGACTATGCTAATAGCTTTAGAAGTACTTCTGCACAAAACTCCATGTTTGAATTAGCTATCGGGACATTAGGGGACTTAGGGACTACTTCTACGTCATACAAGCTTTTAGTTGCTCCCAATGGATATGGTAATATGAAGGTTTTAACGGCACTTAGAACATCTTATAATACTAATGATATTAGATTGTCAGGTATCAGTACTGCTTTGGTGTTGACGGGCAAATATATTAATACCTTTGATAATATTAAGTTAGTTAGATATGAAGAAGCCTTGTTAAATGGAGCTGAAGCTGAATTAAATCCAGGAGGGACTGCAAGTAAGGCTGTAACTTATTATAATACTATTTTACAAAATAGAATATTAAATTACACTCCTGTTACTTCTGTAACTCTTAATGATATTTATCAAGAAAAAAAGAAAGAATTTGTAGGAGAAGGATTTGGGATGTTTGACCTTTTAAGAAGAGGACAGCCAATTACTCAGAGAAATACTGCGGGAGCTGCCGGTACAGTAAGAAATATTGGGAATAATTTATTAGCTTTCCCAATTCCAAGAGTAGAGGTTAATGTTCCTGGAACTCCTGTTGTTCAGAACCCTGGATACTCAAATTAATAATCTAAAATATTTATGAACCCCGCATACTCAATGCGGGGTTTTTTATTCCCCATTATTTCTTATTTTTGCTGTACAAAATTTGAAATGAAAACTATTTGGTTGGAAAGTTCATTTTGTATAATATAATTAGCACATGAAGTACATACTTTCAATAATATTTTTCCTCAGTCTCACGGTGCATGCACAAGTCGTAAATAAAACCGACTTCAACAAGCTTCCGAAGAAAGACGAAGACACTTTGGTGATTGATTCCGGGAAAAAGGATTCCTTAAAAATATTTAAACCGACGATTAATGATTATCTCTATCAGACACAATTTTCAGAGAAAAAGGTGTTTGATACGGTGATGACTTTCGACAAAACGTATATTTTTTCTCAGTACAATAATAAAGACAACTTTGGAAGAGCTCAGTTTGCGAATATTGGAGCAGGTTTCAATCCTTTATCTTTTGAAGTGAATGCAGAAGAAAACTTGGCTTTATTACCAACTAACAAAGCCTATGGAATTCTGGGAGTTAATGACATTCATTATTATGATGTGAAAACCCCGACCGCAACTTTCATTTATCATAATGCAATGAAAAACGGGGCGGCTTTGAATTCCACTTACACTCAAAATATAGGTAAAAGATTCAATTTTGCTTTAGAATATACAGGATTGCGTTCTCAGGGAATGTACAGAAACTCTTTAGCTGCTAATAACAAAACATTGTTTTCCGGACATTATGTTTCCAAGAGTGGGAATTATGAGTTGTTTGCGCATTATTTGCACCAAAATGTAAACAATCAGGAAAATGGAGGAATTGCAGTTGACAGTCTTTTCCAAAATGGGGACAGCAACTCCAAAAACAGACTGAATATGCAGGTGAATTTGGCTTCGTCAAGTTCGCAATTTTCTTACAGAAGATATTATTTGACGCATCAGTTTACACCATTTAATCCGGAAAAATATCCTTTCAGAATCAGACATACGATTTCTCATCAAGGAAATAAATATTATTACACCCAAAACTCACCGGAAACTTTTTGGTATGCTGCCGAAGCAGAAACTGGTTCCGAATGCACCTCTTACCTCAAAAAAATATTCAGATAATTTCAGCAATACGGTAAGTTTGGTTTGGGATAATGAAAAATTTAAACTAGATGCAGGTCTTCGTTATCAGATGATAAAAATGGGAGCCAACGAAATTGTTCTACCCCTGTTACAAATTCCTACAGAAATTAAAGAAAGCAGAATCGGAGCCGTTGGAAATTTACAGGTCAAGCTTTTTGATAAAATT
Source organism: Chryseobacterium ginsenosidimutans (assembly GCF_024807225.1). Classification (GTDB taxonomy): domain Bacteria; phylum Bacteroidota; class Bacteroidia; order Flavobacteriales; family Weeksellaceae; genus Chryseobacterium; species Chryseobacterium ginsenosidimutans. Next base: position 769,712 of record NZ_JANUCO010000001.1, read on the forward strand.
CAGTTAAATTCATTCTTAGAATTTTCAAATGGAAGCCAGTTCGGAACTTACATGAAAACAACGAATAATCTGAAATTTGAACCAATTAAAGATTATTTTGTCAATGCAAAAGTGAATTTCCAGAGCGCTTATCCGTCGTTTAATTATTTGTTGAATACTTCGATTTACAACAATTACAATTATTATCTTCAAAATGCCGAAAACCAAGCTATCACAGAAGTTGGAGGAAGTATTAATCTGAAATGGTTCAAAACAGAATTGTTTGCCAATTATTTCAGAATTGATAATTACACCTATTTCGATGTGACGGCGACGCCGAGACAAAGCGCAAATCCGGTGAATATTTCTCAAATTGGAGGTGATGCAACATTTAGTTTCAGAAGCTTTCACTTAAACACAAGAGTGCAGATTCAGAATGCGTTGACGAACAAAGATCTTTTGCCAATGCCGAGTTTCATCGGTCGTGCCAACTTCTTTTATCAGGCAAAAGCGTTTAAAAATGCTGCCGAAGTTCAGGCAGGAATAAAAGTTTATTATTTCTCAAAATTTGCGTCGAGAGAATATTTCCCGATTCTTAACGAATATATATTACCAAATGCCGGTTCATTTTCAATTGGCGGACAACCGATCGCCGATGTTTATTTTAACATGAAGGTTAAAAAAATGTTCTTCTTTATCGAAGGACAACAGATCGGAACTATCTTTTCAAATAATCAGGCATATGCATTTCCAAGTTACCCGGTTTATGACTTCAGGTTAAACATTGGAATTGTTTGGTATTTGTTCAACTAAAATTAAATCAAAGTTGAAAACTATAAATAAAATAGCATTTCAGGATATAGAAAGTATTCCTCAATTAATAAAGGATTTTTTGAATCATAAAATTGAGGGTTTTGAAGAAAGCACATTTTCTTTAGATAATTTTGAAAAACAAATTCATTTAAAGCAAAATTCTTTCACTTCAAGTCAGAGAAATATTTTGTCGAGTACTTTAGAAAGGCAGCTTTCGGGTCTTAAACTTTCGTCGAAACAAACGGAAAACATAGATCATTTAAGGTTTCCGAATACATTTACGATTACAACCGGTCATCAGTTGAACCTTTTTTCCGGGTCTGCTTTTTTTGTGTATAAAATTTTACAGACGATTAAAACCTGTACGTATTTAAAGCAAAATTTCCCCGATTTTAATTTTGTTCCTGTGTATTGGATGGCTTCCGAAGATCACGATTTTGTGGAAATCAACCATTTTAAAACGGAGAATAATTATTACGAAATCAATGGGAAATCGGGTGGAGCAGTTGGAAGAATAGAAATAAACGATACTTTTTTCATTTCTGAATTTGAGAAGGAATTTAAAGATTCTATTTTCGGAACGGAGCTGATTTTAATGGTAAAAGAAGCCTATAAAGTTGGAAATACTTTAACGGAAGCTATTAAAACCTTAGTTAATCGTCTGTTCTCAGAATTTGGTTTGTTGATTCTTGACGGAGATTCAAAAGAGCTTAAAAATCAAATAAAAGATACTTTCAAAGACGAACTTTTGAACTTTAGCTTACATAAAAATTCAAAAGAAAAAGTAGATTTTCTGACGAGAAAATACGGAAAAGTTCAGGTGAATCCGCGTGAAATTAATCTTTTCTATTTATCTGAAACAAGAGACAGAATAGATTTTGACGGTCAGAAATATATCATTGTTGATAAAAATATCCATTTCACGAAAGAAGATATTTTAAATGAACTGGAAAATTATCCTGAAAAATTCAGTCCGAATGCATTGATGCGTCCTGTTTATCAGGAAACGGTGTTGCCGAATCTGGCTTACATCGGGGGAAATGCCGAGATCATGTATTGGCTTGAATTGAAAGATTATTTCACAAAGATCAATATTCCGTTCCCCGTTTTGATTCCCAGAAATTCAATGTTGTTTTTAAAGGAAAAGACTTTAGGGAAAATTGAAAAACTTGATCTTAACATTGAAGATTTCTTCCAGAATTTTACAGCAATTACCAACAGTAAAATCTTAGAAGACAATATCATTTTTAATGTATTGGAAGAAAAAGAAAATCTCTTATTAAATCAATTTTCTGAATTAAAGACAATTGCCGAAACCACAGAAAAATCTTTCGGGAATATGGTAAAAGCGGAAGAAGTAAGACAGTTGAAGTCTTTCAAAAGAATGAAAAAACGTCTTCTTCATGCAGAAAAAATAAAGAAAAGCGAATTGTTAGAAAGACTGGAAAATCTGTTTTTAGATGTACATCCTTCTAAGAATTGGCAGGAAAGGGTTTATAATTTTAGCGTATTTTTTGCAGATGAAGGATATGCATGGCTTGAAACTTGTTTAGAAGAAATGCAAATTGAGGAGTCAAAACTAATTATAGTTGCCATTTAATTTTAAAGAAGTATTTTTGTAATATAATCACAGAAAATGATAAAGAGGTTTTTTATTCTATCCAGTTTATGTATGGTTTTGGGTGTTTCTGCCCAGAAATCGCACACCGTTATGAAGGGCGATACTCCTTATAATATTGCAAAAAAATACGGAATAACTGTAGATGAATTGCTGAAACTGAATCCCAAAGTGAAAGACGGAAAGTTGGCGCTTGGAGATATTTTGACAGTTAAAAATGATAAAACTGCTGCTTCAGCACCAAAAGCTGTTGCTACACCAAAGCCGATAAATAATTCTCAGGTTGGGAAGATCGTTCTTCAGCCCAAACAAACGATTTACGGCATCACAAAACAATACAGAATTTCGGAAACTGATCTTAGAAAACTGAATCCTGAGCTGGATTCTAACATGAAGATCGGGGACGAAATTGCCTTACCTCTTGAAAGTATTAAAAAGTATGGAGGAAACCAGCCACAAACGGTAGCTGTAAATACTCCTGCAGCAACAAAACCTGTTGAAACTAAAGTGGAAACATCGGTTGCTGCACCTTCAGAAGGTGAATATGTTGTTCAGCCAAAAGATAATTATTATAGAATTTCAAGACAATTCAATATTAGCAAGGATGAGCTTTTTGCTTTAAATCCTGGATTGGAAGAAAAAGGATTGAAGGTTGGTGAATCGATTAAAATCAAGAAATCCGGGAAAGCAAATTCAGGAGCTGATGTTTTTGAAGAAAAAACAAACCCGAAAACCAAAGTAGATTCCGGAAACGAAAAATCTTCATCCAATACCAATACAATTGCCAATGATGAATATGTAACATACACCGTTCAGCAAGGCGACACGGTTTTCTCTATCGTAAATAAATTCGGAGTTTCAATTGATGAATTAATTGCTTTGAATCCCGATTTATCTCACGGATTAAAGGCAGGAATGGTTTTAAGAATCAAAAAACTTGATCCTGCATACGTGAAGAAAAACGGTGATGCATTGAGCGTTGTTTTAATGTTGCCTTTCGGATACAGTACCAATGAAACTCAATACAGAACAATGGCGATCGATTTCCTGACAGGTGCAAAACTTGCTATTGAAAGAAATGCCAGAAACGGACAAAAATTAGATATTAAAATAGTGGATTCAGGAAATGAAGCATCTTTCCGAAATTCATTAACACAAATAAATCCTGATAATACAGATTTGATTATCGGGCCATTCTTCAAGTCGAATGTTGTTGACATTTTAGACTTTACTAAAAATCAGAAAATCCCGGTTGTAGCCCCTTTTGCCAATTCTCCGGAATTGTACAATTACAGCAACCTGATTATTGTTGAAACCAGCGATAGTACGTATGCTGATAAAATTGTAGAGGAAGTAAAAGCTGCTTTTTCAGATCAGAAAATTTATGTCGTTGCAGATGCGAAAAAAGAAAATGCAAATTACATCAAGGCAGGTCTTGAAAAAACATTGAAAAGCCCGAATGTGGTGATTGTAAATTCTCCGGCAGATATTCAGCTTGATCAGAATATGATGACAGGACAATCGGCTCCGGTTATTGCCATTTTGGCGAGCGACAACGATGCAGTGGGGGAAGCTTTTGCCAATAAAGTAATTGCTTTGTCTAAAGAAGTACAGGGAGTGAAAGCTTTCAGTATGCATTATGTTCCTGTTTTTGAGAAAAAAGTGGACGAGCTTAGTCAGGCAAATTTAGTTTATCTGATGGACAGAAAGATCAATACTGATGGAAGCTTTGAGAAAGAAATTCTTGCTGCTTATAAAGGGAAATACTGTAAAACTCCTCCAAAATTTGCGATCGTAGGTTTTGATGTCGTAAACGATATGTTGACGAGAGAAAATAAAAAAGGAGAGATTTTCAAGCAAATTAACAAAGTGCAGACTCAGTTGGCTACCAAATTTGAGTTTGTGAAATCTAAAGCAAACGGTGCTTATGTAAATACAGGATATCGTGTTATTAGATTAGTTCCCTAAATGATTTAAATCGCTTTTAAAGAATATTGTTAACATTATATTTATATTTGCATAATATTTAAATTAATACATGAAAGCACTTGTATTTCCAGGGCAGGGTTCTCAGTTCGTAGGAATGGGAAAAGAATTGTACGATTCTAGAAAAGACATTAAAGACTTGATGGAATCTGCCAACGAAATTTTAGGGTTCGATATCCTTTCGATTATGTTTAACGGAGCGGATGAAGATCTTAAAAAAACAGAGGTTACTCAACCTTCAATTTTTATACATTCGGTTGCTGCACTGAAAGCTGTAAACGGTCTTGGAGCCGAAATGGTTGCAGGGCATTCTTTGGGAGAATTTTCAGCATTGGTTGCCAACGGAGTTTTATCTTTTGACGACGGTCTGAAATTGGTTTCTGAAAGAGCAAAAGCAATGCAGGCAGCTTGTGATGCAAATCCGAGTTCTATGGCTGCAATTTTAGGATTGGATGATGCTAAAGTAGAAGAAATCTGCGCGCAAATCAGCGGAATTGTAGTTCCTGCAAATTACAACTGTCCCGGACAATTGGTAATTTCAGGTGAAACAGCAGCTGTAGAAGAAGCTTGTGCAAAACTGAAAGAAGCAGGAGCAAAAAGAGCTTTGTTATTGCCTGTAAACGGCGCTTTCCATTCTCCATTGATGCAACCTGCACAAGAGAGATTGGCAGCAGCGATTGAGCAGACAAAATTCAGAAATGCTACGATTCCTGTTTATCAGAATATCACAACGACAGCAGTTACAGATCCTAATGAGATCAAACAAAATCTTATTGCACAATTGACAGGTCCTGTAAAATGGACACAATCTGTACAGAATATGATTAAAGACGGGGCAAACAATTTCATTGAAGTTGGTCCCGGAAAAACGTTGCAAGGATTAATCAAGAAAATTGATTCTTCTGTAGACGTTGCATCTGCAATTTAATTAAACTAAAAAATTATGGGCGAAATATTTTCACCGGGAAAGCTGATGCTTACTTCAGAATATTTCGCGATAGACGGAGCTCTTGTCCTTGCTGTACCCACAAAGCTTGGACAAGAGTTTTTTTTTGAAGAAAAAGATGATGAAAAATCCCTTATTTTCTGGGAAGCTTATCATCAAAACAAATTATGGTTGAAAGCGGTCATCGATTACAAAAACTGGCAGATCGTAGAAACCAATATTCCTTCAAGTGCTGAATTTATTTTAAAGACTTTAAAAAACGTTCAGTTACTTTCTACAACTAAATTCAAAGACAATTTTACTTATAATTTAAAAACCAACCTTCAGTTTCCTGCAGACTATGGTTTAGGCAGCAGTTCTACTTTAATGAACAATCTTGCGGAATGGGCAGAGATCGATCCTTTTTATTTAAATACGATAAGTTTGGGCGGAAGCGGATATGATATTGCGGTGGCAAAAGAGAAATCTGCCGTTTTGTATCAAGGCGTTCCTGAAATTAAATATGAAAAGGTAGATTTTAATCCTTCTTTTAAGAATGAACTTATTTTTATTCACTTAAATCAGAAGCAAGATAGTCGTGAAGGAATCAACTTTTACAAGTCAAAAAAGAAGTCCCAAAAACTGGTTGACGAATTTTCGAATCTTACAAGAAATATTTTAGTATGTAATGAATTGGAAAATTTTTCTCAGCTAATGTTAATTCATGAGCAAAAAATATCGGATTTCCTTGAAATTCCCACAGTTAGGACTAAGTTTTTCGCCGATTGCCCTGTTTTCGTGAAAAGTTTGGGCGCTTGGGGTGGAGATTTTGTCATGAGCTCAAAATTTGATGGGTTTAAGGACTATTTTTGGGGAAAAGATTTTAACACTATTTTTGAATGGTCGGATTTAATTGGTTTGTAATCAGTAGATTATAAAGTTGATTTTTTATTTGCCATTTTGACTTATATCATTATATTTAAACCACTTTTAACAATTAATTAATATTAATCTTGTTGGGTCTCAAAAAAGAAATAGAAAATATAAGTAAAATGAAACACGCTAAAATCATCCAGGATTTAGAAAAATTAGGGATTAAAGGAAATTATGAAGTCGTTTATAATCCTTCTTATGAAGAATTGTATCAGGCTGAAGTTTCTCCTGAAAATCAGGGCTTTGAAGAAGCTGAGCTTACGGAATCTGGTGCAGTATCAGTAAAAACAGGGATTTTCACAGGTCGTTCACCTAAAGACAGATATATTGTTCAGGATGATGTTACAAAAGACACAATTTTCTGGGATGGTAAAGTAAACTTGCCTACAACTTCAGAAATTTTTCAGTCTTGTAAAGAATTAGTGCTGAACCAGCTTTCTACGTCTAAGAAAATGTATGTTGTTGATGCTTTTTGCGGAACAAATGCAGATACAAGATTAAAAGTAAGGTTCATCGTTGAAGTAGCGTGGCAGGCGCATTTCGTTACTAATATGTTTATCCGTCCTTCTCACTACGAGCTGGAAAACTTCGGAGAGCCGGATTTCACGGTAATCAATGGTTCTAAAACGACAAACCCGAACTGGGAAGCTCAAGGATTGAATTCTGAAAACTTCGTGATGTTCAACCTTACAGAAAAACTTCAGATCATCGGAGGAAACTTGGTACGGTGGAGAAATGAAAAAAGGGATGTTTGCGATGATGAACTATTACCTTCCATTAAAAGGGATGGCTTCAATGCACTGTTCTGCAAACGTAGGTGAAGAAGGAGATGTTGCTCTTTTCTTCGGACTTTCAGGTACAGGAAAAACGACTTTGTCAGCTGATCCGAAAAGATATTTAATCGGTGATGATGAGCATGGTTGGGATAATAATGGTGTATTCAATTATGAAGGTGGTTGTTATGCAAAAGTAATCGACCTTTCTGAAGAAAAAGAACCGGATATTTTCAGAGCAATCAAAAGAGATGCACTGCTGGAAAACGTAGTTGTAAACAACGGAATTTCTGATTATACAGACGGATCAATCACAGAAAACACGAGAGTTTCTTATCCGATTTATCATATCAATAAAATTGTTTTGCCTTCAAAAGCGGGACACGCAAGCAAGATTGTTTATCTTTCTGCAGATGCATTCGGAGTATTGCCTCCGGTTTCTGTATTGGATGAAAATCAGGCACAATACCACTTCCTTTGCGGCTATACTTCAAAATTAGCAGGAACTGAAAGAGGAATCACTGAACCGGAACCATCTTTCTCTCCGGCATTTGGTGAAGCATTCTTAACATTACACCCGACAATGTACTCTAAAACATTGATCGGAAAAATGAAAGAACACGGTGCTAAAGCTTACTTGGTAAACACAGGTTGGAACGGTACAGGAAAGAGAATTTCTCTAAAAGATACAAGAGCAATTATCGACGCAATCATTGACGGTTCTATCGAAGATGCTCCAAAAACAAGAATCCCGATCATGAATCTGGAAGTTCCTACAGAATTACCAAATGTTTCTGAAGGAATTTTAGATCCAAGAGATACGTACAACGATGTTGCTGAGTGGGAAGAAAAAGCAAGAGATCTTGCTGCAAAATACATCAAAAATTTTGATCAGTATTGCAATACGGAAGAAGGGAAAAAGCTTATCGCTTCCGGACCTCAATTACAACAACAAACAACAAATTAAAAAATAGAAATCCTCATCAAAGCGATGAGGATTTTTTTATTTTTAAAGCTAATTTGTAAAATTTCACAGTTCAAAAATACATACAAACATCTGTGTAAATCCGTGGGAAATAAAAAATTAAGATTTCAAACTCAAAATAGCCAATCGATATCCCTCCATTCCAAAACCGGACAAAACCGCATCAGTATTGGCTGCCGTTACAGATTTCTGACGAAATTCTTCTCTTTTATAAATATTACTGATGTGAACTTCCACTTTTGGTTTATTAATATTCTTTAAGCAATCTGCAATAGCGTAAGAATAATGCGTAAAAGCTCCGGGATTAATTACCAGCGCATCAAAATCATCTTTTTGAATATAATTAATAATTTCTCCTTCAATATTCGATTGGTAATAATCTAATTCAAATGAAGGAAATTCGGATCTTAAAGCATCCAGATAATCTTCCATAGAAACTGTTCCGTAAACTTCCGGCTCTCTTGTCCCCAAAAGATTTAAATTAGGACCATTGATAATTAAAACTTTCATAGTATAAAATTAAAAAGTTTTTTTAATTAAAACTTAAGAATAATTTGAAATAACTAATTTTTGTATCTGAGCTTTTTAGTCGATTAAATTTTAAATCTCTACCTTTGTCAATATGAACCTTTTAAGATTTCTACTTGCATTTTATTTCATGGTACTTTCGTTGATGCCATGTGAAGACGTGCAGAAAAAATCAGGTTCTAATTTTTCACAACAATCTTTTACGATCGGAGAATCTCATTCAAAAGATAAAGGAGATATTTGTTCTCCTCTGTGTATTTGTAACTGCTGTCAAATGACGGTCGCAACCTTTAAAATGGATGCTTTGTTGGAAATTCCACATCAGGTTCAGTTTTATTTTTCAAAGAAAATTCTTTTCCAGAAGAATAATTTCGCATACCAGGTTTACGATTATATTTGGCAACCGCCTAAGATTTAATTTTCATCAATTTTTTAATACTTGAAACTTTGCAATAGTGTTGCAGGGGTTTTCACGATATTTTTGCATCTCATTTTGAATGAAATGTAAAGCCTATTAATTAAAATAATGGATTGCCTGTCTTTGAATCTTCATTAAGTATAACGCCATTGCGAACTTAAGAAGATTTAGTTTATCAAAAAATAGTTGCGCATTTTACACTGAAAAATTCAGCATAATACAACAGGCAATCACAAATTAAATCTCAATTTGTGTTAGATAAAATCATAAAATTCAGCATCAAAAATAAGATTGTCATTGGTATAATGACCTTACTTTTGATTATTTGGGGCGTTTGGAGCGCTACCAGATTACCAATCGATGCTGTTCCTGATATTACAAATAATCAGGTTCAGATCATTACAGCCTGCCCGACATTAGCGGGACAGGAAGTCGAACAATTGGTCACATTTCCTATCGAACAAAGTATTGCCAATGTTCCCGATATCGAAGAAACGAGAAGTATTTCAAGATTCGGGTTGTCGGTGATTACGGTTGTTTTTAAAGAAAATGTAGACGTATATTTTGCCCGTCAGTTAATTAATGAAAAATTAAAAGAAGCTGCCGAAGAAATACCAAAAGGAATCGGAACTCCAGAATTAGCGCCTGTAAGTACAGGTCTAGGCGAAGTGTATCAATATATTCTTCACCCTAAGAAAGGAAGTGAAAATAAATATGATCCTAAAGAACTTCGTACAATGCAGGACTGGATCGTGCGACGACAGCTCAACGGAACTCCAGGAGTTGCGGAGGTTAACAGTTTTGGAGGTCAGCTAAAGCAATATGAAGTTGCCATCGATCCCAATCGTCTAAAGGCAATGGGAGTAAGTATTACGGATATTTTTACCGCTTTAGAAAAAAACAATCAAAATACGGGAGGAGCTTATATTGATAAAAAACCGAATGCCTATTTCATCCGTGGAATCGGGGTTGTAACTTCTTTGGAAGACATAAAGAATATTGCTGTAAAAAATGAAACAGGAAGTGTCCCGATTTTTGTAAAAGATGTCGCAGAAGTGGGTTTTGGAAGTGCAGTTCGTTACGGAGCAATGACTTACAACGGGAAAGTAGATGCCGTTGGTGGAGTTGTGATGATGTTGAAAGGGGCAAATAGTAATGAAGTTGTTAATAATATCAAAGCAAAAATTCCTACAATTCAAAAGTCGCTTCCGGATGATATTGTCATAGAACCGTTTCTCGACAGAACAGATTTGGTAGATCGCGCAATGAAAACCGTAGAAAAAAACTTAATTGAAGGTGCTTTGATCGTCATTTTTGTTCTTGTTGTTTTTCTTGGAAATCTTCGCGCAGGATTAATTGTAGCTTCCGCAATTCCGCTTTCGTTATTATTTGCGTTGGGAATGATGAATGTTTTCGGAGTTAGCGCCAATTTAATGAGTCTCGGAGCAATCGATTTTGGGTTAATTGTCGACGGAGCTGTAATTATCGTGGAAGCCACGCTTCATCATTTAGGGTTGAGAAAATCTACCCAAATGCTCACTCAAACAGAAATGGATGAAGAGGTTTTTCTTTCTGCCTCAAAAATCAGAAGCAGTGCAGCTTTTGGAGAAATCATTATCCTTATCGTTTACATTCCGATTCTTACATTGGTCGGAGTTGAAGGTAAAATGTTTACCCCGATGGCAAAAACGGTTGGTTTCGCCATTTTGGGAGCATTAATTTTATCCTTGACTTACATTCCGATGATGAGCGCATTATTTTTATCTAAGAAAATATCCCACAAAGAAACTTTTTCAGATAAAATGATGAATAAGCTTCAAAGTATTTATCAGCCATTATTACAGAAAGCGATTAAAATTAAATATATCATTGTTTCGGCGACAGTTGCTGTTTTTATCATTACAATTTTCATTTTTAAAAGCATGGGAGGAGAATTTATTCCTCAGTTGCAAGAAGGAGATTATGCATTTCACTGTATTTTACCACAAGGAAGTTCGTTAAGTCAGAGTATTGAAACATCGATGCAGGCTTCAAGAATTATTAAAAGTTTTGATGAAGTAAAAATGGTTGTCGGGAAAACTGGTTCAGCAGAAGTTTCCAACCGATCCGATGCCGCTTGAAGCTTCAGATTTAATTGTTGTGTTAAAACCTCAGAGCGAATGGAAAACCAAAAAATCTTACGAAGAACTCGCAGATGAAATTACAGAAAAATTAGAGGTGATTCCCGGAGTATTTTTTGAAAAAAATCAACCGATTCAGATGCGTTTTAATGAATTAATGACGGGGATTCGCCAAGATGTTGCCGTTAAAATTTTTGGTGAAAATCTAGATTCATTGTCAATTTACGCAGATAAAGTCGGGAAAATTATTCAGTCTGTTGATGGCGCTACTTCTCCACAAATCGAGCGTATAAGCGGACTTCCGCAGATTAATGTGGAGTACGACAGAATACGAATGGCAAATTACGGTTTGAATATCGAAGATGTGAATAACGCTGTAAGTACCGCTTTTGCAGGAAAAAGTGCAGGTCAGGTTTTTGAAAACGAACGGCGTTTTGACTTGGTTGTGCGTCTCGACAGTATTCACAGAACGAATATTGATGATGTTAATAATTTAATGATTTCCACCAATTCGGGGGCGCAGATTCCGCTTTCTCAGGTGGCGAATATCAGTTATAAATTAGGTCCTGCACAAATAAGCCGTGACGAAGGAAAACGCAGAATTGTTATCGGGTTTAATGTGAAAAACCGCGATGTACAAAGCGTTGTAAAAGATATTCAGATAAAATTGGAGAAGGTGAAATTACCATCTGGTTATTATTTTACGTATGGAGGTCAGTTTGAAAACTTACAGGCTGCAAGCAAGCGTTTGATGATTGCTGTTCCGGTTTCTTTATTGCTGATTTTCATGTTGTTATATTTTACTTTTCATTCGTTTAAACAGGCAGGTTTAATTTTTAGCGCCATTCCGATGAGTGCCATCGGAGGTGTTTTTGCATTGCTTTTTCGGGATATGCCTTTCAGCATCAGTGCGGGAATCGGTTTTATTGCTCTTTTCGGAGTTGCCGTTCTGAACGGAATTGTCTTAATCGGAACTTTCAATCACCTGGAAAAAGAGGGTGAAAAAAATATTTTTAAAAGAGTATTCGAAGGAACAAAAATAAGATTAAGACCGGTTTTAATGACAGCAACAGTGGCGTCTTTAGGATTTTTACCGATGGCAATTTCCACGGGAGCAGGAGCGGAAGTTCAGAAACCTTTAGCAACAGTCGTTATCGGAGGTTTGATCACTGCAACTTTCCTTACTTTATTTGTTTTACCAATGCTGTACATTATTTTTAATTCAAAAATTTCAGGGAAAGGTTTTAAAGTAAAACCTGTAACGACAGTTTTAATGTTGGGATTTCTGTTTTTCGGATCAACTTTTAAGGCTCAAATACAACAGCTTTCTATTGAAAATGCAATGGAAATGGCGGTTAATAATAATTTAAGTTTACAATCAAAAGAAGTAAGCATACAATCTACAGCAGCTTTGAAAGGTACGGCAAACGAACTTCCGAAACTGAATTTCGAGGCGCAGTTGGGACAATACAACAGTCCGAAATTCGATCAGTCGTTTTCGATTTCACAGAGCATTCCTTTTCCGACTTTGTTTAAGGCAAGAAAAGAATTGATTAATGAAAATATTAAAAGCAGACAAATTGATAAAGAAATTATGGCAAATGAGCTGATGAAGCAGGTTCGAACGTATTTTTATCAGATTGAATATCTGCAATACAATCAATCAAAATTAAAAAATCTAGACAGTCTGTATCAGGATTTTATCCGAATTGCAACGGTAAGATTTAAAGCGGGAGATATTAAAAAGATTGAAATTAATACGGCAGAAACGCAAAAAGGTGAAATTGATTTGCTGTTAAAGCAAAATGAAGTGTATTTAATGAATGCCTACAAAAATTTAAAAACACTTTTAAATACTTCCGAAAATTTTGAGATTCCATTAAATATAAAATACGAGCCTTTAAAAGCAGAAAACGTTTTGGACAGCACAGCAATTGCTAACAATCCGACGGTGAAATCTTTTTATCAGGAAATGGAAATCGCAGAAAAGAATAAAAACGTTGAAAAATCTCAAGGTCTTCCTGAATTTAGTTTAGGCTACACTAATCAATCGTTGATTGGATTTCATACCAGAAACGGACAGGAACAGTTTTATAATGCCGGAAACCGATTCAATTCTGTAACGTTGGGAATTGCAATTCCATTAACATTCGGAGCTACGAAAGCAAGAATGAAGTCTTTGGAATACCAAAAACAAGTCGCGGAAATGAATGCTAAACAACAGCAAAAACAACTTTCTGTACAATTGGAAAATGTGTTTAATCAGTATGAACAAGATGTTCAGCGGTATGATTATTACGTCAGTCAGGCAATTCCTAATGCCGAAAAAATTGTAAAAGCGGCACAATTAGGATATAAAACAGGAGAGATTTCTTATATGGAATATCTTTTTGCATTGCAGACTGCGACCAATATTCAATTAAAATATTTAGAATCTATTCAGCAGGTTAATGAATCTGTAATCACTATCAATTCAATCATTAATAAATAGTATGAGACTGAAATACAACATCATATATCTTTTATTCACTGCAATTTTTGTTTTAAGTTGTAATAAAAAAGAGACTTCTTCTGAAAATTCAGAAAAAAAAACCGAACAGGCAGAAGAAAATCATGAAGAAACTCCGCAAACAGTCGCTTTACTAACGGAAGATCAGATAAAAGCGGTCGGAATCACTTTAGGAACTATTGAAATGAAGGAATTGACTTCCACCATTAAAGCCAACGGATTATTAAGAGTTCCGAACAACAATAAGGCCACCATCACTTCTCTGTACGGCGGAATTATTAAAACCTTAAATGTTCAGGTCGGAAGTTTTGTAAAAAAGGGACAGGTGATTGCGACGATTACGAATCCGGAATTTATCCGATTGCAAGAGGATTATTTATCCACAAATAGCAGAATCACGTATGCCGAACAGGAATACAGAAGGCAAAGAGAACTTTTTGACAATGATGCGGGTGCAAAGAAAAACCTTCAAAGTTCAGATGCGGAATTAAAATCTTTAAGAACGAAAAAGGCATCACTTTTGAGACAGCTTCAAATGATGGGAATTAGTCCGGGAAAAATAAATAACGGAAATATGAGATCGGGTTTGGTGATTACAGCGCCAATTAGCGGGACGATTAGCAGTATTTCTTCGCAGATCGGAAGTTATGTTGATGTTTCTTCGCCTGTTGCGGAAATTATTGATAATAATTCGATTCACCTTGATCTGCAGGTTTTTGAAAAAGATTTGCCTAAAATGAGAGTCGGACAGATTGTTCATTTTAAACTGACGAATAATCCTGAAACTGAATATGATGCGACGATTTACAGCATTGGTTCTTCTTTTGAAAACGACAGCAAAACGATTTCCGTTCATGCCAATGTTACAGGAAATAAAACCGGATTGATTGACGGAATGAACATCACAGGAATTGTAAGTCTTGATAAAACAACGACGCCCGCAATTCCTAACGACGCCATTGTAGAAGCCGACGGGAAATTTTATGTCTTTGTGAAAACAGATAAAAAACCTGAAGCGCATGATGAAGAAAAACCTAAAAAAGAAGCTGGAAATCCTACCGAAACGAAATCAAAAACCATTAACTTTGAGAAAGTGGAGGTTGTAAAAGGTTCGTCAGATATGGGTTACACTGCGATAACTTCAGTGAAAGAAATTTCGCCTGATGCAGAAATTGCCACAAAAGGAGCGTTTTTTATTAATGCAAAACTGACGAATTCGGGAGAACATGAACATTAATTTGAGAAGATCATGAAAAAAGATATCGAACATAAATTAATAGATAAAAATACCAAACCCACAAGCATGAGGATTTTGGTGTATGATTTTTTGAGTTCTCAGGAAACCGCTTTGTCATTATCTGAAATCGAAAATCATTTTGAAAATGCAGATCGAACTACTATTTACCGAACCTTAAAAACCTTCGAAGAAAAAGGAATTGTTCACGGTATTCAGGAGAATGCAACGACAAAGTATAAGCTCTGCCACGACGGTTGTGATGAAAGTACACACAAAGACTGGCATCTTCATTTCTATTGTAAAATCTGTAAACAGACGACTTGTAAAGAAGATATTTCCTTTCCTGAAAATAGGCAGACCAATTTCAGAATTGATGAAATAAGACTTTTTGCAAAAGGAATCTGTGAAAATTGTCTTGAAAGTTTGCAATAGTATTGCATTAAGTTTACACTTAATTTTGATTAAAATTATTCAGTTATGGAAGAATGCTGCAGTACAAAACCAAAAAAGGAACACAATCACAGTCATGAAGGTCACGACCATGATCATTCTCATGATACGGGAGATAAATCTACTTTTCAGATGTTTCTTCCTGCGATAATCTCTTTTGGGTTGTTGTTGATCGGAATCGCCTTAGATTATTATATAAAACCCGATTGGTTTACAGGCTGGGTTCGTTTAGTCTGGTACTTGATAGCCTATATTCCTGTTGGATGGCCTGTCTTAAAAGAAGCTTACGAAAGCATCAAAAACGGTGATGTTTTTTCTGAGTTTTTCTTAATGGGAATCGCTACAGTAGGAGCTTTTGCCATCGGTGAATATCCGGAAGGTGTTACCGTGATGCTTTTCTATTCTGTCGGCGAAGTTTTTCAGGCAATGGCGGTGACAAGAGCAAAAAGTAACATCAAATCTTTACTCGATCAGCGTCCTGATGAGGTGACGATTTTAAAAGCAGGAAAACCGGAAACTATAAAAGCCGAAAAAGTAAATATCGGAGAAATTATTCAGTTAAAATCTGGTGAAAAATTGGGATTGGACGGAGAATTATTATCTGAAACCGCTTCTTTCAATACTTCTGCATTAACAGGAGAAAGTAAACCCGATACCAAAACAAAAGGCGAAAGGGTTTTGGCAGGAATGATTAATTTAAATATGGTAAGTCAGGTAAAAGTAACGACGGCTTACAAAGACAGCAAGTTGAGCAAAATTTTAGAGATGGTTCAAAATGCAACTTCTCAAAAAGCTCCTACAGAATTATTCATCAGGAAATTTGCAAAAATTTATACACCGATTGTGGTTTTTCTGGCGATTGGAATTACCTTTTTACCGTATTTTTTCGTTGAAGATTATCTGTTCAGAGATTGGCTGTATAAAGCGTTGGTATTTCTTGTGATTTCGTGTCCTTGTGCTTTGGTGATTTCCATTCCTTTGGGGTATTTCGGAGGAATCGGAGCGGGAAGCCGAAACGGAATTTTGTTTAAAGGAAGTAATTTTTTAGATGTTATAGCGAATGTTCAAAACGTTGTAATGGATAAAACCGGAACGATGACGGAAGGGGTTTTCAAAGTTCAGGAAGTCGATTTCAACAATGAATTTAATAAAGATGAAATTTTAAAATTCGTTAATGCTTTGGAAAGTAAAAGTTCACATCCCGTTGCAACAGCTATTCATGAATATGTCGGAGAGATCGATCATTCTATTCAATTAGAAAATGTAGAAGAAATTGCAGGACATGGCTTAAAGGCAACGATCAACGGAAAAGAATTGTTAGTTGGAAATTTCAAATTGATGGATAAATTCAACATCAATTATAATATCAAACCTGAAAATATTGTCTATACTTTAATCGCGATTGCTTACGATAAAAAGTTTGTTGGGTATCTCACGATTGCAGATTCCATCAAAGCTGATGCAAAATTAACGATCAATAAATTAAAATCATTAAACGTAAAAACTACGATGTTAAGTGGCGATAAAACGTCTGTTGTAAAATTCGTTGCCGATCAATTGGGAATTCAAAACGCTTACGGAGATTTGCTTCCTGAAGATAAAGTAAATAAAGTCAAAGAAATTAAAGCAAAAAATCAAACCGTAGCTTTCGTCGGAGACGGAGTAAATGATGCTCCGGTTGTCGCTTTAAGCGATGTCGGAATTGCAATGGGAGGACTCGGAAGTGATGCTACGATTGAAACTGCGGATGTCGTAATCCAAGACGATATGCCGAGTAAAATCCCAATGGCAATCAATATCGGGAAACAAACGAAAAAGATAGTTTGGCAGAATATCATTCTGGCATTTACTGTAAAAGCCATTGTTTTAGCTCTCGGAGCAGGAGGTTTAGCGACAATGTGGGAAGCTGTTTTTGCCGATGTCGGAGTCGCATTATTGGCTATTTTAAATGCAGTCAGAATCCAGAGAATGAAGTTTTGATGAGGATTGGAAGAGGGAAGATGGATGCTGGAAGTTTAAAATCTTGCGTTTATATTCTATCAAAGTAAACTCAATTATCAATAGGAACGGACTTTAGCCGAAACTTAATTTACTCCCACAGATTACACAGATTTGCACAGATGTTTATGTGATATTTTAATTAAAAGATTACGCACAATCATCCGTGTAAATCTGTGTAATCCGTGGGAAATAAAACAAAAAAACGTTACGATCCATCAACAATCAACTAAAACCTATCAACAAAAAAATGATTTTCATCATAAACAAAGCATAAATTCAATTTGAATGGTATATTTGTACTACAGAATTACCATTGAAGTTTTTCATTTCCATATTCATTATTTTTACGATTGCATTACGACCGGTTTTGCCATTGATTAATTATGCAGTTAATTATGACTACATCGTAAAAAACCTTTGTGAAAATAGAAATATTCCTCAATCTACCTGTAAAGGAAAATGCTACGTCGAAAAAGAATTAGCCAAAACAGAAAAGCAATCCAACAATAATCAAAATATAAAAATTGCGGGATTAGACGTTTTTTTATCTAACGAAATACTTTCTTTTTCAAGCAAAAATCAATCTGATATTTCAGTAAAAAATCCCAACTCGGATTATATTGATTTCCATACTTCAGAATATTTTTCCCGAATATTCCATCCTCCTCTAGCTTAAATTCTATTTTAAACTAATTTCTTAGTCGAATTTAATATTAAAAAACTTAGTATTCATTGCTGAGTGTTAACGCCTTTGCGAACGAAAAAGGGTTCTGTATTTTAGAAATCCTAGCGAACGTTGCGTTTAAAATAAAAATAGTTCAATATTAAGTTTAGTTTAAAAAATCAATCCATTTTCATTCAATACGAATATTAATTTCAATTTAAATAAAATGAAATCAAAAATTATTTTAACGGCATTACTATCCGTTTCCTTAATGGCTTGTGCTCAGGAAACGCCTAAAGTAAAGCATAAAAAGAGTACTGCAGCTTCAAAATCAAATATCAAAAAAGTGAAATTTGCCAATGCAGAAGATCCAATTTGTCATATGCCGACAGAAAGCGATATGAAAGACACAGCAGTTTATAAAAACAAAACGTACGGTTTTTGCAGTGTTTACTGTAAAGACGAATTCAAAAAAGATCCTGAGAAATATGTCCAAAAATAAGAAGACCAACAATACAAAGAGTAAAGTAATTATTCCGATTGCGATTATTGCGTTGCTTTTCTTGGGTATCGGTGTCGGAATGGGATATTTCAAAAAGAATCTTTATACCGTGATGAAAGTTCCGGATTTTGAACTTACCGATCAGAATAATAAAAAAATCACCAATAAAGATATGCTTGGAAAAGTGTATCTGGTTGAGTTTTTCTTCAGCAGATGTCCTACGATTTGTCCGGTGATGAACACGAATATGAGAGCGATCGAGGATGAAATCAACAATCCCGAATTCGGAATAATTTCCATAAGCATCGATCCCGAAAATGATACTCCGGAATTGTTGAAAGAACATGCCAAAAAAATTGGTGCGAAGTCTCCGAATTGGCATTTTTTAACGGGAAGGAGAGATTACATTGGTAAAATTGCAGATCAGTTCAATATTTATGTGGGAGATAAAGAAGACGAAAGCGAAAGTCTTAATCACAGCGGAATGATCGCGCTTGTCGACCAGGACGGAAATATCCGTTGCAGATATAACAAAGAGAATATGCCGATTCTGTACTATTCAGGATTGAATTACGAAGACGCAGAAGGAAAAACTCCGAAACTGACAGGGAAATACCATCCCGACAGAGAAATATTAATTGAAGATATTAAGAAATTGTTGAAATAAAAAGGTTGGAAGATAGAAGTCAGAAGAAGGAAGTTATTAACAGAGTTATAGTAAACTTCCAGCCTCCAACTCCTATCTTCCCACCAAATAATAAACCACACAAAAAACAAAACGTTATGAAGATTTTGAAAGTAGCTGCTTTAAGTGCAGTATTTGCGGCGCAGTTTGCGTTTGGACAGTTTAAGCAGACGGCTTTACCTTATGCTTACAATGCGTTGGAAGGCAATATCGATGCGCAGACAATGGAAATTCATTATACGAAACATGCGGCGGCGTATGTGGCTAATTTGAATAAGGCGATTGCGGGAACGCCACAGGAAAAGCAGACCTTGTTTCAGATTATGTCGAATGTTTCTAAGCTAAGTCCGGCTATCAGAAATAATGCGGGAGGTCACTACAACCACGAATTGTTCTGGAC
The DNA here is from genome assembly GCF_024807225.1 of Chryseobacterium ginsenosidimutans. GTDB lineage: Bacteria > Bacteroidota > Bacteroidia > Flavobacteriales > Weeksellaceae > Chryseobacterium > Chryseobacterium ginsenosidimutans. The sequence goes on from NZ_JANUCO010000001.1 coordinate 789,238, forward strand.
GGTTCTTACACCTGAAAAAAATACGCAGCCATCGGCAAAATTAGCAAAAGCGATCACTGAAACTTTCGGAAGTATGGATGCTTTCAAAGAAAAAATGGCTAAAGCTGGAGCAGATCGTTTCGGTTCCGGTTGGGCTTGGTTGTCTGTGGATAAAAGCGGAAAACTATTCGTTTCATCGACTCCGAATCAGGATAATCCATTGATGGATGTTGTGGAAGAAAAAGGGACACCTATTTTCGGAATTGATGTTTGGGAACACGCGTATTACCTGAAATATCAGAACAAAAGAGCAGATTATTTAGCTGCCATCTGGAACGTAACCAACTGGAAAGAAATCAGCAGAAGATACGAAGAAGCGACCAGCAAAAAATAATTTATGAACTTCATTTGCAGCATATTCCTCACTTTATTTGTGGTATTCAGACCTCTGATTCCCTTGGTGGAATATGCTGTAAATTATGAGTATATCTCCGAAGTTTTGTGTATCAACAAAAGCAATCCGGAGCTTCACTGTAACGGAAAATGTTACCTGAGCAAAGAAATTGCTAAAACCAATGATACCGATTCTTCCCCTTTAAATAAAACAAAAAATTCAGGACAGAAATTACTCGATATTTATATTCTTCCTGACGTTACAGAAATCCGAAATACAGAGAAAATTTCTTTTTTTGATTTCAAGTTTATGTACAAAACAGATTATTCTTTTCTGTTTTTAAATCCCATTTTCAGACCACCGGTTTTTTAAGTTATTTTTTTTAATCTTGTTTTAACTGTAAAAGTTTTGCATTTGTTTTAAAATTAACATGTAGTTGTCATTCCGCAGGAATCTCGGCAAACATTTTCACGTAATAATTTTTAAAACTCCGCTTAGATTCCTACCAGAATGACAAAGTGAGCGCTTGATGCTGTGCAAACTTTTACAGTTTAAAAAATTGAATATTTTACTATTCAATCACTATTTCTATTTAAAAATTTCAACTTAAAAAATCAACAATGAAAATCTATAAATTTTTATCATTATTCCTTATTGCCTTTACTTTTTTCACTTTTACCTCTTGCCGAAATAACGACGAAGACGATTCATCACCTGAAACAACCGGAAATCTTCAGATCAAATTTGAAAACGGATTTAATAATCTCGGAGATATTGTTTTAAATCAAACCACTCAAACATCTTCACAAGGTCAGAAACATCAGTTTTCGAATATAAAATATGTGATCAGCAACATCAGTTTGATTGACGAAAACGGTAACGAATTCAAATACAACGAAAATAATCCCGACAAAGGAGCTTTCATTATCGATCAAGCGGATGCAGTCGCAGGAATTAATTATGTTAATCTGAATGAAGTTCCGAAAAACAATTATAAAAAGATAAAATTCGGATTCGGAATCAGCCAGAATGCTTATCTGTTGGGACAAGACGGACAGGCAGAATTCTGGAATAAAGCCAAACAAAAAGGAATGACGTGGTCTTGGGCTGCAGGTTATGTTTTCGTAAAACTCGAAGGAAAATACGGTACAAATTCTCCCGATACAGAATTCATGAATCACACCGGAAATATGGGAAATGTGGTGGCAAACGGAACACCAGATCTTTACCGAGAAATTACGTTGAACCTTCCTATAACGGCAAGAGTAACGAATCAAATTACGCCATCCATTCATATTTTGGTAGATTTTAATCAGTATTTAAGTGGCGATACACCGCTTATTTTGAATTCTACGAATGATATGATGATGGGGTCAAGTCAGCATTTGGTAGATATGACGAATAACCTGACGAAAATGTTTAAAGTAGACCATGTTCACAATGATTAAGATGTTTAAAATAGGTTTAATTCTTTTAGTATTCTTAAGTTTTGTCTCTTGTTCCGATGAGGTGATGGAACCGTTGGAAAAAGATAAGGTTTATAATCTCTCGTTTCCGTCGTACTTTCCGGAAATGACTTTCGATACTTCGGGAAATCCTGTTACCAAAAACGGAGTAGAGTTAGGACGAAAATTATTCTATGAAGGTCGACTTTCACGAAATAATACAATTTCCTGTGGATTCTGCCACATTCAGGAAAACGCATTTACGCATCACGGTCACACCGTGAGTCATGGAGTTGATGACAGGATTGGAATTCGTAACGCTCCGGCGATTCAGAATATGGCTTTTCTAAAGCGATATATGTGGGATGGAGTGATTCATAATCTGAATGAACAGCCGATTATTCCGATAACCAATGAAGACGAGATGGATAGTTCGATGCCGGAAGTAATCTCAAAATTAAGTTCGGATTCTAAGTATAAAAAGTTATTCAAATCAGCTTACGGAGATGAAAATATGACGGGAGATAGAGTATTGAAAGCATTATCACAATTTATGGTAACGATGATTTCTGCAGATTCTAAGTATGATCGAGTTAAGCAAGGAAGAGAAAATTTTTCATCAGAAGAAGCAAAAGGGATGAATTTATTTCAGCAGAAATGTGCTTCTTGTCACAGCGGAGAATTATTTACGGATGAAAGTTTCAGAAATACCGGAATGTATTACAACACGCAATTTAAAGATGCAGGACGTTATCGAGTGACACTTGATCAAAGCGATTGGATGAAATTTCGTGTGCCAAGTTTACGAAATGTAGAATATACAGCGCCTTACATGCACGACGGAAGATTTTACAGTTTGGAAGCTGTACTTAATTTCTATTCAGATAACGTAGAAGACAATCCGAATCTTGATCCGCAATTGAATCAAAACGGACACGTCGGAATTGCAATGAATACTCAGGAAAAACAATTTATTATCGCATTTTTGAGAACATTGTCCGACAAGAATTTTATCTCTAATCCAAAATTTGCAGAATAATTTTTAGTTAACATGAAGAAAATATTTTTAATCATAAGTCTGATTTTGATTAATTTAAATCAGGCTAAAACAATTAATGACAGTCTTTACATTCCGAATGATTTTCATGCGATCGTTTTTGATGATTGTGATGCTTGCGGATGTGCTGCAGGAAACGGTTCATCCGGTTTTGAATCTTTATTAAATCCACAATTTATCGGAATTAAATATTTTGCCCAATATTACAAAGCAAAAGAAAATTTATTCGTAAAAGATTTAACGCAGGATCAATATTTCAATACGATTCAGCTTTGGGGTAAAATTCCTTTGACTAAAAAACTGAGTGTCTATGCGAGTTTGCCATTTCATTTTCATGAAAAGAAAACGTTGCAGGGGGATATTAGAATCAATGGAATCGGAGATTTAAACTTAATGGGAATTTACCAATTGTTGAATTCACAAGACAATATTCATCAGTTAAATGGAGGAATTGGTGTAAAAGTTCCATTGGGGAAATTTGATGATAAGGGAATTTCGGGTGTCAATCCGAGTTTTCAGATGGGAACGGGAAGTTGGGATTATCAGATGGTTTTAAATTATAAATTTCAGAAAAATAAACTAGCTGTTCTCCTCAATACAGATTACACGATTAAAACCGAAAACAAAAAACAGTACCATTTCGGAAATCAATGGAATTATACAGCAACAGGTTTTTATCAGATTTTATCCAATGAAAAAGTAATTTTCTCCGGAAAAGCAGGTTTGCAGGGAGAAGTTTATGACAGGAATAAACAATTTGATGAGGTTTTGCCCAACACAGCCGGAAGTGCTTTATACGGAAAGCTGGGTTTTGAAGCTTCTTATAAAAAGTTCAGTCTGGGAAGTGAGATCATGCTTCCTGCGTATTCCAATTTGGCGGGAGGTGATATTGAAGCGAAATCTCGTTTCAGTGTTTTCCTGAATGTTGGGATTTAAGTAAGAATTTTGTTTTTTAACGCAAAGTTTTTGTTTAACTCTAATAACTTTAAGGGAGCAAAGTTTCTGACAGCAAGCTGTCTGATTAAGCTGTCTGATTAAGCTGACTGTAAACGTTCGCTTCTTCAAATCAATTTTAATTGATTCATTCTTTGCTTCCTAAAATATTGTCAAGAGAAAATAAAACTTTGCGTCAAAAAAATACATTTTCTCAAATCAAAAAATAAATTTATTTAATTGAAAATCATAGAATTAAATTCAATTTTGATTCTATGATTTATTTTCTATCTTTGCCGAAATCTGGTGAGCCATAAAAAGCGCTTAAAAGGGAATCCGGTGAAAATCCGGAACAGACCCGCTGCTGTAAGCTCCACAAAACAAGTTTTTGAAGATAATATCCACTGTTTTTTAATGGGAAGGATTTCAAAAATGGAGTAAGTCAGAAGACCTGCCAGAAGATTTAACGTTTGACGCTTTCGTGGAATAAAGCTTTAGGACATCATTGATTCTGTGCAGTTTACAGCTGTGCTTAGTCGCTGTATTCTTATATCCATTAGCGTCATCATTATTCTAAATGAGCTAATGGTGACAACATTTTTTACATCTCAACTTCAGAAGGTTGTTTTCACAGTTTTTGTGTTAACGGCTACGCTTATATTCTCACAATCCAGAAAAGATACGATTAAGGAACAGACAATTGTGACCGTTAATGTCAAGAAGAAAAATTTTAAAGAAATTCTTCCTGCACAGGTTTTGTCGGGTGAAGAGCTGGAGAGGCTCAACAGTCAGTCGGTTGCTGATGCATTGAGGTATTTTTCCGGAATTCAGATCAAAGATTACGGAGGAATTGGTGGGTTGAAAACGATCAATATCCGAAGCATGGGAAGTCAGCACGTCGGGGTTTTTTATGACGGAATCCAGATTGGGAATGCTCAAAACGGAGTGGTGGATTTGGGGAGATATTCATTGGATGATCTGGAGGAAATTTCTCTCTACAACGGACAAAAAAGTGAAATTTTCCAACCCGCAAAGGATTTCGGTTCTTCGGGTTCTATTTATCTGCAGCCGAAAGTTCCAAGTTTTAAAGGAAATCGTAAAACAAATTTAGTCGTAAGATTTAAAAATAGTTCTATTGATCTGTTTGATCCTTCTTTTCGATTGGAACAGAAAATTTCAAAAAATATTTCAGCAAGCTTTAGTTCAGAATTTATTCAGAGTGATGGTATTTACAAATATCGTTATAAGAAAAAATATCCCGACGGAGACGTTGCTTATGATACAATTGCCAAAAGATTAGATTCTGATATTCGTGCAAAACGTTTTGAAACGAGTTTAAATGGAACACTCAATAACGGAAGTTGGAATTTGAGAGGATACGGTTATATGTCAGATCGTGGAATTCCTGCAGCAATTGTCAACAACCGTTTTGATGGAAGAGGAGAAAGACAGACCGACGAAAATTTCTTTGTTCAGGGAAGTTTTAAGAAAAAAATATTTCCAAAACTGGAAACTCAGATTAAGGCCAAATTCGCGTACGATTACACGCATTATATTGATACAGTTTCATCCATAAAAATTCAGAATCAGTATATTCAACGGGAACTGTATGTATCTAGCTCCAATTTATTTTCTATTACTTCTGATTGGGATGTCAGCGCGAGTGTAGATTTTCAATATAATAATCTGGATGCGGATTTGGTTAATTTTTCTTACCCGACACGGTATACAACGTTGGCTGCTTTTGCGACGACGTATCAATGGAGACGTCTTAAATTCCTGGGAAGTGTTTTGGGAACTTTTGTTTCGGAAGAGGTGGAAAAAAATACAAAATCACCGGACAAAACAGAATGGACGCCTTCAGCTTTTCTGAGTTATCAGCCTTTTGCAGGAAAAGATTTTACGGTAAGAGCTTTCTATAAAAGAATTTTCAGGATGCCGACTTTCAATGATCTGTATTATACGATGATCGGAAATACTTCTTTGAAACCCGAATTTACCAATCAGTATAATCTTGGTTTTGCTTATTCTAAAGGTTTTTCAGGCTCTGTTTTACAAAGAATTTCGGCTAAAGTTGATGGTTATTTTAATAAAGTTGAAGATAAAATCATCGCCGCTCCGAACGGAAGTATGTTCCGATGGACGATGCTGAATCTTGGGGAAGTTGAAATTCTCGGAACAGACATCAATCTTCAGGCTGATTTTCTTTTTGGGAATGTTAAAATCCGTCCGTTAATAAGTTATACTTTTCAGCGAGCAAGAGATTTTTCCGACAGGGAAGAATCGTATTTCGGACATCAGATTCCTTACACGCCTTGGCATAGCGGATCTTTTTCGTTGATGTCTGATTACAAAGACTGGAGTTTCAATTACAGTTTTATCTATGTTGGTGAGCGCTATGATGTGAATCAGAATAATATCCAATATAATTACATTCAGCCTTGGTATACACACGATTTGTCGGTTCAAAGAAAAATAAAATGGAAAGAGCATCAGTTCAAGGCCAGTTTTGAGGTTAATAATATTTTCAATCAATATTATGATGTGGTACTGAATTATCCGATGCCGGGAAGAACTTTTAAACTCATTGTAAGCTTTACATTATGAAAAAATTAAACTTTTATCTTCTGATTGGTGTACTGTTTTCATTGATTTCGTGCAGAACGGATGAATATATTACCCGTGAAGAAACCGAAACAGGACTTACACAGCCTGAAAATACGGCTATCAAAGGATTTTACCTTTTAAATGAAGGAAATATGGGAAGCAATAAAGCTACCCTTGATTTCTTTGACTATACGACAGGAACGTATCACCGGAATATTTATGCTGAAATTAATCCGAATGTGGTGAAAGAGCTTGGAGACGTTGGAAATGACATTCAGATCTATGGAAATAAATTATATGCCGTCATTAATGTCTCCAATAAAATTGAAGTGTTGGATGCAAAAACGGCTAAAAGAATTAAAACCATTAATCTTGAAAATTGCCGTTATATCACCTTTAAAAACGGAAAAGCCTATGCTTCAAGTTATGCAGGTCCGGTTGCTTTAGATCCGAATGCACCGCTGGGAAAAGTGGTTGAGATTGATACGGCTTCTTTAACGATTCAAAGAACGGCGGTTGTCGGTTATCAGCCGGAAGAAATGGAAATTGTAGGAAATCAGTTATTCGTCGCCAATTCCGGAGGGTATAAGTTTCCGAATTACGATAAAACGGTTTCTGTGGTTGACTTAAATTCTTTTACGGAGACTAAGAAAATTGACGTTGCCATTAATCTTCACAGGATTAAAAAAGATAATTACGGCGATCTGTATGTAAGCTCAAGAGGTGATTATTATACGGTTCCTTCAAGTTTATTTTTGGTTGATGCGGCTACAGGATTGGTGAAAAAAGATTTTCATATTTCGGTAAGTGAAATGACGATCGTGAATGACAAGCTCTATTATTACGGAAACGAATTCAACTATAATACCCATGCTTACACAAAATCTTTCGGAATTATTGATGTAAAAACCGAACAGATTATCTCTAATAAAATCATCGATCAGGAATATGTTGATGCCATCAAAACGCCTTACGGAATTGCGGTGAATCCTATTACGGAAGATATTTATATTACCGATGCGAGAAATTATGTTTCAACCGGATATGTCTATTGTTTTGATAAAAACGGACATTTCAAATGGAAAACCGAAGGCGGAAATATCCCTGCACACTTCACTTTTTTGTATAAATAAATCAAATTAAAAAATGGAAAGAAACATTTTAAAAATTATAAAAACAACACTTTTTTCAGTCATTCTATGGGGAACAATTGGCTGTAAAAGTGACAGAGATGAAGACGATTCTGCTTTTAAAGGCTTGGAAGAATCTTATACAATCGATCGTTTCAAGGTCTTAAATATCGATCCGAAAACAGGTGGAAACTTTATATGGAGCATCAATGATTCTATTATTTCTCAGGATTCTCAACTGGATTTTATCAGTCCTGTTGTGAAAACATATCCTTTAACTTTAAAAATGGAGGTAAACGGAACTGTAAAAACGTATAATTCTAAAATTATAGTGAAGCAGGAAACGGGAACGTACAGCAAATATATTTCTAATGTTTTCGATTTCCGTCCCGCAGTCGGACAATTCATCAACGAAATTCCTGAATACGAAAACGGAGATACTTTTACTAAAATGCTTCAGAAAGCTAAAGAATCTTTGGTCGGCGGAAATTCTTCAATGCTGACTTTAGGAGGTTTCGGAGGATATGTAGTTTTCGGTTTCGATCACACAATTCCGAATATGAACGGAAGAGATTTTAAAATTTTAGGAAATGCTTTTTGGGGAAATGATGCAAGTCAGCCACGTTCAGGATCTTGCGAACCGGGAATTATCATGGTTGCCTATGACAGAAATAAAAACGGGAAACCGGATGACAACGAATGGTACGAAATCGCAGGAAGCGAATATTTCAAAAATACAACCGTAAAAGATTATAGTATAACATACTTCAAACCCAATGAAAATAAACCTCCCGTTCCGGGAAGTGAGTTTTGGGAAACTGATGCAGAGTATATAAAATGGCAGGACAATCTGGGGAATTTAGGATTTAAAACAAAAAACACCTTCCATGCGCAAAGTTACTATCCAATGTGGCTAAGCGATACTTCTTACAGTTTTACCGGAACAAAACTGATGAACAATTATTTTGATCAGAGCGGAACGGGATCTTATTGGGTAGGGAAATCTTATGATTTCGGATATGCAGACAATGCTCCGAACAACGATGAAGCTTCTAATATTGATATTTCTTGGGCAGTCGACAGAAACGGAAAATATGTGAAACTTCCGGGAATCGATTTTGTAAAAGTTTATACAGGAACCAATCAGGAAGCGGGCTGGTTGGGCGAAGTTTCTACGGAAGTTGCAGGAGCTTACGATTTATATCTTAATTAAAAATCAACAATAATAAATAGTTATCATTAAAAATGAAAAAGTTTTATCTTTTAACAATGCTTTTTCTGTTTGCATTTTTTACGAATGCGCAGATAAAAGTGCAGGGATTTCCCCGAAATGACCTTCAGCTGAAATCTTCCCCGAAGAATCAGTCGGCTAAAAACATTACAACGACCGTTAATTTTTCTGATATCCAATATTGGGTAGGAACAGGAAGTAATGAAGCGGCTTTTGTCGTGCAGTGGAATGACGGTAAAAATGCTGATGCTCTAGTTTGGGGTTTCAGATGGAACGGAACGGCGACAGGTGAAGATATGTTGAAAGCAATTGCAACGGCAGATCACAGATTTTATTCATTGCTTTATCAGGGAACAGGACCTTACGGAACAGCGATCGGTGGTTTCGGTTTTGATCTTAACGGAACAGGAACAAACGCCCTTTACAAAAGCGGAAACGTAACCTATCCTTATTATCCGGTAAGCGGAATTGTAAACACAAGTTCTTATGATTTTGATGATTACACGGCTGCAGATACCAATGATCACTGGTCTTCAGGATGGACAACCAACGGATATTGGTCTTACTGGGTAAAAGATCCTACAGATCCTGATTTCGGATATTCGGGAGTGGGAGCAACAAGCAGAACTTTGGTAAATGGTTCTTATGATGTCTGGAATTTTTCGGCAGGATTTGCAGATACTCCGATTTCTTCAACAATGACTCCGGTTTCGCCGTATGTTGCGTCATCAAACTTTACCAACGGATATTTTATGGTGAATGAAGAATGGTTCGGTCATACCAACGGTTTCTGTGAATTTTATTGATAATAACGGAAACGTAAATTACAGAGTTTACAGCAATGCCAATGCTAATCAAGCTTTCGGAGCGACAACTCAATACGGAACGATTTATGGAGATAAATTTTATTTCATTTCTAAACAAGCTGCAGATGGTGGAGATACACAATATACTCCTGGAGGAAGATTAGTCGTTGCCAATGCGCAAACCATGCAGAAAATTGCAGGATTCAATAATATAGGTGGCGGAGACGGAAGATCTTTTGTCGGAGTTAATGAACACAAAGGGTATATCGGAGCTTCCAACGGAATTTATACTTTTAATATTGATAATTTGCAGGTCGGAACTTTAATTCCTACAACAGGAGGAGGAAGCCAATACGCAGGACAGATTGGAAACATGATCAGAACTTCTCAATATGTTTTTGCCGTGAAGCAAGCTGCAGGAGTTTTAGTGATTAATCCGAATACAGATACGGTTGTTACTACGATTGCGGGTTCTTTTCATTCTATTGTTCAGGCGAAAGACGGAAGTGTTTGGGCGATTCAGGATCAAAAATTAGTTAAAATTAATCCTACGACTTTTACTACGACAGTTTACAATATCCCTACTACAAAATATATCGGAGCTTGGGGAGCTTGGAATGCAGGAAGTTTAACGGCAAGTAGTCAAAACAATACATTATACTGGATCAATTCTATCAGTAGTTTTGTTTCCGGAACTCAGATTGTGAAATTTGACGTAACTTCGGGCACTTTTAATGAAACTTTTGCCGCTATTCCGGGACAAACAGGGACTTATAAGCAAATTCCTTACGGTGCAGCGTTAAGAGTAAATCCTGTTACCGATGAATTGATTTTAAATACAACAGAAAGCGGTTACGGAGCACATTATCAAAATAACTGGATTCATACATTTAATAATACAGGAACTTTGACAAACACGATAAAATTAAACGATTATTACTGGTTTCCGGCAATTGCTGTGTTTCCGGATAATACCGTTCCTGTGATAAATAATACGCTTCCAACGCAGGTAAGTGCAAATTCTGTTACGACAATTGATCTAAAAACCGTAACTTCAGATACAGATAATCTTGCTGCGGCAATTGTAAAGTCTGTAAAATCAAACAGCAATCCATCAGCGGTTTCGGCAACGATTACTACAAATGATGAATTGGTTATTACGCCGATAGGAAACGGAACTGCAAGTATTGTGGTAAGTTTCAATTCTAACGGCAAGGTTGTTGATAAAACGTTATCAATAACAAGCTCGACTTCAGTACTGGCAACAGCTGAGGTTAAAAAATTAGAATTCAGTATTTACCCTAATCCGGTGACTGATATTCTTAACATTCGAACTCAGGAGAAGGTTTTAAACGTTTCTGTGTACGATATGTCTGGTAAATTGGTGAATGCGCAGTTCAGTAATGGACAGGTAAATGTAAGTATGCTTCCGAAAGGAGTGTATATTTTAATTGCAAAAACTGAGAAAGCAGTCTATCAGCAGAAATTGATTAAAAACTAATCTTTAGTAGCATATCCAAATTTTGTTTAGCCCCCACCTTTTGCCTTTGGTGGGGGCTTTTTTTATTTTTTAAGGTTGGGTAAAAATGCGGTGATGATTCCCATTAACGGTAGAAATGCACAGATTTTAAATACATATTCGATACTTGTATCATCCGCGACGGCTCCCAAAACAGCAGATCCGATTCCGCCCATTCCGAACATAAATCCGAAGAATAATCCTGCCACCAATCCTATTTTGTTAGGCAAAAGATCGGTCGCAAAAACCAAGATGGCTGAGAATGCCGAAGCAATGATTAATCCTATTAAAACAGCAAATGTAATCGTCCAGAACAACGATAGATAGGGTAAGAACAAGGTAAATGGTGCAGCTCCTAAAATGGAAATCCAAATAATTTTCTTTCTGCCGTATTTATCCCCTAATTTCCCGCCTAGGATCGTTCCAACGGCAACAGCTGCTAAAAACATGAATAAATACAGTTGAGAATCTTTTACCGAAACGTGAAATTTATCAATCAAAAAGAAGGTAAAATAATTCGTCATGGAAGCCAGATAAATATATTTTGAGAAAACCAAAGCCAATAAAATCGTAACTGAAAAAATGACTTTTCTACGAGATAATTGAATATTAATAACATCACTCGGATGCTTCGCTAATTTTTTTAAATTTAATCTTTCCGCATACCAATTTCCGATTCTCCATAGAACGATAATCCCTATAAATGCTGCAATCGCAAATAAACCAACATACCCTTGACCTAATGGAAGGATAATTAGAGCCACCAATAAAGGTCCGATTGCACTTCCCGAATTTCCTCCTACCTGAAAGATAGATTGCGCCAAACCTTTTTGTCCGCCAGATGCCAATTGGGCAACTCTCGATGCTTCAGGATGAAAAATCGATGATCCCATTCCGATTAACCCGACAGCAATAAGAATTACGTAATATTGATGAGCGGCAGCCAATAATAATAAACCTGCCATCGATAATCCCATTCCGATCGAGAGCGATCTGGGATTTGGTTTCTTGTCAGTATAAATTCCTACAAATGGCTGTAAAATTGAGGCGGTAAGTTGAAATACCAAAGTGATAATACCGATTTGGGCGAAAGATAAACGGAATTCACCTTTCAAAATCGGATACAATGAAGGAATGGTAGACTGGATCAAATCATTCAGGAAATGTGAAAAACTGATCATAAATAAGATAGGGTAAACAATTTTCGTACTGTCAATTGTTTTTGTTGCGATATTTTCCATAGTAATTTATAATTCATCATATCATCTGATGAATTTTGTTAAAGTTTATATTTTAATAAATCCGATCAACAATTTGCTGAGCGATAATGGCAGCATTTTCTGCATCTTTATTTTCGATAGCCAAATAAAGACGATTGTGAATATCCTGAGAATCTTTGAAAGATTCTGTATCAGTATGACTGTTTTCAAAAGATCTTAAGATATGGGAACTTGCTACTTTATAGATTTCTTTCAGAAGAATATTTCCGCAAGCTTCAGCGATGGCAACGTGAAAATTAATATCAGCGTGATAACATTCTAAGATTTTGTTTTCCTCAGCCAGTCTGTTTCTCAGATCCAAATACAGTTTTATATTTTTTAATTGCTCCTTACTACGGAAGAAAGCCGCTTTTGCCGCGATTTTTGAATCAAGAAGAGAACGTACTTCCTGTACATCTCCAATTTGCGCTTTATCCATCTGTGATTCCAAAGATTCCTGCATATTTTTCGAAACTACAAAAGTTCCCAATCCTTGATGTACATTCAATACCCCTTTAATGGAAAGTATTTTTATCGCTTCGCGGATACTGGAACGTCCGACACCATAGATCTTCATTAATTCAGGTTCTGTCGGCAGTTTTTCACCAACAGGATAATCATTATTGAGGATTCCTTCAATTAATCTGTCCGCTACTTCCTGCGCTAAAGTTTTTCTTTGAATCTGCATTGTATTAAATACATCATATCATCTGATGAATTACAAAGGTATGCATTTTTAATTTAACTTGATTAATAAACTTCTTTTAAATAGATTTTCCTTTAGTAGTGTGTGTTTACAATGAATTTAGGAGTAATAAAAAGCGAACTAAATCACTATTAAGAGAAATAAAAAAAGAGATCCAAAAAAATTGAATCTCTTTTAAGTAGCCCGTAGGGGAGTCGAACCCCTCTTACCAGAATGAAAATCTGAGGTCCTAACCGATAGACGAACGGGCCATCTACCATAGCTGTAATTGCTTACAGGGTTAGTATTTTGTTTTTATAAGTTTACAACTCTTATTTTAATTACCCGGTTAGTAGTAATTAAGTTTTGTAGCCCGTAGGGGAGTCGAACCCCTCTTACCAGAATGAAAATCTGAGGTCCTAACCGATAGACGAACGGGCCAACTATACTTATTAAGCTAGTTTATTAACGTGCTTAGTTAATTTGCTTTTTAAGTTAGCCGCTTTGTTTTTGTGGATAATATTTTTCTTAGCTAATTTATCCAACAAAGAGATAACTTTTGGCAATTGCTCTGAAGCAGCAGCTTTATCTTCTTCATTTCTTAACACCTTCAATGCTGTTCTTGCAGTCTTGTGGTAGTATCTGTTACGAAGCTTTCTTACTTCGTTTTGTCTAATTCTCTTTAATGCTGATTTATGATTTGCCATATCGTTCAAATGTGAGTGCAAAAGTATAAACTTTTTTTTTATCTACCAAATTTATTTTTAGAATTTTTTAATTTTCTTCTGATAAATATTTTCGTAGTTTATCTATTGCCTGTTCTATTTTAATATTCTCTTCTTCTCTTTCTAATTTTTTGATGGTGCTCGCAAGCATTACCATCGCATTGTTCCATTCCCCAGTGGTATTGGTGAAGGTAAGTCCGTCAATCGTTACTTCAAAAGCGACCCTCTCTCCGGTCCTGTCAAGTCTGAAACTTATTTTATCATCTCTGCCTGTAATCCCATCTTCATTGATTTTTAAATCGTAACTTTTTGGGTTAGAGTGGATTTTCTTAAAAAGCAATTTCGCTTCCTGTATTTTTAAATCCAACATGATATAAATTTGTACCTAATGTAAGAGAATTTAATTGTTTTTCAAAGTACCATGAATAAAGAAGATCGATATTGTTGATGCCAAAACTTTATTTTATGAAACTTTAATAAACGATGCTCTCCGTTTTAGGAGGTGCAAATATAATATTTTTTTCTTTTAATTAAAATTTTATGATAATTTTTAGATACTTTTTTCTGAAAATTTCCCAAATCTGAAGCCAACCAAACAATTACAAGAGCTTTTTTATATTTTACAACCATAAAATTGATCTTTTTTACAGGGGGCAAAATCTAATATTATTGAACTTTTAGAATTTTTTTTAACAGAATTAAGATATAAAACGCTACAATCGATAAGAAATATTTGAAAATAAAAAAAGCCCTGCAGAGAGGGCTTTTTAAGGTATATGAAATACACTAAATTTGGTAGTCTATAGGAGAATCGAACTCCTGTTGCAAGGATGAAAACCTTGAGTCCTGACCACTAGACGAATAGACCAAATTTTGAGGTTGCAAAAGTAATAATTAACTTTTTAACTTCAAAATTATTTTTGATTATTTAAAAACTTTTTGAATTACCGAATTCTTAATTCCTTTAGCTTCAAGGTCTTTCTGAAGCTTCACGGCATCCTCCAAACTGTACACTTTTCCATAAGTATAATAGAAAACGCCATCTTCTTTGTTTCTTTCGGCATCTTTTAGGGTTTGTAGTACGAATGAATTTCCGTTCAGTTTTTCTCCTACATATACTTCGATCGTGTAGTAACCCGTGCTCAGTTTTTGATTCGGCATGAAACCTACAGCATATGCATTTCTGAATCCGGCATCTTTGGCTGTTTTAATATTAATATCTCTTACAGAACCAAGATTGGTTACTCCGTAGTAATATTTGTAGAGTCCGTTTTCTTTAAGAGGTAAAATATAATTCAAACCTTTTAAAGCAGGATCTCCGTCGTTATACTTCGTTGGAGAGCTTAATAATAAAATTCTGAAATCGTTCTTTAAAGCCACTTCTGCCAATCTATCTGGTTCAGGCTTTTTTACGATTACCGGACTTCCCGATTTTCTGTCAATTGCTTTTTTGTAATCAATGATAGCCTGATAAATACTCTCTGAAATCTCATCCTGACCTTTTTCCGAAGCCAGATAATGACTTTCTTCAGGATGATTGATGAATCCGGTTTCAATAAGTACCGAAGGCATCGCATTCATACGAAGAACGTGCAGGTTTTTCTGAAATACACCTCTCGAAGATCTTTTATCTTTATTCACAAAGTTATCTTCCACCAAACCTCCCAAAAGAAGACTGGATTCCAGATATTTGCTTTGCTGAAGTTTTAAGGCAATTAAAGATTCCGGAGAACCAGCATCATAAGATCCGAAGGTCTGCTTATCTTTTTCATCCAGGAAAATCACGTCATTTTCTCTTTTTGCCACCTCAAGATTGGTGTCATTCTGATCGGGACCTTGTACGTAAGTTTCCGTTCCGTAAGCTGTAGGTCTTTTTGAAGAATTACAGTGGATGGACACAAAAAGGTCGGCTTTGCTTCTGTTCGCCAAGTTCGTTCTGTCGGAAAGTGAAGGGTATTCGTCTATCTTTCGGGTATAAATTACTTTAAAATCTTTGTTTTTTTCTAGCATTGCCCCAACTTTCAGGGTAATAGCAAGGGTGACATCTTTCTCCGCGATCCTTCCGATGTCTGCATAACTTCTGTTAGCTCCATGATCACTTCCTCCGTGTCCAGCGTCTAAAACAACGGTTAATTTCTTTTGCGAAAAAATAAAGTTGCTAAATAGAATGAGGAGAAATGATAAAATTATTTTAAAATTTACTTTGTACATCTTACAGTTTTAAAAATTATATTAATTTTGAGCCTTAATTGTATACAATAAATATAAACAAAAAATTGGTCAAAACCGTCTCCAAAAATATATTACAAATTTTAATTATCCTAATTTTTAACAATTTTTTAGCACAAGAAACTTCTAAAGAATTACCTAAAAATGTGGCTAATGATACTATTTCCAAAAAGGATACCATAGTATTGAAAAAAGAATCGCTGGAAGATATTCTTCAGACAAAAGCTGATTTTCAACGTAGAGATTTCCAGAAAAAGATGATTTATCTGAACAAAAATGCTCAGGTAAAGTATCAGGATCTTCAGATTGATGCAGATTATATCTCCATCGACGAACAAAAAAATCTGATGTACGCTCGTGGAAAACAAGATTCTTTAGGAAAAATTATAGAACCTGTAATTACAATTCAGGCGGGTAAAACATATGAAACGACAGAGTTTCAATATAACACCAAAACCAAACAGGCGATCGCATTTAATGCCAGAACGGAGGAAAGTGAAGGAGTTATTGTAGCCAATAAAACAAAGAAATATAGTGATTCTGTCTTTGCCATGAGACAGGCAGATTATACAACGGATGATTATTATATTAAGAAAAAGGATACGGCAGCCGATTATTTTTTAAGAGCTAATTATCTTAAATTAATTAAAACTAAAAATAAATCGTCCATCGTTTCCGGACCTATTCAGTTGTATATTGAGCAGGTTCCGACTCCTTTGATTATGCCTTTTGCTATTTTACCTTTTTCAAGTAAGAGAGCTGCAGGTATTTTGATTCCGAGTTTCGGGGAAAGACAGGATGTAGGTTTCTTCCTGAACGGATTGGGGTATTATCAGCCGATCGGGGAACATTTTGATTTAAAGATTCTTACCGATATTTATACCAAAGGAAGTTTTAATTTCAGACCTGAAATGAACTATATAAAGAAATACCGCTACTCCGGGAATTTCTCTGCAGATATAGGAACTGCGGTTCGTGGGATCAAAGGGTTGGATGATTACGGAAAAACAAGTACCTACAGAATTGCGTGGAGACATACGCAGGATACAAAGGCAAATCCTTTCCTTAATTTCTCTGCTTCAGTAGATGTGGTAAGTACAAAATTCTATAATAATACCCTGAATAACAATTATATTTTAAATCAAAACGTATTAAATACCCAGCAAAACTCAACGGTAACGATTACGAAAAGATTTTTGAAACTGCCTGCAACGATTACGGGAACGGCTTCTTATTCTCAGAATTTTGCAACGGGATTATCCGATCTTCGTTTGCCGCAGATGAATGTTGCGATCAATCAGTTTTATTTATTTAAATCAAAAACTGGTGTTAGAAGCGGATTGTTGGAAAATCTTACGGTAAATACAGGGCTTAATTTAACAAACTTTGTGCAAACCGACGAAGGTGAACTTTTCAAAAAGGCAATGTGGGATAAACTACAAACCGGTTTGAAAAATAATATTGCTTTAGGTACCAATACAACGGTTGCGAAATATTTTACGTTCAGTTTAGGAGCTAATATTGATAATGCTTTAACGACAAAAACGGTAGACAAATTTTACGATCCTATTCAGAATAAAGTTGTTACGCAAACCGACAAAGGGATTTCTGGATATTCTACATTTTCAAGTACAGCAAGTATTCAGACGACATTATATGGTATGCTGAACTTTAAAAAAGGTTCTGCGGTTGAAGCAATCCGACATATGATGACACCAAGTATCGGTTTTACGTATTCACCTGATTTTGGTGGTTCCGGTTTTGGGTATTACAAAAATTATTATGATGCAAACGGTGCTTTAACGCCTTATTCAATTTTTGAAGGAGGTATCATCGGAAGCCCTTCAAGTGGAATGGTAGGTGCTTTAGGTTTCAATATCGGAAACAATATTGAAATGAAAGTAAAGTCTAAAAGCGATTCTACAGGTGTGAAAAAGGTAAAACTTTTTGAATCTTTAAATCTTTCCGGAAGTTACAACTTTGCTGCAAAAGATCATCCTTGGTCAATCGTGACGATCAATGGACAGTCTTCTTTCTTCAATAATAAATTAAGCGTAAACACAAGTGTTTCTTTAGATCCGTATAAAATTATCTATCTTCCGGGACAGGAAACGGGAATCAGAACGGAAGAATTCGGGCATTTCAGTGTTCAGGGATTCAATGTTCAGATGTCTTATCCTTTAAGCAGCGAAATATTTGGCGAAAAAACAGATTATGCTAAAAAATACAAATCGAAAGGAGAGGTAAGGAATGAAAATTATTATTTTGATGATGATAATTACGCTCATTTCGATCAGGCCTGGACGTTGAATGTGAATGCCAATTATGCCTACACAAGAAGTACAGCTTCAAGAACGCCGACAAAACTGGCTTCAGTTGGGTTGGATGGAAGTCTTAAATTAACACCTTACTGGAATATCAACGGAAGTACGCATTACGACATGGTGACGAGAGAATTGGCGTATACAAGAATCGGTTTTGCGAGAGATCAGCGAAGTTTTACGATCAATTTCAACTGGGTTCCGTTTGGTCAGTATAAAGTGTATGACTTCTTTATCGGTATCAAAGCCAATATCTTAAGTGATGCCATTAAGTATAAAGACAGAAGTTTCACACAACCCAATGCGCCTTTCTAATATCGGATTGATATTTGATTATAGAAATAGAATATAAATTTTATATTTGCACCCAAAATAAATTCTAATGAAAAAAATAATCAACACTGTTAATGCTCCTGCAGCTATCGGACCTTATTCACAAGCCAACATGGCAAATGGTGTATTGTACATCTCCGGTCAGATCCCTGTAGATCCTGCAACGGGTAAATTGGTGGAAGGAATTGAAAAAGAAACGCATCAGGTAATGAAAAACCTAGAAGCGATCCTTACAGAAGCAGGAATGACTTTTAAAAATGTTGTGAAAGCTACGATCTTCCTTAAAAGTATGGATGATTTTGCTGTAATGAATGATATTTATGCTTCTTATTTGGATGCAGAAAGCTTTCCGGCTCGTGAAACGGTACAGGTTTCTTGCCTGCCGAAAAATGTTGATATCGAAATCTCTATGATCGCACATCAGGATTAATGAACTTTATAAGAAATACACTTGCGGCTATTATAGGTCTCGGAATTGCCGGCCTTATCATTACTCTTGGTATAAGAGTATTTCCGCAATGGGTTACTTTCGACGCTTTTGCTCCGTTTGAGCATTGGCAAAGGTTTCTTCAAAGCATGCAGCATAACGATGCCTTTTTTGGCTTCCTGTTGTTTATTTCCGGATTAGGAACTACTGTGGGAGGTGTGGTAACGGCTATTATCGTTAAATATGCTAAAGTGGCTTATGCTATTCTTATCGGCTTCATCATGTTGTTTATAGCCATGTTGGACGTTATTGTTTTTCCTTATCATCCAACGTTTTATAAAATCTCTATTTTCCTTACTTTCTTCCCTTTTGCGTGGATGGGAGGTAAGATTGTAGAAGTCATTTATGAACGGAAAAAGAAAAGAAGAATCGCTGAAAAAATGAATAAATCATAAATAAAAAACGCTGCAATTTGCAGCGTTTTTCGTTACTATGAAAAGTGAAGTTTAGTTCTTCAATTAAGGCATTTTAAAACCTCTTTGATAACCTCTTCCATAGTCGTCCAGATATTTTATTTGTACTGTTCCGGAGAATTTATTCAGTAAGTTTTCCACATCTTTTTGAGAATTTACAGGTTTACCATTGATTTCAGTAATAATATAGCCATCTACAATACCTGCTTTAGCCATTTCGCTTCCTTCCATAACATTTTTGGCTACAGCTCCGCTATTGACTCCATAATACGCTTTCGTTTTATCATCTATACTTTGGAATTCTGCCCCGATTTTTTCAGTTACACTAAGGTCTGCCTTTGTTCTTGTAGCAGTTCCGCCTTTTTGATCTCTTAAAGTAACAGTAGTTGTAGCATCTTTACCGTTTCTAGAATAAGTAACCTGAACTTTATCTCCAGGACGTTTGCTTCCTACAGCCATAGAAAGATCTGCAAAATCTGTAATTGCTATATTATCAATTTTAGTGATAACATCTCCCAGTTTCAGACCTGCATCTTCAGCACCGCTGCTTTCTCCAAATCCTGTTACATATATTCCGGAACCAGCTTTAATATTTGTATTCTTTTGCTTGTTGTAAGCTGCAACCAACTGGTCATCTGATAAATCTAATGAAGTTACCCCCAAGAAACCTCTCTGTACAATACCGAAATTCTTGATGTCCTCAACAATTTTTCTTGCCAGATTCGCAGGAACAGCAAATCCGTAACCTTGATAATAACCTGTTGTTGATTGAATGGCAGAGTTGATACCAATAAGATCTCCGTTGGTATTTACCAAAGCTCCTCCTGAGTTTCCAGGATTAATCGCTGCATCGGTCTGAATAAAGCTTTCAATCGGGTTGGTTGCTTTTCCTTGTCCACCCAAAATTCCGATTCCTCTTCCTTTTGCGGAAACAATTCCTGCTGTTACGGTAGAATTTAATCCAAGCGGATTTCCTACGGCAAGAACCCATTGTCCGACTTCAATATTATCAGAATTGGCAAAATTTAAATAAGGCAATCCTTTTTCTTCAATTTTTAATAATGAAATATCCGTATTCGGGTCAGTTCCTATTAGGGTTGCGATATAAGATTTTTTATTGCTTAAAACAACTTCAAGTTTATTTGCTCCTGCCACAACGTGGTTATTTGAAATAATATAACCATCCGGCGAAATAATAACACCCGATCCCATTCCTGAAGGCATATTATCCGGCACTTGCTGCTGTTGCTGTCTTTGTCTTTGCTGCCCTTTTCCTCCAAACGGATCTCCAAAGAAGAAATCAAACATATCCTGTTCCGAAGCTCTGCTCGTCGTTCGCGATTGGTAATTTTTAATCGTTACTACAGCCGGAAACTGTCGTTTTAGCTGCTTTTACAAAATCATCGCCCACTGCTGCAGAATTCATTCCTGCAAAAGAAACATTTGAAGCTTTCGTAAAGTATGATTGATCTCCGTTGTTGGATTCATGATTGAAATATTGTAATGCTCCAACGGTAGTAGCTCCGGACATAATGCCTACTACTGCAAATGGTAATAGTTTTTTTAAAGTACTCTTCATTGTATCTTTCTTTGTTATTTATTATGTTGTATTTTTTTTCGTTTTATTGAAAACAAATTTAATGCTAAATAGGTAGGCAATTGGTATGGATTGTTTCATTTTTAACTAAATTTTAACAACAATAGGAATAATTTATGTATTAAGCCATAATTGTTAAAGTCTCAATTAACAAACCTTAAAAATTTATTAAAGACAATATGACATATAGATGGTTGAATTGTCATGAAAGTTAAATGTAGTAAATTAATTTTATCTGAAGTAGCCATCCTTGTCAAAGTTCAAAAACCTTGACAAGGATTAGAATTAAATTAAAAGGTGAATCACCAATTATCAATCCAATTCACTTATTTACCGTGATTTTATTCATAAAAACCCATATTTGAAAAATTCTTATCTTTGCAAAAATATTTTTCTCACTTAAAACGTTTATAGCATGCAACTGTATAACACCTTAAGCGCAGAAGAAAGAGCTCAACTTATTGATGAAGCTGGTAAGGAACGCCTTACATTGTCTTTCTATGCGTATGCCAAAATTCAAGATCCCAAAAAATTTCGCGACGAATTATTTATAACCTGGAATGCACTCGATGCGCTCGGTCGTATCTATGTTGCCCATGAAGGAATTAATGCTCAGATGAGTATTCCTGCGGATCAGTTTGAAGCATTTCGCGACACGTTAGAAGTTTACGATTTCATGAAAGGTATTCGTTTAAATGTAGCGGTAGAGCAAGACGATCATTCTTTTTTAAAGTTAACAATAAAAGTACGACATAAAATTGTTGCCGATGGTTTGAATGACGAAACTTTTGATGTTACCAACAAAGGAATTCATTTAAAAGCGCAGGAATTTAATAACTTACTGGAAGATCCGAATACAATTGTAGTGGATTTCAGAAATCATTACGAAAGTGAAGTCGGTCATTTTGAAGGGGCAATTACTCCGGATGTAGAAAATTTCAGAGAAAGTTTACCGATTATCAACGAACAGTTACAGGATTTTAAAGAAGATAAAAATCTGTTAATGTATTGTACAGGCGGAATTCGTTGTGAAAAAGCGAGTGCTTACTTTAAACATCAAGGTTTTAAAAACGTTTTTCAATTGGAAGGCGGAATTATTGAATATACACGCCAAATTAAGGAAGAAAATATCGAAAGCAAATTCATTGGGAAGAACTTTGTATTTGATCATCGATTGGGCGAAAGAATTACAGATGATATTATTGCGCAATGCCACCAATGCGGAAAGCCTTGCGATAACCATACGAATTGTGCCAATGATGCTTGTCATTTATTGTTTATTCAATGTGATGAGTGTAAAGCAACGATGGAAAATACTTGTTCTACAGAATGTTTTGATATCATACATTTACCTTGGGAGGAGCAGGTTGCCTTAAGAAAAGGGTTGCAGGTTGGTAATAAAGTGTTCAGAAAAGGAAAATCTGAAGCATTGAAATTTAAAAATTCCGGAGATCTTTCAACTCAGACTTTAGCGAAAGCTGCAGCTGTTGAAACCAAAGATATTCGTCAGAAAATAAAGGTTAAAAAAGTTTTGATCGGAAAGGCAGAACACTATTATACAAAATCGAAAATCGCACAGTTTTTAATTGAAAACAAAGAAATTTCAATAGGAGATAAGGTGTTAATTTCTGGTCCTACAACCGGTGAACAGGAAATTACAATTACCGAAATTTTCGCCAATGGAGGACCTTGTGAAACGGCAAAAATAGGAGATCAGATTACTTTTGAACTTCCATTTAAAGTTCGTTCATCAGACAAATTATATAAAATTTTTTAAGCTGAAAATACATACATAATATGTTAAAAGCTGAATTGAGAAAAAAATATATGCAAAAAAGAAAAGCCTTGTCAACTGATGAGGCTTTCTTGTTATCTGAAAATATTTTTCAGCATTTTATTGATTATTTTAAACCTATTTCAGGTCAAAAAGTGCATGTTTTTATTCCTATCGAGAAGTTTAAAGAATTTGATACTCAACTATTCATCACATATTTTTTAAGTCGAAATATCAGAGTTTTTGTGCCTAAAATTGTTGATACGAAATTGATTTCTGTTGAGATTTTTAAAGAAACAAAATTCGAACTGAATCATTGGGATATTTCGGAGCCTGTTTCTAATGAAGATTCCGAAGTTTTAGATTTTAATTATGTCATTACACCTTTGTTGTATTGTGATAAAAAAGGAAATAGAGTAGGCTACGGAAAAGGTTTCTACGACGGTTTTTTCGAAAATCTTTCTTCTGAGACAAAAAAAATCGGAGTTAATTATTTTAACCCCGATGAAAATATCGATGATGTCTGGGAAAATGATATTCCGCTGGACTATTTGGTGACGCCGACTGATGTGCTGTCTTTCTTCAATAACGGATTAGAATAAAAATTCAAAAAGAAAAATTTAAACTCTTTTTTAAATTTCACAGGCGCAGATTGCAAAATATATTGAGCATTTTTCTCAAAAATTCCGAGAGATCTATTCTTATCGTCAAAATATTCTACATTGAATTTTGCGTAATCCAACGTATCGTTTTTATAAAAATCTTTATACACTTCAAGGCTGTTTACCTTTACACTTTTTACCTTCAAACTATCCAGTTCACGGAATAATTTTTTGAACGTTAAAGTATCCGGTTTATGGAAATAGCTTTGCATCTGCGAGTAGATCACCGTGTCTATTTCCGTATCTTTGTTTCCTGAAAGATAAAGCGTGGATAAGTCTAAGAGTTCCTGCACTTTTTGTTTCGTAATAGAATTTACCGCTTGCATACTGTCCATTTGTACAGCAGGATAGCTCTTTCTGTTGTTGCTGTTTCTTAATTTATCTAGGTCGCTTATTGAATCCGTTTTTTTGTTGTTACAAGCTGCAAGAACAAGGGATAGCATTGCAAAAATTAAGAATTTATTGAGGTTTTTCATCAGTCGTTGCAATTTTAAATTTAATGGAGATTATTTTTCCTTTATCTTTTTTCATTTCGATTACACTTAGATTCTTCAATGATGTGGTGGGTGTTGTTACTAAGGTAATATATTTTTGTTTGTCTAAAGTCTCAATTCCGTACGTCGCATTGTCGTAAACCTGATAAATAACGGCATTGTTGCTGATCAGATTTTCCAGTTGCTTACGTTTTTGTTTCAAAAGCTCAGGATTTCCGTTAGCATCTTTCACGGAGAAATAGTTGACCGCCATTTTATAATCATCGGGTTTTAGCTCAATGGTTTCTTCATCAGGCGCATTTTGAAGGCTTCTGCTTACTTCCAGATATTCATAAAAAGGCGAGCTGATCTGCATTTTCAGAATTTTATCTTTGGTAGAGTAGTAAAAACATTCTCCCGGTTTTATTTTATAGAGAATAGGAGATTCGTTTTCTTTAATCACTTTTATTTCCAGTGTATTGATTACTGAAGCACCTCTGTCGGCATCCGTAAAACAATATTTATATGTTTTTGAAAATATGACATCTTTAAAACCTAAAAGTCCGGTTGTAATAATCAAAACTGATGTAATGATTGCCCAAGCGTTCTTTTTGAAGAAATTTTTCTTAGGTTTTACTGCTTCTGAATTAGAAATTTGAGATACTTCTTTATTTTGACTAATTGATTGATTTTCAGTATTTGATTTTTGTAAATCAGTATTTTCTGAAGCCTTTATTTCCACTTTTTTAGGCTGAATCTCACTTTTCGGAAGATTAAGCGATGCAGAAACTGTTTTCTCTAATTCTTGGAGTTCATGATCCTCTATATCTTCATCGTCTGTGAGTAATTCGCCTGCAAAAAGATGCTGTTTTTTAAACTCATACCAAGAGCCGTAACCTGCATAAATACTCAGTAAATTAAGCATGTCGATTCTTGGTAATTTGGTAACCGGTGAATTTTTGAAGTACGTGTAAAAAGATTTTTCGCTAATGTTTCCTTTAGCCTTTTTACGAAGATCTTCCTGGAAGTATATGATATCTATACCCTTCCATTTTGATATGTCATCATGGGAAGGGGTGTATTCTTTCAAATATTGAGCCTGTACATCCTTTTTTAGCTGCTCAAAATGTAATAGATCTAAATCCGTCAATTTATTTAAAATGATTAAATTATTGATTATCAGTTATATTTATTTGTAAAACTATTTTACAAAGGTATTACAATTATTTTTCATAAACAAATTTTCTATCTGCTATACCTTTGTCTTGTTCAAATATCAGAACAGAAATAAAATTTTATAAAACAATATTAACAAAATTAAATTTAATTTATTATGAAAAAGTCATTATTCGTAGCTGCTATCGCTGCAATCTCTCTAGTTGCTTGTAAAAAAACTGAAGCTAACTCTACTGAAGCTTCTGCTGATTCTGCTACAACTGCAATCGATTCTACTGCTACTGCTGCTGATTCTACAGTAACTGCTACTGCTGATTCTGCTACTGCTGCTATCGATTCTGCTAAAGCTGGAGTTAAAGAAGTTGCTAAAGATGCTAAAGCTGAAGTTAAAGCTGACGCTAAAGCTGCTAAAGAAGAAGTTAAGAAATAATTCTAGCTTACGCTTAAAAATAAAAGAACCGTGTCACCTAGTGATGCGGTTTTTTTATGCTTTATAGTTTAGATAGAAGTTTGGAAGATGGATGCCGGAAGTTGCATTGATCTGCTAATTCTAAATTAGTCTTAAAGAACTTCGCTCCTCAAACTTCAAACTTCCTTTCCAAAAAATTATCCTTTTTTCTGTTTCAATGTTTCATAACAAGTAATTGCAACCGCATTACTCAAATTCAAAGAATCAATACTTCCCGACATCGGAATTAAAGTGTTTTTTCCTTTCCCTATCCAGAAATCACTTAGCCCAGAATGTTCCGTTCCGAATAAAACCGCAGATTTCTGCTTAAAATCTCTTTTATAAAGATCTTCCGAAGTTTCATCCATAATAGTTGTGTAGATATTAAAATTATTTTTCTGAAGAAATTCTAGCGTTTCCTGATTTTCTGCCTGAAAAACATCCATTCCGAAAAGACATCCAACACTTGATCTGATCACATTTGGATTATAAAAATCCGTTTTCCCATCAGAAACAATTAAAGCATCAACGCCGAAAGCTTCGCAGCTTCTCAGAATTGCCCCTAAATTTCCTGGTTTTTCAACGCCTTCAACAATAATTATGGTAGCATCTTCTTTTGGTTTAAATGAAGATAAATCTGCTTCTTTTGTTTTATAAACTCCGATGATCCCTTCAGAACTTCCTCTGTAAGCTATTTTTTCATACACTTTATCACTTACCAAATGAACTTTTCCTGTCGGAAGCTTTTTCTGAAAAATATTTTCACAGATAAAAAACTCAACAGACTCAAATCCAAATTGCTGAGCGCGTTCATTTTCCTGTTGACCTTCTACTACAAAAACATTCGATTTTTTGCGAAATCTGTTGTCTGTAAGGAGTTTGGTGACGTGTTTTACCTTTTCGTTCTGAAAGCTTTCTATTAACATTCTGCAAAATTATGTAAAATTATTTTTAAGAGTCTTTTAATTTGAATTTTAAGCCAATAAAAACCCCGATCAATCGACCGAGGTTTCCTTTATTTTTGATAAGAAATCTTTATTCATCTGCATTATCCATCGAAATTTGCGAGTTATCGATCATACTTTGCGGAAGATCTTTTTTGTTTTTAATTCCTAAAGATTTCAGTTTCTGCGTTTGAGTGATAAGATTGTCATTTCCGGTTGAAAGCTGTTTGTAAGCATCATTGTATACGTTTTTTGCCAGATCAAGATTCCTTCCGACCTTTTCCAGATTGTCGACAAAACCTACAAATTTGTCATATAATTTTGCTCCTCTTTCAGCAATTTCAAGAGAATTCTTGTTTTGATACTCGCGTTTCCAAAGATCGGCGATCAGTTTTAAAGAAGTAATTAAATTGCTCGGATTTAATAATAAAACTCTTCTGTCATACGCATAGTTCCAAAGATTCTGATCTGCCTGCATCGCTGCAATATAAGCCGGTTCACTCGGAATAAACATCATCACAAAATCCAAAGATTTTCCGTAATCATCATACGCTTTCTGGCTTAATTGGGTGATGTGATTTTTGATAGAAGATAAATGCTGATTCAGTTTTATCAAATAAATATCCTGATCCGTTTCATCCACCAATTCTGTAAAAGCCGTCAAAGAAACCTTAGAATCGATGATGACATTTCTCTCGTCCGGATATTTTATAACGGCATCGGGACGCATTTTTTTACCTGAAAACTCTGAAAAAAGCGCTTTGTTGTCTTCATCCCGAAGCTCATGCTCGAGGAAATATTCTCTGCCTTTTACCAAACCGGATTTTTCAAGGATGCTTTCCAGAATCATTTCTCCCCAATTTCCCTGGGTTTTGCTTTCGCCTTTTAAAGCTCTTGTGAGTTTTTTGGCGTCTTCAGAAATCTGTTGATTCAGTTCGGCAAGTTCTTTTACTTTTTCAGCGAGAGAAAAACGCTCTTTATTTTCCTTTTCATAAGCTTCATTCACGCGATTTTTAAGGTCGGTAATTTTTTCCTGAAAAGGTTCAAGAATTGTTTTTAAATTATTTTGATTTAAAGTCGTGAATTTCTCCGTTTTTTCTTCTAAAATTTTATTGGCAAGATTCTCAAACTGTAATTTTGATTCATCCTGAATTTTGGTAATTTCTCCTTTTTGAGTTTCTAACGATTTTTGTAACCCTTCATTTTTAGCAGAAAGCTCTGAGTTTTTTGCGAAAATATCCTGTTTCTCCGTTAGAAGATTTTCAATCTGAGAAGTTTGTTTGGCATTAATTTGTTTCTGTTCCGAAAACTGAGCACTCAAAGATGAATGGACTGCGGAAATTTTAGCAAATTCATTTTTAAGATCATTAAAAAGATCTGTTTGCTGCAAATTGAATTCTTTTTCTTTAGTAATATTCTGCGTTAATTCCTGAATTTTGAGATTAGAATTCTCTAAATCAGAATTTTTTTTAATGTGTAAATTATTCAGTTCATCATAAGATATTCTTGAAACCATCGACGATTTCAACACAAAATATAGAACAACTGCGCCCAAAATTCCTCCGGCAATAAACCCTACAATTAAATATGTCATCTCCATTTTTCAAAATTACAAAAAGATAAATTGATTTGTTTTACGGGAAACCTCAAGATTGCTTGTTACCAAAATTTCCACCATTTTTTGCTTTCTTTTTCTTGCGGTGTCTTTATTGTTTTTTCAGTTTCTCCTACTTGTCTTTTTTGTATAAATCCAAATGGTCGTAATTCCTTATCCTGAGTTTCTGCTAAATTAAAAATAATAGAATCCCCTTTATTTACTCCGAGTTTTTGAAATGGCTGAACAAGTAATGTACCAAGTCCGGTTTCTTTTTCTGCATCAAAAGATTCTACTCTTATCCAAATATTTTCGGTTTTGAATTTGCCTGTTTCATCTGAAAGAAAAACGCTGATATCATCAGGAAAACCTTTTGCAGCGAATTTTTGATAAATTTCATGTTCTCTAAATTTTTTAAGATCATACCTCTCATGTTGTCTGATATAATCTGGGAATTCAAGATTTAAAGATTCTAAAGCGTTAAGATTGGCAATTTCAAAGTACAAACCCGCGAAATGTTCAAATCTTAAAATAGCTCTCGATTTATCGGCAATAAGATTCTTGGTAATGATATATTTTCCCTCTTTTTCTTCGAACAACTTAAAGATATCAAAGGTAATTCCCTGTTCGTGATCGATGTAACTGTACCCAATGAGATTCTCACCTTCATAGCCTTTTAATAAAGCAGAAAGTATCGGATATTGGTTGAAGTTTTTAATTATAAAAAATTGATTCCAAAAGGTTGAAGTTCTAGGCATTTATTTTTTTTCTTTTAAAATTAATTTCGATTAAACGTTTTTCGTTGAAGCTAGAATTTCAATATTCTTCACGACATCGCTGCTTTCACATTTCTTCAATTCCTTGGTTAAAGCGGGAGTAAGAATTTTTGGATTTAAAATTTGTGAAGCTACTTTTGCAGCGGCGTAATCAACAATTCCAATGACGGAGCTTCTTAAGAAATTCGGTGTGTTGGAAGTCATTACTGCAGTTGCCCAAGACGTTTCTCTCGCTCTTGAGATGGCAAAATCTAAAACGGCATTGTCTTTTCCGTTCGATATTTTATCAATTAATTCTACG
The DNA here is from genome assembly GCF_024807225.1 of Chryseobacterium ginsenosidimutans. GTDB lineage: Bacteria > Bacteroidota > Bacteroidia > Flavobacteriales > Weeksellaceae > Chryseobacterium > Chryseobacterium ginsenosidimutans. Next base: position 818,536 of record NZ_JANUCO010000001.1, read on the forward strand.
GGATAACAGATTTTATTTAAAGAATCCTGAACTTTTTGATTAATGGATGAAATGACGTTATTGATATTTTCAAAATCTTTTTTCAAAGGATTGATTTTTCGATAAGGCATAATTGTCGCCGCGGAAATTCCCAGATCGAGATTGATGTGCGCATTCATTCCTAAGAAAATATGCTGTAAAATAAGAAGATTTTTGTTTTTCGTTGCTTCAAATGCAAGATACCATGAATTGGTACATTGCTGACCTTTTGAATACGCGTCCCAAGCTTCAAGATATCGGTTTGCAAAAGCAAGATCAAGCTGAGTCATTCTCGGATTATCTTCAAATTTTTTCTGCTGAATTCCTTTTAAAACCTGCGCCGTCATAATTCTGTAGGTACAAGCAAAATATCCGACCGGACTTTGGTTTTCTTTAGCCCAAATAATGATTTCATCTAATTTTTTAAGAACTTCTTCTATGGTTTTCATGTGGTTTTGTTTTTATAAATATAAGAAAAAACCTCGTCGGAATAACGAGGTGATTTGTTTATTAAAAAAGTAAACAAAAAGATTTAATTTACTTTTCTTAATACGGTTTTAAGGTTCTAAAGTAATAGGTCCTTCAATTTCCAATGGCGGACAAAATCCTGTATTGAGCATACATTTTCCTCCCATACAGCCATAATTTGTCATTGAAGATGTTCCGTTTGGGCACATGATTAAAGCTTCGCCGTATTTTGCGCATTCTCTGTCTGAATAGCATTCTAAAGCCGGGTAAAGTGTTCCTCCAAAAACATCTTTCAATGATTGTCTTGAAAGCTTCGTTAAGTTTGATTTTTTCATAGAATAAGTTTTTATGATTTGGTGAATTGTTTTTAACTTTCTTATAATGAGTTTTTTAATTATAAAAAAGAGATAAACTAAGATAGTAAAAAATTAGTAAGGATTCTCAAACCTCACAAATTTTATGAGGTTTCGTTATTAATATTTAGTGGAAAATTTTTAATTAATTAAAAGAATAAAAAAGATGAGATTTAAAACCGTTGCAATAAATGTTGCGATAAAAACAGCCAAATTATCTCGTGTTTTTTTAGTGATGCGCCTAATCACAAAGTAATTAATAATGTAAGCCGGAATAAGCAAGAAGAAATGAAACGCAATTAATGCATTGATTGAGAAAATAAGGATAAAAATAATTATAGAACTCACAAATGGAGCGATCATTATTCCTACAAAACTTTTCAATAAGGTGTCTGAGTCTACATTTAAATTTTCAACATTCTGATGAATATGAGAATATTTTTCTTCGACAAGAATTCTAATTTCTTGTCTGGATAGCAAATCAGATTTTAATAATGAAAGAGATTCTTCTTTTGAAGATTTATTGAAATAATGTTGATGAATTTCTCTAATAATTCTGTTGCGCTCGTTCAATATTCCTTTCTGATTTTCAATGATAGCTTGAAAATTTTCAAGAGTAGTCCTGCTTGTAATTTCTTCTAAAAGTTCTTGTGTTGCTTTGCCTTGATAATCAATCTGATTATTATAAGATTCGATTAAGTCTTGGTCGGAAAATTTACTATAAAAGCTCATAACTAAGGATTCTCTTTTGAAATCTCTTTATGATGCTCCAGATAAGTTGGCAACGCAGCCGAGCCGTACCAAGGGAAAATTTCATAGTTGAAAACTCCTGCCTGAAACCGCGGGATCAGTTTTTACCCAAAGTTCTGCTTCTTGTTTGGATTTTGTGTTGAAAATGAACATTCCACGGTAATTTTCTTTATTTTTCTCAAGAAAAGGACCGGCAACAATTATTTTTCCTTCATCTGCTAATTTCCCAATATTGGCTAAATGTCCTTTCATTAATTCTCCCATTTTAGCTTTATCATCGATTTTTGTGGAACCGCTTGTCAGCATTACAATCGTGTAAGCTTTCATTCCGTATTGGTCGGCGCCTAATTTTGTGGCAAGTTCCTGATTGAATTTCGGTTTTTCCGTTGTCTTTTGGGCAAATGAAAAAATTCCCGCGAAAAGCAATACTACTAAAATGGCATTTGTTTTCATGGTATTATTCTTTTATTCTTAAAAACTCTTTTGCCAGTTCGATCATTTTGGGATCTCCGGTGTATTTTCCGTGTTCGTCGGAAAGTTTTACCGTTGGAATCCATTCTTGGTTGGAAGCCTGAACTCCAATTAATTTCATCACGATATTCATTGGTTTTAAACCAACATCATTTGTTAAGTTTGTTCCGATTCCGAAAGAAATACCGATTTTTCCTCTGCAATAATTGGTAATTTCCTCTACTTTTTCGAGATTTAAAGCGTCTGAAAAAATGATATATTTAAATAAAGGATTGATTCCGTGTCTTTCATAATGAGCAATGGTTTTGTCTGCAAACACAAGCGGATCTCCACTGTCATGACGAACGCCGTCGAAAAGTTTTGCGAATTTTTTATCAAACTGCTGGAAGAAAACATCCGTTGTATATGTGTCTGAAAGCGCAACTCCCAAATCGCCTCTGTAAACATCTACCCAATGTTCCAGCGCTAATTCGTTTGCCATTTTAAAACCATATTCAGCAGCATGGAACATAAACCATTCGTGAGCGTGAGTTCCGATAGGTTTCACTCCGTATTTCATGGCAAAATGTACGTTTGAACTTCCTATAAATGTAGATTCTTTTTTCTGTGTTAATGCTTCTACGACCAAATTCTGAACTTTATAAGAGTGTCTTCTTCTTGTTCCGAATTCGGCGAAATTTACACCCAATTTTCCTAAGCCTTCAGCTTTTTCAATGGTTTTGCTTACCACGACTTCGTTGGAGTCTCTTTCCAAATGGTTCATTTCGTAATGAAGTTCGCTGATTAAGGCTAATAAAGGCACTTCCCAAAGAATCGTTCTGTACCAAAGTCCTTCAACGACCACAGAAAGATCGCTTCCTTCCTGATGAATTTTGACTTCAGACGGATCGAAATGATAGCCTTCAAGAAAATCTAAATAGGGAAGATCAATATATGGACAAGTTCTTGCCATGAATTTTTTTTCATCTTTCGTCAGTTTAAGTTCTGCCATTTTGTTCACGGCTTCTCTTAAAGCGGCATCAAAACCATCCGGAAACTCGTGCTTTCCTCTGTTGATGAACTCGTATTTTACTACTGAACTTGGGAATAATTTTACCACCGCATTTTGCATGGTAATTTTATAAAAATCGTTATCTAGAATAGAATTCAATCGTACGTCGTGCATAATTGTGTAATTTATACGCAAATTTAATAATTAAAAATAAAATCACCTAAATGTAAGGTGATTTTTTTAATATTTTCTGATAAATCTTCTATGTTTACTTTCCGAGATAAGAGTTGTACATCCAAACTTCTTTCTCCTGTTCTGTGATGTAGTCGCTCATTTGCGAGTTGGTACCTTCGTCTCCGGCTTTATCTGTAACGTTTAAAAGTTCTCTCTGTAAGTCGATCACAACTTTGAAAGAATTTAAGATAATTTCAACACTTTTTGTTCCGTCGCTTACTTCCTGGCTTTCTTTAATGGTTGCCACTTTTAAATAATCTGAGTAGTTGTGAGCCGGTATTGCTCCTAAAGTCAAGATTCTTTCAGCAATTTCGTCGATTTTCAATACCAAGCTATTGTACAGTTCTTCAAATTTTGGGTGAAGGGTGAAAAATTGCTCCCCTTTGATGTTCCAGTGAGAACCTCTTGTATTTTGATAAAAAACGGAATAGTTTGCCAAAAGGATATTTAATTTTTCTGCGATTTGTTTGCAGTCGGTTTCTTTTAGACCGATGATGTTAGAATTTTTCATATTATATAGTAGTTTATTCTTTTCTAAAGCAAAATTAAGTAAATATTATGCCGAAAATAAGGATTCATGATTGATGATACTTATCTTTGAGATTCTTATAATATATTTAAATATGAGCCTTTTTTCAAATGTTAGTATAAAGAGTTTCGGGATAGCGATTTTCCTGTTTCTAGCTGTTTGTTTTGGATATTATCTTAATTTAGTTTCGAAAACCGATGGGCATTATGTTTATCTTATTGATGATGCTTATATTCATTTGGCGATGGCAAAAAACTTTGCGTTACATGATGTTTGGGGAGTGACGAGATATGAATTTTCTTCTACGTCTTCTTCACCATTATTCACTTATCTTTTAAGTGTTTTGATTAAGATTTTCGGGAATAATGATCAGATTTCGCTTTATTTTAATTTGATTTTAGGAGTTGGAATTGCTTATGTTTTGAATCAATATTTTTTAGGAATTTTTAAAAGTGTAAAGAATATTGTAAGCGCGGTTTTGTTTACCTTATTTTTTTCTGTGTTACATTTGCAGCTTTTATCGGGAATGGAGCATATTTTTCATGTGTTTTTATTTGTATTAAATATTTTCTGTCTTTCGAATTTTAAAAATAAAACTGCCGTCCTTGGATTTTACCTTTCCTTATTATTAATGGGATTGGTGCGTTTCGAAAGTATGTTTTACTTCGTCATTCTGGCTTTTGTTTTTATGTTAATTAAAAAATGGAAGGAAGCGTTTTTTACATTAGCTGTAGGGTTTGTTCCAGTCGTTATTTTCTGTTATTTTAATTATCAGCATGATGGCTATTTATTTCCAAATTCTGTGTTGGTGAAAGGAACGAAACTTACTTTAGACTCTAATTTTCCTAATCAGCTAAAATCGATTTTCTTAGATAATTTTTTATTCAATATAAGTTTCTACAAAATAGGATTCTTTCCTATTATAATGGGTCTGATCTTTGTTTTTAGGGATGTTAAAAAGAAAACTTTTAATGATTTAATTAAAGATAATTTTCTTCTGATCGTTATTTCCTTACTGATGATATGTCATTCTATGTTTGCAGATTTAAAAGGAATCTTTCGATATGAAGCCTATATTTTAGCAGGTTTTTCAATGGCTTTGATCCCAAAAGTGAAAGGTTTTTTTGAAAATTTTAAAAATTATATTAAAAAAGAAAAACTTCTTTCCGGATTAATAATACTAAATGTCGTCTTGCTGATCTACAAATGTTCTTTTGCACATACAATGTTGAACAACGGAGGGAAAAACATTTACGAACAGCAAATTCAATCAGCCAAATTTTTGCATACCTATTACGATACATCCAAAGTTGTCGCAAATGATATTGGTGCTATTAGTTATTTTACGGATATCCATTTATTGGATATTGTTGGGTTGGGATCAAAAATCATGATTCCGTTCACAGAAAATAAAAAACCGATCGATAATCATTTTGAAACTTTCCTGAGTCAATATACCATTAATAATAAGTATGATGTTGCAATCATTTATGACGAATGGTTTCAGGGGCACGTTCCCAAAAACTGGAAGAAAGCTGCTGTTTTAAAAATAAAAAATCCTATTTCTGTTTCTCGGGATAAAGTTTCAGTCTATTCTATTAATAAGGAAAATCTTTTACAGCTTAGGCAAAATATTAAAAAATTTAGCTGGAACAGAAATGTACAGGTGACAATCGTCGATTAAATGTAACTGTCTGTGAATTAATTTTTAATAAAAAATATAATTTATGTCTGAGTGCTTGTTAATTAAAAAAAAAATATTAAATTTGCACCCTAAAATAAAAAGCAATTAAATGCCTACTATTCAACAATTAGTAAGAAAAGGAAGAGCCACGCTTGCCAAGAAGAGCAAATCGGCTGCCCTAGATTCTTGTCCACAAAGACGTGGTGTATGTACGAGAGTATATACTACTACACCGAAGAAACCTAACTCTGCACTTAGAAAAGTAGCAAGGGTAAGACTTTCTAACGGTAAAGAAGTGAATGCCTATATCCCGGGCGAAGGACATAATCTACAGGAGCACTCGATAGTATTGGTTAGAGGCGGAAGGGTGAAAGACCTACCGGGAGTACGTTACCACATCGTAAGAGGTGCTTTAGACACTGCAGGTGTAAGTGGAAGAACACAGAGAAGATCGAAGTATGGAGCTAAGAGACCTAAACCAGGTCAGGCAGCAGCTGCACCAGCTAAAGGAAAGAAAAAATAATCATTAAATAAGGTACAGAAGCAATGAGAAAGACAAAAGCGAAAAAAAGACCGTTGTTACCAGATCCGAAATTTAATGATCAATTGGTAACGAGATTCGTAAACAACTTAATGCTTGACGGTAAGAAGTCAATCGCATTCAAAATTTTCTATGATGCATTAGAAATCGTAGAAGGTAAAAAAGGAGAAACGGAAAAAACTGCACTAGAAATCTGGAAAGATGCATTAACTAACGTTATGCCTCACGTAGAAGTACGTTCTAGAAGAGTAGGTGGAGCTAACTTCCAAATTCCTATGCCAATCAGAGCAGATAGAAAAATTTCTATGGCAATGAAATGGTTAATTCTTTACTCTAAAAAGAGAAATGATAAGTCAATGGCTTTGAAATTGGCTAACGAAGTGGTAGCTGCTTCAAGAGAAGAAGGTGCTGCTTACAAGAAAAAATCTGATACTCACAAAATGGCGGAAGCTAACAAAGCTTTCTCACACTTTAAATTCTAATTAGAAATGAGTAGAGATCTTAAATTTACTAGAAACATTGGTATTGCTGCGCACATTGATGCTGGTAAAACTACCACTACAGAAAGAATCTTATTCTATACGGGAGTAAACCACAAAATTGGTGAAGTACATGATGGTGCTTCTACAATGGACTGGATGGAGCAGGAAGCAGAAAGAGGTATTACTATTACTTCTGCTGCAACCACTTGTTCTTGGAACTTCCCTACAGACCAAGGTAAGCCATTAGCTGAAACTAAGCCTTACCACTTCAACATTATCGATACACCAGGACACGTTGACTTCACAGTAGAAGTAAACAGATCTTTGAGAGTATTGGATGGTTTGGTATTCTTATTCTCTGCAGTAGATGGAGTAGAGCCTCAGTCTGAAACAAACTGGAGACTTGCCGACAACTACAAAGTTGCAAGAATGGGATTCGTAAACAAAATGGACAGACAAGGTGCTGACTTCCTTAACGTGGTAAACCAGGTTAAGACTATGTTAGGATCAAACGCAGTTCCAATCGTTTTACCAATCGGTGCTGAAGAAGATTTCAAAGGTGTAGTTGATTTAATTAAAAACAGAGCGATCGTTTGGGATGAAGCAGGACAAGGAGCTACTTTCGAAGTAGTGCCAATTCCTGAAGATATGAAAGCTGAAGTTCTGGAATACAGAGAGAAATTAGTTGAAGCAGTTGCTGATTATGATGACACTTTGATGGAGAAATTCTTCGAAGATCCAGATTCAATTTCAGAAGACGAAATCAACGAAGCTCTTAGAAAAGCTACTATTGATTTATCTATTATCCCAATGACTTGTGGTTCTTCATTCAAGAATAAAGGAGTACAGTTTATGTTGGATGCAGTATGTAAATACTTGCCTTCTCCATTGGATAAAGATGATATCAAAGGTACTGACCCAAGAACAGATGCTGAAATTTTCAGAAAACCATCTGTAGATGAGCCTTTCGCAGCATTAGCATTTAAGATTGCTACCGATCCTTTCGTAGGAAGATTGGCATTCTTCAGAGCATACTCTGGAAGACTAGATGCAGGTTCTTATATCTTGAACACTCGTTCAGGAGATAAAGAAAGAATCTCTAGAATCTATCAGATGCACGCTAACAAGCAAAATCCTGTAGAATATATTGAAGCAGGAGATATTGGTGCAGCTGTAGGTTTCAAATCTATCAAAACTGGTGATACAATGTGTGATGAGAAAAACCCAATCGTTCTTGAATCGATGGTTTTCCCTGATCCGGTAATTGGTATCGCTGTTGAGCCTAAAACTAAGGCAGACCAGGATAAAATGGGTAACGCTCTAGCTAAATTAGCTGAAGAAGATCCTACTTTCCAGGTTAAAACTGACGAAGCTTCTGGTCAAACGATTATCTCAGGAATGGGTGAACTTCACCTTGACATTCTTGTAGATCGTATGAGAAGAGAATTCAAAGTAGAAGTTAACCAAGGACAGCCTCAGGTAGAATACAAAGAAAATCTTACAAGAGTTGCTCAACACAGAGAAGTTTACAAAAAACAATCTGGTGGTAAGGGTAAATTTGCTGATATCGTATTTGAACTTGGACCTGCTGAAGAAGGTAAAGTTGGTTTAGAATTCATCAATGAGATCAAAGGTGGTAACGTTCCTAGAGAATTTGTTCCAGCTATTGAAAAAGGCTTTAAAGCTGCAATGAAGAACGGTCCTTTGGCTGGTTTCGAAGTTGAAGGTATTAAAGTTACTCTTAAAGACGGATCTTTCCACGCAGTGGATTCTGATGCACTTTCTTTCGAATTAGCTGCTAAATTAGGATTTAAAGAAGCGGGACGTGCTGCTAAGCCAGTAATCATGGAGCCTATTATGAAATTGGAGGTTGTAACTCCGGAAGAATATATGGGTAACATCATTGGTGACCTTAACAAGAGAAGAGGAACAATCAGTGGACAAGAAGAAAAGAACGGTGCCGTTGTTATCAAAGGTTCAGTTCCATTATCTGAAATGTTTGGATATGTTACGACTCTAAGAACACTTTCATCAGGAAGAGCTACTTCTTCTATGGAATTAGAGAAGTACCAAGCTACTCCTCAAAACGTTGCTGAAGATATCATCGCTAAAGCAAAAGGTTAATTTTTTAAATTAAAGAAATGTCACAAAGAATCAGAATAAAACTAAAATCTTACGATTACAACTTGGTAGATAAGTCTGCTGAGAAAATCGTAAAAACGGTAAAGGCTACTGGTGCTGTTGTAAACGGACCAATTCCATTGCCAACTAATAAGAGAATCTTCACTGTATTGAGATCTCCACACGTAAACAAGAAAGCTAGAGAGCAGTTCCAATTATCAGCTCACAAGAGATTGATGGATATCTACTCTTCTTCTTCTAAAACTGTGGATGCTCTAATGAAATTAGAGTTACCTTCAGGTGTAGACGTTGAAATTAAAGTGTGATAAATTGCTGGAAGATGGAAGTCTGATGACGGAAGTTTTAAAGCAACACCTTAAATATAATAAATCCCTTTTCGAAAGAAGAGGGATTTTTTTGCTTTATAAAGAATTTTTTTTCATTTAAAACTAACAATGTCAATTAGCAAAGAAAATAATATATAATCATTCTTGTAAAAGTCAAAAACGTATGACTTCGGCGGAGTTTTTGATAGTTAAAAGTTGATTAAAACTAATAAAATGGCTAATACAAATAAAAGTGTTTTCGAAAAATTTTCAGACTGGGCAACCAAATTTACAGGCAGTTTCTTACGCATTTTTGGGTGCGACGGCAATTGTGGTAGCTTGGGCATTTTCAGGACCTGTTTTTAATTATTCGGAGACTTGGCAATTGGTAATTAATACAGGAACGACGATTATTACCTTTCTAATGGTTTTCCTGATCCAAAAAGCTCAGAATAAAGATTCAAAAGCTATTCAGATAAAACTGAACGAATTGATTGCTGCCAACGAAAAAGCAAGCAACAGAATTGTCGACATCGAAGATCTCACAGAAAAAGAGCTCGATCAACTTCATTGTTACTACGAAAAGCTGTCTGATTTTGCAGAAGAAGATGAAGATATACATACTTCACATTCTATCGATGCAGCCAAGAGAAATCAGAATTATAAGCAGCAATACTTCGAAAAAAAGCATAACGAATGGCTTCAGAAACAGCCACAAAAAAAGGAATCAATTTGATTCCTTTTTTGTTTCTATAATTCAAAAATTTACTTCATAAAATACCCAAAATAAGAACAGCTTCCCATAAGGTTTTTCGTAACCTCTGCATCTGCATATTGCGTTTTCAATAAAGCAAAATAGGTTCTGTATTTTTGATTTTTAAGTTGGTCCAGTTGTGTTTGATAAGCATCACTTTTCTTACTATAATCAGGATCTGAATAATCAACTTTTGAAGGATTCTTAGCTTCATACTGATAATATTTCCCCTGTTCTGCACTTGCCATCTGGAAAAGAACTCTTGCTTTTTGTTCTTTATTGGCTGAAATGTCCAATGCTTTTTTATAATAATTGATAGCAAGATCAAAATTATCAGGTTCAATATACGTTCGATTCAGGAAGTTTTTATAATAATATTGATAAGGATTTTGTTTATCCGTACTCCAGAAATCGTACTTTCCACCGTTTGTATTGTCAATATCCATGACGAATAATTGTCTGTAATATCCTAAAATAGAAGTGTTGTATAATAAATTTCCTATTAATTGATTAGCAGTTGCAGATTTTTCATCTTTTCCGACTCCGATTTTTTTCAACTGAATTAATGCGTCTACCAATTCCAATTTATTCATCATGGGCTTAATGAAAGGGAATTGTGAGTAATCTTCTTTTTCCATGCTTTCATCAGACGAACTTTGGTAGCTTTCCCAAACATTATGACCGAAAACAAGATCTGAAATATTATTAAATCCATTATAAGCAGTTCCAGAATATTCAAGAGGTGTCGTTTTCTTAGCATCATAATTCCATTCGGATCTAGGAATTCCCGAGAAACTCTGTGCTTTTGCATAATAAGATTTAGCTTTTTCAAAATCTGCCTGTCTCATGGCTCTGTCGCCATAAATTACCGCAAAAAACGCATCAATATTTCCGACATCATTAATATTTTTAGCGATGATTTGTTCTTCAAACTGAGTCTTATTTGGTTTTCTATAAAAATCTTCTACACTTTTTACCAAAGTGGAATTCGGGTTGTACTGCAGGTCCGAAAGTTTATTATTCATCAGAAAAGATTTTCCGTCTTCGCCTTGAAGGAAATAACGGTTTGCCAAAACATCTTTCAGGAAATCTTTCGTTGAAGGGACTTCACCATAATAATCATATTCACTGGTTTCCGTGCTGTCTTTTTTCACTTCCGGCTTGTCCACAAAATATTCTGCGTAATCTTTCATTAAATGATCTTCATATTCTGCATCGATTTTGGGTTGAGAAACAATATCATTCAGCACTTTCATCCTTTTTATTTCCTCCAAATATTCCGGATTGGTGGTTTTAATATCTTCTAAAACTTTCGTACTTGCTTTGTAATCTTTTTTCAAAAACTTCAGGTAAGCATCGGCAATCTGCCAATATTCATCTTTCGATTTCTCTTTGGTTTTATCGGTGAATTTTTCCAACTCATCCAAAAAGTCTTTCGTCTTTTCATCATACCAATAATTATTCTTTGTAAAAACCGGAATTCTGTTCGGATTGTCTAATAATTCATCATTACTTTGATCTGCTTTACTTTCTGCAGGACTTTTATCTTTTATTCCGAATAGCTTTTTGAAAAACAGGACAATTTTTTGCCAGAAAGAAAGTTCTTTTTTCGGCTCTGTTTCAGTTTTTACCTGATCTGAAGTTTTGTTTGAATTGTCAACTTTATCAACCTGAACTGTTGAATTTCCATCATTATTGTTGTAATAATAAATCGGAAGATAATTTCTTTCCAATTCATTAATACTTCTCACTGCCATTACTTTCAGGATCTCCGAATCGGGATCAATCTCAAACATTTTTTCCATAATCGGAATAGGATTGTTGAAATCTTCATATCCCAAAAGAAAATACGCCATATTTTTCTCGTCATTCGTTCCGGCTCTTTTCAAAATATTATTAAAAGAAGCGGTGTCAGAAAGTTTCATCGAAACGAAAGCAGACTCTTTACGGCTTTTACTGTCTTTGAAAACCTGAAAGAAATTCCAGTTGGCATCGCTTTTCATACCCAATCCTCGTTGCGCTCCTGCAAGTTGGTCAAGCGCCATAATGTAAGGCGCACCTTTCGATTTTATAGGCAGAACATACGTTTTAAAAGCCTGAACCGCCACATCATAATTTCTCGTATAATGATTGAAACGAACCAATTGATAACCGTATCGCTGCTTAATTTCAGGATTTTTTGCAGCATTGTAAAGTGATGTTAATGCTGAAATCGTTTTGTTATAATCAAGATTGGTGGCATTTTTATCGGTTGTGTTTTCTCGGTAATAAAAAGAATCGGCACTTTCCACATAATTGATTTTCATGTAAGGCTCAAGATATTTTGCCTCAATCAGATAATCAATTCCTTCATGATATTTTTGATAAAAACCGGCACCTAATTTTATTAATAACTGATTGGTCGGAGTTCCTTTTTTTAAGGCATTCAAATCATTGATGTTCATTTTATTCACCAGATAATCCGTTTCTGCATAACTCAACTGATTATTGAAAAACTTCTTCCATGCATAAATATTCTCGTCCGGAATTTGGGAAGGTTTAAAATTGGTATAAAACGCTTCCGAATAAGAATGAAGAAAAGGCAGGTAAGATTTGTCCCTAATGATACTTTGTGTAAAGAGATTAAAATATTCATAATCCGGATCCGACCACGCACAAGCATCAGATTTCGTATAAAAAAGCGATAAGACCGCAAGTGAAAGTAAGTACTTTTTCATTGTATGGATGGTGTTTTTTTTAGTTATAGTTTTAAATCCAAGTATCTGTGTAATCTGAGAAATCTGCGGGAGATATTTTTCCCACTGATTACACAGATCTTAACAGATTTATGATGATTAAATTTTTAAAAATTAAAATTCTGTTCTGTAACAAATTTACTATCTAATTGATAATAAATAATATTGAAATGCTGTATTTTTTTCTCTAAGAAATCAACGACCTCCTGAATTTGTTCATCAGAAATTTCTTCAACTTTTATTCTGAAACCTTTATTCAAATAATTTCCAAAGTAAAATCCGTCTTTCCGGATTTCAATTTCTGTAGTAGAGATTTTTTTAAAATGGGGATTTTCCAGATCTTTTTCAGATAAGGCATTGATTAATTTATGTTTTCCTAAATAATTGGTGACAATTCCCCAAGAATAAATCGGAAGCGCCACTTCAATTTTTTTAATAGGATATTCATCAATTTTTGACAAATAACTTTTCAACGTGTTCACATCTAAAATTGAATTTTTATCTGAATTTTCCAGCGGCGAAGAAGTAGAGTAGCACATCAGATACACTTTTTCAACAGGCGGAATTCCCGTCTGAACTTTATCTTTCACCTGATGAAGACGAAGTGTGCAGGTGATTTCTTTTCCTGAGATCTTTTTTAACTCTTTCAAAAATTTAAAATAATCATCTCTCGTTCCTGCGGTCCAGTCACAGTCGATCTGGATTTCACTGCTGGTTTTAAAATGATATTCCGAAATTTTTTTCTGAATTAAACTGTTGATGCTTTCTGCTAAAAATTTTATTTCCTGATCTGTGATTTTTAATAAAGTTCGGTTAGTAATGAAAACAGTCGGAACAATTTGTTTGTCGGTTTCAAAACTTTTGTCTTTTGTAATCGCTCCGATCGGTTGAAATTTGCCATTAATTTTATCAACATCAAAAAACCTCGTGTATAAATAAGGTGTTGTCGCTTTATTCAAAATTTCCTTTTCGGTTTTGTCTAAAGCCAATTTGGTTTTCCAGTAATAAAATGTATAATCGTGATTCTCTTTTTTCGAGCATGAGAATAGGAAAACGAAGAGAAATAAAAATCTAAGAACTTTCATTATTGATACAATGTGCCTCCGCATTCACAATTCTGTTCGTCCATTTTGGAAACAGGACAACAGTCGTCTGATTTCATAATTTTCCCTTTTTCGTCGGTAAGGTAAATTTTTTCTTTATCGAATTTCACGTAAAAAGTTTCATTGTAGGTTTTGAAATATACCTTCATCACTTTCGGGTTGTATTTTCCGGCGTTAATTTCTTCTTTCGTTTCCGCTCCATCCGCCTGATTAATTTGTACAAAACCAAAGTAGACCTCTCCATTATTTTTCACGTCAAGATAATAAGACGGAGTTCCCGTTCCGCTTACTCCCTGTTCAATATTGAAATCCCGCTTTCCTGTAAACGGTGCTTTCGATTGTGCAAACGACAGAATGCAAAAGCAGAAAGTAAATAAAGCCAAAAACTTTTTCATATGCTAAAATTTCTCAAAAGTAAAAATATCCCAGCAAAAATTAAACCGTAAAATCACGGAGATTGCTTTTAGAATGGGCTTTTAGATAAAAGATTCAGTTAAATGTTTTAAACGCTATGATCGCAAAAGCTTTTTTAATTAAACTTGAAAAGATTTTCGTTCGCAAAGGCGTTTTACTCAGCTAAAATCGCAATCAGCCTTTGCTGAGTAAAACGCCCTTGCGAACGGAAAAATAAAAAAAGATATCAATAGAACTTTGCGGACCTTGCGTTAAAAAGAATGTATACGAAAAAGCTCATTGGGATTTTTATAGTTTTAAAAACAAAAAACCATCCCGAAATCGGAATGGCTTGTAAAATACTAACAATTTTTAATTTAAAATACCGTTGCGGCAAGTTGAATTCTCGCAAACTTATTCGCAGGATTCCACATCGCCATCATTGAAACAGGCAACGTATAATGTTCTGTAATTTTCAACGATTTGCTTGCTTTTACTCCAACGTTGACGATGTCAAAACTATTCGTTCCGTTTCCGTACAGAAAGTTCTTGTCGTTTAAAGCAAAACCAGCTGCTACAAAAGCATCAAGATTTACTTTTTTATCTTTAATCACAGGATAACTCGCCTGAACATATGTGGAATATTTGTTCTTTTTATAACTTCCATCCGGCTCAAGAACAACTTCTCCTGCGTTTGCTCCACCGTAAAGCATGATGTCTGCTTCAATATTTAATGGAAACGAAGGTCCGAAAGTATAGTTGGTTCTTAAATCAATAATATGCGCGGTTTTTCTGTTTGAATAATTAAAAATATCATCCGAAGCAACTGCCGTATTAATGTTTCTTGAATTAAATAAATCCCACAAACCAATATACAAACGCCCGTTGGAATACTGAACGTAATAATTGATTTCTTTGTAGTGCGTTCCGTCTTTATCATCAGTCATGGAAGATGCTCCCCAAATCCCGACTTTCCATTTTTTGTCTTTATCTAATGCGTAGGAAAGATTTCCCATGACAACGGGCTTATCCGTAATAATCAAACCTCTCCAAAGGTGATTGTTTTGAATATTGGCTGTGAAATCCAGCCTGCTGTCTTCCTGATTTTCGGTATTTTCCTGAGCAAAAAGATTCCCTGTGCCTAATAAAATCAGGCATATATAAAAGAGTTTTTTCATTGTGTAAACTGTCTGTGGTTAACTTAAAGCCAGGTGCAGTAAAGCTGCGAGACCTGCTCCGATAATGGGTCCTGCAATAGGAATCCAGGCATAGCTCCAATCACTGCTTCCTTTTACCGGAAGAATGGCGTGCATAATTCTTGGCCCTAAATCTCTTGCGGGATTGATGGCATAACCAGTCGTTCCTCCTAAAGATAAACCAATTGCCCAAACCAAAAGGGTAACAGGCAAAGCGCCAATCGTTCCCAAACCGATTTTTGCGGTCGGATCATTATTCAAAGCAACACTCGGATCTGCAAAATGGAAAATCACAAAAACAAGAACGAAAGTTCCGATGATTTCACTGATTAAATTTGAAATAGGTTTTCTGATTGCGGGACCTGTACTGAAACAAGCCAGTTTTGCACCTTCATCTTCAGTGATTGCAAAATGATCTTTATTAAACAACCAAACGAGAAAAGCACCCAACATCGCCCCGATCATTTCTCCGGCAATATAAGTAGGAACCAAATCCCAAGGGAATTTTCCTGCAAAGGCCAATCCTAAAGTCACCGCGGGATTCAGATGTGCTCCGCTTATTGGTCCTGCAACCGTAACGCCGACAAAAACTGCCAAAGCCCAAGCTGTTGTAATCACGATCCATCCGGAATTATTTCCTTTGGTTCCTTTCAAAACAACGTTTGCTACCACGCCGTTTCCTAAAAGTATCATCAGCATAGTGCCGATTATTTCTGCTACAAATGGAGTCATAATTTTAATGTGTTTTTAAATGTGATTAATCTTCGATCCAGTTTTGAGAACGTTGTACAGCTTTTTGCCATGTTTTGATCATTTTCTCCACTTTTTCTTCTTCCATTTGAGGCTGAAAATGTTTATCAACAATCCATTGAGATTGGATTTCGTCAATGTTTTTCCAGTATCCGACAGCGAGTCCGGCAAGATAAGCCGCTCCTAAAGCTGTTGTTTCCAGTGTTTTTGGTCTTGTAATTTGAAAACCGAAAATATCCGACTGAATCTGCATTAAAATATCACTTGCAGAAGCACCTCCATCTACTCTCAGTTCCGGACTTTTCTTCCCTGAATCTGCTTCCATTGCTTTTACAATATCATAGACCTGAAAAGCAATTCCTTCCAAAGTAGCTCTTGCGATGTGAGCATTTGTCGTACCACGAGTTACCCCTACAATCGTTCCGCGAGCGTACTGATCCCAATAAGGGGCGCCCAAACCTGTCAACGCAGGAACAAAATAAACACCGCCGTTATCTTCCACAGATTGTGCTAATGTATTTACTTCTTCTGCAGAATTAATTAATTTTAAACCGTCTCTTAACCATTGAATGGCTGCTCCACCTACAAATACACTTCCTTCCAACGCATAATTAACTTCTCCATTAATTTTCCATGCAACAGTTGTTAACAAATTGTTTTTCGAGGCAACGGCTTCTGTTCCTGTATTCATCAAAAGAAAACAGCCTGTTCCATAAGTATTTTTTACCATTCCGGGAGTTGTACACATCTGTCCGAATAAGGCTGCCTGTTGATCTCCAGCAATTCCGGCAATCGGAATTTTTGTTGAAAATAGAGTAGTGGCAGTTTCTCCGTAGATTTCGCTGCTTTGTTTTACTTCCGGCAAAATCGCTCTTGGAATGTTAAATAATTCTAATAAATCATTATCCCATTCTAAGGTATGAATGTTTAAAAGCATTGTTCTGCTCGCATTCGAAACATCGGTGATGAACATTTTTCCACGTGTCAGTTTCCAGACAAGGAATGTATCAACCGTTCCGAAACATAGTTTTCCTGCTTCCGCTTTTTCTCTTGCACCTTCTACCGTGTCTAAAATCCATTTTAGTTTTGTGGCAGAAAAATAAGCGTCTAAAACAAGACCTGTCTTTGCTTTAATCATTTCAGCATGACCCTGTTCTTTTAATTCGTCGCAATATTTAGACGTTCTTCTGTCTTGCCAAACAATCGCATTGTAGACGGGTTCTCCGGTTTCTCTGTCCCAGACAACGGTAGTTTCACGTTGATTGGTGATTCCGATAGCGGCAACTTCTCTTCCTGAAATTCCTGCTTTGGCGATTACTTCTGCCGCTACAGAAACCTGAGAAGACCAAATTTCGTTGGGATCATGCTCTACCCAACCCGGGGTAGGGTATATCTGTTCAAAACTTTTCTGAGAAACAAATTCTATTTCTCCGCTGTGATTGAATAAAATGGCTCTTGACGAAGTCGTACCTTGGTCTAGAGCGAGAATTAACTGGTCACTCATGCTGTGATGGTAATTAAGGTTAGATAGATCTTGGAGAGTAAGGAGTCAATAGATATCCTCTCGCCAATTCGATAAACTGGTTTTCCTGTTCGTTTGCCCATTCCGTAGAATGTCCGTTTTCTTTTGCAATAATAGAAGCGATCTTATGCGCACTGTCGATCGCTGCTCTTGCGTCCAAAAATAAAAGTCGTACCCTTCTTGCCAAAATATCTTCAATAGTCTGTGCCATTTCGTTTCGGATTGCCCAAACTGCTTCTGCTATTGTGAATGGATGATCAGGATGTATTTTTTCTGAAAATTCAGGGTTGCTTTGTTGTAATTTTTTAATTTCAGGAATATCTGAACCGTATACATATAAATGATTGGTTCTGTCCACCGTTTCAGGTTTCACATTTCCATGAATCGAAAGATGTTCTGTTTTGGAAGTGGTAGTTCCTAAATTGTGAACTTTCATCGCTTCGTTGATGGTATCTTCTGCCATTTTACGATACGTCGTCCATTTTCCACCGATGATGGAAACCAAACCTGTATCGGAAGTTACCACTTTATGACTTCTCGACACTTCTTTTGTGCTTTTGCTTCCGTCTTTCGGCGCGGCAAGCGGTCGAAGTCCTGCGAAAACAGATTTTACATCTTCGCGGGTTGGTTTTTTAGATAAATATTGTCTTGCGGTATTTAAAACAAATTTAATTTCCTCTTCTAAAGCTCTTGGTTCGAAACTTTCGTTTTCTAATAAAGTATCGGTTGTTCCTACCAAAGCTCTGTCGTGCCACGGAACGACAAATAATACTCTTCCGTCTGAAGTTTTAGGAATCATGATGGCGTCATCGCTTCTTAAGAAAGATTTATCCAAAACCAAATGAATTCCCTGACTTGGAACTACGAATTTTCCGTGTTTCGGATTATTCATATTTAAGATGTCATTCGTGAAAATTCCGGTTGCGTTGATAACCACTTTTGCTTTGATTTCGAATTGCTCTTTCGTGAACTGATCTTCTGCAAGAACTCCTGTTATTTTATTGGAATCATTTTTAATTAAATTAATCACCTTAACATAATTAACGGCTGTTCCTCCTTTTTCAGTGATTGTTTGTGCTAAATTAATAGCCAATCTCGCATCATC
Source organism: Chryseobacterium ginsenosidimutans (assembly GCF_024807225.1). GTDB lineage: Bacteria > Bacteroidota > Bacteroidia > Flavobacteriales > Weeksellaceae > Chryseobacterium > Chryseobacterium ginsenosidimutans. The sequence continues at coordinate 837,062 of NZ_JANUCO010000001.1, forward strand.
AAACTGTCCGTCCTGATAAACGACTCCGCTTGCCAAACCTTTTTGCTCGATCGTCGGAATTTTTTCAATGGTTTTTGCTTTGCTGATGTATTTCGTTTTACCTAAACTTAATTTCCCGGCAAGGAAATCGTAAACCGAAAGTCCTATTTTATAATAAATTCCGCCCCACCAAGTATAATTCGGAATAATAAAAGACTGGTTTTTTACAACGTGAGCTGCATTTTTTGCCAGTAAACCTCTTTCCTTTAAAGCTTCTTTTACTAAACCGATATCTCCCTGAGCCAAATATCTTACTCCTCCGTGTACCAATTTTGTACTTCTGCTGGAAGTCGCTTTCGCGAAATCATGTGATTCCAACAGTAACGTTTTAAATCCTCTGCTTGTAGCGTCCAATGCCGAACCTAAACCACTCGCTCCTCCACCAATAATTAGAAAGTCCCATTCTTTTACGGAAGTTAATTTGCTGAGTTCTTCGTTTCGTTTCATAATATTTCGTTATGTTTCGTTTTCAAATGTATAAATTAAAAACGAAACTAAAAAGAAAATAAATGAAATTTTTCGAATCAAAATAAAATTGGTATTTTTGATGAAACGAAACGGAATGGAAAAATTACTGCCAAGACATAATGATATACTGAAAGAATTGGATGAAAAAGATCATGTGCTTGTTCAGGATTTGTGTGAAAAATTTAATGTTTCGTCGGTTACGATACGAAAGGATCTGAACTATCTCGAAGGTTTAGGGTTGCTTTTCCGAAATCATGGTGGCGCAAGTAAGCATGTAAGATATGCGTACGAAAAGAATGTAGATGAAAAGGAAAACATTAATGTGGAAGCGAAACAGAGCATCGCAAGAGCTGCTTTGCCTCTGATTCAGGAAAACGACTGTATTATTCTGGCTTCCGGAACGACGATGCATTATTTGGCGAGAATGCTGGTGAATTTTGGTCCGTTGACGGTTCTTACTTCTTCTTTACGTGTTGCGATCGAACTTTGTAATAATCCTAACATTAATATTATACAATTGGGGGGCGAGGTAAGAAAAAGCTCTACTTCTATTGTAGGTTCTATTTCGGAGGGGATTTTGAAACAATTCTCTTGTAATAAATTATTTCTTGGAGTAGACGGAATCGATATGGATTTCGGAATCAGTACTTCCAATGCTGCAGAAGCTCACCTGAATCAATTGATGATTGATTGTTCTGAGAAAGTTGTCATTCTCGCAGATTCTTCCAAACTGAATGTAAAAGGTTTCGGAAAAATCGCTTCTCTGGATAAAATAGATTATCTGATCACGGATAATGGTATTTTAGAAGAAGATAAAAATAATCTCGAAGAAATTGGCGTGAGTGTAATTATTAAATAAAAATCAACTCATTTTTAAATTTTCTGTAATTCAAAACTATTTCAGTGAAAATTTCTCCCGAATTTTTCGAAATTTCCCTAAATGATTAAAAATCAAAATATTTTACTATAAATATTTGTCAGTTATAAAATTATTCTTACATTTGCACACTCATTTTACGGGCGTAGTATGCCTATATCAAAAGTAGAAATTGCTTCAGACTCGGAAAAATGGCGAAATATAAAGAAGATAAATTTTATTTATAATATAAACAATGTCAGGTATTATTGGAAAAAAAATTGGGATGACTTCTCTGTTTGACGAAAACGGCAAAAATATGCCGTGTACCGTTATCCAGGCAGGTCCTTGCTCAGTTTTACAGGTCAGAACCATTGAAAAGGACGGCTATAAAGCAGTTCAGTTAGGTTTCGATGACAAGAGTGAAAAGAACGTAGGTAAAGCGTTAGTTGGCCATTTTAAAAAGGCTGGTTCAGCTCCTAAAGCTAAGTTGGTAGAATTCTACAGAGAATTCGTAGACCAAGTAACAGTAGGAGAAGATGTAACTGTGAAACTATTCGCTGAAGGCGAATTTGTTGACGTAACAGGTACTTCAAAAGGTAAAGGCTTCCAGGGTGTTGTTAAAAGACACGGATTTGGAGGGGTAATGCAAGCTACTCACGGCCAGCACAACAGATTAAGAGCTCCAGGTTCTATCGGTGCGGGATCGGATCCTTCGAGAGTATTCAAAGGAATGAGAATGGCAGGTAGAATGGGAGGTAAGCAGGTAACTGTACAAAACCTTCAAGTATTAAAAGTGGATCAAGAACAAAATCTTTTAGTAGTAAAAGGTGCTGTTCCGGGAGCTAAAAATTCTTATGTAATTATCAGAAAATGGAACTAGTAGTATTAAATACATCAGGAAAAGAAACCGGAAAAAAAGTAACTCTAGACGAAACAGTATTCGGAATTGAGCCAAACAAGCACGCGGTTTACTTAGAAGTTAAACAGTACCTTGCTGCACAAAGACAAGGAACTCATAAATCAAAAGAAAGAAGCGAAATTACTGCTTCTACTAAAAAACTTAAGAAGCAAAAAGGATCTGGATCTGCTAGATACGGTGATATTAAATCTCCTACATTTAGAGGTGGAGGTAGAGTATTCGGACCTAAGCCAAGAGACTACAGATTCAAATTGAATAAAGCTCTTAAGAGATTAGCTAAAAAATCTGTTCTTTCTCAGAAAATGAGAGACAACAGTATTAAAATTGTTGAAGGATTGAGCATCAATGCTCCTAAAACTAAAGATTTCATCACTATCCTGAATGCATTGGCATTGAACGATAAGAAGTCTTTATTCATTCTTCCTGATACAAACAAGAATGTGTATTTATCTTCAAGAAACTTACCTAAGACTAAAGTTATGAAATTCAACGAGATTTCTTCTTATGACTTAATCAACGCAGGTGAGATTGTATTCTTAGAAGGTGCAGTTGAAAAATTCCAGGAAAATTTAAAGAAATAAGTCATGTCAGTTATTATTAAACCAGTTATCTCAGAAAAGGCTAATTACCTTACAGATTTAAGAGGTTCTTATTCTTTCTTAGTACAACCTAAGGCGAATAAAATCCAGATTAAAAAGGCTGTAGAAGCAGCTTATGGTGTAAAAGTAGCAGATGTTAATACAATGATTTATGCTCCGAAGGTTTCTTCGAAATACACTAAAAAAGGTCTTCAAGTAGGAAAGACAAACAAATTGAAAAAAGCGGTAATTAAACTTGTAGAAGGTGATGTTATCGATATTTTCGCTGTAAATTAATTATTAATTATAAATAATAGTAATGTCTGTTAGAAAATTAAAACCTATCACCCCAGGACAGAGATTCAGAGTTGTAAACAATTTTGAGGAAATTACTACCAACAAACCAGAGAAATCTCTTACAGTTGGTATTAGTAAGTCAGGTGGACGTAACCAAACTGGTAAAATGACCATGCGTTACACCGGAGGTGGACACAAAAAGAAATACAGAATTATTGACTTCAAAAGAAACAAAGCAAACGTTGAAGCCATTGTAAAAACTGTAGAATACGATCCAAACAGAACTGCATTTATCGCTTTATTAGAATACGCAGACGGAGAGAAGAGATATATCATCGCTCCAAACGGTATCAAAGTAGATCAAAAAGTAGTTTCAGGTGAAAGCGTAGAACCTAATATTGGTAACGCAATGAAATTGAAAAACATTCCATTGGGTACTGTAATCTCTTGTGTTGAAATGAAGCCTGGACAAGGTGCTATTTTAGCAAGAAGTGCTGGTTCTTCAGCTCAACTTACTTCAAGAGACGGAAAATATGCAATCATCAAATTGCCTTCAGGAGAATCTAGAATGATTCTTGTTGAGTGTATGGCAATGATCGGTTCAGTTTCTAACTCAGATCACCAATTAACTGTATCAGGTAAGGCTGGTAGAAGCAGATGGTTGGGTAGAAGACCAAGAACAAGACCAGTAGTAATGAACCCTGTAGATCACCCAATGGGAGGTGGTGAAGGACGTTCTTCTGGAGGTCACCCAAGATCTAGAAACGGTATGCCAGCTAAAGGTTACAAAACTAGAAAGAAAAACAAAGCGTCTAACCGTCATATCATATCTAAACGTAAATAATTATGGCAAGATCACTTAAAAAAGGACCATTCATTCATCATACTTTAGATAAGAAGGTTCAGACAAATATAGAAGCTAATAAGAAAACTGTTATCAAGACTTGGTCTAGAGCATCGATGATCTCTCCGGACTTCGTAGGACAAACTATTGCTGTACACAACGGGAAATCTTTTATTCCTGTTTATGTTACAGAAAACATGGTTGGTCACAAGTTAGGCGAATTTTCTCCAACAAGATCTTTCAGAGGTCATGGTGGTAACAAAAACAAAGGAAGCAGATAATCATGGGATCAAGAAAAAGAGAAAGTGCATTAGCACGTAAATTAACAAATCAAGATGTAGTAAAAGCATTACATAATGATTGCCCGTCTTCTCCGAGAAAAATGAGATTAGTAGCTGATATCATCAGAGGAGTAGAAGTAGACAAAGCTTTATACATTCTAAAATATTCTAAAAAAGACGCTTCAAACAAATTGGAGAAAGTATTACTTTCTGCAATGGCAAACTGGCAGTCTAAAAACGAAGGTGCTGATATCGAAGAAGCAAACCTTATCGTTAAAGAAATTTTTGTAGACAGTGCAAGACAATTGAAGAGACTAAGACCAGCTCCACAAGGTAGAGGGTACAGAATCAGAAAAAGATCAAACCACATTACATTAATCTTAGGTACAAAAGAAAATTAATTCAAGGTATGGGACAGAAGACAAATCCAATTGGTAATAGATTAGGTATCATCAGAGGATGGGATTCTAACTGGTTTGGTGGTAAAGATTATGGAGACAGAATCGCTGAAGACTACAAAATCAGAAGATACCTTGAAGCTAGATTATCTAAAGGTGGGATTTCAAGAATTTATATTGAAAGAACATTAAAATTAGTAACAGTTACAATCACTACTGCTAGACCGGGACTTATCATCGGTAAAGGAGGTCAGGAAGTTGATAAATTGAAAGAAGAATTGAAGAAACTTACTAAAAAGGATATTCAAATCAATATTTTCGAAATCAAAAGACCTGAGCTTGATGCAGTATTAGTTGCAGACAGCATTGCTAAGCAAATCGAAAACAGAATCTCTTACAGAAGAGCTGTTAAGATGGCTATCGCTGGTACAATGAGAATGGGTGCAGAAGGTATCAAAGTTCAAATCTCTGGTAGATTGAACGGTGCTGAAATGGCAAGATCAGAATCTTTCAAAGACGGAAGAATTCCTTTGTCTACTTTCAGAGCAGATATCGATTATCACATTGGTGAAGCATTAACTCAGTACGGAAAGCTAGGTGTTAAAGTTTGGATCATGAAAGGTGAAGTTTACGGTAAACGTGATCTTATGCCATTAGTGGGACAACAGAAAAAAGGAGGTCCGTCTGGAGATAGAAGAGATAATAGAGGAGGAGGCGACAGAAGGGACAATAGAGGACCTAGAAAGAACAATAATAATAACAATAATAATTAAAAATTTTAGATAGAAATTTTGAATTTTAAATTACCGTTACTTTTTTAAAATATAAAAAATCTAAAATCTAAAATCTAAAATCTAAAATTTAGAAATTATGTTACAACCAAAAAGAACCAAGTTCCGTAGAGTTCATAAGATGAAGATGAAGGGGAGTGCCCAAAGAGGTAGTCAACTTGCTTATGGAACTTTCGGAATCAAGGCGACAGAAGGTGCTTGGATTACTGCAAGACAAATTGAAGCTGCTCGTATTGCTGCGACAAGATATATGAAGAGAGAAGGTCAACTATGGATCAAAATCTTCCCGGATAAGCCAATTACTAAAAAACCAGCCGAAGTAAGGATGGGTAAAGGTAAAGGTGCCGTGGAATATTGGGTAGCCGTAGTAAAACCTGGTAAAATTATGTTCGAAGTTGGAGGAGTATCTTACGATATCGCTAAAGAAGCTCTTAGACTTGCTGCACAAAAATTACCAATCGTTACTAAATTTATAGTTGCTAACGATTTTGTTAAACCTCTTTAATCTTTGAATACAATGAAACAAGCTGATATTAAAAATTTAAGCGCAGAGGAAGTTCAGGCTCAATTAGCTGATGCAAAAGTTCAATTCTCAAAAATGAAATTGGCTCACAAAATCAGCCCGCTTGAAAACCCTATTCAAATCAAAGATTTGAGAAGAACGATCGCAAGACTAAACACTCAGTTAACTAACAAACAATAATCCTTTTTACAATGGATAGAAATTTAAGAAAAGAAAGAATCGGAGTGGTTTCCAGCAATAAAATGGAAAAAACTATTGTTGTTAGCGAAACTACAAGAGTAAAGCACCCGATGTACGGTAAATTCGTATTAAAAACGAAAAAATATACTGCACACGACGAAAACAACGAATGCACAGAAGGAGATACAGTTCTTATCCAAGAAACTAGACCTTTGAGCAAGAGCAAGAGATGGAGATTAGTAAGAATCATTGAAAAAGCTAAGTAATGTTACAAACAGAATCAAGATTAAAAGTTGCTGATAACACTGGTGCGAAAGAAGTACTAGTAATCAGAGTTCTGGGTGGTACCAGAAGAAGATATGCTTCAGTTGGTGATAAAATCGTAGTTACTATTAAAGATTCTACACCATCAGGAAACGCAAAGAAAGGTCAAGTATCTAAAGCAGTTGTAGTAAGAACAAAAAAAGCAGTGAGAAGAAAAGATGGTTCATACATCAAATTCGAAGACAATGCTTGTGTATTACTAAACGCTGGTGGAGAAATGAGAGGAACTCGTGTTTTCGGGCCTGTTGCTCGTGAGTTGAGAGACAAAGAATATATGAAAATCATTTCATTAGCTCCTGAAGTACTTTAATATTTAAAATTTTTAAAAGAAAATGTCAAAGTTAAAAATAAAAAGAGGAGATAACGTAATCATTACCACTGGTAAAAAAGATATCAAAGGTAAAACTGGTGAAGTTATTGAAGTGATCAAAAAAGAAGGAAAAGACCCTAGAGTAATCGTTGCAGGACTTAACATCGTTAAAAAACACGTTAAGCCTTCAGCTTCAAATCCTCAAGGAGGAATTACTGAAAAGGAAGCTTCTATTCATATCTCAAATATAGCTTTAGTTGGTAAAGACGGAAAAGCTATCAAAATCGGTTACAAAATCGACGGAGATAAGAAAGTAAGAATCGACAAAAAAACGGGTGAAACTTTATAATTTTAAATAACACATGGAATATATAGCAAGACCCAAAAAAGCATATAATGAAACGATTGTTCCTGCAATGATGGAAGAATTCGGGTACAAATCAGTAATGCAAGTACCTAAATTAGAAAAAATCATCCTTTCTCAAGGGTTAGGTGATGCCACTGCAGACAAAAAAATCATCGACTATGCTGTTGAAGAATTAACGAACATCACTGGTCAGAAGGCTGTAGGTACTATCTCTAAGAAAGACGAAGCTGCTTTCAAATTGAGAAAAGGGATGCCTGTAGGTGCTAAAGTTACTCTTAGAGCTCACAAAATGTATGAGTTCCTAGACAGACTTACTGCTTCTGCTTTACCACGTATTAGAGATTTTTCTGGTATTAAAGCTGATGGTTTCGACGGTAGAGGTAATTATAACTTAGGTATTACTGAGCAAATTATCTTCCCTGAGATCGCAATCGACAAAGTGAAAAAAATCCAAGGGATGGACATCACTTTCGTAACATCTGCGAAAACAGATAAAGAAGCTAAAGCATTATTAACTCACTTCGGTTTACCTTTCAAAAAGAACTAAGAGATGGCTAAAGAATCAATGAAAGCGCGTGAGCGCAAAAGAGAAGCACTAGTTGCTAAATACGCTGACAAAAGAAAAGCTTTAAAAGAAGCAGGTGATTACGAAGGTTTACAAAAGCTTCCTAAAAACGCTTCTCCTGTAAGATTACACAACAGATGTAAACTAACAGGTAGACCAAGAGGATATATGAGAACGTTTGGTATTTCCAGAGTAACTTTCAGAGAAATGGCAAACAACGGTCTTATCCCGGGTGTTAAAAAAGCAAGTTGGTAATTATTCATTACTAATAAAAAATTCGGAACAATTAAGTTGTTCAGATACTAAAGATAAAAATATCAGACCGAAGTTTTCTGAAGTCTGATATTTTATTCTTCAAGTCTTTGCAATACTGATTGTTCTTTAACCAATAATTTAAAACAAAGAAATGGTAACAGATCCAATTTCAGATTTCCTAACAAGAGTAAGGAACGCACAAAGCGCAGGCCACAAGGTGGTGGAAATTCCTGCATCGAAAATCAAAAAGGAGATTACTAAGATCTTATTTGATCAAGGGTATATCTTAAACTACAAGTTTGAAGATAGCGCTGTTCAAGGTACGATCAAAATCGCTTTAAAGTACGACAAACAAACTAGCAAACCAGCTATCAAGTCTATTCAAAGAGCTTCTAGACCTGGTTTGAGACAGTACAAAGGTTCTACAGAACTTCCAAGAGTACTAAACGGTTTGGGTATTTCTATCATCTCTACTTCTAAAGGAGTAATGACTGACAAGAAGGCTAGAGAAGAGAAAGTAGGCGGTGAAGTAATCTGCTATGTTTATTAATTTTTAATCAGAAGGAAAATGTCAAGAATTGGTAAAGCAATTATAACAGTTCCTGCAGGAGTTACAATCACTGAAAACAATGGTGTAGTAACGGTAAAAGGTCCTAAAGGAGAATTATCTCAGGAGCTTACAGCGGGAATTACTTTAGAACAAAAAGATGGCGAACTTACTGTAATCAGACCATCAGATTCTAAGCAACACAGAGCGTTACACGGTTTATACCGCGCGCTTATCAACAACATGATTTTAGGAACTACAGAAGGTTTCACGAAAAAATTAGAACTAGTAGGGGTAGGATACAGAGCTTCTCATTCAGGTCAAAAACTTGAATTAGCTTTAGGATTCTCTCACGGTATCGTTTTAGAACTTCCTAGCGAAGTTGTAATTGATACATTGACTGAAAAAGGTAAAAATCCAATTATTACTTTAACGTCTTACGACAAGCAACTTCTTGGAATGGTGGCTGCAAAGATCCGTTCATTCAGAAAGCCTGAACCGTACAAAGGAAAAGGTGTGAGATTCGTTGGGGAAATTGTTAGACGTAAAGCTGGTAAATCTGCTTAATAAATTATAAGTATTATGGCATTAAGTAAATTAGAAAAAAGAATAAGAATAAAGAGAAGAGTAAGAGGAAAAATCTCTGGATCTTCTGAATTGCCAAGATTATCTGTATATAAAAGTAATAAGGAAATTTACGCTCAGTTAATCGATGATAACAGTGGAAAAACTTTAGCTTCAGCTTCTTCAAGAGAGAAGGGTGTTGATGCTAACGGAACTAAAACTGAAGTTTCTGCCGCTGTCGGTAAAGCTATTGCTGCTAAAGCGGTTGCTGCAGGAATTGAAACTATTGTGTTTGATAGAAACGGTTTCGTATATCACGGAAGAGTGAAAGCTCTTGCTGATGGTGCGAGAGAAGGAGGACTTAAATTCTAATCATTAAATTTCGGAAATATGTTAGGACTAGATAATATAGAAAGAGTAAAACCGGGAGGATTAGAATTAAAAGATCGTCTCGTAGCTGTTAACAGAGTAACAAAAGTAACCAAAGGGGGTAGAGCTTTCGGATTTTCTGCAATTGTTGTTGTAGGAAACGAAGAAGGTGTTATCGGTTTTGGTTTAGGGAAATCTAAAGAGGTTGCTTCTGCAATTGCTAAAGCAGTTGAAGACGCTAAGAAAAACCTTGTGAAAGTTCCTGTAATGAATCACACAATTCCTCACCAGACTACTGCTAGATACGGTGGTGCAGATATCTTCTTAAGACCTGCTTCTCATGGTACAGGGCTTATCGCTGGTGGTGCGGTAAGAGCGGTACTTGAATCTGCTGGTATTCACGATATCCTTTCAAAATCTAAAGGATCTTCTAACCCTCACAACGTGGTGAAAGCTACTTTCAAAGCGTTATTGGATATCAGAAGACCTGAAGAAATTGCAAGAATGAGAGGAGTTTCTCTAAGTAAAGTGTTTAACGGTTAATATATAAACAATGGCAACAATTAAAGTAAAACAAGTAAGAAGCGCTATTGGTAGAACAAAAACCCAAAAGAGAACGCTTGAAGCATTAGGATTAAAGAAACTTCACCAAGTTGTAGAGCACGAAGCTACTCCTTCTATCTTAGGAATGATAGCTGCAGTTAGTCATTTACTTGAAGTTCAAAAATAATTTTTAAAATAATTTTAAAATGAATTTAAACAACATAAAACCAGCTGCAGGATCTACTTTCAATTCAAAAAGAATTGGTAGAGGTCAAGGTACTGGAAAAGGAGGTACATCTACAAAAGGACACAAAGGTCAGAAAGCAAGAGCTGGTTATTCTCAGAAGATCGGTTTTGAAGGAGGTCAGATGCCTTTGCAAAGAAGATTACCTAAATTCGGATTCAAAAACGTAAACAGAAAAGAGTTTAGAGGAATTAACCTTGATACGATTCAAATTTTAATTGAAAATAAATCTATCACTGGAGATATTACAAAAGAAGTTTTAATTGAAAACGGATTAATTACTAAAAACGAATTAGTGAAAATTATGGGTAGAGGAGAATTGAAATCTGCGGTTTCAATCTCTGCTGACAAATTCACTAAATCTGCTGAAGAGCTTATTTCTAAAGCAGGTGGTAAAGCAATTACTTTATAATAATTACTAATGAAAGAATTTATACAAACCCTCAAAAATATTTGGAGCCTAAAAGAATTAAGAGATAAAATTATCTTCACTTTAGGTATTATTCTTGTGTATAGATTCGCATCTTATATCTCCTTACCTGCAATTAACCTTGCACAAGTAGGAGATCTCTTAGAGCATTATAAAAATCAAGGCGGTAACAAGCAAGGAGCAGGTCTCCTTGGCTTGCTTTCGTCGTTTACGGGAGGAGCTTTCAGCCACGCTTCCGTGATGGCGTTAGGTATCATGCCTTATATTTCTGCTTCTATTATTGTTCAGTTGATGGGAATGGCTATTCCTTATCTTCAGAAACTTCAGAAAGATGGAGAGTCTGGTAGAAATACATTGAATCAAATTACTAGATGGTTAACGATCGGAGTTTGTCTTGTACAGGCACCTTCTTATTTAACATCTATTACTCAATTATTTTTACCGTATGCTCAGTTTCCAGTCTGCATACTATGTAGAGCCAACTTCTATCATGTTCTGGTTGCCAAGTATTGTAATCTTGGTAGGCGGTTCAGTATTCGCAATGTGGTTGGGTGAGAAAATCACCGACAAAGGTATCGGAAACGGGATCTCTATCCTTATTATGGTGGGGATTCTTTCAAGATTACCTGAAGCATTCGTACAGGAAATGGCAGTGCAGAACGGAAAAGGAGGAATGGGATCTATCATGATCCTTATTGAAGTAATTTTCTGGATGTTGGTTGTTCTTTTAGCAGTGGTCTTATCCGTTGCTGTCAGAAAAATCCCTATCCAGTATGTAAGCAGAGCTCAGGCAAGAGGAGGTGTAAACAGAAATCTTATGCAAGGAGCAAGACAGTGGATTCCATTGAAAGTGAATGCAGCCGGTGTAATGCCGATCATTTTTGCGCAAGCATTAATGTTCGTACCTGGTTTGTTAACAAAAGTAGATGAGTCTAATACTTTTCTTGCAGGTTTCAAGAATGTTTTTAGCTGGCAATACAACGTATTGTTTGCACTATTAATTATTATCTTCTCGTTTTTCTATACTGCAATTACAATTCCGGTGAACCAAATGGCTGATGATTTGAAGAGAAATGGAGGTTTAGTACCGAAAGTAAGACCAGGAAAAGAGACAGCTGATTATTTAGATGATATTTTATCAAAAATTACCTTGCCAGGTGCAATATTTTTATCTATCTTTGCAATCCTTCCGGCAATTGTGCATGGAAGCTTTGTTCAGACAGATGCGTTCGCCTTATTTTTCGGGGGGACGTCGCTATTGATTATGGTGGGAGTAATTTTAGATACTGTTCAACAGATTAATACTTATCTGCTGAACCATCATTATGATGGCTTAATGCAGTCTAAATTATCAAGAACGACTGGATATTAATTTATGGCAAAACAAAAACATATTGAACAAGACGGCGTTATAACGGAAGCACTTTCGAACGCCCAGTTCCGTGTAGAGCTAGAAAATGGGCATATGCTTATCGCTCATATCTCTGGCAAAATGCGAATGCATTATATTAAACTTTTACCCGGTGATAAGGTAAAATTAGAAATGTCTCCTTACGATTTAACAAAAGGGAGAATTACATTTAGATATTAAAACAAACGCCAAATGGAAGAGAAATTCCATTTGGCTATTGTTAAAAAATAAATACTATCAAAATGAAAGTAAGAGCATCAATTAAAAAAAGAAGTGCTGATTGCAAAATCGTACGCAGAAAAGGTGTACTATTTGTAATCAACAAGAAAAACCCCAAATTTAAACAAAGACAAGGTTAAAATTAAATTATGGCGAGAATTTCAGGTATTGATTTACCAAAGAACAAAAGAGGAGTTATCGGTTTAACTTATATCTACGGAGTTGGAAGAAGTACTTCTTCTGAAATCCTTAAGGCTGCCGGTATCAGCGAAGACAAGAAAGTCAACGAATGGAATGACGATGAATTGGCTGCAATCAGAACTTATATCTCAGAAAACGTAAAAGTAGAAGGAGAGCTTAGATCTGAAGTGCAATTGAACATTAAGCGATTAATGGACATAGGATGCCAACGAGGAATACGTCACAGACTTGGATTACCTTTAAGAGGCCAGAGAACGAAAAACAACTCTAGAACTAGAAAAGGAAAGAGAAAAACTGTTGCTAACAAGAAAAAAGCTAGTAAATAATCGTTAGGAATTATGGCAAAACAAACTAAAGTAGTTAAGAAAAGAAAAGTAAAAGTTGAAGCTATTGGAGAAGCGCATATTCAAGCTTCTTTCAATAACATCATCATTTCTTTAACAAATAAAAGCGGAGAGGTTATCTCTTGGGCTTCTGCCGGTAAAATGGGTTTCAGAGGTTCTAAAAAGAATACTCCATTTGCTGCTCAAATGGCAGCTGAAAATTGCTCTGCTGTAGCTCACGAAGCTGGTTTAAGAAGAGTAAAGGTGTTTGTAAAAGGTCCAGGTGCAGGTAGAGAATCAGCGATCAGATCTATTCACAATTCAGGTATTGAAGTAAGTGAAATCGTTGATGTGACTCCTATGCCACACAATGGATGTAGACCACCAAAAAGAAGAAGAGTTTAATTTTTAGAATTTACCCATTATGGCAAGATATATTGGACCTAAAACTAAGATTGCTAGAAAGTTTGGTGCTGCAATCTACGGAGATGATAAAAACTTCGAAAAAAGAAAGAACCAACCGCCAGGACAACATGGCGTTAACAAAAGAAGAGGAGCAAAGAAATCTGAATATGCTGTTCAGTTGATGGAGAAGCAAAAAGCTAAATATACTTACGGTATTTTAGAAAGACAATTTGCTAACCTATTTGATAAAGCACACAGAAGTAAGGGCGTAACAGGTGAAGTTCTATTACAACTTTGCGAATCAAGATTGGATAACGTTGTATACAGATTAGGTTTTGCTAAAACTAGATCTGGTGCAAGACAATTGACTTCTCACAGACACATTACTGTGAACGGAGAAATCCTTAACATCCCTTCGTATTTGGTTAAAGCTGGTGATGTAATCGCTGTAAGAGAAAAATCTAAGTCTCTTGAAGTTGTTACAGATGCATTAGCTTCTAAAGCAAATTATGAGTGGTTACAATTCAACGATGAGAAGAAAGAAGGTACCTTCATTTCTGCTCCTGAGAGAATCCAAATTCCGGAAGACATCAAGGAGAACCTTATCGTGGAACTTTACTCTAAATAATTTTTAATCAAATTTTTGCTCAACCCAATAATATGGCAATTTTACAATTCATAAAACCCGATAAAGTAATATTACTTAACTCTGATGAATTTAGAGGTCAGTTTGAATTCAGACCACTAGAACCAGGTTTCGGGCTTACAATCGGTAATGCTTTGAGAAGAGTGTTGCTTTCTTCTCTGGAAGGATACGCTATTTCATCTATCAAAATAGAAGGTGTAGAGCACGAATTTTCAACTATTCCAGGAGTAATCGAAGATGTTACCGAAATTATTCTTAACCTTAAGCAGGTAAGATTAAAAGCTACGGCAGAAAACCAAGCTTCAGAGCAGGTTGTTGCCAAAGTTTCGGGTCAGACGATTATTACTGCTGGAGATTTAGGTAAATCGATGAACGGATTTGAGGTGCTAAACCCGGATTTGGTGATTTGTAACCTAAACAGTGATGTAACTTTCGAAATTACTTTCAACCTAGAAAAAGGTAGAGGATATGTTCCTTCAGAACAAAATAAGTCAAACAATGCACCAATCGGTACTATTGCTATTGACTCTATTTTCACACCAATTAAGAAAGTACAATACAGTATTGAAAATTATCGTGTAGAGCAAAAAACAGACTACGAAAAACTTATATTAGATATAGAGACTGATGGATCTATCAGCCCTCAAAATGCTTTAACAGAAGCTTCTAAGATATTAATTTATCACTTCATGTTGTTCTCTGATGAGAGAATAACGCTTGAAACTGAAGCTGTAAAAGCATCTATCCAATATGACGAGGAAACTCTTCATACAAGACAACTACTTAAGTCTAAATTAGCAGATATGGATCTTTCTGTAAGAGCCCTAAACTGTCTGAAAGCTGCTGAAGTAGAAACTCTTGGAGAATTGGTTTCTTATAGTAAGTCTGATTTGATGAAATTCAGAAATTTTGGTAAAAAATCTTTGACAGAACTAGAAGAACTAGTGCATTCAAAAGGTCTTAACTTCGGTTTCGACGTTGCAAAATATAAGTTAGACGCTGATAAATAATTAATAATGAGACACGGTAAAAAATTCAATCACTTAGGAAGAACAGCTTCTCATAGAAGTGCTTTACTTTCTAATATGGCTTGTTCTCTAATTGAGCATAAGAGAATCAACACTACTGTAGCTAAAGCTAAAGCTTTAAGAGTATATGTTGAGCCTCTATTAACAAAGGCAAAAGAAGATACTACACACAATAGAAGAATTGTTTTTTCATATCTTCAAAGTAAAGAGGCTGTTACTGAACTTTTCAGATCAGTAGCTCCTAAAATCGCAGAAAGAAACGGCGGATATACAAGAATCATCAAGACTGGTTTCAGACAAGGTGATGCTGCTGATATGGCTCTTATCGAGCTTGTTGATTTCAACGAACTTTACAATCCTAATGCTGAAGAGAAAAAAGCTACAAGAAGAAGCAGAAGATCTACATCTACTGCAAAGGTAGCTGTTGAAGCTCCTGTAGTAGAAGAAAAAGTTGAAGAGCCTACGGCAGAAGCAACTGATTCTACAGAGGAAAAAGCTGGAGAATAATATTCATTCAGATATATAAAAAAACCGCTCAGATTTCTGAGCGGTTTTTTGTTTTTTAGATCTTTGTCTTTACAAGCTCTATGATATTGTTTCCCTGATCCAAAATCAGACTGTCTTTCTTTACAGTGGCTTTCATATCCATTTTTTCGTAAGTCGTTTCATTGCCTTTAGATTCCACTTTATTTAAGATAAAAGTTTTATTATTACTTCTTATCGTAAGCGTACTTTCCTTAGGATCGTAGTTGAAAACAACCTTTACCAGATTCCCGTCACTCGCTTTGTACACGTAATTTGTTTTCACAGATTTTTTTCCATTCACATCAGTATCATAACTTATGGTTGAATCTACTTTTCCGTTATCTGCCAAAATCGTTTCTGTACCATCAGCTTTAATCACGTTTTTGTTCCCACCTTCATCTTTTTTACAGCTTATTAATGATAATGCTATACAGGAAGCGGCTATTACAAGTCCTTTTTTCATGTTATTTATTTTTAATATATGAATTTAATTATTTTTTCAAACGTAAGAGAAATTTCATTAAATTTAGTAAAAACAAAAACTAAACCAATAACCGCGAACTCAAAACTTTAAAATTACCCAAATGTGTAATTGTTTCTGCTTTGTTTTCTGTAGATATTTGTCTTAACAAAATTACCAACATGAGCATTTCCATAGCCATAGTAGAAGATGAAAAAAACTACAACAATGCGTTGAAGAAAGTCATCAATTATCAGGACGATATGAAAGTTGTTGCCCAGTTTTTTGATGGAAATGACGCTCTTAAAAATCTCTCTGATATTTCTCCGGATGTTGTGATGATGGATATTCAGCTGCAGGACATGCTCGGAATTGAAATCATCGAAAAACTTAAAAAAGAAATGCAAAACACCCAGTTCATCATGTGTACAAGTTTTGAAGATGATGATAAAGTGTTCAGTTTCTTTAAAAGCCGGAGCAATGGGATATCTTGTGAAAGGGGAGAGTATGGATAAAATCCTTTCTTCTATCCGCGATGTCTACAACGGTGGTGCACCGATGAGCTTCTCAATTGCCCGAAAAGTTTTAAGTCATTTTGAAAGAAAACTTCCCGAAATAAAAGGCTTCGACGAACTCACCAAACGCGAAAAGGAAATGCTGGAGCTTCTATCTCAAGGTCTTCTCTACAAAGAAATTGCCGACAAAAAATTCATAGGTATCGACACCGTAAAAAAACACATCGGAAACATCTACAGAAAACTCCACGTTAACAACAAAGTGGAGGCTATTAATAAATTTAACCATTTTAAAAACTAAGAGTTATGAAAAATCCAGACAAAATTGATAACATTTCTAATCTAATAAAAGAAGAGTATGTACAGCATGGAATCAATTCAGATACTTTAAATGAAATTATAAAACTCTGTAATGAATTAATTTCAGAGAATAATAAGACCACTTATAAATCTTTTATAAGCAATAAGAATTTTAAAAATATAAAGCTATATAGTAGTATAAATTTCATTGATGGATCAGATTCAGAAGAATTTCCTGCAGGAGCAAAAGAGCCTGGGAATTTTATTAGGGCTTTTGTAGATAATGCGAAGTTTGATAAAAAATTTCAAACAACAGAACGTATTTATAAACAAGTTTTAGAAAAATTATTTAAAAATTCAAATGATAAAATCGAAATTTATTTAGGACAGGTTGGAGATGACATCATTTTTTGTATAGAAGAGCATGGAAATTATTATAGAATAAATGATGTAGAAGAACCTACTTTGGTAGACTCACAATATATTATTGATTTTAATGATAATTTTGGAAAAACTTTAGATAGTTATCGTATTGATTTAGGATATGAAGAAATAAGAAATACAAGAAAATTTGAAATAACAAGAAATGTGTATGATTACTTAATTAAAAATGGATTTGAATGTGTTTTATGTTTCCCTTGTATTTGTATGGATAATGATACTAAGAATCCTCATGGAGTATCATATATAAATAGATATACTTACATGATGACATTTGGGAAAATAACTTCTGAATACCAGGAACTTCCGGATGTAGCAGTTTTTGACAGAAATGGTCTTTGCCCTCCTGGAAATTGCTAAAAAATGGATACTCTTGATGTATTATACTATATCATAATTATTATGAATTTTATTGTTTCCATAGTCTATAAGAGATTATGGAAACAATTATTCTGGCTTTATTTTGGGATAACAATACTAATTGAAATATTATTTACTACTAAAGCGGGCTTTATAACGGCAAGAATGTATAATTATTTGGATCTGTTTTGTATAATCTATTTTGGATACATTTATAGTAAAGAAATTAAAGATAGTTATGTAATTAAAGTAGTATCGCTTTCATTTTTTATATTGGGAGGAATATTTATTTTCATATCCAAAACTAATTATTCAATTATTACAGGGTATCTCTATTGTATTTTTTTAATTTTTATCTCTCTGTTTTGGTTTTACAAAAAAATATCAAATAAAAATCAAGAGGAAAATATTTTGAATTTATACTTTTTTTGGATTAGCAGTTCATTATTATTTTGGGCGATGTTTTATATTTTCAGGATGTTTCCTATGTATTTTTTTGATAAAAAAGACCCTGAATTTTTAAAAGAAATTTCTAAAGTATTTACTATGATTAATATAATTACATATTCACTATTCTTACGAGGCTTATTTTGTAAACAATGAAAAATCTTCCTGTAGAAATAAAGATAGTATATATAACTGCAATAATTGTAGTGATGTTATTTGTTGTTTTCATTATTTTCATTGTGTTAGTATATAACAGAAAGCAGCTTCTGAATTTGAAAGAAAAACAGCTTCAACAATCCGAACACCAAAACCAGCTCCTTCAAAAAGAACTCGAGAAACAAAAATCAATAGAACAAGAGCGTGAAAGAATTTCTCACGACATGCACGACGATCTTGGAGCAGGGATTTCTGCACTAAAACTTCAGGCAGAATTTTTAAAACAACGGGCAGAAAATGATGATTTAAAAAGTGATATCGATGAAATGTTGAAAACCTCTGAAGAAATGAATCTTTCCATGAGAGAAATGCTTTGGAGTCTGAATTCCGGAAACGATACATTAGGAAGTTTTATAGATTACTCAAAAATGTATGCTCATAATTTCCTTAAAAAGACAAAAATTCAACTTGTCATTGAAGATCAAGATATAATTTTTGAAACGACAATTACGACAGAACAAAGACGAAATCTGTTTTTATGCTTAAAAGAAGCTCTGAATAATGCTTACAAGCACAGCGAATCTAACCAGTTAAAACTTTCATTTATCCAGAAAGGTCAAGAATTCATGATGAGAATCTCCGACAACGGAATTGGAATCAATCCCGAAAAATCGGAAGGAAACGGACTTCGAAATATGAGACGCAGAATGAAGGAACAAAACGGGCATTGCGAAGTAACCACTGAAAACGGAACGCATTTGTTTTTCAGAATCGATTTATAATTAATTTCAAAATAAAATACGAACAGCATCATTTTATGGTGCTGTTTTTTGTTGTGAAATTCACCCGTTTGGGTAATTGACTTGGGTTTATTTTAAGAGGAACTTTGAACTGTTAATCAAAAAACTAAAAATCATGGCAACAAAAACAAAACAAAACAGTGTGATCGCTTTAACTCCAAAGGAACTTGTAAAATATAGTCTGGCTGAGCGTTCGGTATTTTATGCACAATATAATGTACTTGATCTTGAAGGGGGAGATGTTTCCTTGAGAACTTCAATAAGTGGCGTTGTAACTGCAGGAAATGCACAATATAAATTAAATGGAGAAGTTCATGAAATTCCTGAAGGTGGAACAGCAACAATTGGTGTGAATAGAGATCTTCACGGAAAGAGAATAAAAATCGTAAGAAGTGTCTCTGGTGAAGAAGGAACTCCTTGTATGTTCACCATTACATTTGCGGGAGGTTATAAAGATGCAGAATATCATGTGTCTTCTAAAATAGACAATATTGGTGTTACGGCATTTGTGGCATTTATAGATTTTATATAAAATAATGCGATGAAAATAATTTATGTCTTATTAATTGTGGTTTCAAATATCCTTTTTGGACAAGTAAGCCCAGAATTATTACAAGCACCAGCTTCTCCCGCATCGAATCTATTGGGAGTCGCAAATAGTGAAATTAATAAACCGACAGACGTGGCAACTTTAATGGTGGGACTTCAGAATCTTTCTTTTAATTTTATTGAAAAGGGATCATTTTCAGTAGATGTTGCTCCTTATTGGATATCTCCAAATAAAAGTGACAAATCCATATCTCAAATGTTGACGAATAAGCATTCTATTCCTCAGACATTCGTGTTATCATTTGCTGTTAAAAATATAGATGAGGATGCAGAAAATATGATAGGAAATTCTATTTATACGGCAGTAGGTTTGAAATTTTCTGTATTAAGGGGATATGCTAATCAAGAAACCCGTACAAAGCATGCTTTATTGAAAAAACTATTAACAAGGCATTCTGGTTTTGTACTTGAAGATAGCGAGATTGATAATATTATAGACGCTGATAACCAATTGAAGAGAATTAAATCTAAAATGGGAAAAATGCTGGAGCCGGCGGGAAGAAATGATTCTAAACAAGAAGAAATTAAAAGCTCTACTAAATATAAGATTTTATTAGTGGATATGAACAACAGGATAGATTCATTAAAATCTATGTCTAAAAATGCAGTTGAAAAATCGAATGAGGATTATATAGTTAATCTAGCCGAGATTCAAGCTATTCAAAAAGATTTTAAAATTGTACGTACGGGTTTTCTATTAGATTTCGCAGGCGGTACAAGTATCCAATTCAAAGAAAAGCGATTTAATAATTCTAAAATATATAACGCAGGTGTATGGACGGTTTTGGGTTATGCAACCGAAAAGTCAGGAACTCCTTTGCTTCTTGTTCGTTATATGTACAATCCCAAAAGTGATTGGATGACTGTCGAAGACTTCAAACCAGAAGGGAATTTCTCAACATTTGATGCTGGCGTAAAGTATGAATACTCCCCTAAAGACTCAAAATTTACAGGAAGTTTGGAAGGTTTATACAGAAGTTTTATTTCGGGATCAGATTTAAAACCTACTTGGAAATGTGTTTTGAATTTAGACTATGCAATATTTGCCAATCAGCATTTAACGCTTTCGTTAGGCAAAGATTTTGACAATAATATTATTAAAAAAGGAAATGTAATTGCAGGATTATCTTTTTTAAGTGGTATTGGAACCAAAAGGAAAATTCAATAAAACGAATAAATTTTATTTCTGACCTCCAAAATTTAAAATTTGGAGGTTTTATTATTGTTTCAAATCATGAATTACAGCAATCTCAATATTAACTAAAATTTAACTCAGAATAAACGTATAAATTAGCCCTTCCGTGCTTTCAAAAGTTAAAAATTGATTAAATTTGTCTAAACTATAAAAAAAGAACAATGAGTTACATTTCTTACATAGAAGCGAGACAAATTTTGGATTCAAGAGGAAATCCTACAGTTGAAGTAGATGTATTCACGGAAAGTGGTGCGATGGGTCGTGCTGCAGTTCCTTCTGGAGCGTCTACGGGAGAACATGAAGCGGTTGAATTGCGTGATGGTGGTTCAGAATGGATGGGAAAAGGTGTTTCTAAAGCTGTAGAGAATGTAAGAGAAGTAATTTCACCGGAATTGGTGGGTCTTCCTGTTTTTGATCAGAATCTTATCGATCAGATAATGATTGATTTAGACGGAACAAGCAACAAAGGAAGCTTAGGAGCTAATGCAATTCTTGGTGTTTCTTTGGCTGCTGCA
Source organism: Chryseobacterium ginsenosidimutans (assembly GCF_024807225.1). Taxonomy (GTDB): domain Bacteria; phylum Bacteroidota; class Bacteroidia; order Flavobacteriales; family Weeksellaceae; genus Chryseobacterium; species Chryseobacterium ginsenosidimutans. The sequence continues at coordinate 858,313 of NZ_JANUCO010000001.1, forward strand.
AAAGCTGCTGCAAACGAACTAAAATTACCTTTATATAAATATGTTGGAGGTGTTAATGCCAATACACTTCCGGTTCCGATGATGAATGTTATCAATGGTGGTTCTCACTCAGATGCACCTATCGCGTTCCAGGAATTTATGGTAATGCCTGTAAAAGCAGATTCTTTCTCTCACGCTTTGAGAAAAGGAACTGAGATTTTCCACAATTTGAAAGCTATTCTTCATTCTAGAGGTCTTTCTACGGCTGTAGGTGACGAAGGTGGTTTTGCACCAACTTTCAAAGGAACAGAAGATGCTTTGGATACTTTGCTTCAGGCAATTGAAAAAGCAGGTTACAAACCTGGTGACGATGTAATGATCGCATTAGACTGTGCTGCTTCAGAATTCTATAAAGACGGAATTTACGATTACAGAAAATTCCAGACTCCGGATGCTGCTCAGTTTACAAGCAGCGAGCAGGTTTCTTACTTAGCTGAATTGGCAAATAAATATCCTATTATCTCTATCGAAGACGGTATGCAGGAAAATGACTGGGAAGGTTGGAAAATGTTAACCGATAAAATCGGTGACAGAGTACAATTGGTTGGTGACGATTTATTCGTAACGAATGTTGAAAGATTATCGAGAGGGGTAAAAGAAGGAATTGCAAACTCAATCCTTGTAAAAGTAAACCAAATTGGTTCTCTTTCTGAAACAATGGCAGCGGTACAAATGGCTCAACACAACAAGTTTACGTCTGTAATGTCTCACAGATCAGGTGAAACTGAAGATTCTACAATCGCAGATTTAGCAGTAGCAATGAACTGTGGGCAGATTAAAACAGGCTCAGCTTCAAGATCAGACAGAATGGCGAAGTACAACCAATTGTTGAGAATTGAAGAAGCTTTAGGCGAAACTGCAGTTTTCCCAGGATTGGATGCTTTTAAAATCAAAAGATAATTAATCGAATTTATAAATAACGGCAAGCGAAATTTTTAGTTTGCCGTATTTTGTAATAAGTAGTATATTTAAAAAAAAATAAATTAAATAATGTCAGACAACAAAGTAATATTGAATTACGATGGTAATTCATATGAATATCCTATCGTAGATAGTACTATCGGAGACAGAGGAATCGATATTTCAAAATTAAGAGACCAGACAGGTTTAATCACGTTAGATTTAGGTTACAAAAATACCGGAGCTACCCTTAGTGAAATCACTTACTTAGACGGAGACAAAGGAGAATTATTCTACAGAGGATATCCAATCGAGCAGATTGCAGAGAAATCTAACTTCACAGAAGTAATGTACCTTTTGTTGCACGGTAACTTACCAACTCAAGACCAATTCAATACCTTTAACGGTAATATCAAAAAATATAACTTCGTAGCAGAGGAGATGAAAAAAATCATCGATGCTTTCCCTCGTTCTGCTCACCCAATGGGAGTTTTATCTTCTTTAACTTCTGCTTTAACTGCCTTCAACCCGAAAGCGGTTAACGTAAATTCTAAAGAAGAGATGGACCTTGCTGCAGAATTGCTTATCGCTAAATTTGCTCACCTTGCTGCTTGGACGTACAGAAAAACGTTGGGTCTTCCATTAAACCACGGAGACAACAACCTAAACTATGTAGAGAACTTCTACAAAATGGCTTTCAGACAACCAAATGCTGATTTCGAAATCAATCCGGTTGTAGTTGGAGCTTTAGACAAATTATTAATCCTTCACGCAGACCATGAGCAAAACTGTTCTACATCTACTGTAAGAATGGTAGGTTTCTGCTCACACAGGTCTTTTTGCTTCAGTTTCTGCAGGTATTTCTGCACTTTGGGGTCCACTTCACGGTGGTGCAAACCAAGCGGTTATCGAAATGCTTGAATTGATCGAAAAAGATGGTGGTGATGTTAACAAGTGGGTTGAAAAAGCGAAAGATAAAAACGATAGCTTCCGTTTAATGGGATTCGGACACAGAGTGTACAAAAACTTCGATCCAAGAGCAAAAATCATCAAAAAAGCTGCTGACGATTTATTACTTGCATTAGGAATTGAAGACAAAGCGCTTGAAATTGCAATGCAATTAGAAAAAGTAGCTCTTGAAGACGAATACTTCATCGAAAGAAAATTATATCCAAACGTAGATTTTTATTCAGGAATCATCTACAGAGCATTAGGAATTCCTACAGAAATGTTCACTGTAATGTTTGCATTAGGAAGACTTCCGGGATGGATCGCTCAATGGAAAGAAATGAGAATAAAAGGAGACCCGATCGGAAGACCAAGACAGGTTTACCAAGGTGCTCAACAAAGAGACTATATCGATATGATGAACAGATAATATCTGATAGATATAAAATTAAACTCCCAAGTTTTTGCTTGGGATTTTTTGTTTTAAGGCTGGAATTTTATGATTAAAACTATAGTTAAATCAAAATAAAATGTCACAAATCTGCGTAAATAAAAAGCTCTCCTGGTGTATATCCGAATTTTCTTCTTATGCTTTTTGCTTGTGCCCACTTTTTTTCAATTGGATTTAGGTCTGGACTGTAAGGCGGAAGAAATAGCAAAATATGACTTTGTTCTTGAACCTTCAATAGAGCATCTTCTCTTTTGTGAAAAGTAGCATTATCCAGCACAATAACTGAATTAGGAGCAATAGAAGGTAACAATTCTTGCGTAAGCCAGGCGAAGAATACATCAGCATCTATATTACAATTGAATAAGCAAACATTGAATAGTTTGAAGTCCGTTATTGCTCCGATAGCATTTACCCTTCCTCTGGCATGCCAATCTTTACTTGCATAACATTTTTCTCCTTTTTGACTGTAACCATTTTCTCTTGGCATATCTAATGCAAAGCCACTTTCATCCAGATAAATAATAGATCGTTTTTCTATAAACTCGTATCGGAATAATTTTAATTGAAAGATAAGCCTAGAGAGTTGATCAGTTTTTGGATGGAATAGCGTTTTTTTTATTACTTATTCCCAAACGCTTTAAAGCATAGAATATCGTGCTTTGACCTACTCCAAATTTCTTGGCTCGTTCATATTGGTAATGGTCAGGGTTTTCTACAACATCTTGTCGTAAAGCTTCGACATCAACTTTTGTTGATGGTTTGTTGCGTTTTATTTTGGGCTCTATACAATTATTCCATCTGAAAAGTGTTCTTATTGGAACGCCAAATCGTTCACTGGCTTCTTGATAAGTAAGATTGTCTTGATCTTTAATCTTAAATAATTGCTTGCGAAAATCTATTGAATAGCACATGCTCAAAGATATAAAATATTATGACAAATTATAATGATTTAACTATAAATAAAATTTCAAGCTTTGTATTTAATTTTAATCATTATTAAATCGCTTGTTGACTTTATTGTTCCAAATATTAGCAACCTTTTCAACTTGTGCTTCTGTTATTACTTGAATATCTATTGCGGTTTTTATACCTTGTACCATAATCATTGAAGCTCTTCTTGTTTCGATAAAATATTTTAAGATCTCCCCACTTTCCAGTTCAACCTTTCCAAAAGTAAAATCTTCATCTTTACTTTTAAAATCTCCGTACAATCTATTTTTAGCATTAATTAAACTTCCAAAATGGAGAGTTCCATTTTCATTGGTGATGAGTTTTCTAGTTGTTAAAATGCTAAAATTGGATGAATCAATAATGGATGAACAAATAATCAGTTCATCATCATGTAGTTCAAACGGATAATTCTGAAATAAACCCCTAGAATCATTTTCGTAAAATATTGACCATTTGAAATCATAAGGCTTCATGGTACTTCTTTTGATCTTAGCAATACAAATTCTATGAATGGATTTATCAGATTTTCTCATTGTCATTTTAATACGTGACTAAAATACAAAAGTTTAAAATATAATTTAAATAGTAGGAATCGTTCCTCCATCAATCACATATTCAGTTCCGGTTAAATAACTGGCTCTCGGAGAAACCAGAAATCCTACAAACTCTGCAACATCTTCCGGTTGAGCAGGTCTTCCGATGGGAATTCCTCCCAATGCATCCATCACACTTTGGGTCGCTTCTTCTATTGTTGAATTCGAACTTTCAGCAATACGTTCCATCATTCTCGTCGCAGAATCTGTCATAATCCAACCTGGTGAAACCGTCAAAACACGAACTCCTTTTGAGGAAACTTCTTTTGATAAACCTTTGCTGTAATTAATCAAACCCGCTTTTGCCGCCGCATAAGGCAAAGTAGAATCATAAAGCGGCAATCTCCCCTGAATTGATGCGATATGAATAATTACACCATGTTTTTGTTCGATCATTTGTGGTAAAAATCCTCTGTCTAAACGAACAGGAGCTAATAAATTGGTCTGAAGTGATGTTTCCCAATCTTCATCCGTCAAAACAGAAAATCCGCCACCTTGAGTTTCTGAACCTCCAAGAGTATTGATCAAAATATCAAGTTTTCCGAATTTGGATAAGACTTCATCGACAACTTTTTGTGTCCCTTCAGCTTTGCTTAAATCTGCGGCGATAAAATGAAGTTTTTCATTCATCATTTCCGGTTGATTTCTTGCGGTTACGATTACTGTTGCACCTGCAATTAATAATCTTTCTGCGATGGCTTTTCCTGCGCCTTTTGTTCCGCCGGTTACCAAAGCTGTTTTGTTGCTTAATTCATTATTGAAATTAAATTGCTCGTTCATATATTTAAAGTTTGGTACAAATTTCAGGAGTATGATGAGTTTATACAAGTACGGAAATACGATTCATATAGGGAAAAATTTTTCCCCTATTGTTGTTTTTAGAACATTGAGTAATTTTGTGATATGTATGAAAGAAAAATTCCGCCCAACTTAAATTGTGGACTAGACTTAATCGGTGAAGTTCTTTACGGCAAGTGGAAAATCCGTCTGTTGTGGTTTATTAATGAAGGTTTTCTGCGACCAAGTGAGTTGCAGAAGAAAATTCCGGATGCTTCCCGCAGAGTTTTGAATATTCAGCTGAAGGAATTAGAAGAGCATGACTTAATTACAAAGAAAATCTATGCCGTCGTTCCGCCAAAAGTAGAATACAGCCTTACCGATTTTGGAAAAACTTTGATTCCGGTGATCGCTGTTCTTGGTGAATGGGGCGATAAAAATGAAGAACATCTTAGAACGGTTATTTTCAATCGGTTAGAAAATAGGGCTGAAAAATAATATTTTATACTTTTATCTAAAATTACTTCTCAGAATTTATTAAATTTACCTTTCATAAAATGGTAACAAACAATGAGTTTCGGACAACAGATGTTATTTTTTTTTAGTGTAATAGGAGCTTTTAACGGGCTTCTGCTTGGGATTTACCTGTTGTTTGTGAAAAAAATGAAACATATTCCGGATTTCTTCTTAGGATTAATTTTATTGACATTAAGCATTCGCGTAGGAATTTCTGTATGTATTTATTTTTATCCGGATTGGCCTAGAATTATCCCACATTTGGGTTTATCGGCGCTATTTTTTACGGGGCCGGCTTTGTATTATTATGTCCGTTCTTCTTTTTTACAAGAGCAGTTTAATCTTAAAAACGCTGGGAACTCTTTTGGTATTCTCACACTGATTCTTGGTATAGTCGGGCTTTTGTATTTAATTTTCCCTATTACTTGGGATGATAATTTTGCTAGATTTATTTATGGAGTTTGGACGGTTTTCATTTTTCTATCAGTTTATGAATATTATATTTTTTCAAAAAAAGAAGGAAAGAACCCTACTCAGTTTATCCTTCCTGTTTTATTAAGTAATGTGATCATCTTTTTCGCATATCAACTGATGTCCACAGGATGGATTCAAGTGTATTGTGCGGGTGGAAGTCTTGTATTTTCTTTGCTTTTGTATGGGAATGTTTTGATCTTTTTCAACAATAAAAACAGATCAGTAACAGTAAAAGAAGAAAGTAAATATTCCAATAAAAAAATATCAGATCAACAGGCAGATAGTTTTGTTTCCAAATTAGAAAGATTGATGAATACGGAAGAATTGTATAAAAATCCGAATTTAAAATTAAGTGATCTAGCCTTGAAAATGAATATTTCAGCCCATCAACTTTCACAATTACTGAATGATAATCTGGGTAAAAGTTTTTCAACCTACATCAATGAATACAGAATCAATGAAGCCTGTGAAAAAATTGAAAACGGCTCTTATCTGAAAATTGAAGAGATAGGATATGAAGTAGGATTCAATTCTAAATCCACCTTCTTTTCTACTTTCAAGAAAATAATGAGTACAACACCGCTATTGTACAAACAATCTCAAATGCCTTCTGAGACGGGACTCCAGAGTTCAAATTTATAATTCTGTACTTCGGAATTTTAACTTCAAAACCTACTTTTCATCGACGTCCAATACTTTTGGTCTCATAAAATTTAAAGTTTATGAACGCCAAATTATGGATTTTTATCTTGTTGCTCTTCTTATCGTTTTTTGCAAAGTCTCAGGAAATTCTCAATGCTAAAGTTTCCGATTCTATAAAACAAAAAGATTCGATCGCAACAATTTCAGAAGTTATTATTCAATCTTCTCGCAGAAATTTAAAACTCAATCAGGGAAATATTGTGATGAATGTTTCCGGTAATAAAGATTTTAAAACATCAACCAATATTCTTGAGGTTTTAAGAAAAACTCCGGGTGTGACGGTAGATTCTGAAGATGGGATTTTTGTTGGAGGAAGAACCAGTCCTGCCATTTTTATCAATGGAAAACCTGTGGTCATGAGCAGTCAGGAAACTGCAGTTTTATCTGAGATCTCTGTCGCCGGAAATGGTAGAATCTCTTGAAGTCAATACAAATCCTTCTTCAAAATATGATGCCGAATTTAAAGGAATTATTGATATTAAATTAAAGAAAAATACCAATCTCGGCTGGATAGGAAATTATATCGGAAACACGAGTATCAATACATTTAATTATAAAGAAAACAGCCTTAATCTTTCTTATAACACGGAAAAGATAAGCTATAATTTACAGTTAGGGTATAATAATGGTATCTCAACATATCGTTATAATGCATTGCAACGCTTGGCAAATACGAATGTGATGAGTACGCAGACTTACCAAAAAGATGATACAGAAATTTATACTGTTCAAATGGGAATCGATTATAAATTGAATGACAAAAATAGGTTTGGCATCAATGTAAGAGGTAACTTCAGAGATAGTGATCGAATTCGTTTGGGATCATTGTATACTGTAAATAAAGATGAAACGCAGTTGGTTTTTAATACAGAAAGTAAAAATCCGAGCAACTATTTTCAAGATAATTACGGAATAACCACAGATTATTCTTTCCAGTACAAAAATTTTAAGCTGAATTTTTTAGGCAACTATCTTTCGGTTAAAAATAAGCAGCAAGATGATTTTATAAATAGCGATAAGCCGACTTCACAGCTTTTATCTTATTGGAAATCTGATCTGCTCAACAAAATTAGTATTTATACAGGGCAAGTTGATGTTTCTCAGAAAATAAAAGATGCAACTTTCGAGGCAGGTGTAAAATTGAGTGATACTAAAACGAATAATATGATTAGATATGATACGTTGTCGGTGAATCAGCAATTTGTTTTTGATCCGACGAGAAGCAATCAATTTTCATATAAAGAGAAGATAGTTGCGGGATATTTGGCGTACAGTCAGAAATTTAATAAGCTTCAGATTAGTGCAGGATTAAGATTTGAAAATACACAAAGTATTTCTAATGCGGTAACCGTAGATTCTGTGGTCTCAAGAAATTATCTGAAATGGCTGCCATCTTTCAGCGCAAGTTATGCCTTCAACAAATCAAGTGAGCTCTCATTTTCTTACAGCAGAAAAATGACAAGACCGGTTTTTTCACAGCTTAATCCGTTCAGGTTTTATTACAGTCCGCTGAATTATTGGATCGGGAATCCTTATTTGCAACCTTCTTTTACCAATCAGATGAAAGCAACGTATCGATATAAAAATTGGGTAACGGCTTTTACCATGGGCAAAGAAACAGATGTGATGACGCGATATCCTATCTATAATCCTGAAACGAATGTGTTGGAATATTTAGGAGCCAATCTGCCTTATCGAAATTTTGCCATTATAGAAACGAGTTTTCCCGTGAAAATAACAAAGTGGTGGAATATAAATACTCAAATCACGGGATATTATAATCACGAATTCAGACCGTATCTGGATGAAGTTTTTGCCTTGAAAATTTATAATTACGAGATGAGGTTAAATCAGGTTTTTTCTTTGCCTAAAGGCTATACAATTAATCTTTTTGCCAATTACGAATCCAAAACCGGGAATAGTTTATATATAATTAAGCCAAGATATACAGTTGATATTTCGGTTCAAAAAGCATGGTTTGATAATAAACTGAATACGAAAATAAGCTTCAACAATATTTTTGATTCTTACGACCAACGTTTGGAGTTCAGGCACAAACAGATTATGGATAATCGATTTACACATTGGTGGGATACTCAAAAGTTGATTTTGTCTTTAAGCTACAATTTTGGAAACTCAAAATATCAGACAAAGAATATACAAAAAACAGAGCCAGATAAACAGGATTATATGTTGAATACCCGTTTTTCAATCTAAACTATTTAAATAAAGAAAAACTTTGTGTTCTTTTTTAAGTAGAACGCCTTTGTGTAGCTTAAAAGCGATGAATCGTTAAAAAAATCTTTGTGAACTCTGCGTTTAAATTAAAGAGTTTATTGTCCTGATTAAAAGAGAGAAAATCATAAAATAAACTTCAGATTAATCTTCGACGTTATTACTTTATGAAAGATAAAAATGATTCTATATTTTATTTAAACCTTAAAGGCAGAAAAGGGAGAGTAAATATTGAATAATTTTTAGATATTGTTAAAGAATAAAGAATTGCTTCGTAAATAAATATCTGGAAAATCATTTTAAATCAAGAGTAAATACGTGTTATTTGAGAAACTGCAATTGTAAAAACTGGATTTTAAATAATTTTTAGTGTAAAACTCGACTTTCATTTATAAAACATTTTAAAAGTTTCGCAGATACAGACCTTTACTTATATTTGTAGCATTGCATAGATCTTTATGAAACTAAATATAAAAAACGAAACGGGAAGGCTGAAATCTGTGGTTTTAGGTCAACCCAATTCAATGGGAGGAATTCCGACGCTGGAAGAAAGCTATGATGCGAAGTCATATTATTCAATTGAACATAATATGTATCCCGTAGAAACGGATATCATCAATGAGATGAATGCTTTTGAAGCCGTTTTAAAGAAATATGATGTTGAGGTTCTTCGTCCGAGCATCATCAAAGATTATAATCAGGTTTTTGCAAGAGATGTCGCTTTTGTGATTGATGATAAAATGATTATTTCCAATGTCATCGCAGACAGAGCCGATGAACAGGAAGCCTACAAAAAGGTTTTTGAAAAAGTAGCTTGGAGGAAAATTATTAATCTTCCGGAAACAGCTCATATTGAAGGTGGCGACGTTATTGTCTGGAATGATTTCTTGTTTATCGGAACATGTTTCAGTGAAGATTACAGAAGCTATAAAACAGCAAGAAACCAACGAATATGCCATCGAAATTCTTAAGGAATATTTTCCGAAAAAGAGAATTATCGACCTTGAATTAAAGAAAAACGATAAGATTCCATACGAAGGTATTTTACACTTAGATTGTACTTTCAATCCTATCGGTAAAGACAAATGTATTATTTATAAAGACGGTTTTGTAGACGAAAGCGATTACCGTTTAATTATCGATATTTTTGGTGAAGAAAACTGTTTTCACGTAACCTCTGAAGAAATGTTTGACATGTGTCCGAATATTTTCTCTATTTCTCCGGAAATTGTAGTCTCAGACAAAGCATTCACCAGAATGAACGATCACCTGAGAAACGAATGGGGAATGACCGTTGAAGAAATTCCTTACAGAGAAATCTCTAAAATGGGAGGATTGTTGCGTTGTTCTACGATGCCTCTTGTTAGAGAGTAAAAGTGTCGGAGGGTAATAGAGTTTTGGAGTTGGAGAATTTTGGGATTGAGGATTGAAGTATTATTGATATTTTCTTATTTTAGTTGAAAATACAAATATGTCAACAATTAGGTTTCATCAGGATTTAAAAGTTTTTCAAAAATCTTTTGAAACGGCAATGACGATTTATGAATTGTCGAAATCTTTTCCTAAAGAAGAACTTTACTCTCTTACAGACCAAATCAGACGCTCGTCGAGATCGGTTTCAGCCAATATCAGTGAAGCTTGGGGAAAAAGGAAATATGAAAAGTCTTTTGTTGCCAAACTCACCGATTCTGAAGGTGAAGCAAGAGAAACGCAAACCTGGCTTCAGTTTACATTTGCGTGTAAATACATTAATGAAGAACAGTTTAATAATTTAAATAATCAGTATAATCAAATAATCGGGATGTTGGTTAATATGATGAGTCAATCGCAGAATTGGTGTACATTTTCCTCAACAAATCAATAAGAAATATTTTTACACTAAAACACTAAAACACTAAAACACTAAAACACTAAAACACTAAAACACTAAAACTCTCAAACCCAACAACACCTCAAACCCAAACAGCATGCAAACAACAGATACAGTATTAATGATAGAGCCGATTGCTTTCGGTTTTAACGAAGAAACGGCAAAAAACAATTATTTTCAGGTGGAGCAGAAAGGCTTTGATATTCAGTTTAAGGCTTTGACGGAATTTAAAGCTTTTGCTGAAAAATTAAGAAGCAAAGGAATTAATGTGATTACTGTTAAAGATACATTAGATCCTCACACGCCGGATTCTATTTTCCCAAACAACTGGGTAAGCTTTCACAATGATGGGAAAGTGGTTTTGTATCCGATGTTTGCTTCCAACAGAAGAGTAGAAAGAAGAGAAGATATCATTGAAACTATTAAAGATCAAGGATTTGATGTTGATGAAATTGATGATTGGTCACTTGCTGAAATTCAGGGTCACTTTCTGGAAGGAACGGGAAGTATGATTTTCGATCACGATAATAAAATTGCTTACGGTTCGGTTTCTTTGAGGTTGGATGAAAATTTATTTAGAAAGTTTTGCGAAAAATATGGTTTTACACCGATTGTTTTCCATTCATTTCAAACGGTAGGTTCAGAAAGACTGCCGATTTATCATACCAATGTTATGATGTGTGTTGCAGATAAATTCGTTGTAATTTGTCTGGATTGTATCGATAATGAACTGGAAAGAAGCAAAGTTATCGAAACCATTAAAAATTCAGGAAAAGAAATCATCGAAATTTCTGAAGAGCAAATGCAGCAATTTGCAGGAAATATGCTTCAGGTTCAAAATAAAGACGGCGAAAAGTTTTTAGTAATGAGCGAAACAGCTTATAAATCTTTAAACGAAAATCAGGTTTCAGCGATTGAAAAATACTGCGAAATCATCTATTCAGATTTAAATACCATTGAGGTAAACGGCGGAGGAAGTGCACGTTGTATGCTTGCCGAAGTTTTCTTACCAAAAAAATAATATATTTGCTGAAAATATAATTAATTGGAATCAGCAACCAGTAAAGGTTTACATATTCTTCTGACTTTGGAAACGGAGTCAGAAGCTTTGTTATTAGACGGTGAAGGTTTTTTGGCATTTACGAAAAGTATGCTGGAAACAAAAGACGTGGAAATTGTAGGAATTACCAACCATGTTTTTGAAAATCAGAGTTTTACTTCGGCGGTTTGTCTTAAAGAATCTCACCTTTGCATTCACACCTGGCCGGAATTTCGACAGCTTACTTTCGATGTTTTTCTTTGCAATTACACGCAGGACAACACCGCAAAAGTTGAAAAAATTGCCGATGAGGTTGTGGAATATTTTAAAGCTAAAACCATTCAGAAACACAAAATTTACAGATAAATGCATTACACTTGTCCCTTGTGTAAGACTGAGAATAAGATTGATGTAGATTTTCAGATCACAGAATATATTTGCCGATCTTGCTCGAATCTTATTGATATTGATAAAAATACTTCTACAAAAGTTGTTAAAAAACCTGTGGAAAATGTTGTTCTGGAAATAGGACAAAAAGGAATTATCAACCACATTGAATACAATATCGTAGGAATTGTCATCCGAAAATATGGAACCAGTATTTTTTGGAGAGAATATTTTCTGAAAGATTATAAAGGAAATGATGCTTTTTTAAGTGAAAGCGATGGGCATTGGGTTTTCCTTCATTCAATCAATGGAATGGATGTCAAGAAAAAACTGAACGGAAAAGCAGCAGAATTACATGGAAGAAATTACCGTTGGTATGAAACTACGGAATGTTATATTCATGCAGCTTCCGGTTTTTTTGAAGATAGGCTGGATTTCGGATTGGCAACTTACAGAGAATATGTTAATGCAACTCAGATGATTTCTCAGGAACAGTCAAAAGGTTCAAATGAATATTTTTTTGGCAGACATATTTCTAAACACAAGGTAAAAAAAGCTTTCCATATTCAAAATCTACCGAATTATTCAGGAGTTGGAATTATACAGCCATTTTATTTTAATTTTAGACAGACTATAAATGTTATGGCTATTACAGCCTTATTGATTTGCCTTGTTCAATTGTATGTCGTTACATCCAGAACGAATAAGTCTGTTTTCGAACAGGAAATCAATTTTGCAGATGTAAAGGACAAAGAAATGGTGAGCAAAAGCTTCGAATTATCGGGTGGTTCCGCACCTTTGAAGGTTGATGTTTCTTCTAATGTAGATAATTCCTGGGCGAATGTGGGATTAAGTCTGGTGAATGAAAATACAAATGAAATTGCCTACACTTCGAAAGATATTGAAGAATATCACGGTTATGAAGACGGAGAAAACTGGAGTGAAGGAAGTAAAAGCTCAGAATTTAATTTCTGTGGCGTCGCACCGGGAAAATACCATTTTTTAATTTCGGCGGAGAAGGAAAGTAATATTTCTGATCCGTTTAAATCGGGATATCAGGTTGATAATGGTAATTATTCCGTTATTCAGGATGGTAGGGGATATTTCTATATGAAGGATAATAAAACGTCTCAAATTACAACTTACTCGGATAAAGTAATTTTGAAGAATGAATTAACGGGAATGAATCTGATAAAGGAGCCCAAAGAAGTTCAGAAAATGGATTCTATTCTCTTTTATGCTGTTCCTACGGAATACAATTATGTAGTAAATTCGGATACCAATCCTACAGTAAAAATAAAAGCCGAATGGCTTCCTGTTTCTTTCTGGAATTTTGCTATAGTAATTATTTTATTAATCATTTTTGTCGGAGCATGTTATTTAGGAAAAAGAATTTTTGAATCGAGTAAATGGTTGAACAGTTCAAACTCACCTTATCCACAATCTTAATATGAAAATTATCAATTACATAAAAGAAAACTGGCTGTTGTGTCTTATCGGAATTTTTTTTCTGGGCTGGTTTACTTATCTTACCTATAATGGAAACCAATTCTGCGACTGCGAAAAAACAGAAACCTACCGCGACGGAGCTACAAGAAGACATCATTCTTCAGGAGTCGGCTACTACAGATATTATCACAAATAAAAATATAAACTATGGATCAGATAAACTTTTTACCCATCATCAATTCGATTATTTATTCTTTTTTAGGAATCGCCATTTTGCTGGTTTGTTATGTTATCATCGAAAAAATAACGCCGGAAAAAACATGGCATGAGATCGCTCAGAATAAAAACACGGCTTTAGCGATAATTTTCGGAGCATTCATCATTGGGATTTCAATTATTATAAGCGCGGCAATTCATGGATAAGAAGAGGATTCCTCTTGAGCTGTTATTAATGTTTTCGGTGTTTGTCATTGCGACTTGCGGACTGATCTACGAATTGGTTGCAGGAGCTTTGGCGAGTTATCTTTTGGGAGATTCTGTGAAGCAGTTTTCTTTCATCATCGGCGTTTACCTTTTTTCGATGGGAGTGGGTTCTTACTTCGCAAAATTCATCAAAGGAAATCTGATTGATAAGTTCGTGGAAATTGAGATTTTAGTAGGAATAATCGGCGGAATCAGTTCGGTGGTGCTGTTTATTTTGTTTAATACGTTGGCACATTTTGAAGCGGTTTTATATCTTTTTGTATTTTTTACAGGATGTTTGGTCGGTGTGGAAATCCCACTTTTGATGAACATTTTAAAGGATAGAGTTCAGTTTAAAGATTTAGTCTCCAATGTCTTCGCCTTCGATTATATCGGAGCTTTACTGGCTTCGATTTTATTTCCGCTGGTCTTAATTCCTCAGTTAGGAATCGTAAAAACGCCTTTGTTTTTTGGATTAATTAATATTTCGATCGCCATATTTTTATGTTTTTATCTTAAAAGAGAACTTTCAAAACCGATTTCATTAAGGATAAAATCAATCGGAGCATTTATTTTTCTACTGGTACTTTTCATTTTTTCGGATAAAATTTTGTCTTATTCTGAAGAGAAATTGTACGGTGAAAATGTTGTTTATACTAAAAGTTCACCTTATCAAAGAATTGTTTTAACGAGAAATAGCCGCGAATTCAGATTATATTTAAATAATAATTTGCAGTTTTCATCAACTGACGAATACCGCTATCACGAAGCATTGGTTCATCCCGCAATGTCGATGGCAAAAAATATCGACAACATTTTAATTTTAGGCGGCGGTGACGGTTTTGCCGTTCGTGAAGTCTTAAAATATAAAGACGTAAAAAATATTACATTAGTCGATTTGGATGGAGAAATGACGAATTTCTTTAAAACCAATGAAACAATGCGCCAGTTAAATCAAAGCTCTTTGTCCAATCCAAAATTAAAAGTGATCAACAAAGACGCTTATATTTGGGTAAAAGAAAACAAACAAAAGTTCGGTGTCATCATCATCGATTTTCCTGATCCATCCAATTACAGCTTAGGAAAATTATATTCCCTACAGTTTTACAAAGAATTGGAAAAACTGGCAACTCTTGATACAAAAATTGTTGTTCAGACAACTTCTCCCTATTTTGCGCCGAAATCTTTCTGGTGTATAGAAAAAACGATCAATCAGATTTTTCCGTTTACTTCGGCGTATCATACGTATGTTCCGTCTTTCGGGGAGTGGGGATTTTCGATGGCGTCTTTTGAGCCGATCAATAATAAGATTTACAGACGAATTCCTAATTTAAAATTCTACGATTATAACTTCTCGCAATTGTCATATTTCACAAAAGATATGAAGACGAAAGATATCGAAGTCAATCGATTGGATAATCAAATTTTAGTACGCTATTTCGATGAAGAGTGGGGAAAAGTACAGTAGAAAAGATTTCCTGAAAACCATATTTCTAGGCAGTCTCATGATTCCTTTTTTACAATATTGCAGTAAGAAAGGGAAGTCTTTATTGCTTAAAATCACCGGAACAAACCACGTTTTCGGTCATAAACTTTGGGCTAAAGATTTTCCGAAACCAACAGAAGAAATTCATACAAAATATCTCATTGTTGGTGGTGGTATTTCCGGACTTTCGGCGTGTCGATTTTTCAGCCAGAACAATGAAAATGATTATCTGTTATTGGAAATGGAAAATCATTTGGGCGGAAATTCATCAAACGGACAAAATCAGTTTTCGAAATTTCCTTTGGGAGCGCATTATTTACCATTGCCGAATAAAGAAAATATTGAAATTATTGAATTTCTAAAAGAATGCAAAATTTACCAAGGCGATGATGAAAACGGTGATCCGATTTTAGATGAATATCAAATGACTTTTCCGCAACAGGAACGTTTGTTCTTCAAAAATTCTTGGCAAAACGATATTGTTCCCCAAAAAGGAATTTCTCCCGAAACTCAGAAAGAAATGGATCGGTTTTTTAAAATGATGGATCATTTCCGGGATAAAAAAGACCTGAGTGGAAAATACTTTTTCGCCATTCCTCTTGAAGATTCCAGTGCAGAAGATGAGGTTCTACAATTGGAAAAGATGATTTTTAAAGATTGGCTACATCAACAAAATTTTAAATCCGAAGAACTCTTTTGGCTGTTGGATTATTCCTGTCGCGACGATTACGGATTGGGAATTGACTATGTTTCAGCTTGGGCAGGAATCCATTATTTTGCCGGACGAAAAAATAACTGGAGCAAAAAATATAAAGATCAGGTTTTCACCTGGCCTGAAGGAAATGCACGACTGGCAAAGCATTTTTCAAAATATACAAATGGGAAATCTTCACCGAATCATTTAGTTTTCGATGTTAAAATAAATGATACTATTGAGGTTTTAAGTTTTGATAACATTCAGAAAAAGACCAAAAAAATCATTGCTGGAAAGGTTCTTTTTGCAACGCCGCAATTTGTCAACGAAAGAATTTTTAATCATAAAAGAGCTGGAAATTTTAATTATGTTCCGTGGCTTTTAACGACGATTACGCTGAAAAATGAATTCGGGGGTGATGAAGAATTGGCTTGGGATAATGTAATTTACGGTTCGGACGGGTTGGGTTATATTTACGATCAACACCAAAATATAGATCAGATTTTAGGCGAAAAAGTGATAACTTATTACAGAAGTTTTTCAACGGCTGACTGTAAAAAAGCAAGAAAAAAATTATATGCCTTAAAAGAAGATCAGCTTAAAAATCTGGTGTTGGATGATTTAAAAAAAGCGCATCCTTTAATTGAAGATTTTATTATTGAAATGCAGTTTCACAAGATCGGTCATGCGATGATTGCTCCCGTTCCGAATCAGATTTTTGGAAAACAAGAAGTAAAACAGCCAATCGACGGAAAAATTTTCTTCGCCCACTCCGATTTATCAGGGATTTCAATTTTCGAGGAAGCCTTTTATCAGGGATTAAGAACCGCAAAAGATATGTTATGAGGCAACCTTGGATACATAACGTAAAGACTGATAGTTGGTTTATTTTATCCCCGCCATTTTTGATTTTGCTGATTGTTTTCCTTTTTCAGAAACAAATTCAGGGGCTGGAAAATCATTATTCTTTCTATACATGGCTTTTTCTGATCGTTTTTGTGGATGTTGCACATGTATATTCAACGTTGTTTAAAACGTATTTTGTCAGAGAAGAAATTCAGAAAAGAAAGCTTTTGTATTACGGAATTCCGGTGCTGAGCTGGGTTTTGGGATTGATTTTATATCAGTTCGGAAGCTTAACATTCTGGTCGGTTTTGGCTTTGGTCGCGGTCTTTCATTTTATCAGGCAGCAATATGGTTTCATGAGAATTTATGCACGTTTTGAACCGAATAACTGGAGCAAAAGAATCGATGAAATTGCGGTGTATTCCGCTACAATTTTCCCGATGTGGTATTGGTTTAAAACTCCACGAGCTTTTACATGGTTTGTTGAAAATGAGTTTAACTGGCTTCAGAATATCCCGGATTACACGAAATTAATTACCGTTTTATATTTCTCCATACTCATAATTTGGGTAGTAAAAACAGTCTTTGAAATTTTTAAAACAAAACAATTCAATATTCCCAAAATCGCTTTAATTTCAGGGACTTATCTTTCATGGTATTTTGGGATTGTTTATTTTAATAACGATTTGGTGTTCACTTTTCTGAATGTCATTTCACACGGAATTCCTTATGTCGCTTTAATTTATATCAGAGAAATCAGGCAGAAAGAATCTCAGAAATTGAACTGGCTTTCTGTTTTCAGATCTACTTTCGGAATTTTTTTATTCATTTTAGTTATTCTTTGTTTTGCTTTTTTTGAGGAATTTTTATGGGAAATTCTAGTTTGGAACGAACATTTTTCATTGAATTTAAATGTTTCGTTACAATGGTTTCAATTCTTAATTCCTTTATTGGTCGTGCCGCAGCTTACACATTACTTATTGGATGGCTTTATCTGGAAAAAACCAAAAAAAGTTAACTAATTTTGCTTCATAAGTTAAAACATATGAAAATGAAGAAGTACCTCCTTTCATTAATGATTTTGTTGGGAATATGTAGCTTAAATGCTCAGCAAAAGACATTTTGTAACCCCATCAATATCGATTACGGTTACACGCCGTTTGAAGTCTTTTCAAAACAAGGGAAACACCGTGCTACAGCCGATCCGGTGATTGTTAATTTTAAAAATAAACTGTTCCTTTTCTCCACCAATCAGGAAGGATATTGGTACAGCGACGATATGCTCGATTGGAAATTTATACACAGAAAATTCCTCAGAGATAAAAAATATATTCATGACCTGAATGCTCCCGCAGTTTGGGCGATGAAAGATACTTTGTATGTTTTTGGGTCAACATGGGAACAGGATTTTCCGATCTGGAAAAGCACAAATCCTACAAAAGACGACTGGAAAATCGCTGTTGATACCTTAAAAGTCGGAGCTTGGGATCCTGCTTTTCATTATGATGAAGATAAAAATAAACTGTATTTATATTGGGGCTCTAGCAACGAATGGCCGTTACTGGGAACTGAAGTGAAAACAAAAACATTACAATCAGAAGGGTTTGTAAAACCGATTTTAAGGCTAAAACCTGAAGATCATGGTTGGGAAAGATTCGGGGAATATAATGACAATGTTTTTTTGCAGCCTTTCGTGGAAGGAGCCTGGATGACAAAACATAACGGAAAATATTATATGCAATACGGAGCTCCTGCAACGGAATTCAGTGGATATTCTGACGGAGTTTATGTAAGTGACAAACCTTTGGAAGGTTTTGAATATCAGCAGCACAATCCGTTTTCTTATAAACCGGGAGGTTTTGCGAGAGGAGCGGGACATGGAGCAACTTTTGAAGATAATTACAAGAATTGGTGGCATGTTTCAACGATTTTTATTTCAACTAAAAATAATTTTGAAAGAAGATTAGGGATCTGGCCTGCAGGATTTGATAAAGATGATGTGATGTACTGCAACACGGCGTACGGAGATTATCCGACCTATCTTCCGCAATATGCACAAGGAAAAGATTTTTCAAAAGGACTTTTTGCAGGTTGGATGTTGTTGAATTTTGATAAACCGGTTCAGGTTTCATCGACGTTGGGCGGTTATCATTCCAATTATGCGGTGGATGAAGATATTAAAACCTATTGGAGTGCCAAAACAGGAAATTCAGGAGAGTGGTTTCAGACAGACTTAGGGGAAGTTTCTACGATCAATGCTATTCAAATCAATTATGCCGATCAGGATGTTGAGTTTATGGGGAAAACGTTTGGGAAAATGCATCAGTATAAGATTTACGGTTCAAATGACGGTAAAAAATGGAATGTGATTGTTGATAAAAGTAAGAATACCAAAGACGTTCCTCACGATTATGTAGAGCTTGAAAAACCTGCCAAAGCAAGATTCCTGAAAATGGAAAATCTTAAAATGCCAACAGGAAAATTTGCATTAAGCGGATTCAGAGTTTTCGGAAAAGGAGCGGGAACAGTTCCTCCGAAAGTTTCAGGGCTTTGTTCCTTTGAGAGCGGATGCAAAAAAATATGGTGAAAGAAGAAGTATCTGGATGAAATGGCAACAAAATTCCGATGCAGACGGTTATGTAATTTATTGGGGAAAGTCTCCGGATAAATTATACGGAAGCATCATGGTGTACGGAAAAAATGAATATTTCTTCACCGGAGCCGACAGAACGGATGCTTATTATTTCCAGATTGAAGCCTTCAATGCGAATGGCGTTTCGGAAAGAACGGAAGTTTTTAAATCAGAATAAGAAATTAAAATATAAATGAAACCCTCAGAAATTCTGAGGGTTTTGTATTTATGAATGTTTTTAATAAAGAAATTTTAACGATAAAAAGAAATTTTTAAACTCATAATCCCAATTCTTTGAAATATTTCTAGAAAATAACGAAATTAGTGCCCGTTAAATAAAGCTAATTAATACACTATGAAAAAACTCAGACTTCTTGCATTTTCGTTGTTGCTGCCGTTCATTTTTGGAGGTTGTAGTGATGATGAAACTGAAAAGGATTATCAACTTGAATTGGATGGTGCCATGAAAAATATTCACGCCAATCTTCAGACAAGCCTTAATACGGATGTTCCTTCGCTAAGCGTGTATATTGTGTCTCCAAAAGGAACTTATTTCAGTACGGTAAAAGGAACAAATGGGAGTGTGGTAACTCCAAATACTTATTTCCGTTTTGCAAGTAATACAAAAAATTTCACATCAACAGCGATTCTGAAAATGATGCAGGACGGTTGGCTGAATCTGGATGATAAAATCACCGCCAATATTCCGGGAACGACTGTTTCATACGTACCAAATATTGCAGACTGGAATTTCCCTCACAAAAATGAAATCACCATTCGTCAGCTTTTGCAGCATAATGCAGGAATTTATGATGTAAGCAATGACATCTCTCAATACAATGTAGGAGGGGAAACGTATACAGATCAGATGTTGGCAACGCAGCCGAATTTCCAGTTTTCGCCTTCAGATTATGTGAAGGTTTTAACAGATCATAATTTGACTTACGGTACGCCAAATACGGTTTATCATTATTCAAATACAGGATTTTCGATTTTAGGAGAAATTATTTCGAGAGTGTATTCTGAAAAGAGTAATGCGGTGAAAACGTACGGGGATTTTATGTACGATAAAATTACGGGTCCGAGTGCGAAGAAACCTTTGGGAATCAAGTTTCCTGAGTTGGCTTCTGATCAGCAGTTGCCTTCACCTTATGTGAAAGGACTTATCAAATATTCCGATCATGATGAGATAACCGATCTCAAAAATGCAAGCGCCCATATCGCGGAAGGAAATGGAGTAGGAACAATGGTGATGTTGACACAATATATCAGAAGTCTGATGAAAGGGGAAAATGTGCTGTATTCTTCCAGTGTGGAATTGATGAGAACAAGCAAAGGTCCGGCAACGACTTCAGGTTACGCGTTGGGATGTTCTAATTTTACAGGAATCGGATACGGTCACAACGGGGCAACAGAAGGGTATTTGTCATTAATGGCTTATGATCCGCAATCCGATGTTTCTGTCATCGTTTTATTGCCTTTTTGGGATTTGAGCAGTACAGCTAAGTTTGAAAAATGTTTAACTACATTGAATACAACAGCAATTGAAGCCAAAAGAACATTGGGATATTAATAATATCTGAATTTGAAATAAATAGAAAGCTTTGAAAAATTTTTTCAGAGCGTTTATTTTTTGAACTGTTTGATTTTTAATATGTAAGAATAACACATAAGATATTTTAAGTTCATTATTAAACTGCAAATAAGAACACATTAGTTTTTAAAAATCTTTGATTTTTGTTCTTTGTAGGCTTTTGCTTTCTAAATAAGGAAAATTTTAACTTCAATAATGGCTTTTGCCTCTTTTGCGGTTAAGTTTTTATCAGTTAAAAAAACGTTTAACTTTAAAAATAGAAAAACCCGCCGATTTCTCAGCGAGTTTTACCACAAAATAATAAATATGAAGAAATGATTGTTTTTTATCTGGTTCTGTTTTTAATATCGTCTGAAGCAGCTTCGATGTCTCTTACTTTTTTCACTTTGCTATTTCCGAAATTGTAAGTGATGCTGAATGTCATTCCAAAATTATATCTGTTTTGGTGAATATAATTGTAGTTTCCGTTGGTTTGATAATCTTCAATCTCGATAACGTTTGTTTTCAAAATGTCATTTACATTTAAAGCAAAAGTCCATTCGTTCCAGATTTTTTTAAGACTCATATCAAGACTCATCAGGTTTTTCAAGACACCAAGTTCAATTTGTTGTTTATCTACAAAGAAGTAATTAACTCCTAAAAACCATGTTTTCTTTTTATCCAGACGAATTGTGTTATTGGTTTGGATAACGATACTTGTAGACTTTCTGTTGTTAGTATATACAAGCGGATTACCGTCTTTATCTAAGAAAGAATCTCCTGTTGTAGGGTCTATTGCCAAAGTTCCGTTGTTGATATTGTGCTGAACTCCCACATTAAAATTGGTCGTAAGATATTGCTTGAAGAATGATTTTTGCATCCCCAACATCGCAGACATTTCCTGTTTGTCGCCAAAATTGGTTCTAATGTATCGGAGCACACTTTTTTCGCTTATGGTACCGTTCGGAGATTTTGCAAAACCCTGAAGCGGAATCTGTGTAATAACATCTTTGAATAACGAATGATTCAAGATCAAGAAGTAAGAGCTTTTATACATGTACGTCAACTCTTGGTTGTAAGTAGATGATGCTTTTACAAAAGGGTCATTTTGGGTATAGTTGGTCTGTGTAAGAATATTTCTGATAGGATTCAGTTCCCAGAAACTTGGTCTTCTCATTCTGCTTGAAAATGCATAGGAAATATTATTTTTATCATTAATAGCGTAATTAAAGCTTACATAAGGCAATAAATTATTATACTTTCTTTCAATTTTTTGCAAATCTAGAGTGGGTGCATTGTCTGATGTTCCCACACTGTTTGTGATCTCATATCTCGCGCCCAGTTTTCCTGAAAGCTTATCGTTAAATTTCTTTTCAAGAGTCAAATAAAGGCCATAGATATTTTCATTATATACAAAATGATTAGGCGATGGTGTATTTTTAATGTCTATAAATGTCCCGTCGTCTTCATCATAATTATAATCCAGAGTATTATTTTTGGTATCATTGTCGGTTTTTGTTTTATTGTAATTTCCGCCAACTGAAACTGTAAAATCATTTTTAAATTTTTGAATATAATCTACTGTTCCCGAAAAGTTGTTGATAAGTTGAGGTAAAACCTGAATTACCTGTTGCTGGGGAGTAGTATAATTTCCTAAATCGTCTTGTGACCACGTTCCGTTATCTGTAAACTGGAATCTTTTATAATTAAGATAAGCTGCATTCACATTTAGCTTGCTTCCCAAAGAATCGGTTTTAAGCTCGTAGTTCAAATTAAGAGAATTGTTGTAAGAACGTGCATCTTCTCTGTTTCTCGAATTGGTATAGCTTGTGTCGAAAACTTTAGTGTCTGTATTGTATGAACGAACAGTATTGAAAAGATTAACAGTAGAATTATAACTTTTGTTTGCTGATGAATTCCATGTTAATGCTAAGTTGCTTTTGTCAGTTAATTGATAATCAATGTTTAGATAACCTCCTATGTTTTTGTTAGGATCATTTATATCTCCAACAGATTCGTTAGAATATTCATCGTTTCCGTTTCTTAAAGTATATGTTTGAGCTTCAATGTTTTCTCCTCCGTTAAGATTGGCGCTGATTCCCAATTTATCTTTTCTGTAATTTACAGAGAAACTTGCAGAGCTTGCATTGAATTTATTTTGTGAGTTAGACATTCTCATGTTTCCGCTGGTTCCGTCACTCATTTTTTTCTTAAGAACGATATTGATAATTCCATCAGAAGATTCTACCTGATATTCACTTCCGGGAATAGTAATTACCTCTATTTTTTGGATATTTTCGGCAGGAGTATTTTTTAAAAATTGAACTAATGAATCTGCATCCATATTGGTTTTTCTACCGTTGATATAGATTAATGCATTGTTTTTTCCTGCAATTTTCAACGTCTTATCATCTGTAGAAGAGAGTAGCGGTGTTTGCTTCAAAAGATCAAAAGTTGTATTTCCTTTTGCAACAGGTGAAGCGGCAACGTCATATACAAAACGGTCGCTTTGTTTTTTGAAAACCTGTTTTGTTAAAGTTACTCCTTCTATGCTTTTTGTTTTTACTGAATCTTGTTTTTTTTCCTGTGCGAATGTCAGTCCGCTAAAAAATATGGCTGCGATAAGAATTGGCGTTTTCATGATATTTTATTTTAGAGAGTTTAATAGCTTGTATTTGTTATTATTTTACATTGCAAAGATATGTAATAAATTTAGTATCATGCAATACAAAGTACTTAAAATGTTTTTGAATGATATTTAACTATTTGATTTACAGTATATAAAATTTTAAGTTAAATTTTTATTTAAAAAGACTTTGTTACTTATTAGACAATTAAGAATAAGATCTTGTTACATGCAGATTGAAAATTGATGAGATTTAAAAAATATTTAATGAAAAATCAGAATAAAAATGAAGATCTCGATTTTATGATTAATTTAGCATAAACTAAAAATTAATAACATATGAGAAAATTTTACCCTCTATTCTTGCTATTATTGTTACTGTTTTCATGTAAAAATGAAACATACTTAGACATTGATGACAACAATTCAACCCCTGCATCTAATTTTAATTTTGGAAGCTCAGCCCAAAGAAACTTTCAGGGTGTCGTACTCGATACCGGTGGAAATCCTGTAAATGGAGCAACGGTAACAATCGGAGCAAGTACGGTTACAACCAATCTTAAAGGTTTTTTTACCTTTAAAAATGCTGCGGTAAAAGAAAATTTTGCCCATGTAAAAGTGACAAAATCCGGTTATGTGAATGCATCACGTGTTTTGGTTCCTACCAACGGGATGAATCGCGTGAATATCATGATGATTCCTGCGACGACAACTTCTACGGTTTCAGCAGGTTCTACATCTACCGTTTCATTGCCAAACGGAACAAAAGTGAAGTTCGACGGAAGCTTCAAAGATGCAAGCGGAAACGCATATTCAGGAAATGTAAGCGTTGCTGTATTTCATTTAGCTCCTTCCAATCAATATTTAAATGAATTAATGCCGGGATCGCTTTTGGCAACCAATTCAGGCGGAAATGCAAGAGTAATGGAAACTTTCGGAATGTTGCACGTACAATTAACAGGAAGTTCCGGACAAAATCTTCAGATTGCAAATGGGCACACTGCGGAAATTACAGTTCCCGTAGATGCTTCTCAAACTTCGACTTCGCCCAACACCATTCCATTATGGTCATACGATGAAAATACCGGAATGTGGAACGAAGACGGTTCTGCTACGAAAGTTGGGAATATGTATGTAGGAACAGTGAGTCATTTCTCTTGGTGGAACTGCGATGCCCAGTTTGAACAGGCAATCCTGAAAGTAATCGTGAAAAATACGGCAGGACAGGCTTTGTCAAATATTAAAGTAGCTTTAAAAAGAAGTTCTCAAACCTATGAAACGTATGGTGTGACAGACAATATGGGAATGATCTCAGGAATTGTTCCGTCAGGTGAAGTTCTTACGTTGAAGATTTATGATATCTGTAATAATGTGATTTATTCGGCTAATGTCGGACCTTTTGCGACCGGTTCCACAACGACTTTACCGGATATTACGATTACAACAACAGCATCAACAACCTATACGATTCAGGGAAATTTAAAAACTTGCACAAATACGGATGTTATAGATGGTTATGTAAGTTTACGACCTGCTGTGCCTACAAATTATTTTCAGTACGTGAATGTTCCGGTAAGCAGTACAGGAGCTTTTGTGATGACTACTTATTCTTGTACTGCAAATCCGCAATTTGTGTTAGAAGGATTTGATGTAGCGAATTTGCAGACGACAAATGATATTCCTTTTACGGCAACATCTACTGTTACGAATTTTAATAATCTTTCGGTGTGTAATTCTGTAATGGAATTTATCAGCTATAAAATAGATAGTCAGCCGATAACATATATTGTAGGATCAATTAATGCACAATGGACAGGTCTTACTTCATCAACACCCAATTATCCTGCAAAACAGCTAAAAATAGGTTCTGTAATTCCTGCAGGGCCCTATTTTTCAATGACTCAGAATAATATGTTGGGAGTTGCGGCAAGCTTCACCACCGATTATATGTTTGAACTTTCAGGTGCTGTCATTACTCCGAGTAATGGAAATCTGGTTATCAACATAGCTACCTTCGGAGCTGTTGGAGACTATATCGATTTTACGGTTAACGGAACTTTTACCAATACATCGGGAAGCCATACCATTACAGCAACAGGACATGTAAAAAGAGATTTGTAGAATATTAAAATATAAAAGAAAAGGACCGATAAGGTCCTTTTTTTATGTCGTATTGTTATTTATTCTCTGTCGAAACGCGCGATTTTTTTGTCTATCCAAATCGTAGCAAAAGGGAAAAATGCAGAAATCAATGCGAAAACACTGTCTTCATCATCCCAAGTATATATTTTTCTTGTAGCAGGTAAAAATAGCAGATAAAGTGTGAAAAATAGTCCGTGAATACTACCAATAGTACTAATATATACGATCGGAAGAACTCCTTCCGGATCTGTACGTATCCAAGTCATTGCGGTGAATAAAAAAAACCATGAAATAGCTTCAGCCAAACAGATTTGCTTAAACCATTTAATGACTTTTTCCTGAGGATATTTTGAGAAAAAATTTTCGATAAAATGCATGTCTTGAGTATATGAATGATGAATTATACGTTATGAATTAAGACAAATACCGAATTCTATAACCTAATTTCTGAATTACAAAATTACTTATAAAAACTACTACCGTCCAAATATTCGAAGACTTCGGGAGGAAGCATCGGTCTTACGTTTTTTCCTGTCTTAATCATATTTCGGATTTCCGTTGCAGAAAGTTCAATAACGGGAGCTTTAATGAAAGAAATATTTTCATGTTGAAGATATTCAGAATCTTTCTTTTCATCATCAAAAACCCTTGGATAGACGATAATATGATGATTTTTAATTAAAGTCTCATAGTTTTTCCACTTATGCAGATTGTCGAGATTATCTTCTCCCATGATTAAACTAAAAGAATAGTCGGAGTATTTTTCGTGAAGATAAGTCAACGTATCAATCGTATAACTCGGCTGTGGAAGCGAAAATTCTACGTTTGAAGCCCTCATTTTTGGGTAATTTTTCACGGCAAGCTGTACCATATCAAGTCTGTTATGATCCTTCAGCAAAGATTTTTTTTCTTTAAAAGGATTTTGAGGACTTACCACAAACCACAATTCATCCATATCAGAATTCTCCAGAATATAATTGGCAAGAATAACATGACCAATATGAATAGGGTTGAAAGAACCGAAAAAAAGACCGATTTTTTTCATGAATTGATAGGTTTTAATTTAAATTTAATCCCTGAATTTCACATCTTTAATATTAAGATAATGCGTAACATTTCCTTTCCAGTGATTTTCTTCTAAAGTGAAGGCAAGATCGAAATTCTTAGTTCTGAAATCATCCGCAAACTGACCTAATTTAAAGCCGACACATTCAATATTTCTGCCTGTAGATTCCTGTTTTACGTAAAACTTAAGGTGATTATTATCTTTCCCCATCGTTTTAATGTATCCCGAAAGTTTTTGGTTGGTCAGCGCCAAAATAGGTTTCATATTGTGAGGTCCGAATGGAGCTAATTTTCTGTGGAAATTTATAAATTCCCTGTTGATTTCTTCAATATTAATTTCAGAATCTATGCTTACGGTAGGATCTTTTTGGTGATCTTTAATTTTTTCGGAAACTACTCTCTCGAATTTTTCTTTAAAAGCCTCAAATTTATCTTTCTCCATCGATAGTCCTGCAGCAGCATGATGCCCTCCGAATTTTAAGAAATATTCCGAGCACATATCCAACGCTTCATGAACGTCAAAATCTGATACAGATCTCGCTGAAGCTACCATTTCTCCATTGTTTCCGTCGGTGAAAACGAGTGTCGGTTTGTAATACGTTTCAATTAATCTTGAAGCTACAATCCCGATGACTCCTTTGTTCCAATCAGGATGATAGACGATGGTTGATAATTTTGCTTGTTGCTGAGATTCAATGATTTGATTCAATGCAGACATGGTAGAATTCATATCCAGTTCACGCCTCTCATCGTTCAGGCTCATGATGTCGCTTACAATTTGATGAGCATGTTTCAGGTTATCAGAAACCATCAATTCAACAGCTGCTTTTCCCTGAGAAATTCTTCCTGCAGCATTGATTTTAGGGGCAATTTCAAAAACAATATTTGAAATTTCGAAATGAGAAAGCTTGTCATCAGGAATTAATAATCTTAAACCTAAATTTCTCGTTTTTCGTAATATTTTTAATCCCATTTTAGCCAAAACCCTGTTTTCGCCCGTCATTGAAACAATATCGGCAGCGATGGAAATGGCAAGGAGATCTGTTAATTCAAATAATTCCGCTTCCGGAAGCTTGTAGATGGTATTTAAACCTTGACAAAGCTTAAAGCCCACTCCGCATCCAGAAAGTTCTTTGAATGGATATCTGCAGTCACTTCTTTTTGGATCCAGAACGGCAACAGCATTCGGAATTTCATCGCCTGGTAAATGGTGGTCGCAAATGATAAAATCGATGTCTAAAGTCTGGGCATAATTAATCATGTCCAGCGCTTTGATTCCGCAGTCTAAAGCAATGATTAGCGAAAAGCCGTTTTGCTTCGCAAAATCAATTCCTTCTGTTGAAATTCCGTATCCTTCAGAATTTCTGTCGGGGATATAAAAATCCAGATATTTTTTCTGAACAATTTTGCTAAGGTACAGATACATCAAAGCTACGGCAGTAGTTTCCGTCTACATCGTAATCTCCGTAAACAAGTATTTTTTCTCCGTTTTCAATTGCATTGGCAATTCGCTCTACAGCTTTTTGCATATCTGCCATTAAAAATGGATTATGAATGTCGGTAAGGTTTGGCTTGAAAAATTCTCGGGCCTTTTGATAATTGTCAATCCCTCTAAGAACGAGGAGCTTAGATTCAAAAGTTCCAAAACCAAGTGACGAACTTAATCCGTCTACAATTTCCTCATCGGGTTCGGGTTTGTAAATCCATTTTTGACTCATTTCACAAAAATAGGTAAAAAAGTTCTAAAAGCCTATTTTAAAAATGAGCAAGTTGGATTTAAGATCTTAGGGAAATTGTTCTTAATAAAACTCGTATTAAAGTAAAAAAACTATTTCCATTGTAGTGGATTTATAGAATTATTTTTATGAATTAATATTGGTGAAAATGCATATCTTCACCATGCGAAATATTAAAATATATTATGAAAAAAATTACTGTTTGCCTGATGTTAATCGGAGCAGCACATTTTGTTGATGCACAGAAAATCAGCTTAGGAAAAATTACTGATGTAGCTTCTAAAGGTTCTAAAGCACTTACTTTTACCAACGAAGATGCTGTAAAATTATCCAAAGAATCTGTAGATTATATGGATAAAAATAATGCCGTTGCAGGTCCGAAAGATCCTTACACGGTAAGACTGAATAAGCTTTTTGGAAAGCACAAATCTCAGGACGGATTAACCCTTAATTACAAAGTTTACAAAGTTACGGATATCAATGCTTTTGCATGCGCCGATGGAAGTGTACGTGTTTTTTCGTCTCTGATGGATATTATGACGGATGATGAATTGCTGGCTGTAATTGGTCACGAAATCGGTCACGTAAAAAATCAGGATACAAAAGATGCTATTAAATCGGCTTATTTAAAAGCTGCTGCATTGGATGCTGCTTCTTCTGCTTCAAGCACCGTTGCTACGTTAAATGACAGTCAGGTAGGTAAAATGGCAAATGCTTTTCTTGATGCTTCTCACAGTAAGAAGCAAGAATCTGAAGCGGATACGTATTCTTATGACTTCATGAAAGCAAATAAATATAATGTTGTAGGAGCTTACACGGCATTTAAAAAGTTAGCTTTATTGTCTGAAGGAGGAACTGCTCAATCAGGGTTTCAGAAAATGTTTAATTCGCATCCGGACAGTAACAAAAGGGCAGAAGCGGTGAAAAAACGTGCTGAAAAAGACGGTTTATGGAAAGATCCCGGAACGGTAACTTTACCTAAAACAAAATTGACAAAATAGTTTTAAGCTAAATAGTAAAAATAAAAAATTCCTCAAAGTTGATTTGAGGAATTTTTTTATGAATTTTAATGTGGTCTTAATGATTAAGAATACATTTTTTCTCTTAATTCTTTGATCTTTTTGTCAGAAAGATATTCGTCGTAAGTCATTTCTCTGTCGATGATTCCGTTTGGAGTCAATTCGATGATTCTGTTACAGACAGTTGAAAGCATTTCGTGGTCATGAGAAGACAATAAAAGATTTCCTTTGAAGTTTGATAATGAGTTGTTCAAAGTCGTGATACTTTCAAGGTCTAAGTGGTTTGTAGGTTCGTCTAAGAGAAGAACGTTTGCTTTCTGAAGCATCATTCTGCTGAACATACATCTCATTTTTTCACCTCCTGAAAGTACTGTACAAGATTTCAGAGCTTCGTCTCCTGAGAATAGCATTCTTCCTAAGAATCCTCTCATGAATTCTTCGTGACGTTCTTCGTCATTTTTAGTAAATTGTCTCAACCAATCAACCAAACTGATATCTTCCTGGAAGAATTTAGTATTGTCTAAAGGCATTTGAGATTGGTTCGTCGTAACTCCCCAAGCAACAACTCCTTTGTCTGCCTGAATGTTTCCTGCCAAAATTTCAAAAAATTCTGTAATTGCTAAAGAGTTTTTAGACAATACAGCAACTTTATCTCCTTTTTTAAGGTTTAGATCGATGTTTGAGAACAATAATTCTCCGTCTTTAGTTTTTTCAAGACCTTTTACATCTAAAATCTGATCTCCGACTTCTCTTTCCATTTCGAAAATAATCGCAGGATATCTTCTTGAAGATGGTTTAATATCATCGATGTTTAATTTGTCGATCATTTTCTTTCTCGCCGTTGCCTGCTTAGCTTTTGCAACGTTTGAACTAAATCTCGCGATGAAATCCTGAAGTTCTTTCTTCTTTTCCTCCGCTTTTTTATTAGCCTGAGATCTTTGTCTTGTCGCTAACTGAGAAGCTTGGTACCAGAAAGAGTAGTTACCTGTATAAAGGTTAAGTTTAGCATAATCTAAATCTCCGATGTGCGTACAAACCGTATCCAAGAAGTGACGGTCGTGAGATACAACGATTACCGTATTTTCGTAATCAGCAAGGAAATCTTCTAACCAAGAAATTGTATCAATGTCAAGGTCATTCGTAGGTTCATCCAAGATCAATACATCAGGATTTCCGAAAAGCGCCTGAGCCAAAAGAACTTTTACTTTGTCCTTGTTTTCAAGTTCGCCCATCAACTGATAGTGCATATCATCTTTCACTCTTACGTTTGAAAGCATTGTTTGTGCATCAGATTCAGAGTTCCATCCACCCATTTCGTCATAGATTACACCTAGTTCTCCTGCTTTAATTCCGTCTTCGTCAGAGAAATCTTCTTTCGCATAAAGCGCATCCATTTCCTCTTTTATCTCGAATAATCTTTTGTTACCTCTTAAAACAGCTTCAAGTACCGTATATTGGTCGTAAGCAAAGTGATCCTGCTCAAGAACTGACATTCTTTTCCCAGGTTCTAAAGATACATGCCCTGTTGTCGGATCTTGCTTGCCAGTTAGTATTTTAAGGAATGTAGACTTTCCTGCACCATTTGCTCCGATGATCCCGTAGCAGTTTCCTTTGGCAAACATAATGTTTACCTCGTCAAAAAGAACTCTTTTCCCGAATTGTAAAGATAAGTTAGATACTGTTAACATATAGTTTTGTAAATTTGGCGCAAAATTACGAAAAGAATTTGGGTATTTCGTAATAATGTAATATTCAACTTTTTAATGTGGGGTATTTTTTATATATTTCATAAAGGAAATTTAATGAAATGCTAAAGTCTTCTATGGACAGCTTGATGTAGCATTAAGTGCAACTTTATTAAATTCAGACATCATTTATATATACGAACTTAAAATGAAGATTGAAAAAACAGTCAATATATTTAACAGAAGAGCCAGATTCGAGTACGAAATCATGGAAGAATATGAAGCCGGGATGGTTTTAACGGGTACGGAAATAAAATCTTTGCGCTCTTCTAAGGCTTCTATTACAGAATCGTTCTGTCAGTTTATTGATGGGGAATTATACATTATTAATATGATGATTGATGAGTACAAACTGGGTACTTTTTACAATCACAAGACAAAAAGGGAACGGAAATTGCTCTTGCACAAAAAAGAATTGCAAAAACTTGAAAAAAAATTAAAGGATGCTGGTAATACTGTTGTACCTTTAAAATTATATATCAATGACAAGGGAAAAGCAAAGGTCTTGATTGCCCTTGGTAGAGGGAAAAAACTCTTCGATAAAAGGGAGAGCATAAAAGATAGAGAAAATAAACGAAACCTCGATAGAATATTAAAGAAAAGTTAAAAATCATCGGAAAAACTTTGTTTATAAAGAAAAATTATATTTATTTTGCATTATCAATTATTTAATCATTTAATTCTATGAAAAATCTAAAATTAGGAATTTCAGCATTGGCACTTACTGTTGCTTCTACTGTGTTCGCTCAGACTACCAACAATCCGTGGTTAATCGGAGTTGGTGCTCACGCGGAGAACCACTTGGCACAGAGAGATAGTTTCAGTAATACTTTTGCTGCTAAAAATTTGACGAAGACAATGTTCAATATGAACAACTTCTCTATTACTCCTCCATTATCTAAACTTACTGTTGCTAGAAACATCGGTAAAGGTTTGGTTATTGACTGGCAGACTACTGTTGGAAATGTTGAGAACAAGAGATTTAACATGGGTAAAGAATTCATGTTGATGACTGGTCTTGGTTTCCAAGCTAAAGCTGCAGGTCTTTTATGGAATGAAGAATCTTGGTTTGACCCATATTTAAGAGTTGGGGCTAACTACCTAAGACATGATTACTCATCTCTTACTTTCCCAAGAACTGATGCTAATGGTGAGTATACAACAAACGGAAGTGATGGTAACGAAAACGGTAAGTCTAACTTCTTTACTGTTGCTACAGGTGCTGGTGTTAATTTCTGGGTAACTAAAAACTTCGGTTTAGGGGTGCAAGGAGATTACGTATCAACTCCAGGTGATAAATCTACAGTTGCTAACTTCTGGCAAGCTTCTGCTTCATTGAACTTTAGATTCGGAAACAGAGACAGAGATAAGGATGGTATCTTAGATAAAGACGATTTATGTCCTGATACACCAGGTTTACCAGAATTCCAAGGATGTCCTGATACTGACGGTGATGGAGTTCCAGATAAAGACGATCAATGTCCAGATGTTGCTGGTCCGGTTGAAAACAACGGATGCCCTTGGCCAGATACTGACGGTGACGGTATAATCGACAAAGATGATGCTTGTCCTACAGTTGCAGGTCCTGCTGAAAACAACGGTTGTCCTTGGCCAGATACAGACAATGATGGTATCTTAGATAAAGATGATGCTTGTCCTACTGTACCAGGTCTTCCTGAATACAACGGATGTCCTAAGCCTAAAAAACAAACTGCTATTGATGTAGAGAATGAAGTTAAGAATGTTTACTTCGATTTCAATAAATCTACAATCAAAGCTGAGTCTTCTTCTGCTTTAGATAGAGCTGCTAATATCATTAAGAAAGATGGAGGTAACTTCCTATTAGAAGGTCAAACTGATGCAAAAGGTGCTGAAGCTTACAACTTGAAATTATCTAGAGAAAGAGCTGCTTCTGTAGTTGCTGCTTTAGATGCTAGAGGTGTAGATGCTAATGCTCTTAAATCTATCGGTGTTGGTGAAGCTAAAGCTACAGTTTCTGAAAAAGCAACTGATGCTGAAAGACAAGTTGACAGAAAAGTAGTTGTAAAAGCTATCGAAAGTGCTGACGAGTGGAATGCTATCGCTAAGAAAGACTACACTGACGCTCCAGTTGTTAAAAAAGCTGTTGCTAAGAAAAAAGTTGTTGCTAAAAAGAAAAAAGCTACAGCTAAAAAGAAAAAATAATTAAATTTTTCTAAATATAAATACCTCCAGTTCTCTGGGGGTATTTTTTTTTTTGTTGACTTTTAGTTAATTTTGTTGAAAATTTAAAATAAAAATGGGAAGAGCATTTGAATATAGAAAGGCTTCTAAAATGGCACGTTGGGATAAAATGGCCAAAACTTTCTCTAAAATAGGTAAAGATATTGCACTTGCAGTAAAAGCAGGAGGAACAGATCCCGAAGCGAATCCGGCTTTGAGAAGATGTATCCAAAATGCGAAAGGAGCAAACATGCCGAAAGATAATGTTGAAAGAGCAATTAAAAAAGCAGGTGGGGCAGATGCAGAAAACTACGAAGAGATCACTTATGAAGGATACGGACAAGGTGGTGTTGCATTTTTCGTGGAATGTACTACAAATAACCCAACAAGAACTGTTGCCAACGTAAGAGCTATTTTCAATAAGTTCGATGGAAACTTGGGTAAAAACGGTGAATTAGCATTTATCTTCGACAGAAAAGGAATTTTCACGATCGATTTAGCTCAAATTAAAATGGATTGGGACGAATTCGAAATGGAAATGATCGACGGTGGAGCAGAAGACGTAGAAAAAGATGAAGAAGAAGTAATGATTACAACGGCTTTTGAAGATTTCGGTTCTTTGTCTCACAAATTAGATGAGCTTAAAATTGAAGTAAAAAGCGCAGAATTGGAAAGAATTCCAAACAATACGAAAGAAGTAAACGAAGAACAGTTCAAAGCGAATATGAAAATGCTTGATCGTTTTGAAGACGACGACGACGTACAAAACGTTTACCACAACATGGAAATCACAGAAGAGCTGATGAACTCGCTGTAAAAAATAATATAACATTCATATACAGTTAACTTTCAAGTACTTTCTTTGCATAAAACTATGAAAAGAAACGTTGAATTAGTTGTCATATCGGATGTTCATTTGGGAACTTATGGATGTAAGGCTAAAGAATTACTGAGATATCTTAATTCTATTCAGCCGAAAACTTTAGTTTTAAACGGTGATATCATTGATATCTGGCAATTCAAAAAGTCTTACTTCCCTAAACCTCATTTGAAGGTGATCAAAAAGATCCTTTCATTTGCTACAAAAAATACCGATGTGTTCTACATCACCGGAAATCACGACGAGATGTTCCGAAAGTTTACCGATTTTGAATTGGGTAAATTAAAAGTCTGCAATAAAGTTTTCCTAGACATCGACGACAAAAAAACATGGATCTTTCACGGAGATGTTTTCGATGCTTCCGTTCAGCATTCCAAATGGATCGCCAAATTGGGTGGCAAAGGCTACGATTTATTAATCGTAATCAATAATGTTGTAAATTGGTTCTTAGAGAAAATGGGCAGAGAAAAATATTCGTTTTCAAAAAAGATTAAAAACAACGTAAAAAAAGCAGTAAAGTATATCGGTGATTTTGAATTGACGGCTTCAGAATTGGCAATCGACAATCATTACGACTACGTCATTTGCGGACATATTCATCAACCGCAGATTCGGGAAGTTGTCAACAAAAAAGGATCTTGTACTTATCTGAATTCCGGAGACTGGATAGAAAATCTTTCCGCTTTGGAATACAACGATAAAGAATGGAAAATTTTTTATTATGATGAACATAAAGATTCATTGAAAGACGATGTAACAGATGAAATTCAGGATATCGACAGTGCCGAACTTTTAAAAATAGTAACCAATTTCACACAATGAAAATTTTATATGCATTTCAGGGAACCGGAAACGGACACGTCGCAAGAGCGCAGGAAATTGTTCCTATTCTAAAAAAACACGCTTCGGTTGATACTTTGATCAGCGGACATCAATCGCAATTAAAAGCTGATTTTGACGTTAATTTCCAGCACAAAGGTGTTTCTCTTCTTTACGATAAAACAGGCGGTTTATCCTATAAAAAAACGTTTACAGATAATAGTTTTCTCAAAGCATTCAAAGCGATCAGGGAAATTGAACTTTCACAATACGATTTAATCATTAACGATTATGAACCTTTGACGGGTTGGGCTTGTAAGTTTAAAAAGTATCCGATGATCGAATTAAGTCATCAAGCTTCCATGTTGTTTAAGGAAACGCCGAAACCTGAGAAGAAAGATTTTTTGGGAGAAATGATTCTTAAATATTATGTTCCGAGTGAAAGACATATTGGTTTTCATTTTGAAAATTATCATCCACAAATCAAAAAGCCTGTTATCAGAAGGAAAATCAGAAATCTTAATCCTGATAAAAAAGGTTTCTATCTCGTGTATCTTCCAAGTTTTTCAGACGAAAATATTATTAAAGTTTTAAAACAAATTCCTGTTGAATGGAAAATTTTTTCTAAATATTCTAAACTTCAGTTTAAAGATGGCAATGTTGAGGTTTTTCCGATCGATGAAATTCAATATTTAAAATCTTTTGAAAACTGCGACGGAATTCTTTGTAACGCCGGTTTTGAAAGTCCTGCAGAAGCACTTTTTATGGATAAAAAATTATTCGTAATCCCGATTCACAATCAATATGAGCAGGAATGCAACGCATGTGCTTTAGACAAAATGGGAATTCCGAATTCTAAGGTTTTAAAACTGGAAGAAATACAAAATTGGGTAGCTTCCGATCATCATCTTAAAGTCAACTACCCCGATAATATTGAAGATATTTTGGTGAATGAAGTTTTAGTTCTTTAAAAAAACATCGTCTACATCACTCATTCTCGTCATCACAGATCTTGCATAAGAACAGTGTGGATAGACTTTCCAGTTGTTTTCTCTTGCAAATTTGATGGCTTCTTCGACCAAATATTTTCCCATTCCCCGTCCTTCAAATTCGGGATGAACCAACACAAAGGAAATGATAAATTTATTGTCTTCCGGAAAAATGGTATAGGTTAATCGTCCGATTTCTTTGATTTCATTATTCAAAGTAAGAAATCCTCCGTTTCCTGATTTATTATTTTCAAATTTCATAATCTAAGTTTTAATTAAGAATAAAAATACAAAAACTGCACCGCGAATGCTTTGATGTAAATCAAGAAAATTTTTAAGGTGGATTTATTTAAAAATAAATTTCACTAGTGTTTTTCACAAATAGCACAAATCCAATTATAAAAGGAAATTTGCATCAATAGGAACGGCATGTCATCCTGAGCTCGTCGAAGGAAGCCCGTTTGATAGAAAGAATGAGAGACGATTTGGCTTTAGCCAAAACTTAAATAATCTAACTGTCTTTCCCTGTGTAATAATTATAATCTTTAATCACAACTCCGATAAACTGTCTTTCCGTCATTTTTGTAGGATCGATTTCAAGTTTAAGAATGCCTTTAATTTTATCCGAAAGTTTAGAAATAATCTGTCTGTCGTCTACTCTCATGGCTTTCAGGTAATTATCTTTAATGATTCTCATGTCGTTGTCACTCAAAGCGATAACCTGCGGAAACGTCGGAATATAGTCCTCTTTTATATTTTCTAAAATTGTATGAGAAATATTAATATTATTCTTTAGCGAAATCACGGCTGTTCCGGAAGCGATATCACCCAAACGTTGATTATTTTTAGATATAATCATAGAAATTAAACCGACAACGCCCAAAAATAAGGTGTCAATAATTCTGAAAACCCAGCGAATCAGATAGTCTCCGAATCCCGCCTGATAACCGTCGATTTTTACCACACGGATTTTCATTACCTTTTTACCGGGAGTTTGCCCTTCCATCAGGCTTTCCAAGACAATCGGGTAAATTGCCGTAGGAAAAAGAAGAAGGGTATAAACCGCTACAACAGACCATTGATCGAGACCATTCAGCAAATATCCCAGATCCAGAAGACTGAAAAAAGTATACAGAATAGCAATCACATAAGCCACTTTTATCAGAAGATCAAGAATAAACGCAATCATCCGATCTCCAACACTGGCAATGTTGAAATTAATATTTACATTTTGTGAAGTATTAATCGCAATTTGAGACATAATTTTTATTATTTTAGCCTTACAATTATGAGAGAGGTTTATTTCATTAAACAAAATAAAGAAAAATGGTTGGGAATCGAACAGGTTATTCAAGGGAAAATTAAAAAAAATCCTGATGACCTGTCCTCGTTGTATATTAACCTGATCAATGACCTGTCTTTTGCCCAGACTTACTACCCAAAAAGTAATACAACGGTTTACCTGAATCATTTGTCTTCTCAGATTTTTCAAAAAATTTATAAAACCAAAAGAGTAGAAGAAAACAGGTTTTTGTATTTCTTTAAAACTGAAGTTCCTTTGCTGGTTTATCAGTACCGAAGATATTTGGGATATGCTTTTCTGTTTTTTACCTTGTTTACTTTAATCGGATTGCTTTCTGCAATTTACGATAAAGATTTTGCGAATATTATATTGGGTGAAGATTACGTCAATCAAACCATTGAAAATATCAAAGCCGGAAATGCAGTCGGAGTGTATCAAAGCGGTTCAACTTGGGGAAGCACCATCGGAATTATTTTCAATAACATCAAAGTCGGCGTAAGATT
Organism: Chryseobacterium ginsenosidimutans; assembly: GCF_024807225.1. Taxonomy (GTDB): domain Bacteria; phylum Bacteroidota; class Bacteroidia; order Flavobacteriales; family Weeksellaceae; genus Chryseobacterium; species Chryseobacterium ginsenosidimutans. Next base: position 896,366 of record NZ_JANUCO010000001.1, read on the forward strand.
GTATATCTATGGAATTACAGGAGGCGTCGGAACTTTGTACGCGCTTCTTTCGAACAGTGTGATGTTGGGCTCTTTCCAGTATTTTTTCTACGATTACGGAGCGTTGAAAGACAGCGCAAGAGGAATCTGGCTTCACGGAGTTTTCGAAATTTTTGCCATGGTTGTAGAAGCAATGTGCGGATTAATTTTGGGAGCATCGATCTTATTTCCAAGAACTTTTTCGAGATTTAATTCTTTTAAAAACGGATTTAAAGATTCATTTAAAATATTTTTAAGCACAGTTCCATTTACGATCTGTGCAGGAATCATCGAAGGATATGTGACGAGACACGCGCTGAAAATGCCGTTGTTTCTGAATTTAATCATCATTTTCGGGTCACTTATTATCATCGGATTTTATTATTTTGTGTATCCTTCCATTGTCAACAAAAAAATTAATAACCAGATCAATGATGCAATTTTATAAAAAGAGAGATTTTGGATCTTTTATCAGTGATAGCTTTGCTTTTTTTAAACTTTATGGAAAAAATTATTTTAAAAGCTATATTTTAATTAATGGGCTTTTATTGATTTTACTTGGAGTTATCGGATTTATTGGTTTCCGTGATTTTTTTGGAAAGTTTTCCAGCTCAAATCTAAATGGAAATGTAGGCTATTTTGAACAATCTTTAGAAGATAATCTGGGGCTGTTTATTGTTATAGGAATATTAATATTTCTACTTTATTCGGCTTTGGCAACTATAAATTTTCTGTTTCCTGTATTTTATATAAAAAGAGTTTCTAAGGGAAGTCTGCATATAAAAACAGATGAAATCATCAGTGATTTCAAAACCAATGCAGGAAAAATTTTCAAATTGTACTTGGGAATTATATTTCTTATTATACCGGGATCAGTATTTTTAATAGGTATTTCTAGTGCATTAATGCTTGTTTTAATTGGTTTTGTATTAATTTTATTTGTTATCCCTACACTGTTTAATGTTGTGACATTTCTTACTTATGATTATTTTGATAGTAAACGTGGTTTCTTCGAAAGTTTAAGTTATTCGATAAGATCTCAATTTTCTTACCCGAATGGGAGAGAAAGTTCACCATATTGGAAATATTGGGGAGCATCAATTATTCTAGGTATCATTTATTATGTAATCAGTCTGATGTTTTCTCTTGTTCCAAAACTGTTTTTTTATGGATCATTATTTACAACGACTCCAAATGCAGATTTCGAACAAAATCCTTTTACAGGAACTATGGGAATAATTTTCTTTATAGTTTCTATAGTATCGGCGATAGTTTCCATGATATTGATGAATGTTTTATATATCAATTCAGGATTAATGTATTACGACAGCCGTACCGATCTTCATCAGAAAATGGAACTGGCAGAAATAGAAACCATCGGTATTAATGAATAAAATTCTTCTCCTTTTACTGATTTTTTTCTCTGTTGAATTTGCCTACGCTCAGACAGAAAACGATCCGCCACAGTCGATCGAGGAAGTGTATGTAGATTCTGCGGACACGGGACATTACAAAAATATGTACCGTGCAGATTCTGTTTTGTATAAAAATCCGGTGACGGAAAACAAGCTCTATCCGAAAAAATTTAAAGAAAATATCAATTCAAGATACAAAGGAAAAGAGTTCGATTATACAACAGTAAAACCGAGAATGTCTTTCTGGGAAAAGCTGATGAGGAAAATCGGTCAAATTTTGGAAAGTCTTTTTGGAGAAACTGTTTTTACGAAATCCGTAGGCTTTGTTGGAGTTTTGATCCGATTGTTTGTTATTCTTCTTGTCGGTTTTCTTATTTATTTTATCATTAAATTTTTAATCGGGAAAGACGGAAGCTTCTTTGGAAAGAGGAATAAAAAAGTGGACATCAGAGACGAAGAATTGCATGAGAATATTCATGAGATCAATTTTCCTGAGAGTATTTTAAAGTTTGAAAAATCAGGTGATTATCGATCTGCGGTTCGTTATCAGTTTTTATTTGTCCTTAAAAAATTAAGCGATAAAAAGCTCATCATCTGGAATCCCGAAAAAACCAATAAAGATTATGTGGCAGAACTAAAAGCTCCCCATTTAAAGGACGGATTTTACGATCTTTCTTATATTTTCGAGTATGTTTGGTATGGAGAATTCAGTATTGATGAAGAAAATTATCTGAAATTTAAAAACCAATACCAGTCATTTAAACCGTAATTAAATTGTTATTATGAACAAAACTTTCAAAATATATGCTATAATTTTCATCATTGTGATGGTGATTTTGGCGTTGTTTGAAGTGAATAAAACAGAAAGTACGGATTGGCGGAAAAATTTCAAAACCACTGAGAAATCACCGTTCGGATTGTTTGTTTTTAATAATGAAATCAAAGATCTTTTTAAAAATAAGGTTAAGAAAATCGACCAGACTCCTTACGATTATTACAGTCAGAATAAAAAAGGAAACCACAATATTTTAGTCATCGAACATGAAGTTGACGGTGAATCCTGGAACAAAATTCTGGATCAGGTTTCCAACGGTTCGGATGCGATGTTGATTGTCAACGAAATCCCGAAAGAGATTTCCGACAGCATCGGGTATTACGATTCGCAGATTTCTTTTGAGGATGAAAATGTTTTGAAATTAACGGATACCAACTACCAAAACGATTTTATTAAATTAGATAAATTCCCATCCGGAAAAGGTTTTACATTCATTAAACCTGGAGTCGAAGTTCTTGGGAAAACCGTTGAAAAAAATAATTCTGATCAGGCGAATTTTATCAAAGTGAAATTCGGAAAAGGAAATATTTATGTTCATTGTGAGCCGCTTTTTATCACCAATTATTATCTTTTAAAACGCGGAAGTTTAAAATATGGACAGGACGTTTTTTCGTATCTTGATGATAAAGAAACGCTGTGGTTTGTAGAAAGCAACGCGAAAGAATCACAGTTTTTCCTGAGATTTATTCTTTCAAATCCTGCGTTGAAATATGCTTGGTGGGTTTTGTTAGGCGGATTGGTTTTGTTTATCTTTTTTAATGCTAAAAGAAAACAGCGCATCGTTCCCATCATTGATCCGTTGAAAAATACTTCGGTAGATTTTGTGAAAAGTATCGGTAATTTATATCTGCAGGAAGGGGATTTTCATGATATGATGGCGAAAAAAGCCCAATATTTCCTGAACAAAGTAAGAATGGATCTTCTGATCGATACCCAAAATTTAGATGAAGAATTTGCGAAAAAACTTCAGCTGAAAACGGGAAAACCGATCGAAATGATTAATGAAGCAATTAATCTGATTAAAAAAGGACAAGATCCTTACGCTCATGTAATGAAAGAAGATCTTGCAAAAATGAATAAGTTACTGGACGGAATAATTTAAAAAATTATAGTGTAACAATTTAACAATGTAAGAATATAACAATGGTGAAAACAACTCCAATCTATTGGTAAACTGTTATATTGATACATTGTTACATTGAAAAATATATTAATATGGAAAACTTTGAAAACCCAAATATAGAACCTCAAAATTCTATCAATCTTGATAAAAAAGAAGATCAGTTTCAGTCGAGAATCGATATGATTGAGCTTCGCGTAAGTTTAGAAAAAGTAAAAACTGAGATCGCCAAAGTAATTGTCGGTCAGGAAAGTATGGTAGAGCATCTTTTGGCGGCACTTTTATCAAACGGTCACGTTTTGATCGAAGGTGTTCCGGGAGTTGCAAAAACAATTACGGCAAAATTATTGGCAAAAACGATTGATGTAGGATTCAGCAGAATTCAGTTTACACCGGATTTGATGCCTTCTGATATTTTAGGAACATCGATTTTTAATGTAAAAAATTCTGAATTTGAGTTTAAAAAAGGTCCTATTTTCTCTAATTTTATTTTAATCGATGAGATCAACAGATCGCCTGCAAAAACGCAGGCTGCATTGTTTGAAGTAATGGAGGAAAGACAGATCACGATGGATGGAATTCGTTACATTATGGATGAGCCGTTCCTGGTTGTTGCAACACAGAACCCGATTGAGCATGAAGGAACGTACCGACTTCCGGAAGCTCAGCTAGACCGTTTTCTGTTCAAAATAAATGTAGGGTATCCAAATCTTGAGCAGGAAATTGCCATCATCAGAAATCAGCACGAAAGCAAAAGAGAAGATAAAACGGAGGTTGTCAATAAAGTAATCACTTCTCAACAACTGAAAAGTTATCAACAGTTGGTAAAAGAGATCATTGTTGAAGCTCATTTGATGGAATATATCGCAAAAATCATTGTGAATACAAGAGAAAACCAGTTCTTATATTTAGGAGCTTCTCCAAGAGCAAGTTTGGCTTTATTAACGGCTTCAAAAGCATTCGCAGCGTTAAGAGGAAGAGATTTTGTAACTCCGGAAGACATCAAAGAAGCAAGTTATGCCGTGTTGAGACACAGAGTAATCGTATCGCCGGAAAGAGAAATGGAAGGCTTAACTGCAGACGAAATCATCAGACAAATTTTAGAAGGAATAGAAATACCTAGGTAGCAGGTAAAAGGTTTTAGATTATAGGTAAAGGGATTGAGTTTTAAAGATTTTAGATATGGCTAATTTTAAAGAGCTTTTAGTTTGGCAAAAATCTGTTGATTTTGTAACTGAAATCTATAAGTTTACTGATAGTTTTCCTAAAGAAGAGACGTTTGGGTTAAAATCTCAAATTAGAAGAGCTTCAGTTTCGATTCCGTCTAATATTGCTGAAGGGAATTCTAGAAGAAGCAAACCTGATTATGTGCAATTTTTAAAAATTTCCAGAGGAAGCTGCGCTGAGATGGAAACACAATTGATTATTTCAAAAAATCTTCATTTTTTAGATGAAAAGATCTATTTAAAACTTAATCAAGATATCATAGAAATTTCAAAAATGCTAAACGGTCTTATTAATTCTTTAAAATAACTAACAACTTCTTAACAGTCACAAAACTGTAACCTAAAATCTAAAAACTGCAACCTTTAAAAAAATGAAAAACTTATACATCAATACACGCTTTTTTTTCGCGCTCATCGGAGTGGGAATACTGTATGTTTTTGCATTTTTCTTTCCGTTTTTGATGATTGTGGCGCATATTATTTTGGTGTTGTGTTTTTTGGCGGTGATGGTGGATTATCTTTTTGTTTTCAATCATAAGGATGGGATTTTAGCACAAAGAATTTTACCCGAAAAACTGTCAAACGGTGACGAAAATCCTGTGAAAATTGACATTAAAAATAATTACGGTTTTAAGATACATGTGAAAGTCATTGATGAAATTCCGTTTCAGTTTCAGAAAAGGGATTTTATGATTGAAAAGCAGATCGAATCGGGAAAAAACAGTTTCTTTCAATATATTTTAGAGCCGAAAGAAAGAGGAGAGTATAATTTTGGAAGTTTAAATGTTTACGTTTCATCGCCTTTGGGTTTTGTTTCTAAGAGATTTAATTTTCAGAAAGATGCCAATTTACCCGCTTATCCGTCGTTTATTCATTTAAGAAAATATGAATTAATGGCGATCCAGAGTGAGTTTTTGCTGGGTGGAATTAAGAAAATCCGAAAGCTGGGACATACGATGGAATTTGAGCAGATAAAAGAATACGTTCCCGGAGACGACATCAGAAACCATCAACTGGAAAGCCACTTCAAAGACCAATCGTTTGATGGTGAATCAGTTTCAGGATGAAAAATCGCAAAGAATTTTTATGCTGATTGATAAAGGCAGAACAATGAAAATGCCTTTCAAAGGATTGAGTTTGCTGGATTATTCGATTAATGCAACAATGGCTTTGTCACACATTATTTTGAAAAAAGGCGATCGTGCAGGAATGATGACTTTCTCAAAGAAAACGGAAAATAAAATCGCTGCAGAAAATAAATCAGGACAGCTAAAAAAAATATCGGAGGCACTTTATAATATCAAAACAGATTTTTTTGAAAGTGATTTTAACAGGCTTTATCAGGATGTAAAATATTCATTAAATCAGAGAAGTTTAATATTATTATTCACCAATTTTGAAACGCTTGATGGATTGAACCGTCAGTTAAAATACCTTCGGGGAATCGCGAAAAATCATTTGCTGGTCGTGGTTTTCTTTAAAAATTCAGAGCTTCAGACGTTAATCCATAAAAATCCGGAAAGTACGCAGGAAATCTATGATGAAATTATTGCGGAAAAATTTGAGTTTGAAAAAAAATTAATCATTCAGGAACTTCGCAAATACGGAATTTATACGGTTTATACGTTGCCGGAGAATTTAAATATCGATGTTATCAATAAATATTTGGAGATAAAAGCGAGAGGGATTTTGTAACTTTGGAAACTCAATTCTAAGCTACTCGCTTTATGATTTTTATTTAAATATATCAGATGAGAATTCCATTAATCATATTGTGTTTTTACTTCATTTTGTCTTGTAGTGACAAATTGAAAAATGAAAATGATTTTGTAGTTTTTAAGGCAAATCCAAAAGTTGAAAATGTTTCGCTTTATTGGAAGAATGATGATGGAGTAATTCTTAAAAGCATTAATAATTTAAAAAATAAAGTAGAACGAGATAAAAAAAGATTGAAGTTTGCCATGAATGGTGGAATGTTTGAAATAAATAATTCTCCAAAAGGACTTTACATCGAAAATTTTAAAATTCTAAATAAGATCGATACATTATCAGGAAAAGGGAATTTTTATCTCAATCCTAACGGTGTGTTTTATCTTACAAAAAACAATGATGCTGAATTAATTGATACGAAAGCATTTAAGTATAATTCAAATATTAAATATGCTACTCAATCTGGTCCGATGTTGTTGATTAATGAAGAAATAAATCCAATTTTTCAAGTACATTCCAAAAATGTTAATGTCAGAAATGGAGTAGGGATTTTAAAGAATGGAGATATCGTTTTTATCATGTCTAAGAAAGAGGTTAATTTCTATAATTTTGCTTCTATATTTAAAGAACTAGGGTGTACAAAAGCTTTGTATCTTGATGGTTTTGTTTCAAGAGCTTATTATCCTGAGAAAAAATGGATTCAAAAAGATGGCGATTTTGGAGTCATGATCGGAGTAACTGAATCGAAAAAATAAATTTAAAAATGAAAATAACACTTAATAGAATCAACGACGATTTTTTATTTGAGGCTACCAATTCACAGGGGAACTCAATTCTTTTAGATAATACTTCTCAACCGGGAGCAAAAGGTGTTTCGCCGATGGAAAGCGTATTGATGGCGGTTGCAGGATGCAGCGGAATAGATGTGGTTTCTATTTTGAAAAAACAAAGACAGGAAATTACAGATTTTAAAGCTGAAGTAGAAGGTGAAAGAGTTCAGGTAGATGATGCAAAACCTTTCAAGGCCATTAAAGTTAAGTTTCTTCTGGAAGGAAATATTGATCCTAAAAAAGCTCAGAAAGCGGCTCAATTGTCTTTTGAAAAATATTGTTCTGTTTCTAAAACCTTAGAACCAAATGTAGAAATTGGCTATGAAGTTTATGTAAATGGAGAAATTGTAGAAGCTTAGATTTAATTAAACATAAAAAATAAACCGGGGATAAAAATTAATTTTTATCCCCGGTTTTTAATATGAATGTGTGTAAATTATTATCTTTTAATCGTTTTCATACTTTTCACAGAACCGTCTTTCATGGTTACTGTTAAAATATACATTCCGGATTTTACGCCTCCTAAGAATAGATCTGAAGACGGATTTTCAACTGTTTTTATCACAACTCCCGAAAGATCTGTTACGACAGCTTTTTTCACGTTTTCTGCTTTTTCGATGTGTAAAGTATCCACAAACGGATTCGGATAAGCAATTCTTTCTTTCTCTTTTGTATTCACTTCGTTTGTTGCCAAAACAAGTGGCTGAAGTGTCACTGTTACTGTAAATGTTCCGTTGTCCACTTTATTATAATCTGTGCTGCAGTCGGATCCTCCGTAGGTTCTCCAAGCTCTAAGATCGAAGTTTACGGTTCCTGTAAGATCATTGGCAAGCGTAAGTCCTGTTCTGTTATAAGAATAAGTACCTCCGTTTTGTCCCACTCCTGATGTTATTGCTGGTTCGGCTGTTCCGTTTGTAGAGCATACCAATAATGTTCTTTGCTCAGACATCCATCCGTTACTTGCGGTGGTCATGTTGTAAGAAACACCTGTAGATTTTACTTTATATCCTACCGGAACATTCACAGTTACACTTCCTGCGCAGTTGGTAGAAGTTGATGTATCCGGACTGAAATTATATTCTGTATTAATATCTCCCAACGTATAAGTGGAAATAACCTGCCCTGTTGCAAATTCTTTCATTTTCCAGAAACCTTGTGAACCTCCACAGTTAGATCTTACCCAGAAATAATAAGTTTCTCCGGTTGTTAAGCTGTTAATGGTTGCACTCGTTGTTCCTGCCGGTACACTTCCTGTAGGTGTCGTCGTTGCTGAAGGAGCAGTAGGTGATGTGCTATAATAATATTGATATCCTGAAGATGGTGCAATCGATGGCGCAGTCCAGCTCAATGTTGCACTGTTCATCGTAGAAGTATAAGTGATGTTTGTAGGAGATCCGCATGCGCTGTATGCATCGGCTGCAAATGCGAAAATATTAGGAATTCCTCCTGATCCGGTTTTGGTTATCGTTACACTTTTTACATTTTTAGATTGATTGGCTGCATCAATTGCCAAAGGGATTTGATATAATCTAGGGTCTGTTCCGTACCCTGATTCTAAATTATCATTTGCAATATTAATTCTTCCGATTCCCTGAATCGCATAATTGCTTCCGTAATACCAGTCTGTAATAGCGAGTCCTGTAAATGTTTGTGAAGTATTATCGGTAAAATTTACATCAACATCCACTGTACAGTCTCCACTTCCTCCTGTTGCCATCATGTATAAGCTAACAACCGGAATTGGTGTTGAAAACAGTAAAGTACCGTTATCATTGGTGTTTTGCAGTCTCAATGAATTGTTGGCACTGTAAGATGCCATTTGATAAGAGAGTCCCGAAGTTGAACCAACAGCAGAATTGATAATCCCATTTATGGGAAGTCCATAAGTAAGCGGTGTACTTGCAGCGGTCAATTGAAAATCTTTTGAGATAAACGCATAACTTACACCGTCAACATCATTATTGGTTGAAGATGCAGAAGGACCTACTCCGTTGGCAATAACGTCGGCATTGAATCCGCTTTGGATTGGCATCGGCTGATATTCCTGAGCTTTTAAGTGAGTACTAAGCATGGCTGAGAAGACCAAGCTTGCGAGAGGTAGAAGTTTTACTTTCATAAAATATTATTAGGTTTTATGGCGCTAATATAGATATTTTGTTATTAGAAATTCAACATAATTAAATTAAAAATGTAGAATTTTCATATATATTAGATAAAATATATTGTTATATTATTGGGAAAATAGATTTTAACTATAATTGATTCACTTTTTATTGAAATAGTAAATATAGGTGATAAAACAGCAAAGAAAAAGCCCCTTAAATAAGAGGCTTCAAACTATATCGTTAATCTAGGTTTCATCAGTTTGGCGACCGTGGCAGTCCATCCTGTTTGATGCGATGCGCCGACTCCGCGACCATTATCTCCATGAAAATATTCGAAGAAAGTAATATAATCTCTAAAATTTTCATCGTAATTAAATTTTGCATTTCCACCGTTGAAAGCGCGTTCTCCATTTTCATCTTTCAAGAAAATAGAACACAATCTTGCACTGATATTCTGTGCCACTTCATCAAGGTTTCTCTTGTTTCCGCTTCCTGTCGGTAATTCCACTTTCAGACTGTTCCCATAATAAAAATGGAATCTCTGTAAGCTTTCAACAATCAAAAAGTTAATCGGAAACCAGATCGGACCTCTCCAGTTGCTGTTTCCGCCAAACATTCGGCTGTCACTTTCTGCAGGCGTATAATAAACCATATTTTCAGCACCATGAACGGAGAATACAAAAGGATTTTCTTCATAAATTTTCGACATTGCACGAATTCCGTAATCGCTTAAAAACTCCTTTTCATCAAGCATTCTTGTTAAAACTTTTGTTAAACGGTTTTTACGCAAAATACTCATCAGATGTTTTCTTCCATGACCTTCTTCTTCCCAATGAGAAACAAGCTTGGTCAGTTCCGGCTTGTTCTTTAAAATCCATTCCATTCTTGCCGTGAAGTTGGGCATTTTATCGAGCAAATGATGATCAATAATTTCTACAGCAAACATCGGAATCAATCCTACAATACTTCTTAATTTTAACGAAACACTGTTGCCGTTTCCAAGCTGCAGAACGTCGTAGAAAAATCCATCTTCCTCGTTCCAGAGTCCTTCTTTTCCTTCACCCAGATTTTCCATCGCTTCGGCAATATAAAGATAGTGCTCGAAAAATTTGATCGCCATATCTTCATAAACCTGATAATATTGAGCCAACTCCATGGCAATTCGCATCATATTTAATGCGTACATCGCCATCCAGCTCGTTCCGTCGGCTTGCTCAAGATGTTGCCCGTCTTTTAATTCCATATTTCGGTCAAAAGCACCGATATTATCGAGTCCAAGGAAACCTCCGCCAAAAATATTGTTGCCGCTTTTATCTTTTCGATTTACCCACCAAGTGAAATTCAGAAGCAGTTTCTGGAAAACTTTTTCTAAAAATAAAAGATCGGGTTTTCCGTTTTGTTTTTCATCAATTTTAAAAACACGGAAGCAAGACCATGCATGAACAGGCGGGTTTACATCACTCAGATTCCATTCGTAGGCGGGAAGCTGTCCGTTGGGATGCATGTACCATTCTTTCGTTAACAAAAGAAGCTGCCCTTTTGCAAATTCGGCATCAATAATCGCAAACGGAACACAATGGAAAGCCAGATCCCAAGTCGCATACCAAGGATATTCCCATTTATCGGGCATCGAAATAATGTCTTTATTATGAAGATGATTCCATTCGGTGTTTCTTACATAATTATTAAAATCTCTCGGAGCTTCAAAATTGGGGTCTCCTTTCAGCCATTTTCCAACATTGTAATGATAAAACTGCTTATTCCAAAGCAAGCCTGCAAAAGCTTGTCTTTGCACATTTCTTTCATCATCACTCGTTACATCATTCTGAATTTCAGCGTAAAATTCATTCGCTTCATGAATTCTTGTGTTTAATATATGGTCAAAATTCTGAAAAGGTTCATCTGTTTCATTTGGAGACAACCTGAAATCGAACGTTTTTGATTGTCTGGCTTCAATTATTTCATCAATTAAAAAAGAAGCTTTTGTTCCTCTTTTTTCAGGATTTATGGTGTTGCTTTTAAAGATGATATAATCATTAATTCCATCTTTAAAATAAGAATTTCCGGGATAAGGTGTTCCGTGTAATTTCGGATTATTGGTTTCGTTTTCACAAAAAACACTTTCCGAATTGCTGTTTCTCGAATAAAACTTTTTAATAGAAATACTGTCGTGATTGATGTCGATACATCCTTCGGAAGCAGCAGAGGCTTGTCCTTTATAGGTATTGTAACCCCATTTCCAGTTGTTTCTGAACCAGACAGTTGGCGCCACTACAATCGGAGCATCGATGTTGCTTCTGTTGCAAACGGTAACGCGTACTAAAATATCATTATGATCAGCTTTGGCATATTCAATAAAAATATCAAAATATTCATCATTATCGAAAATTCCGGTGTCAATAATTTCGTATTCAGGTTCTTTTTTGCTCCGTCTTGCATTTTCAGCGCGAATATCATCGTAAGGAAAAGCATTGAGGGGATATTTATACACCAGTTTCATGTAACTGTGAGTGGGCGTATTATCCAGATAATAAAAGATTTCTTTAATATCTTCGCCATGATTTCCCTGAGGATTGCTCAAGCCAAAGAAACGCTCTTTCACCATTTTATCCTGCTTGTTCCAGAACGAAAGGGCAAAACAAAAAAGCTGCTTCACATCAGAGATTCCCGCGATTCCTTCTTCACCCCAACGATAAGCGCTGCTTTCGGCATTATTATGATTGGCGAAATTCCATGCGTCGCCGTTTGAGCTGTAGTCTTCACGTACATTTCCCCATTGTCGGTTGCTTACGTAAGGTCCCCAGTTTTTCCAGTTTGTATCTTGTAATCTTTGTTTCTCGGCACTCATATTTCACCATTTTTCAATACGAAGTTAGTTTTTTTGAGAAAAAATTCCAACCTCCCAAATTTGAATTATAATTAATATACTCTTGAAAACCTTGTATTTATCAGTGTTTACAGTATTAAATTAAATTTTTATAAATATTTAAAAGAAAAGTCTTATCTTTGCGCCATTCGATCATTCACATATTGAAAATGTTATCAAGAAAGGTTGAGGGATAGACCCTGTGAAACCTTAGCAACCCTTCGTGCAAGCGAAGAAGGTGCTACGTTCTACCAAATTTTTATTTTGGACAGATAACTTACTGAAGTTCTTTTCAGCCATTTCTTAATGGCATTTTCAAATTGTATTATCATAAAGTATAATAGAATTGAAAACAGAACTAAACTATATTAATTTTTCGTATCAAACCAATTCCAATAAGGAATATCATATCTCGTTGAGCTACCAGCTTTTCGGGAAAGACCTGTTTTCTGCACCTGTCATTTTAGTGAATCATGCTTTAACAGGGAACTCAGATGTTTCAGGAGAAAAAGGATGGTGGAAACAATTGATCGGTGAAAATCAGACGATCGATACGAACAAATACACCGTTTTGTGCTTCAATATTCCCGGAAACGGATATGATAATTTTTTAATTGATGAATACGAAGATTTCAAGCCTTCAGATATTGCAAATATCTTTTTAAAAGGACTGGAAATTTTAAATATTAAAAGTTTATACGCCATTATTGGAGGTTCTCTGGGAGGCGGAATCGGTTGGGAAATGTTGGTTAAACACCCAAATCTTACCGAATTTTTTATTCCTATTGCCTGCGATTTTAAAACCCACGATTGGCTTCACGCTCAATGTCTGGTTCAGAAATTTTTATTAAACGGAAATGACGAACCACTACAAAAAGCCAGAATCCATGCGATGTTGTGCTACAGAACCCCTCAATCTTTAAATGATAGATTTCAAAACAGATACAATCAGGAAAAACAGAGTTTAGAATCGGAAGACTGGCTTGTTTATCACGGAAATGCTTTAAACGAAAGATTTAGTTTAAAATCTTACAAACTGATGAATCATTTGCTGATGAATATTAATACAGATGAAACTCAATTAGAGAAAATTCAGGCACGAATGCACATGATCTCCGTTGATACAGATTTATTTTTCCCCGCTTCTGAAATCCGAATGTGCTTTGAAAAGCTAAAAAAGAAAAAGGAAAATGTTTTCTATCACGAGATCACCTCAATTCATGGGCACGATGCCTTCTTAATGGAATACAAACAATTAAATAACATCATTAAAAATATTTTGTAGAAATGAAATTGAGCTTTTGCGAAATTCCATCTTACAAAATGAATAAATTAAAAGTTACCAGATGAAAAATGCTAACGAAATAAAATTTTTAAAAAACAGATCAATCATCAAATTTGAAGGAGAAGATTTCTTAGGTGAAATCGGGATTGACGGACGAATTTTTAAAGCGCTTACTTTGGCGCGAATCAGTGTGGGAGTAATTTCTCAACAGGCAATCGAAAACGGATTATCAATTTTGGTTCAGGAAACCGATTCCGAAAAAGCCGTAAATTGTCTGATTGACGAATTCGAAGCAGAAAGAAAATCAGGGAAAGTTTCTCAGATTTACAGCATAAATAATGTTTCTGTAATAGGTTTTGTTGCAGAAGATTTCAATAAAGTGTTGGCAGAATTAGCCAGAAACAACGTTTTTCCATTGCTTTTAAATCAGGTAGCGAGCGAAAAACGCATCAATATCGTGGTAACTTCTTCGCAGGACGAAAAAGCAAAAAATATCATCGAATCTGAAATTTCTAAAAAACCTAAAACGGTTCATTTAGCAATTATCGGTCACGGAAATGTTGGAAAAACTTTAATAGAACAGGTTTTACAGTCATCAGAAGAAATCAGAAGACGTAAAAAAATCGATCTTAAAGTGGTGGCTGTTGCGAATTCAAGAAAAATTGCCTTTAACAAAAAAGGTTTTGATGCGAATTGGAATGAGGAGGTTTTAACGGCAGAAAGTCCGTCTGATGTTCAGGAATTAATTAATTTCTCAAAAGAAAATCAACTAGAAAACCTGATCGTTGTGGATAATACGGCGAGTAAAGATTTTGTTCACAACTATCATGCGTTGGCAGAAAATGGCTTCGACTTGGTTTCTTCCAATAAAATTTTCAATACACTTCCGATCGAAGAATATCGTAAACTAAGATATACGTTGAACAAAAATAACAGACGTTATCTATATGAAACCAATGTTGGCGCAGGTTTACCATTAATTGATACGATAAAATTATTACACCTTTCAGGAGAAAACATTACAAGAATAAAAGGCGTTTTCTCAGGAACATTGAGTTATGTTTTCAATAATTTTTCTTTAAGAGACGATAAATTTTCAACGATCATCAACGAAGCGTTGGAAAAAGGATATACAGAACCGGATCCGAGAGAAGATTTGTCAGGAAACGATGTGGCGAGAAAGTTATTGATTTTGGCGAGAGAATTAGACCTAATCAATGAATTTGGTGATATCAATATTCAAAATCTTGTTCCTGAAGCTTTACTTTCTGTTTCAAAACCGGAATTCCTTACAAGACTGGAAGAATTAGATGAAGAATATCAAAAAATCAAAGAAAATCAAGAGCCGGGACATGTGTTGAGATATGTTGGAGACTTGCACGGAGATTTACAAAAAGAAAAAGGTGAATTGGATGTAAAATTAATTTCTGTTCCTGCAACTTCTGCTTTAGGACAATTGAAAGGTTCAGATTCAATCTTTGAAATTTATACCGAAAGTTATGGTGAAAACCCAATCGTAATCATGGGAGCCGGAGCCGGAGCTCAGGTTACCGCAAGAGGTGTTTTCGGAGATATTTTAAGAGTAAGCGAAACGAAATAAATTATTCATCAAACCTTCAAGGTTTAAATAGTAAAAAAAATGGAAAACGAAAATTTCGAAACATTAGCCATAAGAACGCAAACCGAAAGAAACTCAGTTTGATGAGCATTCAACGCCTTTATATCTTACCTCCAGCTTTGTTTTTCAAGATGCGGAAGATATGAGAGCGAGTTTTGCAGAAGAAAAACCGAAGAATCTATACAGTCGATTTTCAAACCCGAATGTCACAGAATTTACAGATAAAATCGCAAAAATGGAAGGTGCAGAAGCGGGTTATGCTTTCGCAACGGGAATGGCGGCAATTTATTCCACTTTCGCAGCTTTATTGAATGCGGGAGATCACATCGTAAGCTGTCAGTCAGTTTTCGGATCGACACATACATTGTTCACAAAATATTTCCCGAAATGGAATATTGAAACAACGTATTTCAAAGCCGGAGATTCAGAAAACGTAGAAAAATATATTCAGCCCAATACAAAGATTTTATATCTGGAAACTCCTACAAATCCCGCGATTGAGGTATTGGACTTAGAGTTTTTCGGACAGATTGCAAAGAAGCATAATCTTATTTTTATTGTGGATAACTGTTTCGTGACACCTTATTTGCAGCAGCCGATAAAATACGGAGCAGATATCGTTGTGCATTCGGCTACAAAATTAATTGACGGTCAAGGTCGTGTTTTGGGTGGAGTAGCGGTCGGTAGAGAAGATTTGATTCGTGAAATTTATCTTTTCGCCAGAAATACGGGACCTGCAATGTCGCCTTTCAACGCTTGGGTTTTATCAAAAAGCTTGGAAACATTAGCCATTCGTGTCGATAGACATTGCGAAAATGCTTTAAAAGTAGCCGAGTTTTTAGAAAACCATCCGAATGTAGAACTGACGAAATATCCGTTTCTGCCATCTCATCCAAGCTATGAAATTGCAAAAAAGCAAATGAAATTGGGCGGAAATATCGTCGCTTTCGAGATCAAAGGTGGCATTGAAGGTGGTAGAAACTTTTTAGATAAAATAAAAATGTGTTCGCTTTCTGCAAACCTTGGTGATACAAGAACAATTGTGACGCATCCGGCTTCTACAACGCATTCGAAGCTGTCGGATGAAGAGAGAAATGAAGTAGGAATTACGGCTGGTTTGGTTCGTTGCTCTGTTGGTCTGGAAAATGTAGAAGATATCATTGCAGATTTAAAACAGGCATTGGATTAAAATAATTTGGGCAGCTATTTCCGCCTTCCGCTCCCGCTTTTTTTGTTTCGCTTTGCTACACAAAAAAGAGCTCCGCTCAAGTCGGGCTGCAAAAGAACATAGGTTCAATAAACCAGCCTTGTCAAGGTTTAAAACCTTGACAAGGCTCTCAAATCAAAATAAAAGAATGAAAAATTCAGAACAATTATATAAAGCATTATCCGAGAGAATTCTTGTTCTCGACGGTGCAATGGGAACGATGCTTCAGCGATACAAATTTGAAGAAGAAGACTATCGTGGCGAGCGTTTCAAAGATTGGGAACATCCGGTGAAAGGAAATAACGATCTGCTTTCATTGACGCAGCCTCATTCCATTGAAGAAGTTCATAAAAAATATCTGGAAGCAGGAGCAGACATTCTGGAAACCAATACCTTTTCCGGAACTACTATTGCGATGGCAGATTATCACATGGAAGATTTAGTTTATGAACTGAATTACGAGTCTGCAAAAATTGCAAGAAAAGTTTGTGACGAATTTACAGCGCAAAATCCTGACAAACCGAGATTTGTAGCGGGTTCTATCGGACCCACGAACAGAACGGCAAGTTTAAGTCCCGATGTTAACGATCCCGGTTATAGAGCGGTTACTTTCGAAGATCTGAGAGTGGCTTACAAACAGCAATGTGAAGCTTTATTAGACGGTGGTTCAGATATTTTATTGGTAGAAACAATTTTCGATACACTGAATGCAAAAGCAGCATTATTTGCCATCGACGAAATTCAGGATGAGAGAGGAATCGAAATTCCAATCATGGTTTCCGGAACAATTACCGATGCTTCAGGAAGAACGTTAAGCGGACAAACGGCAGAAGCATTTTTGATCTCAGTTTCTCATTTAAATTTATTAAGTGTAGGTTTCAACTGTGCTTTGGGAGCGAATCAATTAACACCGTATTTAGAAACACTGGCTCATAATTCAGAATTCCATGTTTCGGCGTATCCGAATGCAGGTCTTCCCAACGCTTTCGGAAAGTACGACGAAACACCTGAAGATATGGCGAGTCAGATTAAAGAATATGTAGAAAAAGGATTAATTAATATCATTGGAGGTTGCTGCGGAACTACGCCGGAACATATCAAAGCTATTGCGGATCTTGTTGAAAAATATGAGCCGAGAAAAGTTGTATATGGTTTTTAGGGTTTGGTATTTAGATTATTATAACGATTTATGAGTTTGCAGGATTTTAAAAAATTAGATGTTTGGTTATTTGCAAGAAAATTAACCAATTCAATCTATACTATAACAAAAGAGTTTCCTGGTAATGAACAATTTGGTTTAACCAATCAAATGAGAAGATGTGCTATTTCTGTTACATCAAACATTGCAGAAGGATGTGGAAGAAATACTTCAAAAGGAACTTTAGTTTTTTTATACATCTCTCGAGGTTCTCTTTTTGAATTAGAAACTCAACTATATATTGCGTTTGATCAAAATTATATTGATGAAACTTTTTTTATTAAAATTGATGAAGAAATCCAGACATCCAAAAAATTGTTGAATGGATTTATTAATTATTTCAAAAAACAAGAAGATGGAAAATAGAGAAGAAATGCTAGACCCTAAACACCAAACACTACACACAAAATACCTTCGCTTATCGGGGCTTGAGCCTTTGATTATTACGCCGGAAAGCAATTTCATCAACGTTGGTGAAAGAACGAATGTTGCCGGTTCAAAGAAATTTTTAAGATTAATTAAAGAAGAAAAATTCGGGGAAGCGCTGGATATTGCCCGTCATCAGGTTGAAGGTGGCGCACAGATTCTTGATGTCAATTTCGACGACGGATTGATCGACGGAAAAGCTTCTATGATTAAGTTTTTAAATTTAATAGCTTCCGAACCGGATATTTCCAGAATTCCTTTGATGATCGACTCCTCAAAATGGGAGATTTTGGAAGCCGGACTGCAAGTGGCGCAAGGAAAATGTGTGGTAAATTCCATCAGCTTAAAAGGTGGGGAAGAAGAATTTATTAAGCAGGCAAAAGCAGTAAAAAGATACGGTGCAGCGGTGATTGTGATGGCTTTTGATGAAGTCGGACAAGCCGATACCTACGATCGTAGACTTGAAATTACACAACGTTCTTATGATATCTTGGTCGATAAAGTGAAATTTGCGGCTGAAGATATCATTTTTGATTTAAATATTTTCCCTGTAGCAACAGGAATGGACGAGCATAGAAGGAATGCAATCGACTTCATCGAGGCAACAAGATGGGTTCGACAAAACCTTCCGTATGCATCTGTGAGCGGAGGTGTGAGCAACGTTTCGTTCTCCTTCCGCGGAAATGATACGGTGAGAGAAGCGATGCACTCGGTTTTCCTGTATCACGCGATTCAGGCGGGAATGAATATGGGAATTGTAAACCCTGCAAT
Source organism: Chryseobacterium ginsenosidimutans (assembly GCF_024807225.1). GTDB lineage: Bacteria > Bacteroidota > Bacteroidia > Flavobacteriales > Weeksellaceae > Chryseobacterium > Chryseobacterium ginsenosidimutans. The sequence continues at coordinate 914,996 of NZ_JANUCO010000001.1, forward strand.
GTTGGAGGTTTATGATGAAATTAATAAAGAATTATTAGGTCTTGTAGAAGATGTAATTCTCGATAAAAGAGAAGATGCAACAGAAAGGCTTCTGGATTATTCTGAAAAGCATAAGTCTGTTAAAAAAGAAGTCGTTGAAGAGCTTGAATGGCGAACCAGACCTTTACAGGAAAGGATTACGCATTCTTTAGTAAAAGGAATCGACCGTTTTATTGAAGAAGATGTAGAAGAAGCAAGGCTACAATCTGCAAAACCTTTACATGTTATTGAAGTTAATTTAATGACGGGAATGGGCGTTGTCGGAGATTTGTTCGGAAGCGGAAAAATGTTCCTTCCACAAGTGGTAAAATCGGCGAGGGTAATGAAAAAAGCCGTTGCTTATTTACAGCCATTTATTGAAGCTGAAAAAGATGGTGAAAGACCTGCGAACGGAAAAATATTAATGGCAACGGTAAAAGGTGACGTTCACGATATCGGTAAAAATATTGTAAGCGTTGTATTGGGATGTAACAATTACGAAATCGTTGATCTTGGAGTGATGGTTCCTGCCGAAAAAATTATTCAGGCTGCGATAGAGCATAAAGTTGATGTTATTGGTTTAAGTGGTTTGATTACACCAAGTTTAGACGAAATGGTTTATATCGCGTCAGAATTGGAAAGACAGAATTTAAGTTTTCCTTTATTGATCGGTGGTGCGACAACTTCGAAAGCGCATACTGCGGTAAAAATCGATTTAAAATATAAAAACGCTGTTGTTCACGTTAATGATGCTTCAAGAGCCGTAAACGTAGTGAGTTTCTTTGTTGGGTGACAGGACTAAAGAATATGTAAGTGATTTGAAAAATGACTATTCAGATTTCCGTGAAAAGTTCCTGAACAGGCAGATTGATAAAGATTATGTGTCGATTCAAGATGCAAGAAGAGATAAATTTAAAATTGATTGGGAAAACGAAGAAATTTTCACTCCGAATAATTTAGGGATACAGGTTTTTCAGGATCAGGATCTAAATGAATTGGTTCCTTTCATCGACTGGTCGCCGTTTTTCAGAAGTTGGGATCTCCACGGAAAATACCCGAATATTTTCGATGATGAGGTTGTCGGAGCTCAGGCGAAAGAATTGTTTAAAGATGCTCAGGTTATTTTAAAGAAAATTTTAGATGGAAAATTATTAACAGCAAAAGCCATTTTCGGAATTTTTAAAGCGAATTCTACCGAGTCTGATGATATTTTAATTTTTGATGAAAATGATAAGGAACAGGTTAAATTTTTAACATTAAGACAGCAGCTTCAGAAATCAAAAGGTAAAGATTACATCGCGTTAAGTGATTTTATTGCTCCTCAAAGCTCAGGGAAAGCCGATTATATGGGAGCTTTCTGTGTGACAACAGGTTTCGGAACAGATGAATTGTCTGAAGAGTACGAAAAAGCAAACGACGATTACAATGCAATCATGGTAAAAGCTTTGGCAGACCGTTTTGCAGAAGCTTACGCCGAATTTTTGCATAAAAAAGTAAGAACCGAATATTGGGGATATACCAATCAGGAAACGTTGAGCAACGAAGAATTAATTGCCGAAAAATATAAAGGAATTCGCCCGGCTCCGGGTTATCCGGCGTGTCCCGATCACTTGGAAAAACATGCGATTTGGGATCTTTTAAAAGTGGAAGAAGAAATAGGGGTTTATCTTACGGAAAGTCTAGCCATGTTCCCGACTGCTGCAGTTTCAGGATATTATTTCGGAAGTCCGCACGCAAAATATTTCGGGTTAGGAAAAATAGCAGAAGACCAGTTGAAAGATTACTCAAAAAGAAAAGGAATTTCTTTACAGGAAGCCAGAAAATGGTTGTCACCCAATTTAGCAGATTAATAAAATAGTTAGTGGTTGATAGTTGTTGGTTGCTGGTTTTTGCCATTATGACTGTCAACTAACAACTTTCAACAATCAACAAAATATATAATGAAGATAACAGACCACATAAAAAACGCAAACGGAAAAACCTTGTTCTCCCTTGAGGTTGTTCCGCCTCAAAAGGGAATCGGGATTGAAGATTTGTATACGAATATTGATCCTTTGATGGAATTTAAACCGCCATTTATCGATGTTACGACTTCTCGAGAAGAATATATTTACATTGATAAAGGAAACGGTTTGATGGAGCGCAGAATCACAAGAATGCGCCCCGGAACATTGGGTATTTGTTCGGCAATTCAGCATAAATATAATGTAGATACTGTTCCACACTTGCTTTGCGGAGGTTTTACCAAAGAGGAAACAGAATATCTTTTGGTAGATTGTATGTATTTGGGAATTGATAATATTATGGCATTAAGAGGCGATGCAATGAAGGGGCATCAATATTTTGAAGCAACTCCGGGAGGTCATTCAAGCGCGATGGATTTGGTACATCAAGTGAATAATTTAGGAAGAGGTAAATATCTTCATAATGACGATAAAGTTTGTGATGAACCGAATAAATTCTGCATCGGTGTCGCAGGTTATCCCGAAAAGCATATGGAAGCTCCGTCTATGAATTATGATCTAAAGTGGCTAAAACAAAAAGTTGATGCAGGAGCAGATTATATCGTAACGCAAATGTTTTTTGATAATAAAAAATTCATTGAGTTTGTTACGAAAGCAAGAGAAATGGGAATTACCGTTCCGATTATTCCGGGAATTAAGCCGATTGCAACGAAGAAACATTTGAAAATTTTACCTCAGATTTTTAAAATTGATTTGCCGGAAGAATTAATCAATGAAGTGGAAAAAGCAAAAAATAACGAAGCCGTAAAACAAATCGGAGTCGAATGGGCAATCAACCAATGCAGAGAATTGCTGGATTTTGGAGTGCCTGTTTTACATTTTTACTCGATGGGTAAAAGTGATAATATTAAAAAAGTAGCCGGAGAGCTATTCTAATAAAGTAAAGTGATATTTGATTTTAAAGCCTTGTTTCAACAAGGCTTTTTTGGTTGTAGCTTTGCCGCCGCCGAAACTACCAAATCTACAACATCGGATGTCTTTCAAACTCCTTATTTCGATCAAACAAATATCTGAAAGTTGCTAACTTTCGGGTAACTTCAGTTTCAAGATGTTTGGCAAGACCAAGCATTTTAGGATTAAAATCACCAATCCATTGCATTTCAAAATCAATAAAATCGGTGTCTACCTGAAAATGTTTCGCAGCTTCTACGATGAGGTATCCTTCCACCCCTTTATTTTGCCATTCCGGAACGACTCCGAAAATTAGTCCGACAAATTTTGTGTTGATTTTTGTTGCTTTATAGTATAAAAATTTAAGCTTATCAAAGAATCCAAATTTTCCATTCAAATATTTAAACCATTGGTTAAGATCCGGAATATTTATCCACATCGCAATAGGTTTGTTATTTTCGTAGGCAAACCACGCAATATGCTCATTCATTACGGGTTTCATATTATTAAACATTTTTTTAACCTCTTTTAAATTCATCTGCTTTCCGCCGCCGTGGCTTTCCCAGGTTTTGTTGTAAAGCTCAAAAAAATCTTCTGCAAAGCGGCTGATTTCCTTTTTAGTGACAGGTTTTGCTGTGATATTTTCATTTTTAGAATGCTTCGCGTGCATAATGTTAAAAATTCTTGAAGTCGGAGCATGAGCTTTTCTGCTGAAACACAACATATCGTAATATATCTGAAAGCCATAATTTTCAAAAAGATCCTTGTAATAAGGGAAATTATAGTTCATCCCATATAAAGGCTGAGTAAAACCATCGATTAAAACGCCCCAAAACTTATCGCGTTCTCCAAAATTAATAGGTCCGTCCATTGCTTCCATGCCTTTTTCCTGAAGCCATTTTTTGCAATAATCAAAAATAAAATTGGCGGTTTCCTGATCGTTGATGCAGTCGAAAAAACCAATTCCGCCAGTCGGCTGTTTTTCCAAATATTTATGGTTGACAAAAACACCAACTTTCCCAACGGTTTTCCCTTTATTGGTGAAAAGAAAACGCTTGCATTCTCCGTGTTCAAAGAATTTATTTTTGTTAGTATCAAATACCAATTCAATATCTTTATCTAAAGGTCGGATGTAATTTTTATCGTGTTGGTAAAGTCTCGCGGGAAACTCTAAAAATTCCTTTCTTTGATTTTCATTTTGGACTTCTACAGCAATAATCATAGCATTAAATGAGAATAGAGGTTAAAAGATAATATTTTTAGTTTCAATCAAATAAATGAAAAAGATATTATCCGTATTTTTGCTGCAAATTAAATAAAAATGGTTGATTTTACGGATAACGATGATGATATTTTCACAGGGAAAGAACATACGCCTATAAGGAAAGATGCTTTTGATAAATCACCACAGGAAAAAATAGAGAAGATTACAGAACTTTTTGGAGAAATCATGGAAACGTTGGGAATGGATATGACCGATGATTCTTTGAAAGATTCTCCGAGTCGTGTTGCGAAAATGTATGTGAACGAAATTTTCGGTGGACTTCTTCCGGAAAATAAACCAGGAATTTCTACATTTTCAAATAAATATAAATACCGCCAAATGTTGGTGGAAAAAGATATTACAGTATATTCGTTCTGTGAACATCATTTTTTGCCGATTATCGGAAGAGCGCACGTTGCTTACATTTCTAACGGTGAGGTGATCGGTCTTTCAAAAATCAATAGAATTGTTGATTATTATGCGAAAAGACCTCAGGTTCAGGAAAGATTGACGATGCAGATTGTTGATGCATTAAAAGAAGCATTGGGAACAAAAGATGTCGCTTGTATCATCGATGCAAAACATCTTTGCGTAAATTGCAGAGGAATAAAAGATACTTCAAGTTCTACGATTACAGCAGAATTGAGCGGTATTTTCAGAACAAATCCTATTACAAGACAGGAATTCCTTCATTATGTGGGAAGTCATGCGAAATTGGATTATTAAGATAAATGATTAACAAAATCATAAAGAAAAATATCAGATTGCTTTCCGAAAGATATAGCCATGGAATATCTTATTTAGAAAGTATAATTGTGATAAAGAATGAAAAGAATTTTATTGAAATTTTTCCTCAGTTCAATGAAAATATTTTAGTTAAATATAATTTTGAAAAAGGAATTGATGAAGTTAAAATTCAGGATTTTGAAATTTATGATTTATTAATTAAAATTTTTCGAAGAAGAGATTTAGAAAAGGTAAATTTGAATCCCATGTCACCTTTAAATCTTGATGATCTTGAGGAAGAATTTGGAGATTTAAATAAACTTGAAGAAAAATTAATAGCTCTTATAAATTCAAAAACTGATTATTCGGATATTGGAGGAAACCGAGTGCTGACAGAGCTTTACAAAAGTATTTTAATTTTAAGAGATGACATTGGAACAGCGAAATCTAATGTAATAAATTTAAGTAATGATAAAATTTAAAAAAGTTTCAGATAAGATTTTTGTAGCCACAATTATTTGTTGTTGCTGTGAATGCTGTTGTTAAAGGATTTCGGTCTTTTAATTAGAAAAACTTTACACTAAATTTTAAAATCATTAAATCAAAATAAAAAATGCAATTAAAAATATACAACTCGCTTACTGCGGAAAAAGAAATATTTAAACCCATTTTAGAAGGAAACGTCGGAATGTACGTTTGTGGACCTACCGTTTACAGCAATGTGCATTTGGGAAATGTAAGAACTTTCCTTTCTTTCGACTTTATTTACAGAAGTTTGACGCATTTGGGTTACAAGGTAAGATATGTAAGAAATATCACCGATGCAGGTCACCTTACGGACGATGGAGACGTGAATAACGACCGTTTCGTTAAGCAAACCCGTCTTGAAAAACTAGAACCCATGGAAATCGTACAGAAATATACGGTAGATTTTCATAAAGTTCTGGATATGTTCAATTTACTGCCTCCAAACATCGAACCGACCGCAACCGGTCATATTGTTGAGCAGATTGAATTGACTCAAAAATTAATTGAAAAAGGATTCGCTTACGAAAGCAACGGTTTCTGTGTATTTCGACGTGTTGGAATACAACAGAAGAGGCTTGAATTACGGCGAATTGTCAAAAAGAAATATTGAAGAACTTTTTGCTAACACCCGCGATTTGGACGGACAAGGTGAAAAGAAAAATCCACAAGATTTTGCACTTTGGAAGAAAGCTTCTCCGGCACACATTATGAGATGGAATTCGCCGTGGGGAGAAGGTTTTCCGGGATGGCATCTTGAATGTACTGCCATGAGTACGAAATATTTAGGGGAGACTTTTGATATTCACGGAGGTGGAATGGATCTGAAATTTCCACACCACGAATGTGAAATTGCCCAAGGAAAAGCTTGCAATGATGTATCTCCGGTAAATTACTGGATGCATGCTAATATGTTGACAATGAATGCGCAACGTATGAGTAAGTCAACCGGGAATTACATTTTGCCGATGCAGTTGATGACTGGTGAAAATGATTTCTTTGAGAAACCTTTCCATCCGTCGATTGTACGTTTCTGCTTTCTGCAGGCTCATTACAGAAGTGTTTTGGATATTTCTAATGATGCGATGTTGGCAAGTGAAAAAGGTTTCATCAGATTAATGGAAGCAATTAAAGTGTTGAACTCAATTACTCCAAATGATGAAAAACAATCCGGTTTCAATCTTGAAGAGTGGAAAACTAAAGCTTATGATGCTTTAACAGACGATTTCAATTCTCCGGTTTTGATTGCGCATTTATTTGAAGCGGTAAAATACATTTTTGCTTTAAATGATGACAAAGAAACGATCTCAACTAAAGATTTAGAGGATTTAAAATCTACGTTGCATGCGTTGATTTTTGATGTTTTAGGTTTGCAAATGGTTGAGGAAAACAACAATGAAAAACTTGATCAAACATTACAGGTTTTAATTGAATTGAGAAATCAGGCAAGAAAATCGAAAAACTTCGATCTTTCAGACCAAATCCGCGATAAGCTCCTTGCAGAAGGTATTGAATTGAAAGACGGAAGAGACGGTACAACTTACGTTTTAAATTAAAATAGAGCTTCAAGCTTTTAAATATAGCTCTCGCAGACTTTACAGATTACGCAGATTTTTAAATACAATCATCTGCCAAATCCGCAAAATCTGCGAGAGTTTTTTATCATTCAAACATTCCAAATAAACCACTCACTTTGTCATTCCGTAGGAATCTAAGCAAAGTTTTAAAGATTCGTGTCTAAGATTCTTTCCAAAATGACAAACCGAAAAAAAACGACGACTTACTAGAAAAAATTTCTTTTCAAACAACTTATATTTTTGTTTTTTCAATCTAAAAATTATGTAACTTAGTCATACTAAAATGATTAAAAACTAAAATTTATATAATATGAAAAAACATTTATTCCCTTTATTTTTGCTTTTACTAGGAGCGAATGCGAATGCACAACAAGATTTTTTTGCGTTGGTCGGGAAAGATACTCCAACTATTACGTTCAATGATTTTCGTGCAATTGATGCGGTAAACGGTACTTCCGGAGAGAAAATTTTCACTGCCGATTCTTCTGTCAACGTCTTTTCACAAACGAGAAACGGCTCGGTAACTGAGGATAAAAATGCATACAATAATTCTCAGGCGGTGAATATGGCGACGTTGGCTTATGATTCTTCCAATAACAATCTTGTTTACATGCCGATGTTTTCTTCGAATATCTATGTTTTAAATGCAAAAACAAAAGAAATCACTTTGGTAGAAAACAGCGTTGCGAGAGTAACTTCATGCGACATCAATTCTCATATCACAAGAATGACAACGGGCTACGACGGAAATATTTATGCCATTAATAACGCAGGAACTCAGTTCTTACAAATCAGCAGAAAAGGAAATCAATATGTTGTCAATGACCTTGGAATCATTAAAGATGACGCCTCCAACGGAAAAAATTCTTTTACAATTATCGAAACCGGTTTTGGTGGTGATATGATTGCTGATGCAGAAAATAATTTCTACGTTTTTTCGGCTGCAGGAAATGTTTTTAAGATCTCAGTGAAAGAATTAAAAGCAAAATTTATCGGAAAAATTTCCGGAATTCCTGAAAATTATTCGGTAAACGGTTCTGCAGTGAATGCAAAAGGAAAAGTAGTCATTGCAAGTGCAAAAGGCGCTCCTTTATACGAAGTCGATTTGAATACTTTACAGGCAAAACAAATCGCTGGTGAACAAAATTTACATATTTATGACTTAGCGAGTAAATATTTCGCCAATGATAAAGGAATTTCAAATAACGTTTTTGCTAATCTAGATATTTATCCAACCCGTGTTGAAGATCATGTTATCAACATAAATGTGAATGATAAAGCCGTAAAAGGAAATATTAAAATGAATGTTTTCGACTTATCTGGCAAAAATGTAATGAAGCAAAACTTATCTGTAAAAGAGGGTTCTTTGAATCAGCAGGTTTATCTTAAAAATCTGGTGACAGGAGCTTATCTTGTAAATATTACCGATGAATCAGGAAAGATATTATTAAACAAGAAAATTCTGGTATCAGAATAATCTTTAAATAATTTTTATTATCCGTAATTTAATAAAGTTTGTGAACTTTGCTGAGTAGAACGCCTTTGCGAACCTTAAAAGCATTGAGTAGTTTAAAAATATTTGCGCGCTTCGCGTTTAAAAAAATAGTATTAAAAACGATTATTTAACAATAAACTTTAAAAATTAAAACCTTTTCAAGCATTTTGAGAAGGTTTTTTAATGAATATTTGATATTCAATAAATTTCTTTTTTCAGGATTAAAATGTATTTTTATAAAAAAATATAAATGAAGCTATACTTTAATGTAAGTTACAGCGTAAAAGTTGGTGAAAGATTACAATTGATGATCAACGATGAAGTTGCTGTTTCCCAGACTCATACTATGTTTTATGCAGAAAACGGTTTGTGGAAATGCGAAGTTGACTATTTTTCGAAATCGGTTTCTTACCAATATCAGCTTGTGGACGAAAAAGGAAATGTTTTAAGAGAAGAATTTGTCTCGCATTCCCTTAATTTTCCTCATAACTATAAGGAATTTGTGATTTTCGATGAGTGGAATAATAAGAATTTCCCTGAAAATTATTTAAATAATAAAATACTTCACAACAAACTGAATCACTTCTCTTCCGAAAAAAAAGCGGTGCTGAAAAAGCATACTCATTTATTCAGAATTGAAGCCCCGATTTACAACCCAAACTGGAAAATGGTGATGTTTGGAAGTCCGGCTTCTTTGGGCAGTTGGAATTCTGAAAAAGCAGTTCATCTCTCTCAGACAGATTTCGGAATTTGGGAAGCATCGGTTGAAATTCCGGAAGATGAATTTATTCAGTATAAATATTGCCTTTATGATATAGAAACGGAAAAAATAATTGACGTAGAAACCGGCGAAAACAGATTTGCTTTGCCGAATCAGTCGAAAGATGTTCTGCAGATTGTTTCCAATCATTATTTTAAATTTAAGCTGTATCAGTTGTATCACGATGCAGGAGTTGCCGTTCCCGTATTTTCATTGAGAAGTGAGAACGGATTTGGGGTTGGAGAATTTTCTGACCTAAAAAAACTGGCAGACTGGACGAAAGAAACCAATCTCGGCATTATCCAGATGCTTCCGATTAATGATACAACCGCCAATTATTCGTGGACGGATTCTTATCCTTACGCCGCCGTTTCTGTCTACGCGCTGCATCCGCAATATATTTCTCTGGAAAATCTTGATTTTAAATTACCGAAAGATTTAATTGAAGAATTTCAGACTGAAAAATTAGAATTAAATTCATTAGAGTTAATCGATTACGAAAAAATGATTTTCTCAAAATGGAAATATCTGAAAGCGATTTTTAATGCGGATAAAGAAAAGATTTATAAAGACAGAAATTTCAAGAAATTTATAAAAGATAACGAATCGTGGTTGCTTCCGTATTCAGCGTTTTGTGTTTTAAGAGATAAATACAAAACCCCGAATTTCAACGAATGGAAAACCCATAAAAAATATATTGCAGGAAAAATTGCACCGTTTTTTACTCCAAAAAGTAAAGATTATGATGCTGCGATGCTTCACGCTTGGGTACAATATCAGCTTCACAAACAGTTAAAAGAGGCAGTTGATTATACTCATAGTTTGGGTGTTTCCGTGAAAGGTGATTTGCCGATTGGGATTTACAGACATTCCGTTGAAGCATGGACGGAACCTGAGCTTTTTGGTATGGATTTTCAAGCAGGAGCTCCGCCTGATCAGTTTACAGAATTGGGGCAAAACTGGGAATTCCCAACGTATAATTGGGAAGCCATGAAAGCCGACGATTATAAGTGGTGGAAAAACAGATTCAAAGCATTGGAGCAGTATTTTGATGCAATGCGAATCGACCATATTTTAGGGTTTTTCAGAATCTGGAGAATGCCGATTTCGGCTACACAAGGGATTTTAGGGTATTTTTATCCTGCAGTTCCGATTACTTTGGAAGAATTCGGAGCTTGGCATATTCCGTTTAATTTTGACAGATATTGCAAGCCGTTTATCAACGATCAGATTCTTCAGAAATATTTTGGTGAAAACATCGAAAAAGCACTTGAATTTATCGATGATAATCAGGACGGTACGTATTCATTTAAAGAAGAATTTAATACACAGAGAAAATTATCAGACTTTTTTAAGAAAAATCCGGACAGTGCGGTTGAAGAGCAATTGATTTCACTTTGCGCCAATGTTTTATTTTTAATTGAAGAAAGAAACGGGCAGCTTGTTTATCATCCGAGATTTAATGTTTATCATACAGATTCTTACAAATATTTATCCGACTGGGAGAGAAAATCGATCTACGACTTGTATCACGACTATTTCTTTAAAAGACAAGATCATCTTTGGTACGAAAAAGCGATGGAAAAACTTCCGGTGATTTTAAATGCTACCAAGATGTTGATTTGTGGAGAAGATCTAGGAATGGTTCCGGATTGTGTGCCTGTTGTGATGGATGAATTGGCGATTATTGCTTTAAAAGTTCAAAGAATGCCTTCAGATAATATTCCTTTTTATAACCCTAAAAAAGCGAGTTATTTGAATGTTGTGACGGCTTCATCTCATGACAGTTCAACGTTGAGACAGTGGTGGAAGGAAGATCCGGCTTTAACGCAGAAATATTTTAATCAACAGTTAATTCAATACGGAAAAGCACCTGAAGAGCTGGATTCTAATCTGGCGGAAATTATTATGAAACAACATCTTTACAACGATGCGATGTTAGCAATTTTCCCGATTCAGGAGTTTTTTGCGACCGATAAAGAGCTTACTAATCCTAATGTGGATAATGAAAGGATCAATAATCCGGCAATTTTCCCGTATTATTGGAGATACAGAATGCATTTGAATTTAGAAGATTTAATAACGAAGAAAAGCTTTAACCAAAAAATTGCAAATTGGGTAAAAGATAGCGGAAGATTGTAAATTTAACATTTGATTATCAATTGGTTAATAATAAATAGAAAGAAGTTTTATCAAATGATTTAACTTCTTTTTTTTATTTATATCCAAAAGATAGAATAAAGATATTCTACTATATATTAACCAATTAACGACTATAAAAATGAAAAAAATATTAATCGGTTTTGCTTTGAGTGTGGCAACCTTGTCATTCGCTCAGCAGTATCCAAATAACGGATACGACGGAAATGATGACGGATATTATCAGAATGATGAATCTTACAGCGATCAGGACGATCAAAATTATTTCCCGGAAGATTATTACTACAATTATCCTCAGGATTATTATCAGAATGACTACTATCAAAGCAATTATAATGACTACAGGAACAGCGTTGTAAGCATCAATTGGAATGTATTCTTTGCCCAAAACAGATTAAATCAATGGCAAGTTGACCAGATTTTAAGATTAAACAATCTGTACGTAAGTTTCTCCACTTGGAATAATTTCTACAGATACAATCCCGACAGATGGTACTACGACAGATTCTACGCATTGCAAAGAATTATGGGATCGAGAGTTTTTGTGACTTTCCAAAACAGTTATTACAGAGGATACAGTCCGGTGGTTTATTTCCAGAATTACAGAAGAACGCATTATGCTTCGATCTGCAGACCGATACCTCGTTACAGAAGCGTAAACATCAATATTTACAGAGTTGACAGAGCGAAGTTTCGTAGAAATGATAATCCGACTTTCAATATTGTGAGAAGTCAGAGACCCAACAACGGATTCCGAGGAGGAGTAAGAGATGGTAATAATGGTGGTTTCCGTAATCAGGCTGAAAACAGAAATAACAACAACAATTCAGGTTTCAGAAATGATAATAACGGAGTAAGAAACAACGGTGGTTTTAGAGGAAGCAGCGATAATGGAGGCGTGAGAAACAATGGAGGTTTCAGAACTGAAAGAGCCGAGAATACAAACAACGGAGGTGTAAGAAATGGTGGCGGTTTCCGTGGAGGAAGTGAAGTAAGAAGAGAAGAAGCCCCGAGAAGAGAAAATAATGGCGGAGGTTTCAGAAATGAAGGCGGTTCCAGAAGAAGCGAAAATTCTGCTCCAAGACAGCAAAATAATAAAGGCGGGGAAAGAAGCGGAGGTTTCCGAACCGGATTTGCAAAGAATTAATTTTCATATATTATATTTAAGTGGTGTGAGAGCAGGTTTTAGGATCTGCTCTTTTTTTATTTTTATGATTAAATATTTAGTATTAAAATTTAACATTATTTATGAATATTCTCTTTTAACTTTTGTTTTAACTAATAATCAAAAAGATGTATAACAATTAATTAAAGATTTAAAAACATGAAAAAATTATTTTTTGCAATAACAATGATCGCATTTGGAAGTTTAGCAATGGCTCAACAGACCACTACAACTCCGCAAGACAAACAGGCTAGAAGAGCAGAAATGCAACAGAAGTTCCAACAGAAAGAACAGGAACATTTGGCTCAGATGCAGAAAGATTTAAACTTAAATCAAGGTCAGGTTGATAAAATTAAGGCTCTTCAAGACCAAAGAAAAGCTGAAATGAAAGCTGAGTTTGATAAAAATAAAGATCAGAGACAAGCGAAAATGGAACAGATGAAGGCGAAAAGAGCGCAGATGGATGCAGACATGAAGCAGATTTTAACTCCTCAACAGTATGACAAATGGCAAGCGGACAGAAAAGCAAAAATGGAAGAGAGAAAAGTAGCGATGAAGGAAAGAGGAATGAAAGGTGGGAAAATGCATAAGCCAATGAATACGGCAACTCCGGATGCTAATTAAGAGCTTATAATTTTGATTTTTTAATGTGTTAAAGGATGGGATTTTTTCCGTCCTTTTTCATTAAATTTTATTAAAACTTTTGATTTCGGACATTTATTCCCTAATTTTGACTATAAATTTATTACTTATGATTAGCGAGAAAATTGCAACATTAATTAACGAACAAATAGCTAACGAACAATACGCTGCACAATATTATCTTTCAATGTCTGCTTGGTTTTCTAGCAAAGATCTTGACGGAATTGCGAATTATTTCAGAGTTCAGAGTAAAGAAGAATTAATGCACGCTGACAAAATGTTTGATTATTTGAATGATGTGGGAGGAGAAATCATCATAGGAGAAATTGCAAAACCGCCTCACCAGTTTGAAAACGCAATAGATATTTTCCAGAAAGCATTAGATCACGAAAGAATAGTGACGAAAAGTATCTTCAACATTGTGAAAAATGCTAATGACGAGGGAGATTTTGCAACAACTTCTTTCCTACAGTGGTTCATCAACGAGCAAGTGGAAGAGGAAGCAAGCGCGTCTCAATTGGTTACTAAAATTAAAATGGTAAGCGATAATCCGTCTGCTGTATATCTTTTTGACCAGGAATTGGCACAGAGAATTTTTGTAGCTGATCCTACCGCTTAATTTGAATTAATTATCAGGAATATAAAGTTTCGGCGGCATTGAAGATGCCGCCGAAATTTTTTTTATAGATAGATCAGCTGCGTCTTCAAAACCTTTCTCCCCAAACTCTCCAGAATCCGCTTATAATTCTCAATTTGCTGATCATTCTTTTCGGTTTCTTCTCCGGTTTTAAAATCGACAATAATATAACCTTCATCACCTTTCAGAATTCGGTCGGGACGATACATTCTGCTTTCTCCATTTTCCGAAATCATAATGTCTTTTTCATTTAGAACTTCCCATTTTTTATCAAAAAACTCGGAATGAAGTTTAATAATCTTTTCTAAAGTTTCTTGAATCTCGCTTTTTTCTTCAATCGTAATTTGTCCGTCCAGAACATAGCTTTCCAATACTTTTGAAATATCTTTTGAAGTATTGATTTTCGATAGCAATTCATGGACGAAAAGTCCTATTCTCACTTTTTCGATTCTTACCTGATAGTTTTTCGAAGGCGTTGCAATTTTGATCGAAGTATTTTTTTCGTTTACGTTTTTCAGATTTTGAATATCTCTCGTTTCAAAGTGTGAAGTTTTATCTTTCGAATGTTTTTTCAACATTTCAGGATTGATTTCATACAGATCAAATTCATCAAGATTTTCCGTGTTTTTAGATTGAATAAATTCTAATAACTCAAGATTATTCGATGTTTTATTTGCTTTTTGAATATAAAAAAACAGTTGTTCAACAGGTCGCGTCGTCGCAACATATTGCAGACATAATCTGTCGACAAAGTTTTTATAAGAATTTTGTTGGTTGAATTTCTGAATTTCTTCGTCGTAAACTTCCAAATTTTTATTAAACTGATTAATGTTTACAGATTTCAAAGCGTTGTCATTCGTTGTATCAAACCAATTTGTAAATTCTGCGTCACGATTTTTATTAATCATCGGAATAAAAACAATCGGGAATTCCAACCCTTTTGCTTTATGAATCGTCATGATTTGAATCGCATCAATGTTTTCAGAAGCCTGAATCGTGTAAGTTGAAGCTTCTTCATCCCAATATTTCAAAAATTCTTTCGTACTCGCACCGGCGTTTTGCGTAAAGTTGAAAAGCATTTCCAGAAAGTTGAGAAGGAAATCCGTTTCTTTATTTTCAACCGAAAACTCGTTAATATAAAATTCTACAAAATTGTATAAATTAAATCTAGGGAAATTCTCCTGTTTCAGTTGTAAAGAATATTTCTGCTGAATAAACTGTAAAATTTCTTCATGAGTTTCAATCTCCAGAATTTTCGTCATTTCCAGCGTAAAATCCGTCATATTCACTCTTCCCAATTTGTTCAGATAATACATCATCATGATCAGATTAGGCTTATTTTTCGGATTCGTTTCCCATTTCAGAAACTCAATAACCGCTTTTAAAGTATTGGATAATTCCAGCGTAAGACCTTTATCGGAAATGGTTTTGATATTCGTTTCTTCCCCCTTATAATTGACTTTCAGATTTCCCAATTTTTGAGAATAGCTGAAAATATCAAAATTTCCACGGCAAAGAATCGTGATATCAGAAAATTTAAAACCATTATTCAGACTTTCCTGAATGTCTTTCTGCATTCTTTCTGAAGTATCGTTGTAAAAATCTTCGTTGGTTAAGTTTTCAAGAAGATTTATTTTTACCCGACCTTCAATTGATGATTTGGGGTTTTGTTCGGCATCTGCTCCGAAAATATTTGCATGTTCTTCCGCCAATTCCCGTGAATGAAATTCGTACAATTCATTATTAAACTGAACAATATTCTTTGCACTTCGCCAATTGTCTTTTAAAACGAGAAGCTCGGCTTGTTTTGGGGAAAATTCTTTTTTGTTGATAATGTCCAACATCAGTTTACTTTCTCCACCACGGAATCGGTAAATACTCTGTTTCGGATCTCCAACCAGCGTAAATGAAGTGTTTTCCGTAGAAACAGAATGATCTCTCAACGGAACAAAATTCTGCCACTGAAGCTCAGAAGTATCCTGAAATTCATCAAAGAAATAATGCTGAAACTGCGAACCTACTTTTTCGTAAATAAATGCTGAAGGCTCATTTTTAAGATTTTCGTTAATTAAAATATTAAATTTTGAAAGCAAAACCAAGTCATTTTCTTCCTCTATTTTTTTCAATTCATCCTGAATATCTTTATTTACTTTCAGAGGAAGAAGTGCCGATAAAATTTTCTCTTTTTTCTGCGTTTCGATGAATAAGAGAATCAATTTAATTCTGTTTTCCAACAATTGATCCAGAATTTCCAAGATGTCTGTTTCTCTGTTTTTGGATTTTGTAGCAGAACCTTTTTGATAATTGGTTAATGCCGTTTCTTCATTGGTTGGGAAAGGAAAAGTGGCTCTTTCTTTTTTATAAAATCGTATGATTTCGTTAAAGAAAAGTCCAAGACCATTTTTTTTACCACCTGAAAAATCTTCAATTTCAATATTTCGAGATTGGAATAATTGAATTGAATTTGTGGCAAGTTCAACGGCTTGTTTTTTATTCAATGCAATCTCTTTTCGGAGTGTATTTTTTATGTTTTCATAATTCGTGTTATCGAAATCTTTGTTGTTTTTAAGATGTTCATAATGAATGTCTTTCACAAATTCTTTCGCCGAATCGTAAAGATTTTTATTTAAATTAATTCTCTCGTTATTTTCAAGACTGTAATCCACATAATCCATGAAAGAATTAGAAATAACATCGTTTTCTCCAATTTGGTCAAGCATTTTATCAACCGCTTCAATTAAAAAGGGTTCTGCTTCAATTTCAAGATTAAAATTTTTCGCTAAACCCAATTCATAAGAAAAACTTCTTACCAATCGCGAGTTAAAACGGTCAATCGTTCCGATATTTAAGGTAGAATAATTATGAAGAACATAATCCAGCATTTTTTTTGAACGGTGATGAAGCTCATCAATAGTAATTTTCAAGCCTTCTTGTTCAAATGCTTTCTGAATGTTTTTTAAATCTCCGTTTTCAGCAAAATTATCTTTAGAAAAATTTCCCAGCCACGACAAAATTCTTTCTTTCATCTCATTGGCAGCTTTATTGGTAAAAGTAAGCGCCAGAATATTCCTTATGGATTGCTGTTGATTAGGATATCGAAGACAGATCATCAAAAGCCGCTGAACAAGGGCATACGTTTTCCCCGAACCTGCTGAAGCATTGATAACTGTGTAAGAGTTTTGCATTTTTTGAGTAGAATTGAGAGTGCAAGTTAATTAAATTTTGAGTCAAATTTTAACAATTTTCAAGTGCTATTTAACAGTTTTCTAATTAAAAGTCTAAAAGAAATCCCAAAACACGTTAACTGTGGTTAAACTTGCCGTAATATTTAAAAATAACTTTAGTTTTGCTTTATAAAAAATAACCTGTGAAATTTAAACTATACTTTTTCTTTTCTTTCATACTCTTCATCAATATTCATGCTCAGGATTATATTTTCGGGAAGGTTACTTCGGAAGATAATGCTGAAATACCGGATGTAACGGTCATCAATATAAGAACCGATGAAAGAGTGGGAACCAATCGCGATGGGCATTTCATGATTTCCGGAAGAGCAGGCGATGAACTTCGTTTTGTGAGAAACGGCTATGAACGTGCTAACCAAAAGGTTACAAAAGAAAATATTGGCGCTCCGATTAATGTAACTTTAACCAGAGCAGCAACTTTGATTGCCGAAGTTGAAATCAAAAAAGGAATTACGGGAGACATTACAATCGATAGCAAAAATCTGAACGAGCCGAAAAAAGTTCAAAAACTAAAAAGTGATCTTGCTCTTTATATGTCTCAAAAATCTGATCCTAGAGTTTTGGCAGCAAGACCGGGAGAATTTGTGCAACCGAAAGGACAAGGTTTTTCTATCGGAAAAGTGAAAAACAAATGGGATGATTTGGATTTTGCGAATTATCTTACATATGCTTTAGGAGAGAAATATTTTACTGATTTAAAGATCGACAGATCGTTGATGCAACATTTTATTTATTATGTTCTTGCAGGCGGTTTTGAAAGAAAAAATATTCTCAAATACGGATTTTGCAGTGATGCAGATTTAATGAGATTTCAAAGGGCTGTTTTAATAAGAGTTTCCTCCTACAGAGCTCCGCAAACTCAAAGATAATATCACTTTAAATGATGAAGTCAAGATTGTTAATTATTCTTCTTTTTCTATTTGTGAATGTATTTTCGCAACAGAAAATCATGGGGAAAATTATTGATGAAGACGGCATCAGTTTGCCCGCCGTGACGGTAATTAACGTAACGACAGATACAAAAACATATACTGCCAATGATGGTACTTTTTCGATTGACGTATCTCCAACTGATGAAATCCGGTTTATAAGAAGTGGTTTTGAAAGAGCTTCGATGAAAGCCAGTTACGGAATCAATAAAGAATTAAATATTACGCTGATAAGAGTGGCACAGGAAATTGAAGAAGTGAAAGTTGCTAACATCACCGGAGATATTACAAAAGATTCTAAAGCTGTTGCCAAAATAGATAAAGGTAAAATTGTTGAAGATGCAGTAGGAATTCCGCAGCCTGTCGGGAAAATGAGAGAAAAACCTGCGGAAGTGAAAGAGGTTTTGCTCCCGATAATTTTGGGACAATTGAATATTCAGGGAATGTATGATCTGATAAGCGGTGATGCAAGAAGAATGAAAAGGCAATATCGATACGACGATTTGCAGGAAGATATTTTGTGGATCAGAGATAGAGTAGAAGATGAATATTTTACGAAAGAAGGGATTCCTAAGGAAAGAATTTCAGAGTTTATAGAATTTTCTTTTGTCAATAAACCACAAACAAGATCTTTTGTAAGAGCCAAAAATTTAACCGGAGCTTTGTCGAGAATGGATGAAGCAATTCCTATTTTTGTTAAAAGAATAAAGGAAAGTAAATCTTCTCAATAAATGTTAAGAAAATCTTAAAATTTGGAATGAGAATTGATATAATGATTTCACTGATTAAGAATCGAAATTATTATAACAAACAAATTCACAAAGTTTTATGAACAAAAGTATTATGGCGATTGCCATTGCAGCATTGGGTTTCATTATCGGTCTCGGACTTCTTGGAAACGCCATTAAAAACAGAAATAAATCTGAAAATACCATTTCTGTCACAGGTTTGGGAAGCAAACAATTTGTCTCTGATCTCATTACCTGGTCGGGAAGTTTTTCTAAAAACGATTTTGATTTGAAATCGGCTTACGATGGATTGGCTTTAGACCGAAAAGCGATCAACGATTATTTATTATCAAAAGGAGTGAAGCAAAACGAGATCGTTTTTTCTTCGGTTGACATTCAGAAACAGTTCAAGAATTATACGGATTCCAACGGGAATAATGTTCAAAACGAATTCACGGGATACAACCTTACCCAAACAGTTTCTATTGAAAGTAAAGAAGTCGCAAAAATTGAAAATCTTTCAAGAAATATTACAGAAATTATCAACCGCGGAATAGAATTTACATCCTCTTCTCCAAGCTATTTTTACACTAAATTAGCTACAGTAAAGCAAGAAATGATTGCTTCCGCCACAAAAGATGCCAAAGAACGTGCTGAAAAAATCGCCGAAAACTCAGGAAGCAGTTTAGGAAATCTGAAAAAAGCTACAATGGGTGTTATTCAGATTACCGCGCCGAATTCTAACGAAGATTATTCTTACGGCGGAACTTTCAATACGGCTTCGAAAGATAAAGAAGCAAGTATTACGATTAAGCTGGAATATGAAGTGAACTAAAATTCTTTCTCCCACAGATTTCACGGATTTACACAGATGATTGCGCATAATTTTTTAATTAAAAATATAATACAACATAAACATCTGTGTAAATCTGTGAGATCTGCGGGAAAACAAAAAATTGGAGTGTATATCAAGCCTTGTCAAGGTTTAAACCTTGACAAGGTTCCTTGAAAAGAAAGAACTAGCAAGAAACATCTGTGCAAATCAGTGAAATCTGTGGGAAAACTAAAATAAAAAATTCGAAGCATAGTAACTTCGGATTTATATTTTAATGATAAACAATATCGTAAATTTCATCTTTCACTTCCTCCAGATTTTCAGGAGAATAATTCGCTAATAACCATAGATTTAAAGGCTTTTTTCCTTCTCCGTAACTTGGCTGCACATACATTTCATCAATCAGGTTGAAGCCATTTCTCTGATAAAAAGAATACCGTCTTTTGGCATCGTCTCCCAAATGTTCAGGCTCAATTTCCAAAATAAGTCGAGAGTAATTTTCAAATAAATATCCTGTAATATTCGAACCAAATTTCTGACTTCTAAACTCTGGAAAAACCTCAAAATGTTCTACAAAAGTATAATTGCTCAGTTCCCAAATGATAAGATAGCCGATATTTTTTGCTTCATGCAGAACGGAGATTATTTTCACTTTCGGATTTGAAAAAAGTGTTACCAATTTGTTCCAATCTCTTCTTTCGTCTTCGGGAAAAGTAGAACAATAAGAGTCGAAAATTTCCTGAACTCTGTAATCTTCAGGAGAAGTAATTTGTAAAAATTCCATGATTATAGGTCAAAAACGTTGGGTCTTCGGGTGATGAACATATCTTTGATCCACAAGGTAAAAGCCAGTCCAAGATAGATTAAAAAGAAAAAACCAGCCGTCGCAAAAGTAGAATAAATGAAAAATATTCTCAGTTTAGAAACCGGAATTCCAAGTTTTGCGCCTGTTCTCGTAAGAACGCCAAACCATTCTCTTTCCATTTTGTGACGAATATTATTAAACATCTGACGATTCTTTTAAAAGTTTAAATCCAATACCGCAATTTAAGCAATTTTTTTCTTCACATGAATTTTTAAAATGATAAATCAGACTCTGACTTTCCAAAGCAGTTTTGAATTTCAATCCTAATTTTTTCCAGTCATCAATAACTGAATTTTTTTCTGCCGGAATATTTCTATAAAAGTTTAAAATTTCATCAGCAATTTCTTCGTTATGATATTTGTGATAGGTATATTTTAAAGGTAAAATGGTATTTAAAATAATTAATTCAATAAAATCTTTACTTAAAATTTTCGGTTGATCGATCTTTGAAATTTTCCCGAAATTAAAGTGATGATCCCAATATTCAGAAGCTTTTACATTTTTAAAAATCTCAAATAATTCTTCTGAATTTTTACTATTAATAATTTTTGAAAACAAGCTTTGATGTTGATGATAAAGATTTGCTAATTGTGACAATCTGATGGTAGGGAAATTCGGAGGTCTTAATCGTAAAAATTTCGGACGGATTATTACATCTGAAATATTGAATTTAGCTTTCATAAAATCAAATTCGCGTTTCCAGATTTCCATTTGTTCGTCTTGAGGATTTTCCAGCCAGCCTGAAATTCCAAAGAATAATGCTTCTAAGTGAGTTTCATTTTGCCGGATTTTATTGATGGTATTAAAATCGATACTTTCTGCAATTTGTTTAAAAATAAAGGCATTCACTTTTAATCCAAAAGAATAGGCAAGGCTGTGAAACAAAACGGCTTCAAAATTATTTTTAAATTGTTCTAAGCTTTTCTCAAGTTCCAAAGATTTTTCCTCTAATTTTTTCAATACATTTTCTTCATGAAAATTGATCGGGATTTTATTGGGATTAAAAATATTTTCACACGGAATAAATTGATTTCCACTGATTAGCTTTTCGTATTTCCAGAGAATATTTTCATCGATGTGAGTCCTCAATTCAAGGGTTGGAATATTTTTATTTTTAAGCTCATCAATCTCAATATCATTTTGAAAAACAACATGAAGAATAATATTTTGATAATTCGGATCTTGAGAATGATTGTGAAAAATCCAGTCGGAAGATTTTATATGAAGTTCAATATTTCCTGCAAAAGTAATGTTGTTGATTTTAATTTTTGCCGTCAAAAAATCCGGACCCGAATTGGTGTTCCATTTTCCAAAATCTATTATTTCAACAGAATTTCCTTCAAGATCTTTGAAGTCGAAATGCTTGAAAACTTTGTAGTTCCAGAGATATTGTAATAGTTTTTCCGTCATAGATGTTGATATAAATATATAATAAAAACGGGTTTATTTTATTTAAAATTTTAAAAATCAATTCAATACGGGAAATTATTCATTGAAAAATGGAATTGTATTAATACTTTTAATAAAGACAGAAATTTAACTTAATAAAATATTAGATTCTTGAGGTTTAAAATTTAGTTCATTATCAAGAATAAAAAAAAGCAGCATCCATTTAAAAATGAATGCCGCCTTTATATTTTAAAATAAAATTTTATGCTTTTGTCAGTTCGCTTTTAAAATTTTCGATCGTCGTTCTGTACATTTCTTCGTAAATAGGAAGAATGTTTTTCAAATCGAATTTTATTGCCTGTTCTTTGGCATTTTTCTTCATTTTTTCTAAAAGTTCGTCGTTGCTTAGTAATTTAATCGTGTAGTTGCTCATTGCTTCTACATTTCCGATTTCCGCTAAAAATCCGGTTTCTCCCTGAATATTTACTTCCGGAATTCCCCCTGCATTTGAACTGATAACGGGAGTATTTGCCGCCATTGCTTCCAATGCTGCCAAACCGAAACTTTCCTGTTCTGAAGGCAATAAAAATACGTCTGAAAGCTGAAGAATTCTGTATAAATCATTCACTTTACCCAACAAACGGATTTTAGAAATCAAGTCAGGGTTTTCTTCCAAAAACTGGTTGACTTTCTCCATATCCGGACCTTCACCGATGATAATTAATTTTGATTTTACCTTTTTCTGAACATTTTTGAAAATCTGTAACACTTCATCCACACGTTTTACAGGACGTAAATTGGAAACGTGAATCAAGATTTTTTCGTCTGGATTGGCAAATTGGGTTCTTTGGCAGTCGCTTGGTTCATCAAATTCAGAGTTATCAATAAAATTGGTAATCACCTGAATTTCCTTTTTTATTTTGAAGAATTGAAGCGTGTCTCTTTTTAAACTTTCAGACACAGAAGTAATTGCATCTGATTGATTGATAGAGAATTCCACCGCATGTTTGTAGCTTGGATGTTGCCCAACCAATGTGATATCCGTTCCGTGAAGTGTCGTTACCAAAGGAATATCGTTGTCGTCTTCCTGTAACATCTGTTTCGCCGTAAAAGCTGCGTATGCGTAAGGAATTGCGTAATGTGCATGAAGCAAATCAAGCTTATAAAGATTCACAACACGGTAAATCATCGAGCTCAAAGCTATATCGTAAGGTTGGTACTGGAAAAGCGGATACGTCTGAACATTCACTCTGTGAAAGAAAATATTCGGATTGGTAATATCTAATCTCGCGGGAAGTGCAGAGCTTATAAAATGTACTTCATAGCCTTTATTGGCGAGAGACATTCCTAGTTTCTGTTGCCACGATTCCGCTTCCGCCGTATGTTGGATAGCAAAGTATGCCTATTTTCATTAGTTTATTGTTGTTTTGATGTTGTAAATATTTTAATTCACACGTTATTTTACAGTTGCCGGGATCAAATCGATTCCCATTCCTGCTTTTAATTTATCATTGACTAAGACAGGAAGTCTGCCCCAGATTTTTGTTTTTCCGTTCAGCGCATTTGCTGTTGCCGTCATTGAATCGTCGTTGTTTTCGTAAGATACTAAAACTGTAGAAACTTTTGAAATATCAATATCTTTCAAAGCATAAGCGCTTCCAAAAACATTTAGAATGATATTTTGATTCTTTGTTAAATCTGCCAAAACTTTTTTCGCTGCGTCTGAAATTTTATAAGGTTTGTAAGCTGTTGAATTGTCTTTATGCAAACCAACAATCACTGTAGAATTTGCAGGAATTGTATTGATTTCGTCTGCTTTTTTAATGATTATATTTGATCCCAATTGATTCACGAAAGTCTGATAAGGAGCTTCTTCCAAAGGAATATAATAAACCTGTTTTCCATTTAAAGGAAGCAATTTTTTATCATCTTTCAATAAAGTCAAAGCATTTGAATATAAATTCTGAGCCAACACTTTATGAGAATCATTGTTTAAATCTGAATTAATATTTTCGGGACTTTTCGGTGAATATTTATCCAAACCTAAGAAATATTTTGTCAGAAGAATTTTCTTCACACTTTCTTCCACTCTCGATTGAGAAATTTCTCTGTTGTCGATTGCTTTTTGGATCAATTTTTTACCATTTGCAACTCCTTGAGAAAACAGCATGATATCATTTCCTGCTTTAAAAGCCATTGCATCCAATTCTCCGGGGTTGTATTTATTGGCTACAGCGCCCATGTTTAGAGCATCGGTGATGATTAAACCTTTATAACCTAATTGATCTTTTAATAATCCTGTAATAATATTTTTAGAAACAGAAGCCGGAATTCCCTTTCCCGATTCTAACGCAGGAACGTACAAATGGGCGACCATTACACCTCCGATCCCTTTATTCATCAAGTCTTTGAATGGAGCCAACTCAATATTATTCAATCTATCTAAATTATGTGAAACTACGGGTAAATCTAAATGAGAATCTGTACTCGTATCACCGTGTCCCGGAAAATGTTTAATTGCTGCGAGAATATTATTATCCTGAAGTCCGTTTGAATAGGCTAGAGCGGAACTAATCACATTATTTACCTCAGAAACCGAAGCTTCTGTTTCCGATAATCGGATTGTCGGGATTTGTGTTTACATCCACAACTGGCGCAAAATCCCAATTAATTCCCATTCTATGGCAGTCTTCGGCGATTTTGGCAGACATCTGGTATATTAAATTTTTATCCTGAATCGCGCCCAACGTCATTGCCCACGGAAACTTGTGAGCGGTTGCAATTCTCTGGAAAATTCCCCATTCTGCATCCATCCCGATCATCAGAGGAACTTTTGATTTTTGCTGAAACTCGTTCACCAAGTTAATTTCTCTTGCTGCATCATCCTGCATTAAAATCAAACCTCCGATTTTATCATTAATAACGATGTTTCTTACGGTATTGATCTCATTTTCACCTCTGTTGGTATATAATGCAATAATAAAAAGCTGTCCTAGTTTTTCATCTTGCGAAAGGCTTTTATATGTTTTGTCAACCCATCGATTTGCCTTTTTCAAATCTTCCTTGGAAATATTTTTAGGTTGATATTGAGCTGTGATTTTTGAGCTTAGAAATAAGAAAATAAAGAGCGAAGTATAAGCCAGTTTCTTCATAATTTTTTGAATAAGAACAAAAATACAATTAAAAAAATGATGAAAACAATGTTTTTGAATTTTTTGGTATATGATTTGAATATGCATTATAAATAATAAACAACTAAACTTTTATAAAATGAAAAAATTTCTTCCAATTTTACTATTAGCTTTTGTGAGCTTGTTCATATTCAGCTGTGATGATAATAATAATGATACTCCATATACGGATAATGATACTTATTCTCAAATGAGAGATGTAACTGGAACTTTTACAAACGCAAACAGTTATGCATTCACTCAGGGAATTAATATTCAAAGTACAGATGTTGTATTAGTATATAGATATTTAGGAGATTCTTGGCAGTTAATTCCAAAAATGATGTATTTGCCGAATGCTACAGGTATGCCTACTGGTAGAGAATTCCAGTATAATTTTGTTTTTGATTCTCAGAATGTACAAATTAGTGTTGATGATGAAAATTTTAATTTGTCAACAGGATTAACATCTGCGGAAGCAAATCAATATTTAAACAGCCAAAAATTCAGAATCGTATTAGTTCCTGCTAGTTCAGGTAAAACAAGTATAGATTACAGTGACTATAATGCAGTTGTAAAATATTACAATTTAGATGAATCTAAAGTAATCAATACAACAGTCACTAAATAATTAGTATATCTTTTCAGTTTTTTATAATTACAAAAAAAGCTCCGATAGAAATTCTATCGGAGCTTTTGCTTTTTATCTAGTTGTCATTATCATCAAGTAAATGACCAAAATAATCTTTCTTTGTCTGTAAATAGCCTTTACTATTCTCGTTTGCCGGAATCTGTAAAGGAATTCTTGAGTTCAAATGAATATTACTTTCTTTTACGTATTTTACCTTTTCGGGATTGTTGGTAAGAAGGTTGATATCTTTTACGTCTAATAAATTTAAGATATCGATTGCCACTCCGAAGTTTCTGTCATCTGCGGGAAGTCCAAGTTTTAAGTTGGCTTCTACAGTATCAAATCCTTTTTCCTGTAAAGAGTATGCTTTTAATTTATTGATGATCCCGATATTTCTTCCTTCCTGTCGAAGGTAAACTACAATTCCTCCATTTTCATGGATATATTTCATCGCAGCGTCTAATTGCTGCCCACATTCACATTTTTTTGAATGGAAAACTTCTCCGGTGATACATTCTGAGTGGAAACGCACGTTTACAGGTTTTGAAAAGTCTGTATTTTCTGCGACAATTGCCATATGAGGCATCCAGTCATTTTCGTTTTCGGATAAAGCAATCATTCGGAAAGTGCCGTGTTCCGTAGGAACGTTGGATTCCGCCTGAATTTTAATCATTAATGCCCTAATTATTTTTTTTAATTTCCTTTTATAGAATCTTCAATTGCAGAAATGTTGGTTTTTAATCGTACCAGATATCTGTTGAGAACCTCGTTATCATCTTTATTAAGATTTTGTCTCAGCTTTTGAATTTTTTTATAAGATTTTTCAAAGTCTTTTACAGCTCTTTTTTTCCCGTTCACATTATTGGCATCGATTGCATATAGATAATTTTGCAGACTGTACTTCAATGCTGTGATTTCGGTGTTTAAACCCGTATTTTTGAATTGGGGAAAGGTAGCAATCAGGTTGGAGATTTCAGAAGCATTTACATTTTCTTTTACATTAATTTCAATGCTGTTCTTTGTTCCTCTGTCCGAATCAGAACCTTTGGTTTCACTATAAAAACTCGTCGACAACGGAGAAAAGTTTTGCTTTTCCGTTGCGCAAGAAGATGTTATAATAAGTATTACTCCAAAAAAAATTAGTCGTTTCATTTCTGTTGCTCCTTTTGATAAAGGATTGGGTTAAGACTTTCATCGTTGTACATTTTCATTTGTTTGTACACCTTTATCTTAACATCACCGTTCTCAATATCAGTAAGCAACTGATTAATAGAAACCGACAGATCCTCGTGCTGCGTAAGAAGAACATCCAGTTTTGCCTTACAATTGGCTCTGTGCTCTTCTGAAGCTGAATCTCTGTGTGCTTCTAACGACATATGATAAACCTTTAAAGCAAGAATTGACAGTCTGTCTACCGCCCATGCGATAGTTTCAGTATTGATTTTTGCTTCCGGTTTAGGAGTTATATTTTCAAACTTAGTAAGAAACCAACTGTCGATAAATTCTACCAAATCAGTTCTTTTCTGATTCGATGCATCTATGGTTCTCTTCAGATGAAGAGCTTCAGCTGGATCAATATTTTCATCTCTAATTATATCTTCCAAATGCCATTGAACGGTATCAATCCAGTTTTTAGCATACAAAATTCGTTCCAAAGTATCCTTTTCGAACGGGTTATTAATTAGAGTGTTAACGTCATCAGACACGTGATAATCTTCAATAGATTGATTGAAGACTTTCCATGCAGTCTCTGTAAAATTCATCGTGTTATAAAGAATTTTTAGTTGCTAGAAGGATTATTAACGTCGGTTGAAGAGGTTTTTTTCTCAGAACCTGGTTTGTCTTCTTCCTTTACAGCATCTTTAAATTCTTTAATACCAGAACCTACACCTCTCATTAATTCAGGAATTTTTCTACCCCCGAAAAGAACTACCAAAATTATTGCTACGATTAAGAGATGTTGCCAAGATAATGACAATATTGTTAGTGTATTCATTTCTAAATTTTTTACAAAGTTAATCTTTTTTAATAAGAAACCCAACCTAAAGGATCAACTGGTGTACCCCCGTTCCATACCTGAAAATCAAGGGTATAAGTCCCATCAAAATCCTGACCTATGACACCTAAAACAGTTCCTGCAGAAACTTGCTGTCCTTTAGAAACGCTTACGCTTCCTAAGTTGGAATAAATAGTGAAATAATTACCGTGCTTCACCATCACTGTTTTTGTACCATCATTACTTGCTATAACAGAAGATACGGTTCCTGGGAATACCGATTTTGCACGTGTTCCTGATGGTACGGCAATTTTAATACCGTTATTTTCTTCTTTAATATTTTTATAAATAGGATGCGGCCATGTTCCGAAACGGTGAGTAATTTGTCCTACTCTGTCTGCAGGATATCCTAATTTTCCTTTATTATCTGCAAAATTACTTCCGGCAATAGTAGTAACCCCATAACTAGTCATCGCCTTGGTTTCTGCAGCTTTTTTGTCATCTTCTTTTTTCTTTTCCAGCGCTGCTTCAGCGGCTTTTGCTGCCACTAATTTTACGGAAGCTTCTTTTGCTTTTGCCGATGCTTCGTCGGATGCTTTTTTAGCAGCTACTTTTCTTGCTTCGTCTCTTGCTGTAGCTTCACTTCTTGCCGCTTCATCATTTCGTTTTCTTTCTTCTTCAGCTCTTTTTGCAGCCAGTTCTGAAGCTTTTCTTACTTCTGCCTCTGCGGCTATCCTTTCTTTTTCTAAGGCTTCAGCTCGAGCTTTATTTTCAGCTTCAATTCTTGCTTTTTCTCTTTCAGCAGCTATTTTTGCTAGACGGATTTTTTCTGCTTCTGCTTTTTTTCTTACTTCTTCCTCTGCTTTTGCTATTCTTATTTCTTCAGCAATGATGGATCTTATTTGTCCTTCCAATGCCTTAGACTGAGTTTGCTTTTGTCTGAGTTCTGCCGATAATTTAGATTCATTTTTCTTGAAATCCTGTACTAGCTGTTCTTTTTGAGATCTTTCAGCATTTATTGTTGTTAAATCTTTCTGTTGATTTACCAATAAATTCGCTTTCTCTTTTACAGAGTTTTGTTTCTGATTAATTGTTTGCTTTATTTTGGCTGCAGCATTGGTAATTTCTGCTGCTTTTTTATCCTGATAATCCGAATATTGCTTTAAGTATTGAACTCTTCTTATTGCTTCTCCCATGTTTTTGGCAGAAAGAATGAAGGTTACTTTATTTTGTACGCCTTTATTTTTATAAGCATTCACTAAAACTTTAGCATAATTCTCTCTAAGAACTTTTAAATCTTTGTTTTGATGGTTGATTTCCAACTGACGAAGGTAAATATCATCCTCAATAAATCTTTTTTCCTTCTGTGTATTGTTGTAAACTTTTTCTCTTAACGCTAATTTTTTATTAACGTTATCAAGATAAGCAATAGACAGCTTAGACTCATTTCGGGTCTTCGCTAAATCGGTATTTATTTGTGCAATTTGTTTTTTAAGTTCGGCATTTTGTTTTTGCAGCTGTTCCTTCTTCTGGGTCTGCCCATTGTGGAGTCCGAACAGTAAAATACCTATTAAAAAGCTAAATTTTTTAATCATTTAATCTCAATTTTCTTATAACTAGATGGTACAGAATAGGGTGTATCCATCCTCGAAAAGTCAAATTTCGTATTTTCCATTAAAATCTGACTGCTTTTTGATCCTTTTATAATTATTTTAACATTTCTCGGAAGCCTGATTCCATTGATGTCTTCCCAATTATCATAAGAAACATCCATTTCATCAGGAGATAAAACGTCTTTTAAATTCACGCTCAGCAAATCATAATTTTTATCATACTGTAAAACAATTTTGTATTCTCTTGTTTTTTCGTCTGTTACGATTTTCTGATTCACATTTGATGCCATTTGAAAGCCTTGCGCATTTCTTGTCAGCGTAAATTGAGAATCATTAATCTTAACAAATGTTCTTCCCAACAAGATTTTTTCTAAAGATTTGTAATCGATAAAATTTACATTCAGTAAATTATTTAGATACTCAAAATCAGAATCAATAAATACTTTTGATGTTTTATCCTGCCCTTTTATTCCTTCCGGAGTGGCAATTCCACGGGCAACGGTGAACAAAAATGCCTGAAGATTCATCCAGACTTTCTTGTCTTTTTCAATATAAATGGTAGCATCAAGCGTCGGAACAAAACTTCCGGTTTCTACATTTACTTTGCTGCTGATTTTTATCTGCTCAAACTGAGGCTGCGGAATTACATGTTCGTAGAATGCCATTTTATCACTCACCGGTTCATTGACGTCTCTCGGTTTTTTGCTGTCTTCTTCTAAAACGTAAGTACTGTCAATTTTAAGCGTATTATCTTTTTTTCTGGCAGAATTCCTTGTCTTACAAGAAGTCACTACTAAAAGCAATAATAGGACTATGATCCAGTTTTTCATGTATTTACCTTTTCAATTTTAAAAATACGTTGCAATATTAACGCCAAACCACACAAAATAAGTTGTGTGGTTTGATTTTATTATTAGTTAAGTTAAAGATAATCTATTATTTAGATAAAAAATCTAAAACTGAATAATCTCCCAAAGAAATTTCTCTCGCAACACCGAAATATTGTGCCGAATTTCCGATCATTGAATTAGAAAGGTTTCCATGATTAATTCTTGTATTTTCCTGAACTAAAGAGTTTTCAATATTTGAATTTACAATAATCGTATTGTTTCCCAATGAAACTCCGGGACCGATTTTTGAATTCGAAATTTTCACATTTTCCCCAATAAAGCAAGGCTGAATGATCAAAGAGTTTTCGATTTCCGCTGAAGCCGGGAAGTGAGACATTTCCTCTCTTTCGTATTCAAGGATTTTACTGTTGGTTTCCACGGTTGCGTTTTTGTTACCGCAATCCATCCAGTCGTTCACTTTTCCAAGAGAGAATTTTGCACCTTTTGCTCTAAGATTTTCCAAAGCAGTCGTTAATTGATATTCACCACCGTTTTTAATATCATTATCCATGATATAATTAATTTCGGACATCAATTTTTCAGCACTGTTGAAATAATAGATACCAATAATGGCAAGATCTGAAACGAAAGTGGTAGGTTTTTCAACAAAATCTGTGATGAAACCGTTGTTATCCAATTTTACAACTCCGAAAGCTGATGGATCTTCTACACTTTTCACCCAAATTACACCATCTGAATTTTTATCTAATACGAAATCTGCACGGAAAAGCGTGTCTGCAAAAGCAATGACAACATCTCCGCTCATCGATTGTTCTGCACATTTAATGGCATGAGCCGTCCCAAGAGGATCGGTCTGATAATATATGCTTCCTTTTGCTCCTAATTTTTCAGCGATCTGAAGGAGAGATTTTTCAATCTCAGGACCAAAATCTCCAATGATAAAAGCTACTTCTTCAATATTTTCCCCTGCAACTTTAGCAATATCTTCCACCAATCTCTGTACGATGGGTTTTCCTGCGATAGGAATAAGAGGTTTTGGAACAGTAAGTGTATGTGGACGTAATCTGGAAACCGCGTCCAGCCATAGGAACGATAATTTTCATAAACTATGTAAGTATGTTTTTATTTAGTAGTTTTAATAATAAAGTTAAAGATAGGAATAAAATCATTGATGGGTGATTATTTATATCTTTTTAATACTGTGTTAAATTAAACGAGTGTCAAATTTAATTTGAAATTTATCTTTTAATTTTGGATAATAACATGTTTTTTTCAGAGTATACAAGAATTCCAACAAAAATTAAAAATAATAAATTACTGGTTAAGATATTATAATTTAAATATTTCACGATGATAAAGCTGAAAACCGATAATAATATCAAAAAGAAAGACATTTTCTTCATTCTATAAGGTATAGGATAATATTTCTGACCTAATAAATAAGATACAATCATCATAATAACATAGGCTCCGAAAGTTGCCCATGCAGAACCCATCATGCTGTGATAATAGTTTAATGCTAAAAGATTGAGCGTAATATTTATACCTGCTCCAAGCCATGAAATAATGGTTCCGACGCTGGTTTTGTCTGTTACTTTATACCAAGTGGAAAAGTTATAATATATTCCGAAGCAAAGATTGGCAATTACAATAATCGGGATGATATCTATTGCGATCCAATAGGATTTGTTGGGGATAAAAACATCTTTTAACCAAGAAATATTAGCGATAATTCCTAAAGCGACAGCACATGCAAAGAATGCGAAATATTCTGCAACTTTAGCATAAGTTTTCTTGGCATCACCTTTGTCCATTTGTTTAAAAAAGAAAGGTTCAATACCCATTCTATAAGCTGTAACAAACAATGTCATAAGCACTGCCAATTTATAACAGCCACCGTAAGCTCCAGCTTCTTCGTCTGAAATATGATTTCTTTGGATCGATTTGTCAAAGTTTTCATTCACCATAAAAGCTAATCCTGCAAGCATTAATGGGAATGAATATTTGATCATGCGCCCAAACAAAGAAGTTATAAACTGAAATCTTACTTTTAATATAATAGGAAGCAATAATAAAAACCCTAATGCGCTTCCTGCCAAATTACTGAAAAATGGGAAGTCTACATTTTGATCCAAACCAAAGCTTTTTGATATGCTTTCCGGAATCCAGAAAAATAATGCAGCTGTAAAAACTGCCTGAAATATAGCCTGAACTATTCTTACTACTGAATATTTGATCGGTTTATTATGAAAACGCAGCCATGCAAACGGAATTACCAATAAATTGTCGAAAAAAGCAATCATTGCAAACCATTTGATATATTCGGGATTATCATGATAACCTGCATAATCCGCTATTGGTTGGTTGAATAAATAACATAATGCGAGAAAAACAGTAGAGGTTGAAAACAAAAACCAGAACGAAGTATTAAAGGTTTTCTTTTCATTACCTTCTTCGGCAGAAAATCTAAAATAAGCGGTTTCAAAACCAAAAGAAAGTAGAATGTTAACAAATGAGATCCATGCGTATAACTGTGTGAAAATCGCAAAACCTTCATTGGGAATTTTATAGATCAAAAGAGGATTAAGGATAAATAAAATAATCCTGGGAGCAATTGCTCCTACTCCGTAAATGATTGTTTGACCTAATAGTTTCTTATACAAAATGTGAAATTTCTTGCAAATGTAAATAATTAGGAATTGATTTTTTATTCATGACATTAAAATTCATTCATAAATCTTAATTTTGCTTAAAATGAAAATATCAGATGAAGCAATCTAAAATCTGGTATCCGAAATCTAATATCTAAAAAAGTAAATGAAGACCTTAATCAAAAACGTAAAAATCGTCAACGAAGGACAGATTGTTGAAAGCGATATTTTAATTGAAAATGATTTAATTTCTAAAATAGATTCCAATATTTCTGAAGAAGCCGATAAGGTTATCGACGGTTCCGGAAAATATCTTTTGCCGGGAGTAATTGATGATCAGGTGCATTTTCGTGATCCGGGTTTGACGCACAAAGGTGATATTGAAACCGAATCAAGAGCTGCAATTGCGGGTGGGACAACGAGTTTTATCGATCAACCGAACACCGTTCCGAATGCGGTAACGCAGGAATTATTGGCGGATAAATACGAAATAGGTTCTCAAAAAGCTTACGCCAACTACGGTTTTATGATGGGCGGAACGAATGATAATTTAGAAGAATTATTGAAAACAAACCCAAGAAATGTTCCCGGAATTAAATTGTTTTTAGGCTCTTCCACAGGAAATATGTTGGTTGACAATCCTGAAACGCTTGAAAATATTTTCAGCAATACCAAAATGCTGATTGCCGTTCATTGTGAGGATGAAGCGACGATTAAAGCCAATACTCAAAAATATATGGATGAATACGGTGAAGATATTCCTGTGAAATTCCACCATTTGATAAGAAGCGAGGAGGCTTGTTATAAATCTTCTTCAAAAGCGATTGAATTGGCGAAAAAAACAGGAGCGAGACTTCACGTTTTCCATTTGTCAACAGCAAAAGAAATGGAACTTTTCAGAAATGATATTCCTTTAAAAGATAAAAAAATTACTGCAGAAGTTTGTGTTCACCACTTGACTTTCACGAATGAAGATTACGACACAAAAGGTGGATTAATCAAATGGAATCCTGCCGTAAAAACGCAAAAAGACAAAGACGGACTTTGGGAAGCGTTGCTGGATGATAGAATTGATGTGATTGCAACAGATCATGCGCCTCACACATGGGAAGAAAAACAGAATGTGTATACAAAATGTCCTTCCGGAGCGCCTTTGGTTCAGCATTCTTTGGTGGTCATGCTGGAAAATTATAAAAACGGAAAAATCTCTTTAGAAAAGATCGTTGAAAAAATGTCTCATAATCCGGCGATTCTTTTCAGAGTGGAAAAAAGAGGTTTTGTGAGAGTAGGTTATAAAGCAGATCTTGTTTTGGTTGATCTTAATGAAAACTGGACGGTCGCTAAAGAAAATATCTTGTACAAATGTGGTTGGAGTCCGTTGGAAGGAATGAATTTCCATTCTAAAGTTACCCATACTTTTGTCAACGGAAATCTGGTTTATGATAACGGAAAAATTAATGAACAAAGATTCGGAGAGCGTTTGCTTTTTGAAGTTCAGGAATAAATTGTAATAGAATTTTCATACAATTATATCAATAAGAGCGGCCTTTAGCTCCCTTGTTTATTTAAAAATATCAAAATTGGCTTTAGCCAAAACCTAAAATTTACAAATAAAAAAAGACTGCAATTTGCAGTCTTTTTTCTATCTCGCAGATTAAGCAAATTTAGCAGATGATTGCGTTAAAAAAATCTGCGTAATCAGTAAAATCTGCGAGAAAATTATTTATAAATTCGTCACTCTACTTTTGCTCCATTTTAATGACAGCTCATGGATTTTATTTGTGAAAATTAGTGCAAAACATCAGTGCCATTTGTGTTTAAAAACTATTTCCATGCCTTAGAACTCATATAAAAACTCAATTTCCCGCCATTCATAATATCAGAATGCTTCAAAGTAAAGTTTTTAATTTCTTTTCCATTTAAAAGAATTTTTTGAACATACACATTTTTCGGATTTTGATTGATGGCTTCAATTTCAAACGTTTTTCCGTTTTCTAAATTTAAAACAGCGTTGTCAATCGCAGGACTTCCAATCGCATAATCTTCAGAACCCGGAGCAACCGGATAAAAACCAAGCGAGCTCAAAATATACCAAGCGCTCATTTGTCCTGCATCATCATTTCCGCCCAATCCATCGGGAGTTGCTTTGTATTGCATTTCTAAAATTCGTCTAATCTGTGCCTGAGTTTTCCAAGGTTGTCCAGCCCAATTGTAGAAATAGGCAACATGATGCGCCGGTTCGTTTCCGTGAACATATCCGCCGATAATTCCTTCTCTGGTAATGTCTTCCGTGTCTGCAAAAAACTCGTCCGGTAAATGCATCGTGAACAATTCATCCAATTTTGAAGCAAATTTTTTCTTTCCACCCATCATTGTAATTAATTCATCCGGATTTTGAGGAACAAAGAAACTGTAATTCCAGGAATTCCCTTCGATGAAACCTTGATCATGTGTACTTAATGCATTGAAATCTTTCTTAAAACTTCCATCCGCTAAACGAGGACGCATAAATCCGATGGTTTTATCGAAATTATTTTTCCAGTTTTCAGAACGTTTGATGAATTGATTATAAATTTCCGTTTCACCCAAATGTTTTGCCAATTGCGCAATCGCCCAATCATCATAAGCGTATTCCAAGGTATTGGAAACTGAAGTTCCACTTTTTTCAGCAGGAATATATCCTTTATCTATATAATATCCGATGCCTTCATAATCTCTTTTATTTGCCGTTTCTACACAAGCTTTCAAGGCTTCTTTTGGATCTCCGTCATAATTTCCTTTGATAATCGCATCCGCAACGACACTTACGCTGTGATAACCGCTCATACACCAATTGTCATTCGCATAATGCGACCAGATTGGCAACATTTTCATCGAAAACTGATTGTAATGTGCCATCATCGATTTCACCATATCATTATTTCTTTTGGGTTGAATAATGTTGAAAAATGGATGAAGCGCCCGATACGTATCCCAAAGTGAGAAGGTTGTATAGTTCGTGAAACCTTCCGCTTTGTGAATGTTTTGATCTAAACCTTTATATTCTCCGTTAACATCCGTGTAAGTTGTAGGATTGATAAAAGTATGATACATCGCAGTATAAAAGTTCGTTTTCTCAGTTTCAGAGCCTTTTACGACGATTTTATTTAATTCTTTATTCCAAGTTTCCTGTGTTTGAGCTTTCACTTGATCAAAAGATAAATTTCCTGCTTCTTTTTCTAAGTTTTCTAAAGCATTAACTTGACTTACAGGAGAAATGGCTAACTTAACTTCAATCGCTTCATTTTCATTCGTATCAAAATCAAAATACATTTTCAGATTTTTTCCTGCAATTTCAGGGAAGTTTTTGGTCTGGTCAAATTTTCTCCAGAATCCTCCATAAACTTGCTTTCCATCATAATTTTTCTGACCGTAAGATTTAAAAGGTTTAGAAAATTTCAATGCAAAATAAACCGTTCTCGTTCTTGCCCAACCGTTGGTTTGTCTGTAACCTGTGATGGTATTTCCATTTTCTACGCGAACATAAGTCCAGATATTTTTGCCATCATAATTGTAAATTCCGGCCATTAAATCTAAAATAATATGAGCCTGATCAGATTTCGGGAAAGTATAACGGTGAACTCCGACTCTTGTTGTCGCCGTTAATTCCGCTAAAATATTACTATCATCCAATTTTACTTTGTAATATCCTGCTTCTGCTTTTTCGTTTTGATGGGAGAATCTGCTTCTGTAGCCAGTTTCAGGATTAGAAGCTGTTCCGGGATTTAATTGTAATTTTCCGACAGTCGGCATCATTAAAAAATCTCCCAAATCGGAATGTCCTGTTCCGCTAAAATGCGTCGAACTGAAACCTACGATCGTTTTGTCTTCATATCGATAACCTGCACAATATTTATAAACGTCGCCATTGTATTTTCCGTTGAGTTCATAAGAAATACTGTCGGTTTCCGGACTTAATTGAACCGCTCCGAAAGGCGCAGTCGCTCCCGGATACGTATGTCCCATTTTTTCTGTCCCGATTAACGGATTGACATATTGGTATAATTTTTCAAATTTTTGAGCTTTAAACTGTAAACTGAAAAATAAAAGAAATAGAAAAAGAGGAGTTGCTGACCTTTTCATGAATGAATATTTTTTTGGAAGGGTAAATTTAGATAAAATCAAATAATAATTATTTACCTTTTTAATTGTTTAAAATTTATTATTTTTCAGAAAACCGGAAACCGATTCCGTGAAGATTTTCAATGATTATATCCTGTTCATCGGCAAAAACCTTTCGTAATCTCGAAATAAATACATCCAGACTTCGCCCCATAAAATAATCATCGTCTCCCCAAATTGCCTTCAAAATATCCTGCCTTTTCAGCACAGTATTTTTATTACGGATAAAATAAAGCAGCAATTCAGATTCTCTTTGAGTAAGGGTAATTGTATTTTGAGTATCCTGTAAAGTGTAATTTTTAGGATCGAAATTGTATTTTCCGACGGTATATTTTTGGGGAAAAGATTCTGTTTTCTTTGATCGTTTCAGGAAAACTTCAATTTTCAAAATCAGCTCTTCAATACTGAAAGGTTTTACCAGATAATCATCGGCGCCGATTTTCAATCCTTTAATTCTATCTTCTTTCAAAGCTTTTGCAGAAATGAAAATAATGGGAATTTCAGAGTTTTTATCGCGAATACATTGAGCCAGTTCAAAACCGTTGAGTTCCGGCATCATGATATCTAAAAGGCAAATGTCGAAACTTTCTTTGTTGAAGGCTTCCAGTGCAGATTTTCCATCGGGATAACAGGAAATATCATAATAACTTTCCAGGCTGTCCTGAATCAGAAAAGCGATTGTTTTGTCATCTTCTGCATATAAAATTTTAGATTTCTCCATGATTTGCACTATTATTTTTAAAACGGTAAAAACAGGGTTATGGTAATTCCTTTATCCGTATTGTTTTCAACTGAAATTTTCCAGTTATGTTGTTGCACGATTTTTTTAACATAGAATAAACCTAATCCAAAACCGTTCACTTCATCACTTTTTTTTGTATTTATCCTGTAAAATTTATCAAAAATATGAGGAATATTTTTAGCAGGAATACCCATTCCGTTGTCTTTAAATTTTAAATATAAACCTTTTGAATCTTTAAATGAAGAAATATTGATTTGAGGGTTTGTTTCGCAATATTTAATGGAATTATCTAAAATGTTGTAAATGATATTGGTAAAGTGAAATTCATCCGCAATGATGGAGATCGTACTATCAACATTTATTTGAATCGAAATATTTTCATTCTTATGCTTAATGGTATCTGCAATTTCCTGAATGAAAGGAAATAAAAGTATCTTTTGAGGCTTTAATGACAATCCGGAAGCATCGTTTTTAGCAATATTCAATATTTTTTCAATATGATTATTCAATTTATAACTTTGATCGGTGATGATGGAAGTATAGGTCTGCAGTTTAGGATTTTCCTTTATCAGTTCCTGCTTGGTGAGTGCTTCAGAAGCCAGAAGAATAGAGGAAAGAGGAGTCTTAAACTCGTGCGTCATATTATTAATAAAATCCCGCTGCAGCTCCGAGAATTTTTTCTGCTGAATAATCGTATATATCGAATAAACGTATACCAAAAGAATAATGATAAGCGCAAATGTCAACAGATACCAAAACCGTAATGAACTTATCAGATAAGTCGTTTTATCCGGAAAACGGATGGAAAAATAATAGACAAGATTTTTATGCTTGGGGAATTTAATAACTTTATTATTAGGACTTTCCTGATGGGTCGAAATATATTTTCCATAGATCATTTTATCGCTGTGGCAATTGTATAATGCGTAAACATAATCGGTATTTATTTGGAAACGTGTAAATTCTGTTTTCAGATAATGTTCCAAGACTTCGGGATGAAATTCATTATTAATATTAACCACATAATAATCGTTGGAAATATTCTGTACAGGGTTTTCCGTGAA
Organism: Chryseobacterium ginsenosidimutans; assembly: GCF_024807225.1. GTDB lineage: Bacteria > Bacteroidota > Bacteroidia > Flavobacteriales > Weeksellaceae > Chryseobacterium > Chryseobacterium ginsenosidimutans. The sequence goes on from NZ_JANUCO010000001.1 coordinate 953,750, forward strand.
AGAAGTTTCGCCTCCGGATAATTTTTCCACGACTTCCATTAAAGCGATATTTACCTTTTGGTCAAACTTTTTATTCTCAAGATTATATGCCTGTCGAGTCCATAGAAGCTGGGCTATCAAAATTCCGATAATAGCGACAAATCCCAGAGTGATAATGATATTGAGTTTCTTTATTTCCATTTACAGAAGCAATATTATCCAAAAATATCTATTAATTTTTTATCATTAACAACTTATTAACAAATGTTTGATAACGATTAACATGTTGAAAGAATAATCATCCTACATTTGCTATATCAAAAATGAAAAACGTTTTTTTAAACCATTAATAAATTTATATCATGAAAAAATTAAAAATTACAGCTCTTTTAGCAGTTTTAGCATTCTCTCCAATCTATGCAGGTGTAGTTTCTGTAGAAAATAACCCTATCGTAAAAGCAATTGCAGATGCTATCACATGGAAATCAGAATCTATCGATGTTGGAAATATTCCTCAAGGAAAACCAAAAGCGATCAGATTTGAATTTACAAACACAACAAAAAAACCAATCGTTATCGAAAACGTAGCGCCATCTTGCGGTTGTACTACAGCAGACTATACAAAAACGCCTATCCTTCCGGGGAAAAAAGGGTTTGTAGAAGCAAGCTATAATGCAGCAGCAGCAGGTGCGTTTATGAAAACAGTTAACGTTACAACTAGCGACAGCAAAACTCCTAAGACTCTTTCTTTCAAAGGAACTGTTGTAGCTTCATAATTAATATTTTAAAACAAATTTTACAGCCTGATAATTTATTGTCAGGCTGTTTTTTTCTTTTAGCACAAAAGATTTTAGGATTTTCAAAACAGGCAAAATTGATAATAAATTTGTTTTATTTGAAGCTTAATCCCGCTTTCCGCACTCGCTATTTTGTTGTATTTTGGGTTGCGGCGGCAAAGCCGCCGCAACCCAAAATACAACAAAATGAGCTCAAACAAAGCTACAATCGGGGCTAAAACTGCGGTCAGTCATTTAAACAATAGGAAAATGCTCACAACATTTGTCATCCTTTTACGAATTAGGACACAAGTTTTCCATATTATTTTTTGAAATCTTATTTCTCAAGCCTCTCTCAATTCTTATGGTAAAAATAAAACAACTATTTACAGCATTATTTCTTGATTTATTTTCAGGCATCGCGTCTCAATATTTGTTATTTTTAAGAAAAATTAAAATATATGAATCTATATACACAACCGATGTTGCGTGAAGATGCACTAAAAGATAAAGTAGCCATCGTTACAGGCGGCGGAAGCGGACTTGGAAAAGCTATGACCAAATATTTTCTTCAATTGGGCGCAAAAGTGGTGATCACTTCCAGAAATCTGGAGAAATTACAAGGTACTGCAAAAGAATTAGAAGAAGAAACGGGTGGAAAAGTTCTTTGTGTTGCGTGCGACGTAAGAAATTGGGATGAGGTTGAAGCAGTGAAAGAAGCGACTTTAAAAGAATTCGGCAAAATTGATATACTTTTAAATAACGCAGCAGGAAACTTTATCTCTCCGACAGAAAGATTGACGCATTCCGCATTCGATTCTATTTTAGATATTGTATTGAAAGGAACAAAAAACTGTACACTTTCCATCGGAAAACACTGGATCGATTCAAAAACTCCGGGAACAGTTTTAAATATTGTAACCACTTACGCGTGGACAGGTTCTGCATACGTCGTTCCATCCGCTTGTGCAAAAGCAGGAGTGTTGGCGATGACAAGATCTCTCGCTGTGGAATGGGGAAAATATAATATTCGTTTTAATGCAATCGCACCGGGACCGTTTCCAACGAAAGGAGCATGGGACAGATTGCTTCCGGGAGATATGAAAGATCAGTTTGATTTAGCGAAGAAAAATCCTTTGAAAAGAGTTGGAGAACATCAGGAACTGGCAAATCTTGCCGCTTATCTGGTTTCAGATTTTTCATCTTTTGTAAATGGTGAAGTAGTAACCATCGATGGCGGTGAATGGCTTCAAGGGGCAGGAGAATTTAATATGCTTGAAGATATTCCGCAGGAAATGTGGGATGCATTGGAAGCCATGATTAAAGCTAAAAAATCTAATTAATTTTAAATTTTAACTAATAAGAATAATTTTAAGGAGTTAAGATTCATTAAGTAGAAAATCAAATATTTTCAGGAAACTTATGTGATCTTTTTTGCATCAATAAGATCAACTTAAAATAACTAATGTGTTAAAATCTTTGGTGACTTTTGTGGTTTAAAAATAATAAAACCCTTTAGATAAAGCAAAAAGTAGATTCTCAATCGGGAATCTACTTTTTTTATTTGGGTGATTTTACGGGTTTAAGTTTAGGTGATTTACTGAGATACTTCACTGCGGTGCGACATAAATTTGCAGTACAAAATTTTAATAACCAAAACAAACCAAAACAAACAACATGGAAACATTAAAGTCGGTGTTAGAAGCAAACTACACCAAGAAAACAAAAAATGAATTAATTGACCTTTTAACAGGATTAGAAAAATCATTAACACCTGCAGTTTACGAAAAAGTTTCAGGAATCGAAACAGGTGAATTGGCTGGTCTCTCAAACAAAGAATTACTAAGCATCATCGATGATTTCAAAAAGAATTACGATGAAAAATGGGAAAAATCTTTCGCAGCAGTTTCTTCAGAAGTATTGAAAATGATTGCTGGAAAAATGGCTGCAGATGATCAGGTTTTCAAAACTTCGGGTGCAGAAAGTGCAGACTTCGCAGCAGAATTGGGAAGTATCGATTTCGCAAAAATCATCGGAGGTCCGCTTAATGCTTGTGTTACGGCTCAGTCAAACGCTTCGATCAGTACAGTAAACTTCATCAAAGAAGTGGGTTTCGAGAAAGACGGAGACGATGACAAACTTCGTATGGCGGAATTTAAGTACAAAAAAAATGTACCCAACCCGAATTACAAAAACGAAACCGACACTCCGAACGAAGAGCCAACAATGGAGCAGGAAGTTGAAATTACCGTTCCTTTCATCGCTTTATTGAACGTTCCAAGCTTTAGAATTGAAACTTGTGAGGTTGATTTTAACGTAAAATTAAATTCAACATATACAAAAGACGTAAGCGACGAATTCGGCATCAAAGCTGGAGTTTCAGGAGGTTTCGGACCCGTAAAATTCAATGTAGACGTTTCTTACAAAAGAACTTCAAGCACAGGAATTAAAGTGGAAAAAGAATATTCTCTTGGCGTAAAAGTGAAGGCTACCAACGACGAAATGCCTGCAGGATTGGAGAAAGTTCTTGGATTGCTTGCTCAATAAAAACTTCTACGAGAAATGATTAAATTATCAGATTACCTGAATTATCTCAACAATGAGATAATTCAGGCTCGTAAAAAAGCAGACGAAAATGCGATCGAGATTGCAAAAGAGTATGCGCAACACGAGTATTTAAAGTTTTTTAAAGTTCCGAGATATTCGCTTCCGAGCGTGAAAATGGATATTCCCATCAAAATTACCGATATTGATTCTGATGCGGATAAAAATTTCCCTCTGAACGAAACCAAGCTGATTCAGGATGTGAATGAGAGAATTCTTGTCGTGAATAAAGAAAGACAATTGAATATCAAACCGATTTCAATAAGAAATATTCAGACTGAAGATTTTAAATATTTATTGAATAACGTAAGAGGAAACAGCAGACTGGAAACAGGTAGACTCTCAAAAGTTGAAGCAACGACACAAACTCCGGATATAAAAACTCCGCCTACAAGGGCGATTGCTGCAAATCCGTCAATTCCTACAAAACCTGTAGATAAGCCGATTGAAGGAACTTCTACAGAAGAAGAGTCTCAGGTTTTAGCAGAGATTTATACGAATATTTTGAACAGATACAGTTTAATCAATTCAAAATTAAACAATATTTACATCGATCCGAATACCAATTCTGCCGAAGACAAGGATAAATTATTCATCAATCTTCATGTAGAAATGGAAGAAGAAGGCATCAGAATCGTGTCTTATCAGGATAAAGACGGAAAAACCATCGAACAAATAACTTTTGAGTAATGCAGGAACTCGTTCATCATACGATACAGAAAATTCAGGAATTGCTGGAACATTTTAATAAAGTTCAGGAGCTTTATCTGTCGAAGTCTTTCGATTTTGATGGGCAGTTTGAAGCGTTTCTTCATGAATTTTTAGACTATTTAAAAACAAAAGGAAATACAACCTACGAATCCGAAGTTTTGAAAGTTATGAATATGATTTCTACTGTAAAAAGAGGTTTTAATCCTGTACAAATGGAAAAAATTGCCAGTGGAAAACGCGAACTTCTTTGGGGGTTTTCATTTAACGGAATGGAAAGCATTCACGGATTTTTGATGGAAATGTACGCCAAAGAGCAAAAGAAACTCGATGAAGCGGAAGAATTGCTTTCCGGATTGGTGGTTTCTTTATATCAAAACGGAATTTTGGATGATAAGATTGTACAAGATCTGAATTCTGTTCCTAAAATTGAAATATTCTGGACTTCACTTGTGAATCAAAACACGCAGATTTCCGGGATTAATAAAAAACTAAGACTGACTATGATTTCGGAAGATATTTTCCTTGTGTTGGAAAAAGTGCTTTTGAAATTACTTTAAAAACAAATCGCCATGGAAAAAGACAGATACATTGTTGTTCTTGAAGATCAACAAAAAAATTCCCTCAAAAAAGTGGAAAATGAGCTGGAAGTTACCATCACCTCATCAGAATTTTTGTCATCAGAAAATCGATCTTATGACGTAATCGATAATAATAACGGGGTTTTGTATAAAAATCTGGGAATTCTTGTTGTAGAAAATATGGATGAAGCACAACTGAAAAGTGCTGTAAAAAACGATTCGAATCCGATCGTTTATTTTGAAAAAGAAAGAGAATTTTTTTCGGCTGATGAATTATCAATTATTAACGAATTGAAAAAACAATCTGCAGAAATTGCCGACAAAATCACCGAGCTGGAAAAATATATTATAAATAAACCGCTGCCACAAAAACCTTTGGTAGAAATGGAATGGGGCTTAAAAGCTCTTGGTCTTGGAAATTCCCTGTACACGGGAAAAGGTGTTGATATCTGTATTTTGGATACTGGTCTTGAATTATCACATCCGGATTTTTCAGGAAGAGAAATTGAAGGAAAATCTTTCATCAGCGGAGAAGACTGGAAACCGCGATCCCAATGGTCACGGAACACATTGCGCCGGAGTTGCCACCGGAAATATAAGACTTGACAACGGAAAACGCTACGGAATTGCCAAAGAAGCTAATTTAAAAATAGCAAAAGTCCTTTCCGATGCAGGAAAAGGAACAACAAGCAGCGTGATTGATGCGATTGACTGGGCGATTACAAAGAAATTCAGGATTTTATCGCTTTCATTGGCTTCTGCAACAAAACTGAACGACATACCTTCACCACTTTTTGAAACCGTGGGAGCAAGAGCGTTGGAAAATAATTGTGTAATCATCGCAGCAGCAGGAAATGACAGCAGTCGACCTTCTGTGCCAAAACCTGTTTCTTCGCCAGCAAATGCAGTTTCGATTATGGCTGTCGGAGCGATCGACGGACAAATGAAAATCGCAAAATTCTCCAACGCAGGATTGAACCCTACAACGGGAGGAAATGTGAATATTTGCGCTCCCGGAGTTGATATTATCAGTTCTTATCCTAAGAATTCGAAAAATAAAAGCAGTAATTATTATGCGATGAGCGGAACAAGTATGGCGACACCACACGTTTCGGGACTCGTTGCATTGTACATGGAACAGTTTCCTGAAAAATCTGCCAAAGAAATCTGGGAACTCATTGAAACCGAAGCAAAACCGATAGAAGGACTGAAATACAGAGACATCGGAAGCGGATTAATACAAGCATAAAAAAAATGAAAACATATTTAGCAGTTTTAAAAAAAGACATCAATCTTAAAGATCTTGAAAAAGAACTGAAAAAGAAAAATATAAAACTGGCGGCTCACTACAAAACCATCGAAGTAGTAAAACTGGAAAGTGAGTTGCCGGTTTCTGAAAAAGATTTTCACGATTATTTTCTTTCGGTGGAAGAGGATAAGGATAATTTAACAATATAAATTGATACATAAGACTTTTCTGTTCCGGAGAAGTCTTATTTTTGTTTACTTTGTTAATAAAAAAAAATAATATGAATTTTAAAATTCCAACCCTTGTTTCTGCTTTGGCGGTGATGTTTTTTTCACAGTCGGCTTTGGCTCAGGAAGCACCAAAATATGATTATGTAGAAGCTTTTAAGCCGTTTTTCTACACGCAAACCGGCACACCGACACGATCTGCAAGCGGACAGCCGGGATATGCTTACTGGCAGAATTCGGCAAGTTATAAGCTGGATGTAAGTCTTAATGAAGCTAAAAATGAGATTACAGGAACAGCGGAAATCACTTATACGAATAACAGTACGGATAAATTAGGATTTCTTTGGTTACAACTGGATCAGAATTTATTTGAGAAAAATTCGAGAGGAAATTCTGTAGTTCCGGAATCAGGAAGCAGAAACGGAGCTCACGGTGAGGAATTTGAAGGCGGTTACAAGATAAAGTCGGTAAAGCTTGATGGTAAAGACGTAAAATATACCGTTACAGACACCAGAATGCAGATCGATCTTCCGAGTGAGTTGAAAGCTGATGGAGGAGTCGCAAAAATTACAATCGAATATTCATTCCTTTCTCCAAAATACGGATCCGACAGAATGGGAATTCAGGATACTAAAAACGGGAAAATCTTTACGATTGCGCAATGGTACCCGAGAATGTGTGTGTATGATGATGTGTTGGGATGGAACACGCTTCCTTACTTAGGAGCGTCAGAGTTTTATCTGGAATATGGAGATATTACAGCAAATATCACCGTTCCTGCGAATCATTATGTTGTCGCTTCAGGAGAATTGCTTAATGCAAAAGAGGTGTATTCTAAAGAAGAAAACAGCAGATGGGAGCAGGCAAAAAACAGTGATAAAACGGTAACAATTCATTCTGAATCTGAAGTTGGGAAAAATCAACAAACAGGAACAAAAACATGGAAATTTAAAATAGAAAAAGCAAGAGATTTTGCTTGGGCATCTTCTCCGGCTTTTGTTTTGGACGCCGCAAAAATTAATCTTCCAAGTGGAAAAAAATCGATGGCAATTTCAGCATATCCTGCAGAAAGCGCTGGAGAAAAAGCGTGGGGAAGATCTACAGAATATACAAAAGCAGCGATCGAGCATTATTCTGCAAAATGGTATGAATTTACATATCCCGCAGCAACCAACGTTGCCGGAAACGAAGGCGGAATGGAGTATCCCGGAATCGTTTTCTGTAGTATGGATTCTAAAGGAAGCGAACTTTGGGGCGTTACGGATCACGAATTCGGGCACAACTGGTTTCCAATGATCGTTGGTTCTAATGAAAGATTATTTGCATGGATGGATGAAGGTTTCAACACATTTATTAACGGGCTTTCAACAGAAGCTTTCAACAAAGGAGAGTATTACGAAAAGAAAAATATCGCTCAGATGGGAGGTTATATCATGAATGACGGTTTTGAGCCGATCATGGTAGGTCCGGATAATATGAAGGAAAACAGCATCGGAGTTTTAGCGTATTTCAAACCTGGAATGGGATTGGAAATGTTAAGAGAATCGATTCTTGGACCAGAAAAATTTGATAAAGCATTCAGAACTTATATCCAAAGATGGGCTTTCAAACATCCGACGCCGTGGGATTTTTTCCACACGATGGAAAATGTTTCGGGTGAAGAGCTGAACTGGTTCTGGAGAGGTTGGTTTATCAATAAATGGAAAATCGATCAGTCGGTGAAAAACGTGAAATATGTAAACGGAGATTTCAAAAACGGAGCTCAGATTACAGTTGAAAATATCGGTCAATTACCGATGCCTACAACCGTTCAAGTGAAATTCAAAGACGGAACAGAACAAATTGTGAAATTACCGATTGAAGTTTGGAAAAGAAACAAAGAATGGACATTTAAAGTGAATTCAACCAAAGAAATTGATATGGTAAAACTGGATCCGAATTCTCAGATTCCGGATGTTAACAGTAAAAATAATACATGGACTTCTGCTGATGCAAAACCTGTAGAGAAGGTTAACACGAAAGATTTCACCGGAACGTACGGAAGCAAGGATATTCCTATTAAAATTGTATTTACAGAGAAAAATAATCAACTTTTTGCGCAAGCAACTGGTCAGCCGGAATTTGCTCTTGAATATACAGGAAACAATACATTTACATTCGATCAGGCGCAGATTTCACTGACTTTCAGTCAGGATAAAAAAGTGATCACTTTTAAACAAGGTGCAAGGGAATTTAAATTTAATAAAGAATAAATTTTTTAGCCATTAAGATCTGGTTATGAAAAATTATCCTTGTCAAGGTTCAAAACTGACAAAACAAAGACTCCGGGAATTTTCCGGAGTTTTTTTATGAATTTAATTTAATAGGAAAACTTTCATATTCATAGCTTTCTCTGCTGCAGAAGTTTTATTTTTGTTTAATTTTTTAAATTAAAAATAATGAATTTCAGATTTTCAATCGTCTTTCTGATGGCTTTTGCATTGGGTTTTTCACAGGATCTTAAAGTGATGAGTTTCAACATCAGACTGAATGTAGATTCCGACAAAGAAAATTCGTGGACCAACAGAAAACAGGAGGTTGCAGATTTACTGACGTATTATCATCCCGATTATTTCGGTGTTCAGGAAGCGCTTCCGGAGCAGATGAAAGATATTAAAAGTGGAGTAAAAAATTACGATTATGTAGGAGTGGGAAGAGATGATGGTAAAGAAAAAGGTGAATTTTCTGCGATTTTTTATGATACCAACAGACTTCAGGTGTTGAGCTCAGGAACGTTCTGGCTTTCTGAAACTCCTGAGAAACCATCAAAAGGTTGGGATGCTGCTTTGAACAGAATTTGCACGTATGCGGTTTTTAAAGATAAAAAATCAAAGAAAGAATTTATGGCGCTGAATCTTCATTTTGATCATGTCGGAAATATCGCAAGAGTGAAATCTTCGGAATTAATTTTAAAGAAAATCAAAGAAATCAATCCTAAAAATTTGCCTGTAGCATTGAGCGGCGATTTTAATTTAACGGAAGATTCAGAACCTATAAAAATTATTTCGCAGAACTTACAAGACACGTATTATCATTCGGAAACGAAACATTACGGACCAAAAGGAACATTCACAGGATTTAATGTAAACGAAGTTCCAAAAAACAGAATAGACTATATTTTCGTAAAAGGTTTTAAGATAAAATCTCACCGACACATCAATGACAGAAGAGAAAATCTGTTGTATCCATCGGATCATTTTCCGGTGTTGGTGGATTTGCAGTTTTAATACTTAAATGAATTACTGCAGTTTTCGAGTAAAAATGTGGTATGAAAAATTATACAAACGGTAATAATTTTGTTGCCGTTTTTTGTTACTTTTATGTTAAATTAAATACTTATATAAAAAGATTTTAATGAAAAGATTGGTTTTGGGTTTATTGCTTTTGGCTTCATGGCAATTTTCCGCGCAGGAACTTTATATGCCGAGAAATATAAAAAAAGCATACGAAAACGGAACGCGTGATTTGTCGGGCGCTCCAGGAAAAAATTATTGGCAGAATAAAGGGATTTATAATGTTGAGGTGAAGGTTGATGCAGGTTCAAAGATGGTTTCAGGAAAAGAAACGATTGTCTACAGCAACAACAGTCCAAATGATCTGAATGAATTAGCTATAAGATTCGTTAATAATTTACATAAACCACAGTCTCCAAGATCAGGAACGGTTTCCAAAGATTTTTTGTCGTCGGGTTTACATATTAAATCATTTGTTGTAAATGGTGAAAAGTATACTGTAGACAGTGACGATTGGGGAACGGTTGAAAAAGTAAAATTAAATTCAGCTTTAAAAACCAAAACAAAAGCAGAAATTAAAATAGAATGGGAATATCCGTTATCGGTACAAAGTGGAAGAGAAGGGCAGATTGATCCTGAAACTTTTTATGTGGCGTATTCTTTCCCGAGAGTTTCTGTTTACGACGATTACAACGGTTGGGATATGCTTCCTCATTCAGACAGACAGGAGTTTTATAATGATTTTAATGATTATAATTTTGCGATCACCGCTCCGAAAAATTTTGTTGTTTGGTCGACGGGAGATTTCCTGAATCCGGATGCGGTTTCTTCAACCTGAATACTTAAAAAGATATAAGTCTTCATTAAAAAGCGACAAGGTAATTCATGTTGCTACAGAACACGAAATGAAGTCTGGAAAAGTAACAAAACAGAATAAATGGAATGTCTGGAAATTTAAAGCCACTCATATCACAGATTTCTGTTTTGCATTGAGCAATCATTACGTTTGGGATGCGGCAAGTGTACAATTAAAAACAAAGAGAACGAGTGTTCAAGCAGGTTATAAAGCCGATGCAAAAGACTTTGAACATTATGTGGAATGGATGCAGTATAATCTCGACTGGTTCTCAAAAAAATGGCCGGGAGTGGAATATCCTTTCAATGCAATGACCGCAATTCAGGGATATGCAGACATGGAATATCCAATGATGATCAATGATTCAAGTATTCCCGATGATTTTCAGGATGCGAGATTAACGGCAGATCACGAAATTGCACATACCTATTTTCCTTTCTACATGGGAATCAACGAAACGCGTTACGCTTTCATGGATGAAGGTTGGGCAACGACGCTGGAATATTTAATTGGAATTGATGAAAACGGTGAAGCAAAAGCAAAAGAATTTTATAAAAATTTCAGAGTGAAAAGATGGATCAATGATCCTTCTTCGGAACAAGATCAGCCGGTTATCACGATGAGTACACAAGTAAGCGGAGCAGGATACGGAAACAATTCTTATGTAAAAGCATCGTTATCTTATCTGGCTTTGAAAGATTATTTAGGTGATGATTTATTTAAAAAAGCATTACATCATTATATGGATAACTGGAACGGAAAGCATCCGATTCCGTGGGATTATTTTTATTCGATGAATACGGGTTCTGGGAAAAACTTGAATTGGTTCTTCAACAATTGGTTTTACACCAACAATTATATCGATCTGAAAGTTGTAAATGCTTCTCAGATGAATGATCTTCTTACCGTAAATGTGGATAATGTAGGAGGTTTTGCGATTCCTTTTGATGCGGAAATCAGCTATGAAGACGGATCAGTTGAAAAACTGCATTTTTCGCCATCAGTCTGGGAAAAAGATCAAAAACAAACGATGTTGACCGTTCCTATCAAGAAAAAAGTAAAATCTGTAAATCTGGATGGCGGTATTTTTATGGATTATACGCCGAAAGATAATTTGAGAGATTTATAAGATTGATTTCAATGTCCCGTCCTAAAAATCCGATACAGATTATAGGTCAAAAATAATTAATTAAACCAAAGCAACAACGTTTTTGCTTTGGTTTTTTGTTTTATAGGTTTTCATTTGCAATGTTTGTTGTTGGTGCATTTGGTTTGGAGTTAGGTAATGGTTTGAAAAGTGAGGACGCAATTCATTGTAAATCTCTATTGATTCATCTACTATTTTTCTTCTCAACGGTGTTTTAAGATCATATTTATCAATATCAAATTCTTGTTTTAAAATACCGTTTATCCTTTCTGCTACGGCATTCTCATAAGGATCTGAGTTTTGCGTCATACTGCATTTGATGTCGTTTCTTTCCAATATTTTTTGGTATTCGTTCGAGCAATATTGTAGACCACGGTCAGAATGGTGTATCAGCGATTCTACATTCACTTTTTTATTTTTCAAAGCTTTCTTTAAAGCAATCAAACTACTTTCTGTATTCAAATTGTCTGCAACGTGATGTCCTACGATTTTCTTGGAATAAGCATCTGTTATCAGACTTAAATAACTGGGATTTGCCCTGTTTCCAATATAGGTAATGTCTGCAACCCAAACTTGATTCGGTTTGGTGATCTGATAATCCAATATCATGTTTTTATGCTTTCTGAAGCGATGATGCGAATTTGTCGTGACGTGATAACTTCTCTTGGGAATAATCAGTAAATGATTGGCTCGCAAAATGTCAAAGAATTTATCTCTGCCAATATTCAATAATTTCAGAGGTTCTTTTAACATAAAATACAATTTCTTACCACCAATTTTTGGCTGCATTATACGCTTTTCCTTCACCAAGGCGACTACCTGCTGAGCTTTGCTAATGCGCACGGTGCTTCGTTTTAAACTTCGATAATAGACTTGTCTATCCAATCCGGACAATCCGCAGGTGAAAACTAAAGTTTCTTTTTCTGTTCTGCGGAAGTTGCTGATTGTGCGGATGCGGAGTTTTTTCGTATATCAATCTGATATTCACTCTCCGCAAGATCGATCATCATATCGAAGAAAATTGCTTTTTTATCGGCAATGTAGGCTTGGCTTTCCAGGAGTGCTTTTTGTTTTTCGAGCACTTTTACTTCAGCCTCCAATTCCATAATTCTTTGTTCAGGAGTTTTTTGCATAGAATCCGGTGTTTGATTGTCCCAATCAAAGTTACCATATTTTCTGAGCCAATTTAAAATAGTAGAACGAGATTGTATCGCATATTTCTTACGACATTCGGTAATTCCCAACTTACCAGACTCAATTTCTTTTACAATCTGAAGTTTCAAACTCAAACTGTAATCTTTCTGTGTGCGCTTTAAATAAAGCGTTTCTAAATGTTCTTTCATAACGATTCTTTTTTTTGTATCGCTATTTCAGGACTAGACACAATTAAAAAATAAAATCCTTTCCATTAATGTTGGAAAGGATTTTTTATTTAAGTTAAAATATGAGTAATGTGTTTTGTAAATTAAGATTCCGCGAAACCGTTTTTGATGGCGAAAACAGCCAATCCGACGCGGGTTTTCAGGTCTAATTTGTCGCAAAGCTGATCTCTGTAGCTTTCCACAGTTTCTTGGGCTGCAGCACATTTTGTCGGCGATTTCTTTGTAGCTCAATTCGGTTACGGTGTAGGTCAAAAATTCTTTTTCACGGTCAGAAATCCTTACACTGTTTTTCGATTCTTCATTATTCATGTTGGAGAAAATGATTTTCGATGCCCATTCCGGATAGAAAAAACCATCAGAATTCAGTTTTGTAAGAGCGGTTTCGAGGTCTTTTGGATGGGTGTTTTTCAACAGATAACCTTTTGCTCCGTTTTTTATCATTTTAATGACACTTTTATCGTCACCCTGCATGCTCAAAGCCATTACTTTAATGTTGGGATGATGTTCCTTAAGCCAAAGTACGGTCTCAAAACCATCCATAATCGGCATACTGATATCCATTAAAATAATGTCCGGAATTTTACTGTTGTTTTCAAATTTCTGAATGAGATCTTTGCCATTTTCGGCAACATAAATGACTTCGAATTCTTTAAAATTATCAATAATTCCTTCTAAAGCTTTTGCGATAAGTACGTGATCGTCAACAATCACTATCGTTTTTTTCATGGCTGTCTTTTTAAAATAATATTGAGCGTAGTTCCCAAATTTTTCTGACTTTCGAGGCTGAAATTCGCCCCGATAATTTCGGCTCTGTTTTTCATGTTGGTGAGGCCGATTCCGTTTGATTTTGTGTTCGATTTGTCGAATCCAACGCCGTCATCGTGAATGTTCAGTTCCCAAAGAGATTCTTCAGAAGTATTCAGATTAATGAAAATATTCTTACACTTAGCATGTTTTATACTATTTTGAATAAATTCCTGAGTGATTCTGAGTAAAACATTTTTATGGGCAAACCCCAAATCAAGCTGTTCGAAGTTGTGTTTAAAACTTACCATACATTTTTTAAAACTGTTGGTATTGTCTACTTCTTCCTGAATTAAAGTTACGATTTCCTTCTGACTTATATTATCATCGGTCAAAGTTTTTGAAAGACTCCTCAAATCCTGCAAAGATTGATTGATGATCTGCGAAACCTGTTCTATTCTTTCACTTACTTCCGGAACTTTATTTTCATATAAAAGTTGTTGGGTGTAAAGGCTTACAAGGGTTAATTTTTGTCCGATATTATCATGAAGTTCTCGCCCGATCTGCTGCATGGTTGCCTGTTGGATCTCCAATTGTGTTGCCAGCAATTCTTTCTGGTGAATCTCATTTTTTATTTCAATTTCATTTAAATATTCCTTTTTGCGCTGCTTATATTTTCGGATGTAAACAATGATCGCTGCTACAAACAAAACGAAAAAGACATTAAATAAAATCAGTGTGATTAAGAGTTCCGCTTTCCCCATATGAATGAAATTGAAAATAATGTATTCATAACAATTATTGCTACTAAAAAGCCAACATAATAAATATCATAAATTTCTTTATAAATATCAGAGATTTTTCGATAAAATTTAAGCCATTCAAAGAACGTCCAAAAAGGTAATGTTCCGATATAGAACAAAGTTACTCCAAGATTAATGTAAAACATTCTGTTTTTGTCAAAATCAAGTATATTGGAAGAATTAATCTGTTTATTATATTCCATGACTACCAGAATCATTAGAAGAAGGCATCCTAAAGTATAGTTGAGCGAGAGCATTATTTTATGGGCTGAAGGAAAAAATACCTCACTCGGAATAAATGAAAGGACATATATTGAAGATAAGCCTATGAAAAGTTTTGGCCTGTTAAAAGATTTCGCAGCATACAACCAATAAAAAAATATAAACTGTACAGGAATTACAAGATAATTATAAAAGGCAGACTTATCGTAATCTATAAAATTAGATCCCCATTTCCCAACCGCCTCAGCAAGGAAAATAAAAATCAGATAATAGACAAAGTACTTCCAATACTGGTTTTTTATACGATTGTAATATAAAATTGACACGAAGGCTGCAAGTCCTTCTGCCCAAAACATTACTTCTTGTACCACTATTTGGAACTCTATCATTGTACTATCTTTAATATAATTTTAATTTATTTTTTTCTTAAAATGATTCAGTTTTTGTGCTATCTGGTGGAATAAGGTTGCCATGATTCTGACAAATAACGTTGCCTGCTAAATTGGCAGTTCTTGCCGATGCCATCGCCAAAAATTCTCCTTCTCCCGTTGTGCTTAAAGGATTGAAGTCATAGCTTAACATTGCGCCTTCTTCATCTTCCATTTTCAGTGTAGGAACTAAAACCAAAGTATGTTTTTCAGCATATTCCGTTCCGATTGGTGTATTTGCCATAATGCTCCAGTTGTTAACGGTCGGATAAGCAGCGTAATAAAATCTGATTCCTAAATCTTGATCTGTAACGTTCGGATTGTTTTTCAGTGTTTCGGTTTCAATATCTGAAATGAACTTTTTCAATGTTGCTAAATCGAAATGGATAGAATGTGCATCATCAATTCCTAATTGGTCTTTTACAGCCAGTAAATGATTTTTTCTGTAGTTGTCTACCAAAGTCTGGATAAAATCACAAGTCATCGTGTTTGGCTCTGAGCTTAGCTCAAGAGCTTCAACTTCTAAATTGTCTAAGTTAGTGTTTGTTTTCATAAAGCTAGTTTTATAGGGTAAAATGTTAGTTGGTAATGCAAATCTCGGGAAAAAATATGTTCTTACGACACGGTTTTTTCCTGTTTATTTATGGGGTTTTTACGGATTGTAAATTTTAATTAAAATTATAAAGAATTTGGATAGATTTGCACGATTATTTAATTCATTAATCATAAACAATAAAATTATCAAATGAAAAGACAGACTATCGCATTATTTTGCATAGCAGTATTTAGTATTTCATGTGCTAAGAAAGAGGAGACTAAAGTGGATAGCAAATACACGGATGACCAAAAAGCTTCTTATTATATAGGTTTAAGTATTGCTCAAAACATGAAACAAGAAGGATTCAAAGTAGATGCAGATCTTTTGGCTCAGGCTATTAAAGAAGAAATGGATGGGAAAAAAAAGTTGATGCCGGCTGAAGAAATGGATGCCTTTATGCAGGAGTTTATGCAGAAGCAACATGAAAAAAAGCAAGCTGGATCGGGGTTACAAGCAGATGAAAATAAGAAAAAAGGTCTGGATTTTCTTACAAAAAATAAAACAAATGCTAAAGTGAAGACCACAGCTTCAGGTTTACAATATGAAGTGTTGCAGGAAGGTGATGGTAAAACAAAACCAAAAGCGTCAGATGTTGTACAGGTAAAATATACTGGAAAGCTTCTGGATGGAACTGTTTTCGACTCTACTGACAAAAATGGAGGCGCACCAATGGATATTAATCTGGACGCAGTAATCAAAGGATGGACAGAAGGGATCCAACTCATGAGCAAAGGATCTAAATACAGATTTTACATTCCTTCAGAGCTGGCTTATGGAGATAACGGTGCGGGACCAGCAATTCCTGCAGGCGCTACCATCATTTTTGATGTAGAATTAGTGAATATAAAATAGAAATATTGTTGATTGTAAGGTCGGCAACAATTGAATTTGCTTATTTTAGGGCTGATGTGTTACAAATAAAATTTCCGCAGATTTTGTCTGCGGAAATTCTTTAAAAATAATTATATATGAAAAAAAACTACTTATTTTTCTGCAGGTCTGAAAACCAAACCTGTTTCCTCGAAATAATCCAACGTGATTCTGTCGCCGTCATTCACGGTTTCCAGCCAAAATCTCTTTGGATAATTTATTAAGAACTTCCTGTTGAATGACTCTTTTCAAAGGTCTTGCTCCGAAAGCGGGATCATATCCTTTATTCATCAGATAATCCAACGCATCCTGAGTGGTCGTCATCACAATGTTTCGTTTTGCCAACAGATCATTGTAACCTCTCAACTGATACTGAACGATTTTTCCAATTTCTTTTTTTCTTAAAGGCTGGAACAATACCGTTTCATCAATCCTGTTCAAAAATTCCGGACGCAACGTTTGTTTCAACAAATCAAAAACCTCAATTTTGGTTTTATCAACAATTTCGTCTTGATTTTCTTCGGTAATATTCTCAAAATTCTCCTGAATGATATGCGAACCGAGATTCGATGTCATAATGATAATCGAGTTTTTGAAATTCACGACTCTACCTTTATTATCCGTCAAACGACCATCGTCTAAAACCTGCAACAACGTGTTGAAAACATCAGGATGCGCTTTTTCAATTTCATCTAAAAGTACGACTGAATAAGGTCTTCTTCTCACGGCTTCCGTCAATTGACCACCTTCATCATATCCAACATATCCCGGAGGCGCACCTACCAATCTTGAAACCGAATGACGTTCTTGATATTCACTCATATCAATTCTCGTCATATTGTTTTCGTCGTCGAATAAAAACTCCGCTAAAGCCTTTGCCAACTCAGTTTTACCAACTCCGGTTGTTCCTAAAAATAAGAATGATCCGATTGGTTTTTTCTCGTCGCTCAGTCCCGCTCTGTTTCTTCTGATCGCATCTGCAACCGCTGTAATGGCTTCGTCTTGACCGACAACTCTATGATGAAGTTCGGTTTCAAGATGTAATAATTTTTCTCTTTCGGATTGAAGCAATTTTGTAACAGGAATTCCTGTCCATTTTCCGATAACTTCTGAGATGTTGTCTGCGGTTACTTCTTCTTTTATTAATTCATTCTGGTGGTTTTGCATCTCCAATTCAAGTTTTTGCAAAGCATCTTCTTTCTCTTTTATTTTTCCGTACTGGATTTCAGCTACTTTTGCGTAATCTCCTGCTCTTGAAGCTCTTTCTGCTTCTAATTTCAAAGATTCTATATCTTTTTTGATGGATGTTAAATCCTCAGATTTCTGTTTTTCTTTCAGCCATTTTGCATTAATTTCATTTCTTTCTTCAGAAATTTTCGAAATATCCTCTTTTAAATGGTCAATTTTTGTCTGATTTCCTTCTCTTGAAATCGCCGCCAATTCAATTTCCATCTGCATTAATTTTCTGTCTAAAACATCGAGTTCTTCAGGTTTTGAATTGATTTCCATTCTCAGCTTAGCCGAAGCTTCATCAATCAAATCAATTGCTTTGTCCGGTAAAAATCGGTCTGAAATATATCGTTGAGACATTTCTACGGCAGCAATAATTGCCTCGTCTTTGATTCTTACTTTGTGGTGAGCTTCATATTTATCTTTAATTCCACGAAGAATGGAGATCGCAGATTCGGTATCCGGTTCTTCCACCATTACTTTTTGGAAACGTCTTTCTAACGCTTTATCTTTTTCAAAATATTTTTGATATTCATTTAAAGTTGTCGCACCGATCGCTCTTAATTCTCCTCTCGCTAAAGCTGGTTTAAGAATATTTGCTGCATCCATTGCACCTTCACCACCTCCGGCTCCAACCAAAGTGTGGATCTCGTCGATGAAAAGAATAATTTGTCCGTTAGATTTTGTAACCTCATTGATGACTGATTTCAAACGCTCTTCAAATTCGCCTTTATATTTTGCACCGGCGATCAAAGCTCCCATATCCAATGAATACAAAGTTTTATCCATTAAATTTTCAGGAATATCTCCGCTGATAATTCTGTGTGCAATTCCTTCTGCGATGGCAGTTTTACCAACACCAGGTTCACCAATCAGAATAGGATTGTTTTTTGTTCTTCTTGAAAGAATCTGCAACACTCTTCTGATTTCTTCATCACGCCCGATTACAGGATCAAGTTTCCCTTCTGCAGCGAGCTCGTTGAAGTTTTTAGCATATTTTTTCAAGGACTGATACGTTTCTTCTGAGCTTGCAGATGTCGCAGTGCTCCCTTTTCTTAATTCTTTAATTCCGCCTTCCAGAAGACTTTTGGTCACGCCCATATCTTTTAGCGTTTTAGAAACTTCTGAACTGGTTTCTAAAAGAGAAAGCCATAAATGTTCGATGGTCACGAATTCGTCACCCATTTTTTTAGCGATGTTCGGAGCATTCAGTAAAACTTTATTTGCCGATTGTGAAAGGTAAATGTTTCCGCCTTGGACTTTCGGAAGTTTTTCAAGATTTTCACGGTTGCGTTCTCTTACCAAAGTTGCATCTGCTTCAGATTTTTTTAATAAGAAAGGCGATATATTTTCATCCACCTGAAAGATTCCTTCCAGTAAATGTTGAGGTTCAATACTTTGATTGCCAAATTCCATCGCCACTTGCTGAGCAGCCTGGATGGCTTCCTGTGATTTTACAGTATATTGGTTTAAGTTCATATTCTTTATGTTTTGTGGTTTTTTACTTTTTTAAAAAACATCAAGAAATCAAATTCTGAGGCTCAATTTCTTAATGCTTTATCAATCATTTAATTCTGAAACCATTACCGCAAAAAGTGTTCTATTGTTGAATTTATAAAAAATTAAGACAAAATTTCCGAATTATGTATTTTGAATTAAAATTAAAACGACAAAATTTCTGATTTATAATAATTCGAATGAAAATGATGGAAAAACCGTCAGTTTTAAGATGTATCCTAAAACTTTTATAGCTTTTGTGAATCAAAAAACGACATATTAAATCAAAATAGTTACTTTTGCGTTTTACAATGGAGCTTAAAGAAAAACAAAGAAAAATATTAGACGTTGCGGTAGAACTTTTCAAGGAGAAAGGGTATATGGGCAGCTCTGTGAGAGACTTGGCAACAAAGCTCAACATAAAAGCGGCTTCTTTATATGCACATATCCGTTCGAAGGAGGAAATTCTGGAATGGATTTGTTTCGGAATTGCACACGAATTCTTTGCTGAACTTCAGGAAGTAAAAAATACCAACGTTTCTCCAAGAGAAAAATTAAATTTATTCATTGATAAACATTTATCAATTGTTCTCAGAAACCGGGACGTCACACACATTTATTCCAATGAATGGAAACATTTGGAAGAAAGGCTTCCTGAATTTGTGGAATTAAGAAAAAATTATCAGCAGGAAGTGGAAAAATTGATTTCTGAAATTTATCATGCTGAAAATTGGGAATTAAGATCACCTACTTTTACGACAAGATTTATCCTTCATACGTTAAACAATTCTTATTTCTGGTTCAAAAGAAACATTGAATCGACTACTGAAATTACCGATGAGATAAGGGATAAAATTCTTTTTGGTCTTTTAGGAAATCACAAGCAATAATTTTACTTAGTTATATATTCTATAACTATAGTCTATGTCATTCCATAGGAATCTCAACTGTTATTGTAAAAACTATGCTTAGATTCCACGTTCCACTCTGAATGACAAACTTTGTGGATACGATACTTACTTTTTAAACAGAATCTTTGTCATTCTGACGAAGGAAGAATCTAAGCTTTATTACTAGAGATTCTTCAATACTCCTTTTAAATGAGAAACTAAACGCAAAGTTTTTCTCAATCTAAACCTCAACCTCAAAATTATTTAGAATCATTCA
The DNA here is from genome assembly GCF_024807225.1 of Chryseobacterium ginsenosidimutans. Taxonomy (GTDB): domain Bacteria; phylum Bacteroidota; class Bacteroidia; order Flavobacteriales; family Weeksellaceae; genus Chryseobacterium; species Chryseobacterium ginsenosidimutans. The sequence continues at coordinate 974,090 of NZ_JANUCO010000001.1, forward strand.
AAATATGACAAAAATCATAAAAATTTTGCCATGTTCCAAAATCTTTTTAAATTTACACCTAACAAATGTTAGTTAGTTATGAAGTTTGATGTTGAATATTTAAATCTTAACCAATTAAGAAAGCTACAGTCGGAAAGATTGGTGAATTTAGTGGGTTATCTTGAGGAGAAGTCGGATTTTTATAAAGGAAAATTTGATGAATTAGGAATATCAACTGGGGAAATAAGGACAATTGAAGATATTTCAAAATTGCCTATCACATACAAGCAAGATTTAAGAGACAATTATCCGTTCGGATTATTTACGGTTCCAAAGAATGAATTACAAAGAATTCATTGTTCAAGCGGAACAACGGGAAAACCAACAGTTGTAGGATATACAAAAGAAGATGTTGATTTATTCAGCGAAGTTGTTGCAAGATCTTTGAACGCAGCAGGAGCAAAACCGGGAATGCAGTTACATAACGCCTATGGATACGGAATTTTCACTGGCGGACTTGGGCTTCATTACGGAGCAGAGAAATTAGGAATGAGCGTTCTTCCAATTTCTGGTGGAATGACAGCAAGACAGGTTGATTTAATTATAGATTTTAAACCGGAAGTTATCTGTTGCTCACCATCTTATGCTTTAACAATCGCTGATGAATTTGCTAAAAGAGGAATCTCGGCAGACGAAATCAGTTTAAAATATGCCGTTTTGGGTTCAGAACCTTGGACGGAATTGATCAGACATCACATCGAAGAAAGATTGGGCGTTCATGCAACCAATATTTATGGGTTAAGTGAAATTATTGGTCCTGGAGTTTCGATGGAAGATTTTGAGGAAAAAGGAGGTTCTTACATTTGGGAAGATCATTTTTATCCTGAAATTTTAGATCCGATCACAAAAGAGCCTGTTCCTTTTGGTAAAGAAGGCGTTTTGGTGATTACGACTTTAACGAAAAAAGCAATGCCGCTTTTACGTTATTGGACGAACGATATCACAAGTCTTTACTATGAGGAAAACTCAAAAAGAACAATGGTGAAAATGAAACCAATTCTTGGAAGAGCCGATGATATGCTGATTGTGAGAGGCGTAAATGTTTATCCAAGTCAGATTGAAGAAACGTTTTCTCATGTGGAAGGGGTGGTTCCGAATTATTATTTAACACCAATTGAGAAAGAACAAATGTGTGTAGCGTTGGATATTGATGTTGAAATTGATGATGAATTTGTGAAAGCGCAACAAATTGAAATAAATACCGATGATTATGCTATTTTTGTCGGAAACTTTGCAAAAAGTATAGAAAACGAAATAAAAAAACGAGTAGGAATCACCACGAAAGTGAAAATTCATGCTCAGGACAGTTTGCCTAAGTGCGAAGGTGGAAAAATTAATAGAATACTTAAAACAAAATGAATTCATTTTATAAATTAAAAACGGTAAGGGTTCAGAAAGATACCAACGATGCAGTGAATGTAGCCGTTGAGATTCCTGAGGAACTGAAGGATAAATTCAGATTCAAGCAGGGGCAGTATCTTAACTTCCGAATGATGATCGACGGAAACGAAGAGAGACGTTCTTATTCTATCTGCAATGCGCCAAGTGAAAAAAGCAACACGCTGGAAGTATTGGTGAAATTGTTAGAAAACGGAAAAGTTTCAGGGTATTTCAACGAACATCTTCATATGGATGAAGTCCTGGAAGTGATGCCTCCGATGGGTGGTTTTAACACATCTTATCACCCGACAAACGTAAAAACTTACGTTGGTTTGGCTGCAGGAAGCGGAATTTCTCCAGTGTTGTCAAATATTAAAGAAAGTCTTTTCCAAGAGCCGAATTCTAACGCTTATCTGTTCTACAGCAACAGAAGTATGAATCATGTGATGAAAAAGGCTGAGATCGATAAATTGGTTGAAACTTTTAACGGTAGACTGAAAGTTGTTTATTTAGTAAGCCGTGAGCAGCATGAAGACCCGATTTTTGAAGGTAGAATTTCTCCTGAAAAATTAGATTTATTATTTGAAAGATATGCAGATATCGACGTTAGAGAATCTACATTTTTCATTTGCGGACCTTCAGAGATGATTAAAGGGATCGCAGATTATTTAAAGAAAGAGAAAAAAGTACCTGCAATTCAGGTTTTATTTGAATATTTCACTGCTCCTGACGAAGAGAATTCTGAGGAAATGAGTGATGAATTCAAGGCAATTGCCAATTTAGAAAGTATGGTAACGGTGATTATCGATGATGATGAATATTCGTTCCACCTTAATTCTAAAAAAGAGAGTATCTTAGATAAAGCATTGAAAGACAATCTTCCCGTACCTTTTGCGTGCAAAGGAGGAGTTTGTTGTACGTGTAAGGCGCAAGTGTTGGAAGGAGAAGTTTTCATGGAGAAAAACTACGCGCTTACCGAAGATGAAGTAGCCAGAGGTTACGTTCTGACGTGTCAATGTCACCCGACAACGAATGTGGTGATGCTTAATTATGATGTTTAATTAATGTAACTTTTTACCAATTGATATTATAAGAAATCAATGAAAACCTTTTCAAAATATCTTTTTTCATTTTTTACAGTATTAATTTTAATACTTGATATTTGGTTTTCATTCGAACTTCATGGTAATTTAAATTACATTAATGGACTTAAAAATGTTGATTTAATTCAAAAGACAATTTGGATTAATTACAATATTGCAGTGTGGATTTTGGTCATTAATTCAATTTATATTTTGGTGTTGACAATTAAAAATTTTGTCTCATTAAAGAAAAAGATTATCGAATAATTATATTAAAACTTGGTAAATAAATTTTAGATTAATAACAATCAAAAATTGAAACAATGGAAATAGATATTGAAAAATTTGTACAATACGTACACGACGAAAATAAAGTAGAACCAAAAGACGTAATGCCCGATGATTACAGAAAATTATTGGTTCGTCAGATTTCACAGCACGCCCATTCTGAGATTGTCGGAATGTTGCCGGAAGCCAACTGGATTTCCAGAGCGCCTTCATTAAGAAGGAAAATGGCTCTTTTAGCTAAAGTTCAGGATGAAGCAGGTCACGGTTTATACTTGTATTCTGCAACAGAAACTCTAGGAAACGGAACGATCAGAGCTGATAGAGACGCAACTTATGATGATATGTTGGAAGGAAAAGCAAAATATTCAAGTATTTTCAACTATCCGACGTTAAGTTGGGCAGATATCGGTGCCATCGGTTGGTTGGTTGATGGAGCTGCAATTATGAATCAGGTAATGTTGATGGGGAATTCTTATGGTCCTTATTCAAGAGCGATGGTGAAAATCTGTAAAGAAGAATCTTTCCACCAAAGGCAAGGTTACGAGATTTTAATGGCACTTTGCCGTGGTACAAAACAACAGAAAGAAATGGCTCAGGCTTCGTTAGATCGTTTTTGGTGGCCGGCTTTAATGATGTTTGGTCCGAATGATGATAGTTCGCCAAACTCTAAAATCTCTATGAATTACAGAGTGAAAAGAGAAAGTAACGATCATCTTCGTCAGAGATTTGTGGATGTTACGGTTTCTCAGGCTGAATTTTTAGGATTAACCATTCCTGACAAAGATTTAAAATGGAATGAAGAAACACAACATTACGATTTCGGAGAACTTCCTTGGGATGAGTTTATGACCATCTTAAAAGGAAACGGACCTTGTAACAAGAAAAGATTACAGACAAAAGTAAAGGCGCAACAAGAAAACCTTTGGGTAAAAGAAGCGGCGGCAGCTTTTGCAGAAAAACAGGAAAAAATTTCAATGTAACAATATACCAATGTAGAAATGTAACAATCAATTTGTCATGCTGAGCTTGTCGAAGCATCTCATTGGTAAACTGGTACATTGATACATTGTTAAATTTAATTTTAATTTTATTTATGGCAAATTTAGATATGTGGGAAGTGTTTATTCAGACTAAACCGGGATTATCTCACAAACACGTTGGAATTGTACAGGCGCCAACAGCAGAAATGGCTTTGCAGAACGCAAGAGATGTTTATACAAGAAGAAAAGAAGGAACTTCTGTTTGGGTAGTTCCAAGTAAATATATTGTGACTTCAGAAGGAATTGATAAAGAAGCTTTCTTTGATCCGGCTGATGATAAATTGTACCGTCACCCGACGTTCTACGATATTCCTAACGATGTAAAAAATATGTAATAAGACGTTGAGATAATAGACCAATAGGTAATAGATAAAATATTCAAGTCTATTCTCTATCAGTCTATCATCTATTTGTCTTCAAATTGATTAAACAATGAACCCATTATATAATTATTTATTAAAACTAGCGGACGACAGTTTCATCATGGGACAGCGTTTGTCTGCTTGGTGCGGTGAAGGTCCTTATTTGGAGGAAGATATTGCATTGACAAACATCGCTTTGGACGAACTTGGACAGGCAAATAACTTCTATGTCTACGCCTCAAGAGTTGCCGATAACGGTAAAAGTGAAGATGATTTGGCATTTTTAAGATACGAGCATGAATATCTGAATGCTCATTTAACCGAACTTCCGAATGAAGATTACGCACAGACGATCCTTAAAGTGTATATTTTTTCTGTCTATCAGAAATTGATGTATGAAGCTTTGTCAAATTCTGCTGATGAAGAACTTTCTGCAATCGCTCAGAAATCTTTGAAAGAAGTAAGATATCATTACACGCATACTGCTTCTTGGATGAAAATTTTCGCTCAGGGAACGGAGGAAAGTAAAACCCGTTTGGTAAAAGCCATCGAAAATGTTTGGGAATATACAAAAGGATTATTCGCAAAAGTAGAAGGAGAAGATGATTTAATTGCTTTAAATATCACTCCAAATGTTGATGAATTGTACAATCAGTTTATCTCAATCACAGAAAAAGATTTTGCAGATTTTGGATTAGAATATCCGACAGATCATTTCATGCAGCCAAAATCAAGAACAGGATATCACACAGAATATTTCGGATTTATACTTTGTGAATTGCAGTATATGCAGAGAGCGTATCCGGGTTGTACATGGTAGATTTTTGAATTTAACAATGTAGCAGTTTATAAATATAACAATTTTAAAAGTGAAATGTTAAACTGTTATTAATCATTCTTATACTTTGTGGACTTAGTTAAGTAGAACGCCTTTGCGAACTTAAAAACGTTTAGTAGTTAAAAAAATCTTAGCGGACTTTGCGTTAAAAATTTTTAAATCTTGAAAAGTAAATATTTTAATAGATTGATTTTAGGATTAATTATTTTAATTCCAATATTTTATTTCGGAATTTTTAATTCAAAAGTCAGCTTACAATATGAAACAAATGATCCTGGAGATTGTGTTTCACAAATTTCAGGAAGAAATTTATGTCAGGATATAGAACAAATGAAAATATTGATTGCTATTGATATTATTGTGATTGTTCTTTTAATGTTGTTTAGGAAAAAAATAATAAGAGATTGAAAAATCCTTTAGAAATATTAGAGATGGTTCCCGATCCGGAAATTCCGGTAATCAATATCGTGGAATTAGGTATTGTAAGAGAAGCAAAAATTACGAGCGAGAATTCTTGTGAAGTAACGATTACACCGACGTATTCTGCCTGTCCCGCTATGTTTACCATCGAGGAAGACATCATCAAATTGATGAAAGAAAACGGTTGGGATGCGAAAGTAGTCACCAAAATGTTTCCGATTTGGACGACAGATTGGTTGACGGATGAAGCGAGAGAAAAACTTCGTGTGTACGGAATTTCACCTCCCGAAAAAGGAGCCGACGAACATCACATCGGGAAACCGAAAAAATGTCCGCGTTGTGATTCTATGCATTCAAAACAGATCAGCAGATTCGGGTCTACGTTATGTAAGGCTTCGTATCAGTGCTTAGACTGTTTAGAGCCTTTTGATTATTTTAAATGTCACTAAAATTAATGTAATAATATAACAATGCGACATTTTACCAATATCTTCAGCATTACATGATAATTGTTACATTGTTAGACTGATAAATTGTTACATTATGACTAAATTAGTACATTATTAAATTAAAAATTAATACGATGTATACACAACTTGATATTGAATCACTTTTTGACGGAAAGCTAAAAATCGCTTATCTGAATCAACCTGACACAATGAACGCGCTTACAAAGCCATCTTTATCAGATCTGAAAGATTTTATTAAAGAATGCAGCGAAGACGAAACAGTAAGATGTGTTGCCATTTCGGGAAGAGGAAGAGCTTTTTGCTCTGGTCAGAATTTGGATGATGCTTTTGTACAGGGCAACGAACACCATGACAACGACATCATCAGAAAAATTGTGGTAGATTATTACAATCCTTTGGTAACGGAAATTACACGTTGCAAAAAACCTGTGGTTGCATTGGTAAATGGTCCTGCAGTAGGAGCTGGAGCAATGTTGGCTTTGATTTGTGATTTCGTTTTAGCGGTTGATAAATCTTACTTTGCTCAGGCATTTTCAAATATTGGGTTGATTCCTGATACAGGTGGAACGTATTTCTTACCTAAATTATTAGGAAGACAATTGGCAAATTATTTAGCATTTACAGGAAAAAGATTATCTGCGGAAGAAGCAAAATCTTACGGTTTGGTGGCTGAAATTTTCAATGAAGAAGAATTCGCTCCAAAATCAATGGAAATTCTTGAAAAAATGGCAAATATGCCGACTGCAGCAATTAAATTAACCAAAAAAGCTTTCGCTCAATCTTACAACAATACATTAAGAGAACAGCTTGAATTAGAAGGTGATCTTCAACAGGAAGCAGCTGAAACAGAAGATTTTAAAGAAGGAGTAAGTGCCTTTTTAGAAAAAAGAAAACCTAATTATAAAGGAAAATAATAAATTAATATAACAATTTATCAATGTAACAATTTACCAATAAATGTAAATGCTTCGGCAAAATTCAATTTTTTGATAAAATTGTTACATTGGTAAACTGATACATTGTTACATTATTTTTAAAATATGAAAGTAGGAATTATCGGTGCCGGAACTATGGGAATCGGCATCGCACAAGTAGCCGCGACGAACGGATGCAAAGTTTGGGTCTATGACGCCAACGCAAAACAAGTAGAAACGGCAACCGTAGGTTTGGAAAAAACATTGACCAAATTGGTTGATAAACAGAAAATTTCGTCAGAAAAGATGGTTGAAATTTTATCTAATATTTCCATTGCTACAGAATTGAAGGACTTCAAAGATTGCGAATTAATCATCGAAGCCATCATCGAAAACAAAGAAATTAAAACCAAAGTTTTCACAGAATTAGAGAAACACGTTTCAGAAAGCTGTGTCATTGGTTCCAATACATCATCCATTTCCATCACCTCTCTGGGTGCAGAACTACAGAAACCGGAGCGTTTCATCGGAATTCATTTTTTCAATCCGGCTCCATTGATGCCTTTAGTCGAGGTTATTCCCTCTTTATTAACAGAAAAATCTTTACCGGAAAAAATCTACAATCTGATGAAAGATTGGGGCAAAATTCCTGTAATTGCTAAAGATATTCCCGGGTTTATTGTCAACAGAATCGCGCGTCCTTACTACGGTGAAGGGTTGAGAATTGTTGAAGAAAACATTGCAACTATAGAACAGGTTGATGAAGCCATGAAAACAATCGGAAACTTTAAAATGGGACCTTTTGAATTAATGGATTTAATTGGTGTTGATGTGAATTTCTCAGTAACAACAACCGTTTACAAAGATTATTTCTACGATCCGAAATATAAACCATCTCTTCTTCAACAAAGAATGTCTGAAGCCAAACTTCACGGCAGAAAAACGGGGAAAGGCTTCTACGATTACACTGAAGGTGTCGAAAAACCTGTTGCTCAAAAAGACGATGCGCTTTATCAACAAATATTTTTGAGAATTATTTCAATGTTGATTAATGAAGCGGTTGAAGCAAAAAGATTAGGTGTTGCTAACGATGAAGATATCGAATTGGCAATGCAAAAAGGAGTAAACTATCCAAAAGGATTATTGGCTTGGGGAAAAGAAATCGGTTATGCAAAAATCTCCGAAACCCTGCAAAATCTTTACGAAGAATATCAGGAAGAAAGATACAGACAAAGCCCGTTACTGCGTAAAATGTAACAATATACCAATCTAACAATGTAGCAATCGCACTGTCATGCTGAGCTTGTCGAAGTATCTTATTGGTAAACTGTTACATTGTTAAATTTTTACTTTAAAAAATGGATATAGACGGATTCCGAGCCGAATTGGAAACAAGGCTTTCGATTGAAAAAGAATATTTAATTCTGGAAATTTCTTCGATGAATGATTATCAGGAAAGACTTGAATTATTAGGGAAATTTAATGAAAAATACAAAGAGCTTATCAAACGATTAGCTGCTGAAAATGGTATTAATTTAAATGCTCCTTATCAAACCGAAGATCCCTCAAATTCAGAAAATCTTTCATACGAGCAAATAATTCTTGGCAAAACCATGAGTATTTATGACAAATTGGTTGATGAATTATATGAAGAAATAACAAGCATAAATTAAAAATGAATCCAAGACAAGTTGCAGAATATATGTTCGATCAGGATTATTTTTCCCAATGGATGAATATAAAGATGATCGAGGTCAAAGAAAATTATTGTTTACTGGAAATGCCCATCAAAAAGGATATGATTAATGGGTTGAAGACGGTTCACGGAGGTGTTACGTTTGCTTTTGCGGATTCTGCATTGGCATTTTCGTCCAACAACACCGGCGATGCGGCAGTTGCTTTAAACTGCATTATTAATTTTACCAAAGCCGGGAAAGAAGGCGATATTTTCAGAGCAGAAAGTATTTTGGTAAATGACACTAGAAAAACCGCTGTTTATGACATTAAAATTACCAATCAAAACGAAGAATTGATTGCGAAATTTGTCGGAACAGTGTATAAAATCGGAAAAAAAGTAGTAGAGCTTTAAAGATAAATTGGATAAGAATAAAATTTTAAAAAAGTTTTCAAGTACTTTTTCCATCGATGGAGAAAAGATGAAAAGTTATTTCGAAGATAATAATCTTGAAAATTTTGATGAAATTTTAAAAGAATTTGAAGATATGCGAACTGATACTTTCAATATCATTTGGAATAAATCTGAGCATTCACAATTTACATCCAAAGAAATTGAAAACTTATCCGAAAAATATTTAAAAGGAAATCATTTTTGGATTGATGAAGAAGGAATAAAGAAAGTTAATAATTATTTATTGTGGATGTCTTGGCATGAAGGAATTTTGAAAAATTAGTAAGCGGTATAAAAAATAAACAGTCAATTTAGCATTGCTAAATTATTATATTAAAAACATTATGAACAACGTATATATCATAGATTATGTAAGAACGCCAATTTCAAAATTATCAGGTGGTCTTTCAGAAGTTCGTGCCGATGATTTGGCGGCGGTTGTCCTTAAAGAAATCGTTGCAAGAAACCCTGAAGTTCCTGTTGAGGAAATTGAAGACGTTATTTTCGGATGCGCCAATCAAGCGGGTGAAGATAACAGAAACGTAGCAAGAATGGGACTTTTACTGGCTGGACTTCCGTACAAAATCGGCGGTGAAACAGTAAACAGATTGTGCGCTTCCGGAATGTCGGCGGTAGCAAATGCTTTCCGTTCGATTGCTTCTGGTGAAGGTGAAATCTACATTGCAGGTGGAGTGGAGCATATGACGCGTTCACCTTATGTAATGTCAAAACCAAGTGCAGCTTTTGGAAGAGATAGTCAGATGTTTGATACGACTTTCGGATGGAGATTTGTGAATCCCAAAATGAAAGAATTATACGGCGTTGACGGAATGGGAGACACCGCTGAAAATTTAGCAGATATGCATAATATCAGCCGTGAAGATCAGGATAAATTTGCGCTTTGGTCTCAACAAAAAGCGACTAAAGCTCAGGAAAGCGGAAGATTAGCGGAAGAAATTGTAAAAGTTGAAATTCCACAGAAAAAAGGTGAACCAAAAATTTTTGATAAAGACGAATTCATCAAGCCAACTTCTTCAATGGAAGGATTAGGAAAACTTCGTCCGGCTTTCAGAAAAGAAGGAACAGTAACCGCAGGAAACGCTTCCGGAATGAATGACGGTGCTGCAGCTTTAATTTTAGCAAGTGAAGAAGCGGTTAAAAAATATGGGTTGAAACCTAAAGCTAAGATTTTAGGATCTTCAGTTGCAGGTGTGGAACCAAGAATCATGGGAATTGGTCCGGTTGAAGCGACTCAAAAATTATTAAAAAGACTTAATCTTTCTTTAGAAGACATGGATGTTATTGAATTGAATGAAGCTTTTGCTGCTCAATCTTTAGCCGTAACAAGAAGTTTAGGGTTGAAAGATGACGATTCCAGAGTAAATCCAAATGGAGGAGCCATTGCGATCGGTCATCCACTTGGAGTTTCCGGAGCAAGAATCATCGGTTCTGCCGCAATGGAACTTCAAAAACAAGATAAAAAATATGCATTGTGTACCCTTTGTATCGGTGTCGGACAAGGCTATGCAATGGTAATTGAAAAAGTATAACTTTTTCAATAATGTAACAATATAGAAATGTATCAATGTAACAATTCCTGTCATTCTGAACAAAGTGAAGAATCTCAATTGGTAAGCTGTTAGATTGATACATTGTTAAATTAATTTTTTAATTAAAAAATTATGAATATTTACTCATATCACGGAATTCGCCCTATCATAAAACCTTCCGCTTACGTTCATCCGCAAGCGGTGATTATCGGAAATGTGGAAATTGGCGAAGAAGTTTATATCGGTCCAAATGCAGTTATTCGTGGCGATTGGGGTAAAATTATCATCAAAGACGGTGCGAATGTTCAGGAAAACTGTACACTTCATGTTTTTCCGGGTATTGAAACCATTTTGGAAGAATCTGCACATATCGGTCACGGTGCGATTATCCATTCTGGGCATATCGGTAGAAATTGTCTTGTTGGAATGAATGCTGTTGTAATGGACAAAGCCGTAATCGGTGACGAATGTATCATCGGAGCATTGGCTTTTGTCCCTGCCAATTTCAGATGTGACGCTAGAAAATTAATTGTTGGAAGCCCGGCAAGAATTATTCGTGATGTTTCCGATGAAATGATTAAATGGAAAACAGAAGGCACAAAACTCTATCAGGAATTGGCAAGAGAAGGAAAAGATGCTATTCTGCCTTGCGAACCATTTACAGAATATGTTCAACAAATTCCTACGAAAGTTGTTGATTACAGCATTTGGGATGATGTGAAATAACCCACTTTAAAATTTAATATGATTAAAAAGATTCTTATTTTCTGCAGTATTTTTTTTGCATTTCAGAGTGTGTTTTTAGCCCAAAATGGAAGTGTAAAACCTTTGACTATTGGAGAAATCAGAACCATAAAGTCTAAAGTTTTAAATGAAGACAGAATTTTAAACATATATCTTCCGCAAAATTTTGATAAAACAAAATCTTATCCAATTATATATCTTTTAGATGGAAGTATGAATGAAGATTTTATTCATGTTACAGGATTGGTTCAGTTCTTTAATCAAATGTATGCAATGCCGGAAACGATCGTTGTTGGAATTGCTAATATTGACAGAAAAAGAGACTTTACTTTTCACACTGATTTAAAAGATTTACAGAAAGATTATCCAACAACAGGACATTCAGATAAATTCATCAGTTTCCTTGAAAAAGAATTGAAACCTTATATCGAAAGTCAGTTTAAAACTACTGATACCTACATATTCGGTCAATCTTTGGGCGGACTTTTAGCAACGGAAATTTTGTTGAAAAAACCTGAAATGTTTGACAATTATTTTATCATCAGTCCGAGTTTATGGTGGGATGATGAAAGTCTTCTGAAACAAGCCAATCAATTATTATCTAAAATTCCTGATACCAAGAAATTTGTTTATGTTTCTGTCGGAAAAGGCGAGCATAAAGTTATGGTAAAAGATGCGCAGGATTTATATGATATTCTTAAAAAATCAAGCAAGAAAAACTGGACGGTAGAATATAAAATGATGGAAACAGACAATCACGCAACCATTCTTCACAGAAGTTTGTATGAAGGGTTGGTGAAATTGTTTCCGTATCAGGAACCGAAATAATACTTTCAAAAGCACAAATGGAGGAAACAAGAAAAGAAAAAATTAAAGGTAATATCATTGTTCTTGTAATGATGGGCTTGTATCTGGGAATTACCGGATATTTTGGTTATCTCACCGGTTCCGGAACAGGAACTAAAGCAAAGTACAAAAAAGAATGTGAAACATTTAAAAAGACTACAGCGGATATAGAATATACCTACGATCAGACAACTCTCAGCAAGGGATCTGTGAAAGTTGATATTAATAAATTTCATTATACGTATGTTGTGAATAATCAGTATTTTAATGCTGATAAAACCTCACTTAAAGACAAACCTGAAAATACGATAGATGTTTGGTATAATCCAAATAATCCTTCTGAAAATGAAATAACAGATCCGTGTAAAGAATATAATGAGGTTAAAGATAGTAAAGAAGGTAAATATTTATGGATATTCCAGATTGTAGGAATCTTGGCAGCTCTTTTAGTTATCTATAATGTATTTTCATTAATAAAAAATATCATTATGCTGGGTGCTGAAACGGCAGGGAAGAAATTCTCAAAGAAAAAATAATCTTAAATAAGTATAACAATCTAAAGATCTATCAGTAATTGGTAAACTGATACATTATTAATTAAAACTATATGGAAAAGTTAAAAAACTATATCTACGGCGAATGGGTAGAAGGCACCGGAAACGGAATTCCTTTGTACAATGCCGTGACAGGAGAGCAGGTTGCTGTTTCGGATACGGAAGGACTGAATTTTGAACAGGCTCTTGATTACGGAAGAACAGTAGGTTACAAAAATCTTTCTTCAATGACATTCTACGATCGTGGAGAAATGTTGAAAAAAGTGGCGCTTTACCTTTTAGAAAGAAAGAAAAAATATTACGAATTATCATATAAAACTGGGGCAACTCACGCAGATTCTTGGGTTGATATTGAAGGAGGTTTTGGTACGTTCTTCACGTATTCAGGGTTGGCAAAGAGAATGCTTCCAAATACTCCGTTTTGGGTGGATGGAGAAACTCAGAAAATTTCTGCGAACGGAACTTTCTTAGGAACTCATATTTTAACGCCGAGTGAAGGTGTCTCTGTACAAATCAATGCCTATAATTTTCCTATTTGGGGAATGTTAGAAAAACTGTCAACTTCATTATTGGCGGGTGTTCCAAGTATTGTGAAACCTTCTCCTTATGGTTCTTATTTGACGAATGCAGTTTTTCAGGATATGATTGAAAGTGGCGTTCTTCCTGAAGGAGCACTTCAATTGGTTTGCGGTGAACCGGGAAATATTCTTGATTATGTTCAGGATGGAGATTCTGTATTGTTTACAGGTTCTGCAACGACGGGTAGAAAATTAAAAGCTTTGCCTTCTGTTTCAGGAAATTCTGTTCGTTTCAATATGGAAGCAGATTCTTTGAACTGTTCGATTCTTGGATTAGATGCAAAACCGGGAACTCCTGAATTTGATTTGTTCATTAAAGAAGTTCGTACGGAAATGACCACAAAAGCTGGTCAAAAATGTACTGCGATCAGAAGAATCATTGTTCCTGAAAACTTAATTGGTGATGTTCAGAATGCTTTGTCTAAAGCTTTAGATCAAACTAAAATAGGAAACCCTTTAAGCAGAGATACAAGAATGGGTTCTTTGGTTGGAAAGCAGCAATACGATGAGGTTTTAAGGAAAGTAAATATCTTAAAAACTGAAAACGAACTTGTTTATGACGGAAAGCATGAGCTTGTAGATGCAAACTATGAAAATGGCGCATTTATGTCTCCGAAATTGTTCTTAAATGATTCTCCTTTCACTAAAAATATCTCTCATGATGTCGAAGCTTTTGGTCCGGTTTCTACGTTGATGCCTTACAAAGATGCGGAAGAAGCGGCTGCGTTGGCAAAAAGAGGAAAAGGAAGTTTGGTAGGTTCAATTGTTTCTCACGACGAGAATTTCGTTGCAGAAACTTCTTGGAAAATGGCTTCTCAACACGGTAGAATTTTCGTGTTAAACAGAGATAATGCCAAAGAAAGTACAGGTCACGGTTCTCCGCTTCCGACTTTGATGCACGGAGGTCCCGGAAGAGCAGGTGGCGGTGAGGAAATGGGTGGTTTGAATGGTCTTCATTTCTTCCTTCAGAAAACGGCAATTCAAGGTTCTCCAGATATTTTAACGGCAATTACAAAAGTATATCAGCAGGGAGCTGAGAAAAAATATTCAGACAAACATCCTTTCCAGAAATATTTTGAAGATGTTGAGGTTGGAGATTCGTTGGAAACAGCAGGTAGAACGGTTACTGATGCAGATATCGTTAATTTCTCGAATGTTTCCTGGGATCATTTCTACGCACATACAGATGCAACGAGCTTAACGGGAACTATTTTCGATAAAACAGTTGCTCACGGATATTTTATCCTTTCTGCAGCGGCTGGATTGTTCGTTTCAGGTAAAAAAGGACCTGTTATTGCGAATTACGGACTGGAAAATTGTTCGTTCTTCAAACCTGTTTACGCTGGAGATACGATCACGGTTTATTTAACGGCAAAAGAAAAGATCAACAGAGGAGTAAAAGGAAGAAATATTCCTTCCGGCGTTGTAAAATGGTTGGTTGAAGTTGTTAATCAAAGAGATGAGATTGTTTGTGTGGCGACCATTTTAACATTGGTGGCGAAACATTCTCCTTTCATCGATTTAAACTTAAAAAATATTCAGAAAGCGGTAAATAGCTTATCTGAAAATACGCAACCAAGTTGGGGTAAAATGTCTCCACAACAGATGATTGAGCATTTGGAACACGGCATTTTGGTAAGCTTAGGCGAACCGGAAGCTGAAAAATGTTTCACTCCGGAAGAGCAGTTGGAAAAATGGAAGGATTCGCTTTACAATCACAGAAAAATGCCGAAAGATTTCCCAGCGCCATTCTTGGAAGAAGATGAAAAATTATTAGACTTAAGACATAAAAATCTTGACGTTGCAAAACAATCTTTCATGGATAGCTTAAAGAAATTTTCAATTTACTACAAAGAAAATCCGCAAGCTGAACATATGAATTTTGTATTCGGAACATTAAATAAAGAAATGTGGGAACTGATGCATAAAAAGCATTTTACCCATCATTTTGAGCAGTTTGGATTGATTTAATTCAAAATAAAATATAAATTTATAGTCCCTTTTGGTTTTTACTGAAAGGGATTTTTAAATTTTTATCCTTGTCAAGGTTCAAAACCTTGACAAGGATGATTAACAAAAGCAAAACACACAAATAAGATGACAGACATTAGAACTACACCCATTGAAACGGATCGATTTTACCATATTTATAATCGTGGAATTAACGGAGAAAATATTTTTAAATCAGATCGAAATTACTTGTTCTTTCTCAATAAAATGTCTGAATTTATAATTCCTGTTTGTGATGTATATGCATATTGTCTTATGCCGAATCATTTTCATCTTTTAGTCAGGATAAAATCTGATGAAGAGTTGGAGAGTCTTGTCAAGATTTCGAACCTTGACAAGGCTCTTAAAACGGGTCTTCATTCTCCTCAGAATATTTTCTCAAAACAATTTGCTCGAATTTTCAATTCTTATTCCCAGGCTTTTAATAAAGAAAATAACAGACATGGTGCTCTTATTGAATCTCCGTTTAAAAGAAAACTGATTACATCGGATGAATATTTAATTAATACAATTATTTATATTCATCAAAATCCGCAAAATCATTCTGCGACGACTGCGTTTTCAAAATATAATTTTTCTTCTTATCAATCTATTTTAAGTAATTCAAAAACCTTATTGAAAAGAGATGAGGTTATTGAATTATTTGATAATAGAGAAAATTTTATCATGTCACATAAAAAAGCTATTGATCTTAATTATGAGTTTTAACTTTGTTCTAAATCTAATTACAGGCCGCAATCCTTGTCAAGGTTTTAAACCTTGACAAGGATAAAAACATTTGTTTCAGCTTAGGTTCTTATTAAAAATCATAACTACTTTTACATTAAAATCAAAATCACATTTATTTAAAACAAAATATGGAACTACACTTTTTCAAAGACTTTGATTTTACCGATTTCTGGAGTGAAAGCAGTTATTCGGTAAGAGATTACATCGAAGAATTTCCTGATGATGAAATGATTTCTTCGATTGAGAATGAATTGGGATATAAACTTCCCGCTTCCTATATCGAATTAATGAGAATCCAAAACGGCGGATTGGTTGAAAAAAGCTGTTTCCCAACGACGGAAGATAATTCTTGGGCAGAAGATCATATCGCGATTACCGGATTGATGGGAATCGGAAGAGAGAAAACCTATTCTGTTTGCGGAGAACTCGGAAGTCAGTTTATGATCGACGAATGGGGATATCCTGCGATCGGGGTGTATATCGGTGATTGCCCTTCTGCGGGTCACGATATGATCTTGCTTGATTATTCTAATTGTGGAAAAGATGGCGAACCGGAAGTTGCACATGTAGATCAGGAAAGTGATTATAAGAAAATTTTTCTGGCGAAGGATTTTGAAACGTTTATCAAAGGATTAAAAGACGAAGAAGAGTTTGATTTAGATTAAATAAAATGTATTTTTAATTCTTAATTAAACCAAATTTAAAATATAAAAAAATGAACGATAGCTGGATGCAAAAATGGGAAGAAGTAAAAGATATTCTGACTTGTCCTACCGATCTGGAAACCTATTTTACTTCAAATGAAATTGCTGGTCAACAATTGGAAACGATGGAAATCGGAAACGTTTCTCTTCCTTCCGGGAAAGTGGTGGTGAGAGATCCGTTGGTTTCTCTGGATGCAAATCAATCGCCTTATTTCGTTCAGGCTCCGAAAGGGAATTTCCCAGTAACGATTGCAGTGGTAAAATCGGAAGATTGGGGCGACAGATATGCCGTAGTAAAAGTGGAATTTACTAAAGAAAAGCCTGTTGTTTACAGAGAAGCTTTAGTCGGGATTGAAGAACTGGAAGGCGTAACTGAAGATGATTTTTTCGGTTTTGGAGTGGATGCAGGTTTAGGCTGTATCACCGATGCAGAAGTCCTTCCTTTTGTGGATAAATTTTTCGAAGATGCAAATATCGATAACACCTACGACGATTATTTTGCCGATTTATTTGAACAAAGTTATAAAGCGAATCCTAAAAACCAAAGAGATGCGGGAGACTGGATCAATTGGGCGGTTCCGAATACTGAGTATCAGATTCCGATGTTTGCAAGTGGTTTTGGTGATGGTGAATATCCTGTGTATTTTGGGTATGATGCAAATGGAGAAATTTGTGGCTTATACATTCAGTTTATAGATATTGAATTAGCTCTAAGTGAAGAAGGAGACGAGGAAGACGCAGAATAAGATATGGATAAAACTTTTGCAGATAAAGTCATTGAGATTAATAAAAACTTACAATATTCCGGAAATCTTCCCGACGATTTTCAGGTTTTAAATCCTTATTTGGATAATCCTGAAACAATGGAGGTTATGCAGAAGTTTTATCATAAATATTACAACGATTCCCATCAAAGAAAATTTATTGTAGGTATTAATCCAAGTCGTCACGGAGCGGGAGTTACAGGCGTTCCGTTTACAGATACCAAACGTTTGGAAAGCGTCTGCGGAATCAAAATGCAATCTGCTCATACGCACGAAATTTCCTCTGTTTTTGTGTACGATATGATCGCCGATTACGGCAGAGCTGACGAATTTTACAGAGACATTTATATCAATTCCCCTTTTCCTTTGGCGATTGTAAGAAAGTCCAAAGGAAGCTGGATTAATGCTAATTATTACGATGATAAAGCACTTTTCAATGAGGTGAAAGATTTTATGATCGATACTTTAAAAAAGCATATCAGTTTGAATCTCGATACGTCGGAAGTCTTTATTTTGGGAAAGAAAAATGCAGATTTTATTTCAAAATTAAATCAGGAAGCGCATCTTTTTGAAAAAATGACGGTTTTAGAACATCCAAGATACATTCAGCAATACAAATTGAAGGAAAAGCAATTGTATATCGACAAATATATTTTAGCTTTAAAAAAATAGCGTCACATGAATTCATTTCCTTTAGGGTTAAAATTTAAATATAGCTGGAGAAAATATCAGAAAAATTTTTTGGATCATGTTGACGAATATCTTACCGACAATCATGTTCATATCGTAGCACCTCCAGGTTCTGGAAAAACAGTTTTAGGACTGGAATTAATGTTGAGATTAAATAAACCGACATTAATTGTTGCTCCGACTTTAGCCATCAGAAATCAATGGATTCAGAGGTTTTGTGAGCTGTTTCTTGATGTGGAAAATACGCCAGACTGGATTTCTACAGATATTAAAAACCCAAAATTTGTCACGGTTACAACCTATCAGGGAATTCACGCTGCTTGTAATTTGATAAAGGAAATTGAAACGGATGATGAAAGTTTTGAAGAAGAATGTTCTCCTGTTAAAATCTCTGAGCTTGTAAAGAAATTAAAAAAACAGAAAATAAAGACCTTCATTCTTGATGAAGCTCATCACCTGAAAAATGCGTGGTGGAAAAGCTTAATTGATCTTAAAAAAGAAATCGATCCTACGATTGTTGCATTAACGGCGACGCCGCCTTTTGATGTTTCCGGCGCAGAATGGCAGAAATATATCCAGCTGAATGGCGCTGTAGATGTAGAAATATCGGTTCCCGAATTGATGATCGAAGGCGATCTTTGTCCGCATCAGGATCTTGTGTATTTTACGTTGCCAACTGAAAAGGAAAAGCACAAAATTGAAGATTATTACAGCCATGCCAATGATTTTTTTGAGGAAATAAGAAACGATAAGATTTTATTGCTTGCCTTAGAAAACCATCCTGTTTATCAAGATCCGGAGCAATATCTCGACTGGATCTACGAAAATCTTTCTTCTTATACATCGGGATTGGTTTATTTAAAGTTCAGAGGAAAAGAAATTGCAGATATTCATTTTGAAATTGTTGGTGATCAGCAGAAAATTGTCCCTTATTTTGATTTTTTCTGGCTTGAAGAATTAATTGATTTTTACCTGTTTGTAGATGAAATTAATTTTAAACAATTTGAAGAACATCGCATCAATCTCGAAAATAAATTAAGACGAAATGGTTTTCTGGAGAAAAAATTGATCAGTTTTTTTAATAATAAAAATTTAACGCAAATTTTTAATTCAAGTATCGGAAAACTTCAGGGAATAAAGGAAATTGTAGATTTTGAATATGCTGTACTTAAAGATAATCTAAAAATGGTCATTCTTACAGATTTCATCAAAAAAGAATTTTTAACCAATACGATTGAGAACAATTTTGAACTGGATAAGATCGGAGCGATTCCTATTTTTGAGAAATTAAGAAGAGAAAATGTTGATCAGAAAAAGATCGGCGTACTTACAGGAAGTATTGTGATTATTCCTAAAAGTTCCAAAGAAATTTTTGATAGATTTTGCCATAAAAAAGGGATTGTAAATATTTCGGTTTCCCAACTTTCTTACGACGAAAATTACTTGTTAATCAACATTACCGATCAGGTAAGACACAATATCGTTCACATCATCACAGAGATTTTTCAGTTGGGTGAAATTCAGGTTTTAATAGGCACAAAATCGCTTTTGGGAGAAGGTTGGGACGCGCCGAAAATGAATTCTCTGATCTTGGCAAGTTTTGTGAGTTCGTTTGTCCTTTCCAATCAAATGAGAGGAAGAGTAATTCGTACGGATAAAGATGAGCCGCAGAAAACCGGGAATATTTGGCATCTTGTCTGTTTTGATGAAAAAAGCGAAACCGGAGGACAGGATTTTGATATTTTAAGAAGAAGATTCAAAACTTTTGTTGGAGTTTCAAACAACGACAATTCTTCTATTGAAAATAATTTTGAACGGTTGAATATTAAAATTATTGAAGATAAAAAAGAATTTTCTTTAATTAATCTGCAAACATTTTCTTTCGCAAGAGAACGTAAGAATCTTTCAAAGCGTTGGAAAACCGCTTTAGATAAAGGAAATGTTCTGATAGAAGAGATGAAAATCCCGGTCGAAACAATGCGGGAAAACAAAGAAATGAAAATGAATTATCTGAGAAAAATGATCGGAAATTTTTCAGGAATCATGATTTCTACCGTGCTTACTTTTCTGTATAAAATTGTTTCCGAGATTGTAAAATCATTGGACGATATCGATTCTATGGAAAACTTTTTCAGGTTTTCTTTTGTAGCGGGTCTTATTGGAATTATTATTTATGGTGGTAAGTTTTTCAGAGCGACAAAGCAATATTTAAAGTACAAAAACATTGCAAAACATCTGGAATTAATAGGAAATATTGTGTTGAAAAACCTTATTAATGAAAGAATTATTCATACGTCCGCTGAGAAATTAAAGGTAGTGACTTCAAGTGATATTTTCAAAAACTCAGTCTGTCATTTGGAAGGTGGAAGCAATTATGAAAGATCACAATTTATTCAGACCTTGCAGGAGTTGATTGCGCCTGTTGATAATCCGAGATATTTAATAGAGCAGAGAGATCGATTTTTTTTCATGAAAAAAAGTTCTTATTTTCCGATTCCGGAGATTTTTGCTAAAAATAAAAAAAGTGCAGAGTTTTTCCGAAGAACGTGGAGCGAAACTTTTGATACCTCTGATTTAATTTTTACAAGAACAACCGAAGGAAGAAGAGTTTTATTAAAGCTGAGATTTCAGTCTTTAATGAAGAGAAATGTACAGATAGAGCATCTTCACAAATGGACGAGATAAAATAAATCCCCCGAAAACTTCAGAGGATTTTGTCTTTGTGTCGTTAGAATCATGTTTATACTGCGGGAACAGCTGTTTTGAATTCATTGGAATTGATCAGACTTTGGATCAGTTTTTTATTTTCCGGTATCTCAGGATAATCCATCGGAACAATCCCGAATCTTCCTTTCTTATGAGATTGTAAATAGTCTAAAAATAATGGGTTGACTACTTTAGCAAGATCTATCGGTCGTGTAGAAGACGGTAAAATTCCTCCCGAAACTCCGGTTCCGCTTGAAAAATTAAAATACAATCTGTCTTTTTCGCCATTGGCAGCAGCAATCAAAGCGGGTTTTACATGTTCTGTGAATTTATCGGCTCTTTCGCTGCCCCAACTGTAATAGTTATCCTGAACATGGTATTTTATGCCGTCATTTATAAAAGAATCCGTGGCATCATTTGGCCATTTGTCAAAAAGATTAAGTCCGTCATGCGTACTGTTAACTTTTCCTGTCTCAAACCTTTTTACAAAAACAATTTTTTTTCTTATCTCATGAAGAGCCGGAATTCTGTTTTCTCTATAAAAATAAGAAGGATAATTGTTGGCAATTGTAATATTAAAATCATTGTAAAATTTCTCTTGCTTATCGTCGTTACTGGGATCAGATTCGTTTTTCACACACATAATGATCGTTTCGGTCTCGTGTCGGTTCAGAAAATCTACAAGCATATTGATAACCTGCCCGAAGTGAAGATTTAAGCCCAACGTCCCGTGATAAAACCATAATACATGATCGTCATCTGCATCATAACCTCTTTTCAAACGAAAATCTAAAAAACGGATTCCTGAATTAAGCTGATCTGTAAAATTCATTGTCTGGCATTGTGCGGGCAAAAATACAGTGTCATACGTTGCGCTGTCGTGAGTTTCCGGGGATGGTAAGCTCTGTAAGCTTTTTATTGTCGTCGAGTTTACTCATCCAATTCTGTGTAATTGTTGTTTCCATGGTTTTATTACTATTTTGAGATTAGTTTTTTAAGAAAAAGAAACCCCTGAATTTACTTCAAGGGATTTCATCACACTTATGTATTAGAATCTTTCGCGGTACAATCGCTTATTATTATAATTAAAGTTTTCATGGTTATTAGTTTCTAACTTTAATAGTAAGCTTTTAAATTACCTTTTAATGATCTTATAAGATTCCGAAGAAGATTTTACAATATAAACACCTTTCGGAAGTTCTGAAATATCAGTTTCATTTACTCCTTTTCTGGCTTCAATTGTTTTTATCAATTGCCCAGACTGGTTGTAAACTTCGAATTTTGTATTATCCAATGCATTAATGGTAAGAGGACCACTGGTTGGATTAGGATAAATATTGGTCGTCTCTTTAGAAGGTTTCACATCATTCGTTGCCAGTACAAGTCCGGTATCTTTTACCCAAGTGAAGGCATCAAGACCTCCGTAAGTGTATAGACCACCAAGAGTAACCTGCAGTTGGTCAATAATGATATTGCTATAATTCTGACCATTAAGATTGGTTAAATCAATTAATGTATAGCCGTTTGTAGAGCCTAAACCAGTTGCGAAACCAGTTGTTTTGGTTTGTGTAAACTTCGTTACTCCGGATAATTTACCGGTGACTGTAAGTGTTCCTGAAACGGTTTGGTTTAAACTGGTGTCAGACAAAAAGATCCAGAATCTGTTTGCTTTAAACAAATTTGAAGTTGATTTAATGCTGAATGATGCACCTACTGCAATGTTTCCTGCTCCCGAATTGTCAATATATCTGTTGTCATTGGCAGTTCCGTTCCATCCTGTATTGGGATAGTTTGACTGAATATCAAATCCGCCTACATGATTAAGAATGTTAAAGATCACTCCATTATCTGTGAAACTTGAACTGTTCTGAGATTCTGTTTCAAAAACTTCTGTACTTGTCTGCGCAAAGTTGAAAGTAGAAATTAGCAGACTACAGATTAATAAAAAAGTAGTGCTTTTCATGATTTTAAGTTTAGGTTGTTTGTAAAATTTTATGGTCTTGAAGGAAATATTCCCGCAACACAAATGATATAGTTTAATCCTAAGTAAGGAGGCATATTATTAACCGGCAAATTCTGACCTTGAAAGAAAACAGATTTTGGATTAATAACAGTATCAGGATCACCATTTACATAACTTGGAACTGCTGTAAAGTCTCTACCCACAGTATTTCCTGTAATTGCAATTGATGCGCTTGATGAAGGTGCAGCAGAATTTGCATTTGCATTTGCTACTTTCAATTGGCTGCTGATGCTTGGTAAGTTCGTGGTAAGGAGTGTCGTTTCTGGAGATCCTGCCATTTCACCAAGAGTATATGAACCAGTACTTGCGTTTCCTGCTCCGATCGGATATCGACCGTTTAGATTCGGCAATGCGAAAGTTGAAATTCCATCACCACCGTATGTAGTTCCTAAGATTGAAAAAAGAGCTGAATTTTGAGCAATGCTTAATAAAGCTCCATTGCAATACATAAAGTTTTTAGGAGCAAAATTGCCCGCAAACAATTTGATTACACCCATCATTTCTTCCATAATAATATATTTTTTTCAGTTATTAATTTTTATAAAGATCACGCTGTATTAAGATTATGGTCTTGAAGGGTAAATTCCTTCTACACAAATAATATAGAACATTCCTAAATAAGGAGGCATGTTGTTGACTGGAGCATTCTGCCCAACGAAAGAAACAGATTTTGCGTTGATAGTCGTATCGGGATCTCCGTTTACATAGCTTGGAATTGCCGTGAAGTCTCTCCCTACAGTATTTCCTGTAATGGCAATTGAAGAATTTGCTGCAGGTGCTGCAGAATTCCCATTCACTTTAGCTACTTTTAGCTGGCTGATAAAACTTGGTAGGTTTTGTACCATCAGAGTATTTTGTGGAGTTCCCGACATTTCTCCTAATTGATAATTTCTACCTGTATTCGAGTTTCCTGCCCCGATTGGGTAACGTCCGTTTAAGTTTGGTAAAGCAAAAGTGGAAATACCATCACCACCATAAATAGTTCCTAAAATTGAAAATAGTGCTTGGTTTTGAGCAATACTTAATAAAGCTCCATTGCAGAATAAAAACCCTCTTGGTGCGAAGTTTCCTGCAAATGATTTGATTACTCCGATCATTTCTTCCATGATTAATATTTTTTCAGTTTTAAATTTTCCTACTCTCTTCTTGGCTTTTCGGAGACCGCCATATCTTTAAAAACTTATGTCTTATTGACAAGTCAAAGTAACAACAATCATGAATTTTGAAGTAGAGTAGAAAATACCAAATTAACCGTTCAGTATTTCTACGTAATCAACTGATTAAAGGTAAACAAAAAAACCTTCAGATTAATCCGAAGGTTTCGATTTTTGTAAAAAAAAGTAAATATTATTAAAAATAATTTAACAATAACTTTTTACGATTGATTATTTCTGTTGTTCAGTCGGCTCTACGTGATCTTCCGGAGCAACATCTTCAAGCATATTTACAATTCTTGTAACAGCAAAAGAGTTGGGTCCTGTCTGAAGGATCGCAAAATTGCTGTAAGATGTTCCTGATGAAGTATAAGGAGTTGCTACAACATTCCCATTCGGAGTTTGTACAACAGCTGTAATTTCTGTAAGTAAACATACACCTCTGCTTTTCGCTTGCCAAGTCGTGTTTGGTGTTACTGTATAATTGTCGTCAGAACAAAAAGCACTCATATAAGAAACTTTTCCTGTTACGACATAATTTGTTGAATCTGTGATTTTTACTAGTGGATAAGACATGATATTAATTTTTTTGATTTGATTCCTACTCTTTTATGGTTTTTCGGATTCCCCAGTTCATATTTTGTTTTGAAGCTTCATTAAATGAACATTACAAATGTACAGCGCATCCATCATCAAATTATAGAGTACATTTTACCAAATTATATTTCCAGTATTTATACGGATTTCGAGACAGAAGCTTGCTCAACAATATTATCTTACTTAAATCTTCTTCAAAAGCCGCACATTTAGTATTTTTGTAAGAATTCAAATAAATCTAAATAATGAACGAATTCGTAGTATCGGAACTTAAAAACAATATCGCCGAAATCACATTCGGAACTCCGAAAAGCAACGCTCTTCCGGGAGCGATTCTTGAAAAACTGGCACAGACAATTTTAGAAGAAGGCGCAAAAGATGAGGTAAAAGCAATTCTTGTAAAAAGTGAAGGCGAAAAAGCTTTCTGCGCCGGAGCAAGTTTTGATGAGCTTTTGGAAATCGAAGAATTGGAGAAATCGACAAAATTTTTCGGAGGTTTTGCAAAAGTTCTGAATGCGATGAGAAACTGTGGTAAGATCGTTGTAGTAAGAGTTCAAGGAAAAACAACAGGAGGTGGAGTAGGAATCGCTTGTGGAGCAGACTATTGTTTTGCAACAAAGGATTCTGCGTTGGCTTTAACGGAGATCAATTTAGGAATCGGACCTTTCGTGATCGGACCTTATGTAGAAAGAAAAATCGGAAAATCTCAGTTTTCAGCAATGGCAATCGATGCAGATTTCAGATCGGCAGAATGGGCAGAACAGCATAATGTTTATCATTCGGTTTCAGAAAATATCGCGGAAATGGATGGGAAACTAGAGAAGTTCCTTCAGACGTTGGCTTCAAGAAGCAGTGATGCATTAGCTTTAATTAAAAAAGTTTCATGGGAAGGAACAGAGCATTTCAACGAATTGATGCCTGCAAGAATTCATATGAGTGCAAGTTTGATCTTGGAAGATTCTGCAAAGAAAAATATCGGAGCAATTAAAGAAAGATTAAGAGCAAAATAAAAATAAAGCGTTGAAATTTTCAACGCTTTTATTTTTGAATCAAGCTTTCAACAAATTAATAGAAACCGTTGCCAGTTCAGAATTAGGAAATTTCCGGAAGAGCTCTTTATCGATATTCAATCCGGCTTCTAGACATATTTTTATAAAAACATCAATTTCCAGAATATATTGGTCAGAAAAGCCATGCGTTGCTTCATAAGCTGTGGCAGCTGTTTTTCCTAAATTTTCACTGGTCAGTTTTGGATCGAGAGAATGCAGTTCGATAATTAAAAGTCCGTTTTTCTTAATATAAGGAAGCCAAAGCTCAATATGTTCTTTTAAGCTTTCCTCCACCAAGTTGTTGGATAGTCTTTTTCCTTTAAAAGCAAATGCGCCTGTTGAAGTGCTGATTCTCTCAGGATTCTTATTTTCAGGAGTTTTCCATATTCTGTTGTGATCGAGAAAAGTACGAATGTTCAAGAGATCAGAAAGATTAATATCATAACTTTCCTTCAGATCTTCCGCTAGTTTTTGAGGATTTCCGATGTCTCCCCAAATTACTTTTGCCCAAATATCATTATTGATGAGGTTGGCTCTCGTTACCTTTAAAGCAGCAGGATTATAATCTGCACCTACTAAGAATAAAGGATATTCTTCCAACATCTTTCCACGGAGTGTGTGTCTTTCGATAGTTTCAAAAATATGCTGGATAAAAGCTCCGTTTCCGCAACCCATATCCAAAACGCCTTTTGGCTGCAGATGAATCGGTCGGTTGAAAATCTCAATAATAAAATCGTTGGCTACTTTAAAATAATTAGAATGCGCACCGCCACTTCCCCAAACATTCATGGCTCGGTCTACATGTATTTCATCTTCTCCTTCTGCGATTTCTCTCATTTTAGAAGGATTTCCGAATAAAAGATCATCCATTTTGTTCAACAAAAGAAGATAAGAAACGGTAACTCCGTAAGATGCTGCTCTTTTGGCGAAATAAAGCCCTGTTTCCGTAAATTTATAATTGTTCTTAGACTTTTTAAACCAATCTAAATGGGCAAGAAAATCCAGAATAATTTCAAAGTTCTCATCATTTTTATGAAACTCTGCTGCCTGAAACGACGTTTCCATGAAATATTTATGAAACATTCCCGTCATTCCCAGATAAACAATGATAGGACCGATAACACAGCCTTCAATATGTTTTAAAATCTGTTCCTGAACTCTTTTTTCATCGGGATCTTCAGAAAGTGTAATTCCAAAATTATTTTTTAAGGAATCGGTAAGTTGTGTAA
Organism: Chryseobacterium ginsenosidimutans; assembly: GCF_024807225.1. Lineage (GTDB taxonomy): Bacteria > Bacteroidota > Bacteroidia > Flavobacteriales > Weeksellaceae > Chryseobacterium > Chryseobacterium ginsenosidimutans. The sequence continues at coordinate 1,000,978 of NZ_JANUCO010000001.1, forward strand.
ATTCCTCAATGAATGTGCTTTCGACAATCCGGCTTTTTATATCCGTATATTTTTTTTGAAAAGAAACAGCCTTCAGATAAAGAGGAGAATATTTTTGCAGATATTGAGTAGACTCGTTTTTTGAAATAATGATCTCGTCGGTTTCATTATGTACCGAATATTCTATAAAACCTTGAGACGACAGCGTGCGCAAAGCTACATTAAGATAGCCTTCATTGGCTTTGAAAGTTTCCGTAAGTTCTGCAAGAGCCACTTTTTCTTTATCACTAATATAGCAGATAACATCCCTCTTTATTAGTGAAGCAACCGTCGGAGCCGTTACAATACCGTCCAAATGCCTGAAAATTAATGAGCGCGAAAATTCTTTATTCATATTGTAGCGTTTGTTTTCTAAAGTTAAGGATTACTTATCAAACTTGTTTACCCATTTTATTTGAAGCTATTTGACTTCGTCGAATTGTAATTTTATATATTCTTTAAGGAGCAATTTGATTACATCGAAAAGCTATTTTGTTGTTCTTTCAACAGATGGAAATAAATACATCATTTGCCATTCCGATTTTAAACCTAAAATAAGTAAGTCATGAAAAGTTTGTGATCTTTACTTTTAAATTAATTTTTAGTAGTAAAATCGACAATCAAAAAAATAATCAGGAAAATTTGAATAATTATTTTGCAGATTAAAATTTAATTATAACTTTGTAATTCAAAGTTCTTTTTATGGATTCAAAAAACTATCACGAAGACTTATCACACATTCGTTCCATGATGGAGCGTTCTTCAAGGTTTATCTCATTAAGCGGATTATCCGGAGTGGTTGCAGGATTGGCTGCAATTATTGGTGCGGTGTACGTTTATTTTGTTTTTCAGAGAGAGGGAATCAGTTATTTGGATGGACAGCGAAATATTCTTGGTCCGTCTTTGGTGAGAGAACTTGTAGTTATCGGGATTGTAATTCTGGTTGTGGCAATTCTTAGCGGATATATTTTCACCGCAAATAAAAGCAAAAAGAAAGGATTGAAGATTTGGGACGGAACAACTAAGCGTCTTTTGGCTACCTTTGCAGTGCCTTTGGTGGCGGGAGGATTCTTCTGTCTGGCTCTTCTTTATCATCATCTTTTTGTGTTCATTGCTCCGGCTACACTCATTTTTTATGGGTTGGCTTTGGTAAGCGCAGAACGATATACGTTGACAGATGTAAAATATTTAGGATATTTTGAAATTGTGTTGGGATTGATTTCTTTATTCTTTTTGGGATGGGGATTGCTTTTTTGGGCATTTGGTTTTGGAGCTTTACATATTGTTTACGGCTTGATCATGCATAAAAAGTATAAATAGTGGGTATCGGTTTTGTAATTCTTGTTTTATTAGGATTATTTTTGTTGACCATATCTATAGTTCTATTTTTCTTTTTTAAAAAGCGAGGGAATTTGAAACTAGGTATATTGTTTTCAGGTGTTTTATCTTCAATTGTAATTGTACCTTTTTTATTTTTTGTTTTTGAAAGTGAATTTTATTTTAAATCTGATGCAAAAGAAGATTTGAAATTAATAAATATAGTATTGAAAGACAACTTTAAAATTGTTTTTAATAAGATTGTTGGAGTCACCGATTATTATCAAACTACATATCTTAAGATTTCAAATGAAGATAAAAAAAGAGTTATAAATGCTATTAAAAATGCTCAAAATTTTAAAGCTTTAGAATCAGATGATAGTACTTTAATGAATAAAATTTTAGAGTTTGGAGATTTAGAAAAGCCGAAAAGAATAATTTGGAACTACAAACGTAATGGCGAATTTGTGCGAGAATTTTATTACAAAGAAAATAATTATGTACCAATTTCTATGTGTGTAAGTGTAAAATTAAATTCTGACACGTTAATTATAAAAAGGATAGAAGATTAAAATGATAAAAATAAATCAACTCAACAAAGAATTCGAAAGCCGTGTGAGATTGGGCATTATGTCCGTTCTTATGGTCAACGACTGGGTTGATTTTTCGGAAATGAAAAATTTGCTGGAAATTACAGATGGAAATTTGGCAAGTCACAGCAACGCGTTGGAAAAAGTAGGATATATTGAAGTGAAAAAAGAATTTGTGGGGAAAAAACCGCGAACTTCTTACAGGGTAACCCAAAGTGGGAGAGAAGCTTTTACAGAACATTTGAATGCTTTGGAAAAATTATTAGGGAGGGAGCTCTAAAATTTTTTTATCATTTTACTTTGAATTGCAAAGTACTTTATAAACTTAAAACTTAAAAATATGACTTTAGAAAAACAAAAATCAACAATCATTTTCGCTGTCCCGGTTTTATTGATGGCTACAGCGTTATTCGGAAACCTTTTTGTAGAAGGTTGGAAACTGGTCACCTTTCGATTTCATTATTGCAGCTGTTTTACTTTTCGGAACCGCTTTCTTTATTAATCTGGTGATTAAATCTAAAAAGACTTTAGTCTCAAAATTAATCGTCTGTTTTGCCATTTTGCTGGTATTGGCTTTAGTGTGGATCGAACTGGCTGTCGGGATTTTCGGAAGTCCGTTTGCGGGAAGTTAGATAAATCCAACAATTGAATTAAGGTATACGCAATTTGGAAAATCAGCAATATTCAAAACTTACTTCTCTAATACGATTTTTGAAAATCCAAAGATTGTTTTAAATGCAGATATGAATCATTTTTACACCAAAACCAACTAAAATAAGCGACATGGATAATAAAGATATTTTAGCGATTGGAAAGAATGTATTTTGGTTTTCGTTTTTGGGAGGAAGTCTTTCTTTTTTTGGAATTTTTTTAGGACATATAACTAAATTGATTGTATTTAATGGTTTGATTTTCTGCCTATTCGTTCTGATAAATGCAATTGTATTTTTCTGTTTGTTGGGGTATGGATTAATACATCAATCTAAATTTATAATCTGTCTTAAATCCGCTTCAATGCTTCTGATAAATATTCCCATCTCTTTTATTTATGGATGTTTAATTAACTATTAAAAATAAAACTATGAAAAAAATACGCGTTCAATTTCTTCTTTTCGTCTACGACAAAACTCAAAAAATTTACAGAAAATATTTCAAAAAGAAGAAAAGACAATGGCAATTCACAGAAAAGCAATTGCTGGAATTTCAGGAAGATTCTTTGGGAAGAATGCTTGGTGAATTTTACAAAAAGCACGGTTTTACCATGATTCCTAAAATGGAAGACCACGATGTTCATCATCTGATTACTGGTTGCGGAACCAATTTTGAGGACGAGATCGCCATGCAGTTTCTTTTGCTAGGAAACGGAAAACTGAATGCCCATCTTTTGGCAGCAATCGTTCTCGGAACTCTTATTTTACCGGAATATATGAAAATTTATCTCGAGGCTTATAAAAAAGGACAAAATATGAGACCGTTCTATCACTGGGATTTTGAAGCTTTGCTTTGGCAAAATTTCGAAAACCTTAGAGATTTCGTTCAGCAGAAAAATCCGACAGTTTTATATTAATGATCTTATGAGAAATATAAAATTTTCTTTGGAAGGGAAAGTGACGTTCTGTCTTTCCTTTGTTATCGGGACATTGATTCTTCTCGGTTATTTATTGACGAAAAATGATTCTTTGGTCTGGATAGGATTTTATTATGTTTTGATAGCTTTAATTATCAATCTGCTGATGTTTTTCCACGAACTAATATTTTTTCTATCCAATATACCGAACAATAAAACCCACGGAAATTCAGCATTGCTCATGCTTCTCAATGTTCCGATTACGATACTGTATATTTCAATTGTCTTCAACCTTTAATTCAAAAAACATGAAAACACATCATTATATATTTCTTACCACGATCTTGTTCGTTATCGTATTTTACGATCAGAATGTAGGTCTTAACCTCGGAATTATCGGGATTATTTACTCCGTACTGACCTTTTTCAGAACTCCGGTAAAAAACAGAACCAAAACGTTTCTTTTTCTTTTCATTACGAGTATTCTTTCAAGTATTGCGTTTGCTTGGTACGGAGATTTTCCTTCATTTTTGGCGATTGCAAGTTCGATTTTATTGTTAGGATACCGATCGCGAAACCGAAGAATGAAAATTTTATTCCTGATTCCGGTTTTTGTTATTAATTGTTTTACTTCGTTTTGCCGTTTTTTCAGCTTTGATGAATGGCTTCCGAAGAAAAACGTTCCCGGATTGTGGCAGAAAACGCTGGCTTTTGTATTGATTCCTTTGGTTTTAATCTCTGTTTTCTTCGGGATTTATTCTGCAGGAAGCGACCATTTTGCCAATCTTTTTGCAAATCTTGAATTTGATATTAATTTCTGGCAGCTATTCGCAATGATTGTGTTAGGATTTTTTATCGCTTTTAATTATTGGAATTACGCCGTTGAAAAATTCATCTACAAAAACAATCATATTTTAGATAATGATTTTGAGGAGAAGCATAAAATTCAGAAATCGACGTATTCTTTTCTGGATCTGGAGGCGGAAAGAATGAGCGGTGTCATTTCTTTCTTTGCCTTAAATGTTTTGTTGATTTTTTTCATCATTACTTACAATTACGAACAGTTTTATGAAGCTACAAAATCTCCAATTCAGCTTTCGGAAGAAACACACGAAAGAGTAAATGCCGTAATTATGTCAATTGTAATGGCGATTTTGGTGATTATGTTTTATTTTAAATCTAATTTTAATTTTGATCCAAAAGCAGGTTTAATGAAAATTTTAGTCAAAATCTGGATTTTCCTGAATGCCGTGCTTGTGATTTCCGCAATGGTGAAAAACTCAGAATACATTATCAATTACGGATTTACCTACAAAAGACTGGGCGTTTATGCTTTCCTGATTTTATCATTAATTGGTTTGATGACGACTTTCATTAAAATTCAGACCAAAAAAAGAAATACTTTCCTTTTCAATACGATGACTTGGTATGTTTACGGGACAATTCTTCTTTGCAGCTATGTAAACTGGGGCGGAATCATCACTTCGGAGAATATGAAACGTAAAGATTTTGCTTTAAATTATCATAAAACAGCGATCAATTTCAGTGAAAAAGCATTATTAAAATATGCCGAAGAAAAACATGATGAGAAACTGAAAGCCGAGATTTTGAATTTAGACCGGGTGAAATTTCAAAAGAATGAAAAATTCCTTTCCAAAGTTATTTATTATCAAAACATTAAATGAAAAAATTATAATTAAAGCTTTTATAAAATGATTAAGAAACTAAAAGAAAATCAAAGATTTGAAATCACAATATTGTTGATTTTCATGACGATATTTTGCTTCAGCCTTTCCATTTTCAGATATTACATCAGCGAAACGAAAGTGTTTTTCTTTCTAAACTGGAACTTATTTCTTGCCGGAATCCCGTTTCTCATCAGTAGTTTTTTATTGATTTTTAATATTAAAAGTAAGCTCTCATTAATTATTGCTATTGTAGTCTGGATCCTTTTTTTTCCAAATTCTCCCTATATTTTGACCGATCTTTTTCATTTAAAAATAAGAAGTTCAGTTCCGATCTGGTACGATTTGGTGGTGATTTTATCTTACGCATGGACAGGTTTATTCTTCGGATTTATCAGTTTGCTGGATATTGAAAAACTGCTTTCAGCTTATTTCAGAAGATCAACGATCAATATAATCACCGTTTCATTTTTATTTCTGACAAGTTTTGGAGTTTATTTAGGGAGATTTTTGAGATGGAACAGTTGGGATATTCTGAATAATCCTTTTGGTTTGTTTAATGATATTGCGGTAAGAATTATCTATCCGATGGAATACACAAAAACGTGGGGAGTCACTATTTTAATGGGGATTATGCTCAATTTCATGTATTTTATGATGAAGTCTATGAAAAACATACACAAACCTGAGATTGATCATGAAATCAGGAATTCTACTCATTTCTAAGGATGAAATTCTGCTAATGGAACAATTTTGGCTTCTTAACATATTCAAAATTGAATAACTGTTTTTCAATCTAAATTAGGCATTAAAACCGAAAATCAAATTCAAAAAGTCAAAAGGCTTTCCTATCATTTAAAAATAATTATTATGAAAAAATCCTTATTGCTAATCCCGTTGATTATTATTTCATGTAAAAAAGATCCGAGTGTTCTGGAGACTCAGAATAAAGATTCAATGGCGGTTAGCGAACAGCCTGCTTCTACAGAAAAACCGGATTCTGCTGCATTGAGAATGAAGGATTCTATTATTAATAATGCTCCGAAAACCAAAGAAGTCTTGAAAAAAGGAGTGATGAGAAGCGTGAAAGACGGACAGATTATCCGAACGGTGGATGCAGAACAGTTTCCTTTAACGTTGGGTGAAGAATTTACCAAAGACGAACAGGAATTTATTTTAAAAATAACAGATTTTGACAAGCCGACTCTGAAAGCCAAAATTTCAACAAAAGAAAAAGATTTTAATATTCGTTTCAACCAGATCAAATTACCGAACGGTGATTATGACGGACCTTTTGGAAGAGAAATTACATACGATGTGAAGGGAAAAGGAGAGGTTTGGTTGATGATCGGGAAAAGCAATATGGCTTCCGGAAATACAAAAGGAAGTTTTACGGTAAGTGTTGAATAATTTTAACCGATTTGGTACAATTTCTGCAAAGAAAACTTTAAAATTTATCATTATGAAAAATATATTTTTGACAGCGGCAGTAGCTTCGGTTGCTCTTGTAAGTTGTGGAACGGTGCAGTCGTTGGTTCAGAATACATTTCCTTATACAGCCAATGTTTTAGTTTCCACGGGAGTTCCTGCTGATAAAGAGGTTTCTTCTACTTCCACTGCTACCAATGTGCAGACTTGGTTTGGTGGAAATAACAATGCGAAAATTAAAGATGTGAGAATTTCGGATGCGAAAGTTTCCGTAGTTTCTCCTTCTGGCGGAAATCTTAGCGCTTTAAAATCGATTAAAGTATATATTTCTTCAAGCGGAACCGGAGAAAAACTGGTTGCTTCAAGATCAAATGTTTCTACGGATGCTTCAAGCTTAAATCTTGATTTGGGAAATTCCGGTTTTCTGGATGAAGTGGTGAAAAGTACCGGAGTTACCGTAAGAACGGTTTACGAATTGAAAAATCAGACCAGTTCAGATATGAACCTTAAAATTGCACTTAATTTTAGCAGTGTTCCTGCAAATTAGTTTTTTTATAAAAGTTTATTTTAAAAAACGTCTTTCAAAATTTTTGAAAGACGTTTTTGATTTTTTATGGGTAAAGAGATTATTAAAATCTGCAATCGATATCAATTGGAACGGGCTTTAGCCCGTTTAAACAAAGTAGAAACATCATTTGGCTTTAGCCAAAACTTAATTTCAATACCTTCTGACTTTTTTTATCAGGCTGGAAATTTCTTGTCATTAATTTAATATAAAAAGAGATTCTTCCCACACCAAAAGCTTTTAGATTCTGTTTAAATTTTCTTATCCCAAACTCAGATTATTTAAAATCTACCAACTCAACTTCGAAAATAAGAGCTGCTCCCGGAGGAATTACACCACCTGCACCGTTGTCTCCGTAAGCAAGATCGGATGGGATGTAAAATCTGTATTTTGCCCCTTTGCTCATCAGTTGGATACCTTCTGTCCATCCCGGAATAACACCCGAAAGGTTCAGCTCGATTGGTTTTCCGCCATTTTTATCTGTAGAATCGAAAACAGTTCCGTCCATCAATTTTCCTGTGTACGTTACATTAGCCGTGCTTGAAGCGGTAGGTTTTCCTTTTCCGTCGCCTTCTTTCAGCACTTCATATTGTAAACCGCTTGCTGTAGTTGTTATTTTCTTATTCAGCTTGTTTTTAGCAAGAAATTCTGCGCTTTTCTTCTTGTTTTCTTCTGCCTGTAATTTTGACTGTGCCTGCTTTTTCTCGTTTTGTTTCTGCATGAAACCCTGTAAGAATGTGCTTAATTCTTCTTTTGGGAATAATTTTGGCTTATCAGAAAATTCGTCTTTTATCGCCTGAGCCAAAAGCTCCGGATCTACCGGAAATGCTTGTTTTTTCATGTTTTGAGCGATGTCTAAACCGATATAATAAGATGCTTTTTGATCTTCAGTGTAAGATTTTTGAGCGAATGCAAAGTTGACTCCTGTAAGAAGAACTAAGGTAACTAAGGTTTTTTTCATTTTTTGAATTAAAATATAATCTGTTGTAAATTTAAGCTTTTGTAATAGAATCCATCACGATGGTCACAGGACCATCGTTGAGTAAGGAAACTTTCATATCTGCGCCGAAAATTCCGCTTTCGGTTTTCAGTCCGGATTTTGATATTTCTTGTTTAAAATAATCAAAAAGAGGAATCGCTTTATCGGGTTTTGCAGCTTTAATGAAAGACGGTCGGTTTCCTTTTTTATAATCAGCAATTAAGGTAAACTGACTGATACAAAGGATTTCTCCTTGAATATCCTGTACAGAAAGATTCAGTTTGTCGTCTTCATCTCCGAAAATTCTTAGATTTAAAATCTTCTGAACAAGCCATTCTGCATCGGTTTTTTCATCATTTTCATCAATTCCCACCAAAAGCATTAATCCTTTCCCGATTTCACCAACGATTTTTCCGTCGACTTTTACATGGGATTCGGAAACTCTTTGTATAACGACTTTCATTTTTTTTAGTAATAAATATTTAAAATTTTTCCGCCTGCATCATAGTTATAAGGATAAGTTTTTGGAGGAACATTGGCAACGGAAGTCGGTTGTCCCGTCAATAAAATCCATTGTGCATTATCTTTCGGACATATGACTCTGATGTTGTCCTGAACTTCAAGGGTGGTATTGTTATCCGGACAAATATGAGGTGCATTTCTGTCATATGCCTTAAATGTAGTGTCAGAAGCTCTTACAATGATTAATCCTTTTGTTCCGGATTGTTGTTCATTGATGTAAACCCAGCCCCCGACTTGGTTTAAAGAATAGTAAGCAGGCAGATTCAGGTTTAATGTCACGTTGATTGGATTGTTTGGAAAACAACTTACGGTATCTTCTCTGCTTCCACAAGAATTTATGCATAAATTATTGAAAATCAATAATGTAATTATAGATAGGATTGAAAAAGTTTTTTTCATTTCAATTTAAATTTTTATATATTTGTAAAAGTTAAAACGATTACAACACGAAAACATTGTCCGACAAATGTCGGATTATTTTTTTATACTAAAACTAAATTTTGAAAATTATGGCAAGCTATGTTACAAAGGAGGGATTAGAGAAAATGAAAGCTGAGCTGGAACAGTTAGAAACTGTAGAAAGACCAAAGATTACACAGCAGATTGCTGAAGCAAGAGATAAAGGAGATTTGTCTGAAAATGCAGAATATGATGCAGCTAAAGAAGCTCAGGGAATGCTTGAAATGAGAATTTCTAAGCTGAAAGATGTTGTTGTTTCTTCTAAAGTGATAGACGAAAGTCAATTAGATACTTCAAAAGTTTCAATCCTTACGACGGTGAAACTTAAAAATAATGCAACGAATCAGGAGCAGGTTTTTAAATTGGTACCTGATAATGAAAGCGATCTTAAAACAGGTAAAATTTCTGTAAATACTCCCATTGCAAAAGGATTACTAGGAAAAGTTATTGGTGATACTGCAGACATTACGTTGCCAAACGGAAACAAATTGTCTTTTGAAGTACTAGACATTACTCTTGATAATTAATAATTAAATTTCTGAAACTGATATTTTAAGTTCAACTTTCAACATCTAATTTCTATACAATGAGTACAATATTCACAAAGATCATCAACGGAGAAATCCCTTCATATAAAATTGCCGAAGACGATAATTTTATTGCCTTTTTGGATGCGATGCCTTTGGTAAAAGGACATACGTTGGTTGTTCCGAAAAAAGAAGTTGATTTAATTTTTGATCTGGAAAGCGAAGAGTACAAAAACCTTTGGAGTTTTGCTCAGGAAGTCGCCAAGAAAGTGAAAAATGCAATTCCGTGCGTAAGAGTAGGAGTGGCAGTGGTAGGATTGGAAGTTCCTCATGCACATATTCATTTAATCCCTTTAAATAAAGTGGAAGAGATGAATTTTAAAAATGAGAGACTGAAATTATCAAACGAAGAATATACAGATATTCAGAACTCGATTATTAATTCTTAAAAAATAACACCAACTCGTAAAACTAACTTTTACGAGTTTGTTTAATCTATACCTTATATATTACATATAAAAAGATGAATTCAAACCAATGTTCTTTCTGTGGAAGAAAGAGAAATGAAGTTCAAATGCTGATTTCCGGGCAAACCGGATTTATTTGCGAAAACTGCATCGAGCAGGCTCATGTGATTGTAAAAGACAGCGGTTCAAAATCGGGTTATTCTCCTGCAGAAACTGTAGATGAGCTGAAAAAGCCAAAAGAGATTAAAGAGTTTCTTGATCAGTATGTGATTGGGCAGGATCAGGCAAAAAAACAGTTGTCGATTGCTGTTTATAACCATTATAAAAGGTTACTTTACGCTCAGAAAGAAAACAGAGAAGTAGAGCTTGAGAAATCAAACATCATCATGATTGGTGAAACGGGAACAGGGAAAACTTTATTGGCGAAAACCATTGCAAGAGAATTAAATGTTCCGTTCTGTATCGTTGATGCTACTATTTTAACGGAAGCAGGGTATGTAGGAGAAGACGTTGAAAGTATCTTGTCGAGACTTTTAATGGTTGCAGATTACGATGTGGAAAAGGCTGAAAAAGGGATTGTTTTTATCGATGAGATCGACAAAATTGCAAGAAAATCTGATAATCCGAGTATCACAAGAGACGTTTCGGGAGAAGGTGTTCAGCAAGGTTTATTGAAATTATTGGAAGGAAGTATTGTGAATGTTCCGCCTCAAGGGGGTAGAAAACACCCCGACCAAAAATATATTCAGGTGAATACGCAGAATATTTTGTTTATTGCCGGAGGTGCTTTTGACGGTATCAAAGAGATTATCGAAAGAAGAATGAACAAGCAGGCAATAGGTTTCAGCTCTGAAAAAATCAATAAAATAGATGAAGATGATTATGTATTAACAAATATTAATGCAATCGATCTTCGTACTTTCGGATTAATTCCCGAACTTTTGGGTAGATTTCCAATCATCACTTACCTCGATAAACTCACAAAAGAGGTGATGGTAAGAATCATGAAAGAGCCTAAAAATTCTATTGTGAACCAATTTGTGGAGCTTTTTAAAATGGATGATACCAAATTAGAGTTCACAGATGGGGCAATTGAAAAGATTGTAGAGGAGACTATCGAGAAGGGATTGGGAGCAAGAGGTTTGAGAGGAACCACTGAAAAAGTGCTTGAAGACTACATGTTTGCGATAGGAGAGGAGAAAGAAATAATATTAACGGAGGATAATATTTTTGTTAATAAATAAAATGTATTTGTTTTTTCATAAAAAAGACATACATTTGCAGTTGAGATATTGTATTAACACACAAATAATTATATACAATGAGAAAAAGTTTATTTGCTATTGGTTTATTAGCAGCAGTTTATTCTGTTCAGGCGCAGAATGTTCTAGTACACGTAGATGATGCTGCTACTACGTATGTAAGTGAAGGTACTCTGGTTTATAGCGGAGGAGGTATTCAAACAAGAGGAGCTGGTATTATGGACGTTCATGGTAACGTTATGGTAGAGGCTTCTGCTGCTGATGCTTTCAAAACAATAACTACCGGAGGTGCCGACAAAACAGACGGCGGGAACATCGTTTTAAGGCTTAATACGCCTGGTATTGGAAGTTATGATACTTCCACTTATGGTCAACTTTATGTTAATGGGATTGCAACTGCAAACCTTACAGGAGTTGTAAGTAAGGAGTATAGAACTGCCAAAAACGGTAATGGAAATTATTTCCAACAAATTGCTCTTCCATTCGCAGGAAAAGCGTATAGTTCTTTATCAACAGAACTTGCTAAAGCATTTGGTACAACCAGATATACTCAAAATGAAATCTTAAGTTGGAATAACACAAATGTAGTATCAAACCATGTGACAAGCTTGGCTAATACTACAACTGCAGCTCCTACATACTATATGCTAGGATCTAATAATAACAATCTAGACTTAAGTACACCTCCAACTACTTTGCCTACAATTGCACCTACTGCTACAGGTTCTGTGTTTACACTGAACGGTGCACCGGTACGCGCTGAGGATTTAACTACTGTAAATTTACAGAATGCTGGAGCTAGTGTTACATTTGGGACTAATGGGAATAATACTAATCAATATAACGAGAAGTACAATTCTTATCTTCAGGATCAGTTTGATAACACGACAGGAGTTTTTCTAGGAACTTATGGTAAGAACATTTACCAATTTGGTAACCCATATTTTACAAACTTAGATTTATCAAGAATCGGTTATTTAGAAAATGCGGGTGTAACTGACGGTAACAATATTACAAACATATGGGGTGTAAAATATTCTACAGGTACAGTTGTAACATATCCTAATGGTTCTACTTTTACTACAGGTGCTCAGGTACAGACATTCGATCAGTTTACTGGAGTTCCTGCAGGAGATGCAGGTCTTATTATCAAACCAATGCAGACATTTGTTCTTAAATTGAGAGATAATAGTCTACAGACTTTAAATTTCAGTACTCTTAGAAGATTCTCAAATACTGTAAGAGCTGCTGCAACCGACTATAATGTTACTGCTGCTAAAGGTATTGTCGGAACTGTAAAACAGTTAGGTGTTATCGCATTAGATGCTGCAGGAAAAGAAGTAGGAAGAACATATTATGTTGTAACTCCTAACGCTACTACTGGTCACCAAACGAACGGTGCTACTAGTATTCAGGCGGCTGCAACCGGAGGTGACGCTATCGGTACTTTCGAAGAAGCAACAACTGGAGGTTATGATAACAATAATGTAAACTACTGGTTATACATCAACGAAGCGAATGAGACTAACTTTAAAGGAAAAAATATTAAGCTAGTAACTTACAATCCTGCAATTGTTAAATCATACAAATTCGAAATTAAAGAAAATGCAGAACCGATTGCTAACGGAGCACATGCTTTGTCTGCAGGAATTGGTTTCTATTATAAAGCACCAAACGGAACTGCACAACAAGCAGTACAGGGAGCGGTAATTCCTGTAACCGGAACTGAATATGATCTATATTACGGAGAGCCTAATAATATTGTTTTGGCAACAGATAATATTAAAGCTCCTTCTAGAACATTAGTGGTTTATAATCCTGCTATTGACAACTACATCGTTAGATTTGATCCAAACTGGAAAAAAGCGGATATCGAGGTTTATGATATGAGTGGTAAATTGGTAATCTCTAAAAAAGCTGTAGAGACTTCTAAAGACTTTGTAATCGAATTAGATAAGCAAATCAAAAATTCTTACATAGTAAAAGTAGTTTCTGACAAAGGAGATATTGTTAACACTAAAATCTTAAAATAAACAAATATGAAAACTATTAATAAACTAGTATATTCTTTTTTCCTCTTAGCTGTGCTTTTTGTAAACGCTCAGCCGCCTCAACCACCAAGTGGTGGTACTGGAGGCTCAGGAACGGGATCAATGGCATCGCCGGTTGATATGTATGTATACGCATTAGGTATCGTCGCAATAATGTTTATTGTGTTCTTTACAAAGAAGTATACAAGCAAAAAAGCATAAAATTTTATTAAAATAATATTAAACTCTCTGATTACTCAGAGAGTTTTTTTATTTTTACGATATGAAAAAGATATACACAATATCAGCTTTATTAGCTGCATTTTCATTACAGGCTCAGTTTACAGTCACTATTCAGGCTCCTGCTGATTTTAAAGAACAAGACGCAATTTTATATACTTTAAATGGTTCTAAGGATATTATTGTCTCAAAAGAACAGAGTAAAAATAATGTTTGGACTTTCAAGTATCCGAAAAATTATATGGGAATGATGAAAGTCTATTTCCCGAATTCAAATAATACCTTCAATTTTATTTCTGAAAATAAAAATGTGAATGTTAAGCTTGAAACGCAGACAAACAAGGTTAAAGACATCGTTTATTTGGATGAAGCTAATAATATAATGAGCAAGCTTCAGGAAGGATCTCAAAAGAAAGAATTAATACTTCCTGCTTTGGCTCAGATCAAAGAATATTACAAAGAAAACACAGACTTTGGAAAAGCGTTAAAAACAGAAATAAACAGGCTTTCCGGAGGTTCTGAAGGTATTGATCAGAATCAGCATCCATTCATTTATTACTATAACACAAACTATAGTAAATATCTTTCTAATGATGCTTCTAAAAAAGTGAGTCAGGATGAAGTTATCAATTTTCTTGATAAGTCTAACGATATGCTGGAAACCTCTTCTTTGCTAAGACCAATTTTGGTTAGCTATCTGAATTCAGGAGGAAATACCAACGTGACTGCGTCTGTGGATAAACTTCTAGATAGATTAAAAGTTGAAACCCCACGTGGACAAACTGTTCTTTCCGAACTGATTGATATTTTTGACGTGTATGAAATGCAGGAATTTAAAGATAAATATCTAGGTCTTGCAAAGAACCTTAAATGTACGATCACCGACAGACTGGCTTCTACTTTGAAATCTAATGCTAACGTTGAAATAGGAGCTGCTTTCCCGAATAATAAATTCCAATCTCCGGTGAATAGTACTGCGAAGTCTCTTTATGATATTAAGGCGGATAAAAAGGTTATCATATTCTGGTCATCTACTTGCTCACACTGTGAGGAAGAACTTCCAAAATTATTGGCAAAATACAACGATCTGAAAGCGAAAAATATTCAGGTGGTAGGTTTGTCTTTGGATGTTGATAAAGATTCTTATTCTAAGAAGATTTCTGCTTTTCCTTGGGTGAATGATTCCGAATTGAGAGGATGGAATAGTAGTTATGTAGATACTTACAATGTTCATGCAACTCCGACGTATTTTATTTTGGATGCTAACAATAAGATAATCAGCAAACCAGAGCATGTTGGTGATGTTTTAGAATATTTTAAGCTAAAATAATTTTGGTGTTGTGTAAATATTTTCTATATTTGCACCACCAAAACGGCGAGGTAGCTCAGTTGGTTAGAGCGCAGGATTCATAACCCTGAGGTCACGGGTTCAATTCCCGTCTTCGCTACAGATAAAAGGTTGTAAGAATTTCTTACAGCCTTTTTTATTTTTATTAAGCTACACTCAAAAATTTGATTGTGATGATTTATTTAAAATCTTCTCCAATAATAAGAGAGCTTATACCTTCTTTACGGTTTTCCACATCATTTTCTTACTGCTTTATTTTACATTTGAATATCAATTGAAATATAATCATAAAACATCAATTTTCGTACTCCTACTTCTTTCAATTAGTGCAAAAAATAGTCTATTAAGTAACCTCAAAATAATTTACCAAACAACACAAAAAAGCCGAAACATATTGTTCCGGCTTTTTGCTTTATTTAATTGAGATATTAACTTTGATCTCCTAGTAATTTTCTGATTTGATAGAAGAATCTTTCAATTAATCTCAGATCTTCGGTAACGATTTCCGCGCTTCCTTTAAGCTCTTTATCAAAAACAAGATTTTTATTATAACTTGTTTTTAATCCTTGCGGAAGAACCACGTCTACGTAATAATTTCCGTCTTTATCAGGAGAAAGCGAAATATTTTGAACTTTTCCTTTTACAATTCCGTATTCCTGATAACGGTAATTATCCAGTTTAATTAAAACTTTTTCTCCCGGAATGATCTTACCCGAATTGGCTGCCGGTACAGACATTCTGCCTACCAATTTTTCCTTGTTTTTAGGAAGAATAGACAAAATAGCATCTCCCGCTTTTATAAACTGATTTTCGCCCAAAAACTGCTGAAAACTTGCAACCCCTTCCGTATTTGAAATAATCAGATAGCTTTGTTCCCATTGTTTCAGCGATTTTCTTAGCTGTTCAAACAATTGTAAAGTTTGGGAAGAGTAGGTAATTTTATCTTTTTCTGTGTTTATCGCCGTTCCGCTTTTTGTCTTGTTCAAATTAGAAATCCCTTCATCCATTTGTGAAAGAGAAATACTGATATTTTCTAAGTTTTGCTGAGCTTGTAAGAACTTTATTTTTTCATTCTCCAATTCCACGGCAGCGATTACTCCCTGTCTGTATAATTCCTGAGAACGGCGGTAGTTTTTCTTCGTAAGCTGATATTTTGCCTGCTCCAGATTTTTTTGCTGTCTTGTAGTGGCAATTCTTATTCTGTATTCAGAAAGGCTCTGGTTTGCCGCTAAATTTTCCGGTGCATAAGGGCGAAGTCTCGTGAATAAAGCTTCATCCTGAAATGCTTTTGCAAAATTGTTATAATCACCCTGCAATTCTCCAAGCTTAAAATGAGAAGCCTCATTAAGAGGAAATGATGATAATTGATTATATTCAATTGAATCTACCATTTCTTTAAGTTTTAAAATATCCCGATAATTTGCCGAGGATTGCATTACCATTAAAACCTGATTCTTTTTAACCTGTTGATGATCTTTAATCAATATTTTCTCAATTTTTGAATTAATTGTCGCCTCCAGTTTTTCAGGTGGGTTTTGAGATGTTACTATAATGGGAGCCGGGATAAACTCAGGATATCTGATGACGTAGCTCATTCCCAAAATAAGGAGAAGAATGATAAAAATAATAGTATTTCCCCAACGTATCATCCAATGTGGGGGCTGTGTAAGTATATCCTGAACGCTTTCCGAGCGTAGTTCAATATTGTCTAAGACGTCTTTTTCTGCCATTTTGTGTTTCATTAATTACCTAATTCCAACTGATTTTTTACCAATCTGTAGTATTCTCCCTTTAAAGATACTAATTCAGCATGATTACCTTCTTCTACTACTTTTCCTTTATCCAGAACGATAATTTTATCGGCATGTTTTACCGTAGAAAGCCTGTGTGCGATAACCACGGCAGTTTTGCCTTTAAAAAATTGTTCGAGGTTCTCCATGATGATTTTTTCATTGTTGGCATCCAATGCAGAAGTAGCTTCGTCGAATAAAATATAGTCAGGAGATTTATAAACAGCTCTTGCGATAAATAATCTCTGCTTTTGTCCGCCACTTATTCCAAGCCCTTCATTTCCAATTTTGGTGTTATAACTTAAAGGTAATTCTTCAATAAAGTCTTTGATATTGGCGATTTCAACAGATCTTCTTAATTTTTGTTTATCCACATAATCTTCACCAACGGCAATATTATTAGCAATCGTATCATTAAAAACATACCCTTCCTGCATCACAACTCCACAATGATCTCTCCAGAATCTTGGCGAGATATTTTTAAGTTTTGTATTTCCGAGTCTTATTTCTCCTTCAGTAGGTTCATAAAACTTCATTAATAATTTCAATAGGGTAGTTTTTCCGCTTCCGCTGGCTCCAACAATGGCTGTTGTTTTTTGATAAGGAAGACTGAGTGTTAAATTTTCAAAAACATGAGCATCTGATCCAACATATCGGAAAGATAGATTTTCTATCTCTATATCCTTTTCAGGAAGTTCATGTGAGTATTGTTCTTCTTTGCTTTCTTCGTCATCTTTATCATGAATTTCACCCAATCTTTCAAGGGAAATTTTGGCATCCTGAAACTGTTTAATAAAATCAATAAGCTGTAATAGCGGACTGTTAAGCTGACCGATAATATACTGAACGGAAAGCATCATCCCCAAAGTAAGATTTCCTTCCAAAACAAGCTTTGCAGAAAGAAAACTTACCAGAATATCCTTCATTTGGTTAATGAAATTACCTCCAACTGACTGCCATTGCTCTAATGAAAGTGATTTTATTCTTAACTTGAATAATTTAACCTGTAGAAATTCCCAATCCCAACGTTTTTGCTTTTCGGCATTATGCATTTTGATTTCCTGCATTCCGTTGATCAATTCTATCACTTTACTTTGTTCTTGAGAAACCTGTGAGAATCTTTTATAATCGAGCTCTTTTCTTCTTCCAAGGAAAAAACTGATCCACGCGATGTATGCTGCAGCTCCGATAAGATAAACTATAAACAGCCTGTAGTCATAAAATAAAAGGACAATACTGAAAATAATCAGATTGACCAATGAAAACAGGGTGTTCAGAGATGAACTTGTCAAAAGCTGTTCGATTCTGTGATGGTCATTGATTCTCTGCATGATGTCTCCGGTCATCCTCGTATCAAAGAAACTGATAGGAAGTTTCATAAGTTTAATGAAGAAATCGGAAATAATGGAAATATTAATTCTCGCAGAAAGATGCAATAAAATCCAGCTTCGGATGATCTCAATTCCCATTCTTCCACAGAAAAGCATGGTTTGGGCAAGAAGAACAACATAAATAAAATTAAGATCCTGATTCTGAATACCGACATCCACAATACTTTGGGTAAGGAAAGGGAAAATAAGCGAAAGTAAACTTCCCGCCAAAAGCCCCATCGCAAGCTGAATAACAAGCGATTTATACTTTAATAAATATTTTGATAAGAAAGTAAAACTGGCCTTACTTTCACTATCATCAAATTCGGATTGAAAGAAAGCCGGAGTTGTTTCCAGAATCAAAACGATTCCTTCTTCTGTTTTTTCGTTGGCATTTTCACCGATCCAAAGTTTGATAAATTCTTCTCGTGTGTAGGTAATCAAGCCATACGCAGGATCTGAGATATAAACGGTATTGGATTTGTCAATTTTATAAACAACAACAAAGTGATTTTTGTTCCAGTGAACAACGCAAGGAAACGGAAACTTCTTCAGCAAGAGATTCAAAATTGATCTGAACTCCTAAAGAGCGAAACCCCAAATCTTCGGCAGCATCACTCAAACCGAGTAAACTGCTTCCTTCTCTGGTTGTTTCTGAAAGGTTACGAATTTGTTGTAAGGAAATGCTCTTACCGTAATGTTTACTTACGATACGAAGGCATGTAGGACCACAGTCTTTGGAATCTGGCTGGCGATAGAAAGGAAAGGATTTCAATGATTGACGTTTTATATTTAAAACAAGTTGCCGCCAGTTTGACGACAACTATTCTTTATGTTATAAAGTTTTTGACTTTTAAGAGTAGCAATATTTGTTGCAAATACGTTCACAAAATAAAAGTACGGTATCAGGATTTGTTGAGTTTGGATCTGCCAGACATGCATCCATTGTTGTATAACAAGCTGTAGATGCAGCTTGTCTTTGTGCGCATTCAATAGAAATTCCTCCTTTTAAAGATTTTAAACCTTCTCTTGAAATCTTTTTTAGATTTTTCATAAATTAATAGTTTGTTTTGATTTTCCTACTCTTTTATAGCTTTTCGGAATCCGCTAAAATTTTTTCCTAAATTAGTGAATTTTGTATAATTAAAAAGACTTTTAGATTAAATTTCTTCATCTTCCGTTAATTCATCAATAAAGTAATAAATATCCTCCCGATCGTACTTGTCAGGGAATTGATATCCATTTATTAACATGATAGGGGTGAAGTTTAATCCTGCACTTTTATTTTCCACAGACATCTCCACCAAAGGTGTTAGATCTTCATTGTTTGAAGCATTACCTGTTTTTTGTCTGATTTTATCTTCATCTCTTGTTTCAAACCAAGATTCTACGAGGTGCAAAAACTCTTGTGTAGGCTTATTTTTATAAGTGTACATAAAATCAGAAATCAGATTGGTGAATTTTTCATTCTGCGGATCCGGAGAATAATTGAATCTCATCTGAACTGAAATATCGTTCGGATACTTGCTTAATAAGTTTTCCACAATTTTATGTGCATCTTTACAGAATCCACAATATGGATTTGAAACAATTGAAATACGAAGTCTTGCATCTTGGTTTCCAACTGAGAATGTTTCAGTGTTGGTAAAACTTATTTTTTCGTTTTCTAAAAGTTCTCTTTTGAAAAGATCATAATTCCTTTTAAACCTCAAATTTTTGGCATTTGATTTTTGTAAATTTTCTTTTTCGCCAAGCGTATTATTTAAATAAAGAACTAATGAGAAAGAACCAATCCATAAAATTAGGCTTAACAAAGAAGTTTTTATATCAAAATGAATATTTTCAAAAAGAAATAATCCGATAACCAATTGAGCTACTAAAACCGAAATAATCAAAAGACAAACACGACAAAATGTTTTTTCTACAAACCCCTGAATATATAATGAATAACCAATTGCAATAACCGAAGCAAACGTAAATCCTTTAACTATAAAAGAGGTCGCCGGAAAAAATAATCCTAAAACAGTAATTCCTATGAAATAAATTAACGAGAAATCTGAAAATTTCAATCCAAGAATGCTCGTTTTATCCTGATGGATAATTTTATTACATGAATTTACGGTTTGTTTTCCGGCTGTATCGCCACAAATACTTCCGATAACGACAGATGTATTTCCGAATTTTTGATTAAAAATTTCCAAAGAAATATACACTCCCGCCAATGACAGAATATTAAATACCGCTTCATACCAAGCTTGATTCAAAAGAGAATATACCAAAACCACAGCAAAAATTGCATAGATAAAAGGCTTGTAACTTGTGACAGTTTTTTGCTCTACCTTGTCTTTTTCGAAAAGTAAAACAAAATCTGTAGACTTTTTATGAAGGTCTTCTTTGTTTAAAGTTTTTGATTTATCTGAATATATCGAGTATTGAGCTCCCGTTTTCTTAACCAAAGAGAAGGAATTATCAACAATAGCAATGAATTCTTCGGGAAGTTCATCCCAATATTCTTTGTCTAATTCATAGGCATCATTTCGTACTCCCATAAAGTTAAGAGTATCGCTGAAAGCTAATGCTGAAGGGTAATTCGGGTGTGAATTGAACTGAAAAAGAAACTCCTGCTTGTCGAGTTTAAGGTAATTGATGAGTTTGTCCAATAGCATATTAATTTTTTATCTAAAATACGGAGATGTTTGAAAAAAACAAATATTTTTTCAATTTTACGTGATTTATATTTTTAAGGGTATTTTATGGCTTCTGAAAGCGCAATCAGATGATTGGTATTGCGAATATAGTTTTGTGTATTTTTTATCATTTTATCAAAATTGATTGATATTTGTCTCTCCCCAGATTTTGTTATCAACTATAAATATAATCCCTTTATCTTTTATTTTTTTTAAATCAGTATCAATTTTTCCTTAAGCTAATATTAAGGTTGTTTAATGATCTATTTCAATAGGGTTATTATCGTGTATTTTACTTTCTTCTATTTGAATATCTATATTTTTTAAAAATTGTTGCTTTTCCTCATTGCTGCGAAAAATTATATCACCAGTGAAAGCCTTTTTTCTATATAGATCTAAAGGATTATAATGCATATTTTCATATGCACTTAAAGTAATTTCTTTTGCTTCTTTATATGTGTCATCATTCAAAACATAATAATTGGACTTTTGTTTTTGCACAGATAGAATTTCAAAATAATGGGTATTTGTTTTATCATAAATTTTTAGAATAAGTCCGGGTAAGCCAGAAAATTTATAAGGTCCGTCGGAAATGGGAAGCTCAGTAGTAAACCAAGCTGTCCATTGTCTTCCCGCAAAAATAGTTGTTGCCTTTTGAGCAGAATATCCTAATATGTTTTGTTTTTCACCGGAGATTTTCCACTTCATTTTCCTTTCATCTTTAATTTTTAAAACTGGATTTGGCATATGGTTAGGTGTATAGAAATACACGGTATTCCCACTATTTTTCTCTACTATATATCTTATTTTCATTGAAGCATCAGGAAATGACATAATTCCTTTTTTGAAGTCCTGGGACATAGTAGAATCAGAAATGATATGCTTAAGTCCGGTGAAAATTGAATGTTGTTTTTGATTATTATAATCTAAAACCGTAATTTCTTCTGTGATAATATCTTTTTTCAAAGTGTCTATAACAAATTTATAACGATAGATGAATCTAATATCTTGAGAAAGATACAGAGAAGGCAAAAGAAGGTAAAAAAAAGCTAGTAATTTCATATATTTAAAATTAGAAAATGCTACTAATTTAACTAATAATTTTCCGTCAAATATATTTTTTAAACCTATTCTCGAAAGTTTTTAAGTTCTTCTCAAGTAACAAAAAAAGAGATTTTTCATGATCAACATCTAAAATCATTTCTTCATTTATATTATTGTCTTTTCTTAATGTATAGGGAATAGATTTGTAATTATAGATGAACCTATAAGTCTGAGCCGAATATAGAGAAACGGTCATCAGAAACAGTAAACTAAAATAAAGAAGAATGTTTTTTTCATATGTTATTTAATCATTGATTCTATTTCTTTCTCAGAAGACAAACCTACAGTTGACTTTAAAATTTTTAAATTATTATCCACTAAAACCGTGTAAGGAATTGCGCTATTTAGTTTAAGTCTAATTTGAAAGTTTTCATAAGCTGGTGTATTTTTATCTAAAATAAATTGCTTCCAACTCATTTGTTCTTTATTTACAGCATTTTTCCATGCATTTTTATCATCATCAATAGATATTGAAATAAATTCAGTAGTGGAATTTAATTTCTTATTCATTGTTTTTAATAACGGAATTTCTTTTCTACAAGGTCCGCACCAACTTGCCCAAAATATAATAAGATGTTTATCATAATTTTTATCAAAAATTTCAGATTTTTTTCCTTTTATATCTTCTAGTTGAGATAATGGAATCTTATCATTACGAATTCTTTTTTGATTGTAAGCCAAAAGGTTTTTGTAAGATTTACTATTAATAATTTCTCCCTTAAAAGATTTTAGGAAATTTGCTACTTGTTCTGCTGAGAAATTATTTTTATTTTCAATTATTTGATATAATAAATGATACGAATAAGGATATTTACTAATTTTATCTCGTACAGTTTGGATAGTTTTATCATCTATCTTCTGAAATAAATCACCATCTATATTGTAATATGCTTCTGTTTGTCTACCGGCCTTTATAGCAACACCAGAAACATCTTTTATATTATATAGTAGCTCATAACCTGTTATTGGAAGATTTTCTTTAAACTTTCCATTGAGAGAAATAATTGTATCAGAATAAAAAACGTTTGTACTCCATCCTGGAGTACCATTATAACTAGCATTTGTAGTAAAATTAAATAATCTTTTTATTCCACTTTTATCAATGTGATATATTCCAATGATATTTGGCTCTTTATTTTCATTCCATTCATGTGATATTTTAAAATTACCATTATGTGTTATTGAACTGTCAATTTTATTGGCCGGCCCTTCTTCCCACATATACATTGTACCATCGGGTAAATTAGGAATCGATCCTTTTATAGATGTGGAGTTTTTTTCATTACATGAAATCTGTAATAAAAAAATTACTAAAATAAATAAGAAATTTTTTCGCATAATTAAAAAAAAGAGTCTGTCTTAAAAGTTAAACCAACGCTCTGAGAATTCCTTAAATGACAAAAGTTGTCAGAAAGGAGTCCAAGAGAAGGGGGCTTTTGAGACAGCCTCTTATATTTAAAGTTTATATTATTTAAGCTATGAGTTACAACGTGAAACTCCTCCATTGGAGGTTACTTGTGTAACGCCTTGGCCAAAGTTACAATATTGTGGGCCATTGGTTGCAATTGTAACTAATTCTCCAAATTCATTTCCTACATCATAACCTACTACTGAAGCACATAAACCATAATGAGTCGTCCATGTACCATTGCTATTTTGAATTGCTACACTACAAGCCCGTCGTCCACCTTGTAAAGTTTTTAATTCATTGCGTGAAAGTTTTTTCAAATTTTTCATTTGTTTATTTTTTAAATTTAATAATAATTTTTGCCATATAATCCCTGACTTGGGCTTCTTATCAGTTTTCAATTTATACCTGCGCAAATATAAATTGAGTAGTTAAAGCGCTTATCAATATTGACTTTTTAAAATTAGAAAAAAATATTTCATGGAAGTATGAAGTATTTTGCAATTTTTTTGCGATTTTCGCGCATATTTTGCATAGAATTTGCATATATTTGTTTAAAACACATATAAAGATGATTCAGGAAAAATTAAGACAAGTTCGGATGGAGAAAGGTCTGTCTCAGGAAAAAATTGCAAAAATATTATCTACAGATACTTCTAATTACTCTCGTAAAGAAAGGGGAAAGATTAAAATCCGTGACGATGAATGGGAAAAAATGGCAAAAGCATTAGGTGTTTCTGTTCAAGAATTAAAAAGTGAAATTGCTGCAGAGCTTATACATAATAATTCTGTCTTTAATGATAACTCAGGAAACCAGAATATTTTCAATGCTGTCATAGAAAATCTACAGGATTACATCCATTTTTTGAAGGAAGAAAATCAATCACTGAAGAAAGAAATTGAAGAATTCAAGAACAAGTAACATTTTTTATCTCATAAAATTAAGCATCTAAATCTTAGATGTTTTTTTGTTGCTATATTTAAGTATGAATAAAAGCTTTCTCCTATTTTTTCTTTTCGTATTTGGTTTTGGCTCTTCTCAAAAAGGAGATGAAAAAAATCTTATTATTCAGGACAGTATTATCATCAAAACAAAAGATGATGGAACACTTTCTCTGACTTTAATTTTAAATAAAAACAAGCTTCCAGAAAATACGGTTTTAGTAAATACAATTTATCCCGATCCGAAAAATATCGATCTGGTAAAAAACTTTGTTAATAACGATTATGTTGCTGTTATCTTGAATTCAAGAGGGAAATATTTGAGTGAAAATACGATCGAACCTTTCGAACATGAAGCAAATGACATCAATGAAGTAATCGATTGGATTATCAAACAACCTTGGAGCAATGGGAAAGTAGGAATGATCGGCGGAAGTTATTTGGGATTCAGTCAATGGGCGGCTACAAAGAATCTTCATCCAGCTTTAAAAACCATTGTTCCTGAAGCCGCAACTGGAATCGGAACGATTAATTTCCCGATGATTAATAATATTTTCTCCTGTTATTCTTTGCAATGGCTGGATTATGTAACCTTTAATAAAACAACAAATTCCAAAAGTTTTTATGACCAGAAAAAATGGAACTCAGTTTTCAAGACGTGGTATCAAAGCGGATTGCCTTTTCGTAAATTAGATTCTATTTCTGGAAAACCAAATTATATATTTCAACGTTGGCTGGATCATCCGAATTATGATGAATACTGGAAAAAAATGATTCCTTATCACGAGGATTTTTCGAAAATTACGATTCCTATTCTGTCGACAACAGGATATTTTGATGCCGATAAATCCGGTGCTTTATATTATTTTCGAGAGCATAATAAGTATAAAAAAGAGAATGAGCATTATCTG
Source organism: Chryseobacterium ginsenosidimutans (assembly GCF_024807225.1). GTDB lineage: Bacteria > Bacteroidota > Bacteroidia > Flavobacteriales > Weeksellaceae > Chryseobacterium > Chryseobacterium ginsenosidimutans. The sequence goes on from NZ_JANUCO010000001.1 coordinate 1,026,194, forward strand.
ATTATCGGGCCTTATGATCATTCGGGAGCACAAGGTTTTATAAAAAATGAACTGAGAGGATATAAAATTGATCCGGTTGCGTCAATCGATTTAAATAAAATCTGGCTCGAATGGTTTGATTATATTTTTAAAAATCAACCGAAACCGTCTTTTTTGAAAGATAAAATCAATTTTCAGGTCATGGGTACGAATGAATGGAGAAGTACAAGATCTATGGATGTTTTTGAAAAAAATAAAGCGAAGTTTTATTTGAATAATGAAGAAGGAAATTTATCTCTATCAAATTCAAAAACAGGGAATAATAATTTTTCAACTTTAAAAATCGATTTGAAAGACAGAACGGATGCCGATGAATTGCTAAGTTTAAAGTATAATATTGTTGATGATAATCTTTACACCAAAAATAATTTACTATTTAAAACGGAACCTTTTAAGAAAAGCTTGGAGTTTAGCGGTAGTTTTTCAGGAGATATTGTTTTTTCGGTTAATAAAAAAGATGCAGATCTTTATCTGAGTTTATATGAAGAAACCACAAACGGGCAGTATTTCCTATTGTCAAGTTATGTAACAAGAGCGAGCTATGCAAATGATAGTGAACGAAGAACACTTCTTACGGCTGGAAAAATTAAAGATATTTCTTTTATTAATAATGATTTTGTTAGCAAGAAAATAGAGAAGGGTAGTAAATTGATTGTAATGATAGGAGTTGTGAAAAGTCCTTATTGGCAACTTAATTATGGAACAGGAAAAGAAGTGAGTACCGAAGACATGAGTGATGCGAAAGAACCGATGGAAATTAAATTGTATAATAAGAGTTATATTGAATTTCCTCTTTTTGAAAAATCGAAATAATATTGAATTATTAGTAACAAAAATTTAATCTAAAAATGGGTTGATCTAAAAATCCAACGATTAATTTTGTAAGGGTTATTTTGATTATGGTTTTCAATTATTTAAACAATCATTTAATTTATTATGATGTTGTGGTCTAATTTGAAAGAACTTTGCCTTTTGATCAGCTATCGAAGTAATTGAAAACAGATAAAATAATTTTGCATGAACTCAAGAGAACTTAAGAAATCTTAAAGTTTTCATAAAGTTGTAAAAAAAAGATGAAATGTTTTTGTATTTCTAAAATATATCGTACTTTTACATCGCCTTGAATGAGGGAACAAGTCAAGGTAATAAATTTTTTTTCATCATTTGTGTTTTTAGAATCGTATCGCCTGATACGATTCTTTTGTTTTTTATCCCTTTTCGTAATTCAGAAGGAGATCGATGAAATAAGAATAAGTGATCGCGCCTTCCTGCTGATTGCTTTTCAGGAACAGATTATTGGTAAATCCAAAAAATTCATCCAGCAATCCCTGATGTTTTAAGATAAAAGCTTTTTCATAAGCTCTGTCTTTTTTCATTTCGGGAGAATAATTTTTCAAGACAGATTTTACAAATTCCTGATCTTCATTCACAATGAAATTCAACAAACTTTTTAAGGTAAAATATTCTGTGCTGTAACGTAACTCAAGATTTTTAGAATCAATACCGATTAAATAACCCACAAAATTAGCTTCCTGTTCCCTTGCAAATCCAAGCTGATGCGAGCTTTCATGCGCAGAGGTAAAAGGAATATAGGTATTGGGCAATTGGGAATTAAACTGAGCTTCTGCCGTAAATGGATTGTAGTAACCGAGAATTCCTGTAAAGTTCATTACATTTTTAAAGACACTCGGTTTAAAGGAATTGATTTCCGGAGCTTTTTTATCAGAAATGTTTTTCGGAAGCTTTGCCTGTTGTGAAAGAATCTCTTTTTGGATGGTTTCTAAATCTGTAATAATGAAAACCCCGTTTTTATCTTCTGCGACGAGTTTTCGTGTTTCTTTACATTTCGCTAAATATTTTAAAGCTAAAATTTTTGCTTTTTCTACCGTCGGTTTCTTCCTGGCTCGACAGTTTTTTAATGATCGGCGTCTGAAAATACAGCATTCCCCAAAATATCTGATAGCTGAAATAAAAGATATTAACAACGATAAGAAGCCTTAATAAAGAGCTGTTTCGGCTCTTCTTTTTGAAACTGGTAATAATAGAATAAAGAATAAAAATACCCAGCAAAATATAAAGAATATCGCCAAAGGAAAAAGGAATCCACGAGAAAATAATCTGATGCGCTGTTTTCTGAATTTCAAAAAAATGCTCAAAAAATGAGATCATCATTCCAGATTTTGAGAAAACATAAAACAAAAGAAATAGGGCAAGTAAAATACCCGCCCAAAATCTTTTTTTATATATTATTTTTGTATTAATGACCACTTCCTTTCGTGATTTTATCAAGGTCAATTCCTTGAGATTTTAAGATTCCGGTTACTCTTATTGCATAGAAAGCAAGATAAGCAAAACAGACAACTCCTACAATATAGCTAAAGTGGATATTGGTAAGATCTGCAATATATCCTTGGATGAAACTTACAATTCCACCTCCCATAATCATCATGATAAGATATCCTGAACCTTGATTGGTGTGTTTTCCAAGACCGTTGATTGCCAAAGCAAAAATACAAGGCCAAAGTGTAGAACAAAATAAACCGACACTTGTGAAAGCATACACAGAAACCATTCCTGAAGTTGCCATACCGATTAATAAAGCCGCGATACCCGCAACAGAGAAAATCAACAGCATTCTAGCCGGATTACCTTTACTCATAATATCACAGATAATCATTGCAATAATGATGAATCCGTATACATAGAAATGAGAAAGATCGTGTTTCGCAATTGCATTTACTAATAAGAATACTCCAAAAGCTAAATAAGGAGCTAAGAATCTCAATATTTTTTTGAATCCTGCACTTACGTCGAAAGCTTCAACAGCACCTGTCCAACGACCGATCATCAAAGAAGCCCAATATAAAGAGATGTAAGGAGCTACATCTTTAGTTTGAAAACCTAAACTTTTTTCCATGTATGCAGGCAGATTACTTGCTGTAGAAACTTCTACACCTACATAAACAAAAATAGCAATCATCCCTAAAATCAACTGAGGATATTGGAAAGCTGATTTTTTGTGCTCTCCGGGAGTTGTATCATCCGTGTCTTCCAAAACTGTCGGAGTGATAGCCGGAAGAGATGAAAACTTAAGCATAATCGCCACTAAAACGAAAGCTACTCCTAAAATAAGATAAGGAACCTTCACACTTTCAACACTTACATCACTATTGGCAGCTGCTGCAGAACCAAAAATTGCAAAAGAAACAATAAGTGGACCGATAGTCGTCCCAAGATTATTGATCCCTCCTGCCATTGTTAATCTCTGAGAACCCGTTTCAGAAGGTCCTACTTCAATTGCTAAAGGATTGGCAACAATCTGCTGTAATGAAAATCCTAATCCTACAATAAAAAGACCGGAAATCATTAATGGGAATGAAGCCATATTAGCTGCGGGATAAAACAGTAAAGTTCCTGCCGCAGAAATAAGAAGACCTATAATTAAACCGTTTTTATATCCGATTTTATTAATTAAATCTTGTTTTATGCCTTTTGAAATTGCCATATAGATAAGAGATCCGACCGTATAGGCTACATAGAAACAGATTTGTACAAGCATACTTTCTGTTTGGGTAAGGTCGAATGCCTTTTTGAAAACAGGGATTAGAATGTCGTTACTTGCCGCCACAAATCCCCAGAAGAAAAATACAGTAACTAACGGAATGAATTGTCCCCAATTAGTTTGTTTAGAATAATTTGACATATTTGTTGAAAATTTCTGAAAACAAATATATATTATTTCTATTAATTATAGTGTTTTAACAATGTTTTTTTTATTGTCTCAAAAGAAGACAATTTAAGGTCTTTCGGAGAATCTGAAGGATTTAAAATTCCGTTAAAATAAACTTTTGCTTTACCGGGATGACCTTCTGAGCTTTCAAACGGAAAAATTTCCTTTAATCCGACAAAAGTAAAGATCACGATGGGCGAATTATGTTTCGAAGAAAGGGTAAAGGCGCCGTCTTTAAATTCATCCAAAATAACAGAAGTATCATCCGGAACTCCACCTTCCGGGAAAATAACGATGCTGTTTCCTTCTTCCATTTTTTCGGCGCATCTTCGGTATACATCGGCACGGCTTCTTGCGCTTCCACGATCTACCATGACACATATCCTTTTATATATAGTACCGAAAATAGGGATTTTTACCAGCTCTTTTTTGCCCACAAAACAAATAGGATGGTCTTCGCACAAGATGCACATCAGCATAATATCCATGATCGAAGTATGATTCGAAATGAAGACATACTGTTTATTCTTATCAAGTTTTTGGCTGGAAAGTTTCGTTAGCTCATACCTCAGACCCATTCCGTAAAATATGCAGTAGCTCCAACATCTGATGAATCGGTACGCATATTTATAATGCTTTTTATTAAATGATAAAATATAAACAGGAATCCCAAAAAGTATGGTAAAGACAAATGCCAAAAGCAAAAGCCAGAATCTCCAGAGATGATTTAAAATCTTCTTCACAATTATTTATCCGTTAAAAATTACTTTTTTCTTAATAGAATAATTAAGAATGGAAACCAGTAGAATCGCAGCGATCTTGCTGGTTATTTCAGGGCTTAAGGTATAAATAATTAAATCAATATTATCTTTAAATACATAACTGTAGAAAATCTGGAAGAAACCGAGACTTAACAAAGTTGAAATAAAAGAAACCATCATAAAATAAGCAAATTCTTTCCTCTTGGAGTGTTTTCCTCTTTCGAAAACAAACCAGATGCTTAGGAAATAATTTGTAATGATCCCGCAACTGGTCGAGAAAATATTACTCATCGGGTAATGTATTCCGTAGAAGTTGGTTTCGCGCGGGAAAAAGTGAGGCAGGGAAGTGCTGAAGAACTTAAAGCTCCCAATTTCGACAATAGCACTCAGTCCTCCCGCAATGATGAAGAACAGAACCTGTTTCTGGCGTAGTATTAAATCTCTCATCCAATTTTTATGATATGCAAATTTATAACTTTGTGTTAAACAGTTAAAAAAAGATGTTAAATATTTTTTTTGAATCAAAATAATTTCTAAATTTAATTTTCAGAACGATTTAGACCCGACCTGATAATAAATTCATTTTCAACTGTTTGTGTTGATGGCTTTTTCTATCTTGTAATGCTTGATTTAGAGCATACTATCAAAAAAATTTACAACCACACTTAATAATATTTGTATGAAACGTCAAAACAAATACAGAAAATTTCAGCTTCAGCAGAAAAATATTGAAGCTCTAGAGCAACAAAATACACGCTTCAAACGGGTGTATTCCGAATACGAAAATATGTCCAACGAACTTTGGAATCTTGAGAATTCCAATGGTGAACCTGTTCCTGACGATTTTATCAATGCCATGATTCTTCAGACCTCTTATCTTGAAAATGAGATCGAAGATTGGCTGATACAGTTCAATGATAAAAAGGCGGAGATAAAACATTAACGATGCATTTCGCAGAGGATTATTAAAAAGAGAGCTAGACGTGATTGTTGGTTCTCTTTTTTATTTCAGTTTTAAATTTCATACCAAATAACCCACCCTCCGTGCCAGAAATAACATATATGTCATGTCAATAATCTTACATCTTAAAAGATAAATTCATAATTTAGCATCTTTAAACTAAAATCTAAAATATGGTTGCTATTGTTGATAGTGGTTCTACGAAGTCGGATTGGGTGATTCTTGACGATTTTAAAAAGATCTTTCTGAAAACAGAAACTATTGGTTTCAACCCGAATTTTATCAACAAAGAACTTATTGTTCCCGAAATTGAAAAAAATACAAGCTTACTATCCGTTAAGAATTCCATTAAGAAAATCTATTTTTATGGTTCAGGATGTGGAGTTCAGCAAAACTGTGATACAATTATTGAGGAATTGGGAAAAGTATTCATTGATGCCGAAATTATTGTAAGAGAAGATTTGATGGCAGCAGCTTATGCCGCTTATCAGGACAAACCTGCCATTGTATGCATCATGGGAACGGGTTCCAATTCTTGTTATTTCGATGGAAAAGATATAGATATAAAACTTCCTTCTTTAGGATTTCTTATGGGAGACGAAGGAAGCGGAAGTGCGATTGGGAAACAATTGGTACGAAGATTTTTTATGCAGAAACTTCCTGCAGATCTTCATCAGGAATTTGAGGAAATCTATCATTTAACGATCGATGAAGCATTGAAAAACATGTATCATACGACAAGACCGAATGCCTATCTTGCGAATTTCAATAAATTTGTGGTAGAAAGAAAGGATCATCCATACTTAAAGAAAATGGTTTTCGAAGAAATGATCAACTTTTTCGATTATCAGGTTCTTCCTTACGAAGAATCAAAAGATGCCGAGATCAATTTTATCGGTTCTATTGCTTATTATTACGAAGATATTCTACGTTCTGCAGCGGCAGAACTTAACCTTAATGTGGGACAGATTGTACAAAAACCAATCGAAAGTCTTGTTAATTACCACATTAAATATATACTATAAATAAAAAAACAAAATTTTATATGTCAAACAAAACCCACCGCGACGAAAAGAACTTTAATCAGGCCGCGTTAGATTACCATAAAGCCGAACCTAAAGGAAAGATCGAAGTTATCCCTTCAAAACCACACTCATCTCAGAGAGATTTGTCTTTGGCGTATTCTCCGGGGGTTGCAGTTCCTTGTATGGAGATCTATGAAAAGCCGGAAACAGTATATGATTATACAGGAAAAGGAAATCTGGTAGCCGTTATTTCTAACGGTACAGCAGTTCTTGGATTAGGAGATATCGGTGCAGAAGCTTCAAAGCCGGTAATGGAAGGAAAAGGTCTTTTGTTCAAAATATTTGCAGACATCAACGTTTTTGATATTGAGATCAACGAAAAAGATCCGGATAAATTTATCGATATTGTAAAAGGTATTGCGCCGACTTTCGGGGGAATCAACCTTGAAGATATTAAAGCTCCCGAAGCATTCTATATCGAACAAAAACTAAAAGAGGAATTAGATATTCCTTTAATGCACGATGATCAACACGGAACAGCGATTATTTCTGCAGCAGCATTAATCAACTCTTTGCAGATTGCAAACAAAAATATCGGAGAAGTTAAAATGGTAGTTAATGGAGCGGGAGCTGCGGCAATTGCTTGTACCAACTTGTATATTTCTTTAGGTTTAAAGAGAGAAAATGTTTTAATGTGCGACAGTAAAGGGGTTATCAATAATAAAAGAGAAAACCTTACCCCGGAAAAGATCGATTTCATTGCTCAGACCGATATTGAAACTTTAGAAGATGCCGTAAAAGGTTCTGATGTTTTCATCGGTTTGTCTAAAGGAAATGTGATGACTCCGGAAATGTTGTTAAGCATGAAAGAAAATCCTATTGTTTTCGCATTGGCAAATCCGGATCCGGAAATTGCTTATGATCTTGCGTTGGAAACACGTAAAGATGTGATCATGGCAACAGGAAGAAGTGATTATCCTAATCAGGTGAACAACGTTCTTGGTTTCCCGTATATTTTCCGTGGTGCATTGGATGTTCAGGCAAAAGGTATTAATGAAGAAATGAAATTGGCTGCTGTTCATGCCATCGCTGATTTGGCGAAAGAACCGGTTCCTGAAGCGGTAATTTTAGCTTATAATGTTCAGAATTTACAATTCGGTAGAGAATATTTCATTCCGAAACCGTTTGATAACAGATTAATTACTAAAGTTTCAAGTGCAGTGGCAAAAGCTGCAATTGAGAGTGGAATTGCAAGAAAAACGATCGCCGATTTTGACGAATACGAAAACAGCCTTCTCGACAGAATGGGAAGAGACGAGAAGTTGGTAAGAATGATGCAGAGCCGTGCAAAAGCAAATCCTAAGAGAATCACTTTAGGAAATGCTGAAGAATATAATGTATTGAAGGCTGCTCAGATTTTGTATGAAGAAGGAATTGCGTATCCAAGTTTGTTAGGAAACAAAAAGTACATCAAAGAACAGATGGAGCATTTCGGAATCGATTTGGATATTCCGATTATCGATCCGAGTGATGACGACCAGAAAGAAAACAGAAAAAGATACAGAGAAACACTTTGGAAACTTCGTCAGAGAAAAGGAATGAACGAGTACAAAGCGAAAAGATATGTTCGCCAGAGAGATTATTTCGGACCATTGATGTTGAGACATGGTGATACGGACGGATTAATTGTTGGTTTCTCTAAAAATTACGGTTCTGTGCTAAGACCTGTTTTAGAAATTATCGAAAAAGATAAAGGCGTTGATAAAGTGGCGGCAATGATGATGATCTTGTCTGAAAAGAAACCTATTTTCTTCGCAGATACATCTATTAACCAAAACCCGACAGCTGAAGATTTGGTAAATATTGCTAAAATGGCAGAATTTACCGTAAAATCTTTCGCGATCGAACCGAGAATTGCGATGTTAGGATTTGAGAACTTCGCTGCTATTTCTGATACTTCCAAAAAAGTAGCAAAAGCAGTAAGCATTCTTCATGAGAAATATCCGAAAATGGTTGTAGATGGAGAAATTCAACCTGACTTTGCGATGAATGCAGATCATTTGAGCGATTATCCTTTCTCAAAATTAGGAACAACTCCTGCAAATACCTTCATTTTCCCGAATCTTGAAAGTGCAAACCTTTCCTACAAAATTATCAGAGGAATGAAAGTCGCACAGGTTATCGGACCAATCTTGATGGGATTAAAGCAGCCTGTTCATGTTTTACAGATGCGTTCAAGCGTTGATGAGATCGTAAACTTGGCAACAATTGCTGTTTTGGATGCTCAGAGAAGAGAGAAAAAAGAAAAATAATAATAAAGATTTGATCTTTTAAGTAAAAAGCAGTACACAAAATTTTAGTGTACTGCTTTTTTATTATAGATAAATCCGTCCTAATATCACAAAATTGTGATATTAGGACAGGTGAATTGAAAATTTTAAAATCTTCTAAAATGCCCATAAATATTGGTTTTTTTAATTAAAAAGGAAGGCGAAAAATAGTTTTTTTGGGAATAGATTTTTTAAACAGAGAGTAACTTTATAAGAAAATAAATACATTTGAGAAGTACTAAAAAATATATTTTACTATGAAAAACATTAAAAAACTTTCAAGAGAGAATTTGAGACAAATAACAGGAGCGGGACAAAGTCAGCCTATACAGTCTCCTGATGGCGGGTATTATTGTCTTAGGACTCAAGGGCAATTGTGTTTGGTAAGTGGTTGTACGCCAATGTGTGTAAATGGTGCATGCCATATAAGCATGTGTTTGGATATAAATCCTTAGACTATTTATTTATATTAAAAATTACAGAACCTGTCCATTCGGATGGGTTTTTATTTGTTATAAAAGGTCAATTTGTTATATTTGAGAATCAAAAATAATAATAATGATGAGGTTAAATGAAAAAGCGATTATCTTCGATATGGATGGAACTCTTGTAGACAACATCCGCTATCATGAGGATTCATGGATCGTATTTTTGAAAGAGTACGGAATCGATTTAGATGTGGAAACTTTCGCTCCCCAAAATCATGGAACACTGGATGAAATGATCATTCGTTTTTTCGGAAACGATGTATCAAAAGAAAGATTATATGAATTGGGAATAAAAAAAGAAGAAGCTTATCAGAATCTATACCGACCCGATATTAAAGAGATAAATGGATTGACAGCTTTTCTTCAGAAATTGAATCAAAAAAATATCAAAACCGGATTGGCGACAATGGGAATTCCTGCGAGTATTGATTTTATTTTAAATGGATTGAATATCAGAAATTATTTCAATGAAATTACGGGCGGACTTGAAGTGATCAAAGGAAAACCTAATCCTGAAATTTTTCTAAAATCTATCGAAAAGCTACAAGTTGATGTTAAAAATGCCATCGCAATAGAAGATTCTATGGGTGGAATAAAAGCTGCAAAAGATGCCGGTTTGAAAGTAATCGGAATTACTACGACGCATTCAGAGGAAGAATTAATGGACAACGGTTGTTTTCAGGTGATTAATGATTATTCTAACATCGAAATTGCTTAAGAAATATTTTAACGGAATAATTATTAAATAGTAATAAAACGAAAGGCTACCAACTTTCTAGCCTTTTGTTATTAATATAATTTGCATGCTGTTGCAGATATTTTCCTTATACAAATAACCTTACGCTTGCGCGAGCATCATGCTCGTGCACACAATTATTACTTTTTAATTAAAAAAATTCCATTACTGTTCTAAATCCAAACTCAGTGTAATTTTTCAAATTCAAAATATTTTTTTAAATTTATCATAAACCTAAGTTCAGGTTAATAACTAAAAAAACACAATTTATGATCGCAAAAACTCCAGAACCGCCTTACTATGCGGTAATTTTTATTACAACTTTACAGGAAGGAAGTGAAGAATATTATCTTATGGCTAAACAGATGATAGAACTATCTAAAACCATGCCTGGCTTCCTAGGGATTGAATCAGTAAGAACAGATATGGGTATTACCGTTTGTTATTGGAAAGATAAAGAGTCTATTTCCAACTGGTACAACAATTCATTACACAAAGAAGCTCAGAAAATGGGACGAAACGAATGGTTTAAGTCTCTACGCATTCGTATAGCATTGGTAGAAAGAGACTACGGATTTGAAAAATAAAATACAGATTATGAAAAAAATTATTACAACTATTACACTATTTGCAACATGTTTTGCAAGTATAAATGCACAGAACACAGATACAAAATATTCTGAAAAAGTAAGGGTGAATGCCACCAATTTCCATCAGAACTTCAGTACCGGAGATTTTGATAAAAACGGACCTTTAGTAAATGATAAGATCTATGTAAACTCCAATAATGCCATCGTAATTGGTAGAGATAAATTTGTGGCGAGAATTAAACGTTTTCATACGCCATTTCCAACACTTAAATTAAAGGACAGAATAATTATTGTAGATGAAAATAATGTAGGTTTATTATACATTATGCAAGGAACTCAGGATGGTCCTTATGGAGCAATTCCTCCTGGTGGAAAGAAAATTAATGTATATGCTGCTGAATTTTTCACAATGGATGATGAAGCAAAAATGAAGGAACTTCTTACCATCACACAATTAGATCACTTGGTAAAACAAATAAAAGGCGATGAAAACGTTAATGAATACGAAACCGTTTCTATGTTGCCAATTGCAAAATCTGATGTAAAAAACAAGAAACTACTGAAGAAGGCAATCGAAAGTTATGTTCAAAATTTTAATAGCAGAGACTGGAATGCGCTTGATGCACTCTTAGACAACAACGTAAAAGTAAACTGGAACGGGAAAATAGGTGCCGGAAAGCAAGCCGTAAAAGAAGGATTAAATAAGTATACCACAATATTACCGGATCTTACATTTCATCTTGAAAGAAACGTAGTAGAAGGTAATAGAGGTGCTTTGGCATATACAATGATAGGGATTTCGAATGCAGATAATAAGTCGCAAACCAAAAGAGTCGAAGCAAAAGAAGGAGCTCATTTTTTATTCAATAAAGCTGGAAAAATTATTGAGATGGTAGTGGTTTCTAATACAGACGATATCCAAAATCAACTGAAGTAATCATTTTTAAATTGAATTTATAATGAAAAACCAAGCTTATGAAAAATATAATTTGTTTGATTTTTATTGGTCAACATCTTGCTCATGCAGATAGCCATTGAAACTCCGAAAAAAGACAAAAAATAAATGCAATAGCCGGCAGATTTTAATTAAATAATTTCTACCCTAAATAATTTCAAAAAAGGCTCCCAATTTTGGAGTCTTTTGCTTTTATATCAAATCTTTAAAACCTTCAACAAAAATTAAGTTAAAAATCATTCGCGCGTGAAATGAAAACATTAATTAGTTTAATTTGCTATATTTGGGAGTTTTAAAAATTAATAATGATATTTTCACTACAAGGCATTGTTCAGGAACTTACGCCTACCTACGCAGTGATCAACGTACAAGGAGTTGGTTACTATGTAGGTATTAGTTTGATGACTTCGCAGACACTTACTTTACACAAAGAAACCGTACTTTTTATTCAGCAGATCATCAGAGAAGATGCGCATTTGCTTTTTGGTTTTAACACTCGTTCGGAAAAAGAGATGTTCAATCTGTTAATAAGCGTTAATGGAGTAGGAGCTGTTTCGGCGCTTATTTTATTATCCACTTTAAGTCTGGAAGAGATTGCTTCGGCGATACTTTCCAAGAACAGTGCTCTCATTCAAAAAGCGAAAGGACTCGGGGTAAAAACCGCCGAAAGAATTATCGTAGATCTTAAGGATAAAGTGCAGAAATTCAGTAATCCGGACGAAAATATTTCTACATTTGTAAATAATAAAATTAAGGATGAAGCGTTATCTGCATTAGAAGTTTTGGGCATTCCAAAGCGAATGAGCGAGAAGCTTGCAGATAAAATAATAAAACAAAATCCCGACGTTTCGATTGAAGAGTTGGTAAAACAAATTTTAAAAAACATTTAACATTTGGTGGCAAATAATAAGTATCTAAATACATTTCTGTTCCTGTCGTTCCTCTGTATGTCGGTAAGTACATTTGCACAGAGGCGGCGACCTGCAGCACCAGTGCGTGATACCGCAATCATAAAGAAAGACTATCAGTTGGCCGATCCCACACAGTTTGAAGCCTATTACGACATAAAAACCGGGATGTATTTCGTATATCCTAAGGTGGGAAATACAATTACCGGACCACCGACAGCCATGTCTCCCGAAGATTATAAGGAGTTCATGATGACGGCTCAGACCAAGGCTTACTATAAGGAGAAAGCAGACCGATACAGTCTGATGTTCAGGAAAGATAAAAGCGATGCGGCAAGAAAAGGGTTGATTCCTTCTTTGACGATCAACAACAGGCTTTTCGAGACCATTTTCGGAAGCAATAAGATCGAAATTATCCCTTCAGGATACGCTGCTTTTGATTTTGCAGGATTGTACCAGAAGATTGATAACCCCTTAATTTTACCTCAAAACAGAACAAGTTTTACCTTCGATATCGACCAGAGAATTCAATTGGGTTTAATTGGAAAAGTGGGAGAAAACCTTCAGCTGAAAGCCAATTATGATACCCAAAGTGGTTTTGCTTTCGAAAACCGAATGAATTTGGTTTGGCAGGCAAAAGGAAGCTGGAAAGATCTTCAGCAAAAAGGGTTGAATGATGTGGATAAGCCAAGCGCAGGAGGTGAAGATAAAATCATTAAAAGAATAGAATTCGGTAACGTGAATATGCCACTTTCAACCAGTTTGATACGTGGTTCTCAGTCTTTATTCGGGGTGAAAACCGAGTTCCAGCTGGGTAAAACGTACGGAACTGTAGTGCTTTCACAACAACAGGGTGAAGCCAGAAATATTACCGTTCAGGGTGGTGGTGTGATGAATAATTTCAAGTTGAATGCGATCGACTATGAAGATAATCAACACTACTTTTTAGGACATTATTTCCTTGATAATTATGATAATGCATTATTAAATTATCCTCAGATCAACTCAAAAATCAGTATCACAAGATTAGAAGTTTGGGTTCTGGATCAAGGGAACAGCAATCTACAATATCAGAAAAGTATCGTCGGTATCCGAGATTTAGGGGATGCGCCGGGAGTTCTTCCGGACAATAATCAGGCTGGTTTTGGTCTGTATTCTACCATCAACGGATTACCGGGATTAAGAGATGCAAGTACCGCTTACACCGCAGTAAAAGGAGGGAATCTTCCTGTTGCTTCCGGAGGTACGGAAACTTATGTGGATGGAGAACACTTTATTTTTAACAAAAAAGCAAGAAGATTAAGTGCTAATGAATATACATTACAGCCTCAGTTAGGATACATTTCATTAAATCAAAAATTAAATGATAACCAGCTTTTAGGAGTCTCATTCTCCTATACAGTGAATGGAAGCAATCAGGTGTATAAAGTAGGGGAATTCTCGGAAGAAAGTACGGTGCTAATGACCAAGCTTTTGAAGCCGAATACAACGGTGAAGACTTCTTCCCCAATGTGGAATTTGATGATGAAAAACATCTATTCTCTGGATGCAGGACAGGTAAATCAGGACGGATTTATCTTGAATGTTTTATATAGAGATCCGCAATCCGGAGGTAAGGTAAACTATCTTCCTGTTGCTAATAATCCGCAGGTGAATAATGTTCCTTTGATTAAATTATTAAACTGGGACAGACTAAATGCCAACGGCGATTTACAAAATAATGGAAGTACAACCGGTGACGGTATTTTTGACTTTGTCAACGGAATTACTGTAAGACCCGAAACGGGAAGAGTGATCTTTACAAAAGTTCAGCCGTTTGGTAGCTTTATTCAGAATGTGATCGGAAGTAATGATCCTCAATATGTATTTTCTGACCTTTATACCCAACAGAAACAGGTTGCCACATCAAGTAATTTAGCACAGCGATATACCATTGAAGGGCGTTACAAAGGAACGCAGGGACAAGGTATTTCTTTGGGTGCTGTGAACGTTCCTCAAGGTTCGGTAAAAGTTTCGGCAAACGGAGTTCAGCTGACAGAAGGGATCGACTATACCGTAGATTATTTACTGGGTACAGTGACGATTATTAATGATCAGGTAAAACAATCGGGTCAGGCAATTAATATTTCATTAGAAAATCAATTAACATTTAATACGCAGAGAAAAAGATTCTTAGGATTAAATTTAGAAAGAAGATTTAATGAGCACTTTATTTTGGGCGGAACTGTTGTTAATTATTCCGAATCTCCGCTTACTCAAAAAGTAAGTTATGGTCAGGAAGCCGTGAACAATACAATGGCTGGAATCAATTTGATGTACAACAACCAGCTTCCGTTCCTGACGAGATTAACAGATAAAATTCCGCTGGTCAATACAGAAGCACCATCCAATCTGAATTTCAAAATGGAAGGAGCGTATTTACTTCCGGGCTTAAATAAAGGAATCAACGACCAGTCTTATATCGATGATTTTGAACAGACAACTTCAAAAATTACATTAAAAGAACCTACAGCTTGGAGCTTAGCTTCAAAACCTGAAAAAAACCAGGGTGATCCTCTTTTCCAGGGAGCCGGTAAAAATAATGACAGATCAGAAGGATACGGAAGAGGTCTATTATCTTGGTATAATATCGATCCTAGATTCTATGGAGTAGGAGGGAAAGCTCCTACAGGTATTACACCACAATCTGTATCAAACCACGCATCAAGAAGAGTTTTGTTCTCTGAAATTTTCAACAATAGAGATTTTGTTGCGGGTGAGCAGACTTATACCAATACTTTCGATATTTCATATTATCCTGCAGAAAAAGGACCTTATAACTCTAATGTAAATCCTGAAACCACACAGCAAAGATGGGCAGGGATTATGAGACCGATTACGGTTTCCAACTTTGTAAGTTCAAATATCGAATATGTAGAATTCTGGATGATGGATCCTTATGCAGATGGAAATACATTGGGTGCAGCTCCAAAACTTTTATTACAGCTAGGTAACGTATCAGAAGATATTTTGAAGGATGGACAGATGCAGTATGAAAACGGCTTACCGACTCCATCAACTGCTTCTACAACGACGAGTTCGAATTGGGGAACTCAGCCTAAACAACCGCCAATTTTGTATGCTTTCTCAAGTGAAGGTGCAGACAGAGTGGCGCAGGATGTTGGGTATGATGGTTTAAGCTCAGATCAGGAAGCAGCTTTATTTGGAAATACATTTACCAACCCGGTTACAGGTTTATCCGATCCTGCTATTGATGACTTTGTATTCTATTTGTCTAATAAATTCACAGGAAATCAGGCTTCTTCGCTTATTCAGAGATATAAATATTTCAGAGGTCCGGAAGGAAACTCTCAGAGTAATTCTCTGGAAGTGGCTTCACAGACTCCGGATTCAGAAGATATCAATAAAGATTACAACTTAGACCAGAGTGAAAGCTATAATCAATATGAAGTAGATTTAGCTCAGGGAAGTTTAAATTTAGGATCAAATAATATTGTTGATGTAAAAACTGTTGAAGCAACATTCCAAAATCAACAAAAAGCTCAGGTAAAATGGTACTTGTTCAGAATTCCGGTTTCAAAATATGTTACCGATGCGGGAGATCATGATCCTTCAGTTCTTAACAATGTAAGATTTGCGAGATTATTATTAAAAGGTTTCGACCAGACTTCTACCTTAAGATTCGGAACAATGGATCTTGTAAGATCAGACTGGAGAAAATATCCGAATAAGATCTTCAGTGAAACGGTAACTTCTCCTGAAGAGGGAACTGCAGGTGGTACAGCGCTTAATGATAATTTTGAAGTAGGAAGTGTAAATATTGAAGAAAATGCATTAAACCAACCTCCTTATGTATTGCCTCCGGGAATCGACAGACAAATTCTAAGCGGAAATGCAGGTGCACAAAGACAGAATGAAGCTTCTTTATACATGAAAGCGACGCAATTACATGCTGAAGCAAGAGGGGTGTTTAAGAATACTGCTTTGGATATGAGAAGGTATAAAAAATTAAAACTTTTTGTACATGCTCATCATCCTGATCCTACAAGTAGTGATCTAGCCATTGGGCAGATTGATGAGAAAACTAAATTCTTCATCCGTTTAGGAAGTGATGCAACAGATAATTATTATGAGTATGAAGCTTCTCTAAAAATTACTCCAGGAACAGCTACCGCACCAATGGAAATCTGGCCTATGGAGAATGACGTGGATTTAAATATTCAGGATTTTGTAGATGCAAAAATCAGAAGAGATAAAAATTTCCCTAATAATATTATTTTGAGAACAAAAGATAATGTTTTTGATCCGGGGAATACCTTTAAAAGTATTTACATCAAAGGGCGTCCAAGTTTAGGAAATGTTACTACTATTGTTTTAGGGATCAGAAATGGGGGAGATAGAACAACTGCTGCTATTGACAGAGTTCTTTGGGTAAACGAAATCCGTCTTTCTGAAATCGAAAACGACGGCGGTTATGCAGGAAATGCAAGTTTAAACTTCAACCTTGGAGATTTTGCAACCGTGAATACAAGTGCTTCTTATACTTCGGTAGGTTTCGGAAATATCGATTCTAAACCGGCAGAAAGAAGTCAGTCGACTCAGTCAGCTTTCAGTATCAATACGGCAATTAATGTTGATAAATTCTTGCCTGCAAAAAGTGGAGTTAAGATTCCGTTGAACTACTCATATTCTCAAACCATCGAAGATCCGAAGTACAATCCTTTGGATACGGATGTTGAGTTTAATAAAGCGGCTAACAAAGAGCAGCTGAAAAAAGTAGCAAGAACATACACTCAGCAAAGAAGTCTTGGGGTTGTAAATATGCACAAAGAAAGAATGAATCCTAATAAAAAACCAAAGTTCTATGATGTGGAAAACATTTCGGTAACGGCGGTTTATAATGATGATTTCTACAGAGATATTTACACAAAGAGAAATTACAGACAGTATTTGAGAGGATATGTAGATTACAACTATACTTTCAAACCGTGGGTGATAAGACCATTTAACAAAATGATCAGCGATACGGCGAAGTCTACGAAATATTTAAAATGGGTAAAAGAATTCAACTTTAATCCGATCCCGACAAGATTCTCTTTCAGAACGGAGGTTGACAGAAATTACAACGAATTAGAGTTTAGAAATATCGATGCTATCTTAAGCGGAAATTACGGAGATGACTTCGGTGCGATTAAAAACAGAAACTTCTATTTTGGATGGCAGTATGGTTTAGGATTTAATTTCACAAAATCCTTAAAGCTTGAAATCAATTCTGCAACAAGAACGCTGAATGATAATATGGATGTAAACATGATGGATAATAATTCAATTTTCGGAAATGTTTTCAGAGCCGGAAGACCTGTATTATACAATCACAGGGTACAGCTGAATTATAAATTGCCATTCCAGTATCTTCCGTATTTAGATTTCATCGATGCAGAATTGGGTTACGGATTTACGTATAACTGGAATGCAAGATCTACTGTTTTATTGGCAAGTCCAGACGGAAGTTTAGGATCAATTGGTCAGAATACGAATGTAATTCAGGCGACGGCTACGGCAGACTTCACGAAGTTCTTTGGTCAGTTTAAATATTTCAAAAATGTTTCGGCTAAACTTCAAAAACGTAAGCAGGAGGTTGATTCATTAAACAATGTTTACACTCAGCAATGGGAGAAAAACAAATATGCTTATAAAACATATAAGTTTAAAAACAGATTAACTCCGCTTCAGAGCTTGGCGTATCTGTTGACATCAATCAAGCAATTGGATGTTAATTATTCTGAAAACAACGGAACGGTACTTCCGGGATTATTATCTGCTCCGAATTGGTATGGTTCAGGACAGACTTTAGGAGGACCTACCATCGGATTCCTATTTGGTTCACAAGCCGATATCAGAAGAACAGTAATTGAAAACGGCTGGGTAAGTGATTCAGAATTTATGACAGATCCTTACGTCAGAATGTCAACACGGGAGTTGCGTGCGAATTTGCAGGTGATGCCGATGAACGATCTTAGAATTGATATGAGCGTATTGCATAATTATAACAGAAACTTTACGCATACCGGTTTCAATTATAGAGATCCGAATACAGGAGTGGCAAATCCTAACTATACTTTTGCAAATGATTTAGTGACGTATTCAAACTCTGTCATTTTATTGAAAACAGCATTTAAAGATGGTGCATCGGTTTATCAGGCAATCAGAGAAAATGCGAGAACATTATCTCAACAAATGCCGGGAGCTCTGCAGCCGGACGGATTTAAAGACGGATACGGAATTTCAAATGCATATATTTTAATTCCTGCATTTAGAGCAGCAGTAGAAGGTAAAGCTCCAAAATTATTGGGTGATCCTAAGAAAGCAGGAATTCCGATTCCAAACTGGAAGATCACTTATTCAGGATTGAGAAACGTTCCGATTATTAACGGGCAGTTCTCTAAGTTTGATCTATTACATTCTTATCAGGCAACGTATACCGCAACAGGAATCCAGTCGAGTATCGATTACTTCAACAGATTGAATTCATTAACGAGCTCCGGAAGAGATATTAATGATGATTATATCAATCCGTTTACTTTCGCTCAGGTGGGTTATGTGGAGAAACTTCTCACCACTTATCGGGGTAGATATGACGATGAGAAACAATATTCAGTTCGGTATTCAGTACAACAGATTAAGAACATTATTGTTAGGATTGGTAAACCATACGTTGACAGAAGATTCAAACAGTGAATATGTGGTAAGAGTAGGATATATCATCAGAAACTTCAGACTGGGAACGAATAATGTGAGAGGAAGAGGGAAAGGAAAAGGTAGCGATCTTAATATCAGAGGAGATTTCTCATTGAGAGACAGTAAAACAAGTATTACGAATATTTTGCTGGATGATTCACAGATTACGGGAGGTCAGAGATTAATGAACATTAAAGTTTCCGCAGACTACAACGTTTCCGAAAACTTAAACTTAAAAGTATTCTACGAACAGATGACTTCTAAGTATAAAATCTCAACAGCATTCCCATTGTCAACGGTTAGAGCAGGTATTTCTGCAACGTTTACATTCGGAGACTCAGGAGGTTTCTAATTAGAACTAAAATAAATTTAAATGTCCTTCAATTTTGAGGGACATTTTTTTATATCCGATATTTGAACCTTGTATTATTTTGAATACATTTGTAAAAATAAAAATTAAAAAATGAACACACCATCAGAATTAAAGTACACTAAAGATCACGAATGGATCAAGATTGAAGGTAACGTAGCTACAATCGGTATTACAGACTTCGCACAAGGCGAATTGGGAGATATCGTTTATGTAGATGTAGATACTGTAGATGACGATCTTGAAGGAGGTGCGGTTTTCGGAAGTGTAGAAGCTGTAAAAACAGTTTCAGATTTATTCTTACCTATTGCAGGAAAAGTTATTGAATTTAATTCAGGATTAGAAGCTCAACCCGAATTGTTGAATACAGATCCTTATGGAGACGGATGGATCATCAAATTAGAACTTGCTGAAGGTGCAGATCATTCAGAATTACTTTCTGCTGAAGAATACCAAGCTATCATTGGATAGTATTTCAAAAATATGTAGTAAGATCTTGCCCATTTATTGGGCATTTCTTACTTATATGCTCCTCAAGCCGGGTGAAGAGAATACTGAATATTGGTTTATGTTCAGCGGCATCGACAAAGTGCTACACTTAAGCATATTTGCGGCATTGGGTTTCTTTTTCATTGCTGCTTTCCCGAAAATCAAATTTTCTTACTTTTTTCAGATCATCCTTATATATGCCTTCCTTACAGAGATTCTTCAGGAAGAAATGGGTTTAGGAAGATCTATGGAAACCTTAGACATCGTCGCAGACACCATTGGTTGTTTGATAGGCTATTATATATATAAGATGTTAGTCAAACGTTTTTTCTAATGGAGTAGGGTAATTACCTCTGCTTTTTTCTTGGGATTACGAGAAGCGAAGCGACGAAGCAATCCCAAACTTTCACAACAACACTTTCCGACACAGCTTGTCATTTCGCCGAAGGAGAAATCCACCCATTCACAATTCATCATTAATAATTAATAATTTTTTCCGAAGCTATTTCCCGCTCTCCACTGTATCTTTTTTGTCACGGTCTCCGCTTCGCTGCGCCCGCAACAAAAAAGGATGCCGTTTCTATCGGGGCTATGACATTGTATAATATATGACCAACAGTCATCAAAATCTACGCTATCAATTTTTCTCTCCCCAAAAAACAACATCAACCTCTCACAAACCTACAATAAATAAACACCCACAACAATTCCCCATGCTTTGAGCCACTCCTTACACCCTCAAACCCTCCGACACTCCAACTCTCAAACTTCCCAACCCCTATTTTACCATCATAAAACCACTTTCAAAGAACCGTTCTATATAATTCGAATAATGTGGATAAGTATATATAAAGACATAAGCTATAATATATCAATTGTTTAAGTTGAATACTTTCCCACAATTAGCATTTGGATCAATATATTATGTTAAATATATTTGGATGGTGAGGGTAAAAGGATGTACTTTTGCCCCACTGAAAACGAGAGTATGTCAGTAGCGCAGAAGAGCCTTTAGATGGGCATAAAATTAAAGACACTACTATATAATGATTGTATACTATTATATAATTGTTATAGGATATTAGCTTGAAAATATAATCCAAAATTTTAGTAAATAAAATTTGGTAATATAAAAAAGATTCTTATCTTTGCAGTCCGGTAAAACGGGTGCGCAGGAGTAGATGATTAGGTGTTGAATAGAGGGGTTAGGGTTATTTAAAAAACTTTAAAAAATCTTCAAAAAACATTTGGTCAATTAGGAAAAAAGTTTTACTTTTGCACACGCAAATCGATACTGAAAACGACAGAACATTAGGTATTGTAAAAAGCGAAAGAAAAGAGATCATTGAAAAATAGATATACAACCAAGTAAGGAAAAACTAAAGCGTATTAAAAAACTTTGAGTGAGTCAGACAAACATACAATGGAGAGTTTGATCCTGGCTCAGGATGAACGCTAGCGGGAGGCCTAACACATGCAAGCCGAGCGGTAGAGATTCTTCGGAATCTTGAGAGCGGCGTACGGGTGCGGAACACGTGTGCAACCTACCTTTATCAGGGGGATAGCCTTTCGAAAGGAAGATTAATACCCCATAATATAATGACTGGCATCAGTTATTATTGAAAACTCCGGTGGATAGAGATGGGCACGCGCAAGATTAGATAGTTGGTGAGGTAACGGCTCACCAAGTCTGTGATCTTTAGGGGGCCTGAGAGGGTGATCCCCCACACTGGTACTGAGACACGGACCAGACTCCTACGGGAGGCAGCAGTGAGGAATATTGGACAATGGGTGAGAGCCTGATCCAGCCATCCCGCGTGAAGGACGACGGCCCTATGGGTTGTAAACTTCTTTTGTATAGGGATAAACCTTTCCACGTGTGGAAAGCTGAAGGTACTATACGAATAAGCACCGGCTAACTCCGTGCCAGCAGCCGCGGTAATACGGAGGGTGCAAGCGTTATCCGGATTTATTGGGTTTAAAGGGTCCGTAGGCGGACTCGTAAGTCAGTGGTGAAATCTCATAGCTTAACTATGAAACTGCCATTGATACTGCGGGTCTTGAGTAAAGTAGAAGTGGCTGGAATAAGTAGTGTAGCGGTGAAATGCATAGATATTACTTAGAACACCAATTGCGAAGGCAGGTCACTATGTTTTAACTGACGCTGATGGACGAAAGCGTGGGGAGCGAACAGGATTAGATACCCTGGTAGTCCACGCCGTAAACGATGCTAACTCGTTTTTGGGACTTTAAGTTTCAGAGACTAAGCGAAAGTGATAAGTTAGCCACCTGGGGAGTACGTTCGCAAGAATGAAACTCAAAGGAATTGACGGGGGCCCGCACAAGCGGTGGATTATGTGGTTTAATTCGATGATACGCGAGGAACCTTACCAAGGCTTAAATGGGAATTGATCGGTTTAGAAATAGACCTTCCTTCGGGCAATTTTCAAGGTGCTGCATGGTTGTCGTCAGCTCGTGCCGTGAGGTGTTAGGTTAAGTCCTGCAACGAGCGCAACCCCTGTCACTAGTTGCTAGCATTAAGTTGAGGACTCTAGTGAGACTGCCTACGCAAGTAGAGAGGAAGGTGGGGATGACGTCAAATCATCACGGCCCTTACGCCTTGGGCCACACACGTAATACAATGGCCAGTACAGAGGGCAGCTACCAGGCGACTGGATGCGAATCTCGAAAGCTGGTCTCAGTTCGGATTGGAGTCTGCAACTCGACTCTATGAAGCTGGAATCGCTAGTAATCGCGCATCAGCCATGGCGCGGTGAATACGTTCCCGGGCCTTGTACACACCGCCCGTCAAGCCATGGAAGTCTGGGGTACCTGAAGTCGGTGACCGTAATAGGAGCTGCCTAGGGTAAAACAGGTAACTAGGGCTAAGTCGTAACAAGGTAGCCGTACCGGAAGGTGCGGCTGGAACATCTCATTTTAGAGCGTCTTTAGACGATAAACAAAATTAAGGTACTTCAATGTACCATGTACTTGCTTAAAGTTCATGCTTTAGTTTTTTATTTGGTTGATATATTAAAAAATACAAAACCCACTAGAAATTAGTAACAGGGAAGAGAGATTTTAGTTAAAGAAGTTCGAGGTTTAGCTATTAGGAATTAGTTTTAGACTAATGACTAAAAACCAACAACCAACAACTAAAAAATGAAGTCTCGTAGCTCAGCTGGTTAGAGCGCTACACTGATAATGTAGAGGTCGGCAGTTCGAGCCTGCCCGAGACTACTAATTTTGAGTAAGAGAGTTTTAGAGTATAAGAGAAGATGAGTTAACACTCAAACCCTCCGACCCTCTGACTCGTACACTCAACTAGAGGGGGAATTAGCTCAGCTGGCTAGAGCGCCTGCCTTGCACGCAGGAGGTCAAGGGTTCGACTCCCTTATTCTCCACAATTACTGAAAAGTAATGAAAAAGTTACAGCGATGTAACAAGAATAGAAGTTATTTAAAAAATAAACAAAGGATTTTAGCCGATAGGGGCTAGAGCATCCCGATGAATCGGGAAGGTCAAGGGTTCGACTCCCTTATTCTCCACATTGTTATTCAATTAACAGTAATTTGAAGGTTTAGAATTAAAAAAGCAGATAGAGCCAAAAACAATATTTGCGGATTAAGCCTGAGAAAGCATAAAGATCATTGACATTAACGGTAAAAATATCACAAAGAGAAAACCGAGCGCAATTAAGCGTTTGAGTTTACAAAAATAGTTTAATAGTAATATTAGACAAAAAATACTGAACTAATTAATAATTAGGAAAGAAATCGTTAAGGGCGTATGGCGGATGCCTAGGCTTTCAGAGGCGAAGAAGGACGTGGTAAGCTGCGAAAAGCTCGGGGGATTGGCACACACGAATTGATCCCGAGATGTCCGAATGGGGCAACCCGGCAGGTTGAAGACCTGTCACTCCGCAAGGAGAGCAAACCCGGAGAACTGAAACATCTAAGTACCCGGAGGAAAAGAAATCGAAGAGATTCCGTAAGTAGTGGCGAGCGAACGCGGATTAGCCCAAAAGTCTTTATATATTTAAAAGAATGTTCTGGAAAGAACAGCCATAGAGGGTGATAGCCCCGTATTTGAAAGGTATATTTAGATGATAAATGAGTAGGGCGGGACACGTGAAATCCTGTCTGAATATGGGGGGACCATCCTCCAAGGCTAAATACTCCTGAAAGACCGATAGTGAACAAGTACTGTGAAGGAAAGGTGAAAAGCACTTCGAATAGAAGGGTGAAATAGAACCTGAAACCGTACGCCTACAAGCGGTCGGAGCCCACAAGTTGGGTGACGGCGTGCCTTTTGCATAATGAGCCTACGAGTTAATTTTACTAGCGAGGTTAAGGACTTCAGGTCCGGAGC
Organism: Chryseobacterium ginsenosidimutans; assembly: GCF_024807225.1. Classification (GTDB taxonomy): domain Bacteria; phylum Bacteroidota; class Bacteroidia; order Flavobacteriales; family Weeksellaceae; genus Chryseobacterium; species Chryseobacterium ginsenosidimutans. The sequence goes on from NZ_JANUCO010000001.1 coordinate 1,050,685, forward strand.
CGGAGCGAAAGCGAGTCTGAATAGGGCGGTTAGTTAGTAGGATTAGACGCGAAACCTTGTGATCTACCCATGGGCAGGTTGAAGCTCTGGTAACACAGAGTGGAGGACCGAACCGGTTGACGTTGAAAAGTCTTCGGATGACCTGTGGGTAGGGGTGAAAGGCCAATCAAACTGGGAGATAGCTCGTACTCTCCGAAATGCATTTAGGTGCAGCGTCGTGTATAAGTTTATTAGAGGTAGAGCTACTGATTGGATGCGGGGGAGTCAAATCCTACCAATTCCTGACAAACTCCGAATGCTAATAAATGTTCCACGGCAGTGAGGGCATGGGTGCTAAGGTCCATGTCCGAGAGGGAAAGAACCCAGACCAACAGCTAAGGTCCCCAAATTTCTGTTAAGTTGAAGCAACGCGGTTGGACTGCATTGACAGCTAGGATGTTGGCTTGGAAGCAGCCATTCATTTAAAGAGTGCGTAACAGCTCACTAGTCGAGCGGTCCGGCATGGATAATAATCGGGCATAAACAGAATACCGAAGCTATGGATTTATAACCGTTGGGTTATATCTGGTAGGAGAGCATTCTATTCGCACGGAAGCAGTATCGTGAGGTATTGTGGAGCGTATAGAAAAGAAAATGTAGGCATAAGTAACGATAAAGCGGGCGAGAAACCCGCTCACCGAAAGACTAAGGCTTCCTCAGCCATGCTAATCAGCTGAGGGTTAGTCGGGACCTAACGCGAACCCGAAAGGGGTAGTGGATGGACAATGGGTTAATATTCCCATACTTGCTCACACTAAAAAGGGGACGGAGTGCCGTACTTACTGGAGACTGACGGAATAGTCAAGACCTAGCCTTCGGGCGAAGTTGTTGTAAGGAAAGTGCTTCCAAGAAAAGCCGAAGTGAAGCAACCCGTACCAAAACCGACACAGGTGGTCGAGGAGAGAATCCTAAGGTGCTAGAGTGAATCATGGTTAAGGAACTAGGCAAAATAGTCTCGTAACTTCGGAAGAAGAGACGCCAGCAGCAATGCTGGCCGCAGTGAAGAGGCCCAGGCGACTGTTTATCAAAAACACAGGACTCTGCTAAATCGAAAGATGCTGTATAGGGTCTGACACCTGCCCGGTGCTGGAAGGTTAAGGAAGGGCGTTAGCAGCAATGCGAAGCGTTTGACTGAAGCCCCAGTAAACGGCGGCCGTAACTATAACGGTCCTAAGGTAGCGAAATTCCTTGTCGGGTAAGTTCCGACCTGCACGAATGGTGTAACGATCTGGGCACTGTCTCAACCATGAGCTCTGTGAAATTGTAGTCTCGGTGAAGATGCCGAGTACCCGCAATGGGACGAAAAGACCCTGTGAACCTTTACTATAACTTCGTATTGACTTTGAGTAAGTAATGTGTAGGATAGGTGGGAGACTTTGAAGCAGGCACGCTAGTGTTTGTGGAGTCAACGTTGAAATACCACCCTTTACTTACTTGGAGCCTAACTTCTTTTAGAAGGACATTGCGTGGTGGGTAGTTTGACTGGGGTGGTCGCCTCCAAAAGAGTAACGGAGGCTTTCAAAGGTACCCTCAGCACGCTTGGTAACCGTGCGTAGAGTGTAATGGCATAAGGGTGCTTGACTGTGAGACCTACAAGTCGATCAGGTGCGAAAGCAGGACATAGTGATCCGGTGGTTCCGTATGGAAGGGCCATCGCTCATAGGATAAAAGGTACTCCGGGGATAACAGGCTAGTCTCCCCCAAGAGCTCACATCGACGGGGAGGTTCGGCACCTCGATGTCGGCTCGTCACATCCTGGGGCTGGAGAAGGTCCCAAGGGTTGGGCTGTTCGCCCATTAAAGTGGCACGCGAGCTGGGTTCAGAACGTCGTGAGACAGTTCGGTCTCTATCTATTGCGGGCGTTAGATGTTTGAGAGGGCTTGAATCTAGTACGAGAGGACCGATTTGAACAAACCTCTGGTGTATCAGTTGTTCCGCCAGGAGCACCGCTGAGTAGCTACGTTTGGAAGAGATAAGCACTGAAAGCATATAAGTGCGAAACTCGCCTCAAGATGAGACATCTTTTAAGGGTCGTTGGAGATGACAACGTTGATAGGCTATAGGTGTAAAGTTGGTAACAGCATAGCCGAGTAGTACTAATTACCCGTAGATTTATAGCCTAATTGGCAACGCTTAATTGCGCAATCAAGGTTCTCTCTTTGTGAATGTTTTTATCGATAAAATAGATGTCAGATACAAGACATCAGATACAAGACCTAAAAGTCTGAAATCTGAAATCTAAGCTCTGATATCTTATATACAACCTTTAGGGTGGTTTTAGCGGTGGGGCTCACCTGTTCCCATTCCGAACACAGAAGTTAAGCCCACCAGCGCCGATGGTACTGCGAAAGCGGGAGAGTAGGTCGCCGCCAGTTTTTATTTAAAAGTCTCATACAGTAATGTATGAGACTTTTTTCGTTTTACACCATAAGCATGAGTAATGAATAATAAGTAATGGGTAATAGGTAATACGCAATCAGTAAGTTTGTTGATCGTTGATAGGTGATAGTTGATCGTTGGGTTGTCATTGCAAGAGTATAGCAAAACCGAGACTGAGTTTGTTGAAGTAAAATAATCTCAATGAATCCGTACATTAGTCTTTTATTTTCCCACAGATGACACAGATCTGCACAGATGTTTGAGAATATTTTTAATTTATCTAAAAATATAATTTTTTAATCAATAGAAAATCCGCTTTATCCGTATAATCTGCGAAAACTTTTTTTTCTTTACAATATGTATCTTCCTAATAAATAGACTCAAAAATCCGTGCAAATCTGTGTCATCTGTGGGAAAATGAAAAACGCAGCCATTAGTATCGATTATGAAAAGATCTCAAGATTTAATGACGATCAATATAAAGCAGAATATTTATATTAACTTCCATATCTATCTTTCCACATTCCAAAATCTCCACAAAGTTTGTGAGCCTGAAAGGATCTAAAGCAATTTTTTACATTTTTTTGTATTTGCATTTTACTTCGAAGAATAAGCTCTTTTTAAATTTATCTAAAAAATATAATTTTCCAATCAATAGAAAATCTGCTTAATCCGTATAATCTACGAGAGTTTTTTCTTCTTTAAACATGAATCTCTTGTAGAAAAATTGATTTTTCTTTGTTGATTTTTACCCACTCAATTATTTTTGCTAAATGCTAAATGCTAAATGCTAAATGCTAAATGCTAAATGCTAAATGCTAAATGCTAAATGCTAAATGCTAAATGCTAAATGCTAAATGCTAAATGCTAAATGCTAAATGCTAAATGCTATGCTTTATGTCATTGCGAGAAAGCAATATATTATCTTTTTAATAAAAGAATCCTCCAACATCTGTGCAAATCTGTGTCATCTGTGGGAAAATAAAAATATAATGTACCACCAAAAAAACTCATCCTTTATAACGTTATACTTTTTGATTATAGAGGAACAAGAATACTTCCTTATAAATAGAGAGCAAGAATTTAAGAAGCGCTTGCTGTTCCATCAATAGGGGCGGGCTTCAGCCTGCTTTGAATAAGAACTCAGCAAAAGGCTTTAGCCAAAACTTATATTTGATTGCTTTAACTTAAAAAGCTTCAAACAATTTTTCAAGATCATTCCCCGGATCATACCGCTGGAAATAATCATTCTTCTCTTATTCAACTTCTTTTATATAGATCAACTTCTTCGAATTTTTTCTTTCCTCTTCCAACTAATTAATGAATAGCCAACCCCATATCCGGAAAACTTAAAAAATTATTATTTGAAAATATTTTTAAATGTTTAAACTTCTCCAAAAGAAGCTTCTTCTGCTATTGACCAAAAAACGATCACTCCTGATCTTTTCCCATTTACCATCTTAAATCTCTCTTTCTTCAATCTCAAAACCCTCCCACCTGCAAACTTTAAAATATCCAATCCGTCCGCTACTTCTCCTTACACCCTCAAACCCTCAAGTCCTTCTACACTCAATTCCTCCGCCAGCTCTTCCTCAAGTTCTCCACTTCTTAAACTCTCAAGCTCTTCAATGCGTATGCTCTTAAAACTCCAATCTTCACACGCTCGAACTCCCAAATTCTAAGATAAAGACTCGAACTCATCAATTTTAAAACAAAAAGTTTCATATCCTTCCATTTAATAATCTCAAATCCTCCGACTCTCCCAAACTCGAACCTTCCAACTCTTCAACTCTTATCCCTAATAAAGCTCTCGCCTTTGCACTTCCAAAAGCTCTCAAACCTTCCAACTCTTCAACACTTATATGCCATAAACCTTAGAACCCTCCCACACTCAAACTCTCAAACTCTCCGACCCTGTTCCCTTCCCATAAAATTAACAAACATTAGTTTAAAATTATTCTCTCAGAAAGTCAGAGACTTAGGATTAAATATGAATTAAAAGTAAACATTATGTTAAATATATTTGGATGGTGAGGGTAAAAGGATGTACTTTTGCCCCACTGAAAACGAGAGTATGTCAGTAGCGTAGAAGAGCCTTTAGGTAGGCATAAAATTAAAGACACTACTATATAATGATTATGTTATATTATATAATTGTTATAGGATATTAGCTTGAAAATATAATCCAAATTTTAGTAAATAAAATTTGCGAATATAAAAAAGATTCTTATCTTTGCAGTCCGGTAAAACGGGAGCGCAGGAGTAGGTGATTGGGTGTTGAATAGAGGGGTTAGGGTTATTTAAAAAACTTTAAAAAATCTTCAAAAAACATTTGGTCAATTAGGAAAAAAGTTTTACTTTTGCACACGCAAATCGATACTGAAAACGACAGAACATTAGGTATTGTAAAAAGCGAAAGAAAAGAGATCATTGAAAAATAGATATACAACCAAGTAAGGAAAAACTAAAGCGTATTAAAAAACTTTGAGTGAGTCAGACAAACATACAATGGAGAGTTTGATCCTGGCTCAGGATGAACGCTAGCGGGAGGCCTAACACATGCAAGCCGAGCGGTAGAGATTCTTCGGAATCTTGAGAGCGGCGTACGGGTGCGGAACACGTGTGCAACCTACCTTTATCAGGGGGATAGCCTTTCGAAAGGAAGATTAATACCCCATAATATAATGACTGGCATCAGTTATTATTGAAAACTCCGGTGGATAGAGATGGGCACGCGCAAGATTAGATAGTTGGTGAGGTAACGGCTCACCAAGTCTGTGATCTTTAGGGGGCCTGAGAGGGTGATCCCCCACACTGGTACTGAGACACGGACCAGACTCCTACGGGAGGCAGCAGTGAGGAATATTGGACAATGGGTGAGAGCCTGATCCAGCCATCCCGCGTGAAGGACGACGGCCCTATGGGTTGTAAACTTCTTTTGTATAGGGATAAACCTTTCCACGTGTGGAAAGCTGAAGGTACTATACGAATAAGCACCGGCTAACTCCGTGCCAGCAGCCGCGGTAATACGGAGGGTGCAAGCGTTATCCGGATTTATTGGGTTTAAAGGGTCCGTAGGCGGACTCGTAAGTCAGTGGTGAAATCTCATAGCTTAACTATGAAACTGCCATTGATACTGCGGGTCTTGAGTAAAGTAGAAGTGGCTGGAATAAGTAGTGTAGCGGTGAAATGCATAGATATTACTTAGAACACCAATTGCGAAGGCAGGTCACTATGTTTTAACTGACGCTGATGGACGAAAGCGTGGGGAGCGAACAGGATTAGATACCCTGGTAGTCCACGCCGTAAACGATGCTAACTCGTTTTTGGGACTTTAAGTTTCAGAGACTAAGCGAAAGTGATAAGTTAGCCACCTGGGGAGTACGTTCGCAAGAATGAAACTCAAAGGAATTGACGGGGGCCCGCACAAGCGGTGGATTATGTGGTTTAATTCGATGATACGCGAGGAACCTTACCAAGGCTTAAATGGGAATTGATCGGTTTAGAAATAGACCTTCCTTCGGGCAATTTTCAAGGTGCTGCATGGTTGTCGTCAGCTCGTGCCGTGAGGTGTTAGGTTAAGTCCTGCAACGAGCGCAACCCCTGTCACTAGTTGCTAGCATTAAGTTGAGGACTCTAGTGAGACTGCCTACGCAAGTAGAGAGGAAGGTGGGGATGACGTCAAATCATCACGGCCCTTACGCCTTGGGCCACACACGTAATACAATGGCCAGTACAGAGGGCAGCTACCAGGCGACTGGATGCGAATCTCGAAAGCTGGTCTCAGTTCGGATTGGAGTCTGCAACTCGACTCTATGAAGCTGGAATCGCTAGTAATCGCGCATCAGCCATGGCGCGGTGAATACGTTCCCGGGCCTTGTACACACCGCCCGTCAAGCCATGGAAGTCTGGGGTACCTGAAGTCGGTGACCGTAATAGGAGCTGCCTAGGGTAAAACAGGTAACTAGGGCTAAGTCGTAACAAGGTAGCCGTACCGGAAGGTGCGGCTGGAACATCTCATTTTAGAGCGTCTTTAGACGATAAACAAAATTAAGGTACTTCAATGTACCATGTACTTGCTTAAAGTTCATGCTTTAGTTTTTTATTTGGTTGATATATTAAAAAATACAAAACCCACTAGAAATTAGTAACAGGGAAGAGAGATTTTAGTTAAAGAAGTTCGAGGTTTAGCTATTAGGAATTAGTTTTAGACTAATGACTAAAAACCAACAACCAACAACTAAAAAATGAAGTCTCGTAGCTCAGCTGGTTAGAGCGCTACACTGATAATGTAGAGGTCGGCAGTTCGAGCCTGCCCGAGACTACTAATTTTGAGTAAGAGAGTTTTAGAGTATAAGAGAAGATGAGTTAACACTCAAACCCTCCGACCCTCTGACTCGTACACTCAACTAGAGGGGGAATTAGCTCAGCTGGCTAGAGCGCCTGCCTTGCACGCAGGAGGTCAAGGGTTCGACTCCCTTATTCTCCACAATTACTGAAAAGTAATGAAAAAGTTACAGCGATGTAACAAGAATAGAAGTTATTTAAAAAATAAACAAAGGATTTTAGCCGATAGGGGCTAGAGCATCCCGATGAATCGGGAAGGTCAAGGGTTCGACTCCCTTATTCTCCACATTGTTATTCAATTAACAGTAATTTGAAGGTTTAGAATTAAAAAAGCAGATAGAGCCAAAAACAATATTTGCGGATTAAGCCTGAGAAAGCATAAAGATCATTGACATTAACGGTAAAAATATCACAAAGAGAAAACCGAGCGCAATTAAGCGTTTGAGTTTACAAAAAATAGCTTGGTAGTAATACTGAGCAAAAAAATACTGAACTAATTAATAATTAGGAAAGAAATCGTTAAGGGCGTATGGCGGATGCCTAGGCTTTCAGAGGCGAAGAAGGACGTGGTAAGCTGCGAAAAGCTCGGGGGATTGGCACACACGAATTGATCCCGAGATGTCCGAATGGGGCAACCCGGCAGGTTGAAGACCTGTCACTCCGCAAGGAGAGCAAACCCGGAGAACTGAAACATCTAAGTACCCGGAGGAAAAGAAATCGAAGAGATTCCGTAAGTAGTGGCGAGCGAACGCGGATTAGCCCAAAAGTCTTTATATATTTAAAAGAATGTTCTGGAAAGAACAGCCATAGAGGGTGATAGCCCCGTATTTGAAAGGTATATTTAGATGATAAATGAGTAGGGCGGGACACGTGAAATCCTGTCTGAATATGGGGGGACCATCCTCCAAGGCTAAATACTCCTGAAAGACCGATAGTGAACAAGTACTGTGAAGGAAAGGTGAAAAGCACTTCGAATAGAAGGGTGAAATAGAACCTGAAACCGTACGCCTACAAGCGGTCGGAGCCCACAAGTTGGGTGACGGCGTGCCTTTTGCATAATGAGCCTACGAGTTAATTTTACTAGCGAGGTTAAGGACTTCAGGTCCGGAGCCGGAGCGAAAGCGAGTCTGAATAGGGCGGTTAGTTAGTAGGATTAGACGCGAAACCTTGTGATCTACCCATGGGCAGGTTGAAGCTCTGGTAACACAGAGTGGAGGACCGAACCGGTTGACGTTGAAAAGTCTTCGGATGACCTGTGGGTAGGGGTGAAAGGCCAATCAAACTGGGAGATAGCTCGTACTCTCCGAAATGCATTTAGGTGCAGCGTCGTGTATAAGTTTATTAGAGGTAGAGCTACTGATTGGATGCGGGGGAGTCAAATCCTACCAATTCCTGACAAACTCCGAATGCTAATAAATGTTCCACGGCAGTGAGGGCATGGGTGCTAAGGTCCATGTCCGAGAGGGAAAGAACCCAGACCAACAGCTAAGGTCCCCAAATTTCTGTTAAGTTGAAGCAACGCGGTTGGACTGCATTGACAGCTAGGATGTTGGCTTGGAAGCAGCCATTCATTTAAAGAGTGCGTAACAGCTCACTAGTCGAGCGGTCCGGCATGGATAATAATCGGGCATAAACAGAATACCGAAGCTATGGATTTATAACCGTTGGGTTATATCTGGTAGGAGAGCATTCTATTCGCACGGAAGCAGTATCGTGAGGTATTGTGGAGCGTATAGAAAAGAAAATGTAGGCATAAGTAACGATAAAGCGGGCGAGAAACCCGCTCACCGAAAGACTAAGGCTTCCTCAGCCATGCTAATCAGCTGAGGGTTAGTCGGGACCTAACGCGAACCCGAAAGGGGTAGTGGATGGACAATGGGTTAATATTCCCATACTTGCTCACACTAAAAAGGGGACGGAGTGCCGTACTTACTGGAGACTGACGGAATAGTCAAGACCTAGCCTTCGGGCGAAGTTGTTGTAAGGAAAGTGCTTCCAAGAAAAGCCGAAGTGAAGCAACCCGTACCAAAACCGACACAGGTGGTCGAGGAGAGAATCCTAAGGTGCTAGAGTGAATCATGGTTAAGGAACTAGGCAAAATAGTCTCGTAACTTCGGAAGAAGAGACGCCAGCAGCAATGCTGGCCGCAGTGAAGAGGCCCAGGCGACTGTTTATCAAAAACACAGGACTCTGCTAAATCGAAAGATGCTGTATAGGGTCTGACACCTGCCCGGTGCTGGAAGGTTAAGGAAGGGCGTTAGCAGCAATGCGAAGCGTTTGACTGAAGCCCCAGTAAACGGCGGCCGTAACTATAACGGTCCTAAGGTAGCGAAATTCCTTGTCGGGTAAGTTCCGACCTGCACGAATGGTGTAACGATCTGGGCACTGTCTCAACCATGAGCTCTGTGAAATTGTAGTCTCGGTGAAGATGCCGAGTACCCGCAATGGGACGAAAAGACCCTGTGAACCTTTACTATAACTTCGTATTGACTTTGAGTAAGTAATGTGTAGGATAGGTGGGAGACTTTGAAGCAGGCACGCTAGTGTTTGTGGAGTCAACGTTGAAATACCACCCTTTACTTACTTGGAGCCTAACTTCTTTTAGAAGGACATTGCGTGGTGGGTAGTTTGACTGGGGTGGTCGCCTCCAAAAGAGTAACGGAGGCTTTCAAAGGTACCCTCAGCACGCTTGGTAACCGTGCGTAGAGTGTAATGGCATAAGGGTGCTTGACTGTGAGACCTACAAGTCGATCAGGTGCGAAAGCAGGACATAGTGATCCGGTGGTTCCGTATGGAAGGGCCATCGCTCATAGGATAAAAGGTACTCCGGGGATAACAGGCTAGTCTCCCCCAAGAGCTCACATCGACGGGGAGGTTCGGCACCTCGATGTCGGCTCGTCACATCCTGGGGCTGGAGAAGGTCCCAAGGGTTGGGCTGTTCGCCCATTAAAGTGGCACGCGAGCTGGGTTCAGAACGTCGTGAGACAGTTCGGTCTCTATCTATTGCGGGCGTTAGATGTTTGAGAGGGCTTGAATCTAGTACGAGAGGACCGATTTGAACAAACCTCTGGTGTATCAGTTGTTCCGCCAGGAGCACCGCTGAGTAGCTACGTTTGGAAGAGATAAGCACTGAAAGCATATAAGTGCGAAACTCGCCTCAAGATGAGACATCTTTTAAGGGTCGTTGGAGATGACAACGTTGATAGGCTATAGGTGTAAAGTTGGTAACAGCATAGCCGAGTAGTACTAATTACCCGTAGATTTATAGCCTAATTGGCAACGCTTAATTGCGCAATCAAGGTTCTCTCTTTGTGAATGTTTTTATCGATAAAATAGATGTCAGATACAAGACATCAGATACAAGACCTAAAAGTCTGAAATCTGAAATCTAAGCTCTGATATCTTATATACAACCTTTAGGGTGGTTTTAGCGGTGGGGCTCACCTGTTCCCATTCCGAACACAGAAGTTAAGCCCACCAGCGCCGATGGTACTGCGAAAGCGGGAGAGTAGGTCGCCGCCAGTTTTTATTTAAAAGTCTCATACAGTAATGTATGAGACTTTTTTCGTTTTACACCATAAGCATGAGTAATGAATAATAAGTAATGGGTAATAGGTAATACGCAATCAGTAAGTTTGTTGATCGTTGATAGGTGATAGTTGATCGTTGGGTTGTCATTGCAAGAGTATAGCAAAACCGAGACTGAGTTTGTTGAAGTAAAATAATCTCAATGAATCCGTACATTAGTCTTTTATTTTCCCACAGATGACACAGATCTGCACAGATGTTTGAGAATATTTTTAATTTATCTAAAAATATAATTTTTTAATCAATAGAAAATCCGCTTTATCCGTATAATCTGCGAGAATTCCTTTTTCTTAAACTTAAATCTCCTGTAGAAAAATTGATTTTTCTTTGTTCATTCTTACCCACTCAATTATTTTTGCTAAATGCTAAATGCTAAATGCTAAATGCTAAATGCTAAATGCTAAATGCTAAATGCTAAATGCTAAATGCTAAATGCTAAATGCTAAATGCTAAATGCTAAATGCTAAATGCTAAATGCTAAATGCTAAATGCTAAATGCTAAATGCTATGCTTTATGTCATTGCGAGAAAGCAATATATTATCTTTTTAATAAAAGAATCCTCCAACATCTGTGCAAATCTGTGTCATCTGTGGGAAAATAAAAATATAATGTACCACCAAAAAAACTCATCCTTTATAACGTTATACTTTTTGATTATAGAGGAACAAGAATACTTCCTTATAAATAGAGAGCAAGAATTTAAGAAGCGCTTGCTGTTCCATCAATAGGGGCGGGCTTCAGCCTGCTTTGAATAAGAACTCAGCAAAAGGCTTTAGCCAAAACTTATATTTGATTGCTTTAACTTAAAAAGCTTCAAACAATTTTTCAAGATCATTCCCCGGATCATACCGCTGGAAATAATCATTCTTCTCTTATTCAACTTCTTTTATATAGATCAACTTCTTCGAATTTTTTCTTTCCTCTTCCAACTAATTAATGAATAGCCAACCCCATATCCGGAAAACTTAAAAAATTATTATTTGAAAATATTTTTAAATGTTTAAACTTCTCCAAAAGAAGCTTCTTCTGCTATTGACCAAAAAACGATCACTCCTGATCTTTTCCCATTTACCATCTTAAATCTCTCTTTCTTCAATCTCAAAACCCTCCCACCTGCAAACTTTAAAATATCCAATCCGTCCGCTACTTCTCCTTACACCCTCAAACCCTCAAGTCCTTCTACACTCAATTCCTCCGCCAGCTCTTCCTCAAGTTCTCCACTTCTTAAACTCTCAAGCTCTTCAATGCGTATGCTCTTAAAACTCCAATCTTCACACGCTCGAACTCCCAAATTCTAAGATAAAGACTCGAACTCATCAATTTTAAAACAAAAAGTTTCATATCCTTCCATTTAATAATCTCAAATCCTCCGACTCTCCCAAACTCGAACCTTCCAACTCTTCAACTCTTATCCCTAATAAAGCTCTCGCCTTTGCACTTCCAAAAGCTCTCAAACCTTCCAACTCTTCAACACTTATATGCCATAAACCTTAGAACCCTCCCACACTCAAACTCTCAAACTCTCCGACCCTGTTCCCTTCCCATAAAATTAACAAACATTAGTTTAAAATTATTCTCTCAGAAAGTCAGAGACTTAGGATTAAATATGAATTAAAAGTAAACATTATGTTAAATATATTTGGATGGTGAGGGTAAAAGGATGTACTTTTGCCCCACTGAAAACGAGAGTATGTCAGTAGCGTAGAAGAGCCTTTAGGTAGGCATAAAATTAAAGACACTACTATATAATGATTATGTTATATTATATAATTGTTATAGGATATTAGCTTGAAAATATAATCCAAATTTTAGTAAATAAAATTTGCGAATATAAAAAAGATTCTTATCTTTGCAGTCCGGTAAAACGGGAGCGCAGGAGTAGGTGATTGGGTGTTGAATAGAGGGGTTAGGGTTATTTAAAAAACTTTAAAAAATCTTCAAAAAACATTTGGTCAATTAGGAAAAAAGTTTTACTTTTGCACACGCAAATCGATACTGAAAACGACAGAACATTAGGTATTGTAAAAAGCGAAAGAAAAGAGATCATTGAAAAATAGATATACAACCAAGTAAGGAAAAACTAAAGCGTATTAAAAAACTTTGAGTGAGTCAGACAAACATACAATGGAGAGTTTGATCCTGGCTCAGGATGAACGCTAGCGGGAGGCCTAACACATGCAAGCCGAGCGGTAGAGATTCTTCGGAATCTTGAGAGCGGCGTACGGGTGCGGAACACGTGTGCAACCTACCTTTATCAGGGGGATAGCCTTTCGAAAGGAAGATTAATACCCCATAATATAATGACTGGCATCAGTTATTATTGAAAACTCCGGTGGATAGAGATGGGCACGCGCAAGATTAGATAGTTGGTGAGGTAACGGCTCACCAAGTCTGTGATCTTTAGGGGGCCTGAGAGGGTGATCCCCCACACTGGTACTGAGACACGGACCAGACTCCTACGGGAGGCAGCAGTGAGGAATATTGGACAATGGGTGAGAGCCTGATCCAGCCATCCCGCGTGAAGGACGACGGCCCTATGGGTTGTAAACTTCTTTTGTATAGGGATAAACCTTTCCACGTGTGGAAAGCTGAAGGTACTATACGAATAAGCACCGGCTAACTCCGTGCCAGCAGCCGCGGTAATACGGAGGGTGCAAGCGTTATCCGGATTTATTGGGTTTAAAGGGTCCGTAGGCGGACTCGTAAGTCAGTGGTGAAATCTCATAGCTTAACTATGAAACTGCCATTGATACTGCGGGTCTTGAGTAAAGTAGAAGTGGCTGGAATAAGTAGTGTAGCGGTGAAATGCATAGATATTACTTAGAACACCAATTGCGAAGGCAGGTCACTATGTTTTAACTGACGCTGATGGACGAAAGCGTGGGGAGCGAACAGGATTAGATACCCTGGTAGTCCACGCCGTAAACGATGCTAACTCGTTTTTGGGACTTTAAGTTTCAGAGACTAAGCGAAAGTGATAAGTTAGCCACCTGGGGAGTACGTTCGCAAGAATGAAACTCAAAGGAATTGACGGGGGCCCGCACAAGCGGTGGATTATGTGGTTTAATTCGATGATACGCGAGGAACCTTACCAAGGCTTAAATGGGAATTGATCGGTTTAGAAATAGACCTTCCTTCGGGCAATTTTCAAGGTGCTGCATGGTTGTCGTCAGCTCGTGCCGTGAGGTGTTAGGTTAAGTCCTGCAACGAGCGCAACCCCTGTCACTAGTTGCTAGCATTAAGTTGAGGACTCTAGTGAGACTGCCTACGCAAGTAGAGAGGAAGGTGGGGATGACGTCAAATCATCACGGCCCTTACGCCTTGGGCCACACACGTAATACAATGGCCAGTACAGAGGGCAGCTACCAGGCGACTGGATGCGAATCTCGAAAGCTGGTCTCAGTTCGGATTGGAGTCTGCAACTCGACTCTATGAAGCTGGAATCGCTAGTAATCGCGCATCAGCCATGGCGCGGTGAATACGTTCCCGGGCCTTGTACACACCGCCCGTCAAGCCATGGAAGTCTGGGGTACCTGAAGTCGGTGACCGTAATAGGAGCTGCCTAGGGTAAAACAGGTAACTAGGGCTAAGTCGTAACAAGGTAGCCGTACCGGAAGGTGCGGCTGGAACATCTCATTTTAGAGCGTCTTTAGACGATAAACAAAATTAAGGTACTTCAATGTACCATGTACTTGCTTAAAGTTCATGCTTTAGTTTTTTATTTGGTTGATATATTAAAAAATACAAAACCCACTAGAAATTAGTAACAGGGAAGAGAGATTTTAGTTAAAGAAGTTCGAGGTTTAGCTATTAGGAATTAGTTTTAGACTAATGACTAAAAACCAACAATCAACAACTAAAAAATGAAGTCTCGTAGCTCAGCTGGTTAGAGCGCTACACTGATAATGTAGAGGTCGGCAGTTCGAGCCTGCCCGAGACTACTAATTTTGAGTAAGAGAGTTTTAGAGTATAAGAGAAGATGAGTTAACACTCAAACCCTCCGACCCTCTGACTCGTACACTCAACTAGAGGGGGAATTAGCTCAGCTGGCTAGAGCGCCTGCCTTGCACGCAGGAGGTCAAGGGTTCGACTCCCTTATTCTCCACAATTACTGAAAAGTAATGAAAAAGTTACAGCGATGTAACAAGAATAGAAGTTATTTAAAAAATAAACAAAGGATTTTAGCCGATAGGGGCTAGAGCATCCCGATGAATCGGGAAGGTCAAGGGTTCGACTCCCTTATTCTCCACATTGTTATTCAATTAACAGTAATTTGAAGGTTTAGAATTAAAAAAGCAGATAGAGCCAAAAACAATATTTGCGGATTAAGCCTGAGAAAGCATAAAGATCATTGACATTAACGGTAAAAATATCACAAAGAGAAAACCGAGCGCAATTAAGCGTTTGAGTTTACAAAAAATAGCTTGGTAGTAATACTGAGCAAAAAAATACTGAACTAATTAATAATTAGGAAAGAAATCGTTAAGGGCGTATGGCGGATGCCTAGGCTTTCAGAGGCGAAGAAGGACGTGGTAAGCTGCGAAAAGCTCGGGGGATTGGCACACACGAATTGATCCCGAGATGTCCGAATGGGGCAACCCGGCAGGTTGAAGACCTGTCACTCCGCAAGGAGAGCAAACCCGGAGAACTGAAACATCTAAGTACCCGGAGGAAAAGAAATCGAAGAGATTCCGTAAGTAGTGGCGAGCGAACGCGGATTAGCCCAAAAGTCTTTATATATTTAAAAGAATGTTCTGGAAAGAACAGCCATAGAGGGTGATAGCCCCGTATTTGAAAGGTATATTTAGATGATAAATGAGTAGGGCGGGACACGTGAAATCCTGTCTGAATATGGGGGGACCATCCTCCAAGGCTAAATACTCCTGAAAGACCGATAGTGAACAAGTACTGTGAAGGAAAGGTGAAAAGCACTTCGAATAGAAGGGTGAAATAGAACCTGAAACCGTACGCCTACAAGCGGTCGGAGCCCACAAGTTGGGTGACGGCGTGCCTTTTGCATAATGAGCCTACGAGTTAATTTTACTAGCGAGGTTAAGGACTTCAGGTCCGGAGCCGGAGCGAAAGCGAGTCTGAATAGGGCGGTTAGTTAGTAGGATTAGACGCGAAACCTTGTGATCTACCCATGGGCAGGTTGAAGCTCTGGTAACACAGAGTGGAGGACCGAACCGGTTGACGTTGAAAAGTCTTCGGATGACCTGTGGGTAGGGGTGAAAGGCCAATCAAACTGGGAGATAGCTCGTACTCTCCGAAATGCATTTAGGTGCAGCGTCGTGTATAAGTTTATTAGAGGTAGAGCTACTGATTGGATGCGGGGGAGTCAAATCCTACCAATTCCTGACAAACTCCGAATGCTAATAAATGTTCCACGGCAGTGAGGGCATGGGTGCTAAGGTCCATGTCCGAGAGGGAAAGAACCCAGACCAACAGCTAAGGTCCCCAAATTTCTGTTAAGTTGAAGCAACGCGGTTGGACTGCATTGACAGCTAGGATGTTGGCTTGGAAGCAGCCATTCATTTAAAGAGTGCGTAACAGCTCACTAGTCGAGCGGTCCGGCATGGATAATAATCGGGCATAAACAGAATACCGAAGCTATGGATTTATAACCGTTGGGTTATATCTGGTAGGAGAGCATTCTATTCGCACGGAAGCAGTATCGTGAGGTATTGTGGAGCGTATAGAAAAGAAAATGTAGGCATAAGTAACGATAAAGCGGGCGAGAAACCCGCTCACCGAAAGACTAAGGCTTCCTCAGCCATGCTAATCAGCTGAGGGTTAGTCGGGACCTAACGCGAACCCGAAAGGGGTAGTGGATGGACAATGGGTTAATATTCCCATACTTGCTCACACTAAAAAGGGGACGGAGTGCCGTACTTACTGGAGACTGACGGAATAGTCAAGACCTAGCCTTCGGGCGAAGTTGTTGTAAGGAAAGTGCTTCCAAGAAAAGCCGAAGTGAAGCAACCCGTACCAAAACCGACACAGGTGGTCGAGGAGAGAATCCTAAGGTGCTAGAGTGAATCATGGTTAAGGAACTAGGCAAAATAGTCTCGTAACTTCGGAAGAAGAGACGCCAGCAGCAATGCTGGCCGCAGTGAAGAGGCCCAGGCGACTGTTTATCAAAAACACAGGACTCTGCTAAATCGAAAGATGCTGTATAGGGTCTGACACCTGCCCGGTGCTGGAAGGTTAAGGAAGGGCGTTAGCAGCAATGCGAAGCGTTTGACTGAAGCCCCAGTAAACGGCGGCCGTAACTATAACGGTCCTAAGGTAGCGAAATTCCTTGTCGGGTAAGTTCCGACCTGCACGAATGGTGTAACGATCTGGGCACTGTCTCAACCATGAGCTCTGTGAAATTGTAGTCTCGGTGAAGATGCCGAGTACCCGCAATGGGACGAAAAGACCCTGTGAACCTTTACTATAACTTCGTATTGACTTTGAGTAAGTAATGTGTAGGATAGGTGGGAGACTTTGAAGCAGGCACGCTAGTGTTTGTGGAGTCAACGTTGAAATACCACCCTTTACTTACTTGGAGCCTAACTTCTTTTAGAAGGACATTGCGTGGTGGGTAGTTTGACTGGGGTGGTCGCCTCCAAAAGAGTAACGGAGGCTTTCAAAGGTACCCTCAGCACGCTTGGTAACCGTGCGTAGAGTGTAATGGCATAAGGGTGCTTGACTGTGAGACCTACAAGTCGATCAGGTGCGAAAGCAGGACATAGTGATCCGGTGGTTCCGTATGGAAGGGCCATCGCTCATAGGATAAAAGGTACTCCGGGGATAACAGGCTAGTCTCCCCCAAGAGCTCACATCGACGGGGAGGTTCGGCACCTCGATGTCGGCTCGTCACATCCTGGGGCTGGAGAAGGTCCCAAGGGTTGGGCTGTTCGCCCATTAAAGTGGCACGCGAGCTGGGTTCAGAACGTCGTGAGACAGTTCGGTCTCTATCTATTGCGGGCGTTAGATGTTTGAGAGGGCTTGAATCTAGTACGAGAGGACCGATTTGAACAAACCTCTGGTGTATCAGTTGTTCCGCCAGGAGCACCGCTGAGTAGCTACGTTTGGAAGAGATAAGCACTGAAAGCATATAAGTGCGAAACTCGCCTCAAGATGAGACATCTTTTAAGGGTCGTTGGAGATGACAACGTTGATAGGCTATAGGTGTAAAGTTGGTAACAGCATAGCCGAGTAGTACTAATTACCCGTAGATTTATAGCCTAATTGGCAACGCTTAATTGCGCAATCAAGGTTCTCTCTTTGTGAATGTTTTTATCGATAAAATAGATGTCAGATACAAGACATCAGATACAAGACCTAAAAGTCTGAAATCTGAAATCTAAGCTCTGATATCTTATATACAACCTTTAGGGTGGTTTTAGCGGTGGGGCTCACCTGTTCCCATTCCGAACACAGAAGTTAAGCCCACCAGCGCCGATGGTACTGCGAAAGCGGGAGAGTAGGTCGCCGCCAGTTTTTATTTAAAAGTCTCATACAGTAATGTATGAGACTTTTTTCGTTTTACACCATAAGCATGAGTAATGAATAATAAGTAATGGGTAATAGGTAATACGCAATCAGTAAGTTTGTTGATCGTTGATAGGTGATAGTTGATCGTTGGGTTGTCATTGCAAGAGTATAGCAAAACCGAGACTGAGTTTGTTGAAGTAAAATAATCTCAATGAATCCGTACATTAGTCTTTTATTTTCCCACAGATGACACAGATCTGCACAGATGTTTGAGAATATTTTTAATTTATCTAAAAATATAATTTTTTAATCAATAGAAAATCCGCTTAATCCGTATAATCTGCGAAAACTCTTTTTTCTTTACAATATGTATCTTCCTAATAAATAGACTCAAAAATCCGTGCAAATCTGTGTCATCTGTGGGAAAATGAAAAACGCAGCCATTAGTATCGATTATGAAAAGATCTCAAGATTTAATGACGATCAATATAAAGCAGAATATTTATATTAACTTCCATATCTATCTTTCCACATTCCAAAATCTCCACAAAGTTTGTGAGCCTGAAAGGATCTAAAGCAATTTTTTACATTTTTTTGTATTTGCATTTTACTTCGAAGAATAAGCTCTTTTTAAATTTATCTAAAAAATATAATTTTCCAATCAATAGAAAATCTGCTTAATCCGTATAATCTACGAGAGTTTTTTCTTCTTTAAACATGAATCTCTTGTAGAAAAATTGATTTTTCTTTGTTGATTTTTACCCACTCAATTATTTTTGCTAAATGCTAAATGCTAAATGCTAAATGCTAAATGCTAAATGCTAAATGCTAAATGCTAAATGCTAAATGCTAAATGCTAAATGCTAAATGCTAAATGCTAAATGCTAAATGCTAAATGCTAAATGCTAAATGCTAAATGCTAAAAATAGTATTGCTCTTTACAATATATTATCTTTTTAATAAAAGAATATCCTCCAACATCTGTGCAGATCTGTGTCATCTGTGGGAAAATAAAAATATAATATACCACAAAAAAACTCATACTTTATAACGTTATACTTTTTGATTATAGAGGAATAAGAATACTTCCTTATAAATAGAGAGCAAGAATTTAAGAAGCGCTTGCTGTTCCATCAATAGGGGCGGGCTTCAGCCTGCTTTGAATAAGAAACTCAGCAAAAGGCTTTAGCCAAAACTTATATTTAATTGCTTTAACTTAAAAAACTTCAAACAATTTTTCATTATCATTCCCCGGATCATATCGCTGGAAATAATCATTCTTCTCTTATTCAAATTCTTTTCACTTGAACTCTCAAACTTTAATACAAGAAGTTTTATATCCTTCCATTCTGATAATCTCAAATCCTCCGACTCTCCCAAACTCGAATCCTCCAACTCTTCAATCCTCGAACTCTAAAACTCTCCCACACTCAAACACTCTAACGCTTCAAGCTGCAACCTCTGACCTAACCTCTAAAAAAACAAACATTAGTTTAAAATTATTCTCTCAGAAAGTCAGAGACTTATGATTAAATATGAATTAAAAGTAAACATTATGTTAAATATATTTGGAGATTGAGGGTAAAAGGATGTACTTTTGCCCCACTGAAAACGAGAGTATGTCAGTAGCGCAGAAGAGCCTTTAGATGGGCATAAAATTAAAGACACTACTATATAATGATTGTATACTATTATATAATTGTTATAGGATATTAGCTTGAAAATATAATCCAAAATTTTAGTAAATAAAATTTGGTAATATAAAAAAGATTCTTATCTTTGCAGTCCGGTAAAACGGGAGCGCAGGAGTAGATGATTGGGTGTTGAATAGAGGGGTTAGGGTTATTTAAAAAACTTTAAAAAATCTTCAAAAAACATTTGGTCAATTAGGAAAAAAGTTTTACTTTTGCACACGCAAATCGATACTGAAAACGACAGAACATTAGGTATTGTAAAAAGCGAAAGAAAAGAGATCATTGAAAAATAGATATACAACCAAGTAAGGAAAAACTAAAGCGTATTAAAAAACTTTGAGTGAGTCAGACAAACATACAATGGAGAGTTTGATCCTGGCTCAGGATGAACGCTAGCGGGAGGCCTAACACATGCAAGCCGAGCGGTAGAGATTCTTCGGAATCTTGAGAGCGGCGTACGGGTGCGGAACACGTGTGCAACCTACCTTTATCAGGGGGATAGCCTTTCGAAAGGAAGATTAATACCCCATAATATAATGACTGGCATCAGTTATTATTGAAAACTCCGGTGGATAGAGATGGGCACGCGCAAGATTAGATAGTTGGTGAGGTAACGGCTCACCAAGTCTGTGATCTTTAGGGGGCCTGAGAGGGTGATCCCCCACACTGGTACTGAGACACGGACCAGACTCCTACGGGAGGCAGCAGTGAGGAATATTGGACAATGGGTGAGAGCCTGATCCAGCCATCCCGCGTGAAGGACGACGGCCCTATGGGTTGTAAACTTCTTTTGTATAGGGATAAACCTTTCCACGTGTGGAAAGCTGAAGGTACTATACGAATAAGCACCGGCTAACTCCGTGCCAGCAGCCGCGGTAATACGGAGGGTGCAAGCGTTATCCGGATTTATTGGGTTTAAAGGGTCCGTAGGCGGACTCGTAAGTCAGTGGTGAAATCTCATAGCTTAACTATGAAACTGCCATTGATACTGCGGGTCTTGAGTAAAGTAGAAGTGGCTGGAATAAGTAGTGTAGCGGTGAAATGCATAGATATTACTTAGAACACCAATTGCGAAGGCAGGTCACTATGTTTTAACTGACGCTGATGGACGAAAGCGTGGGGAGCGAACAGGATTAGATACCCTGGTAGTCCACGCCGTAAACGATGCTAACTCGTTTTTGGGACTTTAAGTTTCAGAGACTAAGCGAAAGTGATAAGTTAGCCACCTGGGGAGTACGTTCGCAAGAATGAAACTCAAAGGAATTGACGGGGGCCCGCACAAGCGGTGGATTATGTGGTTTAATTCGATGATACGCGAGGAACCTTACCAAGGCTTAAATGGGAATTGATCGGTTTAGAAATAGACCTTCCTTCGGGCAATTTTCAAGGTGCTGCATGGTTGTCGTCAGCTCGTGCCGTGAGGTGTTAGGTTAAGTCCTGCAACGAGCGCAACCCCTGTCACTAGTTGCTAGCATTAAGTTGAGGACTCTAGTGAGACTGCCTACGCAAGTAGAGAGGAAGGTGGGGATGACGTCAAATCATCACGGCCCTTACGCCTTGGGCCACACACGTAATACAATGGCCAGTACAGAGGGCAGCTACCAGGCGACTGGATGCGAATCTCGAAAGCTGGTCTCAGTTCGGATTGGAGTCTGCAACTCGACTCTATGAAGCTGGAATCGCTAGTAATCGCGCATCAGCCATGGCGCGGTGAATACGTTCCCGGGCCTTGTACACACCGCCCGTCAAGCCATGGAAGTCTGGGGTACCTGAAGTCGGTGACCGTAATAGGAGCTGCCTAGGGTAAAACAGGTAACTAGGGCTAAGTCGTAACAAGGTAGCCGTACCGGAAGGTGCGGCTGGAACATCTCATTTTAGAGCGTCTTTAGACGATAAACAAAATTAAGGTACTTCAATGTACCATGTACTTGCTTAAAGTTCATGCTTTAGTTTTTTATTTGGTTGATATATTAAAAAATACAAAACCCACTAGAAATTAGTAACAGGGAAGAGAGATTTTAGTTAAAGAAGTTCGAGGTTTAGCTATTAGGAATTAGTTTTAGACTAATGACTAAAAACCAACAATCAACAACTAAAAAATGAAGTCTCGTAGCTCAGCTGGTTAGAGCGCTACACTGATAATGTAGAGGTCGGCAGTTCGAGCCTGCCCGAGACTACTAATTTTGAGTAAGAGAGTTTTAGAGTATAAGAGAAGATGAGTTAACACTCAAACCCTCCGACCCTCTGACTCGTACACTCAACTAGAGGGGGAATTAGCTCAGCTGGCTAGAGCGCCTGCCTTGCACGCAGGAGGTCAAGGGTTCGACTCCCTTATTCTCCACAATTACTGAAAAGTAATGAAAAAGTTACAGCGATGTAACAAGAATAGAAGTTATTTAAAAAATAAACAAAGGATTTTAGCCGATAGGGGCTAGAGCATCCCGATGAATCGGGAAGGTCAAGGGTTCGACTCCCTTATTCTCCACATTGTTATTCAATTAACAGTAATTTGAAGGTTTAGAATTAAAAAAGCAGATAGAGCCAAAAACAATATTTGCGGATTAAGCCTGAGAAAGCATAAAGATCATTGACATTAACGGTAAAAATATCACAAAGAGAAAACCGAGCGCAATTAAGCGTTTGAGTTTACAAAAAATAGCTTGGTAGTAATACTGAGCAAAAAAATACTGAACTAATTAATAATTAGGAAAGAAATCGTTAAGGGCGTATGGCGGATGCCTAGGCTTTCAGAGGCGAAGAAGGACGTGGTAAGCTGCGAAAAGCTCGGGGGATTGGCACACACGAATTGATCCCGAGATGTCCGAATGGGGCAACCCGTCTGGTTGAAGACCAGTCACTCTAATTTATTAGAGAGCAAACCCGGAGAACTGAAACATCTAAGTACCCGGAGGAAAAGAAATCGAAGAGATTCCGTAAGTAGTGGCGAGCGAACGCGGATTAGCCCAAAAGTCTTTATATATTTAAAAGAATGTTCTGGAAAGAACAGCCATAGAGGGTGATAGCCCCGTATTTGAAAGGTATATTTAGATGATAAATGAGTAGGGCGGGACACGTGAAATCCTGTCTGAATATGGGGGGACCATCCTCCAAGGCTAAATACTCCTGAAAGACCGATAGTGAACAAGTACTGTGAAGGAAAGGTGAAAAGCACTTCGAATAGAAGGGTGAAATAGAACCTGAAACCGTACGCCTACAAGCGGTCGGAGCCCACAAGTTGGGTGACGGCGTGCCTTTTGCATAATGAGCCTACGAGTTAATTTTACTAGCGAGGTTAAGGACTTCAGGTCCGGAGCCGGAGCGAAAGCGAGTCTGAATAGGGCGGTTAGTTAGTAGGATTAGACGCGAAACCTTGTGATCTACCCATGGGCAGGTTGAAGCTCTGGTAACACAGAGTGGAGGACCGAACCGGTTGACGTTGAAAAGTCTTCGGATGACCTGTGGGTAGGGGTGAAAGGCCAATCAAACTGGGAGATAGCTCGTACTCTCCGAAATGCATTTAGGTGCAGCGTCGTGTATAAGTTTATTAGAGGTAGAGCTACTGATTGGATGCGGGGGAGTCAAATCCTACCAATTCCTGACAAACTCCGAATGCTAATAAATGTTCCACGGCAGTGAGGGCATGGGTGCTAAGGTCCATGTCCGAGAGGGAAAGAACCCAGACCAACAGCTAAGGTCCCCAAATTTCTGTTAAGTTGAAGCAACGCGGTTGGACTGCATTGACAGCTAGGATGTTGGCTTGGAAGCAGCCATTCATTTAAAGAGTGCGTAACAGCTCACTAGTCGAGCGGTCCGGCATGGATAATAATCGGGCATAAACAGAATACCGAAGCTATGGATTTATAACCGTTGGGTTATATCTGGTAGGAGAGCATTCTATTCGCACGGAAGCAGTATCGTGAGGTATTGTGGAGCGTATAGAAAAGAAAATGTAGGCATAAGTAACGATAAAGCGGGCGAGAAACCCGCTCACCGAAAGACTAAGGCTTCCTCAGCCATGCTAATCAGCTGAGGGTTAGTCGGGACCTAACGCGAACCCGAAAGGGGTAGTGGATGGACAATGGGTTAATATTCCCATACTTGCTCACACTAAAAAGGGGACGGAGTGCCGTACTTACTGGAGACTGACGGAATAGTCAAGACCTAGCCTTCGGGCGAAGTTGTTGTAAGGAAAGTGCTTCCAAGAAAAGCCGAAGTGAAGCAACCCGTACCAAAACCGACACAGGTGGTCGAGGAGAGAATCCTAAGGTGCTAGAGTGAATCATGGTTAAGGAACTAGGCAAAATAGTCTCGTAACTTCGGAAGAAGAGACGCCAGCAGCAATGCTGGCCGCAGTGAAGAGGCCCAGGCGACTGTTTATCAAAAACACAGGACTCTGCTAAATCGAAAGATGCTGTATAGGGTCTGACACCTGCCCGGTGCTGGAAGGTTAAGGAAGGGCGTTAGCAGCAATGCGAAGCGTTTGACTGAAGCCCCAGTAAACGGCGGCCGTAACTATAACGGTCCTAAGGTAGCGAAATTCCTTGTCGGGTAAGTTCCGACCTGCACGAATGGTGTAACGATCTGGGCACTGTCTCAACCATGAGCTCTGTGAAATTGTAGTCTCGGTGAAGATGCCGAGTACCCGCAATGGGACGAAAAGACCCTGTGAACCTTTACTATAACTTCGTATTGACTTTGAGTAAGTAATGTGTAGGATAGGTGGGAGACTTTGAAGCAGGCACGCTAGTGTTTGTGGAGTCAACGTTGAAATACCACCCTTTACTTACTTGGAGCCTAACTTCTTTTAGAAGGACATTGCGTGGTGGGTAGTTTGACTGGGGTGGTCGCCTCCAAAAGAGTAACGGAGGCTTTCAAAGGTACCCTCAGCACGCTTGGTAACCGTGCGTAGAGTGTAATGGCATAAGGGTGCTTGACTGTGAGACCTACAAGTCGATCAGGTGCGAAAGCAGGACATAGTGATCCGGTGGTTCCGTATGGAAGGGCCATCGCTCATAGGATAAAAGGTACTCCGGGGATAACAGGCTAGTCTCCCCCAAGAGCTCACATCGACGGGGAGGTTCGGCACCTCGATGTCGGCTCGTCACATCCTGGGGCTGGAGAAGGTCCCAAGGGTTGGGCTGTTCGCCCATTAAAGTGGCACGCGAGCTGGGTTCAGAACGTCGTGAGACAGTTCGGTCTCTATCTATTGCGGGCGTTAGATGTTTGAGAGGGCTTGAATCTAGTACGAGAGGACCGATTTGAACAAACCTCTGGTGTATCAGTTGTTCCGCCAGGAGCACCGCTGAGTAGCTACGTTTGGAAGAGATAAGCACTGAAAGCATATAAGTGCGAAACTCGCCTCAAGATGAGACATCTTTTAAGGGTCGTTGGAGATGACAACGTTGATAGGCTATAGGTGTAAAGTTGGTAACAGCATAGCCGAGTAGTACTAATTACCCGTAGATTTATAGCCTAATTGGCAACGCTTAATTGCGCAATCAAGGTTCTCTCTTTGTGAATGTTTTTATCGATAAAATAGATGTCAGATACAAGACATCAGATACAAGACCTAAAAGTCTGAAATCTGAAATCTAAGCTCTGATATCTTATATACAACCTTTAGGGTGGTTTTAGCGGTGGGGCTCACCTGTTCCCATTCCGAACACAGAAGTTAAGCCCACCAGCGCCGATGGTACTGCGAAAGCGGGAGAGTAGGTCGCCGCCAGTTTTTATTTAAAAGTCTCATACAGTAATGTATGAGACTTTTTTCGTTTTACACCATAAGCATGAGTAATGAATAATAAGTAATGGGTAATAGGTAATACGCAATCAGTAAGTTTGTTGATCGTTGATAGGTGATAGTTGATCGTTGGGTTGTCATTGCAAGAGTATAGCAAAACCGAGACTGAGTTTGTTGAAGTAAAATAATCTCAATGAATCCGTACATTAGTCTTTTCTTTCCCCACAGATGACACAGATCTGCACAGATGGTGAAGTAATTTTTATTAAGAAGATAATTGGATCGTAAATAGTAATATGTTGAGATTGCTTCTTCGCTTCGCTCCTCGCAATGACAGAGACAGGAGTTTACTGGCTATTATAAAGATAACTTTTTATGTTTGAGAAAGCCTTAATTTCTAATGCCGACAAAAGTTTTAGCCCCGATAGAAACGGTTACCCCGCAGTAAGTACAGGCTCTGAAAGAATGCGATGGAACGAGGAGTAAAAGTGGATAGCGGGAAATAGCTCCTGATAAAATGCATCACTTTATTTACCAAGATTATTTTTATTAGTAAATATTAAAATAGACTAAATCTCTTAATGACCTCTCAATTTATGTTGTAACTTTATCTTATGAAAGAGCATATTGTGAGAGGGTTCAGATTTGAAGCTTACAAAGCACCGGAAACTGTCTGTATTTGACAGGCTATTGGAAATTTTTACCGATTTGCTAACCCACACTTCAGGAGATTTTGATGAAGCTATAGACTGGCTTCGAATGCTGGATGACGAATACAAACTTACTACTCCAGATTATACCATCGATAATTTTATTGAAGACCTTAAGAAAAAAGGTTATATCCGTGAGGAAATAAATCCCAATGGAACAGGAAATGAGGTACGTTTGAGTGCAAAAATGGAACAAAATATCCGTAAACAAGCTCTAAAGCAAATCTTTGGAAACCTGGAGAAAAGCGGCAACGGAAATCACAAGACTAACAAAAGTGGTTCGGGTGAAGATACAACGGGGGAATTTCGTAATTATAATTTCGGAGATCCTGTTGAGAAAATTTCTATTACAGAAAGTCTTAAAAATGCCCAGATCAATAATGGAATTGGAGATTTTCACCTTACAGAGGACGATCTTGTTGTAGAAGACAGCATTCATCAATCTCAGATGAGCACGGTTTTGATGATCGACATCAGTCACAGCATGATTTTATATGGAGAAGATCGTATCACTCCTGCTAAGAAAGTGGCGATGGCACTTGCAGAAATGATTACGACACGATATCCGAAAGATACGTTGGATATTATTGTTTTTGGAAACGACGCTTGGCCAGTGAAAATTCAGGAGCTTCCTTATTTACAGGTTGGTCCTTATCATACGAATACAGTTGCCGGACTTCAATTGGCAATGGATATTTTGCGTAGAAAACGAAATACCAATAAGCAGATCTTCATGATCACCGACGGAAAGCCAAGTTGCGTACGTGAAGCTGATGGAAGTTATTATATGAATTCTAACGGTTTGGATGAATATGTAGTTCAAAAATGCTATAATATGGCTGCTCAAGCTCGAAGATTACACATTCCTGTTACTACTTTTATGATTGCTCAAGATCCTTATCTTCAACATTTTATTAATGAATTTACAGAAGCCAACCAAGGGAAAGCCTTTTATACAGGTCTTAATGGCTTAGGTAACATGATTTTTGAAGATTATGAAGCCAATCGTAAAAGAAGATTACGTTAAAAAATTAAATAATTAATGTTTAACTAAATGATTAAGCATTAAATACTATTTCAAAGAATTATAAATCAGATTTTAAATACAATGACTGCAAAGCCAGATATAAAAACATTAGGTTCACTAAAAGCATCAGAATATAAAGTAAAAAGCATCAAAGATGAATTAAGAGATAATTTAAGGAGTAAAATTCTTAATAAAGAGTCTGTATTTGAGGGAATTTTCGGGTATGAAAACACCGTTATTCCTCAATTGGAACATGCTATTCTCAGTCGTCATAACATCAATTTATTAGGTCTTCGAGGTCAGGCAAAAACCAGACTGGCGAGAATGATGACCACTTTATTGGATGAGTGGATTCCGTTTGTGGGAGGAAGCGAAATTAATGATGATCCTTTCAATCCGATCTCGCGTTATGCGAAAGAACTTATCAAAGAAGAAGGTGATAATACGCCGATAGAATGGTTGCATCGCGATGAAAGATTTTTCGAAAAATTAGCGACTCCGGATGTTACGGTTGCCGATCTTATCGGTGATGTAGATCCCATCAAAGCTGCCAATTTGAAACTTTCTTATGCAGACGACCGTGTGATTCATTTTGGGATGATTCCGCGTGCGAACCGTTGTATTTTTGTGATTAATGAATTGCCGGATCTTCAGGCGAGAATTCAGGTTTCTTTGTTTAATATTTTGCAGGAAGGTGATATTCAGATTCGTGGTTTTAAGGTGAGAATGCCTTTAGACATCCAGTTTGTATTTACTGCGAATCCGGAAGATTATACCAACAGAGGAAGCATTGTAACTCCGCTGAAAGACCGTATCGGATCACAGATTTTAACGCATTATCCTGAAAATATTCATATTGCAAAAGAGATTACAAAATATGAATCCAGTTTGGACAAGCGTCAGGAAAATTCTGTATATGTTCCTACTTTAGCGAAAGATCTTTTGGAGCAAATCGGTTTTGAAGCTCGTGAAAGTGAATATGTAGATTCAAAAAGTGGAGTAAGTGCTCGTATGAGTATTACCGCTTTTGAAAATTTATTGAGTACCGCAGAACGAAGATCATTATTGACGGGCGAAGAAAAAACTTCTGTAAGATTAAGTGATTTTGTTGGAGTAATTCCTGCGATCACAGGAAAAGTGGAATTGGTCTATGAAGGTGAGCAAGAAGGTGCAGAAGCAGTCGCTCAATTATTGATCGATAATGCGATAAGAACTTTGTTTACATCGTACTTTCCGAAAGTTGAAAAGTTGGAAAAAAAGACTATTGATGGTCCGTTTAGCCAAATTACCGATTGGTTTTTGGAAGACGATGGATTTTTGGAAATTACAGACGAATCTTCGGATGAAGCTTATGCGAAAAATCTTAATCGTATCAATCCGCTTGACCAGATTATTGAAAAATATCAACCCGATACCAAAGAAGAAGATCTTTTGTTCCTGAAAGAATTTATCCTTTGGGGATTAGCTGTTAATAAAAAATTGAATAAAGAACGTTTCAAAACGGGTGTTTTCTTTTCTTAAGTCAATTTAAAGATATTATTATAAACAAAAGATGTGGAAAACTAATTCCACATCTTTTTTATTGCTCAATTTTATTTGTAAATTTTTATCAAACCTGAATAACTCCCATATTAAATTTCTCAGTAATCGGAGAATGATTCGCAGCTTCAATACCCATGGAAATCCATTTTCTGGTATCTACAGGATTAATGATGGCATCTGTCCACAATCTTGCCGCAGCATACGTTGCTTCTGTTTGCTTTTTATATTTTTTTGAAATCGAATCTAAAATTTCGTTACGTTCTTTGTCGGTAATTTCTTTCCCTTGTTTTTTCAAAGTAGATTCCTGAATTTGTGCTAAAACTTTTGCAGCCTGAGCTCCACCCATTACTGCAAGATCTGCCCATGGCCAAGCTACGATCAATCTTGGATCATACGCTTTTCCGCACATGGCGTAATTTCCTGCTCCGTAAGAATTTCCTGTAATGATAGTAAATTTCGGAACAACAGAATTGGAAACGGCATTTACCATTTTCGCTCCGTCTTTGATGATTCCTCCGTGTTCAGATTTTGAACCTACCATGAAACCCGTTACGTCCTGTAAAAATACCAAAGGAATTTTTCTTTGATTACAATTAGCAATAAATCTTGTCGCTTTATCGGCAGAATCAGAATAAATTACACCACCAAACTGCATTTCACCTTTTCCGCTTTTCACCAATTTTCTTTGATTGGCTACAATTCCTACAGACCAACCGTCGATTCTTGCCGTCGCACAGATGATGCTTTTCCCGTAATCTGGTTTATATTCTTCGTATTCCGAATTATCGACTAAACATTTTAAGATGTCAAAAGTATCATATTGCTCTGATCTCAATGCAGGCATAATTCCGAAAATATTTTCAGGTTTTTCTTTTGGCAGAGCACTTTCGATTCTGTCGAAACCTGCTTTGTCATTAGACCCTAAAGATTTCATGATGTTTTTAATTCTGTTTAAAGCATCCTTATCATCTTTAGCCTTATAATCGGTAACTCCGGAAATCGAGCAGTGCGTTGTCGCTCCTCCCAACGTTTCGTTATCAATAGTTTCTCCAATCGCAGCTTTCACCAAATAGCTTCCTGCAAGGAAAATAGAGCCTGTTCCTTCCACGATCATCGCTTCGTCACTCATGATTGGGAGATAAGCTCCTCCTGCGACACAACTACCCATTACGGCTGAAATCTGGATGATTCCTGCAGCACTCATTTTGGCATTATTTCTGAAAATTCTTCCGAACATTTCTTTGTCTGGGAAGATTTCATCCTGCATCGGAAGATAAACTCCCGCAGAATCTACCAGATAAATAATCGGAAGCCTGTTTTCCATGGCAATTTCCTGAGCTCTCAGGTTTTTCTTTCCTGTGATAGGAAACCAAGCTCCAGCTTTTACAGAAGCATCATTGGCAACAATAAGACATTGTCTTCCGGAAACGTATCCCATTACCACTACAACACCGCCACTTGGACAGCCGCCATGTTCCTCATACATTTCGTATCCTGCAAAAGCACCAATTTCTATGGAATCTGAATCCTTATCGAGAAGATATTCTACTCTTTCTCTTGCCGTCATTTTTCCTTCGTCACGTAGCTTTTGAAGCCTTTTTTCTCCTCCTCCTTTTTTGATGTCAGCGAGTAAGCGATTTATTTCGGATAATTTTAATCTGTTTTGATCTTCTCGTTTGTTGAATTCAATGTCCATAAAAATTTCAATTTTTTCCGCTTAAAGATACTATTTTTAATAGGAATTCAAATTGAAGTAAAACAAATGTTTAATAAATTGGTTTTCAGAAAATTATGAAACATTTAACAATTAATATATTTTTTTTGGTGCGTATTTTGCTAACTTTACAATAGAGTATTAGGAATGAAAGTTTCTATATAAATACTCTAAGTTCCTAGTTTATTTTTTTAATAGTTTATTATTTGAAGGCCCTGAAAGTTCAACCGATTTTCAGGGTTTTTTATTTTAATTTATCTCAAAATCATTAAACGATTCATTTTATTTTTAAAATTAATTTGAAAATGAAAATTTCCTCAAAAAATTGACACTTTTAATACAAAATTTTTATTGATTTGTAAAAGCTATTTGTAAATTTGCACAAAATTTAAAAGTAGGTAGGATATGCATAAATTAGCTCTTTTCAGATTGCATTTAATTATATTTTTATGGGGATTTACTGCAATTTTAGGAAAACTGATTCATGCGAATGCACAGATTCTTGTTTTCTACCGAATGTTGTTTGCAGCAATTTGCCTTTTTGTTTACATCAGAGTTTTCAAGAAAGACAGTATTAAGGTTTCAAAGAAAATTTTCTTTCAATTGGCTGCCATTGGTTTTGCGATGGCGCTGCATTGGTACTGTTTCTTTCATTCTATTAAAGTTTCCAATGTTTCCATTGCATTAAGTTGCCTGTCTTTATCCACCTTATTTGCTTCGATTTTAGAGCCTGTTATTTTTAAAAGAAAGATTGATGCTTCTGAAGTAATTATGGGAATTGTGATCGTTGCCTGTATTTTATTAATATTTAAAACAGAGTTTCGATTTAAGGAAGGAATTCTTTACGGAGTTCTTTGTGCTGTTTTCGGGACGATCTTTTCTGTTTTTAACGGGAAGATGTTTGGGAAAACAAGCTCTGGAAACATTATTTTTTACGAAATTTTCTCCGGATGGTTTATATTAATGATAATTTATGTGTTTTCGGGGCAAATTTTTCACATGAATGAAATAAGTTACCGCGATATTGCGTTAATATGCTTGTTGGCAAGTGTTTTCACTGCTTTCCCGATGTTGGAATCTGTGAATTTGATGAAATATATTTCGCCTTTTACACTAATTTTAACAGTTAATTTAGAACCGGTCTACGGAATTATACTAGCTTTTTTTATCTTTGGGGAATCAGAACACATGAGTCCGATTTTTTATATCGCTTCAGGAGTTATGATACTGGCAATCATTGCCAACGGATTAATAAAAGCTAAGAAACAAAAAACGTTAAATTAAGCATCAAAATATATGATGAAAAAATATTTTTTACTCGTATTTTCCCTGGTTTTTGGGATATCGCAGTCTCAGATCATCAGAAAATATTCCAATGAATTCCTGAATATCGGAGCCGGAGCAAGAGGTTTGGCAATGGGAGGAGCTGTCGTTACCAATCAGGACGACGTTTATTCTCCAATGTGGAACCCGGCGGGTTTGATGGCGATCGAAAAAGATTGGCAGGGAGCAGCGATGCATGCAGAATATTTCGAGTCTATTGCAAAATATGATTATCTGGCTTATGCAAAAGTGTTGGAAACAGGAGTTTTCGGGGTTTCTGTGGTAAGACTTGGGGTTGATAATATTTTGAATACTACTCAATTAATCGATACGGAAGGAAATATTGATTATGATAAAATCACAAAATTCTCACAATCCGATTACGCTGCAATTCTTTCTTACGCTTTCAATCCTGCAGGAAATACAAAGCTTGACGTAGGTATCAATGCAAAAATCGTTTATAGAAATGTAGGGAAATTTGCAAACGGATACGGATTCGGTTTTGATATTGGTGCGATCTATAAAATGGATAACGGATGGAAAATCGGAGGTATGTTGAGAGATGCAACAACTACAGTCAACTTCTGGAGTGTGAACCAAAAAGAACTTTCTACGATTGTAAACGGGGAAGAATTCAACCCTGCTCCAAAAGATAAAATGGAATTAACAATGCCAAAATTGAATGCAGGGGTAAGCAAACTGTTTGAAATCAACAGCAGCGTTTATGTCTTGCCAGAAGCCGGAATCAATGTTGATTTTGCTAAAACGGCAGCTCTTCTTTCTACAGATTTTGCGAGTATTACTCCTTATGCAGGAGCTGAATTGGGTTATCAGAAAATGATTTTTGTGAGATTAGGGGTGAACAGATTCCAGTCGATTACAGATATTGAAGATCTTAGAAGAAAGGTTTCTTTCCAGCCAAGTGCAGGTATCGGGATCAAATATAGAGGACTTACATTGGATTATGCAATTACCAATTCAGGAATTGGCGGATCAAATTTCTATTCCAATTTCTTCTCTCTGAAACTGGATATGGGACAGTTTAGAAATGACTAAAAAATTAAAAAAATGAAAAAACTATCAATACTTATACTTACCGTTTGTTCAATGTTTGCTTTTGGACAAAAGGTTTCTGATTATAAATATATTTCTGTTCCTGTTAAATTTGAAACTTTTAAGGAAGATTTCGGTTTGGGTGAATTATTAATAAAAACTTTAAGAAGTAAAAATTATACTATCGTTCCAACGGATAAATTACAATGGCCTTCTGATGCACAAAGTAATCCTTGTAGTGTTTTAATGGCGAATATTATTAATGACAGCGGGTTTTTGCGAAATAAAGTATCGGTACAGTTTAAAGATTGTAATGATAAAGTAATATCATCAATAAAAGGGTCTTCAAGTATTAAAGAATACAAAGAAGGATATCAGGATGCTTTGAAGCAGACTTATGTTTCTATTTCGCCGGCTAATCCGATTAATCAGGTTCAAACTAAAATACAAGAAACGACTACAAATAATACTCAGGTCGCAACAACAGCTACAGTTTCGGCAATTTCAACCGATAATGGGGCTCAAAAATTTAGCAATGGTAAAATGGATCTGCAGAGAATTCAAATTGATAACAGTCAGTTTATTTTAGTAGGTTCAAACAGTTTCTTCTCCATTTGCAACCTTTAAAGCAACCACTAAAAGTGATGTTTTCAGAGTAAAGCTACAAAACGGAGATTCTACACTGGGATATTTTGAAAATGGAAATGTAGTGATAGAAATTCCACAAGGAAATGGAGAATATTCTAAAGAAGTATTTTCAAAAAAATAATCATAATCACTTATCAGAATAAAGAAAGTCCTCATAACGAGGACTTTTCTGTGTAAATTTAAATATGAAGTTGTTTTTTTCATAAAAAGCTAATAGATGTTATATTAACTTTTGAACTAATTTATATAAAAAAAATCAAATTGACAAATATTTTGAAATAATGTTACATATTATTAATAACAATGGATTTTTACTTATAAGTTTAAAAATTGTAATGATAACTAAAAATGTTTCAAGGTCTTACCTTAATTAAGAAAGGTTTTAGTTAATTATTATTAAAAAACTCATGAATAACCTTAGCCTTACTCTTTCCTAAAATCTCTTCCAAAGTTTCCAAATTTGCCTCTTTAATGCGTTTTACAGATTTTAATTTAGATAAAAGTAATTCGATTGTTTTTTCTCCAACACCGGAAATTTCCTCCAACTCAGATTTTATCGTAGAATTTGTTCTTCTTACTCTGTGATGCTTTACTCCGAAACGGTGCGCCTCATCTCTCACTCTCTGTAAAATCTTCAGCGTTTCAGATTTTTTGTCGAGATATAACGGAATAGGATCTTCCGGAAAGAAAATTTCTTCTAAACGTTTGGCAATTCCTACGATCGTTATTTTTCCATAAAGTCCTAATAATTTTAAACTTTTTACAGCAGAAGACAATTGCCCTTTTCCACCGTCAATTAATATTAATTGTGGCAAAGTTTCACCTTCATCCAGCATTCTTTTATAACGACGGAATATCACTTCTTCCATCGTTTTAAAATCATCAGGACCAACTACCGTTTTTGGGTGAAAAATTCTGTAATCTGCCTTGCTTGGCTTTCCGTCTTTAAAAACAACACACGCCGAAACGGGATTCGTTCCCTGAATATTCGAGTTATCAAAACCTTCAATATGGCGCGGTTCAACAGGCATTCTCAAGAGCTTTTTCATTTCAGCCATGATTCTGTTGGCATGTCTTTCCGGATCAAGGATTTGCACCTGTTTTAATTTTTCCAAACGGTATTCTTTCGCATTTTTCTCAGACAGTTCAACGATACGTTTTTTATCACCAACTTTAGGAACGATCAGTTTCACATTCGGGATTTCAACAGATAAATGAAACGGTAAAAGGACTTCTTTTGAATTGGAATCAAATTTTTGTCGGATTTCAATCAACGCTTCTTCCAGAATATCTTCATCGGATTCCTCAAGGATTTTTTTAATTTCTGTGGTAAAACTCTGAATAATATTTCCGTTTCTTATTTTAAAGAAATTGACGTAGGCGGCAGTTTCATCACTCGTCATTCCAAATACGTCTACGTCATCGATACTTGGGTTTACAACCGTATTTTTAGTCTGATAATCTTCAAGAGCATTTATTCTTTCTTTGATGAATTGCGCCTGCTCAAACTGTAAATTTTCGGCATATTTCATCATCTGATTCACCAGATATTCTTTTGCTTTCCGGAAATCTCCTTTGATGATTCCACGGATCGCATCAATTTTTTCATCATAATCTTCCTTGCTTTCCAACCCTTCACAAGGTCCTTCACAATTTTTAATATGATATTCAAGACAGACTTTATATTTTCCGTCGTCAATTTTATTGGGAGCAAGATTGAGATTACAAGTTCTTAATTTATAAATATGTTTAATCGTATCCAGTAAAATTTTTGCAGGACGTACTTTTGCATAGGGTCCGTAATATTCTGAACCGTCTTTAATTTTAGTTCTTGTCAAAAAAATCCTCGGAAAATCTTCATTTTTAATACAAATCCACGGATAGGTTTTATCATCCTTCAGCATCACATTATAAAACGGCTGATGTTCTTTTATCAAATTATTTTCCAATAAAAGTGCGTCGTATTCGCTGTTTACAATGGTAGTTTCCAGTCGTTGAATTTTCCCGACCATGATTCTGGTTTCTGTATCCGGGAAGGTTTTTATTAAAATAAGAGAGAACTCTTTTCTTTAGATTTTTCGCTTTTCCGACGTACAAAAGCTGTTCGTTTTTATCATAATAACGATAAACGCCCGGTTCTGAAGGTAAAGTTTTGAGTTGTAATTCTAAAGAAGGATTCATAGAACAAAATTACGGAATTTAAAGGCACAAAAAAAGCCGTAGAAAATCTACAGCTTTATAATATATGTTAAAATTAAATTTTATCCCGCCATTTCAGTATATTCATAAATAAGAAAGCTGAAATAATCCCACTCAACAGAGTTTTTAGGATATTTTTTCATGAATTCTGCATTATCTCCAAATAAGAAATCGTAGTTGTCTTCAAAATCATCTTTGTGAAGCCACATAACTTTATCTCCTTTTTTTACATAATAAGATTTTATCACGCCACCGCCAAGACTTGGAGAACCCATTACAGAAAAACCTGTCGTTTCCTTTGCTCTCGGATCGTGATAAACAGAAATAATATCATCAAATTCCGGATTAATTACCTGCATTAAGAATTCTTTATCGTCTTTTTTATTTTTCAAAGAAACGGTTTGATTTACAAAGTGAATACGATCTTTTGTTGTCGTATTCTTAAGTTTTTTCGTCTGATAATTTCTGATATTGCCCATGTATTTTGCAACTTTCATGAATTTTTCAGCTTCATTTGGATATAAATACATTTCACTGATGTTATCGGCAACAAAAACAGTAGGTTTTTTCGTGATACTGTCTTTAAGAGAAACTTCAAAAATTTGTCCTTTTTTAGTATCTATTTTACCACAGAAACCTTTATAGGAAGTTCCGTCTTTTAAAATAATAGTGGATGTTTTTTTGGGAGATGGTGTGTTAAATCCTTCATTAAAAAGATATTGTTCCATCTTTTTGATCTCCTCTTTAGAGTATTTCACTTTCTGTGCGAAAGAAGCTGTACTTACAAGCAACAATGCAAGCAACAAAGTTTTAAGTTTCATAGGGTTATTAATTTTTTATTTCGGCAGTAAAAATAGGAAATTAATTTACTTGTATGATATTTTTAAACCGCAAAAGATGCAAAAGATTTTTATCATATTAGAAAGCTTTCAATAGTAAACAAAATAAACTGTTCAATAAAGACCCTACATTTTGTAAACTTTTATAATTCTTTCCCTAATCATTTCTTTTGTCTCTCGTATGTTTGTATTTATAAATATAAGTTACTTTAAATAATAAAACTAAGAGGCAGCAGAAATATTTTGTGAGAGGTAATTTTTATTAATATACCGGAAAAAGAAAGATTCTCTGTCTCTAAGTTTCTTTAAAATCTGAACAGTACTTAGGAAGTTTTTACATTCCGTATAAATGCGAGAAAAGATTACAAGAAACTGCAGTTTTTTCACTTAAAATTAAACATCATGGAAAAGCAATGTATCGGTATTGATATTTCAAAAGATTATCTAGACTGTTGTTTTGGAACTTCAGACAGCTTTCAAAATCAAAAATTTGGGAAGAGTAAAAGATTTAAAAATGACTATTGTGGATATAAAGAATTATTGCAGTGGTCGGATGAACAGAATGCCTCAAGAGAAGTATTTTATGTAATGGAAGCCACGGGCGTTTATTATGAGCATTTGGCTTATTTTTTAAATGAGCATCATTGTAAATTATCTGTGCTATTACCCAATATGGTGAAGCATTATTCCCGCAGTCTTAATGTGAAAACCAAGACAGATCAAAAGGATTCAGAGGTTTTATGCAGGTTAGGATTGGAAAGGAAATTAAGAACCTGGAATATGCCTACTAAAATTATGCGTGATTTAAAATTTTTAAGCCGTGAATACCGTGAAGTAAAAGCTAAAATCAATCAGGCTAAGAATCAGCTTCATGCAAAACATCACAGTCATGACTGCCCTGTCTCCACTCAAAAAAGGTTAAAAACACAGGTTTCCTTATTAGAAGTACAGGTATCGGAGATCGAGTCGGAACTTAGGCTTTTAGTAATGTCTGATACAGAGTTTTCTGATAAAGTTAAAAAAATATGCAGTATTCCGGGAGTAAGTTTTATTACAACAATATGTATTATTGCAGAAACCAATGCCTTTGCGTTAATAACAAATGGAAGACAACTGGCAAGTTATGCAGGTTTAGATATTCAGCACAATCAGTCTGGGAATAAGGAAGGGAAGACAAGAATATCTAAAAAGGGAAACAGTTTTATCCGCCATTCTTTATATATGCCCGCTTTATGTGCAACCAGATTCAATCCGTTAATGAAAGAGTTTTATAACAATCTAAAAGACAGAAAACCTGTGAAAAAAATAGCAGTAATAGCAGTCGCAAGAAAGTTGCTCATTTTAATTTATAAACTTTGGAAAAGCAATATGGAATTTGATCCTAATTATATAGAAAATAAAAAAATAGACAGGGTTGCGCCTGCCTACACAGGATGAATAAATATTCTCCTTAAATAGTTTATACAAATATCTGAAAATATTTGGAAATGAACACAGTACCTTTTGTGGTAAAAGATAAAAATTTCAGAAAAATAGAAAGGCGAAAAAATTAGTTTTTCCAATTATATGTAAATGTGTAATTTTAAGACAAATTTTTAGAGAATGATATACGGTGTAGATGTTTTCAGTTTCCATGATGTTTTGGAGATCTGTAAAGCTCCAAATAAAGCTAAACTTAATAAAGCGGCGAAAGAACAGATTTTAAAATCTCAAAAAAACGTTCAGCAAATTGTAGCGTCAGACAGATGTGTTTATGGTATTAATACCGGTTTTGGACCTCTTTGTGACACGAAGATTTCGGCTGACGAAACGGCTCTTTTACAATATAACTTAATTATTTCTCACGCAGTAGGTGTGGGAAAACCAATTGATAAAGAATTTTCGAAAATTATGATCATTGCTAAAGTTCATGCCTTGTCGAAAGGGTTTTCGGGAGTTTCTTTAGAAGTGATCGAGCGATTGATTTTAATGTTGGAGAAAGACATTATCCCTGTAGTTCCGGAACAAGGTTCTGTAGGAGCTTCGGGAGATTTGGCGCCTTTGGCTCATTTGGTTTTACCGCTTTTAGGATTAGGTCAGGTTTGGGTTGGAAATGAGATTTTTGAAACTGCAGAAGTTTTAGAAAAAAATAACCTTGAACCATTGACTTTAGGTCCGAAAGAAGGATTAGGATTAATTAATGGAACTCAGTTTATTCTTTCTCACGCGATTAAAGGGTTGGAGAAATTCGAATATTTATTGGATTTGGCAGATATGACCGCTGCAATGAGCCTTGAAGCATACAGAGGTTCTGCAAGTCCGTTTAAAAAAGAACTTCACGATATAAGACCATTTGAAGGAAGCAAAAAAGTAGCAGCAAGAATGTTGAAATTCTTAAAAGGTTCTGAAAACATGAAAGCTCATGAAGATTGTGAAAGAGTTCAGGATCCTTATTCGATGAGATGCGTTCCACAGGTTCACGGAGCGAGCAGAAATGCGTTTGAACATCTTAAAATGCTGGCTGAAACGGAATTAAATTCAGTAACAGACAATCCGATTGTTTTAAGTGCTGAAGAATCTATTTCTGGAGGAAATTTCCACGGTCAATTATTGGCAATGCCTTTAGATTACGCCACTTTGGCTGCAGCAGAATTAGGAAATATTTCAGACAGAAGAAGTTATTTATTATTGGAAGGAAAATACGGTTTACCAAGATTATTAACGGAAAGCTCAGGATTAAATTCAGGATTTATGATTCCTCAATACACTTCTGCAGCGTTGGTAACGGAAAACAAAACGTTATGTTTCCCGGCTTCTGCGGATTCGATTCCTACAAGTTTAGGACAGGAAGATCATGTTTCTATGGGAAGTATTTCGGGAAGAAAATTCAATCAGGTTCTTGGGAATCTGGTGAATATTTTATCTGTTGAATTAATGTTTGCTGCTCAAGGTTTAGAGTTTAGAAGACCCGCAAAATGCTCAAAAATTATTGAAGAAAACTATACAATCCTTCGTTCGAAAGTCGCAAAACTTGAAGAAGACCGATTGATTGGAAAAGATATGTTGGCTATTGCTGAGTTGATTAATGAAAGAAAATTTGTAGTTAATTAATAATGAAAAAAGCTTTTTTTCTAGCTATGGTTTTGTTTGGAGTACTGTCATATTCTCAGACAAAGCAAAATAAAGTAAAAGAATTAATTTCTTTAAGTGGTATTTTCCCTCTTTCTAAAGAAGTGGAAAAAGATGTGATTTCTAATTACAAGAAAAAATACAGTCATGTTCCTGAGTCAGCATGGGAACCTATTGAAAAGAAAATTAGTGTTGATGAACTTGTGAATAAAGTTGTTGAAATTTATGGAAATAAGTTTAGCGAAAAGGAAATTGAGCAATTACTTATTTTTTATAAATCAGATGTAGGGAAAAAAGTTATCCAGAATTCTCCAAGTATAATGACTGAAATTCAGAATGCCAGTAATAGTTGGGGGGTAAAAGTAATGGAAATAATTAATGGAGATTTAGAAAAAATGGGTTATCTGCAATCTCCGCCACCGCCCTCTACGAACAAATAACAAAATATTATAATCAGCTTCCAGAAATGGGAGCTTTTTTATTGTCATAATGTTAGATAAATATTATTTCAAACATAATAAATTTAAAGATAATTTAAATTTCAATCGCCTGTAATTCAATGTAAAGTGATATCTTGGTTTTGCCAACAAAATATTATTTTATATGAAAAAACATGTGTATTATTTACTCATGCTGTTTTTTGTTTTCACAGCATGTAACAGAGATGACCTTCAAAACAGTCCGAACAACATTGAAGTTGCCCAAAAAGATCCTTTATCGGCAAAACAAATCAATGAGAAAATTAACGAAACCATCAAAACCAAAGGACGATTTTCCTGGAACGAATCTTCCGATCATTTTGTCTGGAGCGCCATTTTTCAAGGAAATAAAATTGCTTCTATCGGATTTGGATCTTCTTTCGACAGAAGTTTAGATGTTAATAATAAAGCAATCGAAAACGAAATTTTAGATTTAATTAAAAAATACGAAGGAAAAACCGAAAGGGTTTTGTTATCTTCTGATCAATATTTAAATCAAATTGATGTTGCGATAGAAAAACAGGAAACAATTATCGCTCTTCGAAAAATGAAAAATATCCGTTACCTGGAACCTGCAGATTACCATTATTTTGAAAATGAAAATAAGTTGAATGGAACTGCGAAATCCAGCGGAAGTTCTTCAGGATGCGGATTTGAATCGACAGTTTTAAATACAGCAGATTATACAACCGTATCGCCCAATGCAAAAGCACCATGGTCTTTCACAAAACATAATATCATCAACGCGTGGAGCTACAGTACAGGAGCGGGAATTACCATCGGAGTGATTGATAGCGGCGTTTCTCCCGAACAAAGTTTGTTGGGAAGCAGTTTTAATAACGGGCTTTCTTCCGGAAGAACGATCAGTAAAAATGGAGTGTATGTAGATTCAATCTGGCCGTGGAGTACGGGTTATGACGGTTCTGCCGATAAATGTGGTCATGGAACCAGTATGGCTTCGGCGATGGCAGCTCCGAGAAATAATATGGGGCAACCGGTTGGTGTGGCTTATAATGCGAATTTGGTGACTTACAGAGGGGCTTCAAATGTTGTATTGGAAGGCTATCACGAACAAAACGGTGTTAAAATCGCTTTTACAGAATTAGGAAATAACAATAATGTTAAAATAATTTCCATGTCGATGGGACATATTTTCTCTGTCGGAAAAATTGAAGATGGTGT
This sequence comes from Chryseobacterium ginsenosidimutans, assembly GCF_024807225.1. Taxonomy (GTDB): domain Bacteria; phylum Bacteroidota; class Bacteroidia; order Flavobacteriales; family Weeksellaceae; genus Chryseobacterium; species Chryseobacterium ginsenosidimutans. The sequence goes on from NZ_JANUCO010000001.1 coordinate 1,091,779, forward strand.
AAAATACGCGTATTCAAAAGGAAAATTGATTTTCTGCGCTGGCGGAACTTCTACAAGCTTTACGAATTTTGTAGGCGTTATTTTCCCGGCTTGGATGCCTGAAACACAAGCGATCACAGGAGTAAAAGAAAATACTTCGAACCAGAAATGCGACGTTTGTCATTCCGGTTCTGAAATTGATTTTACGTATCAAATGGAAAGAGCTTCCGAAAATAGTATTCCGGTGTTGAGTTATTATAACGGACAAACAGATTATGTCGGTGGTTCTTCTGTGGCAACAGCTTCTACGGCAGGAATTGCAGCTTTGGTCTGGGCAAAAAATCCTTCTTGGACGAGAGATCAGGTTTTGAATAAAATGAGGCAGTCGGCAACGTATTATCCAAGTCCGAATTCAGATTATGGATACGGAAATATTAATGTTTTACAGGCTGTTCAGTAAGATTTTAATTAAATTATTTAAATAAAAAAAGTAATGTTGTTCAACGACGACATTACTTTTTCCTTTTATAAAACTATATTTAAATTTATTTATCCTATTCTCACGCTCGTCATACTCAGCGAACCGCCAATTAATTCATCATTAAATAAATCCAGGTTTTCCGAGCTGTCTTTTAAACCTAAAGTATAAATCAACGGCAAATAATGATCGGGAGTCGGAACTGCATATTGCAGAGAAATTCCCTGTTTTTGATAATCGATAATATGCTGGAAATTTCCGTCCAAAAGCCAGTTGTTGGTCTTTTCACGGGCTTCAATCGCCCAATCCCAGCCAGCTCCGACGGTGTTTACATTTTTCCAGTCGATCAATCTTAAGTTATGAACAATATTTCCGCTTCCGATGATTAAAATTCCTTTTTCGCGAAGTTTATTTAATCTTTTAGCTAAATCAAAATGATATTGCGGAGATTTTGTATAATCAATACTCATCTGAATCACAGGAATATCTGCTTCGGGATACATATGTTTTATCACCGACCAAGCGCCGTGATCCAATCCCCAGTTATGATCTTCCTCAACCAAAACAGGAGCTAAAAGTTCTGCTGCTTCTCTTGCTAATTCAGGACTTCCCGAAGCGGGATACTGAACATCAAACAAAGCCTGTGGAAAACCTCCGAAATCATGAATGGTTCTCGGCATATCCATCGCGGTGACCATGGTTTCCGTTGGTAAACCAGTGTGCAGAAATACACAGAATGGCATTCGGTTTCGGAATTTCAGTTGCTGCTTTTCGGAATCCCTGTACAAACTGATTTTCTTCAATGGCATTCATCGGCGAACCGTGCCCTAGAAAAAGAACAGGCATTCTTTGAGTGTTTCCAAAATTTGCGCTTATGTTTTGTAGATCGTTGAGGTTCATTTTGATAGGAGATTAATAGAAAAGGTTCAAGGTTTTTAGAAATCCCTGAACCTTTTTATGAATTGAAATTAATGGATGATCTTATGACTTTAATAGGATTGCATCCTGATTCTTAGTTAAGTCGCCCTTTCAGGACTCCCAAAAAAAATCCGTAATAATTACGCTTGTTTTACGAACTGTAATTCTCCTGCGATTTTTACTTCTTCGCTTACCATCACACCTCCTGCTTCAAGAGCTGCATTCCAGTTTAATCCGAAATCCTTTCTGTTGATTTTCCCTTCAAAAGAAAAACCAGCTTTTGTATTTCCCCATGGATCTACGTTGATACCGTTGAAATCCACATCAAGTGTTACAGGTTGTGTAATACCGTTGATCGTAAGATTTCCTGTTACTTCGTTGTTCAATGCAGAAGATTCGAAAGTAATGGTAGGATTTGATTCAGCGTTGAAAAATTCTGCAGACTTCAAGTGGTTATCTCTGTCTGTATTGTGCGTAGAGATAGAATCTGTTTGAATGGTTGCTGTCGTTTTAGCGTTTGCAAAAGTGTCATCTTCAGCTTCGATTTCTGCTGTAAAGTTGGTAAAGTTTCCTTTAATGTTAGAAATCATCATGTGTTTTACTTTGAAAGTAAGTTCACTGTGAGCTGGGTCTAGGTTCCATTTTGTTGCCATTGTAATATATTTTTTATTGTTATTTATAGTGCAAATTTATATCAAATGACAGGTACAAATCATTGACGTAGGATAAGAAATGATTTCTGCAATTATTTTTTATTATCATTGTCATTTCAATGAAGGAAAAATCTATTATTCATTGCCAATTATTCATTACTTATTTTTTGGAGCTATTTCCCGCTTTCCGTTGCAATCTTTTTTTTCAAAAAAGGATTTTCTCTACAATCGGGGCTAGGATATTTGTTGTCTCTATTACTATTTGTCATTGCGAGGAGCGAAGCGACAATCTTTTTAAATAACAGTATAGAAAAATTCGTACCTAGATTCCTACGAAATGACAACAAAGTATAAAAACTTTATCAATATACATTCTTAATGGAACGAAGTGGAATGAAGGATGACAATGCTGCTAAAAACTAGAAACCAACAACTAAGAACCTTATTTCATTTTACGAATCTTTTAATTTAACATTTCTTAACGGTTAATTTTTATTTCTTATTTTTGGTGGATTCAATTTTTTACAATGAAATTACATAAGTTTTCTTTATTGATGCTGGTTTTGGGCAGTTCGGCATTTGCTCAGACTCAAAAATTTACGATGGCGGAAGCTGTAAATGGCTTGAGAAGCAATCTTGCAGTAAAAAATATCTCTCAGTTTTCATGGTCTAATGATGGAAAATCATACATTCAGGCAGTGAAAGGAGGATATTTGGTTACTGATTTAAAAACGAACAAGCAGGATACTTTGGTGTCTTTAACTCAGTTAAATAAAAATTTAGCTGAAAACAAATTAAAAGCTGTTCCACAAATTAAATTCATCAGCAATTCCAACGGTTATTTTAATTCCAACGGGAAAATGGTTTGGGTTGAAAAATCAGGAAGCGACTGGAAAACGAAAACCTCTGCCGAAGTAGATAAAGATGCTTCCAATGTAAAGGTTTTCGGAGATAACCAGACTTTTGCTTTTACGGTAAAGAATAATTTATTTGTTAGTAAAAACGGAAAAACAATCGCCGTAACGAATGATTCAGATGAAAATATTCTTAATGGTGCTGCCAATGTTCACAGAAACGAATTCGGAATCGATACAGGGATTTTCCCAGCTCCAAATTCAGAAAGTGTAGCGTTTTATAGAATGGATCAAACGATGGTTGCAGATTACCCTGTAATCGACTGGTCTGTAACTCCGGCTGTGAGCCACAACATCAAATATCCGATGGCGGGACAAACGTCTCATCAGGTGACTTTGGGTGTTTTCAATATGAAGACTCAGGCAACAACATTCCTGAAAATTGATGGTGAAAAAGACCAATATTTAACAGCGGTAACTTGGAGTCCGGATTCAAAATATATTTTTGTAGGCGTTCTGAACAGAGGTCAGAATCATATGAAAATGAATCAGTATGACGCTGCAACAGGAAATTTAGTGAAAACTTTATTCGAAGAAACAAGCGACAAATATGTTGAGCCACAACATCCGTTGACGTTCTTCCCGAATTCTAATACAGAATTTATCTGGCAAAGTCAGAGAACGGGTTACAATCACTTGTTCCATTATAGCTTAGAAAAAGGATTGGTTGCCCAGATCACGAAAGGAGATTGGTTGGTCACTGAGATTTTAGGTTTTAATGAAAAGAAAAAGGAAATTTATTTCACTTCTACGAAAGAAACGCCTTTGGAAAAACATTTATACAGAATCAACTGGACGAACTTCAAAATGCAAAAATTAGATGCTGCAGAAGGTGTTCACACAGGAGTTTTGAGCAGTGACGGAAATTATCTGTATGATTCTTACAGCAACGCCGATACACCAAGAGTTGTGAATGTTATTAATACAAATACGTTAAAAACAAATAATCTTCTTACGGCAGAAAATACATTAAAAAATTATCAGCGACCTGAAATTAAAAATGTAAATCTAAAAGCAGACGACGGAAACTCCTTTATATGGAAAGATCATTCTTCCGACGAATTTTGATCCGAACAAAAAATATCCTGTTATTGTTTATTTATACAACGGACCGCATTTACAGTTAATTACAAATACGTTCCCCGCATCTGGAAACCTTTGGTATGAATATATGGCTCAAAACGGATACATCATTTTCACGATGGACGGAAGAGGTTCTTCAAACCGTGGAATGAAATTCGAGCAGGCTGTTTTCAGGAATTTAGGAACAACGGAAATAAACGACCAAATGAAGGGAGTTGAGTATTTACAGTCTCTTCCTTATGTAGATTCGGAGCAAATGGGAATTCACGGATGGAGTTTTGGTGGATTTATGACGACAAGTTTTATGCTTCGTAAGCCTGATGTTTTCAAAGTAGGCGTTGCGGGAGGTCCTGTAATCGACTGGAGCATGTACGAAATCATGTATGGCGAAAGATATATGGATACGCCGCAGGAAAATCCTCAAGGCTATGCAAATGCGAATCTTCTGGATAAAGTTCAGAATCTGAAAGGAAAATTATTGATGATTCACGGAGCGCAGGATGATGTCGTTGTTTGGCAGCATTCCATTAAATTCATCAAATCTGCCGTTGATAACGGAGTACAATTAGACTATTTTGTATATCCCGGACATCCGCACAATGTGATCGGAAAAGATAGAGTACATTTAATGCAGAAAGTAACAGATTATTTTGATCAGAATCTGAAGAAATAATATTTAAAAATATAGAATGAACTTTATAAAAACAGATAGGGTACACTTTCATACGCTTGATTCGTTAAGATTTCTGTCTTTTTTATTAGTTTTCCTACGCCATTCCCCCGTTCCTGCAGATAGTTTTTTGCACTATTTCTCGAAGGAAGGAGGGATTGGTGTTTCTTTTTTCTTTGTTTTAAGTGGTTTTTTAATCACTTATATTCTCATCCTTGAGAAAATTAATAATCAGGGGAAAGTTCCGCTAAAAAAGTTTTTCAAAAGAAGAATATTAAGAATCTGGCCTTTGTATTACGCCATGATTTTATTTGCGATGTGTACGCCTTTTATTCTTAATTTTTTTAATATTTCTTATTCCAATGAAGGATATCAGCCAAATTGGTTTTTCACGTTGACATTTCTCGAAAATTATGTAGGTATGTTCGAAAAACAGCTTCCTAATGTCTCTCCGATAACGGTGATTTGGTCGCTTTGTATAGAAGAACATTTTTATATTTTCTGGGGCTTGGCTTTTTATTTCTTTAAAGAACATTCCGAAACTTCTTATTGGTTGTATTATTTTTTCATTTTTAATGCAGACCATTTACGAAAAATATAACTTGGATACTTTAGATCTTTTTACGAATATCCATTACTTCGCTTTTGGGGCAATTCCGGCTTATATTTTTGTTTTTAAGAAAGATATTATTAAAAAGTTGGAACAAATTCCGGCTGTTTTTAAATATGTATATGCGGTAACAGTTTTGGCGGTTATTGTTCTTATTGCCAACGTAAATGTAATTTCTGATTTAAAAGTGAGTTCACTTCTGTTCAGTATTTTATTTTCAGTGTTAATTTTATTTACTTTGGGCGACAAAAATGTATTTAAAATTTCCGACAAAAGTATCTTGGCCAAACTTGGGAAATATACCTACGGATTATACTTATTTCATACGATCTTTATGATGTTATTCGTTAAAATAGGAAGCCAGTTTGAACTAAATTGGATCGTAATAATTACCCTATCATTCATTTCTTCTGTAATAGCTTCCGTATTATCTTATCATCTTTTCGAAAAACAATTCTTAAAGCTTAAGAATAAAATTAAGGCTTAATCTCACTCTTCTTTCTTATCATTCATCAATGTTTTTGCCTCTTAATTATCCTAATTTTGCTTAACTAAAATCAACAATATGGAATTAGGAATAGGAATGTTTGGCGATTTATCAGTCGACAACACAACCGGAAAATATAGAGATGCAGGAATAAAAATCCGCGAAATTTTGGAGCAGGTAAAATTAATGGATGAGGTGGGAATTGATGTTTTTGCAATGGGAGAGCATCACCGTGCAGATTATGCAGTTTCTTCCCCTGAAATGGTTCTGGCTGCAGCAGCAAGTATTACGAAAAATATAAAATTGGCGAGTGGTGTGACGGTTTTAAGTTCATCAGAACCTGTAAAAGTATATGAAGATTTTTCAACATTAGATTTGATTTCTGACGGTCGTGCAGAGATTTTCGTTGGTCGTGGAAGTTTCATCGAATCTTTCCCTTTATACGGATATTCTTTGAATGATTATGAAGAGCTTTTCGACGAGAAATTAGAATTATTATTAAAAATAAATTCAGAAGAAAACGTTTCGTGGTCTGGGAAACTTCGTGCGCCGATGCAGAATCAGACGGTTTATCCGAGAGCAAAAAATGAGGGTAAATTATCAATCTGGAGAGCTGTCGGAGGAACTCCACAATCAGTTTTAAGTGCAGCTCAGTTGGGAATGCCTTTAGTTGTTGCAATTATTGGAGGAATGCCGATTCAGTTTAAAAACTTAATTGATTTCTATAAACAAGAATATCAAAAAGCAGGTCACGATGTTTCAAAAATGCAGATTGCCGTTCATTCTCATACTTTTGTAAGCGATGATGCGAAGGTTATCGACGGATATTTCGATAATTACAAATCTCAGATGGACAGAATCGGTTCGTCCAGAGGTTGGGCTCCTTACACAAAGATGCAGTATGACGGCGGAAGGAGCAAAGACGGAGCTTTATTCATCGGAAATCCGAAAGAAGTTACCGACAAAATTGCTTACCTGAAAGAAATTTTCGGAATTACAAGATTCATCGGTCACATGGATGTCGGAGATCCGTCTCACGATGTAATGATGAAATCGATCGAATTGTTCGGAAAAGAAGTAAAACCGTTTATTCAAAATCTATAAAATAAAACCTCCGCTGAAAATTTTCAACGGAGGTTTCTCTTTAATAAATCATGGAAATTGTTAACAGTAACGGAATCAAGATAATATGTCGCAATCGTTTTTTCATTTAAACAGTCGCGAACTTCGCTTTATATTCATTAAGAAGTTCGGCAAGATTTTTTGCAGACATTCCATAAGTATCGGGAAATGCGCCTGTTTTTGACTTCATTTTAGTATTTTCAAGAAGCTTTTCATCAATATCGAACGTCACCATTTTATTAATGAAAATATATTTTGTCTTGAAACTACTCACAGCTTGCCAAGGAATAAATGTAGTACGGAAAAGGTTTTTCATTTCGATTCCTCTTTCATCAATTTTAAGATAAGACGCATTAGGAACGAAATTAATGAGGAAAATAAGTAAGCATATTCCAAAAAACACAATATTTAAAACTGCGATAAACATATTTTTGTCAAGAAGTGTAATTCCCAAAACGATAAAAGTCGTACTGATCAGAATGAAGAGCACGCTTTTTATTTTTCCGGGTTTTAAGATAAGAGGTAAATTTTGCATTATTATTTTTAATATTTCAAATGTAATCAAAAGAAGTTGCTGAGGTTGTAAATTGATCTTGATTTTATATAAAATTTTATAAATAAAACACTTATATAATTTGTATCAAACTCCCGCGTTCTTCGTCTTTAATAATCTCCAGCGCAACAGGAATTTTTTCTTTAAGCTCTTCGACATGCGAAATAATGCCCACAATTCTGTTTTCTTTCTGAAGCGCATTAAGGGTTTCAAAGACAATATTCACCGATTCCAGATCCTGAGTTCCGAAACCTTCGTCAATAAAAAAGAAGTTTTTTTCCGATTGAGAATTAACCTGAACACTTTCTGCCAAAGCAAGCGCAAGACTTAGCGAAACCTGAAAAGCCTGTCCTCCGGAAAGTGTTTTTACGCTTCGGCTTCGACCTTCGTTGAGATAATCGATGATCTCAAAATCATTATTTTCATTCAGTTGAAGACTAAGTTGGTTTCGGGTCATTCTGTGAAACCTGATATTGGCATGATCGCACAACTGGCGCAGATAAATCGACGAAACATATTGCACAAAACCGGCACCTTTAAACAGATTGATCATCGTTTTCAAATTTTCAGAGCGTTTCTGAAGTTTTGTATGTTCTTTCAGTAAATCTTCTTTTTTGCGGAATTCTTTTTCTAGTCTTTCAATTTCAGCAATAAGTTTTACTACAGAATCGTTGATTTGCTTTAATTCATTTTCAGCTTGATTAAACTCGGTTTCTTTTAAAATAAATTGATCTTTATCAAAAGAGAAATCTTTCAGCTTCGTTTCCAGTTCGAGAATTCCGTTTTTCAACGTTTCAAAATCTATTCTGAATTTTTGAATCGTATTTCTTGATTCTACGACATTGATTTTCTTTTCCAGAATATTTTCAACCTGACTAAAATCGCTGAAATTATTTTCGGATAACGACAAATTGATACATTCCAGATTAGAAGAAATCTCCTGTTGAAGCTCTGAAATCTGCTTTTCCAACTGACTGAAAATCGTTTTCTGTTCTGCCAGTTTCGGAGAAAGTTCTTTTTCTTTTTGAGTTAATTCCTGATAATTTTTCTCCGTTTCAATATTTGATTTTGCTAATTTTTGATAGCTATTTTCAACTTCTTCCGAGGTTTTTAGATGATAATTTTCCCAGTTTAATAACTTTAGATTAGAACGATTGGTGTTGATTTGTTCTTCTTTTTTGGCTTCCTGAATTTTAAAAGTTTCTAGCGCTTTTTGATATTTTTCCAGGTTTTCCAGTTCTTTTCCTAACGTTTCGCGCTCTTTAGAAATATTTTGACTGATAAGCTCAATCTGTTTTTCCGTTTCCAGCGATTGTGAACGTTTTTGTTCAAACTCAGATTCATTTTCAGGATTAAAAGTTGTCCACGTAAAATTTTGAAGATGATTTTGAATATTTTTCTGAATTTGAGAAATAGCTTCCTGTTCCGCTTTTAACTGATTTTCAAAAATATTTTTCCTTTCCAGAATTTTTTCGATCTCAGTTTCCTGTTTTTGAAGAGTCGAAATTTCAAGATCGGCGGTTTGAATTTTCTCCTGAATTTCTTTTAATTCTGCATTTACATCGTGAAATTCTACAATATTCGGATGTTCAGACGAGCCACAAAGCGGACAAGCTTCGCCGTTATGGAGTTCACTGGAAAATTTTGCCAATTCCTGTTGAATTTTTAAATGATCAAGCTTTTGAGAAAATGCTTTCTTCTGAGATTCCAGAGCCGCTTTTTTACTTTCAAAATTGTCTTTAAAATGATCCGGAAAAGCCTTTAATTCCTCTGAAATCTGTTCAATCTGAAGTTGTTGTTTTCTTATTTTCTCAGTTTGTTCTTCTTGTGAATTGTTGAAGTTTTTCTGTTGAATAAACCAATTTCCGACGTTTAAAAGTAGAGTAGAATCGAGCTTTTGTGTCTTTAATGTTTCAATTTCTTTAGAAAGCTGATCGATATTTTGTTGAATATTTTTCCTTTTTTCTTCAACCTCAGTTACTTCTTTTGACCCTTTTTGAGTTCTTTCCTGAAGGTTTTTAATTTCATTTGAATAAATCAGCGTTTGCAAAATCAGGCTTAAATCATTTTCCTGAATTTTAGATTGTTCCAATACCTCAAATTGCGGCTGAAGAAGAGCAAGTTGCTTTTTTATCGTATTAAACTGTAATTCAGTTTCCTGAACAATTGTAATCTGCTTTTCTGCTTCCGTCTGCTTTCCCGAAATCTCTTTAGAAAGCTTGTTTTTCTCTGAAATTAAAGGAATAAAATCACGGGAAATTTGGTCATACAAATCAGTTTGAGTTTCTAAAATGTCAATTTCAGCTTTCTGCGCCGATACGATATTTAAACGGTCTTTTTTCTGCTGTAGATTTTCAAAATCAAGTTTAAGATTTTTAAGCTGCTGAAAGGCATCAGAGATTTTCTGGAAATTTTCTTTTGCTTCCTGAAGTTTCTTTTGTTCGGTATTTAAATTTTCTTTTTGAACAGAAATCTGCTCTTCATTAATCTCCTCAAAACCTTTCAGTTGCCCGTCAAGTTTATCCAGTTCAGACCTGTTTTTAATGTGTAATGAAGAAACATTATTTTGAAGATCAAAGCGTTGAAGCCCGAAAATTTCCTTCATCATATTAGTTCTTTCCGTTGCTCCCAACTCCAGAAATTCTTTGAACTGACCTTGAGGAATAATAATCGTCCGTTTAAAATTGGCATAACTCAGATTAATGATCTGTTCTGCATTCGAATGATCCAAAGGAATCCATTTATTGTCAACATTTTGATAAAAGGTAACAGAACTCGGTTTTACATCATCAAATTTTTTAGAATTACGTTTAAAATCCCTTGTAGCACGGAAAAGTTTGTTTTCAAAATTCAAAAAATCAAATTCGATATATGAACTGTTAGATTTTAAATTCATCATATTGTACGCTCTTTTATCGCGCATGTTGAGACGTTCCGTTTCACCGTAAAGGGCGAAAGAAATGGCTTCAAGAATAGATGATTTTCCCGAACCTACAGAACCGAAAATTCCAAATAAACCGGCTTCCGTAAGATTTTTAAAATCGATGGTTTGGCGTTCCTGATAAGAATAAAGTCCTTCAATGGTCAACTGAATCGGAATCATAATTTAGGCATTTAAAATTTCGTTAAACAAATTCATCAGTTCTTCATTGGCTTCTTGTCCGCCGTTTTTCGATTTAAAATAATCCTGGAATAATGATTCTATATTTTGATTTAAATTGATCTCATGAATAGAATTTTCATTGAAATCCTGATTTTTAATTTTCGGTATTAAATATACAATACCGTTGTGAGATTGATAAAGGCGTTTCCTTTCATCGGCAGTAAGAAATGTATCACTTTCTAAAGTCAATTCCACAAAAGTATTTGGATTTTCGAGCAACCATTCAACTGCTTTTTCTACAGCATCAAATTTTTTTCTGGCTAAAATTTTCCCATTGTGCAACTGGATTTTCTCAAAAGAAACATTTTTTCCGGGTTCTGCATCGATAATAGAAATATATTTTTTCTGTCCCGCTTCACTGAAACTGTAGGAAATAGGCGAAGACGAATAAATCACAGGTTTTTCCGGGCTTCCGATATTTTGAAATCCATGAAGATGTCCCAACGCCGTATATTGAATCTGATGTGGAATAATATCTGAAAAAATAAGGTCTGCATTCCCGATTTTAATAGGTTTTTCACCTTCCGGTTCTTCCAGAATTTCCGCGCCTTTTTTATTCATGTATAAATGGGCAGTCAAAATATTGATGCCGTTTTCATCACAAAATTGGTCGGCAAGATGTTTCCAATTTTCGGATAAAACTTTATTGATTTCCTCTTCTTTATTTTCTCCAAAATATTCTTTTAAACGGATTTCATTCGCGTAAGGGGTATGTAAAATACGAATCGGAATATCAGAATTTTTAAATTTCAGTTCGATAAAACCTTCTTCCGTATTTGAAATGCCGAAATATTCAGTTTCAAAAGGAGTAATTTTCGCTTTAGGATGACCGATGAGAATAATTCCGCATTCACGGGCTAAAGGATCGGGAGCATTAATAAGATTTGGGGAATCGTGATTTCCGGCAATAGCAATTACCGGTCGTTTTCCGTTTAAAGAAAGCGTTTTTAGTGTTTTGTAAAATAATTCTACCGCTTCAACACTCGGATTAAAATTATCGAAAAGATCTCCTGCAATAATAACAAGATCCACGTTTTGTTCATCAGCAATATCGACGATCTCGTTTAAAACTAAAATCTGTTCTTCCAGACGCGAAAAACGATCTAATCTTTTTCCTAAATGCCAATCGGCGGTGTGGAGGATTTTCATAATTTATTGTCTTCTCTTGCTTTAAAATCTTCTCGAATTTGTTTTAAACGTGCTTTTCTTTCTGCTTCTGCATTTTGTAGTTTACGTTTTTTCTGATTGATTTTATCTTTGTTTTTTTTCCTGTTCGCTTCGTTATTTTTGCTCATATTTTTTCGTAACGAGTAATTTTATAGGTGAAAAATACCTTCATCAAAAATACTAAAGATTAAGAGTTTAAACAATTTTAGTCGTTAAGTCTGATAAAATATTTTAATTTTACTGCGTTATGGAAGAAAAATCAAAAGATCCGCTTCACGGGAAAAGACTTGATGCCATTCTCGAAGAACTGGTAGAATATTATCAGGGATTTGAAAAACTGGGTGAACAGATTAATATTAAATGTTTTACGGATAATCCGAGTATTAATTCTTCGCTGAAATTTCTAAGGAAAACAGATTGGGCGAGAACGAAAGTGGAAAGTTTGTATCTGTATGTTTTGAGACAGAAAAAAAAGAACGAAGCAAAAAACGGAAAGTAAAAATAGAAAGTTGTTTTTAAGATTCTTCTTTTAGCGTTTTCCTGTAATCAGTCATTTCAAAAATAGTATATTTGTGCCGTTAATTGTGAAAAAACTTCACTAAAAAAGAAAAATATGACAATTGAAAACAATCATGTAGTAGCTGTAAAGTACATACTTCACACTATCGAAGAGGATGGAAATAAGATTCTTGTAGAAGAAACAACAGAAGAGAATCCACTTACATTTTTATATGGAAAGGGAATGATGATCCCAAAATTTGAACAAAATATCCTTGGTCTTAAAGCTGGTGATAAAGCTGCTTTTGTGATTCAGCCGGAAGAAGCTTACGGTGAGAAGCAAGAAGATGCTATCGCGCAATTACCGATTGATATGTTCAAGGAATCCGGAATTCCTCCTGTGGGAGTTATTTTGCCTTTATCTGATGATCAGGGAAATAATTTTCAGGCATTTGTAGTAGAAGTAACGCCGGAAGTTGTAATAGCAGATCTTAACCATCCAATGGCTGGGAAAGTTTTAGATTTCCAAGTGGAAATTTTAAACACTCGTCCTGCAACAGAAGAGGAGTTATCTCACGGTCACGCTCATGGAATTGACGGAAACGAAGCTCACTAAGCACTTTCTAAATAATATAAATGTCCGATTTTTTCGGACATTTTTTTTGTTTGTTGGATTTTCGCAAAGATGCAAGGTTTAGTTTTTGTGATAACGTTTTAAGGCGCAAGAAAATCAAAGATTTTCAAAATTCAGAACAGCCAATTTTATCGAATATAAAATCCTTGAGCCTTCGAATATTAAACAAGAATAAGTATCCATGTTTTTAATCTAAAAATTCTCCGGAAACATAATACCATCTTTCGTGCATTTTCTGAAAGAGCGAAAATTCGTGATGAAGCTGCGGAGTTCCGTCTTGATCAGTGTAATACGCTTTAAATTCAACTTGATTCAAAGCAGGAGTCTGCACGATTTCCAATTTTGTCCATTGATTAATTTCTCCCCATTCCTGCAGGTCTTTTTTGTTGTGTAGTTTTCTTTTTCCGGGAAGAGTTGTTTCCATTAAATATTCACCATTCGGAATCGCAAATGCAGAAAACCTTGAACGCATCAAAGATTCAGCGGTCGGAGCGTGTTTTTCTCCTGTATGATAAGGTTTGCAACATTCTTCGTAGGATTTTCCTGAGCAGCAGGGACAATTCATTTCTTTTAATTTTCAAAGCACAAATTTACATGAATATTTTTTCACAAATAAGACGAATTTTACATCAATAGGAATGGGCTTTAGCCTGTTTAAATGAAACATGAATTCTAATTTGGCTTTAGCCAAAACTTATATGTATGGATATTTTTCCCACAGATTACACAGATTTTCACAGATGATTGCGCATAATCTTTTTTAACTATGATAGGATATAACATAAGCATCAGTGAAAATCTGTGTGATCCGTGGGAGATTATAAGTATTTACCATTTATAAACCAAAAAAGCATCCAAATTAATGAATGCTTTTAAAATTTATTTAATAAAACCTCTGTTTCTCAATAAAGGCTTAATATCCGGATCGTGTCCTGTAAAATCTCTGAATGCCTGATTCAGATCAACAGAATTTCCTACAGAAAGAATATATTTTCTGAAACGATCTCCGTTTTCTCTTGTTAAACCGCCGTTCTTTGAAATCCATTCCCAAGCGTCATTATCTAAGGTTTCAGACCATAAATAAGCATAATATCCTGCAGAATAACCACCGCCCCAAATATGTGCAAAATAAGGAGTGTGATATCTCGGAGGAACGGTTGCTAAAGTAAATCCGTGATTTGCCAGTGATTGTTTTTCAAAATCCAAAACAGGAATCAACTGACTTTCATTTGTTACCGTATGCCAATCCATATCCATTTCGGCAGCAGAAACCAATTCGGTTGTCATGTAGCCTTGATTGAAAGTAGATGCTTTTTTAATTTTATCAACCAAAGTCTGTGGAATCGGCTGTTTCGTTTCGTAATGAAGCGCGTAATTTTTCAAAACAACAGGATCTAAAGCCCAGTGTTCATTAATTTGCGAAGGGAATTCCACAAAATCTCTCGGTACATTTGTTCCAGAAAGAGAAGGGTATTTCTGACTTGCAAACATTCCGTGGATGGAGTGACCAAATTCATGGAAGATCGTCGAAACATCGTCATAACTGATTAATGAAGGTTTTCCCGGAGCAGGTTTCTGGTAATTGTAGCAGTTTACAATTACAGGCTTTGTTCCTAATAAATAAGATTGCTCAACGAAATTACTCATCCAAGCTCCTCCGTTTTTAGAATCTCTTGTGTAGAAATCTAAATAATAAATCGCGATAGATTTTCCGTCGTGATCGAAAACTTCGTAAGTAACCACATCAGGATGATAAACAGGAAGATCCGTTCTTTTTTTGAAGGTTAATCCGTAGAATTTTTCAGCAGCGAAGAAAACTCCTTTTTCTAAAACCGTTGTGATTTCAAAATAAGGCTTAATTTCACTTTCATCAAGATCAAATTTTGCTTTTCTTACCTGTTCAGCGTAGAAATTCCAATCCCAAGGTTCCACTTTGAAACCTCCGTTTTGCTGATCGATCAAATCCTGAATATCTTTTGCTTCACGTCTCGCAGTTTCCACAGCCGGAGTCGCGATCTGATTCATCAATTTTGTAGCCGCTTCCGGAGTTTTTGCCATTTGATCCTGCAATTTCCAGTCTGCGTAACTTTTTTTGCCTAAAATCTGTGCTTTTTTAAGTCTAAGTTTAGCTAATTTTTCTATCGTTTCTCTTGTATCGTTTCCGTCGCCTTTTTCAGCTCTCAACCAAGATGCTTTGAAAAGCTTTTCTCTTGTTGCTCTGTTTTTAAGGTTTTGTAAAAGAGGTTGCTGCGTCGTATTTTGTAAAGCCAACAAATATTGACCGGGCTTTCCTGCGTTTTTAGCATCGGTTGCCGCAGCAGCGATTTCGTCAGCAGAAAGTCCGTCTAATTCTTTAGCATCAGAGAAATAAACGCCACCTTGTTTTCTGGCTTCCAGTAATTTGTTGGAATATTGCGTAGAAAGTGAAGCGAGTTCCTGATTGATTTGCTTTAATTTTTCTTTGTCAGCTGCAGAAAGATTCGCTCCTGCGATTTCAAAATTTTGTTTATAAAATTGAACCAATCTTTTGCTTTCAGAGTCTAAACCGTTTTCAGAAATAGCTTTAATTCTTTTATAAAGATTTTCATTAAGATACATTTTATCAGAATGAGCCGCAAAAATAGGAGCATATTCTTCATCTAAAGCCTGTAAAGTAGGATTTGTATTCGCACTTGTTAAGTTTGAAAATACAATGGTTGCTCTTTTTAAAACTTCACCGCTTTTTTCCAATGCTACAATCGTGTTTTCGAAAGTCGGAGCTTCCGGATTGTTGGCGATTTTAAGAATTTCGGCGTCGTGTTGTTTTAATCCGAAATTGAAAGCAGGTTTAAAATGTTCGTTTTTAATTTTATCAAACTCAGGCGCTTCATATTGAAGCTTGCTTTTCTTCATGAAAGGGTTTGACGAGAGGGAAGCATCCGGAGCCGGAACTTCCTGATTGGTATCGGTGCTTTTCATTGTAGTACATGATTGATTAAATGCTAATGCAGAAATTAATAATACCGATGTAATATTTTTCATAAATTAGTTGTTATTAAAAGTATAAAGATAATTAAAACTTAATTCATAAAAATAATAAACATGAAATCACAAACTCTTTTTATTTTCTCAGCTTTTTTATTATTAGCGTCGTGTGAAAAACATGATCGTAGAAATGGTGAGAACGGAAAAAACAACTGGGTAGAAAAAGTTGTCTTAAACGATGATGGAGGACCTTCGAGACAGAAGGAAGTAACAGGCGATTTTGATGAAATCGAGGTTTCTCAGGCAATCGAAGCTCAAATTATAAAATCTGATATTGAAAAGGTGGTAATCTCTGCTCCGGAAAATATTATTGATGAGATTTTGGTAGATAATGACGGCGGAAGTCTTCATATTCATTATAAAAAAGGAATCCGAGTGATGAATAATAATAAAGTTATTGCTAAAATTTACGCTAAAGATTTCTCTAAATTAAATGCTAATTCTGCAGCGAGCATTAGTGTTAAAGATAAATTCGTTCAGGAAAAAACACACATTGAAATTTCAAGTGCAGCATCAGTTTCAGGAGATCTTGAAGCAAATGATTTTGATATTTCAGCGGACAGCAGCAGCAGTTTCAGCGGAAAAATCTGGGCTGTTGATCTTAATATCGATGCGTCTTCTGCAGCAAGCATTGATATTTCAGGGAAAGCAAAAACTGCTGATGTGAGTGCTTCTTCGGGAAGTAGTCTTTCAGCAAAAGATCTTGTAGCCGATAATGTAAGCGCAGAAGCATCGAGCGGTTCGAGTGTAGACATTACTGCAAGTTCATCCATTAAAGCAGAAGCATCTTCAGGCGGAAGCGTAAGTGTTTATAAAAAAGGAAACGTAACCTCAGTTACAAAAGAAGAAAGCAGCGGCGGAAGCGTGAGTATTCAATAAAAATTATTTGTCAGATTCCTCATCTTCGTCATCAGTTGAGGAATCCTGCCATTGTTGATGATCGAAATTAAGATTGTCATACGCCAATAATTCCTCCTCTCGTTGGAGGATTTCTTTTGTGGTAAAGAGAATAAGCTCGTCATCTTCTTTCATTTTTGCTAATTTTCTCACAGAAGCTTTATCAATTGCCATAAATCTTTGTCCGAGACGTCTTGCGGCATATTTTCGCATCCCGGTTTCATGAAGAACATCGATCGCCATATCAACGGCTGTTCCTAATGTTTCACGATAAATATTATTAATTCCGTTGTTCAGATAATCATAAGCATCGAGTCTGTTTTTGGCTCGTACAAAAATTTTCACGTCCGGATAATGTTCACGCACAAGATCGGCAATGAATTTATTATCATCGGGATCGTCGAGACAAAGAACCAGAATTTCGGCATCATCAATTCCTGCAGCTCTTAATGTCGGGATTTTTGTAGCGTCGCCGTAATATACTTTAAAACCATGACTTCTCAATAATTTCACACGATCAGAATCTCTGTCTAAAACCGTAGCCGAAACTTTATTAGCTTTCAAAAGTCGTCCAACCGTACTTCCAAAATGTCCGAAACCTACGATGATAATTTTCTTTTGAATGACATCTTTATCAAGGATATTAAAATCGCTTTGCTCTTCCGGAACTTCTTTAATGAATTTGGGAATAATCAACCGATCATTAATAATCAAAAGAAGAGGAGTGATGCACATCGTAATTGCTGTAACAGCCATCATTTGAGCATTCAGTTCGGGGTTTAAAAGATAAAGACTGGACGTGTAATTAATTAATACAAAAGCAAATTCTCCGACCTGAGAAAGTGCAAAAGCGTAAAATAAATTTTGTGGAGTATCAATCTTGAAAAACTTCCCGATGGCGAATAAAACGATAAATTTTATAGCTAAAACAGCAAAAACAGTACTGAAAATAAAAATAGGATCTTTTTGAATAACATTAAAGTTGATGGTAGAACCTACACTCACGAAAAATACGGCAAGTAAAAGTCCTTTAAACGGATCAATCTGTGCTTCCAGTTCGTGGCGGAATTCACTGTTTGCCAACATTACACCTGCAAGGAAAGCGCCTAAAGCCGGAGATAATCCGATGGCAACCATTAATTCTGAAACTCCGATCACTAAAAATAGGGAAGAGGCGGTCAACAATTCCGGCATTCCCGATTTTGAAACATATCTTAAAAACGGAACGAAAACATATCGACCCAATAAAATTAAAACAACAACGCCTAAAATTACGGTCGCAAACTGCATCCATTCCGGAAGAGTCTGAATAAGAACCTGAATTTCGTTGTCGTGATGTTTGGCTTTAAAATTTGCAATAAGCGGAAGAATTGCCAAAATAGGAATGACCGCAATATCCTGAAACAAAAGAGTAGAAAATGATGCTTCTCCCGCGACTGTTTTTAAATTATCTTTTTCCTGTAAAGTCTGCAGAACAATCGCTGTGGAAGACAATGCAAAACACATCGCAATGGCAATCGCTTTGTCGATTCGCCATCCCGCCCAGATGAAAACAAGGAAAAGCAAAGAAATTGTCAGCAACATTTGAGTCAAACCAAGTCCGACGATCTTTTTCCGCATGTCCCAGAATTTTCTCGGTTCTAATTCTAATCCGACCAAAAATAAAAGCATAATCACGCCGAATTCACTGACATGCATAATACCGTTGACATCTTTTCCCGTCAGTCGCAAAACGTATGGTCCGATGATTATCCCTCCCGCAATATATCCTATCACAGAACTCAGTCCGAATTTTCTCGCTAACGGAACCATAATAATGGCAACGCCTAAGAAAATAAGGGTATTCATTGCTAAGCTGGATTCCATATTTTTATTGATTGAGAAGTTCTACGAATTTCTGTTTATGTAAAATAATTTCTTTTTTTGAAAGCTTGTTGGCTTCATAAACCACGGTGACATTTTTTACGTTGGCTTTAAAAACATTCAGAGAAACGATAAGCCCGCTGATGAGCTCTTCCACAGTATATTTATAGGTGCCTTCTTTGGAGAAAGACCTTTCTTTTCCGCCTGTGGTTACCAATATATGAACTTCTTTGCCTTCCAATGGGTTGTAATGATCTTCTTTCAGCCAGTCGCGGTCGAAAACTTCATCGATCCAAAGTTTTAATAATGGAGGCATTCCGAACCAGATTAATGGAAGCTGGAAAATAAAACGATCGTAATTTTTTATCCTTTTTCTTTCTCTGAAAGCGGCAATATGAAAATCCGGATATTCTTCGTAAAGATCCCGAAGTGTAAAATGCTGGTGACGAACATAGAAATTAATGAGCTCTGCATTCGAGTTTGAGTGCTCTAAATAAGGATGCGCAAAAACGACCAACGTCTTCTTCATGAAACCTGCTTTTCAGTAAATATAATGAAAAAAGATTGAATTAAAAATAGGTTTTATAATGATTTAGTAATTTTTTAATATGTAAAATTGAATTTAATGTTAAATAAGATAAAAAAACGGTCAGGTTTTAGACTTTTACATAAAAGTAAGTGAAACTTAAGTTGATTTTAACCATTAAGATTTTAATTAAAGAGGTTAAGAAAATTAAGAAAGCTTCGCTTGAGAAATAAAAATATAAAAAACCGATCATGATGGACCGATTTTATGTTTTGTTTAAATTAAAATAAACGTCTCGTTTGTCATTCCGTAGGAATCTAGGCTTAGTTTTTTAAGTCATTGCTTAGATTCCTACGGAATGACAAACTGAGTGAAAACTTTATTAGTTGGAATAAATTTAAATGTTAAAAAGAATTTCTGGCAAAAATTAAATTAGTTTTCCTCTAAATTCTACCATCCACCAGAAGCACCACCGCCTCCAAAACTTCCGCCACCGCCGAAGCCTCCAAATCCGCCGCCGCTGCTGCCACCCGAACTTCCGCCACCGCCGAAGCCTCCAAATCCGCCGCCGCTGCTGCCACCCGAACTTCCGCCACCAAAACCGCCTCCTCCGAAGCTGCCTGGGAAAGGGAAAAATCCACCCGGATAATTTCGGCGACCTCTTCTGGAAAGGATAACATCATCATCGTCGTAATTTCCGCCACCTTTTCCATTGTTTTTATTTCCGAAAAGAATAGCGAGAATAATGATAATCACAAAAGCGATAAGAAGAATTTTGAAAATACTGGTGTCACCGCCGCTTTCTTTATTGTTCAAAGGTTTGAATTTCCCCTGAACGGCTTCCATCAAAGCAGAAGTTCCGCGGTTGATCCCTTCGTACCATTCTCCCTGCTTGAAATGTGGAGTAACGATATAATCTAAGATCTGCCCTGCAACGGATGCTGTTAAATATTGTTCAACTGCTCTTCCTTGCTGGATCGACATGGTGTGATCTTCGGTTGCAATCAGGAAAACAATTCCGTTGTCCACTCCTTTTTTTCCGATTCCCCATTTTTGTCCGAACATGGTTGCCAGAAAGTTGACGTCTTCTCCTTTTGTAGAAGGAATAATGACTACTTCAATTTCTGTTGAGGTAGAATCTGCAAATTTTATAAGCTTGCTGTTGAGTTCATCTTTTTCCTGTTGGCTCAGCAAATTGGCTTCGTCAAAAACAGGATATAAAACAGCTGGTTTTTCAGGAATGGTATATTGTGCTGATACAAAAGTGTAAAAGCAAATCAATAAAAATGAAAATACTATTTTAAGAGAACGTAATTTCATTAGGCAGTTCATTGGGGTTTTCTCCTGTGACAGGAAAGTGTTTTTTTAGTTCAAGACCGGTTTCCAGAATTCCGCTTTTTAAGGCTTTATAATAATTTCCTTTGGCAAATTCAGACGTAATGTAATCATGAAGATGATCCCAATACGACTGACTCACTCTTTCATGAATTCCCGTATCTCCGATTATGGTAAGATATTTTTGTTCGAAATTAACATGAAAAAGCACGGCGTTTCTTTCGGCGGTTTTATTTAAACATAATTCTTCGAAAACCTTGAAGGCAATTTTAGCATTGTCATCTTCCGTATTCGAGTCTATATGCACTCTTATCTCGCCGGTAGAATGTTCCTCTGCCGATTGAATAGCTTCCACAAGGGAAGCTATCTGCTGTTTTGTTAAGAAATTACTCATTATTCTGAGAATACATCGGGTGCTTTCTGAGCTCCTGCTTCTGCTTTGAATAAAGGTTTCTCTTTAAAGTTGGTGAAATTCGCCAAAATATTATTCGGGAATTGCTTGATAGAAACATTATAATCTTTTGCAGCATCATTATAATAGACAGTTTCTGTTCTGATGCTATTTTCTATAGCGATATATTCTCTTTGGAAATTAATATATTGTTGATCTGCTTTTAAGTTTGGGTAAGATTCTACAACTGCCATCAATCTGCTTAAAGATCCGGATAATTCACCTTGTGCAGCTTGAAATTTTGCAAGATCCTGTTCTGTCATATTTGTAGGATCGATATTGATAGATGTTGCTTTAGAACGAGCTTCAACTACTTTGGTTAATGTTTCCTGCTCAAATTTAGAATAAGATTTTACGGTTCTTTCCAAATTCGGGATCAGATTGGCTCTTTTCTGATAAACGGTTTCAATATTAGACCATTTAGCATTTACAGTTTGCTCTTTATCTACAAAGCTGTTGTAGCCGCTTTTGCCCCAGAAGAAAATCACGGCAACAATAATAAGGAGAGCGATACCGATAGTTCCTGCGCTCAGACATCCTTTGTTTTTCATAGTTTAATTTTTTTTAAAATTTTTTGTGCTAACCAAATATACAAATTATGTGCTAATTTTGTAAAAATTTATTTTAATGACAACAATTGTGGTGGCAATGGGAGAGAAAAATGAGATTGGTTTTGAAAATCAGTTGCTTTGGCATCTTCCAAAAGATTTGAAACACTTTAAGGATACTACTTCGGGGCATCCTATTATTATGGGAAGAAAAACGTATGAAAGCATCGGGAAGCCTCTTCCTAATCGTACCAATATTGTTATATCGAGAAAGAAAAATTGGTTTGTAGAAGGAATTCTGATTGTCGGAAGCATTAAAGAAGCCATAAAATTTGCAAAAAAAATAGATGAAGAAGTTTTCATCATTGGTGGCGGAAATATTTACGAGCAGACAATAGATCTTGTTGATAAACTCGAAGTTACTTTGGTGAAAGCTGATCTTCAGGCAGATACTTATTTTCCTAAAATTGATGCTAAAATTTGGAAAAAAGTTAGTGAAACATGCCATGAAAAAGACGAAAAAAATCAATATGATTTCTGTTTTCAGACTTACGAAAAAGTAGTTGGCTAATGGTTGTTAGTTGATAGTTTTTGGATGAATATAATATCCCAAGAAAGTTTTTAACTATCAACGGTAAACCATAAACAATCAACCAAATTTCTTATCTTTGCACTTTTAAAATTTAATAATGAATAAATACATAAAGTTTGTAATTTCTGCTTTACTTATTGCAGTAGCAGTTTATCTGATGATGAACAGAAATATTGGGTGGGGAATTATTTTGATTATTCTTTCTGCCGTGCCGATTTTACTTTTCTTTAAAAATGAATATATTTTGTTGGCTTTCTGGTACTTAAGGAAACAAAATATGGAAAAAGCCGGAGTTTGGTTACAGAGTATTACCAATTATCAGACGCAGCTTCATCAATCTCAATATGGATATTTCCATTATTTGATGGGATTGACGCAAGCTCAGGATCATCCTACGAAAGTGGAACCTTTAATGAAAAAAGCATTGGAATACGGCTTAAATATGAAGCATGACAGAGCAATGGCAACCTTAAATCTTGCTGCAGCAGCGATTTCTAAAGGAAGAAAACAAGAAGGTCAGAAATTGCTGGAAGAAGCAAAAAGACTGGATAGCGCAGGAATGATGACAGATCAAATCAAAATGATGAAAGATCAAATGAAAATGCCGACCATGCAAAAGCATATGCACAATCCTAATATGAGAAATAGAGGGAAATTCTAGAAAGAAAATTTAATTAAAATATAAATGCACCTGAAAATTCGGGTGCATTTTTTTGTGTCAAATTACATTTCTGAAGAATGATCGTACCCATAAAACTTGGGAATCCGCAAATGATATTTTACGGCAAGTGTACGTATCGCGACAATTAATAAAATGGTAAAAACCTGAATAACAGTATAAGAAAGTGTAGTGAAATTGGTAAGCAATAAAAATGTTGCACCTCCAATAATACAAGCTGTAGCATAAATTTCTTTTCTGAAAATCAAAGGAATTCTATTGAGCAGAATATCCCGGATAATACCTCCGAAGCAACCCGTAATTGTTCCCAAACCAATACATATTAAAGGATGAATATTTACATTCAACCCTTTTTGAACACCAATAATGGTAAACAATCCCAATCCGAAACTGTCGAAAATAAATAAAGTAACCTTAAAGTTTTTCTCCAAAGATTTAAATATCATTGAAATAATACTCGTAATGATAATCACGGCACAAGTCAACAAATCATGCATCCAAAAAACAGGAATGTCGAGTAATAAATCTCGTACAGTTCCACCGCCAACAGAAGTTACAAAGGCAATAATAAGCACCCCGAAAGGATCAAGACGCTTCTGCATCGCAGCAAAACTTCCCGACATCGCAAATGATATCGTTCCCAATACTTCTATGGCAAAATTGAACTGTTCGTGCATACATTATATATAAGTAATGAATAATTGGTAATGAGTAATAAAAA
This sequence comes from Chryseobacterium ginsenosidimutans, assembly GCF_024807225.1. Taxonomy (GTDB): domain Bacteria; phylum Bacteroidota; class Bacteroidia; order Flavobacteriales; family Weeksellaceae; genus Chryseobacterium; species Chryseobacterium ginsenosidimutans. The sequence goes on from NZ_JANUCO010000001.1 coordinate 1,115,344, forward strand.
TTATGCCGTTGTATTTTTGGATAATTTAAATTTATAGGTTGTCATTACTTTTACCAACTCTTCACATTCTGATCTTAAATGTAAAATTTTTTCCTGATCCAAATATCCCAGTTCATCAATTATTTCCAACCAAAGCTGAGTTTCATCAATTTCTTCAACAACAATGCAGATCTTTGCAAACCTTTCTTTTTCGGATCTTGCTCTTGCAACAGCTCTGTAATTGGCCGCTACAGAAGTCGCAGATCTTATAATTTGCTTTCGGATTATTGAGAGAGCATCTGAATAGGGTAATATTGATAATGATTTAATAATAGAAATCGAAAAATTTTTAGTTCGATCTCTAAATATCTGATTAAAATCCATAGTTGTAAAAATTACTCATTACCAATTACCCATTACTCATAATTGTACTCTTACTGCTTCCGGAACGAGTAATTCATACTCACCGTTATGATTAATAATTTCTCTCACAATGCTGCTGCTGATGAAAGATTTTCCTGATGAGGTTAATAAAAATACGGTTTCCAGTTTTTTATGAGCTAATGTTCTGTTGGTGTGAGCAATCGCTTTTTCAAATTCAAAATCGGCAGGATTTCTTAAGCCTCTGAGAATATATTGTGCATTTTTTTCGAAGCAGTAATCAACCGTTAAACCTTCGAAATAATCCACTTCCACATTGGGAAATTCGGCAACGGAATTTTGGATAAATTCCATCCTTTTCTCCAGCGGAAACATGTATTTCTTCTGAGAATTTTGTCCGATCGCAATGATTAACTTATCAAAAAGCGGTGCCGCTCTTTCTATAATATCATAATGTCCTAAAGTAATGGGATCAAATGACCCCGGAAAAACAGCGATTTTCATACTATTTTGATTTTTTAGCTAAGGCTTTTTCAACTTCGTTTCCACAAAGATCTGTGATAGAAATTCCGTAAATTTTTGCCTGTTGAGGAAGAATACTTGCAGGAGAAAATCCCGGATTGGTATTCATTTCCAGCATATAAGGAATTCCGTTCATTAAAATAAATTCACTTCTTGAAAAACCACTCATTCCAAGAGAATTATAGGCTCTTTTTGATATTTCTTCAACTCTGATTCTGGTTTCGTCGTCGATTCTTGCAGGGGTAATTTCTTCGGAAGCACCTTCATATTTGGCTTCATAATCGAAAAATTCATTTTGAGGAACAATTTCTGTAATTCCCAAAACGATGGTCTCTCCTTTATAATCGATCACTCCTACAGAAACTTCCATTCCGTCGAGGAAACTTTCAATTAAAATCTCATTATCTTCTTTAAAAGCAATTTCTGTGGCAGCAATTAATTCTGATTTTTCTTTAACCTTAGAAATTCCCAGCGAAGAACCTGACTGATTGGGTTTCACGAAAACAGGAAGCCCAAGATTTTCAATGATTTCATCAACATTAATTTCTTCTCCTTTTCTTAAATAAACACTTTTCGCAGAAGGAATTCCGTATTTTGAAAGTACGGCTAATGTATCTTTTTTATTGAAAGTTAAAGCACTTTGATAAAAATCGCAACCGGTATATTTTTGTCCGATCGCGTCCCAATAAGCCTGAAGAATTCCGTTTTCACCCGGTGTTCCGTGGATAATATTGAAGCAGACATCGAATTTCAGTGTTTCATTATTATCTAATGCAACTGAAAAATCTCCCTTGTTGATGTTGTGTTTTTTATCATTTTCACCTAAAAAATACCATTCATCTTTAAGGATAACCACTTTATATACATCGTAAAGTTCTCTATCTAAGGAATCATAAATTAATTGTCCGCTTTTTAATGATACAACATATTCGTCCGAATAGCCTCCCATTACTACGGCAACTTGTTTTTTGCTCATAACCATATAGTATCAATTAAGGCAAATTTAATCATTTTATATAATGGAGAACTGCAATTTTAGAAATTTTAAGCTCAAAAATGAAATGTGTTAAATAAAAAGGACATTAGAAAATTATTAATTATATTTGCTGTCTAATTATAGTCATTTTAAGTATGCTTAAATCACTTTTCAATTGGAAAGTTTTACTGAACTTAGTCGTAGCCATCGGTGTTTTTGTGGGGTTGGTTTGGCTTACATTTCGTTGGTTAGAATATCATACTAATCATGGTCAGGAAATTCCGGTTCCAAATATCGTTAATAAATCTGTACAGGAAGCCATCAAAATATTGGATGATTCCGGATTAGAATATGAAGTAGACAGTCCACAGTATAACCCTAAATACAGACCTTTTCAGGTATTGCAGGTATATCCTACACCAGGTTCTCGTGTGAAAGACGGCAGAGCAATTTTATTAAAAGTAAATCCAAGAACTTGGGCGAGAGTGGAAGTTCCTGATGTTATTAATAAATATTCGGGTCTTGCTTTCCAGAGATTGGAGCAGGTGGGATTGAAAGTGGGTGACACGATTTACGAACCGAGCATTCAGAAAGATGCGGTTATAAGAATATTATATAAAGGCGCTGAAATAAAACCTAAAACAAAACTGGCAAGATTCTCTGTCGTAGATGTTGTGATAGGTTCTGGACCGATGCGAAATATATCGATTCCGAATGTTGTAGGATTAACGGTGAAAGAAGCACGAGTGCTGATTGCAAGAAGTATGTTTGAGGTTGGTCTTGTGGATCATGAAGATGGAAGCAAAGATGAATCAGACGTTATTTACTACCAAGATCCGGCGGCAGGAGATGTCCGGGATCAGGGAATGCAGATCGATCTCTGGGCGAGTAAAAAAACGTTGGCCGAATTGAGCGCTAAAATAGAACAACTGAATTCTACCTACAGAATGAAAGTAGATACGGCTTTGCCTCCGGTACATTATGAGGAAGTTCCTAGACATCAGGAACCTAGTTATGATACGCCACCTCCGCCGGTAACACCAAGAAGAGAGAATCCGAGACCTGCAACGGAGGCTCCGAAAACAGATGTAACGAAGACAACAACTACGAAGCCGACCGCTTCCGTAACTGAAAATAATAAACCTAAAACTACTTCTTCAGGAAGTAGTTCTGGTAATACTGCAGGTTCAAGTAATAATAAACCGACAAGTACTAATAATAAACCAACCACTACAACGGCACAAAAACCTGCCGAAAAGCCAAAAGCAAAAAAAGTAGTCGTAGAGTAATTATTTAAAAGCATAAAAAATAAAGGCTTCAACTTTCATTATGTTGAAGCTTTTTGTATAAAAGATAAAACAATGACAGAAGATAACGAAGAATTTTTAGATGAAGAATTATTAGACCAGAACAGTATCGATGCTATTGATATTGATGAGGAAAATAAAGGGTTGTATGAGCATCTTAACATCATTGTTGATAAGAATCAGGATCCTTTAAGAATAGATAAGTTTTTATTAATACACCGTCATAATTCATCAAGAAATAAGATTTCGCAGACCTGCAGAGCGGGAAATGTTGTTGTGAACGGAGTTTCTGTTAAGCAAAATTATCGTGTAAAGCCGGGAGATCAGGTTTCTGTTTTACTGGCGCATCCGCCGAGAGAGAATTTTATTATTCCTCAGAATATTCCTATTAATATTGTATATGAAGATGATGATTTGGTGGTGGTAGACAAAGAACCCGGGATGGTAGTACATCCTGGATTCGGAAACTGGGACGGAACATTGGTGAATGCTTTGGCCTACCATTTTGAGCAGAACAATCAAAAGTCTGATCTTGACAGGGTAGGATTGGTTCACAGAATCGATAAAGATACTTCAGGACTTTTAGTTATTGCAAAAACTGAATATGCGCTAAGCTTTTTGGCAAAACAGTTTTTCGACAGGAAAACCAGAAGATTGTACTGGGCTTTTGTTTGGGGCAACGTACAGGACGATGAAGGTACGATAAGAGGTCACATAGGGCGTCATCCCAAAAACAGGATGCAGATGCACACTTATGTAGATGGAAGCCACGGAAAGCATGCGGTGACGCATTACAAAGTTTTAGAAAGATTTAAATATATGACTTGGGTAGAGTGTAAATTGGAGACGGGAAGAAACCCACCAGATCCGTGCGCACTTCAAACACATTGGTCATACTTTATTTAATGATGAAAGATACGAAGGTCATACACCTCTCCGAGGAGTGAATCTTCCTAAGTATAAGCAGTTTATAAAAAATGTTTTCGAAATTTTGCCTAGACATGCACTTCATGCGCATACTTTAGGATTTATACATCCAACGACCAAGAAAGAATTATATTTTGAGAGCCCAATGCCGAAAGATATGACGGATGCTGTAAAAAAATGGAGAAATTATTTAGAAAACTAAAAATATATTGAGAATTTTTTTATATTTGTTGAATTGAAATCAAGATTTGTTATGAGAAAACTATATGCTATAGTATGTTTAGCTCTTTTGTCAAATGCATACAAAGCACAAGAAACTTTACCGTACTACCAACAATATCTTTTAGATGGTGAGTTTTTGTTCAACCCAGCACAATACGGAAAAACGGACTACGTGCAGCTTAATCTTAACTATCAGCAGCAATTTTCAAAGTTTAGCGAATCTCCCAATGTACAGTCAGTGGGGATTAACGCGAATATCTTTGATAGAGTAGGGGCAGGTTTATCTGTATTTAGAGACAGTAATGGTCCTATTTCTGCGGGCGGTATTACAGCTGGTGCTTCATATTTTATTCCTCTTAGTAGTGAAGGAGATAGAAAAGATCAATTCTCTTTTGGTACAAGCGTAAGCTTCTATAATATGAATTTTGATTATTCTAAAATTAATACGCAGGACGCGTCAGATCCTTTATTGCAAGGTAGTGAGAGTAATATCTTCATGGCGTATGCAAACTTTGGGGCACAAGCTACATACAGAAACATCTTCGCTGGAGTTTCTGTGAACGACATCGCTCTTACCAACGATGAGGCGATCGTAAACGGACGTGAGCCTTCTCCAATCAAGTTCTTCTTAAACTTAGGATATGATTGGCATATTGGAGATAATATTTATTTCACTCCATCAGCGTTAATCAACCTTAACACGAACTCTACAAGAACCGTAGATTACAACTTAATGGCTACGTTCTTTAATGATATTAATGCATTCTCTTTCGGAGTAAGCTACAGATCTGTTCAAAACAGATTCGACAGTCAGCAATTGCAGATTGCACCGGTTGTAAAAGTAAGATTCAACAAATTCATGATTGGAGCTACTTACAACCTAGGTTTATCTGATATCCAGGAATATGGAGGAAACAGCTTCATGATCGGATTAGGATATAACTTCGATAACTTCATTAATCATAGAGGTTATAGATATTAATCAATTTAATTTAAATAAATTTGAGCTCTGAATTTTTTCAGAGCTTTTTTTATGATTTATATTCACATCCCGTTCTGTAAGCAAAAGTGCAGCTACTGTAATTTCCACTTTTCAACGTCTTTAAATTTTAAAGATGAGATGATTGCTGCCATGAAAAAGGAAATCTTTTTGCGAAAAGATGAGCTTGAAAACAAAAAATTACAGTCACTTTACTTTGGCGGAGGTACGCCTTCTATCCTTTCTCCCGACGAAATTCATTCTTTAATAGATGAAGTCTTAAAATATTTCAGTTTTGATAGAGATATTGAGATCACTTTAGAAGCCAATCCGGATGATTTGGATAAAAACTTTTTAAAAGGCTTATCAAATTCTCCAATAAATCGTCTGTCAATTGGTACGCAAAGTTTCTTTGAGGAAGATTTAAAGCTAATGAATCGAGCACATACAGCTTCCGAAGCGGAAGGTTTCTATTAAAAGAGCGCAGGATTTCGGCTTTGAAAACCTTAGTATTGACTTAATTTACGGTTCACCAACCTCCAATCTTGAAATTTGGAAGGAGAATTTAAACAAAACAATTGCCCTTGAAGTCCCGCATATTTCATCTTATGCTTTAACGGTGGAGCCAAAAACAGCGTTGGAAAACTGGATTGCTAAAGGAAAAGTACTCAGTCCGAAGGAAGAAGAACAAAATAAAGAGTTTTATTATCTGTCAGATTTCTTAAAAGACAATGGTTTTGATCATTATGAAGTTTCCAATTTTGGAAAACCGGGCTTTTATTCAAGGCATAATTCCGCGTATTGGAAGTATAAAGAGTACTTGGGAATCGGTCCGTCTGCACATTCTTACAATGGTTTTGATGTCAGAAGCTGGAACGTTGCCAATAATCAGCAGTTCATTAAGAAATTAAACTCCAATTTGTTGGCTAAAGAAGAAGAAATTCTCTCTCAAAACGATCAGTTTAATGAAATGATCATGATCGGACTGAGAACAATTTGGGGAGTTGATCTCGAAAGTTTAAAAGAAAAGTTTAATAATAAAGTTCTGGATCATTTTCAGAGTGAAATTAAATCAAAACTGGAAGAAGAAATTCTTGTCATTGAGAATAATCATCTTAAAATTCCGGAAAAACACTGGTTTATGGCAGACGGAATTGCCTCCGATTTGTTTATTGTTTAAGCGGAAAAGAGTCGTTTGTGAAAAACTTCCAACATCCAGCTTCCAGCATCAACAATTTCACTATTTTTGTATAAAATTTCAACTCAATTTTGAAAACTAAAAAGCAAGATTATTCGCATCTTTCACCAAAACAGCCTATCGGAATTTTTGATAGCGGAGTTGGAGGATTAACGGTGGCCAAAGAAATAAAGAGACTTCTTCCCAACGAAGATCTTATCTATTTCGGAGATACGAAACACCTTCCGTACGGTGAAAAATCGAAAGAAGCGATCATCGAATATTCTACGAAAATCACTAATTTTTTGTTGGAACAAAATTGTAAAGCGATTGTAATTGCCTGCAATACGGCGACAGCAAATGCTTTGAATGAAGTAATGAAATCTGTAGCAGGAAAAGTTCCGGTAATTGACGTAATTAATCCTGTGGCGGAAAAAGTGTCATATGAAATTCACAATAACGTAGGCGTAATTGCGACGAAAGCAACCGTGAATTCAGGATTGTATAAGAAAAGTATTCGTAAGCATAATAAATGGATCAAGGTGGATGAATTGGCGACGCCATTATTAGTTCCTGCGATTGAAGAAGGTTTTAAAAATCATCCGATTACGCATGCGATTATTTACAATTATTTGAGTAATAGTAAATTAAAAAATATTGAAACGTTGATTTTAGGATGTACCCATTATCCTTTATTAATTGATGAAATCAAGCAATATTACGGAAATCGCGTTCGTGTAATTGATTCTCCAAATATTGTTGCCAATCATTTGAAGATCATTCTGGATAAATACAATCTTTTAAATGAAAGCAATCCAAAACCGAATTATCATTTTTATCTTTCGGATTTAACGAAAAATTTTGAAAAAATATCAAAGAAATTCTTTGGAAAAAGCATCGACTTAGAATTTAAAGTATTATAAAAACAAAAAGCTGTCTCATTTGAAACAGCTATTTTCTTTATTTTACATTTCCAAAATCACATTCTTACTTTCCAATCTCTTTTTTGGCGTATGAATAGGTTGATTGCTGTCATTTTCAGATTTTTCACCGATCGCCACGGCAAATAGAGTTTCATACTTTTCATTATTCAAAATCGCATTATACTTATCATTTTCAATTCCTTCCATCGGAGTAGAATCGATTTCCATCGCTGCACAAGCGGAAAGCAAAACGCCAAGGGAAAGATAAACCTGATGTTTTAGCCAGGATTTTATTTCAGCTTCACCTTTTGGTTTTACAAACGTTTTATAATAATTTACAGATCCTTCCGGCAAATTTTCTTCAATTTGTTTCTCAAAATCTTCGGGATTTTTAATCACCTGAAAAATGATCAGATAACTACTGTCCAATACTTTTTCCTTGTTGAAATAAGAAACTTCTGCGAGTTGTTCTTTAATTTCAGGATTATTCACAAAAACAAAATTCCATGGCTGACTGTTGATGGAAGAAGGACTTAAATGTAAAATTTCTTTAAGCATCTGTACTTTTTCGTCACTTATTTTTCCTTGAGGATTATACTTTTTCACGGTATATCTCGATTTCATTTTCTCTAAAAAGTTCATAATTTTTATACTATATTTTTTATAGTTGCAAAACTAATTTAAGTTTAATACATTTGCAATAACGGTCTAAAATGATAGTATAAAAATGTATTCAATCGACAACAAAAAATATCCTTGCTGTACAACAGTTACCATGAGATTTATCGGCGGAAAATGGAAAGCGGTAATCCTGTATTACCTTGTAGACGGAGCAAAACGATACAATGAATTAAGAAAATTAATGCCGACAATTACGGAAAGAAACTTTAAGTCTTCAATTAAAACAATTGGAAGAAGACAATATTATCAGCAGAAAAGTGTACACGAAAAAACCGCCTTTAATGGTAGAATATACCTTAACAGATTTTGGAAAAACGCTGCTTCCTGTTTTAAAAGAAATTGCAAAATGGGGCGAAAGCGCGGTTGTTAGTTCAAAAAAAGTAGAAGTTGTTGAATAATGAAGCAAAAAAATCAGGAAATTTATTCCTGATTTTCTGTTATTTCTATATTTTCTTGTTTATTCGGTTCAAAAAAACTGAAACTTACATTTCCGTATTTTCTGGTGTCAACCAAATTTGGATGATCAAATTTCATTCGGCTTTGGTGTTCTACTACCAAAACTCCGTTTTCTTTCAGGTATTTATTGTTTAAAACCAAAGAAATCAGTTCGTGGTATTTTTTTTCTTCCATTTCGAAAGGCGCATCAGAAAATACAATCTCATAGCTTTTCTTATTCCTGAATTTTTTCAGCCAATCGAAAGTGTCACCTCGCTGAACACTTACGTTCAAGCTAAATCCAAGCTCAGAAGCCGTAGAATTCAGAAAACTGGTGTGTTTCGGGTTCATTTCAACCGAAGTTACATCTTTACATCCTCTCGACGCAAATTCGAAAGTAATTGAGCCAATTCCTGCAAACAAATCAAGCACAGAAATCGACTGCATATCATACGTATTCTCCAAAATGCTGAAGAGCGCCTCTTTCGCAAAATCCGTCGTCGGTCTTACGTCAAAATTTTTCGGAGCGGCTATTTTCTTGGCTTTCCATTTGCCTGCGATGATTCTGTACATGTTGTATAATTGTTAGATTGTAGGTTTAAGCAACAGATGAACGAAAATTGTCACCCGATTCCTGCAACCTAATTTAAAATAAAATTTTTGGTTGGAACATTATCAAATACAATTCTCAGATTCTTTACGAATTTCTGTAATTCTGAAATAAAGGTTTCATTTTCAGTGGTTTCCCCGTAAGCGAAAAAGTTAGTTTCATTGATTCCAAAACCGATTTTGCTTAAAGTAAACATCACAAAATAAAGAAAATCAACCTCAGAATTGACATCAAGATTATTGTATAAAATAATTTTTTTGTTATCTATTGCGAAAAACTCACATTGGTTGTGATAAAGATTAATGTGAATTTCTTTGTTATTTTTATGATTAATTGAACTTAAAAACTTCTCTCCCGAAAAATTAAATTGAACAGGTATCGCCAATTCCTTGATTTTTTTATAAAAATTCTTCGGAAAAGTATAATAAAACTGAATCTTGAATTTTTCGTTGATAGAAAGCATCAATTCTTCTTTTTCCTTGTCGACAGGCGCATTGTAGGCAATTAAATCAAATCCCGTTTCATGCTCCGAAAATCCTTCAGGCATCAACGTAAAATGATTCAGCGCGGAAACTACATGAATTTCGTCAAATCTTTGTTTGATCAACACTTGATCCAGCTTATCCGCAATCAGATTTTCCGGAGATTCTTCATCCACGAAATAAGATTTTTCCTCCAGAATGCTCTTATTTTTCACAATCTGATAAATTAATCCGTCTTTGGTAAAAAGTAAATTAAGTACGTTCATATTTCAATTACTGCAAATTTAGTGAAATTCTACCATTACCGCACCCGATTGATGGTGAAGTATTTCCTTATTATAAAAATCCAGATTCGTCTGGCTTTCCAAAACGTCAAAAACCATTCTCTGTAAAACGCCGTCGCCGATTCCATGCACGATTTCAAGCCTTTTCAGATTATTTTTTCTGCAAAAAGAAATCACTTCCATCAATTTTTCTTTCTGAATAAAAAGTCTTTCAAAACTATCATAATCATGCGGATTATTGACTAAATTTTCAAAATGAAGATCCAATACCAACTGGTTCTTGTGATGCTTTTTAGAAACCGTTTTCTTGGGTTCAGCCTTTTTTACGATTTTAATATTTTCATAAAACTCCGAAATTTTCGGAACTAATTTCTCTTTCTGATATTGATACGTAAATCCGTATTCATCTTTAAAAACCACAATATTCCCGTTAACCGAAGTCACAACTCCGCTCAAATCTTCATCTACGACAGAAACTTTATCACCTATCTTCATTACTATAATTCTTAAACTCTCGGTCCCAACTCAATAATTTCCAAATCCTTAATCTCCTCACCCTCAATTACAAAACGCATCATCGTTCTCATTTTATGCCAACCTTGTTTTCCACAAGCTCCCGGATTCAGGTGAAGCAAATTATTTTTAGCATCAAACATCGCTTTCAAAATATGCGAATGCCCTGAAATAAATAATTTTGGGGCTTTTTCAGCGATTTCATTTTTTGCCAGCGGAGTATATTTTCCGGGATAACCGCCGATATGAATCATCAAAACTTCCACCTTTTCACAGAAAAAACGAGTCACTTCAGGAAATTCAGAACGGATTTTTGCGTTATCGATATTTCCGTAAACTCCTTTTAATGGTTTGATTTTTTCAAGCTGTTCGATAACATCCATATTTCCGAAATCTCCGCAATGCCAAACTTCATCAGCTTGACCTGCATATTCTAAAATACGGTCATCTATATAAGAATGAGAGTCGGAAAGGAGGAGGATTTTGGTCATTATCTAAAAGTTCTTTCAGTGATATTTTCGTTGTATTTATCCTTGAAAATTTGTACTCTGTCAGAATTCAGTTCACCATTATTATTAATTACTCTTTCTTTCAACAGCCATTTAATCAATTTTTCCATTCCTTTTCTGGAATTCATAAAGTTGGAAATTTTTGAAATGTCTGTGGTTTCTACTTTTACTTTTTCAGTGAGGAAATTAAGGATAAAATAATCGTCCTCCATATATTTTGGCGTTTCGTTATCCATGTATTTATACATCAAAATTTCCTCGTCATCTTTCATCGTATAGAATGAATATTGAAAAACATTGATTTTTTCTGCTTTCAAAATTTGTTTTCCGTCAAGCAAAACTTTATCATCTTTAATTGCAACTTCCTGAGCGAAATAAGTAGAAAAAGAAGCTACAAGTAAAAAGAAAGTCATTAATTTTTTTGTTCTCATTTTTTTAGTGTCTAATTTTTTACAAAGATAGTTTTTGAAATTATTTTTTGTTAAGATATTATAATGAAAATTAAAATCTTTTTTATTTTAAATCATTAACGTAAGATTCTTCATTGACTTTTGCGATTCAATAAAAGCTTATTAATATTTATTAAATTTGAAAAAATTAAAAAAATGAAGCAAAGACTTTCTTTTTTCCTTCTTCTTTTGGCTGTAGGTATTTTTAATGCGCAGGTTGAAGAGAAAAAACTGGACGAATTGATCCAAAATACATTAAAAACTTTCGACGTTCCGGGAATGTCTGTCGGAATCATCAAAGACGGAAAAGTTATTTATTCAAAAGGGTTTGGAGTTCGTTCTTTAACTTCAAAACAACCGATGGATGACAATACATTGGTGGGAATTGCCTCCAATTCTAAAGGTTTTACCTGTACAGCATTAGCGATTTTGGCAGACGAAGGAAAACTGAATTGGAATGATAACGTTTCAAAATATATTCCTGAATTTCAAATGTATGATCCGTATGTTTCTCAAAATGTTACGATTAAAGATTTAGTAACACACAGAGCAGGATTAGGTTTGGGACAGGGAGATTTGATGTTTTTTCCAGAAGGCGGAAATCTTACGGTGAATGATATTGTTCACAACGTACGATATTTAAAGCCGGAAAACCCTTTCAGAACGACGTTGGATTACAATAATATCATGTTCATCATTGCCGGAGAAGTGATCCACAGAGTTTCGGGAATGACTTGGGCAGAATTTATCGAGCAAAGAATTATGAAACCTGTCGGAATGACTTCAAGTTTCGGAAGCTACAACAGAGCAAAAGCAGTTGCCAATAAAATCGACGCACACGCTCCGGTTGACGGAAAAGCGATTGCAGTTCCTCACGACTGGAATGAAACGGCAAATGCAGCCGGTGGAATTATGAGTAACATCAAAGACATGACAACCTGGGCAGAATTCTTGTTGAATAATTTTACGACAAAAGACGGCAAAAAATTGGTTTCAGATAAAAATGTACAACAGCTTTGGAGCTTACAGATTCCAAGTGGTGTGGCGGCGAAAAATCCTTATGATACGAGCTTTTACGGATACGGAATGGGTTGGTTTTTAAGTGATGTTAAAGGTCACAAACAAATTCAACACACAGGAGGATTGATCGGAACAGTCACTCAATTTACATTAATTCCGGATATGAAATTAGGAATTGTAGTGCTTACAAATCAGCAATCCGGTGCGGCTTTCAATACGATTACAAATACCGTTAAAGATTCTTATTTGGGCATTGAAGACAGAAACTGGTTGAAAAATTACGGCGAAAGAATGAAGAAAAATGATGAATTTTTTGAAAAGCAGAAAAAAGAAGCTTTTGCAAAATCTGATGCTTTCAAGAAAGATAAAAATCTTCAGCCAAAATCAGAACAATTTGTTGGAACTTACAACGACAAATGGTTTGGAGACGTAGAAATAGCTCAACAAGGAAATACATATAGAATTTCATGTAAAAATTCGCCAAGACTGAAAGGCGAACTGCTGCCTTTTTCAAATAATTCTTTCATCATCAAATGGGACGACAGAAGCTATGATGCCGATGTATACATTATTTTTGATTATGATGAAACAGGAAAAGCTCAGTCGGTAAAACTAAAACCGATTTCTGATGTGACGGATTTCAGTTTTGATTTTGATGATCTGGATCTGAAAAGAAAATAAAATGAAAAGCTTCAACTTTTGTTGGAGCTTTTTTTATGCAAAAAAAATAATAAAGAATTTTTTCTAAATCTTCCCGGGTTCGTAAAAGAACATCAGCTTTTTATTGGCACCGTCAAATTCCGACCACGAATCGCAATCGATCTCAAAACCTGCGACTCCGCAAGTGGGAAAATGAAAAATATCATCAGAAATGGAATTTGCAAAATTAGAAATTCCATTATTATGAGAAAAGAAAGCAACCGCATCGTGGCTGTCATCCAGATCGTAGATTACAGATTCAAAATTCCTTTCCGACGGGTTGTAAAGTTTTTCGTTGGTAATGAAAGTTAAATTGTACGTCTGATTGAAAATTTTACACGTATTCAAGGCACGAACCGCCGGACTCGACACAAAATAATCGATAGGAATACTATTGTCTTTCATAAATCTTGACATACGCATGGCATCTTCTAAACCTTTGTCTGCCAATGGTCTATCGAAGTCCTCTGTTTCTTCTGGCCAGTCGCTTTTTGCATGTCTTACGAGGATGAGTTTCTTCATGTTTTCGCTTTTTGGAAGATTAAAATTATAAAAAAAATAACGGAATAAAACATGATTTATAAAAAAAACTGTGTATGAGATAAAATCATTAAAATTTACTAAATTTGCAAACTTATGGGACAAATCCTTGCAATAGACTATGGAAAGGCGCGTTGTGGCATTGCTGCGACGGATGATATGCAGATTATTGCAAGCGGGCTGGATACAATTCTGACTCCTGTTTTAATCGAATTTTTAAAAAAATATTTCGGCGAAAACAGAGTAGATGAAGTGGTAGTCGGACTTCCTGTAGATTTGAAAGGAAATCTTTCAGCAGTAGAAACGGATATTTTAAAATTTATAGAAATTTTTCAAAAAGAATTTCCAACGATTAAAGTTAACCGTCTCGACGAAAGATTTACCTCTAAAATGGCTTCGTTTTTTATTTCTCAAAGCGGAAAAAGTAAAAAACAGAGACAGGAGAAAGGATTAATAGATAAAGTAAGTGCAACCATCATATTGCAGAATTTTTTAGAACAAAGAACAAGATGATATTACCGATAAGAGCCTTTGGTGACCCCGTTTTAAGAAAAGTAAGCAAGGATATCGATAAAGATTATCCTGAGCTACAAGAGTTGATAGAAAACATGTTCGACACGATGTACAGTGCAAATGGAATAGGATTGGCTGCACCTCAGATCGGACTGGATATTCGTATATTTATAATAGATGTTTCTCCTCTTGCCGAGGATGAAGATTATGAAGATATCAAGGATGAATTGGTAGATTTCAAAAAAGTTTTCATTAATGCTACCATTCTTGAAGAATCCGGTGAAGAATGGAAATTCAACGAAGGATGTCTTTCTATTCCGGACGTGAGAGAAGATGTGAAGAGAAAGGGAACGATCGTAATTGAATATTATGACGAAAATTTTGTGAAACATACAGAAACTTTTTCCGATATTAGAGCCCGCGTAATTCAGCATGAATATGATCATATTGAAGGAATTTTGTTTACCGACCATTTAAGTGCCTTAAAAAAGAAGCTTGTAAAGGGAAAATTAACAAAAATTACTCAGGGTGACGTAAGCATTAGTTACAAAATGAGGTTTCCAAAATAGTTTGAATTAATTAAAATAAGAAAAATAATAAAGCGCAAAAGGCCTAAAACCGATTGCAGAACTTACAAAAAATAAAATTATGCTGTTAGAAAAAATAATTTCAATTTCTGGTAAACCAGGACTTTTCAAATTAGTTTCTCAATTAAGAAACGGATTTATTATTGAAGATGTTACGTCTAAGAAAAAAATTAGCATCGGAAATTCTAGTCAAGTAAGTTTGTTAGACAACATTGCGATGTTTACATTTGATAAAGAAGTTCCTTTGTTCGAAGTTTTTGAAAATATTGCTAAAAACTACGAGTACAAAGAAGCGATTGCTCACAAATCTACTGATGCTGAATTGAAAGAATTCATGACGGCTTCTCTTCCAAACTACGATACAGAAAGAGTGTATGCTTCTGATATCAAGAAATTGGCTCAATGGTACAACATTCTTCACAAAGCGGGATACATTACTCCTGAAAGTTTTGTAAAAGCTGAATCTGAAACGTTAGATCCGGCTCAGGAAGGAGAAGAAGTAACATTAACAGATAAGGAAGCTCCAAAAAAAGTAGCTCCTAAATCTGAAAAACCTGTTGCTCCTAAAGCAAAAGCTTCTTCTGGTGCAAAAGCAGCTACAAAAAGTACACACAGAAAAATGGGATAATTCATTTATTTGAATTAAAAATATAAACCTTGTTGAGATTTTTCTTGACAAGGTTTTTTGTTTTTAAAAAATAGAACTTAACTTTATACAGAATTTAATTTCTCCCTATTTTAAATGAAATATTTTACAATTATAATTGTGTTTCTTTATCAATTTTCATTTGGTCAGAATAATGATATTGAGATCAAAATACTTAATGATACAATTAAAAATCTCTCTACTACTGAATATAACAGTGTTTGCTATAGTTTGACAAATAATTCAGATCATTACTATTATTTTATTCTTGATGATTCGGGGTTTAATTCGGGAGAAAATAATGCAGTTGATGCACCGTACGTCGGTCTTTTGGATTATAGAGTTTTTGAAAAAGATTCTTTAATGCAACCTCTATATGGTAATTATGATTCTAGGGAACTTCCAAATTTTAGAACTCTCATTTCAAAGAAAGACAGTAGAGATTTTAAAAAGAAATACAAGTATACTAAAAGGAATGATCTAAGAGATATTAATATTTCTTATTGGATTTTAAAAAATACCTTTTTATTAGCTCCGAAAAGCAGTAAGAAATTTTGTGCAAAAATTATTTTTCCGCATTATTATGCTCCCTCAGACAATAGAACAATAGTATATGATATGAAAAATAATGGAGAATATTATTTTCAAATATTCCTACAGAATCCCGAAGATATTGTCGATCAATATTTCGTAATACCTGATGCTAAATATAAGGATGCTAAGATTTTTAGAGGAATAATTTATTCAAATAAAGTACCTTTACTGTATAATGTTAATGAAAATGCTACCCAATAAGTAAAAATAAAAATTAATGAATACCAGACAGGAAAAACTAGAAGCTTTCGGAAGATTATTGGATATTATGGACGATTTGCGCGAAAAATGTCCGTGGGATCAAAAACAGACACTGGAATCGCTTCGCCATTTAACGTTGGAAGAAACTTATGAACTTTCCGATGCTATTTTGCAGGGAGATTTGCAGGAAATTAAAAAAGAATTGGGTGATGTTCTGCTTCATTTGGTTTTTTATGCGAAAATCGGTTCAGAAAAAGAAAGTTTTGATATTGCGGATGTTATTAATTCTTTGAATGAAAAATTAATTTTCCGTCATCCACATATTTACGGCGATACAACGGTGAAAGATGAAGAAGAAGTAAAGCAGAATTGGGAAAAATTAAAATTAAAAGAAGGAAATAAATCCATTTTGGGAGGTGTTCCGAAAAGTCTTCCGAGTTTGGTGAAAGCGTATAGAATTCAGGATAAAGTAAAAGGAATTGGTTTTGAATTTCACGATGCAGAAGATGCCTGGAAAAAAGTGGATGAAGAAATTCAGGAGTTTCATGCGGAAACAGAAACTTGATAAAAAAGAACAGGAATTGGGCGATGTATTTTTCTCATTGATCAATTATGCCAGAATTTCAGGAATCAATCCGGATTCAGCGTTGGAAAGAACGAATTTAAAGTTTATTTCGAGATTCCAAAAGATGGAAGAGTTAGCTTTACATGATAATTTAAGTCTTGCCGATATGTCTTTGGAAGAAATGGACGTTCTTTGGGAAAAAGCTAAATTAATAAACAACAACTAAATGAAAATGAATATTTTTTGTGCAGTAGCCTCACTTTTGCTGATCGGGTGCAATCCGAAAACCCAAAGTGAACAATCAACAGACGAAGCTTTGAAAGTGCAGTTTTCTCTGCCTAAAAAACTGAAAGAAGTGTCGGGAATTACTTTGTCTAAAGATAAAAATACGATCTGGACAATTGAAGATCAGGGAAATAAAAATGTTATTTACGGATTGGATCAAAAAGGAAATCTTACCCATGATGTTTTGGTAGAAAATACCGAAAACAGAGACTGGGAAGACATTACGACAGATCCGCAGGGAAATATTTACATCGGTGATTTTGGGAATAATGAGAATGACAGAAGAGATTTGGCTATTTTAAAAGTAGATTTAAAAGAGGCTTCTCAAAAATCAACAAAAGTGGTTCAGACCACCAAATTTCATTATGAAGGACAGACAGAATTTCCGCCGAAAAAATCAAATTGGTTATATGACTGTGAAGCTTTCGTAGAAATGGATGGAAATTTCTATCTCTTCACGAAAAACAGAAGCAAAGGTTTTGATGGTACTTTTTTAGTTTTCCAGATTCCAAATCAGGAAGGTGATTTTGAAGCGAAATTAATAGGTAAACTAAAGCTTCCCGGCGGTTATAGTGACGCGGCTATCACTTCTGCAACAATCAACAGTACAAAAGACAAGATTGTTTTGCTTAATCATAAAAATATTCAGGTTCTTTCCGGATTTTCACCGAATGATTTTAGTAAAACAAAAATTCAGAAAATATCGTTGAATCATAATACGCAAAAAGAAGCGATTGTTTTTCTTAATGATAAAACGCTTTTGATTGCCGATGAAAAGGATAAAAAATTAGGAGGAAATGTGTATCAGTTCAACTTAAAATAAAAAAACAAAATCCGCAGAGAGAATTTCTGCGGATTTTTTTATAGTGATGTGTGAAGTGTATTTGTTGTAAAGATTAAAAGGTCATTCCTACACCTCCGGAAATTCTTCCGCCATCTGTTCCGTAGAAATAGTTTAATCTTGCTGAGAACATTTCGACAATACTTAGCCAAAGTCCGCCACCAACAGATTGATGCCATTTTTGGGAATCTTCGTGGTCGTTCCAGACTCTTCCGACATCGTAACCCAATAAAATTCCCATGTTTGCAGGGATAATATGGTTTCGTACTCTTCCGAAATCCCAACGAATTTCTGAGTTGTTGGTAAAGTAAGATTTTCCTGAAAATCTGTCGTTTCGGAAAGCTCTCATTCCATTATTTCCGCCTATTGCTGCCGCTTGATAGAAATCAAAATTGTTATTGTTGATCCATCTTCCGTTGCTTGAATTGGCGAATACAAAATTTCCTCTGTTGTCCAATCTGTGATCCAAAGATAAAGTTCCGCTTAACATCAGGAAATTTCTGTTGAAATCGGTAAGATTGGTTTTCCAGTCGGCATTTAATTTAAATTCCATTCCTAAAGTAGGGAAGGCGTTATTATCTACATTTTTATAACTAAACGTATAATTGGCTCCTCCAAACTGTTGATTATCGAAAACTTCCGGTCTTACATCAGGTGAAATATCCACAAAACGGTCTCCGTTTCGCTGCACTTTATTATTTTCAAACGTCAACTGAAATTGTTGAAATATATTCGTCCAGCTTTTTTTAGAAAGAGAAGGTGCAAAGTTGAATTTTGAAATTCTCGCTCTGTTGTACTTCATTTCCACGGCATCTCTGTCAAAATCGCTTTCGTTGGATAATCCGAAGAAGTTTTCTGAAAAACGCGGAGTTGTAAATGCAGCATCAATGTTTACATCCCAACTTGAGATTACTTTCTTAAAAATTCCTTTATAAACAGCGTTGAAACCTCCTGTTGCAGTATAGAGATTTACTTTTAAGCTATGTTTTTGAGTGTAAGGAGAACGGATGAAATTATTCACCGTATAATTTGCCAGAACACCAAGAATCACGCCGTCATCGGGGTTGTAATCTGCATTTGGATAGCCTGCGAAAAAGTTATATTTCGGATGTCTGTAATTGTACGTGTTGATATCATAATCGTCCGAGATATTTTTCGTTGCACCATGCGTGTTGTAGGTGTTTTTCTGTGATTTGAAATCATAAATTTTCACCTTGCTTCCATTGGCAACATTGTAGGTGTCGTTGTTGTAGCCACCAATTAATCTGATATTCATTTTCGGTCTTCCATCACCGGAAACTTCATAAATATCATCATCTTCCAATCCATAAACCCAAAGTTCTTTAGTTTTTGAATCGTCGTATGTTTTTTCAAAAACCAATTCAGGATTTTCTTTGTTTTTATCTAATTTATATTGCTTTACGTTAACGGTATTTCCTGTTTTTGTAATAACGAATTTATCGGGATTTACCGTTCCTGCCAACGAAACTTTCTCCTGTAAAACATCATAATATTGTGAAGCGTAAGACTGTAATTTGGTCTTTCTTATTTTTAATTTTCTTTGAATATCGGCAATGGTTTCATCTTGTACTTCTTTCGGTAAATTGTTGAAAGCATCATCAATATCTTTATCCGTTAAATGTTCCTGAATATATTTTGCCTGCTCGATCCAGTCTGCTTCAGTCGATCCTTTAAGGAAAACCAAATCTGCAGGATAAGGTTCCATCGCAAGCCATTTTACGCTTTGGATGTCTTCTTTAAAAGTTTTCATGTGACGGATCGCCGGAATATTCATAAGGATTTTAAAAGCAGTACCGTCGTATTTACTGAAAGCCTGATCTCTGTCTCTAGGAATCGGTTTGTAAATTACCTTGTCTCCATCTCGATATTCTGCCCATTTCCATTGATCGGAATGTCTGTCCCAATCGCCAATCAGCATATCAAAAATTCTTGCTCTGATGTAAGATTCCTGATCTACCGAATATTTATAGCTTTTATTAAAATTTTTCAGAACATCATCGGTCGAAACAATATCTTTTGCATTATCGAATGTTGCCAACGTTTTCGGATCGGCAGAAAACCGCTCTTCAATCATATACATTTCATCACCATAACTCGTATTATATTCGCCTAAACCCTGTTGTTTAGGAATATAAAACAACCTTGGATTGCTGTGGAAAATATTCAGTTTATCTGCCATATTTCCAATGGTAAATGGAGTAAACGGATGATTGGTTGTATAAAAATCCAGTAAGAATTTTTCAGGGAAGGTATTGTTTAGTTCACTTCCAAAGGTGCTTTTTTTGAAAGCCATATTGTTAAGAAAACGAACGGCACTTTTTTTCACGGCTCTCATTACAAATTCCTGTCCGTCATTGGCTTTTAATCGCAAACTGTTCGACTGGTTTCCGCCCCCTTCTCTGAAAGGAGTGTAGCCGCCGTCAAGCGTAGAAATATTTGCGGTCGGAGCTTCAATGGGCATTCCGTAATATTTTCTGTAATGATTTCCCCAAAGCCATCTGTAAATTCCTCCTTTTTCCGTTAATTTTTTAGGATAAATTGTAGAAGAAACTGTTGATGGAAAAGAATTAGGGTAATTATTAATAAATTCCTTAGGCTTATCAATCACCTGAATTTGTGAAAGTTTTTCTAGAGTATTCCCTTTTGTCGAAAAATATTCAACATCAGTACTTTGATCTTTTCTGATATTTAAAACCGCAAAACCGCTTCCACCATAAGAAAAGTCTGTTTTTTCACCAATCGCTGCAGGATCAACTTTCGAACCGGCGCCACTGATGATTTGTCGGATATTTCTGTCTTCGTGATATTGCAGATTATGATCGTGTCCGGAAACAAAAATTACATTCTCTTTTTCCTGAACAATACTTTTTAATCTGTTTGAAAGATCTGCATAATGTTGATTGTTTATATCTTCAGGATTGGCTCCCGAAGAACTTCTCACAATGTTCAATAAACTTGCAACTCCCGGAACGGGAACTTTACTTTTAAAAGGGTAAAGATGATCTCTTGCAGACGTAAAACCTGCATGAGTTCCGCTGCTGATAACGGGATGGTGAAGTGCAACGATGATTCTTTTGTCCTGATTTTTATTAATTAAATCTATAAATTCATCAAAAAAATCTTCACGGGTTTTGATGTCGCAGTTTTTGTTGATTCCTGGGTAATTGTCCCAGTTTGCTAATACCCATTCTGTATCAATAACGATGAGTTTAATATCTTTCGTTAAGCTGATATCATCAATCGGGCATGAGTTTTTGGGAAGAAAAGCCTTCTTATCGTTTAAATAATTTTTTACAAGTTCTTCCTGAGACTTCAATCCGTCTAAACCGCTGTACCAATCATGATTTCCCGGGATAACCAAGGTCTTTCCTTTGAAATTCTTTGAAACGGCTAACTGATTTTCCAGTTTTTGTTTTGCTGAAGCGTACTCTTTATCAGATTCTTTGGGAAGTCCGTTCGGATAAATATTGTCACCCAAAAATATCAGCATAGAATTGCTGCCCGCAGATTCCAACTGACTTTTTAAAAGATCCAAAGTATGCTGAGATTGAGCTTCATCTGCATTTCCGGCATCACCTACTAAGAAAAGTTTAAAATCATTTTCAGATAGTATATCAGAATATTTAATTTCAGATAAGTTTTTACCCTTTTTTACGTTATATGTTGCGCAGGAATAGAGAACTCCGGCGGATAATACTACTCTGAGGACAACAGAAGTATTTTTTAGGTGAGTTTTCAAGGATAAATTCATAAATTTACATTTAACAAAATTTCGGTAATGAATATTTTACAAAAAGCCAAAGATTATGTCGAAATCTTATTCAAAGATAAGTTATCTTCGGTATATTTTTATCATAATTTTATACATACTACGTATACGGTAAACAAAGCGGAAGAAATAATCAAAAATTCTGCTGTTTCTAAGGAAGATGAAGAAAAGGTGTTGTTGGCACTTTGGTTTCATGATACAGGATATATAGAATGTGCACAAAACCATGAGGAAGAAGGGGTGAAGATTATGAAGGATTTTCTTCAAAAAGAAGATTATCCTGAAAATTATATTGAGGATGTTTCTAAATTAATCTTAGCAACAAAGATTACGTATGACCCTCAAAACTTTCTCGAACAAATTGTAAAAGATGCCGACTGCAGCCACTTTGCAGGGCACGATTACAATGATATTTCTGATGCTCTTAGAAAAGAATGGGAACTTACCAACGTAAGATGTTTTTCTAACGACGAATGGAACGCCGGAAATCTTGATATGCTGAAGAACAAGCATAAATTCTACACAGAGTATGCAAAAACAAACTGGCAATCTCTGAAAGAGAAAAATATTAAGAAAATCGAGAAAAAACTGGAAAAAGACGACGAGAAAAAAGAAAGCAAAAAAGACACTTCGGAAAATAAAAAAGACAAGGACAAAGAAAAAGAACCAAAACCCGACAGAAGTGTTGATACTTTATTCAGAGTGACGTTGAGCAATCATACAAGATTGAGCGATATTGCCGACAGCAAAGCGAATATTCTGCTTTCTGTAAATGCCATTATCATTTCGGTTTGTCTTTCTGTGTTGGTTCCGAAATTGGATGTTCCTAAGAATTCCCATTTAATTATTCCGAGTTTTATTCTGTTATTATCTGCAGTTTTAACGATCATATTTGCGATTTTATCCACAAAACCGAACGTTACAAAAGCGAAATTTTCACTACAGGATGTTGCTGACAGAAAAGTAAACCTTTTATTCTTCGGGAATTTCAACAGAATGATGTTTGATGATTATCATAGCGCGATGAATATTTTGATTAAAGATCGCGATTATATTTACGATTCTATGGTGAAGGATTTATATTATCTGGGGAAAGTTTTGGATAGAAAATACAGGCTTTTATCAATAACCTATCAGATTTTCATGGCGGGAATTATCATTTCGGTACTCTCTTTCGGATATGCTTTTCTTTCGCTTTAAATTTAATTTAAATAAAAAATGATTGTAAGACAGCGGGCAAACTGGCTGAAAATGCTTTTCATATGGAGAGGTTCTGTATTGAAGAAAATCGTTGTTCAGCTCGTTACCATTACGCTGTTTTCTCTGTCGATCTACTTTTTTAAAGGGAAGATTTTCGATTATAAAGTTCATCTTAATCCTACGATTTTTACGCTGATCGGTCTGGCTCTGGCTATTTTTATGGGATTCTGTAATTCCGCGAGTTACGACCGATATTGGGAAGGAAGAAAACTTTGGGGTTCGCTGGTTATTGAGACAAGATCTTTAACGAGACAGATTTTTTCGCTTGTAGACGGTCCGTCGAACGAAGAAAAGCAGGAAATTGTAAAAATGATTTCCGCTTTCAGCTGGTCTTTAAATGAGCAATTAAGAGATAAAGAAGGAACAGAGCATCTCTCGAGACTGCTTTCTCCGGAGCGGGTTGAACAATTAAAAGGCAAAAAATTTATTCCCAGTATCATTTTGGGATTTATCTCAGATTGGATTAAAGAGCAGAATAAAAAAGGAAATATCGATACGATTGTTTTGGTTCAGATGGATCATCAGTTGAATCTGTTTTCTAATATTTCCGGTGGTTGCGAGAGAATTTACAATACGCCTTTGCCTTTTGCCTACAGTCTTTTGCTACACCGAACGGTTTATTTTTACTGTTTTTGGCTGCCTTTCGGATTGGTGGATACGCTGGACTGGATGATGCCTTTAATTGTTGTTCTGATAAGCTATACTTTCATTGCTTTGGACGCCATTATTCAGGAAATCGGAGAACCTTTCGGTGAAGAGGAAAACGATCTTGCACTGAACAGTATTTGCAGAACGATAGAATTTTCTATTTTCGAACAGGCAGAAATTCCGCAAGATGAATTAAAAAAGCCGGATTCTTATTTTATAGACTGATTTTACTTATAGAAACTCTCAAGGCAAGAAGTCCTGTAATTCCTTGTAAATCTTCAACTTTTAAAAACTCAATGTCGTTCTCAAGAACCCCTTTTTTCTGTAATTTATTGATGTATTCCAGATATTCTTTTTGGTTTTCCATTCCGAAATAAACGATGGTAATTTTTCCGGGACAGGTAATTCTGTCTGTAGAATCTTTCACGTGAGCTTTATCCAGACGTTTTTTGATGATTTCGTAGTAAGAATTGTAAGCTCCGTCTACATCAAAACGTTTTTCATCCATTCTGAAACGGATGTCTATTTTTTCATTATAAACGAAAATCAATGAAGCAATTTCCAGACAAATAGGAAGGTCTTGCTTAAAGTTTTGGAATTCCTGTTCTATATTACAAACCATTTTCAACTGCCAATATCTCAGCTTATGAACAACTTTTGAATGATAGGGAAGTTCCGGAGCAATGTTTTGACCTGTGTACAGATTATGCTCGACGCCATCAGACTTAAATCTTTCATAATAATGCGGAAAAATCTGTTGCGCTTTTATCTGACCTTCATCCAATAGATCGGCTAATTTCCTGTTTAATAAGGTGATAGAATCGTCTAAGCTTTTTCTGTTGGTATAAAAAAGATCATTCTGAGTGAAAACCTGGGTAAAATAATCTTTAATCTTGGCTTTCACTTCACTGGAAGATTTTATTTCTAATTTTCCCTGTAAAAAAGGGTGAATTTCTTCTCTTAATAATCGTTGGAAACGCTGTTCGCTGTCGGCTTTAATTTCATTATTCAGCTCATTTTCAAAAATATCTAAAGCAAATAAATATTTTTCCGAATCTGAATCTATTAAAGAAAAAATCCCGTGAAGACAATCAATTTGCTGATTAAGATCTTCAAGCATTAAATGAAAACGCTTATCCGAAGATGCACGAATATCTGAAAAGCCAAAAAGTGGCGTAAGATTTTTAAACGTAATCTCTTTTAAAGAGTATATTTTTTTCCCCAGAGAAGCATTAAAATATTTCTCTGCCTCATTCCTGAATTTCCACACAACACTGTTGTGAATGGTGGTATATTCTCTTTGAATAATGGCTTCAATCTGGTAATTTTTTTCAAAACTGAAACGGTTTAAAGAAAATAAAATCATGTCTGCGAAAAACTCCATTTTCTTCATTTTCAATCCGTTGAAACTATTGGCGACCGGAGAAGTGAATTCCATTATTGCCAACAAATCATTGTCTCTCATGATCGGAATCACCATGAAACTGTTGATCTTATTATCCTTTAAAATTTTAAAAGAGGCAAGCGATTTTATCTGATGATCCAGATTGTCTACGTTGGAAACAACGATAGGTCTGGAATTGTGATTTATATTTTCAAAAGTATTTTTTCTGGTTTCTTCATCAAAAGTATTGATCCAAAAATCCAGAATATGATTGGTAAAAAGATTTTCGTAGATCGGAAGTTTCTCGAGTCTCTGATCTTTTTTATTGAAAAGCATTAATCCAAAACTAAGTTGGGCGACATCAAAATAAGATTTAAAAATTTCCACCAGATTTTCATCTGGAGAAAGATTTTCGGGATCGATGCTTATCATGCTTGATTTCAGATCTGATAAGGCAACTTCTGAAGTACAATCTACAAGGGAAACAATAGAAAAACCTTTTAAAATCCATGATTTTGAAGGGAAATATTTTTTCCAAAGCTTAAAATCATCGAGATTCTCAAGCAATGTATCGATCACTTCTTCAGACGGAATTCTTGTGCCTTCTTTAGGGAAAACTTCTGTAAAATCTGCGTTTACAGAGATTTTATAATGTTTCATAATTCCCTGATGATTCGGAATATCGTAATAAAAAGGAATTGTACTTCTTATATCTCTTTTGAAGTAGCTTTGTAAAATCAGGCAGCAGCAAAATACATAAAACTCGTCGTCATCGATGTTTCTGAGTTCTATTTCGAAGTCTTTTCCTGCGTCTTTCAGAATGCTTTTAAATCTTTCCGTATAATTAAAAGTAACGTTGGAAAGAGGAATACTTGCCGCTTTTATTTCATTGTTCGTCAATCCGGTAGGGAAGAGATCGGCTAATAAAAGTCTGATGAGGTCTTCATTTTTTTCTAATAAAGAGACATCTTCAAAACCATCTCTAAGTTCCTGAAAGTTTTTTGTACTTTCTATAAGTGATTCAGCATATTTAACGCGATAATCCAAACGATCATTGTACCGGATATGTTCTAACACATCCAAATACTTTTTGAACGAAATATATACTTGAAAAGGAGCGTCTTTTTTGTAAAGATTTGACAAAGGCTGAAATTTAGAGTAAAGTTATAAAAAAACCACAACATCGATGTTGTGGTTTTATATTTTTTGAGGTGACTTTTTACAGTCCGAACTGTCTTGCAAACAAATCTGGGAAAACTCCCAATACAATAATTGAAGCGATCACAAATACGGCTACAATATTGTAAGTAATCGTTACTTTCTCAGAAGATTTGAATGTACTTTCTTTAAAGAAGAACATTGAAATAATTAATCTTAAGTAATAGGCAATAGAAACTGCAGAAACCTAAAACGGCTACTAATACAAGGAAAACTCCGTGATTAGAATTCATCGCCTGAGAGAATAAAGCAAATTTCCCCATGAAACCAGCTGTTAACGGAACTCCCGCCATTGAAAGCATGGAAATCGCCGCAACAGTTGCCAATAAAGGTTCAGATTTTGCCAATCCTTTGAAAGCTCCGAAAGAAGTTTCTCTTTTTAATTTTTCAACATAAATCAAACACATGAAAACTCCTACCGTTGATAAAGCATAAGCAAATAAATAGAATGCTAAATTGTAAGTAGAAAGGCTCGTCATTCCGAAGAAAACCAACCCGATGTATCCTGCGTGAGAAACTGAAGAGTACGCCAACATTCTTTTTGCATTTGTCTGAGCAAGACCCATAACGTTTGCTAAAAGTAAAGTGATGATTAAGAATACTCCGAAAACATTGATCCATTCTTCGGTAACTCCTCCGAATCCGATCGTCATTAATCTGAATAATGCGAAAAATCCTGAGATTTTTACAACACTCGCCATGAAAGCCGTGATTAATGAAGGCGCTCCGTAATAAACATCAGGACTCCACATGTGGAAAGGCGCTAATGCTACTTTGAATGCCAATGCACAAAGAATTAATAATACTCCTAAGATGAACATGACATCTTTAGGATGCGTAACTCCGAAATCCTGGATCTTATATAAATCGAAACTTCCTGTACTTCCATAGATGAACGCAATACCGAACAGTAAGAAACCTGTCGCGAATGCACCCATTAAGAAATATTTAATTGAAGCTTCGTTTGATCTTAAATCAGTTTTGTTAGCTCCCGCCATTACATATAAAGGAATAGAAAGAATTTCAACTCCTAAGAATAACGTTACTAAGTTTTGGTATCCGAAAAGGATAATCCCACCACAAAGCGCAAAAAGCATCAATGCGTATAATTCTGATTGGTGGCTTCTGTGGTTGCTAAACGCAAAACCTCCCAAAAAGAATAGTAATAATGTCGTTACGATTGATATTTTAGTAAATAAAGCAGTATTTGCAGTATATTCATACATATGTCTGTACTTTTCGAAAAAAGCACATTCTGGCATGAAACTTACGTATAATGCGATGATTAATCCCAAAATCCCAATGTACCTTGCGAATTTTCCTTGTTCAAAAACTCCTGAAAATAACGCAACAACTGCCGTTAGGAAAACAATAATTAAAACACTCATTTTTTAAAATATCAAATTAGCTAACCATTGATTGGTAGATAAACTTCAACGAACTATTCACCATTTCGATTAACGGTTGTGGAAAAATACCAAGTACAATCACAAAAACCGCTAAACTTGCCAATACAGAGAATTCTACTGCAGATAAATCTTTTACTGTACTTAATACAGCATCATCACCCTGACCAAACATTGCTTTTCCGTAGAATCTTAGTAAATATACAGCACAAAGAATTACCGTAAGACCAGCAATTACAGCTGCCAATCCGTTAAAATCATACACAGATTTTAGCAGGATAAATTCTCCGATGAATCCATTAGTCAATGGAACTCCCATTGAGCCTAATATAATGATTAAGAACAACACGGCAAATTTAGGAGCTACTTTTGCAAGACCTCCCATTTGTCTGATGTCTCTAGACTTAAATCTCTTGTATAAAATATCACAACAGTAGAACAGACCCACCACGTTGATACCGTGAGCGAAAGTCTGTACCAATGCACCTTCAGCACCTTCAATATTGAAAGTTCCTCTTAAGGTAATCACCGCAGAAGCGAAGATCCCTGCAACCATTAATCCAACGTGAGAGAAAGAAGAATACGCAATGATTCTCTTCATATCTGTCTGGATGATCGCAATTAATGCACCGTGAACAATACCTACAATAGCAAGGATGATTACAATCTGTCCCGAAATTCCTGCAATCGGAATCGGAGTGATGGGTAATAAGTAACGCATAACTCCATAAATCGCCATCTTCAGCATGATCCCCGATAAAAGCATCGAGCCCTGAGTTGGTGAATAAGTATACGTATCGGGTTGCCAAGTATGGAAAGGGAAGACCGGTAATTTCACTGCAAAAGCAAAGAAAATAAACCAGAAAACCACTGTTTGTTGTGTCTCGTTAAGTTGAGCATTGTATAAATCTGTTAATGCAAATGATGCAGAGTGATTGTAAACATAAATCAATCCTGCTAACATGAACAACGATCCTACGAATGTATACACAAAGAACTTAGTTGTAAACTCCATTCTTTTGTTTTCCTGACCCCAAAGTCCGGCGATAAACCAGATCGGAATCAAAGTAACTTCCCAGAAAATGTAGAACAATAACCCGTCTAGCGAAGTGAAAACTCCTATCAATCCGAATTGCATCAGCAAAATCAAACCGTAGAAAGAGTTTCTGTAGCTTACATTTTCATTAAAAGAAGATAAAATAATAATTGGCACCAAAATATTAGTCAGCAATAAAAGAAGCAAACTCATCCCATCGATACCGAAGTGAAGAGAGCTCTTCATGAATTGTGACCAAGGATAATTGATCTCATGCTGCAACACGCTATCTACAGTCGGCGTAAAATCGAAATCCGCAGCGATATAGAAGGTTACAAGCATTTGAATCAATGCGATTCCCAGTGCCAAATATTTGCTGGAATTACTCTTCCACGCAAAAACTAATCCCGAACCTACTAGAGGTAATAGTAATAATGTTAATAATAAACCAGACATTATTGTAATATAAAGTTAACAATCAGTATAATTCCCACAGCTAAAGACATGATAAGAATGTAGTTCTCAACATTTCCGTTTTGAATACGCTTCATAGCTTTTCCGCTGTCTTCAGCGCCTTCTCCTACGAAGTCTACAACACGATCCAGAACACCTTTATCAAACATCTTTCCTCCACGTCCTAATCCTTCAACAGTTTTTACAATTAATGCATTGTAAAGTTCGTCAACATATAATTTTTTAGCAGACAGTTTTTCCCATCCTGTGTATTGTGCTTCCGGTAACGCTTGTTTTTTCTTATTCACATACGTATTTTTAACGATAAACCAAACGCAGAAGAACATCAAAACAGTTGCTCCTAAAAGAATCATTTCAGTACCAAACGGAACTCCCGAAAGAGTAGCTTCCATTTGCTTAAAGCTTTCCTCAGTAAGAACCGGCTTCAACCACTCCATTAATTTTGCATAATGACCGTGACCGATGAAGTGAGGAAGGTTAATTAAACCACCCAATACAGAAAGAATAGCCAATACGATCAATGGTAATGTCATATTAGTAGGGCTTTCGTGTAAGTGGTGTTTTTGATCTTCAGTACCTCTGAACTCTCCATGGAAAGTTAAATAGTACAATCTGAACATATAAGTTGCCGTAATAGCCGCTAAAATAAATAAGAATACCCAGTAGATAGGATTCTTAGCAAAAGCTGCTACTAAAATTTCGTCTTTAGAAATCATCCCTGATAATAAAGGGAATCCTGAGATCGCCAATGTTCCGATAAGGAAAGTAGCGTGGGTAATTGGAATATATTTTTTCAAACCTCCCATGAAACGCATATCCTGTTCGTTGCTCATCGCGTGGATCACAGAACCTGCTCCCAAGAACAATAATGCCTTGAAGAAAGCGTGCGTCATAACGTGGAACATAGCCGTTGTATAAGCTCCAAGACCTAAAGCGATGAACATAAATCCAAGTTGTGAAACTGTAGAGTATGCCAATACTTTTTTGATGTCGTTTTGACGAAGCGCGTAGAATCCTGCTAAAGCTGCCGTTAAGAATCCGATTAATAAAATTCCGTCCTGAACGGTTGGTGCTAAAGTAAATAAGAAGTTTGATCTTACTACCAAATAAATACCCGCAGTTACCATCGTTGCCGCGTGAATTAACGCAGAAACTGGAGTAGGACCCGCCATCGCGTCGGGTAACCAAGTATATAAAGGAACCTGCGCCGATTTACCGGTTGCACCGATAAATAAACTCGCTGTAATAAAGATAATTACTGTTCCGTCTAATTCAAATTTTGAAGCATTTTGTGCTACAGAAATATAATCTAAAGCATTGGTCTGAGAAGCGATCATGAAAATACCGATCAATAACGCAAGGTCACCGATTCTGTTCATGATGAAAGCTTTTCTTGCTGCTTTACCGTATTCTTCGTTGGTATACCAGAATCCGATCAATAAGTAAGAACAAAGACCTACACCTTCCCATCCGATGAACAGGATAAGGTAGTTGCTTCCCATTACTAATAATAACATGGAGAAGATAAACAGATTTAAATAAGTGAAAAACTTATAAAAACCTTTATCATGACTCATATATCCGATAGAGTACAGGTGAATTAAAGATCCGATTCCCGTGATAATCATAATCATCATTAATGACAACTGATCGATCTGGAATCCGAAATTAATCTGAACTCCGTTTACTGTAAACCATTCAAAAGCTTTTACAACTACAGCAGGACTTTCAGAATCGAAATTCATGAAAATGCTTACTGCAATACAAAAAGATGCAAAAACCATTGCCGTAGCAAAACTACCAACAACAATCTTTGGAAGGTTTTTTC
Organism: Chryseobacterium ginsenosidimutans; assembly: GCF_024807225.1. Classification (GTDB taxonomy): domain Bacteria; phylum Bacteroidota; class Bacteroidia; order Flavobacteriales; family Weeksellaceae; genus Chryseobacterium; species Chryseobacterium ginsenosidimutans. The sequence goes on from NZ_JANUCO010000001.1 coordinate 1,146,235, forward strand.
CGAATAAACCGTTAATAAGGAAACCTAAAAGTGGTAAAAGTATTATTGCATATATTAAATTCTCCATTCTTATCCTCTTAATTTATTAAATATACTTACATCCACAGAACGGGTATTTCTATAAAGCATGGCAATAATTGCCAAACCTACCGCTACTTCTGCAGCTGCAACCACCATAATGAAGAAAACTAAAAGTTGTCCGTCGCCGTTACCTTTGTACGCTGAAAAAGCAGCCAATAAAAGGTTTACAGAATTCAGCATAAGCTCTACACAACCCAAAATAACAATAGCGTTTTTTCTCAGCAATACTCCCAATACTCCCAGACAGAACAATACTGAAGAAAGCATGATGAAATAATTCAGAGGGACGCTTTGTATAAATGTATTTACTTCTCCCATAATTTTATAAATCTTTTTTACCGATTAATACCGCACCTACAATACCTGCCAAAATAAGGATGGATGCAAGCTCAAACGGCAAAACATATTCGTTAAACAAAAGTCTACCCAGATTTTTCGTAAGACCAACTCCTTTGTCTACATTTTCTAAGACAATTTGGTTATCACTTACTCCTCTGAATACGCCTAAAACACCAATTAATAAAAGACAAGCTGTAAGAACTCCAGTAATTTTTAAAGTATTGCTCTTCTTACTTTCGTCTTGTTTATTAAGGTTAAGCATCATTAAGATATAAAGGAATAATACCATGATCGCTCCGGCGTAAACAATAATCTGAATAATCGCAAGGAATTGTGCATTCAGAAGAATATACATGCCCGCAATAGAAAACATCGTAACAATTAATGACAAAATAGCATACAAAGGATTTCTGGCGAATACAAAATACACCGCACTTGCCACTGCTAAAAACGCCACCAAGAAAAATAAAAACTGATCCATTATTTTACCGCATTTTTTTGTTTCTCGGATTGTCTTTCTGTAATATCAATCCTTTGATTTATTTTTTCTACCAACTTATCTTTTCCGTAGATGAAAGAACCTCTGTTGGTCTCTACGTCTACCAATCTGTCTGTAAGATAGATCGCAGATTTCGGACAAGCCTCTTCACACATACCGCAGAAAATACATCTTAGCATATTGATTTCATATACCGAAGCGTATTTTTCTTCTCTGTAAAGATCTTTTTCTTCCTTGGTTCTTTCGGAAGCCGTCATCGTAATTGCTTCTGCAGGACATGCGACCGCACAAAGTCCGCAAGCGGTACATCTTTCTCTGCCTTCCTCGTCTCTCTTCAAAACGTGCTGACCTCTCCAGATTTCTGCTCTAGGTTTCTGTACTTCCGGATACGAATATACTGCGGGAGCACCTTTTATCACGGTTCTTACAGCATGCTTAAATGTAATCCCCATTCCTGTAAAGATCGCAGGTAAGTAGATTTTTTCAGCAAGGGTCATTTCTTTGTTGGAAACAACTTTTGATCTGTTCGTAAGTTTCATTTAATTATAGATGTTAGATGTTAGACGTTAGATTTTAGACTAATCCTGTCTGTTATCTTAATTAATATTTATTTCTGAATAATGAGATGTTAAAGATAAAGCTTTGATTTTATCATTAATTATTAAATCAGCTCATTTTCAAATTTCAATTTCCTAGTTTCCAAAAGCTAAAATTACAGCACCTGTAACTAATAAGTTTACCAATGCCATCGGAATTAAGGTTTTCCAACCCAAGTGCATCAATTGATCGTATCTGAATCTCGGTAGCGTCCATCTGATCCACATAAAGATCAAAATTCCGATTATTGTTTTAGATAAAAATGCTACGACACTCAAGATTCCTGCAGTGTTTTCACCCCAATGCTGAGTTACCCATTCAATTCCCGGATAATTATAACCTCCGAAGAAAAGAACCACCATGAATGCATTAGAAATAAACATGTTTACGTATTCACCAAACATATATAATCCCAACTTCATTGAAGAATATTCTGTAGAATATCCTGTTACCAATTCAGATTCACATTCTGGTAAATCGAAAGGGTGTCTGTTGGTTTCTGCTAAAGCTGCTACAAAGAAAACAAGGAAGGCAATCGGTTGGTAGAAAATATTCCAGTTCATCCCGGAAATCCAAGGAATTACGCCCCATAATTTCCCTGTTGTCTGGCTTTCTGTGATTTGTTTTAAATCTAAACTTCCCGTCATCATAATGATAGAAAGTAAAGCTAATCCCATCGCCAATTCGTAAGAAATCATCTGAGAAGAAGCACGGATTGCTCCTAATAATGAATATTTGTTGTTCGAAGCCCAACCTCCGATCATGATTCCGTAGACACCGATGGAAGCCATTCCGATGATGAAAAGTACTCCGACATCAATGTTGGCAACCTGTAGATCGTAAGAAACTCCACCAAAATTTAAACTTTTACCCCAAGGAATAACCGCTCCTGTAATTAATGAAATAAACATTACCAAAGCCGGTCCCAATACGAAAAGAAATCTTTCTGCATTGGCAGGTGTAAAATCTTCTTTAAAGAAAAACTTTCCACCGTCAGCAAGAGGCTGCAGCAATCCGAAAGGTCCGGCTCTGTTGGGACCAATTCTATCCTGCATGATAGAGGCAACTTTTCTTTCTGCCCAAGTAGAGTAGGCTGCAATCGTCAACGAAAGCAAGAAAAGCGCTAGTACAAGTATAAGTTTAAATGTAAGTAAATCCATTTTTTATTTATTTAGATACTAGATGTCAGATGCTAGATATCAGATTTTAAATCTGTTGTCTAATGTCTGAAATCTCATGTCTTAAAGATTAAAATTATTTTTCGTCTTTTTCACTGATTTCTTTAGCCATCGGATTGTCTAAAACTCTTAGCTCATCCTTTGGTTTTTCGTAGTGGTTCAATGAAATAACTGAATGTCTGTCGATGTGTCTAGGACCTTCGATGTTCCAGTCTGACAATGATTTTCTTTTGAAACGGCAAGTATCACAGATAAACTCTTCCACTTCTCCCCATTGGTCTTTTCTGGCTGTAACTCTTGAAACTTCGTCACCTTTCATCCAAACGGTAGCTTTTCCGGAACATTTATCACATTTACAAGAAGCGTTCATTGGTTTTGTGAACCAAACTCTGCTTGCAAAACGCGAAGTTCTGTCTGTTAATGCTCCCACAGGACAAACATCGATAATATTTCCGATAAAATCGTTATCTAAAGCTTTATTTAAATACGTAGAAATTTCCGCGTGATCTCCTCTGAACAAAATTCCGTGTTCTCTTGTATTTGTAAGCTGATTCGCAGTCAATACGCATCTTGCACAAAGAATACAACGGTTCATGTTCAATTTAATGTTCGGACCAAGATCGTCTGCTTCATATGTATTTCTTTCAAACTCAGTTCTTGTCTGAAGATTTCCGTGCTCATAACCAAGATCCTGAAGATGACATTCTCCTGCCTGATCACAAACAGGGCAATCTAACGGGTGATTAACCAACAAAAACTCGGTAACGGCTTTTCTGCCTTCCTGAGCTTTATCAGAAGTAAGATTTTTTACTTCCATTCCGTCCATCACATTAGTTCTGCAGCTTGCAACTAATTTTGGCATAGGGCGAGGATCTGCTTCAGACCCTTTAGAAACTTCTACTAAGCAAGTTTCTACATCTTCCTCCACTGGTTTCCAGTTTGCTGTAATAGCACATTGCAGGAGGAACAGATTTTCCACCAATTTGTCTTGCAGCCTCCAAAATAGAAGTACCTGGCAAAACTTCGGTAGTCTGTCCGTCTATAGTTATTGTGAATTTTTTAACCTCTTCGCTCATATTCTATGCTTTTCGCTTATGCTTTTAGGCGGTAAGCTATATTTTAATTATACTTCTTCGTGTTAAATGTATATCCGATTCCTGCAAGGACTTGTCCGAAAACAAAATCCTGACGAGCTTTATCAGGTTTATTATTTAATGTAGTTTTAATATCCCACATGTTAATATATCCTGCTTTTCCTTCCACTCTTACCATCCAGTTTTTCCAGAAAACTAAGTTAAGACTGGATCTAAGATCGGTTCCCATACCTGCAACGTGAAAACGGTCGCTTCTTTCGTTTCCAAAAAGCCTGATATTACTTTTCGGGAACATTACTCCGATTCCGGCTCCATAAGACCATACTAAATCTATATTTTTCTTATGAATAAGATTTTTATATTTCTCAAGACCTAAGTTTTCATAATTAAGTCCGTCTGTATGCTCAAAAGTAAGAAACTGTTCATCGGCTAAATTTACCTGTCCGTTTTGTACCATTCCTGCATATTTAGGATCTGAAATATATCCTGAAAAATCAACCGTCTGGTTTTGTTTCATTACATATTTCATGTGGTCTATTCCTAAAACAATCGCCAGATTATCTTTAATAAAATATCCCAATCTGAAATTATACTGCGTTACGGTAAACCAACTCGGATCAAAATAAACAATTCCGAATTTTGTTTGTTTATCTTTTGAAGCTACATTATTCAACTGAAAATCGTAACCGTTTCCTGTAAAGTGGATATCAGAATTACTGAAAGCACCTCTGTTCCAACCATAAAAAACGAATACCTGACCTTTTTTGCTCAATGGTAAAGGTTTTTCTTTCTTTTCAGCTTTATAAGGAGTTACCTCCAGCTTATATTCTTTTTCTAATGTATCTTTTTTTACTTGTCCAAAAGCAAAACCTGATATCATTAAGCCGATTGCCAATAATTTTTTCATTCTAAGCATTATTCTCTACTGCAGGGATTGGATCTGCATAATGTGCTAATCCGTAATTTTGTGTCTGAGACAATTCAGGGTTTTTGATGTGCCATTCGAATTCATCTCTGAAGTGACGAATCGCTGCTGCAACTGGCCAAGCCGCTGCATCACCTAACGGACAAATGGTATTTCCTTCAATTTTTCTCTGGATATCCCAAAGAAGATCGATGTCTTCCATTTTACCTTCTCCTTTCTCGATTTTCTTTAAAATCTTGTACATCCATCCCGTTCCTTCACGGCAAGGAGTACATTGTCCGCAACTTTCGTGATTGTAAAATCTCGCTAAAGTCATGGTATGATCTACGATACACTGGTCTTCATCTAAAACGATGAAACCTCCTGAACCCATCATTGTTCCGGTAGCAAAACCACCGTCTGCCAATGATTCATAATTCATGTATCTTGGTTCTCCGTTTACTGTTCTTAATAATAAATTAGCAGGAACGATCGGAACAGAGCTACCTCCCGGAATACAAGCTTTAAGCTTTTTACCGTTTGGAATACCTCCGCAATATTCTTCAGAGTAAATGAATTCTTCAACCGTAATGGTCATATCGATTTCATAAACTCCGGGTTTGTTGATGTTTCCACAGGCAGAAATTAATTTTGTACCTGTAGATCTTCCCACCCCGATTTTTGCGTATTCAGCTCCTGTAATATCAATAATTGGAACGATTGCCGCGATAGATTCAACGTTATTTACAACTGTTGGTCTTTCCCAAAGTCCTTTTACAGCTGGGAATGGTGGTTTTAGTCTCGGATTTCCTCTTTTACCTTCAAGAGATTCAAGCAATGCAGTTTCTTCACCACAGATATATGCTCCACCACCTCTTTGAACATAAATTTCGCAATCGAAACCTGTTCCTAAAATATTTTTACCTAAAAATCCTGCTGCTTTAGCTTCTTCAATCGCTTCTTCCAAAATATCAGGAATCCAAGAATATTCTCCACGGATGTAGATATAAGAAACATTTGAACCTAAAGTATACGATGAAATAAGCATTCCTTCGATTAATAAATGAGGAAGAAACTCCATCAGATATCTGTCTTTGAAAGTTCCCGGTTCAGATTCATCGGCATTCACTACCAAGTGTCTTGGTACGCCTTCCGGTTTTGCCAGAAAACTCCATTTCATCCCAGTCGGGAATCCTGCTCCACCACGACCACGAAGTCCGGAAGCTTTTACTTCTTCCAAGATTTCTTCGGGTGTCATTTTCAAGGCTTTTTCAGCTGCAGTGTAACCTCCCTGTTTACGGTATGTTTCAAAGTAGCGGATACCTTCTATATGTGCGTCTTTAAGTAAAAGTTTTTTACTCATTGTTATATGCTTTTAGCGAATGACTTCTACACTTCGACAGGCTTAGTGTAAGAGCTTTGCGCCTTTTTTAATTAGTTTAAAATTTATTTAGCCCAAATCAACTTGTCCTTCTCTGCAAAGATCCAGGATTTCGTCAACTTTTTCTATCGTTAAATTTTCATGAAAGAATTTTCCTAACTGCATCATTGGTGCATATCCACAAGCTCCAAGACATTCAGCCGGCTTTAATGTGAACATTCCGTCTTCCGTAGTTTGTCCGTCCTTGATGTTCAGTTTAGTTCTGATATGATCCAGGATTTTTTCGCTTCCGCAAACCATACAAGGTCCGGTTCTGCAAACTTCCAAGACATATTTACCAACCGGTTTCATATTGAACATGGTATAGAAAGTAGCTACTTCATATACTTCAATTGGCTTAATACTCAATAATTCTGCAACATAATCCATCACTGGAACGTCTAACCATCCTCCGAATTCTTTCTGTGCTATGTGTAGAACAGGAAGAAGAGCAGATTTTTGTCTGCCTTCAGGATATCTCGACATAATTTTATGTACCTGTGCTAAACTTTCCGGTTTAAAAGCTATTGTTTCGCTCATTTTTTATCTAAGATTTCAGATGCCAGATTTCAGACATCAGATTTTAAATTTATATATAAAGCGAAGAGTCTAACATCTTAAATATGATGTCTGACGTCTTCTTTTTATGCGTCTAATTCTCCCGCAATAATATTCATACTACACATCGTTACAATCGCATCAGAGATCACAGAACCTGTAATCATCTCAGGATAAGCTTGGTAGTAGATAAAACATGGTCTTCTGAAGTGTAGTCTGTAAGGACTTCTTCCACCATCACTCACCAAATAGAAACCTAATTCTCCGTTTCCACCTTCTACAGGATGATACACTTCGCCTTTCGGTACTTCGGTTTCTCCCATTACAATTTTGAAATGGTAAATCAATGCTTCCATTTTGCTGTAAACATCAGCTTTTTCTGGTAAATAGAAATCAGGAACATCCGCGTGGAATGGCCCTTCTGGAAGATTGTCGTATGCTTGATTGATAATTTTAAGAGATTCCCAGATTTCCTGCTGACGAACCATGAAACGGTCGTACGTGTCACCTGCAGTTCCTACCGGAATAATAAAGTCGAAATCTTCGTAAGAAGAATAGGGTTGTGCAACTCTTACATCATAATCTACCCCTGCTGCACGTAAATTGGGACCTGTGAAACCATAGCTTAATGCTCTTTCTGCAGAGATTGCTCCTGCTCCGATGGTTCTATCCATAAAAATTCTGTTTCTTTCTAATAAAGTACCGAATTCTTTGAATCTTGCCGGGAAAGTTTTAAGAAAATCCTTTAATAACTCATGGAACTTTGGTGTGAAATCTCTTTCAAAACCTCCGATTCTTCCCATATTGGTTGTCATTCTCGCTCCGCAAATCTGCTCGTACATATCATAAATACGTTCTCTTTCGATAAACATATAGGTAAGACCTGTAATCGCTCCTGCATCCATCCCGGTTACCCCATTACAAATAAGGTGGTCACCGATTCTTGCTAATTCCATTAAAATTACACGCATATAATCTACACGTTTAGGAACTTTAACACCAATTAGTTTCTCAACTGTCATGTGCCAACCTAAATTGTTGATCGGTGCAGAACAGTAATTCATACGGTCGGTAAGGGTAGTGATCTGAGAATAATTTCTTCTTTCGGAAATCTTTTCAAATGCTCTGTGGATGTACCCTACAGTCTGCTCTGCGTGAAGGATTCTTTCTCCATCCATCGTTAAGATATTCTGGAAAATCCCGTGCGTTGCAGGGTGAGTGGGTCCTAAATTGAGGGTGTATAACTGACCGTCAATCTGCTCCTTACTTTCGTATTGGTTTAGTATATTAGATAATGAGTTATCTTTCATAATATATAATTGATATTGATAAGCGATAATTGAGTATTAATCAATCATCATTAATCATTTATATTTTTTATCTTCCGAACATGCTATCGTTCTTGTCTGTTCTTGTGCCATCTTCAAGACGATACTCCTTCAACATTGGGTGATATCCAAGATCTTCCATATTTAAAATAGCTCTAAGATCAGGATGTCCTTTAAATTTGATTCCGTAGAAATCAAAAGTTTCTCTTTCCATCCAGTTGGCTCCTGCGAATAATTCTACAAGAGAATCAACCTCGATATTTTCTCTGGACATAAAGATTTTAAGACGCAATCTGAAATTAGCCATCATATTATGCAAGTGATAAACAACGCCTATTTCCTTGTCCGGAAATTCCGGGTAATGGATTCCACAAATGTCTGTAAGAAAATTAAATTCCAACGATGAATCTCTAAGATAATGAATAATCTTCTTAATATCTTCTTTCTTCACTTCGATCGTCAACATTTCATAAGGCTCTGAACTAGAAATTACAGACTCCGGAAATTCTCTCGTGATTGCTTCTAATACAAATTCGTTCGTCATTCCGTTAGTTGCTTATGTTGTAAGAATCTAATAATTTTTGGTATTCAGGCATATCTCTTCTTCTGATGCTTTCGCTTTCTGCCAAAGCCTGAACCTGCATTACACCTTCGATAATCTGCTCCGGTCTAGGAGGACATCCTGGAACGTAAACGTCTACCGGGATAATTTTATCAATTCCTTGTAATACTGAATAGGTATCAAAAATACCACCGCTGGAAGCACAAGCTCCAACTGCAACCACCCATTTTGGTTCTGCCATCTGAGTGTAAACTTCTTTTAGGACAGGTCCTAATTTCTTAGATATAGTTCCGCAAACCATCAACATATCTGCTTGTCTTGGCGAGAAAGAGTTTCTTTCCATACCAAATCTCGAAGCATCATAAGTGGGGTTCAGGGTAGCCATAAACTCGATACCACAACAAGAGGTTGCAAAAGGTAACGGCCAAAGTGAGAACTTTCTTGCCATCCCGATTACACTGCTCAGTTTCGTTGCGAAAAACCCTTCTCCTTCAAATCCTTCCGGAGCAGGTGCATCTGTTCTTATTACTGGTTTGTTATCTGACATTTTAGTAGATTTTAGATTTTAAATTAGATTCTAAATTGTTGTTAATGTTAACTTTAATTCAAAATCATCATCTAAAATTTATAATTTTTAATTTAAAATTTTTATTTATCCCAATCTAGTGCGCCACGCTTCCAGACATAGAAAAATGCCATGAAGAAAATCGCCACGAACATCAATACTGCCAAGAATCCTTCCATTCCGAATTCTCTGAAGTTTACAGCATAAGGATAAAAAAATACGATTTCAATATCGAATAGTACGAATAATACCGCAGTCAAAAAGTATTTAATGGAAAACGGCGTTCTTGCATTTCCTTCTACTGGGACTCCACATTCCCAGCTTTGGTTTTTCACAGAATCTCCTTTTTTCTGTTTTGGACCTAAAAAATGCGCTCCAAGCAAAGAAACAGCTACGAATGCTATCGCAACACCTGCTTGTAATAGGATTGGAATATAACTTTCAGGTAAATTCATTTTTGCATTATTATCTCAATTTGCAAATTTAGCGAATAAACAAGAAAGCATGAAATTAATAAGCTTAAAAGTGGAATTAAAATGAGGAAAATAGGTAATTTAGAATCAGTAAAAATTAGCTATTGATAATTATTTTTTTGGTATATGTTTCCCCTTTTTTTGTACTTACCGTCAATAAGTAGTTTCCGTTCGAAATACCGGAAATATCTAAGCTTTCAATATCTGTCTGATACATGATATTGTTTTTTGCAGAATTAATGAATTTCCCTTATTTCTTCATTTTTTTAAGCAGAGAAAATCCCATAAATGAAATATAGGCAAAAAGAATACTTGCATATAAGATATTAACAATAGTATTCATTCTGTCGTCTGCAATTTTGAAAAACAGATTGTAAACGATAAATCCAGCAATTAAAATAGCGAAAATTATGAGGTGCGGCTTCATTTTTGAGTGTTAGCGTTTGAGTATTTTATTGTATTATTTTGAGTAAAAAATTACTCATGACCAATTACTCATTATTTATAGTTAACGAATACGTTCTTCTTCGTTTATGATTTGTAGGATTGTAATCTTGCCAAAGAACCTGAACGCTTTTATTCTCTTCCAATTCAGGATTTGTTTCGGCAAACTCGATACCCATACTTGTGAAGCGTTCATAGATTTCTTTAAAAATAACCGCTGTTACGCCACGTCTCTGATATTCAGGGTGAATACCGATCAGATAAAAATTAGCACGGTCATTTTTTCTTTCAGCCTGCATAAAATGCCACCAACCAAAAGGTAAAAGTTTTCCTTTCGATTTTTGTAAAGCTTTTGAGTATGAAGGCATTGTAATGGCGAAAGAAACCAATTCATCGTTTTCATCAACTACACAGATTACATAATTTTTTGCAATCAGCGGGAAAAATTTTTCTCGGTAGGTTTGTATTTGCTCTTTCGAAATAGGAGTGTAGGTAGAAAGCGTCTTATAAGTTTCATCAAGCAGCTTAAACATCGGCTCCACATAAGGTAAAATCTCCTCTTTGTTGTTGAATTTAAGAACTCTTAATTTATATTTCTCGGCAATCAATTTGCTGAATTTTTCTACTCTTGGAGGTAAAATTTTAGGGAAATTCATTTCGAATTCTACCCATTCTTTTTCTTTTACCAGTCCCAGACTTTCAATATGTTGTGGGTAATATTCGTGATTATAGATCCCGATCATTGTCGCGATTTTTTGAAAACCGAAAGTCAGCATTCCTGCTTTATCAAGATTGGTAAAACCCATTGGTCCTTCAATTTTCTCTATCTGATGCTCTTTTGCATAGTTGATCACCGTATCGATCAATGCTTTAGAGACTTCTTTATCATCAATAAAGTCGATCCAGCCGAAACGAACCTTTTTTATACCGAGTTCTTTTTCTTCTTTATGATTGATAATTACAGCGATTCTGCCTACAATTTTGTTGTCTTTTTTGGCAATAAACTGTTTGGCTTCACAATAGCTTAATGCAGGATTTTCTTTCGGATCCCAAACATTTATTTCATCTTTAATAAAAGAAGGAACGTAATAAGGATTATTTTTATAAAGATCCATCGGAAACCTTACAAATTGTTTTAATTCGCTTGGGTTTTTTACTTCAAGGATTGAAACTGTAGACATAGATTTATGAGGTAATTTAATAGCAAATATAAAATAAAATGTAATACTTTGGCACAGTTTTTACACCTTGGATAGTAAATTATTCATAAATGTAAATAGAAAAAATGGGTGGTTATTATATAATTATTATAATTTCAATGATCGTGAGCTGGTATGTTTCATGGAAATTGAAATCCAAATTCGAATTTTATTCCAAAGTACACCTCAAAAATGGGCTTTCAGGAAAAGAAATAGCAGAAAAAATGTTGAGAGATAATGGGATTAATGATGTTCAGGTAATTTCTGTTCCCGGACAATTAAGCGATCATTACAATCCTTCCGATAAAACGGTAAATCTTTCAGAGTCGGTTTATATGCAGAGAAATGCAGCTTCTGCGGCAGTTGCGGCACATGAATGTGGTCACGCTGTACAACATGCAGTAGGATATTCGATGCTTCAGCTTCGTTCGAAATTGGTTCCTGTTGTGGATGTCAGTTCCAATTTAATGCAATTCGTGCTTATTGCAGGAATTTTGATTATGGCGGCAACCAGAACGATACACGATCCTAATGGAAATACAATCGTATTGGCAATCGGAGTTTTGATGTTTTCATTCACCACTCTTTTCGCATTTATTACGCTTCCTGTGGAATATGACGCGAGTAACAGAGCCATGAAATGGTTAAAAGATACCGGAACGGTAACTTCTGAAGAATTTGTAGGAGTTCAGGACAGTCTGAAATGGGCAGCCAGAACGTATGTGGTTGCTGCAATCGGATCTCTCGCACAACTGCTTTACTGGGCATCTTTGTTGATGGGAGGAAGAAGAAGTTAGTCTTTAAATTCAAAAGAAATATGCTGCATCTCTGAAAGTTTTTCTGAGATGTTTTCTTTTTGAACCAGTTTTAAAGAAGCAGTGAGAATACAGTTTTCATCAGCATCAAAATTCAGAACTTTTGCATCATATTTTGAAAGCAATGTGAAAATGGTATTTTGTTGATTAAAATTAAACTGAATCTCAATCACGGTTTCCAGTTCTTTTGTAATGATATTGGCTTCTTCCAACGTTATTTTTGCACATTCTTTATAAGCTTTCACCAAACCGGAAACACCCAGTTTTGTTCCGCCGTAATAACGAACAGAAATTACCAGAACATTTGTAATTTCGTGAGCCAGCAATTGATTATAAATTGGTAAACCCGCACTTCCGGAAGGCTCTCCGTCGTCGTTTGCACGATAATTCTCACCATTTAAACCCATTCTGAAAGCATAACAATGATGCGTTGCTTTCGGATGCTCGGTTCTTACTTTTTCCAATGCATTTTTGAGATCTTCTTCATTATTGACGGGGAAAGCAAATCCGATGAACTTGCTTCCTTTTTCTTTTAATAAAGTATTTTCTATGGGTTTTTCTATGGTTTTGTATTCAAACGTCATAATCCGGCTTTGGTTTGCAAATGTATAAAATGCTTTACAATCTCTATGGGTATTAATGAAAAATACCGTCGAAAGACGGCATTTGTATGATTTTCTGTTGAATATTTTCTACTCAAACAAAAGAAAGCGTTTCCGCCTTTTAATTTATGAGATCGGATCTATAAGAAAACATAAGTTTTGATTTTGACGGCAAGATCCATCGGGACATTTATAATATCCGGGTTTGCACGGGCAATACAATGTTCCGTTTGCTAAATAGTAACAAGCTTGTGCTGCTCCTTGAATTGACTTCAATTCTGATTTTGATAATTTTTTTAAATTTTTCATGGTTGGATATTTAGTTTGATTTGATAATTACCAAGTTAGTGAATTATTTTAACTTAAAATTTAAAAATGGATAAAATAATATAGTGTAAAGTTGAATAAACAATAAAAGAACCTATTTCAGACTCTTTTTAGCTTAGAGTCTGTTTAAATTTGATTCAAACATTTTAAAATTTACTGCTCATTTTTTAACGCAAAGTTTTAATTCAATATTAATTAAATTTAAGTGAGCAAAGATGAATCAACAAGTTGATTTGATGAAGCGTCGTTTTCACGCTTCGCGAAGCAAATTTTATTTGCCTTTGCCTTCTAAAAATAATGCGTAATGTAAATATAATCTTTGCGTTAAAAAAAATAGCGTATTCTGTTTGAAAAGATCTTAAGTCTTTCAATACAAAGCTTTCAGTTTCAAAATATATAAAACCCATATTTCAAATAAGGTTATAAAAATTTGTAATATAAAATTTAAATAGGCTCTTATATAAAAGTGATTTTTAATGTTTAAAAAATAAAATAGTATTATCTCTGAAACTTTCATTTTTAACAGGAATGAATTCAAATTCCGGAGCTTTTGTTCCATTTACCAGCTTCAGGTTTTCATTTTTAATAATAATCGCTTCGTCCCAAAAATTGGCATTAATGAATTCCTGCAAAGTAAATCTTCCGCCTTCAATAATGACAGACTGAATTTGTTCTTTATATAAAACATCCATTAAATCAGATAAAAAGTTTTCTTTTTCTATTTTAATAAATTGAATATTGTCCTGAATTTCTTCTTTAACGGAATTAAAAACAAGCGTTTTCGCATCCTTATTATAAATGTTGAAATCACGCGGAACTTTCAAATCAAAATCAATTAAAATCCTTACAGGATTTGTTCCTTCTACATTTCTTACATTTAAACTCGGGTTGTCGTTCAAAGCGGTTTGTGTTCCTACTAAAATAGCGTGTTCATCGGCTCTTAACTGATGTACAAATTGATTGACCAAAGAATTTGAAATAGAAGTAGGTTTAAAATCTTTATCTAAAAATCCATCTCCGGATTCTGCCCATTTCAAAATAATATAAGGTCTTTTCTTTTCGTGGTACGTGAAAAATCTTTTGTTTAATTCAATACATTCGTTTTCCAACACTCCAGAAACCGCTTCAATTCCTGAATCCTGAATTATTTTTTTGCCTTTTCCGTTTACTTTATCATGAGAATCCATCGCACCGATCACCACTTTTTTGAATCCCAGTTCTTTAATTTTTAAAGCACACGGCGGAGTTTTTCCGTAATGAGCGCAAGGTTCCAGAGAAACATAGATCGTAGATTCCGGAATCAGGCTTTTATCTTTAACCGAATTAATCGCATTGATTTCTGCATGATTTTCTCCGGCTTTATGATGATACCCTTCACCAATTATTTCTCCGTTATGAACGATCACGCTTCCTACCAAAGGATTCGGATATGTTTTACCAATAGCTTTTTGAGCCAGTTCGATGCATCTTTTTATGTAAAATTCGTCTTGCATAGGAAAGAAAAAAGCGAAGACAAATTGCTTTGCTCCGCCTTTTTAGATTTTTTAAATTATTTTATTCTCCGGCAATAATGCTGTGAAGATTTTGTTTTAAAGTTTCCAAATGAGCTTTTTTCTCGTCGATCGTATTGAAGGTGTCTCTCAACAGAGCGTTTTCTCTTGACGGGTTTTTGAAGAACGCCAAATTGTTTTCCAATTTCACAATTTCACCTTCAAGATCAGAGATTTGGCTCTTGATTTTTCTTGCTTTATCAGTTAATTGATTTTCAGATAAACCTTCTTCTTTAAGCTCTAACTCATTGATTTTGTTTAATTTCAATTTTTCTCTCAACGTTTTGTTGAATTCTGTGTTAATTGAAATTTTATCTCTAGGTACTTTTCCAATATTGTTCCAAGCTGTTTTAATTGCTTCAATTCTTTCGATACTTCCTTCTTCGTCGGTAACAGTTTTCAGATCATCAAGAATTACTTTTTTGTTCTTATAATTTTCTTTCCAGTTATCATTAGAAGCATTGCTTTTTTCTCTGTAATTGTTGAAGAAAGCGTTACAAGCATCACGGAATTCGTCCCAGATTTTATTCGTCATGCTCTTTGGAACGTGCCCGATTTTTTTCCAGTCTTCCTGAAGTTTTTTGAACAACGGAACCGCAATATCCCATTCTTCATTGCCCGCATTATCTTGAGCAGTCTGAATTAATTTTAATTTTTCATCCAGATTAGCTTGCTGAGAACCTTTTAAAGATTTATAATAGGTATTTTTTGTCGTATTGAAACTTCTTAAAATGGTTTTAAAATCATTCCAGTTTTGGTTGGAAAGTTTTCTTGGTACGCTTCCTGTTTTTAAGAATTCTGAACGAAGATCTTCCACTCTTCTTATCGAGGTCTGCCAATAATTGTGGTTTGGATTTTCAGAAGGTTCAGTCAGTTTTTTAATTTCAGCGATAATCTGATTTTTCTTTTCAAGATTGGCATTCTGCTCCGTTTCGATGGCTGCAGAAAGTTCAGATTTTCTCTCGTGAATTTTGTTTGAAATTTCTTTAAACTCTTCCCAAGTCTTTTCACGGAATTCTTCTGAAACAGGTTCTGCTTCTTCTTTCCACAACTTATGAAGATATTGAAGTTCGTTTAACGCTTTTTGAATGACAGGCTCATGTTCAAGCTGTTTTGCACGCTCGATGATGTGTTGTCTTTTTTCAAGATTATGGCTGTATTCCTGCTCCAGAAATTCTTTGTTAAGATCCAACATCTGATAAAACTGATTCAAATGGTGGAAATAATTATTGTTAAGAATTTTGAATTCAGATTTTGCAACCTGTCCTGCATTCGACCACTCTTCCTTTATATCACGAATAGATTTAAAAAGATTGGTTCCAGGTTCAGAGTTGGTATACAAATTTTTAAGCCTTTCAATAATATTCTGACGGTGATCCAGATTTTTCTTTTGCTCTTCTTCCTGACCTTTTTGGTAATTGTCGTGTTTTTCTCTGAAGATATTCACCAAAGCAGAAAACCTAGCCTGAGAAGGATGTTCATAGCTGAAATTTTCAGAAGCGTTTCCTGCATCTGCGTATTCATGTTTTTTATCTTCCACTTCATCATGAATAAAATGACTTGCTTTTTCTTTTAACAGATTGAATTTTTTGAAGTCTTCACCCGCATTTGCCGTGTTGATGATTCTCTCCATTTCCTTCAAAGCATCCGCTAAAGTGATATCTGTATCTACATGCTCTTCTTCATGATCGGCTTCCCCATCGTGTACTTTTTCATCGGTGGGTACGGTATTTTCTGATGTTTCTTCTGGAGATACTTCGTTAGAATTTTTCATTTCTTCGTTTTCAGAAAGATTGTTTTCTGTAGTCATAGCAAATCGTTTATGTGAGTGGCATTAATATCCTCTAAATATAGCTAAAAAGCCAAATAAAGTACTAATTTATGTTATTTTTTTTGAAAATTCCAAATTTCCCAAGCTTTTTCTGCCTGCTGTTCCAACATGTAATATCCGTTCACTGTTTTGGCTCCTTTTTCTGAGGCTTTAATAATGAATTGGGTGTAATTTGGGTTGTAAATTAAATCTATAATTAAATGATCTTTAGAGATTCCTTCAAACGGAAAATTAAGACAATCTTCAACATTCGGGAAGGTTCCGACCGGAGTACATTGGATAATAAGTTGATGGTTTTCTACCGTTTCCTGATCCAGATTCTCGAAATTGGTTTCCGAGTTTCTGGAAACTGTAATAGAAGAAATTCCATGTTTATCTAAAACATATTTTACAGCTTTTGCAGCACCTCCGCTTCCTAAAATCAAAGCAGAATTTTGATGTGGCTTTTTATGGAGAAGCAATGTTTTTTCAAAACCGAAAGCGTCTGTATTATAACCTGTTTTTTTTCCGTTTTGAATGAGAACACAATTTACCGCACCTATTTTTTCGGCTTCGTCGCTTAAAGCGTCTAAATAATCAATGATTTTTTCTTTGTAAGGAATCGTTACATTGAAGCCCAGAAGATCCGGAGTGGAAAGTAGATTTTCAACTTCATTAATTTCGTTAAGATCAAAAATGTTGTAAGAATAGCCTTTTAACATTAGCTTTTGAAATTTGTCTTCAAAGAATTTTTTCGAAAAAGAGTAGGAAATGTTTCTTCCGACCAACCCTAGTTTTTTATTAGAATCCATACTATAAAAATAAAAAAAAGACCGGAAAAAACCGGCCTTTACTATGAAATATTTTTTAAGTCTTAGTCTACGATGAATTTTGTAGAGAAAGAATCTGTTTTAAGGATGTAATTTCCTTTTACCAATCCTTTAAGGTTGATTTTATTAGAGTTTTTGAAAGGGTTTTCAATCGTCTCAATTAATTTTCCTGAGAAATCATAGATCTGAGCTTTTGAAATTTTGCTTAAGTTTTCACCTTTTACAAATAATTCGTTGTTTTTAATAGGATTAGGATACACTTTGAAACCAGATTTATCTTTCGTAGTTTCTGCAGTTCCTAATGTACTGAAACAAGTCCAGCTTAGATCGTCGATGGCAACTCTGTTTCCTGAAACCGGATTTATAAGTTTGATAACAACATTTCCGCTTACATTAATATTGTTGATTGTAACTGGTGCTAAAGTTGTTGCAGTGTAAGGTATTGTTCCTACCACAACGCCATTAATTTCAACATTTAAACTGCTGTCGCTACCTGTGAATTTTAACTGTGCTGTTACGGTAAGACTTTGGATTCCTCCCGAAATAGAACTGCTGGTAAGATTTCCGTTTCTGATTGTAATTGCCTTATTTCCTGTACCATTTATATTTTGATCTGTTCTTGCATCTGTTGCAATCCATGTGATATTATTGTTTGTCCATGTCTGAGTTGCGTAGCTTGTAGCACTTGGTGGAATAGTAGAGAAATCCTCTGTACCACAACTTCCTCCTCCTCCAGGTTGCCCTGCAAGCGTAGTTCCTGTTGCTGTATTACTTTGTGGAGATGGGTTTCCTGCTGCATCTTTAGCAATAATATAGAAATTATAAGTTGCAGACGGATTTAATCCGGATACGGTTGCAGTAGTTCCTGAAACGGTAGAATAAAAAACTCCGTTTACATAAATATCGTAACCTGCTACACCGATATTATCAGTAGCGGCTGTCCAGCTTAATGAAATTGAATTTGATGTAGGATTGCTTGTTGCCAAATTTGTAGCAGCAGTAGGAGCTTGAGTGTCAACTACCGGAGTTCCCCAGATCTGAGCAACATATTCCGGGTGATCAATATATGGATTTCTGTTTCCTTGGTAAACGTAAGATGCATTATTTCTAGCAATCTCAGCAGGAGAAACCGGGTCTAACGCGCTCCAAGCCAATAATTGATTAAGTTCCCAAGTCTGTAATCCCGGGAAGGCTGAACTTCCAAGCATATCTCCGGAGTCGAATCCTGAAAGCTGAGTTTCATATCTTGTTACAAAATAAAAGATCATTCTTGCGATATCTCCTTTGAAAGCATCAATCGGCTCAAAAACTGTTCCTGAATATCCTGCAGAAACAGATGTTCCTAATTTTGATCCGTTTTGAGAAGTGTAAGATGTTGAGCCTACTTTTCCGTATGGATAGTTTGATCTCATCCCATTTACTTTTCCATCAGTAGGACGGATAAAATTGATGTCCGATTTCATTGGGAATTGCTCATTAAACAAACTTTGAGGAACAACATGTTCTCTGTTGTAGCAATCTCCCTCACCGCTGTAACTTCCACATTGGTTTGATCCGTAAGTGAATGTGTAAGGATCTGTACCATTGGGATTTTCAGAGTACATATCTAAGATTGTATTGTCGTTTTCATATCCTGAAATTCCGGCAATATTATCGCGGTCAGTCGTTTGGTAACCAGTCCATAAACCATTATAACCATGATCAACATGACCAGCCGTAATAATTTGTTTAAGTTGAGTTTTTAAAGCAGCTCCCGAAAGACCTGCAGTCGAGTCGTAATATCCCGTAGGAATCTGAGCAAATGCACTGATAAAGGCAAAACTCATTAAAAAAGAGAGTAGAGTACGTTTCATTTTTAAAAATTGGGACGCAAAGGTACGAAAAAATGAAAGCCTATAGTGTTAATTTTTAGTAATATACTCCTTGCTTATTTTTGAAAATACCCATGAAATACCGATCCCAAAAACAGATGCGGTGATCGCTACAGTAAGGTAGTTTTTACCTACAATTTTTACAGGAAAAGGTAACGTTTCATTGGCTTTGAAAAATTCTGAGTATTGCTGGAAATAGCAAAGTGCCGTTCCAAGAATCAAGCCTGAAATTACCCCTAAAACGACAATGAGAATTCCTGTATAAAAATAGATTTGTCTTAAATGGCTTAAAGGAAAACCTAATGAAATAAGAGATTTTGCCTGTTCTTTTTTGTCTAATTGTAAAATAATAATCGCACCCGCCAAATTGAAAGTCGTAATGAAAATTACCAAAGCAAAAATTAAATAGATAAATAATTTTTCGGTATTAATCATCTTCCAGAATGCTGCATTTTCTTCTTCTTTCGTTTTAATCTCAATATTTTTACCAAGAGAAGAAAGCAGTTGTTGTTTTACGGAATCTGTATTATCCGAATTTTTTAATTTAACAACAATTTGATAAGCAGAATGTTTGGGTAAATTTAAGAGCTCTTCCGTCAGTTCGATTGGAGTAATGATGTAATTATCCAATTGATCTTTTCCCGGGAAAACTCCCGTCACCAAAATGTCTTTTTTGTTATAAATATCTTCTTCTTTATTAATGATTCCCGTTCCCGGTTTAGGCATGAAGATGGTTGCGTAATCGCTGTTTGAAGAAACAGGAACCGATAATCTGTTGTCCAGAGAGTTTTCCATCAACGCTTCATTAGAATATTTGAAGGTAGGATAAGATCCGTAGAAAACATCCTTGTTAATAGGATTTACCTTTGTATAGGCTGAATCAACACCTCTTAAATAAGCAATATCGCCTTTTCCGTTATAACTGACGTAAATTTTCTCCTCAATTACCCTTGAAAAACTGCTGATTTCTTTATTATTTTTAAGAACAGCATTAATTTTATTAAAATCTTTCAACGTTTTTCCGGAAGTACTTTTAATCGTAAGATCCGCATGAAGATTAGAAATTAAATCTTTATTAAGGTCTTCAAGCCCCGAAAAAACGGAAATAATGACAAACATTGCAGTAACGGCAACCGTCATCGCTCCCACAGCCAACCACGTAATAAACGTGACGGCAGTACTCCCTTTTTTTGCTAAAAGGTATCGTGAAGCTATGTAAAATGCAATGTTTTTCAAGTTCTATAAAATAGGATTGTCGCCTTCTCCTCTTAATTCTTTTTCTAATTTTTCAACATCATCAAGAGCGGTATCCAAATAAAAATTAAGATTAGGAATTACACGTACCTGTTTTGCCATTTTCTGACCGATGAAATTTCTGTATTGCGCTCTATTTTCTTCAATTTCTTTCATCACAGCTTTACGATGTTCCTGCGGAAATATGCTTAAATAAATTTTGGCAATACTAAGATCTGCAGATATTTTCACATCTGAAACCGATACCAAAATGCTCTGCTTGCTTTCTGAAGCCTGCTTGCGGAAAAGCTCTGCGAAGTCTTCCTGAATAATCTGAGCTACTTTTCTTTGTCTGTTACTTTCCATAATTTCTGCAAATTTAGTACTTTTGTTTGAATTGATACTTTGAAATTTGGTCGCTGTATCAAATTTACAACTTAATTTATTTAAATATTTTATGAAATTAGAACATATCGGTATTGCCGTGAAATCTTTGGGCGTTTCTGACGAGCTTTTTACAAAACTTTTAGGAAAAGAATCTTACAAAAAAGAATCTGTGGAAAGGGAAGGAGTGGTAACTTCATTTTATGCCACTGGAGAAAGCAAAATTGAGCTTCTGGAAGCAAGTAAAGAAGATAGCCCGATCTCAAAATTCATCGATAAAAAGGGAGAAGGCATTCATCATTTGGCTTTTGGGGTAGAAAATATCCTTGAAGAGATTGAAAGATTAAAAAAAGAAGGATTTCAGTTTATTTCCGAAGAACCGAAAGAAGGCGCTGATAATAAATTAGTTGTCTTCCTACACCCTAAATCAACGAATGGGGTACTGGTAGAACTTTGTCAAGAAAAGCAATAAAAAGTTTTGTAGTGAAAGAAATTTTGCTATTTTTGCAATCACAAAATTTAACCAAATTTTGAGGTCCTATAGCTCAGTTGGTTAGAGCACCTGACTCATAATCAGGTGGTCCCTGGTTCGAGCCCAGGTGGGACCACTACAAAAACTCAAGCCCCTGTTTATGGGGCTTTTTTATTTCTAAAAATCGCAACACTGAAATATACGCTTAAACTTTCCCGCAAAAACCTTGCTGGATTGAGTTTATAATGATGTGGGTTCTATTTTAAAATAAAAATTAAATGATTTTGTGATCACAAAACTGGAGATGTCAATCACTTTTTTTTAATATCAACCCTTAAAATCTTAACTAGTTAATGTTGGAAAATGTTTACAAAAAAATTAAACAGACTCTTAAAAAATAATCACTGCTAGTTGAATGTCTAAAAGAAAAGTTTAGACTTTAAGGGTAAAAAGATGATAATTTTCATCACTTAATTTATATATATTAACATATGAGAATAGAAAAATATATTATAAATTATTATATTTGCATAATAAAATACACCAAGTGTTGATTTAAACTAATAAAATAATATAGTTTATTTGTAGTATGGAGAATGCTTTTAAAATCAAGGAGCTAAGATATGTGCCTAGGTGGTTAATTTTTTTTGTTGATATTGCAATCATTTTTTTTTCAATTTTACTTTCCTATTTCTTTTTACAAACTCTGAATGTGAAAATTAATTTTCCGGAGTATTATGATGAAAAAATTTTTGGAATTATATGTGTCAATATTCTTTTTATGTTCCTTTTCAAAACATATGCAGGAATTATAAGATATTCTACTTTTTTTGATTTTTTTAAAATTGTCTGGTCTTCAGGGGGTACTCTTATTGTACTTTTGGGGGTAAGCTTTATATCAGGTCTGATCTTTGGTAAATCAATCTACGTATATCCGGTTATTTTCTTTGTTTTTTTCGTCTCTGTTTTTCTGATGTTTTTTTTCAGAATGTCTACCAAACAGTTTTTCAGCATGGTTTTGAAGTATAAAGGTAAAGATATTTCATCCAAAATAAAAGTTGCTGTTGTTGGTATAGAAGACGATTCAGTGATGTTAGCCAACGCAATTATTCATAATCCTAATCATGCATATCAGTTGGCGGGATTTTTTAGCGCAAGGTTGGATTGTAGAAAAGCAATGTTGCTTGGCTATAAAATTTATAATAGAAAAATACACTATAAAAGCCATACTTTAACAAGTCTGTTTGATGCAATCTTAATCAAGGATACGATTAAGAAATCAGAAATGGAAGCATGGACTACCTTTGCATTAGATAATGGATTGAAAGTATTAAAAGGTAAAATAACGGCAGACAATATTGTGGGAAATATCCGCCCCCTTCAAATTGAAGATTTGCTAAACCGCTCTCCTATAAAAATGGAAAGTGAAGAAGTGACGAGACATCATTATAATAAAAGTGTTTTAATAACCGGAGGAGCCGGTTTCTATAGGAAGTGAGATTGTGAGGCAGGTTGCCCAGTTAAGTCCATCGCTTATTGTGATTATAGATCAGGCAGAATCTCCTTTATATGAATTGAAACTTGAGTTGCTGGAAAGATTCCCCAATCAAAATTTCAAATTTGTACTGGCAGATATTTCTAATAATAACAGATTAGAAAAGTTATTTGAAGATTATAGATTTTCAATAGTTTATCATGCCGCGGCATACAAACATGTTCCTTTGATAGAAGATAATCCGCATGCAGCTATTTTAGTAAATATTAAAGGGACTAAAAACTTAGCTTTATTGTCTAGACAATACAAAGTTAATCACTTTGTAATGATATCTACAGACAAAGCGGTGAACCCGACCAACGTAATGGGAGCTTCTAAACGGGCTGCTGAACTTTTTGTACAATCATTACAAAACTTGCCGGATACCAATACAAAATTTATTACAACGCGTTTTGGAAATGTTTTAGGCTCCAACGGCTCTGTAATACCGCATTTCAGAAGGCAGATCGAAAAAGGAGGTCCCGTTACCATAACTCACCCGGAAATCATACGTTATTTTATGACCATCTCCGAAGCTTGTGAATTGGTACTGCAAGCGGGATCGATGGGAAGAGGAGGTGAGATATATGTTTTTGATATGGGTAAACCTGTAAAAATACTAGATCTGGCAAAAAAGATGATAAAATTATCTGGATATACACCGGATGTTGATATCAAAATTGATTTTGTTGGCTTAAGACCTGGTGAAAAACTTTATGAAGAACTTTTAACAGATAATTCTACTACAATTCCAACATTTCATGAAAAAATAATGATTTCAAGAGATGAGGTGATGGAATTTGAGGAGATAGAAATTTTATTTGAGCAGATTGTGAGAGCTGCTCAGCAAAAAGATAGTTTTCATGTTGTTAAAATTTTAAAAATAATTGTGCCCGAATTTTTAAGCAATAATTCGGAATTTGAAATCCTGGATAAAACCCCAGAACTACAAGTGTCACAATAAATAAGTAAATAAACCCCAATTAAAAACTTAGGAAAAAGCAATTTTAATATTATGTTAAATCCTATGTTAAATATAATTCTTGTGGTATTTATTTATTAATCGGAACGAAAATTGCTAATTAAAATATTTTTTACAATTTAAAGAATACTATTTTTACTGTACTCTTATATAATAATAAATTGAGCCTAACTTTCAGGTGATAAATCGAATATGAAGAAAACTATTATTACATATATAATACTGTTATCAGTTATTTTACTTTCATGTAGGCCGAAGCAGAATATGGTATATATGTCAAAACATGACATGACAGAGGAAGTTAACATGGCAAAGTTTCAGGGTTTGCATATTCAGGAAGGGGATGTACTTCTCATTCTTGTTTCTGCATTGGATGAAATTGCCGTAAAACCTTTCAATCTTAATACAGTAAATAAGGTAGGAAGCGAATCTAACGCAGGAATAAACCAATATGTACAGCCAAGTGAATATTTGGTAAATGAAGAAGGAAATATATATTTTCCGGTAATAGGAAATGTATATGCTAAAGGAATGACTCAGATACAACTAAAACAAGATCTGGAGGCTCGATTAAAAAGGTATCTTACTGACCCTATGGTTACAATTACCCTGAAAAACTTCAATGTAAGTATTTTAGGAGAAGTAAAAAATCCTGGGCAGAAGGAAAGCGTTTCCCAAAAGATTAATATCTTTCAGGCATTAGGTTTGGCGGGTGATATGACGGATTATGGAGATCGTACAAATGTGAAGCTTATCCGTACAGGAGACGATGGGGTTGACCAAATTGTTCAAATTGATCTTACCAGATCCGATATCGTTAGTTCGCCTTATTATTACATGAAGCAAAACGACATATTATATGTACAGCCGGATAAAAACAAACAAGTTCTGGCAAACACTAATCCGAATAGAGCTCTTACGTTCCAGATTATTGGGGCATTATTAACGGCAGGAACCCTTATTATTGCGTTAACACGAAAATAAATATGCAGAAGATAGAAATTCAGGCACAAGAAGAAAGATTAGATATTAGGAAAGTTGTATCTAAATATCTGTATAAATGGCCGTGGTTTATTGCCTCTGTATTGTTATTCTTAGCAGGGACTTATGTTTATCTGAGGTATAGTGTCCCTCAATACCAATCAAAAACTACCCTTAAATTTGATAAAAAACAAAATGATCTTTCGTCAGCTTTATCCGATCTCGATAATCTTGGGATAGGTTTAGGTAATGCTGATGAGCTGAAAAGTGAGGCAGCGGTTGTGAATTCGAGACCCATACTCATGCAGGTTGTACAAAATCTTAATCTCAATGTAGAGTATTACAATTCGGGAGAAATTAAAGATTCGCAGCTATTTTCCAATGTTCCCATAACTGCAAAGATTATAACTTATAATAACAATAAAAAATTCGTATCCTCTCAATACACGATAACAAGTGTAAAAGGCGATGAATTTACTCTTACAAGTCAGAAAAAAGAAAGTTTTAAGGGAAAATTCAATATTCCTTTACAGTTGGACTTTGGAATAGTGGTATTACAAAGAAATCATTCTCTTCCTTTTAAACCGGAATACAAAATTATTTTTTGGAATCCGATCGAGAAGGTAAAAAAACTGGAAAAAACAATTCAGGTTAATTTACCGGATGAAAAGGCAATGTTGATGGATATCAGTCTGATCGGTTCTCTTTCTGAGAAATCAGAAGCTATTCTGAATGAAGTGACAAAGCAATATAATATCGACGGGCAACGAGATAAAAATTTACAAGCTGAGAATACTCAGAAGTTTATTGATAAAAGGCTTGAGGTGATCACCAGAGACCTTTCCGGAGTAGAAAACCAGAAAGAAGATTTCCAAAACCGCAATCGTATTGTTGATTTGCAGGCACAGGCAGAGCTCGCGCTTCAAAATACAAGTGAAAATACCAAAGCTCTTCTTCTTCAGCAGACGCAGCTTGATCTCCTGAACTCTCTTACAGCAGAAGCTTCGAAAAACACGAATCAGCTTATGCCGTCTAATTTAGGATTAAGCCCTTCATTGGAGCAATCGATTTCTCAGTATAACCAACTTCTTATCACGAGAAACAAAACCATGAAGCAGGCAACCAATGAAAACCCTGCTGTCATAGAAATGAACAAAGAAATTGTTTCATTAAAGGATATCATTCGCGACAATATTCACGAACAGAAAACAGCTGTACAGGCGGGTATTTCTCAACTTCAGAATCAAATCACGACCAGCAATAGCGTCATAGAAAAAGTTCCTGGTCAATCTAAAGTGTACAGAGGAATTGAACGTCAACAGACTCTTAAAGAACAACTCTTTTTATTCTTACTTCAAAAAAGGGAAGAAAACGCAATCAATCTGTCAGTAGATGTACCGAAAGCCAAAATTGTAAACCCTGCCTTTACAGAAGATATTCCGGTATCACCTAAAAGAGGTGTTCTTCTTCCGGGAGCTTTGTTCTTGGGATTATTAATTCCTTTTGCAATTTTCTATATCCTATTTGGGTTAGATGACAAGATTTATTCAAGAGATGATATTAAGGAACGTTCCAAATTAGGTATTTTGGTAGATATACCATCACTTAAAGACAGTGAAAACCATTTGGTACAGAAAAACGACTTTTCGGAGTTGGCGGAAGCATTCAGGGTACTTGTTTCCAACCTTAAGTTTGTTTTACCTGTAAAAGATTCTGCGAAAGTTATTATAGTAACTTCTTCGGTAAAAGGAGAAGGGAAAACCCTTGTCTCTGTGAATCTTGCCCTTACTTTAGCCAATAAAAACGGAAGAGGTCTTTTGATAGGTTCAGATATTCGTAATCCTCAGCTTCAGAGATATGATAGTGAACCAACGAGAAGAAAAGGTCTTACAGAATATTTATATGATGATTCGGTAAATGTTGAGGAGCTTATCCATACATCAACAACCAATCCTTCATGTGATGTGATTTATGCAGGAACAATTCCTCCGAATCCTCAGGAACTACTTTCCAACGGAAGATATCAGAAGCTTATCGCTCAGATGTCTTCTCAATATACTTATATTATTATTGACTCTGCACCGCTTATGCTGGTCTCAGATACACTAAGTATCGCTGATACCGCAGATGCGACTTTATACGTAGTAAGATCAGGAGAATCAAGAAATATATTGATTGATTTTGCTAACGATCTGGTGAATGACAAGAAATTGAACAATGTATCTTTTGTCATTAACGATGTTTCAAAACGCGCAGGAGGTTACGGATATAATTACAGCTATGGCTATGGTTACAGTCAAACGAAGGATAAGAAAAGTTGGTGGAAGAAAATGTTTAAATCATAGAAATGCATAAAATTTTAATTACAGGCGGAGCTGGTTTTATTGGTTCTAACTTAACCGAATATTTTTTAAATAAAGGCTATTACGTAGTTTGTTTAGATAATTTTGAAACAGGTCATCGTCACAATGTCGAGCCTTTTCTTCAAAACCCAAATTACAAACTAATTGAAGGTGATATACGCGACTTGGAAACCTGCCAAAAAGCAGTAGAAAATGTAGATTATGTGTTACATGAGGCTGCATTAGGTTCTGTTCCAAGATCTATTAAAAATCCTATCACAAGTAATGATGTGAATGTTTCAGGTTTTTTAAATATGTTGATTGCTGCGCGTGACGCCAATGTAAAACGTTTCGTATATGCTGCTTCATCATCTACGTATGGTGACTCTGCATCATTACCGAAAGTAGAAGACGTAATCGGAAAACCATTATCACCTTACGCCATTACCAAATATGTCAATGAATTATACGCTGATGTATTCTCAAAAACATACGGAATGGAGTGTATCGGTTTAAGATATTTCAACGTATTCGGACGCAGACAAGATCCCAACGGAGCTTATGCAGCCGTGATTCCTTTATTTATAAAACAATTCATGAATCATGAATCTCCTAAAATCAATGGAACGGGAGATTATTCGCGTGATTTCACTTACATTGATAATGTCATTCAGATGAATGAACTAGCGATGTTAACTGAAAATCCGGAAGCAATCAATACAGTCTATAATACAGCAGTCGGAGATCGTACAACATTGAATGATCTTATTGGATACCTTAAAAAATATTTAAGCGAATTCGATGAAAAAATTGCCGAAGTTGATGCTACTTATGGCCCGAACCGTGTCGGTGATATACCGCACTCATTAGCTTCGGTTGAAAAAGCAGAAAAATTATTAGGATATCAACCTACCCATACTATAGAAAAAGGCTTACAGGAAGCTATAAGCTGGTATTGGGAAAATTTAAAATAACATTTTTAAATCGAATCTTTTTGGAAAAACAATTTAAAATTGCCGTTATCGGATTAGGATATGTAGGTCTGCCTTTGGGGAGATTATTTGCAACCCAGTATCCGGTTGTAGGTTTCGATATCAATCAAAATAGGATTGAGGAACTGAATACAGGAGTAGACAGTACTTTAGAGGTAGAGCCCGAAGTATTGAAACCCATATTAACACAGGAAAACCCTTTTCAAGCCGATCAGAATGGATTGTACTGCTCTTATGATATCAATGATATTAAGGATGCAAACGTTTACATTATTACAGTTCCGACTCCGGTTGATAAACACAACCGTCCTGATCTGACGCCTTTGTATAAAGCTTCAGAAACGGTAGGTAAGGTATTATCTAAAGGGGATATTGTGATTTATGAATCTACCGTATATCCCGGCGCTACTGAAGAAGAATGTATTCCTGTTTTGGAAAAGGTTTCAGGAATGAAATTTAACGAAGACTTCTTTGCAGGCTATTCTCCGGAACGTATTAATCCCGGAGATAAAGAACATACGGTAGAAAAAATCTTAAAAGTGACTTCTGGTTCGACACCCGAAATCGGAGAAATTGTAGATTCTTTATATAGATCTGTAATTATTGCAGGAACCCATTTGGCACCAACAATCAAGATCGCTGAAGCAGCCAAAGTAATTGAGAATTCACAAAGAGATATTAATATTGCTTTTGTGAATGAATTGGCAAAAATTTTCAATCTTTTGGAAATTGATACTCATGCTGTATTAAAAGCTGCCGGAACGAAGTGGAACTTTTTACCTTTCAAACCCGGATTAGTAGGCGGTCACTGTATCGGAGTCGATCCTTATTACTTGGCACAAAAAGCACAGGAAAATGGGTATCACCCGGAAATTATATTAGCAGGACGTCGTCTTAACGATTCAATGGGGCAATATGTTGCTTCACAGTTGGTGAAAACGATGATTAAAAAGAAGCTTACTATAAATGACGCTAAAGTTTTAAACTTAGGAATCACTTTTAAAGAAAACTGCCCGGATGTACGTAATACAAAAGCGGTAGATGTGATTCGTGGGCTTGAGGACTATGCATTGCAGGTAACTACTTTTGATCCGTGGGCTGATCCTGCGGAAGTAAAGCATGAATACGGTCTTACAGTTGTCAATGAGATTCCGGATGAGAAGTTTGATGCGATTATTCTTACCGTTGCACACAACGAGTTTATGAATTTAGATTTACGTAAGCATTTAAAAGAAGGAGGGGTGATTTATGATGTAAAGGGAATTTTAGAAGAATGTGATTCTAGACTGTAAGATAATAAATATAAGAATTTATTGAATAATATTATTTATTATAAACCGCAATTATAGCACACTTTAATAAGGTTGTTTGAATGAATTTAGATAAGACTTTAATTATATATGATTCTATACAGTACTTTGTACCCAGTATAGAAAAGAAAGGGGTGAGATGTTTCCCATCCTTCAGAAAGGTTAATAAGATCGAAAAAATTTTTAGAAAAATTTCATTCAAAACTGGCATTAAAAAAAGTGGTTGGTATGGTGACTGGAGAAAGCATGTTACAACTATTGATACTGTAATTATATTTGCAACTAACCGATTTGATTTTATCGAATATCTTGCAGATAATTACCCCGATATACGCATTATAGTATGGTATTGGAATCCTGTTTTTAGGTGTTTTGACCCGAGTAAATTAAAAAGAAAAAATATAGAATACTGGTCTTTTGATGAAGATGACTGTAAAAAATATAATTTGAAGTTTAATACTACATTTTATTTTGACAATATTGATGTTGATAAAAATGAAGCAATAAAATTTGATGTAATTTTTCTAGGTGCAGATAAAAAAAGAAAATCTGTTTTAGATAAAATAAATAAAGACTTGACTGCCATTAAAATTAAAACATTGTTTCATATTGTACCGGATAAAGGTCAACCAAATCCTCAAGATATTAAACCTTTACCTTATTATGATTATTTAAAGCTAGTTTCTCAGTCAAGCTGTATCCTTGATTATATACAGGCAGGGCAATCAGGAAATACTTTAAGACCAATGGAGTCCATCTTTTTTAGAAAAAAACTGATAACGAATGACAAAAATATTAGAAAGGAGCGCTTTTATGATCCTGCTAATATTTTTATACTGGATCATGATAATTTCGAAAATATAAATGATTTTATTAATGGTTCATATCATGAAATAAGGTCAGAATTAGTTAATTATTATGACTTTTCTACTTGGTTAAATAGATTTTAATTTTTATGAATAATTTCTTAAAAGCATTTTTATCCTTTGGATTGGCAACATCTATTGAAAAGTTGTTAGGTTTTATTCTTCTGCCTATCTATACTAAGTATTTCAATGCAACGGAGTATGGTATTATAGATATGATAGGAACTATTTTACAGGTTACTTGTATATTTGGCTTATTACAACTGGAAACGTCTCTACAAAGATATTATTATGAATATAATTCTCTTAAGAAGAAATTATTGGTTTCTACTGTTTATTATTGGATTTCAGCTTGTTCAATAGTTATTGGTTTATTAATATTTTTTATCTCACCTTTTTTATCACAGTGGCTTTTTGGAAGCGTTGAATATTCTCTGTTGATTAAAACAATAGCAATACAACTTCCATTAACTAACATAAGTATGCTGGGACTTGTTCTATTACGATTTGAAAAAGAGAATGTAAAATTTTTAATAGTTATTGTTACAAAAGTTGTTACAACATTATTGTTTGTCTATATTTTTATTATTTACCTTAAATTGGGGTTAAAAGGAGTATTTATCGCACAGGTAAGCGCTATATTTTGTTCGACTGCCTTGGTCACGTTTTATGTTCGTAAACAATTTGTATACAAATTATCTAATATAATGTCCCGTAAAAATTTGCAATATGCTTTGCCTCAATTTCCCGCAAGAGTAGGGAGTATGGTGTTAGGTCAGGCTAATCGCTTTTTTATGTTGGGATACTTATCTTTAGCGGCTATTGGTATTTATTCTGTGTCTATGAAACTTGCATCTTCGATACAGTTGGTGAATACAGCTTTCATTATGGCATGGGCTCCTTTCATGCATGCTCAGTTTAAAAAGGATAACAACAAAAAGTTGTTTGCCGATGTATTCCCAATTGTTGTTGGGGTTACTTTCCTATTTGTTTGTTTGATCAGTTTATTTTCTCTGGAACTGGTTAAATTACTAGCAACAAAAGAATTTTATTCAGCATATAAGTATGTAGGCGGGCTATCATTATTCTTTTCATTATATATAATTAAAGAAACGGTTGATATAGGTCCTAAAATAAAGGAAAAAACAAAATATTTATCCTTTACTTTTATTTTATCAGTAATTGTTAATATTATCTCTCTTTTTGTCTTAATTCAACTGTTAGAATTAAAAGGCGTTGTTTTAGCTATGGTGATTACCAATTTATTTTTAGTAATCTTATCTTGGTTTATTTCCAATAAGCTTTACCCAATACCTTTTAGTATAGTTAAGTTCGTACTAATGTTAGTACCTACATTGATTGTAGTTATATTGATCATGTACATTGAAATTAGTTTATTTATAAGAGTATTAATAGGAATAGGAATTTGTTCGTTCTTTGGAATAAATCTAATATTTGCGTATAAAAAGACAAAGGAAATAACAGAATGATTTACTTAATAGTCTTTATTTATTTATTTATACTCTCTATATCTTTTGACTTTTTAAAAGCTAAAGGACCTAAAAACTTTTTTTATTACCTGTCAATGATTATCCTTATTCTTATTGCAGGTTTGAGATGGAAAGTTGGAGGAGATTCTTTAGTATATCAGGATAGATTTGAAAAACTAATTTATCCAATATATCAATTGGGCAATACAAATTTTCTTAAAGTAGGATGGGAACCGGGATATATTTTGGTAAATTCTTTATGCAAAACAATTGTTCCTGAGTTTTGGTTTTTTCAATTGGTACAGGCGACATTTGTTAACATTTTTGTTTTTCAATTCTTTAAGCGCTATACACAGTTTTATTTTACAGCTGTTTTGTTTTATTCTGTGTTGTATTATTTCTATTTTAATATGGAAATTTTAAGAGAAATAATTCCGATATGCATTTTTGCCAGATTTATGTTTCCGGCACTGAAGGAAGAAAATCACAAAAAATATTATATAGTGAATATTATAATGATTTTTTTCCATACTTCTGCAGTGGTTTTGCTGTTGCTTCCTTTTCTTAGTAAGTTTAAGTTAGATAAAAAAGGACTAATTATTTTAGGTGTTGCGGTATTAATAACTACGGCATTATTTTCATTATTTCCTAATATTGCAGGTGTTTTTGCTTTTACAGATAGCTTATCATCAAAATTTGTTAAATATTCTAGATATTCCCTAAGTATCAACGGGATGATTTATAATTTCATTATTTTTGCTTTATTCCCATATTATCTTATTAAGCTGAATGAAAAATATTATGATAAGTTGGATTTTGAAAAATTAATTTTTCCTTACTTTTTTATAATTTCTATTTATATTTCTTATTCCGGGTTTGGTCGTTTTATTAATTATTTTGGATTATTTATGTTGGTGTTTTTTGTAAATACACTGTATTTGGTAATGCATGTAAGTGTATTTAAAAAAGTGAGATTAATATTAATTCTTTTGTTGTCATTTTGTCCATTATATTATAAATATCAATATTATTCAACTTCATACGATCACATTATTAGAGAGGCTAATAAATTTAATATGTATTACCCATATTCAAGTATTTTTAATAAAGAAGATTATTATAAATACAGAGCAATTATTCATAGTAGGGGCATGAGCGATTCTTATAACAATTCTAATAAAGGAAAGAATTAAAGATAGATGATTGAATTGATAAGAAAATTATTTATTCTGCCAATATTTGGGAATCACTTTAAATAGTTTTTAGTCTTAAAGTGCTTGTTTATATCTTAAAATTAAATAAAAATCAACTTAAAAAATGATTAAATTAAATATAATATTTTTCGGAATATTTCAATTTTTTTGCTGTTTTGCTCAAAAGGTAAATACTACGGAATATGTTGATATTAAAAATCAATACTTTAAAGATGCGGTTAATATTGAAAAGTATTTACCTAAAAATATAGATAAAAAAGGGGGAACAGATTATACAGATTTGTTTCAAAAAGCTCTTGATGAAAATACAAAACTGATATTACCAAATTATCCGGTACTTATCTCTGATAAAGGGCTTAATTTACATTCAAACCAATATATTTTATTTCAGCCGAATTCAAAAATAATCTTAAAGAGCAGTATTAGAGGAGGTTATAAATTAATTAATATAAGTAATGTTATGAATGTTACTATCTTCTTTTTAAATATAGAAGGAGATAAATATACTCATCTGTCCAATGAAGGAGAATGGGGAAATGGTGTGTCAATAAAATCAAGCAGCAATATCAAGTTGTTTAAGCCAATGATTTCAAAATTTTGGGGAGACGGCATTTATATTGGGCAAGAAACTACAGTTCCCAAAAATATAACTGTAAATGGTGGGCTAGTAAATGATAACAGAAGAAATGGAATTTCTATAATATCAGGAATCAATATTTTGATAAAAAATACTACGATTAGTAATACCAGAGGTCACAATCCACAAAGCGGTATTGATATCGAACCCAACTCAAGTAGTAATGAAATAACAAATGTGGTATTAGACGGTATTATCACAAAAAATAATGCGGTGCATGGCATTATTGTTTCCACGGGGAATTTAAACGGTACCATTAAGCCTATTTCAATTAAAATAAATAATCATCGTGATATTAATTCAGGAATTGCTTTAGGTCTATCTATTACCAGAAGTAAATTAGATTACAAGCAATTACTTGCCGGGAAAATTATAATTACTAATTCTAACTATACTTTACCTGGTAAAGCATTTATTAGGAACTATGAGGGCAAAAAAAATAATGTAAGCTTAATATTAAAAGATATGAAGTTTAATAAATCAACGGCGTCAAAAAACTCTGCTAATTCTGTTAATCAATTTTTATCTGATTATACTATTAATAAAAATAGTGATATAAAATGAACATATTAATTTTTTGTTAATAATTCCCTAGAAATAATAAATTATTGGTTAGTATTATTCAATCGCATGTGAGATATTATTTTTTTTGTATATTTGATCTAAATATAGAAATATATAAACTCAAAATATAATTATATAGCAATATGATAATATAATTATATTGTTTTCGGAATAAAATTTTATTTCATTGCTAAGATATCGTAACACACAGATCTGAAAAAAATCATCTTTATTAATAAAAACATAACAACATTTTCGGGATTTGAATCTCTGAGAATATGGTGATTATTGATTCATAGTAGCTTAAAAAAGACTTATAACCAATTTTATCTTATGAGAATATTAATAATGAAAGTGAAATAAAAAAATGAATATAATTTTCCTTGAAGCCGTTCAAATTCATGGTGGCGCTCGTAAAAGTACTATCGAATTGGCCAAAAGATTAAATGATGAAGGACATAATTCGGTTATCGTAGATTTTTGGGGTAATTGCAACGAATTTGTTGATGACGTACAAGCTAACGGTATCCAAATTAAGATATTAAAGAAAAATGATACCCCAATTGCGATTTTCAGTTCCAAAAATCCGGTTAAGATATTTGTAAATATCATTTTATTCTTATTGGATTGGTTTAAGCTGAAAAAAGAATTTAATACTTTTCAAAGTACCTTTAAACCTGATGTAGTAATTGTAAATAACATTAAAACCAATTCTATCTTAAAGAAAGGGAAGAACTATAAGATAGCCTATTTCGCAAGAGGCTGGTTCGCTTATAATTCTATTGGTTTTCTTAAAAAATTAATGTTTAAGTATAATTCCGATTATTTCATCGGAGTGTCTCAATCTACAAGACAGGCGATATTTACAGGAGGTTTGGCTCCTTTAGAAAAGATTTTTGTTGTACCGAATGCCATTGACTTAACAAAAGTTGATCAATATAAAAACAGCAGAGAAGAGCGTAAAAACAGTGATCCTATGGTCATTTTGCATTGCGGTGGATTTTTACCGGCAAAAGGGCAAAACGTATCTATTTCTTTGGCTAAGAGATTAAAAGAAAACAACATTAATTTTAAGATGATCTTAATGGGAGCTGTTTATGATACGCCCGTTTCAGAGAATTTTTTGAAAAAGATCCGTAATGATATTAATCAGTTTAAGCTTGATGATAATGTAGAGATTTTGCTTAATCAAAAAGATCCTTACAGCATTTTTAAAAGCAGTGATATTTTAATACATCCGTCTGATACTGAAGGTTTACCTCGTGTCATCATGGAAGCGCTGGCTTTTGAAATGCCGGTTATCGCAAATCCTGTAGGTGGAGTTACAGATTATATTTTACACAATTTTACAGGATATATCACGACTCATAATAATGTAGATGACTATTATGAATATGTTTATAAGCTTTATCATGACAGAGAGTTATACCAATTTATTGCAAACAACGGAAAGTCGTTAATCGTCAATAATTACGGTAAAAAGAATCAGGTTGAGGAGTTTGATAAAATATTTAAAAAATTGGGTCAATAATGAAATCAATTACCGTTTTTACCCCAACTTTTAATAGAGAAAAAACTCTCAAAAGGCTTTATGATTCTTTGTGCAATCAAAGCAGCCAGGATTTTAAGTGGATCATTATAGATGATGGCTCAAGCGACAATACCTCCACCCAAGCCGATAAATGGATAGAAGAAGGCAAGATCGAAATACAGTATCATTATCAAAAAAATAAAGGAAAACTGGCAGCTCAGATATTAGCCTTGGATTATATTGATACTGAATTGTTTACTTGCATAGATTCCGATGATTATATGCCTGAAGATGGTATCCACAAAATATTAAAATTCTGGAATGCCAATAAGAAAAGCAATTCTGCAGGAATTATCGGTTTAGATGCTTATGAAGACGGTTTCTGTGGCGGGTGAACTTTTACCGGATATCAAAGAATCTACCTATTCTGATTTAGTGGATCATTATAAGATTAAAGGAGACAAGAAATATATTTTCGATACAGAGAAATATAAGAAGTATCTGCCTTACCCTTATTTTGAAAATGAAATTTTTCATGAAGTAAGCTGGATATTTCCATTAATTGATCAGGAGTATAAATTTATTCTCTCAAACGAGATTTACTGTATCATAGAATACCAGCAGGACGGATTGTCCAACGGATTATATAAAAGATATAAAAATAGCCCCAACTCATTCATAGAATATAGAAAAATGAAAATGAAGTATGGGATTAATAAAAAAGTAGTGCTGAAGAACTCAGTACATTATATATCCTCATGCGTTTTTGCCAAAAAATGGAATTTTTTCAAAGATTCCCCCAACAAAACATATACACTCATCGCCATTCCTTTCGGAATACTGCTGAATGTATATATCAATTATAAGGTAAAACAAAACACACATAGGATAAAACAAGGAAAATTGATATAGAATGAAGAATGCTATAATAGTCCCCGGAGTAACAGATTTGAATAAAGGAGATCAGGCATTGGTCTGGGAAAGCTGGAGGCTTGCCAAAGATACCGGGCTTTATGATGAAGTATATATTTTGGATGCGGGTGATAATGCAGAAGAAAGAGCATTGCTGTGCAAACAGTCTGAAGAACATGGTTTTAAATTATTAAACAATATTTTAAAACATCCTCGCAGAGGACAACATAAGTCAGGAGAGCATATTAAAGAATCAAAGTTTGAACTTTTAAAACAGATTAGAAATGCAGGACTGGATTTTAAAAATACGAGACATCTAATTAAAATCTGCAATGATCTCGAGAAAGTAAAGAAAAATTTTGATGATAAAACATATCAGACGGTAAAACAATTCCATGATGCAAAAACTATTTTTGTAAAAGGGGGAGGTTTTATTCATGCGTATGGTGAGAAAACGGCGCCGTATTTAATGTGGTATTTTTTATTTTATGTAAGACTGGCAAAAGCATTAGGAAAGAAAGTTGTCTTTTTACCCAACTCATATGGTCCGTTTATCGGATTAACGGTGAAGCAGCAAGTACGCACAGTTTTTAATCAGCTGGATCTGGTTTATGCGCGAGAGAATGTTTCATCTCAAAGTTTAGGGGAGTTATTAGAAAAAAAGATCCCGGTAGAAATGGATCTTGGTTTTTTCTTAGAAAAAGGAAGTCAGGAAGAAGCTTTGAAGATTTTAGAGAAATATAATTTAACAACAGAAGACAAGATTGTCGGAGTTACAATTAGACCTTGGCGTTTTCCAGGCTTATCAAATCCGGAAGGGTTATATAAAAAATACATCGACTCGGTTGTAGATCTTACAAAACATATGTTGAGTAAAGGCTACAAAGTGGCTTTATGTAATCAGTCATTAGGACCGAATTCTCATGAAGATGACCGTAATGCTATTAAAGATTTGCTTAAAAAGGTTCAGGATCCGAATATCATCTGGATTAATGAAAATTTACCTTGCGACACATTAAAAGCACTGTACTCCAACTTTTACTTCTTCATAGGAACGCGTTTTCATTCAATCATATTTTCATTGACTTCATTAGTGCCTTCGATTGCGATCGGATATGGTGGTAATAAGGCTTTGGGAATCATGGGAGACTTTAATTTGGATGATTATGTAGTTCAGATTCAGGATGTACAGTCTGATTTGCTGATTACTATGTTTGATAAAGCTATTTCAGAATATGACAATATAAAATCGCAGTTGAATCAGTCGATGAGTTTGGTGACAGACAGCAGGAACAGGTTAATAAAAGACATACAATCCTTATACTAATATGAAAATAATTCGGACATCAACAGTACCATTGTCTTTGAATGTTTTATTGAAAGGGCAATTGAAGTTCTTAAATGAGTTTTATGATATTGTAGGAATTTCTTCTGAAGGCGAATTGCTCGATGAGGTAGAACAGAGAGAAGGTATAAAAACAATTGAAGTGAATATGGAAAGAGGGATCAGCCCTTTAAAAGATTTAACTTCTCTTTATAAATTATACAAAATTTTAAAAACAGAAAAACCGGTAATTGTACATTCCATAACGCCTAAAGCAGGGCTTTTAACGATGCTTTCTGCGAAAATGGCGGGAGTGCCGATCCGTGTTCATACCTTTACGGGGCTTATTTTTCCGACGAGAAAGGGTATGATACAGAAACTTCTCATAGGTATGGATAAGCTGTTGTGCTCGGCAGCCACTCATATTTATCCGGAAGGAGAAGGAGTAAAACAAGATTTGATTGATTATAAAATCACTTCAAAATATTTAAAAGTTATCGGAAATGGTAATGTGAATGGGATCGATCTGGAGCATTTTTCACCCGACCGGGTTTCCCAAGCACAGAAGGAGTTCCTAAGAAAAAAATTAAATATTAAAAATGAAGACTTTATTTTCGTATTTGTAGGTCGTTTGGTAGGAGATAAGGGAATTAATGAGTTGGTGAAAGCTTTTTTTCTTTTAAATAAGACAAAAGATCCGCAGCACCGATTTAAATTATTATTGGTTGGTCCTTTGGAACAGGAATTAGACCCTTTGCCTGAAGATATTTTATATGAAATTAAGAATAATCCGGATATCATAGATGTAGGTTTTCAGAAAGATGTTCGCCCTTATTTTGCGATTTCAGATGTATTGGCTTTTCCAAGTTATCGTGAAGGCTTTCCCAATGTAGTAATGCAGGCGGGAGCAATGGGATTGCCAAGTATAGTTTCTGATATCAACGGATGCAACGAAATCATTGTAGAAGGAGAAAACGGAACAATAGTTCCTGCTAAAAATAGTAAAAAACTTAGCGAAGCAATGAAAATGATGGTGTCAGATAGCGATTATTACGAGAAATTAGAAGTAAATGCTCGACCAATGATTGAATCCCGTTATGAGCAATCAGTAGTTTGGAATGCCTTGTTAAATGAATATAAAGGCTTACTTCAAGAACAAGTCTAGACAATATAATTATCTATCATCAGATAAAATTACAAACCTTTCTAATTTCAGGAAGGTTTTTTTGTGTTCATTAACAGCGACTTACTTAAAAATACTAAAATTTTTCCAACCCTTTTCCAACTTTCTGCATCTTTATAAATAGAGACGTTTGTTACACTACAAATTCACTTTTTATGAAAAGCTTATATATAAAATTACTGTTGTTTTTCCCCGTTCTGTGTCTGGCGCAGGTTCCGACCATTGAAACGGCGGATGGGAAAGGGGGATATGAGAAAAATAATCAGGTCATTCTTCAGAAATTAAATATCGAAACCAAAATCACGGGCAGAATTTCTACCAATGTTGTGACCATGGTTTTTAAAAATAATTCGAACAGATTGAGAGAAGGGCGACTCACTTTTCCGCTTCCGGAAGGAGTAAATGCGAGTGGTTATGCTTTGGATATTAACGGAAAACTTCGAAATGCCGTTCCTGTAGAAAAAGAAAAAGCCAAAGAAGTCTACGAAACCATCAAAAAAAGGAATGTCGATCCCGGAGTGTTGGAAAAAGTGGAAGGAAACAACTTCCGTACAACGATTTACCCGATCAATGCGAATGGCGGTGAAAGAACAGTTCAGATTACTTATAATTACGAATTAAAAAAATCAGGGAACAATTATCAGTATTTTTTACCATTAAATTATACTTCTGAAATTCCGGAGTTCAATATTAAAACAACTGTTTTCCAGAATACGGATTCTCCACAATTGGAAGAAAAACCGGATGGAAGTTTTGATTTTGTTAAAAATGGAAATGTTTGGGTTGCAGAAATTCACAAGACAAAATACAAACCCGGAAATAATTTAAAGATAAATTTACCGCAAAATAATGAAAACCAAAGTGTTTTGATTCAAAAGGCTTCCGGCGATTCAGCCTATTTCCTGGCAAATCTGAATATTAATCCAAACGAAAGAGCAAAAAAGCTTCCCAATAAACTGGCGATTGTCTGGGATAATTCTTTAAGCGGAAAAAAACGCGACCACACCAAAGAATGGAGCTTGCTGGAAGAATATTTTAAGACCAATAAAAATCTGACCGTAAAAACATATTTCATTAATAACACGTTCGATGAAGGAAAAACCTTTAAAATAAATGATGGAAACTGGACGGAATTAAAAGCCTATTTATCTCAGACAACATATGACGGCGGAACAGATTTCGGACAACTGAAATCAGTAAGAGAAGATGAAATTTTGTTTTTCACAGACGGATTATCTTCTTTCGGAGCATTGAAATTAGGCTGGAACAAACCGACTTACACCATTTCATCATCCAATAATGTGAATTTTAATCAGTTGAAATTCATCAGCAATAAAACCGGAGGAGAATTTTTGAACTTAAATGAAAATGATCCCAAAAAAGAAGTCAAAAAATTATTATCTCAGCCTTTGAAATTTTTAGGAATTGAAAATAATGATTCGCTTTCGGAAGTTTATCCTTCTTTGACGCAAACGATTTCGCAGGATTTTGTGTTGACAGGTATTCTGAAAGGAAATCAAACAACAATTACAGCGAAATTCGGGTACGGAAATGAAGTGACAGAAACAAAAACAATGAGTTTAAATGTTAGTGAACAAATCATAAAAGATTGGGAAATTTCAAAATTTTGGGCTCAAAAAAAACTGAACGAACTGGAAATTTTTGAGAAACAAAATAAAGATGATATTAAAACTGTAAGCAAGCAATTCGGTTTGGTTAGCAATAATATGAGCTTAATGGTGCTAGAAAATGTGGAAGATTATGTTCGGTACGATATTACTCCGCCTGCAGAATTGAGAACTCAGTTTAATGAAATCGTAAAAAACAACAGAACGGCAAAAGATGAAAGAGTAAATGATCTCATGAGTGACGCCGAAGAAATGACCCAAAACCTGAAAGAATGGTGGAAAAAAGAATATAAGCAAAACGATAATAAACGTTATCCTGAACCTAATCAAGATTATGTAGATATAGATTCTGCTACAGGAAGAAGTATGAGAATTGAAGAAGTTGTAGTAACAGGAGTTTCCTCTCAAGCAACGGCTGCACCAACTTATGCACCAACTCCTCCGGTAGCAAATACAGTTGCAGATGCAGCACCACAATCTGACGAAGCTGTTGAGATTAAATCTGAATCACCAGTTGCTGATCGTCGATCTAATGACATACAAGAAGTTGTGATGGTAGGTTATAACAAGGTTTCTCGAAAAGAAGCACAAACTTCTTCATCTGTGAGTATTACTTCTGAACCTGTACGGGAACAAGCACAGATCAGTGTAAGAGGGATGTCTTCTATTGCTTCTAATAGTACAAATAGTACGAATCTGACATTGGAAGGCAGAGTTGCAGGACTTGATGTAAGAAGAAATTCTGAAAGTGAAAATCCTATTGATATTTTGAATTCAGGAAGAATGAGTGTAATAGACGTAAAATCCAGTGCAGAATACATGAAGTTGTTTAATGAGGCTAAAAATGCAGAAACAATTTATCAGATTTATCTTAAAAACAGAAAAGAGTATGAAAATCTGCCTCAGTATTATTTTGATATTTCTCAGCTGTTGTTTAAAAATAATGATAAAAAATTAGGCTTAAAAGTCTTGAGTTCCATTGCAGATCTTGATATTGAAAATGAGGAATTGTACAAATTACTGGCTTATAAATTGAAACAAGCTGAGGTTTTTGATAAAGAACTTTTTGTGACTCAAAAAGTATTGGAATGGCGACCTTTTGATCCTCAAAGTTATAGAGATTACGCGCTAGCTTTGGAAGATAATAAGCAATATCAGGGAGCTTTGGATAATTTGTATAAAGTGTTGACGCAGTCTTACACTCAGGAATTGGCAGATCGTGATAACGGAATTGAAGAAACCATCATCATGGAGATCAACCAGCTGATTGCTAATTACAGAAACAAATTAGACCTTAAAAAGATCAACCCGAAAATTATTGCAGATCTTCCGGTAAACATCAGAGTGGTCATCAGCTGGAACAAAGATGATACAGACATCGATCTTTGGGTGACAGATCCGAATAACGAACGTTGCTATTATTCTCATCCGACAACGGAAATAGGAGGAAGATTGAGCAATGATTTCACCAGAGGTTTCGGTCCGGAACAATTTTTACTGAAAAAAGCCATCAAAGGAAAATATAAAATTCAGACCAATTTCTTTGGAGAAAGACAGGTCGGAATTGCAGGACCAACGGCGATGATGGCGGAAGTTTATATCAATTACGCAACAGGTAAACAGGAAAGAAAAATAGTGGTTTTCCAAAATCAGAAAGACGATGAAAGAGGCAGTGACGACGGAATTCTGATTGGTGAGTTTGAGTTTTAGGTGGAAACTTTTTCAAATTCCGGTGATTGTGGTTATGGAATTTGGTCAGGTTTTATTCCCGCAGGCAAAGCAAGTACAGTGTATTTAATTAAGCCGTATGATCTGAGACTTTTAATCAATTTAATTAAAAGCTGTATCATCTACAAACCTGCGGGATTTTTTTTAACAAAGGTAAAAACATAAATAAATATTGAATGTGAATGTAAGTTTTCAAATGGTCGATGTCTAATGAAGGAGATTGAGTTTGAAGCGTCTGCAGAAATGCCGGCGCTTTTTATTTTTAATGATAATTTTTTGTATCTTTTTTACTAAATTATTTTAATATAAAGCCTTATGAAACAATTGTTTATTCTTTCATTACTCTTTTTTGGGTGAAACTTTCTTTGTGAAATATTCAAGTTCGGCGGGTTGGAGAAATAATGCTAAAAAATATTTGATGTATTAATAAAAAAAGGACAACCCCGAAAGGTCGATTAATAGTGGAATTGTGAGGAAATCCTGCTAAAAATTATTCATAATAATCGATTTGATGTGAATTTATGTGATTAAATTTAATTTTGAATTAAAAAAAATATTATATTTGCAACGTTGAAGTATGAAATTCAATAAAAAAAACACACA
Source organism: Chryseobacterium ginsenosidimutans (assembly GCF_024807225.1). Lineage (GTDB taxonomy): Bacteria > Bacteroidota > Bacteroidia > Flavobacteriales > Weeksellaceae > Chryseobacterium > Chryseobacterium ginsenosidimutans. Next base: position 1,189,191 of record NZ_JANUCO010000001.1, read on the forward strand.
TTTATGAAACACACATTATTTCTAGTACTCTTTTCAGTACTACTTTCTGGTATTTCCTCAGCTCAAGTAGGGATAGGAAACGCCAATCCTTTAGTAAATCTTGATGTAAGAGCAGCAAAAGGAAATTCTGCCATTGCTTTTGGAAACACCAATCAAACAGCATCCGCAGCAGGAGCGGGAGCCATGAAGTATGATAATTCTACAAAACAAATGTATTACAGGGTACAAACTGGGTGTCTATGGCAGGAACTCAGGCTGCAGTATCCACAGCATTTATTCCGAAAGTAGTGGCTGCTGGAACGAAAACTGTATCACAGGCTACATCAGGAGGAGGGGCATATGCCAAATGGACATTCCAAAATGTACTTACAAATGATGGTAACTGGAATACAACGAATAATACATACACTGTTTCTAAAGCAGGATTTTATGAAGTTTCTATTGCCGGTCCGATACAGGCAAATGCTACAAACAATGCATCAGCTTGGGTTGTTGCGATTGGGAATAATAAATACATTTTAAATAATTTAAGTAAAGGGAGTGCTGTTGCCAATAACCCAATGTATAGTGGAGGTGCGGTAGCATTATATTTTTCGGTAGGAACAACCATTACTTTTGGCTCTATCCATTGTATGGGAGCCGATTGTAGTGATACAACATATAAGGTGGAACCGGGTTGTACTTTTACCATTACCGATTTAGGTTCATAAAATTAGGTAATAAAAGTCTGCTTACTTTTCATTACTCTTAAAATATAAATATTTATTTAAAATTATTGAGGAATTCACCTATGTTTATTTAGCTCTTAATTTTAATCAAGCATTATAAAGTCTGTTCTTTAGAGCAGACTTTTGTTTTTTACAAAGATTTCTCATTTATTGACCTTGTTTAAACTTTTATTTTACCACAAAAGAGACAACAGATTGATACATAGTTATTAAGTTCATTACTAAACAGTAAAAATAAGAACATAATAGCTTTTAAAAATCTTTGATTTTTGCTCTTTATTAGCTTTTGTTTTCTCAATAAGTAAAATAATAACACATCAATAATAGCTTTTGCCTCTTTTGCAGTTAAATTTTTATTTGTTTAAACAGCTTTATTGTTAAAAATTAATCAATCTCCGTAAATTTGATAACTAAAAGTTAATCATGCAATTCACTGAGAAATTGATCCTCGATAAAGAAATCAAAGATTCTTTTCAAATTAAAAAACTCAACAATACGGTTTTTGATGGAGGAAATTTGGTAAGTGTGGTGAACAATCGAATATTCATTATACATGAAGGAACGGGAAATGTGATGATTGATGAAAATCATTTTGAGATTAACGATCAGGAAATCATTTTAATCTCCAAAGCTCAGGTTTTTTCGTTTTCAAATGAGACAAAGCTTTCAGGTTTTGAAATTATTTTTGGGAATTGTTTTTGGGAGAAAACTCCGGCAAGCGCGTCCAATTGTAAGCAGTTGTTATTTAATGATGCGGCGCTTCACCAGAAAATGCTTTTGCAGGAAAAAGATTTTTCAGAATTAAATCCGGTTTGTGAGATGATGTTTGATGAATTCAGTGCTGAAGATTATCCGAATAAACTCGATGCGATGGCGGCTTATCTTAAAATTTTAATGATAAAATTAGCCAATCTTGCTCCTTCTTTTCATGATGGGATTGATGATTTCGACAATCAGACTTACAGAAAATTCCTCGAATTGGTAAGCTCAGAATATATTGAGATGCACGATGTTCAGTATTATGCAGATCGACTTTCTGTGACACCGCGTAAGCTTTCGGATATTTCAAAAAAGAAAACCGGAAAAGGGGCAAAAGAAATTATCGCCGGACAAATCGTTGCAGAATCAAAGCGGAATTTACAATTTACCACCAAAACAATCAAAGAAATCGCTTACGGATTGTCGTTTAGCACACCGGAGCAGTTCAGTCACTTTTTCAAAAAATATACTCAGATTTCACCGTTGGATTATCGGAAAATTTTCGTCAATATTGGCAGATGATAAGACTATTTTGACATTCCCCTCATCGTTTTTGGATGCTACTTTTGTATCATTAAAAATCAAGAAAATGGCAGTCCAAAAATTAAAAAATGTTGCAGGAATTACCATTCCCGACAGTAAAATAGCAAGCGAAGCTACAGAATTATTACTCGAACACGGCACAGAATTCATTTACAATCATTCTCTCAGGGTTTTTCTTTTCTCTTCATTAAACGGCAAAAGACAAAACATGAAATATGATGAAGAATTGTTGTATGTAAGTTCTGTTTTTCATGATTTGGGACTGGTTTCCGCATTACAGCAGTCCCGATTTGAGGTTTGAAGTTGACGGAGCCAATGCAGCCAGAGATTTCCTGAAAAGCCATGGAATTTCGAACGATAAGTTACAATTGGTTTGGGATACGATCGCACTTCATACAACCATCGGAATCGCAGAACATAAAGAAAATGAAGTCGCTTTAATGTATTCCGGAGTCGGTCTGGACGTAATGGGAGAGGGCTACGAACATTTGAGTGAAGGCAACAGAAACGAAATTATCAAAGCTTTTCCGAGAAATGATTTTAAGAAAAATATTATTCCCACGTTTTTTGAAGGTTTTAAACATAAAACTGAAACGACTTTCGGAAACATTAAAGCCGATGTCTGTGCATTCATGATCCCGAATTTTGAAAGAAAGAATTTCTGCGACTGTATTTTGCACTCGCCTTGGAGCGAATAATATTTTTTAATAATTTAGATTAAAATTTTAATAAATATGGATAATTCTTTGCTCGATAAAAATAAAGAAGTGGTGAGACGGTTTAATGAAGAAGTAATTCAAAATGGTAATGTTGAGGTATTTAATGATTTGATGGATGATGATTTTGTTAATAATTCTGCACCTGAAGGAGGTGATAAAACTAAGAATGGGATGATTCATACTTTTAATAATATTCTCCGCCCTGCAATGCCCGATATGAAAGTGACAGTTTATCAGCAAATTGCAGAAGATGATTGGGTGACGACAAGAAAAAATATTAAAGGCACACACAGCGGTATTTTTTTAGGAATTGCAGCTACCGGAAGAGAAATAAGTATTGATGTCGTTGATATGGTCCGTCTAAAAAACGGAAAATATATTGAACATTGGGGACTCAATACGCTTTCAGCTGTTTTGGCAGAATTGAGAAGCGGTCAGTAATTTAATATCTCATATTAAAAATATTAAATCCTTATCATTGATGAGGATTTTTTATATTTAAACGAAAATTATTTTTACTTTTGGTAAAATTATCTTATTGAATAGAATTATGTTCACAGCTAAAAATTCCTTTGTCGGATCAATATGTGCAATCGGTTGCATTAAAAAGGATTTAGTGAAAGCTCAAACATCCATTCACGTGATAAATTCTTTGGATTTTTCTAAAAATGAAATGATTGCAGTTTTTGTTTCACAATTAAAATCATTTTTAACTAAAAACAAAGAAGCTGATCTTAGAATAAAAGACACAAAAGGAAAATATCTTGAAAAAACAATTTCAGATTATCACAAACCCTTTAACAGTAAAGGTAAAATAAATTTTTAAGGATGAATAAAATATATACAATCGCTCTTGGGTTAATTGCCATTAACCTTTCCGCTCAGGTAAAAAAAGATACTTTGGCAGAAAAAATGTTAGTTTATCAGCTTCCAAACGGAGGTTGGGGAAAACAGCTTAGTGATAAATCTGTGGTGAATTACGATTTGCCGTTGGATAAAAACCTGTTGAAAAAGATAAAAGAAGGTGGCGACGATCATGCAACGATTGATAACAATGCGACTTCAAAGGAAATTAATACCTTAATAAAAGCGTATTCCACGACAAAAAATCCGGAATATCTGAAGTCGGCAGAAAAAGGAATCAGCTATCTTCTTTTGATGCAGTATAAAAATGGCGGATTTCCTCAGTATTATCCGAATTCGGGATTGTATAGAAAGCAGGTGACGTACAATGACAACGCCATGATTAACGCATTGACGGTTCTTTACAATGTTGCGGAAGGGAAAAATGACTTCGATGTGGTGGATTCAAAATTAAAAGAAAAATCAAAAATTGCCGTACAAAAAGGAATTGATTGTATTTTAAAAACTCAGGTTTTACAAAAAGGAATTCCTTCAATTTGGGGAGATCAGTACAATGAAATTACCCTTCAACCCGACAAAGCCAGAGCTTTTGAACCTATTTCATTAGCAACCGGAGAATCTGTAGGAATCGTAAGGTTCTTAATGATGCAGCCGGTAAATCCTGAAGTTGAAATATCAATTAAATCGGCAGTCAAATGGTTTAAACAAAATAAAATCGAAGGCTACAGCTACAACGTTTCAAAAGTAAACGGAAAAGCGGTCCGAACGTTAGCTGAAGATAAAAACTCTGTGATCTGGGCAAGATTTTACGATATTAATAGCAATAAACCTCTTTTCGGAGATCGCGATGGAAGTGTAAAATACAATTACAACGAAGTTTCCGAAGAAAGAAGAAACGGATACAGCTGGTTTGGTGATTTTGCCGATAAACTTGTCAACAAAGAATATCCGAAGTGGCTTGAAAAAAATAAGATTTCTGATAATTAACTTATTTCCGATTTGTGGGAAAGATTTTAACTTTATCATCTTTTTTAAATTTTTTATTTGAAGCTATTTCCCGCTTTCCGCACTCGCTATTTTGATGAAGTATCGTCGCGGTGGCTTTGCCGCCGCGACGATACTTCATCAAAATGAGCTCAAACAAATGCTCCAATCGCGGCTAGGAATTGTGTTATTCTTTCAATGGTTGGAAATAAACACATATTTTGTCATTCCGCAGGAATCTAAGCACAGTTTTTAGAAAGTAGTACGGAAAGATTCGCACCTAGATTCCTGCGGAATGACAAACCTTGTGGAAAATTATATTGTAAAATTAGCAATATCCTTTTTCATATTCAGCCTTGACAAGGCTTTGCTGTAGAAAAAAATAACGGAAAGATTAATGTCCAGATTCCTTTTCAGGTCGACAAATTTTGTGGTTATTTTGAACTGCTGAAAATATCACCTGCAACCATAGCCCCGATTGAAATGAAAATCCTTTTTTGCAAAAAAAGATTGCAATGGAAAGCGGGAAATAGCTCCTTAAAAAATAATAAAAGTACAATTCGACGGAGTCAAAAAGCTTCAAATAAAAGTGTAAAAAAGTTTATCTCTAAAAAATGAATGATAACAATTCAATTATCAAAAAAAACTCTATTTTTAACTTTTTAAACGAAATAACTATGAAAAAACTATTTTTTGCACTTTGCATGATGATTTTATGCGGCAGTAATGTGGCAATGGCACAAGCAAAATCCACCGAGACCAAAGCGTCTATGTTAAAATCAATTCGAAACACAATGGCGAAAGAGATGATTAAAGATGGCAGCCCTAAAGAAAAGTCTGAAAAATTTGCGGATTGCTTTACAAAAGCATTAGGTGAAAAACTGAGTCTGGATGAGCTTAAAATATTTTATAAGCTGAATGACGTAAAACCCGGACAAGCACCTCCGAAAGAACTTATAAAACAAGCAGAAAAAATGGGTCTAAGAGAAAAAATGGAAACTGTGGGAACGGATTGTGGATCTCTCTTGCAATAACAATATATCAACCAGCTATACAAGGACAGAATAAGAAAAAAGACTGAGAATTTCTCAGTCTTTCTTGTTTTTAATCTTGTTTTAGAAGACCTATGTACGGTATATTTTTTAATTACTCATTTCCGATTACTTATTACCTATCGTTTTCAGCCAGTCTGCGCACAATTTTTTCCAATTGTCGGTAAGTTCTGCTTTGTTGGTGATTCCAATATTATGTTCGCCTTCCGGAAATATAAAAAGAGCACCTTTTACTTTGTTTTGAAGCATCGCTTGATAATACAAAATACTATTGATCACAGGAACTGCGGGATCATTTTGAGCATGAAATAAAACCGTTGGTGGAGTTTTTTCCGTCACCCGATTTTGCATAGAATATTCTTTTATTTTTTCGGCAGAAGCATTTTCTCCCAACAGATTAACTCTGCTTCCTTTATGCGCAAATTCTCCAAGATCAACAACCGGAGAAACCAAAATTGCAAAGTTCGGGATCGTTGAAATATTTTCCCAATCGCCTTTTAATTCTGTATAATCTTTAGGAATATCACTTACCATTGCCGCTAAATGTCCTCCTGCAGAAGTTCCCAAAACACCAATCTGATTGGGAGAAATTCCCCATTGAGCTGCATTTTTGCGGATGAGTTTTACTGCAGCCTGAACATCCTGTAACGGACCAATCTCTCTTTGCTTAAGATCCGGAGAAGTTGGAAGGCGGTAATTCAGAACGAAAGCAGAAATTCCTAATGTATTGAGCCATTTTGCATATTGATAACCACCCAAATCATACGTAAGATGGTGATAACCACCACCGGGAATGATGATAACTGCAATCTGTTTTCGATCTTCTTTCGGAGGTAAAAACGCAAAAAGTTCAGCTTCCTGAATTTGGGTAATTCTCCCTTCTTTTTCTTCTTCTATTTTTAATTTTAACCCTTTAGAATTAGGCATTTCTCCTTTTGGCCAAACCGTTATTTTTTCCTGTGCTGAAAACATATTTAAAAAGAAAATGAATACTACGAACACATATTTTGTCATGATTTGTTGATTTGTGATTATTGTAAGATATTTTCTAAACCTTCAAGGTTTCAAAAACCTTGAAGGTTTAAATTTTAAGAATTAATCTTTAAGAAAATAAAAAAAACCGACATTTTTTTTGCGATAATCAATTTTATCTAAGATAAAATCTTGTGTCTTAAAGCATTATTATAATTAAAAATCATAGCGCCCTTGCGATTATCCAACAAATATTTAATTGCTATTTATTACCTATCGTTTTCAACCAATCTGCACACAGTTTTTTCCAATTATCCGTCAGTTCAGATTTATTAATAACTCCGATTCTGTGTTCGCCTTCAGGAAAAATGAACATGGCACCTTTCACTTTATTTTTTATCATTTCCTGATAATACAGAATGCTGTTCATCACCGGAACGGTTTTATCATTCTGGGCATGAAGCAAAATTGTTGGCGGGGTTTTTTCCGTCACGCGATTCTGCATAGAATATTCTTTAATTTTTTCTGGAGAAGCATTTTCACCCAGCAGACTGTTACGGCTTCCAACATGCGCAAATTCTCCTAAATCGATGACAGGAGACACTAAAATCGCAAAATTGGGAACAGTAGAAACTGAAGCCCAATCTCCTTTTAATTCTGTATAATCTGTGGTAATATTACTTGCCATTGCAGCCAGATGTCCACCGGCGGAAGTTCCTAAAACGCCGATCTGGTCGGGAGAAATTCCCCATTGAGCCGCATTTTTTCTGATGTATTTTATCGCTGCCTGAATATCCTGCAACGGTGCAAGTTCTCTCTGCTTCACATCGGGAGAAATCGGGAGACGGTAATTCAAAACAAAAGCAGAAATTCCTAAGGTATTGAGCCATTTTGCATTTTGAAAACCACCTTGATCGTAAGTAAGTTTGTAATATCCACCACCGGGAATGACGATAACCGCCATCTGTTTTCGATCTTCTTTCGGAGGTAAAAAAGCAAAAAGCTCGGCCTCTTGAATTTGTGTGATGCTGCCTTGTTTTTCTTCCACGATTTTTAATTTTAAGCCTTTAGAATTAGGCATTTGTCCTTTTGGCCAAACGTTGATTTTCTCCTGAGCTGATAATTGAGTCAAAAGTGAAATTAATAGCATAAAAACAACTTTTTTCATAATGTGGTAATTTTTGCGCAAAAATATTTTCTAAACCTTCAAGGTTTCAAAAACCTTGAAGGTTTGAATTTTAGTCTTATTTTTTAGAATTAATCTTTAAGAAAATCTTCTCTAAACGGTGTAAACGAATCAATCAATTGTCCTTCTTCCAGACATTTTACGCCATGAAAAATATTAGGCTGAGCAAAAAATCCGTCACCTTGTTGTAAAATTTTAACTTCACCGTCAACCGTAACTTCAAATTTCCCTGAAGCAACATAAGTGATTTGCGAATGAAAATGCTGATGCAAAGCTCCGATCGAGTCTTTTTCAAACTTTACAATCACCATCATTACTTGTGAATTGTATCCAACGAATTGTCTTGATACGCCACCTCCTAAATCTTCCCATTCAGAATTTCCGTCAAAGAAAGGTTCTTTTTTGAATTTCATTTTTTCAATTTTTTATTGTTGGTTATCAGCAAAGACGCAAAGTTTTTTCATTATAATAATGTTTTAAGGCGCAAGAAAATCAAAGATTTTCAGTTATTCCGTGTGAAATTGTATCGAAGATAAAATCCTTGCGCCTTAAAGAATATTTACAAATTCAAGAATTCCTTGCGTCTTTGCGTTTAAAACTATTTAATGTATTTTTCTAAACCTGTTTTCAAAGTTTTCAAATCCTTTAACGCCAGTTTTGCAACCGATTCGGCTCCTAAAGTTGATAAATGGGTATCGTCATCTTTACCTTTTGGATAATAAGGATCTTCACCTTCTTTATAATGCAGATGTAGTTTTTTTGATTTTTCCGGACCGTAAGCAATTTCCATTTGCTCTGTTAATAACTGCAAATCTACGAAAGCAACTTTCATATCATTGGCAACCATTCTTACCACCAAAGGATATTCTTTATGAGTATCCACCAAAACACCATTTTCAGTAAAGTCTCTTCTCACAATAGAGGTCATCAGAATCGGGGTTGCGCCTTTTGCTCTGGTTTCATTCACATATCTTTCCAAATTAGCTCTGTATTGCGTATAAGGATTGGTGAATTTTGTGGAATCTTTCACTTTCTGATCATTATGACCAAACTGAATGATTACAAAATCTCCTTTTTTCAATTGTTTTTCAACTTTATCCCATCGTCCTTCCGTTCTGAAGCTTTTTGAACTTCTGCCGTTCATCGCATGATTCTGAATTTCAATTCCTGTTTTGAAAAATTGTGGTAAAACCTGTCCCCATCCATGTTCCGGGTTTTTATCCGGATTTTCTTTGTTTGCCATTGTAGAATCACCGATTAGGAAAAGAGTCGGTTTTTGGGCAAATGTCATTATTGAAATGAAAACGGATAATAGTAAAAGAAATTTTTTCATTCTAATTAAATTGATTTATTAAACTTGAAAGATGCTTCGAGAACCTCAGCATGACATTGCTACAAATATACCTTTAATAAAGGTTTTAATATTTAGAATTGTCATGTTGGAACTGTCGAAACATCTTAATTATTTATCTGATTATTTATTTGGATTCCAGTCCTTAAGAATCTTTTCTAATGGGTAATTTTTAAGGTCTTTTTTCGTCAGTTGATGAGACCAGCTTACACGTTTTGTTGTGTTTCCGCCTTCGCCTTTGCTTTCAAATTCTGCATAGTAAGCGGTTTTTTCTTTATCAGGAAACATTTTATCGCCTTTCCAGGGATTCCAGCCTTCGGGAAGGATGTGTTTTCCCATTTCGGTATTGATGAAAACTGTTTTCGCATAAGGTCTCCAAGGTCTTCCCAAATAGACTTTTGTGATGCCTTCTTTAGCGATTAATTTACAGTCGAAAAACACAAAACCATACGGTCTGTCGGATTCCGTTGCGGCTGCAGTGATGTAAGAATCCGCTAAGCTTTTAATCGTACAATTCTTAAAAACAACGGTTGCCTGTCCGAAAATAAAATCTGTTGTTCCTTCGATATAACAGTTTTCAAAATATTGTCTGCTGTGATTGGTTGCCGAATAAAGCGTGTCCTGACAACCCAAAATCTTTGAATCTTTTATCACAAAACGATCACCTTCCACATGAAGAGAAACCGCCTGTCCTTCGTTGCAAGAAGAGTTTTGAATGGTCAGATTACTGATTTTAATATCATCTCCCATCACCAATAAAGTGTAGGAATTAAAGGTCGTCATTTTTTCATTAAACGAATCGATCTTTCCTGAAAAATCATTGTTGGTAATGATGGTATTGTCTTTATTTTCGCCTTCTAATGTGATTTTATGTTTCGAAGAAGGAATAACAACTTTCTCATTATACGTTCCTGATTTAATATAAACCAATGCTTCCGCCGGTCCTAAATCTCTGATAGAATTTATGGCTTTCTGAATCGATGTAAAATCTCCGCTACCATCTTTTGCTACAGTGATTTTTATGTAAGGATCATTAGCTGCAAAGAGAAATTGAGCCATTGAGATGAAGAGAATTAAAAATAATTTTTTCATAAACTGATGTATTATTTTTTGACGCAAAGATTTATTTTTACGAAACGTATAATTTTTAGAAAGCAAAGGCAAATAAAATTTGCTTCGCGAAGCTATGACGATAGCTTAATCAAATCAACTTGTTGATTCATCTTTGCTTCCTAAAATATTCGTTAGATTAAAATAAATCTTTGCGTTTAAGATCATATTAATATTATTTCAATACTTTATCTAAAAAACTAACCGTTAAATTCAATGTTTCTGTAAACCAAGGTTCTGCCGACCAAAAAGAGTGCGGTGTATCCTTGATTTCATGAAATTCTGTCGGAATATTATAACTCTTTAATTTTTTCATCATATCGTCTCTTCCTGCATGAAAACGAGGCTGCGAACTGTTGATGAAAAGGGTAGGAGGTGTATTTTTATCCACATATTCCAGTGGTGAAGCTTCTTTCCAGATTTTCGGATTGTCTTTTTGTTGATAACCCAGCCAATACGCGTCGTACGTTCCTTCTTTTCCGGATTCCTCATGAATAAAGGAAACAACGCCGTCTACATTTACGATAGCCTGTAATTTATTCTTTTTCTTAACGCCGACCAAAGTCGCAATTTGTGCACCTGCAGATTCACCCAAAACAACCATTTTCTTTTTATCTAAAGAATATTTTTTATGATTTTTCTTTAACCACTGAATCCCTGTTTCGATATCTTCAACTCCGGCAGGATATTTTGCAACATCAGCCAATCGATAACCGATTGCGATGACTACATACCCTTTTGAAGCCAATTCCATTGCCATGAATTTTTCATTTTCCTTGCTTCCCGAAACCCAGCCGCCGCCGTGAACCATTGCAATTCCGGGGTGTTTTTTTGATTGATCAAGAGGATAATAGACATCAGCTTTTAAGGAAAGCCCATTGATAGTGGTATATTCCACATCTTTATCGATCTTGATGTTTTGGGGAACAGGTCGGTCAATCGGACTGATAAAAGAATATTTCTTCTTGAATTTTTCGTACGTTCCTTCGTTAGAGTAAGGAGTGGCATTCGGTCTGTTTACTTGCCCGAATGCCATTGTCCCCACAAAAAAAATAGAAATATAAGTATGTTTTCTGTTAAAAATCATGTTGTCAAATTTTAAAATTTTGAACCATTAAGACGATTGAAGAAGTTAAGTTTTAATTAAGAAAATCATTCTGATTTTATCGTTAAACCAAAGCAACTTAAATATTCTTAACAACTTAATTTACCTTACTGGTTTAAATAATTGATACATTTATTTAACTGCATTTTTCGCTACATCCGTTCCGATAGAAAGTGCATTTTTATCAGACGTAATTTCTTTCGGCAACAATACTGCTCCCGTTTTATTTCCTAAAACTTTCACGACAGGTTTGTTTGCAGATTCAAATTTCACGGTTGAAAGGTTGATATTTTTACTGTTGTAAATCGTTGCACCCGTTCCTTCAGTATATTTAAGCTTTACATTTTTCAATTGAATTCCGTCTGCATCAACGATTGTCATTGCTTTTTTTGTATCAAACTGAGAATCTTCAATTACGATGTTTTTAAGATTCATCTCCGCTAAACCAAACAAAGTAATCGCTTCATAAGAATTAACGGCATTGATGTTTTTAAAGAAAATATTTCTGAAAATCGGAGTTTCTTCTGTGACTGGATAAATCTTTTCCGGTACTTTGTTACCTTCTTGTTTCTGTCCGTCTTCCAAAACCGGTGAAGCGCCTTCATAGAACATATTGAATCCAATTACCTGTGTCGGAATATTAATCATATCAATATTTTTAATGTAAATATTTTCAACAATTCCACCTCTTCCACGAGTTGTTTTGAAACGTAGACCGATATCTGTTCCGATGAAAGTACAGTCGGAAACGTGAATGTTTCTCGCTCCTCCCGACATTTCGCTTCCTATCACAAAACCTCCGTGACCGTGATACACGACATTGTTTTTAATGATGACATTTTCAGTTGGCATTCCTCTTTTTCTGCCATCCTGATCTTTTCCTGATTTAATACAAATCGCATCGTCACCAACGTCGAATGTATTATCGTAAATCAAAACATTTTTACAAGATTCCAAATCTACACCGTCACCATTTTGAGAAAACCAAGGATTCCTTACCGTAAGATTTCTTAAAATAACATTCGAACACATCAATGGATGAAGGTTCCAAGCCGGAGAATTCTGGAAGGTCGGACCGTCCAGCAAAACCTTGTCGCAACCGACCAAACTTACCATTACCGGACGAAGAAAATCTTTAACCGATTTTAGCTCTTCTTTAGAAATTTTATCAGGAACATTGAAGCTTGAGCTGCTTTCAAATCCTTTTTTGTAGCTTTCCGAAGGGTACCAAGTTTTACCATCAGAAGATAAAATTCCACCCGATTTTACAATTTCTTTCCATTCAGATTCTGCCATTTTGCTTTTCTTGATGGCTCTCCACGCATCACCGCTTCCGTCAATCACCCCTTTTCCTGTGATGGCAATATTGGTTGCATTTCTTGCGGAAATCGGAGACTGACAACGGATGGTATTTAATCCTTCAAAACTCACGTCAACCAAAGGATAATCGTTTTTATCTTTACTGAAAATAATGAACGCGCCTTCTTCTATGTGAAGATTGATATTGCTTTTTAATTCGATAGGACCAGTTAACCACATTCCGCGGGGAACGACTAATTTTCCACCTCCTTTTTTAGAAAGATCATCGATTGCTTTTTTGAAAGCTTCAGTATTTTTTACATTTCCGCCTGAAACTCCACCGTATTGCGTGATAGAAACGGTGTTGGCTGCAAAAGAAGTTTCTGTAACCTGCGGCATTTTAAACTCAATATTTTTATAAATATCCAGATTCTGAGCATATATTTGCCCCGAAAACATCATTGCTGCTACTAAACCGATAACTTTGAGAGACTTCTTCATTTTTATTTTTTCTGAGTTTTAATTAGTTTTTTAAATTCTTGATAAACAATTGACGCTACCACTTTTGCACCATCCGGCTGAAAATGCGTATTGTCTTTCTGACCTTTCGGATAGGCTTCATACACATTCTCCGGAAGATTCATGAAGTAATGGTTTGTGGTAAAATCTTGCCCTTTTTTCGTAAAATATTCCATTGATAATTTGTTTAAATCGATGTAGGGAACATTCATTTCTTTGGCAATGTCAATCGGAGCCTGCGCATATTCTCCGTGTACATTTTCCAGTTTTCCGTCTTTCCATGGATAGTTTCTGGCAACCGGAGTTAAGATGACAGGATTTCCTCCTTTTTGTCTTGTTTGACTTACAAATAATCTTAAAAATTCTTTATATCCTTCAATATTTACATAACGTTCCGGGTTCTTTTCTGAACCGTCGTTGTGTCCGAATTGAATGAAAACATAATCATTCGGCTGCAAGTGTTCATACACATATCTCCATCTTCCTTCCTGAAAAAACGTTCGGGTACTTCTTCCACCGTGCGCTCTGTCGATAATAGCGACAGAATCTGTTGTAATCGCGGGTTTCAAAGAAGCCAGACTGTCTTTCGCAAAAAACGGCTGAAAAACCTGTCCCCATCCTGTAATCGGATAACGGACTTTCATATAATCTTTGCCGGGTTCGTAATTTCCCGTATAATCTGCCATCGTGGAATCTCCGATAAGATAAATATGAGTGACTTTTTTATTCTGTTTTGTAGTTCCCTTTTGAGCATTGTTTTGTGATTCACATGCAGTCAACAATAAAACGACAGATAAAAATGAAACGATATGGTATATTTTTTTTGTCATTGATTTATTTTTTTCTCCCACAGATTTCATGGATTTTTATGTAATATTTTTATTTATAGGTTTTAAAAACTATGCGCAATCATCTGTGAAAATCTGTGAAATCTGTGGGAAACAATTAATTTCTAGTAATTCTAAACCAATCAAAATCCGCATATCCTCCGCGAGAAGCTTTTGCTGTGCTTACGCTGTATAAACCGACTTTAGCTCCGATCCATTTTCCAGGTTTTGCTTGGAAAACATCGCCTACTTTTGTGAAAGTTTTTCCGTTTTCGCTGTAGCTGAACTGGCATAAACCATTCGGTTCGTTTACATTTACTTTTAAATAGGCTTCGTTGCCTTTTAATTTTGTTTCAAACAAAACCTTTTCCTCACCGCCTTTATCTGCTTTTTCGGCTCTTCTTAATTGAAGATAAAATCCGTCCGGCTTATTGGTAATTACAATCGATTCATGATCTAATCCCATCACCAATAATCCTGCGGTTTTTCCTTCTTTGGCGTCTTCAGGAGTTAATTTAACTTTTGTGGAAGCCACAAAATTCGGAGCAGGGAATTTTTGAGTCAATAAATTTGGAACGTTCCAAAGGTTTTTTTCACCTTCAGAAACTTTCATCGAAAATAATCTTAAAAATTTCTGTCCGGGAAGTTTGGATGACCAAACGATATTTTCGTTCGCACTCCATTGCCATTGAATTCCTAATTTTTCTCCATCAAATTCATCTGTTTCCGGAGGTGTAGCGATAGGATAAGTTTGTCCAACGTTTGGCTTTTTATAGGTTAAAACCGGTTCACCGATTCCGTTTTTATTATTATCGATTCCGATGATAGGCCAGTCTTTTTCCCATTTCATCGGCTGAAGATGAACGACTCTTCCTCCTGCATCAATATCCTGAAAATGATAAAACCAATCTTCACCGGAAGGCGTATCTACCCAAGCTCCTTGATGAGGTCCGTTGATTTTTGTAAAACCTTGTTCCAGCACCACTTTTTCCTCGTAAGGACCATAAATATTTTTTGATCTTAAAACCAATTGCCAACCTGTAGCCACTCCGCCTGCAGGAGCAAAAATGTAGTAATAACCGTTTCTTTTATACATTTTAGGACCTTCAACGGTTGGATGTGCATCGTGACCGTCGAAAACATGAACACCTTTATCCAGAACTTTTGTTCCTTCAGGATTCATTTTATTAAGGCTTAAAATACTTTTCACTCCGGCGCGGCTTCCCGCCCAACCATGAACCAAATAAGCGTTTCCATCTTCATCCCAAAACGGACAGGAATCGATCAATCCTTTTCCTTCCATGACCAAAACAGGCTTTTCCCAAGTTCCCAAAGGATCTTTAGTTTTAATCATATAAATTCCGAAATCGGGGTCGCCCCAATAAATGTAGAATTCACCTTTGTGAAATCTGATACTCGGAGCCCAAACTCCGTCACCTCTTTTTGGAGTAGAAAAATGTTCGTTCGGAAGGACGTCTGGAAGTGCATAATTCACCAATTTCCAGTTGACCATATCTTTTGAATGAAGAATGGGCAATCCGGGAGCTTCATTGAAACTTGAAGCCGTCATATAATAATCGTCACCAACACGAATCGCATCCGGATCAGAATAATCTGCGTATAAAACAGGATTTCTGAAATTCTTCCCCTGATCTGCAGTCCAGACTTCGGAAACGTAGTTCTTTTCCTGTGCGTTGAGATAGGTGGAAGCAACTGAAAATATCGTAATTGCTGCTATATTTAAAATTTTTGTCCTCATAAAATCCAGATTCATTGTTTAGGTAATAGGAGTTAGGTTGCAGGGCTTAGTTTTATTTTTCAAATTCTAAACTTGCCAAGATGAAAGGTCCTGTTCCTTTTGCATCATTAGAACGAATTTCCTCATTCACATAATATTCGTAAGAACCGTCTCTGTAAGGTTTTCCACCCAAACCAGCAACAGCACAACATTTATTTAAATTGACCACTCCGTTTTCATCAACAGTAATTAAGTTTTTGATGATTCCGTCGTAGCCTTTTTTAGCATAAGCTTTATATGATTTTGGAAGATATCCTCTGTTGACAGATTTCATCATCGTATACACAAACATCGATGAACCCGTTGCTTCCAGATAATTTCCTTTTTCGCCGCCTTTATCCAAAACCTGATACCAAAGTCCGGTTTCTTTGTCCTGAACTTTGATCAATGCATCGGTGTAAGACTTTATATAAGAAATTAATTTTGCTCTTCCAGGATGGTTTTGCGGTAAATAATCTAAGACATCCACCATCGCCATTCCGTACCAACCCATCGCTCTCGACCAGAAATTTGGTGATTGTCCGGTTTGTTTATTCGCCCATTGTTGTTCCTTACTTTCATCCCAAGCGTGATACAATAACCCTGTTTTTTGATCTAAAAGATGCTTTTGAATCAAATCAAATTGATTGATGATATCGTTGTAAGCCTTGTCTGCATCGGCTCCTTTTACAAAATCTTTGGTATAATGAGTATAAAACGGTTCGCCCATATACAAACCATCCAGCCACATTTGATTAGGATATATTTTCTTGTGCCAGAAACCGCCTTCTGAAGTTCTCGGTTGTCCATCGATTTGAGAACGAAGCGTTTGTAAGGCTTTTAGGTATTTCTCTTTTTTCTCTTTTTCGTAAAGATAAAGCAATACGTTTCCACTGTTCAGAAAGTCGATGTTGTATTTGTCGAGTTCATAGGTAAGAATCGTGCCGTCTTCTTGTATTAGCTTATCACCAAAGCTGGTAATGTAATCTGAATATTCTTTTTTGCCTGTTTTTTCGTAGATTTTCTCAGCAGCATCCAAAACAATTGCTGTAGGATAAGTCCATTTTGGGCTTTTGCTGAAATCGATCATCCAAGATTCCGGGAAACGGTGCATTTCGGAAAGTAGCATTCTTTCAGACCATTTCAGATTCGTGGGAACTATTTTTCCGGATGGAGATGTTGTAGTTTTTGTCTGAGTTGCAACTTTTGATTGAGCACAAGCCAAAAACATTCCTGAGCCTAAAATTGCAATCGAGCAAATTTTAATTGTATGATTAATGAAATTCATTTTTTTTAACTTTAAAGTTGATTATTTTTTATCTAAAATGTTCAGTTTTTATCTAAATTTTGATAAATGATTTTTCGTTGAATTTAATAAAGAATTTCATGGTTATTAGTTTTGGTTTTCAGTTATTTTTTTGACTATATCATTAAAATAAACTTCAATATTATCGTAGTTTTTATCTAAATCTCTTCCGTTTGCGTTCGCAATTTTCGGATTTAATTTATTTTTAATTTCCCATTCATCGGGCATTCCGTCGTTGTCTGAATCGGGTAGAGGTTTTCCTGAATTTAAGGTTGGAAATCCGCCGACATCATTTTGTGAATCGATGATTCCGTTGGTGCTTCCTTTCGAACCTTTATACGTGAAACTCCCGTTTTTTACATCTTTCAACACATGAAGATCAATCGCGTCTCTCATCAAACTTGCCCCTCCCAATTGTAAAACTTTCTCGTACGCTTCTTTGGCGGAATAGGTTTTTACATTATTCTGAATATCGTGTGGTTGACTGATTTTTATGGAATTTTTATCTTTATCCGTGAGATTGTAAGAGGGTTTCATCTGACTGAAAACGCCTTCCGTCCAATTATCTTTTGTGACTTCCGAATTTCCTTCTACAACGTTTCCATTGATGTAATATTTTCCCCAGATGTTGTAGACTTCTGTCTCCGGTTTTTCGTTTTTATCGATGGCAACAATTCGCTGTTTCGTCATTGTCGCAGGTCCCGGTTTGTAGTAATTATTAACAATATTTACGTTCATTCCTTCACCGCCGTAGATATTATTGTGTCCCCAATTATAAATGACATTATTTCTGAAATCGGTAAGATCGGTCAAAGCAAATTTACTTCCCGCATATTCTCCCAATCTTGGGTTTCTGCTGTCGTGATGAGCGTAGATATTATGATGGAATGTAGCAAATTTTCCGCCTGCAATTCCGCCATATCCGTGAGCGCCTTTCTGATGAAAAGAATTTCTTAAACTTTCCGCGATTACGCACCATTGAAGCGTAGTATTTTCGTTCACATAAATGGAAACCGTCTCGTCTGTAGACCAGCTCATCGAGCAATGATCTACCATCAGATTTTTGATGAATCTTGCGCCCAACGCATCGCCTTCATATTTTTTCTGATCACCCATTCTGAATCGCATGTAGCGTATAACCACATTATCTGCGCCTACAAAAGTTTCATAGTTGGCAACGGTAATTCCGTCTCCGGGAGCGGTTTGTCCGGCAATGGTGACGTTGCCTTCTTTTATTTTTAACGGTGATTCTAAGTAAATCGTTCCGCCTGTTTTAAAAACAATATATCTTGCACCTTTTTGGTCTAAAGCATATCTCAAAGTTCCTTCTGAACCGTCATCCGTCAATTTATCAACAATATAAACCTTTCCGCCACGACCGCCGGTTGTGTATCTTCCGAAACCTTCTGCGCCAGGAAAACTTACAGTATTTTGAGCTTCAACAAAAGTTGAAATCCCGCATAAAATTCCTATCGTCAATATTTTTGTGAAGTGTTTTTTCATAAGTGGAAATTCTTTGGTGTTGCTGTTTTGGTTTAAATTATTTTAAACTTTTTTTCGTGTTCCAGTTGTCTTTTCCTTTAAGAATATTGTTTGTTGTATATTTTTTGCTTTCTTCTTTGGTTAATTGATGCGACCATGAAACTCTTTTAGAAATATTACTTCCTGCTCCTTTTGAATTAAATTCTCCGTAGAAAGTTGTCTTTTCAGCATCGGGTTTGCTCCAGTTGTGCCATCCTTCAGGTTTAATTATGGAATCGATTGCACAATTTATATAAACTGTACTTGCATATGGTCTCCACGGACGACCCAAATATACAGAATTTGTATCTGCATTTCCTGTTAAATTACAGTTAATAAATACAAATCCGAACTCGTTTTCCTGTGGAGTAGAGGCGGCTGTAACGTAAGATGCATTTTTTTTAGAATAAATGGTACAGTTTTCAAAAACGGCTGTTCCGGCTCCGAAAATGTAATCGGTTGTACCTTCAATGTAGCAGTTTTTAAAGTAATTTCTTGAAGGTTTTGTTTTGTCGACTGAATCCTGAACGCCTTTTAAATAAAGAGTATCCTGATTTCCTAATAATCTGCAGTTTTCGAAAGTAATCCTGTCACCTGAAGTCAATACCGCAACGGCTTGTCCGACTCTTCCCGAACTGTTTTCAAACGAAATATTTTTTGCTGTAAAATCATTTGAATAAATAAAAATCGTTGAAGAATTTGTTGTTCCGATGTCTTTGCCTTCCGAATTCTTTTTTGAAGCAAAATCGTCGTAAGTAATGATGGTATTTTCAGGATTTTCTCCTTCCAATAAAATCGCTCCTTTTGTATGGGGAATGGTAATTTTTTCTTTGTAAGTTCCGGCTTTAATTAAAATTTTTGTTCTCATAGAAGAACCATTTTCAACGGCATCGATCGCTTGTTGTACTGTGGTAAAGTTGCCTTTTCCGTCTTTCGAAACTGTGATTAATTTATCATTAGTTTTGAAAGAAAGAAGACTTAACAATAGCATCGAAAATATTGAAAAGAATGTAAAACTTTTAATAAAATTGGAAGTTTTCATTGAAAGATTTTTAGTTAAAATACAGACTTCTCTTTTTACGGAGAAAGTCTGTATTTCTTTGATATGAATGTGAAATTTTTTTGTCTAGTAACCGTAATCCTGTGTAAGATTGTAGTTAGAATTTACAACATCTAAAGCCAATGGAAGCAATTCTCTTTTGTTTGGCTGGAAATAATATGCATAGCTCTTCACCGGATCTCCACTGATGTATGGCTGCGTCATGGCAAGTCTCCAGTTTACTTTTGTATATCCGGAAGGTGTTGCCACACTTTGATTCGGGCTATAGAAAATGTCTGCTTTTGCAACTCCTGTAGCGGTATAAAAATCGATATCAGAAATATTTTGCTGAGCTGTTTTTGTAGGAGTATACGCTACTTTTTTGTAGAAAATATATTCCGGAACGTTGGCATAAGCTCCTGTACCATTCATGAATTGGGTAAGCTTGGCTTTTGTTTCGTTGATTTTAGTTTCTAATAAATTCCAACGGATCAGGTCGTATTTTCTAAGTCCTTCTCCACCAAATTCCAATTGTCTTTCTTTTACAATGTAATTAAAGAACCCTGTTTTGTCTGTAGGAATCGTTCCTACTTGTCCCAAATTACCTGCATAAGCTCTTTGTCTTACCGACATCACTGCATTGATAGCTTCTGTAGAAGGCCCGCTGTGAAGTTCGTTGTCTGCTTCAGCAAACATTAATAAAATATCAGAATATCTTAATAATGGCCAATCAATTCCAAGGTTCTGAGAAGTTCCTGTAATAGCAGTCCAAGATTTTCTGAATTTACCGTCATTCCAGTTAATTGATGTCTGAAGTTCTTCCTGTTTTGTCGTATTTACTCTGAAAATAGCTACGTTGATGTCTCTTCTTAAGTCATATTTAGTAAATTCATAGAAATATACCGGAATTGCACTGATCCCTCCTGAAGATTTCCAATCTGTATCATCGTGTCTCAACCCATTGTAGTAACCGATTTTACTGTCTGTTTTTGAGTTTCCTCCGAATGCTCCGATTGCGTAGATAACCTCATTCGTTGCATCTTGAGTATTGGTATGTAAAGATCTGAATAATCCTTCATAACTTGGGTTCAATTGGTGTTGTCCTGAAGTCATGATATCTTTACATTCATCATAAGCGATCTGATAATATTTTTGAGGATTAGAACCCTGTAACATTTGCTGAGGCGCTCTTCTTAAAGAATATCCGGCTCTTGCCAAAGCGATTCTTGCTCTTAAACCTTTTACAGCACCTTTTGAAATTCTTTGTGCGGTAGTTGCTCCTTCAGATCTCCAAGGAACAAGGGCTTCAGCTTTTAATAAATCATCAAGAATTTTATCGTAGATAACGTCTCTGTCTGTTTTTGCAAGATATAGATCCGGAAGATCTGCTGATGGAACATCCTGAAACGGAACGTCTCCCCAGTTTTTAATAAGATCAGAATAGAATTGAGCTCTCAGTGTTAAAGCTTCACCCAAATATCTGTCCATTAATTTTTTGTCTGCTGCAGAAACCTGTCTGATAAACGGGAGAAAGCGGAATATTCTTAATAACAAGGTTTGCTCTTTCAATCCCTGCATAAGTATCTAAGAAAGGTCTTAAAAGCTCTGTATTTGTAGGAATTGCACCAAAACAACTGATTCCTCTTCTGTCATTAGCATTGTAATCTCCTGAAGTTCTTAAATCGTCTCCTGATTGGGTAAGAATCAGGTTCATTCTCTGTCCATAGGTATTATCACCCATAGTTGCGTTGTAAACTCCCACCAATGCGGAGAAAGTATCGGAAGCTGAATCGAATTGCTGTGCTTCAGCTGTATTAGATAAGCTTTCTACATCCAGATATTGTTCACATGAATTTAAAGATACTAATCCAACAATGGAAAATAGAATAGCTAAAAATTTATTTTTCTTCATAATATTAGGGTTAAAAAGTGATGTCAACTCCTGATAAGATAAATCTGCTACGCGGATAAGCGGCATAATCTACACCAGGTGTTAAAGGATTTCTTCTTGTATTGGCTTCCGGATCATATCCGGAGTATCCTGTGATTGTAAATACGTTGTTCATGGTGAAATACAATCTGAAATTTGAAAGACCTAATTGTTTAGTAAAATCTTTTCCAAGAGAATATCCTAATGTTACGTTGTTTAGTCTTAAGAAAGATCCGTCTTCAATTGCGTACGAATGTAAGAAGTAGGCTCCTGCGGGTGGAGTCCATCCTGTAGTATTCGCATTTAAAGCTGCTAATGCAGTTGGGTCATTTACTTTTACCCCGGCATCATCGAACCATCTCCATCTGTCGGCTACTTCTGCCAACATATTGTTGTCTTTGTATAAATATTGTGTTGAATATTCAATTTTGTTGGCGTTATACACTTTGTTTCCAACTGAGAAGTTGAATAGTAAGCTCATATCCCAGTTTTTGTAACGGAAAGTCTGGTTGAAACCACCGTAGAATTTAGGCTGGGCATTTCCTAAGTCGGTCATATCCTTATTGTCGATAATACCGTCACCATTCAGATCCTGAAGTTTAAGATCTCCCGGCTGTATAGCTTTTGCTCCGTTTGCTGCAGATGCAGAACTTGGAATACCTGCTTTTAATGTATAAACCTGTGTTGTCGTGTTATAATCAAAATCACTTATTTCATATCTTCCTGCTGTCACATATCCCCAGAAAGTTCCTACGGGTTTACCAACCTGTACTAAGAAATCATTTAAGCTGTTTTGCCATCCTGAAGGATATAAGTAAGAATAAGAACTTGGAGATGCATTATTTCCTAAGCTTTTGATGGTATTTTTGTTTGATGAAATATTGGCATCCATCTTCCATGTGAAGTTATCTTTGTTGATAATAGTCGTTCCTATGGAGAATTCAATCCCTTTATTTGTGGTACTTCCGGAATTTTGATATTGATATTCGTACCCTCTGTCTTTAGGGATTTGTGCTAAAAGCAACAAGTCTTTTGTATCTGTTTGATATACATCTAAACTACCGTAAACTCTTCCTTTAAACAACCCAAAATCTAAACCGATATTTTTAGAAGTTGCCGTTTCCCATTTTACGTTTTTATTGGCTAAGATATTTCCGGTTGTAGCACCCGGAGTTACATTAGTTCCGAACGCATATCCGTAGTCAGAAGATGTCGTAAAGAAGGTGTCGTATAAGAAAGATCCTATTCTGTTGTTTCCGGATAAACCATATCCTAAACGAAGTTTTAATTCGCTGATTGTTTTGCTGTCTTTTAAGAAATTTTCTTCAGTAATTTTCCATGCGGCAGAAGCTGCAGGGAAGTATCCCCATCTGTTTCCCGGTCCGAAAACACTAGAACCATCCGCTCTCATTGAAGCTGTAAGGATATATTTATTTTTGAAAATATAGTTGGCTCTACCAAAAAATGAAGCCAATCGATCTGGTAATCTTCCTGCTTTTGGAGCGTCTTGTACCAAACCGGATGGTGGAGAAGCCGACTGAATGTTGGCAAATGCTTCCTCAGCATTGATAGATTTTGGAAACCATTTAACCGTCATCGCCAATGATTCTCCATCTGTTTTCACAATTTCTTGTCCCGCCAGTAAGTCTAGCTTATGATTTCCAAATGTTTTTCTGAAATTTAAAGTATTGGTATTCGTAATTCTTCTCGTTTGAGCTTTACTTAAAAATACCACAGGCTGGTCATTATTCTGTCTTGCCAAAGTGGTTACAGTACCGGAAAATTGATTGACATATTCATCTCTCTGTACATAGCCGATGACACTTCTGAAGGTAAAATCTTTGTTGATTTTATATTCCAAAGTTCCATTTAGCAATAAGTCATTTCTTCCGTTTTCCTTGATCTCATTATTAGCTAAAAGAACAGGATTTACAAGATTGGTTTCATTGGCAAACAAAGGATCAAATTCATCCACATTTACGGTAGAACCTCCTTCAAATGGTTGATATCTTACCGCATTTCTTAATCTGTTAGTACCTTGTGAACCGGTAGAAGATGTTCCTGCTCCGAAGATGGTTTGTCGGCTGTATCTTGCATTCAATGTCATGCTTACTTTCTTTGAAAGTTCATAATCATATTTGAAGTTGGCCATATTTCTTTTAAACCCTGAACCTATCATAATTCCGTCTTCCTGTACATTATTCAATGATAATGAGAAAGATGAATTATCAGTTCCTCCTGTCACAGAAAGGTTATGGGTGAAGTTGAATGCTTCTCTGCCAAAAACCTCATCCTGCCAATCTCTTTTCTTGATATCTTTGTATTTACCCAATTCTTGGTAAGTACCATATCTTGTTGCAAAGGCATCGATATCCGTTTGTACACCGCCTTTGTTGTACAATTCGTACTGATAAAGCACGTATTGATACGGATCTAATACATCAATAGTATTCTGAATCTTTCTTACTCCTAAAAATGCATTGTAATTAATCGATGTTTTAGCCCTTTTACGACCTCCTTTTGTAGTGATCAAAACTACCCCGTTTGCTCCTCTGGCTCCATAAATATTGGTAGAAGATGCATCTTTTAAAACCTCAATAGATTCAATCTCTTTTGGTGATAAAATTGATAGGGCATTATCCATCTGAACACCGTCTACGATGTAGAGTGGGGCATTACTTCCCGTAATAGAATTTCCTCCTCTGATGACAATGTCTACATCTGCTCCGGGCGAACCTTCGCTTAGCGAAACCTGTACTCCGGCCATCCTTCCCTGAATAGCTTCTGCAGCATTGGTTGATGGCATATCCTTGATTGCATCTGCCTTTACGGAAGCAACAGAGTTGGTAACATCTTTTTTAGAAACCTTAGTATATCCCACCAAAACAACCTCGTCGATTTTGGTTTCTTTTTCCTTTTTAGTTTCTTTTTCTTGAGCCATTGCAAGGACAGGAAGTAGAAAAACAGTTAGATATAACCACTTTATTGAATGTACTTTTTTATCCATTTTGTATCCTTATAGTTTTAATTTTTGGTTGAAAGTTTTTTCTCAGTCTTTTGTTCTTTGTGTGGATTTTGTTAAGTATTCTAATGTTTTTTAGCGGCAAATATTTTTAGAAAGAGTTACGCTTTTTAGAGTGCAATCGATTGCGTAATTTTTCATTATAAATATCTTGGCTTCTAAACTAATATTATTTTCCAATATGCAAAGAAAAAAATATTATTTTTTCATTAATTTGATTACTCAATCTATTCATTTTCATAGAACATAAGTTTGTTGTTTTTGCTTAAAATATTGATAATTAATGATTTGTTTGTATTGATATCATTCCATAATCTTATAATAAAATTTAGCATTTTTTTATTATTTACCATTTTTAAACTTAAAATTTTCTTAAAATTACCCCTTTTTTGAGTTGAATAAATTCCCCAAATTGATGCTCAAGAATAAAAAATTTGTTCATTTCCTGATTTTTGTCATCTTTTTGAACTGATATTTAAGTAGTATTTTATACTTAATAAGGTTTGATCTTATTATCTATAATATATAGAATGAATTTTAGTTATTTTTATTAAATCAGTATTGAATTTTCAGGGTTTTGTTTTGGCACGATTTTATATTTAAATTAATGTTCAGTATTAATTTTGGTTAATTCAAAACACAAAATCGTATTAAATTTGCGTCTTATTTTACTCTTTTTTTAATTTTATTTTATTGTAAATCAGAGGAGTGTAAATAAAAATTAATTTTTTGTTAACTAATTGAAGAATAATTATATATTTATCACGTAAGTATTTCTATTAAAATTTAGTGTAATTTAATGCAATCGATTACGCAATGTTTAACAGGTTTGAGAAAACCGTAATTTATTTAAAAATCCAGAGTATGACAAAATCAGAATTTCGATACGCCCATCATCCTGAAGATGTAAAAAAATATACAACTGAAGAGCTGAGAAGGGAGTTTTTGATCAATGATTTATTTAATGAAGATCAGATCAATGTAGTGTATTCTATGTACGACAGAATGATCGTAGGTGGTGCAATGCCTGTAAAAAGTGCATTGAAACTGGAGCCTACTGATGATTTGAAAGCACAAAACTTCTTAGACAGAAGAGAATTGGGGATTATCAACGTGGGCGCTGCCGGAAAGGTAACCGTTGACGGAGAGGTTTTCGAGCTTGGAAATAAAGAAGCTTTATACATCGGAAAAGGTGCAAAAGATGTTGTTTTTGAAAACGGAAATGAAGGTCAGACTTTATTTTATTTCAATTCGGCTCCCGCGCATCACACTTTTCCTACAAAGAAAATCACTAAAAACGAAGCTGAAATTGTAGAATTAGGTGAAGCAAAATACGCAAACAGACGTACGATCAACAAATTGATTGTCAACAGCGTTTTAGAAACTTGCCAGCTACAAATGGGAATGACCGAGTTGCACGAAGGAAGTGTTTGGAACACGATGCCTTCTCATACTCACACCCGAAGAATGGAAGCATACTTTTATTTTGATTTGGAAGAAGGGCAGACTGTAAGTCATTTCTTAGGACAACCTCAGGAAACCCGTCATATTTTCATGCAAAATAATCAGGCGGTTTTGTCTCCGGAATGGTCTATTCACTCAGGAGTTGGTACTTCCAACTACACATTTATCTGGGGAATGGCAGGAGAAAATATGGATTATGGCGATATGGACGCTGTTAAAACTAACGAACTAAAGTAATTTTTTCTACATGAATTTATTCGATTTATCCGGAAAAGTAGCCGTTGTAACCGGCGGTACTCACGGATTAGGAATGGCAATGGCTGAAGGTCTTGCCGCTGCAGGTGCTGAACTGGCAATTACAAGTACAACTCCCTCAAAATTAGATGAAGCTTTAGCATATTATCACAGCAAAGGATATAGTGCGACAGGTTATCTTTTTGATGTGACAGACGAATTGGAAGCCGCTCAGAAAGTAGCATTAATGCTTGCTACACATGGGAAAATAGACATCCTGGTCAATAATGCAGGAATTATCAAGCGTGTTCCGGCTTTGGAGATGGATGTTGCAGACTTTAGAAAAGTAATCGATGTAGATCTTACCGGTCCTTTCATTATGTCTCAACTGGTTGGGAAACACATGATTAAAAGAAAATCCGGTAAAATTATCAATATTTGCTCTATGATGAGTGAGCTTGGCCGCGATAATGTAGTAGCATACGCTTCTGCAAAAGGCGGTCTGAAAATGCTTACCAAAAATTTAGCAACAGAATGGGCAAAACATAATATTCAGGTGAACGGAATCGGTCCCGGATATTTTGCAACGTCGCAGACAGAAACCAATCAGAGTAGACGGTCATCCGTTCAACGATTTTATCATTAGCAGAACTCCGGAAGGAAGATGGGGAAATCCCGAAGATCTTGCAGGTACGGCTATTTTCTTAGCTTCAGATGCGAGCAGATTTATCAACGGACAGATTATTTACGTTGATGGCGGAATTTTGGCGACCATCGGGAAACCGGCTAATGAATAACACAAGAATTTTACTAGAATGAAATCTTTTATTACAGATAATTTTTTATTACAAAATAAATACGCGGAAGAATTATATTTCAACTTCGCAGAAAAACAGCCGATCATCGATTATCATAATCATTTGATTCCTAAAGATATTGCTGAAGATACGGTTTTCGAAAATATTTCTAAAGTGTGGATTGCGGGCGATCATTACAAATGGCGTGCAATGCGTACGATGGGAGTGAACGAAAAGTTTATCACAGGTGATGCTTCTGACAAAGAAAAATTCGAGGCTTGGGCAAAAACGGTTCCTTATACGTTGAGAAATCCTTTGTACCACTGGACGCATTTAGAATTAAAGCGTTATTTCGGAATTGATGAATTGTTAAACGAAAAAAACGCATCAGATATTTACGACAACATCACGGCACAGCTTCAGACTCCGGAAAAGTCGACAAGAGGTTTGCTTAAAATGATGAACGTAGAATCTTTGTGCACCACAGAAGATCCGATTGATGTTTTAAATTACCATCAGGATTTGGCGAAAAGTGATTTCAGCATTAAAGTGAGCACCGCTTTCCGTCCTGATAAAGCAATTTTAATTGAAAACCACAACTTCGCAGATTATATTTCTAAATTGGGCGAATCGGCTGGACTTGAAATCAATTCTTACCAGACTTTGTGCGATGCTTTATTAAAAAGAGTAGAATATTTCCACGAAAACGGATGCAGATTATGCGACCACGGATTGAACAATATTTCTTTCGAAGAAGCTACAGAAGCAGAAATAATTGCGATTTTTAATGATAAAATTTCAGGAAAAGTAATTGCTGAAAAGCAGGTAAATCAGTTCAAAACTGCGATTTTGCTGTTCTTGGGAGAAACTTACCATAAATTCGGATGGGTTCAGCAGTTCCACTTGGGAGCTTTGAGAAACAACAACGAAAGAATGCACAGAATTTTAGGTCCGGATACGGGATGGGATTCTATCGGTGACTTCGTACAGGCTGAAACTTTGTCTAAATTGTTAAACGCTTTAGACGGAAAAGATAAACTGACCAAAACAATTCTATATAACTTAAATCCTGCCGACAACGAAATTTTCGCGACGATGATCGGGAATTTCAATGACGGAAGTATCAAAGGAAAAGTACAATTCGGTTCCGGATGGTGGTTTTTGGATCAAAAAGATGGAATGATCAAGCAGATGAATGCCCTTTCAAACATGGGATTAATCAGCTGTTTCGTTGGAATGTTGACAGATTCAAGAAGTTTCTTATCTTACCCAAGACACGAATACTTCAGAAGAGTATTGTGTAATCTTTTCGGAGAAGAAATGAAAAACGGCGAATTGCCGGATGATATGGAAACTGATCGGGAAAACCATTTCCGATATCTGTTATCATAATGCTAAAAATTATTTTGATTTTTAAATTTCGAATGATATAAAGGCTCTCTCAGATTGAGCTGATTACGCAGATCATTTTTAAATCTGCCAAATTTGCTCAATCTGAGAGAGATAAAAAAAAATTTGAAACATTAAGGAGTTAAGTTTTAAAGCTTAAAATTTTAATGGTTCAAAAAAACAATAATTTTCATATCTGCAATTTTTCTCAACTTGAAAATCTTTGTGAGCTTGGCTGAGTGAAACGCCTTTGCGCACTTAAAAATATACATCAAGTTTTAAAAAAATCTTAGCGCACTTTGCGTTTAAATAAAAACAGATATTAAACAGAGTATTTAAAATATGGCTAGCAAAATACTTACTTTCGGTGAAGTAATCATGAGGCTTTCACCTCCCGGAAACAAAACAATGAAACAGAGCCACGAGATGGAATTCTTTTTCGGCGGAACTGAACTCAACGTAGCTTCCTCATTGGCAACAATGGGTTGCGACGTAACGCACATCAGTAATGTTTCTGACGATTTTGTGGGAGAATCTGCATTGTCTTTCATCAAAAGCTTTGGGATTGATACAACTTTCATCAATAAAAACGAACATCCTTTAGGTTTATATTTCCTTGAAGTTGGGGCATCCGTTCGTGCGAGCAGAATTGCTTACAACAGACTGAACGGTTCTTTTGCCAACATCAAACCCGAGCAGATAGACTGGAAAAAAGCTTTGGAAGGTTGCGACTATTTCCACTGGACAGGCATCAGCCCGGGAATTTCGGAAGGTGCGTACGAAACTTTGAATGAAGGTTTGTTAACGGCTCGTGAAATGGGAATCGAGGTTACAACTGATCCTGCTTACCGCTCGAACCTTTGGAAATACGGCAAAAACGGAAATGAGGTTTTAAAAGAATTGGTTTCTTACTCAACGATTTTCATTGGTGGAGTGAATGAAATTAATGAAATTTTGGGAACTCAGTTTTCATCAGATCAACAAGGTTTCTTAGAAGCTTGTGAAGAATTAAAAAAACAATGTCCATCCGTTCATAAAATTTTCGACAAAATAAGAATCGGGGTTACAGCGAGTTCTCAGCAAACACAGGGAAGAGCTTTGATTAACGGAAATTATGTTGAAACTAAATTTATAGAAATAGACAACGTAGTCGATAGAATCGGAACGGGAGATGCCTTTGCCGCAGGTCTTATTTATGGTTTATTAAATTTCGATGACGAAAAAGCTTTAAATTTTGCCAACGCAGCCTGCGCCATCAAACACACTATTTTAGGCGACATCAATTACTGCAGCGCAGAAGATATTCTCGAAGTAATGGCCGGTAATTCCGGAGGAAGAATCAAAAGGTAGTTTTTCGCTTTTGGCTTCTTGCTGATGGCAATTAGCTTAAGATGTTTTTCAAAATAAAAGAAGTCATCATATAAACATTCGGTGTCTTATATAAGCGAAGCGGCTTTGTGAAACTAAAAAAAAGTAAGCAGAAAAAAAACTTTGTGAACTCTGTGTTCAAAAAATAAAGCATAAAAAGTCCCAAAGGGACGATTTAGCAAAGGATAGGATAAAATCCTATCAAATAAAATTTAAAAAAGAGAAAAATTCAATTTTCTTCTTTTCCCCAACCCTAATGGGTGGAAGAAAACCATATTTTAATAATGTCCTCAACAGGACAGTATACCAAAGGATGGATAAAACCCCATCAAAGATTATTTTAACAAAATAATTAAAACAAAATGACAAAAATTCAATTGGTTACAAACACCATCATCAATCAGGGAGCTTTGCCTCTGTATTACAATGCTGATGAAACGGTAACTTTAGAAATATTAAAATCGCTTTACAAAGCAGGAATCCGTGCGGTGGAATACACCAGCCGGGGAGAGGCTGCGTTGAGTAATTTTACAAAAATGGTAGAAGTCCGTAACGCCGAAATGCCTGAAATGCTTCTCGGAATCGGGACGATCAAAAATGTAAAGCAAGCAGAAGAATATTACAAAGCGGGTGCTGATTTTTTTATCAGTCCGGGTTTTGTAGCGGAAGTTGCAGCATTTTTAATTCCGAAAGATTTGTTGTACAGTCCGGGTTGTATGACACCTACAGAAATTATCGCAGCTGAAACTGCAGGCGTAACTTTCATTAAATTATTTCCGGGGAATGCTTTAGGACCAGGATTTATGAGTGCCATCAAAGATGTTTTCCCTAATCTGAAATTTATGCCGACCGGAGGCGTTGATACTACAAAAGAAAGCATCGACAGCTGGTTCAAAGCAGGTGTTTCTGCTGTGGGAATGGGAAGCAAGTTGGTAAGCAAAGAATTGATGCTTGCCAAAGACTATGCAACGATAGAAAGTGAAACTAAGAAAGTTCTGGATATCATTCAGACTTTAAAATAATAACTAAATTCTAAAAATTAATATGAGTTCAGTTAAATCTCTTAAGCCGACTACATACAGATGGACGATATGTTTGCTGCTATTTTTAGCTACAACGATCAATTATCTGGATCGTCAGGTTTTATCATTAACGTGGAAAGATTTTATCGCACCAGAATTTCATTGGAACAATAATGATTACGGAAATATCACTGCATTATTTTCTATATTTTATGCAGTAGGAATGCTTTTCGCAGGAAAATTCGTAGACTTTATGGATACCAAAAAAGGTTTCCTTTGGGCAATCGGAGTTTGGTCTATTGGTGCCGTTTTACATGCATTCTGTGGTGTTGCTACTTCAGGAATTCTTACAGGAAGTTGGACAGCTGGTTTTCATGGTTCTAAAGAATTGATAGGTACAGTTTCCAACACATCTGCAATTATTAGTACGAGTGTAACGCTATTCATTTTTGCACGTTTTGTACTGGCAATTGGTGAAGCAGGAAATTTTCCGGCAGCAATCAAAACCACAGCAGAATATTTTCCTAAAAAAGACAGAGCATTTTCTACAAGTATCTGGAATGCAGGAGCAACGGTGGGAGCTTTGGCAGCACCACTTACAATCCCTTTTATTGCAAAATCAATGGGTTGGGAATGGGCATTTATCATCATTGGTGCTTTAGGATTTATCTGGATGGGACTTTGGGTATTTGTTTACAAAAAACCTCATTTACATAAAAGAGTTAATGAACATGAATTAACGTATATCAATCAGGATCAGGACGATCTTCCGAATGAAGATACTTCAGTTCCGGAAAAAGTATTTACGTTCAGAGAATGTTTCAGCTACAGACAAACTTGGGCTTTTGCCTTTGGAAAGTTCATGACAGACGGAGTTTGGTGGTTCTTTTTATTCTGGACTCCCGCGTATTTAAGTTCGGTTTACGGGATGGATTCCACACAAAGTGCATTGCCATTATTCGTATTGTACATGATTACTTTGCTGTCAATCATTGGAGGATGGCTTCCAAAATATTTTGTTGAAAAGAAAGGAATGAACGCCTACAACGGAAGAATGAAAGCGATGTTGATTTTCGCATTTTTCCCTTTATTGGCACTTTTAGCGCAGCCTTTAGGAACAGCAACGTACTGGATTCCTGTTTTAATTATCGGCGTCGCAGGAGCAGCTCACCAAGCTTGGTCAGCAAATATTTTCTCTACAGTAGGAGATATGTTCCCGAAAAAAGCCATTGCCACTATCACAGGAATTGGCGGAATGGCAGGTGGAATCGGATCATTTTTAATTAATAAATCTTCAGGAGTTTTATTTGATCATGCACACAAAGCTTGGTCGACGGTTGATGGAGTTCCTTTGTTGGAAAAATATCCGCAATATATTGATGATCGTTTACCGGACGGTTTCTTTGAGCAGTTAGAAAAGTCAGGAGCAGTAGTTTCAGACGGAATTGATAAAGGATATATGATCATTTTCTCAGTTTGTGCAGTCGCTTATCTGATTGCTTGGGTCGTAATGAAGTCATTGGTTCCAAAATATAAAGTGATTAGTAAATAACAATAATAAAAATTTAAACCTTCAAAGTTTCAAAAACCTTGAAGGTTTGAAAATAACTTTGAGTTCTTTTTTAAGTGAAACGCCTTTGCGAACTTAAAAATATACAGCATTTTGTCCAAAAATCTTTGCGGACTTTGCGTTAAAAAAATCATCAAGAAGAAGATGGAAAATCAGACAAAACAGAAATTAAACCGCCAGAATAGCGGACTCGATACAAAATTACCAATCAAAATCGTACAGTTCGGTGGAGGAAACTTCATGCGCGGATTTACAGATTATGTGATTGATAAACTAAATAATGAAGCAGGTTTCAATGCAGGAATTGTCAATATACAACCTACTCCGAATGGCTCAGTTCATAAATTGGAAGAACAGGGGAATTTGTATACTTTATTTTCAAGAGGAATTAAAAAAGGAGAAATCATCGATGAGAAATGCGTGATTTCAGCGATTCAAAAATCGATTAATCCTTATGTAGATTACAGTGATTTTTTAGAATTAGCAAAAGAAGAAGAGCTTGAATTTGTTTTTTCAAATACAACCGAAACCGGAATTGCTTACGACGAAACTGAAAATACCTACGAAGGTCCGCACAAAAATTTCCCTGCGAAAGTAGCGGTTTTACTTCATGAAAGATATAAGTATTTTAATGGAGCAGCAGATAAAGGGTTGAGAATTATTCCTTGCGAACTGATCGAAGAAAATGCGATTGTTTTAAAAGGTATTATTTTAAAATATGCCCAACTTTGGAATTTAGAAGATGGTTTTGCGCAATGGATTGAACAAAGCAATTATTTTCATAATACATTGGTAGACAGAATCGTTCCGGGATATCCAAAAGATGATGCTGCAACATATGAAGACCAACTGGATTACGAAGATCCGATGATGGTGGTTTCTGAAACATTCCTTTTATGGGTGATTCAGGGAGGTGAAGATTTAAAACAGAGAATTCCATTCGATAAAATCAACGAACAGATTTTGGTGGTGGATGATATTCAGCCATACCGTTTGAGAAAAGTAAGAATTCTGAATGGCGGACATACTTTGATGTTGGCTCCGGCCATTTTAGCAGGAAAAGAAATCGTAAAAGAAGCAATCGATGACCAGTTTATCGGAACATTTTTGAGCGAATCGATATTCAATGAAGTCAATCAGACTTTAGGTTTAGATGAAACTGAACTGAAAGAATTTGCAGAAGAAGTTTTCGACCGTTTCAGAAACCCTTTCATCAAGCATCATTTGGCGAGCATCGCTTTATATTTTGTATCTAAATTTAAAGTAAGAGTGGTTCCGAGTTTGTTGACGTATGCTGAAAGAAATAACAGACTTCCGTTGAACTTAACGTTCTCTCTGGCAAGTTTAATTAGATTCTATCAGGGAAGTTTTGGTGAAAAATCTCTTCCTCTGAATGACGAAGAAGCGATCGTGAACAGATTCAAAGAAATCTGGAAAAACGAAGATTACGAAATAGTTTCAGAACAGGCATTGAGCGAAAAATTGTTCTGGGATACCGACCTTACACAAGTTGAAGGTCTGAAAGCCGCAGTTGCAAAAGCATTGTACGAAATCGACCACAATGATATGGAAACTGCCTACAAAAACTTTATTCAATTTTATTCTTAAAAAATCATGCAAAAGAAAGTACTGAAAGTAAATCCCAAAGACAACGTGATTGTAGCGCTGTTGGATTTGCCAGCCGGAGAATCGGTGCACTTAGACGGTACAGATTATACGATTCTTAAAGATATTAAAGCAAAACATAAATTCGCTGCCGTAGATTTTGAGGATGGCGACCATATTTTAATGTATGGCGTAATCGTTGGGAAAGCCAACCAGTCCATCAAAAAGGGCGAAGTGATTACCACCGAAAACGTAAAACACCAAAGTGCAAAAGTAGTCGGGAAAACCGAAACTTTGGGATGGACTCCACCCAATGTAGACAAGTGGAAAGACCGTACTTTTATGGGCTATCACCGTGAAGACGGACAGGTAGGTACAGAAAACGTGTGGCTGTTTTTCCCGTTGGTATTCTGCGAAAACAAAAATATTGAAACACTGAAAGATATTTTTGAAAAAGAATTGCTTCACGATAAAGCCAGCAAACATCAGTTATTACTGCGTTCGTTATTAAACGGCGGTGCAACTGTTGAAGTTGAAGAAGAAGAACCGGATACAAGAATATTTAAAAACATCGACGCAAGATTCATCACGCACCAAGGCGGTTGTGGCGGAATTCGTCAGGACGCTGAAGCATTGGGAAGATTGTTTGCAGGATATGTCAACAACCCGAATGTTGCAGGAGCTACGGTTCTCAGCTTAGGTTGTCAGAATCTTCAGGTTCAGATTTTCATGGATTCATTGCATGCATTGGCTCCAAATAATAAAAAACCGATCGTCGTTTACGAACAGCAAAAATCGGGTACTATCGATGAAATGTTGACAGGCGTTATCAAAGATTCTTATGAAGGCATTAAAAAAGCCAATGAAATAGAGAGAAAACCAGCTTCTATCACTAAACTGAACATAGGTTTGGAATGCGGTGGTTCAGACGGTTTCTCAGGAATTTCTGCAAACCCTGTTTTGGGTGAAGTTTCAGATATTATGGCGGCAGTTGGCGGAACAACCATGCTTGCTGAGTTCCCCGAATTGTGTGGAGTAGAGCAGGAGTTGGTCAACCGTTGCATCAACGATGAAGACGGTGTAAAATTCCTGAAACTGATGAAAGATTTTGAAGCCTCTGTTGTTGCGGCAGGATCAGGATTTGATATGAATCCGTCTCCCGGAAATATCAAGGATGGTTTAATTACCGACGCCATGAAATCTGCAGGAGCATCCAAAAAAGGAGGAGCAGCACCAATTGTGGAAGTTCTCGATTTTACAGAATACGCCACAAAACCAGGTCTGAATCTTTTGTGTACACCAGGAAATGATGCCGAATGTACAACGGCTTTAGTCGGTTCAGGTGCAACAGTGGTGCTTTTCACCACAGGTCTTGGAACTCCGATGGGAAATCCTATTACGCCGGTTGTGAAGATTTCTTCCAACACAATTTTGGCAGAAAAAATGTCAGACATCATTGATTTCAATGCAGGTACTGTCATCAGCGGAGAAAAAACTATTCCCGAAGCTGCAGACGAACTTCTGGAACTCATCATCAACGTAGCCAGCGGCGAAGTAAAAACCAAAGCGGACGTTCTTAATCAGAATGATTTCATTCCATGGAGACGAGGTGTCTCTTTGTAATGGGTTAATTATATTAAATATTAGGGTTGAAAATGCTTTCTACATCGTGTAGGGAGCATTTTCTTTTTTGTGGATAGCGCGGATTGGATAGCGCGGATTTACAATCCATGCTTATTCTTCGTCTTATAATAGGTTTACAATCAATAACTCTAACATGTTGATACCAGATTGGCGCTTAGAATATCGTCATAAAGTCACGGATTACAAATCCGCGACATCGGTTTTTTACATATATTTTAGATTTCGATAGCGCGGATTTGTAATCCGTGCTTATTATTTTCAATCCGTGACGGTAACACACAAGAAGTCACCCCATAAAAACCACAAACACATCCAAAGCATTATCTAATTCTGCATAATTTCTGGCGCTACTAAAATAGTAATGTTCAGGTTCTGCCACGATTTTTTGCTTTACAGGATTTTGATGAATGTAGTTAATTTTTTCTTTAATCCATTTATTAGAAAAAATTTCTTCTGCATGATAACCATCTTGCCATACTTTAAAATTTTGACCTCTGGAAAGATGTTCACAGGTCTTTTTAAAATAATCCAGCATCCATTCTTTGCGGCTTTCAGGTTCAGATTGTATTGTTTCAATAATTTTTTTTGAAGTGAATTTTTTTAAATCTCTCATGATCTCAGATAATGTATATTTTCCATCAGCTCGACAGAATAAATGGATATGATTTGACATGATGCAATATGCAAAAATTGAGAGACCTTTTTGAGACTGACAATATTTCAAAGAATCGATAATAACTATTTTTTGTGATAATCTTGTAAACACATCGATCCATCCTACAGTTGTAATGGTAATAAAGTATGCTTTGTCAATTTCTAACGCTTTATATTTTGTAGACATTTGTGTTTTTATTAAAAATACAAAATATTTTTATAATTGAATCATTAGAAGATTTGTAACCATACTTTGCATTCAATAAAAAAGTCACGGATTATAAATCCGCGACATCGGTTAATAAAATGGAGAGGTTTTAATGGTGGTTGCTGATTGTACTTTCAAAGGAGTTGCTGCCTGCAAATCTTTTAATCTTCATTAAAAAAGTAAAGTTGTCAGGAAGGGTAAAATTAAAGTTAGTATTGTGAAAAAAGCATCTCCTATGTGTAATCTTCTGTACTCGCCTTGTTCCCAGCTTGATTGCATATAACCTGTCATAAGAGGTTCGTTTCCGAAAATCATACGGAATAAATTTCTTAATATCCAGTAATAAATCATGAAAAATAACGGTAAGAAAGCCCATGTAGCAGCATTACCATTTGCCATTTTTAATGATTCACGGTTGATATTAAGACACCCAAGCAAGGCAATTAAGATTGTAAACACTAATATTATCAAATATATTTTTGTGTTTTTCAATGTTTTATAAAACAGCGATAAAATAATTTGACCTATACTGCCAAGAAGAATGTAAAGTGATTGATCGTCTAAATTCATTTTATATCACTTTAGTCATATTTATTTGTTATTAATTCCCCACTATCGCGAGCATCATGCTCGTGCTCATAAATATTCAATTTCAAAATACATCAGGAAAGACACAAGCAAGACGCTTGCGCCAGCAAATAGTTTTATTTCAAGACAAAATAAACTATCTCCTTTTCGATGACTTTCTAATATAAAGCTGCGGAGCCAATACCACTTTTTTCTCTGTAGAAACTCCGGAACCGTTTTCTTTTACACTTTGCAAAAAGACCTGTCCTGCCATTTTTCCCATTGTAACGGGAGTCTGGTCGACAGAACTTATCGGAAGCTCCATAAATTGAGTAAAAGGTTCATTAGAAAAGCCGATCACTGCTACTTCCTGCGGAATTTTAATCTTACGTTTTTTTAGTTCCTGACAAGCGCCTAAAGCTGCAAAGTCACTCGCAGAAAAGATGGCATCAGGAATAGATTTTTGATCCCAAAGTGTTTTAATCGCTTCTATTCCGGCATCAATCGAACTTCCGGTTGCAATAATGTTATCCTCTTTTACAGCCAGATTATGATCAATTAAAGCCTGTTTGTAGCCATTTAAACGATTCTGATAAATTTCAAGATTCAGGTCACCCGAAAAATGGCAGATATTTTTATAGCCTTCTTGAATTAAATGTTCAGTCGCCATATAACCGCCACGATAATCATCAATCGTCACAGTGCTGATTCCCGGAATATCTTTTTTACGGTCGAAAAAGATAATGGGAGTATTGGTCGTATCCAAAATATGCTGAATATGATCTGTATCTAAAGTCGTTTTTGAAACCGACATGAAAATCCCGTCAACCTGAGCGTTCAGCAAAGTATTAAGATGCTTTTTTTCAATAGTTACATCTTCATGACTTTGGCAGATGATCACATGATAGCCAAATGGCGAAAGCTCCTCTTCAATTCCGCGGATGACCGACGAAAAGAAATTGGTATTGACGAAAGGAACGATGATTCCTACGTTTTTTGTTTCACCGCTTTTTAAAGCTTTGGCAAGATTATTCTGCTTATAGTTCATTTCTTTAGCAGTTTTCTTCACCAAATCTTTTGTAGCCTGGCTTATTCTTGGATGATCGTTTAGCGCTCTGGAAACAGTAGCCACACTTACATTAATTTTTTTCGAAATATCGTATATCGTGGCACTTTTTTTATTCATACAAGTTGTTTTGAAGCTGTTGCTGTACATCAGAATGAAGTACATTATTGACGTAAATTTAATCAAATTATACCTATCAAAAACGAAATAATATGCATTTTATACAATATTATAGATGATTAAATTTAAATTAAATATTGAATTTATCTAAATAATTGATTTCATTATATTTAAGGTTAAAATTTACTTAAGATAAAAGGTAACAAGAGCTGAAAATCAAATTGATTTATACGGAAAAGTAAGCTTAATTATCATAAAAATAAGCGATTTATTCTACCAAAAAGGGCACCGAAAATCGATGCCCTTTATGTAACTAATTATTGAGATAAAAAATATTTACTTTTTCCAAAGTTTTTCAATTTCTTCTAAAGATTTTCCTTTGGTTTCGGGAACCATTTTCCAGACAAAGAATAATGACAAAACACTCATCACTCCGTAAAAACCATAGGTAAAAGCTCCACTGAATTCCATCATAAACGGATAAGTGGAAGAAATTAAATAATTTGCCGCCCATTGTGCCGCAACTGCAATCGCAATCGCCGATCCTCTGATTTTATTAGGGAAAAGTTCTGAGATTAAAACCCAGCAAATCGGTCCCCAAGACATCATAAAAGAGGCTGTATAAACGATAATGAAAACCAAAGTTGCAATCCCGATGATGTGTAAATATGAGAAAATTGCGATCGCAAACATACCGATTGCCATACCGACAGAACCGACAATCAGAAGTGGTTTTCTTCCCCATTTATCAACGGTAAAGATGGCTACAACCGTGAAAACTACATTCACCAATCCCATTACCACAGTCTGCAGCATGGAAGCGTCTTTGTGAACTCCCATACTTTCGAAAATTCTCGGCGCGTAATATAAAGCGACATTAATTCCCACAAACTGTTGAAAAACAGAGAGTAAAATTCCAATGACGATCACTGTTTTTCCGAAAGCGAAAATCTCACTTTTATGTTCGGCAACGGTTCCTTTTATTTCACTAAAAATCTGATGTCCACGAAGCTGTCCATTAATTTTGGTTAAAATTTTAAGCGCCTCATCATCTTTTTTAATTAAAGTTAAATATCTCGGAGTTTCCGGTACAAAGAACAACAAAATCCCGAATAATGCAGCAGGAATCGTTAACGATAAAAACATATAACGCCATCCGATTTCGTTG
Source organism: Chryseobacterium ginsenosidimutans (assembly GCF_024807225.1). Taxonomy (GTDB): domain Bacteria; phylum Bacteroidota; class Bacteroidia; order Flavobacteriales; family Weeksellaceae; genus Chryseobacterium; species Chryseobacterium ginsenosidimutans. The sequence goes on from NZ_JANUCO010000001.1 coordinate 1,228,680, forward strand.
ATCCATTCTACCGATTTTCCGTCGGCAATTCCCCAGTTTACAAAATACACGACGAGCATTCCGAAAATAATGGCAAACTGGTTCAGAGAAACCAATCTTCCACGAACTTCTGCAGGAGCAATTTCTCCAATATACATCGGACAAACCGCTGAAGCCAATCCGACTCCGATGCCGCCGATAATTCTGTAAAAATTAAATGCCAGTAAAACTCCCATTGAATGTTCACCTTGTTTAAAGAACAAAAATTCCGGATAAGCCGCTCCCAAAGCACTGATGAAAAATAAAAACGCCGAAACCATCAACGATTTTTTTCTTCCCAATCTGCTTGAAAAATATCCTGAAACAGCGCCACCAATGATACATCCGATCAATGCACTTGAAATGGTTGCTCCGTGAACGAGAGAGCTTAATCCCAACGGAATAATCAGATATTCCTGAAGAGATTTTTCTGCTCCGGAAATTACCGCGGTGTCATATCCGAACAATAGTCCGCCTAAAGTCGCTACCAAAGTCAATACCGTGACGTAGGTCATATTTATTTCTGCCTTTACTCCTGAGGAATGTTTCGGCCCGGAATCTATTATTTGCATAATTTCATGTAGTTTTAATTGTGTGAAAGGTTTTATATTAAACACAAATAGGACTAATTTTTTCACAACTATCACAATTGTTTATTCGTGTGATATTTGTGCTAATTATTAGTGTTATCAGTGTTTAAATTATAAATATTGATTAATCAAACTCTCCAGATACTCCTGTTTTCCGCTTTCTCTACCAACTTCTCCAAGTCCTTCTGCATGAGAAGCCAGATCTAAAAGTGATAATTTTCCTTCTTCGAAATCTTTTCCTTTTCCGTTGTCAAAAGAAGAATATCTGTTGGTTCTGATTTCTGTATATTTTGATTTTTCTAAAATAGCATCTGCAGCCATGAAAGCTCTTGCAAAATTGTCCATTCCGCTGATATGAGCTACAAAAATATCTTCCAGATCCGTTGAATTTCTTCTGATTTTAGCATCAAAATTTACTCCTCCTCCTTGGAAACCTCCAGCCTGAATGATGACCAACATCGCTTGTGTCATTTCATATAAATCTACCGGAAACTGATCTGTATCCCAACCATTTTGGTAGTCTCCGCGATTGGCGTCGATGCTTCCCAAAACGTTATTATCAGCAGCAACCTGAAGTTCGTGCTCAAAAGTATGCTGCGCTAAAGTAGCGTGATTAACTTCAATATTTAATTTAAAATCACCCAATAAATCGTATTGACGAAGGAAATTCAGACACGTTGCAGCATCAAAATCATACTGATGTTTTGTAGGTTCCATCGGTTTTGGTTCGATAAAGAAAGTTCCTTTGAAACCTTGTGAACGGGCGTAATCTTTAGCTACATGTAAAAATTTTGCCATATGTTCCTGCTCACGTTTCATATTGGTATTCAACAAAGACATATACCCTTCACGACCGCCCCAGAAAACGTAATTTTCGCCGCCTAATTTGATGGTGGCATCCAATGCATTTTTCACCTGACCTCCTGCATAAGCCAAAACATCAAAAGATGGATTGGTTGCCGCACCGTTCATGAATCTTGGATTGGAGAAACAGTTTGAAGTTCCCCAAAGTAATTTTACGCCTGAAGCTGCCTGTTTTTCTTTCGCATAATCTGTGATGAATTCCAGTCTTTTTGTAGATTCTGTGAAATTATTTGCTTCATCAATTAAGTCATAATCATGGAAGCAGTAATAAGGAACGCCTAATTTTGTGAAAAATTCGAAAGCGGCATCCATTTTTTCGGTAGCTCTTTGTTGGGCATCAGAAGATGACAACCAATCAAATTGTTGTGTGGGTGCTCCGAACGGATCTCCTCCTGTTGCGCAGAATGTATGCCAGTAAGCGGTCGCGAATTTGAAATATTCTTTCATTGTTTTTCCGCGGACTACTTTATTTTCGTCGTAGAATTTGAAAGCTAACGGATTATCGGATTCTCTGCCTTCAAACTGAATTTTTTCAATGCCTTTAAAATACTCTTTATTGCCAATTGTAACAGCCATTTTTTATTTATTTTTTGTTGATTAATGCAATCGATTGCGCTTTTGAATAAAAAATATTGATATAAATAGAAATTAGAATTCTATACTCTATTTTTTATAAATGATCGCTTCTAAATGTAATAATTTTACACAATATGAGATGAATTTTTATTAATATCTTATTATATATGATAAGGTAAGGTTTATCTATTTGTTTTTCATTGGTTTGAATGGATTTTTTAAGGTTGATTTTTACGATAAAATTCAATTAAAATTAATGGTTTTGAAAATTAACTTACCCAAAAAGTACTTCCGGAAAACAAAATCAGGACTAATGTTTCGAAAACAAAAAAGACCTTCCATGATGGAAAGCCAGATAATAAAAAATAATCAATTTAAATGTAGGAAAATAATTTTAATATGAGACTGTTTGTTTACATTTATTTTCGATTATTTTATAATATAATAGGAATAGTTCGTTAATTCTGAAAATATTTTAACAATTTGAAATCAAAAATTAAAATAATCTGCACAAAATCAATATTATAAGGTAGAGATAAAATTGACATTGAAATATCGAGTAATTTGCAGGCAAAATTATTATAATTATTCTGAAAAATAACTTCTACATTTGAGCATGAACAACAGAAACCGTGGAAAAAATACAGGCGATGACACATTATTTGGCTCTGAAAAGCAAATTGAGAAGCTGAAACTGGCAGTTCAGGATATGTATTATTTGTTGAGTAAGAATTATGCCGAAAAGGCTTCTTCGGAATTGGTTGGAAATCATTATCGTTTAAAAACCCGACAAATTCAGGTGATTCGTGGGGCTTCCGCTTCGGAAAATCAAATTCAGAACAGGAAATCGAAGCAACTTGCAATTTCAGATGTAAGAGATAAAACGGTGTATTTGGACGGTTTTAATGTTTTGATTCTATTGGAAAGCTTGCTTTCTGAAGCGTATATTTTTGAAGGTGTTGATGGTTGTTTTCGGGATCTTTCGGGTGTTCACGGAACGTATAAAAGAGTGAATCAGACTCAAACTTCCATTGAACTGGTTGCCACATTTTATCAAAAATCTAAAGCAGAAAAGTTAGTCTGGATTTTCGATAAACCTGTTTCCAACAGTGGAAGAATCAAACAAATTATTTTGGATTTTGCTACTGAAAATAGCCTTAATTGGGAAGTGGAATTAGAATTTAATCCGGATAAATATTTAGTCGAAAACAAAGGAATAATCGTTTCTTCCGATGCCTGGATTTTAGATCATTGTAAAAATTGGTTTAATCTTGTAGGATATTTAATTGGTGAAGAAAAGCTTTCTGGTAATCTGATAAAAATGGTTTAATCATGAACTTATTTGAGAGATATATTCCATTATTTTCGGATGAATGGAAAGAAAAATATCATGTAATTCTGGCTGAAGAACATTTAAAAAGTTTGAGTGAAAATATTCAGAAATTTAAAGATCAACATTTAGATTGGGAACTGCCTTTTTTTAATGAAGAACTCAACATCGACCGCGATGAAAGTTTTAATAAATTCATTGTCATTTTTGAAAGTCAAAGTTCAGATGAAGTTAGAACGAAAGAATTAGAAGAAATTCCCTTTGAACATTGGTTGAATATATTAGGACAAAGATTAACGTCTGCAAGTTTGCGTGATGAAACGGCAATTCCTCCGCTTCAAAATAAGCTGATGGAAGCTTGTCAAAAATCTTTTAATGATGAAATTACGATTGCGCAAAGAGCGTGGGAAAAGCACGTCGGAAGAATGGAAGATCAATTTTGGGGTGAAGTAAAAGGAAATAACCAACAGAAACAGCAAATCGTAATGGAAAAAATCAATTATATTTTCCAAAATAAAACATGGTGGAATGTTTTCTTTCATTACAAACACGAACTTGTCTACGAAATAAGGGAAAAAGGGGGGCACGGAATCCGATGGAGTCACGGTGGAAAGGAATTGATCGGGTTTCTGGAAGTTTTTATTAATGAATAATTTTAAAAAACTTTTCTCTGCGTAAAAACATTGCGCATTACGCAGGTAATTTTGTCAACGTAAAATAAAAAGCAATGGATTTTTCTAATCAAAACTTTACGCAAAACGAATGGGAATCATGTCTCAAGGTTCTACATGCCTTGAAAGACGAGCCATTTCTTAATCCTGACAATAAAACTTTTTCAGGATTAATTACGAAAATTCATAAGAACGCCAAAAAACAAAATCGTCTCGAAAGTTATTCCGAGATGAAGTCGCACGACTTAGAAATTAATGCTGAATCGGTATTAATGAAAAAGGCTTTGGCGGGAGTTTCTGCTTTTTATGACAATCAAAAAGACGAAACACAGCTTACAAAATTACAGATACCCAAGAAACTGCTACTGCTGTAACCAAAGCTATCAATATGCGCATTCTTTTTATACAAGATTATGCCCGAAATGTGCCGAAGAAAACTATGAAAAACGTTTTCTATCAACAGATTTAACGGGGCGAAACGTAATCTTAACGGGAGGACGTGTAAAGGTAGGATTTGCAACAGCATTAAAATTATTGAGAAACGGAGCCAATTTGGTTTTGACGACCCGTTTTCCGGCTTTGGCATTGGAAACTTTGCAGCAGGAAGCAGATTATGAAGACTGGAAAGACCGACTTTGGGTGTATGGTTTGGATCTTAGAAATTTAAAGGCAATTCAGGATTTTATAGATTTTTATCAATCGAATTTTGATACGCTTGATATTCTGATCAACAATGCAGCACAAACCATCAAATATCCTGATCAGTATTATCTTCCGATCATTAAACGTGAAAACGAAATGTTGGTTGAGTTTAAAAATAATCAAAAATTAATTCCGAATCAGACAGCAATTTCCAAAGAAGTAGGGAAATTGGAATATGCACAAAATGAAGAAACTAAAGTTGAATTAACACGTTTCGGACAACCTGTCGACAACCGTGATAAAACAAGCTGGAATTCTACGCTGGAAGAAGTTTCAATGTATGAATTGGTTGAGGTGAATTTAATTAATCACATCGCTCCTTATTTCTTAATTAAAGAATTGAAACCTTTAATGAAAAACTCATCTTTTAAAGAAAGATTTATCATTAATGTGACATCTTCGGAAGGTATTTTCAGTTACGATAATAAGACGATGTTCCATCCTCACACGAATATGACAAAAGCGGCTTTGAATATGATGACGCTTACTTCTGCGAAAGAATTTGAAGAAGATCAGATTTATATGAGTGCCGTTGATGTGGGCTGGATTTCTACGGGTGCGAAGGAAAGTTTAAGAAAAAAACAATTTGAACAGGGATATATTCCGCCATTGGATTCTGTGGATGGAGCTGCGAGAATTCTGCATCCGATTTTGGAAGGAATCAACGGAAATTATTTCAGTGGAGTTTTATTGAAAAATTATAAAATTAATAACTGGTAAAATATAGAAAGCGTTAGCTCAGCTGGAAGAGCACCTGTCTTACACGCAGGAGGTCGTGGGTTCGAGTCCCACATGCTTTCCAAAACGGAGATAATAGTAATAAATGGAAAAACACATTTTGCTAAGATGAGTTGCAGGTTCGATTCCTGCTTATCTCCCAAAATAGAAACGTTAGCTCAAAGGAAGAGTGCTGACCTTCCAAGTCAGAGGTTGCGGGTTCGAGTCCCGCACGTTTCACAAGGAGTACATAGTTCTAAATATGGAAGAACACTGACCTCACTGATCAGAGGTTGCAGGTTCGAGTCCTGCTGTACTCCCAAAACGGAAGCAGTAATTTAAATGGAAAAATGTCTCAAACCCAGAGAAATTGCGAGTTCAAATCTTGCCTGTTTCCCTTTTTTTTAATTAAAAATCATGGAAGAATTACAATCAATTTTAAAGACTATACTTAAAGAAAAACAAGGATATATCACTTTTCTTACCGGAGCCGGAATCTCTGCTGAAAGCGGACTTCCGACCTACAAATCTATCAACGGCACTTGCAAATTGGAAAATATGATGGAGGAAATATGAAATTAACAGTTAAATAAAACGACATAGGAAGCTGAAGCGTTAAGAAAATTCAAATTTGATCCGTTAAAAAATTCCCACTGTTCGAAGCGCGACATAAATGTTGAACCGAAGAGCAAATATTTAATTCGCGCAAGTTTTGGGGATTTTAGGATTAAATTTTAATTTTTAGCATTCAGATTCCAAGTCTTGAATTTTTGTTTCAAGACAAAAGAAAAATATATAAAAACAATTAAAAAATGAACACATTTATCGATATTGGTATCAATTTAACCAATAAACAATTCTACAACGAACACGAAGAAATCATCAATCGGGCTCTCGACAATGGAGTAGAACAAATGATCCTCACAGGAACGAGCGTGCGTGGAAGCAAAGAATCGGCTGAAATTGCAGAAGATTATCCTGAAATTTTATTTTCAACGGCGGGAATTCATCCTCATGATGCAAAATCTTTTAACAATGAAAGTATTGATGAGCTTCGAAAATTATTAAGGCAAGATCACGTCATTTCCGTCGGAGAATGCGGACTTGATTTTGACAGAGATTTTTCACCAAGACCAGTTCAGGAAAAATGTTATCGCGCTCAATTGGAATTAGCAATCGAAATTAATAAACCTCTTTTTCTCCACGAAAGATCGGCTTTTAAAAGGTTTAATGAAATTACGGATGAATATTTATCAGAACTTCCAAAAGCCGTTGTTCATTGTTTTACCGGAACTTTGGATGAAGCAAAAACATATCTGGATAAAGGATTTTATTTGGGATTTACCGGAGCAATTAGCGATCAAAATAGATTCAGGCATTTGGAAGAAGTTATAAAATACGTTCCGCTCGACAGAATGATGATCGAAACCGATGCGCCTTTTATGCTTCCGAAAAATATGCCACGAATGCAAAACCGCAGAAACGAACCGTCTTTTCTTCCTTATGTTGCACAAACGATCGCACATATAAAGAAAATAAGTATTTCCGAAGTCGCTGATGAAACAACAGAAGTTGCCAGAAATTTTTTCAGAATATAAAAAAGAGCTCTACTGATCAAGTAAAGCTCTTTTTAATTATATAAATTGATTCTTATTAAATCACTTTCAATGCCGATTCTAAAGCCAGCTCTATCATTGGTTTCAACGCTTTTTCTCTTTCGTCCGCCGAAATAAATTCTTTGGTAGGAATAATATCTGAAACCGTAAGAATAGTCGCAGCATTTTTACCCAAATGTTTAGCATTAGCAAACAATCCGAAGGCTTCCATTTCTACTGCAGGACAGTTGTATTTTGTTGCAATGGCAGGAACTGCAGGATCTTTTCTGTAAAAAATATCACTGCTGTGAATGTTGGTTGCATTAGCTTTTAAAGATAATTCTTCAGCCGTTTCGTTGATGATGTTAAAAATATTTCCCTGGTGAGGAAGCAGTTCTTCATCAAAACCCCATGCAAATTTTGCGTACGTACTTTCGCTGGCTGCGTTTTCTACATTTAAAATATCAAATAATTTCACGTCACTCGAATATCCGCCACAAGTTCCGATTCTGATGATCGTTTCCACTTCATATTCTGTATACAGCTCAAAAGAATAAATCCCGATGCTCGGAAAGCCCATTCCGCTTGCTCCCACAGAGATTTCTTTCCCTTTATAAAGACCTGTATAATAGAAAATCCCTCTTGTTTTACTTACTAATTTTGCATCTTCCAAAAAGTTTTCGGCAATATATTGTGCACGAAGTGGATCTCCCGGCTGCAACACAACTTTAGCAATTTCTCCTTTTTTTGCACTAATGTGGATACTCATAATTTTTTATTTGAAAGCGCAAAGATAATAAATATGTGAATAGTGAAAATTCGATCTGTTATGAGTATAAAATTTTATGGATAATTAACAACAATGGATTTGCAAAGCAAAACCGACATGATTACCTTTATTTAAAATTAAATAAAAATGAAGATAGAGCATATTGCCTTTTGGGTAAAAGATTTGGAGAAAATGAGAGCTTTTTACGAAAAATATTTCGGAGCAGTTTCCAACGAAAAATACCATAATCCGGTAAAGAATTTTGAATCTTATTTTTTGAGTTTTGAAGATGGAAGCAGATTAGAAATCATGACCAGACCAGATATTAAGGAAGGGAATAATTCTTTTGACGCTCAGAAATTCGGAATTATTCACCTTGCATTTTCAGCGGGAAGTAAAGAGAAAGTAGATGAATTAACCGAAACTTTAAGAAATGACGGCTACAAAGTAGCAGGAGAAACCTAGAACTTCCGGCGACGGATATTATGAAAGCGTAATTCTCGATCCGGAAAACAATATTATCGAGATTATAAGATAATTTTAATTCTCAAAGTGAAACTTATGTTTGCTTTGGCTCGGCTCAGATCGAAGATCTGAGCCGATTTTTTATTTAAAAAAGAACAAGTCCCGACTTAAATTAAAACTGGATGAAGTAGGATTAAAATCAACATAATTTTACCAATAATTAATCCCTTTCATAAGTTTCTTAATCAATTGTATTTAATTGACTTATTAACTTGCAAACAAAATTGAAAATTCACAAATAATATTTTTATTTTTGTTAGATGATGGAAAACAAATCCCCATTCTTAGACACGTTATTTTTACTTCGGAAGGATGAATGCATTACCATTTTCACAGATCTTCATGAGATCTCCAAAAAGGAAGAACAGGATGCGGCAGATTATTTTGAATCCGAATTTGAAAAAGAAAGATTAGAATTTCTGTCCGATCAAATCAACTGTGATCGTGAAACGGCAGTTTGGGCTGCAAAAGTTTTCTATCACAGTGCTCAATTATATTTGATCCGAAAAGATACCGCAAAGAATCTGGAGAAATTAATTCCACAATTTAATGGGAAAAGAAATGTTTCCTCCATATTGTCGGCAGATTTATCATTAAGATTTTTGCCGGAAATTATGAATGCCTTACAAAACGCAGATCCGGAAGATCCTTTGATTAAAATGCTGGAAAATATTCTACAACAGTTTCATTATTCGGGAATCGGCTTTGATCTGGATTTAGCAAAAATCAATTGGGAAGAAGAATTAAAAGACAAAACATACAGAAAACAATATCTCGAAAGAATTGTAGAAAAGAAAGCCTATCAATTGGCTGAAATTCCTTATATCAATCAACTATTGATCGCTGAATTTGGGATGTATAAAGATGTTTTTTGGAAAGAATTAAAAATTAATAACACGCAAGAAAATGAAAGAAAAGACAGTATTTGATTTTGTGGCAGACCCTACAAAAGAAAATTTTCTGAAACATAGAGAACTAATTATAACCAATCCTGATTATGATCCTTATTCTGATGATTTAGACATCATGGAAAAATTGTTTGAGGATAAAGAATATGATAAACTGAATTATTATGTTACGATTAATGTGCTGTTAAGTCCTAGAGCACATTTTATAAAATATTTTTCTTTAAAGCAGATTGGAAATACAAAAGCTGCAGAAAGTGTAATGTTTATCTGTCATAATATTCTGAGTTGTATGGAGAAAACGGGAGATGGAACAATACAGAATCCATATATTGTTATTAGAGTTTCTGATGAAAAGGATCTTATGGAACTTCATTTGAGAAAAAAATATATTCAACAAAGATTAATTCAACATGAAGATAAATATTTGGATGTTTTAACACTGGAAGACGGATCTGAATTGCATTTTGATATTACTGATGCTTACCAGAGGCTGATTTTTCTCTCTAAAAAAAGAGATGAAGAAGCTGGAAACAATGAAGAAGAAAAGCCGGAAAAGAAAAAATGGTGGAAATTTTAAAACTAAATTAATGACTCAAAATATAGAAAAATTAAACACAGTTCTTACCTACGTCAAAGACACATTTGTCGGAAAAAATGATGTAGTCGATTTGTTGGGAATCTGTTTATTGGCAAGAGAAAATGCTTTTTTATACGGACCTCCCGGAACAGCAAAATCTGCCATTGTAAGAACGTTGGCAAAAACTTTAAAAGACGGCAAAAATTTCGAATATTTGTTGACACGTTTTACAGAACCGAACGAGATTTTTGGTCCTTTCGACATCAGAAAATTAAAAGAAGGGGAATTGTTGACCAACACAGAAGGTATGATGCCTGAAGCGTCGATGGTTTTTCTGGATGAGATTTTTAATGCAAATTCGGCGATTTTGAATTCCCTTTTGATGGCTTTGAATGAAAAGATTTTCAAAAGAGGAAAAGAAACGAAAAACCTTCCTGCGTTGATGTTTGTGGGAGCGAGTAACGTTCTTCCCGAAGACGAAGCTTTGAATGCGCTGTTCGACCGTTTTCTAATCAGAATTAATGTAGATTACGTACATCCCGATCTTCTTCAGCAGGTACTTTTAGCCGGAAGAAAACTGGAAAATAATATCGAAACAGAAACTCCCGAAATCCTTTCAAACGAAATCAGAGAGCTTCAAAATTTGTGTAAAACGATCGACTTAAAACCGATTTACGAAGTATATTTAAATACAATTATCAATCTTCGAAATACAGGAATTGCGATTTCCGACCGTAGAGCTGTGAAATTGCAGAATCTTATCGCTGCAAGTGCTTTAATTTGTGGCAGAAACGAAGCCATTCTTTCGGATTTATGGGTGTTAAAACATATTTGGGATACGGAAGAGCAGATCGAAATTCTGGAAGGAATCATCAACAGAACGATTGAAAAAGACGATAACCCGAAGTCGCATCCACAAGCTTTACAAAACAAAACTCCGAATCCGGAAGAAGTGATGAAAGATGTGAAAATTCTGGTTGAAAAATGGAATAGCGAAACTTTGAGTTTTGAAGAGCAAAATGTAATCAAAGATAAATTGAGATACCTTCAAACCCGTTGCGACTGGATCAGAAATCCTGAACAAAAACAGTACATTCAACAAGAAATCGAAAGTCTATGGCAAAAGATTCTTCAAACGGTATAAAAGAATTTTGGGCAGAAATTCCCCGAATTGACGAAGATTTTTTAGGTTCGATTCGTGACTGGAAAAATGTTCAGATCACTTTGGAAGAAGATATAATCTGGCTGAAAAATTTTACTGATGAACAGGCTGTTTCGTCGGAAATTCAGCAGTTGCCGAATTTCTTATTGTATGAATTAAGAGAAGGACTTTTATTTCGAAAAGATGCGTTGGTTCCAAGTAAAAAAGTGAGAACGGCTTTGCTTTGGACGCCGATTGATAAAGCATTGCGATTAACTTTTCCTCCATCAAACCAAAATTTTTTCGGAATTGATGAAAAGATTGAAGTTCAGTTAAAACCAAGCGAAGAAGAGCAACCTGCAATTGCTTTATTAATTTCAATGACTGAAATTAAGGAAACGATTATTGCTTTACCAAAATTCAAAATAGAAAAATTGGATTGGATTGTCATTAATGATAAAGCATTATTTCTGGGAAACCCTTTATTAGGCTTTCCGGGAAAAACGTATTGGACGAAAGACGGACATCTTTTGCCGACAGGTTTTGATTTTGAGTTTAAAAATTTGAGTTCTTTATTGCAAAGAAAATATAATGCAAGTCAGGATCAATGGCTTTTATGGAATGAAAACGGAAGTGTTTTGCATCTTAATAAAGATGATTTCCGAAAATTGTCTGTAAGTTCATTTCGTCTGACTGAAAAATCACAAGAATGGATGTAAAAGATTATTTCCAATCATACGAAGATTATTTCTGGGAGTGGACAACTGATGAAGATGTTCCGGATGTTTCCGGATATAATGAAAATAATCTTATTTCGATTCCGAATGTAGGACCGATTGTTTACAGGTCTTACTTAATAGAAGTTTTAAAAGAATTTAGTCAGGATTTTCCGCATTTTGGTTCAATGCTTCTTGTTTTATATGCTCTTCAGGATGGACATTGTATTATAGAAGATGCCATTTTTTCTTTAAAGAAAGAAAAAAATAGAATGTTCGCAAGGAATATCAGTGATGATATTGAGTTGACATTAAAACTTTTAAAATCACTCAATGCTTTACCTAATTATTTTAAAAGAAAGCAAAATAAAATATTGCTTTTACAAACAATTTTTAAAAATTGTCACAATAGATTTTCATGGGAAACATCAGATTATATTCTAAGAAAATATGAAAGAAATCCACAGAAATTATCAGAATGTGCTGAAAAAAAACAGTTGACTCAATCCATAGTTAATTACGATTTTAAAACTTTAGCAGTAATTTGTAAGAAATTCCCGACAACAGAATCCATCATCGAAGCAATGAAAGGAATCGTTGATATTCCCGAACTGGAAGACGAAGTTGTACAGGAAGAAACGACCGTAGAAACCGACAAAGATTTTATTCAGGAATTAATTGAAGAACCAAAAACTTTCCAGATCGGAAGTTTAATTAAAAGAATCTGGAGCGGTCTGAAAATCCCGATGCGTCATCTTTCTCCCGGCGAACAGCCGATTGGAGGGATTTCTGATATGACCAATAAAGGCGATTTCAACAGAATGCTTTTGTCCGAATTTGCCAATGAAGATGAGGTTTTCATGAACCGTGTTGCGAATAATGAAGCGTTGTACATTCAACGTGAAATTCCGCCTGAAGAAAATATTTTTGAAAGAATTATTCTCATAGATACTTCCCTGAAAAACTGGGGAACTCCGAAGGTTTTGGCGTTTGCATCGGCGATTGCGGTAATTAAACATCCGAAAGCGCATTCCGAATGTAAGGTTTTTGCGTTGGGACAAACCAATATCCCGATTTCGTTGGATAAAGTAGATGAAGTGATAGAAAACCTGAATCAGGTGAGTCCGGTTTTGGAAGTTTCTCATGCACTGGAAAAGTTTTTTAATGAAGAACATACTGAAAAAGATCTGGAAGTTTTCTTTATCACGCATCAGGAAAATGTAGTCAACCAAAATCTTCAGAAAGTCATTCATGAAAACAGAGACCGACTGAAATTTTTGGTCACAACTTCTTCCGATGGCGAACTAAATTTCTACAAACATCATAAGGGAACAAGAAAACATATTCAAAAAATTATTCTTCCGTTAAAAGAATTGTGGGCAAATCCGCCGCAACGACGACAGAAAGGAGATAATAATTCATCAAAAAATTGGAAAAGGACAGATGTTCCTATTAATTATCCGATTCTATTTCCGACCCCGGTTAATAAAATGGCGACATTTTTATATGAAGGAGAGTTTTATATTTTAAGCAATAAAAAGCAATTATTGAGAACATATCTGTCTGATAATTATTACAATAAAAGCTATTATGATTATTATAAAATTCATCATGGCTGTGAGGTTTTAATTGAAGATATTTCCTTGAAACCGAAAGGACAATTTGCATTGGCGAGAAATAAGCAGCAGGAATTTATTCTGTGTCAGTATCAACCGGATAAAAAGTTGATTTCTAAATTAAATTTAAATACAAAAGAATATTCTGAGTTGAATTTGACGGGGAAAAGAGTTCCTAATGATTTTAAATTGACTTATTTTAATAAAAGTTTTTATTTATATAGTGCTTCTTCTGTTTGGATTCATGAAATTAATATAGAAGGAAATATTTCAGTTGAAGAATCAAAAAACGATCATGATATTGCAAAAAATGATTCAAAAGTTGAGACTGAAATTAAAAAACTATCCAACAGCGGAATCAAGATTCTAAACAATTTCAGCAATATAGGAATCAATGCAGAAAAAAATCTCGTGATTTCGAATAATGAATTGAATAAACTACACGATGATTCATTAACGTTATACAGAAACAGGCATCAGATAAAGATTTTTGCGAATCAGAATAAAAACAGGTTTACTTTTTCTGATGGAAGCGAGGTTATCACAGATTCTCGCGGAATGTTAACTTTCAAAAGCAGCAACAAAAATATCCCGGAATTCTATATTCCATCAACAGAATATGGGTTTTTGGCGTTGGCAACACATACGGAATTTGGAGGTTCAGAATATTATCTGCCGCAAAGCACATTATTAAAAATGAAAAAAATGGAAGATATGTATGCTGAATGTTTAAAAAGATTTATTGATCAAATCTGGGAATATGGAGCTTAGAATAAAACCTTTTCCGAAAAATAATTTTCCTAAAAAAGCACTTTTAATAAAAGGTTCTTCACCTTCGACGTGGCTTCATGAGATGGAAATGTTGGGGATAAATTTAGATCAGGTTCAATCTTTTCCGATTCCTTCCAACGAGCCGAATGTTTTGTACGGATGCTTTTTAATTTTTCAAAATAATTCTCCCAACGAAATAGGAAGAAATTCTTATTTTCAATGTGTTGACAATAAATTTTTTATTCCTGAAAACACTACTTTTTATCCAAAACTCAATCCTGAAGACTGGCAAAATGTTGAGGCCGAATTTCTGATTATGCATCCTGAATTTGGATTGGTAAAATTAAATGAAGAAATCGATTGGATCTCCATCATTCAAAATCCAAAACAATCAGAAGATAAAATCCGAAAGCCATCAAACGGAGTGAAAATCCCTCAGAAAATTGAGAGCTATACGGTGGAAATGGATGATGAAAAAGTTTTAGAATCACTTCAAAAGCCACAAACCGAAGAAGAATGGATGAAAAATCTTCCTTTTGATATGAAAAAGGTGATGGCGGGAAATAAAAAAGAGATCGAAAAATATCTAGATTATATCGAAAAATATCCTGACAGAGCAGTAGATCTTGGAGTTCCGCTTGATGTGATGGGAACTTCAAGAGGTGATGGTTTTGCAAAATTTAAGTTTGAAAATACCTGGCTCGGAAAATTTTTCAGTGGAAACTCTTCAGATGGAACAAATTCTACGTATTCTCAAAAATACCGATGGATATTCTGGGTGTTTTTAATTGCTATCGGATTGGTAAGATTATTCATGTTTTTGAATAAAAAAGAACCTGTACAAAACGCTCCGATGGCTTCATCCGGAAAGGTTTCGGATGTGGATAAAAATATGATGAAACCTATCGTTGCTTATCAATCCGGCGTTACGGATATTGATATGAAGATTGATTCGATGTATGGAAAAAAGAGGCGTGAACTGACGGACGAGCACATGAAAGCATCATTATATCTTAGCGATCGAGATAACGGGAAAAGCTATGAAGAATATATAAAGAAAGGCGGAAGACCGATTAATAAAATTCAGGAAGATATTTTTAAATTTAATGATAAAAAAGATATTGCAACAGATTCTTTAAAAACAGTTTACAGTAAAAAAATCGTAAAATATTTAGCTCAAAACGAAGAAAGATATAAGAAAAAAATTACAGATTCTCTTAATGAAATAAGTTCCGGAAAACCTGCAGATCAGGGAATTGTAAAAACCATCTTGAAAAAGAAACAGATGTTGATTGAAGATTCATTGGGACGTCTTTACGGAACAAAAGAATATATCGAACCGCCAATTGATCCGAATAAAGCAAAAAAAGTGGAAACACTGGAAAAGGAAAAACCTTACTCAAAACATAACATTTCTTTTTCGGAAATTATTTGGTTAATCATTTTCATGACAGGTGTTGTCGGACTGTATAATTTCATCATAAAAAGAAAATCTTTGAATATCGGAGGAAATAATGTTCCGAGTGGAATTAAAATTTTTCTTGTCATTGTACTTGTTGCCATGTTGGCGTATATTTTCTATCCTTTGATCGAAATGTTCGGCTACAACTGGTTTGTATGGATTCTTATTATCGGTGTTGTGTTGCTTCTTTACCGTCTTTTTAGCGAAGATAAAACCATTTTAAAAACAGATAAAGATGAATAGGCAGAAGTTTATAGACAAATTTATGGCGGCATTTTTTATTCTGGTGATCATAAAGGTTATCGGGATTTTGGCGCAGCTTTTTCATCAGAGTTTTTGGAGTGTTCTCGGTACGTTGGCGATTTTTGCTATCGTTGCTTTCATTATTTTTATGGTGCTTCTTCGCTTGGAAGACAAAGAAAAAACAGGAAATTCATCTGGAAGAAAAGGCAGCGGAGGAAGTTCTTATATTGAGACCTCACTTTTCGACAGAATCAGAAATAAATATGAAGATCTCGCCCAAAAGTATCTCGATGAAAAGGATTATAAAAAGGCAGCAAAAGTATATATGAATCTTCTTCGGGACAATTATCGTGGTGCAAAAACTCTGGAAGAAGGAGGTTTTTATAATGAAGCCGCTGTGATTTATCTTAAAAAATTAAAAAACAAATCTGAAGCAGCAAACTGTTACGAAAAAGCAAAACAATACAGAAAAGCAATTGATTTGTATAAAGAGCTCGAACAAAAAGAAAAAGTAGGAGATCTGTACAGACAAATTAATGATGCAAAAAACGCAAACACTTATTATCAAATGGTTGTAGACGATTATGTGAGCAATAATCAAATGGTAAAAGGCTCATTGATTTATCGTAAAAAAATGGAAATGCCGGAGGAAGCACAGAAGATTTTGTTGAAAGGTTGGGAAGAAGATCGGGATTCATTCAATTGTCTGAATAATTATTTTGCGAATATTTTTGATGTTAAAAAACTCGATCAGCAGATTCAGGAATTGTACGAGAAAACACCTTCGGATAAGAAGATCACTTATCTTGAAGCCATAAAATATGAATTTAAAAAAGATCCGAAACTTCAAAATACAACAAGAAATATCGCCTACGAAATCATCGCCGAAAAAGTAGCCACCCGTTCTGAAATTGTCAATGAATTAAAATATTTTAATCCCGATGATGAGGTGATTTTAAAAGATATTTCGCGGTATAAAACAGGGAGGAATAGGATGTTTCGGAATTGATTATAAAACTTATTTAAACTTTTTTTGGAGCAATTTCCCGCTTTCCACTGTATCTTTTTGGTTACGGCTTCACTTCGCTCCGCCGCAACCAAAAAGGATGTCGTTTCAATCGGGGCTATCGTTATTGTCGTCTATTTAAGCATTAAAAAATATTTACAGAGTTTGTCATTCCGTAGGAATCTAGACTCGAATCTTTCCTTCTTATTTTTTAATACTTTGCCTAGATTCCTACGGAATGACAAATTTTCAAAATAAAAATTTAAACAGATTTCTTCTAGATCTTGAGGAATTAGATAAATCAATAAATGAAGAAAACGGAAATAAAAAACTTTGAAAATGTTGATAACTAAGGTTCTCGAAGTCACCAATTTTTTCTTCATCACTCACAAAATATGTTAAAATTTAAGAAAAACATTTATCTTTGCACCAATATAATTATGACAATACAAAGAGCACATATCAGTTTAAATCTATGCGATCGCCCTGCAATAAAGGGATCGTTTGGATATGAATGGATGATATTGGATGAGGCGAAATGTGCTTGCTTTGAAAATTATTTACTGTAAACTCGTAAAAATTTAATCAAAATACTGCAGAAACGCCTCGATGATCGGGGCGTTTTTTGCGTTTTTAGGGCAGAAATTATTTAGAATGAAAAAAAATAACCATAAAAGTGAAAATTATTTAATCAATAATGAACAATTAATAAGAAAATAAAGCGTGATAAGTAACCCGATGAGAGACAGTCATTTAGGTAATTAAGATATCTGTAAAATATTACGGACAGAAATTCTCTATGCTGAAAATTAAACATAATTAATTTATTTTCAAATAGTTAATTAAAAAATAAATTTGTGAGTTAAAAAATTTCATACTTACTTTGCAACCGAAAATTAAAAGCAACACGTTTTTAATCTTTTCAAAAAAACAATTTTAAACAAGAATATAATGAAACAATTACATAACATATCTAATCAGTATTCAAGACGACACGGACAAGAGCCGATGGGACTTGCATGTGTTCTTGATAGTGAATTTGTGGATAAAAGGTGCTTATATAAATGGGGTCAGCTAATGTAGCGACACGTCAAAATATATAAAGCGCCTCCCGAAAAGAGGCGCTTTTTTTTATGGTTTCTTTAGCTTATTTGGTAAAGCGCCGGTCTGTGGAACCGGAGAACAGGGTTCGATCCCCGGAGATACCCAAAGTGAAAATCTCATAGCTCAAATGGTTAGAGCACCGGTCTTTTAAACCGGGGGTTGAAAGTTCAAATCTTTCTGGGGTTACAAAGATCTCGTAGCTCAATTGGATAGAGCATCGGTTTTCTAAACCGAGGGTTACGGGTTCGAACCCTGTCGAGGTCACAAAAGGAGAGTAGGCAAATATTGGTTTGTTGCGGCTTACTGCTAATGAGTTCTACGACAGTAGTGAAGGTTCGATTCCTTTGCTCTCCGCAAAAAAACGGTCTATTGAGGTAATGGTAACCTGTCCGACTGTCTCTTGGACACCGCGAGTTCGATTCTCGCATAGACCGCAACGATTCACGGAAAAATTTCCGATCCGACTGTCTCTCGGAAAAGAATTTTGAAGTGAATCTGCAAAACTGGAAAGATAACGGTGGTTGTTTCCCCGCCTTGGACGCGGGAGGTCGCAAGTTCGAATCTTGCTTTCCAGACAATTTGCTCCATTCGTCTAATGGTTTAGGACGGCTGCCTTTCGAGCAGTAAATAAGAGTTCGATTCTCTTATGGAGTGCAATAATGTGAATGGTCAATAGTGAATTTCACTTCGTAAGTGAATTTGAAAATTGATAGCAAAGGGAATTGATAATTGGCAGTTCACATAAAAGATTTCGTAGCTCAATGGGTTAGAGTATCGGTTTCATAAGCCGAAGGTTGAAGGTTCGAGTCCTTCCGAAATTACAAAAAATGATTCTGTAGCCCAATGGTAGAGCGCCGGTCTGTTAAACCGGAAGTTGAAAGTTCGAGCCTTTCCAGAATCGCAAAAAACTAAATGTTAATTGTTTCAAAGAGAAAGAAAAAGTTTGTCGAGAGCAGAAGATCTTTACGCCAAAAACACAATATAGACAGGCTTTTTCTTAACTCAAAAAATGAAAATTAATAGATGAAGGTTGGAAGAAGGAAGTTTTAAACATAATATAAATTTTTTAGGTGAAAATAAAGTTTGTCAAAGCGAAGAAGTTCTTATATCAAACAAAAAATTAAGACAGGCTTTATTTTTTTAATGAAAATTAAATATAAAAAATTAGGAGTTGGGAAATTGCTTATTACCAATTACTTATTATTCATAAAACTTGATGGTTCGCCGAAGTGGAAGAGTCGGGACGGTCTGCAAAACCGTTGTGAAAACTGAGTGGGTTTGACTCCCATAACCATCTCAAATAACTAAAATGAGATTAGTTCCGAAGAAAAAGTAAAAGTTTGTCGAGCGCAGAAGTTCTTATATCAAACTAAAAAAATAATGACAGGCTTTGTTTTTCTTCACAAAAGAAATTGGGTTAAAAATTAGTTGGAAAATTACTCATTACCAATTATTTATTACCCATGAAAAAAGGGAAGTACGCCGAAGTTGGAGAGTCGGGGCAGACTGTAAATCTGTTGCTTTATTGCTAAGTAGGTTCGAATCCTACTACTTCCACAACCGCTGATAATGTAATGGCAGCATGCAGGAAATGTACTCTTGTTGTTTAGGTTCGATTCCTAGTCAGTTTGTTTTTAATCGCTCTATTCGTCTAACGGTTCAGGACGCCTGCCTTTCGAGCAGAAAACAAGGGTTCGATTCCCTTATAGAGTACAAAATATGAGTAATGTGCAATGAGTAATTATTGTCAGCATAAATTATTAAGTATGAATTTATATTATTAATTACACATTACTTATTACTCATAAAAACTTGCGGGAATGGTGGAAATGGTAGACACACTTGATTTAGGCTCAAGGTTTTGGGGGTTCGACTCCCTCTTTCCGCACAAAATTGCCTCTCTATTCCAATTGGCAGAGAAAAGGGTCTTAAACTCCGTAAAGTCCCAGTTCGAATCTGGGAGAGGTACAAAATATAAATAATGGGTAATGAGCGATGAGTAATTATTGCAAATACTAATTGAAATATGATTTTAATATTACTAATTACCGATTATTCATTACTTATAAAATTGGAAGAGTGGTGTAGAAGGTCTGCACGTTAGTCTGAAAAACTAAAGGTACAGGTTCGATTCCTGTCTGTTCCACAAGAATATGGGTAATAAATAAATGTGCAATAAGTAATTATTACAGATGTAAATTATTAAGTACGATTTTAATATTACTAATTACCGATTATTCATTACTCATAAAACTGATTCATAGTGTAATTGGTCAGCACACAAGACTTTGACTCTTGTTGTTCAGGTTCGAGTCCTGATGAATCAACAAATTAATATTTAAACAAAACAAATTTAAAACATGTAGAAAAAATGGAAACGCAACAACAAACATGGCAAAACATGACCGGAAAAATTTTCCAACACTCTATCACACAGTTGGTAGAAGAAGCCATCATCCGCGAACAGGCAAATGGATACCGACTGAAAGTGTGTGTGGGATCAGACTCCCACGTTTATGGTGACGCCATTAATTATGCTACTGCAGTTGTCTTTATTCGTGAGGGAAAAGGAGCGTTTACCTTTATCAGAAAAGAAAGAGAAATACAGAATATCAGTATCAAAGAGCGAATGTTGAACGAAGTCAACAAATCCGTAGAAATTGCCTATGCCATTTGCTCTATTCTGGAAACATATGATGTGGAAATGGAGGTACACGCAGATATTAACACCGATCCGGATTTTAAATCCAACGTCGCTTTGAAAGACGCAATGGGATATATTCTGGGAATGGGTTATATATTTAAAGCAAAACCTTACGCATTCGCAAGTTCCAATTGTGCTGATATGATGGTGTAATAAAGAGGGAAGCGGGATGTAGGAAGATGAAAGTTTTTTGAAATACGTGTATAAACTTCCCGCATCCAGCTTCCAACTTCCATCCAAAAAAATAAAAACCTTTAAAAACCAATAACCATGTATTTTTTAGTTCAGGCTAATGTATATTTAGATCCCGATCATTACAAAATTTTTGATGCGTTGGAAGAATTAAATATTGATTATCATGTAATTAATATTCCGCCAACAGCAGAAAAAATAGACTTCGAAACAGACAGAAAAGATGTTTTCGTGTATGGTTCGGTGACGATTGCAAGATTGGCAAAACAAAATACCGACTGGTTTCCCGGTTCTTTTTACGGAGGAAATCACCTGTATGAAGTGTATTCTAAATATTATGGTGAAAACCTTTTGAATCCCAAAGTTTCCGTTCACAAAATTTCAGAAGAATTGATTTGGAAAAAAGATGAACTAAAATTCATTAAACCCTACAATGAAGCGAAAATTTTTACAGGAAAAGTTTTTAACGAAACAGAATGGAAAGATTTCGTTTTTGAATCATTAAAAAATCAATTAAACAGAATTACAGAAGATTCTTTGGTTCAGATTTCTGAAGCAAAACGAACGATAAAAGAAGCAAGACTTTGGATTGTTGGCGGACAAATTACCGATGCAGGATATTATAAATTTAATGATAATGCGCCTTTCGAAGAAAATGTGTCAGAAGACGGATTGAATTTCGCCAATGAAATGATCCAACTTTTCAATCTTGAACAAGCCTTTGTAATGGATATTTGTTTAACGGATGAAGGCTGGAAAATCGTTGAAATAAATTGTATCAACAGTTCTGGATTTTATCCGAACACCAACGTGAAAAGTATCATCAAAGCATTGAATATTTACTTTTCTAATTAAAATTTAAAAAAATGTAATGGATATTTTTAGATTAATTCAAGATATAAAAACGCATTTGAAACTCAGTTTTGTTGAGGTTGATAAATGGTTTGATAAAGATAAAGAAACGTTGAATTTTCAGCCTTCAAACGAAGGTTGGACGATTCAACAGATTTTAGAGCACATTTATCTGACGAACTTTTATTTGTTTATTCTCATTGAAAAAGGTTCAAAAAAAGCAATGCGAAATTATCTTAATCTTGATTTAAATCTTGAATTACAACATTACAGTTTCGATAAAGAAAAATTTGAAAAAGTAGGTGAGTACGGAGCTTTTAAATGGATAAGACCAGAACATATGGAGCCTAAAGGAGAATTAAATTTAAGTGAAATCAGAAATTTAATTTCTCAGCAATATCATGAATGTTTAAATTATTTAGACTTGATGAAAAACGGCGAAGGTCTCCTCTGCAAAACAACCATGACAGTGAATGGATTAGGAAAAATTAATGTGTATGAATACATTTATTTCCTTTCACTTCACGCGCAAAGACACGTTACTCAGATGAAGAATAGCGAATTAGAAACAATTAAAAAACTAAAAAAATGATTTTCAAAACATATAACTCTATAGAAAATGCTTACCAAACCCGCGTGATCGATCAGATCAGGTTGCAGGGTTTTGGGGATGAGGTTTTCATTGTACAGGAAAAGGTTCACGGTGCAAATTTCTCTTTCTTTACCGATGGAAAGGAAATTAAAATCGCAAAAAGAACCGCTTTCATCGAGAAGGATGAAAAATTCTATAACGCCCATCAAATGTTGGAACGTTACAGAAAAAAAGTAATTGATTTGTTCGAAAAAGTGAAAACTATCCATCCGGATTTAGAAACTGTAGTGATCTATGGTGAATTATTTGGTGGAGGTTACAAACATAAAGAAGTAGAGCCCGTAAAAGATGCGATAAAAGTTCAAAAAGGTGTTGAATATGCACCTTACAACGAATTTTACGGATTCGATATTAAGTTGAACGGCACTACTTATTTGGATACAGATTTGGTCAACCAGATTTTCGAGGAAACCAGATTTTTCTATGCGAAAATCTTATTTCAAGGAACTTTGGAAGAGGCTTTGAAATTCCCGAATGTTTTCGATTCTAAAATTCCGGCTTGGTTGGGATTACCGGAAATTGAAAATAATAGGTGTGAAGGAACGATCGTTAAAACTTTGAAAACCAAATATTTTGGAAACGGCTCAAGGGTCATTTTAAAAAATAAAAATGAAAAATGGGTCGAAAAATCTAAAATGGTTAAAAAAGATAGACCTATTCAGAAAGAAGTTCATTTCAGTGAAAATGCCAAAAATATTTGGGAAGAAATCCAAAAATATGCAACTGCAAACCGACTGAACAATGTTGTGAGCAAGATTGGTGAATTCGAACCCAAAATGATTGGGAAAGTGATCGGTCTTTTTTCACAGGATATTTTGGAGGATTGTGAAAAAGATTTCCCGAAAGTTTTCACAACCATAGAAAAAGAAGAACAAAAAAGAATCAACAAAAAGTTGAATTCTTTAGTCATTGACGTTGTAAAAGAAGAGTTGATGACTCTAAAAGTATAGTTTCGGTAATTTATTATCGAAACTTTTTTATATGTTTAATTAAACAACAAAAATCGCAAAAATTTTATTTATTAAACGCTCACTTTGTCTTCCCGTAGGGATCTAAGCAAAGCTTGTAGAAATAATGATTAAAAAAATACAAGCTTAGATTCTTTCAGAATGACAAACAGAGAGCAAAATTTTTGTGATTAAAAAAAAATTAGAAAAAATGTTACAGGCAGAAATAAAAAGTCTTTTAAAAGAAGACATCAGTATATTAATAAAAATTCCGAATTCAGCAAAGCATTATTTGTGTGATTGCGGGGAAGCTAGTTTATTGACGGTAAAAGAAGTACAGTCGGTTTCAACGATATTCATCAGTCATACCCACATTGATCATTTTTCAAATTTCGATGGAATTTTCAGACATCAAATTGGAAGCGGAGAAAAAATCGTGATTTGCGGACCGAAAAATATTCATCAACAAGTTGAATCCAGGTTAAAATCTTACACTTGGAATTTAATTGATGAAAATGCAATTGAATATGAAATTCGTGAGATTGTTTCAAAAGAAGAAATTAATGTCTATAAAATCCGACCACCACACTGGAAACTTGAATTGATAACCACTCAAAATTTCCTTTTTGAAGACGAAAATGTGAACGTTGATTTTGCGATTCTCGATCACAAAACAGATTCTATCGCTTATCTGTTTAAAGAAAAAGATTCGATCACTTTTAATGAAAACGCTTCCGAATTTAAAAAAGGAAAATGGATCAGTGAATTGAAATCAGCTTTTGAAAACAACGATTCAGACAAAGAAATTGAGATCGAAAATACAGTTTACAAAGCTTCGGATTTGTTTCATTTTTTAACAAGAAATGAAGGTTACAAATTAGGGATAATTATGGATCATGCCGTTTGTGAAAACAATTATGAAAAAATTAAAACTGTTTTCAACTCAGCAGATATGGTGTACATCGAAACATTTTACAAAGACGAAGATCAGGAATTTGCAAAGATCAATTATCACAGTTTTGCGTCTGCATCAGGAAAAATAATGAAGGATTGTGAGGTGAAAGAAGCCATCCCGATTCACTTTTCAAGAAGATATGTGGAAAGCGATAAACTGGAAATTCAAACGGCTTTTTATAAAGCATTTCGAGGAAATTAATTAAAAATATTTATTAAACTAAAACCAAAAGAGATTTAACACTTAAGTTATTTTTAAGTTTAAATATAGATGTGAAAAAGAACACTTAAGTTTTTGAAAATCTTTGATTTTCATCTCATGTGAACTAAAATGTTTTCAAAGAATTTAACTAAAAACTAATGTGTTCTTAAGTGTTAAAAAAAATGTCTTTTGTGGTTAAACAAAATCAAAAAAATGAAACCCAATATATTTTTCACAGCAGACCACCATTTTGGTCACGAAAATATTATAAAATTCTCCGAAAGGCCTTTTGAGTCTTTGGAACACATGAATGAAGAACTCATCAAAAGATGGAATGAGAAAATTGCAGATGGCGATACAGTCTACCATTTGGGTGATATCAGTTTGGGAAAACCAGACTGTACGAGAGAAATTTTGGATCGATTAAATGGAAATATTCATTTGATAAAAGGAAATCACGAAGGGGCAGCTTTGACGTATCCTAAAAGATTTGCTTCCATAAGAGATTATCATGAATTGAAAATTGATGAACCGGAAAATAGCAATGGAAAACAAAAAATCATCCTCTTTCATTACGCAATGCGCACCTGGAATGGTTCACATCGCGGAGTTTGGCAACTCTACGGTCATTCTCACGGAACTTTACCGGATGACGAAATGGCTTTAAGTATTGACGTTGGAGTAGATTGTCACAATTTTTGTCCAATCTCTTATGAGGAAGTTAAGGAATTAATGAAGAAGAAAAAATGGACGCCACCGTTTGCGCCGAGAAATTAGTATGATGGAAGCTGGATGCGGGAAGAAGGAAGTTTTGCAGTGTGTGATTTACTTCCATCCTCCAACTTCCTGCTTCCATCCTTTAAACCAAAAATCATGAAAACAACAAACAAAATAGTAATCATCGACTTAGAAGCTACGTGTTGGGAAAACGACAGAATTCCTGCCGGACAAAAAGTCGATATCATAGAAATAGGAATTTGCGAATTAAACAGAACAACAGGAGCAATTTCCAAGAAACAAAGCATTTACGTTATTCCGGAAAGGTCTAAAATCAGCAAATTTTGTACAGATCTTACAGGAATAACTCCAAAACTGATAAAAGAAAAAGGAATTAATTTCGAAGAAGCCTGCGAGAAAATAAGGGATGAATACGATTCAGCTTCGCTTACTTGGGCAGGTTTTGGAAATTTTGATAAAGAGCAGATCATGGAACAATGTGATTATCTCGGTATCGAAAATCCTTTTTCCGAAAATTATATTAACATTATGCATCAGTTCAAAGCCCATAATGGACTTTACAAAATGATGGGTTTAAAAAGAGCTCTTAAAGCTATGAATATGGATTTTGAAGGAAATCATCACAGCGGAGCAGACGATGCATATAATGCCGCCAAAATTTTAAGGAAGATTTTGGAATAATCTTGGACTGGAAGTCTGAAGCTGGAGGCTGGAAGGGAATGTACGACTGTGATAAACTTCCATCTTCCCGCTCCCCACTTCCAGCCCTTTAAAACATTTAAAAAAGTGAAAACAACAGACAACATATTAATTATAGACCTCGAAGCCACGTGTTGGGAAGACCAACCGCCGAGAGGTCAGGAAAGTGAAATCATAGAAATCGGAGTTTGTATTATGGATGCAAAAACTGGTAAGATTTCGCAAAATGAAGGGATCTTAGTGAAACCTCAATTTTCAAAAGTGAGTCCGTTTTGTACGGAACTTACTTCCATTACTCAACAAATGCTTGATGATGAGGGCGTTTTATTAGAAGATGCTTTAGATATTCTGAGAGCAGAATACGATTCCGAAGACATGACTTGGGCAAGTTATGGAAACTATGACTTGAATATGCTTCAGAATCAGGCAAGACGCTTCAATGTCGATTATCCTTTGAGTGACGATCATATCAATGTGAAAACGTTATTCGGAGAACTGCATCCGACCGTCAGAAAAAGTGTCGGAATGGCAAGAGCTTTAGGCGAACTGAATTTCAAACTTGAAGGAACGCATCACAGAGGTGTGGATGATGCGAAAAATATTGCGAAGATTTTGTATTGGTGTCTTCAAAAAGCCAAGTAAAAAAGTAGATAAATCCCTTTAGAATTCGTATATTTAAGAGTATTTGAATTTTATTTATGGATGAAAAATATAATGCTTTAACGCATATCAGAAGTCGACCTGGAATGTATATTGGTTCAATAGATCATTCTGGTTTTAATGAACTAATTTACTATTTGATTCAGGATTTTGTAAAAGCAGAGACTTATGAAATAGTTTTTTCATTAAAAGAGAATAATCGATTAATTATTGAATGTGTTACTCATGAAAACTCTTCTTTCGTTTTAGATGCAATCAACAACATTAATCATTATAATAATGAACATTTCTATTTATCAATTGCCGGTATTATTGCTTTGGCAGATACTTTAACAATTGAAATTAACGATGTGCCTATTTTACATTCTAAGAAAGGAGTATGTGAAATTGTTAGTCAAATTACTGATGATGTCAACAAAATAAAGCTCGATTTTACGGCGGATAAAGATATTTTTAAAGATTTAAACTTGAGCTATCAACATTTGAATAGTTTATTCAGGAGGTTTTCTTTTTTGAACGCTAAACTTAAAATCAAGAGTATTGATGCATCAACCGATGAATTACAAATCAATATTTTTCATTATCCAAAAGGGTTATCAGAGATAATTGACTTTGAATTAGTGAAAAACTTTAGATATGATTCTCCTTTTTTTAAGATAAATTTTAATAAAAAAACAAATTTTTCGTATTCACTATCATTAGCTTTTGTGGGAGGTTGGAGTCTAAAACCTAAAATTAAAGTTTATGCTAATTATAAAGAAACAATTTTAGGAGGATCTCTGTTGGATGGAATTTTACAAGGGTTCAAAAAATTCTTAAAAGAAGAAGCTTTAAAGAAAAATTTAAACTTAAATATTTCAAATGCTAAGCTTAAAAAACATCTTTTACTTTATGCTTCAGTCAACGGAGAGTTATCTTATTTAGGGTCAACTCGATGGAAATTAGGAACTCCAAAAGTTCAAAGTGAAATTAAAGAATTCATTTATCAGGAATTGAAATCCTATTTTACAGATAAGGAAAATACAATTACAGATATTTTAGATGTCTTACAAGATCAATAGTAAGCTCTCTTTTATAGGGGGCTTTTTTTATTTTAAATTATATTCTTCCGATAAATTTTCGGAGTAAGCTGTTGGTTTTTCTTAAAGAAATTAATAAAGTGAGAGAGATCCTCAAAACCAAGACTCCATGCGATTTCCGAAATATTCCAATTGGTGTGCTGAAGTAGGCTTCTTGCTTCCTGCATGATTCTTTCGCTGATTACCTGTGACGTTGTTTTTTCGGTCACCGATTTCATCACATGATTAAGATGATTGACGTGAATTGATAATTGGTTGGCAAATTCTGTAGGATGCTTCAATTCCATACGCTGCATGGTGGATTCAATCGGGAATTGTCTTTCCAATAACTCTAAAAAAATAGATACAATTCTCTGAGATCCGTTTGAATCTTTATATTGTTGATAAGCTGCAGGTTCCAGTTTTAATGCTTTAAAAATAAGTTGAAGAACAAGAGTTCGTAAAGTATCATATTTATAGTTAAATTCAAGCGTAATTTCATGAAGCATCTGATCAAAAATATCTTTGAAACTATCAAATTGTTCCGGATCTAAATGATATAAAGGAACACTTCCGGGTCTGAAAACAGGATATTCTTTAAAATTGTTCATAAAAGGATTAAAAAAATCTTCCGTAAAAACACAAAAATAGGCGGTTTGATCAGACTCCAGATGTTCCCAGGAATATGGAATATTCGGATTTGAAAAAAGCAAAGCACAATCAAATTCTATTGTTTTATCAGCATAATACAATTTTGTTTTTCCTTTTAACAGGCTTATTTTATAGAGTGCTTTACGATTAAAAGGCTTGCAGTTGAATCTTTCATCATTATTATGTTTTACATGAAAAACATTGAAGTTATTGATGTCTTTTTCTACGGTTCCGGGCATAAAAACTCGGGTGTCCGTTTTTAAATCTTCGTGCAAATTCATTTCAGGATTATTAAATATTTTACATTAATAATTAATACAATATTACATTAATTAAAGGCCAGAAATACTGCTTTTTTCAAACATAAAGTTGTAAAAATCAAACATTTTCTATTATAAATGTAAGGAATAATAATTATTCTATTCTTTGATTTTTACAGTTTTTGATTTGATAAATGCACATTCAATAATGTAATGTTGAGATAATTTTGTGCCAATAAATTATACTATTATGATAAAAGCTAAAGCGTATGCGGCGCAAAATCCAAACGAGACACTTGCACCGTGGGATTTTGCAAGAAGAGATGTTGGTAATCATGATGTGCAGATTGAAATTTTATATTGTGGAGTATGTCATTCTGATCTGGCACAAATTAATAATGAATGGTTTCCCGGAGTATTTCCAATGGTTCCCGGCCATGAAATTGTAGGTCGGGTGACAAAAGTGGGAGATCATGTAAAGAAATTTAAAGTTGGTGATCTTGCAGGTGTGGGAACTCTTGCGAATTCTTGCGGTCATTGTCAACATTGTGAAGATGGTCTTGAAGTGTACTGTGAAAATGGAGTTATCCCGACTTATAATGCGATTGACAAATACCGAGACAATTTGCCGACGTATGGAGGATATTCGAATACAATTGTTTCGGATGAATCATTCGCAGTAAGTATTCCTGAAAATTTAGATCTTGCAGCTACAGCTCCATTATTGTGTGCAGGAATCACGACTTATTCTCCGCTTAAACACTGGAAAGTAGGAAAAGGACATAAACTTGCAGTATTAGGATTGGGCGGTTTAGGACATATGGCGGTTAAATTCGCTGTGGCTTTAGGCGCTGAAGTCACTATTTTAAGTACTTCCCCTCATAAAGCTGCAGATGCGGAAAAATTGGGAGCTCATCATTTTGTAGTGACAAGCGATGCAGAAGCGGTGGAAAAAGTTAAAGCATCATTTGATTTCATTGTTGATACAGTAAGTGCAGAACATGACTTTGATTTTTATCTTTCTTTGTTAAAGCTTGACGGGATTCATATTGTTGTAGGAATTCCACCGGAAGGAATATTGCTGAAAAATGTTGGAATGCTTCAACTGGGTCGTAAAAGCATTGTAGGATCTGCTTCTGGAGGTATTGCTGAAACTCAGGAAATGTTAGATTTCTGCGCAGAACACCAGATTGTTGCCGATATTGAGATGATAGAGATGAAAAATATTCACTCCGCTTTTGATAGAATGGCAAAAGGAGACGTAAAGTATCGTTTTGTTATCGATATGTCTACTTTATAAACAAACAGGATCAGGAAAAATTATTAAATTTTTTATACAGGGAAATTAATACGGGCTGCCTTTCGAGGTAGCCTGTTTTTTATTTTAATTAAATTTTTTTAAATCTAAAACAACAACGCAAAAAGGTTGCGTAATAGTGTTATTACTTTGCATCATCAAAATGAAACAATACTAAAATTTTGAAAAATAGATTTTAGTCAAAATATCAGGCGAGTCTTGTTGGGTGTTTCTGTATATCACCATTGCAGAATATTTTGTTGAGAAACATGATATTATTCTGTTCAACTTGATCTGAAGGTTTCAGAGGTTTTCCAAAAAATCTCACACGGCTCTATCGGTTGGAGGTTCGAGTCCTCCTATCTCCAAAATGGGGATATAGTTCAAGTGGTAGAACAATAGATTTTTAGCACAGGTTCGAATCCTGTCTTCACTTCGGGTGAAGTAGCTCAGTTGGTTAGAGCACTACACTTTTAATGTAGTTTGAAAATAGACTCAAAATCTATTTTTTATTAGAGTTTGAATATCTCGTTAAAAATATTCTTCATGGAAAGTCTGGGATTTTTTCAGTTGTTGAATCAACATTTTGAAAAAGCCTGTAAGAAAAGTTTTTTCTGAAAATGAAATTCAGTTGATGAATACATGATTATTGGACAAATTTTTCTAAAAATGACGGTTTTCCGCGTGAGCGATGGTAATGGATATCCTTTTTTGTCACATTGAGCAGAGTCGAAATGTGAACAAAAAAGATAGAAATGAACGTAGCGACCCAAGCTGTTGCTTTCAGCGATGGAAAGGGACACGCCCAAAATCTGATTGATTAGAAAATAAGTTTATAGTATTCGGAAATGAATAGACTTTTTTGCAATACTTTACTTCCGCCATTTTTGGAAGAAAGAATCTTGGTTTTTCCTTTTTTAATTAAAATTAATAACACTAAAAATAAAATATGATGGTAAAAAATGTACAAATTAAAGCATATCAAGTGGGTTTGGTTTTTAAAAACCGAAACCTGATTACTATTTTGAAAGAAGGTAATTACTGGCTTTTCGGAAACAAATCTGTAGAAGTTTTTGAAACGAAAGCTCAGTTTAAAACCGGAGAAGATTTGAATCTTTTATTGAAAAATACAGATTTAGCTTCTATGATTGATGTTGTTGAGGTAAAAGACGGCGAAATTGTTTTGGTTTATGAAAACGGAATTTTTAAAGAAGTTCTAAATGTTGGTCAATATGCTTTCTGGAAAGGTGTTTTGAAAAGAGAATTTCAAAAAATCGACCTGACAAAAGTTGAGATTACAGAAAAAATTTCTAAAACAATTTTGGAAAATTTGAAACTCAAAAGCTTCGTAAGAAAGTTTGTTGTAGCTAATCAATATAAAGGTCTTTTGTTGATAGACGGTAAACTGACCCAGATTTTAGAAGCCGGAACCTATTATTTCTGGAACAACGAAACTTCTGTAGAAACCAAAACTATCGATACAAGAATGCAACAAATGGAAATTGCAGGTCAGGAACTTTTGACGAAAGATAAAGCGATGCTTCGTATCAACTTTTACGTGCGTTATCAGGTGGAAGATGTTGTGAAAGCTTTGATGGATAATAAAGAATACGACAAACAACTTTACATTTTAATGCAATTGGCTTTGCGTGAATTTGTTGGAGCTTTAACGTTGGATGAGTTGCTGTTGAAAAAAGATTCTGTAGGCAAAGAAATCCTTGAAAATCTTGGTCACAAAGCTGAAGACTTAGGTTTAAAAGCTTCCGATGCGGGAATCCGTGATGTGATTTTGACTGGAGAAATGAAGGAAATTATGAATCAGGTTTTGATTGCTGAGAAAAAAGCTCAGGCAAACAGTATTATGAGACGTGAAGAAACCGCTTCCACAAGAAGTTTACTGAATACGGCCAAATTAATGGAAGAAAATGAAACGCTTTGGAAACTGAAAGAAATGGAATATATGGAGAAAATCGCCGAAAAAATTGGAGATATCACCGTTTCCGGAAATAGCAATATCGTTTCTCAGCTAAAAGAGATTTTTACGAAATAATCAAAGACAGGTTTTCATTTTTGAAAATCTGTCTTTACTTGTTATAACCAAGAAAGAGTCCCGAAGGGACGATTTAGCAAAGGATTGGATAAAATCCAATTAAAATCAACATACAAATCGTAAGATTTTTTTAATTTTCTTTCAACCACTCCTCATAAGAAAGCACACCCAATTCAGGTTTTGCATCAGCTTCCAAAATCGAAATAAATTCCAGTTGATTTCCATCAGGATCATTAAAATAAATTGCCAAAGCGGGCATCCAAGCAAAAACCATCGGCTTATCAATTCCGTCTTTTAAAAAGTTGTAAGGTTTTAAATCTTTATCTTTCAAAAACTCAACCGAATAATTCAAAATGTCTTCTTTATCAGCCGTAAAAGCAAAATGTCTTGTCTGTAAATTTTCTTTCTGCTCCCACAAACCAAGCATGGATTCTTTATTTTTTCCAATCCATAAAAATGCAATCGGACGGTTTTCATCTTTGTGAGCAAATTCCAATCCTAAAACTTCAGTATAAAATTGAATAGCATTTTCCAGATTACTTACCTGGACGTGAGTTTCATATAATCCTTTAATCATAGTTTTAATTTTAATCAAAACAAAGCTAGAAAAGAGATTTTCAAAAATTTTACATTGTTGATTCCTTTATATTAAATGAATGATAGACAAATTGTATTTGGTTGTTAGTGATAGTTGTTTGTTATTAGATTTAACGTTATTTTTTGTCATTCAGAGCGGAACGCAGTGAAGCGTGGAATCTAAATTATCACTACCACTTTGCTTAGATTCCTACGGAATGACAAAATTCGTGGATATATCTTTTTAAAATCATTTCATTCCTCACAACGGCAACACAATCAATTTTTCGCAGATAAAATCCTTGCGTCTTAAAAACAGTTTGTAACAAAATAAAGCTTTGCGTCTTTGCGATTTTCCAACAAAAAATAAAAACTTTTTCAGAAATCTTTTCACTACGCAAAAACACTGCGCAACACCACTCTTACTTTGCATAAGAAATCAGAGAGGAAGTGATAATCCTCCAAAAATGTTTAACAATAAAAACAGTAACCATGAAATTTAATTTTTTAAGAAAATCAAATAACGTAGTAATGAATTACGAAGGTGCAAAAGCTTACAAAATGACACCTGCAGAAGAATTGTATAGTGCTGTTGTTACAACAGGATTATCAAACACAACTTATGAAAAAGGAAATGAAAGATTGGCGAGAATCCAGTCTCTGATTCAAAAAAACGATCCAGATTTCGTTGCAAAATTGGCAGTTTATGCGAGAAAAGAGATGTATTTGCGTTCAGTTCCATTGGTTTTGACGACCGAATTGGCAAAGCAGACTTCAGGTACAGACTTGGTAAGCAAAACAGTTGACGGAGTGATCCAAAGAGCTGATGAAATCACAGAATTGCTAGCGTATTACCAATTAGCAAACGAAAGAAAGGATATTAAAAAATTGAACAAACTTTCAAAACAAATCCAAAAAGGTTTGGTGAAGTCTTTCAATAAATTTGATGAATACCAGTTTGCAAAATACAATAGAAAAGCTGAGGTTACACTGAAAGACGCTTTGTTTTT
The DNA here is from genome assembly GCF_024807225.1 of Chryseobacterium ginsenosidimutans. Classification (GTDB taxonomy): domain Bacteria; phylum Bacteroidota; class Bacteroidia; order Flavobacteriales; family Weeksellaceae; genus Chryseobacterium; species Chryseobacterium ginsenosidimutans. The sequence goes on from NZ_JANUCO010000001.1 coordinate 1,262,083, forward strand.
GGTTCACCCAAAAGCAAAAGATGAAAATCAACAGGCAATTTTCAACAAAATCGTCAACGATGCGTTGGAAACTCCATACACTTGGGAAGTTGAACTTTCGGTTTTGGGTCAGACAAAATTTGCGGACGAAGCAGAAAGAAAATCAGCTTTCAAAAACAAATGGGAAGAATTGATTTTCAGTAACAAGTTGGGTTATATGGCAACGTTGAGAAACTTGCGAAACATCTTGGAAGCCAACGTTTCATCAGATGCAATGTACAAAGTGTGCAACTATTTGTCGGATGAAAAAGCGGTGAGGAACTCAAAACAATTGCCATTTAGATTTTTGTCGGCGTATAGAGAATTGAAAACGATCGATTCACCCTATTTGTCCTCAATTTTGGAAGCATTGGAAGATGCCGTGATGGTGAGTGCAAAAAATATCAAAGGTTTTGGTTTCGATACTTCGGTGGTGATTGCGGCAGACGTTTCGGGTTCGATGCAACAGCCGGTTTCTGCGAAATCTAAGGTCTTGTTGTACGATATCGGTTTGCTAATGTCGATGATGTTGCAGTCACAGTGCAAAAATGTGGTTTCAGGTATGTTTGGTGACACTTGGAAGAGAGTTCCGATGCCTAAAAACGGTATCCTGAGAAACGTAGATGCGTTCTACAAGCGGGAAGGTGAAGTGGGTTACTCCACAAACGGTTATTTGGTGATCGAAGATTTGCTGAACAGACGCGAAAAAGTGGATAAAGTCATGCTGTTCACCGATACTCAGCTTTGGGATAGCAACGGAGGTAGAAATTCCTTTGAAAATTCATGGAATCAATACAAAAGTTTCAACCCAAATGCAAAATTGTATATTTTTGATTTGGCAGGTTACGGAAAACAGCCGTTGGATGTCAGAAAAAATGATGTATATCTTATCGCAGGTTGGTCCGACAAAATTTTCGATGTACTGAATGCCTTGGAAGACCGAAAATCTGCAGTAGAAATGATTAAAAAAGTAGTGCTGTAAAAGACACTGCTTTAATTAATTATAAATTATAAGTGATTAATTATAAATGATTTTCATACCGAATATTACTATAATTTAGGAGCTATTTCCCGCTTTCCACTATATCTTTTTCGCCAACGCTTTTTTCAAGCCATTTCAGAAAAAGGATTTTCATTGCAATGGGCTAAGAAAAAACAAACTGCAGAAAATGATACAACTTTTTAATGTTATTGAAATTAATCCTTTTAGATATTCGAAGGAAGAATATGAATTACCCGAACTGTCAGATTCACCAAGCTCTGAAGCTCTGCATGAAAGATGGCAAAACGCTATAGCAACATTAAATCTGGACTTGAATCCAATTAAAAAAGGTTCTTATTTTGTGGATATTGAAACTGTGGATGATGAAAATTTGAAAATTATTTTAAAAGTAGTTTTTAATGATATTGAAACTGAAGACGAAGATTATCTGATGTTATTTAATGGTGGGTTGATTTTAAAAAAAGATGATGAGATTCTTCTTGAACCAACTTGCTGTGTAGATCTTGCAGATTTAAAGGATTGGGAGTATATTTTTGAAAACGATTCATTAGAATGGTCACAATTATGGATTGGGCATCCTTATGTTTTTTATAGAAAAAATAAAGGTAAAATTGAGTTTTCAGAATATACGGAGTTAATGTTGAGTGAATTAGAAAATATACAACCTGTTTTTGAAGTTGATGAATCAGAATTAAAAACTGAAGTTAATAAAATGAAAACACAACAAATAAATTTCAATCATAGAGTTATCGAACTTTTGAAAGAAATATAATTTAAACATTCTTATTGTCATTCAGAACGGAACGCAGTGAAGAATCTATTTACAAATTGCTTCGTCATTTCCTTCCTCGCAATGACTAAAAAATAACCGATGCCGTAAGAAAAGAAATCCTTCGACTTCCAATTGACACAGAGTCTTTTCGCTATATTGCTCGGTTTTATAAATCAATGTCGTGACCTTAAGAGTTTCATCGTCAAACTTCCAATTTGAATAACATTCAAAACTCTTATAAATTGTTACTTGGTTTTTAAAATAAATTTCAACTGCGTAAAAAGAATGCGCACTAACGTAATAATTTTGCAGTAACAAAAAAGTAATAACCATAAAAATTTAAAAAAAGTAAGTGTCGTAAAACAGAATTTCTTCGTTTAAGGGACAGCAATACAGGTTCGAGTCCTGTTCCCGAAAATCGGGATGGCGTAATTGGTATCGCTCTGTCAGTAAGTCTCTGTTTGATTTTTTACCTTACTTTAAAAAATAATCGATGCCGTAAGAAAGAGTTCCTTCGAATCCAAATTGAAAAAAGCCTCTTTCAAATTTTTTGCTCGATTTTAAAATTATTTAAAGATAAAAATCAAGTGTCGTCCTAGAATCATACTTCGATATTAAATCATTCGGTCGCAGGTTCGATTCCTGCCTTTTCTGTTGTAAACGAAATGTAGCTCAGTTGGTAGAGCAAATGAACTGAAAGATTCTGCAATTTTTACCTTGATTTAAAACAAAAGAGTGCCGTAGAGAAGGCTTACTTCGAGTCAGAATTTAGACCTCAAAAATCTAAGAAAAGTGCAATTTCCCGAATAATAGTAAGGAGCGGGTGCATGTCTGTCTTTTCGCCTTTTGCCTCTTTTTTATTTAAAAAATTTACAGATAAGTGTCGTAGAGAAGGGTTCCTTCGTATTAACGGTCCTAAGGTAGCGTAATTCGGGCGACCGAACTAGCGAGGTTGGGTTGAAAACCAACTGGGCAAAAGTTTTCGAAAGAAAATGTAAGTCTCTAGCAGATGTAGAATTGCCGGCTCACTGCCCAAAATGGGTAAGAGCGGCGCTCATGAAAATGAGCAAACTCTTTTTCGCCTGTTGCCTTATATTTGTATTAAAAATAAAAACAAGTGCCGTAGAATAGTGTTACTTCGCTCATTACGACGAGGTCGCGGGTTCGAGTCCCGCCTTTTCCACACTTTCAAAACACAAAATTTCTATAGGAAAAGTAGCTCAGTTGGTAGAGCACGACATACGCTTTTTGGTTATAGCCTTGTTTTAAAATATAAAGTGTCGTAGAGAAAAGTTACTTCGTCAACATTTGAAGGGGAGGAATAATGAAGCAGATCATTCCTGCAAGATTATCCGGTTCGATTCCGGCAAACGCTGCCCCGCTTTCTTTTCTCGCTTATTACCTTTAAAAAAAATCCGATGAACTTTTTGCTTCATCGGATTTTTTATTTTCAGAATATTTCATTCAAAAATTAATTCTTGGATGCTATTTTTTCGTATTCTTCTTCAAATGTCTTTTTCCATTTTGCAATGGTCGTTCTGCTTATTTTATATTTTTTAGACATATAATTGGTAGAAAGATTATGTTTTTGCTGATACTCAAGGAGCTTAAGCATTGTTTTCTTATCGTAGGTTTTTAATTTCTGATTGTTTTCTGAGCTTTCTTTGGATTGTTTAAAAACCAAATCATTAAAATTCAATACGTCTTCCGTCGTTTTTAAATTCTTTATAAGGCGTTGAACTTTAGGATCTTTTAATTTTTCAGGATCCTTCTCTTTCAACATATCCTGATAAATTTTTGTATAATTAGGGCGCATGAGATTCTTAATTTTAGATTTTTTGAAGCCAGCGATGCAGCGTACTTTTAGGAATTGAGTATTCGCTGATGATTTCATTGTGTGTCATTTCACCAGACTGGATTTTCTCAATAATAAAATCCTTAATTTCCTGTGTATAAATGTTTTTTCTGAAATAAGGAATTTTACCCGATTTTGGTTTCTTTTCCTTATCAACAGCCGAAGGTGGTGAGTACAAAATAAGGTGCGAACTGTAAAGCCTGAAAAAATCGTATTCCAGTAGCTTTGAGCATCTTAGAAGAATTTCTGTACTTACAGATTCACTTTTGTAAATCTCTTCCACAGCTTGTTCATCTTTCTTTAAAAAACTGCATACTCTATCGATGCTGATCTCCAGTTCGTCGACTCTATCTTTGATAAACTGCCCTATATGTATTTCTTTGTATAACATGTGATTAAATAACCTTAGTATTTAGTAAACAATTTGCATGCAAAACCCAACAGAAAGTATATTATTTGTCTGAAAATAAAAAATATATTAAAAAGACTTTTAATGAAAGTAAACGTGTGTGAAGTGTAAAAGAATGTATATAAGAATCAGAATTTCAGATTTTTATCTTCTTGATTCCTGTTTACATAAAGAGTTTTTGCATTCTCATTTTACATTTCATCATGTTTTCAGTGGTCATTTTGTTTCCTCCTTGTTATTTTGCCGAGTAACGTATTTTATTCCATGACTTTCTTTGCAGAAGTATGAATAATACCCTTACCTGTTAAAATTTTTCGTGCAATTCCTTATATAATTTTAATTGTTGTTTTAGATTTGATTTAAAATTTTAGTTAATTGTTATCAATTAGCTTAAAATTTTATAGAAATTAATTGGCTTCTCTAATCTCAAATATAGAAAAATTAGAAATAAAACCCAACAAAGGAATGAAAAAAAATTGTTAAATATGGTTTTTAATTAAAATTAAATCAAATAAACACGTTATGTGGCAGAATACTGTAATGTTTTATGTTTGGAAAACACACAACGTATATAAGAATGTATTGTGAAATACTAAATAGAGGTACCACAAAAATTGTGTAAAAAAATTCAAGTGCATACCTTTGCCACGAAATGAAAAATACTATTGCCTTATTCGATTTTTCAAAAAAAATCAACTACAAAAACGAACTTTTAGCCGGATTTACCGTTGCAATGACCATGATTCCAGAGTCGCTTTCGTTTGCAATTCTGGCAGGGCTTTCTCCGTTGACAGGGCTTTACGCAGCTTTTATGATGGGATTGGTTACTGCAATTTTAGGCGGTCGCCCCGGAATGGTTTCCGGTGGAGCAGGAGCTACGATTGTTGTTTTAATTGCTTTAATAAAAACTCACGGTATAGAATATCTGTTTGCAACTGTAGTTCTCGCAGGGATTTTTCAATTATTGGTTGGTGTTTTCAAGCTCGGAAAATTCGTAAGATTAATTCCGCAACCCGTAATGTATGGTTTCCTGAATGGTTTGGCGGTCATTATTTTTATGGCTCAGGTCGAACAGTTTAAAGTTACCGATGCAAACGGAGTTGTCGGCTGGCTTCAGGGAACATCCTTATATATAATGTCTGGTTTAACGGTTTTAACGATTGCGATTGTGTATTTCTTTCCAAAAATAACGAAAGTCATTCCGGCTTCTTTAGTCGCCATTTTAATCGTTTTCGGAATTGTTTTGGGATTTGGAATTAATACTAAAACTGTTGCAGATATTGCCCACATCAGCGGAAGTTTACCGAGTTTTCATGTTCCGATGATTCCTTTTTCTCTGGAAACCTTACAGATTATTTTTCCTTATGCTTTAATTATGGCTGGAGTTGGCTTAATTGAATCATTGTTGACATTATCAATGGTCGATGAAATCACCAATTCAAAAGGAAATGCCAACAAAGAATCTGTTGCTCAAGGTTTAGCGAATATTACCAATGGTTTTTTTGGTGGAATGGGAGGTTGTGCGATGGTTGCCCAAACTTTGGTGAACTTAAATGCCGGTTCAAGAGCCAGACTTTCGGGAATAATTGCATCAATAACAATTTTAATAATCATTCTGGTCGGTGCTCCTTTTATTGAAAGAATTCCAATGGCTGCTTTGGTTGGAGTAATGATGATGGTCGCAATCAGTACATTTCAATGGGTTTCGATTCGCATTATTAACAAAATGCCGAAATCTGATATTTTTGTCGGAATGACGGTGGCTTTAATTACCATTGTTCTTCACAATTTGGCTTTGGCAGTTTTGGTGGGAGTCATTATTGCAGCCTTAGTCTTTGCTTGGGATAATGCAAAAAGAATTCGTGCCAGAAAATATATTGATGAAAATGGTGTGAAATATTATGAGATTTTCGGACCTCTATTCTTCGGTTCAGTCACTGCTTTTACAGAAAAATTTGATCCTGCAAACGATCCCGAACAAGTGGTCATCGATTTCAAAGAAAGCCGAATCGTTGATATGAGCGCCATCGACGCGTTGGATAAATTATCAAAAAAATACAACGAACTCAATAAAAAGCTGCATTTAAAACATTTAAGTGAAGATTCTATAAAATTATTAAAAAACGCAGAAGCCGTAATCGAAATCAATATTCAAGACGATCCAACCTACAAAGTAATGCCGGAGAAGTAGGAGGGTTTTGAGTGAGAGAGTTTTAGAGTAGGAGTATTTTAGGGTTTAGCGTTGTGAAAAAAAATCTGTGCAAATTCGTGAAATCCGTGGGAAATAAAATCAATTCAAAGAATATAGCACACAATATGAGAAGAAAAGATCCGGGTAATCAGCAAAATCAGGGAGAAAAATAAAAAAATCCTCATTCATCATAAGCACTATAACCCAAACAAGGACCGCAAAATAAAATTCGCAGCCCTCGTTTTTTTAGGTCATTAATGTATTCGCAATGAAATCGGGCACTAAAGCATAGTGCGACAACTTCATGCTGATCGAAGCTCTACCGCTCGTCAACGTTCTCAGATCAGAAATATATCCGAAAGTAGAAGCCAAGGGAACTTCTGCCGCGAAGATTTTTCTACCTGATCTTTCATCAATCGAAGTAATAATTCCTCTTCTTTTATTGATGTCAGCAGTCACAGCTCCGGTATATTCTTCAATACTTTGAATCTCAACTTGCATAATGGGTTCCAATAATTTTGGTTTGCACTGTTTTGCAATTGCTCTGAAGCCATCTCTTGCAGCAATTTCAAAATCTAAAGCATGAGAATCATTACTGTGAGTCGATCCGTCGAGAAGTGTAATTTTCATACTTTCTAAAGGATTTCCGCTCAAAGCTCCATTTTCCATTGCCTCTCTGAAACCTTTTTCAATCGAAGGAATAAATTCATTTGGAATTACTCCGCCTTTAATTTGATTAATGAATTCCAAACCGATTTCGTTATTTTCACGAGGTCCGATTTCAAAAGTGATATCTGCAAATTGTCCGCTTCCACCGTTTTGTTTTGAAAGTTTTTCTCTGTGTCTTCTGGTTTCGGTTAAAATTTCTCTGTAAGAAACTTTAGGTTTTCCCTGATTGATTTCAATTCCGTGATTCAATCGGATCTTTTCTAACGTAACTTCAAGATGCAATTCTCCCAAACCACTCAACAAAGTTTCACCTGTTTGTCGGTCTCTTTCGACAACCAACGACGGATCTTCTTCCTGAATTTTCGCTAAAACCAAACCGAAAGATTTCTCATCAGCATTTGTTTTCGGCTCAATCGAAACTCGGATAACCGGAGCAGGAATCGTGATGGATTCAAGCAAGACAGGTTTTTCAATGGAAGATAAAGAATCGCCTGTTTTTGCGTCTTTTATTCCGGTTAAAGCGACGATATCACCCGCTTTTCCTTCTTCAATTGTTAACGTTTTGTCCGACTGCATCTGCAAAATCCTCGAAATTCGGAAATTTTCATTCGTTCTCACATTTAAAATTGTGTCTCCGGATTTTATCTTTCCTGAATAGATTCTAAGCATGGCAAGTTTTCCCATGTGTTTGTCAATCAACACTTTGAAAACCAATCCTGTAAAAGTTTCTTCTTCATTTCTTTCCAATTCAATGTTTTCTTCTGTTGCAGGATTTTTTCCTTTAATTGAAGTTAATTGATTTGGAGCGGGAAGATAACTTACAATTGCATCGAGTAAAGGCTGAACTCCTTTATTCTTAAAAGCAGAACCACATAAAACAGGAACTAAACTTCTGGATCCACAAGCTCTTTTTATCGCTTCAACAATCATTTCTTCAGAAATTTCAGTTTCAGCATTCATGAATTTTTCAAAGAAAGTTTCATCAAATTCGGCTAATGTTTCCATTAATTTGAGTCTGAATTCCTCAGCTTCGACTTTATAATTTTCAGGAATATCCTTTTCAATAATGGTTTCTCCGTTTTCATCGATCCAATACAACGCTTTTTGCTTAATTAAATCAATAACGCCTTCAAAATTATCTTCAGAACCAATAGGGATTTGCAAAGCCAAAGGAAACTGCATTCAACTTAGTTTTTATTTCATTTAAAACCGCAAAGAAATCAGCCCCGATTCTGTCCATTTTATTTATGAAACAGATCTTGGAAATCCCATGTTTTTCTGCTTGAAACCAGACGTTTTCCGTTTGTGGCTGAACTCCCGAAGAAGCACAGAAAACCGCAACAACGCTGTCTAAAACTCTTAAAGAACGTTCAACTTCCACCGCAAAATCAATGTGACCGGGAGTATCAATAATGTTGATATTAAAGACATTCTGATCTTTTTTCCATTGCGTGGAAATCGCTGCAGATGAAATGGTAATTCCTCGGTTTTTCTCCTGAATGTCTTTATCCATCGTGGTATTTCTTTCGTCTACGTTTCCTATTTTGTGGATCATCCCTGTGTAATAAAGCAGTCTTTCCGTGAGTGTTGTTTTTCCTGCATCGACGTGTGCTATGATCCCTATATTTCGTGTGTTGTATTTCATTTTTTTTAATTTAAATTGTTGATTTTTAAGGTTGTGCTGATATTTTAAACGCAAAGCTATTTTTAAAAACTGTTTTTATTTAAGAGCGCAAAGAGTTGCGACAAAGTCGCTGATGAAGCAAGCTTCTTACAATCAATTTATTGATTAGAACTTTGCTCACTCTCTTATTCAGTAAGAAAATTTTTCTTTGCGTTAAAAATTTAGGACAACCAACTTGAATTTTCGAAAGCTGGAAATAGGGTAGCAAAAAAGACCTATCTGAACAGATAGGCCTTCGTTATATTTTTGTTTTATAAAGGTCGATCGTTATTCAGATAAATATTGAGTGCTACCAAAGTACACCGCTCTGATAGGATTGCTTAAATTGATTATATTTATCATTTTTGTTGACATTGTTGATTGTTAATCGGTTGCGAAATTATAAAAAATATTTAAATGACCAAAATTTTTTTTAAACAATTGAGAATTTAAAAGACTTTGCTTGATTTATATTATTTTAACGCCAAAGCCGCAAAGTTTTATTTAATTCTTCGGAAATATTCATCCATTTAATCCAAAAAAAACTTGGCGATCATAGCTTTAAGAAAAAAGATTTTCTTTCACTGAATTGCGCTTAGTCATTAAATTCAAATTAGGGGAAATCATAAAAATATCTTAAAACATAAAACTACATTTATACATTAATTTAAAAATTCTATCTTTGGAAATAATAGATGAATTCGAACACAATTGATCATGAAAAAATTAAAGTCTTTTTCAAGAAAAAGCTAATGAAACTTTTAACTTGTAACCGTTTTGAAAACAGATATCGACATTCGCAACCATAGTCATTTTTCTTTTGATTTATGGCTTACCTTAATAAAATCTCACCCTGAATTTAAATCAAAAAGAGTTGAGCTGTTCTCCTCGTTTTTTGATGTCAACAAACCGATTGATGAAGTTACGAAAGTCGTAAAATATTACGATGATCTTTGTAATTCTATTAATGAAGTAATTGGTGGAAATGTAGATACTTTTGAAATTTATTTATTGATTTTAAATGCTTTAGAAGTAGATTTAAAACAATTAAATAGAGATCAATTAAATGAGTTTTATTTGAAAAGCGAAGAATTATTTCTGGAATATAAACCTGTTGTGATTTTCGAAAATTTGCATCAGTTTTTTGATGAAATTAAAAATCAAGGAAAAACGATTAATATTTTGAGTAATACTGGTTTTATCAAAGGGAAAACGATGAGAAAATTCCTGATGAATGAAAACTTGGATCAGTACATCGATTTTCATATTTATTCTGATGAAATTAATTGTTCAAAACCGAATCCTCAGATATTTCAGGAGGTGAAAAATTTAATTAAAAACCAAGATTTAGACTTAAAGCAGATTTTGCATATTGGTGACAATCCGATTGCTGATTACAAAGGGGCAAAAGATTTTGGTTTCAACGCACATTTACTTAAACACCAACTATAATTATGAATAAAAGGTACAGCTTACACCACATTCATTCGGCGGATGAGTTTACTTTTTCACCCGCAGAATACAGCTTTTTCAAGTATGGCGATAAGTCGTATGCTGAAAAATTTGCAAAAGAATTATTCGAAGGATTTATTTCCGGACATGAAGATATTTTAAATACAGATAAAGAAATTGTGATTCTTCCAAGTCCTTATATGGCGATTCCGACGGCTTCCAATTTTTTATGTTTTTATTTTAAGAAACAACTGGATTATTATTTGTTTCAGAAAGGAAAAAAATCAAGCATTTTATCGAAAATCAATAGAAATCATACCTATACAACAGATTATGGGAATCTAAGTTTTGAGGATCGTAAAAATTTAATTGCGAACGATACTTATTATCTGGATAAAGATTTTCTTAGAGGAAAACTTTGTATTTTTATAGACGATATAAAAATCACGGGAAGCCACGAATTTACAGTGAATAAAATCTTGAATGAATACGATGTAGAAGCAGATTTTTTGTTCATGTATTATGCTGAATTGATGAATTTTAACCTCGATCCAAAGATTGAAAACTATTTTAATTACTACGCTGTTAAAAATGTAGAACACATCGCAGAAGTAATGGTAAAGCCTAGTTTTCAATTCAATACGAGAATCGTGAAATATATTTTAGGCTTAGATTCAAGTAATTTTGAGTATATTACGTCTAAAGTAACAAAGGAGCATATGGATAATCTGCTGGAACTGGCAATCAGCAACAATTATCATTTAATAAAAGAATACGAAAACAATATAAACACTTTAACGCAAACCGAACTATATTATGGCTATTAACTTACAAAAAGGACAGAGAGAAAATATAAATGCACCTAAATTCACGGTAGGTTTAGGATGGGATACCAACAATACATCTACGGGAACAGGATTTGACTTAGATGCGTCTTTATTTTTATTGGGCGAGAACAAAAAGTTAGTTTCTGATAATCACTTTATTTTTTACAATAATCTTGAGTCTCCGGACAAAGCGGTGATTCATTCGGGTGATAATTTAACGGGTGACGGAGCAGGAGATGATGAGCAAATTAAAATCGATTTAACTAAAATTGATGACGCTATAAAAGAAATCACAGTTGTAGTAACGATTCACGATGCAGATGCAAGAAGACAAAACTTCGGACAGGTAAGAAATTCTTTTATCAGAATTTTCAATACAGATACCAATGAAGAAATTTTAAAATACGAATTAGACGAAGATTTCTCTATCGAAACAGCAGTAGAATTCGGAAGAATCTACAACAGAAACGGAGAATGGAAATTCGAAGCAGTAGGAGCAGGACAGAGAGACGGTCTTGAAAAATTTGTATCAATTTATCAATAATTTACCATGGATAATCAAGAAAATCAACCAATAGACCCTCTTGGATCGATCGAACCTTTAAAGACTTTCGAACCAACTCCGATGGCGGCACCGAGTCAGCCTGTTCAGAATGCAGCTCCGGCGGTTCTTGTGGACAGAGACGGAAATGTAAATTTGACGCAATTACAGGTAGAAGAACGTAAAAAATACGAAGTTCTTGCAGATTCTATCGATGAAACAAACCCGGGAGCGATCGTTAACTTTGGAGCAGATCTTCAGAGAACATTATCGAACCAGAGTGATAGTTTCTTAGGAAATGTAAGAAGATCAAATTCTGGTGAAGTAGGTGAATTGATTAATAATTTACTTGTCGAGCTTAATTATGTAGATGTTGAAGAATTAAATCAAAATAAATTCAAAAGTTTCTTAAGCAAATTGCCTTTCATGAAAGGGGTAATGACGCAGATTGAGAATTTATTTGCAAAATATGATAAGATCGTTAACAATATCGATCAGATCGCTTATAAAGTAAATGCAGGAATCATTACTTCCACGAAGGATAATGCTGTTTTACAGACGATTTTTGAAAGCAACGTAAACGCCATCAAACAAATCGAAGAATTAGTGATTGTCGGAAATCTGAGAATGGAAAAAGCAGGAGTAGAATTGGCTGAAATGGAAGCCGCTCCACAGAATTTCCAGGATTATCAGATTGCAGATAAGAGAGATTTTATCGCGAGATTAGACAGAAGATTGGCGGATCTTAAAGTGGTTCGTTTAATTATGATGCAGTCTCTTCCGCAGATCAGATTGGTTCAAAACAACAATGTTTCGATCGCTGAAAAAGCACAAACCATTTTGACGACAACGTTGCCACTTTGGAAAAACCAGCTTTCACTGGCGGTTGCGATGTACAGACAGCAGCAAAGTATTGAAATTCAGCAGAAAGTTTCGGCTACGACTGAGGAAATTTTAAGAAAAAATGCAGAACGTTTGGGTCAGAATTCTGTGAATGTAGCAAGAGCAAACGAGCAGACTATCGTTTCTGTTGATGTCTTGAGAGAAACGACGGCAAAACTGATCAGTACATTGAATGAAGTGAAACAAATCCAGAAACAAGGTGCAGAAGGAAGAAGAAAACTGGATCAGGATTTGATGACTTTGGAACACGAATTAAAAGCAAACGTAAGAGGATAATAACAGGATAAAAAGGTGAATGATGATGCTGTAAACATAATGTCCCAGAGCAAAAGAAGATTAACGAAACTTAAACTTCTGGCGAATTTTTTTGAAAATGTTGATATAATTTCGATCTACATTAAGACCGATATTATCCATAATCTTTTTCAGGAAAAAAATAATGGACTCGATTACAGTAAACTCGAACTTTTTCACCTTCAGTTCACCGACAGTCTCATCGAACTTTTAACTAAAATTAAAAGGCAAAAGGAAAATGATATGTTGGCTGTTATTAACGAAATTGATATCAACAGCAAATATATTTCCGGTTTCGAAGAAAAGCGTGTAGACGGTTTTGAAACAGACCGGAAAATGTACAGCAGTATTTTTTCAAATCAATTAAAAAGTCTGTATAAAGATCTTACGGAAGACAAATTCCGTTTGAATTGGGATAATGTTTTGTATTTCTATAAAAAATATGCAACAGAATTCTACAGATCGAATGTTGATGAGGAATTATTAAAATCAGGTTCGTTTCCGGCGTATCAATATCAGGAATATCAGATAGAAAGGAAATTGTTGGGAAGGCTTAATATTCAGAACTTTAAAGTTCGTTTTGTTTGCGGATACGTGATTACAGGAAATGAATATGAATTGTTTAAGATTTTTCAATCCGATGATCAGTTTATTTTTGATCTCGAAGGCAAAAAAATGTATTTAATTGATCCGAAAAAGTTGGAAAAACTTGATACGATGCCCAATGAATCGAATCAGGGAATGATTGTTAATCAGCTGAAAAAGAAGAATGAACAGCTGGAAGAAACAATGAACGAAAGGAAAAAAACGTTGCCGGATCAGGTAATTGGTGTTTTAAAAGATTATATTAAAAATCTTGAAAATACGGATGTCATGAGCAAAATGTTTGATATCAATGAAGAAACGAATATTCTTCGCGCAATGCTTAATTTAAATTTAAATAATAACTAAAAAGCAGAAAGCTAATTGCTGGTTTGCTAAACAAAATAATAATATTAAACATAAAAAGATGGCTATTAACTTACAAAAAGGTCAAAGAATAAATCTTACAAAAGAAAACGGAACAACGCTTTCACAAGCTTGCGTAGGAATCAACTGGGGAGCAATTGAGAAAAAAGGGTTCTTCGGCGGAGTTACAAAAGAAGCGGTAGACTTGGATGGAAGCTGTATTTTATATGATTCTAATAAAAATGCAACTGAAATCATCTATTTCGGAAACCTGAAATCTAAAAACGGTGCTGTAAAACACAGTGGAGATGATTTAACAGGTGACGTAAACGGAGATGACGGATTGGATAACGAAGTAATTACAATAGATTTCAGCAATCTGGAGTCAAATGTAGAACACGTTGCATTGGTTCTGAACAGCTATAAAGGTCAGGATTTCGGAACAATTCCTTTTGCTTCAATCAGAATTTATGAAGGAACTCCAACCAATGTAAGAGAAGTTTTTGCTAAATATGATATTGGAAACGATGCTTCTTTCAAAGGACACGTTGCCATGGTAATGGGAGTTTTTTACAAGAAAAACGGAGAATGGAAATTCAACGCAATCGGAGATCCTACCGCTGACAAAAAATTACAGGAAACAATCGAAACTGTAAAGCAAAAATATTTGTAAGAATTGATATTCAATAGGAACGGACTTTAGTCCGTTTACATAAAAAAATAGATTCCCATTCGGCTTTAGCCGAAACTTATCTATATTGAATAAAAATATAAAAAATTAGCAATAATTGTATTCTGTACAGCTATTGCTTTTATCATATAATAACACAAAATAAAAAGTGGACAAACATCAAAGTATTATAGATCTTCATCCCGGTTTGGTTTGGGGATTTGCCATTACGGTGGTTATCATGTTGCTCCTTGACTTAGGGGTTTTCAACAAAAAAAGTCACGAAGTTTCTTCCAAAGAAGCTACAATTTGGTCGATTGTCTGGATCTCGCTGTCTATGATCTTTTCCGGCGTTGTGTATTGGGTTTTCAATACAGACGGTACGGCGGGAAGTCATGCTATTGCAGTAGAAAAATTCACACAATATCAAGCGGCATATTGGGTGGAAAAAGCATTGTCGGTAGATAATTTATTTGTATTTATCCTGGTTTTCGGTTTCTTTAAAGTTCCGAAATATCTTCACCACAAAGTTCTTTTCTGGGGAATTATCGGAGCATTGATTTTCAGGGCAGTTTTCATTTTTGCAGGTGTTGGTTTGATTAATTTAACCTATTTACCTGAAATGAATGTCTTCGGAAAAGCTGTTCAGATCAATATTGTCATGGTTCTTTTCGGTTTGTTTCTCATTTACGCGGGGATCAAATCTTGGGGAGACGGCGACGGAGACGATGATGAAGACTACAGCAATACAGCCGGAGCAAGGTTGATCAAAAGATTCTGGAAAGTTTCTGATAATTACGTTGGAGACAAATTCTTCACCATTCAGAATGGGATCAAAATGGCAACTCCGCTTTTGGTGGTGGTGGCTGTAATTGAATTTACAGACGTACTTTTTGCGGTAGATTCTATTCCTGCAATTTTTGCGATTTCCGATGACCCGTTTATCCTTTATACATCGAATATTTTTGCCATTTTAGGGCTTAGATCTTTGTATTTCCTATTGGCGAACTTCATTCATATGTTTAGCAAATTACCTTACGGATTGGCGGTTATTCTGTCTTTTATCGGAGTGAAAATGTTGATCGCACCATGGATTCACATTTCATCACCACTTTCATTAGGAATTGTGGGTGGAGTATTGGTCATTTCGGTACTTTTATCCCTTATTTTCCCTGATAAAAAAGAGGAAGAAGGAAAAGATAAAATTGAAGAATAATATCAATTACACTTAAAAATAGAAAGGCTTTACAAATTGTAGAGCCTTTTTTATTTGATTTAAAATAAATTTTTATTTAATCATCATCATTTAACTTAGCTGAGTGAAACGCCTTAGCGACCGAAAAATATCCTCAATCAATTAAAAAAAGCTTAGCGCCCATTGCGTTAAAAATAAAATAGATTTCTCCTTTGTCAAAATAACAGAGAAGATTTCAAAGTCTTTTATTTGATTTAAAATGAATTTATCATCATCAATCATCATTGAACTTTGCTGAGTGAAACGCCTTAGCGCCCGAAAAATATTCTCAATCAATAAAAAAAACTTAGCGCCCATTGCGTTAAAAATAAAATAGATTTCCCCTTTCCTCAAAATGACAACAGAATAAAAAACTCAGAACACGAATCCCTAAACACGAAACACGAATCCCGAACCTCATCAAAACCTACTTATACTTCAGCAATTTGTTAATCTTAAGCCTCGTCTGCAGAGAAACCTTATACGCTTCATCGCGAAGTTTCTGAATCTTTCCTACAGGCTGAAAAAATAGTTTGTTTTCAAAAGGATTAAACGACAACATTTCATTATCACAGGCGGTTGGACTTAAAATTGAATCTTTTCCAATTTTTACTTCACCGATTTTAATGTAAGGTGAATTTTTCCACTCTACATTCAGTCTGTTAATCGGCTGGTCTTTTAGGTTATAACAAAGCTGAACCAGAACATCGGCGGTGAAATCATTTGTTTTAAAATAATTTCCAAGCGCAATTTTTGTATTTGATTTTTTACCGAAATGTTTGTCGACAGATTTTGGGCTCAGCTTTATTTTCATCATATTTTCTCCCAATCGGTAAGCTCCGACAGAATGATAATCGAATGATAAAAAGAAATCATTCCTTTTGCTGATTAATTTTACAATATTCATTAAAAAAGACCCCGTAAAAATGGATGGAGTAATTCTTAAAATTTGAATCATTAACGAAAATGAGCTCCATTTTTTCACAAAAAAGCGATTGACGGAAGTAAATAATTTCAAAAAAGTACTCACAGAATTAATAGGGAACAAAGGGAAATTAACCAAAGGATAATTCGCGAGCAGATCTCCGTTTTCATCTTTTATTTTTACAGAAAACCCATATGCAGGAACATCTTTCTTGCTTTTATTAATCTTTAAATGCGCATTTGAAAAACGAATCGTTAAATCATATTTCTCTTTATCAAAAAACTGCTGAAGCTCTTCGGGAACGCTTTTATTGATTAAAAATTCACCCTTTGCAACTGCATACGTTTTCGCATGAGCATTTCTGGTGGCGTAGTTGACATCGCTGATGGAAGTTGACTGTTCAACAAAGTCTGCAATGCTTTTTTTGTTGATCTCCAGAAGTTCTTTTTCTTCGTCGGTTAGCTTGTCGTATTTCTTATTATATTTTAGTGGACTTGGCATTTAGTTTTTAAAACCCAATTATAACGCCAAGTTGCGAGAATTGTGTTAACCCAACATTAAGGTTCTTTGAATTAATTTCATAGAAACAATTAAATGTTTGAATATATGATAAATGCGATTTGTTTTTAGGTTGAAAAATACTTCCTTATCCGATTTATGATCTTCCGGAAAGAAGAATTATCTTTGTAAAAAAATTAATTATGGGAGTAGCAGATATGTTATTTAAGCGTAAAAAAGAATTGGCAGAAAAGAACCTGAAAGACGGTAAAGAATACATGGAGGAATACGGGAAGAGAGAAAGCGTAGTTCAATTGCCAAGCGGTTTGCAGTACGAGATCATTACGGAAGGAGACGGTGAAAAACCAGGTCCAAAATCTACTGTAAAATGCCATTATCACGGAACTACAATTTCAGGAAAAGTTTTCGACAGCTCTGTAAAAAGAGGAACGCCGGCTTCATTTCCTTTAAACAGAGTAATTTCAGGATGGACAGAAGCGCTTCAGTTAATGCCTGTAGGAAGCAAATGGAGATTGATTCTTCCTCCAAATTTAGCTTACGGAGAACAGGAAGTAAGTAAAGAAATAGGACCAAACAGTACCCTTGTTTTCGAAGTGGAATTGTTGGGAATTAAATAATTTCCTCGTTAAAAATAGCTTAAAAATTTACCTGATTTTCGGGTAAATTTTTTTATTTGTACTATATTCGTGTTAATTAAAACATTCAATTGTGTACAAAGTTTGTCGTTCCGTAGGAATCTCAGCAAAGTTTTATAATTAACAGTTTAGATTCCTGCAGAATGACAAAAAGTGAGGCAATAATCAATCCATTTTTATTGAAAACGAATTCACAAAAAATGAAAAAACTACTTTACTTTTTCGCATTTTTAACAGTATTGACTTCCTGTGTTTCAAAGAAAAATCAGGTGATCAAACAAAATATATTGATATTAAAAGACAGCTATTGCAAAGCACCTTTTAAATACAATTACACCAACAAGCTTCCGTCTTACAATTCGGATTCCATTATTGCCGCGAATCGGGAATTGAGAGAAACATTTTCAGATCAGAGTATTTTGATTTTAAATGCATTGGATAATCTGGATGAAGTTCATCAGATCATGGAACTTAAAAAAGACACTTCCCTTGAATCTCAGGTGAAAGTTTTACAGTTAAAAAGTAAAATTAATAGTAAAATAACCATCGCTTTGACAGAATTGGATGCTGTTGCGGCTGAGTTTGATTGCGAAGGTGAAAGAGTGGCACAAATCGGAAATTATGTTGATAATTTAAACGATTCGAGAAATAATAAACTGATTTTATATTCGATTGTAACGGGAGCTGCAGCTTCTATTGCAGGAGGAATTATTAAAGATAATGCATGGAGCAATGCAGTGGATATCGGCGGTGGAGTTTTAGGAGCAGGTTTTGGTTTGTCAACTTTAAATCCTAAAGGAAAAAAAGTGGAATTTATTCATCAAAGAAATCTTTTGAGAGATGTCTGGAAAGAAAAACTGGAGTCTTCTAATTTTCCACCTTTCGTATGGTATATGTATACGGAGAAGAGATTTTCCAATAAAGAAGAGGTACCGGTGATCCAAAGTATTAAGAAAAGATGGCTTCATTTTCAGTTTGATAATAATTTGGAAGCTGCGGAGAAATCAGTCATCTTCAGTGATGGAGGGTTTTATCGCGCAGATGATCTTCACAATCGTGCTGCGATGCTGAATCAGATGCAGTCGGCAACGAGAACGATTAATCAGAATATTAACTATTTATTGTTGGATCTGGATAAATTAATTCTTTAAGAAAAATTTAACTGTAATAAAGTTTGTTACATTAAAAGGTTTATTTACCTTTGCCATGTAATTACGATGAACAATACAAGATTTGCTACGGCAATACATATCATGACTTTATTAGCGGAAAGTCCGCAGGATTGGCTCACTTCCGAATGGATGGCGGGAAGTATCAATATTAATCCTGTCGTTGTCCGTAAAGAATTGAGTGTTTTAAGAGAAGCAGGTTTAGTGACAAGCAGACAGGGAAAAGAAGGAGGAAGTCAGTTGGCAAAAAATGCAGATTCGATCAATATTTCAGATATCTATTTAGCGGTTAAAAACACGGAGGTTTTAGGTAAAAAAAATCAAAACCCGAATCCGGCTTGTAGCGTAGGAAGAGATATTAACGATCATTTGAATACCTTATTTGTAGAAACTGATCAATTGGTTTTAAATTTTTTAGGTGATAAATCATTAAAGGAATTTAGTGATCAATTCAAATAAAATTTTTTAACTATAAATGTAACAATATTTATTACAATTTAATTAAAAATAAAATAATATGAAAAAAGTAGCAGTAATCGGTGCGACAGGTTTTGTGGGAACACAATTGGTAAATGAATTATCAAACAGAGGATACAAAGTGGAAGCTATCGTAAGAGATGCTTCAAAAGTTCAGGAAAATGAAAAAGTAACAGCAAAAAGTGTTGATGTAAATAATGTTGAGGAATTGGCAGAAGCTTTACAGGGAAATGATGCGGTAATCAGTGCTTTCAACGCAGGATGGACAAACCCAAATCTGTATAATGATTTCTTAAACGGATCCATAAACATCGAAAAAGCGGTGGAAAAATCTGGCGTAAAAAGATTTATTACTGTTGGTGGAGCAGGAAGTTTATTTATCGAAGGAAATCAATTGGTTGATGGTCCTGATTTCCCCGCCGATTATAAAGCGGGTGCAACGGCGGCGAGAGATTATTTAAATAAAATTAAAGAAAACAACACATTAGATTGGACATTCTTTAGCCCCGCAATCGAAATGCACCAGGGAAACTGCAGGTGTAAGGGTTGGAAAATATAGGACAGCATTGGAAAATCCGGTGTTTAATGAAGAGGGAAGAAGCATTCTTTCTGTGGAAGATGTTGCAGTAGCTTTGGTGGATGAATTGGAACAAAATAATCATATCCGTCAACGTTTTACAGCGGCTTACTAATTTTTTTAGTATGGGTTAAAAAGTTTCGGCGGCACCAAAGATGCCGCCGAAACTCTATTATATTGTATAAAATTTACAGATTCATAAACAACTTCGGATTCACCGGAGTGTTATTTTTGTGTACTTCATAATGAAGGTGAGGTCCTGTAGAACGTCCTGTATTCCCGGATTTTGCAATTACCTGACCTACTTTTATCTTTTCATTCACTTTAGCAACCAATTGAGACAGATGTCCGTAAAGTGTTGCCAAACCATTTCCGTGAGAAACAATCACACAGTTTCCGTATCCACCTTTCTGACCTGAGAAAATGACGGTTCCTGCAGCAGTGGCAATCACATCAGATCCAAAAGGAACGGCAATGTCCAATCCTTTATGAAACTGCATCTGATCAGCTTCGGCAGGAGCATTATTTTTTTCTGTAGGTTTATTTGATGTATTGCTTGCGATAGATTTTGATGCTGTAGAAGATGTTGGAGTAGAAGCCGGAGCAGCTGAACTCGCAACTTTCGGTGTTACCATTACTTTTACCTGTCTTTTTTCGCCATAGCTGTCTGTCACCTCGATGATTCTTTCTACCGGCTCAGCTTTTACTTCGGGAGCAGCGGCTGCAACTGTCGGTTTTGCTGTACCTGCACTAGATTTTACAGAAGCGAAAACTGTTTTAAAAGGAATTGGGTTTTTTCTGATCCCGAAATTAGAAGAAATGTATCCTTCCGTCGGCATTCCCAGAGGAACCTGCATCAGTTTCTTTTGTAGATCATTTAAATATTGGCTGTATCTGTTCGATTGTTTTGCCAGATAAATAGAATTTGAAATACTGTCTTTGCTTAGAGCCACCACCTTTTCGCTTGCTACGTCTTTAGATTTTAAGAACGAATTCAGCTGTGCTACAGTTTGATCTACCAAGGTGAGATCTGTTTTCATTTTTAGATAATCTACACTATCTTTTTCGGTATTTATTTTTACAAGGTTCACTTCATAATTTTTGTCGTCCTTTGAAGAGTACAACTTTGCAATGAAAATGCCTTGTGCAAAAACGACTAGTAAAAGTGCTCCCAGAAGCAGGTTTACATTCTTTTTGCTGCTTAGAAAATTCTTCATTTTTCTTCTCTTAGTATAATTACAAAACGGTTTTGAAGGTGCAAATTTAAATTAAAAATAAACTTTATGGGATATTTTTAACAAAAAATTAGTTATTTCTGTAATTAACGGCTAATTAAACATTTAATTGTGTTGAAGTGTTAATTTTATCTAAAAATAGGCTTTATCATGTCTTGAAGGGCTTTGTTGAATCTTTGTTTTAATATATTTGCAGTTCACATTTCTATTATGGCTAAAAATAAAACGAATACAGAATCGAATCCGAAAAAAAGCAAAAATGATGTTGCAGTGGGCGTTGTTGGAAGCGGAAGTTTCGCAACTGCTATCGTGAAAATGCTTGTTGAAAACTGCAAAACAGTACATTGGTGCGTCAGAAGTGAGTTTGTAAAAGGAGCGATAGAACTTCGCGGACACAATCCCACTTATCTTACAGCAGTTAATTTTAACCTTAAAAATTTAAAGCTTACAACAGATATCAACGAATTGGTTTCTGCTTGTGATGTTATTGTTTTGGCAACTCCATCGATCTATCTTTCAGATACTTTGGAGAAAATGACGTGTGATTATAAAGATAAAATTTTCGTTTCTGCGATCAAAGGGATTATTCCTAAAGTGAATGATGTGGTGGCACATTATTTAAGAGACGAATTTAAAATAGGTTTTAGAAATCAGGCAGTAATTGCCGGACCTTGTCACGCTGAAGAAGTTGCCATGGAAAGACTTTCTTACCTTACTGTTGCTGCGGTTGAAGAAGAAACAGCTCAGAAATTGGTTGATATTTTCAATTCTGATTTTATTAAAATGCACTCCAGCAAAGATATTTTGGGAAATGAATATAGTGCCATTCTTAAAAATATTTTCGCCATCGGAGCCGGAATCGCAAGCGGTTTAGGATACGGCGATAACTTCACTGCCGTTTTTGTTTCCAATGCGATCCGTGAAATGGAAACTTTCCTCGAAGCAATTTATGAAGCACCGAGAGATGTTAATGAAAGCGCCTATTTAGGAGATTTATTGGTTACTGCGTATTCATTATTTTCAAGAAACAGAAACTTAGGAAACCTTATCGGAAAAGGATACACCGTGAAATCCGCAATCCAGTCGATGAATATGATTGCAGAAGGATATTACGCTGCAGATTCCATCTATAAAACCTCAAAAGAAAAAGGCTTAAAACTTCCAATCGTAGACACAATCTACGGAATTTTATACGAAGGAAAAAATGCAGAAAAACAGTTCAAAAAACTGACGACAAAATTGAATTAATTTTTAAATAAAATTATGCTTCGAGATCTTCAGCATAACACTCTAATACTATCTGCTTATTTTAACAGCATATTTTTAGTATTATCTGGTAAGGTTCTCGAAGCATCTTTCTTTATCATCTTATATTTTAACCGGGTTCTTAATAGTTTAATTTCAATTTTAAATCATACCCTCAATCAATCAAAATTGATAATTTCCATCACATTTTTTAGCTCAATAAAAACTTTGAATTTGACTAAAATTTAACCTGTTAAAATTCTCAAACCATTACTTATTGTAAGAACTTTTCCCGAACTTTGATATAATAAAATTTAAATTATGTCACAATCGCTTACAAGCAGAACGCCGAAACCAAAATACGACGTTGTTCTAATAGGTGGCGGAATTATGAGTGCCACTTTAGCTACATTATTACATGAATTTGATCCTAATCTCGAGATCGCAATTTTCGAAAGACTGGGCAGGTTTGCAAAAGAAAGTACAGCAGCCTGGAATAATGCGGGAACAGGTCACTCAGCGTTTTGTGAGCTCAATTATACTCCCGAAAAACCGGACGGAACCATCGAGATTTCCAAAGCGGAAAGTATTGCTGAACAGTTTGAAATTTCAAAGCAATTCTGGTCTTATTTAATCACAAAAGGATATATTAGCGAGCCTAAAGATTTCATTAATTCTTGTGCGCACATG
Source organism: Chryseobacterium ginsenosidimutans (assembly GCF_024807225.1). Lineage (GTDB taxonomy): Bacteria > Bacteroidota > Bacteroidia > Flavobacteriales > Weeksellaceae > Chryseobacterium > Chryseobacterium ginsenosidimutans. The sequence goes on from NZ_JANUCO010000001.1 coordinate 1,285,004, forward strand.
AGTCTGGTTTTTGGTGAAAAAGATGCTGAATACTTAAGAAAGCGTCATGATACAATGTCAGAATCTGCTTTGTTCAAAGGCATGGAATTCTCTACAGACCACGAAAAACTGAAAGAATGGATTCCTTTGGTGATGAGCAAAAGAAATAAATCTGAAGTAATGGCTGCAACCAGAATGAAGTTGGGAACAGATGTGAATTTCGGGACTCTCACAAGAAAAATGGGAAGACATTTACTGGAAGATTCCAATGTTGAGGTTTTTCTTTATCATGAAGTGAAAGACGTTGATCCAAAAGAAGACGGAACTTGGGAAATGAAGGTGAAAGACAGAATTCATAATCATAAACAGGAAGTTGAGGCAGATTTTGTATTCATCGGAGCGGGAGGTTATGCGTTGCAGTTGCTGGAGAGTTCAGATATTAAAGAAAGTGAAGGTTACGGAGGTTTTCCGGTTTCCGGACAGTGGTTGGTCACTCACAATCAGGAATTGGTAGAAAAACATCACGCAAAAGTGTATACACAGGCGACTGTTGATGCGCCGCCAATGTCTGTGCCGCATTTGGATTTAAGAATTATTGATGGCGAAAAAGCACTTCTTTTCGGTCCTTTTGCAGGGTTTTCAACAAAATTTTTAAAAGAAGGAAGCTATCTTGATTTGCCGGAAAGTGTCAATACAAAAAATTTAAGATCACTTTTCGGAGCTTGGTGGCACAATATTCCTTTAACGAAATATCTGATTCAGCAGGTTGCCATGACGAAATCCCAAAGAATGCAGCATTTGAGAGAGTTTATTAAAGACGCAAAAGAAGAAGATTGGGAATTGAAAGTTGCAGGACAAAGAGTACAGGTCATCAAAAAAGATGAAAAAGACGGCGGAAAATTAGAATTCGGGACAGAAGTTGTTGTGAATAAAAATGGAACAATTGCTTCGTTATTGGGAGCTTCTCCGGGAGCTTCAACAGCAGTTTACGCCATGTTAAATGTTCTTGAAAAATGCTTTCCGGAAAAACTTCACGGTGAATGGAAAGACAAATTATTGGAAATGATTCCTTCTTACGGACAAAAACTGGCAGAACATCCCGAACTTACAGAGAAAGTAAGAAGTTATTCAAAAGAAAAATTAGAGCTGGAATATTAAACATAAATAATGAGATTGGGTAATGAGTAATATTAGATTATCTTTGCAAATTACTTATTACCCAATACTTATTACTCATCATTTGTATGTCAGAAACAATAGCAAAACCTGTTATCGTAAAAGAACTTTTAGAATCTCTTCAAACTAAAGTTGAGGAAGAAAAACAGGTGATTGTACATTGCTGCTTTCCCGCATCGCCGTTTTTGGGAAATCTGATCAGAATCTGGCATTCTACCTACCTTTTTGATAATCAGTCGGAGCATAAAAGCAAGTTGATTCACGCCGAAAATATCAGCATTTCTCCGAATTGGACAACCGTTCCTTTCATGAGAGATTTCTGGTTTACACTGGTGTTTTCCGGACTTCCCAGAGATTGCAAAAGTTTCGATTTAAAAGAAGTTATCCCCGAAGAAGGAGGTTTTTTTGTAGAATCAATCAAGAGAAATTCCTCAGACGTTTATCGCGTAAAAATTTCTGAATCTTATTAAATTAAATATTTTTTTCTCGCAGATTGAGCAGATTTAAAATTATGCAAAAACATCTGCGTGATTTGCTTAATCTGCGAGAGAAAAATATAATTGAATCTATTAGAAAATTTTTCGAAGCAATTTTAGAGCTTACAAAAAAGTTAAAAATCCATAATTTTAAAAATCAATGAAAAAATATATATTCATCTTTTTACTATTGCCTTTGCTGGTCTTTTCACAAAAGATTTCTAAAGAAGAATCAGACGTTAAAAAATTTCAGAAAGAGCTTAACGAAGAATATTTAAATCCTAAAGAAACACCTTTACGTGGAGATAATTTCACGAATTTTAAAGCGCATCCTTTCTTTCCGATTAATTCAAAATATAGAGTGACCGCGAAGTTTACAAAAACAGAAAACGCAGAAACCATTTGAATTACCCACATCTTCAGGAAAAACAAAATCTTACAAAGAATATGGTAAAGCAACTTTTGAATTAGACGGAAAATCTTACACTTTAACGCTGTATCAAAGTTTAACTTTAATCAAACAGAAAAAATATAAGGATTATTTATTCCTGCCTTTCCGTGATGCAACCAACGAAAAAGAAACCTACGGCGGCGGAAAATATATGGATTTAACAATTCCGAAGGGAAACACAATCATTCTCGATTTCAACAAATCTTACCAACCTTATTGTGCTTACAATGCGTACGATTACAACTGTCCCATTGTTCCGGAAGAAAATAAATTACCGATCGAAATTCGCGCCGGAGTAATGTATGAAGATATTTATCATCACTAAGCTAAATAAATATGACTCATTTACAATTTTACAAACCCGAAGATTTTCCGGAATTAGATTATGTTTTAGACGATATTCAGTCGCAATATACAGCAACGGCAAAACAATCGCTGGAAAAAATTGAAGAAAGAAACCAAAACGAAGACTTTTTTGCTTACCCGATTACGATTTTTCATGATGAAAAAGTAGCAGGTTTTTTTGTACTTGATTTTGGCGACGATAAATTGGAACTTACCGAAAATCCTGATTCCGTACTCATTCGCTCATTATCAGTAAACCCGGATTTTCAGGGAAAAGGAATCGGAAAATCGGCGATGATTGAAGTAGATCATTTTATAAAAGAACATTTTTCAGATTGTAACGAAATTGTTTTGGCGGTGAACGAGCAAAATACATCAGCTTTTCAGCTTTACAAAAACACAGGCTATATTTTCGATGGTAAAACAAGAGACTGGAGAAACGGATTACAATATTTAATGTACAAAAAATTGTAAAATTTATTTTCCGGCACTTATACAGGTTGATTTAAACGCAAACATCTGCGTAATCAGCAAAATCCGCGAGAGAAAATAAAAACTTTAAGAAATTTTTAATTAAAATTTTCATGTTTGGCGTGATACTTTCAACTAAATTTGGGTAACATCAAATCATAAAACATGGAAATATCACTTCGTAATCAGGTTGCTGTAGTCACAGGAGCGTCCAGCGGAATAGGTTCAGGAATCGCAAAATCTTTAGCTTCAGCGGGCGCGACAATCATTGTCAATCATTCTTCGGAAAGATCTACAGACGAAGCAAAGGCTGTTTTAAAAGAAATCACCGATGCAGGCGGAACCGGAATCACCTATCAATGCGATGTTTCCAAAGAAGATCAGGTGGTGAAAATGTTTCAGGACGTCGTTTCACAATTTGGAACAGTTGATATTCTCATCAATAACGCAGGAGTTCAAAAAGATTCAAAATTCACAGAAATGACGCTCGATCAATGGAATACCGTGATTGGGATCAATCTTACAGGGCAATTTCTTTGCGCGCGAGAAGCCATCAAAGAATTTCTCCGCCGAGGAATCGATACTTCACGTTCCGTTGCTTGTGGAAAAATCATTCATATCAGTTCGGTTCACGAGATTATTCCTTGGGCGGGTCACGCGAATTATGCGTCGAGCAAAGGAGCAATCAGAATGTTGATGCAGACATTGGCTCAGGAATACGGCGCAGACAAAATTCGTGTGAATTCTATTTGTCCGGGAGCGATTCAAACGCCGATCAACAAAGACGCTTGGAGCACTCCCGAAGCTTTAGATTCATTATTAAAACTGATTCCTTACAACAGAATCGGTCAACCTCAAGACATCGGAAATCTGGCTGCTTTTATCGCGAGCGATTTGGCGGATTACATTACCGGAACGAGTATTTTCGTCGATGGCGGAATGACAACTTTTGAAAGTTTTTCTACCGGAGGATAATTTTTGGGCGCACAATTCCGGCTTTCACTACTCGCTTTTTTGTGCCTTTGCTTATTCCAAAGCTTACAAAAAGAGCTCAGACATGCCGTTCAATCCGGGGCGCAAAACAGTCAAAGTACAAACGAAAGTCGTTTGAAACTCAGTTTATAAGTCGATTCAATAATTTGTATTTCAAAAATAAGCGAAGCGGCTTTGTTTATCTTAATTTAGAAGAAAATATCAAAAAAAACTTTGTCTGACTTTGCGATAAAATTTTTTAGTTTAAATAAGAAAGTCACAATTCACAATTAAAAAATAACCATGCAGTTTGTCATTCCGATTTCTATGACAAACTAGATGAAAAATTGGATTGTGAAATTTTTACGCATTCAAACCTATAAGGTTTATCCAGCCATTGTCGGCTTTTGACGATATTTATAAAATCATTATCAATCATCATTTATAAAAACATGAAAGAAAAAGAAAGATTATCCGACGTTACATGGAAAAAATGGGGCTCTTACGTCAGCAACCGTGAATGGGGATTGGTACGCGAAGATTACAGCGAAAATGGTGACGCTTGGAATTACACCACTCACGACACAGCCGAAGCAAAAACCTATCGTTGGGGCGAAGAAGGAATTTGCGGAATTTGTGACGATCTCCAAAAGCTAGTTTTTTCAGTCGGATTCTGGAATAAAAAAGATAAAATGGTGAAAGAGCGTTTCTTTGGTCTCACCAACGGACAAGGAAATCACGGGGAAGATGTAAAAGAATATTTTTATTATTTGGATTCCACACCGACGCATTCTTACATGAAGATGCTGTACAAATATCCTCAAAATGCTTTTCCTTACGAAGATCTCATAAAAACAAACGCACAAAAAAGCAAAGAAGAACCCGAATACGAATTAATAGACACCGGAATTTTCGATAAAAATGAATATTTCGATATCTTTATTGAATATGCCAAAGAAAGTCAGAATGATATTTTAATCAAATTGACAATCGTCAATAAATCTGAAACGGAAGCTCCGTTGATAATTCTACCGACAATTTGGTTTAGAAATATATGGAATTGGGGGTATGATGATTACAAACCTCAGATGAATTCTGAAGAATCGACTTCCATTACAATCAATCATAAAGAATTAGAAACAAAAAATATCTATGCAAAACAATCTGAAAAAGTTCTGTTTTGTGATAATGAAACCAATAACGAAAGGCTTTATCAATCTCCAAACAAATCAAACTATACCAAAGACGGAATCAATGATTTTGTAATTAACGGAAATTCTCAATCTATAAATCCAAAAGATTTCGGAACAAAAGCTTCGTTTTTTATCGACGAAAATTTTAACCCTAAAGAATCAAAAATCTTTGAGTTTAGGCTTTCTGACAAAGATTTAAAAGAACCTTTTAAAGATTTTAATGAAATTTTTAATTCAAGACAAAAAGAAGCCGACGAATTTTACGAAGAAATCCAGGACGGAATAAAAACGGATGATGAAAAATTGGTTCAGAGACAGGCTTTCGCAGGAATGCTCTGGAACAAAATGTTTTATCATTACAACGTAGAAAAATGGCTCAAAGGTGATCCTGCAGAAATAAAACCATCAAAATCTCGCGAAAAAATCCGCAATTACGAATGGAAACATCTCAATAATTACCATATTATTTCAATGCCCGATAAATGGGAATATCCGTGGTATGCGACTTGGGATCTGGCTTTTCATACGATAAGTTTTTCTTTAATTGATCCCGATTTTGCAAAGCATCAGTTAAAATTGTTCCTTTTTGAATGGTATATGCATCCGAACGGACAACTTCCTGCTTACGAATGGAATTTGAGCGATGTGAATCCGCCGGTTCATGCATGGGCGGTTTTCAGGGTTTTTAAAATCGATGAATATTTAAATGATAAACCAGATATTGAGTTTCTGGAAAGTGCTTTTCAAAAACTGTTGATGAATTTCACTTGGTGGGTCAACAAAAAAGATAACAACGGAAATAATATTTTTGAAGGAGGGTTTTTAGGACTCGATAATATTGGTGTTTTCGACAGAAATTTACCGCTTCCGAATGGCGAACATTTGGAACAGTCGGACGGAACAAGCTGGATGGCAATGTTTTCTCTGAATATGATGAGAATTGCCCTGGAATTGGCTCTTTATAACAAGGTGTATGAAGAAATGGCGATGAAATTTTTTGAACATTTTCTTGCAATTGCCAATTCTCTCGACAATATGGGTGACGAATGTTTCAGCTTGTGGGACGAGGAAGACGAATTCTTCTATGACGCCCTTTCTTCCAGCGACGGAAGCCACATGTATCTGAAATTGAGAACGGCGGTTGGATTAATTCCTATGTTTGCTGTTGAAGTGATCGATGATGAAATGATTGAGAAATTGCCTAATTTCAAAAAAAGAATGAAATGGGTGATGGAAAATAAACCTGAATTGGCGGCTTTGGTTTCCCATTGGGAAGTAAAAGGGGAGGATTCTAAACATTTGCTTTCGCTTTTGCGTGGTCATCGTTTAAAAAGATTATTAAGTCGAATGCTTGATCCTGAGCAGTTTTTGAGTGATTTCGGAGTTCGTGCTTTGTCGAAAGAGTATGAAAAGAATCCTTTTATGTTAAATTTAAACGAAATAAATTACACGGTAAAATATACTCCTGCAGAAAGTGATAGTGGGCTTTTTGGAGGAAACAGCAATTGGCGCGGTCCGATTTGGTTTCCTATTAATTTTTTAATTATTGAAAGTCTGCAACGGTTTTTCTTTTATTACAGCCCCGATTTTATGGTGGAATATCCTACAGGAAGCGGAAATTATTCAAATCTGGATGAGATTGCAGATGCTTTAAGTAAAAGATTATCTAAAATATTTTTGGAAGATGAAAACGGGAAACGTCCTGTCAACGGACAGTATCCAAGATTTCAAACTGATCCTGATTTTAAAGATTATGTTCCGTTCTACGAATATTTTCACGGTGACAGCGGACGTGGAGTAGGCGCTTCTCATCAAACGGGATGGACCGGTTTGATTGCGAAAATTCTTCAGCCAAGATTTACCAAAAAAGAAATTGCAGAATCAGAAACCGAAATGCCGGATGACACGAAGTAACAAAAGTATGTAACGGAGGTATTTATTTTAGATCAAAAGCTATAAAAGTAAACTGGATGTGTAATGAAAATCAATAATTTTTACTCAAATATCTGTTGTAGAACTTCCAATGAAGCGGGAGTTTTAAAATCTGTAATGTGATAATGATAATACACCAAAAGGCTGTCTAGAAAATCTTTCCGGAATGTTGAATGCACTTTTATCAGATAAGGATTTTCCACAGAAAGAACGGCTTTCCAAATGGTTGAAATGTCTTCGGTGAAAAGTTGATGAGTGATGTGGGGTGAAAAGGTTCCGGTTTCGGGATCGAGATAATTTCCATCATTAATTAATGGAGCAACTCCCTGAATTGTTAAAATTTTAATTAAAAATATTAAATGAGACTGGTAATTTTGGTTTTCCAGTTCATCTATAAATTCTTCAAGACAAAAGAAAATATTGTGATTTTTGTTCTCGTGTCTTAAGTTTTGATTCAAAAAATCTGAAACGAAAAAAACGACAGAATTACATTTAATATCACTGTAAATATCATTGCTTTTTACCATCTCAAATTTTGAAATGGTTTGTATTCCGTTTCCTTTTAATGGATTTAAAGAAAAACTAAGCTTACTCAACGGGAGAAGCAAGGCTTTTTTCTTATTTCTTTTGGCATAAATACCTTTTAAAAAATAAGACTGAAAGCCATCCTCTTCTGTGAAACAATGCAAAACTGCATCATTTTCTCCGTACTTTATGTATGATAATAGAAACCCGTTTTGTGAATTCATTAATTAACCACAGCTATCTTTGCAGTCGCTTTGTCAGAGCCGTCTTCGTTGGTCATTAGGACAAAATAAATCCCTGAAGCTACTCTTGTTCCTCTCATATTGTTTAGATCCCACTCATAATATCCACCTCTTGCGACAGCAGAATGAACTACGTTTCCAGCTGCATCTGCAATCCTGATATTGGTAACTTCTGCTAATCCTTTAATCGTAACTTTTCCTTTGAAATTAGAATAAACCACAGGATTTGGATACACTAAAACATTTCCAAAATCTGAAGTTACATCTGAAACATCACCTTGATAAGTCACAATTCCGTCATAAGAAACGAAATAGACTTTTCCTGTTTTTCTGTCTACTTTAATATCTGTAATGCTGTTTGTAGGAAGCGGAGAATTTTCTTTTGTAAAATGTTTGATGGTTTGCTGTCCGTCCGCAGAAAGGTAATAAACACCACCACCATCTACAGAAACCCACTTATGATCTCCTGCATCTACCTCAATCTGCAAAATCTGCCCATCTCTGAAAAGCTCTTCACCAAGACCATTTTGCTCAATGATAATGGGCTCAACGGTTACACTTGCAGGAGTTTTAATGGCTGAAACAGCATTTGGTAGAATTCTTAATCCGACATCTCCACCAATCCATGCGTCACCGGATTTATCAAATGCTACTGATAGGGTACCTCCGGAAGTCGCTGCAAAGCCGTTTGCCTGACTCAAAATATATGCTGTATCGTCGGACGTATTTACTGTATTTTTTGCGTCATAGGTTATAAAACCATTAATTCTTGGAATAGGTATCCATAGTAGACCTTCATAAAACAAAGGTTTTTGAGCACCTCCAAAACTTGAAGTTGTATTTTTTATAAGAAAATCATCAGTTGCTCTATCATATGCTCCTATTGCAGTGAAAGGACCTTGTGCTGCACCTTCTCCCGAAAATGGTATTGTTGCAAATAAATTGTTTGAATCATCAAAAGCAAAACCTACGGGGCGGCGTGTATTTAAATCATTAGTACCTAAATTATAACTTTTAGTAAACGTAAAGTCTTTACTACCTGCATTATATTTCATTTTATAAATACCTTGACCTGGAGCAAGAGTATAATTGGTAAAGAAAATATCATTAGGATTTACCGGGTCTGAAACTACATCTAAAACATTAAATCTTGTTGTACTCCCTACAAAGTATGAAGGATAGATCCATTCCACTCCGTTGAAATAATAGAACCCGGGATTCTTTGGATTAAGAGTTGCGGTATTAAATCTGTTTTCCCTTCCACCACTGGAAACTAATATTTGATTTTCACCATACAAACTTATTTTGTAAGCATAGTTAAAATAAGGTCCGTCTGGTTTGAAAGAATTACTGGCTTCATTTTTTATTCCGGATAAAATTGTTCCGCCATAAACGCTGCTTCCGACAGTTGTTGCAGTATTACATTCTTCTCCGAAACTAACGGTATTATTGAAATTTCCATTGGTGTTGAATGTATAAACTCTGTTGAGATCTGTTACCGTAATATTCGTACTGGTGACAACCAGATCATGAACGTTGGTAAACGTCTGTGAAAGAGCAACAGGAGCTCCTCCGTTATATAAATAACCTGTTGTTGCCGATGAAAAACTTAAAACGCCTTCAGAATCAATATGCTTAAAAGAACCTGCCATTTCATTAACCCATGTTGTGAAAACTGGGAAAGTGGTGTTCATATCATGAGTTTTCAAACCTGTATTGGTTACAGAATATACCTTGTTCCCAAAAATGGTCGCTTCATTACTTGCTTCGTAAACTCCACCTGATAAGAAAAATGCAGAATCTTTAAACTCTTTCTTTTTAAGATCAAAAATAGAAACTCCGTATCCTACAGAAATAACAGCCAGATCTCCTGTAATAGAGATATGATTAATTTTTTTACTTCCGTTATAGCCTGTTGCAATCGGGATATCCACCACATATTTTACGCCATCTGGAGAAATCACATCCAACGAACCGTTTTGATATCCTATAAGTCCTATTTTGTTTTGAGGATTATAATCGAAAGCTGAAATTTTCACCTCGTGCAAGCCGTTTGCTTTAGACAGCTTGGTAATTTCGCCTGTTGAAATTGTATAATAGAATATCCCATTTTCTGCGGCTGCCACTATTTTTCCATTATCTTCTTTCATAGCAAGAACGTTGTTGTAAGAAAACAGATCTGCCCATTTTTTTGAAGAAATAGTCTGTGCATTTGCTACTTGCAGGGATGCCAAAATACCAAGGGAAATTAAAGAGAGTTTTTTCATGCTTATGCTATTATGCTGCTGTCAATTGCCTGATTGTTCCAGGAAATATGTTTTACGTTTTTATTTGAGTCGAAGAAGAAATCTATTCTGCCTAAAAGAAGACCTGCCCAACCAACCTGATTCACCAGAACATTTTTACCTTGTCTGTTGGTAAATTTTTGAGGTTCCGGTAAGAAAGTATGAGTGTGACCACCCAGAATAATATCAATATTTTCTGTTTTGGCGGCTAAAATTTTATCACATACTTTATTGGGTTCATCTTTATATTCGTAGCCGATGTGTGAAAGGCAGATTACCAGATCACATTTTTGTTCGTTTTTAAGGAAGTTGGAATAATGCTGAGCAACATCAATCGGGTCAGAATACACCGTTTCTCCATATTGTTTTTTGCCAACCAATCCGTCTAATTGAATTCCTACCGCAAAAATCCCGACTTTGATTCCGTTTTTGTTGAAAATCTTGTATTGAGAAGTTTTTCCGTCAAGAATTGTATTTTTAAAATCATAATTCGAACAGATAAAAGGAAATTGCGCATTTGGCAAAACCTTTAAAAATCCATCTAAACTATTATCAAAATCATGGTTTCCCATAGTTGAAGCATCATACTTCATCATAGACATTAATTTAAACTCCAGTTCACCCCCAAAGAAGTTAAAATAAGGAGTTCCCTGAAAAATATCGCCTGAATCAAGAAGCAAAACATTAGATTCCTGACTTCTGATTTGCTGAATTAAACTTGCCCTTCTCGCAAAACCTCCTTGATTAGGATTTTTGGTATAACTTGCATCAAAAGGTTCTATTCTGCTGTGTTGATCGTTGGTATGAAGAATTGTCAGTTTGTTTTCGGATTTAAAATCTAAGATTTTTAATTCCTCCGCCATCATCATATTCGGAGCTAAAGCCATTGCTAAAGTTCCGCCACCTATTGCTTTTAAAAACTTTTTTCTATCCATTACTTCTTACCGATAAAATTTAAACGAACATCTGTATTTGCTACAACTTCAGGATTTTTCTTAAAATAATCGATGAAAAGATCTCTTAATTTAATTCCTGTAGAGATAGATTCTCCTTTTGCGAAGAATTTCATGTTGTCACCACCCAAAGCCAGATAATCAGACGTTGCGATGTAATAATCCTGAGTCGGATTTACTGCTTTTCCGTTAATTAAAGACTTTGTAAGTTGTCCGCCGTTTGTTTCAATGTATAAATGAGAAACGGGATTGTTCACCTGAGTTTTTGCATAATAATCAAAAAGCCCCTGCAAATCTGATCCTTTCATTTTAACAATAATCACTTCATTTTCGAACGGCATTACTTCAAACACACTTTTAAGTAAAATATCGCCTTGTCCGATTGTTGTACGGATTCCTCCGATATTAATCAATGCGGCATCTACATTTTTTTGAAGGTTTGCTTTCGTCCATTCATCAGCTCCATCGAATGTATAATCTGCTAAAAGATTGCCCAAATTACTATTGTCCCCCTGTTTTGTGAGGTCTACATTGGTGTGAGAGATCTTCTGATTCATCTCTTTATCCAGTTTTTGCTTATAAGGTTCAATAATTTTTACAAACTCCTCGTCATTCTTTAGCTCATTATTAATAGAAATATTCTTCTGAGTCTCCACATTCGCCACCTGCAACGGAGAAGCCGTCTTACAAGCGGAAAGTGTAGCCAGAACAATTCCTAGTAACAAGAATTTATTTTTCATATGCAACAAATTATCTTTTAGTATATGCAAATATAATTATATGTATAATAAAACATTATTATTTATTGTAAATTCTTAGCTTAAATTATTAAATTTGGCAAAAATAATTCTAACAGATGAGCATTTTAAAAGGAGTAGGTGTTGCGTTGGTAACGCCCTTTAATGAAGATTTATCCGTTGATTTCGAGAGTTTAACAAAACTTATTGACTACAATATCGAAAACGGAACCAATTATTTAGTTGTTTTGGGAACTACGGCAGAAGCTGCAACGCTTTCTGAAGAGGAGAAGAAACAGGTGATTGAGCATATCATTAAGGTTAATAATAAACGTCTTCCTTTAGTATTGGGAATTGGCGGCAATAATACTCTTGAAGTAAAGAAACAAATCGAAGAAGCAGATTTATCCGCATTTGAAGCGGTACTTTCTGTGTCTCCATATTATAATAAACCTAATCAGGAAGGGCTTTATCAGCATTATAAAATGTTGGCTTCTACAGGAAAAAATATCATTATTTATAACGTTCCAGGAAGAACGGGGCAAAATGTGGAAGCAGAAACTACTTTACGTTTGGCAAATGAATTCCCGAATTTGTTCTTAATTAAAGAAGCTGCACCCAATATTCTTCAGTATTTTGATATTTTAAGAAAAAAGCCGGAAGGTTTCAATTTGGTTTCTGGTGATGATGAATTCACGCTTCCTGTAACTTTAGCAGGTGGAAATGGGGTGATTTCTGTTATCGGACAAGGGTATCCGAAAGAATTTTCTACAATGGTTCAGTTGGCTTTTGACGGAAAAGTGAAAGAAGCATATGAAATCCACAACAAATTGGTTGAGATCACAAGATTGATTTTTGCAGAAGGAAACCCTTGCGGAATTAAAGTGATACTAACTGAAAAAGGAATCATTAAAAATTATTTAAGACTTCCTCTTGTTGCTGCTTCAGAAGGATTGTATGCTAAAATTAAAGCTGAAATGGCGAACATTTAAAAGTAAAATTTACAATACATATAAAGTGGAAAGTTTAGGCTTTTCACTTTTTTTAATCATAAAAATCAAAATATGAAATTCATAAAAGCCACAGAAAACGATATCCCCTTGATTCAGGATTTGGCGAGAAGATCCTGGGAAAATGCTTATGCAGAAATACTTTCCGGCGAACAGATGGAATATATGTTGTCGACAATGTATTCTCAGGAAGAAATTGCGGATCATTTAAAGAAATCAAATTATCATTATTTTTTAATTAAAGATGAAACCAACGATTCTTTTGAAGGATTTATCGGGTATGAAAATAACTATGAAGAAGGAACTACAAAACTTCACAGAATTTATCTGATTCCGGAAAGTAAAGGAAAAGGTTTCGGAAAAGGAGCATTAGAATTTTTAAATGAGAAAGTAAAAGAGAGTGGAGATGAAAGAATTATTTTAAATGTAAATAAGCATAATTCAGCAAAAAAATTCTACGAATCACAAGGTTACAGCGTATATGATGAAGGTATTTTTGATATAGGGAATAATTTTTTCATGGACGATTATTTAATGGAATTTTTAATTCACAAGTAAATGACTTAAAATTCTGTAACATTTACCTGTAATTCTATAAGAGGTGATGTATTTTTTTTCTTCATCTTTGCAATAGAACCAAATCACATAAATATAATACATTCATATGCTTGGTCTTAAGCTGTTTGGCTTTTTATCAGTATATTTTTTTTCATCCTTAGTGTTTAAATTCCTGTATTCATCAATACAGGGATTTTTTTGTATGTATGCTTTGAATAGAGAATTTGCACTATTTCACCTATAATTGAAATAAAAAAATTATATTTACATCAACATTAAATACATTAATAGGATGAAAATGTATGTGAAATTTGATTTCAATACGCTTTGTAAGAAGATATTGGATGAAAAACTAAAGGAACAGGGCTTGAAATACCGATTGGTAAACGTCGGTGAAGTAGAGTTTTACGAATCTTTTACGGAAGAACAGCATAAGACTTTTAAGAAAAGCCTTGAAGATTACGGGATAGAAATTATAGAGAGCCAGAAAACAGCGTTGGTGCAAAAAATCAAAGATGTGATTGTAGAATTGGTTTTCTCTAACGAAATTATTCCCGTAAAGGCATCGATCTATATTGCAGAAAAACTGAATCACAGCTACGGTTATCTGTCTAATCTTTTTTCTGAGGTTACGTATACTTCAATAGAAAATTTCATTATTATTCAAAAAATAGAACATGCGAAAGAACTGATGATCAGAAAAAAGCAAAATCTTACGGAAATTGCTCACCGACTGAATTATTCCAGTGTGGCTCATTTAAGCACTCAATTTAAAAACACAACAGGAATTACACCTTCCCAGTTTCAGAAAATCGTGATGATGAGAAGGAAAACCCAGCATTTTGATCAGCAATATCGTAAGGTTGTATGAATAAAGAATATGTTAATGTGATCTTGGCAGATTCTGATGAAGGCAGCCACGTGCTTTTTAAAAATATATTTCAGGATTTGAAAATGGGAATCAAAGTTCGGACATTTTTTAGTGGTGAAGATCTTATGAATTACCTGAACAGCGAAGAGGCAATGATCCCCGAAATTTTATTTATGAACTATGATATTCCCTCAAAAAGCAGTTTAGAATGTTTGGTTGAGATTAAATCTGATTTTAAGTTTGATCATATGGTAACGGCAATTTATTCGGATCGTCTTTCGGTTGAGGAAGAGGAAGAAGTTTTTGTAAAAGAAGCAAATATTTTTATGAAACAGCCTGATAACTACAAAGATCTGAAAAAAGTGCTTACCGAAATAATGACAATTAATTGGCAATATCATACTTCAGGACTGAACAAAAATAATTTTATCATGAAAGTGTGAAAAAAAGTTAATTAACTATTTTGCAATTGAAATTAATGTTTTATATTTGTAAGGTAATACTCACATAAGGGTGATAATTAACATTTAAAATAAAACGGATTTTTTCCAAAAAAATTATTTTTAAATGTAAAATTAGGAACACAGATTTATTATATAGAAAACAATAAATGAATAGGGAATAATTGTTTCGGATAAGAAACTAAATTATATAAAATCACAATGTTAGTTAAACAAAATGAATTATATCATTTCCAATTATAAAGCGAAGAAGATCTTTAAACAAAACGGTACAATCATGAAAACTTAAAAAGTAACCCGAGGATATATTCGTTTCATTAAAAAAATCCTTTGGTGAAATCTCAGTTAGTTTTTATAATAATTAAGTTGGAAACATAATTCATTTTGTTATTTTTTACTTTATTTGAGCTTAATAATCAAATCACATTTTTAGATATTTTCATACCAAACACCACATCACAAAATATTAAGCAAAAAATTAGAGTAAATTATTTTACTGAAGCAAAGTAATTTCTTCAAAAAAAACAGTTTTATAAGGGGGAAACCGCGTGAAGATTAAATTCTTTTCGCGGTTTTTTTATGAAATTTTACTCCATTTATTTTTCCCGTTGTAATTTCTCAGATAATAATTTTTAATAATCAGATTATCCGGTCTTGATAATAAAGGATCGGCTTCAAGGATCTTTTCTACCGTATTTTTAGTTGTTTTAATGATCGCCGCGTCATTTACAAGATCAAGCCTTTTAAAATCTACCACACCACTTTGCTGCGTTCCCAGAATATCTCCCGGACCACGAAGTTGCATATCGACTTCAGAAATTTTAAATCCGTCATTCGTCTCAACCATTGTTTTGATGCGCGTTCTGCTGTCACTCGACAATTTATCGGAAGTCATCAGAATACAATAGCTCTGTTCAGCGCCACGACCGACACGGCCACGAAGCTGATGAAGCTGTGATAAGCCGAATCTTTCCGCACTTTCTATCACCATTACCGAAGCATTAGGAACATTTACACCAACTTCAATTACCGTTGTGGCTACCATTATTTCTGCTTTTCCGGAAGCAAAATAATTCATGGCAGCATCTTTTTCATCGGGTTTCATTTTCCCGTGAAGCATCGTGACGTTGTAATGCGTGAAATTTTCCATCACATGTTCAAGTCCTTCCATTAAATTTTTATAATCTAATGTTTCAGATTCTTCAATTAAAGGATAAACGAAATAAACCTGTCGCCCTTTTTGAATTTCTTCACGGCAAAAATTATAGACATACGCTCTGTCTTTTTCTCGTCTATGAGCGGTAATAATCGGTTTTCTTCCGACCGGCATTTCATCAATCACAGAAACATCGAGATCAGAATAAAAGCTCATCGCCAAAGTCCTAGGAATCGGAGTGGCAGTCATTACCAGAATATGCGGCGGAATTATATTTTTTGCCCAAAGTTTAGCTCTCTGCGCAACACCAAATCTGTGTTGTTCGTCGATGATTGCTAAACCAAGGTTTTTAAACTTCACTTTATCTTCCAAAATAGCATGAGTTCCCACCAAAATAGAAAGTTCACCATTTTCGAGTTCTTCATGAATGATTTTTCGTTCAGATTTTTTGGTAGAACCGGTAAGAATACGAATATTGACTTCAGTTCCATTTAATAAATCTTTAATTCCGTTATAATGCTGTTGCGCAAGAATTTCCGTGGGAGCCATCAGACAGCTTTGGAAACCGTTGTCTTTCGCGATAAGCATCGTCAATAAAGCTACCATTGTCTTTCCGGAACCAACATCTCCCTGCAGCAAACGATTCATCTGGATCGGTCGTTTCATATCCAGACGGATTTCTTTTAAAACCCTTTTTTGAGCACCCGTTAAATCAAACGGAAGATGATTATTATAAAAATCATTAAAAAAATCGCCGACAACGGGAAACGGATTTCCTGCGGTATGACTTTTATGATGAAGCTTTTTTAAAGCATATCCTAACTGGAAAAAGAAAGATTCTTCAAATTTTAAACGATAATTTGCCTTCTCAAAATGTTCCATATCTTTTGGGAAATGAATGTTGAGATACGTATGCTGTCTGGACAAAAATTTAAAAGCTTTCATCAGATAATCCGGGAAATTTTCATGAAGAAGATTCGGGATTTCTTTGCAGATATTTCTTAAAACAGTTTGAAAGAATCTTTGATTCAACCCTCTTTTCGTTAACTTTTCAGAGCTTGGATAAATGGGTTTTAAACGATTTTCGGTATCCTTTTTTTCCTCAACTTCTATTTCCGGATGTGGCATAGAAAATTGATTATTAAAAACATTGATCTTCCCGAAAATATAAACTTCCTGATTAATTGGAAGCTGCTCCTTAAGCCATTTTGAATACTGAAACCAAACCAGATCCATTGCTCCTGTATCATCATTGAATTTCGCGGTAAGTCGTTTGATCTTTCCGGTCTGTATTTCCTGAACGCTCGTTATTTTCCCTTTTAACTGAACATCAGTAGTAACATCTCGAAGTTGATAAACCTTATGAACCTTGCTTTTATCCAAATAACGAAGTGGGAAAAAGTTCAGAAGATCATCCACAGTAGAAATTCCCAACACAGTTTTGATGAGTTTGGCTTTTTCAGGACCGATTCCTTTTACGTATTCTATGGAGGTTTCGAGATTCATTTTTAGGGTTTCAGGATGCGGGTTTCTAGTTTTTAATGGATATTTTGGATGAAAAAATAAAAGTCCGAATTTCGGGAAAATAAAAAAGACTTCCAAAAAAATGAAAGCCTTAATTATAGTTTGTAAATCCGTAATTCGAAACTCGAATCCAGATTAATCTTTTATTTTCGATTTAAACTTTTTCTGATAATCTTCCCATTGGTCTCTTGTTCTTATTTTCCGAAATAAATTTTTTGAAATTAATTCTAAATAAGGTTCCAGTTCTTTGGCAGATAATTCTCCTTGTAAAATTGTCAGCTGATCACCTTTTTCATCCAAAAAAACAGTACTCGGAACAGCTCCTACATTCATATATTGCGTGAATTCGTGCAATGAGTTTCTTCCTTTTTTCTGTTCTGTATTTGGGTTTGAGAATGTTCTTCCGAAAATTTCAAAGGTATTTTTTTCTTCTGCATTAAATTTTACAGGATAATAATTTTCATTTAAAATATCAGCAATAACCTGATTTCCATAAGTTTTTTTATCCATAATCTTACACGGACCACACCAGTCTGCATAAAAATCGATTAATATTTTCTTAGGATTCTCTTTCTGGGCTTTCAAAGCTTCTTCAATCGTCATCCACTTTACCTGCGCAAAGTTGAAAGTCAAGAAAAAGAGACAGATTATGCTTATAATTTTTTTCATGATTTGATCGTTTACGTAAAAATAAGCAATTCCTTATCTTTATTTTACCTCCTGCATTAATTTTTTTACAAATGGAGAGATCAAAATTAGCACAACTCCGGCAATTACAGCATATAATCCCAATTGTTTATATCCATCGGTATAAGTGATTAAAGCATCATAGTTGGTAGAGCCTTCTTTTGCCGTCGCTAAACCGGCTCCGATGATTCCTGCAACATATTGCCCGTAAGCTGAAGCCAAAAACCACATTCCCATCATCATACCCTGAAGATTTTTTGTCGAAAGCTTCGTCATGATCGATAATCCGATAGGAGAGAGACAAAGTTCTCCCAAAGTAATGACCAGTAAAGCAATTGTAAAGAAATTAAGTGAAGTAATTCCCTGAAGATTTGCAAAAAGTTTTGTGGCAAATAAAACATAATATCCAAGTCCCAAGAAAATAAATCCTAATCCGAATTTGATGATTGTATTCGGCTCAACTTTTCTTTTATTTAACCAAATCCAAAGCAATCCAAGTAACGGAGCAAGGAAAATAATAAAAAATGCACCTCCGGAATTGTTTACCCCATTCGGATCTAAACCAAGCAGATCTTTATTTAAATTTTTTGCTGCGAAAATACTTAAAGAACCTCCACTTTGCTCATAGATTCCCCAGAATAGAATTGAGAATAAGATGAAAACCAAAGCTGCCCAAAGTTTTTTACGCTCCGCAGACGTTACTTTTGTCATTTCGTAGAATAAATAGATCAATGTTAATGGTCCGATTGTCCACATAAAATAATCTGTGTATTCTGTTTTTGCCACCATTACCATGATGATCGGAACGAAGATTAATGATAAAACATAAACTCCGTATTCCTGCCATTTTGGAATTGGGGCAGATTTTATTTCGTGATCTGGATGTCCGGGTTGAAGACCGATTGTTCCTAATCTTTTTTGAGTAAATATAAAATTAATTAAGCTTATCACCATTACAACAGCTGCCAATCCGAAAGCTACATTCCATCTTGATGCTTCAGAAATTACACTTGATAGAATTTCTCCTTTTCCGATGGCAATACAAAAATATCCACCAAGCAAAGCTCCAAGATTGATTCCAGCATAAAATAATGAAAAACCGGCATCGGCTCTTGAATCATTTGGTTTATAAAGTTGCCCAACCATTGATGAAATATTGGGCTTGAAGAAACCTGTTCCTACAACGGTAAATGCGATTCCCAAGAAAAAGAATTTGTGAGGATCTGTTGCCAGAATTAAACTTCCGATAATCATTAAAATTCCTCCCCAAAAAAGAGATTTTCTGAAACCTAAGATTTTATCGGCAAATAACCCACCAATAAAAGTGAAAGCATAAACGAATGCCTGTGTTGCACCGTATTGTAAATTGGCTTCTTTTTCGTGGAAATTAAGCTGGGAGATCATAAAGAAAACCAACATTCCGCGCATTCCGTAGAAACAAAAACGTTCCCACATTTCAGAGAAAAAAAGGCTCCAGATTTGCCTAGGGTATTTTCCTTTGAAATTTTGTATTTCATCTAAAGTTAAGCTCATAATTGTATATGATTGAATTTAATTTAAGTCGTTTTTATTATCATCCTGATCCAATTCGAAACGAATTCTATCCTGATCTATGATTTGTTTTAATTCTTCTTCTTTCGGAAGGTACAACAAATATTTGCTGGCAAAAAGATTATTTTTATCGTTTAAAACCGAATATTTTACGATAGTTTCATCTTTTTCAGAACATAGTAAAATCCCGATGGTAGGATTGTCTCCTTCACCACGTTTCAGATCGTCGTACATTCTGACATACATATCGATCTGCCCGATATCCTGATGAGAAAGTTCTCCGGTTTTTAAATCAATAATGACAAAACATTTTAAAATATAATTGTAGAAAACGAGATCGATGTAAAAATCTGAAGTATCGGTAGAAATATGCTGTTGCCTGCCGACGAAGGCAAAACCTTTTCCGAATTCAAGCAAGAATTTTTGAATATGATCTATAATTGCTGTTTCAATATCTTTTTCTGATATTTTTTCGTCGGTTTTCAAGCCCAGAAATTCAAAGATATAGGGATCTTTTAATACGCTGTGAATGGTTTCGGTGGGTGATTTTTTATGATCTAAAACTCTTTCGAAAGCAAGGGAATTGATTTGTCGTTTTAAATCTCTGTAATTCCAGTTATTTTGGATGGATTCATTAATATAATAATTCATTTTTTCTGAACTATCAAGTCTTATTAATAATCTATAATGTGTCCAGCTCAATTCATGACGCAATGCGTCACATATTGGAAATGAATGATAAAAAGATCGCATATTCCTTAGATTGCTTTCATCAAACCCTTTTCCAAATTCCAGAGTCAATTTTTTAGAAAGATTTTTTAAGGTGTATTTTCCGTATTCGGCGCGCTCTTTTCCTTGCTGTTCATCTTCAACAATCAGTTTTCCGATTTGCCAATACGTTAGCAATAGAGTAGAATTCGCTATTCGAAAAACTTTTTCGCGCGAATGAGCAATAATCTCTTTTACTGATTGAAATAAAGAATCTTCGGAAATTTCCATCACACGAAAATAAAAAAAACCTCCGAATTAACAGAGGTTTTAATTATATTTTATTGATGTGAATTAGTTTACACCGTGCATCATTTTCTTTAAGATTGGTGAAATTAATGCCAAAATAACAGCAGCAATACCACAAAGAACTACGAATACCATGAAGAATTCAAATAAGTTGTGGATTTCAAATCCTACAAAAGTTGGGTTTGCTAAAGGTAATTGAGCCTTTTCAAAAGCTGCAGCCTGATCAGCTGTTAATGTTACTTTTTTATCTAAAACTTCTTGAAGATTTACTCCGATTTCCTGTGCTTTAGAGAATTTATCTCCTGTAGCCGGAATCAATGCTCCCAATGAACCTGCCAAAGCATACCCTGCAGCATTAGAAATGAAGAAAACTCCGTATAATAATGAAGCAAATCTCTTAGGAGCCAATTTACCAACCAACGATAAACCGATTGGAGATAAACAAAGCTCACCACAAGTCTGAATGAAATATAAAAGCATTAACCATTTGATAGCCAATAATCCTGAATTTCCAAGATCTTTTACATTGTGTGCAATGATGAAATAACTTAAAGCGATTAAAGCAAGACCAATTGCCTGTTTCATAGGAGAAACCGGCTCTTTACCTTTTGCTCTTAATTTATCCCAACATAAACTGAAAGGAACTGCCAAAGCAACAACGAAAATACCGTTGAAGATCTGAACCATTGAAGGTGGCATATTCCATCCGAAGATATTTCTGTCTGTCTGGTTATCGGCAATAAACGTTAATGAAGATCCTGCCTGCTCAAAAGCTGCCCAGAAGAAAATAATAAAGAATGATACGATATAGATTACCCAGATTCTGTGTCTTTCAATTTTGTTTTCGGCAGAACTCATAATTAAGAATGCCAAAGAAATACCGGCTGCATAAATGAAAGGATAAATTACCCCTTTAATTAATTGCCCCATTTCCACAGCTTTGAATCCGAATTCGCCAACCAATAAATATCTAAAAACGAAGAATAAAACAACGAACATACCTCCTGTAATCCCTAATGATGCTCCAGTGAATTTTGCTGTTTGTGTTTCACCTTCTTCAAAATCTGCGCTTGTATTATTTTTTGGTAAACCACCGATAGGTCTTCCTTCCGGTGTTACTACGTATTTATTTTTAAGAATAAAGAATGTGATCGTTCCGATTACCATTGCAATAGAAGCCGCTAAGAATCCCCATTTGAAAGCGAAAATATCTCTTACTCCCGTTGTAGCATCTTTCACATCTCCTACGTATGGACAAATAAACTGTCCTAAGAATGCACCAATGTTGATTCCCATATAGAAAATCGTAAAAGCCGAGTCTAATTTAGACTTTTCCTGTTTAGGATAAAGACTTCCCACCATTGATGAGATATTGGGTTTGAAGAATCCGTTACCAAAAATAATAACGAATAATGCGCCCCACATGATCATTTTTGCACTTCCTAAATCTGCGGAAAACGATGACGCACTGATGAACAGTAAAAACTGACCAATCGCCATTAATGATCCTCCAATTAAGATCGCATTTCTGTTTCCGATGTATTTATCGGCAATGAAACCTCCCAAAAGAGGAGTAAGATAACATAAAGCTAAAAATCCACCATAGATGATTGCTGCATCAGCTTCTTTTATTAATAGGGAATTTACCATAAAGAGCGTCAAAAGTGCTCTCATCCCATAAAAGTTGAAACGCTCCCACATTTCTGTTCCGAAAAGAACCCATAATCCTTTTGGATGTCTGGAACCTTTACCCTCTACAAATTCATCCGGTTTCGGACTTAATGCTTCAATATTATCCATTTTTATTGTTAATTTTTGTTAAGACTGACAAATATAGTTTTTTTTGTGTTTTCGGCAAGGTTTTAATTTTTTTTTTAAATAAAAAAGCTGCAGAACAATTCTACAGCTTCATATTCTTTATGAAAATTGAGGATTAATGCCCTTTTTCTTTCATGATTTTGTTTAATCTTTTCAACATTGATAAACCTAAAAGGGTAGCAAATATCAACAATCCGAAGTTTACAAGGAAATAATTCATTTTGTTATCATAGCTGTACCATGTGCTTGCCAAAATTCCGGAAAGTTTGTTCCCGACTGAATTGGCTAAGAAAAAACCGCCCATCATTAAGGCTGTAATTCTTGCAGGAGAAAGTTTTGAAACAAAAGAAAGTCCCATCGGCGAAAGGCATAATTCCCCGACTGTTATGACACCATAACTTGCAACCAGCCACCAAGGCGAAACTTTTATAGCGCCGTTATCTCCCGCCCAAACTGCTAAAACCATCACCAAACAGGATAATCCCGAAATAAATAATCCCAAGACAATTTTCGTAGGCGTCAAAGGTTCTTTGCCTTTTCTTCTTAATAAAGCCCAGAACCCCACAATAATAGGTGTCAAAGCAATGACCCAAAACGGATTGATCGACTGGAATAATTCTGTATTGTACAAATAAGTTTTGCTTTCCGGATTTTTCTCTAATCTGGCTTTTTGTTCAGGAGAAATATTCTTGAAATAGATGTCTTTTCCGGTTTGTTTAATAGGTTTTCCGTCTTTATCTTTTTGAGATTGATATTGATCGTCGTAAACAGGAACTTCTTTATTTTCATAGCTTTTTCCTTCCACCATGTAAATTCCTTCCAGAGGTTTTTCCATTGAGGCAGGAACACTTCTGTCGGTGTAATAATTTGCCCATCTCGTTAAAGCGGTACCGTTTTGCTTGAAAACTGCCCAGAAAAACATACTGATTAAAAACACCGATAACAAAGCTCCGATGGATGATTTCTCTTCCGGTTTTGCTTTAAAATAAAGAGAAGCATAAAAATAAATTACAGGAATACATGCAAAAATAAACGCATCCGTACTGTCACTTCCAAAAATATTTTTAGGAATAAACCAACCGATAATTCCTGCAATAATTGCTGGTAAGAAAACTTTAAGCATAATTTCAGAAAGCTTTGTATCGCCTTCCTGTACAGGTTTCATCTGAGCTGCATGAATGTAGTGCTTTCTACCAATCGTAAAAATGACCATTCCAATCAACATTCCGACTCCGGCGGTAATAAAAGCTTCACCCCAACCGAATTTATTTCGCATAAAAGCGGCAATAATATTACAAATAAACGCTCCAATATTGATTCCCATGTAGAAAATATTGTACCCCGAATCTTTATTTGCTTTATAAGGTTCTTCGGAATACAGATTTCCTAATAAGGTAGAAATTGTCGGTTTAAAGAAACCGTTTCCGATAATAATTAATGCTAACGAAGAATAAAATAGAGTAAGATCTTTGAAAATACCCATCCCGATATATCCGGCTGCCATTAAAACTCCACCTAAATAAATGGATTTGATATACCCTAAAACTCTGTCCGCCAAAAATCCGCCAATAAAAGGTGTCAAATAAGTCAACGCGATATACGTACCGAAAATGTCGTCTGCAGTTTTATCAGGAAGTCCGAGACCGCCCTTCATTCCGGTTGGTTCTATGACGTAAAGAACAAAAATTCCGAGAATTAAATAGTACCCGAAACGCTCCCACATTTCAGTAAAGAAGAGGAAAGGCAACCCTTTAGGATGTTTAGTCTTCATAGTTGATAAATTTCAAATTTCACAAATATAGAATTTTAAAAATAATAATTGAATTTTACTAACTTTGATAAAATAAAGGTGAGAAAAATGGAAATTACATTAAAAGATTTAGAAAATAATATCAAAACACTTCCCGAAAATTTTTACGAAGAAGTGAATGATTTTATCGACTTTTTGAAGCATAAACATTTTAAAGGAAAACAATATGAAGTTCCGGAATGGCAGAAAGAAGAGACAAAAAGGAGGATGGAATATGCACAAAATAATCCTCAAAGTTTTGTTTCTGAATCTGAAATGGATGACTATTTAAATGATTTAGAAAGTGGGGATTAAATTAATTTATAGCCATTTTGTTAAAAATGATTTAAAGGCAATCAACGATTGGTACAAGAAAATTGATAAAAAACTAGGAAACAATTTTATTAAAGAATTTCGTTTGAAAATCAATTTTATTAAAGAAAATCCTTTGTCGTTTGAACTTAGATATGACCATAACAGAATTGTATTCCTCAAGAAGTTTCCCTACGGAATTCATTATTTTTATAATGAAGAGAAAAATATAATTGAAATATATTCCGTTTTCCACACTTCCAGAGATCCTGAAGAATGGAAAACAAGAAAATAAAAATCCGAATCTCATACATAAGATTCGGATTTTTTTATGGTTAAATTTTGATTGAACTTTTACAAATTATTCAAAATAAAATCAGTCATTTTCTGATACAATTGCGGTCTTGTCTGTCCACCGTAAATTCCGTGGTTTTTGTCAGGATAAGCCATGAAATCAAACTGTTTTTTATTTTGAATCAAAGCTTCTGAGAATTCCATAGAATTTTGGAAATGTACGTTATCATCGGCAGTTCCATGGATTAATAAGAATTTTCCTTTCAATAAATTTGCATATTCAGTAGGAGAGTTTTTATCGTATCCATCGGCATTTTCCTGAGGTGTTCTCATGAATCTTTCCGTATAAACCGAATCATAATATCTCCAGTTGGTAACCGGCGCCACTGCGATTCCCATTTTGAAAACATCAGCTCCTTTCGTCATCGCCAAGCTCGTCATATAACCTCCGAAACTCCATCCGAACATTCCAATTCTTGATTTATCGATGTATGATTGGTTTCCGAACCATTTTGCAGCGGTAATCTGATCTTCGATTTCGTATTTTCCTAAATTCATATAAGTCACTTTCTTGAATTTAGTTCCTTTATAACCCGTTCCACGTCCGTCAACACAAGCTACAACATACCCTTTTTGCGCCAACATTTCAAACCAAGTTCCGTTTCCGTTGTCCCAAGAATTTGAAACCTGTTGAGAACCAGGACCTGAATATTGGAACATGAATAATGGATATTTCTTGTTCGGATCAAAGTTTTTAGGCTTAATAATCCAAGCATTCATCTGATCTCCCGCATCGTTTGGAATGGTGATGAATTCTTTTGCAACAAAATTATCAGTCTTAAATTTTTGAAGCTGTTCGTTGTTATTCTGAAGCTCTTTTACCACTTTGCCGTTTCCGTCTTTTAAAACATAAGTGTAAGGTTTTGCTGCGGTAGAAGATGTTTCGATGAAATAATTATAGTTTTTGCTGAAACTTGCAGAATTGTTTCCGTCTGCGTTGGAGATCAGCTGAGATTTTCCGTTTTCGATATTGATTTTAGAAACTACTTTATTGATGCTTCCTTTTTCTGTTGTCTGAACGTAAATTTCTTTAGATTTAGGATTAAATCCATAATAATCGGTTACTTCCCAGTTTCCTTTTGTGATTTGCTTTTTCAGCTTTCCATCTTTGTCGTACCAGTACAAATGGCGGTTTCCGTCTCTCTCAGAACCCCAAAGGAAAGAATTATCATCTAAAAATTCTAAGGTCGGACTGTCTGTATCGATCCATTTTTCGTCAGTTTCTGTGAATAATTTCTGAACAGCTCCTGTTTTTGTATTCACTTTTAAAACATCAGAAGCATTTTGGATTCTGTCTGAAGTGATCAAAACAATTTCGTCCGGTTTTGCCGTCTGAATAACGTTTGGAATATAATAATTTTTGAAATTATCTAAATTAACTTTCGTTTTTTTACCATCACTTAATTGATAAATATGCGCTGAAGCCACAGAGTTTTTTTCTCCTGCTTTTGGGTATTTGTAACGCATTTCACTTGGATAAAGCGTTTTCCCGTAAATCGGAATGTAGATTTCCGGAACTTCAGTTTCGTCTAATGTTACGAAAAGAATCGCGTCAGAGTTTTTCGTCCATTCATACAACCTTGCATGCCCAAATTCTTCTTCATATACCCAGTCTGCAAGACCGTTTAAGATTTTATTTTTAACGCCTTGTTCAGTTATTTGAGTGATTTTTCCTGAATTTAAATCTTGGTAGAATAAATTATTATCAACAATGAAAGAAATTTTCGTCGCATCAGGAGAAAATCTCGGTTTCCTGAACAGATTTTCCTTCATTTAGACTGATTGTTTTTCCTGATTTTAAATCTTTAACATCATATTTCCCTAAGAAAGAATGTCTGTAAATCGGCTGGCTGTCTTTTAGCAAAAGGATTTTAGACTCGTCATCAGAAAATTCATAGCTTTGAAATTGTCCGTCTACAAGGTTTCCTTCTTTTTGAGAAGTTTTGTAAGAATATTTTGCGATTCCACCTTGTTCGATAACCAAATAGTTTTCACCGTTTTTCATGGAAGTGATTCCGGCAATGCCTTTTCCACGGTAATATCCTGAATATATTTTATCTAAAGTGATCTCCTGAGCGGATAAACTTTGAAATGCAGCTGCTACTGTTAGCGTTAGTAAGAATTTTTTCATTTCTAATTTTAATGGAGTCAAATTTAATAATTCTTGATAATATTTTAGCATAAATAAAAAAAAACAGAACTCTTACGAATTCTGCTTTATTTAATCGTTTTTAAGATTTTAAGGCTGTGGAGGAAGACATACAGGTAAATCTGTAGCACAAGGACTGTTTATTACACTTAGAGCATAGTAAATTGTAACTTGGCAAGTTGTTTCATCATAACATCTTTTCATTCCTGGTAGAGCTCCACCTATTACTTCTTTTAATTGTTCTCTTGAGATTTTTTTTAGATTTTTCATAGTGATTATAATTTTTTAAAATTAAGGCTCTAAAGTAATGAAAAATATCATACAATGGTGATATTTTTTAATGGAATATAATTTGGCAACAAAATTGAATGTCATTAAGAATAATCAATCAAATAATAATTATGGAAACGAATGCCTTTAACCAAAAGCTGAATCGTTACGTTCTCGACGATCAGATCGTATATACCGGATTTTCAAGTTTTAAAGATGCTGAAGAATGTGCTCAGAAAAAAGATGGAAATTTGGTGGAAGTAGGTTTTAAAGACGGAAATGACAATCCTGAAATTTGTCAGGATGCAGGTTTAATAGATAAAAAACTTCATTTTTTTGTGGATGCAGGTGACGAGTATAAATTTATCCATTCATCAAATCCGGGATTTAGAAAATATGCCGATGAACTCCAGAAAATAAAAGCGAGTAATGATAAAACAAGTCCGGATGAGCGATATTTTGCCAATTTTGAAATAGAAAATATAGAAGACCCGATCATTGTGTTGAAAAATGACCATTTGGAATCGGTGACATCGAGAGAGCGTTCAAAATATTTGAAGCACGCTAAAGTTTATGAATTAGGAGTTTCCTTACCAAAATCTTAAAAAATCACCATCATGAGCAAGACAAAATATTCGGAAAAAGCTCAGGACAAAGTAGGAAAAGTAATGCACGAATTCAAGGAAGGAAAGTTGAAATCTTCCTCCGGAGAAAAAAGTGAAAAGCAGAAAACAGGCAGTTGCCATCGGTATTTCTGAAGCCAGAGAAAAAGGGTTGAAAACACCCAAAAAGAAAAATTGATTAATACATAAAGATAAAATCGGTCTGAAAATTTTTTCAAACCGATTTTGTTATTTTAAATGAAGATTTTCTTCGCAATTAATCTTTATGATTATACATAATTCTATAGTACTCATCCGCCATTCTATCACTGTTGAATTGGTCTTTCACATCATTCATCGAGTTATACTGCACTTTTCTCCACTGAGTTGGATTGTCGTAATAAGCCGGAAGAATTTCGTTTTCAAGGATTTCATATAATTTGTTTAAATCATAATTATCCTGCTCGTAAATACTCATATTGTGATAATCTGCATTTGGAACCACGAAAGAATTTTCGCCGTGTTTTGCAAATTCAGGAATCCATCCATCATCTGTCGAAAGATTCACCGAACCGTTCATTGCGGCGGTCATTCCCGAAGTTCCTGAAGCTTCTCTCGGAACTCTCGGATTGTTCAACCAAAGATCTGAACCTTGTTTTAAAGACTTGCTTAATGACAATTCATACCCTGTAAGAACTGCCATATTTTTATGATTTTTGCTTTCTTCAACCAATAAATTGAATGTGGAGATCGCAGAATAATCCATCGGATAGGGTTTTCCTGCCCAGATAATTTGTACAGGATATTTCGGATGGTTTAATAATTTATAAAATCGGTCTTTGTCGTGTAAAAGCAAATCGGCGCGTTTGTAACCCGCAAATCTTCTCGCCCAGACAATCGTAAAAATATTCGGATTAAATAAATTTCCCGTCTGATCGGCTACAATCTTGAATAATCTCTTTTTTAAATGTTTTTTACGGTAATCGAAAACAGTTTCATCATTTTCATCTTTCGCATTGTAAAGCGGTTTATCCGACCAATATTTAAATTCCTGAGCGTTGGTAATGGAAGTAATTTCACAAATTCCCGGATATTTGCTCCACATCGCTCGTGAAACGACACCGTGAAGTTGGGAAACTCCATTGGCAATTCTTGCCATTTTCAAAGCACAAAGCGAGTGATTGAAACGTTCTTCATCTGTACCTTCAATGTTTTTCACATCTTCCATGCTGAAACCTGAAAAATAAGACATGTCGTAGCACAGTTTTAAGTTATGCTTTTCATTTCCGGCTTCTTCAGGAGTGTGGGTCGTGAAAACCAGTTTTTCCTTAACTTTATTCAGATCTCCATTATATTTTTTCAACAAATGAAAAGCAGCAGGAAGTCCGTGAGCTTCATTTAAATGATAAATATCTCTTTCAGCATTTATTTCATCCAGTAATTTTGCACCGCCTTTTCCCAGTAAAATGTATTGCGCCAGTTTTGTAGATTCGTTGGCATCATAGAGTTTATGGGAAATTGTCTTTGAAACATGATCATTTTCAGGAACATCCGTCGAAAGAAAAAACATCGGAGCGGTGTGAAAAATTTCAGGATCAAGGTAATATACCTTCACCCAAACCGGCGCACTGTGAATTTCAATCTGAAATTTTATCCCTGTATCTTCCAGAAAGCTGTACATCTTTCTTGTCCATGTCGGTTGTAAAGTCTGATCGTGATTTCTTGCCTGATCGTAGTAACCGAATTTCCAGAGAATTCCGATTCCGATAAGATCCTGTTTCAGGTTGTAAGCGCTTCTCATGTGAGAACCTGCCAAGAATCCCAAACCTCCCGAATATATTTTTAAAACCTGCTCAATGGCAAATTCCATCGAGAAATAGGCTACTTTTTTAGAATATTGTGGATTTACACTAAAGGGTACTTTAAAATTTTTAAAATCCATACATAAGAGTTTTATAATGAAACCAAAGGTATCGATTATGAAAATAAACTCCAGATTAATTATTTTATAAATTAACATTAAAAATAGATTTCACGCCTTTTTTTTGTTTACCTTTAATAGGTAAAATTTTGAAAATCAAAACTTTCGTGATGTGAAACCATAGGTTTTATGCGTGCCATAACGATAATAAAAATTAACAAATGAAAAAGGCATTTTCTGATGAAGATTTAATTAAAAATCTAAGCTTATATCACCTGAATCGACATTTGAAAAAAAAGCCGATGGAGAAGTATCATCGTAAAATAGATGAATCTCCGCTTCATGACCGTGAAAAATATAAGAAGAAAGCTGAGATTTTACTCCTCAATTCTTTTATGCACCATTTTCCGGACGTACAATTTGAAAACCTTACCTGCGAAAGTCCAGACTTTATCGCCAAATTCAACGACAAAAAGATCGGAATAGAATTAACTGAAGTCATTAACCATCTGGAAATGAAAAAGGTTGAAAGCAATTTGAACAAGATTTTCCGTCAGGCTGAAATATTATTAGAACAAGAGGACACTACGAAATATCGTGGTGTTTATTTTTTAGAATTCTTCCCGAATATTAAAATGGATACGCTGGAAAGTCATGAAGAAATTATTCTGAATATCTATAAAAGCATTAAAAAAGGAAAACCTGTGGGATATGTGAAAAGCATTAGAAAATCTTCCCATCGCAGAAATGTTTTCATCACTCATGAATATAATATGAATCTGTTTGATGAGCTTTGTTCGGAGAAAATTTTAGAGCTAATTGAAAAGAAAAACGAGAAATTTCCTTACTACGACAATACGGTTGATGAATGTTGGCTGGTTATTGTTTCAGACATGAATTCTCTTGCTTCCCGATACACTTTTATTCAGGATAAAGAACATTTGAATGAAGTGAAAAGTCCGTTTCATAAAATCTTTCATTTAGAAAATCTTTGCGGAAATATGACAAGTATAAAGTGATTTGTTATTAAAATTATACTATTTTTCCTTTTTTATTGAATTATTCTTTCTTAGATAAGTTATTTTTGATGTAAAATGTTTACATTTGATATACACACAGTTACATTACTAAATTAATAATCAAAATGAAAGGATATGAAAAAACATCTACTACTTTTTTTGTTGCTTTTATCGGGAACTCTTTTTTCTCAGGCAGATTGTTCTACTGCACTTACGGTTTGCGGAAATTCTAATATTACTTATTCTCCATCGGGAATTGGCGCAGTTAATGAAAATTTGGGAGGATGTCTCATCTCGGGTGAACATAATTCGATATGGTACAAAATTACCATCGCAACCGGCGGAACCCTTACTTTTGATCTTACTCCAAGCGATCCGAATGCAGATTATGACTGGGCAGTTTACGGCCCGAATGTTACCTGCGGAAGTTTAGGTGCAGCAATACGATGTAACGCTGCAACCGTGATCGGAGTGGGAGCCGCAACCGGACTCAATATGACGAGCACCATTATAAGTGCTGCAGGAGGTTCATTGACGCCTTACTGTAAATATCTGGATGTTTTACCGGGACAAACTTATTATTTGTATATAGATAACTGGGTTGATGTATTTAATCCTACATTGGCTCCATTTTCTTTAACTTGGGGAGGAACGGCTACTTTGGCTTCACCATTTACGAATCCTACTATACAGACTCAGCCGTTTATTGTACCGGGAGTTCCTGCTGCAAATCCTGCAGATCCAAGGGAAATAATTGTTTGCGAAGATCCTATGATTTTTAATTTTAATACGTTGTCTGCGGGTATTCTGAATGGTAACGCTAATTTTGTAATAAGCTATCATACTTCTCAGAATGATGCGCTTTCGGGAGCAAATCCTATTTTAGCACCTCAAACAGTTAATACAACTTCTACGTACTATTACAGCATACATTATGAAGATCCTGCCAATCCGAATAATCCTATAAATTCTTGTAAACAGGTCGGTTCTTTTAAATTTAAACATGGAAATATTTCGGGAAATAATGTTATTCTATACAGTTGTAATAATAACAATGCGGGGGTGGGAACATTTGATCTTACTTCTGCGGCGGTATTTGCCGATCCTACGGCGGTTAAAAAATATTATAATTCATTGGGTGATCTTAATGCCGGAATTAATGAAATTATCAATCCTGCAGCTTTTGTATCTGCAGAAGGTACAGTGTATGTGAGTATTACTTCTCAATACGGATGTAAGGCAGTTGCCGAAATTTCATTAAAATTTTATCCGGTAGTTATTGTCAATGAGGCAACTTTGAGATCATGTTTTATTGAATCAAAACCTTCGACAGCGTCATTCAACCTTACCCTTGCGCAGGTTACAACACAAACAGGAACTAAAAAATATTATCCGTCTTTAGCAGATGCAGAGAACGGAACAAATGAAATTCCTACTCCGACAGCTTATATCGCTCCAAACGGCGTGATTTTTATAAAAGTATTTAATGGGAACGGCTGTTATGCTATCGCCAAAGTGACTTTAATTGTGCTTGCTCCGGTATATTCAAGTATTCTGGAAGATAAAATAATCTGTATGGAAGATAAGACCACATTAGATGCCGGTCCCGGTTTTACAAGCTACGAATGGAGTACAGGAGCAACGACTCAGGTAATTAATAATGTAGGAGTCGGAACATATTGGGTTAAACTTAAAACAGGAGAATGTATCACAAAACAAGACGTAAAAGTGTATGCTTCCGAGCAGCCTGTAATTTCAAACGTTGATATTTCGAATAATAGTTTTACGGTAAATGTTACCGGAGGAACGCCACCTTATAAATATTCGATAGATGGAATTAACTGGCAGGATTCTAATGCATTTACTAATATTCCTCGTGGTGACAGTCATATTTTGGTGAAAGATGCGTACGATTGTGATCCTATTGATATTACGATTGTTGTTCCGAACTTGGTGAATGTAATTACGCCAAACGGAGATGGTATTAATGATGTTATCGATTATTCTGCATTGGGAAGCAAGCAAAATTTAGTATTCAATATTTTTGACAGATACGGAACAAAAATTTTCCAGGCAGATAAGTTTAACGGTTATAAATGGGACGGAAACCATCGCAGGAAAAAAAGTAGCGACAGGTACTTATTGGTATTCCGTAACATGGAATGAGAATGATAAAAAGAACACCTTATTCAAGTATTCCGGATGGGTAATGGTGAAAAACAGAGAATAAAAATAATTTTAATACATAATAAAACCATCTTGAAAGAGATGGTTTTTTAGTTGAAGGATCTTGTATCTTTAAAATAATCAGAAAGGTATACTATTTTTCCACTTTCCGAAAAATGAATGATGGTGCAGATTTCATTTTCATAAGTTCCTTTTCCGTTCATGTTTCCTAAAGAATTGGTTTGATAAAAATACTTATCATTTCCTAAAGCAAAGATCTCAGAAACACGCCATTCGATCTTTTCATAACGTCTGAAAATAGCTCTGAATAATGCTAAGATTCTTGTCTTCCCGGAAATTTCTTTGGCGGGCGGAATCCAGATTACAGTTTCATCAGTAAACCATTTTTCAAGATGCTCAATGTTTAAGGAATTCAAATCCTGCATAAAATGGCTAATCTTACAATTCATAGGCTGCAATTTACATTTATATACGCGAAAAATAGTAAATTGGTTTTTATTAAAATATTAAATTGCCAGTATGAAAGACTTATTTATAAAACGTTTTGAGTATTACAAATCTCTTGGTGACAAAACTTTTGAACAGCTTTCTGAGGAGCAGATCTTTTGGAAATACAATGAAGAAAGTAATTCCATAGCGATTATTGTAAAACATATTGCAGGAAATATGCTGTCGCGATGGACTAATTTTTTAACGGAAGACGGCGAAAAAAGCTGGCGCAATCGTGACGAAGAGTTTATTAATACTTTTACCACCAAAAAAGAAGTTTTAGATTATTGGGAAGAAGGCTGGAAGTGTTTATTTGATGCTTTAAATCAAGTCAATGAGGATAATTTATATTCTACACTTTATATCAGAAATGAACCACAGTTGGTGATAGATGCTGTTTTTCGTCAATTGGCACATTACCCTTATCATATCGGTCAGATCGTTTATCTTGCAAAAATGATGAAAAATGATGATTGGAAAACGCTTTCCATTGCAAGAAATGCATCGCAGGAATTTAATTCTGAAATGAAAAATCAATTCTCTGAAAAATGAAGAATTTCACCGTACATAAAAACAAAGGAGTTATTTCTGAGGAATTTTTAAATAGAAATATTTCAGATTTTCATACTGCCTGCAAATTTGTTACAGAATTGCCATATAAAAGGAATGCTGATAAAAATAATATCAAATGTATTTTTGATGATTTGGGTGGTACTTGCAGCACAAAACATGCAACACTGAGAAAATTGGCACTTGAAAATCATCAGTCGGATGTGATATTAATTCTTGGAATTTTTAAAATGGATGCGGAATATACTTTTAAAATTAAAAATACTTTAGACAAGTTTAGTTTAAATTATATACCTGAAGCTCACAATTATCTCAAAATTAATGACGAATACTTTGATTTTACAAAACCCAATTCGGAATATTCACAATTTAAAAATAAATTACTGGTTGAAAAGGAGATAGAATACAATGAAATTATGACCGAAAAAGTTTTGTTTCATAAACGTTTTCTGGAAGATTGGATTTCTGATGAAAATGTTTCTTACAGTTTGGATGAAATTTGGGAGATAAGAGAGCAGTGTATCAGAGATTTACAAAAAAGTGATGAGACAGAGATTCAAAATTTATCTTCTGTTTGTTTTGCAAATAGTCCTGATGTCAGAGACGATTATAAACTATAGACCAAATCAATTTAAAATTCATATTAAATTGATTATCTTTGCACCCACAAAATTCAGGAAAATAAATGTCTCACTTTCACAGAACTGCCGCATTTCACACCCTTGGCTGCAAATTAAATTTTGCGGAAACATCTACCATTGCCCGTCAATTGACAGATGCAGGGTACGACAAGGTGGGTTTTGATGAAAGTGCAAATATTTACGTTATCAATACGTGTTCGGTAACTGAAAACGCCGACCGTGAGTGCAAACTTCACGTAAAAAGAGCCATGAAAGCCAATCCTGAAGGTTTGGTGGTAATTGTCGGATGTTACGCACAGTTGAAACCTGAAGAAATTTCACAGATTGAAGGCGTTGATTTGGTTCTTGGAGCCAAAGAAAAATTCAATATTTTAAGTTATCTTGATGATTTGGAGAAATCTGATAATGAGGGTATCGTTCATTCTTGTGAAATTGAAGAAACTGATTTCTTTATTGGAAGTTACTCGATCGGCGACAGAACCAGAGCTTTTCTGAAAGTTCAGGATGGTTGCGATTACAAATGTACGTACTGTACGATTCCTTTAGCAAGAGGGATTTCGCGTTCCGATACCATCGAAAATGTCATTAATAACGCCAAAGAAATTGCCGGAAGAGACATCAAAGAAATTGTTTTAACGGGTGTAAACATCGGTGATTACGGTAAAGGCGAATTCGGAAACAAACGACACGAACATACTTTTTTAGACCTAATTTCAGAGCTTGATCAGGTGGAAGGAATCGAAAGAATACGTATTTCTTCTATCGAACCCAATCTTTTGAAGGATGAAAGCATCGAACTGGTTTCTAAAAGCAAGAGTTTTGTTCCGCATTTTCATATTCCGTTGCAATCAGGAAGCGATGATTTATTGAAAAAAATGAAGCGTCGTTATCTTACGAAATTATACAACGACAGAGTCAATAAAATCCGTGAGGTAATGCCCGATGCGGCAATTGGTGTTGATGTAATCGTTGGTTTTCCGGGAGAAACTGAAGAGTTATTCATGGAAACGTATAATTTCTTGAATGATCTTCCTATCACTTATCTGCACGTTTTCACATATTCTGAAAGAGAAAATACGGAAGCTGTAGGAATGGAAGGCGTTGTGCCAATTCCTGAAAGAAAAAAACGCAACAAAATGCTTAGAATTCTTTCTGAAAAGAAGAAAATGGCATTTTATCAAACCCAACTGGGAAAGACACTTCCTGTTCTTTGGGAGCACGAAAATAAAGACGGCAAAATGTACGGCTTCACAGAAAATTATGTGAGAGTGCAAAAAGATTTTGACCCATCGTCTGTAAACCAGATCGAATTCTTGAAATTAGAAAGAATTGAAGCCGACGGAACGGTTTCTGTGATGAATTCTTTTGAAAGCTTTTTAGAAAAGATTTAATAGAAAATCATTTATTTCTTTCTGCTTTTTCTAATAAAGAATATAATAATCCCAATAATTAAGGCATAAACCAATAATCGACCAATAACTTCACCTGTTTTATAAGCAGTTAATTTTACTTCATCATTATTAAATTGATTTTGAAGAGTTATTCCTTTGCCGAATTTTATGGATGATATTATTTTCTGTTCCAGATCGGTGAAATTTTTATCTGTTTCATTTGATCTGATAAATATGAATGAATGGGGATAATTATTTAAAAGGACAGTAAAATTATCCCATATTTTAGGTTCACCACTGATGGTTGTATTAAAACTTGCCTGCAAGAATTTTAAGCCATTAATTTCTGTGATTTTTTTATCGATTATTTTTCCTTTAGTTTTTTCTAACATTCCTTTTTGGAAACCGTTATAAAATTTAATTAAATCTTCTTCGCTTTCCATATCATATGAAATTCCCTTTTTAGGTTTAATAATCATGATAATATCATCTCCGACAAACGCCTTTACGACATTTTGCTGTAATGTATCTTCTACGTTAAAGTTATCCGGAATTTTAATGGAAATATTTTCACTTACATCATATCGAATTAAATTTTGAGCAAAATTATTGATCGAAAAAAACGCGAAAGGAATTATGATTAATAAACGCTGAAATGTGAAAAGTTGCTTATATTTTGGATAATTTACTTTGTTTTTTTGTGGTGGCATGATTTTAATAGTTTGGTTGAAAGATACAGAATTTCTACTCTCATTTGATAAAGTAAAAATCAAAAATGACCGGAAATTCATCGTTTTTAATGACTGGAATGTGGGAAAGTCTCCTGTATTTTTTTAACTTTGAGAAAATTCAAAATGATATGAGAGATAAATTTTTATCTTGGGGAATTGTGGTGGTAATTGTCGCTTGGACTATAGCATTACTAATTAGAGCAGATTATTGGATACCGATTTCGTTGTCTGCCTTCTATGCATTGGGCGTTTACAACGCCTACCAGTCGAAACACGCTATTTTAAGAAATTTTCCTGTTGTTGGGTATTTCAGATACTTTTTTGAAAGTATTTCGCCCGAAATGCAGCAATATTTCATCGAAAGGGAAACAGATGGAAAACCATTTCCAAGAAATCAGCGTTCTGCAGTCTACAGACGTGCAAAAAACCTGAGTGATACAGTTCCTTTTGGAACTCAGTTGGAAGTGAATCATAGAAAATATGAAGGAATCAAGCATTCGATTTATGCTAAATCTCCTTCAGAAGAACTGCCGAGAGTCTGGGTAGGAGGCGAACAATGTACGCAGCCTTATCATGCTTCATTATTTAATATTTCAGCGATGAGTTTTGGTGCATTAAGCGACAGAGCTCAGATTTCCTTAAACAGAGGGGCAAAAAAAGGTAATTTCTACCATAATACAGGTGAAGGAGGTATTTCTCCGCATCATTTGGAAGGTGGTGATCTTTGCTGGCAAATCGGGACAGGATATTTTGGTTGCAGAGATAACGAAGGGAAATTTAATGCTGAATTATTTACAAAATATTCCAATCTTCCGAATGTAAAAATGATTGAAATTAAATTATCTCAAGGCGCAAAACCAGGTCACGGAGGAGTTTTGCCAGGCGTAAAAAATACCCCTGAAATTGCAAAAATCCGTCACGTCACACCGGGAATTACAATTATTTCTCCGCCGTCACATTCTTCTTTTTCCAGTGCAGCAGGACTGTTGAGATTTGTTCAGCAATTGAGAGAACTTTCGGGCGGAAAACCGGTTGGATTTAAATTGTGTATCGGTGATACCAAAGAGTTTGAAGATATCTGTGTTCAGATGAACGTCTTAAAAATTTATCCTGATTTTATCACCATCGACGGAGCAGAAGGAGGAACCGGAGCTGCACCACCTGAGTTTTCAGATGGAGTAGGGATGCCTTTGGAACCGGCTCTGATTTTTGTTAACAAAACATTGAATAATTATAATGTAAGAGATAAGTTAAGAGTCATTGCCAGCGGAAAAGTCTTAACAAGTCTGGATATTTTGAGAGCAGTTGCAATGGGTGCCGATATGTGTAACAATGCGAGAGGGTTTATGTTTTCTTTAGGCTGTATTCAGGCGTTGAGATGTAACAATAACAAATGCCCGACCGGAGTTGCCACACAAGATAAAATGTTGATCAAAGGGCTTGATGTTACAGATAAAGCAGAAAGAGTGTATCATTTTCATAAAAACACGCTACACACTTGTAATGAACTAATTGCCGCAGCCGGAAGAAGTTCTTATGAAGAAGTAGATGCTACTATGTTTATGAGAGGTGACGAATTTGATCATTTGGCAGATCTTTACTTCCCGGATATTTTGGGGAATGTGAAACAGAAATCGAGATCTTAAATTTTAAGCATAAAAAAGCGCTTCGTTTTGAAGCGCTTTTTTTATTTATCTTATGTCTAGTCCTGAAATAGCGATACAAAAAAAAGAATCGTTATGAAAGAACATTTAGAAACGCTTTATTTAAAGCGCACACAAAAAGATTACAGTTTGAGTTTGAAACTTCAGATTGTAAAAGAAATTGAGTCTGGTAAGTTGGGAATTACCGAATGTCGTAAGAAATATGCGATACAATCTCGTTCTACTATTTTAAATTGGCTCAGAAAATATGGTAACTTTGATTGGGACAATCAAACACCGGATTCTATGCAAAAAACTCCTGAACAAAGAATTATGGAATTGGAGGCTGAAGTAAAAGTGCTCGAAAAACAAAAAGCACTCCTGGAAAGCCAAGCCTACATTGCCGATAAAAAAGCAATTTTCTTCGATATGATGATCGATCTTGCGGAGAGTGAATATCAGATTGATATACGAAAAAACTCCGCATCCGCACAATCAGCAACTTCCGCAGAACAGAAAAAGAAACTTTAGTTTTCACCTGCGGATTGTCCGGATTGGATAGACAAGTCTATTATCGAAGTTTAAAACGAAGCACCGTGCGCATTAGCAAAGCTCAGCAGGTAGTCGCCTTGGTGAAGGAAAAGCGTATAATGCAGCCAAAAATTGGTGGTAAGAAATTGTATTTTATGTTAAAAGAACCTCTGAAATTATTGAATATTGGCAGAGATAAATTCTTTGACATTTTGCGAGCCAATCATTTACTGATTATTCCCAAGAGAAGTTATCACGTCACGACAAATTCGCATCATCGCTTCAGAAAGCATAAAAACATGATATTGGATTATCAGATCACCAAACCGAATCAAGTTTGGGTTGCAGACATTACCTATATTGGAAACAGGGCAAATCCCAGTTATTTAAGTCTGATAACAGATGCTTATTCCAAGAAAATCGTAGGACATCACGTTGCAGACAATTTGAATACAGAAAGTAGTTTGATTGCTTTAAAGAAAGCTTTGAAAAATAAAAAAGTGAATGTAGAATCGCTGATACACCATTCTGACCGTGGTCTACAATATTGCTCGAACGAATACCAAAAAATATTGGAAAGAAACGACATCAAATGCAGTATGACGCAAAACTCAGATCCTTATGAGAATGCCGTAGCAGAAAGGATAAACGGTATTTTAAAACAAGAATTTGATATTGATAAATATGATCTTAAAACACCGTTGAGAAGAAAAATAGTAGATGAATCAATAGAGATTTACAATGAATTGCGTCCTCACTTTTCAAACCATTACCTAACTCCAAACCAAATGCACCAACAACAAACATTGCAAATGAAAACCTATAAAACAAAAAACCAAAGCAAAAACGTTGTTGCTTTGGTTTAATTAATTATTTTTGACCTATAATCTGTATCGGATTTTTAGGACGGGACATTAATTTTTTATTCCTGATTGGTAGGTCTTGTTTGTGCATTATAAACTTCAAAATTAAATACAAAACATCTGTTTTGAAGAGTATATCCAGTGTAATTATAATGTGGGTCTCTGGCAAAAGCTGCTTTTGAAGGGACAAGAATTACCCCTTGTAAGTTGTAAGTATCACCATCAGGTTTATTATCATATGCTTTAAAATACTTTAAACCTTCTTGAAGACCTTCAATTTCGTAGTAACTTCTTAGTTTTGCTGCATCTGTTGTTGCATCTGTTAAAACAGATTTTTTAACATAATAAAATGATGGATCCGTAACAGGAGATCCTGAACCATCAACTGTATTAAGAAGAGATCCTGTATAAGCTGGATTAAAAGCGATACCATCACTGTTCGTTGCAAGATAATAGTTGGCTTTGATCATTGTTCTTATCTGACTGTTAGATTCAATTGTTTTACCGGGAGAAGGCTGTGCTCCGTCTCTCACAATATAAATAACACCAGACGGAAGTTTTACAGGATTAAGTTCAGATAATTTTTTGTAATTATCGTCAGTAGTATCTGTTGAACTGAATGCTTTTATATTTCCTTGAGTATCCAGATAATTATCATCCATGAACTTCTGAATCGCCTGTTCATCATATGAATTTCTTGTTGCGATATCATCCGGCTCTGTAAAAGTTGCCACTTCATCATCATCCTTTTTACAAGCAGAAAAACATAAAGATCCTGCAAGGATATATAAAAATATTTTTTTCATTTCAAAAACTTTAATTACTTTACAAATAATATAACGACAAAAGTATAAAAAATTATGAGAATAGATAAATTTTTATGGAGTATTCGTTTTTATAAGACCAGAACCATTGCTACTGAGGAGATTAAAAAGAACAGAGTTTCTATCGGTACATCGGTTGTGAAGTCTTCTAAAGAGGTAAAAGAAGGAGATGTAATTAAGATCCGTAAAAATCAGATTGATTATAAAATTAAAGTGATTCAGATCCCTAAAAGCAGGATGGGAGCCAAACTTGTACCGCTTCACATAAAAGATGTGACGGATAAAGAGCAGTATGAAATCCTCAAAATGAGAAAAGCATCACAGGATTATTACAGAATCAAAGGAGAGGGTAGGCCAACCAAGAGAGACCGAAGAGATATGGATGATTATGTAGAAAATGAGAACGATGTGGCATCAGATTTTACAGATTGGGATGATTTCTTTGGCGAAACAGGCGATGATTCTGAAAACAAAGATTAATTTGAAAAATAAAAAGCTCTAGAGATAGAGCTTTTCTATTATTTCGTCGACAATTTTTTCAGGTTCTTTCGCATCCGTACTTACAATAAATTGTGCTTTGCTGTAATATTCATTCCTTTCGAATAAATGTTTTGCAATAAATTCAGGAAGATCCTCTTCGGAAATGTTCGCAATCAAAGGTCTTTTTTCTTTTTGTTTCGAAATTCTTTCGGCTAAAGTCGCAATTGAAGCCCTCAAAAAAATACTTTTTGAGTTGTGGTTGATGATTTCCATATTATTATAATAAACCGGAGTTCCCCCACCAAGGCTTAAAACCAAGTTTTCCTGTGTTGCCAAGAGCTCTTCCAAAGTCTCTCTTTCCAGCTTTCTAAAGTAGATTTCCCCCTTTTTCTCGAAGATTTCCGGGATCGTTAATTTATTTCTTTTAGAAATCTCTTTATCTAAGTCAATTAATTTAAAATTGATTTTTTCGCTTAATATTTTGGAAATGTGAGATTTGCCACTTCCCATGTATCCGACTAGTGAAATTATCATGAATTTTTTTAAACAAATGTGCGAAAAAGTTTTGAGATAAAGAAAAAACTCATATCTTTGCACCACTAAAAACGAGGGACATTATCACAGTGTTAATCGTTGATAAAGTGACCGACTCGGTAGCTCAGCTGGTAGAGCAATACACTTTTAATGTATGGGTCCTGGGTTCGAATCCCAGCCGGGTCACTAGCAAGAAAATTACTAGATTTTGTAATTTATTGCCTGCGTGGTGAAATTGGTAGACACGCCATCTTGAGGGGGTGGTTTCCTAAGGATGTGCTGGTTCGAATCCAGTCGCAGGCACACTGCAGAAAAATTGAAATAATTAATGTGATTTATTAGAATTTAATTTTATATTTATCATATAATTGTGACCGACTCGGTAGCTCAGCTGGTAGAGCAATACACTTTTAATGTATGGGTCCTGGGTTCGAATCCCAGCCGGGTCACAAGTTTACTGAAAAGTAAATTTTTTTCATATTAATATTTTGTGATTTGGTGTTTTAAAGGCTTCCGCAAGAAGCCTTTAATTTTTAAAATAAATTTTTGCAGGTACAAAAAAATAGTGTATCTTTGCAGCTCTTAAAAATGGAAATCGTTTTTTTAAATGTTTTTCGTCGATAAGTGACCGACTCGGTAGCTCAGCTGGTAGAGCAATACACTTTTAATGTATGGGTCCTGGGTTCGAATCCCAGCCGGGTCACAAGTTTACTGAAAAGTAAATTTTTTTCATATTAATATTTTGTGATTTGGTGTTTCGAAGGCTTTCTCAAGAAGCCTTCGATTTTTTTATTGTATACATCTTAATTTTTCAATTTTAATAATTCAGTTATTTAAATTCCAAAACAAAACTCTTTTACATTAAATAAAAAAGTGCTGCTTAATAATTAAACAACACTGATTTTTATCTTGAAAAATAATTTAAAATATTTAAATTAATCCAAATGCATATTGTCAATTAATCTCACTCCATCTACAATCACGACAATAAATGCTCTGAAACTTCTACCTTTATAGAAAAAATCTGTTTCTTTTAAAGTGTCTTCGTCTGCAATTAAGAAATATTCCAATTGCATTCCTCTTTGCTGGTCGAAAATATCCTGTACTTTTTCTTTAATTTCTGAAATTGGCTTTACTCTGAACCATTCATTCACCTTTTTTAATGTTTCATAGATAACTTTTGAGTCCTCTTTTCTGTCTTCGTGTAATCTTTGATTTCTTGAGCTCAATGCCAATCCGTTTTCACCTCTGTAAATAGAAACGCCTATTATTTTAACCGGAAGTTTTTTCTTTTCAACCATTTTCTTGATAATGGCTAATTGCTGGAAATCTTTTTCACCAAAATAAGCGGTATCTGGTTTTACCTGATTAAAAAGCTCTTCGACAACCGTTCCGACCCCATCAAAATGTCCCGGTCTCGATTTTCCTTCCATTTCATTTTCCAAACCATCGAAATTATAGCTCTGGCTTTCAGTTTTTTCGGGATAGATATCGGTAACTTCAGGAATATAAACGGCATCTACTAATCCTGAATTTTTAAGGATTAAAATATCTCTATTAATATCTCGCGGATATTTGTTAAGATCCTCAGGATTGTTAAATTGGGTAGGATTAACAAAAATTGACGATACTACCAGATCATTTTCTTCTTTTGCCTTTTCATACAGGGATAAATGCCCATTATGAAGAGCACCCATTGTAGGTGCAAAACCTATTTTTTTGCCCATTTCTTTCTGTCTTTCAATGAAATCCTGAAGAACTTTCTTACTTTTTAAAACTTCCATAGTTTATTTTAATAGTATTTCAAAAATACT
The DNA here is from genome assembly GCF_024807225.1 of Chryseobacterium ginsenosidimutans. Taxonomy (GTDB): domain Bacteria; phylum Bacteroidota; class Bacteroidia; order Flavobacteriales; family Weeksellaceae; genus Chryseobacterium; species Chryseobacterium ginsenosidimutans. The sequence goes on from NZ_JANUCO010000001.1 coordinate 1,328,508, forward strand.
AAAAATATCATATAATTAGGTGTGGTTTTGATAATTTGGAAAAGGGAATTATCGTAAAAAAATGTTAATTAAATTAATGTTGGATGTTTTTTTGTAATTTTGCACATTAAAGCATTTTTACAAAAAATTAGATAGAAGTTTATGCCGAATCAAAAAATACTGTACATTACTACAGAAATGTATCCATATCAGGAAGATACCAATATGGCTGCAGTGGTAAACAAAATGGCACTTAAGATGCACAATGAAGGCAATGATGTAAGAGTTTTTATGCCAAGATTTGGACAAATTAGTGAGAGAAAATTCCAGCTTCATGAGGTAATTCGCCTTTCAGGAATGAATATTATTATTAATGATCTAGATCAACCTCTTATTATTAAAGTAGCATCTCTTCCTGGGGAAAGACTTCAGGTTTACTTTATTGACAACGAAGAATACTTCAAAAGAAAACAATATTATTTTGATGACGAAGGACAACCCTTCGAGGATAACGACGAAAGAGCAATCTTCTTTGCAAGAGGGGTAATTGAAACAATCAAGAAACTAAACTGGGTTCCTGATGTAATTCACCTAAATGGATGGATGGCTTCTTTCGTTCCAATTTATCTGAAAACTTATTACGAGTCTGATACTTATTTCAAAGACGCTAAAATTGTTCTTTCTCTATACAACGAAAAAGACGCTCCTTTGGCAAAAAATATTAACGAAAAACTTAAGTTTGATAATATTTCAGGATTAAAAGCGTTAGATAATCCAACGGTTAAAACTTTTGTCATGGAAAGCATGAACTACGTAAATATGGTAGTAAAAGGAGATGAATTCTTAGATGAAGACTTGGATAAAGCTTTCAATGAAACATCTACTGAGAAATCAGAATATCTTGACGTAGATTCTATAAATCAACTTTATTAAAAAACACGTTTTTAATGATTCATACTATTAAAAAAGCGATCACCGTTTTATCTTTGGTGATTTTTGGAAGTGCATTACTTTATAATTGTGAGCCGGATGCAGATACGCTTGGTGAACAGTTATTTTTAGACGGAGCAGCACAGGGAAATGAGGTATCTTTTGATGTTACTGCCTATAATATTAATAATAACGATAGTATTCGTAGTGATGCAAGTAAATTAACTTATGGTGTGCTTGGTGCTTTTGATGAAGATCAGTTCGGTATGCAGAAGGCATCTTATCTTACACAATTAAGATTATCAACTTATGATCCTGATTTTGGAGCGAATGCTGTTGTAGACTCTGTTGTATTGGTTATGAAACCAACTTATGCTTCTGATTCTATTACTACTAATACTGTAGATGATAATTTTACATATACAACAGATGCCGATGGAACTGTAAATGCTAAAAAAGTAGTGAATACTTATCCGGTTTTAAAATTTGGTAAGGCAAAAAGGACATTTCATATAACAGTTAATGAAGTTAATGATTTCTTAAAAGGACCTTCAGACAGTGTGAAGTCTAATCAGGTATTTCCTCCAGGTGCTGTTTTAGGATCAAAAGAATTTAAAGGTAGCATTAGTTCTGTAGCAATTACAAAAGATGATGGTGGAGCTGCACTATTCACAACTACTGCTCCGGGAATTAGAATTCCGTTAGATAAAACTTTTTTCCAGAATAAAATTATAGCAAAGAAAGATCAGCCTGAGCTTCAGGATGCTTCTAACTTTATCAGATATTTTAAAGGACTTAAAATTTCTGTTGACGAAAGTGACGGATATTTGTTCCAGTTCTCTCCAAACGACATGGAGCTTATTATGTATTATAAATATGATAAGACAGATGTAACACCGGCAACAAAACCTCAAACAACGTATACATTTGCTTTAGGTTCTGCAAATACACATATTGGTCAATACCAATATGCCAGAGCGGGGTCTGCATTAGGAAGTGCTACAATTGGAGATAAGACAAATGGAGATAAGAAATTATTTACACAAGGAATGGGAGGACCTTCTATTGGGATAAAAATTCCTCAAGCTACAATCGATGAACTTAAAAAACGTTATGCAGATAATAAAGCTGCGATCATCACCGCTAAAATTAGAATTTACACAGATCCTTCTTGGAAGAATGGATATGCTAAACCTACAGCATTTACTTTCTTACAAAAATATATAGATCATAAACCTAACCCAGCAAAAACATTAATGGGCTTTACAGCAGATGTATTAAACTTAGCCGGAGCAAATGGGTATACTATTTATAAATCTTATGATTTAGATAAAGATGCTGCCCACTACGATTTTGTTGTTACACAATCTATAAAAAAACTTATAGAACCGCTAACTGCAAATTCTGTTTATGATGATAAAAAAGAGTTATTATATTTCAGAATTGACATGGGTTCTTTCCAAACTAATACTGACGGAACAGGATTAGCTGGATATAAATTTACATCTACTCCTTATAACACGAGTAGAGCCGTATTTGTAGGAACAGAAGCAGGTAATGTAAACAGAGTACAGCTTAAAGTAATCTACGGTACAAAATAAAAACTTAAAAAACACTTGATAAAGATATGTGCGGAATTGTAGGATATACAGGTTTTCAAGACGCTTACGATATAGTAATCAATGGTCTTAGAAGACTGGAATATAGAGGATATGACAGTGCCGGAATTGTTCTGGAAGATGGAAACAACAAACTTGAAGTTGAGAAAACGAAAGGTAAGGTTGAAGATCTTGTTAATATTTCTCGTCAATTAAAAGGAAAGGCAAAAATCGGGATGGGACACACACGGTGGGCAACTCACGGTGTGCCTAGTGATAGAAATTCTCACCCGCATTTGTCTAATAATAATAAGATTGCAATTATTCATAATGGTATTATTGAGAATTATGATACGATTAAAAAAATGCTTTCTGAAAAAGGATTTACATTTAAATCTGAGACAGATACTGAAGTTTTAGTGAATCTAATTCAGTATTTTATGGATCTGAAGGCTGAAACGGATTTCCCCACGGCTGTAAGATACGCTCTGAATGAAGTTTATGGTGCTTACGCTATTACTGTAATGCATGAGGATCACCCTGGAGTATTAGTGGTGGCAAGATTAGGTTCTCCTTTAGCAATCGGTATTGGTGATAAAGAATATTTCATCGCATCTGATGCTTCTCCTTTTGTTGAATTTACAAAAGAGGCGATTTATTTGGAAGAAGGTCACATGGCTACTATTTCATTGGAAAATGGAGTAGACATCAGAACAATTAATGATAATTCGAAAATTGAACCTGAAATTCAGGAACTTAAGTTGAGTTTGGAGCAGATTGAAAAAGGAGGCTACGAACATTTTATGCTTAAAGAAATTTTTGAACAGCCAAAATCTATTCATGATACAATGAGAGGAAGACTTATTGTTGATGAAGGAGTTATCAAAATGGCTGGGATTTGGGATCACATTGAAAAATTCAAAAATGCCAACAGAATCATCATTATCGCTTGCGGAACTTCTTGGCATGCAGGGTTGATCGGTGAATATCTTATTGAAGAATATGCAAGAATTCCTGTTGAGGTAGAATATGCATCAGAATTTAGATATAGAAATCCTATTATTACAGATAAAGATGTCGTTATTGCTATTTCTCAATCTGGAGAAACTGCCGATACAATGGCTGCTCTGAAGCTTGCAAAAGAAAAAGGTGCATTTATATATGGTATATGTAATGTTGTAGATTCTTCTATCGCAAGAATTACGGATGCAGGTTCATATACTCACGCAGGTCCTGAAATTGGCGTGGCTTCTACAAAAGCTTTCACGGCACAGCTTACAATTCTTACCTTAATTGCCTTTAAACTAGGTAAACATAACGGTAATTTAGGAAATGCTGAATTTATGAGCTTAATTTCGGAACTAGACGCTATTCCTAAAAGAATAGAAGAAGTTCTGAATTCTACGCACGAATTGGTACAAAATATCGCAAAAGATTTTGTAACTACGACAAATTTCCTATATTTAGGGAGAGGATATAATTATCCTGCAGCACTTGAGGGTGCATTGAAATTGAAAGAAATCTCTTATATTCATGCTGAAGGATATCCGGCTGCTGAAATGAAGCACGGACCTATTGCATTAATTGATGAAAACATGCCTATTGTTATCATTGCTCCAAGAAAAGGACATTATGATAAGATTGTTAGCAACGTTCAGGAAATTAAAGCAAGAAGAGGGAAAATTATTGCTGTTGTAAATAAAGGAGATACACAAGTAAGTGAGATGGCAGATTATGTTATCGAAATTCCGGAAACATCAGAGTGTTTCTCGCCGATCGTGGCATCAGTACCTTTACAGCTATTAGCTTACTATATTGCTGTATACAGAGGTGCTAATGTAGATCAGCCGAGGAACTTGGCGAAATCTGTAACTGTCGAATAAAAAATACTTGTAAATAAAATAAATTTAGATTTCTTTCGTTATTTCAAAAAAAATCTTAAAAGTTTCTTAAAAAAATTATATATTTACGGCTTAATTATAAAAATTAACATGAAAAGGATATTTCTTTTATTATTGTCTGCGTCAGTAGCGTCGGTATCTTGTTCAGGTGGTGGTACTTCTTCTGTGGGGAAACCAGGAACAAAAGGAGAGTTGATACCAAGAGAAAAAACAAAATCATTTGTTGCGGAAAGACCATACGGCATGGTTGCAATTCCTGCAGGATCTTTTGTGGCTGGTCTTACCGATCAGGATTTCACAAACAGTCCTGAGAAAGCACAAGCAAAAACTGTTACTGTTTCTTCTTTCTTCATTGATGAAGCAGAAACTACTAATGCAGAATACAGGGTATTTATCAATTACGTAAGAGATTCTATTGCTAGAACTTTACTTGCTGAAGCTGCCGGAGAAGGTGGTGACGGTAAAGGAAAGGGTACAGCAATCGGAGATTATACATACCTTGCCCAAAAAGAAGAAAATTTAACACCATATCAAGAGTACTTGGAAGGACAAGGTGGCGGAGATGAAGCTACTTTCGATCCAACTAAAAAAATTGATTGGAAAGTTCCATTGCATTGGAATACATCTAAATATCCTGACGTAGAATACGCAGAGGTTTTAGAATCAATGTATTTACCTGCTTCTTCTAGAATTGGTAATGAAAGAATCCTGGATGTTAGTAAACTTAAATACACATACAGATGGGGAGATATGGATGCTGCTGTAGCTGAAAAAGAAAGAGGTGTAAACTACCTTAGAAGCGAAAGTATTGCCATTTATCCTGATACAACTGTTTGGGTAAAAGATTTCCACTTTGCTTACAACGAACCATTGTTCGAACAATATTTCTGGCACAAAGCTTACAAAGATTATCCTGTTGTTGGGGTAACTTGGGATCAGGCAAGAGCTTACTGTAACTTCAGATCAAAATTGAAGTCAGATTACAACGAAAGTTTAAAAAGAAGAAAACAAAGACCATTGCAGTTCAGACTTCCTACAGAAGTTGAATGGGAATATGCTGCAAGAGGTGGAATGCAAAACGCTACTTATCCTTGGGGAGGTCCTTATTTAATGGATGACAGAGGTTGCTACTTAGCAAACTTCAAACCGAAGAGAGGTAACTATATGGAAGACGATAAGAAAGGTACTTATACATATACAGCTCCAGTAAAGAAATTTAAGAAAAATGGTTATGGGTTATTTGATATGGCTGGAAACGTTTCTGAATGGACATTATCTGCTTATAACAACTCTTCATACGGGTTCTCATCTACTTTAAATCCTTCTACTAAAGATATAGCCGATACAAAAAGATCTGTAAGAGGTGGTTCTTGGAAAGATGTAGGATATATGTTGATGACGGGTGCAAGAGATTGGGAAAGAAAAGATTCAGCGAGAAGCTATATCGGATTTAGAACCGTACAGGATATTCCTGAAGCTGCTGTTAAGCCAAGAAAAGTTAACAGATAATTATAAAACCATTATTTTCAATAACAATTTTATTTAACATTAAAAAAAACTAACTTATATGTTTAAGACTAAAGATGCTTGGATGAATTTCTTCTATTCATTCGGTGCTGCAATTGTAATTCTTGGAGCTTGGCTTAAAATTACTCACATTACTTTGGGACCAATTAACGGTAACATCGCTCTTACAGTGGGACTTATCACGGAAGCTATCATCTTCATTATCTTCGCTTTCGACCCGCCAAAATCTGAAGAGTCTTACGCTTGGGAAAATGTTTATCCTGAATTATTAGATAAGCATGCAAACCCAAATCCATTACACTCAAATGCATCTAAAAACAATGCTGCTGCTCAGTTTGCAGAATTAGAAAATTCTCTTTCTACTAAACTAGACAAAATGCTTCAAGATGCTAAACTTGATGTTCAATTATTCGAAAGATTAAGAACAGGTATCGATAAATTCTCTAATTCAGTAGACCAGATCAACCAAACTGTTGACGTATCGGCTTCTACTCATAAATATAATGAGCAATTAAACAAAGCTGCTCAACATATGGAAAGTATGAATGCATTATATAATATGCAGTTGGAGAACGGTAAAAAGCAATCAGAATATGCTAACAAGTATGTTGCTGATATGCAGAAATCTGCTGAGCATTCAGAAAAATTCAACCAGGAGTTACAAGGTTTAACTTCAAACTTAAATAACTTAAACAGAGTTTACGGAGGTATGTTGACTGCTATGAAGTCTTAATTCCTACACCATTTCTAAATTTAACTACTTAATCAAAAAACAAAGAAAAGAGAATGGCAGCAGGAAAACAGACACCTCGTCAGAAGATGATCAACCTAATGTATTTGGTGTTCATCGCTATGATGGCCCTAAATATTGATGCAGAAATCATCAGGTCATATTATGACTCAACAATCTCATTAAAAGAAACTCGATTTTTAACAGAAAGAAGAAACGAGGATATTTTTGAGAAAACTTTAGAAGCTAAAGCTCAGCAAGTGCCTGATACTTACTCACAACCGTGGGCTCAATATCAAGTATTAAAGCAAAAAATTAATGATTTGGTTTCTCATGCCCAAAAAATTAAAGATGGGTTGAAAAAAGAATCTGAATTTGTTGAGATAGACCCAGTAACAAAAAAACTTGTTGATGTTAGTGAGAATTTCTCAGCATTAAACAACAATGAGGCTACAACAAAATATTTCTTTAAAGAAGGAGAAGAAAATACGCCGTCAAAAGGTGCGTTGGATTTGAAAGCGAAAATGGATGATGTAAGAAATTATATCAATACAACTTTTGGTAATAATCCTCAGTTAAAATCTTTGGTAGACAGAGCAAACAAATCTTTGATTGCTGAATATGCTAAAGGTCAGTCTCCGAATAATAAAACTTGGTTTCAAAACAAGTTTTATCATCAGCCGTTAATTGCAGCAATTTCTAATATAGAAATTATTCAGAATGATGCAAGAAACGTACAATCTGATGCCTTGGCTTTAATGCTACAGGAAAAAGTAGATGCGAGTATCAAATTCTCAAGCTATGAAGCGATTGTTTCAGCGCCTGTGGATGTTGTTACTGGTAAACCTGCTGAAGCAGTTGTGATGTTAGGAAATTATTCTAACAGTAACAAAATTGTGATGTCAGGAGTGAACAGACAAGAAAACGGAAAAGGGTATGCAGCACTTAATACAAGTGGAATTGGAGAACATACTTTAAGTGGTAATATTGCTTTGGCAGATGCAACAGGTAAAGTTACAAACTATCCGTTCACACATACATATAATGTTATCGCAGGTCCTCTAGAAGTTAAACTTCAAAAAGGATTATTACTTTCTGCTGATAAAATGAATGTAATGTACAGAGGTCTTGATAATCCTGTTACTGGTTCAATCTTAGGTGCTGATAATGCAAAACTTTCATTATCTGCTCCAGGTGCGACTGTTAAGAGTACAGGACCAGGTAAATGGGATGTAAAACCTGGTTCAGGAAGTATATTAAAAATTACTTTATCTGGAACAGATCCTTATGGTAAATCACTTACTCAGGTATTTGAGTACAGAATTAAAAATGTACCACCTCCACAAGGACAGATCAGAGGTAAAAACATGTTGACATTACCAGTAGGTTCGGTAGAGAATCAAAATCTACAGGCTGTAATTCCTGACTTCGACTTCCCGGTATCGTTTAACGTAACTTCGTTCATGGTAAGAATACCTGGTAGAGCTTCAATGCAGATTCAAGGAAGTAGTTTACAAGGTGCGGCTGGTATGTTTAGAAGTTTAAGACCTGGTGATCCTGTTTATATCTTTGATATTAAAGCATCTGCTGTAGGATTAGGAACTATGCAGGTTCCGAATATTTCACCTGTATTAATTAATACTCAATAATAAAGAATTATGAAAAAATATATTAGCAGTTTTTTAGTATTAGTTTCGGGGTTCGTGTTTTCCCAAACTATCCTGAATGCTTCTTCTCCGGAAGACTTCAGAAAAATGAGAGCTGAGAACAAAATGAAAGTAGGAGATACGATTATCGACAAGAAAGTTAAGCCTTTGGAATACGGATTTGTTGATGATAAAGATATCCTTAAAAGCATGTTTGTTTGGGAAGTTATCGATATGAATGATAAGATCAATCAGCCATTCTATTATAACAATCCTGATGGTTTATTAGCTACAGAAACCAAATCTCTATACAAATTACTATTGGATGGGGCGTTCAATGGAGATATCAAAGAAGTTTATGACGATGAAAATTTCGTTCAAAGACTTACTCCTGAGCAGATCAAAGCAAGATTAGTTGACGTAAGAGTTGATGACGAAGCGATCAATATTTTGAACAGCGGTCGTCAATTAACTGAGCAAGAGAAAAAAGAGCTTACTGACGTTTATGAAACTACAACTGAGAAAGTTAAAGTTTTAAAAGTTTTCGGTATGTGGTTTATCGATAAAAGAGACGGACAATTGAAGTACAGACCGTTAGGAATTGCTGCAATGGGTCCAGATCCAAAATTGATTGGTAGATTAGGTCCTGATAATCTACCTATACCTGGAGCTAATGATTTAATTGATCTTTTCTGGGTGTATTATCCAAATGCGAGAGATGTTTTAGCGAATAACTACGTATACAATAGAAAAAATACATCTGCAGATTTATCTTTTGATGATTTGATCAACGCTAGAAGATTCTCTTCTGTAATCTTTAAATCTTCAACAGGTTTAGGAGACGGTGTTATCAAAGACTATATTCCAAGAGATTCTGAAGATCAGATTGATGAGAGCGACAGAATTAAGGCGCAAATCCTTCAAATGGAAAATGATATGTGGAATTACTAAGATTTGACTTGATAATTATAGAAAACCTGAGTATTTTTACTCAGGTTTTTTTATTATGGAAAATGTAGATTATATAATTGTAGGAGATGGATATGCAGGGCTTTTTTTCGCGCATCAGTTAATCAGAAACAACAAGTCTTTTGTGATGTTTTCGGAGGGCAGGAAGAGTGCTTCTCAGGTTTCAGCAGGAATTATTAACCCTGTTGTGCTTAAAAAATTTACCACCTTCTGGAAAGCTCAGGAACAAATAGATTTCTTAAAAAGTTCATTAAAGGAGATTGAAGAATATACCGGTAAAAATTATTTAATAGAATCTAGTATTCATAGAATCTTTCATGATGAAAATGAACAGAAGCTTTGGCTTAAAAAATCCGAAAATGATGATCTTGCTGGTTTTTTAGATAAAAAATTCGATCATTTAGAGGTAGTAAAAAACGATTTTCTGTCAGGAAAGGTTAATCAATCTGCAAGACTTGACGTAAATGGATTTTTCACAGGTTTATTTGTTTTTTTGGAAAATAAAGGTCATTTGATTAAAGATAAATTTGATTATTCTCAATTGAATACTTCCGATTCTGTTTATAAAGATTTTAAATTTAAAAATATCTTATTTTGTGAAGGAATGAGAGTAAAGGAAAACCCTTATTTTTCAGATATTCCTGTCATTCCAAATAAAGGGCATCATATGAAAGTAAAACTTTCTAAGCCCATCCCGGAAAATATTACGATTAAAAAGAAACATTTTCTATTTCCCGTTCAAGATGAGCTGTATTTTTATGGCGGAACGTATGACAGGGAACAACTGCATCATCATATTGACGATTCTGCGGTAGAACAGCTAACAAAAGGGTTATCAGAATTTTATCCTTATAATTTTGAAATAAATGAGGTCAATTTTGGTTTTAGACCTACAGTGAAAGATAGAAGACCAATTATCGGGAGACATTCTGAGCATAAAAACTTATATGTTTTCAATGGCTTAGGAGCAAGAGGGATTCTTAACGGATGTTATTTTTCTAAAAATTTGTATGAATTTATAGAGCAGAATATTCCTTTGCATGAAGAGATTTCTTTAGAGAGATTTAATAAAGTAAAATAATTGACAAAAAAATAAAATCGTTTCAATGGAAACGATTTTTATTTTTCTTCAAAATTTGTGTTTTGTTTCAAAAAGCAGGAAGCAAGTATTGAATAGGATTGAATGAATTCCAGATACTTGCTTTCCTACCAACCAATTTATTATGAATATTACGTGTACTCCAAAATTTAAAACTAGAATACAAATTCCCGAAAATCAGGATAGGATGAGCTTCTGGCTTCGGAAATTTGTAATAACTAGTGACTATTTTCTTACCTCCAAAATAAAATTTTAGGTTGGTAAGAAAACCCCTTACTGAATTTAAAAACTAAAAAAAATTAAAGAGTGGACATTTGGAGATCCACTCTTTAGAAGTTTATTTTAGGAACATCATTTGTGTTTTTAATGTTAACTTCTAACTTTTAATTTCTGGTCAAATTTAGATCAATTTTCAAATAAGAATACTACTGCAATAGTACTTGAAATAATTAATTAATTGAATTTCAGATTACTGTAGGCTGAATTGAAGTATGATTGATGTAGGTGAAAAATTAAATTATTTCTCCAAGTAGTAAAATTTTATAAAATGTAAGGCTACTATTTTATAATTCCATCATCCATTTATTAAGATCTACATCAGAAGGCAGGTTTAGTTTTTTTCTAAGTCTGTACTTTCTGGATTCAATAGTACGTATGGAAATGTTTTTATACTGAGCAATAGTTTTTGTGGAAAGATTAAGCTTCAGAAAAGCAGAGAATTTAATATCATTTGCTGAAAGTTGAGGGTGTTTTTCGGTTAGTGTTTCGTAAAATTCAGGATAGATTTCCTTGAAACGGGTTAGGAAAAACGGATCATTGGTCATTGCCAGTTTTGAAAGCTCATCAAAGCCTGTCGTGTTTAATCTTTGCTTTAGCTCCTGTGTTTCGGATAATTTTTCATCAATTATTTCGTCTTTCAGTTTTTGTTTTTTCTGATAAGCCTTAATGAGCAGAAATAAAGCAATCCCTGCAGCCGCAACAATGATTGTAATGATAATGTAATATTTTGTTCTTTCCTTCTGTTCTTTTTGATTCTCTTTTTTAATGATTTTTTTTACAGGAATATCAAGCGCTTTTCTTTCATCCTTTTCAATACTGTCGCTTAAATTGGAATATTTTTCTAGATATTCATTCTTTTTTTCAATATTATTAAGCTGCTTGTAAGTGATGGAAATTATTTTATAAGCATTTTTAATATCTTTAATTCTGCTCAGTTGTTTCGAAATAGCTAAAGATTGAAGATAATATTCTAAGGCTCTATCGTAATTTTTCTTCTGGCTATGAAGCTTTCCGAAGGTAAGTAAAGTCATAGATTTTTGATAAAGATTATAATCTCCTGTGAGTAGCATTGCTTTGTTAAGATAATGTTCTGTAGAGTGTAATTGTTTGTTTTTCAGATGTTTTTCTGCGATATGAACGTATGTTAAAGGCTGTGGATCCATTTCCAAAAGCTTTTTTTGGATTACAGTAATGGAATCCGGGAGATGATCTTCTTCGAAATTCTCAAGTTTCCAGGTGTAATAAAAATAAAGGAGTTTTTCTCTTTTTTTCTTATCAGGTATTTGTTTTGCAAAATAAATCGAAATATTTAAGTTGGAATTTGATTGCTCAAGAAATCCCAAAGAAGAATAGTTTCTACCATATTCACCATAAAGTTTTGCATGCAACTCTATATTTTTCACCGTTTTGAGTTTATTTTCTGCTTTTTCCAGATATTCCAGACTTTCTTTATGCTTATGAATATACCAGAGCAAATCGCTCATATTGATGTACGCTGAGATGAGGCCAATTGTATTCTTTTGTTTCTCAAACTTTTGAATTGCGTTTTTATTCAATGCAATACTTTCATTGATGTTTCCGCCCATTCTTAAACTATCGGTCAGATAATCAAGTTCGTCAAAATTATAAGAAGACTGTGCGCTGAAGAGTGTTGCAAAAAGTAGAAATATCGAATAGGATATTTTTTTTAGAAAATAACTTAAAAGCATAATTTGTGGTTTTGTAATACAAAATTAGGTTTTATAAAATGGTGTTATGTAACATATAGAAAATAATTAATATTATTATTTATTCTGAATATAAATAATTTTTTAGTAATATATTGTTTTTACTGAAAAATAATATATAAATAATTTTGTTTATTTCTATTAAATAATAAATATATTTTCTAATATCTCATGAAAATTCTTATCTTCATAGGGATTAGAATACAATACGATGAATGAAAATATTCTGGGTATTATTGCCGGTATTTTAACTTCGGCAGCGATGGTTTCCGCAACTCATAAAAGTTTTAAAAGAAAAAAATGCAGACGACATTTCCTGGGTAATGTTGCTCGTGCTGATTTCCGGACTTTCTTTGTGGGTTTGGTATGGTTTCTTACAAGACGAATTACCCATTATTCTTTCAAATTCTTTTTCAGTAATTCTTAATATTACCCTTTTAATTTGCTGTGTTATTTATAAAAAATCTTAGCAAATATAGTCTTGATATTATCTTTTTTCCAGTATTAAAATTATTTTTTAGACGTGAAATAATAAATAACTCTAAAAAACACATCTTTTTCAAAATCCTTTTTTATACTTCAAACGTACTTTAAATTTAATTTTAATTAATTGATTTTAAATTACTTATTTTTTTGGGTGAAATTGCAGTACTCTTTTTTCTATTGTTTAATTCTACATTTGTACCAAGTTCAAAGAATAATTTAATTCTGATAAAGCATTCAAAATACAATGTTTCAATTTTAAAGAATACAGAATTTTTTCAAGACAACTTACGTAAAATTCTATACTTAATTAATATTCTAAATTGTATGAAAATTAAACAATTGTTTAGTGATTAACAAGATGGATAATATTAATAAAAACACTTAAAAAATGAAAAACAAAATTACTTTGGCTTGTACCGCTCTGCTATTTGCGGGTTTTACTCAGGCACAAGTGGGTGTTAATACCCTAAATCCAGCTTCAACTTTTGATATTGTTGCTAAAAATGCAACAGGAACTTCTACACTTCCCGAAGGGCTTCTTGTTCCGAGAATTGACAGAGCGCGAGCAGGAGCAATGGATAATATTGCTATATCTACTTTAATCTATGTCAATAACAGCGTAACAGGTACACAAACCGGTAAAGCATTGAATATCAATTCGACTGGATATTATTATTTTAATGGAAATAGTTGGATCAAGTTAAATGCAAATATCTATAACGCAGACGGAGTACTTACTGGAAACCGTACTGTAAAGCAGTATACCAATACTTTAGCCTTCACAGGTTCGGCTGTTAACGCATTTTCTGTAGACGGAAACTACTCTTTCTGTGGATGCAGCCCATAACAGAGTGGGTGTAGGAATGACAAACCCACAAGCCAATTTTCATGTAAAAGGGACGAGAAGATTTGAAAATGCTACTGCCGGTTCCGTTACGGTAGGATCTGTATTATCTGCAACAGACACCAATGGAACGGCAGAATGGAAGACGCCTGCTACAGAAACAATTGTAGGAGCTTTAACGGGTAATGGAATTGATATTCCTTTTGTTACTAGCCTAGATTATAAATATACAGGACGATCTATTGTATTGCCTCCGGGGAAATGGGCGGTTACCATTACTCAGCTTACCAGAACGGAAGGAACCTTAGGTAATAGTGATTGGTTGTTTGTAAGAAGTACCTTTAGCGATCAGAATATTGCTGTGGGAGAGGTGGGTACAATGTCTTCTGATCTTAACCTTAACATAGGACCTACTCTAATGAGTTTTAGGGTAAAAGGTTTTAGTGATGGTAGTCCTCAACAGTTTGATGTATTTCAAGGCACAATTATTATTAATAACACTTCCGGTGGAAATAAAACATACAGATATATGGCAGGAAATACAGTAATAGGTCAAGGAAATCCTAATCCAATAAATGCTACCATTAAAAACTTTGGTGGCGCTTGGGCAGAAACTAACATTTATGCCACTGCAATTAAATAAACATAACTGTTCTCTCAATTAACAACAAGGTAAAGATGAAAAAAATGAGGTGTCTGTATAACTATACAGGCACCTCTATGGTAATGTGTTTTATTTAGTTATTGTAAAACAAATTTTGCCAGAGGAGCCATTCTTGCTTTATTCAGCGTTAATGTATTTCCGTTTACAGAATAGTTGTCTGCAGCCAACAATGCTTGCGTAAAAGCATGCTCTGTTTCAAGATCTTCACAGGCGATCATGGTAGACATTCCCTGATTAAATTTTATACGCATTACATCTTGCTTGATTTCAAAAGTTCCGCTAACACCGTTGCACCCTCCATGTCCTTCATATCTCATATCAGACATATTGAGCTTAAAATAGGGGTTAGATTTTGGGTTTTTCAGTTGGATAGGCTGCCCGTTTATTTCCGTTAACTTCCAGGTTTTTCCCGTGATATCGGTAGTTTTTTCAGATGGAGTAGAAGCTGTTGGCTTACTCATGCATGAAGCAATGCAAATTATCAGCAATAATGAGCAAAAATAGATGAATGATTTTTTCATAGGTTTTCCATTTTAAGTGTACCGTTTATAAATAATCTAAGGATTAATAAGAAGCCATTTTCGTATTTGAAGTAGCAGATTTATTTTTTTTATGATGAAACAACACCATATTATAATCCTTTTTCAGGAAATTAACCTCACCTCGGATATCCGAATATTGATAATCTGCGTCACTTGCGGTATATTCCGGTAATTCTTCATTTTTTTTCAGCTCATAAGATTTCCCGTCCAAATGTACAATTACCGTATTTTGAGTTTCATTAATCGCCACTTCCAGTTGATCTCCATATTCGTCTTTATAGACATCTTTAGTAATTTTATCAATATCTTGAATTTCAGGTACATTTTGCAGGTCGATTTCTTCTTCTTTTGCCTGATGTTTACATGCTGTTATGGTAAGCGCAAATACAGCGGTAATGGTGAAAATTTGTAATAACTTTTTCATAATAATAAGTGAGTTGTGAGTATTTCATTGATTTGTAAGTGTTAATTTTCTATAAATTTACAAATTATAATAAAGATAATGTGTTAATTTTGTATAAATTAATTGAATATTTTTATATTTAGTATATTATGCTTGAAATTATTTTGTACAAAACTAGCATTAGATAGTCATTGATAGCTAAGTTTGGTCGAAACATGTAATTATTTTCATTTTTCACCAAAACTTAATGAAAATTTGTTTTAAACTATTAAATCCTGTTGTAGCATCTATTTTTAGTTACTAAATAACGATTTTTATACAATAAAAAGAGACTGTTTTCTAAAGCAGTCTCTTTTAAAATCAATATTTTTTTTCTAAAATTTTAAGGCGCCGTAATCTGGTCGATCGTGAAAAATGCCTTTGTAGAAGAACATGTTCCACTTGGGCAAGTTGTTGCGTTTCCTGCACTACCGGGAGTTGATGAGCCCATCATGTAGTATAATTTATAAAACGTCATATCTGCTCCGTTGTTGGTCGTCCAGGAATATAAACGTTGTTCCGGCATACCTCCTGCATATGTTTCAGGATCTCCCCAGGACGGATTGGTCGAAGCTGTTTGTATTCTTAGCCCTGTTGTAGCATCAATTAAAGCAGAGTCTGAAGTGGCATTATCTCCAGCCCATGCTCCGGGAGGTAGTCTCAATTGGTTTTGCTGATATCCACCGGCTCCATTCCAAAGATAATGACCATTAGAGATGATGTCCACAGTTCCTGTACTATTATTTCGGATCTGTAAGTTGACCTGTGAAAAGTTATTACCTGTTGGGATAAAAGTTCTTACCGAGAATTTTTTGTCTGGCGTAGTGATGGAGGGTGCATATCCGTTTTTTCCGTTTTCTGTTGTAGATACCAAAGGTCCCATTACGGCAATAGTTTCCACATTTGCAAGGTTGTTTCCTCCCCCACTATTACCTCCTGATGAGGTAGAGAATATTCTCCATTCTACTCCGTTCCAGAAATAATATCCTGCGCTTAAAGTAGGTCCTGTATTATAAATTAACAGCCCTGTTGCGTTAGGGGATGTATTTAGCTTCATAGTAGAAGATGTAAGGCTTATTCTTGGTGCCAAAATACCCTTGTCAGACGATGTTAAGTCTAAAATAGCGGATGGATGGGGAGTTGTCGTGCCTATACCTACCGATCCTGTTGAAGTAACAGCAAAATCATTGGCTTGTTGAGTAGCGGTAGGTGTTCCTGTTGCTGGGTTATCCTTTGCATTGTCGATATGAAAGGCAGTTTGGGGATTGCTGGTATTAATACCGATCTGAGCAAATGATAAAGTTGATGCAAAGAAAATCCCTGTTAGAAAAAGTTTGTTGTACATGATTGTTTTCATTATTTGTTAATGTAAAAACACTTTTATCGTGATGTTAGATAAAAGGTAATAAACGGTTGAAAGTTGTTATCTCTATACCTACCGATGCAATGTAAATAACATAAAAATCATGGTTTGTTGAGTAACATAAAGTGCTTTTGTTGCTGGATTGTGCTTTGCGCGACTAGTGTGAAAGGTGTGTTGGAATCTGTGTATTAATATTTGTCTGAGCAAAAAATAGAGCTAATGCAAAGAAAATCCTCTATTAGAAAGTTTGTTGTTTGTGCTTAATTTCATTATTTGTTAATTTCTTTTTAATTTAAAAATACCCTTGTCGGTGATGTTACATCTAGATATAGAATGAGTCATAATTTTTATCTCTATACCTACCAATACAACTTAAATAACAGCTAAAAATTGACTTGTTTAACAATATTAAGGCGTTCTTCTTGTTGAATTGTAGCTTACGCAGCTGGTGTGAAAGATGTTTTTGGGATTTGTAGATTGATATCAATCTAAGTAAGCTGTCAAATCCTTTGTTAGAAAGGGTTTGTAATTGATATTTAATTCATTATGTGGTTTTCTTTTTTTATAAATTAAAACTAAGTTTTTACTTGAACTTAGTTTTTGCAAATATATGAAGAAATCTGATATGATTGATAATATTTATAAAGAATATTTATTTGTGATCGGATAACCTTAAAGATACCCTTATAAATACTAGTGTTTTAACGAAAATTGGTTGAATATAGAGGCGATTATTCTTTTTTTCATAAAGCCTAAATTTTAAATAAATAAAGACGAATCTCCTTACAATAAAAGAGACAGCTTTCTAAAGCAGTCTCTTGTAAAGTCAAAAAATGTGTTTCTAGAATCTATGGCGCTGTAATCTGATCTACAGTAAAAAATGCTTTTGTAGTGGAACATGTTCCGCCTGGACATGTTGTGGTATTTCCTAAACTCGCTGGTGTTGATGAACCCATCATAAAATACATTTTATAAAAAGATTTGTCGGCTCCGTCATTTGTTGTCCATGAGTAAATTCTTTGCTCAGGCATCCCACCTGCATAAACTCCTGGATCTCCCCAATACGGATTGGTACTTGCTGTTTGTATATTCGCTCCTGTTGTAGCATTAATTAAAGATGCACTCGAAACAGCATTATCTCCTGCCCAAGCTGCAATTGGTAATCTTAGCTGATTTTGCATGTAACCTCCGGCTCCTCCCCATAAATAATGTCCGTTTGAAATAACGTCAACAGTAGCTGTACTGTTATTTCTGATTTGTAAATTTACATCTGCAAACGCACTTCCTGTAGGGATAAAACAGCGTATAGAAAATTTCCCGTCGGGTGTTGTTATAGAAATAGCATATCCCGCTCTTCCGTTTTCTGTGGTAGCTACTAAAGGTCCCATTACCGCAATACTCTCAATATTTGCAAGGTTTGTGTTCTGTACACTACTGGAACCGGAAGCTGTATTGAAAACTCTCCATTCGAGGCCATTCCAGAAATAATATCCTAAACTCAGCGTGGGTCCTGTATTGTAGATTAATAATCCTGTTGCATTTGGAGATGCGCTCAGTTGCATTGTGGTCGAAGTAAGACTTATTCTTGGTCCCAGAATACCCTTATTGCTTGAAGTGATATCCAATACGGCAGATGCATTAGGAGTTGTAGTTCCTATACCGACAGATCCTGCTGGAGTAACAGCGAAATCATTGGCTTGTTGAATGGTTGTAGGAGTTCCTGTTGTCGGGTTATCTTTTGCCCCGTCTATGTGGAAAGTGGCTTGAGGATTAGGTGTGTTTATACCTACCTGAGCAAATGCTAGAGTTGAGGCAAAGAGAATCCCTGCCAGAGAAAGTTTTTTGTTCATGTTTATTTTGTTATTTGGCTGTTGATTTAGTTTTTTAAAAATTAATTTGGTTGAAATTAAATTTTCAATGAAATTAATTGTAGTAAATGTAATCATTATTATGATATTATTGTTAATAATTTAAAAATATTTAATTTTATTTTTAATATTTGTAATAAAAATATCTTATTTATGATGAGTTAACTTTTAATGCGAGATTTTAAAAATTTTCTTCTTAAAAAAACTTAGTTTAAATAAAAATATAAAATCTTTTTGGTATTTGTAATTATTTGTTAATTAGTAAGATAAATTATTTTTCATCTGTGTTAAATGGTGAAATATTACTATTTTCAGCTTATTTAAAGGAGCGTTAAATATTGTTAATATATGTCATTAATCATACAATTGTTTTGAAATGTATTCAAACTAAGACCTACATTTGCAGCAACAAAATGAGAACGTATATCACCTATTTTTTGACATCCCTTTTTCTGCTTTTCGTAGTGGAAAGTAAGATCAATGTCAAAACGTTGAAAAATGATTACAACAGTCATACGTCTCAGAATTTACCCAAAAAAGCAAACCGCTTAAATCAAACCTACGAAAAACTGACGATTCAGCAGGCTCCGGATGATTCTGGAAATGCCTTTTCTTTTGAACTCGCAGAAGACGATTTTCAGTTTTCGGATACCTTGCAGGAAATTGTTTTCTTTGCTAGTGTTTTCACTTTGGTGTATGTTTTTGGTTTAAAAAGCTTCAAAAGACTAAAGCCAACTATTCACGGCTTTTTATCAGAATTTTCTTCCGTAAAAAGATTCATTCTGATTCGTTCTATCAGAATTTAAAATTTCATTTTCCGATTTATTTTCTGCTGATCCGTTCGGCGGGAAATATCATGCGTTGTGTTTGTTGGTAATCATCACATCGCCCGTTTTCTCATTACCATTTTCATATTAAAACATTAACGATTTATATAAACTCCAGAATTATGATCAAGAGAGTTGTCGCAAGCATTGCGCTAAGCAGTCTTTTATTGTTCAGTTGTAACAAGAAAAAAGAAGAAAAAGAAGAAGTATCAGTCTATCCGGTAACAACTCCGGTGGTGATGGATACCGTGATTGACAAAGAATTTGTAGCTCAGATCCGGTCTGTAAAGAACATTGAGGTTCGTGCACAGGAAAAAGGTTTCCTTGAGAAGATTTATGTAGATGAAGGGCAGTACGTTCACCAAGGACAGGTATTGTTCCAGATCATGCCTAAACTGTATCAGGCAGAATTATTGAAAGCTCAGGCAGAAGTAGCACAGGCTACGATCGAGCTGAAAAACGCAAGTACGTTAGCAAACAACAACATTGTTTCTAAAAACGAAAGATCAATGGCAAAAGCTAAATTGGATGCAGCCAATGCAGAAGCAAACCTGGCTCAGACGCATTTGTCATTTACAAACATTAAAGCTCCTTTTTCCGGAATTATCGACAGGCTGCCTTTGAAATTAGGAAGTTTGGTAGATGAAGGAGATTTGTTAACCTCTTTATCGGATAACAATGATATTTACACGTACTTCAACGTTTCAGAACCTGAATATCTGAATTATCAAATGCATACAGCCGACAGAGGAAGCAATCAAGTGGCATTGGTAATGGCAAATGGAGATGTTTTCCCTCAAAAAGGTGAAGTTCAAACCATTGAAGGACAGTTTGATAATGAAACAGGAAATATCGCTTTCAGAGCAAAATTCCCGAATCCTAATAAATTATTGAGAAACGGAGAAACAGGAAAAGTAAGAATGACTTTACCGCTGAAAAATGCCATGATTATTCCTCAAAAAGCAACGTATGAAATCCAAGATCAGAAATATGTTTTCGTAGTTGGAAAAGACGGCGTGGCGAGATCTAAAAATATTAAAGTAGCTTATGAGCTTCCGGATGTTTACGTAGTAAGTTCAGGGCTTTCAAAAGGCGATCAGATATTACTGGAAGGGGTTCAGAAAGTGAAAGACGATCAGAAAGTTCAGACGAAAGCGCAAGATCCGAAAAAAGTTCTTCAATCATTGAAATTAAAAGCAGAGTAGGACTCTATAAATGAAGCAGTATTATGTTTAAGAAATTCATTCGCAGACCTGTTCTGTCTATCGTAATCTCATTGATTATTGTATTTATGGGAGTGCTTTCTCTGGTAAAATTACCGATTACGCAGTTCCCTTCGATTTCACCGCCAAAAGTAAACATCACCGCAGAATATCCGGGAGCCAACAACGAATTGTTGATTAAATCCGTGGTTATTCCGTTGGAAAGAGGTTTAAATGGAGTACCGGGAATGAAATATATGACTTCCGATGCCGGAAACGACGGGGAAGCTTCTATTCAGGTGGTTTTCGACTTAGGAACCGACCCGAATGTAGCAGCCGTAAACGTTCAAAACCGTGTTTCTTCGGTAGTAAATAAACTTCCGCCGTTGGTAGTTCGTGAAGGGGTAAAAATCACTCGTGAAGAACCTAACATGTTGATGTATATTAACTTGTATAGTGATGATCCTAAAGCCGACCAAAAATTCCTTTTCAACTATGCAGATATCAATGTGATGTCCGAATTGAGAAGGGTAAGTGGGGTTGGTTTCGCAGATATCTTGGGAACAAGAGAATATGCAATGCGTGTTTGGCTTAAACCTGACAGATTAACGGCTTACAGTATTTCAGCAGATGAAGTAATGGAAGCGTTAAACGAGCAGAGTTTGGAAGCATCTCCTGGTAAAACTGGGGAAAGTTCCGGGAAAAGATCGCAGTCATTTGAATATATTTTAAAATATCCGGGTCGTTATAATAATGAAAAGGATTACGGAAATATTATCCTTAAAGCTAAAACAGACGGTGAATTTGTAAGGTTAAAAGATGTTGCAGATATAGAATTCGGTTCTTCCATGTATGATATTTATTCTACATTAAACGGAAAACCTTCTGCAGCGATCACTGTAAAACAGTCTTACGGTTCCAATGCAAGTGACGTTATCAAAAATGTAAAAACGTTGATGGCAGAACTGCAGAAAACCAGCTTCCCGAAAGGAATGCATTACGACATCAGTTATGACGTTTCAAGATTCTTGGATGCATCGATTGAGAAAGTTATCCATACCTTATTTGAGGCCTTTATTTTGGTGGCAATTGTGGTATTCCTTTTCTTGGGAGACTGGCGTTCAACGCTGATTCCGGCGATTGCAGTTCCGGTTTCATTGATCGGTACTTTTGCGATCATGTCGGCTTTCGGAATTACATTAAACATGATTTCACTTTTTGCCTTGGTAATGGCAATCGGGGTCGTCGTCGATGATGCGATTGTAGTAATTGAAGCCGTTCACGCCAAGATGGAAGAAAAACATTTATCTCCGTTAAAGGCAACAGAAGAAGCAATGCACGAGATCAGTGGAGCGATTATCGCGATTACTTTGGTAATGGCATCCGTATTCATTCCGATTGCATTTATGTCCGGTCCGGTTGGGGTATTTTACCGTCAGTTCTCAATTACAATGGCTTCTGCAATTATCCTTTCGGGGGTTGTAGCCTTGACATTGACTCCAGCTTTATGTGCTTTAATTTTAAAGAACAATCACGGAAAAGCGAAGAAGAGAACTCCGATCACTATTTTCTTAGATAAATTCAACAATTTATTTACGAAAGGAGCAGGGAAATATGAGAAAATGTTGCATAAAACAGTTAAAAAGAAAACATTCACACTTCCGTTATTATTAGCGTTTTGTGCTTGTACATTCTTCTTGAGTAACTCGCTTCCTTCAGGATTTATTCCGGCGGAAGATCAGGGGATGATTTATGCGATTATTCAGACACCTCCGGGTTCTACACTGGAAAGAACGAATCAGATTGCTAAAGAATTATTGCGAGAATCTGAAGGTATTGATGGGGTACAATCTGTTTCTTCATTGGCTGGTTACGAAATTTTGACCGAAGGTACAGGTTCCAACTCAGGTACGTGTTTGATTAACCTTAAAAGTTGGGATGAACGTAAAGAATCTGCCGCGGAAATTATTGAAAAACTTGAAGAAAAAGCCAAAAATATTCCGGGTGCGAATATAGAATTCTTCCAGCCGCCTTCAATTCCGGGTTATGGTGCAGCCGGAGGTTTCGAACTTCGTTTACTGGATAAAGCTGGAAGTGGTGATTACCAGAAAATGGAGAAAGTAAGTAATGACTTTGTGAGCGAATTGAAAAAACGTCCTGAATTGGGTTCTGCATTTACCTTCTATTCGGCGAGTTTCCCACAATATATGCTGAAGATTGATAATGATCTTGCCGAGCAAAAAGGGGTTACCATCGAAAAAGCAATGGATAATTTATCCACGTTGATTGGTTCGAATTATGAAACAAGTTTCATCCGTTTCGACAGACCTTATAAAGTGATTGTTCAGGCAGGACCTCAATATCGAGCGTTACCGACGGATTTATTGAAGTTATATGTTAAAAATGATAAAGATCAGATGGTTCCGTACTCAGATTTTATGCATTTGGAAAAAGTTTATGGTTTATCAGAGATCACGAGACATAATATGTATAATTCTGCCGAGGTAAGTGGAACTCCTGCACCGGGTTATAGCTCCGGACAGGCGATTGCAGCGATTCAGGAAGTTGCGGATAAAACGCTTCCGAGAGGTTTCGGTATCGACTGGGCGGGTATTTCCAAAGATGAGGTAAGCCGTGGAAATGAAGCCATATTTATCTTCTTAGTGTGTTTGGGATTTGTTTATCTAATTCTTGCGGCACAGTATGAAAGTTTCATTCTTCCGTTACCGGTAATTTTATCGTTGCCGACGGGTATTTTCGGAGCATTCTTATGCTTAAAGTTATTAGGATTAGAAAACAACATTTATGCGCAGGTTGCGATGGTCATGTTGATTGGTTTATTAGGTAAAAACGCCGTATTGATTGTCGAGTTTGCCGTACAGAAGAAGGCTGAAGAAGGTATTCCGGTGGCGCAGGCTGCCATTGAAGGAGCTGCGATCCGTTTCCGTCCGATTTTGATGACCTCATTTGCATTCATTGCAGGTTTGATTCCTTTGGTGATGGCGACAGGACCGGGAGCGGTTGGTAACCGAACCATTGGTACAGCTGCAGCGGGAGGTATGTTGATCGGAACTATTTTCGGATTAATGATTATCCCAGGATTGTACTACATCTTCGGAACGATCGCTGAAAAGTCGAAACTGGCGAAATATGAAGAAGAAAATCCTTTAACAGAACAAACAGAACCTTATCAACACGATGATAAACATGAAGACTTATAATAAATATATAGCAGCCATTGCCTTATCGCTTGTTTTAGCAAGCTGTAAGGCGCCGATGGCGACCGTCATAAAAGATGAGGTGAAAGAAAATGTACCTCAAAACTTTAATCAGGAAGAACAGGGAGACGCAAATAATAACAGCGGAACAACTCCTTGGAGACAGTTTTTCACAGATCCGAACTTGGTTTCTTTAATTGAAACAGCTTTAAAGAACAATCAGGAACTGATGATCACTTTGCAGGAAATCGAGATTGCAAAAAGTGGTGTTTTAGCGAAAAAAGGAAGATTAACGCCGACTGTTACTGCAGGAATCGGAGCCGGAGCAACAAAAGCAGGTCGCTACACAAGCGAAGGAGCAGGTGATGCAAGTACGGAAATAGAACCCGGTAAAGAAGTACCCGATATTCTTGGGAATTTCGAAGGCGGTTTAATGGCAAACTGGGAAGTCGATATCTGGAAAAAGCTGAGAACAGAGAAAGAATCTGCAGTTGCACATTATCTTTCAACGGTTGAAGGGAAGAATTTTGTTCTTTCAAATTTAATTGAAGAAGTTGCGGATAATTATTATGAATTGCTGGCTTTGGATAATCAGTTGGATATTATTCAGCAGTATACAAAACTTCAGGAGAAAGCGTTGGAAATATCAAAAATTCAGAAAGAAGCTGCGGCTGCAACTGAATTGGCGGTGAAAAAGTTTGAAGCAGAATTAGCAAAATCAAAAGCATCAGCATATACAATCCGTCAGGAAATCACCGAAAAAGAGAATCAGATTAATGCTCTTTGTGGTCGTTATCCGCAGACGATTGTAAGATCTAAAGATGATTTTATGACAACCATTCCGCAAACAGTTTATACAGGAATTCCGTCACAGTTATTGGCGAAACCGTCCTGATATCAAACAAGCAGAATTAGAATTAAAATCAACAAAACTAGACGTAGAAGCAGCAAGAAAAGAGTTTTATCCTTCACTGGAAATTTCTGCAACATTAGGATTGGAAGCTTTTAAACCTTCTTATCTTGTGAAATTGCCGGAATCTATTGCGACAAGTTTAGTGGGAGAATTGGCTGGTCCGCTTATTAATAAAAGTGCGATAAAAGCGAATTTTCAAACGGCAGATGCAAGACAGATTCAGTCTTTGTATGAATATGACAAAACGATTCTTAATGCGTATTTAGACGTTGCCAATTTAATGTCTAAAGTGAAAAACATAGATCAGTATTATCAACTGAAGTCTGAGGAAACAAAGGCTTTGGAACAATCTATCGATATTGCTAATCAGTTATTTAGAAATTCAAGAGCAGATTATCTGGAAGTTCTTCTGAACCAGAGAGATGCTTTGGATGCGAAAATGGAACTGGTTGAAGCAAAACAAAAACAGCTGAGTACAGTTGTTGATATTTATAAGAGCTTAGGCGGAGGCTGGAAGTGATTGTAAATCCTTAATGTTTTAAAAAGAAAAGAGGCTGCCCGTAAGGAACAGTCTCTTTTCGATTAAAACTGAAAACTCTAATAAAAAAGGTTTGTTTTGCGAAACCTTTCTTGATCTACCTGTAGGAAATGACCACAATTAATTTGTGTTTTAATGGCTATTAGTTTCTTAAAAATGGTTATTAGTTTTTTTTCAAAAATCAACTCTAAAAAAAACCTGCCTTCCCGAAAAAGTAGTTTCCCCGATCAAAGGAAGGTGGTCTGTTGTATGAATAGAATCATCATGTTTTTATATTAATCTTTCTCAAAATTTATCTTAACATGCTTTTTTAGTACTTCATTTACATTCTGATTCTCTTCAAAAAATGTCTCAGTTAGTTTGTTTTATATTCGATTTCTGAGCCCGAAATTATAACCTTGCCTTGATATAAAAAAATACTTGTTGTCTCTATTCGTAAATTATGACGTCCTAATTTGTGAATTGGATAAATTTAAAGTATTGATAATTAGATTGTTATTTTGTAAACTAGAAATAATTCTATTCTCCGTATTAATTCATTATTCTATGATAAAAACTAACGTATTTTATGTACTTTTGAGCACAACTAGATACGGAATAACTCATAAAGGTGATTAAAAAACTCTTCTTTGTACTTTTTATAGGATTTTTTAAACTTCTTCTGTCTCAGGAAGGATACAGTGAATATTATAAATTGAGACAGAAATTCGAGAATTTAGCAGAAAATGACTCCAAAGCTTTCCCGTTTCTTCAACCTTACATTAATAAAGCAAAAAAAGAAAAGAACTACGAAAAATTAGTTCAGGGATATAAAGACGGTGTGTTTTATTCTCCTGAAAATCATATTAAATTAAAATATTCAGACAGTATGATTTGGGCGGCAAATCAGTCCAAAGACGGTGATCTGAAAAGTATAGCTTATCTTGAGAAAGGAATTATATATTACTACCATTATAAAAAATTCCAACAAGCACTTAATGAATATCTTAAAGCTTATGAATATTCTAAAAATACAAAAAACAATTACCTAAAATATCAGAATCTATACCATATTGGTGTGGTGAAAAGCTATTTGGGATATTATGAGGATGCTTCAGAATTATTTAAAAAAAGTCTTGAGTATTACGAGGTACAAAAATCCAGATCTGATCTTGGCCCGAACGCCATTTATAACAGTAAAAAAGGCTATCTGAACAGTCTTCATCAGCTGATAATTTGTGATAGAAATTTAGGAAAATACAAAGAAGCTGACTCGAAGATAAAAATTGGGCTTTCGGAAGTAGGAAATGACCCTGATTATACCTTAGAAAAGGGATATTTTCTTTTATCTAAAGGGATTTCTGAATATCGGAACAATCGGTATGAATCGGCTTTAAAAAATTTAAATGAATCTCTTCCTTCTGTAAAAAACGGCAGAGATTTCGCCAGACTTTCGGTTGATTATTTTTATATCGGAAAAAGCTATTTTGGACTGAAAAACACTAAAGAATCAATTCATTATTTCAAAAAAGTAGATTCCATTTTTCAGGAGCACCAATTCATTCTTCCCGAGCTTAGAGAGAACTATGAAATTCTGATCGATCATTCTAAAAAAGAGAAAAATCAGTCGCAACAATTATACTATACGAGCCAGCTTTTAAAAGCGGACAGTGTTATTTCGAAAGATTTTATGTATCTCTCTTCAAAAATCCATAAAGAATACGACACAAAAACGTTATTGGATGAAAAGGATAACCTGCAGAAAATAAATTATTTAGGGATTATTGTTATTATCATTTTAATTGTTTGGGCGGTTGGTCTGGTGGTTTTATTGACTAAGAGACATAAAAAAGCGAAAGAAATTCAGCAAAAATATATTTTGGTGGAAGAAAAATTTACTTCACATCAACATATTATTGAAAAAGAAATTCCCGTTCCTGAGGAAAAGAAAATTGGTCTCCATGAGAATAAAGTAGGAGAATTGCTTCGAAAACTGAAATCTTTTGAAGAGAAACAAGAATTTACCCAAAAAGGACTTACCATCAGTAAACTGGCGACTCAATTGGGAACGAATTCCAATTATCTTTCCCAAGTCATTAACGAATATAAAAAAGTAAATTTTAACAAATATTTAAGTGAACTCCGCATCAATTACATTACAAATTTACTTTTCGAAAACAAAGAATACCTAAAATACAACATCGAAACGCTCGCCAAAGAATGCGGCATCGCTTCCCGACAAAACTTCTCCGATCTCTTCTATGAAATCAACGGGATTCGCCCGACGGATTTTATTAAGAAGAGGAGACAGGAGCTGGATAATAAAGAATAATTTTTTAAATTTTAAAGAGAGTTTAAATATTCTATTGTTTTGATATGTATAGGTTTAGATATGTGATTTAATGAAAATCAATTACTTATATTAATTAAAAGTAAGAAATCTCTTTGTCGGGAAATTTATTTTTTTTAGTTTTACGAAAATTGAAACGATAACAAATGATGAATAAATTACTTACTTCTCCTAAGAAGTACATTTCCTACGGGCACATCAAAACACTTAAAAATAATACGAGAGCTTTTGTTGCTTTGCGAAAATATGTTTGCAAAAGGATGGTAATATTACATTAGATATTACTAATGAATATCTCTACCGTGAAGTAGAAATGAACTTTATAACTACGCTTAATTTTAATATATTTTAACTTTTATGAAAACAAAATTATTACCACTAGCTCTATTAGTATCAACATTTATGTTTGGCCAATGGAGCTTAACAGGAAACTCAGGAACAACACCTATCAATAATTTTTTAGGTACCTCGGATGATCAAGATGTTGTCTTTAAGACAAATAATATAGAGAGAATGAGAATTTTCGGTGGTCCTTATGTGAATGGAATTGTAATAGGAAACCAAAGTGCTGCAGGAAACTCCTGCAGGTGGAAGATTAGAGATTACAAGTGTACTTTGTAATGGTTGCGCTTCTACATGGGCTAAAGTATCAGATATTGTTATTCGAAATGTGGGAAGTAGCAATATGGAATTCCTAATGCCTAACGATAATGCAACAGATCCCAATGCAGATGTAAGTACACCAAATTCATCAGGTATTACAAAAATAAAATTTACTGATGCCGTTCACAAAAGTAATCTTGTGGTTTTTAATACAGGAAAAGTGACTATAGGAACAGACCAGTATGACAATGATCCAAATTATATTTTTTATGTAAGAAAAGGAATAAAAGCAGAGCAAATAAAAGTTGAAAACCCTGCTACTAACGGATGGGCAGATTATGTATTTAAAAAAGATTACCAACTTAGGAGCTTAGAAGAAGTTGAAAAACATATCGTCGATAAGGGTCACTTACCTAATATTCCCTCTGCTTCTGAAGTAGAAAAAGATGGAATTAATCTTGGGGAAATGGATGCAAAGCTTTTAGAAAAAATTGAAGAATTAACACTTTATTCAATCGAACAGAATAAACAAATTAAGTGGCTCCTAGAAGAAAATAAAGTTTTAAAATCCCAATCTGAGGATATTAAACAACTTCAACAGCAAGTTCAGGAATTAATTTCAACAAACAAATAAACACAAATGAAAAGAAAAATACTATCTCTGTTTTCTTTATTAATAGGATTTTTAGGATTTTCTCAGGCAACTGAAGTTTACTTTAAATACGATGAAGCGGGAAACCAACGCTACAGAGGAACAAATTCGGCTGGGAAACAAGCTCCTGAGCAAACTCAAGAAGCAAAAAAAGTTGAGGAAATAAAAACCATAGCAACTGTAAAACAAGACCTTGTTATAGATGAAAAAGCTTTCTGGAAACAGTTAAGACTATATCCTGTTCCTGTCAATGATTATCTTACAATTGACTGGACAGAGGAAGTTGATGGTCTTATTGAATCTGTAGCACTTTATCAGCACAGTACGGCGCACTGGAAATTCCAACAACAAAATATTCCTAGTTTGAATAAGCAGTTAAAAATTAATATGACTGGCTATGACTGGGGTGTTTATGTATTACACTTTACTTTGAAAGATGGAAGAGTGTTCAGTAAAAATATTACAAAACGATAAAAACTTTTAACCCAAAATAATTATTAACAAATATGAAATTATTTTCATCATTTATACTGTCATTGTGTTCAGTCATGGGCTTTTCGCAGACCATACTATATCAGGCAGAAAGTACAACCCGAACGGTGCAAGATCCGCAAGCGGTTGTTTTAGCACAAGGGTTTCATGCTTCAGGAAGCGTGTCGAATCCTTTTATTGCTAAGATTGGTGCTGCTACTGGAAATTCGGGAGGTGGACCTGTTGATTCCGGAGCAGGAGCTGGTAATCCAACAGGGACTATTGAAACAACTGACAATAAGTTTCATGACACTAAGGGGAATATTGAGGTCAATGGTGTAGGACAATTACAGTTTACTTTACCTGTTGCTCTACCTCCGGGAGTGAAAAGTGTTGCCCCTCAGGTTAATCTAATTTACATTAGTGGCTCTGGAAACGGAATTGCTGGTTATGGTTGGAATTTAGCAGAATCACCACAATTTCAAGGATTGGTAAAAACATTGAAAAAGACAATGAGATTAAAGGAGTTCAATTAAACGACTCCGATTATTACAGTTTTAATGGGCAAAGGCTAATTTTAAAGACTGGGGAATATGGAAAAGATGGTGCAGAATATGTGACTGACAAGTATTCTAATGTTAAAATTAAATCAATTGGAGCAATTACAGGACAGGCATGGCAGGGTCCGGAATATTGGGAATTAACTTTTGAGGATGGCTCTCAAGCTTGGTATGGTACAGTTGCTTCAGGAAATAGCACTGCAAGAACTCCTTTGGAATATAATATTGTCAAGTGGAAGGATGCACAAGGGAATTATATTACCTATAATTACTCTCAGGCTGCTTCTACTAATGTGGCTGTTATATCAAGCATAGAATGGGGAGGAAATGAAAAAGCAAGCAAACCAAACTTTAATAAGATTGAATTCAATTACTTTAATGAAAGAATCTTAAACGAAATCAATTATTTAAGTGGAATTAAATTTGTACAAAATAAGCTGCTAAAAGAAATTATTGTAAAAACTAATGGCAATCAATTTAAAAGATATGCTGTAGAATATATTGATAATGGAACAAGCTATCAATTTGCAAATAAAATAACAGAATATAATTCCAATGATCAAGCAGCTAATCCCATTGCAATAGGATATGAGCTATACCAATCAAGTAATGAAGAAACTACCAAAGAAAATAGTATCGCTACTAATAATACAAAAAAATATGGCGATTTTGATATGGATGGTATTACCGATTATCTTGAATTTATACCTAATCCAGGAACCTCTCCATCTGGTCCGGTAGGAATTATAAATTTAAAAAATTCAGTTTATAAAGATGTACCAATTATGCCATTACAATATGAGCTTAATAGGTTTACATCTGACGAATTTGCGAAAGCTACAGCTGTAACCTTTAAAAAAGATGGTTATGTAAAAAATAAGGTAGGTATAGTAATACCACACAAAGTAGGAACTTCGGATTCTAATAAACCAAATTATGAATTACTGGTGTATACGGTAGATATTTCTGACTTTAAATTTAAATTAGAATACTCAAAAGTAATACCTTATAGTATATTTAATCCCGGTGGTGAGCTGAGTGGTGGTTCCGAATGTACTGCATCCGTACCAATTAATGTAAGCTATTTGGACAGTTATG
Organism: Chryseobacterium ginsenosidimutans; assembly: GCF_024807225.1. GTDB lineage: Bacteria > Bacteroidota > Bacteroidia > Flavobacteriales > Weeksellaceae > Chryseobacterium > Chryseobacterium ginsenosidimutans. The sequence goes on from NZ_JANUCO010000001.1 coordinate 1,359,513, forward strand.
ACTATGACGGGGATGGTATTTCAGAGCTGATGATAGGATTCAACAAGAGAAATCGATGCACAAGTCCGCCATATCCTAATATATCTTCTAATCTTGGCAATTCTGACACAGAAGAACCTGTTAACAACCAGTTACCTGTCTTAGAGCCCCGAATTAATTCTTCGAATGTAGAACATGGAGATGATCTTTCAGGCATAGAGTTAGAAGATCCTGAGGTTAACATAGTACAACCTGGCGGTACAATAGATATTTTCACATACTATTCATCATTTTTGGTAGATATTGATGAAAACACAGATATTAATAACAGTATCTATAAGTACGATGAAGGAGTAAATATGAATAATTCATTGGATAATAATAAAAATAACCGTTTTGCTGATTTAAATGGGGACGGAATACAAGATATTATCCAGATAAAATTTGACGGAACGATCAGTGATGTTTATAATTATCGTAAACAGCCTTCCGGGAACTATTTAAAAGTAAGTATCGGGAATTTTTCAGGGCAAAAGCTCCAAGGTGTTTCCTCTGGAGCTTTATTTGGTGACTTCAACGGAGATGGTAAAGTAGATATTTTAGTTCCTCAGGCTAATAAATCTTATAACTGGAATTTATATACCTCTGATGGGAAAAAATTCAATCAATCCGAGATAAATAATTTTATTTATTATAGTTCTGGAAGTGAAATATTGATGGAAAGTAGCCATAATGTATGGGAAGCAGGAGGAGGATGTTCATTTTCGGAGAGTAGATATTTTCAATATAATATTGCAGATCTCGATGCAGACGGCAAATCAGATATTGTTGTGAGCTATGTTTTTATCAATAATCATGAATGGAGTTCCCATCATGACCAGGAGAAAACTGTTTTGCGAACTTTTGTTTATTCAGTTAATAAAACGACAACAGATAATTCTGCAAATTTTGCCAAGAAATTTTTATCAAGCGCAGGAGGAGATTATAATGTGAGTCTATTAGATTCACCTATCCAAACAAACGGAGATTTAAACTTTTATAGAGTAAGAGATTGGAGAAGAGAATATGCTAAAAAGGTTATTCCTTTCGGAACTCTGAGTTTAAACAGAACTAATCAACAAATTATATCAATAGGCAGACCAGACGATTGTTCAGGGGTAATTGGTTGTGACTATAACTATGTGACTCAGTATGGGTATACTTATATTCCTACTTTAGCAAGAGTAAAGTTTATTAAACAAGGTGGTGTTACAACAGATATTTCTTACCAAGATCTTGATTCTAAAGCGGATGCTAATTTCTACAAACCAATCAAAAAGGAATTATTTCCTTATTTTGAACTAGAACAAATCCCATTATCAGTAGCGGTATCAAAGCTTAAACAAAATACTCTTAATGGAATATTAATTCAGGATTTCAAATACAGAGGTTTTATAAGCCATTTTACAGGCAAAGGCATGATAGGTTTTCGTCAAGCAGCCCATTCCTCATGGTATGCTGAAGGTTTTGAAAACACTAAAGTCTGGTCAGGAGCAGAGATTGACCCATTAAACGATGGGATGCCTGTAAAAGAATGGTCAATTAGAACGAATAATGAAAATCTAATTTTCCCTGCAGATATTTCTGAGAATAATACACAATTATTGAGTTTCAAGTCTACTGTTTATAAGGCTGATAAACTGGTAAACGGTCAAGTTGTAACTGCTGTTACAAATGCTGACAAAGCCAAGGTAGTTACTGCTCTTGTTCCTATAAGTACAAGTACAAAAGATTTTTTAACAGGTACTAGTATGACAGGAAGTATTACTTATGGTGATTATTATCTTCCGGTACAAAGTATCTCCAATATCAATAATGGATATGCCATAACTACTTCTACCTTTGAGTATGTTCATAATATATCAGCAGCAGGTTCTGATTATTATGTTGGTCGTTCGAAGATTAAAACAGATGCTATACAGGCTTACGGAGATACCAAATCTGCTAAAGAAGAATATGTATATGAAAACAATCTGTTAAAAACCTTAAAAACGTGGAACAGGGACAATACAGGTTATTCACAGGAAACCTATAATTATGACGATTTTGGGAATGTAACGCAGAAAACGATCAGCAACAGTGTAGACTCCCAAACTCAAAACACAACTGCTGAATATGATACGAAAGGAAGGTTTGTGGTAAAGAAAATAGATAATTTAGGCTTAATTACCCAAATTATATATAATGACTGGGGACAGATTGAGAAACAAACCGATCCGCTAGGCAATACTTTAGTTAATGAATATGATAAGTGGGGCAAACTGATCAAATCTAAAACCAATTTAGAAGGAACAACTACCTATACTTATGAAAAAGATAGCAATTCTAATGTCATTGTTACCCAATATGAGTCTGATGGGGGTGTATCTAAGAAATTTACGAATAAATTAGGACAAGACTATAAAACATTTATCAAAGCATTTAGCCAAGGGCAATATATTTCCAAAGAAATTCAATATGATATTTTAGGAAGGAAACTGAAAGAGTCAGAACCATATTTTGAAGGTCAGAGTATTAGCCAATGGAATACAATTGCTTATAATGATAATTTTTTCCCTGCTAAAGTAACTACTACTTCATTTAATGGTAAGCAGATGGAAACCACAATTTCCGGAAATATTACTACTGTTAAAGAAATAAACCCTTCTGATTATGGAAGAACTAATTCCAAAACCACAGATGCATTAGGAAATGTAATTTCTACGACAGATAAAGGAGGAACTATTACATTTTCTTACAATGCGGCAGGAGAACAAATTAAAGCACAATATGCAGAGAATATTGTTACAACAAAATATGATTCTTGGGGAAGAAAATCTGAATTTAATGATCCTTCCAACGGATTGTATAAATATGAATATGACGGTTTCGGACAACCGAAGAAGGTTATCAGTCCAAAAGGTACTAAGGAATTTACATATAACAATTTTGGACAGTTAATTTCCCAAAAAGAACTTTCTATCACTGATGGCGGACAGGCTACTAATAAAATGATTTCTTATTCCTATGATGACAAGGGGAGAGTAATTTCAAAATCTGGAACATCTAAAGGGAAAGCATATAGTTCTAACGTGGTTTATGACATTCAGGGAAGGGTTCTATCCTCCTCGGAAAACAGTAATGGCAAGTATTACATGCAGAAAGATATGACTTATGATGATAAAGCTAGAGTTATTTCTTATGAAAAACAGCTATACTCTTCGGGTGTTTTGACTAAAGTTCAGATAGAAAATGTATACAGTGCGTGGAATGGCAAATTGTATCAGGTTAAAGATAAAACTTCAGGAAAAATATTATGGGAGCTTCAGGAGACCAATGCCAAAGGTCAGGTGTTAAAAGCAAAGCTGGGAGCTGTGAATGTCAATAATACTTATGATAGCAATGGATTCTTGACCAATGTTAACCATTCATCGGCAGTAAAACCAAGCATTCTCCAAATCTCGTACTCATTCAATGCTATTAAAAATGAACTCAAGAGCAGAACAACCGGAGGTGATTTTAATATTACAGAACTTTTCGATTATGATGATAATAACAGACTGATAAGTTGGACAGATCCTGTAACGGGTGCTAAGCCTCTAAACCGAAACGTTTATGATGTGAAAGGTAGAATCATGGAGAATGATGAGGTGGGTATCATGAAGTATGAAAACTCTGCAAAGATCTATCAACCAACAGGAATGACCCTGAATGCCGCAGGAACTCAAAATTATAATAATGATCTAATCCAGAGTATTGCATATAACGAGAATAATGATCCTGTTTTCATTGATGGAATAAAAGGAGATGTTGCTTTCCAGTATGGTTTAACTTCAATGAGACAGAGAGTTACTTATGGAGGGAACTTTAGTATTGATGGAGACGGCAAGTTTACCAAGTTCTACAGTGAAGATGGAAGTTTTGAAATAGTAAAAGATAATATTACAGGTAAAGAAAAACATATTTTGTATATCGGAGGAACTCCTTATGAAAGCAGTATTATTTATCTTAAAAATTATAGTGAGACTACAGGTTCATATAAATTCTTACATAAAGATTATTTAGGAAGTGTTTTAGCTATCACTGATGAAACAGGTTACAAATTAGAGCAAAGACATTTTGATGCATGGGGTAATATGACCCATTTCATGAAAGGAACGAAAACTGCTATTACAAATCGTGATCAGATTAATAATTTTATTGCGAGCGGAGGCTTATTATTAGATAGAGGATACACCAGCCATGAGCATTTTGCAGAAGTGGGGATTATTCATATGAACGGAAGGTTATATGATCCACTATTAAGGAGATTTTTAAATGCTGATGAGAATATTCAGGATCCTACCAATACCCAGAACTACAATAAGTATGGGTATGTGATGAATAATCCATTGATGTTTAATGACCCGAATGGCGAGTGGATTGTTGAATCTGCATTGTTATCAGCCGTAATTATCGGAGCTATGGTAGCCTCATTTAGTTATACTATTATGGTTTCCATTACGGGACAAAATTGGGATTTGGGAGGCTTCTTTAAATCTACCTTATTTGGTGCTGCATCCGCTGCTGTGACGTATGGTATAGGGAGCGTATTTGTCACCTCTGCCGGTACGGCTACTCAAATTGCAAAAGAACTTGGGAGGTTCGGAACTATTTTAGTACAGGGAACTGCACATGCTTTGGCACAGGGCGTATTGTCTTTAGTACAAGGGCAAGGCTTTGGAAGTGCTTTTACTTCTGGATTTTTAGGAAGCGTAGGTGCTTCTGCTTTTAGTGCAGCAGCAGGAAAGTTTGCAAGCAGTGCAGTAGGAACCATTGCTTCTGGAGCCGTTTTGGGAGGAGTTGGCTCTGAATTGACAGGAGGGAACTTCTGGCAAGGGGCTTTAATTGGAGGATTTGTAGCAGGGTTTAATCATATAATGCACAGAATGAATGAATTTAGTTTTGGAGATGATGATAAACCGAAAATTCAGAAACAAAAAGTTCGAATAAAGCTAGCAAGGGAAACCTTAGAAAGCTTGAAAAATGTAGATAGTTGGTTGTATGAACCTATTAAAGGAAGCTCTTTTATTGGTAAGTTTGGAACTCCACTTGATTTCATAGATGCTGGGGGAGAAATATATCTGACGAAGTTAGAATACCAGGATGGAACTCTAACAAAAGCAGAATATCAATTTAAGATGACAAAAACTGTTGTTAAGTCATTTGCTACAATCGGTGCAGGGCTAGGTTTAGCAACAGGAGCAAATCTTGGAAGATTAGGAGGACCTATAGGAGCTTTAGTAGGAGTGGCTGTGGGAGGTATGGTTGATGGTGCATTCTTCTTGTCTTCTGAAGGTGAAAAGTGGCTAAATAAATGGGGTACACATATTAGAAACAAAGCATATAATGCTAGAACAGCTTGGTGAAAATTATGGCAAAAAGAAATATACTGGAAAAAATGACAACTAAGGAGCTTGAAAAATATATTAGTTCAGATTCTCCTTTTGTTTATGAAGCGATTGAAATAGCTTATGATATTTTGAAAAATAGAGGTGTTAATTTTTCTGATATTAAGAAAAATAGTATTGAAGGGTTAATTAAAATAAAAAAAGAAGAAGACTTAAAATATACTGAGAATAATACTTGGGATATTAATGCTGATAATGAAAATTCAGATATTGAATTATATTCTCAAAAATCTATTTGGTTTTTTAGTATTTTTTTGGGGATACATATAGGAGCAATTTTACTTGCGATTAATTTATTTAGTTTAACAAAAAATAGAAAAGGACTAATTATTATTATATTTGGTATTATTTATTCTGTCTTTTTGTATATTACTTATACGATTACCAAAATTTATATTATTAACTATTATATTTTAATACTTATATTTATGACAGCTATCGGAGCATCAATTCTTCAATTTTATTTTTGGGATAAGTATTTGCCTAATATTAAGTATAGAAAGAAAAGTATTGTATTTCCTTTTATCTTATGTATTGTTTTTTATTCTCTAGTACTATTAGGGATAATATATTAAAATAATAAATATATTATAAACAGTCTTCCGCTGTCGCGAGCACAATGTCATTAAGTTAAGCTCTTATTTATCATTTTCGCCAATAAGATACCTCATTTAACCCTCATCATTACTGAAATTAAATAGTAATGTTAAACATTTCTATCCTTAACTTAATGACATTGTGCGCGAGCATCTTGCTCGTGCCACTTAAACAAAAAACCACTGCAGAATAGCAGTGGTTTTTTTATCCCTTAAAATAATTCTATAAAATCTCAAAAAACAAAGAATTCCATTACAACAAAAATAATTTTAATTTAAAATTTTATAATAAACTGAATGTTAAATGATTAATTTTCGTTTCTAAGAAAATAATCGTTTAAAAATATATATTTGTTTTACAAAAAAAATTCAAATATGAAAAACACAAAAAGCTCTGTGAGCGAAACAGGTCATGCAAAAAACATTGCCAACCTGCAGGATGTAATCTCTTTTTGCAAAGGATATGGCGAAAAGTATAATCCGGTAAAAGAAGAATTAAAAATTACAGGTCTCGAAACTCTTTATCAGGATGCATTTCAGAAACTTTCAGAAACGCAAACCAAAAAGACGGTCTTTGATAATGCTACCAATCAGAGGGCGGAGATTTTTAAGGAACTCAATCCTTTAGCTACAAAAATCATTAATGCCTTGGCTGTTTCAGAAACCAATCCGATTATGCTTAGTAATGCAAAATCTTACAACAAAAAGTTGCAGGGTAAAACAAAAGCGAAAACTTCTGAACCTTCTTCTGAGGAAAATCCAGAACCTGTAACAAAAACGATTTCCACTTCACAACAAAGCTACGACAGTAAGATTAATAACTTCTCTAACTTAATACAGGTTTTGGAACAAAGTGAAGCGTATAATCCCAACGAAGAAGAGTTGAAAATTGTTTCATTACAAGCTAAGCTGACGGATATGAAAGGTAAGAACACAACTCTTATTCATGCTTACACAGAATATTCCAATGCCAGATTATCCAGAGATCAGGTATTGTACAATGATTTTACGGGTCTTTGTCAGGTGGCGAAAGAGATCAAGCAATATGTAAAGTCCGTTTTTGGAGCAACAAGTCCCCAATACAAACAAATTTCTGGGATATTGTTTAGTAAAGTGAAATCGTGATCTGAAAATTTGAGAAAGATTAAAATAACTCCTGCAATGAATTAGAAAGCTCATACAGGAGTTTTTATTTTGTTGAACTCTAAAATAGATTTTAGAAACTTTGGTTAATATTTTTTAAACTATATTATTACTGTTGTTGACTTTAGCTAAGCTTTTTATAACTTCAAAAAGAATTTTAACAACTTTAATGAGTAAATAAGCAACTTCGGTTATGCTTCTTCAAACTTTGAATAAGATTTTTATTACTTTGATTTAAATTGTAATAACTATTAAAATACTTTTTGCAACTTCAAGCAGTATTTTAATAACTTCGGGAATAGAATTCCAAATCAAAATCAGCTTTATTTATATTTATTATTAAATAAAATCATCATCAAAATATTTACTCAAATAAAAAATCTGCGTAATCCGCAAAATCAGAGAGAAATAAAAAACATCAAACATAAATATTCCATGAAAAAACTCCTCTTCATCATCCTAAGCCTATTTATCATATTAATAATCATTATCTTAATCAAAACCTTCACCTATCCTTTCAAAAAAATAAATTCAGCAACTTCCCAAGGGTGGAAATTCGTTAAAAACGACTCTGCTGTCCAAAGATTTTCAGGCGGACTGAAAATTCCCACAGTTTCTTCAGGCGAATTGGGCAAATTTGATTACTCAACATTTGATACAATAAAAGAATATCTGAAAACTTCTTATCCATTGATTTATGAAAATACAGAGTTCACCGAGGTTAATAAATACGGGTTAGTTTTTAAGCTAAAAGGCAGCAACCCTTCTCTCGATCCGATTTTATTTCTTTCCCACACCGACGTTGTTCCTCCCGGAGATGCAGATATAAAAGATAAAAGTGAAAATATTTTCAGACCGGATGACAAACCTATGACTCCGGTTTCAAAAGTTTCTGAAGACTGGGATTTCGGACCGTTTTCCGGAGCAGTTGCCAATGGCAGAATCTACGGTAGAGGAGCAATCGATATGAAAGGAATGCTTTTCTCTCTGATGGAATCTATGAATAATTTAATTAAAAATAAACACATTCCTCAGCGGGATATTTATCTGGCTTTCGGATTTGATGAAGAAGTTGGCGGACAACAAGGTGCTGCAAAAATTGCAGAGTATTTTAAAAGTAAAAACATAAACTTTGATGCTGTTTATGATGAAGGCGGATTAATTTTAGAAAAGGGAAGCGTTGCCGGAATCGATTCTGATGTTGCAGTGATCGGCTGTGCAGAAAAAGGTTTTCTATCCGTTAAAATTAAAGTAAAAGGGTTGGGTGGACACGCTTCGATGCCTCCGATGGAAAGCGCCATCGGAAAAGCTGCCGTCATTATGCAAAGATTGGAACACGATCAGATGAAACCAATGATCACCCCGTTAATTAATCAGTTTTTCACCAATATCGGTGGATCAATGTCTTTTGTGAATCGAATGGGAATTTCCAATCAATGGTTATTGAAACCTGTGCTTTTATCGCAGCTGACCAAGAATAATTCCACCAATGCTTTAGTGAGAAACGACAACCGCTTTAACGATGATGAAAGGAAGTGATGCACCGAATGTCCTCTCGCCGGAAGTTGAATTTGTGGTCAATTTCAGGCTTCTTCCTGGAAATACGGTTAAAGATGTGAAAATACACATTGCAAACGCAACCAAAGGATTCGATGTCGAAATTGAAGATATCGATAGTGTAAAAGAAGCTTCCGCCGTTTCTCCGACCAATACTAAAGCCTTTAAATTAATTGAAGCTGCGATCAAAGAAATTCATCCGACAGCGATTGCGACGCCTTATCTCACGGTTGGCGCCACAGACGCGTACAAATATCAGATCGTAAGCAAAAATATTTACCGCTTCATGCCGATCAAGATTAACGATGCCGAAAAACAATCCATCCACAGCACCAACGAATATCTCAGCATCGAAAACTACATGAAAATGATTCACTATTTTGAATTTATCATGTCGAACTACGATAAGTAATTGTTTATAAATGATGAATGATGAATGATGAATGATGAATGATGAATGATGAATGATGAATGATTTTGTTGATAAGTTCCTATTTTCAACTTATAACGACCTTAGAAAATGGAGCGTTAAGAAAATTAATTCTGTGAACGTTAAGAAAATTCTTCTGTTCGAAGCGCGAAACAAATGCTGAACCGAAGAATAAATATTGAACTCGCGCAAGTTTTAGAATTTTTAGAGAACGGAAATAATTTTTAGCGGAAGTTTCTCAGTCTTGAATTTTTGTTTCTTTTGTTTCAAGACAAAAGAAATTTTAAAACAAAATATATTACGTCAAGTTTTGTCGTATTACGCCATTAGTTTTGTCATATCAAAAATACAAAGCTATGGAACTGCCATTATATTTAAGTTTTAATGAATTTGAAAACCGCTATTACGACAACCTTGAAAAATGGTTTGAAGAATATCAGAACACCAATGAGATAGATTATCTCAAAGAGCTTTCGAAATTATACAGTCCGTATTTGTATTACAATTTTGAGAATGACAGATTGCAGGCGGATGTTTCGATTCAGATTAAAGATTGCTTTTTTCCATATCATGAAAAGATCGGGATTTCCTTTTGTACAAGCTGCGAAAACGGAAAATCTACAAAAAATTCCAACAGCATAAACCATATATTCGAATGGAAAACTATCACGATGATGGAATATGCGCAACATATTTTAGATAAAATCAACAAATATCTTTCTAAAAATAACGACAAAGAAGGTAAAAATATCCTTGATTTTATAAACAATCATGAAATAATTACTTCAAGAAATGGAGCAGGGTATTGTGTGAATTACAATCAGCATCAATCGACGATTCCGTTCCTGAAAGCTTATCTTCCGGTTTACGGACAAACAGTGAACATCGCTGTTTACAGAGATTTTATTTTCTCCATTGTTCAGATCGCGGAATTTATTGATCAGAAATTAAAAGATGTTTGCGCTTTTGAAAGTACGATTTACATAAAATTAAAATCAGACGCCAGATTCAAAGTCCAGATGAGTCATCAGTTTCTGACGATGTGCAATTAATTTTTACACCACAAAACATTCATATAGCTAAATTGTAGTTTGAAAACTAGTTGGTACTTTTTTCAAACAGAAATCCCGGTCTTTTGGCTGGGATTTTTTATACTATCTGTTAAATATTTTTAATATTTTCTTCATAATCCCGTGATTGAAAAATTCTTCCTTAAAGTTAAAAAAATTATATTTGCCCAAACAAAATGTATGAAGTTTAGAAATGACATTTCCCTTTTAAGAGCTATATCTGTATTAGCCGTTTTATTATTTCATTTCAAATTTAAATTTTTCTCAGGAGGATTCGTCGGAGTAGATATATTTTTTGTTATTTCGGGGTATTTAATGACTAGAATTATACTTTCTGGTTTTAAAAATGAAAATTTTAATCTCTTGTCATTTTATAAAAAAAGAGTTGTAAGAATATTTCCAGCATTGCTTGCCATGATTTCGTTTTTTGTATTGGTTGTAGGAATCCTTGTGCCAACTCAAATTATTAATTATCTGAAAGGGTTCTATTCCAGCAGTTTGTTTTTTTCTAATATTTTCTATTATTTAAATACTAATTACTTTGGTACTGCCTCACAGTTTAATTTTCTTTTGCATACATGGTCTTTATCCGTAGAGTGGCAGTTTTACATGATATTTCCACTAATATTGATGTTAATAAGAAAATATTATTTAAATCATAAAAAGAAGTTTATATTATTGTATTGTCTGATAATGGCTTTTTCATTCATATCTATGCTATTCCATACGCATTCAGATAAATCATTTTCTTTTTATATTTTCTATCCAAGGGCTTGGGAGATGATGTTTGGAGGGTTAGCATTTATATTTGAGGATAAATTTAAGCGAATAAGTCTGAATGTGAAAAAAGTAATGTTTTTCTTATGCTTATTGGTTATTTTTAGCTGTATTTATTTAATTAAAGAATATAAAGTTCTTTGGCCATCTTTACTGACAGTCATTCCAATTATATCAACCACAGTCATTCTTTTATTAAATATAGATTTCAAATTTTTAGAAAATAAAATTGTTAAATTCATTGGAAATATCTCATATTCTCTTTATTTATGGCATTGGCCTTTTTGGGTATTGAGCGTATATTTTAATGTAAATGATAGATTAAGGTATAAAATATTTTTCATCTGCCTGTCATTTATATTAGCAATAATTTCTTATTATGTAATTGAGAAAAAAACCAATGATAAAAAAATAAGACCTGTTTTAATTTTAAGTTTGATTCTTTTCAGTATATCTTTTTTTATTACTAAGTTTTATCAAAAAATTCCGATAGACAGTTCTGTGAAAAATTTAATATTTTTTACGTCAGATTATAAATTTAGTGAACAGGCAACCCTGCAATATAATTTTGATAAAGAGCATAAAAATGGAGAAAAAAGTTTTGATGAATATGATTTGTCAAATCTTAAAGTAAAAAAAGATTCTGTTGTAATTCTTTTGGGAGACAGTCATGCAGGAATGATGTCTGGGATGATAAAGGAAATAATTAATAGGGATAATTATCAGTTAATACAAGTAACAACAGATGGCACATACCCAATGGTAAATTCAGATACTCCTTTTGAAGGTCCAAAAAAGTATTTTAATTATTTCTATTTGGATTATTTTCCTAAAATAAGAAATAAGGTGAAATTAGTAATAATCAATTCTAATTATTCAGGATATACAACTGAAGAGTTAGCTGAAAAGCTTAAATTTAGTGTAGATTATTTTGCTAAATATAATATTAAAACATTGTACTTAGGGCAAACAGATACATTTTATTTTGATTATCCAACGACATATTATTTACAGCAAAAATATAATATAATTCAGCCTTCTAATATAGAATGGAAAGAAAAAAATGAGAAAGTAAATGATTTTCTAAATACTAATTTGAAAAATGATTATATAGATTTATTAAATGTTCATATTCAAAAAGTAAATACATCTGGCATTCCCTATATATACGACACCCATCATTTAACAAAATATGGCAGTGATCAGTATAAAAACATTATTATGAAAAGAATAAATAAGTATCTATATTGAATATATAAAAAAATCTGATCATAATTGATCAGATTTTTTTTGCAGAGAGGAAGGGATTCGAACCCTCGATACAGTTACCCGCATACTACCTTTCCAGGGTAGCTCCTTCAACCACTCGGACACCTCTCTATATTTGAGATTGCAAAAATAGCGTATTTTCTGGAATGTGCAAACTCAAAATGCAATTACTCGGAAATTTCTCCACAAAGGCTTTTGGCGAAGTTATCGGCAAAGCTTGCTTTATAACTTGGATTGTCGATTAAATGCATCGCTTTTGTAATCGCACTTTCCGCAGTCATATCTTTTCCGCTGATGGCTCCGATTCTTGAGAAAATATTGCTGTTCTCATATTTTCCAAACGATATTCCGCCTGAAATACACTGACTTACAACGACGATTTCAGTTCCGTTGTTTCTGATTTGTTGAAGCGTTTCCACTGTTTTTTCACTACTGAAAATGGTTCCTGAACCGAAAACCTGAAGAATCAGAACCTTCATTTTGGGGATTTCTTTGAAATGATTCAGTCGCATTCCCGGAAAAATTCTCCAAAATAAAACATCTTCTGAAATATGATCGTCTACATGAAATTCAATGTTGGGGTCGCAACGGTGAAGATTGTCTTTAATAATATTTAAATGTACTCCAGATTGCCCAAGAATAGGGTAGTTCGGACTGGAATAAGCATCAAAATACTCCGCAGAATATTTCAGTGTTCGGTTTCCTCTCAATAATTTATATTCAAAATAAATGGAAACCTCTTGAATCACGGCTTCATCATTTTCATACAAACTGGCGTAATACAAACTCGTCAGAAGATTTTCTTTTGCATCTGTTCGTAAATCTCCAATTGGAAGTTGAGAACCTGTTAAGATCACAGGTTTTTTTAATCCTTTCAACATGAAACTCAATGCGGAAGCTGTATAAGACATCGTATCTGTTCCGTGAAGAATTAAAAATCCGTCGAATTGATCGTAGTTTTTATGGATGTAATGCGCGATAATTTTCCATTCTTCCGGTCCCATATCTGAAGAGTCGAGCGGTTTTGAGAAAGGATGAACAAAAACTTCACATTCCATGAGTTTCATTTCGGGCATTTTTTCAAAAATATTTCCAAAATCAAAGGCGCGAAGGCTTCCGGTTTCATAATCTTTCTCCATACCGATGGTTCCACCGGTATATATTAGCAGGACTTTTCTTTTCATACAGGACTTTTCTTAGATTTTTATCCTCATTTCAGGATCATTTCTCAAAATTACGTTAATTTGCAAAGATTTGAAAATGAATGAAAGATTTAGCACAAACTTATGAGTATTTAAAACAGTTTTTAACGGATGAAAGACTGGCAAAAATTGAACATTTCTCGCCCGAAAGTTCAGATTTTGTACTTCCTGTTTTAGAAGACGTTTATCAGTTCCGAAATGCAGCAGCCATCGTGCGTTCCGTGGAAGCTTGTGGTTTTCATAAAGTAGTGGCTTTGCAGGAGGAAAATAATTTTGAGCCCAATCTTCGCGTGACGAAAGGTGCAGATACGTGGGTTGAGGTGGAAAAGCTTCCCAGAAATATGGAATCTTTTCAGAAGATTAAGGATAAAGGCTATAAAATTGTCGCCGTTTCTTTAGAAAATGATGCTAAAATGCTTCCGGATTACGAAATTACCGAACCGATTGCCTTAGTTTTCGGAACTGAAATGGAAGGTGTTTCTCAGGAGATTTTAGATTTTGCAGATGAAACATTGGCGATTCCGATGTACGGTTTTACGAGAAGTTTTAATGTTTCGGTTGCCGCTTCAATCTGTATGTATGAGCTGAAACAGAAGCTTATGAAATCTAATATTGAGTATAAACTTAATGAAGAAAAATTATTAAGAATGAAAATACGTTGGGCGGTAAATTCATTGACAAGCGGACAGCAGATTTTTGATAAATATTTGAGGGATAATCATATTGAAATATCATTATAAATATCAATAGGAGCGGGCTTTAGCCCGCTTTCTTTCGAACGGATTAATTGGCTTTAGCCAAAACCTAAATGTATTCTAATTTTGAAGCAAATAATTCCAAGCTGCCACAAAAACTCCCGCAGTTTCCGTTCTGAGCCTTTGGTTTCCAAGCGACATCGCTTTTATTTTATTCTCAGACAAATAATTAATTTCTTTCTCAGAAAAATCCCCTTCCGGACCTATTAGAAAAGTAATTTCCTCCAGTTTAGGAATTTTATTCAATTCAATTCTTTCCAGATTCTCGTGGCAATGCGCCACAAAAGTATGTTCCGGATTAATATTTTTAAGAAAATCCTGAAGTTTTACAGAATCATTTATTACAGGAAAATGAAATCGTAAGCTTTGTTTTGAAGCGGAAATTGCCTGTTTTCTTAATTTATCAATATTAATATTTTTACGCTCTGTTTTTTCAGTCTGTAAAATGGTGATCTCAGAAATTCCCATTTCCACGGCTTTTTCTACAAAAAACTCAATACGGTCAATATTTTTCGTCGGAGCAATCGCAATATGAAGTTTCGGATTGAAATTCGGGTAGTCGCTTTTAATTTCAGAAACCTCGATATTGGCTTTTTTTCCTTCAATCATCAGTTTTCCGGAAGCCAGATTTCCTTTTCCATCTGTAACGTGGATTTCTTCACCATTTTTCATGCGAAGAACTTTTACGATATGCTGTTGTTCTTCGTCGTTGATTATTACTTGATTTCCGTTGATTTCTCCGTAAAAAAGTTTCATATATTGATGTTTATAATCTGCCTGAATTGTATTGATAAGTGATTATTAAAACGTAATTTCATTATCGCTTAAAAATGCCACACCGGTTTTTATCGTGGTATAAATATCGCCTTCACAATCTCTGTATGAACATGCGTAGATTTCTTCAATCCACTTATTATTCATGAAAATTAAATTCAGATATTCGTTTTTTCTTAAATTATTTTTGATGGATAAATAATCTCCTTCTTTGGGTTCGTAAGTAAAACTAAATACATTTTCTGAATTGATTTTTTCTACAATCTCTTCCTTTATATTTTGAACATATCCGATTTCCGAACTTATCATTAAATAATCTTCGTCTTCAGATGTTTCTGTCACTTCATTTTTCCCAATAATGGTTTCTAAAACCCAGTAATATTTTGAGTTCTTTTTAGATTGTGTACCAAGTATTTTTTCTTCTAAAAGAATTTTCATAAATCGTATTTTGCTGTTGCAGAAGTTCTGAGATCGGTAAATTCTCCTCTCTCAAATTTTAATTGAGCCACCATGGCAATCATTGCGGCGTTATCGGTTGTATATTCAAATTTCGGGATGTAGATATTCCAGCCCAGTTTTTCATTGTTATCTTGCATCGCCTGTCTTAATGCCGAATTGGCAGAAACTCCACCTGCAATGGCAACTTCTTTGATGTCTAAATCTTTTGCCGCTTTTTCCAGTTTAGCCATCAAAATTTCAATGATGGTTTTCTGAACGGATGCACAAAGATCATTCAAATTATTTTTAATAAAATCAGGATCTTTTTTAACTTCTTTTTGTATAAAATATAATACAGAAGTCTTAATTCCGCTGAAAGAATAATCGTAATTCTCTAATTTTGGTTTATTAAATTTATATGAATCAGGATTTCCTTCTTTTGCCAGTCTGTCGATAATAGGACCTGCCGGATAATCCAGATCAAAGATTTTTCCGATCTTGTCGAATGCTTCTCCTGCCGCATCATCAATGGTTTTTCCGATAATTTCCATATCAAAATAATCCTTCACCAAAACAATCATCGTATGACCACCACTCACGGTAAGACACAAAAAAGGAAATTTGGGCGGCATAGGATTTGCATCTTCAATGAAATGCGCTAAAATGTGCGCCTGCAAGTGGTTTACTTCAATTAAAGGAACATCCAGACTCATTGCCAAAGATTTAGCAAATGAAGTTCCCACAAGAAGCGAACCCAAAAGTCCGGGTCCACGTGTAAATCCTATAGCTGAAATTGCATTTTGTTGTATATTTGCTTTAGTTAGAGATTTTTCAACAACGGGGATGATATTTTGCTGATGCGCACGCGACGCAAGCTCAGGAACAACACCGCCATATTCTTTATGGATAGCCTGATTTGCAGCGATGTTCGACAAAATAGAATTTCCCTTGATGATAGCTGCTGATGTGTCGTCGCAAGACGATTCAATACCTAAAATTATAGAGTCGCTCATAATAATGGCAAAGTTAGAGAATAATAACGAGAATGAGAACAAAAAATCAGTAGCTGGAAACTTAAGTGATCAGGTACAGAAAACTGTTGAAAATGTAGAAGGCGTTGTAAAGGAGACAGTTAAAGAAGCATCTGAGTTGGCATCAGATGCGATTCATCATCCCATTGAAACTGCTGAAGAGTTTGGAAAACAGGCTGTAAAAGATGTTACAAGTTATTCTTGGTGGGCAAGACTTTTATTGATCCTTTTTTGGCTTGTATTGGGTCTTGTTGCTGCGGTTTTCATTATTATTAATCTTCCTGTAACGAAACAATGGGCTGCAGATCAGGCTTTACAAATTGTAAATAAAGACTTCAAAGCACAAATGTCAACAGAAAGTGTAGAAGTTAATTTCTTTGGAAATGTAAAAATTAAAGGTTTAAAAATAAAAGATTACAAAGGTTTTGATTTTATCCAGTCAAAAGAATTTACTGCTAATTCAGATTGGTTTTCTTTGGCGACGAATATTGGTAAAAACAATTCTTTAAGTTTTAATTCTCTTACTTTAAAAAATGCTGACATAAAAGTCATTACCTATAAAGGCGACAGTATTTCAAATTTTATCCGTTTTACGCAATTATTTGATAGCGGAAAAAAAAGAGATCCTAGTAAACCGCCTTTTCAGTTGAATTCAAGGTTACAGATTCTAGATTCTAAAGTTTCTATTATTAATCTCAATTCTCCCGGAGAAGCTGGAAAATGGCTTACTGCAATGAATTTTAATCTTAAAGCACCGAATGTAAAAGTCAACGGACGAAATGTTACCGCTTTAATCAACAATATGTCCTTCACGACAAAAAGATGGGGCAAATCTCATTTTGTAGATACTTTTTCCACGGAATTGTCGATGACGAAAGATTTTCTTGCATTAAAAGACCTGACTTTCAATACAGATCACTCGCTTTTGCAAGGAGATATTAAATTTAATCTTCATAACGATGGATCTTGGGCAGATTTTGCTGACAAAGTGAAATGGGAAATGAATATTAAGCAGGGAAGTCAGTTGAGCGGTTATGATATCAGTTATTTCGTGACGAATTGGGATAATTTTATACCATTCAATATCGCGGGAAAAATGACGGGTCCGTTAAATAATTTTAAGCTGGATAATTTCCTTATCAGAAATCCTGACGTGAATATCGCCACCAAAACAATGAAGGTGAATAAATTGCTTAAAGGAGGTAAGTTTTTGATTGAAACCAATGATCTTTCGGCAGACTTCACCTACAAAGATCTGAAAGCGATGATGCCTTCTTTTATCTCTAAAAAGATGAAGAATTTTGCTGATGATTTTGGAAAGCTTAAATATAACGGAACGGCAAGTGTAAACTCGAATCGGGTATATGTTTCAAGTGGAAATTTAATGACAGGAATCGGTCAGGCAAAAATCACAAAATTTTCTTTGACGGATTACAGTACTCCAATGCCGAAATATGCCGGAATTGCTGAGGTTAAAGATTTAAATACATCCGTAATCACTAAAAATAAATCGGTTGGGTTAATTTCAGGAAGATTTGATATTAATGGACAAAGTTTCGATGTCAATACAATGAAACTTACTACTAAATCTCAGATCACAAGTGTCGAAATTATGAATAAAGAGATCAATAATCTTTACCTCGATGGATTATTGGATCATAAAAAATACAACGGTTTGATTACCGTAAACGACGAACAGGCAAAAGCGACGATAAAAGGTTTAATTGATTTTAGCACTCCAAGAATTTCTATGAATGTAGATGCGGATGTTAATTATTTAAACATGAATTATTTTACCGATAAACCAGGAAACCAGATTGTAAGCGGAAAGGTAAATGGTAAAATGTCGATGTCTTCTATTAATGATCTGACGTTGGATGTTGAAGCGAATAACATCAATTTTGCAACCGCAACTCAAAAATATATTATTCCAAGTGCCAAAATTAAAACTTTCATTGAAAACGGAGGTCGTGTCATTGATGTCGATGCTCCGGGCGCAGTAAACGGGAAAATTTCAGGAAGATACAATCTTGCAGATCTTGCCGGAATGGTAGAAAACGGATTGAATAAAATTTTAGTCGGTCCGGCTCCGAGAAAATTATACAGAAGTCAGAATTTTGCGATGAATTTTGATGTTCAGCAAGGTTTGGTAAGTTACTTTTTACCGGATCTGAAAATTCCTCAAGGCGCAAAAGTAGAAGGTCAATACGATGGAAACTCGAATAATTTGATTTTAAATCTTGATGCGGCATCCTTAAAATACATCATGACCAAAAAACAGGAAATTACAGAAGCCGATAAAGCATTGGCAGCTTCCAATCCTGCGTATAAAATTAATGAAAGAGACAATATCATCAGAGACAGCGCAATGGTCGACAGTGTGATGGTGAGAATTAATACGGCCAATCTTGATGAGCAGATTTATGCTAAAATCAACAGGGTTTTGTATAATAAAAATGTCATTAAAGACATTACTTTAAGCGGAAGAAACGAAAATAATACAATTCTTCATTTAGCTACAAAATTCAAACACGGAAGTCCTGAAGATGAAGTGGATGATAATCTGAAAGAATATGCCATCAATGTCAATCAATCCACCAATGCGGGAGGAGATTTTGTATTCAGATTTGAGCCGACGGAAGTTAAATTTAATGAGGTGACTTGGGCGATTGATACCAATCCGGAGCTCAATCATTCTATTACGTATCGGAAAAAAGAAGGTGATTTTGATATTCAGAATCTGAGGGTTTATTCTGATAACAGTGCTTTGTTTATTAAGGAAGCTCAGTTTAAATCAGCTAAAGATTTTTACGTTGATGCAGAAGTGAACAATTTCGCGATCGAGAAACTGCTGGAAATGCAAGCCGGAGGAAATACAATGAATATTAAAGGTCTTGCCAACGGAAGTGTAAAAATCAAAATGGATAAAAGCACGCTCCAACCTTTGGTAGACATGACGATTGATGATATCATGATGAATGGAAATGACATGGGAGATATTACCATTTCTGCGACCAACGGATTTTCTTTAAATGTATATGATGTCGATGTAAAGGTAAATTCTGCCGGTATAATTGGAAATAACAGCCTTCATGTAACCGGAACAGTTAATAATAATACTTCTTCGCCGACGATTGATCTTACGGCGGAAATGAGAGATTTTGACGTGGCTTTTGCTCAGCAGTTTGTAACGACTGTTTTTGGAAATTTAAGAGGAAAAGCAACCGGAGATCTTAAAATTGCCGGGAAATTCAATAATCTGGATTACAGCGGGGATATTGCGTTAAAAGATTTTGGATTAAAACTGTTATTCACAGGAGTGGATTATTCTTTTGATGATACGGTAATTCCGCTTACGAAAGGGTTGGCGATTCTTAATAATGTTAAAGTTCATGACGGAAGAACGAATTCTAAAGGAAATATTTCCGGGGCGATTCAGTTTGAAACCATTTCTTCAATGGGGGTCAACTTGGTAATGAGAGCCGATAATTTATTAATGTTAAATACCACTCAGAAAGATTTTGATCTTTTCTGGGGAAGAGTTTACGGACAAGGGGATTTATATGTTGACGGACCTGTTTCAGGGTTAAATATAACGACTCCGAATATGAAAGCACTGAGTGGAAGTACCTTCACATTCAATTCCGGATCTACGTCTAATGTGGAAGAATTTAAAATGCTGAGGTTCTTAAAAGAAGGAAAAGACGGATTGGTAACGCTGGAAGACAAGAAAAAATCCGGAGCCAATATGAATATCGATTTCTCTCTGGATGTAGATAAAGCAACCACGGTAAATGTTTTAATCGGTGATGATGTCGGAAGTATCATGGTAAAAGGTGCTGCCGAAAAACTGCGTTTCCAGATGAGCAGACAAGGAAATATCGCGATGAACGGAACGTATAGAGTAGACAACGGAACATTTATTTCAAAAGCTATTCTGAATAAAACGTTCCAGATTGAAAAAGGAAGCAGCATTCGTTGGGATGGTGACGCGATGAAGCCTGCTTTGGATATTACCGCCAATTATGTAAGGATGGTTTCCAACGCCGGAGAATATCTGAATATGGGAAGTTTGCAGCCGATCAGTATTTTGCTTCAGGCGAATATTACCCAGTCTCTTATCGATCCAAAAGTAGATCTTAATGTTACGGCATTGGATGTTTCCAGTCAGGTTAAAGAAACTTTGGCAGCAAAAATGAGTCAGGACGGGGAAAAGGTTCTTCAGTTTGGTTCAGTATTGTTGTTGAGTAGTTTTAATGTTTCCAACACGGGTGGGGTAGATGTAGACGTTGCAGGTGTGGCGGAATCTTCCGGTTATAATTTGTTGTTGAAGCAATTGGGTTCTGTTCTTAATACAATGAGCAACGAGTTCCAGATTGACCTTAATTATGTGAAAGGTGACCAATATTCCAACACAGGAGACAGAGCAAATGCAGGGGTAAGTTTTGCGCTTTCACCGAGAATTAAAGTGAAAACCGGATTGGGAATTCCTTTAACTAAAACCGAAAATACAGAAACCAATTATCTTTCCGGAGAAGGAACAATAGAGTACGATATTTCAAAGAAAAACGACGGAAGTCTTATTCTGAGAGGATATTCTAAACCTTCCAATATCGGGATGGTAAATGGAGCCGGCTCAAACGGAACTGCAAATCAAGCGTATGGAGGAGGTATTGTTTGGAGTAAGAGTTTCAATTCTTTGTTTAAAAAGAAGAGAAAAGATAAAAAACAACCTGCTGCGCAAACCCCAATAAAAACAGATTCTATAAAATCTGAGGCTAAATAGCCGTAAATTTTTAATGATTTTTATCATCTGTGTTAATTATTGTTAATGTTTTATATAATTTTTTTAGTTAAATAATTTTTCATAAATTTGCAAAAAAGATATAAGTTTTTTAAGAAAAATGTAATTTAACTAATATGAACTATCAACTGGACGAAATAGACAAGAAAATTCTTGATTTCTTAGTAGAAAACACAAGAATGCCTTTTACTGAAATTGCAAAACAGATGGATGTATCTGCTGGAACAATTCACGTAAGAGTGAAAAAGATGGAAGATGCGGGTATTATTTTGGGATCATCTCTTAATATCGATTACGGAAAGCTAGACTATCACTTTACTGCTTTCATAGGAATTCTATTAACAAAATCTAACAGAACTCAAGAGGTTCTGAAAGAATTATCAACTCTTCCTAACGTAATTGAAGCTAGCGTTATTTCAGGAAAATATAACATTTTCTGTAAAGTAAGAGCGAAGAATACGGAAGACGCTAAGAAAATAATCTATCAAATTGATGATATTCAGGATGTAATGAGAACTGAAAGTATGATTTCTATGGAAGAATACCTAAGCGACAAAAACAGACTGATCAACGCGATCTCGATATAATCAAATTTTAAACGAATTATATAAAAGAACTTATGAAATCTCTCATAAGTTCTTTATTTTTGTACCTATGGAAGAATACAGCTATTTTGACGAAGATCCGAAGAAAGGATGGGGATTTATTCTGGCTTTTGCAGCATTGTTGCTGTTTACGATTATGGGATTTGGGATCGATCTTGATGAATATTTACAGCACGAATATCTTAACATTCCGGAGTGGTATTCCTTCGCTATTTTTACGATCGATGCATTAATGGTGGTGAGTTTAATTCTGATGTTTTTTTACAGAAAAATCGGGATTTTTTCTTTTCCGGCATTATTGGTTTTGCATTTCTTTATGCACAATTATTATCTCTCAACTTTCCTTTATACAGACGTGACAAACCTTTTCCTTTTTACAGGTTTTGGGATGTTGGCGATTATTCCCAAGTGGAAGTTTTTTAAATAGTTTTATTTGAGTTAAAGGAATAAAGATTTGAATTAAATACAATATCAATTATATTCAATAGGAACGGGCTTTAGCCCGTTTTTGTTTTTTAGCACCATCAATGGCTTTAGCCGAAATTTAAAATCATTAAAACCTAATCATTCATTTTATAAAAATAATTATAGACAGAAAAGTCTGTCTGTTTTAAAATTTTAAATATACCTTTACATCGTTAAAGAAATAAAAAATGTCATCTCCAAAAGAAAGAATTGTAGCGACCACATTTGAGCTGTTTTCTAAACAGGGATATAACTCCACGGGAATCAATCAAATTGTTTCTGAAGCCAATGTGGCCAAAGCAAGTTTTTATCAGTATTTTAAGTCCAAAGAAGACCTGTGTGTCGAGTTCCTGAATGTTAGACATGAATATTGGTTTAATGAACTTAATAAGTTTACATCAAAAGAAAAAAATATAAAGTCTAAAATCATTTCTTCATTTGATTTTTTAGTATTTATGAATGAGAAAGAGAATTTCCGAGGTTGCAGTTTCCTGAATATTTTGTCTGAAATTCCTTCAGATAATGTGAAAATCTTAAGTGTAATTCAAAATCATAAAACGGATTTGAGGAATTATTTTTCAGAATTAATAGACGATAAGAACCTTTCGGATCATGTTTATTTACTTTTTGAAGGCAGTATTATTGAAAGTCAGCTTTTCAGATCCAATGAATTAATAGAAAGATCAAAAAAAATAATCAACACCTTAATCAATTAAAAATGGAACAAAAACATCCGCTTCCGCCTTTCACATTAGAAACGGCATTAGAAAAGATTCAATTGGCAGAAGATGCCTGGAACAGTCAGGATCCTGAAAGAGTTTCCAAAGCATACACCATCGACAGCGAATGGAGAAATAGAGATCAGTTTGTAAACGGAAGAGAAGAAATCGTAAAATTTCTCAGTGGCAAATGGGAAAGAGAATTGAATTATAAGCTTAAAAAAGAATATTGGGCACACACAGAAAATCGCATCGCCGTTCGCTTCGAATACGAATATCAAACGAAAGATGGCAATTGGTTCAGAGCCTACGGAAATGAAAACTGGGAATTCGATGAAAATGGGTTGATGCAAAAAAGATATGCAAGCATCAATGATTTGGCGATAAAAGAGGAAGAAAGGAAGTTTAAATAGAAATATACAGGATTTTAGAATTATTCCAGAAGGTGTTTAAGTTAAAAATTTAAGGCTTAAATTTTATAATCTGACCTTTATTTAAAAAAGATAATAAGATCATTTTTCAGAAATAGCATTCATAATTTTTTTCTTAAACTCTTCATAGCTCATTTTATAGTTTTCCGGCAATGGAGTTCCATAGATATAATAATTATAATAAAGAGGAGGAAGATTAATTTCTTCTCTTAAGTTGTCTACATTTTTTATATCTTCAATTGTAATTGAGTTGTCCCATGCGGTGCCATATTTTTGCTTTTCAGAGTGCATGCTTTCAACAGCATCTTCAAATTGAGCAAAAAAAGATTTCTCAACGTTACCAACTTTTATTTGATCTTG
Source organism: Chryseobacterium ginsenosidimutans (assembly GCF_024807225.1). Taxonomy (GTDB): domain Bacteria; phylum Bacteroidota; class Bacteroidia; order Flavobacteriales; family Weeksellaceae; genus Chryseobacterium; species Chryseobacterium ginsenosidimutans. Next base: position 1,383,386 of record NZ_JANUCO010000001.1, read on the forward strand.
GATAAATGGCTTAAAATAACTCCAAAAATAATCATTAGTAGTATAAGTGGTTCTATGATGCCAAAGTAATAACCAAGAATTCTTTTGATAGCCGCGTTTTTTAGTTATTTCAATAAGTCGCACAGCATTTAAAGAATCTGTTTTATTCGTAAGCTGATCTCTAAACTTTAGATAATCTTTATTGCTGATTTCTTTTGGATGACGGCTTTCGTCCAACTGATTAAAATCGTCAAGATTATATCCCGAATAATAAGCATCTATCTTTCTGGTATATTGATCATAATGTTTCAATTCTTCAACTTCTAAAAATATATCTAAATCTTTTTTATTGTTATAAAATTTGCGATAAAGAATATCATAATTATTGATTACTTTCTTGAAAAGTTCATTATTTTGAAACTCTTTCAACTTGCCGTATGTCTTTAAAAACTCTAAAGGTATTTTGTAATCTGTTATTGATTGTTCTAAAAAAGTGTAAGCAATTTTGTCTTTTTTTAACTTAAAAGCCGAACACGCAGCATCTAATAAATAATTTGGATTGTCTGTGTACGCCAATTTAAATGACTTTTCAAAATAAGTTAAAGCTTCATTGTATTTTTTTTCTTTAAGCATTACTTCCGCTGCATAAATATAGTTATGCGCTTTTGAAATTGCAGTTTGACCGAAAAATAGAGTAGATGTGAATAAAAGACTTAATAAAACGAGTTTTAATTTCATCATATTTTATAGGTGTTGTGTTTATTCAAATATAATTAAAATGCCGAACAAAAAAAGCACCCTCAAAAAGGATGCTTTTCATTTATATTTTAAAAGAAATTATTTCTCTAAAATTCTCTTCACTGCTTCTTTTACAGCAGCAGCGTCGATTTTATATTTCTTCATCAATTCAGCAGGAGTTGCAGATTCTCCGAAAGTATCATTTACAGCCACAAACTCTTGTCTTGTCGGTCTTTTTCTAGCCAACATTCCCGCAATAGATTCACCTAAACCACCAAGATAGTTGTGTTCTTCAGCAGTGACGATCTTTCCTGTTTTTTCAACCGATTTTAAGATGATTTCCTCATCCAAAGGTTTAATTGTATGGATGTTGATCACTTCACAAGAAATACCTTCTTTTTCAAGCTCATCTGCAGCTACAAGAGATTCCCAAACAAGGTGACCTGTTGCTACGATCGTTACATCAGTTCCTTCTTGAAGCATAATACCTTTTCCGATCTCGAAAGGCATATCTTCCGGAATGAAAACAGGAACTACCGGTCTTCCGAATCTAAGATAAACAGGACCTTCAAAATCAGCAATGGCAAGCGTTGCAGCTTTGGTCTGGTTGTAATCACAAGGATTGATAACCGTCATTCCTGGAAGCATTTTCATCATCCCGATATCTTCCAAAACCTGGTGAGTGGCACCATCTTCGCCCAAAGTAAGACCTGCGTGAGAAGCACAGATTTTTACGTTTTTGTTAGAATAAGCAACAGACTGACGGATTTGGTCATACACTCTTGAAGTAGAGAAATTAGCAAAAGTTCCCGTAAAAGGAATTTTTCCTGTGATGCTAAGACCTGCAGCAAGACCGATCATATTCGCTTCTGCGATACCCACCTGGAAGAATCTTTCAGGAGCTTTTTCAATGAATTTCTCCATCTTCAAAGAACCGATAAGGTCTGCACAAAGTGCTACAACATTAGGATTTTTATCTGCCAATTCAGCTAATCCGGCTCCGAATCCTGAACGTGTATCTTTTTTTTCTGTATATGTAAATTTCATTTTGTTCTAATTATTAATTAAAGATTACTTATTACCAATTAATTACTCGTACTTATAATTAATAATCAGCAGGAGCTTCTAAATATAATTGTTTGAATGCAGTATCCAATTGTTCGTCATTAGGAGCTTTTCCGTGCCAAGCGTGAGAACCCATCATAAAATCTACACCATTCCCCATTTGAGTATGAAGGATAATTACAACTGGTTTTTCTTTTCCTGTTTCCGTTTTTGCTCTCTCAAGGATGGCAATTACCGCTTCAAGATCGTTCCCGTTTTTCTCTTCCAAAACTGTCCATCCGAAAGCTTCCAGTTTTGCATGAAGATTTCCTAGTGAAAGTACATTATTTGTGCTTCCGTCGATTTGTTGTCCGTTATAGTCGATAGTAGAAATAATGTTATCCACTTTTTTAGCAGCAGCATACATTAAAGCTTCCCAATTCTGACCTTCCTGCAATTCCCCGTCTCCATGTAAAGTATATACCAAAGAGCTGTCTCCGTCTAATTTTTTACCTTGAGCTACACCCAAAGCCACAGAAAGTCCTTGTCCCAAAGAACCTGAAGCTACTCTGATTCCCGGAAGTCCTTCATGAGTGGTAGGGTGACCTTGTAATCTGGAATTTAATTTTCTGAAAGTACCCAGTTCTTGTACCGGAAAAAAGCCGAATCTAGCCAAAGTAGAATAGAATACCGGAGAAATGTGTCCGTTCGACAGATAGAAATGATCTTCATTTTTACCTTCCATCGTGAAAGGAAGTTTATAGTTCATTACTTTTCCGTAAAGGGCTGTGAAGAATTCAGTACAACCTAAACTTCCACCTGGGTGACCAGAATTTACAGCATGAACCATTCTTAAAATGTCTCTTCTGATTTGCGTAGTAAGAGATTTTAACTCTTCGATACTTTTACTCATTATTTAAGATTTATATACATGCGAATTTACAATTTTTTGCTGGCTTATGGAAATACAAAAATCCGGATTTTACGTCCGGATTTTGAAATTATTTGATTATTTTTTAATGTTTTAGCAACCTTCATTGATGAAAATCGATATTTCTGTGACGATATTATTCACAAGTGTGAAAGTAAGTGTCTTTCCGGTATTTTACTATTTAGGTTTAAATATTTTGTGCTAAAAGTTTTTGTTTAAAATGATCCCAATAAAAAGCTTGTCATTACTGAGGAATCTCGGCATTGTAATTTTTAGTTTTAATTAAAAAATAGATTCTTCACTCAGCTTTGTTCCGTTCTGAATGACAAACAAAACGCATTATTTTAATAATAAAAAATCTGTGTCAATCTGTGAAAATTCGTGATTAAAAATTCAATAGGAATGGGCTTTAGCCAAAACTTAAAAATAAACCTATTTCTTTCTAATCAACCACAATCCAAAGAACGTCAGCAATCCATTAATAATCAATAACTCCAATCCGATTTTGAAATCTCCGAAAATAGTAGCTTGATATTTATCGATAAAATAAGAAATAATGGGGGCTGCAATACAAACGTAAGGAACCAATTTATCCTGAACTTTATATTTAGTAAAAATTCCAAAAGCAAAAAGTCCTAAAAGAGGTCCGTACGTAAATCCAGCCATTTTTAAGATCAATCCGATCATAGAATTATCATTAATAAGCTTAAAGATAACCACCATTATCAGGAAAGAAAATGCAACAATTAAATGGGTGTTTTTTCTGAATTTTTCCTTTTTCTTATCGTCCCAGTCTTTCTTTTCCTTCATCCCGAAAATATCGATGCATAAAGAAGACGTTAATGCCGTCATCGCGCCATCTGCACTCGGAAATAAAGCCGAAATCAAAGCAATGATAAAGATGATGGAAATAAATCCGGGCATATGATTTAAAGCAACTTCAGGGAAAATTTTATCCCCAAAAATATCTTTTCCATTGATTAAAAACTCCTTTTTAGGAATTCCGTCTTTAATAATTTCTGTTAAATGACCACCCTGGCTTTCTCCAAAAAGATATAAAAGTCCACCCATATATAAGAACAGAGAAATTACACCCAACAAAATAAAACCAAGCGTCACCATGTTTTTCTGAGAATCTTTAAGCTTCGTTACAGAAAGACTTTTCTGCATCATTTCTTGGTCGATTCCTGTCATGGTAATGGTAATAAATGCTCCGGCAAGAATTTGTTTAATGAAAAATCCGGGGGAATTAAAATCCATTTCAAATATTTTGGTGTAGCCTTTATCGCTCATGGCGGTTAAACTTTGTCCAACACTCAGATCTAAGTGATTCAGCATATAAACCGTACAGATAATCAATCCCAAAAGCATGCATGAAGTCTGCAAAGTATCCGTCCAAACGATGGTTTTTACGCCGCCTTCATAGGTATAAAGGATGATCATTGCTAAAATAATCAAGGTCGTTACAATAAACGGAACTCCCAAACTATCCAAAATCGTGATCTGAAGAATATTCACTACCAAATATAATCTCGCTGTAGCTCCAACCAACCTTGAAACAATGAAAATCCACGCTCCTGATTTATAGGAAAGCGAACCCATTCTTTGCTGAAGATAGCCGTAAATTGAGGTTAATTTTAATCGATAATATAAAGGAAGAAGAACATAGGCAACCACAATATAACCAATAAGATAGCCTAAAGTAATCTGCAGATAAGAAAAACTGTCTTTCCCGACTGCACCCGGAACGCTCACAAAAGTCACGCCCGAAAGCGAAGTTCCGATCATTCCGAAAGCAACAAGCATCCAATTACTTTTTCGGTTTCCGATGAAGAAACTTTCATTATCACTGCCTTTTCCCGTTTTGTAAGCTACCCAAAGCAGCAATGCAAAATAGACGATAATGATGGACAATAATACAATTGGAGACATATTTTATTCGATTAAAATTTTACAAATATAGTTTTTTTATGGTCTGTTTAAAAAGAAAAAACCTTCCGGATGTATGTTCCGAAAGGTTTGTATATTTTATTCTAAGATTAAAATTTAGATATAGCTTTAAATCATCAATTTCAACCTTAATCTTAGCCTAAAAACTAAGCCTGAGTCTGATTTACCAATACATCCTGAAGCTCCTCATGTTTCTGGAAGCTCGCTTTTGCAAAAGGACAAAGCGGAATAATCGTTTTTCCGTTTTTTCTTGCAAAATCTACTGCCGCCAAAAGCATTTCTTTGCCTACACCTTTTCCGTTGTATTCTTCTTCTACTTCAGTATGGTCTATAATGAATCTTTCTTCTCCAGCCCAAGTATAAGTCATTAAACCTGCGCGGTTCCCTTCTATGAATGCTTCAAAATTTCCGTGTTTTTCGTCGTTGTTTTGCTTTATTTCAATCATATTATGAAAATTTGGTTAATATTTCGATATCGTTTGTTAGTATTTTATGAACGGGACATGCCTTTGCAATCGTATGAAGCCTGCTGATTTGTTCATCATCCAGATTGGCTCCTTCAAAGCTGATATCCGTATTGAAAATCGTTCTTTTTGTTAAAGGGAAGACTTCAAGTTCTACTTGTACATTTATCTTTTCTACATCCCATTCTTTTCTGTCGATGTACATTCTTAGTGTTGCTGCGGTACAGCTTGCCAGAGAAGTAGCAAGGATTTCGAAAGGGTTGAATCCTTTATTTTGTCCGCCTTTATCTACGGGTTCGTCGGTTATCAGAGTGTTTTCACCAGCGACAACTTCAGTATAATATTTTTCTTTTCCAAGACTTGCTTTTGCTATAATTGACATTGGTTATTTGTTTTTAATTGATGATTTATGATTCCTCTTCTAATGATTTTTCAATTCTTTTGTCAGGAATCAGCCATATCATAGCTGCAAGATAATATAAAGCTACAGCAAGATAAGGATAATAAAATGAGATAATAATCCCAGAAGCATACAAAACAATAGACCCGTATTCTTTATATTTTGAATGTATCGCTTGTGTAAGTTTAGAATTTTCGCAATCGCATTTTATAATGGCATTTTCCAGAATTGTATAGGCAACGGCGCACATTACCAGTGCGCCACCATAAGCTGCGACAGGGTTTTCTGCAAAATGTGTTGCACCGATCCACTCTGTGGCAATTGGCATTAATGAAAGCCAGAACAGCAGATGAAGATTTGCCCAAAGAACACTTCCGTTCACTTTTCTTACCGCCTGAAACAAATGATGATGATTGTTCCAATAAATTCCGACATAGATAAAGCTGAAAATATAAGCTAAAAACTTGGGTAGCATTGGTTTTAGACTTGCCCAGTTTCCGCCTTCGGGTACTTTCAATTCAAGAACCATGATGGTAATGATAATGGCCAAAACACCGTCGCTGAAAGCTTCTAATCTTCCTTTAGTCATTGTTTTTAATTTGACTTTTAAAATTTTCGATCTTATCTTTCAAATCTTTCAGCATATCCGGATTGATAACACCACTTTCAAAATCAAAATTTTCATAAAATTTAGGAAGTGAAAAGGTATCTTTAAGATCGGCTCCGAAATTTGGAAAAAATGTTTTTGCAGTATTCATCACATTTCCGCCGCCGTAACCTCCCGGAGAAGTTGACAGTAAAAGCATCGGCTTGTTTTGAAAAACCTTTACGTTAATTCTTGAAGCCCAGTCGAAAACGTTTTTAAAAGCCGCGCTGTACGATTTGTTATGTTCAGCAAGCGAACAAATGATAACATCGCATTCTTCAATGACTTTTAAAAATTGATGCGCTTCATCGGGGAAGCCTTTCTTTTCGCGATCAACGGAGAAAACGGGCATGTCGAAATCATTCAGATCAATTAAATTAATCTCTTCATTCTGAAAGTCTTTTAAAACAAATTTTACCAGTTCTTTGTTGATCGAAGTGGAAGAGGTGCTTCCTGCAAATGCCAATATCTTCATCATTTATTTTTAAATATCTTAAGGTTTTCTGTTTAAAATTGCTTTTGGAAGCGGAACATATTCTTCTTCATCTCCCGGAACCAAAGGAAAAGCATCGTGATTTTGGTCATTCCAATCTACTTTTGCTTTATCAATTAATTCTTTGTCTGAATTTACAAAATTCCAGAATATAAAACGTTCTTCATCGAAAGGTTCGCCTCCGAAAAGATAAACCGTTCCGTTTTCACTCATATCAAATTCACAAAGTTGCGTTTGTTTTGCGATCAGCAATTGTTTTGAACCGTAAGAATTTCCGTCTGTCGTCACTGTTCCGTCCAAAACATACATCGCAGCTTCTCCGTAAAGATCTTTTCCGATGCTGATTTTTTTGCGTCTTTTGTTTTAATTTCAATAAAAAACAATTTGCTGTGAACAGGAACCGGAGATTTTCTTCCGAATGCTTCTCCTGCAATTAATTTATACTGAATTCCGTCTTCTTCCCAAACCGGAATTTCATCGGCTTCAATATGACTGAAAGTAGGTTCAGACTGCTCTAGATGTTTCGGAAGCCCTACCCAAATCTGGAAACCGTGAAGCTTTTTATCGGTATGTCTCAAATATTCCGGAGTTCTTTCCGAATGTACGACACCTTTTCCGGCAGTCATCCAATTCACTGCTCCCGGTTTGATTTCAAGAGCGCTTCCAATACTGTCTCTATGGAAAATTGAGCCTTCCAAAAGATACGTTAACGTCGAAAGCCCGATGTGCGGATGTGGCGGAACGTCCAGATTTTGATAATCTTTAAGCTCAGAAGGTCCCATATGATCTATAAAAACGAATGGTCCGACTGCTCTTTTTTCGCGGAAAGGCAACAGTCTTCCCACTAAAAAGTTTCCTATATCTGCTGATTTTTCTTCAATGATAAGTCCGATGTTTGACATGATAGGTAAAGTAGTTTTTTAAATTTTATGTAAGCTAATGTAATCAATTTTTTCAATGTTTATGGCGCTTTAATGAAAATTAAAGTTGCTCATATCCATGAAATCTTTCGTCGACAACACGTTTCCATTCTGGATTTTTTTTGATGAATGACAGAACGTACGGACAAAATGGGAGTGCTTTCTTTTTATGTTCTTCGACATAATTCAACGTTTTTTCCACGACTGCGGCAGCTGCGCCTGTTCCTGAAATGAGTAAATCTACTTCTGTATGGTTTAAAACAATTTGACTTCCCATTTCCCGATAGTCGATAAATGCAATATTTCCGTTGAATTCTATTTCGAATCGTGTTTCTGTTTTTATTAAAGGGATATTTTCAAATTCTGGTTTCATGGTTTTGGGTTTCAGATTATGTTGGATTCTCGCAAAGACGCAAAGTTTTTTATCTTAATACAGTTTTAAGGTGCAAGAAAATCAAAGATTTTCGTTGTATGCATCATCAATTTTATCGCAGATAAAATCCTTGCGTCTTACAACATGAGATTAGTAATTAACTTTGCGTCTTTGCGAAAACCAACTAAAGCATAATCATATAAAATTAAGAAAAAGAATAATTCAAATTTTATTTAACTTAAATTAATCTGCCAAATACCCAAATCTTCCCAAATTATAATCTTCGAAAGCCTGCATAATTTCCTCTTTGGAATTCATCACAAAAGGTCCGTGAGGATAAATCGGTTCGTCTAAAGGCATTCCGCTGATGAGTAAAACAACCGAATCTTCAGTAGCTTCAACGGTAAAAGTTTCGCCTTCATTTTTAAATAAAACCAAATGATCGGTCGAAGCTTTTTCTTCACCGTTTATGATAATATTTCCTTCAATGATCAAAGCTGCAGTATTGAAATTTGCAGGGAAATCAAATTCTGCTTTTCCCCCTTTTTTCAGTTTTGCATTCATCATATTTACGGGACTGAAAGTGAAAGCGGGACCTTTTTGATCTTTATAAGTTCCGGCAATCAATTCGATATATCCGTTTTCACCAAGATCAACTTTTTCCATATCAGAATTTTTGATGGACTGATATTTTGGACAGCTCATTTTATAAACCGACGGAAGATTCACCCAAAGCTGAACCATCTGAAAAATTCCGCCTTCTTTTGCCCACTCCGTTTCATGATATTCTTTGTGAAGAACACCTTTTGCGGCCGTCATCCATTGTACATCGCCTTCACCGATAATTCCGCCTCCACCTGCGCTGTCGTGATGCTGAACTTTGCCATGGTAAGCTATCGTCACGGTTTCAAAACCTCGGTGAGGATGCACTCCGACACCGCGTGGATTATCTGTCCCGTTAAAATGAAATTTCGAATTATAATCAAGCATAATGAAAGGATCCATTCTCTTCATATCCAATCCCTGAACTCCCGGAATAAAATTGTGAACCCGAAATCCATCGCCCACAAAATGAGCGGGTTTCGGAGATACCACGATTTCTACTTTTTTAGTTGCCATAATATTGTTGGTATTATGAAACAAATGTAAGTGAGTTGGAAATCAGGTGCATTGATCTGTGGTAAGTAAGAGAGGGGTGTTGGTTTTTGGTTGATTGTTGTCAGTTTTTTATGGTATATTTTACGTGGTCAAACCTCATAGGTTTTTAAAACCTATGAGGTTTATTTCACTAAGAAATATTGGAAAGGGCTAAAATTTCAATGAGGGTTGAGGTTTCGGAAGTCATCAATTTTACAACAATAGCCCCGATTGTCGCGACATCCTTTTTGGTTGCAGACGGAGCGAAGCGAAGTCCGTGACCAAAAAGATACAGCAGAAAGCGGGAAATAGCTCCGAAAAAGAAAAATTAATCATTTATAATTAATCATTCATTTACTCTTCTTTTGATTTCATATTTTTTCCGTCTGAAATGTGAAGTCTTCGGAAAACCAGTCCTGAAACGATGGTAAGAAGACCAATTGATAAAAATGTAAGTCTGAAAGCATTGTGAATTTCGCCTTTGATAAGATCGGTGTTTTCAAATATTTTTAAAACAATTAATCCGAAAGCAATTCCGAAACCAATGGCAAGTTGTTGATTGACTGATATTAATGAATTTCCGCTACTGGTCTGGAAGTTTCTGAGATCGGCAATGGAAATGGTATTCATTGAGGTAAACTGAATCGAGTTGAAAAATCCTAATACCGCAATAATCGGGACGAACCAATAGAGAGAATTGTGGATATTCGGGATGGCTAAAAGACAAATCAATGTTCCGATGATGAAGGTATTGAGCATCAAGGTTTGTCTGTAACCGAATTTATCTAAAATTTTAATAACATACGATTTTCCAAACATCGCTGTTAATGCCATTGGAGCGATGATCCAACCGGAAGTTACGGCGGATTGTTTATACGCAATCTGAATCATTAATGGTAATAATAACGGAACGGAACTGATTCCTAATCTTGTGGCAAGATTTCCGACAATTCCAACGCGGAAAGTTCGAACTTGGAATAAATTCAGTGGAAAGATCGGGCTTTCGTCTTTTTTGGCATGTCTGTAATAATAGTACATACAAAGGAAACCCAAAATGAAAACGACCAAAACGGGCGTTGTATTCTGCATGTCTCCGAAAAGTTCTAACGAAACCGAAAGTAGGAGAGAAGCTGCTGCGAAAATCAGGAAGCCTTTTAAATCAAAATCTACAGCGGCGGATTTGTAATTGGGCATATATTTCAGTCCTAAAACAATTCCCAGAATTCCAATTGGGATATTAATTAAAAAAATCCAGTGCCAGGAAAGATAATCTACCATATAACCTCCAACCAAAGGTCCTAGAACCGGCCCGATTAAAGCGGGAATGATGGCGAAATTCATGGCTTTTAATAATTCGCTTTTATCGAAAGTTTTTATCAATGCTAATTTTCCGACAGGTGTCATCAAACTTCCTCCAACTCCCTGAATAACGCGGGAAATAACAAGGTGCGTAAGGTTTTGTGATAAAGAACAAAACAGTGATCCTAAACTAAAAAGTACCAAAGAAAAAATGAAAACCTTTTTCGTCCCAAATCTATCCGCCAAAAATCCGCTTGCAGGCATGAAAACCGCTAAAGTAAGAACATAACTGATAATGGCGTTCTGCATATTGAGCGGAGATTCTTGTAAATCTTTTGCAATAGAGGGCAAAGAAGTATTCAGAATGGTAGAATCCAGCATCTGCATGAAAATTGCTGTCGCAAGAATCAGTGGGAGAATTTTTTTTATTGAATTGGGTTGCGAAATTACTTCTGACATGTGATGGTACTGGAAATTAAATAGTCCAGATTTGTTTTAGTTTAAGGAATAAGGATAGTTGTTGAAAGCAATATTTATTCCTTAAATAGGTTTTTAAATTTAAAATTTCAGATATCTTAAACTAAGCCTAGATTTCTACGGAAAGACAAACCGGCGCTGGTTTTTTAGATTAAAAAAAGTCCTGTGAAATTTCACAAGACTTTTTAATTTATTTTCTAGGCTTTTCTACTCCTTTCCATTCGTCGCCTGCTTTTCTGTACTGGCTCAATTCGAAAGTTTTGAAATCTGTTGTTTTGTACTCAATGTTATCAGTGTTTTGTTCAAACGGCATGATGTAGTAGAAATCTGCATCTGTTCTGTCTGTTTTTGTACCTTTTTTTACTGATGGAACATATTTAGAGAATTTGTAGCTTGGAAGATACTGCTTCACTCTTGCATAGAAAGCTTTATTTTCTTTCTCTTCAGGAATGATGTCTACGATATTGAAATCGTCTTTTGCCTTATTAATCCAAAGATAGTATGTTTTCTCTTCTCCTTTATTTCTGTTCTCAGAGTTGAAAGCGTAAAGTTCTTTCGGAACCAGTTCCTTGATTTTTTCCGGATCAACTTTTGTGTAATATTCACCTTTTGAAGGATCAACATAGGTTTCAATATTATACATTAAGACAGAATTGTTCTCCAAATTTTTATTTTTGAAATATTGATTTAAAGATAATTCTGCAGTTGCTCTCAATTCTTTTCCTCTTGCATCAAGCTTTTTCGTCAGGTTCTGAGGATTTACTTTTTTTACAAACTCATATAAAACTTTAGGCTTTACATCTTTCAGGTGAGGATACGTTTTCAGTTGCTCAGCTTTTACCAGCCAGTAATATTGTTGGTAAAAGTCGTCTTTATCGCCATCTTTTACGTTTTTATACACCATTGCAAGTTTCTTGGAGCTAAGATATTTACCATATTTTCCCTGTCCAAAAGCAAAAGTCATGGCTAATAAAGCAAATAAGATAGTAATGTTTCTTCTCATTTTTTTATAATTGATATTTTCGTTTTCCAAATATAATTATTTATTAGATATTATTTTTGATTAACAGTTAAAATCTCATAATATTATTATCGTTAATTCAAAAGAAAATCCTGTATTGCTACAGGATTAATAAATTTATTTTTTAAATCGCAGATTTCAGAGCTTAAAAATTAGTGTAATTAAAGATCGTAAACTCATCATTTATCATTTATAAATCATCATTATTTGTCGTACGATGTTTCATGTACTTTCACGGCTCTGCCACTCGGATCGTTCATGTTTTTGAAAGCTTCGTCCCATTCCAAAGCGATTGGCGTAGAACACGCGACTGAAGGAACAGATGGAACCGTTGCCGCAGAAGTTTCACTTGGGAAATGTTCTTCAAAAATCGTTCTGTAGCGATATTCTTCTTTGTTTTGAGGAGTATTTAATGGAAATCTGAATTTTGCACTGGTCATCATTTCATCGGTCACTTCTTTTTCGGCAACAGCTTTTAAATTATCAATCCATGAATATCCAACGCCGTCAGAAAACTGTTCTTTCTGTCTCCAGACAATCGATTCCGGAAGAATATCTTCAAAAGCTTTTCTCAATACCCACTTTTCAATTTTTCTTTCGTTGGCTTGTACCATTTTATCTTTTGGATTAATGCACATCGCAATATCCATAAATTCTTTATCTAAAAACGGAACACGACCTTCAATTCCCCAACTCATCAAAGCTTTATTGGCTCTTAAACAATCGTAAAGGTGAAGTTTTCCTAATTTTCTTACCGTTTCATCATGAAACTCTTTTGCATTCGGAGCTTTATGGAAATATAAATACCCGCCGAATAATTCATCAGAACCTTCTCCGGAAAGCACCATTTTTATCCCCATTGATTTAATAACTCTCGCCAAAAGATACATCGGAGTGGAAGCTCTGATTGTCGTTACGTCATACGTTTCCAGATGATAAATAACATCGCGAACCGCATCCAAACCTTCCTGAACGGTGAAATTAACTTCATGGTGAACCGAACCAATATGTTCTGCCGCTTTTTGTGCCGCCGCCAAATCCGGAGAACCTTCCAGACCAACTGCAAAACTGTGCAATCTCGGATACCAAGCTTCCTGAGTGTCGCCACTTTCTACTCTCTGTCTTGCATATTTTGCTGTAATGGCAGAAATTACGGAAGAATCCAGACCGCCGGAAAGAAGAACTCCATAAGGAACATCGCTCATCAATTGTCTGTGAACTGCGTCTTCAAGCCCTTTTCTTATTTTATCAATATCAGTTTCGTTGTCTTTTACGTTATCAAAACTCTCCCAGTCTCTTTTGTACCATTGTTGTAACTCGCTTCCGTCTTTGCTGTACACAAGATGTCCCGGCAAAAATGTTTCGATGGTTTTGCAAACGCCTTCCAACGCTTTTAATTCTGAAGCTACATAATAGTTTCCGTTTTTGTCCCAACCCTGATAAAGAGGGCAAATTCCCATATGATCGCGGGCAATTAAATACACATCATTTTCTGTATCGTATAGAGAGAAAGCAAAAATTCCGTTTAATTTTTCAATAAAATCTTTTCCGTATTTTCTGTAAAGTGCTAAAATAACTTCGCAGTCAGATTGAGTCTGAAATTCGTAATCAGGAAATTCTTCTTTTAATTCTCTGTGATTATAAATTTCACCATTTACGGCCAACACTACTTTTCCATCTTTTGTAAATAAAGGCTGTTTTCCTGAGGTAGGATCTACAATTGCCAGTCTTTCATGAGAGAAAACTACTTTATCATCCTGAAATACACCGCTCCAATCCGGACCTCTGTGACGGATTTTTTTTGACATCTCAAGAACTTGAGGTCTTAATGTTTCTGTTTTTTGTTTGGCATCAAACAAGCATACGATTCCACACATTTTTTATTATTTAATTTTAAACAAAATTAGATTAGTGGTTTAAAAATAACAATAAAAATTTCAATTAAGTTAATATTTTTAATTAAATTGATTAAATAAGAGAAAATTTTTAACTTTGGTTGGTAAAAAATGTCATTTTAGTTAATTTTTTTCGTTGGGCAGTTGTGCAATCGAATTCATTGCCCTCATACGAAATAAAAAATTAATATTTCTTAATCTATGGTAATTTATTATACGAATTTTTGCCTTTCCTTTGTGGCTCGAAATAATTTTTTTTCATCATTTGTGTTTTTACCTTCTTGCAATTCAGTTTGCGAGAAGGTTTTGTTTTATTCAGACCCTAGTAAAGCTCCTGAGACGTTCCACGAACTGAAACTTGTTCCTTCCGTAGGACCTTGAGGAATCTTCGCCTGAATGGTATGTTTGCCGGCTTTTAAGTCTCCAAGAGGAATAAAATTAGGATTGGTAACTGTTCCGGGACACCAGTTTGATCTGCTTAAATCTGATGATGAAAGTCCGTCCGCGAAATTTCCTGAAGCAGGATTGTAAAGACGGTAAGAACCGCAGTCTGATCTCCACGGTATAAAAGAATAGGTCATTTTCCCGTCAAGAAAGATAGAATTGGCTTTAGGAACGAACTCGTCGCCGTTTTCCCAACCACCGTGACCGGTTGTAATATATTTCAGTTGTGCGTTTTTCAGGTCTTTTTTTAATGTAAATTCTACCCATAATCCTTTATCGTTATTGAACATGGTAGAATAATCCTGTCCCGCCATTTCCATAATATTTAAAGTATTGAATAAAGGAATCACGGTATTGTTCTTGTAAATAGTCTGATCGCTTTTGTGAATCGTAATTTCCAGACTCACTTTGTGACCGCCTTTGTCGTAGTTTCCGATGAATGTCCCTATCCATAATTCTTTTTCGCTTAAAGCGGGTTTTAAGTCAGTAATATCCTGTCGATACGGACTTATCGTTTGCCAGTTTTTATCTTTTAATTGAATATGATTGAATTTATTGATCCCGAAAGCCGTGAAAAAACGCATCATTTCAATGGTCGGATTGTAGTTGTCGGTCGCGGTTATTCCGTAATATTGCTTTCCGTTTCCGTTGTCATAAATCGGGAGTGTTTTTACACCTTTTTCCAGCCCGTCGAAGAAAGACTGAGATTTGTCTTGTGGAACGAAAAATACGGTTCCGGTTTCTGTCGTAAGCATCTCCGTTAGATTGTTGCTTTAATTCAGCGAAAATATTTTCACCCTTCGAAATTTTCGGAAACTTAATTTTTTTAAGAATAATCGTTCCGTTGCCAAATCTTTTTATAGTTTCATCAGATTTTGATTCATCAGAAAAGTTGATCGTTTCATTATCAAAAACTTTCAAAGTAGTGAATCGGCTTTTCCATAAAAGATCTTTATATCCTAGTTGATCTGTCGAATTAATAGAACCTTTAAGAAGGTTTTCAATATCTGTTTTCTTAACTTTTTTAATGGAATTGGCTGTAATTAAAGAATTTTTATTTCTCTCAATTTCCAGAACAAAACCCAAATTTTGTCCGATACTTGAAGGTCCGCCTTGAATTTTTAAATCATTCGTGTACCAAACTTCAATGGTGTTTGAATTGATTTTAGTGACTGCTTTTTTACAGTTATAACCTAATATTTTCTTGGTCTCGTTGGTGAATTCGAAAGTTTGCTTTCCGATCGCTTCTGCATCAGAAGTTGAAATAATTTCTGAAGGTTTCAAAAATGCATAAGAAATGATCGTGTTGGATGGCTTTTCAATTTTCGTTATTTCGAACGGAAGATCGGCTTTTTGTTCTCTGATTTTATTATTTAGGATAAAATTTTCCTTTTCATTTGCCCAAACCAAAGTAGGAGACTGGTCGGTCAAAACTTTTCCGTTGGAAGAGCTGATGTATTGAATTTCATAAGTCTGCGCAAAAGACAGACAAAATAAAAAGGTAAAGAAACTTAATAAAATTCTCTGATGCATAATGAATGATGGTTTTTTCACAAAGATAAATGTTAGTTAACAGACTATCAACTTTGCAAAATTTTATATAGCTTTCATTGTATAGGTAGGAAATATTCTGTAAAAGTTACACTTGTTTCAAAAATAGTTTAATAAGTATTTGATATTCAGGTTTTTGTTTTGATTTGTCTGATGTGATTTAACAAAAAAAACTACCCTAAAAATAGAGTAGTTTGTATGATTTAATATTGTTAATTTTCGTTTAAGAAAGTCTTTCGATTAACGCCATGTAGAATCCGTCGTAGCCTTGACTTGGCATTACTTTGTCGTCTTTCACCATTTTGAAATTCGGATTGTTTTTTACGAATTCTTCTACCTGCTCATTGTTTTCTGAAGGTAAAATAGAACACGTTGCATACACCATTTTTCCTCCTACTTTAAGCATTTTAGAATAGTCCTGAATAATCTGCTGTTGTTCTTTTTTAATTCTGTCGATAAAATCTTGATCGATTTTCCATTTGCTGTCCGGATTTCTTTTCAAAACTCCAAGACCAGAACATGGTGCGTCGATCAATAATCTGTCAACTTTATCGTGAAGTCTTTTAATCACTTTCGTATCAGAAATCATTCGTGTTTCGATGTTATGAGCTCCGGCTCTTTTTGCACGACGTTTCAGCTCAGCCAATTTCCATTCGAAAATATCTAAAGCGATGATTTGTCCTTTATTTCCCATCAAAGCAGCTAAGTGAAGTGTTTTTCCACCTGCACCTGCACAAGCATCCACAACTCTCTGTCCTTCTTTTACATCAAGAAAATATCCGATTTTTTGTGAAGACGCATCCTGAACTTCAAATAAACCTTCTTTAAAAGCAGTCGTAAGAAAAACGTTCTTTTTTTCCTCCAATTGTACTGCATCCGGATAAGTTTTGATAGGATAAGCAACCACACCTTCAGCAGAAAGATCAGCAATAAGCTCTCGTGGAGTAGTTCTTAGAGAATTTGCTCTTAAAACCGTTGGAGCCCGCTCATTCAAAGCCTGCATTTCCTTCTCCCATTTCGGACCTAATTCTTTTTCCAAAGTTTCAGCCAACCATTCAGGAATAGAATACTCGATCGCTTTTGTAGGAACGGTATTTTTTTTAAGCTTCGTAAGGATATCGGCGATTTTTATTCCGTCGAATTCCTCGAATTTTTTATAATTTGTTTTGCTCCAAAGCAGATATGCGATGATAAGTTTGTAAATGTTATTAGGTTTTACACCTTCTCCCATATAATATTCCAAACGTTTTTTCCAACGGATGATGTTATAGAAAATCTCAGAAACAACAGCTCTGTCCTGGCTTCCCCATTTTCTGTGTGCTTTTAAAAGTCTTTCGATTACTTTATCAGCATATTTATTTTTCTCGAAAAATGTTTCTTGTAAAGCATCGTGAATTCCGATGGCTAAGTTTCTGTGAATAAGTTCCATAAATTGGGTTCTGCTATTTTGAATCTGCAAAAATACGAATTTAAGTTGAGAGATACGAGTTTCGTGTTTTGAGTTTCAATTTTTCCCTTTCCACCATAGTTTGAACCTCGTTTTGTGAACCTCGGAACTCATTTTAAAATCTTACCTTTGCAAAAAATATAATATGAGTGATGTAGTACTTTGTCCGAAATGTAGTTCCGAATTTACTTATCCAAGTGATAATGTAATGGTTTGTTCGCAATGTTTCTACGAATGGAATCCGGAAGAAACTGTGGCAGAAGTTTCAAATTCAGGACAAATTTTAGATTCAAACGGAAATGAATTGCAGGACGGAGATTCTGTGGTTGTCATCAAAGATTTGCCCGTAAAAGGTGCTCCAAAACCCGTAAAAGCAGGAACTAAAGTTAAAAATATTCGTTTAAGACCAGATAGCGACCATAATATTGATTGTAAAATTGATGGTTTCGGTTCAATGGCTCTGAAATCAGAATTTGTGAAAAAGGCATAAAAAAAGGAAAGAATTGGACAGGGTAATCTTTCAAAAGACTAGATTGCTTCGTTTGACCGATACTAATTTTCATCTTAGGAGGCAGAAAGAGTATTAACCAAAAATTTCCTTATGCTGTGGATATACAAATGTAAGAAAAAGTTTTACACGGCATTCTTATGTTTGTATTTTTTTTATCCACAAATTTACAATAAGTGTTAGTAAATGTGATGTTTAAAGCGAAAGAGATAAGAATTTGCGACGATTACAAATCAAACCTTGAAGGTTTAAATTCACAAAATCTGTCATCCTGATAAAGCACGAATCTTTCCAAATCAATTTTTAAAATCCTGCTTAGATTTATTTCAAAATGATAAATATGATGGAAACCTTTGCTGAGTGAAATGCCTTCGCAACCGAAAAATATTCTCAATCATTTCAAAAAAAACTTAGCGAGCTTAGCGTTAAAAATAAATTTTCCCACCAGCAAAATGGCAAAAGAAATTCATTACACAAAAGAAATTCTAACCAAATTTTCAATCTTTTGATCCGTAAAAACAATCAACTCTTTATTCATTGCTTTCACTTTATTCCAATAATGATTTCCTGCGAATCGGCTTTCTAAAACCTCGGCTTCAAAACCATTTTCAGAGATTTTTATTTCTTTGGGATAATAAGAAAACTTCGGAAGCTGGAAATTGGCAACTTCCGTTTCGTTGAAAATATTTACTTCACCAAAAAGCTTGGCAACATAAAAATTATACGGATTTCTGAATGTTTCTTCCGGATTGTCATTCTGAATTAATCTTCCGTTCTGAAGCACAATAATCTGATCCAGCCACGGAATAACATCCTGCAGTTCATGCGTAGAAATAATGAGAGAAATATTCTGCTGTTTTACATATCGGAATAATTTTTCTCGCAATTCTATTTTTCTCGGAAAATCCAGATTACTGAAAGGTTCATCAAGAATCAAAAGTTTCGGAAGTACCGAAAGAGCTCTTGCAATGGCAACTCTCTGCTGTTGTCCGCCACTTAAATATTTAGGTAAAACATTTGCGAAATCTTCCAGACCTACGACTTCCAGAAGTTCGGCAACGGTTTCTTTTTTCTGGGCTAAATTAATATTAGAAATAAATTTCCCTACATTTTCGGCAACGGTTGCATAAGGCATCAAATCAAAATTTTGAGCCACAAACTTCATTTGAGATTCTCCGGGAACAAGGTTTGATTTTGGTCCCAATAATCTTTCTCCGTTAAAAATAATGTCTCCGCTTTCCCAATCCAGAAGTCCGTAAATTAAGCTTAATAAAGTAGATTTTCCGCACCCGCTTTCTCCGGCTAATGCTATGGTTTTTCCTTCTTCAAACCTTAGGTTAAGGTTCTGAAACAGGGGTTTTTCTTTGGAATATGAAAAGTATAAATTGTTTATTTCTAATAGCATAATACAAATGTAATGAAATGAAATGTTTTTAGGAAAAAACAATTTTTTTTATTATATTAGCAGTAGTAATAAAATTTTAATTAATGATGAAAAGAAAGCTCTTTTTACTGGTTATTCCTGCATTTTTTGCGGCAGCAACGGTAATTTCCTGTAATAAGGATAAACCTCTTTCCAGTGAAAGTAATGAAGTGACCACAACGAAAGACGGAAACGAATTTGTAGTGGATACTATGAACAGTAAAGTGGAATGGAAGGGCTATAAAATTTTTAAATCTGAAAATACAAGCCATTTCGGAACCATTAAATTTGAAAGTGGTGATGTCACAGTAAAAGAAGGAAAACTGGAAAGCGGAAAATTCGTGGCA
Source organism: Chryseobacterium ginsenosidimutans (assembly GCF_024807225.1). Taxonomy (GTDB): domain Bacteria; phylum Bacteroidota; class Bacteroidia; order Flavobacteriales; family Weeksellaceae; genus Chryseobacterium; species Chryseobacterium ginsenosidimutans. The sequence goes on from NZ_JANUCO010000001.1 coordinate 1,402,873, forward strand.
GATATGAATTCTTTAACGTCTGAAGATTTAAAGAATGATACCGAAAATTTAGAAAAACTAAACAGACACCTGAAAAGCGGAGATTTTTTTGAAGTAGAAAAATTCCCGACAGCTTCTTATGAAATTACAAAAGTGACTCCTTCCGCGGAAGGCGACTATAATACGGTTTTGGAGGGTAATTTAACCGTGAAAGGAATTACAAAACCAGTGCAGTTCAAAGCTAATGTTTCGGTGAAAGAAGGATTGGTAAGTATTGCCACCGAACCGAAAGATATTAAAAGAGAAGAGTTTGGAGTGAAATTTCAGGCTCCTGCTGAAAACGGTGTGATCAAGGATGAGGTAACTCTTCAGATCAACGTGAAAGCTTTAGAAAAAAAATAATTTTTTTATTTAAGTGAAATAAGTGATTGAAGTCTGCCTCCCGAAAAAGAGGCAGATTTTTTTAACATAATTAGGAAAATTATTCAATTGAAAAACCGTATTTTTGCAAAACATTTTGAAAGGGTAAAACAATGATAGAAAAGATAGAAGAGTTACTGGTTGAGGTAAACGGCTTCAATGCTACATCTAAAGAGGATATTGAAAACTTCCGAATCAAGTATAATGGTAAAAAAGGAATTCTGAACGATTTTTTTGAAAAATTTAAAGAAGTTCCGAACGATCAGAAAAAAGATTTTGGTCAGAAAATCAATACTTTGAAGCAGGCTGTTAACGTAAAATTGGAGGATCTTAAAAGTTCTTCCGAGTCTTCTCTTATCTTAGAAAAAGAAGATCTTACAAGACCTGCTTTTCCGTTGGATCTGGGTTCCAGACATCCAATCAATTTAGTGAAAAATAGAATTATCGAGATTTTCAAATCGATCGGTTTTGCTGTTGCAGACGGACCGGAAATCGAGGACGACTGGCACAATTTTACTGCGCTGAATCTTCCGGAATATCATCCGGCAAGAGATATGCAGGATACTTTCTTTATCGAGCAGAATCCTGATATTTTGTTGAGAACGCATACTTCTTCGGTACAGATTCGTTATATGGAGGAAAATCAGCCGCCAATAAGGATTTTATCTCCGGGCAGAGTGTTCAGAAATGAAGCGGTTTCTTCTCGTTCTCATTGTATTTTCCACCAGATTGAAGGGTTGTATATCGATGAAAATGTAAGTTTCGCAGATTTAAAACAAACGATTCAGTTTTTTACAACAGAACTTTTCGGAAAGTCGAAAATCAGATTAAGACCTTCTTATTTCCCGTTTACTGAGCCAAGTGCAGAAATTGATGTGTATTGGGGATTAAACTCTGAAACAGATTACAGAATCACGAAAGGAACAGGCTGGTTGGAAATTATGGGTTGCGGAATGGTAGATCCTGCTGTTTTGAAAAATGTAAATATAGATTCTGAAAAATATTCGGGATATGCTTTCGGCATGGGAATTGAAAGAATTGTAATGCTTCTTTATCAAATGAGTGACATCAGAATGTTCTTCGAAAATGATATCAGAACGCTGGAACAGTTTAAAACTTTATAAATGATTTTAAACTAAAATAAAACTAATCCTGTAAAAAAATACTTTACAGGATTTTTTTTATTAATTTTATGACATAACACACACGGAATGGTTAAAAAATTACTGAATTTTAGATCAAGGAAAATTGTACATTATTCACTCATTATATGTATTTTATTAATCCAAATGCTTATTGCGGTATTCTTTTATAATGAATTTACCGGTAAGAAAAATCTAGCTTTTATTGAAGGTCAATTAAAAGAGCTTCATTCCTTGGAAGATCTAACAGATAATTCTCAAAAAGAGCTTTTAAGTGCGCAAGATTATTTTCAGAAATATGTAGCGACAGAAGATAATAAATTCTTAGAATCTTACTTTGGATCGTTAAATAAGCTTGGGGAAAATTTAGACAGCATCGGTCATTATCAAAATAAATATCCGAGATTAAAGAATATTTTAGAATTACATAAAACCGATCCATTAGAGGTTAAAAAGCTGAAAGTATTGATTGATTCTACGTATCAGTTTTCTACGAACTCAAACTTTAAAGCTAATAATGAGCTACCAGAGTTGAAAAAATATAGTCTGGATTATGATTTCAACAAATTCAATGTAGAATCTAAAACCTTTTCGGATACTGTTAAGAAAAAAGGCTTATTCGGACGTTTGGGAGATGCAATATCTGGAAAGCAAAATGTACGTAAAGACAGCACCGTAATTACTGTAAAACAGGGCACGGTACCCAATGCTAAAAATATAAAAAGGGAATTCGACAGTCTTTTCAGTTTAGTTAATAATCACTATTCGGGACAGATAAAAAAAATTCAGGTAAACGTTACCAAAAACGTTACTAACAACGAAAACAACAACCGTAAATTTTACACCATATTTGGTCATTTGCTGGTTTACAGCAACGGTTTGATGAATGTTTATGAAGGAGCTATTAAAGACTCTAAATCTGATCTGGAAAAAGAATACGATAAGCAAAATTCGAAAAATAATAAGACCCGGATGAATCTGATATTCGGAGCCATGTTCCTAATGTTCATTGTATCGATATTGATTATGTTTTTAACAAGAATAGCATTTATATATGAAAAGAAACTGAATGCTGCCAATAAACAGATTAATGAAAACCTGAATTTTAAAAACAGAATTTTGGGTATGCTGAGCCACGAATTGAGATCACCCTTAAAAATCATTGGTATTTTTATTAAAAAAATTAATAATAAAACGGATGATGAAAATGTAAAAGGATATCTTAAATCGATAAGCTTCACCAATAATACTTTATTGATGCAGGCAAACCAGATTTTAGAATATACAAAAAACCAGCAGGTAGAAAACAAATTGATTCCAGTGGTTTTTAATCTTAAAAATGAAATAACGTCCATATTGACTTCGATTCAGCCTTATATTGAAACGAGAAATAATACATTCGTCATTAATGAAAATATAAATCCGGATATTGTCGTTTATTCCGATAATACAAAGATTAATCAGGTTTTTATGAATATTCTCGGGAATGCCAATAAGTTCACGGAGAATGGGCAAATTACTGTAGTTACATCTGCAGAAACCTATCAATAAAAATACAATTTCCTTAACCACGCAAATAAGCGATACCGGTGCCGGAATCTCCCAATCTGATTTAGAAAAGATATTTGAGCCTTATTATCAGGGCATATTATCTGAAGATGTAGAAAATCTTGGCGCAGGTTTGGGATTAAGCTTGTGTAAAGAAATTGTGGAATTATACGGTGGAACTATTTCCGTTACAAGTGAGGTGAATAAAGGGACAACCGTTAATTTCGCTATTAATTTAAATATTAATACATGAATGAGCTAGATAATAAATCGATCAATTTTTTACTTGCAGATGATCACAGTCTTATACGGCAGGGAGTTCTTTTTGTCTTAGAAGACATTGGTTTTGATTATGAAGTTTTCCAGGCATCCACTCTTCAGCAGGCTTTGGAAGCTGTGAGAACTCATGCAATAGATATAGCTATAATAGATGCCCATTTTCCCGATGGAAACAGCCTTTCCATTTTACCTGAAATTAAAAAAATCAGCCCTGAAATTAAAGTTTTGATCTTTACAGGGATCGATGAAAATGTACATTCGCTTAAATATATTAATGCAGGTGCAAACGGTTTTCTAAGTAAAATGAATGAAGAAGATGAAATAGAGCAGGCCATTCTTAAAATAAAAAATGAAGGGGAATATATTTCTCCCGTAACGCAGGCTTTATTAATGAATTCGCTGCACAACGGTAAACAGATAGACCCTTTGTCATCCTTGACGGAGAGAGAACTACAAATTGCAAGAATGTACGCAGAAGGTCATGGAAACCTTGAAATTGCAGGAAAGCTGGATGTTAAACAGAATACCGTAAGTACAATTAAAAAGAGAATATTCGATAAATTGAAAATTGAAAATATTGTCGAACTTATTGAATTAATAAAAGACCATTCTTAAGGTTATAATAAAATTATTATTAATCACTTTTAAGGGAAATAAGTAAAATTTTCCGAAAATATCTTATTGTGCTTGTCTTAACGAAGATTATTCGTCTTTTTGTAGAAAAATATCTACAATCCCATCGATATATATCTACAGGAAATACTATGAATATATACCTATATGTTGGTATTTTTGTAACAGATAATAAAAGTGATTTCAAACAATTATTAGTCAATAATTAGAAATGATCTTTGGTTCTGAAAACACAAATGATGAAATTAAATCAGGATCAAAGATCTTTTAAACACAAATGATGAGGTATCATGATTGCGAAGCTGAAAACATCGTAAGAGATACTAAAAAACACACAAGCTTTAAAAAGCAGCCTAAAAAAACACACTTATTGAAAATTAAACCTCTGAAAATTTCGGAGGTTTGATTGTTTTTAATTACGAACCTAAAAAACAAAACGTAATTATAAATAAGATTCTATTGAAAAATTTTCTACAATCTAATTGTTCTTCTCATGTCATTTTGATGAAGGAGAAACCTATCTTAATATTAAAAAATCAATTTTTCAGAAAACTATGGAAATTTTGATTAAACAAAATACAATAAGTACAAGTAAAAAAGATTCCGATAAATTGAAAATATTGTAGAACTTATTGAATTAATAAGAAAATATTCTCAGATTATATTAAAAGTATTATTAATCACTTTTTAGGGAAATTAGTAAAATTTTCCGTGAATATATTATTATGATTGTATTAGCAAAGATGATTCATCTTTTTGTAGAAAAATATCTACAATTTCATCGATATATATCTACAGGAAATAATATGAATATATACCTATATGTTGCTATTTTTGTAATAGATAATAAAGATGATTTCAAACAATTATTAACTAATCATTACAAAAGATCTTTGATTCTGAAAACACAAATGATGAAAATTAATCCAGAATCAAAGATCTTTTAAACACAAATGATAAGGTATCATGATTGCGAAACTGAAAACCTCGTAACAGATACTGGAAAAAAATGAAGCCTTCGGGCAGCCTAAAAAAACACAAACAATCAAACCTCTGAAATTTTCGGAGGTTTGATCGTTTTTAATTACTGTTCCAAAAATAAAATGTAATTAAAAACCAGTTTCTATTGAAAAATTTTCTGCGGTTTTTCTGCCTTTCTCATCGTCATTTCCACGAAGGGGAAATTTACCTCAATATTCTTAACAACTAAAAAATCTTACTATTAAAATGTAAATAATCAATTTTTTGCAAGATGCCATAGAAATTTAAAAATTAACATCCAACTGGATATTAAGCGGAATACAATAAGTACAAATAAAAAATATTCCGAAAAATTGAAAATATTATCAAACTTATTGAATTAATAAAAAATCATTCTTAGGATATATTAAAATTATTCTTAATCACTTTTGTGGAAAAATAGTAAAGTTTTGTAATAGATACTGGAAAAAACCCCTCATGAAAGATCAAACCTCTGAAAATTTCGGAGGTTTGATCGTTTTTAATTACTGACCTAAGAAACAAAACGTAATTAAAAACTAAATTCTATTGAAAAATTTTCTACAGTTTTCTGTCTTTCTCACTGTCATTTCGACGAAGGAGAAATTTATCTTACTATTTTTAAGTGTAAACTTCGTTTAGGTTAATTTTTTACAGCTTTTTCTTCGTCCAGCTTTTCACACGGTTATAGTCTAAAAAGTAAGTCAGCTTCAGAGAAAAATTGTTTACCGTCGGTTGACTGAAAAGCATATCGTAGTTTTTTGTCACATTCAACCTCGAAAATTCGAGATAATTGGAAGTTGCATTTCGGTATAACAAAGTCAGTTGACTTCCCGGAGCAAACCACCATGAAAATCTTAAATCAACATTCCAGGCATTGTAAGTTCCATTTAGATTTTTGTCAAAAAGATTGGTTTCAGCCAAGCTTCCATCCTGATTTAAAGTGTAAAACTGCTTATAAGTAACATCCGAAAAATAATGTCTGAAAGTTAATGACAGAGCCGTTTTTTCATTAAATGTATATTTTGAAGTTAAAGCATTTTCGTAGGTATTTCTCTGTCTTCTTCCGATGAAAATATCCGTGTCGCTTTTTCCTGCAAAACCTGTTTCGTTGTTGCTGAAACTCGGATTGAAAGTCCAGTTTACATTAAATCGATCCGAAAATCTGTAACGCAGTCCGAAATTAGTAATAATTTGATTTCTTCCTTTTTCATCAAAAGCATAATAATCAAACTCAAAATTATACTGCAGTTTTTTTCTGCTGTCACTTTCAAACCAAACCCAAGAATCAAAATATCCGGGAACTTTAAGATGTCTTCCGAATGTTCTCGGCTCATAAATATCATTCTGAGTCATTGGTGAAAACTCAATTCCGCCACCAAAAGTTCTGAATTGTTTATCGGTAAAACTATTGTTATTATTAAAAACAAGATTCTGGAAAATAAATGGCTCTAATCTGTGGAAATAATTCAGATTAAAATTCATAAATATATTGTTGAAATTCTTCGTCGGCTGCAAAATTCTGTAACCGTACCAAGCATTATAATTTCCTAAATTGGTCTTTGTAGAAAACCCGACATCATTGATATCCCAGTCTTTTGTCGTCATATTTCCGTTGATGCTGAAACGGTGTTTTCCTGCAATTTTTTCCACTCCGGCTTCCGCTTTTGTCCCGAATTTCGTACCTTCATCCATCACCCAACTCCCTTTTAAACTTCCAAAAGTTTTATACGTATTTTTCTTGTTACTGATATCCCAAAGAATCCCTGTAGCGTTTGCATCGCGGAAACTTCCGTCTCTTGTAACATTGGTGTTGACTAATGACACAGAAGAGTTTCCATGAAATCTCTGATCGAAAACCAACACATTATAATTCGCCCAGGGTTCTACAACTTCTTTTCTCACTTCACCTGTTTCATGGTTTACAATCGTGGCTTCCATTTGTTGTGTGACTCCATTGAAAAACCCGATTCCGAGACCTTTTTTCGTTCTTCCCGAAATTTTAAAAGCATTAAATAATTTTACTTTTGAAGGATATTCCGTGACTTCTTCATTTTCATTGATTGTTGGATATCTTGAAGGCTCTCCGCCGACTCTTCTTGAATAAAACATTCCGCCTTTGCTGAACAATTCAGTTCCTTCTGTGAAGAATGTTCGCTGCTCGGAAAACTGTTGTTCAAATGGAGTTAAATTTAAAATTGAATTATCAAAATTCGCCTGTCCGAAATCCGGAAACCAACGTCATATCGAAGGTGAAAGCATCATTAATTCCATATTTTAAATCCATTCCACCATTAAAGCTTGAGGTTGTTTTCCCGTCATAACTATTCACATATGTTGAAAAATAAGGCGTGAAAGACAATCGGGTAGGAGGATTAATATTTTCAATTCCCTGTAAAACACCATCGAAAAGGGTGTACGAATTTTTAGCATTATCCACAAAATTCCAGTCATAAGAAGCTTTAATTCTCTGGATTCTTCGGAACATATTCATTCCCCATTCCTGCACATTGCTTTTCGGAAACCTTAATTCTGAATAAGGAATTTTCATTTCAACAGACCATCCTTTTTCATTCAGTTTTGCACCGCTGTACCAGATCGAATTCCAGGTATCATCTTCACCGTCTGTCGTCAATTTCGCATCAAACTGAACTCCTGCTGCCGTTACCATGAATTCAAGACTTTGCTGTTTATCATTATAACCATTTAAAGCTACTCCGAAAAAATCGTCATTACCAACGCCGTCCCTTTCCGTTAATTCTTTTGCAATTTTGTTGGGAGTCGGATCATACATTTGCGCCCCGAAATAAATTCCGGTGTCATCATACAAAATTCTGACCTCAGTTTTTATAGAATCAGCTTGTAACTTTCCGTTGTTTGGAGCTCTTTCAATAAAGCCTGTTGCAATCGGAGCATTCTGCCATTGCGCATCATCGAGAATTCCATCAATTTTTGGTGATGATGAGGTTTTTGTGATTAATATTTTCTTTCTGACGATATTATCATCTTCTTTTTTCTGTCCGTAGGTAAAAACTGAACATAATATAATGCAGATGGTCAGTAACTGAGTTTTCATGATCTTAGGTCTTAACGTTTAAAGCAAAGACAACCGAGATTTGAAATGTATTACATCAAAAAATAAAAAATGTCTGTAAATTTTACAGACATTCTTCAAATTAAAAACTAATTATATGTTTTATTTTGTGAATTTTAAGGGATATTTCACATTTTTATAATCATCGATACTTGCCTTTAAAGAACCAACCGCCAACTCTGCTTTTAATAGCATTGGGACGTGGTTTGCATCGTTTGAAACCCACATGGTAACACCTTCTTTTTGCTTAAAAACCCTTCCGCTTTTTACAGATGGGATAATTTTTAAACAATTGATTTTTCCGAATTTCGTATCTAGATTTTCTGTTCCTACTACTTTTAGCTGAAAAGGAAACATTTCATCATCGATCCAGACATTCATATTAATAACCGTTCCCGTTTTTAGTTCTGCAGAACTTTTACTTCTTAAATAATAAAAGCAAGAAAGCATATCTTGGATGCCTTTCACCGACTTAATTACTTTTGATCCGTTTGCCGGAGTTTTTTTATCGGTTAAAACTAACGTATTGTTATCGTGGTTAAAAACTGTTTCAAAATGTTGTCGATAGCTTCCTTCCTTCACATTTCTTACATAGAAACTGGGAAGTTTCTGTCTGCATATTGATATAGCTTTCATAAAAATCTTCTACTTTGAAAAATGCTTTTACAGCTCCGGTTGTCTGTCCGGTTCCTCTTACATGAAGGTGAGGAGCTCCTTTATAAGTCGTTTTCTGTGCTGTAAGATTGGCGGTTCCGGCATTGAAAAACCCGTAATGGATTCTTAATGTAATAGATTCTCCGTCTGCAATATTATCGATCTGACCGAAGCCTAAAAAGAATACAAAGAGGGTTAAAAAATTTAAAATTTTCTTCATAACTAGAATTTTACAAAAACACTGCCAAATTTAAAATCGACAGAATTTTAAAGATATTTGATAAATCTCAGTTTTTTATTTAGACTGAATTAAATATGCTTCGCATTAAAATTAGTAAATTTGCAGCCACAAGTATAATTAAATTATCTTATTATTATGATAACGACCGATATATTGATCATAGGAGCCGGCCCAACCGGACTTTTTGCTGTATTTGAAGCAGGCTTATTAAAAATGAAGTGTCACATTATTGATGCACTTCCTCAACCGGGAGGACAATTGGCTGAGCTTTATCCTAAAAAACCTATTTTCGATATTCCGGGGTATCCGTCTGTAAATGCAGGGGAATTAGTAGATAATTTGATGGAGCAGATCAAGCAGTTTCAACCGGGGTTTACTTTAGGCGAAACGGCTGTTTCTTATACTAAAGTGGATGACGAATGGTTCGAAGTTGTTACCAACAAAGGAACTGTTCACAGATGTAAAGCAATTGCTATTGCAGGTGGTTTGGGAACTTTTGAGCCTAGAAAACCGGCATTTGAAAATATTGCTGATTATGAAGAAAAAGGTCTTGAATATTTCGTAAAAGAACCTGAACATTTCAGAAATAAAAAAGTAGTAATCGCCGGAGGTGGAGATTCTGCGCTTGACTGGAGTGTTTTCTTATCAAATGTGGCAAGTGAAGTGACCTTGATCCACAGAAGAAATGAGTTCCGTGGAGCTTTGGATTCTGTAGAAAAAGTTCAGGATTTAAAAAATCAGGGGAAAATAAAATTAATTACTCCTGCAGAAGTTACAGCAATTAAAGGTGACGGAAAAGTAGAAGCAATTACTGTGGTAAAAGACGGTGAAGAACCTCTTGATATTGAAACAGATTATTTTATTCCATTATTCGGATTAACTCCAAAATTGGGTGAAATTGCTCAATGGGGATTAAATATCGAGAAAAATGCAATCGTTGTAAATAACGCTTTGGATTATCAAACTAACATTGAAGGGATTTACGCGATCGGAGATATCAATACTTATCCGGGGAAATTAAAGTTGATTCTTTGTGGTTTCCACGAGGCAACGCTAATGTGTCAAAGTGTTTATAACAGATTGAATCCGGGTAAAAAATTCGTATTGAAATATACAACAGTAAGTGGTGTAGATGGTTTCGACGGAAGCCGTAAAGAAGCAGAAAAAGCTGTTGTGAAAAAAATTGATTAAATTTGTTGCCAGTTGACGGTTATTAGTTGTTAGTTAAAACGAGCTGTTACCATCAACTATAAACAATCAACCATCAACTAAATGAACGATATAAATATAAAAATCACCGATAGGGAAGGTGTAACTCACGATGTTGTAGCGCCAACGGACATGTCCATGAATTTAATGGAAATCATTCGTTCGTATGAATTGGCAGAAGAAGGCACGATCGGGGTTTGTGGAGGAATGGCGATGTGCGCTTCATGTCAGGTTTATGTAATTGCAGATCCGGGACTTGAGCCGATTGGTGATGAAGAAGATGCCATGCTTGCCGAAGCTTTCCATGTGAAAGAAAACAGCAGATTGGGTTGCCAATTACATATGGCAATGGAAATGGAAGGTCTTGAAGTGGAAATTGCTCCTTATCCTTAGAAAATTTTATTTAAAATATAAAAAAACTCCTGAAGATGGTTCTTCGGGAGTTTTTTTGTTTTTAATTGAAATTATTTTGTTTCGTTTAATTTTACAGGATTTTGTCTTGTATCGAAAACATTTGCAATGATAATCTTACTTGTTTCTGAGTTGATGTAATAAATAATTTTATAATTGTTTGAAACTAAATATCTAAACTCATATTCTCTTTCAGTTAATAATTCTTCGATCTGTCCGATTTTATAATTCTGATCTAAAATTAAAGTTTTATCGACAATTTCATTAATTATTTTTCCTGCAATTTTTACTCCAGCTTTAAATTTGTAGTATTGGAAAATGTCTTGTAATTGATCTTCTGCAAATTGTGACCAAAAAATTTCTAATCCCATTTTTGGATTTTATTTTTTAAATCTTTTGCATTGATTAATCTGTCATTATTTTCATCTTCAATAGCTTTATCTATTTCGCTATTCAATTGATCTAAAGACTTTGGTTTTAAATTTTCATCAAAAATTTCAGACTTACTTTTATGAAGTAAATTTTCCAAAGCACTGATGATTTTCTCATTATCAATTCTCAAAAATTCCTGAACAAGCGATATTTTACGTGCTTCTAAATTCATAATTTTTAATATTTACTTCAAATTTAATAATTTTTTTGATACAAGGATTTTATAAGTCGCGAGCTTTTGTATGATTTTAAATATCTTAATTTTTTAAAGGCTGAAACTTCGGATGTCCCACTTGCCACAATGCAAACGAATAAATATCTGCATATTCATTGAAAACAACATCCATATCACTGGTAAAATGACCATTTTCGTAGTTTACATACAATAAAACAGGTTTTCCCGAACCTGAATCTTTTTGCAAAGCCGCCGCGAATTTTCCGGGTTCCCAAGGTACAATTCTGGAATCATTCATTCCGGTGCGGATGATTACTGCGGGATATTTTACTCCTTTTTTTACTTTACTCTGAGCGTCCATTTCAAGTAAATTTTTTGCGTCTTCTGCATTTTGAATGCTTCCAATTTCAGGAATTTGGTTGGGTCCGTTTGCGGTAGTTTCAGAACGTAATGTGTTGGTCATCCCTACTTCGGCAATCGCGACTGCATATAAATCGGGTCTTTCGGTGATGGCTCTTCCGATAAGAATTCCACCTGCGCTTACTCCGTTTCCGATTAGTTTTGATGGAGAAGTGTATTTTTGATCAATCAAATATTCTGAGCATGCGATGAAATCTTTCCAGGTATTTGGTTTGGTGGCTTTCATTCCTGCTTTGTGCCAGTTTTCGCCTTTTTCGCCGCCGCCTCTTACGTGAGCTATTGCCAATACGACCCCTTGTTCCAGTAACACAGAAAGTCTCGCTGAAAAACGAGGTTCATATGAAAATCCATAACCGCCGTAACCTGTGATATAAGCGGGATTATTACCATCCATTTTCATATTTTTAGGATAAATAATCGAAAGAGGAACCATGACACCATCGTGACTTTTTATTTCAATTTCTTTTACGGTGTAAAGTGTATTATAATCAGGATAATTGGTTTCAGAATTGAGATATTTGCTTTTTACGGGTGCTCCTTTTTCAGGATTGTATTCATACGTCGTGAGTGGAGTTAGCCAATTCATATTTCCGCAAAAAATGTTGTCATTTTCACGTTGATTTAATGATAATGAAGTATTGACACCGGTTGGAAGATCTACTTTTTTCGTCGATAAAGTTGCAAGGTTTACTTGATATTTATCTCTCGTAATACCGTTTCCTAACGAATAATACAGATAGTTTTTAGAATTATGAATAGAAACGATAACGTTATCTTTACTTTCAGGAACAACTACTTTTGCAGTTTTAAAATCAGGCTTTGAAAGACTGGTAAGGATGATCTTGTAATTTGGCGCATCTTTATGGGTAAGAAGGAAAAGTTGGTCTCCTGTAATGTACAAGCTGGTAATTTCATCCGAAGGTTTTATAATCTGTTTCCACTTTATTTTCTTGTTTTTTAATTCTGAATAAGGCGCAACAAAAATTGGGGTTTCCGATTTTACAGAACTTAATCTTAAGATAATATGTTTATAATCGTCAGTAAATGAAATGTCTGCAAACTGCTCTGTTAAAGCATTCAGTTCCGGATATTCTTCTCTTGAAGCTAATATTTTATCTGTTTTTGAATCTGTCCCGATTACGTGCATCATTGCTTTCATATCTTTTAAAAGCATATTGCTATTCGGATCTGCGGTGCTCATTTTAGTATAAATAATTGCTTGGTCGTCCTGTGTAAAATCGAAGGCAAATTCACTCCAGATCGGTCCGATTTCATCATTCAGCAATTTTTTTGTCGTAAGATCCAAAATTCTAAGGTCGCAAATTTCACCACCTGATTTTGATAACAAAATAGCGATCTTTTTTGCTTTTGAATCAACATTAAAATTGGTGATTTGTGTATTTTTACCAAGAGTTTCAGGATCAAAGAGTAACGTTTCCTTTCCTGTAGAAAGATCTCTGGAATACAATTTAGAAAGGTTTTCGCTTTTTTTCGTTTTTGTATAAAAATAAACGTTTTGCCTTTCCATAATAACGCCAAAAGAATCTCCGTTCATTTTCTGCACCTCTTTCATACGGTTGAAAAGATCTTCTCGATGAGGAATTTTATCAATAATAGTATGACTGTAATCTGACTGATTCTTAAACCAAGACTGTACTTCAGGACTTTTGAGGTCTTCCATCCATCTGAAATTGTCTGTGATTTTTGTTCCGAAATAATCATCAACAACTGCTTTTTCAGGAGTCGTGGGATAACTGTATTGCGCGGAAATTATTTGGCTTAAGAATAAACCCGCAAGTAAAAAGAGATTTTTCATTACTATATTTCTTTTAGGTGTGATAAATTTAATACTATAAATGTACTAAACTTCATCCTTCGAAATCCATTTTCCAACGGTCGGAGCCTGATAATTTTTCATCTTCTCCAAAAGTTCATCGATATTGTCACTCATCAAAAGCATTTCCCTATTGATTTGTTTTAAAAATCCTTTGTCAACCATGGTTTGAATTAATTTAATCAAATCATCATAAAATCCGTCAATATTCAAAACAGCGATCGGTTTTTTATGAAGTCCCAACTGAGCCCAGGTTATCATCTCGAAAAACTCTTCCAACGTTCCAAAACCTCCGGGAAGCACGATCACACCGTCGCAAAGTTCATTCATCTTGGTTTTTCTTTCGTGCATAGTTTCGACCAAAATCAATTCGGTCAATTCTTTATGGGCAATTTCTTTGGATTGTAAAAAGTGGGGAAGAACTCCGGTTACTTTTCCACCGGAATTCAAAGCGCCGTCTGCAACAGCCTTCATTAAACCGGTATTTGAACCGCCATAAACCAACCCGATATTTTGTTTTGCTAAAGTCTGCCCAAGCAAAGTCGCCTGTTCTTCAAAAATGCTATCCGAACCGAAGCTTGAACCGCAGAATACTGTGATACTTTTCATTATCTTTTATAATAAAATATTTTAAATTTTTCTTTTAGTTGGAGATTGTCTGTTTGAGAAAAAGGATAAGATTTCTACATTCTCATTTTTTACACGGTAATACATTGTATTGAATTTGAGAATGACTGCCTTGTGAATATTTTTGCCTTCAGATTTCGGAAATATGTATGGATTTTGAGAAATAATTTTAGTGAGATTCTCGATTTTATCGGCAAGTTTTTTTATTTCCTGATCAGTAAAGTTTTTTTGAAGATATTTTATGGTTTCCTCCAATTCGCTTAAAGCATTGGGAGTCCAAAAGACGCTATAACCATTTTTCATACAGCTTTCTGGCTTCAGAATGTGGTTTTAATTCATTATTATCAGCTTCTGATATTCCTTTTTCAATCGATTTTTTTTCTTCTTCTGAAATTGAATCCCACCAATCCTTAGTTTCTTCTTTTTTGAACTGCATTAATTTCTTGATAATAGAAGCATCCTCCAATGTTGATAACCATTGAATTAATTCAAGCTTTTCATTTAGAATTTGTGTGTTCATAATTTGTATAACTTACTCAAATTTATGACTTTTATGTGAATTGATTAATAGATATTGTTTAAATATCAGAAGATTTAAAAATAAAAATATCCAAAATCAAACGACTTTGGATATTCAATATAGCAATTTTGTATTCTTATTTTAAAGGAATATTCGCTAAAATATCTTTCGTAAAACTCCAGAATTTCTGTGTAGAAGAGATATTTGCTTTTTCGTCGGGAGAGTGAGCTCCGCGGATTGTTGGTCCGAAACTTACCATTTCCATTTCAGGATAATTAGCTCCGATAATTCCGCATTCCAAACCTGCGTGACAAGCTACAACGTGTGGTTTTTCTGTGAATTTTTCAGTGTAGATTTTCTCCATTAGCTGAACGATTTCAGAACCCGGTTTTGGTTTCCATCCCGGATAAGAACCGCTGAAAACCGTATTCATTCCTGCTAATTCTGCCACAGATTTCAATTGTTCTGCTACAGAATCTTTTGAAGAATCTACCGATGATCTTGAAAGGTTTAAGATTTTCAATTCGCTCCCTTTTAATTCTACTCTTGCCACGTTATTTGAAGATTCTACAAGATCTTTTACATCCGGACTCATTCTGTAAACGCCGTTGTGAAGAGATTTCAATGTTAAAATAATTTTCTTCGAATCTGCTTCAGAAATAGCTTTGTCAGAAGAAGTAGCATTTTCAATATTGATTTGAAGATTCGGTTCTACGGTCGCAAATTCTTCTAAAATTTCTTTTTTAAGTCCGTTCGTTAATTCTTCGATGAATTCCTGAGCATTTCTCACGGAAGCAATCGCAACACCTTCTCTCGGAATTGCATTTCTCAATCCGCCTCCATCAATAGAAATTAGTTGGATATTCTCTTTTTCCAACGCTTTATAAAGCAATCTTCCCAAGATAACATTTGCATTTCCGAAACCTTTATGGATATCCATTCCTGAATGACCGCCTTGAAGACCTTTTACCTCAAATCTTATAATTTGTCCGTTCGAATCTTCTTTTTCATAGTTTTGAGTAATCGTAACGTCAATTCCTCCTGCACAACCGATATCGATCTCATCGTCTTCTTCTGTGTCAAGATTTAATAAGATTTGTCCGGTTAATTGTCCTGGTTTTAAGCCTAAAGCTCCCGTCATTCCGGTTTCTTCATCAATCGTAAAAAGCGCTTCCAAATCAGGATGCGGAATGTCTGAACTTTCTAAAATCGACATGATCGTAGCAACTCCCAAACCGTTATCAGCTCCCAAAGTTGTCCCTTTTGCTTTTACCCAGTCTCCATCGATTTCCATTTTGATTCCTTCGGTTTCAAAATCAAAATTTATATCGTTGTTTTTCTGACAAACCATGTCTAAATGTGATTGTAAGACAATAGATTTACGGTTTTCCATTCCCGCTGTTGCAGGTTTTTTGATGATCACGTTTCCTACTTCATCAACGGTAGTTTCCAATCCTAGGTTTTCACCGAATTCTTTGATGAAAGCAATTACTTTTTCTTCTTTTTTTGATGGTCTTGGAACAGCATTTAATTTGGAGAAATTTTTCCAGATTATTTGCGGTTCTATATTAGATAATTCCATGAAATTTATTTTTATCAAAATTACGAAATAAAAAATGCTTCCGATAATTCAGAAGCATTCTTTTTATTGTTTTAAGGAGATTTTTAACATCCACATTCACCGTAAATTGGCATTGTTACCACTGTTCCGTCCGGTTTTTCGATCGTCAGTGTACCTTTGAACAATAAGGCTTCTTCGGCCTTTATTTTCTTGCCTTTTACAGAGATTTTATAGTTATCATTTTCAATTTCTTTGTTCAGTTCTTCATCAGCTTCCATGTCGCTTGAAGAGATCAGATTCATTGCCAATCTTTTTCCGTCAAGTTTCATATAAGCGGTTTTTCCGGCATCATCTGCGTAAATATATTTTTCTGCTTCAAAGTCTGCTTTATTTTTTGCAAAATAGCACGAACATTCTTTAATCTCTTTTGGAAAAGGAAAGTTTTCAACTAAAATTTCCCCTGAAGAAGTCTCGGTAGCCGCAGAATCCTGAACTACTTGTACAGAATCTGCAGATGCGGAATTCGGAACTGTCTGTTGTTCCTTTTTACAGGAAACCAACAGAATGGCAGAAAAGAAAATGATTACATATTTCATTGCGTATGGTTTATTTATTATCCTCTTGCTCTTTCAAGAAGGGTCATCATTAATAATGAAAGGATTACTGCACTTTCATCATCGTCATCAATATCAATTAATCTGTCTAGTTGGAATCTTCTTCCGAAGAAAGAGGGCATTTTTTTAAGTTTAAAATAAGCTTTTCCGTCAATTCCCGAAACAGTGTAAGTCGGGTTCAGGAAATACCCTGTAAACATTCCGACAACGGGAATTTCTCCCACCATTCCGTCGAAAAATCTTACCCAAGCGTTATCTTCCTGAATTTTGAATTTAGGTTGATCATTACCATCCAAAATGTCGTAGCTCGCTTTCCAGATAGAACGCATTCCTTTTCTGGCAAGTCTTCCGAAGCTTTTTCCGGTAGCTACTTCGTTTAGAGAATAAGATGAATTAAAATCGATCCATTTGTTGGCTCTGATTCTGAAAAGTTCTTTGGATTTGCTTTCGTCATTAAAAACGATTACATCTTCCTTTAATTTAAACATTTTCTGACGAACGTAAGCTACGTAATTGCCTTGCCTGTCGGTGATGTTGAAATCACTTGCGAAGGTTGAAATTTTAAATTTAAAATCCAGCGGATAATTTAAATTGTTAAGTGCCATTTAGTTTTTTTTTCAAGTTAATATTGAGGTTCTCAAAGATAAGATTTTTAATTTAAGATCGAAGTCTGAAAATGGGATCTCAAAGTCTTTTTTTGACTTTCAGGAAACGGGATTCCGGATGTGTCTTTTAATTGAATTTTTACTTTAAAACTAACAAAAAGTACCTATAAATTATCAACAATAATCACTATTTTTGTCTTATGGATTACCCAAGTAAAGTGTTGGCAAAAGCAGTGGATGAAATTGCCGGATTACCCGGAATAGGGAGGAAAACGGCTTTGCGTTTAGCATTACATTTATTGAAACAGCCCAATTCCAGAGCAACAAGCCTGGGAAATTCGCTGATTAATCTCGTGAATGAAATAAAATACTGTAAAGATTGTCATAATTTTTCTGATTTTGAGATCTGTGAAATCTGCAGTAACGAAAAAAGAATCGATGAGGTGATCTGTATTGTAGAAGATGTTCGTGACGTGATCGCGATTGAAAATACAGGGAAATACACAGGGAAATATTTGATTTTAGGAGGGAAAATTTCGCCGATGGAAGGAGTAGGACCCAATCAACTTAATATTCCGAGTATTGAAAAGAAGTTGAATGAAGGAAGGGTAAAAGAATTTATTTTTGCGCTGAGTGCGACGATGGAAGGCGATACCACGGCGTATTATATTTATAAAAAGTTCAAAAATTTTAATATCAATTTTTCGAGCATTGCAAGAGGAATTTCGGTAGGAGACGAGCTAGAATATGCAGATGAAATTTCTTTGGGAAGATCGATCATGAATAGGTTGCCGTATAATGAAGGGAACTCTTAAACAAAGTAAAAACGATTTAGCTCTTCATGGAAAACACCAAATTATCATCAACTCCGACTTTACATACGATTAAAAATTACCAAGTTTTTTTTATTTATCTGATTGTAAATTCTTTGTTTATCGTAAAATATGGCGAGAATTATAATGTACCGCTTTTGATAGGATATTTGATTGTGCTTTTCGGGTTGAGTATTTTTTACGTTAAAATAAACCTGAAAGACCTTTTTTATAAATCATTTTTCTGGATCGGGGTCATTTTGTTTTTCTTTTTCAGCATTTATCTAAATTATAAAGTTGACGGAAATTCTCTGAACGTCGATCGTTGGTCTGCCATGGAAATTGGGGTAAAAGCTATTTTCAACGGGCAATATCCTTACAATATTCCGGATCATATGGGACAAGAATCTTCTAATCTTCCGATGTTGATTGTTTTGGGAATGCCTTTTTACCTGCTTTTTGGGAGCGTCGGTTATTTGCAGTGTTTCAGTTTTTTGCTTTTTTCTTTTTTGATTTTTAAAATTTTCGATGATTATAAACAAAGATTGGCAGTATTAATTTTACTTTTTCTTTCACCAAGTTATCTGTGGGAAGTCTACGTCAAAAGCGATTTATTCTCCAATTTCATTATTATTGCAGGATTTACGTACTTAATCTGGAACAAATTTTTGAAGGAAAAAGCCATGAAATATGAATTTGTTTCGTTTTTGGTAGCTCTGATTTTATTGACGCGTCTTTCTTCAGTTATTCCATTGACAATTTTGTTATTCAAAAGATTTTGTGATTTTTCGATAAAAGAAAAAATAAGTTTTCTATTGGTTTTTATCGTTACAGTTTCTATTACGGTTTATTTATTTTTTCATAATGCGCCAAATTATGATGTTTTTATGAAACATAATCCGTTTATGATTCAGGGAGCGAAACAACCACTACTATTAAGTATTTCATATATTGCAGTGGCTTTTATATTGTCATTTAAAGTGAAATCATTTTATGAGACTGTATTTTGGTCGGGGACTTTGTTATTTATTTGTGTTTTTGTCCCTTTTCTCATGTTTTTTGTTGAATATGGATACACAGATATGATTACAAATTCGTTTTTTGATCTTAGCTTTTTCAATATGGGTATGCCTTTTGTGATGATCACTTTGGTTTGGGGAATTTTTAAAAATAATATAAAGAATTAAATGATTTCCGTAATTATTCCAATGTATAATGCAGAGCAGTTTATCGTTTCTACTTTAGATTCTGTGAAAAATCAAACTTTTCCTCAGGAAGAATTTGAAATTATCATTGTGAATGACGGTTCTACAGACAACAGTTCGGCGATTGTAGAAAATTATCACAAAGAAAATCCTCAAATGAAGATTACGCTGCTTCATCAAAAGAACGGCGGAGTTTCAAAAGCTAGAAATACGGGCTTAAAAATAGCAAAAGGAGATTACATTGCTCTCTTAGATGCGGATGATGAATGGTATTCGACAAAAATTGAAAAACAAATACGATATTTTGAAAATAAGGATTTGAAAATTGATTTTCTAGCAACTGCCAGAAATAATAATAAAATTCTTTTCCCGTATCATATAAAAAATGGATTGGCAGAAATTACTTTTAGTAAACTTCTGATCAGGAATGAAGCACAGCCTTCAACCGTAATGTTCAGGAAAAAAGTCCTTGAAAACACAGGGTATTTTGATGATGAGCAGAGATATGCGGAAGACGTTAATTACTGGATGAAAGTGGCATTAAATAATAAAATGTACATCTTGAGCGACAATTTGGTGATTGTAGGAAAAGGAAAAAGGAGTTTCGGGGTTTCTGGTTTATCTGCAAACCTTCCGGAAATGGCGAAAGGTTTTAAGAAGAACCTGAAGGAAATGCATACGTTAGGAAAAATAAATTATCTCCAATATGTCTTATTCAGGCTGTTTTACAAAGCAAAATATTTACTTTTGCTGTTCCGAACTTTTTATTATAATTTAAACAAAACAAAAAAATAATCATTTCACAACTATAAGCATGAAAATACTCATCACAGGAGGAGCCGGATTTATTGGGAGTAAGTTATCTTTAGAACTTATGAAGAAGGGATATGAAATTACGGTTTTAGATAATCTTTCTTCCCAGATTCACGGGGAAAATCCGGATGAAGATTCGCCTTTGTACAGGAGTATTTTGGGTAAAGTGAATTTTATTAAAGGTGATGTTGCCAATTTTGAAGATTGGGAAAAAGCAATTGATGAACAAGAAGTTATCGTACATTTTGCAGCAGAAACAGGAACAGGGCAATCGATGTATCAGATCGAAAAATATACCGATGTTAATGTTTCCGGGACGGCAAAAATGCTGGATCTTCTGGTAAATAAACCTCATGATGTAAAAAAAGTAGTCATTGCCTCTTCGCGAGCAGTGTATGGGGAAGGAAAATATTTGCATCCTGAATTGGGATTGATTTTTCCCAGACCCAGAAATGTTGAAGAAATGCGAAGCGGGAAATTCGAAATAATTTATCCCGATGGACAAATGCTTCGGGCTTTACCGACCGACGAAGAATCAAAAATACACCCGACTTCGATCTACGGAATTACGAAATACACTCAGGAACAGATGGTTATGACCGCATGTTCTTCAATGGGAGTTGCTCCGGTTGCGGTGAGATTTCAAAATGTGTATGGTGAAGGACAATCTTTATTGAATCCGTATACAGGGATTTTATCCATTTTTTCATCACAGATTCTTAATGGAAATGATATTAATGTTTTTGAAGACGGAAACGAATCGAGAGACTTTATTCACGTTGATGATGCGGTGGAAGCTACCATCAAATGTATCGAAAATGATGCAGCAAACGGAGAGATTTTCAATGTAGGAACGGGAGTTTCAACTTCGGTGACTACTGTTGCAGAGAATTTGCGCAAATTTTATAATATTGATTTTGAAATTAATGTTTCCGGACAGTTTCGTCTGGGAGACATCAGACACAATTTTGCCGATATCAGCAAAATAAAATCGAGGTTGAATTTTCAGCCTAAAATATCTTTTGAAGAAGGAATGTCAAAGTTTACAAATTGGGTATTACAACAGAATATTCAGGATGTAAAATTCAAAGAATCGTTGGATGAAATGAAAGTAAAAGGACTTTTAAAATGATTAGTTTAAAAGGCAAAAAAATTCTTTTCTTATCAGTCAGTTTTTTTAAATATGAAAAAGCCATAGCAAAAAGACTTGCTGAAATTGGTGCTGAAGTAGATTTTTACGACGAAAGACCTTCCAATTCCAACCTTTCAAAGGGAATTATCCGTCTGAATAAGAATTTTTATCATTTAAAAATAAACAAGTATTATAACCGGATTTTAAATGAAATTCAAGGTAAAAAATATGATTATTTCTTTTTAATTAAAGGAGAAGCTATTCCTACCTTCTTTCTTGAAAAAATAAAGGAAAACAACCCTGAAATGGGGATGATTTACTACAATTTTGATCCATTATCAGAATACCCGAACCTTATCGCTCATCTTAAATATTTTGATAAAAAATTTACTTTCGAATATAATGATTCGGTGAAATATAATATAGGTTTCAGACCGTTGTTTTATCTTGATGAGTACAAGAATTTAAGTCGAAATCATCAACCCTCGGATTATGATTTCGTATTCATCGGAAGTGCACATACGGATCGCTATATTGTAGGGGAGAAAATAAGAGCTGCTGCTGATCAACTTCATTTGAAATCTTATTTTTATTATTATGCGATGGGAAGAATTGCATTTAGATTAAAAAAGATGATCGATAAAAGTCTGAAGCAGTTTGATATTACAAAAGTAAGTTTCGATAAATTAAATCATCATCAGATCATCGATTTTTATAAGAGAACAAAATCTGTACTTGATATTAATAAACCTTTTCAGAATGGTTTGACGATCAGAACATTTGAAGTGTTGGCTTCCGGCAGAAAACTGATTACAACAAATTTTGATATTAAAAACTATCCGTTTTACTGTCCGAATAACATTTTGGTTATCGACAGGGAAAATATTCACTTAGATCCTGATTTCTTTACAACCGATTTTATGGAAGTAGATCAGGAAATTCTTTACAAAATGTCTTTGGATTCTTTTATAGAATGTCTTTTCGACCACAATCAGGATGAATACTGGAATTCTTTCAGGAAAAATTAAAAATCAAATTCAATCACAAAAAATAAAAAAGCAACTCTTTTGGAGTTGCTTTTATTATGTAAAAATAGTATTTGCTTATTTAGCTGGCGCAGGATCCTGAGCCGGTCTTGTTGTAGAAGAAGGAGCGGCAGATTGCTTAGCCGGAACTTCTTTTTGTGCAGGTACCTGAACTGGTGCAGCTGCTGCTGGTTTACCTGTAAGTACAACGCTTAAAAGGATTAGAACAATGATAGTTGCTCCTAAAGTCCATGTTGCTTTTTCCATGAAGTCATTAGTTCTTTGTACTCCAAACTGAGCAGGAGAAGCTCCCCCGAAAGTACTGGAAAGACCTCCACCTTTTGGGTTTTGAGCCATAACAACGATCACTAATAAAACACTAGCAATCATAATAAGAACCATCAATAGTATAAATATAGTATCCATTAATTTTGATATCTTTTTGAATGGGCAAATTTAATCTTTTTTTGCTGAACAACAAAGAAAGATGTCGCCAAATGTTGATAAAAATAAAAACGGCAACCATTGTTGCCGTTTTTTCTATAGAAATAAGATGTTCTTATTTGAAATCAGCATCAGTAGCTTTGTTTACGTCGTATGATTTTACATTCATCGTCATATCCATTCCCATTTGGTTTACAGAGATGGTGTAGGGCATTTTCACACCGTTTACATCTTTGTAGTTAGAGAATGTTTGAGGGATCGTCACTTCCTGACCCTGAGCTTTTACTTTCTTAGTTTCTCCGGTTTTAAGACCTGTTGCAACACTGTAGTAATACGTTGTATCATATCCTTTGATTGCATAAGAATCTTCACCACCGATTTTCTCAATTCCCCCTAATTTGTAATCAGAAGATTTTGCAAAGCTTAATTCTTCGAAAAGTTCAGTGTCTTTTTGTCTTTTAGCAATTTCCTCTTGGGTCATTGGTACTTTTTTTCCACCTTGCTCAGAGAATCCTGTTTTTCCGTCAAAAACCTGTTTCTGAAGAGTCATGGCTCCCATAGAAACAACTTGGAGTTCTTTCCCGCCTTGAGCTTTTGTTGCTTTAATATCAATATTTTGCCCTTGCATAGACATTGAAGCGTTCATTGTATAAGAAGAAATTTTAGCCAAATTAGCTTTTCCTCCGATGGCAGCAATATATTTATCTGCGATAGAAGCTACACTTACACTAGCGTCAACTTTTTGTACAGTTGGCTTTGCTACAGGGTTTGCTTCTTTATCGAAATATTTTACAGGGTAACCTAATTTTTCCAATCCTTCAGAAATATCAGACGCTTTACCAGCGATGAAAATTCTGCTTTGGTTTGGTAAAATAGTAGCTTTTACAGCGTTTGAAACATCTGCAGCAGTTACTTTATCAATAGATTTTAAGTAGTTTGTATAAAAATCAGAAGGAAGATCCTGAACTTTTTGGTTTAAAGCAAATCTTGCGATCGTTGCAGGCTGCTCCAAAGACATAATAAAAGAACCTTTCAACTTAGCTTTAGCATTTTCCAATTCTTCCGGTTTTACCGTAGAAATTGCGTTAAGTTCATTCATGAATTCCTTAACAGCTTTGTCTGTAACTTCATTTCTTACACTTGCACTTGCAGAAAACTGCGGAGAGTATTTGCTTGCGCTCATGCTTGAATAAGCACCATAAGTAAATCCGTTTTTCTCACGAAGGTTCATGAAAAGTCTCGCTTCACCACCACCTCCAAGGATGTAGTTGGCAATAGTTGCAGGGAAGTAGTTTGCATCTTTCATTTTCAGTGTAGTCAGGTTGTTTAAAGAAACAACAGACTGTACAGCAGAAGGTACATCTACAACATTGATCTCAGTTTTAGCAACATTTCCAGACGGCTCTAATGGAGCGATCGGAGTATTTGCTTTTTTCCAGCCACTGAAAGCTTTTTCGATTAATGGCTTTACCTGATCCAATTTCACGTCTCCTACGATTACTAAATAAGCATTATCCGGAGCGTAATATTTTTTATAAGTACTTTGTACGTCAGCTAATTGAATTTTGTTGATAGACTCAACTGTTTCAAATTCACCTCTTGAAGTATTTTTCCCATACATCAAAGCGTTAGAAACTTTTCCTGCGATAGAAGAAGCATTTTTTTCGTCAGATTTTAATCCTTCAATGGCTCTTTCTTTAGAATTTTGAATTTCTTCAGCAGAAAATTTAGGATTGATAATCGCATCAGATAATAAACCTAAAACTTCAGGGAAATATTTTGAAAGCGAGTTTGCAGAAGCACCGTTTGAAGAGAAATTAAGATTAGCACCAAGATAATCAACTTTTTTGTTGAAATCATCTTTGCTCATGCTCATTGTTCCGTTTTCGAACTGTTCAGCCATGATTTCGCTTACACCCGTTACGCTGCCTTCGTTGTATGGTGCTCTGTCCATAGAAAGACTTGCGCTTACTCTTGGCAATTTGTTGTTTTCAACAACCATTACCGTAAGACCGTTACTTAGTTGGAAAGTCTTTGGCTTCGCAATGTTGATCGCAGGAGTTGGTCCTGGTTTTGGCATTGCATTAATATCTATTTTTTGTGCTGAAATCGTTCCCGCGAATAAAAACGCTACAGCTATATATGTTAATTGCTTTTTCATTTGTAAAAATTTAATTTTTAATAATCATATTTTAAACCTAAAAAGTTTAATTGATTACTTTTTTTCAGGTACGTAATTAATGATTATTCTTTGGTTAGAATTAAGATACTTTTTAGCCGCATTTTGAAGATCCTGTCTTGTGATTCCTCTGTAAATGTCGATTTCTTTGTTAATCAAATTCGTGTTACCCATCAATACGTGGTTTGTTGCCAATGAAGCGGCAATTCCCTGAATGCTTGAGTTTGCGTTTACAAACTGGTTTTCGTACTGGTTTTGAAGTTTCTGATAATCGTCCTCAGAAATTAAAGTCGTCTGAAGTTTTTTAATTTCAGCATCGATGTCAGTCTGCAAAGCTTGTTTTGTAGTCTGTCCCATTGGGATCGCGAAGAATGCGAAAATACTGTAATCTTCAAGACCTTGGTTGAAAGCTGCTACCTGAAGCGCTTTTTTGTCTTGGTCAACCAATTTTTTGTATAAAACTGAAGATTTACCATTACTTAAATAAGAAGAAAGCATATCCAAAACATAAGCATCTTTCTCTTTGTTACCCGGAGTTTCTGTATGCGAAAATATAAGCCGGAAGCTGAATATTCGGGTCAGTTGCCGTTACTTCTTTTTCCTGAGTGATAGGAGCGTCTTTCGGGAAATCTTTTGGATAAACCGTTCCTTTAGGAATTCCTCCGTAATAAGTTTCGATCCACTTTTTAGTTTCCTCGGGTTTGATATCTCCTGCAACGACCAAAGTCGCGTTATTCGGAACGTAATATTTTTTATAGAACGCCTGGAATTCTTCTAATTTTGCAGAGTTCAGATCTTCCATAGAACCGATTGTTGGCCAGTTGTACGGGTGATTGGTGAATAAGTTTTTCTGAATTGTTGTGAAAAGATTTCCATAAGGTTGGTTATCCATTCTCAATCTTTTTTCTTCTTTTACAACCTCTCTTTGAGTATCTACACCTACTTGGTTGATTAAAGCGTGACGCATTCTTTCAGATTCCATCCAAAGACCCAATTGCTCATTGTTTGAAGGGAAAGTTTCGTAGTAATACGTTCTGTCATTCGTTGTGTTAGCGTTGTTTTGTCCTCCGTTTGAAGAAACAATTTTGAACCAGTCACCTCTTTTAATGTTGGGTGTTCCTTCAAATAAAAGGTGCTCGAAGAAGTGAGCGAAACCTGTTCTTCCCCTTACTTCATCTTTTGCACCAACGTGGTACATTACACCTGTTGTAACTACCGGTGCAGAATTATCCTGATGAAGAATTACGTGAAGACCGTTTGGTAAGTCATACTCTTCGAATTTAATTTGTTGTGCGTTCAAAGCCATTCCGAAGAAAGCCGCTGCAGCAACAGAAAGAAGTCGCTTTTTCATAAAAGTAGAAATTGTTTTGTCAATTAGTGTTATATTTTCTTTAAATGTTACAATCTTAAGCAGGTTTTTGAAAAAAATCAGTAAGTGTTATTGATTGCTAAACACATACTTTTTAGAATGATAAGGGAAATAATTCGCATACTTTTTCATCTGAGTTGAATTTATTAATGATAAAATTTTAATATCGGTAAAATGTATAAATATTTTCCTTAAATGTTTAATTTTAATACTCTGAAACTGTGGAACTTTGTCCTATAAAAATCAAGTCTTATGGAAACAAACAATCAAAATCAGAAAATCGCGGTCATTACAGGTGGAAGCCGCGGAATTGGAAAAAGTATAGCCATTAACACCGCAAAACGCGGAATTGCTGTTATTTTAACCTACAACAACAATCCTGAACAGGGAAATGCAGTTGCAGAAGAAATCAATAAAAATGGAGGAAAAGCAGTTGCTTTAAAACTCAATGTAGCCGAAGTCGGATCATTTGCAGGTTTTTCGGAAGAAGTTTCAAAAACAGTAAAAAATTGGGGAAGAGATTCTTTCGATTATCTCGTTAATAATGCAGGAATTGCCCAAAGAACATTGATAAAAGATACTACAGAAGCGATTTTTGATGAATTGGTGAATGTTAATTTTAAAGGCGTATTTTTTCTTACCCAACAATTGGTTCCCTTAATGGCGGAAGGTGGTCAAATCGTGAATATTTCTTCCGGCTTAGCAAGATTTGCTTTTCCGACGGTTGCTGTTTATGGGGCTATAAAAGCAGGAATTGATTCCTTAACAAGATATTTTGCCAAAGAATTCGCAGACAAGAAAATCCGAGCCAATTCTGTAGCTCCGGGAGCGATTGATACCGAATTCGGAGGTGGAAAAGGAGACGAAAGTCACCGTCTGCAAATCGCAGGAATGACTGCTTTGGGAAGATTGGGAGAAGCCGATGATATCGGACTATTCGTAGCTTCTTTGCTTTCTGATGACAGCCGATTTGTGAACGCACAACGTATTGAGATAAGCGGCGGAATTTATATTTAAAATAATTTGGAGAAATTCAAATATCTCATCTTGTGTTGCTTAAATAAACGAAGTGTCCTTGTTTTTCTTTAATGAAAAGTTTTTCTTTTCTAAATCTTTGTTTAACCTTGCGATAACTAAACGCAAAGTAAGACAAAGATCTATTGAATAATTTTTAATAATTAAGCTAAACAAAGGCGTTTCACTTATTTTTGAAAGACAAATTTTAATTTCACTATTTTTAAAATAAAAAGTTGCAAAATGGATTACGTAGACATCAACTCAATTTCGGAACTGCATGATTTTTTCAGGTACGAAAAGCCTTTGCATCCGCTTGTTACTGTTGTTGATCTGGCTAAAGTAGACAGAAGTCAGAGAAAACCCGATGCTGTTTATAGATTGGATTTATATTCCATTGCCTGCAAAAAAATAGAAGGAAGTTTTCAATATGGAAGAACGAATTACGATTTTTCCGAAGGAACATTGATGTTTACAGCACCACACCAAACTTTGTCTCCCGGAATGGAAAACAAAGTAAGCGGATGGGGAATTTACATTCATCCCGATTTCCTGAATGCCGTTGCAAAAGGTCGTGAATTAACAGAATATTCCTTTTTCGGGTATGATACCAATGAAGGACTGCATATTTCGGAAGCGGAAAGGTTGGTTTTGGAAGATTGCGTGAAAAATATTCAGAAAGAAATATCTTTGAACCTTGACAAGCATTCCTATAATATCATTCTTACTAATCTGGAGCTGCTTTTATCATATTGCGAAAGATTTTACGAACGTCAGTTTTTTACCCGGACAAAGGCAAGTAATGATGTTGTAGCCAATTTTGAACGGTTATTAAACGATTATTTTTCTCAGCAAACATTAATACAGTCAGGAATTCCGGATGTCAATTATTTTGCAGGAAAACTGAATATGTCGCCCAATTATTTATCCGATTTATTGAAAAAATATACAGGGAAATCTTCTCAGGAATATATTCATTTAAAATTGATAGATAAGGCGAAATCATTATTATGGAGCACCGACGAATCCATCAGTGGAATAGCGTATGATCTGGGTTTTGAGCATCCTTCCCATTTCACAAAACTCTTTAAAAATAAGACAGGAATGTCTCCCAAAGCCTACAGAAATTTAAATTAATCAAACCAAATCTTATATAAATATGGATTCTAAAAAATTAAAAATTATTGTCATCGGTTCAAGCGGAAACCATCGGAAAAGAAGTTTCAAAAGGACTGGAAAAAAGCGGACATGAAGTAATCCGTGTTTCCCGAAGTTCAGGAGATTTTAACGCCGATATTCAGGATAAAAGCAGTCTGGAAAAACTTTTTAAATCCGTCGGAAATTTTGATGCTGTAGCAAACGCAGCCGGAGACGTGAAATTCGGACCTTTGGAAAACTCTACCGATCAGGATTTTGAATTTTCTTTCGGAAGTAAATTAATGGGGCAGATTAATATCGTTCGCACCGCTTTACCTTTCATTAATGACAACGGTTCGTTTACTCTAATTTCAGGGATTTTAACGGACGAACCCATTGCCGGAGGAATCATCGGAACCACAGTGAATGGTGCCGTTGAAGGTTTTGTAAAAGCAAGTTCTTACGAATTGCCAAGAAATATCAGAATTAATTGTATCAGTCCGACCGTTTTAGCAGAAGCTGTAGATTATCATCCGTTTTTCCCCGGTTTTATTCCTGTTGAAGCATGGAAAGTAGCAAAAGCATATGAAAAATCTATTGCTGGAGTTTTTAACGGAAGAATTATAAAAGTTTAAAATTTTTTAGGAGCAATTTCCCAGAAAGCGAGGCTAGAATTTGCGACTGTTACAAATCAAACCAAACCTTCAAGGTTTTTAAAACCTTGAAGGTTTAAATCTCATCTATTTTTAATCCTAATTTCAAACTTCTACAATCTAAGTTCTAAATACAAATTTGAATTCTCCATATAATACACTAATTTTGTATTCCTAATTTTTTTTGCAGCATGGAGGATTATTTGAAAGGACTGAATGAATCACAATTTGAAGCCGTTACCACTTTACAGGGGCCATTAATGGTTCTTGCGGGAGCAGGTTCCGGAAAGA
The DNA here is from genome assembly GCF_024807225.1 of Chryseobacterium ginsenosidimutans. Classification (GTDB taxonomy): domain Bacteria; phylum Bacteroidota; class Bacteroidia; order Flavobacteriales; family Weeksellaceae; genus Chryseobacterium; species Chryseobacterium ginsenosidimutans. The sequence goes on from NZ_JANUCO010000001.1 coordinate 1,432,344, forward strand.
CACGTGTACTGACGATGCGTATCGCTCATCTGATCACAAATGGAGTAGACCCTTTCAACATTCTGGCTCTTACTTTTACCAATAAAGCGGCGAAAGAAATGAAAGAACGTATTGCAAAAGTGGTGGGACAAAGCAATGCGAGAAGCCTTTGGATGGGAACTTTTCACTCGGTTTTTGCAAGAATTCTGAGAAGTGAAGGGCATTATTTGGGGTATCCGTCCAATTTTACCATTTACGATCAACAGGATGCCTTGAATGTCATCAGAAAAGTGATCAAAGACATGAATATCGACGCTGATCTTTACAAACCTAAAAAAGTTCAGTCAAGAATATCGACGTATAAAAACAACCTGATTACGGTAAAAGCATATTTCAACAACCCTGAATTAATGGAAGCTGACGAAAAAGCCAACATGAAATTCATCGGACAGATTTATCAGAAATATGTAGAACAGTGCTTCAAAAACGGAGCGATGGATTTTGATGATTTATTGTTAAAAACCAATGAGCTATTAACGCGTTTTCCGGAAGTGTTGGCAAAATATCAGGATAGATTCAGATATATTCTGGTAGATGAGTACCAAGATACGAACCACTCTCAGTATTTGATTGTAAAAGCTTTAGCTTCAAAATTTGAAAATATTTGCGTGGTAGGAGATGATGCACAGTCTATTTATTCTTTCCGTGGGGCGAATATCTATAATATTTTAAACTTTAAAAAAGATTATCCCGACGCAATTACAGTTTCTTTGGAGCAGAATTACCGTTCTACACAGACGATTGTAAATGCTGCAAATGCGGTAATCGCAAAAAACCTTCAGCAGTTCAAGAAAAATGTTTTCAGTGAAAATGAAGAAGGGGAAAAAATTAAAGTGTACCGTTCGCTTTCTGATGCCGATGAAGCCAATTTCGTAGCCGGAAATATCTGGGAACTGAGAAACAGGGATCAGAGAAAATATAGTGATTTCGCAATTTTATATAGAACAAACTCTCAGACGCGTGCTTTTGAAGATTCTTTAAGACGTAAAAATATTCCGTACAAAGTGTATGGAGGTCTATCTTTCTACCAAAGAAAAGAAGTAAAAGATTTAATCGGTTATCTTCGATTGTTGGTGAATGAAAATGACTCGGAAGCATTGATGAGAATCATTAATTATCCAACAAGAGGAATTGGAGAAACAACTCAAAATAAATTGATCGTTTTTGCAGATTCTCATAATGTGGCGGTTTCAAAAGTTCTGGAAAATCTTCCGATGTATGCTCCGCAATTGGGCTTTAATAATGGGGTTTTAAATAAGTTGAACGATTTTTGGTTGATGATCAAAGCATTTCAGGTATTGCTAAAAACTGAAACAGCCTACAGCGTTGCCATGGAAGTTGCAAAACGAAGCGGATTAATTAAATTTTTAAAAGACGACCAGACTCCGGAAGGAATTTCGCGTGTAGAAAACGTTCAGGAATTAATGAACTCCATGCAGGGTTTCATCGAAGAACAGATGCAGCTGGAAGACGGAGATCCGAGTTTACCGAATTTCCTTGAAAACATTGCCCTTTCCGCGGATACTCAAAAGAAAGATGATGAGGAAGAAATGGTTTCTTTAATGACGATTCACTTGTCAAAAGGACTGGAATTTCCGGTTGTTCACTTGGTTGGTCTGGAAGAAAATCTTTTCCCGAGTTTCATGAGTTCTACAACCAGAGAAGATCTGGAAGAAGAAAGACGTTTGTTTTATGTTGCTTTAACGAGAGCCGAAAAACAAGCATTTTTCTCGTATGCGATTTCCCGTTTTCAGTGGGGGAAAATCACCGATGCGGAACCTTCGAGATTTTTAAGTGAAATTGATGAGGAATTTATTGAATTCGTAAATCCGGCAATTGAAAAGCGATTCATTAATAATGCAGGAGTAAAATCAAATATTTTCGATGAGCATCCTTCTGAACTGAAAGGATTCAAAAGGGTTGAAAAGAAAACCATCGAAAGAGCAGAAGGTTCAAAACCAATTGCTGAACCAAAAAAGCTGAAACCTGTTGCTACTGCAAGAATTATTAATCCAAGCGGAGCTTCTTCACAGGATATTGAAGTAGGTGATAAAGTGAGACACGACCGTTTCGGAATCGGAGAAGTTGCTTTCCTTGACGGAACCGACCCGCAAAATATCAAAGCAAAAGTGATTTTCATGCATGAAGGTGAGAAAAACTTAATCTTGAAATATGCTAAATTGACGAAGATTTAATCCATCATTGCGAGGAGCGAAGCGACGAGAAGCAATCTAAAAATATTTACTGCAAATTATACCAATTATCCTTGTCAAGGTTCAAAAACCTTGACAAGGATAAAACTGGAAAAGAACTATACAAAATCATCTGTGCAATCCATGAAACTGTGGGAATTATCAATTTAAAATTCAGATAAAAATTAATGATAACTCAAAATGAGACAATATTAATTTTGTATATTTAGCTATTAAAAAGTTTACAAAAATGAAGAAGATTCTGATATTTTTAATTGTAATTCTATTTTCAAATCCACTTTTCTCTCAGGAATATCGCACGGAAAATAATATTCATTATTACGATGAAAAAACCAATACATCTGATGCCTACATTAATGAAAGATGTGTATTGGATATTTATATTCCGAAAAATGTGAAAAATTTTCCGACAGTAATTTGGTTTCATGGAGGAGGTTTAACGGGCGGACAAAAAGAAATTCCGGAAGGATTAAAAAACAAAGGAATCGCTGTAATCGGCGTGAATTACAGACTTTCACCAAAAGTAAATGCTCCGAAATACATTGAAGATGCAGCAGCGGCTACAGCATGGGTTTTTAAAAATATTAAAAATTATGGAGGAAGTGAAGATTTAGTCTTTATTTCAGGTCATTCTGCAGGAGGTTATCTTGCGATTATGGTTGGTTTAAACAAATCTTATTTAAATAAATACGGAATCGATGCCAATCAATTTGCCGGAATTATCCCTTTCAGTGGACAAATGATTTCCCATTTTACAGCCAGAAAAGAAAAAGGTATTGATGAATTGGATGCAAGAATTGATGATTTTGCACCGCTTCATTTTATCAGAGCCGATGCACCACCTTTGCTTCTGATAACGGGCGATCGTGAGAAAGAGTTGTTGGGAAGATATGAAGAAAACGCTTATATGGCTCGAATGATGAAGCTGAAAGGTCATAAAGAAACAACTTTGTATGAACTTCAGGGTTTTGATCACGGCGGAATGGCGCAACCCGCATTTCCGTTATTAATAAACGAAATAAAAAGAGTGGAAAAGCTGAAAAACAAATAATTTTAATAAATAGTTGTCAATTTTATACAATAATTACTTTGCAGGTTTTATCTTGCAAAGTTTTTTATTTTAAGTGAATTAAATGATCTCGAAAATATGTTTTATAACAATGCTGTCTGTGATATTTATATAGGAAAAAGTGCCGGTGCAAAGATGATGCAGGACATAAGGAATGCTCAGAAAAATGTGAAAATTGTTTCGCCCTATCTTTCGCCTTTTTTAATTAAAGAACTCATTCATCTTCATTCAAGAGGGATAAAAATCAGATTGATTACCACCGATGAAATTGAAGATTTTTATGGATATGAAAAAAATATTCACAAACTTATCATTCAGCATAAACGTATCGATGAGAAGGCAAAACAGACAAGAGATAATCTTCTCAGCCTGTCCGGAACGTTACTTTTTGCCATGATTGGAGTTGGAGTAGTTTTGCTTCCGTTGATGTATCTTTTACATAATTTTAAATTTGCCTTTGGGTTTATCCTCGTTGTTTTGATGTTCCTTGTGAGAGATTCTGTTGTGAAAAAAATTAAAAAAACGAAAGTTTATCATTACACCTATAAACAGCTTTTTCCGTTTAAAGTTTTTGTTTCTCCCAATAGCGGAAATTCTACTAATAAAACCTTCATTCATAGTAAAATTTACATTATTGATGATGAGATTGCTTATCTGGGTTCTCTTAATTTCACAGGAAGTGGGGTAAAAGACAATCATGAAACAAGAATCAGAACATCCGACCCGAATGCAGTTGCTCAAATTATAGAAGAAGTAAAGGAGATCTTTTATCATTCAGGTTTGCCCGAAAGAGATATTCAGTTTTGGGGAAGCCAGTTGTATGATGAGCCGATTAATTAAAAATCTACTTCTTTTGGGAATCAATAAAATTCACCATTTCGTCTGTAAGCTGATTCATGTAAGTTTTATCCGTTGTTCCGAAACCATGTACACCGTCTTTCACAACGATCAATGAAGTTTCAATATTTGCTTTTTTAAGCTTTTTTTCTAATTTTTTTGACTGTTTTAAAGGAGCAACCTTATCTTTATCTCCATGAAGAATAAAGGTAGGAACTGCATTTTGAACATCATTGATCGGAGAAACTGTTGCTAAATAATCAACGGCTTTTCTTTTCTCTTCTTTAATGTCATATCCTGAAATTCCAAAGACTAACTTTTGTCTGATTTCCACGATCGGTTTCAGGAAAAGTCCGACAATAGATACGGGAAACTTGCCCCAATCTTGTATGCAAAAGATTATTTAAATCTGTCGGTCCAAAATTACTAACCACGTAATTTACCTTTCCGGAATATGGTGAAAGTTCGGGGCTTCCTACATATTCATTATCGGTTGAATAAGCGGCAAGCATTGATAGATGAGCTCCCGATGAAGCTCCAAAATAACCGATATTCTTATCGTCAAAATTATATTTTCCTGCATTTTTTCTTACCCATTTTACAACATCTTTCGTATCCTGAATCGGTTCTGGAAAATGCACCATTTCACTCACTAAAGTATAATCAATACTAATGACAGCGTAGTTTTTTTCTATTAATTTTAAAATAAAGCCTTCAATATAACTATCAGTTCTCACCGATTTATCACCTTTTGCCCATGCTCCGCCGTGAACATAAATTACCACGGGAAGTTTTTCTGTAGTCAATTTTTTCGGTTCGTAAATATCTAAGAGAACAGGATTTCCTGCGTTGTCATTTTTATAGGAAATATCTTTTAAAAAAGTTGTTTTCTCAGGAAGAACGGTACTTGGAGGAGTTTGTGGCTCAAGAGGAGGTTGAGAATAACTTAGATTGAATAAAGATAAAAGTAAAATAAAAAACAGGCTCAAAGAAAACCTGTAAATTATACCGTGATTAGATGATTTCATAGAATATTATTTTGAAGAGTGTTATTTTACTAACTCCTCAAAAAGTTTACCAAAAGTCTTTTCCAGATCCTTAGATTTTCCCGGATGAGGTCTTGAAGTCTGAACAACAGAGCTTCGAACCGCCGTCAACCAACGGAAACGTTCCGGAATTTCAAATTGCGAGATAGGTCCGCCTTCTTTATTTCCTTCTCCTATTTTTTTGAAGCTTTCCAAATTCTGAATGACATCGTCATAATCAAGTTTACTGTGCATTAATTTGAATTTATCCGGACATAAATAAAATTCAACCTTAATGAATTTCTCTTTTTTAGAAAACATCACCAATCCTATGTTGAAAAATTCTTCTCTCTCAATCTTAGGAACCAAGCGTATTACAGCGTATTCGTAAATTTTATCCTCTTGCATTTTTGGCTTCATTTAAAAAGATTTCAGAATTTTCCAAGCGTGTTTTCAGGAAGTTGAAATAGATTTCACGAATCTCTTCCGGACTTTCATCTGCGTCGTTCCACTGCAACCAGTTTTCAGGAATTAAATTAATAATTTCCCGGAATAGATTTTCATTTAAAATTTCTTTTGCAAATGTATCCGCTTCATTCAATTTTGTAGCTTGAGGAAGTAGAACGTGATCTTTCACATATTTAAAAGGAGTTTTCGCTGCCGTATCAAAATTCTGCCACGAATGGTGAAAGTAAAAAGATGCACCGTTATCAATTACCCATAATTCTTTATTCCACATCAAAAGATTGGTATTCTTGAAAGTACGGTCGATATTGGTGATAAATGCATCCAGCCAGACGATTTTTGAAGCCAAAAGCGGATCAATTTTCACACCCGGATCGTAAGTAATCGAACCTGAAAGATAATGTAATCCCAAATTCAATCCTTCAGAATTTTTTAATAGATCCTGAATTTCCTCATCGGCTTCTGTTCTTCCGAAGTCTACATCAAGATTTGCAAAAACCAATTCAGGAATTTTTAATCCTAAAGCTTCCGTTATTTTTCCGCCTAATAACTCGGATATCAACATTTTAACTCCATGACCGGCGCCACGGAATTTTAAGACATATTTAAAATCATCATCAGCTTCTGCCAAAGCCGGAAGCGAACCTCCCTCGCGAAGCGGCAGAATGTAACGCATCACGGTTACCGTTCTTAAATCCAACATGAAGCAAAAATAAGGTTTTCCTTTGTGTTTAATTCTATTTTTAATATTTTTAAGTGAAAAATCAAATTCGATTAATTATAAATCGTGAATTTTTTTAGCCTATCATTTTAACACTAAGTTTGTCATTCCGTAGGAATCTCAGCAATTAAAGATATTAAAAACAGTATAGATTCCTGCGGAATGACAAAGTGCATGCAAAATGTGGTTACCAATTAAAAAATAAAAAATATGAAAGTCACCAAAAAACAAAATATTATCATCTCAAATCCGGAAACAAGAGATTTTCTTGCCGATGCCTACTATCCTGAAACGGAACAAAAATTACCGTTAGTTATTTTCGTTCACGGCTATAAAGGCTATAAAGATTGGGGAGCTTGGAATTTAATGGCTGAAAAGTTCGCAGAAGCCGGATTTTTCTTTGTTAAATTCAATTTTTCCCATAATGGAACGACGGTTGAAGATCCTCATAATTTTGCTGATCTGGAGGCTTTTGGAAACAATAATTATTCTAAAGAGCTTTCTGATTTGGGAGTTGTGATTGATTATTTTGTTAAAGATGCTACAATTGATGATCAGAAAATAGTTTTGATCGGTCATAGTCGAGGAGGAGGGATTTCTATCATTAAAACCTATGAAGACGAAAGAATCAATGGGTTGATAACGTTGGCAAGTATTGATACACTGGAACGTTTTCCGAGAAATGATGCCTTTGAAAAGTGGAAGGAAGCCGGAGTTTATTATGTCACAAACGGACGGACAAAACAGGAAATGCCGCATTATTATCAGTTTTATGAAGACTTTGAAAAAGATGCACACCGATTTGATGTAGAAAGAGCCACGGAAATGGCAAAAGCTCATGTTTTAATTATTCATGGGACAAATGACGAATCTGTGAGTGTGAAAAATGCGGAACATCTTCATCTTTTGAATCCGAATTCTGAACTGTATTTAATTGAAAATGCAAACCATACTTTTGGAGCAAAAGAACCATGGGAAGAAGATAATTTACCAAAAGATCTGAACGAAGTTGTTGAGAAATCTATAGAATTTATCAACAAAAAAATTGTCAATGAATAAGGCTTGAAGCTAGAAGCAGGAAGGTGGAAGTTATCATTGTAACGTTTATTTTCACAGTTTGAAAACTTCCAACCTCCAGCTTCCGACTTCAAGCCAGAATTATTTAATTAAAACCTTCCAGGCTTCGTCAATTTTACTTTCCAGTAATAATTTTTGCGCATTCTGGTGAATATTTTCATCATCATGACAGTTTTCTGAAGGTAAAATTTCTACGTTTGCCAACATTCCCAAATCGTTTCCTGTAAAGACTTTGCTGTATTTTATGGCATCAGGAAGAAGATCAAAACCGATTCCTTTTGTTACCAAAGGTTTTGGAACTTCAAAAAGAGTTGCTTCATTATTTCTGGAATACCAGTTTCCGCCTAAACGAGAGACCATATCGAGTTTTGCCTGATCCAAATTTCCTTGCTCATCCAAATATTCTTCTCTGATATGAATTTTCTGAACTTCACAAATTATCAGATTTCCTGCACCTCCCTGATCTCCTAAATGTTTTATTTCTAAAACTTTACATTCAAAATTAACGGGGCATTCTTCGATTAATTTAGGCTTAACCAAATCTGCATCTTTCATGGTCAATCCGGATTTGATGAACTCATTGACGCCGTCTCCATATTCTGTGGAGGCCAAAGAAATCTGTTGTACAATCGGGAAATTTACGGTTCCGATTACGACTTCAGAAGTTTCCAAAACGTTTTCCAATGTATGTTTTGTCGTATTATCGCGCACTCTTCTTGCCGGTGAAAAAATCAAAATCGGAGGAACTGTACTGAACATATTAAAAAAACTGAACGGTGATAAATTGCTGTTTCCTTCTTTATCAACCGTCGAAGCCAACGCAATCGGACGCGGTGAAACGGCAGTTTGCATGACGAGTTGTAGTTGTACGGGAGTTATTTCGGATGGGATTACTGTTTTCATTATTACATTATTTCTTTTAGCACATAAGTCACATTAGTTTTAAAGTTTAATACTTTGAAAATATTTTACAACGCACGAAAAACGAATTTTCTTTGTGACTTATGTGTTAAAATTTAAAGTTTATCACTTATTTCGTAGGAATAATTTTCCCGGAAACTTCACCGAAACCAACTCTTACACCGTCTTTTTCAGCCCAAGCTTTCATGGTTACGGTATCGTTGTCATCGATGAATTTTCTTTCCTGTCCGTTGTTTAACTGGATTGGATTCTGCCCTCTCCAAGTTAATTCAAGCATAGAACCGAAAGATTTTGGATCGCTTCCTGAAATTGTTCCACTTGCGTACATATCTCCAACTTCAACATTGCAACCGTTTACTGTGTGATGAGCCAATTGCTGAGTCATATTCCAGTACATATGTTTGTAATTGCTTTCGGAAATTAAATTTTCTTCACCATTTTCCGGCTGTAAATACACCTCAAGATTGATATCGTAATTTTTATCTCCTTCAAATTTTAAGTAATCTAAAACTTCAGGATCTTGCGTAGGAGAAGCTGTTCTGAATGGTTCTAAAGCTTCCATAGTCACAACCCAAGGAGAAACTGATGAACCGAAATTTTTACCCAAAAACGGTCCTAGCGGAACATATTCCCAAGATTGGATGTCTCTTGCAGACCAGTCGTTGAAAACTACCATTCCGAAAATAGCACCTTCCGCTTCTTTTGTAGAAATACTTTCGCCCATTTCGGTGTTTTGATTGATGATAAAAGCCATTTCCAGTTCAAAATCCAATTGTTTTGAAGGTCCGAAAACCGGTTTTTCTGCATCTGCAGGTTTCATCTGACCTTTCGGACGGTTGATATCTGTTCCTGAAACTACGATCGATGAAGCTCTACCGTGATACCCTACAGGCAAATGTTTCCAGTTTGGAAGCAGCGCATTTGCAGGATCTCTGAACATTTTTCCAACGTTGGTTGCATGTTCGATGCTGCTGTAAAAATCTGTGTAATTCGGGATGTGAACAGGCATCATCATGCTTACTTTATCTAAGTCGTAGAAAGCGTCTTCAATTGTTTTTTCGTCTTTAGACAATATTGAACCTTCCTGTAATAATTCCTGAATTTTCAAACGAACGGCATTCGTGATTGGTTTTCCTAATTCGATGAACTCATTTAAGGTATAAGCTTCGAAAAAGTTATCGTCAAGACCTTCTATCTCTTCAAAATAACCAAGATCGAACAATGCTGCAAGATCAACAATCTGATCTCCGATTCTTGTACAACATGCGATATATTCTTTGTTGAAAACCGCTACTCCAAACGGAATATTATGTATTGAAAAATCTGAATTTGATGAATACTCTACAAATGATTTCATAATTTTTTGAATTTGATTTGGATTTACAATGAAAATCCGTTAAAATTTTAGTTTTAAATATTTTTTGAAGTTAAACACAAATTCCACTAATTTTTACATGAATAGACACAAATTTAATATTGTTTTAATATTGTGAAAATACTTGAGTTATTTTTGTTGGAATGAGATTGCTTTGTCGCTTTCACTCCTCGCAATGACGTTTCAAAATATTTATTTTTTAGTTTTAGCCTTAGTTTTAGAAAAAGATTCTTCGTCGATCCATCTGGCTCTCGTATTAATATCAATAAGGTATAGAATATTATCCTGTCTTGTTAATAATAACGTTTTGGTAACAGGAATGGGGACTTTTTGATTTTCCAGCATATCCGCTCTTAAAGAAATAATATTTTTCTTGTTTCGTACAATATCGCCCGAAAAAACATTGGAATTTGTTTCTCCCGTAGCTTTGTCATCGAAAACTTCTACGTAAGTAGCTTTGTTTCCTTTAATAACAATAAAATCTCTTTCCGTGTGATCGGTCTCGTCTTTTATGAAGACAAATTTCTTGTTATTGATATCAACCGTTTCCAGATTCTGATTGACTCCTTTTCTTTCTTCAAGTCGGGTAAGAATGTCATTTAATGAACCATATTGCGCTTTTAAGCCAAATGTTGCTCCAAAAAATAAAACTCCAACGAAAATTTTCTTCATAATAATGTGTTTATAAAAAAGTTTTGTCAAGATTTTTCATCCTGACAAAACTCTGTATTGTATTTTAAATTAAAGATTTCCTCTTTTGTCTTGCTCTTTTTCTAATGCTTCGAACAATGCTTTGAAGTTACCCGCACCAAAACTTTGTGCTCCGTGTCTTTCGATGATTTCAAAGAATAGAGTAGGACGGTCTTCTACCGGTTTTGTAAAGATCTGTAACAAATATCCTTCTTCATCATGATCGATAAGGATACCCAAATCCTGAAGCTTTTTAAGATCTTCGTCGATATGACCCACTCTTTCAGGAACCATGTTGTAATAAGCTTCCGGTGGAGCAGAAAGGAACTCTACGCCACGTTTTTTAAGCTCAGTTACCGTATGAATGATGTCTTTTGTAGCAACAGCGATGTGTTGTACACCTTCACCTTCGTAGAAATCAAGATATTCTTCTACCTGAGATTTTTTCTTACCTTCTGCAGGCTCGTTGATCGGGAATTTTGCAAATCCGTTTCCGTTTGACATTACTTTAGACATCAAAGCAGAATATTCTGTGTTGATCTGTTTGTCGTCAAAAGAAAGGATGTTTACAAATCCCATTACTTTTTCGTACCATTCTACCGTTGGGATCATTCTGTCCCAACCTACATTTCCTACACAATGGTCTACATATAATAACCCTGCATCTTCAGGCTGATAAGCACTTTCCCATTTTTCGTAACCAGGCATGAAAGGACCTGTATAGTTTTTTCTTTCGATAAACATGTGAACCGTTTCTCCGTATGTGTAGATTCCGGACATTCTTACTTCACCGTGTTCGTCCGTCAAAGTTACCGGCTCCATATAAGGTTTTCCGCCTCTTTTTGTCGTTTCTTCGAAAGCTGCATAAGCATCATCTACCCAAAGTGCCAAAATTTTCACTCCATCACCGTGTTTTTTTACGTGCTCGCTGATTGGTGAATCAGATTTAAGACCAGTTGTTAAGATCAATCTGATTTTTCCTTGTTGAAGAACATAAGATGCGCGGTCTCTTACTCCTGTTTCAGGACCAGCGTATGCTACAGACTGAAAACCGAAAGCGGTTTTATAAAAATGAGCAGACTGTTTAGCATTTCCTACATAAAACTCAATGTAATCTGTACCATTAATTGGCAAAAAATTCTCTGCTTGAGCAATTTTTTCGGCAAATGTAAGTGTTGACATATTTTCTATTTTTACTTTATATTTATGGGTATGCAAATTACGAATTTCTTACTAATACGAAAAATATAAACAAACAAACGTTAGGAAAGTTTAATCAAAATTTAAAGAAGAGTTTATTTAAGTATGCTTAAGTTTATTGTATTGGGGTTAAGATGTATACTTTTGTCATTACAACAAGTGAGAAAAAGAATATTTCGAAAAATGAAAGCCATAGGAATCTCCTGCGGCTTTCTCTTATTTTATATTATTAAGTCTTCCTGCATTGGGATTATAGTTGTCCCAAATTTTCCAGACATTATCAATTTTACGGATGAAATATATCTGTGTGTTCAGTTGATTTACGAAATGTTCTTCACCAGTTTCACCGACTTTAAATAAAAGATTCCAGAATTCCTGAGATTCTAATATTTTTTTATCAGGCTCATCAGTCACAAGATGAATATCAAAAACTTCAAAATTGGAACGGTTGTTTTTTGTAACTAACTGAAAATCTCTGTCACACAGTTCTTTACTAAATTGTGAAGCCCGTTCTAGAAATGGAGAATCATCAAAAACCAAATCTTTGAAGAATTCTGTTTTGTGATTAGGAAAATTTTTATAAAATTCAAAAACGGTGGTGCAATAATCGTACACTATTTTTGTGATAAATGCAATGCCACTGTCGTTTTCTTTTTCCTGTTTTTTCTCTTTTACAAACTGGATGTATGAGTTTAAATCTTTGTAACCCAAAAATATACAGATCTTGTCTAATGTTTTCAGAAACCTTAGATCATTATGGGTTTTGTCTTGATAATCATTCTCGAAAAAACGCTGTAATGTAACGTGCGAAATAGTATTTCCTATCTCGAATTTTTTTCCGCCTTTCAGTTCTTCGGCTTCGGATAATTCATCTTTTATAATTTCGGAAAGAATGATATAATGGCTTCTCTTCCATTCTCCTACATTCCCCAAAACCGAATTCTTCACCTTAGAATGCTTTATTACCTCCTCTCTTATCGAATTATATATAGTTTTCAATTTCCTATGTTTAAAAAGCTTTTTAGCAAAAATACTGCCAAATGATTGAATTTTTAATGCTATTTCTTTATGTTAAATTAAAAGTACGTTTTTTTTGGATTAAACAAAGAATTAAAAATAAAAAATTTAATAACAAAATCGATTAATGCTTAAACCTTTCATAAGCAGCTCTTTCCAGCGTTTCTCTGTCATCAGGATGAGCAATACTTATTAATTCCTGAGCTCTCTGACGAAGGTTTTTCCCGTATAAATAAGCCGTTCCGTATTCTGTAACCACCCAATGAATGTGTCCTCTTGTCGTTACAACTCCTGCTCCTTGTTTTAAAAACGGTACAATTCTGGAAACTCCTTTTTTCGTTCTTGAAGTAATGGCAATAATGGGTTTTCCGTCGTCGCTTAAAGCGGCACCGCGCATAAAATCCATCTGTCCGCCGATTCCGCTGTATTGCATGGTTCCGATAGAATCTGCGCAGACTTGTCCGGTTAAATCAATTTCAATGGCAGAATTAATGGCAACCATTTTTTTGTTTCTCATAATATTAATCGGAAAATTGACGTTACTCACATCATCGAATGAAAACACGGTATTGTCATCCACATAATCGTATAATTTCCTTGTTCCGAAACAAAAACTTGTGATCGTTTTATTGTCGTTGTAGCCTTTATATTTGTTATTAATGACATCATTTTGAATCAAATCAATCACTCCGTCGCTCAGCATTTCGGTATGAACGCCAAGATCTTTGTGATTTCCCAAACATTTTAAAACGGCATCCGGAATAGTTCCGATTCCCATTTGGAGGGTAGATCTGTCGTCAATTAATTCAGCCACATTTTTTCCGACAAGCATTTCATCGGGACCTACTTTTGCACCATAATCTATCGTCGGAAGCTCTTCTTCATGCCAAACCAATTTGTTAATTCTGCTGATGTGAATCATTCCGTCGCCGTGAGTTCTCGGCATTAACGGATTCACGATGGCAACGATGATTTTTGCTGTATCAACCGCCGCTCTCGCAACATCTACCGAAGTTCCCAATGTACAAAAACCATGTTTGTCAGGCGGAGAAACGGTAATTAAAGCCACATCCAACGGTAAAATATTTTTTCTAAATAAAATCGGGATTTCACTTAAAAAGACAGGAACAAAATCGCCACGGTCAGAATTTACCGCATCACGAACCGGAGTGGAAACGAATAATGAATTAACGAAAAATTTGTTCTTATATTCAGGTTTGGCGATTTCTACATTTCCTTGTTGCGTAATGGAAACCATTTCTACATTATCCAAACGATGGGATTGTCTTGCCAATTCGTTGATTAAATAATTCGGAGTACATGCACTTCCGTGGAAGAAAACACGGTTTCCGCTTTTGATGGTATAAATAGCTTCTTCTGCACTGATATAATTGTACATATTAATGTTTTAAGTGATTATTATTTACGATTTTTATCACTTAAAGATACTTCATATTGCGTTTATTTGATCTAAAATGGAGTTGCTTTTTTTCAAAACATTTATCATGTTTTAGGTAAAATAAAAGGACTAAATGAATCACATCTAGCCCTTTTTTATCTTTTTTTATTAAAATAACTTATTCCTGAGAACGGTCTTCCATCGTTTTATCCTGCTCTTCCAACCAAGAAGTTTTGTATGACGGATCTTCCACTTTCAACGCTTCTTCTGTAAGTTTTAAAGGACGGAAAGGATCTACCATTACCGCATATTCTTCAGTGAATTTTTTACCAATACTTCTTTCCATTGCTCCCGGATGAGGTCCGTGTACTATTCCTCCCGGGTGAAGTGTAAAGTCCATTAAATCAATATGATTACGGCTCATGAAATCACCTTCTGTGTAGAATAAAACCTCATCAGAATCAATATTCGAGTGATTGTAAGGTGCAGGAATTGCCATCGGATGATAATCGTACATTCTTGCACAGAACGAACAAACCACAAAATTGTGTGCCTCAAAAGTCTGGTGAACCGGTGGCGGTTGGTGAATTCTACCCGTAATCGGTTCGAAATTTTTAATATTAAATTTATAAGGATAAAAATACCCGTCCCAACCTACAACATCGAATGGATGCGTTGCGTAGATGAAATCCGTGATCTGATTTTCTTTTTTTACTTTAATTAAAAATTCCCCTTTTTCGTCTTTTGGTTCAACAAAAGTTGGTGCAATGATGTCTCTTTCGCAAAACGGAGAATGCTCCAAAAGCTGCCCGAATTCGTTTCTATATCTTTTTGGCGTATAAATCGGGGAATGACTTTCCACGACAAAGAAAACAGTGTCGTCTGAATTTAATTCAACCTGATAAATCGTACCTCTAGGAATAATCAAATAATCACCAACAGAAAAATCAAGATTTCCTACAAAAGTTTTTAAAATTCCGCTTCCATTATGAACGTATAAAAGTTCGTCGCATTCGGCATTTTTATAGAAATAATCCATTGATTTTCTAGGCTTCGATAATCCCATTTTCAGGTCATTGTTCACCATTAGAAATTTACGGCTATCCATAAAATCGTCTTCAGGAGTCACATTCATGCCTTTAAACATTCTTGGAGTTACGTTTTTTTCAACCGCAATTTTCGGGGTTACGTCTTTTGCTTCGCCGATAGATTTTATCTGAGTCGGACGGTGAGTATGGTACAACAGGGAAGAAATCCCGTGAAAACCTTCCGTTCCGAAAAGCTGTTCATAGTAGAATTTATCTTCCGGAGATTTGAAAATCGTATGTCTTTTTGGTGGGATATTTCCCGACTGATGATATCTCATTTTACTTTTATATCTAGATTCTCAAATTTAATAAATTTTCATGAATTGAATTTAATAAAGATTTTCAGATAGTTTTGCTATTCTAAAAATAAATGTTAGTTTTGTCTAACAATTTTAATTTCATGAAGCGAATATTATTTTCTGCCATCTTTTTTTCAAGCTATTGTTTCTCACAGGAATCGGATAGTTTGAATGTAAATCCATCAAAAAAACTGGATTCGGTGAAAATTTCAGACAGAAAAGAGATGAAAACCAAACTGATCGACGATATTGTGATTACCGGAACGATAAAACCGATTAGCAGATCGAAAAGTCCGGTTGCGGTGGAGATTTACAGTCAAAAATTTTTCCAGAAAAACCCGACTCCGAATATTTTTGAAGCAATTGCGATGGTAAACGGAGTAAAACCTCAACTGAATTGTTCGGTTTGTAACACGGGAGATATTCACATCAATGGATTGGAAGGACCTTATACGATGATTTTGATCGACGGAATGCCGATTGTAAGTTCGCTTTCCACCGTTTACGGATTAAGCGGAATTCCTAATAGTTTGATTGATAGAGTTGAGGTTGTAAAAGGTCCGGCTTCCTCTCTTTACGGTTCTGAAGCGATGGGCGGAGTTATTAATATTATCACTAAAAATGCTTTGACCGCTCCGAAATTGAGTGTTGACTTGATGACAACGACTTGGAGTGAAAATAATATTGATTTATCAACGAAATTTAATTTTGGAAAAAATGTAGCTTCTTTATTAAGCTTAAATTATTTCAGCTTTGAAAGAAAAATTGATGAAAATAAAGACAATTTCACCGATTCTGCTTTACAAAACAGGATTTCTGTATTCAATAAATGGAATTTTCAACGTAAGGAAAACAGAATGGCGAGTTTTGCTTTGCGATATTTATATGAAGACCGTTTTGGCGGAGAAATGCAGTGGGATAAATCGTATCGTGGAAGCAATCAGGTGTACGGAGAAAGTATTTATACCAATAGAGTAGAGGCTTTCGGGATGTATCAGTGGCCGATGAAAGAAAATATTATCACTCAGTTTTCTTATAATTTTCATGATCAGAATTCTTTTTATGGAAGTAATCCTTTTAATGCGACACAGAAAGTAGCTTTTGTGCAGACCTATTGGGATAAAAAACTGGGCAGCCACGATTTGATTTCGGGAATTACGTACAAAAAAACATTTTATGACGACAATACACCCGGAACTTCATCCGCAGACGGGTTTACAAACGAGCCGATGAAGTCACCTATTTTTGGAGCGTTTATTCAGGATCAATGGGAAATTAACGAGAAAAATACGTTGTTATTAGGGTACAGATTTGATTATGATAAAATCCATCATTCTGTACATTCACCGCGTTTTGCATGGAAATTTTCTCCGAATCCTTATCATACGTTGCGTTTTAATTTTGGGACTGGTTTCCGGGTTGTGAATTTATTTACGGAAGATCACGCTGCTTTGACGGGTTCGCGTGACGTTGTGATTCAATCAAATTTAAAACCTGAAAGATCCGTCAATGGGAATTTAAATTATGTCTGGAAAATCCCTGTCGGAGATCGTTTGATTAATATTGATGCTTCTGTGTTTTACACATATTTCAGCAATAAAATTGTCGGTAATTTTGATACCGATCCTGAGAAAATTATTTACGATAATCTTCATGGGTACGGAATTTCACGAGGATCTTCAATGAATGTAGACTATAGTTTTAGCTTTCCTTTGAGTATTAATTTAGGGGTGACTTATTTGGATGTCTATCAGAAATTTGATGGAGATAATGAAAAAGTGCAGCAGCTTCATGCCCCAAAATGGAGCGGAACATACAGTTTGACCTATAAATTTCCCAAGAATCTGACGGTAGATTTTACAGGACAGTTTTACGGACCGATGCGATTGCCTGTTTTGCCGAATGATTACCGACCTGAATATTCTCCGTTTTATTCTTTGGCGAATATTCAGGTTTCAAAAAGTTTCAAATCGGGATTTGAAGTGTATTGCGGAATTAAAAACCTGCTTAATTTTACTCCGAAAGATCCATTGATGAGACCGTTTGATCCGTTTGATCAACATGTGAATGATCCGATCAATAACCCGAATCATTATACTTTTGATACGACTTACGGATATGCTCCGATGCAGAAAATCAGAGGTTTTTTGGGGGTAAAATATACTTTGAAATAAAGATTGGTGAACATTAATTTCAAGTATAAATGAGTTTTTTTTGACGCAAAGATTTATACTTAAACTTTAGTTTTTAGAAAGCAAAGGCAAATGAATTTGCTTCGCGAAGCTTGGAAATATCGCTTCATCAAATCAACTTGTTGATTCATCTTGGCTCACTTTTATAAATAGAGAAAATTAAAACTTTGCGTTTAAAATAACATTTTTGAAGTAAGAAATAATTGGAAACAAAAATTACTGAAAATGAAGAATTTAACGATATTTTTATTTTTAATGTTAGTGCCTTGTTTTTGTCTTTCGCAGATGAAAACAGGCACTTTTTCTGAACTTGAGAATTTACAAAAAACACATCAAAAACCTGTTATCATTCACATTTATACAAGTTGGTGTTCGGTTTGTAAGATTGAATCTTTTCAATTAAATAAAAATAAAGAGTTGGTTAAAATGATCAATGAAGATTTTTATTTCATCAATTTTGAAGCGGAAAAAACAAAGGATACAATCAATTTTCAAGGGCAGGAATTTAATTATTTACCCAATGGAAATTCAGGAATTCATGAATTGGCGCTGGCTTTCGCTAAAAATAAAAACCAGCCGGTTTATCCTTTGTGGATTATTTTAGATAAAAATCAGAATTTGATTGAGTATCATGAAGGAGAATTTAAACCTGAAAAAATGAAACAGAAACTGTTGGAGATTTCTGCTTTGTGATTTTATTTTGGTATTGATTTATCATAAAAAGTTAATAAGTTCTTTAAAAGATAAATTTAGGGATTAAAAAATCCCCAAACTCGAGAAGAGCAGAGGATTTTAATTCGACTGATTTTAGTGAAAATTAATTTTTATCCAACCATGAGTTGATTAATTGAGGGTGATCTTCAGCCCATTTCTTGGCGGTTGCTTCTTTGTCTTTGGTATCTGCCATTTTGGTTAGTAGATCCGTAAGATCTTCGTCTTCAAAGTGTAATTTAGAAAAGAATTTTGCCACATCGGGGTGATCTTTACCAAAACTTTTTCTACCGTACGTTTTAATTTGTTCTGCTTCCCCAAATATTTTTTTTGGGTCATCCAGAAATTTAAGTTTCATCTTACCAAACATCCAATGGGGTTGCCATCCGGTGACAACAATCCATTCTTTCTGCCTGATCGCGTTTTGTAATTCGGTAAGCATGGCAATGGTTGAGGAGCTGATTTGTTTATAATTCAGCTTATAATCTATAATCGCTTTATCGGTTGCAGAGGTCAGTCCTGCCCCCTTTTCAATACCAATAATTTTTTTATTAAATTGCTTCTGATGTTGATTTAATTCTTCCACCGACTGAATGGTAACATATTCAGGCACAACCAAACCGATGCGCCCGTTGTTGTAGCTGGTTTCCAAGTTCAGTTAATTCCGGAAATTTGGCGATTTTCGCAGCATGTGTATGAGGTAGCCAGACTCCCATAAAAAGGTCTGTGTCTTCGTTATTCATCGACGCTAAAATCATATCTGCAGATGCTTTCTGAATAATGATATGGTATCCTTGTTTGTCTAAAATGGCTTTTGCAACGTGGGTCATGGCAATATCTTCTGCCCATCCATCTACCATTCCGATGGTGATATATTTAGAGTTTTTTAATTTTTCGCATGAGTTTAGTATACCAAATAGGATTATTAAAACTGGAAATATCAGATATTTTAATTTTTTCATTTTATTGTTTTTTCTTTATAAATCCTTGGGTAATACGGTCTAGAATAATGGCTAAAATCACAACCGATAAACCACTTTCAAATCCTAATCCAATATCCAGATTACTGATTCCTTCTAATACCTTTTCTCCAAGACCACCTGCGGCAATCATTCCTGCAATGACGACCATTGATAACGATAATAAAATAGTTTGATTGACTCCGGCTAAAATAGTTTGCGTCGCTAAAGGAAGCTCTACTTTAAATAAAATCTGGCGACTGTTGGCTCCGAAAGCACGGGCTGCTTCCACAATATCTTTTGGTACGCCTTCAATTCCCAATGTTGTTAAACGAACCGCCGGTGGCATTGCAAAAATAATGGTTGCAAAAGCACCCGGAACTTTACCGATACTGAAAAATAATACCGCAGGAATCAGGTAAACAAAAGCAGGCATGGTTTGCATTAAATCTAATAAAGGACGGATGATTTTCGCGGCAAATTTGTTTTTAGCTGCCCAAATCCCTAAAGGTACAGATAGGATAAGTGCTGTAAGAGTGGAGACAAAAACAAGCGCAAGTGTTTCCATGGTTTCTCTCCAGAATCCCATTAAAAATATGAGAGAAAGCCCGCCAAGCGTCATAATTGTAGTGCCTTTTCCGGCTTTCCAAAAAGCTAATAAGGTGAAAAATAAAATGACAATGTAAAAAGGAGTATTTACTAAAAGCCATTCAATTCCCAAGATGGAAGAGTTTCCTACATTTTTTATGACATCAAACAAGGGTTTTGCGTTTTCTACCAGCCAATTGACGGCAGTTTCTACATATTGACCTATATCTATAATTTTATTCATCTTATTGGTTGTTTGCGATTTCTTTTAATTCGATAATTTCTTCTTCATTAAACTTTGTAGCTTCTATGATAAGGGATAATTGCGTTACTAGTCCTAAAAACTTATTGTTTTGGTCCACAACGGCGATTGAGGATTTACTTTCGGAAATCAACGGCAACATTTCTTCTACTGTAGCATCCGGATAAACGGAAGGAACATTGCTATTGATGATAGATTCTACAGTAGTTGCTTTCTTCTTCGCAATTTGTACAATATCATTAAGAGTCACAAAACCCATAAATTTATGATGTAAATCAACAACCGGTAAATTTTCCAGCGCTGAAGCTCTCATTTTTCTCAATGCACCTTCGGGACCGTCTTTTCTGAAACGCACCACAAACGGTTTATCGAACATCAGAGATTTTGCTGTAATAATAGTTTTACGGTCTACTTTCTCCACAAAAGCTTTTACATAATCGCTTGCAGGGTTGGTTAAAATGTCCTCCGCAGTCCCTATCTGTTCTATTACGCCGTCTTTCATAATGGCGATCCTGTCACCAATCTTAATGGCTTCATCCAAATCATGCGTAATAAAAACAATTGTTTTTTGAAGGGTATCCTGTAATTCCAGCATCTGATCTTGCATTTCAGATTTTATTAAGGGGTCAAGTGCTGAAAAAGCCTCATCCATCAATAAAACTTCGGGGTCATTTGCCAAAGCTCTTGCTAATCCCACTCTTTGTTGCATACCACCGGAAAGTTGAGAGGGAAACTGATGTTCAAAACCGCTTAACCCAACGATATCTAATGTTTTTTGTGCTTTTTCTTCACGCGAAACTTTGTCTTCACCTCTTATTTCCAGCCCGAAAGCGGCATTACTCAGAACAGTATGATGCGGCAATAAACCGAATTTTTGAAATACCATACTCATTTCAGTTCTTCTTACTTGCAGAAGCTCTTTATTATTTTTCTCGGTAATATTATCGTTATTGATGTATACTTTTCCCGAAGTGGGTTCATTCAATCGGTTAAGACAACGAAGCAAGGTTGATTTTCCGCTTCCTGATAACCCCATGATCACAAAGAATTCACCTTCGTAAATTTCAAAACTAGCTTTATTGATTCCTACTGTGCAACCTGTTTTTTCAAGAATTTCTTTTTTTGAGACGCCCTTGTTGAGAAGTTCCAATGCTTTTTCTTTATGTTTTCCGAAAATAATTGTTAAATCTTCTACTTTCAGTTTTACTTTTCTACTGTTTTCGATTTTTTCCATATTTTAATTAATTGTATTTTTTTGTACATAAAAGTAAAGTTGTAATTATACGTTTAATCTATATTGCTTTATTGTTTCGAAAAGCACAAGTAATCACTACAGTATTTAAGAATAAAACAATATAAAAAACTAAAACACACAAAAGACATAAAGCCTTATGTTTATCTTTTAAATATTTTCAAATAGGTTTTTACTCTTATCTAAAAGAGTATCATGTAAAAAGAAATTAATCTTTTAAAATAGATTCAAAAATTAAATTATCCGTTCAGATAATTTACAGGTATTTTGTACAGAACAACTTGAATTTCTACAGATTATCAACATGTAGAACAGCGTAAAAAAAACTACGCATTTATTTTTTATGATGATACAAATTTACGGATTTTATATTTAATGGAATTTCCAGTATTTTATGAATTGATATTCAGGGTTTTATGCGAGAGGGTTTTTCGTAAACTCTAAAATGAATTTGTAGACTACTTTAATAAAACTGCGATAATTGCCAATATAGCGGGCAAAGCCTGAACAAAAAATATTCTTTTCGTCGCAGAAATTCCACCATAAATGCCTGCAATTGCGACACAACTCAAGAAAAATAAAGCAATATTCGTCTGCCATTTCGGATCTTCAATGAAGAAAGACCAGAGTAATCCTGCTGCAAGAAAACCATTGTAAAGTCCCTGATTCGCTGCCAAACCTTTTGTGGGTTTAAACATTTCTGCAGGAAGCGCTTTTTTGAAAACTTCTTTTCCTTTGGTTTCCCACGCAAACATTTCCATCCAAAGAATGTAGATATGTTCTATTGCGACGAATGCAATTAAAATTTTGGCAACGATTTCCATGATTTATTGTTTTGTCATTGTAAAACTAAAAAAATAAAGTTAAGTTTGGTTACACAATTTCAGAAATGGATACTTTCAAGATACATTTAACTAAATTCATCGATATTAGTGAAGAAGAATACAACTCTGTTCTCTCTTTTTTTCAAGTTTTGGAAGTAAAGAAAAAACAAGATTTGATGCTCGATGGAGAGGTTTGTAAGTCTATGTATTTTGTGTTGAAAGGTTGTTTAAGAAAATTTTTCACCAATGAAAAAGGAGTAGAACAAACGACAGAATTTGCCATAGAAAACTGGTGGATTACAGATACTTTCGCGTATGAAAGACAGATGAAATCAGATTTTTGTATTCAGGCGGTGGAACGTTCTACTATTTTGATGATCGATTTTCAGACTCAGGAAGACCTCTTGAAAAAGCATCCTGTAATGGAACGGTATTTCAGAATGATTTATCAAAGAGCTTATGCCGCTTCAGAACGGAGAATCCGTTATTTGTACGAAATGAGCAGGGAAGAGCTGTATGTACATTTTAGCACACAATATCCCGAATTTATTCAAAGAATCCCACAATATCTTATTGCTTCTTTTCTGGGTTTTACTCCCGAATATTTAAGTGAAATAAGAGCAAAATTACGTTCTTAAACCAGTTTAAGATTTTTACAATCTATAAACCGCAACTTTGTCATGTAATTAAAAGCCAATATCATGACAGACAAAAAAGATTTATTTCCACAGTTATTTTTAAGACTAGCGATTGCTGTAACGATGCTTTCCGCAGTTGCCGACAGATTCGGGTTGTGGGGGAAAAATTCAACTTGGGGAAACTGGGAGAATTTTGAAAAATATACGAGGCAGATCACTTCTTTTCTTCCGGAAAGTTTAAGTGTTTTTTCTGCTTATTCAGCGACTTTTTTCGAAATACTTTTTCCGTTGCTGTTGGTATTGGGATTTAAAACTAAAATTGCAGCGTACGGAGCAGGGTTTTTATTATTGATTTTTGCTTTATCCATGACCATTGCTTTGGGTGCAAAAGCTCCCCTTGATTATTCGGTTTGGGTGGGAAGTGCAGGTGCTTTCTTATTAGCAACTCAGCAAAAATATTCATTTACAATAGATAATTTAACAAACAATATATAAAATAGTATGAGCACAAGATTCAACATGGCAACTACGGATGCCGCAGCTTACAAAGCATTATTGGGATTAGAAGGATATCTTCAGAATATTTCTTTAAACAAGATTCAGAAAGAATTAATTAAAATCAGAACTTCACAGATCAACGGATGTGCTTACTGTCTTGATATGCACACGAAAGATGCCATGAAGTATGGTGAAACGCCACAAAGAATCTTCCTTTTGAACGCTTGGAGAGACGCTAAAGAATTGTTCACAGAAGAAGAACAGGTGATTTTGGAAATGACTGAAGAAATTACTTTAATCAGTCAAAAAGGGTTAACAGACGAGACATATTACAAAGCAAAACAGGTTTTTGACGAACTTACTATTGCTCAAATCATCATGGCAATCATCACGATCAATGCGTGGAAACCGAATCGGGATCAGTACACATTTGCCCATTGCAAAATAATTTTTTTTGAATTCGTTATTTACTAAAAGCGCTTCCCAATGTTGAGAAGCGCTTTATTTATAATTGAAAAACAGCCTGAAAACTATTTTTTTAATTCCTTTAAAATAGCCTCACCCACACTTTTTGCAGATTGAGGATTTTGTCCGGTAATCACTCTTTGATCTGTCACGACATGATTCTGCCAAAGTCCTGATTTTTCAAATTTTGCGCCTCTTTCTTTCAATTTATCTTCTAAGAGGAAAGGAACAACATTGGTTAATTTCACTTCAGATTCTTCTTCATTTGTAAAAGCATTGATCTTTTTACCATCTACCAAATATTTTCCGTTGTTCAATTTAATATTCACCAAACCAGCCGGACCGTGACAAACTGCAGCTACAATTCCACCGTTTTCATATATTTTTGAAGCGATTGTTGATAATTCTGTATTGTCTGCAAAATCCCACATCGCACCGTGACCTCCTGCATAAAATATGGTAGAATAATCGTTTGGATTAACTTGTGAAGGCTGTAAAGAATGATCAATTTTACTTTTGTCTTTACTTTCCCAGAATTCTTTGTTTACGGGATCTTTCAAATCAAATCCGTCAACGGGAGGAGTTCCACCTTTCGGGCTTACAAAATCGATTTCGTAACCTGCGTTGTGAAGAACTTCCCAAGGATGCGAAACTTCCCCAAGATAATATCCCGTATTTTCGCCGGTATCTCCTTTTTTGTCATGACTGGTAACGACAAATAAAATTTTCTTTTTCATATTTTTAGATTTTTTGGTTTGTCCGTGAATCAATCCTATCGTGAAGATGGCAAGAAGTAATAATGTTAATTTTTTCATGATTTTGATGAATTATATTATTTTTAAACCGCAAAAGAAGCAAAAGATTTCAATATGTTATAAGACTTTCAAAAGCGGGCAAAATTGAATTACTTCATTTGTTTGCTTTTGTAATTCTTTTCTCAATCATTTCTTTTGTCGCTTTTGCGGTTTAAAAATTTTTCTCGTTTTGTATTAAATATTTAAATAATTTCAGTCAAATAAATCTGTGGTTTTTCCTGCAATTTTTCATCAACCAAAGCTCCAAAAGCTTTAATATAAGGTTGCTGATTGTGTTGCGCCAAACCTTCTTCACTTTTCCAGATTTCATAGAAAACGAATTGATTTTTATCCTCAATTCCCTGATGAAGCGTGTATAATTCGTTCGCTTCTTCTTTTCTGGTTTCTTTTACCATGTTTTGAAGAACTTCCAAGACTTCAGTTCTGTATTCTTCTTTGGCTTTTATAACGGCTGTAAGATAAATTTTCATTAGGCTAATTGTGGTTTTAATTCTTGTTGAAAAATAGTGGTAAGATGATCTTTATAAATTTTCATATCACGTTCTACATCTGCATTTTTTTCTACATCATGGAAGTGAAAACTTTCCATTTTTTCCAGAGAAACAAAGGCATTCATTCTATGGAAACCAAATAACGGTCCATTATCTACACTTGTTTCATTGAAAAATTCTCCGGGAAGCGTAAAAGCCGTTTCCGGGGCGTTCCAGCTTGTTGTCACCATATATTTTCTTCCGCCAAGCATTCCGCCGGTTCCGTAATTTATTTTTGGGTTTTCAGCATTTCTGCCGTCGCTCATATAAATTCCTTTTGCATGACCGGCTGTGAAAACTTCATCGATATATTTTTTCAAACCATTCGGCAACTGAAACCACCAGATTGGCGTGTGATAAATAATATAATCTGCCCAAACAAATTTTTCTACCTCTTCATTTTTATCGTAACCAGCCCCAACATTTGTTATTTTTATTTCTACATTTTCAAACTCTTTTAGAACATCCAAAGTACTTTCTGCGATTGTCTGATTATATTTTCCTCCCGAATGTCCGAAGTTTTGTCCGCCATTAATGATTAATACTTTTTTCATTGTTTTATGATTGTTTAAATTTTATGATGCAAAGTTAGGGTGGGAATTTGTATTATAAAAATAATATAAATTATAATTAATTATCAGAATAATGATAGTTAGACTATCGGTTATAAATAATTAATGATTTTCATTTTATCATTATTAAATTCTATTATCATGGTTAAAAGTCATATTCTGACGGAGTTGAATTTATTTTCTGTCCCGTAAATTTGTTTGAGAAATTGAAGGATAATGATAAAAATTGCGATTTTTAGTGATGTACACGGAAATCTTCCCGCGTTGGAAACGGTTTTAAATGATATGGAGCAAAGGAGAATTCACCAGAAATTCTGTTTAGGAGATCTTGTAGATTTTGCGCCGTGGGGAAATGAAGTCATTGAAAAGATAAAAACCTTGAATATCCCTTGCTTAATGGGAAATCATGATGAAAGAATTGCTTTTGATGTGCCTGTAATTCCTTTAAGTAAGCATTCTGAAGAAGAAACTGCGGCAAGATTTTCAGCGATAGATCATTCCAAAAAAAACATTACGAAAGAGAATAAAATATTTTTATCAGAATTGCCTTTTCATTTAAAATTAAACTATAAAATTGGGAAAAAGCATTGGAATATTCAGTTGGTCCACTCAAGTCTGGAAAGCAATGATACGTATCTGTACGAAGGCAAAGATGATGAGGTTTTTCTTAATATGCTGCATGAATCTCAATCAGATGTTGTCATTATGGGACACACTCATTTGTCTTTTAAAAAATATTGTGATGGAAAATGGGCGATTAACAGCGGTTTCTGTCGGTCGTTCAAGAGAAGAGAACCGATTGGCTTCTTATGTAATTCTGACTTTAGATGAAGAAAAAATTACTCCCGAAATTATTCAATTAAACTATCCGATTGAAAAAGTTGCTCAGGAAATCGAGAAAAGTGAAATTCCCAATTATTATGCTTCGTTTCTAAGAAATGAAAAATTATCAGTACTCTGAAATCATTTATAATTCATCATTAATAATTTATAATTTTTTCAGGAGCTTTTTCCCGCTATCCACTGTATCTTTTTTGTTACGGTCTCCGCTTCGCTCCGATCGCAACACAAAAGGATGTCGTTTCTATCGGGGCTAGAATTATAGCTGCTTATTTAAACATTAGAAAAATATCCACAAAGTTTGTCATCCTGAAAAAGAATCTGGACATTATTTTTTCCCTATTATTTTCTACAGCCGAAGCCTTGTCAAGGCTGAGTTTCTCATTTTGAAAGCATCTCAATAGTATTTTTAAAATCTCAAATTGACTTTGATTGATAATGTAAATGAAGAAGATAATTAATTATTAGTATTGTGATTATTTTGTAATTTTGTATCAGAAAAATAATATATCAATTGTCTATTTTTTCGAATTTAGTTAACAATTAATAATTAGCAACTCACAATTTTACAACATGGTTAATTTAGAATGGTATCGAACTTTTAAAGCAATTTACAAGACCGGAACTTTAACTGGAGCCGCAGATTCGTTATTTATCTCACAACCCGGAGTAAGTCTTCACTTAAGTTCTTTGGAAGCTTATGTAGGATATAAATTGTTCGACAGAACCGGCAGGAAAATGATGCCTACAGAAAGAGGAAAAGTTCTTTTCAACGCGATTTCTGAACCCTTAACAAAACTGGAAGACGTAGAAAAAAACTTCCAGAAATCTACCGAAAAACATACACCGACAATCAGTGTAGGAATGTGTTTTGAGACTTTTCAGACAACTTTGGAACAGTATGTTTCGACCTTGCCTTTTAATTTAATTATCAGTTTTGGAGAATATCCTGAAATGCTCGATCAATTGGATAAAGGGATTTTAGATTTAATTATTACGCCCAAAAAAGGAGTTTCACCCAATATTTTACATGAAGCTTTCTCTTCCGAACAGATTATTTTGGTGGGTGGAAAAGATATTGATACCGAAAGTTTTCTTGAAACCTTACAATCGAAAGGCATCGAACACGCCGAAGAATGGCTGAAACAGGAAAAATGGTACGGAACTACAGGAGATATGGAGCATCTTTTTCAGTTTTGGATTCTGAATTTCGGACATAAACCCAATTTCCGTCCGAATTATATTGTCCCGAATTTAAATTCTATCATCCGTTGCTTAAAAGGCGGAACAGGTTTAGCCGTCGTTCCCGATTTTTTATGTAAAAACGAGATCGAAAACGGCGAAGTAAAATTGATCTGGGAAGGTGAGAAAAAGTTAGAAAATACGCTGTATTTCGGGTGTAGAAAAAATACCAATTATCAAACTGAAATTGATCATATCAAAGGCTTATTCAGAAAAATGATGAGCAAGAAAGAAGGCGAGAATTCAGAGATCAAAATTTAAAAATTAGTATTAGAAACACCATAATTTCCCTTCTTTGAAGGGGGTGATTTTTACAAAGCAAAAAGACGAGGTAGTTAATCATAAATCAGCAAATATTCCACAATAAAACGGTGAAAATTTTATCGCAGATAAAATCCTTGCGCCTTAAAACAGTGTCATAAATATTATTTTGCGCCTTTGTGATTTCCAACCATCAGAACAAAATTTAAACAGATTTGTTAAGAAAATTTCTAATTTCAGTAAAAATGGTAACCTGAGATTTCAAAATTTTATCGGAAATTTGTTTGACTTTACATTAAATTTTAAACCATCAATTATGCAACAAAAAACATATGCAGGACAACCTGTGATTACATTAAATAACGGAGTAGACATCCCGGCTTTAGGTTTCGGAGTTTGGCAAATGGAAGACATGCAGGAATGCGAAAACGCTGTGATAAAGGCGATCGAGACAGGATATAGAATGATTGACACGGCTTCTATTTATCAAAATGAAACCGCTGTTGGAAAAGCAATAAAAAACAGTGGAGTAGACAGAGAAGACCTGTTTGTGACTTCAAAATTATGGGTTCAGGATACGACGTATGAGAAAGCGAAAGGAGCTTTTCAGAGAACTTTAGACAGATTACAGCTGGATTATCTGGATATGTATCTTATTCACTGGCCGTATTCGGATTTTACTGGAGCTTGGAAGGCATTGGAAGAATTGTATCGTGAAGGAAAAATAAAGGCAATTGGTGTTTGTAATTTTACGGTTGAAAAAATGGAGGAATTAAAGGCAAATTCAACGGTTCTTCCTGTGATAAATCAGATTGAGCTGCACCCGATTTTCCAACAAAAAGAGCTTCAGGTTTACGACCGAGAAAATAATATCGTTACACAACCTTGGAGTCCACTTGGAAACGGAAATGCCGGATTGTTGGATAATGAAGAATTAAAAAATATTGCTTCAAAATACCATAAAACGGTTGCTCAGGTTATCTTGAGATGGCATTTACAGGAAGGTTTCTGTGTAATTCCGAAATCTGTGACGCCTTCAAGAATTGAAGAAAATTTCAATGTGTTTGATTTTGAATTATCGGAAGACGAAATGAATGTTGTCCGTTCTTTAGACACAGGAAAAAGACTGTTCTTTGATCCAAAAGATCCGGCTTGGGAAGAGAAAATGCTGAATGCTGTTGCGGATATTTAATAATAATATTTATCTCTCGCAGATTTGGCAGATAACGCAGATTTTTACCACAATCATCGGCTAAATCAGCTCAATCTGCGAGAGGTTTTTAAAAAATTATTTCGAGAAAAACATGACTGCACAACAATTCATAGAAAAACTTTCAACATTTATCAACGATAAGGAAATCGACAAAGTTGAAAAATTCTTCAAAGGAAATGATGGCGTTACAAAACATTTCGGAGTGAAATTCGGGGATGTTTTTACGACAGCGAAGGAATTTTCTGCAATGCCTTTAGATGAAATCAATACGTTGTTAGACAGCGATTTCTACGAAGTAAGAATGGGAGCGGTGAGTATCATGGATTTTCAGGCAGGGAATAAAAAGACTTCTGAGGAAAAGAGAAAACAGCTTTTCAATTTATATTTAATTCGTCATGATCGTCTCAATAACTGGGATTTTGTCGATCGTGCTGCCCGAAATGTGATCGGAGAATATTTAATGGATAAGCCGCGAGATATTTTGTATCAACTGGCAATTTCTGAAAATCTTTGGGAAAGGAGAAACCGCGATGGTCGCAACTCATGCTTTTATCCGGAAAAATGAAATAGATGATACTTTCAACATTGCAGAAATTCTCGTTCATGATCCTGAAGAATTGGTGAATAAAGCAGTCGGAAGTTGGGTGCGGGAAGCAGGAAAGAAAGATGAAAAAAGACTTTTTGATTTTCTCGATACATATATCAAAACAATGCCTTCAACTACATTTTCTTACACCACAGAAAGGCTTGATGCAGAGAAGAAAAAATATTACAAAGAACTAAGGAAGCAATGAATTTTGCTTCTTTTTTTATGTGTTTTAATTAAAATTTTTAAAATAAATCTTAGAGCCTTTTTAAATTTTATATTACAAATTTTGTAACCTGTTTGAAAATCTATTTTTTTGAAAGTGAAAGTTTTTACATTGAAAGACTTAAGATCTTTTCAAACAGAATTTGTTATTGTTTTTAACGCAAAGATTCTATTTACATTACGCATTATTTTTAGAAGGCAAAGGCAAATAAAATTTGCTTCGCGAAGCGTGGAAACAGCGCTTCATCAAATCAACTTGTGGATTCATCTTTGCTCCCTTCATAATAAGTACTATTGAATTAAAGCTTTGCGTCAAAAAAATTAGTATTACTTTTTAAAATATTAAAAAAAAATTAAACAGACTCTAAAATTGAGGAATCTCATTATAACAGCATAACAAGCTTAATTAAAATTGTTTTAATTTTGTAGACTTACAACATCTAATGTTAATTATGAAAAAAATTATTCTGCCATTAATGCTATTTTCCTTTTTTGGTTGCAACAACAATGATGAAGATCAGAATTTCAGCAATAAAGCTTCAATTGTCGGAAAGTGGTATATTGAAAAATCTGAGATATACCGGTCTTTAAATCAGCAGACCCAAACTACTTTCTCTACGGATTGCCAGAAAATGAGCACGCATGAATTTACTTCTTCCCATGTTATTTCGATTTCTTTTGCCCAGAACAATAGTACCTGCGTAAAAACAGATGCTGTAACAAAGAAATATACGTTCGAAAAAGGAAATGGTAAATTCTGGTTCGAAGGTGAGGAAAATTATCCGTATTTCGTGACTCAGCTTACTTTCACCGATATGGCTATGGAAGACAGGACTCAGGATTTGGACGGCGATGGTACCAATGACGTAGTAAGGCGTTTTTATAAAAGAATTAATTAAAAAACTTTTTATTTGAAGTTGTTTGACTTAGTAGAATTGTACTTTTATTTTTTTTTGAAGCTATTTCCCGCTTTCCACTGTATCTTTTTGGTTACGGTCTCCGCTTCGCTCCGACCGCAACCAAAAAGGATGTCGTTACAATCGGGGCTAGGAATTTGCGACTGTTACAAAAAACGAAACCTGTTAAGTTTAAATCCATAACATTTGTCACCCTGAAAGAATCCATGCGCGAATCTTCTCAGGCTATTTTCTAATACTATGCTTAGATCCTTTCAGGATGACAAACTTTGTGGGAAATTATAACGTAAAATAATAAAACCTCCTTTCGACTTGAAAGGAGGTTTTATTTTATTATAAGTGAAATTATTTCGTTAAATCCAGTCCGCCAAAATTTCCCGAACTCATCATCAGATAAACGTCTTGCGCTTTATCCAGCGTATTCCAGTACGCGTGAAGCTCTTCAGCGTTTGTGAAAACTCTTAGATTTTCATTTTTGAATTTTTCTTTAATCAATTCCGGTGAAATAGGATCCATTCTTTTGATCTTTAAAGCATCTTCAGAATAGAAAACAATGGCTTCATCCAAACCATCCATCGCATGATCGTATTGTTCTAAAAATATTGGATTTAAACTTGAATACGTATGTAATTCAAGAAAACCGTATTTTTTATCTTTTTTAAATTGTTCGTTAAAGGCTTTCACAGCCGCTTTCACCTTGCTTGGAGCGTGTGCAAAATCTTTGTAAAGCGTTCCTTTATCGTCTCTTTCTATTTTTTCAAGACGTTTTGAAGCACCTTTGAAACTCATGATCGCTTCATAGAAATCTTCATCCATAATGCCTAAATGCTGACAAATATGTCTTGCTCCTTCAAGATTTAATAGATTATGAGCTCCAAAAACAGAGAGCGGAACATCGCCCATTTCGGTTTTTAAATGAACTTGTCCATTAATAATCTCATATTCAGGAGTTTTATAAGGTATTTTTCTGAAAAAATTCTCTGCAGCTTCTACTACTTTTACTACTTCTGTATCTTCTTCATTATATACCAAAATTCCGCCCGGAGTAATACTTGCAACGAATTTTCTAAACTGCTCGATATAATCGTCAAAAGTTTTAAAAACATTGATGTGATCCCACGCAATTCCGCTCAATAAAGCGATATTCGGTTGATACAGCAAAAATTTTGAACGCAAATCGATAGGAGAAGAAAGATATTCATCACCTTCCAGTACCATAAAATCATTGTCCTGCGTCAGTTTTACCATACAGTCGAAACCTTCCAGCTGAGCTCCCACCATGAAATCCACATCTTTTTGATGGAAATTCAAAACGTGAAGAATCATCGAAGTGATCGTCGTTTTCCCATGAGAACCGGCGATGACAACTCTGGTTTTATTTTTCGATTGTTCGTAAAGAAATTCAGGATAAGAATATATTTTTAAGCCCAGTTCTTTTGCTTTTGCCAACTCAGGATTGTCCTGATGAGCGTGCATTCCAAGGATTATAGCATCAATATCGGAGGTTATTTTCTCAGGAAACCAACCCATTTCTTCGGGTAAAATTCCTTTCTTTTCCAGTCTTGATTTTGAGGGCTCGAAAATAGCATCATCCGAACCTGTCACCTGATATCCTTTATCTTTTAACGCAATCGCAAGATTATGCATGGCGCTTCCGCCGATAGCAATGAAATGGGTCTTCAATTTTATTTATTGTTTTTTACGTTGTTATTAATAATCTCCTGAAACGCATTGGTGATATTCGTCCAATTTGTTTTATACTTCGGCATAATTGAACTCGCATCCGTTTTGTTTCCTTCATTAGCACCACTTTTCACGTTGATGGAAGTGGAAACAATATCGTATATTTTCTTTCGGTCTTCCTCAATTTTCCTGAAATTGTTTTGGGAAAGTGTAAGATCCAGTTTCTTCAGGTCTTCATTGGAGATTTTAAAATCCTGTTTTACTTTTTCTCCATGACCTTCAAAAGAATAATGTGCATTATTCCCTTTGATAAGCAGATTCTCATAAATCGGGGCAAAACCTCCGCTTTTGGAATAACTGATGTCAAAATCCGAATATACTTTCTGGCTGTTACACGAAACTAATACTATGATGGCGAATAGAATTCCTAATATCCTGTTCATAATTTTCTACTTTAATTATCTGAGTCCTTTTGTTCTAATTTTTTAGCTTTAAGTTCTTCATCATAATTGTGTAGTACATTGAAATCCTCAGTTTGCTCAATGGCAGTCATTATTTTAAGCAAAATTTGGTGAGCATTTTCTTTGTCGTAATCTATATCGAGAGGTGCTTTGAATTCCATGGTAGGTTTTACGCCTGTTACCTTTACACGCAGACCTTTTTTATCAAACGCTCTTCGGAATCCGTTGATTTTTATCGGGATCACGATCGGGCGCTGATTTTTGATCAGTTTCGCGGTACCTCTTCTTCCTTGCGCAAAAGCCGATGTAGTTCCTTGAGGGAAAGTCGCTACCCAGCCGTTGTCCAGGGCTTTCATAATATTATCAACCTCTGTAAGATCTACCATTCTGTTGACATTTTTGCCTTCAGCTCTCCAGGTTCTTTTTACTGTTACAGCACCTGCAATTTTAAAAATTTTCGGAAGAATCCCTTTATTCATGGTTTCTTCGGCTGCAACGTAGTAAAAATCGATCTTTGGATTCAGCAGATAGATCGGGTTTTTTATGGTGTCTAAATATCCGTTATTCACGGCACAGAATGCATGATACATTGCTGCTACATCCGCAAAATAAGTTTGATGGTTGCATACAAAAAGCACATTGGAATCCGGAAGATCCACAAGGTGTTCTGTACCAGTTATTTTCAGTTTATTAAAGCCATTGAATCTTCTGTAAGACACAAGTCCTAAAATAAAAATAATTAACCTTTTTAAAAAATAAGGAGTTCCGAACGCGTCGGTGAAAATATTTTTCTTCGCCATCTCTCAATTAAACACAGTACTGCAAAGTTACATTTTTTTCAGCAACTGGCTGAATTCACTCAATATCATTGCTGTAGCTCCCCAAATAATATATCCGTTAAAATTTATCACAGGAACTTCATTTCCTCCAGCAGTTGGCAACGCCATTATTTCAGGCTGATCGGGAAGATTCAGGAAGCAGGTGATAGGAAATTCTATAACTTCTACCGCTTCACTTTGCTGCAAAATAAATTCGGGGTTCTTTTTGGTATATGAAATGTAGGGATAAACGTAAAAATTACTCGGCGGAATGTAGATTGGAGACATTTCTCTGATGATTCTCACATAATGTTTATCGATCCCGATTTCTTCTGAGGTCTCACGAACAGCCGTTTCAGCGAAATCTTTATCCATCTCTTCGCGTTTTCCGCCGGGTAAAGAGATTTGCCCGCTGTGTCTGTCGTGTTCGTTGATTGTTCTTTGAATTAAAGGAAAATGCCATTCATCATTTTTAAGGTACAAAACGATATTTACAGCAGCAAATTTGGGGTTTTTCTCCAAAACTTCGTCATACGTGAAAACGGGGCGGGAAGGCAGTGAAAAAACTCCGTGAGCGTTTATTCCCGGCAATTCTGCGATTTTTATTTTCTGTAATAAATCTTTTCCAAAACTCATTCTCAAATTTAATAATATATTTTGAAGAAAGAAATAGCGTGAAGTGTTAATTAATGATAAAGGTGGAAGAAGAGAAAGAACCACTAGAAATTAACCTAAATTCGAGATAAGATTAGTTAAAAATACTTTATTGAGACATATTATTTTAAACGCAATATCCGCAAAGTTCTATAAATAGCTATTTTTAGTTTTCCGGTCGCAATGGCACTCTGTTCAGCAAAGGGTGATTGCGATTTTAGCTGAGTGAAACGCCCTTGCGAACGAAAATATTTTCAAGTTTAATTAAAAACTTTGCGATCATAGCGTTTAAAAGATATATGAGATTTTCTAAATCTGAACTGAGGTTAAATGAACAAAATCTTTAAAAATAAAAAAGGACTACCGTATTTTCCCCTAATCAAATCCAGTGATGCCGTAAAAACTGTAATTAGTGACAATTTGGAACCGTAATTGGTGATTTTAAAAATTTACGTGTTTATCGTGGTTCGCGCAATTGGTTTAGAATCTACCTTTGTCTCACTATTAACCAATTAATTTTTACGACTATGAAAAACTTCATTACAGGTGTGTTTACACTAATGGCCATGGGTTTCACTTTTGCACAATCAAATATTGACGTGAGTACTCAAAACGGAAACATGAACGTTGCTACTGTTGACCAAACAGGTCTTCTCAACGTAAATCAATTAACACAAGATGGAAACAGAAACACAGCAGATATCGATCAGGTCGGTATCCTGAACACGAACGATGCTCAAAGTATCGGAAACAGAAACTCTATCGATGTAGACCAAACAGGTATCGGAAACTCTAATACTACAACTCAAACAGGAAACCGTAATGTAGCTTCTACTTGGCAAGTTGGTTTGCTAAACTCTACTGAACAAATTCAGATGGGAAATAGAAATGAAGTTTCTTCAACTCAGTGGGGAAGCGGAAATACAGCTTATCAATATCAAGATGGAAGAAGAAATGATGCTTCATCTTTCCAATTGGGTGATAATAATGCTGCTTTACAATTCCAGATCGGAAGAAGAAATGATGCTTCCTCTACCCAAGTTGGTGACGGAAACCTTGTGGTACAATATCAACAAGGAAATGACAATAGTGCAACCAATGTACAAGTAGGCGACGGTAATATTGGTACAGCTTTCCAGGTAGGAGATGATAATATGGCTATAGGAAATCAGGTGGGTGATGCGAACCTTTTGGTTCAATTACAAATCGGAGATGGAAATATTGCCTTAGATGCTCAAACTGGTGACGGAAACATCGCTGTAATCAATCAAAACGGAGACTCTCACATCCATGTTGGAAACTCAAATGGGAAACAACAACTCTTTAATGGTTAATCAATCAAATTAGTACTTCTGTAATCTGAAGTATGGGAGGGACTGAGGTCTCTCCCTTTTTTGTTTTTCATTAAAATTTTAGAGTAACGGTAAACCGTGATTTTGGATGATTACCAATTAGACGTGTTTTATGCAATACTCTAATCTGTTAACTTTAATAAAAATTAATACCATGTTTAATCTGGGATGGAGTGTCTTTACACTTTTACTTTTCATGTCTGTAAAATCACAGCAGATCGATTGGGACAAGATCAACAGCAATAGTGCTCTTAGTATTATCGCGGCTCAGAATCCCGATCAGGCTACTTCCTACTCTAATATCATTCAAATGGGTAATGGCAACAATGCCGAGCTTTCCATTAATACAAAAACAGATATTGCGGTGAAGCAATTGGGAGATTACAACTCGCTTTATTTTGTGAATTCATTTACCGATACGGAAACTAAAACCGCAGTTACTACCCAAGGAAATAACAATATTATTGATATTACAGGAAGCAACAGTGTCTCTGAAGGATTACAGATTAATGTAAAAGGAGATAACAAAACCATCTTCATGAGAAATTATTAAAAACAATACGTGATGAAAAACTTTCCCTTTTTGACTTTGTGTACTCTTTTTATCTTCTTGTCTGCCGCGGTTTACGGACAAGAAGATAAAAAAGTCACAGCCAAAATAGAAAGTACCACTTTGGAAAATCAGATCAAACTCAAAGCGGTTGTCACAAATAACACAACGATTTACAAAGAGCTTAATTATCTTTTGATTTCCATTAAAAAAGGCAGCGGAGGAAACCTTTCAAACAATCAGCAAAGTGGTAAATTTTCTCTTAATCCTAATGAAGTAAAGGTGTTGTCGGAGATTAATGTTAACCTTGAAAAAAAAGATGCTTTAAAAGCTTTTCTCTATATAAAAGATGAAGAAACCCAGAAATTAATATCAAAAGACAGCCTTGAACTGAATACCGATTTGTTTAAAAAGAAAGTTGCCAAAATAGAAGAAGATGTTTTCTTCGAACTAAAAGGGTTAACAATAGATGAAACAAAAAGCAAAGTGGGCAAAGATTTCTACGATCTGTTTTATATACAATACAGCCAGATTCCGGACAAGAGTAATTCTGCGATCACCGTATCAGAACTTCCGGTTCGGGGAACAAGCGGACAGATCAATATAGAGATCGACGACAAAGTAGTCTACAGTTTTGTAACAAACCCCAGCGAAGATTATTTGAAAGACCAATTGGTCGCTACCTTAAAATATATTAAAGACTTTAATGCCAAGAAAAACTTAATTAAAAATGAATTTATATACTAAAAACGCTAGCCATGAAAACTTTTATACTAATTTTCACCATTATTGCGGGAACTTTCTTCGGGAAATCCCAACAGTTCGTTTATAAGCCTATCAATCCGGCTTTCGGTGGCGATACCTTTAATTATCAATGGCTTTTGAGCTCTGCCAATGCTCAGAATCAGTTTGATGATAAGAAGGACTATAACAGTTTACTGGATAATTTAAATTCTCTCGACAGTTTCAGCCAAAGTCTCAACCGTCAGGTTTTGAGTGAATTGTCCAGAAAATTGTTTGAAGATCAGTTCGGAGAAGGAAGTGTGCAGCCCGGAAATTATCTTTTCGGTACCATGTATCTGCAGATTACCACTACCGCTCAAGGACTGTTGATTAATATTTTGGATACCAGTACAGGCGATCAGTCTGAGATTATTATTCCAAAATAAAGAAAAAACAAAAAACTAATTTTTTAACCATGAGATCCAAAACCTACACCAGAATTTTTTTCTGTGCCATTATTCTGTGTATTTTCCAGGCCTGTAGTTCTTTATTCGGGTTGCCTTCCAACCCTGAAAGATCTACTCTTGGCGAAAACACAGTCTACACCACAGAATTGAAAAGTATGCCTTTACCCAAAGAAAAAATTGTAATCGGAGTTTACAAATTCAGGGATCAGACAGGGCAGTATAAACCATCAGAAAACGGAAACAACTGGAGTACAGCTGTTCCGCAAGGTACTACAACCATTTTGATCAAAGCTTTAGAAGACAGCAAATGGTTCATCCCTATCGAAAGAGAAAACATTGCCAATCTTTTAAACGAAAGACAGATCATCCGCTCCACAAGACAGGAATATCTGAAAGATGCCGATAAAAACAGCCAGGCTTTGCCGCCGCTTTTATACGCCGGAATTTTATTGGAAGGAGGCGTAATTTCCTACGACAGCAATATCATGACGGGCGGTTTGGGAGCAAGATATTTTGGCATCGGTGCTTCTACGCAATACAGACAGGATAGAATTACGATCTATCTTCGTGCGGTTTCTACTTTGAACGGTGAAATTCTAAAAACCGTTTATACCTCAAAAACAATTCTTTCAACAAGTGTTAACGGAAGTTTCTTCAGATATATTGATACCGAAAGACTTTTGGAAGCTGAAGTTGGTTTAACTCAAAACGAACCGGTACAGCTTGCCGTGACAGAAGCCATCGAAAAAGCCGTAAAATCGCTGATCGTGGAAGGAATTAAAGATAAAATCTGGGGCAAATCTGTAGAAGATACTACCAATTATCAGGCGATAATCGATGAATACGACAGAGAGCAGAAAGATAATACCAACAGAGTTATCGGAAATAAATTCCCAAGCAATTACAGACAAAATTTTGCCATTTTTGGAAATGTGGAAGCACAAAAAATCAAAGATGATTATGTGAATCCTAAAACGAATATTGGAGGGAAATTAGGCTTTAAATATTTTATGAGTCCAAGTTTTAACCTTGAATTTAATTCCAATGTTTTCACGTTAGAAAATCAAAATATCGTTAAACGTACTTTCTTCGTCCCTGAAGTTAATCTTGAATTTCTTCTTTTTCCGAAATATAAATTCAGTCCGTATATCTATGGCGGTGGAGGAATAATGCTTTCGCAGATTAAACCTCAATATAAAGGGCAGATTGGCGGCGGTTTCGAGTATATATTTGCCAAAAATGTCGGCATCAGAGCTTCTTCACAATATGATCTTGGTTTTAAAGACAAATGGGAAGGATTGATAAATGGTCAAAGAAAAGATCAGGCATTACGATTCGCAATAGGTCTCAATTTTTACATTGGTAACAAATAAAACATGAACTATGAAAACTTTACTAAAAATTCTCAGCATATTCATCTTTTCTCTGTTTTTGTTTTCCTGTAATGAAGAGCTTGTAGATCAGGCTCAGACAGGAAGTCTGAAAGGGAAAGTAGTAAAAAGAGGAACCAACCAGCCAATTGCCAATGTGAAAGTCTTTACTTCACCAAGCACGCAAACAGTTTTTACGGGAGCAGACGGTTCTTTTGAAATCGCAGGAATGCCGATCGGAAATTATTCTGTAAAAGCAGAACTTACGGGGTATGTCACCAATTATCAGGCGGTGAATATTCAGACGCAAAATCAGGCGGTGAGCGTGGTTTTTGAAATGGATGATGATGAATCATTAAATTCTCCTCCGACTGCACCATTATTATTAAGTCCGGTAGATAATGCCGTCAATCAGCCTTTGAGTGTAGAATTAACTTGGAGTTCCACAGATCCTGATGCAACGGATGTTTTAAAATATAATTTAACTGTAAAAAATAATGTCAACACGAATATCATTCAGATTAATGATCTTACGGCGACGCATTATACTTTGTCAAATTTAAATTATGGAGTAAGCTACTTTTGGCAGGTTTCCGTTTCGGATGAAATTCATTCTCCGGTTCTGAGTGCGATCAGTAAATTTACGACCAATACAGTTCCTACCAATCGTTATCATTATGTTCAGAAACAAAGCGGAAACCTCGTTATTATTTCGAGTGATGCTTCGGGAACCAATTTTCAGTTTACAAATCCGTCTTACAATAGTTGGAGACCGAGAAAAAATAACAATTCGGGATTGGTCGCTTTTTTAAGAACAGAAGGGGGAAGCAACCATATTTATACGGCAAATCCGGATGGTTCGAATCCTTTTAAAGTAACCACAGTTCCGGTTGCAGGATTTAGAAATGATGAGCTCGATTTTTCTTGGAGTACAAACGGACAGGAAATTCTTTATGCCAATTTTAATAAATTATACAGAATCAATAAAGATGGAAGTGGATTAAACTTAGTCTACACAACTCCCGACGGAAGCATGATTTCCGAATGTGACTGGAGCTACGACGGAAGTAAGATTGCTTTAAAAACAAACGACTTCAACGGTTACAATACCAAAATATACGTCATAGACATGATGGGAAATGTTCTGAAAACAGTTCTCACCGGTACTCTTGGAGCAAGTGGCGGACTTAACTTCTCTGTCGACGGACAAATGTTGGTGTATACACGCGATATGTCCGGTTATCAGGACAGTTCGGGAAATTACAGACAGCTTGATTCTCATATTTTTGTTTATAATTTAACAACAAATACGAACTACGATATTTCGTTAGAAAGCGAAAAAGTACTAGGGACGAATGATCTAGATCCAAGATTTTCTCCGAATAATGCACAGGTAATTTTCATGAATACTTCTAATGATAACATCTCCCAGCGGAATGTTATGGTTGTTGATTTGAACAGTTCGATGACGGATCTCACTAGAGCTGCTCTTTTCAGCAATGCGGAAATGCCGGATTATGAGTAATCGGATATTTTATCTGCAAAAGTGGTCAATCATGGCAAGTGAATCGCGAATTTTATTATTTGCGATTCACAATTGACCATCGACTTCAATTTTAAAAATCAGATTTTGATTTTTTTCATGGTAATTAAAAGAAATTCCAAACCCGTAGGTTTGGAATTTCTCAGCTAATTAAGGATGGTTATATATCAGTCTATGATATGATTTTCTAATGCGTATTTTACAACTCCTACCGAGTTTTTTACGTTGAGTTTTAAAAGGATTCTTTTTCTGTGCGTTTCCACCGTATTGATGCTTATGAACAGCTTTTCTGAGATGTCTTTGCTGCTGAATCCGTCACAGATAAGTCTTAGGATTTCCATTTCACGTTTCGTGAGCGGATCTTTGATGTGTATCTTACTGTTGTCGTTTTCGTTGCTGATGAAATTAATCATTCTGTCTTTGGCATGGTTGCAAACATAAACCTCGTTGAGAAGCAGCGCCTGGATTGATTTTATAAATTCGTCGTAGCTGCTGTTTTTGTCCAGATAGCTTTTGATTCCTTTGTTGAATAGTTTTCGGATATCAATAATATCATAATCATTTCCGATAATAATGATCTTTATTGATTTGTTTTCTGAGGTAATATTTTCTATTGATTTGTAAAGATCCGTAAAGATCAACATATTTGAGCTTATCATAAGAAACTCCGGAGGATCATCTCTTAGAAGTATTTTAAGGGCTTCAGGACAATTGCAAATATCAATTGTAGTGAAAATACCACTTTGGTCGAGAAGTCTTGAAAGTCCTTCTGTGTACAATAGAGGCTCGTCAAAGATGGTTAATCTGGGTCTCATCATGATTAGTTTTGTTTATATAAAAATAAGAAAAATAATTGAACTTTTGCATTAAATAATTAAAATAATCGCATTATTTGTGTTGAAATAATTAAAATAATCTAAAAATTAATGCTGATTTCATAAATAATTCCCTTTGAGTGGAGTTTTGATGCCGAAAAATAGAATTATTGCCTTAAAAAGTCAGTATTAATCG
The DNA here is from genome assembly GCF_024807225.1 of Chryseobacterium ginsenosidimutans. Lineage (GTDB taxonomy): Bacteria > Bacteroidota > Bacteroidia > Flavobacteriales > Weeksellaceae > Chryseobacterium > Chryseobacterium ginsenosidimutans. The sequence continues at coordinate 1,474,001 of NZ_JANUCO010000001.1, forward strand.
TTATTTTGAATAGGTAAAAATTTAATTAAATTTACTTAACTAACACTTTTGGGATATGTTTTACAATGAAGTTTACAGAATTGGCGATGAAACAAAATTCATTTGCTTTATGATGAAGTTCCGTTGCTTTTTCAATCATCGATTCTTCTGAAACGGTAACAGTCGGATGTAAGGTAATTTCAGTGAAACGACCGCTTCCATTTTCTGTTTCTTCCATAATTCCGGTGGCGCGATCGGTATAATCTGTCACTATAATTCCTGCTTCCGAGCAAAAATGCAAATACCACAACATATGACAAGAGGAAAGCGAAGACAAAAACAGTTCTTCAGGATTGTATTTCGTTTTGTCACCACGAAAAGCCGGATCAGAAGAACCTTCAATAACAGGTTTGTTTTCTACAGAAATCGTATGACTTCTTTCGTAATCACGATAATTGCTGGTTCCTGTTCCTTTATTGCCCGTCCATTCGATGATGGTTTTGTAATGGTGCTCTTTGCTCATTTTTTTATTTTAAATGAAGTTTTATAGATTTTGCTTAATCCATTTTCGCCTTCATTAATGTATTGCTGAAAATCTGAAATCGTATTGAATTTTCTGGGATTCAGGTTATTTCTTTTGCTTGTAAAATACAGGATTTCATTTTTCTCATCGTAAAAAGGGCAATATTCCATGTATTTTGTGTTGATGGGAATTCCCAGATTTTGTGCTTTTTGCCATTTTCCGGTAGTATCTTTCTTTGAAATATAAAGATCACCACTTCCAAATCCTCCTTTTTCATTGTATTTCGTGAAAAGGATAAAGTCCTCTTTTTTAGAAATAAAGGCATTAAATTCATAACCGGAACTGTTGATGTTTTCATCTAAAAGCTGAGGTTCCGTATATTTTCCGTTTTCCCATTTGCTGAAATAGAGGTCGTCTTTTCCTATTCCTTTTGGAGGTTCCATCGTGGAATATAGATTTCCGTTGTCGGAAAGGGTAGGGTAAAATTCATTTAAATCAGAATTAACAGGTTTTCCCATATTGATTGGTTCAGACCAAGAAGAGTTTTTATTTTTCCTTTCAATAAACCAGATGTCGAAATCTTTTTTGTCGGTCTTTGTTTTGTCTAAAGGCTGATCCGATACAAAATAAAGGCGATTTCCGTTTTGTGCTAAAAAGGGTTCTAAATAGGAATAAGCTCCGTTAAATGACATCAATTGCGGCTCAAGCCAAGTGTTGTTGCTCTTTTTTATATAAGCAATCTGCGAAATATCCTGATTCGGACTTTGAATCGTAAAAAATGCCTCACTTCCGTCTTCAGAAATCGAAAAATCTCTCACATTTAAAAACTGATTCAGCTTTTGATCAAACAAGGTAATCTCACCTGAATCCTGAGCGGAGATAAAAACCGTACAAAAAATAAAGAGGGAAGTGAATATATTTTTCATGGTTTGTGTTTTATTTGGATAAGAGGGCGTAGAATTTTAAGGAATTGAGGATTTCCTTCTGAACGCGAATGAAATTTTTAGAATTTAAAGAATCCTCAATTGCAGATATTTTACTAAAAGCAATAGAATCTTTCTTTTGTCCAAAAACAGAAAAAGAAACCATAAATAGAATAAAAGAAAATATAATTTTCATCTCGGTACATTAGTTTTATAAGAAAGATAAAATTATGAAAATCATATTACGTGTGAAAACGAAAAACCCCCGTATTTTTACGGAGATTTTGAATTTCAATATATTAGAATATTCTATTGCTAATTTTTTATTATCTTTTTTGTTACAGCTTTTCCATTTTCAAATTTTACGTTTAAGATGTACATACTTTTTGAAAGTTCAGAAAGATTCGTGTTGTTTTCTTTAATTGTTTTCACAAGCTTTCCATCAACAGAATACATTTCTATGCTGCTTACTTTTTTTTTGTGCTGAAAACTAAGTTTTGCTTTACAGGATTCTCAAATTCAATAGAAGAGGTATTTGTTTTTACTTCATTGGAAACAGATAATGTAGAAGTATTCAACATGAATTTTAAAATCTTATTTACGCCTTTTGTAGCAATAATACTGTTGTCGTTAATGATCATTTCGCCAATAAAATCAACTGTTCCTGTTGTCTCAGAATAATAATTAAAGATAGGGTCAATAGCTCCGGTTGAGGTAATTTTAGATATAAAGAAGGTTTCGCCTAATGATCCGGTTAATCCTGAAATATAATAATTTCCGTTTTTTTCGGTAATTGCGGCTAATGCCATTATATTGAAGGGGAAAGAATTACTGTCGAAGACAAAAGTAGTATCGTGATCTCCGTTGGGTTTTATTCTAAAGATTTCATTATTAATATTCGAACATACAATATTGTTATTGCTATCCATAAAAGTAGAACCAACGGCTCCCGGATTTGAGGTAAAAGCTAAAACACCGTTATTTCCAAAACCTGTAAGAGGTTGCCCGTTATTGTTGTATTTTTCTAAAGCACCGTATGGATATATATTGGTGTTATTTTGATTGCTGATAAAGCTAGTAATGTTGGATTGATTATCTAAGAATATAAAATTTCCCGGAGTGTTGAAAGAACCATTATTTCCGAAAGTTGTATCAATGCTTCCATTGCTGTTTAATCTGTAAATACTTTTATAATGAATATATGGACCAGGATCGGATGTTGCTTGTCCGTAAACTATTATTTTATTGTTTTGAAGGTAGAAACCATAGCCTACGCTGTTGTAATCTGTTCCGATGTTGTCAATTTTAGCAATTCCATTTATTCCAAAAGTCGTATCGAGCAGTCCGTTTGGAAGTAATCTCACAATTGCAGATCCGTTAGAATAAAAACACATGACGAGAATTTTGCCGTCTGTTTGTTTTTTTAGCTCACTTTGTACAGCGCTGAAATAATTATTAATTATGGTTTCTCCGTTATTTCCGAAAGAGGTGTCAACTGTTCCGTTCGCATTAAGTTTAGATACAACACATTCGGAACCTCCTAATGAAGGATTATCTTTTGCGTAAGTAAAATAAATGCTGTTGTCTGAATTTTGAATAATTCTGTTCTCATAATAATTATTAGAACCGGTGACAGTATATTTCCCGTTTGAAGCAAAAGAATTGTCGTAGGATAGAATTTGTGCAAAAGCAGAATGTACTACAGTAAGTAGCACAAGAAATAGGAGTTTTCTCATTTGTGTTTAAAGTTTTTTTGTGTATTTTGGTGCAAATATATAAAAAAACCTCTAGTAAAAACTAGAGGTTTAAAATTTTGTATTAATTAGAATATCCAATCAATTCTTCTTTTTTAGAATTATAAATTTTGTATTCTAAGTACTTAAAAGAATCCCGCGGAATAATGTTTACCCATTTTTTGTATTTGATGAACCATTTCATCTGGATGCTTTTGATACCTTTCGTAAGGTAAGCTTCCACAAATGGATGTACATGCAGGTAAAGCTTTCCTTTTTCCTTTTGCATGATGGTTCTTAGGTTTTCTTCCATTCTTTCAACAATGACGATTGGAGCTACAATTTCTCCGTCTTTGTTGGGGTTTTCTTCTTTGGTGTCGATCTGTTTTTCCGGGCGGTTTCTTTGTCTGGTGATTTGTATTAATCCAAACTTGCTCGGTGGAAGGATTTTGTGGCGTGCTTTATCGCGGCCCATTTCTGCCTTCAGATGTTCGTACAGATCTCTTCTGTGTTCGGGGTTGGTCATATCGATGAAGTCGATCACGATGATGCCACCCATATCACGGAGACGCAATTGTCTTGCGATCTCGGTTGCTGCCATTTTGTTCACATTTAGTGCGTGTTCTTTATTGACAGCGGCTCCGGTTGTGATATTATTTCCGGAATTTACGTCGACTACGTGCAGTGCTTCTGTATGTTCTATGACAAGATAGGCACCTTTTGAGCTTGGGATATTGACGTGTTTTCCAAAGCTTTGCTTGAGCTGTTTTTCAACATTGTAATATTCCAGAAGAGGAATATGAGAATTATAAAAGTGGACAATATTCTTTCTTTCCGGAGCAATAACCTCCAGATAGTTTTTCATTTCTTCAACCATTTGTTCGTCATCACAAGTAATGCTCACAAAATCCTGGTTAAAATTGTCTCTTAAAATAGCTGAAGCTTTATCATCTTCGCTTAAGATTCTAGACGGAACTTTATTTTTCTGTATATTTTTAAAAGCAGTTTCCCATTTCTGAATCAGCTGATTCATGTCGTTGTGCAGGTCGGCTACTTTTTTACCTTCGGCTACGGTTCTTATAATGACTCCGAATCCTTCAGGTTTAATACTTTCGATCAACGTTCTCAGTCTTTCTTTTTCCTCAAAGCTTCTTACTTTTTTGGAAATCGAAACTTTGTTGTCGAAAGGTATTAACACCAAGAAACGCCCCGTTAAAGAAACCTGAGTAGAAATTCTCGGTCCTTTTGTAGAGATCGGCTCTTTGGTGATTTGTAATAAAACAAGGTCATCTTTTACGATTACTTTGTCTACGGTTCCGTTTTTATCTATTTCGGGTTGTATTTCGAAATTTTTTAAGCTTGAAGTGCTCTGTTTTTTGGAAATAGTGTCTCTTAGAAACTTTCTGTAAGTAAGATACTGTGGTCCCAGATCCTGATAATGAAGGAATGCATCCTTGTCATATCCGATGTTTACGAATGCGGCATTCAGGTTGGGTGCCAGTTTTTTTACTTTTCCAACGAACAGATCTCCAACTATAAAATCGCTTTTGTCCTCTTGCTCATGAAGTTCACATAGTCTTCCGTCTTCCAGCAGTACAATCTTTGTAAGATCGTCTTCATGCGAAACTATTAGTTCTTTCTTCATTTTGTTGTAAGATAAAATTGTTAAGATGGTGGGAAATTGATGTCTTTTTCATCAATATAAATTTCTCCTTAAGATAAGAAATACTCTTGAAAGAATAAACTTTTTTGATAAAAAATAAATTCATCTTTTCCTTCGACATCTCATAGTTGCAAAACAAAATATAGTCGGTGAGTTTTTAAAACTAAAATCACCAACTATATTGTATATTGTAAATCTCAAAAAAAGAGATTATTTTTTCTTATGTCTGTTCGCTCTTCTTCTTTTCTTTCTTTTGTGAGTTGCAACCTTGTGTCTTTTTCTTTTCTTTCCGCTTGGCATAATTATAATTTTTTAGTAACTAGTTAATATTCAGTTAATGTCTTATTTTACTGTAACTTTCGTTTTTACTTTCTCCACAAAAGATTTTGAGGGCTTGAAAGCAGGAATGTTATGAGCAGGGATTTCAATTGCAGTATTCTTAGAAATGTTTCTTCCCGTTTTAGCTGCCCTTGTTTTAATGATAAAAGATCCAAAACCTCTTAGATAAACGTTATCTCCATTATACATAGAAGTCCTGATTTCTTGCATAAAAGCCTCTACAACTTTCTGTGTTTCATTCTTTTCGGTTCCCAACTTATTTGAGATGGTGTTTACCAATTCTGCCTTTGTCATTTCCTTTTTAAATTTTAAATTTTAGGTGTGCAAATTTAGTTAAAAAAATTGAATATTAGCAAATTAGTGATAAAATATTTTTCGATAAGAGGTTGAAAATTTAATGTTTACTTTATATTAAAACAATATTAACTCACCTTTACATGCTGGAATTGTAATATCCGTTCTCTACGCAGAAGCGGATAAGGTGGAGTTTTGTCTTCAGTCCGAGCTTTTCTGTAAGTCGGTTGATATAGGTATCAATTGTTCTTGTACTGAGGTTCAGTTTTTCTCCGATTTCCTTGTTGCTGAAGCCTTCATAGCAGAATTTCATCAGTTGGATCTCGGTGGAAGAAAGCTCTTCCTGGCTCTTTTTTTGTCTGTCCATATAGTCCTGAACTGCCAAAGGCTGCTGTTCCCATTCTTTGGTATAAGCTGCATAATCGAAACTGTCTGAAGTTATTTTTCCCTTAATAACATCTTTGATGATATTGCTTTTTTTCTCGCAATAAAATATATTCGGGATTTTCGAAAGAATTTCTGCCATATCTTCCTGATAAGTTCCGGAATAAGTGATTATGGGGGTTTCCGTATTGCTTTTTCGGATGTATTTGATGGCTTCAAGACCACTTAATACCGGCATGAAAAGTTCTACGATGAACACGTCTTCCTGTCTTCTGTAATTTCTGCTAATAAGCTCGTGGCCGTTGTTGCAGTCATTAAGAAGCATGTAAAACGGATTTTCGGTAAGCGTCTTAATCATTATTTTTTTAAAATAAAAATCACTGTCTGCTATAGAGAATCGCACAGTATTAGTTAGTATTTTGCTCACTTTAATATCGATTTGGTGTAGAATAATTAGAATTCCGGGACTAAATTATGAAAATATAGCGAAAGTGAAAATTAATCTTAAATTAATTAAAAGTATGGTGTTATTTCCTTAAAAATCGTAAATTTTGTGCATAAATTATTTTTTTATAATTTCACAGACCCAAACAAATCACAAACATATGTCTTCGAACAGGGAGAAAAAACTAAACAAAACGGACGTCAGAGTAGGCATTTGGAAATTTATTCTATCGTTTATCGCATTATCAGGTGTTGCTTTCATCTGTGTGTTCTTCTTTTTCAAAAGTTATGATATACAGAGAGAAGGAATTAAAAAACAAGCAGATGACTACCGCGAACTGCTTACCAGAAGCGACTTACTGAGAACTCATGTAGACAGCATCATGTACCGGATGGATCAGCTTGATATCAGCAAGGTGGACAATGATATTTTTCTTAGGAATTATATCATGGATAACGTGCGGGATGCCAAAAATATCATGGGAAAAGATAGTGCAGATAATTTTAAACATTATTCGATCTTAATGAAACAGATTGAGCCGATGCTGGCTTTAAAAAATCAAATTATTAATATTTCTTACAAAGAACAGACTGCTCTGAGGAATTTGAGCGAGTGCAGAGGAAGAGTAGGAGTGGCAAACGACGAATTGAGGGTAGATCCTACAAGAAAATTCTCAGGAAGCAGACGTAGAAGATAAAAACGAAAATTATGCAGGAACAAATCACACTATCAAAAAAAGAAAGGCATTATCAGTTTTTATATTTGATTTTAATGCTTTTGGCGGCACTTCTATTTTTAGGAATTATATTTTTAAAAGGATTTGAATCACCGTTTTCCGATGAAGACATGATTTCTGTTCAGAATCTTGAAGAAAAAGCAAAATTCGATCAGAAACAGAGATATTCTTACAAAACGTTAGACAGTACATTTTCAATGATTAATAAGCTTACGGACGAAACACCGGAGCCTTTTGTGGAAAACAATATCATGTACGGAATCAACGATGTCGCTAATTATTTCCAAAACGGAGACAATATTTCCGACATCAGAAAAGATGCTTATCCGCAGATCGCGAAATTTTACAAAATGTACTTCAACGACAAGAAAATTATTTCAAGCAAAACAGAAAATATTAAAAGTTTTACAAAACAGTTTGAAGAATGCTCAATCGGTTTTAAAGAAAAGAAAAGCCAGCTTTTCCAGCGTGAAACAGCGTTGAAATCTAGAACCCAGTAAAACTGAAAATTTTACGCTAAGGAAAAATTACCCATCACACAATTATTAACTATGAATTACTTTCAAAAAAACAAAAAGAACATTATTATTGGTGTTATTGCAACTTTGCTCATCGCAGCGCTGGTTGCATTATGGTTGCAGAAGAAGGTGATACACTCCGCAGACGATATTGTAGGAGTTGTAAACCCATCTTCCATTGCCGTAGGAGATACCCTTTTGTTTGAAGACATGACCCAATTTGCAAAAACCAGAAGATGGAACTTTGGAGACGGACAATCATCGGATAAAAACAGAGGTATCCACTTTTACAATAGACCGGGATATTATCAGGTGACATTGATTATCGATAACAAATATTCCAAATCTTTTCCGGTAATGGTCTCCGCCAGAAGCGTTCCAAAGCCGCAAGATTCAACAAAATCTAAAACTTTAATCGATGCACAGACACAGGCAATGCAGTTTGAAAACGTGCAGTTTCCGTGCGATTTCTGAAGGAAAACAGTTCACATGGAAATTTGGGGAAACCGGAAATATCGATTCCAAAGACAAAATGGCGATTTATTCTTACAAAAAACCGGGAGATTACATCGTAACACTTTATACAGACGAAAGCGAAGAGCCGATTTTGCATCAGATCAAGATTCTTCCTGCTTACGACGCTTTGGAAGAAGAAGTGAGTGTAGAAGATTCTTATGCTAAAATTGATAACGATTTTAAATATCACTTGCAGCAAATTGCCAACGGAAACAGCTTCAATATGCATTACAATTATCTGTTGAAAACATATCTGTGCAACAACGAAAATACTGTGGTAAAGGTAAACGACAGCAAAGTAAATAACTTTTACATGTATTGTGCAGGTCTTCAGTTTGATAAAAATATGGTTATCCAGACCGTAAAAGTGAACTTCGATGATACGCAAAACTGTGTAACCAAAGTTGATATAAACCAAAGTAAATAATTTCTCGTTCAGAATTTTTTTTGAACGCACCAAATCATTAAATAAATTAGGATGAAAAATAAATTTCCTCTAGCAGCATATTACGTAGGAGTTTCGGTTTTATTGGTAAGTTGCCAAGTAAAACTGCCGTCGAAAAAAACTCCGGAGCCATCGCAGTACGGTCAGGTTGATACCTCACCTGTCGTGAATGGTTTTCCTAAAAAATCAGCTCCATGGATCGCTATTTCAGACAGATCCAGAAATACGGCTTATCTAGATAAAAATGACGAAAAATCTTACAAAGAAGTTAAGTTTTTAGAGCCTTTAATGGTCATAAAAAACAGAGACGGAATGGTAAAAGTAGCAGAATATATTCCTGATGCTTTAATGAAAAAAGTTTCGTCGAAACAGATCAAAACATACGGCTGGATCCCAGAATCTGAACTTCTTCTCTGGAGCAATTCTCTGAAAAGCGAAAAAACAGGTTTTCCCGTGAGAGTAGCAGTTTTACCGAGTAACAGCGAAGTCATCAGAAGCTCAGAAAGATATTATAAAAACGATTCGATCATGGTGTTTAATTCACCGAGTCTTATCGAGCAGGCCAACGTGAAAATCCCGAACGGACAAGTCGTTTACGTTTACAAACAAGCCGAAAACAACAAAAGATTCTTGGTCGGAAAGAAACCGACCATCGATATGGACAGCATCAGTACGAGTTTGTACGGTTGGGTAAGTTCCAATGTAGTTTCAGCTTGGGGAGAGCGTTCTGCGGTTAAAATGAAAAATACAACAGGCGTTACAGAAACAGCTTTAGGGCTTCACGAAGGTTCTCCGGGGAAAAACGAAACGGGAGACAGAACCTCAATTCTTTTGACAGATGTGAATAAAAGAACGCCTCTTGAAAATATTTACCCTGTAACTTTACCGTTAAATGAAGCTCCGACTCCGGATTCAAAAACAAAATATTTTACGAATGTTTTAGATTACAGTAAAAATTATGTTTTCAATGTATTGGGAGAACAGATTTATTTTGACCGTTACAGAGAGATTACGGAGAGAAATAAGAGAATTAATATCGTTTTCGCTTTAGACATCAGTGCTCCGAATGCGCCTTATGCTCCGATTGTGAAGTCTTTATTACAGGATTTGCAATTGAGATTCGAAAAACCGTCTTATTTTAATCAGGTGAAATATGGAGTTGTTTTGTATAAAAATAATTCTTGTGGAGACAATGTAGCAGTTTCAAATTTAAGTACAGATTACAGCAAGATCACCAAATTCATTGATGATAAAACTAATGAGATGAACTGTCCGAGCAACAGCGGTTATCAACCTGTAAATGAAGGTTTAATGGCAGCCGGAAATCTTTTGTCAAATGTTCCTGATGAAACCAATATCGTTGTAACGGTAGGAACTTCGGCGAACCAAAGCGGAAACATGTATGGTGTGATTAATTCTCTGACGCAAGCTCAGGCAAGAGTAATTATGTTTCAGACAAGTGCAAGAACATCAGATACGTATAACGATTTTGTCTTAATGGCTGAAAATGTAGTGACGAATACTGCAAAAAATATCGCTGAATTAAAGAAACAGAAAATCATTAACCAAAATGATGTTTTAACTAAAAATAATTTCAGTCTGGTTGAAGGCGACGAAGGTTTCTTCTCATTAAATTATCCGAAACAAAGTATGTCTCAAGGTTTTGTGATCTTCCCTAAAAAAGGCGACATCGCAACTCCCGGTTATCTTAAAAAATCTGTAGACAGCTTAATTTCTCAGGTTACGTTGGATAATACCACGTTGGATAAATCTTTAAATGATTATTTCCATTCATCAGTAGGAGCGGGAAGAACGGATGTTGATGTGAAGTATAAATATCTTTATCCGGGGCTTACAAACCCAGTTCCTGCTGGAATTGCAGCACAGTTGATCAATTATGGAAGTCCGTTTTTAGCGAAAGGTTATATCCCGAAAGAACTGAAAGATTACAAACCGGGATTAGAAAAAGGGATCTTAATTTCTGAAGCTGAATACGATAATTTAAAAATGTTCTATACCGAAGTTTACAAAAATACGGGAGCAGAAAGATCAGATTTCAAACAGTCAAGCGCCATCAATGAATACGTAAGATTGTTGAAAAAATATAATCCGACCATAAAATTCCTTGACAAAAGCGAGCTTTACAAACAGCCAATGTCTTATGCAGTGGGAATCAGCACTGGTTTTGATAATTCTGAAGAAGAATTAATGACAAAATATATGCTGAAAGGCTGGAAAAAATCGAAAATTGTGACGAATGAAACCGTAAGGTCATACTTCCGTCATTACAAAGATTTGGTAGAAAGAATGTTGACACACAGAAACGATCCTGCCGTGAAAATTCAGCAGAACGGACAGACTTTCTATTGGTTGAATGAGTATTTCATGCCGACAATGGCACCAACAGAAGAACCTGAATATACTAAGCATTAATAACTTATAATACGAAAAAGCGGAAATTTATTTCCGCTTTTTCTATTTTTTAGTGTAAATTTTTTATCTTTGATATTACCCAAATTACAGTATTATGTCACAGCAATCATCACCTCATGATGGCAAATATTTTGTTATCCAGAAAGGTAAAGCCCAGTGCAATCAGGGTGATAAATTCCCACAATATAAAGTTACTTCACATCAGAAACATTTTTGGAATGATTCTGATGGAAACGCAGATTTTCTTGGTGTCACCGAAGACGACCTTCAGTTTACTCCTCCCGGTCCAAGTTTCGGACAATGCAAATTGAAGCCTACTTCCGGCGGATATTTACCATGTTCTTACGCTCCTGCCGGAAAATGGCAGAAAACCTATGACAAAGTAAAGATCATGGGTAAAAAGATTGTAACAGAGCTTTCTGAACTGCAATGTACCATCGGTGGAAAAATTACGATCAATGATCACGGACAGCGCGGACAAATGAGCAAAAAAAACGTGAAGAATGCCGACAATAAAACGGTACAGCACATCAATCCGCTGGTGAAAATGCAGGACTTCAAAGAGACGGTCTTGGAAAGTGAATTAGACGCTTATTAACTGTAAACGCTTTCGATTATGTCAAAAATAGGAGTTGCAAAAATTGCCGGGAATCCTTCACCAAAAATAGGAGAGAAAACGGTATACGCTGTTACAGATTGGTATCCTTCAACTCCTGCGAGTGAAAGAAATCCGGCTTTGGTTACTTGGGAATTGTTTAAAAAACGTTCCAACGGAAGTTTTACCACCACCAATATCAAAAAAATAGGTGACGGAAATTTTACGTTCGGAGAAGTGGCTCTTAAAAATACCTACCGTTTGGAAGCTTACCTTCATGAGCCGGAAGGAAAAGGTTCTACAACAATTGATATCACTCCGCAATCAATAGAAATTCCAAAAATTAATAAGGTTGAATTACGCTATGTTGATGATTCTCCGGGAACGGTTTTCAGTTATACCGAAAAAATGATTGCTAAAGCTCAGTGCGTAAATCTTACAGGCGAAAAATTGACTTTTACACTTTGGGAAGATGATGCAAAAGGCGAAGATCATAATGCCAATAATTTATTTGTCGACAGTAAAGAAGGCATTGTAGACAGAACCGGAAATGCAACCGCTGAATTTGTTTTAACAAAAGCTTTAATGCAGAAAGCGGCAAAAGGAGAAAGAGATCCTAAAGAACTGGAATTTTACGTAACAGTAGAATATTATAAAAATAAAAAACATGCTACAGCTAATGTAGATGTTAAAAATCCGGATTATAAAGAGCCTGTACAGCAACCGAAACCTGCTGCAACACCGCCCAAAAGCAGTACTCCTGCTCAACCTTCCAAAACTCCCCCTAAAGCAAACGGTTCCCCCGCTGCTTCTAAACCTGCCTCCCAAAAAGAAGAAAAAGGGATTATGGATAAAGCTGCAGAATGGTGGGATGAGCTTTGGGATTGGGGAGAATCTAAGGGTACCGTAAAGCCTGAGAAAAAACCGACGGTGCAGAAACCGGAGGGGAAGACTGTAAGTCAGGTTGGCGGAACAAAAAAAGAAATATTCGAAAAAGTAGTAGGCTTAGGAAAAGAAGCTGTTATCTATATTTCAAGTGAAATTGCAACTGAAATAAAGGTTGATAAAGCTGGCAAAATAACTTCTCATCCTGACTACGGTGGATATAATGGAATGACCGAATATAAAGAAGGAGATAAATTATATGCCAAGAAGCTTCCAAACGGGAAAAGTGCCTTTCCTCTTTATAAAATGTATATTTATAGAGGGAATAAAGTAGGAGAAGCAGTAAAAAAATTAAAACAGGATCTTGAATTTAAAACTCACGAAAATGCAGAATCTACAGTTTTAACGGTTGCAAGACACGCGCAAACCAATAATAAAGATTATGGTAAAAGTGGTCCACTACCGCCAAATACTATGACCACATTATATCGTGTAAGGTATATGCAAGCTTGGAATCATGCGAACAAAGAAAGTTTCAGATATAGGATTGTAAGTGATAATACTTCCAATTTAAAACCTGTAAAAGAATTGGCAAAAGAAGTTTCCAGTGGTGCAATGGCACTCGGCAGTAGAGGCTCAATTTCTCTTGACCCTTGGAGATCTTCTGGTTTGATAGGTTGTGTGGGAATAAGAAACTCTGATGGTGAAACACATTCAAGTTGTGCAAAAGAATATCCTAACCAAGATAAAGTAAACTATAAATTCATCTACCATGCTCTAAATAATTATTTAGAAACCGTAATTCCAGAACTTACAGGAGTGTATGGCAGAAGAGGTTATTCTAGTAGTGGAACAGTTGATGTAGCAGCTTCGGAGTTTAAGGAAGAGGTGAAAGTCTTTGTTTTAGTAGATCCACTTCCAGAATTGAGTGCTTGTAAATTAAACCTTAAAAAAGATGGCAGAGAAGAGTTTTACAATGAGTTTGGAAAAGCTGCAATAGATCTTGTAGGAAGTAAAGGAAAATCGAATAAATTCAAAGGACTTTATATGGTTGCACAAAGAAGACAGGAAAATGGCTTCAAATTAGCTGTACCCAATAATAACCCAATGAATATAAAAGGTAAAGGTGACCTTGGTTCATCTCCTTTAAAAACGCATGAATATGAAGATGGAAAAAAAATTAATATTACAGATGGTTTTGCTAATTTCTCTACTGTAGAAAAAGGATTTGAAGGATATTTGGGGCTTTTGAATAAAAATTATAATGAGGCTTACAATGCAATTCTGGATGATTCAAAAACTATTGATGACTTTTTAGTAGGTATGCAGGATAAAGGGAAATTAGGAGCTTATGCCACAGATCCCAATTATAAAACATTAATTAAGGGTATTTTCAATGGAGTAATTAAAGATTATAAGGAGATTTTAAATTATAAACTATGTCGCGAAAAGAAAGAAGAAGAAAAAAATAAGATTAAAAAAGATATTGAACTTCTTAATAAACTTAAATAAATCATAATATGTACTTTAAAAATAAATTGCTCTTTTCTTTACTCATCATACTTTTCTATTGTTGTGAAGGACAAAAATCTAATACCAAAAATTGCAATATCAACGAAGCTATGAAGACTATAAATACTCTTCCAGAAGTAAAAAAACAGAGTAAATATGTAGATTCATTATCTTCTAATAAGAAACATTTATCGTTTATGATCGATTCTTTGGATATTAAAAAACAACCGTATTATAGAATTAAAACCGGGTATGACGGAGCCACTCATTGGGAGACATACACCATTTTTTATGTTGATAAGAACAACTGCGGCAAAATATTGATTGATGAGGTGATTTCAGGAGAAATCATTTCTTTGGAAAAGTGGAGAACATTAAATAAAAAAAAAACTAAAATGAGTGAAAATACCACGGATACTAAAAATATCACATTCTCAGATTTATTCGATGAAGGCAGTAATATAGAATTTACGCCAACGGATCTCAATAAAACAGAACCCGAAATTCAAGCATTTAAGTCAAAATTGTCAAGCTTTGAATCGTCAAAACCAGAAGCAAGCGATTTCAATATTGATGACTTGTCATTATTGATTAATAATGAAACATTCAGTAATAATGAAAGATTTATAAACAGTTTCTTGGCTGGAATATTTTATCGGAAAATATTCATTTAAACAAAATATCATTGATAAATTAATGAATTCCGCTCTGGAACAGGAAGACTTTGCAGCAGTAAAAATATTAAGTAAATATTATATCTTTTCTCAAAAACAAATCGATCAGGCAAAAGCCAAGCAAGCTTATAAAAACTCTTTACATGGGAAGTTGGATATCGAAGAGTATTATGATCCAGAGTTTTCTAAAATTGATAATATTTTGACATTTATTACCGCTTTATGTTCAAAAAATTATATTCAGGATCCTGATGGATATACAAATCTTAGAAAAGATAAAACAACAACATCAGAAGTTTTACAAAAAATAAATTCTGGACAGCATATTGATATCTTAGATAATTCAGGAGACTGGTTTTTAATAAAAACTAAAGAGGGAAAGACAGGATATGTGCATAAAAGCAGAATAAAATCGAGTTAAGATATGAAGTCATTATTGTGTTTTTTCATTCTTTCCATTAATATATTTCTTATAGGATGTAAGAAAGGAGAAATTAGTGCACAAATTAACAATTCTAAAAAAACACCAGATAGTGTACAAAGTAAAATACAAGAAGAGGAGAATAAAACGGTAACTAATGATTCTCAATCATTTGTATTAAGCTGCGGCTCGGGATGCGCAATGACGTATGTGTCAGAAAACATAACAGGTAATCTTCCTGAACTAAAAGTTAAATTCAAAGTAGAAATGTATGTTGACGAAAAATTATCGGATACTTATAACGAAGTTTATATATTTTCCTATGATCAATCAAATCAAATAGAGGATGTACATCTTGAAGGGAAAAATGAGAACGTTCTCAAAACATTACTACCCACTGCACAAATATCGTTCAGGGATTTTGCAAAAGAGTTGGTGAAAAAAAATAGTAATAAAGAATCATCAACAGCATTAAAAATTATTTATAACAAAAAAAATGATCCCAAAACAGCTTCATACGAGACCATAGAAACATCTTCTGTTAAAGGATTGGAAAAATATAGTTGTAACGAACAGAAAACAAGATACATATCGATTCCTAGTAAATCGGATATAAAGCTTTTTTTAATCCCTCAGGACTGCGGAGATTTTCAGTACAGATATTATTTGATTGCTATTAAAGATAATAAGGTAACTGGTAATCTATATGTTGATGGCGAATGGTATGAACCAGATAACGAAGAAGATAAAGAATTGCGATCTTTTTCAATAGACAGTCAATACAATATATTGGTGAAAATTCAAACAGCCGATTCTTCGAAATCAGAAAATTACAGTATTAAAGATAACGGTAGCTTTATTAAAAATTAAATTTGTAAAAAATGTAACCTATTTTGCCAGCCTACAAAGCAAAAACAAGCTAATTATTTTATCAAGAATGAATAGAATCTCTTTATTAATATTAATTACTATTTTATTTTCTTGTAAGGCTTTATCACAGGAAAAGACAGGAAATACGTTTGAAACATACGTAAACAACAAAGCCTACTTCATCAAAACTTTTGACATCAATAAAGATGGAATTCCAGATAAAATTGTGAGCAGTGTGGCTTATCAAGGGGAAGATTTATTTGTGTTTTTCAGCGAAAAATCTGGTGGTTATCATCTTTCTTTGGAAGCGACGAACTTTTCTGAAGATGGAGGGAATATAATTAAAGATATTTATGAAATTCCTAATAGTAAAGGTTTTACTGTAAAAACGTATTTTCCGGATCGTGGATATTCCGAAAAAGAATTCAATATTATCCCTGAAAATAATACGTGGGTTCTTAAAAATATTATTTATAAAACAATGTCTGATGTTTCAGAGAATGCCGTGAAATATATTTGTGATGTTACTCAGAATATTAATATTACAAAATCCGGATGGTCAGGTAAACTTAATTCCATTCCTGAAGAAAACGAAAGAAGTAAAAAATGTCGCACAGAAAATGTTTCCAGCGCTGCAATAGTGAACAGTGTACGAAATAATGTGGCAATAACTGCAAAAATAGCTCAGTCGGACAAGGAGTGGATTGGCAACTACACAGGTCGTTTTCTTAGAATGAAAGAAGAATCCGGTGATCCTCGGGGTTGGGGGCAGATTTCGGTTAAAATTGATGGTAATTCGGCTAAGTTTCAGTTAGACAGTTATATAGAAAATATCAAAAAAGATTTAATAGTAATAAATACAACGGCAGATGAGATAACACTTGCTGAAAAAGATAATAAAAAATCGACATTTACAATTTCCAAAAAACAAAATAAATATATACTAAAAAGCGCTTTTATCGATCAAACCGTAGGGGAAAAAAGCGCATATGAGCTGGAAAAGAAATAAAATAAAGCGAACAAGAAAATAACAAAAAGAGGTTGTGCTTGCTGCATGATCTCTTTTTAGCTTTCAGAATTATTTTTTTGAATTAAATTAAAATAAAAATATTTTAGATTAAAATTTATGGTATTTTTGATCAAATAATCACATTAAAAAGTAACCCTTTATGATTAGAAAAAACTTTATTGGTCTTTGTCTTTTGGCAGGACTTTCTGTGATCTCATGTAATAAAAACGAATCAAAGCATGGAAAAAACAAAGCCGATTCGTCTATTGTTTCTCAATCTGAAAATCATACTTCAGAGGCTGTTAAGAAACAGGATTCTGCCGAAAACGATCCTGAAAAGATTGAAAATGCAGAAGAAAAAGATCCGAAATCCACAGTTTCCAAAACGCTGGTTGAAGGGAAATTTGTTGCAAATACCTGTGATGGCGGAAGATTTTCTATGGAATTTAAAAATGTAGACGGGAAACCGACTTTTAAAATTTTCGATAAGACAAAAATAATTGCTGCAGGCAATGTTTCCTCCGAAAGTGATGAAAAAACAGGCGAAATAACTGCCGTTACCATGGGAGAAATCGGTGGTTTGTATGAAGGAGATAAAATTGTGGTTCAGAATTCAGGAAATTCAATGAACGAATTTGAGCATTTTTCGCAATGTGGCGACAAATATCTCGAATTTATTAAACAGAAATAATTAGTAATGGTTTATAAGTAAGCAGCATGCGGTTTTGTGTGCTGTTTTTTTTTGCTTAAAAATAATTAACAGAAAACTTTATTAGAAGCTATTTCCCGCTTTCCGCACTCGCTATTTTGTTTGTTTCGTTGCGGCGGCTTTGCCGCCGCAACGAAACAAACAAAATGAGCTCAAACAATTGCTCCAATCGGGGCTAGGAATTTTGTTGTTCTTTCAACAGTTGGAAATAAACCCGTAGTTTGTCATTCGATAGGAATCCAGGCGCGAATCTTCCATAATTATTTTCTAAAGCAACCGAAGCCTTGACAAGGCTCATTCAACACCCTGTTTGTCATTCTTAAATAACTTTACACCAAATCTAAAAGAAAAAAAGAGCTAAAACTAATTTTAAAAAAGCTTAAAATTAAATCCCTAAAAACTATTTTGTAAAATAGAATTTTTAGCCTAAATTAGGTAGAGCCAAAAAAACAAAAATATATGATTGTTCATTTTATCCTTTCCGGAGAAACGCTGGAAAGTATATCTGAAGAAATTAATCTCGAAAACCCACAATATCTTAAAGAATTTCACAATACACATTGTGCAAGAGAAGATCTTATATCCGATCAGTTAATTCCGCGTAGAAAACTTTTGATTCCCGATCTCAATAAAATAAAGGAGTATAACAGTAAAAATGATGCGCCCTTCAAAAATCCCAGATTAAATCCCGAAATCCCTTTCAATCCTGAAAATTTCAGCAAAATATATTCAGTTATAAACACAGAAATTACAGAGAACGAACTGGAAAAAAGAAGCAATATTCTTTCGTACACGGTTTCTGTAAAATGGATCAAAAAAGAAGGATCTTTCCATATTTTTCACTTATTTAAAAACAATTTTTCCGACGAACATGGAAGTATGATGGCAGATCTTGCGTCACAATCCATCCGTTCTCTCCATCCGATTGAGGTAAAAACAGATGATAAAGGTGAAATTGTAAGTGTTACATTAACTCAGGAAACGATCAGTAATTTTGGGAAGATCAAGGAACGATTATACGATCTTTTCTCCGATAAATACGCGAAAATTTATCTTGAGGAGTTTGAATTTGCTGTTTTAGATAAAGACTTATTTAATGACAGAATGAAAGAAGATGTTTTTATTAAAACCTATTTTGCATCTTTGAGAAATAAGTTTACCAATGGAAAATCTTACTTTACACAAACGATCGGAGAAGAAAATATTCCTATTGTTATTCATCAAAAAGTTGAAAATCCGGAATATGATGAGGAAATTGTTCTCCAACAAAACATAATTTTCCCTGAAAAAGATAAAAGCTTCACAGGAAAATATACGCTTTACATAGAAACAGGAATGGTAAAAGAATTTGAAATTCAGTACAATATTTCTCAGTTTGGTGCGAAAAATTCTAGCTTTTTTATTGTTAAAGAATTGTCTTAGACTCCTTTAAACAAAAGAAATATTACATAAATGTTAAATCTATTGTCGTAGAATTACTACATCAAATCGTAGAAATACTACAAAAATTAAGATTGAGGTTGAAAAGCTTTCAGAAAGAAATTCCCTGTCCTATCTTTGTTAAACAATCACCGAATCACAAAATATTATTAACGATTAAAATTTACCAATCATGGCAGCAAATTCAAGAGGAATCTTAAAATTCAACGGAGGCGAAGGTCAAAAATTATTAAAGCTAAACTACAGTGTATCAAGATCTACGGATGTATCTGGTAGAGTGGCTTCAGACCCATCAAACGCATTGATCAAACTTACAGTAGAAGCTACTGAAAAATCAGACATCTTAGAAAGTTTACTAAACGGAAAGTATAAACCTACAACAGGAGAAATTACTTTCAACAAATCTCACGAAGAAGGTACTTTAATTACTCTGAAGTGGACAAACGGATACGTTATTCAGCATGAAGTAGACTTCGACGCAGTAGACGAAAACAGTATGTTGATCAGCTTTATCGTAAGCGCCGAAACAATTGACTACGGAAATTCTAATTTCGACGGTTTTTGGCCAACAGCTTAGAAAAATTTTACAAGTTAACATTCATAAAAAGAAAGACTGTCCCTTTAAGACGGTCTTTTTTTACCACCAACATATGGTATATCTGATGGTAATTTGTTATGCTAAGAATAAAATTGGTTTGTCACATTATCAAGACATATTATTATGTTCTGAAAAAAAACTAATATCTTAGTAAACAATAAAAGTTCAGACGATTATGGATTAATTTTTGCTGATATTTAGCCAAAACATAATCGATGAAGCCACCAAAATCAGAGATAATATTAATTTTGAGAAAAAATACACATGGGAGTACTAGTAACCAATGAGACTGTAAAACAGCTTTTTCATATTGCACAATCCATCGCGAGGGAAAATTATAACGGAACTTACGGCGGACCGCATATTTTGCAGGCTTTAATGCATAAAGATATTGGTCTTAATGAGTTTTTGAAAAGTATTGATAAAGATCCGGGATATTTCTACGAATGGGCAGATGTACGAATCGAAGATTATCCCAAAACAACACATCTTCCCAACGATATTGGTGAGGATGAATTTGTTGATAATATCGTTGAAGAAGCAGATGATATCCGTTTAAAATTAGGATTGGATGAGATTACTCCGGTTTGTATTTTAACGGCTATTGTAAAACCTCAGGTTGCTTTTACACTGCAACAGCTTAAATCTCTGCCGCTTAGAGAGCATGAGATTTTCAATTTATACAGAAAAGATACACCCTACGAAACTTCGGATAACGGAGAATTTTCTTCAATTTTTTCAAACGGATCAGAGTATTCGGATAATTCTTTTCCGTCTATTAAAAGTTATTGTGTCGACAGAACGGCTCAGGCAAGAAAGGGCGAGTTGGAAAACATTATCGGAAGAGATAAAGAACTCAGAATGTTGGTTGAAATTCTTTGCCGAAGAACCAAACCGAATGTCATCATCATCGGAGAACCGGGAGTTGGAAAAACGGCTTTAGTAGAAGGTTTCGCTACCGAAATTATTAAAGGAAACGTGCCTGAAATGTTGAAAAACGGAACGCTTTTAGAGCTTGACACAGGAGCCTTATTAGCCGGAACTTCTTATAAAGGCGAAATTGAAGATCGTCTTAAAAAAGTAATTAATGAATGTAAAAAGATCGAAAAAGCCATTCTTTTTATTGATGAAATTCACACGCTTTTAGATCCGAAAGGAAGCATCGGAAATGTTGCTAATTTGTTGAAGCCTGAATTGGCAAGAGGTGAAATCACCGTAATCGGAGCAACAACTCAGGAAGAATATAGAAAAATTATAGAGCCGGAACAGGCTTTCAATCGTCGTTTTGAAGTTTTAACAGTGAATGAGCCGGATGAAAAAACCTGCGTTAAAATGATCGACGTTTTATTAGACGGCTACAAAAAACACCACGGAATTGAAGTGGAGAAAAACGCTATTCCGGAATGTGTTCGTTTGGCAAAAAGGTATGCAAAAGGTAAAAAATTGCCTGATGCAGCAATCGACTTGCTAGACAGAACAATGGCGGCGATCAAAATGCTTGATGAACTTTCAGAAAAAGAACTGGAAAGCTGGAAAGTAACCTATGAAGCGCTTCAAAACGAAGAATATTTCGACGAAAAAGATAAAGCCGACGAATTGGTCTGGAATTATAATTTGTTGAGAGATAAGATCAGCCCGATTTTGTGGGGATCTTTGAGTGAACAGCCGCAAATTGACAATTCAATGCCGGTTGATCAGATTCAAAAAATTATTGAAGACAGCTACGCAGAACTATTACAGCATGCATCAAAAAAGAGAGAAAAGGTTGACCGTTTGGAATTAGCGGCTGTAATGGCGGCAAAAACAAACATTCCGATCGGTAAAATCCAAGCTCAGGAAAAAGAAAAGCTTCTGAATATGGAAGGGCTTTTACTAAACAGAGTTGTCGGTCAGGATCACGCATTAAAAATTCTTTCTGATGCCATCGTTGAAAATCGAAGCGGATTGAATAAACCGGGACAGCCAATCGGTTCGTTCTTCCTTTTAGGACCGACAGGAACAGGAAAAACGGAACTGGCAAAATCTATGGCAGAGTTGCTTTTTAATGATGAAAAAGCGATGGTTCGTTTCGATATGTCAGAATTTAAAGAAGAACATTCAGCGGCGCTTTTATACGGTGCTCCTCCGGGATATGTCGGTTATGAGGAAGGAGGAATGTTGGTGAATAAAATCCGTCAGCAGCCTTATACGGTTGTTTTATTTGATGAAATTGAAAAAGCGCATCATTCTGTTTTTGATGTCTTTTTACAGATCATGGATGAAGGGAAAGTGCATGATAAGCTTGGAAAAGAAGGTGATTTCAGCAATGCAATTATTTTATTTACGTCAAATATCGGAAGCGAGGAAATTGTAAAGCAGTTTGAAGAAGGTAAAATCCCGGAATCAAAATCATTAATGCAGATTATGTCTAATTCAGGGCGTTTTAGACCGGAATTTTTGGCAAGAATTACAGAAATTATTCCTTTTGCACCAATTACAGAATCTATTGCGGAGAGAATTTTTAATATTCAGTTAAAATCACTTCATACTTCATTGATGAGATTAGGAATGAGCTTAAAAATCAGTGATGAAGCAGTGAAAAACTTAGCTTTAGGAGGATTTAGCAGTAAATATGGAGCAAGACAAATTTCCGGAGTGATAAGATCTCAACTGGCAAGACCGATCTCCAAAATGATTGTAAGAGAAGAAGTAAAATCCGGACAGACCCTTCATGTAGACTGGAATTCGGAAGAGGAAAAACTTAACTGGAAAGTAGATTAAAGTAAAAAAAATTAAGATAAACAGGTAAAGAAAGCAAGAATTAACCTTCTTTGCCAAAACTAAAAATAATGAAACCAAATCTCAAAAATATCTTATTAACAGCAGTTTTACTGATGGGTTCACAACTCGTGAATGCACAGTTTCTTTCGGCTTCTGATACTTCGGAAAGCAGTGTTAAAAGATATAAGAATATCATTAATGCCAATAAAGATATTGTAGATTTTATAGAATATTCTTTGGTGGAAAAAGGTTTGCCGAGACATCTGAGAAATCTAGCTTTAATTGAATCTCATTTTGACAGGAAAATCACTTCCGGAGCCGGAGCAGTCGGAGTGTGGCAGTTTATGACCTCTCATGCCAATCATTATGGATTAACGGAACAAAACAGAACCGATCTTTATAAAAGTACCAAAACAGCAGCAATTTCCCTGACCAATTTGTATAAAAAATATAACAATTGGGTAACGGTAGTTGCAGCTTACAATTGTGGTGAAGGAAATATCGCCAAAGCAATGGCAGCGGCAAATTCTACTCAATATCATATTTTTTATAAATATCTTCCTGAAGAAACCATTAATCATGTTAAAAAATACCTGAACGCGTGTTACGCAACCGGAGAATTACAAAGCGTTTTGAGTGATTACAATTCGTCCAGAATGAATACGGTTTTCTTTGTAAATGGAGGAAGCAATAAAGATCTGGGAGGGTTTTCTGAAACTGAAATTAATGCAGGTTTTAGTTTAAATATCATTGCAGACGAACTGGATGTGGAAGTAAACAAACTCCTTTCATGGAATCCTGGAATTCAGGAAGAACTGCAACAGACAGGCGAAAGTACATTGCATCTGCCAATAGATCTGATGCCTGATTTTTTATTAAGAAAGACAAAAATACTTTCAAGATCAATGAAAGAAGGAAATACAACAAACACCAAATAATACGAACACTAAGCGATAATGTTTAACCTATCCAAATCACAGGTAATATGAAAACAGAATCACAAAATATACTAAAAAGCCCTTCATTCCGTCCATCTCAGAATGCCGACGGAATCTCGGAAAATCAACATGCCGGAATCAACAGATTGGTAAAACTTTCTTTGGTTATTGAAGGAAAAGTAATCAAGTATTACAAACATTTTAAACTGACTCAAAGCTCAAGGCGACACCATGAATTCAGTCTTGCGTTGGCTCATGATGCTTTGGGAGACCGACAAACTCACACGTTGGAGGAAGCGAATAAATTCCTTGGAAAACGTCTGACTGTCGTAATTTCTTATAAAGATATTGAAAGCAGTCCCGAAAGAACTTTTGTGGGAGTCATCACCGGAGTAGGATTCAGTCAGGAAAAAATGAGTCTCGGAAATATTGTTTTAACAGGATACAGTCCTACTATTTTGCTGGATGGAGCTCCTCATATTCAAAGTTTTGGAGGCGGATCGCCTGTCAATATGGGAATTATTGCCAATGAAGTCATTAAACAAGGTCTTGATTCCAGTCGTTTCGACGTGAGAGTTGATACGAATGATTATTCTCAGATTATTTACAGCAGCCAATACGACGAAACACATTACAATTATCTGGCGAGAATGGCTGAAGCGTATGGCGAACAGTTTTATTATGATGGTGAAGTGCTGCATTTCGGAAAGCTTCCGCAACAGAATAAACCTATTAAATTAACCTACGGAAGCAGCGCAAACGATATTAAAGTTGAATTAAAAGCTGTCCATACAAAACCACAATTTTACGGCTACAACAGCAATAAAAATGAAAAACTAACATCGGCGGAAACTCCTGTTCAGCATGTGGGAGACTTAGCAAAAACGGCGTATGCCCACAATGATAAAATTTATAAAACTCCGGCTTTACAAGTCGCACCGATAAAAGCATCTACGCATCTTGATGTAGAATATTCTCAAAAAAGCACATCTGGAAGTGAAGCGGTGAATGTATTTTTATTATCAGGAAATACAACAGTTCCGTTTTTGCATCCGGGTTGTGTGGTAGATGTTCAGATGCGAAAAGTAGATACCAACGAATCTTCTTATTTTACAAGAATCATGGTGACGGAAGTTACTCATGAGATCGATACGATTGGTCATTACACCGGAAGTTTTGAAGGGATTGCTTCAGACACCGGATTTTTACCGAAACCGGAATTTAAAACTCCCAAAGCGGAACCACAGATTGCAACGGTAATTTCCAATGCAGATCCGGAAGGTCAGGGAAGAATTCAGGTAAGATTTGACTGGCAGACCAATGATACGACACATTTTATCAGAATGATGAGTCCTGATGCGGGAGGAACAGATCAGGTGAACCAAAACAGAGGATACGTCGCGATTCCAGAAATCGGAGATCAGGTGATGGTGAATTTCGTTCACAGTCATCCCGACAGACCTTTCGTGATGGGCGGAATGTTCCACGGAGGAATCGGTCTTGGCGGCGGAATGGATAACAGAGTAAAATCTATCCAAACAAGAAGCGGTCACAGAGTGATTTTTACGGAAGATGAAAGTATCATTATCACCGATAAATCAGGAAACGAAATACATTTAGATACAACAGGAAGCAACATTACTATTACCGCTCCGGAAACTATGACCTTGAATTGTAGGAATATGAATATCAATGTTGGAGAAAATATGACAACCAACGTTGGTGTAAATAAATCTGATACTATTCTGGCAAATCATACTGAAAGTGTGGGTGCAATGAAAATGACTTCTGTTCTAGGTGATACAAGTATGTTTATTACAGGAAAACTGACTGAAATGATTGAAGGAGATGTGCATAGTGAAACGAAAAAAGAGAGAGTAGAGCTATCACATGATGATATTCAGTTTTCATCAAATAAAAGTATTAACAAAAATGCTCAATTGGAGATAAAGAATAATAGCGGAGAAATTAGTAAAAACCATTAATTATGTCGCGAACAAGAATTATTAAAGGTAAGTACATTAAAACAGTTGGTGAAAATTATAATATAACATCAGAAGGAAATATTTTTTCTACTGCAGGATCTCAAGTGCAGGAAAAAGGTGTTGATAATGGTGTTCAGTATGGGAATTTTGAAAGATTGGGAAGTAATATAAATGATGATTTTGAAATTTCATTTTCACTTAAGAAAGATGGAATGTATTCAACAGTAGTACCTTTCGGAATACTTGATTTTGAAGGGAATTATGAAAATGCCAATTTTGCTTTTAATTATTCTTTATCATTAAGTAATATAGACACTTTAGAATTTAAGATATTAAATGAAGATGGCAGTACACTTTATGCCATTACCAATTTGCCGGAATTCGTTGTAACGGCTAGAAGGCTTCCATTATTAGCAGAAGATATTATAAAACAAAAACTACAATATAATCCTTTAAAACCCGTAAATGTATGGGACTGGAAAAGCGTTTTTGATCCTTACAACATTACATCGGGTGATTATACTAAGATTGGTTCTTATATTATTTTTTGGGATGGTTTCGATAATAATGGTATATATGACAGCACAAAATTTAATGATAAGAAATTAAAAGCAGTTATCATTGCTAAAAAGAATGGCAAAGAAAAAACAAAAGAAGTTGAGTTTTCTACAAATTATGAAAAGGTTGATTGGGTAGATGTAAAGATTGATAAAAATAATAAAAGAATTGATACAACATTACGTGTTAACTTAAAAGATGGTGGAGCGGAAGGGTTGGAGTGTTCTTCATATTTAACAGGAGCTAGAGATGAAACACATTGGGAAGAAAGATGTCCTTGGGATAAGATACCTAAAAAAGATATTATAGCAGGTAAATCACCTATTAAAGAAAGAACAAGAAGCTTTGGAGACTTGGAAAAGTTAGCTCTTGATGGTCTTAATTATCATTGGGGACGAAATAAAAATCACGCAGCTGCTAAAGATGTTAAAATTATTGGAGAAGGGTATGAAGTGTACGTGAGTACAATAAATACTCAAGAAAAGTCTATGGATGATGTGAGCTTAATTTATAATACTAATGGAGCTTGGAAGAGATCGGGTAATCCTGGTTCTTTTACGTTGAATCCTATTACTTGGATAGGAAATTTAATATCTCGAGAAGCTATTTGTTATAATGTGGGCTATTTAAAAGGAAATACATGGAGATATAGAGAAGAAATGAATGAGGATATTGACTTTAAATTTACATCTGCTCACGAAATTGGTCACGAAATATTAAAATCTTTTGGAGGAACGGGTTACTCTTATGGTCATAAGGGAAGTGTTAATGTTGTTACTCAATCCATGAAAGATAATGCACCGGAATATCCTTCTTCTGGGGAAATAGATATTATGCCATATTATCCGAGTGATCCACCTATTTCTATTTATAATAGATATGCTGCAGCAGAAAAAGATGTTTTAAGTTTAATATGGTTAACTAAAATAAAAATTAATTAAAATCATGAAAATTCTTTTAATATTATTTGTAACATTCATTAGTTCATGTACTAAAACTACACCAAAATACATGCATGGTTATATATATAATTCACAAAAAAAACCCTTAAAAGGAATCAAAATCGAAGATCCTTATAACATCAGTTTATCCACATTTACTAATTCTAAAGGATATTTCAAAATCAATGCTTTATCAAAAGGAGAATTTTTATATGTGAAAAAAAATAATATAAAATTAGACTCAATTTATATAGTAAGAACCCATCCAGAACGAGGAGTTAGTTATGCTTTCGTTGAAGGAAGAAATGACACATTGTTTATTGACTTAAAAAAATAAAAATTATTCAAGAGAGATTTAATTTTTTTATGCAGAATCTGAAAAATATTAAAAAAATAGTTTTTGTAGCCTTATTGTATTCTTGTACAACACCAAAATTTTATCAAGGCTATATTTATAGTAATGAAAAACAACCTTTATCTGATGTCAAAGTCTGTGAAATAAATAAAAACAACTGTGCAATTACAGATAGCAAAGGTTTTTTTTAATGCAGAAAGATAAAAATTCAATTAATGATCTTCTTGTGTTTTTTTAAAATAAGCCTATAGATACAATAAAAACAGTTTGGAGCCAACATGGAGAAAAGCTGAACTATTCATTTCTTGAAGGTAAAAAAGATACATTATTTATTGATTTAAAATAACTAGAATTGATATCTTGAGGTTACTATCTTTCTAAAATAATGGATGTTAGAGTTTAGATAAGGCAAAAGAAATATACAAGATGGATAAATCCCTAATTAAAATAATAATCTATTTTTTATTCATAACCCAAAACCTCAGCTGCCAAGATATGAAACAAAAAAACCTGCCTGAATTTCAAGTAGAGATTTGTTCTCCTACTAATGATTACTTAATAGAATTTGTAAGCGATAAAATTTTTACATTAGAAGGCAATGGCGCAAGTTTACCTTATGGAGGTACTTCGGGAGAATGGGGCTATTCTGGATCTGGTTGGACTGAGCAACATGGGACACCAATAGGTGCAGATATTACCTATTACGCAGGTTATGAAGATACTTTTTATCATTTGAAAGTTGATTTTCCGTTAGATAAGATCAAAGATTATATGGAACGAGCCTACGCACAAGATGGAGGAACAACAGAGGATAAAGCCCCTTTGGAAGAATACAAGCGACTGGGTAGAAATGAACGTTTCAGTGCAAATTATAATTCTTATAATAGTTTTTCTAACTTGGTTTTTGGTTTTGCTCCCAAAGGAATGGTTGTCGTATGGTTGCGTTATGGGATGGGTGTTCGGATAGAATTGGGTCGTTATCAAGCCGAAGTTATTAAAGAGGATAAAGAATTGGAGAAAAAACTATTTGCTAATTGGAGTATGAATCGTCAGGAAGTTAGAGCGAGAGATTTTAATCCAGAAGCATCACCTCAAGAATGGGACAATTATCGGATAAGATATGCTTACAAACCAGCAATTACCGGTGAAAATAAATCACTTCGATTATTTGAAATGAATTTCCACTACTATAATGCAGAGTTAGAAATTATGCTTCGCCCTTGGATTAATAATATTCCGGTAAAAGAAAGAGCTATTCCGAAAGAAATTAGCTTCGTTTGGGAAACGGGAAAAGATCAGCAATTTGTGGGGAGAGCTTATTTCAGTTGGGAAAAGACCAATGAAGCATTTAAGAAAGCAGGGAAAAATGCAAAATTAGAATTCAAAATAGCATCGGATAACAGCAATTTTGAAATATTATTAAACAATCAACCTTTAGAATCTGACAGTACAAGAGTTTTCAAAACTGAGAATGAATATAAAGATTCTTATAATGATTATAATTAAGAATAAAACTTACTCCAATAATAGAATGGATTTGAGATTATAAAGAATTGTACAAGTGATTCCACAAGTTTTATAAAAAAAGATTCCGGAAGATTTTAAATTTCCCGGAATTTTTTTTGCCTGAAAATCAATTTAAGATATGTTAACAATTATTAAAAATATCTTAAATAAATCTTAATATTTCCCTATTAAGTGTGAAAATAAAGTAGAATTATTTCAAAAATTATCAATTTAATTATTTGATTTTTAAATAAATATAAAATTAATTATTTCTATTGTCGTAGAATTACTACACCGAATCGTAGAACTACTACAAAAAATAAAATTGCCATTTAAAAACTTTCAGATTAAAAAAAGGTGATCTATCTTTGACTCAACAAATCACACACACCACATCAAATCACAAAATATTAACGATTAAAATTTACAAATCATGGCAGCAAATTCAAGAGGAATCTTAAAATTCAACGGAGGAGAAGGTCAAAAATTATTAAAACTGAACTACAGTGTATCAAGATCTACAGACGTTTCTGGTAGAGTAGCTTCAGATCCTTCCAATGCATTGATCAAGGTTACCGTAGAAGCTACTGAAAAATCAGACATTCTAGAGAGCTTACTAAACGGAAAATACAAGCCTACAACTGGCGAAATCACTTTCAACAAATCTCACGAAGAAGGTACTTTAATTACTCTTGGATGGAAAAACGGATATGTGATCCAACATGAAGTAGACTTCGACGCGGTAGACGAAAACAGTATGTTGATCAGTTTTATCGTAAGCGCTGAAACTATTGATTACGGAAACTCTAGCTACAAAGGTCTTTGGCCAGGAGGAAACTGGGGATAACTAAAATTTACAATCATCTTAGTAAAAATAAAATTGGTAAACAGAATAGTGCAGCTCTCAGAGAGTCAGCTATTCTGTTTTTTTCTTTTTTGAAACTAAATTATTCTATTTTTTCAATTTAATGAGTTGAAAATTCAGTCTTTAAATTGAAATTTGATTAATGAGAATTTATTTGATTTTTATCGAATAAATTTTAGCGTTTAAAAACAAAACACCCACAAATCAAGCAAAATCTTAAGGCTATGTTTCAAGATAACAATACGCCAAAAATGCCTTCTCCCGCAGGAAAATCTTCTATGACAAAACAAATGGGAGAGATGGCAAAAGATCAGGCGGTAAACAAAGCTACAGAAAAAATTCAGCAACAAACAAGCGGAACGGTTCAGAAAACAACACATAAACTGACGCAGGTTCAGGCTTACACTGGTGTTGTTCAGGGCGCTTCCGGAATGTTGATGAATCAAAATCTGCAGCCCAATTCGCCCACTTTGGTAGAAGATAAAGTTTGGTCTCAACAGCCCACTTCAAAAATACATAATGCCAATACAATTCCCGAAAACCAGATTCAGGGGATCAACCGTGTCGTAAAGTTAGACATTGTTGTAGAAGGCAAAACATTAAAACATTTTAAGCACTTTCAGTTAAAACAAAGCGCAAGCAAGCATCATGAATTCAGTCTGATGCTGTCTCACGATACATTGGGAAGCGCAGAAAATCACAATCTTGAGGAAGCTCAGAACTTTTTGGGCAAAAGAATTACGGTTGTTTTTAAATATAAAGACGTAGAAGACGGTCCCGAAAGAAGTTTTGTAGGAGTCATTACCGAAGTAGGTTTCAGCCAGGAAAAAGGCAGTTTAGGAAATATTGTTCTTACAGGTTGCAGTCCCACAGTTCTGTTGGATGCTGCTCCACATATTCAAAGTTTTGGAGGAGCGCAGGAAATTAGTTTAAATAATATTGCAGATCAGGTAATTAAAGAAGGTCTCGGACAAGGAAAATACGATTTTAGAGTAGATTCTCAACACGGGAATGTTTCTTACAGCTCGCAATACGAAGAAACCCACTACAATTACTTGGCTCGAATGGCTGAAGCATATGGCGAACAGTTTTATTATGACGGAGAAGTGCTGCATTTCGGAAAACTTCCACCTCAGGAACAGCCGATAAAATTAACTTACGGAAGCAGTGTCAATGATGTTAAAATTAGAATGAAAGCGCAACATGTTAATCCAAGTTTCTACGGTTACAACAGCAGTAAAAATGAAAAATTAACAACAGGAAATTCAAAAATTTCTCACACTTCCGATATTGCGAAACGCGCTTACGAAATTTCAGAAAAAACATTCACAACGCCTTCATTAAGAGTTGCTCCGATTAAAGCGGCATCTTTTATGGATGTTGAAACTTCACAAAAAGGAACGGCAGGAAGTAAAGCTTCCGACGTGTTTGTAACATCCGGAACGACCACGGTTTCCGTTTTTATATCCGGGTTGCATCGCAGATATTGAGATGCGAAAAACTGACAGTAATGAAACCTCTTATTTCACAAAATTAATGATTCTTGAAGTGAATCATGAAGTGGATGCAAGAGGATATTATACAGGAACTTTCGACGCGATTGCTTCTGACACAGGTTTTATCCCGCGTCCGGAATTTCAGACTCCAAAAGCGGATGCACAGTTCGCAAAAGTAATTTCCAATACCGATCCTTTAAATCAGGGAAGAGTTCAGGTACAATTTGACTGGCAAAATGGTTCTACCACTACAGAATATATCCGTGTCATGACTCCCGATGCAGGAGGAAGTGATAAAGTAAGCAAAAACCGAGGATTCATGGCGATTCCCGAAGTTGGAGATCAAGTTGTGGTCAATTTTGCGCATCAACATCCCGACAGACCTTTCGTCATGGGAGGAATGTTTCACGGTGGAGTTGGCGGCGGAGGCGGAGCCGGAAATAACATTAAAAGTTTAAGCAGTAAAAGCGGTCACACCGTAAGTTTGGACGATGGTGGCGGAATTACCATAAAAGATAAAGACCAAAACAATATGTTTTTGGATGGAGCTGGGAAGATCAGTGTTGAAAGCAAAGTTTCAATCACATTAACCTGCGGAAGCAGCTCTATTTTCATGGATAAAGATGGAAATATTGTGATTAAAGGAAAAGAAATTATGGTTCAGGGTGATAATATCGGAGTAAGCGGAACGGCAAGCGTCGGAATCGGCGTTGGTCAGGAAGGTGCAGATCCTACTTCAGGAATCGGAATCGAATCGAGTACTTTAGATATTGGAACGACGACACTTTCAATGGGTGCAAAAACCGAAGCCAATCTTAGTAGCGCGAAAATCAACATCGGCGGCGGAAGTGAAACGAATATCGTAAGCGGAACTGTAAAACTGAATTAAAGTCTGTTTAAAGTTTAGTTGAAAATTTTTTTAAAGTTTCCCTTAAATAATCTTAATTAAATAAACTTGTTTATTTTCTTTTAACATTAAGAGCCTGTTTAAAAAATTAATAAAAAAAAAGAGTAAGGGTAAGAAGTTGAATAAAAATTGTCATTTTAGAGTTGCAAAACAAAAAACTTCAATGTATCCAACAGACTTAACCCAAACTCAGTGGCAATTTATAAAAAAAGCATTAGATTTTGATGACAGAAAACGAAAATATGATTTGATTATCATTTGGAATGCTATTAATTATTTGGTAAAAACAGGCTGCCAATGGAGACTTTTGCCTCATGATTTTCCAAAATGGCAATTGGTTTATTACTATTATTCAAAATGGTCAAATCTGGAGATTTTCGATTTATTATTATCAAAATTAAGAGAGAAAGTACGTCGGGATAGAGGCCAGAAATCGCAGGCAAGTTTAGGAATTATGGACAGCCAGAGTGTTCGTTGGGGAAATAACCGTTCACTCAATGGCTTTGACGGAGCCAAAAAAGTAAAAGGAATCAAAAGACACGTCGTGGTAGATAAAAACGGGTTTTTGTTAGCCGTAATGGTAAGTGTAGCCAATATTCATGACAGTAAAGCGGCATTATTGCTGATGAAAACATTGCGATATTTACTAATTCCGCTTCAGGTAATCTTAGCGGACGGAGGTTACAGAGGGGGTATTATTGAGGAAATAAAAACTAAATTAGGCTATATCATTCAAATCGTTATGCGGAGTGACAAAAAAGAAAAAGGATTTGAGCCACTCCATAAAAGATGGATTGTTGAACGTACTTTTTCATGGTTTGATAATGATAGAAGGCTATGCAGAAATTATGAACTCCTAATGGAAACTTCCGAAAATATGGTCAAATTATCCGCTATAAAATTATTACTTAATAAAATTTAAACAGGCTCTAAGTAATTCAGGTTTTTAAAGGTGGATTTTTAAGAAATCTATAAATTGATTTTAAATTAAAATTGTTAAGAAAAATGAACTTAATTTCTTAATGTTAAAAATAATATCAAAATTTAAACAAGCTCTTAAAATTAAACTAATGAATCCTGTAGATCTGGAGTTGGTAAAATTAAAAAGACAATGGCATAATGTCGTTAAAGCAAACGCAGAAAAGCCAATGTTGATCTGTCTTGGCGAAAAACATGAAACCGATCTTTTTGATGGATTTATAAAATCAAGATTGGCTGAAGATTATGATGGTGAAGATGTTTTTTTGATTCATTATCAAGAATTTAACGGGATGGATTCTTTCGGACAGACTTTATTTGACGATTGGAAAGAATATTACGAATTACTGGAAAAAAGCGAAGAAAATATTCCTCAATGGGAACTGAACGGTTTTGATGAAAAGTTTAAGACAGATGCGTACAAAGCTTTTTTTCCTTTATTGGAATTAAAGAAAAACTTTCCCAATCTTAAAAATTCTAATATTTATTTGTACATCGCTCCGGTCCGAATCAGTGATATTAAAGAATTATCAATTTGGATAAAAGAATGGTGTAAACTCTGTGAGAAATCAGGAAACCAAGATATTAAACTGATTTGGGCAGAACATCACACCTACAAAACCTTACCTGAGAATTCTTCGGCGCACAGTTTCAGAGTTGAGGTTGATATTCATCAGTTGATGCAAAACACAGCTGCTCATACCAATCGAAAGAAAAACAGTGTAGACACAGATTTTCAGCAGCAGATTCTTACGGCAAGTAATCATTTAAGCAAAGGAAGATTCAGGGAAGCTGAATTTGCATTAAAAAACGCTGTTAAATTAGCTAAAGAACAAAAAAATAAAAAAGGAGAAATTTCTGCCTATTTTATGCTTACTCAGGCTTTTATCGCTGATAGAAAAAAGGAAAAAGCAGAAGATACATATCGAACAATATTTGAAGAAGTAGAACCCAATTCACCGCTGGAAGTTCAGATGTACATGAATTACGGAAGTTATTTATTGGGAAATTCAAAAAAATCAAAGGCAGAAAAAGCTTTCGAAAAAGCGGCAGAAGTCGCTCAGGAAATTGGCGAATATGCAATGGCAATCGAATGTTACAGGATCATCGGAACATTAAACGATACTGTTTTAACAAAAGATAAGATGATCGAATATTTCGAAAAATGCCTCAACATCGCAAAAGTAATGGAACCTTCGGCAAGAGAATCAAGCAGTTTGAAATTTATAGCCTCCATGCTTTTTATTAAATATGAAGGTGACAAAGACAAAAAAACAACATTGGATAACGAAATGAAAAATTATTTTGGTGATGATTGGAAGGTAAGCGTTGAAAAGCCAAAATATAGTTAAATCTGAAAAATAATTTAACCATTAAGATTTTGATTAAGAAGTTAAGATTATTAAGCGTTTGATGCTTTTAAATAAAAATCTATTTGATTTTTCTTAATAAAACTTAATTCCTTAAATATCCTTAATGGTTCAAAAAATTTTGAAAGGTTCTGCGATAAATTAAAACACACCAAATCTCAAACTAAAAGTATCATGGCAGATCAAAATAAAAATATAAAAAAGATAAAGGTTGCAAAGCCAGATATGAATCCGGATAGGTCTCTGAGTGTTTCTGCGGACGTTACTTCGTTCAGCATGGAAAAAACTACTCAAGGCTGGAAAAACGGAATGAAAAATAATTTTGACTCCCTGAATCCTGTTTCTATGGTAAAATCTATAGTGGGAGGAGAAAATGAGCAGCCAAAATCAAGCGGTGATGGAGGTGGAGGAACTTCTGTAACGGCAGAAAATGCTTCACCAAAAAGTAAAATTAAATTAATCAAGGTGAATACACCTGCAATTGTTCCCACGGCATTTCAGCACACGAGTAAACATTTTGATATTGTATTGGCGATCGATATCCACTGGACTTTGATTCCGCCACCGCCGTCATTTATGTTGATTCCGTTGCCGTTGCCGCATCCGTTTATCGGGATCGTTTTCGACGTGATGGATTATATCAAATTCACCATTCCGATTCCGCAATTTATCAGAAATTTAAAACCAGACCTTCCGGAAGGAATTCCGATGGGAGGTTCGATATACGTTCACGGAAGACACAAAGCCACGACCACGACGTCTGTAATGGGTGTTGTGATTCCTTTTAAACATGTTACTTCTTTGATTCCGGTTTACACCATTCCTTTTCCGCAGGAAGCTCCGCATGAAGGGGAAGTATATTATGGTGCTCAAACCGTTTTGGGACAGGGAAGTAAAATGAGCGGAAACCTGCCTCAACAGGTTCTTACTTGCATGGGATTACCTTTTGGCATGACGATGCTTCCTGCAATGCCCGACAAACCGAAGAAAAATCCGCTGGCTTATTTTGCTTTTTATAATAATTTTTCAAGTTTATATATCCAAATCAATACGGGAGGTCCTGTTTTGGTGGGCGGTGCTTTTGTTCCTCACGTTTATACGCCGGGAGAAATGCTGATGCGTTTTGCGGGAATGGCTTTGATGAGAGGGTTGACGAAAAGTTTAGGAAAAGGAGTTACCAAATTTAATCACTTTTTGCAGGGGAAATTCGGAAAGACAAATCCTGTTTCAAGAGTTTTGTGTAAAGTTGGTTTAGAACCTGTAAATTTCGCTTCCGGAGCAATGCTATTCGAGTGGGATGATTTTGAAATCGAAGCCGGAACTCCTTTAACATGGACAAATATTTGGTACAGCGACCGACCTTACAAAAATGGAATATTAGGAAACGGAATTTTCAATTCTCACGATTTATATATCGTTCCTGATGAAGAAGATGAGGTTGCAGCGTGGATTCATCCCGAAGAATTGCAGCCGATGCCGATTCCTGTTCCGCCGGTTGGGGAAGAATTAACGTATTACAGAAGTCAGAAAATCTGGCAATACCGTCCGAATGATACTATCTGGATCATCAGAAAAGAAACGGATATTTATACTTATAAACGTTTTCATCATATTACCGAAGGAAGTATTTTTAAAGTTATTCACATTGAATATGGTGACGGTACGATCCGGGAATACGATTATCAGGACAGAAATATTGTGTTGAAAAGCATTAAAGATGTTAAAAGCGGTTTCAGCATAGAAACGCTTCTTCATCCTGAACTTAAAAAAATTAGTGAGGTTTATTATTGTTATAAAAATAAAAAAGATCTGCAGGTTCGTTATGATTATGATGAACAAGGAAATCTTACGCATGTTTGGGATATTCATAAAAAAGCTATTGTTTTTGAATATGACGATCTTAATCGGGTGATCCGAAGAACCAACAGAAACGAGATGAGCTATCACTGGGAATATGATAAAAAAGACAGGGTAGTTCATACAAGAGGTCTGGAAGGTTTCATGGAAGGATTTTTAAATTATAATGATGAAGAAGGCTACACAGAAGTTATTTACCCAAAACAAAATAATAAAACCGAAAGATATTATTACGACGAAGATCTTTTAGTATACAAACAAGTCGATGGCGAAGGCGGAGAAACATGGTACGATTACACTTCCCACAACGAATTGAAAATGACCGGAACTCCGGAAGGAAGAGTTCAGGGATATACTTACGATGAATTTGGAAATATTAAAATTTTCCATACTCCGGATGGAGAAGAATATCATTATCAATACAATGAATTGGGACAGATTATTGCCCGATTTTCACCTTCAGGAACTTCAGAAATCTGGAATTATGATGAAGAAGGAAGACTATTAAGTTACACCGATCCGACTGAAGAAAGTGTTTATTATGAATATTTTAATGATGAAAAACTTCCTGAGAAAAGCACAAGACAGGAAATTGAAACTCGTTACGAATACAATAACAGGAATCAAATCGTTGGACTAACTAACAATATCGGCAATGAACAATACTGGAAATATGACGATTACGGGAGACTGTTGATTTTCAGTCCGAAACCTTTAAACAAAACGGTTTGGAACAGAGACAACATGGGAAGAGTGGTTGAGGTTAATGAACAAGGACAATTGCCACTAAAAATTCGTTACGACGCTTACGATCTTCCGGTGTATGCGACCGACGGAAAAGCGGAATGGCTCATGAGCTACACACCGATGGGAAGTTTGAAACGCCAGGTTCGTCGGAATGCTTCAACGTATAAAAAAGAAGAAACCTTAGTTTTCGGCTACAATGCGTATGAAAATCTAATGAGTATTACCAATGAAAAAGGTGAAGTTTATCGTTTTGAAAGAAATAATAACGACGATATTGTCGCTGAAACAGGTTTCGACGGACAGCAAAAATTCTTTGTAAGAGACAAAGACGGATTGGTCACTCAAACCCGAAATCCGCAAGGAAAAAATATCTTTTATGAATATGATTTAGGCGCAAGATTGACGCAGACTCATTATCCCGACGGAACCTGGGAAGCTTATCAATACGATACTTCAGGAATGTTGATGAAAGCTGATAATGAAAACAGCAGTGTAAGTTTCCAAAGAAATAAATTGGGATTGGTAACCAGCGAAAAGCAGGGCGAACATTCCATTAATTATGAATACGACGATCAGGGAAATCTGATAGGCTTAAAAAGTAGTTTAGGTGCAGAAATAGACTATTCTTACAACGATCTTGGTCAGCTTAACAATGTAAAAGCAACGACAAAAGATATTCATCAGCCTTGGCAAATGAATCTTGACATCAGCAGAAACGGAGAAGTTTTTTCCCGTAAAATGACGGGCGGTGTCGAAAGTACTTTCGAGTTCGATCATATCGGAATGCCGATCAGCCAAAAAGTAACGGTGAATAAAACCAATACCGCTTTTCATAAAGAGTATCATTGGGCAGCCGGAAGCCGATTGCTACAGGTTTTAGATCGTGTGACAGGTGGAAGAACCAGATTCGATTATGATGCTTTCGGAAGTCTTGTTGCTGCAGAATATTCAAATGGCGAAATTCAGTATAAAAATCCTGATGAAACAGGCTGTCTATACGAAAGCACAAAAAGAACCGACCGTATTTATGACAAAGGCGGAAAGTTGATGCGCGATAAAAATTGGTTTTATCATTACGATGAAGAAGGAAATTTATTGTTAAAAAGTAAAAGACCGATTAATAATATAAAATCAGATCAAAAAGAAGAAGAAAACAGTGCTCATCCTTACTATAAATCCATCGCCGAAGATTGGTTAAATGAACCGAAATTACAGGAAGGAAATATTCTGCCAAACGTTAACGAAAATTCTTCAACAGAGATTCAAAATCCTGAATGGGAGTCCGGAGATTGGGCATATTCATGGAACGCAAACGGAATGTTGCAGAAAGTAAAACGACCGGATGGAAAAGAGGTGGCTTTTGAATATGATGCACTCGGAAGAAGAATTTCAAAAATTGGAAATAGGGAAATAACTCGTTATATTTGGGATGATAATCTTCTTTTACATGAATGGAGCTATGATCTGGCTGGAGAGCCAAAAACTCTTGTCGATGATGAAGGAAATGTAATTATTAAAAAAGAACCTGTCGAAAATGTTGTTACCTGGATTTATGATAACAGTGATCAGGATGTACTTACTCCCATTGCTAAACTGATTAACGATAGGAAATATTCTGTAATAAGTGATTATCTGGGAACCCCGATTCAGGCTTTTGATGAAACCGGAAATATTGTCTGGGAAAGAGAACTGGATATTTACGGAAATGTAAAAAAGGAAAAAGGAGATTTTAATTTTATACCTTTCCAGTATCAAGGGCAGTATTTTGATCCTGAAATAGACTTAAGTTATAACAGATTCAGATATTATGACCGGTATTCCGGAGTTTATATAAGTCAGGATCCGATAGGTTTAATGGGAGGTCTGGCATTTTACAGTTATGTAGACGATGTCAATCTTCTTATAGACCCTTTTGGATTGGCTCCGTGGCCAAGAGGAGGTTTTAATGAATGGTTTAATAATGCTTCAGTTGCAGATATTGTTAAAAATAAATCGGCTGTATCAAGAGCGTTGAGAAATGGAGGAGGTATGCATGAGATGTTCCCGGTTTGTTTGGCTCCAAAATTAAAAGCTTTAGGTTTTACGGCAGAAGACATAAAAAATGCAAGTGTTCCTACAAAAGGATTGGTATTTAAAGATGTACCTGATCCTAAAACTGGCGAACTGCTTACAGGAGCACACCATAAAAGTGCTGCAAGTAAAATTTTCCATGATAATCTGATTGGTGATTTATCAGTAGCCAAAACAAAAATAGGAGCCAAGAGAATATCAAAACGACATCACACAAAACATGTGAAAGTGAAAAAAGTTTATAAATAAAATTAATATACTATGAGTAAATTGCATATATGGCTGGGAAATTTCGGATCAGAAAAGGAATTTGAAAAATATCTGAATCAGAAAAAATATTTGGAAGCATGGGCTGTTTATGACAATGAACCTCCCACGGGAAATGAAGAAGAGGATGCAGAAACCCAGTCCGGAATTACGTTGCGATTTCTGTAAGGAGGTTGATTTAGATACTTATGATGAAGATTTTATGATCATGAAGTATTACAAAAAATCTGTTGACATCAAAACTGTTGCTCACGATATTCTTGTGGATGAAAAAGAATTGGAAGCCTTATGTAAAAAACATAAAATCAGTGATTTTAATTCAGCGATTGCTTATGAAGATAATAATTTAAGTGAAAAAAAAGCTTCCGGTTCTACAACTGTGAAATATATTGGTCAGTTACAACAAGCTTCTGATGAAAATTTATCTGATGATTCCACCGTTCATCATTTATGGGTAGGCGAAAATAAATTGGATAAAAAAAATATTCTCAAACAGGCGGGAATTGATAAAGACAAAGTCATGAAGCTTAATTATTATCATACAGCCAAAAGCGGAAAACTTGATGAAATATTGATTCTTCAGGTTGAAGATTATAATGTTGCCGAAAAGATGATTCTGAAAGTTGATACAATGAAAATCACTACAGCTAATTCAATGCTTGATCTTGTTGTAAAGGGAAATATTAAAATAGAAGGAGATAAGATAGGAAACAATTTAAATATGAATTATATAGGGAAATTCGAGTTTTAATAATTAATGATATGTCACAATTAAATTTAGTAATGTCATTAAAGGATTTTTATCCGTACATACAAGAAATTATAGAAAAAAACAATGCTGTTTTTTATATTGAATACAAAAAAAGTGAAGAGGAAATTTTTATTGAAAAGGTAAATGACGATGATTTCGTTGATAAAATTGATGATAATAGAGGGAAATTCTTAAAATTTTTTATTCTCTCTGAAGATACAGAAGTTACAAAAAGTAAGATTTATAAAGATGATATTGCTCCAATTGTTATTGTGGGAGAAGGAGGGCGTGTGAAAAAAGACAGTATTGAGCGTATCAATTTGAGAGTTCTTTCAAAAACACCTGAAAAAAACACAACCAAAATTTTCAATGCGATAAAAAATAAACTGAAAAAAGACGACGAAATCGGAATGGGTGTAGAAGGAGGTTCAAAACTTCATGACGATTACTTTTATCAGAAAGAATATGTTGGAAAAAAAGTATTTAAAACAGATTTTCATAACGATAAAGCTCCTATTATTGAAGTGAAATAAAAACTTGATTAAAAAATTCCGGACATAATTTTACTTAGAAAAAAGTTAATAAATGTTATAAAAAATCTAGGAAAACAGAAATTTATTACCTTTAATAATCAATTAAAATTAATAAAAAACAGTATGGAAGCCTACAATTTTGAAACAGCGATAAAGCCCTTTTTTTGGGTGGCCTCGGAAAAAACGTATTCAGTATGTTTAAATGCGGGAACTTACAAACCAGATATTTTCGAGTGGCGAAAAGACGAAGGTTTTGAAGGCAACGGGTACGACTGGACATCTCTGGCAAAAGTTTTTGTGAACGAAAAAAAGCCCCATTTGTCAAACGACGTCAAGTTCGATCCGGAAGCCGACATGTTTTGCGCATACTCCACGAATCCGGAGAGTTTAAAAGAGTTCGTTTCTGACTTTAAAAAAGCCTGTGAAGATGAAATGTTGATTCAGGATCTATTCTCAAAAGCCGAATTAGATTAAAAATATTCTATACCATCCAAGACCTCAAAACGAGGTCTTTTTCTTTTTTCATTGCGAGAAGTGAAGAGTCAATCGCTTCTTCAAAATATTAAATTAGCAGAATTTTCCAGTCTTGAATTTTTGTTTCTTTTGTTTTAAGACAAAAGAAAAATAGTAACTCAGGACCATAGATTCTTCCAGAATGACAAAGATTGTGAACAACTTATAAACTTGTTTTAAATTGCCATGTTTTAAAATAAAAGAAAACACTTTTTCTTATATTTGTTCCTTATGGAAAATATAGACGCAACTCAAGATAAAAGGCTATTTCTCATCGATGCTTATGCGATGATTTTCAGGGGATATTACGCATTAATCAGAAGTCCGAGGATTACCAGCAAAGGATTAGACACTTCCGCTATTTTTGGTTTTACGAATTCTTTAATCGAATTGATCAGAAGAGAAAGACCAACTCATTTGGCGGTGGTTTTTGATGTCGGACAGGCAAGTGTAAGAACGAACGACTTTGCAGAGTACAAAGCAAATAGAAGCGAAACCCCGGAAGCCATAAAAATTGCAGTTCCATATATTCACAGGATTTTGGAGGCGATGCATATTCCGTATCTTGGTGTGGAAGGATATGAAGCAGATGACGTGATCGGAACTATTGCCTGTAAAGCTGAAAAAGAAGGATATACCACTTTTATGGTAACTCCCGATAAAGACTTTGCACAGCTTGTTACGGATAAAATTAAAATGTATAAACCGGGTTTAAAGGGTGGAGATATTGAAATTCTTGGCGTAGAAGAAGTCAAAGCTAAATATGAAATTGAAGATCCAAAACAAGTGATCGATTTTCTCGCAATGATGGGAGATGCGGTGGATAATATTCCGGGATTAGATGGAGTTGGAGAAAAAACAGCCATGAAATTCCTTAAAGAATTCGGAAATATTGAAAATCTTTTAGCAAATACTCATCAGTTAAAAGGAAAAATAAAAGAAAAGATTGAAGCCTCTGCAGAACGCGGAATTTTATCTAAAAAATTAGCAACGATTATTTGCGATGCTCCCATCGAATTCCATCAGGAACAATATGACCTTGAAACACCGGATTTTGAGCAGGCAAAAAAGGTTTTTGATGAAATAGAATTCACAAGATTATACGAAAATCTTTACAGGGCATTTGCTCCGGCTGCGGGAACTAAAGTTGTTGCAGAAGTTGAAGTCACGGTAACTGAGACTTCCCAGCAAAAAGTTGTACAGGCAGTTGGTCAGTTGGATCTTTTTGCAACTTATGAAGAAACTGGATCAGGCGACTTCCACAAAATCAAGCATCGAACAAAATGATCATTTGTATCAATTTGTAAATAATCCGAGAGCTCAGAAAATATTAGTTCAAAATTTATTAAAGCAAAAAGTAGTTTGTTTTGATACAGAAACCACTTCTTTAAACGAATTGGAAGCCGAATTGGTTGGAATGAGTTTCTCCTATAAAAAAGGGTTGGCTTACTATATTCCTTTGTCGGAAGATAAAGGTGAAGTATTGCAGACGTTGGAAATTTTCAGACCGTTTTTCGAAAAAGAAGATTTGCTGAAAGTAGCTCACAATTTAAAATTCGATTATAAAATCCTTAAACAATACGGTATTGTTGTAAAAGGAGCAATGTTCGACACGATGATCGCACATTACCTTTTAAATCCCGACGGAAGACACGGAATGGATTATCTTTCAGAGGTTTATTTAAATTATAAACCGGTTTCCATCGAAACGATTATCGGTAAAAAAGGGAAAAATCAAGGAACTTTCAGAGATGCAGACCTAAGAACCCAAACCGATTATGCAGCAGAAGATGCGGATGTAACTTTCCAGTTGTATGAGTTGTTTGCGCCTCAATTAAAAAAGGAAAATTTAGAAGATCTGTTTTTCAATATCGAAATGCCTTTAATGGAAGTGTTGGCAAAAATGGAACTTTCCGGAATTTCTTTGGACGAAAAATGGCTGGCTCAGGAAAGTATCGATCTTGAAAATGATTTAAGAGCACTTGAATCCACGATTTTTGAGATTTCAGGGGAAGAATTCAACATGAATTCACCTAAACAATTGGGCGAGATTTTATTTGAAAAAATGCAGCTCGATCCGAAAGCAAAAAAGACAAAAACAGGTCAGTACGCGACTTCAGAAGATGTGCTACAAAAATTATCTTCAAAACACGAAATCATCAAGCATATTCTGGAATACAGAACTTACCAGAAGCTGAAATCGACCTACGTTGATGCATTGCCGTCACAGATTGAAAAAACAGATAACCGTGTTCATACCAATTTCTCCCAAACAACGGCTGCAACAGGTCGTTTGGCGAGTGTAAATCCGAATTTGCAGAATATTCCGATCCGAACATTGAGAGGTCAGCAAATTCGTGGAGCGTTTGTTTCTGCGGAAGGAAAGAAGATTATTTCTGCCGATTATTCACAGATCGAACTTCGTTTAATTGCCGAAATTTCGGGGGAAGATAATATGATTAAAGCGTTCCAGGATGGTGAAGATATTCACGCTTCGACGGCTGCAAAATTATTTAAAATTCCTTTAGAAGAGGTTTCAAAAACGCAGAGAAGTCAGGCAAAAACAGTGAATTTCGGGATCATTTACGGACAAGGTGCTTTTGCTTTGGCAGAACAAACCGGATTGTCAAGATCGGAAGCCAAACAAATGATCGAAGCGTATTTTGATACCTATCCGAAATTAAAGGAATATATGGCGGAACAGGTAAGAAAAGCACGTGAAATAGGCTATGTAGAAACTATTTTGGGAAGAAAGCGTCATTTAAAAGATATTAATTCCGGAAACTTTGTGGTGAGAGGTCACGCCGAAAGAAATGCTGTGAATGCGCCTGTTCAGGGAAGTGCAGCAGATGTTGTAAAAATGGCGATGATTAAAATTCAAAAACAACTTGAAAAAGAAAAGCTGCAAACAAGAATGCTGCTTCAGGTTCATGACGAATTGGTATTCGAATCTCCGATCGATGAGGTAGAATTAGCCACCAATATTATTAAAATGGAAATGGAAAGCGCGATTGAAACGCAGGTTCCGCTATTAGTGGAAGTTGGAGTAGGAGATAACTGGCTGGAAGCACATTGATTTTAAAATAATATAGATGCTTCGACTTCGCTCAGCATGACATCGCTACAAAATAACCGTAAAAAGCAGTTAGTATTAGAGTTGTCATGCTGAGGTTTCTCGAAGCATTTTTTGATTATCTCCTTCTCGAAGATTTACTTCTTGTATGCGAGCTTACATAAGTTCCATTTTTTCGAGTATACCCTTTAACGTGAACTGTACCACCAGAAGAAGATGATCTA
Organism: Chryseobacterium ginsenosidimutans; assembly: GCF_024807225.1. Classification (GTDB taxonomy): domain Bacteria; phylum Bacteroidota; class Bacteroidia; order Flavobacteriales; family Weeksellaceae; genus Chryseobacterium; species Chryseobacterium ginsenosidimutans. Next base: position 1,518,339 of record NZ_JANUCO010000001.1, read on the forward strand.
CTTGATCTGTAAGAAGATGTTCCTGAATAGGTGCGAACAGGAGTATAATTACTATCGGTTTTATAAACAGGATTATACGCCCAACCCGAATAGTTTCCCCACTTTATTTTTTTGTAATTCTTTTTATTAGATTCAGAAGAAACAAATACTTGAGTGTTTTTAGGAATTGTTGTAACTAAGTTAGATGAATCACTTGAAGCATAAATTTTTGCGTCTTCGGTTAATAATACTGTATAACCATTTGAAGAGCAAGAGACTATAATAATACAGATGATTAATAAATAGATTAGTTTTTTAATTGTATTCATAGTTATTAGTTATTTTGTTGTTTCAAATTTACACTGAATAACTAAAATAAGCTTACGGTTTTCCGTAATTAATAATCCAATTTACCATCAATTTTTTTATACGCATTTTGAATAACCTCTTCAGGAGATACGTTTTCAAATAAAAAACGCTCTTTTTTCAGATGCAACGTTTTGGTTTCTGATGGCATTTCTTCTTTCATCGTATTAATGATTTCCTGCTTGAAAATTCCTTTCATTACTTCATAATAAAGAGCTTGATGGCTTCCCGCTCCCGTATTATAGGTTTTTACAAAAAAAGGATAATTGTTTTCAAGTAATCCTTTCAAGTGTCTTTTGGTCTATTGGAATTTGCTATAAACATATAGTAACTTTATAATGTGCTAATTGAAATGATCGGCATAAATATTTTTAGACCTAGGTTATTTAAAGAAGACTTTTTAGAAATAAATATTTAGATATTACGTAAATTTAATATTAATCACAATTTTGAGATTTATTTTTTTGTTTTATATTTGTAATCATAATTATAAATAAATGAAAAAAATTCTTTTAATTATTCCTTTAATCATCACTATATCTTGTTCACAAGATGATGAATTAATTGAAAAGCCAAAGGTTGAAGTAAGTAAAATTGCTTCGGATAATAGTTTAGTGCAGAAAGCCCCATTTTATCCTTCAAATAATGGCGATTTTGTAAAAACATATTACAATCCACCTGGTAGTTCTATTAACTTAACAATGTATTATGTTAAATTTCAAGGGGTTTGGAGACATATCGATTCGCAAGTGACATGGGATGGATTGTTTGCTGATCATACATTCAGATATGAATTTCCATCAATTGAGACTATGGTTGATGTTACTCAAACATCTGTGGGGGGACCAATCTATGCGGATAATGGTTTATTGCAAAATCCTACTACAGGTGAAATATTTTTTAGGGAAGGAAATACTTTAAGATGGATTCCGTCAATGGCTATTTTTAATCAATATAAATTCAATCCAGCAGCAGTAATTCAAACAACAAATACAGGAGCGAATTATATTCACTATCCTGATTTATGGTAAAAATGAGGTTTTCAATTTAGATTGATACTTCAAAAAATATATGCGAATTTAAAATTAATATTATAAATGAGTCCGACATTATATCGGACTTTTTATTTTGTTGCTAATTTTAGAAAGATGTTCTAAATATTAATAATTTTTATTTTGAAATTAATATTTTGATTAAATTTTTATGATTCTGATCATCGCCAAATCATCCGTTGGTTTTATGCCGTAATGATGTTGCAGTTTCTTCAGTTTTATCAAAAGCATTTCTTCGGAATCAGAGTTTGATTGATTGGTCAAAAGATAACTAATAGGATCTATTATTTCATCATGAACTGTTTTTTTAATAGGCATAAATGTAGAAATCCCGTCTGTAGCAATAGAAATATCTTCAAGATTATTGAAAAATATTTTCTGAGTCTGATTTCCGTACCAGTTTTCGAAATTTTCTTTCAAATGATAAGCAAGATAATCCGGTTTGTTATCTCTTTCGAATTCCGTGATTTCACCATTAATACAGACCAAACCATCTCCGATACTTAAAATAATTCCTTCATTTTCTTTTTCGTTGTAAAGAAGGATGATTAATGTCGTTAATAATTCCTTTTCATCAAGCATCAACTGATTTTTGATCGAAATTATTTCCTTGAAAAGATCCTTTACAATTGATTTTAAATCTTCTTCAATATTGTTAATCCGTTTTGTTTCGTATAATTCTTTATAACCTTTTTCAATACAAATTTTTCGTAAAATCTTGCCAATTAATGTTGATGCAAACTGGCTTTCCATCGCGGTTGAACAACCATCCATTACGGCACACAATATTTTATCGCTGTCAATTTTCTTGGTAACCAGAAAATCTTCGCAATGATTCAGATGATAATCGCCAATTTGTAATGCGGTATGAATATTCATTAATTATTTTAACAGGGAATAGAAATTTTAAACACTAAATTCAATCCCGCCAATATAAACCAAAGAAAATAAGTCGTCCTCCACAGAAACAGGGTTGGGAAACTTGACCTTTGTTTAGGAAAATAATAGAATTGATATCGAATTTTAAATCAATTTCATTCAATCTGTTCACTAAAATCGGAAGCCATTGTTCGGCAAAAGAATATTCTGAAAATTTTTCGTAAATGGTTCTGTTACCATCTTCAAAGCCATATTCTACAAAATCATGATCCAGCCAGATCGTGTCCTGAGATTCTGCAAATTTTGAAATATAGGTTTCGTCAGATTCTTCTTCCAGATAAAAATCTTCATCTTCCTCCACAAATCCATAAAAAACCTCTTCACTGTTGAAATTTCCTACCCAAAAATCTAATGTTTCTGTATTCATAATTGATTGATTGCTGTTATCTTTTTTTTCCAGTCCCAAATTTAGGATAATATTGATAAATTTTTATTCCTGAATCGCTCGATTATGAAAATATTAGGCAAAATAATTTTTCAGCTCATGTAGGAGTTGAATTTGTTCAGAAATATTTTTGATATTTAATTCAGGATTAATAATGACTTGATTTAAACTACTTAAATATTTTTGAGCATTATCTTTACCTTCTTGTTCTTCAATTATTTGAGCAATTTGGATATTTCTTATTTTAGAAATTTCGCCCCGACTTTCCAACATTTTATTCCATTGATTAAGATGTTTTGAAAGATTATTAGTGTTATTTACGGTATCGAGATAGGCAATAGCTTCTAAAACACTTTCCTGATCAAAATAAAGTTCAGGTTTTTGTAAATAATATTCTAAATATTGATTCAAATATTCAATTGTTTTTGGCTTATTGTAAAATGCAAATATCAAAGCATAAAGATCTCCAGCATAACATACCTCACTTTTAAGTAAATGAATACCAATGATATCTATTTGATTTTCATAGTTTTTTAATGCTGAAAGATAAGCTCCTACAGTTCTTGTTCTCCAGTTGAAATCGCCCAAAAGTGCTAATGTAACTTCTTCTGTTATTTCATCTTTAATTTGTTTAAGATAATCAATCCATGAATTATCACCTATATGTCTGATTTTCATGTATAAAGGAAGTGCCCATTTATCAATAAATTCTTGACTTAACTGAAAATCATTTCGGTACGTTTCCAAATGATTAAAAACAGAAGCATGTCTTACTGTTGCTCCTGCGGAATGTAAGTTCATTTGATTTTTTAGATCATCATTCATATATTATATTTATTTATGAGAACTTAAAATTATTAAAAATAATCTAAGGTTAAAGTCATTATAAAAAACATACAGATTAAATAATAGATTATAGTAGAAAAAATATCAACACTGAAAATATAACATTGTAAGAAAAATAACCTCGAATAATGAGAATGTTTTCCAAGAATGAGTTTATACCCAAAAGCATTAAAAAATAACCCGGAATTAGAATGTTGATGAAAAGGATAAACAAAAGAGATTTTGAAGCGTCATCAACGAATGCTACTGGATTTTTTACAATTAGAAATATGCTCCATAATATGGTGATTCCGAGAATAACCGCAAAAAATAATTTTAATTTTTGTTTTTTATTTTCTTCTCTAAAAAATAGAAAAAAATACAAATTTGACGTAAGAAAAATGATTGAGATGATAAGAAAAAATTCAAGCATATTACAGAACTCTTTTACCAGATTCACTTTCCCCAATCGTCTTTTCCAATCTCGACAACCTCGTCTTCTCCTGTTTCGCAGTCATAATCCAGTGAAGCATGACTTTTTTGTAGGATGGAGCTTGATTACTGAAGAATTCCCAAGCTTTTTTGTTGGCTTTAAACTGTTTTTCAAATTCAGGATCGAGAACTGAAGGTTTTTTTTCGTGAGAATAAATGGCAGATTTTTCTTCTTTTCTTAATTCAAAAGCTTTTTTACCTTCCAAAGTCATCAATCCGGCTTTGGTTAATTCCTCAATCTTTTTAATGTTAATGGCGCTCCAAATACTTGTCGGTTTTCTTGGAGTAAAACGAATGCTGTAGCTTTCTTCGTCAATGGATTTCCTGACCCCGTCAATCCAGCCAAAACACAATGCCTGATCTACAGATTGCGACCATGACATTGAAGGTTTTTTTGTCCCGACTTTCCAGAATCCGACCAATAATTCAGTTTCTTTTTGATGGTTTTTCTCCAGCCACTCGCGGAATTTTTCCTGTGTTTCGAAAAAAGTTGCTGACATTTTTTTATCTTTTTGAATGTATAATAAACCTTTTTTAAACGAATAAAAATACCTCTATTTTTGGGTATTCATTAAAATAATTTTATCGGTTTTGAGTTTATTGGCGAGCCATAGCTTTAGTTTTTCTTCGTCAAGCGGATTTTCAGACTGATAGATAATGGCTGTTTCAACTCCTGTAGAATCAGGTTTATAGAAGGTTTGCAGTTTTCCTAATGAGATTTCTTTTATTTCCGGAAATAGTATTTTAATTTCTTTTACCAACTCCGGATTTTCCGTTTTATAAATGTTTAATTCTCCTTTTAAAAGATTGATTTGGAGGTCCTTTTCACTTACACTGCTTTTCTGTAGATTGATCTCGTTCAGGATTTCAGATTTCAGATCAGAAGTATTTTGTTTAATCACCAAATTGGTATTACTGATTCCGAAATCTTTCAAATCATTATTCAGCTTCTTGATTTCAAGACTGTCTAAATTTTTGGATAAAAAGGCAAGCTCAATAGATTTGGGATTAGAATTATAATTTATTTTTTTATAAATAACTGTATATCCGTTGTTTATAAATTCGGTATTAATGTAATTTTCTACATTTTGAGTATATCTTTTTTCATTAAGCAAATTATAGGCAAGATAACAGCTCGGTACAATCATTACGACAATCAGAATCGAAATTCCGTAACGGATTCTTTTTTCCAGCGTTTTATCTGCCCATTGTACAGGTCTGTATTTTAGGAATTTAATGATAAGAAAAGTGGAAATACAAATGAAAAAACAATTGATGGTGTACAAATAAAAAGCGCCCAGAAAGAAAGAAAAATTTCCTGTGGCAATTCCGAAACCGGCTGTACAAAGAGGTGGCATTAAAGCTGTTGCAATGGCAACTCCGGGAATAGGATTTCCTTTTGCAACCCTTGTAATAGAAATCGCCCCAACAATTCCTCCAAAAAACGCGATAAGAACGTCATAAATATTGGGTGCGGTTTCTTGCCAGTAATTCTGATTGTACTTCCTTAAACGGACTTAAATAAAAGTATAAAACAGAGACCGTTAAACTAACAGCTGTTGCTATAAGAAGGTTCTTAATGGATTTTTTTAATAAGCTGAAATTATACGTTGCTAAAGCAAAACCTGCGCCTACAATCGGCCCCATTAAAGGAGAAATAAGCATGGCTCCAATAATTACAGCAGTAGAATTTACATTCAAACCCACGGAAGCGATGAGAATGGCACAAGCCAGAATCCAGAGGTTTGCTCCTCTGAAAGAAACGTTTTGCGTTACGTTTTCTACAACCAATTTAGGATCTTCTTCACCGGTGTGCAGATTTAAAAAATCAGAAATAGTTTTTTTCATGTGTTTTCAATATATTGTGTTAAGTGAATGTAAAATATTTTCCTGTAAGTGATTATCAGTAAACTTGTTTGGTTTTTTTATTTTAACGATAAAAGATACAAAATATGAACGCATTAGTTCTTAAAAATCTTTGATTTTTATTCTTTTATAAATTTTTCATCATAGACGAATTTTAAATAACTTTTGTATCTCGTATGTTTGTATTTATAAATATAAGTTACTTTAAATAATAAAACTAAGAGGCAGCAGAAATATTTTGTGAGAGGTAATTTTTATTAATATACCGGAAAAAGAAAGATTCTCTGTCTCTAAGTTTCTTTAAAATCTGAACAGTACTTAGGAAGTTTTTACATTCCGTATAAATGCGAGAAAAGATTACAAGAAACTGCAGTTTTTTCACTTAAAATTAAACATCATGGAAAAGCAATGTATCGGTATTGATATTTCAAAAGATTATCTAGACTGTTGTTTTGGAACTTCAGACAGCTTTCAAAATCAAAAATTTGGGAAGAGTAAAAGATTTAAAAATGACTATTGTGGATATAAAGAATTATTGCAGTGGTCGGATGAACAGAATGCCTCAAGAGAAGTATTTTATGTAATGGAAGCCACGGGCGTTTATTATGAGCATTTGGCTTATTTTTTAAATGAGCATCATTGTAAATTATCTGTGCTATTACCCAATATGGTGAAGCATTATTCCCGCAGTCTTAATGTGAAAACCAAGACAGATCAAAAGGATTCAGAGGTTTTATGCAGGTTAGGATTGGAAAGGAAATTAAGAACCTGGAATATGCCTACTAAAATTATGCGTGATTTAAAATTTTTAAGCCGTGAATACCGTGAAGTAAAAGCTAAAATCAATCAGGCTAAGAATCAGCTTCATGCAAAACATCACAGTCATGACTGCCCTGTCTCCACTCAAAAAAGGTTAAAAACACAGGTTTCCTTATTAGAAGTACAGGTATCGGAGATCGAGTCGGAACTTAGGCTTTTAGTAATGTCTGATACAGAGTTTTCTGATAAAGTTAAAAAAATATGCAGTATTCCGGGAGTAAGTTTTATTACAACAATATGTATTATTGCAGAAACCAATGCCTTTGCGTTAATAACAAATGGAAGACAACTGGCAAGTTATGCAGGTTTAGATATTCAGCACAATCAGTCTGGGAATAAGGAAGGGAAGACAAGAATATCTAAAAAGGGAAACAGTTTTATCCGCCATTCTTTATATATGCCCGCTTTATGTGCAACCAGATTCAATCCGTTAATGAAAGAGTTTTATAACAATCTAAAAGACAGAAAACCTGTGAAAAAAATAGCAGTAATAGCAGTCGCAAGAAAGTTGCTCATTTTAATTTATAAACTTTGGAAAAGCAATATGGAATTTGATCCTAATTATATAGAAAATAAAAAAATAGACAGGGTTGCGCCTGCCTACACAGGATGAATAAATATTCTCCTTAAATAGTTTATACAAATATCTGAAAATATTTGGAAATGAACACAGTATCTTTTGGGATTAAATTTTTCTGGTTTAAACCGGTTTCATGAAATAATTTAACAAAAAAAAACGAAATCTGCAAAAACGATTTGTAATAAGTTGCCGCTTATCAATTATTATATTCCTGAATTTTCTTTTTCAAACGATCTTCCAGATATTCATTTCCGCCACGAAGTTCCTCAAGAATAATGATTGCTTCTTCTTTATATTTTTTGATTTTTTCTGCTGTCCAGAAGTGAGGAGGACGTTGCAGATTAGTAATTCGATCCGCGAGTTTTACTGCCCAAACTTCTTTCGGCTGTTGTTTGATTCTTTGTAGGCTGTCCATCATTTTTTGATCTTTTTCAAGATCAGAATTTTTGGTTAAAGCCAAAACTGCATCGGCAACGGGTTTTCCAAATTCATTTTCAAGTTCCTTGAAAGTTATATCCGTATCTTCCAGCGTATCATGAAGTAAAGCTACCTGAACAGCAAATTTACCATCAAAATTCTCCGACTTTTCGATAGCTATCAGAATTTCCATCGCAACATTGCTGAGATGAACGACATAAGGAAGATTGCTTCCAGGAATGGTCTGGTTTTTATCAGTGTGTTTCTGAGCGGCAAATTTTATCGTTTTTTGATAAATGTCTTGGAGGGTCATATTTCGTGATTGAAAATCGAATTTACATAAAACGAATGAATTTTAATTATTAAATTGATTTCGTTAAAAAGTTTCGGGCGGGAGCAAAGCTCCCGCCCGAAACCTACGTAACCCAAAAATACAAAACATTATTCTCCTTGAAACATCCTCAGTAGAACTTCAATTGCATTTTCAGAATGTAACATTTCGGTATTTTCTAAGGTGATTTTTGTAATTTCAGACGCTCTTTTCAGCATTTTTTGTTCGTAATTTAAAATGGCGGATTTTACATCTTTACATTCACTTCTCGTGAGAGATTCAGCAAGCTCAAAAGCATCCTGCATTGCCATATTGACGCCTTCACCGGCATAAGGCGGCATTCTGTGAGCAGCATCACCGAGTAACGTCAGATTCGATAAAGTTTCCCAATTTTGATCAAGAGGATAATGGTATTGCGGTCTTGGAATAATCGAAATTTCATCACTTTCAAACAGTTCCTGCCAATTTTTATCCCATGAACCAAACTCTTTTTTAAACCAATCGAAAACCTGATTTTTATTTTTAAAATCAATTCCTGAATTTTGCACCCAGTTTTCATCCGTTTTACAGCCGGTGTAGAAAGTCAGTGTTCCGTCTTCTTTTGTACTGAAAAGCAAAGATTTTTCTTCATCCAAAGTGAAAATTTTCCCAACGTTCACCAATTCCCAAAGTTTTGGAGTATTGGATTGCGCATGGTAGATATTACCTTCCACCATTGTTATTCCAGAATAAATGGGTTTAATATCAGTAAGATAAGATCGGATTTTTGAATTGGCTCCGTCTGCAGCAATCACAAGATCTGCATAATAAGAATTTCCGTTTTTGAAATGCAATAACCAGCCTTCATTTTGCTTTTCCATAGAAACAAACTGACTGTCCCAAACCACAGTTTCAGGTTGTAAAGACTCCAATAATATTTTTCGAAGCGGCGTTCTGTCGATTTCAGGGCGGTCTTCAGAATGAGAATCTCCGGAAGAATGTTCATCGAGGTAGATGTTTAAATTTTTATCTAAAACTTTTAATTTTCCTGCATTCGGACGAAAATTGGCTTTAAATTCATCCATCAATCCTGCTCTTCGAAGCGCTTCCAACCCTGATTCTTCATGAAGATCGAGGGTTGCACCTTGTACGCGAACGTCTTTATTTTCGTCTCGTTCGTACACTTTTACCTCTGCGTTTTTTAATTGTAAAAGTCTTGCCAACGTCAATCCGCCGGGACCGCCGCCAACGATGGCTATTTTTTTATTTTGTATCACCATAATTTTAAATTTTATGGTACAAAATTACTTTTCAGGCAGCACGGAAAATTGTATAAATCGGTCGTTTTTGTTTTGATTGAGTTCTTTGGGAAGAAATCCCGAAAGTTTTTTGATTTCTTTGATGAAATGGGATTGATCGGTAAAATTCTGTTCAGGAAATAATTTTCCTTCTTTAATATGCTGAAAAGAAGCTCTGAAACGGAGAATTCCGCAGTAAGATTTTAATGAAATTCCGAATTGCTGATTGAAATAACGATTGATCTGTCTTTCACTCCAAATTACTTTTTCGGAAAGTTCTTTTACCGTTAAACTTCCTTTTGCTGAATAGATTAAATCAAATAGTTTTAGTTTTCTTTCATCAATTTTTAGTGTAAGTTCTTTTTTAATTTTAAGTGAAATTTTTTCGCAGAATTTCTCAAAATCATTTAAATCATCAACATTGAAATTCCAGAAATCAATGGGTAAAACTTTAGCACTATTTAATAATTCGGAAACACTTTGATGGAGAATGTATTCTGTTGCCAACAAGTTAAAACTTACCGAAAAAATCTTGGTCTTTTCTGCAATAACGATTTGTTCAGGGTGAGTGCCGATTCCCAGTAACACGACATCAAACGGCTCTTTTGCAGATTGAGAAAAGATAAGATCAATCCTTCCATCAGGTAAAAGAATGACTTCCTTATTTTCCGAAGGATTATCCAGCATCCAGAAACTTTCAACGTAATCTGAAATGGAGGAATCTGGTTTTTGGGATTGATAGATAAGGTTGGACATTCTTTATTCTAATTTGTAATTTCTACAACGGGAATAAGTTCTCTTTTCATATTAATAAAATCTTCTGCTTTTGCCATCTAATAAATTTTCTAATAACGAAATCTGATCTTGAGTAAGATTTTTCCAGAGTAATCTTTTTTGGTCTGCTAATTAAATCGTCTGGATAATAAATTAGTTCAATACTATTGTTATTAATTTTATATTCTCTGAGAAGCGTTGGTTTTCGTGTATTTTTTCTGTTTTTATTTGAAAACAGAAGATTGATAGTTTTGAATGGAATATAGCTGAAACTTGTTGAAAAAAGAAAAATTGAATTTTCATTAATTAAAAGATTAAACGAGCACCATTCAAACTTTTTTTTAGTTCCCTCATCTGTAAAAATCGTACCGCTAATATTTTTTAATTCTATTGAACTTGCCAGTTTACAACTTGCCAGAATTTTTCTTTTTTCAATAAAAAAATAAATGTTGATAGCGATAACAAATACGATTAATCCCGTAATGAAACAAGGAAATATAATATTAGACATTCTTAAATTTTATTTTCATTTTCTATACTTCTTTTAAGGGATTCAAGTTTCGGATTCGGTGGATTTTTTAATCCGAAACTTGACCAAAAATTATTATAATCTAAAATGATTTCCTGCCAAATTGGGATCACTTTATCTTTATCATATTTAAAATCATCATCGGAGATTTTTTTAGCTTCATTATTAAGATGAGAATAATATTGCTGATCTTCTTCATTGTAAACATTTTTCCAAATATCCAAATAGTACTTTAATTCGTTTATTAAATAAGTTCTTAACGTCCATCCATAAATGATAGTATCTGTTCCCCAAATTGATAATACAGGATTAAATTTTAAAGAAGTATCACTTACTAAAAAACGGTGATTATAAAGAGGAAGTAATGGTGGAGATTGGTGATAAATTTCTGTGAATTTCTCTATTTGTTCATTTTTATCTTTAGGCTTTTCACCCCAGGATTTTAGCCACATTGAACGTTTTTTTATGTCATATAATATACATTCAAAAGGATATTTTAATCTATAAATAATATCTTCATGATCCTTTAGCCAATTATAGAAATAAGGATATTCATGTATCACAATTTGCCCGTCGTCAGTAGTGTCTTCTATTTTTTCTTTTCTGTCGACGGTATGTAAAATTCTTAAAAATTCTTTATGTTCAGGAGTAAACTTTATGGAATATTTTTCTTCAGCTTTAGCTATCTGACTATCGGTCATTCCAATCCATTTAGCACCGTGAAGCCATTTTTCAAAATGAAAAATTTCGGGATCTTGGCTCCATAAAGTTTCGGTTTCATTTTTTATCCAATAAAGAAATTCGATAAAATCTTCAGGTATTGTTTTCATGCACGTTTTAAAACCAAATATATTAAATAACTACGCCCAAGGCAACCTAAAATAAAAAGTACTTCCCTGATTCAAAGAACTTCTCACGCCGATTTCGCCATGCTGTTTTTCGATGAAATTTTTAGAAATTGCTAAGCCTAAACCTGTCCCGTTTTGATGTTCTCCAGGAACTTGGAAATAGCGGTCAAAAACCTGACGATGATATTTTTCATCAATCCCATTTCCGGAATCTGTGACGCTGAACTGTATAAAATCACCGAGTTTATCAACTATCACTTGAATTTTTTCGTCCTGAAAAGAATGCTTAATCGCATTACCCAAGAAGTTATTCATGACCCAGACTGTTTTATCAAAATCTGCGATAATCATATCATTTTCAGAAATATTGAGCTCTGTTGTGATGCTGATGTTTTTTTGTTCGGCAAGAATTTCTACATTTTTTATCGCAGTTTGCACAATTTTTTCGGGGGAACAATTTTCTATAGTTAAACGAATATTTCCGCTTTCAACCTGCGAAAGATTGAGCAGTTCGCTCGTAATATCCAGCAAACGCTGTCCGTCTTCATTGATGCTTTTTAATAATTCTTGTTGTTGATCATTCAATGCTCCGAATTTTTGATTTCCAAGCAATTGAACGCCCATTTTTATGGCAGAAATAGGAGTTTTTAATTCATGAGAAATCGTTGCAATAAAATTAGTTTTAGCAAAGTCAAGTTCTTTGAAAGGCGTAATATTTCTTAATAAAATAACTTTTCCGATGTATTTTTTTTCCTTTTCGCCCGTTTTTACAATATTGATAGGAACGATTTCCTGATCAAAATAATTTTCTTTATTATCGGCTGCAATCTTTAAAGATTCTTTGGAAGGATTATCGATGTTTTTCAGTAATTCTCTTATCAGATCGTTGTTGATAGCGACTTCATGTACCGTTTTTCCGATGATTTCTTCTTTATTGAGATTGGTAATTTTCAAGGCCTCATCATTAATCATATAGATGAAATTATTCTCATCCAGACCGATCACGGCATCGTGCATATTGTTCACCAATGTTTCGATACGCTTTTTATCCATCAACTGTTTCGAGAGATTGCTGCTCTCATATTCCTGCAGTTTTTCCGCCATAATATTGAAGGAATTGGCAAGATCATTAAACTCTTCGCTTCCTTTAAAATGAACTCTTTCGTTATAATTTTTATTCGCAATCTGTCGGATACTGAACGTAAGTTGATTGATGGGTTCTGCAATGGTTTGAGGAAGATTAAACAGCAAAATAAAAGAAATTAAAAAACAAACCGTTCCCAAACTAACGATCCAAAAAGTGGCATTTTCTGCAGTGATAATGGCGATATCGCTTTTTCGTTCGATGCTTTTCATGTTTATCGACATGATTTTAACCAAATCTTCACGAATCAGTTTTTCTTTTTGCGGATTGGGCTGTTTTAAATAGCTTTCGAAATGTAAATTAAGATTTTGAGTGGCTTCTTTTTCACCAAATTCAGTTAAGTTTTTTTCCTGTAAAATATTATTTTTCCTGAAATCTTTAACAGCAATCGCACTGTCGGTATTTATTTTATCTAAAGCGAGCAACATATTTTGAGAAAATTCCAGACTGTTGTAATTGGCGGTAAGGATTTTTTCTGTGTCGGATTTTAATTTGTTGATATACACAGAGCCAATCACCGAAAGTAAAACGATCAGTACGAACAAAAGACCTACTCCCAATGTGAGTTTTGTTTTGATTTTCATTGTTTTAAGATAAAATAATAATGTCTATTTGCCTTTCATTCAATCGGTTCATCAACGTATAAATCCAGCTGTATCCGGAAAGTCTCTGCCAAAGTTTTGCGTGGGGTTTTCCGATGCAGACTGTGGTCATGTTGTTTTCGATCACATACTCCAAAATCCCTTTATGGACGCTGTTTTCCTTTATCCGAATTACTTTGGCTCCCAATTCTTGTGCTAAATTAAAATTATTAATCAAATATCGCTGTTTATCCAATGCTATTTTTTCAGGATTTTCAGACGGTCGCTGAATATACAAAACCGTCCACGGACTGTTGTAATAACTTGCCAGTCGCGCCGTTTTACGGATAATATTCTTGGCAATTTTCTCGTTGCTGCTTATACAGGCAAGGAATTTTATGGGTTTAAAATTTTCAGTTTTAATTTCCGTTTCTACTTTTCTTTCGACATGAGTGGCGACTTCTTTTAACGCTAATTCACGGAGCTGTAAAATATGTCCGCTTTGAAAAAAATTATTTAAAGCCGTCTGAATTTTCTCTTTTTTGTAGATTTTTCCTTCTTTTAAACGGGTCAACAATTCATCTGCCGTTAAATCGATATTCACCAGTTTCATCAGCAAGTCCTAAAATTTTATCGGGAACACGTTCTGCAACTTCAATTCCGGTTATTTTTTTGACTTCTTCATTTAAACTTTCAATATGCTGAATATTCATCGCACTGATGACATTGATTCCGTTGTCTAGGATTTCCAGAACATCCTGCCATCTTTTTTTATTTTTTGAGCCTTCGATGTTTGTATGCGCCAATTCATCCACGAGAACAACTTCGGGATGAATGTTAATAATAGTCTGAAGATCCATTTCCTCCAGATTTTTACCTTTATAAAAAGACGATCTCCTCGGAATATCAGGAATTCCTTCAACCAGAGCTACCGTTTCTTCTCTTCCATGCGTTTCAATGTAGCCGATTTTTACATCAATTCCGTTTCGCAAAAGAGCATGAGCTTCCTGAAGCATTCGGAAGGTTTTTCCGACACCTGCGCTCATTCCGATGTAAATTTTAAATTTCCCTTTTCGGGATTTTTGAATGAGTTCTAAAAAATGTTCTGCTTCTTTTTTGTCGGCTTTCACTGGATTTTGTTTTTAATTAAAGTTAATGCAAAGGCGTAAAGAAAGTATTGAAGAGTATACTATTTTAGCTGTTTTCAATTTTACATTAAGTTTGTCATAGAAATCGGAATGACAACTTTGTGGATATTTTTCTGGATTAAAAAATACGCCTCTGCAATTAACTTCAAATTATCTAATCAAAAAAATTATAATCTAAACATCACCGCCAAAGTTAATCTGCTGTCAGATTTTCTTAAATCTGGTCTCCAAGAGTCAACCGGTGTATCAATCCATCCATCCGGACTTGTTGTTCCTTGAGGACCTGCGAAATAAGGGATATTACTTTTTCTGAATCCGTATTCTAATCTGAAAGTTACGAATTGATTCGGCATAATATCAACGGTTGCCGTTCCCTGAAACATCTTTAGTTTTTCACCTTTTGCAATGGCATCATTAAAATCATTATTGGCAACCGGAGAAGGGGAGAACGCCAGATAAGCTCCCGGATTTGAAACGGCATCGGCTCTTAAAGACAAGGCAATTTTATTCTGATGAAACCAAAGCCTGTTTGAAATAGAAGTACCGATCATATAATTGTCTTTTGCCTTCACACCGCCACCACTTTGGAATCCGTAATGGTTGTTGATACTGAACGCAGCCTGTGACAATCCGTTGCTTTCCTTATTGTGGAAATATCTCGCGACAATACTGTGGTCATGGTGGAAACGGCGAACTCCAGAGTTATTTCTCGTATCTTGTCCGTTTAAATAAAAATTGGCAACCAACTGAAGATTTTCATTCGGACGGTAATAGTTGGAAACGCCCAATCCAAGACCTTTATTCCATGAATTATAACTTTGCCATCCGTTTAAAACCCAAAGTTCAACTTTATATTTTTTTGAAGGATATGCCTGAATTCTCGCTCCCTGAAAATAGAAAGGCGTAAAATCGCAGACCAAACTTCTCTGGTAATTCCAGTTTTCGCCCAACACATAACTTTCCAAACCGATGTAGCTCATGAAAATCCCTGCTTCTACATTCAATCCGTGCATTACGTCGAAATGATAACCCGCCGCAGCTTCTCTGATGTTTTTTAAATTACTAACGCTGGTATTTTTACCATGATTTACCGTTCCGTCCAAATCCTGAACAATAGAACCCATTTGCCCGTATTGCAGCCATAAACGACCAATCATATTTTTGTAGTTGGTTTCCAAACCGATACTTGCCATATTGATTGTAAACTCATTGGAACGACCGATTGCTGACGAAATCGTGTGTGTATTATCTTTCGGATTACGGAAATCGTGATTGTAATAAGCATCTACATAGGTTACACCTGTTAAAATCGTTTCTCCGTCTTTATCTTTTAAGGTTAAAGGAAAGTCGGTTTGGCGGTTTTGTCCGTTAATCCAAGTCAGATCATAGCCTTCAAAAGGGATTTTAGAATCGGTTTTTGTGGTTAAAGAATCTTTAGGTTGTAAGGAAACAGAATCTTTCTGAATTTCCTGAGCTTTCATGGGAGCTAAAGCAAAAAGTCCCAATAAAAAAATAGCCTGAATAGTTGTTGATTTCATTATATAAATATTGATAACAATGTGTTATTTAAATTTTTTTTAGGATAAATATCCACTCACTTTTAATCGACCTAGGAGTTGGAGGCGTTGAATTTTTGTTTCTTTTATTTCAAGACAAAAGAAATTATCTCATTTGATCCAAAGCAATATTCAATTTCAAAACATTGACTTTAGATGGTCCGAAAAGCGGTTTCTCGGTATGATTTGTAATCAAATTTTCAAGTTTTTCAACAGATAGAGTTCTCACTTTTGCAATTCTTTTGATTTGATATAAAGCGCCTTCCTCTGAAATATCAGGATCAAGACCACTTCCGCTTGCCGTGACCAATTCTACAGGAACTTTCACGTTTTCCATTTCTGGATTTTGCATTCTCAGCGTGTCAATTCTTTTTTGAACCGTTTGAAGATATTCTTCATTACTCGGTGCTTTATTGCTTCCTGCGCTTCCTGCAGCATTGTAATCCACTGCGGATGGACGACCGTGAAAGTATTTTTCAGATTTAAAATCCTGTCCAATATTAGCATAGAATTTTTGACCTTTATAATTGATGATTTCAGCATTTCCCTGAGTTGGTAAAACTTTTGAACCTGCATAAACAATCGTTAAATAAATTCCAACGATAACCAACATAACAAGTGTCAATCTGAATGCTGATAGAATATGATTTTTCATTTTTTAATTAAATTTTTTGAATTAATTGGATGGAAGAGAGAGATGACAGAAGTTTTTGCAGTACGTTTTAAACTTCGAGCCTCCAGCTTCAAACTTCCAGCTTAAAAGAACAAACTGATAAATAAATCGATAAGCTTAATCCCGATAAATGGCACGATAACTCCGCCTAAACCATAGATTAAAAGGTTTCTTCTTAATAATGCACTCGCTCCGATCGGTTTGTAAGCCACTCCTTTTAAAGCCAATGGAATTAAGAAAGGAATAATCACCGCATTGAAAATAATTGCCGATAAAATCGCAGATTCCGGACTGTGAAGATTCATGATGTTCAGCTTTTGAAGCGCCGGAATAAACGTTATAAACAACGCCGGAATAATGGCAAAATATTTAGCAACGTCATTCGCAATACTGAAAGTTGTCAATGTTCCGCGAGTCATTAATAACTGTTTTCCGATTTCTACAATTTCAATTAATTTCGTTGGGTCATTATCCAAATCCACCATGTTTCCAGCTTCTTTGGCAGCTTGAGTTCCGCTGTTCATGGCAACTCCGACATCGGCTTGAGCAAGAGCGGGAGCATCATTTGTTCCGTCGCCCATCATCGCCACCAATTTTCCTTCCTGCTGTTCTTTTTTGATGTAATTCATCTTATCTTCAGGTTTGGCTTCGGCAATAAAATCATCAACACCAGCTTTTTCCGCGATAAATTTTGCGGTTAAAGGATTATCTCCCGTCACCATCACGGTTTTCACCCCCATTTTTCTCAATCGTTGAAAACGCTCCTGAATTCCTGTTTTGATGATATCCTGAAGTTCAATTACGCCCCAAACTTTATCATTAACAGAAACAACTAATGGAGTTCCGCCGTTTTCAGAGATTTTAGTGGTTGCTTCCTGAGTTTCGGGAGGAAAAATATTTCCGGCTTTTTCAGTCAGTTTTTTAATCGTGTCATAAGCTCCTTTCCTGATTCTTGTGTTTTCAAAATCAATACCTGAAGTTCTGGTTTCAGCGGTAAAATCAATATAAACAGGGTTTGGAACAAGTAGATCTTCTGATTTTAACTGGCTTAATTCAATAATAGACTTTCCTTCCGGAGTTTCGTCGGCAACAGAACTCAATGCCGAAGCTTTTATAAATTCATTAAGTTCAATAGTATTGGAAGGATGAAAATGCGTCGCTTTACGGTTTCCGATGGTAATTGTTCCTGTTTTATCAAGAAGCAAAACATCGATGTCTCCTGCGGTCTCAACGGCTTTACCGCTTTTTGTGATAACGTTCGCTCTCAAAGCTCTGTCCATTCCCGCAATTCCGATTGCAGAAAGCAGACCGCCAATCGTTGTGGGGATCAAACAAACGAAAAGTGATATAAATGCCGCAATGGTGATCGGCGTCTGCGAATAATCTGCAAAGGGTTTTAAAGTAACTGTAACTATTATGAAAGTGAGGGTAAACCCTGCTAAAAGTATGGTTAATGCGATTTCGTTGGGTGTTTTTTGTCTTGAAGCACCTTCTACAAGCGCGATCATTTTATCAAGAAAAGATTCTCCGGGTTTGGTGGTGACTTTCACTTTTATTCTGTCCGAAAGTACTTTGGTACCGCCTGTTACCGAACTTTTATCACCTCCCGATTCTCTGATGACGGGTGCGCTTTCTCCGGTGATGGCGGATTCATCGATTGTCGCTAAACCTTCGATAATTTCACCATCCATCGGGATTTGATCGCCTGTTTCGCAAAGGAAAATATCTCCTAATTTCATTTCGGCAGACATTTTTAATGATGTTTCTACCTGAAATCCGGGTTTGTTGTCTATGATTAATTTTGCAGGCGTTTCTTCACGCGTTTTTCTCAATGTATCTGCCTGAGCTTTTCCTCTTGCTTCAGCGATGGCTTCGGCGAAATTGGCAAATAAAACAGTGAAAAATAAGATGATAAATACTGAAAAATTATAAGCAAAACTTCCCTGTGATTTGTCTCCCGCTAAGCTGAATAAACTTACGATAAACATGACGGCTGTTCCGATCTCTACCAGAAACATAACAGGATTTTTAAACATGATTTTCGGATTTAGCTTAACGAAAGACTGTTTAATCGCTTCGTTTACCAAATCTTTTTGAAACAATGTCTGTGATTGATTTTTCATTGCTTTGAATGATTTTTATTTGAACCATTAAGATTTATTTAAGGACTTAAGTTGAGTTAAGGAAATATTCTTGGAATATTTTTAAGCTTAATAATGTGTTAGCTTAATATTCTTAACATCTTAAATAAATCTTAATGGTTTAATTATTTAATTTTAATTATTTAGAAAAATATTGAAGTTGCTCCGCGATCGGTCCCAAAGTAAGCGCAGGGAAGAAAGACAACGCAGCGATTAAAAGAATGACGGCCAACGTCATAAATCCAAAAGTTGCAGTATCCGTTTTTAAAGTTCCTGAGCTTTCCGGAATATATTTTTTCTGAGCTAAACATCCTGCAATCGCGATCGGACCAATGATTGGGATAAATCTTGAGAATAATAAAATAATTCCTGTTGAGATATTCCACCAAGGCGTGTTGTCGCCCAATCCTTCGAATCCTGAACCGTTGTTGGCTGATGATGAAGTGAATTCATATAACATTTCACTAAAGCCGTGAAAGCTTGGATTATTCAATGTTTTTGCTCCGAATTCCGGAAAATAAGCAGTTAAAGCTGTTCCTACAAGAATTAAAAACGGGTGAAATAATGCGACGATCATCGCGATTTTCATTTCCTTAGCTTCTATCTTTTTACCCATAAATTCTGGGGTTCTTCCGACCATCAAACCACTCATGAATACCGCAAGAATGATGAATATGAAGTAGTTCAGAATTCCGACCCCGCAACCGCCGTAGAAGCAGTTAATCATCATTGCCAACATTTGATTCATCCCCGAAAGCGGCATCATACTGTCGTGCATAGCGTTCACAGAACCTGTGGAAATTACCGTCGTTGCAATACTCCAATAAGCCGAAGCTGCACTTCCGAAACGGATTTCCTTGCCTTCCAGCGCTCCCAAATGATGATCTGCTCCCATTTGTGTAATCAAAGGATTTCCGTTGGTTTCATTAATGATGGTTGGAACGGTCAATGCCAGAAAACCAATGGTCATAACGGTGAAAATCGTCCATGAAAGTTTTCTTTTCTTTAAATAAAATCCAAGCGCAAAAACCAATGCAAAAGGAATAATCATCTGAGTAACCATTTCGGTCATATTCGTCAGATAATTAGGGTTTTCAAGTGGGTGCGCCGAATTGGCTCCGAAAAATCCACCTCCGTTTGTTCCTAAATGTTTGATCGCCACAAAAGCTGCAGCAGGACCTCTGGAAACATCAACTTTTTGTCCTTCCAATGTTGTGATATGGTCTTTTCCTTCAAAAGTCATCGGAGTTTCCGTTCGCAGATAGGATAAAAGCCACCACAATGCTGATCGGAATTAAAATTCTGATGATTGACTTGGTAAAAAAATCGTAGAAATTCCCTAATTCTGTAGTCGTTTTTTCTTTAAATGCTTTGAAAAGTACCGCCATTGCAGCCATTCCGGTTGCTGCCGTTACAAATTGTAAAAACATTAAATATAACTGACTTAAATAACTGACTCCCGTTTCTCCCGAATAATGCTGTAAATTACAGTTCACCAGGAAAGAAATTGCCGTATTAAAAGCAAGATCGGGAGACATATTCTGGTTTCCGTCGGGATTTAAAGGAAGCCATGATTGATTTAATAAAATAAAAAATCCAAGGATAAACCAAACCAGATTAATGGTTAACATGGCAAACATATTCTGTTTCCATGTCATTTGTTTATGAGGATTGATGCCTGAAATTTTATAAATTAAATTTTCAATCGGCTGAAAAATTGTATCTAAAAAAGTCTTTTTGTAGCCGTAAACACCGGCAATATATTTTCCTAAAAAAACACCAATGACGAGTGTGATGGCAAACATCATGATGATGCCTAAAATTTCTGTATTCATGGTAATTGGTTAAAATTTTTCAGGTTTTATTAAAACATAGCAGATGTACACAAATGCAAGGATCGAAAGGAAAAATAAGCTCCACATAATTTATATTTTATCAAAAAATTCAACGGATTTATATAAAAGCCAAAACATGAGCACACATAATAAACTTAAAGCGATGATTATCATATTGTTGCTATTAATGTTAAAATGGTGAAGACTACATACGAAACCATCAGCAAACTCAATGTTGAGTGCTTCGGTTTTTTGAACGTTTTTCTTGAGATTGTCATTTTTGAAATATTTATTCTAAGACCATAATGCCAAAAGAAAGTCCAAGTTGTCGAAATACGATTTAAATGATTAGAAGATAATGTGTTGCGGGGTTTTGAGGTGATGCCAAAAAACAAGAAAGCCTATCATTTTGATAGGCTCGTTATTATTATGATAGGATTGTGAATTCTGAATTATTTTTAAACCATTAAGAGTCTGTTTAAATTTGATTCAAACATTTTAAAATTTACTGCTCATTTTTTAACGCAAAGATTTAATTCAATAGTACTTATTATGAAGTGAGCAAAGATGAATCAACAAGTTGATTTGATGAAGCGTTGTTTTCACGTTTTGTGAAGCAAATTTTATTTGCCTTTGCTTTCTAAAATAATGCGGAATGTAAATATAATCTTTGCGTTAAAAAAAATAGCGTATTCTGTTTGAAAAGATCTTAAGTCTTTCAATACAAAGCTTTCAGTTTCAAAAAATATAAAACCCATATTTCAAATAAGGTTACAAAAATTTGTAATATAAAATTTAAACAGGCTCTAAGATTTATTTAAAGAGTTAAGCTTAATTAATCCTTAATGGTTCAATAGGAACGGGCTTTAGCCAAAACCTAAAGATTTAATTTATCTCAAATTATACTCTTCCAATTTACGATACAGCGTTGCAATGCCGATTTCCAGCAATCTAGAAGCTTCAGCTTTGTTTCCTTTCGTGTATTGAAGAACTTTTAAAATATGTTCTTTTTCCAAAGATCTCATGCTTAAAGAATCTTTTTCTGTAGCAGCAATTTTTTCAGAATAATGAGGAAGACTTTCGATATCTAAAACATTATCGTTCATTAAGATAAGACTTCTTTCAATCGTGTTTCTCAATTCACGGATATTTCCTTTCCAGTCGTTTTTTTCCAACGCTTTATAATATTCCGGAGCGACCTGAACAGAGGTTAAATGAAGTTTTTGTGAGAAAACATCAATAAAATTCTTAGCCAAAGCTTTTAAATCGTCTTTTCGTTCACGAAGAGAAGGAAGTGTAATTTCAAAAACATTTAATCTGAAATAGAGATCCTCACGGAAATGTCCCTGTTTTATTTCATCTTCCAAATTTCTGTTGGTTGCAGCAATCAGCCTGAAATCGGACTTTGAGACTTTCGTTTCACCCATTTTGATGAACTCTTTGGTTTCCAGGACGCGGAGTAATTTTGCCTGCAATTCGATGGGCATTTCACCGATTTCGTCTAAGAATAAAGTTCCGTTATTGGCTTCTTCAATAAGCCCTTTTTTATCTTTTATAGCTCCGGTAAAAGATCCCTGTTTGTGTCCGAAAAGTTCGCTTTCCAGAATTTCTTTGCTAAATGCAGAGCAATTGATGGCGACAAAATTATTTTTCTTGTGTTCACTTCCTTCATGAATGGCATTTGCAAAAACCTCTTTTCCGGTTCCGGTTTCTCCTGTCAGAAGAACAGTTGCATCGGTTAAAGCAACTTTTTCCGCAAGTTTTTTAGCCTGAAGAATTAAGGGTGAATTTCCGATAATTTTATCAAATCCCTTTTGATCACTGCTTTTTTGAACGATCTTAGATTTGTTATCTTTTGATTTTTCAAGTGCTTTGTACACCAACGGAATAATTTTCTCGTTATCATCACCTTTCACCAAATAATCATAAGTTCCGTTTTTCATCGCCTGAACGGCATCAGGAATATTCCCGAAAGCTGTCATCAAAATGATTTCCAGATGAGGATATTTTGCTTTAATAGACTTCACAAGATCAACTCCGAAAGCATCGGGAAGCCGTACATCGCTTAAAACGACATCAAAATCGTGCTGTTCCAGCATCGTCATTGCAGAACGCGCTGTGGAAGCTTCTTTTACGTTAAAATTTTCTTGGGAAAGGATCATTCCTAACAGTTTTAGGAGCTTGATCTCATCATCGATGATCAGAATGTTTCCGGACATGGTTGTAATTTTTGGAAAACCATTGCAAACTTATCGAATTTATTTGGTAAAAAAACGAATAAGCAATTATTGCTCATTATCGATTATTCATAATTGATATTTTTTTGGAGCTTTTTCCAGCTTTCCGTTGCAATCTTTTTTTTCAAAAAAGGATTTCCACTGCAATCCGGGCTAGGATATTTGTCGTTTTTTGAATCTATTAGGATAATTCAACATTCTGTTTATCATCCTGAAAAATCTTCTATAGCAAACCAAAAGCCTTGTCAGGTTTAAACCTTGACAAGGCTCAGTCCATTCTGGAGGAATTTCAACAGCATCATTTCCTAGCCCAGATAGAAACGGTTACCCCACAGCTTGAGTGGGAGAGTTGCAGGGTTTGAAGTTGGAAAGCATTGGCGCGAGGAGTAGGAGTGGATAGCTGGAAATAGCTTCTAAAAAAATAAATAATTGGTAATGAGTAATTTTTTATATTTTCATTCAACAATCGTTACAATAGATGTAATAGTAATAAAATTGTAAATCGTTACTTTTCGATTCCTTACATTTGTATACATTTTGATCTTTAAAGAATGAAAATGGATTTATTTATGATAGATATAAGATACGGCGAGACGATTCATACAGATAAAAATAATTACGAATATATCACGATTTCCAACGACGAAAATAAAGTAAGAACTTACACTTTAAAAAATGGGTTAAAGGTTTTTCTTGCCCAAAATTTTGATGCTCCGAGAATTCAAACCTACATTCCGGTAAGAACGGGAAGTAATAATGACCCTTCTGATAATACGGGTTTGGCGCATTATCTTGAACATATGATGTTTAAAGGAACATCGAAATTAGGAACTCATAACTGGGAAAAAGAAAGTGAATTATTAAACCAGATTTCAGATTTATACGAGCAACATAAAGCGGAACAGGATGCCGAAAAAAAGAAAGCGATCTATAAGAAAATAGATGAAATTTCTCAGGAAGCAAGTCAGTTTGCGATTGCCAATGAATATGATAAGGCGATTTCTTCATTGGGAGCTACGGGAACAAATGCTCACACTTGGTTTGACGAGACGGTTTATAAAAATAACGTCCCAAACAATGAACTTGAAAAATGGCTTAAAATCGAGAAAGAAAGGTTTTCTGAATTGACGTTAAGGCTTTTTCATACCGAGTTAGAATCTGTTTATGAAGAATTCAACAGAGCGCAGGATAACGATTCGAGATTGGTGAATTATGAGTTGATGGATGCTCTTTTTCCAACGCATCCGAATGGTCAACAAACGACTTTAGGAGATCCCGATCATCTGAAAAACCCTTCAATGAAGGCTATTCATAAATATTTTGACGAATATTATGTTCCAAATAATTATGCAGTGGTTTTGGTGGGAGATTTTGATTTTGAAGAAACCATTCAGCTTGTTGATGAATATTTTGGATCGATTCCTTACAGAGAATTGCCGGAAAAAACTGCAATTATCGAAAAACCCATCACTGAAATTGTAAAAAGAACAGTGAAAAGCCCGACTACACCAAGAGTTCAATTGGCTTGGAGAACGGAAAGCTATGGAACACGAGAAGCCATGTTGGCGGATATTGTTGTGAATATTTTGAGCAACAGGGGAGAAGCCGGATTGATCGATTTAAATATTAATCAGACTCAAAAATTACTTTGGGGACAGGCTTATTCGGTAGGTTTGAAAGAATACGGATTCTTTTCAATTGTTGCTGTTCCGAAGGAAACGCAGACTTTGGATGAAGCCAAGGAAATGGTTCTGGAGCAGATTGAATTGGTGAAAAAAGGAGAGTTTCCAGACTGGATGCTTCCTGCGATCATCAATGATTTCAAACTGCAGAGAATGAAGGGATTGGAAACTGCAGACGGATTGGCGACCAACCTTTATGATACCTACATCAAAGGCAGAACCTGGGAACAGGAACTTAACGAGATGGAAGAATATGCAGAATTCACAAAAGATGATGTTATTGCTTTTGCCAATGAGTTTTTCCAGAATAATTATGTGATTGTTTACAAAGAAAAAGGAGTTAATGATAAATTAATCAGAGTTGAAAATCCGGGAATTACGCCTGTTAAAATCAATCGTGAAGCACAATCTGAGTTTTTACAGGAAATTTTAGCCGAAAAAACAAAAGATATTCAGCCGGAATTTATTGATTATCAGAAAGAAATTAAGACAGATTTAATTAAAGATAAAAAAGTAAGTTTCGTTAAAAATAAATATAATGATATCGCACAGGTTCATTTTATTTTCCCTTTCGGAAGCGATTCTGACAGAGATTTAGGAACTGCCACCCAGATTTTGCAATATATGGGAACTGATCAATTTTCACCGGAAGATTTAAAAGAAGAATTTTTTAAAATTGGAGTAAGCAATGATTTTAAAACAGGAAGCGATCAGCTTTCGATTTCTTTAAGCGGATTGGAGGAAAATATTGAAAAAGGTATCCAACTGCTTCAACATTGGATGTATGAGGTAAAACCGGATCAGGAAATTTACGGTCAGTTTGTAGAAACTGTTTTGGAAAACCGTGCTGCGATGAAGAAAGATAAAGGTCGTATCATGACGGCTTTAACGAATTATACAAAATTGGGTGAATTCTCTCGTTTTACGAATATTATTTCGAAAGAAGAGCTTGAAAACAGCAACGTTGAGGTTTTCACAGACCGAATGAAAAAATTATTCAAATTTCCTTATCAGATATTTTTCTATGGAAAGGATTTTGAAAACTTTAAAGAATATATCGGAAATTACGTTGAAAATGCAAGCCTTGAGGCTTCTGAACCGAGAAAATATCCTGAACAGGAAACAAGCGGAAACGTTTATTTTACCAGCTACGATATGGTGCAGATGGAAATGAGCAAAGTCGGAAAAGGGCATGATGTAAACACCGGAAACTTTGGTAAAATCAATGTTTTTAATGAGTATTTCGGACGAGGATTGTCGTCGATTGTTTTTCAGGAAATCCGTGAGAGCAAGAGTTTGGCGTATTCTGCGTACGTTTCTTATTCAGCGAATTCTGAGCTTCATCATCCCGATTATATCACAACATACATCGGAACGCAGCCAGATAAACTGCAAATCGCTGTCGATACCATGATGGAATTGATGGATGAACTTCCTGAAGTTCCTACTCAATTTGAGAATGCTAAAAATGCGGCTTTAAAACAAATTGCCTCAACAAGAATTACCAGAACAAATACCTTTTTTAATATTTTAAGATTGAAAAAACTGAATATTACATATGATTTCAGAAAAGATATTTATCAGCAGATTGAAGGATTGAAATTTGAAGATTTAAGACAGTTTTATCAGACAGAAATTAAGCCGATCCATTTCAACACCGCCATTATCGGGAAAAAAGAAAACCTGAATATGGAGGCTGTGAATCAGATGGGGACGTTTAAAGAATTAAGTTTGAAAGATATTTTTGGATATTAAAAATTATATTCAAATTCAGCAAAAAAACAAATCCCGAAAGATAGCTTTCGGGATTTGTTTTATATTTTAATTGAATTACTTTACAATTTTCATTTCATCAACCAGCCATTTAGAATCGGCGTATTTATCGATAATGAAAAGGATGTATTTTGTATCCACCATGATATTTCTGCTGAAACGAGGATCGTAATTAATGTCGCTCATCGTTCCTTCCCATTGTCTGTCGAAGTTTAATCCAACAAGATTTCCGTTGGCATCAAGAGCCGGACTTCCGGAGTTTCCTCCCGTTGTGTGGTTTGTCGCCGTGAATCCTACAGGAACGTCACCTGTTTTGTCTTTATAATTTCCGAAATCTTTTTTGTTGTAAAGATCGATCAGTTTTTTAGGAACATCAAACTCATAATCTCCCGGAACATATTTTTCTAAAACTCCCGCCAAATGCGTCTGATAACTGTAAGAAACAGCATCTCTCGGTGAAGAACCTTTTACTTTTCCATACGTTACACGAAGCGTAGAATTGGCATCCGGGAAGAATTTTCTGTCTTTATCGGTTGCCATTTGCTGTGCCATAAACGTTTTCTGAAGGGCATCAATTTTCGTCTGTAAAGAAGTAAATTGTGGATCTGCAGCCTTCATATAAGTATCTCTCATGGAAACGAAAAGCTGATAAACACCGTCTTTTTTCAATGTTTTGATCAGTTTATCCTGATTAGAGAATGCTTTTTCGATGTCTTTGCTTAAAGAAGCGCCATTCACTTCAGCTCTTCCTGTAATGATCGAGTTTTTAGAAAGATCTTCAATCGACTGGATGTTTTGAGTCTCATTTTTAAGCTTATCAAAACCTACAGGTAAAAATTGTGGAGCGGTTTTGTTGGCATAAAGCGCCAATAATTTTGCCGTTACTTTTGCATCAAGTTCTGCGCTGTAATCTTTGTAGAAAGAAATAAGTCTGCTTTTGAAAGCAGCCGTTCCTTTTTCATCCATTCTTCCTGCTTCTACTGCGGTAATGTAGTTGTAGTAAAGATTTGCCAACATCAAAGTCTCTGCATTTCTCAGCGTTTCCGTGTAATAAGCATTATTTAAAGCAAATGGAGCTTGGTCGTTATAAAGTTTATTTAATTGATCTAAAGTTGTTTTAACCTCAGAGTTTTTAGCAACTAAAGAACCTTCATACATTACTTTTTTCTCCACCGCATTAGATTTTTTCAAACCTTCCACTTCACCGATCCATTTTTTCCAATAGTTAGCTACAGAAGCGTATTTTGCAGAATACTGAATGCGGGTTGCATCATCCGTACGCATTTTTTCGTCCAAAGTTTTTAAGGCAACATCTCTTACCGCAATTCTCGCAGGATCAATCTCTTTCATGATTTTTTCAACCGCGATTGCCGGAAGATATTCGGTTGTTCTTCCCGGAAATCCAAAAACGAAAGTGAAGTCATTTTCATTTTTATCTTTAATGGAAACCGGCAGATAATGTTTCGGCACATAAGGAACATTGTCCTTTGAATATTCCGCAGGTTTATTGTCTTTTCCTGCATAAATTCTGAACATCGAGAAATCTCCCGTATGTCTTGGCCAAACCCAGTTGTCGGTATCGGAGCCGAATTTCCCGATGCTTTGCGGCGGTGCTCCTACCAAACGAATGTCTTTGTAAGTTTCGATGGTGTAAGCATAAAATTTATTTCCGTAATACATTGATTTTACAGAAATTGACTGATAAGATTCAATTTTCTGAGAGTTTTTATAAATCTCAATGTTTTTAGCAATTTGTTTTGAAAGTTCAGGTTCCGTAAGGTTGTCCGTTCCTTCTAAAATCTGATTGGAAACTTCTTTAATATCAACAATAAAATCTACTGTCACACCCGGATTCGGAAGTTCGCCTTCAGGATTTTTTGCCCAGAAACCGTTTGATAAAAGGTCATTCTGAACCGTTGAATGCGCCTGAATCTGCCCGAAACCACAGTGGTGATTCGTTAATAATAATCCTTTTGGAGAAATAATTTCCGCGGTACAACCTCCGTTGAATTGTACTACAGCATCTTTTATGCTTGCTTTCTGAGGATTGAAGATGTCTTTCGCAGAAATTTTCATTCCCAAGTCTTTCATTTCCTTCTCATTAAGCTCTGTTGGAATCCACATTCCACCGTATTGCTGCGCAAACGTCATTACAGCCGGCAAAAGAAATACAGATAGAAGTATCTTTTTTGTCATAATCAAAATTTTGCCCAATTTACAAAGAAAAACGGAGATGTAGGTTATGAAAATGGTGAAATTGATAATCGAAAAATCACGATTAATTTTTTTATTTTAAAACTGGTAAGCAATGATTTTTTCATCTTCCATCAGGCTTTTGATTAATGCTTCATGATTACTATTATTTCCTGTGATAACCCATGATGTAGCGAGATTTCCCTGTGTATATTGTTGTTTTGACATGATAAATCTAAGATGATTTTTTTGAAAAAGCTCTTCACAATGTTTGATATCATGATAATTGACGACTGCAATTTTGTATTCCCTGATTTTGTGTTTTCTGTCGATAAATCTTTCAAAAAGAGTAAGGGTATTGAGAACCAATAAAATTAAAATAGTTCCTAAAAGTGCAATGTAAAAATATCCCGAACCGACCGCCATTCCGATGGAAGCAGTTGCCCAGATTGTAGTTGCTGTGGTAATTCCGTCGATTTTATTATCGCCTTTAAAAATAACTCCAGCTCCCAAAAAACCGATTCCCGTAATGATATTTGCAGCCAGTCGATCAGGATTTGCCACCCCGATTTTAATGGAAAGAATCGTAAACAGGCAAGACCCGAAACAGACCAAAATAAAGGTACGCAATCCCGCAGATTTGTTTCTGTACTCTCGTTCCGTACCGATCATGATGCCAAGAATTACAGAAATAAATATCAGTAATAATTCATTTTCAATGACGTAATGATCCTTTAAAAATTCCATTTTTTATATTTTAAACTTCTTTGAATAAAATTACGATAAAATCTTCATCTCAGGATATTTTAAACAAAAAAGACTGCCCGAAAAGACAGTCTTTAATTTGATATAATAAAAATTTACTGCTTCTCAACAAGATCCAAAAACTGCTGTTCATCTAGTATTTCAATCGTTCCGATGTCTTGTGCTTTTTTCAGTTTGCTTCCTGCTTTTTCACCGACCACAAGGAAATTCAGGTTTTTTGAAACGGCAGAAATATTTTTTCCACCGTGTTTTTCTACCATTTCTTCCGCTGCTTCTCTGGTAAATAAAGATAATTTTCCGGTGAAAAGGAATGTTTTCCCTTCCAGAACATTGGATAAAACTTCGTTCGTGCTTTCGCCTTTAATCAGCTGAACTCCATAAGATTTTAACCTTTCGATCATTAAAATGTTTTCAGGATTGGCGAAGAAATCCACGATGCTTACTGCGATTTTTGTTCCGATATCTTCAACTTGGCAGAGTTCTTCAACGGTAGCATTTTTCAGTTCTTCGATGGTGGCGAAATTCTTAACTAATTTCTTTGCAACCGTTTCTCCGACGTGTTTTATCCCAATTCCGTACAAAACTTTTTCAAAAGCAATTTCTTTAGATTTTTCAATTCCTGAGATGATATTCTGAGCAGATTTTTCCGCCATTCTTTCCAGTGGAAGAAGCTGTTCTTTCGTTAAAACATAAAAATCAGCAGGATTTTCTACCAGTTTTTCTCTGTAAAGCTGTTCGATCGTTTCGCTTCCTAAATTATCAATATTTAAAGCTTTTCTGGATACATAATGAATCATTCTTCCCACAACCTGTGGCGGACAATGAAGGTCATTCGGACAAAAATGAATGGCCTGATCTTCAACTTTTACAAGCTCGGTTCCGCATTCAGGGCAATGTTTGATATATTCAATTTCTTTGCTCTCTTCGGTTCTTTTTTCCGTATTTACGCCGACGATTTTCGGGATAATTTCGCCTCCTTTTTCTACATAAACAAAATCATGCTCATGTAAATCAAGCTTTTTAATAATATCTTCATTGTGCAGAGATGCTCTTTTTACAATCGTTCCTGCCAATAAAACGGGTTTCAGATTGGCAACAGGAGTGATTGCGCCGGTTCTTCCGACCTGATAAGAAACACTTTGCAGTTCGGTTTCTACTTTTTCGGCTTTAAATTTATAAGCCATTGCCCAACGTGGAGATTTTGCAGTATATCCCAGTTGTCTTTGCTGTTTTAATGAATTGACTTTTAGTACGATACCATCAATTTCAAAAGGTAAATTATGACGCTCTACATCCCAAAAATTAATAAATTCTTTAACCTCATCCAACGTCGTGCACAATTTTGCCTGTTGAGAAGTTTTGAAACCCCAACCTTGCGCCTTTTGAAGCAGTTTCCCAATGCGATTCTGCAGGAATATTTTCGGAAATAAATTGGTAGAGAACAGATGAAAGTCCGCGTTTTCTCACTTCGCCACTGTCCTGCATTTTCAGACTTCCGCTTGCTGTATTTCTTGGATTCATGAAGGGATCAAGACCTTCTTCTTCACGAAGTTTATTAAGATTATTAAAGTTTTTTCTGGTTAAATAAATTTCTCCACGCATGAAAAAATGCTCAGGAAAATCACCTTTTAATTTTAAAGGAATATCCGAAATCGTACGAACATTCGCTGTAATTTCGTCACCCTGAAAACCGTCGCCACGAGTAACGGCCTGAACGAGTTTTCCGTTTTCATATAAAATAGAAATCGATGCGCCGTCGTATTTTAGCTCTGCTACGAATTCTACGGGTTCATCAATGGTTTTAATAATTCTCTTTTCCCAGTCTTCAAGATCATCAAAATCGTAAGAATTATCCAAAGAATACATTCTGAATTTGTGCTGAACAGTCGGAAAAACCTTTGTAATTCCTCCACCGACACGCACGGTAGGAGAATTTTCATCGTAAAATTCCGGATGTTTTGCTTCCAGATCACGAAGTTCTTCCAGCAGCATATCAAAATCAAAATCTGAAATCGTCGGAATATCAAGAAGATAATAATTTTCGTTGTGCTGATGAAGCTCTTTGCGGAGTTGTTCTATTTTTTGTTGAATGTTTTCGGACATTGGGTTTCTATCTTTTGAGCAAAAATAACTAAAGTAATTTCATTTAAAAAAATAAGGCTAAAAAATATTCTGGGAAAATTAAAATCGCGTAACATATTCCAACAAACTGGTTCTGTATGGGATAAATGTGTTGTTAAGGTTTATTTAACATAATGTTCCAAGATAATTAAAAAAATGTTAAAATTCCCGTAAACACACGGTCCTCAAAGTCGAGATACCTTTGCACAGCTAATTTGATAAAATGAGAAAAGTAAAGATTGTATTGGGATTATTGTTCTTGAGTTTTGGAACACTGGCGTATGCACAGACAACACAGGCATCGATTACGGGAAAGGTAACCGGCGTTGGGAAAACAGCTCAGGAAAAAGTGAAAGTAACGATTGTAAACGAATCGACAGGTTTTAAAACTGAGACTGAAACGAACTCAAGAGGCGAATATATTTTCAAAGAAATTCCTCTTGGCGGACCTTATACGGTAATCATAAACGATGAAAAAAGAGAAGGCTACACGGTGAATTTCGGAGATCAGGTAACGGTGAACATGGATTTGGGAAGCGAAAAAACGATCGAAGAAGTTGTAGTCGTAGGAAATCTTAAAAATAAAATCGGAAACCTTGGTGCTGCAACAGCCATTACAACAAAAAACATTGGGATATTGCCTGTAAACGGAAGAAATTTTGCCAATCTTGCAGAATTGTCTCCTTTAAGCGGTAAAAACGGAAGTATTTCCGGACAGTTAGGTTCTTCTACCAATTTTACGATCGACGGGATGACGGCGAAAAACCCGACTTCTGCGGGAGCTACAACAAGCCGAAGTGGTGCTCCGTTCTCTATTTCCATCGAAGCGGTTCGTGAATTTAAAGTGACGACCAACCAATATGATGTGACATTGGGAAGAAGTGGTGGTGGAACGATAAGTGCCGTTACAAAATCCGGAACCAACAAATTTTCAGGGAGCGCTTGGGAATATTTGAGAACAAATTGGCTTTCTAGCAAATATGACATCAGAGGAAATAAAATCAATAATGATTTCTCTACTTCTCAATTTGGTTTCTCTTTGGGTGGACCGATCATTAAAAATAAACTGCATTTCTTCATGGCATGGGATCATCAGTTAGATTCTAGGCCATTGCAAATTGCAGACATCAAATCTCATGATGACGAATTGAGATTGAATACAACAAATGCTACTTTAAATAAATTCTTAGACATCGCAAGAGCAAAATATGGAGTTGGAAATACGCCTCAGTTTGGAAGCTTCGATAAAGTAAGAAATTCTGATGCTGCATTTTTACGTTTAGACTGGCAGATTAATGATAAAAACTTATTGACATTAAGAAACAACTTTACTTACGATTTAAATAAAAACGGATTAGGAGACAATACGGCAATTAATGCATTTGAGTCTTATGGGAATGATAAAAACTTAGATAACAGTTTATTATTGACTTTAAGATCGAACTTAAAGCCGAACATGACCAATGAATTGAAAGCTCAATATCTTTACACCGCACAAGACAGTTATCAGAATGACGAGTTGGGACACGCTATTCCGAGAGCGATTGTTGAGAATATTGTTTCCAGCATAGACGGAAAAGATAAAGCAACGAATATCCAAATCGGGGGTCACCGTTTCGGGCAGGAAAGTTTTAGAAATAATGTTTTCCAGATTGTTGATAACTTATATTACAACACCGATAAAATTAAATATACTTTCGGAGCAGATTTAATGTACACGATGGCAAAATCTATCTACGGAAGTGAGGTGAACGGAAGATTCCATTTCAGAGAGAATCCTACGGCGAATGGTGGTGATAATCTATTTAATTTTAATAATCTTATCGCTTACAGATTTTACAGAGAAGTTCCTTTGATGGAAGATCCTTCAGTGAAATCTAATATTTATAATCTAGGAGTTTACGGGCAGATTCAGACTAAAATTGCAAAAGGTCTGGATTTAATGGCTGGTTTAAGATTGGATTACGGAGGATACCCGAAAGCAGGATTTAATCAGAAATTGTATGATGAGATGGGAATCAGAACCGATAATCAGATCAAATCATTCATCATTCAGCCAAGATTCCAGTTTGACTGGAATATTAATGAAGGAAACAAAGATTTCTTGAAATTCGGAGCAGGTATTTTCTCTTCAGATATCAACAATTATATGATTATCAACAATTTGGTGTTTGATGGAAGACATTTGGCAACAGTTGACGTTAATCCTTCACAGATTGGTCTTACTCCAGATTTTAACAGCTATAGAAACGATTACGGAACAGTTCCTACATTGTCTCAATATCAGCTTCCAACCATTAATTACACAGGAAAAGATGCGAAAATTCCTGTCGTTTATAAAGCAAATGTATCTTATACCCACTTCTTCAACGAGAGATTCAGAGCGGGACTTGCAGGATATATGGCTTTAGGCAGAAACAACTACTTCTATTATGACAGAAATATGGTTTCAAATCCTTATTTCACGTTGGATAATGAAGGAGGAAGAGGAGTTTACGTTTCTGCAGCGACAATTGCGGCAAACGGAACAATGGATTGGAAAAACGGAAGAATCAATAAAAATTTCGGAAGAGTTCTTGAATTGGTAAGTGACGGAAAAGTAAATCAGTTTCTCATTCGTAGCCGATACAAGTTACCGTTATTGGAAAGATGGGGAAATTACAGCAAGTTATACTTGGGCAGATATTAAAGATAACACTTCTTACAACGGAAACGTAGCAAATTCTGCGACATTGTCTACATTGGTTTCAGGTGATCCGAGAAATTTAAGAATGTCATATTCT
This sequence comes from Chryseobacterium ginsenosidimutans, assembly GCF_024807225.1. GTDB lineage: Bacteria > Bacteroidota > Bacteroidia > Flavobacteriales > Weeksellaceae > Chryseobacterium > Chryseobacterium ginsenosidimutans. The sequence goes on from NZ_JANUCO010000001.1 coordinate 1,552,450, forward strand.
GATAATCAGTTCAGAAATAAAGTGGTAATTTATGGTAACTCACCTACGATTGCAGGATTTACGTTGGGAATCAGATATGCGGGAATGGGAGGAACGCGTTTCTCTGTGACTGCAGGTGGAAACGTAAACGGAGATTTCGTTGATTCTAATGATTTAGCTTACATTTTCCCGAATCTTACACAGACTTTAATTGACAATCCGGAAGTTGGACAGGCGTTGAAAAACTACATCACCGATTACAACAACAAAATTGCAGAAAGAAACGGCGGAAAGAATGGATTCTACGGAGTTTGGGACGTTCGTGTGGCGAAAAAAATCAAGTTTGAAAAAATCGGAGCGTTCGAGCTTTCTGTTGATATTTTCAACGTGGCGAATTTGCTTAACAAAGAATGGGGCGTGAATAAATCGTACAGCAATATGTCGCTTTATAGAATTACAGGATTCGATCAGGTTACAAAACAGCTTAAATATAGCTTAAATACAAGCGGTTTAGAGCCATTAACAGGGAATCCTTATCAGATTCAGATCGGAGCAAAATATTCTTTTTAACAATAAAATATTACCTTTATCTAAAAGTCGAAAGGCTTTTGATTTAAATATCTAATTTATATTATGAAAAACTTTATCTTAGGGTTAGCAGTTTTAAGCACAGTAGTAATGAAGGCACAAACCCAGATTGTCGCGCACAGAGGTTATTGGCAGACGCAGCCACCAACAACAGAAAACTCCTTGAAATCTTTGGAGAATGCACAGAATTTGAAGATCTACGGATCCGAATTTGATGTGAGAATGACGAAAGATGGCGTTTTGGTGATCAACCATGACGAACATCACGCGAAAATGGAAATTTCTGAAACCGATTTTAAAGATTTAAAGAAAGAGAAATTATCAAACGGTGAAGATTTTCCTACATTGAAAGATTATTTAAAGCAAGGAAAAAAAGATAAATCATTAAAGCTGGTTGTTGAAATAAAGCCTGATAAAACGAAGGAAAAAGAAGATGAATTGACGGCAAAAACAATCAAAATGATTAAAGACATGAAACTTGAATCTCAATGTGATTTTATTTCTTTCAGCTTAAATATCTGTAAGGAAATTAAAAGACTTGCACCGACTTTTAAAGTTCAGTATTTGAAAGGCGAATTATCTCCGCAACAAATCAAAGACGAAGGCTTAGACGGGATCGATTATCACTACAGTATTTTCCAGAAAAATCCAACTTGGATTGCTGATGCAAAAGCGTTGGGATTAATCACAAATGCTTGGACGGTAAATGATGTTGCAGTTTCAGACGAATTAAAAGCTCAGGGAATCGGGTTTATCACGACCAATATTCCGGATCAGTTGAAGAATAAATAATTTTCAAGAAAATTTCAACTTATTATAAAGCCTGTCTCTTCATTGAGATAGGCTTTTTTTATGATTGATGATTAAGCTATTGCTTAAAACTTAATCTGTTCTAAACTCTTACTAATAAAGGAAAAATTTTATTTTATCATGAAAAGACAATAAAGTTATGTAAATAAATTTAACCTTTAATATTAATAATCCTTAATGGTTTTAACCTGTTATTAACCAGTTGAGTGTCTATTTTTGTTAATCATAAGTTCATATAGCGTTTAATAATTATTTAATAAATGTTAAAACCATGTTAAAACCATAGCCATAATGTCTTTCTAATTTTGCGCAAACAAAAAAGGATATGCGTAAAGAGACACAAAAGTTATTTATTTTATCACTATTGGGACTGGTCAGTGTCAATGTGGTGGCTCAACAAAAGGCAAAAAGAGACACCATTAAAAACATTGACGAAGTAGTGGTAACTGCTCTGGGGATCAAAAGGCAAGACAGATCTTTGGGGTACGTTGCGGAAACTATTAAGTCAGAAGAATTATTAAAAACCCAGAACAACAACTGGTCGCAGGCGTTGGAAGGGAAAGTTGCAGGTCTGAAAATTCAGACAGCAGGAGCGGGACCTTTGGGAAGCTCAATCATCAAATTACGTGGTGATATTTCTATGAATCCCGATCAGAATAATGCCCTTATCGTTGTAGATGGTGTTCCGATGAATAATAGTACGACAGGAACAGGATTCTCAGCTTATGGTGCGGGTTCTAAGGCAGATTTACCGATCGATTACGGAAACGGGATCAATACCATCAATCCTGACGATATCGAGTCTGTTACTATCCTGAAAGGTTCTACAGCATCGGCTTTGTATGGTTCTAGAGGTGCAGGTGGAGCGGTAATGATCACCACAAAATCCGGAAAAGGCAAGAAAGGGAAAGTACAGGTTAGCTTAAACTCTTATTCTAGCTACGATACGGTATTAAAATGGCCCGATTATCAGTACGAATACGGACAGGGAACAATGCAGAAAGACACCAATGGAAATTACTTTTATTCTTACGGAGCTTCTGCAGACGGGATAAGTACAGGAGGAACGAGTAGTGCTTTCGGACCGAAATTCGAAGGTCAGTATTACTACCAATACGATCCTACAGTTGAAGGGCAGAGCAAAACAAGACAATTGTGGCAGCCTTATAAAAATAATATCAAAGATTTTTGGCAGACAGGAACTACTTTCTCAAACAATATTGCACTAGAAGCTTCTAACGAAAATACATCTTTCAGATCATCTTTAACGTATTTAAAGAATGAATGGATGATGCCTAATACAGGTTTCGACAGATTGAATGCAGCTTTCTCAGTCGATCATAAATTAAATGAGAAACTGAAAATCGGTATTAAATTAAATTACAACAAAACAAAGAGTGACAATTTACCTGCAACAGGATACAGCAACCAGTCGATCTCTTATTTCATGATCTTCCAGAATCCGAATGTAGATTTGTCATGGTATAAGCCAATTTGGAAAGCAGGGAAAGATCAGATCGAGCAGATTCACCCGTTCAGTTCGTTCATCGATAATCCTTATATGATCGCTTACGAAATGCTGAATGGCGTTGATAAAAACTTCATCACAGGAAACGTTAACCTTAATTATAAAATTACCAAGAACTTCGACGTAATGTTGAGGTCTGGAATGGAATTAACGAATGAAGAACGTACCCAAAAAAGACCTTGGAATACAGCAAATTACCTTCAGGGGATGTACAGAGAACAGCACGTGAAGCTGATGGATTTAAATAATGACATTTTATTTACGTATAAAAATAAGATCAACGATTTTGATTTCAGTGCATCTGCCGGAGGAAATATCCGTTACACAGAATACACAATGAATGATTATTTGGCAGACGGACTTCTAAAACCGGGTATTTATACGATGCCAAATGGTATTTCAAATATTATAAAATTTGCAAGACCAAATGATAAGCAGGTGAACAGTGCATATGGTTTAGCAAATGTAAGTTACCAAAATAAAATTTTCTTAGATTTTACGGCAAGAAACGACTGGAGCAGTACGCTTCCTAAAGAAAACCGTTCATATTTCTATCCGTCGGTTTCTTCGTCTTTCGTTCTTTCAGATATTTTCAATTTAACATCGGATAAATTTAATTACTGGAAATTAAGAGCTTCTTGGTCTAAAGTAGGGAATGATACAAATCCTTATCAGTTAATTAAATATTATAACAACAGTGATTTTGCGGGTTCTGTAGAATCTCCGGCAACCTTTCCGAATCCGAATCTGAGACCCAACATGATTACCAATATAGAAGCAGGGATGGATTTCACGATTCTTAAAAACAGAATTACTTATACGGTAACAGCTTATCAGAATAATTCTAAAGATCAGATTGTTACAATTCCTGCATTATGGGAAACAGGGTATAGCGGAAGAGTAATCAACGCAGGAGAAGTAAGAAACAGAGGTCTTGAAATGACTTTAAATACGTATCCTATAAAAAATAAAAATTTCTCATGGAGCGTAAACGCAAACTGGTCGTTGAACAGAAACAAGATCCTTTCTATTCCTGCAGAATTTCAGGGAGAGCCTTACACAATGGGAAGTGTAGGAGGTGTTGTTTACTTTAATGCAGTTGTAGGCGGTTCATTGGGAGATATGTACGGTTACGGATTGATGTATTCTCCAGACGGACAGGTGATTTACGGAAGCGATGGTTTGACGGGAAAACCTACTCAGATGAAGAAAATAGGAAATGCATATCCGTCATGGAGAGCAGGTCTTCAAAACGAATTCAGATATAAAGGATTTACAGTAAGCTTCTCATTTGACGGACAGTACAAAGGGATAGCGTATTCACAATCTCACCACAAAATGACGGAACAAGGAAAGCTTGAGCATACGTTAATCGGAAGAGATAATCCTGGAGGTTTAATCGTAGGAGAAGGAGTGGTGCAAAATCCTGACGGTTCATTCTCTCCGAATACAAAAGGAGTGTTGGTGTCGGCTTATTACGCAGATTACTACAGAAGAGCCAACGTAGAAACGAATACGTTCGATACGTCTTTCATCAAATTAAGAGATGCGAGAATTGCCTATACTTTCCCGAAAACTTTTACTGAGCAGCTTAAAATTACAGATTTAACGATCGCATTATTCGGAAGAAATCTTTGGATGTGGACGAAATATCCATTATTCGATCCGGAAGCAGCAACGTTGAACGACAACCAGATCACTCCGGGTGTGGAAATGGGACAGTTGCCGACAGCAAGAACGGTAGGTATTCAGCTTAATGTTAAATTTTAAAATTTAAAATCATGAAAAAATTACTTTTAAATACATTGTTAATCGCAGGAATTGGATTGGTTTCAGTCTCTTGTGACAGAAATCTGGATGAGGTAAACGTCGACGAAAGTAGAATCAGCGAGCCTGTAGCTTCAAAATTATTGGTGCCGATTCAGTACAATATGTCTTCTATCAACTACATGCGTGCAAACGATTTCACGTTCGATATCATGCAGGTTTCTCTTGACTTTCCTAATGAAGGAAACTCTTTGAGCCGTTATTATATTACTGAAAATACAGGTGCCGGTTTCTGGAACAACAGCTACAAATGGCTGATGCAGATCAACGATATGAAAAAAGCGGCAATAAGAGATAATGATATTAATTATCAGGCGATCGCAATGGTTCTTAATGCTTGGGTTTATTCAAATCTTACCGATACGTATGGCGATGTACCGTTCAGTGAAGCATCAAAATTGGATGAAGCTGTTTCTAAGCCTAAGTTTGATAAGCAGAAAGATATTTATGTTCAATTATTGGATGATTTAAAGGCTGCAAACTCACTTTTCATCACGACAAAACCGTTAACGGGAACTGATCTTTTTTATAAAGCAGAAAGCGATGTAAACGGAATTGTTAACTGGAAAAAATTCTGTAATTCTCTTTCATTAAGGTTGTTAACAAGAATTTTAGCCAAAAACGGCGACGTTAATGTGAATCAAAGAATTGTAGAGATCATCAGTGATCCTGTAAAATATCCGATTTTCCAGAGCAATGCAGAAACAGCAAAAGTGAATGTAACAGGAGTTTCACCACTTCTGCCTCCAATTGCAAGACCACAGGATTTTACAACAAGCAGAGCGGCTTCAGCATTTTTTGTGGAAACTTTAAAGGCAAATAATGATCCTCGTATGGCATTGTTTTTTAGTCAGGCGAAAGATATTGCGCCACCTCAACCAAATATCGGCTACAAAGGTGTTCCGACAGGATATGCATATGGAACGGTTTTCACTTACCAACCTTCCAATATGAATCAGAACCTTGCCAAAGCTCCTTTAAATATTCTTGTTTTTCCTTACGCTGAATTACAGTTTATCCTTTCAGAATTAGCTTACAAAGGAATTATCCCGGGAAGCGCACAAACCTTCTACGAAAACGGAGTAAAAGCAACGATTGAGCAATGGGGTTCTACGATGCCAGCAACGTATTTAACAAATCCAAACGTGGCTTATAACGGAAGTTTAGAGAGAATTATGCTTCAGAAATATGTGGCTTTATTCTTCGTAGATCAGCAACAGTGGTTTGAAAAAAGAAGAACCGGTTTCCCAGTACTTCCAAATAACGGAGGACTTTTAAACAACGGAAATATGCCTTCAAGATTAATGTATCCTCCGAACCCGAGAGTGTTGAATACAACAAATTATCAGGCTGCAGTTCAGCAAATGGGCGGTGATAATATCAATGTAAAAGTTTGGTGGAATAAGCCATAATTAAAAATCACCAAATCACAATTAATCATAAAGATTGCTGAGTGTTAACGCCCTTGCGAATGAAAAAAAACACTCAGCAACAAAACAATTTAATAAAGTAAAATGAATATAAAATTCTTAATGCCGTGTCTGCTAATTTCAGCAATGGCATTCTCTCAAACCTCTGTCTCAGGATATGTGTTTGAAGACAGCAACAAAAATCTTAAAAAAGAAAATAAAGAAAAAGGAATCGAAGGAGTTTCTGTTTCAAACGGAAATCAGGTTGTTTTAACGGACAAAAGCGGAAGATACAGCTTGCCAATTCAGGAAGGTCAGACAGTTTTTGTGATCAAACCTTCAGGATATATGACGCCTGTAAACGGGAATAATCTTCCTCAATATTACTATCAATATAAGCCAAAAGGTTCTCCTACAGATTTCAAATACAAAGGATCTGCACCGACTGGAGAGCTTCCGAAAGAATTAAATTTTGCATTAAATAAACAAAACGAAAGCAAAAATTTCGACATTTTAGTGTTCGGAGATCCGCAACCTTACACAGAAAAGGAGTTGGATTATTTCAAAAGATCTATTGTAAACGAGGTTAAAAATACCAAGAAAAATGCGGTGTTGGGAATCAGTTTGGGTGACTTGGTTGGAGATAATTTAAGTTTACAAAAACCTTATGCAGACGTGATGAAAGAAGTTGGTTTACCTTGGTACAACGTCATGGGTAATCACGATATGAATTACGAGGCGAAAGAAGATATGCTTTCAGATGAAACATTTGAATCCAACTTCGGACCTGCCAATTATTCTTTCAATTATGGAAATGTTCACTTCATTATTTTGGATGACATCTTATATCCGGATCCGAGAGATGGAAAAGGATATTGGGGCGGTTTCCGTGAAGATCAATTAAAATTCGTTGAAAATGATTTGAAATTGGTTGATAAAAGCAAATTGGTTGTCGTTTCTTTCCACATTCCGTTGGAGCATAAAAACGAAGACAACTTCAGAAATGCAGACCGTCAAAAATTATTTGATTACTTAACGCCTTTCCAAAATGCTTTGATTTTATCAGCTCATACACACATTCAACAACAGATTTTCTACGGAAAACAAGCAGGTTGGAACGGTTCAAAAGATCTTCATGAATACAACGCAGGAACTACTTGCGGCGATTGGTGGTCTGGAACTGCAGATGGTGCAGGATTACCGACTTCTACGATGAGAGACGGTACGGCAAAAGGATATTCTTTTATCAGTTTTAATGATAATCAATATAAAGTTAAGTACAAAACTGCCGGAAAACCGGAAGATTATCAGATCGGTTTATATGTTCCGAAAGCAATTCCCGGAAGAACTTCTGCAAAAATCTTGGCGAATTTCTTCATGGGAAGCAAAAAAGACAAGGTAGAATATAGAATCGACGGCGATCAGTGGGAAGCAATGGAGTACGACGAAACGTTGGATCCAAGCTTTGTAATGTCGGTTTTCAAATGGGACGTTACTCCGAATCTTTTACCAGGAAGAAGACCTTCAAACCCGGAAATGTCAAAACACATCTGGACAGGTGCTTTCCCGAAAAAACTTTCTCTAGGAAAACATAAGGTTGAGGTAAGAACAGTGGATATGTATGGAAATCAGTTCTCAACATCAGAAGAATTTGAGGTGCAAACTCCTGTTCTCATTCCTTAATTTTCATTTTTACTATACTTTCAAAGAAACCGACTTCATGTGGAGTCGGTTTCGTTTTTATTTAAATCTGTCTGTAAACACTAATAATCACAAATGTTTTTCACGAGTAAACACAAATAAATTATGCTGTAAATAAAAAGTATGCTATTATCAATAGGAACGGGCATGTTATCCTGAGCTTGTCGAAGGAAGCCCGTTTTTCATTTAACACAATGAGATTGGCTTTAGCCAAAACTTAAAAAAATAATTAAAATTGTATGCTTAAAAATTCGTGTCATTTGTGAAAAACATTTGCGGCATTTGTGTTTCAATCAAAAATCACTTTCGTAAATTTGCTTAAACGAATAAATACTATTTACATATGAACATAAACGGAAAAAACGCCATCGTTACAGGTGGAGGAAGAGGTCTTGGTAAAGCCGTTGCTTTGGCTTTGGCGAATGAAGGGGTAAACGTGGCGATCACAGGAAGAAACGAAGAAAATCTTAAAAATACCGTTGAAGAAATCAAAAATCTTGGAGTAAATTCTGCGTATGCCGTTTTCTCGGTAGATGTTGAAGCAGAAGTAAAATCGGGAATCGAATCTTTGGCAGAACAATTAGGCGGAGTTGATATTTTAATCAATAATGCAGGAATCGGAGATTTTGGTTCGATCGAAGAAATGCCTTCCGAAACTTGGGAACAGGTGATTAAAACCAATCTTTTCGGAGTTTATTATGCTGCAAAAGCGGTTCATCCTTTTATGAAAGCAAAAGGGGAAGGAGATATCGTTAACGTCGCATCAACAGCAGGTTTGAAGGGCGGACCAAATATGTCGGCGTATGCAGCATCAAAAGCAGCGGTAGTTTCTTTATCTCAATCGATGATGGCGGAATGGAGAAAGCAAAACATCCGTGTCATCACTTTGACACCAAGTACAATTGCTTCCGACATGTCTATTCAAGGTGGTTTAACAGATGGAAACCCGGAAACAGTTCTTCAGCCGGAAGATTTCGCAGAATGGGTAAGAGATATTCTGAAAATGAACAGAAGAGCTTTGATTGCCAACGGTTCTATTTTCTCTACAAATCCATAATGAGAGATTGATTAAAATCAGAATTTTCAAACATCAATAGGAGCGGACTTTAGTCCGCTTTCTTTATACAAAGTCTGTCACTTCAATATTCAGGTTTTCATCTGTAGGAATCGATTCAACAATAATTTAAGAAACGTAGCCTAGATCTCTACGAGATGACAAACTTTGTGGTAACTTTAATGTTGCATAAATTCTTCCTTCGTCAGAATGACAAAGGTTGTTAAAAGATTCGTGTTCTTCGCTGAGTGAAACGCCTTTGTGAACGAAAATATGCAGGATGATTTTAATAAAAATTTTGCGCTCTTTGCGTTTAAAAAAACACTTCGACTTCGCCTAGTGTGACATTTCTACTACTAACTGTTTGTCAAACTATCCTATTAATTCGCTATTTTTGCAACAAATTATTCACATGCAAAATTATTTAGAATTCGATTTCAAGATTTCTCCGCTTCAGCCTTGGAGTGATATATTGATGGCGGAGCTTATTGAGATAGGTTTCGACAGTTTTACGGAAGAACACGAAGGTATTTTAGGATATATTCAGGCAGATCTTTTTAAGGAAGAAGAGTTGAAAACGCTTCCGCTTTTCCAGAACGAAGAAGTGAAAATAGAATATTCTTTCACCGAAATGCCGAATATCAACTGGAATGAAGAATGGGAAAAGAATTTTGAACCTATTAATATTGATGATAAAGTTTTGATCAGAGCAGAATTCCATGAATCTGTTCCGGGAATGCACGAGATTATCATTCAGCCGAAAATGTCTTTCGGAACGGGACATCATCCGACAACGCACTTGATGATCCAACAGATGATGGATATCGATTTCAATGGCAAAAAAGTATTGGATATGGGTTGCGGAACTTCGGTGTTGGCGATTTATGCAAAACAAATTGGAGCCGGAGAAACAAAAGCGATCGATATTGATGAATGGTCGGTAGAAAATTCAAAAGAAAACGCTGCAAGAAACAATGTTGAACTGGATATTGAACTGGGAACTGCCGAAAATTTAGGAAAAGAAAATTACGATATTATTTTAGCGAATATCAATAGAAATATTTTGATTTCAGACATTCCAACGTATGTTTCTGTGTTGAATGACGGCGGAAAATTATTGCTTTCGGGCTTATGTTTCTTTGATGTTGATGATATTTTAGAAATTTGCAAAGAAAACGGATTAGAATTAAAAAAGAAACTTCAACGCGAAGAATGGGTAAGTTTATTGCTTGAAAAATAGAGTGATTTAATCAGGAGTCTTTTTGTAAACTTTGCTGAGTGTAACGCCTTTGCGAACGAAAAATATTCCCAATTATTTTAAAGAAAAACCTTGCGAGCTTTGCGTTAAAAAACTGAATTCAAAAATAGTATCATGAAATCTTTATTAACAGTTTTATTTTTATTCGTTGTACAGATTTTTTCTGCTCAGGAAGAAGCTTACGCCAACGGAATTTTCGATTTTGAGGAAAATAAAACGCAGAAAATTTTCACAGACTGGGCAAGAATCCGACAATCACCAAATGTGAGTTCTCAAGTTGTAGATTCATTGCCAACGAATCAGCAGATTTTAATTCTTAAAAAAGAGAAAACTGTCTTGCAGTTAGGTGAAAGAAGTGCAAACTGGTATCAAATCTCTTATCAAAAAGGCGATAAAACCTCCGAAGGTTATGTTTGGGGCGGAAATCTGGCTGTTGGTTATAGAAATAAAAACGGATTTGATTTTCTTTTCGGATTAACAAAAACAGTTGATAAAAAGGACAAACAATTCAATCAAAACTATAAGCAGAACATCGCAGGTATAAAAATGGTTGAAGGAAATCTTTTGATCGATGAGGTTTCTTTTGAGACGGGTTTCCGGTGAAAGTTTAAATTTCAGAAGTTTCAATATTGAAAGCAATCATAAGCTTAAAGATGTTGAATTTACTTTAAAAGCAACAGTTTCCGGTGAGGCTTGTGGAATTGCGGGGTATGACCAATATATTTTGTTTAAAGACAGGAAATTGATCGCTCTTCCTCAATTAATGAATGTAGGCGATGCTGATGTTTATTATCATACCGAAGAATTTATTTTCCCGAATGATAAAGGCGGAATTCCTAGCGCTTTTATCTTTAAAATGGAAGAAATGGAAAAGGATGAGAAAGATCGGGAAAAGAAGAAAAAAGCTTCTAAAACCTATCTTTGGAACGGAAATTCTTATAAATTGAAATAGAGAATTTTTAATATAAATATGAAAACCACTGTATATTTACGGTGGTTTTTAATTTTTATGCAATGACAAAAGGAGAGCTTTATGATTTAAAATTATTACAAAAGAATTTCGAAGAAAATGAAGTGAAGGTTTTTCCTGCTGATTTTGGTGAAATTAAAGCTTTTCAAAATAAATATAACATTGAAATTCCTCTCGATTTACAAAACTATTATTTGGAATTGAATGGAAGTGGAAACGCTGCCTTGAATAATCTATATGAATTTTACAGCATTAACCGTACAAAGAAAATTTCTGAAGAATTAATAAATTGGAAGGGAATTCCGGATTACAGTAAACTTAATTTCGAAGGAATCGAAAATGTTTTCGTTTTTGGAGAATATCAGTTCAATTTATATGTCTTTGGAATTGAATTACATCCCGATCTGTCTTTAAACAATAGGATTTTTATTTTGTGTGGTGAAGATTTTAAAATCATTGCCGATAGTTTTACAGAATTTATCGATTTATATTTAAATAAACCGGAAGAAATCTATATTTAAATTATTAGATAGATACTTGCTATTCTTAATTCCTAAACTTGCTTCAGCTTTCTGACCTTTTTTCAACTTCTTAATGCCAAAACTTCTTTGTAAGAAAATTTTAAACAGGTTCTTAGAATAGGATTAAAAAAACAATAAATAATGAATGTTGAGAATTTTATATAGAGAGAAAAATTAAAAAAAATAGAATATTTTGGGATAAATACTAATTCTAATAACAGAAAATTGGTTTCTTTTTTTGTAAGTTTTTAGATATAATATGCAAATTTAGTCTAACAGAAAAGTTGTGAAATTCTAATAGCTGTTTTTTTGTAAACTTACTGATTTTTAATTTTTTATATTTTCTGTTACTAATGATTTTTTTTTGAAAATACTGACGGCTGCTAATAGTTATTAAGGGTTAAATTATCTGATGCTTTTGATTTTGAGAATAAATTTGCAAACAAGAAACGAATAGATATTAAGATTCGCTTTAAATATTTATAAAACAGTAAACATGTTTTATATGGTAAACACAAAATCAAGGATAATGAAAAAATTAGTAAACTCTTTTTTAGGTTTCGAGATTCCCAAACACACGTCGATACCTATTGATTCTAAAAACACAAATCATTAACGCTGCGTAATTGAAGAACAAGACGGTGTACTGTAAATACCATAAATCTATCGGTATTTTTTCTGAATTCAATATATAAATATATCAAATATGCTTGGGATCTGTATGTAAAATTCCCTCAAAAGACAATGATATATCACTGCTTCTGTTCTCTCTTGTACAAGAAAATTAAACAACTAAGAAAAACATATAATACATTAAGAAATGAAAAAATTATTTTTATTATTAACGATATCGCTTTCCATATCGGTATCCTCACAAATTGGAGTAGGAACAGCTAATGCAGATCCTTCTGCTATGGTAGACATCAATTCTACCGACAAGGGGTTATTAATACCTAGAATTTCTTTGGCTGGCAAAAACGATGTCTCTACCATCCCTTCTCCCGCAAATGGGTTAATGGTCTACAATCTGGCTACCGCAGGAACTTCACCCAACAACGTAATTGCAAATAATATTTATAAATTCAACACCACTTCAAATCAATGGGAGTTACTTCTATCTCAAGATGCTTTGGATGATCTAGCGATCCCACTTCCTGCAGTATTTAAATTGACAAGCGACATGCACAATTTTTTGAATGGAGTAGCACCAGGATTCTTGCAAATTACTCCCATGACAGAAATTAAGAATAACATTCCTGGGTTATCGTACAACAGCTCAACATCTACTGTAACTTTTGGAAAAGGCGGAACCTATAAATTTGATTTTATTTATGAAGGCGATCATCAAGCAGCGTGTACCTTAAGTTCCTATTTTGTTGATTTTCCATATCAAACCGGTATTACAAGAATCCACAGTACAGCTAGTCACGGTCAAGGTTTATTCAGCAACCATGGAGGTACTATATCTTATACAGGAGTAATTCCTGCTAATAAAACTTGGCAAATCAAATTAGGAAGAGGGCAAAGCGGAAACTGTGAAGGTCCGGGAAATACCTTACGTGCAGGATCCACCCATGTTTTTATATATAAGATAGGTTCTTAATATAATGTATAATTAACTTACATACAGTAAAAAAAACCATTACTAAATTAATGATAATCAACTCCTTTTGTCTCCGGACTTAAGGAGTTTTTGTGTTAAATTTTTGTCATTTTTTAAAGAACCTTTACTGCAAAAAAAATCAGCTTTTATCTAAACGGGAAGTAAAGTTTTCATGAAGATAATGAGTTATATTTTGAAAAAGCATACTTCTGTATACATTTTCATCTAAAGAAAGGAGTGACAAAAGATTAATTAAAATTCTAATATGTGTTTTTTTGAAACGTATTGATTTTAAATAGGTTAATTTTATAAATAATAATGATTTATATGAAAAATATTAACTTTTGCTAACATTTATTAACGATAAAATTACTTATAGTTTTGATTTAACGAAATAAATTCACCCCATAATAAGGATGAAGATTTTCAATGAGTTGAACCGGTAGGTATTAATTTTATAAATACACAAATACAAATACAAATACAAATACAAATCCTTCGCTCAGTATAATTAAAGTACAAAATTATGTATTGTAAATACAGCAAATCTATTGGTAATTTTTCTAAATAGAGGAGTAATGCCAGAATGCTTAAGAGGTGTATTTAAAAACTTCTTCAAAAAAATGATAAAAAAATTAAAATCATTAAAAAATTATTCACCTCCTTTTTAATGTTAGTATTAGGTATTATTAGAGTTTATTCAATTGACATCAATATTATACATTCTCTGTCAGTATATTGATAGGATTAAGAAACCCTTCAGTTTCTATTCAATATCTACTTTTGATAAAATAGTTTAAAAGTAACTGCGGAGTAGCTACATTTTAACCAAACAATTTAAACGTATAAATTTTTAAAAAATGAAAAAATTATTTTTATTATTAGCGATCTCACTTTCAATGTCGATATCCTCACAAATTGGAATAGGAACAGCGAATGCAGATCCTTCTGCCATGCTGGATATCAATTCTGCCAACAAGGGGTTATTAATACCTAGAACTTCTTTGACGGGCAAACAAGATGTCTCTACCATCCCTTCTCCGGCAAATGGGTTAATGGTCTACAATCTGGCTACTGCAGGAACTTCACCCGACAATGTAATTGCAAATAATATGTATAAATTCAACGGTGCTTCAAATCAATGGGAATTACTTCTTTCTCAAGAAGCTTTGGATGATCTAGCGATCCCACTTCCTGCAGTATTTATATTGACAAGCGACATAAACAATTTTTTGAATGGGATTGGAGCAGGAGAAGAACAACTTACTCCTATGACAGAAATTAAGAATAACATTCCTGGGTTATCGTACAACATCTCAACATCTACTGTAACTTTTGGAAAAGGGGGAACTTATAAAATTGATTATATTTATGAAGGCGATCATCAAGCAGCGTGTACCTTAAGTTCTTATTTTGTGGATTTTCCCTATCAAACTAGTAGTACTACAAGAATCCACAGTACATCTTCTCACAATGAAGGTTTATTCAGTAACCATGGAGGTACTATATCTTATACAGGAGTAATTCCTGCTAATAGAACTTGGGACATCAAATTAGGAAGAGGGCAAAGCGGAAATTGTAGTGGTCCAGGAAATAGCTTACATGCAGGATCCACCCATGTTTTTATATATAAGATAGGTTCTTAATACAATGTATAATTAACTTAAATACAGTAAAAAAGCTATTACTGAATTAATGATAATCAACTCCTTTTGTCTCCGGACTTAAGGAGTTTTTGTGTTAAATTTTTGTCATTCTTTAAAGAAAATTTGTAATCTAAAAATACCTGCTGTTCGAATAATAGCTTGAATAGCTGCTGCTTTCTTATCTATTTCGATTAATCATAGAAAAGTATTGATGTGATTAATAGAAGCAAGAGAGCTATATCTTTTGAGTTTTAAGTAAGTTTTATAAATCAGGTAAGGATTGTATAAAGAAATAAATAAGATTTGAAATATTTTAAAAAAAACAACAGAAGATATAAAAACAAAAAAACTCACAATTTCTTGTGAGTTTTAAGTGAGCGCGTCAGGATTCGAACCTGAGACCGTCTGCTTAGAAGGCAGATGCTCTATCCAGCTGAGCTACGCACCCATTGCATAATTTTGAGAAAACTATGAAAACAGTCGGGGCGGCAGGATTCGAACCTGCGACCTCCTGGTCCCAAACCAGGCGCGATGACCGGACTACGCTACGCCCCGATTAAAGGTCATCTTTAACAAGAATTACCTTGTTTTTTGTGGGTGCAAAGATAGAATATTTTTTTATAATTCAAAATAAAATATGCAATAATTTTTAATGAATATTTTTAGACCGCTTTTTTATTGACTTTACATAATTAATAACCAAAAGATTAGATTGAATTTTCCCAAAATAAAAATTTTTAAAAAAAAGACCGAAATTTTATAGCTTGGGCGAAAAAGAGTCTATTTTTATAAGGTTGACAAAATTGTTATATAAAATCATAACTGTTATTCAAATGCCCAATAAGCTATATGTTATTTAAAAAATCAGTAAAATTCATTTCTTTTGTAAGCCCTATTTTAGCTTTTATTTTTGCTTTATAAACAGTTGCCGTTACTTCTGCAATATTTTCTAATAAAGATATTTCTCTTGCAGACAGGTTTAATTTGAAGTAGACACAAAGTTTAAGTTCTTTATTAGTTAAAAAAGGGAATTTTTTGGAAACCTTTTCAATAAACACTTTATTTTCCAGAGAACTTTCACTTATTAATTCATTATTTTTTTTATCAATCTCGATTAGATTATTAATTTTAAAAAAGAGGTCTCTCAAGGTCTGTTCTATATCAATGTTTTTTAATTTTTTAATTTTTTTTAGGTTTTCCAGAAATGCTTTTTCTGTTTCCATTTTCAGATTGAGATTAAGTTGTAAATTCTCAATTTTATTTTTTTGCAGCTTTATATCACTCTCGAGCTTTTGTTTGTGATATTCTAAGATCTCTTTTTCTTTTTTCTTTTTCTTTACTTTCAGAGATACTGCTATTAAAGGAACAATCGATCCCAAAACTATTGAAATTATGATGATTAGGTTTTTCTTCTTTTCAATATTAGCTTTATACTCATTTTTTTGATTAGTATTTTTTATCCTGTAATTATTGAGAAGATCAGAAAGAGTAGCAAGTTTCTTGCTCGATTGTTCGCTGTAATCGTTATTGAGTTTCGTTAATTCTTTTGAAACGACCTTTAGGTTTTTAAGATCATCGTTCTTTAAATAATATTTCTGCAGAACTTTATGAACTAAAATTTTATCCGAAATAATTTTTAAATTTTTTTCGGTTTTTAAGAAAAAAGCAATCATATTTTTCTTCTCGGCAGACTGATTGGTGACTTCATAAATATTCAATAATATTTTTGCAGTAGAAATCAATTCTGTAGGGTATTTTCCGCTATTCAAATAAAAATCAAATTCTTGTTTGAATATATTTTCAGATGCCTTGTAATCTTTTAATTTAAAATAATATTCTCCTTGATTACTTTTCATATAATGGAAAAACAATAATTCTTCAGATGTAAGATTTTTCTTGTTTCCTAATATTGTGATACCGGTATTTATCTCTTCGGCGGCCAGTTTTATATTATTTAGTTTATCATTACATAATGCGAAATTATTGTGCATTGATGCAATATAAAGCGTGTCTTCTTTTTTATAATTCTGTAAGGCTTTGTTAAAATAAAACATAGCTTTAGGATATTTTTTTTCATTGTAAAGCCATCTTCCTTTTGCATGATACAAATGAGGGAGATAGTATTTTTTTTCTGTTTTTTGGGAGACCAGAATAGCTTTATCGAGATATCTTAGTCCCAGCTTAGGAGAATTTTTTTCAAAATAAAGAGCAAGATGAAAATTGCAGATGATTGTTATATAATCATATTCCTCTTTATTAATGCTTAATAACTCGTAAACAAGAGGGATTTGTAATAAAGGATCATTTTTAGCTCTTGAAAGAGATAAATCTATGTATTTTACTCCTAAAAGGTATTTTTTAGCATGAGTTTGATTGTATTTTTCTAATTCTTTATTCTTAATAATATTAACTTTTGACTGGTTTTCTAAGTCTAAACGAATTCTTTTATCAAGATTATAAAAGTAATCGTTGTCTTTAGCACTATTGCAAGAAGTCACCATAAAAAGAACAAAAAATAGAATACAGATAGAAGGCTTCACGGGGGGATATTTGTGTTTTTAAAAAAAATATTACCTATTTAGATAGTCAAATTTAGAACTAACTGAATAACTAATAGCAAATTAACGACTTATTATTTATACAAATTACTAATTTAAAGAATTTTATTTTCTTTTCAAAAATTAATAATATTGATTCTTTAAATGTTTATTTATCAATGTCTTGGATATTTAAATTCTAATGTTTTTTTACAATTCTGTTTATGTGTACTAATGTTTTTCAATATTTAATTTTTTAGAGTTATGAAGAGAATACAACTATTTTTGATAAAAATTTTGCTCGAAAATAGTTTTTATAAGTCTTTCAAATTATATCTGAATTGATAGACAATATAGAATTTTTTCAAGTGCTTCTTAAGAATGAAAAAAAATTAATTATGAAAAGAATATTATTTATGACATTGTTAGATGTTGAAACCAGGGGAGTGCGTATGTACTACCCTTTAATTGGGGAATGGAGCGAAAGACTGGGTAATGAATAATACAAAGGAGTATGTAAACTCTCAGTTAACTTTAGTGCAAATCCGATTATTTATCATATGAATTTGTTTAAAAAGTTTTGGAATTTTGTTTCCAATTATCATATTCCGAAAGATGTAAATAACTTAAAAAGAATACAATTACAGATACTTAATCAGTATAACTTTCTTATTTCAATATTTTTTTTTATTGATTCTGTCAGGGATCTGTTGTTTGGATTTTGGATTAATTTTTATGTTCTGTTTGCTTTAGGAGTTATTTTTCTCCTTTTATTTTTATTTACAAAGGTCCGTTTCAATTCTTTTATTTTACTAGGGTGTTGTTTACTATTATTATTGTTAATTTTTTATTTTTCCTGTATTGGTGGTTTTAATAATGGGATTGCCTTATATTATTTCGCGGTTTTATCGGCTGTTTTATTTATTTTCAATGGGAAAAACGAATTTTTTTTTAGGATTATTATTTATGTCATGATTACTATTCTGTTTTCTATAAGTCATTTTTATGATTTTAATATTTTCAGATTGAAAGACCACGAAGATGAGTTGTTAACTAAAAACCAACGGATTATCACTTTCTTTCAAGTTTTCATGATAACGATTCTTAATGGATACTTTATTGCAAGAAAAAATTATGTAACGGCTAAACTTTACCATAAAACAATTAGAAGCGAAAATATGATTCAAGCTCTGAAACGAAAATTGAATACAGATACTATTAATAACAATATAGAAGATCTCGTTAAACTTGCGATAAATAATGATGTTTCTTTTATGCCGGCATTTAGAAATTTCTTCCCGAACTTTTATAATAATCTAATCGTAATAAACCCTGATATGACTTTTGATGAGCTAAAATTTTGTGCTTTACTTAAATTAGGCTTCACCACAAAAGATATTGCCGAATATGCACATCTTACATTTCGTACCGTTCAGACCAAAAAAAGCCGTTTAAGAAAATCTTTCAATATCCCGTCTGAAATTGATCTTTATAAATGGGTGGATGAGATATAATCTATTTGAAAATGTATCATTTTTTATTATGCTTTTGATTCATGTTATTGATTTTCAGTTGGGTGTATTCGTGTAGTATACGTCTGTTGTACCAGTGATGTATGTATTTCTTTTAAAACAAACAAAATGTTAGATACTTTTAAAATTCAATTCTTGATTTGAAGATTAAAAAAATCAAAATTGTAAAATGAGAAAAAAACACAATATCATTATATCAAAGAAAGAATGAGCATCTACTTATTCAAGTATTTCGTAGAATAGAGGTATAATTCTAAAATGATAATACCTCTTTTCTTTTTTTATTGAAAATGAAAAAAAATCTTTAAGAAAATATATTCTTCTCTTACAGTCATTTTTACAATGTCTTTGTGTGTGAAATTTAAACATCTAATAAATGTATATATAGAATAAAAAAAACAATTTTATCAATGACTTTTTTAAACCTTTTACATCTGTATTTAATATATGATTGTAAGAACTTATTTCATAAACAGAAAATAATCTAATATATATTATTTCAGAGACCTCTTTCTATTCAACCCTACCAACACAAATGATGGGAGAGAAAAATTCCCAAGAGGTCTCTATAATAAATACCTTATCAAAATTAAGTTAAGTTCGTCTTTTGATAAGCACGGTGATAAAACTCTAGTTTTTAGCCAGGCAATTTTTGATTTAATTTTTTTTGTACATCTTTTTATCATCGCGTGTGTTTTCAGTTGCCTGGCTTTTTAATTTGATTGATCTAAAAATGTTTAAAATTTAACGATAGAAATAAAAGAATAATGAGTTGATTACAATGAATGTAAAAAATATACACATAGGAAGTTTAATTAAACAAAAAGTTTTAGAAAATGAAATAGATCAAGTTCGTATCTGTAATACTCTAAAATGTTCTGAAACTGAAATAGAAGCAATGTATAAGGAAGAAAATATCTCGACGGCTTTTTTGCTGAAATGGAGTAAGCTCTTGAAATACGATTTTTTCAGACTCTATTCTCAGCATATTATTTTATATGCACCCCAATCTAATACGGGGTATAATCAGATAGGAAAAGTGAAAAAATCTAAAATGCCCCAGTTTCGAAAAAATATTTATACTAAAAATATTATAGATTTTATTTTAGAATTGTTGGAAAAAGGAGAAAAAACGGAACTTCAAATTATACAAGAATATAGAATTCCTAAGACAACACTTCATAGCTGGTTGAATAAATATAGTAAGCAAAATTCGGAAAATTAAAAATTAATGAGTCTTAATAAAATAATGAAAACAGATTACAAGTATCTTGTAGAGAAAAGCAAGAAAGAGGTTATACTGGAAATGGGGGAGGAATACAATTTTTTTCCGTCCGATGTATGGACCTATACCTTAAATAGAATTTGGATTATTAAAAGCAAAGTATTATTTGTTTATTTTAAAGATCACAAAGTTGTAAACGTAGAAATAAAAAACTGTTATGGAAAATTTAGCACCTGATTATAAAAGAATTTATACAGATATTTTAATCAAACGGTTTCCCGAAAAGATAGAATTCTGCAAGTTATTGCTAAAAAAACCTTCTCTCTCGGTATTGGATATAATAAGTCTTAATGAAACAATTTTCGGAAAAGCGAGCTTGGCGGATAATACCTTTAATCAAAGGCATCGTTCCTATCAAAAACCCAGTATTATGTATATTCTGAAGTATCAGAAAGATCACAACCTCAATAATGTACAATTGGCGAATCATTTCCAGCTGAGTAGAAACACGGTGGCAAAATGGAAAAAAATGTTTTTGGTATAAATAAAACTATATCTTTTAAGATTCAACAGATTAATAAATAAGTATAAGCCCGTTTTAATTGAAATTAATTAAGGTATCAATTTTTTAATCCCAATTAGTTATGATTTCAGTCTTTCTTGTTGTTGAAATAGAGAATAAACTTCGTGTAGTTACGGCAAGAAAATTCAGATTATAAAATGTAAACGGGCTTTTGAATATGATTTTTAGTGAAATTTAGGCATATTTTTAAGGTTTTAGTCATAAATTTAATTTCACTAAATGATGATTTATATTTATTTTATTAGCTTTTCTATTGTATCATGAGTCAAAATATCGCTAGTTTATCTAATTGCATTGATTATTTTACCTTTTCGCAATATTTCTCATTAATAATGTATATTTGAATAGGAATCATTTAAAATATTATAATATGAAAATGAAATTTAGAATTTTTACGTTATTAATTTTCAGTTTTTGTCTTTTTTACGGCCAGAATCTACCCGATAAGGCTGATAAGCAAAATCATAACATAACTCTTCAAAGGTTTCCGGAAGTGGAAGATGTTTCTGTGATGAACAATACTCCTATCGAACCTCCATTTATCAAAGCGTTTATAGCTACCCCTGATTTAGAAATCGGTCAAGCCTACCTCAATGATGATTATTCTGGAATAGCTGCAAAATATGCCTGGTCAAGAGAGATCACGGGGCAAAATATTAAAATTCATGATGTAGAAATGGTTTAAATTAAAATACAAAGCAGGATAGGGGTCTTAGGTACAATATGATGGCGACAGCAACAGAACTTACCATAGGTTTAACGGAACAAGTTCTACAACTGCCATAATAGCTTCTGCAGCGGCAGAAATGATTAGAGGTCGTGAAACTGAATGCTCTTCAAAAAATCATCTAATTTTGTTTCTCTGTCTAAGCTCATTTTGGCTTTTATTTTTGTTTTATATACTCTTACGGTACCTGTAGTTGTATTTTCTAATGACGAAATTTCTTTTGAAGAAAGATTCATTCTGAAATAAGCACACATTTTTAATTCCTTATTCGTTAAAAGAGGATAAGTTTCGGACATTTTTTGTATAAATCTCTGAGATTCAATATCGCTTTCATTAATGATGATGTTTCGTTTATTAATTTGTATGAGATTATTAATATTTAAAAACAAATCCTTTATTATTTCTTCTCCACCTGCGTTATTTGTTTTTTTTATCTTTTTTAAATTTTCTAAAAATACTTTTTCAGTTTCAGTCTTCAGATGAAGATTTTGATGCAGGTTTTTAATTTTTTCATTTTGAAATCCAATATCCTGTTCAAGAATTTTTTTATCTTTTTCTAATAATAATTTTTCTTTCTCCATGATTTTCCTTTTGTTCAGGTGTTTTATTCTCACAAAAATAAATATCAGAATAAAAATAAGGATCAGGGCAAGAACTGATATTAATAAAATGGTAGTTCTTTTTTTTTGAATACGAATCTGCTGTTCCGTCTTTTGATTAATTTTTTCTATTGCGGAAGTGTTCAGAACACCAGAGATTTGCTTAAAAATCCTGTCGTTTTCGTTAACAAAATCATGATTTAAGTGCAGAAGTTTTGCAGACGTAAGCTTTAGATTCTTAAGATCATTTTGATTAGAATAATATTGCTGAATGATTTCGTTAGCAAGAATTTTGTCATGAATAGTTTTAAGTTTAGGCTCGAGATCAATTAAATACTCAATAAGTAATTTCTTTTTGTTAGTCTCCTTAATGTCATTATATAAATTAAAAAGACTTTCCGCACTTGCTACGTTTTGTGAATAATATAAGGGTTTGTTTTTGGTAAATTCAAACTGTTGAAGCAATAGTTTTTCTGCAGACGAAAATTCTTTCAGCTTATAATAGTACAAACCTAATGTACTTCTCATATAATTAAGAAAAGCAATTTCCTGTTCGTTATAATTATTTTTACCCTCTAAGATTTTAATTCCCTTTTGTGTTTCCCGCATTGCAGGGGCAATTTGGTTTAATTTATCATACACCAACCCGAAATTATTATGCATAGACGCGATATAAAGTAAATCCTTTTGGTTATAATTTTGTAAAGCTTTATTAAAATAAAACATAGCTTTCGGGTAATTCTTTTCATTAAAATATAACCTTCCTTTTATATGGTATAAATGAGGTAAGAAATATTTTTTGCCCAATTTTTCATTAATTTTTATAGCATCATTAAGAAATTTCATGGCGAGCTTCGGCGAATTATGCTCGCAGTAAAAAGTCAGATTGAAGTTACAGGCAATAGAGATATATTCATATCTGTTATTGTTTAATTTCAAAAGTTCATAGGTAGCAGGAGCTTGTTTTATACTTTCAATATTATTTAAAGTATTCTCGGGAGCATATAAAAATAGTCCTATATATTTACTGCTTATAAGATATTTTTCATCATGTGTGTCTTTATATTTCCCAAGCTCTCTGATCTCTAGAGCTGCTATTTTTTTTGGTTCAAATCTAATGGGAGCAATCTCTTTACTTATTCCAAAAAAATAGTCATTATCATCCTTGCCTTTTTCAGTCGGTGAGATTGAAAAAAGTATAATCAATAAAAAAATTAATCTCATACCTGAGTGTGTGTGTAATTAAAATGATCAAATTTTTTTTCAAAAATAATTTAATTTATCGTGAAAAGGTATTAAGATTAAAATTATTAATAGCTTTTAAATGTTAATAATTTGATTTTAAATATTTTAAGATCTGGATTAATAATGATTTATAAGTGTTAAAATTTATTTTGCTAACATTTATTAACGGTAAAAATGCGTGGTATTCAATATTTTGCTAATAAATTTGAACAAAGATGAAAAGAACAAACCAATATTATATCACTAATGCTTGATGATTTCATTATATGACTTTAGAGGGTATTTGAAAAGTAATTTATAATTTTTCTAATTAATCATATAATAAGGTCAACAAAAACTCGAATATAATTTGGTATTGATTTTTGAAATTCTACATCAAACAAAAAAGAAAACAAATGAAAAAATTATTATTAACCACCTATCTGGATTTTGGGATTCCTATTCGATGTAGGAATATAGAGTGTAGCATCTATACTACACATTCCCAAAACAAATACTGCATGTAACAATCTAGTATTATTTTGAAGGTTTTTTGAAATCGAAGCGACAATCCGGACTACAAATTTTGTAGTAGATAAGAATGTCGCTCAATGGGATTGAGATCGCTATGATTTCAGGTAAAGTCTTTTTATTAACAATCATAAATCTTAGCTACTGCTGTTAAGATTTGACAAGTATTATCTAAACATCATTAACAGAAAAATAAGATTTAAACGATTGAAGTTTAAAATTTAATCAAAATTAATTTATATATAATCTATTGATCCCCTGTGTTTTACCAGAATTTACAAATGCTGGAAAAGAATTATTTCCAGGGGATCTCTTTTATAAATATAATAAATGCAATCAATAAAAACAGCCGTTTTTATTGATTGTGACTAATAATGTTCTAGTATTTCTCTACCAGGCAGTATTGCTTGTTTTTCATAATTGGATAGTCTCTACAATAATGTTTTGTTGAACTGCCTGGTAATTTATTAATACGTAATAACATACGAAAATATTGTTTCGAAAATGAATTTAAAGAATATACACATAGGAAGTCTAATTAGACAAAAGGTTTCTAGAGAACGAAATAGATCAAGTCCGTCTTTGTAAATATCTTAAATGTTCTGAAAAAGAGGTGGATGCGATGTATAAAGAAGAGAATTTATCTACGGCTTTTTTGCTGAAATGGAGTAAGCTTTTGGAGTATGATTTTTTCAGACTCTATTCGCAACACCTTATTTTATATGCACCCCAATCTAATATGGGATACAAGCAGATCGAAAAAGGCAAAAAATCTAAGCTGCCCCAGTTTCGGAAAAATATTTATACCAAAGATGTTATAGATTTTATTTTAGAATTGCTGGAAAAGGGAGAGAAAACGAAACTTCAAGTCATAGAAGAATATAAAATTCCTAAAACAACACTGTATAACTGGATAAATAAATATCGTAAGCAAAATACAAGCGATTAATTTAGAAATTAATGATTCAGAAAATCTTATGAAAAAAGATTACAGCTATCTTATAGGAAAAAACAGGAAAGAGATTCTAGAGGAAATGGGGGAAGAGTACAATTTTTTTCCAGCTGAGGTATGGACATATACCCTAAAAAAATTACTATTTAAAAGCAGAGTGTTGTTTCTGTTTTTTAAAGATGATAAAGTATTAAACGTAAAAATAAAAAACTGTTATGGAAAATGTAATGCCTGATTACAAAAGGATTTATTCGGATATTTTAATCAAAAGGTTTCCTGAAAAAAAGGCATCTTGTAAAAAAATATTGGAGAAAAACTTTCTTTCGGTATTGGATATAATACGTCTTAATGAAACAATTTTCGGAAAAGCGAGCTTGGCGGATAATATCTTTAATCAAAGACATCGCTCTTATCAAAAATCCAGTATTATAGATATTCTGAAGTATCAGAAAGATAACAATCTAAATAATACTCAATTAGCACTTCATTTTAAACTGAGTAGAAACACGGTGGCAAAATGGAAAAAAATATTTTTGGTATAGATAAAACCTGATCTCATAAGGTGTAAGGGCTAAAAAACAGACAGAAGTCGATTTTTAATTAATAGATCATTTCAGAATTAAACCCTTATGGAAAAATTATTTTGGTGTTTCTTGTGTTTTTCTTACATCACAAATTATCCATGAACTTAACAGAGGTGGAAATGCCCAAATTCTAGGAGTACGATAGTAAATGATCAGGATCTATAACCTACATCAGGGTAAAAAGATTAAAATAGTTTTTATATAAAGTTTTGGTTATGAATAGTTAGCTTCTTATTTAAGTTATTTTAACTTTTAAAGTTGTTAACTATTTTTTTTATACCTAATTACCAAATAAGAATAGATTGTCATTTGCCCTCTATTCTCAAATACAATTTCTTAACACAAAAAAATGAAAATTTCTGTAATAATTCCCGTTTATAATGCCGAAAAATATGTTACTCAAGCTGTAGAATCTGCACTACAATGCGAAGCAGAAGTAGGTGAAGTTATTTTAATTGAAGATAAATCTCCGGATAATGCTCTTGAGGTTTGTAAGGAATTAGAAATAAAATACGACAAAGTAAAATTATTCCGGCATTCGGACAAAGATAATCATGGAGCAGGAGCAAGCAGAAATCTTGGAATTCTAAAAGCCACCTGCGATTTTATTGCTTTTTTGGATGCCGATGATTATTATTTGCCAAACCGTTTTGAGGCCGAGAAAAAACTTTTTAAAGACCCAAAAGTAGACGGTATCTATGGTGCGCTTGGCGTAGAGTATTACTCTCGAAAGGCAAAAGAACAATATTTTAGCCTTTTTGAAAACCGACTTACCACTGTATATAGAAAATATCATCCCAAAGATGTATTTCCAGGGCAATTGAATATGCTGGGAAGTTTTGGGCTGTTCACTATGAATGCATTAACGGTAAGACGAGAAGCCTTGATAAAAAAAATGAAGCCTTTATTTAAACCCAAATTAAAGTTTCATGAAGATACTGAATTTCTATTCCGATTATCGTATTATTTAGATCTCCATCCAGGGATTTTAGATCAAGCAGTTGCCATAAGAGGGGTACATGAAGAAAACAGAATAACCAAAGTAGATACGGGAAGGATAAATCCTGCATCTACACGGGTTTTACTTTGGAAAGAGATCCATGAATGGGCTCAGAATGAAAGCGGAATCCACGATGATGTCAAAGTACATATCAAAAGAATGCATCGTAGCTTTGAAATTGCTAATGCTCCTATATTGAAAAAAATAAAAATGATCATAAAGTATTCAATCAAAGATTATCCAAGTATTCGCTCAGGGCTTTACAATGTAAATTTCAGATCATAAATTAGCTACATCAATAGTCTATAAGAAAAGGATTTAGATTTACAGGCATAAAGTGTGTAAGAAGAATTCCTATAAAATATTTAGTAATATTGTGAATAATACTTCTTAGTACATGACAAAAACATAACCTGTTAAAAATCAGCAAATTAAGCTGGGTTAAATTTTCATAAATAACTGATATTCAGTAAATTAGAAGATGTTTCCTAGGCAATCAACTAAGCACACGAATACCAGTCAAGAGTATAAAAGTAAAGATTTAAGTTCAATGTTAGCCCTAAATTTTGAACAAAAAATCAATAAAGCAAGATTGAATCTTATTTCGATGATGATTCTGGCTTTATGCAAAGTAAGAACAGTAAATTACATGGCTTTAGCTAATGTTTTTGACAGTTGTGCAAATACTGAAAGCTCACTGCGAAGAATACAGCGTTTTATGGCAGATTTTGACTTGCCCATGAAGCTTGTTTCTAGTTTTATATTCGGAATTATGCCAGAGAAAAAGAACCTTGTATTAATCTTGGATAGAACGAATTGGAAGTTTGGGAAAGCTACTATTAACATTCTGATGCTTGGGATTTGCTATAAAAACATTGCCTTCCCGATTATGTTCAAAATGTTGGATAAAAGAGGGAATTCTGATACGCTTGAAAGAATTGAATTAATACGGCAATTTGTAAACTGGTTCGGTAAGGACTGCATTGATTGTTTGCTCGCGGACAGAGAGTTTATAGGTCATATTTGGTTGGATTTTTTGACTCAAAACAAAATTAAATACCACATTCGGCTTAGGAATAATTTTAAAGTTTTTTGTTTTGACAAGAATGCAGAAAAACCTGTTTTTTGGCTATTCAATAAGTTGCAAAAAGGAGAGTTTTATCATCATCCGAAAATCGTGAAAATCAATGGTGTAAAGTGTTACATTTCCGGATTGAAAAATTATGACAGACAAGGAAAAATAGATTTTCTGATTTTAGTTTCCTTTAATAAGCCTGAAAAATCTTTGGAATATTATAAGAAAAGATGGCAGATTGAGACATTGTTTAAAGCTTTTAAGAGCAGTGGATTCAATATAGAAAGTACTCACGTTACAGACCAAAAAAGGCTGGAAAAATTATTTATGATTGTAATGATTGCCTTGGTTTGGTGTTACAAAATTGGAGATTATGTGGATGAAAACATCAAGCCAATAAAAATAAAAAAACACCAAAGGAAAGCCTACAGTGTTTTCAAATATGGTTTGAATTTTTTGAATAATATTCTCTCTAATCATTTTAATAAACTAAATATCAATATATTAAATTTTTTGTCATGTACTTAGTTATTTATTGTTTTAAAATGTGTGTAGGTTTTCTGATTTTCGCATAAGAGAAACTGAAAATACTGTGTTGGTAAGCACTTACCAACACGGCATTTGTTAGATTAAAATGAAAAGAGCATCGGTTAGGGGTACTTAGCTCTGTTAATAGAAATAGATTCAGTTGAATAAGCTTTTATCAATACCAAATACTGATATCGAGCTTGAGGGGATAATTTTTTTTCATCTTTTTGATAATATTAATTATTATTTCATTTCTAAATATACCTGTTCATACTTTTGTGTAATATTTAGAAAATTTTTTAATTGTAGTACTGAATTTATAATATTAGTATTGCAATTATGATAACTTATAATTTTGTGTTTTTAGAATTTGTTTCCCAGCCTTATTTAGCTTTTAATTGAAAATAAAACATTAAGTAAGAATGTTCCTCCCCATTGTGAGGCTAAATTATCGGCTCTCGTCACAGAGACAGTCATTCTCGTTTTTCCTCCAACATTAGCTAATTTAATAAACGCCGGCGAAAATATATCCGGAAAAGATGAATCGTTTCCTGCTGCGAGTTGAGGGAAAATCTTTTGTACATCAGGAAAAGGAGTGCCTTGGTATTCGTATACAATAGTCATTCTGGCAGGTACGTTTGTGGTGGGATTTACAGAAGTTTTTGATATCACCCACCAATTATCAAAATCAAAAGTGGCATTGGTATGATTGCTAAAATCTGCATTACTCATACCATGAGGAGGTATTTTCAACTGAAAGCTCTGCACCGACACATTGCTTACTTTATCATTAAACTTCACCCAAACAGTGCCATCGAAATAATAGTATCCTATATTATCTATATTTACGGCATTACCTGTTGCTGTTCCTGTTGCAATACTATTTACATAGATCAGTGTAGAAGTAGGGATTGCACTCATATTTTGAGCTCGCTCCCTGTCAACTCTGGGGAGTAGAATACCGTCTACATTTGTAGAATTACCGGTTGCGTTTTTAGCAACTACATCTAAAGAAGTTTGAGGATTTGCTGTGTTAACTCCCACTTGGGAATGTGCTGCTGTAGAAAATAGTACAGCTAATAATAGTAAATTTTTCATTTTTTTTAATTTTAATATGAATGTCCGTAATTACTAATATTTTAATTTTCAACGGTTTGTTTGTCATTCCGTAGGAATCTAAACTTCCTTATTTTCAGTCTGTTGAGATTCCTACGGAATGACAAAATGAATGCTGATTTTAGTGTTATGATTAAAAACGGACATTCATAAATTTTAATGATTACTTTTTTAATTTCTAAATAGAATCCTAAGTATATTTTATACTTAATTTATCAAATTTAGAAAGATTATTGATCGATTCGCAGATTGATGGTACGGCATTAGTACTGCATCTATAAAAAATATTGTGTTTTTAGAATCGCGCTTATTAAAATGCACATTAATTAAAAATTCCGGAAAGCTAAGTGAGAGTGTAAATAATAATTTTTTTCATCATTTAATAATTTTTACCTTATATACCATTTGTTTTTTTTGAGAGAATTTCTAAATAAAAATTCAAGCATACTAATGCATATTCATTGTACTTAGAATTCCTGATAAATTTGTAACGTGTAATATTGCAAAATACTACACTTGTGAAAAGATGATGAATTTGTGTTTATAGAATCGTTTACTAGTTTCGGTGATTGAAACTCTTGAACCTCGAGAAGGGTTTTGATAATAATTTTTTCATGTGTTTAGATTTTGTGTTATTTTAAGACTAATTTATACTATAAATGTGTTTATGTTTCTTAGTATAGAATAATTTTATTAAGTTTTAAAAAACAGGTGATTATTTTGTCTGTTATATCAAAACTTATTAAAACAAAATAATATTATAATCAGAAATTTGCTAACTTAAATCGTTAATAAATGTTAGCAAAAGATAATTTTTTTTATATAAATGATTAATATTATGAAAAATAAAGTATTGAAAATCAGTATTTAATGAATTAAAAGCTATTAGAGTTATGCTTATAATGATCTTTGTTAGATTTTCTATTAATTTGTTAGATATCAATGTGTAAAAAGGAAGTAATTACATAATTATTAATCTTAACAAGAATTTTAAATGAATCTATATTGTAATTATGAAATTTTTTGACAAATAAAATCGTAATTTTTAGGTATTCTTATTCAAATCTATAAATCAGATAAATGAATTATTTTGATAAAAGTTGCTTTCTAAAACAAAAGTTTTGGATTTTCAGAAAATGAAATAATTAAATATATAAAACAAAAAAAACTCACAAGAAATTGTGAGTTTTAAGTGAGCGCGTCAGGATTCGAACCTGAGACCGTCTGCTTAGAAGGCAGATGCTCTATCCAGCTGAGCTACGCACCCATTTGTAATTTTTAAGAAATTACTAAAAACTTTTAAGAGATCGTTTCAGCCTTGACCGTTCCGAAAATCGGAATGCTCTATCCAGCTGAGCTACGAACCCATTAAAGGTTTTTTTTGATTCCCGCTTAGTTATTAAAATAATAAAGCTTTTGTGTCGGGGCGGCAGGATTCGAACCTGCGACCTCCTGGTCCCAAACCAGGCGCGATGACCGGACTACGCTACGCCCCGAAAAGATATATAGAAAAGCGGAGGGTAAGGGATTCGAACCCTTGCGACACTTTCGCGTCGACAGTTTAGCAAACTGCTCCATTAACCACTCTGGCAACCCTCCTGTTTATCTTATTTTTTAATGATCGTTGTTCCGTTATTGCGAGTGCAAATATAGAACAGATTTCTTTATTTACCAAATATTTTTCAAGAAAAATTTGTGTATTTTTGAGGTTATAACTGATAAAAAAAACAAACAAATGCGTAAGACATTATATATCATCGGATTAAGCGTTTTTGTTTTTTCTTGTACTTCACAACAGAATGCGAAAAAAAAACAATACATCCCCAGAACTCCCGTGGTACAGCCAAAAACAGCAGTAAAGACACCGGGTTCTGAAAAGCCAAAACCTCAAATAACTACCGAACACGGAGTAGAGTTTTTTACCACCAATATATCAGATCTCACAAAGAATGATAATAGTGTGAGTTATGGTTCTATAGTTTCTGCAAAACCGGTAGGGTATAAAGTGGTAAAAACATATTTTCCTGCAATTGCACAAAATTTCAGACAGAGATATTTAATCTTACATTATACCGCATTGCCGGATGATAAATCGATTACGGTTTTGACACAGCAGGGAGTAAGCGCTCATTATTTAGTAAACAATACAGGAGATAATGAAATTTATCAATTGGTTGACGAAAATAAACGTGCTTATCATGCAGGAGTAAGTTCTTGGAGATCAGATAAAAATCTTAATGATAATTCAATAGGAATTGAGATTGTAAATGCAGGTTTCACAGCTGATGCGGAAGGAAAAAGAACTTTTATGGCTTTTGATGATGCTCAGGTGAAAAAAGTGGCTGCTTTGGTAAAAGATATTGCAACGAGGTATAATATTCCGGCGACGAATATTTTGGCACATTCGGATATTGCGCCGACCAGAAAACAAGATCCGGGACCTTTATTTCCTTGGAAAAAACTGTACGACGAATATCAAATCGGGATGTGGTATGACGAAGCAATGAAACAAAACTTTTATGATTTCGAGACTTCTACAGATTTTCAGATTAAATACAACGATCCAGCATTTATATCCAATGTTCAGACGCAATTGCAAAAATTCGGGTACGGATTGGATATGAGCGGAAAATGGGACGATGCCACAAAGACAACAATAGAAGCTTTCCAGTATCACTTCCGTCCACAAAATTATGACGGAATCATGGATGCGGAAACATTCTCAATATTGCAGGCTTTACTGCAAAAATATCCGGTAAAATAAATGAACAAAAGCGCATCGGCTTCGGTGCGTTTTTGCTTATATTTAGAGCTTTAAAATACTTAAAAAACCTGTATGGAAAATTTCAGAAAAGAGAGTGATTTATTGGGTGAATTAGACGTTCCGGTAAATGCTTATTATGGAGTACAGACGCAGAGAGCGATCAACAATTTCAAAATTTCGGGACAACTTTTATCTTCGTATCCCGAATTCATCAAAGGCTTGGCTTTCGTAAAAAAAGCTGCTGCAAAAACCAATTACGAATTGGGTTTACTTGATGAAAATTTATACTTTAAAATCGCTGAAGTTTGTGATGAATTAGTTAATGGCGAACTTCACGAGCAGTTTCCGGTGGATATGATTCAGGGAGGAGCGGGAACTTCGATCAATATGAATGCGAATGAGGTAATTGCCAACAGAGTTTTAGAAAAATTAGGTAAAAATAAAGGGGAATACGAATTCTGTTCGCCAAACGATCATATCAACCTTTCTCAATCTACAAATGATGCTTATCCTACGGCAATTAAAATGGGATTGCTTCAGATGAACGACGCTCTGGTTGAAAAACTTGAGAAAATCGTTGGTGCTTTTAGGGCAAAAGGAGAGGAGTTTCAGGATGTAATCAAAATGGGACGAACGCAGCTTCAGGACGCGGTTCCTATGACGATGGGACAGGAGTTTGAAGCATTTGCAGCCACTTTGGAAGAAGATATTTCTAAATTAAATAACAACGCCAATCTTTTCGTAGAAGTAAATATGGGCGCAACCGCCATCGGAACGGGAATCAATGCTCCGGTTGGATATGCGACATTGTGTGCGAAAAATTTGGCTCAATTAACAGGTTTTCCTGTAATTTCTGCACCGAATTTGGTTGAAGCAACACCGGATACAGGTTCTTACGTCATTTATTCTTCAGCAATGAAGCGTCTTGCCGTAAAATTATCGAAAATTTGTAATGATTTACGATTACTTTCTTCAGGACCAAGAGCCGGACTTTCCGAAATAAATTTGCCACCAATGCAGCCGGGATCGTCAATTATGCCGGGAAAAGTGAATCCTGTAATTCCGGAAGTGGTGAATCAGGTTTGTTTTAAAGTGTTCGGAAATGATTTGACAGTGACTTTCGCTGCAGAAGCCGGACAATTACAGTTAAACGTAATGGAACCTGTACTTTCTCATGCCATTATGGAAAATATTCACTTCCTGGGTAATGCGCTGGACACGCTTCGTGAAAAATGTATTGTCGGAATCACGGCGAACAGAGACGTTTGTTTAAACATGGTAAAACACAGCATCGGAATTGTAACAGCTCTGAACCCATATATTGGTTACAAACAATCAACGGCAATTGCAAAAGAAGCGTTGGAAACAGGGAAAAGTGTTTATAATTTAGTATTGGAAAAAGAGCTTCTTTCTCAGGAAAGATTAGACGAAATTCTTGATCCTAAAAACATGCTCAAACCCCATAACAAATAAAATAAACGATAAGTGATAATCTGTAGGTTAAAATTTTAACCTGCAGATTATCATTCATCATTCATCATTCATCATTTATAATTAAAAAGTGAGGTTTTTAATCATAATTCCTGCACATAACGAGGAAAATAATCTTTCATTCACTCTGGATTCTTTACAACAGCAAAGTTATAAGGATTTCAAAGTTGTGGTTGTCAACGACGGATCGACGGATAAAACTCCCGAAGTCATCAAAAAATATACAGATAACGATTCACGGTTTGAAACTGTTAATCTTGAAAAATCGGCGCATCAACCGGGTTCAAAAGTAGTTAATGCTTTTAAAAATGGCTTAAACACTCAAAATATTAATGAGTTTGAAATCATTTGTAAGTTCGATGCAGATATTATTTTGTCTGAAAATTATCTGAAAACCATTGAAGAATCTTTTCAAAATAACCCCAATTATGGCTTAATTGGCGGGCTTTTATATGTTGAAAAAGAAGGGAATTGGGTGTATGAAGGAAATTCTAATAAACATCACGTTCGAGGTCCGATGAAAGCATACCGGAAGGAAAGTTTTCTTGAAATGGGCGGTTTGCGCGAAACATTGGGTTGGGATAATATCGATTCTATTCTGCTTGAAAATTTGGGCTGGAAAGAAATTGTACTCCCTGAATTACACGTAAAATTACTCAAAGTAAAAGGCGCAGATTATACGATAAAACCTGCAGATTATTACGGGAGATACTTTTATTTTTTAGGGTTAAACAGATTTTTAGCCTACATCGCATCTTCAAAAGAAGCTATGAAAAGCAAATCGGTTTCTTTTTTCTTTAAAATTATTACATCTTACGAAAAATGCCGTTCTCAAAAATTAGAATTAAAAATATCAAAAGACGAACAGAAAATCATTAACGATAAACGCTGGAAAGCCTTTAAGAAAAAGTGGTTTCCCATTTGATTTCGGAGTTTTATATTTGCTAAAAATTATCAGTTGAAGAAAATTGCCTACATCGAAATAGATAATCATCATGCGGAAGTTGCGTTGTCTTTTATGGATATAATGGACGATTCGCAAGAGTTTTCCGTGGATTATTATTTCTCTGAAAAAATCAAAAGTCAGGTGGCGAGAGGAGAGTCGGTCTTTATTTGCGACAGCTCAATGATTTTGGATCACTTGAAAACGAAGAAGTATGACCTGATTATTATCGGGACTGTTCATCGCTATTTTAATACTTTTCAGGCAATTACGGAGAAATATAATACAGCGGTTATTGTTCATAATCTTAATTTCATCCATACTTCAAAATGGGATCTGATTAAAAATATCTTCAAAGGAGATGTTATTTACAGACTAAAATTGTGGTGGAAAGAAGGTTTATTTTATTCGCCAAAAGTGTATCAGAAAGCGAAAAATATTTTGGTTTTGGATGAAGGATTTGCTTCTGGTAAATTGAAGTTTTTGCCTGTTTTTTATACTAAAAACTACAAAAAAGAATCAAATAACGGTTCAATTATCGTTATTCCGGGTGGAGTTTCTCAACAAAGAAGAGATTATAATCATGTTTTTAAAATCATTGAAAGTTTAAAAACTGACGAAAAATTTACATTTGTATTTCTTGGAAGAGCAAAAGGTAACGAACTGGAACATTTGGAAAAATTATCTAAAAATTTACCTCAAAATATCAGTATTAAATATTTTCCGGAAAGAGTTTCAGCAACCGATTTTGAATTCTGGATGGAAAAAGCCGACATTTTGTGGTGTCCGATTCAGCAGGAAATAGATTTTTTTAGCCAAAAAGAAATTTATGGTAAAACAAAAATGACGGGAAACTTAGGCGACGCCATTAAGTTTGGGAAATTAGCCGTTTTCCCTGAAAATTATTCGTCCGTATTGGAGTTTATTGTTCCTGAACAAAAAAATATCATTGAGCAATTTAAACAGCTTAAAAACAGTGATTTTGACTTCCAGGAAAAGTATAACAAAAAATCGGTTCAGAAAAATCTGGAAAACGTTTTAAATAACCTCATTTCAAAATAAGAAAATCTCAAATATCTTTTAAACGCTAGGATCGCGAAGCTTTTTTAATTAAACTTGAAAATATTTTCGTTCGCAAGGGCGTTTCACTCAGCTAAAATCGCAATCAGCCTTTGCTGAACAGAGTGCCTTTGCGACCGGAAAAATAAAATGAGTTATGAATAGAACTTTGTGGACGTTGCGTTTAAAATAAAATATATCAACAAAATATTTCAGCCAATCTTATCTCAAACTCATGTTAAACAGCTTGATTTCTACTTAAATTTAAAAATACTTTTAATAAAATTTTTGTTCAGATAATCTTCAAGCGGGAAGACTTTGGTGAAATAATTCCCAATAAAAATCAAGATCAGAAACTACGGCAGGTTTGTACATTAAATTGATGAAATTATTGTCGAAATTCGGTAAAACAATCGCTACAGTAATCGCTAAAGTACAGATTATGGAAACGAAAATCATCTCAATACTTAAAGGCGAAACCTTGAACATAAAGTAATTGAAAGCAATTTTAATCACGTTGTAGGTTGTAAGAGAAATCGCGGTGGATAAAGCAATTCCGATCAGTTTTAAGTCTGTATTTTTTAGGAAATAAAAATTTAAACTAATTGTTAGTCCTGCCAATAAAAGCATCACTATAATATTGAATTTGTAATACTTTGAAAGCGAAATGATGTTTCCGTTGAATCCGGTTGCCAAATCTACCAAAACAGCTGATCCCCAAATCCATATCACAGGTTCATATTCTCTCAGCATAACTCCGCTTTTCGGCATAAAATAAGTCAGATAAGGAAATCCGACCATGATGCAGGAAAACAAAACAGCTCCCAGAAAATAGAGCGTCAATGAGGTTTTTTTGTGGAATTTATCTAATCCTTCCATATCACCATCAGCAAGATTTTTACTGATAATCGGTGCAGAAATATTGAATAAACCCAATTGCGGAATAGAAATTAAAGAAATCAATGCATACAATATAGAATAGATTCCGTTTTCTTCCATTCCCAGAAATTCCCCAATCATGAAACTATTGATCGCGAGATAATTACCGAAAGTTCCTAGAAAGCCAAAAAAACTGTAAGCCGCAAATTCTTTATAAAGTTTATCTTTTTTAAAATAGTCTGTACTGAAATCCAGTGTAATCTTTTCCAGTTTATTGGTGTAGAAAATATATCCGACAAACATTAGGAAAAACATCCCAAAGAAAAACATCAATGCTGCTTTTTCGGGTATTGGTGAGGCTTCTGTGTAGTGTGAAACCAGAAATATGAAGATCAGAAAAGCGCCTAGGTTAGCGATTTTCGGGAAGAGATTATCGAAAATATTTGAAACAACAATTCTTTTGTAATTTGAAATATATTTATTGAAAATAGCACAGAATGAAAGCATTAAAGTAAGAGGAAGGATAACTTCTTTGATTTTCCAGGCTTTCATATTTTTGAATCCCGGAAAAATATAGGGAAGCAGGAAAAAAACAGCCAAAAACAAAATAAAATTGATAAGAACGGCAGCCAATGAAAGCGAAAGCATATTTTGCCTTTTCCCATCTTGATCTACTCGATTAAAAAATTTTACATTAGAATAAGAAATCCCGAAAACTACGAAGGGCACGAGCATTTCGGCAGTGGGCATGATGTATCTTAATGTTCCGTAAAACTCAAGATTATTTGTGAAAATAAAAATCGAAAAGGTGCCCAATAAAAAGCCAATATAGCCAATGATAGAGTATTTGAATCCTTGCCTTGCTACTACGCTCATGACTTTTTTATTAGTTTTTTGGAATAAAAATAACGTTGTTAATGTATTCCGTTTTATTTTTTTCGTCGTTTGTATTTTTTAATAGTATTTCTTCCGTTAATTTTTCAAGCTCGAAATTGTGTCTGTTTAAATATTTTGCGTCGTATCCCCAAGATTCAACTTCAGAAATTTCTTTCCAGATGGGTGTTTCATGGTGTCTCTGTTCCATTTCGACCATCAAAGTCGGTGCGAATTGTTTGATGATTTGTTTTGCTCCCTGCAATGTTTTCATTTCGTTTCCTTCAACATCTATCTTGATGAAATCCAGCTTGTTAAAATGTTCAATTGCAGCCCAATCGTCGAGTTTTATTACTTTTACCTTTTCTGTATAGCTTTTTTCCTCGCCATTTTCTTTGAAATCGGTGTTAAGTGTTCCTCTCGATGCCACTATTTTTCCGTTGATCACAGGAACTTTGAATTCTGCAGTTGTATTCTCATCAGAAAGCGCCAAAGGAAGAACTGTCATGGTAGGAAAAAGCCTTTTCAGACGTCTGTACAATTTTTTGTTGGGTTCAAAAGCATAAATATTTTCATGATTCAGCCGATTTTGAAGTTGGTATAAAAAAGTTCCTACATTTGCACCAATATCCAGAATAACAGCATTTTTAGGCAAAAAATCTTTAATCCAGACCAATTCAGGTTCTACATTTCTTGCAGAGAAATTATCTTTATTAAGGTTATTTAAGCTCTTAAAATATCTTTTTTTATAAAAACCTGGGGTGATATATTGTAGCTTTTCGGCGATTTTTTGGTACAGCGACATTCTTACTTTTTTGACAAGAAGCAAATATAAGCAAAAATGTTAAACTCATGTTAAATTTAACTAATTCTAATGGTTTGATTATCAATCAGAAATGTAAAATTAATTTTTCGGTGAAATATTTATTTATGTCCTTTGTTTAGGGATTTATGGGTTTAAATAAACGGTGCATTCAGAAAGTCGTTCAAAGGTTTCATTAATTTGAAAATTTTTGTCAGATTTTTCACCGCATTTTTATCCAGAATTTCTTCGTCTTTCAGGTAATAAATGACGATGAAATTTTTCAGTTTTAAATATTCTCCCATCGGATCTTCTTTTTCAAACCCTTGCGGAATTTTTTTAAGCTTATCATCCTGATCAAGCTCCGGAAAGTGTTTCTTGAAATCTTTATGATTTAAAATTGTAAGAAAATCTTCTCCATACAACGAAATCTCTTTTCTTAATTCTTTTAAAACAGAAGATTCAGGCATGTAAATTCCTCCTGCGATGAACGATTTTCCGGGTTCCATATGAAGATAATAACCGCCTTTCTGGCTTCCTTTTCCCATTCCCAGCGATGCTCCGAAATTGGTTTTGTATGGGATTTTGTCTTTTGAAAATCTCGTGTCGCGATAAATTCTGAACAATGATTTTTTAGCATCAATTTTTCTTAATTCTTCATCAAATTCAGACATTTCGATAAGCAAATCTCCAAGAAACGCAACTATATTTTCCTGAGAATCGGTATAAAGGCTTTTGTTTTCGTTGAACCATTCGCGGTTGTTGTTCGTGGTTAGCTTTTTTAGAAAATCAAAAACTTTCGGAGAAACAGTTGCAGACATATTTTTATTTTAAATCAAATTTAAATAATTCTGCTTACAAATCAAATTGCGGTTGTTTTTTTGACAATTCATAATTTTAAGTATTAAAACTGCAAAATTTGATAAATGAGATTGTTTTTGAACAATCATTAAATTAAAAATAAAAAAATTACGTTTTTTCTGTTGAAATTTGAAAATGATTATGGTTTTACAAAATAAAATTATTATATCCGTAATATTATATAAAACGAAATCCAAATATTTGTTGTATCTTTGCAAAAATTTTAAAATATTTAATGAATTTATTTACGGAGACCAATTTAAGTCCTGACATCCTTAAGGCCATTGGCGAACTGGGTTACGAAAGCCCGACAGAAATCCAAAAACAGACTATCCCTTTCATTCTTACAGATATTCGCGACTTGATCGCACTTGCGCAGACGGGGACAGGCAAAACAGCAGCGTTTTCGCTTCCGATTTTGGATATGATTGACGCAACGAGTCGCAAAATCCAATTTTTGGTGCTTTGCCCGACTCGAGAATTATGTCTTCAGATTACAAAAGACATTAAAAACTATTCTAAGTACATGAGAGACATCAAAACTACAGCAGTTTATGGTGGAAGCAGTATTATGGATCAAATGAGGTCTCTTAAGGACAAACCGCAAATCATTGTGGGAACTCCGGGTAGAGTGATCGACCTTATTAACAGAAAAGCTCTGGACTTTTCAGAAATTCGATGGTTGGTTTTGGATGAAGCAGATGAGATGCTTTCAATGGGTTTCAAAGACGAATTGGAAACAATTTTAAGTGAAACTCCTGAAACAAAACAAACTTTCTTATTCTCGGCAACGATGAGTAAAGAAGTGGAGAGAATTACGAAAAACTACCTGACAAAACCGCACAGAATTTCTGTAGGTTCTATTAACGAGGTTAAGAAGAACATTAAGCATGAATATTATGTGGCAGGTTACCGTCATAAAAAAGAAGCGCTTAAGAGATTAATTGATTCCAACCCGAATCAGTATTCTATTATCTTCTGTAGAACAAGAATGGAAACTCAGGAAGTTGCCGATTTCTTGATGCAGAATGGGTATGCAGCAGATGCTCTTCACGGTGATTTGTCTCAGGCTCAGAGAGATACGGTAATGAAGAAATTCAGACTGAAAAACATCGATATCCTTGTAGCGACAGACGTTGCAGCAAGAGGACTGGATGTGGATTCTTTGACGCACGTTGTACATTACTCTTTACCTGATGATCCGGAAGTATTCGTTCACAGAAGTGGAAGAACGGGTAGAGCAGGAAAAGACGGTATTTCTATTTCTTTAATTAAACCTGAAGAAAGCAGAAAACTAAAACAAATAAAATCTGTTACCAAAATTGAGATCAACGAAGCGAGAATTCCTACGGGAGAAGATATCGTGAAAGCTCAGGTTGGTGGTGTTTTTGAAAGTTTATTCGAAGTACATCAAGACTTCTTTGAATTTGATGATTCATTAATTCCAGATTTATCTGCCTTTACAAAAGAAGAATTGGTACACAAGCTACTTCAGTTCCAGCTTAAAGATCTTGCGTTGTTCTACAAAGACAAACAAGACCTTGTAGACATGAAACTAAGCAGCCGTGACGATGACAGAGGCGGTAGAGATCGTGACAGAGGTAGAGACCGTGATGGTAGAGGAAGAGACCGCGAGAGAGGAGAGAGAAACGAAAGAAGCGGAGACAGAAGAGAGCGTAGTGCAAAACCAAGAAGAAAGAACGAAGATATGGTAAGATTCTTCTTCAATCTTGGTAAAAAAGATCAATTGAAAAAACTTGATGTTTTGGATATTATCAACAAAGCTACCTCAAACAGTAAAAGCAAAAAAAGAGCAGAAATTGGAGATATTGAAATTTTAGAGAAGTTTTCTTTCTTTGAGATCGAGAAATCATTCAAAGGAGATCTTTTGAGCAACATTTCTACAATGAAATTCAGAGGAAAAGATATGAGAGCTGAAGAAGCTAACTAAACTCATTATCAAGTATATAAGCCGGCTTTTAAGCCGGCTTTTTTATTTTAAAAGCATAGGTTAATTCAATGTTAACAAAACTTAACGTCATATGCTTTTTGGTAAGGCTCTTTTTTAAGAAATTTGCACGAAATTATAAAAACTTAAAAATGGGAATTGGTAATATTTTCCACGCTTTTCAACCCAAAGATAAAATCTTCTTTGTACTTTTCGAAAAAGTAACTGAAAACCTTGTAGCAATGTCTGAGGAATTCAACCACGGGATTAAAGATTTCGATCTTAACGACGATTCCATGTTGAAAAAGATGAGCGATTACGAACATAAAAATGATGAGCTTACGCATGAGATTTTCATTGAACTGGGTAAGAATTTCATTACTCCTTTCGACAGGGAAGACATCCACACGCTTGCAACAGGATTAGACGATATCGCAGATTATATCTACGCTTCTACAAAATATATCTTCTTATACAAGTCGCCTGAAATGAAGGCATACTCAGATTTCTCTTTATTGATCCACAAAGCATGTCTTGAAATTCAGAATGCTATGAAAAACCTTAAAGGTTTCAAAAACATGGAGCAGGTAAAAGAAGCTTGTATCAAAGTAAACTCAATTGAAAATATCGCAGACGATTTGCTTTCAAATTCAATGGTAGAATTGTTCGAAACAAACGATGCAATCAACATTATCAAAATTTCATCTGTACTTAATTATCTTGAAATAGTAACTGACAAAGCAGAAGATGTTGCCAATACGAT
Source organism: Chryseobacterium ginsenosidimutans (assembly GCF_024807225.1). Lineage (GTDB taxonomy): Bacteria > Bacteroidota > Bacteroidia > Flavobacteriales > Weeksellaceae > Chryseobacterium > Chryseobacterium ginsenosidimutans. The sequence goes on from NZ_JANUCO010000001.1 coordinate 1,593,940, forward strand.
TGAGAACATCATGATTAAATACGCTTAATTAATAATTATAATTAACAAATGGAATTTCCGATTTTACTTATAGTTATTATTGCGCTGGCTTTGATTTTTGATTACATTAATGGTTTTCATGATGCAGCCAACTCAATTGCGACTATTGTTTCTACAAAAGTTTTAACTCCATTCCAGGCTGTACTTTGGGCAGCACTTTGGAACTTTGCGGCTTTCTTTATCGCTGCTTACATTATTGGAGAATTCAAAATTGGTAATACAATTGCCAAAACAGTTAATGAGAATTTTATCACCCTAGAAGTTATATTTTCAGGTCTTATTGCGGCAATCGCTTGGAACCTTTTAACATGGTGGTTTGGGATTCCTTCTTCTTCTTCACATACATTAATTGGTGGTTTCCTTGGAGCAGCATTAATGCACGCTTTTATGACAGATTATCATGATGTTGTTGCAACTCAGCCGAATTTGGGTCTTTGGGACACATTTAAAGCTGCAGCCAGTCAGGTTAGTCATCAAAGTGTTGTGAAATTTGATAAAGTAATTCCTATCTTCTTATTCATTTTCATGGCACCGATTATAGGAATGATTATTTCGATTATTATTACCTTAATAATTGTTCACCTTTATAAAAAATCAAACCCTCATAAAGCTGATAAATCTTTCAAAAGATTGCAGTTGGGTTCTTCAGCTTTGTTCAGTTTAGGACACGGTTTGAATGATGCACAGAAAGTAATGGGTATTATTGGAGCTGCAATGATCTATTATCACGTTCAGATGCTTCACGATCCTGAATATTTAAATATTCCTGCTGCGGGGAGGTTTGACCACTTTGCACAGCATTATATCTGGGTTCCTTTGGTTTCCTTTATTGCTATTGCATTGGGAACAATGAGCGGTGGTTGGAAGATCATCAAGACAATGGGTACTAAAATCACGAAAGTGACTTCATTAGAAGGAGTAAGTGCTGAAACTGCAGGTGCAATTACCTTGTTCATCACAGATCACTTTGGTATTCCTGTTTCTACGACACACACGATTACAGGTTCTATCATTGGGGTTGGTTTAACGAAAAGAATTTCTGCCGTACGATGGGGAATTACCGTAAGTCTTCTTTGGGCTTGGGTTCTTACCATTCCTATTTCAGCAATTGTTGCAGGACTTACTTATCTTGCAGTAATGTTTCTAACTTAAAAATAGAAATTTAAATTTATCATATAAACTTTGCTCGCTTGGGCAAAGTTTTTTTTTGTTTTATAAGATTGGTAAAATTTGAAGCTATTTCCTGCTTTCCGCACTCGCTATTTTTTTGGGTTTCGGTGCGGCGGCAAAGCCACCGCACCGAAACCCAAAAAAATGAGCTCAAACAAATGCTTCAATCAGGGCTAAAATTGTAGTCTCCTGTTTAAACATTTGAAAAATATCTACAACGTTTGTCATCCCGTAGGGATCTAGGCGAGAATCTTTCCAAAACTTTTCTAATACTAAACTTAGATCCCTACGGGATGACAAATGTTATGGGAATAAATTAACAATAAAAGAAAAGCTTAAACAATCGAACTAAATAAAAAACTTTAATATTTAAGTAGATTTAAAGTAAATAGTTACAAATATCACAAACATAAAATTTTGAATCCTCACTTCATAAAAACGGTGAGGATTTTTGTTTTATAAAGCCTCGAAAAATCGTATTTTTGCTTAAACTATTAGAATTTATGGAATTTTTAGACAAGTACCAACAGATTGTTGCTGATGCCATTACCAAATATACTTTTAAAGATAAACCTGAGGAACTGTATGAGCCGATGAACTACATCATTTCTCACGGTGGAAAACGCCTTCGTCCGATCATGGTTTTAATGGCTTGTGACTTGTTTGGAGGTGATTTAAAAGAAGCAATCAAGCCTGCTTTGGCGATCGAGTTTTTCCATAATTTTACGCTGATTCATGATGATATTATGGATGAAGCGCCTTTGAGAAGAAACAAACCTACCATCCATACTTTACACGGGATCAACGTGGGAATTCTTTCCGGAGACGGATTGATGTTAAAGGCTTACAAGTTTTTCGAAGATCTTGAACCTGAGACTTTTAAAGCTTGTATCAGAATTTTCACGCACACAGGATTGCTTTTATGCGAAGGTCAGCAATATGACATCAATTTTGAAACTCAGAAAGATGTAACTTTTGATGATTATATCAGAATGATTACTTACAAAACAGGGGTTTTAAGCGCTTCTTCATTTGAGATTGGAGCATTGATCGCAAAAGCAAATTTTAAAGATGCAAAAGCGATTTTCAATTTTGGAAAACATATCGGAATTGCCTTCCAGATTATGGATGATTATTTGGACGTATTCGGAGATCAGGCGCAATTTGGTAAGAAACATGCAGGAGATATTTACGAAAATAAAAAAACAGTTCTTTACTTAATGGCGAGAGAACATGCGACAGATGAAGAAAGAAAAGAGCTTGATTACTGGTATTCTAAAAAGACCGACAACATCGATAAAGTCTACGGAGTTGAGAAGATTTTCAGAAGAACAAAAGTAGACGAAAAAGCCTTGCGTTTAATTGAAAAACACAACGAAATCGGACAAAGCTACCTTCAGAAAATAGATATTCCGGAAGATAAGAAAAAGCCGTTTGCAGAGCTTGCCAATTATTTATTGAGAAGAGAAAGCTAATCAGATTGTAGCTATAAAGTCGCAGGTCGCAGCGTTGTTACCTGCAACCTTACAACTGCAGCCTCATACCTATATAATGAAATTCAGGACAGAAGTTGCCATAAAAGAATCGCAGAAGAAGATTGAAGTTGAGGATAAAATATTTTCAATAGGTTCTTGTTTTGCTTCCGAAATGTCGGATCTGTTTCAGCAGGGGCAATTGCAAAGTATTCATAACCCTTTTGGAACGATTTTTAACCCTTTTTCTATCAATAATTCCATTAAAAGGCTTCATGATGCCGAGTTTTATCATGAAGAGGAATTAATTACTTTTAATGACGAATTTATTTCTCTGGATCATCACACAAGCTTTGATACACGATACATTCATCAGACTTTAAATAAAATCAATTCGAAGTTGGAAGAAGGAAACTCTTTTCTTCAAAATTCAAATTGGATTATTGTAACATACGGAACGTCATTTATTTATGAGTTCGTTCCCAAGCAAAAACTGGTTGCCAATTGTCACAAAATTCCGCAAAAATTCTTCGAAAAAAGATTGTTGACGCATCAGGAACTTACAGATTCTATTTACAATACGATTTTAAATTTGGATGATATTTGTAAGGATGATGTTCAGATTTTGTTTACGGTTTCTCCGGTTCGTCATACAAAAGACGGAATGATTGAAAATCAGCTAAGTAAGTCGAAATTAATCACGGCAATTCATGAAATTATTCCTCAGTTTGAAAACTGTCACTATCTTCCAATTTATGAGATTTTAATGGACGATTTGCGGGATTATCGTTTTTATAAAGAAGATATGATTCATCCTAATAATCAGGCGGTTAATTATATTTTTGATCAATTCGGAACTGCTTATTTTTCTGAAGAAACGAAAGGTTTTATTAAAGAAAATTTTAAAATTAATAAGGCTTTAGAACATAGAACGGATGACGAAAAAGATCCGAAATACATTGAGTTTAAAGAAAAATTAAACGAGAAAATCGAAGCTCAGCGACAAAAAGTAAAACATAAAATATTTTTAAATGATTGATTTTACTACCATCGATTATTTGAAGAACGGAAATGAAAAACAGAAAAGAGCCTTTCAAGTTCTTACCAAACATGGTTTATTTGAAAAACTGAAATATTATTCACCAATTTTAGCCGGAACAATTCCGATTGAAATTGATATTGAAGGAAGCGATCTGGATATAATTTGTGAGGTTGATCTTAGATTTGAGGAAGATTTTTTGGATGATTTAATGTTCAGTAAATTTATTCCTCATGATGCAGAAGTTAAAGTTGAATATCCAATTTTAAACGGTGAAAATTGTATTACATTAAATTTTATTCTGGAAGAATTTCCCATCGAAATTTTTGGACAAAATAATCCGACAACCGAACAAAACGCTTATCGTCACATGATTGCCGAGTACAAAATAGTACAGGAAAAAGGAGAAGATTTTAAGCAAAAAATAATAGAATTAAAGAAGAAAGGGATAAAAACAGAACCTGCATTCGGAATATTGCTGGGTTTGGAAAATCCTTATGAAGATCTGTTAAAATTTTAAGAAAAATGATTGACACACATACACATTTATACGCAGAAGAATTTGATGAAGATAGAAAAGAAGCCATTCAGAGAGCTTTAGATAAAGGAATTACAGAATTTTATCTTCCTGCCATCGATTCAGAATCTCACGAAAAAATGCTTCAGTTGGAGGCAGAATATCCCGATCAGATTTTCTCAATGATGGGTTTGCATCCTTGTTATGTAAAGCCTGAAAATTGGGAAAATGAACTGGAAATCGTGAAAAATTACCTTGATCAAAGAGCTTTTCCGGCAATCGGAGAAATCGGAATTGATCTGTATTGGGATAAAACGACTTTGGATATTCAGGTGAAAGCTTTTGAGCAGCAAATCGATTGGGCGATTGAAAAAGACTTGCCGATTGTAATTCATACAAGAGAAAGTTTTGATGAAACTTTTGAAGTACTGGAAAGAAAAAAACATCCGAAATTACGCGGAATTTTCCATTGTTTTTCTGGGAATCTCGAACAGGCAAAACATGCGATCGATCTGAATTTTTTGTTGGGAATTGGTGGAGTAGTGACGTTTAAAAACGGGAAAATCGATCAGTTTTTAAATGAAATCCCATTAGAAAAAATCGTTTTGGAAACAGATTCTCCTTATTTAGCACCGGTTCCGTACAGAGGAAAGAGAAATGAAAGTTCTTACCTTGATTTGGTCTTAGGAAAACTGGTTGATATTTACGGAAAAGATTTTGCGGAAATCGACAAGATTACTACTGAAAATGCAAAGAAAGTGTTTGTTCAAATTTAAAATATAAAAGCCTTCCGATTTGGAAGGCTTATTTTTATTTCTTTCTGGTGAAATTCTTATTCTTAGGCTTTTTTAAACCAGCTGATGACGTTGAACCGGCAGGTTTTTTATTGTTGCTGTTCTGCGGTCTGGAGTTTGACGATTGAGGTCTTCCACCGCCTGAGTGAGAAGGTTTGTTATTAGAATCTCTTTTCTGAACAACCAGATTGTCTGTATGGAAAGGGTGATTTTTTTCCACAGGAATTTTCATTCCGATCAGTTTCTCCGTGTTTTTCAGATTTAATAGATCTAATCCGTCAACAAAAGAAATTGAATTTCCTTCTGCTCCCGCTCTTCCCGTTCTTCCGATTCTGTGAACATAGGTTTCAGAAACGTCGGAAAGCTCAAAATTAACGACATATTTCAATTCGTCGATATCAATTCCTCTCGCAGCAATATCTGTCGCCACAAGAACCCTTGTTTTCCCCGATTTAAAGTTACTCAAGGCATTCTGACGAGCATTCTGAGATTTATTCCCGTGAATCGCCTCTGTTGAGATGCTGCTTGACTGTAGTTTTCTGGCAATTTTGTCAGCTCCGTGTTTCGTTCTTGCAAAAACTAATACAGAATCTGAAATATCATTTTTTAAAATATGGGTAAGAAGATCCAGTTTATCGTCTCTTTCTACAAAATATACCGATTGGTTGATCGTTTCTGCAGTAGATGAAACGGGTGTAACTTCCACTTTCACCGGATTATTCAGAATAGAATCTGCCAATTTCTGAATTTCAGAAGGCATTGTTGCTGAGAAAAACAGAGTTTGTCTTCTTGGTGGCAAAAGTTTGATGACTCTTTTCACATCATGTACAAATCCCATATCAAGCATTCTGTCAGCTTCATCAAGAACGAAAATTTCAAGATTTTTCAGGCTGATGATTCCCTGAGCAATAAAGTCTAGAAGTCTTCCGGGAGTTGCCACCAAAATATCAACACCTTTTTTCAAAGCTGCTTCTTGGTTACCTTGTTTTACACCTCCGAAAATTACCAAATGTTTTAATGGCAAAAATTTTCCGTACGCTTTAATATTTTCCTCGATTTGAATCGCCAATTCTCTTGTAGGCGTTAATATTAAGGCTCTTATATTTTTATTTGAAGGTTTGTTCTTAGAAAGATTCTGTAGAATAGGAATAGCAAATGCTGCCGTTTTTCCTGTTCCTGTCTGTGCACATCCCAGAAAATCTCTACCGTTAATAATATCCGGAATTGATCTTTCTTGAATGGGAGTTGGGTTTGTATATCCTTGTTCCTGAATTGCCTTTGCAATAGGGTCGATTAAGTTTAAATCTGTGAAATTCAAATTGAATTGTTTTTTAATTAACTAAAAATTCCTTCAAAAGGAAGGAATTATATTTTGCAAAGGTAGTCTAAATATTTTTAAATAGATTATTTCACTTTCGTCCATTGTTGGTTCGTTCTCAGATCCTCAAAAAACTTGTAGGCTGCAGCTAATTTTTCAGTTCCTTTTTTACCGTAATCTTCTACATGCTTTGAAGTTCCGTCCGCAAAATTGATTCTTAAATGTGAAGTCGGAAGATCGGTAACATTTCTTTCACCGTATTTTTCGTTCAGATTTTTCACGTCTAAACCGTCCAATAAAGCAACTAATTTATTGTAATCTTCTTCTTTAATTGTTCCCTTAAAAGTTCCTTCACGAGGCTTGTCGAATTCTCCTTTTGAAAATCCTTTCGAGAAATTAAAATGTTCTGCTTCAAGTACAGCTGTTCTGTCCGGATTGATTGTAATTTTGAAAATAGGGCAAGATCCGAAACAAGCTCCTGCTTCATATTCAATTGTAGAGTATTTTGAATTCATTTTTTGAGAGTTGCATGAAAACAAAAAGACAAATGCACAAAGGGCTAATAAATATTTCATAGTTTAAAATTTCGTTTGGAGTCACTCAAGAATTGTTCCAAAAATAGAGGCAAAAAAGAATTAAACAAAAATTTAATATTCGGAAAAAGTATTTCGGAGAAATTTTTGTTATTTTGAGGATTGTAATTTACTATTTACTATGTACAATTTCCTAAAGTCGGTTGCTAAGAATATTATTCCTCAAAAAGCTCTTGTCAATAATGAAGAAAAATTTAGAAGATTTTTAATTCCTTTTTATAAGGGCAAAAACCATGAATGTAATGTTTGTGGGACAAAGCTTAAGAATTTTGCTCAACTGAACAATGGAGATCTTATCTGTCCCATCTGCGGAAGCATTTCGAGAGCGAGAAGACTGTATCAGCTTCTTACAGAAGAGTTTTTCAAGCCGGGAATTGCCGTTCTGGATTTTTCACCTTTCAGAATTTTATATAAAAAATGGAAAAAGAAAAATGACATCCAATATTTTGCCACAGATTTTGGAAATGACTTTATAGCAGATTATCGTTACGATATTACAAATATTGACTGTAAAGATGAAACTTTTGATCTTATTATCTGTTACCATATTTTAGAACATATCATTGATGATAGAAAAGCAATGTCTGAATTGATAAGGGTTCTTAAAAAAGATGGAAAAGTTCTGATTCAGACTCCTTTTAAAGAAGGTGAAATTTATGAGGACTATTCTATTGTGACTGATGAAGAGCGATTAAAACATTTTGGGCAGGAAGATCATGTAAGAATTTATTCAGTCGAAGGTTTGGAAAATAGATTACGAGAAGCCGGTTTTCAGGTGGAAGTAAGAACTTTTGAAGGAGATAAATATTGTGGATTTGCACAAAATGAAAAAGTTTTGGTTTGTATGAAATAATTTATTTCATCTTTTTCCAATCGTGAGTTATCTTACATAAAATTTCAAACGATAACTCTTGATAGATCTTAAGCTTGGATTTTCATGGATTAATAGTATAATCAGCCTGACTTTCCAAATAAATTGAATTAAGACTTCTTCAACAATATGACTTTTCGGATTTAAAATATTTTGAATCTGTTTTCTGAGAATTGCGCGAAAAATAGTAATTCAAGTTAGAAAGATGTAAAAACGTTATAAATATTTCACAATTTAAAATTTGTGATGTTCTTCGGTCTTCGATCAAACAAAATTAAGTAATAAGTTAATTCAGATATATAAAAGTTATCTCTTGCATAGGAAAAATATAACAAAAAGCTGTAATTACATAAAATTGCTCTACTTATCCAAGTTTATATTTGTTCGAATCAAAAAAATAACTTTTTAATCATGAAAAAAACTATCATCTTAATTGGTGCTGTAATAGGGTTTACAGCAAACGCTCAATGGAATCTTACCGGAAATGCAGGTACAAATCCACCAACTAATTTTTTAGGAACTCTTGACAATCAACCATTAGTTTTTAAAACAAATAATGTGGAGAAGATGAGAATTAATCCTGATGGAAGATTCATATTCTTAAATCTTTCTTCAACAGGTCAGGTTTGGGATAAAAATCTATTCTTCGCTGGTGGAGTGAATAATGCGACAAGTATTCTTAATACTGTTTTTGGAATCGGAGCTTTTACTCAAAATACGACAGGAGCAGGTAATACTGCGATCGGAAGTAATGTAATGTCAATATTATCAAGTGGAGATGGTAATACGGCTCTTGGCTCAGGGGCGATGACTTCGGCGCAATCAGGTTCACATAATGTGGCGATAGGAGCAAATGCATTAGAATCTTTTCTTTCCGGTACCGGAAATACTGTTGTAGGATCTCATGCAATGGCTTACGGATCGACAGGTACCAATAATACAGCTGTAGGTCTTAGTGTTTTACGATATTTAAAAACAGGAAATGCAAACATATCTGTAGGTGGGGAATCTTTCAGAGCATTAGATAACGGTTCAAATAATATTAATTTAGGTTATTCCAATGCAAAAAATATTATATCGGGAAATAATAATGTTTTTATAGGAACCAATATCAATCCTTATTCGGCAACACCAGAAAGTGAACTAAACATAGGCAACTGGATCATAGGCAACAACGGAACCATTGGAATTGGTCAATTTACCAATCAGCTTCCTGCAGACGGAATTGCAGCAGACGGTGAAAAGTACAAACTTTTTGTGAAAGACGGTATCAAAACCGAAAAAGTAAAAGTAGATATTGCTGCAAGTAACGGTTGGGCAGATTATGTTTTTGAAAAAGATTATAAATTGATGCCATTGAATAAAGTAGAAAAATTCATCAATGAAAATGGTCATCTTCCTGAAGTTCCTACAACAGAAGAAGCCATCAAAAACGGAATTGAACTAAAGGAAATGAATATCCTTCTTTTGAAGAAAATTGAAGAACTTACACTTTATACCATTGAGCAACAAAAAAGAATAGAAGCTCTTGAGAAAAAAGTAAAATAATTAATTATATAAAATGAATAATATGAAAAAGTTTTATATAACAATTATAATGGCATTATTGCCAATACTTATGTTTTCGCAGGGCGAAAATGATAATTGGTATTTTGGAAATTATGCAGGTGTAAATTTTTCTAACCCTTCTCCTACAGCACTTACAAATAGTCAAATGTATACGGAGGAAGCTTCTGGAGCAGTCAGTGATAGTAATGGAAACCTTTTATTTTATACCAATGGAGAAACTATATGGACAAGGGAGCATCAACCAATGCAAAATGGGACGGGTCTTACGGGGCATACTTATTCAACACAGCAACTGGCAATAGCAAAAAATCCTGCAAATCCTAAACAATATTATGTATTTACTGCTGCACTTACGGAGCCAACCAGTAGCTTTATTGCATACTCAATTGTTGATATGACACAAGGAAATATTGTAAATGGACAGCCACTTGGTAAAGTATTGACTAATTATAAAAATATTCCTATTGTTGATCAGAATGGAAATCAGTTTCAAACAGAGGCTATCACACTCGTTATGCATTCAGATGGTGTTTCTTTTTGGGTTTTAGTTCCAAATGGTAATAATTTATATAGTTACAGAGTTACTGCTGCGGGCTTTAATCCAATTCCGGTTGTTAGTAGTGTAAATATGTTATCAGAGCTTATTCCTACGAGTTATTTTGGAATAAGAGCATCTCCAAAAATTGATAGTGGAAGTGGATTTACAAACTATATTTCAATAAGTTTATGGAGGCCGGCTCCTAATGCCAGTTATTTTTACAGAAATAAAGTGATGTCTTTTAATGATACTACAGGACAAATAACTTCTCATTACTCAATAGATTTTTATACCGAAAAGTCATATATTTCAGAATTTAATAAGGACGGAAAAATATTGTATTTAGGTCAAAATAGAATTTATGCAGTAGATCTTTCGGCCTCCTCCTCATCGGTAGTATATAATCTTATCTATAATGGTTATAATACTGGTAAATCTTTTTGGGGAATTCAGAGGAATAGCAAAAATGAAATTTATATTAGTAGCCCACTTTATGGATATTTAAGTAAAATTACCAATCCTGATACGTATGGTGGGAGCGGGTTGAATTTAGATGAAATTTATCTGCAAGGAAAGACAACTTATTTAGGACTTCCACAACAATTACTGATAACAAACGCAAATACCCCAGAATGTTTTCCAAATAAGATTCTACAAAATGCTGAAACTAATGTTGATTATATACATGCAGTAAGTGACTATATCATAACTTTAGACAACTATTCTACAGATGCAAGTAACAATTCGATCACATTGCAGGCAAATAATTATGTTTTGTTAAAACCAAATACATCTATTAAATTTGGTTCTGATTTCTTAGCTAAAATTGAACCATGTAATAATAGCAAAAATCAAGAAAGAAAAGATATTATCACTCCTACTGAACAAAAGAGAGTTTCCTTAACTTTAGATTTAAGAGAAAAAATAGGTGATGACAATTCAATAAAAATCTATCCGAATCCAACTTCTGATATTTTATATATAAAATCCAATTCGAAAATTAATAGAGTAGAGGTGTTTGATATTTCTGGTAAAAAGATTATTACAATATTAAATGATAATAAAATTGATGTGAAAAACTTTCCGGCAGGATCTTATATTATTAATATAGAAACAAAAGAAGGGAAAATAACTGAGAAATTTATTAAGAAATAAAATAATAGTATTTAAAATTTTTTAATTGTAAAACGAAAGGAGAAACATTATTGCTTCTCCTTTTATTTTTTTTGAATATTTATTTAAACCTATACCCTACACCGGCTTGTAAAAAGCCAATTTTGGTTTCTAAAGCTCCTTTATTAGCTTCAATAAAATTAAAATGGTATCTCGCATCAGCAAAGAAGTGATCTGTAATCTTATATTCTGCACCTAAAAATGGAAATAAATTTAATGTTTTGATATTTTTATAATTTTGAGAATCCCTTGCATTCATTGTCTGGTCTGTATTTTCTTTTTCAGAAACATTAATCCCGAAATTCATACCAATCGATGCCGATAATTTTGGAATAAAATAGTATTTAAGAGAAACAGGAATTTGTATTTGTGTAAATTTGAAATAAGTTTCAATATTTCCTGAAAAAGAATTTAATAAAGGGTCGTCACTTTCAACTTCATACCAATATGATTCTTTTCCACCAAGTTGTGTATAAAGTGCTTCTGCCTGTACGCTCACTTTGGAAGATATAGGTTGTTCTGCAACGATTCCCACATAGAAAGAAGATTTTGAATCTAATTTGGTGTCGAAAAACTTCATATTCGATAAAGAATATCCTCCTTTTACTCCAAAACTCAATTTTGAATCTTTCGAATCTGATTTTACAGGTTTTTGAGTGTCTTGTGCACTTACAATTGTTGAAATTGATAATAACAGAACAAATAAAAAGTTCTTTTTCATGGTTTTAAATTTGATGGTTTTTAATTTTTATGATAATAAAAAAGTACACGAAAAGTGTACTTTAATATATTTTGATAAATGCTTATATTTTATCCGTGAAGCTGCTTCCAAATGGCATCCTTCAATTCCACAAGACCTTCTCCGGTGACTCCTGAGAAAAACAGAGGTTGTTTGTTTTCAGGGAATTCGGCGGCGATTTCTTTTCTAAGTTCATCATCCACAAGATCGGATTTTGAAATAGAAACAATGAAATCTTTATCCAGTAATTCAGGATTATATTCTTTCAATTCGTTTTCCAGAATCTTAAACTCTTGGAAATGACTTTCAGAATCAGCAGGAATTAAGAACAAAAGAATAGAATTTCTTTCGATGTGTCTTAAGAATCTGTGACCAAGACCTTTTCCTTCTGCAGCTCCTTCAATAATTCCCGGAATATCTGCCATTACAAAAGATTTGTAATTTCTGTAATCTACAATTCCTAAGTTCGGAGTTAAAGTGGTAAATGCATAATTGTCAATTTTCGGTTTGGCAGCAGAAACAGATGCCAACAAAGTAGATTTTCCAGCATTCGGGAAACCGACAAGACCTACATCCGCTAAGATTTTAAGCTCGAAAACCACGAAACCTTCCTGCCCGTCCATTCCTGGTTGTGCAAAACGTGGAGTCTGGTTGGTAGAAGATTTGAAATGCTCATTTCCTTTTCCACCTTTTCCACCTTCCATCAGGATGATTTCCTGACCATCTTCCATGATTTCGCCAATGATTTCTCCTTCTTCATTTTTAGCGATGGTTCCGATAGGAACTTCAATATAAACATCAGCTCCGTAAGCTCCTGTTAACTGGTTTTTTGCTCCGCTTTCACCACGGTCAGCTTTTACGTGACGGGTATAACGAAGCGGAAGTAAAGTCCATTCTTGTGCATTTCCTTTCATGATAACATGACCGCCTCGACCTCCGTCTCCACCATCAGGACCACCTTTAGGAATATACTTTTCACGGCGAAGATGGGCAGAACCTGCACCTCCATGACCGCTTTTACAATGAATCTTTACGTAATCTACAAAATTTGACATAATTTTTTTAGTTGTTAGTTTTCAGTTGTCGGTTGTTGGTTAATGGTATTTTATTTTCTATTAACCATCAACCATTAACTATAAACTAATTTTTTCTACTTCAGCAAAAAGTTTTTCGGAGATCTCGTTGATTTCTCCTACACCGTTAATCTCTACATATTTGTTTTGTTGTTTGTAAAGCTCGGCTACTTCTGCTGTTTTTGCGTAGTATTCTTTTATTCTGTTTTCGATGATCTCAACATTGCTGTCATCAGATCTTCCGCTGATCTCACCTCTTTTTAGTAATCTTTCAACCAAAATGGTATCTTCCACGATTAATGAAAGACAAACATCGATCTCATCATTCAGTTCTTCTTTTACGATTTTTTCTAACGCTGCCGTCTGAACCGCAGTTCTAGGATATCCGTCGAAAATAAATCCTGCAGCATCCGTCGGTTTTCTGATTTCGTCAACCAGCATATCTGTCGTTACCTGATCCGGAACCAATTCTCCTTTATCGATGTAAGATTTGGCTAATTTCCCAAGTTCAGTATCATTTTTCATGTTGAATCTGAAAAGGTCACCTGTTGAGATTTGTTTTAAATTAAATTTCTCGATCAGATTCTGAGCTTGAGTTCCTTTTCCACTTCCTGGAGGGCCGAACAGAACAATGTTTATCATAATGTTGATTCGCTTTTGGCTTTAAAATAAAGTTTTACGCCGTTAGCTTTTTTAGTTAATATTTACTTTTTACTTAGATATAATTTTTAAAAGCCAATAGCCGGAAGCTAAAAGCTCATAGCAATTTTAATGGTTGATTTGCCCGTCAGATAATTGATATAAATTCGGTAAATTTCTACCTAATTCATCATAATCCAATCCGTAACCCAAAACAAATTTATTTGGAATTTCTTTTCCGATATAATCCAGCTTGAAATCTTTTTTGTAAACATCAGGTTTCAATAGGAAAGAAGCAATTTTTACAGATTTCGGACGTTGCGTTTCGTTAAAATATTTGAAAAGACTTTCAACCGTATTTCCTGTGTCTACAATATCTTCTACCAAGATAATGTGACGGTCTTTTACGTCTTTCGTAAGTTCCATTTTCTGGTACACGATTCCTGTAGATTCGGTTCCTGCATAAGAACTCATCTGGATAAAAGCAATCTCACATTCTCCCGGATAATGCTTCAAAAGGTCTGAGAAGAACATGATAACTCCGTTCAAAACACCAATGAAAACAGGAACTTCATCCTTGTAATCTTCATAGATTTTTAAAGCCGTAGCTTTTACAATCTCCTGAATCTCGGCGTCCTCCAAATAAGGAACAAAAGTTTTGTCGTGAACTTTAATACTTTCCATAAAATTTTTAGTAGGCGGCAAAGTTACGGATTTTTGATGAAAGTTTTTTGTGAGGTTTTTCAGTTTAGTAAAAACATTTGATACAAAACATTTTTATTAAAATGAAACAAATGCTTCGACGGGCTCAGCATGACAACTCTAATACTAACTGTCTTATTAGCGATTCATTTGTAACGGTGTCATGCTGAGGCTCTCGAAGCATATTCAAATTTATTAAAATTCTTTATTGAAAAACTTCTTTTTATACTAAAAACGAGTTTAAATATTAGAAAATTCCCCTCCTTGGAGGGGTGGCGAAAATTCTTGGGATTTTGACGGGTGGTTTTCAACAGCAGGATTTCCTAGCCCAGATTGCAACGACATCCTTTTTCTGATTGGGCTTTGAAAAAAAGAATTGGCGAAAAAGATATAGTGGAAAGCTGGAAATAGCTTCTGAGAAAATTATTAATTATTAATGATGAATTATAAATGATTTTGGATTTTTCCTTTGTCGAAATGACAGAACGTAGAATTGTGAAGTAAAAAATAAAATTTTATTATCTTTGCAGTTCACAAAACCCCAAACGACAAGCATGTAGGATATAATTTCTTTCAGATTTAATTGAAACAATAACGACAAATGTTATTGAAGTTTAACCTTACTTAAGAAAGAAATCATGCTTTTTTTACACAATATATCCTTTGGGTTTCCGGCGGGAAATCTGCTATTTAATTCTATTAATGTAACGATACAAACTCACACAAAATCGGCTCTGGTCGGAAGTAACGGCATGGGAAAATCTACCTTGCTGAAAATTATTGCGAACGAAATTGAGCCTTTGGAAGGAAGCGTCAATATTCGGGGTGATGTTTTCTATGTTCCGCAGATGTTCGGGAATTTTAATCATTTAACGGTTGCGGAATGTTTAAAAATTGACAAAAAATTAGATGCACTTCAAAAAATAACGAATGGGGAAGTGGATGAAATGTATTTTGAAATTTTAAATGACGATTGGGACATTGAAGAACGTTGTCAAACTGCTTTACAACACTGGAAACTGGAGAATTTAGATTTAAATCAAACCTTAGAAAGCCTGAGTGGCGGACAAAAAACGAAAGTTTTTCTTGCCGGAATTCAGATCAATCAACCCGAAATTATTTTATTGGATGAACCGACGAATCATCTCGATTTGGAAGGCAGAAATCTGCTGTATGATTTGATTGAAAAGACAAATTCGACCGTTGTTATCGTGAGTCATGATCGTACTTTACTGAATTTGGTTGATACCATTTTTGAATTGAGCAATCAGGGAATTTCAACCTACGGCGGGAATTTTGATTTTTATGCCGAACAGAAAGAAATCGAAAATGAAGCGTTGCAAAACGATATTCATTCGAAAGAACGAGCGTTGAAAAAGGCGAAAGAAAAGGAACGCGAAACCTTGGAACGCAAGCAAAAACTCGATGCAAGAGGAAAAGGAAAACAGGAAAAATCGGGTGTGGCGAGAATTATGATGAATACGCTGCGAAATAATGCGGAGAAAAATTCGTCTAAATTAAAAGGCATTCATGCCGAGAAAATCAATGATATTTCGGGTGATTTGCGGGATTTGCGTTCGTCTGTGAGAAATGCAGATCAGATGAAAGTGAATTTTAATGATTCGAATCTGCATTCGGGGAAAATTTTGATTTCGGCAGAAGAAATTAATTATACCTATGATGAAGAAAATCTTTGGAAAGAAAATCTTAATCTTGAAATTAGAAGTGGTGACAGAATTTCCATTAAAGGTTCGAACGGTTCGGGAAAAACAACTTTGATAAAGCTTTTGCTGGGAGATTTGCAACCTTTTGTGGGGACAATTTCGAAAGCAGATTTTCAGACGATTTATATTGATCAGGAATATTCTTTGATTGATAGAAATGCAACGGTTTATGATTTTGCGCAACAGTTCAACGATACTGCGTTGCAGGAATCTGAAGTGAAAACCTTACTGTCAAGATTTTTATTCGGAAAGGAAAGTTGGGATAAAATAGGTGATGTTCTGAGTGGCGGCGAACGTCTCCGACTTCTTCTGTGCGGACTTTCCATCAGTAATAAAGCTCCCGATATGATTATTCTCGATGAACCGACGAATAATTTAGACCTTCAAAATGTAGAAATTCTGACGAATTCTATTAAAGATTATCATGGGACTTTGGTGGTGATTTCGCATGATGGGGTGTTTTTGGATGGGATTGGGGTGATGGGTGAGGTTTTGTTAGAGTAGGGAATATCCATACTGTTTGTCATTCCGCAGGAATCTAAGCGGTTGAAAGGTTTCTGCGGAATGATATTTATTTAACCTCTGATAATGTCCAATCAAGATATATATCTTGATTGATAATATCGACAAGAAGATCTTCCAAATTCTCGCAAAAATTTCTTTTTAGTATTAATGGAGATTTTATTAGAGTTTCTTTTAATTCTTTTTCAGTGTAGTAATAGGCGTTTGGATTATCACTATCGTATTGATTAGCTTTCCAGATTTTGTGTTTTAGTAAAACACTGACTAAGTTTTCAATAATTACGTCTTCCAATCCACAAGCTTCATCTTCCACTTTATTAATTATTAAATCATATTTTCCATCCCAAATATCAAAATCTTTATAGTAAACCCTTATTAATCTTTCTTTATTCAATTGATTAATTATATGAATAAGACCAGATTTTTCTCCTGTTGCGCTTCCGTAAGAAATTATTTTTTTACTTCTTTTTAAAATGAATAAAGGACCTTGTCCGACAAATTGGTGTTCAAATTTTAATGTTTCAAAAAACTTTTTAGATTGATAATGGAAGCAAAATGTGTCATCAGTTTCACTTATATCGTCTTCGAATATTTGAACAATATCTCCATATTCATTTAAAAGATATTCTTTAGCTATTTTTAAATATTCATCTTTTGAGTTTTCTTGCATTTTATTTTAAATATTTTACAGTAATTATTTAATCTTTCTTGGCAAATCTTTTTCTAAATTCTTTTTTCTCAAATGACTGAAGAATATTATAGTTTAAATTGCACTTACAAAAACGAAATTCTCCATCATGTCTTTTGGATATTCGAATATGTCCAAGTCCATTGAGACTTAAACTTTCTTGTATAGCATTTATAGCATAATCACCAACAGACATTTCTCCTCCTGCTTTTACATTAACTAATAATTTAGGTATGTCTATTTCAATTGAATGTAAAAATTTATTTAATTTAATTTCATTATTAGGAGATCTAATTGTAAACATGATTCTCGAGTCTACTTTTTTTCCAGTTAAATAATCACGATTTACCTCTTCTGCTGATTTATAAAATTTTTCGTCTGGTTTTGTATAATCTTTCCAATACCAAGGATTATTTTTAGTTACATAAATTCCTTGAATAAAAGGAGAGTTTAAAATTTCTAATTTAAGTTTAAATAAAATTGGACCATATCTATTGGCTTGATTATATCTTTTGTGTAAATCTTCTCCATCCAAAAACACTGAATCCCAAACATCATATTTTTTATCTTCACTATCTGATTTTTGAGGAGTTTGATAGTAGCCATTAGCTTCTACATAATGTCTTGATAATAAAGCTCTATTCTCAATAAATGTTATGGAAGTTGCCACTGTATTTGCATGATGAAGATATTCAATACCTTTATTCTTTAGTATTTGGTATATTTCTTTAGGGGATAATTTGTATTCATCCATTGTTATTAGTTTGAAATCAAATGTATATATAATTATTAAAAATGCAAATGATTAATTATAATTAGTTGTTTTTTAATGAATGATTTCCACCCCACCCCAAAAATAAAATCCACCACAAATTTGCGCACCCAATTTTTTAAAAGTAATTTTGCATGAATCTAAAAACAAAAGTAAAATATGTCAACTTACGTAGTTGTAGGTCTTCAGTATGGAGATGAAGGTAAAGGAAAAATCACGGATGTTTTATCGGCAAAATCAGATTATGTTGTTCGTTTCCAAGGGGGAGACAACGCTGGTCACACGGTTTATGTGGGTGAAGAGAAGTTTGTTTTACACCTTCTTCCATCGGGAGTGCTTCAGTGCAAAGGGAAGTGTATCATTGCAAACGGAGTAGTGGTAAATCCTAAATCTTTCATTAAAGAAGTGAACCAAATCGAAAGCAAAGGCTTAAGAACTGACCACATTTTTATCAGCAGAAGAGCGCATGTCATCATGCCTTACCACATTCTTTTGGATACTTACCGTGAAGAAGAGCACGGAGGAACACAAATCGGGACTACCAAAAAAGGAATCGGACCATGTTATGAAGATAAGATCGCAAGAATCGGTATCAGAATGGTAGACCTTTTGAATCCTGAGATTTTAAGAGATAAAATTGAGAAAAACTTAAAAGTTAAAAACTCACTTTTCGAAAAATATTACGACAAGCCGACATTAGACGTTGAAGAAATCTACAACGAGTATTTAGAAATCGGAAAACAACTTCAGGAAAGAATCGTTGATACTGAATTAGAATTAAACGAGGCCATCAGAGACGGTAAAAACGTGTTGTTCGAGGGAGCGCAAGCTTTGATGTTGGATATCGACTTCGGAACATATCCTTACGTAACATCATCATCTCCGTCTACAGGAGGAGTTTGTACAGGAGCAGGAGTTCCGCCAACATCTCTTCAAAACCTGATCGGTGTTGCAAAAGCATATTGCACAAGAGTAGGAAACGGACCTTTCCCTTCCGAATTGGACAACGAATTAGGAGAAAGCATTAGACAAATCGGTGGTGAATTCGGAGCGACTACAGGAAGACCGAGAAGAACAGGTTGGTTAGACTTAGTTTCTTTGAAGCACGCTTGTATGATCAACGGTATCAATAACTTAGTAATTACAAAATTAGACGTTCTTACAGGCATTGAAAACCTTAAAATCGTTACACATTACAAAACTGAAGACGGAAAAATTATCGATTATTTCACTTCTTCAACAGAAAAATTGTACAACTACGAACCAATCTATCAAGATTTACCGGGTTGGAACGAAGATCTTACAAAAGTAAGAAGCTACGACGAACTTCCAGATACGGCTCAGAAATACATCGAGTTTATCGAAAAGTATTTAGGAATCAACGTTTACTTGGTTTCTGTAGGTCCGGAAAGAAGCCAGAACATTATCAGAAAAGAATTATTCTAAGAAATAATTTATTTAAATACAAAAGAGACTGTCAATTCGATGGTCTCTTTTTTTTTTTGTAGCTTTTTCCCGCTTTCCACTATATCTTTTTTGCCAATCCTTTTGCCATTGCAAAAAAGGATGTCGTTGCAATCGGGGCTAGTTCTTCATTGTCATTTCAATCTATCCCGACCAATTCAACACTCAGTTTATCATATTTTTTAAACATAATTATCTGTATAAATCCGAGGTAAAAAAACAAAAGATCTCCCACAGATTTCACAAATCCCACAGATAAAATAAACATAAACATCTGTGAAAATCCGTGAAATCCGTGGGAAATAATAAAAAACGCAAAGGGAATTTTAAACTCAATGCGTCGAAAATATTAATCGATTATAAAAAAAATCCCACAGATTCCACAAATCCCACAGATAAAATAAACATAACATCTGTGAAAATCCGTGAAATCCGTGGGAAATAATAAAAACGCAAAGGGAACTTTAAATTCAATGCGTCGAAAATATTAATCGATTATAAAAAAACTCCCACAGATTTCACAAATCCCACAGATAAAGTAAACATAAACATCTGTGAAAATCCGTGAAATCTGTGGGAAATAATAAAAAAGACAAAAGGAACTTTAAAATTCAATGGTCGAAAATACTAATCGATTATAAAAAAATTCCTACAGATTTCACAAATCCCACAGATAGAATAAACATAAACATCTGTGAAAATCCGTGAAATCAGTGGGAAATAATAAAAAACGCAAAGGGAACTTTAAACTCAATGCGTCGAAAATACTAATCGATTATAAAAAAATTCCCACAGATTCCACAAATCCCACAGATAAAATAAACATAAACCTCTGTGAAAATCCGTGAAATCCGTGGGAAATAATAAAAAACGCAAAGGGAACTTTAAACTCAATGCGTTAAAATATTAATTGGTTATTAGTTTTTAGCATATTTAGCGTAAGCTTTCGCCAGTTTTTCATCATATTTATTCTGCTTGTAACCCGCTCCGTTGTAAGCTTTTGCGAAACTCGCCCAGTTTTTATTTTTCAAATGGGTCAGAATTTTATTCACTTCCAAGAATCTTCCGAAAGCTTTCAAATGTTCACCTTCATTCAATTCCATTTTTGAAACAAAATCAGCTGTATCAGTATAGCCAAGAGGTTTTGCATGAAATCCCATGATCTGGAAACTTCCCCATGAAGCAGAAGACAACGCCGCATCCTTGAATTTCGGATCAATTCCCAAAGCGATGGCTTCATTCAGTCTGTCGTATTCTTTTAC
This sequence comes from Chryseobacterium ginsenosidimutans, assembly GCF_024807225.1. Classification (GTDB taxonomy): domain Bacteria; phylum Bacteroidota; class Bacteroidia; order Flavobacteriales; family Weeksellaceae; genus Chryseobacterium; species Chryseobacterium ginsenosidimutans. The sequence goes on from NZ_JANUCO010000001.1 coordinate 1,614,618, forward strand.
ACCACCTTGATAATAGATCTTCGTCCATTTCGGATACAGAACATCTTTATGATTGGCGTTGTAGTAAGCATTTGGATCGATACCTCGTTTTTTCAGTTCGCTCCAGAAAATATGTCCTTCAAACAAAATTTTAGGCTTATTATTAATTAGAAATCCTTTTCCGCTGCTTTCGATTTCGTTTACGGCTTTTACGGCAGCCAATTCCAATCCATATTGATGGGCAAAATTCGCAAGATCGCTTTCTTTTAAAAACTTATCTGTTGAATTTGTAGGAGCGGGAGCTGCATTCTTTTGAAGCAAAACAGTCCAGGTTTTCATTCCGACAATTCCATCGACGACCAAAGAGTTTTTTCTTTGAAAATCTTTCACGGCAACATCAACTTCCAGAGAAAAAGAATCTGAAATTTTAATGTTATATCCTTGTTGATGAAGAAGCTCACAAAGGGTAGTGACTTCCGGTGATTTTGTGTAATATTTTAAAAGTTTCATGGCTGTTGGTTTTTAGTTATTCTTTTCAGTTTTCGGTGTCACCTATTTTTCATAATGCAAATATCTATCACAGAATCAATAAATTCGGTAGTGATTTTCCTGTTTTGAGATGTGGTTTTTACGATAATTTTGTTTTTATTATATATTTTAAACTGATATGATATTATTGCTGTGATTGCTTTGATTTATATTTCACTTATATGGAGAGTTATTATTTTTAAGAGTGTTAATTTTTAAGATTATTATAATTATTTTTAAAATGTTATCATTTTAACAAATTTTTGGCAAATATTTTGATATTGAAACAATGCTTATCGATAAGAGCTATAAAAACTAATAATCACATTTTTTTAACAGTTTAAATATTTATAGTGATGAAACACATACATCAAAATCAAGAATTTCGCTTTAATGAAGTTCTTTTCGAGCACCGTAATAAAGAATATGGTGCCTATGTTCTGAGAAACGAATCAGACAAAATATTAACAAAAGCTCTTTTTATAGGCGTAAGTTTATTAGCTGCAATTTCTTTGACACCACTTGCTATTAATGCATTTAAAAGCGATGTTGTAAAAGAACGGGAAGGGGTAATTATAGATCTTGTAGATCCGGTTTTACCACCCGATGTTGTTGTAGTTCCTCCAAAAGTTAATCCTGTTCCTCAAACGACATCTCCAAATGTAAAAACGGTTGATGATAGATTACCTGAGCCAAAAGCTAATGTAACAAATGAAAAAGTGGTTGAAAAAATTGAAGGTGCAGTTTCAGGGATTAAAAACAATTCGGATGGAGAAACGGCTCCTACAAATACTTATATTCCAATAACTGCTCCCACTATTAAAACAGGTCCGCCTGTACAACCTACAGCAGAGCCTAAAAAAGAAGATCCAAACGCGATTCCGACAGTAGTAGATGTAGAAGCAACTTTTCCTGGCGGGATTGATTTTTTTAGAAATAAAGTAATCAATAACTTTGATGGTTCAGGAATGTCATCTGATGACGTAGTGAAAACGATTATTACATTTATCGTAGAAAAAGACGGAACGATCTCCGGAATTAAAGCTAATGGGAAAGATGCCGATTTTAATAGTGAAGCATTAAGAACTGTAAAAGCGATTAAAGGAAAATGGATTCCGGCCAAAGTTAAAGGTCAACCTGTAAGAAGTTACTTCAAATTTCCAATATCAATGAAGTTTGATTAATCAATAGTTAAAAACAAATTTTGAATAGTTATCCACAAAGAATTTTTTTTGTGGATAATTTTTTTTATTGTTAAAATGCTTATTAACAATATTTTAACTCAAATTTCGTTTTATCCATTCATTTAGAGCAAGGAAAAATGTGTACTTTTGAGGCATAAAGTTCTAATAATGGCAAAAATCATAGGTATCGCTAATCAGAAAGGAGGAGTTGGAAAAACTACAACAGCTGTCAATTTAGCAGCAGCATTGGGGGTATTGGAAAAGAAAATCTTAATTATTGATGCTGATCCTCAGGCAAATGCAACCTCAGGTTTGGGTGTTGAAGACGTTCAGTATTCTACATATAATTTGTTGGAGCACAGCATGGATACGAGAAGTTGTATCAAGCAAACGGCTACACCAAATTTGGATATCGTTCCTTCTCACATCGATTTGGTAGCTGCGGAGATCGAATTGGTAGACAAGCAAGACCGTGAGTATATGTTGAAAAAAGCATTGGCAACGGTAAGAGATGATTACGATTACATCATTATCGACTGTGCACCGAGTTTAGGTTTGATTACGGTGAACGCTCTTACGGCGGCAGATTCTGTAATTATCCCGATTCAGTGTGAGTATTTTGCATTGGAAGGTCTTGGGAAATTATTGAATACCATTAAAAACGTTCAGAAAATTCACAATAAAGATCTGGATATCGAAGGTTTGCTTCTTACAATGTACGATAGCAGATTGAGATTGTCTAATCAGGTTGTGGAAGAGGTAAATTCACACTTCCCGGAAATGGTTTTTGAAACAATTATCAGCAGAAACGTTAGATTGAGTGAAGCGCCGAGCTTCGGAGAAAGCATCCTGAATTACGATGCAGAAAGTAAGGGAGCGATTCAGTATATTCAATTGGCAGAAGAAGTTTTGCTGAACAACGAAAATTTAGTAAAAAATTAAAAAAGCTTAAGTCATAAACTTAAAGTTTAAAGCATAATATGAAGGACAGAAAAAGAGCGATGGGACGTGGTTTGGGTGCAATTTTAAGTGCTGAATCCAAAGCAACGATCAACTCTGCGACTGATGAAGGCGCAGACAAATTTGTAGGAAATATTGTAGAAATAGCACTGGAAGACATATATCCCAACGCAACCCAGCCAAGAACTTATTTTGACGAAAAAGCATTAAACGAACTTGCTCAGTCCATCAAAAACTTAGGCGTAATTCAACCGATTACGTTAAGAAAAGATGGCGAAAAGTTCGAAATTATATCTGGGGAAAGACGTTTCAGAGCGAGTAAAATTGCAGGATTAGAGTCTATTCCTTCTTATATCCGTTTGGTAAATGATCAGGAGCTTCTTGAGATGGCTCTTGTAGAAAACATCCAAAGGGAAGATCTTGATGCGATCGAAATTGCATTAACATATCAGAGATTAATGGATGAGATCGGTCTTACTCAGGAAAATCTTAGCCAGAGAGTTGGGAAGGACAGAAGTACGATTACCAACTCGATCAGATTATTAAGATTAAATCCGGATATTCAGAACGCGATCAGAAGCGGCGAGATTTCTGCAGGTCATGGTAGAGCGATCATCAGTCTTGAAAATGAAGAACATCAGCAGATTTTATTTGATTTAATTATTAAAGAAAAACTAAATGTTCGTCAGGCTGAACAAGCGGCTACAGCATTGAAAAATCCAACATCTCCGGCTGCAAAAAAAGCAAAAGCCGAGCTTTCTAATAATTATAAGAGAGTACAAAAAACGATTTCAGATATTTTAGATGTAAAAGTGGAGATTAAAGCCTCCGGAAATGGTAAAAAAGGAAAAATTGTTCTGGATTTCAAAAATGAAGATGAGCTGGAATATATTTTATCTCATATTAAATAAATGAAGAAAATACTTTTCACATTTTTCTTGTGTCTGTTTGCGGTTGCATATTCGCAAGTAAATCCTAATGATACGATTCGGGTAGAACACCATCCGAAAGACAGTGTGTCTGTGGAAAAAAACAATACAAAGACTGAAGCGAAAGTAGTTTCGGATCTTGAAAATGCAAACGGGCCAACAAGGAAAACCTTAAAACTAAATCCTACAAAAGCGGGATTATATTCTGCTGTTTTGCCGGGATTAGGACAGGTTTACAATAAAAAATACTGGAAAGTGCCTATCGTTTTGGGAGCTGTAGGAGCAGGAGTCGGGATCGCAGTCTGGAATGACACTCAGTACAAAAAATATCGTGAATATTATATTGCGAAGCTCAACGGAAACTCCAAATGAATTCGTAGACAGCCATCCTTGGTTGGATAAAGTAGCCTTGGGAAATGCTCAGGACAGATCAAAAAGACAGAGAGATTATGCAATTGCCATCACAGGTTTAATTTATATTTTAAATATTGTGGATGCAGTGGTAGACGCGCAGTTGTACGAACCTCGTCATGACCCGGATTTGTCTTTCGCGCCAACAGTTGTTCAGGATCAATACGGATTCGCACCTCCAAAAACAGGATTAAGTTTAAGTTATAGATTTTAAAAATAATCAACGCGATCTTAGCTGAGTAAAACGCCTTTGCGAACGAAAAATAGGCAGGAAAATTTAAAATAAAATCTTTGCGGACTTTGCGTTAAATTATAAAATTAAATATAAAGAAGTACATGAAAATAGCATTAGTTGGATACGGTAAAATGGGCAAGATTATTGATGAAATTGCCACAAAAAGAGGTCACGAAATCGTTGCCCGATTAAAAGAAACCCCAACTGCTGAAAATCTTAATAATCCGGATGTTGTTATTGAATTTTCTTTGCCGGAAGTAGCTTACAATAATATTAAAGCTTGTCTTGAAAACAAAATTCCGGTGATCTGCGGAACAACAGGTTGGCTGGAAAAGAAAGAAGAAATTGAAAAACTGGCTGTTGATAATGATACAGCTTTTTTATATGGTTCAAACTTCAGTTTGGGAGTAAATTTATTTTTTGCTTTAAACGAAAAGTTGGCAGATTTAATGAAAAATGTGGATGAATATTCTTGTCAATTAGAAGAGATTCATCACGTTCATAAGCTTGATGCACCGAGTGGGACAGCGATTTCCATTGCAGAAGGTATTTTTAAACACAATCCAAAATTCAACGCTTGGAAATTAGAAGAAACGCAAGGAAAGGAACTGGGTATTTTTGCGATCCGTGAAGATGAGGTTCCGGGAACGCACAGCGTTTTTTATAAAAGCGAGGTGGATGAGATTGAAATCAAACATACAGCCTTCAACAGAAACGGTTTTGCATTAGGAGCTGTGGTTGCAGCAGAATGGATTAAAGATAAAAAAGGAAATTTCGCAATGAAGGATGTTTTGGGACTTTAATTTGTAACAAAATCGCTACATTGCAAACTAATAGTAGAAAATAACGGGCAGTAAAAATTACTCATTGCTCTTTACAAATTACTCATATTATAGATTAGGCACAAAAATTTATGAATTATTTTTTAACTTATACAGTTTATGTTCTCATTTTATCAGTATTGATGGGGATTTCCAGTTGGAAGCTGTTCAAGAAATTGGGGTATAATCCGATATTCGCTTTTATCCCTTTCTACAATTACTTCATTATTTTAAAAGAAACAAAACATCCGAAATGGTGGGCAATTTTATCGTATTTGCCAATCGTGGGACCGATCATGATGTCTGTTTTCCATTTGTATTTGGTTAAGAAATTCGGTAAAACTCTTTTTAAAGATCAGTTTCTTACAGTAATTTTGCCGTTCATCTATATGGCGACGATAAATTATGGTAAAGACGTAGAGTTAGAAGATGAAAATGATTTGTTCTTAACAGACGAAGAAAAAAAGGCAAAAAAGAAAGATTCTTTCTTAGGATCGGTGACTTTTGCAGTCGTTTTCGCAACCATTATCCACGTTTTTGTAACGCAGCCTTTCGGGATTCCTACAGGATCTATGGAAAGAACGTTGTTGGTGGGTGATTTCCTTTTTGTAAACAAATGGAGCTACGGATACAGACTTCCGATGCGTCCTTTAGCAATACCTTTCTTACAGGGAAACCATTATGGATACCGGTGAAAAAGGAAACCCGAAAGATGATCCGAAATCTTATGTTGACGGAGTGAAATTGCCTTATGCAAGATTGCTTCAATTCAATAAACCTCAGAAAAAAGATATCGTTGTTTTCAATTATCCTCAAGATTCTGTGCATACTGCGATTGACAGAAAAGATCCTTATGTAAAAAGATGTGTGGCTGTAGCAGGAGATACCTTCGAAATGAGAGCGGGAAGACTTTTCGTTAATGGAAAAGCGGAAACGTTTTTAGGAGATCAGGAAGTTCAGCATGCTTATACTGTAAATACAGGAACTCAATTAGATATTCCGGGATTATATAACACTTTCGGATTCTTACCTGTAAGAGAAATGCAGGGAGATAAAGGGTTTGTTTACATGTTCCAGGGTCTTACGGATAAAACGGCAAAAGAGATCAAAGCATTGCCAAGCGTACTGAGCATGGAAGAAAATATCTATCCTAAGGATTCTGCTACGATTTCATATAAATTAAATGCTGATAAAACAGCTTACACAAAAAGTATTGATACCACTCAATCTATTTTCCCGATCAACAAACCGTGGAATCAAGACTGGTATGGTCCTTTGAAAATTCCTAAAAAAGGTGATGTTGTTACGATTGATAAAGAATCTTTCCCAATGTATCAGTGGGTGATTTCTAAATACGAACACAACACGTTAGAAAACAAAAACGGGAAATTTTTCATTAACGGGAAAGAAACGAATCAATATACAATTCAACAGGATTATTATATGATGATCGGAGACAACAGAGATGCTTCACTAGATGCAAGATTCTTTGGTTTCGTTCCTGAAGAAAATATTGTCGGAAAACCAATTTTCACTTGGATGAGTGTACAAGGTGCTTTTTCAGATGCCAGTTCAACATACCAAGCTCCTAAAAAGATCCGTTGGGAAAGAATGTTTAAAGCTACAAACACAGGGGAAGCCAACAAAACTTCTTACTGGTGGGTTGCAGTGATGATTCTTATCTTATTCTTCGGATGGGAATATTTCATGAAAATGTTTGGAAAGAAAAAGAAAGAAGAAGATTTATAAAATTAAAATAAACTATAATAAATGAAGTATTTGAGAGAATACTTCATTTTTGCGTTATGAATATGAAGAATGTATTATTACCGGTATTTTATTTACCGCCGATTTCATGGTTTTCAGTGTTTTTAAATGCCGAAAATGAGGTTTTATTTGAGCAGTTTGAAAGTTTTCCGAAACAAACATATAGAAGCAGAACGAATATTTATGGAGCCAACGGAAAATTATTATTAATTGTTCCCACTGTTCATAATGGTAAAAGAGAGTTTAAGGATATCGAGATTTCTTACAGTGAAGATTGGAGAAGCCTTCATTGGAAATCTATTAAAACAGCCTATCGAAGTTCTCCTTATTTCGAGTTTTATGAAGATAAATTCAAGAAGATATTTGATTTAAAAGAAAAATATTTATTAGATTTTAATTTAAAAGGTCTTGAAATCCTTCAGCAAATTCTGAAAACGGAAAAGGCACACTCTTTGAATGAAGAATATATCAAAAATCCGGAACAGATTAATTTTAGAGAAAAATTTTCCGCAAAAATTCCTTCAGAATTTGAAATGGAAGAATATTATCAGACTTTTTCAGATAAATTAGGATTTATAGAAGATTTATCGATTTTAGACTTAATTTGTAACAAAGGACCGGAAACTTTAACATATATTAAAAATATTAAACAATCATACTAACATGAAAAAGGTATTATTAGCTGCTGTTTTTTTAGTGGGATTTAGTTTTTCTTACGCTCAGGAAGCGCAAGGAGTAAAAGCTGACCAAAATGAAGATAAAGATCTTATGACTTGGTATCATAAAGATTTTGCTACGACGAAAGTTTATGGGGTTAACACTGAAAATGCATATAAATTTTTAGAATCTAAAGGTCTTAAACCGAAAACTGTAGTCGTTGGAGTTTTGGATAGTGGAGTTCAGGTGGATCATCCGGGATTAGCAAAAAACATTTGGACAAATCCTAATGAAGTTCCGAATAATGGGAAAGATGATGACGGAAACGGATACATCGACGATATTCACGGATGGAATTTTATCGGTGGTAAAAACGGAGACATCGGAGTCGATAATATGGAAGTAACGAGAGTTGTTGCTAAATATAAACCTGTTTTCGAAGGTGATGATTCTGCTAAAAACAAAGCAAATCAAGCTAAAATGCCTGAAGAATTTGCAATGTATATGAAGTCTAAAGAATTGTTTGCCAAGAAAAGTGTTGAAGCTAGACAAGGTGCGCAAACGTATACAATGATCAACGAGCTTATTCCAGATATGGTAAGATTATTGGATGGAAAAAACGTAACACCTGAGAATGTTGCAACTCTTAAACCATCGGTTCAGAAAGATGCAATTGCTGTTCAGATTTTAACTCAGGTTGCTCAAAGTCCAGATTTTAAAGGGAAATCTCCTGCAGAATTTGAAAAAACAATGAAAGAGCAAATGAAAGAAGCTCTTGATGAAGTAGGTCCTCAAGCAAAACAATACGATCTTAGCTATGATCCTAGAAAAGAAATTGTAGGTGATAACTATGATGATTATTCTGAGAAATCTTACGGAAACAATCATTATGAAGGTTCTGATGCAATGCACGGAACTCACGTTGCAGGTATCATTGCAGGTCTTCCCCAAGGAAAAGAAATTCAGTATGGGGTAGCTTCAAAGGTGGCAAAAATCATGTCTGTAAGAACCGTTCCAAACGGTGACGAAAGAGATAAAGATGTTGCCAATGCAATAAGATACGCAGTAGATAACGGTGCAAAAGTTTTGAATATGAGCTTTGGTAAGCCTGTTTCTCCAGGTAAAACTGTAGTTTGGGATGCCTTCAAATATGCTCAGGATAAAGGCGTTCTTTTGGTAAAAGCTGCCGGTAACGAAAACGAAGATGTTGCAGAACATCTTGCATATCCTACCAACTTTAAGAATGTTACCGATGAAAAACCATTTGTAAACAACGTTTTGGTTGTTGGAGCAAGTACAAATAAAAATGATGCATTAAGAGCGAGCTTCTCTAACTTCAATAAAAAAATGGTAAATGTTTTCGCTCCGGGTGAAGAAATTTACTCTACAGTTCCTCACAATGAGTACAAATATTTACAGGGAACTTCAATGGCCTCTCCGGTTGTAGCGGGAGCTGCAGCAGTTTTATTGGCTTATATGCCCAATTTAACTCCGGCTCAGATCATTGAATCTTTAGTTAAATCTAGCAATCCGAGTACGACAAATCAGTTTGGCGATTTTTCTCAGGCTGGAGGTGTAATTGATGTGAAAAAAGCTGCAGAATATGCGTACACCAACTTTTACAACGGAAAATCTGGTGCTGTAAAAAAGGCTGAAAGATCCGTAAAAAAGGGTGTTAAAAAATAATATATCTTCCTGTAATTAAGGTTGAAACATATAAAGTCCGAAATTTTCGGACTTTTTTTATTTTTATTATTGAATTTTGGCACGGTTTTTTGTAACTTTATTGTAACAGAATAATAAACAACAAAATGAAAAAGTTACTTATTGCAGGGATGTTGGGAACATCACTTTTTGCAGTCTCTTGTTCCGCCGTTAATAACGCAAAAACAGCCCAAAGCCAAAGATCAGAATTCCTTAAAATGAAGGGAGACTGGCAAATTGTGAGTGTAAACTACGATAAGCAATTTAAAATCAAACCATTCGATGATGGTATAGATGCACAGTGTTTTGTAGGAAGTCATTGGAGATTAATCCCAAATAACTACACCGGAGCTTATACGGTAAATGGAGGAGGAACGTGTGGTGCAGGATTTAATCAGCCGATTAAAGTAGATGTAGTAAGCGGAAATACTTTCAATTTCAAAAAAATTGCCGATGGTACAAAAGCTAAACAAAATACAGCAGGATATACTTTAACATTGACTAATCAGACTACAGATCAGTTCTCGCTTGAACAAAACGTTGCTTTCGACGGAGAAAACGTAAGAGTTGTTTACAACTTCGAAAGAGCGGGAATGAAATAATAATAAACTTAAAAAAAATAAAAGATGAAATTTAGTAAAACATATATCGGAGCTCTTTTCTTATCATCAGCTTTATTACTTACGAGTTGTGAAGCGGTGCAAAATTCTAACCATCAGCAAAGAGGTACAGCAGTAGGTGTTGCCTCCGGAGCGGTACTTGGTGGGATTCTTGGAAACAATGTAGGAAAAGGGAAAAATGCAGCATTAGGAGCTGTTCTAGGAGGTATTATCGGTGGTGTTGCAGGTAACGTTATCGGTAACAAAATGGATAAGCAGGCCAAAGAAATTAAAGAAACTTTACCCGGAGCCCAAGTAGAAAGAGTAGGAGACGGTATCAAAATTACTTTGAATGAAAGTATCGTAAACTTTGATTTTAATTCTACAGCGCTTTCAAGTACTGCTAAAACAAATCTTGATAAATTGGCTCAGATTCTTATCAATAATCCTGATACAAACATCAATATTTATGGTCATACAGACAGCAAAGGTACAGATGCTTACAACCAGACACTTTCTGAAAACAGAGCAAGTTCTGTGAAATCTTATCTTTCTGGTAAAGGGATTGCTGCAAGCAGATTATTCGCTTTAGGAGAAGGGGAAAGTATGCCGGTTGCTACCAACGACACAGATGAAGGCAGAGCTAAAAACAGAAGAGTAGAATTTGCCATCACTGCAAATGAAAAAATGATTAACGAAGCTCAGCAAGGGCAGTAATTAATTAACATATAAATATTTTCCTAAATAACCGCCAACAGCGGTTATTTTTGTATTTTTATGGTGGGTATTTTTTTAATTCTTATTTTTGCATTTGAAACCACATAAATGAAGAAATATTTTAAGCTGCTCCGCGTGGAGCAATGGGTGAAGAACCTGTTTGTTTTTGTTCCCCTATTTTTCTCAGGTAATATCAAAAATCTTGATTTACTTACCAAAAGTATTTTTGCTTTTATCATTTTCTCGTTGGCGGCGAGCGTTGTTTATATTTTAAATGACTATAATGACATCGAAGCAGATAGACAGCATCCCGAAAAAAGAAGAAGACCATTGGCAAGTGGTGCGATTTCCAAACCACAGGCGATTGGGATTTTTATAGGTCTTATTGCCGCAGATATTGCGCTTGTATTTTTTGCTCAAACCTATTTTCACGAAAACTTATGGAAGTTTGCAACAATCGTAGGATTTTATTTTGTAATGAATGTAGCATATACTTTTAAGCTAAAACACGTTCCTATTATTGATATTTCCATCATTGCAGTAGGATTTGTCTTAAGAGTTTTAGCCGGAGGTTACATGACGGGAATCAGCATTTCTCAATGGGCAATCTTATTGACTTTCGTCTTGGCGTTGGTTTTGGCGATTGGAAAAAGACGTGGAGAACTTATCAATGCGCAGGTTTCCGGGAAAACAAGAAAAGCTTTGGATGGTTATAACGTTCAGTTTGCAGACATTGCCCTTTCAATTTCTGTTACTTTAGCGATTATGTGTTACTTAATGTTTACCCTGTCACCAGAAGTTCAGGCAAGATTTCACGAAAGAGTTTTTTATACGGTAATCTTTGTTGTATTTGCTTTTTTAAGATATTTACAGCAGACTTTGGTGTACAACAGAACAGAATCTCCAACGAAAATCGTTTACAGAGACAGATATATTCAAATTACATTAATATTGTGGGTAGCTACATTTTTAATTCAAATTTACTTTAAAAAATGAAGCCGAATTTTATACAGAAAGTTACCAATTGGGGAAATTTCCCGATAGTGGAAAAAGAAATGAAGTCTGAAGACAGCTTCAAAAAAATAAAAGAATTTGTACTCAATCACAATGAAGTTATCGCAAGAGGAAACGGAAGATGTTACGGAGATGCTTCATTGGGTGAACATATATTTTCAACAAAAAAATTAAATAAATTCATCAGTTTCGACCGTCTGAATGGGATTATTGAATGCGAATCAGGAGTTTTACTTTCAGAAGTACTGGAAATTTCTGTTCCGCAGGGATATTTTCTTTACGTAACTCCGGGAACGAAATTTGTTTCTGTCGGAGGGGCAATTGCATCCGATGTTCACGGTAAAAATCATCATGCAGAAGGTTGTTTTTCAGAATATGTGATTGAATTTAAATTAATGACCGAAAACGGCGACATTATCACTTGCTCAAGAGAACAAAACATTGAAAAATTCTGGGCTACCATCGGTGGAATGGGATTGACGGGAATTATTCTTACGGCAAAATTTAAGCTTAAAAATATAGAATCTGCATACATTCGTCAGGAAAGCATCAAAGCAGAAAATCTGGATGAAATTTTCAGGTTATTCGACGAAAGCGAAAGCTGGACGTACACCGTTGCCTGGATCGACTGCCTTCAAAAAGGAAAAGATATCGGAAGAAGTATTTTGATGAGAGGAGAACACGCTTTTCAACATGAGCTTCCTCAAAATTTGAAGGAGAAATCTTTAAGATTAAAGACGAAATTTAAGCCTACTGTTCCTTTTTATTTCCCCGGATTTGTTTTAAATGCTTTGACGGTTAAAATTTTTAACTTGTTATATTATAAAAAACAATCAAAAAAAGAGGTTAAAAATTTCATCGATTACGAAACATTTTTCTATCCTTTGGATGTGGTAAATGATTGGAATAAAATCTACGGAAAATCCGGATTCATCCAATATCAAATGGTGATTCCAAAAGAAACCGGAAAAGAAGGCATGAAAAAAATCCTTGAAACGATTGCCAATAGTGGAAATGGTTCGTTCTTGGCGGTTTTAAAATTGTTCGGAAAACACAATCCTGAAGCCTATAATTCTTTCCCGGTTGAAGGCTATACGTTGGCTTTAGACTTTAAAGTGAATTCAAAATTGAAGAAACTGGTAGATCAGTTGGATCAGATCGTTCAGGAATATGGTGGAAGAATTTATCTTACGAAAGACAGCATGAGCAGATCGTCTCTTACCAATTATCTTAAAAATACACAGAGTTCGAAATTTGTGTCTTTACAGCACAAAAGAATCTTAAATAATAATTAACACAAATGATCGTTTTAGGAAGTACATCGGAAGTAGCACAGGCTTTTGTAGAAGAAGCATTGCAGAAAGGGGAAAAGTTTGAGAAAATCTATCTTTTCACCTCCAGCAAAGAAACGACCGAAAGATTTGCAAGACATATTGATGTGAAATTTCTTCAGCAGGCAGAAGTTATCGAGCTTGATTTAATGAAAGAAATCGATTATAATCAATTTGAAAATATCAATTCTAATTTGTTATTTTGTGCAACAGGATATTTGGGCGAAGGAACAGAAGAAGGCTTGTACGACAATAAAAATACAGAGCGAATTATTGATATTAATTATTCAAAACTGGTTCCTGTGATGAATTATTTTGCTCAGAAATTTGAAAGCAGAAGATCGGGAACGATCATCGGTTTGTCGTCTGTAGCGGGAGATCGAGGAAGGCAGAGTAATTTTATTTATGGAAGTGCAAAAGCGGCTTTCACGGCATATTTGAGCGGTTTGAGAAATTATCTTTTCGAAAAGAAAGTACATGTGATGACTGTAAAACCGGGATTCATGGCAACCAAAATGACAGAAGGTTTACCATTAAATCCAAAATTAACGGCAACTCCAAAGCAGGCTGCTGCATGTATTTTTAAGGCTTACAAAAAGCAGAAAAACGAGGTGTATGTTTTACCGGTTTGGGGGATTATTATGATGATTATCAGGAATATACCTGAATTTATATTTAAAAAATTAAAACTTTAATAAAAATGAAAAAACTGTATTGTTTTGATTTTGACGGAACTCTGACTTACAAGGATACCATGTTTATGTATCTGAAATTCTATGATCCAATAAAGTTCCAAATTCAGTTTTTGAAACATGTTCCGCTTTTTGTTTTATTAAAATTAAAGCTTGCTGAAACAGAAAAGGTGAAAAAAAGTTTCATCGGTTCTATCTTAAAAGGACAAACTCAGGAGAAAATTGAAAAAAAATCTAAACAGTTTTTTGAAGAACATTATCCTAAGATCATCAGAGAAAATGCGCTCGACTTTATTCAAAATATAGATAGAGATAATACGCAGAGTCTATTGGTAACAGCTTCGCTTGACATCTGGGCAAAACCTTTCGCTGATGCTTTTAAAATGCAGTTGGTTTCCACGAAAGCCGAGTTTCAGAACGGTGTTTTCACAGGAAATTTCATTGGAAAAAACTGTAATGGAAAAGAAAAACTGGTAAGAATAGAAGCCGAAATCAGCAATCATAAATACGACAAAATCATCGCTTTCGGAGATACTTCAGGAGACAAGCCGATGTTGAAATGGGCAAATGAAGGTCATTATCAATTTTTTCACTAATTTTGGGTGTTAAAAATAAAGAATGAACAAGGGTCGTTTGGGTTTTCAAATGATAACTTATTTTTCTTTGTTTTTACGTAATATTACCTATTCCAAAGAATTAAAATATTCAAAGTAAAATGAATAAAATATATTTAGATAACGCTGCAACAACGCCTCTTTCAGAAGAAGTTATCGATGCAATGGTGAGTACCATGAAAATGAATTTTGGAAATCCTTCCTCAACGCACAGCTTTGGGCAGGAGGCAAAAATTCTTATCGAAAACGTCAGAAGACAGGTTGCAGATTATCTTCACGTGACACCCGCTGAAATTATCTTCACATCTTGCGGTACAGAATCCAACAACATGATCATCAAATCCAGTGTAGAACACCTTGGAGTTGAAAGAATCATCAGTTCTCCTTTAGAGCACAAATGTGTTTCTGAGAGTATTTTGGATATGAAAAGCAGAAAAGGAGTAGAAGTAAACTACATCCGTCCGAATGAAAAAGGAGATATTGATCTTAATAAATTAGAAGAATTATTAAAATCTTCCGATAAGAAAACGTTGGTAAGCTTAATGCACGTCAACAACGAGATCGGGAATATTTATGATATTAAAAAGATCGCAGAATTATGCAAGGCAAATAATGCGATTTTCCATTCCGATACAGTGCAGACAATGGCACACATGAATTTGGATTTTTCTGATATTCAGGTTGATTTTGCGTCTTGCAGTGCTCATAAATTCCACGGACCGAAAGGTGTCGGTTTTGCTTTCATCAGAAAATCAAGCGGATTGAAAGGGATTATTACTGGTGGACCTCAGGAAAGAAGCTTAAGAGCAGGAACCGAAAATGTTGCAGGAATCGTAGGATTAGGCAAAGCATTAGAAATTTCTCTTAAAAATCTTGAAGCTTATACAAACCATATGCAGGAAATCAAAAGTTATGCTGCAGAAAGGCTTACAGAAGAAATTCCTGGTATTAAATTCAACGGAAGAAGTTCTGAGAAGGAAAATAGTTTGTATACGGTTTTAAGCGCTTTATTGCCTTATAAAAATCCTTTAATAGGTCTTCAGCTGGATATGAAAGGAATTGCAATTTCTCAGGGAAGCGCATGTTCTTCTGGGGCTACAAAACCTTCGATGGTAATGATGATGGTTTTATCTGAGGATGAAGCAGATCATTGTACGCCGCTTCGTATTTCGTTCAGTCATATGACTACTAAACAGGATATCGACGCTTTGGTAACGGCTTTGAAAGAGATTTCAAAAGATTTCGTTATAGAAAATACAAATGTTGAGCATAGATAGTCTTATTACTCAAAAAGCGTAATTTTGAATATCGAATCAAGAGTAAAAAAAATATAATATTAATTTAAAATAAAAGAAAAAAATGGCTTTAGAAATTACAGATAGCTCATTCGCGGAAATACTTTCAAAATCAAAAGAACAACCGGTATTGGTTGATTTTTGGGCAGTATGGTGTGGACCATGTAGAACATTGGGACCAATCATCGAAGAAGTAGCAAACGATTTCGAAGGAAAAGCGGTAGTAGGAAAGGTAGATGTAGACAACAATCAGGAAATTTCTATGAAATATGGTATTAGAAATATCCCTACAGTTCTAATTTTCAGAAACGGTGAGGTTGTTGATAAAATCGTTGGAGTATCTCCAAAAGAGGTGATTGCTGAGAAATTAAGCGCACACTTATAAAAATAATTACTTTAGTAATGAACGCTTTCCGTTTTTGGAAGGCGTTTTTTTTGGAAATAATTTGCACGTAACGAAAAAAGTTGTACTTTTGCAATCACAAAAAAGAAACGACGTTCTTTAACAAGAAACAACATTTATAAAAAATTTGATCCGGTAGTTCAGCTGGTTAGAATGCCGCCCTGTCACGGCGGAGGTCGCGGGTTCGAGTCCCGTCCGGATCGCAAAAGTTTTTTTCAATTTACTTTTAAAACAAAATTGATCCGGTAGTTCAGCTGGTTAGAATGCCGCCCTGTCACGGCGGAGGTCGCGGGTTCGAGTCCCGTCCGGATCGCAAAAGTTTTCGTCAATTTACTTTTAAAACAAAATTGATCCGGTAGTTCAGCTGGTTAGAATGCCGCCCTGTCACGGCGGAGGTCGCGGGTTCGAGTCCCGTCCGGATCGCAGAAAGTTTTCATCAATTTACTTTTAAAATAAAATTGATCCGGTAGTTCAGCTGGTTAGAATGCCGCCCTGTCACGGCGGAGGTCGCGGGTTCGAGTCCCGTCCGGATCGCAAAAAAGTCTCTTATTTTTAAGAGACTTTTTTCGTTTTTAGAGTTTACTTGAAGTTTTTGACTTCATCGAATTGTACTTTTATTATTTTTTAAGGAGCTATTTGATTACATCGAAAAGTTATTTATTTTTTATTTGAAGCTATTTCCCGCTCTCCGCACTCGCTATTTTGAGATTGTATCGGCGCGGCGGCAAAGCCGCCGCGCCGATACAATCTCAAAATGAGCTCAAACAAATGCTGCGATCGGGGCTAGAAACTGCAGGTATTTATTAGAACATTGGAAACAACCACAAAGTTTGTCATACCGGAAGAACATCTATCCACAAATCTGTCCCGACTATTTTTGGATTTATAGTTAGATTAAAAAGTGGAGACAACTTCAAAATAAAATCTACTTGAATTTTAAAAACGCCTGACTTCACGCATCATTTTAAAAATATCCTTATTTTTATCAAAAACATTTGTGAAAAATAATTATTTAATATCTTGTTTGGGGTATTAAGTATTTATTTTGATTTAGAGTCTGTTTAAATTTGATTCAAACATTTAAAATTTACTGCTGATTTTTAACGCAAAGATTTATTCAACAGTGCTTAGTATAAAGTGAGCAAAGATGAATCAACAAGTTGATTTGATGAAGCGTTGTTTTCACGCTTCTCGAAGCAAATTTTATTTGCCTTTGCCTTCTAAAAATAATGCGTAATGTAAATAGAATCTTTGCGTTAAAAAGAATAACAGATTCTGTTTGAAAAGATCTTAAGTCTTTCAATGTAAAAACTTTCACTTTCAAAAAAATAGATTTTCAAACAGGTTACAAAATTTGTAATATAAAATTTAAACAGGCTCTTAATACTAATCAATTTTAATAAAATACTTTCTTCCACTAATGCATAGTATATTACCCTTTTTATTGGCTATGGTCGCTGTGATCGTGCTTTTGGAAATGTTGGCGACAAAACTCAGAGTTGCATATCCGATCATATTGGTTTTGGCAGGTCTCGCGGTGAGTTTTATTCCCGGGCTTCCTCAGGTTCGTATTAATCCGGATCTTATATTCTTTATTTTCCTTCCGCCATTACTGTGTGAAGCAGCTTGGACGGTTTCCTTTAAAGAAATGAAAAAATGGTGGCGCATCATCACGAGTTTTGCTTTTCTGGTGGTATTTTTTACGGCTTTATCGGTGGCAATAGCTGCGAATTATTTTATTCCGGGGTTCACTTTGGCTTTAGGATTTTTGTTGGGAGGAATCGTTTCTCCGCCCGATGCAGTGAGTACGGGAGCGATCATGAAGTTTGTAAAAATTCCAAAATCAACTTCTGCGATTCTTGAAGGAGAAAGTCTGCTGAATGATGCATCTTCTTTAATTATTTTCCGATTTGCATTAATTGCGGTAGGAACGGGACAATTTATCTGGCAGGAAGCCATTACAGAATTTTCGTGGATGGTTTTCAGTGGGGTAGGAATCGGTCTTTTGTTGGGATGGATATTCATGCAGGCTCATAAAAGATTACCGACAGATGCGCCTTCAGACATTGCTTTTACGCTTATTGAACCTTATATTTTGTATTGGGTCGCAGAATACTTTCACAGTTCGGGAGTTCTTGCAGTGGTTGCCGGAGGTTTATTAATGTCAAATCAGCGTTTAAAATTTTTAAATAGTACCAGCAGAATTCGGGCATACAGTGTTTGGGAAAGTTTTACTTTTATTTTAAATGGAGTCGTATTTTTAATCATCGGTCTCGAACTTCCGGAAATTACAGAAGGACTTCGATCAAAAGGAATTCCTTTGGAAACAGCCATTGGATATGGCGTTTTGGTAACCGGAGTTTTAATTTTAATCAGAATTGTGAGTTCGTATATAGCGATGTTTGCTACCATGATTTTCAGGCGTAATATTATTCAGATTTCACAAGCTAGCCGAAGAAGAAGATTCTTTTTGCCGCTTTTATTGGGTTGGACAGGGATGAGAGGCGTTGTTTCTTTGGCTGCCGCACTTACAATCCCGATACATTTGGAAAACGGGGCAGAATTTCCTCATAGAAACCTGATTTTATTTGTGACTTTCGTGGTTATTCTTCTTACGCTTTTGATGCAGGGACTTACGTTACCGTATTTTATAAAACATGGAAATCTTTTTGATAATGCTGCCATGGAAGAATCTGAGGAAACAACCAAACGAAAAGTAAAAAGCGGATTAAGAGCTGAAACCTACAAGTTCCTTCGAAATAAATACGACAACGAACTTCACGATCATGCCGGATTTAAAAAAATGCTCGATCATTGGGAAGATAAAATGAAAGCCAATGATGAAGAATGGATGAATGAAAAGGCAAAAGGGATATTCATAGAAATGCTCGAATTTCAGAGAGATTATCTCTCAGACCTTAATAAGAATCGCGAAATAGACGAAGAGGTGATCAGAGAACAGCTTTTCCTTATTGATCTGGAAGAAGAAAGGATAAGAATGCTGTAAGTTTTTAAGTTTAATTATTATTTAGAGCCTGTTTAAATTTTATATTACAAATTTTTGCAACCTTATTTGAAATATGGTTTTTATATTTTTTGAAACTGAAAGCTTTGTATTGAAAGACTTAAGATCTTTTCAAACAGAATACGTTATTCTTTTTAACGCAAAGATTCTATTTACATTACGCATTATTTTTAGAAGGCAAAGGCAAATAAAATTTGCTTCGCAAAGCGTGAAAACAACACTTCATTAAATCAACTTGTTGATTGATCTTTGCTCACTTCAATTAAAGTACTATTGAATTAAAACTTTGCGTTAAAAAATGAGCAGTAAATTTTAAAATGTTTGAATCAAATTTAAACAGACTCTTAAGCCCATAAAATTATTCTCCTGTTAAAAGTGAATTGATCGTCGTTTTTATCCTTTCTGAGAAAATGCGTGTACCATCTTCTGTCACGGTTTCCCCGTATTTTTACGGTAATTGCATTAAGTATTTTTATAATTCAATTTTAGGTCTGATATTTGTACTGGGTAGAAAAATTAATCGCCCAAGTTATTTATGAAAAACATATTTTTGAAAAAATCATTTCTATACGTACTATTCATTTCGTTAATGGTACTTTCTTGTAAAAAGGAAATAGAAAAGATAAATGATAAGATGAACGATACGGCTTCTTCTGTAACAGAAAACGAAGAAGTTGAACAAGATTCAATAAAAAAAGATTCTGTTATCCAAAAAGAATCAATACCTCCTACTATGCAGGAAGATGGTTTCTACAATGCTTTTATCCTTCCGAAGGACAAAAAGATGAGAGATTCTATCTATTCTGTTTTCAGTAAAAAATATTCTGAAAAAGAGCGTTATGCAATTTTAGCTTTAAACAGATTAGACTCAAAAAATAGATGGAATGCCGATACATTGGTTGTTCCCGCGAAAATCGACACTACTTTAATGGAATATTCACCTTTCCCGATGCAATTGGATGTATTGAGCCCGGTGAAAAAGTTTGTGGTTTTTTCGTATCCTATTCAGGCTTATGGCGTGTATTCAAACGGAAGTTTAGTAAAATGGGGACCGACAAGTATGGGTAAAAAAGCGGCTAAGACAAAAACAGGTCTTACGTTTGCGAACTGGAAAAAAACACTGGCTATTTCTACCGTAAGCAGCGAATGGAAATTACCTTATAATTTTAATATTTTTAATCTCGACGGAATTGGATGGCATCAATATGATCTTCCGGGTTATCCTGCATCGCATTCATGTTTAAGATTATTGCTGAAAGATGCAAAATGGCTGTACAGTTATGCAGATACATGGGTTTTAAATCCTGGAGGAGCAACGACAAAAGCAAAAGGAACGGCTGTTTTGGTTTACGGAGATTATGGTTGGGGTAAAAGAAAACCTTGGAGGAAATTGTTGAGCGATCCTAATGCAAATAGCGTTTCTGTAGAAGAAATGACAAAAATGATCGAACCGAATATCGAGAAAATATTAAGAGAGCAGGACAACAGAGAAAAAGTGGTAGATTCTATCAGAGCTGCAAAAGCAGTGCTTGAGCAAATGCCACAAACTCCGAAAACGGTAGCTCCTTAATTAATCTTTCTTTTCACAGTGTAAAGTAGATTCTTCGGCAAATCTTCTTAGTTTCAGCATTTCTGCTTTTCCTTTATGACGTCCGAATCTTGCAGCAGCGTAAGTGAAAGCAATACAGATCAGCATAAGGAAAGAAGCGTGAATTGCCCAAGGAAAATCGTGGCTGTTGATTTGTTTTTCGACATAATACATCGAGAAAAAAGTCATCCACAAAATCGAGAAGGAGAAATACAAAAACATAAAGAATGTCCAAACTGCGGAAACTGGGTCCAAAAACACCTCGTATCGCAGTTTTTTCGTCTTCAATTTCTATTCTTAAGGCTAATGTTGGTTTCCAATAATTGTCATATTCACTTTCTACACAAATAGTTGCGACTTCTTTGTTGATGTTTCCTGAAAATTCGTCTTTATGTTCTGCGAGATATATTTTTAAATTTTCGGCATATTCTTCTTTGGTAAGATGGGTAAACATTTTGAACCTCGGTCGGCTTCTAATCTTATCTAAAGTAGTTTCTTCTGTATTCATACGATTAATCTTGATAGGGTATTGGATCTTCTAAAGTAAAACTCAGAGTCATTTGCTTATTTTTTCTTTCAATGAGGATTTCTATTGTTTTTCCTTCTTCCGATTTCATCATTTCCATGATCTTTTGTAACGTCATATCTGCAGTTTTCCTGCCATTAATCGTGATGAGTCTGTCATCTTTCTGTAAACCCGATTTTGCACCCGGCGAATCTTTACGAACTCCCGCAATAGAAAAAATAGGTTTTAAAACAAAATTATACTGCAGACTGTTATTAATGACTTCCACTCCGCTGGATGCGTTTTCTTTATTTTTTGTGGAAAGAGTTACCATATCTTTTGTCCATTCCATGCCGTCTTGTTTGAAATCAAGACCACTCATATTAAAATGAAAAGGATCATCAAAATTTCGGTTTTTCTTTAAATATATTTTCTGATTGGCATAATCAAAAGCTACCGTAAAACGTCTCATAATATCGCCGCCGATAGAGCCTTTTCTGCTTTCAACCATATTTACATGTTGAATAGAATATTCATCGGGCATTGCCGTAAGTGGCTTTTCAAATTTATAATCACCTAAATAAAAATTGTGAATTCTGCTTCTTTTCCCGTAAACATCGCCATTGAAACCTCTTCCTAAAAAATCATCAATATTGGGACGATTATAAACGAAATCTTTAATTAAAGTAGGGAAAAGCCAAATCGGATCACTGTTTCCCAAATCGATTAATAATTTCGAACTTTTTCGGTCCTTGGTCATTTCTACATCAGCAAAGATGTAAGGTTTATTTCTTTCGATACTGATATTAAGTTCACTGAAATTTCTTACTTTTTTCTTAAATAAAGTTTCATCATTATAAATAGTGATTTTCTTTGATGCATAATCGATGACAACAGGGTGATTCTTAAAAAAATGATACCCGATGATACCGTTTACCGGAATTCCTACATGTGAAGAAATATTAAAATCCTGATCTACAATAATATAAAGCGACAGAGAATAGTTTACATAATCTTTTCCGCTTCTTGCAATATTATTTTCTGAAATAAAACCATCGATACTCGCACTTCCGCCCAAACCGGAAAACTTTATTTTTTCGAGATTGGTAAGTTGTAATTCCGTGTTTTCCAGACTGAAAAGGGAGGTTTCTGCAACGCCTGTATCAAGTAAAAATGTGAGATTTACACCGTTGATAGTAATAGGAATAAAAATTAAATTACTGATTAATTTAAAAGGAATTACCGTTTTTTTTGCATCCTGAACTTCAAATGAATTTTGAGCATTCATAAAAATGCTTATAAAAAAAATCCAAAAAAAATACTTCAGTTTCATTTACTGAATTTACTGAATTTATCCTTATCATAAATAAAAAACATTCCCAAAATTGAGAATGCTTGTCTATTTTATAGTGAATTAAAATAAAAAATTAACTTTTCGTAAAATTATTTCGAAAAGAAATCCATCAGATCCATGTAATTTTTCTGGTTCACGCCATGTCCGCTCATGTATTCTCTGAAAGTAAAATAACAGCTCAAATCATACAGCAGATCCGCCGCTTTTTTGCCCCATTCAAAAGGAATTACAGCGTCATCAGTTCCGTGAGAAACGAAGAAACGAAGTCTCTCTAGTTTTTTCTTGTCTTTTATAATATCAGTTAATAATTTTTCTTCAGGATAACTGCTTAAACAAGCCACAAGATTGAACATTTCAGGATATTTCAACGCCAAAGCATAACATAAAATCCCCCCCTGACTGAAACCGCAAAGATGAGTTTTTCCTTCTGTGATTCCGTAATGATTTACTATTTTTAAAATGTTTTCCAAAACGCTGTTCAACGATTCCGTTGCCTGTGGAAGATCTATAAAGTTATCAGGATTGTTAAAATCTATGTCATACCAAGAATATCCCTCAAACTGGGTTTCTCTCGGTGCTCTGAAACTCACAATAATCCAGTCTTTAGGAAGCGTTTCTCTAAAGCTGAAAAGGTCTTGCTCATTGCTGCCATAACCATGAAGCAGAAAAAGGATAGAGGTATTTGGAGTAATATTTTCGGGTTCTCTTACGATGTAATCTAAATTCATAAAGCAAAGATAAAATAATAATGATTTATTTTAATGAGTAGTATCAAAATGAGACCAATTGAAATATTGTGACAATTTGTCTAATTCTACATCCTTGAATCTTGAAATATTTACACAGAAATTACGTTATATACATTTATTGATTTGATATTATTTGCAAATCATTGTTGGAAAATTTTCATAAAAGTTATTTTTATATTGATAAAAAACCTATATTTGAAACATTAAAAATCTATTTGGAGAAATGAAGCAATTTTACAAATCAAAAAGTTTACTTAGACTTTCTTTTTTATTCGCCGTATTATTTTCAGTACTTTCAGTTGTTACTTCTTGTAAAGATGACGACGAGGACGAATATACGGATCACATTGTTCAGTTTGAAGCAAAAATCAATAACGGAACAGGTACAGGAACAGGTGCTTTTCAAGCTGTTGTTACTCAAGTAGGAACTGCTCAGGCGACAACTTTTAACCCTACAGGATTAACCTGGACGAGTGGTGAGCAATTTATCAGCTCAAGCCAGTCTCAGTTGAATTTGTCTGCAAACGCAGTTCTTCCGAATACCGATTCTAAATTGACGGTTAATATTTGGATTGATGGTGAGATTGCTAAAACAATGACTGTTAATGGTAATGGTTCTAATGTAGTAAGTGTTGCAGTGGCTCACAGCTTCTTAGAATTATAAGAAATTAGTTTACTTAAAAATATAAAAGATCGTCTGAAAAGATGATCTTTTTTTGTGTCTATTAGTAAAAAAATAATTGCGCGAAATTGAAAATTTCGCGCAATCTTTTATATTATTAATCTGTTTAAACGAATAAAAACTTAACCACAAATATTATGATATTAAAAATAAAATCCAAGATTTTTAAAAACTAAAGTGTTCTTATTTGTAGTTTAATAATATCTTAAGACCTCTAATGTGGTAAAATCTTTGTGTCAAAAGTAAAAATTAAATCACTTTTACAATAAAGTAACTTTTCTTACCTTTTTGCAGCAGCAAAAACTTTCCATCGATTAAATCAGACTCGTTTGCAGTATAAACATCGTTGATTTTTTCTTTGTTTACAGAGATTGCATTTCCTTTCAATTCTCTTGTTGCTTCGCTTTTAGATTTCAGAAAACCTGATTTTTCGGAAAGAAGATCAACGATATTCACTCCCAAAACATCCGATTTTGCGACTTCTTTTTGTGGAACTCCGTCAAAAATTTCCAGAAAAATTTCTTCATCAAGACTTACCAGATCTTCTGCTGTAGAACGTCCGAAAAGAATTTCAGAAGCTTTCAGAGCTTTTTCATACTCTTCTCTTCCATGAACCCAAACAGTGACTTCTTCAGCCAATTTCTTCTGAAGTTTTCTTTCGTGCGGGGCTGTTTTGTGCTCTTCCACTAAGGCATCAATTTCTTCTTTGCTTAAAAAAGTATAAAATTTGATGAATCTTTCAGCATCATCATCCGTTGCATTCAGCCAAAATTGGTAGAATTTGTAAGGTGAAGTTTTCTTACGGTCTAGCCAATAGTTTTCTCCGCTTTCAGACTTTCCGAATTTCGAACCGTCTGCTTTTGTAATCAAAGGAACTGTTAATGCAAAAGCTTCTCCTTTAGCTTTTCTACGAATCAATTCTGTACCAGTAGTGATGTTTCCCCATTGGTCAGAACCGCCCATTTGAAGCTTCACATTATTATTTTGGTATAAATGCAAAAAATCATATCCCTGAATCAGTTGGTACGTAAATTCCGTAAAGCTCATTCCGTCAACACTTGCGTCTCCTGAAAGTCTTTTCTTCACAGAATCCTTTGCCATCATATAATTTACGGTAATATTTTTCCCTACGTTTTTAGCAAAATCAAGGAAAGAAATATTTTTCATCCAGTCGTAATTGTTCACCAATTCCGCTTTGTTGGTTTCATTACCATCAAAATTTAAAAATCTTGAAAGCTGGTTTTTTAAGCACTCCACATAATGCAGAAGCGTTTCTTCGTCCAAAAGATTTCTCTCTGCAGACTTTCCGGAAGGATCACCAATCATCCCTGTAGCGCCACCTACCAAAGCAATCGGTTTGTGACCGTGCTGTTGAAAATGAGCCAAAATTTTAATCTGAATAAGACTTCCGATATGTAAAGAATCTGCGGTAGGATCGAACCCGATATAGGCAGTTGTCATTTCCTTATCCAGTTGCTCATCCGTTCCGGGCATCATGTCGGCAAAAAGCCCGCGCCATTTCAGTTCTTCAATAAAAGAGTTCATTATTTTTAACTTTAAAATTTAATGTGCAAAGATAATAAATTCAGGGTTATAAAGGTGGGAAGCAGAAAAGGGAAATGTGCGAATATTTTCAGGAGCTTTGATTACATCGAAAAGCTGTTTTGTTTTTTTTATTTGAAGCTTTTTCCCGCTTTCTGCTGTATCTTTTTGGTTACGGTCTCCGCTTCGCTCCGTCCGCAACCAAAAAGGATGTCGCGACAATCGGGGCTAGGAACTTGCGACTGATAACATATACTATAAAACTAAACCTTCAAGGTTTTTAAAACCTTGAAGGTTTGATGAAAATAAAGCCAATTCACATATTGTTCTTTTCTACAAAATCAATTATATTTGTTACTAATGAACGACGAACAATTATTCCTGCTCATCAGCAACGCAAAAATAAAAGACCAGAAAGCGCAGACCAAGCTCATCAACATTTTTTGGGTTGATGTTTTTTCTTTTGTGATGAAAAAAGTGAGGGATGAAAACGATGCAGACGAAATCACGGTAAATGTTTTCTCAAAAGTTTTGTCGAAATTGGATATGTACGACCCGCATTTCCAGTTTAAAACATGGGTTTTAACGATTGCTCAAAATACAATCATCGATTTTTGGAGGAAAAAAGCAAGGGAAAATCAAGATCCGACGGAAAATTTAGATGAGGTAAAAAATCAGTACGCAAAATCTCCTGAAGAACTAATGATTTCCGATGAAGAACAGAAGAAAATCATTAAAACAATTGAATCTTTGGATGCCAATTATCAGGATATTATTAAATTAAGATTTTTCGAGGAAAAAAGTATTAAAGAAATCGCTGAAGAACTGGGAATTTCCGTTGCCAACACCAAAGTTCGTGTGATGCGCGCCAAAAAAGTTCTAGCGGAACTGTTGAAAAATAATGACTTTGATGATATTGATTATAAATAAAAATCAACTTTTGTCTTAGGGAAAGTAAGAATTTTCCTTGATTTTTCCATATGCCTGTTTTGTAGATTAATTTTCACTCCTTTTTTTATAAAACTTTCACTTTCATCTTTACCGTTTTCAGGATCGTTAGTATTTTCAACTTCTTTTGTATAAAGAATTTGTCCCGTGGATAGATTAAAATCTATCGTTTTCCAAAACTCAAATACTTTTCCGGATTCTGAAATATGTCCGATAAGCTCAAAATGACCGTTTTGAAATCTATATTTATCAGTATTTCCCCATCTCCAATTACTTCCTCCGTAATCTTGAATAATTAAAATATAGTTAAATCAGAATAAAATGTCACAAATCTGCGTAAATAAAAAGCTCTTCTGGTGTATATCCGAATTTTCTTCTTATGCTTTTTGCTTGTGCCCACTTTTTTTCAATTGGATTTAGGTCTGGACTGTAAGGCGGAAGAAATAGCAAAATATGACTTTGTTCTTGAACCTTCAATAGAGCATCTTCTCTTTTGTGAAAAGTAGCATTATCCAGCACAATAACTGAATTAGGAGCAATAGAAGGTAACAATTCTTGCGTAAGCCAGGCGAAGAATACATCAGCATCTATATTACAATTGAATAAGCAAACATTGAATAGTTTGAAGTCCGTTATTGCTCCGATAGCATTTACCCTTCCTCTGGCATGCCAATCTTTACTTGCATAACATTTTTCTCCTTTTTGACTGTAACCATTTTCTCTTGGCATATCTAATGCAAAGCCACTTTCATCCAGATAAATAATAGATCGTTTTTCTATAAACTCGTATCGGAATAATTTTAATTGAAAGATAAGCCTAGAGAGTTGATCAGTTTTTGGATGGAATAGCGTTTTTTTTATTACTTATTCCCAAACGCTTTAAAGCATAGAATATCGTGCTTTGACCTACTCCAAATTTCTTGGCTCGTTCATATTGGTAATGGTCAGGGTTTTCTACAACATCTTGTCGTAAAGCTTCGACATCAACTTTTGTTGATGGTTTGTTGCGTTTTATTTTGGGCTCTATACAATTATTCCATCTGAAAAGTGTTCTTATTGGAACGCCAAATCGTTCACTGGCTTCTTGATAAGTAAGATTGTCTTGATCTTTAATCTTAAATAATTGCTTGCGAAAATCTATTGAATAGCACATGCTCAAAGATATAAAATATTATGACAAATTATAATGATTTAACTATACCATTTTTAATGGTTGTACTTTGATAAGGATCGCCCATTACTCCTCCTTCATCACTTCGATAAATTGCATTTCTGGATTTTTCTAAAACCGTCCATTTATTATTAACTTTTTTCAAAATCTGAATTTCGCGAATATCCCCAGAATCTTTGCCAGTCGGAATATTATAAATAATTACTTTTTCAGGAACTTTATCGCCATCTAAATCACCTTCAACCATTTCATTAACATTTGAACCTTTCGGTTGAAATTCTTTTTGAGCAAAACAAAATATACTGAAAATAAGAGCTAAAAAACAAAATGTAGTCTTCATGAAAAAATATTGATCCTTAAAATTACGAAATTATCTGTTTCATCAATGCCTGTCTTTGATTGTTTCGATAAAAAATTCACTAACTTTGAACCTCAATTTGAGAAATAAATGGAGAATTTAGTTCAAGATACAACCGTTCAAAAACCAAAATGGATTCGTGTAAAACTTCCTACAGGTAAAAATTACAGAGAATTAAGGACTTTGGTTGATAAATATAAATTAAATACGATTTGCCAAAGCGGAAGCTGCCCAAACATGGGAGAATGTTGGGGAGAAGGTACAGCCACTTTCATGATTCTTGGGAATATCTGTACGAGAAGCTGTGGATTTTGTGGTGTAAAAACCGGAAAACCGCTTGACGTAAACTGGGATGAACCTGAAAAAGTAGCCCGTTCGATCAAATTAATGAAAATCAAACACGCCGTTTTAACTTCGGTTGACCGTGATGATTTGAAAGATATGGGTTCAATTCTTTGGGGTGAAACAGTGAATGCTGTAAGAAGAATTTCTCCGGGAACAACCATGGAAACTTTGATTCCTGATTTCCAAGGACTGACAAAACACCTTGACAGAATGGTAGATGTTGCACCGGAAGTGATCTCTCACAACATGGAAACGGTAAAACGTCTGACAAGAGAAGTGAGAATTCAGGCAAAATACGAAAGAAGTCTTGAGGTATTAAGATATTTAAAAGAAGCAGGGCAAAATCGTACAAAAACCGGATTAATGCTTGGTTTGGGAGAAGAAAAGCATGAAGTTTTTCAGACGATTGAAGACATCAGAAATGCCAATGTAGATGTTATTACAATGGGGCAGTATTTGCAGCCGACGAAAAAACATTTACCCGTAAAAAAATTCATTACACCGGAAGAGTTTGATGAATTCGGGGATTTTGCAAGAAGTTTAGGCTTCAGACATGTTGAAAGTTCGCCTTTGGTGAGAAGTTTCTTACCACGCAGAAAAACATATTCATTAAAAATATAAATCGCTTCAATTTTTGGAGCGATTTTTTTTTATTGTCATTGCGAGGAGTGAAGCTAGCCTGTGCTGAGTTTGTCGAAGTAAAGCATAGGCGTTTGGTTGTCATTCCGTAGGAATCTAAGCAGTGATTTTAAAATTTTATCTCTAATAAATTCGCTTAGATTCCTACGGAATGACAAACTTTGTGTGTTGTATAAAAAGCTTTAGTAAAAAGTGAGATTAATTAAAAAAAAGCACAAAAATCTTTGTACATCTGTGAAATCAGTGGGAGAAAATAATTATTCCACCTTACTCAAATGTTTTTTCTTAAATGCAGAAGGAGTTTCACCAATGTATTTTTTAAATAATTTATTAAAATAAGAAAGGCTTTCAAAACCCACCTGAAAACACACATCTGTTATGCAGGAATTTTGCAGAAGCAACAATTTCGCCTGATTAATTCTGTAATTATTCACAAAATCGGTGAACGTCATATTCGTTTGTTTTTTGAAGTAGCGACAAAAAGCGGGAGTGCTTAAACTCACATTTTCAGCGATAATATTTACATTCGGATTTTTATCATAATTCTCGTGAATGTAGTCGTAGATGGTTCCCATTCGGATTTTGTCATTCAGAAACCATTTAATTCGGGTATCTTCATCATTCAATTCTTTCACTTCATTTGAATTAGCGAGAATCTGTAAAATTTCGATCAAACCGATAAAAGATGCGAAGGATTTTTCATTTTTTATCTGATGAAGTTTTTCGACCACTATTTTCTTCGTTTCTC
Organism: Chryseobacterium ginsenosidimutans; assembly: GCF_024807225.1. GTDB lineage: Bacteria > Bacteroidota > Bacteroidia > Flavobacteriales > Weeksellaceae > Chryseobacterium > Chryseobacterium ginsenosidimutans. The sequence goes on from NZ_JANUCO010000001.1 coordinate 1,644,112, forward strand.
CCGAAAATGATAAACCAAGGTAAGAACGATCCAGCAATTTTTTAATATCATCAAATTCAGGAATCGGAAAAATAAGTTCGTGGAGAAAATTTTCACGCATTTGAAGCACCAATTGCTTGCATTCTGTCTGAATCCGATAATCAAAATTAAGATGCGGAACATTTGCACCAATCAACAACAGATCACTTTCCTTAAAATCAGAAATGTTTTTTCCGACATGGCGGATTCCGTTTGAAGCTTCTACGTAAACGAGCTCTATTTCAGGGTGATAATGCCAAAAAAAACAATTTTTCAGAGAGGGAGAAAACAGCTTGAAAGATTTACCTTCTTCAAACTCAATGATTTCTTTCTGGATTTTCATTATGTTCTCATTTGATTAATAATTAATTTAAATTTAATTAAAAAGGTTAATACAGAGCAAATTTATATCATTTCTGTTAAAGTATAAATGATTATTTCTATCGAATTTTGCACTTTCAAAAGATGGAATTAATTATTCCTTCTAAAAATAAACAAAAGGAACTAAAAATGAAGATAGATAAAAGAATTATCCCTTTGGCAATAGGCGGTTTGGGAATCGGGACTACCGAATTTACGATTATGGGATTGCTTCCGGATGTGGCAAGAAGTCTGCAGATCAGTATTCCTGAAGCGGGACATTTAATTTCTGCCTATGCTTTTGGAGTTGTGGTCGGAGCGCCGCTTTTAATAGGATATTCTGTGAAATTTCCTCCTAAAAAGGTTTTGATGGCGTTGATGGTGATTTTTACATTATTCAATGCGTTGTCTGCTATTGCACCGGGTTATAACACCATGTTGGTTATCCGTTTTCTGTCAGGACTTCCTCATGGAGCATTTTTTGGAGTGGGAACGGTGGTTGCGACCAGAATGGCGGCAAAAGGGAAGGAGGCATTTTATATTTCATTAATGTTTACGGGACTTACCGTTGCCAATCTTGCGATGGTTCCTTTGGTAACATACATTGGGCACGCTTTCCATTGGAGATGGTATTTTGCGATTGTTGCAGTGATTGGGTTGGTTGCTTTGGCTTTTATAAAATTTTGGCTTCCTGCTTTAGAAACGAATCCGGACACGCATTTTATGGAAGAACTGAAATTTCTGAAGAAAAAACAGGCGTGGTTGGTTTTGATGATTACGGCGATTGGTTTTGGCGGACTTTTCACTTGGTTTAGTTATATAACTCCTTTGATGACTGTTATTTCAGGGATAAAAGAAAGTCAGATGGCTTACGTGATGATTCTCGCAGGAGCCGGAATGGTGGTAGGAAATCTTGTTGGAGGATATTTGTCGGACAGATTGAGTCCTGAAAAAACGTGTGTTTTACTCTTATTTTTAATGATGTTTTCTTTGGGAGGTGTATTTTTCCTTTCAGAATATCAGAATGTATCATTGGTTTTAACATTTATTTGTGGAGCATTATCAATGTCTGTGGCGGCGCCGATTAATATTATGATGATGAAAGCAGCACCGAAAAGTGAAATGATGGCTGCAGCATTTATGCAGGCGGCTTTCAACTGTGCCAATGCAATGGGAGCATTTTTGGGCGGAATTCCTTTGGAAAAAGGATATTCTTTCAATTATCCTTCGTTGGTAGGTGTTTTTATGACCCTTATCGGGTTGATTATTGCTTTCAGATATAAACAATTATACAGTTCTCAAGTACCGAATAAAGAAGAAATTAATAATGCTATTTCTTGATTAATAAAAATAAATAGGCTGTTTCAAACGAGGCAGCCTGTTTTTCTTAATTATTTAAAATAAAAAAGACTGCCATAAGACAGTCCTCAGTTGTTTTTATAATAAGCTGATTACGCTTCTACTTCATTACCGTTTTTGCACCAATAGAGAGCATTGTAAAGATTTTCTTTTGGAAAAGATTTAAATTCTCCCGGCATTAAAACGCTAAAAATATCTGTGAAATTCTGAACTCCTTCTTTGTCTGTGACAATGGCGGTTTCTGTTCCAATTGGTTAAATTTTTTAATCCCAAAAGCGCATCCTGAAACCATGCCCCAATTGTAAAATTATCAAGATCAGTATCCAGATACAATAAGTAATTCAGTTCATTGTACTGATCTACTTTTGATTTTACGTGTGGAACAACAAGGTTTTCAAAATCTTCTTTCGTCACTTCGCCCGTTGCATTGAAAGCCACAACATTCTCCGGAGCATCTGGAATAATCGTTATCATATCATTATTTTTAATTTGGTTTGGTTTTAGGATGAAAACAAAAATTAAACCATTATTTAATTTTTTATGAATGGAAAGGCGTAATTATTGATTATTTACAGAAAAATTATCCTATGAATCTTAAATCTAACGAACCTTTTTGGCTTTTAAAAAACGGATTGATTGCTTCATATCCTTCTTTAAAATCAAACGAAGAATGTGATGTTTTAGTGATCGGAGGCGGAATTACCGGAAGCTTAATTGCCCATCAAATGGTAACGGAAGGCTACAAAACGATTCTTATCGATAAACGTGAAATCTGTAACGGAAGTACTTCGGCGACAACTTCAATGCTTCAATACGAAATCGATGTTCCTCTTTTTGAATTGATTGAACAAATTGGCGAAAAAGGAGCGGTGGAAAGCTATAAAGCATGTTCGGATTCTATTGATACGATTGAAAAACTTTCAAAAGAAATTAAATCAACTTCAGGTTTTAAAAGAAAAAAATCACTGTATTATGCTTCGAAAAAGAAAGATGTTGAATGGTTAAAAAAAGAATATAAAGCGAGAAAAGATGCTGGTTTTGATGTTAAATGGCTTGAATCGAAAGATATTTTAAAGCAATTTGGTTTTGAAAATACGTTTGGCGGAATTTTGTCTAAACAAGGCGCAAGTATCGATGCATTCAAGTTTTCTCATGAATTATTTAAATTAAATGAAAAAGAAGGTTTGCAAATTTTCGATAAAACGGAAATGACAAAAGTTGAATATTTTAAGGGATATAACTTGGTTACAGTTGATTCCGGATTTGAGATTAAGGCTAAAAAAATAATTTACTGTATCGGATACGAAAGTAAAAACCTCATCAAAGAAAATTTTGTCAATTTAAAAAGTACCTACGCAATCGTCTCTGAAATCGATCACGATAAATTCAAAAACATCACCAACACATTGGTCTGGAACACCGATGAACCTTACATGTACATGCGTACAACCGATGACGGAAGGCTTTTAATCGGTGGTGGCGACGAAGATTTCTATGATGCCGAAAAACGGGATAATCTTCTTGATAAAAAAGAAAAAGAAATTTTAAAAACCTTAAAAAAAATAAAACCCGACTATCATTTCTACACAGATTTTGTCTGGGCAGGAACTTTCGGGGAAACAAAAGATGGACTTCCTTACATCGGCGATCATAAAAATTTTAAGAATTCTTACTTTGTTCTTGGCTTCGGAGGAAACGGAATTACATTTTCCGTTACAGGAATGGAAATGGCATCCCAATTTATGAAAGGTAAAAAACATCTTCTTTCAAGATATTTTAAGTTTGGAAGATAGATTAAAAGAGAAAGCGGCATTTCCCAATGGAAATGCCGCTTTACAACTATAAAAATTCATGGTTATAGTTTTTAATCACATCACGTTTTAGATATAAAAAATTGGTGACTTCAAAATTTTCGGTTACCAATAAAATTTCTAACAATTTATAGGCTGTATCCGTTTTTCTTAGCCAGTTCATGAACCGATTTTTCAATTGCTTTTCCAAGATCATCAGAATCTGAACTTCCGCGTTTTTTCATTTCTGCATCGATGAAATCTTGTCTTTTTTTCGACAATTCTTCAATTTCTTTCTGAATTTTATCTCGATCAGCAGACTTTTGAGTGACAATTTTCTGAATTTCCGTTTTGCTTTTTCCCTTTAATTCAGAAGGCAATTCCTCTTGTCTAATGGTTGAAATATAGCCTTGATCTTTCTCTGCTTTATCCACCAAATCCCAATGATCGTTTTTGTAAGCATTCTTTTTCGACTTTGCCACCGTTCTTTCCACAGCATTGGAAGCCGATTGTACTTCTGCGTTTTCATCTTGGGCAATTTGTTTGCTTTTATATTCAGAACCACGAGTTTCCGTAGTAAATGTAGGTGTCATTCAGCTTTGCATTACATTCGGAAATTCTCACGTCATAAGGCGTTTCAATGTAAATTACTTTTCTGTCGCTGTCGATATTGAAGTATTTTCCGTCTCCCAACGAAGCTCCGTTTTGCCAGAAAGTTTGAATTCCTTCATTTCTGTCACCACAGAAAATGGTATTGGTATAAATATTCTTCTTTTTTGCACCTGAAATCACTTCTTGATACTTGATTTTTCCCTGATCAAAAGATTCATTTCCTGCGATATAAATCAGTTTCATACTTTTATCATTTCCATCCCAATTTAGATTCATGGAAGCATCACGAATTACCGCACCGCAATATTCACTTCCGCCGTTGGTTCTCAAAGCAAACAATTTTTCTGAAATTAAATCTAAATCCTGAGTCAATGGAGCAACCTGTCGGATGTAATTTTCATCTTTCAGTCCGTCATTTCCGTATTCGTACAAAGCAATTTCTACTTGTGGCGCTTTTCCGTTATATTTTAAGGTAGTCAGCGTATTCACAATGTTCCAAAGTCTGGATTTTGCCTGATCGATCAGTCCATCCATACTGTTGGAAGTGTCCAGAAGCAACGCAACTTGAATTTTATTTTCTTTCAAAATATCATCAGAAGGCTTTGTCTGAACAATAATTTGAGGTTCTTTTTTATCCGTGGCTTTAGCTCCACAGCTTAGATTAGGTACATTGGGACTTAAAAAAGCTGCGCCCAATACGAGTGTTAAAATTTTTGTAGTCATTGTAGTATTTTTTTTAGTTATCTGCTGTAATATTGTATTTGTAAATCCTTTGGATATTTTATTTCGTAGGAGAAATTTATTTTTTCTGAGCCTCCGCTGCTTACTGTTCTGTTCCAGAGCAGACTTCCGGTCTTATCATCATAATTTCCGCCATTAATGTCTGTTGCTTTCACCGAAATTTTAGAATTCTCACTGATTGGAAGCTGGTCGAGAATTTCCAGATTGATACTTTCTTTTGTATTATTTCTGATATCGATCTGATACTTTTCTGTTTCCGATTTATTAGAATTGTAGGTTTTTTGAGATGTTTTATCTTCTAATTTTGTTCTTTTTACAACAATTCTTTCATCTACGCCCAGAGAAATCGGGAATTCATCTTTTATATAATTACTCATGATAGTAGTTTTTCCGATATAATTATCTTCAAAATAAATATTGGCTTCTCCTGAAATAAGATTAAGATTCTGCCAGTTTTTAACAAATGCCATGAGAAAAACCTGGTTGCTGAGTTTGGGAACTGTGTGATATTTGTAAGTGGCATCGACTTGTTTTTTATCGAGAATTACATACTGTTCTTTTTCCTGACTTATAATATTCTGGCTGTATTTTAATTCATACAAAATATTCATCTGGCTTTCGGAAACGGTCGCAACAGGAATCTGGCTCGGTTTTGCAGCTTCATCTCGCATTTGATAAGAATTCATTTTTGCAGCGCTTTCTTTCAGTTTATAATCCTGTGTTTCGGCTTGTGCATTATAGGGAGAATATTCTGCTACATAAAGTGGCGACAAAATTGGTCGGTTTTGATTATATGAAGGTCTGTACGTTGACACAAAAAGCTTTATATTATTCCAATTCTGACCTGTTTTCTGATAAATTTTTCCTTTATAAACAATTTCCAGTGGATTTTTTACAGATTCTGCTCTCAGATCATAAGTAGGAATCCATCCGGCATTGGCAACGATATAACTTATTCCAAGGTTTAAATTAATTTCGTTTTCGGCTAATATTTCCAATAAAAGTTCCTTGGTATTTGCACTTTGATGAGGTTGGTTTTCTGCAAATGTTTGATTGATTTTTGCAACGCCTTCATCGAAATTACTTTTCTGTTCATTGAGAAGAAAAACTTCATTATCAATTTCAAGCATTCTTTTTCTGTAAAATTCAGTAAGCTTTATCAATTGTTTTTGTGGAGTTTCTCTGTCATTGGTTGAAATTTTCAGATTATCATTGATGATCTTTTTTTCGCCTTCGAGAGTATTAATTTTAATACTTAACAGATCTGCCTGTCTTTGGATTTTCTTTTTTTCAATATCAAGTTTCTTGTCACTCTCAGACATTTCACCGTTTTTTAAAACAGCCGTTTGTGGAGTGATAGAAAGAAGGGTTGTATTTTTTTCAAGATTAATTTTATACGTATTTTCATCAAGATCATTCGGAAGGTTGGTGATTCTTACCATGTTTTTTCCTTTCTGAAGACTCACATTAGTACTCCCGAAAACTTTAGCGCCCTGCAAAAATACAGTGGCCTGTTTTACATCGATTTCTTTCTTTATTTCCTGGGCTTTAAAAACTGAAGCGCAGAATATAAGAAGTATTACAAAGTGTTTCATAGTTTATTATTTATCTTTCTTGAAATAAAATTACACCTAATCAGAAGCCGATTTTTGGAGACTTGGTGAAGTTGAACTTTGACTTGGTGAAGATTGTAGCGAAGAAAAAAAGACAGCCTTTTCAAACTGTCTTTATCTATTTTTAAAGGATTTCGTATTTTGTTTTAATGCTGTATTTCAGCTTGATGTTTTCGATATTGTCAAACGAAAAATCAATTCCTGCATCTGCAGTTTCGAGCTGTACATTGCTTAGTCTTGCAGATTTATAAGCCATCGGAACAACGGTATCACTCATATAATCTTCAATTTCTACGATTTCAAGAGGAGTTCCTGCTTTTTTACCGATACTTTCCAACAGATAATCTGCTTTTGCTTTTGCCGCTTTCAATGCGTTGATCTTAACGGTTTTTCTAAAGTCTGCGATTTTTGTGTTCTTTACTTCAGAAATGTTTAAAGTCGTTATCCATTTTTGATTTAAATCTTCGAAAAGCTTACTCACATTGGTTTTAGCATTTACTTTAAACTGAAAACTCTTCGTAAATTTTGCTGTTTTTGAATATAAATTCTGATACATCGATTTAAACTTAATATCTTCGTTTTTCACTCCATTGCTTTTCAAGGTTTCAAACAACAGTTTTTCGTTGTCGGCAAGCTGGTTTTTATTGTCGCCTTTTATTCCGACGTTGAAAATAATTTCGTCCGGCTCTACTTCCATTTCGGCAACTCCCGTTACTTCAATTGAATTTTTCTTGATTTCCTGTGCGTTGATCAGACTTCCAAATGTTACTAATCCGATCAATAAAAAATGTCTCAATTTCATAATTTCCTTTTTTAATTTTAAACTTCTAGAGTAAAATTACTATGATTTAAAACCAAAAATCGGGAGACTTGGTGAAAAGGAAGTTTGACTTGGTGAAATGATGAAAATAAAAAACAGTTCAAAAAGAACTGTTATCTGTTGGTCAAAATGATTGATTTTCCGCTTCTGGTGACGAGTTTTTTCACTTCCGAAAAAAGCTTTGTCTTTATAATAAGTTCATCCTCATTTTCCGAAATATGATAAGTGTTTGATGTAAAAAGGGCATCATTGATATAATGCTCAAACAATTTAGTAGAATCAGATTTATGAACGGAGTAAAAATCAACTTTATAATTATCGAATCCGGTCTGATAATATTTATAAATGATTTTTTCGTTGAGGTCGCTCGAAATGATTTTGGTTTCAATAAAATCGCTTTGCTCAAGAAACGAGCAACTGTTCAGTAACAGAACAGAGAAGAATAAAAAGTAAAAATGTTTTTTCATGGTTATGGTGTGTTTACAAATTTAATCATTGCTAATCTGTTGATTGTTAACTCAGTTTCAATTTGTGTTAAGGTTTTGTGAGCAGGTTTAAATTTTTAACTTCTCCATTGGGAGTTACTAAAATATAATTGTTGATTTCCTTGGCTTCAGTTTTCTTTTCTTTCTCCTTTTCGCGGTTAATCGTAAGTTTTATCTCATACATCACCTGAATTACGGGTTCATGAATCACAGGATTGATCACAAAATCAAATTCTTTATCCAAAATAGGTTGGTAATAGGACGTTGTTGCCTTATTCACTTGATTTACATTGGCCATTTTATTCAATGCCAGTGAAGAACTGTTATACGCTTCGTAAGATTTATACATTTCTGTGGGAAGAGCGGTTCTGTAGCCATCACTGATATTTTTCGTTGCGGTAGTAAAGCTTTCTCCTAATATGGTTTCGAAATTTTTTACTTTTTCCTGTAATGCAAGTTTTGCTTTATTCATCAGTTCTTTTCTGATATTTTCGATAGTGCTGGAAAAATAATCAACACGAACCAGATCATAGATTTCATTTTTGGATAAAATAGAAATGAAATCATTGAGCTGAGAAGGATTTGTAAACTTAATATGTAAATTTTTCTTCAGCTCAAATCCGGCAGGAACTTCATTGTACGTTTTTTTACTGAATATTTTTTTCTCCACATTATATTGATAAACAGGGACAAAAGAAATCATATCAACGTAGGTTTCGGCGGCTTTATTAAGTTTTATTTGAGCTAAAGAAGTATTGATACGTTTATCCATCAATTCATTCACTTCCTCCGCACTTTCACCTATTTGAGTAATGCTGAAAATGGCAACATATTGCTCGGCTTTTACATTGGCCAATCCTTTTACGGTAATGATATTTTCGTTGACGACAGGAGTTGCGATACTGATATTATTATCCGAATACTGAACCTGATTTCTATAATTAATATTTCCTGAAACCTGTGAAAATGAAAGTTGAAAGAATAAAACGGATGCTAATAATGTAATGTTTTTCATGATAATTAAGTTTGAATTATGGCACAAACTTAGCCTCATAATCACAGCACGAAACAGGAAACTTGGTGAATCGGGAATTTCACTTGGTGAATAGTTTTTTACAGATTATATATATGTATATCTTTGTTTTATGAAAATATTTCATCTTTTTACGATCTTCTTATTAATGATTTTTGGGAATATTGCATATTCTCAAACAACAAATACTGCGTGGGAAGTTCAGAATCAAAGTAAAAAATTGCAAAAAGCAGTTGATAATAAAGATGAAAACGCACAAGCCGATTCTTATTACAACATCGGTGAAACATTTTTCAATGGCGGGAATTTCCAGAAAAGTGAAGAATATTATACAAAAGCAAAAACGATCTACGAGAAATTAAATGATAAACCCAATATCGAAAAAACGAGTAGAAAATTAGCTCAATCTCAGGAAAAACAGAATAAAATTTCACCCGCAATCAGTAATTACAGCCGAGCCGCAGAAGTAAGTTATTCTAAAAGTAAAACGGTTAATTCTAACGATGCAGTAAGGCTTTCAACAAATTCTGCTGAAACTAAAGAAGAGGCAATTCTTAGCAATATTCAACTCAACGAGAAGGATAAAGACAAAGGCGATTTGGCAGCAGGTTACAGCCAAATGGCGGATGTGAATATTCAGCAGAACAATATTCCAAAAGCGGAGGAAAACCTGAATAATGCTTATAAAATTTCCAAGAAAGGAGCTCCTCAACAGGCGTTGGAAATTAATAAAAAGCTTACGGATTTTTATGTTGATAATAAAAACTTTGATAAAGCCATTGAAGCTCAGAAAAAGGTGTTGAAGGAAGATTTTGTTAAAGATAATTCTGAGGAAAAAGTCAATCAGATTCAGGAATTAGCAGATATTTATATTAAGAAAAATGATATTGGTGAAGCTATTAATTTATTAAAAAAATCCTACGGAATTGCGCTTGAAAAAGGGCATACACTGGAAGCTCAAAAGAGCGTTAAAAAACTAGACAGTCTTTATAATGTATCAAAAAATACAGAGGCATCGGTTCAGTTGTATCGTGATTTTCTCGGAAAATTGCCTGATTTGGTTTCAAAGGACAGAAGTTTGGTCGATAATAAAATTCTGGAAGATACGGAGCAGAGAATTACTCAATTGGAACAGGAAAAAAAGCTGAAAGATGAGTTAATCCGAAAGAAAAATGTCTTTAATTACAGCTTAATTGTGGCTTTGATTATACTAATTGGTTTGATTATTTTCATTTTCAGAACCTTAAAAAAAGTTCAGATCAAGAACAAAAAAATTGCGTTGCAGTCGCTTCGTCGTGAGATGAATCCGCATTTTATTTTTAACAGCTTAAATTCTGTGAATCATTTCATTGCCATGAATAATGAACTGGAAGCGAATCAATATTTAACCAAATTTTCAAAGCTAATGCGCGGTGTGATGGAAAATTCTACCGACGATTTTATTCCGTTTCAGCAGGAACTGGATTTGCTTCAGAATTATTTAGCATTAGAAAAAACGCGTTTCACAGATAAATTCGATTATGAAATTGAGGTCGACGAAAGCCTGAATACGCAAAGCCTGAAAGTTCCGGGAATGCTTGTACAGCCGTTTCTGGAAAATGCAATATGGCACGGACTTCGTTACAGAACCACGAAAGGATTTCTCAAATTAAGTTTTGAAAAAGGAAATCAACATCTTAAAATCACGATCGAAGACAACGGAATCGGAATTGAGGAAAGCAAAAAATTGAAAACGGAACATCAGAAAAACAGAGAAGGTCGCGGCATGAAAAATACGCTGGAAAGAATTCAGTTGCTGAATGATTTGTATAAAAAAGAAATCACTTGCTCGATTAAGAATAAAGAAAATAATTCCGGAGTTTTGGTTGAGGTGAAAATTAATTTAACGTAAAAATACAATGAAGAAAATTTTATTACTGATTATTTTGTCTTTCGTAAATATTATTAATGCTCAGGAAATCGAATCTGTTCGTTTTGAAAATATTGTAAAGACTTTAAAATTGAATAAATCAAGAATTAAAAATGAGTTTTGCACAGAAAAGAAAATGCCGAATGCGGAAGATTCTTACATTGTTGTGATTCCGATTTTAGTAGGAGAATATGAAGAAGATTTTTTCACAATCAAAAATTATATCTTGATTACTGATGAAAAAGGAAGTATTAAAAACCAATATCTTGATCCGCGAGAAATTACTTCGGATGCTATAAGGTTGTATAGCTTAGTTATAGACACCGGTTTGTATACGATCGGTTCAAATATCCGGGCTTTTGGATTGAAAGTTATTTTCGAAGGAAGCAGCAGACCAAATCCGTATTCTTCGGAAGATATTTCCCTGTATTATCCTTCTGGAAAAACATTTAAAAAAGTTCTTAATGAGTTTAATTTGAGCTCGAGCAGTGGAGAATGGGATACCAATTGTGCGGGAGAATTTGAAGATGAAACTTCTGTAATTATGCTTGACAAGACAAAAACAAATAATTTCACCGACCTTAAAATCAAGACCAAAATAACCGCTACAATAAATAAAGTAGTGAATGATGACTGCAAAAATGAAGAAAAAGTAAGGACGACTTTTAAAATCTTAAAATTCAACAACGGAATTTACAAATAAAGCTGCAACCTAAACCTAAAGAAACATGAAAATCACCTCCGTAATTGTAGACGACGAAATTATTGCAAGAGATGTTTTAAGGAATTATCTTACAAAATATTGTCCGCAAATAGAAATTTTAGGGGAAGCGGAAAACATCAAAGAAGCAGTTCCTCTGATTGCAGAAAAGCAACCGCAGTTGGTTTTTCTGGATGTAGAAATGCCTTTCGGAAACGCTTTTGATGTATTGGAAGCAACGAAGGATTTCTCTTACGAAACGATTTTTATTACTGCATTTTCGCAATATTCTTTGCAGGCTCTGAATAAATCGGCGAGTTATTATATTTTAAAACCGATTGATATCCAAGAATTAATTTTGGCAGTTAATAAAGTGGCTGAAAGTCTTGAGAAAAAAGAAGAACTCAACCGAAATAAAATTCTCCTTGAAAATTTAAAATTAAAACCCGAAAAACAACAGCTCATTCTCCCGACTTTGCAAGGTTTTGATGTGGTAAAAACAGAAGACATTGTAAGACTTCAGGCAGATGGAAATTTTACGCAGGTGTATCTTACAGACGGTTCAAAGAAAATGGTCTGCCGATTTTTGAAACATTTTGACGATTTGCTTGAAAACCCTTTTGTACGAGTTCACCGTTCGCATATTATCAACACCAATTTTGTAAAATCTTACCATAAAAGCGGAACGGCAACACTTTCAGACAGCACAGAAATTGAGGTTTCCGGAAGCTTTAAAGATAATTTTCTAAAGGTGTTTTCATAAACTAACCTCAGTTCGGGATAAGAAAATCTTATACATCTTTTAAACGCTACGCTCGTAAATTTTTTTTAAATAGACTTGAAAATATTTTCGTTCGCAAGGGCGTTTTACTCAGCTAAAATCGCAATCAGTCTTTGCTGAACAGAGTGCCTTTACGACCGAAAAATATCCATAATAATTTTAAAAAAAACTTAGCGCTCCTTGCGTTAAAAACCAAATCCTGAAACTTAAAATTTCAGGCATTATTTTTGAACTTTTCATTCCATCACAAAAAATATTCTACTATGAAAACGTTTCAAAAAATCGCAATCCCCGTCTCATTAGGTGTTTTGGGATTAATCATTTTAAATTCCTTTTCGGTTGGAATTCCAAAAGGTGCAATTGCTGTTCAACATTTTAATGCAGAAAAATATCTTGGAAAATGGTATGAAATCGCCCGTTTCGACTATAAATTTGAGAAAAATATGGACAATGTAACAGCAACCTATTCACAAAATCCAAACGGAACAATTCGCGTCGATAATAAAGGCTACAATTATATCAAAAAAGAATGGAAGGAATCAATCGGAGAAGCAAAATTTGTGAATGAAAAAACAGAAGCCCGATTAAAAGTTTCATTTTTTAAACCTATTTGGGCAGGCTATAATGTAATCGATATCGATGATGATTATCACTATGCTTTGGTTGCCGGAAGCAGTTTGAAATACCTTTGGATTCTCTCCAGAACCAAAGAAATCCCCGAAAGTATCCGACAGAGATTCTTAGAAAAAGCTAAGAAAATTGGTTACAATACACACGAATTAATTTGGGTGAAACATAATTAAAGTTATTGCGAAGAGCGATTGTAAGTTTATACTAAGCTTGTCGAAGCCCCATATAATAGCACACAATTTGTCATTCCGTAGGAATCTAAGCATCATTATTATAAAAATTATTGCTGAGATTCCTACGGAATGATCTGTGTTAATATGCAAGTTATTTAGCAGAAATCTGTCTGATATTTTTCTTTGCTTTTTCCAATGGCAAATATCTGTTTTATCAGTTTGTTGGCGATGGCTATTTTTATAACACGCTCGGGTTTGCCTTTTGCTTTTAGACGTTCATACATTTCCTTACATTTGGCATTCCATCTTTTTGCACTCCAACTACATAAATAAAGCAGTTTTCTGATTTGAGCATTACCCATTTTGCAGATATGGCCTCTTCCTTTTACGCTTGTTCCGCTTTGATAGATCCTGGGACTGAATCCCACAAAGGCAATCAGCTGCTTGTAATGTTCGAATTTCTCAAAATTGTCTGTAATCAGACACATCATCATCGCTGTTTGTTTTCCTACTCCCGGAATAGTCTGTAGATTTTCCATCGTTTCAGAATATTCCTCCATCGAGAGTCTGTCCATTTCCTTCTCCAGTTTTAATATCTTATTTTCCAAATATTTGATGGAATTATTGATCTCCATTCTCAAAAATTTGTCCAAAAATCCACTAGAACCAAAGGCTTCCAACTGTCTTTGATTCTGATGAACCTGTTTTATGAGCATTTCTTTCCGACTATACAATTGGCGGAGTTTATTGGCGTTTTCACTCGCCGGATTCCACTTCCTCAATTCATATTTTTCTGCATATTCCGCAATGGTCTGGGCATCTTTCTTGTCCGTTTTTGCCCGATAAAGATTGGTCTGGGAAAATCGCTTGATCACCAAAGGATTCATCACAGATATCTGCATTCCCATTTTGGATAAAAACTCTGCCAAAGGAAGATAGTAACTTCCCGAAGCTTCCATTACAACCCAGTCTTCCGGCTTTATAAGTTTTAATAATTTCTTAAATCCTGAAACATTGTTCTCAAAAACGTAATGCTTCCAGATTTTATTTTCTAAAAAACCCACATCAAATGTTTGTTTACTAATGTCAATTCCTATAAATTTACACATACAATATTTTTTACCGAGAAGAAATACTACATTAGCTTATCTATCCTGAATGCAGGCTTTATAACCTAATGATCTGTTCAAGCTTTTGTAGCAAAGGGTAAAGGAACTTACATTCCGTTCTGTCTGTGAGACTAATGACAATTTGTAGCTTTTTTCTTTACCCTAACTTCTCTTTGTTTATTCATTAAAGTTATTACTTTGCAAACATAGGATGACAAACTACATATTTAACTCAAATTCTTATACTCCTTCCATTCTTCAAAACGATAATCGATAACTTGTTTCATCAGATCATAATTTTCGTAAGTATCTTCAATATGATAGAATGTTTCGTATTCATAATCGTTTTCTTCTGCTTTGGTATCAAAAAGATTGATGTAATCATCGGCAAATGAACTGAATCTGTTTGCAAAATCTGTTTCATCTTTATAATAATCTTTTGCGAAACTGTTTCCTAGTTCATTCAGGTCGTTTTCAGAGAATTTTCCGTCCAAAGAATCAATCACAAATTCTGCACCCGTTATTTCCCTTCTCTTTAATTTTCCGATTTCTTCTTCGGCATCTTCTTTTAATTCATCGGAAATCAAATCTTTATTAATGCACCAATTCAGGAACATTCCTGTGTGTGTAGCGCCGTTTTTTTCAGGAAGTTCTTCGGGAAAATCACCGCCATAATGCCATGAAGCATCATCGTATTTAGACATAGTTTTTAATTATAGTTTTAGACAATATTCGTCAAAAATAGAAAAAATCAATTTATATTGCCCGTCACAGAGATTTTTCCGTCATTTGTAAAAGAATTTTTTCGAAAATAAAATATGGAAAATGCTGTTCTGATTACTATTGGTGACGAAATCCTTTCTGGAAACACGGTTGATACCAATTCTAACTTCATCGCCACCGAACTTAAAAATATAGGAATTAAAGTTTCACAGATCTTTACGATTTCAGATGAAATTGAAACCATCAAAAATACTATTAAATCTGCTTTTGAAATAGGAAATTTAATTATTACAACGGGTGGTTTAGGACCAACAAGAGACGACAAAACGAAAAAAGCCATCGCCGAATTTTTTAATGATGAAATTGCTTTGGATGAGGTGACTTTTAATCATCTTAAAAATTATATGGAAAAACGCGGTCGTCTGGAAATTCTGGAAAGAAACCGAGAACAGGCTTTTGTTCCTACAAAATCTAAAGTTTTTCAGAATCATTTCGGGACAGCACCTTGTATGATGATGGAAGAGGACGGGAAATTGTTATTCAGTCTTCCGGGCGTTCCTTACGAAGTAAAACCGCTGATAAAAGACCAGATTGTTCCTTATTTACACGAAAAATTTAGTCTAAATTATATTTCCACAAGAATTGTTTCCGTTGTCGGAATTCCTGAAAGTATTTTGGCAGATACTATTGAAAACTGGGAACTCGCTTTACCTCAAAATTTAGCATTATCATATCTTCCGGTGGGAACTCGTGTGAAATTAAGGTTGACTGCGACAGGCGAAAACGAAAGCTTTTTACAAGAACAGTTAGAAGAAGAAATTCAAAAATTATTGCCTTTAATTAAAGATAATGTCATCGCCACTTCCGAAGATAAAATCGAGAAAATTCTGGCTGAAATTCTAACGGAAAGAAAACTGACCATTTCAACTGCAGAAAGCTGTACAGGCGGAGAATTGGCAAAAATGATCACGTCAGTTTCAGGAAGTTCAAAATATTTTCTTGGCGGAATTATTCCTTATGCAGCCGAAAAGAAAATTGAGATTTTAAAGGTTAAAAAAGAAACGATAGAAGAGTTTTCTGTTGTCAGCGAACAGGTCGCAGCGGAAATGGCAGAAGGTTGTCAGAAATTATTTAATACCGATATTTCACTGTCAACGACCGGAGTTGCAGGTCCTGGAAAAGGTGAGGACGGGAAAGAAGTCGGAACGATTTTTTATACCATTAGAATTGATGATCAAGAAGTCACGTCAAAATTATACATGCCGCATTTAGAAAGACTGGATTTTATGAATTTTGTTTCACAGAAGATTATTCAGGATTTGGTGGGGATTCTTATTAATAATTAAATGATAATTTCAATTTTAATATTTTTTTAATTAAATCTAAGGTAGTTTTTCACGGTTTTTGTAATCCATTCAAAAAATATTATAATCGTGGAAAACTCAAAACAGATTTTTCAGACAGACAACAAAAAACGCTGGAGAAATGTGCAGTGGGGAAGTCGTGTTTTCATCTTCGTTGCCGTATTGCTTTTCTTGGCTTTAGGTCTGATGATGAAACTGGATAAAAGCCCTAAAATTCCTTTTAAAGAAGACTATAAAGCCGTTATTACAGCGAGCAAACCGTATCTTCAGGAAAATAAGATCTCTAAAGAATACAAAGGTTTCCGGAACTTTATTTCTGAAAAAACAATCCACACAAGTCTTGCTAAAATCGAGAAAGCTAAAGCCGAAAGACTTAAAAATCAAAACAGAAACTGGGCACAATTTCCGGGCGGAATCCGTTCTGCATTTTATGTTGCATGGGATCCGCAGTCTTTGATGTCTTTAAAAAGAAATATCAAACACATCAATCTGGTTTTTCCCGAATGGTTTTTCCTTGATCCCAAAACTGGAGATCTGAAAACCAATGTCGATCCTGAAGGCTATAAAGTCATTAAAAGAACAGGAGTTGCTGCAATGCCAATTTTGAGTAATAACTTTCAACAGGAATTCCATTCTGAAGGATTGGGAAAAGTATTGAAAGATCCACAAAAAAGAACAAAGCTGATCCAGAAACTGACGCAGCAATGCCAGAAACTTCATTTTAAAGGCATCAATATCGACTTTGAAGACATGAATATGGATTCTGATGAATATCTGATTGCTTTCATGCAAGAGCTTTCCCTGACATTCAAACAAAATAATTTATTGGTTTCGATGGATATTATGACCGATAATGACGATTATAATGTTGAGAAACTGAATCCTTATGTAGATTATTTTGTGTTGATGGCATATGACGAATATTCTGCTGACAGCGATGCGGGACCTGTTTCTTCACAAAAATGGATCGAAGCACAAACCGATAAAATTTTAGAAAAAACGACTCCCAACAAGATCATTTTAGGATTGGGAGCTTACGGTTACGATTGGAGTACAAACAAAGACAACAATACTTCTGTGACGTATATGCAGGCGATTACGAAAGCAAGTGCAAGTAAAGCGGTGATTAATTTTGATGATAATACTTTTAATTTAAATTATTCTTACACAGACTCAAAAAAGAATACCCATACTGTGTTTTTTAATGATGCGGCGTCTATTTTTAACACCATGCGTTTTTCTTCGGAATATCCTTTGGCGGGAACAGCGCTTTGGAGATTGGGAAGCGAAGACAGCCGTGTCTGGAATTTTTATGATAAAGACTTAACTTTTGCAGGATTATCAAAATTAAATTTAAAAACACTTGAAAATGTAAAAGGTCAGACAATGGTAGATTACATCGGTGACGGCGAAGTTTTGGATGTCTTAAATACACCACACGACGGAAAAATAGCATTAGAAATTGATCCTAAAGAAAAGATTATCACTGATGAAAATTATGTGACCTATCCAAGTTCTTATGAAGTGAAAAAATATGGAGAAGCGCCTCAGAAAGAGTTGGTTTTAACCTTTGATGATGGTCCGGATGAAACGTATACTCCGCAGGTTTTGGATATTCTTTCAAAATATCATGTTCCGGCTGCATTCTTTTTGGTAGGATTAAATGCGGAGAGAAATCTTCCTTTGGTTAAAAGAATTTATCGTGAAGGTCACGAAATAGGAAATCATACATTTACCCACGAAAACGTAGCGAAAGTAAGTCCGCAAAGAGCCTTGCTTGAAATGAAGCTGACAAGATTGCTGATTGAATGTATAACAGGACACAGCACGATATTGTTCAGAGCGCCTTACAATGCGGATTCTGAACCTACAACTTCCGAAGAAATTATTCCTGTAGCGTTGGCGAGACAGCAAAATTATCTGGATATCGGTGAAAGCATCGATCCTGAAGATTGGCAACCCGGAATAAAAGCCAACGAAATTGTAAAACGCGTAATGGCTGGAATAAAACTAGAAAGAGGAAACATCATACTTCTTCACGATGCAGGTGGAGAAACGCGCGAGGAAACTATTAAAGCACTAAAAATTCTAATTCCGACGTTACAGAAACAAGGCTATCATTTCACAAATTTAGCAAGCATTCTTCATAAAAGTAAAAACGAACTGATGCCGGAAATTCCGAAAACAAGATCGTATTATGTGATGCAGCTTAATTTGGTTTTGGCAACGATTATTTATGGAATCAGTCATTTTCTGGTGGCACTTTTTACGATTTTTATTGGTTTAGGATTGATAAGATTAATCGTAATGTTGTATTGGGCTTTTAAAGAAAGAAAAAAAGAGAAAAAACTGGAAAATTTCCCTGTGTTAGAATCTTATCCGAAAGTTTCCATCATCGTTCCGGCATATAATGAGGAAGTAAATATTATTTCTTCTTTACATAATTTATTAAAACAGACGTATCCGAATTTCGATGTGATTATGGTGGATGACGGAAGTAAAGATTCAACCTATGAAAAGGCAAAAGCAGAATTTCCTAATCATCCTAAATTGAAAATTTTCACAAAACCGAATGGTGGAAAAGCAACCGCTTTAAATTTCGGAATTTCTCACACCGATGCAGAATATGTAGTTTGTATTGATGCCGATACAAAACTGGAGCAAAATGCTGTAAAATATTTAATAGCAAGATTTTTAAACTCAAATTCAGAAGAAAAAATTGCCGCGGTTGCAGGAAATGTAAAAGTTGGAAATACGGTAAATTGGTTGACGAAATGGCAATCTATAGAATACACGACCAGTCAGAATTTTGATCGATTGGCGTATGCAAATATCAATGCGATTACGGTAATTCCGGGTGCGATCGGAGCGTTTAAAACATCGGTAATTGATGAGGTTGGAGGATATTCTTCCGATACATTGGCGGAAGATTGCGACATTACTGTGAAAATTTTAAAAGCAGGATATACCGTTGCCAATGAAAACAGAGCAGTTGCCGTAACCGAAGCTCCGGAAAGTGTAAAACAGTTTTTAAAACAGCGTTTCAGATGGACGTACGGAATCATGCAGATGTTCTGGAAACAGCGACAAACATTCCTTAATCCAAAATATAAAGGTCTCGGACTTTGGGCAATGCCGAATATTTTGCTTTTTCAGTATATTATTCCGTTTTTCTCTCCTTTGGCGGATGTGATTATGTTTTTCGGGATTTTATCAGGAAACGGCGAGAAAATATTTAGTTATTATTTGCTATTTCTTTTGGTAGATGCTTCGTTGGCTTTAATCGCATTTATCATGCAGAAAGAAAAATTAGTGAATATTTTGTACGTCATTCCGCAAAGATTCGGGTACAGATGGTTGATGTATATAGTGTTGTTCAGAAGTTTAAGAAAGGCTCTGAAAGGCGAAATGCAGTCTTGGGGATTCTTAAAAAGAACAGGAAATGTAAAAGAAATTGCAACTTCTTAAAATATATTTAATTTTCAATAGTAAGAAATTAAGATTATAAAATTTTGTTTTTCGAAAATAAGTGAAACGCCTTTGTTATCTTAAATTTCAAGGATAATTTGGATGACGCTTTGTCTTGCTTTGCGTTTAATTATCGCAAGGATAAACAAATTTTTTTGAAATTGGATTACTTGATTTAAAGAAAAACATAGGCACTTCATTTATAAAAGTAATACAAACCAATAGCCTGTTTAAATTTCTTATAAATGTTTTTCAACATTAAGAAGTTAAGATTTTAAGGGGATTGAGGCTTAAAAAACTTAAAAATCAATTTATTGATTTCTCAATTCTTAGAAGTTGGCAGATTTCTTAAATTCTTAATAGTTAAATAAAGAATAAACTCCGTTTATTTAGATTAAGAAAATTTAGATGATAAATTTAAACAGGTTCTTACTATTGAAAAGTGTGAATAAATAAGGTTTATTCAAATTAAGAAACTTAAATTAAACAGAATCTTAATATTTAATTAAATTTGTTTTCATAAAAAAGTAACAAATAATATAAGTGATATACTTATTGTATAAATTGTAATTATAATGAAAAAATTAACGCTTTCTTTGTTTTTATTAGCAGGGATTTGTTCACAAACAGTGAACGCGCAAGCTACAGACAAAGGTCTAGACATTAGCTTGATGGATAAATCAGTTCGTCCACAAGATGACTTTTATAACTACGTGAGTGGAACTTGGATGAAAACTGCCAAAATCCCTTCTGATAAACCAACTTGGGGAAGTTTCAACAAATTGGCTGATGATACAGACAATAACTCAATGACAATTTTGAACTCTCTTTTGAAGGACAAATTTGCAGACGGAACTGAAGGCAAAAAGATTCAGGATTTGTACGCAACGTACATGAACATGACGAAGAGAAATGCAGACGGAATCAAGCCTATTCAAGCAAATATCAACAAAATTGATGCTATTAAAAACCTTACGGACCTTCAGAATTATCTGACTTCTGTAACGAAAGAAGGTGAAAATACGTTGTACGGATGGGGAGTAGATGCAGATTTGAAAGATTCTAAAATGAATGCAGTTTATTTAGGAAATGCATCTCTAGGTTTAGGAAGAGATTATTACCAGAAAGTAAACGAAAAAAACACGGAAGCTTTAGCTGAATATACAAAATATGTAGCTTCAATGTTGAAAGAATTAGGCTACAAAAATGCTGACGCTGCTGCAAAAGGTATCGTAGATTACGAGAAAAGTATTGCAAAAACGTATCTTACCAACGAGCAAAGCCGTGATAATACACTTCAGTACAACCCAAGAACAATGGCTGAGCTTAAGACATTGGTAAAAGGGGTTGATATTCCTGCTTATCTTAAAAAAGTTGGGGTAAATACAGATAAAGTAATCATCGGAGAAATCGGTTATTACAAAGATTTCGATAAATTGGTGAATGCTCAGAATCTTCCTGTAATTAAGGATTATTTGAAATTCCACATAATCCACGGAAGTGCTTCTTACCTAAGCGAAAAATTGGGTGACATGAAGTTTGCTTTCTATGGTAAATATTTAAGAGGTCAACAAGAGCAAAGAGCGCTTAACAAGAGAGGTTATGAGTTGATTAACGGATCTTTAGGTGAAGCTTTTGGAAAATTATATGTTGAAAAATATTTCCCTGCTGAAGCAAAAGCTCAAATGGTAGAATTGATCGATTACTTAAAGAAAAGTTTCGCAGTTCATATCAACAATTTAGCTTGGATGTCTTCTACAACGAAGGAAAAAGCAATGACAAAGTTGAATAAATTCACTGTAAAAGTTGCTTATCCAGACAAATGGAAAGATTATTCTAAACTAAATATTGTTTCTGAAGCTAAAGGTGGAAATTTATATTCAAACCTTCAAGGTATCGGAGAATGGCAGTACAACAAAGATTTAGCTAAAATCGGAAAAGCTGTTGACAAAACAGAATGGGGAATGACTCCACAAACGGTAAATGCTTACTACAACCCGGTAAACAACGAAATCGTTTTCCCAGCTGCAATCTTACAGCCGCCTTTCTTTAACCCTAAAGCTGATGCTGCTGTGAATTTCGGTGGAATTGGTGCAGTTATCGGTCACGAAATGAGCCACGGATTTGATGATTCAGGAGCGCAATTCGATGCAGACGGAAACTTGGTAGACTGGTGGACTCCGGAAGATAAAGCGAACTTCGAAAAAGCTACAAAAGCTCTTGCTGCTCAATATGACAAATATGAGCCGGTAAAAGGAACTAATGTAAACGGAACTTTCACAAACGGTGAAAATATCGCTGACTTAGGGGGTGTAAACATCGCTTACGACGCACTTCAAATGTATTTAAAAGATAAAGGAAACCCGGGATCAATTAGCGGTTATACTCAAGATCAGAGATTTTTCCTAAGCTGGGCAACAGTTTGGAGAACTTTATCTAGTGAAAAATACATGGTAAACCAAGTGAAAACAGATCCACACTCTCCTGGATATTTCAGAAGTTTTGGTCCTTTAACAAACGTTGATGCTTTCTACAAAGCATTTGACGTAAAACAAGGAGATAAATTATACAAAGCTCCTGCAGACAGAATTAAAATCTGGTAATAACTACCAAAAAATAGTAAAACCGTTCAGAAATGAGCGGTTTTTTTGTGAATAATAATTGAATTTAAAATTGCGAAAATCCTGAACGAAGTCGAAGAATCTGTACATGATTTTTATCAATAGGAACGGGCTTTAGCCCGTTTTTCAATTAAACAAAATCAAAAGGCTTTAGCCAAAACTTAGACTTTTCATATACTGTTTTCACTCATAATTCATAACTTATAACTCATAATTTTAAATAAAATCAAATTTCGTATATTTGGTAAGTTTGTGTAAAATCAAAAACAATCGTTAATGAAAAAGCTAAATATCGGAATACTTGCCTTTTCAGGTTTGGTATTTTTTAATTCTTGTGGAACAACCAAAACTGCCAATACTCAAAAACCTGAGACAATGAAAGCTGTTGAAATTGTAGAACCGGAAAAAATGGAAGCAAAAGAGGAGGGAATCAATTTATCTTATATGGATAAAAGCGTTCGTCCGCAAGATGATTTTTTTAGCTACGTAAACGGAAATTGGGTGAAAACGACTCAGATTCCTTCTGATAAAGCAAGTTGGGGATCTTTCAATGCGTTGAGAGAAAATGTGGATGATGCTTCTCTGGATATTTTAAACAAAATTTTATCCGAAAAATATCAAACAGGTTCTGAAGGGCAAAAAATTCAGAATTTGTACGCATCTTTTATGGATACGAGTAAAAGAAATGCAGATGGTTTAGCTCCGATTAAAGGTGATTTAGCAAAAATTGATGCTATTAAAAACATCAATGATCTTCAAAAATATTTGTTAGAAGCAACAAAATTAGGCGATAATTCTTTTTATGGATGGAGAGTGAGCGCAGATATGAAGAATTCTAAGATGAATGCGGTCTATCTTGGCGGTCCGTATCTTGGTTTGGGAAGAGATTATTATCAAAAAGTAAATGAAGCCAACACAAAAACTTTAGCAGAATATCAAACTTACGTTGGGAAATTATTCGGCGTTTTAGGATACAAAAATTCGGATGCTGCTGCAAAAAATGTTGTTGATTTTGAGAAACAACTGGCAAATTATTTATTGACGCTTGAGCAGAACAGAGATGCTAATTTAAGATACAATCCAAAAAATATATCTGAATTACCTGCTTTAGTTAAAAATATCAACCTTGCAAAATACTTAACTGATGCGGGAGTAAATACCGATAAAGTGATTGTTGGCGAATTGAAATATTACCAGAACATGGATTCGTTCCTTACTCAAAAGAACCTTCCGTTGTTGAAAGATTATTTGAAATATCATTTAATTAATGGTAATGCAAGCAATTTGGATGAAAATTTAGAGCAGATCAGATTTGATTTCTATTCTAAATACCTTCAAGGTCAAAAAGAACAGCGACCAATGAATAAAAGAGGTCTTTCTCTTGTAAACAGTGTTCTTGGTGAGGCTTTCGGGAAATTGTATGTTGAAAAATATTTCACTCCTGAAGCAAAACAGCAGATGGAAACTTATATTGATTATATTTTAAAATCATTTAAGACGCACATCAACGATATGGATTGGATGTCTCCTGAAACGAAAGTAAAAGCTCAGGAAAAGCTATCGAAATTCACAGTAAAAATCGCATATCCTGACAAATGGAAAGACTACACTCAGTTGAAAGTAGAATCTCCGAGTGCAGGTGCAAATCTATATTCAAACCTTCAGAATGTTTCCGCTTGGCAATATCAGAGAAGCTTAGACAAAATAGGAAAACCTGTTGACAGAACAGAATGGGGAATGACTCCGCAAACGGTAAATGCATACTACAACGGTTCAAATAACGAGATTGTTTTCCCTGCTGCCATTCTTCAACCGCCTTTCTACAATCCAAAAGCGGATGCTGCAGTTAATTTTGGTGGAATCGGAGCAGTTATCGGTCACGAAATTTCTCACGGATTTGATGACAGCGGTTCGAGATTCGACGGAGACGGTAACTTAAATAATTGGTGGACCGATGCAGACAGAAAGAATTTTGATGCGAAAGTAGGGCAGTTAGCGGCTCAATACAGCGGTTATGAACCTGTGAAAGGAAGTTTTGTAAACGGTAAATTTACAAGCGGTGAAAATATCGGTGATTTGGGTGGTGTAGCGGTTGCTTACGATGCGCTTCAAATGTATTTAAAGGATAACGGAAACCCGGGATTAATCAGTGGTTTCAATCAGGATCAGAGATTTTTCATGAGCTGGGCTACAGTTTGGAGAACTAAATCTACCGATCAGTATATGACGAATCAGGTGAAAACAGACCCGCATTCTCCGGGAGTTTTCAGAGCATTTGGTCCGTTGGTGAATCAGGATTCTTTCATCAAAGCATTCGATATAAAGCCTGGAGACAAAATGTATAAAGCTCCTCAGGACAGAATAAAAATTTGGTAAGACAAGCCAAAAATTGTTAGAAACGAAAAACGCGTCAGATAATGATGCGTTTTTTTATTTATTTTTCCTAGTTTAGTAATACCATAAAATAGAGTTTTCATTAATATTTAACTATTTATATTAAATATTTCAAGAAAATTCTTAACAAAATTTTGTATGTTACAGTTTTTTTTTAAATTTAAACATTGGATTGGTCAGTTATTTGATGCTGATAAATACGGTCCACACCAAAATATAAAATCTCAAAATAATAATAATATGGCAATGTTTAATTATGGCGTTGGCGGAAACGAAGTAAAAGTAGACGCTAATGAAGCTATCCAGGAAATTCAGGAGAATAAGTCGCTGATTGTTAGCCAGCTTACGACAGACGAATCTTATGTTCCTGAAATTGTAACAGGATTAAAGACTGTGGACGACGTCTTCAAACATTTCCAACCTTCTGTGGCGGTACAACACGAAACGGAGGACGGTAATGTAGTAGAAGAGGAGTTCCGTTTTCAGAATCTTGCGGACTTCACCCCGAAAAATCTTACTCAGAAATCAGATTATTTACAACAGCTCAGCATGGAGCAGGAACAATACAACAAAATTGTCCGTCAGTTGAAAACGAATAAAATTCTGCGTAATATGTTGGAAAACGATCAGACAAGAGCTGCGTTTGTCGAAGTATTGAAAGAAGTGGCACAAGAACTTGAAAAATAATCTAAAGACTTTACATTAATCATGGATAGTAAATTACAGGCAGCTGAGAACCAACAACAAGGGCAGCAACAACAAACAGGGCAACCGAAAGGTAATCCGCTTGCCGAGCTCAATAAAATAGGTGGTTTTGGTTTTGTAGAATCCGTTGTAGACGGCATCGCAAACATGAACCCGACGAGAAAAGCCAGAAAGGAAATCTTCCTTACTGACGGAAATAAAGCAGACGAAAGAAAAGAGCTTCTTCAAAAAATCAACCTTTGGATGAATCTTTTGGAAGGAAACGAATCTGCTGATAAAATGGCTGATGTGTGCAAAACAAAAGCACAGTCTGCTGATCAAAATTTAAAATCAAATTTAAAAAATACATTGGACGCGGTTCGTCAGATGGAAACCAACTACAGAAACCGTCGCTCAATTCTACAAAAATACCGAGCTTGATAAAGTAGACAATGTAAGCATTGTGAATGCAAGTCTAGATCAGGTTTCAGACTTGGATAATCCTATTTTTATCGATGCTATTGCAGACGAATTTAAGAACTATTACGACCGTTTAGATCTTAGAGATAACTATTCTATCTTGGCAATTCCGGGATATTTGGGATCTAATAAAGTCATTGAAAAATGGGCGAAGATCTGTAACGAAAACAAAGTAATGATGGTGACAGATTTCGCAAATCTTGATAAACCGGACGACGTTGTAGACTTATTCCACTCTGCAAATCTTACAGGTGGCGAATTGCACAGAAGTAACGTGATTATGACGTGTAACTGGTTGGTTGGTCGTGGAAGAGCTGAAGAAGTAGGTGAAGAAGAAAACGTAGAACTTCCGCCTTCAACTTCATTGGCAGGAAAAATCCATAAAACATTGATGTCGCAGGTTGCTGCAGGTAAAAAACATGGTAACATTAACGAGGTTGATGCCGTAAAATTCGAATTGAAGAAAAGCGAAATTTCTCAGTTGGAAAAAATGGGATTGGTTCCGATGGTAAATGAATACGGAAAAATCATGGCTTTCTCTGCAAAAACATTGTTTACAGGAGACAACATTGGGCTTCAGACGTATTCTGTGGTTCGTGTATTCGATTATGTAACGAAAGTTTTGCTTGATTTCTTAAACAGAAGAGCCTTTGAAAACTGGAATGCAAGAAACGAAGACGATTTAAGAAGACAGATCGTAACTTTCTTAGACGGTATTAAAGGAGCCGATAAACTGATCGAAAAGTTCAAGATTGTTCGTTTCGAGCAGGATAAAGTGAACAAAGACAGAGTTTGGCTGGATATTCGTTTAACACCTTATTTCCCTACAAAAAGTTTCGTTATTAAATTAGACGGACACAAAGGAGATGACGGTAACGAATGGGATGCTGAATATATCCAAGATTAATTTAATCTAAATCGAAAGGTTATTTGAAAATTTTAACCATTAAGAAAATTTAAGTTGTTAAGGTTGATTAAGGCATAAAGCTTATTATTTGACTTTGTTAAATTTCTTAATACTTCTTTATAGCAGATAGAACTTTTTAACTTCTTAATGTTTAAAATAAATTTAAATAAACTCTAAAATATTAAAACCGGTGCAATTTCACATCGGTTTTTTTTCTACCAAATCATTAAAAAATATGAATATGAAAGGCAGGCTGCTCTACTTTTTGCCAATAATTCTCATTATTTTCAGTTGTGAAGAGAAAAAACTTCAGCAAGATCATCCGATTGACCTTTTTTCAGACGAAAGACAGCAAGGAAAAGCGTACATCATGAATGAAAAAGAATGTCTTGATGCAAGCGATATGGTTGTTTCTTCTTCGAATATTAAACTGATTGACCGGTCTTCAGGACGAGGAAAATCGATTTTTATTTACAGAGTGAATGAAGGAAAAGTTTTGAAGACAACAAGAGATTCTATTGTCGTTTTTCCGTTTAATTTTGTATCTAATCAGCAACTCATGTTTAAAAGAAATTCTGAATTTTACATTTACCTTAAAAAACTGGAAGGTTATCGTTTTATTGCAGAGCAAAAGCATCTTAAATATCAATGGTTGAAGGGCGCTCCGGTTTATTCTGTGAAAAAAGAAAATTAAATTATCTTTGCACAATATTATAACGTGCTCAAACCTTCATGGTTTAAATGAGAACATATAATTTTCTCAAAATTAAAGCAAGCAATTTTTGAAAAATACAGAAAATCCGAACTTCAGACAAGTCGGCAACAAACTCCTGAACTGGTATAAAGAAAACGCCAGAGATCTCCCTTTCAGACAGACAAAAGATCCGTATAAAATCTGGATTTGCGAGATTGTTTTTCAGCAGACGAGAATCAATCAGGGATTAGGTCATTATAATAATTTTATTAAAAGATTTCCGGACGTAAAAACCTTGGCTGAAGCTCAGGAAGATGAAGTTTTGCTGTATTGGAAAGGATTGGGATATTATTCGAGAGCGATCAATATTCATAAAGCATCACAGCAGATTATGAATGATTATCATGGAGTTTTCCCTCATGAATACGAAGAGATTTTAAAATTAAAAGGAGTCGGGAAATATACGGCAGCAGCGGTTTCCAGTATTTGTTTTGATGGAAAAATGCCTGCCGTTGACGGTAATTTTTATCGTGTTTTAAGCCGCGTTTTTGCAGACGATTTTGATATTTCAAATTCCAGAGCTTTCAATTATTTTTCTGAACTGGCGCATCTGGTTTTACCCGAAAATGTCGGAGATTTTAATCAGGCGATGATGGATTTGGGTTCTGAAATCTGTAAACCAAAAAATCCTTTTTGCAACGAATGTCCTTTAAACGAAGACTGTCTGGCTTTTTCAATGAATAAAGTTTCTGAATTTCCTGTTAAAACAAAAAAAGTAAAAGCGCAGGATTTAGGGTTGAAATATTATTTCGTACACAGAAACGGTGATTTTTTAATTCAGCAAAGAAAAGATGATTTTATCTGGAAAAAACTATTCGAATTTCCGCCTGAGATTTCTGAGGAATTAATGCCTTTCATTAAAAGTGCAAAAATTGTTAATCATAAGTTGACGCACAAAAATTTAAGCATAGAAATTTTTAATGTTGAGGTTGATTCAGAAATCGTTTGGAAAGATTTTATTGCTAAAAATGATTTCATTGTCATAAATGTTGAAGGTTTCTCACGAAAAATCGTTCCCGAAACCTTTGGAAAATTATATTGAAAACTATCATACGGCGTATCTGATTCTGTAATTGTGAGGTAAAGAATTTTCCATATCGTTTGTCATTCCATAGGAATCTAGGCATTTTTTTTAAATTAAGATTTGAAAATTTTTGCTGAGATTCCTATGGAATGACAAACGTGGTGCTGATTGATTATGATTATTAAAGACTCTTCACTCCATTCAGAATGACAATGACACCGTTCTTTGCTGAGTGAAACGCCTTTGCGAACTTAAAAACAAGTAGTAGTCAAAAAAACTTAGCGACGTTTGCGTTTAAAACAAATATCCACATAAAGTTTAAATAAAATTTAAGTTTATCAAATTCAAACATAAACTCATTGAAATCCTGAAATTTGTCTTCCAATATCTGAAATCTAATTTGTACTTTTGCAAAATGTTTAAAAACGCCATTTTTATTTTTGTAGCCTTACTTTTGGTGTCTTGCGGTAAAGAAGCTTCTCCAAAGCCTTACGGAGAGCTGCGTTTGGAATATCCGACCCCGAAATATCAGAAATTTGAAAACAACTGTAATTATACCTTTGAGTATTCTGATTTTGCAAAAATGACTGATGCCAAAAAACCTTGCTGGTATTATCTGAATTACCCGAAAATGAAAGCGAAAATTTTTGTAACGTATTATCCGATACAGAATGATTTTGCGTCTCACATTCAGGAGGCTGAAAAAATGGTTTACGAACATACGATTAAGGCAAGTGCGATCGATACAAAATCTTTCGAATACCCTGAAAAAAAGGTATACGGAAATTTTTATGAGCTAAAAGGACAAAGTGCTTCCAATCTTCAATTTTACATTACAGACAGCACGAAACACTTTGTGACTGCCTATTTATACTTTAACACAAGACCAAAACCCGATTCTTTGGCTCCCGCAGTGGATTATATCAAGAAAGATATGATGCATTTGCTGGACACATTTGAATGGAAAAAATAATTACTTTTAAAATACTTTGAAAAAAATATGAAACTTTTAGTTGTAGGAAGTGTTGCGTTCGACGCAATCGAAACGCCATTTGGAAAAACGGATAAAATTTTAGGAGGTGCGGCGACTTATATCGGGATCACTTCATCTATTTTGGGTGTTAAATCCGGGATCGTTTCTGTAGTAGGAGGAGATTTTCCGCAAGAACACCTTGATATGTTTACAGATAGAGACATCAATATCGAAGGAATAGAAATCGTAAAAGAAGGAAAAACTTTCTTCTGGTCTGGTAAATACCACAACGATCTTAATACAAGAGACACATTGGCTACTGAAGTGAATGTTTTGGAAAACTTCGATCCGAAAATTCCGGCTTCGATGCAGGATGCGGAGATTTTATTGTTAGGAAATCTTCATCCGGGAGTACAACTTTCAGTTCTTGAAAAAATGAACAACCGTCCGAAATTGGTTATCCTTGATACCATGAATTTCTGGATGGATTCTGCTTTGGATATTTTGATGGATATGATTGCTAAAACAGACGTCATCACAATCAACGACGAAGAAGCAAGACAACTTTCCGGAGAATATTCTTTGGTAAAGGCAGCTAAGAAAATCCATACAATGGGACCTGACTATGTAATTATCAAAAAAGGAGAGCACGGAGCTTTACTTTTCCATGATAACAAAGTATTTGCGATTCCGGCGTTGCCATTGGAAGATGTTTTCGATCCGACGGGAGCTGGAGATACTTTCGCAGGTGGTTTTGCGGCTTATTTGGCTAAAAAAGGGAAATTCGATTTTGAGACCATGAAGTCTGCATTAATCGTAGGTTCGGCAATGGCTTCTTTCACGGTTGAGAAATTCGGGACAGAAAGAATTCAGGAAGTAAATGAATCTGATATGTTCGAAAGATTGAGACAATTTAAAGAATTGACGACTTTCGACGTGGAACTACAATAAATACGTCTTTTTAAGAAATATTTATAATAAAAAATTTAGTGTAATTCATTAAGAATTCTAAATTTGCAACTTGTTTAAAATAGTAAAATGATAAATAAACTTAAGATCACTTTTCTTTTTGGAATTTTCATCATGTTGTTCGCAACGAACACGATGAATGCTCAGCTAAAACAGGGAGATTTAGTGGATGGAATTGCTGCTGTAATCGGTGATGAAATTGTGTTGGAGTCTGACGTGAACGAGCAGATGAATTATGCAAAACAGCAGGGAGCTTCTAACATAGATAAGTGTGAGTTTTTGGAAAACCTTCTGAATAACAAACTTCTTGTATACGAAGCAAAAAAAGATACTTTAATTGAAAACCGTTCTGCACAGATCAAAGAAGGTGCAAATGCAAAATATCAACAGTTACTTTCTCAGTTTCCTGACGAAAAATCGATGTTGACAGCTTATAAGTTCAGAAATGGATACGAAATGAAAAATGCCATCGAGAAAATCGATGCAGATCAATATTACGGACAGGCTAAATATCAGAGAGTTACAGAGAAAGCAGATGTTACACCAAACGAAGTAACTGATTTCTATACCTTATATAAAGCTCAGTTGCCTGAGATTAAAGATGAGGTTTCATTATCTCAGATCATGATGTATCCTAAATTAACGGAAGCTCATAAAGATGATTTGGTTAAGAGGCTTAAAAAAATCAAGAAGGATATTGAAGGTGGAGAAACGTTTGACAGTCAGGCAAGAATTTATTCTGAGGATAAAGGAACGGCTTCAAATGGAGGTTTAATGAAGAATATTTCTAAAGGTCAAATGGTAAAGCCTTTCGAGGCTGCTGCTTTGAACCTTCAGGAAGGAGAAATTTCAGATCCTGTAGAATCAGAATTCGGATATCATATTATTCAACTGGTTAAAAAATCAGGAAAGATCTATGATGCAAGACATATTCTTTTGATGGCAACACCGTCTGATGAGGAAATTAAAACTGCAAAAGTAAAATTAGACAGTATCAGAGGTTTGATCAGTAGCGGAAAGATGACTTTCAAGGACGCAACTTTCAGATATTCTGATGATAAAAAGACAAAATTCAACGCAGGGGTAATTCCTGGTTCGGATGGTTTCTAATAAAATCGAAAGAGAGACTGTTCCCGGAACAATCAGCTACGAATTGGCAGGTTTGAATAAAGGAGACATCACGACAGCTTTTGATGATGTTGATGAGAGAGAAAGAAAAGTTGTAAAAATTATAAAAGTTGAAGACGTAATTCCTGCACACCAAATTACTTTGGAAACAGATTACGACAGAATCAAGCAAATGGCGCTGAACAAAAAGCGAAATGAAATGGTTGAAAAGTTTGTAAATTCGAAACTTCCGATCATATTTATTTCCATCAACGGTCGTTATGACTCGTGTAACTTCAAAGGAAGTTGGAAAAAAGATTCAGTTAAAAAATAATATCAAAACCTTCAGAATTTCTGGAGGTTTTTTTTATGCCCTACATTTCGCGAAAGTTCTTATTTTTGATGTAAACGATTAATGATGGATTTTAATTTTTATAAAAGTAAAGTCGAACAGGCACTTCAAAATGTCCCTAAAAAAGAATTCGAAGATATTGGACTTACATTATCTGTAGAGGAAGTATTGGAATCCATAGCATTGAAAATTTATAAAGCTGAATGGTCAAATGATTTTCAATCTCCATTAAACTCAAAAAGCAGAATATTTTTTTCTGTTTGGGTACATGATAAAACAATTCAAGAAAGAAAATTATACTATAATATTCATGCTTTAAAACTTCGTGAACTGAAAGGTTATAAAATTTCAAGCAGAAATTTCGCCGAAAAATTCAGAACTCAATTTGTCGAACATCAAAAAGACTGGAAAAATGTAAGCGTCAACTTCGGTCCGCTAACTTTAATGGAAGGCTGGATTGATTTAAACTTAGATACAATTCAAAACGATATATCTGATTTAGCTCATAAATTTTTAAAAATAAGTTCTCTTATTGATGATACTTTAAGTGATTTTAAATCTTAATAAACCTTTATTTTAAACGATTTTTACCCATTTTTTATTCAATGAAAACAACAGTTTTTAGTATTTTTACAGCATGAGCAATTTTATAGATTTTAATTCGGCTAAAAAACTTCACGAAATGCAGCAAGGTCAAAATAGAATTACGCAACTATTTAATATACAATATCCTATCATTCAGGCGGGAATGATTTGGCATTCCGGATGGAAGTTGGCTTCGGCGGTTTCCAACTGCGGCGGATTGGGATTAATCGGTTCTGCGAGCATGTATCCCGATATTTTACGCGAAAACATTCAGAAATGTAAAAAGGCTACCGATAAACCTTTTGGTGTAAATGTCGCCTTGCTTTACCCTAATTTAGAAGAAATTATCAATATTATTTTGGAAGAAGGCGTGAAAATTGTTTTTACATCTGCCGGAAGTCCGAAAGCCTACACAGAAACGCTTCAAAAGGAAGGAATAAAAGTGGCTCACGTTGTTTCGTCAACAAAATTTGCAATGAAGTGTGAAGATGCAGGAGTTGATGCCATTGTTGCAGAAGGTTTTGAAGCGGGAGGTCACAACGGAAGAGATGAAACGACAACGTTCTGCCTGATTCCGAATGTGAGAAAACATATCTCAAAACCATTAATCGCAGCGGGTGGAATTGCTTTAGGTTCTCAAATAAAAGCAGCCATGATTCTCGGAGCAGACGGAGTTCAGATCGGTTTCTCGTTTTGCTGCGACTACAGAAGCAAGTGCGCACAATAATTGGAAAAATAAAATTACAGAGCTTCAGGAAGGTGATACTCATTTGACATTGAAGGAATTAGCGCCTGTAAGAATGGTTAAAAATAAATTCTTTAACGAGCTTGAAGAAATCTACAATACCGGAAGAAATAAAGAGTCTCTGATTGCATCTTTAGGTCGCGCAAGAGCAAAAAAAGGAATGTTTGAAGGGGATATGGAAGATGGCGAACTGGAAATCGGACAGGTTTCAGCGTTAATTGATGATGTTTTGCCAGTGGAAACAGTTTTCCAGAATTTGTTAAAAGAATTTGAAGCCGCAAATAATCCAAATTTATAAGTAAGTTTAAGTTGATGGAAGGTAGGATTATCGATGTACAGAGTAAAAAACTTTATATAGAATCCAACAATTCGTTTGAAAATAAGCCGACAATCGTCTTTTTACATGATTCTCTCGGCTGTACTCAACTTTGGAGGGATTTTCCTGCAAAATTGGCTGAAGCGACTGGATGCAACGTTTTAGTGTACGATCGTTTAGGTTATGGAAAGTCTTTTCCAATGCTTACCCACGAAAGAGAAAATAATTATATGGAAT
Source organism: Chryseobacterium ginsenosidimutans (assembly GCF_024807225.1). GTDB lineage: Bacteria > Bacteroidota > Bacteroidia > Flavobacteriales > Weeksellaceae > Chryseobacterium > Chryseobacterium ginsenosidimutans. The sequence continues at coordinate 1,677,948 of NZ_JANUCO010000001.1, forward strand.
CTGAAGCTGATCTTCTCAATGATTTGCTGAATGAATTGAATATAAAAGACGCCATTCTCTTCGGTCACAGCGACGGAGGAACAATTGCGCTAATTACAGCCTCAAAATACCCTGGAAAAGTAAAAGCAACCATTTGTGAAGCCGGACATATTTTCGTGGAAGACGTAACGGTAAAGGGTGTTAAAGATGCATTTGAAGCTTACAAGACAACCGATCTTCCCGAACGTTTGCAAAAATATCACGGTGATAAAGTCGAAATGATGGTAAAAGCATGGACGGAAATCTGGCTCAGCGACCGTTTCAGAAGCTGGAATATCGAATATGTATTAAAGAATATCACAAGTCCGTTATTGTTTATTCAGGGAGAATCCGATGATTACGGAACGTTGGATCAGCTTGAAAAAACAATTTCGCAGGTAGGCGGAATTGTAGAAAAATTCATCATTCCAAATGTTGGACATACACCACACAAAGAAGTTTCCGGTGGTTGTTTTAGAAAAATCTATTGAATTTATAAAGAGCCAACTGTAATTTATCAATATTTAAAATTCCCTTTTTTTGGAGGAGTGATGAAGGAACTTGGTCAAATAAATGACAAAACTCAAAAATATCAATAGGAGCGGACTTTAGTTCGCTTTCATTTTTACACAAAGATCGGCATTAGCCAAAACATAAATCAATCTACAAACGATCAATTTCAAACCGAATATTTTCTCTCGCCCGTACTTCATATTTTTCCCGAAAATCCTCCGTTTTAAAAATATTTTCAAGAGCTAAAAAATGTTTCAGTACATTCTTTCTTCCAGGTTTATAAAGCAAATCCGGATAAATAGAATACTCTTTTCTGATCTTTTTAGTATAATCAATATAAGTTTCTAAATCTTTTCCAAGAATAGAAAGATCAGCATCCAAAAGATAATTGGTGTCACGATCTATAGATTGTTGATGCGCTTTTGTGGCGATAATTTGCTCAGAAATTTTTTCAATACAATCCGAATTCAAATTTAATTTTTGCAGTTTTAATTTAGCAAACTCGGCGCTTTTTTCTTCATTAATCCTTGAAGACGCATCATAAATCACATCATGATAAAAAACGGAAAAAGAAATATGAGTGAAATTTGAGATTTTATCTTTTACCGAATCGATCTCAGAAAACATATTTTCAAGATGTTCCAAATCATGATAATGTCTTTTTTTTTAGAATACTTTTTCTCAATTTCAGACCATAAATTGTCAATAAGATTTTGATCCTGAGAATGTTGGAAACAAATGTGTTGAAATCTTTCTTTTAAATCCATCATGTACGTATTTAAATAAAAAAAGGAACTTAAAAAGTTCCTTGATTTGCTTCCAGATTTGCCTTCAATTCAGCCCAGCCTCCGCCGTTGTAGCCGTCTTGTAAACCCTGTGAATTAAGATATTCTAATGCCTTTCCGCTTCTGTTTCCACTTCTGCAGAATATGATCACTGGTTTTTCGATAGACAGAATTTCATCTTGTCTTTCCTCTACTTCACCAAGAGGGATATTTTTAGCACCTTCGATATTTCCGTCCATTTCAAGCTCCATTGGCTCACGAACGTCAATGAGTTCATAATTTCCTGATTTTATAACTTCTGATAAAGACATAACTATTTTGGTTTTTAATATTAAAAAGTTAAACGAAAATACGCAAAATTTTAATGATAATTTATGCTTTCAATAAGGTTTTTTTGGCGATTAAAACAAAGTATAACCTAAGATCAGAGACATGGTTTGATATTTTGAAGTCCAGTTATTATAATTCTGTAAAATATTTCTGTTTGTCGAGGCACGGAATTCAGCCGAAAATTTATCATTATATTTATATCCGATACCGAATACCAAATTGTTTCCGGAGTTGATATTTAACGTCTGATAATCATACTGTATCTTAGAATTTATTTGAAAATCAAAAACATACGCGGCATTAATGAATACCTTTGATTTGTCATTTAAGAAAAAGTAATGTCTGATTCCAAACGGAACTTCAATCGATTTATAATCTGTACTTCTTGTAGATTTTGCTTCAAAAAACTGTCCGGGATAGACGATAGATTCTGTTTCAGATTTGTAATATTGATAAGTTGGTTCCGCAAAAATAGCCCACTTATTTTTATTGAATGGTAAAATGAATTCCGCTTCCAGTCCGATTCTGAAAGAAACTTCTCTGTCAAACTTCGTGACTTCGTCTGCATAATAATACGATGAACTGATCGTTTTAAGGTTGGAAAAATTAATTCCCGGTCTTATATTTAGGTTAAAAAGATCTTTTTTCTCCGTTACCTGATTATAATTTACGGTATTAGTTCCATTAGAACACGCATTATAGCTCATAAAGACCTTTGTCAAATCATTTGGCTGATATTTTAATTTTTGAATTTGTTTGCCATCAATTCCACAGTTCAGGTTCTCTGTAAGCTGGTTTTTATAATCTTCATTGTAAGTAATCTGTGAATTTGTAAGGTAATACGATTTGTAAACAAGCTGTTTTACATTAGAATCATCCACACTAAAGAACAGTTTCTGGATGTCATTATTTTCATAAAAGAAAAGATCAGCTTTTCCTTCTACCAAGTATTTCAGAAAAACGGTTGCTTCTTTAAATTCAGGCTTTCTTTCTTGTGATATTTTATCCAGAATTTCAGAAGAATAATCGATTAATACTGTTTTTCTAATGTATTTTGATTCCTGATCGACTCCAAATTCCTGAATGTTTTTAATATTTTCTTTTTTGATATCTGAAGAGCTTTCGGTTTTATATTCAAATTCTGTAGGATTATTTTTCCAGTCAAGATTTTTAATTAAAACATCACTTCTTTGTCCGGAATTGTCGATGAAATAACCTTTTTCAAACTTGATTTGAGCATTAAAAAGACAAACGGAAACGAGTCCTGCAAACAGGCTGATTTTTTTCATGGGATAATTTAAAGTTTTATAAGAATTCAGACCTTTTTAAATGATGGTCTTAAAGGGCAGCAAAATTATAAAATAATCTTAATTTTGCAAGGGTAAATCATGAATTCAAGTGCCGAAAAATATTCTCAGTTAATAAAATCCAAAGCAAAAAGTTTCGGATTCCAAAACTGTGGCATTTCGAAAGCAGATTTTTTGGAAGAAGAGGCAAAACCTTTGGAAGCTTGGCTGAAGAATAATTTCCATGGCGAAATGAAATACATGGAAAATTATTTTGATAAAAGACTCGATCCGAGATTATTGGTTGAAGGCTCAAAATCAGTGATTTCCCTTTCTTATAATTATTTTCCGGAAGAAAAAATTTCAACGTTAGAGAATTTTAAGATTTCAAAATATGCCTATGCCGAAGATTATCATGAAGTAATAAAAGATATTCTCCGTGACATGGTTGCCGAATTACAGGAAGAAATCGGTGAATTTGGATTTCGTGTTTTTGTAGATTCTGCACCGGTTTTAGAAAGAAGCTGGGCAAGAAAATCAGGAATTGGATGGGTCGGAAAAAATGCCAATTTAATTACAAAGCAAAACGGGTCGTTCTATTTTTTAGCAGAAATTATCTGTGATTTAGAACTCATTCCGGATCATGAAACGACGGATCATTGCGGAACTTGCAGAAAATGTATCGACGCTTGTCCGACTGAGGCGATTGTTTCAGAAAAATTAATCGACGGAAGCAAATGTATTTCCTACGCAACCATTGAATTAAAAGACGAAATTCCCGATTATTTTAAAGATAAAATGGATGATTGGATGTTCGGTTGCGACGTTTGTCAGGATGTTTGTCCGTGGAACAGATTTTCTGCACCCAATCTTCAAAGTAAATTCAGACCCAATGAAGCATTGAAAAACTTCAAAAAAGGAGAGTGGAAAGAGCTTACGCAAGAATTATTCTCAGAAATTTTCAGAAAATCTCCTGTAAAACGAACCAAATTCGCAGGATTACAGCGAAATATCAAGTTTTTAGAAGATTAATAATCCGATAATTTCAACCATTCCTCAAACGGAATTAAAATATTTTGATAATGGTCTTTGATGTTTTCTAAATGATTGACAAAGAGATTTCCTTTTTTATCTGCATAAAAATTAAAACCTTCCGCATTATCATTGTCGGTCGAAAAATCTGCATCTTTCTGAAAACGATACATTTTGATAAAATAATATGGATTATCCGAATCTGGTCTTCTGATAATTTCAAAAGTAAGCGGTAAACCTTCAGAGAGATTTATTTTGTTGATTTTTGCAGTGTTTTTTTCTAATTTTTTCAGAATATTTTTCTCAAAATCGGTGTAAGAAAATTGATAAGGAACAAATTTTCCATTTTCTTCTTGGGTATCTTTTCTGTGAATTCTTTTATGATTGAGTTTGATTTCTTTGCCGTTTCGATCGAGATATCCGTAGTTTTTAATATTTACTAAAGGTGGATGTTCAGGATCTTTTTCTCTGTCGAAGTAACAACCTTGACAATAATATGTGAAACCAAAATTGAAAGCAGATAAGTAATCATATTTTGCAGGAATTAAAATTTTCCCGGACAGATCTGCAATCCCTACTTTTCCTTCTTTATCAGTAAATCGTATCGAATATTCGTTAGGATAATCAGGTCCATTATCATAAAAATAAGGAGTAAAAAGAAATTTACCTTCCCGGTTTACATAATGAGGTGGCTCATTTCTTTCACTGATATAAATGATTCCATCGGTAATTTCTTCATTATTAGTATAAGAATAATAAGATGAAAAAGGTTTTATAAGGATGTTTCCATTTTCATCGACAATACTGATAATGGTATCTTTTTCGACTTTAAAAAAGAGTTTTTTGGCTTGACCGGACAAAAAAGTGGAGACAAAAACGAAAAATAGAATGAATTTTTTCAAAATAGAGTTGAAATTTTTGGTGATAAATCCTCGTTTGGAATTTTAGGTGTTCCAAAGTAAAGCGGATAAACGACCATTCTTTAAATTTTTAATTTTAAAGAGGTGAAGATTTATTGAAGTAAAATCGTTAAAAAGCCCTTTCTAAAAGAAAAATTGACTTTAAGGAGAGAAAACTCACCAAAAAATCAACGTTTTTTTTGTACTCTTTTGGGAGCTATTTTTACTCTTACTTTAAATCTTTTGTTGGATTTAGCGTTTTTGTGCATATTTATGATTATTTCGTACTTAAATTTAGCGAAAATTCCGATTAAAACAAATACTTTTACGAAAAATTGTAAATTAAATTTTCTTAACCCTAATTAAAAACATATCTGTGAAAAAAATGCTGTTTCTCATTCTCAAAACTATAGGAATCATTGTAGGAATCGTTGTTTTATACGTGGCGATGGGTTATTTACTACCTTTTATCGAAGTTTCTGCTAAAGATGACGGACAAAAGAAGGAAATTCCAATTTATATTTACACCAACGGCGTTCATACCGATATTGTAATGCCTGTGAAAAATGATCTTCAGGATTGGGGAACCAAAATTCCTTTTAATAATACAAAATCTAAAAAGACAGATTACAATTATGTAGGAGTCGGTTGGGGCGATAAAGGTTTTTATCTGGACACGCCAACTTGGGCAGATCTGAAATTCTCAACGGCCTTTAAAGCTGCTTTCTGGCTGAGCGAATCTGCGATGCATTGTTCTTATTACAGAGAAATGAAAGAAGGAGACGACTGTAAAATGATTATGATCAGCAAAAATCAATACAAAAAATTGGTTGAATTTGTAGATCAAAAATTTGATAAAAGTGAAAACGGAAATTATATTTTTATTCCTACCAATGCGGTTTACAGCGATAATGACGCTTTTTACGATGCAAAAGGAAAATACAGCTTCCTCGATACCTGCAACACTTGGGCGAACGATGCTTTAAAATCTGCCGGACAAAAAGCGGCACTTTGGACACCTTCTGATTACGGGATTTTCCTGCATTATAAATAGTTTAAGTGAAAAGTTTAAGTTTAATTTTTACCGTTTTTCTTTTCATTTCGTGTACAACAGAATCGAAAAAGAAAAGTAATGTGAGAGAACAAACTTCTGAAACAATTGCTGAAAAGAAACCTGAAACTGATATAAATAAAACAAAACGTAAAGCCGGAGAAGCCCTGCAATTCTGCAAATCCAAAAACTTTAATACAGATTTTTGTATTCTTATTGATATGAGTCTGCATTCCGGAGTGAAAAGGTTTTTTATTTGGGATTTTAAAGCAAATTCTATTTCAAAACAATATTTGGTCGGTCACGGTTGTGGTTCAAATTCTTGGAGCGAGGACGATTCTAAAGATCAGCCAAAATTCAGCAATGAAGACGGAAGCCATCTTTCGGCTTTGGGGAAATATAAGCTGGAAGGTCGTGGTTACAGCGATTGGGGAATTCATGTGAAATATTTAATGCACGGTTTGGAAGAAAGCAACAACAATGCTTTGAAGAGATTTATCGTTTTTCATTCATGGAATCTGATGAGCGACGATGAAGTTTTTCCAGAAGGTTCGCCGGAAGGTTGGGGTTGTCCTACGATTTCAAATAATGCCATGAAAGAAATTGATCCGATGCTTCAGCAATCGAACAAACCTGTTTTAATGTGGATTTATAACTAAGAATTTGTTTAAACTTTTATTTTTACCACAAAAGAGACAAGAGATTAATAATCATTTATTTAAGTTCATCATTAAACTGTAAATAAGAACACAATAGCTTTTAAAAATCTTTGATTTTTTGTTCTTTTATTACCTTTTGTTTTCTCAATAAATAAAATGATAGCACATCAATAGTATCTTTTGCGGTTAAGTTTTTTGTTTAAACAGCTTTAATTGTAAATTTTACACCATAAATAGATTTTAGATTAAAAATTTTTAGTCTGATTTTTGCATGTAACAAATCCTTCTAATCAATTTAAGCATAATGAAACATCAACTATTCCGCGAACAGCAGTTAAATTGCGATCTAAAAACCGCATGGAAATTCTTTTCCTCTGCAAATAACCTCTCAGAAATTACCCCAAAAGACATGAAATTCATTGTGTTGACGCATTTTGAAAACGATGCGATTTTTGAAGGAATGATCATTGATTATTTCGTTTCGCCGTTATTGGGAATTAAAATGAAATGGAAAACCGAGATTATTCAGGTTGATTTTCAGAAGAGTTTTACCGATTTTCAGAAAAAAGGACCTTACAAATTGTGGCATCACCATCATGAATTTATAGAAAATGAAAACGGTGTTTTGATGAAAGATACAATTGATTATGAATTGCCTTTTGGTTTTTTAGGTGAAATTGCTCATAACCTTTTCATTAAAAGTAAATTAGAACATATTTTTAACTACAGATATAAAATATTGGAAGAACGTTTCAATAAATAATTTTCGCTGATATGCCTAAAATTAAGAATAAAATAAATATTTTCTGGTTTCGCAGAGATTTACGATTGGAAGATAATTCAGGATTAGAATATGCTTTAAAAGGAGGTTTGGAAGTCCTGCCGATTTTTATTTTTGATACAGATATTTTAAATAAACTGGAAAATAAATCCGACAAAAGGGTCGATTATATTCATCAGGCTTTAAACGGAATTCATGAAGAATTGGTAGATAACAAAAGCGGATTGACTATTTTTCAGGGAAATCCTTTGGATGTTTTTGAAAAAATAATTAAGGATTTTGATGTTCAAACTGTTTTTTGCAATGAAGATTACGAGCCTCAAGCGATAAAACGTGATAAGGAAGTTGAAAATTTCCTCAAAAAGAATCAAATTGATTTTAAAAGCTATAAAGATCAGGTGATTTTTGAAAAAGATGAAGTTGTTAAAAAAGATGGAACGCCTTACACGGTTTTCACACCTTATTCGAAAAAATGGAAAGAGGTTTTAAATTCAAATAAAATTGAAAATTTCATAACTAATTTTTCTCATTTTTTACAATATTCCGCACCGAAATTTCCAAGTTTGAAAGATATTGGTTTCGAGAAAACTGAAATTGAATATACAAAACCAACTTTAGAAAAATCAATTATCGAAGACTACGATCAATACAGGGATTTTCCGGCTTTGAATCATACAACACATTTGGGAATTGCGTTGCGTTTTGGGACGATTTCTATCCGAAAATGTGTTCAGTTTGCTTTACAACACAACGAAACCTGGTTGAATGAATTGATTTGGCGTGAATTTTTTATGCAGATTTTATATCATTTTCCGAAAGTCGTTCATTATTCTTTTAAAGAAAAATATGAAAATATACAATGGCGGAATGATGAAAAAGAGTTCAAAATTTGGTGTGAAGGAAAAACCGGCTATCCTATTGTGGATGCAGGAATGCGGGAATTAAACGAAACCGGATTTATGCACAACAGAGTGAGAATGGTGGTTGCAAGCTTTCTTACCAAGCATCTGTTGATCGATTGGCGATGGGGTGAAGCTTATTTTGCAGAAAAATTATTAGATTACGAACTTTCTTCCAACAACGGAAACTGGCAATGGGCGGCAGGTTGCGGTTGTGATGCAGCGCCTTATTTCAGGGTTTTTAATCCTTCTGAGCAGACGAAAAAATTTGATAAAGATCAAAAATATATCAAAAAATGGCTTACTCAAAAAGAGATTACTATTGAACCGATTGTCGATCATGTTTTTGCAAGAAATAGAGCTTTGGAAGTGTATGGTAAAGCTGTAAGTAACAAATAACACTTTAAAATAAGATACAATTACGATTAAAAACCACTCTTTTTGAGTGGTTTTTGTGTTTCAATGATTTTGTGTAAATTTTAATTACTATTTTTTGATGTCTTGTCCAAAAATAAAAGATCGATTGTCATTATAAAAAAGAGCAACTAATAATCAAAATTATGGCAAAGCAATTCTTGAATTCATCTATTATCAGGAAAGTGGCAATGGGACTTTCGGGGTTTTTCCTTATCAGTTTTCTGACGTTGCACGTTTCACTGAATTTCACGTCGGTGATTAGTGAGGATCTCTTTAATCAGATTTCTCATTTTATGGGGTATAATCCTTTTGTTCAGTATATTGGGCAGCCGATTTTGATTGTGGGACTTGTTTTTCATTTTGTGATGGGATTTATTCTTGAAATTCAAAATAGGAGAGCGAGACCGATTAGTTATGCTTATAATGCGAGTTCGGCAAACAGCTCGTGGAGCTCAAGAAATATGATTATTTCCGGAGCGGTGATTCTCGCTTATTTTTGCCTGCATTGGTATGACTTCTGGTTTCAGGAGCTTAATTATAAATTTATAGAGATGAATGTTCCCAATGAAACGAGATATTACGAGGAACTGGTGCACAAATTTCAGAATCCTGTTCGCGTATTTTTGTATTGTTGTGCGTTTGTATTGCTTGGTTTTCACCTGTGGCACGGCTTTTATTCATCAATGCAGTCGGTGGGATTTAACAATAAATATGCAAGAGCCTTTACAAAATTCGGGAAATATTTTGCGATCGTTGTTCCCGCTTGCTTTATTTTTATTGCCTTGTTTCATCATTTTATTAGATGAAATAAATATGATTAAATCAATATTTGAATTATTTATTAAGCCCAATTTTCTTTAAAGCAACACTATTTAAATATATTTCGTCAAAATGAGTAAGCGATTCAACGTCCTTAAATGTTTGTGACATAAAATCGTTTTTGGTAAAAGATAATTCGATCGATTCATCATATGACGCTACAATTCTCACCACAGAATATCCGTTATAAGCAATTTTGAATCCTGTAAAAAGACATTTGTTTTCTGCTTTTTGATAGGATTTGTATTCTTCAAGATATTCATTTTCAGTGATTTTATCTGTTCTCTTATGATTGTGGGGAAGAGATTTCCATGAAGAGTAATTTTTCGGTTCTTTCAAAATATTTCCCATTGAGTCTACCGGAATAAACATTCCCAACGTTAAATGCTTTTTCAACAGATTGGCATAATTGTTCATCAAACTTAATGTCTGAAGATCGGCATATCCTTCATTCGAGTAGTATTCAATAACAAAATCTGTCATCGGAATCAATTTGTGAGAAGCATTGGTCGGCATATTGGTGTTTCTTGACGTAAATTAGATATGAGGTTTTAAAAAGCAACGAAGATAAATAAATTGTTAAAAAGGATGAAACTATTTTTGGCTTCTTTATTATTTATAATGAAAATTAACAAATTCAACGGATGTTAAGATAATCGGTTTAAAGTTAAAAAGGTAGTTATAAAAGGCAAGAAAACTGAGGAAAACCTTACTCTGGATTTTTGATATCAGGAACTTATTTATATAAAATTGTAGGAAAAAATACTAACTTTACAGGGAAAATTGTTAAAAAGTAATAATGGATATTTCCCCATTTCAATACATTATAAGTAATAAAAAAATTGATTTCCCTATTAATCATGGGGAAATCTTTTTTCATCATAATCTAAATATTGTTATTCATTCCTCAAACCGCGAAAATCTTATACTTCATCATGATATCATTTTTTTTGGAGAGTGTTTTGATTACGAAAACGCTTCTTTTACAAATAAAGATATTATTGAAAAGCTTGAAGGTTTAAGTTTAGAGGAAAAAATTGAAAAGGTTAATAAATTAACAGGATTTTTCATTTTTCTTTTTTTCGAAAATAATAATATGTATGTTTTCAATGACGCATCAGGTCAATTGGAAACTTATATTTCTCATTTTGACGATCAATTATATATAAGCGCGCAACCCAATTTTATCAATGATCTTTCCGGGAACAATCAATATCACGAAGATGTACCTCAATATATTATTGATAAAAAAATAAACATTTTTCATAAAACACCTTTTAAATATATCAGTAAGCTGATTTCTAATTTTTATTATGATGTAGCTAATAAAAAGTATATCCGCTTTTATCCGGTAAGCTCTTTACCTTTAATAAATAATCATACTGTTGCAGAAAAAGCCCTTCATATTCTTGAAAACTCCATTAAAAGCATGAGTTTAAGAAGAAGGATCAGTGTTGCAGTGACTGCTGGTTGGGATTCAAGGATTCTATTTGCTGCTTCTGTTAAAAATGTAAAAAATATTGATTATTTTGTTCTAAATCATAATACTGAAGACGGCAGACAAGATGTAAAAATAGCACAACAGATTACGGATCATTTTTCAAAAGAATTGAAAGTGATAGATTACAATCTGTCATCAGTAAATGGTATCGACAATAATAAAAGCACGGTGTGGAAAGATGATGAAAAAGCGCGAAAAATGTCCGGACTTATGAATCTTCACTTTCCCGATCAGTATTTGATTAATGGAAATATCAGCGAGGTTGCCCGTAATTTTTATGATCCATTGCCGAAAAATATTTCAGTAAGTAACATTTGTTACATTTTGGGAATCAAGGATGGATCTTATGAGAAAAATGCCGTCAATGAATGGTTGAAGACAACCAATAATCACATTCATTTATTAGATTCTATTTATTGGGAGCACAAAATGCCAAATTGGGCAGGAAGCTCCAAATCGATTTCCAATATGTACAATATCGTCATTTCGCCCTTTAATAATCGATATTTGTTGAATTTATTACTTTCTACCAAAAGAAAAGATCGTGATAAATATTTTCATAAAATATATGAGAATATCCTAAAAATCGTTGATGAAAACCTGGCAAAAATCCCTCTAAATCCAACGAAAAAGCATGCGCAAATTTCAAGGATGAAAAAACTGCATATCTATCCGATTTACAGGTATTTCTTTTTTAAACTGAGAAAACTGAAGTTTTAAGGAGTTAATTCTTTGTTTAAATTTTATTCAATAATTTTTTTATGACCTTTTTCTTAATTTTCTAAAGTAAAATAAACTTTGTTTATTCTTGTTTTTAACATTAATATTTTCAGTTAATTAAGCTGAATGTAATTAAGAAATCAATAGATTGCTTTTTATTAAGTTTTTTAAGATAAATTGTCTTAATTTCTTAATGTTAAAAATAGATTTAAAATTTAAACAGACTCTTAGTATATTGCGAACAAATAATTACTTGTAAATGTCCAATTTTGAAGTTTTTTACGACTACATTCAAAAATTGTCCGGAGAAATTCTTTCTGAGGATGAAAAATTTATAATTGAAGCTCATATGAAACCCAGGAAGTTCAGGAAAAAACAATATTTTCTGCAAGAAGGCGATGTGTGTAAGTATACAGGATTTATTGTAAAAGGGTCTGCCAAAACTTTTTCTGTGGATGAAGAAGGAAATGAAAATATCCTGAAATTAAGTATCGAGAATTGGTGGCTTGCTGATTTTGAAAGTTTTTATCAGTTAACTCCCAGTCACTACAATATAGAAGCAATGGAGGATCTTGAAGTTTTGCAGGTGACAAATGCGCAGGTTGAAGAGTTTTTTAAACCTATCCCAGCTTTTTCAGTGATGATGGAAGTTATTAAGCAAAATAATGCGATTGCAAATCAAAAAAGGGTTCAAGCCGCAATCAGTTATACAGCTGAAGAACGGTATGCAGATTTTGTCAGCAATTATCCACACTTTCTAATGCGTTTTCCGCAAAACGTAATTGCTTCTTATCTGGGGTTGTCTCCTGAAACCTTGAGTAGATTGAGAAAAAAGATAAATTCAAAATAAAATTTTAATCTTAGAGCCTGTTTAAATTTTATATTACAAATTTGGAGTCCTGTTTGAAAATATGTTTTTATCTTTTTTTGAAAGTGAAAGTTTTTACATTGAAAGACTTAAGATCTTTTCAAACGGAATTCGTTATTCTTTTTAACGCAAAGATTCTATTTACATTACGCATTATTTTAGAAGGCAAAGGCAAATAAAATTTGCTTCGCGAAGCATGAAAACAGCACTTCATCAAATCAACTTGTTGATTCATCTTTGCTCACTTTATACTAAATACTGTTGAATAAATCTTTGCGTTAAAAAATCAGCAGTAAATTTTAAAATGTTTGAATCAAATTTAAATAGACTCTTAATTTCTTCTCTGTTTTTACTTTAATAAATCCCATTTATACCTTCTTTAAAATAATTCTCATTCATTTCAAAGCTTTGAATTGACTTTTGTCAAGTGTATTTAATGATACAGGTCAAGACTACATTTCTTCTGAGGAAATACCTTTGTACAACAATTCAGAACATAATATCTGAATTTTAAAATGTACAATTATGAGCAAATTAAAAAACAAAGTGGCAGTTATCACAGGCGGTAACAGCGGTATAGGTCTTGGTATTGCAGAAGCATTAAAAAATGAAGGTGCTGTAGGTGCAATTGTCGGGAGAAATCAGGAAACTTTAGACAGTGCTTTGACACTTCTTGGAGATAATTTTATTGCGATAAATGCCGATGTAACCAAGGTTGAAGACTTGGAAAGAATATTTAAGACAACATCTGAAAAATTTGGCAATATTGATATTCTTGTCGCCAATGCAGGTGCCGGAACAATAGGAACTGTGGCAAATACCACTGAAGCAGATTATGATAAATTAATGAATTTAAACCTAAAAGCTGTTTATTTCACGGTTCAAAAAGCTTTACCTTATATGAATGATGGAGGTTCTGTTATTCTTATCGGGTCAAATGCAGCACATCGCGCTTATGCTTCTTTCACGCTTTATGGTGCTGCAAAATCTGCTGTCATTTATCTGGCAAAAGGATTTTCCAGTGACCTTTTAGACAGAAAAATCAGAGCTAATGTCATCATACCGGGTACAACGGATACTCCCGCATTTGATAAGTTTATTCCTGCCGAGCAAATAGATGCAGTAAAGCAACAGTTCGCGGAAGTAGTACCAGCTGGGAGAATTGGGAGGCCATCTGATATTGGGAAAGTTGCCGTTTTTCTGGCTTCCGAAGATTCTTCATTTATGCTTGGTGCTGAACTACTTGTTGATGGAGGTATGACTTATTTGGCAAAATAATCTATAGTCATTCGCACAAGAAGATGATTGAGTCTTAATAATCCCGCAAAATAGTATTTCAGATCTCAAATAATGCTAAATAACGATAAAGTTGTTTGGCATTATTTATTGTCTAAGAAAAATCAATTTGAACTATTGAAAATTATTGAGTAATATTTATAAAAATAAAAACCTCCAAAATCATTGATTTCGGAGGTTTTAGTACCCAGTACCAGAATCGAACTGGTACATCTTTCGATACTAGAGTTTGAGTCTAGCGCGTCTACCAATTCCGCCAACTGGGCTTGATGTTTGTTTTAAATTGGTGTGCAAATATATAAACTTTTCTTAATACTCAAAAGCTTTTTGAAGAATTTTTTTTAAAAATTTATCTCCAAACCATCGTAGGCAAGGTGCATTCCGGGCGGAAGTTGTTTATCTTCAATATCATGCAATCCTAAATGATGACTGATATGAGTTAAAAATAATTTTTTAGGTTTTAGCTCTTCAAACAGTTTAATAACATCGGGAAGAATAAAATGCGCAGGATGTGGATCAAACTTCCTAATACAGTTTAAAACTAACACATCCAAATCCTTCAATTTTTCCTTTTCAGTGTCTGAAATAAAACCTGCATCGGTAATGTAAGCAAGATTTTTAAACTTATATCCAAAAACAGAAATTTTAAAATGAATCACTTCAACCGGAGTGATTTCTGTATCTAAAACCGTGAAAGGTTGGTTTTCAATTTCATGTAAATCAAAAGCGGGTGCTCCAGGATATCTTACATCGGCAAAAGCATACGGAAAACGATTTTTCACCTCATTTCCTACTCTTTGGGAACAATAAAGGGGCATATTTTTCCCACTTTTGAAAATCAAAGGTCGCATGTCATCAAGACCGATTACATGATCATTATGTTCGTGGGTAAGCAGAGCGATATCAACTGTATTTTCTTGGTTTACAAGCATTTGTTGCCTGAAATCAGGTCCGCAATCGATAAGGATTTTCCTGTTTTCATCCGTCGTTATCATCACAGAAGATCGCAATCGACTGTCTTTGGGATTTTTTGAAGTACACACTTCGCAAGTGCAGCCAATAACGGGTACACCTTGAGAAGTTCCCGTTCCTAAAAATTTCAACTTCATTTTCTTTTGAGGTTGGTTTAATTTTGGTAAATTTACGAAAAATTTAATGTCCTAATGTATCAGAAACTAACTCCTAAACAAAAAGCATTAACCATTAATCTAGATCCTTCTATTTATGGTACTTTCGCAGAAATTGGAGCAGGGCAGGAAACTGTTCGACACTTTTTTAGAGCAGGAGGGGCTTCGGGTACAATCGCTAAGGCAATGTCGGCTTACGACAAAGATTTTAGTGATGCGATCTACGGAAAAGAAGTAAAAAACAGATACGTTACCCAAAACAGACTTCGAAAAATGCTTCGTTATGAAGTTGCCCTTATCGAAGAAAGAATTTCCAGAGAAAACAACCCAAACAGAAAGTTTTTTTCTTACGCAAATACGGTAACTACAATTAATTTTGATAAAACTGTAAGAGGTCACGGTTGGGTAGGAATTCGTTTTCAGGTAAAAGAAAATGAAGATTACAACGAAATTGTAATTCACGTAAAATTCAAAGAAAATGATGCTACTTTACAGCAGGAAACTTTAGGGAATCTTGGGGTAAATCTTATTTTCGGAGCGTTCCATTATTACGATAATCCGAGAAATCTAGTTGAATCCCTTTACGATGATGTGGCAAAAGACAATCTTGAGATTGATATGATCGATTTCAGTGGTCCTGCATTTGAATATGTAGACAACAGATTGATGTCTTTACAATTAGTAAAACACGGGATGACAGATGCTGTGATTTTCAATTCTGAAGGGAACAACATGCTTCCTGCAGATATTTTGTACAAGAAAAATATTTTCGCAGTAAGAGGAAGTTTCAGACCTGTAACGAAAGTGAATATCGACATGCTGAAAAACGGGATGGATATGTTCATGAAAGATGCCATCTGTACTCAGGAAGAAACGGAAGTTTTGATCGAAATTACCATCTCCAATCTTCGTGCAGACGGAGATATTGATGAAAGGGATTTCCTTGACAGGGTGGATGTTCTTGCGAAATTGGGATATACCGTTATCGTTTCAAATTACTCAGAATATTATCGTTTGATTGATTATTTTGCGTCCTACACAACCGGAGAAATCGGTGTTGCGATGGGTGTAAATAACCTGTTGATGGTATTTGACGAGAAGTATTATAAAGATCTTTCGGGAGGAATTTTGGAAGCATTCGGAAAATTCTTCAGAAACGGAATGAGAGTGTATCTGTATCCTTACAAAGATCCTGAAACTTACGAGTTGCTGAATTCTGATACTTTAAAAGTGGAAGAAAACTTAAAAGAACTTTATAAATATTTCAAACATAACGAGCGTATTGTAGACATTACGAACTACAATCCTGAGTTTTTGGAAATTTATTCAAGAGATATTTTGAAAAAAATAGGCTGCAATATCAAAGGTTGGGAAAATCAGCTTCCGGAAGGTGTTGCCGAAATGATTAAAGAACGTGGAATGTTTGGCTACAAAGGAGAACTTTCCCTAAAACAATTCTCTTAAAACAATATATAATGTCAGAATTAAAGAAAAGACTTTCATCGATTCTTGAAAGTCCTAAACATAATACAGAGGAAAAACTTGAAAAAGTTTGTCACCTTTTGGATCAGGAAATATCTTATTTCAACTGGACGGGTTTCTATTTTAAAAATGGAGATAAAGACGAGCTGAAAGTAGGACCTTACGTTGGAGCGCCGACAGATCATGAAATTATCCCTTACGGAAAAGGAATTTGTGGTCAGGTTGCGGTTTCCAATGAAACGTATATGGTTCCGGATGTTCATCAGGAAAGCAATTATTTAAGCTGTTCAATCGATACAAAAGCCGAAATTGTAGTTCCGATCTTCAAAGAGGGGAAAAATATTGGTCAGATTGATATTGATTCTCATACGGTTGATCCTTTTACAACCGAAGACAGAGAATTACTGGAATGGCTTTGTAATGAGGTTTCAAAGATTTTATAATTAAAAATTTCTAACCACAAAAGTCGCAAGGTAAGTATCGTTTATTAAGAGTGTCATTATTGAAGAACAAAATTTCAGATTTTCTTCTTCATTATTTTTGAGGCTTTTGTGGTTTTAAAATAAGACTCCGGCTCGAAGAGCCGGAGTCTTTTTGTTTGCATTATATCTTCATTATAAATTCAATCATCTGTGGAAATCTGCCAAATCTGTGGGAGATAAAATAATACACTTTTTTGTATTTAAATAAAATCAAATTTCAATCGATTCCACCTCAGAAATCAACTCCTTAAAATAATTCTCACACTTCGCAATATGCGTTCCGTACCAGGAAAACGCTTCACCATCTACGATCATCATTTTTTTATCAGGATAAAACTCCTTTAATTCTTCGATATGTTTTTCTTTAAAAGGAAAAGGCTCAGAAGAAAGCATGATAATATCGGCTTCAGCCAGATCTTCTGTTTGAATTTCAGGATAGCGGGTTTTATCTTTAAAAATATTTTCAAAACCGATTTCTCCAAGAATTTTATGGATAAAAGTGTCGGAACCTATCGTCATATAAGGATTTTTCCAGATTAGGTAAGCGACTTTTATTGGAGATTTAATTTTAGCTTCATTTAAAATTTCATAAATTTTAAGATTGAAATGCTGCGCGCGCTCTTCTTTATGAAAGATTTGACCTAAATTTTTAAGTAAATAATAATTGTCTTCAATATTTTCAACATTCGTGACAATCACTTTAAAATCTTCCATCAAAGCTTCCACCTGTTCTTTGATGTTTTCTTCTTTATTGGCAAGAATTAGATCTGGTTGTAGTGCTTTAATTTTATCAATATTAATATTTTTTGTTCCGCCGATAATGGCAACATTTTTTACTTTTTCTTCAGGATGAATGCAGAATTTTGTGCGTCCGACAATTTCATTTTCCGTTAAACCCAAATCAAATAAAGCCTCAGTAATAGAGGGGACAAGAGAAACAACTTTCATTATAATATTTTAGATGTTGGCTAAAATTACAAAAGTTTACCCGTTAAGAAAATTCCTGCTACAGAAAAATAAATAATAAGTCCGGTTACATCGACTAAAGTGGCTACAAATGGAGCAGAAGAAGTCGCAGGGTCGAGTTTTAATTTTTTAAGAATAAATGGAACCATCGATCCCGAAAGTGTTCCCCAAAGTACGATCATTACTAAAGAAACTCCGACGCTTAGTCCTACAAAAGCCCAGTGAACGCCGTAATCGAAGAATCCTGCTTTATGCCATATCATAATTCTCAGAAAGCCAATAATTCCCAGAATTCCTCCTAGGAAAAGTCCTGTGAAAATCTCCTTTTTCATGACGTACCACCAATCTTTCAGACCGATTTCCTGAAGCGCCATCGCTCGGATAATCAATGTTGCAGCCTGTGAACCGGAATTTCCTCCACTGGAAATAATCAATGGAACAAATAAAGCCAAAACTACTGCTTTCTGAATTTCATCTTCAAAAAATCCCATTGCAGAAGCTGTTAACATTTCCGAGAAGAAAAGGATAATCAGCCACATTCCTCTTTTTTTCACCATTTCGATGAAAGAGGTTTGGGTATAAGGAAGGTCTAGAGCTTCAAGACCCCCAAATTTCTGGATGTCTTCGGTATTTTGCTGTTCAATTTGATCAAGGATATCGTCAATCGTTACAATTCCTACCAAAACTCCGGCTTCTGTAATGATCGGAAGCGCCGCTCTGTCGTATTTTTCGAAATACTGTACAGCATCTTCTTTTGAAGTGGTGGTGGTAATGGCAACGAAATGATTATCAGTGAGATCAGAGATCAAAGTGTCTTCTTCAACCAGTAATAAACTTCCTAGGGCAATATCATCAATCAGTCGGTTTCTTTCGTCTACCACGTATAGGTAATTCATGGTTTCCACCTTGCTTCCGACTTTTTTAATCTGTTGAAGACATCTTTTTACGGTCCATTCTTTACGAATCTGGATGTAATAAGGAGTCATCAATCGGGCAATAGAATCAGAATTGTAGCCCAACAATTTTAGAGCAATTCTTCTTTCCTGTGGATTAAGATGATTGATGGAATATTTAATAAGCTCATCAGGAAAGTCCTCAAACAGGGCAGTTCTGTCATCGGGAGTAATCGCATTTAGAATCTCAGAAACTTCGTCGCTTCCGATACTTCTGATGGTTTCTTCCTGAAAATCGGGATCAAGATGAGAAAAAACATCTGCTTTATATTCTTTCGGAACTTTCAAAAATGCCAAAAGCCTCTCGTCAGCGTGAAGTTCGCTAAGAGTTTCGGCAATATCGGCAGCATTGAAAATAAATTCGTCCTTAGAATTCAAAACGTCATTTTTTTGGATACGCAAAAATAGCCCAAATTTTTAAAACAGACCAACGAACTGAGAAATTTAAGGATTTATTAAAGATTATGAAGATTTTAAAATAAAAGACACTCACAAGAATCTGCGAGTGCCGAAGAATTTCAATTGAGATAGTTGAATGAATTGTTATCAACTAAATTAATAAAAATATTTTATATTATTCACTATTTAATGATTTTAAATTAATGAATTTCAATGAAATGCATAATATTTTGAAAATAAGGGTAGAAAATTGATTGCTTCAATAATGAATTTAAGGTGTATTGATGAGGGATGCCAATATTTAACAAATTCTAATTGTCAAACTTTGAACTTAAAAATAATTTGATTATTCAATTAAAATCCTGCTTCCGTTGATGGTTTAAGTTTTCTTAATTGTTTCAGAATTACTTTTATTGCGCCGTTTGTCCCTATTTTTACAGAGTTTGTGGTAGAACCCAACAGTCGCATATTTTTTCTATAAGTGTCGTAATCTGTTTCTGTCAGGAGGTTTCCTTCGGCATCAAAAAGTTTCATGCTTACAATCACCTGATTAGAAAAAACATATTTCCCGATTCCTACTTTGAAGTATTTTACTTTCGGAACGATGGCAAAATCGGCATCATTATTATCACAATAGTCTGCAATTGTTTTTTTATCAATGCTGTCGAAGGAGATTTGAGTCTCCGTTTTAAGCATTCTGTTTTTTCTTTCGCTTAAATTATCAGAAACCGCACTGAAGAAAGCGGTATTCGTAGGTTCCTTAATTTCCTCAATATCAGGATCTACTTCAGGATTGAAGTATAAGACCTTTTTTATTTTATCGCCGGTATTTTTCTGTGCTTTTAAAGAAGAAATACCTACGAAAAGCAGGGCTGTAAAGGTTGTAAATGTTATAAATTTTCTCATCACTATTTCGAATGCAAAATTACTGCCTTTTAATGGGATAGCATAATTTTTTTAAGAAATATTTAACATTTTTTTCTATCCTTTTTGATAAATGAAATCGATAATGTTTGCAGAATCAAAAATAAGTCGTAATTTTGCAGCCGTTACATAATAATCATTAAACAATATTGGAATGTACTTAACAACAGAAAAAAAGCAGGAAATTTTCTCTAAACACGGGAAATCTGCAACAGACACAGGAAGTGCTGAAGGACAAGTAGCTCTTTTCACTTTCAGAATCAATCACTTATCTCAGCATTTAAAGGCTAACCGTCACGATTTTAACACAGAGAGATCTTTGGTAAAATTGGTAGGTAAGAGAAAAAGTTTACTAGATTACCTTAAAAATAAAGATATCGCAAGATATAGAGCAATTATTGCTGAACTAGGTTTAAGAAAATAATCTACAAAGATTTAAAAGATAAAAAGCAATCTCGCAAGAGGTTGCTTTTTTTTATGATCTGAATCATATTATTTAAAAAGATTACTTTTGTCGACCGTTTGTTTATAACTAATTTTTTTGGATGAAACACTTCTATCTTTTATTCTTTTGTACCTTTTTTCTTGTTCCTGCTCAAAAAAAAGACAGTGTTACTTCTGATCTCGCATTTTCGCTTCAGGGGCAATATGGGAAACTGATTCCTACCAATATTTATATAAAAGGTTTGGAATCCAGATATTTTGCAGGATTCTCTTTTGAAGTCACGAAGCAAACCGACGGGGATAAAATGTGGCAGCAAAAATTTGGAAACCCAAGTTACGGAGCAGGAGTCTATATGCCAGATTTTTTAGAAAATAAAGAATTCGGACATCCTGTGGTAGTGTATGGAGTTTTTCGCGGGGCAATCAAAAAATGGAAAAAAGTAGAATGGCAATACGAATGGGGAGGAGGTTTTGCATTCAACTGGAAACCTTTCAGTGTTGCTGACAATTATTTGAATCCGTCTTTAGGATCATCTACCAGTATTTATATTAATGTAGGAACGCGGCTTCAGTATCAGATCGGGAAACATTTTGATCTGGCTTTGGGTGCAAACTTCAATCATTTTTCTAATGGAGCACTTAAAATGCCAAACAAAGGATTAAATGTCTTTTCTCCAAAACTTTCTTTAACCTACAATCTTGATGAAAGAAATCCTGCAAAAACAGATTCTGTACATAGCCGTTATGATAAATACGGAACTTGGGAAATTGCCGCTTTTGGAGGCGTGAAAAATGTAATGTATAAAGGATACGATGTAGATCTTGCAAAAAGATATGAAGGTTTTTATTTTCCTGCGTATGGCGTGGAAACAGTCTATCATCGACAGATCAGCTTTAAATCTGCTTTTGGTTTGGGAATCGGCATTCATTATGATGGAGAATACAATTATAGCATTCATGCCGAAAATGGTGAACTATATAAGAAGAAAAATTTTAAGAATGAGAAATTACTGCTTAATATTTTCCCTTCTTACCGTTTAATGATCGGTGATTTTTCAGTGAATGTGCAACCGGGATTCTATTTATTTAAACAAAAAAATGAAAGTGATATTCCTTGGTTTCTATCAAAGACTTGGTTTCCAGTATCAGTTGAGCAAAAAACTTTTTGTAAGTGTAGGAATAAGAGCCTATGATTTTCATGTGGCAGACTTTATCGAATGGAAATTGGGCTATGCAATTGGTCGCAAAAAAATTAATTGATTATTAATGAAAACACAAATTGACAAGCATTTCAGTGGTGATTTTGGTTCTTAAGAATGCTTTATCCAAATAATTACATTAAATTTGCAACGAAATTTTAGACGAAATATAATTATTAAAGCATTCAATACGGAGTGCAACACAAAACAATTTATGAGTATACCTCAAGCAATTACAGAGCTGATTACTCTTGCAGACGGCAGAGAAATCACAATTGAAACAGGAAAATTAGCGAAACAAGCTGACGGATCTGTGGTCGTAAAAATGGGCGGAACAATGCTTTTAGCAACTGTTGTCGCAAGTAAAGAAGCAAAAGATGGTGTAGATTTCTTACCATTAACAGTAGATTACAGAGAAAAATTCTACGCAGGAGGTAAAATTCCCGGAAACTTTTTCAGAAGAGAAGCGAGACCATCGGATCAGGAGATCTTAACGATGCGTTTGGTAGACAGAGTTTTGAGACCATTATTCCCTGAAGATTTCCATGCGGAAGTTCAGGTAATGATTGCATTAATTTCTTATGACGGAGAGTCGATTCCTGATGATTTAGCAGGTCTTGCAGCATCTGCAGCAATTGCTATTACCGATATTCCTTTCAACGGACCAATGTCTGAAGTAAGAGTAGTAAGAATCAACGGAGAACTTTCTGTAAACCCTAAATTTGAAGATCTTAAAATTGCTGACCTAGATATTATGGTAGGAGCAACTAAAGATTCTATCGTAATGGTAGAAGGGGAGATGAAGGAAATTTCTGAAGCAGAAATGTTGGAAGCTATCCAATTCGCTCACGTTGAAATTAAAAAACAAGTTGAAGCTCAGGAAAGATTAGCTGAAAAAGTAGGAAAATCATTCCCAAAAAGAGAATACAGCCACGAAAATCACGACGAAGCCATTCGTGAGAAAGTGTGGAAAGAAACTTACGATAAAGTATATGAAGTAGCGAAAACGCCTTCAGGAAAAGAAGAAAGAGGAGAAAAATTCAAAGCTGTTTTGGCAGAATTTTTAGCTCAATATGTAGAAGATGCTGAAGAATTAGAAAGAGTAACGCCTTTCGCTAAAGTATATTACCACGATGTGGAAAAAGAAGCGATGCGTCAGATGATTTTGAATGATAAAATCCGTCTTGATGGTCGTGATCCTGAAACAATTCGCCCAATCTGGAGCGAAATTGATTATTTACCGGGAGCTCACGGTTCTGCTATTTTCACAAGAGGTGAAACGCAATCTTTAACGGCTGTAACTTTAGGTTCAGTAAAAGATGCGAACATGGTAGACAGCGTAATGGTAAATTACGACGAAAGATTCTTCTTACATTATAACTTCCCTCCGTTCTCTACGGGTGAAGCAAGACCTTTAAGAGGGACTTCAAGAAGAGAAGTAGGACATGGAAACTTGGCTCAAAGAGCTTTAGCAAATATGATTCCTGAAGAAAATCCTTACACCATCCGTATCGTTTCTGATATTTTAGAATCAAACGGTTCGTCTTCTATGGCGACAGTTTGTGCAGGAACTTTGGCATTGATGGATGCAGGTATCCAGATTACAAAACCGGTTTCCGGAATTGCAATGGGATTGGTAACTGACGTAAAATCTGGGAAATTCACGGTACTTTCTGATATCTTAGGAGACGAAGATCACTTAGGTGATATGGACTTTAAAGTAACAGGAACTGCAGACGGAATTACAGCTTGTCAGATGGATATCAAAATTCAGGGATTATCTATGGATATTATGGAGAAAGCGCTTCTACAAGCTAGAAACGGAAGACTTCATATCCTTGATAAATTGAATGAAACGATTTCTGCTCCAAGAGAAGATGTGAAACCTCACGCTCCGAAAATGGTAATGATGGAGATCTCTAAAGATTTCATCGGTGCTGTAATCGGACCTGGTGGAAAAATCATTCAGCAGATGCAGAAAGATACTGATACCGTTATCGCAATCGAAGAAGTTGGAGAAATCGGAAGAATCGAAATTTCTGGTGTTAGCAGAGATAAAATCAACGATGCGATCGCAAGAATCAACGAGATTACTTTTGTACCGACTATAGGTGAAATTTACAAAGGGAAAGTAGTGAAAGTAATGGATTTTGGTGCATTCGTAGCTATTGCGAAAGGTACTGAAGGTCTTCTTCACATCTCTGAAATCGAATGGGCTCGTTTAGACAAAGTTCCTTACAACGAAGGGGATGAAGTGGAAGTGAAGTTCATGGGTTACGATGACCGTAAGAAAATGAAACTTTCAAGAAAAGTTTTGTTGCCAAGGCCAGAAAGACCAGCACAAAAACCAAGAGAAGAAGGACAAGGAAGACCAGAAGGACAAAACAGACCTGCAAGACCGGAAGGAAACAGAAGACCTGAAGGTGAAAGACCTGCAGGAGATCAAAACCCTTCATCAGAAGCTTAAGATTATTATAATCAATTATATAAAAACCACCGAATTTCGGTGGTTTTTTTGTTATAGTGAAAATCCTTCGAGAACCTCAGGATGACATCGCTACTACTAATAAGATAAATGATAAAAGAATAGAATCTACAGAAGGAAGAATATAACTTATACATGTAAGAATATCATTTTACAACGCAAAAATATAACTCAACATCGGTAAAATATAAGTTTACATCGTGCCAATATGAAATGATGTTGCAAAAAAATAAAGCTACATCGCAAGAATGTAACTTTACATTGAAAGAATATTAGATGTTCTTATTCTAATATCATTTCAGGGTGCACAAATATTATTTTCGGGTAGTAAACCCGATGGCTGAAACGGTTGTATATTCGGGAGAAGTAGCACCGTAAAGACTTTTCACATATTTTTTTGCGTTTTGAGCGATGGTGTAGAGTCCGGTTCCTTCTGTATATAATATCTTGTCCCTTTCCATGAGCTTGATGTTGAGTTCTGCTTCGGTTTGGTCTACAGTCTGGGTAGCGCTTACTAATGAATCTTTATAGGTATTGAGATTGGCTAATTTCAATTCATCTTCATCGGGCGCGTATGCCGAAACGGTTGTCAATAATTGGATAAGAATACCAAAATTATCGGTTTGCTGTGTGAAAGACTGTCGTGAAGTAGAAACGGTTTTTGGCGTTTCCTTACCTTCTTCAGGTGTTGCGGCAGGTTTCTTTTTTCCGCCCTGAATGGTACGGTTTAAAGATTTTGCCTGATCTAATGTCCCTTGCAGCAATCCCAAAATTTCTAAGCGATTGATAATACGGGTGCAGGTTGCTTTCAGGTTTTCGAAAGCGGTTTGACGCAAAGCGATGGCATTTTTGTTCGCATTTCGTTTATCTTCGACCTCAGTTAATTTGGCGGTAGCTGTATTATAAAGCGTCTGAAGATTTGCCACGGCAAGCTCCGGAACCGGCGGATTGTAAAGGGTGTAAACGGAAATCTGCTGTACGAGTTTTTGTAGGTTAGCCACATTTTTGGCGTGTCCTACTTCGGATGTTGATGACATAAGCATTTGTGTTTTTTAATTGTTTATTCAAATTTAGAAATTATTTTGAATTGAAGTGGTTTTTTGGTGAAATATTTTGAGGATGAGGGGATTATGTTGAGTTTTGGAACGAGAAAACCCTAGCGGGAGGCTAGGGTTTTGTTTGATAATTAAAATATGGAAATCTCAATACTTATTTTCATTAAATTATCTAAGAATATCTAGAAAATCATTATGTTTATTTAGATTTGTGTCGGAATTTTCAAACTCTTGACTTGATTTACGTTTATGTTTTTCTAATGTTTTATAAAAACCTATAAAATTTCTATAGTGGCTTTTATATGATTCGTTTAAATCTTCTTCATTTCTAATTATAAAAAAACCATTTTTATTTGATCCAATTTTTATAGAATCTTTTAAAGGTTTTACTATCCAATATCTAATGTTACTATCAGATAAATCTGTTTTTAAAATACCTAAATCTCTAAACTGTTTAAATATTTCATTAATCTTAATAGGCTTTCTACTATCATAGTTGTTTTCATCTAAAAGATTTAAAAATAATGTTCTTAAAGCATATATATCTTTTATATAGGATTGCGCATAATCTTTTCTATGTCCTTTTCCTAAAACACCTATAGTAGCATATCTTGACAATTCGCTCTCTTTTCTTTTATTTTTTAAAAGATGATCATATTCGTCTCTGTTATCTGTAAAAGAATACAATAAATTATTCTCAATGAAAATTTTATCGGTAAAATTCCAAGGATTTATTGATAATTTGTCTGAGTAATGTCGATTATCAATAAAATTGCTTATAGTAAAATCCATAGTTTCTAAAAGGACTTGATCATTTTTATCGAAGAAAGTATCTAATTTATTTATTACTTGCCTATATAGATTTTGTTCAATTACCCTATCGTTCTCTTTTTCTTCCTCTGTTCTGATTATAGGGTTATTTTCGTATATAATACTTATACATTCCCAATAAAGTCTTTTACTAAATTTAAAATCTTGAGCTTTCAAAATTTCTGATTCGGTATTTTCCAAAGCTATATCTAAAACTGAAATAATATGATTGTTTATATCATTTTTATATGACAATTTATTATAGCTATCCGTTAATGTAATCTCATTAAATTCTTGCAGTTTTGTCATTTTATAGTTTCTTAATAATTAATCTTTCGTTAGGTACTGTTATTTTATTTAGCCCTGTACTGTAAAAATTGTAGGTCTGGTTAATTTCGTGATCAGTGCTTAAAACTTCGTAACTCTCTAATTGAAATTGATATTTTGAAAAATAATCATCTATTTCATTTTTAATAAAATTATCAAATGCATCTTTTTTACACCAAGGATTGTTAGAATGTCCTATTACGTGTAATAAACCATTTTCACCAAGAAGATCGCCTGCTCTGTCAAAGAATTTTTTTGCATCTCCTAACTTTTTAAATCCATATTCAAAAGGATTGCATAAAATGATATTATCAAATTTTCTTTCAAAAGTACTATCATAAAAATTACATACATTATCTAAAAAATGATAATCAACAATATCATCATTATATTCTCTAAAATATGATAACATTTGAGGATATGATAAGTCTGTTAAATAACAACATGGATACTCTCTTTTTCCGAAATCATTTCTTCCAGCACCAAACTCAATATTTAATACGTTAAGATCGTGAGGGAAATTTTCGTGATGTTGAATAGGATTTCCGAATTTGTCTAGTATCGGCATAAATTAAAATATTTTAGCAAATCTAAATAATTATTTATTAAATTAGATAACAAATACTTACAAATTGGATGTAACAAAATTAAAAAATGAATTAGTTATAAAAAATAATATTTTAAAAGATTCAGAAAGTATTATGTATTACCTAAGTCATAATGTTATTTGGGATAACTCGATGATTTCTAGAAAAACAGCAAGTTTTGGAATCCCTTATAACTATTCTGGTATTAATTACGAACAAATAAAAATACCTAATTCATTTAATGAATTAATTAAAATAGTCGAATTATTGAGTGGATTCAAACCAAATAATTGCCTAGTAAATTTTTATCATAATAATGAATCAAAAATGGGGTTTCATTCAGATCAAATTGATATTTTAGAGAAAGATACAAGTATTATAATTTTCTCTTTTGGTTCTCCCCGAGTTTTAAGATTCAAAAATAAGACTAATAAGGATTTAACATACGACATCTTACTAGAAAATAATAGTTTTTTCAGTATGTCGCAAAATATACAATCAGAATGGTTACATTCTATTTTACCAGATGATTTAAAAAGTATTAATATAAGATACAGTATTACTTTTAGAAAAATTCTAGTTTAGAAACTTTTATTAGTTTGAACTTTTTATATCTGATGAAAAAGCAAAAAATCGTAATCCCCCTGTCAAACAATGTCTCTTTACTTTGAGCAAACTATAATTCATCATAATTATTGTATTTCTAAAATTCATTCTTTTTTGTTACATCAATTATGGGATTATCGGCCAATTCAACTTTTAATAATACTTTGCTATTCAAATAATTGTCTTTTGAGGAGTATATATATGTTATCCTTTTTACAAAATATTTGTTCTTATTGAGTTAAGATGTATGTAGTTTATCCCACATAAAACGTAAGCTATATATTTTTCCGCATGATCTCCATATTACAAAAACTGATAGTTTTATTTCTGCTATGGCTTTCTATTATTTTTTAATAAATCAAGCATCAATTCTTTTCTGATTTCAGGCTATGTTTGTATAGCTTCTAAAATTTTTTTACGCGTAAATTTTTTAAAATCTCTTATCAAATATGATAGTTCACCTTTTTTCGATTGCACTATTTCAAAAGCTTTTTTATTTCCTCTTCAAATCTTTTGTTGACTTCTTCAAAAGTCATTGTTTTAAATTGGGAAAAATCACCAAATTCGTTATCAAAATCTTTCATAAGTTGTATTTTAGTAATTAATTTTATATTTAAATATTCCTAAAAACAAATCTAAATCTTGACTGCGCCAAAACTTGACGTCTTATATTTATTTATAAAAGATTAAAAAAATGAAACTCAAATAAAGATTGCCTAGTTCCTCGCAATGACAAAGTACATTATCGGGTTAATTCTTATACAAACTAATCCTTCAATTTTAAAGAACTTTTTATCAAATGTAAACTCAAAAATTATTTATCTTTAAAACAAAAACTTATGAAAAAACTATTGATACTTTCTGTGATCAGTTTCGCTACTTATTCATTTGCTCAGACGGTAAATGATGTTCCTCTCAGAGATATTGATGTAGATTATGTTCAGATTATCGGAACAGGAAGATCGCTGAGTACAAAAGTAAATGTGGAGATTGATTTCGGACAGGAAACAAAATCTATTTCTTTCAAAAACGGGACAAATATTAAAGACGAAAAAGGCAGAAATATGAAGTTTAATTCGATGATGGATGCGCTGAATTTTATGTCTGCGAATGGATTTTCCTTTCAATTTGCGTATACGATGAATGATGAAAAAGATCAAGCGATTTATTATATTTTGAAGAAGAATAAATAATATCAGACAAAAATAAAAACCACCGAAAATATCGGTGGTTTTATCGTTTAGTTTTACTATAAAATTATCCGTTTCCAATTCTCTGCTTCAAATCATCTGCACCGCCTGTTTTTCTTGGCTGTCCGGATTTTCCTGAACCGAAATTATAGGTATAAGAAAGGGTAATTACTCGTGTATCTCTTTCTACGACGAAGTTTTCTACATAACTGTTGAAAGTTGTACGCGCTTTCGGGTTGCTTGTAAAAAAGATGTCATTAAAAGCCAGTTTCAAACTGCTTGTATTTTTGAATTTCTTCTGAGCACCGATGTTCAGATACCAATTGGGCTGCACATCCATATAAGCATAGATTTCTCTTGCCTGATAATTTCCTGTAAGTTCAGCCGTGAAACCGTTTCCTAGCTTGAAAGAATTAATGCTGTTCAGAGAAAATGTGAAATTTCCTTTGTTGTTAATTTGCGTTCCTGAAACATTTCCGGTGTAAGATCCGTAGTAAAAATTGGCGCTGTTGTTCATATCCCACCATTTTGTCATTTTAAAAGGAGCGATAAGATTTAGCCCGAAATAAGAAGCAGAGCTCAAATTTTCATTCGTCTGAACGGTGATATTATTTCCGCCTTCAATCACAGGTTTTATCACGTCTGTAATGTTGTTTGATGTTTTAGAATAGCTCAAAGTCGCAAAATATTTGTTGCCTAAACTATAAGTCAGCTCATAATTCATCGTGGTTTGCGGATTCAGTTCCGGGTTTCCTGCTTTGTAGGTTGTCGGATCAAGATAAAATTTGAAAGGATTCAGTTGATTATAGCTCGGTCTTGTAATTCTTCTGCTGAAATTGATTTCCAGATTGCTTTTATCCGTCACATCATAAGAAAATACGGCACTTGGAAACAATTGGGTGTAATTCTTTTTATTGATCTGATTGGTGGTCATCTGAGTTCCCGTAACGTTCGTATTTTCAACCCTCAACCCAAAATTGGTGCTGAATTTTTTCCATTTTTTAGAAACATTTCCATACGCGGCATTGATGTTTTCTTCGTATATAAAATGATTGGTTTTATCTTTATCAATTTCCGGAGTTCCAGAACTGGCGTCGAAAAATTGTAAATCATTATCTGCTTTTACGAAGCTTGTTTTCACTCCGGCTTCCAGTTTCCAATTATTTTTAAAAGCTTTCGTAAGATCAGATTTTAAGGAGTAAATATTGAGATTTCCACCAATATCGCCTTTCAGAATATCCAATTGATCGAGGTTTCCTGCAATATTGTAATTTCTTGTTTCAAAATTTTGCAAAGAAGTATTTGAATAATTGATGTAGTCAAAATCGGTGGTCAGTTCAGAACCTAAAGAGTCGATTGTATATTTATGATTTACATTAAATGAAGCGTTTTTCCAATGATCTCTGGAACGGTTTTGTGTGGTGAAAGTTCCTGTCGGAAGATAATCTGAACCCAAAATGGTACTCGAATTGTCACCTTTCGGATCAAATCTGTTGCTGATAAAACCTACGGAAAATCCCAATACATTTTTATCGTTCATGTAATAATCCATTCCGACTTTGGCGATGTGGTTGCGGAAATTCATTTTAAGGAAATTGTCTTGGATATAAGCTTTTTCGAAGGTATTATTTGCATCATAAAAATTTCTGTCGAGCATCAGATGATTGAAAAATTCTCTGTAAGCAAAGCTGTAATTCGCAAAAACATTGATGTTTTTATTTCGATGATTGATGCTGAAACTATTATTGTTTTTAACAAATCTTCCTGTTCCCAAAGCGGTGGAAATACTTCCGTTGGTGCCTTTCCGTTGGTCTTTTTTAAGTTTAATATTAATAATAGAAGTTCCTGCAGCATCATATTTTGAAGAAGGATTGGTAATAAATTCTATTTTATCCAGACTTGCAGACGGAATGCCGCGAAGATAATTCGCAAGATCGGTTTCCGCTCATCGGTGTGTTTTTTCCGTCTATCTGCACGAGAAGATTTCCTTTTCCGCGAAGACTGATATTGTCGTTATTGTCAATTTTCACTCCGGGAGCTTTTTCCAGGACTTCAAACGCCGAATTTCCGGTACTTGCAATGCTGTTTTCGACGTTCAGGATCATTTTGCCGTCCTGTCTTTCGATATACGGTTTTGCTTTTGTAATGGTTACTCCTTCAATCACTTTTTCGTTCAATGAAATCGACGGAAGGGTAGTGTTTTCGGTTAATGCAATGTTTTCAGATTTATAAGTTTCTGCTCCGTTTTTATTGATTTTTAATGAATAATTTCCGGAAGTAAGATCGCTAAAATTGAAATTTCCTTTAGAATCCGTAATCTCGGTTTTCACTAATTTGTTCTCAGCATTGAATAAATTAATTTCCATCTGATTTACTTTCTCAGCATCTACTTTCCCCGAAAGAGAAAATTGCTGTGTGTTTTGGGCTTTCAAAAGACCTAGAATTGAAATAACCAAAGCCAAAATGAATAAAAATATCCTTTCCATTGCGTTTATTTTTTAAGGTTAAGACAGTTTTTTGATATTTTAAGTAATGCGGAATTCATGATTTCCAGTTCTTCTTTTGAGACGTCTTTCAGAGCGGTTTTTCTGTTGTCTTCCACAAGAGTCTGTACTTTATGAATGGTTTCTTTTCCGGTTTCCGTGACTTCAAGATTGGTTTTTCTGCGGTCTTCGGGATTGGTATTTCTAATGATATATTCAGATTTTACCAACAAATCTATTATTCTCGTGACAGAAGCATTGTCTTTAAAAACAAGATCGCCGATTTCGTTTTGTGTAATTCCGGGATTTTCTAAAATAGCTTTAATAATGAGCCATTGATCAATCGTGATCGTAAAATCATTCGCTTTTAATTGTCTTTGCGCGTAGTTTCTGTAAGATCTTATCGCCTTATCGATGTTGTAAAATATGATTGAGTCTAACTTTTCCATAGTATTAAGTTTTTATTGATTTAAATATGACTTATCAATTATTGATATATCAATTAATTTGTTGCTGAGATTTTTATTTTGTTACATCTTGAGAAAGAAAAAAATAAAATAAATTGAAATTCAGGGATTTGAATTGTAACAAATTTGTTTTATAAGCTTATATTTCGTATCTTTGCTTACTTATTAAAAGAAATTTCTGTCTTTAACTTCTTGTGATAGTTTAGAACATTTTATTTATTTCCGTTTCAATTTTTTATTTGCCGATTCTTTAAATGAATGGCATTCACATTAATAAAAGCACTCAGAAAACCTTTAATAGTATTTATTAATTATAGCTTTAAGCTAAGAACAATTACCGAAATGGTTGTTAACTTACTGATCGTGAAGGATTAATAAAAAATAAAAAGTAGAAATTAATACAAAGAAATATATGGCGGATTCTTTCTCTAAAAAAGAAAATTTCAAGAAAAAAGTTCAAAAAGCAAAAGAAAAAGCTCTGAAACGTGAAGAACGTAAGACGAGCAATAACAAAGGAAAAGCTCTTGACGAAATGTTTATGTATGTAGACGCAAATGGTCAATTGACTACTACACCACCTGATAACAGTAATGTTGAGGAATTTGACATCAATAATATTCAGTTGGGTGCAGCTCCTATCGAAGCAGAAGAAATAAGAAAAACGGGTATCATCACATTTTTCAGTGAAAAAGGTTACGGGTTTATTACAGAAGATAAAAGCAAGGAAAATGTATTTTTCCACAGCAACAACTGTACAGAACTTGTGAAAAAAGGTAACAAAGTTTCATTCGAAAAAGAAAGATCTCCAAAAGGTTTTTCTGCAGTTGATATTAAGCTTGTAAGATAATTACACAACAATATTTAGATAAAAAGAGCTTCCATCGAAGCTCTTTTATTTTTTTATATCAAAGCTGTTTAGACAAATAAAAACTTAACCGCAAAAGAAGCAAAAGCTATTATTGATGTGATATTATTTACTTATTGAGAAAACAAAAGGTAATAAAAGAGCAAAAATCAAAGATTTTTAAAAACTATTGTGTTCTTATTTTGATGTTTAATAATAAACTTAAATAACCGATGTGTTAATCTTTTTGTCGCTTTTGCGGTAAAGTTCATTAATAAAGTTTCTCTCTTATTTCAATTAAAATTTTAGTTGTTTTCTGCAAATCCGGCTGATCGGGAAGTTGGGAAACAGAATGATAATATTCAATAGATTTTATCAGACTTTCTGCTTTATCCATCACGGCTTCATACGACCAGTTTCCGGCTTTAATATCCAATAATTCATCTCTGTTTTCTACACGGATGTTCAATGAACCGGTTTTAAAAATCTGCTCACATGATTGTAATAAACGAATCGTGTGCATCATATTTTTGCTGTCGTAGTTTTGTCCGTGGTTTTTATTGACGTTGTAACGGTCGTCATTCCGCTCGGAAACCCACTTCCAATATTCACGATAATCTTTGCAATACGTAGAATAGGCGTCGAGATTACAAAACAAATACGCAATAGATTTTTCCTCTTTCGGGACAGACGAAACAGAAACCTGATTCGCTTCTTCATTCTGGATAATCCCTTTATACTTCAAATCTCCCGATTCATCATAGAAAAGCGCAAACATTCCTTTGGTATTGTCGATACTTACCAAACCGCATTTTTTCTGAATTTTCCCGTTTTCTGAAAGCCATTTTTTCAACGGAATCGAACCATTATTTTGTAAAATATAGCAAAAATCAAGAATTGATTTTCTTTCCTTATCAATAGGATTCAGAATTTTTTTGTTGAGTCCTTTCGCTTTTTTAATTTGTGAAATAGCGTAACCCGCAAATGTATCTTTGCATAATTTGGAAAGAAAATCTTCTGGTTTCAACAAATCCATCAACGGATTTTTATACTGAATACAATCTTCAGGACTCACCAAAACTTCCAGAATATTCGGATTGTTTTTCTGTAACAATTCCACAAATCTCCCGATTTCGTAATACGTAATATCATTCGTCTCATTAGAAATCTGCGGAATATAGTTTAACCCAAAAAAATCTTCTTTCGGCAAATAATATACTCCACGAATGTCTGTGTCTGAGTTTTCCGTAGCGAGCCCGAAAGAGCGGCTTCCGGAGATGGATTCGAGGAGGAGGAGGTTTTTATTTTTTAGGGTGTGGATGGTCATTTATATTTATTTTTTCAATTTCAAATCCTTTAAAAAAATCTAATAATTGTTTTTCTTCTTCTTCTTCAGAAACTAATCTAACACAAATCAAATTCTTAATCGTTCTTGAACAAGCAACATAAAAAAGCTTTTGATTTTTTGATTTCTTCATTAAATCATTCTCACCAACATCGTAAATTGATTTGAAATTGTACTTATTCCAAAAATATTCGTCCATCACTACCATTACGTTTTCGATTCCAGAACCTTTAGTTTTGTGCATTGTTATGTAATCTGAAATAATGTTTTCATCTATATAGTTATAATAATTTAAAACTTCAGAAAATTTTAATTTTTCAGAGAATAACTCGTTGTAGAAATTCTTTTTTTTACGATTCTTATCAAACTCAATAAACTCTTCCTCTGAAACTGTCGCATCTTTTTCAAGCATTCTAACTGATGTATTTCCACCAGTAATATATAATGCTTCTAATTGCTTAAACCTCTCATTTGATTTTAAATCTTCAAGAAAAGTGTTTTTATTATGAATATACTGTTTATATGAATCTGATTTGCTTATTAGCTTATTATTGAATGCAAATTCTAGAATCCTATTTATAGATTGAACTGAATTTAGCAATGCATCGAAAAGTCTTTTAATTCTTACTTTATCCCTAACAGATTTTAATTCGAAACCACATTTCTTTAATTTTGCAACTACAAAATTATAGTTCTTATTTTTATATGCGGAACTTAATTCATATAACTCTATTAATTGAATCCTTTCTAATGTTTTTTCAATTTCTTCTTTAACTTCCGTGTATCTGTCATTAAATATTTGATAAAGTATGCTAAAATTTAATTCGGTTGAAATGGATTTATTTGTTAACATTAATTTTTTTACTCCAGGATTATCCGTCGAAATTTGAACTATTAATTTATTAAGAGCGTCGAAGTATTTGTTTTTGTCTTCAACACTACTGAAGACATTTGGCTTCTCACCATAAACCGAATAGTACAATTTTACATTTCCGTTTCTGTCGTCATCCATTTCTAAATCTTTTAGCGCTAACTCTTGTTTTAAACCATCATTTCTAATTGTATTAATAAAATCAATAACTTTATTAGAACATCTAAAATTATCTTCTTTTTCAATTTTAACTAATTTCTTTTCTTTTATTTCTTGTTCTACATCTCCAATTCCATCGTCATAAATTCCTTGCATAGAGTCGCCAAAAAAACCAATTGTTGTTTTATTATTTTTAGGTAGTGAATTTAAAAAAATGTCAACTATCTTTTCATTTGTATCTTGATATTCGTCAATTAATATAAAATCAAATTTATCGCTAACAATTTTTCCTAACAATTCATGATTTTTAAAAAGTAAAGAAGCAATATGTAATAACTCATCATGCCCAAAAGACAATTCTTTAAAATTATTATAACGTGTTTCATTATATCTCACTTTGTTATAATCAATTGATTTAATTGTTTCTAATATTTTTTGATTTAATTTATCAACCTCTGTGTTTAGATCAGTATTAAATTTTTGTGGATCTTTATCATATTCTCTCTTACCTGTAACTTTAGTAGTTTTTTCTCCAGTTGTAGTAAATAATTTCCCGGAGTATTTCCCATATAATTTCTTATACTTTTCATGCTCATTTTTCTTATAATCTTTATCATCTTCACCAGCAACTAATTCATCTCTGACAATTTTTTCAACTTTAAAGATCTCAAAAATTATTTCATGAATATTTTTTTTGTAGTCTTTAACTAAGAGCCTGTTTAAAAAATTAATAAAAAAAAAGAGTAAGGGTAAGAAGTTGAATAAAAATTGTCATTTTAGAGTTGCAAAACAAAAAACTTCAATGTATCCAACAGACTTAACCCAAACTCAGTGGCAATTTATAAAAAAAGCATTAGATTTTGATGACAGAAAACGAAAATATGATTTGATTATCATTTGGAATGCTATTAATTATTTGGTAAAAACAGGCTGCCAATGGAGACTTTTGCCTCATGATTTTCCAAAATGGCAATTGGTTTATTACTATTATTCAAAATGGTCAAATCTGGAGATTTTCGATTTATTATTATCAAAATTAAGAGAGAAAGTACGTCGGGATAGAGGCCAGAAATCGCAGGCAAGTTTAGGAATTATGGACAGCCAGAGTGTTCGTTGGGGAAATAACCGTTCACTCAATGGCTTTGACGGAGCCAAAAAAGTAAAAGGAATCAAAAGACACGTCGTGGTAGATAAAAACGGGTTTTTGTTAGCCGTAATGGTAAGTGTAGCCAATATTCATGACAGTAAAGCGGCATTATTGCTGATGAAAACATTGCGATATTTACTAATTCCGCTTCAGGTAATCTTAGCGGACGGAGGTTACAGAGGGGGTATTATTGAGGAAATAAAAACTAAATTAGGCTATATCATTCAAATCGTTATGCGGAGTGACAAAAAAGAAAAAGGATTTGAGCCACTCCATAAAAGATGGATTGTTGAACGTACTTTTTCATGGTTTGATAATGATAGAAGGCTATGCAGAAATTATGAACTCCTAATGGAAACTTCCGAAAATATGGTCAAATTATCCGCTATAAAATTATTACTTAATAAAATTTAAACAGGCTCTAAGTCATTTAAAAAAGAGTGTATAGTAGATACGACAAAATTATTTTTATCTCCAACTCTTGCTTTTATTTCGTCAATTGCTACATTTGTTAGTGTAATACACACTCCCTTTTTATCAGGATAATTTTCGGTAATGTATTCAAGAATTTGTTTTAACGATTCAGTTTTTCCACTTCCTGCTCCACCTTGCAAAACAAAATTATTAAAGTCTTTTTCATGATCTTGATTATTATCAATAATCTTTTTAATATTTTCTATCGGTTTTAATTTGCTATCCATTCTAATCCTTCTTTAATGTATAATGGTACTTTCCATTCAACTTTATCTATCAACGCTAAATATAATAGTGATGAAGCAAAATCTGATTTCCCACTTGGCTTTAAAATTTTTTGAGTTGAAGAATAAATATCTGTCATTGAATCAACAAGCACTGCTTTATTTTGAATTCCACGAATACCTCTATTTTTATAATGAACTATTTCTTTCAAATTCAATTTGATGAATGAATCTTCAAAGCTTCTAGCATGATATCCTAATTCTTCAATTTGATAAGTAATTTTAATATGGTGTGTATCATCTTGTAGTGTGTTAGATTTTAGTTTCTCGAACCAATTCTCAAATTCAGAAGAACCAATTTCAGGTCTGTTTAAAAACTCTCTGATAGAATAGTTACTTGTGTTCTCTCCTTCCGAAACAGCACAAGCTTCGTAACTTGATTTTGCTTTTTTAGTTTTTGTTGCAGGTTTAGTAATCAGTTTTGTTGAGTCTATGTCTGTAATAATTAGAGTTTTTATTTCTAAGAACTCTAAAAAATGCTTAAATGCTTTTGAATTTGCTCCTACTTCAATTATTGAAATGTTTTGAGATGAAATTTTATTTTTCGGAGGTACAATTAATTCATCATATTGACTAATAAAATATGGTAATAACATTTTTTCTGTAGTTCCTTCGATAAAAATAATTTTTTCAGCGAAGAAAAGTTCAGAAGAATATAGAGTTAAATATTGTTTTAAAAATTTAAAGTATTCTTCTTTACCCTTATATTTAATCTCTAAATCAGTGTAGAAATTTTTAATATTAATATTTCCATCCTTGAACTTAAAGTAACGTAAGTCAGAAAAATTACACTGAGAAACTATGTGTGAAGAATGTGTGGATATAAAAGTTTGTAAGTTAACCTCTTTATTAATCTTCTTTATGATTTCTTGGATTTTTTGACTAAAAACATATTGCATTTGGGGATGAGTATGCGCTTCAGGTTCTTCAATAAATAAAAGATTAATATCTTTCTTTTCATCTAAAAAATACTTTTTCTTGACTTCAATTTGAAGTAATAAATAAAGAATGTTTACATAACCCAAACCGTTTAAATGTTCAGGGAGATTATTGGAACCGTCACCATAAACAATTTTAGAATGATTGGTAAATAATTGTTTAGATTCTAAATCGGAAATTACTCTTAAATCTTTTATATCAAGAAATTTTTTTGCATTTTCTAAAAATGGTTCAAAGTGTGTCCTATACTTTTCATCTAAAGTAGAATCCATTGTAGATATTGCGTCATTAATGTCAAAGAAATCGGCAGATGATTCTTTATGTTCCTTATTAAAATATTGAGTAGTCATTTCTGATAAAGCCCTTTTACCATTTCCTGTTGTTTCAGAACTTGAAACATTCCTTTTTGCATGAATAACTTGAAAATTAATTAATTTTCTGATTGACGAAATATCTTTCTTAACTAATTTATCTCTGTTGGCAACTTCTATGTCAGTTTCATTTTCAAAGACATAAATATATTTATTAATTAAATAATCAGAAATATTCTTTTCAATAAACTTTTCTCTATTTTTTGTTACCTGCAATAAATCTTTAATTAATTTATCTCTATCAAT
The DNA here is from genome assembly GCF_024807225.1 of Chryseobacterium ginsenosidimutans. Classification (GTDB taxonomy): domain Bacteria; phylum Bacteroidota; class Bacteroidia; order Flavobacteriales; family Weeksellaceae; genus Chryseobacterium; species Chryseobacterium ginsenosidimutans. Next base: position 1,716,488 of record NZ_JANUCO010000001.1, read on the forward strand.
TGAACATTCAAATAGAATTTTAACAACATTTGTAGTAGGGTCTAAATCTAAAATAAAATCAGATATGTTTTCTAAAGAATCTTTTATATCATATTTTATTTCAAGAATCATTTGAATAGATAAATCTTCAATAACTGTATTCTCATCTATTTTGAAAATTTTATCTCTTAATGATGTGGAAAAATCATAGAAATTAAATTTATAATTTTCATTTCGATAAAACTTATCAAAAAGCATTATAAACGATGTTTTTCCACTGTTATTTCTGCCAATCAATAGAGATAATTCTTGTTTTTTATCTTCGTCTAGTAAAAGAGTCGTATCTTTTAGTAATCGAAAATTTTTAATTCTGATTTTGCTTATATACATGGTTTTAGTTTTAAAAATGAAATTTAACAAATATATTCCCAATCCATAAAAAAAGATTACGGCTTCCCGTAACTTTTTAATTTACATCAATATTTCCCTAAAAACCCTCTCCATCTCAACCTTATCCGAATTCCCACCTTTCAAACTCTTCGCTCTTTCCTCATTATCCTTCACCATCTCCTCCAAAACTCCAAAAAGTACCCAATCATTTGAATGGTAATAAGATTCTCCTTTTGTAGCTTTTAAGGCAACAAGATTTTCTATTTTGTTTCTCGTAAAATCATCAACCAAAACCAGTAATTCACTGAATAAAACCGGTGGAACGGTTCCTTTTTCTATGATCCATTTTCCGGTCAATGTTGTTCGAAGGCAGTAGAAATAACTTTTCAATTTTACGTCATCACTTCTGCAGGCTTCCAGATATTTTTTGCTCATGCTCAAATAGTGATAAGAAACCGCTATCGGTGAAAAACATTCATCTGCCAAAGGTTTAAATAAGTCATAAAATCTCTCATTTTTTACATAAACGATAGGAGAGTAGAACCAACTCAACAAAGCCGCATTGGACTTTAACAGGAGATTAAAAGTCTTTCTCAGATCCCATCCGGAGCCATCAAGATCATCTTCGGTCATGAATTCTATGGTTTCATCTTTGTCCCACGGTGAAAGATACCAGTCTTTTTCGTGTCGGTATATGAAACGTATGTCGTAATCGCTGTCAGGCGACGCAAAACCCCAAGCTCGGCTTCCGGATTCTACGGCAAGAAGTATTTCTATATTTCTTTCTCCTTCTATTTCTTTTAATTTTTCTAATATTTTTGGTGTCATTGTTTATTTTTTTATTTGGTTAAACTAAAGGGCGCTAAGTTTTTAAATTCATTGTGTTTTTAAGGCGCAAGACACTTCGACTTTGCTCAGTGTGACAGAGATTTTCGACAAAATATACAGGATGAAATTTTATCAAAGATAAAATCCTTGCGCCTTAAAGCATACAGTTGTTAAATAAATTGCGCCTTTGCGTTTATCCAACAACAAACTATGCTTTTCTAAACTTCTTCTTTTTCTTCCAAGGCGCATTTTTCTGCACATCTCCCGCCATAATACATCCGTAAGGCATCACTTCATCCAACACTTCACAAAGTCCGTATTCTTCAATCTGAGCTCTTACATTTTTGGCACTTTTATAAGCGGTTGGAAGTTCAGAAATATCAATTTCATTCGAGAAAAAACGGATATCCAATCCTTGAGTTTCTTCTTCAAAAACTTCCTCAATGGTTTTATGAGCCAACGATTTTTTATGCTGCGTTCTGCTGAAATTTCTTCCGGCTCCGTGTGGTGCAAAACCTAGATTTCTCTCATTGGTTTTTCCCTGAACGATCAAAACCGGTTCCGACATATTCAACGGAATCAATCTTGGTCCCGTAATATCCGGCATAAATTTATCGTCCAAAGGCGTTGCTCCTTTTGCATGGTAAAATAAATCCCCGTCCTTGAAAACGAAATTATGTTCATTCCAATATCTATCCTGTTTTTCGATTTCCATTTTATGTAAAATCGCGTCGTGAATAGAAGTATGGTTTTCTTTTGTCCATGTTCTTATCAATTGCAACGCTTCCCAATACGATTTTCCTTCTTCGGTTTCATAAGGAATCCATGCGTTTTCTCTTAATGTTTCAGGCGAAATTTCTAGTCTGAATCTGTTTGCGATTTTCATTCCTTTATCATACAAAGCCGCTCCCGGAGCTCTCGATCCATGGTGAGTGACCAACATGGTGTTTCCTGTATTTTTAGAAATTCCGACAAATAAGAAATGGTTTCCGTCACCTTGAGTTCCCATATGAGAACGGGCGATGCTGATTAATTTTTCATCATTTAAAAAATCATTTTCTCTGAAGGCATCCATTAATTCCTGAGACATTTCCATTTGCTCACCTCTCGGTCTTCCTCCGTATCCGAAATGCGTGATTGAATGTGCGGCATCCAAAACGTCTTTCGGATCAGCTTTTCCAAAATCTGTCAACATCACTGAACAACAAATATCTGCGCTATGAAATCCCGGATGAATGGCATTTTTCGCCACAACAACTCCACCAACGGGAATCTGACCAACCGGACCTGTAGGACAAGCATCGGGCATGATTGCTCCATTAATTAAAGTTGGCGTTTTCATCAAAACTTTCATCGTGTTGATTACTTTTTCCACGTTTTCATTTTCACTTTCGTGTTCCGCTCTGATGTTGATGATAAAATCTTTGGGCGTTTCATGAAGCGGAATCAATTCCGGTTGTTTGAATTGTTCTAAATATGCTGTGATTTGATTTTCATCTAATTTATTTTCGTTGATATGTTCAATCGCTTCTTTGAACCATTTTGCCGATCTATATCCTAATTCTATTAAGTTGTTTCCGTTAAATTCCATGTTCTTTCATTTTCTTGATGCAAAGTAATGGGCTTGTTGCGCAATAATTTTGCGTAGATGAAATTATTTTGATTATTTTTGAAAAAAATTAAATAAGATGTTATTTGAACAGTTAGAAAAATCAGCGGAAGAAATTCAGTTTAAAGAAGTAATTGCATTTATTGATGAACATTATGATTTTACTCCAACAAAATTCATCAACGGAAATACTGTAAATGAAGCTGACCAAAATAACGGTTCGTGCAAAGTTTTCAGTTTTGGAAAGCTGAATGATTTGTCTAAAGATGAGGTTTTGAGTCTTTTCGGAGATTTTTACAGAGAAGATGTCTTGAAAAATCCTGCAGGAACGGATCACCAAAATATCAGAAACTTCATAGAGTTCGGTTGGGACGGGATTTCTTTTAAGGGTGAAGCTTTGAAGAGAAAATAATTTTCGTTAGAAACTAAGCTTCAAACTAATCACAATTTTGTCATTCCGTAGGAATCTAGGCGATTAAATTAGTATAAACATTGTCTGGATTCCTACGGAATGACAAAGTGGCTGTTGAAAAATGAAATGTAAATATTAAAAAAACACAACACCATGTCATCCAACAAAAACGCCCTTATCCGCTACAAAACCCTAGATAAATGTCTTAAAAATAAATATCGGCAATACACTTTGGAAGATTTAATTGATGAATGTTCCGAAGCTTTGTTTGAATTTGAAGGAAAGGAATCTTTTGTCAGCAAACGAACGGTACAGCTCGATCTGCAGAATATGCGCAGTGAAAAATTCGGGTATGAAGCGCCGATTGAAGTTTACGAAAGAAAATATTACCGATACAGCGACCCAGATTACAGTATTCATAACATTTCGGTGAATGAAAGTGACCTGAAAGCGATGAATAATGCGGTGCAGATTTTAAAACAATTCAAAGATTTTTCGATGTTTAAGGAAATGAATGGAGTGATTCAAAAACTGGAGGATTCTATTCATGCGACGAGCCAGAAATCGATTATTCATCTGGATAAAAACGAGCAGCTGAAAGGCTTGGAATATATTGATATTCTGTATGATGCGATTTTAAACAAGAAAGTATTAAAGATTGGTTATAAAAGTTTTAAAGCCAGAGAATCCGATTCTTATATTATTCATCCGCAATTGTTGAAGGAGTTTAATAACCGTTGGTTTTTGATATGTTCTAATAAACAATATGTTTACAATTTGGCGTTGGATAGAATGGAAAACATTCAGATCGAAGAAAAGGTTGATTATATTGATATGAATCTCGATGGTGACGAATATTTTAAAGATATTGTTGGCGTGAGTGTTTCTCCGACAATGGCTCCGAGAAATATTGTGTTTTTTGTAGATTCTTACAATGCTCCGTATGTGAAAACGAAGCCTTTACATAACAGTCAAGAAATTGTGAGCGAATCTAATGAAGGAACGATGTTTAAAATCTGTGTTCAGTTAAACTTCGAGCTGGAAAGACTTTTATTGGGTTTCGGCGAGTCTTTGATTGTCCATAAACCACGAAAACTAAGAATAAGGCTTGAAGAAAAATTTAAAGCAGGAATGAAAAATTATGAAAATCTGATTATTCCGGATGAAGATTAATTAATTTATTGATGATTTTTTATCTATCGGCTTAAAAATATTCACTATTATAAAATGGCTTGAAAATTGTAATAATTAATTCATAAAAATAAACATTATGAAATCTAGAATATTAAAAGCCGTAATAGCCATCGTAGCACCTTTGGTTGTTGAATATATCGTCAAGAAAATATCAGAAAAACTGGATAAAAAACAACAGGAAACTGAGCCAAAACAACTTCCTGCATCCAACTAAAGTAGTTAGTTTAAAATTATAGAAAAGAGACTGTTCATTTGTAACAGTCTCTTTTTATGTTTTTTTTGAAGCAAAGATTTATTTTTTTACTGTATATTTTTATGGAGTAAAGAATTGAATGAATAAAATATTTGCGTTAAAAAATTTTAAATATTCCAAAAATCAGACAAAATCATAAATACCATTTTTCCAACCGAGAACTTTAGAAGAATCAGCTTTCAGCCAGTTTTTAAGAACAGTTGCGTAGACTTTCCTGAAATCTTCGGTATAAATTAAATCTCCTTCATTCAGATTAGTTAAATCCGGAAGCGGGTTCAAAAGTCCTTTTTTCTTCAAACCGCCACCGATGAAAAACATTTGATTTGCCGTTCCGTGATCGGTTCCGTTGCTTGCATTTTGGGCAACTCTTCTGCCGAATTCCGAGAAAGTCATTAACAAAATATCCTCAAAAAGTCCGTTGCTTTTCATATCGGCAACGAAAGATTTTACGGCTTCATTGATGTCTCCGAACAATTTTTGCTGTCTTTCATTTTGATTGACGTGCGTATCAAAACTTCCGATAGAAAGGTAATAAACTCTTGTATTAATGTCAGATTTTATAAGAGAAGCAACGGTTTTAAAATCTTTTCCCAACTGAGAATTCGGATAAGTCTGCTCTGTTTTTTTTGATTTACTTTTTTCGAAAATATAATCAGCGTTATTAATCGTAGAACCCAAAGTCTGGTACAAATAAGAAACCGTTTCGTCATCATGATGATGGTCGTACAACGATTTGAAATATTTTTCCTGACTGGTTTGATACAGCCTTTTCGGATCTTTAAAGGCAAATGCTTTATTATTTTCACCTTTTAAAGCTAAACTCAGCATATCATCAACTTCCAAAGCCTGAGTCGGATGGTCGCATTTGTAACATTCTTCATCCAAAAATCTTCCCAACCAGCCGGTTTCCAGATATTCGTCGCTTTTACTTGCAGAATGCCAAATATCCATGCTTCGGAAGTGGGATTTGTCGGGATTGGGATAACCGACATTATTCAAAATTGAAAGTTCGCCGTTATCATGCAGTTTCTTTGAAATAGGAGAGAGCAGGATTGATGCCCGTTTCGTCATTCAGTCGCAAAGAATTTTGGATGGCTATTTTGTTTCTTTCTTTAAAATAGATGTCGTTTCGGGTAGGAATGATCGTGTTCAAACCATCATTTCCGCCTATGAATTGAAGCACAATCAATATTTTTTGATTGGGTTCTAAAGCTTCATCGAATGTCATTGCTTTCAAAAAATTCGGCATCAATAAAGATGCTGTAGCCAATGAACTTATTTTTAGAAAGTCTCTTCTTTTGATTAACATAGAGTTGGGTTTTAGGGTAAAGATTGTAGGTTGCAGGTTAGCTATCGGCTAAAATCTGCGACCTAAAAACTACATTAACTGATATTCTGGTGTTGACATTAGATTAATGACCTTCATTTTCACACTGTTGTCGGAGAAATTTTTCACCGAACTCATATCCAAAGATTTTGAATTCTGAATTAAATAATCTTCAACATTTTTTCCGCTAAATATCTTTTCCACACGAGCCCAATCGATCGTAATATTGGGGTTTTTAAAACTTTTCGTCAATGTATTGGTGTTATTTTTCATTCCCATATCCAGATCATCATCTTCTTTCGGACGATAATCGAGCGGACGTAAACCCGACCAGATCTGAGGAATTTGAAGTCTCAACATTAAAGTGGAGCTATCGATCCACGATTTTCCGTTTGGCCAACCCGCAACATTGGGTGGATACAGCAACATTTGCCCCAATAATTTCTGATAAACGATAAGATTTTCCGGATTTTGAATGTTCATAGGAAGCGTTCTCATCATTCCTGCCATTAATTCAATCGGTGATTTTATTCTGTTGCCAATATTTTTTTGATCATAAAACCATGAGCTTGAAAAAATATCCATCATGAGCTTTTTGATGTCGTAGTTTGATTGGTAAAAACTATCACTTAACTTATTTACAATGACTTCATCTATATTTTCATTAACGAAAAATTTGTAAATTTTAGTGGTAATGAATTTTGCAGTCGCTTTTTGCTCAAGAATAATATTTAAAGCATCAGTTCCTGTAAAACTGCCTGTTTTTCCGAGGAAATTTTTTGTGCCTTCATCATGAAGTTTTTTTCTTTCTACAAAATTTCCTTCTTTATCGTAACCCCACCCTGTAAAAGCTCTTGCGCCTTCTCTGATGTCTTTTTCGGTGTAATTTCCTCGTCCCATCGTGAAAAGTTCCATGACTTCACGGGCGAAATTTTCATTGGGATGGTCTTTTTTATTTTGTTGATTATTTAAAAAGTTCAACATAGCAGGAGCTTGGCTCACTTCAAATAAAAGATCTTTGAAATTTCCCAGCGCATTTTTTCGGATAACATTTAAAATCTGCCTGTTGAATCGCGGATTTACCACTCTCGACGCAAAATGTCCGTGCCAGAAAAACGCCATTTTTTCTCTTAACTGTTCTTTGCTGTTGACCATTTTGTCGAGAAAATTAAGATTCAGTTCTTCATTTTGTTCCCGGTTGATTCGCTGCATTTCCTTCTTCTTTTCAGCCGGAGCTTTGTCATTCATGTAATCAACGGTTTCTGCAATATCGGGCGTATCGTAATTAATGTAAAGAAATGTTTCTTCTTTAAACAAATCATTAATCAACGTTTTGCTATCCTTATTTTTGAGATCTTCAAGCTGGTTGATTCCTGCGCCAAAGCCTGCACGCCAGAGAAGATGCTTATTATTGATGAGTGATGAAGCTGTCATGTTACTACTTTGTTTTTGGATGTTTTTGGTGGAGGAAGGTTAAATTAATAACGGTTAAGAATTGTTAATATTGCCGTTTTCAGTCGGTTTTTGCCGATATATTAGCTTTCAGATTTAAATGGATTCTTTACAATTCTGAATTTATTTAAACATTTATTTAAATTTTAACGAAATTTAATTAATTGATATTCATTATTTTGTGATTTTAATCAATGTTAAAATTAAACAGACGACTTTCCTTGGCACGATTTTTACATCTTCCAGCTTAGTAAAATTAAAAAAATAAGAGTTATGAAAATGTTTAAACAAGCAATTTTATTTGCCGGCATTTTGACTGCAGGAGCATTGAGTGCACAGAGCGCACAGATGAACAATATGATTAAGGTGGGAGCAAATGTAGGTTTAGCAGTTCCATCTGACAACACTTCTATGGCAGTAGGTGTAGATGTGGCATATCAGAACCTTATTACTCCGGGTTTCGGTTTAGGTATTGCAACAGGATATACTCATTATTTTGGTAAAGAAAATAACGGATATGATAATAATGATGTAGGAGTAGTTCCTGTAGGTGCTTTGATTAGAATTTATCCGAAACAGATGGGATTTTATTTCGGAACTGATATCGGTTACGGTTTCCTTGTAGGTGATGATAAAGTAGCAACAAACTCTACACTCGACAGACCGGATGGTGGTTTCTACATCAAACCGGAGATCGGATATCACAACCAAAGCTGGAATTTCTTTGTGCAATATCAGAAAGTTTTTGTAGGAAGCAAAGGCGATTTGCCTAATCAGGACTATAATGTGGGAAACATTGGAGTCGGATTTTCTTACAATATTCCATTAGGGAAGTAGTTAGATTTAAATATAAGCAATTATTAGCCAAACCTTTTCTGTTTTTTGAGAAGGTTTTTTATTTCTAACGAAAATTTACGAAAACTATTATTATATTTGATAAAATTTGAGGTTATGATTTTAAATCCAAAATTTCCACTTTATTTACCGGGAGTAAAAAACGGGAACAATGATAATGTATCTATCATTGGTGCAAACCTTCGCGAAGATATGACAACTTTAGGCTATTTTGTTTCTAGTAACGGAGGTCTTGAGATTAAAATCCAACATAATTATCCTACCAAAGAATATGCTTCTTTTGCAGATATTTTAAAAAAGTTTATTCAGGATAACCAACTGGAGAATGTGAAAAGATTGGGAATGGCAGTTCCCGGACCAGTCATCAACGGGAAAAGTCACCCTGCGAGATTAGGCTGGAGTCTTGATGTAGAAGAATTTAAAAGAGATTTTCAATTTGAAAGAATAGATATGCTTAATGACCAGGAAGCTTCGGCTTACGGTATGGCAATTCTGGAAGATGCAGATCTGGATCCTATCTACACAAGCGGTCACCTTGAAAATGGAAACGTGGCGATCTTAGCACCTGGAAATGGGTTGGGTGAAGCCGGATATTTCTTTGACGGGAAATATTTAAGACCATTTGCAACAGAAGGAGGTCATTCGGAATTTTCTCCGAGAACCAATGTTGAGGTTGAATTCTATCAGTTCTTAAACAACATCTACGGAATTGTAAGTTGGGAGAATGTTTTATCTAAAGGCGGTTTATTCAATATTTACAGATTCTTGAGAGACGTAAAAAGGCATCCTGAACCAGAATGGCTATCGGAAAGACTTACAAACGGAGACTTTCTTCAGGAAATTTATAAGGCAGCCATAGAAGATGATGTACTGATCTGTAAAATTGCATTGGATACCTTCATTGAATTCTTGGCTAGAGAAGCTAATAACCTTACTTTAAAGCTAAAGGCGACAGGAGGTTTATTAATTGCAGGAGATATTCCTCAGGAAATCAGAGAATATATTAATAAAGACAAATTCTACGAAAAATATAAGATCAGCGATAAAATGGAAGAGATGTTGAGAAACATCCCAATCTACCTGATTAAGAATAAAAATACAGCATTGAACGGAGCGGCACTCTATACCGCTTATTATCAAGACTAAAACTTAAACTCCGAAGAAATTCGGAGTTTTTTATTGGATGATATTATTTATAAAAATAATTGTTTTTATTGATGTACATCAATGAAATCTATTAGACAAGTTACTTACATTTGCATCAGTAAATAACAAACAAGTAAATAACTTTTTATTCAATGAAAAAAATATTTTTATTAGCAGTTTTAGCTAGTGGTTTAGCATTCGGACAATCAAAAAAAGTAGTTAGTTCTGATGTTCAGTGGTGGGGATACAAGATTGCAAAATCTGAAGCAAGTTCTCATACAGGTACTGTAAAAGTAAAATCTGGTGATATGGTAATGAAAGGAAACCAATTGGTAGGTGGTTTCTTTCGTTTTAGATATGACCTCTATCACTTCTACAGATCTTACAGGTGAATACCAACAAAAATTAAACGGTCACCTTAAGAATGGAGATTTCTTCGAGGTTGAAAAATTCCCTACTGCAACTTTCAAAATTACTGGAGTAAAGAAAAACAACGATAAAGTGTATACTTCTTTAGTAACAGGAAACCTTACAGTAAAAGGAAAAACTAACGCAATTTCTTTCCCTGCTAAGATTTCTTATGCAAACGGAGCAGTTAGTTTAATGTCAAATAAATTTGCGATCGACAGACAAAAATTCGATGTTGCTTACAAATCTACAATGCAAGATGTTCTTGTGAAAGATGACATGGATTTGCTTGTAAAAGTGACAGCAAAATAATTTAATCAAAAAAAGATTGTTAAAAGTGTAGAAGTTCTACACTTTTTTTTATTTTTGTTGAATTGTAAATAAAAAAGAATGAAAAGATTACTATTGTTTGCTATGGTGTGTGTAAGCATGTCATTTGTTTTTGCTCAGAAAAAAGGAGATAAAGTGGTAAAGGTAACATCATCAGAAGTAAGATGGTGGGGTTACAAGGTTGTAAAAACGGTTGCTTCGTCGCATTCCGGAACAGTAAAGCTGAAAAGTGGGAAATTCACTTTCGATAAAACAGTTTTGGTAGACGGTGAATTCGTGATCGACATGAAGTCTATCATGGCGGGAGACGTTTCTGATGAAGATCAGGTAAAATTAACTGATGACCTTAAAAGCACCAACTTCTTTGAGGTTAAAAAATTCCCTCTTGCGAAATTCCACTTAACTAAAATTATTCCTTTGGCAAACAGTGAGTTCAACTCTACGGTTTACGGAGATATTACGATTAAAGGAGTGAGAAAGACGATCACTTTCCCTGCAAACGTTTATATTACTCAGTTTACAGTAGTGATCGAATCTGCTAAATTCTCTTTAAACAGAAGAGATTTCAAAGTATTCTATCAGTCTTCATTGAAAGATTATTTCATCAAAAACGAAATGGATATTCAGTTCAAGCTTTCAACAGCAGTGTTGGATAACGAAAACAGAACTCCTGCGAAAAAGAAAAAATAAGATTCTCAATCTTTTTTGATAAATTAAAAGAGCAATTTCCCAGTGAAGTTGCTCTTTTTTTGAATAAATTTTAATATCTGCATTTCGTCAAGTAAAATGATTATTAATACATAATCCTCACATTAACATTCAGGGTTTCAAAAACCTTGAAGATTTAAGAATTTTAATGATAACAAATTTACCAACCTATAGATATTTTTGTGAAAACCTAAAGAAAATTACGCAAACGGTAATTTATATTGCGACAGCTTTATAATAGAAATAACAGCAATTTATATACGCCCTCAACACTTTCTAAGTGTTGAGGGCTTTTCTATTAACTAATACGTGTAGTTATTTTACTACATGAACTTCCATTTTCTACTACAAAGAAACTTTTATCGTTGCCGTAGATTTGTATTGTTCAAAAGAGGACAACTAAATAAGAATAAAAAATACGATTAAAAAGTATTAAAAAATTAATTTTATTTGTTAGCAAATTGTTGGCCTAAAAAGATCTGCAGCTGCCAGATCCGGATTCAGGATGTTAGCAAAATTTATTTCCTGACTGAAAAGTAAATTTTTTTCATATTAATATTTTGTGATTTGGTGTTTCAAAGGCTTTCTACGGGAGGCCTTTGATTTTGTATGTATTACTACCGATATAGAGAAAATTCAGATAACAAAAAAATCTCCAAAAACGATAATTAAAAATTTACTAAATACAGTATTTGAAAAGCTACTTTTTTTTATTTTAGTAATATGAAAATTTATGTAGTAAGCGGTCTCGGTGCAGATTTTAAAGTGTTGGAAAAAATTCAGTTTCCGGAACATCATGAAATTGTTTTTATTGATTGGCTGATTCCCGATCAGAATGAAGAATTCGCGCAATATGTAAACAGAATGGCGGAAAAAATTGATGCTTCAGAGCCTTTTTACTTACTAGGGTATTCTTTTGGAGGAATAATGGTTCAGGAAATAAATAAATTAAAACCCGCCGAAAAAATCGTGATCCTCGGAAGTATAAAATCCGACAAAGAAAAATCACGCTTAATAAGAACCGGACAAATCACAAGAATCCCTAAACTATTACCGATACGGCTCTTCAACGAAAGAACTACCAACGTATATTCTGTTGTCAGAAAATTCTTTGACCCGAAAAATCCGAAGGTTTTACAATATTTCATGGTAAGAGATCCTTATTATTTAAAATGGTCTATTGAAAAAATATCCGAATGGAAATTTGATGAAAACCCCGATGTGATCCAGATTTTGGGCGACAGAGATATTGTGTTTCCTATAAAAAACTCCAAGCCGGATTTTGTTATTAAAGGAGGGACACATTTATTTCCTATCATGAAATTTAAAGAATTATCTGGTATTTTGAAGGGGTTGTTGGATTAAAAATTGATTTATTTTAAAATTTAATATAAAATAATAGGGGTTTATTTAAAATAATTATTGTTTTTAAAAATTTATTCTTACTTTTGATGGGGTAAGTTATAAATTTTATGAAAGTAGGATTAAAATGGATTGTCTCATTTTCTACCATCGCATTAGTTGCAGTTGGTGGATTATTCTGGAGTCCCATTGTCGATTTTCCGAATACCGGAGAGTTTTTAAGCGAAGATAAAATTGTAGGAGCAGATGTAGCCTGGATTCTCGCTGCAGCAGGTCTTGTTCTCCTGATGACGCCTGGTTTATCCTTTTTCTACGGCGGAATGGTCGGGAAGAAAAATGTGATTTCTACCATGCTTCAAAGCTTCATTGCTTTAGGAGTAATTTCCATTTTATGGGTTGTGATTGGTTTTTCCCTATCTTTTGGCGATTCTATTGGTTTTACCATCGATGGAGAACATTACGGAATCATCGGAAACCCTTTGAGTTATCCGTTTTTCAGCAGAGTAGGAGTATTGCCGCATAAAGCGATGGCTTCTACGATTCCGTTTATCCTTTTTGCCTTATTTCAGATGAAATTCGCGGTGATTACTCCGGCTTTAATTACGGGTTCATTTGCAGAAAGGGTACGTTTCATCTCTTACCTTTTATTCATGGTGCTTTTCAGCCTTTTCATATACACACCGCTTTGTCATATGGTTTGGCATCCGGATGGGCTTTTAAATAAATATTTCGGAGTTAAAGACTTCGCAGGCGGAACAGTTGTTCACATGAGTGCCGGTTTTGCAGCATTGGCAGGAGCTTTGGTGGTAGGAAACAGAAAAAAGCCACATCATGAACCTTCGAATATTTCTTATGTCATCCTAGGAACAGGAATGCTTTGGTTCGGTTGGTTTGGCTTTAATGCAGGGTCTGCGTTGAGCGCCAATGCAACAGCAGCAATAGCATTTGGAACAACAACGATAGCTTCAGCTTCAGCGATGATGACCTGGATATTTTTTGACAGGATAAACGGTAGAAAAGTTTCCGCTTTGGGAGCTTGTATCGGAGCGGTTGTCGGTTTGGTAGCTATTACTCCCGCATGTGGCTTTGTTTCGATTGCAGAAAGTCTTTTTATCGGTTTTATTGCTGCTATTGTTTCTAATGTAGTAATGAACTGGAAAGCTTTAAAGAAAATCGATGATACGTTGGATGTTTTTGCCTGTCACGGAGTTGGCGGAATTATGGGAATGATTCTGACAGCAATTTTTGCGCATGGCGAAAATGCAAGCCTTCTTCACGGTGGTTTAGAGGTGTTTGCTCATCATATGATCGCCTTGCTTTTGGTTTCCATATTTACTTTTTTCGGGTCATTACTTTTATATAAAATTACCAATAGAATTATCACATTACGGGTTTCGGAAGAGTCTGAGGATTTGGGACTTGACATTTCTCAGCATGAAGAAAGCCTTTGTTAAAAGCAGATATCTACAAGTGTTCATATAGTTTTAATTTAGAAAGCCGGAGTTGATTTTTCATCTCCGGCTTTTGCATTTAGATTTAAGGTGTATCTTTGTCTTTAGGGAAAAATGAAGAATATTCTATTATGGAATCAATATCTGTTTTTGAGATTATTAAGGTAGGAATAGGTCCGTCGAGTTCACATACAATGGGACCGTGGAATGCAGCCTCTGCATTTATCAGAATTATAAAAAGAGAAAGATCAATTGCTGAGGTAAAAGAGGTTTTCCTTGAGTTTTTCGGTTCGCTCGCAAAAACAGGGATCGGTCACGGAACTGATATTGCAGGAATGCTTGGTTTGAATGGTGAAGATTTTAAGACGATCAACACTTCAAAGATTGATGAGAAAATAGAAAAAATAAAAAATACGCAGATTCTTAATCTTGGTGGAGAAAAAGAAATTCCTTTTGTTTACGGACATCATTTGATTTTAAATATGAAAAAATCTCTTGATTTTCATCCCAACGGAATGATCTTTAAAGCTGTTTTTGAAGACGGAAACTGAGCTTATTCAGGATTTTTATTCTGTGGGCGGAGGTTTTATTGCAAGTCAGGAGAAAAATTCTATTGAAAAAGAATGTGTGAGAACACTTTACCCTTGTCATCACGGTTCAGATATTGTAAAATATTGCGAAAGATTCGGCTTTAAAAGGTTTTCAGATTTAATTATAATTAATGAAGAAAGCTGGAGAACGCAGGAAGAAACGAGAAAGGAAGCGCTTTATATTTGGCAGCAAATTAAAGAATGTATTTATAAAGGTGTCAACAAAGAAGGAATTCTTCCCGGTGGTCTGAACGTTACCCGAAGAGCAGCCGGAATGAACAGAAAATTGTTAGGTGATAAAATCTATAAAAATAAAGACCAATGGTTTCAGCAGGTTGTTGAAGCCGAAGAAAACTTTACCAATATCAATAAATGGATTGCCTGTTTCGCATTAGCTGTTAATGAAGAAAATGCAGCTTTTGGAAGAATTATCACAGCTCCCACCAATGGTGCAAGTGGAGTAATTCCCGCGGTTTTAATGTATTCTCAGGCTTTTACAGATTTTACGAGTGAAGATGACATCGTAAGATTTTTGTTGGTAGCAGGCGAAATCGGAACGTTATTCAAAAAAAATGCAACCATCTCTGCAGCAATGGGCGGTTGTCAGGCGGAAATCGGAGTTTCATCGGCAATGGCTGCAGCCGGTCTTACAGAAATTCTTGGCGGAAGTGTCGGTCAGGTTTTAATGGCGGCAGAAATCGCTATGGAGCATCACTTAGGCTTAACTTGTGACCCGATCAAAGGATTGGTTCAGATTCCTTGTATCGAAAGAAATACAATGGGTGCCATAAAGGCAATTACTGCAGCAAATATCGCGTTGGAAAGTGATCCTGCAAAAGCAAAAGTAAGCTTAGATCAGGTAATTCAGACGATGTGGGAAACGGCGCTTTCGATGAGCGACAGATTTAAAGAGACTTCCGAAGGCGGATTGGCGATTGCGGTGAATGTACCGGAATGTTAAAGATATTCATAAAAGAGAAATCCTCAGATCAATAACGACTGAGGATTTTTTATTGAGTATTAAATTCTTTTTTGATAGAAATAAGACTAAAAAATGATTAGAAATAAAAATGTATACTGGTTTTATATTGTAAGCTAAAGCAAACATTTTAAAAATCTCTGTTCATTTTTTAACGCAAAGCTTTAATTCAATAGAGTTAATATTAAGTGAGCAAAGATGAATCAACAAGTTGATTTGATGAAGCGCTGTTTTCATGCTTCGCGAAGCAAATTTTATTTGCCTTTGCCTTCTAAAAATAATGCGGAATGTAAATGTAATCTTTGCGTTAAAAAGAACAATGGATTCTGTTTGAAAAGGTCTTAAGTCTTTCGAGATAAAAAACTTTCACTTTCAGGACAAAAGAAAATAGAACTACTTATCCAGAATTCCCCTAATCTTATTCGCATTAGAAATCAATTCTCCCAAATATTCGTAATTCTCTTTTTCCAAAGCGGCTTTGAACTTTCTTAACTGAGAAATATGCTCATTCAAAACATCCAAAACGTTCTCTTTATTTTGTTTAAAAATCGGAACCCACATTTCAGGATGAGACTTTGCGAGACGAACCGTGCTCGAAAAACCCGAACTCGCCAATTGGAAAATCGTCTCTTCTTCACGCTCCTTTTCTAAAACAGTATTTGCTAAAGCATAAGAGGTTATGTGTGAAATATGTGAAATATAGGCCGTATGAAGATCATGATCTTCCGCATTCATATAAATCAAATGCATGTCTAAACTTTCAACGATTTTTTCTACCAATTGCAAAGCGTCTTCGGCAGATTCTTCTTTATTGCAGATTACGCCCGCTTTCCCTGAAAAACTCTCTGAAATAGCAGATTTCGGACCATTATTTTCTGTTCCCCACATCGGGTGAAAAGCAACAAATCTTGATCTTTTCGGATGATCTGTTACAGCATTTACGATTCCTGCTTTTGTTGATCCTGCATCCATTACGGTTTGGTTTTCTGAAATTAAATCCAAAACAGTCGGCAACAATTTTCTCGCAGCATCCACCGGAATCGCCAAAACTATCAAATCTGAATTTTTAATTCCGTATTCAAGATCAACTTTTGCATCGATTATTTTTAACTCTAATGCTTCATTGAGGTGCTCATTGCTGTTATCAATTCCATAAATAAAATCTGTGATGCCTTTTTGTCTTAATTTTAAAGCAATCGACCCTCCGATCAATCCGACACCTATAATGCTTATTTTCATTTTTTAAATTTTTAAAATAAAAAACCCCGCCCAAGGACGAGGTTTTTGTTCTATATATAAGAAATCCTTATCCCAAATTTGAGTTAAAAATTCCGTAATAATATGCTTTATTGTTTGTAATCACCAAACGAAGGTATGAAATTTTTTTAATTTAAAAATAAGCTCATGAAAATAATGTAAATCGAAATATGAAATTTGATTATAAAAGGTAAATAAATTCAGTGAAAATACGGTTTTCCTAATGGATTGGAATTTTTATTTTTAAGCAGAAAATTTTAAACTTGATTATTAAAATGAAAAATTTTTTTGTTGATTTTGGTTTTGATTCATTTAGCCCAGTTGATTATGAGGAAAATGTAATTGAAAGTACAAAAGATAAATCTAATGACGATTCCCATGGTACAATTAGTGATATTAAAATAAATATAATAAATAGTCAGTACCGATTTGGACCAAGGGTTGAGGTCATTTGGACTATACTTATTTATATATTTTTATCATTAGGAATATTTTGTCGAAGAACAGTCAATTTTCCAGAGCCATTGTCAGGAATTAATACATTTGTTTTTAAATGGGGAATTATTGCTGCCTCTTTTATAATTGGTTTAGCAGTTCTTGCTCCTTTGCTGAGAATAATAAGTAAATTCCATAAAGGAAAACTGTCTTGGCAACACTGCTTAACAGCTTTTTCGATCGGCTTTTTTGGAGATCTTACATTTGAACTTCTTATAAATGGTTTTGTGAATATTTTAAAATAAGTGTAGAAATTTACGTCTGAAATAAAAAGTGAAAAGTGAATTTTGCTTCGCAAATTGTTTTTTTTAATGTGAAATCAATGATCTATTTGCTCAGCAAAACTCACAAAACACTCTTCTAAAAACAAATTTCATTATGGGTTTGAGATAATCAATGTGGAAGGAATGTCCGATAACCACAGGCTTTTTGTGTCGATCAGGTTTTTCCAGCTTTTGCTGCTGATTAACATCAGATCCTGTGCGTTTAGGAATTCTTTTTCGATCTTTTTCTCGTTATATAAAGTGATATGATTGGGTGCAACTTGTTCGATACTTCTGATGAGTTCTTTTACCTCTATATTATTTCTGATCTGTCCTGCAACATCCAGAATAATAATTTGAGAATTGTTATTATTAATCAGCCTTTTCGCATATTCAAGCAGGTAAAAATCACTTAAATTAAATATCGGGACAAAAACTCTATCCGCAGAAGTGAAGCTTTTTTCAACCAAAACACCAACAGGAATGGTCGCTTTATCCAAAACCTGCAACGTCGCATCGTCGAAAGGGGAATTGTTGAAAATATTGCCTTTTCCTTTTACGGTATTTAATAATTTTTCAGGATTAATGATCTTTGTTGTGAATCCTAATAATCTTCCCAGTAAACTACCTTCGTACATCGATTTTCCAAGCATGATTAAAAGAAGGTCGTAATTTCCTTTGTTGGTAATATTGGTAAGGTCATTTTCAACGTCTGTCGAAGCTTTGAAAAGAGTAGTCACTTCAAGCTGAAGTTCATGTGAAGTTTCAATAACATTTTTAAACTGTTCTTTTTCGAAATCATCAATATCAAAGGCGTGAAGTTCGTCTACAGGAGCGATATTCATTGCGGTCACGCTTTTGTTCCCATTCATTTTTTGAGTCAGATTATTCGCAAGTTTTAATAATGTACTTCCAGATTTTGCGGTTTCAAAAGAGACAAGAACTCTGTATTTTGAATCATTATCATCGTCTTCTTCATCTTCTATCATTGATTTTTTTCCTTTAAAAAGATAGTTAATAAGATCTAGACAAGGTCCTGTCATAAAAGTGGTAAATAATGCCATGATGACCAACATTGTAAATAATTCAGGTCCTAAAACTCCTAAATCATACCCAATATTCAATACAATAAGCTCGGTCAATCCTCTTGTATTCATTAATGCACCAATGGTAAGACTGTCTTTCCAGCTTAGTTTTAAAAATTTTGCAGCAAGTGCGCTTCCAACGAATTTTCCGGTAACGGCAGTTAAAATGATGAAACCTCCTATTTTCCAAAGGTGTGGATCATTTAATAATCCGATTTGCGTTCTTAATCCAGTAAAAACAAAGAAAAGCGGAAGTAATAAAACCAAAGCAACATCTTCTATTTTTTCTATAAAAAGATTTCTGAATTTTACATTATCGGGCATGATCGCACCTGCCATAAATGCTCCGAAAAGCGCATGGATTCCGATAACTTCCGTGGCGTATGATGAGATAATCAATATTAAGAAAAATACGGCAACCAATGCTTTGCTGATGAAACCTTTTCCTTTTTGTGATTCTGCAATTCTAATCAGGAAGGGTCTTACCGCTTTGATCATGATGAAAACGTACAGAATTGCCATCAAAATAACGAATACCGATCCTGAAAAAGATCCCGCTTTTACAACCGCAATAACGGCCGCCAAAATACACCACGCTGTAATATCATCTGCAGCAGCGCAGGTTATCACGACGGTTCCTATTTTTGTTTTATGGAGATTTCTCTCCTGAACAATTCTTGCCAATACAGGAAATGCAGTAATACTCATTGCAATTGCGATAAACAGTGCGAATGAACTGAACTGAATTCCGTCCGGAGCAAATTCTTTATAAATAAAATACGAAAGCCCGACTCCCAAAGCAAATGGAATAATAATACTTGCATGACTGATTACTACTGCATCGTGCGCTTTTTTTCTTAAAACACTTAAATCCAGTTCCATTCCCACGATGTACATGAAGAGAATCAGACCTATCTGACTCAGGAATTGTAAGTTGGGAAGAGATTCTTTCGGGAAAATAAAGGCTGAAAGTTCAGGGAAATAAAGTCCGAAAAGGGAAGGTCCTAAAACAATACCTGCAATCATTTCACCGATTACAGAAGGTTGCTTTAGCTTTACACAAATCCATCCGAAAAGTTTCGCCACCATAATAATAGTAACGATCTGAGCAAGAAGAAGTGCTAAAGGATGATGAAGATTCGTCAGAAATGAATCGGCAAAATTCTCCCACATTGTAGAACCTGTAGCTTTGCTGGGAGCAATATTTTCTCCTATTTCCAATGTTTTTCCTTCAATAAAAAACCAATACATCAGACACGAAAAAAACGCGATGGTACTGAAGTAAAAAATGATATTTTTATATTTCCCCAAGTTCATAATTCCAATATTTTCCGCAAAGTTGATAAGAATATAATTACGATAAATATTTTTTTATTCGAAATGTAACAAATGTCACGAATTATGTAATGAAATGTCAGAATTCTTTAGAAGAAGGATAAATGCACGAAAAATTTACTTTCCAAACCTCTCCATGAGCGAATTTTTATAAGATTCTCCGATGTGCAGCTTTAAAAAAGTCTCGTTTTCTGTGGAGATGGTAGTAATAATTTCGTTGGTAGAAAAAACCTTGATAGAAGATAAAGCGATAATCTCCTTTTTATTGACCTGCGCAAAATCTTTTGACGGAAGCATTTCCAGAAGATTTTTAAAATTTAGATTTTTCAGAACGATGTTTGTTCCGTCATTTAGAATAATATCTTTGTCGCGGCTGTCGATTTCTGAGGTTTTGATATAAGCAATCTGATCTGTAAAAATGATGGTTTTACCTATGTTTGTGTTCCATTCGATAATGTCTTTTTTCTGTGGAGTCTGGAGCAATTCCGCAGCTTTTTCAAATGCTTGAGTAAGCCTTTCTTTTTTGATCGGTTTTCTTACGTAATCGACAACATTTAAGTCAAATGCTTCGGCGGCGTATTCTTTGTAAGCAGTTGTGAAGATGATTTTCTTTGAACCGGAAATGAGTTTCTGCAACCTGTAAACCGTTCATTCCGGGCATTTCAATATCTAAAATACAGACATTACAATCTATCTTTTCAATTTCGCTTAAAAATATTTTAGGATCGTTGAATGCTTTTACAACTTCCACATTGTCAATTTGTTCGCAAAGTAATTTTAAATAGCTGATTGCCAGTAATTCATCATCAAGAATAACGCATTTTATCATAGAATTCTGCTAAATTGATTGTTAATTCTGCCGTGAAGATACCGTTTTTTGAACTTTTCTGGAGTGAATAAAAGTTGTTGTAAATCATTTTCAATCGTTGATCGAGAGACTGACTTCCGAAACCGCTTTTCTCTTTTATCAGCATGTTTTTCAAAGAAGCTTTGTTGCTCACTTTCATTGAAAATATACCTCCTTCAAGTTCCAATTGAATAGAAATAAATGAATCTTGTGCCAGAAAATCGGTGTGTTTAAAGGCGTTTTCAATCAAATCAACAGAAATCAACGGAGCAAAAACTTTCTCTTCGTAAATTTCGTCTGACTTATTAATTTTAGATTTAATTCTGAAATCAAAAAGCGGATTAACCTTGATTTTATTAATCTCAATTAAGCTTAAAGCGAAATTTAATTCTTCTTTCGGACTGACGAATTTGTTGTTGCTTTCGTATAAAATATAGTCTAAAACGTTCGCCAATTTATCCAACGACATGTACGTTTGATACGCGTGCGACTGAACGGAATTTAAAATGTTTTTAAACAAATGTGGGTTCAGTTTTGTGCCGATATGTTCTAGCTGAACTTCATTTAATCTTTGCTGGATTATTTTGTTGGATTCGGAAAGTCTTGCATTTTTTATCTTAAATTTCTGATTTTGGCTAAATAAATAAATGCTTACCGTTAAAAAGAAGAAAATAGCAAATACTCCAATGAATATCAGATAATCTTGAATCATGTAGTAATTGCCTTCCATTGGGTTAGAATGTTTTTACTTGTTTCTTTTTAAACGTCTAGTATTAGCGATGTTATGTTGAACTTGCCGAAGCATTTCAGTAGTTTTATACTTAAGCTTAATAATTTTAACCATTAAGAACATGTAAGTTGTTAAGATTAATTAAGAAAATATCTAAGATATTTTGTAAGGCGTTTTGCTTATTATTTGACAAAGTCAAATTCTTAATTGTTCTTTTTTAAATAGATTTCTAAACTTCTTAATGTTTAAAATAATCTTTTATTTCAATTTTTTCAAAGAATTCAACGTTACATTTTCCTCACATTTTTCATAGGTGATTTCGTACGTCGGATTTTTTTCAGGATAAGTCAAAACATAATCAGGACAAGGTTTTTTCTGAGCGTGACTTTTGTCGAAATCTATTTTTCCTTTTGTAATAATGCTGTCTTTCAAGAATTTTTCGTTGATTTTCAACGTATTCATTTCTGTTTTGAAATTTTCAGAATACTTAAAATCTTTAGAAAGTGTTTCGGCAATAACACGGCTGTTTGGAAGATAACCGCTGCAGCTTGCGCCTTTTTTATTTAAGACAAAAAATACAATGGCAAGTCCCGGAACAAGCCCAATTGCAAAAAATTTGAGTTTTTTCATTAGAAAATTAAAAGATTGATATCATGATAAGTAAGTCCGAAACGATCGCAAATGATTTTCTTTGTATGTCTTCCTTTGTACATGTAAAGACTCTGTTTCATTTCATTTTTGCGAACCAGCATGTTTTCGAAACCGCCTTCTTCGTCGTAATTTAAGATGTAAGAAAGAAAGAAATTGGAGATGGCTTTTGTCGTCGTTCTCGGCATTCTTGAGGTAAGATTCGGAAGTCCGCAATGGATTACACCGTGTTTGATGATGTAAGGATCTTCCATGGTTGTCAGCTCGGAAGTTTCAATCACTTTTCCGTTGTCGATGGTAATATCGATGATGACGCTGCCTTTTTTCATTTTCATGACCATTTCTTCGGTCACGATTGGGGTCATATTTAATCTTGGAAGTGCTCCGATTACCACGTCTGCACGTCTCAAGGCTTTGCTTAATTCTTTCGGATCGATGATCGATGTAGGAAACTCTGCTGTCTACCAACGTGTGAAGTCTTCTCAATTTTGAAAGTGAATTGTCGAAAACTCTTACACTTGCTCCTAAACCGATGGCTGCTTTTGTAGCAAACTCACCCACGATTCCTGCTCCTAAAATCACAACTTCTGCAGGTCTTACTCCTGTAATTCCGCCCAACATTAAGCCGTTTGATAAGGCTAATAATTCGGAAGCGTATAAAACGGAAACTGTTCCTGCAATTTCGCCGATTAATCTTACTAAAGCCAGTTGTTTATATTGGTCAACAATGAATTCGAATGCAATGGCATTGACTTTTTTCTCTGCCAGTTTTAAAAAATAATCTTTATCTCTTAAGTTGATCTGAAGCGCCGAAACCAGATAAGTATTCGGTTTCATATAATCGATTTCTTCTTCTGTGGGAGGATTAACTTTTAAAATTAAATCCTGCGCGAAAGCTTCTTTCGGATCGTTCGTAATTTTCGCTCCTGATTCAGAATACAGCAGATCTGAAAAGAATGAGCCTTGTCCGGCTCCTGCTTCTATGATGATTTCATGACCATGCTCTACCAAAACCTGTACTGCATCGGGTGTGATACAAGCTCTTCTTTCATTCAGACAGGTTTCCTTTGGTACTCCTATGCTGAATTGTTTTCCTTTTTTGATGATCTCCAGTTTTTCTTCCTTCGGCATCAGTTCCTCTTCGGTAAAAGGAGTAAAAATATTTGTCGTACTCATCCTTTAAATTAATTAAATTCTTACAGGTCGTTATTTTACAATCGATTTCAAGAGCAAAGATACATAATATTTAGTCGAAAGTGATTTCTCTGTGGTCTCCGGTGTTGATGATGTTCATTTCGTGGAACTTAAGCCCGTAAAGCTCTTCTTCATACACTTCCGGCCATTCGATAATGCAAAGAAAAGCGTTGTCCAAATACTCTTCAATTCCTATATCGTAGACTTCTTCGAGGTTTTTTAAACGGTAAAGATCAAAGTGATATATTTTTCCTTTCGGTGTATTGTATTCATTAACAATGGAATAGGTTGGGGAATTCACTTCATCCGTACTTTCTAAATTTTTAAGCAAAAACTGGGTAAAAGTGGTTTTTCCTGCGCCAAGATTTCCCTTTAATAAAAGAATGTTGTGTTGGAGTTGCGAAATGACTGTCTCGGCTATATTTTGCCAGTCTTCAATATGATGAATTGTGAACTGCATTTTTAAGCAAAGATAATTAATTGCATTAAATTTTCATCAATAAAAAACCGACTGAAGCGCTTCAATCGGTTTTAATGTAAATAATTAATACCTATTTTTTAATCACTTTCTGAACGAAAGTCTTATCGTTATCAAGCGTTATTTTAAGTAGATAAAGCCCTGAATTGAAGCCTTCCAAAGAGATTTCCTGAACCTGACCTCCTTTGCTGATCAGTTGCCCTGAAATATTGTATAATTCAAAAGATTTTACTTTTTCTTCAGAATCAATTTTCACGACAGAAGTTGTAGGATTCGGATAAATTTTAATTTTATCTTTCGAAATTTCATGGGTAGCAAGAATTATATTGTCTTTGATCTCAAAATTATCAAACGAAAGATCATAATCTCCTGCTGTTCTGTTTGCCACAATTTTTACCTGCACAAACTGATTTTGATACGCTGCCAAAGAATAAGTTTTCTTACTATAATTTCCAGTTCCTGCTTCGTTATTCACTGTTCCTATGGTTGTCCATGATGTTCCGAAGTCCGTTGAAATCTGTACATCAAAATTCCCCCAATCTGTTAACGCGGCGTATGGACTGTTAAAATTACTTTGTTTGTAATAGAAACTCAATTCATAGTTGTTTGTTCCCAAAGGTCCTACTGCAATGGTACTGAATGATCCTGTTGAAATACTTCCGTATATATTTTTATACAAATTCGTGGCAGAATTTCCATTTCCTGTTGCTCCTCTTGCTGTTCCTAATGTGAAAGGATTTCCCCCGTTTATCCAGCCTTCTGGGAAACTTGATGTTAAAAATTCTTCTTTCCATGGAGCAGAAGCAGTAGGAATTGTAGTAAATGTTACCGATTTCCACAGGCTTTTCTCTGTTGAAGAACACAATCTTCTGATCCAGAAATAATACGTTCCGTTTGTAAGCTGAGAAAGATTTACTGAGTTTGTTCCTGAAGGTAA
This sequence comes from Chryseobacterium ginsenosidimutans, assembly GCF_024807225.1. Classification (GTDB taxonomy): domain Bacteria; phylum Bacteroidota; class Bacteroidia; order Flavobacteriales; family Weeksellaceae; genus Chryseobacterium; species Chryseobacterium ginsenosidimutans. Next base: position 1,741,030 of record NZ_JANUCO010000001.1, read on the forward strand.
AGTCACAAATGCCGCGGTGTTTGCAGGCGGAGTATTTGTTGTAGTCACAATATATTCATATCCGTTTGTAGGCTGTTGATTGCTTGCATTTGTCCAAGAAATGTTCGCTCCGTTATAGCTTACAGAATTTAAAGTAAGGGAAGAAAGTTCTGTACAAGACGGAATCGGTTCCCAAATTACATCGTCGATATACATGTAAGTATAGGTACCTCCATCAACTCTTCTGATCCCTAAATAATTGGCTGAACCAGTATAATTATTTAAATAAACCGTATATTCCTGATACGTTGTTGTAAGCGGAATTGTTTCGATAATTTCTACGTTTGCAGAGGCTGTATTCCCTGTTAATGCTACAATTTGAAGCTTTGTATCGGTAGAAGTTCTTCTTGCTTTGATGCGTAATCTGTGAGTTCCTGCATTTAAATTGGTTAATTCTGGGCTTACAAGAATTACTTTTGTCGCGGCATCCGTCATTGTTGCGCCGTTTCCGTAAAAACTGATGTTGTTCGGTGTCGAAAATGTGTCAGTTGTTGTTAAACTAATTGTCGGAATTGAGCTGTTATTCGATGTTAAAATTTTTCCCCAACAGTTTGGAAGATTTGTTCCTGAAACAGCATCAAAAGTTTCGTACAATGTTGTCGCCGGAACACAAGCTGTAAAGAGACTTGCCGTGTTTGAATAAGCACTTTCACATTGTGTACTCACATTTTTTCCTCTGATAAAATATTGCGTATTCGGCTGAACTCCTGCTATATTTTGAGATACCGTTGAAGTACCAAAAGTAAATGGCGAACCCGCTATCTGATTAGAAAAATTACTGTCTGTCGCTACTTCGATGATCGTATTAATCGGGTTTGCATTTCCGTTTTCGGAAGCCGACCAGTTGATGTTGAAAGAATTAGAGGTAATGTTTGACGTTGTAATTCCGTTCACCGTAATCGGACAGTTTTTAATAGAACTTGTCAAAGGATTTTGCACATTATACAAAGGCCCGTTTGTACAGTTTGAATTTACAGAATAAATGGTATACGTATATTGATTATTTCCTTTAATCCCGTAATTATAATTGTTTTCAAAGGTCGTATTTGTTCCGTAATAGGCGACATAACTGTTTAACGATGAATTTTCACCTGTCACATAAACTGTTCCGTTTACGGGAGCATTTGGAGTCGTTCCGTTTAGATTTCTTAGAATTAAATATTTATCGGAAACGGGAGAACTCGGTGTGAAAGTTCCGTTAATAATAATTCCGGTGTTTGTTAAGTTTAAATTTGAAGGTTGCGAAGCTGGAATTGTACAGGCAGTCGGTGTTGTCCATGTAAACGTCAAGCCTTGAGAAGGAAGAAAGTTGTAATTAGAAGCAATTCCTGATGACGAATTTGTTGACTGATTAGAATTATTCCAGTTGCTGGTTGCATTTCCGGAAGCTGTTCTGCTGTTGTAATCACTGTTTGATGTTCCTCTTAATCCTACTTTTGTATTCGTTGCACTTGGATTTCCTACAGCAGTCATGTTATAAACGTATCTTACAGTTCCATTTTCATGAAGTCTTGCCTGAAAATTCCAGTCATGATAAGCAGAAGAATTCTGAGTAGAAGCATAAGGTCTGAAATGACTCCATTGTACCACAAATTCGCGGTTTGGCGCATTTCCTACAACCGAATAATCAATCGCACTTGAAACTCCGTTAATATTATAAAAAGACGAAAGATCTGCCGCCAAAGGAGAAATTACTCCTGAATAAGCATTTGTTGAACTTATCGGATCTGAAGCCGTTGTAGTCGTTGCTCCGAAACTTATAAATCCGTTGGCATGAACTTTTATTGAATTAAAATTAGTTCCGTTAAAAGGAAATGAAAAAGGAATAACATTATCTAAAGTATATACATTTTCGTCTAAAAATCCCGTTCCCGAAACAGCCGTTGCCGTTACAATATGGGTAGGATTCGAAAGTGGAGTATAAGTTCCCTGGCTTTGTGCAAAAGAGTAGTAGGAAACTATCTGTGCATTTGAAATATTCCAGCTGGACAGAACCAAAGCTCCGATCAGGCTTAACCTATTTCTGGTTAGTTTTTTAAAAAATCGATTTAAAATCATGCTTAGTGGGTATATTTTACAGCACAAACTTATTATTTTTAATTAGAATTAATAAAAACAAAAGTATGATTTAAATCAACCCCTCAAATGTATGATTTTCCGTTTAATAATGAATGTTTAATAGTGTTTGTGAATGAAAATTAAAGTGGGATTAATTTTAAGAAAAATATACTCAAGCAACATTTTTAGTGACGATAAGTTTTTATAGCTAAAACTTGTTTACCCTTTTTATTGGAAGCTTTTTGACTACGTCGAATTGTACTTTTATTATTTCTAAGGAGCTATTTCCCGCTTTCCATTGCAATCTTTTTTTGCAAAAAAGGATTTTCATTACAATCGGGGCTAAGAATTTGCGACTGTTACAAAAAAAATCAAACCTCACAGGTTTCAAAAACCTGTGAGGTTTAAATCCAAAATATTTCTCACCCCATAATTTCAAAAATAATTAAAAATAAAGTCATTTATAATCAAAATTTTATTAAAATTTAAAATTTGAAGTCTGTTTTTCAGCACTAAAATTTACATTAAATGCCTATTTTTGCAACATGATTTCCAAGCAGACCATAGATAAAATATTCTCAACAATCCGGGTAGAGGAGATTGTTGGCGAATATGTGCAGTTGAAAAGGGCAGGGTCTAATTTTAAAGGACTCAGTCCGTTTCATGATGAAAAATCACCAAGTTTTGTAGTTTCACCAAGTAAACAGATCTGGAAAGATTTCTCGACAGGCAAAGGAGGAACGGCGATTTCTTTTTTAATGGAGATCGAAAATTTCACATATCCGGAAGCACTTCGTCACGCTGCGAAAAAGTATGGAATTGAGATTGAAGAAGATCAACGCGAATATTCAGAAGAAGCAAAAAATGCACAGTCTGAAAGAGATTTATTATACAAAATCCATGAAATTGCGAATGAGTATTTCCAAAATTTTCTTTGGGAAGTTGAAGAAGGAAAATCGATTGGATTGTCTTATTTTAAAGAGCGTGAACTTCGGGACGATATTATCAGAAAATTCCAGTTGGGATATTCTCCGGAAAAGAAAAATTCTTTTACCGAATTTGCCATTGAAAAAGGATATTCAAAGGAAATATTAGAAAAATCGGGATTATCAATTTTCCCTGAAAATGCTCCCAACGGAATCGATCGTTTCCGTGAAAGAGTCATGTTCCCGATTCACAGTTTTTCGGGTCGAGTTCTTGGTTTTGGCGCGAGAATTCTTAAAAATAATGTCAAAACGGCGAAATATCTCAACTCGCCGGAAACCGAAATTTATCATAAATCCAATGTTCTTTACGGATTAAACCAAGGAAAACAGGCAATTTCAAGAAAAAATATCTGTCTTTTGGTGGAAGGATATATGGACGTGATTTCGCTTCATATGTCCGGAATTGAAAATGTGGTGGCGAGTTCCGGAACTTCTTTAACAACGGAACAGATCAAGCTAATAAAGAGATTAACGGAAAACGTGACCATACTTTTTGATGGTGACAATGCCGGAATTAAAGCGAGTTTCCGAAGCATAGATATGCTGTTGACGGAAGGAATGAACATTCGTGTTCTTCTGTTTCCGGATGGTGACGATCCCGATTCTTTTGCCAGAAAACATCCGCAGGAATATGTAGAAAAATTCATCGAAAATGAGGCGATGGATTTTATTGATTTTAAAGCTGAAATTCTTTTAAAAGAAGTCGGAAATGACCCGATAAAAAAAGCTGAAGCGATCCGAGATATCGTAAAATCGGTTGGTTTTGTTCAGAATGCTTTAAAAAGAGAGGTTTATCTTAAGCAGGTTTCCAATAAATTCGGATTGTCTGAGCAGAGTTTATTCAACGAACTGGATGTTCAGAGACAGGTAACACAAAATCAGACGCAACACGTTCAGCAGCAGAAGGAAAATGCAGCTCCCGTTAAAATGGAGATTGTGCCTTTGGATGAGGAAAAAGCCGATCCGTTTTTGTTTGAAGTTTTGTTTATGGAGAATAAATTGGTCGATCATATGTTGATGTTTGGCGATATTGTTTTAAAAAGAACGGATGATAATAACGGCGAATATCAAATTACCGTTATTGAAGAGATTTTGCATCATTTTGACGAAGAACAGTACGAGTTTTTAGTAAAAGGAAACGAAATCATCATCAATCAGGTAAAAGAAGGAATTCAGAATGATGAGCTTCGAAGCGGAAACTTTTTTGTAACTTTTATGGACGAACAAATTACCACAAAAGTCGTAGATGCATTGCTTCCTTTGGATGATCTTGAAAACTGGGCTTCCAGAAATATATTTCCGCCAAATTATGGGGATAAAATTGCCGACCAGGTAAAAGGTGATGTCTTGCTACACAAATACAGATATATTGATTATTTAATAAAAGAAACGGCAAGCGAACTGGATAAATACAGCGATTCTGATCAGGTGAAATATTATGAGCTGATCCAGAAAATTACGTTATTAAAACAAGCTTCCATACGACTAAGCGATATCATTGAATATTCTCCTATCAAAGGAATTTATGTGAACCGGAAAAGATAATTACAGACAAACTGTTTAATTATTACCGCTTGTCTGTGACAAAAAGTCCTATAAAATTTTAGGAATAAAAGTTGTAAATTAAACTTCGTAAAATGTAATAATACACAATAGAAATATGGACATTAAAAAAGAATTCAGAGATTTCTCTGTAAAGCATTTAGGAAATAACGGTTTAGTTACCGATCAGTATATGGGAATGTATGGTCCAACAAATCTTACTCCATATATCATGGAAGAAAGAAGATTAAACGTAGCTCAGATGGACGTTTTCTCTCGTTTGATGATGGACAGAATCATTTTCCTGGGAACAGGAATCGACGATCAGGTTGCTAATATTGTGACGGCACAGCTTTTATTCTTAGAAAGTGCAGATCCTTCAAAAGACATCCAGATTTATATCAATTCTCCTGGTGGAAGCGTTTACGCCGGTTTAGGAATTTATGACACGATGCAGATCATTAAGCCTGATGTTGCGACAATCTGTACAGGTATCGCTGCTTCAATGGGGGCAGTTTTATTGGTTGCAGGTGAAAAAGGTAAACGTTCTGCACTTAAGCATTCAAGAGTAATGATTCACCAACCTTCAGGAGGTGCTCAAGGAGTTGCTTCTGACATGGAAATCAACTTGAGAGAGATGTTGAAGCTTAAAAAAGAATTGTATGACATTATTTCAGATCATTCTGGTCAGACTTACGAATGGGTAGAAAAAGCGTCAGACAGAGATTATTGGATGACTTCTACCGAAGCAAAAGAATACGGAATGGTAGACGAAGTTTTACAGAGATCAAAAGAGAAAAAATAATTTTCTTGAAAGAATAATACAAAACGCATCAATTTATTTTGATGCGTTTTTTTGTGCACAAATTTGAATAAAAACTGATAAGCCAAATAGTGGATAAAAAGCCTGCATGTCATTTCGACGAAGGAAAAATATAAATTTAATATTTCTCTCATTTACCCATAGAGTTACAATGATTTCATAATTCAATTTCTACAGAATGAGCCTGAATTTCTACGAAATGATAAAGTGGGTGATCTTGTAATATCGTTGAAAGAATGACAAACGCCATAGCCCGGATTGCAGCGACATCCTTTTTTTGCGAGGGCTTGAAAAAAGCGGTGGCGAAAAAGATATAGCGGAAAGCCGGAAACAGCTCCTTATAAAAAATTAAAATACAATTATCATTGCATTCAAGATAAGTTTACAATCAATAACTACTTTCGCATCCAATAAAAGTAAACATGAAAAAAATCTTGTTGCCTCTACTTGCTTTCATTTCTTTGACGGCATGTAATAATGATGAAAATACGACCAATCAGGATATTAATTATTCTAAACTTCCACAGGAATTTCCTTTTTCAAGCTTAATGACTTTGAATGGAGTGAATATTATTAACGGAGGTTTCGGTTCGGGAGCTACAGCGCATCCAACCAGAAAAGGAGAATTTTATGTCATCACAGACCGTGGTCCGAATGTAGCGTATTCAAACGGAATTAAAATCTTGGTTCCGAATTTTACGCCGACCATTATGCATTTCAAAATCAATGCTGAAGGAAATATTGAAGTTATCAAATATATTAAGCTTAAAAACCCTTCCGGACAACCTATTACAGGTCTTCCAAACCCTGTAGGAATGGGAAGTACGGGGGAAGTTGCTTATGCTGCAGACGGAAGTGTTTTGGGAACAGATAATTACGGATTAGACAGCGAAAGTATTGTGGCTGCAGCAGACGGAACTTTCTGGGTTTCTGATGAATACGGTCCTCACATCGTTCATTACAATGCAGAAGGAGTGGAATTGGAGAGAATCAGTCCGATTGGAGTCAATACAGGGACTAGAAAACTTCCTGCCGTTTTTGCGAAAAGAAGACCCAACCGAGGAATGGAAGGAATGTGTATGACACCGGACGGAAAAATGCTGGTAGGTACAATGCAGTCGACCATGTATGTTCCGTCAAAAGCTTTGGCGACGAATACTACGTTAACGAGAATTGTAACATTTGATCTGGCAACGGGACAAACAAAACAATATTTATATAAACAAGATGGCGGAGCTTCAGATTCTGTTTGCGACATCACGCCAATCAGCAATACTGAGTTTTTAGTCATTGAAAGAGACGGAAATTTCGGTTCTGTTGGCGGACTTAAAAAAGTGTACAGAATCAATCTTGCAGGAGCTTCTGATGTTTCAGGGACAGATTTAACAGCCGTAGACGGAATGAAAATCAACGGAAAAACGCTTGAGCAATCTACTTGGGCTGAGCTAAGTACAGCAGGATTTTCACCTGTTCCTAAAACTTTAGCAGTTGATTTGGTCGCAAAAATTGGTTACGAACACGATAAATTCGAAGGAATTGTTTATTTAGGAAATAATAAACTGGCAGTTTTCAATGATGATGATTTTGGTGTTGCAGACGACGGAAACGGAAACCCGAAAACGAAAATTCTTCCTAAAACCGGGAAGCAAGACAAAGGAACTATGTATATAGTCGATATTCAATAATTAGATTTTGTAAAAAAGGGGCGGCATCAAAGATGCCGCCGCTTTTGTTTTTATATGCTTTTGTTTCCCACAGATTGCACGGATTTGCGCAGATGTTTGAGTTTTATTTTTGAATTTTAAAATTAATTTAAACGCAAAGATTTTATTTTTAAATCTATGATTTTAGTTATCAAAAGGCAAATAAATTTGCTACGCGAAGCTTGAAAATATAGCTTCATCAAATCAACTTGTTGATTATTCTTAGCTCACTTAAAATTAATTATAATTAAATTAAAACTTTGCGTTAAAGAAAATCTGCGAAAATATTTAAACACAATTAGCACAAATGTTTTCACGAATAAAACACAAAAATCTGTGTAAATCCGTGTAATCTGTGGGAAATAGATAAACAAAAAAAGACCGTCAAAATGACGATCTTCATATAAAATATTTTAATTAGGATTAATTAAAACCCTCAATAATTTTAGAAAAATCTTCAAGCTTCAAAGCAGCTCCACCAATCAAACCACCGTCGATATCCGGTTGAGAGAAAATTTCTTTAGCATTATCCGGTTTTACAGAACCTCCGTAAAGGATAGAAACTTCGTCAGCAACTTCCTGTCCGTATTTTGCAGCGATGATGCTTCTGATGTGAGCGTGGATTTCCTGAGCTTGTTCAGGAGTCGCCGTTTCACCTGTTCCGATTGCCCAAACTGGTTCGTAAGCGATAACTACTTTCTTAATTTCTTCTGCAGAAAGCGTGAAAAGAGCAACTTCAGTTTGGTTTTTAACGACTTCAAAATGTTGTCCCGCTTTTCTTTGTTCCAAAGTTTCACCATTACAGTAAACAGGAATTAAGCCTTTATCCAAAGCCAATTTTACTTTTCTGTTGCAGTGAGAATCTGTTTCACCATGGTATTGTCTTCTTTCAGAATGTCCTATCAATGAACCTGTTGCATCGATTGACTCCAACATATCTACAGAAATTTCTCCTGTATAAGCTCCGCTTTCGTGCTCACTCATGTCCTGAGAAAATACTCCGATTTCATCTTTTTCGAAGATATCTTTTGCCATCATTAAGTATAAAGATGGAGGAGCGATCCAAACCTCACAGTTTGTTGCGTTATTATTTTTATAGCTAAGTAATTGAACCATTAATTGTTGAGCGTCAATTACATTTTTGTTCATTTTCCAGTTTCCTGCAACTATTTTTCTTCTCATAGATCTTATTTTAGAAGTTAGAAGCTAGACTTTAGAAGTTAGAAATTGGCTGTTTCTCATACTAATTTCTAACTTCTACTATCTAATTTCTCAATTAATTATATATTCCAAAGGTTTTTCAAAAGCGTATAGAAAGTGTGTTCCTCATCGGTAACAATATTGTCAGCTTTGATTAATGTTTTTGCAAATTGAATGAAACTCACACGCTCTTCTTCCGTAGAATCGTCGAAGAAACAACGCGCATGAAATTCAAAATGACCTTTCCATTCTTCAGGCTGAAGCAAAGCGATCACTTCAAGTTCATTATCCAAATCCACTTTAAAAGGAAATTCATCGGCTAAATATTGCTGAACAAGCATTCCTTCTTCCGGAGCAAATTCTCCGTCTACAGAGGAAAGGATCATTAATAAGTGATAACCGGCGATCGATTTATTTGATTTTTGCATTAAAGTATGTTTAAAGTTTGGTTTAAATTAAAATTTAATTGACTGCATTTAAAAATAACAATTTATCATTACCCATTTCACAATTAACTATTTCACATAGTCTTTTGCAGGTTGTTTGTCTACAATTTTTCCGTTTTGTAAAATTAAAACAAAAGGGTTGTTTCTTGCAATGGTTTTAATGGCAGTTTCCGTCCATCATCGTATTTTTGATGGTTTTGAAAGTATTTGGCAACGTTGAAACTCCGTACACAACATTAGCGCCCTGAGTCTTGACTTTAGCTTCCACTTGCTTCAGTAATTCAGGGGAAACATCTTGCGGTTGATAAGAGAAAACCAGAATCGCTTTTGGAGCATTGATGATGGATTCAGTCACTTCCAATCCTGTAGGATCTTCGATTTTGAATTTTGCGATTTCAGATTTGTAACCTTGTTTTATCAAAACAGATTCATTTTTTCCTTCCTCAATTTTCCACGGCGAACCTTCTGCCCAATATTTTGTTTCTTTAATATAATCGTCCTGATTGATCTTTAAAACTTCTCCTGTTTTCGAATTTTTAAGAGAATAAAACGTTTTGTATTCAGAAGGATTTTTATTGATTTTTTGTTTTTCTGCCTTTAAATCTGTTCCGATTTTATAATCACGGAAGTCAATAAGCGGTTCGTGAACAATTCCATGAGCTCCAACGAAGATCATTCCGATAAAAAATATAGCTAAAAGAATATATTTAAATTTATTTCCGGTTTCTTTTTTACCACTGTAGCTGTACGCATCTTTCTTCTTAAACTCCTTTCTGTAAAGGATAAATATGAAAATTAATCCTATCAAAAGCACAACATCTTTCACGAAACTCTGCCAAGGCGTGAATTTAATAGCATCTCCAAAACATCCGCAATCCGTCACTACATTGAAATAGGCCGAATAAAACGTGAGAAAACCAAAGAAAATACAAAGCGCAATTAATGCAGAAAGAGTGAATTTAAGTTTTAATTTTATTAAAAGCATAAACCCAAGAACAAGCTCTAAAACCACTACGATAATTGAAAAAAGCAGTGCGAACTTTTCCAGAAATGGCATATTGAAAACATTGGGAGCAAAATATTCTTCCATTTTAAAGGAAAAACCAACCAGATCCACCGCTTTTACAAAACCGGAAAGGATGAAAATGATGGCGATAAGGAAACGTAATAAACCTTTTATCATAGCTAAATTGTTTTGGATTCGATGTTGTTTTCTTTTTCGGAGAATTTAATTAAACAAAAAACGGCATAGTTCAGCATATCAAAATAATTGGCATCCAACCCTTCTGAAACGATGGTAACACCTTGGTTATCTTCAATTTGTTTTGTTCTTAATACTTTCTGATAAATTAAATCTGTGATCGAAGAAATTCTCATATCTCTCCAAGCTTCACCGTAATCATGGTTTTTTCTTTCCATTAAAGCCTGTGTTTCGTTAGAATATTTATCATAAAGACTTAAAATCTCTTCTTTATTTTCGTTAAAATCGTTGGAAAAGCCTTTCTCAAGCTGAATCAGTCCGATGATAGAGTAGTTCACGATGGCAATGAATTCGTCTTCTTCACTTTCGTCCACCATTTTTTTGTCGGTCATCTGCAACGTACGGATTCTGTTGACTTTAATGTAAATCTGATCCGTAATCGAACTTGGTCTCAAAACCCTCCATGCTGCACCGTAATCCTGTAATTTTTTACTAAAAAGTTCACGGCATTCACCAATAATATTCTCGAACTGTACTGACGTTTTTGACATAAATTCTCTTAATCTTTCAAATATACGAAATTTTGTGTTTGAGAGTAGAGGGTTTTTGGGTTGGAGGGTCTGAGAGTGGGAGTGTTTGGCTAAATAGAGCTTTAGTTTTGCGTTTTTTCGAATCTTACCATTCTTTTTTGTTTTATTTTTGTAAAATAAATTTCAATTCATAATTCCAATGTCCAATAAAAGCTCATCAAACAAGGCTCATATTTCCTCAAATTTTCCGATTCCAGCACTCTCAAACACTCAAACACTCAAATCCTCAAACTCTCTCAACTGCAACGGAAGACTGGTCGATTTGTCTGTTCCGAAAATCATGGGAATTCTGAATCTTACGCCCGATTCTTTTTCTGACGGCGGAAAATTTAATAATGAAAAATCAGCGTTGAATCATGCGGGAAAATTATTAAAAGAAGGAGCGGAAATCATCGATATTGGACCTCAATCGACACGTCCGAATGCAGAATTTTTGAGTTTTGAAGAAGAGATTAAGAGAATTGGAAATATCATTTCTTTACTTAAAAAAGAGTTTCCGGAAGCTTTAATTTCTCTGGATACTTTTTATGCTGAAACCGTGAAGTTTGGATTTAATGAAGGAATTGATATTATTAATGATATTTCGGGCGGTAATTTTGATGATAAAATGTTTGGTACAGCCGCAGAAACAAAGCTTCCTTATATTTTAATGCATGTAAATCCTTCGTATGAAACGATGCATGATAAAATAAAATTCGCAGATATTACGCTTTCTGTGAATCAGTATTTTTCTGAAAAAACCAATGAATTATTAGAAAAGGGAGTTCATGATATTATTCTTGATCCCGGTTTCGGTTTCGGAAAAACAGTGGAAGATCAGATGAAAATGATCGATGAAGTAAAATATTTAGGATTTGGAAAATCCCCTTTATTGATCGGGATTTCAAGAAAATCTTTTATTTACAAACCGCTTGGGAAATCTGCTTTGGATATTAATGAAGAAACTCAGAAATTACACCTGAAAGTTTTACAACAGGGAGCAAAAATCTTGAGAGTTCATTATGTTGCGGAAGCTAAGAAAACGGTTGATATATTTAAGAGTGGGAGAGTTTTAGAGTAATAGAGTTTGAGTAGAATCGCTATCACTCTTCACGCTAAAACTCTCCAACATTAATTACCGCTCGATAATTTATCCGCAAATTCTTTTGAAAACTCTTTTCTGTCTTCTTCCATTTTCTCTTTTTCTGCAGGAAGAACATAATTGAAAAGAATCTTGTTTTCATTGTCTAAAAAGATGATTTCTTTTTCGTTTCCATCAATCATTTGGGCAAAAATTTCCCACATCGATGTGTCTTTTAATTTTAATAATTCGAAGAACTGTTCTGCTTGTATTTCTATTTTTTGCATATACTATTTTTATTTTTACAATTGCTCATTACCACTATTTAGAATTCTAATAGTTTTAATTTAAACTGAACGGCAAAGTTCTGCATAAAATTCGGAGTTGTATAATATCCGACTCTGTAAAATAATCCTAAATTAAAGTAAGAGGAAAGGAAATTATTCCATTCTAAGCCAACTTCCTGATACAGATGATTCAAAGGTCGGAATCTGAATTGATGGTATTCCGGATGTGTCATATCTCCGATTGTGCCTCTCAAAACAAAGTCGAAACTTGAAATATTCTGCCCAAAACTTTTAAAATAGAAAGGAACTTTGTGGGTAAAATAATAGGCAACAAATCGGTCGCTATAATATTTTCCGCCCTCCAAAGTGGCAAATCCGAGGAATGAGGTAAGGTTAAAATTAAAATCTCTTCTCGGGGAAGCCAATCCGTTCATTGTAAAGTTTTTCCAGATCGGGGCATCTCCGAAAACCATTCCGCCATATAATCTGAATCCTGTCGTTCCGAATCTTGTTTTAAAATTATGAACGAAAAGCGCATCAAATCGGGTATAATTAAAATCTCCACCAAAAGTTTTGTAGCTCTGTTCGTAATTAAAATACAACTCAGGATATTTCTGATCGATCAGAGATTTCCCTTGCGGCGTCATGATATTCGTTGAATTCGGAGAATATTTTAACGTAAATAACGTGTTGAAATTATCAAAAGCAGGACCTCGGTCTCTGAATGAATAATCGAACATGGCTTCCTCAACATTTCTTCTTGCGGCAAAAACCAGCGTCAAACCATTTGTCACATCATTTAAATAAGACATAGAAACACTTTTGAAATGATAATATCGGTCGTTATTTAAGTTATTTCCAAAATTTGCCATCCTCATTTTGAAATTCCAGAGTCTTCGGTAAAATTCTCCGGAGGCCGTCACATCATCAATATAATCAAGCCTGAAAAAGGAGTTTTTATCAAGTGTTGTCTTAATATCCAAACCGATTCCATACTTCAGTTTATCATCTTTAAAACCGTACGCAAAATAATAATCAGGCGAAAAATAAGGATTAAAAGTCTCATTAAGTTTAGCTTTTAAACCTAACCTGAAACCTTCATAAGAGTTGAAATTCGCGATTTCATCCACCGCAAAATCAACTGCTCCGACTCTTATTTGTCCGTTTAATAAACCAGTTAAAACTCTCGCTTTGGTATCAATATTATAAATTTTTCCAAGGCTATCGATGGTGGTGTACGTATTTTTTTCCCTTTCAGATAACGGATCGGTTCGATATTGATCTAATGTTTTTCCGCCGAGGTTTTTTACCGAAAAAGTATATCCTTTAAAGTCTTTCTGATCATTTTCAATCGGAGATTTATAGTCAAAATATTTTGAAGTGAGGAAAGCATAAGTCCCGAAACTCTGTTTATTTTTTTTCTCATGCTTTTCTTCCGGATGCTCCTTGTCGTCTTCTTCCATCGCCATATTGCTCATCTTCAGTTTTACTGTTTCATCTGCTAAAAACCATTTATTATTGAAGAAAATCCATGTACTTGTGATGATTCCGTCGTTTTTATTTTTACTGAAATTTTCGATTTTTTTGATTCCGTAGGTTTCGGTATCAACATAAATCGCTCCATTGTATTTTCTCTTTTTATCAGCTTTTTTATAATTAACTTCCCTGAAACGAATGACGAAATTTTTTCTTCCGTCCATGGTAATCGTATCCGTTAAAAAGAATCGGTAAAGTCCGCGGTTTTCCTGTTTCAGCTGGGCCGGAAGTTTATCTCTGTTGCTTTGCTGAAGGGCAATCATCTCGTAAATCGGCTGTTTCAGTCCGGAAATTCTGTTGTCGAGAATATTAATTTTTTCCCCGTATTTTTTTGAGTATAAAAACTCCTGAGCTCTTTCCCACAGGAACAATTTGCTCTTTGAAAATATTTTTCGGGCTGAAATATTGTTTAACGAATCTTTTTCTCTCTTCTTCTTGAACATTCCGGTTTCTTCGAAGAATTGGTTGAATTGAGTTATGCTGTCTTCATCAATATCCAGAGAGATTTTTTCGTACGATTTATAAGCGTAAGAATCCAGGGTTTTCGGAGAGTTTTCTCTAAATAACTGATTGACTTTTTTTAATATTTCCAGGGCTCTCGGGTCGCTTTTGTCTTCTATCACAACGCCTTCAATAGAAGCAACTTTCGATTGTGAATAACCAAAAATATACGTCCAGAAAAATATAAATAGTAAAACCCTTTTCATGTGAAAAACTGGGTAAAATTACTGATATTTATTGTCTTAGAAAAGTTTTGTTAATTGATATTAATATCATTTTTAATTGGAATTATCTTTCATAATAAAAGAAAAACTCCCGAAATTTTCAAGAGTTTGATAGATATGTTTACAATAATCAAAATTTATTAAAGAATGTTTAATCTGAACTTTATACCAAAATTATCTTTAAATTGTGATGTTTGGTAATATCCCAGTCTGTAGGAGAAGCCAACTCCGAAATTTCTGCCCAAAAACCGGTTCCATATAAATCCGACTTCCTGATAATAATGATCTAAGACTTGGAATTGGAATTGATGATCTGCACTGTTTTTAAAACCTCCAATTGCCGATTGATACTCAAGTTCGATGTTAGAATATTTTGACCCAAAAGTTTTAAACCTAAACGGTAAATATTGTGAAACTTTAAATCCGACAAATTTATCCGCAAAGAAAGTTCCTGAAGGCATCGTCGCAAATCCTAAGTTGGTGGGAGTATTGATCGCAGAAGACCAGTTATCAGAATTTTGATCTCTCTGACCCGCAATTTCAAAATTCTTCCAGATTGGAGCCGTTCCTGAAGATATTCCTCCGAAAAGCTTGATGTTGGTGAAGCCTAATTTTGATCTGAACTGGTGAATAATTAAGGCGTCCAATCGATGATAATCCAAATCTCCGCCTAAGGTTTTGAATCCTTTTTCGTAATTCATAAAAATCTGAGGATAGCCTTTTTCATAGGTGAATTTTCCGCTTGGCGTCATGATATTTTTGTCATTCGGAGCAAATTTTAATGATAATGTTGCACTGGTATTATCAAAACTGTTCCCAAAATTTTTATACTGATAATCGAAAAGTGCCTCTTGTTTTTCTTTATTCACGGCGATTTTCATGCTTAATGAATTGGAAATATCATAAAGAAATGAAGCTCCCCATTTTTGGTTTTTATAGAAAGTGGCATTGTGAAGATCAAGATTAATGTCGTTTACTTTCATCATCATATCCCACATATTATTGCTGAATCTCCCTGCTGCAAAGACATCGTCTACATAATCAACACGGAAAACAGACGTTCTTTTGGAGGATAATTTAACGTCTAAACCTAAACCGTATTTCCAACGATGATCCTTAAAACCATATCCGAAATAACCATAGGGAGAAAATGTTTTGCTGAATTTCTCGTTCAGTTTCACGCCTGCTCCCAAACGTAAACCTTGGTATTTATCATAACTGAAAAATTTAGTAAGATCAAAATCAATCATTTTATAGCGAAGGTTTCCTCGCAATAATTGCGTCAAAGTATTTAATTTTTTCTCAAAATCATGCTTTTGTACAAAACTGTCGATTTTGGTGTAAGTAGCGCTTTCTCTCGTGGTAAGACTGTCGGTTTCTGTATTGCTGAAGCAAGCTTCCGTCGGAGCTTTTCATTTCAAGAGAATAGCCTTTGAAGTCGGATGCTTTCTGCGCTTCATCGAGTTCAAAATCAAAGAAACGATTTTTTACATACAGATAATTTCCAAAGGTTTTCTTATTGTATTTAGGTTTTTCTCCAGGTTTTAAACTATCTTTTTTAGACGTATTAAAGCTTTGGTCGCCCATTTTTAATTTGATATCTTCATAATCTAAAAACCATTTTTTGTTGATGGGTTTCCAGACAGAAACAATATCACCTTCGTTTCTTTTTTTGTTGGCGCTTTCAAACTTTTTTAAGGCAAAATTTTCTGCATCAATATATATTTTCCCGTTGAATTTTCTCGGATTCTGCTTTTTCTTGTCTGTAATTTCTTTGAACTTAATGACGAACGTTTTTCTGCCGTCAAGCTGTAAAGTATCGGAAAGATAAAAGTTGAAAAACTTCCTGTTTTCCGGTCTCAACTGTCTCGGAGTTCTGTCCAGATTGGAAATATTAATCGCCAAAGCTTCATAAATCGGATTTTTAAAACCCGACATTCTGTTGTCGATGATATTGGTTTTTTCACCGAATTTCTGAGAGAATTTGTATTCCGTTGCTTTTTCCCAAAGAAACATTTGGCTTTGCTCAGTCGCACTCAAAAAATCTTCGTTCGTCAGCGAATCTTTTTTTTCACTTTCTTTTTGTTTAAAATCTTTCTGATCAACTTTTGAAAGTGAATCTTTTCTTGTCGCTAAAAAGTTTTTAAAAGTATCAATAGAATCTTTATCTACGTCGATAGAAAATTTGGTGTAAGATTTAAAATTGTAGGAATCCAGAGATTTCGGAGAGTTTTCTTTGGCTCTTTTATTCACTTCATCCAAAATTTTTAATGCTCGCGGATCACTTTTATCTGTAATGACAACCCTGTCGATATTGTCCATTTTTTCAGACAACGGCTTCATCGATACGTCCATCGATTTTTTTACATCAGCCAAAGCATCTTCAAAATTACTGGCAAGAATTTCAACCTTTTTACATTTTGTTTTAAATGACAAAACACCTTCATGATTGGTTTTTCCGAGCAGATTATCGTCACAATAAACGGCAGCATTCTGAATGGGTTGTTTATTATTTTTGTTGAATACTTTCAGTTGCGTCTGACCGAAAAATAATATCGTAAAAAATAAAAATAACGGAGATAAAAGTTTTGTCATTGAGTTTTTTGTTAATAAGACAAAACTATTGATATGAAAGTTACAAAACCTCAAGAAAAAATATAATCTTTTGTTAAAAATAAAAACCATTGTATATGAAAGTTATATAGTGGTTTTTTTGTTGTTTAATTCTCTTATTTTTGAAAAGTGGGATTTATTTAAGATTTTTAAGGCTTTTGAATTTTCTTTTAATAAATAAATTTAACCTGATTATTAATTTTGTAAACGCCCAATAATCCTTTTGAACCTTTATCTACAATCTTTCTTTTATTGGTTGTTAAATCAATTTTATTAATGTTATAATTACAATCCTGAATATATAAAGAATGATCTAGAGGAAATATTTGATTGCAACCGATATGATCTGTTGTATTGAAATTAAATATTGTCTTATTTCTCTTTTTCTCAATATCAAATTCATTTAACAGAGATTCGTTGGTTTGATAGTATATTTTATTTTGATAAAAAACAGGATCAGCGAAAATATTAAATGATGCGTTTTGTTGAAAGAGTAGTTTTCCCGTTTTGGCTTCCAGTAAAATGATTTCGCTTTTTTCATCATTTTCTTTACTTCCTATGAGAATGTATTTTCCTGCAACAGTAAAATTAGATAATGGAGTTGGATTTTCTTTCCTGCTCCAAACATTTTTGCCTGAAGAAATCTCGTAAGCAGATAAAGATGAACAATTAAAATTAGCGACATAAAAATAATTTTCATCAAAACCAACAGGTCGTGGAGCATCATCAACCAGACAATCCTTATCAGAACGAAGTAATAATTCGTACATTACTTTTCCTGTATTTGAGTTGATGGCAACTAAACCATATACATTAATACTTGCGATAATAACATCATTTTTTACGATTTGAAATTCTCTTATTCTGCCTTTAGTAGATGATTTCCAGATGATTTTTTGGGTTTTATAATCAATACAAGTAAATGTATGATTTGATTCTGGGAAATATAATTTGTCTTGATATATTCTTGGCTCAGTAAAGCAATTATCTGTAATTTTTGTTGAGAAAATTGTTTTATTGGTTTTTAAATCTTCTACTTTTATTGCATAGTTATTGTCTTCCCAATAAGAATAGACGAGTAGATTATTTTTAGCATTAATATTTGCAATGAGAGCATGACGTTTGTCGTAATCTATAGTTTTTGCTTCTTTACAAGAAAGTAGAAGTGAGAAAAATAATAAAAACCAAACCTTTGTCATTGTGTTTTTTATAATGATAAACCAATATAAATAAAATATTCCGTTAAAAATAAAAAGCAGCTGTTAAAAAACAACTGCTTTATTATGTTTGATTTAATTATAAAAATTAAATATTCAAAGCCTTCTGATAAGCATTTTCCAAGCCATCAAGATTTTTTCCTCCTGCTGTTGCGAAACCCGGGTTTCCGCCACCGCCGCCTTGGATTTCTTTTGCTAAATCTTTAATGAGTGCTCCAGCCTGATAAATTCCTGCTAAATCATCGGAAACGCCAACAGTAATCATTGGTTTTCCGTCTGCGTCGGACAGAATAACCGTAATGGAAGTCGGAATTTCTCGCTTCAACTGGAAGACAATATCTTTTACCGAACCGGCATCCAAAGAAGTTCTCTTTACTAAAAGTAATTTGTCTCCTTTTTGCTCGTAAGCTCCTTTCCAATCACCAATTTCGCCTTTTGCTTTTTCTTTTTTGAATGCTTCAACTTCCGCTTTTAAGGAAGAATTTTCTTCAATTAATTTTTCGATAGATCTTACAACATCTTTAGATTTTAACAATTGAGAAAGCTCAATGATCTGTTTTTCTAAATTTTTGAAATATTCCTCAGATTTATCTCCTGAAATCGCTTCAATCCTTCTGATTCCCGCTGCTGCAGAACTTTCTGAATTGATTTTGAAATGACCGATCTCGCTGGTGCTTTTCACGTGAGTTCCACCGCAAAGTTCTTTCGAACTTCCAAACTGGATCATTCTAACGTTGTCACCATATTTTTCACCAAATAAAGCCATTGCACCTTTGTCAATCGCTTCTTTGATCGGGATATTTCTGAATTCCTGCAATGCAATGCTTTCTTTGATTTTTGCATTCACTTTTTCTTCAATCAAAGCCAATTCTTCCTCCGTCATTTTATTGAAATGAGAGAAGTCAAAACGAAGATAATCAGGACCAACGTACGAACCTTTCTGTTCAACATGAGTTCCTAAAACATCTCTCAAAGCCTCATGTAACAAGTGAGTTACAGAGTGATTTGCCTGAGAATTTTTTCTGTCGGTTGCATCTACTTTAGCATAAAAAAGTGCTCCTGCATCTTTCGGAAGACCGTTGATTAAAGAAATAATTAATCCGTTTTCCTTTTTAGTTTCTAATACTTCGAAGCTTTCCGTAGCATTTTCAAGGACACCTTTATCACCAACTTGTCCACCACCTTCTGGATAGAAAGGAGAGTTGCTTAATACAACCTGATAAAATTCGCCGTCTTTATTTTCTACTTTTCTGTATCTTGTAATGTAGGTTTCCGCTTCGATTTGGTCGTAACCCACGAATTTTTCTTCTCTTTCTTCTAAGTTTACCCAGTCGTATACTTTTTGTTCAGAATCACCTCTAGAACGGTCTTTTTGCTTTTGCATTTCTTCAGCAAAACCTTGTTCATCAATCGTCAATCCTTTTTCTTCAGCAATGATTCGTGATAAATCTGCAGGAAATCCGTGTGTATCATATAATTCAAAAACCAAATTCCCCGGAACAATCGTTTCTCCTTTGTTTTGGGTGTCTTTGATGATGTTGTTAATTCTAATTAACCCATTTTCGATCTTATTAAGAAAAGATTCTTCCTCACTTTTGATAACTTCTGTTACCAAATTTCCTTGCTTCTCCAACTCAGGGAAGAATGCTCCCATTTGATTCTGAAGAACAGCTACCAACTGATAAAGGAAAGGCTCTTTCATATCTAAGAATCTGTAAGAATAAGAAATTCCTCTTCTTAAAATTCTTCGGATTACGTAACCAGCTCCTCCGTTTGAAGGCAATTGTCCGTCTGCAATCGCAAACGAAACCGCTCTGATGTGATCTACCACCACACGAATTGCAATATCTTTTTCGTCTTCTAAAATTCCTGTATATTTTTTACCTGAAAGTTCTTCAACTTTAGCAATTAAAGGCGTGAAAACATCGGTGTCATAATTGGAAGATTTCCCTTGAAGCGCCATACAAAGACGTTCGAAGCCCATTCCTGTGTCCACGTGTTGAGCAGGAAGTTTTTCCAACGATTTGTCAGCTTTTCTGTTGAATTCCATGAAAACCAGATTCCAGACTTCTACCACTTGAGGATGGTCGTTATTTACCAATTCAAGTCCTGAAACTTTAGCTTTTTCTTCTTCAGATCTTATGTCAATATGAATTTCAGAACACGGTCCACACGGTCCGCTTTCACCCATTTCCCAGAAATTATCTTTCTTATTTCCGTTGATAATTCTGTCTTCAGAAATGTGAGATTTCCAGAAATCATAGGCATCCTGATCTCTTTCAAGATTTTCAGAAGCGTCTCCTTCAAAAATTGTTACGTATAAATTTTCTTTCGGAATTCCGTACACTTCCGTCAATAATTCCCAGGCAAAAGCAATAGCATCTTTCTTAAAATAATCACCAAAAGACCAGTTTCCCAACATTTCAAACATGGTGTGGTGGTAAGTATCTCTACCTACATCATCCAAATCATTATGCTTCCCAGAAACTCTCAGACACTTTTGTGTATCGGCAATTCTTGGGGCGGTAGGCGTTTTGTAGCCTAAGAAAAAATCTTTGAACTGCGTCATTCCAGAGTTGGAAAACATTAAAGTAGGGTCGTCTTTCAGCACAATTGGCGCCGAAGGAACGATAAGGTGGTCTTTACTTTTAAAATAATCTAAAAATTTCTGACGTATCTCTTGTGATGTCATCATGATATATATTGCTTTGCTTTTTACAAATTTTCGATAAGATGCAAATTTAAGATTTTTAGCTGATTTTGGGATAATTAATGTTATGTTTTGAATGATGTTAAATGCAAAGATGTTAAGATAATTTAAATTGATTGATTTTTTCGTGTGCAATGGCGCTTCACTCAGCAATTGTTCGGTATTGTTCGGATCGTCAAACTTGTACGATAATTCATAATTCCTCATTGATAATTTATAGTTTTTCCAGAAGCTATTTTCCAGTTTCTGCACTCGCTATTTTTTTGTGTTTTTCCGTTTAACTTATTATCTTCGCTATAATCTGATATAAAGTCAGATTTAAATAAAAAAAACGAAAAGGATGAAGAATGATGTGATAAAAAACTGGGTAGAACAATACTCCGAACCTCTTTTAAGAAGGGCTGTTTATGTGCTTTCGGACAAGATTGAAGCGGAAGATATCGTTCAGGAAGTTTTTATTTCTGCGTTTTCGTCTTATGATTCTTTTGAAGGGAAAAGTAAACCTTTAACTTGGCTTTATACGATTCTGAATTACAAGGTTGCCGATTTTTACCGGAAAAAATATAAAACCGAACCCGAAATCAGGCTTGATCATTTTTTTGATGAAAATGGATCATGGAGGAATAATGATGTCTTGACTGATTGGGATGCCTCCAACAAAGAATCTGAACTTTTGGATGATGATGATTTTAATAAAACGTTGGAAGAATGTCTTGAAGATTTGCCTTCCAGATGGAAAATTCCTATGAAAATGTATTATCTTGAAGAAAAAAAAGCACCGGAAGTCAGTCAGGAATTAAATATTTCTACGACTAATCTTTGGAAGATTCTGCAAAGAAGTCGAATGCAGCTTAGAGAATGTCTGGATTTTAACTGGTTTGCAAAATCGTAATAAATTAAAAAATGTTGAAAAGACTTATTCATATTATATTTTTACCGTGTAGTGAAGCGACCTTGCTCATGGAAAAAAGAAATGCCGATTCCATTTCTCCAAAAGAGGACTGGAAGCTCTCTATGCACCTGAAAATCTGCAAATGGTGCAGAGCTTACAAAAAGAAACTGGAAATATTGGATGATATTTTAAAAAGAAAGCTTTTTAAAGAAGAAAATATTCAAATTAATGATTCTGAAATTCAGGGTTTTAAAGATAAAGTAATTAAAAAATTAGATATTTAGAAAAGACTTTGTCAGGATTTTGAAATTGTTCCGACTATACTTTTGAAAATAACAAAGTATTAATTCAAAATCTTAAAAAAATGAACGGAACTACAGAACTTAGCAAAAAATTATCAACGTACACATTAGGATATTATATCTCGCTTTTCGGAGCGGCTATTATCTTACTTTGGATCGGAATTTTCAAATTTACGCCCACCGAAGCCGCCGGAATAAAAAACTTGGTAGAAAACCACTTTCTCACTTTTTTCGTATATAATATGGTAAGCGTCCAAGCGGTGTCAAATGCTATCGGAGCGATAGAAATTATCATTGCATTACTTCTCATATTTAGTGTGAAATTTGCATTCTTAAGAAGATACGCAGCAATCGGAATGATCGTGACTTTCCTTACTACTTTGAGTTACTTATTTACAACTCCCGGAATCTGGAAAGTGGTGGACGGAATTCCTATAACAGACTTTTTTATTTTAAAAGATTTAATGCTTTTAGGATTCGGATTAATGATACTTCAAAATGATAAAAAATGAATACAAATAAAAAGATAAAAATGAAAAATATATTAATATTACTCGGAATGATTCTGGGAATAGGAGTATTTGCAAGAAGTTGTGGAGATTCTAAAATGAAATCCACGGAAACTAAAAAAGAAAATGAGACCATTATGGACAGTAAAAATGTAAAAGAAGTTTATTTTGCAGGCGGATGTTTTTGGGGAACAGAGCACTTTTTTCAACAGATTCGCGGTGTTGTAGGTACAGAAGTTGGGTATGCCAACGGAAACAAAAACAACCCTACTTATGAAGAAGTAGTAAGCCATGGAACAGGTTTTGCGGAAACAGTAAAAGTAAAATATGATCCTGAACAGGTGGATCTGAAACTTCTGATAGATTTATATTTTAAAACAATTGATCCTACAAGTCTGAACCAACAAGGAAATGACAGAGGAGATCAATACAGAACGGGGATTTATTCTACAGATAAAGCTACAGAAGCTATTATAAAAGAAGAAGTTCAGAAATTAGCTAAAAATTTCAGTAAGCCGGTTGTCGTAGAAACAATTCCGTTGAAGAATTTCTACAAAGCAGAAGATTATCATCAGGATTATTTGGATAAAAATCCGGGAGGGTATTGTCACATCGAGCCGGGACTTTTTGAAATGGCGAAAAACGCAAACCCGCTTCCTAAAAAAGAGACTAAAGAAATGAAATATAAAAAACAGGATAAAGCAGTTTTAAAAGAAAAACTGACTGCAGAACAATATCGAGTGACGCAGGAAAATGCAACGGAAATGCCTCATAGTAATGCATATGACAAAGAATTTCGTGAAGGAATTTATGTAGATATTACAACAGGTGAACCGTTATTTATCTCAACAGATAAATTCGAATCTGGTTGTGGATGGCCAAGTTTTTCGAAACCTATTTCTAAAAAAGTGGTTGACGAAAAATTAGATAAATCAGCAGGAATGACAAGAGTAGAGGTAAGAAGTAAAACCGGAGATGCCCATTTGGGACACGTTTTCAATGACGGACCGGCGGATAAAGGTGGACTTCGTTACTGTATCAACAGTG
Organism: Chryseobacterium ginsenosidimutans; assembly: GCF_024807225.1. GTDB lineage: Bacteria > Bacteroidota > Bacteroidia > Flavobacteriales > Weeksellaceae > Chryseobacterium > Chryseobacterium ginsenosidimutans. The sequence goes on from NZ_JANUCO010000001.1 coordinate 1,764,516, forward strand.
CTTCGCTGAAGTTTGTACCAAAAGCTGATATGCAAAAAGAAGGGTACGGAGAATATATTTCTCTGCTAGATAAAAAATAAGTATTAAGTGAGGTGATTGAAAGGACTGTCGAAAGACAGTCTTTTTTTTGTTTTTAAATTATCAATTCGCTGTCATTCAGAACAAAGCAAGAATCTATTTTAATAATGAAATCTTTGCAGTTGAAATCTTTCTTTAATGCTCAACATTGAAATATTTAAAAACAATAAAAAGCCAAAAATGATGTAATATGTTTGATTGGGAACATGATTTATATAAGTTTCAGGTTTAATTAAATTCAAAGTAGCTTCTTTAAAATCGTCCATATAAACTATGCATCCTCCAATTACATCGGAAGCTTTTTCAATCCTATTGGGATCTTTATAAAAATGAATTGCAAAAAAATGATCGGTTTTTCCAACATCAACACCATAAGATTCCTGATTTGCGAGTTTCATGGCGTCTATTAATGCAACAAAATCCGGATAATTGTTTTTATCACCAATTACAAACTCAATTCCGGTTTCTTTTTCATTTCTTGCCTGAAGTTTTTTCAATTCTGAGACATAATATTGTTGGTTTTTAACTGCCGTATTGGGTTCTACAACAATTTTTTTATAATTCCAGTTTCTTAAAGGCTCAAGAGAATATTTATAAGTATCTTTTGTTAACTTGGGAGGAATTCCCAAATCCACAACCGTATATTGAGGGTGAACTCTCTGATTTCCATAATACCAAAACAAAATCGGAATCAACAAAGCACTTATCAATCCCGGAACGTAATAAATTTTCTTCATCAATATTATTTTAACCAGTTTGAATGAAAATTTTAAGCCAAAAAAAGTGATCCGAAACCGAACCACTTAATTTTATAATAAATATGTTTAAACTTTTATTGAAAATTTATAACTCTTTTTTATTGGAAATCATTGTGACAAAAGATTTTCAGCAAGTTTTATCGTTGTGAAATTTTATCACAGATAAAATCCTTGCGTCTTAAAACATTGTTATACATATTATTTTGCGCCTTTGCGATTTCCAACAATCAAATAAAAATTTAAACAGGTTTACTATTTAAATTCTTTATAAAATCTACCAATCTCTTTTTCTCAAAATCCAATACGACCCGAAGATGAAAATCGCACACCAAACCAGACAAGCAATCATACTTTCTGTAGGGTAGTGGAATTCATATTTCATTCCCATCATTTTTGCCATATTCAGTCTCATCATTGGGTTAGGAATAAGGCTCGACATACTTTCTAACGGTAAAAGGTGAGTGACAAAAAAGTCGTTTTGCAATACCTGATTTCTTTGTTCGCCCTGCATTCCGCTTACTTTTGTGTAGACTTCTACGGCAGATAGAATACCTTCACCGATCCAGAAAACAAAAAGAGCAAGAAATACGAAAACAGATTTTCTTAATAAAATAGAAAGAAACATCAGGAAACAGAAGAATGTAAACAGTTTTACAAAGTAATTTCCGATAAAGAAAACCTCTTGAAAGGCCTTTGCAGAATCAGTTACTTTAGAATATTGATATCCCAAAAACATGGTGATCGCAAATACAACGATGGTAGAAACAATAGTGAAAATGCTTATCGTTAATAGTTTTGAAGTGATAAATTCTTTTCTGCTTAATCCGTCGATCGTATTTTGTTTAAACATTCGGTTACTGAATTCCTGCGAAATCGAGAAAACAATGATTAACCCTAAGAAAATCTTCAGTAAAGCAACAATGTATGTTGTGAAATTCCAGATTTCCGGGAAATTGTAAATACCTTCTTCTTTAAGATTGATTTTTCCTCCGAAAATATCAAAATCAATCAATCCAATGAAAAGCAATGCAATAAGAATCGCAAAATAAAGTATCGTGAAAACCTTGAATGGTGTATAATTCAGGTTTTTGTAATATTCTAGTTTTAATAATTTTATCATGATTAGTTCGTGTTTTTTACAAGTTCAAGGAATTGAGATTCTAGAGACAGTTTTTTCTTCGTTAAATGTGATAAGAAAATACCTTTCTCAGCTAGTTTCTGATTCAGAGCTGAAGCCGAAATCGATGCATCATCGCGAATTTGGGCTTTCAAAATATCACCATCCTGTTTTACTGAAGTAAACCATTGAAGTTCTTCTAATGCGCTTAGAAGTAAAGGATTATTATCTGCTTTTAATTCGAAATAGCCATTATTTGCCGTTATTTCGTCCACTCTTCCACAATATAAAGAAGTTCCTTCTTTTAAAACAATTACGTGGCTGCATATTTTCTCGATTTCATCCAAAAGGTGACTCGCGATAATGATCGTAATGCCTTGTTTTGCAATATTATTGATGATTTCACGGATCTGGATAATTCCTTCCGGATCAAGTCCGTTTGTTGGTTCATCAAGAATCATAACTTCAGGATTATTCAGCATTGCAGATGCGATCGCCAAACGTTGTTTCATCCCCAAAGAAAAGGTTTTGAAGGTGTCTTTTTTTCTTTCGAAAAGATTAACGGTTTTCAATACCTCGTCAATTCTTGCATAAGGAGCTCCTTTAATTTCGGCAACGATTTTTAAGTTCGTTTCGGCGCTCAAATAAGGATAGAAATTCGGTTGTTCGATAATTGCCCCGATTTTTTTCAATGTATCGGGATCGGTTCCTTTTTTCCCAAACCAATACCATTCTCCGCTTGTAGGGTTGATTGTTGAAAGCAACATTCCGAAAGTTGTGGATTTTCCGCTTCCGTTCGGTCCCAAAAGTCCGTATACGTTTCCTTTTTCGACGTCAAAAGAGATATTGTCTACAACAACTCTTTTAAATTTTTTCGTCAGATTCTTTACTGATAAAATCTTTTCCATGTAATTTGTTTTACATAGTAGTAGTCCATATAATTTACAAAATGTTACAAATTATATTATAAATCAACAAATTTTAATATTTAAAAATGTTAAATTTGATAGAATTAATCGGTTATTTATGAAGTTAATTGATCTGGCAAAAGAACTGAATGTTTCTGCCGAAGCTCTAAAACAATTTATCCAGGATTTTGATCTTGAATTGGTTCAATGCGTGAGTACAAATTTTGAAATCAAGAAAGATTTTGAAAAGTTTGCCCGTGAAAATATTGATTTTTTAAAGCTGTATGAAAAAGATTTAGATAAGACCAAAACACTCGAACAAATCGCAGAAACCATTAATCAGCCGAAAGAAAAAGTAGAAAAGGCAATTAAGGAAAATAACCCGAATATTTTTGACAACGGATTTTTTAAATCTTCCATTTCAAGCTATGGAATTGATAATAAATTAGGCGGAAATTACCAATTTGTCTATGATTATTTCGGGCATAAAACCAGTCTTCAGAAAAGAGATTTCATTGGCTACAGAGACTTGTTTTTCTATATTTCAAGCGTGTTGGAACCGTTTTTAAATCCGCAGCAAATTAAAGATTGGGGAATTAATAAACCTGCAGGAATTATTTTGTACGGACCTCCCGGAAGCGGAAAAATTTTCTGGGCCAATAAAATTGCGGAAATCATCGGGTATAAATTTAAAGAAGTTAAAAAACATTCTCTCGGAACTTCTTTTGTTGATGGAAATGAAACCAACTTCAATGATTTTTTGATGTCGGTAATGAAAGAAGACAAAGTTTTGATGTTTTTAGATGATTTTGATGAAATTATGATGGCGAGAAAAGCCGAAAATAATGTGGCTTCATGCAATCTCGAAACACAGGAAATTATTCTTCATTATATCTCAAAATTTGAGCAGGAAAACTTGTTGATGATCGGTTCGGCGAATTCTGTGGCAGAAATTGATGAAGAAATTCTGGCTCCCGGAAGATTCGATGTGATGATTCCTGTTTTCCCGCCAAATCATGGGGAAAGATCAGAAATTATCCTGTATTCAATGATCCGAAATCTTGAAGAAGATTCTCTTTTATATAAAATTTTAAGGAATAATAAAGCGGATAAAGTTCCTTTCTGGCACGACGTTTCTTCGCAAATGAAGGTTTTCAGCAATACGATGCTGATTGATTTTACCCAAAGCCTGAAAAAGAGAATCAAAAACCTGTATCAAAAAACGAAAAATGAAAATCTTAAAATCGATAAAACCCTTTTAAACGGAGCTTTGAGAGATGCTAAAGCAAAGCTGACAGAAGAATATCTGGATCAGATTGCAAGATTTTTGGGTGATGTTATTATCAATAATTTTGATCAGTTTCAATATCGGGTTCAAAGTTTAAAAGCCGAATTAGATTCTTACAGAGTTGTGGAAGAACCAAGACGGGAAATCGGTTTTCAGCATAATGAAGAAGAAGGAAAAAGTCAAGGATAAAGAATTATAAGTTATTAATTATAAGTTGATCGTTTCGACTGATAAAATGACAATCAACCATAAACGATCAACGATCAACAAAAAAAGATTACTCATTACTCATGAACAGCGTTTGGGAACTTGAAACATTTTACAGAAAGCGCGATATTATCATTATCGGAGCTGGTTTTACGGGACTTTGGTCGGCAATTTCGATTAAAGAAAAATATCCTGAAAAATCGGTTTTGGTTATTGAAAGAAATTCAGTTCCGTTGGGAGCTTCGACGAGAAATGCAGGTTTTGCTTGTTTTGGAAGTTTAACGGAAATTATTGCTGATTCTGAAAAAATGGGCTGGGAAAAAACGTTGGATTTGGTGAAAATGAGATTCGACGGTTTACAGAAAATTCAAATCTATTTTAAAAATTCAGAAATTGATTTTGAATTAAACGGCGGCTTTGAAATTCTTAATGACGATCAACCTTTACAAAAAATTGATGAGGTAAATGAAAAACTAAAATCAATCACCGGAATTGAAAAAACATACTTTTTAAATCAAGATAAAATCAAAGAATTCGGACTCGGAAAATCTGAATATTTAATTGAAAATCCGTGTGAAGGAAGCTTACATTCCGGGAAATTATTACAGAAGTTATTAGAAAAATGCAATGAATTAAAAGTTGAATTCCTTTTCGGAACAGAAGTGGAAAATATTGTTGAAAATGTAGATGAAATAGAAGTTCAATTATCAGAAAACCTTTCGATTAAATCATCCCAAATTATTCATTGTACAAATGCTTTTGCTTCAAAATTTTTAGAAAAGGAAGAAATAATTCCGGCTCGCGGACAGATCATTTTAACCGAACCGATTGAAGATTTAAAACTAAAAGGAACTTTCCATTATGATGAAGGATTCTATTATTTCAGAAACCTCGGCAACAGAATTTTATTAGGTGGCGGAAGAAATCAGGATTTTAAAACAGAAGAAACAACGGCTTTTGAAACCACCGAATTTCTGCAGAATCATTTGGAAAATTTTTTAAAAGACGTAATTTTGCCCGATCAGAAATTTGAAATTTCCCTTCGCTGGTCAGGAATTATGGCGATGGGTTCAGAAAAAACTCCGATTGTAAAACAACTTTCAGACAAACAATTTTGTGCAGTCAGACTTTCAGGAATGGGCGTTGCACTGGCTCCAAAAATAGGGGAGATTGTTGCGGAAATGATTTTTGTTTAAGCCTCGCAGATTTTACAGATTATACGGATCTTTTAACAGGAATTTAATTTTTTTTGCATTAAAATCTGCGTAATCTGTAAAATTTGCGGGAGATAAAAGAATCTGTGTAAATTCGTGAAATCTGTGGTTATAAAACAAATATCCGTATTTTTGCAAAAAATAAACATTCGTGATCAACAACGACCATATAAAAGACATCCAATCCAGAATTGATGACCTCCATAAATATCTTCAGATCGATAAAAAGAAGATAGAAATTGCCAATGATGATGAAAAAACTGCAGCACCGGAATTTTGGGACAACCCGAAAACAGCAGAAGTATTTTTGAAGCAGCTTCGTTCTAAGAAAAAATGGGTGGAAGCTTATGATGAAATCAACACTCAGTTTGAAGATTTACAAGTTTTGATGGAATTTGCCAAAGAAGATCCGGATTCTGAAAAAGAACTGGACGAAAGTTTCCCTCAATTGGTCGAAAAAATAGAAGATTTAGAGTTTAAAAATATGCTTTCCAATGAAGGCGACGAACTTTCTGCGGTACTTCAAATTACAGCCGGAGCAGGAGGTACTGAAAGTTGTGACTGGGCGGCAATGTTGATGAGAATGTATACGATGTGGTGTGAAAAACAAGGCTATAAAATCCGTGAACTGAATTTTCAGGAAGGTGATGTTGCAGGAGTAAAAACCGTGACGCTGGAAATCGAAGGCGAATTTGCTTTCGGTTATTTGAGGGGTGAAAACGGGGTTCACAGATTGGTAAGAATTTCGCCTTTCGATTCTAATGCAAAACGTCATACGAGTTTCGTTTCGGTGTACGTGTATCCTTTGGTGGACGATACGATTGAGATCAATATCAATCCTGCCGATATTTCATTTGAAACGATGAGGTCTTCCGGAGCGGGAGGTCAGAACGTAAACAAGGTAGAAACGGCGGTTCGTCTTCGTCACGCACCAACAGGAATTATCATTGAAAACTCAGAATCGCGTTCGCAGCTTCAGAATAAAGAAAAAGCGATGCAGTTGCTTCGTTCGAGATTATATGAAATGGAATTGGAAGAACGTCTGAAAGCGCGTACCGAAATCGAAGCCAACAAGATGAAAATCGAGTGGGGAAGCCAGATCAGAAATTACGTGATGCATCCTTATAAACTGGTAAAAGATGTACGTTCCGGGCACGAAACTTCCGATGTAGATGCCGTGATGAACGGAAATCTTACGCCATTCCTGAAAGCGTTTCTGATGGCGGATGGAACGGCAGTTTCGGATGATGATATGGAGTTATAACTCAACTTTAAAATTTCGTTAAAATCACATAATAAATTTCGGATTGACATTTATTAATCCTATTTTTGTTACTTATCAAAATGTATGGGAGATTTCAATAGCTGGAAAGATTTATTAAATCCAGAATTTTATATCGATAATGGTGGATTCTGGTTGATTTTATTCATCATTTTTGCCGAAACAGGTTTGTTTGTAGGCTTTTTTCTTCCGGGAGATTCACTGCTTTTCGTATCAGGGATTTATGCGGTGAAAATTATTTCAGAAACTTTCGGATCTACGGGAAGTGATTTCTTAGACACCACGATTCTAGCTTCTTGTGTTGCGATTGCCGCAATTATTGGTAATGAAGTGGGGTATTATTTCGGGCGCAAAACGGGTCCCGCTTTATACAAGAGAAATGATTCTATGCTTTTCAAGAAAAAGTATCTTTATCAAGCTCATGATTTCTTTGAAAAAAACGGAGCTTTAGCAATTATTATGGCAAGATTTTTACCGGTTGTAAGAACTTTTACACCCATCGTTGCCGGAATTGTGAAGATGGATAAAAAAGAATTCTTAAGAGATAACATCATCGGAGCGGTTTTATGGTCGTTTTTACTGATTTTTGCAGGACATTACCTTGATAAATTATTTATGGATCAGTTCGGTATCGACCTTAAAAAGAAACTGGAACTGATAATCATTGTTATCGTTTTAATAACGACAGTGCCGGTAATTATTAAGTTTTTATTCGGGAAAAAACAAGACTTTTCCAAGTATGAAAATCATGATTTCGACGAAGAAAATAAATAAAACAATTCAATACATTATATTGATAACCTGCTTTTTGAAGCGGGTTATTTTTTTATCTGTCATTTTAAGGAAGATCTATTGCCTGAATTTTGAAATGCTTTTTTGGGCAGCTTAATCCGCCCTCCGTTCCCGCTTTTTTGCCTCCGCTGCGCTGCGGCAAAAAGAGCTCCACTCAGGTCGGGCTGCGAGAGATTCAACGGTAAAATCCTTGTCAAGGCTTTAAGCCTTGACAAGGATCAAAAGCCATATACTAAACATTTATCTAACTTCTGAAATTAATTTTTAATCCAATCCAGAATATTAGGATAAATAATACTGTCTCTTTTCTTTTTACTGAAAAATCTGGGTGCATGACCTGTATTTTTCATGAAAATGAATTTATGGGTAATATGTTGAGCCGTTAAAGCTGAATCTAAAGCCAAACCTTGTTTTGGATTCACCAAAAAATCCTGATTTCCCTGAAACAGCAAAGTCGGAACATTAGAAATATTAGCAATCGGACTTGCCTTTTTAAATTCCTCAGACAAATTCTGACGATGAAACTTCGTGCCGACAACCTTTTGAATCGTTGATGAAGAATATTTTGAGTAAAATGAATGCAGATATTCCCGAGAATAAAAATCTGTCGGTCCGCTTAAAGAAATGATTTTTTTAATATGATCGGGATTCTGATAACCGTACAACAAAGCAAGATGTCCACCTGCGCTTTCGCCCAGAAGAATGTAATTATTGGGTTGAAGTTCCGCTTTTTCAGCCAGTTCATTGAATTTTGTGATGACAGAATTGATGTCTTCCAACTGCTCTCTGTACGTGATTTTCTTTGATGTTGAAACCAGCCTGTAATTCATATTAATACTCGGAATATGATTCTTAAAAAGCATTTTCTGAATCTGAATCATATGTTCTTTTTTCCCTAAAGTCCATGCTCCGCCGTGAACGATCAATACAACCGGAGAATTTTCAGGATAATTTGACGGAAGAAAAACATCCATCTTTTGCCTTTTGTGTTCGCCGTATTTTAAGTTATAGATTTTCTGTTCGTTATCCGTTCCCACCCAAACTTTAAATTTTCGTGTATTACATGAGTTTAAAACCAAGCCAATTAACCCTAAAACAAAGAAATGGTATTGAAGAATCAGCTTTTTCATAGAATAAAAGTAAACAAAAATAATGGTAAAAAATAGTCGCAGAATATGATTTTTATGAGTGTAAGATAAGATAACTCCGATTATTCAATGCCGAAATTCTCAATTATTAGTTACAGATTTAATTTGATATTTTCCTTTTATAATTTTACCTTCTTTTTTGGCGAGATAATACAGTGTTAATCCGATTGATAGTAAAAATATTACTGTGATAATCGAATTTTCAATACCAACGGCTCCTCCTGTAAGTATTTTAGGACCATTAAATTTAGACTGAATAATACTTCCCATATCATCTAATCCCGTAAGATTGGAACCATAAAAAGGTTGAGAAAAATTCCAGCCAAAATGGAAGAAAAAGGGTAACCAAATTCTTTTGGTGTAAACAAACAGCATAGCCATTGTAAATCCCCAAACTAAATCTACAAAACAGCTGAAAAGCGTAGAATTAGGATTGAAGACATGCCAGATTTCCAGTATCATTCCGATGATGATCGCAACATTTGTACCCAACCAATTCTCGAGTTCCCGTACTATCAATCCTCTTATAAACAGATCTTCGATTAAGGCGGCAACCATTAACAAAGTAAATAATTTCAAGGTATAATGAGCCGTTGTTATCCCTATGATCTGATAATATCCTAATAAATATAAAATGATAATAGATAAGGAAATCGTCAAAAATCCACCAATAAAACCGCCAAACATTTCTTTTGGAAAACGCTTTAGAGAAAGTTCGGTAATTTCTCTTTTATCATAAAAACGGAATAAATAATAGTAGGAAGACAGCAGAACAAAAAAAGAAATACAATTTATAATAGGATCTGCAATGCTTTTCTCTGTAATAAAACTGTAAAAAATAGGCTTTGATACAAGATTTTGAATTCCTACAAGAAGAGAAAAACAAATTCCGATTCCTAAAATGATTTTAGTAATGGGAAAATTAATAATTTTTTTTATCATTTGATTTATGTTCGAAATTAATAGATTGGACGAAAAGTATTCCATATTGTTACAAAAAACTTCAATCCGTAACTTTTATTCTTATCAATCATCGGTATAATTGCTAAATTTGAAAATCTTTGGTACAAATAAAGATATAATTAAGAAGTGACTTTTGATAAACCTATCATCTTCATAAACTCTTGAAATTAATGTTTTCTAAAACAATCTAAAAATCGAATTAAATAATTATTTTTGCTCTTTAACAATTATTAAAAAAACATTAAAAATTTATGGCATCTGGTTTTTTTGCGATTTTGGACGATATTGCGGCTTTGATGGATGATGTGGCGGTTACGAGTAAAATAGCAACTCAAAAAACGGCAGGAATTCTGGGCGACGATTTGGCTGTAAATGCTGAAAAAGCAACAGGTTTCCTTTCTTCTAGGGAAATTCCTGTATTGTGGGCGATCACAAAAGGCTCATTCATCAACAAATTGATTATTCTGCCTATTGTTTTTTTACTCAACTGGTTGTATGCTCCGGCAATTAATTATGTATTGATTCTGGGAGGATTGTATCTGGCTTTTGAAGGGGTTGAAAAAATTATAGAGTTTCTTTTTCACCGTGACAAAGAAGGTCATGAAGTGGTAGAAGAAATTGTAGAAGATGAGAAAAGTGCTGAAGACCTAGAAAAAGCAAAGGTGAAATCGGCAATTACTACAGATTTTATTTTATCGATTGAGATTGTAATTATTGCTTTGGGAACGGTATTGGAAGAAAGTCATCCTTTTATTACGCAGATTTTGGTGACTAGTTTGGTTGCATTTATTGCGACTGTAGGCGTTTACGGAATTGTTGCGCTTATTGTAAGAATGGATGATGCAGGATTTAAATTAATCAAAAAAAGCAATGATAAAGGGTTTTTCGGTAAGCTTGGTCATTTATTGGTAAAGGCTTTACCTATTGTTATTAAAGCTTTGGGAGTGATTGGTACAATTGCTTTGATTATGGTTGCCGGTGGTATTTTTGCGCATAGAGTAGAATATTTTCATCATGTGTTACCATCTTGGTCGTCGAATGAAATTCTTACTATTTTAAAAGAAATTATCCTTGGACTTGCAGGCGGATTGGTTGCAGTTGCCCTTTTCACCATGGGAAAAGGAATCATTTCTTTGGCTAAACGTAAATAGAATATTGATAAATAATAAATAAAAATCTCGGTTTCAGGAATTGAAACCGAGATTTTTTATGTTTACTATAAAGTTTTAGAATACATTAATCTTTCCCGTTCATGGCTTTAATCAAACCATTTTTATCGTAGAAAAGTTCTCTTACTTTGATGCTTCTCAGGTTATTTTGTCCACCGGAAGGTTGACTGTCGTGATAAAATAAATACCACTTATTATCGATCTCAACAATGCTGTGATGCGTTGTCCATCCAACAACCGGACTCAAAATTTCACCTTGAAAAGTAAATGGTCCGTAAGGTGTACTACCGATTGCATAAACGATTTTATGCGTATCTCCGGTGGAGTAGGAAAGATAATATTTGCTGTTGTACTTGTGAATCCAGACTCCTTCGAAAAATCTGCGGTCATGATCTCCGGCTTTCAACAGGTTTCCCTTTTCATCCAAAATCTGAATATCTTTCGGCTCTTCTGCAAATTCAAGCATATTTTTACTTAAAAGAGCAATTTTTGGAGACAATGCATTTTCTTCTTTATTTGGTTCTTTGGAGTCTGCTAAAAGCTTATTATTTCTATATTTTTCTAATTGACCGCCTTTTAAGCCACCGAAATAAATATAATATTTGTCATTATCGGCTAAAACCGCAGGATCAATGCTGTAACTTCCTTTAATCGGATTTTTTTCAGATTTGAAAGGACCTTCAGGCTGATTGGAAACTGCGACTCCGATTTTAAAGTTTCCTTCTTTGTCTTTTGCCGGAAAATAAAGATAATATTTACCATTTTTTTCGACGCAGTCAGGAGCCCAAAGTTGTTTTTCCGCCCAAGGAATATCTCCCAGCTTTAATGCAATCCCAAGATCTTTTGCTTTTTCCTGCTGCATATTATCCAATGACAAAACATGATAATCTTTCATATCGTAATGTCCGCCATTCGCAGGATCAATTACTTCTGTTTTAATATCATGAGAAGGATAGATATAGATTTTTTTATTAAAAACATGCACTGAAGGATCTGCAAAATACAAATCGTTAAATAAATATTTCGGACTTTCTTGTGCGTAACCGATTGCACTGAATAATAAAAAGATCACAGAGTATTTCATGGAACGAATTTTCGTAATTATTAGGCTTAACTTTTATTTTGATAGTTGGAAATCGCAAAGGCGCAACATACTATTTATACAATGTTTTAAGACGCAAGGATTTTATCTATGATAAAATTTCTACCGTTTTTATTGTAAAATGTTTGCTGAAAATCTTCGATTTTCTTGCGCCTTAAAAGTGGGATAAAACAAAAAACGTTGCGTCTTGTGATTTCCAACAAAAAGAATCGAAAATTTTCAACAGATTTATTATCTACGAAAATATAATTTTTTTAGTTTAATTGATAATTCATAATGACCAGTCTTACAATAAAATGAACAAAATCCTGTTCTGCCTCATTTCTGTTGATGAGTTGATTTTTGTATTCGTAAGATTCTAAAACTTTTAATAATCTTTTATAGATGTCAAGATCGCCGTCTTTAATTTTAATTTTGACATTCCCGTCTTTTCTTTGGATGATTTGGTCGTCTAAAGTTCTTACTTTAAATACAACCTCACATGATTTCGGCATAAGACCAAAATATCTTTCGACGATATTAACTTTGAAAGCATCAAAATAAATTGTATTGAAAACAAGGTTATTACTAGATTCTGGTGTACGGAGTTGAAGCTTATAGTTCATGAGAAATGTGTAATGAAGAAAATATATATATTCAAATTTAATAAAAAAAGATTATTCTTAACTTAAAAAAGAGACTTTAAAAAAGCCTCTTTTACGATTTTAGTTGAATAAATCTTTCACTTTATCGAAGAAAGTCTTTTCCTTTCCGGAGGGTTCTGCAACCATTTCTCCGCTGGACATCTGTTTTTCGAAGAAGTCTTTTTGTTCTTTCGTAAGCTTTTGTGGCGTCCAAACATTAATGTGAATGAACATGTCACCTTTGCCATAGCTATCGATACTTGGAAGACCTTTCCCTGCCAATCTTAAGATTTTTCCGGATTGAGTTCCTGTGTCAATAGTGATTTTTACTTTTCCACCTACCGTCGGAACTTCTTTTTTTGTTCCTAAAGCCGCTTCTGCGTATGAAATATATAATTCCTGGTGAAGATTATCACCTTCTCTTTTAATTACTTGATCGACTTCTTCTTCCACGATCACCAATAGATCGCCCGGAATTCCGCCAAAAGGAGCATCGTTACCTTTTCCTCGTACATTCAGCTGGATGCCGTCTCTTGCACCTGCAGGAATATTGATCGTGATTTCCTCTTCATCTTTTACCAGACCTTGAGCATTCGCTCCAGCCGGAATTTTATCGGCAACTTTCCCGATTCCCTGACAAGTTCCACAAGTTGTCTGAGTCTGCATTTGACCAAACATCGTGTTCATTACTTTCATTTGAACACCAGAAACCGCCACAAGTAGGACACGTTTTTGAAGTAGCACCTTCTGCCATCTTCATCTTTTTAACTTTGATGGTTTTCTGAGTACCGTTTACCATTTCTTCAAGGTTCAGCCTGATTCTGATTCTTAAATTAGAACCTTTCACTTGCTGACGACCGCCGCCGCCACCAAATCCTCCGAAACCGCCACCGCCGAAAATATCTCCAAACTGGCTGAAAATATCTTCCATGTTCATTCCGCCACCGAAACCGCCGCCGCCGTATCCACCGTTTCCGCTCATTCCTGCATGACCGAACTGGTCGTATCTTGCACGTTTTTGCTCGTCACTTAGAACCTCGTAAGCTTCTGCAGCTTCTTTAAAGCTTTCCTCGGCTTCCTTATCTCCCGGATTTTTATCTGGGTGAAATTTGATCGCCATTTTACGGTATGCTTTCTTTATTTCGTCGGCTGAGGCAGATTTGCTGATCTCAAGAACCTCGTAATAATCTCTTTTTGACATGTCTTTTTATAATTGATTATTGATAAATGAAGCCTGTTGCCTAAAGCTATTGCTCACAGCATTTATCATTTATTAATATTAATTACCGGTAACTACTTTTGCAAAACGGATCACTTTATCACCCAAAGTATATCCTGTTTCGATTACGTCTACGATTTTCCCTTTCAAATCTTCTGATGGAGCAGGAATTTGAGTAATCGCTTCATGGAAATCTACATTAAAACCGTCTCCGGCTCTTACTTCCATTATTTTCAATCCTTTTTCGGTTAATTTATTTTTGAATTTATTGTAAATTAATTCTACCCCTTGTAGATCGGCAGGATTTCCGTTTTTAGCAATCTCTTTAATCGCTCTTTCAAAATCATCTAAAACACCAAGCATAGAAACCATCATATCCTGATTAGCATACTGGAAGAATTCCATTTTTTCTTTTGAAGTTCTCTTTTTATAATTTTCAAACTCAGCGTACAATCTGATGTAACGGTCTTTTTCTTCTGCCAAAAGTTCCTCAGCAGTAGGTTGAGCTGTCACATTTTCTTCAATTGTTGCTTCGTTCTGGATATTTGTATCTTGTTGATTATTGATGCTTTCTTCGTTGATATCCTGATTTTCCATATTTCAATCTTTATTTTCCTTTTTATTGACAAAGATTCTGCCAAAGGAAAAAACCGTGACATTTAGGCAGAAACTAAGGTGAATGGAGAAAAGGAAACGGTCAATTTTTCGGATTTTTTAATTCTTTATTTGATGATCCGCTATTTGATAGTTTTTTTTGGAGCTATTTCCAGCTATCCACTCATACTCCTCGCACAGCCGCATTTTCCTTCGCTTGCTGTGGGGTAACCGTTTCTATCTGGGCTAGGAAATAATGCTGTTGAAATATTGTTGAAATTTAGTTCGTTGAGAGGAGCGATAGTAGGTTTATACTGAGTTTGTCGAAGTAAAGCAATCTTTTAAATTAAGAAATAAATTCACATTCTTATTATCCATCAAGTTTGTCATTCCAGAGGAATCTAGGCTCGTTTTGTAGAGATTGAATTGTGAAAATCATTGTTGAGATTCCTACGGAATGATCTGTGTTAATATGCAAGTTATTTAGCAGAAATCTGTCTGATATTTTTCTTTGCTTTTTCCAATGGCAAATATCTGTTTTATCAGTTTGTTGGCGATGGCTATTTTTATAACACGCTCGGGTTTGCCTTTTGCTTTTAGACGTTCATACATTTCCTTACATTTGGCATTCCATCTTTTTGCACTCCAACTACATAAATAAAGCAGTTTTCTGATTTGAGCATTACCCATTTTGCAGATATGGCCTCTTCCTTTTACGCTTGTTCCGCTTTGATAGATCCTGGGACTGAATCCCACAAAGGCAATCAGCTGCTTGTAATGTTCGAATTTCTCAAAATTGTCTGTAATCAGACACATCATCATCGCTGTTTGTTTTCCTACTCCCGGAATAGTCTGTAGATTTTCCATCGTTTCAGAATATTCCTCCATCGAGAGTCTGTCCATTTCCTTCTCCAGTTTTAATATCTTATTTTCCAAATATTTGATGGAATTATTGATCTCCATTCTCAAAAATTTGTCCAAAAATCCACTAGAACCAAAGGCTTCCAACTGTCTTTGATTCTGATGAACCTGTTTTATGAGCATTTCTTTCCGACTATACAATTGGCGGAGTTTATTGGCGTTTTCACTCGCCGGATTCCACTTCCTCAATTCATATTTTTCTGCATATTCCGCAATGGTCTGGGCATCTTTCTTGTCCGTTTTTGCCCGATAAAGATTGGTCTGGGAAAATCGCTTGATCACCAAAGGATTCATCACAGATATCTGCATTCCCATTTTGGATAAAAACTCTGCCAAAGGAAGATAGTAACTTCCCGAAGCTTCCATTACAACCCAGTCTTCCGGCTTTATAAGTTTTAATAATTTCTTAAATCCTGAAACATTGTTCTCAAAAACGTAATGCTTCCAGATTTTATTTTCTAAAAAACCCACATCAAATGTTTGTTTACTAATGTCAATTCCTATAAATTTACACATACAATATTTTTTACCGAGAAGAAATACTACATTAGCTTATCTATCCTGAATGCAGGCTTTATAACCTAATGATCTGTTCAAGCTTTTGTAGCAAAGGGTAAAGGAACTTACATTCCGTTCTGTCTGTGAGACTAATGACAATTTGTAGCTTTTTTCTTTACCCTAACTTCTCTTTGTTTATTCATTAAAGTTATTACTTTGCAAACATAGGATGACAAACTTTGCGGTTGTTTCGAAATGTTGAGAGAACGACAAAAATCCTAGCCCCGATTGTAGAGAAAATCCTTTTTTGAAAAAAAAGATTGCAACGGAAAGCGGGAAATAGCTCCAAAAAAATGAGTAATTTCTAATGGGTAATAATTGAGATTGCTAAAAATTATTAATTTCCAAAAAACGTCTGATACAACAAATAAAGGTTTAGAATAATGATAACAAAAGAAATAATCCAAACAGATATTTTCATGATCGGTTTGTTGACAAATTCTCCCATTTTTGCTTTATCGCTCGTAAACATCACCAACGGAACAACCGCAAAACTCAATTGCATCGATAGAATAACCTGGCTCAACACCAATAATTCTGTCGTGCCTTCTTCACCATAAAGAATAGCAACAATTAAAGCAGGAATCACGGCAATTAATCTTGTAATTAAACGTCTTAGCCAAGGTTTTAATCTGATGTTTAAGAAGCCTTCCATTACGATTTGTCCGGCAAGAGTTCCTGTTAATGTAGAATTTTGACCGGATGCCAATAAAGCAATCGCAAAAACAATACTTGCCATCGACGCGCCCAAAATTGGCGTTAACATTTTATACGCATCGTGAATGTCTGCAACGTGTTTATTTCCGGTTACATGGAAAGTAGCTGCAGCGAGAATTAAAATGGCAGCATTAATAAAAAATGCCAACATCAGAGAAACCGTACTGTCTAACGTCGCGAACTTTATGGCTTCTTTTTTACCTTCTCTGTCGCGATCGTAATCTCTCGTCTGAACGATACTGCTGTGTAAATATAAGTTATGAGGCATCACCGTTGCGCCTAAAATCCCAATCGCAATATAAAGCATCGCAGGATTCTGAATAACTTCTTTTTGTGGAACTAACCCACCTAAAAGCTCATTGATGGCAGGTTGGGAAATAATTAATTCATAAACGAAACAGGCAAGAATAATGAAAATAAGACCACCGACAATACTTTCGATCCAGCGGAAACCTTTTGACTGAAGCAAAAGAATAAATAAAACATCAACCGTAGTAATTACAATTCCCCAAGTCAACGGAATATGGAAAAGTAAGTTTAAAGCGATCGCAGAACCGATGACTTCAGCAAGATCGCAGGCTGCAATGGCAATTTCACAGAAAACCCAAAGCATAAAATTGGTTTTCGGACCAAAATGATCTCTACAAGCCTGAGCCAAATCTCTTTCTGCAACAACGCCCAATTTTACAGACAAATGCTGTAAAACCATAGCAAAAATATTCGAAATCAAAATCACGGAAAGTAGAGTATACCCGAATTGTGCACCTCCGGCAATATCCGTCGCCCAGTTTCCGGGATCCATATATCCTACGGCAACCATTAATCCGGGACCTGCAAAAGCCAGATATTTTCTCCAGAAACTACCATTTTTCGGAACTTTTACAGAAGCATAAACTTCTGATAAAGAGTGTGATGTTTTATCTTTTCGCCAAGCGGATTTTAAATTCAGATTCATAAATGTTAGAAATGACTAACAAATGTAATTAAATAAATGAAATTAAGAAAATTATAGATGAAAAAATCCCGGAAAATATTTTCCGGGATTTCATTATTGTATGTTTTAAGATTATTTTGCGAATCTTACAGACATTTTTCTGTCAATTGCTCTTTCATCATTAGATGCTTTAGCATCAACTGTTGCAAACTCGCTTCCATATCCGTCAGCTCCGGCAACTTGCGAACCTACACCTTGCTTGTCTAACCAAGTTTTGATGAAGTTTGCTCTTTCAGCAGACAATTTTAAGTTTTTAGCTTCATCACCTGTTTTATCAGTATATCCTCCGATTTTTACTTTCGCTTCAGGATAGGCTTTTAAAATAGCGACTAAATTCTGTAATTGTCCTTCAGAACCTGCTTCCAGTTCATTAGAACTATTAATTTTAAAATTTACATGGTCAAAGTTATACCAAGTAGTTTTCAAAGCGGCATCGTCTTTAGCATTTTTATAACCGTCGGATTTTAAGAAAGTGATCATTTGATCTTCCATTCCGCCTTTGTAACCTTTTAATGCAACTCCATTTAAGTCAATATTTTCATCAACTTGTGAAACTGTTGCTAGAACAGTTGGTCTAGTTACATTGGCTGTGTCTGTCACCACTTGCCCTGAATCCGTCATTGTTGTCGTAGTGGTCGTTTGCTTTTTCTCATATTGCTTCCAAAGGAAATATCCTGCAGCAATTAAAAGCAAAAGCGGAAGCAACCATTTCCAGATCGAACCTCCGCCTTCATTATTTTTTTCAGGAAAAGTTCCTGTAGATGTTGTACTTCTCGTAACCTCAATTTTGGGTTCTTCCGAAGGAGTTGTTTTTATCGTGTCGTTGTCGTTATCAAACTTGTATCCTTTAGCCCAATCTCCGATATTTAAAGTTGCTAAAGAAAGTCCTGCAGGTAATAATGTAGAAACAATTCCTTTTTGGTCACTCAATAAATTTGAAATTCCGGATTTGTCTAAATTATTATCAGTAGCATATTTTCCTATCGATCCTACCGTAGCTCCTGTCACCAAATTCAATAAAGAACTTGAAGAATTGTTGCTGATTCCTGCGTAAGAGGCGATGGTATTTACTAATCCACTCAGCTTGTCGCCAAAAATTGAAGACAATAGCGTAGAAATAATCGAATTATTAGAAGAAACCTCCTAATAAATTCCCTAAAATTCCACTCGATGAGGCATTCGTAATGGCATCCAAAACACCCGGATTATCAGAATTGTTTGCCAATCCGCCTAAAACAGCAGGTAACAAACCACTGATTGCTTTTGAAATTCCTGATTCACTTTCGCCAAGCTGTGATGAAGCTTGAGATACTAAAGCGGGACCTAATTGTCCTTTAATTAAATCAATAACGTTTAAAGACATAATATATTATTTTGAGATTAATGTGAGATAAATTTAATCAAAAATCTGTCCAAATGTATCAATTCAAAAAAAAATCTTTAAAAATCACATGGATTTTTAAAGATTCAATAATTTATTATGTTAAGTTTTAATATGCTTTTGCGAATAAAACTCGTCTCTTAGATGGTTTTCCTGAGATTAAAGAAACACCTTCTTCGATATCATCATCCGAAGGAATACATCTGATTGTTGCTTTGGTTTCTTCCTTAATCTGCTCTTCTTCTTCTTCCGTTCCGTCCCAATGTGCATAGATGAATCCACCTTTTTCTTCTAAAACTTTTTTAAACTCTTCATAAGTGTCAACTTTTGAGATGTTGTCTTTTCTGAAATTGACAGCTTTAGTATACAGATCTTGTTGAATCGTTTTTAATAATTCTTCGATGTAAGAATCTAAACCGTCAATAGAGCGAACTTCTTTTGTTAAATTATCTCTCCTTGCGATCTCCACAGATTTGTTTTCTAAATCTCTTGGTCCCATCGCGATTCTTAAAGGAACACCTTTCAGTTCGTATTCAGCAAACTTCCAGCCCGGTTTGTTATGAGTATCGTTATCAAATTTCACAGAAATTCCTTTAGCTCTCAATTTAGCCTGAATATCTAACGCGACTTCACTGATCTGCTCCAATTGCTCTTCTCCTTTGAAAATAGGAACAATCACCACCTGAATTGGCGCCAAAGTAGGAGGCAGTACCAATCCGAAATCATCTGAGTGAGTCATAATTAAAGCTCCCATCAAACGGGTTGAAGTTCCCCAAGATGTCGCCCAAGCGTGCTCGATTTTACCTTCTTTGTTCGTGAATTTTACATCAAAAGCTTTCGCGAAATTCTGTCCTAAGAAGTGAGAAGTTCCTGCCTGTAATGCTTTTCCGTCCTGCATTAATGCTTCGATACAATATGTTTCGTCAGCTCCTGCAAATCTTTCAGATGGTGTTTTTACCCCTTGAACAACTGGCATTGCCATAAAGTTTTCTGCAAAATCTGCATATACTTTGTTCATTTTTTCAGCTTCTTCTACTGCTTCATCTTTTGTAGCGTGAGCTGTGTGACCTTCCTGCCATAAGAAACTCTGCTGTTCTTAAGAATAAACGGGTTCTCATTTCCCAACGTACAACGTTTGCCCACTGGTTAATTAATATAGGTAAATCTCTGTAAGATTGAATCCAGTTTTTATACGTACTCCAGATAATTGCTTCTGATGTTGGACGAACGATTAGCTCTTCTTCCAATTTTGCATCCGGATCAACGATTAATTTTGAAGGATTATTAGGATCGGTTTTTAATCTGTAATGGGTAACAACAGCACATTCTTTTGCAAAGCCCGCAGCATTTTTTTCTTCAGCCTCAAACAAGCTTTTGGGTACAAAAAGCGGAAAATAAGCATTAACGTGACCCGTCTCTTTGAATTTTTTATCCATTTCATCACGCATTTTTTCCCAGATTGCATAGCCATATGGTTTGATAACCATGCATCCTCTTACTCCTGAGTTTTCAGCTAAATCGGCTTTTACAACCAACTCATTATACCATTTGCTGTAATCTTCGCTTCTTGAGGTTAATTTTGCCATTATTTTTTTTTATTTTTTTAACTTTTTGCTATTATTGTTATCTAAAAAATAAAATCTATTTTTGATAGATTTTATTACCCGTGTTTTGGTACATTTTTGGTACAGATTGCAAATATAATTTAAATTAAAAATCTTTACGTTATCATGAAAAGAAATATACATAAAAATTTGCTTGGTATGTTAAAGTCTAAAGGGATTTTAGCAATATCTGGCGGATTATTACTTGTGTCTTGCGGCGCTCAAATGGGCGGATACAGCGAGACAGATGGCGTTTACTACGACCCTAATAAAGATACGCTTCCTGAGGGAGTGATCATCAATGATAGAGGAAACAGGGTGGGAGAGAACTACGATTACTATCAAGACGATTCAAACGTTGTTCAAAACGCTGAAGACAATTCCAGAGAAGGCAGATATGATGCCTGGAATGATTATGCTTGGAATGCAAATTCTACAGCAACTGATTCCGACTGGGGAAATTATGCCGGAAACCAAACTAATTACTACGACAACTCTTGGGGTTGGGGCGGTTATTACGGCGGCTATAACCCATATTGGGGTTACGGTGGTGGCTACGGCGGCTACGGTTGGGGTCTTGGACTTTCATGGGGTGGCTCATGGGGTTGGGGCGGCGGCTGGAATATGGGTTGGGGATATTCACCTTACTGGGGAGGATATAATCCATATTGGGGCTACGGTGGCGGCTATTATGGCTACGGTTATCCTTATTGGGGATACGGAGGCTATTATGGCGGCGGATATTGGGGTGGTAATCATTACAATTACAGAAGAAGCGGAGCCAACGGAAGAGGATTTAATTCTTACAACGGAGGATTTGCCAACAAATATGGTTTGAATTCAGGAGGTTTCAGAAGAAACAGTACCAATTCTGGTGGATTCCGAAATGGAAATACTACGAATGGCGGTTTCAGAGGATCTAACAACGGTGGTTTCAGACAAGGAAATTCTAATGGAGGTTTCAGAAATCAAAACGGAACAAGACCTCAAGGTGGATTCCGTAACCAAGGAAGTCAGCCAAGACCAAACAATAATTATCCACAACAATCTCAGCCGAGAAATGACGGAGGTTTCAGAAACAACAGCGGAAGCTACAACAACTCCAATAGTGGAGGTGGCTTCAGATCTGGAGGCGGTGGCTTCGGTGGAGGAAACAGCGGCGGCGGTGGATTTAGATCCGGCGGCGGTGGAGGCGGCGGCTTCAGAGGTGGTAGATAATTTTCAAATTAATAACTATTCAAAAAAATAATGTTAAAAAAATCTTTAGCAATAATGAGTATTTCTGCAGCATTTTTTGCGCAGGCTCAAGATGTTTCTGTGATAAGAAATACTATAGATGTTTATTCTAATGCTCCCAATGTAGGTTCTGCCAAGTTTAATGCAATGGGAGGTTCCAACGGAGCTTTGGGAGGAGATGCCAATTCTTTATTGACTAACCCTGCAGGTTTGGGGGTAGCAATTTCAGGAGAGGTTTCAGGAACATTGTTGATTTCAAATAATAAGAATACATCTTCGTATGCAGGATCGTCTACGGGATATACGATTAACAAAGGAGATCTTGGAAATCTTAGTGGAGTAATGACTTTCCAGCTAATGACTGAAAGTGCTTGGAAATTTGTTAATATTGGGATAAATTACTCGAATCAGTCTATTGAAAATTACGTTGAAACTCCAGGAAACAGTAATCTTGTTTACGATTTTGACGCAACCAACAGTTCTTCTTTCGGGAGGCATGCATATGACAGATACGGATATTTATCTAAAACGAGTGTAGGTGTTGGAGCGAATTATAACAATAATTTATACATCGGTGCGGGATTAAATTTCCTTAATTCATCAATTGATCAGTCGGATACGGCTATCTTCAATTCTTTGTCTGGTGGAGGTTCAGAGACTTTCAGCAAGCAAAATACACCTTTTTATGAAAGAGGAAACGGTTTCTCCGCTTCATTAGGAGTTATCGGGAAATTAAGTCCTAACTTTAGAGTGGGAGGAGCATTAGAAACTCCGACTTTTTGGAACATCGACAGAAGCTACAACTTCTACAATGATCCTATTTATGGAGATGATTATGCAACTGAAAACAGAAAGCTGACTTCTCCGCTTAAAGCGACTGTGAGTGCGGCTTTCATTGCCAGCAAAAGCTTCTCTTTAAATGTTGACTATACCCTTGGATTAACAAAACCTAAGTATAAAGTCTACGGAGATGCAGAAACTGAACTGAATGATTTCTTTAAAGACAATGCTAAAAATTTATCAGAAGTAAAAGTAGGAGCAGAGTATAGAATTAAGCAATTCAGATTGAGAGGTGGTTATTCTTATGCTTCAAGTCCTTTTGATGCTTTATCAATTAGCAGATATGCCAATAACGGAGATGTAGAAGATAACCAATCTTACAACAACTTAATTTTAAGTGACAGAAATGCTTTATCATTCGGTGTTGGATATGATTTCAAGTCATTCTATATAGATGCATCTTATCAAAATATAACTTCAAAATACAGCAACCCGTTATTATATGGTGTGGTTGACGGTAATTATGAAGCAGGATATTATTCACCCACACGTCTGATCTCAAGCGATGCTTATGTAGTTTCAGATGTGAAGAATATCAGAAACAACTTCTTTCTTACAGTGGGCTGGAAATTCTAATTTTCCCCAATGTGAAATGAGTGATTAAATGAAGGCTCCGAATTAATTTTAATTCGGAGCTTTTATTTTTTATGATTTTAAAGTAAGATTTTGTTTAAATTTTCTTAATCTAAATAAACGAAGTTTATTCTATATAAATAGTAAGAATTTATACTTAAAAAGCTTAAAATCTTAGAGCCTGTTTAAATTTGATTCAAAAATTTTAAAAAAAACACTCCTAATTTTTTTTAACGCAAAGCTTTAATTCAATATTACTTAATTGAAGTGAGCAAAGATGAATCAACAAGTTGATTTGATGAAGTGTTGTTTTCACGCTTCGCGAAGCAAATTTATTTGCCTTTGCCTTCTAAAATAATGCGGAGTCTAAATATAATCTTTGCGTTAAAAAGAATAACAAATTCCTTTTGAAAGAGACCTTAAGTGTTTTGATACAACTTTCAGTTTCAAGAAAATATAAAAATCATATTTCAAACAAGAGTTACAAAAGTTTATGATATAAAATTTAAACAGGCTCTTAATGTTAAAAATTATCTTTAATACGAAAGTTTTAAAAAGACTCTACACATTAATGATGATGTCCCACAGGAGAATGGCTGTGGAAAAGATGCATAATTAATGCTAAAGAAACGCCTAAAATCACCAACCCGATTTTTACCCAGTCGATATTGTGATTCTTGTTGCTTTCAAAAATAATCACAGAAGAAATGTGTAAGAAAATTCCTCCGACAATCGCCAGAAAATAAGGCTGTAAGTCAGGATTGAAATAATTACCCAACAACATTCCCATTGGTGAAGCCAAAGCAAATAAAGCTACAATTAATAAAGAAGGATAAGAGTTTGATTTTGAGCCTTCCTTTCTGTTAAATAAAAACGCTCCCAAAATAAACGAAATCGGAAGGTTGTGAAATACAATCCCCAAAAGATACGGTGAAAGCTCATGTTCTTCATTTGCCAAAGGAATTCCTTCGATAAATGCGTGAATGAAAAGTCCCACCATTAAAGCAGCAGGAAGAATATTGTGCTCGCTGTGATGATGAAAGTGTCCGTGTTCGAAACCTTTAGTCAAAGCTTCTAAAATCATTTGAAGTAAAACTCCGCCAATGACGAAAATTCCCAGATTACTGCCGATTTCGGAAGTATAAACCTGCGGAAATACCTCATTAAGACAAATCGTAATCAGAAATCCGGCACTTAGAATCAATAAATTTTTCGCCAGCTTTTCTTTTTTACCGAAATGTTTCCCCAGAAATACTCCTGTAATGACACTTAAGATCAGTAAAAGTACTGTTATCATTATTTTTTCTTAAATAAATTAATGCAACGAAGAGCAGTTTCTCTATTAAACTCATTTAATTGATAATCTCCCCAGATTTTCACCCTTTCAAAACCACAATCTGTTGCATAAGAATTAATGGCTTCCAAGGTATGAAGTTTTACTTTTTCAAAGAAATGGTAAGCTTTTCCGTCGGCTTCGAATTGAATGTCCTTTACGATATGCCTTCCTTCGATTTTTTTGCAGATCTTAAATTCGATATCACCTCTTTTCACAAAAGATTCAGGAACGATATTTTTTCTTACATATTCTTCATTAAGATAATCCAGAACAAAAAATCCTCCCGGTTTTAAAGCATTGAAAACCGATTGAAAAACTTTTTTATCATCATTTTCATTATCGAAATATCCAAAACTTGTAAACAAATTGAAAACAGCATCCATAGGATCAGCGTCAATCGGGTTTCTCATGTCATGAACATCGAAAAGTAACGTTTGATTTTCAAACTGTTTGTCGAATTCTATACTCTGTCTTGAAAGATCAAGACCTAAAACGTCATACCCTAATTTATTAAGAAAAACAGAATGTCTTCCTTTTCCGCAAGCAAGGTCGATAATTTTAGAGTTCGGCGGAAGCTGCAAATCTGCAGTCAGTTTTGTAATGAAGTTTTCCGCTTCTGTATAGTCTCTGTTGTTATAAAGTAAATGATAATAAGGGGTATCAAACCAAGATTCAAACCATTCCATGGTGCAAAAATAGTGTTTTTTGATTGATAGTTCATCGTTGTTAGTCGATGGTTTTTATCAGTTATAGTGATTTCTATCAACTATAAACTGACAACCAACAACTAAAATTGTTATTTTTGCATTATGAACATAGAAAATATACAAATTCAGATAAAAACATTCTTCGGATTAGAACAAATTTTGGCTGAAGAGATCAAAAAATTGGGCGGAAGAAATGTTGAAGTTAAAAATAGGGCGGTAAATTGTGAAGGCGATTTGGGCTTTTTGTATAAAATCAATTATTCTGCAAGAACGGCTTTAAAAATTTTAGTTCCGATTCATGAGTTCAAAGCATTCAATCAACATCAGTTTTACGACAAACTTTTTAAGATGGAATGGGAGCAGTTCATGGATGTTGACCAGTCTTTTGCGATTGATGCAACGGTGAATTCTGAAACTTTCAAACATTCACAATTCGTGACGTTGAAAATGAAAGACGCTATTGTTGATTATTTTCAGGATAAATTTAAAAGACGTCCGAATGTAGAGACTAAATATCCGGACATCAAATTCCACCTTCATATCGACAGAGAATTGGTGACCATATCTTTGGATTCTTCGGGTGATGCTTTGTTTAAAAGAGGCTACAGAAGAGAGCAGGGTGAAGCACCGATCAACGAGGTTTTGGCAAGCGGAATGCTTCAATTGGCAGGTTGGGACGGAAAAGGGAATTTCCTTGATCCAATGTGCGGTTCGGGAACAATTTTGATCGAAGCAGCGATGATTGCTCTTGATCTTCCTGCACAGACTTTCAGAAGAGGATTTGCTTTCCAGAACTGGAAAAATTATGATGCTGATTTATTTAAAACAATTAGAGAAGTCAGAATCAATCGTGTAAGAGAATTTACCGGGAAAATTGTTGGGTACGATATCGACGGAAAAATGCTGAATGCTGCAAGAGCGAATATCGAAGCTGCAGAAATGGAAGACGTAATCGAAGTAACAAGACAAGATTTCTTTGATTCTAAAAAGGAACTTTTCCCGTTATTAATGGTTTTCAACCCACCTTACGACGAGAGAATTTCTATTAACGATGACGATTTTTATAAGAAAATAGGAGATACCTTCAAAACGCATTATCCAAATACTTTGGCTTGGCTAATTTCATCTGACTTGGAAGCGGTGAAGAAAATAGGTCTTCGTCCGTCAAGAAAAATCAAACTTTTCAACGGAAAACTGGAAACGAGATTCCTACAGTATGAAATGTACGAGGGAACGAAGAAACTTCATAAATTAGAAGAAAAATAATATTGAAACCTTCCTTTTTACGGAAGGTTTTTTATTTTTGTTAAAACTGAATTTATGTCTTGGAATGCTTTTGATTTTATAGACCTTATTCTTGATTTAATAGATTTTGTATTTACTGGATCTAAAAGAAGAAAGAAATAAAATAGACTATTCAAATGAAAGTCTCTTTTTTATTTTATCTCACCAACGACGGCGCAAAACCATACTGCTTTTTAAAAGCAAAAGAAAAATGCGAAAGATCTTCAAAACCGACTTCCATAAAAACATCTGATGGTTTTTTATTCTTTTCAATTAAATGATAATAAGCCAATTCCAAACGTTTTTGGGTAAGCCAACGTTGAGGTGTCGTCTGAAAAATTTTCCTGAAATCTCTGTTAAAAGTGGATAAACTTCTCCCCGTCAAATATCCGAATCTTTCCAGAGACATATTAAACATATAATTTTTCTCCATAAAATTAATGAGATCAATTTTTCCGGGCTCATCAAAATCAGCAAGAAGGGAATCTATATTTTTATCAATTTCCCTTAAAATACTGATGGCTTCGGTGATTTTTAAAGCGGCAATGTTTTCCGGAAAAGAATCTTTCATATCAAAATAGGGAATCAATGAAGCAAGACAGCTTTCCAATAACGGATGTTTGTCGAAACTGCGAATTTTTACTTCTTCACGAATGTGTTGGTTCTTAATTTCAATATGGGAATAAAAATCTTTCAAAAATTCTTTCGTAAGATGCATCACAACGGCTTTATGCGGAAGTCCGTCTTTTGGATAATTAATGATCGTCGCCAAATGATTTCTCGGAATCAGAAAAATATCACCGGCTTTAAAAAGATAAGATTTATCAGCCTGAATAATTTTCGTTTCTCCGGAAATAAACCAAACCAGCATATGAAATTCAAAAACCGTTTCTGTCTTGAAAAGTTTGTCATCATACGTTGAAAGTTTGATGTCGGGCGTGATATATTTAAAATGAAAATCCATTTTTAACTTATTTTCAGGAATAAATGTAGTCAAAACAAATTACTCTGCGGTAAATTTTATACCGATCATTTCTTCGCTCAATTTCCAAAGTCTTTCCGCATTTTCGTGATCGATAGAATAAGACTGAACTCCTCTGATTGTCGAAGGTTCATCATATCTGTGCTCGATTTGTCCGTTATCGATTTCTGCAATATCACAGTTTTCACAATAAACACCGCCGATATTTTCAAGAAGCGGACTTGTTGCGCACCAAACCGTTGTCGCAGTACCTTGCGGAATGGTTTTTAATTTGGCTTCCACTTCAGGTTTTATTTTTCCATTTTCGTCGTGAGTTCCCATCTGAATATACAGATCAATCGGTTCTTCTCTTCCTAAATCTGTCCCATAAACAGAACCCGGATGCAGAGAATAAGCTCTCACATTGAATTTTTTTGCCCTTTCGTCCAAAGCAACTGCAAATAAATTACTCGCTGTTTTCGATTGTCCGTAACCCAATAAAGTCTGATATTCTCTGTTTTCAAAATTCGGATCTTCAAAATCGAAAGGCGACATCTGATGTCCGTAAGAAGACACATTAATGATTCTCGCTCCGTCAGTTTTTTTCAAAGCTTCCCATAATTTTGCGGTAAGGTGAAACTGTCCCAAATAATTGGTTGCCAATTGTGATTCAATTCCGCGGCTGTCTCTTCGCAATGGAACCCACATGATTCCTGCGTTGTTGATTAATAAATCTAATTTTCTGCCGGAAGAAATGAATTTTTCAGCAAAAGCATCAATGGATTTAGGATCAATTAAATCCAGTTTTTCAATTTCGATATTTTCAATTCCGTCAAGATTTTTCTTTGCTTTTTCAAGATCTCTCGCTGGAACGATCACAGTTGCACCCGCAGAAGCAAGAATTTTTGTCGTTTCTAAGCCAATTCCGGCATAACCACCTGTTACGATTGCAATTTTCCCCGAAAGATCAATTCCGTTAATTACATCTTGAGCGGTTGATTGTGCATTAAATCCTGAATTAATCGGTTGTTGTAAATTATTAAGTCTCATTTTTAAATTGTTTTAAAATTTTGTTGAGACAAAGTTATGATGGGAATAAGTTTTAGATTTTGTTTAAAATGTCAATTTGTTTTGTTTAAAGTTTCATTTTGAATTAATCATCAATTTTACAAAGCCAAACATGTAGTATTAGCGTTGTCATCCTGAGGCTCTCGAAGGATTTTGCGATAAGGCTTCGAGAACCTCAGCCTGACAGAGCGTATAGTTTTGACCTATTGAATTTTATAAAATCAAACATGTAGTATTAGCATTGTCATCCTGAGGCTCTCGAAGGATCTATTTATTAGGAGTTCTTCTTTTAGAAAGATTAGGTAGCTTTTCCCACTCATCATTAATAATGGCTTCTTTCTTTTTTCTACTCCAGCCTTTTACTTGTTTTTCAAAAGCTATTGCCTGATTAATATCATTAAATTCTGTATGAAAAACTAATTGAACTGGTCTTCTTGTATAGGTATAAGAATCGGGATTGATACCTTGTTCGTGATATTGTAATCTTTGCTCAATATTGTTTGTAACGCCTGTGTAATAGGAATTGTCGGAACATTTAAGAATGTAAACGTAGTATTGTTTCATGTTGTGCTTTTTGTACTTTTAAAAATAGTGATTTTTTTGAAATAGGGCTTCGAGAACCTCAGCCTGACAGAACGTATAGTTTTGACCTATTGAATTTTATAAAATCAAACATGTAGTATTAGCATTGTCATCCTGAAGCTCTCGAAGGATTTCGTAATAGGGCTTCGAGAACCTCAGCCTGACAGAATGTAAATAAAAACTGACATTCAAAATATTATTTTATTATTCTTTCCGTTTAATTATAGCAAACAAGTTTGCGCATTCATCCGTGAATAAGTAATTTTGAAAAATTTTCAGATTTGAAACCTACAATTTCCATCATCGTTGCTATTTTTAATCGTAAAGACGAACTTTTCGAACTCCTTACTTCTCTCACTGCACAGACAGATAAAGAGTTTGAAATCATTATTGTGGATGATGGTTCTTTAATTGATTTAAAGCCTACAATTGCGAAATTTGAAGATTTTTTAAGTATAAAATATTTCCGAAAAGATAATTCTGGACCGGGTCTTTCGAGAAATTACGGAGCCAAAAGAGCCTCCAACGAATGGCTGGTTTTTGTAGACAGCGACGTGATTGTAGAGAAAGATTATATCGAAAATATCAAAAAAAGCATTGTGGAAATTCCATGTGATGCTTTTGGTGGTGCAGATAAAGCGCATAAAGGTTTCAATTTGATGCAGAAAGCGATTTCTTATTCCATGACCTCAGTTTTTACAACGGGCGGAATTAGAGGAAATAAAAAAGCGGTTTCAAAATTCCAGCCCAGAAGTTTTAATATGGGAGTGAAAAAAGAGGTTTTCGAAAAAGTTGGCGGATTTTCTGAAATGAGAATAGGAGAGGATCCGGATTTATCGATGACACTTTGGGAAAATGGCTTTACGACAGCTTTCTTTGATACGATTGCAGTCTATCACAAACGTAGGGTTGATTTCGGAAAGTTTTCAAAACAAGTCTATCAATTCGGTTGTGCAAGACCGATTCTTAACCAGAGACATCCGAATTATGTGAAAATCTCATTTGCCTTTCCTACCTTATTTATGTTAGGTTATATATTAGGATTTTTGGAGTATTTTATTTTAGGGCGAGGTATTATTCTGGCGTTTTACGGATTATACACTTTCATGGTATTATTTCATGCGCTAATTGTTACCAAAAATATAAGTATTGCCGGAATGGCGGTAATTTCCACATACATTCAAATGTTTTCTTATGGTTACGGTTTCTTAAAATCATGGATCTTACTAAATATTTTCAAAATGAAACCCGAAGATGCTTTCCCGAAGCATTTTCATAAAAATTAATTTGGAAAACTTTAACCACAAAAGACTTTAGAAGTAATAATTTTTATTTTTCCGGTGACAAAGGCTAATTGCGTTGTTAGCTGAGTGAAACGCCCTTGCGAACGAAAATATTTTCAACTTTAATTTAAAAAAACTTTGCGAGCATAGCGTTTAAAAGATGCATGAAATTTTTATCCCAAACTACGGTTAAAAAAAATAAAGCTGTCGAATTAACAACAGCTTTATAAACAAAATAATTAGAATATAGAGATCGCTTCATGGCTGAGAACGCCTGTTTTTAGCATGCATTCCTTCATTTTTTCGTAGGTTCGTTCGATATCATGATCCAGACCGATGGAGAATCTGATTAATCCATCGGAAATTCCCATTGCTTCTCGCTCTTCTTCAGGTATTTCAGATGAAGTTGAGCTTCCTGAGCATGAGAATAATGTTTTATAAAATCCTAAACTTACCGCCAGATAACCCAAATTTTCCTGTTGCATCATTTCCATCAATTCGTTGGCTTTATCGGTAGTTCCGGCGTCTAATGTTAATAATCCTCCGAATCCGTATTCTTCATGCATCATGCTTTTCATTAATTCGTGGTTTTTGTGGGATTTTAATCCTGGATAGCAAACTCTTAATCCGTCTTTCTCGAATCTCTCTGCCAAATACATGGCGTTGTGGCTGTGCTGTTTCATTCTGATGTGAAGTGTTCTCAGGTTTTTCAGAATACTTGCCGAACGGAAACTATCCATTGTCGGTCCCAACAACATACAAGCTCCTGAGTTTACATTTTTGGTGTCATTAATGAATTCCTGAGTTCCACAGTACACTCCTCCTACAGTATCGCTGCTTCCGTTGATGAATTTCGTTAAAGAATGAATCACAACATCTGCTCCCAATAAAGTTGGCGAAATAGAAAGTGGTGAGAAAGTATTGTCAACAATCAGTTTTAAGTTGTGCTTTTTACAGATTTCCGACAACTTTCTCAAATCCGCAACCTCCAAAAGAGGATTGCTTACACTTTCGCAATATATAATTTTTGTGTTTTCCTGTATTGAGTTTTCGATAGACTCAAAATTGTTGATATCCAGAAAAGTCGTTTCAATATTAAATGGCGGGAGAAAATTTTTCATGAAAGCATACGTTCCGCCGTAAATTGTTCTGCTGGAAATAATATGATCTCCACTTTTACAAAGCTGCATCAAAACGGAAGTGATAGCGCCCATTCCTGAAGCGGTAACGTTGGCTGTTTCAGTGTTTTCCAGTTTTGCCAATGCCTGTGAAAGGTACAGATTCATTGGTGAAGAATGTCTCGAATACAGATAACATCCGTCTGCATTGCCTTCAAAGGTATCAAACATTGTTTTTGCAGAAAGAAAAGTATAAGTAGAACTGTCTGAAATAGATGGATTTACTCCACCAAATTCACCAAAATATTGTAAATCCTGGATTTCGTTTGCAGCATTAAAGTCTTTCATATAACTTAGATTTTTGTCTGCTAAATTTGAATTAATTCCAGAATTATTACAACATAAATTTAATTTATTAGAATATAAATCTATTTAACTTTAATTTTATAGAAATAAAGTTTATTATATTTGAAAATCTTAAACTTTTAACAAAAATTTATCTATGACCTTCGACGAAATCGATAAAAAACTGCTTTTATTTTTACAGGAAGATTCAAAACAAACCACCAAAGAGCTGTCTTATAAGCTTGGATTGTCTGTTACTGCCGTTTATGAGCGCATCCGGAAAATGGAAAATACAGGGGTAATTTCTAAATATGTTGCGATTCTTGACCGACATAAAATCAACAAAGATTTTATTGTGTTGTGTCATGTGAAATTAACGCAGCATAAAAAAGAATACGTTCTTCAGTTTGAAAAAGAAGTGATGAATTTACAGGAAGTCACAGAATGTTTTCACGTAAGCGGAGATTACGATTATATCTTAAAAATCGGGGTGAAAGACATGGAAGATTATCGAAATTTTATGTTGTCGAAACTCACAACTTTACAGCATATTGCAAGTACTCACAGTTCTTTTATGATCTCTGAGGTGAAAAATACGACGGCAATTGTTTTGTAAATTTCATTTTCTTAGAGCCTGTTTAAATTTAATTCAAACATTTTAAAAACCATTACTAACTTTTTAACGCAAAGATTTAATTCAATAGTAATTTAATTGAAGTGAGCAAAGATGAATCAACAAGTTGATTTGATGAAGCGCTGTTTTCACGCCTTGCGAAGCAAATTTTATTTGTCTTTGCTTCCTAAAATAATACGAAATATAAATATAATCTTTGCGTTAAAAATAATAGTGAATTCCATTTGAAAAAAGCTTAGGTCTTTTGATACAAAACTTTTATTCTCAAGAAAACATAAAAACTATATTTCAACGGGATTACAAAAATTTGTAAGAAAATTTTAAACACGCTCTTAATGTTTAAATCGCACTAAAAATAAACAAATATTACATCAAAACTCCATTTTTAGAAGCAATCGGATCAGGAAGATCAGTTTCTCCTGTCATTTGTAAAAGATCGATTTCAATACTTCTGCAAATAGAAAGTATCGGAATATCGAACATCAATCCGGCAAACGGATTTTCGGAATAATCTCCCACCAATTCCATAATAATATAAATCCAGCCAATCGTGATGCAAAACGGAATGGAAGTCCAGATTCCCCAATCGCCCAATTTTGCAAATTCGCTCACCAAACCTAAGGGAAGCAGCATAATAAAAAGAACATTAAAAACAAATGCAGTACTTGCAAACTGTCTTGGAGACGGGAATTTTTTAATTCTTTCAGCCTGTCCCTGAAAACCGTAGAATTCATTTAAACAAGTCTGCAATTGAGTTTGATTAAAATCTGAAATAGCTTTATGATTTTTTAATTCATTCACATCTTTTGCCTGTTGTGAGATCAGGTAAGTGGCAAAGTTTTTATAGTGAGACTGGAGTTCAGCTTCTTCTTCGGATAAATATTTATTAAGAAAAATCGACGTTCTCCCATAATCCGGAAATCCAGCTTTGATAAGTCTGTGGCGTCGTTGATTGATATTATGGTGCGAATGTTCTTCTTCGGCACTAATGTGCTCCCATTCTGTGGGAACCAAAAGCTGTTCACGGAAAGCATACAACCATGCAATGTGGCGATAAACAATTTTTTTTCTTCGGTCTTCCAGATCAAAAGTTCCCACTTCTTCATTTTCTGTGTTAAAAGCATATACCATCGAAGCAAAT
This sequence comes from Chryseobacterium ginsenosidimutans, assembly GCF_024807225.1. Classification (GTDB taxonomy): domain Bacteria; phylum Bacteroidota; class Bacteroidia; order Flavobacteriales; family Weeksellaceae; genus Chryseobacterium; species Chryseobacterium ginsenosidimutans. The sequence continues at coordinate 1,798,261 of NZ_JANUCO010000001.1, forward strand.
GATCGGCTTGAATTCACAATTCCGCCCCAGATTTTTCTGGCTTCCCAAAGTCTGTCGTAAGCCTGATTGTTTTTAAAACCAACCAAAAACGCTTCTGCAGTACCAATCAACGCAACAGGAAACCCACGGAATAATCATCCATTCCCAATGAAAAAAGTGAAATAAAACGGCAATTAATGTGCACCAAATGGAGATCCAGATCAGATGAATTCCTGATAGATTAAGAACCTGTCTGTAATTGACGTATTTTGTAGTGATCATGAGTGTTCCTGAAAATTTAATCCAAGGTATTAAAAATTAACAAGCAGACACAAAAAAAACCTCTAAAATATTTTAGAGGTCTTATTATATTTTTATCTGAATTAATATTTCAGCATTTCTTCAATTTTCTTCGCAAGCTTTTCAGCATTTGGAAGCATTTCTTTTTCGAGAATTAAGTTGATCGGAACAGCCGGAGTATCTAAAGATCCCATTGTTTCAACCGGAGCGTCTAGATATTTGAAGCAATTCTTAGAAATTCTGTGTGCAAAGGCTTCTGCGAATGAATTGTTTAACTGTTCTTCCGTTAAAACGATACATTTTCCATGAGCTTTTACTCTTTCGAAAACCAATTCTTCATCCAAAGGAATTAAAGTTCTCAAATCGATTACTTCCACTCTTCCGTTAAAGCTTTTTGCTGCTTCTTTCGCCCAGTAAACGCCCATTCCGTAAGTTACCACCAATAAAGTTCTGCCTTTTTCAGTCTCCTCTTTATCAGCTTCGATAATTACTTTTCCTTTTCCGAAAGGTAAAATATAATCTTCTGCCGGTTCGATCGTTTTTGCATCTTCAGTTCCTGGAACTTTGCTCCAATAAAGACCTTTATGCTCCAACATTACCACCGGATTCGGATCGTAATAAGCTGCTTTTAATAATCCTTTAAAATCTGCTGCATTGCTTGGATAAGCGATTTTAATTCCTTTAATATTCGCTAAAATACTTTCAACACTTCCGCTGTGGTAAGGACCACCACCTCCGTAAGCTCCAATCGGAACACGGATGATATTGCTAACTGGGAATTTACCCTGAGTTAAATAACTCGATTTTGAAATTTCCGTAATCAACTGATTGATTCCCGGATAAATATAATCTGCAAACTGAACCTCAACAATCGGTTTCAGACCAACTGCACTCATTCCCGTCGTAGAACCAATAATATAGGCTTCCTGAATCGCTGTATTGAAAACTCTCTTGCTTCCGAATTTCTTTCCTAAAGTTACCGTTTCACGGAAAACTCCACCGATTCTTTCCCCAACATCTTGTCCGTACAATAAAGCTTCAGGATGTTTCCACATAATCTCCTGAATGGCGTGAATCGCAGCGTCAACCATCACGATTTTTTCACCACCTTCCGGTTCACGAGTTCCCACTTCTTCCGTAATAGGAGTCGGAGCAAAAATATGCTGCATCACTGTTTCAGGCTTCGGATCTTCTGCTTTTTGAGCTCTTTCGAAAGCTTCTTCAACTTCAAGACGCGCTTTTTTAGTAATTTGTTTTAATAATTCTTCATCAACTCCCGCATCAAGCAATTGATTTCTAAGGATTTCTCCCGGATCTTTTGCTCTGTGTTTCGTTAAATCTTCTTCGTCTCTGTAAAATTCTCTTCTTACTCCTGAAGTGTGGTGACCGATCAACACTGTTTTTGCACAGACAACCAAAGGTTTTCTTTCATTTCGTACGAAATCAACCGCTTTTTTCATCACTTCAAAACTTTCAACGAAATCTGTTCCGTCTACTCTCATTCTGCTTAAACCAGTGAAACCAGCCACAAAATCGTAAGCGTCACAAGTTCTTGCTTCTTCTTTCGTTACAGAAATTCCCCATTCATTATCCTGAACCAGGAAAATAATTGGAAGTTGATGCAGCGCGGAAAACTGAAGTGCTTCACTCACTTCACCTTCCGTTACCGAATTGTCTCCAAGACTGCAAATGACAACAGGATTGTTTTCAAACTGCTGTAAATTAAAATCCTGAATATATTTTATCCCTTGCGCAACTCCCGCGGTCGGAATGGTCTGCATTCCTGTTGCCGAGCTCTGATGAATGATTTTTGGTTTGTCTTCATCTCTGCTTGAAGGGTGAGAATAATAAGATCTACCTCCGGAAAAAGGATCGTCAGCTTTTGCCAATAACTGCAGCATCAATTGATAAGGTTCGAAACCAATGCCCAAAAGAATACTTTCGTCTCTGTAATAAGGAGAAACCCAGTCTTCTTTTTTTAACTGATAAGCCGTTGCTAATTGAATGGCTTCATGACCTCTTGATGTACTATGAACATATTTGGTAACATTTCTGTTTTCCTCGTAAATGTCTGCCATAGCTTTTGCAAGCATCATGTGGTTATAAGCCTTAAGCAAAATGTCCTGTGAAACTTTCTCGTGAAGTGTATTTTCCATAGAAAGCAAAGATAAACAAAAAAACAAAATACTAACAATTGTTAGTGTTTTTGGGGTAATTGAATGATTTTCATTGAGTTTTAATTGATATTTCTTGGTTAAAGTTAATTGATGATCGCCCAATATATATACCATGATTGGGAATGATTTATAAAACTAATTTCAAAAGACAAAAAATTGAAGTAACTTTACATTCTCTTTTAATTAAAAGCTGAAAAAAGTTACATGTATTTAGTTTTTGACACAGAAACCACGGGTTTACCAAAGAATTTCAACGCTCCGCTTTCAGACTCAGACAACTGGCCAAGAATGGTACAGATTGCGTGGCAGTTGCATAATGATGACGGAACTTTAATAGAAAATCAGGATTATATTATAAAACCTGAAGGGTACGATATTCCCTTTAATGCTGCAAGAATTCACGGGATTACAACGAAAATTGCGAATGATGAAGGTCGTGATCTTGAAGAAATTTTAAATGAATTTGCTAAAGTTTTAGACAGAGTAAGAGTTGTTTCCGGACACAATGTTGAGTTTGATTACAATATTGTAGGAGCAGAATTTTACCGAAAAAATATACAGGATAATCTCCAGGAAAAGCCAAAAGCCGACACCATGATTTTGGGTACGGATTATTGTAAGCTTGGAGGCGGTCGAGGCGGAAGATACAAATCTCCGAAACTTGAAGAATTATACGAAAAATTATACGGTCATAAGTTTGATGAAGCGCACAACGCGGCAGCCGATGTAAATGCAACGGCTCAGGTTTTCTTCGAAATGATGAGAATCGGGGTGATTCCTGCTGAGGTTTTGAAAACTTCGGAAGATCAGCTTGCCTATTTCAAAACGCTTCATCCTGATCCGATAAAACCTTTCGGAATTGTTATCAGAAGGCAGGTTGCAGATTTTAACAACAAGAAAAAACAATCTGATGTCGGAAGTATTGATGATATCGATCTTGGAAGATATTTCAATTTTGACAATCACAGTGTTTTCTCGACTTTGAGTGCGACTTCGAGCATTAATGATCTTATTAAAAAAGCTTCAGATGATAATTTCCCTGCTGTCGGAATGGTGGATTTGGGAAATATGATGGGAGCTTTTAAATTCGTTTCCGCGGTTGAAGGTGAAAATGGAGACCGTGCGAAAAAGCATAAAGAGTATGTAGCTAAAAAACAGGAAGCAGAAGAAAACGGAACGGAATTCAATGAAGAAGAACCGGTTTCAGAACCTTTGATTCCTGTTGTGGGTTGTGAATTTTATATTTCAGACCGTTACGAGCAGAAGCAGTTTACGAAAGACGATCCCGACAGAAGAACACAGGTTGTTTTGCTGGCGAAAGATTTTAACGGATATAAAAATTTAGCAAAACTTTCAAGTATCGGTTTCTTAAAAGGATTCTATTTCGGAGTTCCGAGGATCAGTCGTGAAGTGATTGCTGAATATAAAGAAGGTCTTATCGCTTTAACTTCCGGGATTCTTGGAGATATTCCGGATGCGATTTTAAATACGGGTGAACAAAAAGGGGAGGAGCTTTTCAAATGGTGGAAAGATACTTTTGAAGATGATTTTTATGTTCAGATTCAAAACCACAATCTTCCTGAAGAAGAGCATTTAAATGATGTTTTGTTACACTTTGCAGATAAATATGATGTTAAAATTTTAGCACAGAACGAGACTTTTTATTCCAATAAAGACGATTCTAATATTCAGGATATTGTAAGCTGTATCAAAGATGGTGAAAAACTGACAACACCTGTCGGAAAAGGCTTTGGAAAAAGAAGAGGTTTGGCGACAGGAGAATATTTCATGAAAAATGCTCATGAGATCAAAGAAACTTTTCTTTCTTATCCGGATGCGTTTGATGCGTATGAAGAATTTACGGCAAAATTCAAACCTTATACTTTAAAAAGAGACGTTCTCCTTCCAAAATTCGATATTCCTGAAGAATTTATTCATGCAGAAGATGAGATTGATGGCGGAAAACGTGGTGAGATGGCCTATCTAACTCACTTAACTTATGAAGGAGCAAGAAAAAGATATGCCGAAACAGGAATTACAGATGAAATTAAGGAACGTCTTGATTTTGAGCTGGAAGTAGTTGCTAATACAGGGTATCCCGGTTACTTTTTGATTGTTCAGGATTTTTGTAATGAAGCCAGAAAAATGGGAGTTTGGGTGGGTCCCGGTCGTGGTTCTGCAGCGGGTTCTGCCGTAGCATATTGTACCGGAATTACCAATGTTGACCCCATTAAATACGATCTCCTTTTTGAGAGATTCCTGAATCCTGAAAGGGTTTCCATGCCCGATATTGATATTGACTTTGATGATGAGGGTCGTGATAAAATTATCAAATGGGTGGTTGAAAAATACGGTAAAAATCAGGTAGCGCAGATTATCACGTACTCAGTTTTGGGTGGAAAATCAGCGATTAAAGATGCGGGAAGAGTATTAGATTTACCGATTCCGGATACGATTAATATTACTAAATTGATTCCTCCAAGTCCGGGAATGAATATTGCGAAAGCTTTAGCAAAATATGATAAATTAAAACCTGAAGATCAAATGCTCGTCGATGAGATGAGATATGTTCTGAATACTCCGGGAGATCAGCGCCACGACGTGCTTTCGAGTGCCAAAAAGATGGAAGGCTGTATCAGAAATACCGGAATTCACGCTTGTGGAGTTATTATTACGCCGGAAGATGTGAGTAATCTGGTTCCGGTGACAATCGCAGCGAAAGATGCAGATATTTTGGTATCGCAGTTTGACAACTCGGTGGCAGAAAGTGCGGGTCTTCTGAAGATGGACTTTTTGGGTCTTAGAACTTTGACGATCATTAAAGATGCTTTAAAATTGGTTAAAGCAAGACATAATGTTGATATCGATCCGGATACGATTCCGCTTGATGATACAAAAACCTACCAGTTATTTAAAGAAGGAAGAACGGTTGGGATTTTCCAGTATGAAAGTCCGGGAATGCAAAAGTACATGAGAGAGCTTAAGCCGACGGTTTTTGCCGATCTTATTGCCATGAACGCCCTTTACAGACCGGGTCCGATTAAATATATTCCAAACTTTATTAATAGAAAACACGGGATCGAGGAAATTGTTTACGATTTGCCGGAAACCGAAGAATATTTAAAGGAAACCTACGGAATTACCGTTTATCAGGAGCAGGTAATGCTTTTATCCCAAAAACTGGCAAACTTTACAAAAGGTGAAGCCGATACGCTGAGAAAGGCGATGGGTAAAAAGCAAATCGACGTTCTGAATAAAATGTACCCGAAATTCATTGAAGGCGGAAGAAAAAATAATCTTAACGAAGAAAGATTAGAAAAAATCTGGAACGACTGGAAAGCCTTTGCAGAATATGCCTTCAACAAATCTCACTCGACTTGTTATGCCTTAATTGCTTATCATACAGCGTATTTGAAGGCGAATTATCCCGCAGAATATATGGCGAGTGTAATGAGCAACAACATTAACAATACGGAATCTATCACCATGTTCATGGAAGATTGCAAAAGTATCGGTGTTGATGTTTTGGGTCCCGATGTAAATGAATCTCATTACAAATTTTCGGTAAACGAAAAAGGGCAGATTCGTTTTGGGTTGGGCGCGATTAAAGGAATTGGGGAAGGACCGAGTGAGGCGATTACGAAAGAACGAACGAACGGAAGATTTAAAAATATTTATGATTTCTTTGAGAGAATTATGCCTTCTCAAATGAATAAAAGGGTGTCTGAAAGTTTAGTATTGGCGGGAGCTTTCGACGAATTGGACTCTTTCCACAGAGGTCAGTATTTTGATATTGATATGGCAGGAAGAACGAATCTGGAACGACTGATAAGATACGGACAAAGCTTCCAGGAAAGTAAAAATGAGATGGAACATTCTCTTTTTGCAGATTTTGCGGAAGAAGTTCAGATCGAGCAACCCAAATTGCCGCCTTGTCCGGAATGGCCAAACATGCATAAATTAAATAAAGAAAAAGAAATCATCGGTTTCTATCTTTCTGCGCATCCGCTTGATGAATTTAAATTTCAGTATCAGTTTATGCAGGGACAGCTTTCTAAAAATGCCGTTTTGGAAAAGGATCAGGATGAAAAAATTGTGACCGATGAGGTTCCGATTTTGGAGAAAGATTCTGTGGATGAAGTGGCAGATTTGATTGAAATTGTTTCAGATGATCTTGAAGTTGGTGAAGAAGAAATCATTGAAGAAGTAAAGAAAAAAGCAGAACCGAAAGGAGTTTTCCACTTTTTGAATCTTGATGAGGTTGATGCATATAAAGAACAGGCTTTTGCGAATAAGCAGGAAGAATTGTTCGAAGAAAAGAAAAAAGACTGGAAAACGCTGCAGAAAGAAAGAGAAAATGGCGGCGGCGGAAAAGAGTACACTGTGGCAGGTTTGATTACGGAATATGTGGTGAAAGATGGTTTCAGAAGTGGTGAAAAGGTCGCTTTTGTTACATTGGAAGATTATTCCGGGTCGTATTCTTTCAGGTTGGGAGATCGGGATTATATGAAGTTGAAGGAAAAGCTTGAAGTTCAGCGATTTGTTATTTTAAAAATAAAATTTGCTCAGGTAAAAGACGGGCGTGTTTTTGTGAATGTAAATGAGGTGATTGAGCTTCAGGAAGCGTTTGAGAGGTTTGCAAAAAGTATTTCTTTGGTGATGGATGTGATGGATTTCAGACCGGAAGATTTAACTTTCTTCAGAACGGTTCTGGAAAGAAATCAGGGAAATCAAAAGCTGAAATTTTATATTAAAAATGTGGATGAAGATGCTAAAACTGAACATTTGGAAGTGCAATCTCTGAAACATTCGGTGAATTTGAATGGTGATTTGATTAAAGAAATTCAATTGCTCAATAAATATGAGTTTTATCTGAATTAAAAAAAATATTTTTTTAAAATATAGGAAGTGACTTTTTTAAGTCACTTTTTTTTGTTTGGATGGTAAATGACTGAAAATGAGGGTCTTGATTATTTAAGTTCGTTTATGTTTATTTGTGTTTGTTTTAAATCAAATGCTTGTTTAGTAATTGTTAATGATTTAAAGGTTTTTAAGACTTTTTATTTAAAGATTTAAGACATTTTTTGATTTGTAATGCAAATATTTAGTAATTTCACCCTCTAATTTTAATTTAACTAAGTATGAAAAAAGCTTATCTTTGGCTCTTATTGATTTGCAGTTTTGCAACAATGAAAGCACAAACCACGTATTATTCGAAGGCTTCGGCCACGGATTTTACAGCTGTGGGCAGTTGGGGTACTGCCACAGATGGTACAGGTACCTCCCCAACCAGCATTAGCAATGCTGATAATTTTGTTATACAAAATGCTTCAGCAATGACGCTTCCCGGTAATGCTTCAGTCAGACAGCTTACCATTACTTCTGGAAGTTTAACTGTTGCAGCAAATACCCTTACGGTGAGTAAAGTGGGAACATTTGATTCAACTTTGAGTACTGTAGGTGGAACTCTGAATGTTTCAGGGGGGAATATTGTTGTAAATGGTAACTTTAATTTAGGAACGGGAGGTAAACTGAACCAAAGCGGAGGAACAATTTCAGTAGATGGAAACAATGCTGGCTCTGCAACAGGAAGTGTTGCTTCGGGTACATTTATTGTAAGTTTTGCTCCAACAGCTAACACGGATGTTAATCTTACAGGAGGAATGTTTACTATTGTTGATCCGCATTATACAACTACTTACACTTTTCAAGTAACAGCTCCTACAGCTGGAGCAATTTCAGCTACAGGAACACATACGTTTAAATTTGGCGATGGAATCTCTACAGATAATGGAGGGACGAATGGTTTTAATTTTTATGGTTGGAATGGTACAGGTATCTTTAAATTTAAAAATGTTATTTTAGAAACAGTTACTGGAGGTACAAATAGATTTCTTTTCATGAATGGTACATATTTTAATACTGTCATTAATGGAGATTTAACTATTAACTCTGGTGCAGAATTTAGAAACTCAGGTAGTAGTGCTACAACTGGAGCTAGCTATTTCTCAGGGAATATTATAAATAATGGAACCTTTACAAGTTTAGGAACTGTATTTTTTGCAGATGCCACGTCTGCTACATCTACATCCTTAACTGTTTCTCCATCAACGAATGCTCAAACTGTTTCAGGGAGTGGTGTTTTTAGAAACTTAACTACTGGTCCAACAGCTAACTTTACAAGTATAAATGTCAACAATACTTCTTCAACAGGAGTAACATTTGGTGATGCAAATTCTTTGTTAAACGGAACAAATACAGGTACTGCATCAGGAACACTAACTTTTACAAATGGTCTTGTAAACACGGGGGCTAATACATTTGTATTGGGTGTTAGCGGTACAACTGTGGGTACACTAACGTATACTGCGGGTGGTTTTGCCTCTGGCTCTACATTTAGTCGATGGTTTGGAACAACAGGATCAGGAACGACAATAGCTGCAGCAACTATACCTACAGCAGGTGCAGGTACTTATCCTTTTGTGACAGGAAGTGCAGGTTTTTACAATGCTAATCATTTTCATAGAGCTACAGCAGCCCTAACTACGGCGGGGCAAATGGCAGTTAAGTTTAACGGTGTTACCGGTACTTCTGCAATAGCCCCTCTAACTGAAGGTTCATTAACCTATGATAGACAAACGAACGCTAATTGGGTAGTAACTACTTCTGCGGGATATACTTCCTCTGCTACTCATGCTTTTGCAGTTCAGGGTCAGGGAACTTATACGGCTGTTAGTGCAAATGTTGCAATATTAAACAATGGAGCGTTGGTAGGAACTGCTCAGGCAGGTACAAACCAGCCTATGGGACAAAGAACTGCAGTACCTGTTGCAAATATAGCAGCTACTTATACATTAGCTTCGATTGCATCAGAAGCTCCTATAGAATCGGCTCAATCTGGTCCTTGGGAAAGTACAAGTACATGGGTAGGAGGAGTAGTGCCAAGTTGTGCAAATGCATCTATTTTATCAGGTCATACGGTAACTGTAAGTGCTGCAACAACAGCAACGCCTAACAATATTATTATTAATACAGGAGGTACTTTATCTGCAACAGGAGGATCTCTTACGGTAGGTTGTACTAATAAAAATAATTATATTAATAACAACGGTACGTTATCGGTATCTGGAGGAAACTTAGTAGTAAATGGTAACATTAATAATGTATCAGGTTCTACTTTTGCTCAAACGGGTGGAAATATTAATGTTGATGGAAACGATGCAGGAGCTACAGCAACAAGTGTAGCTTCGGGTACAAACATAGTGAATATAGCTACTGGAAATGTAACACTTACTGGTGGAACTATGACTTTGGTAGATCCTCACGCAGCTAATAGTACGACTTCATACGCATTCTCCTATTCTGGTGGAACTGCCATTGATAATACGGTAGGCTGGACTTTAAAGTTTGGTGACGGATCTTCTGCCGATGCAGGAGGAACTACTGCAACTGCTTCAGCTGCGGGAGGGTTTATTTGGAACAATGCAGGAAGCAAAATATATTTTGACAATGTAATAATAGATGGAGCTTCAGGTACAAATAGATATGTATCAAATTCTTCCACAACGATTGGTATTAATACATTAACTATTAATGCAAATGGAGAATTTAGAATGCCAACATCCGGAATAAGTATTGCAGGTAATTTTACCAATAATGGTACATTTACACATACTGCTTCCACGTTGAATTTCCAAAATTTCAAAAATGCAACTGCTTCAGCTTCTACTACACCTCAGACTGTTTCAGGATCTGGTGTATTTAGAAATAATATTGTTACAGCAAGTTCTACTGCCAATTTTACTTCAGTGGCAATTAATAATAGTTCTTCAACTGGTGTTACTTTTGCCAATGCAAACTCATTATTGAGCGGGGCAAATACAGGAACGGTTTCAGGAACTTTAACGATGACAACAGGTTTTGTAAATACAGGTGCTAATACTTTTGTTTTAGGTATTTCAGCTGCTTCCAACGGAACTTTATCTTATGCTGCAGGTGGTTTTGCTACAGGTAGTACTTTTGCAAGATGGTGGCCGACAACAACAGGTGGAGCGACTATTGCTGCAAGTACAACGCCATCAGGAGCGGGAACAGGAGTTTATCCTTTTGCTACAGGAACATCAACAGCTTTTGTTGCAAGAAATCTTTACTTGAACCAAACAACAGCCGCGACTACTGGTGGTAAAATAGCCGTTCAGTATAATGATGTTGCAGGAACAAATGTTGTAAGCATTGTAGACGGAGCTTACACTGTAGATACACAAGCAAAATCTAATTGGGTTGTTTCTCAATCAGGGATTACAGGAACATCTGCTTATAGTATGGCTATAAACGGACAAAGTATTTATGGTGCTGCTAATGGAAATAGTAGAATAACTTTAGCATCAGCTCCAGCTTTAGGAACACACCAAACAGGAACAACGTATGTAAATGCACAAAGAACAGCTGTCCCATTAGCTAATTTGGGTAATACTTACTATTTAGGTATTGCAGCTTCGGATATTCCTTTTGTATCTGTAGTAAATGGCGATTGGGGTTCTGGTGCTACTTGGAACAAAGGAACAGTACCTGCTTGTACGGATATAGTTCAAATTGCAACGGGCACTACAGTAACCGTAAACTCAGCAGGAAGTGTTTCTAAAAATGTTACTATAAATACAGGAGGAACATTGGTAAATGCTTCTGGAGATCTAACAGTAGGTTGTACATTGAATAATAATTTCCTTACAAATAACGGGACATTGACTGTTTCTGGTGGTATTTTGAACATTAATGGAAACTTATTAAATAATTCAACTTCTACATTCAACCAGTCTGGTGGAGATATTAATATTGATGGTAATGCTGCTGGTGTAGCTGCAAATAGTGTGGCTACTGGAACTACTATAGCAAGATTTAATAGTAATTTAGTGAATTTAACAGGAGGTAATTTAACTATAGTTGATCCTCACGTTGGAACTTCAACTTCTGATTATTCATTAGGTTTCAACAATGCTTCTTATGCAAATGCAACTGTAGCGCATACGCTTAAAATTGGAAATGGTATATCTACAGATGTAACAACCAATACGGGAGGTTTCATTCTTGATCCTTATTTGTCTTCTGCAAGATTAAATTTTGGAAATATAATAGTGAATGGAGCATCTGCTACAGGAAATAGATTTATAACATTACCGGAAGGAATAGGTATGTTGGGTGATTTAACCATTAATGCTAATTCTGAGATTAGATTTACAGGATTGTATCTTAATACTATAGGTGGTAATCTAATTAATAATGGAATTTTGGTTTCTAATGTAGTGAATCTAGCTTTAGCTAAGCCAAATGCGACTTCTGTTGCCATAGATCCTAATCCAAATGCACAAAGCATTTCTGGAACGGGTGTATTTAGTAATGCAGTTGCTAGTCCTTCAGCTAATTTAGCAAACCTTATAGTTAATAATTCGAATGCAATAGGGGTAACTTTAAATGTGCCTATTTCGGTAAGCGGTACATTAACTTTAACCCAAGGTTTTGTAAATACCACAAATACTAATTTATTGACATTAGGAACGGCAACGGCAGCAGGTACATTATCTGGAGGTAGTGCAACTGCTTATGTAAAAGGTCCTTTTGCGAGAACAATTGCAAATGCAAATGCTGCTACTAGTTATATATTATATCCTGTAGGTAAAACGGCGTATGCTCCAATTTCATTGGCACCAGCAACTACTGCGATAGCTAATATGAAAGCAGAGGCATTTGATACTAACTCAGGAACAACATCTACTACGATCCAAAATTTATCTGCGACAAGAAGATGGGAAGCGCCTTTAGTATCTGGTACGTTCTCAACAATTAATGTAAGATTAGGAGATAATGCAATTACAAATGTTAATTTCCCGGTAATTGCACCAACTGCAAGTGGAATGTATGATAGTTTATTTGGTACTACGGGTACTTATGCCGCTGGTACACCAAATACTACACAGTCTACTACAGCATTGGCAACTGCTAATTATACAGGTTTTCTATCTTATGCAGAAATAGCTGCTGTACTTGGTACGAGCGAAACGGTATCTACTAAAGGAATAAAAGTATATCCAAACCCATTTGCTGATGTATTAAATATTTCAGATGTGAAAGATGTAAAATCAATTTCAATTGTTGATATCGCGGGAAGATTAGTAAAAACTATAGAAAAACCAAGTTCAACACTTCATTTAGGAGAATTGAACTCAGGTATGTACATAATTATTTTAAATATGAATGACGGTTCTAAGCAAACAGTCAAAGCAATTAAAAAATAATCAATTTTAACCTTTAATTAGAATAGCGGCCAATTTTGGTCGCTATTTTTTTTGTTATGTTATGAATAGTTAATTTTTTTAAGCAAGCTTTTATTAAGTATTAAAATCAGGAATAAATCCTCTAATATTGATAAATTTTTAAATTATTGATTATTAATTTCTTGCGTTTTTATATTTAATTATTATTTTTTCAATAAAAAGTGAATTTTCATGTGTTTTTTTTAAATAAAATTGATTTAAAGCCTGTTTGATTCTTTGTATTTGTGATATTTTAGGATTTTTATGAAAATTGATTTGTAAATTTATAACCCTAATTTTATTTAACTAACAATGAAAAAACTTTTACTAGCGTGTATGATGGCTCTCGGAATAGGAGCATCAGCGCAAATTTCTTACACCTACGGGTGGGATTCTTCCGGCTTAGGCTCTTGGACGACAACTGGTTCTGGGACTTTCAGCAGAAGTACTACAACACCTTGTAACGGAGCAGGAAGTGTAAGGGCAAATAATTATTATGCCGCATCTTCTTACCTTGTTTCACCAGCACTTACAGGAACCAACGGAGGCGATCTTACGGTTGGTTTTTCTTATAAAGTCACGCAGTATTCTGCTAATACAACAGGAGCGGCTTCTGCAGATTTTGGAGTGATTAATTTGCAATGGTCAACCTCTGCTTCCGGTCCTTGGACGAATGCCTATACAATCGACAGCAGCACCCATGTTGTTTCTGCATCTTGTGCTACTAAAACAGCTACTATTTCCGGTTTGCCTGCATCTGGGAATGTTTATCTTAGATTAGAAGCCAAATCTGGATTATCTACTTCAGATAACTATGTTTATTTTGATGATGTAACTGTTTCTCAGGGTGCAGCGCCTTCATGTCTGCCGCCTTCAGTTCCTACAGCATCAAATATTACTTTAGCTTCAGCTGATGTTTCTTGGATGGCACCAACTTCGGTACCGGGTTCAGGATATGAATATTACTTATCAACATCTAATACAAGCCCGACTTCAGCAACGCCCGCAACGGGAACTTCTGCTGCGACAACTAAAAGCTTAAGCGGTTTAACGGGGAATACTTTATATTATATTTGGGTAAGATCTGTTTGTTCTACAACAGATAAAAGTGCTTGGTCTCAAGCAGGAAGCTTTGTTACAGGATATTGTTTACCAACAGGAGGAACAGGTTCTACTTCTTATTATCTGAAAACCATTAGCACAACCGGAGCTCTTACCAATTTGTCGTATTCGGCAAATTCTTATTTAGCTTATGTGAATAATTCTGCAACTACTTTCTCAAGTTATCCGGGAGGTACATTTAATTATTCTCTGGCAAACTCTAACTCATCGACATGTTATTTCTATATCTGGGTAGATTGGAATAACGATTTAGATTTTGAAGATGCAGGAGAAGCTATATTGGCAACAACTACTTATTCTGCAACAAATTCGGGAACAATTACAATTCCTGCTGGTCAGGCTTTAGGTTCTTACAGAGTAAGAATTGGTGAGTCGGAATCTGGAGCGATTACAAGCTGTGGTCCTTCTGCATATGGAAATTATGTAGATTATACACTTAGTATAGTTGCAGCTCCTACCTGTATAGCTCCTTCCGCAGGTACAATTGCTAATATTACAACAAGTGGAGCAGATGTTTCATGGACGGCACCTGCAACAGCACCTGCAAATGGTTATGATCTTTATTACAGTACAAGCAGCACGGCGCCTACTTCTACAAGTACTCCTAATTATGCAAATATTAGCGGAACTACTAAAACATTGTCGGGGCTTACATCATCTACATCATATTATGTTTGGATAAGATCAAGCTGTACAGCTACTGATAAAAGTGCTTGGGCAGGTCCATACCTGTTCTCAACAAGTATTACAAATGATAATTGTGGTTCTCCGGTGCCTTTAACAATAGGAGCTTCATTTGCTTCAAATGCAATCGTCGCTACAAATATTGGTTCTACGATAGACGAAACACCGTTGTCTTGCCAGACAAATGCTAACAATAATGTTTGGTATTCGGTGGTTGTTCCGCCTTCAGGAAACCTTACTATTGAAACTAAAGCTGTTGCAGGTTCTACATATACGGATTCGGTTATTAACGCGTTTTCGGGAAGTTGTGGTGCATTAACAGGAGTAGGTTGTGACGATGATAGCGGAGATGATGCTTTTTCTAAATTAGTTTTAACAGGGCAAACTCCGGGAGCTACATTATTAGTAAGTGTTTGGAGATGGAGTAATAGCAGTGTATTTGATGGTCAATTCCAAGTTTCTGCTTATGACTCAAGTCTTTTAGCAACAAACGAAGTAAAAGATGCTAAAAATAATATCAAAGTTTATCCAAACCCATTCTCGGATGTTATTACTATTTCTGATATTAAAAATGTTAAAAATGTTTTCGTATCTGATATTTCAGGAAGATTGGTGAAAACAATAGCAAATCCTTCTTCATCTCTTCAGTTAGGAGAGCTTAAACAGGGAATGTATCTATTAACTTTAGAAATGAAAGACGGTTCTAAGCAAACGATAAAAACAATCAAAAAGTAATTTTTAATACCTATTATAGATAATTATAGCGGCTAATTTATTAGTCGCTATTTTTTTTATTAAAAAATAAATTATTAATGCTCATATTTAATTTTTATTACTAATTTAGTAACTCAATCAGCAAAATATATTAGTTTATGACAAAATTTCTACTCTCATGCTTATTATTCATAAGCATGGCTCTTTCTGCTCAAATAAATTTGGGTACAGGAAGCACAGATGTTGGAGCGGCTCCAATTAGTACGTATTACGGATATTCGTATGTGCAACAGATTTTTACAAAACAGGAAATCAATGCCAATGCCGCAGGAAACATTACCGGACTCAAATTCTACATCGATCCGGCTATGTCTATCGCAAACTCTTCACAGTGGGTCGTATATCTCGGACTTACCACAAAAACATCATTCACAACAGATTCAGACTGGGTTCCTCTTGCACAGTTAACGCAGGTTTTTTCGGGAACTGTCACCAATGCCAACGGAGTAATCGAGGTTACTTTTGCAACCCCTTTTCCTTATGACAATACGTCTAATTTAGTAGTTGCCGCAGAAGAAAACTCGGCAGGTTATGATGATAATGACTACGATGAAGCGATGTATGTGTATTCTGGGGCGCAAAATTCTAGCCTTTATTACAAAAATGACTATACAGATCCGGATCCTGCATCACCACCACCAACGGATGGGAATTTAGTGAATTACAAATCGGTAATTACTATTGAAGGTCTTGCGCCCAACCCTATTCCTGCTTGTCCGTTGATTACATATCCAAGTAATAATGCGACATTTGTTCCTTTAACTTCAACACTTAACTGGAACAATTCTTCTGGCGCTACAGGTTATAAAGTTTCCATAGGAACCACTTCCGGTGGAACGGATGTAGCCAATCAGGTAGCCGTCACTACAAATAGTTTTACCCCTTCAACACCATTTGCTCCGGGCGTAATCCTTTATCTTAAAGTAATAGCAGTCGGTCCCGGAGGTGAATCTGCAGGATGTACCGAAATAATGTTTACAACCGCACCGCCGCCGCCAACAAACGATGAATGCGCAACAGCAACGGGCTTAACAGTAAACCCCGATCTGAATTGCGGAACCGTAACTTCAGGATACACCATCGGAGCTACAGATTCAGGAACAGTTCCGGATCCTTGTTATGGAAATCCGGATGATGATGTCTGGTTTAAGTTTGTGGCAACAGCAACGACTCATAAAATTTCTCTGTTAAATATACAGGCTGTAGGAACTTATACCGGTGATACGGATACTTACTTCCAGGTTTTCAGTGGTGGATGTGGAGCGTTATCAAGTGTTCTGTGTTCAGATCCTGAATCTAGTTTAGTAACAGGTCTTACAGTAGGAGAAACTTATTGGATAAGAGTATATAGCTATAATGACATAGGAAGCCATCAGAGTTTTGATATCTGTGTAGGAACATTACCGCCGCCGCCTGCAAATGACGAATGTTTCGGTGCATTGGCTGCAACGGTTATTCCATATACTTATGTGCAAAATGACGGTGGAGGAGCTACCAATAACGCAGGAATGATTACCTCTTGCAGCGATGAAATGAACGACGGAACATGGTTCAGCTTTATAGGAGACGGTGATACATTTAATATCACGGTAACAATGCCTGCAGGAAGCGATTTTGATCCTCAGATAGGAGTTTACAGCGGACTTTGCTCTAGTTTATCATGTGAAAATACAGTTGATAACGCAGGACAAGGACAAACTGAAACCATTTCTATTCCTACACTTTCAGGAAATACGTATTATGTAAACGTTGGTAATTACAGTGGATGGTCTGATGAACTGGAAGGAACATTCACCATTAATATCAACAAAAATACGTTAGGAACTGCTGATGTTAAAGCCAATAAAAACAATATCAAGCTATATCCGAATCCTTTCACGGATGTATTGAATATTTCAGATGCAACCAATGTAAAATCGGTTTCTGTTTCTGATGTTTCCGGAAGATTGGTAAGAGTGATCGATAATCCTGGTTCTACGCTTCATTTAGGAGAATTAAAACAAGGCATGTATTTAATGAGTCTTACCATGAAAGATGGTTCTAAACAGACGATTAAGACCATTAAAAAATAATTTATATTATTAAAACATTAGAGACGATCAGTTTTTGGTCGTCTCTTTTTTTTGAAGGTAGTTTAAATGTAATTCAAACGTTTTAAAATTATATGGAATAAAAATATAATCTTTGCGTCAAAAATAATAGTGAATTCCATTTGAAAGAAGCCTAAGTCTTTCGATACAAAACTTTTATTCTCAAGAAAACAGAAAAACTATATTTCAAACGGGATTACAAAAATTTGTAATGTGAATTGTAAACAGGCTCTAAAAGCAAAAAGACGGTAAAATTTACCGTCTTTCTTATTGCAAAGTTTTAATTTTATTTGTTTGGAACAGGTTGTAGGTCTCCCGTAGTCATATGTTCAAAAACAGTCGGGAAAAACATGGCGAGGATAAAATAGATGATAATCATTAATACAACTAAAGCAAAAAGTATAATGACTAAACTGTTCGGCTTATTTTTCTTTTGTGGTTCCATGATATTGTGGTATTTGGTTAATAGATTACATTACTATTTACTACTAAGCTAATTTCTTGCCACATTGTTTACAAAACCTTGCATCGTCATCAATATCCTCATTTCCGCAGCGTTCGCAGATCTTTTCTAGGTTTTGTCTTTTGTTTCTCATTTCGGCAGTTACAATTCCCGTAGGAACAGCAATAATAGAATAACCGGCCAACATTAAAATAACAGCAAAGAATTTCCCCATCGGTGTAATCGGGGAAACATCACCATAACCCACCGTTGTCACCGTGACAACCGCCCAGTAAATTGCCTGCGGAATGGTTTCAAATCCCTTTCTTCCGCCTTCTACCATAAACATCAGCGAACCGACGATCACAGAGAAAATAATTAAAAATAAAAGGAAAATATAGATCTTTCTCGAACTGTTTTTTAAAGCTCTTACAATGACAGTACCATCATTCATAAAATCCAGAAGATTAAAAACCCTGAAAACTCTTAACATTCTCAGCATTCTGAAGATCAGGAAATATTTTGTCACCGGAAAAATAAAGCTCAGGAAAAAAGGAACAAGCGCCAAAAAATCAATAATTCCGAAAAAACTGAAAATGTAATGCTTTTTATTTTTAATAACAGCAATTCTCGACCCGTATTCTGCTGTAAAAAATAAGGAAATTACCCATTCTGAAATAATGAAAGTATAATGAAATCTTTTGTCTAGTTTAGGCACACTTTCCATCATGATGATAAAAGTGCTGATGAGAATTAAGGATAATAAAACAATATCGAACAGCTTTCCGAGCTTGGTGTCGGATCTGTAAATGATTCGGTAAAGATGTCTTTTCCAGAGCGAGTCTCCCGGAACAAGGTTGTGCTCTTTTTCCATTTTTAATGTTTTTCTAAAATTAATAAATTATCCCTACTTTCGTGACAAACATACAGAATAAAATGACAATAAGTAAAGTAATTGCAAAAATAGAAGAGCGTATTCCGTTGCAGCAGGCAGAAGATTTTGATAATGTAGGATTGTTGTGCGGAGTTCCTTCGCGAGATGTTTCGGGGATTCTTGTATGTCACGATGCTCTGGAAAACGTTGTAGATGAAGCGATTGCTAAAAATTGTAATTTGATCGTATGTTTTCATCCGATTATTTTTTCAGGGTTAAAATCTTTAACAGGAAAAAATTATGTGGAAAGAGCAGTTTTAAAAGCAATTGAAAATAAAATTGCCATTTACGCGATTCATACCGCTTTTGATAATGACTTTTTTGGAGTAAATCAGGGAATTTGTAATCAATTAGGATTAAAAAATTTAAAAATTCTTCAGCCTAAAAAAAATAATTTAAAACAGTTAACGGTTTTTGTACCGAAAGAATATTCTGAAAAGGTAAAAGAAGCACTTTTCAATGCAGGAGCAGGAAATATTGGCTTTTACGACGAATGCAGCTTTACCGTTAACGGAAACGGAACTTTCAGACCGATTGAAGGTTCAAATCCTTTTTCAGGACAACAACATATCAGAGAAAATGCCGATGAAGATATGATTTCCGTTATTTTTGAAGATTATAAACAGGGACAAATTGTAAATGCCATGAAAACCGCACATCCTTATGAAGAAGTCGCGCATCAGATTTACAGTCTGGATAATACAAATCATCATACAGGATTGGGAATGTACGGCGATTTTGAAGAACCGATGGAGGAAATAGATTTTCTGAAATTTGTGAAAGAAAAATTCAATCTGGAAATGATAAGACATTCTGATTTTAATGGTAAAAAAATTAAAAGAGTAGGCGTTTTGGGAGGCTCCGGTGCAAGCGGAATACGATCTGCAATCTCCAAAAAATGTGATGCTTACCTTACGGGAGACGTCAAATATCACGATTTTTTCTTGGCAGAATCTAAAATGCTGATTTGTGATATAGGGCATTTTGAATCAGAACAATTTGTGACTCAACAATTATTTGAAATTTTGTCACAAAAATTTAGTACATTTGCAATCTCAAAATCTATTGAGAAAACAAACCCGGTAAATTATTTCATTTAAAATATGGCAAAAACCAACGATATTTCAGTTGAAGAGAAGTTAAGAGCTTTATACGATTTGCAGATCATTGATTCTAGATTGGACGAAATCCGAAATACAAGAGGAGAGTTGCCAATCGAAGTAGAGGATCTTGAGATTGAAATCGAAGGTCTTGAAAAGAGAGCTGAAAAGTTCCATGCAGATATCAAAGATCAGGACGATCAGATTAAAACGAAGCATGAAGTAATCAACCATGCAAAAGGTTTAATTGAAAAATACAAATCTCAGCAAGATAGTGTAAGAAACAATAAAGAGTTTGAAGCATTAAGCAAAGAGATTGAATATCAGGAACTTGAAATTCAACTTTCTGATAAGAGAATCAAAGAATTCGGTGCTAAAATTGCTCACAAAAATGAGACTTTAGATGAGTTGAACACAAAAATCAGCGATCTTAAGAACCACCTGAAATTCAAAAAAGAAGAATTAGAAGATCTTGTTTCTGAAACTAAAAAAGAAGAAGAATATTTATTAGAGAAATCTAAAGAATATTCTGCTAAAATCGACGAAAGATTATTAGGTTCTTACAACAGAATCAGAACAAACTCTCCAAACGGTCTTGCAGTAGTAGGATTGGAAAGAGGAGCTCCAAAAGGATCTTTCTTCACAATTCCGCCTCAAAAGCAAATGGAAATTGCTCAGAGAAAGAAAATTATTATCGATGAGCATTCAGGGAAAATCCTTGTTGACGACGAGTTGGTAATGGAAGAAAACGAAAGAATGAATTCTGTGATTAAATTCTAATTTAATTACGATTTTAAAATATAAAAGCTGTTTCAATTTTGAAGCAGCTTTTTTTTGTGCTTTATTGAATGGTAATTTAAACACAAATAAGCACGAATATTTTCACGAATGGAAACAAATATTTTTTCACAAATTGGATGAATGTTTTTACACAGAAGACATTAATATTTTCGCACAAATAACACAAATTTTGTCACATCAATAGGAGCGGGCTTCAGCCCGTTTAATAATTATAAACAAAGAAAAAGGCTTTAGCCAAAACATAAAATAACCATCCACTTGAATCTCAGCAATGCAAAATT
The DNA here is from genome assembly GCF_024807225.1 of Chryseobacterium ginsenosidimutans. Lineage (GTDB taxonomy): Bacteria > Bacteroidota > Bacteroidia > Flavobacteriales > Weeksellaceae > Chryseobacterium > Chryseobacterium ginsenosidimutans. Next base: position 1,819,252 of record NZ_JANUCO010000001.1, read on the forward strand.
CCAATAGATTCTTCACTTCATTTCGTTTCATTCTGAATGACAAAAACGACGTTTTACAATTTGTGTTATTTGTGAAAAAATATTCGTGCACATTTGTGTTTAAATTAATTTTAAAAACAAAAAAACCGCTTCAACAGAAGCGGTTATATTTTATTCATGATGCTCATACATCGTATTGTAGAGATCGATAAACTTCTCTTTAATGGCTTTTCTTTTAAGCTTTAAAGTTGGGGTTAACAATCCTGCATCGATGCTCCAGACTTCCGGTGTCAATTCAATTTTCTTGATTTGTTCCCAGTTTCCAAGATGTTCGTTGATGTCATCAATTTCTTTTTTAATTCTGTCTTTTAATTCTGCGCTTTTTGCAATTTCCTGTGGAGTTGAACCGATATTTAAATTGTTTCTCATTGCCCAGCTTTTTGCAAACTCAAAATCCGGTTGTACCAATGCAGTCGGCATTTTTTCGCCGTCACCTACAACCATAATCTGCTCGATAAATTTTGAAGCTTTTGCTAAATTTTCAATCGTTTGAGGCGCAATATATTTTCCTCCGGAAGTTTTGAACATTTCTTTTTTACGATCTGTGATTTGCAAAAATCCATCCGTATCAATATGTCCGATGTCTCCGGTTTCTGAAATATCCGTCGTTGGTAAAAGCTTCTTTTGTCATTTCGTCATTTTTGAAATAACCTTTGAAAATAGAAGGTCCTTTTACCGTAATTTCGCCATCTTCCTGAATTTTCACCTGTAAATTGTCTAGCGGTAAACCAACGGTTCCGATTTTCATCTTCCCAAAAGCATTCACAGAAATTACCGGTGAAGTTTCCGTTAATCCGTAACCTTCTAAAACTGGAATTCCCGCGTTTTGGAACATTAAATTTAATCTTGTAGACAAAGCAGCAGAACCCGAAACTAAAGTGATAATTTCGCCTCCTAAGCCTTCTCTCCACTTTTTAAATACCAATTTATCGGCAATAATTTCCTTTAATCCAGAAGGTTTTGAAACGGTTTTCTTTTTAGAAATTAAATCTAATGCCCAAAAGAATATTTTTTGTTTTAAACCCCCTGCAGATGAACCTGTAGCATAAATTTTATCATACACTTTTTCAACCAGTCGAGGGACAACGCTCATGTAATGTGGCTTCACTTCTTTTACGTTTTCACCCATTTTATCAATGCTTTCCGCGAAATAGATCGAAAAACCATTATATTGGAAAAGGTAAAAAAGCATTCTTTCAAAAATATGACAGATAGGAAGGAAGCTCAGTACTCTTGTATCTTTATAATCAAGGCTTTTCTTCCTCGGAATTCTTGGAATTGAGCCCAGAATATTAGAGACAATATTATGATGCGTCAACATTACCCCTTTTGGTTTTCCGGTGGTTCCGGAGGTGTAAATAATCGTTGCTAAATCTTCAGAATTAATGGCGTTCGAAAGATCTTCCACTTCAATTTGGGTAGAATCGTCTTCTCCAAGATCAAGAATTTCTTTCCAGTTGGGAGCGCCGCTGATATTGTCGAAAGTAAAAATTCCCTGTAATGAAGGGATATTATGTTTTACTTTTACCACTTTATTCAAAAGATCTTTATCGGAGACAAAACAGTATTTAATTTCGGCATTCGTGAAGATAAATTCGTAGTCTTCGGGAGAAATATTGGGATAAACAGGTACCGAAACCACACCGATCTGGGAAAGACCAAGATCCATAATTGCCCATTCTGTACGGGAATTGGTAGTAATCAAAGCAATTTTATCACCCGGCTTTATTCCAAGTTTTAAAAGACCTCTTGAAATCTTATTGGCTTCATTGATAAACTCTTGCGTTGAAGTTTTTTTCCATTCACCATGGTATTTTGTCACAAACATATCCGATTTGGGATATGTTTCTAAAGCGTGGTGAGGTATATCAAATAATCTTTTGATTGTCATGATTTTTATAGTAATTGTTAAAGGAATTTAAATATAAGCATTTTTTTTAATTATGGAAATTAGAAGTGATTAATTAGAAATTAATAAAATGTGTGCCATAATATATTTAATAATTCAAAGTTATTTTATATATAATGAATATTTAAAAATTGGGTTAATTGCTTGATTTACTCCTAATTGATGAATCTATTTTCAGATATGCTCAAAAAGTGTAAATTAGCGACCATCTAATTATTCAATTTTTATGGACTTTAATTTATCAGAAGAACAGCTGATGATTCAGCAGGCAGCAAGGGATTTTGCACAAAACGAGCTATTACCGGAGGTTATCGAAAGAGACCGCGACCAGAAATTCCCTACTGAGCAAGTAAAGAAAATGGGAGAAATGGGACTTTTGGGAATGATGGTAGACCCGAAATACGGTGGTGCAGGAATGGATAGTATTTCTTACGTCTTGGCAATGGAAGAGATTGCAAAGGTTGATGCTTCTGCCGCTGTTGTTATGTCTGTAAATAATTCATTGGTATGTGCAGGACTTGAAAAATTCGCTTCCGAAGAGCAAAAAGTGAAATATCTTACACCTCTTGCAAGCGGACAGGTAATCGGAGCTTTTGCTTTGTCTGAGCCTGAAGCAGGTTTCTGATGCCACTTCTCAGAAAACGACAGCAGAAGATAAGGGAGACTATTATCTTTTAAACGGTATCAAAAACTGGATCACAAACGGGGGTACTGCATCTTACTACATCGTAATTGCACAAACCGATCCTGAGAAAAAGCATAAAGGAATCAACGCATTTATCGTTGAAAGAGGTTGGGAAGGTTTTGAAATCGGACCAAAAGAAGACAAATTGGGAATCAGAGGAAGTGATACGCATTCTTTGATGTTCAATAACGTAAAAGTACCGAAAGAAAACAGAATCGGTGAAGACGGTTTCGGATTCAATTTTGCGATGGCAGTATTAAACGGAGGGAGAATCGGTATCGCTTCTCAGGCATTGGGTATTGCTTCAGGAGCTTACGAATTGGCTTTGAAATATGCTAAAACAAGAAAAGCTTTCAAAACAGAAATTATTCATCACCAAGCGATCGCTTTCAAATTGGCAGATATGGCAACTCAGATCACGGCTGCAAGAATGCTTTGTTATAAAGCGGCTGTTGAAAAAGATGCCGGAAAAGATATTTCTGAAATCGGAGCTATGGCAAAATTATATTCTTCGCAAGTTGCAATGGATACTACCATTGAAGCAGTACAAATCCACGGTGGATACGGATATGTGAAAGAATATCATGTAGAAAGAATGATGAGAGATGCAAAAATCACTCAGATCTATGAAGGAACTTCTGAAATTCAGAGGATCGTAATCTCAAGAAGCATTGCAAAGTAATTGCTTAATTATAATGAAATAGTAAAAGGCTTCCAATTTGGGAGCCTTTTTACTTTCACACGAACCACAAAATATTAATAATATGTTTGTCTTACTTTTTAGATTGAATTTTTTAGTAAGAGTTAAATCTTCATTTAATAATTAAGTAAATTTATAAATAAGAATTTTTTGGAAAACAGAAATTAGATTAAAATAATATTAAAATAAAAAATCCATCACTTGGATGGATTTGAAAATTTAGTTAGAATCGTTGTTTGTTGTATTTTTACCTCTTCTTTTATAAAAGTAATACCCAACACCAAGAATTAGAAATAATGGCCACAGCGGAAGGATAAACAGTAAAATAGAGGTGATAACTTCCCAACCTGAAGAAATTGCGGCGAAAGATTTGTCACCAAAGGTTTTTGGTTCGTTATTTTCCGAATAACCGTCTGCTTTTCCGTACAATGTAATGTCGACTTCACACATGGTGTTTTGCATAATATCCTGCCCGGAAAGCTCAATACTTTTATTTTCCACTTTTCCAAGATTGTAGCTTAGATCTTCCATCAAATAATCAAATTTTTGAATCGGAACTCTTACTTTTAAATACGCTATTTTCTTTTCGTCGTTATTTAACGAAATATTTTCACTTCTGATAAAACCGTCATATTTCGAAACTTCTTGTTTTACAATTTCTTTTGCGGTTTCGGCATCATCAACGGTTAGTTCTAGAATTCCGGTTTTTACTAATTTATTTTTCGGAACATTCAGTTCGTAATTTTCTTTCTTTGGCTTGTCTTTATAAACGATTTTTGTTTCCTTAATGACTTTTGGAGCCGGAACATTCACCACTATTTTTTCTTCTCTTTTAGCCGAATCTTTTTTCGTTTCAAGCTTAACCGATGATATTTTTTCAGATAAAGAATCGACGATTTTTGAAGTATTTGCGATTTTATCTTTTACGTCATTTCCTGTCTTTTCAAATTCTTTAATTTTTACATTGGCAGAATCAAGAGCTGCACTTGCTTTATCATTTACGTCATTTATTTTTTCAGAGGCAACGGAAACTGCGCTGTCTGCTGCATTTGCAGCGTTTTCCAATTTAGATCCTGCAGCTTCTCCTTTTTTACACATGATGAACGTGCTTGATACAGCAACGAGTAAGATGAACTTTTTCATAATATTAATTTTTTTCGTTGAAGTAAAATTAGGAGTGAAATTTTTGTAACGATTGTAAATGGATAATTTATTAGATGTAAATTATTAAGATGTTGTTTTTTAATGTTTTGTAAAATGGATTTGGAGTGTTTTACAAAGAATTTTCAGAATGATAAAATATATTAAATGTTTATTTGAATCTAACTTCTTTATTATTTTAAATCTTTTTTGTTGGAAAATCGCAAAGACGTAAAGTATTCTATTAATTTAATTGCGCCTTTTGCGATTTTCCAACGATTAAATTCAAAACAAACAAAAAAAATCCGCAGAAAAACTCCCACGGATTAATATATTTAAAGCTAATTATTTCTAAATCTAATTAAGCATTCTGAAATTCACTAATAAAATGCAGTTTCACATTCGGGAATTTCTCCTGTGTCATGTGAATTGTAAATGATGAATCTGCCAAGAAAACCAATTGATTGTATTTGTCTCTTGCCAAAAATCTCTGCTTTAATCTTGCAAATTCTTTGTATTCATCAGACTTTTCATCGGCTTCAACCCAACAAGCTTTGTGCATGGAAAGTGGTTCGTATGTACATTTTGCACCATATTCATGCTCCAGACGATATTGGATAACTTCATATTGAAGCGCACCAACAGTTTCCGATGATTTTTCTGTTGTTCATTTCAAGCGTAAATAACTGAGCAACACCTTCATCCATCAACTGATCGATTCCTTTTGCCAATTGTTTTGCCTTTAACGGATCGTTATTGTTAATATATCTGAAATGTTCCGGAGAGAAGCTAGGAACGCCTTTAAAGCTTAGTTTTTCACCGCCAGTTAATGTATCACCAATTCTGAAACTTCCCGTGTCATGAAGACCTACAATATCTCCCGGAAAACTTTCGTCCACCACTTCTTTTTTATCTGCGAAAAATGCGTTTGGAGAAGAGAATTTCATTTTCTTACCTTCTCTTACCAACAGATAATTTTCGTTTCTTTTGAAAACTCCTGAAACAATTTTCACGAAAGCCAAACGGTCTCTGTGTTTCGGATCCATATTCGCGTGGATTTTGAAAACAAATCCTGTAAAAGTAGTTTCTTCAGGCTTTACCAAACGGGTATCGCTTTCTTTTGGCTGCGGCATTGGAGCAATATCGATGAAGGCATTCAGTAATTCACGAACTCCAAAATTATTTAAAGCTGAACCAAAGAAAACAGGCTGTAAATCACCTTTCATATAATCTTCACGATTAAATTCAGGATAAACCGATTGAACGAGATCAAGCTCTTCTCTTAAGTTTTTTGCAGCTTTTTCACCGATAACTTCATCGATGGAAGGATCATTAATATCATCAAACTTAATCGCTTCACCTACTTTCTGCTTTTTCTCTTCTAAAAATAACTGAATATTGTCTTCCCAGATATTGTAAATTCCCTGAAAATCTGCTCCCATACCGATTGGCAAAGAAAGCGGACAAACCGTTAATCCTAATTTCTGCTCAACTTCATCCAATAGATCGAAAGCATCTTTACCTTCACGGTCAAGCTTATTAATGAAAACCAACATCGGGATGTTTCTCATTCTACAAACCTGTACCAATTTTTCAGTCTGTTCCTCGACCCCTTTTGCAACATCGATGACAACGATTACAGAGTCAACTGCCGTTAAAGTTCTGTACGTATCTTCTGCAAAATCTTTGTGACCCGGAGTATCCAGAATATTGATTTTGTGGTCTCTGTATTCAAAAGCCAACACGGAAGTCGCCACAGAGATCCCTCTCTGACGTTCAATTTCCATGAAATCGGAGGTTGCTCCTTTTTTTATTTTATTAGATTTTACCGCACCCGCTTCCTGAATTGCCCCTCCGAAAAGTAGCAACTTCTCAGTAAGAGTGGTTTTTCCGGCATCGGGGTGAGAGATAATTCCGAAGGTTTTTCTTTTCTCTATTTCTTTGATTAAGTCTGACATATCGTATATTGAAGTTGCAAAAATCGTGAATTTTGTCGAATCCTGAAAATTTGATTTTTAAAGTTTTATTTAAACACAAATAACACTAATTATTAACACAATTAAATTTGTGGAAATTTGTGAAAACATTTGTGTGATTAGTGTTTTATTTTAAACTTGATTTTCGTTTTAGCAAAAAAGCCAATCCCAGTCCCACAAAAACCAGTGCCGCACTGAAAGGGAAAATATATTTCATTCCGCAAATATCGGCTACAGCGCCAATTAATGGTCCTGCAACACCAAGAGAAAGATCGATGAAAAGTCCATAACCTGCCAATGCAGAACCCTGACTGGAAGGGGAAACACTTTTAATGGCAACCACTCCCAATGCAGGAAAAATTAATGAAAATCCTAAACCGGTAACTCCCGCGCCAAGAAGTGCCATTTGTGAAGTGGTAGCAAAAGCAATAATTAAAAGTCCGATGGTTTCTACCAAAAGACAGGCAATCGCTACTTTTATTCCGCCATAATTATTGATGACATTACTGAAAACCAATCTTCCGGCAACAAATAATCCTCCGAAAACACTTAAACATAACGCGCCATTATTCCAGTGAAAATAATTATAATACAAAGTAATAAAGGTGGAAATACAGGCAAAACCAAGTCCTCCCAAAGCAAGACAAATTCCGAAAGGAGCAACTTTTCCCAAGACTTTCCAGAAAGACTGAGAATCTTGAGGATTGGTATTGGTTTTATTTTCTTTGGTTTTAGCATAAAGAAATCCCAAAATTCCCAAAATGATGGAAAGAATTCCAATGCCATACAAACTGAATTTTTGTTCGATGATAATTCCCAGAGAAGCTCCGATTGCTAATGCTCCGTAACAGGCTACACCATTATAAGAAATGATTTTTGCAGTATGTTTTTCACCAAGAGCCATAATCGCCCAGTTGATAGGACTTGCGCCGATCATTCCCTCTGCACAACCTGTGAGTAAACGTGTAACCACAAGAAATGAAAGACTGAGAAATGGGGAGAATTTAAAATAATAAGCGATAATTAAAAAAATACCTGTCAAAGAAAAGCTTATCATACTGAATAAAACAGCGGGTTTCGGACCTTTTCCATCAATTATTTTTCCGGAATATGCCCTCAGAAAAAATGTGGAAACATATTGTAAGCTGATTACCAATCCGGCAACCACCAACCCAAAACCTAAACTTTTATTGATAAAAATCGGAAGAACAGACAGAGACAATCCTATGATGAAATATCCTACGAAAGTAAAAGATACATAACTAATCAAGGATAAATTCACATTCTCTGACCGATTTACTAAACTATCCATGTTGAAAAAAATTAAGCTGCAAAGATACTCCAGAAAAATATCTTATCAGAATAATCCGGCTACTAAAAAGGTAATATTTATCATTCAAAATACCAATAATCATGTATCGTTCCATAAAATCAGTATCTTTGTTTTCTTAATTTTTTACATAAAAAACATGGTAAACAGCAGATATCCTCAGTTTAAATTCACATGGATCGGAGGTCTTGTTTTATTGGCGGGATTATTTGTAGGGATGATGTTTGTATCTTTTCTTATCACATTTTCCAAGATTATTTTTGAACAAAATATAGCACTGAAAGATTGGTTTCTGATGTTGTCTAATGCCATTGTATTCCTTTCTGCGATTGCGGCTTTTGATTTCATTATCGTGAGAAGGACAACGGGTAAAAAACTTAATTTTAATTTTTCCCCCACGAATTTCAATACCTATCTGTTAGTTTTTCCTTTAATGCTCGGAATGATGTTTATTTCTGAGTTTATTACTGCACAAATTCCTACAACAGGACCTGTTTTTGGTGATTTGTATGAATATTTTAATGATTTAATGGCGCAATTAACGGATGATCCTATCATCATGATTATCACAGCGGTAATTATGGCGCCTATTTTTGAGGAAACTATTTTCAGGGGAATTATCCAGAAAGGATTGATGAATAATGGAGTAGAACCTTGGAAAGCAATTGTTTTTTCATCCATTGTTTTCGGATTGGTGCATGGAAATCCTTGGCAGTTTGTCGGTGCCGTTTTGTTGGGCTGTGTTTTAGGATTGGTGTATTACAAAACAAAATCTTTACTGCTTCCGATGTTGCTGCATGGTTTTAACAATTTGTGCTCGACATTATTGGTAACGTATACTAAAAACGAAAGCTTCGCAGACGCTTTCAAAATCCCGGAATGGACTTTATTATTAATAGGAATAATAATATTTTCTTTATTCTATTACCTGTTTGTGAAGAAAAATAAAATACATTATTTAGAAATTTAATTAAACACAAAACTCACAAATATTTTCACAAATTAACACTAATCCCATTTGTGATTATTTGTGAAAAATTAGTGTTATTAGTGTTTAGATAGAATAAAATTTAAAAATGAAATTGGATATGGAATTATTGGTGGCAACCCACAACGTACATAAAAAAGAAGAAATTCAGCAGATTTTAGGAAGCGAATTTGTTGTAAAAAGTCTTACTGATTATGAGATTCATGAAGAAATTGTAGAAGATGGAGATTCTTTCAACGCAAATGCTTTAATTAAGGCTAAATATTGCTTCGAAAAAACAGGAATCCCTAGTTTGGGCGATGACAGCGGTTTGGTGGTAGAATCTTTGGACGGAAGACCCGGAATTTTTTCTGCACGTTATGCAGGAGATCACGATTTTACAAAAAATATCGAAAAAGTGTTGAGCGAAATGGAAGGTGTAGAAAACAGAAAAGCTTATTTCATCACCGTTTTATGTTATTACGACGAAAACGGAGCGCAATATTTTGACGGAAGAGTTCACGGAAATTTATTGACAGAAAATAAAGGTTTCAAAGGTTTCGGTTATGATCCGATCTTCGTTCCTGAAGGGTATGAAAAGACTTTTGCCGAAATGAATCCTGAAGATAAAAACAAAATAAGTCACAGAAAACAGGCGTTGGATTTGTTTTTAGATTTTTTAAAAGTGAAAGAATGATGTAAATTAAGACTGAAATTTAGATAAATGAAGTCTGAAAAGTGGCATCAACTTAAAATTTTTAAGAGTCACTTTCCACATAATTTTAATCTAGTCTAAACCTTAGTCTTAACCTAAATCCGTACATTTGTCTTTATAATAAACTATTGATTTGAGTACTTATTTAACGATATTAGGTTTTAACTCAGCGATTCCTACGATCAATTCTTCTCCGACTGCACAGTTTTTAGAAATAGAAGAGAGATCTTTTCTGATCGATTGTGGAGAAGGAACTCAGGTTCAGTTGAGAAAAGCAAAAGCAAAATTTTCAAGGATAAATCATATTTTTATTTCGCATCTTCATGGGGATCATTGTTTTGGTTTACCGGGGCTCATTGCGTCTTTCAGATTGTTGGGTAGAGATACTCCGCTTCATGTTTACGGCCCGAAAGGGATTAAAAATATGCTGGAAACGATCTTTAAAATTACCGAAACGCATCGTGGTTTTGAGGTGGTTTATCATGAACTGGATAAAAATTATTCCGAAAAAATTTACGAAGATAATAGAGTAGAAGTGTATACGATTCCTTTGGATCACAGGATTTACTGCAACGGTTATTTATTTAAAGAAAAACCGAAAGACAGAAACCTGAATATGAAGGAAATTGCAAAATACAGCGAGATAGAAAGTTGTGATTATCATAATATTAAGGCAGGGAAAGATTTTGTTTTAAGTGACGGATATGTTCTTAAAAATGAGATTCTTACTCTTGATCCGGTTCCTCCTATTTCGTATGCATTTTGCAGTGATACAAGATATTTGGAAAGCGTAATTCCTATTATTAAAAATGTAACAGTTTTATATCATGAATCGACATTTTTACATGATCTGAAGGAAATGGCTGATTATACAGGTCATACAACGGCTTTGGAAGCGGCGACAATTGCCCAGAAAGCTCAAGTCGGGAAGCTTATTCTGGGACATTTTTCCAATAGATATGGGGATTTAACGGTGTTTACAGACGAAGCAAGAACGATTTTTCCGAATTCATATTTACCGAAGGCTCTAGAGCCAGTGAAAATTTAAAAAAAAATGAAGTTGAAATTTGAAGAATTAAAAATCTTCTTAGATGAAAAGGCCGATCAATACAATCATCCGGAGTTTATAGAAAATGATCCGCTGCAGATTCCGCATCGTTTTTCTATGAGACAGGATATTGAAATTGTGGGTTTTTTGACTGCGACAATTTCGTGGGGAAACAGAAAGGCAATCGTAAAATCGGCAGAGAAAATGCTCGATATTATGGGGAATTCTCCTTATGATTTTGTGTTGAATTATTCTGAAAAAGATCTAAAGGAAATTCAGGATAAAAGTATTCACAGAACCTTTAACGGAGAAGATTTTACCTATTTTATTAAACAGTTTAACAGAATTTATAAAGAAAATGAAAGTCTGGAAAATTTGTTTCAAGTAAATGATTCGGAAACTAATTTTTCTCATGCGATCGAACGATTCAGAAGTCAGTTTTTAGGCACTGAAAAGCACAGAACTCACAAACATGTAAGCTCGCCTTACAAGAATTCTTCTACGAAAAGAATTATCATGTTTCTTCGCTGGATGGTACGTAAAGACAAGCGTGGCGTAGATTTTGGGATTTGGGAAAACATAGATCAGAAGCATCTTTCGATTCCGTTGGATGTGCATACAGGAAATATTTCAAGAAAACTGGGATTGATTTCAAGAACTCAAAATGACTGGAAAACGGTGGAAGAACTCGATCTTGTTATTCGGAAATTTGATGAAAAAGATCCTGCAAAATACGATTTTGCCCTGTTTGGATTGGGAGTGACGAAAGAATTATTATAAAAAAAACAAAATGAAAAAAAACGAAGAAAAAATTGAAGTTTTAGAGAAAATTGAGATTTTAGAAAAAATCGCCAATGGAATTACTTGGTGGATAGGCTCTATCCCGTCGTTGATTGCACATACTTTGTTTTTTATGATTTCATTTCTGTTGCCTTTGCTTCATATTGTGGAATTTGATAAAATGCTGTTGATTCTTACAACAGTGGTTTCTCTGGAAGCAATTTATCTGGCAATTTTCATCCAGATGTCCGTGAATAAAAGTCATGAAAAAATTGAAGATATTCAGGAAGATATTGAAGATATTCAGGAAGATATCGAAGAGATTAGCGAGGATATTGAGGAAATTAGTGAAGATATCGAGGAAATCAACGAGGATATTGAGGATATTCAGGAGGATATCGAAGAAATTAATGAAGACGAAGACGACGAAGATCATAGTGAAAGAGCAAAAAATGTAATGCTGAAAAGCAATGTAAGCTCAAATAAAAATGAAATAAAATCTTTAAAAGATAAAATCGAAGAACTGCAAAATAAAATTGAAGAGCTTAAAAAAGAATAAGCAACAAGGAATAATTTTATTTTGATAGATAAAAAGACATTTAAGAGACTGATAATTTTTATCAGTCTTTTTTCATTCTTTAGATATATTATCTTCTATTTATCAAGATAGCAAATAATTTAAATTTATGATAACAATAACGCTTTTTTTATCCATATTTAAATTAAAAAAGTAGTATTTTTGAACAAACAACAACAAAATGTTAAATTATAGACTAAAAAACTACCTTTTATCTTTACTTACATTGGCTGTTTCTACCTCAGTATTTTCTCAAAGAAAAGCACCTAAGAATGTTGTAACTTCGGTTAACAATAAAGCTGGTGTTTTTATAGATGTAAATGCTGCAGGATATGCACCTTCTACTTACAGTGCAGAGCAGCTTGTGAAAGATATTCTTATCAACGGAGGGTCGACTTGTTCGGTTCCCAATGTGACGAATGTAACGGTTACTCCTAATCAGCCGACAACTAATAATGACAGGTTTTGGGGATATTTCCATAAAGGAACTACTAATTTTCCTTTTACAGACGGTATTGTCTTAACTACAGGCTTCGCCAGACAAGCAGGAAATGTTGCATCGAGTGCAAGCACAAATGTTACAGGTGCAGGAATGAATGATCCCGATCTGGTAGCGGCAGTTCCTATCACCACTCCTGGTGATAATTACAACGATAATGTAATGTTGGAGTTCGATTTTGTACCCAACTCTAATCAGGTGAAGTTTAATTATCTTTTTGCTTCTGAAGAATATACAGGGAGTTACCCGTGTCAATATTCTGATGCATTTGCTTTGTTAATCAAACCAGTTTCAGGAGGACCTTATGTAAATGTAGCGGTTTTACCCGGAACAGCAGGACCTGTGAGTATGACTAATATTCACCCTCTTATTTCCGGAGGTGGAGGATGTCCTGCGATCAACGAAATCTATTTTGCAGGATATAATTCTGCGTCTAATATTGTAACAAATTACGAAGGAAGAACAGTTCCTTTAACAGCAACTGCTACTGTTACACCAGGAGTGGCTTATCATTTTAAAATGATCTTGTCCGATTACAGAGATACCGGTTTTGATTCTGCCGTATTCATTGAAGGAGGATCTTTCGATATAGGGATTAAAATTGTAGACGGAAACGGAGTCGTTTTACCAAGTATCCTTAATATATGTGATAATATTCCACAAACTTTGGTTGCTCAGGTTTCTGCTATACCGGGGATGACCTATCAATGGTATAAGGATGGGGCAATTATCAATGGAGCTACCACTGGTACTTACGTTGCCACTTCACCCGGAGTTTATGAAGTGAAGGTTTCTGTTCCGGGAAATAACTGTCCCGGATCTGCAACGATAACGATTGTCGGAGGAACAACACCTCCTGCACAAAATGCAACGTTGAAATTGTGTACGACACCATCTCTTGCAACATTTAATATAAATACGGCAACACCGTTGATTACCCCTTCAACCACAGCGATTGTGCATTATTATGTGAATCAGTCTGATGCGGTTGCGCAAAATACCAATTATCTTAGTGCTGCAGCTTTAAGCAATTATCCGGGAACAGACGGACAGGTTTTATACGTTGTTGTTTCAAACGGAAGTTTCTGTAGCAAAATGGTTACTTTAACATTGAATAAAGAAGCAACACCTATCGCTCAGCTTACCGCTACAAAAGTGAGAATCTGCGCAGGCGAATCTACCACTTTAACGGCTGCGAATGGAGTAACTTATCAATGGACGAATTTATCTGGTACCGGAGCTACACAAGTAGTTTCTCCTACTCAGACAACAACCTATTCGGTATATGCAATTGGTGCACAGGGATGTAAATCTTTACAGCCTGCATCTATTATAGTTGAGGTGGTTCCTGCAATTGTTTCAAACCTTTCAGGAGGAATGATTTGTCAGGGCGATGTCATTACTTTAGACGCCGGAGCAGGACCGAATTATCATTATACATGGAGTACAGGCGATACAACACAGACTATTTCTGTAGGAACACCGGGAACTTATTCTGTGACAATTAATAACGGAGTTTGTACTAAAGAATTTACAACGAAAGTTATCCAGGCGATTATTCCGGAAATTATTAATGTAAATTATAGTGAAAACGGAACAATGGTGCTTACAGCAAGCAACCCAAGCAACGGACCGCTGGAATATTCAATTGATAATGGTCTTACTTGGCAGAATTCAAATACATTTACGAATGTTCCTAGAAATATTATTGTTTCTATCAGAGTAAGAGTGAAGAAAACAAGCTGTGTAGGATTCCTGGAATATTTCACTTTTGTAATGCAGAATGTAATTACTCCAAACGGAGATAATATTAATGATATGATTGATTTCAGAGGAGTGAATAAATATAAAGACTTTAAGGCATCTATCTTCGACCGTTATGGGAAAGAAGTTTACAAAGCAAGTAGCTTACAGCCTTATTGGGACGGGTATTTCCAAGGGAAACGTCTTTCCACTTCATCTTACTGGTATCAGGTAAGCTTTGAAGATCCTGCAAGCAAAAAACCGGCACTGAAAACGGGCTGGATATTGCTGAAAAACTTTGAGTAATATTTTAAGTTATATATAAAGAAAGACCGACAATTTGTTGGTCTTTTTTTCGTTTTTAAACCAATTGAAAATAGTATTTTTAAAATTAATGTAATTGCATTGGTGATAATGTAATTGATATTGAATTGAAATTCAATCAAAAAAAATAGTATTTTTGTTTAAAATAATATAAAATGTTAAATAGGAGGACAAGAAATTTATTTTTGGCTTTATTTTTAGTTTTTGTGGGATGCTTTGTTTTTGCTCAGGACAGACAGAGCAAAGGCGTTGTCAAAAAACCTACCGCTGCCAGTATGAAAGCGGGAGTTTTTATTGATGTAAATGCTGCAGGCTATCCGGAAACAAACTACAGTATAACGCAATTAGTAAAAGATGTACTTATCAGTGGCGGATCTGCATGTTCTGCTGCCAATGTAAGTAATGTCGTTGTTTCTCCTAATTTAGCGGTGAGTGACCAAAACAGAAGTTGGGGATACTTTAATAAAGCAACCACCAATTTTCCTTTCGCTAAAGGTATCGTCCTTACAACCGGATATGCGAGAAAAACAGGAAACACTTTTCAAGGGACTTTAAGTGATGCTCTTCCTACGACGGGAGATGCAGATTTAGCAACAGCTTTAGGTGTTAGTAATGCAAACTTAAGAGATGCAACCTATATAGAATTTGATTTTGTACCTGCTTCTACAAAAGTTACGTTCAGATATTTATTCGCCTCCAAAGAATATCAAAGTAATTTTACCTGCAGTATTTCTGATGGTTTTGCATTGTTATTAAAAAAATCTACGGATCCTACTTATACCAATCTTGCTGTTCTTCCGGGAGGAGCAGGACCTGTAAGTGTTACGAATATTATCCCTGCAAGCTTACCTTGCGGACCAAAGAATGTGCAGTATTTCGCAGGGATTAATAATCCTCAGGTTGAAACAAACTTTGATGGCCGTACAACTCCTTTGACGGCAACGGCAACGGTAACTCCGGGAGTGACGTATCATTTTAAAATGGTTTTGGCAGATTATCAGGATTCAAATTTTGACTCTGCTGTTTTTCTGGAAGCCGGATCTTTTGATATCGGTGTTCAGATGTTAGATCCTGCAGGAGTGGCGCTTCCTTCATCTATTAATGTTTGTGATAATGCACCTCAGACTTTTACAGCATCAGTTCAGGGAGGTGGAGCAACATATCAGTGGTTATTGGGAGGGAATCCAATTCCGGGAGCTACCAATGCTTCTTATACAGCAACAGCACCGGGAGTTTACACTGTTCAGGTATTTTTACCGGGAAATACATGTCCGGGAACGGCTTCGATAACCATTGTCGGCGGAACTTCCCCTACAGTACAGAATACAACACTTACTTCCTGTTATACACAGGGAAATGCAACATTTAATTTAACATCAGCGCAAGCAACAATAAGTGCAACTCCGGGAGCTACATTTTCTTATTATGTTAATCAGGCAGATGCTTTGGCAGGAAACGGGAATACCATTGGTACACCTACAGCCTTTCAAAGTGCAGGGCAAACAGTTTATGTGTTGGTGAAAAACGGATTTTGTTCAAAAGTTGCCGAATTACAATTAATAAAAGCTCCTCAAATAACAGCTACTATTGCACCTCCGGGTATTTTAACCTGTACCAACTCACAGATCACATTGAATGCTTCGACTTCTGTTTTCCCTGCGGGAGCTACATTCAACTGGACAACGACAGGAGGAAACATTGTTTCAGGTGCAAATACATTAAATCCGGTTGTGAATTTAGCCGGAGTTTATACTTTAACGATTTCAAATATTTATCAGCCCGGAAATTTAACATGTACTGGTACAGCAAGCGTAACAGTTACAGGAGACAGTGCTCCGCCAACTACCGGTTTAACAGCTTCAAAAACATTGATATGTTCAGGAGAGACGGTAACGTTAACAGCTTCTGGTGGGGTAACCTATAATTGGGTTGGTTTACCGGGAACGGGAAATACTCAGACAGTTTCACCAACAGCTACGACTACTTATACCGTAACAGCGGTAGGAGCAAACGGTTGTGTTTCTGCAAATCCTGCTACAATTACGATCCAGGTATCTCAGCCGATTACTGTACAGAATGCTACTTTGTTTAAATGTTATCAGACAGGAGGTATTAATTATAATTTAACGGAAGCTCAACCTCAGATTACTTCCGCAGCAGGGGTTACTTTTGCCTATTATGTGAATGTTGCTGATGCCAATGCAGGAAATGCAAATACAATCGCAACTCCGGCATCTTTTAACAGTGCGGGAGGTCAGACAATTTTTGTTTTGGTGGTAAGTGGAGGATGTAGATATGTGGTCACATTACAATTGTTATCCACACCGCAGACCACTTTAACTATCGATCCGCCACAGCAGATTACCTGTACAACGGCTCAGATTACATTAAATGCCGCTGCATCGGTAATTCCTGCAGGTTCTACAATTGCTTGGACAACAGTAGGTGGAAATATTGTTTCTGGTGCTACTACTTTGACTCCGGTTGTAAATGCCGGTGGAGTGTATACTTTAACGGTAACTAATGTTAACCAACCAGGAAATTTAAACTGTAACTATACATTAGCAGTTACAGTGACTCAAAATACAGCACCTCCGGTAGCAACGGTAACTTCTACTTTTGCACAGATCTGTCCGGGAGAGTCTGTTACTTTAACGGCTGCAGGTGGGGCTACTTACAATTGGGTAGGTCTTCCAGGAAACGGAAATACTCAGGTGGTTTCCCCTGCAACTACAACTACATATACTGTTTTTGCGGTAGGAGCTAACGGATGTATTTCTGCGAACCCTGCTACAATTACCATCGTTGTAGGTCCTCCGGTAGCGATTTTAGCAGCTTCAAAATCTAAAATTTGTGTTGGAGAATCTGTTACATTAACAGCATCGGGCGGTATTACTTACGAATGGGTAGGATTACCGGGAAATGGAAATACTCAGCTCGTATCACCTACGACTACGACTACATATTCTGTTTTTGCTTTGGGTGGAAACGGATGTAAAGTAGCTAATCCTACTTCAATTACAATTGAAGTAGTACCCGCAATTGTATCAACATTACAGGATGTATATGCTTGTGCCGGAGATTTTGGAATTTTAGACGCTGGTTCAGGACCGAATTATACCTATGTATGGAGTACAGGTGCAACGACACAGACAATCTCAGTAAATACACCTGGACCATATTCTGTGACAATCAGTAACGGAACTTGTTCTAAGGTATTTAGTGCTCAATTAATCAATCCTACACTGCCTCAGTTTACGAATGTTACTTATGAAAATCATGTCTTAACATTATCAACGACAAACCCAGCAGGCGGAATTTTAGAATATTCTATTGATGGCGGTATTACTTGGCAGAATTCAAATATTTTCTATAATATTTTGGATAATAACAATTACAATATGATGGTGAGAGTAAAAGATGCAAAATGTAGTACCACATTATCTTTTTTCACGTTTGTTGTAATTAATGCAATTACTCCGAATTCTGACGGTAAAAATGATACGGTTGACTTTACAGGAATTAGTAAGTATAATAATTTTGCTGCTTCAATCTTTGACAGATATGGTCAGGAAATGTTTAAAGCCACTAAAAATGATACTGTTTGGAACGGTATGTTACGAGGAAGTCTCGCTATTCCAACCGCCACTTATTGGTATCGCGTACAGTGGGAAAATCCGGCAAGTAAGAAACTTGAGCTTCGTAGCGGATGGATTTTGTTAAAAAACAGGAATTAAAAGATATTTAAATTAGAACCTCTCAATTTGAGAGGTTTTTTTTGCTTTTTTTGTATAAAAAAGCCAAATATGTGTATGGTATTTATAAAAAAAAATTAAATTTGTTGAAACAAAATTATTATGAAGAGATATCTACTATTGTTTTCCTTATTCGTAGCCTCGTCCTCGAGTCTCTTTTATTCACAAAATACTCCACGAAAACTTCAAAAAGAAAAAGCATCCGCTTTAACAATGAAGGCAGGTGCGTTTATTGATGTTAATGATGCAACATATCCAGCGTCGGCTTATGATCCTTTACAATTGATTAAAGATGTTTTAATATCATCAGGTACCAATTCATGTGTGACACCAAACGTATCTAACGTTCAGGTAAGCCCGAATTTGCCGGCAACCAGTGCGAACAGATCTTGGGGATATTTTCATAGAGGAACAACTGCTTTTCCTTTTAAAGACGGGATTGTTTTAGCTACAGGTTATGTAAACAAGGCTGGAAACAGCTATATTGGTACAACCTTGGGAGATGCTTTGCAATCAGGAAGTGATCCTGATCTTGTAGCAGCTACAAACCCTTCAGGAAATCTTAATGATGCTGTTATTTTAGAATTTGACTTTGTACCCACTTCTAGTCAGGTAAAATTTAATTATTTATTTGCTTCTGAAGAATATACAGGGTCATTCCCTTGTAGTTTCTCCGATGCTTTTGCTTTATTGTTAAAACCAACTGCAGGAGGTCCTTATGTAAATATGGCAATTGTGCCGACTCCGGGAACAGGACCTGTAAGTGTTACCAATATTCACCCTCAAAATAGTTTTACCGGTACAAATATGGGATGTGGTGCACCGAACGTAGCTTTTTTCGGGGGATATAATACGGCTAATATTGAAACCAATTTTAATGGTAGAACAGTTCCTTTAACGGCTACAGCAACAGTAACTCCGGGTCAGTCTTACCACTTCAAAATGGTTTTAGGTGACGCTTTAGATACAAGTTATGACTCTGCAGTATTCTTAGAAGGTGGATCTTTCAACATCGGTGTTGAATTATTAGATCCTTCAGGAGGTACTTTACCGGAAGAAATTAATGTTTGTGACAATGTACCTCAGGTAATTACAGCTTCTGTAAGCGATCCTATCATGACGTATCAGTGGTTCTTCAACGGAGTTGCGGTTCCGGGTGCTACAACACCTACAATCACAGCGACTCAACCGGGTAACTATGAAATTCAGGTATCTTTCCCAGGAAATCCTTGTCCGGGTAAAGCGAATATAAAAATTAACGGAGGTACAACACCTTCGGCAGTTGATGCTTCATTATTGCTTTGTACAACTCCGGATATCACTTGGTTTGACTTAACCGATGCGATGCCGTCAATCAGTACAACACCGGGAGCAGTTTTCCATTTTTATGTAAATCAGGCAGACGCAATTGCTCAAAATGCTAATTATATCCAGGATGTTTTACATTATAATGGTACGGACGGTCAGATTCTTTACGTTGTAGTTTCAAATGGAGGTTTCTGTAGTAAGACAGTTAAATTAACCTTATCAAAAGAAGCTACCCCTACCGTAAGTGTTGTGGCATCAAAAATAAAAATATGTCCTGGAGATACAGTTGATCTTACAGCTACAGGAGGTGCAACGTATGAATGGGGGAACTTCCCGGGTACCGGAAACACTCAATCTGCTACAATATACAATACAACAACGTTTTCAGTATATGCAATAGGAGTAAAAGGATGTAAATCTTTACAACCTGCTAAAATTACCGTTGAAGTTGTTCCTGAGCTTACTTCTCCGTTAAGAGACGTAGAAATGTGTCAGGGAGACAGAGTGACTCTTGATGCAGGAGCAGGACCAAATTATACGTATTTATGGAGTACTGGTGCAATAACGCAAACGATCAATGTAGATCAGTGGGGAATCTATACAGTAGTTGTTAAAAACGGATTTTGTGAAAGAACGTTCACATCTCATGTAATCGCTGCAGCTTCTCCTTTTGTTTCTAATATTGATTATAGCAGCAATACATTAACGATCACCGCTGAAGTTCCAATGATTAATAATATTCCGCAAACAGCAGAGTTTTCTATTGACGGAGGTATTTCTTGGCAACAGTCGAATGTATTTACAGGTCTTCAGAATAATACTACGTATCAAATTCAGGTAAGAACTGTGGGAACTCATTGCGTTGGAGCATTAGAATTCTTTACATTGCATATTTCGAATATTATTACTCCAAACCAAGATGGTATCAATGATACTTTAGATCTTACAGCTCTTGGAAACTTTAATAACTTTACAGGGTCTATCTATGACAGATATGGTTCTGAGATGTTCAGATTCACGAAGCAGAATCCTATTTGGGACGGAACTGTAGGAGGTAAAAAATTACCGACTGCAACGTACTGGTACAAGTTCAACTTCCTGTATCCGAAATCAAAAACAAATATGAGCCAATCTGGTTGGATCATGCTTAAAAACCGAGAATAATAACATAATAGATAATGCAAAAAAAGCCTTTCAAAGAAATTTGAAAGGCTTTTTTATTTTCTTAAACTTTTCTTTTAACACAAAAGTGACAAAAGAATAACACATTAAATATTTTAAGTTTATCATTAAACTACAAATAAGAACACATTAGTTTTTAAAAATATTTGATTTTTATTCTTTTGTAAAATATTGTTTTTTAATGAATTAAATTTTAACGTCAATAATAACTTTTGCTTCTTTTGCGGTTAAATTTTTATCAGACTAAATCTTTTCTTTACTAAAAATTATTGGTTCTCTTTCCAGAGCTGTGTAAACGAAATAAAATCAGAAACACTCAATTCTTCCGCTCTTTTATCCATAAAATCATGTTCTTTCAAGGCTTCCGGAATATTTAAAATCTTCAAAGCGTTCGAAAGTTTTTTTCTTCTTTGGTTGAAACCTGCTTTCACGATTTGTTTAAACAAAACCTCATTTCCTGCCAATCCTTCTTTTGGGTTTCTGGTAAGTCTGATAACTCCAGATTTTACTTTTGGAGGAGGATTGAATACATTTTCATGCACTGTGAACATATAGGAGGTGTCATAATACGCCTGAATCAAAACAGATAGGATTCCGTAGCTTTTTGTCCTCGGAACGGCAGCAGTCCTCTCTGCAACCTCTTTTTGAAACATCCCAACCATTTCAGGAATCAGCTCATAATGATCCACGATCTGAAACAGAATCTGTGAAGAAATATTATAAGGGAAATTTCCGATAATAGCGATCTGTTCACCATTGGTAAAGTTAAAGTCCTGTTTCAAAAAATCACCGACAAAAGTTTCTTCCGTTACTTTAGAATAATTGTTTTTAAGGTACTCGATTGATTCTTTATCAATCTCTGCAAGATAAATGTTCTGGTCTTTTTCCAGAAGGTATTTGGTAAGAACGCCCATTCCCGGACCTACTTCCATAACTTTGTGATAGCCTTCAAAACTAAGACCATCAACAATGTTTTTTGCGATATTTTCATCGGTCAAAAAGTGTTGACCAAGATGCTTTTTTGCTTTTACACTCAATGTTTTTTATGATTTAATTAACAGTGATTTTCTCTTTTTCGTTCCCAAATTTCGGAAGATTTTTTCTATTTTAGCCAAAAATTTTAATATTAATGGCTAAATCTGTAGATGAGTTTAATAAGAAAAGGCTTAGGTCTAGCAATATTACAGTAGTAATTAGTATTGCCTTAGTGTTATTTTTGTTAGGATTAATGGGGCTTATTTTAATTAATGCTCAAAAATATTCCGACTATATCAAAGAACAGCTTGTGGTAAATGCTTATTTTGATGAAAACTACGACGCTAAAGATTCTGTAAAAATTGCAAAAATGGAAGCTGAAGTCTACCAAGAGATTCAGACATTGGCTCCTGTGAAAAAAGCAACTTACATTACCCGAGAAATGGCTTCACAAGAGGCTAAAAAAAGTATGGGAATCGATACTGATGCACTTTTTGAAGAAAATATTTTCCCTTCATCTATAGAAATCGCTCTGAAACCGGAATACGTAGATCCTGCAAAAATTGATGGTGCCATCAAGGTAATTAAAGCGGTTCCGGGAATTATTGATGTAAAGAACGACAGCACTTTAATGGTGGATGTTTACAATAACCTTACTCGAATTCTTAAATGGATTTTAGGTTTTTCTATACTATTTTTAATCTTAGCGATTGTATTAATCAACAATTCAATCCGTCTGAAAATATTCTCTAAGAGATTTATTATCAAAACCATGCAGTTGGTGGGAGCAAAAAGAAGATTTATCTTAAAACCTTTCATCATTGAAGCGGTTATTTTGGGAGCTATCGGTTCCGGGATCGGTCTTTTAGCCTTATTCGGAGTTTGGTATTATTTCACAAGCCAGATAGGATCTGCGTTTGTACAGGATAATAACCAGTATTTCTGGTTGGTTTTACTGATACTTGGAGTAGGTGTTTTCATTACGGTTTTAAGTACGGTGATTGCCACATGGAGATTCCTAAGATCAAACGTTGACGACTTATATTACTCTTAAAAATGAGCAAAAAAACAAATAAATTTTCCGCCGAAAATTTCGGAAAAGAAACAAGTGAAGTTCCTCAGGAAAACACTTTTTACTTCGGAAAGCAAAACTTTAAGTGGATGCTTATCGGTTTAGCATTTATCGTAGGTGGTTTCCTTCTAATGATGGGGCACGATGCGAATACAGTAGACGGAAAATTTGATCCGAACTCCTGGAACGAAGACATTTTTTCTTTCCGCAGAATCAGAATTGCGCCGTTTTTTGTCGTAATTGGCTTTGCAATTGAAATTTATGCGATTTTAAAAAGAAAATAATTAATAAATTTTTATTTAGAGATTAAAAGATTCGGAAATTTAGAACGTTGTGTCTAAGTCTCTAAATTTCTTAATCTCTAAATTTTTGTATACATACTATGGATTTAATCAAAGCAATCATCATTGCCATTATCGAAGGATTAACGGAATATCTTCCGATTTCTTCCACTGCACACATGGGTTTTACCGCAAACTTAATGGGATTGGAGGAAACCGAATTTTTAAAAATGTTTCAGGTTTCCATACAGTTTGGAGCCATTCTTTCGGTGGTCGTGGCATACTGGAAAAAATTCTTTGATTTAAAAAATTTACAATTTTATTTTAAATTAGGTTTTGCAGTAATTCCTGCGTTGGTTTTAGGATATTTATTGGATGATAAAATAGAAGCGGTTTTAGGTAATCAGATTGCTATTTCGTCGGTTTTAGTGATTGGTGGTGTGGTTTTATTGTTTGCAGATAAATGGTTTAAAAATCCGAAAATCGATGATGAAAAAGGAATTACCATAAAAAAAGCAGTAGCAATCGGGTTTTGGCAATGTCTTGCCATGATGCCCGGAACAAGTAGAAGTGCTGCTTCAATCATCGGCGGAATGGCGCAAGGTCTTACCAGAAAAGCTGCTGCAGAATTCTCATTCTTTTTGGCTGTTCCCACAATGTTGGCTGTGACGGTTTATTCTGTTTTCGTGAAAACTTGGGGAAAAGAAACGGCAACTCCACAGAAAGGGTATGAAATGATTATGGCATCGCAAGATCATATCACCATTTTTATCGTAGGAAATGTTGTGGCATTTATCGTTGCATTAATCGCAATCAAAGCATTCATCGGAGTTTTAAATAAATATGGATTCAAACCTTGGGGTTGGTACCGTATTTTTGTAGGACTGGCTTTGTTGATTTATTTCTATTGGTTTAAATAATTCATAAGCAAAGATTTCAAAATTACTCATTATCAATTACTCATCACCCATAATAAAATGACTACTGAAGACTTACAATCAGGACACATATTTTTATTAGACAAACCTTTGGATTGGACTTCTTTTCAGGCAGTCAATAAAATGAAATACAAACTCAAAAGAGAGTTTAATCTACCCAAAAAATTCAAAATAGGTCACGCAGGAACGCTTGATCCGAGAGCAACCGGACTTTTAATCGTCTGTTGTGGAAAATTCACCAAGAAAATCCCTGAAATTCAGGATGCCCCGAAAGAATACTGGACGGAAATAAAAATTGGTGTACAAACAGAATCTTACGACACCGAAAAGCCTGAAATTCTTCAAAAGGACTTTTCGCATATCACGGAAGAACAGATTAAAAATGCTTTGGAAAAATTCTTGGGTGAAATAGATCAGACTCCGCCGGTGTTTTCTGCCATTAAAATTGATGGAAAAAGAGCGTATGATTTGGCTAGAAAAGGAGAAGAGGTTGAAATGAAATCCAGAAAAACAACGATTCTCTATATTGAAGATGTCAAGATTGATCTTCCTTTAATAAGTTTTACGGTAGGCTGCTCAAAAGGAACTTACATTCGCAGTCTGGCTCACGATATTGGACAGGAATTGGTAGTAGGAGCATATTTAACACAATTAAGAAGAACAAAAATCGGTGACTATAAAATTGAAGACGCAACATCTGATTTTTTGGAAAATGATTTTAGATTTGTAACTGAAGAATGAAAAAAACAATACTAATTCTGAGTTTATTTTTTTGTTTTAAAGCTTTTTCACAGCAAAAAGAGAAAAAACAGAAAATGGATTTTTATTTTAATCCATCTTTAAATGTTGGATTGAATTTGTCTAAAGAAAAAGAAATCCCGAATAACACGCAATATATTCAGGCAAAAACACCCAATAAAATCACTTACGGAATCACTGCGGTTGGAGGTTACAATTTTCTTCCTAACTTTGCACTCGGAACCGGTCTGAAATATAGCTTTATCGAAGACAATTATCATTTACTATATTGGGTAATCCAGCCGAAATTTATTTTCGCTCCGGGAGATCAGCCTTTTTATATTGATGTTAATTATGGAAAGCAGATCAACAATTCTGTAGTCTCAGATTCTGAATTTTGGGGAGCGAGATTGGGAATACAGGTTTCATATTCGAAAAGACTAAGCC
The DNA here is from genome assembly GCF_024807225.1 of Chryseobacterium ginsenosidimutans. GTDB lineage: Bacteria > Bacteroidota > Bacteroidia > Flavobacteriales > Weeksellaceae > Chryseobacterium > Chryseobacterium ginsenosidimutans. The sequence goes on from NZ_JANUCO010000001.1 coordinate 1,844,380, forward strand.
AGGAAGGCGGAATATTTTTCGAAGGATATAAACTAGGAAATTCTAATCCGTTTTTCATTGGATTGAGCTATGGAATTACGATTTTCAGTAATAAAAATTATACAGGTTACGGAGAAGATTAATGGAAAAAACACGTATCAATAAATATTTATCAGAAGTTGGATACTGCTCGAGAAGAGCGGCAGATAAGCTTTTGGAGGAAGGCAGAATAAAAATAAACGGAGTAATTCCTGAAATGGGAACGAAAGTTTCCGATGAAGATGTGATTGAAGTTGACGGTAAGGCAATTCGCGAACCTGAGGAGGAAGATAAGGTATATATCGCCTTCAACAAACCTGTCGGAATCGTTTGTACGACCGATACAAAAAGAGAGAAAAATAACATCATCGATTATATCAACCATCCGAAAAGGATTTTCCCGATCGGAAGACTCGATAAACCGAGTGAAGGATTGATTCTTTTAACCAATGATGGTGATATTGTGAATAAAATTCTAAGATCACGAAATAATCACGGGAAAGAATATATCGTAAGAGTTGACAAACCATTTACGCCAAAGTTTTTGGATAAAATGCGAAACGGAGTTCCGATTTTGGATACGGTCACTAAAAAATGTGAAGTAGAAAGAATCGACGATATGAACTTCAGAATCGTTCTAACACAAGGTTTGAACCGACAGATCCGTAGAATGTGCGAATATCTTGGGTATGAAGTAAAAAAATTGAAACGTATTCGCGTCCTGAATATTAAACTAGATCTTCCGATCGGAAAATGGAGAGATCTCACGGAAGATGAGCTTTTAAATTTGAATAAACTTCTTGAAGGATCGAGTAAAACTTTTAACTAATTATTTAGTTGAAGGAAAACTTGTGATTTTAAAACTTAATAAATGCTTCGACGGAGCTCAGCATGACATTTCTAATACTAACTGTTTTTATTAGCGATTAATTTGTAGCGATGTCATGGTGAAGTTCTCGAAGCATTCGTCATTTATAACTCATCATTATTTTAGGTAAAGTCTCATCCTCGTCTCATATTCCGGCTTCACTTTCAATAATTTCCAGATTTTCCGTTCCTCTTTTTCGCTTATTCTGTAAAAGATAATTTTATCCGCAGAATATTTAAAATAAGGATGGTTTTTAAGCCATTCTTCCGGAGCATCGACTAATGTATATTTCGGAACATTTGAAGTGTTTAATTGTGCAGTGGCGAGTAATTTTTTCACCAATTCCACATCAATATTATAAGTTGTCAGGATTTGCTCTTTATTGACGAATCCGCCCAATTTTTTCCTGAAACCAATCATCGAACCTGCCGCTTTTTCATCGAAACCAAATTCTATAAGCTGTTTAAAAGTTACCGAATTAAGATCTACTTTTGAAAAATCTGTTTCCTGTTGTTGCTTTATTTCAACTTTCTGAGCGTCATTATTTTGGGCAATAGCTGATGAATTCATTTTTATAAAAGGTCTCATTTCTTCAAACTTTTCCGCCGAAATCACAAAACATCTTTGAATATCTTCTAAACTTTTAAAGCTGCCTTTTAAATTCCGATCTCGAAAATTGACGATGGTCTGTGCTTGCTTTTCGGAAAAACCAAAAGATTTCCAACCTTCAAGATCCAATGTATTCGGATCAAAAGCATGATATTGAACTTTGGTTTTTTCAGACTTAAAATTTTTCGCATAACTATTGAAATTGGGAGGTGTTTTTTCCGGTAAAATCAAATAAGGATTAATTTTTTGGAAATTTTCGTCATTAATGATAAAACATTCCTTGAATTTTTCTTTGCTTACAAAACTGCCGCCCAAATAACTTTTATATTTTAAAATCGCTCCGGCCTGTCTTTCACTGAAACCCATTTTTATCCAGTCATTAACAGAATAATGATCAGGATTAAATTTCCCTGAAATAGTGATTGATTTCTTTTCATAGTTTTTAAAACCGACAGATTTAGCTTCCTTATTCGTTTCCGGCAATAAAATGTATGATTCCAATACACTGAATTTCTCCTCCGAAACAGCAAAACATTTTTTGAACTGTTCTTTTGAAGAAAACTTTCCGCCTACAACTTTTTTATAATTAAGTATCGTTGCCGTTTGTTTTTCGGTAAAGCCCAGATTTTCCCATTGTTTTTTATCCAAATCATTCGGATCAAACTCTGTGAGATGCAAAGGAACAGAATGTGCCGATATAAATTTCACATCAGAAAAGTCTTCTTTTTCCTTGCTGGTATATTTTTGAAATGTAAAAAGAATAATCAGCATCATTCCCATGAATGCCAATTTTTGATAGTAATTTTTTTTCATCACTGTAAACTTAATAATTTTATTAAGTATTAGCAATGAGTAAGTTGCGATTGTATTATTTTAGAATATGAATTCCAGTTTTTCGATTAAAAAAATAAATTAAAATAAAAATTATGGAGAATTATTTTAATTATTCTGTGTCTTTTTCTCCCAAAGAATCCTTCAGTTTCAGTAATTCAGCCTTTACAAATTCCAGTCGATCAATTAAGGTAACAGTTTCAGAAATTTTACTGTTTGTCGTAAGTGCAATTCGCGCTCCGTCCAACGTATAGCCCTTTTCTTTCACCAAATGATAGATCATCTGTAGATTTTTAATGTCTTCCGGAGTGAAGTATCGGTTGCCTTTTTTATTCTTTTTTGGCTTAATGATGGGGAATTCCTGTTCCCAATAACGTATTAATGAAGTGTTTACATCAAATGCTTTCGCCACTTCTCCTATCGAATAATACAGTTTATCGGGTAAATTTATTTTCATTTTTAGAATCCTAATCTTCAAAGATAAATATTTTTTAATTTGCCTCAAAAATACATCGCGTAAAAGTTGAGTTTTTGCTTTGTAAATCAAGGATAAATGTCATTTTTAATTAAGAGCCTGTTTAAATTTTATTAAGTAATAATTTTATAGCGGATAATTTGACCATATTTTCGGAAGTTTCCATTAGGAGTTCATAATTTCTGCATAGCCTTCTATCATTATCAAACCATGAAAAAGTACGTTCAACAATCCATCTTTTATGGAGTGGCTCAAATCCTTTTTCTTTTTTGTCACTCCGCATAACGATTTGAATGATATAGCCTAATTTAGTTTTTATTTCCTCAATAATACCCCCTCTGTAACCTCCGTCCGCTAAGATTACCTGAAGCGGAATTAGTAAATATCGCAATGTTTTCATCAGCAATAATGCCGCTTTACTGTCATGAATATTGGCTACACTTACCATTACGGCTAACAAAAACCCGTTTTTATCTACCACGACGTGTCTTTTGATTCCTTTTACTTTTTTGGCTCCGTCAAAGCCATTGAGTGAACGGTTATTTCCCCAACGAACACTCTGGCTGTCCATAATTCCTAAACTTGCCTGCGATTTCTGGCCTCTATCCCGACGTACTTTCTCTCTTAATTTTGATAATAATAAATCGAAAATCTCCAGATTTGACCATTTTGAATAATAGTAATAAACCAATTGCCATTTTGGAAAATCATGAGGCAAAAGTCTCCATTGGCAGCCTGTTTTTACCAAATAATTAATAGCATTCCAAATGATAATCAAATCATATTTTCGTTTTCTGTCATCAAAATCTAATGCTTTTTTTATAAATTGCCACTGAGTTTGGGTTAAGTCTGTTGGATACATTGAAGTTTTTTGTTTTGCAACTCTAAAATGACAATTTTTATTCAACTTCTTACCCTTACTCTTTTTTTTTATTAATTTTTTAAACAGGCTCTAAGAGAAAAATATTTTTGTTTTCATTACATTTGGTTTAAAATAAAAACTAACGTGGATTCTATTTCGGTACTTAATATTGATCTTTTTCAAAAGGGTAAAAATACCTCCGATTTTTATTTCAGTACGGTTCAGAATCACTTAATTGTCGGTCACAGACATCTCGAAAAAGCGCATCGCCACGACTTTTATGCCAGCATTCTTTTCACAAAAGGAAGCGGTGTTCATGAGATCGATTTTCAGAAATATGATGTTTCTGCGGGAAGCTTGTTTTTTATGTCTCCCGGACAAATTCACAGTTGGGAACTTTCGAAGGATATTGAAGGCTATCTTTTCTTCTGTCTGCAAGATTTTTATGAAATGCATTATGTGAATCAGAAATTGAGGAATTTCCCTTTTTTCGGTTCTGTTAATTTTCCTCGCAAACTTCAGCTGAATAAAGATGAATTGAAGGAAAATATCACTTTAATGCAGCAATTACAGAAAGAATATCAATCTCAGAACGTTATGAAAGATGGTTTGATGCTGTCTTTAATGTCTCAGATTTTTATCCTTTCTACAAGACAGTTTTCCAAAGATTTTGATACGCTGGCTTCATCGGCAAGTCTTTCTTATTTTAAACATTATCAGGAATTTGAAACCGTTGTAGAGCAATATTTTACAAACGAAAAATCGATTACTTTTTACGCTTCTTTATTAAATATTACGTCAAAACACTTAAACAGAATTACTCAAACGGTGGTTCATAAAACCGCTACCGATGTGATCACAGAAAGGGTAATTTTAGAAGCGAAAAGAATGTTGATGTATCTTGATGAAAGTCTTGGGGAAATCGCTTTCCGATTGGGTTACGAAGAATATTCTTATTTCGTGAGAGTCTTTCGAAAAACTTCAGGAATGACTCCCACGCAATTCATTAAAATGTATAAATCATAGTAAATTTTACAGCGGTAACTGGAAAGGTCCTTCAAAAACGGTGTCAAAAGAATCTATCAATTTTCCTTTTTCGTCAAAAACTCCGATGGTCATATTTTGTTTTGAGAACTTAATGTCTTTTTCAGGGAAAGTGATGTTGATATTTCCCTTTAAGATCTGGTCTCCTTTCAAAGTAATTTTATCCGAGCCGAAGAAATCAATTTCCGCGTGTTTAGGACTTATAACTTTGATGCTTAATTTTTTTTGCTCGTTAGATTTATTTAAAAGCGTGTAAATAAAAGTATTCGTTATTTTTTTATCTCTAATGAAAAAAGTTGATCCTGCAGGTTTAATGAATTTTGCTTCCATGGAACCTCTGTCGTACATCAAAAATCCCAGAAAACCGATTAATAAAGCCAGAAAAAGAGTAGTAACCTTCATTCTTGAAGTGAATTTGAATTTCTCCTGATTTTCAATTTCCGCTTCTGTGGCATAACGGATCAAACCTTTTGGAAGTCCGACTTTCTCCATTACTTCGTCACAGGCATCGATACAAGCAGTACAATTTACGCATTCCAGTTGTTGTCCGTTTCTGATATCAATTCCGGTAGGACAAACGACAACGCATTGATGACAATCGATACAATCGCCTTTTCCGACGTCTTTTCGGTCTTCGCCATTTCTCCATTTTGAACGGTTTTCACCTCTTTTAAAATCATAATACACATTGATGGTCTGTTTATCGATTAAAACTCCCTGAAGCCTTCCGTACGGACAAACAAGCGTACAAACCTGCTCACGAAGCCATGCGAAAGTAAAATAGAAAGCTATGGCAAACCCCACCATTCCTAAGAATTGCAAAGAATGATCGACCGGTCCTTCCATTATTATTTTAAAAACATCTTCATAACCTATGATGTACATGAACATGAAATTGGTAATAATCACCGAAATCAAAACAAAAATTGACCATTTCGTCACTTTTTTTGTGATTTTTTCGCTGTTCCATTCCTGTCGGTCGAGTTTCATTTGTCTGTTTCGGTCGCCTTCGATCCAATATTCAACTTTTCTGAAAACATTTTCCATAAAAATCGTCTGCGGACAAAGCCAGCCACAGAATATTCTTCCGAAAACTACGGTAAACAGCATGACAAAAATAACGGAAGTCACCGCTCCCAAAGCCAAAATAAAAAAATCCTGTAAGTAAAATGGTTGTCCGAAAATGAAGAACTTTCTATCAATAACATTAAACAACAAAAAGGGATTATGATTGATTTTTACGAAAGGCAATCCGAAGAATAAAAGCAGTAGAAAATTACTTGTATAATTTCTGTAATTGGTGTATTTTCCTTTTGGTTTTCGGGGATAGACCCATTTTCGGTTTCCCGTTTCATCCATTGTTCCTACCGAATTCCTGAAATCATCGTAATCTATTTCCGGAACCTGAAAATTGTCGGATTGTATGCTCATCGCCTTAGAGTTTTAATTGAAATTGTAAATAGAGAACTTTCGATTTGAAATAAATTCTCATTTAATTATTTGAGCTAAAATGTTTTTATGATTTTAAACTAAGCAAAGCTCCGAATTAAAGATTTTCATTACTAATATTATCTACTTCTGAAATGATACAATTCGGACATTTTTAAATTTCATCTTTAATTACTCAAAATGAGAAAATAATGTTTGAATTTAATACACAAATCGTAAATTGTAAGCTTTAAAAATAATGTGGTATGAAAAATATCTTGAGAATAGGCTTGATTGGTTTGGTTTTCGCATTAGTAAATTGTAAATCAGTAAATTATAGCAAAATGTTTTATGATGGAGTACAACCGGAGAGGATTTCGGATAAATTTAGTTTTACGGAAGGCCCGTCTTCGGATAGAGAAGGAAACGTCTATTTTACAGATCAACCGAATGATAAAATTTATTATTGGGACTGGAAAACGAATAAAATTGTCGAGTTTTTAAATAAAACGGGTCGCGCCAACGGAACGCATTTCGATAAAGATGATAATCTGATTACGTGTTCGGACGATAATGGTGAAATATGGAAGATCTCAAAGGACAAAAAAGTTCAGGTTTTACTGAAAGATTTTGAAGGAAAAAGATTTAACGGACCAAATGATGTCTGGAATGATGAATTTGGCGGAATGTACTTCACAGATCCTTTGTATGAAAGAGATTACTGGAAAAACTTTAAACAAGAAATTCCCAATAAAAGTTTGTATTACAGAAATAAAGAAGGGAAAATTTCAAAGCTTGAAACCTTCACGCAGCCAAATGGAATTGTAGGAAGTGAGAAGTTTAAAAAATTATACGTTTCGGATATTGACGCCGGGAAAACGTATGTTTATAATATTCTTGGCGAAGGAAAATTATCTGAAAAGAAACTTTTCTGCGAAATGGGTTCAGACGGAATGACGCTTGATAAACACGGAAATCTCTATTTAACGGGAAAAGGTGTCCATATTTTCAATCGTGACGGAAAAAAGATGTATCATATTCCGATTGAGGAAGAATGGACTTCTAATGTAACTTTCGGAGGAAAAAATAACGAAACTTTGTTTATTACCGCTTCGAAATCGGTGTATACGTTGCCGACAAAGGTGAAAGGTGTGAGATGATTTTAATTTTATTTAAACACAAATTGCACAATTTTTTTCACGAATAAGCACAAAGCTTAATATTTATTTTTAAGTTTTGGCTAAAACCAATATTGATTTTCTTTTAATGAAAAAACGGGCTAAAGCCCGTTCCTATTGATATAATCTCGTGTTTATTCATGAAAAATATTTGTGTTTAAATTAATAAGCAACTTCCATTTTCACTTTTTTACCTTTTAATTTTTCATTGCTCAATTTATTCAACAAAGCATTCACTTTCTTTCTAGAAACTGCAACGTACGAAGTCGTATCTTTTACTTCGATCAAACCAAGCTCTTCTTTTTGAAGTTCACCTTTCTTAATTAAATATCCTACAATATCCACTTTATTGACCTTATCTTTTTTTCCTGCACTGATGTAGATGGTCTGGAAATAAGGTTTTTCGGGAATTGTATTGAAACCTTCAACACTTTCTTCCGGAGTATCGTTTTTAATGAATGGGAAATTTTCTTCCGCAGTCATAATTAAATAAGCAAAACCTTTTGCATTCATTCTCGCCGTACGACCGTTTCTGTGAATAAAAGCGTCTTCTTTATAAGGCAATTGATAATGAACGATCGATTCAACTTCAGGAACGTCTAAACCTCTTGAAGCAAGATCAGTTGTAATTAAAATTCTTGCAGAATCGTTTTTGAATTTCAGTAAAGCACGTTCTCTTTCGTCCTGTTCCATACCGCCATGGAAGGTTTCTCTATCGATCCCTTTTTCACGTAAAAGCTCAGAAATACGGTCAACCGCTTCTCTGTGATTACAGAAAATAAGCGTTCTTTTGTTACCGATTTTACAGATAAGATTAAATAAAGTATCCAACTTTTCTTCAGAAATCGTCATTACTTTTTTTAACTGAATATCGGGTTTTGATTCACCTAATTTTAAAAAATCAACAATTTTTTCATTTTTCAATCCCGTAAACTCCGGAATTTCATCCATTGCTGTTGCAGAAGTAAGAATTCTTTGCGAAAGATTTTTTAAAGAATTAGAAATGAACTCCATATCTTTATGAAAACCCAGTTCCAGCGCTTTATCAAATTCATCCAATACCAACGTCTGAATCGTTTTCGGATCGAAATTATTATTTCTTAAATGGTAAACAATTCTTCCCGGCGTTCCGATTAAGACAGACGGAGCTTGAACTAAATTATTAACTTCAATCTTTTTATCGTGACCACCATAACAAACGGAAACCTTAAAATCTGTTCCCATCGATTTGAAAACCTGCTCAATCTGTAATGCCAATTCTCTTGAAGGGATTAAGATCAAAGTCTGAATTCCCGAAGCATCTTTTTTTAGATTTCTCAAAACTGGAAACAAAAAAGCAAGCGTTTTTCCTGAACCGGTAGGAGAGAGCAAAACAACGTCTTGGTTGCTTTGAGTATTTTTATATGTAGATTTCTGCATCTGATTCATATCCTGAATCTGCAGTTTTTGATATATTGATTCTAATTCCATTTTGCAAAGGTAAGGTGATTTTGTTTTCTATTGAAATTCCAATCAATATTTATTTGATTTACGGTAAACCGTAATTATCTTGGGTCTATTGATAATAGATTTGGGTTATTAAATTTTATTAATGATTTAAAAAATAATAACCAGCCATGAAATTATACCAAACCCTCGAAACCCAGCTTAAAAAAGAACCCAATTATGTATCCGACAATAATGAGCTTAAAAAATGGGTGGTACTCAATAAAGCTCAAAATTTTGATGAAGAACTGATAGAGTTGTTATTAGACGATTCCGATTTAAAAGAAAAATTTTTCATTAAGGTAAAAGATACTTTGATATTCAAACAAAATCTTTTCATCCAATTTCTTGAACAGAAAAATTATCTCAACGACAGTTACACTCAATTTAAAAATAAAGTCGGTCTGTCAATTGATGGCAAATATCTGAAACAGCGCAACGAGGTAGCTTTGGTTTGGCCTTTTAAAGACTGCGTTTTAGAAGGTGGACAAAGCCGTGAAGAAGACAAAAGAGAAGAAATTTTCTTTAATGAAACTTTGGCGCAGGACGAGATTACCGAATTGCTTGATCCAAAAGTTTTTACCAATGCCAAGTTATTTGATAAAGATGGTGAAAAAAGTTTTAATCAATTTAATAGAAATGAAAACGGAACTATTACTGATAATCTGATTATCAAAGGAAATAATCTTCTCGCATTGCATTCTCTAAGGAAAGAATTTGCCGGAAAAGTAAAGCTTATTTATATTGATCCTCCATATAATACGGGAAATGATGGTTTTAAATATAATGATAGCTTTAATCATTCTACTTGGCTGACTTTTATGAGGAATAGACTTTCCATAGCAAAGGAATTATTAAGTAAAGATGGGGTTATTTTTGTACAATGTGATGATAATGAGCAAGCTTATCTTAAAATTTTAATGGATGAAATTTTTAAGAGAGAAAATTTTATATCTTCAGTTGTATGGCAACGTTCATATTCTCCGATAAATTTGAAAAAACATTTTTCTGACAATCACGATACAATTCATTGTTACACCAAAAAGCTAAAATGTTTAAATAATTTTACTATTTCAAGAAACGAAAAAGCAACAGAAAGATATAAAAACCCAGATAATGACCCAAGAGGATCCTGGATGAGTAGTGATATTTCAGTTGGACCACCTATAGAAAAAAATATCTATCCAATTATCAATACTAAAGGTGAAAGTATTTATCCACCTAAAGGAAGGTCTTGGTCTTTTTCAAAGGAAAGGATGGAAGAACTTCTAAAAGATAATAGAATTTATTTCCCCATAAGTGGAAATAGTGTTCCTAGATTTAAAAGATTTCTAACAGATGTAAAAAATGGAATTGTTCCAATGAGTTTATGGACATATCAAGAAGTTGGTCATACTCAAGATGCAAAAAGAGAGATTAAAGATTTATTTGATGGGGAAGTTGCATTTGAAAGTCCTAAACCTGAGAAACTAATGCATAGATTTATTGAGATAGCAACAAGTGAAGGAGAGATTGTTTTAGATTTCCATTTAGGAAGCGGAACAACTGCCACAACAGCACATAAAATGAATCGTCAATATATAGGAATTGAACAGATGAATTATATAGAAACCGTATCTGTTGAACGGTTAAAAAAAGTAATCGATGGCGAACAAGGTGGCATTTCCAAATCAGTAAACTGGCAAGGCGGTGGTTCATTCATTTACTTCGAGCTCAAAAAATACAACCAAACCTTTATTGAGAAAATAGAAGAAGCTCAGGATTCTGAAAATCTCTTGAAAATTTGGGAAGAAATGAAAACCAAATCCTTTCTTAATTATAATGTTGATATCAAAAAGCAAGAGCAACATTTCGAAGATTTTAAAGCATTACATCTAAAAGAACAAAAACAGCATCTTTGCGAACTGCTCAACAAAAATCAGTTGTATGTGAATCTTTCTTCACTTAACGACAAAAATTTTGAGTGTACATCGGAAGAAAAGAAAGTAACAAAAGATTTTTACCAAATAAAAAAATAACAAATGGCATTTCTATACGATACACTTTTACAGGAATTCGGAAAAAGAGCCATCTCTCAGATTTCAATTCCCACACACATTTCAGATAATTTGAAATTTAGTCAAAGACCTTATCAGCAAGAAGCTTTTCAGCGTTTTATTCTCTGTCATTCGGAAAATTTTGCAGGGAAACCAAATAAACCGCTTCATTTACTGTACAATATGGCAACAGGAAGCGGAAAAACGTTGGTAATGGCGGGTTTGATGCTTCATTTGTATGAAAAAGGATACCGAAATTTTCTATTTTTTGTGAACAGCAATAATATCATTCAAAAAACGAAAGACAATTTTCTCAATTCTCAAACATCTAAATATCTGTTTAATGATAAAGTTGTCATCAACGGAAAAGAAGTTTTATTAAAAGAGATTGATAATTTTGACGAAGCCGATCAAGAGAATATCAATATCAAATTTACAACGATCCAACAGTTGCATATTGATTTGAATAATACCAAAGAAAACAGCGTCACGTACGAAGATTTTACAGATAAAAAAATAATAATGATTGCCGATGAAGCGCATCATTTAAGCAGTGGTACAAAAGCGGGAAATCTTTTTGGAAGTTGGGAGGAAACAGTTTTGAAGATCCTTCATCAGAATTTTGATAATATTTTGTTGGAATTTACGGCAACTTTGGATTATGAAAGTCGAGAAATTATCAATAAGTATAAAGATAAAGTAATTTATAAATATGATCTTTCACAGTTCAGGACAGATAAATTTTCCAAAGAAATCAATCTTGTACGTTCGTCGTATGACGAGAAAGAACGTATCATTCAGGCGTTGATTCTTAATTTGTACCGTCAGGAATTGGCAACGATTAACAATATTAATTTAAAACCCGTTATTCTTTTTAAAGCAAAGAAAACAATTAAGGAATCGGAACAAAATAAGGAAAATTTCCACAAACTGATTGATGATTTATCTGAAACGATGGTCGAAAAGATAAAGAAAACTTCTACCGTTTCCATTGTGCAGAAGGCTTTTCAGTTTTTTGAAGCCAAAAATATTTCGTTGAATGAGATTGCAAAACGTATTCATATCAATTTCCGGGAAGAAAATTGTCTGAGCGCCAATAATGATTCTGAGGCAGAGAAAAATCAGATTTTGCTCAACACGTTGGAAGATGAAAACAACCCGATTCGCGCTGTATTTGCGGTTCAGAAACTCAATGAAGGTTGGGATGTTCTTAATTTGTTTGATATTGTAAGATTATATGAAGACCGCGACGGAAAAGACGGAAACCCAGGTAAAACAACACTTTCTGAGGCGCAATTGATTGGTCGTGGAGCAAGATATTATCCTTTTGCGCTGGAAGAAGGTGAAGATAAATTTGTCAGAAAATACGATGATGACATTTCAAATGATTTAAAAATTCTGGAAGAACTTTATTATCATACAAAAGAAGACAGCCGTTATATTTCAGAACTGAAAAAAGCTTTGATAGAAACGGGAATTTATGAAGATGAGGCTAATTTAGAAACTAAAAAACTTACTTTAAAGTCAACATTTAAAAATTCTGAATTATATAAAAAAGGGTATGTTTTTTCTAATAAAAAGCTTCTCAAAAATTTTGATAAAGTAAAATCGTTTATCGATTTGGGAGTTACTAAAACCAATTATCGGCATCATCTTTCTTCAGGTTCTGGGAGAGTTTCCAGTGTGTTTTTTGAATTGGAAAGTCCGGTTTCTTTTGATAAAGCTATAAAGTCTAAAGACGTTGAAGTTAAAAATATCCCGAAACATGTTATCACATATGCATTAAGCCAGAATCCGTTTTATTATTTTGATAGTCTTTCACGGTACTTTCCGAATATTTCGTCGCTTTCAGATTTTATTGAGGATGAAAATTATTTGGGAAATTTAGAAATTACTTTCCTCGGTAATTATAGTCGTCTTCAGGAAATTTCACACTTTGATTATCTTCAGGCGCTAAACGGTTTATTGCAAAATATAGAAACGGATATTAAAAATAATTCTACTGAATATGAAGGCTCAGAATATTACTCACAACCTATTCGCGAAGTTTTCAGGGATAAAGAAATCAGAGTGAATAAATTAAGCGAAAGAGCAAAAAGTCAATCCGAAACGAGTGATAAATTCAGAGTTAATTTAGACAAGGAAGATTGGTTTTCTTTCAACGATAATTTTGGAACTATTGAAGAAAAGGCATTTGTTTCATTATTTTCTAGACGTTTTGAAGGTTTCAGCCACAAGTTTGAAAATATTCATCTCATTCGGAATGAAAGAGAAATTAAAATTTTTGATAAATATGGTCGGGCATTTGAACCGGATTTTTTACTGTTTTGCAGTGAACGAGCCAATAAGCAATTAACTTTTCAGGTATTTATCGAACCGAAAGGGGCTCATTTAATAGGATATGACAAATGGAAAGAAGACTTTTTGAAAGTCATAGGAAACGAAAAAAAATCTATCAAAATTTATACAGATACCTACAAAATTACAGCAGTTCCTTTCTATAATTACGGTAATGAAAACGAGTTTAAGAGGGTTTTAGAAAGTATATTTGAAATTTAAGATTATTGTATTTAATTTAAATAAATTCCGTATCTTTGCACCACTTTTTGTGGGTAAGGTTTGAAAAGGTAAATTGTTATAAATTAATTACTTCCGTATTTTTTAAATCCACATTTATTCAAACCATTAAAAAAGAAGGAATACAAATTTTATTAGAAAATGTCAAAAGAGACAAATTCAGCAGAGGTTATTTTAAACCAAAACGTAGCACCAGAACAATTTGACTGGGATTCTTTCGAATCAGGTCTTGATGCAGATGCTAGAAAAGAAAAAAGTGATTTAGAGGAAATCTACAACGGATCTCTTAGCAGTTTAAACGATAACGACGTTATCACTGGTAAAGTTGTAAGATTAACTGATAAAGAAGCTATCGTAGACATCGACTTCAAATCAGAAGGTGTTATTTCTCTTAACGAATTCCGTTACAACCCAGGCCTAAAAGTAGGTGACGATGTGGAAGTAATGGTAGACAGAAGAGAAGACAAAACAGGACAGTTACAGTTATCTCACAGAAAAGCTAGAACGCTTAAAGCTTGGGATAGAGTAAACGAACTTCACGAAACTGGAGAAATCGTTAACGGTTTTGTTAAGTCTAGAACTAAAGGAGGTATGATCGTTGACGTACACGGAATCGAAGCATTCTTACCAGGTTCTCAAATTGATGTTAAGCCAATTAAAGATTACGATCAGTTCGTAGGAAAAACTATGGAGTTCAAAGTTGTGAAAATCAACCCTGAGTTCAAAAATGTAGTTGTATCTCACAAAGCATTGATCGAAGCAGATATCGAAGGTCAGAAAAAAGAAATCATCGCTCAGCTTGAAAAAGGTCAGGTTCTTGAAGGTACTGTTAAGAATATTACTTCTTACGGTGTATTCATTGACTTAGGAGGTGTTGATGGATTGATCCACATTACAGACCTTTCTTGGTCTAGAGTGAACCACCCATCTGAAATTCTTGAGGACGGACAGACTGTAAAAGTTGTTATCCTTGATTTTGATGACGAGAAAACAAGAATCCAGTTAGGTATGAAGCAATTAGAAGCTCATCCTTGGGATGCTCTTTCTGCTGACATGAAAGTTGGTGACAGAGTAAAAGGGAAAGTAGTAGTTCTTGCTGACTATGGTGCATTCGTAGAAATCGCTCCAGGTGTAGAAGGATTAATTCACGTTTCTGAAATGTCTTGGTCTACTCACTTAAGATCTGCAGGAGATTTCGTGAAAGTAGGTGATGAAGTAGAAGCTGAAGTACTTACTTTAGATAGAGAAGACAGAAAAATCTCTCTTGGTATCAAGCAATTAAGCAAAGATCCATGGGAAAATATCGAAACTAAGTATCCGGTAGGATCTAAGCATGTAGGAACTGTAAGAAACTTTACTAACTTCGGAGTATTCGTAGAGTTAGAAGAAGGTATCGACGGTTTGATCTACATCTCTGATCTTTCTTGGACTAAGAAAATCAAGCATCCATCTGAGTTCTGTGCAGTTGGTGATAAATTAGATGTTGTAGTTCTAGAATTAGACATCCAAGCTAGAAGATTATCTCTAGGTCACAAACAATTAACAGACAATCCTTGGGATGCATTCGAAACTAAATATGCTGAAGGAACTATCCACGCTGGTAAAGCGGTAGAAGTACACGATAAAGGTGCTTCTGTACAGTTCGAAGATGCTGAAGTTGAAGCTTTCTGCCCTTCAAGATTATTAGAGAAAGAAGATGGATCTAAAATCAAAAAAGGTGAAGATGCTCAATTCAAAGTAATTGAATTCAACAAAGAATTCAAGAGAGTAGTAGTTTCTCACACAGGTATCTTCAGAGACGAAGAGAAGAAAAATGTAAGAGATAACTCTAACAACAACAGATCTAATAATAATACATCGTCTTCTTCAAACAACGAAGAAAGATCAACTCTTGGTGATATCGATGCATTAGCAGAATTGAAAAGAAAAATGGAAGAAGGTAAATAATCCTTAATTCATTTTATAATATTAAGCCACTCTTTTGGAGTGGCTTTTTTTGTTTTTAAATCTAATTTATATCTAAAAAGAGTCAAATATATTTTAAAACTCTCTTTCATTGCTTATGTATACGATAAACTTGATTTATCTTTAAATAAAATTAAATAAAACATTAATTTTTTGTTAAATATTTGTAGATTAGCGGCTTTATTAGTGTATATGAAAAAAGTAGCTTTACCCCTTTTATTTGCAGTATCTGCAATTTTTCCTTCCATTGTGTTTGGACAAGATAATGAGAAGTTAATTAAAGATTATATTTCTCAAAATAAGATTAGAGAATATAAAAAGTCTGATCTTACCAACTTTATTATTGGTAATACCGATGAATCTAAATCATTGAATGGGAATGTTGTAAAATTCCAACAGACTTATAACGGACTTCCGGTATACAACGCAGAAGGAACTGTGCTTGTAAGGGATAATAAAATTATTTATTATTCGGATAGTTTTTTAAAAGATTATAGTTCTGCAGTTTCGAATACTGCAACGGTAAGTAAAACGGCGGCACTTCAAAAAATTTCGCAGAATCTGCAAAAACAACAAGTTGAATCTTATCCTATACTTGGTTTCTCTGATGTAGAGCCTCAGAATGGGAAGGCTGCTAAACAGAGATTGGTTTATGTTGAGGATGCAGGAACTTTGAAATTAGCTTATCAGTTCTCACTTCCTGAGCCAAATTCTCCAAGTTATTGGGATATTTTGGTTGATGCTACAAATGGAAATATAATCAGCAAGCTAGATCTGAATTTATCATGTAATTTCCATAATGATGCTTTTTCTCATGATCATACGCATTTTCAAAATAATTTCGTAGGACCTTTAAATAGTGTTGCTAATCAGAGCGCAAATTTCTTAGCTCCGGATAATGCTTCATATAATATTTTTCCTTTACCATTGGAAGCACCTACTTTTGGATCAAGAGCAACTGTAAACAATCCTTGGATTCTTACTGCTTCACCGGAAGGATGGCATTATGACGGAACAACTCGTTATACAATTACAAGAGGAAATAACGTACATGCTTATGAAGATACTGCAGGATCTAATCTTGTAGGTTTTTCTCCAGATGGGGGGGCTTCAAGAAATTTTAATTTTCCATTTAGTATTAATGCAGATCCATTTACTAACCAAAATGCTGCTATTACAAATTTATTTTACATAAACAATAAAGTTCATGATATTTTCTATGTGTTTGGTTTTACACCGGCAGCAAGAAATTTCCAAGCAACAAATTTTGGACTAGGAGGTGCTGGAAATGATTATGTTCTTGCAGAAGCTCAAGATGGTGGAGGTACCAATAATGCAAATTTTGCTAGCCCTTCAGATGGTAGTAAACCAAGAATGCAAATGTACCTTTGGTCAACTGTAAACAGACAATTTTTTTATAATGCGCCAACAGCAGCTGTTCCTCGCCAACCGGCAAATGGAACCGCACTATTTGGTAATCCGTTAGATGCTACAGGAGTTACAGGAAATGTTCAGCTTTCTTCAGTTTTAGATGGATGTACAGCTTTACCTGGAGGTTCACTTACGGGGAAAATAGGTTTGGTAGAAAGAGGAACTTGTGCTTTTACTGTAAAGACTAAAAATTTACAGGATGCAGGAGCAACCGCTGCTATTATTTATAACAATACAGCCAATGGAAATACAATCGGAAACATGTCTGGTACGGATGCTACTATTACAATTCCGTCGGTATTAATTGGTAATACAGAAGGAGAATATATTAAAAGTCAACTTTCAGCAAATACAACTGTAAATGTTACTTTAAAAGATGATCCTGCTACAAGTATTACTCCTGATGGAAGTTTTGATAATGGTATTGTTATCCATGAATATGGCCATGGAATTTCAAATAGACTGACAGGTACAGGATCTGGCTGTTTAAGTTCTACAGCAGATAAAGAGCAAATGGGAGAAGGTTGGTCTGATTTTTTTGCTATTATGCTAACAAATAAAGCGGGAGATAATGCGTCTGTTGCTAGAGGAACAGGTACTTATGCTCTTGGTCAACCAATCACAGGAAGCGGAATTAGACCTGCCAAATATTCACCGGATTTTACAATTAACGACTATACCTATACAGATACAAATGGCATGGAATATAATAATGGAACGGCAATTGTTCCAGACGTGCATTCTATTGGTTTTGTATGGGCAACCATGTTATGGGATCTTCATTGGCAGTATGTTGCTAAATACGGATATGCTTCTGATGTAACTTCAAATACAACAAACGGTAGCTCACGAGTTTTACAATTGGTAACAGACGCTTTGAAACTTCAGGTTTGTAATCCAACGTTTGTAGATGGTAGAAATGCAATTTTGCAAGCAGAAACTGGCAACGACAGGAGGTGCTGACAGATGTATGATCTGGAGAACGTTTGCAAAAAGAGGGTTGGGAGTAAATGCTTCTGCTGGATCTAAAACAAATATCAATGATCAGGTTCAGGATCTTACAGTACCTGCAGATTGTGTACTGGCAACGGATGAGGTAAAAGCTGTTAAAAATAACATTTCAATTTATCCAAACCCTGCTAAGAATGAATTCTTCATTAATTTCCCAAGCAATACTTTAGGAAAAGTAAGTGTTGAGATTTATGATATGTCTGGAAAATTAGTATCTTCAGAAGATAAAATTTCTCCTGATGCTAAGAAATCAATTTCTACAGATAGATTAATCAACGGAACGTATATGGTGAAAGTAAAAGGTATCGGTATCGATGCTGCATCAAAGGTTATTGTTAAAAAATAACAAATAATTAATTTAAAATATAATGATAATGACTGTTCTTAATAGAATGGTCATTATTGTTTTAAAATATATTTTAAAAAAAGTTTTTGATTGAATAATATTTGTAAATTAGCACCTTTATTAATCAATATGAAAAAGAGAACTCTACCCCTTATGTTTGCTGCTTTAGCAGTTTTCTCATCTTCAAGTTTATTTTCTCAAAATAACGAGAAGTTAATTAAAGATTATATATCTCAAAATAAAATTAGAGAATATAAAAAAGCTGATCTTACTAATTTTAGTATTGATGTGAGTGACCATTCTGAAAGTATGAATGGAGATGTTGTGAAAATACAACAATTGTATAAAGGTATTCCTGTTTATGGATCTTTAGGTTCAGTTTTGATAAAAAACAATCAGGTAGTATTCTATAATGATACTTTTGAAAAGGATTATCAGAATGTTGATGCAAATGTTCCTTCAATTACAAAAGAAGCTGCTTTTGGATTTGCTTCGAAAGGAACAAATATTGAAGATCCTAGTAAAATTACAATCTTGAATTTTCATGATGCAGACACAAAAAATATGCTATTTGCCAAACAGCAATTGGTATATGTGAAAAAAGATCAAAATCTTGTTTTGTGTTATGAATTTACTTTTCCTGAAAAGAAAACACCAAATTATTGGAATATTTTAGTGAATGCAACTACTGGAGAAATTGTTGAGAAAAATAACCTTAACCTTAGTTGTAATTTTGTTGAGCATCCATTTGGACATTCTGATGAAAATAGTTTAGCGATATTCCCATTAGGAAAAGAAAATTATCAACAAGAAAACGTTAAAACAAGTTTATTACTTTCTCCGGATAATGCATCATATAATGTATTTCCTTTTCCGATAGAAGCTCCAACATTTGGATCAAGAGCTGTAATTACAAACCCTTGGAATCTTACCGCTTCACCTGAAGGATGGCATTCTGATGGGACGAATCATTACACAAATGCTCAAGGTAATAATGTTTTTGCTTATCAGGACTTAGATGATTTCGATTCTTTTTCAGGAGTAACTGCAGAAGGAGGTGCTTCAAGAAATTTCAATTTTCCATATACTGCAGGAGCACTTGCTTTAACTAATCAAGATGCATCAATTACAAACTTATTTTATGCAAATAATATGGTGCATGATATTTTTTACAAGTTTGGTTTCACTCCTGTAGCAAGAAACTTTCAGAAAAATAATTTTAATTTAGGAGGTGCAGGAAATGATTTTGTAAATGCTGAAGCACAAGATGGTGGAGGTACTGCTGTAACTGCTACTGTGCAAAACTATAACAATGCAAATTTTGCAACACCGCAAGATGGTGGTAGTGGGAGAATGCAAATGTATTTATGGGTAAATGATGCTCAAAAATTATTTTATAATGCACCAGCTTCAGCTACAACTAGAACTCCGGTTACTTTTACTGCTCAATTTGGTCAACAGATAACAGGTGTACCGGTTACAGGACAGGTAAAATTATCACCAGTTCTAGACGCTTGTACAGCTCTTCCTGCAGGATCTTTAACAGGTTTTATCGGTTTAGCAGAAAGAGGAACTTGTGATTTTGTTACAAAAGTTGAAAACATGCAAAATGCTGGAGCGACTGGAGCAATTATATATAATGCTGTTAGTTCTGCTGCTCCAGGAAATATGGGAGGAACTAATTTGAACATTTATATCATGTCTGAGCTGATAGATAATGCTGAAGGGGAATATATTAAGACTCAATTAGCAAATAATGTTCCTGTAAATGTTTCAATGAGCTATAGCACAAAACAAGACGGTAGTTTTGATAATGGAGTTATGATTCATGAATATGGTCATGGGATTTCTAATAGATTAACAGGAAATGGATATACTTGTTTACAATATACTCAAAGTAAAGAGCAAATGGGAGAAGGATGGTCCGATTTCTTTGCGTTAATGCTTACCAATAAAGCGGGTGATAATGCCTCTGTAGCTAGAGGTATGGGTACTTATGTATCAGGAGAAGGTATTTCTGGGGATGGTATCAGACCTGCAAAATATTCACCAGATTTTACAATTAATGACTTTACTTATGGTGATACAAACGGAATGGAATTCTTAAACGGTTCTACTATGGTTCCTGATGTTCACTCAATCGGTTTTGTGTGGGCAACCATGTTATGGGATCTTCATTGGCAGTATGTTGCTAAATATGGTTATGCTTCTGATGTAACTTCAAATACAACAAACGGTAGCTCAAGAGTATTACAATTGGTAACAGACGCATTAAAACTTCAGGCTTGTAGTCCAACGTTTGTAGATGGTAGAAATGCAATTTTACAAGCAGAATTAGCAACTACAGGAGGTGCTGACAGATGTATGATCTGGAGAACTTTTGCAAAAAGAGGGTTGGGAGTAAATGCTTCTGCTGGATCTAAAACGAATATCAATGATCAGGTTCAGGATCTTACAGTACCTGCAGATTGTGTACTGGCAACGGATGAAGTAAAAGCTGTTAAAAATAACATTTCAATTTATCCAAACCCTGCTAAGAACGAATTCTTCATTAATTTCCCAAGCAATACGTTAGGAAAAGTAAGTGTTGAGATTTACGATATGTCTGGAAAATTAGTATCTTCAGAAGATAAAATTTCTCCTGATGCTAAGAAATCAATTTCTACAGATAGATTAATCAACGGAACTTATATGGTGAAAGTAAAAGGTATCGGTATCGATGCCGCATCTAAAGTTATCGTTAAAAAATAATTTAAATAATTACTTATATTTTATAAATCGGCGTAAGCAAAGCTTGCGCCGATTTTATTTATCTATCATTTTAGGCTTCCCGATTATTTTAATTAATAAGTTGTAACTTTGCGGGCTGTTCAAAAAATGAATTATGGAGAAGAAAAATATACTAAAAGGAGTTTTATTTGTAGGAATCGGGGCAAGTATATATGGTATGTTGGCGACTTTTGTTAAACTCGCTTATCAGGAAGGTTATACAACTTCAGAAGTGACGACCTCTCAATTTATTTTGGGGTTGCTAGGTCTTTTAATTTTGAATTTTATTCAGACGATTACTTCAAAAAAGACGTTGCCTTCACCCACTGCAAAAGAAGTCAGAAATCTAATGATAGCGGGAACTTCGCTTGGCTGTACGAGTCTTTTTTATTATATTTCGGTTCAGTATATTAATGTTTCGATTGCCATTGTATTATTGATGCAGTCGGTTTGGTTTAGTGTTGTGGTAGAAAGTTTTTTGACAAAAAAATTACCCAATGCAAGAAAAATAATCTCTGTAGTTATCGTTTTAATCGGAACAGTTTTAGCAACAAATTTAATCAATACAGAAATTCAGCTAGACTTTAAAGGGATTTTCTGGGGACTATTGGCTGCGGCTTCCTATACTTTAACAATGTTTACATCCAACACTTTAGCGACACATTTACCCGTTTTCAGGAAAAGTATTATCATGCTTTGTGGCGGTTCAATTGTTATTTTTGTATTCTTATTTTTTGCTCAGATTGGTCCGCTTCACTTTGGTGGTTTAAAGTCAATTTATCTAAATTTTACTGATAATACAGAACATATTCACTCTTTCCGATATTCAATTTTGTGGAAATATGGTTTTGTTTTGGCGTTGTTTGGAACAGTGATTCCGCCGATTTTATTTAATATTGGTTTTCCGAATGCAGGTTTAGGATTAGGAAGTATCGTTTCGTCTTTGGAACTTCCGGTTTCCGTGACGATGGCTTTCGTTTTATTGGGCGAAGAAGTGATTGCCGTTCAATGGTTGGGAATTGTTTTAATTCTTTTCGCTATTGTTTTAATGAATTTACCATCGCAGAAAAACTACAAATCAGTAGAAATATCTTAAAAAAATTATAATTAATACATAGAAACCGTTTCTTTTGAAGCGGTTTTTTTATTTTTAATACTAAATAAAATTTTATGAAGAATTTTAAAAATGCTGTTACAGTTTTAATGTTTTCAATTGCGTCAAATTTTACGTTTGGTCAGGTGAAACCTTTGGATGCAGAACTTACCAATTATCAATATCCTTACGAGGTTCATTTTCTCAATTTTAAATCTCAAAATAACGATTTGAAAATGGCGTATATGGACGTAAAACCAAAAGCCTCAAACGGAAAAGTAATCATGCTTCTTCATGGTAAAAATTTTAATGGAGCATATTGGGAAAAAACGGCAAAAGATCTTTCAGATAAAGGATTCAGAGTGATTATTCCGGATCAGATTGGGTTTGGGAAATCTTCAAAGCCTCAAAGTTATCAGTTTTCATTTTCACAATTGGCGGAAAATACGAAAGCCATTTTGGATGAATTAAAAATAGATAAAACTATAGTTTTAGGTCATTCAATGGGAGGAATGGTTGCGACGAGATTTACATTATTATATCCTGAAAAAGTCGAAAAATTAATTCTGGAAAACCCGATTGGACTGGAAGATTATAAAACTTTTGCTTCTTATCAAACAATCGATCAGGCGTATCAATCGGAATTAAAAAATACCGCAGAATCTTATAAAAATTATCAACTTAAATTTTATTATGATAACAAATGGAAAGCAGAATATCAACCTTGGTTAGATTTAATTGCAGGCTGGACTTTGCATCCTGATTATCCGAAAGTAGCTTGGGATGCAGCTTTAACATCGGATATGATCTACAATCAACCGGTTTGTTATGAGTTTAAAAATATTAAAACGCCGACATTGTTAATTATCGGAACGAGAGACAGAAACTGCGATAGGAAAGGACAGAGCTCCAAAAGAACTTCAGTCAAAAATGGGGCAATATCAGGAATTAGGAAAAAAAACGCAACAGCAGATTTCAGGTTCAAAGTTAGTTGAAATTGAAAATGTAGGACATCTTCCGCATATTGAAGTGTATGATAAATTTTGGAATGCCTTGTATGATTTTATAAAGTAGGAAGGTGGAAGCTGGATGCTGGAAGTTTATAGAATTGAGAATATATATTGTTGTACACAATATTTATCAGAGATCGGATTGGGAAAATCCTTGTTTAGATTTCTTTGGAATGGCGAACTTTGTGGTTATTTCAAAATGTTGAAACACCGACAAAAATCCTAGCCCTGATTGCAGTGAAAATCCTTTTTTGAAAAAAAAGATTGCAACGGAAAGCAGGAAATAGCTCCTGAAAAAATTATTAATGATGAATTGTTAATGATAATAAGAGTAAAAACCCCGAAATAAAAAGAGACCGCTAAAATTAGCAGTCTCTTTTCGTATGTATTGTTGTCTGAATTATTTCTTCTTGTAAGAAGCATCTTTAATTCTAGCTTTCTTACCTCTAAGATCTCTGAAGTAATAGATTCTAGATCTTCTAACTTTACCTTTTCTGTCAAGCTCAATTTTTTGAAGAGCAGGCATGTTGATAGGGAAAACTCTTTCTACACCTACATCACCAGACATTTTTCTGATAGTGAAAGTTTTTGTAGAACCAGTACCTCTTAATTGGATAACTGTTCCTTTGAAGAACTGAGTTCTTGTTTTTTGACCTTCCTTAATTTCGTAATAAACAGTGATTGTATCACCCGCTTTGAATTCAGGGAATTCTTTTTTTGTAATGTACTTGTCTTGTACGTACTTTAATAAATCCATTTTTAATAAAATAAAATGTTAAGGCTAAGCAACTTACACGCACTTCGTCAGAGGTTGAATAACAGGTTGCAAATATAAGAAATAGTTTTTAAATATTCCAAATAATTAATCATTAAAAAGTATAAATATTTCGATGAAATTTTGCTTAAAAATTAACAGTTCCTTTAAGTTCCCATCAGACTGAGTTTATATAGGAACTCTACTTTTGCACGATGGTAAAAGCTTGAATCAATGCTTTTTAAATGATTGACACACAATTTAAAACATACACACACTTAAACGAACTACAATGAAACATTACGTATTTTTTTTCTTTTTCGTCGTCCAGATGGCATTTGGGCAGGCTTTATTTCCCTATTTGCAAAATCCGACACCGAGTTCGATGATTGTCAACTGGAAAACATCTTCGAATAACGAAACAACCGTTATCTACGGAACAACTCCGACCAATTTGAACGTTACTTTTACAGGAACGACCAACATTTTTTCAGATACAGGATATAATAACAACTATTATTATCACACGGCAAAAATCGCCAATTTACAGCCCAATACAAAGTATTATTATAAGATAAAAACAGGCGCGAGCGAATCTGCAGTTTATAATTTCAGGACGCTTCCTTTGCCGGGACAACCTGTTACGGCAAATGGAAAAATCCGTTTTCTGATCATGGGAGACAACCAAATTAAGGCTGAACCGAGATATGATACTTTAACGTTAAATGCCTATAAAAAATTAAAAGAAAAATTTGGAGCGACTTCAGATCCTTCCGATAACGTTGCTTTGACGTTTATGGTTGGAGATCAGGTAGATGTAGGAACTTTGGATCATTATGAAAATGTTCATTTTAAAAAGAATATTCAATTATCACCTTATCTTCCTATCCAAACCACGGTTGGAAACCACGAAACGTACGGAACATTGGGAATGAATTCTTACTACGCTCATTTCTATATTGATGAAATTAAATATAAAAACATCTCTTCAGGAAATGAAAATTATTACGCTCAACAAGCTGGAAACGTTTTGTTTATAAGCTTAAGCTCCGAACATACAGGAGCTGCTCAAATGACTTGGCTTCAGCAGATTTTAAATGAAGCAAACAATGACTCTACGGTAGATTGGATCATTTCTTTAAGTCACAGACCTTATCAGGCGGAGCAATATGTCGGAGATATTTCGACTTGGGTAAGAAATAATGCAGTTCCGCTTTTAACGACTTCCAATAAATATTTAATGCACGTTGGAGCGCATCACCACTTGTATCACAGAGGTCAGTTGAAGGAAAGCCCGAATTATCAGATTATTTCCGGTGGAACGGCTTGGGATCAATATTGGGGAATGTCTACGGAACAAGATTTTGATGATGTTCAGAAAACATTGACCGATTGGACGTATCAAATTGTTGAAGTCGACGTTAATACAGGAAAAGTTGATGTAGAATGTTACTCAATCGGAGGAGTTCATCACAGAAAATATAACGAATTGGTTGATAGTTTCCACCGTTATAAAAATCAGCCGAAACCTGCGAAACCATCTATCTCAAATACTTTTCCGGCTCCCGTTACTTTACCTTTAACATTAAATGGAAGTACATTTTCAAGTACAAACGGAGAGTTATTAAATACAACACAGTTTTTAATCAGTAAAGCTGCCGATTTTTCTGTTATTGAAAAGGAATTTTACAGAGACTTTGAAGACTGGTTCGGAAAAGAAGGAACAGGAACTCCGGATTATACCAAAAACCAGAATGCGAATGTAGATATTACAAAAGCTACTATTGCCTCAAATTCAATTACAAACGGAAATTATTACGTTAAAGTTCGTTACAGAGACAGAAATTTAGAATGGAGCGATTGGAGCGATGTTAAACAATTTACGGTAACAGGAAGTGTAGTTTCAAATCCTACTTTTACCTTAAATAAAACAGAATATACCCAAAACGAACCGATTACAGCGACTTTCACAGATGGTCCCGGAAACAATCAGGATTGGGTAGGAATTTATAAAAAAGGTCAGAATCCTGCTTCCATCGCTTCTCAAGCGTATGTGTATACCAACGGACAAACGGCAGGAACAGCCAATTTTCCTAATGGTATTGCTAATAAAGGTCAATATTTTGCAGGATTTTTCGCGAACAATGGCTACACGGAAATTACAGCAAGAAAAAATTTCTATGTAGGACCAAAAGTTGTATTATCAACCACTGCAGATACTTATCCTGTTGGCGGAACGGTGACGGTAAATTTCAGTAACGGACCTAATTTAGTAAAAGACTGGATCGGTATTTACAAAATGGGTCACACTCCCGGAAATGTAAACTCCACACAATGGAGTTATGTGACGACACCTGCAGGAACGCTTAATTTTACAGGTCTTGCGAAAGGGTATTATTATGCTCAGTATTTCTTGGAAGACGGTTATACAACGGTTGGAGAAAAGGTTTTCTTTAAAGTCGGAGACATTGTTACGGAACTTTGGACGAACAAACCGGTCTATACTTTAGGTGAAAATATTACGGCTTCTTGGACGGATTCTCCGGGAATTATTAAAGACTGGTTGGGAATTTATCCTCAAAGTGTTACCATTCCGGATGATAATTTTGTTTCTTATACGTATTTCGACGGAGTGACTCAAGGCACGAAAACAATTCAGGGAACAGCAGTTCCTGCGACTCCGGGGAATTATTATATGGTAATGTTTACAAACGATTCTTACACCGAGGTTTCAAATAGAGTTCAGTTTCAGGTTACAGGAGCCACTTTAGGAACAGGAGAAGTGAAAAGCACAGAAAAGAATGTCGTTTTATATCCAAATCCAACAAAACCGGGTGAACCGACGTTCATAAAAAGTGATTATCCGATTGAAAAAATCGAACTGCTTTCAGCCAACGGAGATCTATTGTATGAATCTAAAAACATCAATAATCAACGTTTTTCTATGGTTAACGAAAATCTTCCGAAAGGGGTGTATTTCGTGAAAGTTCACACAAGAAAATTATTTACTATAAAATTGATTATTCAGTAAAATTTAAATTCATATTAAAGAAGAGTCCTGAAAGGACGATTTAAAAGAGGATTGGATAAAGTCCAATTAAATATAATTAGGTAATAAAATCGGGGAAAATTAAAACTTTCCCCGATTTTTATATCATGTCAGTTTCAGGTTAATCATCAGTTGATTTCAACGCCCAAGCAATCAAAGGAGCTTGCATAAAAAGTCTTGCCAATCTTTGATTATCTGTATTTAATCCAAAAGAATCTCTTCTGTTTTTATATTGAGCAATATTTCCGGGAAGTACCGCTGCGAAAAACCCGGCTACAACTTGCCCCATTGTTTTTCTGTACTTTTTGGGAGTTGCGATGACAACCGTTCCCAATACTATTTCAGCAATTCCCGAATATACAACGGTATCATCTTTTTTCAAAGGAACCCATTCCGGAACCTGCGCCTGAAATTCTTTTCTCGCAAAAGTTAAATGACCAATTCCTGCTGTAATAAGAAATGCACCGAGAGCAATTCTTGAGATGTCTTTCGTTTCCATAATAATAAATTTTGTGGTGATGTTGATGATAATTAAACCAAAATCAGACCACTATAAATTGTTTTTTCCATGGAAATATACCTTATGCAAAAGGGAGAGTTAATGTGATAAAAGATTTTCAGCAGTATTTTACTAGTAAACAGTAGAAATTTTATCGTAGATAAAATCTTTGCGCCTTAAAAACATTGTTATAAATTTTATATTGCGCCTTTGCGATTTCCAATTGTCAAAATAAAAGGTTAAAAATATTTATCGATAAGGATTAACCTTTTTCTTTAAAAATCGATCAATTCCAAAAGTTTTATAGCCGTATAACGAAAACATTCCTAATAACATAATGTATAAAACCTGTGGCAAATAAAAGAAATACGTTAACCAAATATACATTTCCATTGGCTTTTTCCCGACTTTCGGATCAATAGGAATCAATTCTGCGGGAATAGAGTGGATGTCTTTAGTAATAAGCGCAATCAGCATGACAACAATCAAAGCAAAAGAACTAAGTCTTGTGAAAAGTCCTATTATTAAAAACAGTCCCCAAATCATTTCATTAGCAGCAACGAAATTGGCGGTCAGTTGCGGATTTAAAAATCCAAGGTCAGTAATGGTTTTTAACATATAACCTTGAAAAACAGGATGGAACAGTTTGTTGAATCCGGTTATAAAGAAAAATAAACCGATACTCAATCTGCAGAGCACATAAAAGATGTCTCCAATTTTGTTGAAATTTTCTTGTTTCATTTGTACAGTAATTATGAGGGATAATTATTTTTACAATATGTTATTTTTATTATGTGAAATATTTAACATAATGTATTTATTGTTCCCAAAAATATAAAAAGTTTGCGTAAGATTCAAAAAAATTCTGAACTTCGGATATATGAGAAAAATTATTAAATTTAGCCAACAGAAAAATCGAATATTTCATGATAGATAAAAGAGTAAAAAATGCAAAGGAAGCCATCGAAGGAATTAATGATGGGATGACGTTGATGTTGGGCGGATTCGGACTTTGCGGAATTCCTGAAAACTCAATTAATGCTTTGGTAGAGAGTGATGTAAAGGATTTGACTTGTATTTCAAACAACGCAGGAGTTGATGATTTCGGGTTGGGATTATTGCTTCATAAAAGACAAATCAAGAAGATGATCTCTTCTTATGTCGGAGAAAATGCCGAGTTCGAAAGACAGATGCTTTCCGGAGAATTGGAAGTTGAGCTTACTCCACAGGGAACTTTGGCAGAAAAATGCAGAGCTGCACAGGCGGGAATTCCTGCTTTTTACACGCCTGCAGGTTTCGGAACTGAAGTTGCGGAAGGTAAAGAAGTAAAAGATTTCGACGGAAAACCGCATATTCTGGAACACGCTTACAAAGCAGAATTTTCTATCGTTAAAGCTTGGAAAGGCGATCACGCAGGAAATCTTATTTTCAAAGGATCGGCAAGAAATTTCAATCATCCGATGGCGGGAGCGGCAAAAATTACCATCGCAGAAGTGGAAGAATTGGTAGCACCGGGAGAATTAGATCCAAACGAAATTCACATTCCGGGAATTATGATTCAAAGAATTTTTCAGGGTGAGAAATTTGAGAAAAGAATTGAACAAAGAACGGTTAGAACGAAAGAATAATTCTTTTTTGATCGGGAATATCAAAAGCTTTTTAACATATTAGAACACTTAAGAAAATTTAAAAACTTTGAAAATAATTAAGATCACATAAGAAGAAAATCAAAGATTTTCAAAAACTAAAGTGTTAAACCTTTTTCAATTAAAAAATAAAACAAAAGCGCTGAAATATTTTCAGCGCTTTATTTATGTTGTTATGATTCCGGTGAAATAAGCATTTTTCTTTCCCCGATTTGCTGTCTCCACATGGCGTAATACAACCCTTTTTCGGCAATCAAATTATCGTGAGATCCCATTTCAATGACTTGTCCGCGTTCCAAAACATAAATTCTGTCTGCATGCATAATCGTACTTAAACGGTGCGCAATAAGAACCGTAATCTGCTCTTTTTCTTTGGAAATATCTTTTATCGTAGATGTAATTTCTTCTTCCGTAATACTGTCCAAAGCAGAAGTGGCTTCATCAAAAATCAATAAATGAGGCTTTCTTAAAAGCGCTCTTGCAATGGCAATTCTTTGTTTTTCACCACCACTTAATTTCAGTCCGCCTTCACCGATTACGGTTTCGATGCCTTTTTCGGCTCTTTCCAACAACGCGGTACAACTTGATTTCTGCAAAGCAATTTCTAGATCAACTTCTGTCGCATCAGGATTTACAAAAAGAAGGTTTTCTTTGATGGTTCCTGCAAAAAGCTGCGTGTCTTGGGTTACAAAACCGATTTGATTTCTCAGTTCATCAAAATCAAATTCTTTTCCGTTGATAGAATTGTAAAAAATATTTCCTTCCTGCGGTCTGTACAATCCAACGAGTAATTTTACCAACGTACTTTTCCCGGAACCACTTGGTCCGACAAAAGCGATGGTTTCGCCGTTTTTAACATCAAAAGAGATATTATTTAATGCTTTATATTGAGCAGATTGATGTTTAAAAGAAACATGTTTGAATTCCAGTTCTTCAATCGCACCGATTTGTTTGGGATGAAGCGGTTTTTCTTCCACATTTTTTTTCATTAAATTATCAAAATTAAAAAGAGAAGCTTCTGCTTCACGGTAAGAAATGATGATATTCCCGATTTCCTGCATCGGTCCGAAAATAAAGAATCCATAAAACATCAGCGATAAATATTGTCCCGGAGTCACGATGTTTTTAAAAATTAACAACAGCAAAGTCATCGTGATCATCTGCTGAAGAAAATTCACCATCGTTCCCTGAATAAAACTTAAAGAACGGATACTTTTTACTTTTCTAAGTTCAAGTCCAAGAATTTTGTACGTGTTATTGTTCAAACGGATCACTTCCTGATTGGTTAATCCTAAACTTTTAACGATTTCAATATTTCTTAAACTTTCCGTGGTACTTCCAGCCAAAGCCGTAGTTTCTGAAACGATATTTTTTTGAATGCCTTTGATTCTTTTACTCAATAAATTAGTAATAAATGCAATCAGGAAAATTCCGCAAATATAAACAGGCATAATCGACCAATGCAAACGAATCGCGTACACGGAAACGAAAATAATGCTCACCAAAATTCCGAAGAAAATATTAATAAAATTGGTGATAAATTTTACGGTATCTTCTCTTACTTTCGTTAAAATAGATAAAGTTTCACCACTTCTTTGGTCTTCAAATTCCTGATAAGGCAACGCCATGGAATGTCTTAAACCGTCTGTAAATATTTTCGCACCAAACTTTTGAGTGATAACGCTTACTACATAATCCTGAAAGGCTTTCGCAATTCGGCTTATCATCGCTGTTCCGATTAATAATGCTAAAAAATAAAATACGCCATGATAAATTCCTTCTCCGTATAAATATTGGTCAATATTTCTGGGTAACAGTTTTTCTTTATCAAAAAAATTGGGATGCGTAACCAGTTTATCGAGGATATTACCGGTAATTGCCGGAGCAAATAAAGAAAAAACCTGATTAATGGTTGCCAGAAATAAAGAAAAGGCAATCAGTAATTTGTAAGGTTTAAGATATTTTAATAATACTTTCATTTCTAATAAATAATGGTGCAAAATTAACAATATTATTTTGACTAACAGTGTTAATAATTTTTATGATGATCTGTAATTCTTTAGAATTGAAGAAATCTTTGTGTTAAAAATAATATTATTATCCTTGTCAAGGTTTTAAACCTTGACAAGGATATTTTCTGAAGACTTTGCTAAAACAGCATTATAATTAAAAGCAAATATTCAAAGTAATTTTGAATAACAAAGACCTTTTGTATTCAAGTGAAAATATTTAAATTGCAGGCTAAGTTTTTAATATGCTCACAAAAGAACAAATTGCTAAAAGAATTTCAAAAGAACTGAAAGACCGTTACTACGTAAACCTTGGAATAGGTATTCCTACTTTGGTCGCTAACTACGTTCCAGAAGGGATTTCCGTAGAATTTCAGAGTGAAAACGGAGTGTTGGGAATGGGGCCTTTCCCTTTCGAAGGCGAAGAAGATGCAGACATCATCAATGCAGGAAAACAGACGATCACGATTTTAGAAGGGGGTTCATTCTTCGATTCTGCTTTCAGTTTCGGGATGATCAGAGGTCAGAAAGTAGATCTTACGATTCTTGGAGCAATGGAAGTTTCAGAAAACGGAGACATCGCCAACTGGAAAATCCCAGGAAAAATGGTAAAAGGAATGGGTGGCGCCATGGATTTGGTAGCTTCTGCAGAAAATATTATCGTGGCAATGATGCACGTAAATAAAGCGGGAGAAAGCAAAATCTTAAAAAAATGTACACTTCCTTTAACGGGTGTAAACTGTGTGAAAAGAGTAGTAACCGAATTAGCAGTTTTAGACATAACTCCGGCTGGTTTCAAGCTTGTTGAAAGAGCTCCGGGAGTTTCAGTAGAACATATTATAAAATCTACAGAAGCAGATCTGATTATTGACGGAGAGATTCCTGAAATGCAGTTTTAAATAAAACAAAAACCTTGTCATCGACAAGGTTTTTTTATGCGTAATTTAATCGGCATAGGAAATGTTTCAAGACAAAAGAAATTTACTTCCCGTCTTGTGCCCCAAAAACCTTCTGCAAAATACTCGTCGTTCTCATCGCAGGAGAATTTCGGATTCCGCTTTCTTTATCTGCAACCATTTTGAAAACCCCGTTGATGGTTTCATTCGTCACATATTCGTTAAGATCGGTTGTTACAGCTTGTCCTGTCAATGTATTATATTTTGAAATAATACTTTTCCATAATGTATCGGCGCCTACTTTTCCTAAAGAAGCCTTTACTTTTGGTTGAAAAGCAGTAAACAACTGACTCTGAGTTTTCCCCTGTAAATAACTTGTTGCCGCATTATCAGTTCCTAACAAAATATTTTTAGCATCCGTAATCGTCATGGAAGTAATCGCTTTTGTAAAGATCGGAGCAGCTTCCGTTACGGCATCTTCCGCGGCTCTGTTTAATAATTTAACTCCTTGATCGGCCAAACTTCCTAAACCAACTGAACGTAAAGTAGTGTCGATTTTCTTTAATTTTTCCGGCATTAAGATTTTTACCGCTTCATTTTTCAGGAAACCGTCGGTTACACCCAGTTTTTTCACACCTTCGGTTACACCTAGACTTAATGCTTCTTTTAAACCTGAAGAAATCTGTGTCGAAGTAAGACTTCCAAGATTGATAGGAGAAGTTGTCGTTGATGTTTTTGGAGTGGTGGTAGAAGTTGTTGTATTGGTTGTGGTTTTAGGATTATTAAGGTCGATTCCTGTTTTATCCTTTACCGTAGATTTTATGACATCTAAAATTTGTGCCTGTGTGGAAATTGAAAATAATAATCCACCAACTAATAAAATTGTTTTTCTCATCGTCTATTTTTCTACAAAATTAGATGTTTTGTTGTTGAATAAGTTAAATCATTCAATAAAATTTTCAGAAAATAAGTATATTCGCCTAAATCTTAAACTAATAAAATGAAGCGTTTCTTACTGGTATTTTCGTTATTAATTTCAGCATTTTTTTGCACACAAACCAAGCTGAATTTAATTCCTTATCCGCAAAAAGTTGAATTAAAAATAGGGAATTTTGAGATAAATAAGAATACACTTTTTGTTGGAGACAAAAAATCTAATGAATACAAATATTTTATTGACAATTTTAAGAAAATCTATCCAAATGATTTATCTAAAAACATAAATAAGATAAAACCAAATTTTATTTCTCTACTATTAAATAAAGATTTAAAAATTGATACTAAACGAGAGTTTAATTCCAATTACATTTTAAATATTAGCGATGAAATGATTGTGGTTATTGGAAAAAACTCCGAAGGTCTTTTTCAAGGCATCCAAACTCTTCTACAATTAATAAAAACTTCAAAGGACGGAAAAATTCCCGCTCTCGAAATCCAGGATTCTCCAAAATTCGCTTGGCGAGGAATGCACCTAGATGTTTGTCGTCATTTTTTCACCGTTGATGAAGTAAAACAATATATCGATTATCTTGCAATGTATAAATTGAATACTTTTCATTGGCATTTAACAGACGATCAGGGTTGGAGAATTGAAATTAAAAAATACCCGAAGCTGACAGAAGTTGGTGCAAAACGTAAAGAATCGATGATCGGAGCTTATGTTGACAATATCTTCGACGGAAAACCTTACGGACCCTATTTTTACACACAAGAACAAATAAAAGAAGTTGTAAAATACGCTCAAGATCGCCATATCACGGTAGTTCCGGAAATCGAAATGCCCGGTCACGCATTGGCTGCTTTAACAGCTTATCCAGAATTGGCTTGTACAAAAGGACCTTTCGAACCTGCTACAAAATGGGGCGTTTTCGATGATGTTTTTTGTCCGAAAGATGAAACTTTTACGTTTTTAGAAAATGTTTTAGATGAAGTGATGGCGCTTTTTCCATCGCAATATATTCACATCGGTGGTGATGAATGTCCGAAAACAAGATGGAAGGAATGCGCTCATTGTCAAGAATTAATCAAGAAAAATAATTTGAAAGATGAACATGGATTGCAAAGTTATTTCATCCACCGAATTGAAAAATATGTAAATTCTAAAGGAAGAAAAATCATCGGTTGGGACGAGATTTTAGAAGGCGGATTAGCGCCAAATGCAGCCGTAATGAGCTGGACAGGTGTAAATGGGGGAATTGAAGCCGCAAAATCAAAACATTTTGCCGTAATGACTCCCGGTTCTTATTGCTATTTCGATCATTATCAGGGAGATCCTGCAACTGAACCCAATGCTTTTGGCGGTTTTACGCCTTTGGATAAAGTGTATTCTTACAATCCGATTCCTTCCGAACTGAATGCTGAACAAGCAAAATATATTTTAGGAGTTCAGGCGAATTTATGGACAGAATATATTCTTGATTTTAAACAGGTTCAATACATGATTTTCCCAAGATTATTTGCTCTTTCCGAAGTGGGTTGGGGAACTTCTGATCCTAAAAATTATAAAGAATTTGAAGAAAGAGTCATCAATCAGTTCAAAGTGTTGGATAAAATGAATGTGAATTATGCAAAAAGCATTTACAACGTTTCCGGAAAGGTAATTCCCAATAATAACGGAGTTTCTTACGAGCTTTCAACTTCACAGAATCCAAACGGAATTCGATATACTTTAGACGAAACAGAGCCAAATGCTGATTCTCAAACCTATCAAAATCCGATTCCGGTTTCAAAATCAATGACGATAAAATCAGCTTATTTTGAAAACGGACAATTAAAAAGTGCCGTTTCTTCTCAACAATTTACAACGTCAAAAACTACTGGAAAAACTATTACATTAGAACAGCAACCGAGTGAAAATTATTCTTTTGGCGGAGCTTTCACTTTAGTTGACGGAATTGTTGGGAACGTAAAACAATTGGGCAAAACGTGGCTTGGTTTTCAGGGAAAAGATGTTATCGCAACAATTGATTTTGGAACTAAAACTCAATTTTCAGAAGTCTATTTTAACACGTTGGAAAATAAAGGAAGCTGGATTCACAGGGCAAAATCTGCACAGATTTTTGTTTCTGATGATAACACAGATTTCAAAATGATCAAAGAAATCGGAAAAGATGAAATTCAAAATTCAAATGGGAAAATTAAATTAAATGTAGGAAGTCAAAATTCAAAATATATTAAAATAAAAATAGAAAACGCAGGAATTATTCCGGCTGGAAATCCGGGAGCAGATTCAAAAGCTTGGCTTTTCGTTGATGAAATCGGAGCAAATTAAACAACCTTTATCTACACCATAATTCCTAGAACCTTATACCTAAAAAATATGAACTCAAGAAGAAAATTTCTAAAAAATACAGCATTGGCTTCTTCAGCATTATTGTTGAATCCATTGGATTTAATTGCTAAAGATCTGCCTGAAACCCCCAATAAAATTGTTAATAAACCCATCGTTCTTTCCACCTGGAATTTCGGTTTAAAAGCCAACGAAGAAGCCTGGACGATTTTAGGAAAAGGAGGAAAAGCTTTGGATGCCGTTGAAAAGGGTGTTCGTTTAGTAGAAAATGACCCGACTGAAAGAAGTGTTGGTTACGGTGGTCGTCCCGACAGAGACGGTAGAGTGACGTTGGATGCCTGTATTATGGATGAAAATTATAATATCGGTTCGGTTGCGGCTTTAGAAAATATCAAAAATCCGATTTCTGTTGCGAGAGCGGTAATGGAAAAAACGCCGCACGTTATGTTGGTGGGTGATGGAGCTTTGCAATTTGCCATTTCTCAAGGTTTTAAAAAAGAAAATATCTTAACTGCCGAATCCGAAAAAGAATGGAAAGAGTGGCTGAAAGACAGTAAATATCAACCCATCGTAAACATTGAAAATCACGACACCATCGGAATGATCGCATTGGATGCACAAGGAAATCTTTCCGGAGCTTGTACGACCAGTGGAATGGCTTTCAAAATGCACGGAAGAGTAGGAGATTCACCGATTATTGGAGCGGGTTTATTCGTTGATAATGAGGTAGGTGCAGCCACGGCAACGGGTCACGGTGAAGAAGTAATCAGAACGGTTGGAACTCATCTTGTGGTCGAATTAATGCGACAAGGTAGAAACCCTCAACAGGCTTGTAAAGAAGCAGTTGAAAGAATCGTGCAGATTACCAAGAAAAGAAATAAGAATTTAAAAGACATTCAGGTTGGCTTCATCGCGTTGAATAAAAAGGGAGAATATGGTTCGTATTGTATTCAAGACGGATTTAATTTTGCGGTTTATGATCAAAAAGGAAACCGTTTGGAAACGCCAGAGTTTGCTTTGAAACCTTAATTTCAACATCAATAGGAACGGGCATGTCATCCTGAGCTTATCGAAGGAAGCCCGTTTTCAAAATTTTAAACAATCAATTGGCTTTAGCCAAAACTAAAATTTTAGGTTAAAAATTTTAATTAAAATGTCAAAAATAGAAATAGCCTGCTTCAATCCTGAATCCGCAATCATCGCTTTTGAAAACGGAGCCGACAGAATAGAATTATGCGACGGATTAAGCGAAGGCGGAACAACTCCAGACTTCGAAACAGCAAAACAATTAAGAGAAAAAATAGACATTCCGATTTTTGTGATGATTCGTCCACGAGGTGGTGATTTTACGTATTCTGATGCCGAATTTGAGCAAATGAAATCTGAATTAATTCAATTAAAATCTTTAAATGTTGACGGTTTTGTTTTCGGAATTTTAGATGAAAATGAAGAAGTGAATATTGAACAAAATAAAGCGTTGGTTGAATTGGCAAAGCCTTATCAATGTACTTTTCACCGCGCTTTTGACAGAGCGAAAGATCTGGAAAATTCTTTAGAAAAAGTCATTGAATGTGGTTTTAAAACCATTCTTACTTCAGGTCAGAAACCCAATGTTTCAGAAGGCAAGGAAAACCTTAAAAAACTGGTTGAATTGTCCGACGGAAGAATAGAAATTCTTGTTGGAGGCGGACTTCGATCTACAAATATTCAGGAGCTCAGAGAATTTACAAAAGCTGAATATTTTCATTCTTCTGCGATTACTGATGGCGGTACTTTTGCTATTGCGGATGAGGTTGTTGCTTTGAAGAATAAATGATATTGAAAATTTTAGACGCAAAGTTTTTAATATAAAAACTGCATATTTTTAAGGAGCAAAGAATTGCGACAAAGTCGCTTATTAAGCTTGAATGGAACTTACGCTTAATCAAAATCAATTTATTGATTCCTCTTTGCTCCTTAAAGTATGAGATTAATAGAATCAAACTTTGCGTTAAAAAACAGAAATAAAACACAAACACAAATGACAGAAAACGAATTATCCTATAAAATTATAGGATCAGCCTTAGAAGTTCACAGAAATTTAGGAGTAGGTTTATTAGAAAATGCATATGAACAAGCTTTGGCATATGAGTTGAAAAAATCAGGATTTAATGTAAAACAACAGTTATATCTACCCTTAAAATATAAAGAGGTGAATATTGAAAATGCTTACAAGATTGATTTGCTTGTTGAAAATAAAGTTGTAATTGAAATAAAGTCAACATTGGATGTTCACCCAATTTTTCATTCTCAACTATTGACTTATTTAAAATTGACAAACCTAAAGCTTGGACTTCTCATTAATTTTAATACACCACTTATCAAAGACGGAATTCACAGAATTGTAAATAACTTATAGATGAACAAAATGATCCTTTTTGCTTTCCTTTTCATCCAAACTCTGATTTTTGCACAATTTTCGGAGCGAAATTTATCTTCTGAAAATTGGAAATTCAAAAACTCCAAAGATAAAAATTGGCTCACCGCCACGGTGCCGGGAACTGTTCATTTGGATTTGATGAATAACAAAATTATTCCCGATCCTTACAAAGATGAAAACGAAAAGAAAGTTCAATGGATAGAAAATGAAGATTGGGATTATCAGACTTCATTTACAATTTCAGCGAAGGAATTGGAAAATCAAAATATCGATTTGGTTTTTAATGGATTAGATACGTTTTCGGAAATTTATCTGAATGGAAAACTGTTGAGAAAAACAGATAATATGTTCAGGAAATGGGAAATTCCGGTTAAGCAAAATTTGAAAATTGGAGATAATTTGTTGCAAATTAAATTCAAATCTTCGGTAAATGTCGGAAAAGAATTAGCAAAAAAAGTTCCTTTTACAATGCCTGAATCTCCGAGAAGTTTTGTGAGAAAAGCGCAGTATCAATTCGGATGGGATTGGGGACCGAGACTGGTTACTGCCGGAATTTGGAAAGATGTAAAGCTAAATTTTTGGAATAGTGCGAAAATCCAAAATATTAAAATCGAGCAAAATAGTGTAACAAAACAAAAAGCAGAATTAAATATTCAAACTGAAATTTTTGCTCAAATTGAAGGGAAATATTCTATTTCAATCAACAACAAAAAAGAAAATATTCAATTAAAAAAAGGAAAAAATACAATTCAAATTCCTTTTATAATTAACAATCCAAAACTTTGGCAGCCGAATGGATGGGGCGATCCGAATTTATATGATATTAAAATTTCTCTGCAAAAAGAGTCAAATATTTTAGCTGATAAAATAGAAAGAATTGGTTTAAGAACAATCGAATTAATTCAGGAAAAAGACGCAAAAGGAAAGTCTTTCTACTTTAAAGTCAACGGAAATCCGATGTATGTAAAAGGAACAAACTGGATTCCTTCTGACAGTTTTACACCAAGAATTACGAAAGAAAAATATCAGAAACTCATCAAAGATTCCAAAGAAGCGAACATGAATATGATTCGTGTTTGGGGTGGCGGAATTTACGAAGACGATGAATTCTACAAAACCTGCGATGAAAACGGAATTTTGGTTTGGCAGGATTTTATGTTTGCCGGAAGTTTTTATCCGTCCGATGAGAAGTTTTTAAACAACGTAAAAGAAGAGGTGAAAAATCAGGTCAACCGACTTCAAAATCATCCGTCGATTGCTTTGTGGTGCGGAAATAACGAAATTGATGAAGCGATTGTCAATTGGGGGTATCAGAAGCAATTTAATTATTCAAAAGAAGATTCTCTGCAGGTTTGGAAAGATTATAAGAAGGTTTTTCATGAAGTTATTCCCAACGCAATCGATGAAGTTGCGGCGAAAGATAAATCGACTTACTGGCCGAGTTTCACCGTCAATCGGATGGGGTCACCAAGAAAGTTTAACGGAAGGAGATTCTCATTATTGGGGAGTTTGGTGGGGCGAATTTCCATTTGAAATTTATAACGAAAAAGTAGGAAGATTCATGTCTGAATATGGTTTTCAGGGAATGCCGAGTCTGGAAGCTGTAAAATCTATGTTTTCGGAGAAACCGGATTTAAGTTTAGAAAATCCAGCGATAAAAGCTCACGAAAAAAACGCCCGTGGTTTTCATATTATTGATGGATATATGAATCGCGATTATGCCGTTCCGACCGATTTTGTGAAATACAATTATGTTTCGCAGTTGCTTCAGGCTCGCGGAATACAGATTGCGATTGAAGCGCATCGTCGTGCAAAACCTTACAATATGGGAACGTTGTACTGGCAGTTAAATGATTGTTGGCCGGTTATTTCATGGTCTTCAATTGATTATTTAGGAAACTGGAAAGCGTTGCATTATCAGATTAAAAGAAGCTTTCAAAATCAAGTTATTTTGACAGAAGAAAAAGATGGGATTTTAAATTTTTATGCAATTAATGATGATTTGAAAAAGTTTGATGATGTTTATGTTGAAATGAAAGTTGTGAAATTTAACGGCGAAATACTGAATGAAATTTCAACTGTTCCGGACGGGAAAATTCTAAAAGGAATTGTACAATTTGATCCGATTGAAATTGAAAATTTAATTCAAGATTCAAATAAAAATAAGGTCTTTTTGAAATTAAGTTTAAAAGATAGGAATGAGAAAATCATCGCAGAAAGTATTTATTTCTTCACAAAACCAAAAGATTTAAAACTCACAAAACCCAATCTCAAAATTAAGAAAATCTCTTCTACAGAAATCGAAATTTCAACCGATGTCTTGGCAAAAGATGTTTATTTAATGGGAAATACGCATTTCAGTGATAACTTTTTTGATTTGCTTCCAAAAAATTCAAAAAGAATCACACTTTCAAAACCTTTGGAAAAGGTTGAGACGATGAGTTTGTGGGATACGATGAATTAGCACATTAAACCTTGAAGGTTTTTCTAAAAAAAGAACCTTAAATTTGCAAAATACTTTTCAAGAATTATGGTAAATTTTGTTCTGATCGCAGTGTGTATTATCGCAGGAATGGTTTTCAAGGCAACAAAATCGATCCATCCCGATGCGCACAAAGGCATCAATACCTGGATTCTTTATTTGGCACTTCCGGCGGTTTCGTTCAAATATCTACCGAAAGTTCATTGGACGACAGAAATGCTTTTCCCGATTGTCGCTACTTTTTTGACGTCGGTTTTCTGCTTTTTCTTCATGATGTTTTACAGCAAAAGCAAAGGATATTCAAGGCGTTCGAGAAGTACATTGGAGTTGGTAAGTGGTTACAGCAACACTTCATTCATCGGGTTTCCGCTGATTTTGGCTTTTTATGGTGAAAGTCTTTTAAGTATCGCCATCATTTGTGATCAAACAATGTTTTTCTCCCTTTCAACATTAGGAATTATCGCCGCTTTAAAAGGCGGAAGTAAATCAGGAAAAATAAGTGCAACATTTATTTTAAAAAGACTCATCACTTTTCCGCCGCTTGTTGGGTGTATCGCCGCTTTGGTTTTATCTCAATTTATAGACTTCACTTTAGCAGAACCATTTTTCGATAAACTCGCTGCAACAGTAAGTCCATTGGCTTTATTTTCAGTCGGATTGCAACTGAAATTCAATGGCTGGAAAAAACTCATTCCTCAAATGTCCGTTTCGATGTTGTATAAACTGATTCTCGCTCCCGCAATAACATTAGGACTTGCATTTTTATTAGGAATAAAAGGAAACATCGCCAAAATTACCATTTTCGAATCTGCAATGCCGACAGTTTCTTACTTCAAGCATCATAGCCGAACAATTTCGATTAAACACAAAACTCACGAATTTAACCATCGGATTCAGCATCATCATTGGACTTTTTACTTCCGCATTTTGGTATCAAATTATTGAATTTATATTTTAATTTAACTCAAAATCATAAAGAATAATAGAATCTATATTGTCCTGCCATTGCTCTACATGCGAAGAATTACTTGCAGATGGCAAAATGGAAGTTGGATGATATTGAGTGTCTCCTTTTAATCTTATTTTGGCTTTAAATTTCATGTTCTTTCCTGTTTTTTGAATTGTAAGTAAGGCATAAACAGAAGAAGTCATCATTTTAGCTTCAGAAAATGTAAATTCAATACTGTTATCTTTAATATCGTCTTTTTTGAAATTTTTCATCATATCAAAAAGATCTATTTTTTCTGTTATATTTTCTTCTTTGACTATTTCAAAGTTGATGATTTTATCATTTTTGAATTGTGGTTTAAGTAAGATTTTTTCACCAATAGGAATCGTAATTTCTCCCTTGTTTAAAGAGATTTTTTCCTGAGCTTGAACAATAATGATAAGAAATAAAGATAATAATGCAAAGATTTTTTTCATGGTTAGTTGTATTAAATTGAAAAATCAAGTTGACATAAGAACGATAAAAATAGAAAATATTGCAGTTCTCTAAAGAAAAATCTAATTTTACACTTTAAATATTTCCTTTGCAGTACGCTCAAATAGTTTTACCGTTAAATTTAAAAGGTTCTTTCACCTACAAAGTTCCTGACGAAATTATGTCCGAAATTCAGGTCGGAATGAGGGTTTTGGTTCCGTTTGGGGGTAAGAAAATTTATACGGGAATTGTTTTTGAACTTCATAACAATGAGCCGATAGAGTTTGTAGCGAAAGAAGTGATCAGTATGTTGGATGATAAACCGATCGTTCCGCAAGAGCAGATTAACTTTTGGAACTGGCTTTCAGATTACTATTTATGTGGTTTGGGTGAGATTTATCGTTTTGCATTTCCTTCTTCCTTGAAACTGGAAAGTGAAACGTATTTAAAATTAAAGCCAAATATCACGGTTGATTTTGAAAATCTGGATGTCAACGAAATGTATCTTATTCAGGCATTGGAAGTTCGACAGTTGATTAATCTAACTGATATCGAAGCTTTCGTTCCGAAAAAAGATATCATTAAGACCATCAACTCATTAATTGATTTGCAATACATCGAAATTGATGAGAAAATTGCAGAAAAATATAAAGCAAAAGAAGTTGCTTACGTAAAAATTAATGATGAGGTTTTAAAAACTCAGAATCTTACGGAAATCCTTTTAACATTAAAAAGAGCTCAGAAACAGAAAGACCTTTTCCTTCATATTTTAGAGAAACAGACCGAAAATCCTGATTTACACATCAAAAAATCAGAACTTTTTGAAGACGGATATTTTGGGAGTTCGCATTTTAAATCTTTGGCAGATAAAAATCTTGTTGAAGAATATTATATGCAGAAAGACAGGATCGAAAGCTATGAAGGGGAAATTGAAGAAATTGAAGAACTTTCTGAAGCTCAAAAAGCGGCGAAAACCGAAGTGGATGAAGCTTTTGAAGAAGGAAAAAATGTGTTGCTTCACGGTGTAACTTCATCAGGAAAAACGCATATTTATTTAGAAAAGATAGAAGAATGCATTCAAGAAGGGAAAAATGTTTTGTTTTTGCTTCCTGAAATTTCTTTAACGAAGCAGATTACCCAAAGATTAGAAAAAAAATACGGCAGACAAATTGGCTTTTATCACCAGAAACTCACGGATTTTGAACGTGTAGAAGTCTGGAGAAGAATCAAGCAAAATGATATTAAAATCCTTATCGGAACGCGGAATGCTTTGTTTCTGCCTTACCAGAATTTAGGATTGATTATTGTGGATGAAGAGCATGATTCTGCCTATAAACCAAGGGAGGTTTCGCCTTATTTCAATGCAAAAGATGCTGCGTTGGTTTTTGGGAATTTTTACAAAGCGAATGTTATTTTAGGTTCTGCAACACCTTCAGTGGAAAGCTATTACAATGCCCGAAAAGAAAAAATGAAATATGTTTTTCTCGAAGAACGTTTCGGAAATGTGAATCTTCCTGAATATGAACTGATTAATTTTAAAGAAGCTCAGGATTCTAAAAAAGTATCCGGGAATTTCTCTTTGCATTTAATTGATGAAATTAAGAAGACGTTAGACGAAAAAAATCAAGCTATTGTTCTTCACAACCGCCGTGGTTACGCCAATGTGGTGGAATGTGAAACGTGTGGTTATGTAAATTACTGTTCCAATTGTGACGTGGTGATGACCTATCACAAAGCCGCGAATGAAATGAAGTGCCATTATTGTGGTCAAAGAGCTTCAAAACCGAAAACCTGTCCGAAATGTTATTCTGAAAAACTGAATGAAAGAGGAGTAGGAGTAGAGCAGATTCATGAAGAAGTTGTGAAATTATTTCCTGATAATGAAGTAGATAGAATGGATGTAGATTCTATGCGAAAGAAATTTGCCTACGAAAAATTATACGAAAAAATTGAAGATCGGGAAACAGATATTGTGGTCGGAACTCAGATGATTTCCAAAGGCTTGGATTTTGATCATATCGAACTGGTGGCGATTCCAAAAGCGGATTCTATGCTGTATGTTCAGGATTTCAGGGCAGAAGAAAGAGCGTATCAATTGATTACGCAGGTTTCCGGAAGAGCAGGAAGAGTTTCGGGAAAAGGGAAAATTTTAATTCAAACTTTTAATCCGGATCATTCTGTTTTTCAGTTGATTAAAATGAATAATCCTGCAAAGGTTTACAAATATATTTTAACGGAGCGTCAGAAATTCCATTATCCGCCTTTCACAAAACTGATTATGATTGAGCTGAAACACATAAAAGAGGACAAAGTGAATCGCGCGTCTCAGTTTCTAGGTTCAATTTTAAGAAAATATCTTCCTGATGATTGTGTTTTGGGACCTGAAAAAGCTCAGATTGCGAGACTTAATAATTTATATCAATTTCAGATTATGCTGAAGCTTCCGAGAGGCAAAAAGTATGAAGAATATAAGAGGCTGGTTTTAATAAGTCTAAAAGAATTCGAAGAAATTACTGCTTACCAAAGCATTAAAAAAGAGGTTTTCGTAGATTTTTAACAATTTTTAACAAACTTTATAGAGTTTTTATAACAGTCTACCGAACTACTATACAACAATATTTTCTACATTTGGTCGTTGATTATATGTTTGGATATTTAACTTTCAATTTAACCAATTGATTTTTAAGGCATCCAAATTGTAACAAAA
Source organism: Chryseobacterium ginsenosidimutans (assembly GCF_024807225.1). GTDB lineage: Bacteria > Bacteroidota > Bacteroidia > Flavobacteriales > Weeksellaceae > Chryseobacterium > Chryseobacterium ginsenosidimutans. Next base: position 1,888,589 of record NZ_JANUCO010000001.1, read on the forward strand.
ACAAAAATAGATGGTAAATTTCAGAAGATATATTTCAAGCGTTGCGGTACTGGCTTCAGGTTTTTTCCTTGCACAGTCTCCCGTTTCTACCGTTCTATATTCTCCGGCTTATGACAATCAAAAAAATAGTTTAAACCTGCCTTCTCCTATCACGTCGATGGTAGAGAAAGCTATTTTGTCGCCTAAAGAGCTTGTAGACATTAATGTAAACACGATGATGACCGACCCGGTTCTGAAAAATGCAACCTGGGGATTTGTAGTGTACGACCCGAAAACGAAGAAGGTAATCTCTTCGTATAATGAAAATACTCCATTGGTTCCGGCTTCTACCACGAAGTTATTAACCACAGAAACAGCAATGAATCTGTTAGGTGAAAACTATCGTTGGAACACCCAGCTGGAATACTCCGGAAGTGTTGATGAAAATGGAATTTTAAACGGAAATCTTTATATTGTAGGAAGCGGTGACCCGTCTTTGGGCACAAACAAAGCAGGAGCTTGGTCTTACAGAGATATCGTTTCAGATTTCAAAGAAGGACTTTCTCGTGAGGGAATCAAAAAAGTAAATGGTGATATTATTATTCAGACAGCGCTTTTCAAAGGTAACATTTCGAAGCTTCCGGAAAATGTTGTTTGGTTAGAGAACAATAACTACTACTTGCCGGCTGGATCTACGTATGAGATTAATCCTGCAAATGAAAAACTTATTGTAAAGAAAGGAAACGGTTTATCCGTAGACAAAAAATTCTTTTATGTTTCTCCGTATAACAAACAAATGGTTTATGCCGACAAATATGAAGGTGATGGCGTTTTAACAACAAAATTACCCGATGCTCCGGCTTACCTTGCCAATTCTTTCAGAACGACTTTGGTAAAAAGCGGAATTGCCGTAACCGGAAAAGTAATCCCTAAAATGACGGATGCAACTCCTGAAAGCAGAAAATTGGTTTCAGCGTACAAATCTCCTACGTTGGGTGATATTATTTTTTATACCAATCAACACAGTGACAACGGTTTGGCAGAAGCTTTATTGAAAACGGTTGGTTTCCAGAATTTGGGTGATCAGACAACGGAATCAGGAAGGAAAGTGGTTACGGAACATTTGAAAAACGAAGGTTTCGATATGATTGGTTTAAATTATATGGACGGAAGCGGGCTTTCAAGAAGCAATAACGTAACTCCGATTGCTCAGGCTAAGTTTTTAACTTCTTTAATGGACGAAAAATATTACAAAACTTATTTGACTTCATTACCGGTTGGCGGACAATCCGGAACATTGAAAAGAATGTTTAACGGTCTTGGAAACGGACAGGTTTTTGCGAAAACAGGAACTTTAAATAAAGTGAAAACATTGGCAGGATATATGAAAACCAACTCAGGAAAGACTTTAGTTTTTTCTTTAATGGTTAACAATTATTCGGGATCTGTAGATATGGTGAAGAAAAGAATGGAGAAAATCCTGGAGCCTGCATTAGATTTATAGAATTATTAAAATTTAATTAAGATAAAAGCCTTTTAATCAATGATTAGAAGGTTTTTTTATATCTTTGATATAATTTAAATTAAGTATGAAAAAAATTTACTTTTTACTTTTGAGCGTTTTTGTTTTTCAGCAAATGTATGCTCAGAATGATAATATTGAAAGAAAAGGTTTGATTGATAAGGAAATGAAATCTTTTGCCAATAAAATGGCAGTAGGAAACAACAATCCGAATACGTTGAACTACGATCTTCAGTATCAGAGAATGAATGCGACGATAGATCCTGCGGTGAGAAGTATTTCTGGGTCTGTTACATCTCATTTCAAGCCTAATCAAAGTATGAGCAGTATTTATTTTGATCTGGATAATCAGATGACGGTTTCACAGGTTCAGTATCATGGGAATACACTCGTTTTTCAACAGCTTGCGGCGACGAAAGAACTTAAAATTAATTTTCAGTCTGCACTTCCTGCCAATGTTTTGGATTCTTTGACGGTGACGTATTCTGGAGTTCCACCAACGGCAAACAATTCTTTTTTTAATGGAACACAAGGCGGAACAGCTGTTTTATCTACTTTAAATGAACCTTACGGAGCACAAGACTGGTTTCCGACAAAGCAAAGTTTAAATGATAAAATTGAAAGGTTTGATATGAAAATTACCACGCCTTCTCAATACAGCGTTGCTTCAAACGGGAAATTTATGTCTGAAACCACTCTTCCGGGCAGCCAAAAGCTGACTTTCTGGAGAACTCAATATCCTACTGCAGCTTATCTTATTGCACTTTCTGTTACTAACTATGTTAAGCTTACCGATACAATGGGGAATCCTCCTTTTCCTTTTATCAATTATGTTTTCCCTGCAACGTCTACCAATACAACAAGTATGAGTAATATCGACTGGACAAAAACAGTCATGAATACTTTTGAAACCTATTTCGGATCTTATCCTTTCAGAAATGAAAAATACGGACATATGGAGTTTCAGGCAGGTGGCGGAATGGAGCATCAGACGATGTCTTCATTGGGATCTTGGGGTAGAGGATTGATTGCGCATGAGCTTGCTCACCAATGGTTTGGTGATAAAGTAACTTGTGGAGCTTGGAATGATATCTGGTTGAATGAAGGTTTTGCAACTTTCGGGGAACATCTGGCTAATGAAAAATTGCTGATGACCAATACCGAGTTTTTAAATTATCTTTTGACTCAAAAAAATTATGTTACAGGCGCTCCGGAGGGAAGTGTTTATGTTGCAGACGCTAATTTAACGAATGTTGGAACTATTTTTAGTGGAAGATTAACGTATTCTAAAGGTGGATATGTTTTAAGAATGCTGAAATGGATTTTAGGAGATACCGTTTTTTATCAAGCACTTAAGGATTATCATGCAAGACCGGCTCTGGCTTATAATTATGTAAGAACTCAGGATTTTAATGCGTCTTTATTAACGTCCACAGGAACAGATTTTACTGGTTTTTTCAATGACTGGATTTATGGAGAAGGATATCCTATTTACGACATCAGATGGAAGCAAGTCGGGAATACAGTTACTTTTAAAGCGGCGCAAACACAAAGTCATCCATCTGTAAGCTTTTACGAAATGCCTTTGCCGATTAAAGTAAACGGAACAGCAGGGCAGGTTGCTTATTTTGCTTTGAATAATACCACGAACAATCAGTATTTTGTACAAACGGTAGCTTTTCCGGTGGCAAGTGTAGAATTTAATTATGAGTATCAGATTTTAGAAAGAAATTCAACCGTTGCTCAGGATAATACATTGAGCACTTCAGAATTTAATAAGGATGAATTTGCTCTGTATCCTAATCCTGCAAAGAGCGAGATCAATATTAAAGGAATCGATAAATCGACAGATTTTACCATTTATTTCACAGATGGAAAATTGGTAAGAAAAGGAATTTATCAGCCTGAAAAATCAATTAATATTTCAGAGCTCGTTCCGGGAACTTATATATTTAAGATAAAAGATAAAAATGTAAAGTTTTTAAAGAAATAAAATGAAACCTTCAGAAATGAAGGTTTTTTCTTTTTTATGCCCCGAAAATCGTTATTATGTTAAATAGCTATAGAAATAATTCTATTTTTCATTATTTTTTGTTAATAAAAGTTAAATCGTATTATTTTTTTTGTAACTTGTTGATTGATTAATGATTAAAAAATAGTACCATGAAAAAACTTTTATTTTCTTTAGCGACTTTTATGTCTATTGGTGTACTTTCAGTGAGTGCACAAACTACAAAAATTTCTTTTGAAACTTCAGAAGGTTACACATTAGGAAGTTTGGGAGGTCAGCAAGGCTGGACAGCTTGGGGAGGAATTCCTTCTACAAATCCCACGGTTGCAAATGCCAATGCGACAGATGGTGTAAATTCATTTACAATGTTAAGTGAAGGAGATGTTTTCGATTTTTGTGGAGTCGAAAAAAACATTTCAAGTCTGGTTACCAGTAATGATGTGGAAATTTCGTTTGATTATAGATTTGATGATGTCGACGGTTCAGATTATGAAATTGCGGTTTATAATGATGGAGTAGATTATTATTATACAGCAGCTCTAAGAGTAGATTATGCGACGGGAACATTGGAGTACAGAACGGGAACAGCATTTGCTAATGGTCCTGTTTTAAATCCGAACCAATGGTATAATATAAAAATTGGTATCAAAAAATCCACAAATACATTACAATATTTCTTAAATGGAACTCAAATTTACACAGGAAATTTAGGGACGTATAAAAATGCACAAATTATTGACTTTTTATACGATGATTACGGAACCGGTTTTAAGGTTGATAATGTTCAGGTGACAAATCTTACTGTGTTGGCAACAGATGAGGTTTCCAAAAATGAAACGGTCACTATCTCTCCAAATCCTACAACCGACAAATTGAATATTGCAACAGAAGGAAAGATAAGTTCAATTTCTATTTTTGATGTCAAAGGAAGTTTGATAAGAACTCTTTCAAATCCGGATAAAACAATTAATGTTTCAGATTTGAATACAGGAAATTATTTGATAAAAGTAAAAACAGATAGATCTGAGTTTACAAAGAAATTCATTAAAAAATAATTTCTTCCGATAAATTTTTAAAACCTTCAGAATTTCTGAAGGTTTTTCGTTTAAATAAAGGTTAATTAAAGATAGGATAATAAAAATACATAGATCGTTCTGCTGAAATGATTAAATAAACTAATTCCATAATAAGTCAATTTTAAGATTAATATTTATATTTAAATCTGAAAGTTTTTTTGTCTTTTAATGGCTCTGTTGGCTTTTCGTTTTGCCTTCCTCACTTTGAAATTGAACCATTTTTCTTTGAATACATTTCGCATCAGATTATCAAAATGTCTTATCAATACAAGATTTTTAAAGCCTCGCCATTTTTCTAATGCACTTGAAGGCAAAGCTCTTATGGATACAGAATAGCCTTCCGTTTCATATTGAATATAATGCCACCATCCGGAAGGAATATAAAGCGTTTCACCCGGTTTTATAACAGCTTCATAACCGTTTAAATATTTCAAGCCGGGAAATTCCTCATAATCCGGTTTCTTTGATGTTGGTAATGCTGTGAAAATTGTAAGGAAGCTTATACATTAAATCAGATTGTTCCCAGGGAAAAAGCCAAATTCTCTTAATCCCTTGAAATTGATTGATAAAAACGTGAGACATATCGATATCAACATGATTTCTTGTAATTGAACCTTCACCACCGAAAAACATAAAAGGAAGCCACTTTATAATTTTCCCTTTCGTAACGTCGTTGTAATGAATATCGTTTTTAAGTTCGGGCTTGATGCTTAATAAATTAAATAAGAAAAGACGATGCTCGGTAGGAGAGGAAATGATGAGGTCAAGATATTTCGAGAAAGTGCTTTGTCCGATCGGTTTGCTGGCAACTCTGTCCAGAGATTCGATCTCGCTTCCGTAGATATTCACTTTATGTTCTCCGGCGATTTCTTTAAAATAATCATAACTCCATTTTTTGAAAGCAGGACTTTCAGGATCTACAAAATCTTTTAAAATAACGGGTTTTGCGGGTTTCAGATAAGTATTGAGAAAGTCTTCTGACGATATATTTTTAATTTTTTGTACTGGCGATAATCTCATTTTTCTGATTTTAAAGGAACAAATATAATAATTAGTCTACTTAATTTATAGACTATTGATGAAAAATATTAAAATTTTATTTAAAGATTTAGAATAAAAGTGATAAAAGAGCATACTTTACCGTGATTTTACTAAATTAGCGCATCAAAAATTTTATCTAAAATGATCTCTAAAAAGTATCTTGAAAATTTACAGAACGAACTACAAAATATTGATAACGACGGGCTTTACAAAAGAGAAAGGATTATCACTTCTCAGCAAAGTGCGGAAATCGAAGCCAACGGAAAAAAGCTGTTGAACTTCTGTGCCAACAATTATTTGGGATTATCGAACAATCCGGAGGTGATGAAAGCGTCTCAGGACATGATTGAATCTCACGGCTACGGAATGTCTTCTGTACGTTTTATCTGCGGAACTCAGGATATTCACAAAGAATTGGAACAAAAAATCGCTGACTTTTTAGGTCTTGAAGACACCATTCTTTACGCAGCTTGTTTTGATGCAAACGGAGGTGTTTTTGAACCTTTGTTTACGGAAGAAGATGCTATTATTTCTGATGAATTGAATCACGCTTCAATTATCGACGGAGTTCGTCTTTGTAAGGCGGCAAGATACCGTTACAAAAACAATAATATGGCAGATTTGGAAGCTCAGTTAATCGCTGCTTCTGAAAAAAATCACCGTTTCAAAATTATCGTTACAGATGGAGTTTTCTCAATGGACGGAATCGTTGCAGACTTAAAAGGAGTTTGTGATTTAGCCGATAAATATGATGCTTTGGTAATGGTTGACGATTCTCACGCAACTGGTTTCATCGGAAAAACAGGTCGTGGAACTCACGAAGCAAATGAAGTGATGGGTAGAGTAGACATCATTACTTCTACGCTAGGAAAGGCTCTTGGTGGTGCTTTGGGAGGATTTACTTCTGGTAAAAAAGAGATCATCGATATGTTGAGACAGCGTTCTCGTCCTTATTTATTCTCAAACTCATTGGCTCCCGGAATCGTAGGTGCAGCTTTGAAAGTGTTGGATATGATTTCAGACGATACTTCTCTTCGTGATAAAGTAATGGAAAATGCAGAATATTTCAGAGCAGAAATGAAATCTAAAGGTTTCGATATTCCTGATGGAGACGCTGCAATCGTTCCTGTAATGCTTTACGACGCACCTTTAGCTCAAAAAATGGCTGAAAAGCTGATGGATGAAGGAATTTACGTTATCGGATTCTTCTATCCTGTTGTACCAAAAGGAAAAGCGAGAATCAGAGTTCAGCTTTCTGCGGCGCATACAAGAGCACATTTGGACAAGGCAATTGCCGGTTTCGAAAAAGTAGGAAAAGAATTAGGAGTAATTTCTTAATTATAAAAATTTAAAAATCAGGTTTATGAAAAAAATATTGCTGATCATTGGTTTTGTTTGTTTTCAAAGTTTTTTTGCACAAAATATTATGGATTTCGATCTTAAAAATGTTGAGCTGCAAGGAATGCAACCTGTAAAAGTAAATCAGGAAATGAAATCAGTCGGGATTTCCAAGATACCTTTTGTAACGGATAATCCCGATGTTATTTCCAAAATTGCAGATCCGGATATCGCTCCTAAGATTAAGAAAATCTATGGTTTTACTTATGATAATCCCAAAGATGAATTGCATGACGGAGGTGTTTTTGTTTATCAATTTACTACTAAAAAAGATTTGGATAATTATGTTGCTAAGAATTTCGAGCAGTCTAATTATAGGGTCTTGGTGAAAGATCTATTCTATATCCGCATTTGGAGTGATTACGGCTATCAAATAAAAGGTAAAGAAACAAGCGAAGATCATTTAAATAAACTGGAGAAATATTATACCAAATTAGGAGCAAAGAGAATTCAATTAAAACCTGATGAATCTATTATTAGCACTGTCCAGTAATTTATAATGAAAAATAAATTCACGTTTTTGATCTGTACTCTTCTTTTGGTTTCATGTAAAACTAAAATGAATCAGTACGTAAAAAATCAGGATGACGTGAGTAAAAGAGATGGTAAATGGAAAGAAGAGTATTCTTCGGATGAAGGAACTCTGATTGCTGTCGGGAGATATAAAAAGGGAGAGAAAATAAGGGTTTGGAAAACTTTTTTGAAGGATAAAATGTATCAGAAAGATAAAATTCGAAAAAATATTACTAAAACCAAAAAATATTTTCCCAACGGAAAGATCATGGAAAAAGGTCAAAGTAAACTTGAAATTTCAAAGAATGAACGTCATTGGTTTTATTTCGGAGACTGGAAATTTTACAATAATAAAGGAGAAATTCTATATACTAAGAAATATCTTAACGGAACCAAAATCGACAGTATCTCTTTTAATAATTAATTAATACATGCTTTACACCATAATAAAAGCTTTACATATTATCTTCATGGTAAGCTATTTTGCGGGGATTTTTTATCTCGTGAGAATTTTTGTTTACTATAAAGATACCGACGAATTTCCGGAAGAGAAAAAGAAAATCCTTAGAGAACAATACACTTTCATGGCTCGCCGACTTTGGAATATCATCACGGTTCCGGCGGGAATTATCATGACCGTTTGCGGATTGACAATGATTTTTCTGAATTTCGGATTAATGAAAACACCTTGGTTTCATTTGAAACTCACGTTCCTTATAGGTCTCGCGATCTACCATTACTGGTGCTGGAAAAAAGTCTTACAACTAAAAGAACTCAACGGAAATACCCTCGAAACTGCCAATATAAAACTAAGACAGGCGAATGAAATTGCAACCTTCATTTTGTTTCTGGTTGTCTTTACAGTGATCTTAAAATCTCAGGTTATTGACTATTGGTGGCAATTAATTACAGGATTTTTCGTTTTGGTATTTTTAATTATGATGACCGTTAAACTGGTTAATAAAAACAAGAAAAAGTAATGATTTGGTTGATGGTTTTTGGTTTATAGTTGATGGATATGAAAGTTTTTTCAGATCTAACAACAATTAACGATCAACTGACAACTACTAACAATCAACATTTGACAATAAAAACTATGATTGCAATTTTAAAAAAAGAACTTTGGAGTTACTTTGGGAACTGGAGCGCATGGGTTATCATTGCGGCTTTCAGTCTGATTATGACTCTGTTTCTATTTTTTTTCGAAAATGATTCTAATATTTTCGACATCGGGATAGCTTCTTTGCAAAGTTATTTCGTTCTGGTTCCTTGGTTATTAATGTTCATTATTCCTGCGCTTTCGATGAAAACGTTTGCGGAAGAACAACAAACGGGAACATTAAACTGGCTGTTCTCTCAACCTTTAAAAGTTTCAGACCTTATATTCGGGAAGTTCCTTTCTGTTTGGGTTGTTGGGATTTTATGTTTAATTCCTTCATTGATTTACCTTTATACAGTCTATGTTTTGGGTGTTCCTGCAGGAAATATTGACTTGGGAATGACTTTCGGAAGTTATATTGGTTTAGTTATTTTGATTGCCGCTTTTTCAGGAGTCGGAATTTTAGCTTCTTCGCTTTCTCAAAATCAGATTATGGCTTATTTGTTAGGCGTTTTCATGTGTTTCATCATGTATTTCGGGATTGAGCAATTGGCAAGTTATAAATTGTTGGGAGGTGCAGATTTCATTTTGCAGAATATTGGTTTTTATCAGCATTTTATGGGCTTCACGAGAGGTCTTATTGATTTTAAGGATGTTGCTTATTTTGCTTTAGTTATAGGTGTCACACTCGTTTTGTCTAATCATTTTATCAATAAAAAGAAGTAGAATTATGAAGAAGATACAATTTAAATCTCCGGTAGGAATTTTACTTTTCGTAGTGTTGCCATTGGCAATTATTCTGGCAGTTTCCGGAATCAGATTAGACTTAACCAAAGAAAAAAGATACACGCTTTCCGACAGTACAATTAAAGTACTGGAATCGGTTAAAAAGCCGATCAATATTGATGTTTATCTGGAAGGAGATTTTCCTGCCGATTTCAAACAGCTTCAAAGTGAAACAAAATTCATGCTGGAGAATTTCAGAAAGGTGAATCCAAATGTTGATTTTAAGTTCATTGATCCTATTAAAACGAAAATTCCGAAAGACAGCTTATTGGCAAGAGGAATTTATCCTTCTGTGTTAGATGACCAAAAAAGCGGAAAAACTTCACAGATTGAAATTTATCCTTACGCTCTTATTAAAAACGGCAGAAACAAAGTGACAGTGCCGCTTATCGTGGAACAGAACTATGTTGATAATGCTGAATTGCTTAATAAATCCATTGAAAATTTAGAATATAATTTAATTTCTAAACTTAAAATTGCAACCAACGAACATTTCAAAAAAGTTGGAGTTTTGGTGAATCAGGATGAATTGAGTCCGGGAGAATTTCAGGGATTCATGAATCTTGCACTGGAAAATTACGATGCAGGACCGATTATTCCTAAAAATCAAAAGGAATTAAGTTTAGCCGATATTCCGATGCTGAAACAAATGAGCGCTTTGGTGATTGCAAAACCACGAAAAGCGTTTACAGATCAGGAAAAAGTAGTGTTGGATCAATACATCATGAACGGCGGAAAAACGCTTTGGATGATCGACGCGGTAAATGCCGAAATGGATACGTTGATGAGATCTGAAAAACTGATGCCTTTCCCGATAGACCTTAATTTGACGGACTTCTTTTTTAACTATGGCTTAAGAATCAATCCGGCTTTGGTAAAAGATGTGAAGAAATATGCCAAGTTGAAATTCGTTGCAGGTGAAGTTGCCGGAAATGCACAATATTCTACGCAGCCATGGCCTTATTTTCCTTTGGGAATTGCTGAAAATGATAATCCGATCACGAAAAATATTAACCCTGTTAAATTTGAATTCCCGACTTCTATTGATACCCTGGGAAGAAAAAATATTAGAACATCGGTACTTTTTGAATCCAGTGAAAGAACTTTGCTGAAACAGGTTCCAAATTATGTAAGCTTAGAGGAAATCAACAGTGTTGACAGTCTTGGACAAATGGAAAAACCAAGTACGCCAAAGATTTTTGCAGTGGCGTTGCAAGGGAAATTCACTTCGGCGTATGCTTCAAGAATTGAAAGAAAATCGTATCCCGGTTTTAAAGCCTCAAGTCCTGAAAATAAAATGATCGTCATTGCAGACGGTGACATTGCAAGAAATAAAGTAGTAAAAGGAAAACCGCTTCCTTTAGGAATGGACGTTCTTACACAGGAACGTTTCGGAAACGAACAGTTCTTAAAAAATGCGCTGGATTATCTGTTGGACGACAGCAATCTGATGGAATTAAGAAACCGTAATATCGAAGAAAGACTTCTAGACCGATATCTGATTGGTGAAGAAAGAAATTACTGGCAATGGTTTAATTTGTTGCTTCCTTTAGTGATTATTGGTATTTTGGGAGGCTTGTTCTTCTGGTTGAGGAAGAAGAAGTTTGGATAATATAAAATAAAAAAGAGAAGTTTTTGGCTTCTCTTTTTTGTTATTTAAAGTTATTGTCTTTCTGAGATTTTAATAGGATTTTGTCTTGTATCAAAAATATCACTGATTTCAACTCGGTTCTTTTCTTCATTAAACCAATAAATGATTTTATAATTTTTATAAATCAGATATCTGAAATTTTCTTTTCTTGATAAAAGAAGTTCTTCTTTTTGTCCAATTTCTTTTTGAAGATCCAGTGTATTTGTCTTTTCAACAATTCCTGTAACGAGGTTTTTTGCAATTTTAGGATTGGCTTTTAATTTATAATAATCAAAAATATTCCTTAATTGTAGCTTAGCAAAATCTGTCCAGAATATTTTTATTGCCATTGTTTGATTTCTGAAAGTAAATCATTTGAGTTTGTAACTCTATCGTTTTTTGAATCTTCTAATGACTGATCAATTCTTAAATTTAATTCTTCAATTGAAAAAGGTTTAGTGTGGTCTTCTTTTTCTAATTTTGAAAAAATATATTCTTCAATTTTTTCAAAGAAACTCTCATCCTGAAGTTGAGCAAGATAAGTGATTAAATTTAATTTTCTGGTTTGAATATCCATGACTGATATATTTGAATCAAAATTACAAATTAAATTTTAAAGATGAATTTCTCACTTAATAGTATTTCAGAATTTTTGAAATATGGTTTCTAATCTCTATCTTCATCTTTAATTCGATCATATTCGCCATAAGTATCAACTTCTTGTGCATGAATTCTTATTGTATTTATATTTGAGACTATTCCTTTTTCTAGATAAAAATTTTCTAAATCATCAATTGAAATCCATCTACTTCCAGCAATATTATTAATAAATAATTCTTCAAAGATGCTCCCTTTAATACTTTTATCTTTAATTAATTGTTTAGTTATTTTACCTTCTTTATTTAAGAGGATTAAAGCTTGGCATAGTGGAACATGGTAGCCGGAAGTAATTAATTTACTGTCATTTGCTTGAAGTTTAGAAGTTGGTCTTAAAAAAGCAGAACAATATGGGAATCGATACTCACTTCGTGAGTCTTCAGAGCCCTTGCAATAATTAGAATCACAAATATTAGTTTTCATTTTTAATAATTGAGCTTTCATATTACTAGATGAAGATGCATAAAGTACATTATTATCCCATGTCTTGTATTGCATGTGGGCAAATCTGACAATTTCCAAACGCATGTCAAAATGTTCATAAATTAAATCAACCCCTAAAATAGCCTCATCTTTATCGGGATGTAGTAATCGTAATCGAAGAACTTTGTCTTTAGTTATTTGGTAGTCTTTAAAATTGTCTGTTTCATAAATTGGTTTTCCAAAAAAATCATCTCTAGATCTTAAGTAAAAATCATGATTTAAACTTTTATGTTCCGATTGTTTTCTAGGGTTAAAGTATTCTTTTGCGGCTATTAGTCCAAATTTCCTTTTTCTTAAGTAAGTATTATTTTCTTTCTTGGTCTTTAAAATTAATTCTAGTTCGTCAAGTTCTTTTTGTATTAAATCTGTTGGATTAATGATATTTTCTTCTGAACTTAAGCCTTCTGCTTTTTCCTTATAGTATTTTACAATTTCATTTTCATTTTTTGAAATAAGTAGATTTATAATTGAGTCGTATAAGTTTTTATCCAAATCATGAATAATACCAAATGCAAATTCATAAGTTATTGATAAAGATGAATTTTTAGCAAGAGTAATAGATTCTCTAATTGCATTTACAGCTTGAAATGCATTATTTCTTCTTTCCTCCTCTGGAATTTCTTCATTGGAAAAATAGTCATGTTTTCTTATATCCATTTTGTGGTATAGTTTTTTTCAAATATATTTAAAATTAATCAAAAAACTATTTAACATGAAAAAGGGAAACCGTAAAGTTCCCCATACTCAATTAAACAACCTCCTAAATTCCCCCGGCGACTGCTTAGTCTTCTGCTTAAACAACTTACTAAAAGACTGCGGATGCTCAAATCCCAATTCATAAGCAATTTCACTCACAGAAAGATGAGTTGTACTCAGACGTTCTTTCGCAGAATCAATCAATCTATTCTGGATATGCTGTTGCGTGTTTTGTTGGGTATGAAGACGTAGTAAAGTTCCCAGATAATTGGGAGAAATATTCATTTCTTCGGCGATGGTTTTCACGGAAGGAATTCCATTTTCTACCAGATTTCCGTTTTCAAAATATTGGGAGAGAACCTGCTCAAACCTTTCCAGCAATTCATGACTCGATTTTTTTCGCGTAAAAAACTGTCGCTCATAAAACCTTTCGGAATAAATAAGCAGCCTTTCAATCTGCGCAACAATCAATTCTTGTGTGAATTTATCAATATTAGACTGATATTCAGATTCAACATTTTGAAGAATGTCGAGAATGATTTTTTCTTCTTTATCGGAAAGGAAAAGTGCCTCGGTAACAGTATATTTAAAAAAGTCGTAAGATTTTATCTTTTTTGCCAGTGGAGTATTCCAAAAGAAATCGGGGTGAATGACCAATAACCAGCCGGTCGGTTTCTGCTTTAATTTCCGGTTTTATTTCAAGTTTCAAAAACTGAAGCGGAGAAACAAAACACAAAACCCCTGAATCAAAATCATATTCCTGCTGCCCGTAATTGAACTTAGCATTGACATTCCGTTTCAAGCCGATCGAATAAAAATTCTGTATCCATTTCAGTTCGCTGTCGTCCGTAGGATAATTGACCTTACTGTAATCTATCAGGCTGATCAACGGATGTTCCGGATTCGGAAGATTACAAAAAGCATGAAATTCAGAAATAGAATTAAAACGAAATGTCTGTTTCATAATAGCTAAGTTATTTAATTAATTTGAAATTTGAATTAGACAGTTTAGTATTAGCACTGTCATCCTGAGGCTCTCGAAGGATCTTCACAATTCGTTTTGAAAAAGACTTTGAGAACCTCATAACAAAGTAGGAATTAGAACTAAATAGCAGTTGAAACCGTCAAACTTTCCCACTTCTGAGCATCTCCTTTAATGATATCAATCTTATGATCCAAAAACTCATGCGTCCCACTTCCCAATAACAAATGTACCGGCGGATTTTCCTCTTTGCTAATCCGGATCAAGACTTCTGCACCTTTTTCAGGATCATTGGGTTGATTTCCATTCATTTCGTCAAGATGAGCTTGTTGAGAATTTCTTGCTGCTTCGTAATCCGGAATAGCATTTTCAGGTGTTTTTACAGAATCTTTACTTAAAAAATCGGTGCGGAAATATCCTGGATAAACAACCGTTGCTTTCACTCCGAAATCTTTAATTTCTTCTGCCAGAGATTCTGTAAGTCCGGCAACTGCAAATTTTGTAGCGCAGTAAATTCCCCAACCCGGAAAATTTGCATTGTAACCTCCAACCGAAGAAATATTGAAAATATGTCCTGATTTTTGTTGACGAAGATAAGGCATTGCGTTTCTGATGACGTTCAATGTTCCAAAAACATTAATGTCGAAATTCGCTCTGGCTTCTTTGTCGGAAAGTTCTTCCAATGTTCCGATTTGTCCGTAACCTGCATTGTTGACGATCACATCAAGCTGTCCGAAATGATCAATACTTTTTGAAATTGCTGATTTTACATCCTCATTATCCGTTAAATTAACTTCAAGCGGTAAAAATGTTTCAGATGTTTCTCCGATTTCAGAGATTAATGATTGAGAATTTCTCGTTGTAGCAACGACACGATAATTGTTTTCTAATAATTTTTTAACTAAAGCTAATCCCAATCCTTTTGAAGCTCCTGTCACGAACCATACTTTTTTTGTTTCCATTTTTTAACTATTTTTTTGTTTTAAATGATGGTACAAAGATGGAAAGTTGTGAAACGGAAAAAGTAGCTCAATCAACAAATGATGTATTCAAATCGTGAATGAATTTTTAATTATTAACAATGGTTTTCAAATATCAAAGCAAAAAGAGAAACCCGAAAGCCTCTCTTTTGTATCTTTAATGAATCAATATCAAGGTTTTATCTTTACAATCTTATTTTCTCGTATGACAACAACTTCACTGTTATTCCTTCTTTTAAAATCGAGCATTTTTTCATAAGCTTTCTCAAGCCCTTGTAAAATTTTAATTTTTCTTTCGTTTTTATCTTCTTGTGTCATAATAATTTTTTAATTCATTAAATTTTTCGTGATGATGAACAATTATATCTTCATTAATATTCTTTTCTGCAATTTCTTATCCCGAACTGAGACCAAAATAGATTTTTAGTTCAATTAAAAATCTTCCATCAGTATAAATTTAAGATTTATTTTGATTAAATATAATCTTTATTAAAACTCAAAAAGAGAAACCCGAAAGCCTCTCTTTATTAATTTTAAATATCATTTTTACCAAGGACTAATCCCAGTTTCATCCTCAATATCATTACTAAAATATAGTCCGGTTGGTCCGTTTTCGTCTGTTAAAGTATGTTTGATAATAAACGATGCTGCACTTTCTACAGAAACCAGGTCCGCTGTGATGATTGAAATCTGTTGCGGTATAACCCGGATCGATCACATTTACTTTGAAGGGCAATTCTCTTAGTTCATAAGCCAAAACGATTGTATAAGCGTTCAAAGCTGACTTTGATGGTCCGTAAGCTGCGGCTTTTACATGGTAATATTTCCAGGTCGGATCGCTGTGCAAGGTTAAAGATCCAAGTCCTGAAGTTATATTGCTGATTCTCGGACTGTCCGATTTTTTAAGCAAATCTAAAAAAGCCTGTGTAACACTGATCACTCCGAAGAAATTAGTAGCGAAAACCTCCTGAATATCTTTAACAGAAGTTTCAACTGCTGTTTGAGGATTTACACCGAGAATTCCTGCATTATTAATCAGAATATCGAGTTTTCCCTGTTCGTTTTCAACGATGTTTTTTGCTTTTTCAATAGATTCAGGATTGGTAACGTCAATTTCAATAGCTTTGATATTTTGGAATCCTTTTTCCGTTGATTCTTTTACGACAGTTTCACCGTTTTCAAGATTACGGCTTCCTAAATAAACGAACAATCCCTGTTCGGAAAGTTGTTTTGCTGTTTCAAGACCAATACTTCTGTTGGCTCCTGTAATTAATACTGTTTTCATTTTTTTGTTTAATTGATGATGTAAAATTCCGTCAATTAAATAGGATAACATTTGCCATTTGGTAAAAAGAGAATTTTTTTTGTAGTTGGAAGTTGGAAGTTGGAAGTTGGAAGTTGGAAGTTGGGAGATGGAAGCTCGAAGCTGTTGAGAATAAAGGATGTTTGGTTTTCATTGTCTTCCAGCCTCCATCTTCTAACTTCCAGCCTACTTAACATTCTTCCTGATTCTGCTTAATGAAGGTTGCGTAACTCCCAAATAAGAAGCAACATACGAAAGCGGAATGCGGTTAACAGCAGTAGGATATATTTCCAGAAATTTCAGATAGCGTGTTGTCGCATCTTCCGAAACCAGCGGACTTCTTCTTTCTACTTTCTGCATTAAAGCTCTTGAGATTATTTTATGAACAATCGCATCGAATCCGACGATCGTTTGTAAAAGTTCCAGCCAGTCTTTTCTTTGAAAAACAATGAGCTTACAATCTGTCACCGCCTGAACATAAGCGCTTGAGCAAATTTGATTATCAAAACTTTCCAAATCTACAACCAGATTATTTTCTTCAATGAAATATTTTGTGATTTCCTCGCTTTTATTGTTGTAGTAACAAACCCGAAGAATTCCGTCGACAACAAACCCGACCTGTTTCGCAATTTTTCCTGCCTCAGAAAAATACTCCTCTTTTGGAATATCCATTTCTGTTGCCTTACTTGCAATGAAATCCATCTGTTGCTGGTTGAGGTTTCCGAATCTTAATATAAAATCGAATAGTTCTTTCATAAATGCAAGTTAGCTAAAGTATTTTTTTTGGCATTTGTCATTTGGTAAAAAAGCTGAAAGGTTTATTATTTTAAAATTACCTTATTCTTTTTGATTTTATCTTTCTTTCTGAAAAGCAGTTTAACTTTCCTATAAATAAAAACAGGAAGTTTGAAAAAGATTAATTCAAATAAAATTTCTGCTATAATTTCAAGAATCATAATTATTAAACGTCTTTTATAAAATCCTCATATTCATAATAAAACCTTTCAAAACTATCCATTTTCTCTATAAAAAATTCGAAAATTTCCTGCCATGTATTTTTATTGAAAATAGAAACTCCGTGTTTTTCAGTCCAGATTTTTGCGATCACTTTTCCGTTTTCTAGGGTAAAAAATTCTTCTTTTTGAAAATCTCCTATAAAATCTTTCAGAATATCTTCCAACGACCAGATCTTTTCATAATAAGCATTTCGGAAAATTTCATCTTTCATTTCTATATCCAAAGAAACTTCCGCTTTTTTATTGTCTGCATTGAATTTAAATGAAAAATCTTTCACTTTTGTGTCATACAAAATCCATTTTCTGGGAAAAGACTTTCCAAAAGCCGTCCAAAATTCCTTTTTTAATTGCTGTGCTTCCTGTTTACTGAACATGGAACAAAAATAGGGATTTTGGCTGGAAAATGGAAGTGAGAAAATGGAAGCCAATAATGTGGTTTAAAGGCTTCCAGCGCCCATCTTCCAACTTCCATACTCAACATTATACATATCAAACTATTTTCTTACTTTTGTTGTAATGCTGTCTAAAAAATCTCAATATGCTTTTAAGGCGCTGTCATATCTTGTAGAAAGAAGGAATGACGGACCAATTCTTATTTCTGAAATCGCGGAACGCAAGAAAATTCCTTTAAAATTTTTAGAAAATATCTTGCTTGAATTAAAAAAAGCAGACATTCTTGATAGTAAAAAAGGAAAAGGCGGAGGATATTTTTTCAAAGAAAATCCTGAAAATGTAAAACTTGCCAAAATTATCCGTTTAGTGAATGGACCGATTGCGCTTCTTCCTTGTGTAAGCTTGAATTTTTACGAAAAATGTGACGATTGCAACGAGGATCACTGCAGTTTACATGATGTATTGATAGAAGTTCGTGATGCTTCCCTTAAGATATTAGAAGAAAAAACGTTACTGGATTTGATCGATTGATCTGATCCTTTTTTTTGAATAAGTAGTCTACTTGTTTGGTAGGATAATTATTTTATCTGATATTTGCAGTACTTCAAATGAACAAATTATGATTTCAAAAGAAGATGCAGATACACTGAAGCAACTTTCAGCAGAGGAGGGACTGAAATTTATCTCATCAAAATTCTCGGATGGAGTTGTTTTCTCCACGTCGCTTGGTCAGGAAGATCAGGTGATTACCGATATCATTTTCAAAAATCAATTGCCGATAAAAGTTTTCACGTTAGACACAGGAAGACTTTTCTATGAGCATTACGACTTACTTTCACAAAATAATTCAAGATATAAAATTAAAACGGAAGTCTATTTTCCGGAAGCTTCTGATGTAGAAAAATATGTGAATGAAAAAGGCATTAATGCTTTCTATCATTCAGTGGAGAACAGGAAGGAATGTTGTTTTATCCGAAAAGTTAAACCTTTAAACAGAGCATTGGAAAATGCAAAAATCTGGATTACAGGTTTACGTTCCGAACAATCCGAAAACCGAGAAAATATGCCGATCATCGAGTGGGATGAAGACCGAAAATTATACAAATACAATCCGTTAATTCACTGGACTTACCAAGATGTTTTAGATTATTTAGAACAAAATAAAGTTCAGGAATTGTCTTTACACAAAAAAGGTTTCATCAGTGTCGGTTGTCAACCTTGTACAAGAGCAATCGAAGAAGGAGAAAATCCTCGCGCCGGACGTTGGTCGTGGGAAAGTTCACAAAAAGAATGCGGTCTGCATACGCATTAATTCAAAAAATTTAAACTAAAAATGAGTACATATAAACTAGACTATCTGGAACAGTTGGAGGCCGAAAGTATCTATATTATGAGGGAAATTGCGGCTCAGTTTGAAAAACCTGCGTTGCTTTTCAGTGGCGGAAAAGATTCTATAACATTGGTTCATTTAGCGAAGAAAGCTTTTGCTCCGATGAAGATTCCGTTTCCGTTGGTGCATATTGATACGGGACATAATTTTCCGGAAGCATTGCAGTTCAGAGATTATTTAGCAGAAAATATAGGTGCAGAATTGATTGTAAGAAAGGTTGAAGATACAATTAAGGCTAAAAATTTAACGGAACCCAAAGGAAAATTTGCTTCGAGAAACTGGTTGCAAACCCATACTTTATTAGATACGATCGAAGAATTTCAGTTTGATGCCTGTATTGGCGGAGCGAGAAGAGATGAGGAAAAAGCCAGAGCGAAAGAACGTTTTTTCTCTGTTCGTGATGAGTTCGGGCAATGGGATCCGAAATTACAACGTCCCGAATTGTGGAATATCTACAACGGAAGAATCAACAAAGGTGAAAATGTAAGAGTTTTCCCGATCTCCAACTGGACGGAACTCGATGTCTGGAATTATATCAAAAAAGAAAATATACAACTTCCTCCGATTTATTTTGCTCATGATCGTGATGTGATTGAGTTTGACGGACAATTAATTGCCGTTTCTGATTTTATTCAAATTGATGAAAATGATGAGATTGTGAATAAAAGAGTTCGCTACAGAAACCGTCGGAGACATGACTTGCACTGCAGCCGTTGAAAGTTCTGCGGAAACATTGGATGAGGTTGTGAGTGAAATTACTGCTTCCCGAATTTCCGAACGTGGCGAAACAAGAATTGATGATAAAGTGACGGAAGCCGCAATGGAAGACAGGAAGAAAGGAGGATATTTTTAGGCTGGAAGTTGGATGAAGGAAGCTTGAAGTTTATAGAATTCAGTTTCAACCTTTACCTTAATCTCAACCTTAATTAAATTATTCATTACCAATTACTCATTACTAATAAATATGGACATATTAAGATTTATAACGGCGGGAAGTGTAGACGATGGGAAAAGTACCCTGATCGGAAGGCTTTTGTACGACAGTAAAAATATATTGATCGACCAGCTTGAAGCGTTGGAAAAGCAATCGAAAAATAAAAACGAAAATGGAGTAGACCTTGCGATTTTAACGGATGGTTTACGAGCAGAAAGAGAGCAGGGAATTACGATTGACGTGGCTTACCGATATTTTTCGACGCCGAAAAGAAAATTCATTATTGCAGATGCGCCGGGACATATTCAGTATACTCGAAATATGATTACAGGTGCTTCCAATTCGCAATTGATTGTTATTCTGATCGATGCGAGACAAGGCGTGATCGAACAAACCAGAAGGCATTCGATTATTGCTTCTTTATTGAAGATGAAAAATGTGGTGGTTGCGATCAATAAAATGGATTTGGTGGAGTATTCTGAGGAGGTTTATAACGATATTAAGGCTCAATATCAATTGGTTGCGAAGAAATTAGGATTAGAAAATATTCATTATTTCCCGATTTCTGCTTTTCATGGTGATAATATTGTCGATCGATCTGAAAATATGGCTTGGTACGAAGGTTCTACTTTGTTGGATTTCCTTGAGAATATTGAAATTAATTCATCCAAAAACTTTGAAAGTCCAAGATTTCAGGTGCAATATGTAATTCGTCCGCAAACCGATGAACTGCATGATTACAGAGGTTACGCGGGAGAAGTGATTTCGGGAGTTTATAAAAAAGGCGATGAAATTACCGTTCTTCCACAAAATATTCAGACTAAAATTTCAAAGATAGAAACGGGCGGAAAAGAAGTGGATTCTGTTTTCGCGAATCAGCCCGCTGTCATTCATATTGAAGATGATATTGATATCAGTCGAGGTGATTTTTTAGTTAAAACCGATCATCTTCCGAAGGTTGAAAATGAAATTGAAGCGGTCGTTTGCTGGCTTGATAAAAAGGAATTAAATGAAGGGAATAAATATTTTATTCAACATAAAAGCAAGGTTTTAAAAGCTATTGTAAAGGAAATCGATTATAAAATTGATGTCAATACATTAGAAAAAACGCCAATTTCTGAAAGTGTAAAATTAAATGAAGTTGTAAAAGTTCGTTTAAAAATAGCTTCACCACTGGTTTTTGACAGTTTTGAAGAGAGCAATGCAACGGGAAATGCTGTTTTGATCGACGAGACAAGCAACTCAACTGTTGGAGCTGTAATGATTTTATAATTTAATAAATATTTTTTTGAACCATCAAGATTTAAGAAATTAAGCTTATTTAAGAATATCAAATTTTTAACTATTTAATTGCTCTTTATTGTTCAAATGACACTTCAGGAAAACTTAATAACATGGTAATTACAAGAAAAGTTCAGATAAGATTAAATGTGTTTTTGGTCACCATCGCTATACTTTTTATCGCGGTCTTTTCGATGTACGAAATTGGCTATCTCGATGAGCTTTTAAACGTTTTAGCGAAAGATAATTACATTTTTTATTGGATGATGTTGGTCGGAGTTTTCGCTGAAATCGTCGCGGGATCAATGGGAATGGGATATGGTGTGATTTGCACAACGACACTTTTATTCCTGGGAATTCCTCCGCATGCGGTAAGTGCAAGTATTCATTCTGCGGAAAGTTTTACGACGGCAGCCGGAAGTATCAGTCATATCAAATTGAAAAATGTAAGTAAAAGCTTGGTGAAAAAACTGGCAATTCCTGCCATTTTCGGAGCGATTATCGGAGCGGTTTCACTGACTTATCTGGGCGAATATTATTCTAAAATTACGAAAACCATTATTTCTTTTTATACGTTATACCTTGGAATTCAGATTTTGTCGGATGCTTTTAAGGAAAGACAGAGTAAAAAATTAAAGAGGAAAACGAATTTAACGAGATTGGGTGCCATTGGCGGTTTCATCGATGCGTTTGCAGGCGGCGGATGGGGACCGTTGGTAACAGGAACTTTAATTAAAAATTCCTTCACTCCAAGATTTGCAGTCGGAAGTTCTACAGTTGCGAAATTTATTTTAACCTTAACGGCAGCAATTACTTTCTTTTTTACATTAGGAATCCAACATTGGAGTATCATTTTAGGGCTTTTGATCGGCGGAATTATTACCGCACCATTTTCTGCAATGCTTACGGCAAAACTTCCTGTGAAAAGTATGTTTATAGTAATCGGAACTTTGGTGATCATTATGAGTTCAATAACAATCTATAAATCTGTTTTTTAATGATAATTTCTCTTAAATGTGGAAAAATAAGATGAGTAAAAACACTTTCGGTTTTGAAAATATTCTACTTTTACATCATTAAAAAAATAACAATGAATTTACATGTAGTTGCGCTTTTCAAGTTTAATGAAAATTACTTGATGGAAGCGGTGGAACTTTTTCAGGCTTTGGTAAGAGAAACCAGAAAGGAAGAAGGCTGTCTGCAATATGATCTTATCGAAGATAAAGACAATAAAGGAACTTTTTTCATGGTAGAATTGTGGGAAAGCGAGGAACATCTGAACCGTCACAACGGACAAGATCATTTGTTGGATTTCAGAAGAGATGTTTCAAAAATGCTTGAAAGCTCGACTCAGGTTTTTAAAGGATTTAAAACGTTGTAGGTTTTTAGGCTGGATGTTGGAAGCTGGGAGAGGGAAGTTCTTGCGAACGTTTAATCTATCATCTAAATTTTACATAAAAAATATAAAAGGCTGTTCAAGATTATGAGCAGCCTTTTATTAGAAAAAATAGAAAGTATTAAAATTTATTTTTGTGAATCATGAATTGGTTTGTTGATTTATTCACTATTCATTTGTACCTATTTTACAATCAGTTTCTTAGTTTCTGTGCTTCCTCCGAAAGTAATTTTTACTAAATAATTTCCTGAAGAAAGGTGAGAAAGATTGAGATCCTGCTTATAGAAACCTGTCTGATTCGTTAATTCTGTAGTGTATACTTTTTTACCTGAGAGATCGTAAACTTCTACATTACCTTTGCTGTTTACTTTTTCTTTAACATCAAATAAAACGGTTACCTGTTTGTCAGCCGTTGTCGGATTTGGATAAATTCCGAAAGAAGCTTTCTTGTTGGCGATATCTGTAGTTCCTAAAAATGACGTGATATTTTTGTATTTGAAGTACATATTTCCTGTCGAAGCACCACCATTTTGAGTGAAATACATTCTATAATACTCAGATCCTTGTTTAATATAATAAACTACATCGCTGTAAATTCCCGTTGTAGGTTTCCAGGAATGACCGATTGTGGTAAGATTATTAGAAAATGCTGCCGTAGCGGGAAGAATTGCTGTTGTCGTCTCCTGAGTTTCAGGTTGTACTTTTGCCACAGAAACGTTCGGACTTTGGATGGCTCCGGATAATCTGTACATCATAATATTCATATAAAAAGTCCAGTATCTTGTGAACATCAGATCCCAGTTTGCTTTTGGTGGTTCTAAGTTGGCAACTTTATCTCCTGTTGTGAAAGAGAAGTAATTGAAAAACGCATCATCAGTACCGTTTGCAAGAGTTTTTGTCTGCGTAGCATCCCAAGTTGTACCGTTCCATTTTGCATATTTGAATGTGTAACCACCAAAATAATCAGTGATCATAAATTTATAATACGTGTTTGTATTTAAATATTTTAAAACAAAGATCACTTTTCCTTCAACGTGGTGGTTTCCTACATTATATTCTCCCCATCCGTAGGTTGCAGTACCTTGTTCGAAAGCTCCATCCTGTAGAGAAGTTGTCTGATCCGGGTTATACAAAGGGCTTCCCCAAGATGCGATATTTGCAATATTGATATTATCCCATTCTGTAGGAACAGTTGAAGCCTGATAAACTTCAATATTCTGACCGTCATTTACCCTTGATCCAAAATTCATGCTCGAATTTCTGTAGAATGCTATATCCCATGAATCTGCAGGTTGTGAAACGACGTTATTCGCACTAAAATCAAAGAACACACGATTTTGATAGTTTGCCCCTGTTGTAAGGTTTACTGTAGTATATCCGTTGGCATCTACCTGAGATAAAACAGTTTGCTGTACACCAAAAGCAAGCATTGTAGCAAAAAGTAATTTTGTTTTCATAATATCTTAATGTTATATTTCTTTATTTAGAATGATTCCACAAAACTATGTATTTATTTTTAACTATTCTAAATAAAAACATGACATTTGTCGTGTTTTACTTTTATTTTTACTTGAAAAGTGTGTCGTGATGCTGTTTAAGAGTAATTATTAAATTTTATTCATAAAAAAAGCTGATCTATGAAAATCATAAATCAGCCTTTTAAATGGTAAGTTAGGTCTAATAAATCTTACTTTTTAATGAATTTTGATTTCACTACCGAACCTTCAGCAGTTTCAATAATGATATAATAAACGCCAGTTTGAAGAGCGCTGATGTCGAATGTTCGTCCAGATAATTTTCCTCCGGCAACTTTTTGAGCTCCTGCAGAATAAATCTGGATGTTTTTAGGATCTTTTTTAGCTACGAATTGTAGCGTTGTATTGTCGGAATTAACAGCAAACTGAACTTCTTCTTTAGATCTTACGTTATCTGAAACAGCAAGAACAGCTGTAGTACTATATACAACATCATCAATATCAACAGCAGTATGCGGAGCAGGAACAGCATTTACTGTTCTGAATACTAAATAACTTGAAGATGAACTAGGTACTGTAACTGTAATTGTCTGGAAAGTATCTGTTGTAAGCATTGTCGCAGTTCCCAATCCTACGAAAGTAGTCATATCTGTAGGGCTTGACGCCAAACCAACCTGAATACTCACCGGTGCAGATGCCGAGTTTTTACGAGCTTTGAAAGAAATGCTTGTATTTCCTGTTGGAGCTACGATTTGAGGGGATACCAAATATTGAGGCGTATTCATATTAGCACCGGAATAAGATTGGATGTACTTATTACCTGCTGTAACAGCATCATCAAATACAATCATCATTGGACCAGGATTTCCCGTTGCAGTAGGAAGTACTACCGACCATTGGCTTTGTGGAAATGTTGTATTTCCAGATGTGAAGCTATTAAAATTTTCGTTGATTGCAGCTACTTGTGCATTAGCTGTAATAGCCGTAAGCATTAGAGTTCCAAGAAGTAGTCTTAATTTCATAACGTTATTTTTATTTAGAATTATTCCACAAAAATAAGTAATTATTTTTAATTGTTCTAAATAAAGCGCTATATTTGTCGAAAATTTTTGCGTCTATGAAGAAGAAAGTGCTTTCCATTCTATCTTTATCCACTATTCTATGGGTGAATGCACAGGAAAATGATTCTCTTAAACAGAAGAAAATAGAGGAGGTTGTCATCACAGGGCAATATATGCAGCAATCTATCAATAAATCTATTTATAAAGTTGAAGTAATTGATGCTGAACAAATTAAAAACATGGCAGTAACTACTGTAGCCGAAGTTCTTAATCAAAATCTTAATATTTTAATTGAGCCCAATTCCGGAACAGGTGATTCTGATGCCAGTATTATGGGACTAAGTGGGGCTTATACGAAAATTCTTATCGATAATATTCCTGTAGTAAACGATAGAGGAGCTGGAAACCAAGTAGATCTTAGCAAAATCAATGTAAATAATATTGAGCGTATTGAGATTGTAAAAGGTGCGATGGGTGTTGAATATGGTAATAATGCTGTTGCTGGTGTTATAAATATTATCACTAAGAAAAGTTATTCCAAAAAGATCAATGCTTCGGTTTCATTACAGGAGGAAACTATAGGAAAAGATTATGATTGGTTTAAAAAAGGAAACGGGCGCCACGTTCAGTCTTTGAATTTAGGATATAAGATCAATGATAACTGGTCTGTGACTGCAGATATTAATCATAATGATTTTCAGGGTTACAAAGGCAAATATAATGGTTATAAATATTTCACGGAAGGAAATGACGGAAATAGAGGCTACGAATGGTTACCAAAAGATCAGCTATCTACCAACGCAGCAGTTCGTTATTCTAAAAATAATACATCTTTCTTCTATAAAATCAATTATTTGAGTGAAGAAGTTAATTTCTATAATCCAATCATAGAAGATTTGCCTTTAGGAGGAGGAAACAGAACTTACATTTCTAAGGACAAAGATTATTTTACGAATAGATGGATTCACCAGTTTAATATTCAGACAAAATTGGGAAGAATAAATTACAATGGTGATTTTTCTTATCAGACACAGAAAAGAGAGCTTCAGGATTATGTCTATGATGTTCCAAACAGACAGGAGATTTCAAGAGCAGACAAATCGACATATTACGATTCTAAAATACTTTATTCACGAGGAATGTTCAGTAATTTTCTTGATAATGAAAAGATTAATTTCCAAGTTGGATATGAATTAGACAGAACCAGTGGTTTTGCCAATGCTTCTACATTTCAAAGTGTATCAGAACGTCCCGATGTGAATAAAGCAATTTTTAATTATTCAAATTTCGTTTCTGCAGAATGGAAAGTGACAGATATATTTTCATTACGTCCGGGAGTAAGATTGGCATTAAGCGATAAATTTGATAGCCAGTATAATTATTCATTAACGACAAGAGTAAGCACTTCTGAAAATTCAGATCTTCGTGCAGTTTTCGGATCTTCAAACAGATTCCCGACTTACGAAGAACTTTACACCTATGTTGTTGATAACAACCACGATATCAGAGGTAATGAGAACCTAAAACCTGAAACAGGATATTCATTAGGTTTATTTTGGGATTATAAAACAACAACCGCGAATTCTTGGAAATTCAATTTCAGTGCATCAGGAATGTATCTTGATGTGAAAGACAGAATTCAGGATGTTATTATCAGTAGCAGTCCATTAAAATATACATATTTAAATATCGATAAATACAA
The DNA here is from genome assembly GCF_024807225.1 of Chryseobacterium ginsenosidimutans. Lineage (GTDB taxonomy): Bacteria > Bacteroidota > Bacteroidia > Flavobacteriales > Weeksellaceae > Chryseobacterium > Chryseobacterium ginsenosidimutans. Next base: position 1,915,393 of record NZ_JANUCO010000001.1, read on the forward strand.
ATCGCTTTTATTTGGTGCAGGAGTTACCGCAAGAAAAGACAATTTCTCTTTAAATGCAGGAGTCTCAGTAATGGGAATTTCTCAGGTTCTTAATGCTGCCGGAATTGTTTCTCCGGATGATTATAATTTCTATACTGAAGCCAATTTTTCAGCGAATTATACCTTACCGAAAGTAAAAACATTATTTGCCCTTTATTATAAATATACCGGGGTAAGAAAGCAATATACTCAGGAAGTTACCGCAAATGTTGCTGCAGAGCCAAAATTCTTTTTAGGAGAAGTAGGAGACTTTAACATGATGAACTTTACCGTGACACAGCCATTCTTTAACAATCATGTAGAATTAAGCTTAGGTATTAAAAATATTTTCGATGTATCAAGTGTGAGAAACTCAATAGCTTCGGGAAATGCACATAATGCAGCTCCGGATAATCAGAATCTTTTCTATGGAAGAAGTTATTTCGCACGATTAAATTATAATTTTTAAAATTTTAAAAATGAAAAAAATACTATTTGGTCTTTTAGTAGGAGCATCTTTTATTTCTCAGTCATGTATTAATGATAATGAAGATCCTGTTGCAGTGTTTCCTGTGGAAGGTGCAATCGTAAGTCCCTTTGTTGGTGGTGCTACAGAGCCAAACCAGGTTTGGTTTGATCTGAGTGAAGGAAAGGAAATTCTTACGAAAAGAACAGATTGGGATCTTGCATTATATTCTGGAAGTGCTTTTAAGGTAGTTTTAAATTCATCGATTATGATGGCTGCAGGAAAAATTCCTAGTGCTACAGATATAGATCTGGTTACAGATGCAAGTGTCGCAACTTTGAAAAATCAGGTTCAGGTGGCTAATTTTAACCCTTCTAACGAAGTTTATATTGATGATGTTAATGGAAATTTCCCTTCTGGATATACTGCCATTGAAGAAATAAAAGCAAACGATTCTGAAAACGCAGTCTATCTGGTAAACATGGGTAAAGAAATTTATACAGGTACAGTTCCGGTAGGTTCTGTTTCCACAGGTGGCGACAGCAGAGGTTGGATGAAAGTACAGATTATAAGATCAAGCGATGGATATAAAGTGAAATATGCAGAGCTTACTTCAAACACTCATAAAGAAATAAATATTACTAAAAATACAGCTTACAACTATAACTTTGTTAGCTTAAAAAACAATAAAGAAGTATTTATTCAGCCGGAAAAAAAGAAATGGGATCTTTGTTTTACCGTTTTCACTAATATTATTACAGGAGCGGGAAGCTACATCTATGCAGATTTTGTTACCCATAATAATGTAGGTGGAGTTGGAGCATACGAAGTGGTTGTTACTTCAGGATCTGGTGTTGAAGCATATAATAATTTTAAATCTTCAGATATCGATCAGTCTAAATTTATTTACAATGATCACAGAATAATCGGTGCAAACTGGAGAAATCCTGTAGGAACAAACGGATTGGAAGTCTACGGAGATCGTTTCTATGTGATTAAAGATTCCGATGGATATTACTTTAAGGTAAGATTCACAAGACTTACAAAAAGTGATACGGGAGAAAGAGGAAACCCTCAGTTCGAATACAAACCTTTGTAAAAAATCAGTAATTATTAGTACTATTTGAAATTTGAGTTAAAAATCAAATATTACTTTAATTAAAAAAATAAATCAAATAATAGTATATCATGAAAAAATTCATTCTTGCGGCTTCTGTGCTTATGGCGGTGTATTCTTGTAAAAAAGAAGAAGGTGCTAAAACAGAAAATAAAACGGAAGTTAGCTCAGAAACACCAAAATCTAATAATAAAATCGTTACTCTTAATGGCGGAATTACAGAAATCGTAGCTGCTTTAGGTCACGAAAAAGAAATCGTAGGAACAGACGTTACAAGTACATATCCTGCCTCTTTGAAAGCTACGGCTAAAGATTTGGGTCACATGAGATCAATGACGATTGAGCCGATCATGGCGGTTTCTCCGACTTTGATTTTAGCTTCTGATAAAGATATCAACCCAGAATTAATGGGGAAAATCAAGGCTTCAGGAATCAAAACTGAAACTTTCAAGCAAGAATTTACCGTTGACGGAACTAAAAAATTAATTGCAGACGTAGCAAAAGCGATCGGAAATACAGATTATCAGAAATTGAACGATAAAATCGATGCAGATTTAAAACAAATCCAGCCTATCGCGAAAAAGCCAAAAGTATTGTTCATCTACGCCAGAGGAAATATGTTGATGGTTTCAGGTACAAAAACTCCGATGGATGCATTAATCGGTCTTGCAGGAGGAGAAAATGCGGTAAAAGATTTTGAAGATTTCAAACCATTAACTCCGGAAGCGGTGGTAAAAGCAAATCCTGATGTATTATTCTTCTTCACAAGCGGATTAGAAGGTGCAGGTGGAAACGAAGGAGCACTTAAAATGCCGGGTGTTTCTCAGACAAACGCCGGTAAAAATAAGAAGATCATCGCGATGGACGGAGGTTTAATTTCCGGTTTCGGACCAAGATTAGGAGAGGCTGCAGTAGGATTAAACAAACTTTTAGTTGAAAGCACAAAGTAAATTATACTTTTACATTACAATGAGCGCCATACTGCTTGTCATTATAGCAGTATGGTCTCTTAATACAGGGGTTTACGACTTTGGAGGTAAATCTGCGTTTGAAGTGTTGGGAAAAGTAATCAGAGGAGATTCAGGTTTATCATTAAGTGATAAATATGTAGTTTGGGACGTAAGAGCAGCCAGAATTATCATGGCGATTCTTATCGGAAGCATGCTTGCCGTTTCAGGAACAGGTTTGCAGGGATTGTTTAAAAACCCTTTAGCCACGGGAGATTTAATAGGATTAACATCGGGAGCGACTTTACTTGCCGCCATTGCGATCGTTTTAGGAGGGCATTTCAAGCAATATCTTCCTGAAGCCGTACAATTTTCGTTGGTAGGTATTTCTGCTTTTATCGGTTCTTTGTTATCCATGCTTTTGGTGTATAGAATTTCTACGAGCGGAGGAAAAACGAATGTTGTCATGATGTTGTTGAGCGGAGTGGCAATTACTGCAATCGGTTTCTCTATCACAGGTTTTTTAATTTATATTTCTAAAGACGATCAGTTGAGAGATTTAACTTTCTGGAATTTAGGAAGTCTAGCTGCTGCAACTTGGACGAAGAATATTATTTTAGGAATCGTTTTACTCATTTCTTATATCATTTTGTTACCAAAAGGTAAGGCATTGAATGCGATGATGTTAGGTGAAAAAGATGCACAGCATTTAGGAATTAATGTGGAAAGGTTGAAGAAACAAATCATCATTCTTACCGCTTTAATGGTAGGAACAACGGTGGCTTTTTCAGGAACGATTGGTTTTGTAGGTCTTATTGTCCCTTATATTTTAAGACTTTTATTTAAATCAAATTATACCTTTATTTTACCACTATCAGCGGTTTTTGGGAGCATTTTGCTGTTAACGGCAGATACATTCAGCAGAAGTATTGTAGAACCTTCAGAATTGCCGATCGGTATTTTAACGGCGTTAATGGGAGGTCCTATTTTCATCGCTATTTTAGTTAAATTCAAAAAAAGTTTGTAATGATAAAGGCACACCAGATCAGTTATAAACATAAAGAATTTCATATTCTTGACGCCGTGGATGTTTCTTTGGAATACGGCGAGTTTCTAGCAATCGTTGGTCCGAATGGAGCAGGAAAATCTAGTCTTCTGAGCGTTTTGGCGAATGAAGTAAAATCTAGACAGAAAGTTTTATTTAAAGATAAAAACATCGGAGATTGGGAAGTAAGAGAATTGTCGAAACACAAGGCGAAATTTTCCCAGCACAACAGCAATGATATTCCTCTTGAGGTGAAAGATGTCGTGATGATGGGGCGTTACCCGTATTTTGACGCTCAGCCGAGACAGGAAGACCATGAAGCGATGAATAATATGATGTATGAAACGGATGTTTATCATTTAAAAGACAGAGAATACAATACGTTGTCGGGCGGTGAAAAACAACGGGTACATCTTTCCAGAGTGATGGCGCAATTACAGAACGAAATTTCCCATAAACTCGTTTTTCTCGATGAACCTTTGAATAATTTGGATGTAAAACATCAATATAAAGCGTTAGAAATCATTAAAAATTTCACTAAAAAAGCTAATTCGGCGATTGTTGTTCTCCATGATTTGAATTTGGCAGCGCAGTTTGCAGACAAAATTTTATTAATGAAATCAGGAAGGGTTTCTTCTTATGGAACGCCGGAAGAAGTTTTTACCTCAGAAAATATAACCGAAGCGTACAACTTTCCGTGTACGATTTGCGACCATCCAATTACTAATAACCCAATGATTATTTTCGGATAATATGGAAAACGAAAACTTAAAAATATTAGCGCAGAATCTTGCCAATCCTCAAGGTGAAAAAGGGATTGAAATCGGCGAAATGATGAATGCCACCAACATCGGAATGACGCTGGAAAGCATTAAAACTCTTTTAATAGAAGACGATGAAACCGTTCTTGAAATAGGACATGGAAACGCAGGTCACGTTAAAAGTATTTTAAATAAAGCTCAAAATATACAATATACAGGAATTGATATTTCTGAAACAATGCATAATGAAGCCAAAAGATTAAATGAAGAATTTAAAAATCAGGCTGAATTTGTTTTGTATGAAGGATTAAAACTTCCTTTTGAAGATAAAAAATTCGATAAAATATTTACCGTGAACACCGTTTATTTTTGGAAAGAACCCATTGATTATTTAAATGAAATTTACAGGGTTTTAAAAGACAACGGAACTTTTGTTCTCACTTTCGGGCAAAGAGATTTCATGGAAAAACTGCCTTTCACAAAATTCGATTTTACCTTATATAATACGGATGAAATGGAAGAAACAGTTTCCAAAAGTCATTTTACAAGAATGAAAATCTCCGAAAAAGAAGAGCAGGTAAAAAGTAAAACAGGAGACGAAACAATAACAAGAAATTATACAGTTTTAACCATAAAAAAATAAAATAATGAGCACATTAGTAAACGATTTGAAGGAAAAATGGGAAGCTCTGAAAGCTGAAAACCCACATTTAAGAATCAGAAATGCAGCTGTAGAGCTTGGTGTAAGCGAAGCTGAATTATTAGCAACAAACGTAGGCAACGGCGTAACGGTTTTAAAGCCCGAATTTAAAGATATTTTAACTGAAGCAGAACAATTAGGAAAAGTAATGGCTCTTACGCGCAACGACGAGTGTGTTCACGAGAGAAAAGGGACTTATCTGAACGGGGATTTCAGCAGTCCTCACGCACAGCTTTTCGTAGGGGAAGATATCGATTTGAGGATTTTCCTTAACCATTGGAAATTCGCTTTCGGAGTAGTGGAAGGTGACAAAAAGAGTCTTCAGTTCTTCGGAAAAGACGGTTTGGCGCTTCACAAAATTTATTTAACAAAAGACAGTACCGAAGCTGCTTTCGATGCTATTGTTGAGAAATTTAAAGCAGAAGAACAAAATCACACGTTAGAATTAGAAACGGTAGCTCCAAAAGCTGAAGAAAAAGCTGATTCTGAAATCGATGTTGAAGGTTTCCAAAAAGCTTGGACAGAATTGAAAGATACGCACGATTTCTTTATGATGACAAGAAAATTCGGGGTAAGCAGAACACAGGCTTTAAGATTGGCTCCCGAAGGATTCACCAAAAAAATCGATACTGCAAAAGTGGTAAACGTTTTGGAAGATGCTTCTGAAAAAGGACTTCCTATCATGGTTTTTGTTGGAAACAGAGGGATTATCCAGATTCACACAGGTGAAGTGAAGAAAACGCTTTGGCATCAACAATGGTTCAATGTGATGGATCCTGATTTCAATTTACACCTTGATGTAACGAAAATCGCTGAAGCTTGGATCGTGAAAAAACCTACTGAAGACGGCGAAGTTACGGCTATCGAAGTATTCAATAATGAAGGAGATTTTATCGTTCAGTTCTTCGGAAAAAGAAAACCCGGAATTCCTGAGTTACAAGAATGGAAAAACCTTGTAGCTGAGTTAGAAAAATAAATAGTTAGATGATTTTATGAGGCCGTTTTGTTTTTTGCAGGGCGGCTTTTTTCTTAAGGTAAAATTGTAAATTTGGTTACCACAAAAGTCATAAGCATTTCCATTTATTCGCTTAGTTTGTCATCCCGTAGGGATCTAAGCAAAATTATTAGAGAGTAAACTGGAAAGATTCGTGTCTAGATCCTTACGGGATGACAAAAATGCTGGTTGCTAAAACGATAAAAAAATAAAAATGAAAAATATTTTCATAGCCCTATTATTGATAAGTTTCGGTGCTATCAATGCTCAAGACTTCAAAGCCTATCAATTTTATGATAAAAAAGGAAAGGAAATAAAGACTGAAAAATTAGTCAAAGAACTGGCGGATTATGATGTTGTTTTCTTTGGCGAAAATCATAACAGTTCGATTAATCATTGGCTTCAGCTGAAGATTACGGAAGCTTTGTTTGAAAAGAAAAACGGACAGCTTATTTTGGGTGCTGAAATGTTTGAAAGAGATAATCAGTCTCAGTTGAATCAATATGTAAGCGGAAAATTCGATGCTAAAACGTTGAAAGATTCAGCACGTTTATGGAATAATTATGCGACAGATTACAAACCGTTGGTTGATTTTGCTAAAGACAAAAAACTGAATTTCATCGCCACCAATATTCCAAGAAAATATGCTTCCCAAACGGCAAAAGAAGGCTTAGAATCTTTGAATAACTTAAGTGAAAAAGAAAAAGCTTATATCGCTCAATTACCAATCAAAGTTACTTTAGATACGCCCGGTTATCCTGAAATGAAAGCGATGATGGGTGAACATGCGGAAGGAACAAAAGTGATGAATTTTATTTCGGCTCAGGCGACAAAAGACGCAACAATGGCGGAATCTATTTTGAAAAATATGCAAGCCGGAAAGACATTCATTCATTACAATGGCAATTACCACAGCAAAGAATTCGGCGGAATCTATTGGTACATTAAACAGAAAAATCCAAACCTGAAAATGGCAGTAATCTCTGTTTTTGAATCCGAAAACCCGGAATTGAAAGTTCCTGAAAAAGACTATATTCCAACAGATTTTAACTTGATTATTCCGGCAGATATGACGAAGACGTATTAGTTAATTTAAAATAGAACTTAAATTTAATCAATAGGAACGGGTTTTAGCCCGTTTTTTAGTGTGAAAAATCTAATGGGTTTTAACCAAAACTTAAACACAATCTTTATCTTTGTTTAACACTCAACAAAAATGAAAAATTTATCCTTCTTATTCCTACTTTTCATCGGTTTAATTAATGCTCAGAAATTAACTCCAACAGAAATATCCATCATCAACCAAGGTGATAAAAATTCTGCGTTACCGATTTATCAGACAACCGATGACAATCAACATAAAACATTATTAAGTCTTTCCACAGAAATTGATCCGCTTGATAAAAACACGGCAATTTTGGTCAACAGAATGAAAGAATCTCTCACGGCAACCGACGGTGGAGTTGGAATTGCGGCGCCACAAGTGGGAATCAACAGAAAAATTGTTTGGGTTCAGCGTTTTGATAAAGCCGGAGAACCGTTGGAATATTTTATCAATCCTGTCATTGTCTGGAGATCGGAGTTACAGAATCTTGGTCCGGAAGGTGATTTGTCGATCCCTGATTTCAGAGATCAATTTTACAGAAGTAAGGTTATTCAACTGGAATATGTTGATTTGAAAGGGCAGAAATTTTCAGAAATAGTGGAAGGTTTCACAGCCGTTATTTTCCAACACGAAATCGATCATCTTTTCGGGATTTTAATTTCAGATAAAAAAGAAAAAGAGAAGAATGATGCGTATCAACCTGTTGATGCATTTAAGAAAAGTGATTCTGTGACGAGATAATGAATGATATTTCTAAATTTGAATTTCGATTTATATGTTTTGAGGCGTCCACATTTTCAGGAATTTAAATTTTTTCGGGTATTCCTCTCGCGGACAAAATGCTAAAACAACTTCTTTATTATCGAGTGAAGATTCTGTCAATACAACAAAATCAGTCTCATTTTTAAAGTTATTAAATTCAGTTTCGTCGACTATACAAACGACTTTTTTAAATATTCCATTCATCCATTGTATCATATTCTCGTTACGTTCGTAGGTTTTGTAACAAGCTAAGGAAGCATGTGCAGTTATTACCGGAAACCAGTTTATCCGGAATGTCATTCTTTACAATAATATACATTTTCATGTGGAATGTTTTTTTAATGTTGCTTACAAAAGTGATTTTGTGATGAGGTAACAGGTTTATTAATCGGATTTTATTCAGCAGTTTTCTTTAATATTGCAGATGTTTTGGCTTCAATGTCTCCATTATATTTTAAATTAGAAGCTTTCTTATCGGTTAATATTTGATAAAAAATACAGGCGTTTAAAAAAGATCCGTATTTATTGGGGTGAATTTCATCTTCATAAAGTTCAATTTCAGGGTGTTTTGTAAGAACTTCAAAAACTTTGCTTCCATTATCAGATTTTATTAAATTATTTTCTTTAGCAATTAACTGATAAGCTTCATTAATTATTTCAACCTCATTTTCTAAACTTTTAATAACAGGTGAACAACATTGATCTTTTTGGATAGACTCATCAATAAAATAATTTGGATAGCAATATTGTTGAGGATAGGTGTTTTTAGATGCCCAAGTATTGAAAAGTATAAACTTACATTCTGGGTTTGAAACCAGTTTTTTAATATCTGCAATAGCTTTATTTACTTTCAATTCACGATTTTCCGGAATTAAAACATCCACTGTTCCTGTCTGCAGAATAATGAAATCCCACTTTTTTTCTAAGATTTTTTTTTCTGTCTCTGTAATTTCGCCGGCTTCTTTTTGTCTTGTATTAATTCCGTCTTCTGTTCTTGATGTGATGATTTCCGATAAATGACCGGACAAAGATTGACCCGGAAATGTACTTTGTTCGATTTTTATATTAGGATTTGTTTCATCAACCATTTTCTGAACAGTTTGTGGCATATCATGAAAATAAGTTAAACTGTTCCCAATAAATAAGACATTAATTTCATCTGCTTTTTTTTGAGATTTGCAGTATATCGTATTTAATATTACTACGATTAAAAGAATATTTTTCATAAAAAAGATAATATTAGTTTACAAAATACATTGTAAATGTGTGGTAACCAAAAATATGAAATTATTCATTATATAGGGAAATTAATACTTCCTGATTTGCACACAAGAAGCATTTTTAATTTTAATTTTTTTACCTGCTTTTTTCAATAAACCCGTCTCAGAATTTCGTTTAAAAACAACCACATCACCACTTACAGCATTTGTTGCAATCAAGAATTTTCCGGTAGGATCGAGAGCAAAAACTCTCGGATGTTTTCCTTTTGTGGATTGATAACCGATTATTTTTAATTTTCCATCATTTTGAATTGAAAATATAGCAATATTATTTTCTTTTCCGCGATTGGACGCGTACAAAAACTTTCCGTCGGGCGAAATATGAACATCCGAACTTTCAAAATCGTCTTTATATTTTTCGGAATGCGTGTTGATCCTTTGTAGATTATTTAATTTTCCGTTTTCATAAGAATAAATGCTTACCGCTCCTCCCATTTCTTCAATACAATAGGCAAATTTTCCGTTGGGATGAAAAGTAAAATGTCGCGGTCCGCTTCCTAAAGTTGTCGGAGTAAAAGGAATTTCTGCAGTTTTTAAAGGCTCTTTACTTTCACTATTAAATTGATAACTCCGAATTTTATCCGCTCCCAAATCAGGCATAAAAATATACTTAAAATCAGGCGAAAAAACCGTAGAATGAATATGAGAACGATCCTGTCTGTCTGGGTTTACGCTTCCTTCCGAAAATTGAAAATTCTGAACATAAGGGTCAATTTTTCCGTTTTCTAAAATCGGATAAACGGAAACACTTCCTTCCGTATAATTTCCATTAACCAACCATTTTCCACTTTGATGAACGGTGAGGTAAACCGGATTTTCACCACCACTTTTTTGACTGTTAATGAAAGTCAACGATTTATTTTCAGGGTTAAATTCAAAACTGCTTACTTTTCCGCCGTTCTGGGTTTTACTTTCCGTGCAGGCAAAAACATATCTTCCGTTTGGAGATAAAGTGAGAAATGAAGGATTTAAAATACCTGTGAAAGTCGTAATTTTAGATAAATTTCCGCTAATGGTATCTAATTCATAAACATAAATCCCTTCCGTATTTTTATCTCGATTAAATGAACCGAAAAAAGCGTACGTATTTTGTGAATAGAAATTGATGCAGGTACAGATTGTAATGAATAAGGTTAAAAGATTTTTCAATTTGTTTTGATGAAATTAGAATATTAAACTTTTTATTTGAAGCTATTTCCCGCTTTCCGCACTCGCTATTTTGTAGGGTTTCGGCGGCAAAGCCGCCGAAACCCTACAAAATGAGCTCAAACAATTGCTCCAATCGCGGCTAGGAATTTGCGACTGTTACAAAAAAATTAAACCTCATAGGTTTTTAAAACCTATGAGGTTTATATCCCTAATATTTGTCATCCTGAAAGGATCTAGGCGCGAATCTTACCGAACTATTTTCTAATACTATCCTTAGATCCTTCCAGGATGACAAACTTATTTATAAAATTAATTGCTCTGCTATTTTATTTGCTTTTTCATAAGTAATCCAGTCAACTATTCGTACAGGTAAATCATTGCAGATAAATACAACTGAAAAAGTAGAATCAGACCAGGAATAATGATAGCGAAGATTATATTTTGTTCTTTCTATTTTAAAATCCTCAACATCTATTTTCTGAATTTCAGTTCTGTAATACGTTTTTGGTTTATTGAATAGTTTATATTTTTTAGTAACAATAATTTTCTCAGCATCATATTCCAAAACTGTTTTTCCGAACGTGTTCCACAGCCAGAAATAAAGGATAAGAATAAAAAAAGCTAAAAAAGGAACTACACTAAAAGCATAATGAAATAATGAAAACCAAAATGAATTTTCCTGTAAAGCCAAAAGCGGAAGAAGAAAAAATATAATAAAACTGGCAAGTAATAATCCGAATCCGAAAACGATTGTTACAAACCAGCTTGATTTATATTTGACTTTAATAATTTCCATTATTTAATCACCAATTCCGCTTCAAAAACATCAGCAAAATGCTTTCTGATCTTCGCTTTAATATCCTCCATTTCTTCGGGAGTCAGGTCTCTTTCCAGCTCTCTTTTGATAGAAGTTACTTGCTTATCTTTAATTCCACATGGAATAATGTATTCAAAATAACGCATATCAGTATTCACATTTAATGCAAAACCGTGTAAAGTTACCCAACGAGAAGCTTTTACGCCCATCGCACAGATTTTTCTCGCGTAAGGTTTTCCCACATCCAGCCAAACTCCGGTTTCTCCGGGAGAACGTTCGCCCTTCAAGCCGTAATCTGCAATGGTTCTGATGATTACTTCTTCCAGATTTCTCATGTATTTATGAATATCTGTAAAGAAATTTTCAAGGTCCAACACAGGATAACCAACAATTTGTCCGTATCCATGATAGGTAATATCTCCGCCGCGGTTTACTTTTACGAAAGTGGCGTCGATTTCTTTTAACTTGTCGATTCCGGCAAGCATATTTTCTTCGTGTCCGCTTTTTCCCAACGTATAAACGTGAGGATGTTCCACTAAAATAAAATGATTGGGCGTTGTAATATGTTGTTCGTCAGAGAGATCGCGGTTTTTCACTTTGATGTCGATAATATCTTTCATCAGCTTTTCCTGATAATCCCAAGCGGGTTGATATTCTTTTATACCTAGATCTTCAAATTCTACTACTTTATTTTGATGTGTGTTCATACCATTTTTTGATAGACAAATTTAGTGATTTTTACGCTTTTATGGAATGTATAAAATCTATGGCTTCTTTCTTCCAATCTCTATTTTGTAGTAGAATATTCACAAAGGCAGTTCCGATGATTCCGCCGTCTGCTTTTTCTGTGACATTCTCGAAATCTTCTTTTGATTTAATTCCAAAACCGATCATCACAGGATTTTGGAGTGGAAGAGAAGCCAATTTTGAAAGATAGCTTTCATTTTTCAACACGGTATTTTCATTTCCTGTTGTGGATGAGGAACTTACAGCGTATAAAAACCCTGAACTTAAAGAATCTAAATATAAAATTCTTTCATCTGAGGTTTCGGGTGTTACCAAAAAGGTGAAATTAAGATTGTATTTTTCTAAAATTTTCCGGTAATTTTTTTCGAATTCAATAGGAGGTAAATCGGGAATAATTAATCCGGAAACTCCGCTTTCAGAACACGCGGTACAGAAATTTTCAAATCCAAAGCTTAAAACAGGATTAATATATCCCATCAAAATCACCGGAATTTTGAGTTCGTTTTTAATGGTTTTTAGTTGAGAAAATAACTTTTCAATGGTCATTCCGTTTTTCAGAGCCAATTCATGGGCTTTTTGAATAACGGGACCGTCCGCAACAGGATCAGAATACGGCATTCCGATTTCCAGCATATCTGCTCCGGAATCCTGAATTAATTTTATAATATCGGCTGTATCTTCCAACTGGGGAATTCCTGCCGTGAAGTATATGTTGAGTTTTTTTTGAAGTGGGGAGCTCGAAGCTTGAAGTTTGAAGTTTTCTGAATTCATAATTTAATAAGTTTAAGTTGACCAATTTTATCTTTAACGGAATTAAACTTCCATCTTCTGCCTTCCATCCTCCAGTACTTTCAAATACGTTTCCATATCCTTATCACCGCGACCGCTTAAACAAATAACGACAATATCATTTTCATTAAATTTCTTTTTATCTAAAACCGCCAAAGCATGAGAACTTTCCAACGCGGGGATAATTCCTTCCAATTTTGTTAATTCAAAAGCCGACTTCAATGCTTCATCATCATTAATACTGAAAAATTCAGCACGGTTTTCTTTAAATAAATTGGCATGAAAAGGCCCGATTCCCGGATAATCTAATCCTGCAGAAATCGAGTGTGGTTCGATAACCTGACCGTCTTTTGTCTGCATAACCAAGCTTTTGCTTCCGTGTAAAACGCCCAAGGTTCCCAAGAAAGTTGTCGCTGCCGATTTCCCTGAATCAATCCCATAACCTCCGGCTTCAGCGGCGATGATCTTTACGTTTTCTTCATTCACAAAATGATAGAAAGTTCCTGCTGCATTGCTTCCGCCACCAACGCAAGCGATCACATAATCAGGGTTTTGTCTTCCGATTTGTTCGAAAAGTTGTTCTTTAATTTCTTTTGAAATAATGCTCTGAAATCTCGCCACCAAATCGGGAAAAGGATGCGGACCGACCACACTTCCAATTACATAATGTGTGGTGACAGGATTGTTGATCCAGTCTCTTAATGCTTCATTTACAGCATCTTTCAATGTTTTTGAACCTGAAATTGCAGGAACAACTGTCGCACCCAACATTTTCATTCTCGCTACATTCGGAGCCTGTCTCTGAATATCGATTTCGCCCATGTAAACGATACATTCCAACCCTAATAAAGCGCAGGCTGTAGCGGTTGCAACGCCATGTTGTCCAGCTCCGGTTTCTGCAATAATTCTTGTTTTTCCGAGACGTTTTGCCAATAAAACCTGCCCCAAAGCATTGTTGATTTTATGAGCTCCGGTGTGATTGAGATCTTCTCTTTTTAAATAAATCTGAGTATTGTATTTTTGACTTAAGTTTTTAGCAAAATATAAAGGTGTAGCGCGTCCAACGTAATTTTTCAGTAAATCCTGATATTCCTGTTGAAAATCTTCAGATTCAATGATTTCAAGATAGTTTTTTTGCAGTTCTTCTACATTCGGATATAGCATTTCGGGGATAAATGCACCGCCGAATTCTCCGTAATATCCGTTTTCATCGGGATTTTTATAATTCATTTTGTAATTTATTTATAAATGAAAGGTTATAATCAAATTGTTGTTTACTGATTTGTTTGTATTCAAATAATAACTGAACTTTCGTTGTAAGATCGAGCAAAATATTTACATCTAATTTGGAATAATACATTGTAACAGCAATTTCCAGATTATCAATTAAAAAATAGGAATCAAATTTCTCATACAAACAAAAAATCTTGCAATAGACGATCCCGAAATCATATTTTACATTTGCTTTTACGTTGTTTTCAAGCAATTTATCTGCAATTACCACCAAATGATAGCTGTTCCACAAATGGATGGTTTTGAAAAAATATTCAACATCTTTCTCGTTAAAATTTTTAATGATATTGATGAAATCACTTAATAAACCTCCAAGATACCAATATTCGATATTGCTGTCATTTTGAGAGACAAGCTGCTGTAATTCCTCTACTTTTTTGTTTTTAAACCTCGATGGAAAGAAAGCCTTGCGAACAGATTTTCTTATCGATCCCAGGTTCAGTCTTTTGAGTTTTAAAAGTTTAAGTTTTCTCGAATAATATTTTTTCAATGTTTTGTTTTTTTATGTTTTTGCAAATCTTCAAAGAATTCCTTTCGGATTTTTCACTTTATATAATTCTTTAAATCCTTCAATTTGCTTTAAATTTTTAACTCCCGGTTCGGTTTCAAATTTTGAATTAATATCTATTGCAAAAGGTTTTTGGTTTAAAATATTCATATTTTCGATATTTTCTTCTGAAATTCCGCCACTTAAAAAATAGGGAAGAGGAATTTTTATTTCGTTTAAGAGATTCCAGTCAAATTGTTTTCCTGTTCCTCCGAAAGCTGTTGAATCGGTATCGAATAGTAAATAGTTGATCGTTGTTGGTTGCTGGTTGATTGTTTTTTGAATCTGTTCCGATTTTTCGGTTCCAATTCTTATCACCTTAATAATTCGAATTTCAGGATGTATTTTTTTTCTTAATTCAATAATGAAATTTTCATCTTCATCACCATGAAGCTGGATGAAATTCAGATTGGCTTTTTGGCTTATTTCAATAATTTTATCTAAACTTTCATTCACGAAAACTCCAACTTTTCCATGATGTTCAACTTTTGAAATATCTTCCAATGTCAAATGATTCAAAACATATCTTGGCGACTTTTCATAGAAAATAAAACCAAGAAAGTCCGTATTCATAGAAATTAATTGATGAATTTGGTCTAATCTTGTTAAACCACAGACTTTGAGATTTAGTTGTTGTATTTTCATTGTTACATTGATAAACTTTTATATTGCTACTGTGGAAACAAATTCTTCAAATTTTTTTCCGGGATTTTCATTTTTCATAAAATATTCTCCCATTAAAAATCCGTCAAAACCTTTTTCCTTCAGAAAATTAAAATCTTCCACATGATAAATTCCGCTTTCTGCAACGGATAAAACATCTTTTGGGAGCTGATTTTTCAAATTCACGGAATGTTGCAAATCAACTTTAAAATCTTTTAAATTTCTATTATTAATTCCCACCAGATCAATTTCTGAATTGAAATGTTCAAGCTCTTTTTCGGTATGAATTTCGAGTAAAACTTCCATTCCCAAATGATGTGAAAGTTCTGTAAACTCCTGAACCTGATTGGGCGAAAGACACGCTGCAATTAACAAAACAACATCAGCTCCGATGCTTTTTGCTTCATAAAACTGATATTCATCAATCATAAAATCCTTTCGAAGAATCGGAATATTGATGTGATTTCTTACATTTAAAATATCTTCAAAATTTCCTCCGAAAAAATCTTTATCCGTTAAAATTGAAATTCCACTTGCTCCAAAATTTTCGTAAACTGAAACAACTTCTAAAGGCGAAATTTTATCATTAATAATTCCTTTGGATGGAGATTGTCTTTTAAATTCAGCGATAATTCCGCTTTTATTTTTTATATTTTCTTTTAACGAAACTGTTTTTCTTTCAAAGAATTCAGAACCTTTCAATTCCTGAACAGAAACTGTTGATTTTGAGATTGAAACTTCTTCTTTTTTTCTTTGTATGATTGTATCTAAAATATTCATGACTATTATTCTAAAAGCAATTCCAGACTTCTCAACGCTTTTCCTCCATGCAAACTTTCCTGAGCCAGCAAAAGACAATCGTCATAACTGCCGAATTTATCAGTGTGATATAGCGCAACGGAAGCATTTGCCAAGACCACAGAATTTTGCTGTTCCGTGCCTTTTCCATGAAGAATATTTCTGAAAATTTTTGCCGTTTCATGGGGTGTTTCGCCAGCTTTTATGCTTTCATGAGTAATAGAATCAAAACCGAGATCTTCCGTTGAATAAACTTCTTCACCCTTTTTTGTGATGATTTTACTGTCGTGCGTCAAACTTATCTCGTCATAACCATCCATTCCGTGAACGAGAATAAAATGGCGGTCATCTTTTTGCAATAAATACTGATAAATCCTTGCAATTTCAAGATTGTAAACTCCTATCATCGAGAATTTTGGTTTTGCCGGATTCACGAGTGGTCCAAGCAAATTGAAAAAAGTTCTGAGACCCAAAGATTTCCTCAACGTACCGACAGACTGCAAAGCCGGATGGAAGTAAGGCGCATGCAAAAAACAAATATTGGCTTTTTCCAGATCATCTTCCAGCCTCTCTGAATTAATTTTAAATTCATACCCCAATTCCTCCAGAACATTTGACGATCCTGTAATGGTTGAAGCCCCATAATTTCCGTGTTTTGTTACTTTTTGTCCGGCTCCGGCAACGACAAAACTTGCCAATGTTGAAATATTGATCGTGTTTTTTCCATCACCGCCGGTTCCTACAATATCGATAGCGTCACTTGCGTCTAAACTCATCGGAACTGCCATTTGCAGAAGTGCTTCGCGGAAACCTTCCAGTTCTTTTAAGGTGATATTTCGCATCAGAAAAACGGTCATAAAAGCCGTAACTTCTGTAGAATTAAATTTATTTTGAGCAATCTCAATCATAATCGCTTTTGCTTCCGATTTTGATAACGTATGATGATTGAAAAGATATTCTAAGATTTCTTTCATTTGTGAAAATTTTAAAGATTTAATTAATTCAGAAAGAAGTTTTTAATAATAGTTTCTCCTTGTGGAGTTAAAATACTTTCAGGATGAAACTGAACACCATGAACATCATAAATTTTATGCTGCAACGCCATGATCATTCCGTCTTTATCTACTGCTGTGATTTCCAGTTCTTCAGGGAAATCTTCGCGATTCACAACCCAACTGTGATATCTTCCGACTTCCATTCCGCTTGATAGGTTTTTGAAAATTTTAGTATCATTTTTTACAAAATCAGCGGAAGTTGCAACCCCATGAAAAATCTCCGAAAGATTGATTAAACTTCCACCAAAAGCTTCCGCAATGGCTTGCTGACCGAGACAAACGCCCAAAATACTTTTCGTAGGAGCATATTTTTTAATTAATTCTAACAGAATCCCGGCTTCTTCAGGAATTCCGGGACCCGGTGAAAGGACAATTTTATCGTATTTATCGACTTCTTCTAAAGTGATTTCGTCATTTTTCACGACATCAACTTTTATATCCAAAACTCTTTCAATAATCTGGACTAAGTTGTAAGTGAAACTATCGTAATTATCGAAAACCAGTACCTTGGTTGATGGTTGATTGTTTTTAGTTGATTGATTTATAGTGCTTTTCATTTTATTTTTGTCTGTAATAATTAATAAATCCGCTTAGTAACTTTTTACAAAGTATTATTTGATTTAGGGTGGTGGTAAATTTTTCTTCGGTTAAATAATTTTGGTCTGATGATAAATAAATTTGAGTTTCTAATTCATAAAGAGAAACCTCTTGCAATAAATAAAAAATGTATTGTTTCTTTTGAAGTATTTCTTCCACAGCCTTCTGCTATATTTGAAGGGACGGAAACAGCACATCTTCTGATCTGGTTTGTAAGTCCAAATATTTCGTCTTTAGGATAATTTTTGGTTGAATCATAAACAAGATTAGTAAGCTTTCTCGATTCCCGCCAAACATCCAGATTTATATATTCCATATTTTGTGTTTTTATTATTTCTATCAACTATAAACCAATCACCATCAACTAATAGCTATCAACCAACTTCTCCGCCTTTTCTACCGCCTTTTTCAATGCATTCAGCTTATTATTCACTTCTTCCAATTCGCTTTCCGGATTGGATTTTGCAACTAATCCGGCTCCGGCTTGATAGTATAAAGTGTTGTTTTTACTTAAAAAAGTTCGGATCATAATTGCCTGATTGCAGTCTCCATTTAATCCGATAATTCCGATACAGCCGCCATAATATCCACGGGAATCTTTTTCGTATTTATTAATTAATTGTAATGCTTTATGTTTCGGTGCACCGCTTAAAGTTCCTTGCGGGAATGTCGCGGCAACCATTTCGTAAGGATTTGTTTTTTCAGGTAAATCGGCGGTAACTTCGCTCACCATGTGAATAACGTGAGAAAAAAGTTGGATTTCCTTTAATTTTGTAACCGTTACATTTTTACCCAGTTTTCCTAAGTCATTTCTGGCTAAATCGACCAACATGGTGTGTTCAGCATTTTCTTTTGCATCATTTTTTAATTCTTCAATAGACTGTAAATCAGTTTCAAAATGTCCTGTTCTTTTGAAAGTTCCTGCAATAGGATGCATGGTTGCTTTGTTTCCTTTAATAATTAATTGACTTTCAGGACTTGAGCCAAATAATTTGTAATTTCCGTAGTCGAAGTAAAAAAGATAAGGAGAAGGATTAATATTTCTCAAAGCACGATAAACATTGAATTCGTCACCTTTAAATTTCTGTTCGAATCTTCTGCTTAAGACCATCTGAAATACATCTCCTCTCATGCAGTGTTTTTGTGCTGTTTTTACCAGCTCTATATATTCTTCATCGGTAATATTGGAGGTTTCTTTTCCGTTTTTCTGGAAAGGATAAATGACGGAATTTTGGTTTTTAATCAAACTTTCCAATAAATAAAGTTCAGATTTTACACCTTCGAGCTGGTTTTCAATAATGTGCATTTCATCGTTATAATGATTTATGGCGATAACATATTGATATAATCTGTAACGAAGAATCGGGATTTCAACTTCCGGACTTTGAGCTTTAAAAACAATGTTTTCAAAAAACTGTACGGCTTCAAAACTTGTATATCCGAAAAGACTTTGGGCAGTTTGTTCTACAGGATCGGTTGTCTTTTCACATTCAAAAATGTTAGAAAAATCTTGGAAAACATCAGCTATTTTATGTTCAATAATAAACTGTTTGATAGGTTCTTTTCGGGGCAGTTTTATTTCAAACTCATTTAAATTTTTAATTTCGATTCCGGCAACAGCGTTGATGGCGATAAAAGAAAAATTATTGTCGATATTTTTTGAATCCGAACTTTCCAGAAGGATAGTATCCCGGAACTTGTCCCGAATCTGCAGATAAATATTCATCGGAGTCTGAAGATCTCCCAATGTTTTTTTGGAAACGGTTTTTATTTTTATTTTTTTACTGAACATTTGCAGTGTATTTTAATTTGATTTAAACAAAAAAGACTTCAACGGCATCCGTCAAAGTCTTTATATATTTTTATTATTCTTGTTGTAGATAAATTAGCAACACGACAATAACCTCAGACCCGACGAAGAGTTTGAAAGCCACCACCAATTATTGTTACTGTTATTAAACATATGGCAAATGTAAATATTTTTTTTAATACAAAATGCAAAAATTACGAAAATAAAAAAACTTAAAATTCAGATTCTGAATTCATTCTTTAGTCATGCTTATTATATGATTATTTGCTTCTTCTAAATTTCCTTCCTTAATAATAACGATTAAAAGCATTTCCTATCTTTTAAAAGCAATATTTTTTATATTTTTGTCAGCAAATTAGAAAACAATGAAAAAAGTATTTGCAATAGCATTTATCGGAGGTTTATTAGTAGTTAACTGCACAAAAAAGCCTAATCATGATTTACAGGACAGCAACACGATGTTACCTGAACCGGATGCTCCAACTGTAGTAGATTCTACGGCTAAAAAAACGGATACACCTGCTGCAACTCCTGCACCAGCAACTGAAGCTCCTAAAACAGATTCTGCAGCGGCTAAAAAATAATGAAAAAACTATTTTTAACAGGATGTTTAGGTCTACTAATTTTTTCCTGTTCTAAAAAAGAAAATACGCCGATTGACGCCAATTCTTCTGAAACTACAACAATTTCAGAGTCTGCAAAAAATAATCTTTCCGGAGATCAGATTATGGAAACCATGGATTGTTCTGCCTGTCACTCGGCAAATGAGAAAATGATAGGACCTTCTTATCAGGAAATCGCAGAAAAATATTCTGATAAAGATATTGAATTGCTGGCTTCCAAAATCATAGAAGGCGGAAGTGGAGTTTGGGGAAATGTTCCGATGGCTGCTCATCCTCAAGTATCAAAAGAAGATGCTAAAAAAATGGTGGAATATATTTTGACACTAAAGAAAAAATAAAATATGTCCACCGAAAAATCCAGTCTGCACACAAGAAATTTACATCGTAATCCGTATGATTTTGATCTGCTTATTTCTTGTGTGCCAGAACTGAAAGAATATGTTTTTACCAATGCTTATCAAACGGTAACGATTAATTTCAGTATTCCAAAAGCTGTAAAATTACTTAATAAAGCTTTATTGTTACATTTTTATAAGGTTCAGAATTGGGATATTCCTGATGCAAATCTTTGTCCTCCAATTCCCGGAAGAGCAGATTATGTGCATTATATTGCAGATTTATTGGCTGAACAACAGAAAGAAATTCCAAAAGGATTGTCTGTGAATGGCTTGGATATTGGAACAGGAGCCAATCTTGTGTATCCTTTAATTGCCCACCAATCGTATGGCTGGAAAATGTCGGGAACAGATATTAATAAGGATTCTCTGGAAAATGCCCAACAGATTTTAGATAATAATCCTGATCTGTCATCTGCAATTCAATTAAAGCAACAGGCAAATCCTGATCATATATTTAAGAATATGATTGATCCGAAAGATCGATTTGCATTCTCGATGTGCAATCCTCCTTTTCACGATTCTGAGGAATCTGCTGTAAAAGGAAATCTTAGAAAAACAAAAAACCTTAACAAATCAAAAGTTCAAAAACCGCTGCTCAACTTTGGCGGACAACAATCTGAACTGTGGTGTGAAGGCGGTGAATTGGCTTTTATCACAAAAATGATGAACGAAAGTGTTTTGTATTCATCACAGGTTCTTTGGTTTACATGTTTGGTTTCAAAAAAAGATAATTTGTTTAAACTTACCACACTTTTAAAGAAACTCAACGCAGTAGAAGTCAAAACGATCGATATGGCTCAAGGTCAGAAAATAAGCAGAATCTTAGCCTGGACTTTTATTCCTCAACGAAATCGTAAAGATTGGTTCTCATAATTTTGGCTTTAATTATCCTCTTGAATTGAATTTTATATGAAATAATTTATATTTCTGAGAAAAGCCATTGACCATCAATTCAAAAATCACTAATTTTGCACGTTATTTTAAATAAATACAATGCAATTATCAGAACAAGAAATCATTAGACGAGAAAAGCTGAACAAGCTTGTTGAAATGGGAATCAACGCATTCCCTGCAGATGAATACGTAATTACAGATACTACAGAATCTATAAAACAGGATTTCGCTGATAATAAACAGGTAAAGATTGCAGGTAGATTAATGTCTAGAAGAATTCAGGGGAAAGCTTCTTTTGCTGAATTACAGGACTCTACAGGCAGAATTCAGGTATATTTTAATAGAGATGAAATCTGTACAGGTGAAGACAAAACTTTGTATAATGAAGTTTATAAACACCTTTTAGATATAGGAGATATTATTGGTATTGAAGGAGAATTATTCACAACTCAGGTTGGTGAAAAAACAGTTTTGGTGAAAAATTTTACGATTCTGACAAAATCTTTAAGACCACTTCCTCAACCTAGAACGGATGAAAATGGAGTAGTACACGACGGTTTCACAGATCCGGAACTAAGATACAGACAACGTTATGTAGATTTATTGGTGAATCCTCACGTAAAAGAAGTTTTTGTAAAAAGAACAAAATTGTTCAATGCCATGAGAACTTTCTTCAATGATGCAGGATATTTTGAAGTTGAAACGCCTGTTTTGCAATCGATTCCGGGAGGAGCTGCTGCAAGACCGTTTATTACGCATCACAATGCTTTAGATATTCCGTTATATTTAAGAATTGCTAACGAATTATATCTGAAAAGATTGATCGTTGGTGGATTCGACGGTGTTTATGAGTTCTCGAAAAACTTCAGAAATGAAGGAATGGACAGAACACATAATCCTGAATTTACCGTAATGGAGATCTATGTAGCTTACAAAGACTACAACTGGATGATGGATTTCACTGAGAAATTGTTGGAATTCTGTGCCATTCAGGTAAATGGAACGTCAAATGCCAAATTTGGTGATCAGGAAATCAGTTTCAAAGCACCTTTCGCGAGAGTTTCTATGACAGAAGCTATTTTGAAGTATACAGGTTTCGATATTACAGGAAAAACTGAACAGGAATTGTTCGATTTTGCTAAATCTATCGGTATCGACGTAAACGAAACGATGGGTAAAGGAAAATTAATCGATGAGATTTTCGGTGAAAAATGTGAAGGAAACTTCATTCAGCCGACTTTCATTACAGATTATCCTGTTGAAATGTCTCCTCTTACCAAGAAACACAGAAGCAAAGAAGGTCTTACTGAACGTTTTGAATTAATGGTTTGTGGTAAAGAAATTGCCAATGCTTATTCTGAGCTTAATGACCCGATCGATCAGAGAGAACGTTTTGAAGATCAGCTGAAATTATCTGAAAAAGGTGATGATGAAGCGGGGCAATTTATTGATGAAGATTTCTTAAGAGCTCTTGAATACGGAATGCCACCAACTTCAGGAATGGGAATCGGAATGGACAGATTAATTATGTTCTTAACGGATAATGCATCGATTCAGGAAGTGTTATTCTTCCCTCAAATGAAGCCTGAGAAAATTGTTCCTCAAATAGAATTAGGAGAAGATGAAAATATAATTCTGGATATTCTTAATTCTCAGGAAGAAGCGTTTTCTTTAGCTGAAGTGAAAGAAAAAAGTAAATTATCCGGTAAAAAATGGGATAAAGCTTCTAAAACTTTAACGAAGAATAATCTAGTGAAAGTAGAGAAAATTGATGAGAATGTTTGGATGAAGTTAGCTTAATCAAGATAATATATAAAATAAGAATCCTCCGTTAGTGGAGGATTTTTTATTGCATCACTTTTACATATCTCCGTTTATATTCCTCATCATAACAATAATAAGAAAATATTCCTGCGATTTTTTCTAATCCGGAATCTCCTTCTTGTTGAAATAATGAAATTTCTTCTTCATTGAGTTTTATCCAGACTTGCCAAATTCCGTGCATTCCGCAGGTTACTTCTAATAAAAATGTATCGTGATTATCTTTGAAAAGTTGATAGATGTAAGGTTTAAATATAATTAATTCAAAGTCTTTTAAGTCGTATTCTTTATTTGAATCCATTGTAAGAGCCTGTTTGAAATATTATTTTTTTGAGAGTAAAAGTTTTGTATCGTTGATTTCGAATGGAATCTGTAATTCTTTTTAACGCAAAGATTAAATTTACATTCCGCATTATTTTTAGAAGGCAAAAGGCAAAAATTGGCTTCATGAAGCATGAAAACAGCGCTTCATCAAATCAACTTGTTGATTCCTCTTTGTTCACTTCATATTAAGTAACATTGAATTAAATCTTTGCGTTAAAAAATCAGCTTTAAAAAAAATGAATCAAATTTAAACAGATTTTAAAAATTAATTAAAATTACCTTCTCTGCTTGCTAAACGAAGCCATTAAATAAAACAAAAACGGGAGAATAAACAAAGATCCCAACATTAAAGCCCATCCCAAAGCAGAAATGGTTTTCGGAGCAGCGACATGTTCTAATAACGATAAATGTTGTCCGTTTGCAAATAAAATAATATTCGGATTATGTTGATACGTTGCAGCTATTAAGATCATAATCACCTGGAAACCTGCCAACGCTCTTACTGGAAGCAGTTTTCTGGTATGCATGGCACGTAAAATAAGCAATAGAGCAATCGTTGCGAAAAATGTAGCCATAATTCCCAAAGGTTTTGAGAAAACCCACTTTAAAAGCGGAATATCAGACAAGTAAGCCGTTGAAAAAACCAATAAACCTGTGATGACCACGAAAATCATGGTCTGTTTTGATTTTTTAATCATTAAACCTAATTGCAATCGGTCGGTGGTTTCTCTTAAAGCAAATACTGAAGCCACATAAGCACAAATGGAAACCGTGAATAATCCAACGGTAACGCCAAACCAATTCAGCCAGCTGAAAATATATAAGTCTAAAAAGCTGGTCGCATCCGGATTGATAGAGTGTGAAACGGTTGCAGCAGCGATTAGTCCTAAGAAAAAAGGAGTCAATAAACTCGAAAAATAAAATATCTGCGTATACACTTTTTGCCAATCATCTTTCACCGCATCATAATGTCTGAAAGTAAAAGCAGTTCCTCTTGCAATAATCCCAACAAGCATTAAAACCAATGGAATATGAAGATACGTTGAAAGTGTCGTATAAATTTCGGGAAAACCGACGAAAAGAATTACAATCGCGATAATCAGCCACATATGATTGGCTTCCCAAACAGGCGCGATCGATTCGTACATGATTTCCTGTGTTTTGTGTCTTGCTCTTTTTTTGGTGAAAAGTTCTACAATTCCTGCTCCGAAATCGGCACCTCCCAAAATCACGTAAAGACAAATCGACAGCCAAAGAAAGCCTATAACTACGTAAATCATGATTTTTTGTTTTTAGAATTAAACTCAATATCGGTAGGATCATAAAGTTTAGGAACCATCTGTATCTGCCTTTTCAAAAGAAAAATAATAATTAATGATAACGAAACGAAAATCGCAGTAAAAAAGTAAAACGAATACTGAATTCCCGGCATCGGAGTTACGGCATCGGCAGTTCTCATAATTCCGTAGATAATCCACGGTTGTCGACCAACTTCAGTGACTGTCCAACCCGCTTCCAAAGCAATATATCCGAAAGGTGTTGCGATTAAAAAAGTCTTTAAAAGCCAGTTTTTTTTCAGCCATTCTTTCTTGAAAAATGTTGCATATAAATAAATCATTCCGATAATAATCATCACCACGCCAAAGAAAATCATGGTTTGAAAAGCGTAATGTACAACCGAAACAGGTGGCCATTCATCTTTCGGAAAATCCTTTAAACCTTTTACTTCAGCATTAAAATCATTGGCAACCAAAAAACTTAGAACTTTCGGAATTTTTACAGCATATTTTATTTCTTCTTTTTTCTCATCAGGAATTCCGCCAATGACGAAAGATGCTCCTTTTTCTGTTTCAAAATGAGCTTCCATTGCAGCTAATTTTATAGGTTGTCTTTTGGCAACAGATTTTGCAGCGACATCACCACTCAAAGGAGCTCCAAAAGCTCCGATCAGGGCAAATCCGGCTGCTATTTTGAATGCTTTTGTATGAAATTCCACATTCTTTTTTTTCATAATTAAAAAAGCGTGAACTCCCGCAACAGCAAATCCCGTCGCACAAAAAGCCGCAACCGTCATATGTAAAGCCTGCGGAAACCAAGCTTCATTCAACATGGCTTTAATAGGATCTATATTTACATATTGTCCGTTTATATAATCAAATCCGGCAGGAGAATTCATCCATGCATTGGCTGCAACAACGAGAATTCCGGAGGCTAAACCACTTAAACCTACCAAAAATCCACAAAACCAGTGAAACCATTTGTTGAATTTTTCCCAACCATACAGGAAAAATCCGATGGCGATGGCTTCTATAAAAAATGCTGTTCCTTCCAATGAAAAAGGCATCCCGAAAATAGGACCTGCATGTTTCATAAAGTTGGGCCAGAGAAGTCCGAGTTCGAAGGAAAGCATCGTTCCGGAAACGGCTCCGACAGCAAAAAGTATCGCTACACCTTTGCTCCAGGCTTTGGTAAGACCTTTGTAAACTTCGTTATTTGTTTTTAAGTATTTCCAGTGGGCAAAAGCCATTAAGAAAGGCATTACCATACCGACACACGAGAAAATGATGTGAAAACCGAGGGACATTGCCATTTGGGCACGAGCTGCAAGGAAATCGTCCATAAAATATCAATTTTTGTGTAATAAAGGTAAGCATAAATTAAGAAGATCGAACATGACTTAAAACAGTTATGGTTAAAAAAATACACTTTAACTTTGATCTTTTTTAAAATAATCCACTTCTTGCAAATGTTGAAAAATCCGTCGTTTTTTGACATCCTATAACTTTCATATCTCGAAAAAAATCACGATATTTGTAGGTATTTGCATTAGGCAAATTATTAATTTTTATATGAGTCAAAAACAATATACAGCTAGTAGTATCCAAGCCTTAGAAGGGATGGAGCACGTACGATTAAGACCATCTATGTACATTGGTGATGTAGGAGTGAGAGGTCTCCATCATTTGGTTTATGAAGTAGTAGACAATTCTATTGATGAAGCTTTAGCAGGATACTGTGATACAATTAAAGTGACAATTCATAAGGGTGAAAGTATTTCGGTAAAAGATAACGGAAGAGGTATTCCTGTAGATTTTCACGAGAAAGAGCAAAAATCTGCTTTAGAGGTTGTAATGACCAAAATTGGTGCCGGTGGAAAATTTGATAAAGATTCTTACAAAGTTTCAGGAGGTCTTCACGGAGTTGGAGTTTCTTGTGTGAATGCACTTTCAACTTTATTGGTTGCTACCGTAAGTCTTAATGGTAAATTATATCAACAAAAATATTCAGAAGGAAAAGCATTGGCAGATGTTGCTGAGATAGGGACTACCGATGAAAGAGGAACAGACGTTTTCTTCCAGCCGGATGGTACGATTTTCCAGGAGCTTGTTTATAATTATGACACTCTTGCTACAAGATTGCGTGAGCTTGCCTTTCTTAATAAAGGAATTACGATTACTCTTATCGATGAGAGAGAAACCCAACGAAGACGGATCTTTCCCGGCAGAAATTTTTCATTCTGAAGGTGGATTAAAAGAATTCGTAGAATATATAGATGGAAACCGTGAATCTATTATGGAGCACGTGATTTTCATGGAAGCAGAAAGAGATGATATTCCGGTTGAGGTGGCGATGCGTTATAACACGTCATTCAGCGAAAATCTTCACTCTTATGTTAATAATATTAATACGCATGAAGGAGGAACTCACTTAGCAGGTTTCAGACGTGCTTTGACGAGAACTTTGAAAAAATATGCCGATGATTTGGGGATTCCTGCTAAAGAAAAAGTAGAAATTACCGGGGATGACTTCCGTGAAGGATTAACGGCCGTGATTTCTGTAAAAGTAATGGAACCTCAGTTTGAAGGACAAACCAAAACGAAATTAGGAAACTCTGAAGTTTCGGGTGCTGTAGATAAAATTGTAGGGGAAATGTTGACCAATTTCTTGGAAGAAAATCCTAACGAAGCAAAAATTATCGTTCAGAAAGTAGTTTTGGCAGCAAAAGCTAGACAGGCAGCGAAAAAAGCTCGTGAAATGGTACAGAGAAAATCTCCGATGGGAGGTTCTGGACTTCCGGGAAAATTGTCTGACTGTTCATCAAAAAATCCGGCAGAATCTGAACTGTTCTTAGTAGAGGGAGATTCCGCAGGTGGAACGGCAAAACAAGGTCGTGACAGATTTTTCCAGGCTATTCTTCCGTTAAGAGGTAAAATTTTGAACGTAGAGAAATCGATGCTTCACAAAGTTTACGATAACGAAGAAATTAAAAATATTTATACGGCTCTTGGTGTTTCTGTAGGCACAGAAGAAGACAGCAAAGCATTGAATATGGCTAAGTTAAGATACCACAAAGTAGTAATCATGACCGATGCTGATATTGATGGTTTCTCACATTTCTACGTTGATTCTTACATTCTTCTTTAGATTTATGAAAGAATTGATCGAGAATGGATACATTTATATCGCTCAACCGCCTTTGTATTTATTGAAGAAAGGAAACAAAAAAGTATATGCCTACAACGAGAAAGAGCGTGAAGAATTTACTTTAGAAATGTCTCCGGACGGAAAGGGAGTTGAGGTTCAGCGTTATAAAGGTCTTGGAGAGATGAATCCTGAACAGCTTTGGGAAACAACGCTAAATCCTGAACATAGAATTTTAAAGCAGGTAACGATTGATAATGCTGTAGAAGCAGACAGTGTTTTCTCAATGTTGATGGGAGATGAGGTTCCGCCAAGAAGAGAATTTATCGAAAAGAATGCAAAATATGCTAAGATCGATGCCTAATTGATTTTAGTTTAAATAAATATAAAGACTTCAGAAATGGAGTCTTTTTTCTTTTTATTAATGTGAAGTCTTTTTAATACAATAAAAAATACTTTCACCAGTTATTAGATTTCATTATTTTTGCTAAATTATTATAACCATGATGAAAATACTTTGTATTGGAGCGCTTTCGATGGCCTCACTATATTTTGCACAGAGCTTCCCGGCTTCTGCGATTCCCGAAAATTTAAAGAAAAATGCGGATGCAGTTATCAGAAAAGATTTTACGACCATTCAGATCAATAAAATTGATGATATAAAATACCAGTTTTACACCGTAACGACGGTCCTTACAAAAGATGGAGATTCGGATGCGCTGGTTTATATTCCTTATGAAAAAGGAAACAGCATTTCTGATGTGAAAGTGAATATTTATGATGAAGCAGGGAAAAAGATAAAATCATATTCAAAGTCTGATTTTGGAGATTTTGCTAATAATAATCAAGGAACTTTTTATTCGGATAACAGAGTGATGGCTTTGTCGTATACACCGACGCAATATCCTTATACCGTTGAGTTTTCTTATCAGATTGGTGATGAGAATACGGTTTTCCTGCCAGATTTTGTGCCGTTTAAAGGAACGAATGTCTCTTTGGAAGAAGCTCAGATGAAAATCATCAACAAATCAGGAATTGAACTTAAAACCAAAACATATCCTTCAAAATACAATTACACTTCTGTCATAGAAAGTGATAATGCGGGTGAAAAAAATTATACTTACAAAAATGTTCCAGCGATTGATGATGCATTTTTGTTGCCGCAACCTGTAAAAATTTTACCAAAAGTAAGTTTTGCCTTAACAAAATTTAATCTGGAAGGAAAACAGGGAAATATGACCAACTGGAGTGACTTCGGAACTTGGTATTACAACAGCATTTTACAGCCTGTTTCATTGTCGACACCCGCGATTAAAGCGGAAGTTGCAGGTCTTAATTTACAGGGAACAACGGAAGAAAAGGTTAAAAAACTGTATCAGTACATGCAGGCAAAAACGAGATATATTTTTGTGGCGTTGGGAATTGGCGGTTGGCAACCGATGCTTCCGGATGAGGTTCAGAAGAAGGGGTATGGAGATTGTAAAGGTCTTTCGAATTATATGAAAACTTTGTTGGATGAAGCCGGAATTCCTTCGTATTATTCGGTGATAAACTCCAGTTCGTCGCCGGTTTCTTTTGATAAAGATTTTCCGAAAATGGGTGGAAATCATGTGATTTTAATGGTTCCGACAGAAAAAGGAAATATTTGGTTGGAAAATACGTCGCAGCAGATTGCTTTTAATCATTTAAGCTACAGCACGACAGAAAGAAACGTACTTTCCATCAGAAAAAATGGAATTGAATTAATTGATACTCCAATTTACACAGCAGACCAAAGTAAGGAAAAACAATCTCTTAAAATTAAGCTTAACGAAGATAACAGTATTTCAGGAGAAGGTAATTTTTCTTATACCGGAATTCAGTATGACAACAATATGGTTTTGACCACGATGTCGCCGAAAGAAAGAAATGAAGCTATAAAAAACCTTTTGGATGTTTTACATTTTGAGAAAATCGAGATGAAAAATTTCCTGAATGATAAAGATAATGCGGTTGCAAAATTCGATCTTGATTTTAAAGCAAACAATTATTCTAAAAACGCAGGAAGTAGCATGATTTTCAGAGCGGTTCCGATTTATTCTAATACGATTTATAAAACTGATGAAAACAGGGAATTACCTTTTGAACTGAGACAGTCTTTTGAAGACGAATACGAAATCAGTTTTGCGATTCCTAAAAATTATAAAATAGAAGAACTTCCTGAGAATGTGAATATGACTTCAGAATTTGGAACTTATAAATTAAATTTTGTAAAAAATGGCGAAGAATTAAAGGTAAGCAGAGTCATCAAAATCAATAAAGGGCTTTATCCAAAAGAAAAATATAACGATTACGTTAATTTCAGAAAAAAAACTATAAACATCGACAATTCAAAAATTTTAATTTCTAAAATTTAACATGAAAAAACTAATACTAATCGCTTTTTGTTCAATGAATTTTATTTTTATTGAAGGACAAAAACATGAATTCCTTGAACCTCCAAAATTTAATGACGCAGATTTATCAAAACAAAAATCGGCTTTAGATGAAAATGCACCGGCGGAAATTTTATATAAATCTTTACATTTCAATATCGAATACAGCACCGGAAATCTTATTAAAACAGCTTTTTACAGAGTCAAAATTTATGATAAAGACAAGGCTGAAGACTGGTTGAATCTTGAAATTCCTCTTTATCAGAATGGAAGCGATCATGAGACGGTTTCCCGTATGAAAGCTTTTACCTATAATCTGGAAAATGGAGTTTCTGTTGCTACCAAAGTTGATAAAAGCTCGAAATATAAAAGTAAGGAAAGTAAGAACTATTCCATTACAAAATTTGCTTTCCCTAATGTGAAAAATGGTTCCATAATCGAATATCAGTACGAAGTAACTTCACCGTTTTTATTCATCATTCCTGAAATTATGATTGAATCGGATACGCCTTCTTTATACACGGAATATGTTTTAGACAGTCCTTCAAATATCGCTTACAACGTAAATTATACAGGTTTTCTGAATCCGAAATACAGAGAAGTAGACGAAAGAACAATGTTTGGGATGAATTACAGAACCTACAGATTTGCCTATGAAAATTTAAAAGGTTTTAAGACTGAAAGATTTATTAATAATGATAAAAATTACAGGACAAAAATAAGTGCAGAGCTGCATTCTACGAATTTCAGAGAGGTTAAACTATATTCTTCGTCTTGGGAACAGGTTAAACAAAGGCTTTATGAAAATGAAGATTTTGGAGGAGAATTGAAGAAAACAAAACTGGCAAAAGAAAATATGCCTGCAAATATTTCCGGAATTACCGACGAACTAGAAAAGGCAAATGCTGTTTTTAATTATGTTAAAAATACCTTCACGTGGAACAAAGATCGAGGGATTTACGTAGAAGACGGTATCAAAAAAATGCTTGAAACGAAAACCGGAAATGCGGCAGAAATCAATCTTTTTCTTGTGATGATGCTTCGTGAAGCGGGGATAAAGGCAGATCCGCTTGCGATTTCTACGGTAAGCAACGGACTGATTAATATCGCATCCCCCAATGTTTCGAATATGAATTTTGTGATTGCGGCGATTCAGACAAAAGATGGTTTCCACTTGTATGATGCGACTTCTAAGCAATCTTCGATGGATCAGTTGCCTCCGAGAGACTGGAATCAGTTTGGAATTTTAATTAATAAAGAGAAAGTTCAGCAATTGACGATGAACAATGGGAAAACGAGTTTTACGTATCTTACGGCAGAAGCAAAAATTAATGCTGACGGAAGTATTTCGGGAGATTATTCCGACAGAGATACAGGAACTTATGCCATGTTCGCAAAAGAAAGCTACGATGATAATGCTGATAAATATAAGAAGCAGTACAAAGAGAATTTTTCTATAGATTTTACAAATATTGATTCTAAAGTGCTTGAAACCGGTGATTTTGAAAGCAAAATGAAGTTTTCTTCAGATAACCTGATCGATAAAATAGGGAAGAAAATGATTATTAATCCGATGTTGTTTTTAAATAAAAATTCCAATGAATTTGATCAGACGGAAGCAAGAAAATATATGATTGATTTTACTTCGCCATTCACAAGAATTAAAAAAATTGTCCTTGAAATTCCTGAAGGCTATACGATTGAAGAAATGCCTAAAAACAAGAAAATCGTAACGGATGATAAAGAAATTGCGTATAGTTATATTGCTGAGCAAAAAGGTAATAAACTTGAAGTAATCTCTACAACTACGGTGAAGAGCCCAACTTATGTGAAAGAATATTATCCTGCATTTAAACAAATTTGGGGCGTTGCTTCGAAGCAGGAAAATCAGGTAATAAGCTTGGTGAAAAAGTAAGAATTACGGCATTTTTTCAAAATAATTTTAAAACCATTCATCTTTTGAATGGTTTTTGCATATAAGAAGGAAAACAAATTTATGAAAAATACAGTTGCTGTTTTGGCACTTTCTTCTTTCTTTATTTTTTCGGCTTGTAAAAAATCTGATAACAAGATGATTACTGATAAAAAAGAAATCACCAAACCGGAAAAATTTATCATTGATTCGGTGAAAGTAAATGATTCTCTTAAAATTAATAATTTTTTACAGGTTAAATATTCATCAAAAATATTGGTTTTTCCTACCATTAAAGACAAGAAATTGTTAGACAGTATTTATTTCGGAGATAAAAATATTCAGGATTTTTCTCAAAACGGAATTCAGGCATTGCTTGAAAAAAACAAAAATGAATATTTCAATACGATTAAAAAAGATTCAAAAGACTGGATCGCAGATCTTACCCATCCCGAAAATTGGTATTCTGATGCAGGAATGAATGTAAAATCAAACATAAATGATTATCTGCATATAGAATACATTTGGGGTTTCTTATGAAGGTGGAGCACATGATAATTACGGTTTTTCAGAAAGAGTTTTTGATATTAAAAACAATAAAAAAATAGAACTAAAAGATATCACTTCAATGCCGAAAAGTAAATTGGAAGCTTTGTTAATGAAAAATATTGATAAAATAAACAGCGGAACAACAGACGATAAAGGAAAAGTAAACAATGCCGAAATGCTTTTGGTAGAGGTAATTCCGGCAACGAAAAATTTCTATTTTGATGATAAAAACCTTTATTTCCATTACAGTCCTTACGAAATTACTGCTTTTGCAGCGGGAGATATTACCATTCCGATTTCTTGGGAAGAACTAAAAACAACTCTTAATCCTGAGTTTAAAAAAAGAATGAGTATTAATTATTAAATAGAAAGCTTCCATATTGGAGGCTTTTTTCAGTAGTTGGAACGTTTTTTGAGATTTATAAGCAACACCTAATAACACAGAATTGATGAAAAGGCTTCATTTCATATGGATAATCACACTGCTTGCAATAATTTTTGCATGTAAAGAGATAGGATCCAAAAAAGAAAATTCTACACCCGATGCATATACAAAACTTATTATAGATTCTGTAATAAAGGAGGATTCTACAAAATTGTCAGATTCTGTCATGGTAAAATATTCTTCAAAACTTCTTTTATTTCCTAATTTTGAAAATAAAAAACTTCTTAAACAGATCTATGCAGACAAAAATATTACAAATTTTTCTAAAGAAGGATTACAGAAATTTTTAACGGACGAAAAGAAGAATTTATACAACCAACTTAGAAAATCGCAAAAATATTCTGATACAAAACGTAAGCAACAATGGGAATATACTTCTCAAATGAATCTTAAGATGAATAAAAATGATTATCTGTATATTCAATATTATTATAATCAGTTTGAAGGCGAAAGTAAAGATCAATATCGATATCAGGAAAAGGTTTTTGATCTTATAAATAACAAAAAACTGCAGCTTTCTGACATTTTATCGATCTCAAAAGAGGATCTTTCTGAGCTTTTAAAAGCAAATTTAGAAAAAACAACGATGATGCAGCAGATGAAAAAATATGATGAGAAAGGGTATGCAGCTTTATCAAAAGTATCAATTCCGATGACGGGAAACTTTTATTTTGACGATAATAACCTCTATTTTCATTACAATATGAACGAAATCGGTAAAAATTTTGACATTGGAGATATTGTCATTCCGATTTCCTGGGAAGATCTAAAAGCGAATCTAAAAACAGATTTTAAAGAAAGAATGAAAATTAACTAATAATAATGCTTCCAAATCAGGAAGCATTTTTTATTTTTGTAGCAATGGAAAAAGTAGCCTTTATCATCAATCCTTTTTCGGCAAAAAAAAATTATCAGCCGTTTCTTAATGAACTGAAAGCTAAGGTGAAAGATCCTCTGTATTACATTTCAGAATCTATTGCAGGAACAGACGAGTTTATTTTGAAGCATTTCAATGAGATAGATATTTTTGTGGCAATTGGAGGCGACGGAACAATTTCAACCATTGCTAAAAATTTGATTAATACAGAAAAAATTCTCGCTATTTTTCCGGCAGGTTCAGGGAATGGTTTTTCCAACGAGACCCAATTCGGGAAAAATCTGGATGAATTACTGGAAAAAATCAAGGTCAAAAATTCCAGAAAGATCGATACTTTCACCGTGAATGACCGACTTTCTATCAACGTTTCCGGAACCGGATTTGATGGAAAAGTGGTGAAAGAATTCGAAAAAACCGACCGCGGATTCAAAAATTATATCAAAGTTTCCCTGAAAACGTTTTTCAATTACAAACCCATTAAGGTTAAATTTTTTGACGAACAATATCAACAATACAACGGAAAATACCTAATGTTGAATATTGCGAACACCCGCCAATTCGGGAACAACGCATACATCGCTCCCAATGCGAGTAAAAGCGATGGTCTTGTTGATATGGTTTTGGTGAAAAAATTTCCGTTGACGTATTCTGCGCTTTTTGCATTCAGAATGTTCACGAAAAAACTGAAGGATGACGATTACGTGACGTATCTTCCCGTTTCAGAAATCGAATTTAAAGTCAACACCAAAAATTGGCATCTCGACGGCGAATTCAATAAAATAAAATCTCCGATTCACGTCAAAGTACAACCTGCAAGCTTGAATATTTTGATATGAGTCATTGATAATATTGAAGTTAGCCTGTGAGTGTGTCGAAGTAAAGCCATCTCAAAAAATAATTTACAGTTTGTCATTTCGACAAAGGAGAAATCCACAACCATTAATAATTCATCATTAATAATTAATAATTAATAATTTTTTCAGGAGCTATTTCCCGCTTTCCATTGCAATCTTTTTTTTCAAAAAAGGATTTTCACTCAATCGGGGCTAGGATTTCAGGGATAGTTTTAACAATCTGTTTTTTACGACCATTTTGTCATCCCGTAGGGATCTAGGCATCGCATCTTGAAAAATTATTTTGTATTATTTGCTTAGATCCCTACGGGATGACAATCTTTATGGGAAAGATCAAATTTCCAATTTCTTCTCAACCTCATTCGGATGATCCAGACAATATTGCAATTGGTTTTTATCCAATTGTTTTTCCCAGTTTGCTACTACAACAGTTGCCACAGAATTTCCGATAACATTGGTTAAAGCACGGCATTCACTCATAAATTTATCAATTCCTAAGATCAAAGTCATTCCCGCAATCGGAATTTCGGGAACAACAGCTAAAGTTGCAGCCAACGTTACGAAGCCAGCTCCGGTAACTCCGGCTGCACCTTTCGAGCTCAACATTGCCACTAAAAGCAGCATCAATTGCTTCTCAATCGGAAGATGAATATTCAACGCCTGAGCAATAAATAAGGAAGCCAAAGTCATATAAATATTGGTTCCGTCAAGATTAAAAGAATATCCTGTAGGAACAACCAAACCGACAATTGTTCTTGAACAACCTGCTTTTTCAAGCTTTTCCATAATTCCCGGAAGTGCAGATTCTGAAGAGCTTGTTCCTAAAACCAAAAGAAGCTCTTCTTTCAGATAATACATTAATTTAAAAATATTGAAACCGTTGTACCAAGCAACCGCTCCTAAAACTACAACCACAAAAAGGGCAGAAGTAATATAAAAGGTTCCCACCAAAAATATCAGATTTAAAATAGAATGAAGTCCGTATTTTCCGATAGTAAAAGCCATTGCGCCAAAAGCACCGATCGGAGCGAGTTTCATCAGCATATGCACAATTTTGAAAATCGGAGTAGAAAGATCCTGTAGAAATTCGGTTACTTTATGGCTTTTTTCTTTTGTCAGAACCAAGGCAACTCCCATCAGAATAGCAACTAAAAGCACCTGCAGAATATTTTCCCCAACCAGCGGACTAAACAAAGTTTCGGGAATAACATTCATCATAAAACCCGTCAATGTTGTTTCGTGAGCCTTTTGCTGATATTGCGAAACGTCCCCGGAAAGTGTTGCAGGATCAATGTTTAACCCATGTCCGGGTTGTAAAATATTTCCGACGATCAATCCGATAATTAAAGCCAATGTTGAAAAAGTAATGAAATAAATCATCGCTTTTACGGCAATTCTTCCCACTTTTTTCAGATCGGTCATGTGTGCAATTCCCAAAGTCAGTGTTATGAAAATTACCGGAGCAATGATCATTTTTACCAATTTGATGAATCCGTCACCGAGAGGTTTCATTTTTTCGCCCAGTTCAGGATAGAAATTTCCTAAGAAAATTCCTGCAATAATTGCTATAATAACCTGAAAATAAAGTTGCTGATAGAATTTTTTCGCTTTCAATAGAATATCGGATTTTAAAGGCGAAAATTAATAAAATTTGCTCTAAAATATGATAAAAGTCATAAGAAGTTTCGGCTGAAACCTTCAAGGTCTTTAAAACCTTGAAGGTTTAGATATAGAAATTATTCCACCGCAACAGAATCGTCACCGCGACCATCCGCAACCGCGTGAATATTTCCGTTTTCACCAATTAAAATCATTTCTGTTCTTCCGATCTGATTCCATTTTTCTGTTTTATAACCTAATTTTTCTAAATCTTTTATAGTAGTTTCAGGAAAATTCTTCTCAAAAGCGACACTTTCTGGAAGCCATTGATGGTGGAATTTTGGGGAATTGACGGAAATATTTGTATTTAATTTAAAATCAACAACATCTACAATCGATTGATAAACAGAGGTCGGAATCGTAGTTCCTCCCGGAGTTCCGACAATCATATAAGGTTTTCCGTTTTTCAGAACAATCGTCGGAGTCATCGATGAAAGCATTCTTTTATTAGGCTGAATGGCGTTTGCTTCTCCGCCGACAGCTCCAAACATATTGGGAACACCCGGTTTTATGGAGAAATCATCCATTTCATTATTTAGAAAAAATCCGGCTCCTGACACGACGACTTTACTGCCGTATAAACCATTTAAAGTAGTGGTAACGGCTGCTGCATTTCCCTCTTTATCGATTACGGAAATATGAGTAGTTTCCGTAGATTCTTTAGGTTGTTTAATGATTTTTCCAACTTCTGAACTTGGAGTTGCTTTATTAAAACTGAAACTTTTCCATCTGTTTTTCAAATATTCATCAGAAATTAAATACGATGTTTTGTCTTTAATAAAATCCGGATCGCCCATATATTCGGCTCTGTCGGCAAAAGCTCTTCTTTCGGCTTCCACCATAATTTGAACTGCTTTTGTAGAATTCTGCTGATATTTTTCAAGATTTTCATAACCCGCCATTTTCAACATCTGAGCCAGAAGAATTCCGCCGCTTGAAGGTAAAGGCATAGAAACAACATTATTTCCTTTATAATCAAATTCAAGGGCTTTTCTTTCGGCAACTTTATAGTTTTTAAGATCTTCTAGCGTGATAATTCCGTTTCCTTTCTTCATTTCTGAAACTAAATATTCGGCGGTTTTTCCTTCATAAAATCCTTTTAAACCTTGTTTTTGAATTAATTTCAAGGTTTCTGCCAATTCTTTCTGAACCAAAATATCTCCCATTTTCCAAGGAGTTTCTTTTACGAAAACGATGGATGATTTATTATGTTGCTGAAAATATTCTTTGTTTGCATTTAATAAACTCGCTTCCTGTTCGGTAATAGAAAAACCTTTTTCGGCTAAATCAATCGCAGGTTGAATTAATTGATTCATAGGAAGTTTGCAATATTTCAACGTTGCAAAAAATCCGGCAACACTTCCCGGAATTCCGACAGCTAATCTTCCGTTTTGAGATAAATCGGTGTTTGCTTTTCCGTTTTTATCAATGTACATGTCGTGAGTTGCCTTGTTTGGCGCAGTTTCACGATAATCTAATGTGAATTTTTCACCGTTATTTTTTACCCCAACCAAAAATCCGCCACCGCCAATATTTCCGGCTTGAGGATAGACAACTGCTAAAGCATATTGTGTTGCTACAATAGCATCGTAGGCATTTCCACCCATTTTCAGGACTTTTGCACCGGCTTCACTGGCAAGAGGATGCGCAGAAACGACAACGCCTTTGTTTTTTACCTTAACTTCTTTTACAATATTAAAATCAGTGTATTGTGCTGAAAATGTGTGAGAAAATAAAATAAGTGAAATAATAATCTTTTTCATTTGTAAATTTTATAACCTAATTTACAATTTTGTTTTAAGATAGGGTTTAAAATATTTATTTTTGCTTCCGATCAACTAATAAAAAAGAAAAATGGAATCCCACACGGAAAGAATACTTATTACAGGTGCTTTAGGACAGATCGGTACCGAACTTACAAACAGACTTGTTGAGATCCACGGAGCAGATAATGTTGTTGCTTCAGGGCTTGACAGATGGCAAAAGGGAATCACTGCAGCCGGACATTACGAGAGAATGGACGTTACGAATACGCAATTGGTAAGACAGGTGATCAAAGATTATGAGATCACAACGGTGTATCATTTGGCTTCATTATTGTCGGGAACTTCAGAAAAGCAGCCAATTTTTGCATGGAAATTGAATCTTGAACCTCTTCTTCATTTTTGCGAATTGGCGAAAGAAGGTCTTCTTCAAAAGATTTTCTGGCCGAGTTCAATCGCAGTTTTCGGGAAAGGAATTCCAAAGGAAAATGTGGAACAGGATGTCGTTTTGAATCCGACAACGGTGTACGGAATTTCGAAAATGGCTGGTGAAAAATGGTGCGAATATTATTTCGACAAGTATGGAGTAGATGTAAGAAGTATAAGATATCCGGGATTGATTTCATGGAAAACTCCAGCAGGTGGCGGAACTACAGATTACGCTGTTGAGATTTTTTACGAAGCCATTGAAGAAGGAAAATATACAAGTTTTATTTCTGAAAATACAGGAATGCCGATGTTGTATATGGACGACGCAATCAATGCAACTTTGAAATTAATGGAAGCTCCGAAGGAAAGTTTGACAGTGCGTTCGTCTTAT
Source organism: Chryseobacterium ginsenosidimutans (assembly GCF_024807225.1). Classification (GTDB taxonomy): domain Bacteria; phylum Bacteroidota; class Bacteroidia; order Flavobacteriales; family Weeksellaceae; genus Chryseobacterium; species Chryseobacterium ginsenosidimutans. The sequence continues at coordinate 1,954,628 of NZ_JANUCO010000001.1, forward strand.
AATTTGGGTGGAATGTCTTTCACTCCGAAAGAATTGGCAGAAGAAATTAAGAAAGAAATTCCAGGATTTGAGATCGATTACAAACCGGATTTCAGACAGCAGATTGCAGATTCTTGGCCGGCTTCCATCAACGATTCTGTGGCGAAAAAAGACTGGGGGTTAACGTATGATTTCGGAATTTCTGAAATGTCAAAAGACATGATCAAGAATCTTAAAGTAAAATTGGGTAAAAATTAATTTATCTAAAGTTTAACTTTAATTAAAATATATTTTAACATCTGATTTTTAATTTATTATAAATTTTATCTAAAACTTAATTTAAATGGTATTATTCACTTTTAACATCGTAAATATTGAAGCTGACACGAAAAATGGCGTTCAGATTTCCGATGAAGAAAGATTGAAAATTTCACATGATAATACAAAAGCTATTCTTAGGATTTTAGATATTCATGATGTTAAAGCAAGCTTTTTTGTGGAGATTTCGCTCGCTCAAAAGCTTCAAAATTTAATAAAAGCAATTTCATCCAAAGGGCATGAAATTGCTTTTTACAATAAGAATTCCAGTCTTCAGGAAATTGAAGAAGCGAAGAAATTTACAGAGGAATTTTTAGAAAAACAAATCAGAGGAATTCGCCAGAAAGATTTAAAACTGCCGCAGGAAGATTTAAAATTATTGGAATTTAATTATGTTTCCAACATCGATAATGCGGATATTTTTTTTCCTTTTAAGCGCTTAAAAAGAGATACGCAAATCACCGAAGAAAACGGATTGAGTATTGTCCCGGAAAGTATTTCTCCTTACAGCCAATTGCCTTATAATGATTTTGTGTTTCAGGTTTTGCCGATGAGATATTATAAGAGTATGATTTTTGAAACGTTAAAGAAAGATGATTTTGTTTTGATTTATCTGAACTCCTGGCAATTTACAGATTTCAATAAATATCCATTTGAAATGCCTTTTTACCGAAGATTAAATTTAGGCAGAAAAATGGAGGACAAATTAGATGCCCTCCTTACTTGGATCAACGAGAAGGAGATGGCTACTTCCCGTATGAAAGATTATATTTTTTGAGTCTTTTTCTTTGACTGAATTTTTTCTCCCACAGATTTCACGGATTTACAGAGATGTTTGTGCTTAATTTGTGAAAACATTAACGTATTTATGCTTGAAAAATTAATTTAAACGCAAAGATTTAATTATTTAAGCCGTTGATTTCAGATAGCAAAGGCAAATAAATTTGCTTCGCGAAGCTGAAACAGGAGCTTAATCAAATCAACATGTTGATTCATCTTTGCTCCCCTAAATATATATTTTCAAAATAAAATCTTTGCGTTTAAAAATTCTCCAAAATTTTTTAGATTAAACATATACTTGTGTTATTCGTGCAAAAAATTAGTGTTATTTGTGTTTAAAGCTAAGCCAATTCAAAAAGCGTAATTTCCGGTAAAACACCGACTCTTCCCGGATATCCCAAAACACCGAAACCTCTGTTTACATACAGCATTTTTCCTTCGCTTTCATATAAATCTGCCCATTTTGGATATTTGTATTGTACGGGCGACCATTTTATATTTTTAAGATCCAAACCGAACTGCATTCCGTGTGTGTGTCCCGAAAGTGTTAAATGAATGTCTGTCGGATGCTTTTTTACCACGTAATCAAAATGAGTAGGGTCGTGGCTCATTAAAATTTTTGTAGCATCTTTTGGAACGTCTTTCAAAGCATCATCCAGTCTTCCGAATTGTGGGAAAGGCTTCAATCCCCAGTTTTCTACACCGAGAATGTATAGTTTTTCACCGTTTTTCTCGATGATTCTATGTTCGTTTCGAAGCATATCAAAACCTGCCTGTCTTTCGTATTCGATTAATGTATCAAGATTTTTCTTTTTTTCATCCAATGAAGTCCAGCTTACGTAATCTCCGTAATCGTGGTTTCCAAGAACTGCTAATTTCCCGTCTTTTGCTTTAATTTTTGAAAATAAAGAAATAAAAGGCTTGAATTCATCTGCCACATTATTCACCATATCTCCTGTAAATAAAACAAGATCAGGATTTTGTTCATTAATTAAGTTGATCGCGTGTTCCAATTTACCCGGGTCGCTGAAACTTCCACTGTGAACGTCTGAAATCTGTACGATTTTGTATCCTTTGAAGCTTTTGGGAAGATTAGCAAAGTTTATTCTTACTCTTCTCACTTTGTGGCGGTATTTTCCAAACGTAATTCCGTCGATGAAAAGGGCGGAAAGAAACTCCTCCTAAACCTAATCCTATTAAGCTTAAAAATTTCCTTCTTTCCGGGAAAAAGTTTTCTGTAGGGCGTGTTAATCCGATTAAATAGCTTCCTGTTCTGAAAATATCATCAATCAATAAAAATAAAACGATGAAAACTTTAGGCAAAACAAATACAACAAACAATGAGATCATTATTTGCGCTCTCATGGTACTTCTGTCTGACTTTTGAAAATGAGAGACTTCGTAGGCGAAAATCCCATAAACAGTTAAAGACACGATCCAATAACCGAGTCTTATCCAGAAATTATCTGTTAACGTTCTTACTGCCTGATAAATGTAAACTTCTAAAAACAAGAAGATTGCAGCAATAATTAAAAAATTTCTTTGCATAATCGAGTGTAAAAAAAGCACAAAGAATAGTTTCCCTGTGCTTTTTTATATTTTAAATTAAATATTATATTAAGGAAATCTATAAACGATCGCATTGATGTTCATTCCGGCACCTACCGAAGTCATCACAATGTTACCTTTTTCTTTAAACGTTTGACCGTTCATTTTTCCTTTAATTATTAAATCAAACATGGTAGGAATTGTTGCAACCGACGAATTTCCAAACATTTGGATCGTCATCGGAGAGATGGCATGGTCGTAATCTTTCACGTCATATAGCCTGTGAAGTCTGTCGATCATAGCATAATCCATCTTGGCATTTGCCTGGTGAATTAATATTTTGTCGATGTCATCAATAGAAAGTCCGGCATCATCAATCGTTTCTTTAATAGCAACAGGAACATTTTTAAGAGCGTACTCATAAATTTTTCTTCCCAGCATTCTGATAAATGGCTTGTCTCTGTCAACTTCCTTGTTTAAAGAAGGGCCACTTACAAGATATTCCAATTCAGGACCGTTGTCACAGATTGTATTGTGAGCGATGATTCCTACATTTTCTTCGTCGGTAGCTTTTACCACAACTGCACCGGCTCCGTCTGCAAAAATCATTTTGTTTCTGTCGAAAGGGTCTGTCACTCTGCTTAAAGTTTCGCTACCTACCACAAGAATTGTTTTAGCAACTTGAGCTTTAATTAAATGATCTGCCAAAATCATTGCTTCTACCCATCCCGGACATCCAAAAATCATATCGTATGTGATACATTTCCTGTTTTTTATACCCAAATGGTTCTTCACTCTCGCTGCCATATTCGGCATAAAGTTCACAAGTCCACCTTTATTTACCTCTCCAAAATTACTTGCATAGATAATATAATCTATTTCTTCAGCTTCAATTTTTGCATCTTCGATAGCCACTTTTGCAGCTTCATAACCTATTTTGGAGTTCGAAAGATCGTCTTCAATATATCTGCGTTCCTCAATTTCTGTAATTTCTACAAATTTTGATATGATTTCTTCAGTAGGTTTTTCAATTTTTTCACCTTCATCCGTATAGAATTCAGAATCTAAAAAATAATCTCTACCAATAATTCTATTAGGAATATAAGATCCAGAACCAATAATGATCGTATTCGGCATTCGTTTAAATGATTTTTTTAAAGACGCAAAGTTAATAATTAATATTAATAACAAAGAATTAAAAATATTATTAAATTTGCAAAAATTGTACTTTACAATCCTATGAAAAACAATCCATCCTTAAAAGGCTTACTTATTGCAGTTGTGGCGTTTATCGTTGCCTTTGGGATCTACTTCCTTTTTTTAGCGAAAAAGAACTCTTATGTTGTAGATAATCCTACTCCCAATACGTTTTACTATAAAATTAATAACGGTTCGGAAGGAACAATTGCGGGAGGGCAAACCGTTCCGATAGACCTGAATAAGGGGAAAAACTCGATTAAAGTTTTCGATCAAAATAAAAAATTACTGTTCGATTCTGCGTTTGAAGTAAACAAAATCCGTGGTTTAATTAATATTGCCCATCAAGATTATTACGTTAATGATCAATATTATGGGTACAATCTTAAAAAAGATTCATTACTTTTGGCACTTGATAAGACTGTGATCGACGGAAAAGCATATTATGGAGGTGCAAGACGCTTCAATAAATTATTTACTGATGATTTTTATTACAATGTGGATGAAGATTACGATAAAGTGATCAAAAACATTCAGCAGATAGAATCGAGATCAAAAATCTTCAGAAAGCAGGATTACCTTAATTATTATAAAGAATATTACAAGTTTTAAGTTTTGACAAAAGATATCAACCAAGTGACTCCCTACAATTCGGAGGCTACAAAGAAGAGCCAGGTAGAGGATATGTTCGACAATATTGCACCAAAATACGATCTTTTGAATCGTGTTTTATCCCTAAAAATTGATGTTTTATGGAGGAATACTTTGGTGAAATGGATGAAAAATGATAATCCGCAGGAAGTGCTGGATGTGGCTACTGGAACGGGAGATCTGGCAATTACGATTGAAAAAGGAACAGGTTCAAAAGTAATTGGTTTAGATTTATCGCAACAAATGTTAAATGTTGGCGTTATTAAAATAAAAAAACTTAAATTAGACGGCAAAATTTCCATGCAAAAAGGGGATGCAGAAAATTTACCTTTCGAGGACAATAGATTCGATGCTGTTTCCGTTGCATTTGGAGTAAGGAATTTTGAAAACCTTACCAAAGGTTTGGCAGAATTAAGAAGAGTAGTGAAAGATAACAAGAGTGTTTACATACTGGAGTTTTCAAAAGTTGAGGGGTTTCTAGGACCATTTTATATGTTTTATTTCAGAAATATATTACCTGCCATCGGCAGATTGGTTTCCAAAGATAACAGGGCGTATACATACCTTCCGGATTCTGTAAATGCTTTCCCTTTCGGGGAAAAAATGAGACAAATTCTTTTAGATACAGGATTTAAAAAAGTTGAATATAAAAAACTTAGTTTAGGGATAGCCACAATTTATAAAGCAACAAAGTAACCTATGAATAAATTTTTATTAAGAGCACTGGTTTTAGCCTCAGTAAATGTTGCAGTTTTAGCAAACGCGCAATTCAGAACCCGTAACAGAATGGATAAGTTGGAAGACTTTGACGAGCAAAAATTCAGTTGGGGTTTTTATCTGAATGGTAATAAACTAGACTACCGTATCGTTTTGAATCCTAGATATGGTATGAATAATAATCAAAATCTTGTTACTTCTAAAGAAAGTTACAGTTTCGGTGCCGGTTTAATCGCCAAATGGAGACTGAATGACTTTTTAGATCTAAGATTAGAAACCAGGGTTACAATTTGGTCAGAGACAATTGACCTTTAATACACAATCAAACGACCAGTACGCTGCCGGAAGTTTGACGAATGATCCTTTTATTCCGATCCCGTTAACGGAAAAAGACAGAGTAAGAGAGATTAAAACAACGTTGGTGGATGTTCCCGTATTGTTGGAATTCCATGGAAACAGATGGTACAACTCAAGACCTTACATTGCAGCGGGGGTAAACTACATCGTAAACCTTCAGTCGAATTCAGATTCTACGGATGACAATATGCAGCAGGTTTTCAGATCTACAACGCATAATTTTGCTTGGTCTGCTGAAATGGGTGTTCAGTTTTACTTTAGTAAATTTAAATTGACTCCGGCAATCAGAGGTACGTTTATCATGAACAACGAAATCGTTGCCGATAATGCAACTACACCACCTTACTGGACGTCTGCAATGTCTACTTTACAGACAAGAGCAGTATTCTTCGTATTGAAATTCGAATAAGAAAAGATCTTAAAAATATAGAAAGGAGGTGCAAAAGCATCTCCTTTTTTGTTGCACTATCAAAATATAGAGCTTTTTATTTTTGTTAGTATTAATATTTTGTTATTTTTGCTAATAGTTAGAATATATAAAACCTGAAATGCTTCAAGATTTAGAAAACAATTTTTCAGAATTAGAGAAAAAGATTTTACTATTACAAAAGAATTATAAAAATCTTACTGAAAAGTTCTCAGAATTAAATATTGAACATGAAGACCTGAAGAAGAGATACGACGAGGAAAGGAAAAAAGGTCAGGTATTAGCAGAAGAACAAAAAAATATAAAACTTTATTCAGCAATATCAGGAAATCCTGAACACAACAGATTGATGAAAAATCATATCAACAGATTGGTAAAGGAAATAGATTTCTGTATTGCACAGCTTCAAAACAGTGGATTATAATGGAGGTAAGAAGAATAACCATCAACATTGCAGGAAGGGTGTATCCGCTGAATGTACCGGCAGCAGAGGAAGAAACTCTGCGTAAGGTAGGGAAGCAGATTGAAAGTATGATTAAAGATTTTGAACAAAACTTCGATGTGAGAGACAAGCAAGATGCTTTGGCAATGTGTGCCCTGAAATTGGGAACGAATGCCGAAGTGGTGTCTATGAACTACGATAAAACAATAAATTCAACCAACGAAAGATTAATGCAAATCAATCAATCGTTGAACGAAACAGGGAAATAGATTTTTTCCCACAAGACTGCCTACAATAATTCTAACACATTAAGGTAAACTCAACACTAAACAATTAATGTTCGAAAGTCTTTTCAATGGCGTGCTGCATTGCGCAGATTACAGAGAGAAGAAATCAGATCAAATCGTGGAGATCAGGAGTTTACTCTAAATCACTGGATTATTGTAGGTTTTTTTATTTTAAATATATGAAGACAATTAAAACTCAATATAGATTATGACAATAACAGCCATTATAGTCGGCGTGATCTGCCTTGTAATTGGTGCGGTGATAGGAATTCTTTTTTCTAAAAGCTCACTTAATACCAAGGGTACATTTATTATAGATGATGCAAAAAAGAATGCCGAAAACCTTATAGAAAAAGCTAACGTACAAGCCGAATCCATAAAGAAAGAAAAAAACCTTCAGGCTAAAGAAAAGTTCTTGGAACTGAAATCTCAGCATGATGCAGATATCCAGTCTCGTGAAAGGAAAATGCAGGAGATTGAAAAAAGAACGAAAGACAAAGAACACAAGTTGAATGACGAGCTTAGCAAGACAGGAAAACTTGAAAAAGATTTAGATAAGCAGATTGCTGATTATTCTAAAAAAACCGAAATTTTAGAAAGAAAACAACAGGAATTAGATGTTGCAACCGCAAAAAAAGTTGAGATTCTTGAGAAAATTTCTAATTATTCTGCAGAAGAAGCAAAAGCTGAATTGGTAGAATCTTTAAAGGCAGAAGCAAAAACCAGAGCTCAGGCGCATGTTCAGAGTATCATGGAAGAAGCTCAGTTGAATGCTAAAGGTGAAGCGAGAAAAATCGTTATTCAAACCATTCAAAGAATCGGAACTGAACAGGCGATTGAAAACTCAGTATCAGTATTTAATATTGAATCTGATGAAGTAAAAGGTAGAATTATCGGTAGAGAAGGTAGAAACATCCGTGCTTTGGAAGCGATAACTGGTGTAGAAATCATTGTTGATGATACTCCGGAAGCTATTCTTCTTTCATGTTTCGATCCTGTAAGAAGAGAGATCGCAAGATTATCACTTCACAGATTGGTTACAGACGGTAGAATTCACCCTGCAAGAATCGAAGAAGTTGTAGAAAAAACAAGAAAACAAATCGAGGAGGAGATCATTGAAGTGGGTAAAAGAACGATCATTGATTTAGGAATCCACGGTTTACACCCAGAATTGATTAAAATCGTAGGTAGAATGAAATACCGTTCTTCTTACGGACAAAACTTACTACAGCACTCAAGAGAAGTGGCGAATATCGCTGCAACAATGGCTGCTGAATTAGGTTTAAACGTAAAATTAGCGAAAAGAGCAGGTCTATTACACGATATCGGTAAAGTTCCTGAGCAGGAATCTGAACTTCCTCACGCTTTATTAGGAATGCAATGGGCAGAAAAATATGGTGAAAACGCAGAGGTTGTGAATGCAATCGGAGCTCACCACGACGAAGTTGAAATGACTTCATTATTGTCTCCGATCATTCAGGTTGCCGATGCAATTTCGGGAGCAAGACCGGGAGCAAGAAGACAGGTGTTAGAATCTTACATCCAAAGATTGAAAGATCTTGAATCTGCAGCATTAAGCTTTGAAGGAGTTTCTTCAGCGTATGCAATCCAAGCGGGTAGAGAATTGAGAGTAATGGTAGAAAGCGGAAAAGTAAATGACGAAGTAGCTTCTCAGCTATCTTATGATATTTCTGAAAAAATCCAGAACGAATTAACGTATCCTGGACAAGTAAAAGTAACAGTAATCAGAGAAACGAGAGCTGTGAATATTGCGAGATAATAATCGAAAAAAGATATTTAATAAAAACCTTTCAAGAAATTGGAAGGTTTTTTATTTTTAGCAAAATTTAAAAATCCAAAATGCAAGAACTTTCTTTGTCCTCAAAAATGAGACTTATCTTTTCTATTCCCGTTGTCATTGCTGCTTTAGGCTACTTTGTAGATATCTACGACCTGCTTTTGTTCGGTATTGTAAGAATTCCCAGTCTGAAGGCTTTAGGCTTAAATCCTGATGTCGACGGAACTTTTATTCTTAACTGTCAAATGGTCGGTTTGCTGATTGGCGGGATTTTCTGGGGTGTTTTCGGAGATAAAAAAGGACGGTTATCTGTTTTATTCGGTTCGATCCTTGTTTATTCTTTGGCAAATATCGCTTGCGGATTTTTACCCTATTTTCCAAAAGAGCATTTGGTGTATCAATATGCGGGGTTAAGGTTCATTGCAGGAATTGGTCTTGCCGGAGAACTCGGAGCAGGAATTACCCTTGTTTCTGAGAGTTTACCGAAGAATCTAAGAGCCATCGGAACTTCTGTTGTAGCCGGATTTGGATTAATGGGCGCTGTTGTCGCTCAATTAACCGTACAATTAGCGGGAGGTTGGAATATTTCCTATATTATCGGTGGCATTTTAGGGATTTTACTTTTATTTTTAAGAATCAGTGTGGCAGAATCCGGGATTTATAAAAATATTGAACATCAATCGGTTTCAAAAGGAAATTTCCTCTCATTTTTTACCAATAAAGATCGTTTAATAAGATATTTAAAATGTATTGCCGTCGGATTACCGACTTGGTACTGCATCGGGATTTTGGCGGTTTTAGCCAATCAGTTTGCTCCCGAAATGGGAATCGAAAGTCTTAATCCCGGAAAAGCAATTATGTGGGCGTATGTCGGTATTTCTGTCGGAGATTTTACCAGCGGATTTATTTCTCATCTCTTAAAATCCCGTAAAATGGCGATTTTCTATATGTTGGCTTTCACGATTATTGGCGTTGCGATCATGCTTTTCGGAAATACGAATACGGAAACAAAATATTATATTTTCTGCGTCTGGCTTGGTTTGGGAACAGGATATTGGGCGATGTTCGTGACGTTGGCTGCAGAACAGTTCGGGACAAATATCAGAAATACAGCAACGACAACTGTCCCGAATATGGTTCGTGGATTGGTTCCGGTAATGATTTTTGGTTTTGATTTTTTTAAGACTAATTTTTCAGTGATTATCAGTGCTGCAATTGTCGGAATTATCGTGTTTGGTTTAGCATTTTATTCATCTCTTACCATTTCCGAGACCCATGATAAAGATCTTGAATTTATAGAATAATTATAAGTGTTTAAGAAATATTTAAGTAAGACTTTGCGTTATAGTAGTAACTAAGTTCAGTATAGTAAACAAATTATGAAATTTAATATTAAATTATGCGTTGAATAATTAATATTTGTTTAACTTTGAAATGTAACAAAAACTAAATTATAATCTCAAAACCAAATCACATGCAGAATTTTTTGAAAAATGCTACAAAATTAAAAAAAGCCGATCTTAAAAACATTACGGGAGGTGTAAGCGGAACTCCGGATCTTTCACTTTGCGGATGCGATTGCGCGGGAGCTGTTACAGGTCCTAAATATTGCGGTCAGTACATGGCTTGTCCACAAGTTTACACTTGCGATCAGTCGGCGGTATAAAAAATTATTTCAACTTGAAATAAACATTTCCACATTTAATACGCAAAAACCTTTTGATTTATCAGAAGGTTTTTGTTATTACTATAAAGCATGAAAATCTCTTGATTTGTAAAAAAAGCAAATGAACTTTATTTAAGCTTATATATTTTGTCATAAATGCTTTTTGTGAAAACGATATCAAAAAGAAGAAAATATGACGTTATAAAAATCATTAAAAACAGGATTTTTATCTCTCACCGAAAATCCTTATTTTTGCATATCTAAAAGTAAAAGAAAGAATGAATTCCTACAAAAATCCATTGGAAGAGCGCTATTCGAGCGAAGAAATGTTATTTAACTTTTCACATAATAACAAATTTCAAAATTGGAGAAAACTTTGGATTGCCCTTGCTGAAATTGAAAAAGATTTAGGTCTTGACATCACAGATGAGCAAATCGCTGAGTTGAAAGCCAATGCTGAAAATATTGATTATGATAAAGCTGCAGAATATGAGAAAAAATTTCGTCATGATGTAATGGCTCACGTTCACGCATATGGTGATGTGGCGCCTTCTGCAAAAGGAATTATTCACTTGGGAGCAACTTCGGCATTTGTAGGAGATAATACAGATTTAATTCAAATCCGTGACGGACTTTTAATTATTAAGAAAAAGTTGGTTAACGTAATGAAAAATCTTTCTGATTTTGCTATTCAATACAAAGATTTACCAACTCTAGGATTTACACATTTCCAACCGGCTCAGTTAACCACAGTTGGAAAAAGAGCGACACTTTGGTTACAAAGTTTAGTTTTAGACATCGAAGAGCTTGATTTCTTCTTAGAAACATTGAGATTCCGTGGTGTAAAAGGAACTACAGGAACTGCAGCAAGTTTCTTAGAGCTTTTCAACGGCGATTATTCTAAAGTAAAACATTTAGATAAAGAGCTTTCAAAAAGATTCGGTTTTGAGAAAGTTTTCGGAGTTTCCGGACAAACTTACGATAGAAAAATCGATGCAAAAGTTGTGGCTTTATTAGGAAATATTGCTCAATCTGCACATAAATTTACCAACGATTTACGTCTTCTTCAAAATTTGAAAGAAGTTGAAGAACCGTTCGAAAAAAACCAAATCGGTTCATCTGCAATGGCTTACAAGCGTAATCCAATGAGAAGCGAAAGAATCGGAGCACTAGCAAAATTTGTCATGTCTTTAACGACAAGTTCTGCAATGGTGGCTTCAACGCAATGGTTTGAAAGGACATTGGACGATTCTGCAAACAAGAGATTAACAATTCCACAGGCGTTTTTAGCAATTGATGCGATTCTATTAATCTGGAACAACATCATGAACGGAATCGTGGTGTATCCAAACAGAATCAACAAACATATTATGGAAGAACTTCCATTTATGGCGACAGAATACATCATCATGGAAGAAGTGAAAGCTGGTGGCGACCGTCAGGAAATTCACGAAATTATCAGAGTTCATTCTATGGAAGCTTCTAAACAGGTAAAAGAAGAAGGAAAAGAAAACGATTTGATCGAAAGAATTCTAAATGACCATTCTCTGAAATTAGACAAATCAAAATTAAAAGAAGTTCTTGATCCTAAAAACTTTATCGGTTTTGCACCAATTCAGACGGAAGAATTCATCGCAAATGAAGTTCAGCCCATTATTGATGCCAACAAAGATCTGATAGGTTTGGAGGCTGATCTTAAAGTATAAATCAGATGCAGTCTTTTCGGCTGCATTTTTTACTTTGTTAAAATTGAAATCTTTGACAAAGTTTTGTGGTGATTGATTTTTTTATGGCAGCTTTATCCGCCTTCCGCTCCCGCTTTTTGCCTACACTTCGTTTCGGCAAAAGAGCTCCGCTCAAGTCGGGCTGCGAAGGTTTGTCGTTAAAATAAATTTCAATTAAAAATTAAAAATAAATCTAATAAATATCTGACATCTAATGTCTAATAACAAAAGAATTTTCGTAGAAAAAAGAGGTATTTTCGATGTAGAAAGTCCAAAAATTTTTGATGAAGTAAAAGCGGTTGTTCCATCAATCCAAAGCGTAAAGGTGTATAACGTTTACGATATTTTTGGGTTAAATGATGGTGAATTCGAAAAGGTTGTGAACAGCACTTTCGTAGATCCTGTTACTGATATTTTGCACGAGGAAGATCCTGCAAAAGGAATCTGTTTTGCAATGGAGTTTTTGCCGGGACAATACGATCAGCGTGCAGATTCTGCGCAACAATGTATCGCTTTGCTCACTGGAAATGAGAAGTCTAAAGTAAGAAGCGGTAAATTGATTGAATTTGAAGGTGTTTCCGAAGCTGATTTAGCAAAAATAAAAGACCTTTTAATCAATAAAGTAGAATCTCAACAAAAAGATTTATCAGTTTTTGATTTTCCTGCGGATGAAATTCCTTCCAAGGTTTTAATTCACGAAAATTTCATCAATTTTGATGATGCTCAGCTTGAAGATTTCTTTAACAATCACGGGTTTGCTTTAGGCTTGGATGATTTAAAGTTCATTCAGGAATATTTTAAAACTGAAAAAAGAAATCCTACAGAAACTGAACTTAAGGTTTTAGACACGTATTGGAGTGACCATTGTCGTCACACAACGTTTGAAACAGAGTTGTCAAATATTGAGTTTGAAGGACAGTTTAAACATACATTGGAAACCATTTTCAATGATTATATTGAAAAAAGAAAATTCTTAGGACGCGAATTAAAACCAATTTCTTTAATGGATTTGGCGACAGTTTGCGGAAGATATTTCCATAAAACAGGTAATTTGGATAACTTGGTGGTTTCTGACGAGATCAACGCTTGTACTATCCAAATCGAAGCTGAATATGACGGTAAAAAAGAGCCGTGGTATTTATTATTCAAAAATGAAACCCACAATCACCCGACAGAGATTGAACCTTTTGGTGGTGCTTCAACGTGTTTAGGTGGTGCGATCAGAGATCCTTTGTCCGGACGTTCTTACGTTTTTCAGGCGATGAGATTAACGGGTGCTGCTGATGTTTTAGAACCTGTTGATAAAACGTTACCGGGTAAATTACCTCAAAAAACAATCACAAAACAGGCGGCAAACGGATATTCTTCTTACGGTAACCAAATCGGTTTGGCGACTACAATGGTTTCTGAAATCTACGACGAAGGCTACAAAGCAAAAAGAATGGAAGTTGGTTTCGTTACCGGAGCTGTTCCTGTGGATTGGGTAAGACGTGAGAAGCCTGAAGCTGGTGATTCTATTATCATTTTAGGTGGTGCAACGGGTCGTGACGGTGTTGGTGGAGCAAGCGGAAGTTCAAAAGAACAGGACGAAACTTCGATTCATACAATGAGTTCTGAAGTACAGAAAGGAAATGCCGTTGAAGAACGTAAAATCCAGAGATTATTCAGAAATCCTGAAGTGACGAGATTGATTAAAAAATCTAATGACTTCGGAGCTGGAGGTGTTTCTGTAGCAATCGGTGAAATCGCTGATTCTTTGGAAGTTAATTTAGATGTTTTACCTTTAAAATATGAAGGTTTGAACGGAACCGAGCTTGCTATTTCTGAATCTCAGGAAAGAATGGCGGTTGTGGTTGAACCAAAAGATAAAGAGCAGTTCATCAAGTTCTGTGAAGCTGAAAATATTGTAGCTGTTGAGGTGGCGAAAGTGACAGATTCAGGAAGAATGCAGATGTTCTGGAAAGGTGATAAAATTGTAGATCTTTCAAGAGAATTTTTAGATACAAACGGTTGTTCTAAAAGTCAGGAAGTTAAAATTACTCACCTTAATGAAGTTAAAGAAGAAACTCAATCATTTAATGAAGAGAATTTCTTAAAAATATTAGGTGATAAAAACGTTGCTTCTCAAAAAGGTTTGTTGGAAATGTTTGATTCTTCTATCGGTGCTACTACGGTTGCGATGCCTTTAGGTGGAAAATATCAGCAGACTTTGATGGAAGGAAGCGTTCAGACGTTACCGATCATCGGAGCAAAAAATATTGAAACAGTTTCTTTGGCAAGTTGGGGATTTGATGCAGAGATTTCTAAGCAGAATTCTTTACTGGGAGCTTCTTATGCAGTCGTTGAAAGTGTTGCTAAAATCGTTGCGATGGGTGGCGATTATAAAAATATCAGATTCAGTTTCCAGGAATATTTTGAGAAATTAGGTCAGAATCCGGAAAAATGGGGCAAACCTTTGGCTTCTCTTTTGGGAGCTTATGATGCACAAGTTAATTTCGGTTTGGCTGCAATTGGAGGAAAAGACTCAATGAGTGGAACGTATCAGGATTTGAATGTTCCGCCAACCTTGATTTCTTTCGCTTGTGCGAATGGACAAAAGTCAACGATTATCTCTCCTGAATTTAAAAACGAAGGAAATAAAGTTTATTTCTTCAATCATATCGCTCAGGAAAACGGACTTCCAAATTATGATGCTTTAAAAGCAGTTTTTGAATTAATTTTTGAAAATATTAAGACTGGAAAAATCGTTTCTGTAAAAACGATTAAAGAAGGTGGAGTTGCAGTTGCTTTAGCAAAAATGAGCTTTGGAAACAGATTAGGTGCTGAAATTACAGTTGATGAAAACGTTTTATTAACTAAAAATATCGGTAGCTTAATTATTGAATCTAAAGAAGAATTAAGTTCTACTAATCTTCAATTGATCGGAGAAGTAAAAGATTCTGGTATGCTGAAAATAAACAATCTCGAATCTCGAATCTCGAAACTCGAATCTGCAAACACCTCTACGTTTGAAAATCTTTTCCCGACAGTTGAAAAAGAAAAAATAACGGTTGAAATCGATGAGAAATTAAACTCGATCAATCCAAGAAATATCATCATTAAAAAACACGGAATCGCTCAGCCAAAAGTATTCGCTCCGGTTTTCCCGGGAACAAACTGCGAGTATGATACGCTGAATGCTTTCGCAAAAGAAGGTGCAATTGTAAGCAGTTTGCCTTTAATCAATATCAATCACCAATTGCTGGATGAAAGTATTGATGCGTGGGTGGAAGAAATTAAAACTTCTCAGATTTTGGCATTTTCAGGAGGTTTCTCTGCGGGTGATGAACCGGATGGTTCTGCAAAATTCATCGTAAATGTGTTGAAAAACGAGAAGATGAAAAATGCCGTTCACGAATTGTTGGACAGAGACGGAATGATTATCGGAATCTGTAACGGTTTCCAGGCTTTGGTAAAATCTGGATTGTTGCCTTACGGAAGAATCAAAGATTTAGATGAAAATTCTCCTACTTTGGCTCACAATGCGATCAGAAGACACATTTCTCAGATGGTCAACGTGAAAGTATTAAACGATGAATCGCCTTGGTTAAAAGGAATGAAAGGACAAGTGTTCACGATTCCGATTTCTCATGGTGAAGGTCGTTTTATGGCTTCAGAAGAGGAAATTCAGAAGTTGTACGAAAACGGACAGATTGCAACGCAATACTTAGATTTAGATGGAAACATCGCTCACGGAATGCCGTTCAATCCAAATAATTCATTGTTCGGAATTGAAGGAATTACAAGTCCGTGTGGTAAAATCTACGGTAGAATGGGACACCCGGAACGTTTTGCAGAAGGGTTGATGAAAAACATTCCAACTGCGAATTATCACAATATATTTAAAAATGGAGTGGAATACTTCAAATAAAAATAAAAAGAAAATGACTGTCATTAATGGCAGTCATTTTTCAAATCTGGAAGGTTTCTATGAAGAAATTTCCCAACTTTTCATGAAAGATGAAGATTGGAAAGTCGGGACTTTGGATGGCTTCGATGATATTTTGTACGGTGGTTTTGGGGTGTTTGAAGACAATGAAGAAATTGAAATTATTTGGAAAGATTCTCAGAAATCAAAAGAAGATTTAGGCTTTAATTTAACCAAAGAATTTTACGAAAATAAAATCAGACAAGGAAAACCTTTCAACGTAGAATTAATTCAACAAAAACTGGATGAATTAATTGACGGAAACGGACAAACCTTATTTGAAATTTTAATTGAAATTATAGAATCGCATAAAAATATTACATTAACTTTGGAGTGATTTTTAAACACAAATAGCCCTAATTTTTTCACAAATAACACAAATATCTGTGCAAATCCGTGAAATCTGTGGGATAAAAAACAGGTTTAAATCAATTAGGAAACTGACATGTCATGTTAAGCTTGTCGAAGCATCTTGTAATTCTTAAAATCTTAATTATTCAATTAATTTTATATAAAAACCAATCTATCAATGCCCAATTTATTTTCCTACGGAACTTTACAAAAAGAGCAGGTTCAGATCGAAACCTTCGGAAGACTTTTACAAGGAGAAAAAAATGTTCTTACAGGTTATAAACTTGAAATGTTAGAAATCACCGATCCTGAAGTGTTGAGAAAAAGCAATCAAAAATATCATCCGATTTTAGTATTTTCAGGAAATATTGAGGATGAAGTAGAAGGCATTTTATTTAATGTGTCTGACGAAGAAATTCTTCAGGCTGATGAATATGAAGTGGATGATTATAAAAGAATTGAAACAACTTTTAAGTCTGGAAAATCCGGATTTATATATGTAAGAAAATAGTTTTAATCTCATATAAAAAAAAGAGTCTGTCAACAATTGTCGACAGACTCTTTTTTTAGACACAATTTTTAGTTTTATTGTACAAAAATCCATAAATCGCCACCAATCATATAAGCCTTTGCGGCAAAATCGTAAGGTGTACCTCCCGCTGTAGTACCACTTCCTGTCAACACATCGGGAATACCTGTACAAGGCTGATGAATTCCTATAGATCCACCCATTCCGGGTATAGATTGACTAGGATTATTGGGTTCTCTAAGTTGAAATTTCATATAAGTCCAACGTTGATTATCTGCTATACTTTGAGGGATTTGGTTAGGTAAAAGATAGCTTCCATTATACCACGAATCAATGGGATAAGGATGTCCTGATGAAGTATCGGACGATGTATATGTTGCATATTTTGTCTCTCCTCCAGGAGGTAAAGGTATCGAAGGACCTAAAGCCTGGAAATCAGGATAACAGGTATTTGGATCCATCGTGAAAAGTGTATAATGGAGATCTAAGCTGTGATTATAATCAAAGTTTATAATGTGTACATTTTCCTCACCCGTGACTGGATTGTTTTGAGCAAAAGAAAATGTTCCTAAACTTAAGCCAATAATGATGGTTAATATTTTTTTCATGATTATTTAAATTTTGAATTTTGATTAATTTGGTCAAGTTTTGCGTTGTAGATTTTTACCGCCCATGTTAGGATTTTATCGCGATCTCCTTCAGTTGTTTTTGAGATTTCTTTTTCTTTTACTCCCGTTGATTTTATTAATTCTATTGCTGAAGGAATAAGGATATCCTTACGTCTGTCACTTAATTCAAGAGATTTTCGGTTTTTCATCTCTTCCGGAGTCTCGCGGTTTTCAGGACTTTCTAAGCTTTTGATAGATTTTTCAAAATTCAGAACTTCTTCACTTTTTGTGGTGCTCATCGGATTGATTGTCGATGATTCGGTAGTGCACGAAATGAATCCTGCCAGTAAAATGGCATAGAGTAATTTGATTTTCATATTATTAATTTGTTGATTGTAAAACAAATATATAGAAAATTATTATATCATAATGTAGTGATAAATATTTTTTAAATATAAATGTTGAATTTGTGGTATTTTTTACTTAAAAAAAACTCTATTTAATGTAATTTTTGAATGGAAATTTTAGAATAATGATATTTCGGAAACATATTTCCAATACACCAAAATCCCTACGACAACCGACAAAATCGCCATCAAAATAACAGCTCCTGCAGCAATATCTTTAATAAAACCAATCCTTTTATCAAATTCAGGTTGAATGATGTCACAGATCTTTTCAATCGCGGTATTGAAAATTTCGGCACTTAAAACCCCAAAAGAAACCATTAAAACTAAAATGGTATCAATCGTTGAAAGTTTTAAATAAAAAATAAGAAAGAGATTAACAAAAAACGCCAAAAGCTCAAGCTGAAAATTTCTTTCACTTTTAATCATCAGGAAAACACCTCGGAAAGCATTAAAAAAACTCTTATGAATGGGTGGTTTTCGCATTGTGAAAAGATTATTTACAAATATAATTATTTGCTTGAAGAAAATCCCTATCTTTAGTCCATTATGATATTTTCGGATGTCAGAAAAAATGGAGTGGAAGTGGTTACAAAATTCTTTTGATCGTTTTGTTAATAACTCTCAGGATTATTCTTTTCCATCTATTTACTATTTATTATATTTGTAAAAATTTATTTTTAAATCTATGAAATTTATTATTTCAAGTGGTGAACTGCAGAAGGCTTTGCAAACTGTAAGTGGCGTAATATCAAGCTCTCAATCGAGACCGATTTTAGAAAACTATCTTTTTGAATTAGACGGAAACATTGTTACCATTACAGCATCCGATGGGGAGACGACTCTTGTGACGACTCTTGATGTGAAGTCTGATGATTCAGGGAAATTTGCTGTTCCGGCTAAGATTTTTCAGGATTTTATCAAGACTTACGGAGAACAGCCTTTAACATTGGCGGTGAAAGATAATGCGGAAGGAACGGGAAGTCAGCTTGAGATTTTAGATGAAAAAGATAACTTTGCGGTGGCATTAGACAACGCAGATGATTATCCGGATTTGCCGGAATTTGACGCTTCTCAAAGTGTTACAATGCCTGCAGGAGTTTTATCTGAAGCTCTTACCAATACGCTTTTTGCAACAAGTAACGATTCTCTTCGTCCGGTAATGACAGGAGTTTTGTTCCAGTTTGGAGAAAATGAAACCAACTTTGTTTCTACAGATTCTCACAGATTGGTGGTGTACAAAAGAATGGATTTGATGAACGCCGAACCGATGGAATTCATCATGCCTAAAAAACCTTTGAATATTTTCAAAAATATTTTAGCAAGTTCAAATGAAGACGTTAAGATCGACTTCAACGAGAATATGGCTAAATTTACTTTTGGTAAACATATCTGGATCTGTAGATTGATCGACGGAAAATATCCAAACTATACAGCGGTAATCCCTAAGGAAAACCCGAATGTATTGACAATCAACAGGAATCTTTTATTAGGAGCAATTAAAAGAGCTTCTATCATGTCTAATAAATCTACTAATCAAGTACGATTTAAGCTGTCTGCAAATATTCTTCACCTTCATGCGGAAGATACGGAATATGCAAACAAAGCAGACATGCAGATTCCTTGTGACTATAACGGAGAAGACATCAACATCGGGTTTAGCTCTAAATTCTTAACGGAAATGTTGACAATTCTTGGGTCAGACGATATCACAATGAAAATGTCTCAGCCAAACAGACCGGGAATTATTGAACCTCTTGATGGTCTTGAAGAAAACGAAAATATCTTAATGTTATCAATGCCTGTAATAGGATTGTAATATTAATTTAGATAAATATAGTAAAGAGGTTTTGATTTTTCAAAATCTCTTTTGCTTTTCATTAAAAATTCTTTTGCAGCTTCATCTGTGAAATCGGAGGGGAGAAAAATCCACTCAATCCAAGAAAAAGATTTTAATAAAACTATTTGTTTTAAGAGAGTTAAAAATTTCTGTATTTCTCAAAAAAACACGACATTTGTAGCGCGAAAAATTCAAGTAAAATTTTCAAAATAGATTAAATGAAAATATCAAACAACTGGCTTAAAGACTATATCAAAACAGAATTAAAAACTGAAAGAATCGGTGAGTTTCTTACAGATATAGGTCTTGAGGTTGAAGGGATAGAAAAATTTGAAAGCATAAAGGGCAGCCTGGAAGGAATTGTTGTAGGTAAGGTTTTGACTTGCGAAAAACATCCGAATGCAGACAAATTGAAAAAAACAACGGTAGATGTAGGAAACGGAAAGGTATTGAACATCGTTTGTGGAGCTCCCAATGTAGAAGCCGGACAAACTGTTCCTGTAGCTGTTGTTGGAACTAAAATCTATGATAAAACCGGAAACTTTTTTGAAATCAAAGAAGCAAAAATCAGAAGTGAGATTTCTCAGGGGATGATTTGCGCTGAAGATGAGCTTGGTCTAAGTGATGATCACGGCGGAATCATGGTTTTGGATGAAGAAAAGTATGAGGTTGGAAAAAATTTCGCTGATTATTTTGAGCTGACTAACGATGAGGTTTTGGAAATCGGATTAACGCCAAACAGAACCGACGCAATGTCTCATTACGGTGTTGCAAGAGATTTGTACGCTTATCTTTTAACAAACAAGCAAAAATCTGAGTTTGAAAAAGTGTCTTCTGTTGTTTTGAATAACGAAGGTTCTCATGATTTCAAATTAGAGGTTGAAGACGCAGAGCTTTGCCCAAGATACATCGGAGCGGTGATTGAAGATGTGAAAGTGGCAGATTCTCCGGCTTGGCTGAAAGACAGATTGAAAGCAATCGGATTAAGTCCGATTAATAATGTTGTAGATATTACCAACTATATTCTTCATGGTTTCGGACAGCCGCTTCACGCTTTTGATGCAGATAAAATTGCAGACAAAACTGTGAAAGTAGGAACCGTAAAAGAAGGAACAAAATTCACGACTTTGGATGGTGTTGAAAGAACTTTGAACGGTTCTGAGATCATGATTAAAGACGGAAAAGATAACCCGATGTGTATTGCCGGAGTTTTCGGTGGTGCAAATTCTGGAGTTTCTGCAGAAACAAAAACTATTTTCCTGGAAAGTGCTTATTTCAATCCGGTTGCGGTAAGAAAAGGAGCGAAATTCCATGGATTGAATACGGATGCTTCTTTCAGATTCGAAAGAGGTGTTGACCCGAATATTACAAGAACAGCAATTACTCACGCCATTAAAATGATTCAGGAATTGGCTGAAGGGAAGTTGGTAGGAGAGCTGTTGGAAGAATATCCGAAGAAAATCGAAGACAATTATGTGATCATCAGATTCTCAAAAATCGAACAGATTTTAGGAACAAAAATTCACAGAGAGAAAGTAAAGGAAATTTTAAAGGCGTTGGAAATTCAGGTTTTAAATGAAATTCAAAACGGTTTGGAAATCTCTGTTCCGGCTTACAGAGCGGATGTAACGAGAGAAATTGACGTTATTGAAGAGATCTTAAGAATCTACGGATACAATAAAATTGATGCTCCACAAAAGATTTCGTTTACGCCAGTAAAATTGAGCGCTCAAGATCAGGATGAATTAGAAAACAACTGGGCAAGAACTTTACAAAGCCTTGGTTTCAACGAAGTGATGAACAATTCATTAACTTCTGTAAAAGATGAAACGGATGCTGTAAAATTATTAAATCCTTTAAGCAACGATTTAGCATTCATGAGAAAGTCTTTATTAGAAGGGCTTTTACAAAATGCAATCTATAATATCAACAGAAAAAATCAGGATATTAAATTCTTCGAATTCGGAAAAATTTATCATAAAAAAGAAAAATACGAGGAAAGAAAGCAATTGGCGATCCTTGTTTCCGGAAGAGAAGTTGCAGAAAACTGGTTACAGCCAAAATCTGCTACAAGTTTCTATAATTTAAAGGCTTACGTTAAAGTTATATTAGAGAAATTAGCAATCGATTATAAAGAAATGGCTTTATCTGACGAGAGATTCTCTGATGCTCTGGCTTATGAAGCAGACGGAAAAGTCTTGGTAAGAATCGGAAAAGTGGCTCCTCAGATGTTGAAAGATTTTGACATCGATCAGGATTGTTTCTACGCAGAAATCGAGTTGGAATACGCTCAGGAATTGCGTTCTAAAAACGAACTGAAATTCAAGGATATTCCTAAATTCAACAAAATCAGAAGAGATTTGGCATTGTTGATCGATAAGAGTGTGAATTACGAAGATCTTTATCAGACAGCTAAAAAGAATAAATCTCCTTACATTAAGAATATCAATTTATTTGATGTTTATGAAGGGAAAAATCTTCCTGAAGGTAAGAAGTCTTATGCCATGAGTTTTGAGCTTTTAAATGAAGAAAAAACATTGGAAGAGAAAGAAATTACAGCAGTAATGGATTCTTTGGTTAAATCTTTCCAGAAAGAATTCAACGCTGAATTGAGAGGATAAAAATTTAATTTTTTTGAACATACAATATAAACGGGCACTTGCCCGTTTTTTTGTTATAAAAACGATAACCCTCTCAATATGAAACTATTTGCATCGCTTGCTTTTCTGTTAGTAAGCATTTCCCTGTATTCACAATCCGATCAATTATCCGATAAAAAGCTTGTTCAATATTTTAGTGATATCAATAAAGCTGAAAATAAGATCACAGAAAATGATTTTCAGGCGGCTGAAACCTTTTATAGAAAGGCTTTTGCGGGCTATAAAGAACCTCAAGCCAAAGATATCTATAACAGTATGCAAGTCAGTTTAAAATTGAAAAACCATGATGAAGCTTTCCTGCGTTATCAGGCTTTGAAATGTCTTGAATATCAATTTGAACCTCAGTTTTATGATGAAAATTTTTCGTTTTATAAAGCGGAAACGCCCATAAAATGTAATGTAAAATTAGATTCCGGTTATAAAAATACATTAGATTCATTATTTACGATCGATCAGTATTACCGGAAATTGTCGGGAGGTGATAATGTAAAATATCAGAAAGAGATTACGAAAAGCGACAGTCTTATTTCAACAAAACTTTTAAAGCTAATCAGACAAAAAGGTTTCCCCAATGAATACAACATCGGATTGGCTTCAAATGATAAAAGTTTTTTCCATCAATTTTATTTGATTATATCGCATCAGTTGGCAAAAAATACGATCGGTCCGCAAAGAATTAATTTTTCCAAAGAAATCATCAAAGGATTGAATAAAGGTAAAATTGCTCCCGATTATGCTGCTTTTTTATTGGATGTAAACAATGGAACAAATAGTTATTCCTCTTCTTATTTTGAGATCAATCAATTTATTACAGAAAAAACTGAAGATAAAAGCTTTAATCAGATAGAAAAATCTTTGCAACATGCAGACTGCTGCTATGTACATGAATGGTTTTCGCCCGAAAAAAGAGATAAGAAAGCTAAAAAAATGGTTGACGAAATCAACGGAAGAAGGACAAAAATAGGAATGAGTATTTTGGATGATAATCTTAAAAAGAAAATATACAGCTTAAGCAATAAAGACTTTGAACTTGCCGAAGCAGGAGTAACAGAACACTATCTTAAAGACCCTTCAGAGGTGGAAATGCTGAAGAAAAATTTAATTAAAATTAAATAATATCGATGAAATATAGGCATAAAAATGACGATTAAATAATAATAAAATCTCCTGAAAACCGTTCAGATAATATAATTTCCGTAAATTTGATTTTAACTAAAAAGAAAAAAATGAAAAATCTTTTTTTAAGTGTATGTACAGCAGTAGTTTTGGTTTCTTGTGGAGCGATGGGTTCTTCTGCTTCAAAAGTAGGTAAAGCACAGCCTTCTCTTGCAGGTACAAAATGGGCATTGGCCGATAATGTGAAAGGGAAAATTCCTACATTGAATATTGAAGGTGAAAAAATAAGCGGAAATGCAGGATGCAACAATTACTTCGGGACAGCTTCAGTAGATACTTCTACGGGTAATTTTGCTGCCGGACAAATGGGTTCTACGAGAATGGCTTGCGATAATATGAGTGTGGAAAAAAACTTTATGGATATGGTAGGGAAAGCTAATAAATATGTAGTGAACGGAAATGTTCTGGAATTGTACAAAGACAATCTTTTATTATTGAAATTCAATAAAGCTGAATAAAACAAAAGGAACTCAATTGAGTTCCTTTTTTATGTTTAGAGTGTTATTAATCTTCCTCTTCTTCGTCGTACTTAGCCAACTCTTCATCACACCATTTAAACGCAGCTTCTACCACTTTTGTAGCCTCGTCTGCCATAGTTTCTTCATCATCACCTTCCAAATCATCTAACCACTCAACTTCTTCTTCCTCAACGTTTAAGATAAATCTTGGGTATTCTGTATGAACTACGAATAGATCTTCTGGAAATTCCGAATTATCTGCTAATAAAAACTTTGGTAATTTCATTTTTCTAATGTTTTAACTTTGAATCAAAGATAATAAAATTATTGATATTTGTTCTTGTCGATCTTAATTTTTTGTAAAACTTTATGCCTTGTTAATGTAGTTTTTTGTAAAGTATCTTTCGGCTTGAAAGTCAGGTGAATATCAGGATTTATGGTACTTGTCAACTCAGCGACTTGTACCTTGTCAAGATCTTCTGTGGTTTCCAGATAAAACTGTAACGGAACTTTGTCGAGCTTCTCAGATTGTAGAAATTGTTTCATCTCTTTTCTGTTTTCAAGATAGTTTCCTTTGGAAAGCCAAGTGAAAAGCATTCCCGACAGAATACTTAAAAATCCTATTGAATAAACTTTAAGACCAAATAGTTGGAATAGTTTCCTGAAATAAATCAACCAAATAGGAAGGCTGAAAGGCGCCATCAATCTGTAATCTATCGCATTGACAGGATAAACATATTGTACAAAATAAGAGCAAATAATACCTGAAATACTTAAAAAAACAAAGAAAAACTCTGTTTCTGATAGTTTATATTTCACAAAAAGATAAATAATTAAAAGAATATTTAAAAAGCCGATTCCGTAAATCGCGTAATTAATCATTCCTCCACCCGGATTTGCAATATGAATGAATGGATTAAACGTTGTACATAATCCCTGAAACAACTCAACCAATAATTTCGAAGTCGGATATAAACCTATTGTTAAAGCATCTTTTACATAATTTTCATTAAAATAATCGATGAATAATAATTTATATAAAACCACAAAAATACCACCAATAATTCCGGAAATGATAAAGGTTTTAGAATATTTTCTCTTCCAGAAAACCAATCCGAAAAGTCCGGTTCCGCCAATAATAAAAAGCGAACTGTATCTGATGTTATACAATGCTATTAAGCTTAATGAAAGATAAAAAATAGCTTTTCCTTTTTCTAATTTTCCGGTAATAATTAATGATGAAACATATAAAAATAATATGACAAAAGGCAAGATTAAAGCCTCACTCATGGTATAAGAAAAGATCGAAAGAAAACTAAATAAGGCACATAAAAGGATAGATTCTTTAAAGAAAAACTTCTTTTTCCATGTAAAGAAAATAATGAAAAGAAACGCTGAAATTCCCACAACTTTGCTGCCCCAAAATTCATCAAAACCGAAAAAAGTAAAAAACTTAATGCTTAAAGGATATCCTAAAGGCGTAGTCGTATTATCGATCGTCGGAAAAACGTGCGCAAACCTCATGTATCGGATAGAATCCGGATTGGTGCGTCCTTTTTCATTGAGTAAAAAACGCAAAATGGTCATCACTAAAGTAATGATGACCAATGATATCTGAATATATTTTTCTTTAAATTTTATCAAGGTTGAAGTTATTAGATTACAGATTGTAGGTTTAGAGCCTAAATTTATAACTTCTAACTCAACTTAAAAATTATTTTGAAAACATTTTAGCAACTTTTTCTGCTTTTTTGCCATCAGAGTAGTCGTAGAAACCTTCTCCGGATTTTACGCCTAATTTTCCTGCCATTACCATGTTTACCAACAATGGATTCGGCGCATATTTAGGATTTTTGAAACCTTCGTACATTACATTTAAGATCGCTAAACAAACATCCAGACCGATAAAATCTGCCAATTGAAGCGGTCCCATCGGATGAGCCATTCCCAATTTCATTACCGTATCGATTTCCTCAACACCTGCAACACCGTTGTAAAGCGTCTCGATCGATTCGTTAATCATCGGCATTAAGATTCTGTTGGCCACAAAACCAGGGTAATCATTCACTTCTACAGGCACTTTTCCTAATGTTTTGCTCATTTCGTAAATGGAGTCAAAAGTTTCTTTAGAAGTAGAGTAGCCTTTGATGATTTCAACCAGTTTCATGATCGGAACCGGATTCATAAAGTGCATTCCGATTACTTTATCAGCTCTTTTTGTAGAGGCTGCAATTTTAGTAATAGAAATTGATGAAGTATTCGTTGCCAAAATACAGTTTTCAGGAGCAAACTGATCCATCTGACCGAAGATTTTCAACTTCAGTTCCTGATTTTCTGTAGCTGCTTCCACGATAAGATCAGCGTTTCCAACAGCATCCTGAAGCGCCGTAAAAGTCGTGATATTTCCTAAAGTTTCAGCTTTTTGTTCTTCCGAAAGGTTTCCCTTTGCAATTATTCTGTCAAGATTGGTAGTAATGGTTTTCAGACCTCTGTCTAAAGCTTCCTGTGATACATCTACCAAATTCACTTTAAACCCGCTTTGTGCGAAAGTATGTGCAATACCATTTCCCATGGTTTCCTGCTCCGATAACTACAATGTTTTGAATCATTTTTCCTTATTTAATTTTAATTATTTATTATTGATAAGCGTTAAATTTCTTGCGTTAGAAAGATCGGCTTTTTTTACCATTTGGGTTTCATCAAAAGTTATATTTCCGTCTCTGTTGGGCTTTCTCATTTTGTTTTGACTATTCACGGCAGCTCTTAAACCTTTCATAAATTTAACTTTCTGTTTTTTTGAAAATCCGTCGGTTCCGATGTAGATATTAAACTCGCCTTCTCTTCCCAAACCGCTTTGTCTGTAGGTTTCGAAGCTTTTTATTTTATTCTTTTTCTGAAATTGGGTTATATAATCCATCACCGGCTTATCCGATGGAGTTCCGCAGCAAATGCTGTGATAGCCAACTTGCAGATAGTTTTCACTTTTTTGAGCAAAGAATAATACTGAGCTGAATAATGCTATTGTTACTATTATTTTTTTCATTTTTAATGGTTTTAAAATTAAGCTTTAAATTTTACTTATTAAAATAATCCCAGACCGTCTTTGAAATGTCCGAAATCATCTTGCAGTTCACAACATCCGTTTCCGTTGAGTTACTGACAAATACAGCTATTGCATAATGCTTGCCATTTGGTAACGTGACGATGGCAATTTCGTTTTCTGCGCCCGTTAAACCTGCATCATTTTTCCCAGAAGATCCCGTTTTTCTTGCAACAGGCGTATCTTTTGGAAGTTGTTCAACCAATTTATTTTTTCCTGTAGAAGTTGACAACATCACTTTCATTAAATAATCCGTCGATTTTTTTGACAATAATTTTTTGTCATAAAACTTTTTCAGAACATCAACGGCTGCAGTCATTGTACTGTAATTTTCATATTGAGCTTTCCAGTCTTTGTGCATTGCCGCTTC
This sequence comes from Chryseobacterium ginsenosidimutans, assembly GCF_024807225.1. GTDB lineage: Bacteria > Bacteroidota > Bacteroidia > Flavobacteriales > Weeksellaceae > Chryseobacterium > Chryseobacterium ginsenosidimutans. The sequence continues at coordinate 1,981,985 of NZ_JANUCO010000001.1, forward strand.
ATTGTATTTAATCTGAAAACCTTTAACACCTTTAGAATCCATGAATTTCTGAACGGTTTTTGTTCCGCCCAATAATTTCAGCATGATGTCGCAACCGTTGTTATCGCTTTTTGCCACGGTAAGTTCGAGAATTTCACTTAACGGAACTTCAACACCTCCGTTTGGATATTTATCTCGAAGAGGAGACCACGTGTTTTCCAGCAAATTCGATTGATCCAGCAAAATTTTCTGGTCTAACGAAAGTTTTCCTTTATCCACATAATCCAAAATCGCTGCTGCAATATGAAACTTGAAAACACTTTGCATCGGCAATTTTTTATCTGCATTTTTATTGTATTTAAAGCCATTTTCAAAGCCCAAAACAGAAACTCCGACTGTTGCTTTTTTATCTTTAATAATGGAATTGATTTTTTGTTCTAAAGCTGATTGTTGCGCGAAAGTAAACGCCGAAATCAAAAGAAATAATAGTCCGATTTTTTTCATAATATTTTGTTGAATGATCTGGTTAAAATAAAAGTCAAAAAAATAAATCCCTCTTAGAAACTAAAAGGGATTTGCAATTTAAGATTTTTTCTTATTTCACTTCAAAATAATTCAGGTTAACGCCGTCATTTTCGAAATAGATTCTGATTTTGTTTTCTCCTTTTTTAAGGTTAATTCCTTTTGCAGAAGCGGTTTTCCAAGTTTCATTTCCGGCTGTTGAACTTAATGAAACGATTGCCAATTGCTTTCCTGAAGCATCTTCAATCCTGATTTTTGCATCGTTGCTGCTTGCATATTTGATGTCAAAAGTATAGGCTTTATCGGCTTTTGAATTGATGGTATATTGAATCCATTCTCCGCTTTCCGTTTTTCCGACGTAATATTGGTTGTCTTTTGATTTATAAATATCAACACCATCATTTCTCAGTTGATTTCCTGAGTTCCATTCAGATCTTTTTGCCGCGTCGCTTACCCAAAGATTGATGAAATCTTTGTCTAAATAAGCCGAACCCATTCTTCCCAAATCATAATCTGTCGCGGAGATTTTTCCCGGAGCCAGAAGATTTTTGAAAGGTTTTGTAGAAACCGTCTGTCGTTTGTCTGAACATCGCATCAATAATGTCATTTTTTATTTCAGTATTGCTGAATTTATAATTGTCTGCGATTTGCATTAATGCTTTTTTTGCAAACTCTTTTGAAGGTTTTTCACCGCCGTTTTTCCAGTAATCTAATAATTTTTGATATTCAGGAGTGATTTTTACGTTGGTAATTCCTGCAATATTGTCGATTTTTTTCATGGGCCAGAAAGCGTAGCCGATATTATGTTTATCCAAAAGCTGAATCAGCTCTGTAAACCAAACGTTAGAATTTTCCCCAGTTTCTCCCAACCAAATCGGGATATTATTTTTTTCTCTTAAATCTAAAGCAAATTTCAGCGTTTCATCATTATTATAGTTCCAGTATTTATGGAAACTAAAAACCATATTGTTATCCCAAAGTGGCGTTAAACCGTTGTAATTATTTCCCCATCCGTTTCCTTCGATAATAATAATGTGTTTTTTATCAACCGTACGAATCGCTTCTGTAATGTCTTTCTGCAATTTCCAAAGTGGAGCATTCGACATTTCATCTGTTCCGTTCGGATTTTTTCCTGTGAAATTAATGTTCGGCTCGTTAATCAAATCATAACCTCCAATCCAAGGTTCATCTTTATATCTTTCAGCTAATTTTTTCCAGAGAGCGATTGTTTTTTTCTGATTTTCTTCGCTTTCCCAAAGTGATTTTTTAGTTTTATCGTTATCGGAAATATTCACGTCATTGCCTTGTCCACCCGGAGCTGCGTGAAGATCTAAAATCAGATACATTTTATTGTCAGCGCACCATTTCAAAAGATCATCGGTCATTTTAAAACCTTCTTCCAGCCAAGTATTTTGTCCTTTTTTAGATTCTTTTTCAATCGGTAACGTGTACAAATTATAATGCATCGGAAGCCTGATCGAATTGAATCCTGCCTTTTTCAAAAAGTCAATATCCTGTTTTGTGATACCGTTTTTTAAGTAAGCTTTGTAGAATTCATTCATTCCGTCTTCACTGACCAACTCTGCAATTTTTTCTTTGATTTTGTATTGCGGACCGGCAAAATCAGCGGTTTTCAGCATATATCCTTCCTGCAACATCCATCCTCCTAAACCGAGACCTCTTAATTGGATATTTTCACCTTTATCGTTTACAATTTTCTGACCGTTTGTTTTTAAAAGTTGTGATGTCCCAAATTGAGACAATAAAAAAGCGGATAATAGGATGACTCTTTTCATAGTAGTTTAATTATTTAAATATTATGGGGTTGTTTTAAGAATTATCGTTTAAAGTATTCACAAATATATTTAAAAATTATTGAATAGAAATTAAAAATATGAATTGTAATTAAAAACTGAATGAGGAGTTCATTTCGTAGAAATATGTATTGTTAAAAGATAAAAAATATTGTTGAGAAAGCGGTTTAAATTTTGGTTAAAGCCAATTGAGGATATTAAACGAAAAAACGGGCAAAAGCCCGTTCCTATTGATATAACTGTTGTGTTATTTGTGAAATATTCGTGTTTAAAAAAACAAAAATTAAGAAATCAATTTCATAATCTCCAAAGCCACTTTTAAAGCTTCCGTTCCGTCTTCAAGAGAAACTTCAACATGTTTATCTTCGATAATAGAATCTGCAAAAGCATTTAATTCATCCAAAATCGCATTATTAGGCTGAATATTTGGATATTCAAATAAAATCTGATTTTTTTCTCCATCGGCATTTTCAATGATCATATCAAATGGAGTAGGGTTTTCAGGGGCATCTTTCATGCGGATAACTTCTGCCTTTTTCTCAAGGAAATCAACGGAAATATAAGCGTCTTTCTGGAAAAAACGGCTTTTTCTCATTCCTTTCATCGAAATTCTGGAAGTTGTAAGATTGGCAACACATCCGTTTTCAAACTCGATTCTGGCATTGGTGATATCCGGAGTTTTACTTACCACACAAACACCGCTTGCATGAATGTTTTTAACTTTAGACTTTACAACGCTCAGTAAAATATCCAAATCGTGAATCATTAAATCCAACACAACAGAAACGTCTGTTCCGCGAGGATTAAATTCCGCCAATCTGTGAATCTCAATAAACATCGGATTTTTAATGAAATCTTTTGTCGCCATAAAAGCTGGATTATATCTTTCAACATGTCCAACTTGCGCTTTAATGCCTTTTTCCTGACATTTTTGTAGAATTTCTTCTGCCTGTTCAAGAGTTTGGGTTACCGGTTTTTCGATGAAAAAATGAAGCCCTTTTTCAATAGCTTTTAACGCATAATCGTAATGATAAAGGGTAGGAGTCACAATATCCAACATCTCGATCTGATCAAGCAGTTCATCAAAATTCTCAAAATATTTATAGCCTAATTCGGCTTCCAATTTTCTCCCGTTTTCTACATCTTTATCGTGGAAACCTACAAATTCATATTTATCCGACTGGTTCAAAAGTCGCAAATGTATCTTTCCCAAATGTCCGGCACCTACCAAACCTGCTTTTAACATGCTGTATTTAATTTTTGTAAATATAATAATTTTAAAGATTCGGAAACAGATGATAGTTTTTAGGTTGATAAATAATAATTGTTTTTTTACTTTTGTAAATTACACCTAATAACTATTAATGATGCAGGACTCGTTTGTACATAAAGGAAAAAGAAAAAACTTGGTTGATTATCTTCGAAACAAAATCGGGATTTCGGATGAACATGTACTTTCGGCAATGAATGAAGTTCCGAGACATCTTTTCATAGAAAGTATTTTTGAGGATTTCGCTTATGAAGACCGTGCTTTTCCGATTTTGGCGCATCAGACGATTTCGCATCCTTCAACCGTTGCCGAACAATCTGAATTGTTGCAGGTAAAGCAAGGCGAAAAAATTCTTGAAATAGGAACGGGTTGCGGTTATCAGACTGCAGTTTTATTAGCCATGAAAGCTTTGGTGTATACCGTTGAAAGACAAAAAGATCTGTTTGATTTCTCAAAGAAAAAACTTCGTGAAATGCATCTTTATCCTAAGTTTCAGAGTTTTGGAGACGGTTTTGCAGGACTTCCGACTTTTGCTCCTTTCGACAAAATTATCGTGACTTGCGGTGCATCGGTCTTACCTACAGAATTATTAAAACAATTAAAAGTTGGGGGGAAAATGGTGATTCCTTTAGGTCCTACTGATGAGCAGGTTTTGTTCAGATTCACAAAAATTTCTCCTACAGAATTTGAAAAAGAGGAATTCGGAGCTTATAAATTCGTACCAATGTTGGGAAATACAAATCAATAAGAGCTGTCAAGATAATAAAGATTAGCAAAAGACATACTTTTTAAAGCACAAAAACAATCAGATATTTATGTTTGATTGTTTTTTTTTAATCTATTCATTTAGTTTTCAAGATAGGAAATGGGTATTTTAAGCAGTTGCAATAAGTAGGGCAGGATAGTAATTGATATTTTATCACATAAATGTGAACTAATAAATTTTATGAGCTGCTTAAAAAAATTAATTGAATTTATAATTTAATAGTTCATATTATGGTGAATTATATATTTGATTGTAAATTTATAATTAATTTTAGAAAATTTATTAAATATTTATTATTTATAACTGTTTTATATTGTTAAATGTATAATGGAAAGGTTTGATTATTGTATTATTTATTTCGTAATCCAAAAATAAGATTCCATTATGAAAACAAAAATTTTTATCGTATTTCTTTCTTGCATGATTAACCCGTTATTTTGCCAGATAGGAATAAACACTCCAACTCCAACAGCAATGCTTGATGTAAATGGTAACTTAAAAGTCAGGGATGTTTCAGTCGTTACCAGCTTGCCCGGTCATATGTTAATGGCTGTTGATTTGGCGAGTTCTGAAGTCGTTAAAATAGATCCTGAAGCAGCGTTAGCAAATGCATTTGCTTATTCAGCAAAAAAAGCAGGAAGTATTTCCTTACTTGATTTAGCTTTAGCTCCAGCTCCAACTTGGAAGCTAGTTAATTTTCTTGCAGCAGACAAAACTACAGGGGATTCATCATTGTTTACAGAAAGCGATTATTCGTATATAGTACCATCAACCGGTGTCTACTCAGTGGGGTTTTACTTTCGGTATGGTAGCGGTTTGCAGCAATCTGTGTTGACGGGCGGTCCCGGTATCGGGGTTCTTAAAAAGACAGGTAGTACTGTTACTGCTTTGGATACCCGACTATTTAGTGGTCTCAATTTAGGTGTTGTGGCGATTACAATATCAGAATCTTCTATCAATTCTCTTTATAGATTGGAAGCCGGTGATAAGCTTTATTTTGGGCTTACAAATGGGGGAGTGTTAACTACTTCTCTATTGAGTTCAAGCAATGCCTCTTTTTTTGTGCATAAAGTCTCTAATTAGGGAATTATTTATTGCTATTTATAAGTAGAAATTAATCCATTGCACTAAATTTGTGTGATGGATTAATTTTGTAAAACAAGTAATAGAGGCAGTCGACGAAAGGGAAAGCGAAATCATTAAAGGCTAAGTTCCACTTTTGTAAATTTTTTAGTCGGAAAAATAAAGGAAAAAATAAAAAGCTCTCCAAATAAAGGAGAACTTTGATTTCGATTTCAAAAAATTTAAATAGTGTCTTTTTGATAGCCAATATTAAGAATTTAACAAATTATCCCATAATATGAAAACCTCCGTCAACATGGCGAATTTCTCCGGTAATTCTCGTTTCTTTTCTGAAAAGATGAACTATTTCATGCGCTAAATCTTCCGGCTGAGCATTTCCAAGCGGACTTATCTGATTGGCTTTTTCCACATCTTCAGCGTTTAAAGTTGCATTTCCGGCTTTGCTTCCCATATAAGGCGAGAAACGGATTGCATTGGCGCGAATACCGTATTTTCTTCCCAATTCATGGGCGATTTCCAGTGTTAATCTTTCCAAAGCAGCTTTTGCAATACTGATATTAATATAGGGAAAAGAAGATACTTTTTCCGATGCAATGTAACTCAGGGAAACAATGGAAGCGCCATTTTGAAGAACATTATTCGAAAGTAAAGCCCTTGACAAGGAAATCAGCGAAAATGCAGAAACATTCATGGTTTCATTAAATTCTTCTACCGTCACTTCCAACATTGGTTTTACAGACTTTTGTCTGATCGTTTTGTCCATGGCAATCGCATGAAGAAAACCATTAAGCTTAATATCTTTTTGATGAAGATCTTTTGCAAGAAAATCCAGACTTTCCGACAATGTCACATCTAAAGGAGCGGTATAAACATCGTTTCCCAACACTTTTTGACAGGCAGTCTGAAAGTCATTATAGTTTTTATTAAGAAAATCCTGAGCTTTTTCAGAAATATTTTTGTGAAAAGGAGTGACTCCTAATCCAGCACAAACTACATTTCCGTTATTTTCAAGGATTTTTTCGGCAGTCTTCATGGCAAGGGAATTTTCATCCGCAATACCTGTTATAAGAAATGTCTGATCTTTCAGCATATTTTTCTGTATTATTTTGAAATAAGTATTAATTTTTAAGCTTTATAAAGCGCTGTTCCCCAAGTCCATCCGGAACCTACGGCTGCAAATAAAAGGATGTTTCCGGGTTGTATTTTTCCACTTTTATAGGTTTCGTCCAGAACGATAGGGATGGTTCCACCGGAAGTATTGGCATATTTATCCATATTGGTCATTACTTTTTCGAATGGGATATTCACTTTTCTGGCAGTTTCCTGTAGAATTCTTATACTCGGCTGATGCGGAATAACCCAATCAACATCTTCAGCAGAAAGCTTATTGGCTTCCAGAATTTCTGTTATTGTTTCAGGCAAAACTTTGGTTGCCGTATTGAAAACTTCCTTCCCGTTCATTTGAAAATAATGCAGCTTTTGTTTCAGTGTTTCTTCGGAAGCAGGCATTTCTGAACCTCCTGCAGGAATATTGAAATGGTATTTTCCACGGCCGTCTGCATGGAGTTTAAAATCAAAAAAACCTTTATCTTCGGTAGTTGCAGAAAGCAAAATCGCTCCCGCTCCATCTCCGAAGAATACAGAATCTTTTCGTTCCCAATCTGTAATCGTAGAAAAAGTATCCGCACCGATAATCAAGACATTTTGATACATTCCGGTTTCTATGAACTGGCAACCGATGGCAATGCCATACAAACCTCCTGAGCAAACTGCAGAAATATCAAATGCAACAGCTTGGTAAGCTTCCATTTTTTCCTGAACAAAACATGCGGTAGATGGCGCTTGTCTGTCCGGAGTGGATGTTGCAACGATAATCAAATCAATATCTTTTGGGCTTACATTAGCTTCTTTTAAGGCTTCCAAACCTGCTTTATAAGCCAGATCACTGGTAACTTCACCTTCTGCAATTCTACGTTCTTTAATTCCTAAATTTTTATAAATCCATTCATCGGAAGAGCCAATCGCTTCAAAAAAGTCGTTTTTTAAAATTTTTGGCGGTACATAAGAACCCGTACCTTTTATAAAGGCATTTTTTTTAAGTGTCATGTTTTGTGATATTTTTATCAATTTGGTGAAACGTTTAATTTTTATATAAAAACAGAACAAATCTAATGATAATTATATTACATAAATGACCGTGTTTTAAATATTTTTAATTTATTTTATAGTTATCTAGTAAAGAATAGATATCTTTTGATGACATTTTTAAAGGATTTCGGAATGAAAATTGTATCGATTTTTACATTCTCATTTGTCTTTGTTTATCAGAGCTTATGAGATATGTTTAAACTTTTATTTTTACCACAAAAGTTACAAAAGAATAACACATTAGATATTTTAAGATTATTCTTTTATCAACTTTTGTTTTCTCAAGAAGTAAAATTTAAACATCAATAATAGCTTTTGATACTTTTATGGTTAAGTTTTTATTAACTTAAACAGATTCATGGAAAAAATAATTTCTAAATAATAAAGCGCAGAACCTCTCTTTTAAAAGTAGTGAGGTTTTTTATTTCAAATAACTAATAAAAAGATAACAATGAGAGTATTCGTAAATAAAAGAATTCCTGAGATCGGAATTCACATGCTGGAAGATGCAGGATTGGAAGTTTTTATTCCCGAACATGAAAGCCTGTCACATGATGAATGGCTGAGTTACTGTAAGAGTAATGACGTGATTTTAAGCGTTGGAGGTGAGTTTAAATATGATACAGATTTTTTCAACGAATGCCCAAATATCAAAGCGATTGCTTTGTATTCTGTCGGTTTCGATCATGTTGATATCAAAGAAGCTAATCAAAGAAATATCCCGATCGGAAATACGCCGGATGTTTTAAGTAAGGCAACTTCCGACGTTGCCTTTTTATTAATGCAATCGGTTGCAAGAAGAGCAAGCTATAATTTTGAGAAAGTAAAAGCGGGAAATTGGGGCGATTTTGATCCGTTGCACGCTTTAGGACAGGGATTGTATGGGAAGACATTGGGAATTTTCGGATTGGGAAGAATCGGTTTTGAAATGGCGAAAAAATCCAAGGCTGCTTTTGATATGAATATTATTTATCATAATCGTCATCAAAATGAAGAAGCCGAAAAAGAACTGGATGCGAAATATGTTTCTTTCGAGGAATTGATTGCGCAGTCTGATGTGTTGAGTATTCATGCTAATTTTAAACCGGAACAGAAAGAACTTTTCAACAGGTCGGTTTTTGAAAAGATGAAAGAAAATGCAATTTTCATTAATACGGCAAGAGGTGGTTTTCAGAATCAGAAAGACTTGTACGATGCGCTTGCCGAAAGAAAAATATGGGGAGCCGGACTGGATGTTACGAATCCTGAACCGATGTATAAAGATGATCCTATTTTGGAACTTTCGAGTGTTTGTGTACTTCCGCACATCGGTTCTGCAACGATTGAAGCGAGAAATGGGATGGCAAAACTGGCTGCCGAAAACTTAATTGCTTTTTCGAAAGGTGAAAAAATGCCGACTTGCGCCAATCCTGAAATTTATTCTTAAAAATATAAGACACTTGGAATTATTTTTGTTTACATTTATTCAACACTAAATAATAATATTATGGTACCTGAAAATAATCCTCAAGAGCAAGACCGAAAATTGGAACAGATGGATTACAATCCGAATGAAGATATTTTTACAAGAGAAAAGCATATTCCGCTGGATGGTGACGGAAATCCGATTGAGGATGAAGATTTTGATGATGATAAAATCGACAAAGGTCTCGATATTCCGGGAGTTGACGATGATGATGAAATGGAGGAAGTTGGAAGTGAAGATGAGGAAAACAATTACTGGAGTCTCAGTGATAATAATGATGACCATGAAGAGGAAAACGACGATGTTTTAACATAGAATTTATTCGACCCTATATACAAACCTTACTTTAACCGGTAAGGTTTTTTTGTTGCTACTTACAATTTAAATTGAGATATAACAATTCCATAGAAATTTTAAATATTAATTTAACATACATAAATGTTTATCACTGAAAATTATATAATTAAAAGTGGTAAATTTATCATTAGTTAGTGATTAATTCCGAAACTTATGGTAAAATGTATACAAATTATAGTTATTTTCATCAGTGTTTTCGGGCTTTCACAAGTTCCCGGAAACGTGAAAGTGAAAGACGCTGCAGGAAACGAAAACTTCAATGTTACCTGTACGAATGATCTTAATGCGAATGGCTGTATAGCTCTTCACGTAGAATATCCGGTGCTGAAACAGACGACAGGATATGAAGTTACTTCTGAAACGTACAGCCCTCCGATTGCGATGAATCAGGGAACTGCACTCAATGCCAATTACGACGATCTTTTTGCGGTGAAACTGGATTTACCTTTTAATTTTTGCTTTTATAATCAGTATTTTGATGCGCTTGTTGTAGGTTCAAACGGAATGGTGACTTTTGATCTGAGCCAGTTGGGAAATATCAATTATCCTAATGTTCAATGGCAAAACCCGAGTACAAATCTTCCTAAAAATGCCATTTTTGGCGTGTATCATGACATCGTTTTTTCGGCGGGTGATTCTTCGGAAATCTATTATTCAACAATTGGAACGACTCCCAATAGAAAATTTATAATTAATTTTTTTGATGGAAGAGTTGCAGGTTGTACAGACCGTTCTTCCTCTCAAATTGTTTTACACGAAACTACCAATGTGATTGAAGTTTTTGTAGATAAAAAATTAACGCCTTGTCCGACAAGAAAGTTTGAAAATGCCTTGATCGGAGTCATCAACAACGACGGAACACAGGGCGTTTCTCCCGCAAACCGAAACACTGGAGTTTGGCAGGCTTTGCAGGAAGGGTGGAGATTTAATCCGCTTGGAAATGTGATTCAGCCGGAAGTTACCTGGACGAATTCTGCGGGGCAAACCGTGGCAACAGGAATTCAGGCAACAATTTGTCCGACACAAAATGATGTTTTTACAGCCAATGTTAAGTTTAATATCTGCGGAAACAGTAATCTTATTTTAACGGATGATTTCCCGCTGACTTTCGATCCAACTTATCCTGCAGCAAAAAATTACACCCAGGATTTCTGTGGAAATTCTCCCGTAAATTTGACTTTGAATAGTTTTCAGGGAAATGTAACCTCCCAAAATCCGGCAAATTTCAATTTTAGTTTTCATACAAGTTTACAGAATGCACAAAATAATATCAATACTTTACCTAATAATTTTACATTAAATGCAAACACGGTTTTATATGTAAGAATCCAGAATCCGAATGTTCCGGCGTGTTATAGAGTTGCTGTTTTAACATTAAATTTTCTTACAAAAAGCTTACTTAAAAACACCATTGAACTTTGCGATACCAATAACGATGGAGTAGAAGCGAATTATAATGTAAGTCTTTTAAGCCCAGAACTTTTCGCGGCAGGAACTACCGGAATTTCTTATTTCAACTCTCAATCTGATGCTCAGAATAATGTAAATGCAATGACGACGGCAAATATTACGACGAGTACCAATATTTGGGTAAGGCTTGTAGAAGGCAGCTGTACCTATATTTTAGGACCGGTTCATTTCCAGTTCAGACCGGGCGTGAATCTTAATTCGCCGATTAATTTTCCGTTTTCAATTTGTGATATTAATGCAGATAATCAGGAAGCATTTGATTTTCCGTTAATGATAGGTCCGTTAATTACAACGCAAACAGGCGCTGTTTTTACGGCTTATGAAACTTATAATGAAGCTTTTACAGGTTCGGGAGCGGTTTTAAGCTCAATTAAAGAAGGAACGTATACGATTTATATACGAGTGCAGATTCCGAATGGCTGTTTTGCAATTGCAACAGTAAATATGAATGTCACTTTCACAAAAATTACGGTGACTGAAAAGAACGAATATATCTGTTTTAATGGAACGGATGATATTAGTATTAATTTAAATACGCTCTCAAACGGAATGTTGGTTTCTCCGGCAACCGTTCCTGTCATTGGGTTTTATTCAAGCTATGCAGATGCTACTTTTGAAACAAACCCGATAAGCCCGAATCAGATGATCACGACGAACGGAAATCTTGTAGCGCAGACTTATTTTGTGCGATTTGAAATTTCAAATGACTGTTATACGATAAGAGCTATCAATGTAAATTTGGTTCATCCTGTAGCAGTTCAGTCTAGTTTTACGATTTGTGATTTTAATAATGATAATCTGGAAAATGTACAATTGTCTCAATTTTCATCAGCCATTATCGGAAACCAAAATGCAACGACAACTTTCTATCTGAACGTCGCCGATGCAGCAAGTGGAAATAACCCGATCAATACGATTGCGCTTACCGGAACGCAGCAGGTTTTTGTTAAAATTACATCATATAATTGTCAGCAGATTTATCCGGTAACTATTAGTTTAACATCAACTCCGGCGGTGAATTCTCCGGTAACGATTACGCTAAATAATATTTGTGATAATAATAATGACGGAACTGAAATTTATAATCTTACTCAGGCTCAGTCACAGATTTATACAGGCTCAAATGTGAGTTTTACTTATTATTTAAACTATGATTCTGCAACACATACTTTTTCCAACCCAATAACAAATCCGACTGTTTTTGTGGTTACAGGAGGAAGTGCAACGGTTTTTGTTAAGGTTAAATTTAATAACGGTGAATGTTTTTCAGCGGTTCAATTAAATATTCAAATGACATTTTTACCGCCTGTTGTTTTGCACAGCGCAACATTGAATAAATGTGATGAAGATTTTAATTTAAGTGAAACTTTTCAGCTGAATGATGCGGTTTCGCAGTTGTTTATTCCTTCACAAAATACATATCCGTTGTCGAATATGACGATCTCCTATTACAATACGGCAGCGGAAGCGAATGCGGGAAATCCGGCGAATCAGCTTGGAAACACGATTACGACAAGCATTTCTTCGATTCAGGTTTGGGCGAGATTTCAGTCGCAGACAACGGGTTGTTATTCTGTGGCGCAGATTCAGTTGAATACGTATTTTCCTCCAAAAGCAATCAATTCTAGCATTACGGTTTGTGACGATAATTTAGATGGAAGTTATGAGGTTAATTTATTGAACTATACCAATTTAATGGTTGATATTCCGAATCCTGCCAATGTATTTACATTTTATCTGACGCAGCAAGATGCTCAAAACGGAGTCAATCCAATTGCCAATCCGGCTAATTTTATAGCGAGTCCTTTTCCTGCGCAAATTTGGTTTAAAGTTCAAAATTCTCCGGGTTGTACCGATATTGCCATGATCAGTTTTGTGTTGGGAAATAAGCTGACTTTACAAAACCCGGGACCTTTCCAGCTCGAAGCTTGTGATATCGGAAATAATGGAACGGAGAATATAAATTTAACACAGTTTGAAGCGCAGATCTACACCGGAGCGAATGTTACTTTTACTTATTATCCGTCTTTGGCAGATCTTAATGCAGGTACAAATTCAATTACAACGCCTTCAAATTTTGTTTATAATCAAAGTTCAGTTTCTAATATTGTTTATGTAAAAGTAAGTGTTCCCGGTTTCTGTCCGAATGTTGCGGAAATTCATTTATCATTGAAGAAAACACCGATTTTTGATATTCCGACACTTTATTTCTGCCCGGAAGGTTCACTGGATTACACGGTTCATATCGAAGGGTATACAATTGTAAGTTATGTCTGGACAAATCCTGCAGGACAGGTAATTTCTACCACAGATACGATCACAGGAATTACAACCGTCGGAACTTATACCTTAACGGTCACAGAGAGCAACGGATGTTCTTACACTGAAACTTTTGAAATAAAACATTATGAAGTTCCTGTAATCCAAAACCTTGAATTTAACGGAAATAATGTCACTGTTCATGCGACAGGTTCAAAACCGATGCTCTATTCAATCGACGGAATTGCTTGGCAGGCTATCAATACTTTCTACAATCTGCCAACAGGAATCGTCACTTTCTACGTGAAATTTGCAGACAGTGATTGTATTGTAAAACAGCAAAGTGTAGTGCTTGATATTAAAAACGCCATCACGCCAAACGGAGACGGAATGAATGACCATTGGACGGTAAAAAATCTTCAGGTTTTTGGAGGGAAAATGTCTAATGTTAAAATTTTCGACCGTTATCAGGCTTTGATTTTTGAACAAAGCTCAAGTACAGAATTTTTCTGGGACGGAACATTGAAAGGAAGAGCCATTCCGACCTCCAGTTATTGGTATGTAATCACCCTTCCGGACGGAAGATCTTTCACAGGCTGGATTCTTGTGAAGAATAATAATTAAAATAACTCAATTTAATTTTTAACAAAGCCTCATTGAATTTTCAGTGAGGGTTTTTATGGTAAGAAATTTTATATTTAAACAATATTTATCAAAACAAAAAACAAGATCTGGAATAATACAGAGATTTTTTAATAGGATCTTTCAAAAGAAAATAGTAAATATTCCGTTTAATTCTTAAATTTGGCTAATGCGAAAGAATCTTTATCTCATCATTATATCATTTTCTCTTATTAGTTGCTATACTTATCAGGTTAAAAAACCAAAGGATACAGCGACCGACAATAAGCAGGAATTTAAAAATAATGCAGCTATTGTTAATAATACTTCTATGCAAATGAAAAGTATAACAGCTGAATCCCCACAACCCAACTCACAACAAACGCCTATCCCGATCAATATTCAGGAGAAACTTACGCCTAACAAAAATGTAAAAATTGACGTTGATGGTAAGACCTATAAAGTAATAGTTGACAAGTGGGAAAGCGACAGTCTGGTTGCACACTCAATACATAATCCTAAAAAAATTCTGAAATTCCATAAGAACCAGATCAATGGCGAGAAAATTGCGGAAAAACGCTTTTCACAACCGATAGCCGATATTATTACTGTTGTTGCTTATGCCGGAATTGGGGTTTTAATCTACTCTCTTATCCGCTAATTTTGTTAAAACTTTTCCCATAATCGCTGTTTCATTTTATGAAAAAAATATGTACAAAATACCTGTTTTTTGTATTTATCCTTCCTGTTTTGGCAATAATTATATTGTATTTCTTTTCTACAGAAAGTGAAATGGGATCGTATGGAGTTAATGAAACGATAAATTTTGGTGGAGTTGATATTGAAGGAGTTTTTGGAAACCCTATCTACAACTTTTCTATTTTTATTTTGACTTATCCAATCTATTTCCTGAGCTATTTCATTATTTTTTTGCTCCGGCGAATTACGGATTTCCATTATTCTGTCATACATTTTATCATGTTTATGATCAATTTTATTTTGCTTTGTGTGAATGCTGAAAATAGATTTCTAATTCCTTTATCAGTAATTTGCTTCATATTTTTTATTTTGAATATCTTTAAAACCACAAAAATCTATCAACTATAAATAACGATCAATAATAAATGACTTTTCAGGAACAGATACAACAGGGCATTCCAAGCCAGTTACCGCAGCCGAAACCGTACGAAACCAATATCAATCACGCTCCGAAACGTAAAGATATTTTAGGAGAGGAAGAGAAAAAATTAGCGTTAAAGAATGCTTTACGTTATTTTGAACCTCAGTTTCATGCAGAATTATTGCCGGAATTTAGAGAAGAATTAGAAAAATACGGCAGAATTTATATGTATCGTTTTCGTCCCGATTATGAGATGAAAGCCAGAGATATTGCTGAATATCCCGGGAAATCTGAGCAGGCAAAAGCAATTATGTTGATGATTCAAAATAATCTGGATTATGCTGTTGCGCAACATCCTCACGAATTGATTACTTATGGTGGAAATGGTGCTGTTTTTTCCAACTGGGCTCAATATCTTCTGACGATGAAATATCTGTCTGAAATGACGGATGAACAGACGTTGACAATGTATTCCGGTCATCCGATGGGATTATTTCCTTCTCATAAAGACGCGCCAAGAGTTGTTGTAACGAACGGTATGGTAATTCCGAACTATTCTAAACCTGATGATTGGGAAAAATTCAATGCGTTGGGTGTTTCTCAGTACGGACAAATGACGGCGGGAAGTTATATGTACATCGGTCCGCAAGGAATTGTTCATGGAACGACGATTACGGTTTTAAATGCTTTTAGAAAAATTAATAAAGATCCAAAAGGTGGACTTTTCGTGACTTCAGGTCTTGGTGGAATGTCGGGAGCTCAACCAAAAGCAGGAAATATTGCGGGTTGTGTTACCGTTATTGCAGAAGTAAATCCGAAAATTACTAAAATCCGTCATGATCAAGGTTGGGTGAATGAAATCCATGAAAACCTTGATGAATTGGTAGAAAGAGTAAGAAAAGCTCAGGAAAACAAAGAAACTGTTTCGTTGGCTTATCTTGGAAATATCGTTGAGGTTTGGGAGAAATTTGATCAGGAAAATTTAAGAATCGATATCGGTTCAGATCAGACTTCGCTTCACAATCCTTGGGCAGGAGGATATTATCCTGTCGGACAAAGTTTTGAGGAATCTAATACAATGATGGCAGAAAACCCTGAATTATTCAAAGAAAAAGTTCAGGAAACATTGAGAAAACACGCTGCAGCCATCAATAAACATACAGAAAAAGGAACCTATTTCTTCGATTACGGAAACGCATTTCTATTGGAAGCGTCAAGAGCCGGAGCCGATGTAATGTCTGATAATCCGACGTTGGGAAGAGAATTTAAATTCCCGAGTTATGTTCAGGATATTATGGGACCGATGTGTTTCGATTATGGTTTCGGACCGTTCCGTTGGGTTTGTACAAGCGGAAAACCTGAAGATTTACAAAAAACAGATGAAATTGCGTGCAGAGTTTTAGAAGAAATTCAGCAAAATTCTCCTGAAGAAATCCAACAGCAAATGAAGGATAATATTCAGTGGATCAAAGGAGCACAGGAAAATAAATTGGTGGTCGGTTCACAGGCAAGAATTTTGTACGCCGATGCAGAAGGAAGAATGAAAATTGCAGAAGCTTTCAACAAAGCTATTAAAAACGGTGAAATAGGAGCAGTCGTTTTGGGTAGAGATCACCACGATGTTTCGGGGACTGATTCACCGTACAGAGAGACTTCCAACATTTATGACGGTTCGAGATTTACGGCAGATATGGCGATTCACAATGTGATTGGTGACAGTTTCCGTGGTGCAACCTGGGTTTCCATTCACAATGGTGGCGGCGTTGGTTGGGGCGAAGTGATCAACGGTGGTTTCGGAATGTTACTTGACGGAAGCGATGATGCCGACAGAAGATTAAAATCGATGCTTTTCTGGGATGTGAATAACGGAATTTCAAGACGAAGCTGGGCAAGAAATGAAGGTGCTGTTTTTGCTATTAAAAGAGCAATGGAAGCCGAACCTAATCTGAAAGTGACGCTTCCGAATTTTGTGGATGAGAGTTTGTTTTAAAACTTTTTAGATATTGAAAAACCTGCTGTAAGGCAGGTTTTTTCTTTTTATGATAGCGCGGATTTATAATCCGTGCTTTATTTTGTTTGCTCACGGATTACAAATCCGCGAGATCGGTTTTTTTTTATTGTTATTATAGTGAGGAAAATATCGTCTTTTTACGCTGGTGCGAGCATCTTGCTCGTATCTTATCTCTTAGAGCACAAGCTTGGAAGCTTGCGCTAGCGGGGGAATGAAAATTAAACTCCAAAACAGGATAATTATTTTTCATGTAAATAAATTCAAATATTTTATTAAATTTTACTTATAGTTTTTATTTTTCAGAACTTTCGATAATATCTTACTATATTCTTTTTCAAAATCAACAATATTTCCGTCATCATCCATACCATTGTAAATTACATATCCAAAATCATAAATCGTATCTTTTTTAATCTGATAAAACGAAGTCCAGTTTCTTCCAGACATTACTTCATTATCGATTAAATTGTATTGTGACAAGTAACGTGGATTTTTAATCTGATTAAAATTTTTAACCTTCGTCAGTTTGTCATTTTTAAGATCTACCAAATATAAATAATATGTCCAGTTGCTTCTAACGTCAGAAATATTCTGGATGAGAATGTCTTTGATTTTATCACCGTTAAAATCCCGAAATTCATAAGCTCCGACATGAGATTCAATAGAATCGCGCAAAAGTTCCTTATACTTTCCGTTTATTTTTTTACTAAAGATAAAGACCGTGTTTCTATCACTCTCTTCATAGTTTGCTTCCCATGAAAAATGTTTTAAAACAATTTTATAATTTTTATTTTGATATATAGAATCGCAAATTATTTCCTGTTCAAAAATTGAATCTTGTACAATAATATCTTTCTTTACAATTGCGGGAGTATCTATTTTTAGGGATGTAATCTTTCTTATTTCCTGATGTTTGTGACAGGAAATCATTAAAGCTAAACTTAAAAAAGCAATTGTTTTTTTCATTTAATATAGTTCTGATAAATTTACAAAGTAATGATGAGTGAGTGAAGATTTGTTTTAAAACTTTTTAGATATTGAAAACCTGCTGTGAGGCAGGTTTTTTGTTTTTATGATAGCGCGGATTTATAATCCGTGCTTTATTTTGTTTGCTCACGGATTACAAATCCGCGAGATCGGTTTTTTTTATTGTTATTATAGTGAGAAAATATCGTCTTTTTACGCTGGTGCGATTATCTTGCTCGTACCTTATCTTTTAGAGCACAAGCTTGGAAGCTTGCGCTAGCGGAGGAATCTTCCATACTTTTTTCTAGCGATGACAAACGTTATGGAAATAATTCTTGTTGATGAATATTACCATTAAAAGTGATATTTTTGAAATTATAAATAAATCAAATGAAAAAACTAGGAATCATCGGTTGCGGCTGGTTGGGAACTCATATTGCAGAAAGAGTATCCGATCGATATGAAATTTTTGCAACCACCACCTCCGAATCTAAAATAGAAGCACTAACCTCAAAAGGCTATCACACAATATTGGTCGATTTTCCGGATGAGGTATCAGAAGAAATGACGGAGTGGGACGTTGCTTCACAGTTGGATTCCATCATTATTACCGTTCCGTTTTCAGGGATCAGAGGAGCGCAGATTTCAATGAAAGACAGACAGGAAACTCTATTGAAATTTCTAGGAGATTATAAAGGTCAGTTGTTTCTGATGAGTTCAACCGGAGTTTATCCTGAAGTTGAAAAAGACTTTACAGAAGATGATCAATCTGCTGAAAATGTTGACAGCGAAAACTTTATATTAAATGTATTTCCTCAAACCAATATTTTGAGATTGGCAGGATTAATGGGCGATCAGCGATTGTTGAAGAATTATAATATTTCCAATCTGGATCTCTTGGTGAATCATATTCATTACGCGGATATTTGCTCGGTGGTTGAAAAAATGCTGGACAATCAGTCTCAATCCAAAGTGTATAATGTGGTCGCTCCGGTTCATCCGAATAAAGAAGAGGTGATTAATGCTCAGAAAGATCTGCCATATTCGGGAGATCGAAAGACAACAGGAAGAACAATATCGCCGTCAAAATTAATGTCAGAGTTGGATTTTGAATTTCAATATCCTGATCCGAGATATTTTCATCTTGAGAATGTTCCGAGATAAAATATTTCAGATATCATAAAACCTGCTGTATGGCAGGTTTTTATATTTTATCTGTTCATTAATATATTTTCAATCGACTGAAGGATTTCCCTTTCTATATTTTCTTCATCGAGAGTTTCAAGGGTGTAAGTTTGTTCCTTCATAGCGGCAGTTTCCTATTCCGTTTTGGAAAATAGTATCCTGATGAATTCCGATTCTTTTTAAATTCTTGTCGGCAACAAACATGATATGGGGAAACTTATCGTTTGCGTAAAAATTAGAATCAATATTTCTTGAAATCTGAAGTTTTATATTGGTTTGAGAATTGAAGCCCAATCCGTTTTTATTTTCTTCGTTAAATGCTACTTTACAGCCAAATCCATTTTCTCGCAGCATTCTTCTGAATTCCTGCATTTTTGGTTCGATGAGGTTTTTGCATACCGTTTTAAAACCTTCAATAAACAAATCTTCTTCGCTTTTCTTCTTTTCCAGGCTTTCTTTCAATTTTTGTTCTTCCGTTTTTAAATTTGAAAACAGAGAATTCAATTTATTGATATTTTCTTCCTTCACTTTGTCAAAATTTTTTCAAATATAGATAAATTATAAAAAATATTGGTGTGAAGTCTAACGGTAGATTTATAATTTATTTCTGATTTAAAATTAAATTTACAATGCTTTCCAACCTTTTTCAAAAATAAAGCATCTTTACTATAAAGAGATTACTATGAAAATCACTATTCCAAAACCATGTCATGAAAACTGGGGAACGATGACGCCAGAAGAAAAAGGGAGATTTTGTTCTGTCTGTGCTAAAACAGTCAGAGATTTTACTATTGCTTCCGATGAAGAAATTATAGATGTTTTTTCGAATACTTCAGAGAATATTTGTGGTAATTTTAATCAATCACAACTCAATCGAGATTTAAGATATTCTTATATCAATTCACTTTTTTCGAAATTTGCCGTCGGTTTTATGCTGACAACAGGAGGAATTGTTTCTGTGAATGCACAACAAAATATAACAAATGATACTTTAAAAGCAGAAGAAGTAAAAGAAGTTGTGATCATGGGATTTAGTAAACGAACTACTCAAACAATGATGGTTGGATCAACTACTGTTGTATCGGAAAAAGAGTTAATTAAAGCTCAGGAAAATAAAATACAAGAAATTCAGGGGAAATTTCCGGGATTGAATATCAATCAAATTCCAAAAGACGGATCCGGGAGTCGGCAAATGACGATTGGTGGAGCCAATTCAAGCGCAAGTACTCATTCGAATCCGTTGATCGTAGTTAATAAAAAAATTATGAGCTTAAAAGAGTTACAGGAATTAGATCCCAAATCTATAAAAACAATGAATCTTTTGAAAGGTACTTCTGCAACGGCAATTTATGGAGAAGATGGCAAAAATGGAGTAATTTTGGTGACCACGAAAAAGGGTAAAAAAGTAAAAAAACTCCGATAATAATCAGAGGTTTTAAATTTATTCTAAAAGATAGCAACTTAATTTTTCACTGCTTTAATCGCTGCTTCATAATTAGGCTCATGCGAAATATCGGCAACCTGTTCTTCATAAACAATTTTTCCTGAAGGATCGATCACGACAACCGCTCTGCTCAAAAGACCTTTCATCACAGAATCTGTAATTTCTACGCCATACGTTTTTCCAAAATCAGAACGGAAATCCGAAAGCATTACTACATTTTTTATCCCTTCTGCGCCACAAAATCTCTTCTGAGCAAAAGGCAAATCTTTAGAAATACAAAGAACAACCGTGTTCGCAATATTGGCAGCATCTTCGTTGAAATGGCGTACAGAAGCCGAACAAACACCCGTATCTACACTTGGGAAGATGTTTAGAATCAAGAATTTTCCTTTATAAGATTCAAGAGTCTGGTCTTTCATCGTTACGTCTGTAAGCGTGAACTTTGGTGCTGCTTTGTTTACTGATGGCAGTTTGGCGTAAGTATGTACCGCTTTTCCGCCCATCAAAACAGTGTTGGCTGTTTTAGAATTTTGAGCGAAACTCAAGGCTGAGAAAAATAACAACGTGCTTAAAATTAATTTTGAATACATGAATTTTTATTTTAAACAAAATTATTCTTTTTTCTAGTCTCTAAGATTAATTTTAATTCAAAAACCTATTAAATAGAACAAATCTATTAATGTGCTCTTTTTAAAACCAATTTTTACGGCTACCTTTATTCTATTCAAATTTTACACTAACACTATTAAAAAAATAAAAGATTTATGGATTCAGCAAACACAGCATCATTTCATGAAATATTTAAATCTGAAAATGAAATTCCCGAAGAATATAAAGTTCCCGAAATTCACCAGAAAGTTTATCTCTTAAACGGAGAATTGGTAGAGTGGAGTGGTGATGTACAAAATATCTATTCACCGGTTTGCATTCCTACAGAAAACGGATTGCAGAGAAAACTGTTGGGAAGCATCCCGAATATCGGTCCGAAAGAAGCGATGGATGTGTTGGAAGCTTGTGTAAAAGCCTATGACAACGGATTGGGAGAATGGCCGACAATGTCTGTGGAAGGTCGTATAAAATGTATGGAGAAATTTGTTTTTCTAATGATTCAGCAGCGTGATTTGGTGATTAGATTATTGATGTGGGAAATCGGAAAAACATTGGCAGATTCTACGAAAGAATTCGACAGAACGGTAGATTATATCAATCAGACCATCGACGCATTGAAGGATTTAGACAGAGAATCTTCACGTTTCCAACAGGCGGAAGGTACAATTGCACAAATCAGAAGAGCTCCGCTTGGTGTTGTTTTGAGTATGGGACCTTTCAATTATCCTTTAAACGAAATTTTCACAACGTTGATTCCTGCTTTGATTATGGGAAATACCATTTTGTTTAAACTTCCTAAACATGGCGTTTTAGCGCATTATCCTTTATTAAATGCTTTCAAAGAAGCCTTCCCGAAAGGAACGGTAAATACATTATACGGAAAAGGTTCTGAAATCATCACACCGATCATGGAAAGCGGAAAAGTGAATGTTTTGGCGTTCATCGGTTCAAGTAAAGTGGCGAATGGATTGAAAAAACTTCACCCTAAAGTTAATCGTTTAAGGGCTATTTTAAGTTTAGATGCAAAAAATGCTGCTATTGTTACGAAAAATGCAAACTTAGATGTTGCAGTAAGCGAATGTATTTTAGGATCACTTTCTTTTAACGGACAACGTTGTACAGCATTAAAATTGATATTCGTACAAAAAGATGTTGCAGAAGAATTTACTCAAAAATTAACGGCTGCAGTTTCTGCAATGAAAGGTGGACTTCCTTGGGAGAAAGACGTGAAAATCACCCCACTTCCGGAAGTAAATAAACCTCCGTATTTGAAAGAATGTATTGATGATGCTTTGGCAAAAGGAGCAAAAGTTCTTAATGGGAATGGCGGATTTACAGAAGAATCTTTCGTTTTTCCTGCGGTTGTTTATCCTGTAAACAGCGATATGAAATTGTATCATGAAGAGCAGTTTGGTCCCATAATTCCTGTTGTTCCGTTTGATGATATTGAAGAGCCGATCGATTATCAAGTGAATGCAGATCATGGAATGCAGGTAAGTATTTTCAGTGAAGATCCGCTGGAAGTTTCAAAATTGATTGATCCGTTTGTGAATCTGGTAAGCCGTGTAAACATCAATTGTCAGTCTCAGAGAGGTCCTGATGTTTTCCCTTTTACAGGAAGAAAAGACAGTGCAGAAGGTACACTTTCTGTCTTTGATGCGCTTCGTTCGTTCTCAATTCGTTCTTTGGTGGCTGCAAAATTAACGGAATCCAACAAGAATTTATTAAATGCAATTGTAAGAGATCACGACTCAAATTTCCTGAGCACAGATTATCTTTTCTAGTTTAAATTTTTTATTTAAATATATAAATCCTCAGCGAATTTCGATTTGTTGGGGATTTTTTGTTTAGTTATATTTAGAGTTTGTTTAAATTTAATTCAAACAATTAGAAAGGCAATACTGATTTTTTAACGCAAAGCTTTAATTCAATATTAATTTAATGTAAGTGAGCAAATTTTATTTGCCTTTGCTTTCTAAAATAAAGCGGGATGTAAAAATATCTTTGCGTTAAAAATAATAACGGATTCCATTTGAAAGAAGCTTTAAGTCTTTCGATACAAAAATTTGTAATGTAAAATTTAAACAGGCTCTAAATTTTTAAGAAAAAACTGTAACATATTCTTTAAGCAGATACTAACTTCATAGAGAGTAAGAAACCATGGCCTCATTAGAACAAGAATTTTTAGAAAAAATTGAAAAACATAAAGGAATCATTTTCAAGATTTCTAAAATGTATATGGATGAAAAAGACGATCGCGACGATCTTTTTCAGGAGATCACGTATCAGGTCTGGAAAGCTTATCCGAAGTTTAAAGGAGAAAGCGAATTTTCAACCTGGCTGTACAGAATTGCGCTGAACACGGCCATTATTTTCCTTAAAAACGAAAAAAGAAGAAGCTTTATCGCTAATGAAGATTTTTCTAACTATAAAATTATTCAGGAAGAATTTGACAGCGAAAAAGAAGAAAAACTAAGTGCGATGTATAAGGCTATTCATCAGCTAAACCCAATTGATAAAGCTTTTATTTTCTATTATCTGGAAGATTTTTCCGGAAAAGAAATTGCCGACCAAATGGGGATTTCCGAAGGGAATGTAAGAGTGAAAATGAATCGCGCCAAAAACAAACTGAAAGATATTTTAAATTCTAAATAATCGGGTTGCGAGATTCAGGATTCGAGCTTATCCTGTATTGCGTAACTCTCATTAAATAATCCGTAAAAAATAACCCATATGAATATAGATGAACTAAAAAATGCATGGAACGAAGACGATTTTTTTGAAGAAACGCCTGAAATCAGCATTGAACAGAGTAATAAAATCAATCTTCCGTTGGAAAAAATGCGTAAAAATATGCGCATGGAATTTTGGTCAACCGTCGGTATTTTTGTATTTGCTTTCGCTGTGATTGCTTTATCTCCGGGACCTTTTAAGTTTAAATTTTATCTTACCATTCTTATTGCTTCGATGGTTTTTGTAACTTTTTTCTTTTTCAGTCAGTTCTTTAAATTATATAAAAATATGACAGACCCGATGATGAAAACATATGATGGTTTGAAGGATTTACTGGAGCAGTTTAATCTGAATAAACAATATTATCTTTCATTTTACCTTGCTTTTGTACCGTTTTTGGTCTGCGAATTAATAATCGTTCTGGAATTTATTCCACGTCCGATTCCTTTATCAGATGTAAAGGTTGCAAGTATTCTTATAGGAACAATGATAGTAGTAATGCCTGGTTTGTTTTTATTTGGAAAGTGGTGGTTTAAAAGTTTTTATGGTAAATACATCACACAGATCGAAAATCTTTTAATAGAATTGAAAAAATAAGGAGGTTTCGGCGGGCTGAAAGCCCGCCGAAACCCTTTAATTATAAAAATTTACACCTTTTTCAAATTCAGAATACTTTTCGCGGAATCTGACGCGATAACCAATCCTGCTCCCATCATAATAATATCTTTGATAACCAATCTTCCCGCTCCTGAAAGTAAAGGGAATCCATGTTCGGAACCTCCCAGATCAGGAACCCAGACTTCGGGTGTGGTAATAAGAAATGAAAGAGTAACAAAAGACATTATTGCCGTTAAAATTCCACTGACGACACCAATTTTCGGATAGAAAATGCCTAATAAAACTGAAATTCCGATCAGGACAATTGCAGTTCCCAATCCGAGGGAAAAACTATAGGTTTCCGTTCGCTTCATGCCATTTTACATTTTCCGGAATTACTTCACCTTCTTTGTTTTTGTGAAGTTTGTAATTATCTGCATCCGAAACGTTTTTATTCAACATGAAACTCATAAAAGGGGAGTTTGCGACAAAAGGAATAATTCCTTCCGCTTCGTAATGAAAGGCTTTCAGACCGCCGATCCAAGCCATGACAATAAAAATACTTATTCTTAAAAAATGAATGAAATTTTTCTGTGAGTTTGCTAAGAGTTCTAACATGATTTATTTTTTGACAAAGTTATGCCGAACCGAAAGCCAATGAAATGGACATTTATGGATGTTATTTGTACAAATCTGCCACGATCGAAATTCCTGCTTCTTTTCTGAATTGCGTTGGCGAAATTCCTACATATTTTTTGAAATATTTACTGAAGTGGAATTCATCATTAAAATTGAGTTCTACCGCTATTTCTTTAATCGATTTTCTTGTGAGGTGAATCTGCTTTTTCGCTTCCAGAATTACTCTTTCCTGAATAATCTGAGAAGGCGTTTTATTGAATTTTGATTTAATTTTTTTGCTTAAAGTATTGGACGTTACATGAAGCAAATCAGCATAAAAAGACAGGTTTTTCTCTGAAAGAAAATGCTCTTCTACCAAATTTTGAAAAGATTTGAGTTCGGTAAAATCATCTTTAATTAATTCTTTATCAGGAAGTATTTTATTCTTTTCACGACTTGAAATCGCTAAAATTAATTGAAGATATGACTGTAAAACAGAACCCGAAAAATCTTCATTATGATTTACTTCCTGAATTTTTGAAAAGTAATTTAAAATCTCCAGATAAACTTCTTCACTCAACGAAAAATGAGGAAAAAGATAAATATTGTTGAAAAGCAAACCGTTGCATGCAACTTCTTTTTTATGAAATTCTATACAATAAAAATCGCTGTGGAAATTTAAAACATCAACTTCAATTTGAGTTTCGCTTACAATCTGAATATTCTGAAAAGGGGAAGAGAAAAATACAGTTTTTCCGGTAAAGTCATATTCTACAAAATCAACGATGATTTTCCCGTTTCCGTTAAACAGAAAAATATGATACATCGAATCACTGAATATATTTTTGAAATACGCAGAACTCTCTTTCTGGACGGAAAAAAATGTACTTTTCATAGGATAAAAATACCTAATTTTCTTTTATGATTTTCTTAAAATTGATGATGAGGTTTCAATCTATTGAATATAATAAGCGGGAAATTCTCTCAAAATTGAATACAAATCTCTCCATTCAAAATAATTCGGACTTACACTGCTGACATTTTCACAACCTCGATCTTCAAATAACTTCTTCGTCCGCGTTACATGAAAATATTGTGAAACAACAATAATGCTGTTGAATTTTAGTTTAGATCTTAATTTTAATGTATTTTCTACTGTTAATCTTGTGTTATTTCCAAAATTATCAACGATAATCAAAGAATCAGGAATACCTTTTGATGCCAAAAATTCTTTCATTTTATCACCTTCATAGAAACCTTCTTTTCCCAATCCGCCGCTTACCAGAAGCTTTTTTACGCGATGGTTTTTGTAGAGATCTAGTCCGCTTTCAAGACGTTTTTCCAGTCTTTTTGATAAAGTTCCGTCTTCGTTTACTTTACTTCCTAGAATGACTGCGAGATCAGCATTTTTACCTTGATCAGAAATGCCGTCAATGGTGATATATAAAGAATGAATAATAAACCATGAAATGAATATAAAAGCAACAATTTTAAACAGTTTTTTTGCCATAAACAATGATACAATTTATTTCTTACTGTTCTTCTTTTCTTTCTCAATTTCCTTTATAATCCAATCCATCTCAGGATCTTTTTTATCGATAACATCCTGCATCGTTTCTGGCACTGTAACATCCGGAAGTACCCCTTTTTTCGTGTTTGTAAAAGTAATATTTGGCTGTACCAAAAGCAATCCGATGGGTAGATCTATTTTAGAATTCGGGAGCGTCTGATAAGAATAAAATCCGGCAACAGTTCCGTCATTCGCACCGCCGGTTTCTTCACCGACAAGAATGGCTCTTTTATCGTTTTTAAGTTTGGCAGTGATAATTGAAGACGCAGAAAAGCTTGAACCATTAATCAAAACAAAAATTTTTCCGTTGAAAGCATCTTTATTGGGTTTCGATTTTTTATCAGGTTTTACTTTATAATAAAATTTTCTGTCTTTTTCGTAGGTGCTGAAAGTTTGGGCAAAGAAAAAAGTAGGATACGTCAGTGTTTTAAAAACATATTGAAAAGGGTTGCTTTTTCTGAAATAATTGGTTTTCAATGGAGTTGTTTTCGAATTTACCTGCGAAGGTTTTATCAAAACATAAGGATCTGCACTCAAATAAGAATACAGATTATTGATTTCATCCAGAGAAACCTCCGTAATTATTTCTGATATCGATGATTAAATAAGACGATTTTCCTTCTTTAATCTTTTTAAAAGTTTCTCTGTAAAATTTTTCAGAATAGTCGCTCGAAAAACTTTTCACTTTTATATAGGCAATCGTACTGTCTTTATCCAGAAATTTGAAATTCCTGTTGTAAGAATCACTGAAAGCAATATAATCGTTTATTTTTTTCTCCTGCGTTCGTTTTTTATTTTCTTTATCTTGCTTAAGGTCATTTTCAGATTTTGATTCTCTGGTTAATTGGTAGGTCTTTTTTTCTCCATTATATATAGTTTCGAGAGTGGCTCGATCTTCATACCCTTTTTCGGCAACATAATAATTAAAGAAGAGATCTTTCAGAAAATAAGGTTGAAAAGTCGTGTTAAAACCATCACTGCTAATCAATTTTTTATATCTTTTTATATAATCGGAAACCGGAATTTTATCAATGGTTAAAATTTCAGTTCCAGGCTTAATATTTTCGATGGAATCTTTGTTTTGAATAATAAAAAGTTGATCGTTTTTAACATAATATTCAAAACGGCTGAACATTCCTTTTTTATTTTCTAATGTTTTAATCTCTTTTTTTGTAATTCTTTTGGATGGAATTCTCAACGAAAGATGTCCCTCCCGAATCTCTGAAATCACAGGCTGCAGCTTAAAATAAAACTGAAGCGGCGTAAGCGATTCATTGATCGTGCTTTTAATGCTGTCGAATTTACGATCCAGATCTTGCTTTGAGATATACCAATACAGCTGCGGATGCATTTCTTTCAGCTTTGCGTAAGCGAAATCCACATCTTCCTTCAGTTTTTCCGGCGGAATACAGGCTGTCTGTTGCTCATTATGTCTTCTCACTGATCCACAAGAAGTTATGATGATAAGCAAAAACAAGATAAAAGAACTCTTCTGCACTTTTTGTTTTTTGAATTTCAAAATTAAAAAGTTTATTAATTAAATTAAAAGAAATTATTAAAATTCATCATAATTTTTAATTAAAAATAAAGGTTTATCATTTTTAAATCGTCTTATCATTTAATATCATACATTTGATATTTACTTTTAAGAAATGATATATACAATTATTACAATCGTAGTTTTAATAATTTTATTATACTTCATCATTACCGGTCAGGAAGTTTTCGGAGCAGAAGCGAAGGGAAAAAGACTGGAAAGAATGCTGCAATCGAAGCATTATAAAGATAAACAATTCCAGAATTTAAGCTATACACCGTCATTGGCGGAAGGTTACAGCATGCCGAAAGTGATGTATGATTTCTTTTTCAAAAAGAAAGATCCGCTTTTAAAACCATTAAAAAATATCCCTTCAGTTCATACAGATTTAAAAAACATTCCGAAAGATCAGAACGTTTTCGTTTGGTTAGGGCATTCATCATATTATATTCAGACGGATGGAATTTCTTTTTTGATTGATCCGGTTTTGAGTTTATATGGTTCTCCGTTTAAATTTTTCAATAAAGCTTTCACCGGAGCAGATATTTTTAAACCTGAAGATATTCCGAATCTCGATTATCTGATAATTACTCACGATCATTATGATCACTTAGATTATCCAACGGTAAAAGCTATTAAAGACAGAGTAAAAAAGGTCATTTTACCTTTAGGAGTCGGCGCACATTTGGAAAGATGGGGCTATAAACCCGAACAATTAATTGAAGAAGAGTGGGGAACTGAAGTTGTTTTAAAGAATAATATTAAAATTATTTTTACTCCTGCAAGACATTTTTCGGGCAGAAAAGTGAAAAGAAACGTCACACTTTGGACGTCTTACGTACTGGAAACTCCTACCAAAAAGTTATTTTTAGGAGGTGATAGCGGTTATGACACTCATTTTAAAATGATTGGTGAAAAATACGGTCCATTTGATTATGCAATCATCGAAAACGGACAATACAACAAAGCCTGGAAATACATTCATGCGCTGCCGGAAGATGTTGTTCAGGCGAGTATTGATGTGAATGCGAAGAATATTATTCCTGTTCATTCCTCAAAATTCGCATTGGCTCTTCATGCCTGGAATGAACCGTTGGAGAAAGTAACAAAGCTCGGAAAAGATAAAAATCTACATATTTTAACCCCGTTAATCGGCGAACCCGTTGACCTGAATAAATCAGACAACCAGTTCAAAATCTGGTGGGAAGATTAAACTAAGCGTGCCAAATATCTTTATATCTCGAAGGATGATTTTCAAATTGCTGTCTCACAAAATCACATTCAGGATCTACCAATAAGTCTTTTTCTTCGGCATAACGCACCAATTCATCAAGAAGCATTTTGGCATAACCTTTCCCTTCACGATCTTCGTCAAGCTTGGTATAATAGACAATCA
The DNA here is from genome assembly GCF_024807225.1 of Chryseobacterium ginsenosidimutans. Taxonomy (GTDB): domain Bacteria; phylum Bacteroidota; class Bacteroidia; order Flavobacteriales; family Weeksellaceae; genus Chryseobacterium; species Chryseobacterium ginsenosidimutans. The sequence goes on from NZ_JANUCO010000001.1 coordinate 2,011,525, forward strand.
ACAGTCTGCCATCAATTTTTATGGACATATAACCCGTCTTTTTTTCATCAATTAATATCTGCAATTCGTCTTGATAGGGAGATACTTCAAATTTTATATTTTCCATAATTATTGAGATTTTGGTGAGTAAAAAATATTTTCTGAGAATCTTTCTCCTTTTAAAATTACAAATTAAAAATGATAATGAATAAAATTTTAAAGACTTTTAAAACGAATTCGCAAAAATTAAGAATCTTATAACTTTTTAATCTGCATACAGGATTTTACAAATCAGAAAAACTTTTATCATTAAGATTTTCAAACCTTCTATTTTTTGCTTCCCCAATTTTTTGTTTTGTATAAATACTGTTATTTCCTGAAAATAAATAAGATACAACACAGGCAATAGCTATATAAATTCCGGATTCTACGCCAAATAGCTCGATTCCCATCAACATGCAGGCAAGTGGAGTATTCGTCGCTCCGGCAAAAACCGCCACAAATCCCATTCCCGCTAATAAACCAAACGGCAGCGGAATAAATAATGATAAAGCACTTCCCAAAGTCGCGCCAATAAAAAACAAAGGCGTCACTTCACCACCTTTGAATCCTGCGGCAAGTGTGACAAGTGTAAAGATCATTTTTAAAGCAAAATCGTACAGAGGAAGCTGTTTTTCAAAAGACTCCAGAATTGTTGGAATTCCCAGACCGATATATCTTGTTGTTCCCATCGCAAAAACGGAAGCTGCAACAATGATTCCGCCAATTACAGGACGAAACGGAGGATATTTTATTTTAGATTTAAAAACAGAACTCACCCAATGAATCAGTTTACTGAAAGCTGCGGCACAGATTCCAAAAGTAATTCCTGCCAAAATACTGTATAAAATGGGCAAAAATTCAAGTTTAGGAATAAAATCGATATGATAATGAGTATGTTTTACATTCCAGAGATTCGTTGCCCAATCCGCTAAAATTGCAGCGGTAAAAGCCGGAAAAATGGCATTATAACGAATTCTTCCGATAAGAAAAACTTCCAATCCGAAAACAGCTCCGGCTAAAGGTGTTCCGAAAACAGAACCAAAACCTGCGGCAATCGCAGAAATGAGTACTATTTTTCTGTCGTTTTTATCTAATTTAAAAGGCTTTGTCAGTTGATCCGCAATCGCTCCCGCCATTTGAAGCGCCGTTCCTTCACGACCTGCAGAACCTCCGAAAAAGTGAGTGATAATGGTTCCTACATAAACAAAAGGTGCCATTTTAAACGGAATAATTTCCTTTGGATCATGAATGTTTTCAAGCAACAAATTATTTCCTGCTTCAACATCTTTTCCGAAATAATAATATAAAAGTCCCACCAAAAAGCCTGCAACGGGAAGAAAAGCGATCAGCCAAAGATGATTTTCCCTGAAATTAGTTGCCCATTCCAACGATTGTAAAAATCCTGCAGAAGCCGTTCCTACTAAAGTTCCAATGATTAAACTTATGCAAAGCCACTTAAAAATATAAGGTAAAGCCGGATATTTTCTAAAGAAAAATCTTGTGTGAAATTTTATTTTTCTGCTTAAATCTTGTTGAAATTTAGACATAACTTACCTGATTAATTACTGTTAATAATCTCCTAATCAGGCGTCATCAGCTTTTGAAAAGCGGTTGGGTAAGGAAGAACACCATTTCCTTTTGTGTTGCAAAGATAAATATTATTTTAAAAAGAAACTATTTTCCGAAATATACTTTTTGCTGATTTTTATACTTTCAAAAATATCCTTATCGCTGGAATCCTGTTCCAGAAACCAATGTTCAAGACCTGCTTTTTCTTTGGCTTCAAAAATTCTTTTAAAATCAATCGTTCCGTTTCCGATTTCGGCAAAATCTTTTGTTTCGGATTTCATGTCTTTTACATGCCACAACGGAAATCTTTTGGGATATTTTTCAAAATAAAGTATTGGATCTAAACCTGCTTTTGAAATCCAGTATAAATCCAATTCCATTTTAACTAAATCTTGTGAAGAATTTTCTAAGATAAAATCATAAATATTCTTTGTTTCATCGAATTTTTCAAATTCAAAATCATGGTTGTGATACGCAAACTGAATTCCAGATTTTTTTGTTATTTCTCCTGATTTATTAAGTAATTCAGGGAGTTTCTTGTAATTTTCAATAGTTCGTTCTTCAGGAAAAAGATAAGAGCAAACCATATATTTTGAACCGATAAAGTGTAAATCTTCAACGGATTTTTCCCAATCGTTTAATAAAGTTCCTTTTTCGTTGTGAAGAATTCCGGTGGTGTGATGCGAACTGATGACTTTTAAACCGACATTTTTTAGAATAGTTTGAAATTCATTTCGTGTCTTTCCAAAGAAATTTCCGTTGTAACCGTAGATTTCAAGTTGTGTAAAACCCAAATTCGCCAGATTTTCCAGAGCTTTTTCCAGGTTTTCTGAAACCGCATCGCGAATGGTATATAATTGAATAGCCAATGTTTTTTTATTGCTTTTAAAATTAGAAATCCCGCAAGAATACAAGCCTAAAAATCTCAATGAAGAAAGCTTGATAAAGTCTTTTCTCTGCATTTTATAAAAACGGTTTCATCTCATTTTCAATCTGCGTTCGCAGTTCCATCAGGCGTTTTGCGTATTGTTCCTGCTGCTTTTCTTCTTCGGTAGTGGGAATCCATTTGGGAACGGGAAGTTTTTTGCCATTTTCATCCACTGCCACGAAAACGATGATACAATGGGTTTTCTTATCAAAAGTTGGCTGCTTCAGGTTTCTTGAAAAAACATTGATCGAAATATGCATACTCGACGAACCTGTAAAAATCACCTGAGCTTCTACTTTTACAATTTCCCCGATCTTTATCGGCTCATAAAAACGGATTCCGCCAACGTAAACAGTTACGGAATAATTCCCGCTCCAGGTCGTCGCACAAGCATAACCAGCCTGATCGATCCATTTCATTACGCTTCCACCATGCACATTTCCTCCATAATTAACATCCGAAGGTTCTGAAATAAACTGAAAAGTAATAGGTTTGTTCTCCATTTATAAAAAAATTTGATTGAATAAAGGTATTTAATAATTTTTAATATCCCCGATTAAATCTTACTTTTACCGATTGAACTTTTTCTTAAGTTTAATTTTAACAAAATAAACAGATTAAAAAATATATGAAGAAAGTATTTTATCTTAATACATGCGACACTTGCAGAAAAATTTTAGGGCAATTCAGTCTTAAAGGTTGGGAACTTCGCGAAATTAAAAAAGAACCCATCACCAAAGAGGAATTGGAAGAAATGCATAAACATGCAGGATCTTACGAAGCTTTGTTCAGTAAAAAATCTACTCAGATCAAATTAAGAGAATTGGATATAAAAACGTTGGGAGAAAGCGATTTTAAAGAATTATTGCTGGATCATTACACCTTCTTAAAACGTCCGGTTTTCCTTACTGACAAAGAAATTTTTATAGGAAATGATAAAGCGACTCTTCAGAGCCTGAGAGATTTTTTCAGGGCAGATTAATTTTCTTTAAAGTTTCAAAATTGATTTAATATTATTTTAATGTGCTTTGAAATTTAAATTTTTACTATTCATATGCGTAGTTTTGGGTGTTAATTTTAATGCACAAAATAAAATGAGTCTGAAAAAGGCTCAAGATGTAAATGTTTTAGATACATTAAATTATCTCAAAACTTTTGAAGCTCATAAAAAAGAATATGTAGGTAAACAGTTTTCTTATTTATTGGGGAAAATGACTAAAATTCAACCTCAAACGGTTTGGATAATCCCAAATTCTCTGGACAGTACGATTGTACAAAAATCTCTGTTCAGATTTTATGATATGAATTATCCGATTATGAATGAAACTAAAATGATGATTACCTGGGAAATAGCACTGCCTTATAAAACAGCGAGTTTCAATAACAGAAGAAATAAATTTTACTTTTCTGAATCTGAAAAACGGTTTTATGGAAACAGGATTGTAAAAAATATTTTAGTTTATCGTTAAAAACAAAAAACCGCAGAACAATCTGCGGTTTTCTTATGAATATCTTTTTCCGATTATACAAAAGGAGCTTTCACCACTTTTGCAGGAATATTTTTATTTCTTACCTGAATAAAGATTTCAGAACCTAATTTGAAAAGAGGTTTGTCAACATAAGCAAGACCTAAACCTACCTTTTTCATTGGAGACTGAGTTCCTGAAGTTACTTTTCCGATTACGTTTCCTTCTGCGTCTACAACAGGATAATCGTGTCTTGGTACTCCTTTATCCGTCAATTCAAAAGCAACCAGTTTTCTTGTAACACCTTCTTCTTTTTGTTTTGCGAAAGTATCTTTAGAAAGGAAATCTTTGTCAAATTTCGTGATCCATCCCAATCCTGCTTCAATTGGTGAAGTAGTGTCATCAATGTCCATTCCGTACAGACAGAATCCTTTTTCTAGTCTTAAAGTATCTCTTGCAGCCAATCCGCAAGGAATAATTCCTTCTTCTTTACCTGCTTCGATAATAGCATCCCAAAGTTTTTCTGCAGATTCGTTGTTGAAATAAATTTCAAAACCGCCGCTTCCTGTATAACCTGTGTTTGAGATAATAATATCGCTAACTCCTGCAACAGAACCCACTGTGAAGTGGTAATAAGGAATTTCAGAAAGGTTAGTTTCCGTTAATTTCTGAAGAATTTCAGTAGCTTTCGGACCTTGAACAGCCAATAACGACATTTCGTCTGAAGCATTTGTCATTTTAGCACCGAAAGTATTGTATTTTGAAATATGATTCCAGTCTTTCTCGATGTTTGAAGCATTTACAACCACGAAATACTTATCGTCTTCCATTTTGTAAACAATAAGGTCATCCACGATTCCTCCATCTTCGTTTGGAAGACAAGAATACTGTGCTTTTCCGTTTTCAAGCGCGTCTACATTGTTTGTGGTAACGAATTGTAAAAGTTCTTTAGAACCTGCACCTTCAATGAAAAACTGTCCCATGTGAGAAACGTCGAACAAACCTGCTTTTTCTCTTACTGCAAAATGTTCTTCCGTTACTCCGGAATATTGTACAGGCATTTCAAAACCTGCGAAAGGTACGATTTTAGCTCCCAAAGAAACGTGCTTGTCGTACAATGCTGTTTTCTTCATATTTAAATTTTATTTCTATTTCTTTATTTTAAAACTTTCAAAAGCTTCGTTGAAAAGCTTCATATAATTTCCATTCCAGTATTTTTGTGAACAATTGATTGAAATAAGGAACATATCTTTATCTTTCTGCAAAACTTTTGTAATCCAGACCAGTTTTTCTTTTTCATCAAAATATTCGTAAAAATATTCTGTATATCCTTTTTTGCCGCTTTTACTTTTTATTTTCTTTTCGTCGTCAGAAGATTTGTAAAGAGCAAGGATGAATTTTTTGGTTTCTGCTTTTGGAAGATTAAGGTCGTGATATTCCGAGATCGTAATCGCTCCGATTTCGTTGCCCGGGAAAATATTCACGATATCGCTGTCGTTGGTTACTTTCCAGCCTTCCGGAAGCGAGATAGAGTAGTTGTTGCTCTCATAAACCTTTGTCGGAACCGATTGAGCAATTACAACAGATGCTGCAAAAAAAGAGAATGCTACAATTATTTTCTTCATCAACTTAAAAATGGTGTTTGTATTCTTCTAAAATGATTTTGAACCATTCTGTAAAATGTTCCGGCTGCTCGATCATTTCTCTGTCAAGATCTTCCATGGAAATATATCGTACATCTTCCACTTCTTCTTTATTTAAATGGAATTCATCTTCAAAATTTCCTACAAAAACATGGTCGAGTTCATGCTCCCAAAGTCCGTTTCCAACATCTGCTTTATAAATAAAATCGAATTTTTCTGAAAGCTCAGCTTCAATTCCCAATTCCTCTTTTACTCTGCGTTTTGCACCTTCAAGATACGTTTCTTCAATTCTTGGATGAGAACAGACGGCGTTTGTCCATTTCAGAGGAGAATGATATTTTTCAGAAGCTCTTTTCTGCAACAGCATTTCGCCTTTGCTATTAAATAAAAATACAGAAAAAGCACGATGCAATAAGCCGTTAACGTGGGCTTGCTGCTTCTCCATTAAACCTAAAACTTCGTCTTGAGAATTTACTAAAACTACGAATTCTTCCATTTCTACAAATGTAAGTTTAATAAATGTATTTTGGAAATTTTTGGTAAAACATCATATTTATTGAGATAAAAATTACTTTTTTTACTCCCACAGATTGCACAGATTTACATAGATAATTATGATAACTTTTAGTAACATCACTTAAAAAAACGCAGACATCTGTGTAAATCTGTGTGATCTGTGGGAAAAACTATTTAGCTAAAATCTTCCCGATTTTAATATAAAGCAGCGACAAACCAGTAAAGAAAGCCGTAATCCAGAGAGAATTAATTAAAACTTTCGTTAAACCAAAACTTCCCACATCTACAAACGGATAAGGATAAAACCCCGAAAAGCTTCCCCGAATCAATATAAGAACGAGATAAAGGATAGGAAATATTGTCCATTTCAGAATCTGACTGTATTTCAAGCCTGCTTTATTTTCGAACAAATACCAAAAAATAATCGTGAGAACGGGCATTACGCTATGAAGCAATTCATCAATGAGTCTTTGAAAACCTGTTGGCTGCCATGTTCCACGAAGAATAATCTGATAAATAAAGCCTACAACGGTAATATAAACTGTTATCGCCGTCAAAACTCCTGATTTTTGATTTGGATTCTTTTTAAAAGCTAAAATGGAGAAATAAACAGTGACAATTATATTAGTAAGAATAGTGAAATAGGTGAAAAACCTAAGATTAGCTTCCAAAACAGAAGTTGTTCTATTTTCTATGGTTAAATAATATTGACCAATCAAAGCAAACCATCCGATCAGACAAAAAATGAAGGCTATTGTTTTTTTCATGGCTTAATAATCTTGTGATAATCAAATATAAAATAAAAAAGTGATTTTACATTTTGTAGATAATTTTGATGAACTTAGGGTTTATTAAATTTTATAGTACAAATTTTTGTAATCTTGTTTGAAATATGGTTTTATATTTTCTTGAAAGTGAAAGTTTTTGTATAGAAAGACTTTGGATCTCTACTAAAACAGAATCCGCTATTCTTTTAAACGCAAAGATTATAATTACATTCCGAATTATTTTAGAATGCAAAGGCAAATAAATTTGCTTCGCGAAGCGTGAAAACAACGCTTCATCAAATCAACTTGTTGATTTATCTTTGCTCACTTCATATTAAGCACTATTGAATTAAATCTTTGCGTTAAAAATTAGTAGTGATTTTAAAATTTCAAGCATAATTACAGAAACACAAGCTATTAACTGATTTTATTCATTAAACAATAGCTTATCCAACGGAAATTTAATATAAACTAAGTTTCACGGGTTGGTTTGGGGTAAAAACCGTAACTTTGCAATTCAAATTTTTAGGATGCAATTAGAGTACATAGAACACATTAGTCCGATTCTAAAGGACGGCGTAAAAAACTATCTTATTGATATTGATGGAACGATCACGGAAGACGTTCCCAACGAAGAACCTGAAAGAATGGTAACTTGTGAGCCTTTTCCGGATGCCTTGGAAACAATCAACAAATGGTATGACGAAGGACACCAAATCTGTTTCTTTACTTCAAGAACAGAAAATCTGAAGCAGATCACGATGGATTGGCTAGATAAACACGGTTTCAAATATCACAGTGTTTTGTGTGGAAAGCCAAGAGGTGGAAATTACCACTGGATCGACAATCATTTGGTGAGAGCGACAAGATACAAAGGTAAATTTACAGATCTTGTTGAAAAACAGGTAACTATTGAGGTTTTCAAAGAAGAGGAATAAAAATTTATTGTAAAGATTAAACGATTAAATTATCAATAGTGATTCTTGAAACGTTTAGTATTATAATTATTAAATCTATAAAAAGTTTTATGAAAGTTTTAGCAAACGATGGCTTGGATCAGTCTGGTATTGACGCATTGATTGAGAAAGGTTTTGAGGTGATTACTACAAAAGTTCCGCAGGAATCTTTAGTAGATTATATTAATGAGCACAAGATCCGTGCAATATTGGTGCGCAGTGCGACACAGGTAAGAAAGGATATTATTGATAATTGTCCGTCTATCGAGATCATCGGAAGAGGTGGAGTAGGAATGGATAATATCGATGTAGAGTATGCAAGAGAAAAGGGTCTTCATGTGATCAATACGCCTTCTGCTTCTTCGGAATCGGTTGCTGAATTGGTTTTTGCACACTTATTCTCCGGAGCAAGATTTTTGCAGGATTCAAACAGGAAAATGCCTTTAGTAGGCGATACAGAATTTGCAGGCTTGAAAAAAGCATACACTGCAGGTATCGAACTGAAAGGAAAAACCATCGGTATTGTTGGGATGGGAAGAATCGGTCAGGAAGTAGCAAAAATCGCTTTAGGACTTGGTATGAGAGTGATTGCAGCAGATAACAATATCGGGAAAGCAACCATCAAAGTTACTTTTTACAACAAGCAGTTTATTAATGTAGACATTGAAACAGAGCCGCTTCAGGATGTTTTACAGCATTCGGATTTCATTACGCTTCACGTTCCGGCTCAGAAAGACGGGTACATGATTGGTAAAAATGAATTTGAAATGATGAAAGACGGTGTAGCGATTGTAAACTGTTCGAGAGGTGGAGTAATCGATGAAACCGCTTTAATTGAAGCATTGGATTCAGGGAAAGTGAAGTTTGCAGGTCTTGATGTTTTCATCAATGAACCAACACCTTCAAAAGAAATTCTTACCCATTCAAAAATCTCTTTAACGCCTCACACAGGAGCATCAACTCTGGAAGCTCAAGACAGAATTGGTCTTTCTTTGGCAGAGCAGATTTCTAGTATTTTACAGATTCAATAATTAATTTTATTGTTAAAATATAAAAAGCACTTCAATTTGAAGTGCTTTTGTTTTTTATAAACTGTTTTTACTTTTAAGTAAATCTCGGATTTCCATTAATAATTTTTGGTCTTCCGTTGGTCCTGCAGGAGCAGCTTCTTCCGGTTTTTTATTAAGACTGTTGATCCCTTTAATTAATAAAAATAAAACAAAAGCCACAATAAGAAAGCTAATGACCGATGATAAAAAATTACCATATTTTACACCATTCCAGGAAAGTTCTGCAATGTTTTTTACATTCGCTTTTTCCAACGCTGGGTTTAGAAGAAGCGGAGTGATGATATCGTCCACAAATGACTTTACAATGGCACTGAAGGCAGCTCCAATGATGACACCGACTGCAAGATCAATGACATTACCTTTGAAAGCAAAATCTTTAAATTCTTTTACAAATCCCATAGTTTATATTTTTTTAAGTATTATATCACAAAAGTAGGGTTTAAGATACAAAAAAAATTATATTTTCCCCATTTTCTGGATTAAAAATAAGTGAATTATTGTAAAATGTAAATATTTAATCTTTTTATAAAGTTTGGTTGATTTTATTTCAATACCGTTTGAAATTTCTTTTGTAAATTGCTGTTAGTACAATAAAAAGCCACTTCAAGTATGAAAATTTTCACAGCAGAACAGATTCGCAATTGTGATGAGTATACTATAAAAAATGAACCTATTTCATCTATACAATTAATGGAAAGAGCCGCAGAGTCTAGCGTTGACTGGATTTTTGAGAACTGTAAAAATCATAGAAATTTTGTGATTTTCTGCGGAAGCGGAAATAACGGAGGCGATGGTTTTGCAATTGCCAGAATGTTATATTTAAAAGGTTTTGATGTAGATGTCTTCACCAATTTAAAAGCAAAATTTTCACCTGATGCCAATAATAATTTTAAAGATTTAAAAGAAATTTCAGGAATATCGGTTAAAGAATTTAAAGATGCCAAAGAGTATCGTTTTGATAACAGAACAGTAGTTATTGATGCACTTTTTGGAACAGGATTATCAAAAAATTTGGAAGGAGAATTGAAAGATTTAGTTGAATTTTTAAACCTGAAAAATAATATTAAAATTTCCATAGACCTTCCTACAGGTCTTTTTGCCGATAAAATTTCTTCGCCGGATTCTACGATTTTTAAAGCCGATTATACGTTGAGTTTCCAATTCTGGAAAAGAACGTTCCTTCACCCGGAATCGGGAAAATATACTGGGAAAGTTCGGATTTTAGATATAAATTTAAGTTCAGATTATATTTCGGAAACAGCAACGAATGATTTTGTTATTGATGATGATATTATTAAAAATATTTTCAAAATCAGAGATGAATTTTCACATAAAGGAACGTATGGAAAAGTGACAATCGTCGGAGGAAGTTATGGTAAAATCGGTGCGGCTGTTCTTGCCACAAAATCAGCATTGAAAACCGGTGCGGGTCTTACTTTTACGCTTGCTCCAAAATGTGGCTATGAAACCTTGCAGACTTCCAATCCTGAAGCCATGTTTATTGAAGGCGGAACAGATTTTGTGAATGATTTTGAAGTGAATGAAAACTCGGTTTATGGCATTGGTCCAGGTTTAGGAACCAACGAAGAAACAGCAAAAAATTTCCTGAAATTTTTAAAAGATTATTCAAAACCGTTGATTTTAGATGCAGATGCACTCAACATTATTTCGCAGGATAAAAAGAATTTAAAATTAATTCCCGCAAAATCAATTATCACCCCACATCCGAAAGAATTTGAAAGACTATTCGGAGCAACAGAAAACTCTTTCGAAAGAGTAGAATTAGCAAAAAATAATGCAAAAGAACTTGGTATTTATATTGTTTTAAAAGATCATCATACACAAGTTGTAACTCCGCAAGGACAGGTTTTTTATAATATTACAGGCAATTCCGGATTAGCGAAAGGCGGAAGCGGAGATGTTTTGACGGGAGTTTTAACCTCATTTTTAGCTCAAAATTATTCTGAAGAAGAAAGTGCCATTTTAGGAGTTTGGTTTCATGGAAAAGCCGCAGAATTTGCATCAGAAAAACACTCTAAAGAATCAATGCTTCCGAGAGATGTTATTGATGAATTCGGAAATGTTTTTCTGGAATTAAATGCAAAGCTGGAAAGAGCTTTATGATATAGAATAAAAAGAAAATAAGGTAAATAAAAAGGAAGTCTGCAATTATACAGACTTCCTTTTTTATATTTTACGGTTAAAATTCCGTTTTAAATTTCAACTTTTGTTAAAAATTATTCGGGTTTTTCGTTTTCAGCCTGAGTAATTTTGAACTTTTTAGAAATAATCATGATAACAACTCCGGCAAGCATGAAAGGAATTGATAAAACCTGTCCTGTATTTAATCCTCCGATATGGATAAATTCATCTCCTTGTGGTTCTTTCAAGAATTCTACAAAGAATCTGATTGCCCAAAGAATGATGAAAAATAATCCGAATAACCATCCTTGCTGATATTTTTTGTTGGTTTTTTTGTATAAAATCCATAATAAAACAAATAGACAAACGTATCCGAAAGCTTCAAATAATTGTGCAGGATAACGAGGAATCGTTACACCATATTCGCTGCTTTGCTGTGGGAAAAGTAAGGCAAAAGGTGAATTTGGATCAACAGGCTTACCGATAATTTCAGAATTAAAAAAGTTACCCATTCTTACAAAAGCACCGCCTAAAGAAACTACAATTCCTAATCTGTCATATACCCAAAACGGATTTTTCTTGATGATTTTAAATGAATAATATAAGGTTGTAAAAATCAAAGCGATTGTTGCTCCGTGACTTGCCAATCCTGAAAATCCTGTGAATTTAAAGCCGTTTTTAGTACTTATCGGTAAAAATACACTCCAGAAATCTTCTTTAAAAAGTTCGGGTTGATAGAAAATGACGTGTCCCATTCTTGCTCCAAGAATCGTCCCGACCAACGTCCATGTAAAAAGAGGCTCTAAATATTTCTGATTAACATTATCGATTTTGAAAATTCTGTTCATTAAAACATATCCGAAACCGAACGCGAAAATGAACATTAAGCTATAAAAATGCAAGGTAACAGGTCCTAATTGAATTCCTTTTGAAGGATCCCAGATTTTGAAAGACGTTTCCAGACTTACATTATCTGTATCTGCAAGAGGTTTGTTCGATTTTACTGCATATTTAAAATGTTCAATATTATCTTTGGTTGCAGCCGTTTCAATCAGTTTGAAATTTTTGTCTAAAAACTGATATTTTGCATCTTTAAGTTTAGTTAAAGTCAATGCACTGAAATTAAAATAGGCAGGTTCGAAATTTGATTCGTTCAGAATGATTAGCACGTTTCCGTCTACTTTTCTGTCAGGAAATACATTCAGATCTCCCAATTCTGTTGTGGCGTAGATTTTTACAGGAATATCTGTGGAGTTTACTTTTAAAGTTCCGTCAGACATTCCGTTCGGATAATTTTGCGCAAAAAGACATTGGGTAATGAACGCGAAGATTACGAGATAGATTCTGAAAAAAATATTACTCATTTCTATTTTTTTAGTAGTTTGATTATTTAAAATTTACTTTTTCGGGGGAACGGGATCATAGCCGCTTCCTCCCCAAGGATGACATTTTGAAATTCTTTTTATACCCAGCCAAAACCCTTTAAAAACACCGTGTACCTGCAATGCTTTTACCATATAATGCGAACAGGTTGGTTCATACCGACAGTTTTTGGGAAGTAAAGGCGAAATAAACCATTGGTAAAATCTGATGAGTATTACCAAAGGAAAAGTGACTATTTTGTTGAGTGTAAGTTTCAAAACAATGCAAAAATAGGGTAAAAAATTGAAAATTAGTTTAAATTTGTTAGAAGTTTCCGGACAGCAAACAGGCGTTCGTCGGAGAAATTCCGGTGTTGGTCGATTTGTGGATTTTATAGGTTTGCAATCGTGAAAATTATAGCTGTTCTGAAAACTTTTTTCATACAAATACTTTAAATCAAATCTAAAAATCTTGAACCAAAATATTCCATTAGCTGAAAAATTAAGACCGAAAACTTTAGATGAAGTTCTGGGGCAGGAACATCTGACCGGAGAAAAGGGGACGATCAGGAAAATGTTGGAGAATAATTCGTTGAATTCTCTGATTTTCTGGGGACCACCGGGAACGGGGAAAACAACATTAGCGGAAATTATTTCTGAAAAATCGGGAAGAAAATTTTATAAGCTTTCTGCTGTTTCTTCGGGAGTGAAAGACGTTCGTGATGTGATAGAAGATGCTAAAAAGCAGAACCTTTTTTCAGGAAAATCGCCGATTCTTTTTATTGATGAAATTCACCGTTTTAATAAATCGCAACAGGATTCTCTACTTCATGCGGTAGAAAAAGGCTGGATTGTTTTAATTGGAGCGACAACGGAAAATCCGAGTTTTGAGGTGGTTTCGGCTTTGCTTTCCAGAAGTCAGGTGTATGTTTTGAAGGCTTTAAGCTATGAAAAACTGGAAGAATTGGTTGATATCTCTTCAGAAAGTTTTAATAAAGATGAAAATACAGATTTTAAAATTCTTGAAAAAGAAGCGTTCATTCAATATTCCGGAGGTGATGCAAGAAAGCTGATCAATTCTGTGGAGTTGGTTTTAAATCAATATAAAAACTCTGCAAAAACAGAAATCAAAAATGAAGATGTTCTGGAGGTTTTACAGGAAACAATGGCGCTTTATGATAAAAACGGCGAACAGCATTACGATATTATTTCGGCTTTCATCAAATCTATGCGTGGAAGCGATCCGAATGGTGCGGTATATTGGTTGGCGAGAATGATTGCCGGTGGTGAAGATATTAAATTCATTGCGAGAAGAATGTTGATTTTGGCGGCGGAAGATATTGGGTTGGCCAATCCGAATGCTTTGGTGGTTGCGAATAATTGTTTTCAAGCGGTGAATGTGATCGGAAATCCTGAAGCGAGGATTATTTTGAGTGAAGCGGCTGTTTATCTTGCGGTTTCTCCGAAAAGTAATTCTGCGTATATGGCGATAAATGATGCGCTGGCTTTGGTGAAAAAAACAGGAAATCTGCCGGTTCCTCTGCATTTAAGAAACGCTCCGACAAAGCTGATGAAAGATCTGGATTATGGGAAAGAATATAAATATGCACATTCCTACGAAGGAAATTTTGTAAACCAAAGTTTTCTTCCGGAAGAAATTGAGGATGTAAAATTGTATGAACCCGGAAATAACTCTACAGAAAAGAAAATCTACGAAGAACTAAAGAAAAAATGGAACAATAAATACTAAAAAAAGGATACTCAAACGAGTATCCTTTTCATTTAAATATGATCTGAGAAATTACTTTTTTGTAATAATTGATACGGCTTTGCTGCCTTTGTTATCAATAACTTCCGTGTTTCCTAAGATATCTCCGAATACTAAAGTATCAGTATTTGTAAATTCATATCCGTCGATGAAAACAGGAGTGTTTTTTGCAAGTCCATATTGTGCATTAAGCTCAGACAAAGGAAGTCTGTCTAAAACACCTTGACCGCTTTTCAATTTGTATTCTACCAAACCGTTTTCAGCAATATAACCGAATTTTTTCAGGTTTTGAGGAAGAGTGGCAGCTTTATAAGTTTGTGTACTCTGAATTCTGCTTTTGTAAGCATTAAACATATCTACCGTTCCAACAATATCATTGGCAACTGCAAATTTTGTAGCTGTGTTCTTCTGTGCAAACAAAGTCGCAGAAGACAATAGTAAAAAAGAGTAGAGTAATTTTTTCATAATGTTTAGGAATAAGTAACTGTTAAAAACTTGATAAATATAGTTATTTTTTATAAAATGTGAATAAAATTTTACATTAAATTACATAATAATTACAAATAAAGTCTTTTATTAGGATTCTGAATTATGTATTTGTTGGTTTTCATCTTTATTTTCAACAAGATTTTTAATAATTTTCTTTACTCTCTGGAACAAAAATGAACTTAGTAATAAGATGATTCCCAATATAATGAAGGCAATAATTCTTGATACATTGTCCATTTTCCAGACATCATAAAGGTATAATTTTAAGATCATGATAAATATTAATGCAAAACCAATTTTGTTGTATTCTGAAACATCGCTTTTTAATCCTTTATAAATGAAAATGCTCGCAAGAATTGTCCAAATAATTGGCAGATATAACAAAGTAAAATGTTGTCCAAGTTTTCCTATTTCTGAAATTTGACTGGCATTAATCAATAAATATAAATGATACAATTCGTTGCTTACAGCTGTAACAAAAGCGATTGCGATGAACCAGAATGAAAATTTTATGTTGAAGAAATCAGATTTAGGTAAAATATTCAACATGATATAAATGAAAGGAATCCAATATAGAAGGTATAATCCATAAAAGCTAAACTGAACTTTTTTCAATAAAATTTGAGAAATAATTCCGGAACCTGAAATTAAAGTATCAATAATGATTAAAGATAAAAACAAGTATAAAAGGGCGGTTTCCAGTATTTTATTAATCTCCAGTTTCTTTCTGAACAATAATATCATAAAAATATAATACAGACTGAAAATTGTGGCAACACTGAAAATCACAATCCAAGGTTTTTCGGAAATGTGATATAGGATTTCGAGTAAAAGGGCAATATAAATTACGGCATAACTTACCACCGTAAAGACATTTTCAAAGAAATCGGTATTTCTATTTTCTGTGTCGGAAAGTTTTCTTAATAGAATTAAATTAACGAAAGTTGTAATTACCGTTACCAGACTCGTCAAAAATACCGGATTAAAAACTATAGTGAGATTTTTTGCATCAAGATATTCCGTCCAAGTCATGAGCTGCGCCAAAATTACCAAAGGAAACAAGACATAGAAAGCTATTTTAAAAATATTGAGATTATTGGTTTTTTTCCAGATAAATAGAAGCAACGTCGCTTCAATCGCCCAAACACTGGTAATTAAATGGGTTTTAAACTGTAAAGCAACGGCAACCGTGATTAAACTGATCGTAATCCCAGTAAAAACAGAATAATTGATACCAAAACTCTTTTTTGAATATTCTCTGTAAAGCAATCCTAAATTAACCAAAGCAAAGCCAATCGGGAAAATAATAACCGGTTCGTATTGTAATGTATTAAAAATATAAACCAAACCGATGATACTGGTGAAATTTATTAAGACAAGCATTAAAATATCAAAAGAAGGTAAAATGCCTTTTTTAAAATAATGTTGTAAAGCAAACGAATAGAAAATAATATAACTGGCAATATAAAAATAGACATTCAGGATTTCTGTTTTTTCGGCCGTCCAGAAAAAAAGATAAATCGTAGTAAAAATAAAAGAAACCCAGCCGACGCTTTTCCAATTTTTTAAGAATACTACAGCCAACATTCCAATGTTTAAAACGGTAAGATAAGTGAAGAGGAAAGGGTAATTGCTTTGTCCTGTACTGATAATTAACGGAGCTAAAAATCCACCAAATAAAGAGAAAATAATTAATATTTCACTTTTATAATAATAGGAAAGCGCGATAGAAAGTAAAGTAATTAGACAGGTAATTGAAAAGGCAATATTCTGCGAAAACAAATGATATTCCCGAAAGGCAATGGTAATCGTAAAGTACAAAACAGCAATTCCGCCGCCCGTAATAATGGATGCAAAAACCGAATAGTTTTTCCTTAAAAAATTACCGGTTACAATAATTGCGGCTCCCACCAGAAATCCGATTCCTACTCTTGGTGTTTCCCCGATCCAGTTTTTGTCGAGTGCGTATTTTACAAAATATCCGATTCCTAAAACAAGGGTAAAAATCCCGATGATCGCTAAAGCATTTTGCTTAAAAAAATCAAAAACAGGGAGAAGCCAATCTTTTTCTTCTTTGGCTGGAGTATCATTATCTAATTCAGGATCATTTATATTGAAATGCTCATCTTGGATTATTGGTGAAACAGTTGAAGTTGGTATCGTTTGTTCTTCTTTTATTTCTGAAACCTTTTCTTGATTAGCAAATTTCTTATTAAGCTCAGAAATCTCTTTTTCTAACTTCTTAACTTTACTATTTAGATTGTTAAACAAAATAGCGAATATTACTACTAAAAAGATCAGTGGGTAAATCATTTTTTACTTTTTGATAAATCAAATATAATCAAATGTTTCCCTATAAACGAATTAATCCATCATACAACGTACGATGGATTAATTCTGTAGAGTGATTAAACTACTATATAAAAATTTCTTAATTCGATACTTTATAAATGTAGAAAGAACTTGTACTTGATCCTATTAGACCAACATTAAGAAGAGAAGATCCTGTAAGTCCAAAAGAGATTTTATCTCCAGCTTGTAATGGATAAAGTGAATCAACTGTTGCTTCAGAGATTGTTAAGCTTAATAAAATAAGATTCGCACCGCTGAATGGTCTGTTGTCAATAATCGTTGCTACACCCGCTCTCGTTCTTACGATTCCTACTCCCGGTGAGTTTGATAAGATTGCAGCCTGAAG
Organism: Chryseobacterium ginsenosidimutans; assembly: GCF_024807225.1. Taxonomy (GTDB): domain Bacteria; phylum Bacteroidota; class Bacteroidia; order Flavobacteriales; family Weeksellaceae; genus Chryseobacterium; species Chryseobacterium ginsenosidimutans. The sequence goes on from NZ_JANUCO010000001.1 coordinate 2,028,919, forward strand.
TCCTGTTCCATAACGGAAAGTAAATCCAATAGCGTAAGTTCCGTTTGAAGGAATTGTATAGGTGTTATCAGTATCAGAAAACAGGGCAGCGCTACCTACAGTTCTTTCTGCAGCCAAAAAGTTTACCCCTTGGAATCCTGCAGGAAAAATCCCTAGATTTAATAAGCTTATACCTGCTGTTTTTTTTGCGCTGTAAACAGTTGTATTTACTCCGTTGTTAATAACATAACTAGCAAGAAGTTGCGGGTCTACCTGAGAAACTTGGTTATCTCCTCCTGTATTTTGGTTCAATGCCAAAATTTGGTATCCAGGTAAAGTAGCTACGGTAGGAGTTTGTCTGATTTTAGCAGTTCCGTTAATGTCTAAAGTCGCTGAAGGGGTAGTAGTATTAATACCCACTTGAGCGGAGATCGAGATAGACATAATGGCCAAAAATGCGCTACAAATTTTAGTTTTCATGTTTAAAAATTTAAATTAGTTAATGGTTTATCCTCAGTTAGTTTCGTGTCAAAGATACATCAAATATCAAGCATAATAAAATTTTATCTTTAAATAATTTTTAATATTAGATAATTATATATGCTAATAATGTAATTATAAAATTATTTTATTTAAGTAAAATTTTTAAACCCCCTTGTGTTATAGGTTTTTAAGATAATGCTAATATGATATATCTTTATATTGATTAACTAATTGATGGATTATAGTTTGTAATAAAATTAAAACTTTTTTCCCATAAAAAGCAAATTTCATCCTCATTAATTTTAAAAAAAATATAAAAAAGAGAGGGAATATGAACAGAATCTTAACTTTTTAAAAGGAATTCTTTGTAATTTCCGAGAAAATCAACTTGTGCATGCAGCGTTTTTAATTCCTCCAAGGCATTTTGATGTAAAACAGAATCCCATTTTCCGACAACGTTGATGAAGAAGAAGTAATTCCCCAATCCGGTTTTCAATGTTCTGGATTCTATTTTGCTAAGGTTCATTTTTCGCCATGCAAAAACCGACAACACCTGATGAAGTCCTCCCGCATGATCTTCAGGAAGAGTAATTAACATTCCCGATTTTTCCCCTAAAATTATTAAATCACTATTTTCATAAATATTCTGATGCTTCGAAATAATAATAAAGCGCGTATGATTTTGTTCAAAATCCTGAATATTTCTATGAATAATTTTCAACCCATACAAATTAGCCGCAAACTGATTCGCAACTGCTGCCAGATTTCTGTCCGGATTTTCAGAGACGTGTTTTGCCGCCGCTGCTGTAGAAGAATAATCCTGCTTCTGAATTTCCTTAAATTGTTGATCCAAAAAATGAAAACTTTGTGCTAAAGCTTGTGGATGCGAGTAAATTTTCTCAATATTTTCAATATCACAATCTGCATGTACCATCAAATGGTGAGCGATGGGCATCACAGCTTCAGCTTCAATCTTGATCTGAGACGTTTTATACAAATAATCCAGCGTCATAGAAACCGTTCCTTCAATAGAATTTTCTAATGGAACAACAGCTTTTTCTACTTCTCCGTTTTCTACCGCCCTAAAGCAATCTAAAATATTAGCTTGTGGCAACAATTCTTCATTCGTGAAAAGCTGAGTCGCAGCAAGTTGTGTAAAACTCGCTTGCGGACCCAAATAAGCAATCTTCATTATATTTTATTTTTTTAATTTGATTAAAGAGTTGTTGAAGTTTTTATAGGAACATAAATGCGCTTGAACTTATAAAAATATAGCCACAAAAGTAACAAAATCTATTTTTAACCTTTTTAAGTTCGCTTATTGTAAAAAAAAGTAAAAATTTAAAGAAGATGAAAAAATCAAATATTTTTTAAAAATTGTATACTTTTTTTGAGTAAACGGATCAACTTAAAATAATTTATATACTAATTTTTTGTATCTTTATCTGGTTAGGATAATAGTTTAAAAGTAGAACACAGATTAGTAACTTAAGAGACTGAGCGCTATAACTTAGACTCTGATTTTTGAAGCCTTATTTGCTCCAGTTTTCTTCAATTAACTTCATCAGATAATCCGGACATTTTACCACTTTTTTTGTTTTTGCATCCAAAAAGAAAAGGGTAGTGGAAGCTTCCGTAATTTTAATATTTTCTTCATTAAAAATTTCATATTCGAATTCAATTCTTACTCCTGGAATTTTTTTTACGAAAGTATGAATTTCTAATTTTTCATCATAAAAAGCTGGTCGCAAATACTTAATTTTATAGTCCGAAACGGGGAGCCAAATTCCTTGATTTTCAATCTCATTATATGATATTCCGATGCTTCTAAAAAGCTCAACTCTGGCAATTTCAAAGTACTGTGCGTAGTTGCCGTAGTAGACGTATTTCATGGGATCTGTTTCTGCGTAACGTACTCGTAATGAGTGTTTTGTGTGTATCATTTTTATTACTCTATTATACATACAAATATATTTTTTAATAATCAATAACTGTAGAATTTTTTTTTAAAATAAAAAATGAGACCTTTGTCCTCCTTCTGAAAAACGGTAAAAACTAAAGAATCAATCAGGGCTTAATTATGGATGGAAATTTAATGTTGATATGGCAGAAATGCCTTCAGTTCATGCGCGATAATTTGAATGCTGCTGAAGACAATTCTGATCTGAAAAAACTTGAAAAATCTTTCGATTTACTATTCGACAAGGTGCAACCAATTTCGTTGGTTGACAACAACCTTACGTTGATGGTACCGAGTGATTTTTACAAGGAATATATAGAGGACAATTACCTGTCCTTACTTTCTGCTGCCCTGAAGAAAAATATAGGTAAAGGAGTGAAATTATGGTATTCTGTAATGGAAAATAAACCTACCGGTTTAGAAAAACCCGTTACCATGAATATGAAAGGGAAAAGTGTTCCCACTCCGAGAGTGCAGGAAACGATGCCGCAAGGTTTTTCGTCTAATATTGTGAACCCGTTTGTGGTTCCGGGAATCAAAAAGGTAAATATTGATTCTAATTTGAAATCAGATTTCTCTTTTGACAATTATGTGGAAGGAGAAAGCAATAAATTTGCTGCAACAGTAGCAAGATCGATTGCTAAAAGACCGGGTGCGACGGCTTTCAACCCATTATTTTTATATGGAGGTTATGGTGTTGGAAAAACTCACTTAGGACAAGCCGTAGGTTTGGAAGTGAAAAGCCAGTTTCCGGATAAAGTAGTTCTTTATTTGTCTTCCGAAAAATTCATTCAGCAATTTATTTCGGCAGCAAAAGCTCATAAACAAACGGAATTTGCAAATTTCTATCAGATGGTTGATGTTTTAATCATTGATGATATCCAGTTCTTGTCTGGAAAATCTGCAACTCAGGACAGTTTCTTCCATATTTTTGATCATTTGCATCAAAACGGAAAGCAGATTATCCTTACTTCTGATAAGGCTCCTGCAGATATCATGGATATTCAGGACAGGATTGTTTCGCGTTTCAAATGGGGACTTTCTGCAGAAATTAAATCTCCGGATGTACAGACTCGTAAGAAAATCATCATCGATAAATTAAGCAGAGACGGAATCGTTTTGACGGATGATATGCTTGATTTCCTTGCTATTGAAACAAAAACAAACGTAAGAGAGCTTATCGGAGTTATTAATTCTGTGATTGCATATTCTACGGTTTATAAGACAGATCTAAGTCTGGAATTGTTGAAAGATACGATCAGTAAGATCGCTGCAAACCAGAAAAAAATCATCAATATTCCTTATATTCAGGATGTTGTGTGTGATTATTTCGGTATCAAAAAAGAGCAGCTTTTATCTAAAACAAGAAAAAGAGAAATCGCTCTTCCAAGACAATTGGCAATGTATTTTTCAAAAGAACTTACAAATGCTACTTTCACTAAAATTGGTGAAGAAATGGGAGGGAAAGACCACTCAACGGTAATGTACGCTTGCGACACCATCAAGGATGTTTCTAAGATCGACAAAGAAGTGAAGAAGTACGTGAAGGAATTGGGTGAGAGAATTAAACAATAAGAAATAATTTAATTTAAATATAGAAAATGGAGAATAATTTTATTCTTCATTTTTTGTTTAGTTTTGTTGATTAAAGAAGATTATTCATTCAATTTTAAATCAGAAACAATGAAAATATTAATGGTTTGTTTGGGAAATATTTGCAGAAGTCCTTTAGCAGAAGGAATTATGAAAACAAAAGTCCCTGAAAACTTTTTTGTAGATTCAGCCGGAACCATTTCTATGCACGAAGGAAAACATCCGGATAAAAGATCGATAAAAACAGCCGCAAATCACAATATTGATATTTCAAAACAAAGATCAAGACCTATTACAACAGCAGATTTTGAGATTTTTGATAAAATTTATTGTATGGATATCGATGTGATGGCAGATGTGGTTTCAAAAACCAACAACGAAGAACAGAGACAGAAAGTTTCTTTATTCATGGAGGTTTTGGGCGATCATAAAAATGCAGAAGTTCCGGATCCTTATTGGGGCGGAATGGAAGAATTTGAAAATGTTTTTCAGCTTTTGGAAAAAGGCTGCAGCAAAATTGCCGAACAGATCTTACCATAATCTTCATTTGTTTTTAACTAAATTTCAAACTTCATAAATATAATAAAAATGCTTTTTTTACTTCCAGCTTATTTATCCGAAAATACTTCTATCACGCATTTTTCGCCTGTTATCAAAGAGTACATCATGCAAACGGATTACTTTTTTGTGGAAAATGAAAAGACCGCAAGAAAGGTCGTTAAATTTTTCGCTCCCGAGAAGAAACAGTCAGATTTGAAGCTTTTCCTTTTGGATAAATACACAGAAAATGCAGATATAAAAGAAGCTCAGGACAGAATGCTTAATGGGCAAGATTTCGGATTGCTTTCTGAAGCCGGACTTCCGTGCATCGCCGATCCCGGAAACCTGATTGTAAAATGGTGTCACGAAAAAAACATCAGAGTTATCCCTATTTCAGGACCTTCATCGATTATTTTAGCATTAATTTCAAGTGGTTTCAACGGGCAGGAATTTACTTTCAACGGATATTTGCCAATTGAAAAAGGGGAAAAGAAAAAACAGATTTTACGCTTAGAAAGTATGGTTCAGAATACCGGATATTCCCAGATTTTCATGGAAACGCCTTACAGAAACAATGCGCTTTTTGAAGATTTAACGAAGTCTTTATCTCCAAATACAAAGTTGTGTATTGCCGCAAATATCAACGATCCGGAGCATGAATTCATCAAAACAAAAACCATCAAAGAGTGGCAAAAACAAAAACCGGAACTTCATAAAATCCCGGCTGTATTTGTTTTGGGTAAATAGTTTCTCATTAGGTTTTTTAGCAAAGCAATCTTTAACAAAAAATAACCAATAAGTTTGTCATTCCGCAGGAATCTATGCTGCTTAAATAAAAAATTGTTGCTTAGATTCCTACGGAATGACAAATATTGTGAATAGATTTATTTTTAACAGAATCAGTAATTCTAAAAACTACTTTTTCTTCCTATTTCTCCATTTTTTCCAAAGCAAAACAACAACGGGAATCAATAAAAAGAACGGCCAAAGCGAAATAACACCAAGGAAAAAAGCAACAAAACTATTCCAGCCTTCCGTTACAGAATCTCCGAAACGGCTTCCAAAACCTATTGTTGAAGTGGCTGAACTTCTCACTTTTTCTTTATATAAACTTAAATTCAAAGTGCTGTAATTCACTCTGTCATCAATAAAACGAAGTCTGCCTTCTGAAACATCAATTTCATCTTCCAGTTCACGGATATTTTCCTGAATTTCCAGAATGTCTTTTGTCGTTTTCGCACTTTTAAGCATATCGCGATATTTTTCAAGATAGATTTTCTTGTTTCCTAATTTGATAGAAACGTCGGTATATTCTTCTGTCACGTCATCTGAAGAAATATTTTTCGACAAAACTGATCCCATTCCATCAGAAAAAGAATTCACCAAAACATCAAAATTTTTATGCGGAACTCTGATGGTAATATCCAGATTTTCATTTCTGTCTGTATTCTGAAACTCTTCTTTCTGAACGTAAGCTTTGTTGTTTTTTATAATTTCATCGACTTGATTATGAGCTTTTTTAATATCTCCAACCTGAATTCTCATGTCCCCGTTTTTGATAATTTTTTTGGAGATTGTATTCGTATTTGCCAAAGTTACTTCTGAAAGAGAATTTGGAGAAGGGAATACGATAGCTGCATCAACCTTGTCTTCCTGCGGAGCCATCATTGCCATTTCTTTAGGAGATTCATTGGCAATTGTTTTATTTTTTTTGCAATTTATAAGAAATAAACAAAGTAATGGTATAAATAGTTTTCTCATGAATAAGTTTTGCTGAATCTTATCAAAAACTATGCTTAAAGTTGATATTTAATTATAAATTTTTAATAAATGATGATATTTTTTGTAAATACTTTATTTAATGCTATCTTAAGCCACAAAAATCAAATTAATTTATATTTTTATTGAATGAAAAAAAGTCTTTTAGCAATTATATTTTTTCCATTTTTGATGTACGCTCAGGAAATTCCGAAACTGACGAACGAAATGGCGATTAAATTATCCGAAAAACCGCTTCACTGCATCAATCAGGAATATCCGAACAAAACCGCGCATATCATCAATACAGCAAACGAAGTTCCGTTAACTCCAAAAGACCTGCATCCAAGTTTTTATGGTTGTTTTGATTGGCACAGCTCTGTTCATGGGCATTGGATGCTGGTTCGATTGCTAAAGACAAAACCCGATTTGTCAATTGCAAAAAACATTGAAAAAATTCTTGAGAATTCGTTTCAAAAGGAAAAGCTTCAGACCGAGGCAGATTATTTTACAAAATATCAGTTAACCACAACGTTTGAAAGGACTTATGGTTGGGCTTGGTTGCTAAAACTGGATGAAGAATTACTAACTTGGGACAATCCGAAAGCGAAAATATGGCATGAAAATTTAAAACCTTTAACGGATAAAATTTTAGCTTCATGGAAAACGTACCTTCCAAAACAAACGTACCCAAACAGAACTGGAGTTCATCCGAATACGGCTTTTGCAATGGTTTTTGCACTCGATTGGGCAAGAGCAAATCATGATAAAGAGTTTGAAAATCAATTGGTAGAAAGGGCAAAATATTTTTATCTAAATAATACTAAAACACCCGCTTATCTTGAACCCGATGGTTCCGATTTCTTTTCGCCGAGTTTAGAAATTGCAGATTTGATGCGAAGAGTTCTTCCTCAAAAAGAATTTGTAAAGTGGTTCAATAATTTCTATGAAAAGCGAAGTTTAGAGAATATTGAAAAGATTCCTGTTGTAAGTGATTTGAGCGATTATCAAACAGTTCATTTGGTCGGATTATCGTTTACGAAAGCTTGGTGTATGAAAGGAATTGCAAAGTCACTTCCTGATAATCATCCCTTAAAAAAGGATTTTCAGAAAACCGCAACTGTATTTTTAAATAACGGACTTCCCTTACTTTTCCAGGGAAATTACGGTGGCGATCATTGGTTAGCAAGTTTTGCAGTCTATGCTTTGGAAGATTAAAAAGGCTTGAAGATGGAAGATAGAGGCATGAAGTTTTCTCACTCTGCATAAACTTCCCTCTTCCCGCATCCATACTTCCATACCCAAACTATCTAATACTTGATTCCCAGTTTTTTAAGAATAAAGCTTAAAAGCCAGATGGGTCCTATTAAAAGAAATTGTAAATCTTTTAAGAAAGAGGGTTTTTTACCTTCAATTTTGTGCCCTACAAACTGTAAAATCCATGTAATTACAAAAACTGCTAAGAAAAAGATCCATGATTTTCTTGTGAATGTTACATTAACTAATGATACAAAATGTTCCATTAATAGCATAACGAAAAACATAATTAACGCGATTCTCCATGATAATCGGAAATAAAAAATGGTGACTAAAGTGATGGCGATAAAACTTGCAATGCTCAGAAAACCATAGTATTTCAGATACATATTTGGGGTCGGAATATATGAGATAAAACCTAAAATTGTCCAGAAAATCAAAGGTACACAGATCCAGTGAATGAATTTGTTGGTTGCGTTTCTGTGACTTTCGCTGTATTCTGCAAATAATAAATCGATCTTTCTCATAATGACAAATTGTAAAATACTAAAATAATAAATTTTTGCAATCGCTGGATATATTGGTTAAATTTGTGTTATGTCTGTCTTAGAAAAATTCGGGGTTGAGATTTTTACACATTATAATCTTTTCGAGAGAGTAGCTGTCGGAAAGCCTTTTCGTCTTGATAATCCGGCGTTTATCTTTGTTAAAAGCGGGAAATTAATCCTTCGCCAACATTTCAGTGATCTTGAAATTTCTGAGAATATGTTTATGGTAACAGATCCGCAAACGGTGTATGAAATTGTTTCCGTAAGCGATGATTTTCAGTCGAGAATGGTGGCTTATAAAAGAGAATTTATTACTGCTTTATCATTGAGGTTCAATAAATTAATAAGCTATCGTTACTTTAGACAGCAGATGAATCGCGGTGTTCCTTTTGAACCGGAAGAAATGGAAGTGGTTTGGAAAAGCGTGAATTTTCTTAAATATATTTTAGACCGGGAAACAGAAGTTTTGTACAAAAAAGAAGTGGTAGAACATCTTTTTTCTGTTTTTTGTTATCAAATGGTTGGGATTATTTCGAAGGAAGACAATAGCTCAGTGAATCAGATGTCGAGACAAGAAGAAATTGTTTTTCTTTTTTTGACAGATCTTGCGCAACTTTACCATATCAATCGCACCGTTGAGTTCTACGCCGAGCGACAACGGATTACAACCAGACATCTTTCTTCGGTGATCAAGACGGTTACGGGAAAGTCGGCGAGTCAGATCATTGCTTCCATTGTTGTTAATGAAGCGAAAATGCTTTTAAACTCCTCCAATAAGCCTGTTTCAGAGGTTTCGAATGCGCTTGGTTTCAGCGATCAATACTCATTTTCTCACTTTTTTAAGAAACATTTAGGAATCAGTCCAACTCAATACAGGAATTGATCTGAAAATCGAGATCCTACATTTGAACATCTTTTTCCAATTCTGAATCATTTGATTGAGTTTTGTGCTATCATAACTTTGCATCTGTAAAACAAGGTAAAATGGTACACAATATAAAAGCAGCAATATCACTCGTGATCGCTTTATTTCCGGCGCTGTTTTTTTCACAACAAATAAGAGAGATGACAGCGAAGGAGATCGCCGAACTGGCGGTTCAGAATCATCGACAATTAAAAGTTTCAGCACAAAATATTGATATTGCTAAACAGAATATTAATGTTACAAAGCTTCAAAAACTGCCTACAATTACAGCTTCTATGAGCCAATTTTATTTGGGAGATGTCCTTGCGATCGACAAAGATTTTTCAAATTCTACCAATATTCCGATGCCTCATTACGGAAGTTCTTACGCTGTACAGGCGACTCAATTGATTTTCAAAGGAGGTTTGGTGAATAAATCGATCGAAATGGCCGGACTCCGTGAACAGCTATCAAAATTAGATTTTGAAAAAAATGTACAAGACGTGAAATTCTTGGTGATTTCAAGTTATCTGGATGTTTATAAAATTTTAAATCAGGAATCTGTCTTTCAAAACAACAAAAAACTGGCTCTGGAAAGATTAAAAAATATTCAAAAATTTTATCAGCAGGGAATGGTGACGCGAAATGAAGTAATTCGTGGTGAATTGGCAATCAAAAACTTAGATCAGGGAATTTTGACGTTGATGAATAATAAGAAAATTCTTAATTATAATTTAAGTACAGCTTTGAGTTTACCTCTTGATACTGAGATTATTCCGATTGAAGAGTTAACCAACAAAGAATCCGGAATCGGCATGGATTATTATATTGATCTTGCTCACAGCAGCAATCCACAAATGAAATCAGCCAAAACAAATATCGATGTTGCCGATAAAAATATTGAGATCATTAAAACCGATAAAGCACCTACTGTAGCCGGATTTGGAGGTTACAGCTTACAAAGACCGATTACCAATAGAAATCCTGTTGTGGATATGTACGCAGGAGGTTGGCAAACGGGTGTTTCTTTAAGCTATAATATTGATAATCTGTTTAAAACAAAGCAAAGAGTAAAGCTTGGTGAGTTACAAAAAACACAGGCAAACGACGCAATGATTCTTGTTGAAGATAATATCAATATGGGAGTAAATGCGGCTTATGTAAAGTATCAGGAATCTATTCAACAAGCTGATATTCTGAATGATGCTAAAAGATTAGCCGAAGAAAACTACAAGATTACAGAAGCTAAGTACTTGAACCAATTAGCGGTACAGGCGGAAATGATCGACGCACAGAATCAAAAATTACAGTCGGAATTAGATTATGCCAATGCCGAAATCAATGTCTTGTATCAATATTATAATCTTCTGAAATCTACAGGAACTCTTTAATTTTTAAAAACTAAAAAACAATGGAAAACAAGGAACAAACTCCTCAAAATATACAGTCAACTCCCGCAACATCAAGCGCTGAAACAAAGAAAAAGGAAACCAAAAAGAATAAATTAAAAGCCATTATATCAAATATTGTTGTTTTTCTGATCATCGGTTTTGGGTTGTATTGGTTGGTTCGTCAATATTTTCATATCGGAGATAAAACGTATACGGAAGCCGCTCAGGTTGAGGAATTTATCAATCCGATCAACACGCGAGTTTCGGCTTATATCAAAGAAATTAAATTCATTGAACATCAAAACGTTAAAAAAGGAGATACGTTGGTAATTTTAGATGATCGTGAAATTTTAACACAAATCGGTCAGGCTGAGGCGGCTTATCAAAATGCTTTGGCTCAACGTGTGGCAACCGGTTCTTCCGTAAACACCGTTTCTAATAACGTCAATGTAATGGAATCTAATATTGCAGGAGCAAGAGCAAGATTGTGGAATGCCGAACAGAATTTAAACCGATATAAAAATCTTCTGGCTTCGGAAGCCGTGACAAGACAGCAATACGATCAGATAAAAACTGAATATGATGCGCAAAAAGCGGCTTACGAAATGTTGGTTAATCAAAAACAATCCGCCAATCTTTCTACGACAGAAGTAAAAAGTAAATTCGGAATTATCGATGCTGAAATAAAAAGAACAAAATCTGCGTTGGATATGGCAAAAATCAATCTTTCGTATACTGTAATTACGGCGCCTTATGACGGTGTGATGGGAAGAAGAGCTATTTCTGAAGGGCAGTTAATTCAACCCGGACAACAAGTGGCAACCATTGTTCTGAACGGACAAAAATGGGTAACTGCCAACTTTTTGGAAAGCCAAATGCCAAATATAAAAATCAGTGAAAAAATGATGATGACAGCAGATGCATTGGGTGGACAAAAATTTGAGGGTGTTGTAACGGCAGTTTCTGCGGCAACAGGTTCAAGATATTCTAATGTTCCGACGGATAATTCTACGGGTAACTTTATCAAAGTTCAGCAAAGAATCCCTGTGAGAATCGAGTTTACAGCTTCCAACAAAAAAGAAGATATTGCTAAACTGAGCGCAGGTATGAATATGAACATTCAGATTAATAAGTAGATTTTTGGAGGGAAGCTGGATGCAGGAAGAAGGAAGTTTATGCGGTGCAAAAGGACTTCCAGCTTCCATCTCCAAACTTCCAACCCTCAACATCTAAATTCTAAATCATGTACAACAAAGGATTATTTCACGATTGGGTACCAAAACCTATACAACTTTTATTAATTACTTTATTAATGGCTGTTGTGATGCCTCTTGGCGGGGTTTATACAGGAAACATCAGTTATATGGTTGGTGGAACGGGCGCACTTTCGGAATACTATGTTTTTGCAAATTATGCGACTACGATTGGGATGGGAGCATGTATGCCGATTGTTCTCAGACTGAAAATGAGATTCAAAATACGAAATAAAATTACCACGGTATTAGTTCTTTTAGGAATCTTAAATTACATAAGCGCAACAACGTTGGAACCGACCGTAATCATTGCATCAGCTTTGTTAATGGGGTTTTTAAAGATGATGGTCGCGATAGAATTATTTTTACCGGTGATGGCAATGATCGGAAACCGAGGAATGTTTTATGGCATTTTTTATACCTTTATCTTAATGATGAATCAGATTGCGGGATATTATGCGGTGGAAGTTTCAATTCTGTATAATTGGCAACAATTTTTTATTATCATTTCTATTTTGTGCTTTATTTTAGCCTTAATTCAATGGATTTTTATGCATAATAAATACTTTGCGCTGAAAGTTCCATTGTATTATATCGATTGGTTAAGTATTATATTTTTCGTTTCGACTTTTATGTTTTCGGCGTATATTTTTTCTTTCGGAAAACAACAGGATTGGTTGAATTCAAGCAAAATTATCAATGCAAGTATTGCGGCTTTTGTGAGTTTTGCATTGTTGGTTGTTCGTCAGATTCATTTGAAAAGACCCTATTTATCCTTTAAAATACTTTCAAAAAGCAATGTTTTAAACGGTGTGTTTATGCTGCTTTGTCTGGGAATGTTTGTGGGAACGATTTCGATTCAGAATATTTATGCAGTCGGAGTGTTGGGATACGATCAGTTGACAAATGCGAAATTAAGTGTACTCATGATTCCCGGAATTATTTTGGCGGGTTTCGTCGCTGTCATTTGGTTTAAAAAAGATATTCCGTTAAAAATTTACATCTTCTTGGGATTTTCCGCGATGTTGGGATATTCAATCATCATGTATTTTTCGATGGTGCTGGAATTCAATTATGAAAACTGGTATTTACCCCTATTTTTAAAAGGTTACGGAATGGCTGCTTTATTCATCGGAGTTTGGTATTACACCTTAGACAAGCTTGAATTAAATGATATGTTGGCTGCAATCGGATTGTTTTTGGTATGGCGAACTTTCTGGACCGTCGGTTTCTTTTCAGCCCTGTTTTCATGGTTTCAATACCAGTTTCAGATCGAAAGTTTAGGAGATTTGGCGGTTTATATGGATGGTTTGACGGTGAGTCCGCAAAATGTAGCTTCCAATCTGAAAACCATTCAGCTTAATGCCATTATCGCTTCCAATAAAAAGATTTTCGGATATATTATTTGGGCAGGTTTTGCGATTTTGGTATATGTTATGACGCATCATTTTGGAGCAGAACGTTTCAAATATGGCAGATTTATAAGAGTTTTGCGCGGAAAATCAGCCATTGCAAAAAGAAGAGTAAAAGAAAACAAACAGTTCGCAGAAGAACTAAAGGATGCTGCAGGTTCTGTGATGTAAAGATACCTTGTTTTTCATGATGAAGCCCTGTTCTTTTCGGCTGAGACAGGGCTTTGTCTTTTTAGAATTTTATTCAAATTGTAGTTTTTTAAGAGCTATTTGATTGCATCGAAAAGGTATTTATTTTTTTTATTTGAAGCTTTTTCCCGCTCTCCGCACTCGCTATTTTTTGTAAGTTTCGGCGGCGCGGCAAAGCCGCGCCGCCGAAACTTACAAAAAATGAGCTCAAACAAATGCTGCGATCGGGGCTAGAATATTTGGTATTTTATCAAACGATCACAATCATCACAGTATTTGTCATTGCGAGGAACGAAGCAATCTCATCAAAATTACACGCACTTTGCCCTTCCTCAGGAATCTCAACGATGTCATTTAAACTTAGTTTGGATAACTGAATGAATATTTTCTAAGCTTTTTAACTTAAGATTAAATAACTACAAACATTTCATAGTGCTATTCGTGAAAAAATTTGTGTCATTTGTGTTTTAAAAAACAATCCAAAAACCTTTATCTTTACAGTTCTTAAAAACGACTATGAAAGATTTAATGGGTAAGGCGATCTGGGATTATTTTCAAAACGAAAATCCTGAAGATTTGCAGACTGAAACTTCAATTTCCGAATTGGATGAGCTTCCTGTAGAATACCTTTTCCGAGATTTCGAAGAAATGAATGAGATCGAACAAAAAGCCCTAGAATTATCTCAAGGAAAAGTTTTGGACATTGGATCCGGAGCGGGTTCGCATTCTTTGTATCTTCAAAATGACATGAATTTGGATGTTTTAGCGTTGGATATTTCACCAAAATCTGTTGAAGTTGCGAAATTAAGAGGCGTTCAAAAAACAATCTGCAAAAATATCCTTGATTTTTCAGGAGATACTTTTGACACGATCTTACTTTTAATGAACGGAACAGGAATTTTCGAAAGCCTTACAAAAATTGATATTTACCTTAAAAAATTACATTCATTACTACACGAAAACGGACAGGTTTTAATTGATAGTACCGATATTTTATATATGTTCGATCGTGATGAAGACGGTGGAGTTTATATTCCTGCAAACGGATATTACGGTGAACTGGATTATACCGTTCATTATAAAGGCGAGTCGGAAGATCCGATAAAATGGCTCTATCTTGATTTTGATACGTTAAAAAATGCTGCTGAAAATAACGGTTTTGGGATCGAAAAAATAATGCAAGATGAAGATTGTTATTTAGCAAAACTGACTAAAAAATAAATGGATTTTGTCATTGCGAGGAGCGAAGCCATTTTGTTAAAATATTAAAACATGAAGTCAACCACAAAGTTTGTCATTCCGCAGGAATCTAAGCAAATTTATTAGAATTGAGTTTGGAAGATTCGTGCTTAGATCCCTCCGGGATGACAAACTAAATGAATAATAGTAATTCAGGAAAAATAGAAGTAAGCAAACGAGGTTGCTTCGTCCCTTTGCTCCTCGTAATGACAAGAAAACAAAAAAGACGTACCATTTGTACGTCTTTTCTTTATCTAAAATATTGAAAATTATCCAATCTCAATACCGTTTTCTACCGTTTCATCAGGAGTTACAAAACATAACTTTCCATCTGCTTTTGTAGTTAATAGCAACATTCCCTGAGATTCAATTCCTCTGATTTTTCTTGGAGCAAGATTTAATAAAATCATCACTTGTTTTCCGATAACTTCTTCCGGAGTGAAACTTTCTGCGATTCCTGAAACGACAGTTCTTATGTCTACACCTGTGTCAACTTTAAGTTTCAACAGTTTATCAGCTTTTTCTACTTTTTCAGCTTCTAAAATGGTAGCCGTTCTAAGATCGATTTTCGTAAAATCATCAAAAGAGATTTCGTCCTTCATAGGATTTGCGTTAGGATTTGTCTTTTTATTGTTTTGTTTTGTATTTTCTAATTTTTGAATTTGAGCTTCTATTACGCTATCCTCAATTTTATTGAATAATAAAGGTGCGTTTTCAATTTCGTGTCCAGCTTCAATTTGGATTTTGGAATTTTGGATGTCACTCCAATTCTTTTTCTCAATATTAAAATAACCAAATAATTTTTCAGCAGTAAATGGCATAAATGGTTCACATAATTGAGCGACAACTGCTGCAATTTGTGCTCCAACAAACATTGTTTGACCTGCTGTATCGCGGTTTTCACTTATTGTTTTCCAAGGAGCTGCATTTTGAAGATATAAGTTACCATAATCTACTAAAGCCATAAATGCATTTAAAGCATTTCTAAACTCATATTTCTCTAAATAATTTTGAACATCATTTAAAGCTGTATTTATCGCATTTTTACTTTCTTCATCCAAAATCCCATTTGGTACTTTTCCTTCAAAGTTTTTATTAGTGAAAGAAATTACTCTATTAATAAAGTTTCCAAATTTATTTACTAACTCGGAATTGTTTTTCGTCTGAAAATCCTTCCAAGTAAAATTATTATCTTTTGTTTCCGGAGCAGAAGACAATAAAGAATATCTCAAGACATCTTGCTGTCCTGGGAAATCTTCAACATATTCATGTGCCCAAACCGCCCAGTTTCTTGAGGTAGAAATTTTATCGTTTTCAAGATTCAGGAATTCGAAAGCAGGAACGTTTGTAGGCATAATGTAATCTCCGTGAGCCTTCATCATTGCAGGGAAAATGATACAGTGGAAGACAATATTATCTTTTCCTATAAAATGAACTAAGTCACTTTCTTCGCTTTGCCAGTAATCTTTCCAGTCTTTTCCGTTTTTCTCAGCCCATTCTTTGGTGAAAGAAATATATCCGATCGGTGCATCAAACCATACGTAAAGCACTTTCCCTTCTGCATTCGGAAGCGGAACAGGAACTCCCCAGTTCAGATCTCTGGTCATTGCACGAGGTTTTAAACCATCATTCAACCAAGATTTAACCTGTCCGTAAACGTTCGGTTTCCAGTCGTCTTTATGACCTTCAATGATCCATTCGTTAAGGAAATCTTCGTATTCATTTAATGGTAAATACCAGTTTTTTGTTTCTTTTAAAATAGGAACATTTCCGCTCAACATCGATTTCGGATTGATCAATTCTGACGGAGAAAGGGTAGAAACCGCATCTTTCGCACTGATCTCCGTAAGCGTTTTCGTTACCGCAATTCGGGCAAGTTCCTACGATGTATCTGTCGGCTAAAAATTCATTAGCCTGCTCATCAAAATACTGCTCAGAAACCTCTTCCGTGAATTTTCCTTTATCATGAAGGGTTCTGAAGAAATCCTGACTCGTTTGATAATGTTTTTTAGAAGTAGTTCTTGAATATTCATCAAAAGAAATTCCCAAATCTGAAAAAGACTTTTTGATAACCTCATGATATTGATCTACAATATGTTGTGGAGTAACTCCTTCTTTTTTGGCTCTTATGGTAATAGGAATTCCGTGCTCATCCGAACCACAGATAAAAGCTACCTCTTTTCCTGATCTTCTCTGAAATCTTGCGTAAACATCCGCAGGAATATAGACACCCGCCAAATGCCCTATATGAACCGGTCCGTTTGCATAAGGCAAAGCTGCCGTAATCATCTTTCTGTTTGACATTTATAGTAAAGTTTTAACTGCAAAGATAAGGAATATCTCTCGAAAACCTGTATTTCTCCTGTTTTTAAAAATCCTTAAATGTTAATGAAGTTAATGGAATGTTACATTTAGTTAAACTAATGTTTAACTTTTTGTTAATTGTAGTAGGTTGTTATGTTTCGCATAATTTAACATAAATTATTGATAAACAATTTATTAGTTTAAAATACTCGTTTAATGTACATAAATTTATCCGAATTTATAATAATATTATGATAATTATAATTTTTTTATAAATTGCAAAGCTGGCTTATTGCTAAATTCTTTATTAAAAAACTATAAAAAGACGATATTTTGAAAAATTTTACAACGGTACTAAAAATTGCACCCGCATTTTTATTGGCTGGTACAATGATACACGCGCAAACGAAAGACTCTGCAACAAAGGAGAAAAAGATAGAAGAAGTTGTGCTGATTGGGTATGGGAAGCAGAAGAAATCGGATGTGACAGGATCGATAACTTCGGTAAGTGCAAAAGATTTCAATGGTGGTGCAACTTCTGCAGGACAATTAATTCAGGGAAAAACTCCGGGTGTACAGATTACTAATAATAGCGGTGCTCCAGGATCGGGAACTGCCATAAGAATCAGGGGTACAGCATCTTTGAATGGTAATAACTCACCATTGATCGTAATTGACGGGGTGCCACAAGATTTTGTGGGGGTAAACGGAGCTTCGGATCCCTTATCATTAATTAATCCAAACGATATTGAGACATTTGATATCTTAAAGGATGCTTCTGCCACAGCGATCTATGGTAACCGTGCTACAAACGGGGTTATTTTGATTACAACAAAAAAAGGGAGCTCAGGTAGGTTCAGAGTGAATTTTTCAAGTGTGGCTTCTGTTTCCAGTAAAATGGGGAATGTAGATGTTCTTAGTGCCGATGAATTCAGGGATTTTGTTAATACGTATGCTTCTGCTGCTTACAAAGCAAAATTAGGAACAGCAAATACCAATTGGCAAGATCTAATTTATCAGGATGCTTGGGGAACAGATAATAATGTTGCTTTTTCCGGAGGAATTAAAGGTTTACCTTACAGATTATCAGTTGGATATAATGAGCAGAATGGTATTGTAAGAACAAACTCTTTTAAAAGAACTTCTGTTGGTTTAAATCTAAATCCCAAGTTTTTTGATAATCATTTATCTGTGAATGTAAGTGCAAAAGGAACGTTTACAGATAATAGATTTGCAGATGCGGGAGTTATTAAATCTGCCACTTATTTTGACCCGACTCAATCGGTATATTCTGGCAATTCAAATTACGGAGGATATTATGAATGGTTACTAAATGGAGGATTAAATGTAAATTCTAATGCCAATCCGTTAGCTTCTTTAATGGCTATTCATGATGTATCATCGGTAACAAGAGGTTTGGGTAATGTGCAATTAGATTATAAATTTCATTTTCTTCCCGATTTGCATTTTAACGTAAATGCGGGATATGATTATACGAAAAGTGATGGACTCAAGACAATTGATGCAAGATATAAAGCCGGATTTAATGATCAAGGGAGTGCTAACAGTTATAGTATGGAGAAGAAAAATAAATTGTTAGAGACTTATTTTAATTATGTTAAAAATATTTCTGCAATTAATACAGGAGTAGATATTACTGCGGGTTATTCTTATCAGGATTTTAAAACTGTTATTCCTGGTTCTGTTAGTTACAAAGGAAATGCTCCGACACAAGTAGGAAATGATTTTGAATCTCAAAATACATTAATATCATTCTATGGAAGAGCAATTTTTACAATTGCTGATAAATATATCATTTCTGGATCGTTAAGAAGAGACGGTTCTTCAAGATTTTTCAACGGAACAAAGGATAACGTATGGGGTAATTTCCCGGGAGTGTCAGTTGCATGGAAACTAAGTGAAGAAAGCTTTATTAAAAGTATTTCTTCGATAAGTACATTGAAACTAAGGGCAGGTTGGGGTAGAACTGGTCAACAGGAACTTCCGGGCTTAGACGGAAACAGACCGAATAATTATCCTGCATATGCCGCTTACAACCCAAGTGGTCCGGGAGCAGGTTATCAGTTTGGTAATGCGTATTATTTCATGTACCGTCCTAATATTTATAATCCTTATCTTACTTGGGAAACTACGACAACGAAAAATATTGGGCTAGATTATGGATTTATGAAAAACAGAATATTAGGCTCTATTGATGTATTTCAAAAAGATACTAAAAACCTGTTAGTCGTTGCTCCTATTGCAGCAGGAGATTTGAGTAATCAAAATCTCTTGAATGTAGGAAACATGAAAAACAAAGGAATTGAAGGCAGTATCACTGTAATCCCTGTAAAAAATGACAAAACAACTTGGGAGCTGAATTTTAATGCAACACACTACAAACCGGAAGTGACAAAACTTTTGGATAGAGCTGATGCAGCATTTAACATCCCTGTTGGAGGTATTGAAGGAGGTTCCGGAAACACGATTCAGGCTCATGCTGTAGGATATTCTCCTAATGCTTTTTGGGTGTATCAGCAAGTGTATGATACAAACGGAAAGCCTGTAGACGGAGTGTATGTCGACAGAAACGGAGACGGTAAAATAGATACTTCTGATAAATACTATTATAAATCTACAACACCGGATGCCATTTTAGGATTTTCTACAAAATTATCTGTGAAAGATTGGGATTTTGGATTAAGTGCAAGAGCAATTCTGGGTAATTATGTTTACAATAATGCTGCTGCTAATAGTTCATTACAATCTGCGTCTACCAACGAATATTTACAAAATGTTCACGCAACAGCACCTGTTTATCAGTTTCAGGTTCCGCAGTATTTTTCTGATTTATATGTTGAAAATGCATCTTTCCTGAGATTGGATAATGTAAATATAGGCTACAATTTTGGAGAAATTTTCACTAAAGGAAGTAACTTAAAAGTGTATGCAATGGCTCAGAATGTTTTTGTGATTACAAAATATTCAGGGATTGATCCTGAAGTTTTTGGAGGAATTGATAATGGATATTATCAAATGCCAAGAATTTATTCATTAGGTTTTAATTTTCAATTTTAATTAGTAGTAAGATGATATCAAATAAATTAACAAGAAATATAATTTTAACAGCCAGTATTGTAGGGTTGTTATCTGTGACATCGTGTATAAATGATCTTGAAAAAGAGCCTATTACAGATGTGACTTCTACAAGTATTTTTACAGATTTTAAAAACTATCCCAATGCTTTGGCAAAGCTCTATGGCGGTTTGGCAATGGGAGGTCAGGTAAGTGGTGACGGAGGAAATTATCCCGATAGTGATATTAACGGAATCAATGGTGGGTTTTCTCAATATACGAGACTAATGTACACCATGCAGGTAATTTCTACAGACGAAGCTGTTATCGGCTGGAACGACGGAAACCTGCATACAATCCACAAAATGACTTGGGATTCTTCCAACGAATTTATTGCAGCTTTATACTACAGAATTTACACAGAAATTGCTTTTTGTAATGAATTTCTTAGAAATGTAACCGATGAAAAACTAGCATCTAATGGTATTTCAGGAGATAATTTAACCGAAGCTAAATATATGCGTGCAGAAGCAAGATTTCTAAGGGCTCAATCTTATTCTCATGCTTTAGACCTTTTCGGAAATGTACCTTTTGTGGATGAAAATTATCTTCCGGGATCTGTGAATCCGCCTCAAAGAATTGAAAGAGCAGCGTTGTTCAACTATGTTGAGCAAGAACTTTTAGCTTGTTCAAATGATTTAAGAGATCCAAAAGCGAGCGCCTATGGTAGAGCAGATAAAGCGGCTGCATGGTCATTATTGGCAAGATTATATTTAAATGCAAGTGTATATTCAGGGACACAAAGAAATAATGACGTTATTACTTATTGTAATAAGATTATTGGTGCAGGATATTCATTAAAACCAACTTATGGCTCTTTATTCTTAGCAGATAATAACGTGAATAACCCTGAAGCGATTTTCACAATTAACTTTGATGGACTTAATACGCAGACAAACGGCGGAACAACCTATTTAGTCCATGCTTCAATTGGAGGAACGATGCCTGCTGCGGATTTCGGAGTTAATGGCGGATGGAGTGGTATTAGAACTACAAAAGCTTTTGTAAATAAATTTCCGACAACCGGAACGGATAAAAGAGGAAATTTCTATACAAGCGGACAAAATCTTGAGATCAATGATTTAGGTTCATTTAATGACGGATATGCTTTTATTAAATTTAAAAATGTTAAAAGTGATGGAACTCCCGGTTCAAACAATAACTGGGTAGAAGCAGATATTCCTTTATACCGTTTGGCAGATATTTATTTAATGTACGCAGAAGCAACTCTTAGAGGCGGAAACGGAAATCTGGCAACAGCCATTACCTATGTAAATAATTTAAGAGAAAGAGCTTACGGAAATACAAGCGGAAATGTGAGTACAATAAATTTAGATTTTATCTTAGACGAAAGGTCAAGAGAATTGTCTTGGGAAATGACGAGAAGAACAGATTTAATCAGATTTGGGAAATACACTACAGGAGACTATTTATGGCCTTGGAAAGGAAATGTAAAAGATGGTAAAGCGGTAGAAAGTTATAGAAATCTCTATCCGATTCCTGCAAAAGATATTGTGGCAAATTCTAATCTGGTACAAAATACCGGATATTAATATCTAAAAACACTATTATAATGAAACAATTATTTAAAATACTTACAATAGCGATTATTGCTTTTTTAGTAGTTTCTTGTGATAAAAACGAAGATTTGGCTATTTTAGGAGACGGTACAACTCCTACTTTAAAAACAGGTACAATATCGATTGTATTACTAAAAGATAATGCTGCCGCTGAAGCGATTATATTTGATTGGACGAATCCTCAATTTCAATCTCAGGTAGCCTTGAAAAACACACTTCAGTTTGCAAAAGCGGGAACAAATTTTCAGGGAGCAAGCGAATCAATTATTACGGCAAACGATCTTAAATCTACATATTTAGTTGCAGATTTTAATAAATTGATGATAGATGCAGGAATCATACCTGGAATCGCAACTGATATTGATATCAGAATGAAATCCGAAGTTGGGAATGTGGTATTGTATTCCAATACGATTAAGGTTACTGTTACTCCATATTTAACGGCGTTCCCGTCATTTTACATTGTTGGTGAAGCTTCAGCCGTAGGCTGGAATGCAGGTGTTGCACAAATGTTGTATAAAAAAGACAATCTTTCTACAATTTATACTTATTTGGAAAACGGAAAACCTTTCAGGTTTTTAGGTCAGCAAGATTGGGGACCTACTAATTACAGTTTGGATGCTACAGGAATGAACGCCGGAAACAAATATTTTAAAACGTGGTCTACCAATTTAGCAGCTGCAACTCCTGAAAATATTCAGTTTAATGGCACTTCAGGAATGTATAAAATAGTTATAGATGCAGATGCGACAATGAAGTCAATTACGGTTTCGGCTTCTCCCATCAATAACTGGAATCCTGCAAATTTGTACATCGTAGGAACGGTTAATGGATGGAATGTTGCAACGGCAATTCCGATGACTAATTTAGGAGGTGGGAAATTTGAATACACAACAGCTCTTCCCGCTGCTTCTGAATTTAAATTTTTAGGTCAGCAAAGTTGGGGAGATCTCGACTGGGGAAATATTACAGCTGACGGAAACACCGGATTTGTCGGACCGAAAGGAAGTAACGGAAATATAAAATTTGATGGAACTGGAGGAAGTTATAAAATTTCAATAGACCTTAAATTAGGAGTCTATAAAATTCAGCCATTATAATAAAATAAATTGAATTTACTTAGCAAAGTGTTGCTTTTCGGCAGCACTTTCTTTATTTTTAAAGTTTATAAATTGTCTATATGAAGAAAATTACAGTTGGAGCGCTTTTGTTCTCGATGATGTTTGTTGGTGTAAATGCGCAATCTTTAAAATCGCCGGACGGGAAGTTTGAAATGAACTTTCAGCTGAAGCAGGGAGTTCCTTATTATAATTTAAAATATAATGGAGGAACAGTGGTGGAAGATTCCAAATTAGGATTGAGATTATTCAAAGATACTTCTATAAAATTCGCTTCAGAAATTGCGAAACCTGAAGATGCAAAATTTGATCTTAACAACGGTTTTACAAAAACTGATGAAAAAAGAGATTCCAAAAACGAAACTTGGCAACCGGTTCTTGGTGAAAAGAAAAATTACATAAATAATTACAACGAATTGGCGGTTACGCTTAATCAGGCGTCGGCTGACAGAAGTATTGTCATAAAATTCAGATTGTTTAATGATGGATTGGGATTCAGATATGAATTTCCACAGCAGAAAAATCTGAACTATTTCACGATTCGTGAAGAGGATTCTGAAATCGATTTCCCGACAGATATGAAAGCTTGGTGGATGGTTGCAGATTACGATTCTCAGGAATACCAATATCAGGAAACAAAAATCTCTGAAATTCCTGCAAGATGGGATAAAGCTTTTGATGCAAATGCGTCTCAGTCTTTGGTTAAAAATGCGGTTCAATCTCCATTAATGCTGAAAAAAGAAGGAAAAGATCCTTTATATGTTAATGTTGCGGAAGCGGCGGTTTTAGATTATCCGGCTTCACATTTGGAAGTTGATGCTCAGAATTTTAAATTTAAAACTCACCTTACTGCCGACAGACAGGGTGCAAAAGGATATATTCAAACACCTTCTGTTACACCGTGGAGAACGATTATTGTTTCGCCAAAAGCGGAAGAAGTGATGGCTTCAAAAATGATTTTTAATCTTAATGAACCTACAAAATATACCGATACTTCTTACATTCACCCTACAAAATATATGGGAGTTTGGTGGGAAATGATTATTGGAAAATCTCAATGGGCATACGCGCAACCTGAATCAAATGTTCATATTGGAATAACAGATTTTTCAAAATTAACTCCCACAGGAAAGCACGCTGCAAACAATACGAAAGTTAAAGAATATATCGATTTCGCCGCAGAAAACGGCTTCAAAGGCTTATTAATTGAAGGCTGGAATATCGGTTGGGAAGACTGGTTCGGTCATTCAAAAGAATTTGTTTTCGATTTCATCACGCCTTATCCGGATTTTGATATTAAAATGTTGAATGAATATGCTCATTCTAAAGGAATTAAGTTAATCATGCACCACGAAACTTCCGGTTCTGCAACGAACTATGAAAGATGGGCAGATAAAGCATTCCAGTTGATGAATAAATACGGTTATGATGCGGTAAAAACAGGCTATGTTGGAGATATTATTCCAAGAGGAGAGCACCATTATTCTCAATGGACGATCAATCATTTCTACAGAATTGCAGAGAAAGCAAACGAGTACAAAATCATGGTCAATTCTCACGAATCGGTTCGTCCGACAGGAGAAAGTCGTACCTATCCAAACTACATTTCCGCAGAAGCAGCTCGTGGAACGGAATATGAAGCTTTCGGAGGAAATAATCCCGATCATCAGACAATTTTACCATTTACAAGATGGATGGGCGGTTCGATGGATTATACACCGGGAATTTTCCAGACAAAATTAGACTACTATTTCCCTGGAGATAAGCGTTTTGTGAAAACTACGTTGGTGAAACAATTGGCGTTGTATGTAACGATGTATATGCCTCTTCAAATGGCGGCAGATTTACCTGAAAATTACAAAAAACATATGGATGCTTTCCAGTTTATCAAAGATGTAGCGGCAGATTGGGATGATACGAAAATCTTATCGGCAGAAACCGGGAGATTATGTAGTCACAGCGAGAAAGGCAAAAGGTACAGAAAACTGGTTTGTTGGGGGAATTACAGATGAAAACAAACGCGATTATACGGTAGATTTTTCATTCTTAAACAAAGGTCAGAAATATGAAGCAACAATCTATGAAGACGGAAAAGATGCCGATTATATCAACAATCCTCAAAGCTATAACATCTACAAAAAACAGATTACAAGCAAATCAAAAATTGATTTTAAAATGGTAAGAAGTGGCGGATTTGCCGTTTCAATTAAACCGATAAATTAATTTTGCATTATCAATACGAGTGGGCATGTCATCCTGAGCTGGTTGAAGGAAGCCCACTTTTATGATAAAAATAAAATACGGCTCTAGCCAAAACCTATAAACCTTACAGATAAATACCTCTGTAAGGTTTTTAAATCACAAAAAAATTACAAATGAAAAAAATATACACCATTATTGCCCTTTCAACGGCAGTGATCGCTTTTTCACAGATTCAAAAAGTAGAGCCTGCTTTTTGGTGGAAAGGAATGAAAAATCCCGAGCTTCAGATTTTAGTGTATGGAAAAGATATTGCTAAAAATGAAATCGAACTTTCAGACGGAATCAAGGTAAAAGACATTCAGAAAGTTGAAAACCCGAACTACGTTTTTCTTACGGTAAACACAAACGAAATCAACGTTCCGAAGTTTAAAATTACTATTAAAAACGGCAAAAAAAATATTGATTCTTATACCTATGAATTAAAACAAAGAAATCCAAATTCTGCAAACAGAGAATCTTTTACTTCAAAAGATGTGATGTATTTAATCATGCCGGATCGTTTTGCCAACGGTGATGAAAAGAACGATTCAATGCCGAATTTGACTGAAAAAGCAAACCGAAATTTACCAAACGGTCGTCACGGCGGAGATTTACGAGGAATCATTAATAATTTAGATTATATTCAAAATTTAGGAGCAACTTCAGTTTGGTTAACGCCCGTGAATGAAGACAACGAAAAAGTGTATTCTTATCACGGTTACGCGCAAACAGATTTATATAAAATCGACGGTCGCTACGGAACTAATGAAGAATACCGCGAGCTTTCACAAAAATTAAACAAAAGAAACATGAAACTGGTGATGGATTACGTCACCAATCACTGGGGAATTTCGCATTGGATGATCAAAGATTTGCCGACAAAAGACTGGATTCACTGGTTTAATGATGGTGAAAACGGTTTTAAACGTTCCAATTATAAAACGACAACTCAGTTCGATACCAACGCGTCCGAAATAGATAAGAAAGTAGCTTTAGATGGGTGGTTTGATACAACAATGCCCGATATTAATCAAAAAAATCCTTTGGTTTTAAAATATGTAACGCAAAATGCAATTTGGTGGATAGAATACGCCGAATTAGGCGGTTTTCGTGTAGATACGTATCCTTACAACGATAAAGAAGCGATGGCAAAATGGGCAAAAGCAATCACCGATGAGTATCCGAGATTCAATATTGTAGGAGAAACTTGGTTGAGTACTGCAGGACAAATTTCAGCTTGGCAAAAGGATTCAAAGACGGGTGAAGCTGCGAATTACAACTCGAATCTTCCTTCCGTAATGGATTTTATGCTGTACGGAGATTTGCCTAAAGCATTAAAAGAAAATGAAAGTTGGGACACCGGAATGAACAGAATTTACAACAGTTTCAGTAGTGATTTTCTTTATCCCGACATCAATAATATCTTGGTTTTCTTTGAAAATCACGACACAGAAAGATGGAACGAAATTTTTAATGATGATCCGAAAGCGTACAAATTAGGATTAACATTAATCTCAACCGTTCGTGGAATTCCACAAATTTATTACGGTTCAGAAGTCGGAATGAGAGGTGATAAAAATAAAGGCGGCGATGCAGATATTCGAAGAGATTTTCCGGGTGGCTGGAAATCGGATCAACAAAACGCTTTACATCCTTCAACTCAAACTCCTGAGCAAAAGGAATTTTATCAATTCACTCAAAAATTATTAAACTGGAGGAAAGGAAAAGAAGTCATTCACACCGGGAAAACTAAAAATTTCGTTCCTCAGAATAATGTTTTTGTGTATTTTAGATACAACGAAAAAGAAAGCGTGATGGTTGTTTTAAATAATAATGAAAAAGAGCAAACGGTAGATGTAAAACATTTTGCAGAATCTCTAAACGGATTTTCAAAAGGCAAAGAAATAATTTCAGGAAAAGAAATTTCTCTACAAAACAATTTTACAATACCTGCAAAAACCTCAATGATTATTGAATTAAAATAAACTTAAACATATCTCATATTCTCTTCTCTTTGAACTTTGCTGAGTGAAACGCCTTTGCGAACGAAAAATATTCAGTAAGAGTTTAAAAAAAACTTAGCGAACTTAGCGTTAAAATAGAATTGAAATTAAAAAACATTCAAAATTTAAACATGAAAAAAACAACAATATTCTTCACATTCATACTATGTTTCCTGAGTTTCACAACCATTTTATCTCAGTCAAAATTTGAAAAAGAAAAAATAGAAATTGGCAAAATGCTCGACGGTTTCAACATCGCTGCGGCAAAAGCTGATTTCAATGCCTATTTTAATTATTACGCTGACGAATCTACTTTTATCGGAACAGATGCTACTGAAGTTTGGGATAAAAAAGAGTTCATGATTTGGGGAAAACCTCACTTCGATAAAAAGAAAACATGGAATTTCACTTCATTAAAAAGAAATATCTATTTCAGCAAAGACGGGAAATTAGCTTGGTTCGACGAATTATTAGACACTCAAATGAAAATCTGCCGCGGTTCAGGAGTTGTTGAAAAAATCAACGGAGCTTGGAAAGTGAAGCAGTATGTTCTTTCAATGACAATTCCGAACGATGTGTCGGATAAAGTGGTGGCTGAAAAAACAACAATCGAAGATATTTTAATCGAAAAATTAAAAACCAAATAATGAAACCTAAGCACCACAGTTCACTTTCAATAAGAAAAAAGCCCAATCTTTCTATGGCTCAAATCATCAATATGAGCATGGGATTTTTGGGAATTCAGATGGCTTTTGGGTTGCAAAACGGAAATGCGAGCAGAATCTTGGCAAATTTCGGGGCAGATGTTCACGAATTGTCATGGTTTTGGTTGGTAGCGCCGATTACAGGGTTAATTGTTCAGCCGATTATCGGTCATATGGGCGACAATACTTGGAGTCCGCTTGGTCGAAGAAAACCTTACTTTTTAATTGGTGCGGTTTTATGTGCGATCGGTTTGGTTATGCTTCCGAATGCAGCTTCTGCAACGCAAATGATGGCGGCAAATGTTCTATTATTGGCGGTGATTTTCCTTGCCATGATGGACGCTTCAATTAATGTGGCGATGGAGCCTTTTCGTGCTTTGGTGGGAGATATGCTTCCAAAACATCAGGCAACGATAGGATTTTCTGTTCAGACTATTTTAATCGGAATTGGTGCAGTTATTGGTTCAGAATTACCGAATTGGCTGACAAAAATGGGGATTTCCAATGAAGCCCCCAATGGTTTTGTGGCAGATAATGTTATTTATGCTTTTTACATCGGTGCGGCAGTTTTAATTGTGTCGATTTTATATACAATTATTACAACTAAAGAATATTCACCGGAAGAATTTGCCTCATTTGAAGGCGGAAAACCAATCGTAGAAGAGGTATCGAAATTCTCAGATATTTTTAAAGATTTTAAAAATGCGCCTATTCAAATGAAAAAATTGGGAATCGTACAGTTTTTCTCTTGGTTTGCTTTGTTTACGATGTGGGTTTTTACGACGAGTGCTTTGGCGACTCACCATTTCGGACTTTCACCTGATGATACGCATTCTGCGGAGTTTAATAAAGCAGGCGATTTAACGGGACATTTATTTGGAAGATACAATTTATACGCCATTTTCTTTGCGTTTGCGCTGACTCCGATTGCGAAATTTATTGGTAAAAAACAAACTCATGCATTAGCTTTAACTTGTGGCGGATTGGGCTTAATTTCGATGTATTTTATTAAAGATACCGACAATCTCTGGATTTCCATGGTCGGATTAGGTTTTGCATGGGCAAGTATTTTGGCGATGCCTTATGCGATGTTAATTGACTCGATTCCGCAAAAGAAAATGGGAGTTTATATGGGGATTTTCAATTTTTTTATTGTAATTCCTCAAATCATTAACGGACTTTTCGGAGGTCCGATTGTAAGCAATGTTTTTGGAAATTATGCTATTGATTATGTCGTTGTAGGTGGTGTTTGTATGTTGTTGGGCGCCATTCTTACGATGATTTTCATTAAATCAGAAGACGAAACGCCCAAAGAGATTGAAGAAGAAATTCAACAGGTACATTTTTAGTTAATTATGAATTAAGAATTAAGAATTAAGAATTATGAATTATGAATTATGAATTATGAATTATGAATTATGAATTATGAATTATGAATTATGAATTATGAATTATGAATTATGAATTATGAATTATATTTTTGATAATCTCAAAATTCTACAATAATTATATCAAGAGGAGCGGGCTTTAGTCCGCTTTGTCATGTAATTCAAACAAAGGCTTTAGCCAAAATTTAAAATAATAATCTGAATTGTACATTCAGAAGATAAATCTAATTTCTAGCATCTAAAATCTAATATCTATTTATACAATCTATTGAAATTTAATTTTTTATTAAGCTCGTCGTAACTTTTAATCTCTAATTTAGATTGATTAAATTTTTAAAATGTACGACATCATCATTATAGGAAGCGGAGCAGGAGGTGCCACAATGGCTTATCGATTAGCAGATAGCGGGAAAAAAATTCTCATTGTGGAAAGAGGAGATTATGTTCCTGTAGAAAAAGAAAATTGGGATTCTGTGGAAGTTTTCGAGAAAAACAGATATACAACGACCGATTTGTGGCTTGACAAACATGATAAACCGTTTCGCCCCGGAATGCATTACAATGTCGGCGGGAACACCAAATTTTACGGTGCAGCTTTATTTCGTTTAAGAGAAGAAGATTTTAAGGAAATCAAGCATTATGGAGGAGTTTCTCCAGCTTGGCCCATCCAATATCAGGATTTAAAGGAGTATTATCTAGAAGCAGAAAAACTGTTTCATGTTCATGGTAAAAGAAGTTCAGATCCTACAGAACCTTTTGATTCCGAGCCTTATCCAAACCCGCCGTTGCCGCACGAAGCAAGAATTCAGGAAGTTGTGGATGAATTATTTAATTATGGATGGCATCCATTTAATTTACCGATTGGCGTTAATTTTAAACCTCACGAAACCGCAAATGCACCTTATACTTTAGATCGTTTCGATGGTTTTCCCGATGCCGCCGAAAGAAAAGGTGATGCGCATCTTTGTTCACTGACAAAAGCGTTGGAATATTCGAATGTTGAATTGATGGTCAATACAAAGGTATTAAGATTAAATACAAACGAAGACGGAAGTAAAATCACCGAAATTGTTGTCGAACAAAACGGAGAAACGAAAACATTAACTTCTGATTTAGTTATACTTTCTGCAGGAGCAATCAATTCTGCAGCTCTTCTTTTGGAAAGTAAAAGTGAAAAATTCCCCAACGGACTTGCCAATTCTTCAGATCAGGTCGGTCGAAATTATATGTTTCATCAAAATACCGCATTGGTCGCGCTATACACAGAAACCCAATCATACGAAATTTGGAAAAACATTCGGAATTAATGATTTTTACCACGCCAATAAAGGTTATGAATTTCCCTTGGGACACATTCAAATGCTGGGAAAATCAGATGAACATCAGATTAAAGCCGACAGTCCGATTCCTGCTCCCGGTTTTACGTTTGAATTAATGGCAAAACACGCCGTAGATTTTTGGCTGACTTCAGAAGATTTGCCCGATCCCGAAAATAGAGTGACTGTTGAAAACGGACAAATTAAAATCACTTACAGTTCAAACAATGAAAAAGGGCATGAATTGTTGAAAGCAGAATTAATCAAAGCCCTGAAAGCTTCCGGTAAGTTTGAAAGCTTTTTATTTAAAGGAATTTATTTCAGTAAAGGAATGGATATCGCTTCACCCGCTCATCAAAACGGAACGACAAAGATGGGATTGGATCCTGAAACTTCAGTTGTCGATACCAATTGCAAAGCTCATGATTTAGAAAACCTTTACATTGTTGATGGCGGATTTTTCGTGTCAAGTGGAGCTGTAAATCCAGCTTTGACAATCATTGCAATGGCGTTGAGAGTAGGAGATCATCTTAAAAATACTGTTCTGAAATCATGAATTCCAGAATAGTCCAGATCGTTATCATCTTTTTATTGGCTTTCTTTACGGGAGTTAATTTTGTCGTGTTTCCCGCTTTGGGAACGGCTTTTACGGATGCTTCACTTTTTGGACTTTCATCATCACAGTTTGGGAATTTATTCATTCCGCAGGTGATTTGTATTATCATTTCATGTTTGGGAGCGCCTTTTTTGGTGAATAAAGTAGGTCCGAAAATCGTTTTGATAAGCGGATTATTATTAATGATTACTTCAACAGGAATGTTGTGGATGCTTCAGTTTTTTATGAATGATACATCTTTACTTTTTCCGATATTAATGATTTTGGTCGCGTTCACAGGCTCAGGTTTTGGACTTTCCATTACCACTTTAAATCCTTTAGCAGCAAGTTTATTTGAAAATAATAAATCGTCCGCAATTTTAATATTACAATTTTTGGTGGGTTTGGGAACTTCAACTTCTCCAATGATGATGAACGTCATTGGAAATGTAAAAAACTGGATGTACGTTCCTGTAAGTATCTTTATTTTAGTTTCAATAATTTTTATCCTGTTTTTATTTTTAAAATTGGAGAAAGGAACATTTTTCAAACTTCCCAACCATTTTAAAATTCCTTCTAAATTATGGATTTTCTTTATCGCCATCGTGTTGTATGGCTTTATTGAAGGAACTTTCGGAAGTTTTGGAGCGATAATTCTCAAAAATCAAGGATTGGATAATAACAAAGCAAGTCTGGGATTATCATTATTCTGGGGCGGAATTGCTTTAAACCGTCTGCTTTTCGGGATTTTCTCAAAAAATAACGATCTCTCTTACCTATTTCTTTTCTCTCCTTTAATTGTGGCAGGATTACTTTTATCATTAATACTATTTCCAAACGTAAGTCTCATTGTATTAATGATGTTCCTGATCGGATTTTTCATGGGAAGCATATTTCCGGGATCTATCGGTTGGGGAACAGTAGAATTTCCCACATTATCTGTTTTGGTGTCCGGATTTTTAATGGCAGCCAACCAAATTGGGACAGGAATAATTACCAATGTTTTAGGGAATTTCTCCAATGAAACAACAATTATTTTTCAATTTTTAATCATTTGTATGATTCTCATTTGTGTTCTGCTTTTCTATTTAAAACGAAATTCTAAAATTAAAGAAGCCTTTTAAAATAACAAAAGCGGATCAATTCAAATCCGCTTTTTAATTTACTATAATCAGATTGGCATTAGCCAAAAACTTAATAATCTTAACAACTTAATGTAGTCTTAATGGTTAAATTTCATTATTAATTTCAATTAAACCAATTCTTCAATTTGCGCCACCGTTTTCGCTAAATTTTCGTCTTTCAATTGAGGAATCATCAATCCTTGAGCTTGGAAAACTTCCACATCAGTAATCCCGATGAAAGCGAATAACGTTTTTAGATAATGCTCCATATTTTCGATCAGTCCGTTTTCATAAACGCCACCTACTGCAAAATTTAAATATAATTTTTTGCCCTGTATAAGACCTTTTGGAGTTCCGTCAGCATAAGAAAATGTTTTTCCGCCAACGGCAATACTGTCGATCCAAGATTTTAATGTTGATGGAAAAGTGAAGTTGTAAAAAGGAACACCAATTACAATAATATCAGCTTCCTCAATCTGTTTCAATGATTCTTCCGAATATTTTCCAGCTTCTTTTTCTTGCTCATTTTTGTCTTTGTCCGGAACTCTTGAAGCACTGAAATGGTGAATTTCTAAATGCGGAATCGGGTTCGCTGCCAAATCACGGGTAACCACTTTGCTGTCAGGATTTTTTTCTAATAATTGATTGATAACGGCTTGAGACAGCTTGTTGCTCACAGAATTTTCTCCGCTGATACTGGTTTGAATATTTAAAATGTTTGCCATTTTGTTTTAAATTTTTTGTTTTTATTACTTACAAAATTATTGTAAATTTACTTTCCAAAGTATAGTAGTTACCTAAAGGAAAGTGAAAAAATGGAAAAACAACATAGTCATAAAGATTGTATGCAGGCTTTAAAACCTGTTCGTGATACCTTAGATGTCATCAATGGGAAATGGAAACTGCAGATTATCATCTCTTTAAATGCAGGAAATAAACGTTTTACAGAGATTGAGAGAAGCATCCCGAAATTGACTTCAAAGGTGCTCGCTAAAGAATTAAAAGAACTCGAGCAAAACAATCTGGTCGAAAGAGTAGTCAAAGATACCTATCCCGTTTCCATTGAATATTTACCGACGGAACACACAAAAACACTTTTCCCTGTTGTGGAATCCTTAAAAGATTGGGGTGAAAACCACCGCAAACATATTTTCGGAAATCCTGCAGAAATCGAAAAAATTAATGAAATTAAATAAATAAACGGTTTTAATTGATGTTAGTATTAGCGATGTCATCCTGAGCGCGAAGCAGTCGAAGGATCTAAGACATTAATAATTCATCATTAAAAATTTATAATTTTTTTCGGAGCTTTTCCCGCTTTCCGCTGTATCTTTTTTGTTACGGCTTCCGCTTCGCTCCAGCCGCAACAAAAAAGGATGTCGCTTCAATCAGGGCTAGGTTTTTGTCGTTATCATTACTATTTGTCATTACGAGAAACGAAACGATCTTAAAAAAATAACACATTCATTACCATCCACTTTGTCATCCCGTAGGGATCTCAACAAAATTTCTAGAGAATAGTATGGAAAGATTCGTGCCTAGATCCCTACGAGATAACAGACTGAATGTAAAAACTTATAAATATAGATTCTTCACTCCACTCTGAATGACAAACACATCGTCTTTTGCTGAGTGAAACGCCTTTGCGAACGAAAAATATTCTCAATATTAATAAAAAACATTTGCGCCCTTCGCGTTTAAAAAAAGCATCCAAAAAACTCCTTACGTTTCTTACCTTACATCAACATTTCCCCAACCTGCAAGCTGTACATTTGTACCATAAATAATCAGAATATGAAAACAGTATATCATAAAGCAGATACAAGAGGTCACGCCAATCACGGTTGGTTGAATTCTTACCATACATTCAGTTTTGCCAATTATCAAAATCAGGAAAGAACACATTTCGGAGTATTGAGAGTATTGAATGACGACACCGTTTCACAAGGAATGGGTTTCGGAACGCACCCTCACAAAAACATGGAGATCATTTCAATCCCATTAGAAGGTGATTTGGAACATAAAGATTCGATGGGAACGACTGCTGTTATCAAAAAAGGAGAAATTCAGGTGATGAGCGCTGGAACAGGCGTAATGCACAGCGAATACAACAAAAATAAAGATGAATCGGTAAAATTTTTACAAATCTGGGTTTTCCCAAAAGAAGAAAATGTAGAACCGAGATACGACCAGAAAAGTATTAAAGAAGGCGAAAAGATCAACGGATTCCAACAGATTTTATCTCCGAACAAAAACGATGATGGCGTTTGGATTCATCAGGATGCATGGTTTAATATCGCTAATTTCACTCAGGGAAACGGTAAAAATTACACGCTCAACAAAAAAGGAAACGGGGTTTACGCTTTTGTATTAAAAGGAAGCGCAAAAGTTGGCGACAGAGTTTTAAGCGACAGAGACGGATTAGGAATTTGGGATACTCAAAGCTTTAATATCGAAGCGGTTGAAGATACAGAAATCCTTTTAATGGAAGTCCCAATGGAATTACCATCCTATTTAAGATAAGCAATAAATATTTCGCTTAGTTATGTAAAACGCCTTTGAGAACTAAAAAAAGCGATTGTCAATAAAAAAATCTTTGCGATCTTTGCATCAAGAATTTAAAATAAAAATACTTTAAAACAGATAATATAAAATGAAAATTTTAGCAATAGCAGGAACAAATTCCGAAAACTCAATGAATAAGCATTTGGTAACTTATGCATCATCAATCTTCGAAAATGCAGAAGTAGAAGTAGTAGATTTAAATCCTTTCGAAATGCCGATTTATAAGCACGAAAGAGAAGTTACAGGCGGAATTCCTCAGGAAGCAAAAGATTTTGCTGCAAAAATAGACGGTGCCAATTTACTATTGGTTTCTTTACCGGAACACAACGGAACGTATTCAACGGCATTCAAAAATGTGTTCGATTGGGTATCAAGAATTAAAGACAGAGCAGTTTGGAACGAAGTTCCGATGTTGTTGATGGCTGCATCTCCCGGAGGTAGAGGTGGAGCAGGAGTTTTGGAAGCTGCAACGAAGCGTTTTCCTCTTCACGGTGGAAATATTGTAGAAACTTTTTCACTGCCTTTCTTTAATGATAATTTTGACAAAGCGGCTCAAAAGATCTCTAACGAAGAAAAAGACAGCGAGTTAAGAGAAAAAATTCAGAAGATTTCGGCTATTGAATCGATCCTTGAAAAATAGGTTTGAATATTAATATAAAATTAATATCTTTGCAAAAAGAAAAAAGATGAAAATTCAGACCACTTTTAAAGAATGTTTCTCAAAGAAAGGGAATATTGTGGACTCTGAAATTCTGAGATAAAATACTGGCCGATAATCTACCTAGATTGTCGGCTTTTTTGTTTTCTAAAATTGATATAAAAAGTATATAAATAAAAGACAAAAAGACATCGGACGTCAGATACCAGACTAATGGTCTGAAATCTGAAATCTAACATCTAATATCTAAATAAAACATGAGCAACACGTACAAATCAGCAGGAGTAGACAAAGAAGAAGGATACAAAACCGTTGACAAGATCAAGAAAGCGGTTGGGGAAACTCACAACTCCAATGTATTGAATCATTTGGGAAGTTTTGGAGCTTTCTATGAAATCGGAGGATACAAAAATCCTGTTTTGGTTTCAGGAACAGACGGAGTGGGAACGAAGCTGAAAGTAGCTTTAGACTCAAAAAAATACGACTCTATCGGAGTAGACTGTTTCGCAATGTGTGCCAATGATATCCTTTGTCACGGCGCAAAACCATTGTTCTTTTTAGATTATTTGGCTTGTGGAAAATTAGATTCTGAGATCGCTGCAGAAATCGTTTTAGGAATGGTGGAAGCTTGTAAAGACAACAACTGCGCATTAATCGGTGGTGAAACTGCTGAAATGCCGGGAATGTACAAGCCGGGAGATTATGATGTTGCAGGATTCTGTGTAGGAATTGTTGAAAAAGATCAGATTATCGACGGTTCCAAAATCAAGCCGGGTGATAAAATTATCGCGCTGCCAAGTTCAGGATTCCACTCAAACGGGTTCTCTTTGGTAAGAAAAGTATTCCCTGATTTCAACGAAGAGTTCGAAGGAAAACCTTTGTACGAGACACTTTTAGTTCCTACAAGATTATATTATAAAGATATTCACAGAGTAATCGAAGAAGTTCAGGTTGCCGGTATTGCTCACATTACAGGAGGCGGTCTTTACGAAAATATCCCAAGAATTATTGGTGACGGATTATGTGCTTTAATCGATGCTTCAAAAATCAAAATTCCAAGTATCATGTCGGAATTGGAAAAAAGAGGTGGGGTAGCTCATGAAGAAATGTTCGGAACATTCAATATGGGTGTCGGAATGATCGTTGTTGTAGATGCAGGACACGCAGAAAAAGTATTACACCTTCTTGATGATGCTTATGAGATCGGAGAAATCACGGAAGGAAGCGAAAAAATAGATTTAAAATTCTAAAAAGACACCAGATTTAAGATATCAGACACCAGACTTTAGTCTAAAATCTAGTATCTAATATCT
The DNA here is from genome assembly GCF_024807225.1 of Chryseobacterium ginsenosidimutans. GTDB lineage: Bacteria > Bacteroidota > Bacteroidia > Flavobacteriales > Weeksellaceae > Chryseobacterium > Chryseobacterium ginsenosidimutans. The sequence goes on from NZ_JANUCO010000001.1 coordinate 2,065,469, forward strand.
AACATCTTAAATTAATGAAAAACTTAGTAATACTCGTTTCAGGTTCAGGAACCAATCTTCAGAGAATTATCGATACCATTGAAAGCGGAGAAATCCAGAATGCAAAAGTATCCTTGGTTGTCGCAGACAGAGAATGTTTCGGATTGGAGAGAGCAAAAAATCATAACATAGAAAGTGTTCTGATTCCGAGAGGAAAAAACTTCAGCAGCGAATTGAGTAAAATCATCCCAGAAAATACAGATTTAATCATATTGGCAGGATTTTTATCAATCTTAAAACCTGAGTTTTGTGAAAACTGGAATGGTAAAATTATCAATATCCATCCAGCTTTGCTTCCAAAATACGGAGGAAAAGGAATGTGGGGACATCATGTTCACAATGCTGTGATTGAAGCTAAAGAAAAAGAAAGTGGAGCAACCGTACATTTTGTAACTTCAGGAATTGATGAAGGAGAAGCCATTCTTCAAAAATCATTCGAAGTGACAGAAAACGACACTCCAGAAACGGTAGCAGAAAAAGTTCATGTAATTGAATATGAAATTTTCCCGATCGCTATCAACAAAGTTTTAGGAAACTAAAAAAGATATTCACTCAAAAAAATAATAGTATGCGATTTCTTACCTTGATTTTAATGGCTTTTATGATATTCTCCTGTAAGCCAAATACAGAAAAAGATGTTGTTTCTACTAAAGATTTTTTTAATTACGGTGATTCAATTGAAGCAGGAGGAGTGAAAATGATTCCGATTACAACGCCGGTTGGAAATTTTAAGGTTTGGACGAAACGTTTTGGAAACAATCCAAAAATAAAAATCTTATTATTACACGGCGGCCCTGCAATGACTCACGAATACATGGAATGTTTTGAAACATTTTTTGGAAGAGAAGGTTTCGAATTTTATGAATACGATCAATTGGGTTCTTATTACAGCGATCAGCCAAAAGACGAAAGTCTTTGGACAACCGCTCGTTTTGTGGAAGAAGTGGAGCAGGTTCGTAAAGCAATTGGTGCAGACCAGTCTAATTTTTATGTTTTAGGAAATTCTTGGGGCGGAATCTTAGCAATGGAATATGCCTTAAAATACCAAAAAAACTTAAAAGGTCTGTTGGTTTCCAATATGGTGGCAAGTGCACCGGAATACGGAAAATATGCAGAAGAAGTTCTCGGAAAACAAATGAAGCCGGAAGTATTGGCGGAAATCAAAGCTTTGGAAGCAAAAAAAGATTTCGGAAACCCACGTTATATGGAACTGCTTATTCCTAATTTTTATCACGAACATATTTGCCGTTTGCAGGAATGGCCGGATGCGCTTAACCGCTCGCTAAAACATTCAAATGGAGAAGTTTATACTTTGATGCAGGGACCGAGCGAGTTTGGAATAAGCGGACGTCTTGCCAATTGGGATATAAAAAATCGTTTAAAGGAAATCACTGTTCCTACATTAATGATTGGAGCAAAATATGATACAATGGATCCAAAAGCAATGGAAGAACAAAGCAAATTGGTGAAAAACGGAAGCTATCTTTATTGTCCAAACGGAAGCCATTTAGCAATGTGGGACGATCAAAAAGTTTATATGAACGGAGTGATCAAATTTATTAATGAGGTAAATTCCGGAAAATAATTAAATAAAAAAAAGGTTTCGACTCTACTCAACTGAGAACGAAACTTAATAGCAAATTTTGTCATTCCGTAGGAATCTAAGCATAGTTAAAGTGCTTTCAGACAAAAGAGCATAAAGATAAAATAGTTAGTATTAGAAATGTCATGCTAAACTCGTCGAAGCATTCATTTAATTAAAATTAAAAAACACATTTAGATTTTAAAATATTTCGAAAAAAAGGAAAAATCTAAGTAAAATAAAGTAAAATCGGAGGTGAAAGACCCGATTTACAGTTTGAAATAGCTGTAAAAAGTAAAAAATCGAAAGTAAAATGAGTAAAAAGAGAGTTTTAATCAGTGTTTCTGACAAAAGCGGATTAATCGAATTCGCACAGTTTTTGGAAGCCCAAAACTATGAATTAATTTCTACAGGAGGGACGTTCAAACACTTGAAAGACGCTGGTTTAAATCCAATTCAGATTGATGAGGTGACCAATTTCCCTGAAATGTTAGACGGAAGAGTGAAGACATTGCACCCGAAAGTTCACGGTGGTTTGTTGGCGGTTTCGTTCAAACGAAGAGCACATGAAAACAGTTCAGGAACACGGAATTGGTCTGATTGACATGGTGATCGTGAATCTTTACCCTTTCTTTGAAAATGTAAACAAAAACATTTCTCTTCACGAAAAGGTAGAATTTATCGACATCGGAGGTCCTTCAATGCTTCGTTCTGCAGCTAAAAACTTTGATTCTGTGACGGTAATTACTGATGTTGAAGACTACACAACAGTGAAAATCGAAATGGAACAAAACGGTGACACGTACATCGAAACCCGTAAAAAACTGGCAGGAAAAGTATTCAACCTTACTTCTGCGTATGACGGTGCTATTTCAAGAATGCTTTTGGAAGAGGATTATCCTACTTATCTTAATGCATCTTACAAAAAAGTTTCTGATCTGAGATATGGTGAAAACCCTCATCAGACAGCAGCTTATTATGTTTCTACTTTCGAAAACGGAGCAATGAAAGATTTCGAACAATTGGGAGGTAAAGAATTGTCTTTCAATAATCTTCGTGATATGGATCTTTGTTGGAAAGTAGTGACTGAATTTAAAGAAGAAATGGCTTGTTGTGCTGTGAAGCATTCTACACCTTGTGGAGTGGCGATCGGAACTTCAGCGTTGGAAACATATCAGAAGACTTTCGAGTGTGATCCTGTTTCTATCTTTGGTGGAATTGTTGCCATGAACTACAAAATCGATGCAGCAACAGCTGAAGAATTAAACAAAACTTTCCTTGAAATCGTAATGGCTCCTGAATTTGATGAAGAAGCGTTGGAGGTTTTAAGAAAAAAGAAAAATTTAAGAATCATAAAAATCGTAAACCCAGTTTCAGACAAACAGACTTGGGTAAAGGTTGATGGCGGAATTTTAGTTCAGGACAACGACAGTATTTTCTCTGATGATATTAAAGTAGTAACTGAAACGCAGCCGACAGAAGAGCAGAAAAAAGCTTTACTTTTCTCTCAAAGAGTAGTAAAATATGTGAAATCTAACGCTATCGTTGTTTCAAACGGGATTCAGGCTTTCGGAATCGGAGGTGGACAAGTAAACAGAATCTGGGCAACTCAACAGGCAATTGAAAGAGCAAAAGAAAAATTCACAGGAGATTTAGTATTGGCTTCTGATGCGTTTTTTCCTTTCCGTGATGTGGTAGATTTCTGCGCTCAGGAGGGTATTACAGCGATTATTCAGCCTGGAGGAAGTGTAAAAGACCAAGACAGCATCGAAGCAGCAAATGAGCACAAGATTCCGATGATGTTTACTGGGATTAGACATTTTTTCCATTAATTAAAATAGAATTAAAAAATAATTTGAGATTGTATTTTTAGCATTCAAAATTATATATTTGTAAAATAGACTTGTTAATTAAATAAAATATGAGAATATTAATCATAGGTGAAGGTGGAAGAGAGTCAGCTTTGGCTGCAAAGCTTCAGAATGACTCCAGAGTTTCTAAAATGTTTTTTGCAAACGGAAACGCAACTACCGATGTAATAGGGAAAAATGTTCATTTATCGGAGATTAAAGAACTTAGAGATTTTGCTATTAAAGAAAAGGTAGACTTAACTATCGTAGGTCCTGAAGCACCGCTTGTTGCTGGTTTGAAGGATGAATTTAAGAAGCACGACCTTAAGGTTTTTGGCCCTAATCAAAAAGTAGCCAGCTTGGAAGGAAGTAAGGCTTTCTCTAAGAAATTCATGCAGACCTATGATATCAAAACGGCAAAAGCCATGGTTTTTGATTCCTATAATGATGCTAAAGAGTATGTTCAGACTCAGGAGTTTCCTTTGGTAGTCAAAGCAAGTGGTTTGGCAGGCGGAAAAGGTGTTGTTATTTGCGATACTTTGGAAGAAGCTGAAGCTACGATCCATGATTTTATGATCAGAAGAATCTATGGTGATGCCGGAATTCGTTTAGTTATCGAAGAATTTTTAGAAGGTTTTGAAGCTTCAATTATCGCTTTCTCAAACGGTGAAAAGATTTTCCCTTGTGTTGCTGCTAAAGATTATAAAAAAGCAGGAAATGGTGATACAGGACCAAATACAGGAGGTATGGGTTCAGTAGCGCCAAGTCCGGAATTTACAGCAGAACATCAGGCAGATTTCGAAAAAAATATCTTAGAACCTACTATTGCAGGTCTTAAAGGCGAAGGTTTCAGCTTTAAAGGAATCATTTTCTTCGGATTAATGGTGACGAAAAACGGAACTTATCTTTTAGAATACAATATGAGATTCGGAGATCCTGAAACTCAGGTGTTGATGGCTTTAATGGAAAACAATCTTCTTGATGTAATCAACGATTGTATGGACGGAAAAGAAATCGAGCTTAAGTTTAAAGACGAAAAAGCAGTTTGTCTGGTGATGTGTTCAGGAGGGTATCCAAGAAACATCGAGACTGGTTTTGAGATCGTAGGCGAAGATAAAGTAAAGCACAGCAAACTTTTGTATGCAGGAGCAGTGAAAAAAGGTGACAAAGTAGTTTCAAACGGTGGTAGAGTTCTAAACATCGTCGCTACGGGAGCAACTTACGAAGATGCCCGCAAGAAAGTTTACGAAGATGCAAGTCACGTACATTTCGATTACGGCTTCTACAGAGAAGACATCGGAAAGTTTTAAAATAAAATCACGAAAAAAGATTTGGATCAGTTTCCAAGTCTTTTTTTGTAAAGAAGTTGAAATTTAGACGTTAGATATAAGATTCCAGATTTCAGACTAAAAGTCTGATGTCTGATATCTAAAATCTGATGTCATTTAAAAACAAATTAATTCAAAAATGAACAACGGTATTATCATATTAGATTTCGGATCACAGTACAATCAGCTTATCGGAAGAAGAATCCGTGAGATGGGTGTATATTCTGAAATTTTACCTTTCAATACACCATTAGAAACGATTTTAGAAAAACAGCCGAGAGGAATTATCCTTTCTGGTGGACCAAGTTCTGTAAATGCAGAAAATGCTCATTTAGTTAAAAAAGAATTATACGAGCAGGGAATTCCTGTGTTGGGAATTTGCTACGGAATGCAGTTGACAGCACACCTTTTGGGCGGAAAAGTTCATAAAGGCGTAAAAGGAGAGTATGGAAAAGCTCATTTAGATATCATTAAAGAAAGTTCTTTATTAAAAGGGGTTACAAACAATTCTATTGTTTGGATGAGCCACTTTGACGAAGTTGGAGAATTGCCTGCCGGTTTTGAATTAAATGCAAAATCTGGTGTAATTGCTTCAATTTCAAATGAAGATAAAAAAATATATTGTGTACAGTTTCACCCTGAAGTTTCTCACACAGAAGAAGGAGGAAAAATGTTGGAGAATTTCGTTTTCGGAATTTGTGACGCCGAGAAAAATTGGAAACTGACCAATTATATCGAAAAAACAGTTGCAGAAATCAAAGAAAGAGTAGGAGACAATAAAGTAATTCTAGGTCTTTCAGGTGGTGTAGATTCTTCTGTAGCAGCAGTTTTAATTCACAAAGCAATCGGCGATCAGTTGCAGTGTATCTTTGTTGATACCGGTTTATTGAGAAAAGATGAAGACGTAAAAGTAATGGAAAATTACGGCGAGCATTTTAATATGAACATTAAATTGGTTGATGCTTCTGAAAGATTTTTATCAAAACTAGCAGGAGTTGATGATCCGGAAGCCAAAAGAAAAATCATCGGAAACGAATTTATCCACGTTTTCGACGAAGAATCTCATAAAATTGAAGGGGCAAAATTCTTAGCGCAAGGAACAATTTATCCTGATGTTATTGAAAGTCAGTCTGTAAACGGACCTTCTGCAGTTATCAAATCTCACCACAATGTTGGCGGACTTCCGGAAGAAATGGAGTTTGAATTGCTTGAGCCTTTAAGAGAATTATTCAAAGACGAAGTAAGAAAAGTGGGTGAAGAATTGGGTATTCCTCACCATTTGGTACACAGACATCCTTTCCCTGGTCCTGGTTTGGGTATCAGAATTTTAGGAGCTGTAGACGCTGAAAAAGTGAAAATCCTTCAGGAAGCGGACGATATTTTCATCGAAGAATTGTATAAAAACGATTTGTACGAGAAAGTTTCTCAGGCTTTCGTAGTCTTACTTCCTGTAAAATCTGTAGGAGTGATGGGTGACGAAAGAACGTACGAATATACAGCGGTAGTTCGTTCTGCAAACACCATCGACTTCATGACGGCAACGTGGAGCAGACTTCCTTATGAGTTTTTAGATACTGTTTCAAGTAGAATTATCAACGAAGTGAGAGGAATCAACAGAGTAGCTTACGATATTTCAAGCAAACCACCTGCAACCATCGAGTGGGAATAATCTTGACTTGAATTTTAAATATAAATCCTGCCTTTTGGTGGGATTTTTCGTTCATAAACTTGTTCGAGTTTTATTTGAAGCTTTTTGACTACGTCGAATTGTATTTTTATTGTTTTTTATGAGCTATTTCCTGCTTTCCGCTGTATCTTTTTGGTTACGGTTTCCGCTTCGCTCCAACTGCAACCAAAAAGGATGTCGCTACAATCAGGGCTAGGATCGCAGTTGGTGATTTAAATATTTGAAAATATCCACAATATTTGTCATCCCGTAGGGATCTAAGCATAGTATTAGAAAATAGGATGGAAAGATTCGAGTCTAGATCCCTGCGGGATGACAAACGTTGTGGGAATAAATTGAGAATAAAAATGAAAAGTTTAAACTGCTTCGTTATTCATTTTTCCATATAATTAAACTTCTTGAAAACTTTTATCAATTATTTTTCCCTAAATTTAAGTAAAATTAAGTCAAATGCAAATAGAAACGAGAACCCTGACTGTTCAGGATTATGATGGTTTGGTAGAAACGATGAGGCGGGCTTATCCACAAATGTCGGAATACGTCTGGTCGAAAAAAAGCATCGAAAAACTAACCAAAATGTTTCCCAAAGGTCAAATCTGTATAACGGTAGACGGAAAACTGGCGGCTGTTGCGCTTTCCATTATTGTGAATTATGATGAATTTGGAGACGAACATACCTACAGCGATATCACGGGAAATTATACTTTTAACACCCATTTATCAACCGGAAATGTATTATACGGAATTGAAGTTTTTGTCGATCCCGAATTTCGTGAACTGAGATTGGGAAGAAGATTATATGACGCACGAAAAGAGCTTTGTGAATTATTAAATCTGAGATCCATCATTTTGGGAGGAAGAATCCCGAATTACCATAAACACAGCGAATTATCACCAAGAGAATACATCCGAAGAGTAAGAGATAAAGAGCTTTACGATCCGGTTTTATCTTTTCAGTTGTCTAATAACTTTTTGCCCATCAGGGTTTTAAAGAAATATTTACCTGAAGATGAATCTTCCAAAGAAAATGCCGTTTTGCTTCAATGGAATAACATCTATTACAGTAAAAAACCAAATACGATGCAGGACAGTATCGTCCGTTTGGGCTTGGTTCAGTGGCAGATGAGACATTTCAAAGATATCGACGCTTTCTACGAACAGGTGGAGTTTTTTGTAGATGTAATGGGGGATTACAAAGCAGATTTTGTACTTTTCCCTGAATTATTCAATACCCCTTTATTGGCGCCATTTAACAAGCTTTCGGAGCGAGACAGCATGATTGAGCTGGCGAAATTAACGGAAGAAATTAAGATGAAAATTTCAGATTTGGCGATCAGTTACAACGTTAATATCATTTCCGGAAGCATGCCGGTTTTTGAAAATAATGATTTGTATAATGTAAGCTATCTTCTTCATAGAGACGGAAGAGTGGATGAATACAGAAAAATACACATCACGCCGAACGAAAAAAGATACTACGGAATGAAAGGCGGAAACGAGATCAAGGTTTTCGATACCGATTGCGGAAAAATAGGTCTTGTCATTTGCTATGATGTCGAGTTTCCGGAACTTCCGAGAATTTTGGCAGATCAGGGAATGAAAATTCTTTTTGTACCTTATCTTACGGATACTCAGAATGCTTACATGAGAGTTCGCCATTGCGCAGCAGCAAGAGCGATTGAAAACGAATGTTATGTTGCTATTGCAGGTTGTGTAGGAAATCTTCCGGGAGTTAATAATATGGATATTCAGTTTGGTCAGGCTGCGGTTTTCACGCCTTCAGATTTTGCGTTTCCATCGAATGCCGTGAAAGGTGAAGCTACTCCAAACACGGAAATGACCTTGATTGTCGATGTAGATCTAAATTTATTGAAAGATCTTCATCATCATGGTTCAGTTCAGGTGATGAAAGACAGAAGAACAGACTTGTACGAAACTTATTTAAAATAGAAAAACGGAATGCAGCTTTGCATTCCGTTTTATTTTGCTCTTTTTTAACTTAAATATTAAGCTAATTGCGGACAAAGTACGGCAGGACAGATTAATCCCGGACATCTTGGTCTTCCGTCGTCCGGACAGCATTTGTTTGAACAGTTTTTAATAAGTCCTGCTCCTGAAATACTTTTCATTTGCGCTCTTGAGATTTTCTTTAAATTTTTCATTTTAATAATTTTTGTAGTTTAGTTTTAATGCTTGATGACTATAAAGTTAAAAATATTTTATAAAACAACTGATTTTAAGAAATAAACTTTTTTTAACCACTACTTTTAATGGAAAACAACCCTTGTCAAGGTTTAAACCTTGACAAGGCTCTTTTACGGCGTATTCGAACGATAAAAGAATAATCTTACATCATTACGTTAACACCAAATAATATTGTTTTTCTCCTTTTAGCTTTCGTTTTATAAAATCGATCTGAAATTATAAAATATCATCTTGTTGAGATTTGAGATTAACAATTTCATTAACCAATAAAGGAATTATATTTCTTGCCATCGCAATAAAGTCCTGATCTTCTGGCTTAATTTTTAAAAACTCAATGTCATAATCTCTATTTTCACCTTCACCTGTCATAATAAAATGAGAGCCAGATATAAAATCTCTTCCTTCAATATAGGATTTCCAAGGAGCTTTTGTAGCTTTGTTACATATTTCTAATATATTTTTTAATTCTGAATCGGTCATATTTATTTTAACAAAATTAGCTATGAAATTATATGTTTTAATTTAAAATAACGATTTAATAGGAATAATTTTTGAATTAAATTGCACTTACATTTCAAGATATGTTTGACAAACAACACAGAAAGCTCAAAAGATCCGCAAGGCTGATTTCCGTATTAAGTAAATATGGTTTTAAAGACATGTTGGCGAGAATGAACAGCGGAAATAAACAGGTAGAAATTCCCAATAACTCGGATGAAATTGTTTCAAAAGGAACGGTTTATGAAAGAATCCGGTTGGTTTTGGAAGAATTGGGACCTACTTTTGTCAAGCTTGGCCAGACTTTCAGCAACAGGGAAGATCTTCTTCCGCCGGAAACTGATTCAGGAACTGCAGAAATTACAGGATAAAGTGGACATGGTAGAAATGAATGTTGAGGAAATCATGGAAAATGAATTTGATATTTCCATTAAAGAGCATTTTATTGATATTCAGAAAGATCCGTTGGCGACAGCTTCGATTGCGCAGGTTTACAAAGCTACTTTACTTAATGGAAATGAGGTGATTTTAAAGATTAAAAAACCTGATGTTCAGACGGTGATTGAAGATGATTTATTATTAATTAAAGATCTTGAAAAACTGGTTTCATCATACTCAGAAATAGGAGAGAAGCTGAATCTGAAACAGGCGATTTCCACTTTTGAAAAGTCTTTGCTGGAAGAGGTTTCCTTGATTAATGAAAAGGAAAATATCCTGCAATTCAGAAGAAATTTTAAGAATAACAAAGAAACATACGTTCCGAATGTTTATCCAGAATTTTGCAACAATAACGTTCTCTGTATGGAATTTATTGATGGAATTAAAGTCATTGATAAACCTTCATTGTTAGAAAATAACATCGATCCTGTAAACGTTTCTGAGGTTGGTTTAAGGCTTTTCGTGTCGCAGATTTTAGATTATGGTTTCTTTCATGCAGATCCTCACGCGGGAAATATTTTAGTTCAAAAAGACGGGAAAGTAGTTTTTATTGATTTTGGAGCGGTAGGAAAAATTCCACCAAATGATAAAGAAGTCCTTGAAAATTTAATTATAAGTTTCGTTGCCAAAAATCCCCACAAAATTGTACGATATCTTAAAAAGATGGCAATCAGCTACCAGATTCCTGATGAAAGAAGATTTGAAAACGATGTAGAAGATATTCTAAATTTCGTTCACAGCACTTCATTAAAGGAGATTGATCCTCATTTGATTATCAATAAAATGAAAGATGTTTTAAAAGATAACCGACTCAATATGCCGGATTATTTTTATCTTTTATTTAAAGGAATTGGCTTGATAGAAGGAGTCGGACGAACCATAAATCCGGATTTGGATATCGTGAAAAGTCTCAGTCCTTACACGAAAAAAATTCTGACCAGAAAGATCAATCCAAAGAATCTTTTAAAAACCGGGATGGACAGAATGCTGACTTTCACAGATAACGTCGATGAAATTCCGAAAGAATTGCGTTCTGTTTTGCAAAAATTGGACGAAAATAAATTCACCGTTTCCAGTGAAATTAAGAATATTGAAAAGACGAATCAAATTATAAAATCCAGTATTGTTAATTTGATTTTAGCAATGATTTTAGGGGCAAATATTATTGCAACCGCCATCGTTTTTGTTTCTGAAGCTGGACCGAGAATTGGCGAAATGTCTTTGGTTGCAGTGTTGGGATTTATTTTTTCGGTATTATTGGTGATTATACTTTTATTGAGAATTACGAGAAAATGATTTATTTGTAGAGATTTCACAAAGAAAAAATAAACACAGAGTTTGTCGTTCCGTAGGAATATCTGCAACGTTATTAAGACTTCGCCGAGATTCCTACGGAATGATAAAAGCAATAAAAAATATAAAAATAACCGTGAAAATATTAATTTTATTAACTGTTACATGTTGCAGTTCTTTATTATTTGCTCAGGAAAAAGAAGGGATTTTAGGAGATTTCAATGGCGACGGAAAGAAAGAATACGCTTATGTAAAAGTGAATGATTGCAATGATGACTGTTATGGAAAGTGTGAATCCATCATTTATTTTAGTGATAAAAGCATCAAATCATTTACAATTTCTCCCGCAAACAACGGAACATTATACAATGTAAAAGATTTAAATAACGACGGAAAAGACGATATCGGTTTTTATCCCAATTGGTGTACGAGTTGTTGGCACCCGCTTTACGTTTATACTTTTAAAAATAATAATTGGAAACCATTGGTATCACCGATTTCTACGCATTGCTCGCAATGGGAAGATGAAAAATTCCCGATTAAAAAAGATCCGAAAAAGAAAGGGTACGTCATTATTACAACGAGCGTTTGGAAAGATGATGATATTAAAGTCATTAGTAAAAGCGTGAAAATTAATTGATTATCAATTCGATATCATTGAAAAATCTTTGTGTGCTTTGCGTTTAAAAAAAAGCAGACATCCCAAATTTTAGAGTCTGTTTAAATTTAATTCAGACATTTCAAAAAGCAGTGCTAATTTTTAACGCAAAGATTTAATTGAATAGTACTTATTATGAAGTGAGCAAAGATGAATCAACAAGTTGATTTGATGAAGCGCTGTTTTCACGCTTTGCGAAGCAAATTTTATTTGCCTTTGCTTTCTAAAATAATGCAGAATGTAAATATAATCTTTGCGTTAAAAATAATAGGGTATTCTATTTGAAAGAAGCTTAAGTCTTTCGATACAAAACTTTTATTCTCAAAAAAAATATAAAAACTATATTTAAAACAGGGTTACAAAAATTTGTAATATAAAATTTAAGCAGGCTATTTTTACGATTTATAGAATTTTAATGCTTCGACAGGCTAAGCATGACATCGCTACAAATAAGCCGTTCAAGAAAAATAAGTATTAGAATTGTCATTTTGAGTCTATCGAAACATCTTATTTTTAAACTCAAAATTCCAAATAGTAAGCCTGAAAACGGGCTATTCCAAAGTATCTTTAACTTAGATTTCACAAATAAATTAATTGCCTATCTTTGCAAAATGGAAAAACTCACTTTTGCAGATTTTGACCTTCCGGTTAAAGTTCTTGATGTTTTAGCGGATTTGGAATTGTTCGAACCTACACCGATTCAGGAAAAGAGTATCGGACCGATTCTTTCTGGAAGAGATGTCATGGGAATCGCACAAACTGGAACCGGGAAAACATTGGCTTATCTTCTGCCTGTTCTTAAAACTTGGAAATACAATAAAACAGGAAATCCTACTGTTTTGATTTTGGTTCCTACAAGAGAATTGGTGGTTCAGGTATCGGAAATTGTTGAGAAATTAACGGAAAATATTACTGCAAGAGTTATCGGAATTTACGGAGGAAAAAACATCAATACGCAGAAACTGTTGTTTAATAACGGTTGCGATATTTTGGTGGGAACTCCCGGAAGAGTAATGGATTTGGCTATTGATAATGCTATTTCCCTGAAAGAAGTTCAGAAACTGATCATTGATGAGTTTGATGAAATGCTTAATTTAGGTTTCAGACCACAGTTGACGCACATTTTTGAAATGATGAAGGATAAAAGACAGAATATTCTTTTCTCTGCAACCATGACAGATGCGGTAGACGAAATGCTGGATCAGTATTTTGCGGGTCCTATTGAAATTTCATTGGCAAAATCTGGAACTCCACTTGAAAAAATCGAACAGACGGCTTATAAAGTAGAGAATTTTAATACGAAAATTAATTTACTTGAGAACTTGTTGAAAAACAACGAAGACATGTCTAAAGTGTTGATTTTTAATAATAATAAGAAACATGCAGATTTATTATTAACAAAAATTGAAGAGCTTTTTCCTGGGCAGTTTGACGTAATTCACTCTAATAAATCTCAAAACTACAGATTGAGAGCGATGAAAAGCTTTGAAAATGAAGAGATTAGAGGTTTGATAACGACGGACGTTATGGCGAGAGGTCTTGATATTTCGAATATTACCCACGTTATCAACTTTGAAACACCTGAAGTTCCTGAGCAATATATTCACAGGATCGGTAGAACGGGTAGAGCGGATAAAGACGGTAAAGCAGTTACTTTTGTTACGAAAAAAGAAGAAACTTTGATTCTCGACATCGAGTTGTTGATGGATAAAGATCTAAAATATATCGATTTCCCTGAAGAAGTGAAAATTAATCCTAAAAAGATTGCTTCCGAAGAAGATCTGATCGTCATGAAAAACCCTGCACAGGTAAAACTGAATGACGGTGGAGGAGCTTTCCATGAGAAAAAAGATAAAAATAAGAAGGAAAACTGGGGTGGACCTTCAAAAAGAAAAGCACCGAAAAAATTCGGAGCCAACAGAGCTCAGCAAAAAGCAATTTCTAAGTCTAAAAGAAAGAAATAAAATAAAAAAACTCCCGATTTGGGAGTTTTTTGTTTATTCAAAACGAATTTTATTTTTTTGTAAAATTTCTTTGAATTTGTCGGTTTTGCCCGCTTCTTTCATTTTTGTATGAATATACTGAATGATAGTTTCTGCATCGGTTTCTGTAAGGTGATTTCTGATCAACATAAATATTATAAGCTTTTGCCATATAATCTAAAGCTTTTTCATTGTCTTTCAGATATTCGTAATACACCTGCCCAATTCCATAATATACTTCTGCATCACCAGAATGTACTTTGTCAAGATTCAAATATGCATCGATTGCCTTCTGATATTCTTTCTTATAAATATATGCCATAGCAATATTTTGAAGAGACATTTTACCTTTAGGATCTATTTCAAGAGATTTTTTATAAGCATTTATTGCATTGTCATATTCTCCGATTCGTCTGTAGCATACTCCCATATTGTCCCATGCGTAAGTGAATTTCGGATCTTTTTCTACTGCAGATTTATAGTTTTTAATTGCCTCCTTCCAATCTTCTTTTTTAGAAGCATCAATGGCTTTATTATAAAAATCAATAGCTTCTGGATTTTTAGACATCAAATCGCTCTTACTTTCTGCTGCATTTACAAGATCTTTAAGCCTTGAACAATTTTGCATTAAATGAGTTTCAATTTCATAATAAGCTCGTTTATAATCGTCAGATTCTGGATTGGAGTTAATAGTGATATTAACTTTTTTATCCTTAATCGTTCCGTTTTCAATGTCTGCATTTGTTTTGGCTAAACTTTTACTCATTTCGTAAACAAGTACTTTTTTATCAATACAAGCACTGATTTCTTTATTTATAGAATCCTTAATTTTATTGTATCCGTTGATGGAATCAATACATTTACATGTGCTTTCAGACAATTCTTGAAGAACCTTTTCAGCTGTTGGTAATTTGTCTTTTGCTTTCTGACTAAAGAATAATGAACAAATGAAAATAGGAATTAAAATGGTTATTCGTTTTTTTATCATGGTTAAAAATTTATTTCATGTAACGATTCATCACAGAAGTCCAGAGTTGATAACCTTCCGGAGTCATATGAAGCATGTCTTCCACGAAAAGATCTTTTCTTACATTTCCGTTAGAATCCTGCATCACTTTTGTAATATCGATGAATTCTGAGTTTTTCTCTTTTTTCATGAAAGCTGCAATTTGTTTGTTGGCTTCTTTCATTTGTGGCCAAAGCGTTTCGCGACTCGGAGAATATTTGATAGAGATATAATCGACTTCAATTTTTGGAAACTTCTGGCGGATTTTTTTATAAAAAGTTTTAAACCTGTCAACCACAACCTCCGCTTTTAATTGATGGTTATCTGCAAAATCATTCTCACCACAATAAACGATGATTTGCTTTGGCTGATAAGGATTTAAAAGATCATTAGCGTAATAATTAAGATCCGTAAGTCTTGAACCTCCAAAACCTCTGTTGATAATTTTTTTATCAGGGAAATAACTGGCAACATCAGTCCATTTTGTAAAAGACGAACTTCCGACCAACAGAATAGCATCCTTTGGTGGCGCAGTTTCCTGATCTAATTTTTTGAAATTCTGAATGTCCTGCCAAAACATCGGCTCTTTTTCCTGTGAAAAGAAAAGGGCAAAAGTCAGCAATAAAAATGCCGATAACATCTTCTTCATTGTTTTAATAATTTTTTTAGTGAATATTAAAATTTTTCTTTTTCATAAAAAACTCCCGAATTTCTCGGGAGTTTATTTTTTATCTTTTATAAGAAACGTATTCTGCGTCTACAACCGTATCACCATTTTGATCGATATTGTCATACATTTGCTTTATCCTCATTTCCGAGCTCGTAAGAATTACGATTCTGTACTTTCTTGGGCTGTCGTTTACATACTTAATCGTTAAATCCTTTGTCTCAGTATCGTAATCGTATGTACCTTCGATTTTAGAATTTACTTGACAGTCTGCTCCAACTCCTCCATAAGTTGTATATGAAGTATAATAGTCAGTTCTGAATTCTAGATTGTTTTTAACAGAACATCCTGTAGGTGTATCTGTAGAAATTACCGTTTTATCGTCTTTTCCGGAAATAACTTCTCTTTTACTGATCTTCCAATCCCCTTTCATCATATCCACTTCATAACCCTGAATGTCATCATCTGAACAAGAAGTAAGCGCTAACGCTGAAAAGGCAAATAAAAGTAATTGTTTTTTCATTTTCACAAATTTAAGAATATGCTAAAATATAAATAAATTTGAAATATTTATAATGAAATTCAACTTTTTTAAACGAATGTTTGTAGAAAAAGTAATTTGGGATGGAAGTTAGAAGAAAGATGTGGGAAGTTTACTGTCTGTAAATATTATTTTTAGCACTACAAAAATAAACTTCCATCATCTAACCTCAAGCTTCCAGCTTTATTAATAACTCATTTCCACAATTTTATAAGCATCTTGCGGAGTCAGTTTTTTGTATTCTCCAAGACCCAGCCAGTTTCTTTCTGTAAAGGCTTTTTCCACTCTTTCTGCAGTTCCGTTGAAGTCTTCTGTATATTCTGAAAGTTTGGTCTGAATATGTAAGCTATGGAAAAATTCTTCTAACTTTTTGATTCCCAGTTCTGCTTTTTCTTCCACTGAACCCTCCGTAATTCCCCAAACTCTTTCTGCGTATTGAGCTAATTTTCCTTTTTTAGCCTCAAAATTATAACGGTAATGAGACGGCGCAATAATAGCCAATGTTCTTGCATGGTCGATTCCAAAATAAGCCGTCAGTTCGTGTCCCATTGCGTGAACAGCCCAATCGGTAATAACTCCTTTCTGGATTAAACCATTTAAAGCCATCGTACAACACCACATAAAGTTTCCGGCTGCATCATAATTAAAATCATCCGCCAAAACCTTCGGAGCCGTTTCCTGTAAGCTGATTAAAATACTTTCAGCAATTCTTTCCTGCAAATCTGCAGAAGAAGGCGCTGTCATATATTGCTCCAAAACGTGGGTATAAGCATCTGTCAAGCCATTGATAATCTGTCTTTGCGGAATTGATCTTACCACTTCAGGATCCAAAACCGAAAATTGTGGGAAAAGTCCGGGGCCGCCTGAAGCCAGTTTTTCGTTGGTTTCTCTTCTTGAAATTACATATCCCGAATTCATCTCAGAACCCGTCGCAGGCAATGTTAAAACACTTCCGAAAGGCATTCCTTCGCCTTCAAAAGTTCTTACCGGTTTTGTAAGGATTTCCCAAGGTTGACCATCATAATTTGCTGCTGCAGAAAGGAATTTTGTCCCGTCGATAACAGAACCACCACCAACTGCCAAAAGGAAAGTGATATTTTTTTCTTTAATAAAGCTTAAAGCATTGATCAATACTTCATATTCAGGATTCGCAGGAACGCCACCAAATTCGAATAATTCATGATCTTTCAAGGCTTCCTTTACCTGATCGTAAACGCCGTTGTTTTTGATGCTTCCGCCACCGTAGATCATTAAAACTTTAGCATCTTGTGGGATTTCTTTAGAAATTTTTGCGATTTCACCTTTCCCGAAAAGTATTTTTGTTGGATTTTTAAACTCGAAATTAAGCATTGTTCTTAAATTTTTTGTAGACCAAATTTACGCAATGCAAAGTGAAAATTGAGTTAAGAAAGTTTTAAAATTATAATGATTGCATTTAATTAAAACTATTGAAATTTAATATATTTATAGTTAACCGATACATTGTCATACAGAACCAAAGAAAGTGTAGGGAAGAATCTCAATTTAATTTTCTTAACTACTTAATTAAAGCTTAATGGTTTAAATTAAAAATATTAGATTCTTCATCATAAAGACAGAGGTAAAATTAGTAAGTTCCATTATTTTTAGCTTCCAGTTTCCCAGTTTTTCTATTGATTTTAATTAAAAAAGACTCTTTAATTTCAGAATTTATTTTAAGTTTTAAAAGATAGAGCGAAACATATTTGTCCTCAATTTTATAAGAACTTCCCTGTTTATTTGCCGAATCAACGGTGTAACCAAAAGTATTTGCAATTAAAATAGCTTCCGGAAGATTATCAACAAATCCGATAAAATCTCTCAGTTGTTGTTCTGTAGAAAAATATTTTGACTTGCTGTTTTCACAAGCAATCAGGTATGAAAAACAGTTTTCGTCCAAACATTTTTGAAAAAAGCCTTTCTCCGGAGCCGGATCATTGATCGTCATAGATTTCGGCATCTGACTTTCGTAGATAATGGCTTTGTCGGGATCGGAATTATTACGAAGGACAGACCAATAATCATATTTTTTGTCGGGAACGATGAAAGGATAAAGGAGTTCGGTATTGTCTAATATTTCCGGGATTTTTTTGAAATCGGAGGAAATAGTTTTCTGACTGAAAACTAAGCCTGATAATAACAATAAAGCCGGAAATAATAATTTCATTCTGTTGTTTTTGCAAATGTAGCAAAGTAAAATTTATTGGAATATGATTTTATACGATCCATTTTCCTCTTTTACGTCTATACCAACACCCGTAAAAGTTAATTTATTGATCTGAAAACCATCACAACCTCCTTTAAATTCGGATGACTGTATTGAAAACTTAAAAATTTTAAGATTGGAATAGAAAGTATAATTTTTTGTTCCATTATAAGCACCTACATTTTCTAAAATAACCATATTGTCGCTTGTTTTAGTCAGTTGCACTCCAACATTATTTTCGTCTTGGATGGAATAGGTCGTAATCGTTCCATTCGCGATAAGGTTTTCATCATTGACATCAACAAATTTAAAAGAAATAGGTTGAGGAGCATTATAGCAGTCGTCACCACAGCCTGTGAAAACAAAAGCCATTAAAAGGAATAGAAATATATTTTTCATAGAATACAGATTTGATTGGCGTGAAATGTAAAATTAATGATTAAAGTGCAGGATTCAAAATTATTATAAGCCTGAATTGTTGTAACGAGTTCTGAATATTTTCAAAACCTGTGCAAGTTGATAGTCTGTAATATCAAAATCATCAATTTGTATTTCTGTTTTTTCGTCGTTATGAAAAAAGTATAAATAATTACTTTCAATTACAGGTTGTTGCCTTGAGTCGGGATTATTAGTATGTTTAACAGTGATTTTTTCAAGTTGTATTTCACTCCACAAATATCTCGGATTACTCTTTATCTTAATTCCTTTTTCATTGATGGATATAATAATTTTAGACATATTTTTTATCTCTAAAATTATTTTCAGTACAAGGAAAATGAGTAATCCGGATATTAAAATTATTGTTCCAATAAATATTGCAGTAGAATCAAAATGATCAATGGCAAGTTTAAGTATGAAACTTCCTACAATGATGAAAACACAATAACTGCAAATCATAAAAAGCCTTGTAGATATTGAATATTTAATGGAAACTTCTTCGGGAATAGTATTTTCGTCATATAGGATCTTATGTCTTTTGTAGATATTGTATTCTTCGCAAATAGAAATTATACTTACCAATGTTCCTATGAAAAAAATAATTGAAAGAGGAAAAGCAATTTAAAAAAATAAATTCCAATGAATAAAGCTATAATTCCAAAAATGACGGAGAAAATAATTCCAATCTTCATTTGTATTTTAATTTTTGTGAAGATACATTTTAAACTTAATTTACAGAAGATTTTATAGAAAACATTTCGATTCCACGGATATTCTGAACCTCTCCAAACAGTAGCTTTTAGGCAAATGATAAGAGTTTGAATTAAAAATATTAAGCTAAAAACAGAGTGAATAGAATTGCCTTTTTTTCTAAAAATTATCGTAAACTTTTCATTAGGTAAAAATAATAACAAAATCGTTTTAGTACTCTCTATCTTTTTATTTCTGTATTATTATTGTTATCAAAATCAGCACTTATAAGTTCTCTTGCATAAGAATTGACGCTTTTATATTTTTCGAAAAGTATATGCTTTATGGCTTCGGGAATTTCCTTTGATTTAATAAAATTATATACAAGTTCGGCTCTTATTGATCTTAATTCAAATAAAACAAGCTTGTAGGTATTTTTTTTGTTGTCAACTTGAAATAAAGTGTCAATTGCAGTTACCGCAGTTGTTAAAGCTCCAAGAATTAAAATATTTGTTGTTAAATCTAAGTCTTTAATTTTCATTATCCCGGAAAAAACGGTAATAGTTCCGGCAAAAGCAATTTGAATTATCCGGATAAAATAAAACATCCAAGTATAACTTCTGGCTTTTCTTTCAATTCTGTTAATTTCCTTTTGTATCTGCAGATAAAAAGGGTCGGTTATAGAGTCTTCTTTCATGGTAAAATTAGTTTTACATAAAATTATATAATTAATTTCAAGAAAATATATTAAATGTTTAATTAATTTTTAAACTAAATTCCATTTGAATTCCACCCAAAATCCCCTACATTTGTTATATGATACACGACCAACGCGCAGAAAAATTCAGGCAAATCGTGGAAAATAAGTTCCAGATTTACAATTCATTATTTATGAGCCTGCCTTATGATAAAATGACGAATATCGGGATGTTGCTTCCTTTTCTTTGTGAAGAAAGCAAGATCGGTTACGAAGCCGGAAAAACACCTGAAGAAATCGTTGAAGAATTCTTTAAAAATCATACCGATTTACAGACTGAAGAGCAGAAAACCGAACTGCTTTTTAAAATTATACAATATATTGAAAGACAGGTGGTTTTGTTTGATAGTATCGAAGATGCTGCCTTTCCGAAAATTCATTCCGAAAGCGATAACGGAACGGTAACCAATATGTACGAACGCTCATTACAGGATCATAAATTGGAAAAAATTCGTGAAAAATTAAAGGATTTTGCAGTAAAAATTGTTTTTACGGCTCACCCGACTCAGTTTTATCCGAATTCGGTGCAGAGAATCCTTCATGATCTTAGAAACGCGATTACGACAGATTCTATCACCAATATCGATATGTTGTTACAGCAATTAGGGAAAACACCGTTTGTGAACAAGGAAAAGCCAACTCCGATCGATGAAGCTTTGAGCATCATTTATTATCTGAGATATGTCTATTATGACACGATCGGCGAACTTTTTACAAAGATAAAAACGACTTTTGGGAACGAGCATTTTCATCTGCATGAAGACTTGATACAACTTGGTTTTTGGCCGGGAGGAGACCGCGACGGAAATCCTTTTGTAACCGCGGATGTTACGAAAAGAGTGGCAGAAGAACTTCATTCTGCGATTTTAAAGGCTTATTATAACAATCTTAAATCCGTAAGAAGAAGACTAAGTTTCCGCGGAGTTTCTGATGTGTTGACAAAATTAAGCAATGAATTATATGCTGCTATTTTCAGAAATGAAAAAATCACGGCAGATGATATTATTAAAAGACTTAATGAAGCTGAGGAAATTGTGGTTACTCAGCACAATTCTTTGTTTTTAAACTTACTGACAGATTTCAGAGACCGTGTGAAAATTTTCGGAACACACTTTGCGACGTTGGATGTTCGACAAGACAGTAGAATTCATCAACAGGTTATTGATGAGGTTTTTGCTAAAGTTTTTGGAAATATTGAAGCAACCCAAGAAGATAAATTTAATCAATTAATTCAAATTTCAGAAAAAGTAAATCCTGATGATTTTGAAGATATTGTAAAAGATACTTTACTCACGGTTTCTCAAGTCTCAGAAATTCAGGAACTGAATGGGTTGAGAGGAATGAACCGTTATATTATTTCTAATTCCGATGCGGTAAAAGATGTGATGAATGTGTATGCATTTTTCAAGGTTTGTGGTTATCAGCATGAGGAAATTAATATGGATATTGTTCCGCTTTTCGAGACAATGGAAGGTCTTTCCAACGCTGAAAATGTGATGAATGAATTGTATCAAAACCCAATCTACAAAAAGCATTTAGCGAAAAGGGGAAATCAGCAAACGATCATGCTTGGTTTCTCAGATGGAACGAAAGATGGAGGTTATCTGAAGGCGAACTGGGAAATTTACAAAGCAAAAGAAGTTTTAACGAAGCTTTCTGAGGAAAATGAAATTAAAGTTGTCTTTTTCGACGGACGAGGTGGCCCACCTGCAAGAGGTGGTGGAAAAACCCACGATTTCTACGCTTCACAAGGAAAAACAATTGCCAATAATAAAATCGAATTAACGATTCAAGGACAAACAATTACAAGTATTTTCGGGAATAAAGAACAGGCAAAATATAATTTCGAACAACTTTTAACAGCCGGAGTTGAGAATGATGTTTTCAAAAATGCTAAAAAAGATTTAACGGAAAAAGAAAGAGCTTTAATTATCGAATTGGCGGATATAAGTTATCAGAAATATTCAGATTTAAAGGCGCATCCGATGTTTGTTCCGTACTTGCAGGAAATGAGTACGCTGGAATATTACGGAAAAACCAATATCGGAAGCCGTCCGTCAAAAAGAGGGGGCGGAAGTGAGCTTAAATTCGAGGATTTAAGAGCCATTCCGTTTGTGGGTTCTTGGGCGCAGCTGAAGCAGAATGTTCCCGGATTTTTCGGTTTCGGTTTTGCCATGGAAGAAATGAAAAAACAGGGGAGATTTGATGAAGTAAGAGAGCTATACAAAGGTTCAGACTTCTTTAAAACATTGGTTTTGAACTCAATGATGAGTATGAATAAATCTTATTTCCCATTAACTTATTATATTAAAAACAATCCGAAATTCGGTGAATTCTGGAATGTACTTTTCGACGAATTTAATCTTTCAAAAAATATTATGCTTGAATTAACAGGCTTTAAAATGTTGCAGGAAGAAGATCCGCTTTCGAGAAAGTCGGTTAAAATTCGTGAGAGAATTGTATTGCCGTTGTTGAGCATTCAGCAATATGCGTTAATGAAAATCCAGAAAGGAGAAGGAAATAAAGAAGCGTACGGAAAGTTGGTGACGCGTTCTCTGTTTGGAAATATTAATGCGAGCAGGAATTCGGCTTAAATTAAACTTTGAACCATTAGATTTATTTAAGGAGTTAAGATTATTAAACTTTAAATTTAAGAAATGCTGAGCTTGTTGAAGCATCTATAAACATAAAAAAACCTCTCAACTCGAGAGGTTTTTATTTATTCTTTTATAAATTTTTCATAATAAATCTTATCCTTCGTCTGGATTTTCAGGTAATAAACTCCTTTCGCAAAGTCCTCAACTTTCACAGATTTTTGATTATTCACTTTCGTAATTAATCTTCCTAAATTATCGTAAACTTCCAATGAAAGAACGTCGCTTTCAGAAGCGATATTCAGAATATTTTTAACGGGATTCGGGAAAATGGCGATATTATTTTTCTTGACTAATTCTGAAGTATTCAAAACATTATTGTAAAAATTTCCGAAATTAAGAATTCCAAATCCCATTTGATCGGTGTGATTAGGATAAAGTGATGCTGTTTCTCTTAATCGGTTTCTCATCAAATCCCGGTTCATGGTAGAGAAAGCCTGAATCAGACAGGCAACTCCTCCCGCTGCAATTGGCGTTGCAATCGATGTTCCGCTTACAGAAATCGTTGAATTATTATTGGAAACGCTTGTTGCAGCTGTTCCTCTTGCACTTGCATCCGGTTTTGTCGCTCCCACGGAATTCGGTCCGTATGAAGAAAAATTAGATGAAACTCCCGCAGAATCTACAGATCCGATCGTGAAAACTTTCGTATTATCACCCGGCGTCAATAAATAATGCCACGGTTGCACTCCTGAATTTCCGGCAGCAAATAAGGTGAAAATTCCTTTATTAACGGCGATTTCTGCTCCTCTTGCGATGAAAGATGTTGTTCCGTTAAGATTAGCGTACGTATAACTATATTTCGGATCGTCGAAAGTAGCGTAACCTAAAGAGGTTGTAATCATGTCAACGCCTTTTCTGTCGGCTTCTTCCGCAGCTTCGATCCAGTATAATTCTTCTTCCGGAATTTCGACGGTAGCATTTTCACTTCGGTAAAGATAAAAATCGGCATCCGGCGCAGATCCTACAAAAGTATCCTGAACATATCCTCCGATTGCTCCCAAAATTGCAGAGCCGTGGTTGTTGAGAGTCGTATTGTAAATATCGGTGCTTTTTGTTACAAAATCATAACCACCTTTGATATGTCCGTTTGTCCATAATCTTGAATAGGCAGAACCTGTATTTACAAAAGGAAATCCTGTGTCAATCACAGCAATGGTAACTCCTGTTCCTGTATAACCCGCCAAATGAAGCGGACGAAGATTGATCTGATCAATCTGTTCAGAACCTGCTCCGTAATCGAATGTTGTTAAAGTTTTATTGGTAGAATTTGTTGGATTTTCCCACTTGTTCTGATGGCTTATTTTCGTTCCTCCCGAAGAATTTTTAGCAAAACTTTCAACAGACTGCACATAAGTCTGCGTCTGGAGCGTTGCAATCTGAGCCGGAGTTGCATTTACAGCGGCACCGTTTAGCCATTTAGAATAATCTGTAACGGTGAATCCTAAGCTTTGAAGATTCGTAATATAAGATTGTTCGATGGGAGCGTCCTGATCATTCAGAGCAATTCCTAATGAAGTTCTGCGGTTAAGGGACTTTTGAGACAGCTCAGACAAAGGGTTTGCGTAAAATGCAGCCTTGTTTGGTTTGTCTTTAAAAAATACAAAAACAAGCGATGTCTGTGCAAAACTCACAGAGTAACCTGCTAAGAAACAAAAGAGTAAAGTTTTTTTCATGTATTTATTTTCTATAAAGATAAAACAAAATCAATAAAATTTTTGATAGGATGTTAAATTCCTTATTTTTACAAAAATATTTATTTATGAAAAAGATTCAAATGGTTGACTTACAAAGTCAGTATTACAAAATAAAGAATGAAGTAGATAATGCAGTTTTAAATGTAATGGATTCAGCGGCTTTTATCAACGGCCCGGAAGTAAAGTCATTCCAGAATGAATTAGAGTCTTATTTAGACGTAAAACATGTTATTCCTTGTGCCAATGGTACCGATGCACTTCAGATTGCTTTAATGGCACTTGATCTGAAGGAAGGAGACGAAATCATCACCGCAGATTTTACCTTTGCAGCAACAGTGGAAGTTATTCATTTATTGAAGCTTACATCTGTTTTGGTAGATGTAGATTATGATACGTTTACGATTTCGACAGAAGCAATTAAAAAAGCGATCACTCCAAAAACAAAAGCGATTATTCCGGTACATATTTTCGGACAGTGTGCGAATATGGAAGAAATTTTAAAGATTGCAGAAGAGCATAATTTATTTGTAATTGAAGATAATGCACAGGCAATCGGTGCAGAATATACATTCTCAGACGGAACTGTAAAACAGGCAGGAACAATGTCTACGGTAGGTACAACGTCTTTCTTTCCATCGAAAAATTTAGGTTGCTACGGAGACGGAGGAGCGATTTTTACCAATAATGATGAATTGGCGCACCGTTTAAGAGGAATCGTAAACCACGGAATGTACGAAAGATATTATCATGATGAGGTGGGTGTCAACTCAAGATTGGACAGTATTCAGGCTGCGGTGTTGAGAAAAAAATTACCTCAGTTGGATAATTATAATGAAGCAAGAAAAAAGGCTGCTGATTATTATGATGAAGCTTTTGCAGGAAATGAGAATATTTTAACACCAAAAAGAGCAGAAAATTCTACGCATGTTTTCCACCAATATACGTTGAGAATCTTGAACGGAAAACGTAATGAATTACAGAAATTTTTAACGGAAAAAGAAATTCCTGCCATGATTTATTATCCTGTAGCTTTGAGAAAGCAAAAAGCATATTATCAGGAAAGTAATGATGCAGATTTTGTATACACAGATAAGCTTCTGGATCAGGTGATTTCTCTTCCTATGCACACGGAATTGGATGATGAGCAGTTGAAGTATATTACGGATGCTGTGTTGGAATTTATGGGGTAAATTTAAATGAAGAAAAGAATTTTTGAATACAAGGCAGTTTATTACTTAGCTCTTATAGCTAGTTTTTTATTATTGTTTTTTTCATTTAAGGCTGTAATGTCATTGTTTAATGATTATAACATATTAAAATTATTATTCGTTCCTTCGGCACTAATTCTTAATTTATTTACATTTATCAACTTAATAGGAAAATATAAAAGAGCTATTTTATTTCTTAATATTACCTTGTGTTTATTTATTTTTTTAACCGGAAGAGCTACAATAACTGATATTTTAACTCAGGGTTTATCTCTGGAATATGATTCTTATAAATATTTATTATCATTCTTAGTAGTTTTAATAATTACTAATAAATATAAAGTAAGAAGAGTTGAACCCGATAATGAAATAGATGACATAGGAAAACACAATGATTAAAAAAACAATTACTAAAAAATGGCAATACTCGTAACGGGAGGTTTAGGATATATTGGTTCGCACACGGTTGTAGAACTTTTAAATAACGATTTTGAAGTTGTTATTGTAGACGATTTATCTCATTCAGAAAGATTTATTTTAAATAATATAGTAGAAATTACAGGGAAAAAGCCTGTTTTTTATCCATTTGATTTAAAGAGAAAAGAACTTCTGACGCAGGTTTTCGATGCACATCAGATTGATGGATGTATCAATTTTGCTGCGTTTAAAGCAGTGGGTGAAAGTCAGGTAAAACCGGTTGATTATTATGAGAATAATTTATTTTCATTAATTAATATTTTGCAGGAATTTAAAGAAAGAGAGATTTCAAATTTCATTTTCAGTTCATCTTGCACAGTTTACGGACAGGCAGATACAATGCCGATTGATGAAAATACGCCTCTAAAAATGCCCGAAAGTGTTTACGGAAAGACAAAACAGATGGGTGAGGAGATCTTAATTGATTTTGCAAAAGCTTATCACCGAAAGATTTCGTTATTAAGATATTTTAATCCGATTGGAGCGCATCCATCAGCAAAAATTGGGGAATTGCCGATTGGGGTTCCGAATAATTTAGTACCTTACGTCATGCAAACTGCGGCAGGAATCCGTGAAAAGCTAAGTATTTGGGGTGATGATTATCCTACAGAAGACGGAACGGCTGTTCGTGATTATATTTACGTTGTAGATCTTGCGAAAGCCCATGTTGCAGCTTTGAAAAAATTAATGGAAAGTAATTCCGATGAAACTGAGGTTAATATTTATAATCTTGGAACAGGAAAAGGTTCTTCGGTTTTAGAAGTGGTAAAAGCTTTTGAAACGGCAAATAATGTAGAAGTTCCTTACCAGATCTGCGATAGGAGAGAAGGTGATATTACCATTGCTTATGCCAATGTCGACAAAGCTGAAAAAGAGCTTAACTGGAAGTCGGAAACTTCACTGGAAGACGCTCTGAGAACGGTTTGGCAATGGCAAAAATATTTAGAAACAAGAGACATTTAAAAAAATTAAGTCCAAAAAAGAATTTATTAATATGAAAACACAAAGAATAGGCATTACGTTTTCGTCATTCGATTTATTACATGCCGGTCACATCAAAATGCTGGAGGAAGCTAAAACGATTTGTGATTACCTTATTGTGGGTCTGCAGATCGATCCTTCTCATGATCGACCTAACAAAAATAAACCTACTCAAACTATTGTAGAAAGATATATTCAGTTGAAAGCCGTGAATGCTGTAGACGAGATTATTCCTTATTATACGGAAGAAGATCTGGAAGATATTTTGAAATCTTTTGTAATTGATGTAAGAATTATCGGAGACGATTATCTGGACAGAGATTTCACAGGAAAAACATACTGCGAAGAGAAAGGCATCGAGATCTACTACAACAAAAGAGATCACAGGTTTTCCTCGAGTGATTTGAGAAAAAGGATTTACGAAGCAGAAAAAGGTAAAATTTCAAGAACTGAAACTGAAACAGTAAAATAAAAAAATCCCGAAAGTAATTTTCGGGATTTTTGTTTGTATATAAGAAGGATTACATTGGTCCTCCTTGTTGATCATCTCCTGTTGCATTGGAGTTGATATCTTTTTTCTTCTTAACCTGTTCTACTTTTTCTCCTTGCTTGAATCTGTATGTTAAAGAAACTGAGAATTGTCTTGGTTGCCATTGGTTGTAAGATTCTCTAATACCTGTAGCAAGATAATTAACACTTCTCATAGAACGTGTATTAAATATATCCTGCATGTTGAAAGAAATTGTTCCATCTCCGTTCCAGATTGTTTTGGATGCCCCAAGATTTAAAGCATACATTGCTTTCCTGTCTTGACTTGCTGTATTTTGCGCTCCTCTGTAAAAACCTTGTAATTGGAAACTGAATGTTTTATCTACTTTCAAAGTAGCATTTAATCTTGCTCTGGTAGATAAACCATCACCTGCATAAGATTGAGTTCTGATAATGTCATTTCCTTTTACGTCAATTGTTTTATAAGAATATTCTCCAGTTGTTTTATATCCGAATAAACTAAAGCTACCCATTAATTTTAACCAAGGAAATACATCAGCAGTTCCATTGAAATCCAAACCATATTGCTCATTAGTTCCTAAATTAATAGGAGTTGTATAATAAATATTTGTTCTTTCATCCTCCTGATATGCAACTATTTTGCTATCATCTGTGGTTTTTCTATAAAAAAGAGTAGGGTTTAATGTAAATTTCTTTTTAGAAATACTATATCCAAACTCAAATGAATCTACGTAAGATGGATTAAGATCCACATTTCCTAAGAATAAGTTTTGATTATCTGTAATAGAGAAATAAGGGATCAGGAACCAAGAACGAGGTCTGTCAATTCTTCTTGAATAATTCAATAAGAACTGATTGTCTTTTCCTAAATCATAACTTAAATACACACTTGGGAATAAGTTGTTATAATTTTTATTATTGTCAATAGTTGTTCCTTCAAGGTTTCTGTAATCTACTTTCACATTAGAAAGCTCGTCTCTAACTCCTAATTGATAACCCAATTTTCCTATTTTACTACGGAACTGTGCGTAGAAAGCATTAAATAATTCATCATAGTTTGTAACGTTAGTGAATTTATTTAAAGGAGCAAACGGAATGTTTAAACCATCTGCTTCATTAGCGGTGTTATCATAGAAATTAGTATTTCTATCAATTCTGTATCCCGCTTCCAATTTAGAATTTTCACCAAGAGGAAGTTCATAATCTACTTTTCCGATTACAGATTTAGTAAGTGAATATTGAGCATTATTACTCAATGTATAGGTCATTTGTGGAAGAATATTTACGATGTTTCCGGTAGGATCTCTTTGAAGTAAATAGTCAGATTCCTGATAAATGTCTGTCGCATTATCACTTTTATTACTTTGAAGACTTAATGAAACAGATAAATTCTGTCCTTTATCATCAAATTTATGATCCCATCCAAAATCTCCCTGAAAAGCTAAGTTAGTGTTATTACCATTACTTGTTCTTAAAGTGTAAGGATTAGGAAAAGGAGGGAAATTATAAAGATAATTGTAATTAATCTTTCCATCTGTTTCGTTATCAAACGTTCTGATGGTTCCAGATAAATTTATAGAGTTTTTGTCGTCAATATCATATACAAAACCTGCTGTGGCATTATAGTTTTTAGAATAATTTTTATTCTTGGTTTCCTGGTCAGATCTTAATAATTGAAAAATTTCATTTCTGTCATAGTTCATATTACTGTTTCTGTTGGTCGTTGTAGATTCATTGTATCCACCGCCGCCATTCACGAACCAAGTCCATTTATCTTTTCTCCAGCTTAGATTAGCATTCAACATTGTTTTAGGTTGATAACCTAAAGTTCCGACAACACTACCATTGAATCCAACTTTCTTGCTTTTCTTTAAAATGATATTTAAAATACCAGAAGTTCCGCTTGCTTCGAATTTTGAAGATGGGTTTGTAATTACTTCAATTCTTTCAATCTGATCAGCCGGAATACTCTGAAGAGCGTTACTTCCTTCCGAAATACCAAGAAGGGCAGAAGGTTTACCGTTAATTAAAAACTTAACATTCGAGCTCCCTCTCATAGAAACCGTACCATCTGTATCAACTTCTACGGAAGGAACATTTTGAAGAACATCTTGTAAATTACCACCTTTACTGATAATATCCTGAGAAGGATCATACGTTCTTTTATCCAGTTCTACTTTATACGGTTTTGTAGAAGGTGCAGTGATGACAACTCCCTGAATGTCTCCCGTTTTTATATTGGTAGCACTTTTTTCAGGTTCGATAGATAAAGCACCGATATTTCCGGCAGCTGTAATCTGTTTGTTGATCACACTTTTCTGGTAATCGATTGCTTCTACAGTAATATCATAAGCTCCGGGAGCAAGATCTAATTTGTATTGACCTTTTTCGTCGGTAAGTGTAGCATCGCTGAATAATTTATTTGCCTTGTTACTGAACGTAACCGAAGCATAAGGTACAGGCTGATTGTTCTTATTAACAACCGACCCGGAAATACCTACTTTGTCCTGCGCAAAAGCAAATGCCGCGGCTGAAAGTACAAAAGTAAGCCCTAAGGTTTTTTTTGTAAAAATGTTAATGATTTCCGTCTGATTCATAAGGAATTTTTTTATGTAAAATCGTGAAAGATTCTTCTTAATATTGCGAAATTGTTAATTGGGTTAATTCCGAAATACCAAGGGTAATTTATTATTTATAATGTATATGTCGCTTTAAAAAGCTAAATGTTAATTGTTGAATTGTTAAAATAAAGTTAAATATATTTTCTATTTTATATTTTTAGAATTCAGCCAGTCCTGATAGGCTTTTGCATTGATGGCGTGCTGTTCTGCACTTGCCGTAAACTTGTGATACCCGAATCTTGCAGGATCTGCGCACATAAAGATATAATCGTTCTTTTCGGCATCTAAAACGGCATCTACAGAGTTTTTGTCAACCACACAGATCGGTCCGGGAGGAATACCTTTGTTCGCATACGTATTGTAAGGCGATGGAGTAGGTAAATACTTGTAAAGAACTCTTTTGATTTGTTGTTTAAAATTGGTCTGCTTATTAATGGCATAAATTACCGTCGGGTCAGATTGAAGTTTCATATCTTTTCTGTAACGGTTCAGGTATAATCCTGCAATGGTTTTCATTTCATCTTTTTTTCCGCCGGATTCTTTATAAACAATAGAAGCCAAAGCGTAGATCTGATCTCTCGTTAAGCCAGATTGCTGCTCTTTCGCTTTTCTTTCGCTGTTCCAGAATTCATTGTACTGGTCATCAAATTTTTTGAAAAACTCTTTGGGAGTTACCGTCCAGAAAAAATTATAAGTATCGATGAAGAAATATTTTTTAAGATCTTCAGCATTATTGTAGCCTTTCTCAATCGCAATGGTATTAAGATCGTTCACAAATTGTAAAGAATCAAGTTCTGTTTTTTTAGAAACCTTACCGATCATCTGATACATATCTCCAAAATCACCAATTCTAAAGCTGTTTTCGCTTTGATTTCCGGCTTTTATCATATTCACCAATTTGGAGTTTCCCGATCCTTTCTGGAAATGATAACGCCCCGCTTTGAAGTTTTTTTCAAGATCTTTTTCTTTGGCAACCGCTTCGAAAGATTCTTTATTGTCAACATATTTTGCTGCAGAATCAAGGATTTGTTTAAAATTCGCATTATGAGGAATCAAAACATATCCATCTTTTCCGATGTTGTTTCCGTAATATTTTTTATAAAATCTAAAACCAAAAAATCCGCCTACTACAAATACAAGTAAGATGATAATGAGAATAGCTTTTTTCATTTAAATGTCGATTAAAAGTTTTTTTTGTTTTTTAAATAAGATCTACTTTACCTCTAAAAACCTGTTTCGCAGGACCTTCAAGCCAAATATTCTGGAATGAGTTTCCGCTTTTTTCAGCATAAACTTTAAGATTTCCCCCTAAAGTTTTTACTTTGACAGAGATTAGATTGTTATTTTGTAAAAAAGTTAAAGCCGAAGCCGTAACTCCTGTTCCACAACTGAAAGTTTCGTCCTCAACGCCTCGTTCATAGGTTCTTACGAAGATTTCATCCTCCGTAATTTTTTCCACAAAGTTCACATTGATTCCTTTTTCTGCATAATTTTCAGAATTTCTGATGCCGTTTCCTTCTGCAAAAACATTATAATTCACCAAATCTTCAACATATTTTACATAATGCGGCGAACCTGTATTCATCACAGAATCTTTTCCATCATTAGAAATGGTCTCTACATCGATCATTTTTAACTTCACGATTCCGTTGTGGATTTCTGCATCATGTTCACCGTCAATCGCGATGAACTTACATTTATTCTCAAAAATATCGAGGAAAAAAGCAAAGGCAACCAGACATCTTCCTCCATTTCCGCACATTGTACTTTCTCCGCCGTCAGAATTGTAATACACCATTTTAAAATCGTACTTATCGTCATTTTCCAATAAAATAAGACCATCCGCGCCGATTCCGAAACGTCTGTCGCACAATTTTTCGATGATATCTTTTTCTTTAGGAAACTGAAGATCGCGATTATCAATCATTACAAAATCGTTTCCTGTCCCTTGATATTTATAAAATTCCATATTTTTTGATGTAATATTTTGTCTAAAATTGAACATGCAAAATTACTACAATTAAAACAAAAAACGAACAGTGTGAGCTGTTCGTTTCCTTATTTATAATCGTTTTATCTAAATCCGCCTCCGTTGGTTCTCGTTGGTTGAGGAGCTGTTTGCTGAGGTTGCGGTGAACTCTGCTGAGGTTGCGGAGAGCTGTTTCTAAAACCACCGCTGTTCGAGTTACTATTGTTGGTTGAAGAATTATTCCTAAACCCACCGTTTGAATTATTATTGTTAGAATTATTATTGCTTGATGAATTATTTCTAAAACCTCCGTTATTATTCTGAGGTCTTGGTGTATTTTGTGGTTGGTTGTTGAAACCGTTATTGGGTCTCTGTCCACTGTTTTGACCATTGTTTGGTCTGAATCCACCATTCGAAGTTCCGTCATTTACACTACCTCTGAAACCGTTGTTGGGTCTTTGTGAAGTTGTTTGCCCGTTTCCGCCAGATCTTCTCTCAACATACACTTTTCTTCTGGTGTTGTTGTAGTTCTGATAATAATAAGGAGAACCGTTATCATAGTAATAACTCATGTTATTTCTGTAATAATATCCGTCATTTCCCCAATATCCTCCATTTCCGTAATATCCTTGAGGTGCATAATAATATCCGTTGTCATAAGAAGGATTTCCATATGAATCTGCATAAGGATCGGAATACACAGTACAAGCAGTCAAACTACTGATTGCTATAATACCAAATGCTATTTTTAATAAATTTTTCATGACTTTTATAAACTTTTTTTCTTAAAACTTTTTTTCCAACTGACGTATCCTTGTATCGCCATTATAGTAAATACCAAATATTGAACCGAAGTGATTCCTAGGCCTTTATAAATCATCATGGGCATGCAAATAAAATCTCCAATGATCCAGAAAATCCAGTTCTCAATGCGTCTTTTCGCCATAAACCACATGCCGACTAAAAATATCGAAGTGGTTATCACATCCAGCCAATTTCCCCAATCCAGATGATACAGACCGAGATTGGTACCGTCCATAGAAAACTGATTATCAATATAAGGTTTGTAATAATAAATGACAGTTACCAGAATCAGACTTAATAAAAAAAGCAGGATTCCATAAATCCATTCTTTCTTTGAAGCCCACGTTACATCCACATGAATATGATCTTCAGAGCTTTTTGCCCACAAAATCCATCCGTACACACTCATTACGGTATAATAAACGTTAATCATGCAATCTCCAAGCAATCCGAAGTTGAAAAGAATGTAAACGTATATTAAGGTAGAAACAATTCCGGTAGGATAGAGCCAGATATTTTTTTTAATGGAAAAATAAACACTCAGAATTCCGACGATCGCAGCGAACGATTCTAAGAAAATCTGGAACGTTGTGTAGCTTTCGTAGGGCTTTACGAAAAGATCGTATAAATTCATGACCTCAAAAATAAACAAAAAAAGAGAGATTTGAAAATGATGTAATAAATATGGAAATCAGATTTTTATATTTTTAAATTTAAAATTTTTAATTAAAGTTTATTAATAAAGGTTAATGTTTCTAATTTTTTTATATTTTCGTAAATCTTTAATAAATAATAAAATATGTCTAAAATTTGGACCAAAAAACCAATGAGTGCTTTTGAGAATGATATGAAAAGCAGTCAGCTCAAACGAGTACTTGGTAAATGGAGTCTTACAGCTATCGGAATCGGAGCTATTATCGGTGGAGGAATTTTTGTACTTACAGGTACCGGAGCGTATTATCACGCAGGACCTGCATTAGCTCTTTCTTTCATCATCGCTGGAATTGCCTGTGTATTTGCAGCATTATGTTATTCAGAATTTGCATCAATTTTACCGGTAGAGGGTTCTGCTTATGCGTATGCATACGGAACAGTGGGCGAAATTTTCGCTTGGATTATCGGATGGGGATTGATCCTCGAATATGCAATGGGATCTATGACTGTGGCTGTATCCTGGTCCGGATATTTTAATAAGCTACTAAAAATGTTTGGTCTGCATTTGCCGGATTATCTTACTTCAGATCCTGCAAGTTACACAGGAGAAGGTTTTTCAATGAATTTACCTGCTTTTTTAATCGTTTTATTTGTAATTTCTATTTTGATCAAAGGAACGAAAGAAGCTGCTAAAGCGAACAACATTATTGTAATTATGAAGGTTTCGGCGGTGTTATTTGTAATTATTGCCGGTGTATTCTTTATTAATACAGCCAACTGGGATCCGTTTATTCCTGCAGCTACAATGGTTAAGGAAGGTGAAAATCTGAAAGAAGCGTACGGAATTCAGGGAGTTGTTTCCGGAGCCGCGGCGATATTCTTTGCTTACGTAGGATTTGATGCAGTTTCTACCCAAGCCGGTGAAGCAATTAATCCTAAAAAAGACGTACCGTTTGCGATCATTGTATCACTTTTGGTATGTACAGGATTGTATATTTTAGTATCATTAGTTCTTACAGGAATGATGAATTATCAGGATTTTAATCCTCAAGGAAAATATCCGGATGCAATTAAAGCTCCTGTAGCGTATGCATTTGAAATTGCTGGTCAAGGTTGGGCTGGTTACATTATTACAATTGCTGCAACGGTAGGTTTAATCTCTGTATTAATGGTAATGATTATGGGACAGTCTAGAATTTTCTTGGGTATGTCTAAAGACGGATTAATTCCTAAAATGTTCAGTGATGTACATCCGGTAAGAAAAACTCCTGCCAAAAGTTTAATGCTTTTAGGTATTGTTATTGCAACGATCGCTTCTCTTACTCCAATCAGCAAATTAGCGGATATGACGAGTTTCGGAACTTTGTTTGCCTTTACAATGGTTTGTGTAGCGGTTTGGATTTTAAGAAAAAAAGAACCGAATATGCCAAGAACATTTAAAGTTCCTGCGTTGCCAGTTATTGCAACATTGGGAATTTGTATCAATGTTTATTTGATCTGGAACCTAAGTCATGAGGCGAAATATCTTTCATTAGCTTGGCTTGCTCTGGGCGTGATTATTTATTTCTCATACAGTCTTAGAAACAGTAAACTTCACAAAGTGGGTTACGGAGAAACTTTCAAGGCAGAACAAGAGCCTTTAGATAAAACAGATTTAGATTTATAATTTAAATATAAATTCAAAAAAATCCACAGAGAGGTCTGTGGATTTTTTATTTTTGTCAGTATGAAAAAGATGTTACCACTTTTATTTTCCTTCTTAGGGATATTTTCCTTTTCTCAGAAGATCGAAAGCCTTGAAACCATATTTAATGATAAGATAAGTATAAGAGCTCTCGAAATCTACGATAATAAAGTCTGGTACAGCGGAACAGACTCTAAGTTTGGTTTTGTTGATTTAAAAAATTCTAAAAATCAGAAACAGATTAAATTATCTGATGAAAAACTTCAGTTTCGGACATTAGCACAAGATGAAAATTCTTTTTATGCTGTGAATATTGAAAGTCCTGCTCATTTTTTTACAATTGATAAAAAAAGTTTAAAGTACCAAAATGGTTTTTCTGACGTGAGTAAAGCTGCATTTTATGACGCCTTTCATTTTGTTAATAATAAATTGGCTTTTGCATTTAGTGATACCGATGATAATAGACTAAAATTAACAATGTACAAAAATGGGGAATGGAGCTTTTTTTCAAATAATATAAAATTAAATGAAGGTGAAGCCGCATTTGCAGCAAGCAATACAAATATTGCTTCATCAAAAAAATATTTGTGGGTTGCAACCGGAGGGAAATCTTCAAGAATTTTAAGGTTAAATTTTAAGACTAATAAATTTGAGATTTTCAATACACCTTTTATCCAAGGAGAATCTTCGCAAGGAATGTATTCTATTGATTTTTTAGATGATAAATTCGGGGTTGCTGTTGGAGGAGATTATACCAAACAGGATGCAAACATCAACAATATCGCAACCACGAATGACGGGGGTGAAACTTGGCAGATTCAGGCTTCCGGACAAAACGCGGGATATACAACTTGCGTAAAAATTAAGCCGAATTCTAAGGGAAAAGAAATGATTTCTGTAGGAGATCAACACATCAGTTATTCCTCAGATTTTGGGAAAACTTGGACAAAGATTTCCGAGGAGAGAGGATTTTTTGTTTGTGAATGGGTTAATGAAAATACTGTTGTTTTTGCAGGAAAAGATAGGATTTCTCTAATGAAGTTGAAATTTTAAATCCTCATCATAGAACTTATCATTCCGAATAAGATCAATTAAAATTTTCTTCAAGTTAATTTTGTCTAAATTTTCCATATGAAAAACCTGAAAATATTTTTTCTTTTCTTAATTCCGGCTTTATTTTATACTCAGAAGATTCGTGTTTTCATTCTTGCGGGGCAATCCAATATGAATGGTTTCGGGTATAATAAAGACCTTCCGGATGATTTGAAAAGTATGAAAGATGTTTATATTTTTCAGGGAAATTCTGTTCCGGACGGAGATTTGAACGGCGGAACAGGAAAATGGGACGTTCTGAAACCCGGAAACGGAACAGGTTTTAAAACCGACGGAAAAACAAATACGCTTTCAGACAGATTCGGTTTGGAAATGTCTTTTGCTAAAAAAATGAAAGAACTTTTCCCCAACGATAAAATTGCGCTGATAAAATATGCGAGAGAAGGAACTTCCATCGACAGTGTGGCGAGAGGAAATTTCGGTTGTTGGGATTCTGATTTCAACGGAGCAAACGGATTGAATCAGTATGACAATTTTTTAAAAACCGTAAAAAATGCGTTATCAGAAACAGATATCGACAAAGACGGAAAAAAAGATACCCTCGTTCCTTCCGGAATTCTTTGGATGCAGGGAGAAGGCGATGCAAGCTATACCGAAGAAATTGCCAATACCTATTACGATCATTTGAAAACTTTAATGAATCAGATGAGAGCGACTTTATTATCGGATGATCTTCCTGTTGTGATCGGAAAAATTTCAGATTCAGGAAAAGATCCGTCGGGTCGGGTTTGGAAAATGGGTGAGTTGGTACAGTATGCACAGGAGAAATTTGTGAAGAATGATAAAAGTGCAGCGATTGTCCGTTCAACTAAAAATTACGGTTATGGCAATGATCCGTGGCATTATAACAGTGCGGGTTACATCGATTTGGGGCAAAAATTTGCGGAAGAGGTATTTAGACTCATTATAAATTTCGAAAAAAGACCCTAATATATTTCATGATTCAAAATCCATAAGATATATTTAATTTTGCATTATGAATTTTAATTGAGAAGTTCATACTTAAAATTTAAAACGAAAATGAATTCTTTAATAGATAAATATAATATTCCAGGACCTCGTTACACTTCTTATCCTACAGTTCCTTATTGGGACGAAAGTTCTTTTTCTCCAGAATTGTGGAAGCAGAGTGTGATCAGGACTTTTAAGGAGACGAATGGAGAGGAAGGAATTTCTATCTATATTCACCTGCCTTTTTGCGAAGCGTTGTGTACGTTTTGCGCGTGTCATAAGCGTATTACGAAACAACACAGCGTAGAAATTCCGTATCTGGAAAGTGTGTTGAAAGAATGGCAGTTGTATCTTCAGTTATTTGATGAAAAGCCGAAATTGAAAGAACTTCACTTAGGGGGAGGAACTCCGACGTTCTTTTCTCCGAAAAATTTAAAAACTTTATTGGAAGGAATTTTTGAAACAGTTGAAATTGCAGATCATCAGGAATTTTCTTTTGAAGGGCATCCAAATAATACATCCAGAGAACATCTTCAGACTTTGTATGATTTAGGGTTCAGAAGAGTGAGTTTTGGAGTTCAGGATTACGATCCGAAAGTTCAGAAAGCGATCAATAGAATTCAGCCTTTTGAAAAGGTAAAAGAAGTGACGGAATGGGCAAAAGAGATTGGTTACAGAGGAATCAGTCATGATTTGGTTTTCGGACTTCCGCACCAAAGTTGGGAAGCGATGGAAAATACCATCCGCAAAACAATGGAATTAAAACCTGATCGTTTGGCGTTTTATTCTTACGCTCACGTTCCGTGGGTAAAAGGGGTAGGACAAAGAGGTTTTGATGAAAATGACCTTCCAAGTGGTGAAGAAAAGCGCCGTTTGTATGAAGATGGTAAAAAATTATTGGAAGATTTAGGATATATCGAAGTTGGAATGGATCATTTTTCTCTGGAGCATGATGATTTGTACCAATCTTTAATTCAAAAAAAATTACACAGAAATTTCATGGGCTACACTTCAAGCAAAACCCAATTGATGGTTGGTTTGGGGATGTCTGCAATTTCAGATTCTTGGTATGCTTTTGCACAAAATATAAAAACAGTGGAAGAGTACCAGAAAATGGTTGAAGAAGGCGAAATTCCTGTGGTAAAAGGTCATATTTTAAATGATGAAGATCTTACGGTAAGAAGACATATTCTGAATTTAATGTGTCAGTTGGAAACTACTTTTGACGTTAATAATTCTTTCCCTGAACTGGAAAACGCATTCGAAATGCTGAAAGAAATGGAAAAAGACGAATTGGTAGAAATCCACGATCACCAAATAAAAATTACAGAAAAAGGAAGAGCATTTACAAGAAATGTAGCGATGGTTTTCGATCTTCGAATGATGAGAAATAAACCGGAAACGAGAATTTTCTCAATGACGATCTAATCTATGAGCAGGAAAGTTCTTTTGATTGTACTTTATCTGTATGCGCTGATTTTTAGTGTTTTAAAAACGATAAGGTTTCCCAATGATTGGTCGGAAGCACATTGGATGCTCGATTACAGATTTGGATTTATCAAAAGAGGACTTGCCGGAGAAATTTTTGGCTGGCTTTTTCAGAAAAATGAATTTTCTATTTTAATTCTTTCTGCAGGAATATTGTCTCTGTTATATATTCTGATTTTCAAAATTGCGATCAAGGAAATTTTTAAACAAGAAAACAGTTTTTATAGGATATTATTTTTTCTGATCTTTTTCTTGTCACAATACATTATATTTTCTGCACACTTGATTGGATATATGGATCATGTTGTCTTTTTAATGACGATTTTGGTTATTTATTTAATTAAAAAAAAGAAGATATTTTTATCGTCAATTATTGTTACGATCAGCATTTTCATTCATGAAATTTCTTTTTTTCTGATGATGCCTATAAGTTGTTTTGCTTTGATTATTACCGAAATTCCAAGCGAAAAATTTTCATTTAAAAGTGTTTTTTCGGTGAATTTTTTAAAGAGCCTGAGTTCGTTTTTAGTATTACCTTTTCTGGCAACGATTTCAGTTTCTGCGTATCAGGAAATCAATGGTGAAAATTATTTTTCTACGATTTTTAATTATTTAAAGCAAATTCCTTTTATTTCCGAAAAAGTAGCAGATTCCGTATCTTCTGCTTATACAAAAAGTTTCAGTTATTATTTTAAAGAAGAAAGCGGAAGTTTTATCCAAAGATTGTTCATTTCCAAAGGAACGATATTATATGGAATTCCAATTCTTTTTTCGTTATGGATGATTTTTAAAGAATTTAAATTAAAACAAAATTTTCAGTTGTTTCTTTTATTGGCGATCGTTTCATTTGTGCCATTATTGCTTCATGCAGTCGCTTATGATACCTACAGAATCTGGTCTTTCCCTTTTATGATTTTATTTTTAGGTTTTTGGATATTGAGTTCGAAATTTACTATAAAAAAAGAAGAAGAGAGAAAATTATCAACTTTAGAAATTATATTTTTTATTATTTCGTTTTTATTGATTGCTTTAATTCCAAATAATCTGTTTGATAATGAGGTTGAAAGATTTTCTTTCATTGCGAGATTAATAATAATTGTACCGCTATTCTTAATTTTATACTTTTTGAAAAAGCCCCAATCAAAAATGACTGAGGCTTAAAAAACTGTTTGAAAATATATTTTATTTAATAATTAATTTTTTGCTGTACGCTTTAAGATCACCTGAATTTAGGGTGATAAAATAAGCTCCTGCAGGAATTCCCGAAATATCAACGCTGTTATCGTTTCCGATTTTTGCTTGTGTTAAAACCTTTCTACCTTCAAAATTGATGATGTCAACAGTAACGTTTTTGTCTTTTAAACCTTCAATAAAAACTTTTTTTGAAGCCGGATTTGGATATACTTTTATTTGAACGGAAAGATCATTTTCCTGAGTTCCCAACGTCGTTGTTGTCACTTTGAAAATTTTGCCGTTATTGACTGCTGCAACAAATAATTCGTTTAGATTATTCACTCCGAATGTTGAAAAATTATTCCCCGAAAACGCTGAAGTCCAAGTGATTGAATCATCGGGATTCAAACTTCCGATTTGGGTAGAACAATAATCTGCGAAAATATATCTTCCCTGTAAAACAGGAAATTGGGTGCCTCTGTAAATATAACCTCCTGTAATCGAGCATTTTCCTCCTGAATGATTATAGGCTGCAATCGGGAAAGTCATGGTAGCTTGTGCGGCACAACCTGACGTGTTGTAAGTATTGTTTCCTTCATAACATCGCCATCCGTAGTTGATTCCCGCCTGTGTTAAAGGCATTCTGTTGATTTCTTCAATCTGTCCTTGTCCAACATCTGCGATCATCACATTTCCGGAAGTGGTATCAAAATTAAATTTCCAGGCGTTTCTCAATCCGTAAGCCCAGACTTCATCGGCTCCGTCGACTCCCACAAAAGGATTTCCCGGAGGAATATTGTAAGGTCCGGTAGAATTGATGTCAAGTCTTAATAATTTCCCCAAAAGGGAATTTTTGTTTTGGGCATTATTGTTCGGATCGCCGCTGCTTCCACCGTCACCTGTAACAACCCACAAATAACCATCCGGAGCAAAGTGAATGCTTCCACCATTGTGATTATCAAACGGTTTTGCCTGATTTAAAATAATTTTTTCAGTGGTCGCATCAGCAACATCGGGATTTGAGCTTACAGTGTATCTTGCCACAGTGATGTCACCGTCTAAGTCGTTGTAATACACAAAAAAATACCCGTTTGTAGAGTATTGTGGGTGAAAAGCAAGACCTAAAAGTCCTCTTTCGCCACCGTAAGTGATTTTTGAGCCGATGTTTAAAAAATTAGTAGAGTTTACTGTTCCATTGGGTTGTACGATTTTAATGATTCCGTTTTGTTGAACGACGAACATTCTGCTGTCATTCACATTTACAATTTCGACAGGGGCGGTAAATCCTGTAGCAAATTCTTCCAGATTAATGCTTTGGGCATTCATAATGAAGGAAGAAAAAATACTTGCGCAAAAAAGTAGTTTTTTCATAATATTTTGATATTTAGTGTCTTAAACTGAATGAAAATTTCATACCAATCAAGATTTGAAATATTCATTACGATATCATCAAAAAATTATTAAATCTTAAATAAAAATAAGATGACCGATATATCTGAAAATAAACGATTTCTGTTGTTAATAATTCATAAAATTCAATAAAATGATTATATTTGCCGACTTAATTTAACGTAGTTATAACAAAATGCAAGGAAAAGGACTTATTACAATTGTTGCTATTGTACTAGGGTTGATTTGCTTAAACGAGCTATTACCAACATGGTACGCCAGCAAAATTGAAAAGCAGGCAACTGCTATTGCAGGAGACAATCCGGAGAAGTATCAGAAAGAAATTGCAAAACTTTCTAAGGATACACTGAATCTAGGATTCACAAAACTTTATTACACTAAAGCCAAAGACAAGGAAATGAAACTTGGTCTTGACTTGAAAGGAGGGATCAACGTTCTTTTGGAGATCAACCAGAGAGACTTGGTGAATGATTTAACAAATTATTCTACAAACCCGATTCTTATCGAGGCTTTAAACAAAACCGATGAAGTTCAGAAGAATTCTACAAAATCTTACATCGACAATTTCTTCGTGCAATTCGAAGCGATTAACAGTGCTAAAGGTACAAACCTTAAGTTGGCAGATCCGGAACTTTTCGGAAACACTACACTTACAGAGGTGAAATACAACACTCCTGATGATCAGGTGAAAAGTATTGTTAAAAGAAAAATCGATGCATCTGTAGGAACAGCTTTTGAGGTGATCAGAACCAGAATCGATAAAATGGGTGCTGTGCAGCCAAACGTTCAGAGAGTACCGGGTACTGCAAGAATTTCTGTGGAAATGCCGGGTATGAAGGACATCGATAAGGTGAAGAAAATGCTTCAGACTTCTGCAAAACTTCAATTCTGGGAAGTACAACAAGTTCCTGAAATGGCACCCTATTTCCAGACTTTAACGTCTATGGTTGCTGTAAAAGGTGATTCTATGGGAGTTGCGAAGAACGTAAACTTCATGAATCTTTTACACATTGACAAATTAAGAACAAACGGTGTTGCGAATGTAAAACTTTCTGATACTGCTGCTGTAAACAAGATCTTGAACAGCAAAGTAGGTCAGTCTTTACGCCCGTCTAACATTAAATATACCCAATTCATGTGGGGTTACAAGCCTGAAGCTACCGATGCTGAAAGTTTAGTATTGTATGCAATCAGAGGTAACATCAACCAAAAAGCTCCTGTAGACGGTGCTGTTGAAACTGCTAATATCAGCTATGATGAGTTGAGCAGAGTAGTAGTAGACATGCAGATGGATTCTAAAGGTGCTAAAGAATGGAAAACTTTAACTGAGAAAAACGTTGGTAAGCCCGTTGCGGTAACATTGGACGGAAGAGTGTATACTGCTCCGAACGTTGTAAATGCAATTCCTAACGGTAGAACTCAAATCTCTGGTAACTTCTCTCAGGAAGAAGCTAAAGAATTGGTAGACGTTTTAGGTGCTGGTAAATTACCTGCAGGTGCAAAAGTGGTTCAGGCTACTGTTGTAGGACCTTCATTAGGACAAGAGTCTATTGATGCAGGGGTAATGTCATTCGGTATCGCATTCTTACTAATTATCGTTTATATCATTTTCTATTACGGTGGTGCAGGTGTGTACGCTGTAATCGCGATGATTATCAACTTATTCTACATCTTCG
The DNA here is from genome assembly GCF_024807225.1 of Chryseobacterium ginsenosidimutans. Taxonomy (GTDB): domain Bacteria; phylum Bacteroidota; class Bacteroidia; order Flavobacteriales; family Weeksellaceae; genus Chryseobacterium; species Chryseobacterium ginsenosidimutans. The sequence continues at coordinate 2,108,422 of NZ_JANUCO010000001.1, forward strand.
GAATTATGGATTCTGTTGATGCCACTCTTACCCTTCCTGGTATCGCGGGTATCGTTCTTACAATGGCGATGGCGGTAGATACAAACGTAATTATTTACGAAAGAAACCAAGGAAGAATTATTTGCAGGAAAAAGTATTTTAGAAGCTTATAAAGATGGTTTCAAACATGCCTTAAGTGCGATTGTGGATGGTCACTTAACGACGTTATTAACGGCGGGAGTACTTTTCCTTTTCGGAACAGGACCAATTAAAGGTTTCGCATTAACGTTGGGAATAGGTATCTTGATGACGTTCTTTACTTCGGTATTGATTTCAAGAGCGATGATTTTCTCTAGATTAAACAAAGGAAAACACCTTTCTGTTTGGACGGCTGCTACGAAAAATCTTTTCAGAAATACTTGGATCGATTTTATCGGAAAAAGAAAATATGCTTACATCATTTCTGCTGTTCTTACGGTAATTTCTATTGCATCTATTGCAATCAACGGATTCAAATACGGTATCGATTTTACAGGAGGTAGAAATTATGTAGTAAGATTTGATAAAGCAGTTAATGCTGAAGATATCGAAGGTAAATTGGTGACAATTTTCAAAACTGAAGACGGTAAAAACTCTTCTGTTGAAGCTAAAACTTTCGGAAACGACAGCCAATTGAAAATCTCAACAGATTACCTTATCGATGACGAATCTCTGCAAGCTGACCAGACTGTTGAGCAGAAATTATACGAAGGTTTAAAAACAAGTCTTCCTGCAAACACCACAGTAAGAGATTTCAAAGCTCCTGAAAAAGGTCACGTAGGAATCATTTCTTCTGAAAAAGTAGGACCTACTGTTGCAGACGATATCAAAACTCACGGTATTCTTGCTGTAGTTGCAGCTTTAGGAGGTATCTTTATCTATATCTTAATCAGATTTAGAAAATGGCAGTTCTCTCTTGGTGCTGTTGCAGCGTTGTTCCACGATGCGGTTATTATTTTGGGAGCGTATTCATTGCTTCACAAATTCATGCCGTTCAACATGGAAATCAACCAGGATTTCGTTGCTGCGATCTTGACGGTATTAGGTTACTCGATCAATGACACGGTAATTATCTTCGACAGAATTAGAGAGTATTTAAGAGAGAAGAAATCATTAACATTAGCAGGATTATTTGATGACTCTATTTCCAGTACATTGGGTAGAACGTTCAACACGTCATTTACTACAATTATGGTAATTTTAGCGATCTTCATTTTCGGTGGAGATAACTTAAGAGGATTCATGTTTGCGATGTTAATAGGTATCGGATTCGGTACGTATTCATCAATCTTCGTCGCATCGGCTATTGCCTATGACTTCCTGAAAACAGGGAAAGAAGATGAAGTACATGGTAAAACAACTTCCAACAAAGAAGTTCTTGCTTCAAAATAATTTATACTACAATAAATAAGAAAAAGAGCCTTTCAATTTTGAAAGGCTCTTTTTATGTTTAAAAATTTAAAAACTTTACAGCCATAAGCTAACAACCAACAACCAACAACCATCAACTATCAACCATCAACTAATTACCACTATTTAGAATGATTATTTTTCCCGATTTGATTATTTTTGCATCACTATGGAAAACTCGAGGAAAAAAGCGGCTATTGGTTTTATATTTATCACTCTTTTAATAGACGTGATAGGATTGGGAATTATTATTCCTGTAATCCCGAAGCTTATTGAAGAACTCATTCATGGCAGCGTTAATGAAGCCGCTAAATATGGAGGCTGGCTTGGTTTTGCCTATGCTTTTACGCAGTTTGTATTTTCTCCAGTAATAGGAAATTTAAGCGACAAATATGGTCGTCGACCAATTATTTTGATTTCTCTTTTCGGTTTTGCCGTAGATTATATTTTTCTTGCTTTAGCACCAACTATCTGGCTTTTATTTGTAGGAAGAGTGATTGCAGGAATTACAGGAGCCAGTTTTACCACTGCAAGTGCTTATATTGCTGATATTTCTACAGACAGCGATCGCTCGAAGAATTTTGGGATGATCGGAGCTGCTTTTGGATTAGGATTTATCATTGGTCCTTTGTTGGGAGGAGTTTTGGGGCATTTTGGTCCAAGAGTACCGTTTTATGCGGCTGCAGTTTTATGTCTTTTAAATTTTATGTACGGATATTTTATCCTTCCGGAAAGTCTTGATAAAGATAAAAGAAGAGAGTTTGATTGGAAAAGAGCCAATCCCATCGGTTCATTTAAATTTTTGTTTAAACATCCCGAGCTTTCAGGATTGGTAGTAACATTGTTTTTGGTATATATTGCAGGTCACGCCGTTCAGTCAAACTGGAGCTATTTTACAATGGCAGAATTTAAATGGACGTCCGTTACGGTAGGAATATCATTGGGAGTCGTAGGATTGCTGGTTGCATTGGTTCAGGGAGTTCTGATTAGATGGACAGCGCCAAAGTTGGGTGAACATAAAAGTATCTATATCGGTCTTGCGATGTATGCAATCGGGATGTTGTTGTTTTCGTTTGCCACAGAAGGTTGGATGATGTTTGCGATTCTTGTTCCGTATTGTCTGGGCGGAATTTGCGGACCCTCACTTCAATCGGTGATTACAAAAGGAGTTGCGGCAAATGAACAGGGCGAATTGCAGGGTGCATTAACAGGTTTAATGAGTATCACAGCGACAATAGGACCTCCTTTGATGGCAAATTTATTTTATCATTTCAGTGAGAAGAATACGAGTTTCAGATTTCCCGGGGCGCCATTCTTTTTAGCGTTTATTTTAATGTCTGTAAGTGTGGTGATTACCTATTTGAATTTTCAAAAAAAGGAATTAAAAAAGAAAAAATTTAGAATAATAAAATGACAGATCATATTTTTGGTTTGTTCTTTTTGTTTAAAATAAGAGCTGTTTACATTTGATTCAAACTTTTAAAAATCACTGCTCATTTTTTGACGCAAAGTTTTAATTCAATAGTATTTAATAGTAGGTAAGCAAAGATGAATCAACAAGTTGATTTGATGAAGCGTTGTTTTCAAGCTTCGCGAAGCAAATTTCATTTGCCTTTGCCTTCTAAAAATAATGTGGGATGTAAATATAATCTTTGCGTTAAAAAGAATAATAGATTCTGTTTGAAAAGATCTTAAGTCTTTCAATGTAAAAACTTTCACTTTCAAAAAAATAGATTTTCAAACAGGTTACAAAATTTATAATATAAAATTTAAAAAGTCTCTAAATTTCTAAAAGTATTTTAATAAGTGTCATATTGAGCTTATGATTCTTTTTAATCCTTAAGAAACACCCAATTAATTTAAAACTTAATATTTTATTAAAAATCAATATTTCATATACAGTTTCATATATCTTTCGTAATTTTACAAAATGGAATTAAGCATTGGAGAAATGGCATTGATCGCAGTGGCGATCGTTGTATTATTCGGACCGGATAAACTTCCTCAGATTGCACGTGACTTAGGCGCAGGTGTAAGAAAAATGCGTGGAGCGGTGGAAGACATCAAAACGGAAATCATGAAAGAAACAGATAACCCTATTTCTGAGATCAAACGTGAGATTGAAAAAGTAAAAGATGCCGCAAAAGATTTTAATCCTATGAAAGATATCGAGAAAGATATGTTGATAGAATCTAAACCGGCAGATGAGCCTTCCGCACCAAAACCTTCTGAAGACGAAACGTATCAGGGACCTGTAAGCAGATAAGATGGAGGAGATTATTCAGGAAGACAGGAAGCTGTTTTTGTTTCTCAATAACTTGGGAGATACGCCTTTCGATCAGTTTTGGATATTGATTTCCAGTACCTGGATCTGGGTTCCGCTTTATATTATTTTCTGTTATTTTCTATATAAAAATTATAAACTAAGATCTTTAGTTTTTATTTTGATATTTGTTGCGATCGGTGTTACGGTTTCAGATCAGGTGGCAAGTATTTTCAAGCATGGTGTTGAAAGACTAAGACCTTGTCACGACCCTTTATTAGAGCATCACATGAGAGTTGTGAAGTGTGGCGGTCAATTCGGTTTTTATTCTGCACATGCCTCTAATACCTTCTTTTTAGCAACTTATTTAACTATTTTATTAAAAGGTAAGCTTAAATGGTTTCCTTATGTTATATTTGTATGGGCTGCAGTGGTAGCATACAGCCGCATATATTTAGGTGTGCATTTCCCGGTAGATATTTTGGTGGGGGCGTTTGTTGGAACTTTATTGGGAGTGATTTTTGGTGCACTCGCAAAAAAAGTAATCAATAAACAAAATATAACTTCATGAAACACTCTTTATTATCTCTGGCATTCGCCTTTTCTTCATTAAATTTTTATGCTCAAGACAAAAAAATTGCTGAAGACTGTTTTCAAAAAGCAGACTATAAATGCGCAGAAGAGCAATATTCAAAATTAGCTCAAACTGAAAAAATTCAAAAATTACAGTCCGAATACTATAATAATTTGGGAACCTCCCAAAGGAGATTAGGAAAAACAACTATGGCTTTCAAATCTTATGAATCGGCGTTGAAAGCGAATCCGATGTCGGCGGCGGTTTATGCCAATTTAGGTTCTATTCACGGGCAAAAAGGGAATAAACAGGCAGCTATAACGTATCTTAATCAAGGTCTTCAATTAGAACCTGAAAATGCAGATATGTATCTTACGCGCGCTAAAGTTTATGAAAATTTGGGCAAAAAAGATTTAGCTGCGAAAGATTTAAATCAGATTTTAACTTTTGCTCCGGATAATATTTACGCAAGAACGGGTTTAGCCAATCTTAAAAAGAATAACGGCGATCTGGAAGGCGCTTTAAAAGATTATAATCAATTGATTTCCGAAAAGCCGGAATCTCTTTTGTACAGCGGAAGAGGAGATGTTTATTTTAAATTAAAGAAAAATAAAGAAGCACTTGCCGATGTAAACAAAGCGATCACTATCGATCCGAAATTCGCTCAGGCTCACGTAAACAAAGCATTAATCTTATTTGAAACCGCAAAACTCAAAGAAGCATGTGCAAGTCTGGATAAAGCAGTGAGTTTGGGATACGAAAAACCTTTGTTGTTTGAGTATTACAAAAAATGTGAAATTAAATAACTTTTTTAGAAAATTAAGATAAAACATTAATCATCATCATAAGATTTTCAGAGAAAATCATTTAAAAACAATATAAATTATTCATGTTAAACGTTGTTCTTGTAGAACCCGAAATACCAAATAACACAGGAAATATCGGAAGATTATGTGTAGGAACAGAAAGTAAATTACACTTAATTCATCCCTTTGGATTTGTCATTGATGATAAAAACCTTAAACGTTCAGGATTGGATTATTGGGTGCATCTCGATGTTACCGAATATGAAAATGTGGATGAATGGATAAAAATAATTCCGGATATGTCGCGTGTTTTCCTGATGAGTTCGCATGCTCAGAAATCTTATCTGGAAACAGATTTTCAGGACGGTGATTGGTTGGTTTTCGGAAAAGAAAGTGTTGGCTTGAGCAAAGACGTTTTAGACCGTTTTGAAAATCATTTAACCATTCCGATGTCTAAGCTGATCCGAAGTTTTAATATTGCCAATTCCGTTGCTTTTGTGGTGGGGGAAGCAAAAAGACAGATTAATGTAAAAAGTAAAGAATAATGTTAATCGTTATGATAAGGTTTTCCCTGTAAAATCTGGTCAGCGCGATACAATTGTTCAACGATAAATAACCGGATCATCTGGTGCGTAAATGTCATTTTAGATAATGACATTTTTTCGTTGGCTCTGGTGTAGATTTCCTCAGAAAATCCGTACGCTCCACCGATCAGAAGATGAATTTTTTTCACTGAAGAATTCATCCAGCTGTCTATTTTTTGTGCAAATTCTCTGCTGGTAAACTGCTTTCCTTTTTCGTCCAGAATCATGACAAGATCAGTTCTGTCGATGTGATTCATAAATAGTTTTGTCTCTTCTTTTTTCAGAAGATCAGGAGACAGATTTTTTGCATTTTTTACGTCAGGAATCTCGATAATTTCAAAATTCCAGTGTTTGGGAAGGCGTTTCAGGTAGTAATTAATTAAAGAAGTGATTTCTTTATCGTCCGTTTTACCAATACAAAGCAAATTAATCTGCATTTTCTGTCTTTACATATTTTAAGCGTCAAAGATATTCATAAATTAGAGAAAGTCATAATCTGTGGAGATTTTAGAATGATTATAGAGGCTGTTTAAATTTTCATTATTTTTTTTAACACCAAGATTATATTTACATTCCGCATTATCTTGAAATCAAAGGCAATAAAATTTGCTTCGCGAAGCTTGAAAACAGTACTTCATCAAATCAATTTGTTGATTCATCTTTGCTCTCTTCATAATAAATAGTATTAAATTAAAGCTTTGCGTCAAAAAACAAGCAGTGTGTTTGAATCAATTTAAACAAACGCTAAGTTTAAAAAAATCATTACTTTTGTGATAACATCGATCATATGAATGCAAAAATCCCTTCTTGTATTTTTTTATGTTTATCATTGATTTCTTATAGCCAGGAAATTAATGACGATCAGATGAAAAAATATATCGAAGAGGATAAAAATAAAATTTCAGTCGTTACCGGATTGAGCTACCTTCACAATACTTTTGGCTTATTATATCAGGATAAAATTTTTCGGTTAAGACCGAATGATGCTTTTTATACCGAATTTTTCCTGCGATACCGTTGGTTGGATATCAGTTTTTCTTTTGCTCCGAAACTGACGAGAATCAACAATGATGATCCGGAAAAAGGCAAATCAAAATATTTTAATTTCGGATTTAATTTTTTTCTAAGTCCAAAACTCAGACAGTATATTTATTTTAGTGAAGTGAAAGGTTTGTATTTTCAGGATACCAAAGAATTCATGCGTTTGTTGTATGGAAATGACTATAATCAGGAAGGTTATCTGCAGTTTCCGGATGCAAAATACCGTTCTTTTAAAGGAGAAACGAGCTATTTGTGGTTGGGAAATAAAACGGATTACAGAAGCTTCAACAATATGAGTTATCAACCGCTGAAAGATGTTTTTGTATTGAGTACAGGTTTATTTTACCAGTATAATATTCTCAGTGACCTTAATAAAACAATTTATCAGGGCGAAATTTTTAATGAAACTCAGGATGATTCGCCTTCAAAAGATATCAGAATTGCTTTAAGATAGGGTGGAGGAGTGCAGAAAAAGATTAAAAATAATTGGTATGCGATCGTGGAAGTTTATCCCGAATTTTATTATTCAAAATTGATAGATGAAGATTTTCATGAGTTTAATGTCGGTGTATATTCCAACGCAAGAATAGGATATGATAACGGAAAATGGTTTTTTGGAGGCGGTACTCAACTGAACTGGATCAACAGCTCCAATGAGAATTTTTATTCAACAACGCAATGGCTGTTCAGAGTAGGAGTTGGTTTCCGATTTAATTCTCCTACATTTGCAAACAGAAACTTTGATAAAATAGATAATATCTTAAAGTAAAAATGGATATAAAGCTTCCTAAATTTATCTTGAAAGTTCAAGAATTCTTTGATGATATACATATTCCTGTATTGGGAATTTCGCTTTGGCAGATGTTTCAGATCTACATCAGAGGGATTTTTAAAGGAAAATTAGGTCGTAAAGCCGCTGCCATTTCGTGGAGTTTTACCATTAGTCTCTTTCCTTTTCTTCTTTTCCTTTTGTCGGTTTTGCCTTATATGCCACACTACGACAAGCTGCAGTTCTATATTTTTGAAGTGTTGATTCATAATGTTTTCCCTGCAAAAATGGAAAATGACGTAAGAGGCTATATTGAAAACAATATTATTCCTAATATGAAGGGAATCAGTAACTTAACAATCGTTTTAGCACTCGTTTTTGCCACCAACGGAACATTTTCTTTAATCAATGGATTTAATGAAAATACGGATGAAAAAATGACCGATGTCAAAGAATTTATCCTTTCGTTTTTTATTACCATCGGGTTTATTACCATTGTATTTTTAGCACTTTTTGGAGTCTATTATTCTGAAGTTGTTTTGAAATTATTTACTCCGGTTTATGATATTTCCTGGCTCGTGAACAACCTTTCGAAAATCATTGGATTCGTCTCTTTTCCGGTGTTTTATTTTATATTGTTAACTCTTTTTTATTGGTTGGGAACAGTGCGAATTGCAAGATTCCGTCAGGCGATTCCGGGTGCGATTTTAACGACGGTCTTATTTGTGGTGACGACTTACGGTTTTGCGATTTATGTCAAAAATATTGCCCGATACAACGTTCTTTACGGATCGATCGGAAGTATGATTCTTCTGATGGTTTGGGTAAATGTAAACGTTTATCTCCTTCTTTTCGGCAACGAACTGAATATGGCACTCCGAAAACTGAGGATTGAAAAACTTTTATCTGACGAACTTAAAAAAGAAGCAAAAGGCTATCAATCAAAAAGTTCCGAACCCAATCTGGAAAGCGATGATGATCACAAATGGAAATTTAATAATGAAGATAAAAAACATTAATCTTCCTCCTTCATCATTTGATTTTTAGAAGTGATACTCAAAATTACAAAACCTAAAACGGCTGCCAAAAATGAAGCAATTAAAATGGCAAATTTGGCTTCATCCTGAATTTTAATTTCGTCTTTAAAAGAAAGCAATGCGATAAAAATCGACATCGTAAAACCAATTCCTGCCAAACATCCTACTCCGAACATTTGTGTCCACGAACTATTTTGTGGTAATGAGCTTATTTTTAATTTAATAGCGAGTAAAGAGAATACATTAATTCCAATTAGTTTTCCTAAGACCAAACCTCCGATAATTCCCAATCCCAGCGTACTTGTCAACCCTGAAATCATCCCATTGGTAAAAGTAATATTGGTATTGGTTAACGCAAAAATCGGCATGATTAAAAAGTTGACCGGAAAATGGAGTTTATGTTCCAGTTTTTCCAATGGTGAAATTTCAACATGCAAAACGTTGGTAGGAATTGAAAATGCCAGTAAAACTCCCGCAATTGTAGCATGAATCCCCGAGTGATGAAGGAAATACCATAAAAATAATCCAGGAATGATATAGAAAATAATTTTCGTTACTTTTAAGAAATTTAATAAAAATAATAAACCGGTAACCGCAAAAGATAGTAATAAATACACCCAATGAATCTGATCTGTGTAAAATATAGCGATCACTAAAATAGCTCCCAAATCATCAACAATTGCCAATGCGGCAAGGAAAAGTTTAATAGAATTAGGGATTTTTTTCCCTAGCATGGAAATGATGGCTAAAGAAAACGCAATATCCGTCGCCATCGGAATTCCCCAACCGTTTCCATATTTCGTTCCAAAATTGAAAATAGTGAAAATAATTGCCGGAACCACCATTCCGCCAATCGCCGCAAAAATAGGAAGCGACGCATTTTTGAAAGATGAAAGTTCACCTTCCACCATTTCTCTTTTAATCTCTAATCCTACCAAAAGGAAGAAAACAGCCATAAAACCATCATTAATCCAGATGCTTATGGGATATTTCAGATGGAATATCTCGGTTCCGATCTCATTATCTAAAAATTGCTGAAAATTTTCCGATAGAGAAGAATTAGCAATTAATAAAGATAATAAAACACAGAAAATCAGAAGGATTCCTGAAGATTGATTGCTGTGTAAAAATTTTTTAAAATAAAGTGTTAAATTCATGTTTTAAGATTGTATTCTCACCACTCTTGAAACGCCGCTGATGTCTTTAAGTTTTTTAAATGTCTGTTCCAACTGGCTTTTATTTTTTACCTCAAGAATAATATTTCCTGTAAAAATTCCGTCGTTTGATTCAATCGACATACTTTTCATATCCATTCCCATCGATCCGCTGATGACGGTGGTAATATCATTAATCATTCCCATTCTGTCAAGCCCTTCAATCTCGATTTTTACTCTGTTTTTGAAGCTTTCCGCATTCACCCATTTTGCAGGGATTACTCTGTAATCGTATTGCGCACGAAGGTTGATCGCGTTCGGACAATTGTCGCTGTGAACTTTAATTCCGTCTGAAATAGTGATGAAACCGAAAATTTTATCTCCCGGAATTACCGTACAACACTTCGCATAGCTGTAATTCAGTTTTTCCTCATCTTTTCCGAAGACGATCATATCGAGATTCTGCTCTTTCGGTTCTATATAAGCCGTATTTTTCGTCGGAGATTTTCTGAATCTCGAAAGTAAATTATTAAATACGTTTTTGCTTTCAAGATATTTTCTTAAACTACTCGCATCCAGTTCATTACTTTGGAATTTTAAGAATAATTCTTGTGAGCTTTTAAGGTTAAAGAATTTTTGAAGTTTATTGATTTCTTCATCATTAAAATTAATTTTTGCATGACGAAGTTTTCTCTGAAGAATCTCTTTTCCGTCTTCTACCAGTTGATTTTTCTGGGAATTTAAATAACTTTTAATCTTCGATTTGGCTTTTGAAGTAACGACAAATTCCAGCCAGTCAGATTTTGGTTTTTGATTTTGAGAAGAAAGGATATCGATCTGATCCCCATTTTGAAGAACATAAGAAATCGGAACCAATTTACCATTGATTTTGGCACCTAAACACTTCATTCCCAAATCGGAGTGAACAGAAAAGGCGAAATCGAGAGCCGTTGCATTGGTCGGTAAAATTTTAATTTCCCCTTTTGGTGTAAATACGAAAACTTCTTTTGAGTATAAATTAAGTTTAATATTATCCAACAATTCAGACGTAGAAAGGTCTTGCTGTTGTTCCAGAACATCACGAATTTCTGTTACCCAGTTTTCAAAATTTTTATCGTCAGAACTCTGTTTGTAGCCTTCTTTGTATTTGTAGTGCGCTGCAACCCCTTTTTCTGCAATTTCGTCCATTCTTTCGGAACGGATTTGTACTTCGATCCATTTTCGATCCGGACCAAGAACGGTTAAATGTAGACTTTCATAGCCTGTAGAACGCGGTTGAGTGATCCAGTCACGCATTCTGGATGGGTTACTGTGGTAAACATCCGTTACGATCGAATAAATTTTCCAGGCAAGGAATTTTTCATTCTTCGCATCAGATTTATAGATGATTCTGATCGCGTAATTGTCGAAAACTTCTTCGAAAGAAACGCCTTGTTTCAGCATTTTTCTGTAAATCGAAGAAATGGCTTTCGCGCGACCTTTAATTTTAAAGTTTAATCCTTCCTCGTCTAATTTCTCGGAAACTTCTTTTTTAAACTCTTCAATATATCTTTCACGGTTTTCTTTAGCGAGTTCTAGTTTTTCCGTGATTTCGTTGTAAATATCCGGATTATTGTATTTTAAAGATAAATCTTCAAGCTCAGATTTGATATTGTACAAACCCAAACGGTGCGCCATTGGAGAATAAATGTAAACCGTTTCCGAAGCAATTTTTTTCTGCTTATCAGGAGCCATACTTTCCAGCGTACGCATATTGTGAAGACGGTCTGCAATTTTAATTAAAATAACCCTAAAGTCCTCAGAAAGAGTAAGTAACAGCTTTCTGTAGTTTTCAGACTGTACAGAAATATTCTGGTGGTTCATGATGGAAATTTTCGTTAATCCATTCACGATGTTGGCTATTTTTTCACCAAAAATCTTCTTTAGATCTTCATAAGTATAATCTGAATCTTCAATAACATCATGCAAAAGCGCACACGCAATAGAATTTGCACCCAAACCAATCTCCGTTGCTACAATTTTGGCAACAGCAATGGGATGGTAAATGTATGGTTCACCAGATTTTCTTCTTTGATCTTTGTGGGCGTCTAATGCAATATCAAAAGCCTTTCGGATAAGTTTATTATTTTCCTCATCCAAAGTCCGGTATGTATTAGAGATCAGATCTTTATATCTTGCAAGGATCTCCTTGTTTTCCTGTTCTAAGTCGTAACTCATTTGTGTAAAAGCCTATATTTAGACGAAAATACGAAATTTTTAGGACTTTTCAAATAGTAAAAAATCCGTAGAGGGTTCTACGGATTTCGGTTATTAATTTTTATTCTCAAATTTGTTTTAAAATTTCACTTCAGAATCCATTCCCGCTGTAGAGGCTTTTATCCTTACATCAGGACTGTTGTGGATTTCTGCTTTGCATCTTGCATCAATATAACTTTTTAGATTATCATAATGGGCTTGTTCAATGCTCATATTCTCAAACATAAATGTTTTTAAAACAGAATTTTGGTTAAAAACATTTTGTGCATTATCCGTTTGGTTATTATCTTTTACAGAAACACTTGCCAAATATTGAGCGTTGTGTTTTCCGTTATCAAGATATACAATGTAATCTGAATTTTCGAAACCTGAACTTTCAAGATCGGCTTCTAATTTTTTATAATCGCTGTTTAGTTCAAATAATCCAGCTAATATATTTGACATAAGCAATAGTTTTAATTTGTATCTAAAGATAATAAATAAATTCCGAATATGTTGATATTATTTTAAAAAATATGTTAATTTAATATTTTATCTATAAAATTTAGTTAAAATTGTTGAGGATGTCTATTAAGTGTATGTTTGATTTTTTTTATAAAATGTAAGTTTTGGCTAAGCCAATTATTGGTATTAAATGAAAAAAACGGGCTTCCTTCCACAAGTTCAGGATGACATGCCCGTTCCTATTGATCTTGATATTTAGAATATCTTTAATCTAATCGCTCATTTTTAATTTCCTCAACAATTTCAGGATTCAAAAGAGTAGAGATATCTCCGAAATTACTGAAATCTCCTTCCGCAATTTTTCTCAGAATTCTACGCATAATTTTTCCTGAACGTGTTTTAGGAAGTCCGGAAACAAACTGAATCTTATCCAATTTTGCAATCGGTCCGATTTGATCTGAAATCAATTGATTGATCTCTTTTACCAAATTTTCCTGCTTTCTGTCTGCTCCGGAATCTTTTAAAATAACAAATCCATACAAAGCATTTCCTTTGATATCGTGAGGATAACCAACAATCGCAGATTCGGCTACAGCAGGATGTTCGTTGATGCTGTCTTCAATAGGAGCCGTTCCCAAATTGTGTCCTGAAACGATAATCACATCATCCACACGACCCGTAATTCTGTAATATCCGACTTCATCTCTCAAAGCGCCGTCACCAGTGAAATATTTCCCTGGAAAAGCTGAGAAATAGGTCTCTTTATATCTTTGGTGATCGCCCCAGATTGTTCTTGCGATTCCCGGCCACGGAAAACGGATACAAAGATTTCCTGTCACTTGATTTCCTGAGATTTCATTGCGTTTATCATCCATCAAAACAGGCTGAATTCCCGGTAAAGGAAGCGTAGCGTAAGTCGGTTTTGTAGGAGTCACAAAAGGAAGTGGCGAAATCATAATTCCTCCCGTTTCAGTCTGCCACCAAGTATCTACAATCGGGCATTTTTTCTTTCCGACATGATCGTTAAACCAATGCCAAGCTTCATCATTAATAGGTTCACCAACCGAACCAATCACTTTTAATGTGCTTAAATCATGCTTATCAACCCATTCTGCACTTTCTTTCGCTAATGAACGAATGGCAGTTGGAGCAGTATAGAATTGAGTAACTTTATGTTTTTCAATAACTTCCCAGAATCTGTCTGGTTCAGGATACGTCGGGACGCCTTCAAAAATTACGGTTGTTGCACCGTTTAAAAGTGGTCCATAAAGAATGTACGAATGCCCTGTAATCCAGCCAATATCGGCAGTACACCAATAAACATCGTTTTCTTTATAATTAAATACATTTTTAAAAGTATAAGCCGTATACACCATATAACCGGCAGAAGTGTGAAGCATTCCTTTCGGTTTTCCTGTAGATCCGGAAGTGTACAGAATAAAAAGCGGATCTTCTGCATCCATAATAATGGTCACGAAATCCTGAGAAGCTTTTTCATACAAATCAGCCATCCAATGATCTCTTCCTTCCTTCATTTTGATTTCGTTGTGCGTTCTTTTTACTACTAAAACATTATCAACAGTCGGAGTTTTTTCCAGTGCTTCATCAACGATACTTTTTAGATCTAAAACCTTGCTTCCTCTGTAACTTCCGTCTGAAGTAATTACCATTTTAGCTTCACAATCATTCACTCTTGAAGCAACGGCAGAAGCGGAAAATCCAGCGAAAATAACAGAATGAACAGCACCTAATTTTGCACAAGCCAACATCGTAATCGCCAATTCTGGAATCATCGGAAGGTAGATGCAGACTCTGTCGCCTTTTTCGATGCCCATGTCTTTTAAAACATTGGCGGTTTTGTTGACTCTTGTGTATAATTCGTTGTAAGAAATATGTTGTGCTTCCTCTTTTGGATCATTCGGTTCCCAGATGATAGCGGTTTTTTCGCCTCTTACGGAAAGATGCCTGTCTAAGCAGTTTTTGGTGATATTTAATTTTGCATTTTTAAACCAAACGATTTTGGCTTCGGTCATATCATATTTTACGACCTTGCTCCATCTTTGGTACCACACAAAGTTTTGATCGGCAATCTTGTCCCAGAATTTTTTGGGATTTTTGATCGATTTTTTATATTCTTCAAAATAATGCGGTAAATCTTCTATCTGATAATTTCTCATATCCCTTTCGTTTTTGAAGTTTGAATTTTTGTTATTTAAATTTATGTTTAATTTCTTGTTTAAGCCCTATATTCCTCGATTTTTTGCTGAATTTCTTCAATGATTTTTTCATCATCAATCGTCGACGGAATCTGAAATTCTTTTCCGTCTAACAAGGTTCTGATCAGTTTTCTTAAAATTTTTCCGGAACGTGTTTTAGGTAAACGTTTTACGGTCATTACGTTTTTAAGACAGGCAACTGCACCTATTTTTTCACGAACCATTTTTACAATATCTTTTTCTAAATTTTTCTCGGAAATAGTCGAGCCATTCTTTAAAACCACCGAGGCAAAAGGAATTTGTCCTTTTAATTCATCATCAATTCCTACAACTGCACATTCTGCAACATCGGGATGTGAGGAAACGATTTCTTCCATTTCAGAAGTCGAAAGTCGGTGTCCTGCAACATTAATCACGTCATCAACTCTTCCTGTAATGAAAATGTAGCCGTCCTCATCTTTTATCGCGCCATCTCCGGAGAAATAATAGCCTTTGTATTGTGATAAATAACTGTCTTGAAATCTGTTATTATCATTCCAAATTCCGAGCAAAGCTCCCGGTGGAAGCGGAAGTTTTATAATTAAATATCCTTCCTGGTGCGCATCGAGTTCGTAGCCATTTTCATCAAAAATTTTAATATCATATCCCGGAATCGGTTTTCCGGCAGAAGCTCTTTTTATCTTATAATTTTCATCAAAAGTCATTAAACCCAACATCGGCCAACCCGATTCTGTCTGCCACCAATGGTCGATCGCAGGAACTCCAATATGTTCTGCAAACCAATCCAACGTCGAAACATCGCATCTTTCGCCCGCTAAAAACTGCTTTTTGAAGTGGCTTAAATCATATTTTTTGACCAATTCTCCGTTCGGATCTTCTTTTTTAATGGCACGAATCGCTGTCGGAGCGGTAAACATCGCAGAAACTTTATACTCAGAAATAATCCTCCAAAACGTTCCTGCATCTGGTGTCATAATGGGTTTTCCTTCAAAAATAATCGTCGTATTTCTATTAATTAACGGTCCGTACACCGAAAAACTATGACCGACTGCCCAGCCAAAATCAGACGCTGCCCAAAACGTTTCTCCCTGTTCAATCCCATAAATATATTTCATAGAAAATTTCAAAGCAGTGGCATAACCTCCTGTATCACGGGTAATTCCTTTCGGTTTTCCTGTAGTTCCGGATGTGTACAATAAATAGAGTGGGTGAGTCGACTCCACCGAAATGCAATCAACGGGTTCTGATTTTTGAACAAGATCTTCGTAATCAATCAATCCATCGAACATTTCATGTTGATTATCAATTAATTTTCTGTTGAAAACGATAATGTTTTCGACTTTATCCTGAGCCAGTTCAATTGCTTTTTCAACTAATGGTAAATACGGAATTCTCTTCGCGATTTCCACTCCGGCTGTTGCTGTAATTAACGCTTTTGGTTTGCAATCGTCGATTCTCACGACCAATTCATTGGGAGCAAAACCTCCGAAAACCACATTGTGAATCACGCCAATTCTCGCACAAGCCAACATTGCAAAAAGTGTCTGCGGAATCATCGGCATATAAATAACGGCTGTATCTCCTTTTTTTAAGCCTAAAGACACCAGACCTCCCGCTAATTTTGAAATTTCTTCTTTCGCTTGATTGAAAGTGTAGGTTTTCTTCTGATTGGTTACCGGAGAATCGTAAACAATCGCAATTTGCTCTCCGAAACCGTCTTCAATGTGTTTGTCGATACACAAATAGCACATATTCAGCTTCCCGTCGGAAAACCATTGGGTATACTCATTTTCGTCTTTCGAAATAATCTGTGTGGGAAATTCAAACCAGTCGATTTCCTGAGTCTGTTCTTTCCAGAAATTCTCTTTATCTTCTATGCTTCTTTTAAAAAGTGTATCTATATCCATACTAATTTTTGTGTCTTGCATTTGGTTTTTGTGCATTTTGTCATTTCGACGAAGGAGAAATCTATTTAATCGTAATAGATTCTTCACTCCGCTTTGCCTCGTTCTGAATGACAAACTAAATGCTATATTTTGGATCTTTTATCAAAACATTTCCTCAATCTGCTGCATCAGTTTTTTTATCGAATAAGGTTTTGTAACATACGCATCAGCTCCCATTTCCAACCCTTTTTCAATGTCTTTCGGATTGTTTTTGGCACTCAGGAAAATGACTTTTGTGTCTTTTAGTTTTTTGTCTTGTTTAATGATTTCCAGTGTGCTGAAACCGTCAAGATTCGGCATCATAATATCGAGTAAAATGACATCCGGAACCATGGTTTTTAGAAATTCCAAGACTTCGGTTCCGTCTCTTGCGATGAATACGTCGTAGCCGTTTTTCTTGAAACTGTATTCCAGTGACATTAATATTTTGTGCTCATCATCTGCAATAACTATCTTTTTCATAAGGTGTCTTAAATATGTTCAACTTCATTTTTATTCTCTTTTATTTTTTCGGGAAGGGTAATGGTGAAAGTTACGCCTAATCCGCTGTTTTCCGCTTTTATCGTTCCGCCTTGCGCTTCTACAATTTTCTTTGAAATTGCCAATCCTAGTCCGCTTCCTGTCGGTTTTAGAATGTTTTGATTTTTAGACTGGTAAAATTTATCAAAAATCATTTCCAGATCTTCTTCGGGAATATGTTTTCCGGTGTTGAAAATTTTAATGATTAATTGGTTCTCTTTTTCAGATAATTTAGCCTGAATCGTTCCCTGTTCATCAGTGAATTTTAAAGCATTTCCTAAAATATTCTGAAACAACTGAATCATCCTCGCTTCGTCATATTCAAACAAAAATTGATTCAGAAGATTGACCTCACTTAAATGAATATTCTTTTGTTGAATCAAATGCAGCAATGGATTTAATGCTTTTTTATACGTTTCAATAATATTATTTTCCTGAATATTTAAAGCAATTTCACCATGTTGAAGTTTATCCAAGTACAAAATGTCGTTGATGATTTCGCTTAATCTGTCCGATTCTGTGATGATGTTATTTAAAAATTCTCTTTTGATATCTAAAGGAATATCGTCGTCATCTGCCAGAATTTCTCCCGCCGAACGAATTGCGGTGATCGGAGTTCTCAATTCATGGGCGACGGAATCCAGAAAATCATCTTTTTGATGGTCTTTAATGATTAGACTCTCGTTGGCTTTTCTCAGATCATTCGACAGTTTTTGCAGTTCTACTGATTGTTCCGTCAGCTTTTTATTAAGCGTAATATTTTCTTTGGATTCTTCTAAAATATTTAAAACTTCCTTTAAAGATATTTTATCTTCTTTCGTGACGCCTTCAATTAAAATTTTTGCAGAAGCCGTCCCGATTCTTCCTGCCAAAAGGTTTTCGGAGAATTTGATAAATCTTGAATCGGCTGTTTCTGTTTGAGAATCAATATTATATTTGAGATTAAAAATACGTAATGCCTGTTCGGTTTTTGTTTTGCCTAAAAAACGTTCCAAAATGTTCTTAATGTCTGAGACATAAGCTGTTCCGCGCCAGATAAAAGCGTTTTCGTGATTTTGAATGTATTTATCGATATCTACATATAATTCGGCGAAGTTTCTTTCACGATAATTTCCTTTTACACTGACAGAAATTATGGCAAATAAACCTGTATTCACCAACATCGACCAGAAGAAAATCTGCGGAATTCTTCCCAAAAAAGAAATTTTAAAGAAATCAAAAGAGTTATATGTTTCTCGTAAAATCCCCTTAAGTTCTTGATTGTAAGAAAAATAATATTGCGGAATGATTAACCCGAAATAACAGATGACCAATCCTGCCAATAATCCAATGACGGCGCCTTTATAAGTTCCTCTTCTCCAGAATATGGCTCCGAAAAAAGCAGGTGCTAATTGTCCGATCACGACAAAGGAAATCAATCCAACTGAATCCAGCGAGGTTTTAAGAATGAAATATTTATAAAAGGTAAATGCCATGATAATCAATGCGAAAATGCTGAATTTCCTGATATTAGTGATATTTCTGGTGTTCTGAACTTCATTTTCAGATTTAAATTTTCCTAATAAACCGTACGGAATAATCAAATTGTTGGAAAGCATGATGGATAAAGTAATTGCAGAAATGATAATCATTGAAATACACGAGCTTAAACCTCCCAGAAAAACGAAAACGGTAATCCATGTATTCCCAAAATGTTGCGGAATTAAAATAGAGTAGAACTCAGGATTTACATTTTGTCCATTAAAAATAAGTCTTCCTCCCCACGCAATCGGAAAGATAAATATAGTGAAAATCAATAAGTAAAGCGGAAAAAACCAGATCGCAGTTTTGATGTGTTTTTCCTGTCTGTTTTCAACAATTGCCGTGTGAAACTGTCTTGGAAGAATACAAATTGCTGTTCCCGAAATCAGACAAAGAACCATCCAGTTCATTGCACCTTCAGTCCCGTTGAATGTATTTTTTTGTTTAAAATCTTCAAATTTGCTTGCCTTTTCATAAATATCTGAAAATCCATCAAAAACGAAATAAATAACGAAGATTCCTAAAATGATGATGAAAAAAAGTTTTAGAAAACTTTCCAAAGCGATTGCTGAAATAATTCCCAAACGTTTTTCTGAAGCATCGACATATTTTGTGCCGTAATACGAAGCAAATAACGCAATTAATACAACTACAAACGTTGCATTATCCGTCAATATATCTTTTGACATTGGCGTTTCTGTCACCAAGTGAAAAGTCTCTGAAATGGCCTTAATCTGTAAGCCGATGTAAGGAACAATCGCCAGAAGACAGACAATCGTAATGATCGCGCTGAAGCTTCGGCTGTTACCATATCTCAACGAAATAAAATCTGCAACACTGCTTATTTTATTCACTCTTGCGATTCTTACAATTCGGGTATTAATGTAGATCCATGCAGGAATTACCATAATGGGACCGATGTAGATTGGGAGATAATTGAGTCCGCTTGTCGCTGCAACTCCGATGCTTCCGTAGTACGTCCAAGCTGTGCAGTACACCGCGAGAGACAGGGCATAAATGTAGGGATTGTTGATCCAAAGCTTGCTCTTTTTCTTCTCCGCCAAATGAGCGACTAAGAACAAAAGTGCCAGATAAAACAAAACCACAAAAAATAATGCGAAACTACTCATCATATTTTTTTACGATTACAAAAGAGATAATGATGGAAGCCATCCAGACAGCGAAAATATAAATCAGAATCATCGGGTAGCCAAAAACTTCTTTTTCACTGTTAAACAACAATGAAACAGGAATGCTGAATGCAATCAGAAGTCCGATGCTCAGGATGATTAGCTTTTGTTCGTGCCTTTTTTTCATAATGATATAAAAGATAATTGACGGACAGATGCATCCGCCAATTATCACTAACATATTTTATTTAAACTTTGTCGTCAGAATATTCTCCCGTTAAAGAATAGTAGCCGAAAATTGCCATTCCGCCTGAGATAATCGGCATCAATACAAACAGAATGATGATCCCGAAAACAAGGTCTTCCTGCTTTCCTGAGGTGATTTTCGGAATTCCTAAAACGGTTGTCCCGAAATAGCCTACAACCAAAGCAACTGCAATCCAAAGAATGCCTAATATTTTTTTTAGTCCGTTCATTTTAGTAGTTTTAAAATTAATAAAAATTTAAGTGATTGAATGCTTAATCGTGAATATTATTGTTCTTATTTTTAAGATAAAATAATCCGATCAATAAACACACTGCGGCAACTCCAATCGGATACCAAAGTCCCTCGAGATACCATGTTGCATGTCCTGCTTCTTTTCCTGTGGTTACCAAATAGGTTGCAACTGCCGGAAGTAATCCTCCAAAGACTCCGTTTCCGATGTGATAAGGCAGAGACATCGATGTATAACGGATTCTCACCGGGAACATTTCGACAAGGAAAGCGGCAATCGGACCATAAACCATCGTTACAAATATCACCTGAATGAACACTAAAAATACCAGATACCATTTTGTATGGTCTTCTAATTTTATGGTTTGAGAAACTTTCGGTTCTTCTGCTTTTCCGTCTTTCATTACCGGACCGGTTGGAGACCAGTGAACCACGCTGTCTTTTTTAATTAAAGTTCCGTCTGTGTACAATGTTTCTTTGTGGAAAGTCACCAAACTGTCAGTCGCAATATCTTTATGAATTTTTGCGGTTCTTTTTTCTGTAATTCCGTTGGCTGCGACAGTTTTATTCTCAAGACTAACACTTTTAAACATAGAGTCATAAATCGGTCTGTATGCTAAAATGGCGACGAGCATTCCCGTCATCATTACTGCTTTTCGTCCGATTTTATCAGAAAGCCAGCCGAAAAATACAAAGAACGGGGTTCCCATTAATAGAGCAGTTGCCATTAATTTATCGACCTGTGCAGATTCTACATTCATTACTTTTTGAAGGAAACTCATGGCGTAGAATTGTCCTGTGTACCAAATTACTCCTTGTCCCATCGCGGCTCCGAATAATGCTAATAAAACAAATTTGAAGTTGAATTTATTCCCGAAACTTTCTTTTAAAGGATTTTTTGAAGTTTTCCCTTCACTTTTAGCCTTTGCAAAAAGCGGAGATTCTTTCATGTTTTTTCTGATGATATAAGAAACGCCCACCATTAAAATAGAGATCCAGAAAGGAACTCTCCATCCCCAATTATCAAATTCGTCTGCTGAAAGTGTACTTTTTGTAATTAAAATGACGATTAATGAAATGAAAAGTCCTGCTGTAGCCGTCGTTTGAATCCACGAAGTCCAATAACCTCTTCTGTGGGGTTGTGCATATTCTGCAACATAAGTCGCTGCTCCGCCATATTCGCCGCCTAAAGCTAATCCTTGTAATAATCTTAATATTAAAACTAAAACCGGCGCCATAAACCCGATGGTTTCATAACTTGGAATACAACCGATGAGAAATGTTGAGAATCCCATAATTAATAAAGTCACCAAAAACGTATATTTTCTTCCGATAATATCTCCCAATCTTCCAAAGAATAGGGCTCCGAAAGGTCTTACCACAAATCCGGCGGCAAAAGTTGCTAATGTAGATAAAAATGCTGCGGTAGGATTATCTGATGGGAAAAATTTGGTTGCTAAAACGATGGCTAAACTTCCAAAAATATAGAAGTCGTACCATTCTATTAATGTGCCGAGTGATGAAGCAGTGATGACGCTCCAGATGGTGCGGTTTTTCTGCTTTTCGGTCATATTTTCGTAGGCATCGTGATGATTTTCGCTCATATTGTTTGATTTAATGTTAGTTTAAATTGATATTGAGTTTTCTAGTTTGTTTTGAATTATTTAAAATCGCAAAGACGCAAGGAAGTTTTTAGATGTTTTATATTGTAAGGCGCAAAGATTTTATCGGAGATAAAATTTATAAAGTATATTTCTCTGAAAATCTTTGATTTTCTTGCGCCTTAAAAACATTAAGTTTTAAAAAGCTTTGCGTCTTTGCGATTTTAAACAAAATCTAATCGATTTTTAATTTTCTTAAAGTTTACATTTTATAAATAAATCTGGAATTGCACAATGAATTCCCCTTTTGATGAAGGGCTTTCCGTCGGACTTGTATACACCGGTCTTGTTGAATATTGTGTAGTTATTTTTGCGTGATGACCGTCTATAAACCAGTTCGCTCCGACATCAAATTGCGATGAAGATTTCTCAAATGCTTCAAAACTTTTGTGCGTATACGCTGCAAATGGCTGAATTCTGATTTTCGGTTTTTCTGACTGACTCGGTAATAATAAACCGGCTTGAGCGTAGATAATATTCCCTGTTCCGATGGTTGGCTGTAGATTTCCTGCTCCTGCGATGGCTTTGTTGCCGATGAAATTAGGGTCAGATGAAGCGATGTTCATGATGCCTAAATTTCTGATATAATTCGGACCGAATTGATAGTTGTAATATCCTGCATACGCCGAAACAGCCATTTTATTTTTAGCATTTCCCAGCGGAATATCTGCAAAAGCATCGACTGCAACGAGTGTAATATCATGTTTTTCTACAGTTGAATTAACGGAAGTTCTCGTTCCGTCTTTTTGGTGATAAAATCCGGCTCCCAAGTTGAAAACTTTCTTCGTTCCCAAATAAGAACCCACTTTGAAAGGAAGCGTATTCGATTCTTCATCTAAAAATTGATATTCAACGTAACCTGCTTTTGAAAAGTTCGGATTTCCGTTGTTATCGACTGCGACGGCTTTTGCGGGATCTGTGACATTTACCGGAACGAGATCTGTTGCAAAAGGTTTGTTTAAACTAAAACGATATTCTAGTTTCCCGTACTTCCCTTTGGCGAACATTCCCAATTGTCTTGCGAACTGGTCGGAATTATCAATCAAAGGCCAAGTGAAAATAGGAGAATCAACCGTTAAAAAATTCAATGTAGAACCCATGGTCATACGCGAAAGTCCCATATAATAATGCAATCCGGCTCCTAAAGATAAACTGAATTTTCCTGCTTCTCCGGGTAAAATAACGGCATATTCATTCCATGCATCATGAAAAAACATCTGTGGTTTTTTGCCGTTTCCGTAACCTCCCGTTCCTGTAGTTCCCGAACCGCCTCCGTTGATAAATGTCTGATTATTAATTCCAAAATGCGCAAGAATCATATATCTTTTGGAGATCTGAGCATAGGCCAAAACCCGCAATCTACGGTTTCCTAAGCTCCAAGAATTGTCGGTTGGTTCTCCGCCGACCATACTTCCGGGATTCATTTGCGTGTTTCGTAACCAAAACTGATCCCATAAAATAAATCTGACGTATTTATCGCCTTGTTGATTAATGTTAATTTTTAGCCCATTTCCATAGTCGGGAGAGCCTTGTGAATATAAAGAATTACTGATTAAAGCTAATCCAATAAATGTGAGTATTTTCTTCATAAATTATCAATTTGTGGCTTGGTTTTTTGTGAAAGCCAAATTGTAATTAATAATTTAGTTATAAAAATTTAATATATATTAATGGTAATACTATAGTTATGAATTTTAAATGATGAATTATGAGTTCTAAAAATATTGATTTTTAATTATTTTTAAAATTTAAATATTTGATTTATAGGAATTTGTTTAAAATTACTAATAACTGATAATTAGAAGCTTATTTTTTGAAGCGCTCCCATTTTATCAGCATATACTTATCAGCAAACTGAGTAATAATTAACCCTGAATTTTTAATGTTTTCTTCTTTGGCGATGTATTCGATCAGTTCGTTTTGCTTTAATATTTTATAAACAGGATGGAATTCGGAATGAGGAGGTCTTATGATATTGTATTTCTTAATCCACGAACTTATCGTAACATGAGAAACGCCGATAATTCTTTCTATTTCTCGGTAACTAAGACCTTCAAGATAGAGTTGCAGTGCTTTTGTTACGTAGTAATCGTCAATTTGCTTTCCAAGTTTTTTAACGGTAAAATAATAGTTACAATCCTTACAATGGAAACGTTGTTTTTCATTAATAATTCCGCTTTTTACAATTGTATTGCTGTGGCATTTCGGACAGTGAGTTTCCATAACTATATCTTTTTAGCAAATATATAATAATTTAGCAAAATATTAATTTAATGTAAAGATAATTTTACCTGTATATTTATTTTAAACAAAAATAATATCTTTTTTATTTGGTTTTTTAAGATGTTATGCTTTAAATTTGCCAAAAAATTCAGATAAATAAATGGAAATAGAAGTTTCCTCATCCATACATTTAAAGTATGTGAGTGAAATACAGCAGGAAATGTATGATTCTGCACAGCGAAGAGGGACGGGCATTGCAAAACGGTCTATCGAATATCTAAGTAAAAAGATTTCGGATGGTAATGCTGTGGTTGCCACTGAAAACGGAGAATGGGTAGGTTTCTGCTATATAGAGACTTGGTCACATGGTCAGTTTGTGGCAAACTCAGGGTTAATCGTTTCTCCAAAATTCAGGGAAAGAGGAGCTGCAACTTTAATTAAGGATAAAGTTTTCCAATTATCCAGAGATAAATATCCGACTGCAAAAGTTTTTGGATTAACGACAGGTCTTGCGGTAATGAAAATCAACAGTGATTTGGGTTACAAACCTGTAATTTATTCTGAATTAACGCAGGATGAAGAATTCTGGAACGGTTGCAAAAGCTGTGTGAATTATGAAATTTTAATAAAAAAAGAACGCAAAAACTGCCTTTGCACGGCAATGCTTTTCGTTCCCGACAATAATAAAGTAAATGGTGTTGAGAATTATCAACCCGAAAATCAATATCAAAATGAGCAAGAAAGTAATCTTAGCGTTTAGCGGAGGTCTCGATACCTCTTACTGTGCCAAATATTTGAGTGAAACACTTGGATATGAAGTATATGCAGTGACTGTAAATACCGGAGGTTTTTCTAAAGAAGAGGAAAAAGAGCTGGAGAAAAAAGCCTTTAATCTTGGGGTGAAAGAATACAGGTGCGTTGATGCTCAGGAAGATTATTACAATTCTTGTGTAAAGTATTTGATCTTTGGTAATGTCTTGAAAAATAATACGTATCCTCTTTCTGTAAGCGCTGAACGTACAATTCAGGCACAGGAAATTGCAAAATATGCCATTGAAATTGATGCTGATGCGATTGCTCACGGAAGTACGGGAGCAGGAAACGATCAGGTTCGTTTCGACTTGATTTTTCAGGTAATGTGCCCAAATGTAGAAATTATTACGCCAATTCGTGATATGTCTTTATCTCGTGAAGAAGAAATCGAGTTTTTGAAAAGCCACGGCTACGAAATGGAATTTGAAAAAGCACAATATTCTGTAAATAAAGGACTTTGGGGAACTTCAGTTGGCGGAAAAGAGACTTTGACTTCAAGAAATTATCTTCCCGAAGATGCTTTTCCTTCTCAAATTAAAGAAACTCAGCCTTCAGAACTGGAAATTGAGTTCAAAAATGGGGAGGTTATAGCCGTGAACGGAGAGAATTTTGAACACTCTGTGTATGCGATTCAAAAAATTGAAGAATTAGCTTCTGCGTACGGAATAGGTCGTGATATTCACGTTGGAGATACGATTGTGGGAATTAAAGGAAGAGTAGGATTTGAAGCAGCAGCGGCATCTGTGATTATCAAAGCACATCATTTATTGGAAAAACATACGCTTTCAAAATACCAACAAATGATGAAATCCCAACTGTCAGATTGGTACGGAAACTGGCTTCACGAAGCACTTTTTTTAGATCCTGTGATGAGAAATATCGAGTCTTTCTTAGATGATTCTCAAAAAACAGTAAGCGGAAAAGTTTTTGTAACGCTTCATCCATACCGGTTTATTTTAAATGGAATTGAATCTAAGCATGATCTGATGTCCGACAAATTCGGAAGCTACGGTGAAGCAAACAGAGCTTGGACAGGCGAAGATGTGAAAGGCTACACGAAAATCGTAAGCAATTCCTTAAATATATATCATCAGATAAATAAATAAGATTTGGGCAGCTTATCCGCCTTCCGCTCCCAATCTTTTGTTCGTCGTTCCTCCTCACAAAAGGATTTCCGCTCAAGTCGGGCTGCACGCAATTCACCGCAATAATAGGAGTCCTGAAAGGACGACTTAAATTAGGATAGGATGAAAATCCTATCAAAAGAAATATAAAATGATTGAGATTAATCAAAAAGAAATAAAAACAGCAGGAATCATCGGAGCCAACGGTTACACAGGAAGCGAATTAGTTCGTCTGTTGGCTTTTCATCCCAATGTGTCTTTGCGTTTTTTATATAGCCGTTCAAATTCAGGGACAAAAATTTCAGATTTGTACCCGGATTTAGCGACGGTTTGTGAAATGGTTTTAACAGATCAGCCTGAAGAGGTAGATATTTTATTTTTATGTCTTCCTCACAAAGAAAGTCAGAATTGGCTGACTCAAAATGATATAAAAGATGATACGTTAGTAATCGATTTAGGAAATGATTTTCGTTTAGATGGTAATTTTGAAAACAGAGATTTTATCTACGGATTACCTGAAATCAACAAAAAACAACTTTCAGGAGCGAAAAGTATTGCTAATCCGGGATGTTTTGCAACGGCGATTCAGCTGGCTTTGCTTCCATTAGCTCAAAAAGGTTTGTTGAATGAAGTTTACACAACAGGAATTACAGGTTCAACAGGTGCTGGTCAGTCTTTACAGGCAACGACGCATTTTACTTGGAGAAACGATAATATTTCGGCGTATAAAACTTTGACACATCAGCATGTAGATGAGATTCTACAGCAGTTAGTTTCTTTTAATACGAATGAAATCAGTCTGAATTTTGTTCCATGGAGAGGGGATTTTTCGAGAGGGATTTTTACGAGTTTCCACGGTGAAAACAGATGTAGAACTTTCAGATATTGAGCAATTGTTTAGGGATTTTTATGCAGATGCGCCTTTTGTGAAGGTAAGTGAGAAAGCAATTGATTTAAAACAGGTTGTCAATACCAATCGCTGTGTGATTCATATAGAAAAGAATGGAAATGTTACAGTTATTCACTCAGCGATCGACAATTTGTTAAAAGGAGCTTCCGGACAGGCAGTTCAAAACATGAATCTTGCAATGGGTTGGGAAGAAAATTTAGGATTGAATTTAAAACCGATTGCATTTTAATGTGAATCGTCAATAAGTCAATTGTGAATTTTTAAACTCAAAGTAAAACCGACCTAGGAAAATGGAGCGTTAAGAAAAATAAATTTGTGAACGTTAAGAAAATTCTACTGTTCGAAGCGCGAGACAAAAGTCGAATCGAAGAACAAATATCAAATTCGCGCAAGTTTTAGAATTTTTAGAGAGCAAAAATATTTTTTAGCGAAAGTTTCCAGTCTTGAACTTTTGTTTCTTTTGTTTCAAGACAAAAGAAAAATATAATAAATAATGAAGTTGTAAAACCAGCAACTATCAACCAACAAGAATCAACTAAAAAATGAATTTATTCAACGTATATCCATTATTTAACATAAATCCGGTAAAAGCTCAAGGATCATTTCTTTGGGACGATAAAGGAGAAAAATATCTTGATTTTTACGGAGGTCATGCGGTAATTTCCATTGGGCACAACCATCCGCATTATCAAAGTCAATTAAAAAGCCAATTAGATAAAATATCTTTCTACTCAAATTCGGTTCAGAATGAATTGCAGACTGAATTAGCTGAAAAATTAGGAAAACTTTCAGGCTTGGAAGATTACAATTTATTTTTATGTAATTCAGGAGCGGAAGCGAATGAAAATGCTTTAAAACTGGCTTCTTTCCACAACGGAAAGAGCAAGGTTCTTTACTTTTCAGGTTCGTTTCATGGAAGAACTTCGGCAGCGGTTTCTGTGACTGATAATCCTAAAATCGTTGCTCCAGTAAACTATGACGAAAGATTTATTAAATCTGATTGGAATAATATCGAACAGCTTGAAGCGATTTTTGAAAAGCAAGGAAGCGAAATTTCATCAGTAATTATCGAAGGAATTCAGGGAGTTGGAGGAATTATGATTCCAACGGTTGAATTTTTAACTAAAATCAAAGAGCTGTGCGGAAAATATGATGCTGTTTTGATTTTGGATGAAGTTCAGTCAGGTTACGGAAGAAGCGGATATTTCTTTGCACACCAAGAATTTGGAATTGAAGCAGACATTATCACGACAGCAAAAGGAATGGGGAATGGTTTCCCGATTGGCGGTGTTTTGATTCACCCGAAATTTCAGGCAAGCAACGGTTTGTTGGGAACAACTTTCGGTGGAAATCACTTAGCTTGTGTTGCTGCGATCGCTGTATTAGACGTGATGAAAGATGAGAGTCTCATCGAAAATGCTCAGGAAATGGGCGAATATATTGAAAATGAAATGAAAGATTTTCCACATATTAAAACCATCCGAAGGAAAGGCTTGATGATTGGAATCGAACTCGATAGGGATTGCTCGGAAGTGAGGAACAGCCTGTTGTACAATCATCATATTTTCACAGGAAACTCCAATGATAAGGCTGTGTTAAGGATTCTTCCGGCGCTTAACATTAAAAAAGAAGAAACCGATCTATTCATCGGTGCTTTAAAAACTGTTTTAGAAAATCTCTAATTAATGAACCACAAAAATTTTAAACACTTTAATTTAAAGTTAAAGAAGTTCACTTAAGATTTTGAAAATCTTTGATTTTCAACTCATGTGTTCTACTATTTTCAAAGTTTTTAAACTTAAATCTAATGTAACTTATGTGTTAAAAAACTTTTGTGCTAAAATACTCAAAAAAATGAAAAAATTCACCTCTGTAAGCGACGTTGAAAACTTACAGGAAATTATAAAAAAAGCTTTACAAATTAAAGAAAACCCTCTTTCGGAAACCGAGAAAGGAAAAGGAAAAACAATCGGACTTGTATTTTTAAATTCAAGTTTGAGAACACGTTTGAGCAGCCAGATTGCAGCGCAAAATTTAGGTTTAAATGTTTTGACATTAAATGCAGCTCAAGAAGCATGGAACCTGGAATTTGCAGACGGAGCTGTAATGAACGGTGATACTGTTGAACATATTAAAGATGCCATTGAAGTATTAAATCAATATTGTGATATCATCGCCGTTCGTTGTTTTGCAGGAATGAAAAGCAAGGAAGATGATGTTAACGAAAGCATTTTAAGCCAGTTCGAGCGACATGCGAAAGTCCCGGTTATTTCTCTGGAATCTGCAACGCGTCACCCTTTACAAAGCTTGGCAGATTGCATCACGATTACAGAAAACTGGAAAAAAGAACATAAACCTAAAGTAGTTTTAACCTGGGCACCTCACATCAAACCGATTGCTCATGCGGTAGGAAATTCTTTCGCAGAATGGATGCAGGAAATGGATGTTGAGCTAGTAATCGCTAATCCGGAAGGTTATGATTTAGATAAAAATTTCACGAAAGATGTAAAAGTAATCCATAATCAGGATGAAGCGTTGAAAGATGCGGATTTTATTTATGTGAAAAACTGGTCGTCTTTTGATGATTATGCAGCAATGCCTGAAGTGAAGGAAAGCTGGATGTTGACGAATGAAAAACTAGCTAATACCAACCAGGGAAAAGTGATGCACTGTCTTCCGGTTCGTCGTAATGTAGAATTAAGTGATGAGGTAATGGATGGTGAAAATTCGATAATTTATCAACAGGCAAAAAACCGAATTTTCTCTGCACAAGCTGTCTTCTCTGAAATCTTGAATGGATTGAACTCTAAATAACTAAACCTCATAGGTTTCAAAAACCTATGAGGTTTTCACTCGCAAACCTTGACAAGGTTCTCAAAAAGTTTTGCAATGAAAGAAAAAATATACATCATAAAAATAGGAGGCGCATTAATCGATGATGAAGAATTATTGAACGAATTTCTGGGGCAGTTTTCTGAAATCAAGGAAAGGAAGATTCTTGTTCATGGCGGCGGAAAATTAGCAACAATTTTGGCTGATAAATTAGGCGTTGAACAAAAAATGATCAACGGACGAAGAATCACGGATAAAGATACATTGGATATTGTGGCGATGGTGTATGCAGGAGGAATCAATAAAAATATTGTGGCAAAACTTCAGCAGAAAAAGTGTAAGGCAATAGGTTTTTCAGGAGCTGATGCGAATTTAATTAAGGCTACAAAAAGAGAAGATGCCGAAATAGATTTCGGATTTGTAGGAGATATTGAGAAGAAAAGCGTGAATAAAAAATTGATTTCAAAATTGATTAAACTTAATCTCGTTCCTGTTTTTTCTGCAATTACCCACGACAAAAAAGGGAATCTTTTCAATACCAATGCTGACACGATTGCTTCGGTCATTGCGCAGGCTTTGTCTTCAAAATATGATGTTGAATTATTGTATTGTTTTGACAAAGAAGGAGTGTTGGAAGATATCGAAAACCCTGAATCTGTTATCAAAAATATTTCCGAAGAAGAATTTTCAATCTTAAAAAATGAAGGAAAACTTCACAAAGGAATTTTACCAAAACTGGAAAATGCTCTTGGAGCGATAAAAAATAATGTAAATAAGGTATTCTTAATAAAAGAAACCGAATTGAAAAACCATATAGAAAACCATCATGCAGGAACTGAAATCTGTTTATAGTAAAGAAGAATTACTAAAGAACGCGGTGGATTTGTTGAAAAAACTGATTGAGATTCCGTCATTCAGCAAAGATGAATTTAATACGTCTGTGGAGATTGAAAATTTTTTCAAAAAAAACAATATTCCGACAAAACGTTTTAAAAATAACATTTGGGCAGTGAACAAAAATTTTGATGTTTTCAAACCGTCAATTTTGCTGAATACTCATCACGACACCGTAAAACCGAATAAAGCCTATACTTTGGATCCGTTTTTAGCAATTGAAAAAGACGGAAAGTTATTCGGATTGGGAAGCAACGATGCAGGAGCTTCTTTGGTTTCGATGGCGCAGGTTTTTTTGCATTTTTATGATAAAGAAGATTTAAAATACAATGTAATTATTGCTTTGACAGCGGAGGAGGAGATTTCAGGTTTTGACGGAATTGAAGCTTTATTTCCCCAATTACCCAATATCGAGCTCGCCATTGTGGGAGAACCGACGCAGATGAATTTGGCGATTGCAGAAAAAGGATTATTGGTTATCGACGGGGAAATGAAGGGCACTCCTTCTCACGCTGCTCATCCGAACAACGATAATTCGATTGTGAAATGTTTGGAAGATTTGCAGCAAATTTTAAGCTTTAAATTTCCCAAAGTTTCGGATTATTTAGGGGAAGTTAAAATTACCTTGTCGGGAATTCATGCGGGAGTTCAGCATAATGTTGTTCCTGAATCGTGCCAATTTACGTTGGATGTAAGAGTTACGGATGAATATTCTAATCAAGAAGCATTTGAGATCATTCAATCGCAGATGAAATCAACTTTGACAGCGAGGTCTTTCAGATTAAATTCTTCAAAAATCGAAATGGATCATCCTTTTGTACAGGCAGGTTTGGAAATCGGGAGGACAACTTACGGTTCGCCAACTTCATCCGATCAGGCAATTATTCCTTGTACATCGGTGAAACTCGGTCCCGGCGACAGCACACGTTCTCACACCGCGGATGAATACATCTATATAAAAGAAATAGAAGAAGGAATTGAGATTTATATTAAGATTTTAGAGACGGTTTTATAGGTTGGAAGCTGGAAGAGGGAGGATGGAGGTTTATGTAGTTTGTCATTCAACTTTAGTTTTCAAAATAAATAATTATGTTATTCTGAATATAACTTGAAACTAAAAAGACAGAGTTAAGAATTACTTAAAAAGGATTCCATCTTTGTTATAATGATATGATTTTAGTTAAAATAAAATGAAGATAAAGCAGTTGGTAATAAACTTCCAGCACCAAGCTTCCATCTTCCAACAAAAAATTAAATTTTATGAAAAAAATATGGCAAAAAGACGATAATGCCACCAATATATTAGTCAATAAATTTACAGTCGGGAAAGATCTTGATTTTGATGAGCGTTTGGCAAAATACGATGTTAAAGGTTCGATGGCGCACTGTAAAATGTTGGCAGAAGTTGGAATTATCTCCAATGAAGAATCAAAGCAGATGTTGTCTGTTTTGGAAGAAATTTTAAATGATATCGAAAACGGAGCTTTTGAAATCGATAAAAGTGCGGAAGATATTCATTCGCAGATTGAATCTATTTTAATTGAGAAATTAGGAGATACAGGAAAGAAAATTCACACGGCAAGATCAAGAAATGATCAGGTTTTGTTGGATATAAAATTGTATTTGGTGGATGAAATCCGTGAAATTACGTCTTTAACGGATGAGTTTTTTCAAATCTTAATTAAACTGGCGGAACAACATAAAAACGTTCTGCTTCCGGGATATACGCATTTACAAATCGCCATGCCTTCATCGTTTGGATTATGGTTTGGAGCGTATGCAGAAGCCTTGTTAGATGATGTTGAAATGCTTTTCTCGGTTAAAAATATCATTAATAAAAATCCCCTTGGTTCAGCGGCGGGTTATGGCTCATCTTTTCCGATTGATCGTGAGAGTACGACGTATAATTTAGGTTTTCAATCGATGAATTATAATTCGGTTTACGCTCAAATGACACGCGGAAAGTCAGAGAAAATGTTGTCGATGGCAATGGCAACTTTGGCGGGAACATTGGGAAAATTTGCGTATGATGTTTGTTTATATTTAAGTCAGAACTTCGATTTTATAAGCTTTCCGAAAGAGTTTACAACAGGAAGCAGCATTATGCCTCACAAGAAAAATCCGGATATTTTCGAATTGGTTCGTGCACGTTGCAACAGAATTCAGTCGTTGCCTAATGAGTTTATTTTGTTGACGAATAATCTTCCTTCAGGCTATCACAGAGATATGCAGTTGACGAAGGAAATTCTTTTCCCTGCAATTGATTCATTGAAAGAATGTCTTGAAATTTTAAGCTATACGTTACCGAATATCCAAGTGAAAGATGAGATTTTGGAAGATGAAAAATACAAGTATCTTTTCAGTGTGGAGAAAATCAACGAAGAGGTGAAAAATGGAAGTTCATTCCGTGATGCGTATGTAAAAGTAGGGCAGGAGATTGAAAATAATGAGTTTGATTTTGAGATAAAAAACCTAAATCATACTCATCAGGGAAGTATTGGGAATCTTTGTTTAGATAAGATAGAATATCAGTTTAATAAATTGAAAAACAAATTATTGGGTTGATTTACTGCTGATTAAAACTTTATATAATGCTTCGACTTCGCTCAGCATGACAGCGCTACAAAATAACGTTTAGTATTAGAAATGTCATGTTGAGCGAAGTCGAAGCATCTT
The DNA here is from genome assembly GCF_024807225.1 of Chryseobacterium ginsenosidimutans. GTDB lineage: Bacteria > Bacteroidota > Bacteroidia > Flavobacteriales > Weeksellaceae > Chryseobacterium > Chryseobacterium ginsenosidimutans. The sequence goes on from NZ_JANUCO010000001.1 coordinate 2,141,739, forward strand.
TTTAATTTATTAATATTTTTACCCCAAATCAATCTTAAATTTAGTCGATTTTTTCACCTCATGAAGCACAATAGAACTGTGATATTGTCCGATATTAGGAATATTTGAAATCACATTCACCGTAAAGTCATTATAAGAATTAATATCTTTTGCAATGATTTTCAGCATATAATCATATTCGCCGGAAAGACTGATAATTTCCTGAACTTCATCGTGTTGCATGATATTTTTCTCGAAAGTTTCCAACACTTTTTTAGATTGTTCTTTAAGGCGGACGTTGCAGTAAACGACAATATTTAAGCCTAATTTTTCACGGTTTAAAAGACCTACATATTTCTCAATAATTCCTTGCTTCTCCAGTTGTTTGATACGTTCATAGGTCGGAGTAAAGGTAAGACCGATTTTTTCTGATATTTCTTTTACAGAGTAGGTAGAGTCTTCCTGAATGATACTGAGAATCATTTTGTCTTTTAAATCCATAAATAAGGGTTGGTTTTAACAAAAATAGTATTTAAAAATGAAAATAATGAGATATTAATATTTTTTAATTTAATCTGAATTTAGATTTTGTCAATTCGCGGAAATGTTATATCTTTGCACCTAATGAATAACACAGTATTTATATCATTAGAATTACCGGGCGTAGACGCCCTTTACGATATTTATTTATTTTAAGCGAAGATATTTTCTTCGCTTTTTTTTTGTGAAAAATTAAGATATATGTTTACGATTACAGAACTAAGCACCGAGAGAATCAACAGTATAGTAACAGAAGCACTGGCTTTTGCCAACGGAAAAACTGCTAAAATTGAAGGAGAAGTTTTTTGCTCAAATCTCTTTTTTGAAGACAGCACAAGAACGAAAACAAGCTTCGATATCGCCGAAAGAAAATTAGGATTGCAGGTCGTTCCTTTTGATGCAGCCAACAGTTCTGTGAATAAAGGAGAAAGTTTATACGATACCGTAAAAACGATTGAAAGTTTAGGAGTAAATCTTGTCGTGATAAGAGATAAAAAGGACAGATATTTTGATGAATTAGAAAATATCAACATTCCGGTGATCAACGGAGGAGACGGAACGGGAAACCATCCCTCTCAATGTATGCTGGATTTATTGACGATTTATCAGGAATTTGGAAAATTTGAAGGCTTAAAAGTAGGAATTGTAGGAGATGTAAAACACAGCCGAGTTGCCAATTCAAATGCAGAAGCTTTAAGAAGATTGGGCGCAAAAGTATATTTCTCAGGACCAGAACAATGGTTTGATGAAGGCGCTTTAATTAACGGAACTTATCTTTCAGTAGATGAATTGATTAAAGAAGTGGATGTTTTAATGTTATTAAGAATCCAGCACGAAAGACACGATGCAAAAATGAGTTTCTCGGCTTCAGATTACCACAGAAAATATGGTTTGACGAAAGAAAGAGAAAAAGGAATGAAAAAAGAAGCGATTATCATGCATCCTGCGCCGATCAACAGAGGTGTGGAAATAGATACAGACTTGGTAGAATGCGAACGTTCAAGAGTTTTCAAGCAAATGCAGAACGGAGTTTTCGCAAGAATGGCAATACTTAAAGAAGCCTTAGAAAAAGAAGGACATACTTTTAAGTAAAAAAGAGCCAAGATAAAAGTAAAAGTTGTAGAGCCCTGAAAGGGCGACCTATTAATAGAAATGAAAGATAAAATAATCTGAGCCCCATCGGATCGGTCTGTTAATAGCCATGGGTGAAACCCTTGGAAAATAATAATAAAGGCAAAAAATTATGTCAGCCCCGTAGGGGCGACCTGTTAATAAAAATAGAAAATCTAAATAAAAAAATGAAGAAAAAGTTAATACTGGAGTCCGGTGAAGTGTTTCATGGAGAAGGTTTCGGAACAGAATTGGAAACTGCAGGAGAAGTGGTTTTCAATACCGGAATGACAGGATATCAGGAACTGATTTCTGACCCGTCTTATTGCGGTCAGATTGTTTGTATGACCTATCCGCTTATCGGAAATTATGGGATTAATAGAGATGATTATGAGAGTATCGAGCCGGCTATTAAAGGTCTTATCGTAAAAGAAGTTTGTGATTTACCATCCAATTTCCGTACTCAGATTACTTTAGATGAATTATTTAAAAAGAAAAACCTTTCAGGAATTTCAGGAATCGATACAAGAAGACTGACAAGAATTCTTCGTAACTCTGGAGTCGTGAAAGGAAAAATCGTAAATGCTGATACTGATGATGAGTCAGTAGTTTCAGAATTAAAATCAACAACTTTCCCAACCAATCAGGTAGAGCAGGTTTCTACAAAAACGCCTTACGCGAATCCGGGTAGAGGTTTCAAAGTTGTTTTAGTAGATTTTGGTTCTAAATTAGGAATCATCAGAGAGTTATCTCAAAGAAGCTGTGACATCATCGTAGTTTCACAAGATACAACGGCGGAAGAAATTTTATTGATGGATCCGGACGGAATCATGTTGTCAAACGGTCCTGGAGATCCGGAAGACAACCAACATGCGTTGGAAATGATCCGTGGATTATTAGGAAAAGTTCCAATCTTCGGAATCTGTTTGGGACACCAATTAATCGGATTGGCTTGTGGAGCAAAAACGTTCAAGCTAAAATTCGGTCACAGAGGAGGAAATCACCCAGTTTTAGATTTAGAAAAAAACAAAGTGGCAATAACTTCTCAAAATCACGGTTACGCGGTTGATCAGGAAAGTTTAAAAGGAACAGACTTAATTGAAACACACATCGCATTAAACGACAGAACAAACGAAGGTCTGAAACACAAGATTCACCCTTGTTTCTCAGTTCAGTATCACCCGGAAGCTAGTCCAGGTCCAGAAGATGCGAACTACTTATTTGATGACTTCATCCACTTGATGGAAGATTTTAAGAATAAGAAGAATCAGTAAAAAAGATTTAAGATATTAGACATCAGATAACAGACTTTATTATGCATAATTTTGAGAAATTACTTTTCTGGCAGAAGTCAATAGAATTAGCGAAAGAGGTTTATACAATTTGTGCTGAGTTACCGAAAGATGAAAAATTTGGTTTGATTTCTCAAATTAAAAGAGCTGCAGTTTCAATTCCATCAAATATTGCGGAAGGAGCTGGAAGAAACAACGACAGAGAATTTTACCATTTTCTTGGAATTGCAAATGCTTCCTCTTTTGAATTGCAGACACAATTAATTTTAACTCGAGAGCTCAATTTATTAAATGCAGAAAAAGTCAACAGTTTAATATCAAATCTAAATGAAATTCAAAGAATGATTTACTCATTTAAATCTAATCTAAAAAAGTAAAACAAAACGCTGGAAGTCTGAAATCTGACATCTAGCATCTCATATCTAAATTAGAAAATGGCAAAACGTACAGATATAAAAACAATTTTAGTAATCGGTTCCGGACCAATTATCATCGGTCAGGCGGCGGAGTTTGATTACGCAGGAACGCAGGCTTGTTTGTCTTTGAGAGAAGAAGGCTACAAGGTAATTTTGATTAATTCAAATCCTGCAACGATTATGACGGATGTTGAAATCGCTGATAAAGTATATATCGAGCCGATTTCACTTCAATTTGTAAGTCACATCATCAGAAAAGAGCGTCCCGATGCACTTTTACCGACTCTTGGTGGACAAACTGGGTTGAACATGGCGGTAGAATTGGAAAAATCAGGAATTCTTGAAGAATGTAAAGTTGAGGTTCTTGGAACTACGCTTTCTGCGATCAACAGAGCGGAAGACAGAGATCTTTTCCGTGAATTGATGAGAGAACTGAACGAACCGGTTCCTGAATCTGATATCGTAACGACAGTAGAAGGAGCAATTGATTTCGCAAATGAAATCGGTTATCCGGTAATTGTTCGTCCTGCCTTTACGATGGGTGGAACAGGAGGCGGAATCGCTGCAACAGAAGCTGAATTGAAAGAAATTGCAGAATTAGGTTTGAAATATAGCCCGGTTACGCAATGTCTTATTGAAAGATCAATTGCAGGTTTCAAAGAAATTGAATACGAAGTAATGCGTGATGCAAACGACAACGCGATTGTGGTTTGTAACATGGAAAATATAGATCCGGTAGGAGTTCACACAGGTGACTCGATCGTTGTAGCGCCTTCTCAGACACTTTCTGACAGAGAATATCAGATGTTGAGAAATGCTTCTTTAAAAATCATCAGAGCATTAGGAATTGAGGGTGGATGTAACGTACAGTTGGCTTTAGATCCCCATTCATTCGAATATTATATCATCGAGGTTAACCCGAGAGTTTCTCGTTCATCGGCTTTGGCAAGTAAGGCAACTGGTTATCCGATTGCTAAAATTGCTGCTAAAATTGCGGTAGGATTAACGTTAGATGAAATCATGAATCCGGTTACAGGAAAGACTTACGCTTGTTTCGAGCCGGCTTTGGATTATGTGGTAACAAAATTCCCGAGATTCCCGTTCGATAAATTCGAAACGGCGGACAGAAGATTATCAACACAGATGAAAGCGACGGGTGAAGTAATGGCAATCGGAAGAAATTTCGAGGAATCTTTACAAAAAGCAATCCGTTCTCTTGAAACTGGTCTTACTCATTTAGGTTTAAAGAAAAAACAGGCTGAAGCGCTTACTGAAGAAGAAATTGAAAGAAGAATCAGAGTTTGTGATGACGAAAGATTATTCATTATCGGAGATGCTTTAAGAAGAGGGTACGATTGGGAAAAGATTGTAGAATGGAGCAAGATTGATAAATTCTTCATCTGGAAAATCAAGAAGTTAATTGATTTTGAAACAACAATTGCTAATAATAAATTTGACTTAGAAACTTTAATTCAGGCTAAAAAATTAGGTTTTGCAGATGTACATATTGCAGAGCTTTGGGAAGTTTCTCAGCGTGAAGTTTATAATTTCAGAAAAGAAAATGGAGTAGTACCGGTTTTCAAAATGGTAGACACTTGCGCCGCAGAATTTGAATCTGAAACACCATATTTCTATGGAACTTACGAAGAAGAAAACGAAAGTGTAGTTTCGGATAAGCAAAAAGTAATCGTTTTAGGTTCAGGACCCATCAGAATCGGACAGGGCGTTGAGTTTGACTACGCGACAGTTCACTCGGTTTGGGCGATCAAAGAAATGGGTTACGAAGCAATTATTATCAACAACAACCCTGAAACGGTTTCTACAGACTTCTCGATTTCAGATAAATTATACTTCGAACCTTTAACGGAAGAAGACGTAATGAACATCATCGATCTTGAAAAACCAATGGGAGTTGTCGTTCAGTTTGGTGGACAAACAGCGATCAATTTAGCCGATAAACTGGCAAGTTACGGAGTGAAAATCTTAGGAACTTCTCTGGAAGATCTAGACAGAGCTGAAAACAGAGATAAATTTGAAAAAGCCCTTCAGGAAATGGGGATTCCTCAACCTTTAGGAAAAACTTCAACTTCAAAAGAAGAAGCGATAAAAATTGCCAACGAAATCGGTTATCCGGTGTTGGTTCGTCCAAGCTACGTGTTGGGAGGGAGAGCAATGGAAATTGTTTACACAGAAGCAGAACTTTCTCACTACATGGAATTTGCGGTAGAAGCAAGTCCAGATCAGCCGGTTTTAGTTGACCGTTATATCACCGGAAAAGAGGTTGAAGTAGATGCAATCTGCGACGGCGAAACGGTAATTATTCCTGGGATTATGGAGCATATCGAAAGAGCCGGAGTTCACTCAGGAGATTCAATCGCAGTGTATCCGCCACAGAATGTTTCTCAGGCAGAAATCGACACTTTGGTAGATTATACCGAAAGATTAGCTAAAGGATTGAATGTGATTGGATTAATGAATATTCAATATGTTTTATTGGATGGTAATGTTTACGTAATCGAGGTAAATCCGCGTTCATCGAGAACAGTTCCTTTCTTATCTAAAATCACGGAAGTTCCGATGGCAAACTTAGCAACGAAAGCTATTTTAGGTCAAAAACTGAAAGATTTAGGCTACAAAAACGGATTGGTTCCTAAAAAAGAAGGAGTCTTCGTAAAAGTTCCTGTCTTCTCATTCTCAAAACTAACGAAAGTTGACATCTCTCTAGGACCAGAAATGAAGTCTACAGGAGAAGTTATGGGGAAAGACACAACACTGGAAAAAGCACTTTACAAAGGATTAATCGCGGCAGGAAGAAAAGTTCCGATGCATGGTTCAATCTTGTTCACGGTAGCTGATAAACACAAGCAGGAAGCGGCAGATTTAGCAGCGAGATTCCATGAGGTTGGTTTCAGAATCTGGGCAACGGAAGGAACTGCAAAATTCTTCGGAGAACAAGGAATTCCTTGTAAAATCGGATATAAAATAGGAGAAGAAAGCGTAAACTTAATCGACTTGATTCAAAAAGGAAAAGTACAATATGTTGTCAACACCATGACGAAAGGAAAACAGTCTGAAAGAGACGGTTTCCAGATCAGAAGAATGAGTGTGGAAAACGGTGTTCCTTGTTTAACATCAATGGATACGGTAGAAGCAATCTTGAAAGTTATCGAAAGCATGAGTTTCAAAATGGAGACGATGTAATTTTCGGATTTAAATATATTTTTAAACCTCGTAAGTTTTCTTACGAGGTTTTTTGTTTGTTGATTTTTAGAAATTTTGTAGAAATTAGAAATATTAAATGTAAGTTTAATTCTGTTTTAGCAAATTTTCAAAAATGCATCAAATTATACTGAATTAAACCTATGATAATTACTTTAGAAAATATTAATGCTTTCTTTCAAGAATATCCGGTAAAAAACATTAAATGTGATCATAAGATTTTAACTGATTATGAGAAAATTTTTGGGGTCTTTGATGGGAGCTTTGGATATTTAAGTTACCTTGAATTTAAATCTAATGATAATTCAACAATATTTTTGGGATCGTACCCATTCAATGGTTCCGATTTGTGGAAATGTAAAAAATGTGGAAAACTTAAATTCTTTTATACAGAAGCAGGAGGTCATTTTCCAAAAATGATTGCTATTGATGTTGATTTTGACAAAAATTATAAATCAGATCCTTTTGTAAAACTTGTTTCAATTAATAAAGACAAATTAAGTAATTTTATAGAGAAATTTAATTTCAATGAATTAAAAAATCCAGAAAATATTCAAAAATTTGATGGTGTGAAAATTATAGATAAAGATATTGAATATATTTTTGGTTATCATGAATATGGTAATACGATAACTTTTAATATCGTCGCTGATAGAGATACTCTTAGAAAATTATTTGAATTTGAAAAATCTGATTAAAACATGTCAACACAAAATTTTTCATACTCCTTCACAACTTCAAAATCTCCGGAAGAAGTTTTCAATATTTTAATTGATCCTAAAAAATGGTGGATCGGTTTGCATAACGAAATCATAACCGGAAATTCTGAAAAATTAAACGATGAATTTACCTTTACTGCAGGAAATGGAGCTCATCATTCCGTACAAAAATTAGTAGAATTAATTCCAAATGAAAAGATAGTTTGGGAAGTTATAGACAGCAATCTGACGTTTTCAAAAAAAACAGACGAATGGACTGGAACTAAAATACGTTTTGAAACATTTAAAGAAAATGACAAAACAAAAGTAGTTTTCACTCACGACGGTTTGACGCCACAATTTGAGTGTTATGGCGGATGTTCAAGTGCATGGTTGCAGTATTTGAAAAACTTAGAAAAAGAATTGAATTAATTAAACAAAAATCTGTGCAAAAACCTATTAAAACTATCCTAATTTTTCTTTTCGTATTGATTTCGACCATATTTTTTGGGCAAAATCAAACTGAAAATTCTCTTTTAATTAAAGAGAATTTGGATTTCCCTTTTGGAACTATTGTAAAAATGAAGGTTGAGATTATTGACGGAGCCAGTTTAAATTTAAAAGCTCTTCAAGGGCAATATTTAATAAAAATTAAAGAAATCAATGATAAATCTCTTGAAAAACCTGTAATTATGGAATTTGTAGATGAATCAAGAGAATTTCCTACAAACAATTTTGCGCTGTACGAATTACTTTACGAAAAAGAAGTTGAAAATGGTTTAAGTTCCGATAAAATTGCAGAAATGAATAAAAACTATGTCGGAAAAATAGTTGTTGTTTTAGGATATGAGTCAGGGAAATTTACAGGAAGTCCGAATAAAAGCGAATATGTAAAAACTAATGTAAATTCATTTCAACTGGTAAATCAGGATTATGGATTTCATTTTAAAAATTATATTGTGATTGATTCGAAGTTGTAATTAAATGCCATATTTTGAACTCATTTCATCAAGAAAAGTTTCAATTTCGATAGGTTGATCGTAAGATCTTTTTTTTATTTTTTGAAGACTTTCTATTTGTTCTTCTGATAGCTTGAAATTGCTTTTTTCCTCTTGAAGAATTCCTTCAATATAGCCCAAAACCCGCTCCAAAATGTTTTCAGGTGCATCTTTCAGAATTTCATTGATGTTTTTTAATGTAACAGATTCCATCTCTTTTTGTTTTAAACAAATTTATGAAATAATTAATTTCAAATGTAATGCATCAAAAATTAAGTTGCTGGATGATAAAAATTGTATAATTTAGAAATTAGTAAAACAATACAATCATGGCAGAATATCAGGCAAAATCAGATAGCAGTTTATCTTTTGAATTAACAAAAAATGATAAATTAATAGGGAAACTTGCGTATAAAAGTTGGTTTAAGTTCAGTGCGGAAATTGAAATTTTAAATTCAAAATATCAGATTGAGCCGAAAGGTTTTTGGGGAACAACAGTCGAGCTCAAAGATGGAGGAAATGTCTTGATGAAATTCACCATGAATTGGAATGGAGATATCGTAATTCATACTTATTTTGACAATATTGAGGAGGATTATATTTTTAAATATAGAGGTATTTTTAAAGAATCATTTGTACTGACGGATCAAAATGGAAGCGAACTTTTAATTATGAAACCAGATTTGAAATGGTTTTCAATGAATTACGAATATAATCTTACAACATCCGATATTTTTGAAAACCTTCCGCATAAAGGAATATTGTTAATGAATTCAATACATTGTGCCAATTATTTTATGTCGATGATGATGTCAGGAATGGGTTAATTAATCTTATAATAAGGTTCATTAAAATATTTACTAGGCTTAATATAAACCACCTTTCTGTCTTTGTCAAAAATCCAGTTGAATCTGCGCATAACATCAGCTGCAAAATAATTTGCGTGCTGAGTTTTGAGGTCACCTGTAAAAAATCCGGCGGAGATATTTTTTAGGACAATATTTCCAAGCTTTAAAAAAGGTAAAACTCCTTGTTTCGTTGTGATGATTTGTCCGGCAGAATTTTTCATTGATTTTTCGCCTGTAATTTTTAGCTTTTCATTCAAATCATTGGCTTCTGCGAATTCATTACTGTACAACAAACCTCCTGAATAACCCGATTGCAGAAGAAAATAAGCTTCCTGCTGTTTGTCTTCAACCACGTTATCTGCAACGATGTAGAACTGTCCGTTTTTTACGTAAAGATTCATCGGCTGATAATCCTTTAGATCAGGTTCTTTATCATAAGAAACAAACTGATTGTTGTTGTAATCGATCTTAAAATATTTGTCTTTAAAAATTCCGGTTCCGATTTTTCCGTCGGCTTCATGACCAGTCAATTCATTGTCAAAAAAACGGATGTTTTCGTACTTTTTATTTCCAATTTTTATAGTGTTGCCATCACTTATTTCATCTTTAAAAATAATATGATCTGCTTTTCTGGTTCTTTCGGGAGAAATTGATGCCTCTTCCATCGCAATCTGGAACATCAGATGAAGAGAATCTTTATCATTTACTAAAGCTTTAACAATAATGTTATTATGTTTTGTAATTCTGAACGGAATGATTTCCTGTGCTTTAACAATAGAAATCGAGATGAAAATCAGGAGGGAGAAAATTGTTTTATTGAGCATTTTTTGTGATGGATAATTCGAGCTAAATGTAAGAAAAATTTGCATCCATTTTTGTTAAAATAAATTTGAAACCACTCAAAATGTATATCTTTAAAAACTAATAATTAATTTTTAAAAGCCAAATGACGAAACATCAACAGAGAATCGGTGAGGTATATCATTTTTTCGACAACAAAGATACCGTTTTAGGTTTCAGAAAGTTACTTGATTGTACCATGGATACTCAGAATATGGAGATTTATAAAGAAGCTATAGAGTTGACCGACTGGAAAGAACAATTCCCGACTTACACCGACGAACTTATAGAGAAATCAAAAAATCTGCTTCAAAAAATCGAGAAAATTCCGGTAAAGGAACATTCTTTGGAAAAATCGGTACTTCGGGCAAAAAATATTCTAAAATCTTACGGAAGCAATCGTTTTTCATTGGGTCCGGTTTCGATGGAAATTAATAAAGGACAGGTTTACGGATTGGTAGGAGAGAACGGAAACGGGAAAACTACGCTTCTTAGAATTTTGGCTAAAGAAATTTCTTATAATGAAGGCGATTTGCATTATTCCTTTAATGAAGAGCCGAAAAATGAGTATGAGCTTCGTACAAAACTGATCTATATTCCGCAACGAACCGCAAAATGGTACGGAAGTTTAAAGGATAATTTAAAATTTGTCCTTTCAAATTATGGTGTAAAAGCGGAAGAAAACGAAACAAGAACACTACTGATGATCGCCCGTCTCGGACTTTGGAATTACAAACACCTGAAATGGAACGAACTTTCTTCCGGCTACAAAATGCGTTTTGAACTGGCAAGAACTCTTCTTAGAAAACCCGAAATTTTATTATTGGATGAACCTTTGGCAAATCTTGATGTTTTGGCACAACAGGTGATTTTGGAAGATCTGAAATCTATTGCAAATTCTGTGAATAATCCGATTGCGTTGATTTTGAGTTCGCAGCAATTATACGAAGTAGAAAAAGTCTCGGATAAAGTGATTTTCCTGAAAAACGGACAATACAAAGATAATTCTGAGCTAAAAAATGAAGAAAACGACGGTTTAATTATAGAAATCGACACATCGAGTTCAAGAGAAGAATTATTGAAAGTTTTTGAAAGCTTTAATCTTGAAAAACTGAATTTCAACGGAGGTGTTTATGTTGCTTATTTCTCCGCAGACACAGCGTTTTCTTATGTGATGGCTGCTTTGGGAAATGCGAAAACAAACATCATTTACATCCGTAATATTTCATCTTCAACGAGAAGATTCTTTGTAAGTTAAAAATTTTCTTTAATTCGAACAAAATGCAAAAAATATATAAATTCAATCAATATTTACTAGAAAAATATCCTACGATTTGGAACACAAAAATTGTATGGATGCTTTTGGCGAGTGTCATTATTCATATTTTATTTTTCATCATTGGTTATATTTCACACGCAGATCCGGTTGCTCTTCAGAAGTTTGACGTAAGAGACGATTATTTTGAAGGAGGAATGATCTTTATTCATTTGATTATCTCCGTTCTGATGATCGTAGGTTGGCTGATTTTGATGTTTAAAAATAATGCTTTCAAGAACTTTTATCCTTTTTCCAGAGGGAAATTATTTTTACAGTTTCTTCAATATTTTGTCATTATTTTTGCATCTACAACATTCTTTTTTTCTTATATGACGGGTTTTAAAATGTTTATTAAAAATAAATATCCCGATAAAGAAATGGCAGAAAATGTAGCGTTGATCAACAAAGTATATCCCTTCTTTTCTCAGGAATTAGAAAATTATACACTCGATAACAAAACATTTCCTCAGTTTTCCAACTTGTATTGTGAAACAGATATTGAAAAAATAAACCGCAATCAGAAGTATTTTGTTTATTATGACAGAGTCTATCAGTACAATACATTATATTCAAAAACAGTTTATCAAAAAGATAAATATGGTGATTATTTATTCCCCGATAATGAGTCTGAACACGATCTTGCCTATGATGAAACCAAAGATAATTCTAAAACGTATTATTTTAAAAAGGATGTCGTAGACGTATCTCCGTATATTAAAACGACAGGGTTATCTTATTATAATTTTTCAACTCTATTTTATAAGAATGATCTTACAGAAAAGGGATATTTAAGAAGAAATCATTACAATGATGACTATATTAATGATGATAAAGAATCTTTCAAAAAAGAAAAATTTGAGATCAATAAAATCACAACAGATTTATTAAATAAAAAGGATCCGGCAGAAATTGAAAAATTAATGAATAATTTTCTTAAAATTTCAAAAAAATTCGGAATTCAGAACAATATTGATGCAAAAGGATGGGCAAAAATGGTCTATGCTCCTGAAAATTTTGAAGTTCATTATTTTATTAAAAAGTATAAAAATAATGCGAATGAACAATATGATCCTCTTAGAAACGGAGATGATAACGACTACAGCTACATTGAAGAAACCGCAACCGCAACAATAGATTCTACGGCTGCAAGTGTCGACGGAGCTGCAAAAAAAGATGCTGTGACGATAAAGGAATTTAATCCGGATATAAACAATCAGCTTTCTCCTACCGATTATTTCAGAGATAATCTTACTGATTATTACTATAGAACAGAGGATCTGAGATACTTCCTTGGAAATGTGGATATTGTAAAATCAACAGATTTTTTCTCAGAAAATATTCATATTTACCTTTGGATCGCTTTTTTCCTGTCAACGTTTATCTTTAGTTTTAGAATTACAGGATTAAAATCGCTTTTATTCAGTATAATAAGTGCTGGAGTTTTATTTTTAGCCGTTATTCTGATTACTGTTTTGTATTCCGTTTCTGTTGGGAGAGGAAGTGAGGAATTTTTTGTTTCCTATTTGGTATTCTTTATCGGGCTACTTATTTTGTTGATTCCTATGTTAATGATGAAAAAAGTTAAGAAACTCATTTCTTCTATTTTCATTAATATTTCTATGAATGGTTTTGTGCTTTTTGTACTTCTGATCGTTTTTATAATCACCCTGCATCAGGAGAAATACTGCCGCGAAATTTCAAGTAGAGTAAAATATAGTGAATGTGAAACCCTTGTAAAAATGTTGGACCTTAATTTAAGTTATATCATTTTGATTTTCGGTTTTATCTTTATGTATCTGTACACATCTGTTCTTCAAAAATGGAAGGCGATGCCGCAGTAATTTTATAATTTTATTACTTTGACTTGCTTAAATTAATTCCTAATTTTGTACTTTAATAATAATGTATGAAAAAATGTTTACTGGGAGTTTTTCTCGTTTTACTATCTTGTGGAAATTCTGATGATTTGGATAATCAAACAGACAATCTTAATCCACCGCAGGCAAAAATTCAAACTCTTACGATTCAAGACGAGGAAATTTCAAACGGAAATGCAACGCTATTAGAAAAACTGGATTTTAAATTTGAATATAATCAAGATAAATTAGTCAAAGTTTGGGATATTCATAATAATTATACGGAAAACCTTACGTACAATAATAATTTGCTTACGGATATTATTATTAATGGATACGTATATCCGGGATTAGAAGATCATGTTCCGTTGAACGTTCAAAGAAAATTAAGTTATGATAATAGTAATAGATTAATAAAATCAGAGAATCCTGTCGTTGCTAATGGTGCAAAATCTTACACAACATTTGAATATCCCTCTGCAGATATTATTATTGCTAAAAAATATACTCAATATGTAAATAATACAGTGAGCCAAATAAGTCTCGATAAAATTCATCTGAATAATGGGAATGTTACAAAAGTTGAAAAAGGAGATGTTAATAATCCTTCAGTTTTGACTAATGGGATAAACTATGAATATGATCAAAAAACTAACCCAAATTCTCTAATAGATAGAAATAGAATATTAGGATTATTCGATTATAGCTTTAACTTATTTATGTTACAGGATTATTCTCAGCTTTCTAAAAATAATGTGATCAAAAGAACAGAATATGTTATTACAAATGGAGGTGAATATTTATATGAGCCTACTAATTTCATATATGATTATCAGAACAATCTCACAAATAAAATAATCTATCAATATGATTGGCCTACTACACCGTCATTAAAAGTCTCTGCGATTTATGGATATTAATTAATGATTTTTTATATAAATTTAAACCTTATAAGTATTAAGCTTATGAGGTTTTATTTTTAAATGAAAATGCAAATACACCAAAAAACCATACAAACGCCACTCGGAGAAATGATTGCGTGTGCAAAAGACGAAGGAATTTGTCTTTTAGAATTCACCGACAGAAAAAATATTGAAAAACAATTAAAATCTTTATCTAAAAGTTTAGATGGAGAGATTATTGAAAAAGATCATTTTCATTTTAAACAATTAGAGCAGGAATTAAAAGAATATTTCGAAGGGAAAAGAGAAATATTTGAAGTTCCGTTATTTGTGAAGGGAACAGAATTTCAGGAAAAGGTTTGGCAGCTTTTAAGAGAAATTCCGATGGGCGAGATCAGAACTTACAAACAACAGTCAGAATTTTTAGGAAATCCGAAAGCAATTCGTGCCGTCGGAACAGCCAATGGAGTCAATAAAATAGCGATTTTAATTCCGTGTCATCGCGTTATCGGATCGAATGGCGAGTTGGTAGGTTATGCAGGCGGAATCTGGAGAAAACAAAAATTATTGGAATTGGAGAAGGCTATTCTGTTTTGATTTTGTAATTTTAGGCAAAATTTTACACGTGAAAAAGTTATTATTTGCAGTTTGCATATCAGCTTCAGTTTTCAGTTTTGCTCAGGATTATTCTGTACCGGCAGCAAGCCCGCGTCAGAAAGTAGAGCAGCAGTTTTCAATGTCTAAAATCTCTGTCGACTACGGAAGACCGGGAGTAAAAGGGCGTAAAATCTTCGGAGAATTAGTGCCTTACGGACAAGTTTGGAGAGCGGGAGCAAATTCATCTACAAAAATTACTTTCGGACAATCTGTAAACTTTGGAGGAAAAGTAGTTCCTGCAGGAACTTACGGACTGTTCATCGTACCAACAGAAAAAGAATGGAAAGTGATCTTAAACAAAGATTTCCAGCAGTGGGGAGCTTATACATATGATGCTAAGCAAGATGTGGTAGACGTTATGGTTCCTGTTAACAAATTGACAGATAAGCAAGAGTGGTTTGAGATTACACTAAACCCAACAGGAGAAAATAGTGGGAACTTGGTAATTAAGTGGGACATGGCTCAAGCTGAGGTCGCTTTAAAACCTTCAAGTCCGGATGCTGTCACTAAGATTGCAGATAAATTAAAAGAGATCAAAAAAATAGAATCTGACGCAGCAAAAACAAAAGGCTAAGAAATGAACTTTTCTATTCAGACTATTTTAGAAAATCAAGAATATCAATTAATCCCCTTACAACAAGGGGATTTTGAGGTTTTATACCAAGTGGCATCCGATCCTAAAGTTTGGGAACAACATCCTAACAAAGATCGTTATCAAAGAGAAGTTTTTGAAAACTTTTTCAAAGGCGCGATAGAAAGTAAAGGGGCTTTCAAGATTGTAGAAAAATTGACTGGAGATGTTTTGGGAAGTACCCGTTTTTACGATTTTGATAAAACTAAAAACAGTATTTTCATCGGATATACTTTTTACGGAACAAAATCTTGGGGAAAAGGGATTAATCCTCAGATTAAGAAAATAATGCTCGACTATATTTTCCAGTTTGTAGATACAGTGCATTTTCATATTGGAAAAGAGAATTTTCGTTCACAAATTGCATTGGAAAGATTGGGCGGACAAAAAGTTGCCGAAGAAGAAGTTGCTTATTTCGGAGAACCAACGAGAACCAATTTTGTGTACGAAATCACAAAAGAAAATCATTTTAAAGTTGATTAAACTAAAATAAATTTCTCACAGATTGTGCTAATTGAGCAGATTTGAATTGCTGAAACTTATCAACGTAATCCGCTAAATCAGCGAGAGATTTAAACAAAAAATTATCATGAAAAAATATAAAATCCAAAAATCACCATTTGTAGTTCCTACAACAGACGGAAAATTAATTGAAGAACATTGGGGAAATTCTACGGATAACTCTAATATTTCCATTGCGCATATGGTGGCACCTCCGGATTGGAGCGAGCCGCATCAGACTCCTGAATTTGATGAATTTACATTAATAATTTCAGGAAAAAAGCAATTTGAAATCGACGGAGAAATAGTTACTTTAGAAAAAGGACAAAGTATTTTGATCGAAAAAGGCGCGCGAGTTCGTTACAGCAATCCATTCTCAGAACCTTGTGAATATGTTGCGATTTGTCTGCCTGCATTTTCGATGGATTTGGTGAATAGGGAAGAAGAAATAATTTAAATATGGCATTACAAATTTGTCCAAAGTGTAAAGAAAACTCTTTTACTTGGTTTATCAACGGAAAAACACATTTAACGAGTTGGAGTTGTTTTAATTGCGATTATGAAGCGAAGGAAACTGAAAACGATCAGTATATTTGTGAAAATTGTGAAGAGCACACAAAAAGGAAGTTGAAAGATAAAGAAACAGAATACTGGTGGTGTTCTCATTGTAATAAAATCAGTGATTTATAATTAAAAACAACCTCAGTGATTGAGGTTGTTTTTAATTTTATTGTAGTTTAATTACTTCAAGATTTCCTTCAAAAACATAAGTGTATGATTCCAGGCTCTTTTTGACATCACTTCATTATAATCCGGCGATTTTGGATCGGTAAAAGTATGTTTTGCATTGGCATACGTAATAATCTGCCAATCTGCTTTACCTTCATTCATCTCTTTAATTAAGTTATTATAATCTTCCGGAGTTACGCCTTTATCTTCCGCTGGATTTTCAACTAAGATTTTAGTCGATATCGGATTGTTTTTTCTGGTTTGATCTTTTCCTATACCCCCATGAATCGAAACTGCGCCTACAACAGGTAGATTTCCTCTTACGGTTTCCAACGCTCCGGTTCCTCCGAAACAATATCCGATCACGGCAATTTTATTCGAAATCGCTCCGCTTTTCTTCAACTGTTCCAACGCCAGCGAAATTCTTTTCTGGTAAGCCTCATAATTTTTCTTGTAATATCCCGCCGTTTTCCCTGCAGATTCTGCATCGGTCGGAATATTTCCTTCACCATAAATATCGGCAACAAAAGCAATATAACCCTGTTTTTCAAGTTCGGCGGCGGCTGTTTTTGCTTCATCATCAATTCCTTTCCAGGCTGGTAAAATCAAAACTCCCGGAAGTTTTTTTCCGGCATTCGATGTTACCAAACCATTCAGTTTTTGCGAACCGTCCTGATAAGAAACTGTTTTTAAATTCTGACTGAAAATTGTTCCTGAAGTCATTAGAATTGTTGATAATAAGATTGAACGTATCATATATTTTGTAATTTAATCAAATCTATCTTAACACAAATGGCACTAATAATTTCACTAATATCACGATTAAAAATTTGTGTATTTTGTGAAAAGATTTGTGTGATTAGTGTTTTTGAATAAAAATCCTCCTCTAAATTAATGAAAATAACTTAGAATCAGGATTAATAGAATGTTATAAAATCTTAAGGTTTGTAAAATTGATACTGTTCGTTTTCGTAATACGCATTAATATGCTGCAAACCATTCGTTAAAATGATCTCTTTTGCTCCGATTACGGAGTTGTATCTTGCGGTTTGTTCGAACGTTTTTTCGGATAATTTAATTTGCGGAGCTTTGCATTCAATCAAAATAATAGGTTCTGTTTTTTCTGTAATTAAAAGGTCGATTCTCTTCGTTAAACCGTTTAAAACAATCTTTTTTTCTGTAATTAAAGCAGATGTAGAGTAGGACTTCACGGTGAGATAATAGTGAATCCAATGTTGGCGCACCCATTCTTCAGGGGTGAGCAAAAGGTAAGTTTTACGAACTAAATCATAAATAAAAAACTTATCTTTGTCTCTCTTGAATTTAAAATCAAAAGTTTCCTGAAAATTCAGTTTTGGAAGTTCCATTTATAAGATGAAAGAATTAGATTTAATCCTCAAAAATATTAAAAATAAAGAAGTTTTACCGATTTATTTTTTCCACGGAGAAGAACCTTACTTTATTGATCTTGCTGTAAAAGCTCTTGAACACGACTTTTTGACTGAAGACGAAAAAGCGTTCAATCAAACTGTTGTTTACGGAAAAGATACCACGTATCAGGAAATTCTTTCGTTGGCGAGACAGTTTCCGATGATGGGTGATAAGCAGGTTCTTATTGTAAAGGAAGCGCAGGATTTGAAATTAACTGAAAGCGAAAGCAAAGCTTTAGAAACATATGTTGAAAATCCCGTTCCATCAACAGTTTTGGTTTTCGCACACAAACACAAGAAATTAGACAGCCGTAAAAAGGTTACGAAATCTTTAGATAAATTAAATGCATTGTTTTTAAGTGAATCGATTAGGGAAAATAACCTTCCGAAGTGGATCGCCGATGAATGCATTTCATTAAATATAAAAACCGCCCCGAATATTTCTCATTTATTAGCAGAATACCTTGGAAACGACCTTTCCAGAATTGCGAATGAACTGAATAAATTAAAAATCATTCTTAAACCCGGTGAACTTCTGGACGGTACAATCATTGAAAACCACATCGGAATTAGCAAAGAATACAACGTTTTCGAACTTCAAAAAGCGTTAGGAACAAAAAATGCAGATGCTGCGTTTAAAATTGCTCATTTTATGGGTAAAAATCCTAAAAATAATCCTTTCGTGATGATGTTGTCGAGTTTGTATAACTATTTTTCTAATGTTATCATTTATAATACGATGATCGGTCAGTCGCCGCAAGTTATCGCTTCGCAAATGGGCGTAAATCCTTATTTTATAAAAGATTACGCAGAATCGGCAAGGCTTTATCCTTTGAAACATGCTACAAGAGTGATCTCAATTCTGAGAGAATTCGACATGAAAGGAAAAGGGTTGGGAGCAGTCAATATGAGTGAAGCGGAACTAATTAAAGAGTTGGTTTACAAGATTATCAATGTCGATAAGATTAAAATGAAAGTATGATTTAGTTGATTGTTTTTGGTTGTTAGTTGATGGTAATGCAATCTATCAACCAAAAACAATCAACAATCAACCATCGACTATTTACATCTTAGATATTGACAAGTATCATTAAAATAACTTTAATTACATATTAAAAATTCCGAAATTAGCAGTCGGAAATTTTTAAATCTTTTGAAAAGCAAATTATGGAGCAAAACATTTTAGATTGTGTGATCGTTGGATCTGGACCTTCTGGTTTCACAGCGGCAATTTATGCAGCAAGAGCAGACTTAAAACCAGAATTATATACAGGTTTGGAGCCGGGTGGGCAATTAACTACAACCACTGAAGTTGATAACTTCCCAGGATATCCGGCAGGAATTACAGGTCCTGAAATGATGATGGATTTGCAAAAACAAGCAGAAAGATTCGAGACAAAAGTGCATTACGAAATGATCACAAAAGTTGAATTTTCTAAAGAAGTTGGAGGTATTCACAAATTATACGCTGGAAATAAAGAGATTTTCGCTAAAACAGTGATTATTTCTACCGGTGCTACTGCAAAATATCTGGGTCTTGATGACGAGAAAAAATATAATGGAGGAGGAGTTTCTGCATGTGCGACTTGCGACGGATTTTTCTACAGAGGAAAAGATGTTGTGGTAGTTGGAGCAGGTGATACTGCGGCAGAAGAAGCAACTTATCTTGCAAAATTAGTAAATAAAGTGACGATGTTGGTGAGAAAAGGGGAGTTCAGAGCGTCAAAAGCAATGATTCACAGAGTTCAGAATACACCAAATATTGAAGTGAAATTTCACCATGAATTAATCGGAATTGAAGGTGAAAACAGCTTGGTAGAAAGAGCGGTTACGATTAACAACCAGACTCAGGAAAAATCTACAGTTGACGTACACGGAATTTTTATTGCTATTGGTCACAAACCGAATACAGATATTTTCGTTGGTCAGATCGATTTAGACGAAAACGGATATATCGAAACTGAAAAAGGTTCTTCAAGAACAAATCTTCCGGGAGTTTTTGCTGCAGGAGATGTTCAGGATCATATCTACAGACAGGCGATTACGGCTGCAGGAAGCGGTTGTATGGCAGCAATGGATGCTGAAAAGTATTTGGCAGAATTACATTAATTTTATTTAATTCAAAATATCAGACGCATCTTTCGGGGTGCGTTTTTTGTTTTTTATTTAAACTTTTTGTAGCATTCATCAAGGTTTTGAAAAATAAATAAACTGATTTTTAGCTTCTTATTAAGTTTTGTTAAAATTTGTATTAAAAATATTTTGTCAGAATTGAAAAACATTATATATTTGCACCACTGAAAACAACGATACCATCGGAGTTTTTGGAGAGATGGCAGAGTGGTCGATTGCGATAGTCTTGAAAACTATTGACTGTAACAGGTCCGGGGGTTCGAATCCCTCTCTCTCCGCTGGTTGAAAAACTAAAATAAGCTAAAACGCTGTAAACATCAATGTTTACAGCGTTTTTTGTTTTACACTGGAGTCAAAAAAAATCAAAACAGGTCACGATTTATATGACCTTTAGTGATCCATCGTGAAAATTGGAAAATGGGTCATGAGAAATTCAGTAAAACCTCTTTACAACCAAATTTTGTAACGATGATTACATCTTTTCTGTAAGGTTGTAATGCTTCTCAAGTACAAAATTCCTGCTTATGGTTCTATTAAAAGTAGTCAGATTGGTCATAGTTGTAGTCTAATTGTACGCGTGACGGGTGGGGTTGTCAGCGGTTGGATGTCTGACGTTTTTTTGAGATTTGATTAAAAAATGGGTATATTAAGAATAATGCTTTTTAGATGGTTACATACTTATAAATACCAAAAGAAGATTCTTCATTGTCTTTCATGAAAATTATAATCCTTCTTAATGATAGAGAAGAATTTTAGGAATATAAACTATTTGATACAGCAAAGTTGGAGATCAAAGGGTTGAAACTTGTATCCGAATCGAGACTATTTGAAGGTGTATTGAGGATTGGTTTCCTTTAGCCAAAAAATAATTTATTTCAACAGGTAGGAAATCTGTTTACTCTGTTGGTATCTGTTTTACTTGAATGTTCCTGAAATCAATAGCAGAACCTTCATAATTTAATGAAATCCTGCCTTCTACAGAAGATGCTTCCACACATTCGTTCACTAGTTTTTCATTCAAAAATTGGGTAATTTTTCCATTAACCGATTTGATCTTGATAGAGTTCCATTCGCCATAAGGCTTTTCATTTTCTGAGAATTTTGGAGAAGTAACACTTGCGCCTGGCTCAACCAGTTTTCCATTTACTTTTGCAGTAATCTGATCCATAAAGATGAAATCCCCTGTCGTATTTTCTTTGATTTGAAACTGAATTCCTTTAGGCCAGATCTTATCAGGTGAATCTGTAGGAATATTATACATGACGCCGCTGTTTTTCTTCCCTTTGCCTTTGTTATATTTCTCATCCATATTCCATCTGTATTCCAGAGAAAGTTCAAAATTCGTATAACTTTTTTTAGACATCAGATATCCGATATTTTCGCCATGCATTTTGATGATTCCATCAGAGAACTCATACACTTTTGAAGGTTCCTGTTTTTCAGAACTTGTTTTTATATAAGCATACCAATCATTCTCAGAACAGATTTTTTGCTGAACACCACATGAATTTAAAATAAAAAGAAAGACAAATAAAAAAATATTTTTTTTAAGCATAAACGAAAATTTAAAAGAACTTTATCAAAAGTTAAAAATAATACCGTAAAAGTAATTATTACATTTTGTATTTGAAGAAAAAAGAAGATAGGATGAGGCAAAATTTGCATTGGTATGCGGAAAGTCGTCCCATTAGCTGTTAACGTAAGTATAAAAATATTCAATCATTGTCGGGTATTTTACTTTGCTGAATTATTTGCCTGTTCCAGCTATTATTCCTAAAGATTTTAGAGGTTTGTAGATATCAATCCTATTTTTTTAAGCTAATAATATTAAATATTTACTGGAATTAAAGTATATCTATTTAACCTGTTATTTTCTTAAACTAGTTCAAGTATATTTCTTGTATTTGTTTATTGAGTTTATGGCTTACTTATAATCAATTTTGCATAGAGTATTTAAATACTTACGAATGAATGCAAACGAATTAATTTTAAATTTAGAAGTCATGAGCAATAACAAGAATTTAGTAGCAGAAGTTGTTGAAAATTATGCAGCTGCGATCAATGCAGGAGAGATTGATAAAATACGATCTTATTATTCAGAAAAAGGAATATTTATGCCTGAAGGTGTAAAAACATTGAAAAAGAATCAGATTGGAAATAAAAAGTTGCCGTTTTTTAAAGAAACAGATTTTAAAATTCAGTACAATGATATTAAAATTAAAGTGGATGACAACTATGCTTTTGTAGAAGCTGTTGCTCAAATTTCGGAAAATGATGTAACGGGATCTTCAAAGGTAGAAAAGAACAGTAGAGATTTTTTTGTTTTTCAAAAAGAAGGGACTGAATGGAAAATTCTTACCTATATTTTTAATAATTTTCAAGATTCTAAAGTTTAAACACCGATTTTATTATGAAAGCAGTAGTTTTATACGAAGCAGGTAGCCCAGAGCATTTGTGTTTGGAAGAAAGAGAAATGCCTTCTCCTGAGGAAAATCAAGTACTCATCAAGGTGAAAGCTTTTGGATTGAACAGATCTGAAATAATGACCAGAAAAGGCTTGTCTCCCGATGTTCATTTTCCCAGAGTATTGGGAATTGAATGTGTTGGAGAGATTATTGAAGATCCTTCGGGAGAATTTAAGAAAGGGCAGAAAGTTGCAGCTTTTATGGGCGGAATGGGACGTGATTTTGATGGCAGTTACGCAGAATATGCTGTTCTTCCAAAGTCTATTATTTCAACTTTTGAAAGCAATCTTCCGTGGGAAATTCTTGGTGCTTTACCGGAAATGTTTCAAACGGTTTTTGGTTCGTTGCATTTAGCTTTAAAAATTAAGAAAGAAGAAACTCTGCTCATTCGCGGCGGAACTTCTTCGATAGGTCTTTTGGCAGCTCAGTTGGCAAAATCAGAAGGTGTAAAAGTGGTTTCAACAACCAGAAATATCAATAAAAAAGAACTTTTGCTTGAGAACGGAGTAGATTTGGTTGTAATTGATGACGGAAATATTTCTCAGCAAATCGAGGATCAACAGATTAAAATAGATAAAGTTCTTGAGCTTGTAGGAAACTTCTACATTGAAGGACTCTTTGGCAACAATCTCAGCTGACGGAATTGTCTGCATGACGGGTATGCTTTCTGAACAATGGTCTATCAAAGATTTTGCGCCGATGGATTATATTCCTGCAGGTGCTTATCTTACGGTTTATGACAGTGGAGCGATGCGTGTCGATAGTCGATATTTTCAGGAATTTATAGATAAAGTTGAAAAAAAAGAAATCAATCCAAAGATCAAACGTATCTTCAAATTAGATGAAATTGTCGCAGCGCATCAGATGATGGAGAGCAATGAAGGTGGCGGCAAGATAGTTGTATTGACTTAATCCGAAAATTAATATCTCATGAATTTACAATTAGTTTCAAATCACAAGATAGAAAATTCACAGACCGATAATTTCCATTCGGATATTGTGGAGGGGTTAAAAAGTACTCCGAAAAAACTACACTCAAAATATTTTTATGACAAGGCAGGTGACAGACTTTTCCAGCAGATTATGGCAATGCCCGAATATTATTTGACCAATTGCGAGCTGGATATCTTTAAAAATAAAACGCAGGAAATAACTGATGCAATTACATTTGATGATTCGCCGTTTGATTTGATAGAATTGGGCGCTGGTGATGCAATGAAATCATCATTTTTGCTAAAAAATCTTACTGATAATCAAATTGATTTTACCTATATGCCAATCGATATTTCGGGTAATATCTTGTCTGTTCTTAATGAAAAACTGAACAACGAAATTCCCGAACTTGAAATTGTATCTTTAGAGGGTGAATATTTTGATATGCTCGACAAAGCAACTTCAATTTCTAACAGAAGAAAAGTAGTTCTTTTTTTAGGCGGAAATATTGGGAATATGGATATGGAAGAATCCTATCATTTCTGCAATGAACTCAGAAGAAAACTCAATCGGGGAGATATTCTTCTCGTCGGTTTTGATTTAAAAAAGAATCCACATACGATATTAAATGCCTATAATGATGCTGCAGGAATCACTTCATCATTCAATTTAAATCTTTTAGTAAGAATGAATCGCGAACTGGAAGCTGATTTTGATGTTTTGAATTATCAGCATTATCAGACTTACGATCCTGTTTCAGGTGCTTGTAAAAGTTATTTGATAAGTCTCGCAGAGCAAAATGTACACATCGGCAATGAAGTTTTCCACTTTGAAGAAAATGAAGTGATTGATATGGAGATCTCCCAAAAATTTTCAAAAAAAAATATTAGAAATATGGCCAATAATTCAGGATTTCATATTTTAAACGAAATTTCAGATTCCAAAAATTGGTTTGTAGACTCTATTTGGCAAGTTGTCTAATTTTAAAATTAATTCAAATGAAAACAAATTCAACTATTATTACTGATAAAATTCATCACAAAAATTGGGCAAAACGCTACTCGCAAATTCGTCAGCATTCCGTTGATATTTGTGAACCTTTGGAAATTGAGGATTACGTTGTACAGCCAATCGTAGATGTAAGTCCGCCGAAATGGCATTTGGGACATACGACGTGGTTTTTTGAAACTTTTATTCTCATTCCAAATATTCCGGATTATCAAGTTTTTGATGCACAGTATAATTTTGTGTTCAACAGTTATTACGAAACGGTAGGAATGAGAGTAATCCGTACTGACAGAGGAAATCTGAGTCGTCCGTCAGTTTCGGATATTTACAAATACAGAAAATATGTTGATGAAAAAATGCAGGATTTTCTTCAAAGTGATTTGATGAATGAAAGTATTGAATCTTTATTGGAATTAGGTCTTAATCACGAACAGCAGCATCAGGAATTATTGATAACCGATATTAAATATATTTTAGGTCACAATCCGCTTTTTCCTGTTTATAAAAAAGAAATTACCCAACAAAATGAGATTGAAAGTCATTCAGAAATGATTCAATTTAATGAAGGAATTTATGAAATTGGTTTTGAAGGCGAAGGTTTTTGTTTTGATAACGAATTGGGAAGACATAAAGTGTATTTAAATGATTTCGAAATTTCAAATCAATTGGTTACCAACGGAGAATATTTGGAATTTATGAAAGCTGAAGGCTATTCAGATTTCAGACATTGGCACGCCGAAGGTTGGGATTGGGTAAAACAGAATCAGGCAAAATCTCCATTATATTGGCATTTTATCGATGGAAAATGGATGAATTATACGCTAAATGGGTTACAGGAAATCAATCGTAACGAACCGCTTTGTCACATCAATTTCTTCGAAGCTTCCGCTTTTGCATCGTGGAAAGAAATGCGTTTGCCAACCGAAGCAGAATGGGAAGTTGCATCTAATCATTTCGATTGGGGAAAACGCTGGGAATGGACGAACTCTGCGTATTTGCCATATCCCGGATTTAAAAAAGAAGCCGGCGCAGTTGGTGAATATAACGGGAAATTTATGGTCAATCAGACCGTTCTTCGTGGTGCTTCAGAAGCAACGCCTGTCAGTCACAGCAGAAATACGTATCGTAATTTTTTCCCGACCAACTTACAATGGCAATTCACAGGAATCCGTTTGGCTAAATAATTTCTATGATAAAAGTTGAATCGGTTTCAAAACATTTTGGCGGAAGACCCGCAGTTGATGATATTTCCTTTCAGGCAAATGATAAGGAAATTTTGGTGCTTTTGGGAACCAGCGGTTGCGGAAAAACGACAACCCTGAAAATGATTAACCGACTGATAGAAGCTGATTCCGGAAATATACTGATCGACGGGAAAAATATCCGTGACCAGAAAGTAGAAAACCTAAGAATGGGAATTGGTTTCGTAATGCAGAATTCCGGATTGTTTCCACATTATACAATTAAAGAAAACATAGCAACTGTTCCAAAACTGCTGAAATGGGATAAAAAGAAAACCGAAAACCGAACTGAAGAACTGTTAAGCAAGCTCAATCTTTCAACAGATATTCTTTCCCGTTTTCCCAATGAATTAAGCGGCGGTCAACAGCAAAGGGTAGGAATTGCAAGAGCGTTGATCGCAAATTCTCCGATTTTGTTGATGGATGAGCCTTTTGGCGCTTTGGATAATATCACCAAAGCCGATATTCATTCAGAATTCAAATCTCTGGAGGAATTAAAAAATAAAACGATCATTCTGGTCACACACGATGTACAAGAAGCTTTTGAATTGGGACACAGAATCTGTTTGATGGATAAAGGAAAAATTATCCAAACCGGAACGCCAAAGGAAATGCTTTATCAGCCGAAAAATGATTTTGTTAAAGAGTTTTTTGCTGCAAACCGATTGTTGCTGGAATATAAAGTCACTATTTTAAAAGATCTTTCCCCGTTTCTTTCTGATGTTGAAATTGATTTTCCTGAAGATTCTACTGTTTGGAATATCTTACAAAAGTTAAGTTCAGACCAGCAAAATACAGCTCATTACGAGAAGATAACGAAGGCATTTAACGATTACCGAAAATTACAGATCGTATGACACAGCAAAGTCTTTGGCAGTTTGTTTCAGAACAGCACGAAAAATTATTAACCCAGATTACCCAGCATTTGGGACTAACGTTTTTGTCATTACTATTAGCGATTATCGTCGGTTTACCGTTGGGAATTCTCATCGCCAGAAAAAGAAAATTATCCGGTTCTGTCTTGGGTGTTGCGGGAATTTTACAGACCATTCCGAGTATTGCATTGTTAGGTTTTATGATTCCTGCTTTTGGAATTGGGGCAACTCCGGCAATTGTAGCCTTATTAATCTACGCTTTGTTACCTATTATCAGAAACACTTATACAGGAATTACAGGCGTAAATCCCGCTGTAATAGAAGCTGCAAAAGCAATGGGAATGAACAGGAAACAGTTGCTTTTCAAAGTAGAGCTTCCGTTGGCGATGCCTGTTATTATGGCTGGAATCAGAACTGCAGCGGTTATTAATGTTGGTGTTGCAACACTGGCTTCATTTGTTGCAGCCGGAGGTTTGGGCGAATTTATTTTTGGCGGAATCTCGTTAAATAATACCAATATGATTCTGGCTGGAGCAATTCCAGCGGCTTTATTAGCTGTTTTGCTGGATAAATTAATAGCCGTTTTGCAAAAAATTAAATATAAGAATTTCCGGAAATTAGAGTACATTATTCCTGTAATATTTGTGATTGTTGGGGCAGGTTATTGGTTCACTTCTAAATCTGAAAATAAATTAAAAGCAGGTTTCACTCCTGAATTTATGGGACGACAGGATGGCGATCTTGGGTTGCGATCTGTTTATGGTTTGAATGTGAATCCAAAGGTTGTCAATGACGCGATTATGTACAAAGCGGCTTATGAAAACGAATTGGATCTGATTAGCGGATATTCTACAGACGGCAGAATTAAAGCGTTTGATTTATACGTTTTGGAAGATGACAAAAAAATATTTCCCCCGTATTTTGCAGCACCGATTATTAAAACAAAAACGTTACAGAAATTTCCTGAACTTGAAAAAACACTTGATTTGTTGGCAGGGAAATTCAATGATTCAATAATGACAGATCTTAATTATAAATCTGATTATCTCAACCAAACGCCTGCAAAAATTGCAAAAGATTTTTTAATTAAAACTCAATTATACAAACATCCACGAAACGGAAATTCAGGAACGGTGCGCATTGGTTCAAAGATTTTCGGAGAACAATATATTCTGACAGAGATTTATAAAATGTTGATTGAAGGCTACACCAATTACAAAGTGGACACAAAAACGGGACTTGGTGGAACAAAAATTTGCTTTGATGCGTTGATGAATGATGCCATCGATTTTTACCCTGAATATACAGGAACCGGACTTTTGGTTTTATTAAAAGTTGACGAAAAAACACTTTCAACCGTCTCCAAAAGCGCAGAAAGCACTTACGATTATGTTAATTCGGAATTCCAGAAACAATACGGAATTCGTTGGTTGAAACCTCTTGGATTCAATAATTCTTATGCGTTGATGATGCGCAGGAAACAGTCGGAACAACTTAAAATTAAAACAATTTCTGATCTTAAAAAATACTTGGACGGAAAATAAAGAAACGAATAAATTATTGATGTTTTTAAACAAAATTAAGGCTATAACTTAAACAGGTTGATGGGAATTGCTAAGGTTTGAAGGAACTTTTTGTACCGAAAAACAATTTAAAGCAATATATTTACCTTTCTAAAAATCTAAATATTCTGGAACAACAACAAAACATAGAAGATCCCTTTGACAAGCTGATTCGAAGTTTTAATAATTCTTTTCCCTTAAATGAAAAAGAAGAGGAAGAAGTGAAAAGGCTTTTTAAAAAGAGGGTTGTGAAAAGGAGAGGCTTTCTTTTGCAGGAAGGTGAAGTTTGTAAGCAGGTCTCTTTTGTGGTGTCCGGATGTTTCAAAATGTATGCGGTAGATACCAACTTTAAAGAACATAATTTGCAGTTTGCTATTGAAAATGAATGGATTTCCGACATTCAAAGTTTTTATGATGAGAAGCCAAGCAAATTATATATTGAAGCCGTTGAAGCTTCAGTCGTTCTCCAAATCAACCACGAAGATTTGCTTTATTTGTATATCAATTATCATAAATTTGACCGCAATTTCAGGATTATCAACGAACGAAAATTTATCAACTTTCAGGACAGAATTTTACAAAGTATCAGTTTTACGGCCGAAGAAAGGTATCTCAATTTTCAACGAGATTTCCCTGAATTAATTAAAAGACTGCCAAACACACAAATCGCTTCTTATTTGGGAATCACACCAGAGTTTCTGAGTAAAGTGAGAAAAAACATCGTCACGAAAAAATAGCCTGATCACAAATATTCATTTATAAAAAAATAATCTGATATAAAAAAGATCGGGCTCTGTATGTTTTGCCTAATAAGTTACATTATTTCACCTCAAAAACATACGTTTTATTTTTCTCCGTATCAAAATCAAAAACCTGAGTTTCAGGGACAGGAAAGCCTTTTAATTCAGCCTTATCCGAAATCAAAGGTGTTTTAATAGTATTTACTTGATAATATTCATTGGGATTTTCTCCTGTTGAATTTTTTAATTGAGTCTTAGATTTCAGATTACTATTTTTCGCAATTCTTATTCTGCAATTTCCTCCTAAAGTAGAGGTAATGGTCAGTTTTGTTAATTGAGAATTTTTCCATTCGATATCAATTTCAAAACCACCTCTGGCTTTTAAACCTTTAATTGAGCCATTTGGAAGAGCGTCCGGAAGCGCTGGTAAAATGTAAATATAGCCGTCATAACTTTGCAACAACATCTCCGCAATTCCTGAAGTACAGCCAAAATTTCCATCGATTTGAAAAGGCGGATGCGCATCCAAAAGATTCGGATAAGTTCCTCCGGATTGTCCTTTTGTTTCCATCGGAGCAGGAGTTAATTGGTCTGAAATTAATTTAAAAGCGCGGTTTCCATCCAATAATCTTGCCCACCAATTTACTTTCCAGCCCATCGACCAGCCTGTTGATTTATCGCCTCTGTAAGTCATGGAATTTTTTGCAGCTTCTGTAAGGTCGGGATTTCTGAAAGGAGAAATTTGCCCGGAAGGAAACAATCCGTACAAATGCGAAATATGCCTGTGTTTATCATCGGTTTTGTCCATATCTTTCAGCCATTCCTGTAATTGAGCGTGTTGCCCGATTTGCATTGGCGGAAGTTTATTTAAAGCTGATTTTACTTCATCCGAAAGATTTTTATCTTCATTAAGAACCTTTGAAGCATTAACAAAATTATTAAAAACATCAAAAACCAACTGATTATCCATCGTTGTTCCCGCAGTGATTCCGACACTTTTCATGTAAGTATTTTCTGGCGACATGGAAGGTGAAACCACCAGATATTTTTTTGAAGGATCTTGCTGAAGAACATCCAGATAAAACAAAGCAGAACCTTTCAGCGCGGGATAATATTTCTTCAAAAATTCTTTGTCTCCGGTGTATAAATAATGATTCCAAAGATGCTGTGTAAGCCACGCTCCGCCCATCGGCCACATTCCGTAGAAACCACCATCCACAATTCCGGTGATTCTCCACAAATCTGTGTTAT
Source organism: Chryseobacterium ginsenosidimutans (assembly GCF_024807225.1). Lineage (GTDB taxonomy): Bacteria > Bacteroidota > Bacteroidia > Flavobacteriales > Weeksellaceae > Chryseobacterium > Chryseobacterium ginsenosidimutans. The sequence goes on from NZ_JANUCO010000001.1 coordinate 2,171,911, forward strand.
GATGCATATTCCAGCCTCTTGCGTGGTACATTTCTTTGGCAGATTCTTGTCCGGTGATCGATAAATCCTGAATCATATCAAACAGCGGTTCATGCATTTCGCTCAGATTCGTGTTTTCGGCGGGCCAGTAATTCATTTCTGTATTGATATTGACTGTATATTTGCTGTCCCACGCAGGATTGAGCTGATAATTCCAGATTCCCTGTAAATTAGCAGGTTGAGTTCCCTGTTGCGATGAGGAAATCAGAAGATAACGACCAAACTGGAAATACAAAGTAATCAGATCCGGATCTTTTGAAGTCGCAAATTCTTTTATTCTGACGTCGGTTGTTTTCTTCGCCTGCTCGGTTGTTCCTAAATCAAGACTTACACGCGTGAAATATCTCTGATATTTTTGAATGTGAGCTTTTAATTCAGCATCATATTTTTTGTTTAAAGCTGATTGTAAATATTCCGAAACTCTCGCATCTGGATTTCCCGAAATATCATTATACTTTTTGAAATTAGTCGCAATTGAGACATAAATAATCACTTCATCCGCTCCTGAAATATTAAGTTGATCTTGAGATGAGGTTAATTTTCCACCTTTTAAAACTGGAAAAGCCACCGTTTTGAAATTGATTTTCCCAATTTGATTATCAACCGAACCGCTTGTTCCATTAATTACCAGTTGATTATTCTCAGTGAAAATTGATTTTTTCAAATGTGGAGTAGAAGCATTGATGGAAAAATTCAAGCTTCCTTTTTTGCTTGAAGATAATTTAATCATAATCACATTATCCACAAAAGAAGAGAAAATTTCGCGCTTGAAAATGACTCCGTTTAGTTCATAAGAAACAGTGCTTACTGCTTTTTCAATATCTAAAGTTCGAGTGTAATTTTTAAAATTCTCATGACCTTTAAAATCCAAAAATAAATCGCCCATGGTTTGATAAGGCATCCCGTAATTCAGATCTTTCGGTGCGGCTCGCGGATAAGTTGTATTGGAAAGTTTTTGAGCTTCTTCAAATTTACTTTCATTCAATAATTTTCTTATTTTCTGAATGCTGTCAAACGTGTTTTTCGGCACATTATTTCCCGGTTTCTCCCGCCCAGATTGTTTCTTCATTCAGCTGAAGATGTTCCTGAGAAGCTCCGCCAAAAACCATAGCTCCCAATCTTCCGTTTCCGATGGGTAAAGCTTCGTTCCAGTTTTCTGCGGGCTTATTGTACCTTAGTTTTAAGTTTTGTTGGGCGTAAATGAAAATGGAAGCCAATGTTCCGACAATGGAAAGCGCAATTTTATTTTGAATCATTTATTAATATTTTTATGATTTACGAAAAAAAATATTTATCGATCAATCATTCATAAAGATGTACCTGTTTATGTACTAAACTAATGATTTTATATTAATTCATGACGTATTTTCTAGAGTATGATAAGCCTGTTTTTATAAACAAATAAATAACTGAAAATTAGCACATTGTTTTTGGCTTTTTCCTGTATAAGTATTGTTGATTATATGATTTCTAAGAATATTTAAGAATGTAAAGTATCCAAAATATAGACTTAAAAACTTGCTTACTCGTTCGATTGCATAAATAGGGAATTTTTCTATATCCGGTCTGCATCAATATGACAACTCCATTCAAGTTTTTTTGCTCCTTTCCAGATTGCCTATATCCTCCTTCATTCCTTTAACAGGGAAATCGTTCCTGAGGAGCTTCAAGTTCTTGCAGACAAACAATGTTGGGTTTTATTTTGTAAATTAAGAGTTTGTTTAAATTTAATTCAAACATTTCAAAAAGCAGTACTCATTTTTAACGCAAAGATTTAATTCAATCGTACTTATGATGAAGTGAGCAAAGATGAATCAACAAGTTGATTTGATGAAGCGTTGTTTTCACGCTTCGCGAAGCAAATTTTATTTGCCTTTGCCTTCTAAAAATAATACGGAATGTAAATATAATCTTTGCGTTAAAAAGAATAGCGTATTCTGTTTGAAAAGATCTTAAGTCTCTCAATACAAAGTTTTCAGTTTCAAAAAATATAAAAACCATATTTCAAATAAGGTTACAAAAATTTGTAATATAAAATTTAAACAGGCTCTAAATAGTCTAATAAATCTCAAAATAGTAATATATCAGAATTAATGCTTATCGTTTTCCATAATTTTTTAGAAAAGCTTAAAAATATTTAGAATAATGTGTCTCAAAAAATAAAACTTAAAAGCTCTTGAAAAAATTACCGTTTTTCTTTTTTAAGGAACGGTTTTTGTAATTTTTTTTGCTGAATATTTCTTAACCATCACATCTCAAAAATGATGAAAAATTATCTTTTACCCGCAGTGGTACTGCTTTTTTTCAGTTGTAAGGAAAATAAGAATAAATCCGGAGGGGCAGAACAAAGTGCCGAAGCAATTCTCTTCATTTGCCATTTTATTTTGTTAGATTTAGATGTTTTTTGGATAAAAGTCTGAATTATTATCAAAGAAATTTTATATAAAGACTCATCTTTAATTCTGATTTAAAAAGATGTAAGTCGCATATTATTAAGTTGTTAAATTTAATTCTTTGGTTTTTTAAGATTGTTGTTTTTTTAAGAATGAGATTCCAGCTTTTTGATTACTTCTTCAATAAAAGTGAAAAATGTAGTACGCGTTTTTTCGTGGGGAAGCAGATTCGGGTTTTGTAAATAATTAGTCAAAATAATTACAAAATCATATATTTCCATACAATCAGCAGACCCTTCTTCTAATAGGAAGACCGCTTTTCCGTTTTTTGAAATAATATTTTCATAAAGCGTTTTGAATGATTTACATTTCCCTGTGACAGAGAAAATAATAACCAGATTGTTTTTCTTTAGCAGATTGTTGATCGACGCCTCATTGGGAACAGCCCATACAGGAATGTCTAAAATACTCCTTAATTTATATTCAAAATACTGTCCTACAATAAATGAAGATCCATAACCAAATAGAATTATTTTGTCAAATTTTTGAAAATAATTAATAAAATGATCAACAACTTCCGGATTAAAATGATCTAGAAACTTTTTTAAACGTTCACTTTCATCAGGAATAACCGAAAAAGATTTTCCGCTTATAAGTGTTGAGTATTCTTTATAGCTTTTAAAACCCAATTTCTGTACAAATTTTGATATCTTGGAAGGTGAACAACTGCATGTTGTAGCAGCTTCTGTAATAGACAGCGTATTTTTTTCCTTAATCTCTTTTAATAAAATTGAATGTATATTCTTTTCTAATTCATTAAGTAGGTTTTTGTTAATGACGTACATCGGTTGGTAATTTTAAGGTAAAAGTATCATATTTCGTTAAATAAATAATGTTTCTGTTTATATTTTAGAGGGTGTTTCTTTTTCAGTTTTCCATTAATTGGGTGTATTTATTATATTATTTGTATTTTATTTTCCATTGTGAAATGGTGTTTATTTGCTGTAAAAATGCGTTAATATTGGTTAGAATAAGTAATATTTGAATTTTATGATATTGAATGCAATAATTAATTTTTAGTAGATTTAATTATTTTCCATATTTTTTTAATTAATTAAATTTTATGGAAAATAAATTTTTTAAACAGATAATTTTATTTATGTTTGTTAAATACAACGAACACAAATAATGAGTAATAAAGAAAAATTACACGACATTAGAAATAATCAGTCGATAGTAGACGATTTAAGCAAGATGCTGAAAAAGAGCCCAATTAATATGGCTTCTAATGATCTAGACGAAGCATCCACAGACAGGTATAAGAAATGTTCCCGCTCCTTTAGCAATTATTTATCCGGAATCTGCAGAACAGGTGTCTGAAATTCTAAGATATTGTAATGTATATGCTTGAAAAATTAAAAGCAGTTTTCCATCCTAATTGAATTATGAATTCAGGAACCATTTTCCCCCAAGCTGAAGGCGAAAAATTTCAAAAATAATATCAATCTTAAACTGGGCGTATGAAACGATATATTCAATTTTTCCTCATAGTTCTGGCTTTTATCCTCTTATTTATTTAAGAACCAATGATCGATAAGCAAATAATCAATGCTCGTCGGCTTATTGGGTATAAGGATTCTAATATGAAAAAATTGCAAGTGGCTTATTCCGTTACATTCTTCTTTGCCTAAGCATTCATATTCTTTCAAATCATTCAGTTTTTTAATGTTTAATTATTAATCGTAATACAAGAATTTATGTTTCCCATTAATATTCGATTATTCTTATTATTTATTTTAATAGGTAATTTTTTGTACTCCCAAAAGAGTATCAACACAATAGCCGAACCAGATACCATTGTTATAGATTCTGAAAAGCCCAAACTTAACATTCACGGAGCTTTTAGGGTGCATTATAAAAATGAGTTTTACAATGAAACAAGCACCAAACAGGGCGGAAGATTTGGCTTCGACCTGTGTGGTCTGGTTATTAATTCTTCGTATAAAAGGCTTAAACTTTTTGCAGACATGAGATTTATGCCGGCTTCAAGCGGAGGAACTATGCTGAAAGAAGGGTGGGTAAGCTATAATTTTAAAAATGGAGATGACATTCAGGTGGGTTTGGTACAAGATCCTTTTGGTAATTTAGATTATAACTCATACAGTTGGTTTTTGGGAATAGGATATGGGCTCGGTTTTGAAGGAAAATATGGGATGGGAGCCAAATATCATCATAAAAAAAAGAAATGGGATTGGCAGATTGCCTTTATAAAAAGTGGAATGGAAACATTTACAGAAGATCCCGACTTAAGAGACAATCAATGGTCGGCGGGTGTTTTGGGAGATAATAAAGAAATAAATCAACTGTCGGGACAGGTTTTATATAAAATGAAAACAACATCTGCTTCCCATACAATAGGAGTTTCTGCAAAAGCAGGACAGTTATATAATTTTATAGATGACAGAATGGGGGATCAAAATGCTTTTGCGGTGCATTATCATTTAGACTATAAAAGATGGGGAATAAAAGCTGAAGCATACAAGTATCAGTTTAATTCTAAAACAACAAATCCGGAATATGTAGATATAGGTTCTTTTAATTATACTTATCAGGTTGCTTCAAAAGGAAATGTTTACGCATTATCAGCCAGATATAGCATTCCTTTTAAAAATAAAACCATCAACGAAATTGCTTTTTATAGTGAATACGGATTTTTGGATAAAAAACAAGATATAAAACCTTCCCAAATGCTTACGAATGGTATAATGCTAAGAGCGGCAGATAATATATTTATCTATGCAGAATACGTTGCAGGGTATAATCATCCGTTTTTAGGCGGCGATCAGGCTAGTTTATATAATAGTGTTGATAACAAATGGCATGCCCGTTTTCAGTGTAATATTGGATATTATTTTTAATAGAGTTGGGGTTTTCAAGGTCTTTTTAAAGATTAAATAGTCGTGTACATTTAGTAAAATTATACAACAGCTTGTTCCAAAATGTGATATTTTAATAATTAAATTTAACCCTATAATTTATTTTTTGGAAGTTGATCGTACAGTAAATCTTAGTTCAAACTTCTGTATTCATTTGGTGTTACTCCTGTTCTTTGTTTAAACAGTCTGATAAAATGTTGTGGGTATTTGAAACCCAGTTCGTAAGCAATCTGAGCAATAGATTTATCTGCATCAAAAACCCTTTCTTTGGCTACATCAATTATTTTACTCTGAATGTATTCTTGTGCAGTTTTACCGGTTTCTTTTTTAATTAAATCACCGAAATAATTGGCAGATAAATGCAATTCGTCAGCACAATAAGCAACGGAAGGTAAGCCGATAGAATAAGGCTTTTCAGAAGAAAAATAATTATTTAATAAATCCTCAAATTTTTCCAAAATTCCTTTATTTACATTCTCGCGGGTAATAAACTGGCGATCGTAGAAGCGCTCACAGTAATTAAAGAACAATTCGATATTCGAAGCAATGAGTTTTTTACTGTGTTTATCAACTGATTGTTGCAGTTCTGTATCAATGATCGCAAAAAGATCCAGTACCAACTGCTGCTCCTTGGCAGAAAGATGTAAAGCTTCATTCGTATGATAGCTGAAAAAATGATAATCTGAAATGGTTTTAGCCAATGAAGTTCCTTTTATTAAATCAGGATGAAAAACCAATCCGTGTCCCATTGGCTGATAAAGATCTATTTTATTTTCTACATCCAAAACCTGTCCCGGTGAAACGAAGACCAAAGTTCCCTTTTGGTAATCATACGTTGCACGTCCGTATTTTAAATCTCCGCATTTCACATCTTTTAAAAAGATACAGTAAAGGTTAAAGTTCATTTTAGAGCCTGTTCTTTGGTGAGCTTTTGAGAAATCTATGACACTTACCAAAGGATGCAAAGTCTCATGATTATTAAATTTATTATAATCATCAACGGTTTCAAAATTAACTGTTGTACTCATTGCTTTATTCTTTTCTGATACAAATCTAAATATAAAAATCACCTCTTTTATACATTTTGCTCCATAACAGTAATATTGGTTATAAAACCCGTAATCCATCTACCAATAAGGTTATTAATAGATAGGAAATTTGCAGTAACCTATTGATTAACAATTTTGCTTCTTAGTGAAGCTTATTATTAAAATTTATAAAATGAAAAATATTACATTAAATAACGGCGTAGAAATGCCCATTTTAGGATTTGGAGTATTTCAGGTTCCTGATCCTGCAGAATGTGAAAAAGCAGTAATCGAAGCCATCGAAACAGGTTACCGACTAATCGACACCGCAGCTTCTTATATGAACGAAGCAGCCGTAGGAAATGCAATCAAAAAAAGCGGAGTTCCGAGAGAAGAACTATTTATCACCACCAAACTTTGGATTGACGGAACCGGCTACGAGAAAACAAAAGAAGCCTTCCAAAAATCATTAGAATTACTTCAATTGGATTATCTTGATTTATACCTTATTCATCAACCTTACGGAGATGTTTTTGGTTCTTGGAAAGCAATGCAGGAATTGTATCATGAAGGAAAGATAAGAGCAATCGGCGTTTCAAATTTCCATCCCGACAGAATTGCAGATCTAATTGCCAATAGCGGATTTACACCTGCAATCAACCAAATCGAAACCCATCCTTTTCATCAACAGGCAGAAACTCAGAATTTCCTTGAGGAAAATAATGTTCAGATAGAATCTTGGGGACCTTTTGCAGAAGGGAAAAATGATATTTTCAAGAATGAAGTTTTAACCGATATTTCAGCTAAATATAACAAATCGGTTGCGCAGGTTATTCTTCGTTGGCTGACTCAGCGAGGTGTTATTGTAATTCCTAAATCTGTAAAAAAAGAAAGAATGGTCGAGAATTTTGACATTTTCGATTTTGAACTTTCATCAGAAGATATGGAAACCATTAAAACTTTGGATACCAATGCAAGTCTCTTTTTCGACCACAGAGATCCGAAAATGGTGAAATTCCTTAGCGAACGTCCTCTGAACCGATAAAAAATTAATCACCAAAAACAATATTAAATGAATCGCAGAAATCTTTTAAAAACAGGCGGACTTGCCGCAATCGGAAGTGCATTAATCCCATTTTCATCTTTCGGGAAAAATCTTGAAAATAATTTATTTGAAGATAAAAATCCAATCTTACCTTCAGTAAGTCGCAGGAAATTAGGAAAATCATTGGAAGTTTCGGCAATAGGTTTGGGTGTTCAGAATATGAGCAGAACGTATCAGACGACGATTCCGAACCGTAAAGAAATGCACAATATCATTCAAAAAGCTTTTGATAATGGGGTTACTTTATTTGATACTGCGGAAGCTTACGGACCTTTTGAATGCGAGAAAATTTTAGGGGAAGCTACTTCTTCTTTCCGAAATAAAATTGTTATCGAAACCAAATTCGGCTGGAATATCGATCAGCAAACCGGCGCACGTTTACCCGGATTAAACAGCAAACCCGAACACATCAAACTAGTTGTTGAAGGAATGCTGAAAAGACTAAAAACCGACCGTATTGATTTATTGTATCAACATCGTGTAGATCCAGAAGTCCCGATTGAAGATGTTGTTGGCGCTATAAAAGATTTAATAAAAGAAGGAAAAGTTCTTCATTACGGACTTTCCGAGCCGGGCGTGGAAACGGTAAGAAGAGCGCATAAAATTCATCCTGTAACAGCCATTCAGAATGAATATTCATTGTTGTGGCGAGGTCCGGAACAGAAAATCCTTCCGCTTTGCGAAGAACTGGGAATTGGTTTTGTGGCATGGAGCCCTCTTGGAGTGGGTTTTACAACAGGTGCAATAGATGCCAATACAAGATTTGCTCAAGGTGATATTCGTGGTGGAGAAACCCGTTTTTCTCCTGAAAATATCACTAAAAATTTAGCAATGGTGGACATCCTTAAAAAATGGGGTGAAAAGAAAAATGCCACACCGGGGCAGATTTCACTGGCTTGGTTACTTCATCAAAAACCATTTATAGTACCGATTCCGGGGACTACACAAATGGCGCATATGCTGGAAAATGCAGGCGCAGATAATGTGAAATTTACAGCCAATGAATTTCAGGAATTAAGCAAAGAATTGGATGTTATTAAAATCTTGGGAGAAAGACTTCCTGCTTTTGTGCAGCAATTTTCAGATGTGGAAGCACCATTGAAAAAGTAAAGGAAATTAACAAATCAATCAAAATAAAAATAAATATGATAAAAAAAATAATGCAATGTTTCGGTTTGGTCTGTTTGATATTCCTTTCCAATACTGAAGTTCAGTCACAAAAAAATAGTAAACAGCAACCTTTAATAATTGCTGAGCAGGGCAGTTTTGCTGTAGGAGGAACTATGGTGGCCAATACCGGAACATTTGATCCTTATAAACCGACAGCAGAAGGACAAACTTTCCGCGGAGATCACGCGTATATTTTTTATCAGATTCCTGTAAAAGCCCGTAAATATCCGTTAGTGATGTGGCATGGAATCGGGCAGTTTTCCAAAACCTGGGAAACTACTCCTGATGGACGGGAAGGTTATCAGAATATTTTTCTGAGAAGAAATTTTCCTGTTTATGTAATGGATCAGCCGAGACGTGGAAATGCAGGACGGAGTACAGTTTCTTCTAAAATTGATCCTGTTCCGGACGAGCAGCAGTGGTTCAATGTTTTCAGGGTAGGAGTTTGGCCGGATTATTATAAAGGCGTGCAATTTGCGCGCGATTCGGGAACACTTAATCAATATTTCCGAGCAATGGTTCCCAATGTTGGAACGATTGATATTGAGGTTAATACGGATGCTGCATCGGCGTTATTTAATAAAATTGGATCTGCTATTTTGGTCACGCATTCTCATTCCGGTGGAATGGGTTGGATAACGGCTATTAAAAATAAAAATGTAAAAGGTATTATTTCTTATGAACCGGGAAGTGGTTTTGTTTTTCCTGAAGGAGAATTACCACAACCTATTGCAAGTTCTGCAGGTGCTTTGGAAGCATCTTCTGTTTCAAGAGATGATTTTATGAAATTGACTAAAATTCCGATAATCATTTATTACGGAGATAATATTCCTGAAAAACCCTCTAATATTCTTGGTGCAGATGGATGGAGAGCGCGTCTTGAAATGGCAAAATTGTGGAGAGATGTTGTGAATAAATATGGTGGTGATGTAACGGTGGTGCATCTTCCGGAAGTAGGTCTTAAAGGAAATACACACTTTCCTTTTTCTGATCTAAATAATATTGAAGTTGCCGACTTAATGTCAAAGTGGTTGAAAAATAAAAATTTAGATTAATTATTTAAATCAATATTAATGCAAAAGTTTGTTTTAATAATATTATCGATAATGTGCTTTTTCTCTTGCTCAAAAGCTCAGGAAACCGTGTCTGAAAAAAACGAAGTATCAAAAGGGAAAAAAATGTTGATTGTCTATTTATCCCGAACAAAAAACACAAAAACGGTTGCAGAGATCATTCAGAAAAATATAGGTGGAGATCTTGTTGAATTAATATTGGAAAACCCATATCCGGAAAATTATAAAGCCATTGTCGAGCAGGTAACAAATGAAAATGAAACAGGATTTTTGCCACCTCTTAAAACAAAGATTGAAAATATTGAAAAATATGACGTCGTCTTCATTGGTTTTCCAACTTGGGGAATGAAACTTCCGCCACCGATAAAAAGTTTTCTGAAACAATATAATCTGAAAGGTAAAACAGTCATTCCATTCAATACCAATGCGGGTTACGGAATCGGAAGCAGTTTTGACACGGTGGAAGAACTCAGTCTTGAAAGCAAAATATTGGAAGGATTTACAATAAAAGGAGGCATTGAACGTGACGGAATTTTATTTGTAATGGAAGGCAAAAAGAAAATTGAGGTAGAAAAGAAAGTGAAAGAATGGCTCACCAAAATTGGAATGTCAAAATAGCAAAACAACCAAAATAATCTTAAAAAGTAAAACGATGAAGCAACTGAAAATTTTAAGTTTTATAGCAGCAATAATAAGTGTTTCACTGTTTTCTAATACTATAAAAGCACAACAAATGTCAACATTAAATTCAAAAGATAAGAGCATTATTGCTATTTCGTCATATACAGCTCAAGGCAAATTATCCGAATTAAAAAAGAGCTTAAATACAGGTCTTGATACAGGTTTAACGGTCAATGAAATAAAAGAAATTATGGTGCATACTTACGCTTATTGTGGTTTTCCTAGAAGTATCAGAGGATTGCAGACTTTTATGGAAGTTGTTGAAGAACGAAAATTAAAAGGTATCACCGACAATATCGGCAAAGACGCTTCACTTATTGCCAATGACAGCAGCAAATACGAACGCGGCAAGAAAATATTAGGAGAACTTACCGGAACTCCGCAACCCGACAAGCTTTCCGGATATTCGGCTTTTGCGCCGACAATTGATACATTTTTAAAAGAACATTTGTTTGCAGATATTTTTGAGAGAGATGTATTGAGCTATGCGCAAAGGGAATTGGTAACAATTTCTGTAATCAGTGCCATTGGTGATGCAGATCCGATGCTTCAGGCACATTTAGGAATATCATTAAATGTAGGATGGACTTCGGAACAGTTGAAGGAATTTATTACTGTCATCAATCCGACCATTGGTAAGGAAAAATCAACAGCTGCAACGGCAGTTTTACATCAGGTTTTAAAGAATCGTCCCTCCAAATAAGTATAAAAGTTAAGAGAAATGAAGCAGTTAACAATTTCAATATTAGCAATAATGGCAGTGGTTGCAAACATCAATTTGAATGCACAAACAACAAATGCTCATCAGAAAGCACTCAAAATGGAACAGATAAAAGTCGTAGTTCATCATAATCCTTTTGGATTGGTTTATGATGATGCAATTACAGAAAACGTAGCAGGGAAAGTAAATATTCATCCTGTAACATATAAATTGAACGGGATTGATATTGCTGCCAATGTTTACACTCCCGCAAATTATGACCCTTCAAAAAAATATGCAGCAATCACGGTTGCTCATCCGAATGGAGGCGTAAAAGAACAGACGGCAGGACTTTACGCACAACATTTAGCAGAAGCTGGTTATATTACGATTGCAGCGGATGCTTCTTATCAAGGCGCAAGCGGTGGTGAACCTCGACATACCGATAAACCGATTTACAGAACGGAAGATATCCACGGAATGGCAGATTTCATTTCCCAATATCCCGGTGTTGATGCTAATAGAATTGGTGCTTTCGGGATTTGCGGTGGTGGTGGTTACACCCTAAAAGCCACTCAATCCGATAAAAGGTTTAAAGCGGTTGCGACTTTAAGTATGTTCAATTCCGGTGAAGTAAGACGTAACGGTTTTCAGAATTCAGGGTTGAATACAATACAGCAACGTTTAAAGCAAGCTTCAGATGCTCGAGCGCAGGAAGCTTCTGGTGGTAAAATAATGTATGCAGGTGTAGCGAGTGTTACCGATGAAGAAATTGCGAAAACTCCTACTGACCTGTATCGTGAAGGATATATTTATTATTACCGAACAAATTCACATCCTAATTCCACTTTTCTTTATCCTACAAGTAGTTTATTGGATTTAATGACGTGGGATGCGGCAGAAAATATGGATTTGATTAATCAGCCATTATTGATGATCGCAGGAAGCAAAGCCGACACAAAATATATGACAGATGAAGCCTTTCCAAAAGCGATACATGCCAAAAGCAAAGAATTATTCATTATTGATGGTGCAACGCATATTCAAACGTATTGGAGACCAGAATATGTAGAAAAAGCAGTGAGTAAACTAACTGAATTCTTTGGAAAAAATCTATAAAGCTTAAAAGAAAAGAAAATTCTAATGTATTGATAAATCGATGAAAAATATTGTTCCATTACTTATATCCGTATTGATTGTAGAAAGCTGTCATTCAAGGTCTAATTTTAATAATCATACAACCAGTGTTTTCCCAAAAGGCGAAAAAGTAACGAATAACAATTTTACAGGAATCGTCTGGTTGCAAATGTTAGGACAAGACGATAAATTATTGAATACTGGTGTCGGTAATGTAACTTTTGAACCGGGAGCAAGAACAAAATGGCATTTGCATCCGGCGGGACAGATTATTTTGGTAACCGATGGGATAGGATATTACCAGGAAAAAGGGCAGCCCAAAAAGATATTACGTAAAGGTGATGTCATCAAATGTCCGCCAAATGTAGAGCATTGGCATGGCGCAAGTGAAGACTCTTATTTCGTTCAGGTCGCTGTGACGGATAATGATAAAGGTTCGGTTGTGTGGCTACAACCTGTAACAGAAGAAGAATATCATAAGGAATAATCGATTACTTATTTGTGAAATTTACCTTAAAATTTCACTTTTCAGATCTGTGATTCAGAATTAATTCAGAATTGAGTTTCATTTTTGTCCTATAATAAACTCCATTGTGAAACAACTATCAATACTTTTAGGTTTAATACCTACGATATTAATTAATGCTCAAACTTCAAACCTGGGAACTGCCAATGGAAAACCAGCCGATACTTTCAAGGATAATCGAATTGAAAATATTCAGGAAGTTACCATTGTCGGTAAAAAAGCAGTTGTCGAAAATAAAGTTGATAAAATAGTTTATAATGATGTAACCTCTCAAAGTGGAGCAGCAATCGATGTTTTGAGAAAAGTTCCGCAGGTAACGGTTTGTGAAAACGGGTAAGTACTATTTTTTTAATGAATGTAATCCGGTCAAAAAATAAAGCGTCTCTTCAAAAAAGATGATAGCTTTGTAATATTCAAAAATTCAAACCTTATGAGCCTAAATTCTAAAACCAATATATTTAAAAAAATCGCAATTCCATTGGTTGTGATAGCATTGTTATGTGCTGCTTTTGCGTATTATCAGAAAAAAGTACGTTATAATTTAGTAACAATTTCAGAAAATAAAGTCTATAATTCGGCTGTTATTCCGCCTAATAAATTGCCTGAAGTTTTAAATGACTACAAAATAAAAAGTGTGATCGACCTTCGTGACGGTGCAGAACAGACAGAACTTAATCCTGAAACAAAAAAGCAGGTGAACGCGGAAGAAAATGCGGTAGACAAAATTGCAGGTGTTCATTATTTTAATCTTCCGACGGATCAGATTCCTGAAGACAGTACGGTGCAGAAGTTTTTAAAGATTATGGACAATCCCAAAAATTATCCTGTTTTGATCCATTGCCATCATGGTGTCGGTCGTTCGCGGTTGTTCAGTTCCATTTATAGGATCGAGTATGAAAATTTTTCCAATGAAGATGCAAGATCCAATGCGCGTTCTTTGTGGGAATTAAGTAATAATTTCTCAAAAAGCTCTGATAAAGGAATTTACCTTGTCAATTATCATAAAAGAAGCATTGTAAAGTAATAATAACCTCAAAAAAATATCGATGTTAAAAGCCGTTCTGTTTCAGAGCGGTTTTTTTGTGATACAGCTTTTTTGTGGAGGTTTTGTTCTGATTAAAATTCTAAATTTCTTCTAAATCATTACAGATTATTGTATAAAAATTAGATGTAATGAATGGGATAAAGCTGTTGTTTCTTTCATTCACCTATTTTTCAATGTATTGAATTAGGCTATAATTATAAATTTAATAAAAAAACTCAACAGTGATCATGGATAATTTAGTAGAAGCGGTAAGCAATTATGTGATCTTATTTCTTTCAGAAAATCTTTCGCAGAATCTCTCTTTTCACAGCATTGGTCATACCTATGATGTCGTGGGAGCGGCGCAGGAAATTGGGACGAAAAGTAACCTTTCGGAAGAAGAAATGCTTGTTTTGCAGGTTGCAGCGTGGTTTCATGACTGTGGATATGCGAATACTTATATGGGGCATGAGGAAGAAAGTAAAAAAATAGCAAAGAATTTCTTAGAAAATTTCGGGTATGAAAAAGACTTTATTAAAGCTGTTTTAAACTGTATCGACTCAACAAAATATCCTTCAAAACCTTTCTCCTTACTGGAAAAAGTGATGTGCGATGCAGATATGTACCATTTGACGAAACCGAATTATCCAAAATACGGAAAAGCATTAAGACAGGAATTTGAAAAATATCTCGGACTGATCTACACCGATGAAGAATGGCTGAAAAAGAACTGTAATTTCTTTAAAGATCATCAATATTATACAGATTATGGTCGAGAAATTCTTACAAAGTTTAAAGAAGTGAATATTCAATTAATGAACTGTTCGGAATAAATTTTAAAGGCAGTTAATTATTTATGAAAAGAATTAAAAAGGAATTATCAGACAATTATTCAACAAATCAAAAGCAACCTATATTCACCATCATTTTCAACAGGAGCTCTATGAACACAGGGCAAAACCTGTTGCGACGGATGATCTACCGCCAAACGCCAAAGATGTCCTTGTCCTAAATTGACAGGTTTTGCATCAGGTTTAGGCTGGTAATGAAGATCGAAGAAATAGTCTTTCAGGAAGGTTTCAAATTCCGCTTCCGGACCGTCATGTAATTCTCTAAGCTTTGCCCTGATTTCCGGAATCAAAATTTTTTGTTCAACCTGATCATTAGGAATAATATCACTTGCAGTACCATGATATGTACATAAAAAAGTGTCCGTTCCGATGGGGGAACGATCGACATGAAACGAATAAACATCTGTTGAAAAGAAATCCAGCTCTTCATCTCGGTCATAGCATTTAAGTAAATTGAGAGAAGGCAACGCTCCAAAATCTGTCAATAACTGTAAATCATTTAAGATAATTTCCCTTGCCATATTCCCTTTTTCTGAAAGTTGTAAATCTAGAAGATCTTCAACGGAAACTTCTGTAATATTTTCTTGCAATTGAAGTTTAGATACCAATTCTTTAAAATCTCCGGCTACATTTCTCTGCCAACAAATTGCATTCATAGTTCCATGAAAATGGGTATTTACAAGTTCGGAAAAAGTAGAAGCCAGCCCAATTTGATGGTTGTCAGAAAATGTATTGTTCATATTTTAGAAGAGATAATGAGGTATCAATTTTGGTTAATTATAATTTAATAAAGACTATCATTCAATAATATTCTTTAAAAAAGATTAACGGCAGCATATTGTAAACTCCAAACGAGTTTAGTATGGGATATGAAACGTAAAACAAGTTTGTTCTTCAGTAGAATCAACCATGATTTTACCTTCGTGGGCATCGGCAATTTCACTGGCAATGTAAAGTCCAAGACCCAATCCTTCTTGTCCGTGATGTACTTTTCCTCGGGAAAATGGCTTAAAGAGATGCTTTTTTGCTTCAGGTGATATTTTATTGCCTTTATTGATGACACACAGCTCGAAGCGGTTTGACTCCGTTGTTGCCTTTACTATTATAGGAGATTGTTTTTCTCCGTGGGTAATTGCATTGCCCAATAAGTTTGAGAAAAGCTGTGCAATACGTTTGTAGTCGGCTTTTATTTCTTTATCTAAAATGAAATCTGTCTGGATCAACTTATCCGGATGAACGATTCTGAGCTCGGTGATAACCTGATGAAGGCTGTCTTCGAGTTTTTCGCTATTTTCATAATTTAATTTGATACCTCCTCCTAAACGACCGCTTGCAAAATCAAGGATGTTGTCAATCAAACCTTTTGTACGGATCGTAGAATCTTGAATCACTTTTGCCAGTCTCATATTCCTTTCGTTCAGTGAACCTCGGAACAGAAGCTGAACAGCATTGGAAATCGCGTTCACAGGATTGCGCAGATCGTGACCCAACATCGCAATAAACTGTTCCCTGATCTCGGCATTTTTTTGTTCTTCCAACAGCTTACCTTCAGTCTCACTTAAGGTTTGAATGGAATCCAGATTAAATGCAATAAGCTCTGCAAAAAGCTTGAACATATTGATCGTTTTTTCATTGTTCACCAATGCAGGTCTCGGATCGATGGCGCATAAAGTCCCGAAAAAATCACCATTTTTTAAAATCAAAGGAATGGAAATATAGCTTTGAAGACCATACGTTTTCGGAGTATGATGATCAAAATAAATAGGATCTTCATCCACGTAATCTATTGCAACCGTTTCCTGAAATTCCCGTACCTGATGACACAGCGTAGTTTCTACCTTAAGCTCTCCTCCGATTCCTAATCCGAAATTGATTTTATCATTTACCGCACAAGCTATCCATCGGTCTTCGGTAACTCTTGCTACCACTGCGTAACCCATTCCTGTGGTGCTGCATATCACCTCGAGTATATTGGCAACAGCAGGAATCTGATTAACCTGTTCGATATCCTTTTCAAAATCGTTTGCATTAACACGGGGTTTCATATGATAAATCGTTGATCGTTGTTGATGTAAGGCAGCTTATCCTCAAAGCGTACTCAGGCGATAAAGATAAGAATAAATCCTTTATGGCATGAAGGATTCTGGAGCTCTTAAAAACGTGGTATTTATATTAAAATATTTTTAATATAAATATGTTTAGATTTTTTATTTGAAGCTTTTTCCTGCTCTTCGCAGTTGCTATTTTGTATTGTTTCGGGGTGCGGCTAGGATTTTGCGACTGGTACAAATCAAACCTTCAAGGTTTTAAAAACCTTGAAGGTTTACATCCACATCCACAATATTTGTCATTCTGAAACCTTTAGGTTCACGTAGTCAAAGCATTCACGTACGAATCTTTTCAAATTATTTTATAATAATATTTTCAGGAAGACAAACTTTATAGAAAATCATAATCTAAAATAGGAGTAAAAACACAAAAATATCCCCTACTTCTGCAGGGGATATTCATAATAGATGTCCGAAAGATCATCTTTATTTTAGATATATTTTGATTTATTGTGCCTCTCCAATATAAACAGGAACACCGCCCAACCAAGTCTCTACCACCTGAATATCTCTCATTTTCATGTATTGTTCGGATTGAGTTTTTAATGAAAGCGGATCTTCACCTAATATCACAAAATCTGCAAAGTACCCTGTGTTTAAAGATCCCACCCATTTGTCGGCATAGCATTGCCATGCAGCATCGTAAGTTACAGCAACTAACGCCTGCTCCGGTGTAATGCATTCTTCCGCATTTAATACTTCAATACTTGTTGTATTCTCTTCCATTATTCTGGTAATGGATTGCTCCATCATCCTCAAAGGTCCCAATGGACTTACCTCATTGTCACTATGAAGGGTAATTCTCATACCAACGGCAAGAGCAGAAGCACAAAGATCAAGCATTTTTACTTTTTCACCGAATATGACCTTACTAAAAGCCTGTCCCCAATATCCAACGTGACCGATAAGGAAACTTGGCGAAACGCCCATTTGAAGCATAGCCGTAATGTGTTCTGCGGTAAGCATAGAGCAATGTTCTATACGGTTACGCAAACCGGGTCCTTTGTATTGAGCAAGCGCACTTTGATAAGCATCTATTGCAAAGGTTACCGCCTGATCGCCATTGGCATGGATCATTAAAGGCCAGCCTTGATTTACAACGGTACTGATTAAAGTATTATAATTTGGAGGCATGCTGTTTGCCGGAACGCCTGTTTGCAAATAATTGAAAATCCCGATATTTCCAGGATCGCATCGATAAGCAGTACTCTGATAACCAGTTAAGCCTTGGTTTGAACCATCCGAAACCACTTTAACGTGCCCGTAATACACAGGTTTATACTCAGTTGGCTGCTGATAGTTTCCAAGTTTAGTAACATCCGCCTGATCGGCACAAAGGTATGCTCCACCGATCCTAACCAATGCAGGATGGCTATCTACATAATTGGTCAACAATTTTTCAAAACCACTATTCAACCCTGCATCATACATAAAAGTTGCTCCCCTTGAATTGGCTGTTTGAAAAAGTTCAGTAAGATATTTTTCAATATCAACTGCCATTGCAACGATCTGTGGTGCTACCACTTTCATTGCCGGTCTCATTTCCGGACTCTGCTCAAGCGTGCCTTTGGTTTTATTAATGTAATTATCAACTGTTAGATATTTATCACGTACTTCCTTGTTGTTGTCGAACACGTAATTTAAAGCCTGAGTGTTTAAATAAAGCGTATGCATTGAAGCACTTAACAGCATCATTGGAAGATCAGAATTAATATTATCAAGTATCTTATTATCAATTGGTTGTAACTCTTCCTTACCTGTACCTGTACCCGTCACGAAAGGCATCAGTGAAGGATCCAATCCTCTTCCTAAAATTACAAATTTAGGAATTTTAGAAATTTTAGAAAGGTTACTGTTTATGGCGTTTCCTACGGTAGTTAAATCGTATGGCGATCGTAAATTTTGCCCTTCAAATGGACTTACGTCTATCCATTCGGTCATCATCGCTGTTGGAACGATATGAACGTGTGGCTCGATCAGACCTGGAAGTAAGGTTTGCTTACCTGCTAATTCTCTGGTTTGATATCCCGGATAGTTTTGAGCCATAAATTCTGCTACGTCAGTTTTTTTGCCCGTTACTACCACGTTTCCTCCGGCGATTCCGATGGCTTCCACCGTATCCGTTAATCCGTTAATCATTGGTCGGATGGTACCGCCACTGATCATAAGGGTTGGAGATGGTGTTGGAGGTGTCGTGCTTTTCCCTGATTTGGATTTCATTTTTGCAAGGTTTTCAGCGCTGAAAAGCTCTTCTTTAAGAATTTCTAAAACCGGGTTATTGCATGAGCAATGTGTGCAGCCATGAGCATGTGTGTGTTGATTTTCCATAGAGTTGATTTGGTTGATTTTTTTTAAAGTCTTGAATGTATTTAATTTGTTTTTTTGAGTTCTTTATCTTTATTTATAAGCATACGAAAAACCAGCCTATCATTGGGTGAGGCTTATTTAATGATTAAAATAAAAAAGGAATATCTGTACGGTAATAGGGTTACGTAGCTATTGGGATATAAGTCGTTTTCATTTTGTTTTCAGGTATTAGTTTCGAGGTTAAAAATATGAAAAATATCCTTTTGTTGTATTTTTTATCACAAAATATTGATTAATTTATTTTTTTGCTTAAAGTTTTAGTTTACAATAAGTTTGAAACGGTAATAAGTTATTCAATTTCCCATATTTCATAAACCTAACTATCAGAAGATTTTTAACCTTTACATTCGTTTGTTAAAGATTTTAAAAGAAGCTGAAAAGAAAATTGAGTAAAGAATAAAAATCAAATTAGGTGAAGGGTCTTCAAAAAAAGGTAATGAGATGAAATCTTCTAATTAAAATATCCTGAAAATAACTTCAAATTCGGAGACTTTTGCGAAGATGGTAAATGACTTTAAAGCTTATTTTAGATTAAATTTAGGAGAATTATAATTACAAAAAAAATTGTTCGTTATCGAGAGAAAATAGTATGCTTCTTCTTAGAGAGGGCTGTAATTAGTTGGTATATAGTAAATAAACAGGACGGAGCAGGATGCTCATCTTTGGTTTTGTAGATAGATTAGTTAACACAAAATTAATACTTATGAAAAGCAAATCTTTACTATGTAAGCCAACTCTTAAAGCTTTACTGTTTTGCGGACTAACATTCTCCACGATCGATTTTAATGCTCAAACATTAGCATTTCCGGAAGCTACCGGTTTTGGTAGATATACCACAGGAGCAAGAGGGGCAACAAATCCTCAAATTTATCTGGTAACGAATTTAAATGACAGCGGTGCAGGTTCGTTCCGTGATGCGGTGAGCCAGCCGGGGCGATTTGTAATATTTAAAGTGGGAGGTATTGTTAATTTACAATCAATCGTTGCTGTTGCTGCCAATACCACGATTGCCGGACAAACTGCTCCAGGAGAAGGAATCGTATTTTTGGGACCGAGAGTTTCATTTTCAGGAGCGAATAATACCATTGCCCGATATGTTCGTCTTCGTTATGGAGGGACATCTCAAAATCAGGATGCATCAGGAATTGCCAATGGTGCGAATATTATTTTAGATCACATGACTTTTACCTGGGGGACAGACGAAGTATTTTCTGTAAACTGGGACGGAAACGGTACAAGTCCGGATAATATAACGATTCAGAATTCTATTATAGGACAGGGAATGCACCGTCATAATCACTCTGCGGGAGGATTAATGCAACCGCCGCCGGGAGGAAAGATCAGCTTAATCGGAAATTTATATATCTGTAATAAAACCCGTAATAATAAAATAAAAGGGATTAACGAATTTGTAAACAACGTCGTTTACAACTGGGGGAATTACGGAAACACGTATGGACACACTCAATCGGGAGAAGCCTACATTATGGGCGGAGATTCGGCGGGACCTTCTTATGCTAATATTCTTAATAATTATTTTATCGGAGGTCCAAATACTAATAGTGCTGTTACAACACCGTTCAGTGTAGGAAATGCGAATTTCAATTTATATGGTTCGGGAAATTACTTTGATAATAATAAAAACGGAGCCTTAGACGGAGCTTTAGTTCCTCAGGATTTAACAGGATATCCGGTTGGAGATTTAGCAGCAATACAGACAACTGCTTATGATTATCCGATGAAAAATACGACAGTGACGGCTCAGTCTGCATTTGATAAAATTATTACAAATGGAGGAGCATCTTATCCGAGACGCGATCAGGTGGATCAATTAATGATTTCAGATTTACAGTCGAAAGGAACAACAGCTACTTATGTGTATGTTCAAACTGATTTAACAACTCAATTTGGCTTTACCAATGGTGGTGCAGGACACGTTTATGGTGCTCCGGCTCCTTTAGATACAGATAATGACGGTATGCCCGATGCGTGGGAAACTGCTAATGGACTGAATCCAAATGTTTTCGATGCTTTAGCAGTAAGCACAACGCATGCTCCGTATCTGAATATTGAGGTTTATATTAATAATTTACCCAATGTAGCACCTCCGGATTTTATTATTCCACCATCCAATTTGAATTTCACGAATGCCGTTACAACGGGAAGTACACCTTCAAGTTCTTTAACAGTTAACTGGAATGATAATGCCGCTAATGAAACGAATTATGTTTTAGAGCGTTCTCCAAATGGTACTGCTTTTACAGTTATTGCAACTTTGCCTGCAAATACTACAACTTATAATGAAACAGGTTTAACACCGAATACTCAATATTATTACAGAGTTAAAGCAGTGAATACTACAGAATCTTCGGTATATGTATCTTCATCTGTTACGACACCGCCTATTCCGGCTGCTCCTGCAGTGGCAGCGAATCCGACACCCGCAAATGGAAATAATAGTGTAGAGCTGAACAGTGGCAATTTGCTTTTGAAATGGACAGGAAGTGCAAACACAACATCGTATTCAGTGTATTTCGGAACAAATCCTTCAAGCTTGACCAATATTGGTACTGTACCTTACAGCGCTACACCATCTTATCAACTTAGCAATTTAAATCCTGCAACCAATTATTATTGGAGAATTGATGCCAATAATGCTCTTGGCCTTGCAACAGGAAATGTTTGGAGTTTCCGTGCCATAACACAAAGTCTTGTTGGGAACTGGCCATTTGCAGAAGCTCCTTCAGCAGGTGCACAAATTGCAGATTTAACGTCTTTTGCCAATGATGGAGTTTTGGACGTAGCCTATGATAATGCCAGTGTAAGAGTACCTGGAAAAGAAAACAACGCCCTTGATTTTGCTACTGCACCAAGTAGCATGTACATCGCGAGTATTCCGAATCAGGATCAGATTTTATTTAATACTAATTCTTTTACCGTTTCTTATTGGATGAAAGCTCCGGTAAGCATGATCCCGTCGTCTTCGGCAACCAGTCTTTATGTATTGTGTAAAGGTTCTTTCACTAAAAATACAACAACGGGAGCTACAGGGAAACGTTTTAATGTAGAGATTAAAGGAGGTCAATTGCGATATGCGATCGATGATGACGTTACGAAAAAAGAAATTACATCACCTATTGCCAATTATTTTACAGGGAACTGGGTACATGTAGTGATCCAGAGAGATATTACCGCACATAAAATGAGAATTTATACGAATGGTGTTTTAAGTACTGAAGGAGATGAAACTGCCGTTACAGGTATTGGTGAAGCAAGTGATTTGATTATCGGAAACATCGGTGAACTTGAGTTTTTATCAACAACTAATGCTCCAGCTCCTTATAAAGGTGCATTTGATGAACTTAAAATGTACAATTATGCATTATCTCCAACGGAAATAGCTGCTTTGTACAGTCAGGCAGTATTGAAGAATGACGAATTCAGCATCAGTAAAAATGTGGGAACGGTATATCCGAATCCTGTAAAAGACCAGATTTTCATTAAACTTCCGGAATATAAAAAATCTAATTTAACGGCGACATTACTTGATATGACAGGAAAGATCATCATTAAGGAAAAAATAAATGCCGACGGAAAAGGAATCTTTAATTTAAATATTGCAGGTAGAAAAGTATCAGGAAACTATATCCTTAATGTTTCAGGAGAAAATCTAAACAGTAATTTTAAAATTATTGCTAAATAAATCAAAAGCGAAATTTCATTAATTCATATTTATACAAAGAGAATCCTTTCAAAACTATTTGAAAGGATTTTTCTTTGGTTATAAAACAAGTTTTACTTAAGCTTTTATAGCCATAAATCCAGTGATAATAGCTGTTGTTATTTTTTTATAAAAGCTTATTATTTTGGAAAATAATCGGATTAAATTTCATGAAGACAATATAAAATTCCCACAGAATTGTCTAAATGGTTTTCTTGTTACTTGTTGAAATTCAGTGTTTTTCCCATTGCGTAAATGGGGTTTTTACTGTGAGTCTATTACTTTAAATTCGGCAGCTTTGTTGGTATAAAACTAAGCCATGAAAATTACAGATTTTCTTTCAAAACTTGTTACTGCAGTCAATGCAGAAATAACAGGAACTCCCATTGTTGAAATAGCCAATATCGCTACTTTGAATGAAGGAGATGAATTTCTGTCTTCCAAATCTTCTATTATTTTATCGATTGTAAATATCGAAGAAGATAAAATACTTAAAAATCAGACTTTATACAAAAATTATATTCCATCAAGTGATAGTATAGAAAGATACAAAAATCCCACTCAGAATTTAATTTTATCGCTCTTATTTGCCTCTTACAACATAGACCAGTCGAAATACACAGAAGGAATTGATAAGCTGGAAGTCGTTATTCGATATTTTCAAAATACGCGAGTTTTTTACTGGCAAGCTCCCAATTTATCAGAAAATATACCGGGAAGCGGTTCTTACGACAAGCTTATATTTGAAATGGTAAGCCTTAAGACCGATCAGCTCAACCAAATGTGGTCTTCCCTCGGAGCAAGATATATGCCTTCGGTTTTGTATAAAGTACAGATGATTTCGATTCAGTCAGAAGAAACTTCGCCGAACGAGATCATTAAAAAAGCTAAAATCCAGCTTTGGGAAAACAATCCTAATGATTCTACCGGACACATTGAGTCGGGTACTTTCACCAAAGATGCCAATAACGAAATTATAACAACTACTTAAAAATTAGTAATCATGAATATTAGTGCCATTAAAACTCCGGGAGTGTATATCAATGAGATTGATGCATTTCCTCCCTCTATCGCTCAAGTTGCTACTGCCATTCCTGCCTTTGTAGGATATACACAAAAAGCAACCTCTCTGAATGTTCCTACTCGAATTTCTTCTTTAATGGAATACGAGCAGTTTTTTGGCGGAGCTCCTTCTCCTGCAGGTATTTCAGTAGATTTGGATAGTAATCTGGTTCCTTTGGATACGTCTTCTGTCACAGAAAGCAAATTCAAGCTTTACAACAGTATGCGTTTGTTTTATGCCAATGGAGGCGGAGAATGCTATATCGTTTCTATCGGGCTCTATACAAGCAATCCTACTTTTGACGGAGGAACGAAAGACGAATTTAATAAAGGAATCGACAAGCTGGAAAAATATGATGAACCTACATTGCTGTTATTTCCGGATGCTGTTAATTTATCAGCTTCTAATTTAGGAGCAGTACAGGTACATTCGTTAATGCAGTGTCAGAAACTGATGGACAGATTCACCATTATGGATGTAAAGCAGACTGCAAACTTAATCGATGACAGCGAAGATTTCAGAGATGAAATAGGAAACCAAAATCTGAAATACGGTGCTGCTTATTATCCTTATTTGCAGGCTAATTTTCCTTATCAGTTCAGATTTAATGATATTAACGGAACTGCTGCAGGAAAAGTAAATTTTGCTTCTATCTATGCAACGGATTTAACGATAAGTCCGTTATTAACTAAATTTGATGTTACATATAAAAAAGTATATCAAAATATTGCTCTTAATGATACTGGCAACGGATACAGCATAAAATGGGGCGAAAAAAATAAAGATAAGATCACCATTGCCAACGATTTTAATAATACCGATGATTATGTAAATAAATTATGGAGCTATCTGGGAATCTTAGGACAAACGACTTCTTTGGCTAATCCTTTTAAAACCTATGTACAAAGTCTTATTACGGTATCTTTAAAACAATATGCTCAGAAATTGGTCGATTTCAAAGCGGTTTATGATGGCTTAAAAACCACTGACGGAGTAGATGCTGATTCAAATCCGGATGATTTGGATGACATCGTTCTTACGCCAGATCCGAATGTTACATTTGAAGATACAATCTGGAGAAGTGGTGCATTTGCGGCTTCCGTTACAAATCCTTATGCAGGAGCTTTAATTACAACAAATTTAGCCGATAAAGCAAAAATTCAGGCGGCTTTGGATAAATTACATTCTCAAATCATTGCTGCGATGAATTCTGCGGTAAGCGCATTAGAAAATTACGTAATTGAAGAAGAAAATAATCTGATTTCTAATATTCCGCTTTTCTCAATCATTGTTTCAAAACTTTCTCAATCGATGAATACGGTTCCCCCTTCAGGAGCTATTGCGGGAATTTATGCTCAAACTGATGCCACAAGAGGAGTTTGGAAAGCTCCGGCAAATGTAAGTGTAAACTCAATAATCGGTTTAACGGATGATATCAACGACAAAGATCAGGAAAATATGAACATCCACGAAACCGGAAAATCCATCAATGCCATCCGAAAATTTACGGGAAGAGGAAATCTTGTCTGGGGTGCGAGAACATTAGCAGGAAACAGCAACGACTGGCGATACGTCAACGTAAGAAGATTGGCAAATATGATCGAAGAATCTGCGAAAAAAGCCTGTATGCAGTTTGTATTTGAGCCTAATGTTGCTCAAACATGGGTTAATGTGAAAGGAATGATCGAAAATTATTTAACAACCCTTTGGAACGACGGTGCTTTGGCAGGAGCAAAACCCGAACACGCATTTTTTGTAGCAGTCGGATTAAACCAAACCATGTCTGCACAGGATATTCTGGAAGGCAGAATGATCGTAAAAATAGGATATGCTCCTTCAAGACCTGCAGAATTTATCATTTTGGAATTCAAACAAATGCAACAAAAATCTTAATTATTAACTCTAAAACTATACATCATGCCAAATACAGATTTTCCGCTACCAAAGTTTCACTTCAGTGTAGAATGGGGCGGTAGCAAAATAGCTTTTACAGAAGTTTCCGGATTAAACAAAGAAATGGATGTTATCGAACATCGTGTAGGTTCAAGCCCCGAATTTTTCAAAAAGAAAATGCCCGGAATGCTGAAGCTCAGCAATATTACGCTCAAAAGAGGAGTCTTTGTAGGAGATAACGAGTTTTATGACTGGTACAATACGGTAGCATTAAATACCGTAGAACGCCGAAATATCACCATCTCTCTATTAGACGAAAACCACGAGCCAAAAGTGGTCTGGAAAGTAAAAGACTGTTTTATCATTTCTTTAAAATGCACGGATATGAAATCTGATGCAAATGAAGCAGCTATAGATACAGTAGAAATAGCCAATCACGGATTTACAATGGAACACGTATAAATCTAAACATCATGTCTGATAGCAATCCCATCCCCGGTTTTTACTTTTCTGTAATCTTTGAATTATTGCCGCAATTTAGTGTCGATACAAAATTTCAAAGCGTTAACGGACTGAAAGTTACGATGGAAACCGAAGCTTACACCGAAGGCGGACAAAATAAATTCAAGCATAATTTGCCGCTGCGTTCCGGATATCAGGATTTGGTTCTGAAAAGAGGATTAACCTCGGATATGTCTGGTTTGTCGATGTGGTGCAGTCAGGCGTTGGAAGATTTTGTTTTCTATCCCGCCAATCTGATTGTTTCTTTATTAAACGAAAAAGGAAACCCTCTGAAAGTCTGGTATGTATCACACGCCATTCCGTTGAGTTATGAATTCAGTGATTTTGATGCAGAACAAAATAAAATTGTTATCGAAACCATTACGCTGAAATATAACTTTTTTAAAGAGCTTCCGGTTCCTAATTTTTAATAATTATTGAAAATGGCTATTCAGATAAAAGAATTACACATCAAAGTAAAGATTGAAGAAGAGCCGGTAAATTCTGCCCGCTCTCAGCAAATAGATCCGTTAAAAATACAGGAACTAAAATCGCAGCTCGTAAAAGAGTGTACCCGTGAAGTATTAGAAAAACTGAAAGAAAGAAAAGAAAGATGATACAGGCAGCATTAGGGATTATAGACAAAATGCGGATCGAAGTATATGAAACCAACGACTATAAAAAGACCCCTAAAAAAACCATTTTTGTTCAGCTTAATCCCGAAAAATACAGTCTTAAACATAATGTTATGTTTTGTGATGGTCAGCCGATGGGAGCTTCTTCTAATAATTTAAGTTTTAACAGAATAGAAGGGGAGGAAGTAACTTTTGATTTCATTTTTGACAGTTCAGGTGTTGTACCGCCGGGAAAAATAAAAGACGGAAAAGGGGAAATGTCTTTGCTGGATAAAGCCGGAGATGTTCTTGATGCTTTATCACCCGCAATCGTAAACCCTTTTGCCGAAATTAAAACGGTGGAAAAGGATGTAGAGGAATTTAAGGATCTTGTAATGGGCTATAACGGGAAAACCCATCAGACAGCCTATTTACAGATTCTTTGGGGAGGCTACAAATTACAGTGCCGATTAAAAAGCATGGACATTGAGTATACGCTTTTCAGGAAAGACGGAAGACCGATCAGAGCAAAGGTAAAATGTATTTTCAAAGGGACCGCGACGTATGAAGTGATGGTTGCCAAACAAAATAAAATGTCTCCTGATTTAACGCATCACAGAACGGTTACCATGAATGATAAGCTGGCTTTAATGGCAGAAAACATCTATGAAAACCCTTCGTATTATGTAGATGTAGCTCAAACCAATCAGTTATTAAGTTTCAGAAAAATAGAAACCGGGCAAAACATTTCGTTTCCGCCTATTAAATAAAATGATATGCCTGTTCAACCTTATATATCGACTGATGACCTTCTAAAACTGGAATTTTTAGCAGATGAAAAAGACAATGGTC
The DNA here is from genome assembly GCF_024807225.1 of Chryseobacterium ginsenosidimutans. Taxonomy (GTDB): domain Bacteria; phylum Bacteroidota; class Bacteroidia; order Flavobacteriales; family Weeksellaceae; genus Chryseobacterium; species Chryseobacterium ginsenosidimutans. The sequence continues at coordinate 2,199,693 of NZ_JANUCO010000001.1, forward strand.
TTGATGCTTTGCTTAAAGAAGCACAGGTTACTTTTGAGCTGAATAAAATCCCGTTTGCCAAATTTACTTTTATCGCTTCAAATCCTGATGTAGATTCTAAAGCAGATTTACCGACGGATTTGCTTAAAAAAGGACAGAAAATAGAAGTAAAAGTTACGGTAAATAAAAAGCCACAGACTTTGTTCAAAGGATTTATTAAATCTATTGAAAAAAGCATCAGCGAAAGCTACACAACGGTAAAAATAGAATGTAAAGATCAGGCGTATAAATTAACGACACCATCTGAAAAGTCTGATGACAGTACCGAAACTTTCAAAGCAAAATTAGATGGATTTTTGACTCAGACTAATGTTACCAATAAAATTGAATCTAAAGGACAAAGCTGGGAAGAAGAACACATAACCCGGAATATTCATACGATTCCGTGGGATTATCTGGTCGGATTTTTAGACTCTATCGGGATGATGGTGAATGTAAGAAACGGAGAATTCAATATTTTGGATATTTTAGAAGCTGTTCCTGAAGAAAAATATATAGCAGAAAACGGAATCAATATATTCAAATTTTCAGGCAGAGAAGACGAATCAAAAAAATTAAGCAAAGCTTCAATCGAATATTGGGATCCATCTTCTCAGTCAATGGAAAAAATAGAAGCAGAACAGGAAGCTGAAAAAAATATAAAAACACTGACGCTTAACGAAAGCCGTTTTTTAACAGGCACGATGACAAGAATGGCAAATACATTTCTTAAAAGAAGCAACCATGCTGTCATTCAGGGAGAGCTTTCAACCTTCGGAAATCTGGAAGCCAAAGCAGGAGATTTTTTAAGCTGTAATAAAATCAATAAAGAAATTGATAAAAAGAAATTATTAATATCCAAAGAACATCACACCTTCGAAAATGCCTGCTGGAAAACCGAATATACGTTGGGTGTAGAATCAGAACAGTCTTTTGCTGAAACCAATTCGCCTTCCGTTCCTGCTCAACAGGCGCAAACCGGACAAACCAATTCGGTAAGCGGATTACAGATCGGTGTTGTGACTCAGATCGAAGAAGATCCTGATAATCAATTCAGAATAAAAGTAAGAATACCCACACTTTCTGAAAACGGGGAAGGAGTCTGGGCAAGATTGGGTAATGTATTTTCAGGAAACGAAATGGGAAGTTTTTTTATTCCTAATGTGAACGATGAGGTGATTGTAGGATGTCTGGGAAATAATCCCGATACACCGATTATTTTAGGAAGCCTTTACAGCTCACAAAATGCAATGCCTTTTCCAATTAAAAAAGAAAATTATACGAAAGCTTTTGTAACCAAAGAAGGTACAAAAATACAGTTTGACGACGAGAAAAAATCTATTGAGTTCAGTACAAAAAAGGGAAATAAACTTTTGATAAGTGATGATGAAAAAGGCTTTGTACTCGAAGACGAAAATGGAAACAAAATAGTGATGAATGAAGACGGAATCACATTAGACAGCAGCAAAGATCTTATTCTTAAAGCCAAAATGGATTTCAAAATGGATTCGGCAAAAGCGGCGCTTTCCGCATCTGCAACAATGGATGTAAAAGGATCAATCATAAAACTCAATTAATATGCCTGCAGCAGCAAGAACCAGTGACATGCACGTTTGTCCGATGGTTACAGCAACAGTCCCACATGTAGGAGGTCCCATTTTACCGGGAGGAAATTCTACCGTATTTATCGGCGGAATGCCGGCTTCGGTAGTAGGAGACAGTTGTGTTTGTACAGGACCGCCCGATACAATTGTAAAAGGCTCGGCAACGGTGCTTATTGGCGGAACTCCTGCCGCAAGAATGGGAGATTCTACAGCACATGGAGGAACGATCGTTTTAGGTTGTCCGACAGTGATAATTGGAGGTTAAAAACTAAAAACTATGAAAACAGATGACTTTTTAGGAAAAGGATGGGGATTTCCTCCGACTTTCAATACAATTACCAGAACAGTAGATACAGTTTCCGGTGAGAAAGATATTCAGGAAAGTCTGCAGATTTTAATGAGTACACAGCTTACGGAAAGAATCATGCGTTCCGACTTCGGCTGCGATCTCACACCGCTTCTGTTTGAAAGCGTAACGGTAACGCTCCTCACAAAAATTAAAGGCATCATCGAACATGCTATTTTAACATATGAACCGAGAATAGATGTAAACGATATTTATTTTGGCTCAGAAACCAATGATACACAAGGGATTATTAGAATTGAGATTGAATACACGATTCGTGCAACCAACTCAAGGCTTAATTATGTATTTCCGTATTATCTAGAAGAAGGAACTTTTATTAAAATCTGACATCATGGAAAATTGTTCTTCAAAAATATCAATCCATCAGGGAATGGGAACAACCCAGAATGCAAGGTTTTTATCAGCCTTACAACCCTCTTATTTTCTCTTGGACGAAAGAGAAGAGATAGATTATGTTGTATTGGCTCAGAAAATGTCTCAATATATAAATTATTTTAACGAATCTGATCCTAATAACGAACAAAGCGACTGGTCACCATTTTTTGCTTGGGAATCTACTGCAATTCTAGCCCAGATTTTCAAATGGAATATCGAAGATTACGAGAAAAAATATGAAAATAGTAAAAAATCTATTGCCTTAATCAATGATAATGTAGAACAGAAAAAACGCATCAAAGAGGTTTTTGAAAAAATTCAGTCCGATTTTACCAAGCTTACCGATAAAGTCTCCACTTTGGATGACAGTCTTTCAATAAAAGAGTTTTTACTAAGTTCTAAAACAGCGATTGAAGCTCAGTTGAATGCGATTTTGTTAAAGATCACCAATGAAAATTCAATCATCACTTTATTACAAAGTTATCAGTTCAACAAAAATATTCAGAATCTTTTCGGATTGCTTTTGTATTGGAAAAACAGCACCGAAAAAGCATTCACGCAGCAATTAGAAAGTTACCCTTCTCACACTCCGCATTATGCTTTGTTTCTGGCTTTTTTAAAGCTTTTGGGTATCGCAAAAAATCATCTGAATGACTTCACCAAAAGACATCTTGATTTTTATTATAAAGATATTTTACAGTTGCTTCCACAAAAAGCGCAACCGGATTTTGTTCATGTATTAATCGAACCGGCTGCCAATAAAAACGCATTTCTGTTACCAAAAAACACCGTTTTTTCAGCAGGAAAAAATTCGTTGGGGAAAAATAAATTTTACGCTTCCACTTCAGATCAGGCGATTAATTCTGTGAAAATTAAATCTTTTCTAAGCCATCATATTGATCAGAATGGCTGGAAAAAAACAGACCTATTTCCTTTAAATGCAACAAACACCCCTTTTACTGCTTTTCCATCTTCATCAGAAAATACGGAAACCGGTTTGTTGTTGGCAAGTCCGTTGTTTTATATGAAAGGCGGAACGAGAACGATTACATTGAAATTTGATCCTCAGATTTTAGATCCGAATGCATTTGATTTCTGGATTACCGGAGAAAAAAAATGGATTGAAATTACTCAGGAAAATAAAGAATTAACTCAAGATAAATATATTAAACTCACTATTCCTGCTTCCGAAAAAGCAATTATTCCGTTTAATAAAGAAATTCATACGGGAGAAGTTATTGCAACATCACACCCGATTCTTAAAATAATTCCTAAAAACAATACCCAAAAGATTGATTGTAAAACGCTTGAAATCGGAATCACTGTAAGCGGACTGAAAAACCTGATTGTTGCGACAGATACAGGAGTTGTAGACATCAATAAACCTTTCAAACCTTTCGGAGATTTTCCTAAAAACGGAAACGGATTTATCATCGGTTGCAACGAGTTTTTCATGAAAAAAGGAGCAACTGCGCAGTTTTCAATCGAATCGGATGCGTTGTCGTCTTATTTTTATACAAATCCAGTTAATTCAAGTGGAATTAATTCAAACATAAATGCAAGTTCAATTGCTTCTAATGTAAGTGCTTCTAATCTGATTAATACTGCTCAGAATTTTAATAAGGCTTCTGAAAATCAACTTATTGGTGATAATATATTTTCGTCATTTCAGAGCTTGAATTGGATGAGTCAGATCTATATTCCTTCGATTTATTTTTTCCGTGGTCTTGTTGATAATTCTTTATTATTTGAGATGAAAAACGGGAAATTCAGCAATGAAGGAAATAAAATTTTCGATTCTGTTTATACCAACAATAATCCTGTAAAAGAATATGCAGAAGACGTGATTCCTGATAAAGAAAGTATTTCCGGATACATCAGAATTCAGCTTAATGATACCAAATACGAGAAAGAAAAATTTTTAGAAAAATATATAAAAGCGGCTCAGGAAAAGACTACTTTACCCGAAGTTCCGGTTATTCAGTCTTTGGTGATGAATTATTCTGTCACTCAAAAATATAATTTCAATACTTCAGATAACAGTCTCAATGTGTTGGAATATTATCATCTTTTACCTTTTGGATATGAAAAATTAAGTCCGAAATCTTCTTTATCATTCATTCCGGATTTACCAGAAAAAGGAGAAATTTATATCGGATTTGAAAACGCACAACCCGGAAACGGATTAAGTGTCCTTTTTCAAATGGCGGAAGGAACAGCCAATCCGAGAAAAGAACCCGCAAAAATCTCATGGGAATATTTATCCGGAAATCAATGGACATCAATAGATCCACACGATATCGGAGATGAAACGCTCGGTTTATTGCAATCTGGAATCATCAATATAACTGTTCCTGATTTTGATAATACACCAACTGTTGTCTTGCCCAAAAATCTTTTCTGGCTGAGAATTTCAGTCGATGAATTAGACAGAATCTGCCATTTTATAGGCATTCACGAACAAGCTTTAAAAGCCGTTTTATTTGATTTTGAAAATAACGGAAGCGGTTTTCTGGAGGTTACGCCAAAAGAAACGGTTTCAAAATTATATCAACCCAATTCTTTTGTTAAAAAAGTAAAACAGCCGTATCCTTCTTTTGGAGGAAGAAAACTGGAAGAAGATACGCAGTTGTATCAACGCAGCAGCGAAAGACTGAGACACAAACAAAGAGCGATCACTTCGTGGGATTATGAAAGATTGATTTTGCAGGAATTTCCTGAAGTATACAGAGTAAAATGCTTAAACCATTACCGATACGATTCGGGAAATGTTTCGAATGTTTCTGCGGGTTATGTAACGTTGATTCCTGTTGCGAAATCACTCAGTTCATCCACCGTTTGGGAATGGAAACCATTATTAAGCTTAAGTACGTTGCAACGCATCAAAAACAGAATTATGGGATTGTGTTCTCCGCACGTTCGGTTATGTATAAAACCACCTGTTTTAGAGAAAATACAAATCACCTGTAAAGTTAAATACAGAGAAATTCCCGGTGCAGATACTCGTTTGTATGCAGATCTTTTAAAAGAAACGATCAACCGATATATCAGTCCGTGGGCTTACAGCGATCTCGACATTGATTTTGCAAAGAAAATAGAATTGTCATCATTGATTCAATTGATCGATAATCAGTCTTTTGTGGATTATATTATTGATTTTAAAGTTAATCAGCTCATTCTGGATGATGAAGAAAATACAGTCATCAAAGAAATGGCAGATGTAAGGGAAATTGTTCCGCAAACAGATTATACTTTGTTTATTCCTAATGATACTCATGAAATTAAAGAACTCAAAAACAACTGTTAACCATGAATCCCGAATATTACATACCGTCAGAAAGAATATTGAAGCCTTCGCAGGATTATAATTTTTTGCGAAAAGAAGGTTTAAAATATATCGAGAAACTGGGAAACACTTTCTGGACAGATTACAATGCTCATGATCCGGGAATTACAACTCTGGAAGCGCTTTCTTATGTGATTACAGAATTGGGATACAGAACAGATTTTGATACGAAAGATCTTTTGACCAACACAAACGGACAAATTCTGAACGGTTCATTTTTCACTGCAAGAGAAATAATGACCAATGCGCCGTTGACAGAATTGGATTACAGAAAATTGCTGATTGATATCGAAGGTATTACCAACGCTTGGTATTTAGCGACAAGAAAAGAAACCGATCAATTTGATTATCATTTGCCTCATCCTGCAGAACAAAAATTATACATCAATATTTTAGAGGATAAATTAAGTTTTACTTCAAAAGATAAAAACAATACATCATTAGAACAGCTTTCCGTAAGAGGTTTAAATAAAATTATCATCGAACTGGATGAAGATGTAGCTCTCGGAGATCTCAATACAACCGAGCTTGAGTTTGCATTTTTACAATCTTCACGTTGGGTACAGGTGAATATAACTCCCGAATTTTCTTCATGGAACGATCCTAAAGCACTTCTTCTGAGCAAAATGGATAAAACCTTCAAAATAAAAAATAAAAAAGTAGAGATAAAAGATAATACCGTGGTGATTGTTGTTGAAAGAAACCACTCAAGTAAATGATACCTTAAAATTTATCGTCGAACCTTTTGATAAGAACGAACTTCAACAGGTGAAAGATCATTTCAGTACAGAAAAACCGATTTGTGAAATCATTTCTTTATTGAAAGAGAAAAAAGAAAAAGTGGACGGGATTTTCAGAACCGTTCAGCAAAAACTGCATCAAAACAGAAACCTTACCGAAGATTTTCTTTGTGTGGAAACCATTCAAAGTGTGGAAATAAGCTTCTGTGTCGATGTAGAATTAGCACCTGAAACCGATTCTGTAGAAGCAATGGCGCAGATTCAGATGGCAATTGAAAAAATCTTGAATCCTCCGGTTCATTTTTACACGTTGTCTCAATTGATGGAGCAGGGTTTAGATTCTACCGAAATATTTTTAGGACCAAAATTGGAACATGGTTTCCTCAATGATAAAGAGCTTCAAAAAGCGCAGCTTCCGAATAGCATTCACGCTTCGGATATTATTGCGGCCATTATGGAAATTAAAGGAATTGTTTCTGTTGAAAATCTTTTGATGACGGCTTACAATTCTTTGGGACAACCGATTACGGGAAGCATGAACCAAAAATGGTGTTTTCATTTATCAGGCGAAGAAAAACCTTTGTTTTCTGCTGAGAAATCAAAAATATTACTGTTTCAGAAAAATATTCCTTTTCTTTTGTCAGAAAACAGTCAGATGTTGGTGGATCAGAAGGTTCAGCAGCTGAAAGCTCAGATAAAAAACTACAAATTATATTCTGTTCAGAGTGATTTGCCGATTCCGAAAGGTCAATTTTATCAGTTGGATGAATATTACAGTGTTCAGGAAGAATTTCCTGTGAATTACGGTTTGGGAGCCAACGAAATTTCTGATAAAGCTCCCGAAAAAAGAAAGGCTCAGGTGAAACAATTGAAAGCGTATCTGCATTTTTACGATCAGTTACTGGCAGATTTTTTCAGTCAGTTGTATCACGCTAAAAATATTCTGGATATCGAACCGGTAAAATATACTTATTTCCCTAATTATCTGGATAAAAACCCGAAAACAGGAAAAGATTTTTACTCAAAAGAAATTTACAGAGATAACTTTAAAAACGCATTATTAAACGGTGAATCTGAATTTGATGTTTCTCTGGAAGAATCGCAATCTGTTTTCAATGACAGACGAAACCGTGCTTTAGATCATCTGATGGCTCGTTTTAGCGAAAGTTTTAACGATTATGTCTTTATGATGTACAAAGTAAGTCAGGATTCTGGCGGTTTGGGAGAAATGACTTTTCAGGCGAATGATCTGATTCAAGATAAAGAAGCATTTTTAAAAAATTATGCAGAAATCAGCTCTGAAAGAGGATTGGGAATAGATTATCTCAACGCAAAAATCCTCAATGATAAATTTGATTTTCAGAATTTTTGGGAAACAGATCACAGAGGAGGTTACGAAAAAAGAATCGCAAAATTATTGGGAATCAACAACATCGGTTTGAGAGATATCGTAACAGAAGATCAGGTTCAGACGCAATGGACGTTGCCGGTAAAGATTAGTAATCAATCTGTTATCTGCAAAATTGTGCAGCCTTTAATTGATTTAGCTGTAAAATGGAAATGGACTCAACAAAATTTACTCAATCCAAGTGTTTATTTCATTCATAAACAAGGCAGTAAGTTTTTCATTTATTTAGGCGAAAATCCTAAGAAAATAGCAACGATAGATAAAACTTTCAAAAGCTATGAAGAAGCCTCAGAATTTTTGTATCAACTGATTCAATTACTAAATGAAGCGTATGAAAATTTCTACTGTTTGGAACATGTTTTAATCAGACCTTTTCCTCCTTTTGACAATGATACAGAAGATTTGTTGTCGGTTTGTCTCAAAGATGATTGCAAAGATGAAGCGAATAATGATCCTTATTCCTTTAAAGCAACCATCGTTTTACCGGGATATTTATCAAGATTTAAAAATATTACTTTCAGAAGATATGCAGAGCAGATTTTCCGTCAGGAAGCTCCGGCTCACGTTTTATTGAAAATTTGCTGGGTCGGTTATGAAGATATGATGAATTTCCAGAAAGCGTATAAAAACTGGCTGGGAAACTACAGACATTTCAGACTTAAATATTGCAGCAAAACTTTAATTAAAAAAGATTTTACAACTTTTAGTCAACATCATAAAGAACTGATAAAAAGGCTCAAAGAGCTCAACACGATCTATCCGGAAGGAAATTTATACGATTGTCAGCTCAGCGAAACCACCAATCCGATTGTACTAGGTAACACCTCATTAGGAACTCTTTAAAATTTACAACCATGAAAACTCAAAATCCATCCAAATATCCTGTTTTTGAAGCCGATCAGGTTTTAAGTCAGAAACACCTGAACCGCGCCGTAAGTTACCTTGAAGAGCAAGATCGGCTTACCCGTGTCGGAGGCATCGGCATTGGTATTGTCTGTGGTTTGGAAATTTCTCATCCGCAACCGAACCAGATTATCATAAGCTGTGGAACGGCGATTACTTCTTTGGGATATCAGATCAATTGGGAAGAAAAAACGTTCAGTTATTATCATCCGATCGAATTATCTGCGGATTTTCTCGCTCCGAAATTTATCGATGGAGAATATTTGGATCTTACGTTACCTCATGCCAAAAAATATGAGCCGTTAAAAAATTCCATTGAACTTTTACCGACCAATACGCTGGAAGTTGACCGAATTGCGATCCCGAATAATTTTTTCAAAGATAAAATTGTCATTCTGCTGTTGGAAACTTCGTTAATTGACGAAAAAAACTGTGTAACAACCAATTGCGACGACAAAGGCAAAAGAATTGAGTTTAAAATAAGACCGTTATTGATTTCCGTTAATCAATTAAATTCTTATCTGTTCCCTGAATATCCGAAAGTGATGAATTTTGAAAAAATTTCGTTACCGAGATACAATGTTCCTCACAATCAATTGATAACAGGTTCGGATGTTTTGAATGAATTTAAAAAGAATTTGTCGGATTCTGTCATCAGCAATGTTTCAGATAAAATAAGTTTAGCTTACAAAAGTTACAAATCAATCATCAGCAATACCGTTGATTTTAATGTATTGAATAATCCGAAAACCGCTCTGGAAACGGTGATTAATGCTCATAAAAACAGTATTAATGTACAATATTTATGGGATTGGATGTCGGATATTTCTTCTGCTTACAACGAAATTATAGAGTTTAATGAAAGAAATCCCTCTTTATGTTGTGTTGATGAAACGATGTTTCCTTTTCATGTCGTTTTAGGAAAAGTGGATGATAATGATATTAATTACCGAACTCCGTTTTTCTCCACTCAAAATAGTTCGTTAAAAAATAATCAGAAAAGAAAAGAACTGTCTTTGTTGTTTGAAAGACTGGTTCATTTGATTAAATTCTGGAAAGTGCAGAATAACGGCATCAAAGTAACACCTTCAGTTTACGGAGATGTTCCGCTTTCTAAAAAGTCGATTCCCTATTATTACGATCAGATTTTAGAGTTAAACAGAAAATGGAGTCCTAAGAAGACAGGGAAAAATAAAAACAACGAGATCCTTTCTTATCATTCCGAAACAGCCAATTACACCAATTTGGATGTGGTGAAAAAGCCTTTGCTGTATGATATTGAAAAGTTCAATTTCTTTAACATTGAAGGGCATTTAGGCAAAAAATACACTGATGTCGTTGAAGAATTAAATATATTAAAAAGCAGCTATAACCTTCCGTTTAAAATCACTGCTTTGAATGCAACTGATTTTGTAGGAAAAGTACTGGATATTTCAAAATTTGAAGGAAGATGGGACGATCTGGAAACCGATTATGATTTGGCGAGAAAAAGATTATACAACATCACAGAGTTTGTAGTCAATTGGATTACAAGCAATAAAGCAACGATTGTTCAGCAAAATTTACTGGCAGCGGAAAGTATTGATAATTTAAAAAATATTTTAAGTCAGATTAAAAACTTATTGCCGAATGATTTGAAAGAGTTTTTGCCGAATTTCGTTAGTTTTAATCAGGTTTTCAAACAGTTAAATCAAACTTTTTTAATCCACAGATGGTGTATTCAGTTTATAAAACCTCAGTTATCAACGACCGCCGAAGATCTGATTGACCGATTTGATGATATTAATGAACTCTTTCTGGAAGATCCGTTTGCGGTAATTTATGAAGAAACTCAGATTCGTTGGCAGAAGATTTACAAAGATATTTTCTTTTCGACTTTTATACAAAAACATCCCGGAATAGAGCATAAAGCCGGCGTTACAAAAGGCGGAACTTTTATTTTGGTGTATGTAGATTCTACGATTTTTAAAGCTGTAAAACCAGTTTTACCTTACACTCAGATCCTGACTTTACTCACGAATTATCAGAACAATTTTACCCAAGTTCCGACAAGCGTAAAACAGGATATTGAAGCAAGCATCAATTTTAAAGATTACACGACTCAAATCATCACTCCGCCGATTGAAGAGCTTGATAAATGCAAACAGGAAACCGAAAACATCAAAGCAAACATCCTGAAACTGGCAGATTTTAATATGTCTCCCACGTATACCAAAGAAATGAAATCTTATTTATTGGGAAATCTTTCTTACGCAATGCAGTTTCAGGTGAGTACAGCGACCGATATTCCTAATCAGCAAATGGTGATTGCAGATTTTTTCCTTCCGTATGTATGTTGCGGCGAAGGAAGTACGATTGAAATTAAAATTGAAAAAACCGATCCTTCGTCAATTGCGCTGAAAACTTTACAATATTGCAATACCGATGATAAAGAATATGAAGTTGTGATAAAAGGAAAATCCGGCGGAACTTTTTCGGGAACGGCGAAAGATGCAATTGTTCAGAAAAGTGATAAATATTTCTTAAAACCGAATCATACATCTCTTAAAAAAGCCGGAAAATATACTTTACAATATGAAAGTGAAGGCGAACTGAGCAATACACTGGAAATTGAGATTTCCGAGCCTAAAGAAATTGCCAACTGGAGCGCGATAAGAAATCCGAGAGATGTAAGGGCTTTTGAATTCCTCAATACCGATCAGGAAGACAAGCACGAATATGAGCTCGATTTTGGTGATAAATCTACGCCATTAATCACCGATGTAAAATCAATAAGATATGTTTTCCCATTCAACGAAAAAACGAAAACATTTACGGTAAATATTAAACAATTAGGCGAAATGTGCGCAAATACACAACAAATAATCGTAAAAACCGGAGATTTCAACAATCCTGATTTTAATGATAAAGATTTTGATACTCAAAAATAATAACACCAACTAAAAACAAATATCATGGCAACAAGAACTCAGGTAGAAGCAAAAATAGCAGGAATAAACGATGGCGGAAATAATACCGCAGCAGAAGTACGCGACGTGCTCAATAATTTGCTGGATTATACAGAAAATGTACCGTTTCCTTCGGTTCAGGACATAGAATTTTTCCATTTCTGGACAGACGATAAACCTGTTTCGGATAAGCTGCAAAATATGTTGTGGTATTCTATAAAAGGCATCAAAGATCAATGGATCAATTTTACTTTTACCATAGAAATTAATAAAACATCGGCATCGGCAACTTCCAATGCTTCGAATAATGTCTATGCTTTTCCGCTGCAGGATAAAGACCTTAAAGCGATAGAATATCTTAAAAACATTGTTCTTCTCAATGAACCGACGGTACGATTTCTGATTCCTTACACGACGAATGTGAACGATCAATTGATCGATTATCCTCTAAGTACAAGCATTTATTTTCAGGACAATAATATTATTTTCGATTTTAATAATAATCTGATGGTTAAAAACAATTCGGAATTGGGAATTGCGACAGGAAAAGCAAGTTCATCTGTTTCATTTCATTATCCTTTTTCCGGTAAAAAGCTTAAATAAATTATGCATCTTCTCCAGCAACATATCGTAGACGTTCAGTGCTCTTCTCAGCTTTTGGGGAAAGAGATACAGAATTCGTTATCCGATGTTTTGGAGAAAGATTTTTACCCGAAACTGGAACTTATTTTAGACAAATATTCAATAGAAAATTACGAATGGGAAATAGAAAATATTTTTCTTGATCTGCCGAAAATTTCTGAGAAAGACTGGAAAAAAGAGCTGGTAAATCAGACATTATTTAAAATTGAAGAATATCTGAAAGATCATTTTCCGGTGTTGGAATTTAATAAAACTAAAGAAAAATTAGAGCTTTTCGGATTTGAATCACAGACAAAATTTGCCGAAAATTTATTTTTTGACTATTTAAAAACAGGAATTATTGCCGAAAATTCTTACTCGAAAAACATAGACGAAATCTTTGAAGCAATAGAAATTTCAGAACTTTTTATTGAAAAAATCATTGCTATTTTTAATGAAAACAGAACTGCGTTACTCAGATTTTATTTTAATTCTAAAGAATCTTTTAAAGAAAAAATAAGTGCTGAAATTTTAAAATATTCAACCTCAAAACAACCGATTTCTGAAGTAGTAAAAGTCTTTTTTAATTCTGAAATTAAATTTTCTTCCGTTGCAGAACTTGAAAATTGGTTGAGAAACCAGCAAATTTCTTCTGAAAATAAAGATTTAGAAAACAAAAATTTACAAAGCAAAGAATCACAAACTAAAAATAATGCGCAAGATGATTTTAATGAAAATGATCGAAATCCAGAGAAACCTGAATCTGATAAAGATGTTTTAAATAAAGAAAAAAAATCAAATGAAAAAGGCAATGAAAAACCTTCTCTGAATAAGGGGGAAATCACTGAAAACGAGACAGAAAATAGTCTTAACTTTAATGAAACTAATGATCAGAATATGAAAAAAGATCAACCTAATATTCCTGAAAATGTGAAGACAGATACTCCCGAATTGCAGATTTCATCGCTTTATATTGACAATGCAGGTCTTGTTATTCTGCATCCGTTTCTTTTAAATCTTTTTCAAAAACTGAATTTGTGCAATAATGAGGCCTGGACTGATAAAGAAAGTCAGCACAAAGCGGTTTTATTGACTCAATATTTAATTACCGGTCAGGAAATTTTCTTTGAAAATGAATTGATTTTAAATAAACTGATTTGCGGCTTTCCGATTGAAAATGTGATTAATACAAAGCAAGAAATCAGTGAAGAAGAAAAAGAAATTTGTAATGATCTATTGCATGTTGTTTTAGAATATTGGTCGGTGATGAAAAATTCATCAGTAGAAGCGCTCAGAGAAACTTTTTTACAGAGAGCAGGAAAATTATCGCTGTCAGAAGCCCATTCTTGGGAACTGTGGGTAGAAGAAAAAGGAGTAGATGTTTTATTAACCAGTTTACCTTGGGGAATTGGTATGATACAAACACCTTGGATGGAAGAATTTTTAATGGTTTATTGGAATTCTTAAGATTAAAAATGCAATTAAACAAAATGGACTGAAAAACCAATTGAGATGGAACAAGCTGAAAAACAAAAACAGACGAGCCCGAAAGCCAAAAATGAGAAGAAAAATTCTTTTTTTGTGAAGAAAAGCTCACCACTAAAAATTGCATCTAAAAATGATCCTAAAGAAATAGAAGCAGATTCTATTTTGAATTCGTTGGATAAAAACGCTTCTGCCTCACTTTCATCAAGCAATGGGAACAGGATTAACAGAAAAATTAAGGATGAAACCAAAGATGAAAATGAAGATTTTGATGCTCCAAAATTAGTCGAAGAAGTGTTGCAGGAATCCGGCGATAGTTTACCCGATGAAGCAGCACGTTATGCAAATCGGTATTTTGCCAACAGTCTGTCGAATATAAAGATACATACGGATAGAAAAGCAAATGTAGCAGCAGAAAGCATCAATGCAAGAGCTTTTACCTACAAAAATCATATCGTTTTTAATGCCAATGAATTTAATATAAATACTGCTCAGGGAAAGAAAATTCTTCTCCATGAGATTGTGCATATCATTCAAAATCATTCTGCTAACAATAAGATCTACAGATATAGTATAGAAAAAAGTAATGATGATAAGATAAAAGAAATACAGGCAGGAGAATTAATCAATATTAATGTGACCGATTTTGATTTACCAAAAGACAAAGGAGACGTAAAAGATAAATATGATGCCTATGTTGGGCAGCTTTTTTCGGTTGTAGAATTAAGCAACGCCAATAATAAAAGGACATTTCATGATACAAGACGTTTAGATTTATTAAATAAATGGAAAACCAAAGTTGCTTGGGATAATATAGACGAAAGCCAGCTTAATGATGCACAGAAGAAAATTTATTATACTGTAAAAGCATCTTTAGATCAAAAAGATATTAAAGACGGAGCTGAAAACTATAAAAAATGGACTAATAATATTGACCACATTATAGAATTGCAGTTAGCCGGAAGTGATGGTATAGACAATTTGCAAATATTGCCAAGTGACCCAAACCAGAAATCGGGTAGAGCGATTAATGAAACCATTGGAAAAATAACAGATGATTTCAAAAATGCTAAGGGTGCAAATTATTACAAAACATCAAATCAGCAGTTAAAAATTAATATTCAGTCGGTTGCCTTTACGGGTACGTCTTTTCCAGATATAAATGGGGTTGTGTTTCCTGTAGAAACACAATTGCAAAATTTTAAAGGAAAAAAGGAAATTAAAAAAAATACATTAAAATTTCAGGCAGGAAGCAACAAAGCAGAGGCAGAAGTAGAAGAAGACAAACTGAAAAAAGATAAATTCGAAGAACTTACGCAAACTACGATTAATAAAAGCTTTTCGAGATTTATACCTCTAATTTATATTGATAATGTAGGCGAAAAAGGGAAGGGCTTTCACGGGAAATTCAATCATCAGATGGGAAGTAGAAAATTACCCATAGATATGAAGAATAATTCGGCGGTTATGATACTCAAAAGCGATGCAGAAAATAATCTGAAATTTTCTCCTGCTGAAAAAAAGCTTGCAGAGAATGCCATTACGTTTTATTATCCTTATCTAAGTCCCGGAAAAATAACTTCATTAAAAGAAACTAACGGAGAAATTTCTGGTACGGCAAAAATATATCCTTCCGTAAAATTTATTAAAGAATTGGATATTCATTTTTCTAAAGATGAATTTAAAATATCTAAAGACATAAAAATAACTTCTCCCATTCAAGGTTTAAAAGTTACAGAATCTAATATCTCGCTTAATCTTTTTCCTGATTTTAAAGCTCAGGGAAGCATTTCGTTTGCTGTAGGAAATGAGAAAAAACCGCTTATGAAAGGGAAAATAGATGCAGGTGTAGACACTTCCGGATTTTTTGCCAAAGGAGAAGGTGAGTTTTTTATACCTAATGTAGATGAAGCCAAAGCAAAAATTGAATATAAAAAAATAGATAATAAATATTCTTTGCTGGCGAATGTAAATGCAAAAATTACTTCAAAAAATAATAAATTCTTAAAGGGAGGAAACATTGATGCGACTTACAGAGATGGAAAAGTTGAGGCAACAGGAAATATCGATTTAGACATTCCAAACACCAAAAATACCAATATAAAAGTACAGTATAGTAATAGTAATTGGCTCATCAAAGGAAAAACAACTGTTGCAGTTCCTAAAATAAATGATGTGACTTTGGATATTATGTATGATTTAGGAAAAAATAAACTGACAGGAATCGGAGAAACCGACTTCACATACAAATCATTTAAAGGTCATATTAAAATAAAATATGATGACGGAAAAGTTTCCGGTGACGGAACATTGGATGTCACCAAAGGAAAAATAAAAGGAAATGCTGCGGTAAAACTAAGCCCGAATGGAAATCTTTCCGGAGAAGGAAATATCACCTTACAACTGAAAAAGGATATTGAAGGAACAGCAGGAATTATTTTTGATGAAAAAGGGAAATTTACGGTAAAAGGAAAAATAAAAGTATTAAAACCTTACACTTTATTTACCGGCAAAAATTTTGAAAAAATGTTGCTGAATCAATCGAAAAGTTTCCCGTTACCCGGAGTTTCAGCAGGTCCTATTGGTGTACAATTGGAAATAAAACTGGTCTCCATGTTCAAAGCGGGAATAGGTCCTGCAGAATTACGGGATATTGAAATTGACGCTCAGTTTAATCCTTTTGAAGATGATAAAAATCCGTCGTTTAAGTTTTCTACGAACCTGAATATTGCGGCATTTGCAGAGCTTTCGGCTTCTATTCAGGCAAGTATCGTGCTTGATGCTCTTATTGCTAATCTGAAAGGAGGAATAAAAGTAACAGGAATTATGAGGCTGAATGCAGGGATAAATACTAAATTAACAGTAGAGTATGCTAATGACGTTTTTGTGGTCAGTTCTGATCTGTCGGCATTTTTAGCACTTCTTTTATTATTAAATATAGAAGGCATTGTTGAAGCTAATATTGCAGAAGGCTATCTTGGACATTGGGAAAAAAGCTGGCTATTGAAACAGTTTTCTTATTCACCTCCAGGATTGAATGTGGGAGTCAGTCTGCCAATCAGATATGCTTCAAATGAGCCATTTAAATATCCGTCTATTAATGATTTTAAAATCATCGAACCTAAATTAGACTCGGAAAGTATGACAAAAGATACGGTAGGCAAAACCGGAGATGAAAAAAAGAAATAATATAACAGATATGCCATTTAAAATATTAAAATCTTACATCATTCAGCAACTTCTCTCTTTGGAAGAAGAGCAGGAAGAATATGATTTTCAGAACTCATTTTCTGAAATTTTAAAAAGAGAAACAACGCATGAAGAAGCGGTAATTTTATTAATAACTTTAGTTTCCTCATGTATTGCCGCATTTTTTTGATGATATTATTAAAGAGCTTTATCCCGAAGGCGGAGAATTTCCGGAATTGGGAGGTATTCGGTTGGAAAATCACAGAGGAATGTTGCCAACCGGAGAAACGGCACAGTATATTTTAGCAAAAGAAAATATTGAAAAACGTTTACAAATTCAACAATTTTTTGACACCACTCATTGGTTTTTCAAAGAACAGATAATCACCATAGATGCTGTAAAACAGGGCGAACCTTTAATGAGCGGAAGACTTATTTTAAAATCTGAAACGGTACATTTATTATTATACGGAGAAAAATTAAAACCGAAATTCAGTCCCGATTTTCCGGCTAAAGAAGTTTTTACCCAATTAGAATGGCAGGATTTGGTGGTAAATGCTACTGTTCAGAACCAAATTCATCAGATGAGACTTTGGGTAAAGCATCATCAGACATTACGGGAAAACTGGGGAATCGGGAAACACCTTCTTCCGGGATACAGAGCTTTATTTTACGGTCCTTCCGGAACGGGAAAAACACTTACGGCAACTTTATTGGGGAAAGAATTTCAACGCGAAGTTTATCGCATCGATTTGTCACAGGTTGTTTCTAAATATATTGGAGAAACAGAAAAAAATCTTGAAAAAATCTTTACGCAAGCAGAAAATAAAAACTGGATATTGATTTTTGACGAAGCAGATGCCCTGTTTGGAAAACGTACGCAAACCAAATCTTCAAATGACCGGTATGCGAATCAGGAAGTGAGTTATTTGCTGCAAAGAGTAGAAAATTTCAATGGATTAATCATTCTTACGACAAATTTTAAAAACAATATTGACGATGCTTTTCTCAGACGATTCAATTGCTTAATCAGCTATAGTAAGCCCGATGCCGACGAAAGATTTCTATTATGGCAAAAAATGATTCCTGAAAATACTACTTTAGAAGATGTTGATATTCTTCGTAAAATTGCCACCAATTATGACTTAACCGGAGCTCAGATTGTTTCCGTTGTTGCTTACGCTTGTTTGCAGGCAATTGAAGAAAAAGTTTCGATCCTTAAAAATGCTTTTTTATTAAAAGGTATAGAAGCTGAATATCTGAAAGAAGAGAGAGCATTTGCTTATTTGTAATTTTCTAATTCATTCATTTGTAGAATGCTGTAATTGTCTTACGATGTTAAATAACTCATGTTTTAAATCTTTTGTGACAGGAAAAAAGCTTAAATAAAGTGTATTATTTACAAAAAAAAGAGCAGAGACTTAAAAAGCTCCTGCTCATTTCTATTAAAACCCTTTAAAAATATATGTACTAATTTTCGGATTTTAATAATAAGATTATTATGAAAACTGAGTGTTATTGAGGATTTTAATAACTTCTTCACGGTTTTTGCTTAATTTATTTTCTAATCTACCCAGCAATTCGGCTTCCTTTCCTTTTTCAAACATAAGGTCTGAATCTTTTAGATGCGAAAACTCTTCTTTAAGCTTTTGGCATTGTTCTTTCCAGTTTCCTGTAATTTTGAAGGGTTGCTGATCTTTGTTACCATCCTTATCCATAATCAGAATATTAACGTAATAGAATTATTACTACTCAAAGATGATCTTTACATGGCAACAAATGCTATATATTTCAGAAATATATTTGTATATATCACACTTTTTTTAGAGGTCTTCCAGATTTTTGAGACGTTTTTGCTTTAGTTGTCTGTAAAATGAAGGAGAAAGTCCGGTTATTTTTTTGAACTGGTTAGAAAGATGGGCAACACTGCTGTAGTTGAGTTTGTAGGAGATTTCGGTAAGGTTGAGTTCATCATATAAAAGCAGTTCTTTTACTTTTTCCACTTTATTGATGATGATAAAATGCTGTAAGGTGATTCCTTTTACCTCAGAAAATGTGTTGGCAAGATAAGTGTAGTCATAGCCGAGCTTTTCACTGATATAATCCGAGAAATTTTCTTTGGGTAGAGATTCGGAATAATGAACCATTTCTGTGACAACATTTTTTATTTTTTCTATCAGAATACTTTTTTTGTCGTCTAATAATTCAAGTCCTGTTTTGAGGAGGTTTTCTTTTAAAATCCGTCTTTGCTTAGCCGTGATATCATCCGCTGTTTCCACCAAACCGAGGTCTACTACTGCGTTTCTGATATTCAGTTTTTCCAGTTCCTGATGTACCACCATCTTGCAGCGCAGACTTACCATATATTTTATATACAACTTCATAATCCTTACCGTATTTACAGCCTGTTAATCAATATTTTAAACAGGTACTTCTTCAAAGCTAGGACTTTAAATCGTAAATAACTATGATTTATGTAATAAATCGAAAGACTATTACAAAGCTTTGCTTCACTAATAAATGACCTTTACGAATAACAAAAAATATTTACAATGGCAAAAGAGAAAGACGGAAAGAAAAAAGGAGATAAATCGCCTGCTTTAAAATCGCTAAAAGAGAAGAGAGAGGATAAGCAAAACAAAAGAAAAGACAAAGAAAGTGCAGACAGAAATGCTGCAACTTAAATGGTAGTAATAAAAAAAGAAGAATTTACTCAGAAAACCGATGTGGAGGAGAGAGTTAAAAGATGATTTAAAAAAACACTATTTATAATAAATCGAGATCGCTTTTATCAATACTTTTCCTCCAAAACGTAAGCGATTTGCAGCTTTTTCTGTGCTGAAATGGTGCAATTACTCTAATTTAAGTTAAAAAAATCCTCTTATATAAATAAATTTAATTTTTAATAATTATTCGTTAATTAAGTCAAATTGTTTTAATTTCTTACTTGTATTATTGTAATTTAAAACAAAAATTGAATTAAAGGCATGATTGTTGTTAATTTAATAATACCAAATCACAAAATATTATGTTGCTTAATACTCATCAATCAACAAATAATGCAGTTATAGAGCTTAATTTCAAATTGATATAAAAATAATAATGATAAATTCCGGCATAACCGGAATTTATGTTTTATACTCAAGGAGGAATAGAAAATAATCAAAATCTGTTCGGTCGTTTTTCGATTGGGCATTTTGTTTTGTATGAAGTTTAGGGTAGAAAAACTTACAGAAAGAATTGAATAGGATAGTTTAATGTTTTAAAAATCAACACCATGCAGACAAATAAAAATAATTTTTTCTATAGAAACGGATTAAGCATTGTTGTATTAAGCTTATTCTTCATATTTCTTTTTTGCCAGTTTATCACAGGATGGCATGTTAAGAATGATGAACTTTCAGAGGTGAAATTGCCGTCTTTAACGCTGTTTCAATACTTCTGCAGTCCGCATTTTATGCAGGCAACTTTCGAAAATTGGGAAAGCGAATTTTTACAAATGGGGATGTATGTTTTATTAACAGTATCTTTAAGGCAAAAAGGTTCAGCAGAATCCAAGTCTCTATATGGAAAAGAAGAGGTAGATAAAGAACCGGTGGCTCATAAAAATGCACCGTGGCCTGTGAAAAAAGGAGGTTTTATATTGTCTGTTTACAATCATTCTCTTTCTATTTCATTAGGAATTTTGTTTGTTTTGAGCTTTATATTTCATTTTACGGGAAGCCTGAACAATTATAATGAAGAACAGATTCAGAAGCATTTGATAACATCAGATTGGAAAGAGTATTTTGTAAATTCTCAGTTTTGGTTTGAATCTTTTCAGAACTGGCAAAGTGAATTTCTTGCCGTAGCATCGTTGGTTATCCTTTCAATTTGGTTCAGAGAAAAAGGATCTCCCCAATCAAAACCTGTAGATGCATCTTATGACGAAAATTGAACGTGATTAAGGTCATAAAATCAATATGTAACAAAGAAATATGAACAATATTTCTCTTTATTTCTTTTAAATTAAAATGAATAAAGCTTTTAAAATTATTAATAATGGAAACAATCCGTCTATATAAATTTAAGGATTCGATCAGTAGGAAAATGCAATTTTTGAATAAAGAATCTAATCTGGATGATCTTGATGAGTCAATGCAAACGAAATTCCTAGATGTTGAAATTGTAACAGAATATGTGATCAATATTTCCAACGATTTTATTTATGAAAACGTGTCGTACAAAGAACTGATACAATTGTGCAGCTCCGCAAAAGAAACCATCGAACATTATTTTGTGAAGACAAACAATGACTTCGATTTGATATAAAAATAAACAAAAAAAGAGTAGAAGATTCTACTTTTAATAGTAAAAATCAACTACTCCTTAAAAAAAACACTTCACATAAAACACGCCTATAAAAGCGAACTTATTCCGTTTTTTAATTCCTCATGAATATTTTCACTGGAATTAATAATTTTCTTTATCACCCCGTTTTTATCAATCACCATACTTGCCGGCCAAGAGCTGACATTGTATTTTTTATTAGCTTCCTCAGATCCCGGAAGAAGGGTGTAATCGAAAGGATGTTTGGTCAAAAATTTCTTTACCTGATCTTTGGTACTAAATGTTAAGCCCAAAAAAACGACATTTTTATCTTTATAATCCTGAACCAATGTATTAAGCTCAGGAATTTCGTTAATACACGGAATACAGGTTGTAAACCAGAAATTTAGCACCACTACTTTTCCCTGAAGTTTCTTCAAAGACCATTTTTTGCCCTGCAGATCTGTAAGTTCAAATTCCGGGGCATTTTTATTGAGGAGAGAAAAAAGTGCCTGATCTTTGGCAGCACTTATTTCTTCCAGTTTTTTCTTCATTTCGTCCGTCATTTTCACCAAATGGGTGATTCCTTTTTTGTCGTCCTCTTCAGTATGTTGAAAAATTACCCGGTCTTTTCCCCAAGCTGTACTTAAACTGTCAAATTTTGCCATATCAAAAACTTTTCCGTTGAGAAGGTAAGTACTTGATTCTGAGTTTTGTTTTGCTTCGGATTTTACCTGTGCAAAGGCTACATTAGAAAGAAAAACTAATGCAGCTGCAATGAAATAAAGTTTACTATTGGTTTTCATAAAATTGGTATTAATCATTAATTGGTAAGAGAAAGCATAAATTTTCCCGTTATGTTTAAATATAAATTATGCTGAATCATAAATTTTACCATTTACGATCCTTAGAATTCAATAATTTTAAAAGCTGTTATTTAAATGAAAATCAGAAATTGAAAATCTTTTCTAATTCTACAATGTGCTTTCCATTGGGAAGAACTTTCGGAGATTTGGCGAGCTTTTCAGCAAGAATATCAGTAGGTAATGGTCGGAATTTTTTTGCTATTCCAAAGCTGTTCAGAAAATTCAAAACAGGAATAATGATTCGTTCGTCTCCACGATCTGTTCCTTTTCGTAATAAACTTGCCGGTCTGAAAATAATATATTGTTCAAAACCAAGTCTATCAATGTCTTCTTCCAGCTTGCCTTTAATTTTAGAATAAACAACTCTGCTGGTTGCTGAAGCGCCATAAGCCGAAAGAAGAACCGTTTTTGAAACTCTTTTTTTTCTGGCAATTTTTGCAAAGTTTAAAGGAATTTCGTGGTCGATGTGCCATTGTTTTTCCTCCGAACCGGCTGCTTTTGAAGTGGTTCCAAGACATGAAAATAAAATATCTCCATCGATGAATTCTGTTACATTTTCTAAATTTTCAAAATCGGTTAAGATTTCTTTTAATTTAGGATGATTGATGTTGCTGAGTTTGCGGACAAAAATCACAATTTCAGTGTATTCAGGATCATTCAATAAGATATTGACTAAATCTTTTCCGGTAGCTCCCGTCGCTCCAATTACCAGTGCTTTCATTGTGAATTTATTTATAATCGAGGAAGTTTTGGTGAAAAACACCTTACTTCCCCGATATTTTTATTAAAATTAATTTTTTACCAACCAGTTTTCTACCGCTCTTGAGAAATCTGCTACATCGATCGGGTGGCGGCTTGTAACGATATTTCTGTCTGTAACAACGGGCTCATCGACTACCGTTGCTCCTGCATTTTTCAGATCAACCTGAATGTTCCAATATCCTGTTAGTTTTCTTCCTTTTAAGATATCAGCAGAAGCCAATACGACAGGAGCGTGACAGATTGCGGCGATCAGTTTTCCGGATTTATTGAAATCCTGAATAAATTTAATAACATCTTTGTCGTAACGAAGGTTATCCGGATTCCAGGCTCCACCAGGAATGAAGACTGCATCGTAATCATTTACTTTGATCTGATCGGCAGTTTTATCAAATTTAATCCATCCTACAGGCTGTAAATACTGGATTGCCATAATGTGGGTTTTAGACATTTCAGGATACATAAGTCCGTATCTTTCGGGTGCAGGATTGTATTTTGGAGCTACAATATCAACCTGAGCGCCCAATTGTTTGAAATACCAAACCGGTCCCAATAATTCGATTTCTTCAAAACCATCGGCTGCGATGACAGCGATTCTTTTGCCTTTAAGAACGGTTTTATCCTTTATAGGTTTAAAGAAAAAGTCTTTTAACGCTTCGTTTCCGGGTGCATTTAATAATTGGGAAACGGGCATGTTGACAACAGCAGGTTGTGAAGAAAGCTGGTTCACCACTTCAAGTTCGTGGCTGCTTTTTGATTGTGCATTTAGATTTGAAACAGCAAATATACAGATGATAGCTGCTAAAAATGTTTTGTACATTGTTTTCATTTTGTTTAGGTTTTAAGGATTAATATTGTTTTTTTAATAAATTGTTTATGAATTACTTAATTATATTTTTTGAATTTATTCTCGATATCTTTCGCGAAAGCAATACCTTCTTTTTTCAGATGCTTTTGGAGGAATAATCCGCCCAATCCATAGAGTGAAAAGACTGTTTTTAATAACCAGTTGGGATAATCGATACCGAACATGCATACAAATTCGCAGGTATTTTCTGAGACAGGTCTTATCTGCATTTCCCATGGAACTCCCACTGATATCGGGACAAATCTTAAAATATACACATCAGATTTCGAAGAATATAAGAAGACATGATCTTTAGAAACTGTATTGCATTGTATAATGCTGCACAATCTGGTCGATGCCTATGTTTTCTACATTCGTGCTGAAAAGCGTCTCCCCTGTGAAGTAGGAACTCATGGCAATATGAGCCGGAGAATAAGAGGTGTAATCTGTTTCTTTCATCTCTGTAAACCATTTTCCGAGGTCAATATGTTCAGCAGGAAGATTAATGAGAAAGCTTGCGAGATACCTGTCTGAATATTTTCCGGTGGATGCTTTTGAGTTGGTGAAGGTTGTTTTCATTTTTAGTTTTTAATGGTTGATGACTGATTTATTCTCGGGTAAGCGGTGCAAATTCAATCAGGTTATGAAGTCCTTTTTGGAAAGGCTGTTCTTTGATGCTTGTATTCAGATAATCGATTACCGGCTGAATAGGAGGGAATTTCAAATGATATTGAAAAGCATCATCTCCCCTGAATTTTTCAAAAGTCACAAATTGCGTCGGATCGTTTTCAAACTGAGACAATTGATACGTCACAACTCCCGGTTCGCTTCTGAATTGCGGCATCGCAACATGATACGTATCTTTAAAAGTCTGCTGTGTTCCTGCTTTTGCGTCTACGAACAACATGATGGTGAGTTGATTATCTTCTTTTTTTGAAGTTCTGCGCCATTGTTCTTTCGAAATGGGTTCAAGATCTTTTACATCAATGGTTTTAATGGGCTGTGTTAATGCTTTTTTAGCTAAAGAATTAATTTTTTTCGCTTGCGAATCGTTGTTAAAATTCTCCAGTTCGTTTACATTTTTCCAACGTTCGATTACCCATAAAACGGAAGGTTTTTCTTTCTCATAATAGGCTTCAGACATGATATTTCCTTCTTTGGAAAGCGAGCTTTTTACATATTCAGAAACCACTTTTTGAAACTGATCCTGATATTCTTTTTTTACTTCAAATCGGGTGAGTTTTCCTACGATTTCTTGTTGTTTAAGCTGTTCCAACATCGCTTCACCAACAGCTTGAGCAGACTGCGGATTTTGTCCTGTAATCAAACGCTGATCTGTTACCACATGAGACTGCCAAAGTCCGGATTTTTCAAATGTTGCGCCACGTTCTATTAGTTTGTTTTCCAGTAAAAAAGGAACGACTTTGTCCAGTTTTACAGCAACTTCTTCTTCATTGGTAAAGGCATTTACTTTTTTGCCATCAACAAGATATTTCCCATTTGAAAGCTTGATGTTGACAATTCCGGCTGGACCGTGACAAACAGCGCTTACAATGCCATTTTTTTCGTAAATTTTGGCTGCGATATTGGATAACTGTTCGTCTTCCGGGAAATCCCACATCGCACCGTGACCTCCTGCAAAATGGATGGCTGCATAATTTTCAGGGTTGATTTCTGAAGGCTTAAATGTATTTTCCACCTTTTTCCTGTATTTTGAATCTTCCCAGAATTTTTTGTTAATCGAATCTCCAAGATTAAGTCCGTCAACCGGAGCTTTTCCGCCTTTCGGGCTTACAAAATCAATCTCATATCCTGAATTCATCAGTACGTTCCAGGGATGAGCGACTTCTGACAAGTAGAATCCTGTTTTTTCACCGGTATTTCCTTTTTCGTCGTGGCTTGTTACCACAAATAATATTTTCTTTTTCATTTTATCTGAATTTTGCGCCTTTGCATACGTATTACACAATAATAGAAGTGCAGAAAAGACGGTAATGAAATTGTGCGAAGCTGATAAGAATATTTTAGCTATTGTAATCATAATATTGGGTTTTTATGGTTGAGTATTTATTGTGCTTTGTATTGAACATTTAAGATTAGTTCATTGATATTCAATTTTCTATTACAAATGTACAACTGGATGAAATCTTATGAAATGACGGGAATCACTAAAAAAGTGTGATCAGAATCACAAACAATTGTTTAATAAAGATGAAAAAGAAGTAAGATTTAGAAAAGAAACGACCAACCTTTTGACCGATTGGTCATTTCTTATTTTAAGCCAGATTATTGACCGATTTTAATTAATAAATCTGAAACGTCGTTTGGTTTAGACAAAAATGGAGAGTGACTTGTATTCACTTCATAGACTTTTGAAATTCCTGCCTTGCTGATCATTTGATCCTGAAAATTTGGAGAAATCACAATATCCTGAAGCGTTTTAATATATACTTTTTGTACACTTCCGAAATTTTGAGCAGTTAAAGTCACCTTATTTCCCAATGGGATTGCCGGTTCGGGACGATAATTATTTACGACAAGATCTTTTGCAGCCTGTGAACCATCGTTGATGAAAAGATGAACTAAGTTTTCGCTTTTCACATCAAATGTCAATTGATCTGCTGATTGAACCAGTGAACCTCCCAATTGAGAACCCGGATCAAGCATTGCTAAATCTCCCAAAGATTGTCCCGATTCCGGTAAAAAAGCACCGATATAAACCAGTTTTTTAATTTTTGAAGGCACTTTTTCAGCTACGTTTGAAATTACCATTCCAGCCATGCTGTGTCCTACAAGAATTACTTTTCCTTCTGTTTTATTCATTGCATCGATTACTTTATCACGATAAACATCCAAACTCAAAGTGTGAGTAGGTGTGTTGTCTGCACCGTGTCCCGGTAATTCTACGACGATTACTTTCTGACCTTGCTTTTCAAGATTGGCTTTTACGGTATTCCAAACGTAAGGAGCTTGCCATGCACCGTGAACCAATATATACGTTTGAGGAGGCGCTATTGTTGTGTTTTCATCGTCTGTAGAACATGAAGAAGACGTGAAGAGTGTAAATACTGCCAAAAGCAGCGTTAAAAACATTGTTTTCATTTTCTGTTGTTAAATTTGTTGTTTGTATTATTTTTTAAGAGAAGATTTCTAATTCTTTGTTGATGAAAAGAAGTTCTTCCTGAGTAAGAGTAATATCTATAGATTTTGCATTGCTGATCGCCTGTTCGCTGTTTCTAGCTCCTGCAAGAACGACTGAAATTCCGGGTTGTAAGGTGGTCCATCTTAAAACCAATTGAGCCGGTGTTGCATTTTTATCGTTGGCTAAAGGTTCAATTTTGCTAAGGAAATTTTTCACTTTTTCAGGATCGAATTGTCCGAAATAACCGTTTCTATGGTCATCCGATTTCAAATGTTCTCCTTTAAAATATTTTCCGCTTAATAATCCTCTTTCTAACGGGCTGTAAGCAATTAATCCGATGTTATTTTCAATCGCAGCCGGAACAATATCTTTTTCAATCAAACGGTTCAACATGCTGTAGGGAAGCTGATTGGATGCTAATTTTATTGTTTTCTGAGCTTCAAGCATTTGATTTTTATCGTAATTACTCACTCCTGCAGCACGAATTTTTCCCTGTTCGATCAGTCTTTGCAAAGCTTCCATTGTTTCGTCAATCGGAGTGGTAGAATCTGGCCAGTGCAATTGTAAAAGATCGATATAATCTGTTTTCAGACGTTTTAAACTTTCTTCGGTTTCCTTGATAACATTGGCTTTTGATGCATATTTATACAAAGGATAAACATTTCCGTTGTCTTCCTGATCCCACATATAATCTCCTTTTCCTTCGTTGCTTCCGTCCCAAACCATTCCGAATTTTGTAAGGATCTGAATTTTTGAGCGATCCATATCTTTAATGGTTCTTCCGATTAATTCTTCACTGAATCCTAAGCCGTAAAAAGGCGCGGTATCAATGGTGGTCACGCCATGATCGATGGATGCTCTGATGGCGTTTTGAGCTTCATTTTCTTCTGTTCCGCCCCACATTGTTCCACCGATTGCAAAACTTCCGTAAGTAATTGCTGATAACTCGAGATGGGTATCTCCTAATTTTCTGTATTCCATTTTGTTTTAATTTTTATTGTTAATTTTTTTATATTTAATCTTCTGATTTATAGGACAAAGTTAAGTCTGTAAATGCCCTTGAATAAAGGATTGAAGTCACTATAAACGTGTGATGAGAATCACATTATTTGGTATTGTTTTCCGGAGCGGGAATATCAAATCCATTCAAAATCATGGCGATAAAAGTGTAGCTTCCGATTAAGAAGAAAAGTTCTCCTACAGCTTCTTTTCCTAATACATCAACAGCATATTGATAGGTTGAATTGGAAACAATTTTTCCGTGAGTTAATGTATAAGCAATATCATAGGTAATTGCTTCCTGTTCATTCAAACCTTCCGGACGAATTCCCGCGGAAAGTGAGGCAACAATACTTTTAGAAAGACCAAAAGCTTCCGCCATAATTTCGTGAACATACAGCTCAAAACGAGCTCCGAATGTGCTTCCAACTGTTAAAATCGCAACTTCACGTACTTTTTTATCTAATGTTGCATATGTATCCAGTGTTCTGATAAAACTCAAAGCCGGAATTCCGAATTGCGGAAAGTGCAGCATTGCCGGAAAAGGTCCTAATAAAGCTCCCTGAGAATCAATCATAGAAGCTTGTCCCTGACTTTTTGTAATAAGATTTGAGATCTCGTCATGTACAAAACGCAGTTCGGTATCAAGACTTTCCTGAGGTAGTGGTTGTAGACGCATGATATTAGTTTTTAAGGTTAAAATTGTTGGTGAATTGTCCGTCGATTAACACAAACGCCATTCGGCAAATTTTCCCTGATCTGTTTGCCCAAGCGTGATTTGTACCTGCCTGAACAACAATATCTCCCGCTTTAATCGTCGTTTCTTCCTTGTCCAGAATCATGGTGATTTCTCCTTCTAATACAATTCCGTAATCAAGAGTTTCTGTGCGGTGCATTAATGGGTGAGGAGCGCCTTGAGAAGAGGTTGAAGCTTTTTCGTCTCCCATAGATTTGAATTTTTCGGCAGCTTCTTTTCCTGTTAGATTTCTTATTTCATCGCCTTCTGGTGGAAATTCTATGACTCTTATTCTCGTTCCGTTTTTTGGTGGAGGAAGTATTAATCCCGGTTCATCAAGTTCATCGGGTTGCGGATGAATTAAAACCGGAGTTTCTACCGTATGCCAGATTTCAAAAAATGTGGGTCCGCCTTTTCCTCCAACTAATTGCGTGTTTACAGGAGGTGCATCACAAATGATTACTGCTTTTCCATCTGAATCGTGACCTGTCACAATACGTCTGAATGTTTTATGTTGTGTTTCCATTGTTATTTGTTTTTAAGGTTTTTGAAAAAATAAACTCCCAGAAAATGGAAAATAATTCCGAGCATCCAAGCTGGAGTAGACCAAAGCGGCCATATATAAGTTCTGTCTGTTAAATACCAAACCAACCAGATAAGTGGGGTAGTAAGTAGAAAAACTAAAAGGTGAATTCTAAAACCTTTTTCCGGATTGATGTGAGCTGATGTTGAGCTCAAGTGTTTGTAATGTGTCATGATAGTGTAATTTTTTGTGAAACGTATTTTGTTTATTTTCAACAGGAATTTTTTATTGATTCGCTGTAGTTGTTTAATTTTCTATTGCAAAGTTGGCGAAGAAATGAAGGCGTTACCTGACACATTTGCGTCAAAAAACAATTGTGATGAATTTTTTTTGATACAAATAAAAAATGCCTGTCGTTTGACAGGCATGAAGTATAATAGGTTGATTTTAAAATTATTAAAGAAGAATGTTGTCTTTAGGCTGAATCGGTTCGGGAATATCTTTTTCGCCCATCATTTGGAGCAGATCGATCTCAATAGTCCGGCAAATGGAAAGCATCGGAATGTCATTTTGAAGACCTTCAAACGGATTTTCAGAATAATCGCCGATAAGCTCCATCACAACATAAATAAATCCTACGATGACACCCACGGGAACGCTCATCCAAACCATATCATCGCCCAGTTTTGCAAATTCTCCTATAATGCCAAAAGGCAGAAGAAATACGAAAATGCAGACAAAAACAAAGCTGAAACTGGCAAATTTGCGCGGAAAAGGAAAGTTTTTAATGCGTTCGGCGCGTCCCTGATCGTCGTAAAAATTGTTGATGACAGATTGTAATTCAATTTGTTGCATACAATTGATTGCGGATTCATCAACAAGAGTCTGAAGAAGTTTTGTCTGTCTGTCCAGAAGCTGCGTTGAAATATTATTATAGATTTTCAAATCTTCCATTTCTTCATGTGTGATGTACCGTGAACAATGGATTTCTTTCAATTCTTTTTCAAAATTGTTAAATAATTTATCCCGCCTTTTTTGATTATAAAAACCAAACATTCCGTACAGGCTTACATGTTCCCACTTCATGGGTTTTAATAATTGTTCACGAAATTGATACAGATAAACAATATGATTGTAAATAATTTTTTTCCTTATTTTATCAGTGTTTTCAGTAGCTTTTGCATTTTCGGCTTTCATGTTTTTCACCATAGTTCCAAGCTTTCTGCTGTTATTGACCATAGCGCCCCAGATTTTTCGGGCTTCCCAAAGTCTGTCGTATGACTGATTGTTTTTAAAACCTACATAAAAAGCAACAGCAGTACCCACCAACGAAATCGGAAGCCAAGGAATGGTAATGAATTTCCAATGGGTAAAATAATATAATGCTGTCACAGAAAGCATCCACGGGAAAAGCCACAATAAATGCTGACCTGCAAATTTGAAAATATCTTTTAAGGAAAGGTGTTTTTTAACAAGCATATTCTTTTATTTTTGAACTAAATAGAATGAGATAGGAAGGGTGAACTAAGCGAAATCACAAAAAATTAGAGATATTACCCTCAATTTATTTTTCTCGAGGATGTAATCTGCTTAATGTTTCCCGGCTTACCCCGATGAATTCTGCAATACATTTTTTGGGAACATGCTGCAGAAGATCCGGATACAGCTTGGCAAATTGCTCATACCGTTGCTGTGGCGTGTTTGATAATAATAATTTTATTCTTTGCTGAAGTGCAACAAAGCCATGAGTAAGTTTCACCCGGAAAAAATGTTCCATTTTATGCATGTCTGCCGCGATTTTTTCTCGTCCCAAAAGACTGAGACACAGAACTTCACCTTCTGCAATGCATTCAAGATACATCGTGGCGGGAATCTGGTTGAAATAAGATTTGTAATCAGACATCCACCAGTTTTTAAGGGCAAACATACAGATATACTCTTTTCCTTCTTCGTCTAAATAAAAAACCTTGTAAATCCCTGACAGAACGAGATATTCGCTCCTCACATCATCCCCTTCACTAATCAGGAACTGATTTTTTCGCACCTTTTTCAATGTGAAAAATGACTGTATATAATCAAATTCACCATCATTGAGGGGAGTGATTTCTTCAATATGATTCCTGAGTACATCCATAATCGTTGAATAAGGTATTAGCTTAACATAAAATTAGGAAAAAATGTTTATTATTTTTATATAAAATTTGCGATAATGTTAAATTTAATATTAGATAAATAACATAAATGTGATTAATATAAATTATTTATGAATAATATAACAATTTGGTGTGAATTATATTTTTTATTTAATGTGAATTTGACTTTTTATTTAAACAACTCATTTCACTATCCCAAATGTCCGATTAACTACTGAAAATGCCCGTTTGAACGACTTTTCAAATGTCTCGTTTATTTTTCCGCTTTATGTTTGCACCATAATCATACAAAAATAAACTACAATGAAATCAATTAGAAAAATCTCAATGACAAGTGTTTTATGTTTAACACTTTTTACAACAACAGCAATGTCTTGCAGGGAAGAAAGTGAAATTACCACGATTCAGGAAACGCAGACAGAGAATCATCAGACTGCCAAAACCAGATTTATTAGTGTAAAAGGAACTTCGTTTGCCTATCGTATTTTTGGAAAAGAAGGCGGAATTCCTTTGGTGCTTTTGCCGGGATTGGGCGGTTCTATGGACGATTGGGATCCTGCAATTACTAATGGTCTGGCTCAGAAATATAAGGTGATTATATTTGATAATAAAGGAGTTGCGGCTTCACAGGGAACTACGCCGGACAATATTCAGGCTATGGCAAATGATGCAATAGATTTTATAGAAGCTCTGCATTTGAATAAAGTCAATATAATGGGTTTTTCAATGGGTGGATTTATCACTCAGAGAGTGGTTTTAACGAAACCGTCCATAATCAATAAGGTAATTTTAACGGGAACCGGACCAAAAGGAGCCATCGGATTATCTAATTTACCGAATATCATTGCGGGAACGGCAGGATTGGGACCTGAAGAATCTTTTCTCAAGTTCGGATTTACCCAATCCACGGAAAGTATTGCAGCCGGAAAAGCTTCGTATTCAAGAACTCAGCTTCGTACGACGGACAGAGATCTTGCGTTAAGTGATGCGACATCTGCTTCACAATTTGCAGCGGTTTTGAGCTGGGCACAACCCAATGCAAACGCTTTGGAAGAAATAAAAGAGATTAAAAATCAGGTTCTTATCGTTCATGGTGAAAATGATCTTCCTGTTTCGGTTCAGAATGCTCAGAATATGGCTCAGAATTTAGATCATGCGGAAACTGGTAATTTTCCCGGATTCGGGTCATGCCTCTTTTTTCCAGAATCATGATGCATTTGTGATAAAAGCGATACAGTTTTTAAATAAATAATTCAGACTTTATATTTTATCTGATTTCTTATATAAAAAAGCCTTTAAATCTTATGTTTAAAGGCTTTTTGCTTGTAAACGAGTGATATAACAGAAATATCTTATCGTTAAAATTAATTACCGAACGTTTGGTAAAATAAAAATATGTTTTACATTTGTAGCATGAGACCACAAAAAGTAGAAGATACAGAATTGCTCAGTTCATTAATGGAAGTCATCCGATTCAAAGGATATGAAGGTTCCAGCCTTAATGAATTGGCGAGTGCAAGTGGATTGCAAAAGGCAAGTCTGTATCATAGATTTCCCAAAGGCAAGCAACAAATTGCATTGGCGGTGCTGTCTTTTGTGAAAGAATGGGTTCATAAAAACATTTATTTAGTTTTAACTGATAAGGAAATAACTTCTTCAGAAAGAGTAAATACAGTTCTCGAAAATATTATCGCTTTGTACAATAACGGTGAAAAGAGTTGTATTTTGAGTGCACTTTCGGTACAATCCAGCGTTGAGCTTTTCAATGCTGAAATTAAAATCATTATGGAAGAATGGATCAGCGGATTCTATGCATTGGGAATCGATTGCGGTCTCGAAAAAGACAATGCAAAAAGTCTGGCAACAACAGTTTTGATAAGTATTGAAGGTAGTTTAATTGTATCGAAAGGGTTGGGAACGAATCAACCTTTTTTGGATGCTTTAACTTATATCAGAAAACAATATTTAAAACAATAAAGAATTATTTTTGAATATTCATTTTTCAACCTAAACTATGAGCTAGTAATTTGTGACTATTATAAATCAAACCTTCAAGGTTTTTAAAACCTTGAAGGTTTACAAACAGAACGTTGAATTGATTATGATGGGTTGAAAAAACGACAAAAATCCTAGCCCTGATTGCAATGAAAATCCTTTTTTGTAAAAAAAGATTGTAATGGAAAGCAGGAAAAAGCTTCAAATAAAAAGTCTAAACAGATTTATTTAAAAAAACCAACGACTGGTATAAATGATGCCAAACCTTTCAAATTTATATAGTATGAACGAAACATATCACGAAGGAGAAAAAAAGATTCAGCAGATTACCGGAGAAGCAGATATTGCTAATTCTCTTAGTCGGTTGATCACCAATATGGTAACTGCGGGTGCTATTAATTTCCTTGAAAAACAGCCTATGACTATTGTAAGCAGTGCGGCATCACAAAATAAAATCTGGGTTTCTGTTTTGATCGGTGATTTTGGTTTTGTGAAAGTTCATGAATTGGATTCTATCTCTTTTGATAAAACGTTGATCAGAAGCACTCCAAAAGATATTTTTTACGAAAATATTGAAAAAGATCACCAGATCGGAGCTTTATTTATTGAGCTTGCCAAAAGGAAACGCTATCGTGTAAACGGAACAGTGAAGCTTGAAGACAATCTGATGATGTTACATATTAATGAAGCTTATCCCAATTGTCCTAAGTATATCCAACGTCGCGTTATCGCTCTTCCGGAGCATTTTACGACTCAGGATGCTGTGATAAGTAAGGGAACAGATTTTCCTGCAACATTTCAGGAAATGATTCGTAAAGCAGATACCGTTTTTGTCGGAAGTAAAGCCGAAGACGGAAGAATGGACGCTTCTCATCGTGGCGGAAATCCGGGGTTTATAGAAATTCTTGACGATAAAACTATAAAAGTTCCGGAATATCCGGGAAACAGTATGTTCAATACCATGGGAAATTTTGTTCAGAATCCTTTTGCCGGACTTTTGTTTGTGGATTTTGAAAAAGGGGAAACTTTACAATTAACGGGAAGCGTTGAAATGAAGTTCAACCAAACGGGAGAAGATCTTGTAAAAACAAACGGCACAGGTCGCCATTGGATTTTTAAAATGGACGAATGGATTTACATTGAGAAACATCATGACGTACAATGGGAATTTTTGGATTATTCACCTTTTAATCCTTAATCGTATTCAATCTTAGAGAATCAGGTACAGGTAAATTTTCTATTTATAAAAGAAAACAAATCCTGAAATAAACTAATAAACCTTATGGAAAGCACAACAGGAATACAAACCCAAACAACGCTGCGGCTGATTTATCTTTGGGCATTTGCCGAAGCGGGACTTGGAGGTTTGCTTCATCTGTATCACATTCCGCTTACGGGGTTGATTGTTGGTGGCTTTTCGATTATTATCAACGTATTTCTTGCGAAATATTCGGCGAATAATTATAAAGTTCTGTTGCAGGCTACACTTTTGGTATTGTCTGTAAAATTCATGATGAGCTCTCAAACTCCGTTAGGCGGTTACATTGCGGTCGCTTTTCAGGGATTGTTGGCTGCGTTTATTTTTCCGGTTTTTAAAGTCAATAGATTGAGCATCATTATTTACAGCATCATCGTGATGTTGGAGTCTTCTCTGCAGAAATTTATAATGGTTGCTGTCATTTTCGGGAAAGATTTTTTTGAGACGATATTATCGATTATTTCGGAGACATTTAGAATTGAAAAATCTTCAATAGACGATGTTTTGATGTCATTTTTTCTACTGTATATTGGGTTGTACGTCGTTTGGGCAATAGGTATCGGATTATGGACAAGGCAGCTTTTAAGCTCCGTAAGCGGAATTAAAATTCATAAAGATTTGATTCGTAAAACAATAGATTCGATCGAAGATAAAAAAACGATCCAATCGACACGCAAAAAACGACGTTATCTTCTTATATTTTCGGTGTTTTGCTTCCTTATTTTAATTGTTCTGTACATTACAAAAAGAGCAGAATTGTGGCAGTTCTTGCGCCTAATTTTGGTGATTGCTTTCTTTTATATCTTAAATAAATTTGTTATTAAAAAGCAGATCTCGCGTTATACAAAAAAGAATAATTCTGTTATTGCAGATATCATTTACAGTTTGCCGGGACTTACTTTATATTCAAAAGTTGCATGGAAATTAGCTTCGGATCATTCTGGTATTAAACGGATTAAAGAATTTGTGACCTATGTAATCTGGCTTACTATTTTTTACGAAAAAGATCAGAACAGAAAAATTCTCATTTTAAATGGCGATATCCAAACCGGAAAATCTTCGGCGTTAATGAACTGGATTAAAAATAAAAACGCAGGCGGAATTATAACACCAACAGTCAACGGAAAAAAGCAATTATATAATATTTTAACTAATGAATATCAACCGTATGAACTCGATTCTGCCGCAGAAAATTCATTGGTTGTCGGGAATTATTTTCTTGATCAAAGTGCATTTATTGAGACTAAAAAAATCGTTACTGATTCCATTAAACAAAAAAAAGAATGGATTATCATTGATGAAATCGGAAAACTGGAACTGGACGGCAAAGGAAATCATGAAACGGTTCAATATTTATTGGACAATTTTAATGAAAATCTGTTGCTTGTTGTTCGTACCTCATTGGTTGATAAAGTGATAGGTAAATATGAACTCGAAAATTTTACAATAATTTCTAACGAAGAATTAATAAATCAAAATCAAAATGAATGATGATAAAAAATACATGA
This sequence comes from Chryseobacterium ginsenosidimutans, assembly GCF_024807225.1. Classification (GTDB taxonomy): domain Bacteria; phylum Bacteroidota; class Bacteroidia; order Flavobacteriales; family Weeksellaceae; genus Chryseobacterium; species Chryseobacterium ginsenosidimutans. The sequence goes on from NZ_JANUCO010000001.1 coordinate 2,235,791, forward strand.
TGGAATGTATTGACCTTGCGAATCAGGCATTAATAAACGGAAATCCACCCGTCGGAGCTTTATTGGTTTTTGAAAATAAAATTATAGGCAAAGGCATCGAATCCGGAAAATCTACAGGCGATATTACTCAGCATGCGGAAATTTTAGCGGTGAAAGATGCTTTACAACAAGGTCATCGAGATATTCTGGACAAAGCGGTACTTTTTTCAACTCACGAACCTTGCGTCATGTGTTCTTACCTGATCAGACATCATAAAATTGCAAAAATTGTTTTTGGTGTCACTGTTCCTTATTTGGGTGGACAATCTTCAGAGTTCAAAATTCTTGAAACCGAAAATATTCCGAAATGGGGAAGTCGTCCTTTGATCGAAACCGGATTACTGAAACATGAATGCGAAATATTAAATGAAAAATATGCAGCACTTTTACTCAATCAGTAAACCGGAATTTGAGCGAAATGATATCAATTTTCAATTAAATCAGATGAAACCGGCACCGTATTTTTGTGCAGATGTTTTTTCAATCTTCTTATCGGAAGATAGGTAAACAAAATAGAAAGTAAACCCGCAAGAACGCCCACGACAACAGCCATTGCCGTTGCATCCAGTTTGTAATATTTAGATAAAATTAATTGCGCAAATAGCAAACATGACAATACAAATGAGCCCGTAACCAAGCCGTGTAAAATGCTCAGTTTGGTCATTAGTTTTTTTAAATTAAGTTGATTATCAACCGCAAATTCAATAGCTTTTTGATCTGCAGCATCGGTCACTCTTTTTATAATATCAATCGTAAGAACAACGGGAAGAAATATCGCCATCGGCAACGTAAGACGAGCCAGACATTGCGTTCCTTCGAAAAAATGAGTATATCCTAATTCTTTAAAACTCGCATAAGCAATAATAAAATTAAAGAACACATTGGGAAGAACATAATAAATCATCCGCTTCCTTAGAAAGCGATTGAGAGTGGTTTTTTTGATGAGTTTTGGTTGAGCTTTTTTTATTTTAAATTTCATGAAGTCAGGAGCTCAATAGCTTTATTTTTAATTTTAACAGCTTCTTCTTTCGGAAGAAAATTTTCATTAGACATAAACGTAAAATCCATTTCCTGATTATACGTCGTCGTCACCAAAGTGTTGGAATTCAACCAAGGAAAAGCAACCGTCGGACTGAAAATGGTTTCTAACGTAAAGTTTCTATATTCACTAGGGATATCAATTCTACCCATATTCGACAGCGTAATATCGTGTCCGCCTTTGCTGGATTTTAACATCGAAATCATGCGTTCCACAACCGGATGCATATTTTCGCCCATCCACAGCAATTCTCTGGCTTGCGTTTTTTCTATCTTTTCTACCAAATCTTTTTTAATTTGTTTGGCGTGATCCATCAAATCGTTGTTTCCTTTTTTTAATGAAAGTTCAACCGTCGGCGCAAATGCAAAGATATGATCTTGTTTTATTTCTGGGATAAAATGACGAACGTCGACAGGACTTATCACTTTTCCTTTCGACTGATTGCCCTGTATTTCCTTAAAAGCCTGCATAAACGCAGAACACAGCAAAGCATGTACAGAAATACCGTTTGCTTTACATTTTTCTGTTATTTTTTTGGAAACAACCGCGTTCAGTTTTCGGTGAATGGCGTAGTTTTCCCCAAGATTTCGGTTCTTACTTTTCCCTTGAATTAAAAAGAATAATTTTGCCATCATTAAGAAAAATCTGGCTGTTCGTTTCTTCTTCTTCAAATTAAAATCTGCAGGCAGAAAATCATCCGCTGAATTGAAAGGCTGATAAGAATTTAGCTGAGTGGAAGGATCATCCAACAGAGCAAGAATCTCACGCATCAAAGTGACACCCGTTGTTCCGTCGCAGATACAGTGAGGCATTACCCAAAGAATTTCGGAAGTCTCTTCTCCACGAATCCATATCACTTTAGCCAATGGTTTTTTGTCATCTTCAAACAGGTGATACCATTGGTTTCTTGATTCGTTTAACCAGTCATTTTCTGTTTTTCGTTCTACCACATGAAACGGGATAGGTTGTATTTCTTTTTCTTCAACGAAAAAGGGATATTTTTCTGTGGTATGATCTATTTTCACCCGCAGCAAAGGGTGTTTTTGTTGAATTTTAACCAAAGCAGATCGTAAGTCTCCTTTATCAATACGACCTTTTATCCTTACCGTAAAAACACAGTTAACCGGAGTTTTAGAATCAACATACATGATTCTTTCTACCATCATTAATTTTCGTTTCATCATGATACTGCCAAAGATTTTACTTTTTGTTGTACGGTTTTAATCATCTCATCACGAATCGCCAATGCTTCGGAATAGGGTAAATAACCTTCGCTTCCCATAAAAGAAAAATCCATTTCTCCGCGGAAAGTTGAAGTCACCATCGTCGTAGTATTTCCCAAAGGTCCGATCACAGACGGACTGAAAATGTCTTCCAGTGAGAATTCTTTGTATTCATGAGGAATTTGAATCCTTCCTAAATTAGAGAACATACAATCGTTGGAAGATTTGCTGTTCTTTAATAATTTAGTAAAATTTTTCAACGCATCATGCGCAGATTCCATCACCATCATCGTGATGTACGGATTGAGTTTTGCTGTTTTTTTCTCTACAGTTTCCTGCATCAGTTTTAAATTGTCTTCAAACCCCAATTTTTTATTTAACGAAACAACAATCATTAATCCGAAAGCAAAAATATGATCGTCTTTAATCTGATTCGCAAAACGTCTGATATCAACAGGACATGACACTTTATTGAATGCTTTTTCTTGCTTTATTTTCTCAAATGCCTTTAAAAGAGTGGCACAGAAGAATGTATTTACCGTAACTTTTTGAGATTTGCAATAAGAAATAAGTTCCTTACTGGTCTCTTCATCGAATTTCCAGTGAATTAAATAATCGCTTTGTCGATCGGTCGCTTTTTTACCAACAGGAATACATTTAATTGCCGTTGCAGCTAATCTTCCGATTACTTTTGCCTTAATTTTTTGTCCGTTACTGTTAAGAATTTTAGACGGAACAACATCCTGAATTCCCAAAATCGGATTTTCCAGACCGATTTCTGCCGATGGATTATCCAGTAATTTTAAAAATTCATATAATACCGCCATTGCAGAGCCACCATCGCACAAACAATGGTGGAATACAAACATCATATCTGAAATTTCTTCTCCTTTGATCCAGACGAATCTGATAAGCGGCTGTTCTTTGTAATTGAACATTTTGTACCACTCATTTTTAGATTCTTCCAGCCAGTCGTTTTCTTCTTTTTTAGCGAGTATTCGGATCGGAATTTTTACTTTTTCTGAAACCTCAAACCAGGGAATATTTTTTTCATCATGCCCGATAACAGCCTTTAACCACGGATGTTTCCCCTGAAGCTGGCTCAAAGCATGCTGAATGTCTTTCAGGACAAATGTACCTCTTAATCTGAAAGGAATCACTGTATTAAAAGGTTCTGTACCGTCTCCTAATAACATTCGCTCACCAAATAACAATCGTCTTTTCATAGGCTTAAACCGGAACTAAGGTTGATTGTTCTACAAAATTTTCTAATAATTCTACCGCGCGATCATTTCCGCCTGCGTTGATTAAACTTGATTGAACTTCCTTCGCTGCATTTCTGTACGTCGGATTTTCCAACAATTCAAAAACAGTTTGTCTAAGCGCTTCAACACGCAATCTTTTATATCTGATGCTGATTCCGCAACCTGCTTTTTCGATCAGTTTTGCAATGTGAAAATGATCGTAAGCGATGGGTGTAATCAACATGGGTAATCCATTCGTAAACGTATCATTAACGGTATTAAAACCACCATGACAAATAACGGCATCCATGTGAGGCATTAACGCAGATTGAGGCACAAAACTACTCACAATAAAGTTAGACGGCCATTCCTCGAAAATTTCCGGTGGAGTAGCAGCAATCACAGTTACAGGCTGATCTGCAAATGCTGCGATTACTTTTTCGAAAAATGCTTTTCTGATATCGACCAATAATGTTCCTAATGAAACAAATATTTTTGGTGTAGTTGACGCATTTAATTTATCCCAATCAAACGGTGCAGGATTTGGTCTTCCTTTTACAGGACCTACAAATTTCATATGAGAAGGAACTTCTTCAAAATCTGCAAATTTTTGAGACGTGAAAATCAAATTCAAATGATGAGAATGAATAAAAATTCCATCATCTTCAATGCCGACTTCTTTTTGAAGTTCTTTAATTAAATTCTGTTGCCATTCGAAAATTTTCGGGGCACTGTTCTCCGTATCGCCCATCACATCGGGTGGAACAGGCGTTGTCGTAACACACGGAATATTATTTTTATGCGCAAAAAGGGCTCCTCCAAAAGTGATACAGTCGTTCACGATCACATCGGGTTGCCAGTCTTTTGTAAGCGTTTCCAATCCGGGCATCATCATTTTAGCGAAAGGAACATAAGTCTCTTCCAAAGCCAGTTTCATCACTTCAGGACCAGAACAAGCAGGACCATCGTCCTGTCTTTTTAAAATTTTTGCAATTTCATCCTGATACGGAATTAAATCTTGTTCAGGATAAAAATAACTTCCGCCTTCGGGAATATGTTTGTTGTCTAAAGGCGTAATTCCGAACCATTTTACTTCATGACCACGGGCAATTAAACTCGCTCCAACACTCAAAGTCGGACTGATGTGTCCAAAAAACGGCGGAACAACAAATAAAAATTTAGACTTAGGTTTTTCCATAGTTGAAGTAGAAATAGCGTTTTCCAATAAATTGGCTGCTGTTGCGCTTCCACCGGCTTCGATGAAAGATTCGCGAACGGTTTCGGCAGCTTTTTTATAGTCAGGATTCGTTAAAATATGTTGTACGGCTTCGTTTAAATGATGCGCTTTAAATCGATTAAAATTAAGACGTTCTCCCGCTCCGGTACGCACAACACGACCCGCAACATGCGACTGGTCATACGCAATAGGGATCACCACCAACGGCAAACCGTTCGATAAAGCTTCGGAAACCGTATTGTGACCGCCGTGAGAAACAACGCCGTCAAGATGAGGCAGCAAATCTAATTGAGGAACTTGTTGATACACCATAAAATTTTCCGGCCATTGCTCGAAAAGCTGAGGATCTGAAACGACAACTACGGTTAAATCTTCATCTTTAAAAGCATCAACCACTTTTTGGAAAAATGCTTTTTTATGTTCGTGATCGAAAGTTGTTCCGATGCTTACTAAAATCTTTTTGTTTGAATTAGCATTGAATTTTTCCCAGTCAAATTCACAAGAAATACGGCGTTCCGTAAGAACAGGACCTGTGAATTGATAATTGGAAGTTAGATCCATTTCGCCAAAGAAATAGTTGGAAGTAAGAACCAACGTCAATAAATCCGAACAATCTAATGCACGGTTTTCTTCAACGCCTAATTCCTGTTGCAACGCAATAATTTGCTTTTCTTCCCATTCATGAACTTTTGGAAGTTCACTCATAATCTTAATAGCAGCCGGAGCTGTAACGGTCGTAGCGTAGGGAAGTCCTAATTTTTTAGCAGCAATTGAAGCCGCAAATAACTGATGATCGCCGATCACCAAATCGGGTTGATATTCTTTTAATAAAGGAATAATTCCGTTATAGCAATGTCTGTTTAAAGGAATCAAAACATCTTCGTAAAGAAATTTGATGCTGTCGATTCCATAGACAACTTTTTTAGAAATAATATCGAGATAGTTTTCGCTGTCTCTTTTTTCTTCGTCGGTCTGGTCGTATTGAATCAACAATAATTCTCCGCCTTCCGGAAGTTTATGGGTTAAATTTTGGTCAAGACTTATCCATGCAACTTGATGCCCTCTTTCCAGAAGAGTAGCACCGATGCTTAATGTTGGGTTGACATGACCAGTTAAAGGTGGAACTACAAATGCAAATTTAGCCATGGTTTTGAGATAAGGTTTTTAATGATTTTGATAAAAAATGAGCGATGGTTTCTGCAATCAAAACAGGTTCCTGAATCGGGATGTTGTGATCTCCGGGAATTAATTCCAACTCGGCTTTTCCGATGTGTTCATTCAGCCATTCTCCTGTCGGTCTGCAATTGGAATCTGCTCCGTACATCAAGAATGTTGAAGGTTTTAATTCAGAAAAATCAACTTCGCTCAGAAAATGCTTTTCTTTAATCATATCCGCTTTAATCGTGGTCTGATTAAACAAAAACTCATACATGCGATGGTTTTTTTCCATCTGTCTTTTGCCCATCTGCACTTTTGTGGTGTCGGTAAAATTGGCTACATAATGTTCCAGAAACTCTTTGCTATACTGCTCGATAATACCTCTGGCTTTTTCGTCCTGCGGATCGGGAGCTTCGATGACAACTAAGTGATCGACACGGTTTGAAGCTTTTAAAGCTGTTTTTAAAGCAATCAATCCTCCAAAACTATAGCCGACAAGATGCGCTTTTTCGATTTCCAAAACATCCATCAACGCCAACACATCGGAAGACATATTTTCTAAATCGTAACCGTCTGTGAAACGCTCGCTCATGCCGTGACTTTTCAAATCGTACATCACGACGTGGAAATGTTTTGCCAGAATCGGAGCAATATTAAAATAATAAATGGAAAGGTTGCTGAACATACCGTGGATCATTACCACAGTTTGTTCAGCCCCTTTGTTGAGTTCCTGAATATGAACCTTTTTATCGTTTACAGAGATTATTGGCATTCGTAGATGTAATTGATAATCATACTTAAATCAAGGTCGATCAACTGATCCAGATCCATTGAAGACAACCATCCCGTGAAATCGATCTGCTCACCAAAATGCGCTTTGATTTTTTCTGAAAAAGAAACGATTTCGATGCTGTCCATTTCAAGATCTTTTGTGAACGAACTTTCCGGGGTAATGTCCATTTCTTCTACAAATTCTTCGCCTATCACTTCAGTAATAAAACCTTTTAAAAGAGTGAATAGTTCTTCGTGATTCAATTTTAGTGTGTTGTTTATAGTGTCCATCCGATAATGTAATTTTTAAATTTAATAGTTTTGATTTCTGTTTGATTGATCCATAAAGAATCTTCTGTAATTTTTTCGACTTCTAATTTTTTAGGATTTCCTTTCAATCCTGTTCCCAAAAATTTTCCGTACGCTTCTTTTGCTACCCAAAAACGGGTCGTCCATTCTGCCTGATTTTTGTCTTTTAATAATACTAATTCGTTATCTGTAAAGACCAAATCGTAGAATCCTGAACTTCGTTCTTCGATGATTTCCATGTCGATTCCGACTGGTTTTCCGCTTTTTGCAATTCCGACGGCATCTTTTCCTTTATGAGCCAAAGAAATATGGATATCTTTTGTAGAATCTCCAATTAAATAAGGTTTTCCGACCTCATCTGATGCGACTTCAAAAGTAATAGGGAAGCAAGGATGATTTTTCTCTTGTTTAAGAAGGTTTCTTACGGCATCTTTTACTGCAACACGACTTACCATCCAGCCTTTTCTCTTGTTTGGAAGGAGGTTTTGATGATGCTGTTTTTCCGTTTGATTAAAATATCTTTTCAGAATAAAATCCCACGACGCAACTCTCGAATACGCCTGATGAAAGAAAAATACCTGAGGTGCGATTTCTTCCGAAAGACGGTTGTGTAAAGGTGACATTGAAACATTCCATAAGGCAGCGTCGATTTCCAAACGGCGGTTTTGCCACCCTGAAATTTTGCACCAAACTTTTCCGTTTCTTGTTAAAAGAATATCTCCAATGGCAAATTCGTCGTTCATTTCAGTAAGACTACACGTACATTCAAAAATACCTTCCTGATCGTGTAGATCTCCGAAAAATTCAATGTCTTTGATTTTTACAGGAAATGCAATTCTGTCTTTTGTTAACGTTAATTGCAGCCAAAGTCCAAATAACTGACCTGCGTTGTCCAACAGCGAACCTTTTCCACCGTTTCCTTTGATTTTTCCGATAATTCCTTTCGTTCCAACCTTTGAAATCTCCGTAATTCCCTGATATTTTTCTCCATGAAACATGTGCATGTCGTAGATTTCTTCGGGAGTTCTTTCGATCGGTAACAAATCACCAATTGGCAAATTGAAGGAAGGATTTGGTCTTGCAGATGAGGTTAAGAGTACTTCTGCATTCACAAAATTTTCAATATCAAGATAAGCGTGATTGGTGGATCGCCATTCTGCTTTTACTGTTTTTTCAAAAGGTTTTGCCACATTCATCCATTGGAAAACACTTACATTCATGATTTTATGAACTTGGCTTCCCGGAATTTCAGCTTGTGCGATTTCTGCTAATTGTTCAAAAATCATCGTCATCGGAATCACAGGTTCCATATCAGCAACTTCTTTCCAGCCTTTTGGTTGTCTCAGCAAACTGTGGTCGATCAGATAAGGATGATTTTCCAACGTCACGTACAACGTTTTTTCAAAATTCTTGCTTATTGGCGTTTGTACTTTTGGAAGCACCACATTCGGAATCGTTACTTTCGGACGGTCTTGGAACAAGGTCAACACTTCTTCCTGCATACGAATCATATCCGAGATATTTTCGTGGAATGCCTGAACAAGCGGATGTCCTGATTTTGCTACCGTTGCAGAAATTTTTTCTTTCGGTATATCAATAGATTTAGCTAAATTTTTAATGGCTGCAAAATCACGGATAATTGGTGAACCTAATTCAAGTTTCATCCCTTTTCCTGATGATTTTTTTGATGAGGTTTGAATATCCAAAAAGTCCAACGCAACTACTTTTCCTTCTACAAATAAAGCGGCAACTACTCGCTGAAACTGAGCCAATGCAGAACGTGTTGGAACGCTTGAAGCAATCGTGCTGAATGCTTTTCCTTTCAAAGTATCATCAATAAATCCGATTAATCCACCGGTTTCCGACTTGAATAAAGAATCTTGCATCTTCTTCATACAATTTATCCGTCAGTTCACGGAAACGAACGGGCTCAACAAGGTGTTCCGCACTCAGTTTTCTAATGGCGTCCTGATCCGATGGATAAGGCTCCAATGTCGTTGCAGACCACAATGGTATTTTTGTTTTTTGAAACTGTGCTTTTTCCATTCCTGCTAAAATCACATCCAGTTTATCGGCGATAAAAGGCGAGTGAAAACCTGACTGGAACGGCAAAATCTGATGAAATATCTGTTTTGATTTTAAGACAGGAACCAATTCATCCAACGCCGAATTACTTCCGCAAAGAATCACCTGATTCGGGCAATTGTCATTAGAAATATAAACGTTTGGAATTTTTTCAATAATAGGTTTTATGGTTTCAATTCCGGCTCCGATGGCGATGAATTTCGAATCTTTTAATTCAAAAGTTTCTGGATTTAAAACATCAATTAAAGCTTTCACAGAATTTACTTCCGCCAATTCAGAAGAATAACCGGCAAGCCATTCTCCTAAGCTGTGTCCCGCATTCATATCGGGAGTAATTCCCAGTTTCTTTAATGAATTATCAAGAATACTGCAGTTGTTGAAGATATTTAAAGCATCATTTAATAATCCTTCACCTTCCGTTTCAATCGGTGCGGTGATGTTAAAATAACGACTTACACTTTCTACTTCACCTTTCGCCAGACCGTCTAGTCCGGGAAATACGAAAGCTACTTTTTCTCCGTTTTGCAATAGAGGAGCATTGGTATACCAAATATCCTGCTTGTTGCGCCAAGGATTATTTTTAGCAACAATTTTAATGGCTTTTTCTATTCTTGCAGGAGTAGGATCGAACATTGCTATACGATAATTTCCTTCTCCTAAAGTCGTGTCGTTATTTTGTAAAGAGGCTAATAATTCTTGGTGTGTTGGTCTGGCTAAGATAAGAACTTTGTCTTTTTTAGGCATATCGTAACCTTCCAACACCACATGTGCATTGATTCCTCCGAATCCGAACGCATTAACAGCAGCCACTTTTGGCAACCCCGTTTTCGACCAGCTTTTCGCTTCCTGTACAGGTTCGAATCTGGTATTCTGCATATCCGAAGTCGGGTTTTCGCAGTATAAAGTTGGTGGTAATGTATCGTTGTGAAGGGCAAGACAAGTTTTTATCAACCCTGCAATTCCTGCAGCGGGCATTGCGTGACCGATATTCGATTTTACAGAACCTATTCCTGCGATTTTAGCATCTTCTTCTTTTCCAAAAAACTGAGCTAATGTCTGAAGTTCGGTTTTGTCACCAAGTGGCGTTCCGGTTCCGTGAGCTTCAATATAACCGATCTGGTTTTCGTCTAAATCTGCATTAGCCCAAGCTTGTTGTAAAGCTTTTAACTGACCTTTTACAGAAGGACTCATCACGCTGGTTCCGTTTCCATCGCTGCTTACGCCAATTCCTTTGATAACGGCATAGATTTTATCCTGATCGCGAACGGCATCTTCCAATCTTTTTAAGACCACAAAACCGCAACCTTCACCAATCAATAAACCATCTGCATCATTGCTGAAAGGCTTAATTTTTTGTTGATGAGATAATGCTCCTAACTGTGCGAAAATACTCCAGAAAGCAGCGTTTTGTCCGGTGTGAACTCCACCTGCAATCATGATATCGGAACGACCTCTCTGAAGTTCCTGTACCGCATGATCTACAGCAATTAAAGCACTTGCACAAGCCGCATCAACGGTAAAAGCTGCACCTCCCAAATTGAATCTGTTGGCAACCAAAGAAGCAACAAGATTAGGAATCAATCCCATTGCGGTATCGGCTGCAAAACGACCTTTTCTTTCCTGAAAAGCATGTTTTACCTTTTCAATATCAGCCGAAGAAACTTCGGGCAGCAATTCCTTTAATAAAGAAGAAATTTGTTCTCCCGTTCTTACAATTTCGATGGCACGAGTTGCGCCGGGTCCTGTGTAGTTTCCTTTTCCAATGATGATTCCTGTTTTTTCGAGCGAAATATTTTTCTTAAATATTCCGGCATCGTCTAAGGCTTTTTGAACCAGATCAAGCGTTAATAAATGATCGGGCTCAGTCCCTTCTACAGCCAAAGGTAAAATTCCGAAAGCGGTAGGATCAAATTCATAATCAGAGATAAACCCGCCACGTTGACAATAAAAACGGTCAACGGGATTTGTATTATTACTAAAATGAACAGGATCAATACGATCTGCAGGAGCTAATTGGGTAGAATCTACTTTATTGATAATATTCTGCCAGAAAGTGTTGGCATCTTGTGCCCCCGGAAAGACACAAGAAAGACCAATTACAGCAACATCTGTTTTTTTCATACTTATCTTCTACAGCGTTTACCAGTTACTTCCAGACATGATCAATACCTGACTTTCTGTTCCGTATTTTATTTCGTTAAGGAAAATTTCCTTGCCTTGTTCTAATGGAATTAAAGAAATTCCTCTTCTTTCATATTCGGTTTCCAGTGTTGGAGAAACCATTCCTGCACCTTTCCAAGGACCCCAGTTGATGGAAATTACTTTTCCTTTTAATTTTTTATTTAAAGCGTTTGCATAATCATCCAAAACAGAGTTTGCAGCAGCATAATCGGTTTGCCCTTTATTTCCGTAGACAGAAGCAATGCTTGAGAATAACACCACAAACTGACAATCTGTGCGTAGTTTTTCTGCCAATACACGAAGTGGTTTTACTTTGGTATCGAAAACTCTTCCGAATGAGCTTGTTGTTTTTTGCTTGAATAATTTATCTTCCAAAAGACCTGCACCGTGAATAACACCGTCTAAACGATTGTATTTTTCGTAAATAGAATTAATCAATTCAGATAAACCATCTTCATCACAAAGGTCTAATGATTGGTAAACAATCGTATTTCCCATTTGCTCCATATCACGGATTGTGCGTAGGATCTGATTGTTTTTGAAAACTTTTATTGTTTCTTTTTCGATTTCAGAAGGAGAAGTGAATGTTCCGGATTTGATAAGATAAGCTCTTATTTCTTCCTTTGTTTTCATAGCTTCTAATTCATTGTTTATTATCTGATTTCTAGGATCTTCTGATCTTCCCACCAAAATATAAGTACAAGGATAAGCCTGTGACATATGTTTTGCGAGTTCGGAAGTAATTCCTTGTGCGCCTCCAAGAACCAAAACAACAGAATCTTTATCTAACTGAATTTGCGCTTCACTCAAACCTGTTGACAAAGGCGATGGGATGATGTTTACTTTATGTCTCTGATCGTTTTTGTAAATAACTTCAGAAGGATTATCGGTTGATAAAATTTCTTTTAAAGCAATTTCTGCAATCTGATCGATTTGTTGAGGAGAAACTAAGACTGATTAATCTGCAATTCGTCTGTTCAAACTCACGAGCTAAACTTTTGAAAAGTCCCGGATGTCCTTTATAATGACGAAGAAGGGTAGTATCCGTCAATTCCTGAACATGAGCCGGAGTGTCTGAAATCAGATAAATCCATTTTGCTTTATCAAGATCCATTTTTTGAATCATATCAACATGATCGATGATGTTGTGCTTTACAGAAGATGAAAACAAATCAAGAATAATCAATCCGTCAAAATCCGTCAAATCTTTGTCTGTATCTACCAATTCTGCAATCGCACCATGTTTTTCAAGCTCATTTTTGATATCAATGGTCTGTTTGCTGTTGTCCTGAGTGATGGCAAAACGCTTTCCCTGAAGTGTTTCGGTGTTTTCATTTAAAGAAACATCAGTCGGCGTCAAATCAAAACGAAGACGTGATAATGGGCTTTGTTCTACTTCGGGAGTGCTTGTTTCATTGGCTTCGCCGCTCATTTCATTAATCCAGGAAGCTAATCCTCGTAATGTTTTGATGGCAGCTAATTTCTCCATTAAATCATCGGCTTTTTCCAAATCCTGACCAAAACCGATCTTTGTTTTAAGATCTCCGATAATTTCCATACGTTTGATGGAATCGATGCTTAAATCTGCCTCTAAATCAAGGTCTAAACCTAACATTTCTTTCGGATACCCCGTTTTTTCGCTTACAATATCCAAAATTGCTGTCTGCAGCTGTTCAAGAGAGAATGTAGACTGCTTTTGGGGTGTTGAAGCTGTAGTTTGTGCCGATTCATTTTTTTCGGAAACCGCAGGAGTTCCTGTGTATTCTGTAAGCCATGAAACCAGACTGTTCAACGTTTTTATTGAAGCCAATTGCTCCATGATCGTATCTTCATTCGCACTGTTGCTGGATAAAGTACCCAACTCATTTTTCATTGTACCAATGATCTCCACTCTTTTAATAGAATCGATGCTTAAATCTGCTTCAAGATCCATTTCCATACCCAACATTTCCTGAGGATAACCTGTTTTATCGCTTACAACTTGTAGTAATAAAGACTTAATATCCTTTGTAGGAGCCTGTTTTACAGGAACGACAACCGCTTTCTCAACGCCATCATTTTGTGGAGAAGAGATAATCGCTGCCTGATTATTTGAATGTACAGGAACAGACGAAGCATAAACAACAGGAGCTGTATTTACCTGAGGATTTTGTCCCAAAAAGGTAAGCATCACATCGCGTTGCGCCTGTATCATTAATTTCATACTATTTAAATATTCCTGCAACATACGTTCAGTATTCGTTTGACTTTCAGTTACAGAGACTTGCGTATTATTTGTAAAGTTGTTCATTTGGATAGGATTTATGATTGGTAATGCACCGTTTACAGGCAGTGAACCTGTCGTCGGATGAGCAGCTTGTCCGTTTACGCGCCAAATAGCCGGACTTTTCTTATACAATTCTGGTTGGTCGATCTGAATTAACTGAGCATTACGACCATCAAAAAGTTTAGCAATATTAAAATTTCGACCAGTTCCTAAATATTGAGCAAGCGTTGAAAGAAGATGCGTTAATTTGTTTGTATTATTATCTTCAACACACAAGGTCAATTGATCTTTTTCCAAACAAGATTTTGTTAATCCTGTTAATACTTTTCCGGGACCGACTTCGATGAATATTCTTGCGCCATCGTTGTACATCGCCTGAAGCTGTTCAACGAATCTTACAGGCTGCACCAAATGATCGGTTAATCTTTCCTTGATATCTGAAACCTGTGAAGGATAGATTTCTGCGGTCGTATTCGACCAAACGGGAATCTGCATTTCATTAAATGGAACATCTTGTAAAACAGTTTCATACAATCCTTTAGATTTTGCCAATAACGGACTGTGGAATGCACATGCCACTTCTAGTTTTTTGGCAGAAATACGTTCTTGTTTAAGAACTTCCATCAGTTTGTTGATCGCTTCTGTACTTCCTGCAACCACACATTGCGTCGGAGCATTGTAATTTACAGGATAGCAACCTTCCACTTTGTCTAAAATTGGCTGTAGGTTTTCTTTTGTAGCACTTACCGCAATCATAGAAACCGGGATCTCCTCCTTCAACGGAATTCAAAATAGACTGAGCTCTTTGAATACTTAAATTAACCAGTTTTTCTTCTTCAAATACACCTGCAAAACATAAAGCAGGCAATTCACCATAGCTATGACCCGCCAACATATCCGGAACAATACCGATAGATTGAAGGAATTTAGCTAAAGCCAAATCAACAATCCCCAATAAGGGCTGTGCTAATCTTGTATCTTTAATCGTTTCTTTTTGTTGCTTTAAAGTCGCTTCATCAAATGTTTTTGAAGGGAAAATAACTTTCTCCAGTTCAGAGTGAGAATCGATCAGTTTTCGCATTTCAGGGAAGGCTACGAATAAATCACGAGCCATGTTGATGCGCTGACTACCTTGTCCAGGGAATAAAAAGGCAACTTTACCTTCTTTTTTATTTACTGTAAAAGTGTCTTTGCTTTCAATTCCTGATAAAGCTAACTCGATGTTCATCATCAAATGTTCCGTCGTATCAGCAACAATGCTTAACTGAACCTGCTTTTCTGAACTGATCGCTAAACTGTAAGCAATATTTTTTAATGAAATACCATCATTTACTTCAAGTAAAGATTTAATTTGATTTAATTGAATTTTTGCTTCATCATACGTATCTCCACGGAATACAAATAATTCTGAAGGCCAAGACTGCAATACGGCAGAATCGTCTTCTTTAGGATGATTTGCAATTACGGTGTGGAAATTTGTTCCTCCAAAACCAAACGCACTGATTCCTGCATAACGGTTTTTCTCACTCCACAATCCACTTTCTGCATGAAAAGCAAATGGACTCGTTTCTGCATTATAATACGCATTAGGTTTCTGAAGATGAAGGGTAGGAGGCTTTACACCATGATACACCGCTAGAGAAGCTTTAATTAAACCTGCCAATCCAGCTGCACATTTTGTATGTCCTATCTGAGTTTTTACCGAACCTAAATGCGTCTGACCCGGCAAAGCTCCTGCACGACTGAATAAATTAGTCAATGCGCTCAATTCCGTTTTGTCTCCAACTACTGTTCCTGTACCGTGAGCCTCTACCATTCCTACTGACGCAGCACTGATACCAGCTTGTGCATATGCGCGCTCCAAAGCTCTTACCTGACCGATTTTTCTCGGTGCAGTAAGACCTAAAGCTTTTCCGTCACTAGATCCTCCAACTCCTTTAATAACAGAATAAATACGGTCGCCATCGCGTACAGCGTCTTCATATCTTTTTAAAACAATGATAGCAACACCTTCACCAAGGGCAATTCCGTCTGCTTCACTGTCGAAGGTTGCACATCTGCCTTTTCTGGAAAGTGCATGTGTGCTGGAGAACATCAGATAATCATTAATACCGTTATGGAGATCAGCTCCACCGGCAAGAACCATGTCTGATTTGTTTAATATCAATTCCTGACAAGCCAATTCAATAGCGGCCAAAGAAGAGGCACAAGCAGCATCTACAGTGTAGTTTCTTCCACCTAAATCTAAACGATTGGTAATTCTACCTGCGATAACATTCGCTAAAATACCCGGGAAAGAATCTTCCGTTGTATGGGGAAACGCTTCTTTTACCTCTTCATGAAGTTCTCCAAAAACTTGTTTGTAGAATCCTCTGAAACTGTAGCTGTTGGCAAGATCATTTCCGCCTTCTGCACCGATAATTACAGAAATATTTTCTCTGTTAACGTGTTTATCGCCATATCCTGCATCTTCCATCGCACGCTTTGCAACCAATAAGGTTAACAATTGTGTAGGTTCAATCGCCGCAAGAGATTGTGGCGGAATACCGAAAGCTAAAGGATCAAAATCAATTTTAGGAATAAATCCGCCCCATTTTGAATGAGATACATCAGATTCATTGGAATCCGGTTTATAATAAAGATCTTTATTCCATCTTTCGTCCGGAACTTCTGTTATACTGTCTTTTCCTAAAATAATATTTCGCCAGTATTCTTCTAAATTTTTTGCATCAGGGAAAATACATTCCATACCGACAATAGCGATATCTAATGGTTTTTCTGTTGATGTCGGCGCTTCTGATAAAGCAGCGTCTTTTATATATTCGTAATTGTTTACAGCAACATTTTGGTGAAGTTCATCCAATGAAATCACTTTGTCATGCATGGTTGCAACCTGCCCGATCATGTACATTCCAAGATCCAATTGCTCGTCTTTAGGAATATTAACCAAGTTATTTCCTTGTCTTTCTACCCCTTTTGCAGCAATTCTTAAACGACCTACATTTAACTTTTCTAATTTCTCCCAGACTTCTTTTTTATCAGTTTCCAGCTTCTAAGAGTTTTGCTTTTTCTGTATTAAAATGTTGAGCAAACGCAGTGTCTAAGCAACGAGTTTCGTGTCCAGGTGCGGTTTCCAATAAAACGGTTTCCTTTGCCTGCATCGCCTGCAATTGGAATTCGTCCTGAATCGCTCCACAAGCAACTGCTTCTTCTGTGTACAGATAGGCAGTTCCCATTAATACACCCACTTTTACGCCTCTCGCAGCTAACGGAGCTGCCATAATAGAAACAAAAGCTGTTGAAAAATCATTGTGAATTCCTCCTGCGAAAAATACACTGATGTTTTCAGGGTGATCTTCTTTTAAGATACGCTCAATCTGTTTTTCCCAAAGAACCATACTTGAAAGCGGACCAACATGGCCTCCACATTCGCGTCCTTCAAATATGAAGTTTGTAGCGCCTTCTTTTAAGAAAATGTCTAACAGAGCAGGAGAAGGAACGTGAAGGAACGTTTTAATTCCTGCTTTTTCAAATATTTTTGCCTGTGCAGGTCTTCCTCCGGCAATTAAAACTACGGGAGGTTTAGCTTCCAGAATGTAAGATGTTTGTTCTTCTCTAAGTTCTTGAGGTGCAAATCCTAAGATACCCACTCCCCATGTTTTTTCACCGGCGAGTTTTTTAGTTTCCATTACTAAAGCTTTAGCTTGTTCACCTTTCAATAAAGATAAAGCGATAAAAGGTAAAGCTCCGGCTTCTGCTACAGCATTGGCGAACGAAGGAACATCACTCACTCGAGTCATTGGTCCTTGTGCAATCGGGTATTTTAAATTAAGGTCTTTTGCTAAAATATTATTTTCATCGATTACCTGAAGTGCTTTTGCCTGTTTCAGGTGACCGTACATTGCTTCTTTGAAACCGAAAATTAATTTTTTCAACGTTTTGAAATCCTCATACAGATCAACCGCTAAAGAAATATCCTGTCCCATAGGAATATAGCTCTTGCTGATGTCTAGATCGTTAAAATATTGTTTAAGATCTTCAGCATTTACATTTTCCGGCAACGCTGGAGAATTTGGTCTTACCAATACACGGTGATTGGCTATGATTTTGGTTTCTGTTCCATTTAATTTTGAGCATACGCTTTTTATGTCTTGAGGAACAGAGCTTTCAGGGAATAAAGCAAGCTGACTGTCTAATACAATTCCTGTTGCTCCCAGTGATTTTGCAGCAGCAGCAGTATGAAGTCCGATTCCTCCTTGTACCCAAACAGGAATGTCTTGGATTTCTTTAATGACACGTTGAAACAGTATAAATGTCGATTCGTAACCGACTAATCCACCGGCTTCGTTTCCTTTTATAATAATGCCTTCCGCTCCTGATTGCTGAGCTTTTCTGGCTTCTTCTAAACTGCTTACCTGATAAATAACAGGCAGATCTGAAGAAATAGTAATAGGAGTGCCGAAAGAAACGATAGCGAATTTTACTTTTTGCGGTATTCGAAGTGATGCGAGTTTTTCGTCTGAAAAATATATTCCAAACGAAGGTATGTCTGTCTGTTCAAGCTGATTCAATGCTTCTTGAGCAGTAGATAAATCAATCCCTAAGCTTAAGATGGGAAATGCGTCCGCCTGATGCAATTTTAGCATAAGGTTGACATCCGGTTTTTCAAAAGGAGTTACTCCAAAAATGGTCAAGTTTTTCATTACATTCATATATTTAGTAATAGCTGGAAATTCATAAAAAATGTTAAATTCTCTACAAGGGGATTTAAATTAATTATGGCGGGACAAAAATAATTATAATTATTGTATTTTCAAAAATAAATATGTTTTTTTAATTATTTTTTATTAAAAACAATTATACATTAATTTATTGTTAAAAATAAGTAAACTGTATCTTATTTTTAAAAACAAGTTGGTACAATGTTGAGGATTATAATTATAAATGTTTATAATTAAGTAATGTCTAAGCAAATATATAAATAAAAATAAAATACTTCAATAATATGAGATTTATTTTTCAATATTAAAAAATGATAATATGATGATGAAATCATGAAATCTTAAAAAAATAATTATGTTAATTTAAGAAATACAGGTGGAATATTTTATGATAATAAATGTAACCTGTTGGCATTATAGGATATATAGAAAAAATTCTATAGCGAGTAATTTTAACACCAATAGTTATTGTCAATATCTTCTATGCAAAACATAATATGATTAAGCAATAATTTTATTTTATATTTTTTTTAATTCTTATATAATTGAGCTTTTCTGCAAAGTAATATTGAGCTTTTTTACAAAGTAAAGTGTTTCTAACGATGCTACCTTTGTTGTATTAAAATTAAAGAAATGAAAAAAGTAAATAAAATTTACATCAACGGCGAGTTTGTAACGCCAAACGGAACAGAAATTTTTAACCTGATTAATCCAGCCAACAATATAAAGATTGGTGAAGTGACTCTTGCTGATGAAATCGATACCCGAAAAGCCATCGCAGCAGCAAAACAAGCATTCAAAACACTCTCTAAAACGACTGTTTCAGAACGTATCCAATACTTAGAACAACTAAAAAATGCGGTTTTGAAAAGAGAGCAGGATCTCACCAATATTATGATTGAAGAATATGGAGGAACGCATCAGTTTGTAACGTTAAGCAACAAACACACAGTAAGTTGGTTCGACAGTATGAAAGAAGTGCTTCA
Source organism: Chryseobacterium ginsenosidimutans (assembly GCF_024807225.1). GTDB lineage: Bacteria > Bacteroidota > Bacteroidia > Flavobacteriales > Weeksellaceae > Chryseobacterium > Chryseobacterium ginsenosidimutans. The sequence goes on from NZ_JANUCO010000001.1 coordinate 2,255,050, forward strand.
AAATTTTGAATTTGAAAAAAACATCAATTCTTCCATCGTAATATTGCAACCTGTCGGAGTTGTAGGAATCATCACACCTTGGAATGCAAGTAACAGCTCAATTTGTAGCAAAGTTGCCGCAGCCATTTCTGCAGGATGTACTGTCGTTATAAAGCCTAGCGAAATGAGCAGTCTGCAAACACAGGTTTTAATGGAAGCTTTTCATGAGGCGGGTCTACCGAATGGAGTGATTAATTTTGTGACAGGTTTAGGAAATGTCGTAGGAACAGAATTAACCAATAATCCTGATGTTGCCAAAATTTCTTTCACAGGTTCTACAGCCGTAGGAAAATTAATTGCTAAAAATGCTGTCGAAACTATGAAACGTGTAACATTAGAATTAGGCGGAAAGTCTCCAAATGTCATTTTAGACGATGCAGATTTAGAAAAAGCAATCCCCACAGCAATTTACGGAGCTTTCATGAATAGTGGACAAGCCTGTATTGCACCAACAAGACTTTTGGTTCCGGAACATAAATTAGAAGAAGTGAACGCAATGGCAAAGTCGATTGCAGAAAAAATCGTGGTCGGATTACCGGGAAATGAAGATACAAATATAGGTCCGATGGTAAGTGTGAAGCAGTTTGAGAGAGTTCAGAGCTATATAAAATTAGGGTTGGAAGAAGGTGCTACTTTATTAATTGGAGGAGAAGGAAAGCCGAAAGGTCTGGAAGCAGGAAATTTTGTAAAAGCCACCATTTTTACCAATGTAAAAAATAATATGCGTATTGCTCAGGAAGAGATTTTCGGTCCTGTGATATCTATTATTTCTTACAAAACAGAAGAAGAAGCGATTGAAATTGCGAATGATACTCCGTATGGTTTGGCTGCTTATGTAAGTTCGGGAGATTACGATCGTGCACTTAGTGTAGCGTCGCAGATTGATGCGGGAAGAATTTGTATCAACGGTTTCAGTCATGATCCGATGGTTCCGTTTGGAGGCTTCAAACAATCCGGAATCGGAAGAGAATATGGTGCTTACGGATTGCAGGCTTATCTTGAACCGAAAGCCATTCTGAAATAATAATTTGTAAATTTGATAAAAGCGTTGTCGCCACAGACGACGCTTTATATTTCTATCGCTATGAGTAAAGAAACATCAGATATTGTCTATTCCTGCTATCATGAGCTCAGCAGAAAAGGGGAGAATTTTGTTCCCGTGCATGCGCTTTCGTATCAGTTGTCGGGAAGTTTTGTTTTGGAAGACGGCAAAGAAAAATACAGGGCAGAACCGGGAGATTTTAATTTAATAAGAAAAAATCAGCTTGTAAAGTTTGTAAAATTACCTCCTGAAAATGGTGTTTTTGAAAGCATGAATATTTATTTAAGTGAAGAAAACTTACACAATTTTGCTAAAGAATATAACCTTTCTGCAGATCATTTTGTGGCTGTAAAACCTCTCGTTCCGGTAGAAATGAATGTTTTGCTTCAAAACTATATCACTTCTTTACAAACTATTGTTGAGAGTAATCATTTGAGTAACAAACCTCTTATTGATTTAAAAATAAAGGAATTGCTGCTGATTTTATTACAAGTTCAGCCTGAATTAAAAAACATTCTTTTCGATTTTTCAGAACCTCATAAAATTGATCTTGAAGCTTTTATGAGCCAAAATTATCGGTATAATGTCAATTTAGACCGCTTTGCCTATCTTACGGGAAGAAGCCTTGCAACATTTAAACGTGATTTTGAAAAGGTTTTTCATACTTCGCCCCACAAATGGATTTTACAAAAACGATTAAATGAAGCCCATTTTCTCATCAAAGAAAGAGAAAAATCTGCATCAGATGTTTACGTTGATCTTGGTTTTGAAGACCTTTCTCATTTTTCATATACTTTTAAAAAACAGTTTGGCTACAGTCCCACAAGAATTAAAAAGGATGAAAAAGTGGAATAATTTAATATTTTTCTGAATGAGTAATCTGTGTAATAATAAACAGTTATGATTAAATTTTTATTGTTTTAAGTGATTTAAAATTTATAACTTTATAATTAAGAATTTGTTTGAACTTTATTTTTACCACAAAAGAGGCAAAAGATTAACACGTTAGTTTTTAAGGTTCATCATTAAACTGTAAATAAGAGCACAATAGCTTTTAAAAATCTTTGATTTTTTCTTTTATACACTTTTGTTTTCTCAATAAATAAAATGGTATGCAATCAATAATAGCTTTTGTCTCTTTTGCGGTTAAGTTTTTATTATTTTAAACATCTTATTAAATAAATTATTAAGAAATAATGTCTTAGATCATTTAAATAAAAAACTAATCCCAAAACTCAAAAACAATGGATACAGCATTAACAGCAGAAACTCAATTTGCAGAAATCGACAACAACAAAATTGCCTATCGAAAATTCGGAGACGGAGCGCCCTTATTTTTTGTCAACAGATTCAGAGGAATTATGGATACTTGGGATCCTTTATTTTTAGATTATCTTTCAGACAGACATATGGTTATCCTTTTTGATTATCCGGGGATCGGAAGCTCAGAAGGAGAGCTGCCTTTGGATATTGTGGATGTCGCAAAAGTGGTTCCTCAACTTGCAGATTATTTAGGAATAGACAATTTTAATGTTTTGGGATGGTCTTATGGCGGATTGGTTGCTCAGGCGGTGACTTTCCAAAATCAAGACCGTGTTTTGAAAACAATTTTAATAGGTACAAATCCTCCTGGAGAAAATGAAATCCCTATCGAACCCGTATTTTTTGAACATGCCCTGAAACCTGTGAACGATTTGGAGGATGAATATTACCTGTTTTTCGAGCCTTCATCAGCAAGAAGCCGACAAAAAGCCAAAGATTCCCACGACAGAATAGGACAGCGACTTAATAGTGATCTCATTCCTTCTACCCCCGAAGTTTTTCAAAGATATATTACAGGATCGGGAACAATGAGAGAAGATAAACTTAATTTCCGTGAAGGTTATAAGACTTTAAAGTCTCCTGTTTTGGTTATTTCCGGAGATCACGATATTAGTTTTGCTACAGAAAACTGGTTTCCATTATTGAGAAATGCGCCAACAATGCAGCATATTATATTAAACGACACAGGACACGGCCCTCAACATGAACATCCTGAATTAACAGCACGTTATATCAATGTTTTCTTAGGGTAAATTTTAAAATATCTTATTGAACTTGTTTAAATATGTTTAAATTTTTAATGAATGTCCATAGTTAGTAATATTTTAGTTTTCAACGGTTTGTTTGTTATTCCGTAGGAATCTCAACAGGCTGAAAATAAGGAAGTTTAGATTCCTACGGAATGACAAAATGAATGCTGATTTTAGCGTTATAATTAAAAACGGACATTCATTTAGTTTAAACAAGTTTATCATTAAAAATAAAATTCATGAATATTCAACTAAATTCAAAAAATGCTTTGGTAGGCGCTGCAACACAGGGAATAGGAGCGGGAATCGCCACAGAACTGGCAAAATGCGGAGCGAATGTCACGATAATGGCTCGAAATGAAGAGAAATTGAAAAATTTCATAGCTTCTCTGCCCGTTTTGCATGAAAATCAGAAACATCAGTATTTGGTCGCTGATTTTTCAGATTTTGAAAACTATAAAAAAATCATCACTGAATATTTCAAAGATAATACGGTAGATATTCTTGTCAATAATACAAACGGTCCCGATCCGGGAATGGCTTTGGATAAAGGTGTTGAAGATTATCAGAAAGCTTTTGATCTTCTTTTTAAAACGGTTTGCGAAACGACAACTTTGGCTTTGCCTTATATGATCGGACAAAATAACGGACGCATCATCAATGTTTCGTCCTTATCTGTGAAAGAGCCGATCGCTAATCTTGCGCTTTCAAACTCTATTCGTTCGGCGGTAATTGCATGGTCGAAAACGCTTTCCATTGAAGTTGCAAAACATAATGTAACGATTAATAATATTCTCACAGGATATTTTGATACCGAAAGAATTAAAAATTTAATCAGTCATGAAGCTAAACAAAGTGACAGATCGGAAGAAGAAATTAAAAAGGGCAGAGAAGACAAAATCCCAATGAAAAGACTGGGGAAACCTGAAGAATACGGTCATCTGGTTTCTTTTCTGGCATCTGAATACGCTTCCTACATTACAGGAACAAGCATTCCTCTCGATGGTGGTTTGAATAATACATATTAAAAAAAAGAGGTTAATTATTAACCTCTTTTTTAATTTATAAACCTTTTCTCTTTTAGTTTTTCTTGATTTCAGAAGTAGAATTTTCCCCTGCTTTTGTTAACTCATTTATATCAAAATATAGAGACTGCCAATCTGGAACATCCTTCATGGCGGTGATAAGAGTAAGGAAAGATTTCAATGTTTTCTCCAGATCTTTACGAATTACAGAGGCGCTTTTCATCTGTCGAAGGTCTGCGTTAGCTTCTGCCTGTTCTGCAAATAGAGTTTCAAAAGCATTGTGTTTGCTTTTCATTTCACTGAAAGCCGTATGAAGAGAAAGCCCCATTAATTTTTGTATATTCTCATTGGTTTGCAGAGTTTCAATCAGCTTTTTCATCTGTGCGCTCTGTGAAGAATAGCTCATGCGATCGAGATCAAGACCATGAATTTTGAAAATGTGATACAGATCTTCCGCATACTGATGATTGGGTAGTGAGCTCATTTTTCTGTAGCTGTTCAGATAAGATTTTAAATTTGTAAAAGCGATGTCTCTGTCTCTGTCTGCGCTGTTTACATCTCGTCCTTTTCCGCTAAAAGTAGGTTTTGTATAGACGGCATCGTAGTCTTCGTACATGCTTTTTACTTCATTAATAAGGGGATGGTTACTAATGACAGGATAATTTCCCGATGCTGAAGTATTGATGAGCCTTTGTGCTAAAGTCGCCAAGTCTTTTGTACTTAGCCTTGATAGGGTGATTTTCATAAATCAACGGTGCTTATGATAATAAATTTTTTCTGATCTAAAGATATCATTTTTTATTTATTCCGAAACATTATGTTTGAGTTAAAAGGAGCTTGTGATTGAATAGAAACAGCCTGTTTGAACTCACCTGATTTTTTGTTTGAATTAAAACAGATTGTTTTGATTGAAAGTATTTTTTGTTTTGGCTGAAACATGGTGCGGGAATTAAAATGGAAAGTTGTTTGGTCTGAAATAGGATAGGTTGAAAAATCAACGCTAGCGCGAGCTTCCAGCTCGTGTCTTATAAAAAACTCAAAGAATCCATAAACTTTATACCATTTGTTGTATTTTTATTTTAAACAAAACACAATGAGTAGAAAATATAAATTTCACGAAAAAGACTGTGCTTATTTTATAAGTTTTGCAACTGTTTTTTGGATAGACGTGTTTACCAGACTTGAATATTTTGACATCATTATCAGTTCTTTAGATTATTGCAGAAAAAATAAAGGAATGATCATCTTTGGTTATTGTATTATGCCCAGTCATATCCATTTGATATTTCGATCCGATGATGGCAAGCCTTCAGAATTAATAAGAGATTTTAAAGGTTTCACCTCTAGACAAATGCTGAAAGCTATTCAGGAAAATAATCAGGAAAGCAGAAAAGAATGGCTGCTCTGGATGTTTAAAAAAGCAGGAAGTAAGAATTCTAACGTTAAAGAGTATCAGTTTTGGCAACAACATAACAATCCGATAGAAATATGGTCGTTAAAAGTATTTGAACAAAAACTAAATTATGTCCATCAAAATCCTGTTGAAAGTGGTTTTGTAATCGAACCTTGGGAATGGAAATATAGTAGTGCCAGAAATTATTGTGATGATTATGATGGAGTTTTAAAGATTGATGTTAATCTGTGAACTTAATGTAATTATTCTATTGTTAAGTTTTATTGCTAGCGTGAGCTTCCAGCTCGTGTTTATATTATTAAATATTCAACAAAAAACCTGCTCAACGACAGGTTTTATATTTAAAAAATCAAATGCTAATGTCAAAATGGGGTACGAGCTGGAAGCTCGCACCAGCGTAAGATTCATACATCCATTTAATATATAATTCTATTGCTAGCGCGAGCTTCTAGCTCGTGCTTACATCATAAATATTCAACAAAAAAACCTGCCCAAAAGCAGGTTTTAATATATAAAAAAAGATCTTAATGTCCCGATTTCGCATCACCATCCTGTTTCACATGACTTAAATATTTAGTACAATACGCACCAAAAATCAAAATCAAGATATAACAGAATACAGGAATAATAAAGGAATGCTGAACGCCAAACTGATCAGCCAAATATCCCTGAAAAATAGGAACAATCGCGCCTCCCAAAATCGCCATCACCACCAAAGACGAACCTTGACTGGTGTATTTTCCTAATCCCGAAATCGCCAATGTATAAATATTAGAGAACATAATAGAATTGAAAATTCCGATTCCTAGAATGCTGTACATAGCCAGTTCGCCGTGATTCAACATCGCTGAAATCAATAACACAACATTGACTCCTGCAAAGATTGATAACGTTCTTGCCGGAGCAGATTTTCCGATAAAAAAGGCAATGAAATTCAGAGCGATAAATACCAAAAAGAAACTGATCTGCGCAAATGTAAGATCAACAATACTGAAAATCACAAGAAAAACAGCAGTTGCCGCTCCTAACATATACAATGCTTTTTTGCCTTGACTAATGGAATGATTCAATGAAATAGCTCCAAGAAAACGCCCGATCATCGCACCTCCCCAATATAAAGAAAGGTAATTTTTACTCACCACTTCGGATAAATTCATCACCTGAGGTTGCTCTAGGAAGCTGATAATGAAACTTCCTACCGCGACTTCTCCACCTACATAACAGAACATGGCAAGAACTCCAAATTTCAGATGGTTATGTTGCAACGCTCCGAAACCTTTTACGATTTCTTCCCCTTTTACCTGAAAATCAGGGAGCTTAACTCTTGAAATTAATAGGGCAACCAATAATAAAATTCCAGCAAAAATCAAATAAGGAATTTTTGTAGCGGCAGCACTGAAAGAACCGTCAGATGCAGAGAATAATTCAAAAATCAAATGTCCGCCCAAAACCGGAGCGATCGTTGTTCCGAAGGCGTTGAAAGCCTGTGTCATATTCAATCGGCTGGATGCGGAATCTTCCGGTCCAAGTAGAGAAACATAGGCATTTGCAGTGATTTGCAAGACTGTAAACCCTAATCCCAGAATAAATAATGCTCCCAAAAACAAACCATAAGATGAAAATGTTGCAGCCGGATAGAATAAAACGCAACCTAATGCGGCAAGGAAAATCCCAAAAAGAATTCCTTTTTTGTAACCGACTTTATCGATCGGATCTCCACTCGATGTGGACACCAGAAAATAGATAAGCGAACCTATAAAATAAGCTCCAAAGAAACAGAATTGTACCAACATTGATTCAAAAAATGTCAGTTTGAAAAGCTGTTTCAGATAGGGGATCAGAATGTCATTCATACAGGTGATGAATCCCCACATAAAAAATAAAAGTGTAATGGTAATCAGCGGAACGGTATAGTTCCTTTTCGATTGTACTTCATTATTGATCATATACATCTAATTTAAAAAGAGGCTAAAGATAGCCCCTTTTGTTTATAATATCTTAATTTGAGACAATAAATTTATCATTTACTTATCATATTTTTATCGCAAAGAAAAACAAAGGGATTGTGTCTTTTGAAACTTTTTTAAGAGAAGCAAAACCACTATGTTTATCAATGTAAAACGAACCTTGCAGATCCAAAATAAATGAAATGCCTTTGTATATCTTAAAATTTTGAGTAAACATCTTAAAAAACTTTGTTTGTCTTTGCGGTTGAAATATTTAATTAAGGCTTCATATCTTCAAACTTTTCATCCGCAGGAAAAACATGCTGAACTTTTTCAACCGTCAGTTCTTTCGGAACAGAAAATTCTGCTGTCTGCTTAATATCCAAAGACGATGCACCTACAGAAACTTTGTAATTTCCTGCGTCTGCAATCCAAGCTGATTTTGCGGTTACGTATGAAGCCAGATCTTTCGGATTTAAAGTCAGAGTAATAGTTTGAGATTCTCCGGGTTTCAGATCTTTTGTTTTAGCATACGCTTTTAACTCAGATTTTGGTTTGTCGATGGATTGATTAGGAGCAGAAAGATAAAGTTCTACCACTTCTTTTCCTGCGACTTTTCCTGTGTTTTTAACTTCAACACATACTTCTAATGTATTATTAAAAGTTTTTGAATTCACTTTAATATTAGAATAAGTAAAATCTGTATAAGACTTTCCATAACCGAATTCATAGGAAGGTTTCACATTGAAAGTGTTGAAATAACGATATCCCACATAAACGCCTTCTTCATACGTCACATCTTTCGGATTATCCGCAGGAATTCCTGGGAAATTTTTCGCCGATGGTGTATCAGAATATTTATTAGGGAAAGTCATCGTCAGTTTTCCGGAAGGATTTATTTTCCCTGAAACGACATCAGCAACGGAATGTCCACCTTCCTGTCCCGGTTGCCAAGCTAATAAAATCGCATCCACTTTATCTTTCCATGAAGCGGTTTCAATAACGCCACCAATGTTTAAAATCACCACCACTTTTTTCCCTTTTGCGTGGAAAGCTTTTGAGATTTTATCCAGCATTTCAATTTCTTCTGTTGCTAAATTGAAATCATTATCTACAACTCTGTCGCCGCCTTCTCCAGAATTTCTTCCCAACGTTACGAAAGCAATTTCAGAAGTTTCGGCTTTTTTGGCGATGAAAGCATCGTCCATTTTCATTTCAGGAAGTCTTTCGGGCAATGCCAAAATTCCTCTTGCTTTTCTTCTTTCTTTTTCGGTTGCAACTTCTTTTTCAGCGTGTGGTTTATACAGGTTAACCAATTCTTTGTCTAATTTGTAACCCGCTGCATTCAGACCTTCTAATAAAGAAACCGTGTGTTTATTGTTAACGCTTCCACTTCCAGTTCCACCCGTAATCCAAGCGTAAGATGTCACTCCGAATAATGAAACTTCTTTCTGTTTATCGGCAAAAGGCAACGCATTTTTATCATTTTTAAGCAAAACCATTCCTTCTGTGGCAGCACTTCTCGTTACTTCTGCATTTTGAGCCAGATTTGGTTTGTCACTGTATTTGTATTGAGCGAAAGTGGGTGTTTTAAAAACATATTCCAGAATTCTTTTTACATTGAGATTCGCTACTTCCTGAGACAATTTACCTGAATCTAATGCTGCTAAAAGAACTTTTTTCTGAGCAGGAATTCCGGGCATCAAAAGGTCGTTTCCTGCATTCATTTGTTTTACGACATCAGAAATTCCACCGTCTTTAATGGATTCAAATCCCGGGAAACCTCCGAACCAGTCGGTCATTACAATTCCTTTGAAACCCCATTCGTTTCTCAAAACCTGAGTCAATAAATCATGACTGTCGGAAGTATAAACGCCATTCACTTTATTGTAAGAAGACATTACCGTCCAAGGTTGAGATTCTTTCACGGTGATCTCAAAATTCCTAAGATATAATTCTCTCATCGCTCTTTCAGAAACGTGTGCATTAATCGTCAAACGGTTGCTTTCCTCATTATTTGCAGCGAAATGTTTGATTGAAGTTCCCACACCTTGAGACTGGATTCCGTTCACAATGGCCGCAGCAGTTTTCCCTGCAACTAAAGGATCTTCAGAATAATATTCGAAGTTTCTTCCGTTCAATGGATTTCTATGAATGTTTAAAGCGGGAGCCAATAAAACATCAACTCCATATTCTTTCACTTCATTTCCCATGGCTTTTCCAACCTGTTCCAGCAACGTTTTATTCCATGTCGAAGCCAACGCTGTCCCCACCGGAAAGGCCGTCGCATAATAGGTTTTTGAATCATTATCTCTTGTCGGAGCAATTCTCAAACCGGCAGGACCATCTGCAACAACCGTCGCAGGAATTCCGAATCTGTCGAAATTGGATGTTCCTCCCGCAGCTCCAGGAACCAAACCTTGTTTTGAATCACCGACAGGACCTGTCAATACTTCAATTCCGGGCATTCCCGTTCCGATGAGAAGATCCACTTTTTCTGCGTTCGTCATTTGTTTGATGATCGCATCGATTCTTTTATCTACCGAAAGGCGCGTGTCTTCCCAAACATCTAATTTTCCGTTTTTGTTGAGATCTTTAAATGATTTGCCGTCAACTGTTACCGTTGCATTTTTAGTTTGAGCATTCGCAAAAGGCGATGCAGCCAATAAAGCCAAGAATAATCCTGAATATTTTGCTTTCTGAGAAAGTCTGATCAATGTTGATACATTCTTCTTCATATATAGATATTTTATTATTTAATTTGAATGAATTTTTAAAACCACAAAAGGCGCAAAAGCTTGTTAATATTAATTTTAAGCATTGTTATCCGTTAAAAACTAAAATATAATTAACAGGTCACTCCTCTGGAGTTTTAATTACAAAAAACAATTATTTCCTATTGTCAGTTAGCTCCTAATGGAGCTGCATTTAGTCCCATCGCGACTTACTGTTAATAGAAAAATGTAGTTCCAAAACAAAGCTCCATCGGAGCGACCTGTTGATTTATCCTATAAACATTGAATTAGTCAAATTTTTTACAATTTTTATCGGACAACAATTTTTTTTAAGCTTAAAAACTTTGAAAATGAAAGAATACATTAGCTTAAAATCAAAGATTTTCAAAAAACTTAAATGGACTTTTCAACAGTATAATTTCACTTAAAACAACTTAAGTGTTAAAAGACTTTTGTGATTTTTATGGTTTAATTAGAATACTATAAAAACTTGTGGAACTTCAGCCAATCCAAATAAACATCCGACCATTTGTCGACAGGAAGATTCTGTTTTCCCATTCCGAAGCCGTGACCACCTTTTTCGTAGATGTGAAGTTCGGTTGGTTGTCCTGCTTCTAGCCATTTGTTGTACAACAAGACTGATTTTGGAGCTAATTTCAATTGGTCATCACTTGCAGCACAAATGAACAATGGAAGCGTAGATTTCGGAATTTCTATATCTAAAATTTCCTGACTTGGTCCACCGTAAATCGAGGCTGCAAAATTGGGTAGAGTAGAAGCATCTTTGCTGTGAAGAACGCTTTCTAAAATGACACTTGCTCCCGCAGAAAATCCGATAACGCCTAGTTTTTCAGGATTGATATTTAATTCTTTTGCATGAGTTCTGATGTAGGAAATTGCTGTTTTGATGTCTTCTCCTGCCATCACTTTGATAGGTTCAGTTTTCGCATCAAACGCTTTTCTGTCTTTGATGTTTTCCATCATTTCTTTAGCAGGGTCGTTGGATTTTGTTTCCAATAATCTGTATTTTAAAACGACTGCTGTGATTCCATTTTCTGCTAATTTTTTAGCGACATCAATTCCTTCTCTGTTGATGGATAAACTTTGAAAACCTCCACCGGGAGCGACAATGATTACTGTTCCGTTAGCTTTTGCCTTGTTGGCTTCAAAGACTAACATTGAAGGTTGAGCAACATTAAAAACCACCTCAGTTTTGAATAATTCATTGAATTGGTGAGCTTCTTTCTGCGTCCAGTTTTCTGTTCCAGGTGCTTTTCCGCTGTATAATGGAATTGATTTTTGAGCGTTGATTGTGCTTAATCCTAAAAGAAATGCACTTGTTATAATGAGTTTTTTCATTTTTATTTTTTTTGATTATTACACTGTTTTTAAGTTCACAAAGGCGTTTAACTCAGCAAAGGCTTAAATCTATATTTTGCAGTTAGTTTGTCATTCCGTAGGAATCTCGGTTTTAGTATTTCAATATCATTGCTGAGATTCCTATGGAATGACAAAAAATGCCGCTGATTTATCACTTCGAATTGCACGCAGCCCGACCTGAGTGGAGCTCTTTTTGTTATTGCGATTGACTGGTGGTTCAACTGATTAACTCAGTTTCTTCGGAATGATAAAAAAGCGGGAACGGAGGGCGGATAAAGCTGCCCAAATAATTCAGAGATTATCATGAGCTTAAAAACCGGACGATAAATGCCCGGTTTTAAGACATCAATCAATAATCAATTTATGATGAATCATTTTTTATATTTCTCTGTTCTGGCATCTTTAATCACACCAGACCAGTTCATTCCGTATCCGAAATCGTAATTGTGACCTTCGGAATCTTTGTGCGTTTCCATGTCGTAAGGAACATCTTCTTTTTGCTTTTCAACAGTCGCCATATTGGCAGGCATCTGAAGCGGAAGCAAGCCTGAAGGTTCGTATTTTCCGGTTACGATATCTACGACTGCCTGATTTGATACATTGAAATTCATCAGAATTGCATCTGCGTGTTTTTCAAATTCATTAAAAATCATTGGTTTAGAAGCAGTGATAGAAACAATTACGGGTTTTCCGTTCATTGCTTTGTAAGCGTTTTCTATGGCTAACAAATCGGTGAAGTTGGTCGCTGTAGAAGTTTTGTTTTTGAACGTTCGGTCGTGTACATTCGGTGCAACAACAGGATCTCCCGCTGCAATACTTTTTTCACGAGCTTCTGTCGCAGTGTACGTTTGGTACTGAAGAGAAATCGGCACATAACCGTTTCCGCCTTCTTTGGCGTCGATGTCGCTGTAACCACCTTCTTCACTATGAGGACTTTTTACAAAAACCAATGCGAAATCGGCTTTTGCAGGGTCGTCCGTAACGTTGAAATGCTTTTTAATTTTTTCGATATCAACAGGATATTCTAATGACGGTTCGGTGTAAATTCCCCACCAATTGAACGTTGCCGGAGAATATCTCTTCGGAATGTAAACCGTTTTTCTTTCTTTAATCGGAAGAATATTGGCTTTGTTTTTCAACATCACGATAGATTTTACCTGAGCTTCGTAACCTGCTTTCATAAATTCGGGATTTCCAACGATTTTCTTGGTTTCTTCTGCATTTACATAAGGGTTTTCAAACAATCCTGTTCTGAAGAAATTTCTCAACAAACGAACAGCAGACTGCTCAAATTTTGCGCGATACGCCTTTTCGCCGTGTTCTTTCACACCCATTTGATAGGCTTCCAAAACGGGAGCTTTGTCGTTGTTTCCTCCGAACTGGTCAACTCCTGCTTCCAACACTTTGTAATGACGCTCTGCGATTGACATTTTTTCAGTTCCCCAAGGTTTTCCGGCAAACATTCCCGGAGTTTTTCCTTCGTCTGCTGTAATCAGCCAATCGGTGCAGACAACGCCGTCGTAGCCGTATTTTCCACGTAATAAATCGGTTATTAAATATTTACTGAAACCATTTCCTACATTTTCTCCGTTTTTCGTATCCTGATTAAAACTGATGGTGTAATAAGGCATTACTGCAGAAGCTTCTTTTGTTCCGCCAGTTAATTTAAAAGCACCATCAATAAAAGGTTTTACGTGGTTTTGAAAATTATTTCCCGGATAAACTGCATATTTTCCCATCGCCCAATGACCGTCGCGACCGCCTTCTTCAGGTCCACCTCCCGGCCAGTGTTTTACCATGGCATTTACACTTTTGTTTCCCCAACCGCTTTTGGTTGCTCCTTTTCCGATGGTCGTCTGAAAACCATCAATATAACCTCTCGCCATATCTGCCGTTAATTCCGGGCTTTCGCTGAAAACGTAAGCGATTCTGTACCAACGAGGTTCTGTTCCCAAGTCGATTTGAGGAGATAAAGCCGTTGAAATTCCCAACGCTCTGTATTCCTGAGCGGCAATATTTCCGAATTTTTTAACCAATTCAGGATCGAAAGTTGCACCCATCGCCAAACCATCCGGCCAAAGAGAAATCTGTCCTCCTGCTCCTTCATTAAATTCTGCCGTAACGGTTGCCGAATGTCTAGGATCTGTACTGTTGTTGGCTGGAATTCCCAATCCCAAACCTTCGATATACGCCTGAATATTGTTGCTCCATTTGGCTGCAATTTCCGGAGATTCTACCGTTGTTACCAACACGTGACGAAGGTTGTCGTCTTTTAAGAATTTCTTTTGCTGATCTGTTAAGTCAAAAGCTTTTGCGCCGCTTTCTTTGTAGAACATTCCGTTGTATTTTCCTGCTCTGAAACCGTCTGCAGGAGCAGGAGCCGATTGATGACCGCTGTACAACATCAAACCTGCAATCTGTTCCACCGACATTTTTGAGGCTAAATCTTTTGCTCTTTCGTCAACAGAAAGTCTCCAGTCTTCGTATTTATCGAGTTTTCCGTTTTTATTTAAATCTTTAAATTTATTTCCGTCAATGGTCAGAATTTTAACTCCTGAATCAGCCGAATATCCTAAAACCGGACCTTTGGAATTGGTGACGGTCTGAATGTTTTGCGAAAATGCTGTTATTCCTAAAAATAAGGCGGCTACATTTAAAACTGTTCTTTTCATTGTTTAAATTTTAGAAATTAAAGCTTACTGAGAATTGACCTGTCAAAGGCATAATGTAAGTTCCTGTCAAGAGTTTTCCGTAGTATGGACTTGCATCGGTAATCAGTTCGGCTCCGTTGATCGTTCCGCTTGCTCCTCTCTGGTTCAGGAAGTTGATAACTGTCGCTCCAACATTGATATTCTTATTAACCGTATAAGTTACCCCACCGAAAGTTTCCCATCTTGGTGCAAAATATAAAGCATTCGTAAGGTTGGCGTATTGTTTTGAGAAATATCTGAAACTTGCCCAGAATCTAAATTTATCAACGGTATAACTCGGATCGATTTCCATCAATACTTTAGCAACACCTAAAACATTGTTATCATTATAATTGTAATCTTTTCCGAAAGCATTGAAATTAAATTTCTTATAAACCGGATTTTGGAAAGTCACCAAATAATGTAAATTAAATCCTTTGAATGGCTTCAAAACAAAATCTGTCGTCCAGCCCAATGTCTGGATATCATAATACACCGTTGTAGTTTGTGCCTGAGAAGTATTGGCGGGATTTACTAAGTTGTATCTGTTTAAGTTATTGTTCTTTTTAAGATATGTCGCCTGAGAAATTAGCTGGATATAATCTGTATTCCAGAAAATTCCCAACGCTCCCAACGGACTTTTAATTTTGGTGGTATTAGGTTCGAAAGCCTGAGAATAACTTTCCAGTCTTCTGTTTTCTTCAGTGTAAAGGAAATTTGCGATGACTCCGAAATTTTTACTGATGTTGTAAGTTGCATTCAAACTTCCTCCAATCTGATAAAAACTTTGATTGATCTGATTAAACTGACTTGCATCTGTAAAATTGAAACCTACTGTTCTCGGAGTTAAAGAATATTCTCCGTCGATGATATGATTTTTTAAATGCAAACCATAACTTAGGTTAAAATTATCTGAAACTTTCCATTCATCTGTTCCGTAAACCGAAAGTTTATTTTCTGTTCCGCTGTGGAATTCTCCACCTGCATTGTAGTTATAAAAACCATCGGAATCTGTTGTCGGTCCGATCAATCTTTGAGGTTGCGGCTCGACAGTCTGGAAGAAAAATGATCTATTAGACGTGAATTTATCGATATTATAATACTGTTCTAAAACTCCAAAAGTAACATTGTGATTTCCTAATTGTTTGTTTAAACTAAAACGTCCTGCAATATTGGTAATCGGAGTTGCCGGTGTGTGCATCGCCAACTGAGTTCCAACGGCTCCCGAATAAGGCTGCCCTGTTGAAGCAATTGTATATCCCGCAGAAGCATCAGCATTGAAAATACTTAACGGAATAATATTGGAAGATTTTGCTGTCGCAAAGTGAGCTCTTGTTGAGAATTTGAAATTCCAGCCGTTGTTTAGTAGATAATTCCCGAAAATATCGATGTTGTGAGAGGTATTTCTGTTGTCATTTCCAGCCATATTTGCCCAGTACGTTTCTCCGGAAAGAATATCTTTCATTTTGATTCTTCCGTCATTCACAACGTAAGAATCTCTACCGATTTTGAAATTGTCAAGCTCCGTTACTTTTCCGTTTTCTCCGTACTGGAAAACCGCGTAATTTCCTACGTTGTAAGAATCTGCATACTTGTATTGGATCGAAATCTTTCCTTTATCGTCTTTGAAGTATTTGGTAACACCTGCTCTGAAAATCTTTGTTTCGTCAACATTTCTCGCAAAACCAAGCTTAAAAGTACTTGGATCGTAGTTTGCAAAAGCGCCAACTGTGTACGTCCAGCCGTTTTTAGAAATCGGTCCGGAAGCATTTACATCACCTTGCAGCCAACCGAAAGTACTGGTTGTGAATTTTCCTTTTAATTTAAATTCTTTCGTTCCCGTCTGAGAATAAGAATTCACTGCAAAACCAAGGTCTCCCATTGTATTTGCTAGTTGATCCATTTTCAGAAGTCCTGTTTTTTCAAGACCTACGCTTTGTCTCCACGTTTTGTTGGGAAGTTCCGGCCAGAAAAAATACACTGCAGGTAAGTCGTTTTCAAGAATGGTAATTCCTCCGACTGTTGATGGCAAACCGATATTCACATCTCTCGGACTTGTGTTGTTGGCTGCGTTCAACATTACGTTTCTGTTGTTGTCTTCTTTGGATGAAGTTGTCACGGTTTTTACACCTTCTTCAGCTTTTGTAGCTGCTTTTACAGCGTTTTTTACGGCAAGACTGTCGGTTTCCTGTCCAAAAGCTGTAGCAAAGGAAAGTATCAATCCTAATGCTGAAATTTTTAAAGTTAGTTTTCTCATCGTACAATCAGTATAATTTCTTCTTTATAGTTTTAATTTATTGTTTATCAGTATTTTAAATATTTATTTTAATCAGAAATAAAGAAATAAAAATACCCTGCATCCAAAATTCTCATTGGATGAACTTTTGTTTAAATATCAGCACCGGATTGATAATTGTTAGCCGGCTTTCATCAGCATTTGTAGTTTGGCGGCATTTGTATTGAAGAAACGTTTAATAAAATTGGTTTCGGACAATACTTTAAGCCTTAATCGGAATGGTTTTTCTGTCATTTCCTATCAGATTTTATTGGTTATAAAATTTTTAATTCAAATAAAATCAGATCAAAAAAGCAGGTATTTTCATTGTTTCAATATGAAGCATTACAATACTACATTATCTCTTTCGATTTACCAAGAAAAATATTAATAAAAGTTAATATTGATTTTAATTAATTGATTTTCAGTTTGGTAATTTTAAATATTTTGCTTTTATTTCATTGATTCTATATGAAACAATGATAAAAGTCATTCGAAAAAATCCCCAAAAATCAATTCAAGGAACCATATTTGCACTCTCTCAAAAATTTTATCATTAAATTTGTAATTAATACATTTTCTTATAACAAATGGATTCTAAAGAATTAATTTTACAACGATCAAATGAGGCTAAAGAAATATTTATTCCTCATTTATCTGCAGATCCTGTGATTTTCGGTTTTGATCAGAACGAGCTGAAGGTTCTTCTCTTGAAAATGAATTACCGAAAACAGTGGTTTTTACCCGGCGGATACGTTCGCAAGGACGAAGATCTTGATGATGCGGTTGTAAGAATTGTAAAAGACAGAGCCGGAATTAATGATGTTTACCTTGAAGAATTCGGCGTTTTCGGAAAGAAAAACAGAAGTGAATTTTATTTTGAAGACTTCGATGAAACGCTTTTTCACAAGCAGAGATTCGTAACAATAGGATATTACGCATTGTATAATCCTGATCGTTTTAAGCTTGTTGCCGACGAATTCAGTGAAAGCTGCGAATGGATTTATCTGAGCAAACTTCCTGAGATTGAATTGGCAATGGATCATCGGGAAATTATACAAAAAGCTTTGCTTACTTTAAGAGAAAAAATATCTCATAAACCGATAGGATACAATCTTTTACCTGAAAAATTCACCCTTTCGGAATTGCAGAAATTGTATGAAATTATCCTTGGAAAAGAACTGAACCGAGGCAATTTTTACAGAAAAATAAAAAATCTGGGAATTCTGAAAAAATTAGACGAGCGAAGAATGGGCGGTGCGCACAAAGCTCCTGATCTATATTCTTTCGACGAAGAAAATTACTTAAAAGCTTTAGAAAACGGCTTAAGCAGCTGGTAAAATAATCATGAAAACAAGCGCTGGAATTCTATTATTTAAAAGAGAAAAAGAAAATATTTTTTATTTTCTCGTTCATCCGGGCGGACCTTTCTGGAAGAATAAAGACATTGGCGCATGGTCGGTTCCCAAAGGAGAAGTATCGGAAGGCGAGAGTCTTATCAACCGAGCTTTGATCGAATTCAACGAAGAAACAGGTAAAAAAGTAGACGGAGAATTTATTGAATTGAAACCCATAAAGCAAAAAGGAGGAAAAACTGTTTTTGCGTGGGCTTTGGAAGGTGATTTGGAAATGTCAGGATTTCAGAGTAATACTATTTTTATAGAATACCCTCCAAAATCAGGGAAAACCATTGAAATTCCTGAAGTTGATCGATGGGAATGGTTTGTTTCAGAAGATGCTAAAAGTAAAATAAATCCTGCACAGACAGAATTTATTGTTGAGCTTGAAGAATTGCTGAAATCAACATAATTGCTTTATTAATCAACCGTTTCTTTATTAAAACTTACCACTTCATAATTGTCATCAGAACAATAATCCTTGCAACTTTCATCATTAAAAGATTCGGGATTTTTTAAAAAGTCTTTGATAAATTTTGCACTTTCATCTGTATTTGAAGGTGTTATTATAATGTGGAAAAGCTTCAATACAGATTCATCGGCATTTTTCAGAGCGTCTTTTTTGTGGATTTTGGCTTCTTTAAAATTCATACAATCTTTTTTAATAGTTATTTAGTCTAATGAATAAATTATGCCATAAAGTATTATTCCGGTGTAATAAATCAATGAATGTAGTATTGTTTTGGGATAAATTTAATCGTAATGGCTTGATTTTAGATAGCTGTTAATTTATTAATATCAAAATTATCGGATCATGGAAAGGTTTAAAAATATAGTTTTGAAAATTCTGAAATGGACGGGTATTTCTATAGCATCCATTCTTTTTCTGATGTTTATCATCCCGATTTTGTTTCCGGGAACGATTTCTGAGCAGGTAAAAATATTTGCCAATAAACATCTTGCCGGAAAGCTCGATTATAGAAAAACACATCTTACATTTTTCAGACATTTTCCTTCGCTTACGGTTTCCGTAGACGATTTTTTATTGAAAGGATCAAAACCTTTTCAGGAAGATACTTTGCTGGCTGCGAAAGAAGTTGCAGTGGGAATTAATCTTAAAAATCTGATTTTCGACCGACAGGTGAAAATCGACGAAATATATGTAACAGACGCTTATGCCAATGTTTTTGTGAACAGTAAAGGAGAAGCAAATTATAACGTTTACGTTTCAAAACCGTCTGAAAAACCGAAAGATACCACCGAAACCGGAACTTCCATTAAGCTGGATTTAATCAAATTAAGAAATTGGAATATCAAATATAACGATCATTCTGCCAGAGTTTTAGTAGATGCAAAAGGCTTGAATTATACCGGGAAAGGAGGTTTAAGTGAAGATATTTTCGATCTTACAACCAATCTTGATATTTATAAACTTGATTTTAGCTTAAATAGAATTTATTACGCAAAACAGAAAACCTTACACGCAGATTTAATTACGAGAATTAATACCAATGCGTTGACTTTTGTGTTGAGGAAGAACGAATTAAGAATCAATGATTTGCCTTTAAAATTTACAGGTTTTGTAAGCATTTTGAAAGATGGATATAATCTTGACATCAATGCAGCTTCCGAAAAAACAACCATTCGTGAGATGATTTCTGTGTTGCCGCCACAATATCTGGACTGGGCAAAAGATACCAAAATTGAAGGAAACAGCGATTTATTTTTCAGTTTAAAAGGTAGATTTAGTGAGCCTAAAAACCTTAAACCGAGGTTGAAAGCACGTTTATTAGTGGAAAATGGTTTTGTTTCCAACGGAAAAGCTCCTGTTCCGATGAAGAATCTTAATATGGATCTTAATGTAGATTTGCCTTCTTTGGACACAGAACAATTGGGTCTTGATCTTAAGAATTTAAGTTTTGATCTTGGTCCGAATAATAATTTCAAAGCAGTTGTAAAAACTAAAGGTTTAAATGAAATGCAGATCAACGCCAATGTAAAAGGAGCAGTAGATTTGCAGACGCTCGATCAGGCTTTGGGATTGAAAGATATTGACGCGCGAGGATTGATGAACACAGACATTAAAGCAAACGGAATCTTTAGTTTAGATAAAAAATTATTCCCGAAAACGAACGGTTATCTTAATCTGAAAAACGGTTGGTTGAAGACAAAATATTATCCAAACCCTATTCAGAATATCAATATTGTTGCGAATATTATCAATACAGATGGTACTTTCAAGAGTTTGGGAGTGAAATTGGATCCATTTAAATTTGATTTTGAAGGAAATCCGGTTTTCATCAATGCAGATCTGCAGAATTTTGAAGATGTTTTGTATAAAGTTCGCGCAAAAGGAGTGTTGAATGTCGGAAGAATCTACAAGGTTTTTGCTAAAAAAGGATTGGATATCAGTGGTTTAATTATGGCAGATTTGTCCTTAAACGGTCGACAAAGTTATGCTACGAAAGGGCAATACAGCAAATTGGATAACAGAGGAAATTTAATTTTAAAAAATATAAAAGCAACGACAGAATATCTTCCAAAATCTTTTTACATTAAAGAAGGGAATTTCCAGTTTGAAAATGAAAAAATGTGGTTCAGAAAGTTTTTTGCGACGTACGGAAAGTCTGATTTTGCTTTGAATGGTTATCTTTTAAATACAATTAATTATTTCATCGAAAGAAAAGGAACACTTCACGGAAAATTTGTTTTGAATTCTAATTATATCTTGATTGATGAATTTATGGCGTTGAAAAACGGTGATAATTCCGACAAATCGATAGAAGTTGAATATGCAAAAGCCGAAAATCCAAAAAGTAGCGGAGTCGTGATTATTCCAAAAAATCTGGATGTTTCTTTGGAAGCGAATGCGAAAAAAGTTGAATTTAAAGGCTTAGGTTTACATCATTTAAAAGGACTTGCTTCTGTGAATACAGGTCAGGTTTATCTTAAAAATACATCGTTTGATATCGTCGGAAGCCGCATGAATATTGATGCGCGTTATCAGGATGAATCTCCGTTAACAGCTAATTATGATGTCGCTTTAAAGGTTCTTGATTTTGATGTTCAGAGAGCTTACAACGAAATTGATATGGTTCGTGAAATGGCAACAGCAGCGAAAAATGTGAAAGGAATTGTATCTTTAGATTATAAATTAAAAGGAGATTTCGACAAAAATATGAAACCAATTTATCCGTCTCTGGAAGGTGGAGGAATTGTGAATCTTCGTGATGTGGAAGTGAAAAATCTGAAAATGCTTTCCGCAGTTGGCGATAATATCGGTGCAAAAGCTTTTGATAATCCCGATATGAAAGGCGTAAATATCGAAACTCATATTAAAAACAATCTGATTCACGTTGATAAATTTACCTTTAAAGTTTCTATTTTGAGACCGACAGTAAGTGGGACAACAAGTTTTAACGGGTTGCTCGATTTAAGAATCAGGGTAGGAATTCTCCCCGGCGGATTGATTGGTTTTCCGATTGTCGTAACGGGAACTCACGAAAAACCGAAAATTAAAATTTTCAGTAAAACCGGACAGGGAATCGTGGATGCGCTATATAATAAAAAAACGAACAAGGTGATTCGTGAGGAGAGAAGAGCTGAGAAAAAAACGAGAAGACAGCAGCGTAAAGAGAAAGAAGCTCAGGAACAGAAAGCGGAAAAATCTGAGAAACAGATCAGTAAAGACCTTAAGGAAAAATAAATTTGATTGAAAAATGAGCCAGTTAAGTCTATTTAATTCAGATGAATATTACCAGTTTCCGCAAGAATTACTGGAATATACGGAGCATTTTTTACCCGAAAAAGAAGCCACAGAACTCGAACAAACATTATTACAAAAAGCTCCTTGGAAACAAAATACTCAGAAAATGTATGACAAAACGGTTCTCACTCCGCGTTTAACAGCTTGGTTTGGCAACGACAAAAAATCGTATCATTTGGGTGGAAACGAGTTTAAGGTTAACGAATGGTTGCCGGAATTATCAGATTTAAAAGATAAAATTGAAAAGTTTTCAGGCTATGAATTTAATTCCGTTTTACTCAATTTATATCGCGACGGAAATGATTCCGTTGCTTGGCATCGCGACAAAGAAAGCGAGTTGGGGAATCGTCCCGTAATTGCTTCTGTAAGTTTAGGACAGGTAAGAAATTTTGATTTTAGGAATGTTGAAGATCATCAGAAAAAATATAGTTTGGCGTTGCAGAACGGTTCGTTATTAATTATGAAAGGCGATTTACAGGTAAATTGGGAACATCGTATCGCGAAATCTACAAGGAAAATGAAACCCAGAATAAATCTTACTTTTCGACTTATCCGGGAAGTATAATAGTAATCATTTTCAATAAATAAGTTAATTTCTTACATTGTTGAAAAAATGTTGAAAAATTAATTTTATTAATGATAATTTGGCAAAGATATTGTGTATTAGTAATTGAACTATTAAAATTAACAGCTATGATTTCTTATTACGATTTTAAAAATATGCCGGATCAGGCGCAATGTAGTTTAGCCATCAACGAAGGACGTATTATGAATGAAACAACGGTGAAAACATTAAAATATATACTCTACGAAGTGTCATATTTTACGGTTGAAGTTATTTTTAATACAGAAAATAATAAAATTGAAGGCATGAATGTTTTTCAGAATAAAGGAGCGTATTCGATATAATCGAGCGCTTTGAATAGACCTAAAATTTATCACTATAAATATAAAGAACAACTTTCATGAGGTTGTTCTTTTTTTGTAAACTTATGCTTTTTATTTGAAGCTTTTTCCAGCTTTCCGCACTCGCTATTTTGTATAAAACAAAAAATCCCCAGAAAGAATCTGAGGATAAAAACTAATAACCATGAAAACTCAAATTAAACATGAGTTAATCAATTGTATTAAAATATTATGCCATAATTTTTTTATGGAAAAAAATTTAAGACTATTTAAGATTTTTTAAGAAAAAATAATATATTTTGTCTTTATATAGCTTCTTCAATATGAATAAAATGTAATAAATCATATCAGTGGATTGAAAAGTAGAGATTTCGTGAACAACTTCAAATCCTAATTTCTGATAAAATAAAATAGTGCTGTCAAAATAGAGACGTGATGAAATGCTGTAATATTCTGTTAATTCCATTGTGAAATTTCTTTTATTCAAAGGTAAAATTCATGATCCTGAAAAGAAATAACTTACAAAATTGGTAGTTGATGAAAATAATTCTAAGTTTTTAAAATTAAAGTTTAAAATATTCTTTATGGCATAATAATAGGTTGATTTTCTGTAACTAACCAAAACTATTCACAAAATGGAATCAAGCAATATATTACAACAAAGTCTGAGAGGAAAAACAGTCGTCATCACCGGAGGAAGCAGTGGAGTAGGAAGGGCAACAGCGGAAGCATTCGCATTGGAAGGCTGCAATATTGTAGTCGCAGCTAGAGGAAAAGAAGGGTTGGATGAAACGGTGAGTTTGTGCAGAGATTTGGGTGTTACCGCTTTGGGTATTCCGACGGATGTATCGATTGCAGGTGATGTTCAGAATCTTGCCAATAAAGCACTACAATTTAACGGACGAATTGATATTTGGGTGAATAATGCCGGAGTTATGGCAAGCGGAAAATTCGAGGAAATCCCGATGGATCTGAATGAGCAGGTTATTAAAACTAATCTTTTCGGTTATATGCACGGAGCTTACAACGTTTTGCCGATTTTCAAAAAACAAAATGAAGGAATTTTAATAAATAATGTGTCGATTGGCGGTTTTATGCCCGCTCCGTACAGTGCCGTTTATTCTTCAACAAAATTTGGAATCCGCGGAATGATGGAATGTCTTCATGGTGAAATTTCAGATTTCCCTAATGTTCATATCTGTAATTTGTATCCTCAGATTCAGCGTTCTACGGGAAATATGCATTCAGCAAAATATTCGGGATTGAATTTTAAAATTCCGCCGTTTGCAGCAGACCCAAGAGATACAGCTGCGAAAATGGTTGAATTGGCAAAAAATCCAAGAAAAGATTTGTTTCCGGATTTTACATCGATGATGATAAAAAATCTGTACGGATTATTTCCAAAACCTATTATCAATACAGCTTCTGCAGCGATGAGATTGTTAATGAAAGTGAAAAACGCACCCTCAGATTCCGGAAATGTTCTTGAACCATCTTCAGAAACCTCATAGAATTTATGGAGAAACCATACTTCCGGTTCCTTCCAGAAAGACAAAAATAGCGATGGTTGCAGGACTTGGATTAGGGTTGGCTTATATGTTGATTAAATTTAAATCTTCAAATAATAAATCTTGAATTTAAAATTAATTTAAACATAAATCTTTTATATTGAATTTTTATTTTACCGCAAAAGAGACAAAATATTATAAATCAGTTATTTAATTTGATTATTAAACTGTAAAATAAGGATACAACAGCTTTTATAAACTTTTGTTTTCTTAATAAGTAAAATGATAAAAATCAAGACTAGCTTTTGTCTCTCGTATGTTTGTATTTATAAATATAAGTTACTTTAAATAATAAAACTAAGAGGCAGCAGAAATATTTTGTGAGAGGTAATTTTTATTAATATACCGGAAAAAGAAAGATTCTCTGTCTCTAAGTTTCTTTAAAATCTGAACAGTACTTAGGAAGTTTTTACATTCCGTATAAATGCGAGAAAAGATTACAAGAAACTGCAGTTTTTTCACTTAAAATTAAACATCATGGAAAAGCAATGTATCGGTATTGATATTTCAAAAGATTATCTAGACTGTTGTTTTGGAACTTCAGACAGCTTTCAAAATCAAAAATTTGGGAAGAGTAAAAGATTTAAAAATGACTATTGTGGATATAAAGAATTATTGCAGTGGTCGGATGAACAGAATGCCTCAAGAGAAGTATTTTATGTAATGGAAGCCACGGGCGTTTATTATGAGCATTTGGCTTATTTTTTAAATGAGCATCATTGTAAATTATCTGTGCTATTACCCAATATGGTGAAGCATTATTCCCGCAGTCTTAATGTGAAAACCAAGACAGATCAAAAGGATTCAGAGGTTTTATGCAGGTTAGGATTGGAAAGGAAATTAAGAACCTGGAATATGCCTACTAAAATTATGCGTGATTTAAAATTTTTAAGCCGTGAATACCGTGAAGTAAAAGCTAAAATCAATCAGGCTAAGAATCAGCTTCATGCAAAACATCACAGTCATGACTGCCCTGTCTCCACTCAAAAAAGGTTAAAAACACAGGTTTCCTTATTAGAAGTACAGGTATCGGAGATCGAGTCGGAACTTAGGCTTTTAGTAATGTCTGATACAGAGTTTTCTGATAAAGTTAAAAAAATATGCAGTATTCCGGGAGTAAGTTTTATTACAACAATATGTATTATTGCAGAAACCAATGCCTTTGCGTTAATAACAAATGGAAGACAACTGGCAAGTTATGCAGGTTTAGATATTCAGCACAATCAGTCTGGGAATAAGGAAGGGAAGACAAGAATATCTAAAAAGGGAAACAGTTTTATCCGCCATTCTTTATATATGCCCGCTTTATGTGCAACCAGATTCAATCCGTTAATGAAAGAGTTTTATAACAATCTAAAAGACAGAAAACCTGTGAAAAAAATAGCAGTAATAGCAGTCGCAAGAAAGTTGCTCATTTTAATTTATAAACTTTGGAAAAGCAATATGGAATTTGATCCTAATTATATAGAAAATAAAAAAATAGACAGGGTTGCGCCTGCCTACACAGGATGAATAAATATTCTCCTTAAATAGTTTATACAAATATCTGAAAATATTTGGAAATGAACACAGTACCTTTTGCGGTAAATTTTTATTTGTTTAAACAGGTTTAATAATTTAAAATTTAAGTAAATTGTGCTAAAGAATCTTTCTAATCAATGACTTTACACAAAATATCTATCGTTGCTTTTTCTGTTTTAAGTATGGCTTTTCATGCGCAAAGTAAAAAGGAAATGTCGAAACTGATTCAAAATGAATTTCAATTTGCTGAAAAGCAGTATAAATTCTTGCTTAAAACTGTTCCTCAGGACAAAATGCCACAATCTTATAAAGACGGAAAGCTTGTTACGAAAGACGTTTCGTGGTGGTGTTCCGGTTTTTATCCAGGTTCGTTGTGGATAATTTATGAGCAGACGAAAGATCCTGAAATTAAAAAAGAAGCCGAAAGAACGTTAAAAATTATTGAACCAAATAAGACTTTTACAAGAGATCATGATTTAGGTTTTATGATGTTTTGCAGTTTCGGAAATGCGTACAGAATTACAAAAGATCCTACATATAAAGATATTATTCTGACTTCTGCGGAATCACTTTCCACAAGATTTCGTCCCGGAATGCAGGCGATTTTGTCTTGGGATAAAATGGCAGATTTCAAAGCACCGGTCATCATCGATAATATGATGAATCTTGAAATGCTGAATTGGGCTTCACAAAACGGAAGCAACAAAAAGTTGGGAGAAATCGCTGTTTCTCACGCTAATACGACGATGAAAAATCATTTTCGTCCGGATTACAGTTCGTATCATGTGATTGATTATGATATAAATACAGGTCAGGTTTTGGGTAAAAAAACTTTTCAGGGATATTCTGATTCTTCGGCTTGGGCGAGAGGTCAAGGTTGGGCTTTGTACGGTTACACGATGATGTATCGGTTTACAAAAGATGAAAAATATTTGAATCAGGCTCAACAAATTGCGAAGTTTATTCTTAACAATCCTACATTGCCGAAAGATAAAATTCCGTATTGGGATTTTAATGATCCCAAAATACCGAATGTTCCGCGAGATGCTTCTGCTGCTGGAATTATTGCTTCTGCTTTGTTAGAATTAGGTCAATATTCAAAAGGTAATGAAAATAAAAATTATGTTGATGCTGCAAAACAGATGTTGATCAGTTTATCCAGTGAAAAATATCAGTCAAAATTGGGCGAAAACGGAGGTTTTTTATTAATGCACAGCACAGGCGGACTGCCTTTGAATTCTGAAATTGATGTCCCGTTGATTTATGCGGATTATTATTTTCTGGAAGCTTTAAAAAGATATAAAGACTGGTATTTATAGAGTTTGGGGCAAATCGAAGATTTGCCCCAAACTATTTTATTTAATGACTTTAAACATATCCAAAGAAATTCATGTGTTATTTTATGCATAATTAATTTTAAACTGATACTTTTGGGTCAGTGAATTAGTTGATGGGAATTTAGAGGTAAGAAATTATTTTAATCAATATAAAAATGATCAAAAAACCTTTACACAATTTCCATATTCCCGTAATGGGATTGGCTTATACGATAGACAGTCCTATTCGTGTGGCGCAATACGGGATATCTTCCGTAATTTCTATAATTGATGATGAGATTATAGAAAAGATGAAAAGTTTTTACAATAAGAAGTTTAATCTGAATTACTCAAGTATTTCAAACAAGATTGATGACTACCGAGCCAAAAGAATTACCGCTTATCTGGACATGGTGGATGATATTGTGAATCAAAAATTTGAAGCTTTCAAAGAAGAAATTTCAAACAACAAAAGAGCTCTGAAAAGCTTTATAGAAATGCTTCCGAATACTTCAGAGTTCAAAATCGGTTTGCAGAATTTCCTGAATCAAAAGGAAAATATCACTTCTGTAATTAAAAATTTTATAGAAAATCATCTTTCTCCAGGAAATATCGATGTCAACATTATGACCAAAGTTGACAAGGATAATTTTAAGAATAATGAACCATTACCCGTAATTTACAACGATGCTCATGCGTCTTTGCGTGGTTTTGCAAACAGCAAATTATCTTCTTCAATGGTACTTTCTGCGGGAATGAATCCTCGATTGTACAGTTATATCGAAGAGTTTGATGACTTCTTTCCAAACGAAAATGGTGAGCTTAAAAAGAAAATTATTCTGAAAGTCAGTGATTTCCGTTCTGCGATGATTCAGGGGAATTTTTTGGCTAAAAAAGGACTTTGGGTTTCCGAATACAGAATAGAATCGGGATTAAACTGTGGCGGACACGCATTTGCAACAGAAGGTTTGCTTCTTGGACCCATTTTGGAAGAATTTAAACAAAAAAAGGATGAATTGATTCAATCTGCTCATAATTTAATGATTCAATCTTTGGAACAAAAAGAAAGACATTCTGTTTCTGAACCTTTGGAGATGAAAATTACCGTTCAGGGTGGAGTAGGAACGTCAGAAGAGCATGATTTTTTGCTAAAAACTTATAATGTTGACAGTATCGGTTGGGGTTCGCCGTTTTTACTGGTTCCGGAAGCGACTTCAGTCGATAATGAAACGAGAAAACTGCTTGTAAAATCAAAAGAAGAAGATTTTTATCTGAGTAATCTTTCGCCTTTAGGAGTTCCATTTAATACGGTAAAAGGGACTTCAAATGAAATTCTTAGACATGAAAAAGAAGAGAAAAACCGTTATGGAAGCTCGTGTCCGAAAAAATTATTGGCTTTAAGTAAAGAATATTCTTCAGAAGGAATTTGTACAGCTTCAAAAAAATATCAGGAGATTAAATTTGCAGAACTGGAAGCTGAAAAGAAAGATATTTCAGACGAAACATTTCAAAAAAGAAAACAAAATATAGCCGAAAAAGCCTGTCTTTGTGTGGGGTTG
Source organism: Chryseobacterium ginsenosidimutans (assembly GCF_024807225.1). Taxonomy (GTDB): domain Bacteria; phylum Bacteroidota; class Bacteroidia; order Flavobacteriales; family Weeksellaceae; genus Chryseobacterium; species Chryseobacterium ginsenosidimutans. The sequence continues at coordinate 2,283,701 of NZ_JANUCO010000001.1, forward strand.
GTAAATTCAGCTTACATGGAGCAAAAATTGGAAATAAAAGGTGAAAAACAGGGCGTTGTGATTTGTCCGGGACCTAATTTGGCTTTTTTTGATAAAGAAGTTTCTCTTTCAAAAATGGTAAAACATATTTATGGGAACGACAATATTCTGTCCCATCCTAATCGTCCGAATATGTTTATTAATGAGTTAAAAATGTATGTCGATCATTTAAAAAAAGAACTTAATGATTTTATGGGAGAGCTTACCAATTCTCAGATAAAAAAGTGGAAAACATTCAAGGAGAATCTTTTGAAAGGAATTGATTATTATGAAAGTCTTTTTGCAGCATCAGATTTTTTTAAGGAAGATTTGTTTGTTGGTGGCCAGCTTCGACAATATCAATTAAAACTTTTAAAAATAGAAATCCCAAAGATTGAGAAATAAATGAGAAAAACCTTCAAGTAAAATTGAAGGTTTTTGTTTTAATAATCAGGGTTTTTGGTTAAAAAGATAATTAAAAGCCTGCTTACATTTTATTTAATAATAATTTAATCTCTGATATGCATTTCTGCTATTCATATTTAGAAAAATCAACCGCAAATATGCATCGATTGACCTGGCTTCCATTCTGTGCTCCTGCATTGGGTTCAAATTCCGTCAAACTCCACAGGTAACCATATTGAGATTCGTAATAAAGGGATTCGGATCCATACGGCCATCGGTAACGTACAGTATCATCGGCACCATCGGTATAACGGGCTAATCTTGCATTTGAACCATAAGAATCGCTTGGAGATCCGGTACACGAAAGCCATGTTCTGTTCCCTTTTCTGAATACTCCTTGGATTCCATGAGCGTGATTACTGGTAAAAAGACTATTCTTTGGAGTCACTGCGACAATTCCTGTATTTTGAAGCATCCCATTTGCGTCAACAGGAAAACCAAATATTTGAGGAACAATGGAAGCATCGGCACTCCCTGCATAATATTGTCCCGTCCAGAACTGAGTTCCTTCATCATTGACTTGTATAGTGGAGAAAGGATCGGCATTATTGATCTTTTGATACCCTATCTGAGGCAATATGTATCGATAATTGAAGGCGAATAAATTCCCGTTGGCATCTTTACCACATTTCTCATTGGTTGTGTCACCTGTACTTACTTCAATTATTTTATTTAAATCAAATACACGAACTCCTAAATTTGTGCTGCTGAGATATATTTTATCCTTAAAATAAGCAATTCCACCGGCATGTACGTTCAATGGAGCATAAGAGCCATATTGTGAATAGGTTGTTGTAGTTGCCGGAATATCAGGCTGCACCAACAGAATATGACGATACATCAGATAAGTACTTGAACTCGGACTGATGTCAATCAAAGTAATGCGGGAGCCTTTATACGCAGCATCATCTTTTGCATACCAGCTCACCAACAGATAACGAACACCATTTTTGGTAAAACCTGCAATTCCTTGAGGTCTCCAAATCGATGTCGTTTCATCATCGGTATTCCAACGGATTCCTCTTACCCTGTTTTCTTCAGGGATATTGAACCCATAGACCTCGGTGTAAGCACTTCCGCCTATAGACTGACGGTTTTTATCGATCTGAGATGGGTTTAGAAAGCTAAAGCCAGAATTGATATAGGGGCTTGTATCTACATAAGCATTGACACTTACGTCCGTAGCCGCCTTATTGACGTTGGGTTTTGACGAAAGCTCTTCGTCCATTGAAGCTGAAGCAATTTCGTTATTCTGGCATCCGATGCTCGTTACTGCAAGCATAAGCATCCATCCAAGAAATTTTTGTCTTTGAATCATGATTAATAATGTGTTTTAATAGTTTTTAAATTGCTTGCGAAACTATCAGATTCTCTTTTTATTTGGATGACGTCAGCATTAATTATGTATTAAATTTATGATTTTAAGATTACTCTATCTATACCTTTCAAAATTACTTATGCTTATTGTAATTTTTTATGGTTTTCCATCAACGAAGTAAGCTCAATAAAATAATTTTTTTATGCTGAAATTTAGGATGATAAGTTTTTTTAGATGTTTTTCGAAAAAAATATTTTGTCAGAATCCAAAATGTTTATATATTTGCACCACTGAAAACAACGATACCATCGGAGTTTTTGGAGAGATGGCAGAGTGGTCGATTGCGATAGTCTTGAAAACTATTGACTGTAACAGGTCCGGGGGTTCGAATCCCTCTCTCTCCGCTGGTTGAGAAACTAAAATAAGCTAAAACGCTGTAAACATCAATGTTTACAGCGTTTTTTGTTTTGCGCTAGAGTCAAAAAAAATCAAAATAGGTCACGATTTTTATGACCTTTATAATGACCAATCCCGAAAATCGGGAAATAGGTCACTAAAAATTCAGGGAAACCCGACCAGTAGGCAGTTTAAAGATTGTACATCTTGCAGAAAGTGGTAACAAAAGCTAAATTATTAACAATTAAAGTTACCACATCATGAACAAAACATTCAACCTGTTATTCTTTATAAAAAAGAATAAAATCAGAACCAACGGAACCGCTCCCATCTACTTGCGAATCACGATAGATGGCAAGGCAGCGGACATTGCCGCTAAGAGATATATCGATCCCCAGAAATGGGATGGCAAAGCGCATAAGGCAATGGGTAACTCTCAGGAGGCTAAGACGCTTAATGTCTATCTTAAGACTTTAGAGCAACAGGTTTACGATTCACACTACGTAATGTTAAAAGAGGATAACAATGTAACGGCAGTTGGTTTAAAATCTAAACTGCTTGGAACTGATATCGAGCAAAGAATGCTCATTCCTATCTTTCAAGAGCATAATGATAAAGTAGAAGCCCTGGTCGGTCACGATTTTGCTCCCGGAACATTGGAGCGTTACAAAACATCATTAAAACATACACAGGAATTCATTAACTGGAAGTATAAAACTTCTGATATCGATATCAAGGCTATTGATCACGCTTTCATTATGGATTATGATTTCTGGCTTCGAAGTGTACGTAAATGCGGAAACAATACCGCGGTGAAATACATTAAGAATTTCAAAAAAATCATCAGGCTCTGTATGGCACACGGCTGGCTCAACAAAGACCCTTTTCTTGGCTATAAAGCAAAGCTCAAAGCTGTAGAACGACCGTTTCTTTCCAAAGAAGAAATCCAGACAATGTATGAAAAAGAATTTGTTTCCGATAGATTGACACAAGTAAGGGATGTTTTTCTTTTCTGCTGTTATACGGGTTTAGCTTATGTTGATGTGAAGAAATTGACAAAGTCTCATATCAATATCGGCATTGATGGCGACCAATGGATATTTACTCGTCGTCAAAAGACCGACAGCTCAACCAGAGTGCCTTTACTGCCGCTAGCTAAAGAGCTGGTTTTAAAATATGAGAACCATCCCCAATGTATAAACTTAGATGTTTTGTTTCCTGTTGTAAGTAATCAGACTATGAATTCTTATCTCAAAGAAATTGCGAGTGTTTGTGGAATCAATAAAGAGTTGACATTTCATATTGCAAGACATACATTTGCTACTACGGTTACATTGTCTAATGGCGTTCCCATTGAAAGCGTAAGCAAAATGCTCGGTCACACCAACATAAAAACAACACAGCACTATGCAAAGATTTTGGATCAGAAAGTGAGCGATGATATGTCGGTTTTGAGAAGTAAACTTGAGAGCAGTGAGTTTAATTGAGATCAAAATAGTGATGGAGATATTAAATTTAATCCCGGCTTGGGATCAAGACGACCGTATCTTCAAACAGTTTTATAAATGATTTAGTTCGTTTAAGCCAAATTAAAAGAGAAGGGGCTATCCCAAATCTAGCATTAAGTTTATTGTAGTTGTAAAGTTTTTTGCAATATAATTTTAAATATTTGAAACAATCCAAGTTGAAATAATTTGACTTTATTTTATTTCAATTGGCTTTTCTCTTTTCATAAAGATTTTATGAAGTACATTTAATTTGTATATAGTTAATAGGATTTATGTAAAGATGAAACTTGGTACATTAAAGTATATTGTTGCCCTAATTATAATATTTGATCTAATTATTAAAATAGGGTATATGAATAAATTTAATTTTGTTATCATTATATTGAAATACATATATATCATCTAGTGCAACTCAATAAAACAATCACCCCTCTCTACATCGGTAAAGAAGGTTTGATTTCTGTGATATATATTTATCAACCTATTTTACAAGGCTGTTAATATACTTTTCCAGCAGTGGATTCACAATGGATTGGGATAAGATCTTAGTTCCTGTAGATAAAAAATAAATTTAAATTTTTTTTTCTAAAAGAATAATGATACCTACTCCTGATGAAGACATTTTATTTAAAGTGTAAATATTTTCACGAGATTATTTAACAAAACCTTATTTTTATCATCATAGGTTAGATATCAAGTTTTAGTTTTAAAATGTCTTTGATAATTCTAGGTTTTTGTTTGATTTTATTTTGTGAAAACGCGTTATTATGATAAAAAATAAATTTGTTCTTTTGATTTCGGTGATATTGTTATCATGTGGTGATAAAAAAACAAAGACAAAGGACAAAGACAAAACTATACAAAGTTATCAGGTCTTAACTTTGGCTCCCAAACAGGTTACAGTTTACAATGATTTTCCGGCTTCCGTGCAGGGACAGAATGTTGTAGAAATCAAGCCCATGGTGTCGGGTTATCTTCAGGATATTTATGTGTCGGAAGGAGCTACTGTAACAAAGGGACAACTTTTATTCAGAATCAAAAATCCTCAGTATGAACAGGATATTGTGACGGCAAAAGGCGCTATAAAAATTGCAGAAGCCAACGTAAATACAGCCCGTATGAATGTGGAAAAAGCAAGACCTTTAGTAGAACAGGAAATTGTCAGCAAATATCAGCTGAGTTCAGCACAGTATGCCTTACAATCAGAACAGGCGGCTTTGTCTCAAGCAAAAGCCACTCTCGCCAATGCAATGACTAATCAAGGTTATACCTATATAAGAAGTCCACAAAGTGGAACAATCGGACTTATTCCTTTTAAAATTGGCGCTTTAGTAAGCAGTACTTCAACGGAATCATTGACAACATTATCCAATACAACGAATGTTTTTGCTTATTTTTCTTTGAATGAAAAGCAGGTAATGGATTTTCTAGCAAATATGCAAGGTACTACAACCTCTGAAAAACTAAAAAATATGCCTCTCGTCACATTAGTAATGGCAGATGGAACAGTATATCCCGAAAAAGGCAGACTGGAAACGGCGAGTGGCGGCATCGACACAAGTACGGGGACGGCTACTTTTAAGGCAACATTTAGTAATAAATTAGGTCTTATTCAAAATGGGGCAAGTGCTACAATCCGTATTCCTGTTAATATGGAAAACTCATTGTTAGTTCCACAAATAGCTATTTATCAAATGCAGGATAAATCATTTGTATATAAATTAACGAAAGGAAACATGGTGATGAGTACAGCAGTAACAACCTCGCCGACAGATGATGGTAATTTTGTTGTCGTAAAAGATGGAGTTAATGCAGGAGATAAGTTAGTTCTTAATGGACTTAACATTAGTGACAGCACAGTCATCAAACCTATGCCAGCTAATTCGGCTACCATTTATCGTGCCATGAAAACCAAATCAAACCCATAGGTCATGCTAAAATTATTTATAAGAAGACCGGTATTGAGTACAGTAATCTCTGTAATCATTATCGTATTGGGTATTTTGGGAATAAGCAGTTTGCCTGTAGCACAATATCCTAATATTGCACCGCCCACGATTCAGGTTTCTGCTTCTTATCCCGGTGCAAATACAACTACGCTGATCAATAGTGTGGTTTATCCACTAGAACAGCAAATCAATGGGGTAGAAGGGATGACGTACATGACTTCTTCGGCGAGTAACACAGGTTCGGCAAGTATCAGTGTGTATTTTGCGGTAGGAGTAGATCCCAATCAGGCTGCTGTAGATGTACAAAATAGGATAAGTACTGTATTGGCGAAACTTCCGCAAGCTGTGACACAGGCGGGTGTAACTGTAAGAAAGCAACAAAGTAGTAATGTTTTAATCGTCGGATTATTCAGTGATAAGGTCCAATATGATCAGAAATTTTTACAAAATTATGCAGCGATAAATATTGTTCCACAGTTGCAAAGAGCAAAAGGAGTTGGCGGAGCCAATATTTTTGGGGGAGCCATGACTTATGCAATGCGTATTTGGTTACAACCCGATAAAATGGCCGCTTACGGGTTGGTTCCTGCTGATGTAACCACAGCCTTAAATGCACAGAATTTTAATGCAGCTCCCGGTAAAATCGGGGATAATATGGGACAGGCTTTTCAATATGATATTACATATTCGGGAACGTTGGCTTCATTAGAACAGTTTCAAAAGGTTATTGTTAAATCTATAGGAAACGGGCAATATTTATATCTAAAAGACATTGCACGTATCGATCTGGGAACCCAAACTTATACGAGTGCTACAGCTATTAATGGTAAACCCGGAGTGGCAATTTCGATTAGCCAAACGCCTGGATCAAATGCTCAGGAAGTAATTGTTGGGGCACAGAAAGTAATGGCTGATGCCTCAAAAAACTTTCCTTCCGGTATCAAAATGCTGGAATTAGTTAATATCAACAACTTTTTGAATGAAAGTATTTCAAAAGTAATTCACACCCTTGTTGAATGTTTTTTACTGGTATTTTTAGTAATCTTAATTTTTTTACAGGATGTAAGGTCAACGATTATTCACGGAGTTTCGGTTCCGGTGTCTATTATCGGGACGTTTTTCTTCCTGTATTTATTTGGATATAGTCTTAATTTATTGACTTTGTTTGCTTTGGTACTCGCAATTGGAATCGTGGTAGATGATGCTGTGGTGGTGGTTGAAGCAGTTCATAGTAAGTTGGAACATGGTTATACTTCTCCCCGTAAAGCGGCAATTGATGCAATGGGTGAAATTGGACCTGCTATTGTTTCTATCACGCTTGTGATGGCTTCTGTATTCCTTCCGGTGACTTTCTTAGGAGGTTCGGCAGGGGTTTTTTACAAGCAATTTGGAATTACTTTGGCGATTGCCATTATGATTTCGGCGGTAAATGCATTGACGTTAAGTCCTGCTTTGGCGGCTATGTTTTTACGACCCCATAAAGAGGAAGAAGAAGCTGCTAAAAAAGGTTTTCTTCAAAAAATAAAGAATGGATTTAATTCGAATTATGAAAAAGTAATTAATAAATACACCAATTCTGTCAATTTTCTGATCAGAAGAAAATGGCTCACAGCGATTATTGTTATTGCTTTTGGAGGTCTATTTTATTTCACGATAAAAAGTGTGGCTTCGAGTTTTGTTCCTGCCGAAGATATGGGAACTGTTTTCGTCAATGTAACACTTCCTGCTGCAGCTACAAAAGAAAGGGTACAACTTGTCAATAAGCAGATTGACAGTATTGCTCATACCATTCCTGAAGTAAAAGCTACTATGACTACTTTGGGACAAAATCAGTTAGGAGGAAGCGGAAGTTCTTACGGAATGCTGATTCTGCGATTGACTCCTTGGAGCGATCGTCCCGGTGTTACGGATAAAGATATTATTCAGCAGCTTACGGAAAAAACAAAAAATATACGCGGGGCATCCATTAATTTCATGCAACAGCCCACGATCAGTGGTTTTGGAACGAGTGGAGGTTTTACTTTTCAGATAGAAGACAGGGGAGGGCACAGCATCAGTGATTTTTATGCCGTATCGCAAAACTTTTTAGATGTTCTTACCAAAAGACCTGAAATTCAGTACGCAGCGACAGCATTTAACCCTAATTTTCCACAATATGAAGTGGATGTAAATATTGCTAAATGCGAAGACAACGGCATACAACCCTCAGAAATTTTAAATCTGATGAACGTGTACTACGGAAGTTCGTACGTAAGCAACTTTACAGAATTTGGACAACAATATCAGATTATTCTTCAGGCCGATAATCCTTACAGAGGAACGGTGGAACAGATGAATAATATTAAAATACGCACTGCCAGCGGAACGATGAGCCCTGTTTCGGAATATATTACGATGAAAAAAGTGTTCGGACCTTCATCTATTTCCCGATTTAATATGTATAATGCGATTTCCATCAACGGTTCACCAAACAATGGATACAGTACAGGACAATCTATGGAAGCTATTAATGAAGTGGCAGAACAGGTTTTGCCACCCGGTTATAGTTTTGAATACAGCGGAATGAGTAAAGAAGAGCAAAGTTCTGGTTCTCAAGCGAGTATTATATTTTTATTAAGTCTTTGTTTTGTCTATCTATTATTAAGTGCTTTATATGAAAGTTATATTCTTCCATTAGCTGTAATTCTTTCATTACCAGTCGGATTAAGCGGGATATTTGTCTTCGCGAAATTATTTGGAATTGATAATAATATTTACGTGCAGATCTGTATGATTATGCTGATTGGACTTTTGGCTAAAAATGCTATTTTGATGGTTGAATTTTCTCTTGAAAAAAGACATGAGGGAATGGGATTGCTGGAAAGCGCATTGGAAGGAGCCAAAATCAGAATCCGACCGATTTTAATGACGTCGTTGGCTTTTATTTTTGGTTTAATGCCTTTGATGTTTTCTACGGGAGTTGGAGCAAACGGTAACAGATCGATTGGTATCGGTTCCATTGGCGGAATGTTGTTCGGAACATTGCTTGGGATATTTGTAATCCCCGGATTGTATGTGATTTTCCAGGGATTGCAGGAGAAAATCAAGTCTAATAAATATGATGAAAACGACGAATTGATTGTTGAGGACAAAAAATAATCTTACAGTGAAAAGCATGACACATTTGAAAAAATATAAATCAATTCTCTATATATCGGTTTTTTCGGTTGTACTTTATAGCTGTGATGTTACGAAACCGTATGTTGAAAAACAGTCGGTTCCGGATCATTTATATGGAGATTCACTTACAGGAGCAGATAAAACAAGTATGGCTGTACTTTCCTGGAAAGAGATTTTTAAAGATCCTTTATTGCAACAGCTTATTTCTGAGGGAATTGAAAATAATTTAGACTTAAAAACAGCAACTGCAAATCTAAAAGCTGCAGAAGCTAATTTTGTACAAAGTAAGCAGGCATTATTGCCTTCGCTTTCCGGTAATGCTTCGGCGGGAGAATATCATCCGTCTAATAATCAGGCGGCTAATCCACAGGTTTATCAGTTGTATGCACTTTCGTCATGGCAGGTTGATATTTGGGGCAAACTGAAAAGCACCAAACGATCGATGTATGCCACTTATCTTGCCAGTGATGCCTACAGACAGGCGGTGCAGACACAGCTTGTTGCCAATATAGCGATTACTTATTATCAATTGCTGGCTTATGATGAACAGTTGAATATTGTTAATCAATCTTTAGAAGTCTATTCAAAAGATACCGAAACAATGAAGGTTTTAAAAAACAGCGATGTGGTTACAGGCGCAGCAGTAGTGCAAAGTGCTGCAAATTATTTCGCCGTAAAATCTACCGTTCCTGATATAAAAAATAATATTCGCCAGGCAGAAAATACATTGTCTTTATTACTTGGAAGAACGCCGGGAACGATTAAAAGGGATTCAATTTTTAACGAACAGACTTATAATGAATTATCAACAGGTTTACCTTTAGAATTACTTGCCAACAGACCTGATGTAAAAGAAGCTGAGCTCCAATTGCGAAGCTATTTTGAACAGGTAAATGTTGCCAAAACCTCTTTTTATCCTTCCCTTACGATAACGGGACAGGCTGGTTTATATTCAACACAGTTAAAGTCATTTTTCAGTGCGGGTGCCTTCCTTGCTAATATTGTCGGTGGTTTGACACAGCCAATTTTTAATAATGGACTTAATAAACAACGATTAAAAGTAGCACAAGCCAATTACGAAGCCGCAGAATATAATTACAGCAAAGTATTGCTCACAGCAGGGCAGGAGGTTTCTAATGCACTCTATCAATATCAAATGGTAGATGAAAAAACGTCTTCCCGTCAGGAACAGATTGCCAATCTTGAAAAAGCAGTACATTTTACAAAAGAATTATTAAAATACACAAGTGCAACCAATTATACAGATGTTTTGACTTCGGAACAAAGTCTGTTAACCGCAAGACAAAGCGCAGTTACGGATAAATTACAGCAACTTCAGGCCGTTGTGAATCTGTATGCAGCATTAGGGGGCGGCTGGAAATAAAAAGAATATTCAAGAAGAAAATAATAATTAAATCAGATGATAAATAAAAATCTGGGTCATGGAAAATTGGTAACGGTTCAGATGTGGAGCTGGTAAAACGGGTGAGCCCTTATGGATAGTAGTGGAAATAGGTATTTTTTATTTGTAATTACAGTTACTGTATAAAGCTGGAGACCGCTAAACAGGATAGCGCCAGATTAAGCAAAGAATTGGAGATAAGGAAGACCGAGTATACTAAAATAATTATAATTTTTATCGTCGCCCTGATCATAGGTCTAATTATTACAAAAGTCTCTTGATCTTACACTTCATTAATTAAAGGATTGTCTAAATTCCAAAGGAGAAACGTTTGTTTTGGTCTTGAAAAGTTTGCTGAAAGATTGTGGATGTTCAAAACCTAATTCATATGCAATTTCACTTACCGTTAATTCGGTTGTAGTCAATCTTTCTTTTGCTTTTTCAATGAGCTTTTCGTGGATGTATTGTTGTGTATTTTGTCCGATCAGCGAGCGCAACATATCACTTAGGTAACCAGGAGAAATATTCAACTGATCTGAAAGATATTGCACGGTGGGAACTCCTCGATGCAAAGATTCCTGATTGTTGAGATAGTCATTCAGAATGGTTTCTGTTTTTTGAAGAATGTCATTGTTGACCGCCTTTCTGGTAATAAACTGGCGTTTGTAAAACCGGTTGACGTAACTCAGCATCAACTCTATTTGCGCAATCATCACCTCCTGACTGAATTCATCAACACGGCTGTTAAGTTCCTTTTCCATAATTTGGTAAACTGAAAGGATGATTTCTTTTTCTGTATCTGATAAATGCAGAGCCTCATTGGATGAATAAGAGAAGTAACCGTACTGCTTTATTTTCTTTGCCAAAGGATGTCCCAGCAGAAAATCAGGATGGATAAGCAATAGATAACAATAAGTTTTGCTGTTGTAATCCGTGCTTCCCACCAATTGATTGGGCGCTAAGAACAGCATGCTTCCTTCATTGTAATCGTAGTAATCCTGTCCATATTTCAGCCTTCCGCTGTTTTTTGTGATGAATGTTATTTTATAGAAACTCAAGACGTCGTAGATCGGTGCCATTTCGGTATTGAAAGGATTGTCCTCGTTGAAGTGAACAAGACTGATAAGAGGATGATGTGGTGCGGGCAAGCCAAACGCCTGATGACTTTGTGATATGGATATAAAACGTATCAATTTATCGTCTTTATTTTTCATCTTATAAATTTATTAAAAAAACCTATGACAAATTGCTCATCATAGGTTTCTAAGTTGATTAAACCTTACCAGGGAAGAATATTGTCTTTTCCGCTGAAATTGGCAGGTCCTGTAAAACTTCCAGTTGGAAGATCTTCGGTCAAAGCTACTCTTATCGGTTCAATAGAACCTTCTTCCACTGTATCTGTTCCCTGAAAATTATTGAGTGCTGTAGCCGTAAAGCCAGGACTTACAAGGTGTACTTTGATGCCGGTGTTTTCCAATTCTATCGCAAGAGAAAGAAAAATCCCGTTGAGTGCCGTTTTAGAAGCTCCATACGCCGCATCGAAGGCTGAACGGTAAGGGTTTTCCGGATTTGAATTGATTCCAAGAGATCCTAATGCACTGGAAACAGTCACAATACGTGCGGCAGATGCATTTTTCAATAAGGGTAAAAAAGCCTGAGTTATGGCGAGTGTACCAAAGACATTCGTTTCCCAGACGGTTTTCAATTCGTTGATCGGCACGATGCTCGCACGTTGTGCTCCCAATACTTCTTCCATTGTGCGCCCGGAATTACCTGCAGTTGAGATGGCGGCGTTATTGACCAATAATGTAAGATATCCAAATTCACTTTGTATTTTTATCACTGCCGCATTGATGGAATCGGAATCAGTAATATCCAACTGGATTGCTTTTGCAAGACTGCCAATTTCAGCAACTGCAGTTTCGCCTTTTTGTAAATCTCGGGAACCTGCATAAACGGTGTAACCATTATCTGCAAGGGCTTTTGCAATTTGAAAACCTACACCTGTATTAGCACCGGAAACAAGTGCTACTTTTTGTTCATTTATCTGCATAATTTTATTTAAATGTAATACAGCAAAGGTGGATATTAAAAAGGCAGTACTTGTAGTCAAATCGAGACTACCTGAAGTCAAATTGAGGATTGACTTCTTTTTTTTTATCTTAGAATGACTTTTCAAAAAGCAAGCATGGTAAACATCTTTTTTGCGCTTTTGGAAATAGGTTTTGGAAATTTAAAATGATAGGATAGTAATGAACTTAAATAGACACTAACGGTTAAGGTTGCCAAAAAGTTTTTTGTATCCTATGTATAAAGTATTGTTATTTATTCTCACAGATCATTAGTCCCTGCGTTATAAAATCTACATAGGGAATTTTAAGACCGTCAAATTTAGGGTCATCCAGCCAGATCTCTTCTACATCACTGATAGATGGGTCATTGTTGGAAGCTCCTTTTGCAGTACCATTGAGGGCGTAGATCTTTCCATTGCTTGTTCTGCCATAGATTTCTTTGTAGCCGGAACAATAAACTTCTATCTCATTAATAGAGAATGGCCAGTCACCGATGTAGTCCTGTTTGGTGAACTTAAGTGTATTTTTTTCAGCAGGCGCACTACAGGATAAAATTAAAAATAGTACTGAAAATAAGCAGAAATTTTTCATGGATAAAGATATATTATCGACAAAAGTAAGGATACTAATGGGTAACAAATTACGGGTTTCCGTAACTGATTTTTGCTATTTTTAGTTACTAAACGGATTATTTGGTAGATAGCTAACTGTAAAAAGCAGTTGGAATGAGTTGTAGATATTTGTTCGGAAGGAAAGAAACAATATTGTATTTATTCAGCAATCCATATGACAGGCACTTTGCACTGAAATACATGGGTTTACTTTTAGTGAAATATACACTTACGAAAGGAAAAGGAGTTTTATCAAACAGTTTTTTTGAGATTTGAGCAGCGAAGGGAATTTTTACCACGCTGCAAATTTTTAACAGCAAACACCGTAATTTGATAGTTTAACAGTAATGATCAATCTATCGAAATTTGAATATAGTTATAGTTGTGGATAAGACAAGATGCTTGCCGATAGATTTTTAATGGAATATCCATAAATTTACGTAGTTATCCTGCTCAGTTAGTACAAACAAAAAGTTAGTGCTTGGAGGGGTATATTCAATAAATGGCCTAATAATCAAAAAATGTTACGTTGAGACCTAATTATAAGCGGATTTATCATGATATTCTGAAAGAGAAGTACCCTGAGAAATTGGAGGATGCTAAGGTTTTGTATCTTCTAGATAATTTAAAAACAGTTGATGATATTCTTAAAATTAATGCACTAGTTTCAGATTCTTCAAGAAAAAGTTCTACAAATAACCAGAAATTAAAAAATTACGATAAACAAACGGTGCTAAAGCTCCTGCAATATCAAAGAAAACATCAGTTATCTACCAATTTTATGTCAAAAAAATACAATATGAGCAGGAATACCATTTCCAAATGGTGGAAATTATTTGGGGATGAAGTAGAATAGTTTCACATTTTATAACCAAAATCGTTGTCTTCGGTGACGGTTCAGAGGCGAAGTTTTTATGTAACAGACATCTGTAGGTTATCAATTAATGAATTTACAGTTGAAGAAGAAAGTGACTGATTAAAAAACAAAATCCCCCATAATTAAAAAATGAGGGATAAAACACAAATGATGAAAAAAAATTTATTTTCATAGCTAATATAAATATTTTCAAAACATCAGCACAGAGAGTGACTGTTAAAAATTAGTTAATTAAAGTGCTTCAGGTTACCAATGTATTCTAAGATTCCATTACGGTACCCTGTTCAGATGGAAAGTTGGCAAATGATGTGAATGCTTGTGAATAAATTTTGAAATAGACTATCTATCCTAATAATTCCTAAACATATTCATAGTACCAAAAGAAAAGAAAGTAATCATATTGAAAAGAAATTTCTTGATTAAAGAACTGATTTAAAGAGGTTAGGAAGAAAAAGTATTAATAAAGATGAAAAGACAGATACAATAATGCTATATTAAGAATTTATTTTTGGGCAAATTTTCTCAATAAAAATAAAAGGTATAGATGTTTATCTTATTTAAAATAGGAAATTAATATAGAAATGTTTGACTTTCACCGTAGTGGGCTTTACCTAAAAGTGAACACTAACTTTCTTATATTCATATTTGGCGACTCATATTGATCATTCAATTTCACTTAAAAGTCGTCCTCGGCTTCTTAATTAGGTTCACATTTGAATCCTTCCAATGAAATTCTAATTAACTAGATTCAAATGGAAACCTTTGTGGACAATTACTCTCAACGTTTTGCTGGTGTCCAAAAGATTAGGAATTTTTTTTGACGACATCTATCATATGATTAATATCGAAAGGTTTTTGCAGATAATCATTGGCTTTACATTCTTTTGCTATTTGTGGGAGGTTGTTTGAAGTGGAAGTAAGTACAGCTCCGATTTCATCTGTATTAGGATCAGATTTTAATTCTTCGATCACTTTTGCTCCTTTCTTCCCACCTTGTATGTGGTCATCTATAATGACTACATCGGGCTCAATTTCGTCAATTTTTTCTATGGTTTTGGTAGTTAATGATGGAATAACGGCAAAGCCTTCCTCTTCTAATACCTGATCCATGATATCCAAAATATCTTTATTATCTTGGATAAGGACAACCTTCTTTTTCATAAGAATTAATTTTATATAAAAATAATGAAAAAACCATTACGAAATCACCACAACTTGACTACGAATAAACAACAGCTAAAATACGTTATAAAAAAAATAACAGTTAAATTCATTGAGGATCCAAGTGTATAGTTTTAATTTAATTCACTGATGAATAGCTAGAAAATAAAAATAAAAAAGATGTATATCATACATCTTTTTTATTAATTTAGATAAGTGTATTGTAGCCTATGAAGAAAAAAGATTCCTTGCAATTAACTACAGTGAAGTTTAAGAAAAATAAGGTAGGATTTACTGTTGCAGCCATCATATCCCTAGTTTTGGGAGGGATGTTTTATTTTATTTTTAAGGATGAAAGTATTATTATAGGTTGGTTTCTATTTGCAGCCGGAATCATTCTATCAATTTATTGTTTATCAAATGCAACTAGTCATGTTGTGGTATTGGAGCTTAACGCAAGGGGGATTAAATATAAAAAGTATCACTACAGCTGGGCTGAATTACGCAGCTATTCGATACGTGAAGAAAATCATGAGGACGCTTCATTTACTTATTTGGTGTTGAATTTAAAAAACATAAAAACCCCACTTGCAATTCAGCTGGATTGGATTGATGATCAACAGTCAGTGAAACATCATATGGCTATTTTCGCAGAGGCTTTTCAGATTGAATTTGAGGAATAGATAATTAATTTAATTATTAAATATCAATACCATGAAATTTCCCCGAAATTTACTTGAATACATCACTAATTTATTAATAAACATCAACCAGGCTGTTTCAGTAGCAGAAGTGTGACTTCAGTATTGTTACAGCTTGCCTTCTCGCAGATACTGAACGCAAGTTTGTTTTACAAAGGCGGTACAACGACCTATACTTTATCCGAAAAAGTTATTTATTAAACTCTCCTACAAGTTCAGCAAAGAGACTACCAAACAATATAGTATAAATTTTTCTCTCGAATCTTTGCTCTTGCCTCATCTATCAGAAGTCCCATCTATGTTATTTACGGATATTTCGTCTGGCAGATGAAATCGGCGACAGCTTTCATGAATATGACAAAAGCAAATTGCTCAAAAGATTAATTTGGTCAACTTTAGAAACTACATATAGACAACTTTGGATACCATTCTCTGAAAATTTATATTTTTTATGGAAACGTTTGGCAAATAAATTGTTACGGTTTGAAAAGAGCAATCTTAATCACAATTCACCAAGTAATTTATATAATATTATGAAAAATTCAATTTTAACGATTTTGGCAGTTTCTGTTATAGCAGGCTGCAAAAAAAATGAAAGTACAGCTGTTAATCAGTCTGCAGATACCAGTACTATATCGGCTCCTGTGGATTCCGGAATGCCAGTCCAGGATTCTGCTACAATCTCTGGAGCTGTAACGGATACTGCAACTGATCTTAGCAGCCAGGATAAACAATTTGCTGATGCAGCAGCAAGAGGAGGAATAATGGAAGTAATGATGGGCAAGCTTGCTGCAAGCAATGCTAACAATGCAACGGTAAAAACTTTGGGAGAAATGATGGTCACAGATCACAGCAGAGCGAATGATGAACTCAAAAAATGGGCATCTATAAAAAAATATACTTTGCCAACCGGTTTAGATGTCGAGCAGCAAAAGAAATATGATGCTCTTAAAGCAAAAAAAGGAGTTGAGTTCGATCATATGTATACTGATTTAATGGTTAGTGATCATCAAAAGGATATCGCAGAGTTTAAAAAAGAGGCTTCTGCAGGTACAGAAACTTCATTAAAATCTTTTGCCAGTACTACACTTCCTACTTTAGAGCATCATCTGATGGAATCTGAAAAAGCGAAGAAGGCAGTAAAATAATGCATCTAAACTATTGGTAAAACCTGCTATGCATATATAGCAGGTTTTTTTTATATCTTAAAAGATGCTTGAAGATATAAGAATAGTCAACATACATAAAGCTAGAGATGAAAGGGATATAATTTATCCATTCTTATAATTTTTAATCATCCGTTTTTATCCAGTTCAATCCACACAGGAGCATGGTCACTGCTTTTTTTCCATCCACGAACATGTTTGTCTACACCGGCAGATTTTAACATCGGCTGTAAAAAAGGGCTCAGAAGAAGATGATCGAGGCGAATTCCTGCATCACGATCGTAAGCTTTGTAGAGATAATCCCAGAACGTATAAATTTTCTCGTCAGGAAAGAGTGTTCGGATAGAATCTATCCAGCCTTTTTTCAATAGACTTTGAAAAGCTTTTCTTACTTCTATTCTGTAAAGCGCATCATTTTCCCATTTTTCAGGTTTGTAGACATCCAAGGCGTTTGGTATGATGTTAAAATCACCAATAAGTATAGCAGGAAGCTCCATATCGATGAGCTGATTGGTTCGCTTCTTTAGTCTTTTGATCCAGGAAAGTTTATAATCGAATTTTTCACCGGGATAGGGATTTCCATTAGGAAGATAAAAACAACAGATGACCATTTGATCAATAATTGCTTCAATATAACGACTTTGCAGATCGTTTTTATCACCTGGTAAAGATTGCTGTACTTCAACAATTTCGAGATCTTTTGTCAATATGGCAACTCCATTCCAGCTTTTCTGGCCTTTCCAGATTGCCTGATATCCTGCTTCATTTATTTCCTTAACAGGAAATCGTTCCTGAGGTGCTTTAAGTTCCTGCAGACAAACAATATCGGGATTTGCTTCATGTAACCATTGAAGCAGTACCGGCAGGCGTCCGTTGATTCCATTTACATTATAGGTTGCTATTTTCATAGGGCTTTTTCTTTTAAAGCATAGGTTTATCGTCGAAATGGCTTATCAATTCTGAAATCGATAATATTTTCAGAAGAATATAAATGTACATGCCATATATCAGATTTAATGCCAATCATTTTCCAATTAATTTATAGATAATTAAAAAATAAAGTCGGAATTAGTGAAGAAGGTAAAATGACTAAGTATAAACTAAACGACAATACATAAAAAATTCTTAAAATATCTTCCCATTTGTTAAATCTCCATTTCCTAAAGGTGTTACTATTAAGTTCATGAATTAAAAACTTAACGTATTCCCAGAGACCAAGAAAATAATGGATTTAAATTTGGAAAAAGAACTCTCCAATGTATTACAGATACATTGCTTTTGGAATATGATTAAAAAATATATACCGATCGACTCAATATCTACCCTAAATTAATTCCTAAACGTCTTAATAGTAACAAAAGAAGAGAAATTAATCATATTGAAAGGAAATTCCTTGATTTAGAACTCATATAAAAAGATTAGGGTGAAGATTATCAGTCAAGGTGAAAAAGACAGATATATTGATGCTATATTAAGAATTTGTTTTGGGGAAATTCCCTTAATGAAAATAAAAAGAGATGATCAAAAAATTTATTAACTTATATTTTTACGGAAACAATGATAAAAAAGTGTCCCAAGCTCGGGGAGACTCACATGTTATTTTTAGATAGGGCTTAATTGGATTAAGGTAACGGTTTAGACATGGAATACTTTTGGAGCTCCACATCTGAACCGTCCCCTAATTTTAAGGATGGTGCAGCTAATTTTTCGAAGGGCGAGCAAATCAAGAATAACAACTTATAGGATCGGTTGCAAATAAATTCAAACCTCCAAGAATTTGTCAAGAAAGAATTTGGGCAGCAATTTTTTTCGCTTTTTCTACCGGCCATTTTTGATGATGTACTTTATTGGCAATAAGGGCTCCCTCAAAGAGAATATAAATTTCATCAGCCAGATCTTCCTTGTCAATAGGCTCGAGAATATTTTTAAACAAGTTTCTTACCCCATTTTTCTGCTTTTGAATTTGCTTTACAATCCGTTCAGCATCTGTGGAAATTTCAGATATCAAATTCAAAAAATTGCATCCATAATATTCATCTCCTTGCACCATATCAATTAGGAAATCAAATATGGCGAGAACCTGTGCTTTAGGATCTTTTCCGCTTTTCGAAGCATTCAGCAGTGCTAAATCAGTAGCTGCTCCACTACTGATTAAATATTCCATCAGGATATCTTCTTTGGTACGGAAAGCAGTATACAAAGTAGACTTTACAACACCGGATTCTTCAATAATCTGATTGATGCCTGTATTTACATACCCCTGCTTGTAAAAAAGGCGGGATGCTGTGTCTATGATTGCTTTTCTCGCATCATTTTTTCTTTGATTAGCCATAGTGCAAAATTAGAATGTTTTTGTAACACGGACAAGTCTGTTCTTTTTGGATCACTAAAAACATTTTTAAAACAAACCAGTCTGTTTTTTATTATATTTGTAGAAATTTAAAAGAATGGTTCATCAATTTTATAATAAAAGAACAGATGCATTATTTCGCATGATCTACGGTGAAGAAATACTTGACCGGAATTTTTATGGAAAAGACCAAAAAGAAAAGCTGCTGACCATAGCTTGGAATCGCGGGCATGAGCAAATTATGATTATAGATAATCTTCCTTATAAATTTCCCGCTAACACTGTGCATTGCTTAATGACTAACGAGAATTTTTACTTTGAAAATGCCCAAGATATTGTAGTATGGCAATTTAGTCGTGAATTTTACTGTATTGTTGATCATGATAAAGAGGTGAGTTGTGTAGGCTTTATTTTTTACGGGTCTCCACAAAAAATGTTTATTGAGCTGTTTTCCAGGGATCAACATCAGATTGATCATATCCGCCAAATGCTGATCGATGAATTTGAAACCGATGACCATATTCAAGGTGAAATGCTGCAGGTCATTTTAAAGCGACTGATTATCATTGTAACAAGGTTAGCAAAAGCACAGTATATTGATGAAGATAAATTGCCTGAAGAAAAATTAGATATTGTAAGAAAGTATAATTTTCTTGTTGAGACCCACTACAAGAATGAACATCAGGTAAGTTTTTATGCTGACCAGCTGTGTAAATCACCAAAAACACTTTCCAATCTCTTTGCCCTTTACAATAACAAGAGTCCTGTAACAATTATCCAGGAACGGATTGCCCAGGAAGCAGTAAGATTATTCTATTATACCGATAAAACTGCTAAAGAAGTAGCTTATGAGCTTGGATTTGAAAACGCCAGTCACTTTGGGAAGTTTTTTAAAAGGGTTACAGGACAAACCATAACGGAGCTTAAAACACAAAAACCCGTGACTAAATAATGTTGAAGGCAATCAGGAATCGCCATGTCGGGAAAAATTGACCTCACGTTGGGCATTTCCGGCCTTTTTCTCCGTTTTGTTTTGTTTGATCTTTGTCCTATCAAAATATATATCATTAACAAAACAATTCAAAATGAAAAACTTAGAATTAGGCAACATGTATCAAATGAACAAAAAGGAACATAATATTATTGTAAGGTTTGCTGCATGGATCAGCAAGAAGAATCTTCCTTTTTTCGTGATTAGCATCGGTATGATTGTAATGCTTTTGTGGGCAGGATCATATAAAATGACCATACCGGGTGCAGACGGAATTGTACCACTTGTCACAAACAGTCCATTAATAAGCTGGCATTTTAAATTGTTGGGAACATATGTGGGCTCTGACTTTATCGGTTTAACTGAAGTCATAGCTGCGATTCTTATAATAATAGGATTTTTCAAGCCACAGATTGGAATTATAGGAGGAGCAATAGGCATTATAATGTTTTTTACGACAAGTACAATGTTGATAACTACGCCGGATTCATTGGTTGATGTAAATGGTGTAAAATATATGAGTTTCCTCGGCCTGTTTTTGTATAAAGACATTATCGGATTAGGAGCTTCATTATTTTTAATAACACAATTTGGTAAAAAGGCAATGCTAAAAGAAATAAAAGCGAGATAATAAAAGGCTAATAATTAATAATTCAATAACATACTTAAAAAAAGAAAATAATATGAAATCAGTAAAAGTACCAACAAGAGAACAGGTGTCAGAAACCAATCAAGTATTATTCGATACTCTGAAAAAGAACATCGGAAGTGTTCCCAATTTATTTGCAGTGTTTGCGCATTCTGAAAATGCTTTAGGAAGTTATCTAGCTCTGTCAGGAGCAAAGACATCTCTGAAAGCTAAAGAAAAAGAAGTGATAAATTTAGTGGTAAGTCAGGTAAATGATTGTGCTTATTGTCTGGCTGCTCATACAGCAATTTCTAAAATGCAAGGGTTTACAGATGAACAGATTGTGGAAATTCGTAAAGGAGGGGCAAGTTTTGACACAAAATTGGATGCATTGGCTAAATTGGCTAAAAGTATTGCAGAAAATAAAGGTCATGCCGATGAGCAGTCAATTGAAAATTTTTATGCGGCAGGTTATAGCGAAGGTTCATTAATAGATGTTGTATTGGTAGTTGGAGATAAAACCATTACTAATTATATCTATGCGTTGACCAATATTCCTGTAGATTTTCCGGCTGCACCGGTAATTTAATCTCCAATATTCACATGAATTGGATTACTATAAAGGTAAATAAAAAGGAGATATAGAAAAATGGCTGTCACATATTTGGAGACAGCCATTTTTAATTTTTACAAGAGATTCGGGCAGGGGTGAGAATAACTTTACTTTTAGCTTCTGACTATTCAATATTTAGTAATTCAGGATTATTTATTCATTGATCGAATACTCAAATTCCCGTAAAAGCAATAGCTGTTATAAATATAAATTGAATAATGATATCCTTTGATGTAGCAATTCGAATTTTTTAGGTTATAAATAACTGGAATGATTATATGTGAATTTAATATCTGAAACGTTACCCGCTTGAAGATGAAAGTAACTTATTAAAAAATAAAATCCCTCACAATTAATAAATGAGGGATAAAAACACAAATGATGAAAAAAAATTTATTTTCATAGCTAATATAAGTATTTTCAAAACATTAGCAGAGAAGATGACTGTTAAAAATCAGTTAATTATATTGGGGTAAGGGTTCAGATGTGGAGTTTTTAATTACCTTACATCTAAACCGTTACCTAATTTTATTCTTCAAAACCTTTTTCCAAACTTTGCAGAGCATTGATAACGGTCTCTAGTTTATCTCTTTGTTTTTTGACTTGTTTTGGTCTGATGAAAACCCAAGAGATTACTATCCAGAGAAAGATAAGTCCGTAGGTTAATAATCCTCCCATTAAAGACATTCTCATTGTGAATTCGAAAAGGTAACAAGCCAAGCCAAGAGAGAGAATTATATAATAAATATTGATCCCTTTCGTCTGCATATAGAAATTTTTCTGTTGCAGAATTTTTAGGATTTTAAGATATTCTTGATTATTAAGGGAGGGATTTATTTTGCTAATAATATTTATTTTCTGAAAATTCTGGAAGATGTATATTCCAAGGGCAATAAACATTAAGATCATTCCTGATTTTGTAAGAATATGTAGATCTGGAAATCTAAACCAAACCCAGATTATCATTCCCGTTGAAACACACAAAGAAAGAATTTGAAATATGGTCGCACGTATCTGTTTTTTTCTATATAAGTTAGCTTTTTCTTTGATTTCTTTAATATTCGGAATTTCCGTTTTTTTATTATTCCAAATGTCTTTAAAATTATAATTGGGTTCCATATTTTCTAAACTTTTCGGTTAATTTTTCTTTGATTCTGTGAATTTTGACTCTTACATTGGCAGGAGAAATCCCTACCACCTCTGCGATTTCCGCTTGTTTCATTTCTTCGAGCTCCAGAGAAATGATAATTCTTTCAAGCTCCGGCAATTCAGAAATGCATTGATAAAGAAAACCTGTCATCTTTTCTTGCTCAAGCTTACTATCTTTTTCTGAAAGATCTTTGATCTGATAAGGAAGTTCGTTTTTGGGCATTCGCTTTTCGAGATGAATTTGTCTTAGACAAATATTCGAGGCAATTCTGTAAATCCAAGTTCCAACAGCAGCTTCTTGTCGGAATTTTGGCAATTGTTGGAAAACGGCGATAAAAGTTTCCTGACACAGATCTTTAGCCATGTCATCATCATTTACATAACCCATGCAAAGGCGAAAGATCTTTTTCCAATAGGTATGATAAATTTCATCGAAGTTTAGGTTGTTCATTTATCCTTTTAGACTTTAGTAAACATCCAACCGGAAATGTTACAAAAATTTTTAGTTAAGAGCCTGTTTAAATTTTATATTACAAATTTTTGTAACCCTGTTTGAAATATGGTTTTTATATTTTCTTGAGAATAAAAGTTTTGTATCAAAAGACCTAAGCTTCTTTCAAATGGAATACACTCTTATTTTTAACGCAAAGATTATATTTACATTCCGCATTATTTTAGAAAGCAAAGGCAAATAAAATTTGCTTCACAAAGCGTGAAAACAGCGCTTCATCAAATCAACTTGTTGATTCATCTTTGCCCACTTCATAATAAGCACTATTGAATTATATCTTTGCGTTAAAAATTAATACTGCTTTTTGAAATGTTTGAATTAAATTTAGCCAGACTCTAAGGTATAGAATCTTGTATTATGAGTTTTATTTTGAAGTAATTCAATAAGTAATTTCTCCTTTTAGTAACCGTTTAGATGTGGAGTTGGTAAAAGGTGTGGACTTTTATGGATAGTAGTGGAAAAAGGTGTTTTAATCATAGCAGCTTATAACAAAGCAGAGGGCGTTGGTATAAATGGAGTAGGTAAATTACTAAGTATAAGCAAAACGACAATACTTAAAAAACTCTTAAAATAGCTTCGAATATTGTTAAGTGTCCAATTTCCTATAGGCGTTACCATCGAAGTTGATGAATTAAAAACCCACACCCAAAACAAAAGTAATGAACGCTGGGTAGTTACAGCGTATTGCCGAGAGACCAAAAAAATAATTGATTATAAATTTGGAAGAATAACTACCAAAACTCTACAATGTGTTACAGGTACATTGCTTTTTGCTAATCCAGTTAAAATATATACATCTATCCTAAGTTATTCCTAAACGTCTTCATAGTACTAAAAGAAGAGAAACTAATCATATTGAAAGAAAATTTCTTGATTTAAAAACTCATCTAAATTAGGTTAGGAAGAAAAAACATTAATAAAGGTGAAAAAGACAAATATACTGATCCAATATAGTATTTATTTTTGGGGAAATTCTCTCGATGAAAATAGGAAAAATAATTGCTTATTTAAATTAGGAAATTAATAAAGAAATGGTTGACTTTTTCACTAGCAGGGCTTAAGCTAAAAGTGAAGACTAACTTTCTTATATTAATCATTCAATTTCACTTGAAAGTGTCCTCGGCTTCTTTAAGTAGTTTAAGGTATTGTCCGTTTTTAAATCGAGACCATTAATTTGCAATTATATCAAATCATAACCACGATTATTTTTTACAAAATAGTATTCTTTAGTTTGGTCTGCAGAGCTGCACAATTGGATCAATTCTTTATATGATACATTTTCATAGATAAAATCGTTGGAAATATTGATCACATATTCTGTTACAATTTCAACATCCAGCAATTTTGTTTGAATTGACTCATCAAGATCATCCAGATTAGATTCTTTATTTAAAAATTGCATTTTTCTACTGATCGAATCCTTAAATTTATATAGACGGATTGTTCCCATTATTAATAATTTTAAAAACTTTACTCCTTTTAATTTAAAAGAATAAAGAGAAATATTGTTCATATTTCTGTGTTCATATTTTTATGACCCAATTACATTTAATTTTCGTCATAAGATGCATCTACAGGTTTTGATTGGGGAGATCCTTTTTCTCTGAACCAAATTGAAAGGATAACCAACGATGCTACGGCAAGAAATTCACTTTGCCAGTTCTGAAAAGATTCAAACCAAAATTAAGAATTAACAAAATACTTTGTTCTTCATCATAATTTTTCAGGCTTCCCGTAAAATGAAATATAAGACTCAAAACAAACAAAATCCCTAATGAAATAGAAAGAGAATGATTGTAAACAGGCAATATAAAACCTCCTTTTTTCACAGACCACGGTGCATTTTTATGAGCCATACGTTCTTGATCTACTTCTTCTTTTTCTTTTTCTTTCAAAGACTTTGATTCTGCTAAACCTTTTTGCCTTATGGTATCTCTTAATAATGAAAAAGAGCTTTTTCCATAATCTCTGTTATTTTTTGCTTGTCTTCTTTAAAATTCAATCTTTATGAATTTTCTTTTGAAATAGGGATTAACAAATAAATTATCCGCATATATTTCTCTTATGGTTTGCATAAAAATGAACATATTCTTATTAGAAAATGCTTGTTTTTCATTTTTGGTGAAGCGTTCAAAACATGCTTTTAAAAAGCTAATTGTTCGTTGTTGGCCGCCATAATTAAATTTTTCACTAAGATAGGAAAAAATTACGGTATGATATTTGAATTTATTAAGATACAAATCACTTACAAATATATCTTTCAAATTATAAGGTAGTTTCAATTTTTGAGACTGCCTTTTTTATTTTTAATATTTATGTCTTAATACTGCTAGTTGAAAAACTAGATTTTACTAGAGCCTGCTTATTTAAGTAGGCTCTTTTTTGTTTATCGGTTCATAATCGATTAGAAATATGTTAAAGTAATAATTGGCAAAGCTGAAGATAACACACCACTACTCAAAAATTCAAATCTCCTAACCCAGAATAAACACACAACCATAAGACTATGCTGTAAAATCGGTGTCTGATTATTATAAGAATTTAAAGTTTGAATATGTACGAATCCGTTGGAGTAAGAGCCTTTTTGTATTCATTTTTAATTTTTACGGACCAGCTATAACAGGTCAAAATAATGTGTGTTGAACGAAATATAATAAATTAACAATTAATGAGTTATGGGCAATCCGATAATGCGCCGCAAAAATCAATACTCTCCTTATTCCAAACCCGATTTTATCATATCTGCTTTGTTCCCGTTAGGTACCAACATAATATGTCATGTCACAAAAATTGAAACATTACCTATAATGTGGTTCACCACACATATACAAATAGCCCGGGCACAATGAAGATATTTAGGTAGCCTCAGGATTGATCAGGATTGCTGAAGAAGATGGAATGAATCCCATTCAGCGATATCAGCATGGGTATGACTTTCCAATTTACAGCTGGGTATCCCTTTTATGGGTATTCCATAAGGATTATGTAAAGTTTTTTCAGAAAAAAATTGGCGCTCATCAGAGCGAGCCTCCCAAGCTGGAAGATTTTAATTTATTTTCTGCAAGAGCCCTTATTACTTCCTGTTTATTGTATTGCCAATATTAGTGCTGGATGTAAACTGGTGGCAATTTCTGATCGGTTTTCTGCTTTTACATATTGCTGAAGACGTGACCATGAGAGGACTGGTCTTTCAGTTGGCTCATGATGTTGAAGTTACCAATTTCCCTATGACGTAAAGAAGTTTTTCTTTATTTGAAAAGATTTTAAATAATATTGCTCACAATTTAAAGTAGTTTTATAATTTAATTGTTACGAAACTGATATCAGAACAAATGCAGCGTAACTACTTTCCTATACAAATAGAACAAAAACTTATTCAGAACAGCGGCTTGATATATTAAGGTTGTTACATAATAGTACTCATTCATTTTTTTAGAAATGGTGACCGGATTTTATTTCAAACAAAAATGGCGGTGAGACTAATTCAAATAGGGTAATTTAATAACCTAATATTTATGATAAAAGTAAGTTATATCATTTTTACCTGAAAAAGTAGCTGCTTAAAAAAGCAAAATCCCTCAAATTAAGATATGAGGGATAAAACACAAATGATGAAAAAAAATTATTAATGCTAATTTAGTGTTTTTAACATATTAGCATAGAATGTGAATGTTAAAAATAAGTTAAATATAATGCTTACAGTAACAAATGCGTACTTTTTCGGAGTACTTTACAACCAAATATTTTGAAATGCGACAAAGGATAATATCATATACTGATCTCCATTTACTGGAACTTTTAGTAATCATTATTATTCTTTTTCTAGGCATAAATTTACTTATAGACATGACAATAAAAATTTCGTTAGTTGTGGTTCTTACTTGACTTAAGGAAGATAGAAAAGTAGTACGATTAAAGAACAGATTTAAAACATGGGAGTTTTTATTAATAGGCAATTCCTGTCTTGCCACTATTTATTTACTGGATTTATATCAGAAAACTCAGTTGCGATAAAAAAATTACTGAATTCATAACCAGGGGTAATATTATTGAATTTTACACCCAAGATTTTTCCGCTGAATACAATATCACTGTTCTTTTTAATGCTATTCAGTTTTTTATATAATTTTCCATTTTTAGGGATGGGCATTACTTCAACGAAAGAAAAATAATCTTGATCACCTTTATCATAATTATTTTCAATACCTATTCTCATAACAACTGTGTCTTTTGAATAATCTTCCACTTCATCTAAATCGAGTAACGTAATTTTGCCCTTCCAATTATTGCATATTTTAATTGAATTTACTTTGGATGTATATTCAAGTTTAGCATTCTCTAGCTTTTCGGAATTGCTGCTGTCTTTTTTTGCCTGAACGTTAATTTTTTTTGTATAGTTTAAAAGCTCTGATTGTAGTACAGAATTATCTTCTTTACCATTCTGCTCTTTTGTAGTTTTTTGCTGGCACGAAGTGAAGATTAGCATTGAAACAAGAACAGTCAGTGAACGGGTGATGTTTTTCATATTAATTGGTAAATTTAAAGTTGTTTCTTAAATGATTTATTAAAAATAAACTAATAAATATAAAGCAATGATAAAATTATCTGTTAAATGCACCCTCATCTCAACATACTAAAGAAAATTTAGCCAATACCAACACTGGAAAAAATAATATTTGTTTTAGGAATTCACTTTTTTACGGGTTGGTAAAAGGAAGAGACTATAAAATTGCAGGATTTTGATTTTAATAATAGGATTTCAACTTATTTTTTTATCTCAATATTGATCCTACATTTTGTTAATTCTTTTTTTTATTATCTATAAACTAAACTTCTGGTATAAAATATGTTAATCATATACGAAGTTCCAGTTTATGATTAAACAAATGTCAATTATTTTAAATAATGGATATACTATTTAAAATGGTATTAAAGAAAAACTGGTTATTTAAGTATAGCTATGAAAAAATTAATAAACAATTAAATCAGATGGATTATGAGCAATAAAATCTCCTTACTCTTTGCATTATTCCTTCTTTCATCTTGCCATTCTCAAAACAATAAAACTGTTGATCTGGCGAAAATATCGGGTGATTTTAATGCCTCAGAATTTTATGAAAACAAAATTAAAAAGACCAATGAGATCATTTCGACAGACCCTAAAAGTATGGACAAGAAAGAAGCCTTGAATCTTTTAGATAATGCTTTTTTTGTAAAAGATACCTTAGGTTACTTTAAAACGGATGGGAGATTGCCTACCGACCTGTCTTTAGAGCCAACCAATGACTGGATGGTGAGAGACAAAAAACCAACCGAAATATTTGGATATGGCTACAAAACGGTAGCTTATGATCCTGAAAAAGACAAGATAGCTATTTTAAATACGGTAACATTCCCAAAAATGGATATGGTAGAAGACCGTAAAGGCCACTTAATGTATCTGGAAGTGGGGAAGACTTCAAAAAATACTGCTGACTATAATAAGATCACAGAATACCTCAGTAAAAACTGCAAGAAAGTTGCCGTTGATGATGATTCCAATGCTTCTTATTGGGAAGGAAAGGTCTTCTACTATTATCTTTTTAAAGAGGATCATAAAGAAGAGGAGATCTCTTTTGATTCACGGGGAAATAAAACATCCAAATCGGTAGATGTAACAGAAATTAAATTATCAATGTTTGAAAAATCTTACATTGAGAAAATGGAAAAATTGGAAATTTATTCGGCAGGCAATAAATTTTGGAAAAAACCTTTGTGATTAACTTAACAGTAGTTAACGAATTCATTCGGGATATATTGAGGATAAGAAAAAATAAGGACAGTAATAAGTCGTATACAATATCAAAAAACATCATTAACAAAAACAAATTCACATGAAAGCTAAAACATTATTTGTAACAGCAGCAATTGCAGGAATGCTATCAACGGTCAACTCATGCTCGTATTTTGAAAGTGGTAAAAACCGTGAAAAAGGGACGCCTATCGAATCGTCAAAAACGGCAGTACAAAAAATTGTCGTTGACAAAGAAACAAATGAAGGAAAACGTTTTTCTATTACAGGCTATTTGAATTATTCTGCAGGAATGACGGTTTATGTTGACAGACCCCAAACAGTATATGTTAATACAGAAACCCGGGGATGATGGCGAAACAATTACTCCCATAGAGATGGATTGGAAACAAGATGGGCACAACACTGTTTTTGTTCCTGAAGAGGTAGGACGAGGATCTGATAAAACAATATTTTATGATAATGAAGGAAAACCACTTACAACGAATGACAAGGTGGAAGTTTCATTTGAGGTTGGGAAAGCATCAATTTATCCTGTTGAAGTAAGGATTGACAAAGTAAAATAATATAGAAGAGCATGTCGTGGCATTCTGTGAATTGATTTGGAAAAATTCACAGAATAAAATTCAGCAATTAAAAAAAAAGCAGAAAATTTGTGGATGAATAATCTGATAGGATATTACTAAATTTAACATTATTATATGCAGGCAAATTATTTTATACTTTTATTTACAGGTCTTTTTTTAATAGGCACATACATTAATTACGGGTATACTCAAAAGAAAGGGATGGCATTCCGATACAGCCCCGTTTTTTTAATCATTATAGCTGTTTTATTTTTGGTTTCTTTATATGGAATTATCTTTGGAAAACCATATAATGGAATATAAGGTAACCAATAAGTTTAGAATCTATCTTAAGATTGAGATGAACAATTTGATTAACTTATTCTGGCTGAATAATGACAAACCGAACTAATGGAAATTCATTTTTTATATGTTCACGAATGCGGTGTATGGCTTCAGTGATCTCTTCAGTATCAAGATGATCTTCGAAATCTATTATCAGCATTAGCACAACTTCTTCTGGTGACTGGTACGTAGATAATATACTTTTTGTTCTCACTACAGCGGCATCTTTTTCAGCCAGTTTTGCGATCTTTTCTCTTGTTTCAGGAGCGATTCCTTCTCCCATCAATAAGCTTCTGCTTTCCCTTGCCAGTATGAAAGAGACAAATACCAATATCAACCCAACAATGACCGATGCAAGTCCATCCAACTCAGGTATTTGAAATGTATGGCTGATCCCCATTAATATCATGACAACGATAAGTCCTGCCACCGCCGCACCATCTTCGAAAACAACGAGAAAGCTCGCAGGATCTTTACTTTTGATGATTGCATCCCACCACCTTGTACCGTTACGGGTTTTATTGAATTCTTTTACGGCGATAAACAGAGAAGTTCCTTCGAAAATGAGGGAAAGAACTAACACAATATAGTTCCAGAACGGATCTTTCATCAATTCAGGCTCCAAAATGTGTGAAATTCCCTGATAAATGGATAAGGCACCGCCCAAACCAAATATTAAAATAGAAACAACAAAAGACCAAAAATAAATTTCCTTGCCATATCCAAAAGGATGAGATTCATCGGCTGTTTTCTTACTTCTTTTCAAGCCATACAAAAGCAACAGCTGGTTGGTGGTATCAACTGTTGAATGGATTCCTTCAGAGATCATCGAAGAACTGTTGGTAAATGTTCCTGCAATAAACTTTGTCAACGCAATAAGCAGATTGGCAGCAAGTGCACTGTAAATTGATTTGTGATTATTGGCCATTTATGATAGATTCAATATGAGATGGATGAGATTATTTAAAAACTTAGCAGACAAAAAAGCTTTATCACAGCTAATGTAAGTAATCATCTAATAAAAATATTGCTTTTAGTCCGAACCGCCAATACTGCCAGAAATTTTTTTATTTGTTGGATAGGAATTATAATTAGTGTAACGAATTGGCGTTGAGTTGAATTATTTGGCTTCAAATGACAATGTAGTATAAAAAATAAAGTAAATTAGCCTAACTGCAATTACGGAAATTACAGTTGTCATTACTTAAAAAGTATAACCAATACGACTTACCTTATTAAAAAACTAATGAGTAGGAAAAATTACATCATCGTAGGAATATTGGCGCTTATCGCTTTATTAGTGATAGGAGTATTGTCGTACTTGATGGGTTGAGCAGTATGGGAAATCCAAATGGAAGCAGGGCGCCCGATTATCCTTATTTTATAACAACCGAGCCTTTGACAGTCAAAAAAATAGGAGTGCCCAAATTAACCATTATCGGAATGATGCGCAGTGATTTTCCGGATATTCAGTGGAGTATTTAAGAAACGATCTCTAAGAATGATAAGGGGCGGTTAGGTTCACGATGGAAGGAACCCATAAAGAAACTTTTTTGGGTGTATCCGCAACAGGAAAACCGACTGCAGTTAGCGCAATGAATTTTTACCGTTTGTCTGATAACGAGATCATAGAAGAAATAAGGACAACCAGATATGCTTAATTTACTGACACAAATAGGAGCACTACCTGCAATGTGATTACACGTCGAAATATTCTCCATTTTTATGATCTCATAAAGGGTATGTAGATTTTGTCAGGTAGTTGAAAATTAAGTACTACAATACCTGCAATGGCTGATCAGGTTTTGGATTATATTGTTTTTGGTGGCAATAGGCAAAACTTTGGTAATCAATCCGGATTGGTAGTGCTAGTCGAAAAAGGAGATGAAGAAGGATAGCTTCAAATCTTAAGCTTGATGCAGCGGAAGAGAAGAAAATACCATCGGGATTGATAGCAGTTTTTGAAGCGTTAAAAGGTGGGTTTCATTGGAGTCGTAAATAAATTAAAAGTAATAATCTGGATAAACATTTTCAAAATAAATAAAAATGGCGCAACTTGTCTTAAAGTGACGCCATTTGGCTGTTTGTGACCAAGATGAGCGTATCTTCAAATACTTTTATAGACTATTTGCTTCGATTGATTGCAATTAAACAAGAATTACAAAGTTCATTTTTATTTAGTAATTTTTATAATATAGAATAATTGTGAACCTTTAGCAATTTAATTTCTAAAATTAAAAATAAGTGAAATTGTCATAATAGCCAGAGAATTAGGGGCAAAGGGAATAAGAGCCGTATGTCCTTTTCTTGCCAAACTGATGAGAGAACGTGACCTGAGAAGTATTAAAGAAAAAATTTAGGAAGAGTACTAATTGGCTACGCCGAACCACTTGGTTAGGTTTCTTCACATAGAATCTGTTGTTGAAAATCATTTGAATCAAAACTTTCATGTTAAAAACAGAAGAGAAATAAGACTCTTATGTACATCAGTTTTTTTCTGATAGAAAGGAGGTAAATAAATAGTATATGAATTTATACTTACCTTATCTTTACAACATATTTTATACAGAAAAAGAATGAAAATATATTTAATTAATTACATTTTTCTCATTGCAGCTTGCATTTGCCCTTCACAGGCAGGTGCTCAGCTATACACACAGACCAATCTAGGCAGCGATTTCAACTCCTCAAATGGGGTAGCTGTAGATCCTTCCGGCAACATTTATGTTGCCGACCGGTTGAATAATCTTATAAAAAAAATGAACCCTGTCGGCGGAAACATCCAGATCGTCGGGCTCTATTTCCAGGAGCCTATGGGAATCGCCCTGGACGCGGCAGGTAATATTCTGGTTTCGGAAACGCAGACCAATAAAATTAAAAAAATGACTCCCGACGGTACTAATTTGCAGACCATAGTCAATGGCGGTATGAACAGTCCGCATGGAGTTACCGTAGATACGGCAGGAAATATCTATCTGGCAGATTCCGGAAATGGTGTTGTTCGGAGATTTAATAGCGCCGGCCAAAATAATACGATACTCGGCAATGGCTTCTTCAATCCGAATCAGGTTGCCGTGGATGCTGCCGGGAATGTTTACCTAGCAGATGGAAGTCATAAGATTAAAAGAATCAATGCCACAGGCGGACCCGTGCAGGAACTAGGATCCGGCTTTCAGTATGCATATGGAGTTGCAGTGGATGCTTCTGGTAACATATATATAGCAGATCATATCAACAATGTAGTGAAAAAAATGAACAATAGCGGAACTAATATCCAGACCATTAGCGCATACATTTATCATCCGGTAAGTGTAACGCTGGATAATCAGGGAAATGTTTACGTAACTTCAGCAAGTTCCTCACCAGTTATAAAGTTGGCACCGGCTTCCCTATCTGTCACAGAGGCTTCATCCAAAAAAACCGGGATTTACCCGAATCCGGCTAAAGACATGGTGTATTTTTCGGAACAATTAAACAGCATAGCAATCCATAACGTTTCAGGAATTTTGGTATGGCATCAGAAAGATGGGAGTGTGTCAGTTAATATTTCCGCATTCCCAGCCGGTATGTACATCATTACGGCTAAAAACAGCAAAGGGCAGGTCATAACAAAAAAAATAATGAAGGAATAATACGGGTGTTTATCAGATCATGCAATTTCTATCAAAATAATTACGTGAGGTATTACTACAGGTCATTTGGGTTTAACATCACTTACAAATTCGGAAAGCTTAAAGACGAGATCCAGAGTACCAGAAGAAAAATTCAGAATAACGACCTGACCAATTAGAATACGGGCGATCTATTGTCTTTTCGCTCAATAATTTTATTTCTAATCAGCTTTTAAGTTGAATTTTATAATAATGTTCTCTTCAATCTATCCTTTTGCTCCTGTCTGTTTTTGCTCATCATACCTGCTGAAAAACATATGTAGTTAGGATTTTATGAGTTATTTCCTGATGATGTTAAATTTCAATTGCTATTTAAACGTTACTCTATACTTCATTAGATGTAATTTCGTGGCAATTTTTCAATGTTCCGGTACACCGATTGAATTGGAGTCTTACAGCTCAGAAGATAAACCATTTTTTGAATATTCATAATCTACGAATAACCCGTTATCTACATGTTGTATCCCCGGAGTTTTCCATGCAATGCGCTCAGCTTCGTCTTTTTGATGCCAGGAATTTACTGTTCCTGTTAAAGTCACTGTAGTGCCGGATACATTTATATGAATGTCACTATTGTATACTACCCAGTTCATTTTCATTGCATTTTCAATATCTTTTTGTTTTATAACATCTATTATTTCTGATTTGATTTTAATATGATTGATAATCGCTTTTACTCCCGGAAGATAATGGATTGCATTTTTTGTAATTTCTCTCTGATAGTCCCACTGCATTTCTCCCTCTAAAGTTACCTGCCCGTTTTCAACAATTACTTTGATCATATTCTCCGGAATAAATACATTCGATTTAAAAGCTTCTAAAATTTCATAGGCAATTTCGTTGTCGGTTTTTGATAAGGAATCTGGAGATTTCACGATGATATTTTCTATTAAGACTTTTACTCCAACAACTTTTTTCGCAGCATTTTCTGCCTCTATTTTTTTAACATAGTGATCAACTTCTCCCGTAAGAGAAACCACACCGTCTTTTGCAGTGACTCCGATTTCTGCTGAGTGTAATAATGGTTCCCATTTAATGGCATCCTGAACATTCTTTTGTAGTTCGGCATTTGTTTTCATTGTATCTTAATTGATCATTCAAAATTCCAGAAACTTTCCAGAATATACTATGATCAGTATCACGATGAAACCTGATACTGGTTAGGCAGGGAAATTCAATTTATATATAAATAATTGCCTATTTTTAGATAACCTATTTATTTGATATGTCTTACAACTTGCCCGAAAATCTTACAGGTCTTACCGAAAATGAAGTGAAAGCTTCCAGACAACGATATGGATATAACCGGTTGGAAGCTATCCGTAAAAACACCTGGTTTGATTTGCTTATTGGTATTTTAAAAGAACCGATGCTGATTTTACTGATCATTATTTCAATTATTTATGTGATTGTGGGAGATTATGGAGAGGCTGCTTTTATGTTTGTGGCAATTATGGCGGTGACCGCCATATCTTTTTATCAGGATAACCGTAGTAAAAAAGCGTTGGAAGAACTTGAGAAACTCAACGAACCTTTAAGTATGGTGATCAGAAACTCGAAAGTAGTAGAAATTCCGACCCATGAAATTGTCGTAGGTGATTTATGCATCATAGAAGAAGGAAGGATTATCAATGCTGATGGAGTAATTGTACACAGTAATGATTTTTCCGTGAATGAATCTTCGCTTACCGGCGAAAGTTTTTCAGTTTTTAAGGATAACAAATCTGAGGACAATCTTGTTTATAGCGGAACTATGACGGTTTCGGGGTTAGCTGTTTTTAAAGTAAATAAAATAGGCAAAGAAACACGTGTCGGCAAAATTGGAGAATCAATACTGAATATAAAAGAAGAAATTTCACCACTACAAATCCAGATCCGGAAGTTTGTAAAATGGATGGCAGTTATCGGTATTGTTATTTTTTTGATGGTTTGCATCTTCAGTTATATTAAAACCGGAGATCTTGTAACGAGCCTTCTTAGTGGATTAACACTTGCAATGTCTGTACTTCCCGAAGAAATTCCTGTGGCATTTACAACTTTTATGGCTTTGGGTGCCTGGAAACTAATGCGTGAAGGAATTATCATCAAACGGAGCAGTATTGTAGAAACTTTGGGAAGTACCACGGTCATCTGTACCGATAAAACAGGTACTATTACTGAAAATTCAATGAAACTTCAACATTTATACAATTACGTTTCCGACAGGATTTATGGAGAAAAGGAATTTAAAAATGATGATTTAAGTGAACTGATTGATTATGCCATGTGGAGCAGTGAGCCAGTCCCTTTTGACCCGATGGAAATAACCCTGCACAAAACGTATGAGCAGACTCAACAGAATGATCTAAGAAAAGAATATCAGATGTTTCACGAATATCCGCTTGAAGGGAAACCGCCTATGATGACCCATCTTTTTGAAAACACAAGTAAAGAGAGAATCATTGCCGCGAAAGGCGCTCCCGAAGCTATTCTTAGTGTTTCTAAGCTTTCAGAGGCAGGAAAAAGTAAGATCAGAGATATTATAAAAACATTTGGACAGCAAGGCTATCGCGTATTGGGAGTCGCTAAGTCGCACTTTGAAGGAAACAGCTTTCCAAAAAGCCAACAGGATTTTGATTTTGAATTTTTAGGACTGACTGTCTTTTATGATCCTCCAAAAAAAGGAATAAAAGAGGTATTTCAAAGTATTTATGATGCCGGGATTAAGGTAAAAGTCATTACCGGCGATAATGCAGATACAACCAATGCGATTGCGCTTCAGGCAGGAATTAAAAATGAGGCTCCTGCAATCAATGGCAGTGATATTATAGACCGTTCTGAAAAAGAGCTTATGCAGATTTCAGAGAATACAGTTTTGTTTACCAGAATGTTTCCCGATGCCAAGCTTGCGGTAGTAAATGCCCTGAAAAAGAAGGGGGAAGTGGTAGCCATGCTTGGAGATGGAGTTAATGACGGTCCCGCGCTAAAAGCTGCCCACATTGGTGTAGCAATGGGAAATAAAGGAACAGAAATTGCCAAATCAGCTGCTGCACTGGTGATTACTAATGATGATTTAGAAAAACTAATTGTTGGAATTGCTGCAGGAAGAAGAATTTATACTAATATCAAAAAGGCGATTCAGTATATTATTTCCATTCATATTCCTATAATACTGACGGTTTCTTTACCTCTGTTTTTGGGATGGGTATTTCCTCATATATTTACTCCTGTTCACATCATTTTTCTTGAGTTAGTAATGGGACCCACCTGTTCTATTGTTTATGAAAATGAGCCGATGGAAAAAAATACAATGAAACAGCCTCCAAGAGCTATGGGAGATACTTTTTTAAGTTTAAATGAATTGGGAATCAGTATTATTCAAGGGGTGATGATCACCCTCGGGGTTTTATTTGCCTATCAGTTCTCGTTTCAAAACGGAGGTGATGAAGAGAAGACAAGGGCAATGGTATTCAGTACCTTAATCTTTGCCAATATATTACTGAGTTTTGTCAATCGATCATTCTTTTATAGTGTGTTGGAAAGTTTCAGAAACCGAAATCCTTTACTCATCGGCATTTCTGCTTTAGTTCTAATGATGCTTTTAGTTATATTATACGTAAAGCCAATTTCTCTATTTTTTAAAGTAACAACGCTCAATATAAGCGAATTGGGGATGACTGTTTTCATCGCAGCTGTTTCTATTTTATGGTTTGAAGTCTATAAATATGTAAAAAGAAAGAAAAGATGAAACTATGATAAGCAAGTGTGGTAATAATTACCTTTAAAAAAAGGACTGGTTTTAAACCGGTGTCTTCACCTGGCAATATCATTTTTTTAGTGACTGATATCATTTCTTGGAATGAATAATTTAATGAATTTTACACAAGCAAATTAATAACCATGACGATTAGCGCAGCATG
This sequence comes from Chryseobacterium ginsenosidimutans, assembly GCF_024807225.1. Classification (GTDB taxonomy): domain Bacteria; phylum Bacteroidota; class Bacteroidia; order Flavobacteriales; family Weeksellaceae; genus Chryseobacterium; species Chryseobacterium ginsenosidimutans. The sequence continues at coordinate 2,321,018 of NZ_JANUCO010000001.1, forward strand.
CAGTTTGTTTAAAAAAATTTCACAAAAAGAAGGGCATTTATTCAGGAGTGCTCTTCTTTTAGCTAAAAAAAATCAATACTACGATAATGATAGGAAATCAACACCCGTGGCATGATGTTTCTCCCGGAGAGCATCTGCCACAAATAGTTACAGCTGTTATTGAAATACCCAGTGGCAGCCATACAAAATACGAAATCGACAAACTATCAGGACTGATAAGACTGGATAGGATTCTTTTATCTTCTATGTATTATCCTGCCAATTATGGGATAATACCACAGACTTACTACAGTGACGGAGATCCACTAGATATTTTGGTTTTATGTTGGGAAAGCCTCGTTCCGCTAACCTTGGTTGAGGCAAGAGTGATAGGAATACTGGAAATGACAGATGAGGATAAAAAAGATCATAAAATAATAGCTGTAGTCGAAAATGATTCCTCCTTGACGGATGTTCATGATATTGAAGACCTGCCTGCTTACACCATTAATGGGATTCAGAATTTTTTCGAAGAATACAAAAAATTGGAAGGAAAAGCCGTACAGGTATTTGGTTTTAAAAATAAGGAAGAAGCTTTCGACTGTATTGAAGAGAGCTTGATGATGTATGTTAAAGAAATCAAGCCTAAAATAAAAGAGGATTAATGTAATATGATCCTTTTGATTTCATAATTTCATACCCGGCATCATGGGGATAAAGAACCAGCATACCAACGAAATGATGATGATACAAATAATATTAAGAACAAATCCTGTTTTCATCATCGTCTGAATTTTTATGTTGCCTCTTGCAAAGATTATTGCATTTGGAGGAGTTCCCATAGGAAGCATAGATGAACAGCTTGCACTTAAGGTCATTGGAATTCCCAGTAGAAGGGGATCAATGTGTAAGGATAGGGCTAGAGTAGTCACAACGGGTGAAAGAATCATCACTAAAGCCAGATTGCTGATCACTTCGCTTAAAAAAATAGAAATGGCAGATATTGTCAGAATAATTAAAAGAAGATTATCTGTAGTAATGTAGGTCAGGCCGCTGGCCAACTCATTGGCTAATTGTGATGCCTCAAGAGCACCGGCCAATGCTATCCCTCCTCCAAATAGCAGCAGTATGTCCCAGGCCATCTTTTGAGTATCACGCCAAACCAGTAGTCTTTCAGGTTTTCTGTTATTTTTATTACCGGATGGAATTAAGAATAAAAGAATGGCACTCAATAGGGCAATAACCGTGTCATCTAGTATTACAAAATTTTGCCAATTGTTTAACAGGTCTTTTGAAATCCATAATAAAACGGTAAAAATGAAAATCAGCAGGATCCGCACTTCGGGTCTGCTTATTGCTCCCAACTGAAGTTGGGATTTTTTTATCGTGTCTGAGGCCTCATTATTGTGTTGAACATTATTAGGATACATTATTTTGACAAGTACTCCATAAAGGATTAATAATAAAACTAAAGTCAGCGGCAAAAACAGTACCATCCAGTCAGAGAAACCGATGGTGTAATTGAACCTGTCTTTAATATATCCCACATAAGCAACATTTGGCGGGGTGGCAATGACAGTACCCAAAGCAAAATTGGAGGCATAAGCTATAGAAAGGAGAAGTGCTAAAGAAAAGTTTTGTGTATTTTTTTCATTTTTATTGTGATTCTTAACGACGTGGATGACTGATACAGCCAAAGGATACATCATCATAGTTGTTGCGGTATTACTGAGCCATAAACTGAGGAAGCCCGTTGCCATAATAAACCCGAGGATAATACGGTTTCCATTGGTTCCTGTGATTTTTATAATGCCAAGGGCTATTCTTTTATGAAGGCTCCATTTTTCAATGGCTATTGCAATGAAAAAACCTCCCATAAATAAAAAAACGATTGGATCTGCATAGCTTTCAGCGACTTCTTTTATGGAAGAAACACCAAAAGCCGGAAATAAAGCAAGAGGTATTAAAGCGGTAATAGCCATAGGCACCGCTTCAAATATCCACCAGACAATCATAAGAACAGCGACAGAAAGGACCTGATTGGCGTGATGGGATAATGTAAAAGGATTAATTATAAAACTCAATGCACTGAGTAAGAGCCCAATGATGAGGCCGATTTCTTTTCTGTGAGTTTTGTAGTAGGTTGGCATGGCGGTCAGAATAAATGGATCATAGTTTTGAATGGATTAACAACAATTATCTTTTTTCTTTTTCAGCTTCTTTTTTCTTTTTATTAAAATAGCCTCTTAACAAAAAGTTATTCTTCGCGGCGGCTTCTATTTCCCTGAGTTCATCGACACCTTTCCCAATATTGATAATCGTGGAATCTACAGATCTGCCAAGTTTGGGATTATTAGTAAGCTTGGATAGCACATTCTCATCATTATTTATTTTTGAAGTAAATTGTATAAGCTCATCAGAACTTTTTTCAAGGTTACGAAGTGTATTTTCTATTGAAATAGCCAAAGTATAGTTGGAAGATAGCTGAGAAAGCACATTATTTTTATCATTGAGTTTTGTAGTAAAAATACTTATTTCACGGGAGCTGTTCTGTAGATTAGAAATACTGGTTTCAATATTATCTGACCATTTCTTATCGGTAAATATTTTTGCAACCGTTCCGTTTTTATTATTCAGTATGGGGGTGAATTTTGCCAGTTCCTGAGAGCTTATCTGTAGATTTTCTACTGTCCTGTCTATGCTGGTAGCAAAATCTTTATTGGTCATTATTTTTGTCAACAGGCTATTCTTATTATTCATTTTTGCACTGAACTCAACAAGCTGATCGGTAATTGCTTTTGTATTATCAGCACTTTTCTTTGCACTTGAAAAGATGTCGTCTATTTCAATGGTTTTATAAGAGGTAATCATATCATTATCCTTTACTATCGTAGAGGAAGTGGTACCTGGTGAAATAATAAGAATTTTATCACCCATTAACCCGTCTGATGCTATACGGGCAACAGCATCAGTTTTTATATATTTCTGAACATCCTTTTTGATTAATAACTTTACCAGAAACCAATGAATCTGAAACAAAATCTATTTTGCTGACTGTTCCGATGTTAATTCCGGATAGACGTACCGTACTACCTTGTTTCAGCCCGCTGACATTTTTAAATTCTGATCGCAAGACGAAATTAGAACCAAACAAATTTCTGTTGACCCCAATAAAGTAGATGGCTGTTATGAAAAGAAGGATGCCTGCTGTGACAAAAATTCCCAATTTCCAGTTGTTTGATGACTCGTTGCTCATGGCTGTTTTTGTTTATTTTTCAAAAAAAGATTTTACCCAATCATCGGCGTTGTTTTCTATGTCTTTAAAGCTACCTTCGGCTTTAATTAGACCGTCTTTCAGGACGATGACTCTGTCACCAGTATACTTTGCACAGGTTAAATCATGTGTTATGATAATGGATGAGGTATTATATTTTAGTCCGATATTTCGGATGAGCTCAATGATTCCACGGGCTGTGATGGTATCTAGACCTCCGGTCGGTTCATCATAAATGATAATTTCCGGTTTAATGATTAATGCTCTTGCCAGTCCTATTCTCTTTCTCATTCCTCCGGACAGCTCTGCCGGCAATTGATCAATAGCTTCTTCCAGTCCTACGTTTTGTAACGCTTCTATAACAGCAGATTCCATTTCCTCTTCAGTAAGATTTTTTTTATTATGCTGTAGGGTAAAAATTAAGTTCTGTCTGACTGTCATAGAATCATATAAGGCTCCGTTTTGAAAAAGAAACCCAATTTTCATCCGGATCTGATTTAGTTCTTCCTCATTGAGCTTTGTTATATCTTCTCCAGATATAAATATTTCCCCTTTATCCACTTTAGTGAGACCGACCAGACATTTAACAGCTACGGATTTACCTGAGCCTGATTTTCCCAATATGACCAGGTTTTCGCCTCTTTTAACGGTAAAGCTGATGCCGTTCAACACCTTATTACTGCCATAAGATTTGTAAACATTTTTAAATTCTATCAGTGATGTGTCGGTTGCTGACTGGTCATACCCGATAAGTAAATTTTTATTATTTTCCATTACAATTCAAAAAATAGGTCGGTTACCTGCACTGCTATCAAATCAATGATAAATATCATCAATGAGGCTAAAACTACGGCTGAATTTGCGGCTTTTCCTACACTTTTTGTGCCTCCCGAAGCATTAAACCCTTCATAACAGCCAATAATCCCGATAAAAAAACCGAAAAAAAAGGTTTTGATGATCGCCGGTAAAATATCTGTGTATTCCAGGGATTCAAATATGTTTGAAAAATAATGTTCTACATTGCTTTCGCTGTGCATATTGATACCAATAAAACCACCCATGATTCCAATCAGATCGGCATATAGTACTAAAATCGGAATCATTAGTGTTGTAGCGAGGGTTCTGGTTACGACCAGATACCGATAGGGATTGATCGCTGAAACTTCCATGGCATCAATTTGTTCCGTTACTTTCATGGATCCTAATTCTGCTCCAATTCCTGATGAAACCCTTCCGGCACAAATCAAAGCCGTAATAACAGGAGCAATCTCCCTTATTAATGACAGCGAAACCATACCGGGTATCATAGACTCGGCTCCGAACCTTGCCATAGCAGGACGCGACTGTATGGTGAGTACCAGCCCCATGATAAAACCTGTTATGGTCACTAATGCTAATGACTGATAGCCCACAACAAAACACTGTCGGGTAAACTCTTTAAACTCAAAGCCCGGTTTGAAAATTTCTTTAAAAAAGCGGCTGGAGAATGAAGCTATATTGCCTACAATACTGAAGTTTTTTTTAAAATAGGTTTCCACGATATGATGTTTATAATGTTCATATAGTTAGATTGTCCATTATTGATATTTGCAGAAATATTTTCAGCCGATAGACAAAATGTACAATCCGGAACGTTTAAGAATTAGTAATGAATTATAGATCGTACTCATAATCCACTGTTAACTCATTTTTTACATCTTGTATACCGGGAGTTTTCCAGACGATGCGACCTGCTTCTTCCTTTTGATGCCAGGTGTGGACGTTTCCGGTTAATGTGACTGTTGTTCCGGATACTGATACGTTGATCTCACTACTGTCAATTGAGCTTCTTTTAAGAGCCTGCTCTACATCTTTTTTTTCAACAGTGTTCTGGATTTCGGGGTTAATGGTAATATTATTGTAAATACCTTTGACGCCGGGAAGATACCTGATGGCATTTTCTGTAATATCCCTTATGTACTCCCAAGACACTTCACCATCAAGATCTACCCAGCCGTTTTCTACTTTTACAGTTATTTTTTCTTGTGGAATAAATGAGTTTGCATTAAATGCAGCTATAATTTCACCGGCAATTTCGACATCAGTTTTTGACCGGGGATCTGGCAATTTTACTTCAATATCTTCTACCAGAATTTTTACTCCTGAGACGTTTTTTGTGGCATGCTCTGCCTGTAATTTCTTTGCATAGCTATCTACAGTTCCTGTAAGAGTTACGATTCCGTTTTTTACAATAACTCCGATTTCTGCTGAATTTAGTAGGGGTTCCCATTTAATAGCGTCCTGAACATCTTTTTGTAATTCTGCATTTGTTTTCATTTTGTTATAAATTTATATTTCAAAGGTCAGGAAACCTTATTGAAGATAAGATGATCTACATCACGATGAAATATGATGTTGATCAGATTAAATATTTGGCAGTGTATGGTTTATTGTTGAAATTTGAATAATAGAATCAATAATTTTTGAGCTGTCCATTGTTACTAACCTTTGGATGTGTCCAACGGATTTGTCGGTTATTAGACCTATTATAATTCTATAGTATTCTAAAAATTAAGAAATGAAAAAATCTGTTTTAACCATCACACTGAACCCGTCCGTAGACAAGAGCAGCAGTGTTTCAAATATAATTCCAGAAAAAAAATTACGTTGTAATTCTCCCAAGTATGAAGCTGGGGGTGGGGGAATTAATGTATCTCGAGCCCTAAAAAGATTAGGAGTAAATTCAGATGCCTTTTTTACTTCAGGAGGCAGAACCGGCAAGTTACTGGAAGGTTTGCTTCAAGGCGAGCAGCTGAATATAAGACCTTTCTATGTCACTTCAGAAACGCGGGAAAATTTTATTGTTCTGGATACAGCCTGTAACAAACAGTATCGATTTGGATTTCCTGGAGAACTCTTAACAAAAGAAGAGCAAAACGAAATTTTAAAAAGTGTTGAGGAAGTGAATCCGTTTCCTGATTTTGTAGTAATTAGCGGCAGTTTACCTACAGGAACTGATTCAAATTTTATGAAACAGCTTGTTAAGATGTGTAAGTCAAAGGGAAGTAAGGTAATTATTGATACATCAGGGGAAGCTCTGAAAACAGCGGTAGAAGAGGGGGTGTTTTTATTAAAACCGAATATTGGGGAACTTGCCTTTTTAGTGGGAAAAGATAAGCTGGAAGAAACTGATGTAGATCAAGCTGCCCAGCTTATCATTTCGCAGGGTAAAGCTGAGGTTGTAATAGTGTCATTGGGTTCTCAAGGAGCTGTTTTATTTTCAGCAAGCGAAAAAATTAGGATTGAGGCGCCGCCTGTAGAAGTGAAAAGCACTGTTGGTGCCGGAGACAGCATGGTTGCCGGAATGGTTTCTGTGTTAATACAAGGCGGAAATTATAAAGAAGTCCTGTCCATGGGAATCGCGTGTGGATCTGCCACTACAATGGCTGAAGGAACAGGACTTTTTACAAAAGAAAATGTAGAGCGATTATATAAAGAAATTCAAAAACAATAGACAAAGTTCCTTTTTGAGATGCTTTTTACAAACCCAATCTTGAGAAAAAGTCTTAGTGGAATTTGCAAAGTAATGAGTACTATGATTGTTAAAGCGGCCGATGCTTTCATGGTATTATGTTTTTTATTAAAAATTAGATATCTCAACAGTGGCTACATTTTTTAATTCTTAATTTATCATAATAAATAAGAACGTAAAAACCAGGCCATTTTTTGATGTGTTTCTATGAGGCGAATTATAAAATGCCCCGTTGCTATGTCATGGAAATCATCTGTACAGCACATGACATGCTCACGAAGTTTAATGATAAGACTTTCATGATCTTTCAACAATTCTGTAATTAAAGTCTGGCTATTGTTTATCTTTCCTTCTTGTTCTGTAAGATGGGTTAAGTCAAGATGCGAGTGTAAAGTTGCCGGTACGAGATGCCCAATAGAGCGGATTCTTTCTGCAGTACTGTTTATGATTTTATCCAATTGTTTGCATTGAGTTTCAAAAAAAATCTGTTTGTCATAATAGTCAGCCCCTTCAACATTCCATTGGGCATTTTTCGTTTTCATATATAAAACGTTTTCATCTGCCAGTATTTTTATTAGTACATCAGCAACTGCCTGTCGGTGATTGTCTGTAATTCCAATTTGAATTTTCATAATTAATTGATTTTTAACGTTTTTATTAGACTGTAATGAATTGATTGATATCGGCCAGCATTACTTTTGCTCCCTCTTCTAAAAATATTTTACCTGTAATTTTTCCAATGCTTCCAATCCGCCGATTATAATGGTTACTTTATTTTTAATTTTTTCATGATTTCAGATTGGTAGAATGATTTTAATTTTAAAAATGATGCAGCATGAATGATATAAAACCTGTGAAAGACGATATTATCTTCCACAGGTCAGAAGTTGATCAGGCATTATTAAAATGCGTATTCGTAGTCAACTTCCAATTCATTTTTCACATTCCAGATACCACGGGTTTTCCACGCAATACGTCCAGCCTCTTCTTTTTGATACAATGAATTTGTAGTTCCTGTTAAAGTTACTGTAGTTCCTAAAACGGATACTTTAATATCACTATCATAAATTGAGCTTCTTTTCAGTGCGTCTTCAATATCTTTTTTTTGTATTGCATCGTCTAATTCTGATTTGACTTTAATTTTGTTGATCAAGCCCTTTACACCGATAAGATATTTTACTACCCTTTCTACCTCTTCTTTTTGGTAATGCCAAGGTAATTCACCTTCTAAAGTAACCCAACCATCCTCAACTTTTACCATTATTTTGTCATCGGGAATAGAATAATTTGATTTAAATGCGTCTAATACTTCTTTTGCGACTTCGGCGTCAGATTTGACCCATGAGCTTGGAAATTTCACTTCAATATTTTCAACTAAAGCTTTTACTCCCGCAACTTTTTTTGCTGCACTTTCTGCTTCTGTCTTTTTTGCATAGCTGTCAACGATTCCGGTTAAGGAAACGATACCATCTTGTACGGTGATACCAATTTCTGCTGCGTGCAATAAAGGTTCCCATGCAATGGCATCCTGAACCTCTCTTTGTAATTTCGTGTTTGCTTTCATTTTAATTTTTTTGGTTAATAAAAATGTTAAGATTGTTAATTAAAAATTTATTGTAATTGATTTGAAATTCAAGTTATTGATTCCTTAGTAAGAGCACAGAAAGCTCTATCATTTCAGATTGGTTTTAAGAAATGTATTTTTTTATCTTGTGTGTTTTGTCCTGGTTTTTCTGCTGATTTAGTGTTTTTTTCCATTGTCAGTCTTGCCATTAAGTAGCTGATGGTGGATTCAGCCCCCTGGTTTAAATTGATAGAGCTTTCTTCCAGACCATCATAACATCCTCCGGTGCAGGGATTATAAATTATCTGGTTCAAATGATTATTTCCTAAAAACCAGTCAAAAGCAGTGAACATTTTATCCTTGTAGTCTTCAATTTTGAAATTGTTGTAAAATTCGTTTAACGCTAGAATGGTATAGGCTACATCAATGGGTTGCTCTCCACCTATATGGTCCGTATTAATTTCCTGGCCATTATGCATCCAACCTTTATTAGAGATTACTTTAATCGCATCCTGAGAAAATATTTTTGACAGTAGAAAATCAAATGAATCCAAAGCAACTGATCGATATATTGGTTTACGGGATGTTAACCAGGCAAAAAGCATCGCCTCAGGAAGCACACTATTGGCGTATGTGAGATAACTTTCATACCACTGCCATTGATCATCAGTTTCATGTCTATACATCTGAACTAAACGGTCGGCAAGTTGTTCTATAAGTTGAATATTTAACGGATTATCATTTTTAGTATTCGCAAAATATAATCCCTTAATAATAAATGCCATTGCCCTAGTCGAGTGAACGTATTCGGCTTGCAAAATAACTTTATAAAACAGTTTCTTTGCTTTAATAATTAATTCTGAAGGGATGATCTCTTGTATCGAAATTAGGTATCCCAATGCCCATATCGCTCTGCCAAAAGAATCTTCAAGATTACAAGTACCGTTTTGGTCGGTAAATTGTTTTTTAACATCAACATAATTTAAAAAAGAGCCTTCTTCCTGAAAAGTAAATAGTATGAAATAAAAGTAGATATTGATGTAATTCAAATCATCTTTTCTTTTATAGATCCTGTAATATTGGCACATTGCTATTAAAGCTCTTGCATTATCATCCAGCGTATATCCCGACTCTTCATCCGGACGATTTATAATTGAAAATTGAAGAATCCCAAAATCAGTGGTCATATTTTTCAAATGATTCAGGTTGATTTCCGGCATTTTGTATTGAATATTTAAATTGGAATTTGAAATATTTTTAAACAGCTGAACATGAGCTATTGCAGAATTTTCCCAAGCCGTTGGAGCCATTTGATGTAAACCGTTTAATGCAATCTTATTTCTTAATAATTCATCATCCAATAAGTTAATTACCTGTTTGGCGAGTTGCAGGGAATCATTAAAACCGATGATAGTACCTGCTCCTTTTTCCAATACTTCCAGAGCATGTGGAATAGGGGTGGATATAATAGGGCAACCACAGCTGATAGCATAGGAAAATGTGCCGCTTACCGCCTGATTGAGATCTTTGGAGGTAAACAGATAAATGTCTGTCATCTGCAGATATTCCAGTAAAGTATCAAGAGCCAAATATTCATTAACAAAAGCTACATTTCCGGATAACTGTAATTCTTCGATTAATAATTCTAAGTTTTGTCTGTATTTTTCACCTTCCTGCTGTACAACACACGGATGAGTTTTTCCTATAATCAGAAATAAGGTTTCAGGATGTTGCAAAATGATAGAAGGCAAAGCTTTTAGTGTTGCTTCGATACCTTTACCTGAACTCAGCAAACCAAAAGTTGAAAGTACTTTTCTGTTCAGGTAATCATATTTTTCTTTTAAAACTTTTTTATCAATATACTGTACTAAGTGTGTGCCGTGTGGTATCACCGTAATTTTTTCTTTTATGATCAGATAATCATCCTCTAATATTTTTTTGGCAGCCTGAGTCATTACGATTATCATATCTGTAATCTCAGCGATGCTCTGAATATATTGTTGTGTTTCCCTGTCCGGTTTGGGCAAAACGGTATGGAATACCACTACAGAAGTTTTCTGTATAGATTGCAGGAGCATTAGTAATTCTTTTTCATTGCCTCTAAATAAACCGAACTCGTGCTGCAGAACAACTAACTCCATTCGATCGGAGGCTGTAATATCACGGATTAATCTGTAATAAGAATGAGGGTTTTGTGTTTCTAATATATAATCGACATTCTCATCATAATCATGCTTTCCATTTTCCAATGCACATATTTTAATATCAAAGGATTCTGAGAATTTGTTGTTAATGGCTTGAATTAAATCCTGAGTATAGGTTGCAATACCACATTCCCTGGGTGGAAAAGTAGTGATCATTAAAAGCTGCGGTATTTTTTTCTCCAGCAAAAATTGTGGGGAATTTTGTTCAAGCAGTCTCTCGCTTCTATTTAATCTTATTTTCATGTTGCGAATTTTTATAATTTATTAGTTCTTTTAGTAATTCCGAAAGAGACATAGAGGCGCAGGCAATATGTTCGTCCGCTGCTCCATAATAGATATATAATGTGTCTTCACGAACCAATGTTCCAGTGGGAAAACAAACGTTATTAACTTTTCCATACAGCTCGTAATTGTATTCAGGCTTAAATAATGGGTAGGGTAAACGGGCAATTTCGCGGGTAGGATCTTCTAAATCTAATAATGCTGCACAAACACAATATACATAGCCAGCAGCGGTATCATGAACTCCATGATAGATCAATAGCCAGCCTTTTTCTGTTTCAATGGGAGGGCATCCACCTCCCACATAGCTTACTTCATGGTCATATTTTGATGAAATAAGTAAGTGATCGCTAAACATTAAGAGAAAGTTATCCCAAAAATTATGGGTTAGCTCACTTAAATCCGTAACACCAACAATCTGAATGTCTGGTTTTATACGATGTAAAAAATATAGTTTCCCGTTAATACGCCTTGGAAATAATATTACATTTTTATCCCAGATCAGTATCTTTTTACCCTTTTTTTTAGGAACAATATATTTTCCGTTGAAACGAAAGTATTTTTCATTTAATTCGCCTCTTGACTCTGCTAAATGTTTAAACTCTTCATAGGAATATTGTGGTACGATAAGTCCTCTTTTCTCCCATGTCACCAAATCTTTTGATGTAGCTAATGCCCCTAATGCATTGATACCATCATAAGCAGTGTAGGTCAAATAATATACATCATCAATTTTTACAATCCGTGGATCTTCTATACCTTCTTTTTCATAATCATATTGTGGATAAAGAATAGGGATTTCCATCCGGTTTTCAACCGTTAATGGTGTTTTTAACTGACAATAACCAATGCTTGAATAATTGTCTTTGCTCACCGCCCTGTAAAATAGATGAGCTGAGTGGTTTTCACTTAGAATGGTTGGATTTAGAACACCCAAGCTTTCAAATCCATGGTTGGTCTTTTCCAGGATGATACCTTCTTTTTTTACATTGATCATGGCGTGTTATTATTTATTTAGTATTGATTATTTTTCAATAAATCCCTCCTGCTGCATTTTATTACGAAGGGTACGGGCAATTTCGTTCGTTAGTCTTTTTACTCCCTTCGGATCATACGTTTCTGTAATTCCTGACCATATTATTTTATCATCTTTAATAGAATAAATTATAGTTTCAATAATGAATTTTTTGGTGATGGTATAATTGCCGGGAATATTGTAATACATCCAGTTTCTGTAATAATAGGTGATGAAATCATTATAATACATGGGGTACATATAATATTGCTGGGGAGTATATACCTTTTCTTTATCTACATCAATCAGACGCATCGTTATAGCAGCATCAAAACCGTCTTTTTTTATTTTACTCCGTAAAGCCTGTTCATTCTTTCTGTTAAAACTTTCATCCAGATAACTGTAAGAGGTAATACCTTTTCCATCAAGATATTTCATCATTTCATCTTCAGCACTTCTTCGGTTGGTTTCATTTCTTAATAGTGCCATCACCAGTACTTTTTTCCAATCTGTAGGATGGATCTGTGTATCTGGGTCCCGCCAACTGCTTGCTATATGGGTGGAGCTGCAGGAATTGAGAAGCACTGTAAATACAAATACTGTAAAAAGGATCATCTTATGATAGTGTGATTTTTTCATGAAATGTTTTATTTTAATTCATATCAAAGGTCTTGAAACAGCATTGGAAATAATATGACATGCATCACGGGAAAAAATGATGTTGGTCAGTTCATCAGTTCAACCTTCTACAAGAGCTAAATCAACCGTTGGTTACAGAACTGATTTACATTGATCTCTTTATTTTAAGTGTTCGGAGAAGCCTTGATGAAACTTAAATTAATTTATAGCTGTATCATTATTTTTAGTGATGGCAGTCATTATTTGACAGTAAGGTAATTTGGAAATTTGTGGTATAAATTTCAGATTATGAAAGCTTTTTTAACCTTCACAATTATTCTTTGCTGTGCAATGATCACACGGGCTCAGGATTTGAAAATGACTAATGAGATTGCTTCTTCACTTAAAGATAATGTTACTCTCTCGAAATTGAATTACCCCCAATCGGTCACTCAGTTTTATGTCAGGAATAATTCTGAATATGCCTGGATACACCCTGCACAGAAATCAGATCAGCCAGAAATAGCAATGTTGTTGCTGGAGTATTCCTACCGATTCGGACTGTCTTTATCTGATTATCATTGGGATGTTATTTCTCTTCAGAAATTAAAAAAATTGAGAGACACGCCCACAGAAACGACTCAAAAAGAAAAGGCAATGTTTGATATTTTGATGACCGATGCTCTTATTACTTTCATTAATAATCTTCATTTTGGAAAATATAATCCTTCCTACAGCTCATCCTATATTGATATAAATGATATTAATGGATTTCGCTCAGAGAATGTCTTGTTATATGCAAGACAGCATGCAGATTTTCTTAAGATGATTGTTGATGTTCAGCCTAAAATCAAAGCATATACAGACTTTCAGAATTATTTGAATACCCTTTATGCAGAAAATGACTGTATAGCGCCCCAAACGGAAATACAGAAAATCATCATTAATATGGAACGTCTCAGATGGATTAATAACCAAAGTATCCCGTATATTTTAATAAATATTCCTTCTTACGCATTAGAATTTCATCAAAAAGAAATTGTATCTGATTTTAAAGTTATTATAGGAAAACCGACCACCAAAACTCCGGTTCTGGAAAGCAAAATTAATTATTTTACAACAGCCCCGGACTGGAAAGTTCCCCAAAGTATTTTCGTAAAAGAAATGCTTCCAAAAATTTTAAAAAACAAAAGTTATTTAACAGATCATCCTTATTCAGTTTACGATAAACAAGGTAATGAAGTCGAAATAACTTCGTCAAAATTAAAAGAGATCCGTCAAAATCCTCATCGATATAGTGTCAGACAATCATCTGGTTGTGATAATGCATTAGGAGCAGTGGTTTTTAGATTTGAAAACTCTTATGGAGTATATCTCCATGATACTTCTCAGAAACAATTGTTTAATAAAGATGAAAGGGCTTTCAGTCATGGATGCATTCGTGTTGAAAATGCTAAAGAACTCGCATCTCTCCTTTTAGAAAATGATGGCTCTGGAAATAAGATTTCCATTTTAGAAAATGCAATGGCTGATTACCAAAGAAAAGATTTTGTTTTGAAGCAGCCGGTTCCTATTATCATTACTTATCTGACTTGCTTAATAAAAGATGGAAAACCTGTACTCTATAAAGACATTTACCATTTTGATGATTCACTCGAAAATAAATTTAACCAAAATAAATAATAAAATTATGAGAACGATTGTAGTACCTACAGACTATTCAAAGCCGGCAAAAAATGCTGCATTGTATGCACTTCATCTTGCTAATGCCTTGAAATCCAATATTCATTTATGCTATGCTTTTGGCCTGCCCATTGAAAGTCCTATGCTTGGGCAGACCGCGTGGGCTTTATATGAATATCCGGCTTTACAGGATGAAAACAGTAAGGAGATGAAAAAACTGGTAAAAGTGCTTGAAGATAAAGAGAAAACTTTATGGGGAGATGAAGCTTTTCCTTATCATCCGTCGATATACTATTCTTGCGAGGGAGGTGATGTTGTGCAGTTAATAAATAATACAGCAGCCAATAATAAAACATTGCTCATTGTAATGGGGATGCAGGGAGCCGGAATGCTTGCCCGTTTTATTTTTGGAAGCAACAGTCTTAAAATGATTGAAAATACACAATATCCGCTCTTATTAATTCCTCAAAACCATAAATATAAGGAAATAAAAAAGATCGCTTTTGCAACAGATCTGAACAAAAAAGATATAAAAATTGCTCAATCTTTGATTAAGTTTGCCCAATATTTTGATGCCGAACTTTTAATTACTCACATTATTCAGAGCAATAATGATGTGATTCAGGATACTTCTTATGAACATAAAAAAGAAGTCTTTTTAAAGGCTCTTGATGGTAAAGTTTGTTATAACTGTATTTACAGCGAAAATATAGATTACGGTTTAGATATCCTGAAAAATAAAGACATTGATATCTTGGCAATGGGACATGACCACAGGAGTTTTCTCGAAAGATTTACTAAAAGCAGTCATGCTGCAAGACAGGCTGCAGAGTTAGAAATTCCACTATTGATCATTCCGGAAACTGATCATCTGTTTTTTTAATATTTTAGATTTCAATTTTTTTATTCTTTTTTATTGAGAATAATTAATATTAATTTGTTGTTTTAACATTTTTTTTACATTCACATACTATTTTTTATATTAAAACGCATAACTTTATATGATGATTTAATATATGGATTATGGAAAGTGCCAAATTATTACAAGCCATTATTGAAACTGCTATTGATGGTATTATAACCATTGATAACAGAGGGAGAATAGAAAGTATGAATCCCTCTGCACTAAAAATATTTGGGTATAAAGTAGAAGAATTAACAGGCAAAAATATTTCAGTACTGATGCCAGAGCCTGATAAAAGCAGGCATGATGGTTATCTTATTCATTATCAGGATACTGGAGAAAAGAAAATCATTGGAAAAGGAAGGGAAGTTAGGGGACTAAGAAAAGATGGTACACAATTTCCTTTCAGGCTTGCTGTAAGCGAAGTGCAATATCAGGATAGGGTGATCTATACAGGTTTTATCCATGATCTTTCAAAAGAAAAAGAAGCAGAAGAATCTCTTAAAAAATACGCCGCCGAGCTGGAAGAATTGGTAGAGAACAGAACAAAATCCTTAAAAAAAATGCTTCATGAATTGGAAAAAGCAAAAGAAGAGGCTAGTATGGCCTTGGAAAAGGAGAAACAACTCAATCGGATGAAAAGCCGTTTTGTTTCAATGGCATCGCACGAATTTCGTACTCCTTTAAGTTCCATGCAGTTATCGGTTATTTTGATAGAGAAATATCTTCATACTTCCGACAATATCCAAATATTAAAACATCTCCATAAAATTAAAACGGCAATTGGTAGTCTGAACGGTATTCTTAATGATTTTCTTTCATTGGAAAAGCTGGAGGCCGGTATTGTTTCTCCTAATTATGACGTATTTGATATCATGAAGTTTTCAGAAGAACTTACGGAAGAAATGCAGCTTATCACCAAAGAAGATCAAATTATTATTTATCAGCATACAGGATCAGAAAATGATGTAAATCTGGATCAAAATTTATTAAGGAATTGTTTAATGAATTTAATAAGTAATGCTATAAAATATTCAGGAGAACATACGTTGATTGAATTCTCTACAGAAATAAATGAAGATAGATTTGTGCTTTCAGTAAAAGATAATGGAATAGGAATACCTGAAGAAGACCAATCTGGTCTTTTTCAGCCATTTTTCAGAGCACACAATATAGGCAATATTCCAGGAACAGGATTAGGACTCAATATTGTGCAACGGTATGTAAATCTCATGGATGGTAGAATCCATTTTGAAAGTAAATCAGGTGAGGGCACCGAATTTATTTTATCATTTCAGAAAAAATAATTAATAAAACTCCAATTTAGTTCCAATGGAAAAAACATGCATATTGATTATCGAAGATAATGACGATATCCGCGAAAGTACTTCGGAGATCCTTCAACTTGCCAATTATGAAGTATTTCAGGCTTCTAATGGTAGGCAAGGAGTAGATCTGGCTATTAAACATATCCCGGATGTGATATTATGTGATATTATGATGCCGGAACTTGACGGGTATGGGGTTTTACATCTTTTAAGCAAAAGAGAGGATACTGCGCTTATTCCTTTTATTTTTATAACGGCAAAAACGGAACGGGTAGAAGTCCGAAAAGGAATAGAAATGGGTGCAGATGACTATCTTACCAAGCCTTTTGATGATATAGAACTCCTCAGTGCTATTGAAAGCCGATTGAAAAAGAAAGAACGTCAGAAAAGTCTTTACAGTAATATTCTTACTCAAATGACAAATTTATTTCATGGTTCACATGGTCTTGATGAATTAAAGAAAGCCTTTGATGAACGAAAAGTGAAGTTCTTTAAAAAGAAGCAGATTATATACTATGAAGGCGATACTGCAAATGCTGTTTATCTTATTATATCAGGCTCAGTGAAAACAACAAAAATGACGGAAGATGGAAAAGAACTTATGACAGGAGTCTACAGCCTGGAAGAATATTTTGGAATCACGTCATTATTTGCAGGAAAAGAATATAAAGAGACAGCTGAAGTATTGGAGGATGCGACCTTATGTTCAGTTCCCAGACAAGTTATCGATCAATTGTTTTATAAATATCCTGATGTAGCAGAAAAATTCATCAAAATTCTTGCACAAAATGTTATTACCCATGAAGAGCAGTTATTGCAACTTGCCTATTTTTCTGTGAGAAAAAGAATGGCAGAGGTCTTACTTAAACTCCGTGCAAAACATCCTCACACCGACAATTTTGAAATTTCTAGAGAAAATCTTGCTTCTATGGCTGGAATGGCTATTGAAACGGTAAGCAGAATTCTCAGTGATTTTAACGAAGAAAATTTAATAGACAGAAGTGCCGGGAAGATTACCATACTCGATGTTTTAAGACTTCAAAAGCTTAAAAACTAATCTGTATCACTTTTTATAATGATTTCATGCATTTGTAAGTTCTATGCAGTTCAATACATTTGAAGATTGAACAGACAGTATGAAAGTCATAGTTTATAATATCAGCCAAGAAGATAAAAAGCTTCTGGCTTTAGCTAATCGTAAAAAACATAAAATTACGATTATAGTAGATCCTTTAAGTGAAGCTACAGTCCATTTTGCAGAAGCAAAAGACACTGTCATAATCATTGATCAGGAAACCCCGGTTTCAAATAACCTTATTTTGAAACTTATATTCTATGGGATCAAATATTTTATATTCAGATTCCAGGAACAGGTTACCATGGATGTATCAATAATTCAGGATTCCGGATTGAAATACATTACCGTTCCAGACTCAAAATTAGCTATTTCCTCAATAATTGAAATCCTCGATGCCTGGGAAAAAAGTGATTAGTATCATTTCAAAACGCAACGATAGTCATGATTTAAAAATTATTTCCATTATACCTTTGGAGTATAAACCTTAAAATAATTTTTTATGAAAACTTTAGAAAAAACCAATCCAGCAAATCAATCTCAATCATTAGAATCTCTGGTAGAAGATTTTTGGAAGAATGATAATATTGTTAATCAGTCGGTTAAAGCTGAACCTACTGTTAATATTATTGACAAAAATGGTATTTATAAGCTAAAAGTTTCGGCTCCGGGATTCAAGAAAAAGGATTTCAAAGTAGCTGTTGAAGACGGAGCACTGATCATCAGTGCTGAAACCAGTGCAGAGAAAAAAGAAGAAAAAGAAAATTATGTAAGAAAAGAATTTTCAGCTTCCTCATTTGCCCGCAGTTTCCGTTTACCTGACAATATTACATTAGGCCACATAAAAGCCAATTATAAAGGGGGATTATTAAATATTACTATTAATAAAACTAATCTGGATAAAAAAGAAGTAAAAGAGATCAAAATACGCTAAAATTTTTCAGTATTAATTCATAAAACCTGTTACGCATTTTAGGAGATTATTCAAGTGTCAAAGCCTGAGTAAACTAAGTGTGCAACAGATTTATAAAAATAAAAACAATGGACACTATCATTCTAAAATCTCTTGGAGGAGCTGAAACAGTTACCGGATCCAAGCATTTACTAAAAACGCCTGAACTTAATATATTAGTAGATTGTGGGTTATTTCAGGGCATTAAATCTTTGCGTGAACAAAACTGGGAATCGTTAAATGTCAATGTTGCTGAAATAGATATTGTCATTCTTACCCATGCCCATCTTGATCATTGTGGATATATTCCTCTTCTTGTAAAAAACGGGTTTAAAGGTAAAATTTATATAACTGAACCTACCAAAGAATTGGCAAAATTGATTTTACTTGATAGTGCAAAACTGCAGGAAGAGGACGCGAAGAAAGCAAATTTTCACCATTATACTAAGCATAATCCCGCAAAACCGTTGTACACGATAAATGATGCTGAAAGATCTTTTAAACAATTTTTCACTGTTAAAGAGAATCATAATGTCAAATTAAGTGATCATATCCAGTTCAGATTCAAGCCTTGCGGACATATCATTGGGGCTTGCTCTTTAGAAATTGTATGTTTTGGAAAAACTATTGTTTTTTCAGGTGATATCGGACGGACTCACAGTGCAATTTTACCTCCTCCTGATTTTTTCACCAAAGCAGATTTTATAGTAATGGAATCTACTTACGGAGACAGACTTCATGATGCAGCCAATTTGTATGATAAATTGGAACAATGGATCAATCTCACTGTTAAGAACCATGGTAATATAATTATTCCCAGTTTTGCGGTGGGCAGAGCACAGGAGCTTATTTATATTCTTTATCAGCTCAAGGAACAGAACAGAATCCCTTACAATCTTCCTGTAATTATGGATAGCCCAATGGCTGCTTCGGCCACTGACATTATGGTTGAATACGCTCAATACACAACTGTTAATAAAGAAAAATGGCTGGAAATTATTGAACAGATGAATATCAATAGAGAATATACGAATACTGAAGAAATCGTTCATGACAAGCATAGTAAAATAATAATTGCAGGCAGTGGGATGATGACAGGAGGTCGTGTTCTTGAATATTTAAAACATGATGTCGGAAACAGCCGGAATACCGTATTAATTGTTGGTTTTCAGGCAGAAGGTACTCGTGGAAGAGCATTACTTAACGAATCTCATGAGTTGAAAATTCACGGAAGATACTATCCTGTAAAAGCAAATATTGTTGAATTGACGGGATTGTCTGCCCATGCTGATCAATCTGAACTGATGGAATGGATAGGGAAATTTAAAGATGCTCCTCAACAGATCATGTTGGTTCACGGTGAACCCTCAGCGCAAGAAGCATTAAGGGTAAAAATTCAAACGGAGTTGCAAATACCGGTAAACATTTTAGTAAAAGATAAGGAAGTGGTTTTCTGAAGTAGTGCTGAAAGTTGCATTATTTTATAATCATTCTAAAAAGGAAAAAATCTAATTTTGTGTTGTGAGAAAGTTCATTTCCATAATATTACTTTCCTTTTATTTGGTTCCGACAACTGAGTTATATCAGTTGCTGAAGATTCCTGTCTTTATAGAAACTATAAATCCTGACATCACTTTTGAGGTTAAAAAGCAGTCAATAACAGATCATCATGAGAAAATTTATTCCTATGATGTATCCTTTTATGATAAAGGTGCTTTAAATTCTATATGGCGACCTCCTAAATATTGTTAGTCATTTCCGTTTTTTTACGGTTCAACACGTTTGTATTGGTCTCTATTCTGCTGTGATTTGGCTGGAGCCAATCACCTTATGTTTTCTATAATGTAAAAGTAAAATTAGGCAAGTGAAGAGGAATAATTCCGCTTAAGTTATAAAAAAATAAATTCAAAAAAATAAAATAATGAAGAAGTCATTTTTCACCATAAAAAATATTTTAACCGTACTGTTGTTACTGTTTATCGGTATTCAGTTTATTGGTGTTAAAAAAATATCAGCCAGAGCGGATCTGTCAATGCTATCGGAAATTATTATAAAATACCTAT
The DNA here is from genome assembly GCF_024807225.1 of Chryseobacterium ginsenosidimutans. Taxonomy (GTDB): domain Bacteria; phylum Bacteroidota; class Bacteroidia; order Flavobacteriales; family Weeksellaceae; genus Chryseobacterium; species Chryseobacterium ginsenosidimutans. Next base: position 2,341,470 of record NZ_JANUCO010000001.1, read on the forward strand.
AACAGTTCAAACCATTTTGAAAACGAGCTGCTATGACTGTCATTCCAATAACACTTTCTATCCCTGGTACAGTAATATACAACCATTGAAATGGTGGTTGTCTGATCATGTGAATTCCGGAAAAAGACATTTGAATTTTGACGAGTTCAATTCTTACAGCCAGGAAGAGAAGCTTAAAAAACTTGATGAGATTATTGAAACTGTCAAAGACGGAGAAATGCCGCTTACTTCTTACACAGCCATTCATCAGAAGGCAAAACTTTCGCTGTCTGATCGATTCGAAGTAAAAAAGTGGGTAAATGAAACAAAGAGGGAAGTTAAATAATTGACTGCTCATAATTTAAAATCATTCTAACCAAAACATTTCATAATTTTGATTAAGTGAAAAAGTTGATTTCAATATTGCTCTTATCTTTGTATTTGGTTTCCACAACCGAACTGTATCAGCTTTTGAAAATTCCTGATTTGATCGAGCATTATTGTGAACACAAAGCTTTGAATCCGGAAATGTCTCTCACTTCATTTCTGAAAACACACTACGATCATCCGTTGAAAGACGGAGATTATGGTAAAGATCAAAAATTACCTTTTATTATTCATTCGGCACCTCTTGCACTGTTTTTTACTATTGAACAGGGATTTCGTTTTGAAATTAAAAATGACAGTTTCAAACAGATCCGCTCTCACAAAATACCTTCCTATGACGAAAACTTTTGCTTTAAAGGTTTTATAAATTCAGTATGGGAGCCGCCAAGATATTTTCAGAGCTAAATTTTATTTTAACTTGATTATTTATATAATCAAATTAAAACTTCTATAATAAAGTTCATTTTTCAGCTTTATTAATATTCCTATTACATAATAAAAATAAAAAAATCATTATAAAATTTTAAATAATGAAAACAATAATTTTAGCCTTGATAATGGCAGTTTTTTCAATTGGCATTCAGGCTCAGAACCGTATGGATAATGCCAAAAAACAGGCTACAGAAAATAAAGAGCTTATTTTGCTCAATTTTTCCGGTTCCGACTGGTGCATTCCGTGCATTAAGCTTCATAAAAACATTATCGAAACAGAAGATTTCAAAAAGCTGGAAACAGAAAATATAATTGTCTACATCAACGCAGATTTTCCGAGAAACAGGAAAAATCAACTTTCCACAGAACTGAAAAAAGAAAATGCTTCACTTGCGGACCAATATAATTCAAAAGGACTGTTTCCTTATACCCTTTTATTGAATTCCGAAGGAAAAGTACTGAAAAGCTGGGAAGGTCTTCCTTCTGAAAACGCTTTGGCTTTCAGCAACGAGATCAGAGATATCAAAGACAATCAAAAACAGTAAGAGAGTTATGCTAAGAGAATTCAAAAGACCCCAGAAATTAATGGGGAATGCTTTTGAAATTACCGTTGTCAACAATGACGAAAAGACTGCGCAACATCATATCGACGCTGCCGTTGACGAAATCCGGAGAATTGAAAAATTACTGACGACGTTCAATGAAGAAAGTCAGACCAACCTCATCAATCAAAATGCAGGAATACAACCTGTAAAAGTTGATCTGGAGGTTTTTGATTTAATTGAAAGAAGTTTGAGAATTAGCAATATCACAGACGGATATTTTGACATTTCTTATGGTGGAATCGATAAAAGTTTTTGGAATTTCGACCGGGAAATGAAACAGCTTCCTAATCCTGAATTGATTAAAGAGCATTTAAAATTAGTCAATTATAAAAATATTCTATTAAATCGCGAAGACCAGACCGTATTTCTGAAAGAAAAAGGAATGAGAATCGGGTTTGGAGGAATCGGAAAAGGGTATGCAGCAGAAATGGCAAAAAGACTTCTCCAAAAAAAAGGTGTTATATCGGGAATTGTAAATGCTTCCGGTGACCTGACAACTTGGGGAAATCAGGCTGACGGAAAACCCTGGACTATCGGAATTGCCGATCCGGAAAATGCAAAACAGCCATTTTCTTATATGAATATCACAGATATGGCCATTGCAACTTCAGGAAATTATGAAAAGTTTGTTGTCATCAACGGTAAAAAATATTCTCATACGATCAATCCTAAAACCGGAATGCCGGTTTCGGGTGTAAAAAGTGTTACCATTTTTTGCCCGAACGCAGAAATTGCCGATGCAATGGCAACTCCCGTAAGTATTATGGGAATTGATTCTGCCCTCAATATGGTGAATCAGATCAACCATCTGGAATGCATCATTATCGATGATCATGACAAAATTTATTCATCTCAAAACATTAATCTAAAATGAAATCGAAGATTCCATTTTAAATAAAAAACAAACTTAATTCAAATGAAAAATTTCATAAAAATAACAACAGCAATTTGCTTTTTAGTAACAATTGCTTCAGTACAATCCTGTACAACCGTAAAAGAATACGAAAAAAACAAATTAAACGATGCCGAAATGGTTCTTGGAAACAGAACAATAGAAAAAACAGAATTGAGCTTCCAGTCTTACAGAGAAGGTTTCCTCGGGAGCAAACGCAGGAAAAGTGGGCGGCGGTTGCGGATGCAATTAAATAGTAATTATAATATTTAATTTAAATTTAAATGAAAAAATTGATAATAAGCATCGTTGCTCTTTTCGGAATCTTTAATGTAAAAGCGCAGGAAAATACAAGCAGCGAACAGCCGAAAAAACTGACTTTTGATGAAGCGAATCTGGTTTCCAGCTATTACAAACAGGACGGAAACAATTCGGCAGTAACAGGAGGAATAGGTTCTGAAAAACTTACAGATATTTCCAATACCATTGATGTTACAATGGTGAAATATGATAAAAAAGACAGAAAAAATAAATTCAACTTCAGTGTCGGGATCGATCATTATACATCGGCATCTTCCGATATGATTGATCTGAAAGCCAATTCATCAGCTTCCCGTGCAGATAACAGAATTTATCCCGCATTAAGCTGGAGTCGCGAAAACGAAACAAAAGGCAGCACGTTGATGGCAGGCGTTTCATTCTCAAGTGAATTCGATTACCAGTCTTATGGTGCAAATATTGGTTTTGCTCAAAAAACAGCCAACAAAATGGGAGAATTTACAGCAAAATTCCAGGCTTATCTGGATCAGGTAAAATTGATTGCTCCTATAGAATTGCGAACTGCTGATAATGAAGGCACGAGCGGCAGAAATACTTTTGCGCTATCACTTTCGTATTCACAAATTATCAATCAGAATTTCCAGGTGGAGCTTTTGGCAGACGGGATTCAGCAGACGGGATATTTGAGTTTACCTTTTCACAGAGTTTATTTTACGGACAATTCTGTTCATCAGGAAGCGTTGCCTGATAAACGTTTTAAAATACCTTTGGGAGTAAGAGCTAATTATTTTCTGGGTGATAAAATAATTCTGAGAGCATATTACCGCTATTATACTGATGATTGGGGATTAAAATCAAATACATTCAGTCTGGAAACTCCGGTGAAAATTTCTCCCTTTGTTTCGGTGAGTCCATTTTACAGGTATTATTCTCAGACCGCGGCAAAATATTTTGCACCTTATCAGGAGCACACGGCTTTTGATGATTTTTACACAAGCAATTATGATCTTTCAAAGTTCGACAGTCATTTTTACGGAGCAGGAATCCGATTCAGTCCAAAGAACGGTTTATTTGGTATCGAACGGCTCAATATGCTGGAAATCAGATATGGGCATTATACAAAATCTGTGGGTATGAAGTCTGATATCATTTCGTTAAACTTAAGATTTAAATGATAGATTATGAGATTATTAACCATGATCCTAATCACTTTAACCTGTTCAAACATTTGTTTTGGGCAGGTTACATATGATTCAATTAAACTAAAAGATCCGAATTTCGGAAGGTATGATGACAAGGTTTATAAACCCACTTATAAAAAACTGATTGTCCCAACGGTTTTTATTGCCTACGGTATTGTGAGTTTAAGTTCCGATGACCTTAAAAACCTGAATAGATCTACTTCAATATGAAATTGGCGAACATCAACCAAAACATATCAAGCTGGATAATTATACACAATATTTACCGGTCGTAATGGTATATGGATATAATCTTGCAGGAATAAAAGGAAAACATAATTTGAAAGAAAGGACGATTATTTATGGAACCTCTCAGCTTATTTCCGCCGCCTTCGTATTACCTTTAAAACATTTGGTAAAAGAAGAGCGTCCTGATGGATCCAATAACTTCTCTTTTCCTTCCGGCCATACGGCAGCAGCTTTTTCTTCGGCACAATTTTTATTCAGAGAATATAAGGATAAAAATTTTTGGCTGGCTATTAGCGGTTATCCCGTTGCCATTTTTACAGGGATTTACAGGACATTAAATAATAAACACTGGGTAGGAGATGTAGTGGCAGGAGCAGGATTTGGTATTTTAAGTACTGAATTAGCTTATTGGTTATTTCCCACTGTCAATAAGCTGTTTAACAAGAAAGAATCAAAAAATATAACATTAATATATCCTGTTCTTGAGCCTAAAAATTTGGGTGCAGGACTTGTTTTAAACTTTTAATATACATCATCAATTAGAAAAACATTATGTAAATAGAATTGGCTGGCTTCGTGCAGCCGTTTTAGGAGCGAACGACGGTTTGTTGTCTACTACAAGTAATTTTAATTGATTTTAAATAGGCATTTGGCACTTAGTATAATATCGGAAGCAAAGGCGTAGGTATCGAAAACTTCCACTCGACATAGTCTTATTTGAATCGATGCACATCTTGGTAGTTTAACTTTGATCGGGAGCGAGCGGGGCTGCCGACGTGGTCAAACAAAAAAACAACATCACCGGTTAGAGCGGGTGATGTTGCTTTGCAAAATTTAATTATATGAAAAAGTAGTCTCTAAATTCTCATTGCCAGACTGAATATCAGGTCGAGGTCGTCCTTCACAACGATCATTCCGCCCATCTTTTTTGGAGGTATGATGTTGAAATCACTGAATTTGAGACTCTTGCGACCTATCAGTTTGTTATTCTGTATAATGAAATCTACGTGATATTTCTTAGTTTGATTCATAATCTTTACTTCTATAACTGCAAGGAGATTTTTCTGATCCTTGGTAAGGCTGAGAAATCGGATGGTCATCTCAGGATATTTTTCCACATTCAGCATTTTTCGGAAATCCCTGATCATCATCTTATTGCCGCAGTCGAAATCACTCACTTTTAAAATGATATTAGGTAGATTTTTTTCTGAGAGAGAATAAGAATCAAGGTCATTTTTAAATGTGGTATTGAAAAATTGAAAACTGCTGACATTTGTACTGCCATTAATTTTTACAAAATTTTCCTGAGCATTGATCATTGTTGTAGAAAATAAGAAAAGTAGTACCATATAGAAAGGTTTCATAGCTTTAGTTTTAAGAAACAGAGGAACTACTAGTTTCCTCTGCTTCTGTTAAATGAAGACTTAAAAAGATATTACAGCTTCCAGCATAAATCCGTTAAATTTACCATCTCTGCGGATGTTTGTTGTTGGATATCCGTCGTATTTCTGGTTGACATATTCTAATTTTGCAAGGATGTTTTTAGTCATAAACCAGCCTCCGCCAATATTATATCGGTCTACACTGATGTCGTCTCCGGTGATTAGTTTTCCGTCCACTTTGTTGTACCGTCCGCCGAAGTATAAGTTTTCAGTATTTCCGAATCTGTAGATAAGTTCTGCTGCATATTGGTTGTACGTTCTTCTATCAGTTTCTACGAGGTTACGTCCAGATGCGGATTCGAAGATTCCGAAGAATTCCAATCCTTTATATTTCAGAAACGGGTTGATCATAAATGAAGTCATCGTATTTGAAAAGTCAGGATCTACCATTCCGGATCTCATTTGAGCAGAAGAAGTGGCTGCTGTATTTTCCATCACAAAATAGTATCTGGAACCGGCTCTGTCTCCATTGTAAAAGTCAAGTCTTGGCGCTCTTGCAATATTGTAGACAGATCCTGTTAGTCTTACTCTTAGGTCTTGTGTAATCTGTTTATCATAGCCTAATTTTCCGTAAATGCCGGGACTTGTTCCTCCAGTAGCGGTTTGATTAAGTTTTCCGTTAGTCACACCACCCATTATGATAATGCCGTTTCTTCGATAGTATAGTTCTGCAAAAGGAAATGTAGCATAAGCATCCATCAGGTAATTTCCGACAAACGGATTCAAAATAGCGTAAGCATTATCGGTTCTTCTTAGTTGCGCATCACCATAGTTGATTTGATCCTGACCTACTTTGATGGTTGTATATTTCATTAGCTCCTCTGCAAAACCTTTTTGGATGAAGTCCAACTTATCAATTTGTAAGTATCCACCTTTTACATAAGTTTCGTTATGGTGTCTTGAAGACAAGAATGTTCTCAAGTGAAGATTAACACCGTCATATAAAGCGACGTCCAGGTCTAAGTTGGCGGTTGGGAGGTTGATGTTATTTCCTATGTCGTACAACTGAGTGGTATTGACACCGTTAACCATTACCGGTGTCGCATTATTCTCATGTCTTATTCCCTGGAATTGTAATGCAAATGCACCTCCCACTTTTACTCTTAAGTGATCAAAAGTGGAAACAGTATCTTTTGGGTTTTCAAATACCGTCAATCCCCGTTGGTCTCTTGGTTTCAAATTGTCCAATTTACCTTCTTGAGCGATTGCGGATGTTGCTGTTAATAAAGCTGCGATGAAGCCGACTTTTAATATATTTCTTTTCATGATATTAAATTTTATTCAGTTAATTGATTTGAGTTTAGTCTGCGACTACATTTACTTTTACGGTGACAACATCACCAGTTTTGATTCCCATAAACCCTGGGCGTTCCATTCCGAATTCTGACATTTTGATCGTTTCGGATCCGTCAATGATATAAGTGTTTCCTTTTTTCACAATGGAGATAGGGAACGCAACGGTTTTAGTAGCTCCTGCAATTGTTAATTTTCCAGTAGCATTGCTTTTTCCAAGATTGATGGAAGTAGCCGTAAAAGATATGTTAGGAGCTTTTTCTGCCTTCAATGCATCATAGGCCTTCTTTTCCATCGTCTTTCCCTTTTCTGCCTTTAGATTTCTGACAGGGACGGTGAAGGTCACATTCGTGATTGCATTTCCCGAAACAGTTCCAGAAAAATTTGCATTGGTACCGGTCATTTCCCAGTCGTGCATCGGAGATGTTCCGAGAATAGTGATGGCCGTACTTTTTTGGGCTAATCTTTGAGCATTTGATAATTGTGGTAATAACATACTTCCTAATACTAAACCAAGCGCCATAAGATGTTTCGTAGTTTTCATTTTGATATTATTTTATTGTTTTAATTGTGTTTTTTATATTTTATACGATGAAGAAGTGGTCGTAATTAATTTTACTCGTATAATAAATAGGATGATTTAAATTTTGTTTATCGTCACGATACGAGATTAGTATTGATTGTACCGCATTGATTTCTCCGAATTTTTGATTAGAAGTTGATCTAAATTCATAGGCCAAAGGTAAAATATGAGTAAGGTTCAGAAGATGACGGTAATTTCATTTTGTAATGATCCTTATCACTTTGTTCTTTCACCTTCTCTGGCATCATATTTTATGATTATCTTAAATTTCAGTAATCCCATAATTCTTGACTTTCATGATGTCTTTTCATTATTTAAAGACGGGTAATCGCTTAATTATCAATAATTTGTATTAATTAGGTTCGTCAAATGTCGTTGTAAGATTATAATTAGTTGGGATATTAATTTACTTTGCTGATGATCACAAAGATTAGTGATGGGGGTCATTTTCTGTATACTTTTCTGTTTCTAGATTTGTTCAACCTTTTAAAATAAATAATATGGAAACAATAAGAACAGCATCAGTTATTAAAACAGTAAATCCATTCAATAATGCGCTTGTGAAATCTTTTGATGAAATGACGGAGGAACAGATTGAATCAAAAATTAACCTTGCGAACGAAGCTTTCAAAAGCTGGAAGAAATCCGCAAAGTCTGAGCGTGCGAAATTATTGCACCGCGTTGCAGAACTGATGCGAATTAAATTAGATCACCTTGCAGAATTAGCAACCTTGGAAATGGGAAAACTGATTAAAGAAAGCCGTGTAGAAGTCGCTTTGTGTGCAGATATTTTTGAGTATTATGCAGAGCAGGGGGGAAAATTCCTGGCCGATCAGCCCCTGGAAACACCAACGGGCTCGGCATTTATCAGTTACGAGCCGCTTGGCGTCTTATTAAGTATTCAGCCCTGGAACTTTCCTTTTTACCAGATCACCCGCTCTGCGGCACCCCATTTAATGGCAGGAAACACGATGCTTCTTAAACACGCCTCTAATGTACCGCAATGCGCTCAGGCAATGGAAGATATTTTTCTGGAAGCAGACTTTCCTGAAGGTGTTTATCAGAATTTATTTATTCCGGGCAGCAAAACCGCCGGCCTGCTTGCTGATAAAAGGATCAAAGCAGTGACATTTACCGGCAGCGAACCTGCAGGGTCAGCGATCGCAGCAATGGCCGGCAAGCTCGTCAAAAAATCTACTTTGGAGCTTGGCGGAAGCGATGCTTTTGTAGTGCTCGATGACGCTGATATTGAGCAGGCAGTTGAAGCAGCTGTGCGTGGCCGTATGTGGAATGCCGGCCAGGTTTGTGTATCACCTAAAAGAGTGATTGTGGAAGAAGCTGTTGCCGAAGAATTTTTGGAAAAAGTAAAAGCAAAATTCACAACCCTGAAAGTAGGTGACCCAATGGAGGAGCTGACCGATCTTGCGCCCCTGAGCAGTGAAAAAGCCGTTGACGATGTTATCAGACAGGTTCAGAAGGCGGTTGAACAAGGTGCGAAATTAGTGACCGGGGGTAAACGAATTGACCGTGCAGGTGCCTTTATGGAACCTACGATTCTGACTGACATTCAACCTGGCTTTGCTGCCTATCACGAAGAGATTTTTGGACCTGTATTGATGATGTACAGGGTGAAAGATGAGCATGCAGCTATCGAATTGGCGAATGCTACAGATTTTGGCCTGGGAGGTACGGTCTTCAGCACCAATCAAGAGAGAGCGATTCGTGTGGCCAGACAGATGGATACAGGGATGGTGTACATCAACCATGTCACAGGTATTGCGCCTGAACTTCCGTTCGGCGGAACTAAACACTCGGGCTATGGCAGAGAGCAGTCGGCTGCGGCCATCTACGAATTTGTCAATGCAAAACTGATACGTACCACTTCTCCGGACGCTGCATATTAATACAGTAAGGGTCTGCAAAACAGCATACTTTCTTATTTTCCAATTTAACCTTTAATTCAGCATATGGCTTTACTATCAATAAAGCCTTCTGCTCTAGAACTCTATAAATTATGATACCAAAAAAAATGAAAGCAGCGGTGATCCACGCTTTTGGAGAGCCATTACAAATTGAAGAAATGCCGGTGAGAGAACCGGGAGACAATGAAATATTAGTGAAGGTCATTGCCTGTGGTGTTTGCCATACCGATCTGCACGCCTGTGAAGGAGACTGGCCTGCCAAACCAAAGATGCCTCTGGTTCCCGGACACGAGGCGATAGGGTATGTTGTTGCCTTAGGAAATAGTGTAAAAAACATTAAAGAGGGTGATATTGTCGGTGTACCATGGTTATATAGTGCCTGCGGATGTTGCGACTATTGCTACACGGGCTGGGAAACCCTTTGTGAAAGTCAGAAAAACGGAGGCTACAGTGTAGATGGTGGTTTTGCCGAATATGTGGTCGCCGATGCAAGATATGTTGCCCGTTTTCCTTCAGGTATTAATTTTGCAGAAATGGCACCAATTATTTGTGCAGGTGTTACTGTTTACAAAGGTCTGAAAGAAACCTATGCCAAACCGGGGGAATGGGTAGGCATTTCCGGAATTGGGGGACTGGGACATCTTGCCATTCAGTATGCCAAAGCGATGGGCCTGCACGTGGCAGCGATTGATATTGCCGATGATAAATTAAAACTGGCCAAAGAATTAGGGGCAGATATCACCGTAAATGCTAAAGAAAATGATCCAGGATCGTTCCTTAAGAAAGAGACCGGTGGGATGCATGGCATGCTGGTGACAGCACCATCGACAACTGCATTTAATCAGGCGCTCGGTGCACTTCGACGTAAAGGGGTACTTTCCTTAAACGGACTACCTGCAGGTACCTTTGACCTCTCGATTTTCGACACGGTGATCAATGGAACCACGATCCGGGGTTCCATTGTGGGAACACGTAAAGATATGGAAGAAGCCATTGCTTTTGCCGTTGAAGGAAAGGTGAAGGCTACTGTAAAAACAGCCAGACTCGAAGATATCAATACCGTTTTTGATGAGATGAAAAAGGGAGATATCAGCGGCAGAATGGTTCTGGAAATCGCAAAGCCATAGCTTTCTCTGCTACAATTTATTTTAATAGTATTGATGGTAACAATAAGGCATGACAGAGCTTAGATATATAATGACAAAAACATTGGTATTTGTGCACACCACGATAGTGATATGGCTTCGGTGCCGGCTAACGCTCAATCATTAGCCCCTTAATAGAGGCTATCTCAAAGTACCCTCTCTCTGACTTCCTATGTGACAAATTTTGTCATTTAGGAAATTCTCAGCGTAATAATTTACCTTTGAGACAGCCTTATTTCATTTAGACTAATATTTTTGAGCAAATACGCGTATAATCTGCTGAATGTTGCGGATATTGAAGGAATGATGCAGTATGATCTTTATTCTATGGAGCAAGATAATGGTTCCCAAACAAATCGGTAGGTATTGACTTCTGACGCTTTTGGAAGTGTATCATGGAAGTCCATTACTTTAACTACAATAATGCATGTTTTTCCAATATCTCCTGGACCAGGAAATTATACATTTAAAACTACAAACCCTTCGGGAGAGGACAATGCGTTCATTACTCCTCCCCAGATACATGGCGAGTTACGCAGGTCTTCAATCTTAGAGATCCGGAACTTTTTTTCTACTCTGGAAAATGTCATAGCTTATATTTTTGTTCCTGTTGGACATGAAAATAAAGTAGCTTAATCTGTCGTTGATTATATTTTTCAAAATATTTAAAACAAGAAACAAGAAAAATAAAACTATCTCAATTTTCTTTTCAGGTGATAGTACCGGAATAATAACTCGTCATACCATAAGGCAAATAATAGTAGACTTGCGGGAATAAGGAGAGTTTTCAATTGAAAATGCTGATATACAAGTGCTCCAAGTATTCCGCCCAAAAAGAAACAACTGATGATCATAAGCTTTAAAAAAATGCTTTTGTTTAATTGTATTCTTCTTCCTTTTCCCCCATGAAAAAGCAGTAGTGACAACTCGATTCCCAGATCTGTAAAGAGTCCTGTGAGATGGGTGGTTCTTACTACGGACTGAGAAACGCGGGTAACAAGAGCATTTTGTAGTCCCATCGCAAAAAGCAATGCCGAAGAAATTATTAGCGGTATAGAAGGACGATCAGATAAGAGTTCGGGTGAAAGACCTACGAAAAGCATGATCCCAATTTCAACAGATAGGGGAATGATATAAGAGGTATGGGATTTATATTTTGAGGCCCATTCCATGATAACCCCTGAAACAAAGGCTCCAAATAGGAAAAACAGGATATACAACAAATAAATAAATGCCATTTTAAAATTCCTTACAAATAGTTGTTCCGAGAAATAGGCAAAGTGTCCCGTTACATTTGTGGTTAGGGTACTTACAGCAAGAACCCCCGTGATATTCACTAACCCTGCAACGCAAGACAGAATAGAAGCCAGTTTTAAATTATGGGAATATGTTCGTCCTTTCCCTTTGTGTCTAAACATGAATAATTCCTTTAGGTTAATTGTAAGCTATGAATTTGAAAGACAAAATTATTTCTTGCAGGCCATCAGAAGCCATAGAGCGCAAAAAAAATTATCTATTAATATTAGCAATTCGGATTAGGCTTTCCAAATCTGTCAATTGTATTTTTCTTCCTTCCATTGTGATAAGATGATCCTCACGGAAATCATGAAGTATACGGGCTAATGTTTCATTGGCTGTTCCTACCATATTGGCAAGATCTGTTCTGGAAAGAGTGATATATATCTTATCTTCCCAATCATTTAATCTATATTTTTTATGAAGGATTAACAAGCTTAGCGCCACACGCTCCCTGACCGTCCGTTGGGATAAAACGGTCATAAGATTAGCCATTACACTGAATTCATGGCTAAGGCTTTTGAGAAGCAATGTTGAAAATACTTTCGACTGATCAAGAATATTCAAAAAATCCTCTTTGGGGATAAAAGCAATAGCAGAATTTTCTATGGCCTGGGTTGTATCTCCATAGGAATCATTGCTTAATATCGCTGAATATCCAAAAAATTCTCCAGCATTATAGATGTAAATAATCTGTTCCCTGCCATCATTGTCCACCTTATACTTTTTTACTTTACCCTCTTTTAAAAAAAATATCCCATTAGGAATAGTCCCTTCAGTAAATATGGCTTCATTTTTACGGTAATTTTTAACCTGCATTACCTTTTGAAGCATTTCCTTATCATATGGGGAAAGCTCCTCAAAAAGATATTGACTATTAAAAATAAACTTTGAAATCATGGTTTACTAAATTAAGCAATTTTAAGACAATATAAATTTGACTTAAATCAAGTTTAGAAAAGGTGTACGTCATTTATTTTTCCTTGCAAAGCCCCTACTTTTGTGAACATAACAAATCTGCATTGATTTATGGAATATTTAAAATCTCTAAGAAATATTGGAATTGTACCCAGTAAAGAAGTTTATTGGAATTTATCCGTGCCTCAACTGATATCTCAGACATTAAAAACCGGCCAAGGGAGTATCACAAGGTCAGGAGCTTTGGCTTGTGATACCGGTGAATTCACGGGACGTTCTCCGAAGGATAAATATATTGTGATGGACGATACAACCAAAAATTCCATTTGGTGGGGAGAAGTTAATCATCCTTTTTTTCCTGAAGATTTTGAAAGGTTGTATGACAGCGTTATAACCCACCTTTCAGACCGAGATATTTATATTAGGGATGCCTACGCTTGTGCAAAGCCTGAATATAGGTTGAACATAAAAGTTATTACTGAGACAGCATGGTCAAATTTGTTTGTGAACAATCTTTTTTTGAGACCTACAGAAGCGGAATTGGAAACCTTTCAACATGAATGGCTGATCCTTAATGCTCCCGAGTTTAAAGCAATTCCTGAAATCCATAAGACCCGTCAGCATAATTTCACCATTATCAATTTCACCAGGAAAATAATCCTTATTGGAGGAAGCGGGTATACCGGAGAAATCAAGAAGGGAATTTTTACAGTATTAAATTATATTTTACCATTTGAAAAAAATGTACTGCCCATGCACTGCTCTGCTAACATAGGAGCAAATGGGGATACATCTGTATTTTTTGGTCTTTCCGGAACAGGGAAAACTACGCTCTCTGCGGATCCTTCAAGAAAGCTAATCGGTGATGATGAACATGGCTGGGATCATGAAAATGTTTTTAATTTTGAAGGTGGATGTTATGCCAAATGTATAGGCCTGAGCAAGGAAAAAGAGCCGCAGATATTTTCCGCCGTTCGCTCCGGAACTTTGCTTGAGAATGTGCGCTTTTTTGAGGGAACCGATATTGTTGACTATGACAACGTTTCAGTCACAGAAAACACTAGAGCGGCTTATCCTATTGACTTTATCGATAATGCAGTGCATTCTTCCATAGGTAAAACTCCTAATAATATATTCTTTTTAACCTGTGATGCTTTTGGAGTTCTTCCTCCCATATCAAAATTGTCAGTAGGGCAGGCTATGTATCATTTTATCTCAGGATATACTGCAAAAGTGGCAGGAACCGAAGCTGGAATTACAGAACCTCAGACCACATTTTCAGCATGTTTTGGAAAACCTTTTCTGCCGCTTCATCCCACACAATATGCAGAACTGTTAGGGAAAAAATTAAAAGAAAATAATATCAAGGTATGGCTTATTAATACCGGCTGGTCCGGAGGAGCTTACGGTATAGGGGAGCGTATGAAGCTAGCGTATTCCAGGGCTATGATATCGGCTGTACTCGAAAATAAATTGGAAAATGTAGATTTTGTTTGTGATGCTGTATTTGGACTTCAAATTCCTGTAGAATGTGAAGGGGTACCATCTGAAATTTTGTATCCTGGAAATACGTGGAACGACCAGTCGGAATATGATGAAAAAGCTTTGCATCTTGCTAAGCAGTTTGTACAAAATTTTAAGTCTTTTGAGTCTTTTGCCGATGAAGAAATATTAAGCGGAGGTCCCCTGATCAAAACTGAGATTAACTCATTGAAGAAGCATATAAATTAATAAAAGAACTACAATAATGAAGATTCCTAAAAACCTCTTGTACACTGAAGATCACGAGTGGGTTAGATTAGAAAATGATATAGCCTATATCGGAATTACTGATTTTGCCCAGCGTGAATTAGGAGATATAGTGTATGTTGAAATAGAAACCCTTGGGGAAGTTTTAAAACAACATGAGATATTTGGAACAGTTGAAGCTGTAAAGACAGTATCTGACCTTTTCTTGCCCATTGCCGGAAAGATACTGGAAATTAACCCCAAATTAGAAATAAATTCTGAACTGGTAAACTCTGACCCTTATGGAGAAGGATGGATGATTAAAATAAAAATTGCGAATCTTTTTGATATGGAATGGCTGTTGAGACCTGACACGTATACATGTTTAATAGGATTATAATAAATGACAACTAAAAAACTAAAGAAAACGGCATTTAATGCGATGCATCATGTTCTTGGAGGGAAAATGATTGAATATGCCGGGTATGAAATGCCTGTTCAGTACAAAGGAGTCACTCATGAACATGAAATGGTAAGACGTGGTATTGGAGTTTTTGACGTTTCTCATATGGGCGAGATTTCAATACAGGGAAAAGGTTCTTTGGAATTAATCCAAAAAATCACTTCTAACGATGTATCAAAGCTTTATCCGGGAAAAGTACAATACAGCTGTATGCCCAATGATATCGGCGGACTTATTGATGATTTGCTGGTATATAAAATAAGCAAAAACGATTATCTGCTGGTAGTTAACGCCTCCAACATACAAAAAGATTTGGATTGGATCAAAAGACATAATTCTTTTGGAGCAGAAGTAACCAATATTTCAGATTCAGTTTCTTTATTGGCCGTTCAGGGACCGAAATCGGTAGAAGTCTTACAAAAGCTGACGGATATTAATTTAAAAGAACTAGAATCTTATACTTTCACCATCGGTGAATTCGCCTATATTCCGAATGTTCTAATCTCAGCAACAGGATATACAGGAGAATCAGGATTTGAAATCTATGTAGAAAATAAATATGCAGCCCATTTATGGGGAGCTATATTTGGAGCGGGAAAAGAGGAAGGTATTGAGCCAATAGGATTGGCTGCAAGAAATACACTGCGTCTTGAAATGGGGTATTGCCTTTATGGAAATGATATTAATGATTTTACTTCACCATTGGAAGCTGGCCTGGGTGGGATAACAAAATTTACTAAAGATTTTGTTTATAGTGGATTCTTAAAAATTCAAAAAGAAAAAGGAGTTACTAAAAAGCTGGTTGGTTTTGAAATTGAAGACAAAGGGATTCCTCGCCACGGGTATGAAATTTGGGATCATCAGCATCAAATAATTGGAACAGTTACCTCCGGAACGCTCTCCCCTACACTCAAAAAAGGGATAGGGATGGGATATGTCTGTGTTGAAAATACTAAGCCTGGAAGTGAAGTTTTTATTAATATTAGAAATAAACCCGTTAAGGCTGTTGTTGTTGCGGTTCCATTTGTTAAAAAATAGATTAACTCATTGTATGCTTGTTCCCAAAAATCTTTATTATACTGAAAATCATTTATGGTTAAGAAAAATAGGATTATATGATTTCTGTATAGGTATTACAGATTTTGCTCAAAAGGAGATAGGAGAAATTCACCTGATTGAATTTAGCCCGCAAGAAGCCATAAGAAAAGAAGATCCTTGGGGAGCTGTTTATGGAATTAATAAGACTTTTCAGCTCTTAGCTCCCTGTGATTGTAAAATTATGGAAGTAAATCAAAATGCAACCCTAAAGCCTTCGCATATTAACACAGATCCTTATAACTGCTGGCTTTTTATTCTTTCAACCCATATCTCAACGGATGAATTTTTAACGTATAATGATTATAGAGAAATAACAAAATGATTTTTAAACAGCTTAGACAGAATATTGATGTAAAGGATGCCGTTTTTAATGAAATATATCCTTCGAATATACAGGCAGTAGCAGAAAAACACTGGACTCCCGTTGCAGTTGCTAAAATGGCAGCAGAATACTTGGCGGAAAAATCGGGTAAGAAGGTACTTGATATTGGTGCGGGTGCAGGAAAGTTTTGTCTAGTGGGTGCAGCTTCTACAGAGGGATTTTTTTATGGAGTGGAGCAGAGATCTTCCCTGACTAAAATATCAAGGAAAATAGCAGACCGGCATAATATCAAGAATGTAAAATTTATCAATTCCAATATCAATGAAATTTGCTTTTCTGATTATGAATCCTTCTATTTTTTTAATTCCTTTTTTGAAAATATAGATACTTCATCTCCGATTGACAAGACAATACTTCCTGACAGTGAATTATATCATTCTTATTCAGATTATGTAAAAGAACAATTAAATAAAACTCCCGTTGGAACCCGCTTAGTTACGTATTGGAGTAAATGGGACGAAATCCCGAGGAACTTTGACTTGGTAGATTCTGCCTGCAATGGATTTTTAAGTTTTTGGAAAAAAGTATCTTAACTCAGTTTTGGAAAAGATAAACTCCATTTTCTCTCTTAAAGAAAACTATCTGAAACTATTAATTCAAAGTAATTATAATTATAAAAACATTTTTCAAGAAATGAATATAGTAGATAAAATAAAAACCCGTCTTGGCCCTCTGGGAAATCATGCTCATTATGCACACGGATATTATGCCTATCCCACGCTTGAAGGAGAGATTGGTAATAGCATGTTTTTTAATGGAAAGAAAAAACTGGTTTGGAGTCTGAATAATTATTTAGGCTTGGCTAATCATCCTGAAGTTAGACAGGCGGATATTGAAGGAACCAGGAACTATGGTCTTGCTTATCCTATGGGAGCAAGGATGATGAGTGGAAATACGAAGTTGCATGAAGAATTTGAAGAAAAAATAGCCGATTATGTTCAGAAAGAAGATGCCTTTTTACTAAATTACGGTTATCAGGGGATGGTATCAATCATTGATAGTTTGGTGGATCGAAAGGATGTAATTGTTTATGATGCTGAATCCCATGCTTGTATTATTGATGGAATACGTTTGCATCTGGGGAAACATTTTGTTTTTAAGCACAATGATATAGAGAATTGTGAGAAGCAATTGGAACGCGCAAACAAAATAGTATCTGAAACAAAAGGAGCCATATTGGTGATAACAGAAGGTGTTTTTGGAATGCGTGGAGATCAGGGAAAACTGAAAGAGGTTGTTGCTCTGAAGAAAAAGTTTAACTTTTCTTTATTGGTAGATGATGCTCATGGTATTGGTTGCTTAGGAAAGACTGGAGCAGGCACGGGTGAAGAGCAAGAGGTGCAAGATGGCATCGATTTTTATTTTGGAACGTTTGCAAAATCATTTGCTGGTATTGGAGCTTTTATTGCCAGTACGAAAGAAACAATCTCATTTCTAAAGTATAATATGCGGTCTCAAATATTTGCTAAAGCATTACCAATGCCGATGGTATTCGGTGCTTTAAAAAGATTGGAATTAATGCGTACAACACCAGAACTTAGAGAAAAGCTTTGGAAAATAACCCACAGTTTACAAAAAGGCTTAACTAAAGCAGGTTTTGATATTGGTAATACAAATTCTCCGGTAACCCCAGTTTATCTCAATGGAACTATAGAAGAAGCGACAGCGTTGGTTCGGGATTTACGCGAAACCCACCAGCTGTTTTGCTCTATGGTGGTTTATCCTGTTGTACCGAAAGGAATAATCATTTTACGATTGATTCCTACTGCTGTTCATACTTTGGAAGATGTAGAAACGACAATTGCTGTATTTAAAGAAATCAGAGCTAACTTAAACTCCGGTTATTATAAACAGCAATCCGGAAATAGTAATACATTAGAAGCGAAAACAATTTAAGCAAATGTCTATATATTGTAATCTTTACTAAAAGTATTATTTTATAAACTGAAATACATGGTCTGAATATTATGTATATTTTTTTTGGTATTACTATATTTTGTAGTAATACCTTTTTTTGTGGTTATTGAATAAATGTTTCTCCCACATGAGCTGTACAAAAATCTCTTGGTAACCTTTAATAAATAGAGAAATTTTATCTTAAAAGAGTGTAAATTAAAACATTTATCTAATAAAGATGTGGATGTTAAAATAGCAGAAGGTTTTAAAACATTTTTGTTGTCTTCAGCTAAGTCTAATGAAAAGAAAAACGTAATTTCAAGAAATACAGCCTCTACCTATTTTCCCATCTTTAAAGCTTTTTTAAAACAGGCTTTTATTGACGACAACATTACTTCCGATCTTTCTGCAAAAATAAAGGAATTTCTAAACAGCAGTTAAGACGTGAGTATTTGATAATATCTGCTTAATAAGCTCGTGAAGACTTCCTTTAGGAATAATGTTATAAAAAGGACTGCTTTATTTTCAGCTGTTACTGGATTACGACATTATGATATTCAAAAACTGCGATGCGAAGAGATCAGTTTTGATGATCAGCAGATACGGGTAAATTTTACCAAAAAAAAGAAAGGCAGTTGAATATATGCTAATCTCAAAGCACGATTTTGACTTATGTGGAAAACCAGACCATCCACAAAGTCTTGTTTTTGAAGGCTTGCCGGATCCGTCATGGATTTCCCGACCGCTAAAAATGGAGTGAGTCAGCAGGCATTAGTAAGTACATAACGTTTCATTTTTTTCGCTACACGTTTCCTACCTTACCGCTTAAAAAAGGAACAGATATTTATATGGTAAGTAAAATGCTGGGACACACTGATGTCAAAACGGCCCAAATCTATGCAAAAGTCGTTGATGAAAAGAAAAATACTGCTGCAAGTGCGATAGTACTGGAGGAGTATTACGTAGATAAAACTATCAATTTATGATTTAAAAGATTCGCGCTATGGATGCCAATGATGTTAACTTTAATAACCTGCCCAAAATGGTATCGTATCTCATTTCAGAAATGGTAGAGTTGAAATTATTACTCAATAATCAAACTGATCCTGCGGTTCCTGTTAAGATTACAACGGGTAAGAAACAGAAAAATTCCCTGCTATAAAAATGGTAAGAAATTGTATTTTTTCGAAAACGAGATAATTGATTGGAGCTGTTGTGGTAAAAAAGACCTTACAAGAAATTGATCAAGAGACAAAAAGTAATTTCAAAAAAAAATATAGCTTGTGAGACTGAGGAACAGAAATAAGGGCTGATGAAATGATATAGTGACAAATTCATTTTTTAGAGAGACATCAGCGTTTTCGATTTTAGCATTAATTATCCGTATTATTTTAGAATTGCCTGTAAATTTGGCTTTTGTTTTTTTATCAATATACACATAGGATTTTCATTTTTAATCCGTGATATAATGAATGGTTCTTCATTTCTGGATAAAATTATGTAAGAGGAACAATACATTATTAAGGAAAAGAGATGAAAAGTGTAAAAGATAAAGAGCAGAACAATGGAATTAATAAGGCTTTTTCAAATGAAACAGCCTTATTAATTATAGTTTCTTATAGATATTCTTTAGGTATAGAAATATTATTCTTTTTCATATGCTCTAAAAGCCCATGGTATTTATCTTCAAAATCATCGGTACATTTATGAGAAATACTGCATATTTCGGAAGG
This sequence comes from Chryseobacterium ginsenosidimutans, assembly GCF_024807225.1. Lineage (GTDB taxonomy): Bacteria > Bacteroidota > Bacteroidia > Flavobacteriales > Weeksellaceae > Chryseobacterium > Chryseobacterium ginsenosidimutans. The sequence continues at coordinate 2,361,373 of NZ_JANUCO010000001.1, forward strand.
TTTAATTTCAAGAATATCTGAGATCTTCGTAAGGGTTTCAAGATTTATCTTCACTTTAGAATTTTCGATATCAGAATACGCTTTTTGTGAAATTCCCATTTCGAAAGCCATATATTCCTGAGTAAAATCCTTACTTCTCCTCATTTTCCTGATATTTTGTCCACATATTTTCATCTCTTTTGGCTTTAGTAGTTTTCGGTATATTTTAGAAGTATATCTATTAGACTTACCCAAAGTTAGTGAATACCTTTGTCAAAACATTATCATAGTACATGATATTTAAAACCTGAGTTAAAAATTTACTTATAAACTTTTGTTTTAACGAAAAATATCACCTCAGTACAATACATAGGAATTATGGAGACGCAACAATTTAATTATGACAATAATATTGTCAGAGCATTTCTCTATGCTACAATTGCATTCGGTATAGTCGGTTTTTTACTCGGACTTACCGCTGCGCTGATGCTTTTTTATCCTGAACTTCCGGAATTTTTATTCGGAACAGATGATACAACCATTAAAAGTTTGGCATCTGGAAATATTCAGGGATTGATTAATACACAAGGAGCTTTAGGCTTCGGAAGGATCAGAATGTTGCATACGAGTGCAGTAATTTTTGCATTTGTCTGTAATTCCTTTTTCTGTGGTGCTTATTATAGTATGCAGCGATTATTAAAGACAAGAATGTACAGCGATACCTTATCTTGGATTCACTTCTGGACTTGGCAAATTATGATTATTTCTGTAGTCATCACTTTCTTAATGGGAATCAATACATCAAAAGAATATGCAGAACACGAATGGCCGATTGATATTTTAATTACCATTTCGTGGGTAGTTTTCGGGATCAATATGTTCGGAACGATAGCGAAAAGAAGAGTGAGACACCTTTACGTAGCCATTTGGTTTTACATGGGAACATGGCTTGCTGTAGCAATGCTTCATATCTTTAATAATCTTGAAATCCCGTTATCTTTCACTTCATGGAAATCATATTCTGTGTACGCAGGAGCGAAAGATGCGTTGGTTCAGTGGTGGTACGGTCACAATGCGGTTGCTTTTGTCTTGACGACTCCGGTTTTAGGGTTAATGTATTATTTCTTACCAAAAGCTGCGGACAGACCCGTATTTTCCTATAAATTATCAATTATTCACTTCTGGTCTTTGATCTTCGTTTACCTGTGGGCAGGACCGCATCACTTACAATATACTGCTCTTCCGGCATGGGCTCAAGCGGTGGGAACAGGTTTCTCCATTATGTTGATCGCTCCATCTTGGGGAGGAATGTTGAATGGACTTTTAACTTTAAGAGGAGCTTGGGATAAAGTAAGAGAAAATCCGATCTTGAAATTCTTTGTTGTAGCTGTGACTTGCTATGGTATGGCAACATTTGAAGGACCGCTTTTAGCAACAAAATCTTTAAATAAAATTGGTCATTACACAGACTGGGTTATCGGTCACGTACATATTGGAGCATTGGGATGGAATGGTTTTATGGCGTTCGGTATCGTTTATTATCTTACTCCTGTAATGTGGAGAACCGAAATTTGGTCAAAAAAATTAGCCAACTGGCATTTTTGGCTGGGAACTTTAGGAATTATTTTCTATGCTGTCCCTATGTATATTTCAGGATTCACACAAGGATTAATGTGGAAACAATTCAATCCGGATGGAACTTTAGTTTGGAAAAACTGGCTGGATACGGTAACTGCAATCATTCCATATTATAAAATGAGATTTTTGGGAGGTCTGTTTTATCTTTCAGGTGCCATTTTAATGGTTGTAAATGTTATTAAAACCGTCAGAAAAGGGTCATTCCAAAAAAATGTTCCGGCGGAAGCTCCAGCTCTGGCAAATATCGGAACTGCCAGAAAAGAAGGCGAAGGAATCCACCTTTGGATCGAGAGAACTCCGAGAATAATGGCAATACTAGCTTTAATCACAGTCGCTATCGGAGGTTTGGTAGAAATTATTCCCACCTTAACTTTAAAACAAAGTGTTCCTACAATTTCAGCGGTAAAGCCTTATTCTCCGTTAGAATTAGAAGGCAGGGATTTATACGTTCGCGAAGGCTGTAACGCCTGTCACTCACAAATGATAAGACCTTTCCGTGATGAAATTGTAAGATTTGAAGGGAAAAACGGACAATACTCTAAAGCTGGAGAATTCATTTATGACAGACCTTTTCTTTGGGGATCAAAAAGAACAGGACCTGATTTACAGAGAGAAGGAGGAAGAAACCCTGATTCATGGCATTTTAAACACATGTACAACCCGAGAATTACTTCTGCAGGATCAATAATGCCGCGTTTTCCTTGGCTTATCAAGAATAAATTAGACAAAACGAAAATGGTGGATAAAATGAAATTAATGAAAAATTATTTCGATGTTCCCTATTCAAAAGCTGAGATAGATTCCGCCAATCAATGGGCAGACAATCAGGCAAAAGGTATTGTACAAAGAATTTACACCGAATCCAATGATGTTAAAGAGCAAATAGAAAAAGATAAAACCACGAAAGGACCATCATTCGTTCCGCTTGAGCAAAGAGAAATTGTAGCTATGATCGCTTATCTACAAAGATTGGGAACAGATATCAAAACCACCCAAATTCAAACAGCAAGTGCAGAATAATTTAAATTTATTACAATGAAAACAAGAACTCCCATTTCAGTATACATCCTTCTTACAATAGGTTTGACGATCATGGCGTTCGAAATGTTCGCACAAGATTCAGGATATTTTTCTTCCCCGTTTTTCTGGGGACTGATGTTAATTGCAATCATTTTGCTATTAATCATGAATTCTATCGGAGATTTAATTGAAAATCAAAATTTCACCAAATTATCAGATGAAGAAAAAGCAGAATATGTAAAGGATAAAAACACGCCTTATTTTCAGAAACTTTGGAATTCGGCATTCAAAAAACAGTCGGTGACTGAGGAAAAAGATATTTTAATCGATCATGGTTTCGACGGAATTACAGAGCTTGACAACTCGCTTCCAAAATGGTGGATCGGCTTATTTTACTTCGGATGTATTTTCTGTGTGGTGTATTTAACGGCTTTTGCGTTCACCGATTACGCCCATCCTGAAGCTGAATTGAATCATGAAACCAAAACAATGCTCGCTTCCATCGAAGAATTTGAAAAAACAGCTCCTCAGATTACTCTCGAAAATGCAAAATACAGCGCAGATAATATCGCAGAAGGTCAGGAATTATTTAAAACAAACTGCGTAACCTGTCACGGTGAAAACGGAAAAGGTGGAATCGGACCTAATTTAACAGATACTCAATGGATCAACATACAACAAAAAAGCCTTTTCAAAAATGTAATCTGGATGCTGGAAAACGGTTCGCCTAACAATCCTACAATGCGTCCTTTGATTAAAGAAGGAACGATTACAGGAAGAGATGCAGAGAAAATTGCAGCTTATATTTATCACATCAATCAGGAAACTGCTCCGATTACTCAGGCTCAAGGTGGTGCAGATCCGCAAGGTGAGGAAGTAAAATGGGAAAATGGAAACGACTAAAACAAATTTATTATCTCAATATATAAATTATCAATGCCCCTTTAAATAACTAAAATAACATTTGAATTTTTTAAACCTTTTCAACATTAAAAAATGATAAAAAGGGGGTTTTTAAAAATAATCCGTGCTTTGGCTGTCATCATCAACTATTCACTTGACAACTAGAAAACTAAATTCCATAAATGGGCAGTCAGGGCAGGGTTTTAATTATGTGTTTTATTGACTTTCAGGATGGTGTATTTCGTATCCTAGAGCTTAGTTCTTAAAGTTATGAAGTATGAACTTTTTAAATACAAAAGAATTGTCCTGTGTATTTGCAAATAACTCCTAGATTATTGAAGGTAATTGCTGTCCTACTTTATGGAAAGTTTCTTATTACTGATCTTAATATTCTAATTATTTGAATTCTGGCGTTTGCTAATTGCTTTTCGCTTCAAGGGATTGTACTCCAATTACTCCATCCTCCTGAATAACGATTATAGCCACATTTTAAAGGCTTGTAAATAAACGTTATAATTTTTCTAATGACAATTACATGTCAATGGCAGATTTGAAAATTGTCCTGTTGGATTTACTTCCAAGAAATAATATTGATTATATTATCTTTAGTTAAAACCCAATCTATTGAACCCGTATCTATGTTAAGATCATTCATAACTAAAAGTTTATCCACTAAATCCTTGGAAAGTTTAAATAAAGTATTTCCATTTGGTTTTTATAGAATTGAATTATATGATCGTTTTTCTCAACCCATTTTTTGTCTCGGCAATCCTATTTCATGCTCCTGAGGATAAGGTTTTCTCTGCGTCATACTGATATCTTCATGTAGAATTCTTGCTGTTTCCAAGGACTTTTCTCTGTCCATTGAGTATCTGGGATCTGGAATAAAAGGCATCTTGGCCATTTTATGTATGGTAATTGTCGGAAAATGAAAATCTACTTCTACCGTTCCCAGCAATAAATAACAACCTCCACCCTGAAACGGATATTCTGTAAGAGAGTTTGGAAAGTAGGCTGTATCAAAATATTCACCCTCTGCATCGATCCAGGTTCCGAAGAACATGATTCCTCTTTTAGTAGGGACATGTTTTCTGGATATAAGGTAAGCGAGCATTTTAATCTGTTTCTTATGATGCTTAACAAGATCTTTGGCCATCACAGTGCCCCTGTATTTTGTCTGCAATAAATCAAACGGACTGAAAGACACGGAAAAACCGAGAATCTCTATTTCATCGAAAGCGTCTTCAAATTTATTCTTATCAATAATTGGTAATTTATAATCTTTTTGAGGTTCATCAAATAAGGAAATGATCTTAGTTTTATAATGACCTTTAGAGAACAGGAATCTGGCTTCGATCAGCAATTCATGTTTTTGTTTTCCAGTAAATCTGAATGCGCCAATAAAGATGAGGGTCTGTAATGATTCAATGCCAATAGGTACTCGTTTTACAAAGTCTTCCAGCGATCTGTAATCTCCCTTGTTTTTTCGTTCTTCAGCAATGAACTGTTTGATCGCAGCTTCCAGTTTTTCGATATGCATAAAACCCAGATATACATCAGTTCCATAAACCGTTGTATGAAACTCGCTGAGGTTGGCGCAAGGGTTATGGATGGTTGCTCCGGACATTTTAGCTTCGTGAACATATACTTCCGTTCTGTAAAATCCACCACCGTTATTGATAGCGGAAACCATAAATTCAATGGGGTAGTAGGCCTTTAAATAAAGACTCTGATAACTTTCTACCGCATAAGATGCTGAATGAGCCTTGCAAAAAGAATAGCCTGCAAAGGATTCGATCTGTCGGTATACTTCCTGCGAGAGTTGTTCTGGATGCCCTTTTCTCTCGCAGGATTCAAAAAAATCATCTTTTAATTTCTGTAAGGCAGTTAGTGAACGTCCCTTACCACTCATTGCTCTTCTTAAAACATCACCATTTTCCGCAGAAACACCACCGAAATGCATGGCAATTTTGATCACATCCTCCTGATAAACCATGATACCATAGGTCTCGCCTAGTTCCTTTTCAAAGACCTCGTGAAAATATTCAAACTGGTCTGGATGGTTATGCCTAAATATATATTCCCGCATCATCCCGCTTTGTGCCACACCGGGGCGAATGATGGATGAGGCAGCAACCAATACTTTATAGTTATCGCATTTCAGTCTTCTCAATAACCCACGCATTGCAGGGGATTCAATATAAAAGCAGCCTATGGTCTTTCCGATACTTAAATAGTCATTGCATTTGCTCTCATTCTTTGAGATCCTGGCATCTTCAATGTTTACGGTAATCCCTCTTTTTTCCTCGATCAGTTTAACCGAATCTTTAATGGTTCCCAGTCCCCTTTGAGAGAGGATATCAAATTTTTCAAGACCGATATCTTCGGCCGTATACATATCGAACTGCACGATTGGGAATTCCTTTGGAGGAAATTCCAAGGCAGAATAATTGGTGATCGGTTCTTCTGAGATCAGGATCCCACAGGAATGCATGCTTCTTTGATTAGGAAAGCCTATTAATAATTTCTCATATTTATAGATCTCCTGAACGATGGAGTTCTGGTCATGCTGATCTTTCGGCCTTTTAGAAAGCTGATCCAGTTCATCTTTGGGAAGCCCGAATACTTTCCCCAATTCTCTGAATCTCGATCTGCTCTTAAACTCCACATTGGTTCCGCAAAAGGCAACGTGGTCTTTTCCGTATTTGTTAAAGATGTATTTGAGAATAGCATCCCTGTTTTTCCAACTCCAATCCAGATCAAAATCGGGCGGAGTTTTCCGGTTGAGGTTTAAGAAACGTTCAAAATACAGATCCAGTTCCAAAGGACATATATCAGTGATCCCGATACAATAGCTGACAATGGAATTGGCGCCACTCCCTCGTCCCACATGCATAAACCCCATACGGTTGCTGTACTGGACAATGTCCCACGTGATTAAAAAATAACTGCAGAAATTCAGTTGATTAATCACTGCGAGTTCTTTATCTACTCTGATTTTTGCCTGTAAGTTCTCATTAGGATATCTTTTGCCCAGGCCCTCATATGCCAATTGTTTCAGCAATTTAAAATCACTCTCTTTACTTTCGGTAAAATGTTTTTTATTTTTAGGTGTTTTAAAGTCAAAGTCAAAACTGCATTCATCTACAATGTACTTTGTGTTTTCAATGATCTCCGGATATGGGGAATACTTCAACAGCAGTTGTTTTTTATTTGTAAAAGTTTCATTGTCTTTACAATGATTATTTTCAGTCAACTTAGTAATCAGTGTATTTCCTGCTATGGCTCGTAAAATCTTATGCAGCTTATATTCTTCATCCGCTTTAAAGGTTACCGGATGCAGGATGATCATTTTATGGGTCAGCGTTTTTAATTCAGGTTTTATTAAAAAATTTAATTCGTCCTGTTTTATTCCTATATATTCGTGTTCCAGCAGTTTTTCAGGTATATTCTGTAAAGGATAAACCACAAAGGTATTTTCCAATTCAGGATTAGCCTTAGGTATTTCAGCTCCTTCACAGTTATAATTGGTCAGAAGCCTGTTAACTTCTGCAATGCCTTTTGAGTTTCTTGCAAGGCATATATAGTATTGTTCATTCTTAACCCTGACATCAACCCCGACGACCGGTTTGATTCCCTTTTCCTGACAAAGCTTATAAAATTGATAAATACCGGTAACCGTATTGATATCGGTGAGTGCCAAAACCTTTAGTTTGTGGTCAACAGCCAACTGAACCAGATCTTCAACAGAAATGGTCCCATAATGTAAACTGTGATATGAGTGGCAATTGAGATACATCTAATTATACTTTACTGTAGAAAACCTGAAGCTCTGCCTATACTCTCTGAGCCGAACCTATTCTTGAGATAATCCATGGTCTGATATAATGAGATTAGTTCCTCCGTGTCCTCAAAAAGATCCATTTGGTGGAGTCCGTGAACCAATCCTGTGAATTTAACACCGATTAGCCGTATTCTCATCCTTCTGGTATATAGCTTATTAAAAAGCTCCAATATATATCTGAGCAAAGTATGGTCTGCCGAGGTGTATGGGATTCTGCATTGCTTGATCTCGGTGTCAAAATTGGAATACCTGATCTTTACCGAAACTGTTGAGGTCAGCCACTTTTCCCTTCTCAGCTGGAAAGCAAGCTTTTCAACCATACCGGATAATAGGCTTCTGATCTTCAGTATATCGATTGTGTCCTGAGCAAATGTATCCTCCGTGGAGATCGACTTTCTTTCGGAATAGGGAATGACGGGTGTTTCATCAATGCCATGGGCTTTTTTCCAAAGTGTTTGTCCGTTCTTTCCAACCAGCTCCTGTAAAACATCGACCGGCATTTCAGAAAGAGTTTTGATCGTCTTGACTCCCAATCTTGAAAAAAGCTGGAAGGTCTCAGGTCCTACCATAGGGATCTTTTTTATCGATAATGGATCTAAGAAATGCTGAATCTCTTTTTCCTTGACCTCAAATCTTCCTAGCGGCTTTGATTCCCCTGTCCCGATCTTTGAAACCGTTTTATTGGTGGAAAGGGCAAAACTGATCGGCAGACCTGTATTCTTTGTAACGGCATCTGCAATTTCATTGGTCCATTGGTAGCAGCCAAAGAATTTGTCCATTCCGGAAAGGTCAAGATAAAATTCATCAATGCTCGCTTTTTCCAATACCGGTACTTTTTCCTGAATCACCTCTGTCACCAAATGAGACATATTGGAATAATATTCCATATCTCCCTTGATCACTCTGGCTTCGGGGCATAGACGCAACGCCATCCTAATGGGCATTGCCGAACGGACACCAAATTCTCTTGCTTCATACGAGCAGGACGCCACCACACCACGATCTCCACCTCCAATGATGATCGGCTGTTTCTCTAATACGGAGTTTTTCAGTCGTTCGCACGAGACAAAGAACGTGTCCATATCCATATGCGCAATTGCTCTTTCCATATTGTAAACTTAGTCACGTTTTTGTACAAATTTTGTATATTTGTTGTCATAAATTATGACAATGTCAATTTTTTCAGATAACATGGTGTTTTTGAGAGGTAAGAAAAATCTTACACAGCAGAAGCTTGCAGATGACCTGATCCTTACACGGGCCAGATATATTTCTTATGAATATGAGAAAGCACAACCTCCTATTGATGTACTGATAAGGATATCTAAGTATTATAGCATCAGTATTGATCTTTTGGTGACGGTCAATATCAGAAAGTACCCATTGGATGACATTTTAAATTTACCTAATAATCGAATCTTGCTTCCGGTTATTGTGGATAAAGAAGGAAATAATTATATCGAAATTGTTCCCCAGAAAGCGTCGATGGGCTATTTGAAGGGCTTCAGTGATCCTGAATATATTGAAAATCTTATGAGGATCCTCCTGCCATTTTTAAAAAACGGAAAATACAGAGGCTTTCTGGCAGATGGCGATTCAATGCCGCCTTTTGCCGATCAATCGATCATTATCGGAGAGTATGTCGAAAAACTGGATGACCTCAAACCTGCTAAGGACTATATTTTTGTGACTAAGGAAGGTATAACTTACAAAACTTTTTTAAAGAGAAATAAAAAATCGATTACCATAGCTGCTGATAACCTGTTCTATGAGCCTTATGAGATTGCTTTAGGAGATGTCGTGGAAGTGTGGAGCTATGTTATGGGAATTTTACCTAAAGATTATAAGCCTTTAATGCCGGATTATGTCAATTTAAAAACAATGATCGGGGATTTAAAGACGACCATTCTTAACCTGGAAAATAAGGTTTCTGGTTTTTAAATATAGTTCTTAACGAAAAAACTCCCCGAAGGGAAGTTAAAAACACAAATGATGAAAAAAAATTATCCCGTAGAAACGGGATAGTGTAAAGGTAATATTTTAAAAGAAAATTGCAATGGGTCAGCTGAGTTTATTTGAGTCGGAAGAGTTTTACGAGTTTCCAAAAGATCTTTTGGAATACAAGGAAAATTTCCTGAGCGGGGAAGAGGCAGACCGACTAAAGAAACCATCTGCTTCAGACAGCTCCATGGGAACAGCGTACCCAGAAAATGTATGATAAGACAGTCATAACCCCACGACTAACCGCGTGGTATGGTGATGACAAAAAATCTTACAAATCGGCTGATAATAATGCTTCAAGTACCAATCTCTGGACTCCGGAGCTGCTGGCACTAAAAGAAAAAATTGAACACGAATTCGGTTATCGGTTCAATGGTGTTCTACTTAACCTGTACCGGGACAATAATGATTCCGTTGCCTGGCACAGGGATAAGGAAAGCAGATATGGAAAACGTCCTGTTATTGCATCCATCAGTCTCGGTCAGACCAGAAACTTTGATTTTAGAAAGAAAGACCATCATCAAAGCAAATACAGCCTGCCACTTCCGAACGGCTCCTTGCTTATTATGAAAGGAGACCTGCAGGAAAACTGGGAACACCGGATTGCCAAATCTATTGTGCCTATGAAGAAACGTATTAATTTAACATTCCGATTGATTCATGAGGGATAAACTATCCTATTTTATATCAACAAAAACATTTAAATAAAAACACTATGTCTATTTCGTATTATGATTTTAAAAATCTAACAGACCAATCTCAGCAAGAACTTGTTATTACTGAAGGAGTAGTGATCAATGAAATATATAAAAATGAGCTCAGATTTGTTATCTATAAGTTGTCATCTTTTTCCGTTGAGATTGTTTACAATACGGTCAATGGAAAGATTGAAAGTTTTACTGCCTTTCAAACCATAGGGAGATGAAAGCAAATTACCGCTGTATGTTATAAGATTTGGAAGTAAATAGTTGTAACTTTACGATATTCATTAAAAATGGCAAAAAACGAAGAAAATTACAGCAGCTTTAAAATAGCTGTTCCGGCAGATTATGAAGAAGTTTTTTCTCATTTTTACTTTGCCGAAAATACGGGCGTTGAAACCATTACCAAAACATTACTCCCTTCATATCAAACCATTTTAATATTCAATTTTGGAACACCAGCTGTTCTCTATTCCAGCCAAAAAACAGAATTAAAGATTGATAAATGTTTAGTTTTAGGACCTGTAAAACAGGCTTTTACCTATTCGCTACCAGAAAATTCCGGGATTTTGGTTGCTAATTTTAAAGATGATGCATTTTACAATTTCTTTGGGAATGCTGCCGTTGCAGAACATTTGCCTCTCAATCCGGATGACTTATTAGGTGAGAATTGTTTTACTTCTCTATGGACACAACTCAATAGGATTAGTGATAATAATGATAGGGTAGAATATATTTTAGAATTCTCAAAACCTTATCTCAGACAGAGAAATATCATCGCAGAGCAGTTAGCCAATTTTAAAGGTGCCAATTTGAATCCTATTAAATCTATAGCTGATGCTCAAAACCAGACAGAAAGAAATATCCAGCTCAACCATAAGAAACATTTGGGGTATACGGCTAAAGAAATTAACCGTTATCAAAGGTTCTTAAAGGCTGTTGAACTCATACAAAGTGTTGCGTCCACTTCCGATAAAATGGATTGGTTTAACATCATCAACGAATGCGGTTTTTACGACCAAAGCCAGCTGATTCACGATTTTAAACATTATATCAATCTTAGTCCTACAAAATATCTCAAATTCCAACAGGATATTTGCAATCCTAAAGCTACATAGTCCACATTTCGTTTTCTTACAATTTTACCAGACTTCGCTCATCTACTTTTGTTCTATCAAATTAAAAGAGTAGAACAATGAAACATTTAATCATTTATGCCCATCCAAATCCCGAGAGTTTAAACAGCTATTTAAAGCAAACACTTATAGAACATCTGTGGGATTCAGGAGACGAAGTAATCGTTAGGGATTTATACGAGCTCAATTTCAGCCCGGTCCTTTCCTTGGAAGATATGCAGGGACAAAGACTCGGAAAAGTGTCAGAGGAAGTTAAACAAGAACAGGAATTTATTTCTTGGGCAGATCACATTACCTTTATTTACCCTATTTGGTGGACAGGAATGCCTGCCATAATGAAGGGATTTATCGATCGTGTCTTTAGTTACGGTTTTGCCTATCGTTACGACGGAGGTATACAAAACGGCTTGCTTACCGGCAAACAGACCACAGTGATCAATACACACGGAAAATCAAAAGCAGAATATGAAAACATAGGAATGGATAAAGCACTTTCACTGACATCGGATAAGGGTATTTTCACTTATAGCGGACTTGAAATCAACCAGCATTTCTTCTTTGAAAAGGCGGATCGACCATTACCGGAAAGCGTGGAAAACTGGGCAAGCCAAATTGTATCTTCCTATAAAGCTGAGTGATGAAAAAAAATAGAAGGCTTAGAAATATAGGATTGGGGGTAGTCTCATTTCTTTTGGCAATATATGTCAATAGAGTATTGACTCAACTCATTAAAAATTAAAGCGGAAAAATAGTTTATTTAACAACAATTAAAATCAAAAAAATGGAAAAGACAACAAAATTACCTTTCGACAAATCGGTTTACAATCCGGTATTATTTAAAAGCTACAAAGTAGCAAAAAAGATTCTGAAATATAGCTTGTATACATTTGTTTTATACTTTGTCTACGAAGAATTTATGGATTGGGAATAGTAGCTATACCTGCTTCGGCTTTGCTTCAAATCATTTTAAGTATAGTGATGGAAACCGTGATTCAATTCGGAGGCGTAGTCTAATCAAAACCATCTGTATTAAGTGAAGAAAGCAAATCATCTGGAAGTTTATAAAGCCTGCTAATAATTATATTTAGCAGGCTTTTTCTTTGCCCTTAATTTGTGTGCACACTCCTTGCCGATTCCCAAAAGCTAGGAGGTGAAATGCTGGGATATGATGGGCTTTTATTATGCTTAAAATGATAAATTTCCGATGCTTACTTTTTATTTACTAAAAAAATATTTTCGGTACTACGAAAAGGTAGTGATTTTATTTGATGTGCAATTTCCAACTTTACCCCAATAAAAAGTTGATCAACTGTTCAAACCCTATTAACCTCAAAAATCACCGTTATGAATACCGAAAGAACAGAATTTATAGCATGGATGGAGAAGATCATGGAACGATTTGACATCCTTAAAGAACAAGTAGCATCAAGCCAATCCAGATTTATCGAGATCGACGGGGAGGTACTGTTAGACAATCAAGACGTGTTGCAACTCTTAAAAATCAGTTCTAGATCACTGCAACGTTACCGCACTAACAAGAAGCTTCCATACTATTCCATCAGTGGCAAGCTGTATTATAAGTTGTCCGATGTCCATCAGCTTATCAGAGAATGTCTACGTTCATAATAGAAGATAGACATTAAATGCCAAAGAAACATTGGGAATACCATTTTTAAAGATTGGGAATAAGGTTCATTTATTTTCGTCTCATCAAAATTAAAATTGATTGTGATGGAAGAAATAGCACAGAATGAAGCCAATGAGATCAAGCCAACGTCAGATACACTGCTTGTTCTGAATATCAATACCCATACTATTGAGATGGTGAAAGGAGTAGACAAGGATGGAAATCTGCAAAAGTTCCCTCCGGATGAAAAGAAAGACAATGATCAGCTGATCAGGGTTGACAAGCATGGTGACTTTTTCTCCAACTTCTTTTCCAATTTTTACCGGCAGCTTAAAAACCCTTCCCATTTTAATTTCTTCAAAGTCTCGGAATATGATGCTGTTGATACGGCAAAAGACCTTCAGCAGTATGTCAATCAGGCATCACCTGAAGAAAAAGAAAAATTGAAGGAATACGAGCTCTTACCTAAAAATACAAACCCATTAAAAAATCAGAATACAATGGAAAACAACACAGAAACTCAGGAATATCGTTTTCAGCCGGAACAGATCGACTGGAAAACGATGGAAAAATTCGGGCTAAATCGGGAAAAACTCGAAAAAATGAATGCTTTGGATCCACTTCTCAGAGGCTTTAAGACCAATACCTTAATTCCCATCACCATTAATCTGGGAACAGCGGTCAGTAAAATGGATGTCAGGCTGTCGCTACAGACAGCAGACACCGGCGAGGTGGCTATCAACCTGCACGGTATCCGCAAAGAGCCAAACTACAATCTTAAGTTCCTCGGTCACGAGTTCACCGAAGAAGACAAGAAAAGCCTCAAAGAAAGCGGAAACATGGGCAGGGTCGTAGACCTCGTGAATCCTAAGACCGATGAGATCATCCCATCCGTCATCAGCCGTGATCGCCTAACCAACGAGTTGGTTGCTTACAGAGCTGAGTATATGAAGATCCCGGATGAGATCAAAGGCATCAAGCTGGATGATCATCAAAAACAAACATTGCTGGAAGGTAAGCCGCTTTATTTGGAAGGAATGACCTCTAAAAAAGGAGAGCTGTTTGATGCGACCGTTCAGTTCAATGCGGATAAGCGCTATGTCGAATTCATTTTCAACAATAACCAAAGCCACCAGCAATCCCAACAACATACCCCGTCCAGTCAGCAAGTTCAATCCAAAGATGGGGAAGCCCCGAGAGTATTCAGAGGGAAAGAACTGGATGATGCACAATACGACAAATTCAAAGCAGGGCAGACGGTGTATGTTGACGGTCTTGTGGACAGCAAGGGAAAAGCATATCAAGGCTATATCACCTTCAACCAAGAAACCTCTAAAACAGATTTTTCGTTCAATAATCCCAATAGGCTTAGGGAACAAGCCCAGCCATCGGAAAATCATAAGACTCAGAAGGCGGTCAATTCAGATGGCAAAACCAATGAGGCTACCAGGAAGATCAAAGAAACCCTTGGAGTCCAAACAGCAACAACCTGCCAATAAACAGCAGGAAGAGCAACAGCAACAACCGACCAGATCCAAAGGACGCAAGATGTAGTCAACTGCTGACAATTAAAAATAAAATTCCAACCACAATAAATCCAATCCTATGAAAGCCATTATCGCAGAAAAGCCCATTGTTGCAAGAGAAATAGCCCAATTGTTACATGCCAATGAAAGAAAAGACGGTTACCTGGAAGGCAACGGGTATTGTGTGACCTGGGCATTAGGTCACCTGGTGTCGTTAGGAATGCCGGAGGATTATGGGATAAGAGGCTTTGACAAAGCCTCTTTGCCTATCTTTCCAAATCCATTCCTATTAATCCCAAGACCCTTCAAAAAACAAAATTACAAAGGGTATCAAGCTGATCCTTCCGCACTCGAACAATTAAAGATCATACAAAATGTCATCAGTCGATGCAGCAGTATCATTGTGGCGACCGATGCAGGAAGGGAAGGAGAGTTGATATTCCGATATATTTACGATTACCTCAAATGCAATAAACCTTTTGAAAGGCTGTGGATCAGTTCCTTGACTGAAAAAGCCATACAAGACGGTTTCAAAAAACTTCAATCAGGTTCAGTATTCGACGGTTTGTATGAGGCAGCTAGGGCCAGAAGCGAAGCAGACTGGTTGGTCGGGATCAATGCCACTCACGCATTAAGCATTGCAGCCAACCAAGATGTTTATTCTTTAGGAAGGGTACAGACCCCAACACTGGCTTTGATCTGCAAAAGGTCTGAAGACCATAAAAATTTCACCCAAAAGAAATATTGGCAGATCCAGCTGAAGCACCGGAAAGAATATCTGGACTTCAGCAGCCTTTCCAATGAGCAATGGGAAGATAAAAAACAGGCAGAACAGACCTTAAAATCAATAGAACGAGAGGGCAGGGCCACTGTCGAAGATGTATCCATCAAGACGGTACAGGAGCAGTCGCCTGTTCTGTTTGACCTGACAGAACTTCAAAAAGAAGCCAACAGGAAGTTAGGTCTGTCAGCCGATGAGATCCTACAGACGGCACAGGGTCTTTATGAAAAGAAATTCATCACGTATCCACGAACCGGCAGTAAATATATTCCGGAAGATCTTTGGGCGGAGATCCCGGAACAGGTCAGAATTCTGAATACCATCGATCAATTCAAACCCGCTGTTTCAACACTCAAATTCGGCAACTTTAACAAGCGTATGGTCAATGACCTGAAGGTAACCGACCACCACGGACTGTTAATCACCACCAAAATACCATCTGCGCTCACTGCAATGGAGAAAGCTATCTACGATATGATTGCCTACCGTTTGCTGGAATCCCTTTCGGAACATTGTTCCAAACAGGTCAGTCATATTACGATCAAAGTACATCATTATGAATTCAGCATCAAAGGATCAAAAATACTCACCAAAGGCTGGCGAGCCATCAAAAGGATACTCTCAGACCAAAACCAGAATAGCAAAAATGACGAAAGCACTTCCAATAAACATAAGGTTGAAGAAATGCTCACTGAACTCCCTGAACTTAAGATCGGGGATGAGCTTAAGATCTCCCAGGCGGATCTACAGGAAAAAATAACCCAACCGCCCAGATTATATACTGAGGCAGATTTATTATCGGCGATGGAAAATGCAGGAAGATTGATTGAGGATAAAGAAGAACAAAAAGCACTCTCAAATATCGGTATCGGGACTCCTGCAACCAGAGCCTCCATTATTGAAACCCTGATCAGCAGAAACTACATTACCCGAAAAAGCAAAACTCTCATTCCAACTGAAAAAGGAATCAAAGTTTATGATCTTGTCAAAGGAAAAAAGATCGCCAATGTACAAATGACCGCAGAGTGGGAAATAGCATTGGACAAGATCGAAAAAGGTGAACTCAATGCCAGACAATTCATCACCGGTATCAAAGACTACACAACAGAGATCACTGAGGAACTCTTATCATTAGCCATCCCTCACGAAAACATTCCAGAACTCAAATGCCCAAAATGCCAACAACAAAATCTCATCATCAATGACAAGATTATTAAATGTCCAAATGTCCAGTGCAATTGGATATTATTCAGAACAATATGCGGAGTACAATTAAATATGGATCACATTTCCACTTTAATTAAAAAAGGGAAAACTCCCGTGATCAAAAACATGAAAAGCAAAAACGGTAAAAAGTTTGACGCCTTTATATTGCTAAATGATAATTGTAGTACAGTATTTGAATTTCCAGGCAGAAATTAAATTCCTGACAAAGTCGATATTTTAATGTATTGTCTTCCTATTGTTCAATACCATATGTATAGAACTCCGAATACAGACAGGCTGAATCCCGAAAAACATGAATAAGATTTGTAAAAAGTATCCGACTATAGCCATATTCCTTTTCTGCTTTTGAGGAGTTTTTTAAAGGCTCCGTAATTGGAGCCTTATTTTCTTTATTGTAAGTTGAAGAAAATGACAATCTATTAAGATGATTGTTGAGCCAATTTAATCTTCCTTCGATTTTTTTTGGTTATTAGGTGTAAGGACAGAATTTCTGGAGCATAATTTAAGCTTTGAAAGATCTATATTCCCAAACGGGTCGCTTTGATTTACTATGGTAAGCTTCTTGTCATTCATGTCAAATTGCTCAATAAAACAATAATAAAGCAATCGGTTAATTGCCACATGAAATTTTTTTCCGTTATAGCTTAATTTAGTATAAAAATAATAAGTTTTGCTATCAGGTCTTAATACAAAGAGCGAGATAATATGCTCCTTCCAAAAAGTTTTGTTTTTATTCTCAGTCCAGGTATTTAGCCGTTTTATTCTTCCTTTATTGGAAATCATAAAATATTCTTTTAGATCGGGAACTGGTTTCCACTTTTCACCGGGAAGGTTTTTTAGTGATAAATTCATACAGGCAGGAGGGTTGTTTTGATCAATGGGTGGTTCCCCGAGTCTTTTCCAAAGACTTGTATTGAGTATTTTTTCCGGTATGCTTTTAGTCTCCGGTATAAAATCTTCTTTAACAGGTGTATAGCCTTTTATAAACCATCGGAATGTTCCCGCAGTAGTCCTTTTTTTGTTGATAACAGCCAGTATATGAGTATGATGGATTCCTAAGGTTTCACTTGCTGCATAAATATTTTCATAGCTGGCTATAAAATCACCATCAACAGTATATTGGGTTACTGCCTGCTGATAATTTCCTTTTTTTCCTCTGCCTGTATTCAATACTTTATTACGAAGCTCAATGGCAGTTATTTTCTCTAAGTTGCTAAAATGTACATTAAAGCGATTTTCATCTTTAAATGATATACGGAATGAAAGATCATCCATATCAAATTTTTCAACAAAATGATAATAAACCAAACGGGCTGTTGATCTTCCATGTACTTTCCCATCGATACAGAGATTGCATCTCACATTATAAAAATGAGTCTTTAGATGCTTGTTGAAATATCTGAAGGCTTGTGGCTTCATAATCCTGGCTAATATTTTCTGTTCTCCGCCGTTGGGAACTGAAACCCATCGCTCCAGGCTTTTTACTCGCCCATAATTGGAAACTGCATAGTTCTTAAAACCTTCAATAAACTCCCACTGCTCATCCGGAAGATCTTTTAAGGAAAAATTGGAAAGGACGGTATTGATATATTTATCTCCTAATTCTGTAGGCAGCTTCATAAGTCGAAATATTTCTTTTAAGTGATTTTTTTTATTGGTGTGCCATCAATATGATACAACAAAAATATACATTTGATATTAAAAAAGCATCTTATATGGTATCCCGTAACGGATGTGCCATTACCTTTCTTAATTTTGATTTCCAACCTTCAAAGAGTTTTTAGCATCTTTATAATACGACATGGTTTGTCGCTTTGGAGATGTATGTTTGCATTAGTTGTAAGAAGACAGGGATTATGAAGATTTGAAGCAGGTATTAAATGTGTTTAATA
Source organism: Chryseobacterium ginsenosidimutans (assembly GCF_024807225.1). Taxonomy (GTDB): domain Bacteria; phylum Bacteroidota; class Bacteroidia; order Flavobacteriales; family Weeksellaceae; genus Chryseobacterium; species Chryseobacterium ginsenosidimutans. The sequence continues at coordinate 2,379,648 of NZ_JANUCO010000001.1, forward strand.
AACCTTATGGATATGAAATAAAAGCGATATTTTTGCAGCGTTAAAAAAATTAATAATTAATAACTCAAAATAAACACGGGAATGAACAAATTCTATACGGGTGCATTATTTTTATGCACTGTCTTGGGTATGTCTGCTCAGGAAGTGGTTTGGCAGAAAGATATCAAATCCTCGACACAGGATTTCCTTTCTCAGGTCACTACAACCATTGACGGACAGTATCTGATAACAGGCAGTTCGATTCAATCAAAAAAGCTTCAAACAGAAAGTAAACAAAACAACGGTTACGATTTTCACTTGGTTAAGCTTAATCAGCAAGGAGATGAAGTCTGGGAAAAATATTTCTCAGGGAAAAACCATGATTTTTTATCGGCAACGGTGAATACTCAGGAAGGTGGATTTTTACTGGCCGGAACTTCATATTCAGGAAAAGGACTGGATAAAAAAGAAGAATCTAAAGGAGGATCTGATATCTGGCTTATCAGAATCAATGAATTTGGAGATGAATTGTGGCAAAAAACCATTGGTGAGACTTCTGATGAAGAAGCCAGAGCAGTGATCCAGACGACGGATTTCGGATTTTTTGTCGCGGGAAATACCCAAAACTCAGCCAAAGGTTACGGATCCAAAGATGTTCTGATCGTAAGACTGGATAAAAATGGAAAAGAGATTTCTCAACTTGTTTTAGGCGGAAAAGGCTTGGATGAAGTGGAAAAAATGATTCCGACTAAAGATGGCGGAGCTTTACTGGGAGTTTATTCGAGAAGCAATGCAGGGGGAACAAAGAAAACCGAAAACTTTGGAGAGGGAGATTACTGGATCATTAAATTAAATAAGGACGGAAAAGTAGAATGGGAAAAGAACTTTGGAGGGAAAGGTGATGATCATTTAAGAACACTGGCTTTAACATCAACCGGATATTTAATCGGTGGAGAATCAAGATCGGAAAGATCAGGAAACAAATCGGTTGGAATTGAAGAAGGAACAGATTTATGGCTTGTTTCACTGAATGAAAGAGGTGAAGAAATCTGGCAGAAGTCTTACAATTTCAAAAACAGGGATGTTTTAATGGGGATGAGTGTCTTGCATGCTTCTGATGCTCAATCTTCGAAAGGGATTTTATTGGGCGGTTACACTCAGGCAGAAGGAAGAATTGAGAATGATGATGAAAAATTCTGGATGTTATATTTGGATCAAAACGGAAATGAACAGTGGAGAAAATATGTGAAAGGTGAATCTAGTAAACGTGAAGAAAGGCTTTCTGATATTAAATTGAACAGAGACGGATCGATCATTTTAGCCGGAACGAGCGCCGAAGAACTCGGAAAGGAAAACTGGAAGATTGTAAAACTGGGGGACAAACAAATCGACCAGTTGATCGAGAAACAAGATATTAAGATTTATCCGAATCCTGTATCAGATTATGCGTATGTAGAAATCGGTTTTGATTTTAAAGATGCTGATATTGTGATGTATGATATGGGAGGAAGACAACTCCAAACACTGAAAACTAAAAACAAAGTGACCAAGATGAATACTCAGGCTTTGATTCAGGGAGCTTACCTTATTGTTATAAAAACAGATACGAACAAAACGGCTAATGCTAAACTCATAAAAAAATAAACAATGAAGAAAAATTATAAAGCCTTCACAAAATATATGATGGCGATCTTTTTACTTTTAATAAGTAGTGCTATTTTAAAAGCACAGGGCTTTGAGGTACAGAAAGATTCTTACAATAAAATTCCTAATGGAAATATGGCCAACGGATTACCACAAATTGGATTTCCCTTACTTTCTGTTCCTACGAGTTCACCCAAACTGTCTTTTAATTTTGGGGTAGATTATAATGCTAATAGAACTTCCAATCAGAATTTACCCGGTGATGTAGGGAAAGGCTGGAGTCTGTCTTCAGATTATGCGGTTATTCGCGTGTCACATGGTTTGCCTGCGGATTATAATATTACTCATACAGCAGGATTTTATGCAGATAATATTAACAACGGAAATGTATTTCAATACAGCATCCCGGGAGAGTCTGCCAGATTCATGATCAACTATGATAAAGCAACTCATCAATATGTAGGGATTTCTGACCACGGTTTTAAAAGTAAAATACTGATCGAGAAAAATACGACGGACACTCTGGTCTATAAGATTAAATCTTTCACAGTGATCGATGCCAAAGGCTTAAAATATGTTTTTGATAAACCTGATATTTCTTATTACAGAGGAATAGGTGACAATCACATTTTTCAGAAAAAATGGGTAGATCTCTATCACGGAGCATTTCATATTACAAAAATACTGGATAATCAGGATAATATATTAGCTACTTTTGAATATCTCACTTCGACAGGAACCGTAAGCGACAGCAGAGGATCGTATGGTATTAGCCAAAGTAAAATAAGCAAGATTGTTATTCCGAATGTCGGAAGCATCTCATTCACATATTCCGGATGGGATATCGTTTTTCCACAAATGGTTCCCTTACCAAAAATTATTGTTAAAGATGTTTCAGGAAATATTATAAATCAGGTATTGTTTGAGTACAATGGTAATTATTTAAATTCTTTTGCCACCCTCGATAAAAACAATGCTGTTATTGAAAAATACACATTTGAATACAATATTGGCGGAAGCAACAGCTTTGATCAGTTTGGTTTTCCCAATAACTTAAGTTACTGTTCTATTGATGGGAATGAAAGATTCTTTAGTCCTATTGCTCCCAATCCTAAGTACAGTACCGTAGATTTGCTGAAAACCGTATATCTTCCTACAGGAGGGCGAACTGAATATGAATATGAATCTAATACCGTAAGCTCTCCCGCTCCCTATTATACCTATCCTGGTTATTTTGATTCTTATAATATGGATGTAGTGTATGATGCAGATTTTTCCAAGCAGTTAGCAGGTCCTCCGGTGGTTATTAATGTAGACCCAGTCAAGTATCAAAAATATTTTGTTACGGTAACTGATGGAATAACGTATTTTAAAAGTACCGATAGAATAGATCATTATGGGGTGGATTATTATATAACAAAGGCTAATGATGGCTCTTCCTTAGATGATCTTTTCACTTATCATGATATGGACACTGACACCAATGAAACATGCGACGATCTAAAAACATTTACACCTCCTAACGATTCACCGGTAAATATTAACATTGCCGGTAAATCATCCGGACATATAAAAATATACGCTATAAAAAGTGATCTTGCACCTTTTTATTATACCGAAGGAGTACGAATTAAGAATATAAAAAAATATGAGAACGATAACAGTTCAGTACCTACTGAAAATCTGAATTATCAATACAATTATTTTGATAATCCACAAGCATCAAGTGCTGAAGATTATGGGATCATCTCTTATCCTCTTCCCTCAGGATTGGATAAAGTTTTAAGACAAATGGTGTATAAAAATGTAAAAGTAACGGATGCGGTCAGAAACTTTTATACAAAGTATACTTTCCTTCTTCCGTCTGAAGCCATTGGAGGAAATACACTTCTTGATTATGGAGCACCTTACAGCACGGGACTACCTTTAAAAATAGAACAGTACACAGCAGGTAATCAATTGGTGTCTGAAAAAAATATTCAGTATACTTTCAGTTCTAAAACAATAGATGACAAATATTTGGTTCCTTCTTATTTCAACTATCCCCTTTTGCAGAAACAGACAGTAACTGAAAAAGTATACAGAGAAAACAATACCATATTAACAACATCCAGTGAAAAAATCTATGAACCGTTGTTCAGTAACCTGATCTCTGAAAAAAGCACAGACTTTTCGGGAGAAACGATAGAAGCAACCTATAAATATGCTTCAGAAGTACAAAACCAAAACCTTCTCTCAGCTAATAAAGTAGGAACTCCTGTCATTATCGAAACGAAAAGTACGCGCAGTGGAACAACAACTCCACTTTCTAAAACAGAGAATCTATATACGATAGCTAATTCTTCCGAACCATCCGGAGTATTATCTTATGATCCTGTTAGTGGAACTCCTACAACAGAAACTACGATCGATAAGTATGATGCTTATGGAAACTTAATTCAGGCTACGGGTAAAGACGGAATGATCCACTGTATCATTTACGGTTATCACGGGACGCTCCCTATTGCAAAAATATCAGGAATTACCTATGATGCCTTGCAAAACCAAGGGTTATTATCTGCAATGATCTCCGCTTCTGATGCAGATGCAGACAATTCGGCTAATGAAAATCAGCTGATCAATGCACTGAATGTTTTCAGAAGGAGCGATGCCCTGAAAAATCTTCCTGTAGCAACATTTACCTATGATCCTTTAGTAGGAATTACCAGCGAAACGGATCCTGCCGGAATTAAAAAAGTATATCAGTATGATAATGCCAACAGGCTTATTAAAATACTGGATGCATCTGGCAACACATTACAGGAGTTTAAAACACATTTTAAAGGACAATAACCATGAAAAAAAATATTTTTCTCTATCTATTTATACTGGCGACGACAGGGATTCTTCGTGGTCAGGTACAGCCAACTGCTGCTGAGAACTATCTCTATACCAAGACCTGCCTCAATGATGACTGTACCAAGAAAACTGAGACTGTAACTTATTATGACGGTTTGGCAAGAGCTAAGCAGAATATTCTGCTGAATGCTACTCCGCAGGAAAAAGATATCGTAAACCGGATAGAATATGACAGCTACGGAATACAATCTAAAAGCTATCTTCCCTTACCCCAACAAATAAGCCAGAATGGAGCGATATACACCTCACCCGATGCTTCTTTTTATGGTGGTGAAAAGATATACTCTGAAAACAAAATCGAAGAATTTCCTAAAGCAAGGCTTACGGAAAGCTATCCACAGGGAACGGCATGGGCGGATAAACCCAACCGTTACACCTATGGAACCAATGCTGCAAATGAAGTGAAAATGTATGTGGCACAGACCGCGTATTCAAATAACAGCCCCTCCACAAGTATCACACAGTCTGTCAACTATCCGATTGCTACGTTGGATAAGGTTACCGTTACGGACGCCGATCTTAATCCTTCTACCGAGTACAAAAACGGAAAAGGACAAACGGTAATGGTCAGCAAGAATGACGGAATCCACAATACAGACACTTATTACGTCTATGATAATTACGGAAGACTTTCGTATATTATTCCGCCTCTGGCATCTGCAGTTCCGCTTACCACAACAAATATCGATAAGTTGTGTTATCAATATCAATATGATACCCGAGGAAGGCAAATTGCTAAAAAACTTCCCGGAAAAGGCTGGGAATATATGGTGTATGACAAAGCTGACCGATTAATTCTTACTCAGGATGCTATGATGAATCCCAAAGGGCAATGGCTGATCACGAAATATGATCAGTTTGGAAGAGTAGCTTATACAGGTATTTTAAATACTGGAGGAGACAGAGCAGCAAGACAAAATGAGATTAATAATCTGATTATTACTGAAAGCAGAAACACAACAGGTTTTACAAGAAATGGGATAACAGTATACTATACAGATAACTATTATATTAATGAAGTCCCTACGATCCTGACTGTTAATTATTACGACACCTATCCGGAAGGCAGCCCCACCATTACCACTCCGGTTTTAGGGCAGAATGTATTGCCACAGGATCTTCAAAACTCAACGGTGAGTACCAGAAGTTTAGCCGTAGCTTCTTATATTAAAAATATCGAGGATGATAACTGGACAAAGATGTATAATTGGTATGATAATAACGGAAGAAATATTGCAACATATTCTATCAACCATTTAGGAGGTTATACTAAAACGGAAACCGAAATTGATTTCACAGGAATAACAAAACGTGCGATCACCAAACATAAAAGGAGCAATACAGATATAGAAAGAACTATTATAGAAACTTTTGAGTATGATTCACAAAACAGGTTATCGGTTCACACACATCAGGTCGATAATAACCCTGTCGAAATCTTAGCCCAAAATTCTTACAATCCAATTTCTCAGCTTACTAATAAAAAAGTAGGTGGAACATCGGCATCAACACCTTTACAGAGCATCGATTATGCCTACAACATCAGAGGATGGCTGACCAAGATTAATGATCCTAAAAACCTGAACGGAAAGCTCTTTGGATATGAAATTAAATACAATCAGGTAGAAGGATTACAGATTCCTAACAGCGATTATCCTGATCTGCAGGTGAAGCCGAAATACAACGGAAATATTGCCGAAGTAGACTGGAAAACCAATACCATCACGGGAGATTATCTTAGAAGATACGGCTACGTATATGATGGACTGAACAGACTTTCTGCAGGATTCTACCAGAAAGATAACAATGCTTCGGCAAAAGAATATTTTGAGAAGATAGAATATGACCTCAACGGAAATATCACCAACCTGAAAAGATCTGCAGAAACGCAACAGGGAGCTTCCGCATTTTTAATTGACAATCTTACCTATGTTTCGGATGGCAACCGACTGACTTCCGTTACCGATTCTTCTACAGATTACAGAGGATATCCTGACGTATCGGGAATTGCAATTACCTATTACGAAGAAAGCGGTAATATGAAAAGCCAGAAAGACAAAGGAATTCTGGATATTAAATACAATTATCTGAACCTTCCCAATTCTGTAACTTTTGATAAAACCTTTGTACCAAGGTTTCCAATTCTCGGAGGAGATTTCAATGTCAATACCCAATATCTTTACAGAGCAGATGGAACGAAGCTCAGAAAAACGTATACCTATGGATCAGGAAAAACAAATGCCGAAACCTCTACAAGAACAGAATATCTGGACGGCTTTCAATATGAAGCAACCAGTACAACAGGGAAATTTACTTTAGGGTTAAAATTTATCCCGACTGCCGAAGGCTATTACAATTTTGAAAATAATAAGTATATTTACAGCTATACAGACCATTTGGGAAATGTGCGTTTGAGTTATTTCAAAAATGGTACAAGCGCAGAAGTTCTTGAAGAAAACAACTACTACCCTTTTGGATTGAAGCATGAGGGATATAATCCTACTGCAGGAAATCTTTCTTACCAGTATAAATACAACGGTAAGGAATTACAGACGGAATCAGGAATGCTGGATTATGGATGGCGACAGTATATGCCGGAGCTCGGAAGATGGAACGGAATGGATCAGCTCTCTGAAGTGTATAATTCTGTTTCTCCCTATGCTTATGTAGGTAACAATCCGATCAATATGTTTGATCCGGACGGAAGAAAGATGAGTGGTACTAATGGTAATGGTCCCGAAAAAGAGGTACAATGGGATCCTAACAAACCGGGTGGAGACAATAATCCTGCTAATATAGAAGAAGTTGTAGTCGGACAGAAATATAGTTTGACACCTCCTTTAGCAAGTCCCGGTCTTTTAAACTTTCTTTTGGGGTCTGTTACCAGCTCCGGAGATGCCTTCAACAATATGCTTACCAGTGCATTTTTTGGATTAAGTTCTAACCAGGCGATGCAGAATTACCAGCAAAATCTTTCTAATTTTCAGATAGCGGTAAATAATAGTAAGGCAGCAAAAAGTACCGAAGAAGCCGAACAGTTTTTATTCTTAGAGCTTCCAGCATCATTTATGGGGGGAGAATTATTAAGCGCAGGATGGAGAGCAGCTAATGTAGGTAAGTATCTTTGCCGACCTATAGGCAGATTAAGCAACGGACTTCTAAAACTATGCTTTACAGAAGGAACGTTGGTTGCCACAGACAAAGGCAGCAAAAAGATTGAAGACATTAAAGAAGGCGATCTTGTATGGAGCTATAACGAAGAAACAGGCAAGAAAGAACTGAAAAAAGTAGTTGAGCTATCCCGCAATACTTCTTCTTCATTAGTGAAAATCTCTGTAAATGGTACAGAAATTACCTGCACACCGGAACACCCGTTCTATGTAAACGGAAACTGGATAGAAGCCCAAAATCTAACAAAAGGTACATTTCTAACCACTTTAGACGGAACAACTTCTCCTGTAGAATCTATTAATTTCTTGGATGAGAAAGTAAAAGTCTATAACTTTGAGGTAGAAGACAACCATAATTATTATGTTTCTGAGAAAGGGATTTTGGTACATAACAATTGCGAAACATTTTTAGGTTTAACAGATGACTTGTATGCGGAAGGGCAATATTTTGTATATTCAAAAAACTATATTTCTGGAAATACATATACAAAGTCTATTTCATTATTAGCGAAAGCACAAGAGTCAACTGACCTTAATTTATTACTAAAAACAATGTTTAATGAAGCAAAAAGTCATGGAGCAACAATGCTTGAATTAAGAGGAACAGATATAATGAACAATAAGCTATTTAATGAAGCTGTTGCACGAAGATTAGGTTTCACTTTTGAAAAATTAAGTGAATCATCTATAAGACTTACATCCCCAATTCCTTAATAAAATGAAAATATCAATTTTAGAAGCAAAATTCAGAAGAAGTAAACTTAAACTGAATTATACTGAACTCTGGAAGACTTTAAATATTTCTAAACAAAATATTATTTTACAAAGTATTAATTTATCCATAAATGAAACACCTATTGTGACATCTTTTATTAATAATATTGAATGGTGGTTATTAACAGATCAAACAATTTATAATTATAACAATTACTTAGATATAATACTGTTAAGTAACATTTCAAAAATTGAAATGTTCAAAGACATTAAAACTCTTAATGAAAGTTGTATAAACATTTACTATAATGAAAAAATATTACTATTAAAACTTGAGGAAACATCTTGGATAATAATAGTAGAAATATTAAAACATTTAACGCATTTGAATATTTCTATTGATAAGAATTTTGATCAATATTAAACCCTAAATTATTCCTTCACAAAAAGTGAAGGAATTTTTATATTCTGATACAAGAGTCTATAACTTTGAAGTAGAAGACAACCATAATTATTATGTTTCTGAGAAAGGGATTTTGGTACATAACAATTGTGAATGGGCAAGTGCTATTAAAAATACATTAGGAAATAAAGCATCAGGTTTTACAAGTCATCTTTCTGATCATTTTTATATAATAAACAAATTAGGAGATATTAATCCGCAGGGAAGAGCGATATCTCAGATGTTCAAAAAAGGTCTATCATATACAGATGTATTAGAAGAAGCAGCTTTACGAATGGGAAGAGGTGAAGGTACATTTGGAACTTCTGCAAAAGGAGTAAACCAAGTAATACTGGATTTTGGAAGGCTAATAAATGAATCCGGAACTACAACTCAAGTTAGAATATGGATGGATGAAACTGCAACAAGGATTGGAAGTGTGCATCCTTATCTTTTTAAATAAAAATTTAATTCTTTTATTGAATGAAACTAGACATAAATAAAGAACTTTTTGGTTTTCAACCATATGAATTTTCCAGTTTTTTGCGAGGGTATTCTTTAGCAAGAGGTTATAAGTATAGAGATAAATTAATATGTGATATATTAATTTATGAAGAGGAAGGGCATTATTATAATTATGAAGATGAAAATGTTAATTTTTACAGTCCAACAGAAATTAATGAAAACGGAACTTTCTTTTTTGAAATAAAAAATAAATTCTTATTGACCGAAAATGAAAGCTTCTGGTTTTATACAAATTTTCAAGTTGATAGGGAAGAATTAGAAATTATTATGATTGAAGCTATTTCAAAAAATAGCAAGAACTCTTACTTTTGGACTTATTGTACTTTAGATTATTTAGTTCAAACAACAAATAAAAGATCGGAAGATATATACGTTCAATATTATCCTACCGAGGTTGCTTTTGTTTTAAATAGGTTTCTACTTCTAAAAGAAATTACAAAAAGTGATGTGATTGATAAAATCCAATCTTTAAAAACAGAAGAAGATATAATTTCTGGATTTTATAAATAATAAAAGAGTTATTACACTTATGAAATAACTCTTTATCCATAATTTAAGGATGAAAATAAGGTGAAAAGAATGAACTTTAAAATAATTTTTCCAACGGGTTATAATATTGTAAACCCTAATAATGATAATATTGATGTAAATATTGTTTTAGAAAATAAAAAAGTTTTTTTTGCTACAATATTTACTTTAGAAAATATTAAACATCTACTTGATGAAGGGCATGAAAGTTATTTTTTTGTTACAAATATGATTATAGCTAAAAATATTACTAAGCCAGAAATTAAAAAAGTTATAACGGAAATTGTCAGTGAAGAATGTATTGAACATATTTGTTCTGAAATAGGTAATATAGAAGATATATTTCCTGATTCAAAAATACAATATATTGATATAGAAGATATGGTTTAAATGCAATATTTCCTTGCTTATTTATGTAAGGAAGTATTTTATTAAAACAAAAAGTCTATAACTTTGAAGTTGAAGGCAACCATAATTATTATGTTTCTGAGAAAGGGATTTTGGTGCATAATAATTGCTGGACAGATAGAATGGCTCAATTTTTAGAATATGCTGGAAATATTGAAGCTAAATCTCTTACTTCACAAGAAGCAACTATAAAACATTTAGAAGGTGTATTTAAAATTCTTGATAAAACAAGGACAGATGACAGAATTCTCAAATTAGTTGCTGAGGATATGGGAAATGTATTTCCTGAGGCTAAAGGAATATTAAGGATACAACAAAGAGGGGTTGGTAATGCAACGTATGTTCATCCAGATGGAGGATTTCAAATATTTCAAAATGGAAAACTTATTATTAATAAAATAATGATAGAAAAAATTAAAAATGCGATCTTTAATATCCCCGATTTTGAATATATAAATTTTTCTCAAAATTCGAAAGGTATAAGGTTTATCTATTATGATGTCATTATTCTTGGAAATAAAGATTCTATTTCTGTTTTTTATGATAGTGAAGAAATGGGAGTATTTAATAAATTACAATTCATTAATAAAAAAATTTCATTAGAAACATTTAATGAAATTTCGGATGCCTTAAATTATATGAATTATCTTTCTAAGGTAGTCAATGATATCCGATATGAGACATATCATTATTTCTTTTATAAAATGAAAAAAGCAAAAATAAGCAGTATTAATATTTCTTTTGGATTTGGAGGTTATTCCCCTAATTCTTCTAAAGAAAATTTGGTTATTCGTTGCGATGTAAGTGATTAACTATAAATGAAAAAAAGGTAAAATATAATTTCGTTGTTACTTTTGATAAAAATTATAAATGTAAATTATCTTTTTATCCTAAAAATCCTATATGGGATGAAGGAAAAGATTGTCCAGAAACTGATGTAGATAAAATTATAGAATATATTTTGAATCTTAAAGTTGAGAATTACAATGATATACCATTAAAAGAATCATAAAATTTAAATTAAAAGAGCAGCTTTACAAACTGCTCTTCTTACTTCTATATAGAGAATTTATATAAAATAAGTTAATAGAAGCCAAAAATCTAACAAAAGGTACATTTCTAACCACTTTAGACGGAACAACTTCTCCAGTAGAATCTATTAAATTTTTGGATGAGAAAGTAAAAGTCTATAACTTTGAAGTTGAGGACAACCATAATTATTATGTTTCTGAGAAAGGGATTTTGGTGCATAATGATTGTGGATTACCGCAGTTATTTTCCAGGGTAGAAGGTAATATTATTGGTGGTGAATTCAAATATGCAACTGGAGAGTCAATTGAATTTCTTGCAAACCACAATGTAAATGGAAGTACTTTGGAATTAACTGAAATGGCTTTCTATCCAAAAGGTTCCGTTGGAAACGAAATGGCTAATACATTTGGAAACAGACAAATGATTCAAAGTTTTAAAGTTCTTCAAAATTATGCAAAAGAAAATGGATTTACTCAATTAAGGCTCCAATTCCAGCGTGCAGCCCATAGTTCTTCAGCAAACCCAGGGCATATTTTTGATCAATTAATTAAATTATAAAATCATGAATAATACAGAATTATTAGAAAAATATAAAGATTATACTATAAATAATATTGAAGACTTAATATTAAACATGAAAACAGATAATTTATCTATGATGCAATCAACAATGTTATTAGTTTTTAAATTTAAAATATCAATTACAGAAGCAGACAATTATATATTAAATTCTAAAGCTTGGCAGGATAATAAACAATCTGTAGAAAAATTTAGAGACAATATTTTTGACAATATTGATAAATTAGATAACTAATTAAATATAAATGAGATTGTCCTTTTTTAGGACAGTCTTTTTTATTCTATGTAAGAGAAAGTAAAAGTCTATAACTCTGAAGTAGAAGACAACCATAATTATTATGTTTCTGAAAAAGGGATTTTGGTGCATAACAATTGCGAAACATTTTTAGGTTTAACAGATGACTTGTATGCGGAAGGGCAATATTTTGTATATTCAAAAAACTATATTTCTGGAAATACATATACAAAGTCTATTTCATTATTAGCGAAAGCACAAGAGTCAACTGACCTTAATTTATTACTAAAAACAATGTTTAATGAAGCAAAAAGTCATGGAGCAACAATGCTTGAATTAAGAGGAACAGATATAATGAACAATAAGCTATTTAATGAAGCTGTTGCACTGACCTCCTCCCGATATATGGAACAGTCTAAATTAGAGAAATTTGTTTTTTCTGACTGTTAATGATGAATTCATTTGGTGTTAAATTCCCTAGCGAACTATGAGGTCTGTAGCCGTTGTAATCTTCTCTCCAGACATCTAACTTCTGCTGTGCATCTTCTAAGGAAAGAAACCAATTTACATTAAGACACTCGTCCCGGAATGATCCGTTAAAACTCTCAATAAATGCATTATCAGTAGGTTTTTCCGGTCTTGAGAACTCCAGTTCTATTTTCTTTTCATAAGCCCATCTATCTAATGCCTTACTGATAAACTCAGGTCCATTATCAATTTTAATCCGCTTAGGAGAAGCCTGTTGTTCAAAGGTAACATTTTTTAATACCTCTGCAACATTTTCACTCTTGATGGAAATTCCGCAATGGATCGCCAAAGATTTTCGGCTATAATTATCCACTAAAGTTAAAACCCTGAACTTCTTCCCGTCAAAGAGGGCATCACTCATGAAGTCCATGCTCCAGCATTCATGTAAAGTAGAGGCTTTACCATCGGTAGGAATTCTGGATCTTAACGATTTTATTCTTTTTTTTAGTTTTCGTCTCAGATTTAACCCTTCTTCACAATAAATTCTGTAAACCCGTTTTTGATTATCTTTCCAACCCTCACGTCTGAGCAGAACATGTAAACGCTCAATACCATAGCGAACACGGATGTTTGATAATTCTATCAGTCGCATTCTAAGTGCTGTATCATCCCGTCGATGTGGATGGTAATAATAAACACTGGATTGTAAAAATATCAATCGACAGCTTCTTCTCTGTGAAATTCTGTAATCATTTTGTATAACTCTTGCCAGTTCACGCTTCTGAACCGGCTATAGAACTTTTTTTTCAGCACATCCTAGAGAATCTGCTTATCCAGGCTTAGGTCAGCTACCAACTTCTTGAGTTGGCTGTTTTCTTCCTCTAATTGGCGTAAACGACGAAGTTCTGTAATCCCCAAACCTCCGAATTTCTTCTTCCAATTGTAGAAAGTTGCCTCACATATACCCATTTTACGACAAACTTCTTCAACTTTCACCCCCGCTTCAGACTGCTTCAATGCAAAAATGATCTGACTCTCTGTAAATCTGCTCTTTTCATTAGATTTTTCTTTATTTAAATTTAAGTATTTCTTGAAAATCTCTACTTTTAACTGATCCGGTTTTTTGGGAGAAAGTCAAAAGTAAAAGTCTATAACTTTGAAGTTGAAGGCAATCAGAATTATTGTGTTTCTGAGAAAGGAATTTGGTGCATAACAATTGTGAATGGGCAAGTGCTATTAAAAATACATTAGGAAATAAAGCATCAGGTTTTACAAGTCATCTTGCTGATCATTTTTATATAATAAACAAATTAGGAGATATTAATCCGCAGGTAACGCTTGTATCTCCAAAGGGAGGTCAACCGCCAATTGATCCGAAAAGTGAAGATCCTTCCTCTCAAACAGATGCTACGCAGAATGGATGATGATGAGGTATTGAAGGACAAACTTAAAAACACACACAAATTATCGGAAGTCAGAAGTGAAGACTTTGATGCGGTATTTTATCCGGGTGGTCACGGTCTTTATGGGATCTGGCTGAAGACAAATTATCCCAACAGCTTATCGGTGATTTTTATACCGGTGATAAACCTGTAGCATTTGTCTGCCATGCACCGGGAGTTTTGAAAGATGTAAAAATAGACGGTGAATATCTGGTGAAGGGTAAAAATGTCACAGGATTCACCAATACAGAGGAAGAGGCGGTGCAACTGACTGATGTTATTTCTTTTTTGGTTGAAGATATGTTGAAAAAGAATGGCGGCGTGTTCAGTAAGATCGAAGACTGGAGTCCTTATGCGGTAGTTGACGGAAGATTGGTCACAGGACAAAATCCTGCCTCTTCTGAAAAAGTGGCAGAAGAGTTACTAAAACTTATCTAAAAGATATCCAACACAGCAATTTATAATAGGGAGCGGCTTTTGCCGCTTTCCTATTATAAATTAAATCTCAATTACATGTCCTTAGAAGACTGTAATGATTTGATCTTCTCAATACCTGTATCATCCAGCCATTCTTCGAAACTTGTCAATTTCGGCAACCAGGAAGATATAAAATTATAATCAATAGGGCCATATCCTTCTTCGGCGACCATCTCTACCAATTTTGCAAAGGTTTCACTTTGCTGATAAAGCATTTCTAAAGGAACCTGTACAAATTCGATCGGTTGATTCAATTTTTTCTCCAGCAGTTCTAAAATTTGTCTGGGCGTAAAAAGTTCTCCGCCAAAATCTATTGTTTTACCGTTGAAATCTTGATAATTCTGAAATATGATGCGGGCAAATGTTCCAATGTCTTTTGTAGTGATCCAGGATATTGCTGTTTGTTCAGGCAACGGATTAATGAATTTGTTGTCGCTCAACCCAAAGCTTGGCAAAAGAAGATTTTCCATAAACGAGGCAGGTCGTATGACAGCCCCCTGTAATTTACTTTGCAGTAAATTTTTTTCAAGGGTAAACTTAAATTTCGGACGAAATCTATCCTGTTTGTCAGAAGCCATAACCGAAGAATACAAGACAAATTTAAGGTCATATTCCTCTGCCAGTTTAATCGTTTGGATTCCTAATTCAGCTTCCTTTTCATCGGTCTCTTTACTGGAGACCCAAACTCCCGGAAGTACTAAGTATAGTCCGTCTACTTTTTGAAATACTTCTTTTAAGACATCAACATCTTCCAGATCACCCTTTATCAAAGTGGCACCTGCATTTTTTAAAAGCTCAGCTTCCGGAGAGTGAGGATTTCTTGTCAGTGCAAACACTTCAAAATCATTTTGTAATAGTTCATATACGGTAGCACTTCCTTGATTTCCGGTTGCACCTGTAACCAATATTTTTTTCATTGTAAAATTTCTTTTGAGCAAATTTACTTTCCTTGTTTAGTATATTTGTGTTTACTAACCTTTAGGAAAGTATCATGGAAAAGAAAATAAAACCCTGTATAGAAAATGAACAGATCTTAAAACAAAGATTTTTAGCGCTGAGAGATACTTTGGATCTACTGAGCGGGAAATGGCGTTTTTGCATTCTGCTGAATCTCCACTACCATGAGAAATTAAGATTTAAGGACTTTTTCGAGGTTTCGGAGGGAATTTCCCCTAAAGTGCTGACTTCTGAACTCACGACGTTAGAAGCACACCAGCTGATTCAAAAGAAAATTGAATATACACCTACCAGGGACATCACTTATTATGTGTTAACGAAACACGCTCAGGAAATTTGGACGGTACTTAATACATTGATTGAATTCGGTTTATCGAATCGTCAGGAGGTTATCAAATCCTTTCATTCGGATAAAGATTAGATAAGCTGTAAATACATTTTACAATAAATATACATAGTGGGTATCATTCTTTTCATTTCCTGACCGACAGTAATCGCAACTGTTGAAATGTTGGGAGAAATTAAGATTTTGTACGCTTTTTTAAAATATAATTAACACCATTGATCATCTAAAAATGCATTTACTTTCTATAATTTTGCAGAGGAAATCCACTTATAAGGTTTTCATGGTTATTAGTTTTTATCCCCATATCATTTGGGGATTTTTTATGGCTAATCAGGTTTATAAGAACATACAACAAACCGATGGCTTCTTTCCTTTGCTGTTAATAAAGCTATACCTTTCAGATCAGAACTTTGTGACACCGTTTCTATAAACTGTAATTTATCACACGGAACCTATCAACAATAATCTTATTCAAAAAATCAAAACGGCACAACTTTATCTATCCAATATGTCAACGTCTAAAAAAATACGTTAAAAATGATCGATATGCATAAAAATTACAAGATTTTAATACCGCTTCTTTGCGGGCTGTTATTTCCTGTGAAAATTCTTTCGCAGGAAACCTTGCAGAAGAAATTCTCATTATTCAACCCTGTTCCCCGCGCACAGATGAGAGAAATGGAAACCGACCGTCCCGATGTCACCGAATCGCCTGTCACCGTAGATGCAGGACACTTCCAGCTTGAAACAGATCTGATAAGAACCATAAGGGAAAAATCCGAATCCCTGCAGACCAATACATTACTTATCAATCAAATGAACCTAAAAGTCGGACTCACCCATTCTACAGCAGTTCAGATCGGTTTCCAAACGTATGGAAAGCAGAGCGAAAGGAAATTTGATTCCGGTGAAAAAACAATTACGCACGGTCAGGGAGATCTTACACTCAGGATCAAACAAAACCTTATAGGTAATGATGATGGAAACTTCGCATTGGCATTACTGCCGTACGTGAAATTTGCAACTTCCAAATATGAAGACAGTAAATTCGAAGGTGGATTGATAATCCCTATGCAGTACAAACTTCCCGGGGAATGGAACCTCGGATTCCAGGTGGAAGTAGACCGTCTCAAAGATCAGGATGAACAGTCAATGCACACAGAATTTTTACAGACCCTGACCATCAGCCATTCCATTGTCAAAGGTGTGGATGGCATTGCGGAAACTTATTATACCTACAATTTTAAAGCGCACCAGTTTTCAAATTATCTCAATGCAGCTATCCAGATGGATGTGGCAAGAGATTTTAAACTGGATGCCGGATTAAATCTTGGACTGCAGCATACAGCTGCAAAACATTTTTTTATAGGGGCTTCTTTTCGACTTTAGGTGCTGCGTATGCCAAGGCTCTGCAGGGTAAACTATTTGCACATGGTTTTTACCATTCATTTTACAGGACAACAATAAGGGCAAGATAGTTTTGTTTTTAATCCGTATATATTCTACTTAAGTTCAATAAGCAATATCTTTGTACTGATCCTGATCTTAAACGATAATCACTAGTATGGAGGACAACGAAATGAGTTACCCGGTTTATTCTCCGGCATCTGTGATAGGGATTTTCAGTCATGCATTAAAGCTGATCACTATTGCTTTTTTAGTAGCTCTGATTATCGGATTTATTTTCGCAAAATTTGTATAGGTTTCATTTTCAGATTCTTTCCGTGGAATTCTTTTGGGGCAACTCCAACAAGTTCTTTTAAACCTTTTTTGAAGTGAGCCGGATTGTAATAATCATTCTCATGGACCAAAGCCATAAGGTTAGCGGATTCCTTTGTCAACAGCGTTTTGAGCGCTGCCTGCAGAACTAATGGTTAGGTTCAAATGTCTGGTAATTCATTGGTTTTTAATTTTTTTATAAAATAAAAAAAATCAGCTAAACTTATTTAAAAAACATACAATAATCCGCATAAACATTATATTTGCCATCCAATTAATTTTAAATTATCACGTTATGAAAGAACTTATCGAAAAAATTAATGCTGAATTTGAAGCATTTTCAACTGAAGCAGCTCAACAATCTGAGAAAGGGAACAAGGCCGCCGGTACAAGAGCAAGAAAATCAGCGCTTGAACTGAGCAAACTGTTCAAAGACTTCAGAAAAGTTTCTGTTGAAGAGTCAAAGAAATAAAGGCTAAATAAAAATAAAAGATCCCTGCTTGAAAAACAGGGATCTTTTATTTGATCTAAAAACCATACATACCACCGGAAACGGAAATCTGTTCTCCCGTGATCCAGGCTGCATCATCTGAAGCAAGAAATACGGCAGCTTTCGCAATATCTTCGGGCTGACCTCTACGACCAAGCGGTGTATTGGAGATAAACATTTTTTCATAATCACTTCCGCGGGTGACACCGGCACTTGTTGCACCTTCTGTTTCTGTAGCGCCTGGTAATATAGAGTTGATACGAATATTCTTTCTCCCCAACTCTTTTGATAAAGCAATGGTAAAGGCATCTAAAGCCGCCTTGGTTGACGAATACAATGAGGCATTGGGAAGCGGATATTTGCTTGCACCCGAACTGATATTAATGATATTGCCGCCCTTATCTCCAAACAGTTTCAAAGCTGCCTGGATTGTCAATATAGGTCCTAATACATTGACATTGAAACTCTGATGAAAAGCTTCTGTCGATATTTGTTCAATAGGAGCGTATCCTTGAGCAACTGCGTTATTTACCAAAATATCCAATGTACCGAAAGCTTTCTTTGTTTCTTCAAAAAGCCTGATGACATCGGCTTCCTGTGATACATCGGCCTGTACCGCAATGGCCGTTCCACCATTGTCGGTTATGGATTTTACGACTTTATTTGCTGCTTCTTTACTTGAAGCATAATTTACAACGACCTTAGCCCCGGCTGCCGCAAAGTGTTTGGCAATAGATGCACCAATTCCTTTTGCTGAACCTGTAATAACTGCTACTTTGTTTTCTAATTTACTCATGATTTCTATTTTATTAATAATTATTTTTCAGTTTTTTTCTGTCCTGAATCCTATGCAAAGATGCTACGCTGTAACAAACTGCGTATTGACATACATCATTAAACCTCCTTGATATGGGTCAATTATAAGGGATGATCTATATTAGGTTGATACAATAACTAACTGTAAAATAGTGACTTAATAGAAAGAAGAAAAACCAAAATAACACGAAGTCAGACAGTTCACAACGCGTTATATTCCATGGATAAGCTATTTATTACATTCAGGAATATTTATCGATGGGGGAAGCGGCAATTGAAATGCCTGCTGCGAATGGAAAACTATAATGCTCTATTTAGAGAAGTTTTTCTTTATCCTGCTCAAAGTTTCCGGGGATAGACCAAGGTAAGAAGCGATCATGTTTTGGGGGAACCGCTGTAGAAAATGCGGATAGTTATTGACCAAATCCATGTAACGCTGTTCAGCCGTATAGCTCATAGCAGCCTGCATTCTTTTTTGATTTGCAATGGTATAATTTTGATTGATCGAGTTTGCCATTATTGAAAAGGCAGGGATATGCTTAAGAAACTCTTCAATTTGAGCATGAGTTGTTTGCAGAACCTCCAAATTCTCCAGCGCTTCAATATTGAAGCGGCTTGGTGTTAACAGGTAAAAGCTTTCAAAATCGGCCAGCCACCAGTTTTCCAAGGATAATTTCAGAATATGTTCATGTCCTTTTTCATCTACCGTAAATGTCCTGGCTGACCCTTTAACAATAAAGCCAATATATTTGCATACGTCTCCTTCCTGCAAAAAGTATTGCCGTTTTCGGAGTTTTTTTGGTTTGAAATGTGCCGTTAACAACTGCTTATCATCTTCTGAAAGCAGTTTGCCTGATATTTCCTGGATGTAATCGAAAAGCGCTTCAAAATTGGACATCATTCGAATATATATTATTGCAATTTAGTAAAAAAAATCCCTGCTTTTTATGAAAAACAGGGATTTAAAAAGGTACTTTTATTCAAACTCGTTTTACCCAGGATGGCAATTACTTAGACAGATAGGTCATTCCACCATCCACAAGGATTTCGGCACGAAGGATAAATGAAGAATCATCAGAAGCCAGGAAAACTGCTGTTTTACCAATGTCAGATGGTTGCCCAATCCTGCTTATCGGCATTTCACTTGGAAAGTGTGTTTTTATAGATTCAATTTGTTCTAAGGGAATAAACTTTTCAAATGAAGGGGTATCAGTAGACAAAGCTCTGCATTTTATACCAAGAGGAATTTTACAAATCATAAAAAATAATATTATTTGATGTTGGCTCTGATATCCCAATTGGCGATCTCTATATTTTCATGGTATAGTTTTCGCAGGTTTTGTGTATTGAGTTTGTACAATGTACAATCTTCCAGCAATTCAACATTTTCGTATCCTTTCGGATTGGCAATATAACTTTTGAAAGAGATAATGGTATCGCCCTCTTTTCCGAATGAAAATGCAGTTTCATTACCATCGCTAGTAACAAATGTTCTCGCAATTCCTTTTTTTTGATAAAATAAAAATCATTTTCAATTGTATCCTGTTGAATGATCACATAATTTTTAGGATAGTTGAGATCAGTGATGTGACTTTTAAGTATCAGCTTAGAAGATTCAGACAAAGAAGAGATCTTGTCAAGTATGTGTTCAATATCCATTTTGAGATTATGTGGATGGAAGTTTACAGTGATAGCGGTTAAAGTTTTGTCAATGATGAATTAATTATTCAATAGTTAAAGCTTACTAAATCAACTTGTCGCTTTTTATTTTATTGGTTTACGCCGTCTCTATATCCATTCTTCTTAATAGGTCGTCTTCTAATGTGTAGATATGCTTTACGGTACCATCAAAAATTATATTTCCTTGCAGGTCTTTTACAATCTGATGAACTGTTACTTCAAATGTGCCGTTAGCTCTTTGGTTAAATGCAATGGGTTCAACTGTTGGATTTATTTCTGTCCATTGCCTTGTCCAATAGGTTCTTATTTCATCTTTACCGTTGACATAACCACCTTCAAAGGCTTTGGGCCATTGAACATCCTGATGGAATGTCAATAGGGCAGTATCGATGTCTCTGGAATTAAAAGCGGGATATGCTTTTTTAATTAATTTTTCAAAATGTGTTATCATAAGTTTTATTTAGAATTATTGATTTTCTGACGGTTTCAGTTAGCATCTGTATTTCATCATTAGAAAACTTGTAATTTCACTATCTCAGTACTGCATCAATGCTTAATCAGCAATAAATATCTTCTTCTTGGCAATATCAATAGTTAAAACTTTACCCAGCCAATCTATACTGGTTTTCCCTTCATAAATCAGTCCATCAATAAAAGCGATGTCCAAGTTTTCCACCTTACGTAATTTATTGACTGTATTTAATTTTGAGATCTTACCAATATAATAATTGTTTTCTTTTTTAAGTCGCTTTTTACAGGAACGGCTTTAAAATCTGCTTTGTTCAATTTCAAAGGTTTCCATTAATTTTGAACTGAACCAAAATGAATTTTTTCCGGCTCCGCTGTCCAATAAGGTTTGGATCTTTAAATGGTTATTCAATTCGACATACGTAAAAATATCGATTGCTTTCCCTGCATAATCTGCTATTTGGATATCAATACTTTTTTCGTTTTTTGGTAGGTTTATCAAAAAGGATTTTTTTGTTAACATAGTCGATCGTGACAGGTGTATTTCTGAAAGGCTGCAATGAGATCATCCCGTCAATATCTCCAAATTCCAGATCGATGATCGTATATTGCTGATCACTAAATTGTTTATTGTTGATCTCAAGACTTTTGGCATTATAGAGATCTACATTCAATTCTTCACCGGTTGCTCTGTGTCCCACAAAAAAATTATTGGTCTTTTCGTTTTTAATTTTATTGGAAAACTTTGTAAAAACAGCATTAAGACCAGCTCCTGTATCAAGAATGAATTTTCCCTCAACATCATTTATTTTTGCCTTGATGATGATGTGTCCGTTATTATTGACTTCAAACGGAATTTGTGCATTTATTTTTAAAGAGAATAATAGAAATATTAAAAGAATGCTTGTCGTGAATATTGATCTTGTCATGGTTACTTTTTTATAGATGATAAAGCTACGGGATATGTTTTTTATTAATTTATTTTAAATAGCTAAAGTTTTGATTTTAGTCTTTTGATCATCTCTTCTGCATTTTTGTTCTGAGGGTTTAGTTTTAAGGTCTGTTCCTAATTTTTAAGTGTGAGACCATATCCTCATTCCATATGAAGATAACTGATTTTCTATAACAAATATACTCCGTTGTTACCGCTGAAAAAAATCTTTTTCAGTATTAGGAAAGCACAGCTTCCCAAAACATTCAGAAAAATATCTAAGCTTACATCAATGTTTTTTCCTATTGTTTTCAAGGAATTGAATTGCCGCTTTTCTTGTGCCTGGATGATTAACCGCATAGAAAAAGTTAGAAACCTCACAAGATGCAAATGCAGTTCATTGAAATTTTGATCCTTATTATTCTGAATATCTATTCTTGGCACTATTCCAATGCTGTATTAAATCCATTTTTTCTCTTTGGCAATTACGGCAAGGTGAAATAGAGTTTTAACATTATAGATTTTTCTAATCGTTGTAAGCCTTTTCTCAATGCTGCTTTTACTAATTACGATTGCTTCGTCGTCCTTAAGGTACTTCGATATTTCACCGATCATTAGGCCTTTTGATAAATATTTTAGTATAAGAAAATCCAGTTTTTCCATTCGGCAAAGTTAAAAAATATTTACGTTTTGTAGAAGTCGACTATTAAAACGCATGGTCGCTGCTTTTTGTCCTTGTCCTGATTTCTTTTCAATAACGTCCGTGATCAGGCTTGATCCCAAATAGCAAGTGATAAATATTTAGTCTAGCCCGATAGTACCAAAACTTATATATGGTTTTGTAAGGAAATTAATATAGGGAATACAGGTGTTGAAAAAACTTCTTTACATTTTAAACTTACCACCTCACTCTTTTCATTTATTCTTTCATAAACAGATCAAAGTTCAATTACCATCATTCCATATGAGGATACCTGATTTTCTATAGCAAATATATTCCGTTGTCTCTGCGGAAAAAAATCTTTTTGGGTATCCGGGATCGGAGATCCCAGACCCTCCGCAAAAATATTTCAAGCCTTCATCAATGTTCTTTCTTATTGTTTTCAAAGTATTGATTGCAGTTTTCCTTGTGCCTGCCTGAATGGTTACCTGCATAGAAAAAGTCAGAAACCTCACAAGATGCAATTGCAGTTCATTGAAATTTTGATCCTTATTATTCACTTGGTATAAATCATCTTATCAGATGTTGGTAAAATCAATTGATCAGATTCTTTTATAAATCGATTAATCAGATTCTTATATAAACCACTTCATCAGATGTTTTTATAAATCAATTTATAAGATGATACTACCAAGTAAAAGATAAGAAAAGTCAAAGTTTCCTTCAAGCTGCAATTCACAGGGTTTTATGTAAGTGCGGGAAAAACAGGTCTCCGCCGTACTCGGAGCAGGAAATTATGAAATTCAATATTGTGAACGAAATTAAATTGAGCTACTCAAGAAAAGGAAATTGTGAAAGGTCTATATCATCATCACGCGATGCGGTTGATATTTTCAGAGCACATTTTGATGCGGACCAAATGGACTACAGGGAATCATTCTTTGCACTGTATCTGGATCAGGCGAATAAGGTTTTAGGCATCAAGAAAATATCGGAGTGTGGGATTTCTTCGACTTTGGTTGATGTAAGAATTATTATGCAGGCGGCGCTTCTTTGCAATGTTTCGGGGATCATTGTTTCTCATAACCATCCTTCAGGGAATTTAAGGCCGTCATTTGCCGATATTAAAATGACCGCAAAGATTAAAGATGCGGCAAAAACACTCGATATAGCATTGCTTGATCACGTGGTTTTGACGTCGGATTCTCATTTTTCATTTGCTGATAATGCGATGATCTGAGTATTAAATAATAAGCAATCAAAAAAGTAATAGCATCAAATAATATCTAAAATAATCATCATGAACAAAATAGGAAATCATACGGCAGTTTCAGAAGTCAGTACTTTATTGGTACTCCGTCACAGTAGCAATTCCATCGGAATTGTACAGGGAATCGAAAACAACGGAAATCTGATAGACTTTCAGCCTGACCGAAGTAAGGTTGATACGGTTATGCGGATCGATTCGTCAGAGAATTCTTTTATGGACTTCTATTCGGATTTCTACCATCAGCTGAAAGATCCCTCCAACTATTCATTTTTTAAAGTGAGGGAATTCGAGGCGCACGATACAGCCATAGGTTTACAGGAATACATTGATTGTTTATCGGATGTTGAAAAACAAGATTTGAAAGCGGTTGAAGTTTCTATTGAAGCGGTCACTGCTATCAGAAATAAGAGAACCATTGAAAATAAGCCTTCTGTTCTAAAGAATGGTTCTAGTAACGGCTCGTCTATGATAAGTAATCGTTCTCAATACCGCTATCAGATTGAAGATGTTCCGTGGGACACGATGTGTGAATTAGCTCTTGACAGGGAAAAGTTGGAAAGCTTAGAGGCATTAGATACTCTGTTGAAAGGCTATAAAACACCAATGTTGATTCCGATACTTCTTAAAGATGGGGAAGAGGTAAGTCGGATTGATGCACGGTTGCAGTTGCGGATCAATGATGATGGTGAATTGGTTGTTAAGGTGCACAGGGTTTGTAAGAAAGTGGATTTCAGGAAGAAGTTTAAGGGTCATAAGTTTACAAAAGAGGATAGGGTCAATCTTTTAGATTCCGGGAATATGGGCAGAGTGGTGGATCTTATTGATACGGTTACAGGCGAAATAATTCCTTCATTGATAAGTTTGGACAGGCTGACTAATGAGCTGATCTCTTTGAGGATGGAGTTTGTAAGGATTCCTGATGTTCTTTGCGGTGTGAGATTGGATTTGGAGCAGAAACAAACGCTTCGTGATGGGAAAGCTTTGTTTATTGAAAATATGGTATCGAAGAAAGGAACACTGTTTTCTTCAACGGTGCAGTTCAATGCAGATAGACAATGGGTGGAGTTTTTGTTTGAGAATAAGTTTAAAAGGTCTGGTTTTAGCGAAGTACATCATTCTGAAAGAGTAGTTCCTTCACATTTCAGGGGGATAAAGCTTCGTAAATGGCAGATGGATAAGTTAAAGGCTGGGGAGACGGCTTATATAAAGGGATTGGAGAGCAGAAAAGGCAAGACTTATCAGGGTTATATGAATTTTGATAAGACAATAGGGAGAATTATGTTTTTGTTTACGAATCTTAAGAAGAAATAGGAGAGTGTAGAAAATGTTTTAAGGGTTCTATAGGAAACGAGTAATTAACTTTATATATAAAATTTAGTAACCTGCAAGGTCTATTGACTTTGCAGGTTGCTTTGTTTGAGTTTAAAAATGAGATGGTTGATGAAAATCGGGCGGCAAAAATACAATTCCTCCCTGTGGTCGGAAACGCATTTTTGCGGAAAATGGAGCAACCATATTTCTAAAACATTGCTGGGTAGGGCTTTTCTATGTTTTTGAAAAAAGGTTGCGAGGCTCGATAATTCTACAATCTTAGTTAATGAAATAGAATTAAAATATTTCTATCTCTTGATGACAAATGTTTGAGGCAAAAGAATTAGAATTGATTATTGAAGAGAAAGTCAGATTCATAAATGTATATTCACTTTTTACATTCATTTTTTAAAGATAGTAGCCAGAATTAATATCGGTTTAACATCAAATCATATTGTACGACTATTAGCTATTTCTATATGTTAAATTTTGCAATTACTAGAAAAAGTAAGATTAAAAATAAATCAAAAAAGAGAACCAAGTTTAGGTATAATGGACAGTCAGAGTGTAAGATGGGGAAACAATCGTGCATTAAATGGTTTTGACGGGAACAAAAAAGTGAAAGGAATTAAAAGACATGTGGTGGTTGATAAAAACGGATTTTTATTAGCAATAATGGTTACTGTAGCCAATATTAACGATAGTAAGGCTGTAGGTTTTCTCATGAGAACTCTGGCTTTTTTTTAAATCCTGTAAAAATTATTATTGCCGATGGAGGTTACAGAGGAGAAATCATAGAACAGGTAAATAGTAAGTTTGGTTATTTAATCAATGTGGTGATGAGAAATGATGTAAACCAACCGATCGAATTCATACAGTTAGTCGCAACTTTTACCAATTTAGAAAACATTTGTCATCAAGAAAACCAATGAGATTGGCAGATAAAACGGGATGTTTAATATAATAGTTTTTGGATGATAATTTAAACTGCTATCTTTGGTATATCAATTGTGTCAACAATATTATAACTATAAAACAGTTTATAACTATTGAAATATCTTTAAGACTGTTTCTGCTTTTAAGGCTATTGATTAAGCACTTTTGTCAAAAGATTGCTTATTCACAACATAAATGAAATGAGAAAAATTGCAAACAATTTAATGCTTACTTTAAAACAACTGTTGCTATGGTAACGCACATTAATTTAATAAGTGGCTTCCGCATGGAAGCCTTTTTACATTACTGAATTAAATATGGCAAATAAAAATAAGTTCAAAGAGATTACAAACAGAGATGCATGGAGCACGATACGAGGCTTTGTATATCAGGTTGACACCACAATATTACGTTGGTTAAATCTAGCGGATGATGAAATATTAGAACTCGAAAAAGGTGAAGATATTGACCAAGTTAAAGAAGGCATTGCAGATCGCATCGAGTCTCGTGTTTTAGAGCAAGTAAAGTTTAGGCAATCTAGTATATCACTAAATACGGAACTTGCACTCGAACTTCTTTTTAATTTTTTTGCGCACAAGCAAAACAACCCAACACAAAAATTATTGTTTCGGTTTGTTTCCAATGCGGGATATAATATTGAACGTCCCGCATTATGGCAAAACGGCAAAAGTGCTATTGTCGCATGGCAAGAAATTTTTGCAGAAACAAATGTGTCGGTCACCGACAATCGATTACTTGTTATCCAGGAATTTCTTGTAAAAAAAATCACCGATCAATCTAAAACGACTGATAAAGAAATACCTATCCAAAACCTATGGAACGACTTTAAAACTTTGCTCGAAAACCCCGCATTTTTACTGCAATTTATAAAAGAATTTGAATGGAGTCTTGAAAGCCCAGATGCTGAAAAAGTTAGTGAAGATGTTAAAAATATGATTTCAGCTTCACCGCATGTCCCACAGACTATTGACGTTGATCTCTTGTATCAAAGGCTTTTCATGTATGTGTTCAAGCTTCTTACAAATAGCTCAGCCAAGAAACTAGATATTGAAATATTAAAAGCACAAGGTTTATTACCAGCATTGAATCCCCAAGATCAGACAATATCTTTACTCATTTCAGAATTGCTGGATAGCCTGCAAGGCAGGGTTTCAGCTTTGGAAAATACTGTTACAGCTTCGTTAGATCAGATTAAGTCATTGGCTGAGGATGTTTTGGGAGTAAAAAAAATGGACAATGTTTTTGAGGTGCGATTGAGAAATATTTCATCAACACCACCTGCTACACTAAGGAATGGATCACTACGCGAAAAAAAAACTACAGCATTACTTGCGTTATTTGAGCAGACACCGTGGATTAATCTGCAAGGAATTAACGGCACAGGGAAGACACAATTTGCAGCTTTGACATGCAGAACAATCGAAAATATTTATTGGATCGAGCTTCGAGAATATAAAGATTCATCCGAAAAATCGGCATTGCTGATTGAAGGGTTACTGGCATCACTCTCAGGTATCCCGGTAACTAATGACAGAAACGCTTGGACTTACGCAGTATTTGGCAGGCTACCAAGAAAAGCTATAATTGTTATAAACGATCTTCCAGAAATAAAAAACACAGATCCATTAAAGACACTTTTAATAACATTCGCCTCAAAGCTGGAAGAGAAACAACTACGACTCCTGACGACGTCAAATCATAAAATTCCTGCATCTGTTATGAACGCAATCCCTAACGGCACTTTTCAGGAATATAATGATCTTACTTTTACTGACAGTGAAGTTGAAGAACTTCTTGTTAAAAATGGTGCTCCAGAGCATGTACTAAAGTTTGCTGAACTTTTTGCATCTATAAGCCATCGAAACCCTCAAATACTTTCAACTATTGTCAACAGACTTAATGCTATAAACTGGGGAAAGGATTCTACGGAAGTATTTGAGAAATTATTTAGTAAGGAATTCTCAACTGAAATTTTTAAGGATGCGCAATCAACCATCACAAGTTTTATTACCGACCCGCAAACGAAAGAATTGCTATATAGGCTAACATTAGTTCATTGGGGTTATGAATTTGACGTGGTCACTGCAATAAGTGAGGCGGAAGACAAAATCGAGTCGGCATTTGAAAAATTTGGAGGTATTACCAACGTTTGGATAGAGGAATCTGGATCAACGTATAAAACCTCACCCTTAATACATGACCTTGGACTTCGTAACCTTAGTGCTGCAACAGCGAAATCTACTTACGGCGCAATTGCACGTTCAATCCTTAAAAAGAAAAACGTTAATCTAATAAGTGCTTCTCGTATAATTACCAATTTTATTAAAGCTCAAAGCTACAACGAGGCAGCCATCGTCCTGTTACAGCTATTACGAGCAGCGCAGAATGACGAAGCGGCTAAGAGCCTATATAACTGGGGATATCTCGACTATTGGAACGGAACAGAGATGCCAAAGGAGATGTCGAACAGTATTAAATCACACATCACTACTGAACAAATAAGGCTACGTAAAAGCCTTGGTGAAAATGTAGATTTACTTGAACACAGGCTCGATAAGATTATTTCCGAAATTGATGATGCTGTAGAAAAGACGATTACACTAGTTCTTATTTTGGCAAACAATGGTGTGGCCGACACAAGACAATACCTGTCCTACGCCAAATTCGTTTTAGAAAATATTGAACAATTACCGGATTCATTTAAAGATATTGCGACAAATCAACTTATTGAAGGATTTGTATGGATGCCATTACAGGAGATAACCACTAATGATGAAGTTGCCAAGTGGCTAGAATTGGCAGAGATTTATAAAAAAGTTACCGGCGACTCTTTTTACAAGAACGAAATTGCCGAAGCTGGAATCACTGTCTTAGCAGATCATATCGTAACATATGAAAAGCAGCAGATCCCCTTTGATCCTCAGCGTCTGGCAACGAGACTTGATATGCTAGTGTCTTATTTCGACCAGAAGGGCTTGGAAGTTTTTGCTGCCACCATGCTTAAGGAAAGAATCGCATTGCAATTTCAAATATTTTTCGACGCGGAAAAAGCGGAAGCGATGACAATCGAATGGAGCGAAAAATTCCTTACAACCGAAGCCAAATATTTGGTATATGAGAATCTGGGAAAACTCTACTACAATGACAAAATAAATCCAAAAAATGTGGCTTGGCTAAAAAAAGCCATAGATTTAAATTGCGAACATCAGACAGCTTTTGCAGACACACTCGCTTATGGTGCAGCCTCAGTATCTGATTCTGATAGTGGATTAGCAGTCAATTATATGGAACGTGCTGTCAGGATTACAAATGATACTCCCTGGGCGAGCGATCTAGACAAAGTGCAGATGAACTGCGAGCTTGCCTTTTCGTACTGGAAAAATGGAGAATATATGAAGAGTTACAAAACATTCAATATTGCACTGACCAGATTGCAGCGCTTGAAAAGTGAAAAATTCGGACCGTTTTGGGTTCGGATTTTATCATGGCTGGCCCATACTTTGGGATATGTTTCTGCAGATGTTTCAAAAGACAAACTTCCGAAACACTTTAGCAATGGTTCTGAATATACGAAACCTTACCAAGGCATCTTTCTTTTTAACACAAAGGACCTTACGGATTTATATTCTCCAAAAAAAGATGTCCTTATGCTCGCACAAATGGCCGTTTTTTCTGAAGGGGTTGGCGATATCGAAGGTGCATACCAATGGACATTGCGTGCATTTGACGAGGCTCGTTTTATTGGCGATGAAACGCTGGTTATGATGGTTTTAATTCTCTGCGGTCAATATCCGTTACTCAGACATAAATTCAAAGAACATTTTGAAATGTCTCTTCAATTTCATGCAATAACAGCTCACACAAGCGGCGCAACAGAAGACAGATATAATTCGGCAGTAAATTTGAACTATGAGGAAGTACTTAAAAATAAACCCAGTGCCGACTGGAACGCTGCGGAAGATACAATATTTAGCGTGTCTATTTTGCCGATGGTCATAATGGTCTTAAACTCATATAATGAAAATCAAGATGGGCAAAAATTTGCGCACGAATTGTTGCAGCTAATTAGAAATTATTCTGTAACCGCGTCTGATGTCGCTATGTGGGAAAGTGCATATGACCTTTTAACTAAAATGTTTGACAAGACATTCACAGTAGGTGAACTAACTAACGAAGCAAATAAATATGGTGCTGCTGACAATAGAAACTTTCAAGTCGTATGTATATTGGGAAGTATTTTTCTAGAAAAAGGCAGTGCAAATTGCTTAAAACAAATCGTGAACATATTTCCTTTCTTCACAAGAACGTTTAGCAATATTCCCGCGATATCGCGCAATATTTTAGTACCATTTGTGAAATTCTATGCAATCAAAGCTATAAAGGAACATTATGTTGGTTCAAGACAGGAACTGAAAGAATTAATTGAACAAATTGAAAATTCTTCCTCAGAGAAATTAAATGCCGTTCAAAAAGTACTTGAGCCTGCAATAGAAATTTCCGAAGTGGTTGTTGAGGGTGATAGAAGAGAATGGCTATTTAATCATGTGGAAATTTAGGAAGTCCTCAGTTAGTGGCAAAAGGAAGAGAACGTTCTTCTACTATCCTGGTACTATTTCCGGATCATATTGAACATTAAGTTTATCTAATAATTTGTTAGTAAAGTTTTTGTTCATTCACTTTATATTTTAATTAAGTAATTTTTTTAAAGTCAATGTAGTGTATTGGGGGAAATAATCCCAACTTTTTGTCGGGATATTGTTTAATCTGAAATAATATTATAGTTATTCCTATGAAAATTACGACATATTTTCCTTTATTGTAAACTCGCTGATATGCTTGCTTAATGGAGAAACAAAGCCTAAATGAAATCTTTTGACGCATTTCGCTAATTCTTGGAATGTTACTTGAAAATCAAATGATTGTATATCTGCTTTATTGTCATTATTTTTTAAATATTCAGAAATTTCATCAAAAGAGTTTCCGTATTTTTTTGTTTCAAGAAGAAGGACAAAACAGTAAATAGAATCTTGTTTTGAAACATTTGTGAGAGAACTGGTTCCAAAATGAACCCCCAGTAAGAAGTACTTCTTCATGTCAATTCCCTTATCAGTACATAACTTTTGAAAATCATAGCTGTCACTTCGATCCACCTGAATCAGACCGCCAAAATCACCATATTGTGTGCGCACAATATTTTCTAAAACTTCTAAATTGAATTTTGTGTAACTCATTGCAATATTTTTAAATTTTTATTAGAATTAAATTATAATCATTTGATTTTCTATATCGATAACTATGGGATTTTTGCAATAATTTTATTAATTATTTCATTCTGTACAAAAGGTAGAAATTCTTCATATAGAGTTGCAGCCCTAACATTTGTCAATTTTCCTGTGTTCGAAGGAATTGTAATGAAGAACTCATCGGTATCTATCCACTCAACAGGTAATTCAAAATTGTTCCTTGTACTTGACAAATTTTCTCCCTTCTCAAAAAGAATATTTAGAAGCGAATTTCTAACTATTCCGATCCCTTTAATTCTTAGATCTAATGAACCTGGTCTATTGGCTTTCAGGTATATTATGTCTCCAATCTTTACAGTAGAGAGCATATTATATAAATCCTGAGCATCGTTAATATCCCATCCGATCACATAGTTGTTATTTGCGAAAAAATCATCTTTAATTTCGTCTCCGTCCCAATTGGAACCAGCGCCATAAATTGCCATAGTTTTAAATTTTTTGAGTGTTATCTTGAATAATATAAGTTATACGTCATACTCTTACAAATCTACAAGTTGCTGTTAGATAAATTTTACGGATTACCGTAATGAACGAAATTAGACATTTGGAATCTGTTAGAATTCAGTAGTTCTACTGAATTTTTTATACCACTTTAAATATGTTTACCAGAAATTAAAGTTTATTTTTAGATAATGTTGATATTTCCAACAATTCTGAGAAAATTAGTTTTTAGAATGATAGTTTGATAGATGAGAGAAGGATGCTTAAGCAATCAAGGTTTGAGTATTGGAATTTATTTAAAACCCTTATCTGGTAGGAAGTCAGATAACTATGATAAGAAGTTGAAATTTCCATAATATGTAATTAGTTCATCCATAGTTTTTTACCTAAAATGGGTCAGTGGTTTTTATTTTTTCTCGTTATATTTTCATAAATTTGACTGGCATGTTATGCCATAATCATGCAATGAGAAAATTTTTATGCAAAAGATAAAGAGCAATAAAATAGAAGGAATTATTGACCAGATTACTGATCAATATTTATATGCTGATAGATCAGAAAGACCTTGGATTATTGGATTTAGTGGAGGAAAAGACTCTACTGTATTATTGACTTTGGTTTGGATTGCTTTGCAGCGAATTAGAGAACAACTTCCACATCCATTTCAATTACGAAGAAAAGTATATGTAGTTTGTAATGATACAATGGTTGAAAATCCAATTTTGGCTGATTATGTAACGGATGTTCTTAAGAAAATTGAAGAGGAAGCA
The DNA here is from genome assembly GCF_024807225.1 of Chryseobacterium ginsenosidimutans. Lineage (GTDB taxonomy): Bacteria > Bacteroidota > Bacteroidia > Flavobacteriales > Weeksellaceae > Chryseobacterium > Chryseobacterium ginsenosidimutans. Next base: position 2,412,309 of record NZ_JANUCO010000001.1, read on the forward strand.
CGAAATCAAGATTTACCAATATTTGTTAAAAGAACAACACCGAAATTAGAAGAGACATTTTGGATAAATGTTATAGGAAAAGGTTACCCGGTACCAAATAATTCATTTAGATGGTGTACAGATAAGTTAAAAATCAAGCCTACTTCCAGTTTCCTTTTGGAGCAAATTGATGATATGGGAGAAGCAATCGTTTTATTGGGAACCAGATACGAAGAAAGTGCTACTAGAGAACGTTCTATACGTAAACATGAGGTTGCGGGTCGTAGATTATCAAAACATCAAACGTCTCCCAATACTTACACCTACGCACCAATTAAGGAACTTCTATTACACGAAGTTTGGTACATCATAAACGCTGTAACATCGCCTTGGGGCTTTGATAATTCAATTCTATTTCAAATTTATGCAGATGCAAGTGCAGATGATTACGAGTGTCCTACTGTTATAACAGATAAAAAACATACCTCTTGTGGACAGAGCCGTTTTGGTTGCTGGACATGTACTGTGGTGAAAAATGACAAATCAATGAATGCCCTTGTAAGTAATGGACGAAACTGGATGCAACCATTACTTGACTTCAGAAACCGATTGGTTGAAGGTAGAAATTTACCTGAAAACCGAAAAGACACAAGAAGAAATGGGATGAAGGCTGTAAATGATGATGGTGAGAATAATGGTACTTATGAGGAAGGATATAGATATCGTATTTTAAAGGATTTACTTACAGTGCAAAGAGATGTTCAGATTGATCGTCCAGATGTTACATTAATTAACAATCAAGAATTGATTGCGATTCAAGTTATTTGGAACAGAGACCTTTATTTTGACCATACTGTAGGAGAAGTGTATAAAGAAATTTATAATAAAGAAATTAGTACTAACAACATAAAAACTCTTGATAATACAGAGAAGAGAATTATCAGGGAAGTCTGTGAAGATGATATAAAGTATTACAATCTTATTGATAATTTGATCTCTTTGCAAGAGACTAAAACTTTGTTAATTTCAAAATACGGATTGCATAATGATATTGAAAGACGTATCGAGAAATTTGCAACAGGTAAGACATCATAGAAATGAAAATTAGTAAAATTAAGTTTAACAATTTCAGAATATATAAGGGTGAAAATGAGATAACTTTTCTCCCAAGTCAAGATGAAAAAAACATTAATATAGTTGCAGGTAAAAATGGGTTTGGTAAAACAACATTTTTAACTTCTTTAATATGGTGTTTTTACGGAAAGATGATGGTTGAAGTTGAAGAAAAATACAAGAAAGATATTAAAAATGCCGGGGGCTATGAAAAATTTCTAAACACTTTACTAAATCGTGATATTAAGAATGATTTCGAACAAAGTAATTTAAATGATTCAAGCCTGTCTATGGAAGTTGAACTTTCAGATATTTCAATTCCTTCCTTGCCCTGCGAGCGTGTTCTCATAAAAAGGTCTTATAACTTATCAACTGAAAATGAAATTTTAGAAATCTATATTGATGGTTTAGAAAATGAATTAGCTAAAGAAGTTGGTTTAGAGTTGTTTATCAATGACTTTATTTTACCGAGAGAAATAGCTAAATTCTTTTTCTTCGATGCGGAAAAGATTGTAACATTGGCAGAAGCCAAATCAAAATCTGAATTGAAAAATCTAAGTAGGGCTTATTCTGAAGTGTTAGGAATTAAAAAATACGAAGATCTTAAAAAAAACCTTGAGACTTTGCTTGTTAAACTTCGTCGAAATGGTGCTAAGCCTGACCAGCAGATCAAACTTCAACAGTTAATAGAGAAAGAAAAGGAGTTAAAATCTTTAATTGAACTTTGTTTGGAGAAAAAAACTGAGATTGAAAAGGAGATTTTATCTTATTCTAATCAAAGCGATTCATTACAGGAAAAGCTTATTAGGGAGGGGAGCGGTATCACTTTAGAAGAACTAACACAGCTTAAATCAGAGCTTGAGATGTTTAAAAAAGATTCGGATGAGATTAGAGGACGATTAAAAAAGATGATCGATCTTGTTCCAATTGTAATGGCTGGGAAAAAATTAATCGAATTGAGTGATCAGATAGAAAATGAAAGTTTTGCAGATTCCAATTTCAATATTAATATTAATGAAAATCCACTCCTTAAAAAATCTATTCTTAATAAATTACAATCATTAAATATTAATATTTCCAAAGGCAATGAGATCATTAAGTTGTTTCAGGATTCTTTGGAACAATATACGATTAAAAGTAGTGAAGAGTCATCTGTTTTACTTGACTACACTCCTGAGCAGACTCGTGCTGTCAAAGCAATTATAGACAATGTTAAAAATGGTTTCAGCATCCAATTTCAAAATATTGTCAGAGAAGAAAAAAATAATAAGTTAGCAACATCAAAGGTATTTTATAAAATAAAGCAGGCTGAGGCTAGAAAAGGAAATGCCGTTGCTCAAAAACTACGTGAAGAAAAAGCTAAAGTTGACCAGAGAATTCTTCACTTGTCACAAGAGAAAGGGGGATTGATTGAAGAGCTAAATTCATTGGAATCACAGTCCGCAATCAACAATAGGGTGCTTTCAGAATATGAAAAGAATTTTAAATTAGTTGAGGCTGACATCGCTAAAAGCGAAGTTACTGAAAAATTATTACTTAAAATATCAAAAATTATTCAAAGAGTAAAAGAAGATAAGAAATATTCTCTTCAAAAGTCAATTCTTTTAGGCCTCAAGAAAATTATGCATAAGAGTGATTTTGTGCATAACGTTAAGGTCAATGTTTATGACGATATAATGGATATTGATTTGTTAGATTCCAACGACAAAATAATAGATAAAGAATCATTATCAAAAGGTGAGCAGCAACTGTATGCTACTGCTCTGCTTAAAGCTTTAGTAGATGAATCTGGTATCAAGTTTCCTGTTTTTATTGACAGTCCACTACAGAAGTTTGATAAATTCCATTCTCAAAACATAATTAGGGAGTTTTACCCATCGATTTCAGATCAAGTGGTTTTATTCCCACTTCTAGAAAAAGAATTGTCTGAGATGGAATATAAAACGTTGCAACCACATGTCAACAAAGTTTATATTATTGACAGCGAAAATGGTGCTTCAAAATTCAAATTTTTGAAACAAGATCAGTTATTTGCCGAAATTAAAAACGAAGAAGATTATGTTCACTCAAATTAAAACCAGCAGAGAAAATAGGGAGATTGTCGCTCAACTTACTCGCAGACTCAATTTAGGAGCTGAAAACATTATTGCACGTATGGCATATTCATATTCGCTTTCTAAAGATAGGAGATTAAACTTAAATGATTTAGCTGATTCAGGAGGTAAAGAATATTCAAGATCCGTTTTATTTGGAGACCATGATGATGTATATATAGGATTACTTTGTACTCATTATACTATATATAAAACTGACAAAGATCTTGGTAAATATGTAAAACTTCATATTGATGATGGATTGAACTTAATCGATCTAGAATTAAAAAAAGCAAATAACATTGATGGTTTTGATTTTTTAGTAGAACTAATTTCTTCTAATCTTAGCACTTCATCTGATTTATTTATAGAGAAACTGACGTAGTAATCTATTTGTCAATTACAATATTTTGTAGATGAATACAGAAGACTATTAATAATTTAATAGTCTTCTGTATTCATCTACATCCTGCTTGTTCTTAATTTCATCCAAATCCATTAAGCCCATAGCAATTAATAGAATGTTTTTAATCCGGGTTTTACCTATTCCTGAAAGTTGAAAAAATGCGCTATTAAAATTTATATTTGTTGTTTTTGAAAATAAATTATTTACCTCGTAGCTAAAATAATTAACACTAATATCTTTTTCTTTTTCTATTTTGTGTAAAATCTTTTTTAAAACAATAAATTGAACTTGGATTCCAACGGTTTTAAACAAGATAGGACTTGACTGGAATAAAACATTATAAGTAGATTTAAAGAAATTTAGTAGTATAGTATAAATTAGAAGATCATTATTTTCAATATAATATTTTCTCAAAGGAGCACTACTTTTAACTTCATTTAAAATAATTCTTGATCTTTCGTTTTCAAACTTAATTTGTAATTCATCCCGATCTCTTTTAGCATTGTTCGTTATTAAGGATAAGATTCCCTCTACTATGGCTGCTGTTGAGATTGTCCATTCATTGGAATTTACACCAGAAATCTTTTCTAGTATTTCATCACTATTTGCTGCTAATGAAATATGACCTTTAAAAATTGATTTATCATCAAGATTTAATTTTCTAGTCAGAAATACTGCTAATTTTTCAGGAGACCACTTATCTGCTTCATCATCGTTTAAATCATACCCATACAATTCATAAGCTAAACTTTTATCAACTTTACGTTGATTCATATTAATCGTTGCAAAGATATATGCTTGATATGGATTAGGTAAATCTAAATAAAGAGTACATAGTAATTCATAATCTTTTTGCTCATCAACATTAAGATGTTTAAAACTGAATAAACGGTGCTGACCATCTATAACAGTTCCATTGACTTGTAATTTTGGTATCTCTAAATAGTTTTCATTACTATTACTTAGGTTTTGAATAACAACTTTCCATTGTTCATCTTCTGGTAAATTTCTCGTATTTCCAGCAATAATTATTGAGTTAGGTAAAGCGCTTTCTGAACTTTTTAAGAATTTTGAAATTTCTCTTCCTCTTCCTTCATCAAATCGTCTTTGAATACCTTCATTTCTAAATTTACCACCTTCCAAGCTTAAATAATATGGTTCAGATTCAACTAGTTGTAATAATTCAAAAGCAGATATTTTAAAAACATAAAAAGTTCCTAAGGGTTGTTTAATTTCTAAAATGTTATATTTATTTGACATTATACTCCAGTATTAAAATTTGTTAAATCACCATTAAGATTACTTTCTTGTTTATCTTCTCCTTCTGCAGTATCTCCTTCTGCAGTATCAGCATTCCCTCCAATTATATTTACATAATTTTTCATATAATTTGAAAGGATTTTATTTCTAACATTAGAAATCCACCAAATAAAATATGCAAACAATAATAAAATTGAAGAAAAAATTATTTTTAGCAAATCGATATCAAATATATTGTTTATTAATATCCAAAAGATAAATGAGATAATTAAGCTGCTTAAGCCGAATATACGTACCCCTCTTTTCAAATTCTCTAATTCATCAAAATTAAGATTAAGTTCCTTAGTTTCTTTTTCAATACTTTTTCTAGGTATAAAGATTAATTCAATAACTGATGCCGTTACTAATGCCAATCCAGTACTTGAAATATTAAAACAAGAATTTTTAACTTTAAAATGATCAAATTTGCAACTCAAACAATAATCTATTGTAAACAATTCTGTAATGACTCCAAATGTTCCAACCAGAACAATCACGACAAAAAAGTATAAGACGTATGAGGGGATTTTCCATGCTTCCATAAGTCTTTCACCAAGAAAATCAATAAGTAGTTTCCAATCTCTTCGTTTATTTTTCATGACTAAATTAAGTTATTTTCACAATTCCCAAAAAGCTTTATCTCTTATGACTAATGGAGCGGAGCCGGCAAGGTTTACAACACTTTGATGTTTTTCAAGCCCTTTTATTATATTGATTAAATTTTCTTTTTTCACTTTACTGTCCAAAGCGAAAAGTGATTCAACTTCTTTAATCTTAATTTCGTTTACTCTATGAATTACCCAGGTCAATATATAATTAGAGTATTCGTTTTCACCAGTGGCAAAATGATTTAAGAATTGAGTTGAAAGCACAGTGCCTACTCCAAATTCACGTCCTTCTTTCAATATTTTTTTTAGTGACTGAAAATTTTTACTGAGGAAATTATCTGCTTCATCTACCAAGATGATTTTACGTAATTGGCGTAAATTGTTTTCAATCGCACTGTGTCCGTGTCGCTGCATCTGTGTGTAAAAAGCGTCTAATGTAATCGCTACAATTAAGTTTTGAATAGATTCATCATATCCAGATAAATTGATTACCACAACACCGTTAATAAAAGAATACAAAGACTTGGTTTTAGAAGGGTTTGATTCAAATATTTCAAAGTCAGATAAATTGGAGATTGCAGCATATAAACTATCATGAGACAATTCTGGATTATCAAGAAAGATATTACACACGTCAGCTAAAGTTGGGGGTATATTTGTCCAGGTATCTCTTTTAGATTTTTCTATCCCTTTACTCTCATAAGCTTCAACTATAATGTCTCTCAATTTTTGTTTTTGAACATTTCCAAGGTTAAAAGCATTAGCAATAGTTTCCTTAATGTCGTTTGCCGTATGCAATGGCAGCATCGGTTTGGACTGATCTGTTGCATCCAAAGCCAAAGGATTGTAAGGTAATTTGTGTGGTTCAAATACTTTAGCATTGGTCGCTTGCACAAAGTCCTCTTTTACGTAATCTCCTTTGTAATCAAAAATAAGTATTCCCAATTTTTCATCCCCCGGATTGTGGTCAACGTTTTTATAGATTTGTGTAATTAAAGACTTTGTAAATTGAGTTTTACCCGTACCCATTGTTCCAATGATTCCTGTATTTGTATGCATAACCATATCAGAATTATTTGGTTCCCAAATAATTGGTTGCTGTGTATTCAAATCAGTTCCGAAGAGAATTTTAATGCCGGATCTTGAAGGCTTTTCTTCCGGCTTTTCTGAAATTGTTTCCTCGGAAACGAAAGGTTCGTCCGGGGCATTATTTTCGTTTTCGGGTGCTATATTATCCGACTCTACTGTTGTATTTGAAATCGTATTACAATTATACCTTGAATTCAATAATTTAGAAGTATCAATAGTAGTAGTTGTGTTATGAAATAATTCAATAAGCTGATCAACTGATTTAACAAGGAAATTGTAACCATCCTGTTCCATAAGATTAACTTCCATACAGTTTTCAGAAGTATTCAGTTTTCGTGTAATGGTGTCATTTCCAAAATAAATTAATCCAAAATCTCCGATAATTGGCTTGAGTGATGTCGAAATGGTAAACTGATTATTCAACAATTCTGTTTTATAATCATTCAGAATATTGTCCCAATTCTGATTCTCCCATATTTGAAATAATTTCATCTTTTCGGCACTGGCCAATACCAATTTAGCAAAGAAATTTTTGTAAAATTCTGAAATAAAACCATCTTTAGATAAGTGATTGTAAATTAATTCAGCCGTTTTCTTTCCTTGAATCCTTCCTTTATTAACAATGTTTAAACCTCCGATTTTCAATTCAACAGGATAAAAATACATTTCTAATTTCTCCTTTTTTTTCTCCAGACCGATCAGCAGTAGATCATCACTGTAAGATCCCCCTGCACCTAGATTTTTTGTTGAAAACAAACCTTCTTCTTTTGTAAGACCAGCATTTCCGGAAACTCGTAAAATCTCCTCCAGTGAAATTGGAACCCAGATTATACATGGATTATGTAGAAAGGTTAATGCCGTTTTAACACCTGACAATAAACTTAGTTTCTCTTTCGGAAAATGGCTTTTTTGCCGTACCAGTCCCAATAACCAGTCTCCATTGATTGCGTTGAAAAAGTTGATAATAGGTATGGTGTCTGTTTGTGGGGTAAACAAAACTTTGTGCTTTGCAAGAAATTCCTGAACCACAAATGCATATTGCTCCGTTTTTCTGCTTACAGTAATCGCGTCGTAGCCACTCGAATTGGTATATTGATCGCTGTAATGCACAATTACCAAATCTGACTGATCTTTGAAAAAATCTAGATCGACCCTGGGGTCAATGTATGTCACCCAATGTGAACTCGTATATAATTTTTCTAATTGAGTACGAATAGTATTATTAATAGTTGTACACAGTGCTTTTCTTGAGTCAAAGGGGTCATCATTAGATGCTACTTTTGCCAGTGCATTGTAACGAGTAGTCAATTCAATTAGATCAGATTTCTCTGTTGGTAAAAAGCGCGTTCCGAATCCTGTTCGATAGGTATCTTGATGTGGTATAAACGAAACATCAGAAAGTAAACCGTCTAAAGATAAGCCCGTTTTAACATCTTTCATTTCGTTAAAAGAAAACGCAGATGTTTCGGTGTCAAATTGGTAAAATGTAATGTGTGCATACTCATAGAGTTCCTCTTTCGGAAATGATCGAGAATAGAATTTCACTTTTTCAAAAAAGGTGTTAAGCAAATCATCCTTATCAAAATCATTGGTTTTCAAATTAACTTCTAGTTGCTCTTCAATTTCACTGGTTGAAGAGTAAAAAGTTAATTCTTCAAATTTATTAACAAGATTTTCAGATCCATAGATGAATACTTCGATCGGAATTAGCTCATTCAGCCTTTTATTTTTGTGGGTGTTCAAATCTGTCCTGTAAAACTCAAAGAGTCCATGCAGTACTTCTTTACAGTCTCCATGATTGATTACATTTATTCTAATCGGAGCTTGCTTCGATTGATCAAATAAAATATTGTAATTGCTCTTGAAATCTCTCAATTTTGAAGAAATCAAATTAGAAACATAACTTTTGGAAATTCCCTGTTTTGTGTCTGAGTACATAGAGTAATACATCCATTCAGGAGAATGAATAGATTCAGTCGGAACATAAATTTCCCTGGATTTCCCTTCTATATATGGTAATAGATTATTTGGGTTTAATCGTTTTAAAATCGCATTATAGGATTGTGTGTCATCATCTAAAGTTCTATTAATCTGTAATTGGTATGCAACATTCAATGGATGATAAGGACTCAGTTTTATTTTTTTTGCTCCTGAATTTTCTTTGATTACGCCCAATAAGAAGACATTTTTTTGCTTCGATGTCAATATTTGGTTTTCTGCAAAAGCTGTAATATAATTTAAAATTGCTTTCACATATTTGGATGCAATCTCTTTTTCCGAATCTTCTAAGTACGCTAAACTGGGCTGCACTTTTTTAGTTCTAAAAACCGTGCGAAACTGATTGAATGCATCCTTGATCGATTGATCCAAATCAAGTGAAATCTCTGAAATCTCCTCATTAACATTCTCCTCCCAACTGTATCCATCAGAATTTGTTAATTTTTGTTCAAGTAGAAGGTTTTTCCTAAATTCACCGCTAACAGTTCTTTCCTGCTGTTCTGTTTTGAGTTGAATTTTTATAATTTCGTTCTCTTGCTTATAGCGGAAATCAGACCTATTGATTCTTTTTGCTTTCCACACTTCTAGTCCGTTTATTAATCTCGGAGGATCAAAATCAGGTTTGATCTGGACGGAAATCAGAGTCTCTTTAATTGTGACTTGAAAATAAACCTCTTCTGCATCTATGTTTGCATAATCACAGTTCAATTTCAAAGATGAAGATTCAGGCACAAGGTAGTTCTTACTGTATTCTAGTTTCTTCTTCTATTACTTTCTGTTCACCTTCATTAAAAATGATAATATTGTCATCTTTTACAGAAAGATAATTTCCAAGAGATCCTGCTCTGATAAGAAAATTAGATTCAAATTGACTTAAATAATTTGATTCGAAAGGAACATGCAATAACTTAAACAGGAATTTTTTCCCGGAATCAGGGTCTCTGTATTCAACGAGGTGAAAATTATTAGTGTTCTCACATTTAGGTAATGTTACCAAAAGATTGTATCCACTGCTTTGAACTGTTAAATCTCTTCCTTTGTAGTTTATGCCTTCTTTTTTAGTACGTTGATCAAATTTAATTTCTATTACAACATCTTCCTGCAGGTTTTGATTGAAGACAAGCAAGTTGTAATTTCTTTTCTTCGAAGCCGTTAGACCATCTGTTCGTTTCCAAAGGGTAACATCTTTGGAGTCACAAGATATAGACGTAATTTCTGGAATAGATTTATTTTTTTCAGTTTCCAGCCACTTAGATAAATCTCCAAAATCTGTTGTCTTCCAATCTTCTTTTATAAACTTTGTATAAGCGGTTTCAGGCAATATCTCCTTAAGTTCCGTTTCCGGTTCGTCATCTTGAAAAATTGCTTCTATTCTTCCAAATAGTTTATAATTTTCCTGAATATCAACGTCTACCTTTGTCCCCTTTGTAGCTAGTTCTTCGTGAGGAAATAAACCGATAGTTTGAAAATCAACCGTATCAATTGTTCCTTTTTCTAAAATTTTTATAACAAATTCATAGTCGAAAACTGAATTGTTATCTTCTAATATGTTTTTCGTTTTATAACTGAGAACTGCTTTTAGAATTTCTTTTTCGTGGTGTTTTAAAGTTTTATTTGCATTAATATCTTTTTCAACTCGCTTGCGAAAACTTAGGTAATGAAGGGGCATTCCGTCTTTTTCCAAATTTTCACTTCCCCCGGATATACTTTCTAGTTTTTGACTGTAAATGATTAACATTGCAGTGTTTTCAAAACCTAAAGCTTGTTGGGAAACATTGTTTCTTAACATAGTGAAATAGTCTTCGGTCGCATTTTCACTTGAAACCACCAAAACCTTCGTATCGTTAATTTTAATTGTAAACGATATGAAAGGAACACTGCCCGATGGATGTTGATAAGAGAATAACTCTATATTCAAAGCATTAATCGACCGAAGAGCATCGAACAATTGTTGTACATAAGATTTTTCTTCAAGATATAAATTATATCTGTCTCCAGGCCTGATCTGTTGATCTATAAAAAATTCAACGATTAATTCTGATATATATTTATAAAGAGGATTTAATGTATTGTGCATCACCGCTGTCGCTTTTTTTCTCGATTAGATTAATTCGTTCAAATAACTTAATAACTTCCAATTTAGAAGTTTCATCAAATGTGATCCCTCGTTCCTGAAGTTTTTCCCAAAACAATTTTAAACGAATTTTTTCTCTGTTTCCCACACATAATTTGGTTAGGAAAAGTAAAATTTCTTGAGATAAGACCAATTTACTCCCCAAACGTCCTCCTGATTTTGTAAAATTTTCTTTACTGAAGCTGCTTAGCCACAAAGCATAATCCTTGTAGGGTTTATTACGTTTTCCGTTCTCAAATTGGTAACGTATTGTATACCATAATGAATAGATCAGTGTTGTAATCTCTTGATCAAAACTCTTTAAATTAAGATTACTCTGGCATTCTTCCCAGCTTGCAGGAGGATTTAGTGTCCTTACTTCATTTTTATAAAATTCGAGCAACTCTTCTAAACAAGTTTTAAATTCTTCTTTTTCTGATTCTTCAAAAGAGTTAAATAAGTTGGTAATCTCATCATAGTCGCCTATCAAATTATTGTCGACTTGGATGTAATTAATCAATTCTAATGCATTGGCGTGCGCAAAAACACGTTCATAATGTTTAGAAACCTCTTTCCATCCGGTCTTATGGAGCTGTAATCTTGATTCGGATAAGTTTTCCCAATCCATTGAAAAATAAATTGGTTTTATATTGTAATCCTGCTGTCCAAAATTATCTAGTTTAAAAGCTAGTTGTGTAAAGTAAAAGAAATAGTAATATTTGAAGAATAATTCAAAATTCTCCAAAAAATAATCTCTATTACTCATTAAAAAATCAAAATCTTTTTGAAATATTTCAGTAACAGTAGAAATCATATTTCTGAAAACCTGCTTGTCGCGTTTACCATCTTTTTTATCAATATGATTTGGCAAGCATTCTGAAATAAGTTGATTCAGAATGTTTTTACTTTCGTTTTCAGAAAAGAGAGCTTTAAACCTTTCATTATTTTGAATAAAAACGTCAGAAATAAAGACAGGAACATCCTTTATCGCATTATTGTTATTGATGAAGTTTTTGTAAGAGATTACATGGAAATCATACTTAAATAATGAGTTATCAGGTTCAAAATACATCTTATTGATAATATCTTCCAGTTGTTTTTTTTCACTAGTCTCAACTTTTTCAAGAACATTTTTGAGAATAGTTTGTTTTAATTCAGTTTTATAATTCGCAGTGTCCTTGAATTTATTTAATTCGGTGTTGTTGGATAAGCGAATAACTTCACCCAGAATGCCCTGAAAAGATAAAAAGTCATTTTTAAATACATGTCCTCCAGGTTGTGTTTTAAATGGAAATATGTTGATCTGGTAACCAGTGTGGTGCTGAAACGTATTTGCTTTTAAAAGTCTTCCTTCCAAGCCAGATTTTCCAGCCTTTAATAATTCTATTTTCCTCATGATACAAATTCAAATTTATAACCTCCAAAAGGATTTTTAGTCAATTTGTAGTCAATTGGTTTTCCTACATTTACTTCATCAATATATAAAGTGCTGTATTGATTTCCTTGAATTACTTCATTTATAAAATAGACAAAGTATATGAAATTGTTATTGTCTTTCTTGTTAGGGCGGTACCCCTTATTGATCATTTTCAGCGTTTTAAATAAACTGTAGTCTATTGCTATTCTAATATCTTGCTCGTTTGGAATTGGAGATGCATAACATACAGTGAATTCCTGCACAAATTGATATAAAACTTTATCTTCAGAATTATTTGGTATGTACGGTTTCGGAGTTAAGGAAAAATCTTGAAACGCCCGATATTTAGTTTGTCTCCTTCCTAGTCTTACAACAACTTTATCACCTTTCTTTGGATCACCATACCATTTTTTTACGGAATTTTCTACCAAGTTGTAGATTTTGTTTAGATAGGTTGGGTTGCCTTTATTAAAATGATAGAGCCACGTAATGTATTCTTGGAAGTTACTATTCTCTAAAACGTTTCTATATTGAAAGAAATTGAGTCTTAAGAAAAATCTTGAAACAAGATTTCTATCGACTTCATCCATTTTAATTTTTTTAAGCATTTCGCTATATAATTCTGGCTGAAGGTCAGTGGCAAATAATTCTGATGGGTTGTCAATACTTTGTAATTTCAGTAAATTCTCGTCTGTCTCATCACTTCGTACATTGCAGGGGTCCAATTCAGCAAGTCTTGCAAACAAATTCGATAAGTCTGCATGCTCAAAAATATAATTCGGAATTAGACAATTTAAAAGCTCAGAATCGGAAAAATTACGAACAGCCTTTAGTTGATCGATATCAGCTAACGAAGACAATTGTACAGGAACAATCAAGTCATAAATAAAATTGAGTAGGGATCGCACTGAAACTATCTCTTTATTTTGAGCAATAGATTGGATTAGTAGTTGCTCAATCAATTCTCTGTTTTCAGAACGAAATAGGAATTCATAGTTGTACTTTACCGGGCATCTTGATAGCTCAGCCACCTCTTTGATCTTTTCATATGCTTTGTGTATAAGATTACTTTCAGAAGGAGTAATAATTCTACACAACAATTCTTTAATTATATTAGATACGGGACCATTTTCTGTTAGCGAATATAGATGGTAATCTGTAAAATTTATTTGATGAAAATGGCTGTCAGGGTTAAAATCTTTAGAACTAACTAAGGTATTATCCAAAATGGATTCGTTCTGGATAAATGTTCCTAATTTCTGAAATTTAGAGCCACATTCTTCCATAAACTTGCTCAAAGTGCCCAGATTAATGGCAAGGATCAGTTTTGCATTAGATTGAGTAATATTTTCATCTGTAAAACTATTTAGAATTCGGAGTAGGGTATCGTTTGAAGATTCATTTGGGTTATGGGATTCTGTAGCATCATTATGGATTTGGAATTTCCCAATCTCATCTGGTATTTCATTATGCAAATAAGATAAGATGTGCGATTTTCCGTCTCCCACATTTCCACAAACGAGCACAAGTTGTGAAGTGGTTAGCTTGCTACTTGAAATTGTGATCTGCTTTAATTTATTCTCAACTTCTCTTTCAATATGTAGAAATTTCTTGAAATCATCAATATCATAGCTATTACCTTGTGCGATAGCATATCGAGAAGATTCCTTAAGTTTCTGCAGTTCATCAATTAATATATGATTTCTCATAATTTGCTTTTAAATAGTTCATGGTAGAGTTTTTTTTCAATGGATTTGCTGGTTTTTTTTGGTTAAAAAACCAACTCTTATAGGCTTTTAATCTGGAATATTTATTCCCTTAGCAATTTCAAATTCCTTAAAGAATCTTTCCAAGGAATATTGTTCGTGTCTAAGTATATTATAAATTGTTGACATTGGAATATTATAGCCTTCGGGTAATTTTAATTTTGAAATTGTAGAAGAAGTTATTCCACAGAATTTTGCATACTCATTTTGTGAAATTACTTCTCCTTGTTGGTTGCGATATTCACGTAAAAATTTGCTTTCAATAAAATTGCATAAATGCTTATTCACGAGCGTATTTTTTCTATTAAGAGTCTCCTTATCTGGCATTCTATTTTAATCTTTATCAAAAGAAAAGATTAAAATGAAAAATACTGTTCGTTATAGCGAATGATTTAAGTATTTTTATTATATTTGTAAGATAAGTTACAGAAATGTAATTTTGCGATACTTCAAAGAAATATTAGAAGCTATTGCTTAGAATCTCAATTCGAAAACTGGTAATTTTATGACACGAGATGATAAGCAGAAAGCTCACGACCTAGGCGTGGGCTCTCTTATCTGTGTCAAATGGTATACCAGTGCCTCGAATTGGATAATGTAGAGTTCCACGCTGTTTTTTTCCAATGTTGTCCGATATTCTCTCTACACCCTAAGCTGCTTTCTAAGAATATAATAACAGACTGCACGATACAATGGGGTGTACAACTCATTGCGGCTTTTAAGCTACACGGGACACAAATTTCATTCATATTAATTTTTTAAGATGTGCTGGGGCAGGAGGTCTTGCTATATCCTTACTGAGGCTTCCTACCGAGCATCATCGAAATACAGTATGTTAATGCTAAAGAAAATATTGATTTTTAAGAAACAGAGAGTATAAAGAATAACTAACCATAGAAACAAGAAAGCCCTCTTAGCACTATAAGTATTGTGGAATTTACGCAGTGCAGAAGAGAGCCTAAAATTTAACGAATTAAATCTTTTCAAAAGTATGAAAAAAAACTTTTGCAGCCTGAGTCATATCCAATTGGCTTTTGGCTTCACCTTGCTCGCCTCCGGCGTAGCAATAGGGCAGATGCGTGTGATCACAGGCACTGTTACAGATAATACTAATAATAAACCCATTTCAGGGGTAAGTATATTTCAGGAGGGCAGTGATACGGTTGCTACTACCAATAGTTCTGGTATTTATAGGGTTCAGGTGTCGGGTGAGAATCCTGTCCTTGTCTTTAAGCATCCTATTTATCCTGAACGAAAAGTTTCTTTAGGAGATAGAGTATCTGTTGATTTATCATTGGGTAATGAGAATGAGAATGAAAAACAGAATGGGAATGGGATTGGGAATGAGAGAAAGAATGAGAAAGCAATAGAGGAGGTTATTCTCAATGCAGGCTATTACAAGGTTCGGGATAAGGAGAGAACTGGTAGTATTTTTGGGGTGTCAGCAAAGGATATTGAAAACCAGCCTGTCACGAATGTCCTTGCTTCAGCGCAGGGGAGAATGAGTGGGGTTTCCATTACTCAGAATTCGGGAACACCGGGAGGTGGATTTGATATTCAGATCAGGTGAAAGAGCAGCATCCGTCGTGAAGGGAATGAGCCTTTGTATATTATTGACGGGGTGCCTATCCTTTCTGAATCGTCATCTTCTTATCTTGCGACAATCCTTCCGTATAGATAGATAAGTCTGCTCAATGCAATCAATCCTAATGATATTGAGATTTTTGAATATTGAAAGATGTCGATGCGATGTCGATTTACGGGAGTCGTGGAGCAAATGGGTCATTATTTACAAATCCTTACATGTGGCGCAGATTTCATTCATAGTATATTCTTTCCGGTGCCCTAAAAGTCACTGCTTACAGAACCTCACCAGTCTTTTTCATACCAAAGGGCATCAGGAAAGTTTTACCAAAACAAGATCAAAAAACTACTCAACTTAAAAATAGAAGAAAAAAGAAAGCCCCTCCCCATACAGTTTGCAGACCTAAGGGAAAGAGCGAAAATCAGAAATAAGTAATTAATAATAATATTAAAAACCTTTACAAATCTATGAAAAATTCCTATTACCATATAGGAGGCATTTTCTTTGGGCTTATGTTGACTGCGGTAAGCAGCAACACACAAGCCCAAACACGCACCATTTCCGGTACCGTTACTTCGTCCGGCAAACCTCTTTCAGGAGTAAACATCTCCGAAGAGGGCAGCGATCAGGTAACAACCACCAGCGAAAACGGAACCTACCGATTGGAGGTTACAGCAGAAAATCCTATCCTATTGTTCAGACACCCTGATTATGCCGAAGAAAAAGTTTCAGCCACTAATCAGACCGTCGTCAATATCAGCTTAGAACAACAAGTAAAGGGAATCGAAGAAGTTATTCTCAATGCCGGCTACTACAAGGTTAAAGACAAGGAAAGAACCGGTAGTATCGCCAAAGTTTCAGCAAAAGACATTGAAAACCAACCTGTCACCAACGTGCTCTCTGCATTACAGGGACGAATGGCAGGAGTGAATATTACCAGCACCAGCGGTAACAATTCCGGAGGCTTTGATATCCAGATCAGAGGCCGTAACAGTTTGCGCAATGTCACCAACAGCCTGATCAACGGCAATGAGCCGCTGTATGTCATCGACGGTATTCCTGTTGGGGGACAGCTCGCTACCGGTTATACGGTCGGCTTTGAGCCAATGCGTAACATCAACCCGCTCAATGCCATCAACCCCAACGATATTGAAAGCATAGAAGTCCTTAAAGATGCCGATGCGACAGCAATCTACGGTTCACGGGGCGGGAATGGTGTTATTCTCGTTACGACTAAAAAAGGGAGTGCGAAAGAGGTAAAGTTCAGCCTCAACACCAGCTACAGCCTCAGCAGGGTAGCCAACAGGCTGGAAATGATGAGCACCGAACAATATTTGCAGATGAGGCAGCAAGCCTTCGTGAATGACGGGATCGCCACATTACCTGCTACCGCGTACGATATGAATGGGCGATGGGACCGGTTCCGATACACCGACTGGCAGAAGACCCTTATCGGCACTACCTCAGAAAATTCACAAACACAAATGTCCATCAGTGGCGGTGGCAACCGTTCCTCCTTTCTGATCAGTGCCTCTCATCAGGAGCAGGGAACCGTTTATCCGGGGAGTTCCGGATACAAGACCAATGCTCTTAACAGCAATTACAGTTACAACAGTACTGACCGTCGCTTTTCGCTAACGGCGTCCAACTACCTTACTTTACAGTCCAACAATGTGATGAACAGTGATTTTACAAGACTGGCATTATCGCTTGCCCCCAATGCACCTGCATTATATGATGCTGAGGGAAACATCAATTGGCAGGAAAATACGTTCAGCAATCCTTTGGCAGCTCTCAACGGAACCTATGAAGCAAAAACCCTAAGATTGAATCAGGACATCAGTGCTGGATATGCCCTCTTAGATAATGTAAAGCTAAAGCTTAACGGCGGTTTCAATTACTGGAGCTTACAGGAAACCACGCTTTCCCCCAACACCATGTTTAATCCTGCATTTCCGGCAGGTGCGAGTCCGGCCAGTTCTACATCAGCCGTTAATAATTCAAACTTCATCTCTTACCTCTTGGAACCGCAGCTTACATGGAGCAGAAATATCAGCAAGTCCAAAGTAGAAGTATTGGCCGGAGCTTCCTATCAGGAAACCATTTCCAAATCATTGGCCGTCCGGGGGACGGGTTATTCCAGCAATGCCCTGCTTCATAATATGGCCGCTGCTTCAGTGATCAATATTGAAGGCCTGAATGAAAGCGAATACCGTTACGCAGCTGTGTTCGGAAGGATCAACTGGAACTACGATAAAAAGTATATCCTTAACATTACCGGCCGTCGGGATGGTTCCAGCAGGTTTGGCCCTAATAAGCGTTTTGCCAATTTTGGGGCATTGGGCGCTGCATGGATCATATCCGAAGAACGTTTCCTTAAAAATAAAAGCTGGCTGAGCTTCGCAAAGCTAAGGGCAAGTTATGGTATTACAGGAAGTGACAGGATAGGGGATTACCAATATTTGAATACCTATTCAGTCACCACGTCGCCTTACAATTCTGTTTCTGGCTTCGCTCCTTCCAAACTTTTCAATCCTGATTTTTCGTGGGAGAAAACAAAAAAGCTGGAAACCGCATTCGAAGCATCCTTACTGAAGAACCGCATTAACCTTACGGCATCATGGTACAGGAATCGCTCGTCCAATCAGCTGGTCGGCGTGCAATTGCCACTCATCACTGGTTTCTCTTCCGTACAGGCGAATCTGGATGCCACCGTAGAGAACAGCGGATGGGAGCTTGAACTCAACGCCCAGATCATAAGAAGTTCTCACTGGCAATGGAGTTCAGGATTCAATATCTCATTTCCGAAAAATAAGCTCATTTCATTTCCAGGTTTGGAAGGCTCCCCTTACGCCACAACGTATGCCATAGGACAGCCGACCACGATCCTCAAACTTTTGGAATACCAGGGCATTGATCCGGCAACAGGGCAGTACCGCTTTAAGGATGCCAATAATGACGGTAAGATCTCGATTCTTGACGATGCGCAGACGGTAGAGAATATAGGCGTAAAATTCTTCGGTGGCTGGCAGCATGAAATAAAATACCGCAATCTCTCATTTTCATTCTTGCTTCAGTTTGTCAAGCAAAGACAAACCAACTATTACAGGGATATGAGCGTACCGGGAACGCTTTCCAACCAACCCGCTGTGTTTACGAATGTGTGGTCAGCAGACAATCCCAACGGAATCATTATGCCTTATTCGTCAGGAAGCAACCCTGCGGCTGCCACCCTGACCACTTACCTCAAGTACAGTACTGCTGCTGTTAGCGATGCATCCTTTATCAGGCTAAAGAATATCCAGTTGAATTACAGTATTCCATTACAGGGAAAACTATTGTCGGAAGCTAAAATATTCCTGCAAGGGCAAAACCTCCTGACATGGACTAGTTATTTCGGAATCGATCCCGAATTCCTTCTGACCGGCTATACGCCGCCTTTAAAAACCTATTCTATAGGTGTTCAAATTACTTTTTAAAACAATTATTATGAAGAATAAAATAATAAAAAACACAATTCTTACCGTAACAGCATTGCTCTGTTATGGTTCTTGCGAAAAGATGGTGGAAGTTGATTTTCCGATCAACCAACTTACGACCAGCCAGGTATTCGAATCCACCAGTACCGCTGAAGGTGCGCTGTCGGCATTATATGCCGAAATGCAGTCCTTCTCTGTTATAGCGGGCGGTTCTACGGGCACAGGCGGCCTGTTGGGAAGCTATGCAGACGATTTGGACGGATACGATATATATTCCAACAATGCATCGATGGATTTGTTTAATAATATCCAAAACCCGTCCAACACCACGGTAAAGCTCGTATGGGGCAACGCTTACAGACAAATTTATATGGCTAATGCCATTGTCGAAGGGCTGGAAAAATCTTCAGGTATCGGAGAGAAAGATAAAAACAGGATCAAAGGTGAGGCTATTTTTATCCGCTCATTGATCTACTACTATCTTACTGAGATTTTTGGCGATGTCCCTTATGCAACCTCTACAGATTATTTTATCAATCAGTCGCTCTCCAAAACACCCTCTATTGAGGTTCTGCAGCATCTATCCCAAGACCTTTCAGCGGTAAGCCCTCTTTTAGACATGGACTATCGCAATACGGAACGGATTTATATCAACCGAAAAACAGTTGACTTATTGTCATCGCTCCTATATCTCAGGTTAAAACAATGGAACTTGGCAGAAGGGTTGCTTGGCGGGATCATCACATCGCCTTTATATGGTTTTCCTCTGGATCTTTCAAAAACCTTTAAGAAAGACGGAAAGCATATCTTATGGCAGCTCAAGCCTATGTACGCCAATACTGCTACCCCTGAGGCATCCCTGTACAATTTTTCGTCCGGCGTGCCAAGGTATTACGCCGCATCGGAAAATCTGCTTGCCGCCTTTTCAACGGCAGACCAAAGGAAAGCAGCCTGGCTGTCTCCGGTGGTGAGCGGTCAGAAAACCTATTATAAAATCAATAAATACAAAACCATTACCGCCAATACCGATGAGTATTCCATAGTATTCAGGCTTCAGGAAGCTTATCTGCTGATGGCGGAAGCCCTGGCACAGCAAAATAGGGTACAAGAGGCTGTCAATTACCTTAATGCCATCCGTCATTTAGCGGGATTAGCAGATATTTCGGGAAGTATTTCAAAAGAGGATTTACTCGAGGAGATCCTTGCAGAAAGCAGAAGGGAATTCTTCTCGGAAAGGGGCATCCGTTTCCTACACCTGAAGCGAAGCGGAAAACTGGACCTCTTACACCAATCCAAGCCTAACTGGAAAAACTACCATTCATTATGGCCGATCCCCCTATCCGAATTGGCACTTAACCCATCACTAAATCCTCAGAACAATGGTTACTAATCTCAATATAAATTTTTTTTTACTCCTGATACTTTTGCCATTGACAGTATGGGCTCAGGGAAATATGACAGCAAATCAAATTCCTGACGCCCTTAAAAACCATCAGTTTGGTATTTCTGCACTCCAGTTATCACCTGACGGCCGGTTTGTAATTTTCAATAAATCGTATGAACAGAATAGGGATACACTGGCAGTAGTTGATAGCAAGGATCCCAAAAACATTATACTTCAGGTGCCCAATAGCCATTCAGTCCGTTTTACGAAATCGGGTGACTTATTCTTTTGCAGCGGGGATGATGCAGAGCTGATGAAACTGCCATCTAAGAAGAGCAAAAAATGGAAAGGGGTGACTGCTGCACATTATTTAAGAAAGTTCAACCATCTGGCAATAGCAAGGAATGATTCATTGATTATCAATGATGAGCACGGCAATATGATACGGGTTATACCCTCAATTGTCAGTAGTAGATTGACAGATGGAGAAATTTTTTATATGTCCAAAGACAAAAACCTATACCGTCTTTGGTGCCTGGAGAAGGACGGTTCTTTGTTATTACACAGTTCGACTCAACCTTTACTAATTGGAAAGAGGATATCTAGAAACGCATTTATCATTTATGAGAAGCACCATTCAGGATTTAAGATCTTTTACCGGAATGCTTCTGGCCATACAACGAAAGAATTCAGGTATGACGATGCAAAAGGTATAAAGTCAGCAGCGATGACACCTGTTGAAATGGATGACAAAAATATTTTCCTTACCCTCAACTTCTTCTCAGAGCCAAGAGATAAAAGCCAAGTAGAATTATGGTATGGCAATGACAAGAAGATCGATCAAAGATTTTTTGATGATGCTGAAAATAAAGTACTTATTTGGAACCATGTTACCGGAAAGGTTACGGAAGTGCAGGATAAGGAACACAGTCATTTGGTATATGTGGGTAACCCGACGTACTTACTCTCGTTTGATCCTTATCAATATAAAGATTACATCAATGAAGCTTTCCCTATCGCAATTTTCAAATACGATATCGCTTTAAAAAAACATGAGTTTCTTGTAGAAGCGGGAGGGGCTATCTATACGGATCCTAAAGGGAAATTTCTTGTAACCCCTAAGAATGGGCAATGGATGATGTTAGATATAAGTAGCGGAGAGAAGAAAATGCTACCGGTAAATTCGTCCCGGCGCGTTTATTTTTCCCAGGACGCTGAAAAACTTCTCTTTGAGAATGAGGGAAGCCTTGATATATATGATATGGCATCAGGAAAACATCAAATTGTGAAGCTTCCTCCTGGTTTTAGAAGCAAACTGATCAATGGCGACCAACTTCCAATAAGCCCGGGTTTTCCTATTTACAAAGCCTCTTTTACCAATGAAAAAGATGTTTTGCTTCATCTTTGGAAAAAGGAAGATAATATGAATTCCATAGCTTCTTTCAATGGAAAAATACTTAAAACAATAATACCTCCTACGCAAGATTATATTTCTGAAATGTTCGATTATTCTTCAAGGTCACAATTTTTATTTGTATGCAGCAATATCAACAAACCACCAAGTATATGGCTGCAAGGGAAGGTTGAAAAAATGCTTTACAATAGTGTAGGTCAGGATATCAAAGCCTTGAAAATTAGATCAGAATGGATCACATCTCGAAATGAAAAAGGGGTTGAATTAAAAGGGGTACTGATGTATCCTTTACACTTTGATAAAAATAGGAAGTACCCCATGGTGGTTTCCATTTATGAAAGCCAGCGATCCGAAAGCAATCAGTATCTCGTTGATGGAATGTTTGGGAGCACGGAAGGAATTAACAGCAGGTATCTGATTGAAAACGGGTATTTTGTTTTCTTGCCTGAAATTGTCTATGATGATAGGGGTGCGGGACGATCAGCTTTGGACTGCGTTGAGAGTTCGTTTAAAGTATTGAAAAATAATATTTCTATTGATTTTTCAAAAGTCGGATTGGTCGGGCATTCCTACGGTGGCTATGAAAGTAATTTTATCGCTACACAATCTAAGTTGTTTGCAACCTATGTTGCAGGTGCAGGCAATAGTGATTTGGTAAGATCATACCATTCATACAATTATCTTTGGAATGGGCCTTTTTACTGGCAATTTGAAGGCGGTCAGTACAGAATGCCGGGTAGCTTTACAAACTATAAAAGCTTATACATTGACAATAGTCCTGTCTACCACGCCGATAAGGTCAATGACCCGATTCTTTTATGGGCAGGCAAAAAAGATGAAAATATTGATTGGCAGCAATCGATGGAATTTTATTTAGCATTGCGCAGGAATAATAAACAGGTTATTGCCCTTTTTTATCCTGATGATGACCATAGTTTAAAAAAATTGGAAAACAGGGTCGATTTGTACTCCAGGATTTATCAGTGGCTGGATTATCATCTTAAAGATAAGCAGGTGGAATGGATAACAAGAATGAAGAACTAAAAAAAGGATGCCTGTAGGCATCCTCTTTTTTTTAATTAGCTACGCTGTGCGTTAGTATATTAGGGCAGCTTGTGCCGTTAAAGATGCGCAAAGCCTCTGTTCCCGGTCCTGAAACCGTACAATCGAAAGCTCCATTATTGTCACAAAACTTTGATACGGGCTGACATTGTTCCACTTCATTGGGTCGGAACAGGTATCCTTGAATATCAACTGAATTGGTATTCTTTTTTGTTGTAGAGGCAAATGCACTTCCTACACCTACTGTAGCAATTACCAGTGGTAAAATTGCTGATCTTAGCTTTTTCATAATATTTTGATGTTTTAAAAATTTTTGCCTACTCTGTTTTATGGTTTTTCGGCTTACCCCCATTCATCCCATCAGTTAGTGGTTTTCTTATTTTGTAACGGATGAGATCATTTCCGACCAGAGCGAAGAAGTACTGATCGGTGACAAGCATATGAGACAGGGATTTACCGCCGCGGTGCTGTACATAAAAACTGCCCCAGTATTGATAAGGATTAATTTTGTAGACATCAATAATTGATGATGACTTCCAACTTTCTCTAAATTCATGTTTTCCCATTAAGCCTGATCTGTTAAATATAAGCCCATTATGTAAAGTTGTTGATTGATTAACTACTTGGGAGGGTTTACTCATTTTAATTGTACCGTCCTTTAACTTCACTGTTTCTATAGGGGAAACTGAAGTGGTATCAATGGTCTTTACTGTACCTATAAGATCAAGATCACTATTCATCCTTACGATTTGATTTCGGTAGAAATAGATATAATACAGCTCGTTCAAGTTATGGTCGAATAGAAGTTTTCCATCTGTATCAAAATTATTTTGGCTCTTGGACGAAAGAATATTTTTATTTAGTTTGACTTCCGGTCCATCTTGAATAGTCAATAGCCCTAAAACGTTATTCATGCTAGAACCTTCCTTTGTCCTTAAAGCAAAGTGTAGAGAGTCCAAAACGAGGATCTGGCTGAAGAAAGCATCCTGATGACTAATGGTTCTAAGTTTTATTTCGGAAGCTTTTACAGAAACCGCAATAAACAACAGGAACGCTACCGTCAAAACCAAATACCTTATCGCCGAATACCTCATAAGATAAAGACTTAAACGTAAAATGACCTTCCGGAATAATCTTAACCTGCTTGGCTGCTGTTAATCCTACATCAACCTTTAGAATTTGGAAAGGGGATGTCTTATTACCTAAATAGATTGAATCTCCATGATTTCCAGCAAAGTAATAGGAATCAACTCCAAGATGTAAGATATTTTCTTGAATGATAGGATGAGGTAAAAATCTCCTTGTAAAGTTATTTTCTTTCTTGATAATATATTCGGATGAAAAGAAAAGGTAGACTACTATTGCTGAACTGAAAATACCGCTACCTGCCATAAGCCACAGTCGGACAGATATTCTTTTAAATGCTATGTAATCAACTTTTGAATTTCTCATAATGAGAAGCGCGCATCCTGCTATTAAAACTGTGGTAATGTTGAAAATCAAATGTGTTGTCCAACCCATATTTTCCAATATACCACCACAAGAACATGGAACAAATTCGCTATAATAAAGAATTAGATAGATATAAACACTGAAAGCAATCATCAGGCTGAAAGATGCAAAGAGACCAAGCATTCTACTTTTATGTATGCTAAGCAATCCAGCGATTGTCAATTCCACGATAATAACGGTGTATGATATACTACTGGCATATGCACTGAGTAACGGAGACTGTGCTAATTGCACTTGAAATTCTTCAAACTCCAACAACTTACTTACACCTGCATAGATGAACAATAAGATGAAGAAATAAGATATCATGGTAACAAAAGTCGTTGTATAATCTTTCATGGTTCTGATTTGTAGTTTTTAACAGGTAATGAGTAGTTTCCAATGGGTCTTCCTTCCGCAATAGTCTGGCATCAGTTCGCCTTTACATAGGGTCACTGTTGTTCTGAAATTCCCCATACTTTCCCAAATGCCGCTTGCCGGACATGGTAAGCCTGTGACAGCTGATATGGTAGTACAGGGAATCATAGGTTATTTCTATCGGTCAATTATTTGAACTGGGCGCCAATTGTCTCCGTCTCTAACCGGAGGGTCAGGCTCAGGATCTGAAATCTGTTCCGGTGATTTTGTAGAATCCTGACGTATTAGTAAAGTTTTTTGTACGTCGTCAGGTCGATCATGACTTGACGTGATATCTTCATCTCGATTGCTGCAGCTTTGCATACAAACTGAAGCTATTGTTATACTAAAAATGGGGATAAACTTTCTCATTTTAATTTTTTTTAATTGGGTTATCCCGGCCGGATTGAATTAGAATTCTGAAGTCAAAGTTATCGGGCTGACGCCTTGAAAAAAACTGCTTAACGGCACAATTTTAAAATAGATACGTCTCAATTTTAAAATTGAGACACAGATAAAAACTCCTTATGGTATTATATATCAATGATTTGTGAGTTTTGCTCCCTGAAAGCTTCCCCTTCCTTGAAAACGGCTATATGTAGAGGTAAAAATGTTTAATTTTGATATGGTGAGGTTCTAATAATCAGTATATGAAAAAGTTAAATTACTTTCTCGTCCTATTTTCTGCATTTTCGCACCTGTTATTTTCGCAGCAAAAAAAGGAAAAGGATTTCAGTGAGATCAGAAAAAACTACGAAAAAATGACCATCGACGACATGGATGCGATGCCTTATGTGAAATTGTATATCCAAAAAGCGAAAAAGGAAAATAACATTCCCAAATTAATTCAGGGTTATAGGGACGGAAGGCAGTTTGATTACCGTAACAAGTGTAAATATGCTGACAGTGCCATAGCGATTAGCTTAAGGCATGGAACAAATGATGATATCAGCAAAGATTATTTAAGCAAGGGAATCATCTACTATTTCTATCAAAAAAAATATAAACTGGCGTTGGACGAGTACCTGAAAGCCTATGAATATTCAAAAGGATCGGAAGACGAGTACCACCATCATAAGGTCATTTATCATTTAGGCATTGTCAAAGAACATTTGGGATATTATGAGGAAGCCCTGGAACACTTTCAGGAATGTGTTGCTTTTTACGGCTTAAAATCAAAGCAGAAACTTCATGCGAATGAGCAGTTTAATTACAAGAAAGCGTATGTAAATAACCTTCATCAAATGACGGTCATTAACAGGTATCTTAAGAACTTCACCAAAAGTGACAGTCTTGGCAAACTAGGATATCAACTGACGTTAGATGATCATGATTTTACGCTTGAAAACAGCTATTTTCTTAAATGCATCGGCATTTCAAAATTTCTTAAGAAAGATTATCCTGGGGCAAAGAAAGATCTGGAAAGATCATTGCCTGTTATTTTAAAACGAAATGACTTCGCGTGGGCTTCCGTAATTTATTACTATTTAGGCAAGGTTTCCGAAGCTCAAAATGATTCAGGTCAAGCCATCCATTATTATAGTAAAATAGATACAATCTTCAAAAAGCATGAATTTATACTGCCGGAGGTTTACAGGAGTTACAATTATCTCATTGATTATTATAGGAATAAAGAGGTAAAAAAAGAACTTTACTATACTAATCAACTCCTTAAGGCTGATAGTCTGATCTCCAAAGACTATTCTTATCTGTCTTCTAAGCTTCATAAAGATTACGACCGTAGAACATTGATCGAGCAGAAGGAGGATCTTGAGAAAGCCAGCAAAAGAAAAATTAGGCTTGCCCAGATCCTGATATTCTCAGGAACCATTGTTCTTATTTTTTTTGCTGTACGTTATAGCCAGGACCGGAAAATAAAAAAACAGTATCGTTTACTTCAAAAAAGGATATCGGAAGGAACATATAATGTCAACGATATTATACATGAAGAATCTACTGAATACAACTTAAGAAAAACTTTTTTGACCCCGGAAATGACCCTGGAAATCCGGGAAAAGCTAGCCAAGTTCGAACAGGAAATGCAATTTAAAAAGAAAGGCCTTACCCAGAAGAGTATTGCCAACAAGTTGGGTACGAATTCCCACTATTTATCCATATACATTAATGAAAATAAAGGGATGAACTTTAACAAGTATATGGCAGAATTGAGGATCAACTACATTACTTATCTGC
Organism: Chryseobacterium ginsenosidimutans; assembly: GCF_024807225.1. GTDB lineage: Bacteria > Bacteroidota > Bacteroidia > Flavobacteriales > Weeksellaceae > Chryseobacterium > Chryseobacterium ginsenosidimutans. Next base: position 2,439,215 of record NZ_JANUCO010000001.1, read on the forward strand.
TCAATACCAATAACAAATACCTCCATTACACAATCGAAGCATTGGCAGAGGAGTGCGGGATAGCAGCCCGTCAAAATTTCTCCAACCTGTTCTTTGAGATCAATGGGATACGACCGACCGATTACATCAAGAAGCGGAAACAGGAACTGGGGATCAGTTGATTATGGTATCAATACGCGAATTTTTGTAAATTTCTAAAAAAAGGACATGGTAACAAAAACTATTTTTAGAAAAGTCACACAATTACATGACGACTTAGAGTTGAAGATCAATGAAGCGTACGACGATAATGGGGATATGATGAAAGTAGCAGAAAAATCCTTACTACTGATCGATGAATCCATTAGAACGTTAAAGGAAATGATATCAACGCACCATTTTGAGAATCTCGCTCAAGAGGTACATTTTTTTAAAAAACTCAAGCCTCAGTTTATTTCAAAATTTATTTACTATTCCACCATTTTGGATATCGAATCCCATAAGCCGAATGCAGGGAACAAGGCCTTAAAAAAGTACTATGAGGCCGAGCAGGAGAAACTGAAAGTCTTTTACCTCGAGCAGGCAGAGTTTTACAGTTATTACCGAAGAGAGGCGACGTACCTTGACCATAAAATATTTGTAAGGAATTCTTACGACCTGAAAATGAAATTATCATTCGGGTTCTACAATTTTGATACGAGCTTTACTACTTCGCACGATCATGTGATCGCACGATTCATTGCCAATCAGCAATTGGGACAATATTTAAAAAAGCAGATCGAAAATTTAACAGACAATATTACTGCAAAGGCTTTATCTCCTCTGGTTTGGTCTTCATCTAAAGTAGGCTTAATTGAATTGGTTTATGCGCTGTATCATATGCGTTGTTTTAATGGCGGAAATATTGAGTTAAGTGAAGTTATAAAATTTGTAGAGAAATCGTTGGATACTGATCTTGGGAACTTTCATAAAACCGTGTTTGAAATCAGAAACCGTAAACAGGGACCTACTAAGTTTTTACAGTTAGTCAGCGATAATCTTAACCAATTTTTTCAAAGTACTGAAAGCGAATGAAATAATGCAATGGCCCAGGTTTATTTTACTTTTTTGTTTAAAATCTCGATGTCTTTTGTTGGGGAACGATCCTTTTAACGAATGTTTAACTTTCTGACCAATTTATTTAGGACGATATATAAAAGTAATAGACGTACATTTATCACCTATTAAATTAATGAAAGATGGGGATATTTGATATGTTTACGCAAGAAATTGCAATTGATTTAGGAACTGCTAATACCCTGATAATACATAATAATAAAATCGTTATTGACGAGCCCTCGATTGTAGCTATTGACCGCTTGACAGGAAAAGCCATTGCAGTTGGGACACAGGCAAAACTGATGCAGGGTAAGACTCACGAAAATATTAAAGTAGTTCGGCCGCTAAAAGATGGTGTTATTGCAGATTTTCATGCGTCTGAGCATATGATAAAAGAATTTATCAAACAGATTCCTCAAATAAGAGGCAAATTTATACAGCCCACACTTAGAATCGTAATATGCATTCCCTCAGGAATAACAGAAGTTGAAAAAAGGGCAGTCAGAGATTCTGCTCAAAAAGTAAATGCAAAGGAAGTGATACTCATTTATGAACCTATGGCAGCAGCCATTGGGGCCGGTATTGATGTTGAAAGCCCGGAAGGGAATATGATTGTAGATATTGGAGGGGGAACCACTGAAATAGCTGTTATAGCATTAGGGGGAATCGTGGTCGACAGATCGTTAAAATTAGCGGGTGACGTTTTTACCAATGATATTTCTTACTTTATCAGATCCAATTATAATTTAGATATTGGTGAAAGAACAGCTGAGAGGATTAAAATTGAGATCGGTTCCGCATTGGAAGAATTAGATTTTACTTTGGATGATATTTCAGTTCAGGGAAAAGATCTTCTTACCGGCAAACCAAAAGAAATTATGGTCAGCTATAAGGAAATTTTTAAAGCCTTGGATAAATCCATTATGAGAATTGAAGACGCTGTTATGGAAACACTTTCCATTACTCCGCCGGAGCTTGCAACAGATATATATAAAACAGGTATTTTTCTTGCAGGAGGCGGTGCGCTTCTGAATGGATTAGCCGATCGAATTCATAGAAAAACAGGATTGCCGGTTTTTGTAGCAGAAGATCCTTTGAGAAACTGTTGTTCGTGGGACAGGCATTGCTCTTAAAAATATCAATAAGTTCAGGTTTCTTATGAAATAAAATGATGTGAAATAAGTGCTGACTTTAAATAAAATTGTGAAGAATCAAGATACATAATATTCATAGATAGATTAGGATCTTATTTTATTTGAGAAAATTTTGTACAGTCCGATCAAGTTTGTACATGCAATTAAATGACTGCATGAAATTATAAAGGGATTACATTGGTTTTACTCTTGAATAATCAGGTAAAAGTCAGCGGAATAAAAACCCATATAATAAGCGATTTCAGATACTGAAAGATTGATGCTTGATCATATATATTTTGCCGTTTCAATGAACCAGTTATGTTGTTGTGTATTAATATTAAAAATTATTGTTCTGATTGATTAAATGTTGCAGATCCGGATCGTTTTTAATGCGTCCCATTTCACTTTCAATAATCAAAACAATATCCTTCTTAACCTGTTTATAATTAACTTGGATTTCCTGCGTCGTCATGTCTTCTCCCTGCTCATCCTTAAAAGACAGAATCTCAGGGATCTTCTGATAATTTTTAGTTTCAGCAGTTACTTTTTTATTATCTACTACGATTTCGGCGTGAAACATTTTCTGTTTAATACGTTCGTCAAAATTATCTGAAACAGCACCTACGAAAAACCCTTGTGTTAGCGTTGATATCTTTGATGCCGGAATCAGGCTATCCAACTGCGTCGAAATGGAAGTTGAAGTATCATTTCGATTGATGGATATACTTTGCCTTCGCTGTAAAACTTTACCAAACCTTTCCGATAGCGCTTTTGCGGTTTCGCCAACAACTTGCCCGCTGAAAATGTTGCCGACCGTGTTTTGAATCACCTTGCTTTCTTTATCGCCATAGTCCCTTGCCAGTTGAGAAAAATCCTGGAATCCAAGACATACGGAAACCTTGTTGCTTCTGGCGGTTGCGATCAGATTATCCAATCCTCTGAAATAGATGGTGGGTAGCTCATCAATGATAATCGAACTTTTCAGCTGACCTTTTTTATTGATTAATTTGACAATTCTTGAATTATAAAGTCCCAATGCAGCAGAATATATATTTTGCCGATCAGGATTATTCCCAACACATAATATCTTGGGCTCCTTCGGATTGTTAATGTCCAAAGAGAAGTCATCTCCTGTCATCACCCAATAGAGTTGGGGAGAAATCATTCGTGACAAAGGAATTTTTGCCGAAGCGATCTGCCCCTGCAACTGATCCTGCGCGCCGCCCTTCCAAGCATCCATAAAAGGGGAGAGGTAGTTTTCCAGGTCGGAATAGGAAGTCAGGATGGTAAATACATCCTCATATTTTTTATTCAGCAGTTCGATGGCATGCGGAAAAGTACAGTATTTGCCGTCCCTATAGATCTTTAAAAACCAAATAATTGCCGCTAAAAGGATAATTGGGCTTTCCACAAAAAAGTCACCCTGCTTTTGTATCCAGCTTCGGTTAAGATTCAACATGATCGTGTAGGCTGCTTCATAGGCATCAGAAATGTCCGTCATAAAATCAGGATTTAACGGATTACAGCGATGGCTTTTTCGAGGATCATCAAAATTGATGATATAGAATCTGGGTTTTACAGTGTAACCCTCTGAATGATTTAGCAGATGGTTGTAAGCGATGGTAGAAAGGTCATCGAACTTGAAATCGTAGATATACATGGAGAACCCTTTCTCAATATGTTGTTTTATATAATTATTTACTACAGCGTATGATTTTCCTGATCCCGGAGTACCCAGGACAATGGTGGCGCGAAAAGGATTTACAACGTTGATCCATCCGTTATGCCATTTCCCTTGATAATAAAATTGGGTTGGCAGATTAACCGAATACTCGTTATAAAGTAGCTTTCTCTCTTGTTGAAAGCTTTCATTTTCATTGTTGAAGACATCATCCATCAAATTATGTTTTAGAAGCCGGCTCATCCAAACACCGGCCATCATCAAGAAAATATAACCCGAGCCTGTTGAAAGAATATAAAAAGTAGCTGCGAAATCTACTGACAGTTTTAATAAGGGTGTATTAAAAAAGAATAAGGCAACGCCAAAACCTAAAACAACAAGTATCTTCCGCCATGTAATCTTTTCATTTTTCACCCCTTTCGTTCCAAGACAGCTCAAACCGAGCAATACCCCTGCAAAAAATTTTGAATACAGCGGATTGCCAAATAATCCTGTTGTCCTGTTAAAGTTCTGTAGGATCTTATTGACAAGCTCTAAGCTCCATCCTCGCTCTGCGAAAACCCCATAACAAAACCAATATAAATGAGTGATAATCAGTATAACACTGACCGCTCTCATAAATGCCATTATTTTGGCAAGCCCCCTTAGGTCGTCTTCTCCCTGCATGCTGTGAATTTTTAATTCTCGACAGTGAATTTACGACCTGTAATGACGGACTAATTGAATGTGGCAGGTAAGCGCTCAAGGTGGCAGTGTTTTTCTTACGCTATTTTTTCAAGTTTCTTTTGGTCAAAAATGATTATCATTAATCCAAACCTTACTTCAATCGTTAGGAATTTGTAACTTGGTTTCGTTTATACTAATCAGTAAACAATAGAAGAATTTTACCATTAAAGCTGTTTAAACAAATAAAAACTTAACCGCAAAAGAGGCAAAAGCTATTAGTAATGTGTTATTATTTTACTTATTGAGAAAACAAAAGGTAATAAAAGAATAAAAATCAAAGATTTTTAAAAGCTATTGTGTTCTTATTTTACTGTTTAGTAATGAACTTAAATAACCGATGTGGTAATCTTTTGTGGTAAAAATAAAAGTTTAAACAAGTTTAATAATTAAATACAATATAACAATTAAAATTTGAAATATGAAAAACATTATCGAAGTGTGCTTTATACCGTCAAAAAATTGAAAGCTGGCTCATCTGGATAATTGTAATCTGTAAAACAACTGCTATTACTTAATTTAAATCTATTTTAATGATGTTTTTTATCTAGTATGCCAAATTTTGTAAATATCATAAAAAAACAGGCTTGTTTGAGCCTGTTTTCTAATTTTATTTTAAACTTCTTTCGAGCAAGGAAACTATTTTTGATACAAAATTAATATATTCTTATGCTACGTTTTATTTGCTTTTTATCGTATAATTCAACTCCAGTTTTTACTTTTTAAACATCTTAATACTCTGATTCTTTCCATTATAATATTTTACAATAAAAATATATAGTCCTAAGTTGAGATCAGAAAGGTCTATTTCTGTTGAGATCTTACGGATTTCTTTTACTATTTGCCCTGAAGCGGTAGTGATAATGATTGATTTTATATTACTTGTATCTGTTAGATTCACGACATTTGTGAAAGGATTAGGATACACTTTGAATAATGTGTTGGAAGAAACCTCATTGGCAGAAAGTACTGATGCTGTTTCCCAAAAGATATCGTCCAAATAATGTGATGCGTTTGTGGTACCATTATTTCTGATTGCCAATCTTGCGTTTGACGGAGCAGAGGCAGGTACAACTACTGTAAAGTCAGCATAAGTTGTAGAGGGAGTAATGGTTTGGATATTCACAAATGATGAAGCACTTGTAATATTTGTCACATATCCAATATCTAAGGATCCTGTACCTGTTGTCACTTTAGCTTTCATTCTTAACTGATTTGTTCCTGCACTTAGATTATTCAATTCTGGTAATATAGCAATTGAAAAATTGGCGGCACTTGAAGAGGTCATGGAAATGCTTCTTGATCCGGAGGCTGCGTTGGAATTGCTGATGGTTTGGGCGCCAGCCTGTGCCCCCATAATACGGTTCCAACATTTTGGGACGATATTTCCCGTAGTGTAACTATCAAAATTTTCAAATAAACCTGATATTGGTGCGCATTCTGTTGCAAAACTACCTAAAGCTGACCATGGGCTTTTATCTGTAGAAACTACACAAAGAACGAACCCAAACATTATATGTAGAGCTTGGCTGTAATAATGACAAGTTAGCTGAGGTTGTCGCAGATGATCCTGAAGGGGTTGCAGTACTTAATGGAGGCGTACTGTATAATGAATAATAATATTCATAACCGTCAGACGGCAATGAGGAGGGAGCCGTCCAATTGATGGTTGCCGTAGTAGTTGTAACTGCAGCAGACGTGATATTACTTGGCATATAGCATGTTGCTGTTTGGGTAAGATTAATGTCGTCAACTGTTAAATACCAATCGGCGGTTCCTGAGGGAGGTGTTGTTTTAGTTCCAGTAATTCTGAAACGGAAGTCAGAATCTAAAGGAACATCTCCCGCGGGTATTGTTGCGATAAATGCAGTACAATTAGTCTCTGAAGTGAAATTTATCTGATTTCCAATAGTATTCCATGTATTACCTCCGTTTACAGAATACTCCACAAGCATATTCCCGTAGGTGACATATACACTGTTTGATTTTTTTGCAGAATAATTGAAGCTTACAGAAATGGCGTTACCATTCGAGCTAGTATTGGAATACATCAGATAAGAGGTCATTGTGGAAGCAAGGGTTCCGTTCAGTTTTTTCCAAGCTGCCGCATTTCCGTTACAAGGATATCCTGCTGTAGTAGTTCGGGAAAATGGGCTGACGGCAGGATAAGACCATCCTGCAGAAGGAAATGTAGTAGATTCGAAACCCTCAGAAACTAAAATCTGTGCGTTTATAGCGATTGTAAAGAGGCTAAAACACCAAAATAAAGTCTTTTTCATTTTATTTATTTTTATTTAATTATTTGTTTTTCACCAGAACCCAACCTGAATATTTAACTTCGGTTCTTTTTAATTTTGATTCTGTCCAGCTTATAGAGTACCAGCATGTGCCGGTAGATAGTTTTCGTCCATTATAGCTACCGTCCCATTTATAACCGTTATTTTTAGAGGCATCAAAAACTTTTAATCCGTACCTGTCATAAACAGAGAACTTAAAGTTTTCTTTATGAGCTAAAGCACTGTAATCCAATATGTCATTGATTCCATCGTTATTGGGAGTAATTGCATTAATGAGGTTAGGAATCGTAATTTCTACAGATACGGAAGTACAATCATATGCATCTCTCACGTATACAATTCCGTTTCCTCTAGGTACTTTTGTAAAAACATTCGAATCTTGCCAGTTAATGTTATCAATAGAGTATTTGTATGGAACTGTTCCCCCTGTTGCATATACGGTAACTGTATTGGCATTAATCTCAATACTTGTGATTACCGGCTGTTCTGAAGAATATACTTTTACAGTTTGTTTTGTCCAGCATTCACCGGTTTTTAGTCTTACCCAATAAGTACCCACTGTTACATCAGATATTGTTTGTGCTGTCACTCCTGTACTCCATTGGTAACCATCAAAGGTCGGTCCTGCATCTAATGTGGTTTTGTCTTCCATGCAAATTACCTTATCTATTAATACTGGTGATGTAACAGGCGGAAATACAATAAGGGTAACCTGGGCAACTTTATAGCAGCCGTATGCATTTGTTACTTTTACATATGCTACACCGCTTGGTGCAATATAATTAGTTGGGTTTAAAATTTCATTCGTCCCGTTTATAGCATCAGTTGGTGAAGGATAGTATTTTTTTGTTGTACCTACTTGTGAAGACACAGGAGCTGTAGTAAGATTAAATAAACCTGTAACAATATTATTTTCGAGAAAACATGTTCTTAAAACAGCATCACTCACAATAGGACTTTCTATCATATTTAGGGTTAAAGTTACCTGCTCACAATCTGTAAAAATAGGATCATTTCCGCAAAACCTGTACACAATCGTATCTATACCCACATATCCTGAGTTTGCCATATAATTTATAACTCCTGTTACTGGGTCAATCGTTGCTGTTCCATACTGAGGTGGAGACGTAATTACTACAGAGTTTGGGAGATATGATTGGGTAGAATATGTAAAATCAGGAACAATAATTTGAGTATTATAGCAGACATCTATTGCTTTTGTAGATTCATATTGACATGAAGCATCTTCTGCATAATAACCACTGTACCCCAAAAATATACTTCCTCCTATGATTTCTGCACTTACAGGTTTATCTGAGTCTATTTTCACATTACCTGATAGTCCCATTAATGAGTAGGTTACCCAATAAGGATTTCCCGACACAGAATAAGGTCCTTCAATTACAGTCGGAATAATACCATTCACAGTCAAATTGGCGCCGGCCTGAGTTAAAACATTTAACTTTGTGCTTAATAATGGTAAAGGAACAGTGTTACTTACCCTTGGAAGATCGTCAACTTTAGGAATTTCATCAATTTTTTTTGACTGAATACATCCGATAGGAGGAACAAAGTTGAAACTGCCGGTTGCATTGCTGCCTGCAACGCCAGCAACGAGGTGGTAGACATATGCATTCTTACTCGTTCTGATATACATATTAAAGTGGTCATTCCCTTGGTTAATATAATTGGCTGCAGTAACTCTGTAGAACTGACCTTCGTTTAAAGTAACAACAGAAACAGTATTATTATTAATAAAAATCTGTGTATTATCTTCAGTTGCCACTATAATAGCTCCTTCTGTTTCTTTTGTAATATTTCCCATACCTTTTACAAGGACGTACTCCTTGCCCAAACGTTCTACAGGAACAGATTGGTCTAGGGTAATATCGGGTCCATCAAAAATCGTGTTGTTGGGTAATGAATATTGTCCCACAAAATTGCCATTGTTTAAAGATATAGGCTTGTCAGCAGTTATTTTGGCTCCTATGAATCCAGCTCTGTTCGCTGCGACATTAGAACGCCCTTCTATAATATACGATTGTCCTTTATTTAGAAAGAAAGTAATTGTGGGATTAGTTGCTCCTGTCATTCCATTGGAAAACTGCACAGAAGGGTCATAACCAGAAACTGTAACCGAAGTATTATCTTCCGTGGCTAATATACCACAAGTAAAATTATGCGTTGTCGTAGTTCCGCTACTGATATTTGTGATGGGAGCGTAAGCTGCATAAAATTTTTTGCCTATCCCCGATTTTCCTTTGGAAGTGATAATTTCTCCGTGTCCGACATCCGAAACCCTTAAATCTGCCATGAAAGGAACATCTGCCTTAGCATGAAGTCCTCGAGAAGTAACTTTGAATACTTCAGATTGTTGGTAAGCAATAATTAGATCTACAGGAACTACAAAAACACCTGGATTCCCATTACTGATCGTAATAGTACCAATAACAGCATTGTTGTTGTAAATCGTTACAGGAAAAGGGGTTGTTGAATCCGTAGAAAAGTATAAAGCCTGTCGGTTATTACTCGAAGATAAAGAGTTCCTGCTCATCATGGGAGCAAACCAATGTTCCTTATTTTTTTGTGCAAAAACACTATTAACGGTTAGAAAGAGTAAAAATAAAAGTAGACGTTTTATCATTATTATTATTTATCATCAAAGAATATTTAAGGTGAGATTTTGAAAAGCCAGTTATTGTTAATTTGTCTTCTCTTTTCATAAATTATTTCTTAATAATCTGAAATTATTTTCATACTATTGTGTTCAACAATATTAGTATTATATCAGACATAATTTTAGTTGTAGGCTTGCATTTTTATATAGATTCGTGTAAATTTACAAGAATTAATTTTTTAAATAACTGAAATACAATAGTTTGTAATTTAGTTTATATTAATTGAAATGGAATTACCCGTGCTTATATGTAAATCTTTTCCAAATATTTTTTTAAAAATTATTAAAAAAAGTAACTGTTTCTTACTTCTACTTTCCATTTGTCCTATTTTTTTTTTAGCACAAACCAATAAAGATTTTGAAATACTAAAAGACAAAGCTTTTCAAAAACTTTATGAAAATCCTGAAGATTGTATTCACTATACTCAAAGCTTGTTGTTAAGTGAAAAGGAAAAAGACAATAGGATTATCCTGCAAAAGATAATTTCACAAGCGTATATCTTAGAGGGAAATTATGTACAGGCAATATCTATATATAATCAAAGAGGAAATGAATATGAATCTGAAGGCTTAGCTTATTTCGTTCAACTTTTCGATAGTTACAACTTGGCAGATATTTATCAGGATCTGAAATTATATAGCCAATCGCAAAAAATTATTTCTCAGGTTTTAGAAGACCGAAATCTTTTAAAAACTACAGATGACAAAGTGAGATCAGTAGTTGCAAAACTCTATCAGCTTCAGGCAATAAATGCCGCTATCAGCAAAAACTATGAACTGGCAATTAAAAGTCTAAAGCAAAGTGATCAATATCTTGATATTAATACCAAGGAGGCAAGATTTCTAAAGCAAGAGAATGTAGTTTTCCTGAGTAGTTTTTTAATGCGTTTAAATAAACTAGATGAAGCCAAGCAATTTTTAGAAAAGATCATTCCGCAAATTGAGGTACATGATAAAAGTCCTTTCCTTCTGGCTTATGCGTATCAGAATTTATCAAAATGTTATTTTCAGAAAAAAGAATATACCATAGCGATAGAAAAACTAAAAATAGGTTTTCAAAAAATTGAGGAACTTCCATATAATGGAATGAAGCTGATTTTTTATGATTTATTTTCAAAAAATTATCTGGCTTTAAAAAACTATGAAAAATATGTTTACTACAATCATTTATATGACAGTACCAAAAAAATATTGGAAACCAACAGAAAAGAAGGAATACAATATAGTATAAAATTATTAGAAAGCCAACAGAAGGAAAATTATATATTCAAAGACCAGTTGCATAAAAGCACTTTCAAATCTTTAATCCAAATTTGTGTTTTTCTCATTTTAGGGTCGCTTATTTTTTGGTTTTATCAATTTAAAATAAGTAACAATCTAAAAAAACAGATTTTGTTTTTTCAAAAATTAGCAAAACAAGGCACAGTCTTTATTAAACAAAAAGCAACGAATGAAGATAAAAATTTAAAAGAGCAAATTTATGAGAAAGAGATCACAAACAGTTCAAAGGAAAGAGATTTAAAAATTCTAAAAAATATAGAAGAATGGGAGAAAACAGATAGTTTTTTAAATAAAAATATGTCTTTGACAGTTTTTTCACAACAGATAGGTATTAATAAACAATACTTGTCCGAATTTATCAATACTAATAAAGAAAAAAATTTCAATACTTATATTAATGAATTGAGAATCAGTCATATTGCGAATTTGTTAAAAAATGATCCTTCTTACCTAAATTATAAAGTGAGCTATCTTGCCGAATATGCAGGTTTTTCGTCACACGGCGCATTTTCTAACGTTTTTAAGTCAATAACAGGAATGTCACCAAACACTTATATACAACAAATTATTAAATCTAAATCTCAATGAAAAGGAACACACTTATTATCTTTTTTATGATGATATTGATTAATTTTTCTTGTTTTGCTCAGCAAATCAATGATGACAGTCTTTTTAAAAAAGCCAATCAGGAGTTTTACAATAATCCCAACGAATCGATCCAAATTGTGAAAGAACTCCTTAGAAAAGAGAAAAACAAAGATAAAATAATAAAACTATATCTTATAATTTCCTCCGCAGAACTCACAAAAGGAAACTCTGATGCCTCACTACAATATTTGTTAAAGGCACGTGAATTGGTACTAAGATCTAATGATCCCAAAGTACAAACAACTTTTTTTATTACTGTCGCCTTACAGTATGAGCAAATGGAGCTGGATTCAAAAACTTTGGAATCTCTCGACGAAGCTGAACAGTATTTAGCAAAAATTCCCGATGATACCTACTATAAATATTTTGAGATAGGCAGAGTAAATCTAGTAAGAGGGATGATTAGTAAAAAACAGAATAATCCAGAAATTGCACTTCAAAAATTTCAAATAGCAATAAAATCTTTCGAAAAAATTAAGGAAGCTCGCAAAACCTATTACAATCAAAGTATTTTATTTTTTTATATTGGTAATTGCTACTTAGATTTGGGAGTTCCCGAAAAAGCAGAAACCAGCTTTTATAAAAGCACACGATCTAGCAACTATTACAGCTTCTAACAGTTTAGAAGCTTTTGCTCTAAAAGGATTGTCGCAAATAAAAAAAATGAATCATCAAAATTATCAAGCATTACAATATTTAAAGAAAGCCGAAGAAAGAGGCAAAAAAACCGATGATTCTCTCCTTTTAGAAGAGATTTACAAGGAAATGGCCGATAATTATCTGGCTATGGGTGAACAAAATTACTATCAGTTATACAATAAAAAGCTCCAAGAATTGCAATTTAAAAGGGAACAGTTAGAATTAAGCTCTATAAATGAAACGATTAATATTCAAAATAAAAATTCTTCAATTAAAATACAGGAACTCGATTCTAAATACAAAAATCTAATTATTATTGTAGTTGTTTTTGCCTGCTGTATTTGTTTTAGTATTCTTTTTGCTGCATTTATATTGATGAAATACAATAAACAAAACACCAAAGAAATCCAAAATATATTAAGATATTAGAGTTTACAATGTTATGAGCTCAAAAAGACCTACAGAGATTTGACAATCGAGCTCTGATACTTTGTATTCTTTGATGCGAATTCTTCAATAAAACGCCAACTCTTCTTCAATTTTACAACGAGAGAATATCATGTAATGACTTGTCCAGATGAACTGAGCCTAGATTGGTTTTGCTTACAAACTCCCAGTATTTAATGTAACATGTCGACAAATTTCTTCGTTATCTGATATTATAAACAAAAACTTTCTGGTTCTGAAGGTTGATCTGACAGACGAAAGATCAATAGCAATATCCATGGAAGAAACCAATAATATGTTTGGAAGGATCGATGTGATCGTAAATAATGCAGGTTATGGGATTGGCGGAGCTATTGAAGAATTGTCAAAGCAAGAGATCAACGATAATTTCAATATCAATTTTTTTGCTGTCGTTAAAGTTATCCAACATGCATTACCTTATTTCAGGAACCAACATTCAGGGTACATCATCAATATTTCCTCTATTGCCGGTTTTGCATCAGGACTTGGTTGGAGCATTTATTGCGTTGCTAAATTTGCAGTCACAGGTTTGTCAGATGCTTTGTCCAATGATCTAAAGCCATTGGGAATCAATGTGAAAGCAATTTTGCCTGGCTGGTTTCGAACTAATTTTGCAAAACAAGATTCCATTGCTTTTAACAAAAAACAAATTGGCGATTACAGTTTTTTGAGAACGGCACATCAAAAAATGAATGAAATTGACGGCAAACAGCTAGATAACCTCAATAAGGTCGCTGACGCTTTCATTGAATTTGTGGACAGTCAAAATCCTCCTACACTTTTATTTTGAGGAAGCGATGCTCATCAAAGAGCCACGGAAAAAATGGCTCAGTTATCACAACAAATTGAAGAATGGGAAAATCTTTCAACCTCAAAAGATTTTGAACCATAAAGGAAGATTACTTTTTTATCTGCCTTCTTTTTTTCTTCATTCTGTCTGCAAAATTTTCTTCTTCGTGATCTTCACCTGATACCAATGGTAAGAAGCCACCAATGGATTCAATTAAACCATTTTCGTATTTATTAGATCTATTTACTAAGTCAAATAAAACCTCTGATCCTTTTGTAATAGAATCCCCATCATCTGCTCTGGATTTTTTTTGCTGTTGTGCAAAAGGTTCTTTAATCTCCTTTTTGATGTTATTATTCCAACAATCATTAAAAATATTTGCAGAACATTCTTTTCCCAACCGTGATCCGTTCCAGACCGTTTTAGATTGCTGATCAATAAAAGTTATTCCATAGATCCTACCGTTTTCATTTTTGCGGACTATAGTGTCAATTCCTTCTTTTTTCAATTTCTTTTTAAAAACCTGCTCATCTTTTGATGATTGAAGGGCTTCCGTAATCGATGTTCTTAGATGTTGTTTGAGTAGGGGATCATTATTTTTATGTATGTAGCCAGTAAAGTGGTTTTCGATAGCATTAATTCCTGCATTTTTCCCAAATAAGGATGCTTTAAAAGGATTTCCAGCTTTTTTGCCTTGACTATCTAGTGGAAAATATAGCAATCCTCTTTTTAATTGACCATGTAATTCTCCCTCCACTTTCTCCACAGTAATATTAAATAGTGAAAGCAGCGCATTGTACTCCCCAAGAGATTGAAATTGATAGTAGCTTGGAAGGCGCTTTATAACCGATCCAATCTGGCTTTTGATATTTCCATGTATGTAATCGACCGGTTGAAAGATCTTATGATTTTGCTGACCTTGTTTTTCTGTTGCCGAGATCAGTTTAAATTTCTTTTCCAGTTCCCGGCAGATTTTCATAGAACGGATCTTTTCATATGTATCGGAGATCTTCTTTCCATTTTCATCCACAGCAACTGAAACAATATGGATATGACTCCGGTCGATATCAGTATGTTTAAATACTACAAATGGCTGATCACCGTAACCCATCTGATCCATATAAATCTGTGCCATTTCTTGATACTGCTCATCAGAGACCTTGTCTTTAGGATCAGGATTCAGGGAGATATGCAAAGTGTGTTTTTCAGTCTTTCGGTTTGCCAAAAGATAAGGTTCAAATGATCTCGCCAATTGAGTAACAGAATACTTCCTGTCAGCTGTTTCAATAATTTTGTTGGTCATCAGAATTTCTCCTTTATCCTGTTCCATTTTTGAATTATTATAGGACAGTGTGCCAATAAGATTACTGCTTCTACCAATTTTTGCGATCATTTTATTCCTGATTTTTCAAATGCTTTTGATCAAATTCTTCTGTCAACTGCATTACTTTCTTGAAGATATCGACCATTTCTACGGTCTGTTTTTCCAATTTGTAGAGTATAGCTGCTGCTTTTTTCTCAGAAAAATTAATATATAACAGTTTAACCATCTGATTATAATTGACCCCAACAGCGCGAAACTGGCTGTGAAATGAGGTCAATCGCATATAAAAATCTACTGTTCCTTTGTCAACTTTTACGGTCTTAATCGTCTTTTCAAAAATGCACGATGTGATAAAATGTGCCTTCACTTTCATTTCCGACTGATCAAAAAGTTCGAGAAAGCGGGAATGCTCTACTTCATTAAATGAGATCGTATACCGAATCTTGGCCGGATCCGCCTTTGGACGGCGGCCTGTCTTTTTCTGTGGTTTACCATTATGTTCATTCATAATCCATCCATTTTAATTTACAAAACATCGACTTCGGAGATTGTTTCTGCCCCCTGCAAGGGCAAGTTGTTTTGAGCATCCGAAAACGTTTCGAGATGCTCAAAACACAACTTGCCCCTTTCGGGTGAAAGGTCAATCCCATTATACAGGAGATTTAGTCCGGAATACCGGAATCTCAAGATCTGAAAAGATCAAGATCTACGGCCTGGCAGTCTCGTTGAACAAAGTAAACCACAATGTTTCACAGATTCTCTGAAATTGAGAATGCCAAACAAGACCACCACAAGCCAAAGACAACCATTCAGATGCTGACTAGAAAAGGGTTTTATTTATTTGTGCAAGAAGGTCAGCAGGACTGATGTAAGGCAAAATTGTTTGACATCTTGAAGGCAAACATTCCTGCCTTTAGGAATTCAAGCTTTCAGGACATCCTGAATTCCCACAGGATTAAGATCAGTCAGGAATTATAACCTGACGGAATTACAGGATCCTTTCAAGAAAGACCAACTGAATGAGTGAAGTCTCGCCTTAAGGTTAGAAGGCAAAAGTGCTTTCAACGCATTCAGATTCCTGGAGAGCTGGATATAGTTCAAGACTGCTTGCCAACTGACATTACTGATGTACAACGACCAATGTTAAATAATAAAATCAAAAAAATGGAAACAAAAAAACAACCATCAATTATTGTCTTTTCCACTCAAAAGGGAGGGGTAGGAAAAAGTACTTTCACAGCACTTTTGGCAAGTATTCTTCATTATCGCTTAGGGTATCAAGTCGCAGTGTTTGACTGTGATTTCCCGCAGTACAGTTTGATACAGATGCGGGAGAGGGATCTTAAGACCGTGATGCAAAATGAGGTATTAAAAAAAATGGCGCATAAGCAGTTCACCAGCATCAATAAAAAAGCCTATCCTATTTTCCAGAGCAAGACCGATACGGTTTTGCACGAACTTGAAGAATATCTTGCTAATGACGATGTCCTACCGAGCGTCGTTTTTCTGGATCTGCCAGGTACGGTCAATACGCCAGGTATTTTAAGTACACTAGCAAATGTCCATCATATTTTTTCTCCTATCACGGCAGACCGGGTTGTTCTTGAAAGTACCTTGAGTTTCACGGATGTTCTTACCAATATATTGATGAAGAAAAAGCATACCGAGATCAAAAGTATTCATCTTTTCTGGAATCAGGTCGATGGCAGGGAGAAAACGTCATTATATAATAATTATGAAAAGGTCATCAAAGATCTTGGTCTTCAACTGATGAAAACTTCCATTACAGACAGCAAGAGATTTCGTAAAGAAGGGGAGACGGTCGCAAAAACCGTTTTCCGTTCGACATTATTGCCGGCAGACCCTAAGTTGATGACCTTATGCCGACTCGATCAGTTTATGGATGAGTTTTTAAATATTGTAAAATTGTAAAAAGATGGACAGTGATAAAAAGAACAACGAAGACAAAAGCATCGACGAACAATATCTGATGTCCATTATGGCGGGCAGCACAAAGAAAGAGCCTCCGAACCAGGAACCGGATTCCCCACAGGAAAAACCGGAGGTGAAGCAAAAAATAAAAAACAAAAAAAATGTGGAAATAACTTATGCCGAGCAGTTTCTGACCCATCACACGATGACCAAGCGTGGTGATAAGAGTATCTACATCCGTCCCGAATACCATGAGCGACTTTCCCGGATCATCCAGATCATTGCCGACGACCAGATCCCTCTGTACGCTTATCTCGACAATGTATTAGCGCATCACTTCGAAACTTTTGAAAAGGAGATCACCGATGATTTCAATAATAAATACCGTCCAATCTTTTAATCTATCATCTTATGGAACAATTTATCATTATAGGGCTATTACTAATTATCATCCTACTACTGTGGGATAGGAAGTTTATAAGTAAGAATCCTAAGCAAAAGAGTACTGAAGCTCAACTAGCTATACCCTCTGTTATGGGAAAAACAAAGATAGAAGAGAGAAGACCAGTGCCATCTGATGTCGATCAAGGCCAAGAAGAATCTATCGTGCCTAAAGCAGATAATTTTGATTCAGAAACCAAAGAGGAAGTAATTGAAAATACGACTTCAAACAAAGAACTTGACGAGATACTGGTCAAAAATAATGATGAGGAAGACGAGGAAGAAGACTGGCAGTATCAGGATGATTCTAAAATAGAAAGCGGGTTTGCCACAGGGGTTACCTTTCAGGAATTGAGTACTGCGGGACAGTTGCTTCAGCAAGATGTGCTGGAGCCTGACTTAGAACAACAAGCAGTTCACATCATTCAAAAAATTCACGGAACCGAGCTTTTTGACCTTTTAGAAAATTCGTTGGACGACGCTTCAAAGCGAGTTGCTAATTTGCTGAGCCAGAGTATTTCGAATGAAGATGGGGGAATTTCGTTTAAGCGTAAAAATGATGCAGATGGTTTCGATATTGGGGAATTTGTTTAGGTAAATTCCCCTTTAATATTTTGATAAGATAGAAAATAATTTTATAAGGATAATGATCCTCAATTAGATATATTTCATTACAACAAGTTTAAAACTCAAAACCATTCTTATTTCTCCAGTCTATTTCCTCCTGCGTTGCCGGTAGAAGCTTGTCCAGTATTTATACTGCGCCAGTCTGGACTTCTTCTATGAATGGTCTTAGATCTCTGTTATATTCTTCAAAAGCCAGTTAAAAATTACCATTGTTCTTTTCAAAATATCCGCCAAAGCTGTCGTCCCCGATGATAGCCAGCGAACCTCCCATTCCAGCTGCCGGCGCAGCGCAATAGTCGATCAAGTTAATATTACAACGACCCATTTTTAAAATTTAATTTGCGATAACTAACTGTAAACCTTTTCTATAAATTGACTTACAGAAGTTGGTTTTCTATCTAAAAAAGTTGACAAAGTATCATCTTCTTTGTCCATTGTCTGTTGCTTTAGAGCAGTACTCCACATCGTAAACATACCGATGTATATTTCTGGAACACCCGCCTTTTCCAGAGTAGTTTTAAACTCATTGATATCAGGGGATTTGTAGTCAATTTTTTCACCTAATACTTCCGAAATATTCTGAGCTATGGAAGTAAAATCAACAGATTCAGTATTGGTTAACGTATAGGTTTTGTTGATATGATCTTTTGTGATTAAAACGTGGGCAGCAGCTTCGGCCAATTCTTCACGTAGTACCCAGCTTGCTTTTCCTTCGCCTGCTGGAAACAGAATAGTTTTAGTATCAGCAACTTTATCACCCAGAAAAGCAAGTATCATTTCGGTATAAATACCATTTTGAAGAATCGTATAACTCACTCCACTTTCTTTCAAATACTTTTCCGTCTCAACGTGAGAATTTTGAAAATCTGCAATGGCTGAATCTTCATATCTTGGTTTTCTTACAAAGGAAGTATAAACAATATGGTTTACTCCCGATGCTTTTGCAGCTTTTATTGCGTTTTTGTGATGCTCTGTACGGTTCTCAATTGCTTCTCTATTATTACTTGAGACTAATAATAATTTATCTAAACCTTGAAAGGCTTGAACCATCGAACTATGGTCAGTATAATTGCCTTCCTTTATATGTACGCCTTGTTCCTTTAGACTTGTTGCTTTAGTGGCATCTCTAACCAAAACGGAAATCTCAGAAGGATTTACTCCTTTTTTTATTAAATGTTCAACTACTTTTGAGCCAAACTGACCGGTTGCACCTGTTATTAAAATCATAATTTTTATTTTTCAGATTTATTAATAATTACTATTTGCTTCTTTGAAGTTTGTCATTGCTAATATAAGATGCAATTAAAATTACAAGAAAAACCACTCCTGCTATAATTTTACCATCAGGATCGCCCACCATATAGTGAGCTAATGAAGCTGAAGCAAACATAATTGCGAAACCAATGTATGCTGTCTCTTTTAACATGCGTAAAGGCAGCCAAAGCAAAACTGCACCGATAAGCTTTGTTATTCCTAATTCAATTCTGAAATAATCTGGAAACCCAAGATGCGCCATCGATACTTTTACTTCAGGTTTTGTAAGGGTCTCAAACGCAATAAATACCATCATAGCGGAAATAATTCCTGTTGTAACATAATACGTTATTTTTATTGTTTTCATTTTATTTGTTTTAACAATTTGACATTGCGAAATTATGTATATTTACTAACCAAAATAGAGTAGTTACCGAAATGTAAGTAGTAACTTTTTGGTTAGTTGATTAGAACAAAACGAAGGTATGCCAACAAATAAATTAGAATATTCACCTGTACAATGCACAAATCGTCTATTAGCAACTGAAGACGCTTTATATGTTCTTGGCAGTAGGTGGACAATACGAGTGATGATTGGAATTCTAGGCGGACATAGAAGATTCAATGAATTGCAGCGAGCCGTAAAAGGTATTTCTGCAAAAATGTTGTCAAGCGAATTGAAAAAATTAGAAGAAAATCATTTAGTTGAAAGAACAGTGTTTGCCGACCAAATTCCCGTAATTGTAGAATATATTCCTACCGAATACAGTGAATCCTTGAA
Source organism: Chryseobacterium ginsenosidimutans (assembly GCF_024807225.1). Taxonomy (GTDB): domain Bacteria; phylum Bacteroidota; class Bacteroidia; order Flavobacteriales; family Weeksellaceae; genus Chryseobacterium; species Chryseobacterium ginsenosidimutans. Next base: position 2,458,991 of record NZ_JANUCO010000001.1, read on the forward strand.
GGAAATTATTACTGCTTTGTCTAAATGGGGTGCAAATCACAGAAAGAAAATTACAACCGATAATTAGTATAGGGCAAAACCCAATTTTGATAAAATATGAATTAAATCATACAAAGCATTTAAAAAATATAAGGCATTAACTATTCTCTGTTATCAAACAACTGATGTAGTTTCTGTTGAAGAAGCGTTTTGTCGGGAAGCTCTGTCTTGTATTCAGAGACCATAGTTGGTGACAAGCTCCGGCTTAGTGCATATTCTACAACCTCACTGTCTTTGTCCTTGCAAAGCAATATCCCAATGCTTGGGTTTTCGTTCTGACGTTTGACATCTCTATCCAGCGCCTCCAGATAAAAGTTGAGCTGCCCCAAATGTTCAGGTTTGAATTTGTCTACTTTCAGTTCAAAAGCGACCAGGCATTGCAGACCATGATGGAAGAATAAAAGATCGATGAAGAAATCCGAATTGCCTACCTGAACTTTGTACTCTTCACTGATAAAAAGAAAATCTCTGCCCAATTCCAGGATGAAGTTTTTCATCTGCTGTATCAGACTTTTTTGGAGATCACTTTCATTGAACGTTTCAGGCAAATTCAAAAAGTCAAAGATATAGCTGTCTTTAAAGGTATTGGCAATATCTGCATTACTTTCTCTCAACGCTGTTGAGAGTTTTGAATTCCGGATCATGGTTCTTTCAAATTGGCTGCTCGATATTTGCCTGTCAAGTTCACGAAAGCTGTAATTCTCCTGCTTAGTCCGTTTGATGTAAAATTCCTGTTCTTCAATTGTTTTGCAACGTTAAAAGATAGCCAGATTGTGAGACCAGCTGATTTCTCTCAACAGTGTTGAGATTTTTTGGAAATGTTTTATAGGTTTCATAAAACTGTTTCATTCTCCACAGGTTTTTATCTGAAAACCCTTTAATATCAGGTTCATTGGTCTGGATATACAAAGAGAGTTTCTTTGACCACAGATTGTCCCCATTCACTTAATTCCACCTTTTTGCTGATATGTTCACCAATATTCCAATATAAATTGATCAATTCTGCATTGACTGTTTTTATAGCATTGTTATGAGATTGTTTGATGAGTACAATAATATCCGCAAACCTTTTATCCATAATATCCTTTTTTGAAGTTCCTTACAAATTTACCATTAATTACAAACGAACGTAATCCGATAGAATGTCAGTTCACAGCCAAAAGATTCCTGACGAGGCTATCAGCTTAAAAAGAGTCCGAGGCTCCGACATCTTTGTCTCATAGTTCCGCAAAGTGCGGCGCACCTAACAAATTGATGTGTTTCAATTATGAAAAAACAAAGAAAAAAACTACGGGTATTAGGTCTGACCCTTATCGCAGTAACAGGTGTCTATGCCCAAGGCAATGGTACCGCAGGAATCAACGAGGCTACCCAGATGGTCACCTCATATTTTGAACCTGCCACCCAGCTCATCTATGCCATCGGAGCAGTCGTTGGACTGATAGGTGGCGTAAAGGTTTATAACAAGTTCAGCAGCGGTGACCCCGACACCAGTAAGACCGCTGCCAGCTGGTTCGGAGCGTGTATATTTTTAATTGTCGCTGCTACGATCCTCCGATCATTCTTCCTTTAAAAATTATTGTTATGAATACTTATCATATCAACAAAGGAATCGGAAGAACGGTAGAGTTCAAAGGACTCAAGGCGCAGTATCTATTCATTTTTACAGGCGGATTATTGGGGATACTCGTATTTGTGATGGTCATGTATATGGCTGGTGTCAATACCTATCTCTGCCTTACGATTGGCGGAGCAAGTAGTGCCATTCTGATCTGGCAGACCTTCTCACTGAACGGAAAATACGGTGAACACGGCTTGATGAAATTAGGAGCTCAAAAGAAGCATCCCAAATACATCATCAGCCGTAAGTGCATTTATCGTTATCTGAAAAGTAACCGTCAAAAAGCTGCAGTATGAGAAATTCCTCTAGAGCCGCAACGCTGGAGAGTAAATTCCCACTGCTTGCGATTGAGAACGATTGCATTATTTCAAAAGATGCGGATGTCACGGTTTGCTTCAAGGTCAGACTTCCAGAATTATTTACGGTAGCATCGGCAGAATATGAAGCGATCCATTCAGCCTGGTTCAAGGCCATTAAAACCTTACCAGATTTTACCGTCGTCCACAAACAGGATTGGTTTATCAAAGAAAACTACAATCCTGATCTGTCCAGAGAAGACCAAAGTTTTTTATCAAAATCCTTTGAAAGACATTTCAATGAGAGACCATTCTTAAACCACTACTGTTACCTGTTCATTACAAAGACCAGTAAAGAAAGAATGCGGATGCAGAGCAACTTTTCGTCCCTCTGCAAAGGCAAACTGATCCCTAAGGAGATCAAAGACAAAGAGATGATCAGCCGCTTTATGGAAGCTGTTGACCAGTTCGAAAGAATTATGAATGACAGCGGTTATATTCATCTGGAAAGAATGACCGAAGATGAGATCTCAGGAACCGAAAGCCAGTCAGGAATATTGGAGCAGTATCTGACCCTGTCAAGAGAAGCCAATCCATCGCTACAAGATATCAAACTCGGATCAGAAGAAATGCGCATCGGCAACAACCGTATCAGTATGCATACTTTATCCGACACCGATGACCTGCCCGGGACTGTCTCATCACATAGTCGATATGAAAAGTTAAGTACCGACAGGAGTGACTGCCTATTGTCTTTCGCATCTCAGGTAGGACTTTTATTAAGCTGCAATCACATTTATAACCAATATCTGTTCATTGACAACAGCGATGAGAATCTATCCAAGTTTGAAAAGTCTGCCAGAAACATGCACTCGCTGGCAAGGTATAGCAGGGCGAACCAGATCAATAAGGAATGGATAGAAAAGTATCTGAATGAAGCTCACTCATACGGTCTGCCATCCATCCGTGCCCATTTCAATGTGATGTCATGGTCGGACAGTGCTTCTGAATTGAAACAAATAAAGAATGATACAGGCAGTGCTTTAGCCTTGATGGAATGCAAACCACGCCACAATACCACGGATACGGCAACATTATATTGGGCTGGGATTCCTGGCAATGCGGGTGACTTTCCAAGCGAAGAAAGCTTTTACACGTTCATCGAACCGGCTTTGTGTTTCTTCACCGAAGAAACCAATTATCAGGATTCACCATCACCGTTCGGGATCAAGATGGCGGATCGGCTGACCGGAAAACCCATTCATCTGGATATCTCCGATCTTCCGATGAAGCAGGGGATTATTACCAACCGGAACAAGTTTATTTTGGGACCTTCAGGAAGTGGTAAATCCTTTTTCACCAACCATATGGTCAGACAATATTATGAGCAGGGTGCTCATGTTCTATTGGTAGATACCGGAAATTCCTATCAGGGCTTGTGCGAACTGATCAAGGGCAAGACAAAAGGGGAGGACGGCGTGTATTTTACCTATACAGAAGACAATCCGATTGCTTTCAATCCATTCTATACCGATGACGGTGTCTTTGATATTGAAAAACGGGAAAGCATCAAGACCCTGATCCTTACTTTATGGAAAAGGGATGATGAACCACCAAGCCGTTCAGAGGAAGTGGCCTTGTCCAATGCCGTGAGCGGCTATATTGAACAGATCAAACACAGTGGTAAATTTCCATCATTCAATGGATTCTATGAGTACGTGAAAGATGACTATCAAAAAGTCCTTGAGCAGAAGAAGGTCAGGGAAAAGGACTTTGATATTGCCAATTTTCTGAATGTTCTCGAACCTTATTACAAAGGCGGCGAATACGATTATCTGTTGAATTCAGAAAAACAGCTTGACCTGTTGTCGAAACGTTTCATAGTATTCGAGATCGATGCGATCAAAGACCACAAGATCCTGTTCCCGATCGTGACCATAATCATTATGGAGGTCTTCATCAATAAGATGCGAAGACTGAAAGGAATCAGAAAACTCATCCTCATTGAAGAAGCCTGGAAAGCGATCGCTAAAGAAGGCATGGCAGAGTACATCAAATATCTTTTCAAGACAGTCAGGAAATTCTTCGGGGAAGCCATCGTGGTGACCCAGGAAGTGGATGACATCATCCAGTCACCGATCGTCAAAGAAAGCATCATCAATAATTCAGACTGCAAAATCCTGTTGGATCAGCGCAAGTATATGAACAAGTTCGATGATATCCAGGCGATGCTTGGCCTCACGGATAAGGAAAAATCACAGGTGCTTTCAATCAATATGAACAACGATCCGAGAAGATTGTACAAAGAGGTCTGGATCGGATTGGGCGGAACGCACTCTGCGGTCTATGCCACCGAAGTTTCCACCGAGGAATACCTCGCTTATACCACCGAAGAAACTGAAAAAATGGAAATCATGAATTTGGCTTCTGAACTTGACGGCAATATGGAACACGCCATCAAGAGGATCTCTCTCAGAAGAATCAAATCAACTAAGAACAATTAATTCAATCATTTAAAATTTTACAACAATGAAAAATTTGATCATTAAAACAGCAATGGTAGCCATTTTTGCTACCGCAACTTATGCGAAGGCTCAATTCGTAGTGACCGATCCGGCGAATCTCGCTTCAGGAATTCTGAACTCAGCCAATGAAATTGTGCAGACCTCATCAACCGTTTCCAATGTCGTCAAGAACTTCAACGAAGTCAAGAAGGTGTATGAACAGGGAAAAGAATATTATGACAAGCTGAAAGCCATCAACAATTTGGTCAAAGACGCCCGAAAGGTGCAGCAGACCGTTCTGATGGTAGGCGACGTATCAGAAATATACGTCACCAATTTCAGCAAGATGCTCAACGATCCCAACTTCAATGCGCAGGAGCTGACGGCCATTGCGAACGGCTATTCAGCACTACTGACCGAAAGTACGGAACTTTTAAAAGAACTGAAGGAGATCATCACAGCCAATGGGCTTTCGCTCAATGATAAAGAAAGAATGGATGTGATCGACCGTGTATATAAGGAGGTCAAAGAATACCATAATCTGGTGCGCTACTACACGAACAAGAATATTTCTGTCAGCTATCTCAGAGCGAAAAAACAGAACAATACAAAAAGGGTTCTAGATCTTTATGGTACTTCAAATCAAAAATACTGGTAAGATGGAACCTACTAATCTACACGAAGTACTTCGTTCGGTCTATGATGAGATGATGCCATTGTGTGCCGATATGGCTGCGGTAGCAAAAGGGGTTGCCGGATTGGGTGCACTGTTCTATGTAGCCATCAAGGTATGGCAATCGCTGAGCCGTGCCGAACCGATCGACCTGTTTCCGATGCTCAGACCTTTTGCCATTGGTATCTGTATTATGTTCTTTTCAACATTGGTATTAGGCAGTGTCAATGGCGTGTTAAGTCCGATCGTTCAGGGAAGTCATTCGATGTTGGAGGATCAGGTTCTGGATCTGAACGACCTCCAGCAAAAAAAAGATCTTCTGGAGCGGGAAGCCTTGCTCAGAAATCCCGAAATGGCCTATCTGATATCGGATGAGGAATTTGACAAGAAGCTTGATGAGCTTGGATGGTCTCCATCAGACTTGGTGACCATGTCCGGGATGTATATCGAAAGGGAGATGTTCGATATCAAAAAGCAGATCAGGGATGGATTCCGCGAGTTTCTGGAGATTCTATTCCAGTCAGCAGCTTTGGTCATTGATACAATAAGGACCTTTTTCCTCATCGTCCTTTCCATATTGGGACCTATCGCTTTTGCCATTTCAGTATGGGATGGTTTTCAGACCACACTAACCCAATGGCTGACGAGATACATCAGTGTCTATCTGTGGCTACCGGTTGCTGATATTTTCAGTTCAATCCTTGCAAAAATACAGTCGCTCATTCTGGAGCGGGATATTGAGATGCTGGCAGATCCGAACTTCATTCCTGATACTTCCAACACCGTGTACATCATCTATATGATCATCGGGATCATCGGATATTTTACGGTTCCAACCGTTACCGGATGGGTCATTCAGGCAGGAGGTGCCGGTAACTTTATGCGCAATGTCAACCAAACCGCTACAAAATCAGGAAATATTGCGGGAGCAGCAGCAGGCAGTGCAACGGGTAATATCTCAGGCAGATTATTAAAATAAAAATACAATTTAATGGAATTTAAAACTTTAAGAAATATTGAGAGCAGCTTTAAACAGATCCGCTTATTCACATTCGTCTTTGCAATACTCTGTTTTGCAGTGGTGGGCATTGTCGTTTTTAAGTCTTATCAGTTTGCAGAAGAACAACGACAGAAGATTTATGTACTGGATAACGGCAAATCGCTGATGGTGGCGCTGTCACAGGATATGTCGATCAACAGGCCTGTAGAAGCCAGGGAGCATGTAAGGCGTTTTCATGAGCTGTTCTTTACAGTGGCGCCGGATAAAAATGCCATTGAAAGCAATGTTAAAAGAGCTTTCAACCTGGCAGACCAGTCGGCGTTCGATTATTATAAAGACCTTCAGGAGAAAGGATATTATAACAGGATCATCTCAGGCAACATCCAGCAGAGGATAGAGGTTGATAGTGTTGTCGCCGACTTTAACAATTACCCATATCCGGTCAAGACCTTTGCAAGACAATTCATTATCCGGTCCAGTAATCTGACGATACGAAGTCTGATCACCAATTGTTCATTAGTGAACTCCGTTAGGTCAGACAGCAATCCCCAGGGATTTACCATTGAGAAATTCAATGTCATTGAAAATAAAGATGTTGAAACTGTTGAACGTTAAAATCAAAACAATGAAAAAAATAAGAGATAAAATAGAACACCATATTTTGTGTACAGACAGAAAATGGAAGGCGCTTCCAGAGAAGCGGCAAAGGTTCTTCACCAAGCTATTTTTTACATGCTATACGGTAATTACCATACTAGTACTGATCACCATCTGTATTTCGACTGGGAATAAAACCAATACGATGTCGATCGATCATATCAGCAGTATTTCAGACCGCCCTACAGTGGAAAAACTTGCGAATGACAGACCAGCAAATGTCCCTCTTAAAAAAATAACGCGATGAGAGGTTCAGATAAAATCAAGATCACTGAAAGTGAAGCACCCCCATTAGAACAGGAATCAAGGGGTCTTCAAAATTTGCAGTGGGAGCGAGTAAAGAGACCGATGATTTATTTTTTGATGACAGCGGTATGTGCGGGCTGTTTCTACCTCATCTTCAAACCAAAGGACAATAAGATTACTGAAGATACCGGATTTAATGCAGGAATACCACAGGCAAAGGACGGTCAGTTGCAATCTGATAAACAGAAAGCGTATGAGCAGCAGCTGTTGGAACAAAAAAATGAAGAGAAAAGAAATGCAATAACCACCTTGTCAGATTATTGGACTGACCAAAACAATCTGAACCAAAATTCGGGTCAAGACCAGTTAAGAAATGATACTAACGGTTTAGCCGAGTCCAATCAGAGTGCAGTCAACAGCTATCGAAATGCACAGCAAACCCTTGGCTCTTTCTACGGCAGGGATGAGCAGGAAGTGAATAACCTCAGGAAAGAAATATCCAGATTAAAGAACGAAGCTTTACCGAGCAATACTGCTCCTGCCGGGCTTGGAGTCAATGACCAATTGGAGCTGATGGAAAAATCTTACCAGATGGCTGCGAAATACCTTCCCCAAAATAATAAGCAGGAAGAACCTGTATCAAGAGAGGATGATGTGAGGCAGCCTTCTGGAAATAAAGTAGTGCTCACAGCAGTAGAACCAGCCCATTTAAATGTTGTTTCGTCATTGTACAGGGAGCTATCAGACAGTGCCTTTCTGGCTGGTCTGAATGATAGCAGAATGTTCGGGACTAAAACTACCGAGTATTCTAAAAATGCGATCAAAGGTATTGTACAGGAGACCAAGACGATGACTACTGAAAGTACATTGTCGATCAGACTCTCTGAAGGTATGCGGGTTGGTCGCACTGAAATCCCCTCTGGAACTTTACTTAAAGCTACTGGTAAATTTCAGAACGGGAGACTGCAGCTTGTCATTTCATCAATCGAATATAAGGGAAGTATCTATCCTGTAGAGGTCAATGTTCATGATAATGATGGGCAGCCGGGGCTATCGATTCCGTATTCACCGGAACAAAATGCAGTGACCGACATTGTGGGAAGTATGGGACAAACGTCAGGAACCAACATTATGATGACGCAGTCGGCAGGTCAGCAGATTGCGGCGGATTTAAGCAGAGGAGTGGTGCAGGGCTTGTCGGGCTATTTTCAAAAGCGGGTCAGACAACTAAAAGTAATAGTAAAGGCAGGTCATCAGGTGTTTCTTGTGCCCAAAAAGTAACCAATTAAATAATAAAAAATGAACAAAATAAAAAGCCATTATCTATTGATAATCGTGTTTATGCTTTCGGTGAGCAGACTGTCTGGTCAGGATTCTATTTTAACTTATTTACCACTTGAAGAGGCAAAGTTAGAACCTTACCAAATACAGGTGACCTACAATAAGACCTCACATTTACTGTTTCCCTCGCGTATTCGCTATGTTGACCTGGGGAGTGATCTGTTGATTGCTGGTAAAGCAGAACCTGTCGGGAATGTCCTTCGAATCAAATCGGCAGTTAGGGGTTTTGAGGAAGAAACCAATTTTTCGGTGATTACCGAAGACGGGAAATTTTACAACTTCGATGTGTATTACAGTGCTTATCCGTACATATTGAGTTATGATCTTTTACAGCAGCAAAGAAGAATGGAACAGCAATATTCTACGGATGTCTTGTTTGAAGACCTTAAAGGAAGTTCGTCTACTCTGACGGAACTTATTATGGAAAACCTATATGTAAAAAGCAACAGGACCATTAAACATATCTCATCGAAAAATTATGGGATACATTTTTCAGTCCGGGCTTTGCATGTGAATGACAACAAATTTTATTTCACCTTACAGGTTAGAAACAGCAGTAATGTGTCGTTCGATGTTGACCTGATCAATTTTAAAATTGTCGATAAAAAGAATTTAAAAAGAACCATTGTTCAGGACAAACTGTTGGAGCCGTTACGGGTCTATACTCCAGTGACAACAGTACCGTATCATTCCGACATAGTAGGGGTTTATCTATTGGATCAGTTCACCCTTCTGAAAGATCAGGTTTTGGAAATCGAAATTCTGGAAAAAAATGGCGGACGGCATCAGAAGGTTCAGCTTGAAAATAAAGACCTCCTCAATGCCAAACTAATTAGCGGTCTAAATATAAAAACGAAGTAAGATGAATAGGATATTTTTAACAACTGCGTTGCTGCTCCTAACGAGTAGTGCATCTTTTGCCCAGCAAATGATCCCTAAGCAAAAAGGTTTCGAAATTTTATATTCAGTATTTCCGCAGGCTCCTGAAAAATACAATTATGCTTTTAATGCAGGACTTATTTCATACGCTAGGAATGGTAATTATATTTTCGGAGTGGCTGAATACAGTAGAAAATATAATGAATATATCAATTATGATATTCCGATTGATACTTTCTTATTCAATGGGGGTTACAGTCTCTATCTGTGGGGAGATCTGATGCGAAATGTCAATATCAATCTGGGTATAGGCGGGCTAGTAGGCTATGAGCAGATCAATAGAGGAACTGAAATGATCTATGATGGCTCTATTATTAATGCAACCGGGAATTTTATTTATGGCGCTAATGGTAAACTATCCATAGAAAGTTATCTGACAGACCATTGGGTCTTTGTGGTCAACGGGCAGCTACGCTTTTTAAAAAACAGCCAAACTGGTCAGTTTCATTCGTTGTTTGGTTTGGGAATACGATATAATTTTTAAAAATATTTAAAATGAAAAATGGGATTAGCAATAAAGTCTTGGCATTACTCAAGTTTTCGATGGCAATTTTATTAATCAGCTTTGTATTTAATGCCTGTCAGGACAACAATCTGGAAATTCAGCAGGACTTTCCATTCGAGGTTGAAATAATGCCTGTTCCTGGAAAGATAGCAGAGTATGAAAAAATAGAAATTCGTATTTCTCTAATTACCCCTTCTAATTTTAACGGCACAACATACAATGTTCGTTATTTTCAATATGAAGGAGCTGGTCAACTTCAATATGACAACGAACCGCCATATCTACCGAATGACGAGTATCCATTGAAGCAAAAGCAATTCAGGCTTTACTATACATCTCAAGCTTCTGATTCCCATCAATTCAGTATCTGGATAAAGGATAGTTTTGGAAATGAAAGAAGGGTAGATTTTGAATTTGACAATGCATCTTAAAATTTGTCATTGACTTCGGCTTGGTTTTATACCAAGCCGCTTTCTCATAAGGACATTCTATGCTAGCATAGAACCATTGGTTTTTTTTGCAGAAACAAATTTTTAAATATTGATCTGAATTAATTTCTCCAGTTCTTCACGGTGGTCCTCACCCCATTGAGCAGTAGATTTAATTGTGGGAATTAATGATTTTCCCAATTCGGTCAATTCATATTCAACTTTTAGAGGACGTTCGTTATAGTTTATTTTAGTTAGAATTCCGTGATCTACCAACTGTTTTAATTGGGTGTCTAAAACCCGTCTGGATGCTTTTGGCATCTTACGCTGCAGTTCGCCAGGACGTTTTATACCAGAATAAACACACCATATCAGACTGATTTTCCATTTTCCATTGATGATCTCCATAAAAAGGTGCAGTCCGCAATCCAGTGAAACCGGTAATTTCTTCTTGTACATTATCTATTAATATGATTCAAATGTAAGTAATAAAAAAATAATTCTGATATGGGTAAATTTAGCCGTACTTGTATGTTATATCTGCTGCATTTAATTTTGTACAATAATTAGTAAGAATATGAAGTATAATTTATTTGGAACAACAACCGGATTGTATGCAAGCGAAATTATCTTGGGTGCAGCAAGTTTTGGAACAAGAAGCGGGTATGGAACCGAGCCAGAAAATGCTAAAGAAATATTAACTGCATATGCAGATGCTGGAGGTAATTTTATAGACACATCCGATGCTTATCAATTGGGTCAATCCGAAGAGATCGTAGGAGAATTTATAAAAGATCAACGCAGCAATTTTATCATTTGTACAAAGTATACGCGAAGCAGTGAGGCCAATGCTTCTATCAGTAACTTTGGCAATCATCGCAAGGCAATGAGACAGGGGATAGAATCCAGTCTCAAAAGATTGAAAACCGATTATATTGATATTTATATGCCACATTACGACGATGGTATCACACCGATTGATGAAATCACAAGAGGTCTGGAAGATCTGGTAAGCAGTGGCAAAGTTTTATATACAGGACTGACAAATTTTCCAGCCTGGAAAGCTTCTGCGATTGCATCTTCTATAAAATTATCCGCCATACAAATTGAATATAATTTGCTACAACGCACTGCAGATAGAGAGTTTATTGCGATGGCAAAACATTTTGGTCTCGGCACAATGATGTACTCTCCCTTAGCAGGAGGACAGCTTACAGGTAAATACAGAAAAGGAGAGACAGGCAGAATAAATCGCAATTCGAATGAAGATTATCAGGAAAATGAAACTGTAGAAAAAATTATTAACGAACTTTTTGTAATTGCAGCAGAACTGGAAGTTACAGCAGGACAAGTGGCTTTAGCATGGGTATTATCAAAGGGTGGTTTCCCTTTGATCGGAGCTCGGAGTATTGATAATTTTAATGATGCTTTAAAGTCAACCCCTATAAAATTGTCTGATGATCATATACAAAAATTGAATAGGCTAAGTGCAATTTCTTTAGGCTATCCTCACGACCTTCTTAAGAATGTTAGAGGATTTTAATCTTCACGTAAAATCATTGTCTTGGAGTGTAGACGAAGCTTTTATGATCAGGTATTATATCACTTAGCAAATGTTTCGTCAAATTTTTTAGTACCAGGAAAATGTGTTAACAATTACTAAATAGATTGATCATTTAATAAAACATTAAATCTACACAGGCTCACAACTTTTATGAAGCAGGGAGGTTTTGTGAGGCATAACATAAGAGTTGTATCCCTACTTTTTGCGAAAAGACGTTTTCGACCACCGGAAGGAATTGTCTTTTCGCCCGATTTTGAAAATACACGACAATAAAAATATTGCCGTGTATTTTGTTATTATTATGAATTCATTTATAAATGACCTTCGTCGGCAAATGATAAATGATCGGTTGATGTCAGAATGCAATGGTCCAGTAATTTAATGTTTAAAAGTTCTGATGCACTTTTAATGCTTTGCGTAATTTTCAGATCTTCCGCAGAGGGATTTAGATTCCCGGATGGATGATTGTGTGCCAATATTACAGCTGAAGCGTTACAAAGCAGTGCCGCCTGCATGATGATACGAACATCGACAACCGTGGAAGAAATTCCTGATTCAGAAATTTTCCTGATCCCTAAAACTTTGTGCGCCTGATTTAAATACAATGCAAAAAAAGATTCTCTGTAATCCATTTCATCATGGTCGAAATGCTGACGGAATACATCAACGGCATCCCTTGAACTACCGACTAGTTTTTCAGAATTTCCTTTTCTTGAATAGCTTAATTTTATCTCGTTGACAATATTATATTTCATAGGTATTGCTCTCGTACGGCAGAGACTTAAATTTCCCGTACATAGTTTTTAAGAAAGAGTTAATTCATGATCATAGTTTCTGCGCCAAATCGGGCAAAATTTTCACACAGATCAAAAGCCTTTTGAGCCTTTAAGTGTGCAGTTCCTCCCAAAACGATGGACTGTAGTTTTGCTTCATTATCCTTGTAACTTCTGACATTCTGAAAATATCCTGTAACAGCATTGTAAGCGCCAAACAAAGTTCCTTTGGTTGTATCCATTTGCTGACTTTCGCTGATCATTGCGTAGGCAAATGCATCATCAACGGTGTTTTTAAAAACTGTTGAAACGTCATCAAAATTTCCTTTCTGCAGATGTTGTAAGGTTTCTTTATTGGGACAAAGTGCCAACTGAATTAATTTTTTCATTTCATGATCACCCACCGTAATTTTTGCCCAATGATTAAAAGTGCTTTCCAATTCATTACTCAGTTTATTCGCTAATCCCATGGCCTTGTGGGCATCGTCCAAACGATGTTTTGCTCCTGCGGTATGTCTGATTCTTACAACATTGCTCATATTTTTGAGAGAGGCATTCAAAGTATTTTGACAGACAATACGAACAGGGGTAAATGCGGCGGTAATGCTTCCGCTCCCATCGTGGGAGGTGGTGAGAAATATATATTTCTCGGTAATATCGTCACCGTTTCCAACACGGATATATTCGGGTAGTTTGGCGGTAATAAAAATGCGTTCTCCATTTCCCAAAGCTCCTGCAGTCTCGTATAACATTCCATCTCCACCGCCTACAATAGAATCAAAAAATGAAAAGGCTTCACGGTTTTGTACGATCTGGTAATCTTTTCCCACTACGCCTAAGACTGTATTTGTTATCCGTTCGGATATTGGCAAAGTAGTTGGGAACTTCCAATTCTGAATCGATCATTTCTATTAGGTTGTTATTTTCGATAATGCCTGCACCTTTTGTAAATAGGGGAGACTTTTCGACCTCGTAGTCAAGCCCTGCAAATTTGATGGCTTCTTCACTTGTAGGGTATTCCTGTACGATCTGCCCCAAGTTGTGCCATGCTTTTTCCTTTACGCTGAAAAATGAATATTTTCCTGTTCTGTTGTTGAAATTTAAATTATGTGCCATGATATTGATATTTTGATTGTTGGAAAATTGCATTTGATGGTTTTAAAATGGGAGGTCATCATCCTTGTCGCTGGAATTAGGATTAGAATTAGAAATTTCTTTCTTAGCTGTTTTATTCGGCTCAGTATACTTGTTTTCAGTTCGCTTATTACTGCTGTGAACCTTAATCTGTGAGGTGTGGAAATTCAGACCTGCATGGGGTTCTCCATCTTTTCCTAACCATGCAGAGGTGTAGGCTCTTCCGCTTAATTCTACCAAAGTCCCTTTTGTTAAAAAGTCTGCAACTTTTGGAGAGATCCAATAGGCGCATTCAAAATAGGTGGTGTGTTCGATCCGTTCGCCCTGTTTGTTGCGATAATTGTCATTCGTAGCAATTGAAAAATTAACTACCTGTTTTTCATTTGGCAAGTTGCGCACTTCCGCATCCCTTGTCAGTCTTCCAATAATGTTCATAACCGTAGGTTTTTAAAGATTGTACATTTTGATCTGTTCTCAATCTCTTCTCCGTCCTTTCTCTGAAAGCCCTTTGGGCTTCGCTGAATATTTTTCAAAAGAAAAACCGGAAAAAAGAAAGCAGATAATTTTAGCGGGCAAAGGGGAAAGCCAAAAGGAAACGGAATAATTGGAGGGTACCTTCAGGGAGGAAACCGTTTATGCCGTAGTCTTTTGGTTGGACGTAGCGATGGATGACCGATATACCTTAGCTGCCTTTTTACCGGTTTTTTATGAAAAAGATCAGTTGTATGTAATATTTAATAATTCTCCCTGATGGTTAGTTTTAATGTTTTTCAATTTGTATTTTACACACTAAATACACTATATTTACATTATTCATTTAAATCTTGAAGACCTATGCAGATCAATGCTTTTAACGAATACTACGATAAGCTTACTACCGTTGAGAAGAAAAACAGTCCCAAAGAGTTATTTTATAATGGGGACTTTTCGTTATTGGAAAATGGAAGAAGGGTAGCCGTCGTTGGTTCCAGGAAGGTTTCTGAACTGGGTATAAGAAGAGCAAGAAAGATCGCGAAGCTTCTGGTTCAAAATGACATTACTGTGGTCAGTGGTTTAGCGGAAGGAGTTGACTCAATCGCCCATAAAACAGCCATTGAATTTCATGGCCGCACTATCGGAGTTATTGGAACACCTCTTGATAAATATTTCCCTGCTGAAAATAAAGACCTTCAGGATTTTATTGCTGAAAATCACCTGCTGATCTCGCAGTTTCCCGGAAAACTATCCCGTAACACCAAAAAGTTTCCCTATCAGAAACCGAACAATGGCATTGATAAGTGATGCGACGATCATTATTGAGGCCAGTGAGAAAAGCGGCACAAAACATCAAGGTTGGGAAGCGCTTCGTCTAGGGAGACAACTGCTGATCATGGAAAACGTCCTCAACGATAAGATCTCATGGGCAGAAGAAATGCTAAGCTATGGTGCACAGGTATTGACAAATGATAACTTTGAATTTTTAATTGAAAGTATTCCTTATCTAACAACAAAGAAAGAGTATGTCTTTTGAGTTCCTTACATTCTTGGCATATTCTCCAAGAGGCAAGTCCGAGATTGAAATTTCTTCTAGGACGGTTGCCGGTTCCTGTAAAAATGGAGATGTAAGCTTCAGTACGAGATTGAGCCAGAGAATAAAAGAAGCCGATCTATCGGAATATTTTGCAAACTCAGCTTTAGTCCCGGTACCAAGAAGTACACCTTTGGTTGAAGGAGCTGTTTTTCCTGCAAGGATCATTTGTGAAACACTTCTCAGTAATGGATTAGGCGAAAGTGTTGCCGATTGTCTTAAACGTAAGTACGCAATCCCCAAATCAAGTGGACAATTTCATGCCGATACCAGAAATAC
Source organism: Chryseobacterium ginsenosidimutans (assembly GCF_024807225.1). Taxonomy (GTDB): domain Bacteria; phylum Bacteroidota; class Bacteroidia; order Flavobacteriales; family Weeksellaceae; genus Chryseobacterium; species Chryseobacterium ginsenosidimutans. The sequence continues at coordinate 2,474,557 of NZ_JANUCO010000001.1, forward strand.
GGTGCAGGCACATCAAGACAGTTTAGTAGTAACTCCGGTACTAATCACCGAACCCACTATTATTGTAGTCGATGATATTCTAACGTTAGGCAGAACATCTATGGCCTCAGCATTAGAACTGCAAAAAGTTTATCCTGATAAGGAGATCAAAATCTTCTGCGCTATTAGAACGAGAGGTTGGAAAGAAGTTGATAACATAATTGATATGAGCAGAGGGATTATGCAACTGGCCGCAAATGGAGGTGTTCAATTACCTGATTAGAGATTACATCTATTTTTTCTATAATATTATTTAAATTCAAATCAATAACTCTTTTCAGTGTTTTTAATTACGGATTCCCGTAAATCACTTTCAATGTTATTATCTAAATTTGAGGACTAATTTTCGAAAGCAAAAAATACTTATGATAGCTCAAATATTTGAAGACAATAATCACGAATTACAAATATTTTGTTGATTTTGCATAATTCGTTAATTTTTTTTTTTAGACAAAATCAACAACCATATTTTACTATATTTCCGATTCTGCCTTTGGATCAATTGCAGGTTTTCTTTTTGAGTTTGAAAAGGCTCTTGTATTATTAGCCACCCTTGACAAAACTATGGACTATCTTATTCTTATGATGATTTTATTTCAATTTCCTTGTAATTATTTTGTAAATCCTAGCAAAAAATCACCCCAATATTATTTTTCAAGACTATTTTTTAGATGATCGATAATTATTGAATCAGCATCTGAAATTTCGCAATCATTTTTATCTTTTTAACGGATATCCATCTTTATGTAATTTATCTTTTAATAATTTTCTACCTCGGAAAAGAAAGATTTTTATTGTTCCTAAAAAATCTTTTGATTTTCTGAATTTCCTTAATATTCAGTTAAGCCAAGTGATATAGCATAACCTATTCTGTATTGCAAGGGAAGCTCACGAATTAGTTTATTTAGTTAGTCCTCATCTTTTTGCCAATCAGCTTAGACTCCAGTGTTTTTGTAGAGACTTGAAAATTAATCCCATTATATCCTAATTTAGGTCATTTACATTAAGAATCATTATTCAAAAGGTCGGTAGCACACTACACGATCTGATATTCCTGTTTAAGAGTACGGATTAAATCTGTTGGCCTTACACCATTGATATCAAAGAAAAGATCAGAGAAATTTTTTCTGGATGCAATGCCGCATTCCTGAGCCAGGGTTTCCACGCTATACTTTAAAAATACTTTATTGCTGTGCAGTTGTTCTGTGATATAGCGTATCCTCAAGGTCCCAAGGTATTTGTTGAAATTGCTACCCTTACGATCGTTGATCACCTGGGAAAGATAATTGACGTTGGTTTGTAATTGAGATGCCAGTTTATGTTGTGTCAGGCCTTTCTGTAGAAAACCTTTCTCTTTTTCAAATGCCTCCAGTCTCAGTAAGATATGTTCTGTAACTTCATTGGGGATCTGGGGTTTGGATTTTGTTTCAGGAGTTGAATCTTTAATAGAATGAAGTTCAATCTCTAACTTCTGCAACTGATTTTTTAATGTAAAATATTCCCGTTTAGCATTGCGATGCCCCAGCAATTTATAAATGCCAAATATGACTGAGATCACCAATAACGTGGCGGTAAAAACCAATATGTAAAATGTTCTTGCCTCTTTTTGTGACAACAACTGTTGCTGTACTTCCAGTGAATGTCTGTCGTATTCTTTGTGGATTTTACCTGAAAGGTATTGAAAATTTCCATTCAAATTTTCATCTACTTTTAACAACTGTCTTGTGTAATATAATTCTTTTTTCACATCGATATTATCCTTCTGTTCTTTCAAAAGATATTCGAAGGCAGGGCGGGTCTCGGGCAGAACAAACTGCTGTTTATTAAAAATGGAATCTATTTTTTTAAAGGATGCTAAAGCTAAGCTTTTTCGGTCTGTTTTCTCAAAAAGAAGACCTTGGTAAAAATGAATGATAGAAATATTGATGAAATCATCGTGCAATATCAATTCAGGAAGAGCTTCTTCGAAATAGTTCTGTGCTATTTTATAATGGCCTTCTTTCAGTTTCTGATATGCCTTTTGATTGAAAAAAGTAACTTTTTTGTAATTTCAGATCTGGTTGTTTTACTATGAGCTGAAGTGCTTTGTTGAGATAAATGTCAGCTTCTTTGAAGCGATCCAGTTTTTGAAGGCATACTATGGTCTGATGAAGGCTGTTAAGATAATCTTTTGAGGAATAGTACTTATTCTTATCATGGTTACCAAAGAAAGTCAGACATTTCTTGAACGTGAGCATTGCCTCTTCATTATATCCCAGATAAGCTTTCATCTCTGCGATATGATAAAAATTTTGGTAGGTCAGGGTTCTGTTTTTTGAAGTTTGCAAATATTTATAAGCCAGGAGATATTGGGTAAGGGCTTTTTTGAATTGTCTGAAGTTATAATAATAGACAACACCTTTCTTTAGATAAGCATTGCCTATAGTGTCCTTATTTTTAGAAATCAAGGCTGCCTTGATTGCTTTATTGGCAAAATATAATTTCTGGGTTTTATCATTGGTGAAAAATATGGCATCATCAAAGCCCTGCGCGAGCATTTCGTGATTCTTCTCTTTTGTGGCCTTTGTGATAAAAGCATCCAGACCATTCTCGAAAGCTGCACGGTCATTTTCCTGTAAATAACGATATTGTTGTCTCAAAGAGTTATAATCTTTTTCCGGAACTGCTTTTTCCCAAACCAAACCGAGGACTAAAAAGGAAAACAACACCAGGGACCTGTTGAGTAATTTCATCTTTTAAAAGTTAATTCACACAAAAATAAACTATTTTTTCAAGGAAGTTCATCTGCTATTTATAAAGCCATCTGTAACTATTCTACAAATTGATAAATCAGGACGTTAGAGTGGTATCAATTCATCAATTGGGACGTAGATTGTTTTAGAGATTTTCTATCCTGCGCTATTTTTGGCAAAAATTTAACGCTAACATGAAAAGCATCATTATCTTTATATGCCTGTTTTCGATTGGTCTCTCGGGGCAGAATCATTTCATTATTTTCGGTGAAATTGTAGATCAGAAAAATCAAAGCCTGCAGCTACTGTCTGAAGTTAATTTAATTGACGAACAGAATAATATTGTCAGAACCACTGTTTCAAAAGACGGTACATTTGAATTCAAAGACGTTGATACAAATACTTATCATATACAAATAGTCAGCCGTGCGAAGGTACAGAATGAACTGCCCTTTGCTTTAAATACAGATTACAGAATCAAAATAATTTTCAATTCCGATCTGACAGAGCTTGAAGAATTGAAGATCGTTAAAAACAGAAATGCGGTTAAGGTAGAAAATGGCAATCTAAGCATCAATATTGCTGATTCTGCTTTGAGCAAAGTAGCAAATCCTACCGATCTTTTGTCCAGGCTCCCTTTTGTGAGAATAGACCCTAATGGTGAAAATCTCTCTTTTGTCGGCAAAGGCACACCTTTGTTATATATAGATAATCAGCGGGTGGATTTTTCTGTCATGAGTGCGCTTTCCGTAGATGATATCAAGTCGGTAGAACTGATCAGAAATCCATCCATCAAATATGAAGCGGAAGGAAAAGCCGTTATAAAGATCAATCTAAAAAAAAGCAAAAAGGACAATCAAAAATTAATACTTACTGAAACTGGAATTTTTCAAAAAAAGTATAGCAATCATCTTTCTGCAAATTTCCAGTCGAAGAAAAATAAAACGGAATGGAAGCTAAATGCCTCCTACAATCAGATCAGTCATTGGGAAAGTAACGGCTTTGATTACAAGGTCGACACAAAATCAATAGCATCCGATTATGTTATAAAGTCTTTAACAAAGCGCCCACAATTGATCTTTGGGGCCAATTTTTATCGGGAAATTGATGAGGAGGGTGATTATATATCTCTGGCCGTCAACAGCAATTTAAGGCCGGACAAAGGGGATAACAACACAGTTACGAACTATTCAGAAAATACATTGCATACCAACGTACAAACTTTGAACAAGCAGGACAGAAGCCGGTCAACAGTGAATGCAGTATTCAATTTCAATAAAAATCTTCCAAAGTTGGAAGCCAATATTTTCACAGGCTTCCAATATAAAAGAGAAAATGATAATGTCACTTATGATTTTTACGATAATAAAGACTTTTCCGGTTACGAATTCAGTCAGTTCCGGTACCAACATTATTCCGGTAATATCTACTCCGGGAGGATAGATATAGAAAAAAAGTTATCAGAACCATTTAAGTTGGAGTTAGGAGGAAGTTTTAACAGTGCCGAAACGTTTACGGATAATACGATTCGGTTTGTCAATAGTCAGGAGCCGGACCTTTTGGAATATCTGTTCAAAGAATCAAATTTAGCAACATATGCCAATCTGGATCTCAATTTGAAAAAATTTGGCATAAAGGCGGGTGTGAGAATGGAGAGTACGAAAACGAAAGGCGATAACAAAACCTCCTCTGTTGACGATATATCACGGAATTACAATGATTGGTTTCCTTCTGCGCAATTGAGTTTCGAGCCCAATGAGCACTTCAACTACAGCCTTGATTACCGAAGAAGCATCACAAGACCCAGTTACAGCAATCTGGCATCAGGAGGCTTGTATGGAAGTCCATACGTTGAATACAAAGGGAATCCATTACTGCTGCCATCCTATTCAAACACATTAACACTGAGTGTCAAATTAAGGAAATTTTCACTTACGGCTTCTTATTATCAAGATAAGAACCCTATGGGCTATACTTTGGTATTTGACGAAGCAAAAAATATATCAACATTTACGATTGTCAATTTTGATAGGGAAATTGGAAGTAGTCTTGGCGTAGATCACGAGTTGATCTATAAAAAATGGACATCTCAGAATAACCTTAGTCTTAACTATAGCAAGATAGAAGATCCTTTGGCAACCTCCAAAAAAAGCACGCCGTACGTCTATTTTTCAACCAACAACAGTTACGCTTTCAGGAAAAATCTTAGTTTTTTACTTGATGCCTCGTACATCACCAATCGTTCTCAAGGTATTTTCAGGTACAATGGAATGTGTCTGGTAAACATTGGATTGAATGCAAGTTCCGGTAAATTTGATTTTACAGCAAGATATAATGATGTCTTCAAACAAATGGACTATATTCAGGAAGTGACCTATAAAAAGATTTCTTCTAAGGGAACTTTTTATGGCAATACACCAACTATTCTGCTGACTTTAAAATATAATATCGGGAATTTAACTAAATCAAGTTACAAGGAAAAAGTCGTCAATGAGAACTCGGATCGATTGTAAAAGGCAGAAAAGATTAGTAAATTTTTAATCTGATGGATTTTTACCTTGTTAAAATACTTAAAAAACGTAATAGACTTAAGGAGAAATAGTTAAAGGTTTGTATAGACAATAAATGCAGAAATCACTTTTACGAAGGATGAGCTCAAACAGGCCAAAGAATTAGGAGCCGATGTTACCGCAAATGCTAAAGAAAATGACCCGGAATCATTCCTAAAGAAAGAGACCGGCGGTATGCACGGAATGTTGGTGACAGCACCCTCGACAACTGCGTTCAATCAGGCGCTCAGTGCACTTCGACGCAAAGGCGTACTTTCCTTAAACGGGCTACCTTCAGGTACCTTTGACCTCTCTATATGTTCTTATCTTCTCCTGATGACTTCTTTTTACTTTCGGAGAATTCCTTCCACTCAGGTCTATTGAAGTTTTTAGCAGAGTAATCTTCACGATAAAGTCCCTTGACTTCGATATTGTTGCGTATATCCATTTATGTGAAGCCGATTGGGATGATGCACCCCAAATTCCGATAGATTTCAGAAAAGATCTGAGAGCAAATTTTAAAAATACCATTATTGCAACAGGAAATAAAGAACCGGAAGAAGGTGAGATACTTTTGCAAAATAATATGGTCGATATGATCGGGTTTGGAAGAAAATTCTTGACCAATCCTGATTATCCTGAACGGGTTAACAAAATGCACCTCTCAACGAAATCTCAGATAACCATACGCTGTTCTGCGGAGGTGACGCGAGAGGTTATACCGATTACCCCTTTATGGAGTAATAGTTGAAGTAAGATAGTAAACATTAGTAAGCAGTTTTTTAAACAATTGCTGATCTGATTTTTTCTATTCAAAGCATGTTTTGCCAAGAATTTATCGGTATCATAAATTTGATAAATTGTAGACCATATTAAAGCTAGGCCAAATCTGATTGCTAAAAAACCTAACTTTAACAGACTAAGATTGCATGTTATATAGAAAAAATCAAAATCAATTGGTCCAGGCCTTGTTAGCATACATTATTGAAATTTTATAAAAAATGTTTCTTATCTTCTAATCTTAAAATTAATAAAATGAAAAAATTACTTATCGCTACAGTTTTAATGTTCAGTGCATCGGCTTTTTCACAAATGTAGAAAGAATTGATCGGAAAATGGAAATTAGTAAAGCAGACACAAAACGGACAAGTTACAAATCCAAAAGATACCTATCAGGAGTTTATGCCGGGAAATATTTTTGAAGGTACCAGGGAAGGTAAAAGTAGAAAAGGCACTTGGAAACTTTCTGAGGATAACAAAACCCTGACAATAGGGGTAAGTGTCATAAAAGTTAAATATGACATTATTTATTTTGATGCGACCAAAAGAACCATTAGCAATCCAGAGCTAGGAACATTAGAATATGAAAAAGTAAATGAATAAAAGACTTTTGGCATATTTGTCAATATGCTCCATAACACTTCATACTATAAAGTCTGCATACTTAAAGCTTCTTATTAGTGCTTCTTAAATGTCTTTTTTAACCTTTATTTTTAGATGATCTATCAATCTGCATTATATATAGAAAGCTCTGCTAGTTTATTCAGATCCTCTAGAAAAGTGTTCGAAAACTGCACTTCTGGGGTCGGCTCGTGATATTGATCTCATCAAAATCACTGTCGGTTGAAATTAGGAAAGGAGAGTGTCCTAAATTGAATTAAGGAAGTGATTAACTATGAAGAGGACTGCCAAATTATTCCATTAATAGCTATGTCGTCCTATCAGAGATTTTCTGACTTATTTTTAAAGAAATTTCTTTATCGATCGTTAAAAATTAAATGTTGATATAGAATTTTATCCTTAAAAAGGTACAAATTAAAAATTAGTTATGGAAGTAAATATCATTACCCAGGAAGACCTTCATGAATTCAAATCCGAATTGCTTGAAGATATTAAAAATCTGTTTAATAGCAAAATTTCTGAACAGAAATTATGGTTACGCTCGTCAGAGGTGAAAGAACTTTTGAAAATCTCTTCCGGAACATTGCAAAACCTTCGTATCAATGGAACTCTATCTTATACTCGTGTCGGAGGAACTTTATATTACAATTACAGAGACATCGAGAAAATGTTAAATGGCAAAGTATAATTTATTAGTTCAAAATAATCAACATGAATTACATAAAACATCTCACAGGTTTTTATGAAAAGGTAGCTCAGGACAGTACACTTAATCCTACACACATCAGTCTATATTTAGCGTTATTCCAGTTTTGGAATTTCAACCGTTTTAGGAATCCGATTAGTATCTCCAGAGATGAAGTTATGCGGATAAGTAAAATATATTCAAGAGCGACATATCATAAATGCATCAAGAATCTACATTCATTAGGATATATTGTTTATCAACCATCTTATAATCCATTCACAGGAAGTCAAATTTTTATGCTGGATTTCACAGAGGAATTAAAACCTCATCTGAAGCAACAAAAAATAAAAAAATAGGTTGTACTATGCTTATTGAAATATGGATTTTGAGGCATTGATTATTATTTGAGTAAAATTTCATTTGATGCAAAAATCATTTTTAACAAATAACTTCAAATCGTAAATACAGATTTTCTTAAATATATAATTTATCAGGTCTTGCAGCTAAGTATTAAATTACGAAACACCGTCTCATAATTTAATACTTTGAGATGTTTGAAACTGAGTAATTTTTTTAAAAAAAATTGCAAATTCGAACAAAAATTTCTACTTTTACTACGTAAAATTTTTATAATGGATTTTACCGCTTTTTGCAAATGTCCTATTTAAGGCCCTTCACAAGATGCTACAGCGAAATGCTTATTAATAAAGGGATGAGGGGAGGTTACAAAATCCCTCTCTCTCCGCAACTATACAATAGGGAATCTCTCTAAAGCGTGGAAAAAGCTGATAAAGCCTGCAATTTGAAATTGCAGGCTTTTCTTTTTTTGCAGGAATCGCTAAGATTTATATAAGTATCCATAATTTTCCTGGCAGGATCGTGGCACTTTTATTTTTCAAAAAAAAAGCGCCACGGAATTCAATGTAAAGTGCTGTAGGTCAATATGGAGCACCGTTATACTGATTTGGATGAAGTCACTCATTAGGGCAGGACTTTGATATCTCTGTGAGATTTTATATTCTTTTAAACCAGACATAAAAAAAGCGACAATTATATTGCCTAATTCTGTTCTCATATTATTATCATAATTATTTGATAATGATATATCTGTTGTGCATTTAGTCAATAATGAAAAAAAGATTGCTCATTTGGATAAATAGATTTTATTTAATTAACTATCAGTATATTAAATATATGCACAATCTTATTCAAAACTATGAAATTATTTTAAAAGAATTGACAAAATCTTGTGGCGATATTCAATCTATAAAACAAATTAGAGTTCCAAAACGTTCTGATTTAGAACTTATTGCGTTTAATATCACTGCAGAGTACATGTCGATAAACTCTGAATTGCAATTGTTTAGATCTATTTCTGGAACTGATATGGATGATAAAGTTGAAAAAGCTTTTATAATACCAAAGAAGGAATCTTTTTCCTTTTATTGAAAAAATAAGAGATCATCCGAAAGAGCTGCTGACAATAATGAAATTAAATGCGTGAGACCTTTATCTTTAAAAAATAGTAATTCACGTCTGAATACTATCAGATTTTTAACTTAGAGCCTGTTTAAATTTTATATCATAAACTTTTGTAACTCTTGTTTGAAATATGATTTTTATATTTTCTTGAAACTGAAAGTTGTATCAAAACACTTAAGGTCACTTTCAAAAGGAATTTGTTATTCTTTTTAACGCAAAGATTATATTTACATTCCGCATTATTTTAGAAGGCAAAGGCAAATAAATTTGCTTCGCGAAGCGTGAAAACAAGACTTCATCAAATCAACTTGTTGATTCATCTTTGCTCACTTCAATTAAATAATATTGAATTAAAGCTTTGCGTTAAAAAAATTAGTAGTGTTTTTTTTAATTTTTAAATCAAATTTAAACAGGCTCTTAATAAAATTTATTTTTTTTGCTCATTATTATAATCGGATAAATTTTGACAGGCTGATTTTGAGGTTTGCGTAATCTTAGGATTCTGTGAGATAACATCCTCTAGAAAAGATCGGTTAGTATCGCCCCACAAATTCATTGCATCAATAATAGGCATCAATGACCAGCCGATTTCCGTCAAAGAATATTCTACTTTAGGCGGTAATTGATGGTAAATTTTCTTTTCTATCATCCCATGATCCTCGAGTTCTTTTAGCTGTACATTCAGTACGCGGCGTGTTGCATCGGGCAAAAGTCTTAGGATTTCGCTAGGACGCTTTACGTTCATAGAAATAGCATTAAGAAGCGCAGGCTTCCATTTACCATTGAGTACTTCTCTGGTCAGGTGCAGACCGCAATCAATAGTAAGAGGGATTTTCCTTTCGTACATAAGATTTTATTTATACAAAAATACGCATTTTGAAGAAAGTGTGTATAGGGATAAATTTATCCCTACGACATTAGTTTTCCCTATATTGTTTTCCTATGAAAGATGTCGGAAATTTGCATAAAAAAATAATGAAACATACAGCACAACCTTTATTAGAAAAATATCAATTAGGTGATTTACAGTTGAAAAACAAGATCGTGATGTCATCACTTACCCGCGGTCGTGCCACCAATGCAGAACTTATACCTACCCCTTTGATGGCTGAATATTATGCACAGCGAGCTTCCGCAGGATTAATTTTGAGCGAAGGCACATGGGTTAATTCCAAGTCTATAGGATTCATTAATGTTCCGGGAATTTACACGGAGCAACAGGTAGAAGGATGGAAACTGGTAACCAAAGCGGTACACGATAATGGCGGTTTGATTTTTTCACAGTTAGGTCACATTGGCTCGGCATCTCATCCGGATTTCTTTAATGGTGAATTGCCTGCAGGTCCATCGGCGATCAATCCGCAAACCCGTTCTTTTACTCCCGAAGGTTTTAAAGATTCTTTAACGCCGCGTGAGCTTACAATTGCTGAAATTAAACAAACAATACAAGATTATAAACACGCTGCAAAAAATGCTAAACAGGCAGGTTTTGACGGTGTTGAAGTACATGCGATTGTAGGAATGCTGATTCCGCAATTTCTAAGCCCTGCTACAAATCAACGTACCGATGAGTATGGTGGAAATATCGAAAACCGTTCCCGTATCGTATTTGAGATCTTAGATGCCATTATTGAAGTTTGGGGAAGCACGCGTGTTTCCATTAAGTTCACTCCGGTAGCATTGAGTAATGTAGGCATTATGACGCCGGATGAAGAAACCATTCCAACTTTCAAATATATTTTAAAGAGATTGAGTGAGTATAATCTGGCTTATCTGCACATTGTAGGACCGTCGGAAGATTTAAGCGGAACACCCGTAGCGGACTTGCAGGATAATTATTTCAGTCATTTCCGTCAAAACTATAGCGGCAGATTGATGGCTAATCTTGGTTTTACGCAGGAAAGCGGAAATGCAATATTGGAAGAAGGTACAGCCGATTTGGTATCTTTCGGGGCACCATTTATTGCTAATCCCGATTTGGCAGAGCGTTTTGCGTATAACATTCCATTATCAGAAAGCATCCAGGAAACCATCTATACCGGTGGTGAAAGCGGATACGCCGATTATCCGAAAGCTGAATTAGTATAATTTAAACAAGTTTTACATCATTTTTATTAAACTTTAATTAATTCGATTACGTCTTTTTAAAACAGGTAAGATATTAATATAGAATTAAATAAGGTTCGACATTTACCAATTGATGTAAATCTTCCATAAAAATTTCAAAAACTCTATTGCAAAGTCATACACAACGTCATTAGAATCTATTGGCGTTGTTTTTTTGTGTGCTAAATTGTTGTTTATTAAAATTTTATTTAAAAATAAAGAATCCTTTTTACAAACTTATTTTCAGATGGATTCAATCACAAGAATCTTTATCTTTTTTCTAATAAATAGTTGATTTTTCCAATGAAATCATTTCTCGCTTTCCTAATAAAATTTTGGTCATGTTATTGCATTAACTCTTTCACACCACAAAAATTATAAGATATGAAAAGCAAAGAAAATCAAAACGAAAAGTTAGATCAGTTAAATTCTTTAAGCACATCTAACGAAAACGAAAAACTGACGACCAATCAGGGCTTGAAAATCAATAATAATCAGGATTCTTTAAAATCAGGCGAAAGAGGTCCGAGTTTATTGGAAGACTTTATTTTAAGGGAAAAAATCACACATTTTGATCATGAAAGAATTCCGGAAAGAATCGTTCATGCCCGTGGTTCAGGCGCTCACGGAGTTTTTAAACTTAACAAAAGTCTTGAAAAATATACCAAAGCAAAATTTTTAAGCGAAGTTGGAAAAGAAACTCCTGTTTTCGTAAGATTTTCTACTGTTGCAGGAAGTAAAGGAAGTACCGATTTGGCAAGAGATGTAAGAGGTTTTGCTATTAAATTTTATACAGAAGAAGGCAATTATGACCTTGTAGGCAACAATATTCCTGTATTTTTTATTCAGGATGCCATGAAATTTCCTGATCTGATTCATGCCGTAAAACCGGAGCCGGACAACGAAATTCCGCAGGCTGCGTCTGCTCACGATACTTTTTGGGATTTTATTTCATTAATGCCCGAAAGCATGCACATGATTATGTGGGCGATGAGCGACAGAGCCATTCCTCGAAGTCTGAGAATGATGGAAGGTTTTGGAGTTCATTCATTTAAATTTATTAATGATGAAGGAGCGGTTCATTTTGTGAAATTTCATTTTAAGCCGAAATTAGGAGTTCATTCCGTAGCTTGGGACGAAGCGCAGAAAATTTCGGGTGTCGATTCTGATTTTCATAAAAGAGATCTTTGGGAAGCCATCGAAAGCGGCAATTTCCCTGAATGGGATTTTGGAGTACAAGTAATTCCTGAAGAAGATGAAAACAACTTTGATTTCGATCTTTTGGATCCTACCAAATTAGTTCCTGAAGAGCTTGTTCCTGTACAAATCGTCGGAACGTTAACTTTAAACAGAAATCCCGACAATTTCTTTGCAGAAACTGAGCAAGTAGCTTTTCATCCCGGTCATCTCGTTCCCGGAATAGATTTCAGCAACGACCCTTTGTTGCAGGGAAGATTATTTTCTTATACCGACACTCAATTATCAAGACTGGGTTCTCCTAATTTCCATGAAATACCGATCAACAGATCAATCAACACGGTTCATAATAATCAACGGGATGGACATATGAGACAGCAGATCGTGAAAGGAAAAGTGAGCTATGAGCCCAATTCCATCGGTGGTGGATGTCCTTTTCAGGCGATGATGAAGGATGGCGGATTTACGTCTCAGGAGGAAAGAGTTTCGGGTACAAAAATAAGAGCCAGAAGCGAGAGTTTTGTAGATCATTATTCTCAGGCAAAATTATTTTACAATAGCCAGTCAAACCCTGAAAAAGAGCATATTCAAAAGGCTTTAATTTTTGAATTATCTAAAGTTGACATTCCGGAAATCAGAGAAAAAGTAGTCGGTCAACTTGCTTTTATCGAAATGGATCTTGCTGAAAAGGTGGCAGAAAAATTAGGTTTAAAAGTTAAAAAACTTAAAGAACCGAATCAGAGTATTCCTGCAGATGCCAATCCTGCGAGTTTACAAAGCAAAGAAAGAGATCCGAAAGTAAAAATATCTGAAGCTTTAAGCATGAAAAATACGGTTAAAGATACTGTTGCAAGCCGAGTTATCGGATTTATTTTAGCAAATGGAGTCGACGCAAATGCCATCAATACTTTAAAAACAAAACTCGAAAAGCAAAAAGCAAGAGTAGATTTTATTGCTCCAAGTTTGGCACCCGTGAAAGCGAATGACGGAAGTTTAATAACTCCAAAACATACGTTGACGAATACTTCAAGTGTTTGTTTTGACGCACTTTATATTTGTTCAGGTGAAAAATCTGTTAAAGAACTTTTAAATCCAGAAAATAAATATACTGTTCTGAATTTTGTAAACGAAGCTTATAAACATTGCAAAGCCATCTATTTCGGAGCAGAAACAGATGCAATTTACAAGGCAAGTAATGTCAACAATAAAAAACATGAAGATCCTGCAATCATCACTTCTGACAATAAAAAAGGAGATGATGAGTTTATAAAAGCAGTCGCACAACACCGTGTTTGGGAACTTGAAAAAGAAAGAAATAGCTAGGCAAGAAATGCAGAAATCTGTGAAAAGGTATTAATTCTATCGGGCTTCGCGAGAAAAGTTCTCCGAAGCCTGAACCTTTTCATTCATGATGAAAATTAAAATAATTATGAAAGCGAAATCAATTCCCGGTGTTCCTAAGCAAATAAAAGGAGGTTTTCACGATACGGAAACCCGTAAAGATTGTAACGATCCTGAAATCACAATGCAACAATTTGCAATTTTAAAAGAAAGGTTTTTCTGCGTTAATGAGTGGATTAATTTCTGTGGTGAAGGCTTTGCAGATTTTAAGCTTTATGATTCACAGGGAAATTTTAAAAATGATACATTACAACCGAAAGATTTCATAAGAATTGATATTCCCGGTCCCGGAAATTTTGAAGCAAAAGGTTTTGACTGGGTTGAAATTATAAGTATTGAAGAACAACAATACGATGATATATTGGAGTCTTACGTAATGACTTGCCGACCTTCAAAAGATCCTTTCAACCAATCGAATTCTCATATCGCACACTTTTATTCTTACAAATCTACATCCACATTTATTATTTATCGAGGTAAAAATTTTATAAAAGCAGGAATTTACGGGCGAAATGAAATGCCGAATTTTAATGCGGGTTTCTTTGATAAAGTAAGGAATTATGTTACTTCAGTAGGCGGAATGATGGGTATTTCTAAAATCCAGTGGAAGAGGCTTACAGAGGGTTTATTAGATTTTTAACTAATGGGCGCTTAGAGAATGTCTAACGATTCAGAGGTAGAATTTCTAAATTAAAATATTTCTTTTCTTATCAATAAATAAAGTTTTAAAAAATAAATAGACAATTCTGTCTATTTATTTTTTATCTTTGCGTCATGAAGCAAAGAGGGCAGGTCGTATTCGACAAAATATTAGATACAGCTGATAAATTGTTTTATAAGCAAGGTTACAGTAATACAGGTATCAATCAGATCATTGAGGAAGCAGATATTGCAAAAGCATCTTTATATAAACATTTTGAAACAAAGACGGATTTATTGATTGCGTATGTTCAGCGAACGCACGAGCTATGGTTTACAAGATTGGAAGCTTCGGTAAATAAAGTTACGGATCCCAAAGAAAAAATATTGGCAATTTTCGATCATCATACACAACGGCAGGAAATCAGGCAATTTGGAGGTTGTCCTTTTATTAAAGTTAATGATGAAGCAGGAACTGATGATCCACGTTTTTTGAAAGAAATACAAGCAACGAAAATTCACAGCAAAGAATTTATAAAAATGTTGGTTGGAAATTCTGGTCATAAAAAAGTATTGTCCGATGAAGAATTAGCAGAAACAATTTATGTAATGCTGGAAGGTTTCTATCGTTACCGCTTCTGTTTTTAAGAGAGCCGACGAAATACAATCTGCAAAAAAAATCATCGAAAAACTTATCTGAAATGAAGGATTTAAAAAATAAATGGCTGGAGCTCATCATCGTATTATCCGCACCGTTGCTTTCTGTGATCGATGTATTTATCATTAATGTAGCCATCCCCACCATCAAAAAAGGAGTTCACGCTACAGATGGCGAAATGCAGCTGGTAATTGCGGGATATCTTCTTGGTTACGCCGCATTTCTCATAACGGGAGGTAGAGCTGGAGATCATTTCGGACGAAAAAAAGTCTTCTTTTGGGGAATGTTTGCCTTTACTCTCGCATCGTGTCTGTGTGGATTGTCACAAACCGCTTTCCAGCTAAATATTACCCGACTTTTCCAAGGATTAAGTGCCTCATTCATGGTTCCGCAGACTATTGCATTTATTCAGATTTTGTTTACCGATACAAAGGAACGAGCAAAAGCATTCGGCTTGTACGGGATTACATTGGGAACAGCAGCCGTAATCGGACAAGTTTTGGGTGGTTATTTATCTGATACGCATTGGTTTATAGAAGGTTGGAGATTGGTTTTCTTTATTAATTTACCAATAGGAATTGTAACGCTTTGGGCGACACACAAATATGTCACGGAAACAGCAAAACATCAAAGTACAAAATTTGATTATACAGGAACCTTGATCCTCACAACGGCTTTATTTTCTCTCATTTACCCATTAATTCAGGGGCGTGAAGCAGGATGGCCGTTATGGAGTTTTGGGTTGCTTATTTTGTCGGTCTTGCTTTTTGTATTTTTCATTTATAATCAAAAAATTAAACTTTCCGGAAACGGTAATCCTTTAATTGATGTCAGATTATTTAAAATAAAAGATTTTAATATAGGCTTGGTTGCGGTATTATTTCACTTCATGTTGCATACCGCTTATCTTTTACTGAGCGCGGTTTATCTTCAAAACGGGCTTGGAATTTCGGCATTGGATTCCGGATTGTATTTTATTGTTCCCGGAATATTATTTATTATTTCTTCTGTGATGGCTTCGAGATTAATTATTAAATTCGGGAAAAGAGTATTACAGGTCGGGGTTATCATTTTATTAGTGGCATTTTATCTTCAAATGACCCTTTGGAAACCGGGAATCAACACATTGTTAATCGTTGGATTAATGGGAGCTTGGGGATTCGGAAACGGATTGGTGCTTCCTTCATTATTAAATATAGCATTGAAAAACGTTCCTTCGCAATACGCAGGTGCGGCTGCAGGAATCTATTCAACCTTTCAGCAAACGGCTTCCGCATTGGGGGTAAGTATTATCGGTGGGGTATTTTTCTACTTTTCAAAAGATGGTTGGCAAACAGCGTATCATTTCGGAATTATTTGTTTATTAATTTGTGTCGTAATCGTAGGATTAATGCTGCAATTACTTCCAAAAACAAAAACAGCATCTGAAACGGCAACAAAATTATCAGAACAAAATGGAAAACCAGAAACGGTGGATATATAAAACATCTCGTCACCAGTCGGATTGTTCATGATTATTGCTTTTGGTATATAGTGAATTGAAATAAAGCTAAGCTGTCTGTAAAAGTAAGAGGGGATAAACATCTGATACTTTTACAGACAGAAAAGCAATTGAAATACGTAAGGAATAAAAGAAAGACATCTGAAATTCCTCTTGATTTTAAAGAGACTGTGAAGTTATTTTGCTTTATTAATGATTTGAATTGTGGTAGTCAAATCATCTCTTGTTAAGGTAACATAAGTTGGTTTTCCATCTTTGAAATCGAATTTCAAAAGGTTAGGATAATCAATAATTTTAAATGAACCATTTTTCAAATACACCAACTCATTGTCATTTTTTCCTTTAAAATGTTCCAAAATTTCAGATTCTACATACAGACGATTATTTTTTTCTACTATTTTCGTTTCCATTTTTTGTCCGTAAAGGAAATCATCATACGTTCCGATCAATTTTTCTTTTAAATCTGAAGGTATTTCCTGGTTTTTTTCATGATGAAAATCTCCTTGCCAATTCATCAATTTCAAAATTGTTTTCTGAGTTTGCCCCATCACAGGAAAGCGGTTTGGTTTTTCACCATTGGCAAGAAATGCAAATCCGTTCCCGTCTTTCATTGTTCCCATTACGTTTCCGCCAACTCCGGTGTTTGAGCCATTACACGCAAACCAATCATAATTATCATAGCCAAAAGACTTTTGCCATCCGTAGCTCCAACCACCCACAGCATTTTTTAAAGCCGTTACTTCGGTCACTTTTTTTGCCACATTGTGAGAAATCACTTTATTGTTTTTGTTGCGCAAAGCATTTTGAATTTCTATAGCAATCAGCGCTAATTCTTTCGGTGTAGACCACATTCCGGATGGACCAACTTGTGGCGTTATCGGCAAACCTGTTTTTATCACTTTTCCATCTTTATCATGAACCAACGCAACATTGGTAAGAAATCCTTTTTCATTAGGTTGAATCATCGTTGTATTCTTTAATCCCAGTGGAGAAAAAATATATTCTTTTGCCAATTCTGCAATAGGTCTATTAAAAGTGTCTTCTAATGCCATTTGGATGATTGTGTAACCGCCACCGCTGTATTGCCAACTCGTTCCCGGAGTGAAAAGGAATTCAATTTCTTTATCATATCTTGGGATTTTACCCAAAAGACTTTCTTTTAAAGTTGGGATTTTTTCGCCTTGATAATGATCTTCAAAACCGTCCTGAGTCGTTCCTGCCGTATGATTCAGAAATTGTCTCCAGGTTGGGTTGTTGTTTTCTGTGAATTTGCTTTTTGGTAAATGCCATCTTTTTAGAGATTGATCGATCGGATTATCTAAATTGATTAATCCTTTCTCTTCCAATAGGTAACAAAGTAAAGCCGTGATCGGTTTTGAAATAGATGCTGTAGAAAAAGCCGTGTTTTCATCAATCTTTTCCGGAGAATTTGCCGATTTTACTCCAAATTGATGAGAATAGACAATTTGGTAATTTTCAAATACAACGACACTGAATCCCGGAAGTTTGTATTTTTCTAATTGCTGTTCGATTTTCAGGCTGTCTGTAAGATAGCTGTAATCTTTTTTCTGTGCAAAAATCTGGCAGCTTGTCATTAATAAAAGAAAGTAGAGGGTGTTAAAAAAAGTTTTCATTGTATCGTTATTTAATGATTAATAAATATTTCGATACAAAGATGCGGATGCACTCCATCTTATGCGACCGAATAAGTGTATTCGGGCGAATTGGAGACAAATAATTGGTATGAATAATTAAAACAAGAAGTACGAGTAATTACAAAGTGTTGATTTGTAATGTTTTGCGGTATTCGGTCGGCGTGTTTCCGGTGTGTTTTTTAAAAGCAGTATTAAAGGAAGATTTTGAATTAAAACCGACTTCATACAAGATTTCCAGCACGGTAACCTTAGATTTTGATGAATCTTTCAAGATTTCCATTGCATTTTCGACTCTGTACGTATTTACGAAATCATAAAAATGCTGTCCTAATTGATGATTAATTAAAATCGATAATTCCCGAACCGGAACATTGATTTCTTTCGAAATATCCTGAATCGTCAAAGCCGGATCAAGAAATGGTTTTTCATCAGTCATATATTTTTTCAACTTCAAAAGATCTTCATTCAGAATTTCCGGCTCAATTTTTTTCTCCTCTAAAATTAAATCAGAAACGAGTTTTAATTTGGAGTCAATATTTCTGAAAAGCCCGGGATCGTTCAAAGCTTTATACAAATACCAACAAATGATGAAAGGTTGCAATATGAGAATTCCAAATTTTATCCAATCTGAAACGTAGACATAATCGGAAAATTTAAAAATATTTTTTACAATGGCACACGAATATAAAACAGTGAGTACAATGGTAAACTGAAACAACCAATTATAAGAATTGATACTTGTTGTACCTGCATTATTTTCAAGATAAAGCTTTTTCGCCTTTCTCAATAATAGAAAAACCGCCGTAAAATAAAATAAAATTTGAAGATGAAGAAGCCAATGAATGAATTTTAACTCGATCATATTCTGACGATTAACGATGAAATTAATCTTAGAACCTAAGTCGACCGAATAAAACCGAGGTATCAAAACAAGATTCGCCATCAAAAACGGAAGGAGATGAACGAGATATTTCGGTTTCCACTTAAAATCGGAATAACAAACCGACAATACATAAAGATAAAAAGCCGGAATTTGCAAAAAAGCAAGCGTAGTTCTAAATATGCCAAGATTTGATGGACCATCTGTAAATTGACTAATCAACGGTTTCGCTCGTATCAATCGCAGTAATGAGCAGGAAAAAAGCAAAAAGACGGTTGCTGAATTTGTGTTGTGTTTTAACAGTCAACAGGAAAAATGCCAAAAAAAATGAAATGAACAGGGAGATGACCGATACAATACTTAATAAATTATCCATTCAATTAATCTTCTTTTATTTTTATAGCTTTTTGTTCGGTAAAGATAAATGAATTAAGATTCTCTGCCAATTTCATTATTCAGGAAAGGACAAAAGAATACTTCTATTTTAAATGGAGTTTAACTAATAAAATATTTTACCATTTTCAATTTTTAAGACTTTTTCATTTTCTAATTTTTTTACATATCTGATTACAGTTTCTATCCGAAGTCCTGTAAGATTAGCCATCTGTTGACGGGTAAGAGGAAGCTGAAATGAGTAGGGTTCATTATGGATATTATAATCCTTAAGGTAGTTCATCAATGATTTAATTTTAAATAAAGGATCATTAGAGGATACATTAAAAAGCATCAGATACTTGTAATACAGCCTGTCTGATAAACATTTGAATAAATCAAATGACGTTTTGGGATTCTGGCTGAGTAAGCTTAAAAAATCATTTTTGGAGAGTTTCAGAACACTGCAACTCGTTTTGGCAACAGCACTCATTGGATAAGGTCTGTCGTTGAAAAGTAAAGATTCTCCCAAACTTTGTCCATTAGAAAGGATGTTTTGGGTAAATTCTTTTCCGTCTTCATGGTAATTGTTTAATTCTACAGTGCCGGTTACAATCTGAAAATAAAATCTAGGTAAACTGCCTTCATGAAAAATGATTTCGTTCGATTCATACATTTCATATTCGGCGCCATAGGCAAATAATAAATCTTCAGAAATTATCATAATATAAGTTTTATGGTTGAAAATAAATATTTAATAAATTGGCAAAAATTGGAATACAGAAAGCGTACCAGATTTACTTTTTACATACCACATAATTATAAAACTTTATTTATGCTTATTTAGCAATTCTAAAATAATGAATAGAAAGCGTTTTTAGAAATTAAAAACTTTTAAACAGACCCATCTGAAATTGGAATTTTTAATGTCCATCTGATCGTCAGAAAGAAAAATCAATCTGATAATAGTTTATTCACAAATACGAAATAACGCCACTGAACAATCATTGGCGTTATTTTTATTTAATATTTTGCTGTTACATAACGAAATGAACACCTCATCAATTACTCCTTAAAATCCGTTGAAAAAGTAAGTTCTTTATTGGCTTCGATTTCATTTTTCAGCGAATCGATCTTATAGTTTGCAAATCCATAAGCATCAGATCCCGTCAATAAGCGAAGAGGAGGTTCCGGATTCTGAGTCACTTGAAAAATGAGATCTGCCACTTTATCAGGATCTCCCAACTGTTTACCGGGAATATCATTTTGATGAGCGTCGACACCATCGCGAATACTGGTGTAAGAATCAATAGGATTGGCTGCGGCTATAAGCGACGTGCTGTTTAAGAAATTGGTTCGTACATAACCCGGTTCTATAATGGTAACATGAATTCCGAAAGGTTTAACCTCCTGAGAAAGGGCTTCCGAAAGTCCTTCTACGGCAAATTTGGTACCGCAGTAAATTCCCCAACCTGCTCCTGCAATTAAGCCAAAAACAGAGGAGAGATTAATGATATGACCAAATTCTGCCTTTCGCATATAAGGCAATACGGCTCGGGTTACGTTCAGTAATCCAAAGACATTCACGTCAAAATTAGCACGAACTTCAGTGTCTGAACTTTCTTCAATGCCTCCAATTAAGCCATATCCTGCATTATTTACTAAATATTCAATGGAACCAAATTGCGCAATTGTATTTTCTACAGCTTGTTTGACACTGTTTTCATCAATTAGATTAACTTCTAATGGAAGAAACTGCGGCGACGAAATTCCGACTGCCTTTTTTAATGTTTCAATATTTCGGGCGGTTGCGGCTACATTATATCCTTTTTCCAGTAATTGCTTTACCAGAACAAGTCCGATGCCTTGAGAAGTTCCTGTAATGAACCATGTTTTTTCCTGATTTTTCATTTTCTGATATTTATTTATAATTTATTTTAAAGCTGAATTTGCCGCATTCTCAATGACAGCTGCAACTGCCGCTGGTTGAGAAATAAACACGACATGACTTCCTTTAATTTCTGTAACCTTTGCATTGGCGCGTTTTGCCATAAAACGTTGACCGTCCGGTGGAATAGTCTGATCCTGTGAAGCCACAACGTACCAACTTGGTTTTGTTTTCCAGGCTGCTTTAGTAATGGTTGCCTGAAAAGCTGAAACCGCTACAGGAACTTGTGAGTCAAACATAAAGGCAGCTTTTTCGGCACTAAGATCGGCACAAAAACCTGAATGGAATTTTGCTTTATCATACCATAAAAATCCGCTTTGAGGAGGCAGAATACCCGAATTTGGAGACGGCGGTCCCGATTGTGCAAGCTGCATCAACGATTCTCCTGTATCAGGAACGAAAGCGGCAACAAAAACAAGTCCGACCACGTTTTTTTCTAAGCCTATTTCCGTAATGATCGCCCCTCCGTAAGAATGTCCTACCAAAATCGTAGGGCCGTCCTGACGTTCCAGAAACTCTTCTGGTTGCTTCAGCATCATCAGCAAGTCCGGTATCAGGGTTTCCGACAACACTTACATGATAACCTTTTTTTATGAGTATTTTATAGACACCTTCCCAACCGGATCCATCGGCAAAAGCACCATGTACCAAGACAATATTTTTAACTTTTTGCTGTGCATTTAATGGAGTAAATGAAGCAAAAAACACGATCATAATCAGAAAGGTAAGCCAATATGAACCGGTTGATTTTCTTGTTTTTAAAATGTTTTTCATAACTATAGTATTTAAATATTAATTTCTTATTTTTTTTGAATGCATTACAGCGATAATTATTCTCTGATAATGGTTTTATCACTTAATGTCATTTCTGCAATTTCATCTTTACGTTTAAAAGCAACTCCTTTATGCTCCTGAATATATTTTATTAAATCTGCCGTAACTTTCACCATTTGAGGAGTTCCGCCAATCCGGTCATGAAAGCTGATGGAGAGTTGTCTTCTTTTGCTTTCACTTTCTTTGTATAATTGATCAAATTCTGCTTTCACCTGATTAATAAACTGATCCACAGAAAAATTTTTACCTTCTATGAGCAGAATATCATTGCAACGCACTGTATAAGGCACAACTGCAAAGTCTTTATTGTTTACTTTGATAATAAATGGCTCATCCCGACTGAGATCATCAATATGATATTTGAAGCCGAGTTCCTGTAAAATTTTAATGGTATTTTTACCTCTGCGAAGCCAGTTTGCATTATATCCGACAGGAGTAAAACCTGTTGTCTTTTTAATGGCATCGGCGCCGTCTTTTATAAATTTCTTTTCTTTTTCGTAAGGTAAATTATATTGTGTGCTCCAGCTCATTCCGTGGGCAGCAGCTTCATGACCTCTGTCTACGATTTCCTTTGCCAGAGCGGGATTTTTCAATACTGCAGTTCCTACCATATGCGATGTTACTTTAATGCCAAGTTGATCCCAATTATCCAGCATACGCGGAATTCCTTCTTTGTATCCGTATTCGTACCAAGTGGAAGAGGGCAAATCTACATATCCTTTCTCCATATTTCTGGGAAACGGACTTTCTGCATTGTCAGGTTGACCACCGGCTTCAAACTGCATCGAAACAGAAACCACCAAACGAGATCCATCTGCCCATTTAGAGTTTTCTACTTCTGTCTTCGTATTTTGTTTTATCTGAAAAGGTGCTGCAAAGGTTGTGATCGGATTTACCAATCCTGCAATCCCGATTAAACTGCTTTTTTTAATGAAATCTCTTCTGTCACTCATCTTATTTAATTTTTTTTGAGTTGAGGTTATTTATGTAATGATTTGAAACAATGCAGTAGCAATTAAGAATTTATTGAAATGCTTTCTCTATAATTAAAGTCTCCTCATACATCGCAAACTGACTGATAAGTTGATCTTTAATCGTCATATGCATGGCAAATGGCATCTTAAAATGCTTTCCGGTTTTCTTTACCGTTCTTTCCACAAATCCGAAAACGGCTACTTCATTTCCTCGTAATAAGAAAGATTGGGCTTCGAATTTATCCGAACCTTCAACAAAATAAGTGAAGAGGGTTTTGAAAAGTTCTGCAATTTCTGCTCTCTTGCTACGATGTCCCGTCCACGGCATATATTTAGATTCGAAAATATACCAGTCTACTTTTTCAGCGATTACCGAAGAAATTTTTTCAGGATCTTTTGTTCCGACATATTCAAAAAACTTTTCTGCGGTTTGTTTGGTTTTGATTTCCTCTTCGGAATAATTTTGTGCCTGTATTTGTGCAGAAAAACCAAGAAATAAGAGGATGATAATTAATTGTATCGTTTTCATGACCGTTGGGTTTTAGTTTTAATTATTTTTATTGAATTAGAGCCTGTTTAAATTTTACATTACAAATTTTTGTATTGAAAGACTTGAAGCTTCTTTCAAATGGAATCCTTTATTATTTTTAACGCAAAGATATTTTTACATCCCGCTTTATTTTAGAAAGCAAAGGCAAATAAAATTTGCTTCGCAAAGCATGAAAACAGTGCTTCATCAAAATCAACTTGTTGATTCATCTTTGCTCACTTACATTAAATTAATAGTGAATTAAAGCTTTGCGTTTAAAAATCTTTAATTTTTGTTCTTTTATTACCTTTTGTTTTCTCAATAAGTAAAATAATAACACATTACTAATAGCTTTTGCCTCTTTTGCGGTTAAGTTTTTATTTGTTTAAACAGCTTTAATGTTTAAAAATGAAGCTGCATCGTAAGTCCCGTAAAGAATATATTTTTACCCATTCCTGAAGCTTTTATATAATTTTTAGCCTGAAACCATGTTCCTTCCAATCTGAAATAAAGAAACTGATTCGGTTCCCATATAATTTCGGTTTCAAACTGATTTCCGATTTTCTTATCTGTTGTCGTATTTCCGGGATAAATTAATGAGGTGTTCGGCGCATAAATTCCATCGTTGCTGCTGTATCTCCAAAACATATCGTAATCAAGTACCCAGTCGATGTTTTTCGTAATTTCAAAGCTTAATGAAGGATGAAAATCAATAAGATTTGAAGGTCCGATCACAGAAGCCAATCCAAAATAAGCGCCTCTCGGAAAAAGGGGATTAAAAGTCTGCAATTTCGAATCGCCTTGTGTTTTATCACCACTTATGACCTCCGTTTTAAAACCTATTTCCGGATGAAATTTTACCGAATTAAAACGGTATCCCGCATTAATAGAAGCGGTCCATGCACTGATATTTTTATCTGCAACATCCCCAAACTGATAAACAGCTTCTCCGTCGTAGCGCCAGTCTCCGGATTTTCCCCAAATTCTTGTTCCCAGCGAATGGCGGATTTCTTTTCCCGTCGCATCATCAAAATTAGCGTTGGCTCTTTTATATCCTAAATAATAAACATCAATATTTTTTATAAACGGTACTTTGTTAAATACCAAATAACTGCCCCAAAATTGACGATCCTGATTCGATTGATCGTCAAAAATACCATCACGTGCTACAACATAATGTGTATAAAACAAATCTGCGGTCATATTTTCTTTTCCGGTCATCACTTTTACCCCGTCAAAAGACTGTCTGTTGTTCGGGCCTTCTCTTACAGCCGCCAAACGCTGTGATCCGTAGGAAAGTTCTTGTCTTCCGGCTCTTACAATCAATTTTTTGCCGCCTTCATTAATGATAGTAAAATCTGCAAAAGCCTGATGCAGATCCAGCGAATTCTGATCTACAGGACTCGGATCGATTCTTCCGTCTGCCAAACTGCTTTGCGCCTGAACAAACGCTCTGAAATATTTTCCGGCATGAAAATCTGCATGAAATAAATATCGTGACAATATATAACCGTCACTATCTTGCGGTCCGTCGCCCCAGTTTTCATTGTTAGCATAGAAATATTGAAATCTTATATCGCCCCCGAAACTTAGATACGTGCTTTTTGACTCATTTAATGGCAAAAATTTCATGGTTTTGTACCAATTATCTTTTGTAGAATCTTTTTTAAGAAAACTGTAATCTTCATCATACCGAAGCGACTTAAAAGCCGGATATTCCTGTGCATAATATGATAATGAAATCAATAAAGGCAGTAATAACAGTTTATTTTTCATGATCGTTTTTTTAATAATTACCTATTACAGATACCTACTTGCTCTCATTTTGTTTAATGTCTTTATAGGCATTCGGAATATTAAAATTGAAATGCAGCCAGTTGAAAAGTTCATATCCTTTATCAAATTCTTTCATCGTTACAGCCGCTTTTGTTTGTTCCAAAGTGAGTCCTTTTTTTACGGCATTTTCTACATTAGTCTGCAAAGCTGTCACGTAATCAATGGTATATTTAATTCCTGCTTTGTTGGTAATTCTGCCGTGTCCGGGAACTACAATGTCTTTATCAGAAATCATGTTATAGATTTTGTTGAGGTTTTTTACGGGTTCTAAAAAATAACCGTCAAACAACCACGGAATAGCCGGACTTTCAGCAATAAAAGGATTTCCTGCCCACAAAACATTTCCCGAAGGCGATTTCAGATAGACAAAAAGATCGGCTGGAGATTGTGCAGTTTCCAACATTAATGACCTCCACGATATTTCCTTTTCCCATGTCAATTTTCATGGTCTGATTAATGGCAATCGTAAGATCTGCAGGACGATACACGCTTTCTTCTATTCCGCGTCCTTTGCCGAAAAGAGCGATCATAAACTGTTTGATATTATCGTAATTTTTAGCAAGATTTTCTTTGCAGAATTCATTCTGAATCACAATAGTTTCTTTCGGTAGCAAATAATTTCCAAAACAATGATCGCCGTGATCGCTTGTATTGATCGCATAAACAATAGGTTTTGGGGTGACAGATCGTATCAGTTTGTAAAGTTGATCGTACAATCCTTTGCTCAACATCGTTTCGATCAGTAAAACACCTTTATCCCCCACAATAAATCCGGCAGAAGTTGCCTGTGGAATTCCTTTTGTGGTTTCGGTTTCAGTTGTATTGGGTGAAACGGCGTAGACATTTTCTGAGATTTTATGCAATTTTAAAGTGACTTTATTGGCATCCCAAATCGGTACGTGATCGGGCATCGCAAACTGTGCGTAAGTTGTATTGCCGAAAAAAAACAAGATCAGTAGTAAAATTATATTTTGAGTTTTCATAAGGTATTTATTTTTGAATTTCTTCTTATTTTTTTGGAATATAACCGCCAAAGTATTTTACAGGCGACCATTCCGGAATTACAGGATCTATGGCTGGATCGAGTGATTTAAAATCTCTTGCGCCGTAAACAACTTTCCCATTCACAACCGTTAAATCAGATTCGATATTTCGGACTTTATCATTAGGAAGAGTGAAATAATCTTCCGATAAAATGGAGAAATCGGCATACATTCCTTTTATTAATTTGCCTTTGTCTTTTTCTTCACCAGAAAACCAAGCGCTTCCTGAAGTGTACAATTGAAGAGCTGTAAACTTATCCAAAATCTGATCTTTTGGCCAGAACTGCATTCCGCCTAATGTTTTTCCTGTAATCAGCCAGTGCATTGCCATCCACGGATTATAGGTGGAAATTCTGGTTGCATCGGTTCCCATTCCGACAGGAATTCCCATTTCCAGCATTTTTTTAATAGGAGGGAGCTGAGTTTTTGGCGCGCCATACATTTTTTCATACAATTCTCCCTGAAAATACATTCTGAATTGAACCGCAATTCCACCATTCAGAGCTTTTACTCTTTCTAATTCTTGAGGTGTAATGGTTTCGGCATGATCGAAAAACCATCGTAACCCATTAAATGGAATTTCTTTATTTACTTTTTCAAAAACATTCAGCATTCGGTCAATCGATTCGCCGTAAGTCGCATGAAGTCTGAACGGCCATCTGTTTTTAACAAGAAGTCTGATAATGGGTTCTAAATCTTTTTCCATATCATCGGAAAGAACAATTCTTGGCTCTAAAAAATTTTCAAAATCCGCAGCGGAAGCCACGATATTTTCTCCTGCGCCTTCTTCGGTATAACCATTCGCGACCAAAAGATTGTCATTTTTATTGATCACTGTTTCGGCAACCCATTTTTCGTAATCCTGAAGCTCTTTTCCTTTTTGTTGCGCAAATAAATAATAGGAAATTCTAAGATTCAGCTTCCCTTGTTTTGCCAATTCCATTGAAGTTGTATAATCTGCAGGGAAATTTTGAGAACCTCCTGCAGCATCAATCACAGAAGTCAATCCAAATCGATTGAGTTCACGATTAAACTGAAGCGAACTGTTAATTCTTTCTTCAGGAGTCAATTTTGTAGTTAATCCTAAAGTCGTATAAATGGCTTTCGGAGTTTCTTTCGCAAACATTAATCCGGTTAAATTTCCGTTTTTATCCTGCTCAAGAACACTACCTTCATAATGTGTGTCTTTGGTATAGCCCAAAACTTCGATTCCTTTTTTGTTTAAAAAAGCTTTACCATATAAATAGGTGATGAAAACAGGTTTGTCGGGAACTGCTGCATTTATTTCGGCGATTGTCGGTTGTCTTTTTTCCTCAAATCCGAATTCATTCCAGCCACCGATCACTTTAATCCAGACTCCTTTCGGCGTTCTTGCTGCCTGTTCTTTCAGCATTTCCATGGCTTTTTTTAAGGTTTTTACACCGTCCCAACGCAATTCGGAATTATAATTTAAGCCTTCACGAATCACATGAATATGACTGTCATTTAACCCAGGAACAACCGTTTTTCCTTTAGCATCAATGACTTTGGTTGTTGCAGTTTTATAAGTGTTTAAAATATTTTTTGAGGTTCCTGTTGCCAGAATAATTCCGTCTTTTGTGGCAATCGCCTGAACAAATTCGTCTGATTTTTGCATCGTTGCAATTTTTCCGTTGAAAACAATCAGATCTGCTTTTTCCTGAGACTGTATCAGCAGACCAAAGAAAAATAGTAGGAGTAGAGATATTCGTTTCATTTTTTTAGGTTTAACTGGTCTGTTTCTTTAAAGTTTTATTAAAGAATAAGAGAAGGTTTTTGTTGGGATCGCAAAGACGCAAATTTTTACTATTATTGAGCTTTTAAGGAGTTAGAACACTTCGACAGGCTCCATGTGACAAAAGATTTTCAGCTATTTTTTCGGGGCAAAATTTTAGCATACATACAATCTTTTGCTTTAAAAACAGTTTTAATAATTTACGCTTTGCGATTTCCAACGGTAAAAGGGGAGTGAATAATTTTTATATCGGGATCTTATTTTGCAAGGAAAAATGCCAATAAATCTTTTTGAACCTGAGGTGTATTTTCCTGAACCAACCAGTGACCGGAACCTGCAATTTTAGCCTCTGTTACATTTTCAGCCACCAATTTTGAATGGTCTTTAAGGAATGCTGCTGCAAAATATTCTCCGCCCATTGCCAGTAAAGGCATTTTAAGTTTTGTTTTTGCGAAAACCAGATTGTCTTTCCCGTCCTGTGGGAAATTTCCGAACCATTTGAAGCTTGATTTTGCAGCGTCTTTAACGGCATAAGCTCTTACGAATTCAGCTGTTTCTTCTGGTGTGAAAGGATCTTTTACGTGTCCTACCATTGGCCAGAAATTAGTTAAAAATTCTTTTTCTTTTCCTTTAACGATGTCTCCTGAAGCCGGCCATGCAAAAAATCCGAACCACCAAGCCGAAGCCGAAACTTTAGACCAAACGGGTTCTATACCCGGAAGTAAAGCATCCATTAAAGCTACTTTTTTTACTTCGGTTCCGTATTGTGCGGCGTACGCGTAAGCAACCATCAATCCGATGTCGTGTCCCGCAAGATTGATATTGTTGTAGCCTAATTTTTTTACCAATTCATGAATGTCTTTTGCCATGTTTTTCTTGTCGTAACCTCCTTCTGGTTTGTCAGATTCACCAACACCTCTTAAATCCGGTGCGATCACGGTGAAATGTTTTGAAAGCTCAGGAAGCAAACGATTCCACATATACCAGTTTTGCCCAAAACCGTGGATCAATACAAGAGGTTCGCCTTGTCCTCCGATTACATAATGGATATTTACACCATTAACTAAAGCCGTCTGATGTTTGAAATTTGCAGGCGGATCTGCCGGTTTTGTTTCAGATCCTACAACAGGCTGTTCCGTTGACTGGGCGTCAGATTTTGCAGGTTCTCCTTTTTTATCACATGCAGTCAGCATTAAAAATACCATTGCGAATAGGCTTACGAAAAGCATTCTGCTTTTTTGCCCGATTTTTTTTGAAATTGATTTCATAATTATTAATTTAAATATGTTATTGATTATATTAATTTTTCTGTTTTTGAAGCCATTCTAAAATGTAAACTGCGATTTCCTGCCATCCCGGCTGTCCTAAAACGAAGTGGTTTCTGCCGGGGAAAACTTTATAGTCGGTTACCGAATTTTTATCGGTGTATTTTTTATAGTTATCATGATTCAACTGAGACGGAATGGTATGGTCATTATCACCTGCAATCAATAATATCGGATTGTGCGGCGTAGTAAAATCTACTTTCGCAGCTGCCGTTATCGTGTCGCGAACAACAAGCTTGGATTCCGGAATTGCGAGTTGTTGATAGCCTTTTTCCTGCCACTCAACAGGGAGTCCATTCGCAAACGCATATTGCCACTGTGAAAAACTCATGAGAAACGTTTTCTTAGTCGAGGTAAAAAATCCGAGCGGTCCCCAACCAGCTTTAAAAAAAGAAAACTTAAAGGTCATGATCCCTTGCGGAGGAACAGAATGAATGGCAACAATGGCAGAAGCCAGTCCTTTTTGATTTAAGATTTGGGCAATAAGACCACCAATTGAATGACCGATGATAATGGGTTTTTCAGGCATCGATATTGCAATTTTTTCGTAATGTTCAATGAGCTGTGTTAGTCGGATAGAAGCCACTTCCGGATCTGGATGTCTTTTTCGGAGCACTTCGGGTGAAGCATCTTTAAAAGGCCAAGCCGGAGCAATGGTTTTGTATCCTTTATTGTCAAAAAAATCTCCCCATTCGTTCCAACAGTCGTTGCTGACGAACGCTCCGGTTATAAAAAGGATTGTTTTTCGGTTATCAGTTTGCATATTTGAGTGATTAGGTTGTTATGGATGATAACAGACAAAAATCGGGCGTAGTTTTTAATTCATTAATAATCAATTATTTGTATTAAATTCATAATATTTTAGCCAACTATATTTCGTCGTAAAACGAAAAAAAGTAATTGGTTTTCGTTGTATAAAAAATGTAATTTTTTTCTGATCAACAGATGTGTTGCAGAGGATTAAATCGTAAATTAGTCTAATATTTTACCCCTGAATATGGTACCTCAAAAACTAATACGACCATGCTTCTATGTAAGCAGATATATCCTTACGTATATTTTCGTTTTGGCTCCGTTATTTGTGGGTGCGCAAAGTATTTTTAAGACCAATGAAGAGGCTTTTTCTGCAGAGCGACGTTTGAAATCAGATGAAGATGATAAAGATAAAGTCGATTTGTTTTTGTCTTTAAGCAATTACTATTATGAAAGAGATAAATACAATATTGAGCCGGTTTCAAAATCAATAGTATACGCAAAACAAGCTTTTACATTAAGCAAAACACTTAAATATACAAAAGGTATAGGTGCATCTTATCTGATACTTTCTATGCTCGAACAGCATGATAATCATTTCAATAAAAGCTATTCATACGCGTCTGCTGCGATAAATATTCTGGATGGCAGTGAAGAATATGATCTGCTCGGAGAATCCTGGGTGATGATTTGGTCCAGCAAAACGCTGATGGGAATGAAGTATGAAGACCGTATTTTTTACCTGAAAAAAGCTGCTGAATATTTTGCGAAATCAAACAATAAAAGACGTCTGGGAGATTGTTATAAGGAAATGGGTGACATTTATCTTTTAATGGGAAACGGAAAGGAAGCATTAAACTGTTTAAAAAAAGCGTTACCCTTTTACCAGCAATCACATTATAAAAAATTAGATGGCATCTATGATCTTCTGGGAGCTACCTATATGTTTTTGGGAGATTACAAGGAAGGATTGAAGTATGGGTTTCTTGCTCTTGATACCGCTGAAAAAATAGGTGACAAAAAGACATTTTTATGTACAATTTACAATAGAATTGGCTTGGCTTATGAAGAAATGAATGATTATCAAAATGCATTACAGTATTACGAAAAATCATTAAAAGTGGCTGAAGATTTTAATAATATTAAAGACATTCGAGCTATCGTAGGTAATATTTCCCGTGCGTTGCTTAAAAATGGAGAGTATAACAAGGCTTTAACATTAATAACAGATATAAAAAAGGAATATCCGAAAATCGATACGACGAATTCCTTTAAGCTCGATTGTACATTAATCAGGATTTATGTTCATAAAAAGCAGTATGGAAAGGCGTTGCCGTACCAAACGAAAATAATTTCGAAGATTGAGGAAGTTCATGATTATGATATTTTGGTTTTTATTTATACGACTTTAATTGATTTAAATCTTGCTTTAAAAGACTATGAAAAGGCGGTTTATTATAATAAATTGCACCTGAATGTCTGCAAAAAACTCAATAAAGACAGTTATTATGCCGATTATAACCTTTGGGAATTTAAAATTGATTCAGCGAAAGGCTATCTAAAACCTGCATTGATGCATTATAAGGAATATGTGAGGTTTAATAAAAGATATTTTGACGAAAAAAAATCAAATGAAATCAATAAGCTGAATGTACTCTACGAAACCGAAAAAAAAGACAAATACATTACCAACCTAAAAAGCGAATCTATCATCCAGAATGGCAACCTTGAGAAAGCCTCTTTGATCCGGAATATCATGTTTGCAGGGTTTGTGATTCTTTTGGCTTCTATTTATTTTCTGTACAGAGCGTATCAGTCAAAGCAAAAAAATAATCTTATTCTTAAAGAACAGCAAGATCAAATCAGACAAAGTAATATTTCGTTAAAAAATGCCATTCATGAGAAGGAGTGGCTGTTGCGAGAGATTCATCACCGGGTAAAAAATAATCTGCACATGGTGGTAGGATTATTGGCAAGTCAAAACGAATATTTACAGGGTCATGAAGCGATTGATGCCAATTTGGAGAGCCAGAGAAGGGTAGAATCGATGTCGATGATTCATGATAAATTGTATCAGTCGGAAAACCTTTCGATGATCGATATGCCGTCGTATATTCTGGATCTTACGTATTATTTATCCGATTCATTCGATGTGAGAAAGCAAATCAGATTTTCGCTTGATATTGAAAAGGTCGATTTTCCGTTGTCACATTCTGTTCCTATTGGTTTAATTTTAAATGAAGCCGTTACCAATTCCATAAAATATGCTTTTCCCGAAAACAGACAAGGTGTTGTGACGATCATTTTGAAGAAAGAAGAAGAACGGTTTCATCTGACGGTTTGGGACGACGGAATAGGAATTCCCGAAACAATTAGCCCTGAAAACAGCAAATCTTTAGGCTTAAAACTAATGAAAGGACTGAGCGAAGATATTCTGGCGGATTTTAAAATCTGCAATGAATCGGGAACAAAAATCGAATTAATTTTTACAATTTAAAAAAAAATGGACACCAGTACGAAAATCCTAATCGTTGAAGATAATTTTGTGGAAGCCAATCATTTAAGATTAATGCTGAAAAATGCAGGCTACACAGTTTTAGGAATTGCGCGAAGTGTAAACGATGCCAAAGAAAACATTATCAAAGAAAAACCCGGTTTGGTGCTTCTGGATATTTTCCTGATGGGAAAAGAAACCGGGATTGATCTGGCAAAATTTTTAAAAGAAGAAAACATAGGCTTTATTTATTTGTCGGCAAACTCGAGTGAAGATATTCTGAGTGAGGCAAAAGCGTCTCATCCTTATGGGTTTCTTGTGAAGCCATTTCGGGAAAAAGACTTGCTGATCATGATGCAGATTGCAGGATATCATCAAAAATATAATATTGAATCTTCCGTCCGAAAAGAACAGCTTTTTCAGAGACAGCTTAAAAATCTGATTTCAAATTTCGGAACATGGGACGAATATCTGCATCAAATGTGCAATGCATTGCAGCCGATTATTCCGTTTGATCTGATGATTTCCAGCTATATGACCGACGAACGTACAGACAGCATACTTTTCGGTTTTTTGCGGACGGGTTTTAATGAATATCAGAAAATTACATTAGAAGGTTTTCAGGAACTGACTGATTTAAAGCTTCATGAATTGGAAGCTGTTTTAAAAAACACAACTACCGAAGACAACATCTGCATATACAATGGTAAAGATTTTCAAAAGAAAATAACGGAACCTGCACTGCATAAAATCACGGCAAATTATTTGGGTATGAAATCCAATCTTACCTTGCCGATACCTTTGTCTATCACTAAAAAAGGGAAATTTACATTTTCATTTTACAGCAAAAATCCATCGATATTTGATGAAGAACATCTTGAGATTTGCAAAAGATTGCAGGATAATTTTATTTATAATGTAGAAAATATCATTGCCAGACAAAATGATAATTTGAAGAAACCGGAACCTTTAAACTCCTCAGAAACCGGATTTGAAGGCATTATGGGTAAAAGTCCGTTATTGCTCAGCGTTTTTGATTTTATAAGTCAGGTTGCGCCTACCGATACTACTGTATTAATAACGGGTGAAAGCGGTACCGGTAAGGAAAAAATTGCCAATGCAATCCATACATTATCTTCAAGGAAAGATCAGTGTTTTATAAAAATAAACTGTGCTTCATTGCCTGCAAGCTTGATCGAAACCGAACTTTTCGGGCATGAAAAAGGATCTTTTACAGGAGCAATAAACCAACATATCGGGAAATTTGAACAGGCTCATAACGGAACTTTATTTCTGGATGAGATAGGAGAGATCCCTTTGGAAATTCAGGTTAAATTATTACGCGTTCTGCAGGAAAAGGAAATAGAACGCATCGGAAGCCACAAATCTATAAAGGTTGACATCCGTATTATCGCAGCAACCAACCGTAATCTGGAGAAAGAGGTTGCGGAAGGAAAATTTCGTCTTGATTTATATTACAGACTGTGTGTTTTTCCGTTGCAATTACCTGCTTTAAGAGATCGAAAAGAAGATATCGGAATTTTGGCTCAGCATTTTATCAAGAAATGTTGCGAAAAACTAAAAAAGAATGAGTTGCATTTATCCTCAGAATCACTGAAAAGTCTCCTCAATTACAATTGGCCCGGAAATATACGCGAACTGGAAAATCTTATCGAGCGAAGTGTCATTTTAACGAAAGACGATAACATCAATATCATCCCGTTGCCGGTTGCGGTGAATATAAAAAACAGCGATAAAGACGAAGATCTTCTGCAAGATAAAACCATTGAAGAGAACGAAAGAATGCATATTCTCAACGTTTTGAATAAATGTGGTGGCAGAATAAGAGGCGAAGATGGGGCTGCCAAAATTCTTGGAGTTCCGCCTACAACTCTTGCTTCCAAAATGCTGAAATTGGGGATTAAACGGAATCATTATTAAAATTATCTGCATTGTTACAAAAAATGAAACCTTCAAGGTTTTTAAAACCTTGAAGGTTTAGATAAATCACGAGTAAAAATTTAACGAAAAATTAACATTTATTATTTTGGAACGAACGTTCCGTTATTATATCTTTGCACTATAAAATTTCAATATCAATAATTTAAAACAATTTAAAAAATGAAAAATTTAGAAAACAAAGTAGCTATCGTAACAGGAGGAAATAGCGGAATCGGATTTGCAGCAGCAGCAGAATTATCAGCTCAAGGTGCAAAAGTAATCGTAACAGGAAGAAACAAAGAATCTCTGGAACAAGCCGAAACAGAATTAGGTGTAACAGGAATTCAGGCAGATCAGACCGATTTAAAATCAATCGACAGTTTTGTGGAGCAGGTTTCATCTCAGTTCGGGAAAGTAGACATCGTATTTTTAAATGCAGGAATCGCTGCTTTTGCACCGGTAGATTCAGCTTCAGAAGAACATTATGACAGCATTATGAATGTTAATGTAAAAGGAGTTTATTTCACAGTTCAAAAATTATTACCAATCCTGAACGACGGTGGTTCTATTATTTTTAATACTTCAGTAAATGCGCACCTTGCAATGCCAAATTCCAGTGTTTATGCGGCAAGCAAAGCAGCGTTATTATCTATAAACCGTGTTTTGGCTGTAGAATTAGCTTCAAGAAAAATCAGAGTAAATGCAGTTTCTCCCGGTCCTGTTGAAACACCGATTTATGGTAAATTAGGATTGGCGAAAGAAGAAGTAGACGGTTTTGGTGCAGCTTTAGGAGAGAAAATTTTATTAAAACGTTTCGGTCAAGCCAACGAAATTGCAAAAACAGTTGGTTTCCTTACTTCGGAGAATGCATCATTTATTACAGGAACAGAAATCATTGTTGATGGTGGTTTAACTGTTAATCCGGTAGTATAAAAATTTTTTCTCAAATTTCGGAATGAATGTTCCTGAATTTTATTATCTTTGTGTAGTAATCTAATTTTGAAAATCATGGCAAGAACAAAAGAATTTAATGAAGATAAAGCTTTAGATAAAGCGATGGAGATCTTTTGGCACAAAGGTTATAACGGCACCTCGGCGCAGGATCTGGTGACACATCTCGGGTTGAGCCGCTCTAGCCTGTATGATACTTTTGGGGATAAGCAAAAATTATTTGCACAATCTTTAAAAAAATATCAGAAACAATCACAAGATCAGGTGGTACATCTTTTTGAAACTTCTGAAAATATAAAAGAGACATTGCATGATATTTTTAAACAGGCAGTGATCGAAAGTTTAGAAGATCGAATCACAAAAGGATGTTTCATGGTTAATTCCTCCATCGAACTTGCCATGCATGATCAGGAAATCGCAAAGATTGTACAAAATAACGGACAAACGATGGAAGATGTTTTTACAAAAGCCGTTCAGAAAGGTCAGGATTTGGGACAGATTTCAAAAAAACTGGAAGCCAGAGTTTTGGCACGATTTATCTTTAACAATTACTCAGGAATCAGAGTATTGGCTCGAAGCGGCGAAAAAGATAAACAAGTATATGACGACATTGTGAAAACGATGCTGTCTGTACTATAAAATAAGATCATAATAAAAACCCTCAATTACATGCTAATTGAGGGTTTTTATGATTAGAACTGTTTAAACTTTAATTCTAAAAGTTTAAACGGTTCTTTTATTAATATGCACAAAAGAGCAATTATAACATCCATTATCAGATGTAATCAATAATTTTTTGTTCTTTTGCAAATCTTTTAATATTAAATAAGAATATGTCGAAGTTTGATGAGATCAGGCCTTTTTACGATCATGAAGTTAGGGATGCTTTGCAGAGTATAACGAAACATCCGATGATGAAGGCATTAATGCAGTTTACTTTTCCTGATCGTGACGAGGAATTTTGGCTTAATGAGTTTAAAAATGTCAATTCGATAAGCGATTTTCAGCATCGTTGTATTTCGCAGACCATCCGTCAGATTCTGAAACAGAGCTCTGAAGGCTTAACGACGTCGGGATTTGACGAACTCGATAAAAATACAGCTTACCTGTTCATTTCCAATCACAGAGATATTGTTTTAGATACTTCACTGCTTAATTTAGTGTTGCTGGATCGAGGATTTATCATGACTTCTTCCGCAATCGGAGATAATCTTGTTCATAAAACATTTCTGCACGTACTGGCGAAATTAAACCGTAACTTTTTAGTTCAGAGAGGATTGTCTCTTCGCGATCAGTTGAATAGCTCAAAAATTATGTCTGAGTATATTTATAGTTTATTACAGCAAGAAAACCGTTCTGTATGGATTGCGCAGCGTGAAGGTCGTACCAAAGACGGAAATGATGCCACACAACAAGGCGTTTTGAAGATGTTGGCGATGGCAGCAGGAGATCAGTCATTAACAGATTTTTTTAAGACGCTCAAAATAGTTCCCTTGTCCATTTCATATGAATATGATCCCACCGACGTTCTTAAAATGCCGCAGGTAATCGCAAAATCTAAAAATGAAGTGTACGTTAAAGATCAGGATGAAGATTTTAAAACAATGCTGAGTGGAGTATTGGGACAAAAAAAACGTATTCATTTGCATGCAGGTAAGGTCTTAGATATTGAGTTTGATGAAATTGCATCGAATATTGAAAACAAAAACAAACAATTACAGGCAATTGCACAGTTAATCGACGATTCTATTATTCAGAATTATAAGCTTTGGCCAACCAAGTTCATCGCTTATGATATATTGAATGAAACCAATAAATATTCCGAACATTATACAGAAGACGAAAAAATGCTGTTTGAAAGAAGAATGGAAATGCGTATCGATATTTCAGATGCCGTTTTAAAGCAGAGTTTTTTAGCCATGTACGCTAATCCGGTGATTAATAAAATGAAATACCAATAAACTTTTTTATTTAAAAATGTGGTACTGATAAGGTGCTTACAACGTTTATTCATTTTTTCGTGGCAAGCAATTTGTTTGTTTTAATCTAAATAAACGGTATGAATAATAAAGTAAAAGTAGCATTAGCTGTAATCGCAGGCGGGACTTTGATTCTTGCAGGTTTAAGAAGAAAAAAGCGTGAGAAACTAAAAACGTTTACCGCGCCCGATGGAAATACGTATAAAGAAAATCAGATTTATCGCACATTTGACAATAAGCTTTATAAAAACGGAAGACCCATCCATTTTGAGACACCGGAAACAGAGCCGGAAAATCATTCCTCCAATAATTATTACAATGGAAATACGGGAAATTTCTCTAAGAATAATCTGAACCATAATAAAAACGCCAGTTACCACCAAAAAGGCAGCCGACATCAATAAAATACAAAGGGCTGAAGCTTTTAATCCGGCTTTTACCTTTACACAAAAACAGCATCATTAGATTTCTAGTGATGCTGTTTTATTATATTTTTGATTAGCCTGTTGTGTAATTTGAATCTTTGCTTTTATTTTTTTTAACGCAAAGGCAAATAAAGTTTGCTTCGTGAAGCGTGAAAACAGTGCTTCATCAAATCAACTTGTTGATTCTTCTTTGCTTACTTCATAGTAAGTGACATTGAATTAAAGCTTTGCGTTAAAAAAATAAGCAGTGTTTTTTTATTTTTTTTTTGAATCAAATTTAAGCCTCAATAAACTCCAAAAGATCTTTATTAATCGTTTCCGCTTCCGTAGTCGGCATTCCGTGAGGGAAACCGGGATACGTAATTAGCTTACCGTTTTTCAATAATTTCGCAGATTTTACACCAGCATTTTGGTAAGGAACAATCTGATCATCTTCACCATGAAGAACCAAAACCGGAATATCAACCGCTTTCAGATCTTCTCTAAAATCAGTTTCAGAAAATGCTTTTATGCCCTCGTAATGAGCAACAATTCCACCCATCATTCCTTGTCTCCACCAGTTTCTCTGGATTCCTTCTCTCACATTCGCGCCTTCTCTGTTGTAGCCGTAGAAAGGAAAAGTCAGGTCGATATAAAACTGTTGTCTGTTGTTCAAAGTCTGGTCTCTGATGTTGTCAAAAACAGAAATCGGAACCCCATCCGGATTGCTTTCACTTTGCACCATAATCGGTGGAACAGAGCTTATTAAAACAGCTTTTTTGGCTCTGCCATTCGCATATTTATTCACGTATCTTATCACTTCACCGCCACCTGTCGAGTGTCCAATATGAATGACGTCTTTCAGATCAAGAAAATCTACCAATTCCGCAGCATCAGAAGCGTACGTTTCAATATTGTGACCGTAAATATCCTGACTCGATCTTCCGTGACCTCTTCTGTCATGCGTAACCACTCTGTATCCTTTTTGAAGGAAAAATATCACCTGTGCGTCCCAATCGTCCGATGATAAAGGCCATCCGTGGTGAAACATCAATGTTTGCCCTTTGCCCTGATCTTTGTAGAAAATTTCTGTTCCGTCTTTTAATTGTAGTGTACTCATTTTGTTCGATTTTAATTGTTATTAATTGTATGTTGTTGATTAATTTTTATTTTTTTGGCAGCTTTTTCCGTCTTCCGCTCCCAATCTTTTTTGCCAGCGCTTTTGCCTTCCCAAAAAAGGATTTCCGCTCAAGCCGGGCTGCAAAGGATTCCGTTGGTAAGATTTGTTTATTAAAGAAAATCAGACTGCATTTTGCTTTAAAAGCTGAAGCAGATCTTCCGCACCGCCGTTGAATTTCTTATCATTAATAAAGAAAGAAGGCGTTCCGTTTACTCCGCTGATAATCCCGCTTTTAAAATCGGAATCTATCTTTTCCGCCAATTCAGGTTTTTCAAGATCATCTTTAAATTGTGGAAGATTTAAGTTTAATTTTTCTGCCAGTTCGAAAAGAAATTTTTCATTCAGATATTCCTGATTTTCATAAATAGCATCGTGCATTTCCCAGAATTTCCCCTGTAAAGCTGCTGCTTCAGCTGCAAGCGCCGCTGGTTTTGCAAATTGGTGCATTTCAGAAAGTGGAAAATTTCTAAAAACAAATTTCACCTGACTTCCGAATTCGCTCATCAGTTCTTTAAGAAACCGGATAAGCCGCTCCACAATACGGACATTGATAATCTCCATATTCTACGATAACTAAATCGGCATCTAAGTTGCCTTCTGCGTGGTCAGTTTTGCTGACGTTGGGTTGTAGTGACATAATTATTTTGTTTTTTAATGTTATTTGATTTGAATATTTGTTAACTTCAGTTAGAGATAAGAAAGTCTCACACATCTTTTAAACGCTATGCGCGCAAAGTTTTTTTAATTAAACTTGAAAACATTTTCGTTCGCAAGGGCGTTTCACTCAGCTAAAATCGCAATGAGCCTTTGCTGAACAGAGTGCCTTTGCGACCGGAAAAATAAATAGTAACCATCAATAGAACTTTGCGTGCATTGCGTTTAAATTAATTTTTAGATATTAAAACAGGTAATCATATTTTAAATTTTAATAGACCAGATTTCCATCAATATGGCACCAATCAGTAATAAAGCTGCAGGAAAAATCAAAGTCCAGTTTCCTGAAAGATCGAGTAGGAAAGGAGCGATACATGCACCTGATAAAAACCCCGTCCACAATAATAAAAGATGAATTGCGTTGGATTTATATCCTTCTTTTTCTGCCTTATCATTGGTCATACTGTACATTGCGGTGTTTCTCGCCAAGCTGTTTAATGTTCCAGTTACAAAATCAGTATTTACTTTTTGGTTTCCGACCGAAGTCACAATTGTATTCATAATTCCCATTGAAAAACCGATGATGGCTATTGAGGAAATGGTATTAATGTTATAAAAATTAGATAGAACCGTATAAAAGATCAGTATTCCTGAAACGATGTAAAATGGTAAGGTTTTACGCTGTAATTTTTTCCATAATGACAAGCAAGTTCCCGCATAAATTCCGATTAAAAAAGAAGCAATTACTGTAACCGATGTAATGATAACACCTGATTTACCGGTAGAAAGAGCCGCTCCCAGTTGCGTGGTATTTCCACTCATAAAGGAAACGTAGGTTTTCCATTGGATAAGACCTGTTGCGTCGATATAACCTGCAATAAAAGCCAGAAATATCGCTAATCTTTCCTGTATTCTGATGTCATCAGACGATACAGAAAGTTTTGATTCCGATGGCAAAATGCTTATTTTTCAGGTTGAATAAATACTTTCTTCGCAGGGAATTTTTCTATTTCACCTTCTTTCAACCCAAAATTGGTTACGACCACATCTTTAGGATTTCCAGCCAACCATTCGCTTAAATCGATCGATTCATAAACTCCGTTATTAAATCCGATTAAAACTTTACAAACCGTATTTCCTGTATTTTTGATGTAATGTCCCGCTCCCATGGGAACATAACCGACATCACCTGCCTGAAACTGCTCTGTAACCACCGTTCCTTCGGCTAAGAAAACCGACATTTCTGCCTGTCCGGAAATAAAATACTGCCATTCGTCCGCATTCGGATGCCAATGCATTTCTCTTAAAGCTCCCGGTTGCAGCTCAAGAACAGAACCTGCCATTGTTTTGCTGATTGGGAATTCTTTGCTCGTCACCAATCGCTGCAAACCTCCTCCGGGAATGATTCTCGGCTGTTGAGAATGCAAAGGATAACGGTGAAAACTGGTTAATTCAATATCAGATTCTTCAGGACGGGCAGAAGCGGTAAATGATAATTCGTCCGGTACAACACCCGCTGCGAAATAGGCTTCTTTCTGCGGTAATGCAGCCACTTCTTCAAGCGTTAAGCCTAAATTCTGGGCAACAATTTCAGGAGGCATACTCGATACAAAATCGGTCACGCTGAATGTGTGATCTTCAGAAAAATTTCCGTTATCGAAAATCAAAATGAAATGACATTCTTCCGTTCCTGTTGCCTGAATTGAATGTCCGTAACCTTTTGGAAAATACCACACATCACCCGGTTCAAAATTATCTATATAGCTGTGTCCATCGGGATGAATGATCGTTGTTCTCACCGTTCCTGAAATCACGTAAGCCCATTCTGCGGCGTTCGCGTGCCAATGCAATTCTCTCATGCTTCCCGGCTGCAATCTCATAGAAACTCCCGCAATGCCTATGGAAGCTGGGAATTCTTTTACAGAAGCACCTCTTGTTGTTCCGCCGTCATTGGTGCGTGGTTCTTTTTTTTCTAACTCGTATTTAAAGCTTAATTCAGTTTTCATAATATTATTTTTTAAGGTTGATAGTAGGTTTTGTTTTTATTTCTATTGTAAAGCTACTTCAGAATCAGGGGTTTTTGAGGTGTCATTCGGTGAATGGGCAAAATGACTCGGTGAGTTTGAAAAAGGAATAGATGATAGGCTGAAACAGGTTGTTTTAATTCAAAGTAAAAGTTATTTTAATTCAAACAGTTTGTTTTAAACCAACGTAAAAATTATTTTATTCCAAACAAGTTGCCGGAAACAAAATGCAAAGTTGATTGGTCTCAAACAGATTGTTTTAAATCAACGTAAAAGTGGTTTTGTTTAGAACAAGTTGCGGGAAACAAAATACAAAGTTGATTGGTCTCAAACAGATTGTTTTAAATCAACGTAAAAGTTGTTTTGCTTAAAACAGGTTGTTTTGACGAAACTAAAGAAAGTAACAATGAATTTATGATATTTAAAATAAATCTCATACATAAAGTTTGTCATTCCGCAGGAATCTCAACGACGTATTTACAAGGATAACTTAGATTCCTACGGAACGACAAAAACTGAGAAATAAAGTTATTATAAACAAAAAAATCACTGAAATATTCCAGTGATATATAGTTTTTATATTATCCATTTTTTAAGCACGAAAGCGCTTCGATAGACTCAATGTGACAAAAGATTTTCAGCAAATTTTACGTTGTTAAATTTTATCACAGATAAAATCCTCGCGCCTTAAAAATCGTATTATAGATATTATTTTGCGCCTTTGCGATTTCCAACTATCTATAAATTCCAATCATTTATACAGCCATTTCCGAATCAGTTTGGTATAATTCGGCATTACGGCAAATACCATCAGAAAAACGATGAAACCTGAATTAATTAAGCCATCAAAATAATGATTGACAGGAATTTTTAAGAACCTTAAAAAAGGCAATACAAATAAAGGAATTAAAAGTGATAACGGATAAATTGCCGACCAAGTCACCAGAAATTGTTTCCAGCGAACGGGAACTTTGGTTTCACTCTCGGATTCGAAAAGAAAATCGAGACCGGATTTTATTTTATAATTATCATTTTTCCGGAATAAAGGATTTGCTTTTTCAATCATATTTCTTCTGTCGTCAGATTCCATCCAGTTTTTAAGATAAATAATGGTGTCGAATCGGATAATAACGGTATAAACAAAGGTTAAATCAGGAATCGGACGTACAATCTGCAGATCAATAAAACCTTCCGAATGTTTCGTGACAGGAACGATTTCGTTCAACCATTTTTCGTATTCCTGCTGTTTTCCATCCAAAATATGGTGTGTGATAACAACAGATGCGCCTTGATTTTCCATATTAATATTTGTTTTTTATTGATGAAAATGCGATGAATTTCTTAAAGTGATTTTAAAAATATTTCCGCTTCGGAAACCGCCTGTAAAATGATGTTTTTTACCTCTTCTAAGATTTTTTCTATTGTTGAATTCTCTTCAGTTGTCATTTCAAGGGCATCCAGTTTTTCTTGCAGCAACGGAAGCAGTCCCATGATCGCAACACTGGATTTGAGGTCATGTGCGCGTAATTTTACAGTGGTAAAATCTTTGTTTTGATAAGCCGTTATCAACTGTTGAAGATGTTCAGGAACATTATCAATAAACTGCTGACTGACAATTTTTTCAAAACTTGTATCACCGCCGCTTACAGATTGCATATAAGTAAGGTCGATGTACTGATAAACAGGAGCTTTCTCTTCTGTTTTTGTCTCTTTTTTATTGTCTTCTTTCAACCCGAAATTTGAAATCAGTTTGAATAATTCTTCCTCTTTTATCGGTTTCGAAATATATTCGTTCATTCCGCGGCTCAGGCATTTTTCTCTTTCTCCCGCCAAA
Source organism: Chryseobacterium ginsenosidimutans (assembly GCF_024807225.1). Lineage (GTDB taxonomy): Bacteria > Bacteroidota > Bacteroidia > Flavobacteriales > Weeksellaceae > Chryseobacterium > Chryseobacterium ginsenosidimutans. Next base: position 2,518,313 of record NZ_JANUCO010000001.1, read on the forward strand.
GCGTGTGCAGTCATTGCGATAATGGGAATATTTAATTTTAATTCTTCGCGTATTTGTTGGGTTGCTGCATAACCGTCCATTTGTGGCATTTGTAAATCCATCAAAACGAGCTCACAATCGTTGTTTCTGAGATATTCTACAGCTTCTAAACCGTTGGAAGCCGTTTCAAAATTGATATTCCATTGTAACAGCAAATGTTTCATCAGACTTTGGTTAATCGCGTTGTCATCGACCACCAAAACACGCAAAGGCGTATTCGATTTATCTTTAAAATAATGAGTGTCAACAGCCGGAATTATATTAAGCTGTTCTTTCGCAATCCCGTAAGGAATGTAAAAATGGAAAGTCGTTCCTTTTCCCTGTTCGCTGGTAACTTCAATATTCCCGTTTTGCAGCAATATCAAGCTTTTTACGATGGATAAACCTAATCCCGTTCCGCCGTAATTTCTAGTGGTGGAATCTTCGCCCTGATTAAATCTTTCAAAAACTTCATTCAGTTTTTTTTTATCAATCCCGATTCCGGTATCTGAAACTTTGAAACCAATAGTGACTTCGTTTTCAAATTGTTGTTTGTTATAAATCTCAATACTGATATTTCCCTGATGTGTAAATTTGATCGCATTTCCGATGAGATTGACTAAAATTTGAGTTAATCTCGTCGCATCGCCCGTCAATGTATCTGGAATTGATGAATCTACTTGACTGGAAATCGTCAATCCTTTTTCTTTTGCACGTTCTACAAAAAATGTTTCTACAGAATTCAATAATCCATTGATACTGAATATTCCGGGTGTGATGCGCATCATTCCGGCTTCGATTTTTGATAAATCCAGAATGTCGTTGATAATTGCCATCAGATTTTCTCCCGACCGCTGAATTGAGGAAACAAATTCTGTGGAAGTTGCGTCCAAAGGTCTTTTTTGTAATAAATTCGTAAAGCCTAAAATTCCACTTAAAGGGGTGCGGATTTCGTGGCTCATATTGGCGAGGAAATTTTCTTTGGTTTGTGCAGCAACGGATGCTTTTTTTTCTGCAACATCCAATTCCTGTATCAATATTCGTTGACGTTTAAACTGACGTAGAATGTGATAACCGACAATAGCGCCGCTTAATATTAATAAAATCAGTAAAGAAATGTCGTATAATCTCGCTTTTTGTCCCATTTCCTCGCTTCTTTTGCTGAGACCAACCATATGCAATCGGCGGCTTTCATAGATTTTGGCGGTAATGGTGGTGATTTCGTTGGAGATCATTCTTGCCCGCGGATTTGCAATCGAAGTATTATCGTCCATATTTCCCAAAGAAAAATACCGGTTCAGTAGTTTTTCTTTTGTTGTTTTCTTTTCCATCGCAAGAACGCTGAGACGGTGTATCAATCGCTCTTCTTCGGCATCTGTATTGTCTTTGGAAAGAGAATCGAGAAAATTTTCTATTTGATTGATTTTTTGGTCGATACCTTCCAGGTGTGTGGTGTCGTTGGTGGCAATGGATGCTCTGATTCTGCTTTCAACACCCAGAATATCACGGTCGATTTCTCTTAAATGATTGCTGGAACGGAGCTCACTTAAAAGTCTGTTGTTGTTTTGGATAAGCTCTTTCGTGTTTTTAGCTGAATTGATCTGAACCGCGATCAACAGAAGAGAACCCGCAATAAAAGTGAGTATGATAAAATAACTGAATCGTTTGTTGCCCATTACTGAAGATATTTTTTTCATAAATGAATAGGTGCTTATTGTTACTGTTTTTTAACGCAAAATTCGCAAAGATTTTTATTCTTTATTGAGAATGTTTTTAATTTCGCAAAGGCGTTTGACTACGTCGAATCTGCGATTTCACTCAGCTAAGAATAGACATAAACTTTGTCATTCCGTAGGAATCTAGACCCATTTTTAGAGATTTGATTTTAAATCATTGCTTAGATTCCTACGGAATGACCAATATTATTTTTATGTTGTCGTTTCTTATCTGCCGAATATGCAGCCCGGCTTGAGTGGAGCTCTTTTTTGTTATTGCGATTGCTGAAAAGTTCAACGGATTGCCTTCCTTCGCTCGCAATGACAAAAAAAGCGGGAACGGAAGACGGATTAAGCTGCCCAAATCAATAATTACTTAAAAAACATTCATTCTGGTGTTGAGCGCCTTTCGATAAGCATCCGCAACGGGAATGAATTTTCCGTTAATCATAATTCCGCCGTCCTGCAACGTGTCGATCTTGCCTACAGAAACGATGTAAGAGCGATGAACTCTGATAAAATGGTCTTTCGGAAGACGTTCTTCGGCAGTTTTCATCTTTCCGTGGATGGCAAACATTTTTTCCCGTGTATAAAATTTCACATAATCGCCCATTGCTTCGGCGTAAAAAATATCGTCCAGCTTCAAACGCCTTGTAATATTGGAATCTCTGACGAATAAAAACTCATCTTTGGTGACTTCCACCTCTTCTTTTCTGCTTTCCAAAATCGACTGAGCTTTGCTCACTGCCTGTAAAAATCTTGCAGGCATCACCGGTTTCAGGATGTAATCTGCAATATTGAGTTCGAAAGCTTCGAGCGCATATTCTTTGTTGGAAGACGTGAAAATGATGATGATATCTTTTCCCGAGAGGTTTTTCGTGAGTTCGATTCCTGTCATTTCCGGCATTTCGATATCCAAAAATATCAGATCTACCTGATTGGTCTGCAAATGATTGTAAGCTTCTATCGCATTGGAATATTCGTTGACAATTGTAAGATTCGGAACCTGTTTTGCCAAATGTGCCAACGTTGTTCTTGCAATATCATTGTCATCAACGATTAGAGCTTTCATAGGGATAGTTATTTATGGTTGACACAAATATAATTATTCCTTTTTGTTTTTTTACGTTTTTAAAGTTGATTATCTGAAGTAAGAACGTATCATCCACGCCATTTCTTCGTGGGTTTCCATTAAGCCTGTAATGAAATCGCTGGTGCCGTAATCTTTGTATTTTTCTGCGAAAGGAGTGATATTTCCGCGTAGAAATTCGATGATGCTTTCGTGATCGGTAAGTAAGTCTTTCATAAAACCAAGACCATCGTTTGTTCTTTCGCTGTACTCGGTAAGGTGCGTTAATTCGAGATAAATCTTCATTGTTGCGGGTGCAAAATGCCCGATTTTACGCATACGTTCGGCAACGCTGTCGATTAATTCATCCAATTGTCTGTATTGTTCTTCGAAGAAAATATGATTGGCGTGGAAGTTATCACCAGTCACATTCCAGTGTGCATTTCTGGTTTTGGTGTACAATAAAAATTCGTCGGCTAATAATTTTGCTAATTGTTCTGCCACTGCCTCAGTGTTTTGTTCTGTGATTCCGATTTTTGCTTTCATAATGATAAGATTTTAGTTTTTAAGCATTATTGCTTTTTTCTGATGTAAAGGTCAGTAAGAATCCTATAAAATGAATTGAATTTTCGGTGAATGGGCAAAATGAATCGTTGAATGGGATGAAATTTTCTGGTTTCTTTTAAAATGGCTTTGAATTAATTTTAGACTTATTTACACTTTTATTTACCGCCAAAGAGGCAAAAGATTAACACATTAGATGTTTTTAAGATTATTATTACACTGCAAATAAGAATACATTAGATTTTAAAAATCTTATTTTTATTCTGTAAACTTTTGTTTAAACTAATAAAATAGGAGGGTATTTAAAATCAATAAATTCATTTTAAATACCCTCCTGATTATGATGGATGTAGAGTCTATTTTATTCCGGTTCTGCGATACCTAGAAAAATCACAACGCCATCTCCACCTGGATTGTCTAATACGTCTACAATCGCGGAAGGTTTCCAGTTATTCATACACCAAAGATTTCCCGCTCCGTCAATATTGGTTGATGTTAAGCGCATGATTGGTTGGTAACAATGCATCTGTACGGGTTCATGTTTAGATTCGTGTAATTTGGGTTTTGGTTGTGTGCCATAAAGAGGAAATCCGTTGGCTAAAGTTACCTCAGAACCTCCTGTCGGAACAGTAAGCAACATTGCCGTTTCAAGTTTTGAAGGGTCTCGAAGCATAGTTACTCCAAAAGGTCCTTGTTCATCCAATGGTAAGTTTTCGGAAAAATCGGTATCATGTCCGAAATTGGCTAGAAAAACGGTTTGTTTTTTATCGATTTTCACTCCCCACGGCGCATAAGTATTTACATTATAATAACCTTTAATTGTTGAAAGATCATTGCTAAGTATCGTTGCCTGATTGCTGCTTACACCAACCACAACTACATCGCCATCGCCGTTAATTGTTATTTGACGAAGAGATTCATAGCCTTCCTGACCATTCGCACTGCCGGAATAATTACTAAACCAACTGTTTTTTACCACTAATTTATTGTCTTCGATAGCAACTTTGTAAACCGCAGAAAATGCACAATTATCAATATTATCTTTATCATAATTTCCGATGCAGGAAACATAAGCATTCCCTTTATTATCGGGAGTAACATCAAATATTTTGAGGTAAGATGTTTTTGTAAGCTCTGGATCTGAATCTGGTGATTTTTTTACAGGAAATTCATTGCAAATTAAAGTAAGTTCGGGAGTCGGTCCTTTTTCTATATCTTCTTCTTTTTCAGGTTTTAAATAGACAACCACTGCGCTTGGTTCACTTTCAAAGGGATAAACACCGATTTGTGAAGGTGCAAATGGTTCCTGAGAAACCTACCGAAGCCATCCAAAGATTACCATCGTTATCATATTCCATACCTTGTACTCTCGATAATCCCAATGTATAACCGTTCGAAGGGCTTATCGGTCTTCCGTCTTTATAGTAAAATCGGGAAATACTGCCTTCCTGTGGATTATTAAGTTCCGGACCCCAACCAAAATTACCAAAGGATATATATTTTTTATCGGGACTCACCGCTACTCCAAAGGCAACACCGAGCAATCCACCACCTTGTATGGGAGAAAAATCTGCAGGTGTGGCATCATATTTATAAACCGGACAATGTGTTCCGGAAAGCGCCGAACCCGCACGGAAATTATTAGCAATCCATGCATTATCATCTGCATCAAAAACTACGAAGGCGAAACCACTGGGAATGAAATTTTTAGCTCCTGAAGAATTGCTTTTTAAAGTAAGCGTCCAGTTATTTGGTGCTCTTTGATCATCAGAGACATTTTTCATAGAAACTAGCGAATCTTTGTAAATCTCTTCCAGACCGACAAGCATCTGATAAATATTCCCGGCATTGGTAAAAGGATCGTGTAAAATATTACGAATTGCCTGTAGAAAATTATTATTGGGTTTATCTGCTTCATGCCAAACGTAATCTAAAAACTGGTCATAGAAAGGTTTTCCGGTGTTTGCAATAGGATTTGTTAAGCAGTAATAGTACAGGTTGCATAAAGAATTAAACATCGGATAACTATTGGTCTCAAAACCATTGGGCGATTTGCTGATCATATCTCCGATGCTTCCTTCAGTCTTGTAAAGATTCTGCTTCATCCCGTATGCAATTTTCATATTGCGCTCGGTTCCTTTCATATGTACTTTTCCATGATCTGATACTTCCGTCATTCTGGCAAACGTATAGATAGAAGCAATTGATGATTCCGGCGACACTTTTACCACGTCATTTGCATCAGGTAAATAAAGTGTAGCTAATAGATTTAACGGTTTTTCGTTAATGGTGTACGTAATTCCGTCAAGAATATATTCGTTAATAAAAACGGTGACGGAGTAGTACTGAGATTCATTTTCTTTAATTTCGGCACTGAAGGTGTTGTTCTGAAATGAAGTTTTGTTGTTCACTGCACCAACATATTTTTCAACGATACCAAAGACCTGAAAACTGCCCGAAGTGATCTGCATATTATTCACTTCTACACTGAATTGAACTGTTTTTGTAGACATAAAAATAAATTGAGTTTTGGTTATTAATAATATAATGAATACACCTAAAAACGAAAAAGACAATCGTGAAATCAAAATTATCAGGCTCTATTTTGTGTGGTGTATTCGGGGATTAAATATATAGATAATGTTTTATTCCTAAGTAGGGGAGAAATTATTTTTTTGATACTTAAAATTATACAGTATCGTAATCGTATTTAGATTATTTTACGAAAGTACTTTATTGTATTTCCCACAAAAAAATCCCCGACTTGCGACGGGGATTAAAAACTAATAACCATGAAAACTCAAATTAAATATGAGAAATTCGGTGCAAATATATAAACTATAAACGAAACCCCTGCAAAAAATAGGGGTTAAATTTTAAAATATATTTAAATGAAGAAATTGATGAGGCCTTTATATTCAAACACTGTACCGTGAATAATTTTGTAAAAAGAAAATTTTAACATAAAAAATAATTCATGATTAATTTTTTACTATTAAAGTCCTGAATTAGTGTAAGAAATTTGTAAAACCTTCAAAAGAAAATTTTTCCGGAAAAATAATTAATTAGTTCATAAATGTGGTATGTGCATCTATAATAGTTAAAAAATGACTGTTTTTCGAAATATTGTGAGTATTTTTGAACTTAAAGTAAGTATAATTAATTATTGATTTTACGTTTCTATGATCTTAATTGTTGATGATAACCAAAACAATCTTTATTCCTTAAAAAAATTATTGGAGTCTAAAGATTTTCAGGTAGATACGGCTGATTCCGGAGAAGAAGCTTTAGGAAAAGCATTGAAAAATGATTATGCCCTAATTATTTTGGATGTGCAAATGCCTGATATGGATGGTTTTGAAGTTGCCGAGACATTAGCTGGTTACAGCAAAACAAAGGAAGTTCCCATCATATTTTTGTCTGCCGTAAATACGGAAAAAAGATTCATAACGCGTGGTTATGCTTCCGGAGGGAAAGATTATGTCACAAAGCCTGTAGATCCCGAAATTCTTATGCTGAAGGTGAAAACTTTCTACAATCTTCAGGAACAGAATATTGCGATGAAAAAAACGCAGCAAAGTCTGGAACTTGAAGTAAAAGGAAGAAGAGAATCTCAGGTGACGATGAAATCTCAGATCGATCATTTTCATTTGATGCTGGAATCTTTGCCGCAAATCGCTTTTACATTAAATGAAGAAGGAATTGTAGACTTTGTCAATGTAAAATGGTTTCAATATTCAGATTCTGAGCAGGATTTTCCGGAAACTCATCCCGATGATCTTCATATTAAAGAAGAATTTGAACGTTGCAAGAAGAAAGGAAAAGCCCTTGAACTGGAAATCAGGATCAAAAATATTGAGACCGGAGATTACCGTTATCATTTGCTTCGGGTAACTCCCGTTCGTGAAGAAAATACGATTAAAAACTGGGTCGGAACTTTTACAGATATTGATGATCAGAAGAAAGTTGAAAAGGAAAAAGATGAATTTTTAAGCATTGCCAGTCATGAGCTGAAAACTCCTTTAACGAGTATTAAAGCTTATGTTCAACTACTTGAAAGAAAATTAAAGCTGAATAAAGAAAGTGCAGAAGCCGGATTTGTAACGAAAGTTCAGGATCAGATTGAAAAACTGAATACGTTGATCACAGATTTACTGGATGTTTCTAAAATTGAAAACGGTAAGCTGAAAATCAATAAAAAGCCAACCAACCTTGGAAATGTCATTAGCAATGCAATCGAAACCATATTGCAGACTCATGAGAATAAAGTAAAAATAAAACATGACGGAATTATATCTGATATTTTAATTCCGCTTGATGAAATCCGGATTGAGCAGGTTTTGATTAATTTTTTAACCAACGCGATCAAATATTCCCCTCAAAACAATCAGGTCATCGTAACGACTTTTGTAGACGAAGAAGAGCAGGAAGTAAAGGTAAATGTTACCGACTTCGGAATCGGAATTCCCGATTTTAAACAGGAAGCTGTATTCAATAAATTTTATCGTGTTGAAGAATCTTCTCTGCAGTTTCAGGGAATGGGAATCGGGTTGTTCATCTGTTCCGAAATCATCAAGCAACACCACGGAAACATTGGAGTTTCCAGCAAAGTAGACGAAGGTTCTACCTTTTATTTCACCTTACCTTTAAATTAATTTCTATGCCGAAAAAAATCATAAGAAATCTCCAGATTGGAGTAGGACTTTCGCTGTTGATCTTAATTGCAAGTTCAATTGCCTCTTATTTGAGCATTCAGAACCAGATGGAGCATCGCGAAAGCTTATCTCAAAGCCGACGTTCCATCACCGCTGTAAAAGATGTATTAATTTCCCTTTTGGATGCCGAAACAGGAAACAGAGGATATCAATTGACTGGGAAAGAAAGATTTCTTGAACCTTATAATCGCAGTTTAATCGAATATCCAAAAGTATTTGAAAGGGCAGAAGCGTTACATATTCAAGACAAAAATCAGGTCGAGCGTTTGAATGAGCTGAAGAAAAATGTTGATAGTAATATCAGCAATCTGAAGTATTTTGTAGAAAACAGACGAAACGGAATCGTCATGACGCAGCAGCAGGTTTTACTCAGTAAAACTTTCATGGATAAATGCCGACAGATTGTTCGCGATTTTGTGCAATACGAAGAAAGTCAGCTTGCTATAAAGAATAAAGATCTTAATCGCTCTTCCGATACAACGGTTTTATTTATCATTTTTTCGGCAATTGCAGCGATTGTTGTTACCACGTTTTTCTATATCAAATTAAGAGCAGATCTTATCCGAAGAGACAAACTGGAGAAAATGCTTAAGGCAAAAGATCTGGAAATCAGCAGACGTGTAAGTGCAATTCAGCAGATTGCAAACAGGGTGGCAAGTGGTGATTACAGCCAGAAAGTGATAGATAATTCAGAAGATGATCTTGGCGATTTGGTAGGTTCACTAAATCATATGACCGAATCCCTTAAAAATTCTTTTGATACCATTAATAAAAGCGATTGGCGCCAAAAAGGTCTTGCCATTTTGAATGAATCTTTAGTTGGAAACAAATCGGTGAAAGATGTTTCGGAAGAGTCTCTAAATCAATTGGTTGAATATGGGAATTGCATAAACGGATCATTATATCTTTATGACGATGGAGTTTTAAAATTAAATACCGCTTTTGGTCTGGAAAGTAATATGAAAAAGACTTTCGAACCGGGAGAAGGAATGGTTGGTCAGACTTTTATTAATGAAAAAATACAGGTTTACAATAATCTTCATGAAGATGATTTTGTGGTAACTTTTGCGAGCAGCACGATAAAAATTTACGGAATATTATTAATTCCGATCTTTTCTGATGGTCATAACATCGGTGTTTTAGAATTGGGATCTACTTCTAATTTTGAACAAGACAGAATTGATTATTTCGAAGAATGCAGCCGAAATATAGGAATCGCTTTAAGTGCAGCAAAAGGCCGTGAAAAAGAACAGCAATTGCTCGAAGAAACTCAGGCGCAATCGGAAGAATTACAGGTGCAACATGCTGAATTGGAGAACTTAAATACCGAACTGGAAGCGCAGACCCAAAAATTGCAGGCTTCTGAAGAAGAATTAAAAGTTCAGCAGGAAGAATTGATGCAGGCAAATGCCGAACTGGAAGAGCGTTCAAGATTATTGGAAGACAAAAACCACTTGATCGCTGAACGAAATAATGAGATTCAGAAAAAAGTAGAAGAATTGGCTTTAAGTACAAAATATAAGTCCGAATTTCTGGCAAATATGTCCCATGAATTGCGTACTCCATTAAATTCAATTCTTCTTTTATCCCGTTTGATGTCGGAAAATCCTGATGAAAATTTAAATGAAGATCAGGTAGAATCTGCAAAAGTGATTCAGAGTTCCGGAAGTAGTTTATTGACGCTAATTGATGAAATTTTAGATTTAGCTAAAATAGAATCAGGGAAAATGACGCTTGAATATCAGGATATTACCATTGATGAAATTGTAAAGGATTTGAAAAGCTTATTTAATCCTGTTATTCAGGAAAAAAGGCTTCAGTTGAATATTCAGATTGATGATGATGTTAAAAAATCGATTGAGACCGACAGACTTCGTGTAGATCAGGTATTGAGAAATTTATTGTCAAACGCGATTAAATTTACGGAAGAAGGAAGTATTAATTTAAATATTAAAAAAGATCCGAAAAAAGCTGATTTCATCGTGTTTTCAGTAAAAGATACGGGAATCGGAATTGCGGAAGATAAGCAGAGAATTATTTTCGAGGCGTTCCAGCAAGCAGATGGTTCTACACGAAGAAAATTCGGTGGAACAGGGTTAGGATTGTCGATAAGCCGTGAAATCGCAAGATTATTAGGTGGAGAATTAGTGCTGAAAAGTAAGGTGAATGAAGGAAGCGAATTCAGTTTAACGATTCCTGTTAATGCAATTTCCGAGATCGATCATATGGAAACAGATCAGGATTTGGTGGAAATTATTCGCGAAGATGTTGAAGAAATTCAGAACATTTTGGAAGATGGAGAAATTGAAATCTCCCGATCAACTAATACGTTGGAAATTCCGGAAAGTGTAGCCGATGACAGAAATTATATTAATGAAGGCGATAAAGTAATTTTAATCATTGAAGATGATACGAATTTTGCCAAAGCTTTGTTGAAATATGCTCATTTACAAAACTATAAAGCAGTTGTGGAAGTGAGAGGAGATTACGGTTTGCCTGCAGCGTTGAAATATCACCCGCAAGCCATTTTACTGGATGTTCAGTTACCGGTAAAAGACGGTTGGCAAGTAATGGATGAATTAAAATCCAATGCTGAAACGAAACATATTCCGGTTCACATGATGTCTGTTTTGCACGTGAAAAAGGAAAGTCTGATGAAAGGCGCGATCGATTTTATCAACAAACCTGTTGCTTTGGATCAAATGACCGATGTTTTCAGAAAGATTGAAGAAGCCTTAAAAAAAGGACCTCAAAAAGTCTTAATTGTTGAAGAAAACGCCAAACATGCGAGTGCATTATCTTATTTCTTAAGCAATTTTAATATCTCATTATCAGTTGAAAATAATGTGGAAGACAGTGTAAAAGCATTAACGACAGATCATGTAGATTGCGTAATCCTGGATATCGGAGCTTCAAAAGGTGATGAATATCAAGTAATTGAATCTATAAAAAGCAATGACGGGCTGGAAAATCTCCCAATCATTATTTTCACAGAACATAATTTATCTAAATCTGAAGAGCTGAAAATCAAGCAATACGCAGATTCTATCGTTGTGAAAACGGCGCATTCTTATCAGAGAATTTTGGATGAAGTGGGCTTATTTTTGCATTTGGTTGAGGAAAAAAATAATTCAATTGAAAATGTAAGAAGTAAAACGTTGGGGTCTTTAACGGAAGTTTTAAGTGGTAAAAAAATCTTAATTACCGATGATGATGTCCGTAATATTTTCTCTTTAACGAAAGCTTTAGAAAAATATAAAGTAGAAGTTGTGGTTGCGATGGATGGAAAACATGCGCTTCAGCAGATTAAAGAAAATCCTGATGTAGACGTTATTTTGATGGATATGATGATGCCGGAAATGGATGGCTACGAAACGATAAAGCAGATTAGAAAAATGCCGATGTTTACAAGGCTTCCAATTATTGCGATTACAGCAAAATCGATGATCGGAGAGCGTGAAAAATGCATTACGGCAGGAGCTTCGGATTACATTTCAAAACCTGTGGATATCGACCAATTATTGTCCTTACTTCGTGTTTGGTTATATGAAAGTTAAACAGCTAGAATTCTGATGAATAAGAAAATTTTAATAGTGGACGACGATCCACGTAATATATTTGCTCTAAAACTGACCTTAAAAGCCCGTGGTTATCAGATTGAAAGCAGCACAATGGCGCAGGAAGCGATTGATATTTTAAAGAAAGACAATCAGTTTACTGCCGTTTTGATGGATATGATGATGCCTGAAATGGATGGGTATGAAGCGATAAAAATTATAAGGAATACGCCGTCTATCAGCGGGATTCCTGTAATTGCGGTGACAGCACAGGCAATGCCGGAAGACCGACAGAAATGTCTGGATGCGGGAGCTCAGGATTATGTATCAAAACCGATAGATGTGGATCAATTAATTAATGCCATCGAAAAACTGTAGTGGATGCTGGAACCGAGTATTGTAAAGGATGAAGAGGTAGAATATTTAATCAAAGATGTTCATGAAATGTATGGCTATGATTTTTCCGAGTACAGCAGAGCGTCTTTTAAACGCAGGGTGAATCGTATCTGTCTGATTGACAGGTTTACGAGCTTTGCCGAGTTGCGATATACCATCCTCAATGATCCGGAATATCTGAAACGTTTCATCGAAGAAATTACAGTGAATGTAACGGAAATGTTCCGCGATCCGCAGTTTTTTAAAACGTTAAGAGACAAAATTTTGCCACAATTGGGCACTTATCCTTTGATCCGGATTTGGGTTGCAGGTTGTTCAACGGGTGAAGAAGCTTATTCGATAGCGATTTTATTGAAAGAAGCGAATTTGTATCATAAATCATTGATCTACGGAACAGATTTGAATCCGTCTGTTCTGGAAACGGCAAGAGCAGGAGTTTTTCCTCTCCAGCAAATGAAAATATACTCTGAAAATTATATGTTATCGGGTGGTAAAAAAGATTTTTCCGATTATTATACAGCGAATTATGACAGTGTAAGATTTGATAAAAGTCTTCAGGAAAAGCTTATTTTATCGACTCATAATCTGGTTTCAGACAGTTCTTTTAACAGTTTCCAGTTGATTATCTGTCGAAATGTTTTAATCTATTTTGACAGAGATTTGCAGGAAAGAGTTTTCCGTCTTTTTGATAACAGTCTGGAAAATTTAGGTTTTTTGGCTTTGGGTGCAAAAGAAACGTTAAGATTTTCTAAATTAGATAAAAATTTTCATCAGGTTGACGAACAGAAAATCTGGAAGAAAGTAGATCATCATTAAACTAATTTTGCCATGAAAATAAAAACCACAAATACAGAATTAATTGTGATAGGCGGCTCTGCGGGAAGCTTACAGGTAATTTTGGAGATGATAAAAAAATTAGATGATGGGCTCAACTTTGCTATTGTGTTGGTGGTGCATCGTAAAGCAAACTCTACCAATATTTTACAGACGTTGCTTCAGCAGTTTTCGCCGATGGAAGTGATTGAAATTGAGGATAAAGCGGAAATTAAGAATAATAAAATATATATTACTCCGGCAGATTATCATTTATTATTTGAGGACAAAAAAATAATGTCTCTCGACAGTTCGGAAAAGATGAATTATTCTCGTCCGTCAATTGATGTTACGTTCCGATCTGCGGCAGAAATTTATGGTGAAAATATGATCGGTGTATTATTATCCGGCGCCAATGCCGATGGAGTGGAAGGTTTAGCATACATCAAAAAAAATAAAGGAAAAGTATGGATTCAGGATCCCGAAACAGCGGAGGTGAATTATATGCCGAAACACGCTGTAAAAGAAATTGATTATGATTTAATCATTACACCTGATAATTTGGCGAATTATATTAATCAATTATAATAAAAATAAACCCCTAACTAAGTTAAATATACCTATATGAGCAAAAAGAAAATTTTGATTTTTGATGATGATACAGCTATTTTGGAAGTGATCAGCATCATTTTTGAAGAGAATGGTTATCAGGTCGAAATTTCAGAAACCTCGCATGATATTTTGGAAAGAGTAGAGCGGTACAGACCGGATGTTATTCTGATGGATAACTGGATTCCCAAAATCGGCGGTGTGGAAGCAACAAAGCTTCTGAAAAATCATGAGGAATTTAAAAATATTCCGGTGATTTATGTGACGGCAAATAACGATATCGTAGCTTTGGCAGAAGAAGCTCAAGCAGATGATTATGTGGCAAAACCATTTAATTTAGAAGATCTTGAAGACAAGGTTGCAAAGTATATGCAAGAGCAAATCTGAAATTAAAATATTCTTTTAGAGTAAAATCCCTGCAATATTGCGGGGATTTTTATTTTACTCTTTTGTAATTTTTGCTTTTTTAAAATAGGTTTAAATTTTATTTTGAATACATAGAAATCGAAAATGCTGGAATAATATTTATAACGATATTTTTATCATAGAATGTACCAGCGGGGGGGATTAATTTAGGTAACTACATACCACTTTACACAAAGGTTGGGAAGAGGAAAGAAAGCCTCATTATAAAGATGGGGATTCTTTTTAGAAAATAATAATTTCAGTCTCTTTGTCTTTAGCTAATTTGTAGTTTTTGAGAACTTCAGTACTAAATATCACTTCACTTTTTTCATCTTTTAAAGTAACAAATTCTATTTTGCCTTCAAGACAATAATTAATTTCTTGCCAAGCAGAATTAGCTTCTTCTTCATTTAATTTGAACGTGTGATTTTCTAAATCATTTTTAATTGTAATTAGGTACATTATTGTAATTTTTAATTGATTAATTACTTAAAGATAGTGAATATTAAATGTAATAAGAATTTTTGATGACTATTGGCAATGCGCTAAAAAATGAAAAATGCTGTAATTTAGCTATTATAATAAAACAAGAGCCCCCTTTGCTTGCGCGAGTATCTTGCTCGTGCACACAGTCATAATAATTCTATAATTACAAATTCAAATCTTAGAATCACGAGCTGGAAGCTCGCGTTAGTGTTGAATTTTGTGAAGGTAATAATTGTTTGATTTCTAAAGAGTTTTTAGTTGATTTTTTATAAAATCTGTATCACAATTTCCGTTATTAATTTGTGAAATAATTGAGGTGAGGAACATTTTGATAATTGGATGGGAAAGTATTTTATCCGAAAAAGTAGCAGCAATAATTGTTCTTTTGGAAACAAGATTTTCTGCAAAAGCATATTCGCCTTTCAAATCTATATTTAAGTTAAATTGTTTCTGAACACTTAAGCTTAAATAACTGTTTATTAATTCTTTATTTTCTAAAATATTTTCCATCTCAGTGTTTCAATACTTACATTAATATCTATGCCAAAACACGATTTATAGAAGACTATTTTAATTAAATTTCATGATATCCAAATCGCTATTAAACTAAGCTCTTAAATAAATACAAAATTAATGATTCGTGCAACCGATTGAAGAATACTTACAAAAAACACACAAAAGTGAATTATGGCAAATAATTTGTTGTAAAAACACTGACTTTAGTTATCAAATCACCAAAATTTTGAAATATGAAAATAAGAACTCATCATCTAATAATTGTATCGTCTATGCTTTTCGCGAGTTGTTCGGATACGATTGATGACAATGGAGGAAACAATACACTTCCTCCGGTTGAAAACAATGCTGCCAATACCAATTATCAACCTGCATTTCCTGGACAAACCAGAGCGAATGGTGTTAAAACATCAACACCTTATGTTTCCGAAGTGGTGACTTCAGCATTATCTGCGCCTTGGGGAATTACCAGTTTACCGGACGGAAGATTATTAATCACAGAAAGAATGGGAACAATGCGAATCGTAAGCAATACCGGAACTTTAAGCAATGCCATTACAGGAATTCCGGCTGTAAATTCGGGAGGACAAGGCGGATTGTTGGGAATTTGCGTCGATCCGCAATTTACATCCAACAGAATGATATATTGGGTTTTCTCTGAAAATGTAGCAGGAGGAAACGTAACTTCCGTGGCAAAAGGCAGACTTTCAAACTCTGAAACAACGGTAGAAAATCCGGGGGTCATTTACAGGGCAAATCCTTCTGCGAATGTTGGAAATCTGCATTATGGAGGACGAATTTTATTCGACAGCACAGGAAATCTATTTGTAAGCACAGGAGAACGCTCGGATCTTTCCACAAGACCTTTGGCGCAATCTGCAACAGCGGCTGTCGGGAAGATTTTAAGAATTACAACGAGCGGTCAACCGGCTCCGGGAAATCCAGCTTTCACGCAATCAGGAGCATTGCCGGAATTGTATAGTATGGGTCACAGAAATCCGCAGGGAATCGCGATTCATCCAATAACCGGAGAGTTGTGGCAAAGTGAGCATGGACCGAGAGGAGGTGATGAAATTAACCATGTTCAGGCAGGTCAAAATTACGGTTGGCCAACCATCACTTACGGAATTGAATACAACGGAGCGACAATCGGTGACGGAATTCAGCAAAAAGCAGGAATGGAGCAGCCGGTTTATTATTGGGATCCCGTAATTTCTCCAAGCGGAATTACATTCTACAAAGGAAACAGTATTCCGGAATGGCAAAACAATCTTTTCGTAGCCTCATTAAGCGGAATGCATATCGCAAGACTGGTTCTTGACAACAATAAAGTGATAGGAGAGGAAAGGCTTCTTGCCAGTGAAAACCAGCGTTTCAGAGATATTACGCAAGGTCTGGATAATGCGTTGTACGCAGTAACGGATGGCGGGAAATTATATCGTATTCGTAAACAGTAATTGAATAAATTTTATTTAAAACATAAAACCACCGTAATTTGGGTGGTTTTTTATTGATTTGAAGCTAATATTTTATTTTAAAACTGATTGAAATTTAAATCATTAAGGAAAATTAAGGAGTTAAGATTGATATAAGAACAACATTAAAAATGTTTATGAAGCATAATGTTTATTACTTGAAAAAATCAGACTTCTTAATTTTTCTTAACTCCTTAATTATATATCTTAATGGTTTAAAAAAAGCTAATTAAATTTAAACTTCGCCCTGAATTCCAGCGGAGCCATATTCGTTTTCTTTTTAAACAACGTACTGAAAGACTGTGCATGTTCAAAACCTAAAATATAAGCAATTTCACTTACAGATAACTGGGTTGATGAAAGCTTCTCTTTTGCTTTGCTGATGAGCTTTTCATGAATATGCTGTTGCGTATTTTGTCCGGTATGAACTCTTAAAAGATCACTTAAATAATTCGGTGAAAGATTCATCGCTTCGGCAATTTGGTGAACAGTTAAAAGTCCGTTTTTTGCAGCTTGTTCCTGATTAAAATAGTCATTTAAAAATTGCTCAAACTTCGCCAATAACTGATGATTATTGTTTTTTCTGGTGATAAACTGTCTTTCATAAAACCGTTTGGAATAATTTAGCAGCAAATCAATTTGTGACAAAATAATTTCCTGCGTATGTCGGTCGATATGTTGAGATTCTTTGTCGATTTTGTGTAAGATTTCAATTAAATCACGCTCTTCATCTTCGGATAAATGCAACGCTTCATTCACAGCATAAGAGAAAAACCCGAAGCTCGAAATGGTTTGCGCTAAAGGATGTTTTAATAAAAAATCTTCATGAAAAATCAAAAGATGACCTTTACTGTCACAATCCATCGTTCCTAAATCCAACGAATGCACCTGATTGGGAGCTGTAAAGCTTAAAACTCCTTTGTCATAATCATAATGTTGCTGTCCGTATCTTATTTTTCCTGTGGCTTCTCTTTTTAAGGCGACACAGTAAAATCTGTTCATAAAACCTTTCCAGACGTCGTCTTCCAGAAATATACTTTCTGATAAATTGATGACGCTTACCAAAGGATGTTTCGGCTCGGGCAGGGAAAGCAAACGGTGAAAAGCGGAAACAGACTGGATCGTATTCATACTGTAAATGTAAAATTTAATAATCTAAAAGTCCCATACTGAATTCGTCGTAAGGCGCTCCCGTATCGGTTCCTAAAGGTACGATACTTTCCAGTTTTTGAAGGTCGTTTTTGCTTAATTGAATGTTGGCTGATGCAATATTCTGTTCCACATATTTTCTACGTTTCGTCCCCGGAATCGGAACAATTCCCTTGCTCATAATCCAAGCCAAAGCCAATTGAGAAGACGTAACCTCTTTTTCTTTTGCCATATTTTCGATAGCTTCCACCAGTTCGATGTTTTTCTGAAAATAATCTCCCTGAAAACGCGGAATTCCTCTTCGGAAATCATTCTCCGGAAGATCATCGACTGAACGGATCTGTCCGGATAAAAATCCTCTTCCCAACGGTGAATACGCCACAAAACCAATTCCTAATTCGTTTAATGTTTTTAAGACTCCTTTTTCTTCAACTGTTCTTTCAAACAAAGAATATTCGCTTTGTACAGCTGTGATTGGGTGAACTTCATGCGCTCTTTTTACGGTTTCAGAAGACACTTCCGATAATCCGATGTATTTTACTTTTCCTTCTTTTACCAGATCGCTCATGGCGCTTACAGTTTCTTCGATCGGTGTATTTTTATCGAGACGATGCATGTAATAAAGGTCGATGTAGTCTGTTTTTAAGTTTTTCAGAGATCTTTCGACTGCTTTTTTTACATATTCTTTCGTTCCGTTGATTGCCCAGGTTACTTTGTTATTGTCATCGATTTCCCAACCGAATTTTGTTGCAATAATGTACTTGTCACGATCGTTTCCGATGGCTTTTGCGATGAGTTGTTCGTTTTTTAAAGGTCCGTATAAATCGGCAGTATCGAGAAAATTTCCTCCCAATTCGAATGAGCGGTGAATGGTTGCAATCGCTTCATTTTCATCGGCTTCTCCGTACATATTGGCTTCTTCAAAACCTGTCATTCCCATACAGCCCAAACCGATTTTTGGAATTTCTAATCCCTGACTTCCTAATGTAATGTGTTTAAAATTCATATTCTTGATTTTATTGATACAAAATTCAGCAGAAATAATGGAGTTGATGTATGCAAAACGATGAAGGTTGTATGTAAATTACGGATGGGTTTTATTACAAAAGTTTTTAAATTTAATTCTGATGGCTCCTTCTTTATGTTTAATTATTATATGATTATGATTTTCCACAAAGTTTGTCATCCTGAAAGGATCTAGGCACGAATCTTTCCAAACTATTTTCTAATACTACGCTTAGATCCTTCCAGGATGACAAACAGAGCGTTGAATTGATTGTGATAGGTTGAAAAAACGAGAAAAATTCTAACTACACCACGACTTTATTTTGTGAAATTTTAATAGCAAAAAAAACGGACAATGAAAATCAATCCATCATCCGCTTTCATATTTAACATCAAAAAATTATTTTCCGCCGCCGCCATTTTTCTCGACATCGGTTTTGGTATTTTCTTTTACTTTTTGGTTTCCGAAACGTTTTACGAATGAGATGGAAGCTCCGTACCAATCCCATTTTGAAGCACTTCTCACATATCCTCCTGTATTGTAAGTGGTGGCATCATAATTTGGTCTCTGGAAAATATTCATTAGTTGTAAGCTGACTTCCATTTGTGTTTTTGGGAATATTTTGGTAACAGAAATATTATGAAAAACATTCGCTTTATTGGTGGTAGAATTTCCGTTATTCTGATTGGAAACTTCAACCCATGCACTCAAATTAATATTTTTATTAAAAAGATTGGTATACGAAAGATTGGTGGAAGCGCTAAGATAACTGATATAACTACTGCCTTTAAGGTCATTCTTTTGATTGAAATCACTATTGTCGATATAATACCATCCAAGACCCATATTTACGGTAAATTTATTTTTGAAAAATGTCTGATTGGTATTTGCATAAAGATAGTATTTATGCACTTTTCCGCTAAAATTGGAAGGCTGCGTAATGGTGATTTTTTTAGTCGTTGTACCATCTGGAATTTCTCCCTGTATATAATCTGTCCAATAATCTTGATCCGTAAATGAATATCTTGCAGAAATAAAATATTTCTTCAGAATTCCCAGTTTCATGTACAGTCTGTCGCTTGGATTGGGCTCCAGATCGAGGTTTCCACGGCTGTAGATTCCGTCTGTATTAGGAGTCATAAAAGGGTTGAATTCTGCGTACCACGGTCTCCAGAGATTTCGGTTGTATGTTAAACTCAAATCATATTTGTCGGAAAAACTATATTTTAATAATAAATTGGGTAGGAAAGTCCCGTAAGAATCTTTTCTTGAAGTTCCGGCAACATCCTGACGCATTTTATAATCGATATACTCGTAACGGACACCGACTCTCGTCTCTAATTTCTTAAAGAAAGTTTTGCTGTAATTGGCGTACAACGAACTGATATTATCCTCATAATGAAAGGTGTCATTCGGACTTAGCCCGCTCAACATATTTCCGTATAAATTATTGGGAACAACGTTATTATTAAGGTTAATTTTTCCTCCGACTTCAAAAGTTGCGCCCGATTTCCCCAAAGGCTGAGTGTAGTCTACTTTTAAATAATAATTTCGGTTTTCTGTATCAGAAAGAACACCTATATCCTTTGTTGAAGCCCCATCAGTAGCGGAATTGATATTATTAACAAAATAACTGTCTTCCGACTGACCGTAATAATTTGTTCCTACATTTACATCCAGAATTTTATTCTTTTCCTTATCATACCATTTATAAAAAAGGTTGGTTCCCAAGTTACGGTTAAGCCCCGTTGAATTTTGATTTTGCTCAGAAGAGCTGTCGAAAATACTGTTGATATGGTCTATTCTGCTCGCTTCAGAGTTTGAGGTAGAATTGCTCTGGTAATATTCTAAAATAACCCCGAATGTATTTTTATTATTGATTTCAAATTCTGAAGTTGATGAAAAAGAAGGGCTCTTGCTTCTGCCTGTCACATAGCTGTCGATCTGGTTGGTAGAATTATCTTTATACCAATTGTACAAACTGGAGCTTCTCTGAACGTACGTGTTATCGCTGTAACTTCCGATGAATGTCTGTGTAAAGTTTTTCTTATGGTAATTGAGATTTAAATTCGTGTATTGCGAGTTTTTGGTATTTTGTCTGTTGTTAAAAGTCACGCTTCCTTTCATTCCTTCATCATCTCGCTTCTTTAAAACGATATTAATCACCGATCCTGTCGCTTCATAACGTGAAGACGGACTGGTAATTACCTCAATTTTCATCAGATTATCGGCAGGAATTGTTTTTAGATATTCTTTTAATTCTTTACCGGTAAAAACGGTTTTTCTGTCGTTGATATAAACGGTAACGGTTTCTCCTTCAGCTTTTATGGCATCATTGTTATCGATACTTACCAAAGGTGTCATTCTCAAAACATCCCAAGTTGTATTTCCGGCAAGGATCGAACTGTTGGAAACATTGAAAACCGTTCTGTCGGCTTTAGATTCCACGGTTGGTTTTCTTACCGTAACGGTAACTCCTTCAATTTCCTTTTCTTTTGATTTTATGGTGTCTTTTTCTGCTTGTGCAAAAGTAAAAATGCTCGCGAGTAAAGCGATGGGTATCAAAATATTTTTCATTTAAAAACTATGTTTCATATATAAGACACCGAACGGTGGGTTTTTGTTACATCAATAGAATTAATTCTATAAATAATTTTTTTTTCATGCTTCATATTATTTTCCGGTATTAATAAATTTATCCATTCTTACAGCGAATTCTCCCAGTTTGCATCCCGCCATAAAATAAACAAACCCGACTTTAGGTTCTTTATAAATTTGAAATAGAGAATTATAACAGTTTCCGTTGCTTCCGCCATGAGAATATTTTGCGCCATAAGGTGTATTTTCTACAAAAACACCTAATCCCATTGCGATTTTAAGATTAGGATCCATGTCCGCTTCGTGGATTTCTATCTGCGGTTTTGCCATCGTTTGGAAAATGCTGTTTTTGATCTGACTTTCTTTCATTAATTCGATCACAAATTTTGCATATTCTTGTGGTTCAGTATATAAAGAGGAAGCGACGTCGGGTTGTAAATAAGGTTCATTTCTGCCTCTTTCGCCATTGTCTCGTATTCCATCCAATAGATTTTTATTAACCTCTTCATTAAAAGACATGTATGAATTTTTCATTTTTAATGGTTTGAAAATATATTGCTGCATCACCTCGTCTATTTTTTTACCGGTAAGATGTTCAATAACTTTTGAAAGATATTCATAACCTTCACCCGAATAATCGAATTTCGTTCCCGGAGTAAAGTTGATAGTCAGTTTATTATTTTCTCTTCTGTTGGGAAAACCCGATGTGTGGTCGAGAATCATTTTTGCTGTAATCAGTTTGTAACGCTCGTCATCGGCAATATCTTTGTAGGGGAGGTATTTGTAAAGTGGAGTGTCTAATTCCAGAACTTTTTCTTTTACAAGCTGATGAACGGTATACGCAAACATAGGTTTTGTCATCGATGCCGCTTCAAAAAAAGTATGGTCATTTATCTTCTCCTGTTGAGAGTTTTTAGTTCCGAAAGCCTTTTGATAGACGACTTTGTTGTTGTTAATAATGGCAATTGATAAAGCCGGAATTTGCAGTGAATCCATTTGTTTCTGAAGAAATGCATCAATTTCTGCGGGAGATAAATTTCCTCCTTTCACGGTTTTTATTTGTGAATATACATTTTGACTGATGAAAATGCCTGTTAAGAATAAAACTAACTTTAATTTTTTCATTTTTATTTAAGATTTGGTTGAATATTTACATGCTGTTTTTAATAAAGACAATATTTGTTTTCATTTTGTTACAGTATTGAAAATTATTTTACTTAAAAAGCTTGTTCCTTTTTTCTTCTCAACTTGATTTAGGATTCCATAGAGGCAATCCAAGAGTTATAGTAGTCTATTTTACCTCATGATCTTCCACAAGGTTTGTCATCCTGGAATGATCTAAGTATAGTATTAGAATATTTGGGGGGAAGAGATTCGCATCTGAAGCCTTGTCAAGGTTCAAAAAACTTGACAAGGCTCTTTAGATTTTTAAAACCTATAAGGTTTTAATTATTAATCTGTAAATCAAAATGGTAAATAAAAAAAGCTATTCCGGATGTACCAAAATAGCTTTTCTTGTATGTTAAAATTTTCTTTTATTGAATCACTGTGGTTCTTGTTCTCACCGTATGCGCTGAGAAATATCCCAAAGCTCCGTTGCTGATATTACTCGGAGGATTTGTAGGAGTGACTCCGCCGCCGGGACCGCCGTCTGAAAGCTGCAGAAGGGCAGAGTAGTAGGTGTATACTTTGTCGTCTATACATTGCATTTCTACGTGAATCGCATCGCCCACAACTACTTTTATGTCATCTACATCTTCGTCATCATTAGGAAGTAATAAAGGTCTTTGGTTAGGCATTCCGTTATTTACATTATCCGAAAAGTCTGAAAAGAATTTCTTAGGATTATTATTCACGGTATAAACGAAAAGATAACGATTTCCTAAAGGCGATGGATCTGTAAAAACAGGTAAAAGCGTATAACTCGTTTCGCCTCCGACCATGAAAGAATCCTGATCCAAACCATCAAAAGAAACGGCATTTGGCATCGTGCTTTGTGCGGTGTATTGTTTGCCTTCCGCATTGATGTTCAACGTGTAGGTTCTTCCGGATTGTCCCACGAAAGTTGATGTTTTATATGTTCCGTTTCCTACATATTGAAGCGTTTCTGTCTGTCCAGTATTGTCAGTTAAAACTACTTGTGCATTTTCTATCGCAGGATATTGATTGGCTTCTGTAACAGCTACAGATTTTGTTATTTTCACAAAATAAGGTCCGGCTTGGTCGGTTACATTGGCTTCAATGACGATTTTCCCGCTTTGATCTTCCAAATCAAGATCAATTTCTTTTTCACAAGACGTTACTAAAAACAGCGATAATATGATTAAAAATATATTTTTCATGAGTTAAAATTTGAAATTATAAGTGATGTTGGGAACCCAACGGAAAAGTGAAGTCTGCATGGCTCGCGTCGTTCCCGGTTTGTCGGGATTGTCTTCAAATGTAATGGTGTAAGCATTTTCTCGTCCGTAAACATTGTAAATTCCGAATGACCAAGATCCTTTGAAACGCTTACTGGTAACCGGTTCATACGTTGCACTCAGATCCATTCTGTGATAAGCGGGCATTCTGTCGGCATTTCTGTTGCTGTACTGGAAAATGGTTTGCCCGTTCAGTTCATATTTCCCAGTCGGGAAAGTGACTGCATTTCCTGTGCTGTAAAGGAATAATCCTGAAAAAGACCATTTCGGATTCAACTGATACGTCGCAACAATCGATAGATCATGCGTTTTATCGACTCTTGAATCGTACCATTCGTTATCATTAATTCCGTTGATTTTTCTTTCTGTTTTAGACAAAGTATAAGAAATCCAGCCCGTCAGTTTTCCGCTTTTCTTTTTGGCGATTAATTCCAAACCATACGCTCTTCCTTTACCGAATAACAATTCACTTTCTACGTCTGCTGCAGTATCGAAGCTAATTTGTGCTCCGTTTTTATAATCAATCTGATTTTGCATTGATTTGTAATAAATCTCCGCATTCAGTTCATAATTATTATTGTTGAAATTTCTGCTGTAACCGACACTTACCTGATCTGCAATTTCCGGTTTTACGGTGTAACTGCTTCCAATCCATTGATCGGTAGGATTTCCGCTTCCACTGTTGCTTAATAAATGGAGATTTTGAGTGTTTCGTGAATATCCTCCTTTTACACTGCTCACTTCATTCAATCTATAATTGGCTGTAATTCTAGGTTCAAGATTGACATATGTTTTCCCGAATTTTCCTTTTTCTAAAAATTCAGAACCTACAAGATTTCCGTTTTCATAGCTGTTAAAGGTATCTCCGCCTAAAACGCTGAACATAGAAAGTCTTAAACCATAATTAATCGTCAGTTTTTCAGTGGCTTTAAAATCATCATTCATATAAACTGCATTTTCCCAGGAATCTCTGGAATTTCTCGGAAAACTGCTTACACTTGTTCCGGAAGCACTGCTTGGCGTAATCGTATGATAGATAGACTGTAAACCAAAACGGACAGAATGTTTATTTCCTGCAAACCATGTAAAATCCTGCTTCAGATTCCAGTCTTCAATTTTTGAATCTAATCCAAACGTATTATTGTTGCTGCTCAAGCTTACATTATAGTTGTAATTGCTGTAAATTAATGAAGTATTCGAGAATAATTTACTGCTGATAATGCTGTTCCAACGTAAAGTAGCCGTTGTATTTCCCCAATCTGTCGAGAAAGTATCGCCCAATCCCAAAACATCTCTCCCGAAATATCCCGATAAATATAAACGGTTATTATCGTTGATTTGATAATTGGCTTTTAAGTTTAAATCATAAAAATATAACTTACTGTCTTTGAAATCATCCGTTCCTTTTAAAAATAAATCGGCATACGTTCTTCTTCCTGAAACGATAAATGACGATTTCTCCTTTTGAATAGGGCCTTCCACACTCAACCTACTGCTGATTAAACCAATTCCTCCGTTGACGTTGTAATCTTTATTGTTTCCATCCTTCATTTTAACATCCAAAACAGAAGAAAGTCGACCGCCATATTGAGCCGGACTGTTTCCTTTGATGATGCTTGCATCTTTAAGGGCATCACTGTTGAAAGTACTGAAAAAACCAAGCAAATGCGATGCATTATAAACTGCCGCTTCATCGAGCAAAATAAGATTCTGGTCGGTTGCACCGCCTCTCACACTGAATCCGCTGCTTCCTTCACCGTTGCTTTTGATTCCGGGTAAAAGCTGAATCGTTTTCATCACATCTTTTTCACCGAATAAAACGGGAAGTTTTTCAATGTTTTTGATGCTCAACGTTTCCGTTCCCATTTGAGCGGAAGTAAGATTTTTATCTTTTTTAATTCCGGAAATCACAACTTCATCTATTTTTCCCGTTCTTTCTTCCGTTTCTCCTGAATCAAGCTGTAAATCCTGCTTAATATTATCTTCAACATTAATACTTTGCTGAAAATCTTTAAAACCGGGATTTGAAATGATGAGATTGTAAGTTCCTTTTGGAAGCGAAAGAGAATAGAAACCATATTCGTTGGCGGCTACCGAAATTGTAGGATCTTCAGCCACTCTTACTGTGACTCCGATTAATAATTCTCCGTTCTTCTTATCTTTTACAGTGCCGCTTACCGAGTATTTTTGTTGCGCAAAAACAAATGTGCTGAAACAAATTGCGGCTGCGGAAGTGGCAATTTTCAAGGATAATGTCTGCATTTAAGTTTGTTTATTATTTGAATATAAAAGTTTAAAGATAATTTATTAAATCCCAATTATTTGAAAAGAGCGTGAAATTTTGTGGTATGAAATGTCAAATTATAGCTATTCATCGTAATTAGGTCAATGTAGTAACGGGGTATGAAGATTTTTATTTGATTAAATATTTTTAATACAGAAAATTTCACGATTAATAAAAATTAAAAAATGTCATACTTTTGCTGAAACTCCGAATGACCATGAAGAATGTTTTAAGTTGGATTTTGGTTTTATTTCTTTTAGTTTCTATCTTAAACAACTGTTTAAGTAATTCGGTACAAAAGGAAGCCCGCCAAAAAGTTGCTTTTATAGAAAACCTGAGAAAATTGTATTCTTCAGGCGATTCTTCGAAGTGGCCAAAACCAATTTTAGACCCGGAATCTGCGCCGTCTTTTTTGGAAATCGGTCATTTGCCAAACGTTCAGTTTCCTGATGATAATCAATATTCTGCGGAAAAAGAATTGTTGGGAAAAACACTTTTTTTTGATCCGAGACTTTCAAAATCAAACCAAATTGCGTGTGCTTCCTGTCACGATCCGGAATTGGGTTGGTGCGACAACAGAACGTTTTCTTTCGGTCACGACCGACAAATAGGAACGCGAAACGCCATGAGTATTCTGAATGTTGCCTATGCGAAATCTTTATTCTGGGACGGTCGCGCCAAATCGTTGGAAGAGCAATCGCAAATGCCGATTCAGGATGAAAGGGAAATGAGTGAACATATCGACATCGCAGCCGGAAAAATTTCAAAAATAAAAGGCTATGAAATTTTATTTGAAAAAGCTTTTGGAGATAAATTGGTAACGAAAGACAGAATTTCTAAAGCTATTGCCACTTTTGAAAGAACGGTGAAAAGTTCTTCAAGCAAATTTGATAAGTTTATTGGCGGAAAATCAGACGCTTACACGAACGATGAATTGATGGGCCTTCATCTTTTCAGAACGAAAGCGCAATGTATTAATTGTCACAATTCGGGTTATTTTTCTAATAATAAATTTGAAAATGTAGGAACTTCTTTATTGGGTGAAAAAGGGGAGGATCTGGGAAAATATTTGGTTACGAAAAATCCTGAAGATGCCGGGAAATTCCGTGTGCCGAGTTTGCGTGAAGTATCACGAACAGGACCTTGGGAACACAACGGATCCATGATGACTTTAACGGAAGTTATTGAATTTTACAGCAAAGGAAACCCTGAATATTCTCAAAAAAGATCAACCGTTTACGAAGGAATTACTTTACATTCACAAAAATCCGGAATGGTAAGAATGCTGGAATTATCGGACGAAGAAATCTCGCAATTAGAAGCTTTCCTCCGAACTTTATCAACCAAACCGGAAAGAATTTCTCTTCCTGAATTACCGAAATAAAGCCTTTGAATATTTTTAGCCTTAAAATTTTAACCGCAAAAGATGCAAAAGCTTATTGTTGAATGATTTAAATCGTTTTTGAATACAAAAGCTAACAAAATATTGACTGAAAGCATTTTGTTTATATAAATTATTTTAAACACGATGTCTGCAACGTTTTATTGATGGAGAGTTTTTGTTTCTCGTTCGCAAAGGCACTCTGTTCAGCAAAGGCTGATTGCGACTTTAGCTGAGTGAAACGCCCTTGCGAACGAGAAATATTTTCAAGTTTAATTGAAAAAAACTTTGAGGACGTTGCGTTTAAAAGATGTATAAGTCTATAAAAAAATGGCAGCCGCATAAAATGCAGCTGCCGGTCAGCAAAATATAAATCTAATATAAAATTAGTTTTTAATGGCTTTTACAGTGAATTGAGTTCCATCTTTAAGACGAAGTGTCACTAGATATAATCCGGAATTTAAGAAACTTAAATTGATTTCTTTTGAAGGATTGTCTATTGTTTTCACCACTCTTCCTGAAACATCACTGATGGTTACTGATTTTACCTTTTCGATTTCAGAAATATTTAATACATCTTTGAAAGGATTAGGATAAATCTTGATATTATTTTTGGCTATTGAAACGTCACTTGTCGCTAAAACAGGATTTTGCTTCACTTCTACGTTATCAAGTAGTAAATCGTCGTAGAAATAACCATTACCATTCACATTTTTGTCAACAGTAAATCTTACCTGAATCGTAGCTCCGATGTAAGAAGATGCCAAAGGAACTCCTACCGTTCTCCATAGATTTGAGTTTGATGTATCCGACCAAACAGATACCCAACCGCTTCCGTCATTCACTTCTACTGTAAGTTTGTTATTGTCATACGTTGACGGGCTTACCGTTGTAGATGTTGATGTAGAATGATTTTTAAACCAATCAAATGAAATATATGGAGAAGTTAATCCTGTTAAATTGATGTATGGAGTTAGCAATTGTACAGTATTAGAACCCGCTCCGGTATATGGCGAACTTGCATCTACCCATGCATAAGTACCGGCTGGTCTTCCGTTATTGGCAAGATTTGCTCCGTAATCTGCACTTCCTGTAAACTTCCAAAGAAGAGTTGCACTTGTACTTCCAGGGTTTGTATTCGTCCAACAGTTAGGAATTGCTGCGTTATCAAATGTTTGTGCGAAAGGAGCTGCTAAAGTTGCACATGCAGTAGTAAATGTAACAGATCCGAACCAAGTACTTTTATCAGAAGTACTGCATGCTGATCTTATCCAAACATAATAAGTGGTAGCAGGAGTAAGCCCGTTTATAGTAGTTGATGTAGCTGTACTTGTTCCTAATGCTGCCGTTGCAGATGTAGGAGCAGTGCTGCTTGTAGAATAATAATATTCATAGCCGTTTGCAGGTGCTGAAGCAGGAGCTGTCCATGCAATATTTGCTGTATTTGCTAAAACATTAGATGAAGTTAATCCTGAAGGTGCAAAACAACTAGGAGTCGCTTCCCAATATACATCGTCCCAATAATAAGATTTTGCATCTGCTGTATTTCTAATTGCCAGTCTTGCATTTGCAGGGACAGAAGAAGGAATAATAACGGTGTACTCAGAACCTGCCGTTGCATATACCGTATTTGCGATGCTTACAGCCTGTAACTGAACAAAAGTTGAGCTATTCGCAGGGTCGGTTACATATCCTACATTTAATGTTCCTGTTGCAGTGCTTACTCTTGCTTTAAATCTTAACCAATTTGTTCCTGCATTGATGTTACTGAATTGAGGAAGAACAACAGTCGTAGGATTTTGTGTAGTTGAGCTATATTGATAAATTTGTCTTGTTCCTGAAGCTACCGGAGTCGCAGAAGAGATAGTCTGGCTTCCGTTTGTATCAATAATTCTTGCCCAGCAATCCGGTACGATACTACCCGTTGTATAAGAATCAAAATTCTCAGACAGAGAAGTCATAGGTCCGCATAAAGTCTTAAATGTACCAAAGAATGACCATGCACTCTGGCTTGTTCCTGAGCTACAGTTTGCTCTTACCCAGTAATAATAATTGGTATTTGGGTTCAAACTAGGAATTGTCGTAGAAGTTCCTGTAATTCCGGGAAAGTTAGGAGTTGTACTGCTTGTTGGAGCGGTGTTGGTTGTGCTGTAATATACATCATAACTTGCAGGAGTTGTTCCGCTTGGAGATGTCCATGAAATAGCTGCAGAGTTAGGAGTAAGTGTCCCTACCGCATTCAATGTCGGAGGTACACAATCTGAATAAGCGTCTGCTGAAAAAGCAAAAACATTCGTATAACCCTGAGCTGTTGAAGTCTTAGTAATGGTTACACTTTGAATTGGTTTTGCCTGATTAGCAGCATCAATATTTAATACAACTTGATACAATCTTGGGTTTGTTGCGTTTCCGGATTCAAGAGCGTTGGTATTTCTGTTGATTCTACCAAATCCCTGAATTGCAAATCCTGTAGCATCATACCAGTCTGCAACCGTTACTCCTGTAATAGTCTGCGAAGTATTGTCGGTGAAATTTACGGTTGCCGTTACTGTTGAAGCCCCACTTCCGCTTGTTGCAAGCATGTACAGTTTAAAAGCCGGAGTAGGTGTCGAAAAAACGATCGTTCCTGTATCATTCTGACTGGCTAATCTCAAAGAGTTATTAGAGTCATAACTTGCCAGTTTATAGGTTAATCCCGGTGTCGTTGCCACTACACTGTTTACAAGTCTGTCGATAGGCAAACCATAGGTAAGTGCTGTACTTGAGGAGGTTGCCTGAAAATCTTTTGAGATAAATGCATAGGAAACACCATCCACATCTATCGTTGTAGAAGCTAACGCAGATCCGACTCCGTTGGCAATTACATCTGCTGTAAGACCCGATGAAATAGGCATTTGCTGGAAGTTTTGTGCAGCTATCGAAGAAGCTGAAAGGAGAGCCATTGCTCCAAAAAATATTTTTACTTTCATATTTATAAGGGTTTATAATTAATACTTACTCTCTATTTTTCACAAGAATCCACCCTGAGTATTTTACAGGTGTATTTTTCTTATCATTTTCGTTCCATGAAACGGAGAACCAGTAGCTTCCGGTGGATATTTTTCTGCCGCCAACAGTTCCGTCCCATTTGTATTTGTTGGATTGGTCTGCCTGATGGATTTTCGCTCCGTATCTGTCGAATATATTGAATACAAGATTCTGTTTTCCTGCCAAAGCCGAATAATCGATGACATCATTGATTCCGTCGCCATTTGGCGTAATTACGTTGATCAAATTCGGAACGATCACAGTAATGATGATCGGTTCGCAGTCGTAATCGTCTTTCAGATATATTTTTGAATCTCCTCTCGGTACGTCTTTAAATTCGTTTGAATCCTGCCAGTGAACTCCATCCATCGAATATTGGTAAGCCGGAGTTCCGCCTACAGCATGCACTGTGATGGTGTTGTTTGAAATATCAATACTTGAAATGACAGGTTGCTCTGAAGCATATACTTTTACGTTTTGAGTCACAACGCATTCTCCTGTTTTAAGTTTTACCCAATACGTTCCGACTCCTACATTGTTGATTGCCTGTGTTGTCGCACCTGTGCTCCATTGGTAAGTTGTAAATCCGGGACCTGCATCTAAGGTTGTTTTATCTTCGATACAGATAATTTTATCTTCCAGAATATTAGAAAAAACCTGTGAAATCACCTGTAAAGTAACCTCAGCAATATCAAAACATCCGAAAGTATTGCTTACTCGGATGTAAACCACTCCTGTCGGTGCGATATAATTAGCAGGATCTGCAATGGCATTGGTTTGATTCTGAGCATCCGTTAAAGACGGATAATATTCTTTGGTAACTCCCGATGTACCGATTACCGAAGCTGTCGTCAGGTTAAATAATCCTGTTGAAGGTTTTGTTTCAATAGGGCAAGACCTTAACGAAGCATCTGTGGTGGTAACTGTCGGAGCAACTTTTAAAGTAATGGTAGCATCATTGTTATCACACAATACCTGTGTCGGATCTTTGATAATTACCGAAACCGTTGTATCGGTAGTGTATTGATAATTGGTAGGATTGGTAATCGGAGCTCCTCCTGTAAAATAAGTGAAGTTATAGTTAGTGGGAGTTGCCGTCAGTTGAGAATTTAATAAAGTTAAATCCACAGTTGCCATTCCCGTAAGATCTGGACAGATATTTTTTGTAATCGCACCCTGTAATAATGGGATTTTATCTACAAAAACTTTTACATTTTTAATGGAATGTCTTGATCTTGCTCCTCCTGTAGAAGCTGAAAATCCAAAATATCCTACTGTCATTGCCGCTGCTGCACCTGAAGGAGCAAAAGACTGGTTGCAGATCAATGCACCGTCGAGAGTGATTTTTATGATCCAGTTTGCGGGAGCTGCAGGATCTACTTCTGCTGTTACTTCAACGTGTTTGTAGGTCGTTCCCTGAAAAGGATGGGCAACATTGATATCCGGAGAGTGGAAAGAGCTTCCCGGAACATTGAAGAATTCTACGTTGTTGGTATCGGTGGTGTTGGCAATTTGCCCGTAACCGACATGCACTTTGCTCATTCCAGAGCTTCCTGAGGCGTTGTTGTAAGAGTCAAAACCTACAACCAAGCCGATTGCATTCTGGGAAACACCGATTCCTGAGCCCAAAACACTTGCAATTGGCGGATTTTGAAGATACCAAAAAGCGATTCCGTCACCGTTATACGTTTGGTTGGAATCCATTCTGAAATCGAATTCTACTCTCCATTTGTCACAATATTTTAGGTTGATGGGTTCATTCAAACGAATCGATCCGGAATTATCGTTAACATCGGGAGTCAATTGAATAAAATCTCCACCTGTTCCCACGACTGTAGGACCCACCATCGTCCAACCCGTCGTGTTGATGGGAAACTCCTGTAAGCTGATAAGTTTGTGAATAAAATCGAGTCGAGAGAGAGAGTAAAATAATGAAAAATAGAAAGGGGTAGTTTTTTTTCATGAGAGAAAGTTTAGTTTGAATCTTGTTTATTATAAATACTATTCGAAAAGATCCAGTCTAACATTTATTTTGCAGTAAAAACGGTAATCGTAAAATGACTGAGTAATTCAATTACAATCCAATACCTGTGTTTACAGACTCGCAGCTTCATTATTCGGCTACAGTAATCATGCTGCTTCTTGGTACAATTTTTATATTCAAGAAAATAAACTTTAACGATCAACTTTTTTATGAATATTATTTCAGTTGATAAAAGCTCCTACATTATTGCGAATAAATAATTCATAAAAATTATATCATGTCGCAAATACATTCATATATTTAACCAGAAATAATTAAGAAAACGTAATTAATATATGGTTATTTATTTTGCATAAAAATATATATAAAGAATAAATTAACGATAATTACTTAGTAAAAAAGTGAATTAAACTTTAAAATAATTCCAATAAAGGATATAATTCTTTAATGTTAATTAAATTTAACAATTCATAGAATAATATTCTGTTTGTGAACAGGAGATTAGAGAAGGATTCATTTAAATTTATCCAAAAAAAGACAAAAAAGAAGATAAAAACTCTTTAAATACTATTTTAAAAGTTGTTAACCAATACTGTCAAAGAGTGAAATGCTTAAAAACAAAAAGCAGCCATACATTTGTATAGCTGCTCTCCCTAAGATTATTTAATTAAGTAAAAACTTTTTTAAATTTATTTTTAACGAAAATATTTTTTGAATGTTTAAATACTTATTTTTAAGTTTAAAAATGAGACCACTCACTTGGAGTGATCCCGATATAAAATATTCCCTTTTACTTTATTTCAATTAATATAATTTGTATCATCTGTGTGTTTCGATTGATGTAAAAATAGAAATAAAGAATAAATAAACAATAATTTGGTTATAATTAGGTGAAATAAACTTTAAAACTATGTTTATGAAGAATAAAATTCTGTATCTTTGAGTAAATATTACTGCTTAAAAGAATATTATTCTATGGAACACCTCGACAATAAAGATTTGCAATTGCTAAGATTGCTTCAAACGGATGCAAAACTTACCGTAAAAGAACTTGCTAAAGAAATTAACCTTTCTCCATCTCCTGTTTTTGAAAGAGTTAAAAGGCTTGAACAAGAAGGATATGTTAAAAAATATGCGGCTATTCTTGATGCCGAAAAGCTTAATCTCGGATTTACCGTGTACTGTCAGCTAAAATTGAAAAGCAATGACAGCTATCTTGCGGTAGAATTTGAGCAGGAAATTATGGAAATTGAAGAAGTTGCAGAATGCTACAGTATTTCCGGAGATTTCGATTTTCTGCTGAAAGTCTATGTAAAAGATATGAAGCAATATCAGAATTTTGTTTTCAATATATTAGGTTCTGTACCTTCGATCGGAAGTACTCATAGTACATTTGTGATGGCGCAGGTGAAAAATATACATGGATTAACGATTTAAAGATATCAAATAGAATCCGTTATTATTTTTAACGCGAACATTGAATTTACATTCCGTATTATTTTAGAAAGGAAAGGTAAATGAAATTTGCTTCACAAAGCTTGAAAACAGCGCTTCATCAAATCAACTTGTTGATTCATCTTTGCTCAATTAAATTACTATTGAGTTAAAGCTTTGCGTTAAAAAATTAGCATTGTTTTTTAATATGTTTGAATTAAATTTAAACAAGCTCTCAATATATTGATAAAAAAATAAAACCTCCAAATTCAATCTGGAGGTTTTTGTATGTAAAAATTATATATCACTCGTTGTCAGTCCTTCTGTGGGATCTAAAGTATCTAAACTTTTAAACTGCATCTGAGTTTCCGGTCTTTTTCTCATCGTATTGATGGTAACGTGAGGCCAATTGATAGGTTGCGCCGATCCTGTCGCAGGGAAAACTAAATTAATAGTTTGTGAATACTGCAAGATCTGATCTGCGTTTCCGTTGCTGTCTATAAGGTCTTCAATCCAAAAAGTGGCATCCATTTTTGTGGCGTTCACATTGGTCTGGATAAACGGAATATTCAAAATTCCTGCGTTGGCATCAGGAGTGCTGGTCGACATTTCGATAACGGTCATATTGGTAACGCCGCCTGTAGTTCCGACTAAACTTTCTAATGTAGATTGAAGAAAAGCATTAGGATTTATCTGGTTGAATGCCGCAAACTGTGGATTCCCAATGATCTGATCCGAATATCCCAGTTGATTGATTCTGTCTCCATTCAACATGGTAGGAATTGAAGACGCGGGACTGAAAAAAGTTGTTCCTGGATTTTCTGTTTCAAGTGAACTTCCAAGAGCTAATAACGAGTTTCCGTGGGGAATTGTAGACATACGAGCGATTGTGTAACCGCCGTTTGGATTTCCGAGATTTAAAAATAATCCGGTTTCTACGTGAATAGTCGAACCTTGAGGAAAGCCACGTTCGTTGCAAAAATCGGTGGTACATTCGCTTACGATTTGCTGTTCATACAACAGACCAAAGATCATTTGTTCAACTTGCTGTCCGTTTACCACCGGTCCACGATTTCCCGCCTGTACGACAACAGGATTGAACGTTAATGTTTCTGAATAAGGAATTACTTCGAAAACAAATCCCTTATCCTGTCCCGGAACCGAAATGGTATTCCATCCGGATGGAGTTTCACTATCTGGAATTTGGATGTTTTCCCAAACGCCTACTAATGGTGCCAAAGCTCCAAGATCTGCTGCAGAGACTTTGCTTAGAGGAAGAACTTGGGCTCCAAGTGTTAATCCTCTCATTTTACTTTCTAAATTCATGGTTTTTAGTTTTTATGGTTAAAGTTTTTAGTTTTGTTTACTACAAAAGATTTAAAATATTAACACATTAGATATTTTAAGATCATCATGATACTGCAAATAAGAACACATTAGTTTTTAAAAATCTTTTATTTTTTTTCTTTTTATCAACTTTTGTCTTCATTAATGAGTAAAATCGGTATCAATAAATAATATCTTTTGCTTCTTTTGCGGTTAAGTTTTTATTTGTTTAAATTAAATATAATAAGCTCTCGTCTGAATCGCGGCCGGAGCAGACATACTTGTGCGAACAGCAAAAGCCGGAGTATCACCGATCAGGATTTCCATATCTGTCTTCATTTGATGATCGGAGTTTCCGTACGTCATTTTTACACGCTTCTTGCTTTGTTCTTTTGTTAAAAAATGAAGTTTTGTCGGTTGAAGAATATTCCAACGGCAGCCAATTAATTTATTATCAAATTGTCCGTATTCTGTGATAGGAGAGAAGGCAGACATTTCCGG
Organism: Chryseobacterium ginsenosidimutans; assembly: GCF_024807225.1. Lineage (GTDB taxonomy): Bacteria > Bacteroidota > Bacteroidia > Flavobacteriales > Weeksellaceae > Chryseobacterium > Chryseobacterium ginsenosidimutans. The sequence continues at coordinate 2,553,761 of NZ_JANUCO010000001.1, forward strand.
GATAAGATCTGCAACATCCGCAACGCAAGTGAAAATTGATTCTTTGCTGTCTTTCGGATCGTTGCAGGTTATCGTCCATTTGTTTTGTCCGGGAACGTTTAAAGAAGGAAGATTGGTAGTGAAAGTTGTTTTAAATTTCGGTTCTCCGAATAATTCTATTCCTGCTTTTATGGCGGGATCTGCATCACAAGGAACGTGAACACGTTTGTGTCCCATTAATTTTGTCTGTTCTTCTCCGCGAAGATATTCTTCAGCGGTAACGAAAGCGATGTTATCTTTTTGAGATTCAGGATAACAGACGATGTTGAGTTCGATTTCCTGTGTGGTGCTTGCTCCGTCGGGAAACTGTCCTGTATAATTTTGAAAATTGAAGCTTACCAATGCTTTTCCTTTGAAATCTGAAGCGATAAGACCTGTATTTTCAAGGTATTTTAATACTTTTTTTCTGTCTGTTAAAAATGCGACCTCGATATTGAATAATGTTGCATAATAAAAGGGTAATCCAAATCCTTGCGGGATTGGAGGTAATTGATTTTTCATGGTAAATAGTTTTTAGTTTTTTAAATTATTTTTACTTGTTTAAGCTTTTTATATTTCAGTTATGTTTTTTCCAGTATGTTTGTCATGCTGAAATCATCTAGGCTCGAATCTTTTCAAACTTTTCTAATACTACATTTAGATTCTTACAGGATGACAAGCTTCATAGATATTTTCAAATGGTTAAATAAACGACTGAAATCCTAGCCCTGATTGAAACGACATCCTTTTTGGTTGCGGCCGGAGCGAAGCGTAGGCCGTAACTAAAAAGATAAAGTGGAAAGCAGGAAAAAGCTCCTTAAAAATAATAAAAAGCACATTTCAAGGAAGTTAAAAAGCTTAAAATAAGAAAAAAATAAAGTTAATTTTTTTGATTGAAAACCTTCCAGGTTTCTGAAGCCTAGAAGGTTTAGGAATGATATTATCACAATGTAATAATATCGTATTAATCATTTTAACCTTTGTGATAAGGGCAACCTGCAGGTGGATTTACGCTGTCACTAATTGAAGCAGGTGTTGTCATACTCATTGCAGAAGGCGCATTAAAGAACTGTTCTTCAATTATTTTTCTCTGATCTGCAGGAATATCCTCGATTTTACGAAGCGTATTTACCTGAATGTGAGGCCAGCTTGTCGTTCCACCATCATTTCCGAAATCAAATTCGAAAAATATAATCTGCTCGTACTGCAGCTGAAGAATTTCTTTTCCATCTTCAATGACGGTTTCGATCCAAAGACGGAAATCTACTTCAACGGTCGGTGCAAAACGGTTCACAAAAGGAACATTTAAAATTCCTCCCTGTGCACCGGTTTTCATTTTTGATGACATTTGAATAAGAACGTAATTCGCAACATTTTGTCCGCTCAATGTATCTCTTAATCTCATATCGGGACGTACGGAATACGGATACAAATCGTCTGCAAGGATTCTCTGCGTATAGATTTTGTTTGATCCGGGGTCATTTTGGTCATTTAATGTTTCGTGTACCCAAGCTGGAGCGGGTTCGTCAAGATTTATCGGATGTGCTACACTTGCTCCGGCTCCACCCATTGTAGGCGAGATGGCAAGGTAAGGAGGATTCCAAGTTGCATCACCATAAGGGAACTGTGGTGAACCGCTGATTAAATAATTAGATCCGCTTGGCGCAATATCTCCCAATAAAGTAATGGTGCTTCCGTGAGGAATAACGCCGCTTCTTGAGATAGAATAATCTGGAATGAAATAAGGTCCTGTAATTCCGTCCATTGGCTTTATTTCCTGTGCAGGAATGATTTCGTAATATGGCTGTCCTTCTTTTAATTGGCTTAAAAGAATGTATGAAGAAGTACCGTTTTCGTCTTTTACTTCTACCAACGGCTCGTTTCTGTATTCTCCTTTATAGCCGTAATCTTTGTAGTCTTCATCAGAAAAAGCGTGAATTCCACGGTCTCTTTTGATGGTTTGTTCAGTTGCAGCGTAATTGTAAACGTCACTTAGCCAAAGATACATTCCGTTTTCTTCGTGAATACCGGCGTATTGTAAATCAGGGTTTCCTTCTACTTTATTTACACTTTTAATGGTTTGATCATATTTTACAGCTCCACAAAATAATTCGGTTGCACCACCACGGTTACGGACACCACCGGGAACGATTTCGAAGGTTAATTTTTCAATATATTCTTCACTGTCAAAGGTAAATTTACCCGGAATTGTATTTTGATTAGTACCTGGAGAAGGCATAATCGTGGTATGGATTCCGCTTCCTAATGACGGTCTGTCTATGTTTTTATTGTAATTGGCATTGTAGCTTACCCAAGTTCCATTCAGTGCTGCTAAAACACCATAATCTACATTATTCGCTATATCGTTTAGATTCTCTTCTCTAAAAGGTCTTACCGGATCATCAATTAAAAGTTTTGAATAGCCATCCATCAATTGTGCTAAATAGCCTTTTTGTTCTTCAGGTGAAGCTTTTAATAATCTCGCATTAAGATCTTGAATGATTTCTTTTTTTCTTTTTAACATGGTAGATAGTTTTTATAAGTTTGTTTTTATTAATTAGCAGGATATTCAAAAGTTGGTCCTGCGTTTTGTTGTGCATTTAACGGTTGTTTCATCAGTTCCACGGCTTGTTCTTTCAAAGCGTACATGTACATGATCGATTTTTCCAGCTCTCTCGCATTTCCTTCTACTGCTGCCTGAATAGCATCCAATAAATTTTTATAAGTTTGATTAAATGCTTTTCCCTGAGCAAACAATTGCGGATTGGATTGATAATCTGCCATTTTCGGATTCGGTTTCATAGGATAAGCCGCGCTCCAGTCAACCGGAAGTGCTTTCCCAACCGGTGGAGTAGTGACAGGCATCATTCCGTTTTCATCCATAAAAGGTTCGTAGTTTCCGCCAACATAAAAATGCTCATGGAAAACTTCTTTAAATCTGAAATAATGCGCCAATTCCGCACCTTCTTCAAACTGCGAAGGATCAACATCAAAAATAGAATCATCTGCACCTTCACCTTGTCCTTTAATTTCCTGAAAAACCGCAATTACTCCCGCTAAAGCTTCTACAGCGTGTAGTTTTCCACCGCTTCCGTAATATTGTTCCGGACGGATCTGTTTTGCAGGATCTCCCGTAAAAATTCCTCCCGTATTTAATTCTTTGAAATTTTGAGGAAGAGTTCCGTGTTCTTTATAATAAGCAATGATTTGGAAAACAACGATATAGAAGAATAAAACATCATAATATTCACCGATGGTGTGAACATTCTGCATCATAAAATCTTTCATATTTTCTAAAGTCCAGAAGTTATTTTCCTGAACAGCGCTTTTTGAAAGCAATCCGGAAGAGGTAATTTCGTGATCGTATTTCGGAGCTTTTACCAAAGGACTGCTCGGACTTTCAATCGCAATAAAAGTAGCGATACTGTTGGAAGAAAATGTTTCTAAACCTACGAAGAAATCAACATTCATCGGAAGTTTCATCGGGTAACTCGGGTAATTCTGAGGTCTGTTTACCGATGGTTGAATACTTACCGCATTCATCACATTACAAACCATAATCATATGAAGCATTTCTTCTACAGCAACACTTCTTATGATTTGTGAAGCCAGAATATTGGTTCCGTCTTTAATGGAATATAAAGCCGTAAGATAAGGTGGAATCGTAGAATGCTCAATCAAAATTGCCGTTTGCAAAAGATCCTGTAAAATCGGACGGTAATCTAGATTTTCCAATCCGTTTTTTAAATCAGAAGTATTTTTTACAGATAGCTCTGAAATCGGCTTTATTTCTGAAATTTCAGCTTTGAATTGAGCGCTTAAATACTTGTTAAATTCTTCAATTTGATCATTTAATAATAAGCTCGTTAATGTTTTGCTGTGGTGTTTTAATCCTTCAATCCAGTCTTCTTTGCTGATTTTGGAATTAAATAATAATGACTGTAATGAAATGGCATCTTCAACGATTGTATTTTTAGCAAAAGCACTTCTTAATAAATTATTATCTTGAGGTTCTGCTTTATTGATAAGTCTTTGTCTCATTGGTTTTATTTTAAAATGGTTTCCAGATCCTGCAGAATAGATTCTACCGAACGAATTGTGAATGCTGATAAAGTTAATGTAGGATTCGAAGTTCCCAAAGTGGTCATATTTCCTGCTCCTACGATGTATAAATTCGGGTGATCCCAAGATTTACAATAGCTGTTCGTTACAGAATCGGCAGCGTCGTGTCCCATTCTGTGGGTTCCCACGATGTGTCCCGCTCCGTTGTAAGAATATCTTACATTGTTGTAAACGAAAGTGTTGTTGTCTGTCGCATTGTATTTCGTGAAATCTTCTATGCCTAATCTTTCAAACATCTGGTCAGAAGCCAGTTTAGCCTGTTCCATTGCTTTCATTTCGTATTCAGTCAGTTCATAATTAATAACAGGACGCGGAATTCCCAAAACATCCAGATATTCATTATTAATCGTCACTCGGTTGTTCGGATTGGGTAACTGTTCAACTTCAAAATGAAATAAAACCTGTCTCGAAAGTCTGTACGCCAAAGCTTCTTTTAATTCTTCACCAAAAAGACTCTGTCCTAAAAATTCTGAAAGATCTGATCCGGGAGAAAAAGTAGGCCAGCTCCATCCCCAATTGTCAAGTGGAGAAATCCATGCAGAAAATTCACTTCTGAAATTTCCGTCACGGAAAGACGAAATATTGGTGGTAGAACCGGGACCTCTGTAAGAATAAATCGGATCTGGGAACAATCCCCAAGTCAGCATTACCATATGATCCATCAAGTTTCTTCCTACCTGATCGCTGCTGTTGGCAACGGTTTTCTCTACTTTTTGTCCGTTTTCGATAACGGTATATTTTGAATTTAAAAGGATTTTAGGATTTTCAAAAGCGTTGGCTGCAAGAATCACCACTGAATCTTTTGTATCGATAACTTCTTCAACAAAATCCGTTTTTTCTTTAGAAATATATCTTCTCAAATGAACTTTTGAGATTTTATCTTTATCCGCCTCATCTACACTTAATCTGTAAACAACGCTCTGCGCCTGAACCTGAATGTGAGGATTTCTTTGCAGATTTTCGTTTTTATTAACTTTATAAAGTGCTTTTTTCAACGTTTTCAAGGCATTATATTTTGCCTGAACCGGACAAATCGGAACGCAAGAAGCATTTCCTTCGCAACGTTCTCCCATGTAAGGATTCCAGACTGCGCCCAATGCTTTGTATTCTTCGTTTTCGATATTATTTAATGATAATTTATATCCTGATTCTGAAGGTTCTGCCTTAATTAATTTTGCTTTTCCGTAAGCGATATTCGGCGTAGAATTTCTTCCTTGTGGCGAAGGAACCATCATCAATGGGAAATTTTCAAAATTTAACTGAACCGAAGTTCCCGTCAAGCCTTTAATAATTTGCTGATCCATATAACTTTGAGGAATTTCATCCATCGGAAAAACATAATCTTTCCCATAGTATTCTTCCATACTTTCCTTAATCGGATATTCCTGTGCGGCAACATTCCCTGAAACGCCGATTTCAAATTCAGCCATTTCATAATAAGGCTTCAGAGTATCGTAATCAACCGGCCAATCCATTCCTCTGCCGTATCTTTCCTTTAATCTGAAATCATTCGGAAGCATTCTCGGCGTCGTTCCCAACCAGTGAAGCGTCGTTCCGCCTCCAACTCTGATCGCGTCACTCGCAAAAGGCATCGGACCAAACTGTACCAAATATCCTTTTTTATCTGGAAACGGCGGAATAATAGGTTCCATATCCAACACATTCGGTGAAGGAGCTTGTTTCAGATTCGGATAAGGTGAGTTCGGAACTTTTGCTTCTTCCATATAGAACTTACGGATATATTCGTTGTAAGTTGTCATCGAAGTTGCAGAATCCAGCTCCAGTCCGGCTTCCAATCCGGCTTCGTACATTAATATAGATAATTCTTTATACGTTTTTGAGTCATCCATTTCGGTACGGTGGATCATTTTTCCTTTTTCCGTATCAAAAACGTGGTCTGTCAGTAGTTTTGCAATCAAAGATCCGGCAATTCCCGTTCCTACGATGATTACATCTTTTTTTGGCTGTAATTTGTCTGTCTGGTTCATGCGTTGCTGTTTACAGGTTTCACGCCCCAAGATTTAAAGCCCGGCTGTTTTGCTCCCGGTGGATGCGCGTGCATAACGGTCCAAACCAATCCTTCTTTGTAAGAAAGATCGTTTACGTAAGCGCCTTCCCAAGTTCCCAGATACCAAAGTGTGATAATGCTGTTCGCAATATCCTGAGTTGCGGCGTTGGCAAGAATATCGGCGGAAATAGCATTGTTTAATTGATCTTTGGTATAAGAATTTTCAAGAGCATTTTTAGAAACATTCAAGAATTCTGTGAAGGTTGCGGCTTCCATATGATCGAGGATATGCCTGTAAAAAATCTCGGCTAAGCCTGTAGATTGCAGTTCGTTCACGGAAAATCCGGTGAGGGATTCTGAGATCCCCATGAACACGTCGAAGTAGTAATCACTGACGTTGGTGATGATTTTGTTGATAATCATTTCGTTGAATTTTGATGGTTTAAAGTTTTTAGTTTTTCGGGGGTAGTTTTTAGTTTTTTATTTTGTCATGCTTTACTTGTTTGATTAATTGATGATAAAATTAGATATTTTTCACATTGGTTTGAATAAATATTATTTATTTAGAATCTTTCAAAAGAAAATGCTAAATCCAAAAATTATGATAAAAAAATACGTTTATTGTTTTGAATTTTTAATGATGTTTCAAAAAATGTGGTAGGTAAAACGCCAAAATATATTATTTGTTAATTTTTAATGAAGAAATGATGAACGGTAAAAAATTAACTAAGATTGTTAATCTCCAAAAAATTGTCGTAAACCATTACTAAAGCCTTTAAACAAAAAAGCTTGAGAACTTCAAATGAAATTCCCAAGCTTACCCTAACTTTACTAATGGACTCTATACTCTAATCAATCATTTTACTTTTTAATTATTTTTTTAACTGAATTTTTTCCGTTTTCGAAGGTCACTTTCACGAAATAAATGCCTTTTGGAGCATCCGTAATATCAATCTTCTGATCTGTCATTCTTGCATTAATGATTTGCCCGACTGCATTGGTAACTTCCGCCGATTTTATTTTTCTTTCATCTTTAAAATAAATGATTCCGCTTGTAGGATTTGGATAGACTCCGAAGCTGTTATTATTTTTAATATCATTTACAGAAAGCGTATTCAGAGAGATTCTTTTCACTCTTGTTCCGCTTTGAGTATAGGCAACGACAAGATAATTATTCACAGGATCAACTGCGATATCCGTAAAAGTGGTCGCTCCGTCTGCAACAAAATCTCCGCCTACTTTTGACCAGCTTCCGCTTCCTGAATTAAATTTATAGACAGAATTTTTCCCGTGATTGGCATTCGAACTGTCCCAAATACTCGCCACAACATAAGGAATTCCGTTCGCTCCAACGGTAATTGCGGTATTATTGACAACCGTATCAGAAAAATTAGCTGCCCCAATCTGAACCCATTTATTTCCGTCAAATTTTTTCACATTCAATTTTCTTCCTTCCGCCGTGCTTGAAACATAGACTACATAAGGATTATTACTGCTGTCCAAAGCAATATCTGTGAAGGAGTTATCAGAAGTATATCCGTTTCCTAAAGCTGCACCGCCAAGTAACGTCCATGAATCTGTACTTGATGCATTAGCGCTGATTTTATAGACTTTTACGCCACTCGCAATCTGACAAACGTAAATGGTATTATCCGAACCAATCACCATTTCCGCAAAAGTAGATCCACCCGCAAAACCGGCTGTTCCCACTTGTTCCCAAGCTCCGTTTACATATCTTCTCACCGTTCCGGATCCGTCCGATCCGTAAGCAAAAAGAGTATTGGAAGGTGAAACTGCGGTTGCCTGATAATTAACACTATTTGAGGTCGCATTCGGTAATAACGACCACGCTCCGGAACTGTATTTTCTGACCTCCATTCCCGTTCCCGGATAACCGATCTGGTTGCTGTAATAAATGCTTCCTTGTGTATCAATCGTCAAAGAATTGTAAGTCGCCGTTCCTGTTGTAATTCCTGCAGCACCTCCAAGATACGACCAGGAATTCCCGTCAAATTTCTGTACAGAACCTTTCGCGACAGAAACATCATAATAAGAAAGGAAATAATTTCCCGAAGCATCAACTGCTAAATTATTATAGCTTGTTCCTCCCGCCGAAACGATAGAAGAAGCACCTACATTGTCCCACTGTTGAGCGAAAGCAAAAACATTCAGACCAACTCCACAAACTACAAGAGCTTTTCTGACATTAAAAAAAGAGTTATTTTTCATAATAAAAGAATGTTTAAAAAAGGTTGAAATTTTTACGAATTTTCAGTTCTAATAAAGTGTGATTTTTGGTAGAATTCTTTTGGTGAAGAATTATCAACAAATTTATCAGTTACATGAAATAAACACGCTTTTAAGTTGGGAATTATCAAAAAATGACATACTCATTACATACTTTTTGATGTTTTTGAGTGTGAAATTTATGAATTTTATAAAATTGAGAAAAAGAATTCGGAATTTTTGAGAGAAAAAAACAGAGGTGTAATACCTGTTTGAATCGATATTTTTTATTGTATAATTAATACGTATTCAATGTGAATTTTAAAATATTAATAATTAAATTAAAATGTAAATTGCAGTAAATTAAAGACCATCAATCCAGTTATAAATGTCAACCGACTGCGGAATTTCAAACTTTTTTCGGAGTCTGTATTTTTTATTCTGAACGGTTCTTGTTTCTATAAATGTATATTTTGCGATTTCTTTGGTCGTTAATTTTAATTTCAAAAAGGCGCAAAATTCGATCTCCGATTGTTGAAGTTCAGGATTGAGTTTTAATAATTTATCGGAAAACTCAGGAAAAGCATTTTCAAAAGCAAACATAAAACTTGGATCATGGTTTTCAATAAGATTAATTAAAGTTTTATAGGTTTCATGAAGGTTTTGATTGATTTCTATAATCTTTTTCTTTCTAAATTTAAAATAGAGAAATAACGAAGCTCCAATGAATAAAACCAGAGAAATCCCCCAAAGAAGAAGGCTTCTGTCGGACAATTTGCTTTGTTCCTGTTTGTCTTTACTGATGACTTCCTGCAAAGAATTGTACTTGCTTTGAAGCATCTGCAAATCATACTGTTTTAGTTTGTTTTCATAGAAATCGGCGCTGTCTTTTTGATTGTTTTGCTGATAAATTTCTTTAAGAGATTTATAAATATTATTGATATTCAGTTCAATCCCAATCCGTTTGCTGATTTTTAATGCTTTGTGGAAATTTTTGACTGAATTTTCATCATCTTTTTGCTTCTTGTAATATTGCCCGATCACCGTATAATTGTCGATCATCGATTTGTCTTCCGAAATATCCGAAGGCTTTATATGAATTGATTTTTGAGCGTAATAATAGGCAGAATCTAAGTTGTATTGCGCATAAACATTAGAAATATTAGAATAGTTCAGGTATTGAAAACTTGCAAATTCTTTAGGATCTTTCAGCTCGTTTCCGCTTTTTATTTCTTCGAGAAGTTTTTTGGCTGCATTTTTTGGTTCGTTTTTATCTAAATAAATATTAGAAAAACTACTCAGAATATTGGCTTTAGCATAGAAAATTTTCTTGCTTTTCGATTGATCTCTCTGAAGGATTTCATAAGCTGTATTTAAATGAAAAATAGCTTTATCATAAAATTTATTCACCGAATACGTCTCTGCGATGTAGATATTTGCCATTGCTTCATAATACACATTATTATATTCACCGGAAACTTTTTGTAGCTGTTCAGAAGAAATAATAAGACTGTCGACCTGATTTTTATTATAAAAATACCGGCATTTTTTTTCCAGCAGTTTCATTTCCGAAACAGAATCTTTCAGTGTTTTTGATTCTTTGATAAGATTATTGAGCTGCGAATAGGCTTGGTCGATATTCGTATTAAAAAGTGCAGCGTTCGAAGAAACCTTATCTCTGAATTCTTTCCTATTTTCCTGTGATTGAGAAAATAGCAACGAACAAAAAAATAAGCTGGAAAAACACATCAATCGAGCAGCTCTTTCAATCATTAGCAAACGGTACGGCTTTGAAAATTAAATATGAATGGTGAATTATTACGTAAAATTAACAATATTATCAGTAATTGCTTGAATATTTAAAGATAAATGCATAAAAGTATTGAATGAAAATAATAATAACGAATATGGAATACTCAAATGAATTTCAATTTTAAATCAATCATTTTTCAAATAGCTGATTTTGAGTTTGTTTGAATAATATTCTTCTTCGTTTTATGGGAAACGGAACGATTTCTTCAAATCCATGAATTTTCCGCTACGTTTTTTCATATTTATTTTCTCTTTTTGATAAAATCGGTAACTGAGTATATAAAATGGTTAAAATTTCATCTTAATTTTATCGGTTTTTTTAACTAAAAACATTGTTTTTTTATATTATTTTAAAAAAAAATTAAGAAAGTTTCTGTTTTTTCTTATCATGTTTTTAATGATTAATAAAATTATTTTTTTTAATCTTTTTTTTTGCTGTAAATGTCTCTTTCTGAATCTTTTCAAAAAATAATATCATTGGTTTTACGATAACCTTATCATAATTTTAATGAAATAGTTATCATTAAAAATCGATATGTAATCTATTGATAAGCAGTGTGTAATGTTTATTTTATTTTTTTTATTCAACTGAATTTTTATATTTGTGATGTTACGTAAATGTTAACGCTGTAATGAGTCCGAATTTTATACATACCTATGTTTCTGTCGATTGTGTCGTTTTTGGTTTCGACTATGAAAACAGACTGAATATTTTATTGGTAGAGCGCCATCTTGATGCGGAAAGACAGATAAAGCTTCCCGGAAGTTTGATCTTGAGTGATGAAGATGTAGATGATGCCGCAGAAAGAGTACTTCATGAGCTTACAGGAATTAAGAAAATGGTTCTGAAGCAATTCAAGTGTTTTGCAGATCCGATGAGAGCAAGCGGTCAAGACGACATCAAATGGATGGGAATGGAGTACAAGCATCATATTGACAGGATCATTACGGTGGCTTACCTTTCGCTTTGTAAGATCGATCACAAGATCAACAGTACAAAGTACGACACGGTAGATTGGTGCCCTATTGATAAATTGCCATCGTTGCCGTTTGACCATAATAAGATTATCAATGAATCTTTGGTGGAGATCAGAAAATGGATAGAATCAGATTTTTCGATTATTTTCGAACTGCTTCCTAAAAGATTTACAATCAGGCAATTGTATCAATTATACGGTGCGTTAAGTGAAAAATATATTGATATTAAAAATTTTCATAAAAAAATATCTTCGTTCAACTATATTGTTCCGTTGGATGAGATTGAAAAAAATGTATCACACAGAGCAGCAAGATATTATAAGTTTGATGCTAAGATTTACAAGAAAAATAATACTAAACTAATCAAATAATACCCTTTTTTGAATTATGTACTTACTAGGCTATGATATTGGCAGTTCTTCTGTGAAAGTTTGTCTCATCGAGGCATCCAGCGGAAAAGTGATCGCATCAGAATTTTCTCCTAAAAAAGAGATGAAAATCACGGCGATAAATCCGGGTTGGGCAGAGCAAAATCCGGGTGATTGGTGGATCAACCTGAAACTGGCTCACGAAGCTGTCATGCATGAATCGGGGGTACATCCAGAAGACATCAAAGGAATTGGGATTACGTGGCAGATGCACGGTTTGATTTTGGTAGATAAAGATCAGAATTTATTGAGACCTTCGATTATTTGGTGCGATAGCCGCGCTGTTCCTTATGGAGAGAAGGCTTTTAAAGCAATCGGAGAAGAAAAATGTTTGTCACATTTATTGAATTCACCGGGAAATTTTACCGCTTCAAAATTAGCTTGGGTAAAAGAACACGAACCGGAAATTTTCGAAAAAATAGATAAAATAATGCTTCCGGGAGACTACATCGCCATGAGACTTTCAGGCGAGATCGGAATGACGATTGAAGGGTTGTCAGAAGGTATTTTCTGGGATTTTAAAAATAACTGCATTTCAGAAGATGTGATTAATTATTATGGAATTCCTAAAAGCTTTTTCCCTGAAATTGTACCAACGTTCGGAATTCAGTCGACAGTTTCTGCAACAGCAGCTCAGGAATTAGGCTTAAAAGAAGGAACTCCGATCTCTTACAGAGCAGGAGATCAACCCAATAATGCATTGTCATTAAATGTTTTCAATCCCGGAGAAATTGCTTCTACAGCAGGAACTTCAGGCGTTGTATACGGCGTTTTAGACAAGCTTGAATATGATAAATTATCAAGAGTAAATACTTTTGCCCACGTTAATTATACACCGGAATTAACAAGATTGGGAGTTTTACTTTGTATCAACGGAACAGGAATTTTAAATTCTTGGTTAAAGCACAATTTCGCTACTTCATTGTCTTCTTACGGAGATATGAACGATTTGGCATCACTTTCACCGGTTGGAGCAAAGGGTTTGAGCATCATTCCATTTGGAAACGGAGCAGAAAGAGTGCTGGAAAATAAAGAAACCAATTGTTCGATCCACGGAATTAATTTTAACATCCACTCAAAAGGAGACATCTTGCGTGCAGCGCAGGAAGGCATCGTGTTTTCTTACGAATACGGAATGAATATCATGAGAAATATCGGGATGGATATTCAGGTGATTCGTGCCGGAAATGCCAATATGTTTTTAAGTTCGATTTTCAGAAAATCACTTGCCGGAGTGAGCAATGCTGTGATTGAGCTTTATGATACCGACGGAGCGGTAGGAGCAGCGAGAGCAGCAGGAATGGGAATCGGTTTTTATGCAGATTCTAAAGAAGCTTTTGCTTCTCTTGAAAGAATTGCCGTGATAGAACCTCAATTAGAAAAACGAGAACAATATTTAGAAGCTTATTCAAGATGGAAAAGTCATCTTAACGAAATAATCTAAACCAATCCAATCTACAAAGGAGTTTTCCATTGTACTTATTGACCTTTCCAGATCAATGAGCAGGGAATTTTTACGCTAAATTTTAAAACAAATTAAAAAATTAAAACAGATAAATATGAACACTTTAACAGGTACAAAAGAGTTTTTTACAGGTATCGACAAGATTCAGTTTGAAGGAAAAGAAAGCAGAAACCCATTGGCTTTCAGATATTATGATGCAGAAAAAATCATCATGGGAAAACCGATGAAAGACTGGACGAAATTTGCAATGGCTTGGTGGCACACGCTTTGTGCAAACGGAAGCGATCCGTTTGGCGGACCTACAATTCATCATCCTTGGGATATCGGAAATGACGCAGTAACCAGAGCGATGCACAAAATGGATGCAGGTTTTGAATTTATGTCTAAAATGGGCTTCAATTACTACTGTTTCCACGATATCGACTTGGTAGATCCAGCCAACAACTGGAAAGATTATGAGAAAAATCTTCAGGCAGTTGTAGAATATGCAAAACAAAAGCAAGCTGAAACAGGAATTAAGCTTTTATGGGGAACAGCGAACGTTTTCACGCATGAAAGATACATGAACGGAGCTTCTACCAACCCGAATTTTGATGTGGTGGCTTGTGCAGGAACTCAGGTTAAAAATTCTATCGATGCAACCATCGCTCTTGGTGGTGAAAATTATGTTTTCTGGGGTGGAAGAGAAGGTTATATGAGCCTTTTAAACACAGACATGAAGCGTGAAAAAGATCATTTGGCACGTTTTCTTTCAATGTCCAGAGATTATGCGCGTCAACAAGGTTTCAAAGGAACTTTCCTGATCGAGCCAAAACCGATGGAACCTACAAAACACCAGTACGATTACGATTCTGAGACCGTTATTGGTTTCTTAAGACATTACGGATTAGACAAAGATTTTAAATTAAATATTGAAGTAAACCACGCTACTTTGGCTGGTCACACTTTTGAGCACGAACTTCAGGTTGCGGTTGACGCAGGACTTTTAGGAAGCATCGATGCAAATAGAGGAGATTACCAAAACGGTTGGGATACAGATCAGTTTCCGGTGGATTATTATGATATGGTTCAGGCTTGGTTGGTGCTTCTTCCGGCGGGAGGTTTAGGAAATGGTGGAGTTAATTTCGATGCTAAAATCAGAAGAAATTCTATCGATGCTGAAGATTTATTTATCTCTCACATTTCAGGAATGGATGTTTTTGCAAAAGGTCTTTTGGCTGCAGCAGATATTTTGGAGAATTCAGATTACAAAAAATTGAGAACAAACCGTTACGCTTCTTTCGACAACGGAAACGGAAAAGCTTACGAAGAAGGATCTCTTACTTTGGAAGATCTTCAGAGAATTGCCCACGAAATCGGCGAACCTCAACCAAAAAGCGGCAAGCAGGAATTGTTTGAAGCCATCGTAAACATGTATATCTAAAAAAATAAAAAGGCTGCTAAACACTAAGGATTTTTACAAATTATAATTATTAATAGCCTTTTATTCAACCCTAATATTTAAAAAATAATAATTATGAGCCGATTTTATTTTGGTAGTAATAAAGCTGCATTGTTCTTTGCAATGGCTTTGTTACCTTCAGGCATAGTTTATTCCCAGGTTAAAAAAGATACTGTAGAAAAAGAGAAGAAGATAGATGAGGTTGTGATAATAGGCTATGGAAAGCAGAGAAAAGAATCAGTAACGGGATCAGTAGCCTCTGTAAAAGGTGATGTGATAAGAGAAGTACCATCTTCAAACGTAAGTCAGGCTTTACAGGGCAGAGTTGCGGGTGTTGATATATCGCAGACTTCCAGTAAACCGGGCGCTCCGATGCAGATCAGAATCAGGGGAACACGTTCTTTAACGGCAGATAATGACCCGTTGATCGTATTAGACGGAATTCCTTTTCCGGGATCATTGGCGGATATCAGTCCGAACGATATTCAGAGTATGGATATCCTGAAAGATGCTTCAGCAACGGCAATTTACGGATCGAGAGGTGCAAATGGTGTTATTTTAATTACTACTAAAACAGGTAGAAAACGCCAAAGAGCAACATTCAGTTATAATACGTATACAGGCATTACCACGGTGTTTGCAAAATATCCCATGATGAGTTCCGACAAGTTTATCAAGCTTCGTCAGGATGCCGGACTTTTTGTAAATAACATCGATGAATCTAATAATGTAAATACAGATTGGCAGGATCTGATGTATAAAAACGGGATTCTTACCAACCATGACATTGGTCTTACAGGAGGTACAGATAAAGGTTCTTATAATTTTGGGATGAGCTATTACAATGAGCAATCGGTGCTTCCCGGACAAAATTTTGAAAGATTCAATATCAGAGGAAGTGTAGATCAGGAATTGGGACAGTATTTCAGAGTCGGAATTACCACAAACAATGCATATACGGTAAATAACGGGAGTAATTTAAGCCTTTATAATACCTTAAGCAATACGCCGATTGCCAATCCTTACAATGCAGACGGAAGCTGGAAACAGCGTGTTGTGATGGCTGCAGATACGCAATATGTGTATTCAAGAGATGTTATTAATAATTTGGGTGACGCTTGGGTGGATAAAGCAATTGCTTTCAGTTCTTATAATAATTTCTTTGGAGAATTTAAATTTCCTTGGGTAAAAGGCTTAAGTTTCAGAACGAATGTTGGTTTAAACTTTAAAACTACAAACACAGGAAGCTACACAGGAAAAGGTGTTTTCAGCTCAGAACCAAACAATTTATCTACCGCGGCTATAGGAAATTCTTTAACAACGCATTGGGTAAATGAAAATATTCTGACGTATGACAGAACTTTTGCAAGCAAGCATAAAGTAAATATAGTGGCTTTGCAGTCTCAGGAACAGAGAAAATTCAATAGCTCATATATTACGGCAAGAGACATTCCTTCGGATGCATTTCAGTTTTATAATTTAGGTCAGGCTCAAGGTGAAATTACGATTAATCCGGCAAGTCAGGGATATTATCAGAGAGGATTAAAATCTTGGATGGGACGTGTGATGTACGAATATGACGGACGTTATATGTTTACAGCTACCATCAGAGGAGACGCTTCTTCTGTTCTTGCTCCCGGATATCAATGGAATATTTATAACGCATTTTCTGCAGGTTGGAATATTTCAAAAGAGAAATTCCTTAGAGATTCTAAGGTCGTTAATAATTTGAAATTCCGTTTTGGATACGGAGAGACGTCTAATCAGGCTGTAGCACCTTATTCTACATTAGGTCTTTTGTCTACTTCTCCGTATAATTTTGGGAATCAGAATGCGATAGGATACTATGTGTCTAATCTTCCGAATCCAAAATTAGGCTGGGAATTTTCTGAAACATTAAATTACGGTTTAGACTTCGGATTTTTTAATAACAGATTAACAGGTACAGTAGAATATTACACAACAAATACTAAAAATCTACTTCTGAATGTAGGTTTACCTCCAACTTCCGGAGCAGACAGCTATTTGGGAAATGTAGGTTCTACGAACAATAAAGGGATTGAAATTTCATTAAATTCTTCAATTATCGACAATCCAAATGGTTTTTCATGGGATTTTGGAGTTAACTTTTATTCAAACAAAAATAAAATTACTTCTTTATCAGACGGAGCAACCAGAAATGCCGGAAACTGGTGGTTTGTCGGGCATTCTATTAATTCAATTTATGATTATCAGTATGTTGGATTATGGCAAGCCGGAGATCCTTACCAAAGTATTCTGGAGCCGGGAAATCCTAAAGATGTAGTAGGTTCGATAAAAGTTTTATATACAGGTGGTTATAATCCTGATGGAACTCCGGTAAGAGCAATTAATTCGGACGACAGACAGATTATGAATGCAGATCCTGATTTTCAGGGAGGTTTTAATACAAGATTGGCGTACAAAAATTTTGATCTGAGTATTGTCGGAGCTTTCAAAAGCGGAGGTATTTTAATCAGTACTTTATACGGAAATACAGGATATCTGAATATGTTAAGCGGAAGAAGAAATAACGTAGATGTAGATTACTGGACTCCGGAAAATACAGATGCTTATTATCCGAAACCGGGAAGTCTTCAAAGTAATAACAACCCAAAATACGGAAGTACATTAGCTTATTTTGATGCGTCTTATCTTAAAATCAGAACGATTACATTAGGATATAATTTTACGCAGGGCTTTTTCAAAAAAGCAGGGATTAGCAAGTTAAGAGTCTATACTACGGTTACCAATCCGTTTGTATTTTTCTCTCCATATCATAAGGCATCAGGAATGGATCCTGAAACGAATTCTTATGGTAACGAAAATCAGGCGGTATCAGACGTTTATCCGTCAAGATTTTTGACGATAGGTACCAATACGCCTTCTCTTAGAAATTATATGATTGGTTTAAACTTAACATTCTAAAAAATTATTCACATGAAAAAGTTCAGAATAAATACAACAGCAAAAATTTTGTTATGTACTGTAATGCTTTCCAGCTGTTCAAATCTTTTAGATGAAGAACCTCGCGGTACTTATACACCAGAATATTTTGAGACCGAGGCAGGAGTTTTAGGCGGGATTACGTCTATGTATGCGCATCTACGATACATTTACGGAAACGGATATTGGCTGAATGCCTGTGAAACAGGTACAGACGAATACACTTACGGTCATGCCGGTGACGGAAATTTTAAAGATATGGATATGTCCGGAGTTGGAAATCTAACAGCTTCCTCCAGTCGTGCCGATGTCCTTTGGAATAATGCTTTCCGAAATATTAATACCGCAAACGGAGTGATAGCAAAAGGTTCAGGAGTCGGTGTTTCTGATGCGATCATTGCAGAAGCAAGGTTTTTCAGAGCGTTCGATTATTTTATGTTGGCTCAGACATTTGGTGGTGTTCCGCTAGATTTGGGTTCAGGAGAATTACAGTTTAATATCAGTACATATAGAGGTTCTAAGAGAAATACAGTGACTGAGGTGTATTCTAAAGTTATATTTCCCGATTTGGTAAAAGCAGTTGCAGATTTACCGACAGCACCTCGTGTAACGGGAGGAATTACTAAGAATGTGGCAAAATTATTTTTAGCTAAAGCTTATCTTACCTACGGATGGTGGCTTCAGAATCCGAACAGTATTCCCACTTACCCTCAAACAGCAAGAGTAGATCCAAACGGACAAACCGCACAATGGTATTTTCAGCATGCTTATGATATTGCTTTAGAAGGTATCAACACTCCGGGAAGTTATGGATTACAAGCCACATATTATGATGTGAATCTTGCGCAGAATGACAGAAATAAAGAAATGATGCTGTATGCAGATCACACAGAATCAAGCGAATATTACGACGGATCAAGCCATTCTTACAACACGGGTTCATCCCCTGGAAATTTTGCGGTATGGATGACAACTTGGGATTATACCTTCCTTGAAAGTTCTCAAAATGCACAATGGACAGGCTCTCCAGTAAGAACCGTACAAAGAGAAGCAGCTCAGGCTTACGGAAGACCATGGAAAACGATGGCTCCGACCATTGAGGTTGTAAAGAATACATTTGCCGACAAAATAAACGATTCAAGATACGACGGAACTTTTGTAACGACTTTCCGCGGAAATTGGAACAAAGCAGGAATTACGACATCTACATTATACGGAGCAAACGGATTACCAATACAGGTAGGAAGTGCTATATTGACTTTCCTAAATGATGATCCGGCTCAGACAATAGATTATTCTAATGCTACTTATAAAAGCAACGTTGGAGCAGGAGTACTTCCCGGAAGAGCAGATTTTGTGATTTCTCCAAGTGGAATCAGCAGATATGCCTATCCGAATCTTTGGAAAATAGGAACCTACAGAACCGATAACGGAACAGGTCTCGGTCAGCCAAACGGAGGAATTACACGTCCTTTCCCGGTTGCCAAATTCTCAGAATTCTATTTCATTGCAGCAGAAGCGGCAGTAAAAGGGGCAACAGGAGCAATGACTGCGAGAGATTTGATTAACGTAATCCGAGGACGTGCCGGAAAATGGCGTTGGGACAACAACGGAAATGTAGCTAAAATTCAGGATAACAGTGCTGCGATGATTGCTTCGACTCCAACGGCGATTACTGTTGATTATATTTTGGCAGAAAGATCAAGAGAATATTATGGGGAAGGACAGAGATGGTTTGATTTGGTGAGAACCCAACGATGGACCGATCTTGCTAAAAATTACACAATTGGCGGAACAGTTGCCGGTGCTCATACACCGCAGACATTTACCAGAAATATTCCTAATTATTTATACTTGAGACCAATTCCTCAGGATCAAATAGATAAAATGCAGGGAACTCAGGCAGAATTAGCAGCCTATCAAAATCCGGGATATTAATCTTATTAAATAGTAATTGATTATTTTTCACATTCATATTTAAAAGATAAAGTGGGAGATTCAGCCCTCCCGCTTTATTTTAATTTAAAATTTTAAGAATATTATGGAAAAAACATGGCGTTGGTTTGGTAAAAAAGACAAGATTAAATTAGATATGCTTCGTCAGATCGGGGTTGAAGGCATCGTTTCAGCACTTCATGACGTTCCGAACGGAGAAATCTGGTCTTTGGAAGCCATTAATGAGTATAAAAATTATATCGAAAGTTTCGGACTTCGCTGGTCGGTTGTAGAAAGCCTTCCTGTAAGTGAAGCGATAAAATATGGTGGTGAAAATAGAGATCAGTTAATTGAAAACTATAGTAAAAGTCTCGAAAACCTAGGAAAAGCAGGAGTTACAACGGTTTGTTACAACTTTATGCCTGTTTTAGATTGGGCAAGAACAGATCTGTATTTTCAATGGAAAGACGGTTCGTCATCTTTATATTTTGATAAAGCAAAATTCGCGTATTTCGAAATTCATATTTTAGAAAGAAAAGGGGCGGAAAAAGATTATAATGATGAGGTTCTTACAAAAGTTGAAGAGCTTAAAAAGACCATTACCGAAGAGGAAAAGAATGATTTAATTGATTCTATTATTGTTAAAACCCAAGGTTTCGTTAATGGAAATATCAAAGAAGACGATCAAAATCCGGTAGCTATTTTTAAAAGTTTACTGGCTTTATATGATGGAATTGATAAAAATCAGCTTCGTCAGAACATGCAATATTTCCTCGAAAAAATAATGCCTGTCTGCGAAAAATGGAACATCCAAATGTGCGTTCATCCCGATGATCCGCCGTTTTCATTATTAGGCTTACCAAGAATTGTGACGAACGAAGAAGACATCGACTGGTTTTTGAATGCCGTAGACAATCCCCACAACGGACTGACTTTTTGTACAGGTTCGTTAAGCGCAGGATTACAAAACGACGTTCCAAAATTGGCTCAGAAATTTGCTTCCCGTACAAAATTTGTACATCTCAGAAGTACCAATGTTTTTGAAAACGGAGATTTTATCGAGGCTCATCATTTAGAAGGCAGAGGAAAAATTATCGAGGTTGTCCGAATATTCGAAAAAGAAAATCCAACCCTTCCGATGCGTATCGATCATGGTCGATTGTTGACGGATGATATTGATAAAGGCTACAATCCGGGATATTCATTTTTAGGAAGAATGCTCGCTCTCGGACAAATCGAAGGCGTAATGGCAACCATCCAAAACGAATTATCAAACAAAAAATAAAGTTCCGAAGGAACGACTTAAAACAATCAACCAAAAACAATCAACCAAAAACCATCAACCATCAACAAAAAACCAATGAACATATTCAGCATAAAAGATAAAGTAGCCGTCATTACAGGAGCTTCAGGCGTTTTAGGCGGAAGTTTAGCCAAAAGTTTCATCGAAGCAGGAGCAAAAGTGGTTGCTTTAGGAAGAAATCAACAAACTTTGGATGCCCGAATTAAGGAATTAACCGAGTCAGGAGGCGACGCATTTGCCGTTGAAGCCAATGTCATGAATATCGAAAGTCTGGAAGAAGCTTCCAAAAAGATCCTTGAAAAATATGGTAAAATTGATATTTTATTAAACATTGCAGGCGGAAATATCCCTTCTGCAATGCTTTCTCCAGAACAGTCTTTTCTTGATACGAATTTGGATGGATGGGATGAGGTGACCAATCTCAACATCAACGGAACGGTCTATCCAAGCTATGTTTTCGGAAAAGTAATGGCACAACAGGGAAGCGGAAGTATTGTAAATATTTCTTCAATGGCTGCTTATTCTGCGATCACAAGAGTGGCGGGTTATTCAGCGGCGAAATCGGCGATTACCAATTTTACCCAATGGCTCGCTTCAGATTTAGCTTTGAAATATGGTGATAAAATCCGTGTCAATGCCATTGCTCCAGGATTTTTCATTGGCGATCAAAACCGTGCAATTTTATTAAATCCGGATGGATCATTAACCGACAGAAGCAAAAAAGTTATTGCAAAAACACCGATGGGGCGTTTCGGTGACGCAGAAGAACTAAACGGAGCAGTGCAGTTCCTTTGTTCGGACGCAGCAAGTTTTATCACAGGTGCTTTACTTCCTATTGATGGTGGTTTTAGTGCATTTAGTGGTGTTTAAAAAGGTACAATCATTTTATATAGTTAGTCACAAGGTCTTTCATTATTTGCTTGACTAGACCTTGTTTTTTTAGTTTGAATTAAATCTACATCATAAAGTTTCTCTGTAAAAATGAAAGGTTATAGAAGAAATAAATATTTTTTAAATTAAAATTCCTTTACCCCAATCACAAAATATTATATGAGAAATACGATCAAAAAATCTTTATTTGCAGCAGCAGTTTTATTTTTATTTGAAAATAATTCGGCTCAGATTTTCTCAGATTTTAAATACAAAGGAAACGATAAGATCTATGCAGAAAATCCTCTGAAAGACGATGAATTCTACTCGCCGATTCTCCAGGGTTGCTATCCGGATCCGAGTATTACGAGAAAGGGAAATGACTATTATCTGGTAAATTCTTCCTTTGCGATGTTTCCCGGTGTTCCGATTTTTCATTCTAATGATTTGGTAAATTGGAAGCAGATCGGTCATGTGTTGGATAGACCTTCACAGCTTAAAGTCGATAAAGCCGGATTTTCAGAAGGAATTTATGCTCCCGATATTAAGTACAATAAGTTTAACGATACTTTTTATATGGTCACGACTCAGATTGCAGGTGGAATCGGAAATATGATCGTAAAAACCAAAGACCCGAAAAAGGGGTGGAGTGAAGTTCAGAAATTAAATTTTGAAGGAATCGATCCCTCAATTTTCTTTGATGATAACCGAAAAGCTTACATCGTTCACAACGACGCACCACCAAAAGGAACCGAACAATACAGCGGTCATCGCGTCATTAAAATCTGGGAGTACGATTTGGAAAAAGATCAGGTTGTTGCAGGTTCAGATCAAATTATTGTCAACGGTGGAGTAGATATTACGCAAAAACCAATTTGGATCGAAGGTCCGCATTTGTACAAAAAAGATGGGAAATATTTCCTAATGTGTGCGGAAGGCGGAACTGGAGGCAATCACAGCGAGGTTATTTTCATGTCCGATTCTCCGAAAGGTCCGTTTGTTCCGGCTGGAAATAACCCGATTCTCACGCAAAGATATTTTCCGAAAGACAGAAAAGATAAAGTAGATTGGGCAGGTCACGCCGATTTGGTGGAAACGCCCGACGGAAAGTATTACGGCGTGTTTCTGGCAATTCGTTCCAACGAAAAAAACAGAGTCAATACAGGTCGTGAAACGTTCATTCTTCCTGTGGATTGGAGTGGAACGTATCCTGTTTTCCAAAACGGATTGGTTCCAATGAAACCGAAATTAAAAATGCCGATGGGTGTTAAAAATCAAACCAACGAAAATGGCTTTTTCCCGAATGGAAATTTCACTTTTAATGATAATTTAAAGAATTCTCAGCTCGATTATCGATGGATTGCCATGAGAGGAGCAAGAGAAAATTTTATAACAACTACTAAAAACGGGTTAAAAATTAATCCTTTTTCAACCAATATTAAAGCAAAAGCGCCTGTTTCTGCATTATTTCAAAGACAGCAACATTCGTCTTTTGAAGCAATGGTTTCTTTAGATTTTAAACCAAAATCAAAAAAAGATTTAGCAGGAATTACTTGTTATCAAAGCGAAAATTTCAACTACGTTTTCGGAATTACCAAAAAAGACAAAGATTTCTACATTGTTTTGGAACGTACTGAAAAAGGAAGTTCAACAACAGTTTCAAGTGAAAAAATTTTAATGTCAAAAAATATACAGCTTCAGGTTGTGGCAAATGGAGATGAATATCAGTTTAATTATTCTATGGACGGAAAAGACTTCAACAATCTTGGCGGAAAAGTGTCCGGTGATATTTTGTCAACAGACGTTGCAGGCGGTTTTACAGGAAGTTTAATCGGATTATATGCCACTTCTTCAAACGATAGTAAATGGTAAACTAAAATTTTAAATCAGTACTAATGAATACTTTATTAAAGTCAGTTTTAATGGTCATTTTCATCTTCAGTTTCGGATTGAAGGTAAAATCTGCACAACCGTTCATCACGACTGAAAAAAGTTCTGATGTCCTTACTGTAAAGGAAAAATCGGTAAAAATTTCATTATTTATAGATCCGTCAATTGATAAAGGGATTTTAAGAGCCATTAGTAATCTTCAAACTGATTTTCAAAAAGTAACGGGCGAAATTCCGGCTATTTTAAACCAAATTCCAACTTCGAAATCACCATTAATCATCATCGGAACGATCGGAACAAATTCGATTATTGATGAATTGATTAAACAGAAAAAAATTAATGAAAAAGACTTAAAAGGTAAAAAAGAAAAATTCATCATTCGAAATATCAAGGATTTTAAAGGAATTTCAGATGTCATCATCATTGCAGGAAGCGACAAACGTGGAACAATTTACGGAATCTAC
The DNA here is from genome assembly GCF_024807225.1 of Chryseobacterium ginsenosidimutans. Classification (GTDB taxonomy): domain Bacteria; phylum Bacteroidota; class Bacteroidia; order Flavobacteriales; family Weeksellaceae; genus Chryseobacterium; species Chryseobacterium ginsenosidimutans. Next base: position 2,577,685 of record NZ_JANUCO010000001.1, read on the forward strand.
GAATTTTCAAAGCAGATTGGCGTTTCTCCGTGGAATTATTGGGCAGATGTTCCCGTAAAAAAATCTGAAAATCTCTATTTCAAAAAAGGAATTTACACAGACAACGAACCAGCCGTAGAATACCGCGGAATTTTCCTGAACGATGAAGAACCTTCGCTGGGAAGTTGGGCAAGAGCAACTTTTGGAGGAATTAATTCTAAATTTTACGAAAGAGTTTTCGAACTGATTTTAAGATTAAAAGGAAACTATCTTTGGCCTGCAATGTGGGGAAAAGCTTTCTACGACGATGATCCTCAAAACGGAATTTTAGCCGATGAAATGGGAATTATTATGGGAACTTCTCATCACGAACCGATGGCTTTGGCGCAAACAGATTGGCATCGATATATCAAAAAGAATAATTTACCAAATATTTGGGATTATAATAAAAATTCTACCGTGCTTCAACAGTTCTGGAAATCAGGAATTGAAAGAAGCAAAAACTGGGAAAAACTCGTAACAGTCGGAATGCGCGGTGATGGCGATGAAGCGATGGGCGACAAAACCAATATCTCTCTATTAGAAAACGTTGTAAAAGATCAGCGAAAAATCATTCAAAATGTTACTGGGAAAAACCCAAACAAAACACCTCAGATTTGGGCTCTGTACAAAGAAGTTCAGGATTATTATGATGAAGGAATGAAAGTTCCGGGCGATATAATTTTGCTGTTCTGCGATGATAATTGGGGCAATGTACGCAAGCTTCCGGATTTGTCGAAACCGTGGCACAAAGGCGGATACGGGATGTATTATCATTTCGATTATGTGGGTGGACCGAGGAATTCTAAATGGATCAACATAAGTCCGATTCAGCGGGTTTGGGAACAGATGAATCTGACGTATGAACACGGCGTTGACAAAGTTTGGATAGTAAATGTTGGTGATCTAAAACCGATGGAATTTCCAATAAATTTCTTCATGGATATGGCTTGGAATCCAAAACAATTTAATACGGATAATCTCTTAGAATACACAGAAAATTGGGCTTCTCAACAATTTGGACAGCAATATTCAAAGGAAATTGCGAGAATGATTAATCTGTATGCAAAATACAATCGAAGAGTTACGCCCGAAACATTAAATAGTAAAACTTACAGTCTTGAAAATTACAACGAATTTGAAACCGTTGTGAACGATTACAGAAAATTATCTCTTGATGCAAATAGGCTCTACAACGAGATTCCAGAAGAATATAAAGATGCGTATTTTCAATTGGTTTTGTATCCGATTGATGCGTGCAGCAATTTGTATGAACTGTATTTTAATGTGGCAAAAAATCATCAATTAGCAGCAAAAAAAGATTTGAAAGCCAATGAATATGCCGATAATGCAAAGGAAAATTTTGAATATGATTCCATTCTACAGAATAAATATAATAATGAAATTTCCGGTGGAAAATGGCAACATATGATGGATCAGACAAGAATCGGCTATGAAAACTGGCAACAACCGGAGAAAAATATAATGCCTGAATTGATGTATGTAAAAGAAAATAAAGCTTCAAAAACCAGAATTTTTAAAGAAAAAGACGGCTATATTTCCATCGAAGCAGAACATTTTTCACGCAAAAATAATTCAGATAAAATGGAATGGAAAATCGTTCCCGATTTGGGAAAAACTTTATCGGGAATCACCACTTTTCCGCAAAATATTTCTCCCAAAGACAATGAAAATGTATCTCTTGAATATGATGTTGATTTCACTTCTACAGGCAAATTCGAAGTTCAGTTATTGTTGGCTCCAACGTTGAATTTTAATTCTAATAAAGGGCTGCGATATGAAATTTATTTTGATGGTGAAAAACCACAGATTGTCAATTTTAATGGGAATTATCGTGGAGAATTGGGACAATGGCAATCCGAACATATTATTAAATCCAATACAAAACATACGATTTCAAAAACCGGAAAACATACGTTGCGTTTCCGTGTTTTGGATGCGGGAATTGTTTTAGAAAAAATATTGATTAATACAGGTGGGCTCAAAGATTCATATCTCGGAGCTCCCGAAAGTGATTTTGAAAATTAACCTGATATTTTTGAATAATTAAAAAAAGACCAATACAAAAAAATGAAAAATACTCAGATTTCTGATTTTGGAATAACGGCAAATGGCGATCGAATCAGAAAATATACACTCATCAATAAAAACGGAATGAAGGTTGAGATCATCAACTTTGGCGGAATTGTGACCTCATTGACAGCTCCAGACCGCAATGGTAAGTATGAGGATATTGTATTGGGATTTCCAAAATCTAAGGATTATTTTGAATCAAATTCATATTTTTTCGGAGCAATTATTGGAAGATTTGCCAACAGAATTGCGGAGGGAAAATTTAGTTTAAATGAGAAAAATTTTCATGTAAATAAGAATAATGGCGAAAATCATCTTCACGGCGGAAATGAAGGTTTTCATACAAAAGTATGGGATTCAGAATTGCTGAATCCTCAAAAAATAAAACTTTCATACGTCAGTAAAGATAATGAGGAAGGGTATCCCGGAGAATTGGCAGTGACGGTTTTTTATACTTTAACAGATGAAAATGCTTTGGAAATTTCTTATGAAGCAACGACAGATCAGCCAACGATTATTAATTTGACGCACCATTCTTATTTCAATCTTTCCGGAAATTTTTCACAGGAGATTACCGATCATGAGCTTCAGTTGAACGCCGATCAGTTTATTCCGATCAATGAATTTTCTATTCCGAAAGAGGATTTTGAAAATGTGGAAAAAACACCTTTTGATTTTAGAAATTTAAAAACTATTGGAAAAGATATTAATGAAGAAAATGAACAGTTAAAAATTTCAAATGGCTACGATCATTGCTGGGTTTTGAAAGGAAACGGATTGAGAACTGTCGGAGAATTACAGCACCGTAAAAGCGGACGAAAAATAGAAGTAATAACAGATCAACCGGGAATTCAGGTTTATACAGGAAATCATCTGGATGGGAAATTTGATACTAAAACAGGTGAAAAAAATATAGCAAGAACCGGAATTTGCCTTGAAACACAACATTTTCCCGATTCTCCCAACCGACCGGATTTTCCTTCAGTCGAGTTGAAACCGGGAGGAAAATATGAGACGAAAACAATTTATAAATTTTCTGTGATTTAATAAAAACTAATTATGATTATCAATAAAGCAATATTTATTTCAGGTTTTTTTCTGTCGATTTTTTCTCAGGCACAGCAAATTCCTCATTTGCAGAAAAAAGGAACGGCGACACAACTTATCGTAGATCAGAAACCTTTTTTGATTTTAGGTGGTGAATTGGGAAATTCCTCAGCTTCATCATTTCAGGATATCGAAAGAGATTTTCCAAAACTTCAAAAGATGGGATTAAATACGGTTTTAGTTCCTGCGTACTGGGATTTGATTGAGCCCGAAGAAGGGAGTTTTGATTTTAGTTTAATTGATAAATCGATCGATCAGGCAAGAAAAAATAGCCTTAAAATTGTTTTTTTATGGTTCGGAGCATGGAAAAATTCAATGACGTGTTATGCGCCGCTTTGGTTAAAAAAAGATTATAAAAAATATCCGAGAGCCTATTCAAAACTGGGAAAACCTTTAGAAATTGCAAGTTCATTTTCTGATAATGTTTTAAATGCCGATAATAAAGTTTTCGGAAAATTAATAAAACATATTTCCGATATTGATAAAACACAGGGAACGGTTGTCATGATTCAGGTTGAAAACGAAATCGGAATGTTAGAAGGAGCCCGTGATTATTCTAAAGAAGCCAATAAAGCTTTTAACAGTCAGGTTTCAGAAGGTTTAATGAATTTTTTAAATAAAAATAAAAAAGAACTTCATCCTTCATTGCTTGAAAAATGGGGAAAGCAAGGTTTCAAAACGAAAGGAAACTGGCAGGAAATTTTTGGAAATGATTTGTATACAGACGAATTATTTACTGCTTATTCATATGCTCAATATGTTGAAAAACTGGCAAAAACCGCGCGTTCGATTCACAATATTCCGTTGTATGTAAATGCTGCGATGAACAGCAGAAACAGGCAGCCCGGAGAATATCCTGCAGGTGGACCTTTGGCTCATCTGATTGATATTTGGCACGCCGGAGCGCCGAATATTGATATGCTGTCACCGGATTTGTACGACGGAGATTTTACAACTTGGTCGGCAAAATATAGGCTTCACAATAATCCATTGTTTGTTCCGGAAATTAAAATGACTCAGAATAATGGAGTTCAGGCTTTTTATGCTTTTGGTGAACATGATGCGATAGGTTACAGTCCGTTTTCTATTGAAAATAATTCTGAAGAGGGAAGTAAAAGATTGTCTGAAGCATATTCTAAATTGAATGAATTGATGCCTCTTCTTACAAAATATCAAGGAGAAGGACAATCGAAAGGTTTATTGTTTGATCAGAAAAATTCTGAACGAATGATCAGTTTTGATGATTTAAAAATAACAGCAAGACATTTTTTCTTGCTTCCATGGGATCCGCGTGCAAAAGATGGAAGTATTTGGCCGGAAGGTGGCGGATTAATTTTACGTTTAGCAAAAGACGAATATATCATTGCCGGAAGCGGAATTGTAGTGGAATTTGAAAAGGAAAATGAAAAGAAAGAAGTTCAGGCAAAAGATTTAGGCGAAGATGGTTTTGCAGCTCAAGGCGGAAAATCCCAGACTCAAAATAACTGGAACGGCGGAAAAAGAGCAGGAATCGGTCCTGTAGATGAAGTCAGCATTGATGAAAACGGAAAAATCAATTACATCAGAAGATTAAACGGCGATCAGACGCATCAGGGAAGACACGTCCGAATCGGCGTTGATGATTTCCAGATTCTTCATGTGAAATTGTATGAATATCAATAAAATAATCAATAGGAGTGGGCTTTAGCCCGCTTACAAAAAATAAATATTCATTAAGGCTTTAGCCAAAACTTATTAAGATGAATACAACTAAATTTTTTAAAGTACTATTTTTCGCCATCACTTTTTGTTTTGCAGGTTTAGTTAATGCAAAAATTAAACTTCCAAAACTGGTTTCTGACGGAATGGTTTTACAACGCGACCAAAAACTGAAAATCTGGGGACAAGCTGATTTTGGAGAAAAAATTGAAGTTCAGTTTCAAAATAAAAAATACAATACAGTTGCCGACAATTCTGGGAATTGGAAAATCATGCTTCCTGAAATGAAATCTGGAGGTCCTTTTAGAATGATGATCAACGAAATTACACTGAAAAATATTCTCATTGGTGATGTGTATCTATGTTCCGGTCAGTCGAATATGGAGCTTCCGATGCGAAGAGTGAAAACCCTGTATCCGCAGGAATTAACGAATGCCAATAATAGCAATATCCGTTTTTTTACCGTTCCTCAAAAATATGATTTTAAAAAAGCTCAAAACAATTTGGAAAACGGAAGCTGGGAAGAAACCAATCCTCAGAATATTCAAAATTTTTCCGCGGTTGCTTACTTTTTTGCGAAGGAAATGTATCAGTACAATAAAATTCCGGTGGGAATTATCAATTCAAGTTTAGGGGGTTCTCCGGTTCAGGCTTGGATGGATGAAAATTCCTTGAAAAAATATCCGGAATATCTTGCTGAAGCTGAAAAATGGAGAAATGATGAGTTAATTGCTCAAACAGAATCTTCCGAAAAAGCTTTGAGTAAAGCTTGGTATGCAGAATTAGACAAATTGGATATAGGAGTTTCTAATCATTGGGAAAAGTCCGATTTAAATGATTCTGACTGGAAAAAAATGAACGTTCCCGGTTCTTGGGAAGATGTGGAAAAATCATTTGACGGTTCTGTCTGGTTCAGAAAAGAAATTTTTCTTCCAAAAGGCACTGAAAAAAATACAGCATTTCTAAATTTAGGAAGAATTAAAGATGCCGATGTTACTTATATTAACGGTCAAAAAGTTGGAAATGTCACCTACGAATATCCTCCGCGTTGGTACGATATTCCTGCGGGAATTTTAAAAGAGGGCAAAAATATCATTGCTGTAAGAATTACGAATGGAAGCGGAAAAGGAGAATTTATAAAAGATAAAGACTACTTTCTGAAAATAAGTTCTGAAAAGTTTGACTTAAAAGGTGAATGGAAATATAAAATAGGAGCAATCATGAACAGACCCGCTCCCGGACAAACTTTCATCCGATGGAAACCTACAGGATTATACAACGCCATGCTGAATCCTTTGACGCAATATCCGATAAAGGCGATTCTTTGGTATCAAGGCGAAAGCAACACCGCAAAACCTCAGGAATACGGGGATTTATTATCAACCATGATTTTGGATTGGCGCAACAAGTGGAATCAGAAAGATTTGCCTTTTTTTATCGTTCAGCTTGCTAATTTTATGGAAGCAAAATCTCAACCTACAGAAAGCAATTGGGCAGAATTGAGAGAGCAGCAAAGAAAGGTTTCTCAGACCGTTCAAAATACCGGACTTGCCGTCACCATTGACATTGGAGAGTGGAACGACATTCATCCTTTAAACAAGAAAGAAGTGGGAAAAAGATTGTCGTTACAGGCTCAGAAAGCTCTTTTCGATAAAAATATTATTGCAGACGGACCCGTTTATGAATCCATGAAAATTGATGGAAACAAAATTATTCTTTCATTTAAAAAAGGAACAGATGATTTTTCTAAAGTTTCAGAATTGAAAGGTTTTGCAATAAAAGGAAACGATGGAGTTTTCAAATGGGCAAAAGCAAAGATAGAAGGCAATAAAATCATCGTCTGGAATGATGAGATTAAAAATCCGATTGCCGTTCGATATGATTGGGCAGATAATCCGGATGGAAATTTGAAAAACAAAAACAATTTACCGGCATCACCTTTCACTACAGAATAGTAGAAATAAAATTGAATCAATAAATATTAAACAAATACACCTTAATTTCAGCAGACCGTTTTTAGTCTAATATCTAACTTCTATTATCTAACATCTAAATTTATATGAATAATTCTCAAAAAATATCAGTCGTTGAAAAAGTGGGCTACAGCTTGGGAGATTTGGCGGCGAATCTCGTTTTTCAGACACTGGTTACTTATCTCGCGTACTTTTACACCGATATTTATGGCTTAAAAGCTGAAGATGCTTCTATCATTACCTTGATTGTCGGATTGGTTGCCGGTTTCGGATTTAATCCTGTGATTGGTGCTTTGGCAGACCGAACGCAGACAAAATGGGGGAAATTCCGTCCGTGGATTTTATTTTCGGCAGTTCCGTTGGGAATTGCAGCGTTATTGGCTTTCAGTACACCTGATTTTTCTTATAAAGGAAAAGTGATTTATGCGGCGATCACGTATTCGTTTTTATTATTACTTTACGCTTCAAATAATTTACCGTATTCTGCGTTAAGTGGCGTGATTACAGGAGATATGAGCGAAAGAAACAGCATTTCTTCCTATCGTTTTGTAGCGGTCATGTTTTCACAGTTTTTTGTACAGGTTTTCATGTTGCCGATCATTTTATCCGTAGGAAACGGTGATAAAGCAGTCGGAATCGAGATCGTGATGACTTGGTTGGCAATCATAGGTTCTGTGATGTTATTGATTACTTTTTTCACGACAAAAGAAAGAATTATTCCTAAACCCGAACAAAAATCAAGCGTAAAAGAAGATTTAAAAGATTTATTTAAAAATAAGCCTTGGGTAATTATGCTTTCTGTTACTGCTTTGATATTCATTACATTGGCAATGAAAGGCGGTTCTTATGTGTATTATTTTAATAATTATGTAGATGAAGCTTCTTTGAAAAGTTTTATCTCTCCCATCACCGGATTTTTTGATTCTATCGGAATGAATTTCTTTGGTGAAAATGTAAAATCTGCAGGTTTCGGATTATTTAATGCAGGCGGAATTATCATGATGATCGTCGGAATTACTTTTTCTAAAAGATTCGCCGATAAATACGGGAAAAGAGATGTGTTTATGGCATCACTTTTTATCTCGACATTATTTATTATTCTGTTCATTTTTTATCCTCCAAAATCTGTTGGTTTAATGTTTCTATCTCAAATCTGTCACGGCTTTTTCTACGGAATAAGCACTCCGATTTTATGGGCGATGATTGCCGATGTAGCCGACTATTCCGAATGGAAAAACAACCGCAGAGCAACGGCAATTATTTTCTCCGCCATGATGGTGGGTTTAAAAGTGGGATTAAGTATTGGAAGTTCTTTAGTTGCTTTAATTATTGGGAAATACGGATATATTTCTTCAGGTGAAATTCACAATGCTATTCAGCCCGAAACGGTTGCAAAAGGGGCAAAAATGCTGGTCAGTATTTTTCCGGCGATTCCGTTTCTTGCAGCTTGCGGACTGTTGTATTTCTATAAAATTGATAAAAAACTAGAAGTACAGATTGAAAATGATTTAGCAGAAAGAAGAAAATAAAAGCATGAATATGAAACGTATTATTTTACTTGGTTTAATGGCTTTGGCAGTTTCAAATGTAGCTGCTCAAAAATCTAATTCTTTAAAAAAAGCTTTTCAAAATAAATTCTACATCGGCACCGCGATGAATCTTGAGCAAATTCACGGAACCGATACAAAATCTGTAGAAATTATAAAAAAACAATTCAGTTCGATTGTTTCGGAAAACTGCATGAAATCGATGTATCTGCAACCTCAGGAAGGAAAATTTTTCTTCGATGATGCAGACAAATTTGTAGAGTTTGGTGAAAAAAATAAAATGTTCATCATTGGGCATACTTTGATTTGGCATTCTCAAGCTCCGGATTGGTTTTTCGTGGATAAAGACGGCAAAAATGTCTCTCCTGGAGTCTTAAAGCAGAGAATGAAAAATCACATTACAACGGTGGTTTCAAGATATAAAGGAAGAGTAAAAGGTTGGGATGTTGTGAATGAAGCCATCATGGAAGACGGTTCTTACCGAAAATCTAAGTTTTATGAAATTTTGGGTGAAGAATTTATTCCTTTAGCCTTCAAATACGCTCAGGAAGCGGATCCTAATGCTGAATTATATTACAATGATTACAATGAATGGCATCCCGGAAAAGTGAAAACGGTGACTCAATTGGTTAAAGATTTAAAATCAAAAGGAATCCGGATCGATGGAGTAGGAATGCAGGCTCACGTCGGAATGGATACCCCTTCAATCAATGAATACGAAAAAGCAATTCTTGCTTATGCAAAAACCGGAGTGAAAGTAAATATCACCGAATTGGAGATCAGTGCGCTTCCTTCACCTTGGGGAACTTCCGCAAATGTTTCTGATAAAGTAGCGTATGACGAAAAAATGAATCCTTACAAAAACGGACTTCCAAAAGATGTTCAAACTCAATGGGAAAACCGTTATCAGGATTTTTTTAAATTATTTTTAAAACAGAAAAACAACATCCGAAGAGTCACCTTATGGGGCGTAACCGATAATCAGTCCTGGAAAAATGATTTCCCGATCAAAGGCAGAACAGATTATCCGTTATTATTTGACCGTCAATTCAATGCAAAACCTGTCGTCGAAAAACTTATAAAACTCGCAGAAACAAAATAATTTCAATTATAAAAGTCTAATATCTAGTATCTAAAATCTAACATCTAAATTATAATGAACAAATCAAAATATCTATTCCCGAAAGACTTCATGGCAGATCCATCCGTTCACGTTTTTGAAGGAAAACTCTACATTTATCCCTCTCACGACAGAGAAAGTGGTATTGAAGAAAACGATAACGGCGATCATTTTGATATGAACGATTACCACGTTTTTTCATTAGATGATGTTGAAAACGGAGAAATTACAGATCATGGAGTGGCACTTTCTGTGAAAGATATTCCTTGGTCGGGAAGACAGCTTTGGGATTGTGATGTTGCCTATAAAAACGGGAAATATTATATGTATTTTCCGCTAAAAGATAAAAATGATATTTTCAGAATCGGCGTTGCGGTAAGTGATAAACCTTATGGTCCTTTCATTCCTGAAAAGCATCCGATAATGGGAAGTTACAGCATCGATCCCTGTATTTTTGAGGAAGACGGAAAACATTATATGTATTTCGGCGGAATTTGGGGCGGACAATTGCAACGTTACAGAAATAATAAAGCACTGGAATCTGCGGTAATTCCTGAAAATGATGAACCAGCAATTCCTTCCAAAGTAGCTTTGTTAAACGATGATATGCTTGAATTTGCAGAAGAACCGAAAGATCTTTTAATTCTCGATGAAAACGGAAATCCTTTACTTCACGGCAACGAAAAGCGTTTCTTCGAAGCATCATGGATGCACAAATACAACGGAAAATATTATTTCTCTTATTCTACAGGTGATACGCATCTTTTGTGCTATGCCATTGGTGACAATCCTTATGGACCTTTCACATATCAAGGGGTGATTTTAACTCCGGTTGTGGGTTGGACAACCCATCACAGCATTGTTAAATTTAAAGGAAAATGGTATTTATTCTTCCATGATTCCGTTCCAAGTGGCGGAAGAACGTGGCTTCGAAGCATGAAAGTTGTTGAATTAGAATATAATGAAGACGGAACTTTCAAAACGATCGAAGGACTGGAATAATCATCAATTCCACAGAACCCGAAAGGTTCAATATCAATAGCCTTAGGTGAAACCTATGGTGTAAAATATGAATTAACGTAGGGAAAACCTACAGATAAAACCATTTCAAATGCGAAGTTTCCGAGCCTACATCCTAATATTTTTATTAATTCCATTCTCAATTTTCGCAGAAGACGGAAGCAAACTCTGGCTTCGTTTTCCCAACGTAAAAAATGGGATTTCCGCCGATAAAATCATTTCAAAAGGTAAAAATCCTACCCTTGAAATTGCGAAAAAAGAATTAATAAATTATTGGCAGGGTCAGACGGTAGAATTGCGGACAGAAAAATCGTTGAAGAATCTGAAAGACGGTTATACCATCAAATCAAATTCAGAAAAAATCATTATTTCTGCGGCAAAAGAAAACGGTTTGTTGTATGGAGTATATCATATTTTGAGATTGCAACAAACAAAATGTGATGTTAACAATTTAAATATCACAGAAAAACCTTCTTACGATATCAGAATTCTCAATCATTGGGATAATTTGGATGGAAGTATAGAAAGAGGTTACGCCGGAAAATCACTTTGGAAATGGGAAGATTTGCCGAATAAAATTTCTCCACGATACGAAGAATATGCACGAGCAAATGCGTCGATCGGGATTAATTCCGTTGTTTTAAATAATGTGAATGCCTCACCCAATATGCTTCGAACAGATTATCTTCAAAAGGTAAAAGTTCTGGCAGATCTATTCAGACCTTACGGAATTAAGGTGTATTTGTCGGTGAATTTTTCTTCACCTAAAGTTATCGGTGGAGTAGAAAATTCAGATCCGTTGAATAAAAATGTTCAGCAATGGTGGAAAACCAAAGCTTCTGAGATTTATAAATTAATTCCTGATTTTGGAGGATTTTTAGTAAAAGCCAATTCAGAAGGTCAACCAGGACCGCAGGATTACGGAAGAACTCACGCCGATGGTGCAAATTTGATGGCAGACGTGTTGAAACCTTATGGCGGAATCGTTATGTGGAGAGCTTTTGTGTACAGTCCGAGTAAAGAAGATCGCGCAAAACAAGCGCATTTGGAATTTGTTCCTTTGGATGGGAAATTCAGGGATAATGTGATTATTCAGATCAAAAACGGACCGGTTGATTTTCAGCCGCGTGAAGCGTTCAATCCGTTATTTGGAGCTTTAAAGAAGACTCCAGAAATGGTTGAATTTCAGATTACTCAGGAATATCTTGGGTTTTCAAATCATTTGGTTTATCTGGCGCCATTATTTAAAGAAACCTTGAAAAGCGATACCTATTCATATGGAAAAGGTTTCTACGATTGCAAAAATTACGGACGGAACATTAAGACCATCAAAAATCACCGCAATTTCAGGAGTTGCGAATATCGGAGAAGATGAAAATTGGACGGGCCATCATTTCGCACAAGCCAATTGGTACGCCTTCGGAAGATTAGCCTGGAATCATGAATTAACCTCCGAACAGATCGCGGATGAATGGATTAAAATGACTTTTACAGACAATAAAGAATTTGTAAATCCCGTGAAAGAAATGATGCTCACTTCAAGAGAAACGGCTGTAGACTATATGATGCCTTTGGGACTTCATCATATTTTCGCTTCCGGACATCATTACGGACCCGAACCGTGGGGAGATTATCAAGGCGGAAGACCCGATTGGTCGCCGGTTTACTATCACAAAGCCGATGCAAATGGAGTAGGATTTGACAGAACAAAAACAGGAAGCAACGCCGTTTCTCAATATTTTTCTCCGTTAAATAATATTTATGGAAACATCGAAACCTGTCCGGAAAATCTGATCCTTTGGTTTCATCATGTTCCGTGGAATTATCAAATGAAAGATGGCAAAACCTTGTGGGAAGAATTGTGTTTTAAATATGATACAGGCGTAAAAAATGTTCGTGAATATCAGAAAACATGGGATAAAATGGAAGGTTATGTTGATGCTGAAAGATTTCAGCAGGTTCAGTCTAAATTAAAAATCCAGTCAAAAGACGCAGTTTGGTGGAAAGATGCTTGTTTATTGTATTTCCAGACGTTTTCAAAGATGCCGATTCCTTACGAAATTGAAAGACCGATTCATGAGTTGGAAGATCTTAAAAAAATTAAGCTTGATCTGAAACATCATAATTAAAAGACATTCTAATTTTTAAACATAAAAAAGGCAACCATTCTCCGTGATTAAAAGAGAAAAGTTGCCTTTGAAAACTAATTGTACGTGAAATTTTAATTCCGATATAATCCGGAAATGTATATGAATCTCTTAGTTAAGAGTAATGATTTTGTTGAAAACGTTTCCGCCTTCTTCCACGCTGATAATGTATTTATCAGAGGTTTTAAGACTAAGGTCGAAAGTAAGATCAAGCTCTCCATTAGCAGCTTTTTTTGTTGCGTTGTAATAAATAGTATCCGAAAAATCAGTTACAGAAATATTGGCGCTGCTTTTTACACCCGAAAGATGAAGTTTTACCATATTCCCCGAAATCGTGTATTCCGGTTTATTAATTTCAGCAAAAGGAGTTTTTTCGATGTCCAAAGTGTTGTTAAGACCTATGTTTATTTTATATTTTTCAATCTTCTGATCAGACTCTGCAACCAGGTAATACGTTCCTGCAGCCAGATTTTCCAGATTATAAGATTTCGTTACAGAATTTTCCGTTCCTACTTTTTCAGAAAATACTTCTCCGTAAGTTTCATTATAGATTACCAAAGATATATTTTGTGCATTAAGGACTTCAAAATTTACAGTTTTTGCTGTTGACGTTCCGATAGAAAGAGAAAAATCTCTGTCTTTACTCATCAAACTTGCGGAGATAAATAGGAATCCCACAAGAAAAGCGGATTTTAATAATTTAATCATAATGATAAAGGTTTTGTTATCAGTTATTTGTATTGCAAATGTATAACAGTATATTATCTTAATCTACAATGCAATTTTCATATTTATGTGCTATATTAACCTTTAAATTATCTTATTTAAAATTAATTGTTAATTTTGTGTATTAATTTATGGGTTTAAAATGAAACATTCACATCCTGCCTTCGAAGCTGTAAAACCTAATATTGGAAGCAGTTTCACCAGTTTAAAATTTCTTCGGAACGAAAATATCAAATCGCATGTTTGGCATTATCATCCCGAAGTTGAACTTATTTTTGTCTGCGGCGGCTCAGGAAAAAGACAGATCGGGAGTAATATTTCCTATTTTACGGAAGGAGATCTTGTGTTAATGGGAAGTAATCTGCCGCATTGTGGAATGACGAACGAAAACACGAAAAATGACTACGAAATGGTGATTCAGTTCAAGCCTGATTTTTTGGGCGAAACGATCTGGGAATTGCCTGAAATGCAAAGAATTGCCAATTTATTGGAGAAGTCAAAAGCTGGAATTGTTTTTTCTGAAAATGTAAAGAAAATCATAGGTAAAAAGATCGTCGAAATGCACGAATCTTCATCTTTGGAAAGGCTTGTCAAGTTTATAAAGATATTAGATGCATTGGCTTCTACACAGGATTACAGGATTTTAAATGCCGGAAAATATTATTTACAAACGCAGGTTGAAGATAATGAAAGAATCAATATTATTTTTAATTATGTGAAAGATCATTTTAAAGAACAGATTACGCTGGAAGAAATCGCTGATCTTGCGAATATGAAAGTGCCGTCTTTCTGTCGTTATTTTAAGAAAATAACCAATAAAACTTTTACGCAATTTGTGAATGAATACAGAATTACGCATTCTCTGAAACTGCTTGCAGAAAAGCCTTTGAGCATTACGGAGGTTTGTTTTGAGTCGGGGTTTAATAATTTTAGTTATTTCAATAAAACCTTTAAAGAATATATTAAGAAAACGCCTTCTCAGTACAGAAAAGAGTTTAATTATTTTATGGAATAATGACGTTTTTACTATTGAATTTGTTTAGATTTTCTCCCACGGATTTCACAGATTTCCACAGATGTTTGTGTTTTATTTTTATTTAAAATTTAGAGTCTATTTAAATTTGATTAAAACATTTTTTATTAGTAAAAAGTTAGATTTTAATGATTTTACGTTTGAAAAAACGCGAATATCCGTTTTTCAATCTAAAATGGATAAGTAATAAAAACTTTGTGATCTTTTTTAAGTAGAACGCCTTTGTGTAACTTAAAAACAGTTAGTAGTCAAAAAATCTTTGTGAACTTTGTGGTTAAATTTTTTTGATTTGAATATGTCTATTAAAACTACTTTTAATTTAAATTAAGAGCCTGTTTAAAAAATTAATAAAAAAAAAGAGTAAGGGTAAGAAGTTGAATAAAAATTGTCATTTTAGAGTTGCAAAACAAAAAACTTCAATGTATCCAACAGACTTAACCCAAACTCAGTGGCAATTTATAAAAAAAGCATTAGATTTTGATGACAGAAAACGAAAATATGATTTGATTATCATTTGGAATGCTATTAATTATTTGGTAAAAACAGGCTGCCAATGGAGACTTTTGCCTCATGATTTTCCAAAATGGCAATTGGTTTATTACTATTATTCAAAATGGTCAAATCTGGAGATTTTCGATTTATTATTATCAAAATTAAGAGAGAAAGTACGTCGGGATAGAGGCCAGAAATCGCAGGCAAGTTTAGGAATTATGGACAGCCAGAGTGTTCGTTGGGGAAATAACCGTTCACTCAATGGCTTTGACGGAGCCAAAAAAGTAAAAGGAATCAAAAGACACGTCGTGGTAGATAAAAACGGGTTTTTGTTAGCCGTAATGGTAAGTGTAGCCAATATTCATGACAGTAAAGCGGCATTATTGCTGATGAAAACATTGCGATATTTACTAATTCCGCTTCAGGTAATCTTAGCGGACGGAGGTTACAGAGGGGGTATTATTGAGGAAATAAAAACTAAATTAGGCTATATCATTCAAATCGTTATGCGGAGTGACAAAAAAGAAAAAGGATTTGAGCCACTCCATAAAAGATGGATTGTTGAACGTACTTTTTCATGGTTTGATAATGATAGAAGGCTATGCAGAAATTATGAACTCCTAATGGAAACTTCCGAAAATATGGTCAAATTATCCGCTATAAAATTATTACTTAATAAAATTTAAACAGGCTCTAAGAGTAATTCATGTTTAAAATAATATGCAATATCTTTGCAAATGAAAATCAAGAACACTGAAAAAATATTTTTATGAATGATATTAAGCTGATTGTAACGGATATGGACGGAACTTTTCTGAACTCAGAACATCAAGTAAGTCCGGATTTTCCTGCAGTCTATGAAGAACTGAAAAAGAGAAATATTTTGTTTGTGCCTGCAAGCGGAAGACAGATGTTGGGAATCACCAAATATTTTGGAGATATTGAAAACGAAATGGCTTTCATCGCAGAAAACGGAGGGTATGTTATTTATAAAAACGAAGAACTTTTCGCAGACGAATTAGATCAGAAATACATCGCCGAAATTATCACCGCAATCCGAAAAATTCCCGGTGCTACAGCCGTTTTATCAGGGAAGAAAAAGGCTTATGTAGAGACAGATAATCAGGATTTTATCGATTATATTTCACAGTTTTATACAGATAACGAAAGAAGAGAAGATCTTACGGAAAGAGTTGATGACAGTATTTTTAAAATCGCAATCTATCATCCGGAAGGTTCAGAACTGAATGTATATCCTGTTTTGAAGGAGTTCGAAAAATACGATTTAGAAATTGTTGTTTCCGGGCAATATTGGCTGGATATTATGAATAAAAATATCAATAAAGGCGTTGCTTTAGAAAAACTGCAAAAAGCTTTGAATATTACGCCACAGCAAACCATGGCTTTCGGAGATTATATGAATGACATCCAAATGCTGGAAAATTCAAAATATTCTTATGCGATGAAAAACGCGCATCCTTCCGTAAAAAAGGCGGCGAGTTTTGAAGCCTGTTCTAATGATAATTTTGGTGTACTGAAAATTATTAAGGATTATTTGAATATGAATTAAGAGCTTGTTTAAATTTGATCTAAACATTTAAAAATCACTGCTCATGTTTTGACGCAAAGCTTAATTCAATGGTACTTAATAGAAAGCGAGCAAAGATGAATCAACAAGTTGATTTGATGAAGCTATATTTTCAAGCTTCGCGAAACAAATTTCATTTGCCTTTGTCTTCTAAATAATGCAGAATGTAAATAATCTTTGCGTTAAAAGAATAACGAATTCCGTTTGAAAGAGCCTTTAAACCTTTCAGTACAAAACTTTTACTTTCAGGAAAATTTTAAACAATTTAAAAAAAATACAACCCTTCATATCTTTTGATTTGAAGGTTTTTTGTTATCTTTAGAGAAGAAATTTTTAAAGAAAATGCAATCAGGTATAGAAGCATATTTACAATCTGTCAAAGCAATTTGCTGTGATCTGACTGATGATGAACTTTCCTATTTCGTTGCAAAAGTGACTGTTCAGGAGCTTAATAAAAAAGATTATTTTCTCGAATCCGGAAAAATTCAGAAATCGATTGGCTTCATTGCAAAAGGGTTGGTTCGTTCGTTTTTTATCGATAAAGACGGCAACGAAATCACGGTCGGTTTCTATCCTGAAGGAGAATATGCGACGCATTATCCTGCTTTTATTACAAGACAACCCAGCAAATATTTTATACAATGTCTCGAACCGACAACTTTTGTCAATCTTTCGTTTGAAGATATGCAATGGATGTATAGTCAGGCTCCGATCGTTGAAAGATACGGAAGGCTGATTGCAGAAGTAGTTTTAAAACAGCAACAATCGCGGATTGAAAGCTTTATTTTTCAGACTGCCGAAGAGCGTTATCTTGATTTTACTAAAAAGCACGCTTCTTTATTCAACAGAATTTCCTTGTCGCATCTTTGCAGTTTTTTAGGGATTGAAAGACAAACCCTCACAAGAATCAGACAAAAAATCGCACATAAATAACTTTTGACACATTTGTGTCAGGTAACACTTTGCTTTCTAGCGCAACTTTGTAGTACAAAATAAAACGTACTGCAATGAAAAATATATTACTTATCCTCGGACATCCTTCTAAAGATTCTTTCTCTAATGCCTTGCTTGAAGCCTATAAAAAAGGTGCGGAAAGTGAAGGCGCAACTGTTAAAACAATTTATATTTCAGACCTTGATTTTAATGTAAATCTTTCAGACGGCTACAGAAACCGGAGACGGAATGGAGCTTGAAGAAGATCTTGTAAAATCTCAGGAGCTGATTTTGTGGGCAGATCATGTGGTCTTGGCTTTTCCCAATTGGTGGGGTTTTATGCCTGCAATTACCAAAGGTTTTATCGACAGAATTTTCCTTCCCGGTTTTGCATTCAAACATCAATCCGGAAAAATTTTCCCTGAAAAATTATTAAAAGGTAAAAGTATACGTGTCTTAGTAACGATGGACACCCCAAAGTTCTGGTTTTATCTTGTCTATCGTGCGTCTCAATATCAGATTCTTAAAAACATTGTTTTCGGCTATGTAGGATTCGATCGTGTGAAGTTTTCAACTTTTGGATTTATGAGAAAATCTACGGATAAACAAAGACAAAACTGGCTTCAAAAGGTGATGAATTTGGGAAAACAATTCAAATAAAAATAATTAACATCAAAGATTTCTTACTTAAATTAATGGACAAAGTGATTTCGATCACACTTTTTTAGTGACTCATTTCCTTTCTGTGAGGGCTTTTGTTGAACTAATTTTGTCTCAGAAAAAGTAAGCAATTACCATCTTAAAATTAAAATTTAACAATAAAAATAAAAAATTATGGCAACAAATATTTTTGAAGAAGTACAAATTGGCAACCTTCAATTAAAAAACAGAATTTCTATGGCTCCAATGACAAGAGCAAGAAACTTTGACGGAATTCCTAACGACGAAAATGCTTTGTATTACGCACAACGTTCCGGAGCAGGATTAATTATCACGGAAGGAACAGCGATTTCAAATACGGCAAAAGGGGTTTTACATATTCCTGGTTTATATACGAAAGAACAAGTTGAAGGCTGGAAAAAAGTGACAAAAGCAGTGCATGAAAAAGGAAGCTTGATTTTCACTCAATTGTGGCACGTGGGAAGAGTTTCTCATACTTCAAATCAGCCGGAAGGAAAAGCTCCGGTGGGAGTTTCGGATATTCAGGCAGCAAATTCTTACGCTTGGGGATACGATGAAAACGGAAAAGAAGGTTTCGTAATTTCTTCAAAACCGAGAGCATTATCTACTGATGAAGTGAAAGAGGTGGTAAATGATTTCGCAAATGCCGCTAAAAACGCAATAGAAGCAGGTTTCGATGGTGTGGAAATTCACGGGGCAAACGGATATTTAATTGAACAATTCTTGAATCCTTTTGTAAACAACAGAATTGATGAATATGGAGGAAATATCGAGAGCCGTTCAAGATTTTTGCTGGAAGTTGTCGATGCAACAATTGCAGCGGTTGGTCATGAAAAAGTTGGGATTCGATTGACGCCTTACGGTGGTTTAAACGAGCTTCCTCATTATGATGAAATTGAAGAAACGTATGAGTATTTAGCGAAAGAATTAAAGAAAAGGAACGTTGTTTATATTCATTTGATGGATCAGAAAACAAAAGGGAGCCACGCTTTACCGGAAGGATTTTTAGAACGTTTCCGTTCTTGGTATGATGGCGTAATTATTCTTGCAGGCGGAATGGACAGAGAAAAATCTGAAGACCTGATTAACGCCGGAACGATTGATATTGCCGGATTCGGAGAACCGTTTATCTCAAATCCTGATTTGGTGGAGCGTTTGCAGAACAATTGGGAACTTACGCCTCCTGATCGAGATCTGCATTACGGTTTAGGTTCACACGGATATACAGACTGGAAAAAATATGATGAAGTCTTAGTTTAAATAATTGATTGATAAAACCCCTTAAAAGCATTGTTTTAAGGGGTTTTTTAATAATAATCTGAAATTAACCGAATTAATTATTTTGATTTGCTGTTCAGCGTTGTATCAGCAATTTTAGTTAATAATTGATCGCATTTTTTCTCTTCTTCCAGCGTTTGCAACAGAAGTTTCAGGCATTCCTTTTGTTCCAGAACTTTTGCGTATGCGGCAAGCGTTCCGTAGGTTGCTATTTCGTAATGCTCTACTTTTTGTGAAGCGGCGATAATTCCTGCATCTCTCACAGCGCCGGGTTCTGTTTCTTCCATGATGCTTTTTCCTTCATCCAGAAGTCCCTGCATGGCATCACATTTTTTGGCTTGAGCTTTTTTACCCAGTTTTGCAAAACATTTTTCCAGTCTTGAGACATGTTCTTTGGTTTCAATAAGGTGAGATCCGATTGCTTTTTGTAATTTTTCGTCAGTTGCATTTTTCTGCATTTTCGGAAGCGTTTTCGTCAAAGCTTTTTCAGCCCAGTAAATATCTTTCAGAGCATCTTCAAAGAGATCATTCAGGTTTTTTGCAGCATCCTTTTTTGCCGGAATTTTGGCAGAAGCTTTAGCTGTTGTTTTCCCTGCTGATTTTGTGGTAGACTTCTTTGTTCTCGTTTTAGTTTCCATAATAATTATAATTGGTGATTGTGACGAAAGTATTACAACAATAAGACCAATTCTCTTCTATTTCTTTCCGATAAATACCACATTTTTAGGAAAATACAAGTTTTAATTTATGTTAAATATTGATTATAAAGTGTTTATTATTATCGTTAAAACATAGTTTTTTGATTTATTTGCTAAATATTCACTAATATTTGAATTTTTTATTTTAAATTTATCATCGTAAGATTCGTCTTCAAATTGTACCGTTTACCCAAAGTGAAAATAGAATTCATTTAATGATTTTTTCTGTCATTTTGAATATCTGTTTTTCAACCTAAAATATAGAAGTAAAGAAAAACTTTGCGTTTAAATTCATTTTAGGCATTAAAACGGACAATCAATATTTTTAATTCAGATACTTTCATCATTAAATTTTAAAACGAATTATAATAAGGCGGAACCGAAAAGCCAATAGAGTAGGCAAACAAAAAACTAAACCATGAATTTATCACTTCACCCATCAATAGGTGTTGCCCGATTAGGGAATCGTACTTCTGGCATTTCTCTATCTCGCGTTACAATCGCAGAACTTTTATGACTGTTTTTTTCAAATATTTCTTACCCTTAAAATCAATCATTAATTTAAATATAAACTAAAAAAATAGCTATGAAAAATTTGTTTAAGTACATTTTATTATTAACAATCCCGTTTTTATCAGTTGCCTGTAACTCGGATGACGAAGTTTTAGATAATAAGATACCTCCTGTTATGACCTTGTTTTACCAAAACGCGGATGCACTTGCTAAAACATACGATCCCAACGGAACGGTAAATCAGGGGCTTAGAAATGAAGCATTTAATTTGTATAAGCAAGGGAAATGGAGTGAGCTGGAAGTTTTCTTCAAAAATAATAATTTGAATGGAGGATGGCCTCCTGCAAATGGCGGATATAATGTCATCGACGATGTTTCATTCACTGCAGGACAAAAATTTGACAGATACAGTGGCGCAATTGCCTATACCGGAAACCGGAATTCCTACGTTGGGAGGAAGTTTTACGAGCCCGATTGTTGATGGGTATACGTATACTTTCAGCCAAAGAGCTTTAAATCTGCCTGAAACATCTTATGATTTTTACTATCACATAGATGTTTTGAACAATTTATTACCTTTTACAGGGCAAATTGCAGATGTTATTCCTTGGTTTAATCAAGTTGGAGGCGGAACTCAGACCATGTGGAAAATCCCGATCGATCCTATGACAGGTTATCAAAAAACATGGAACAAACTGGCTCAGGAAGGGTATATAAAAGTGACGATCATAAAAAGTCCGAGCGGAAAATATAATAACTTAGCGGGAACAGTGATCCAGAAATAAATAATTTAGATGTATTCAATCTCAAAAAAAATAAGCATTGGTAAGCAAGCTTCTGTCGCAAAAAGCACTTTCAGTAATGATGAAATTGCCCCATCTGCAGAAGTAAAATTCACTTGTTGTAACTGTGGTCACGAAAATGCAGTTGAAATAATACCTTATGAATCCGGATTTCCGATTTTTCAAATTTATAATAAAGATAAAGTCTTATCTAAAAATGAATTAATAAAAAATGGATTCGTTACCGAAACAATGAAAAATATGCTTCATTTTGGAGAATTGACGGTAAATAATTTACCCACTCTATATTTCGGCACCAATTGCCAGTCTTGTGATTCAAAATACATCTGCGTATTCAGTTATGGAGAAAAACAGCCGGGATTGACATTGCTTACAATTTCAGGCGTTTGGAAATATGAGGAAGGAGAATAATATTTACAGATTTTATAAAAATATTTCAAAAAAGTTTCGGCTTCAAATCTTTGATTTGAAGCCGAAACTTTTTATTAATTAAACTGAAAAAACAACCAAAAAACTTTCAGCTTTTAAAATGGCCGTTTCGCGGTTTTGTTTGTCCGACTCGACTATTTATTCATTGATTGCCTTTTTCCTGCCCTATACATTTGCATCATAAATTTTAAAAATAATAACAATTTAAATTAAAAAGTATGAAAACAATTCGCAATCAAAAAACAAAATTAGTAACAGGAATTCTGGCGTTTATGGCAATTTCAGGATTTGCACAGATCTCAAACCAAAATATCAAAAATGAAATCATAAAGCCTTTTCATGCAAGTGTTTCTAATGACGCTTTAAAAGATCTTCGTCAGAGAATCAGCATGACAAGATGGCCTTCGAAAGAAACGGTTACAGATCAGTCTCAAGGCGTGAAACTGGATCAGATTCAGAGAATTGTAAAATATTGGGGAACAGATTACGATTGGCATAAAGCCGAAGCGAAATTAAATTCATTTCCACAGTTTACAACCAATATCGATGGTTTGGATATTCATTTTATTCACGTCCGTTCAAAACATAAAAACGCAATGCCTTTAATTATTACTCACGGTTGGCCGGGTTCGATTTTTGAGGTTTTAAAAGCCATCGATCCGCTTACAAATCCCACCAAATACGGCGGAAAAGCTGAAGATGCTTTTGATGTGGTAATTCCTTCAATGCCGGGTTACGGATTTTCAGGAAAGCCGACAGAAGCTGGTTGGGGTGTTGAAAAAATGGGACAAGCTTGGGATGTTTTAATGAAACGTTTGGGATATCATCATTATGTTTCTCAAGGTGGAGATTGGGGAGCGGTAGTTGCCGATGCAATGGGGCGTCAAGCTCCGGAAGGTCTGTTGGGAATTCATGTGAATATGCCTGCAACGGTACCCGCAGAAGTTGCCGATATTTTAAAATCTGGAGGAAGTGCTCCTGAAAATTTAACGGAAAAAGAAAAAGCAGCTTTCAATTCTTTGAATAAATTGTACACAAAAGGTGGCGGTTATGCAGGAATGATGGTCACTCGTCCTCAAACTTTAGGATATGGTCTTACAGATTCTCCGGTTGCTTTGGCTTCGTTTTTCTTAGATAAATTTAATGACTGGACGTACAGCGGAGGAAATGCCGAAAAATCTTTAACCAAAGATGAAATGCTGGATGATATTACGTTGTATTGGCTGACGAATACTGCAAATTCTTCAGCGCAATTATATTGGGAAAACAACAATAATAATTTTAATGTAGTGGAGCAGAGAACGCAGGAAATTAAAGTGCCTGTCGCGATTACAGTATTTCCGGGAGAGATTTATCAGGCTCCGAAATCTTGGGCAGAAAAGGCATATCCGACTTTACAATATTTTAATGAAGTAAAAAAAGGCGGTCATTTTGCATCTTGGGAAGAACCACAGCTTTTTGCGGAAGAGCTTCGTGCTGCATTCAGATCTTTAAGAAAATAAATTAATTATCATAAAAAATAAAAGAGCCACAATGTATAATTGTGGCTCTTTCTGAAAGAATATATTATATTAAGATTCGGTGTGTAGTAATCCGTAGTTCATTACAGCAGGTTCTTTCCCGAAAAGACAAGAGAAAATATTCTGAAATTCATGAATATATTTACATTTTATTGAATTTCCGTAAATCTTCAGCCCTTCAACAATTTTTCTCGAACTTAAGTCGATATCATACTTAATGAATGTTTCCGGTCTTTCGTATCTAATGCGTTGTTCGGAGGTGTAAGTTCTTGAAAATCCAAATTTTTCCAGCCATTCTTCAGTAATGTCGATGGGCATTATTGCCTTTGCAGGAACTGAAAAGCTGTGAATATCATTTTCAATTTTTACAAAATAATCTTTCTCATTATCCTGGAATATTTCGATAATATTATAAATCTCATTTCTGTATTCCACTAAATTTTTAATTTTTAGATCTGCAACGTTCATAATATTTTGTTTTTGTTAAGGTTATTATTCTAAAGTGAGTGAATGTTTGGTATTGAAATGTTTGCAAATACTATGCCTTATGGAGTGAATAATATTTAAACTAATGTTAATTTTGACACAGAAAATCGGTGTAAATGTGTAATAGTCCGTTAAAATAGGAGTTTGGTGGAATTTAAACAGAATTATAGGGATTGGAAATGTGGTACTTGTGTGGTATGTAAATGATTTATTTTAATCAATTTTTTGTGATTTATTATTAATTGTCAACAAAAAGAAAGTAAAATAACTCCAACAAAATTAAAATAAAAATATTCCAGGAAATCGCATGAAGTAAATATCCTGTCCCATTTTCAGCAAATACTCTACGGTAAAACAGTAAAAATTTTATCACATATAAAATCCTTGCGCCTTAAAAACAATTTATTTTAAAATTTTGCGTCTTTGCGATTTCCAACCATTAAAATTTGTAATCAAATAAGCAACATCAATATTTATTTAAAAACTTGAAGCATTTGCTTTTAACAATGAAAATTATTTTCTGTTTATGTGTATATTTAGATTTCAAAAATAAAATCATTACGCAATGATAGAAAACTTCCCATTTTATTTATCTCTCATTATTGCCATTGTATTATTAATTATGTTGGCGAATAAAATAAAAGTGGCATATCCTGTTTTGCTTGTCGTTGCAGGATTATTAATCAGTTTTATTCCCAATATTCCGGTGATAAGAATCGATCCGGAACTGATATTTATTATTTTTCTTCCGCCTTTATTATATGAAGCAGCTTGGGCAATTTCGTGGAAAGAACTTTGGAAGTGGCGCCGTATTATAAGCAGTTTTGCGTTTGTGGTGGTATTTCTTACGGCAACAACGGTAGCTTTTATCGCAAATCATTTTATTCCAGGATTTTCTCTGGCATTAGGATTTTTGTTGGGAGGAATCGTTTCTCCGCCCGATGCAGTGAGTGCAGGAGCGATTTTGAAATTTGTGAAAGTTCCGAAAAGAATGACCTCAATTCTGGAAGGTGAAAGTCTTCTGAATGATGCTTCATCACTGATTATTTTTCGTTTTGCCATGATTGCTGTAGCGACCGGACAATTCATTTGGCACGATGCGGTTTTAAGTTTTTCATGGATGTTAATTGGCGGAATCGGAATCGGATTGCTAATTGGCTGGCTTTTTATGAAAGGGCAAAAAATCCTTCCTACCGATGCGAATATGGATACGATTCTTACGATCGTTGCGCCTTATGTCATGTATATTACTGCGGAAGAATTTCACAGTTCGGGAGTTTTGGCGGTAGTAAGTGGGGCACTGCTTTTGTCGACTAACAGGAATAATTTTTTAAGCACCTCTTCACGGCTTCGAGGGATCAATGTTTGGGAAAGTCTGGCTTTTGTTCTGAACGGATTGGTCTTTATTTTAATAGGACTCGATCTTCCGGAAATTACAGCAGATCTGGAAGGAGTAAGTATTTCTGCTGCGATCGGTTACGGATTATTAATTACTTTGGTTTTAGTCGTTGTGAGGCTTGTTTCGGCTTATGGAGCAGTGATTATTACATTAATTGCGAGAAATTATATTCCGGTTGCAGACACCAGAAATCCTGGATATAAAATCCCTGCTCTTCTGGGTTGGACGGGAATGAGGGGAGTGGTTTCTCTGGCTGCAGCATTGTCCATTCCTGTGAAATTATATGAAGGTGGTCCGGATTTTCCTCAACGAAATTTAATTCTATTTATCACATTTATAGTCATTCTTACTACGTTGCTGGTTCAGGGTCTTACGTTGCCTTATCTCATCAAAAAAATGAATATGCCTTCTTTCAACGATCACCTTCCTGATGATGAAGCAGAAGATATGATCCGTCATGAGATGGCAAAACTTACTTTGCAGCATTTGACGGATAATTATAGTGAATTGCTGGAAAAAAGCTCGTTTTTACAGCAAATTCACGAAAAATGGAGAGGGAAAATGGATGAAGATTCGGATGTGAAGCTTTCCTCCGAAACCAAAACAGCTTATCTTGATATTCTGAATGCGCAACGAGCTTGGCTTATAGCACAAAATCACGATAAAAAGCAGCATTTCGATGAAGATCTTATCAGAAAGCATCTCATGAAAATCGATCTGGAGGAGGAAAGAATCTTATTGGTTCATTAAAAAAGTTAAAACTTTCTGCAGATACTCATCTTCTTTTACCACTTTATTGTATGACTGTCGCGCATAGACAGGCGAAAGTTCATAGTTTTCCGGTTTAGAATTAATATCATCATTTTCAATATATTGATTCAAATGATGCGTGTATTCTTTGATGAGTTTGTTGATTGTTTTTCTTTTTATTTTACAGATCGTATTATTCTTTATCTTTTGTAAAGAATTTAAAATAAACGATTTATCTCCGTGGAAATTAATAATATTTTTCGTAAACGAAAGATTGTGGTTATCCTGTAATACAGAATGGTCATCTTCAAAAATCATGATCGTAAAGGTTTTAATGGTTTAAGAATAGTTTCAAAACACTAATTATGATAATTTCAGATCAATTGACGGGAATCGAAAACGACTTTCTCGAAAACCTCAGAAGTTTGTCTTTCGGAGAAGTAAAATAGGTTGACATATTCATTTATTTTAAGTGGTTGGTGGTGTGAAATTTTTCTAAAAATATTTTTGTTTTGATTTAATTTCTCTACTTCAAATATCTAACCAAAAATTATATTTTTTTTAAATGTATCGAAAATTTGTAATAAAAAGTACTGAAAATGTAATATTTTGCCTTAATTATAAGTTATCATTGTCAATTTTGTGGTATCTCTTCATTATCATTTAATATATAACATCTTAAGATTAGCGTTTTGTTGCGTCTTTTGTTATTTCATTTCAAAACGATGGACCGATTCTAAAAGAGTAATAGGTAAGGTTGAAATTACCACTGTTTCCCTTTAGAGACTTCAACCTTTCTTTGGCTAATCCGAAAATTAATTTAACTAAAAAATAAAACCTCCCTGATCAGGGGAGGCAAATAAAAATTGACTTTATATTGAGTTTAACTTCAATCTATTTGTGGCTTTCAAGCCATTTAAGGCGACGCTCGTCAGGTAAATGCTTTACATTGAAATTTTCAAAAGTAGCATTAAAACCTGTTCCATCGGGACAAGCTGCCATTAAACCGACCATTACAGGAGAATTATCCTGAAGATGGGCATTTCGCATCATGATGTAATTTTTATCATCAAAAGAATAAAAAAGTTCTACTGCATCCAGTCTTCTTATTGCTTTTATCCAGATTGAAGCAGGAGTTTTATCTAAAGTAATCACACTCCAATCGCTGGTTGTATGGGTAACAACTGTGCTTACATTATATTTTCCGTCTACAAATTCAATCCCGGCTTTGATGTAATTTTCTTTGTCGATTCTCAACATCAAACCCATTTGGTCGAATCTTGCCTTATAATTTCCTGTGATTTTCACTTTCGCTTCAAATTCTCCACCGTAAGTGGTGTACAAAAACGGAGCATCGTCCACGGTAAAACCATAATGTGAGATTCTCCAGTAGTCACTTTGCGGGGTTACAAACATCGATAAACTGTTGTTTTTGATCTCCCATTTTTCAGGCTCATTGAACCACGTCATTTTCTCTAACGTCTGTGCAAAGTTTTTATTCATTATAAATAAGGCACAGAAACTTAAAAATATTCTCTTCATTGCTTTTTTGATGGATATGGCTTGCTGTAATTTGTTAATTTAGCAAAAGTAAAATTAAAAGAGATTTTCATCAATACTTATAAATAACCATTTTATGGAAATCGTAGAAACGCTGAACAAGACCTTGCTTTTAAAGAATCGCGGACAAAACAAAATTTGTTCGCTGGATATTGAAGTGTATAAGAATATTGCGCTTTCTTATTCTCAGGTGGAGAATTCGGTGGCTGTTTTGAGTGATATGCAGTGTAATAAGAGTTATATTTTTACTTCAAAAACGGCTGTAGAATTAGGTTTGAATTTTAAAGAAAACCCCACCGTCATTCATTCGATTTGGGAAGAAGAGATTCTGAAAAAGATTCATCCGGACGATAAAATTAAAAAATACGTCCACGAAATGCGGTTTTTTAAGCTGTTGGAAGCAATGGAACCCGAAGAACGTTCAGGTTTCAGTGTGGTATCGAAGATGAGAATAAAAGATAAGGACGGAATTTATAAATTTATTCAGCATCGAATGTTCTATTTTTATTCGCCTTATAATAACAAGTTGAGATTTGCACTTTGTCTCTATAATATTGCTGTAGATCAGTCGCAACTCTTGTCTTCAGAGTTTTTAATTATCAATTCCATAAAAGGTGAAATATTGGTAGAAGATAAGCTTAATTATAAAAATATTTTGTCTCAAAGAGAGCTTGAAGTATTGAAATTTGTAGGGGAAGGTTTTACCAGTAAAGAAATTGCAGATTTTCTTTCGATAAGCATCAATACAGTAAGCAGACATCGGCAGAATATTTTAGAAAAACTCAAAGTAAAGAATTCTATTAAGGCTTTTAATGACAGTTTTTCAAAGGCAATCTAATGTCTCAAAATGATTATTAAATGATTAATTATTAGTGGATTATGTGAAAAATTGATTTTTGTTTTTCGCTAAAATATTTCATATCTGTTGTGAATGTTAATTGTATTTATGATTTTTTAATAAAAATGTTTAATACATAATAATTTTTGTTAAAAAATAAGAATATTGTCTTTTAAAATAATCTTATATTTGTTATAATTAACAGCTAACAAAATTAAGGATGAACATTAACTTTTCAACAGCAACTTTTAAGGATTTTGAGAATATTCCGGAGCACGATATGATGGAGCGTGCAGATGTCTATTATGACTTTCTGGAATACATGAAAAAAAACGGACACCATCATTACAGACTACAAAATAATACAGGATGCAGCTCTGTAATGAATGTTGGTTTGGAAAACATAACGAAAGAATTTGTAAGTTTTGTGACGAGCGATTATTTGGGTTTTACACAGCACCCAAAAGTAAAACAGGCGGCAATTGAAGGTGTAGAAAAGTATGGAACAGGTACAGCGGCAACACCGCTTATTGGAGGATATTATTCTTACCACAACGAACTGGAAGCAAAGATTGCTTCTTTTTTTGGCCGTACTCAGGATGAAGCCGTAATTTTTACGACGGGGTATACTGCAAATAGCGCGACTTTGCAGATTCTGCTTCAGAAAGAAGATATCGCAATTATAGATATGGCGGTACATGCAAGTGTTTATGAAGGATGTATTCTTACCAACAGAAAGACCTTTCCTCATAATAACTTAGAAGCTTTAGAACATATATTAAAAACGTCGGAAAGTCAATATCGTACTAAATTAGTTGTTATTGATGGTGTATATTCTCAGGATGGAGATACTGCACCTATCGAAGAAATTTATAAATTAGTAAAGAAATACAATGGCTACTTAATGATCGATGATGTACATGGAGTAGGTATTTTAGGAAAAACAGGAAGAGGAACAATTGAAGACACAGGATTGTTGGATAAAGTTGATATCATTACCGGAACGTTCAGCAAGACATTTGGTAATTTGGGAGGATATGTAATTGCGAATAAAAGTCTTACCAATTTTATAAGATTCCAGTCTCGTCAGCAAATATTCTCGGCAACAACGCCTCCTTCCACGGCTACAGGAATTATTAAAGCCATTGAATTAATAGATGAAGAGCCACACTGGCGATCAAAACTATGGGATAATATTAATTATTTCAAAAAAGGATTGGATGATTTAGGATTAGATACAGGAACTACCCGTTCTGCTGTGGTACCGGTGAAAATCGGGGATCCTCACATTACGGGAGATGTAGGCAGGCTGCTTATGGATCACGGTATTTATACCAATCCTATAATATATCCCGCAGTGGCGAGAAAAGACGCGCGTATCAGGATGAGTGTTACTGCGACACACGAAAGGGAGCATCTTGATAAAACACTCAATGCATTTGAGGATATCAATAAAAAGTTGCATATTGCAAAAAAATAATAGAAAACCACATGCCTAGAAAAGTTGTACAAGGCCCAATAAGGGATAAGGAAAAAACCAAATTAAAGCTGCTTGGTGCAGTCGGTAGAATTTTAAGAACAAAGGGCTATTCAGGATTAAAAGTAAGTAAAATAGCCGCTGTTGCGGGTTTTGATAAAAAGCTTATCTATGAGTATTTCGGGAGCACCGAGAAACTCATAGATGAGTATATCAGATCTCAGGATTATTGGAGTAAAATGAATCAGGACAGCCTGCATATCGATTTCTCCGATGGCGGTAAAGAACTTTCTAAAGTTGCCATTCTTAACCAGTTCGAGCACATTAAGAAAAATAAAGAGCTACAGAAAATTATCCTTTGGGGACTTTCTGAAAGCAAACCTATTTTGAAAAAAGTGGCGGATGAAAGAGAAGAAATGGGAGAACAGCTTTTTACCAATATTGTAGATCCACATTTTAAAGATAAATCTACGAGATACCGTGCAATAGCTGCACTTCTTGTTTCAGGAGCCTATTACCTGAATCTTTACACAGCATACAATGCAAGTGTATTTTGTGGGATAGATTTGAAAAGCGAGGACGGAAGAAAGGAAATCGAAAAAGCGATCACAGAGATTATTGATTTCGCATACGAAGAAAAATAATGATGAAAAAGTTTTCCTATTGACCAATACATAAATTTTTATTGATAATTTGAAAACTTTTAACTTTCAGATTAGAACTATATTTCTTACTTTTGGCCAATGGAAAATTTTATCGTATCTGCACGGAAGTATCGTCCACAGCAATTTGACACTGTTGTTGGGCAATCTCATATTACGGATACTTTAGAACATGCGATTGAAGAAAATCAGCTAGCTCAGGCTTTATTGTTCTGCGGACCGAGAGGTGTCGGAAAAACTACGTGTGCCAGAATTTTGGCAAGAAAGATTAATGAAAAAGATGGTTCAGTTTCAGAAGACGGTTTCGCCTACAATATCTATGAACTAGATGCTGCATCCAACAATTCCGTAGATGATATCAGAGAATTGATAGATCAGGTGCGCTTTGCGCCTCAGGTTGGTAAATACAAAGTATATATCATAGACGAGGTTCACATGCTGTCTTCTGCAGCCTTCAACGCTTTTCTTAAAACACTTGAAGAGCCGCCCGCTCATGCCATTTTTATTTTGGCAACGACGGAAAAGCACAAAATCATCCCGACAATTTTATCACGTTGTCAGATCTACGATTTCAAAAGAATCGTTATTGAAGATATTCAAAGTCATCTTAGAGGTATTGCTCAGAAAGAGAATATCCAGTATGAAGATGATGCGTTATATTTAATCGCTCAGAAAGCCGACGGTGCATTGCGAGATGCTTTGTCTATTTTCGACAGGCTTTCTACCTTTTCCCAAAAGAATATTACGTTGGCAAAAGCTGCTGAAGTGTTGAATATACTGGATTACGATCAGTATTTGAAAATAGTAGATTTAGCCAAAGAAAGCAAAATTCCCGAAGTCCTTTTTGCATTTAATGAAATCGTGAAAAAAGGTTTCGATCCCCATATTTTTATTGCAGGATTAGGAAATCATTTCAGAGATTTAATGATGGCTCAAAATGCTTCTACCATAGAATTAATCGAAGTAGGAGAGCAGACGAAAGCCAAGTTTGTGCAGCAAGCCCAGAAACTGGAATGCACAACAATTAATTGATGCCATCGAGATCTGTAATCATGCAGACATCAATTATAAAAATTCTAAAAATCCTCGACTGACAGTAGAAATTGCGTTGATGCAATTATCTTCTCTTACGACTTCTCAAGACGTTTCTAAAAAAAAAAGTTCTTAATCCTAGCTCCGTTTCTTAACGAAAAACAGGAAATAAAACTCCCAGCAAAACCTCAAGAGGAAAAAGTAGAGAAAGTAGAACAAAGCAAACCTGTAGAACTTAATAAACCTCAGGAAGTTGAGATTACAAAAACCTCAAAACCATTATCCAGATCAGGAATTTCTTCCGGTTTCAGTATTAATTCCTTCTTAAATAAAGAAGAAAAACCTCAAGTAGAAGAAGAAAAGACTGTTGTTAAGACAGAAACTCTTCCACAAAATCATTTTACAGAAACAGATCTGCAGATAGAATGGAACTTACTCTTGAAGCAGCTTCAACAAAGGAAGGAAAATGTTATTTTTAATGCGATTAAGCCTTTTAAATTAGTGAAATCAGATGAGAACCAAATTACAGTTAAGTTTTCTTCTGATACAGCCAAAGTAGAATTTGATAAGATAAGTAGAGAGTTTTTTAATCATTTTAAAACAAAAGTACATAACTTTTCTATTGAAATTCTGTATCAAAGAGACTCTGAAAATCAAAAGCAAGAGGTAAAGACCAAAAGAAAAATTTTCGAAAAATTCATCGAGAAAAATCCTTTGCTGAAAGATCTTGATGATTTAATGAGATTTGATTTAACGTAAAATTAATACTCAATATGTGCGCATTTTACTGAATGGAATGCCATTTGAAACGAAAATAATCAGTAAAAAAATAAAAAAACTTTGAAACTTCAAAGTTGAAAATTAATTTCATCAAAAAGCTGATATTTAAATAAATTTTATATATTTGTCAAATATTTGAGCGAAAAATCATTTTTCGACAAAAGCAAATTACAACAGAAAAGCTAGAAATAGACGATCAACATTGGAAAATATAGTAAAACCATACGTGTCTACTTTTACACCCGCTAATCACATCTTTAGCGGCTATTTTAGTTTTTCATTCTCTTATTTTAGAAATTTAAGAAACTATTATCGATTTTATTATTGGTACAGTTATCTGAATTTCTTTCCAAAAAATAACTAGGATTATTGAGTTTTCTCAATTCCTTTTCCCATTAATTAAATAATTTTTAACGGCATTTTTTTGAAAGAATTATAAAGTAAATTTATAATCAAAATTGCTATTGCCCTAAATCAAAATACGAATAAAATAAATTAACGATAATGAATTTAAAAGATTTAAAAAACGACTGGATCAATGAGTTTCTCACAACCCATGATGATTGCAGGACCATGTAGTGCGGAAAGTGAAACCCAGATGTTGGAGACAGCGAAAAGAATCAGGGAAACCAATGCAAATGTCCCGATTTTCCGTGCAGGAATCTGGAAACCACGTACAAAACCAAACGGATTTGAAGGAGTAGGAGTAATTGGTTTAAACTGGTTGAAAAAAGTAAAAGAAGAGTACGGTTTCAAAACGGCGACCGAAGTTGCCAATGCTCACCACGTTTTTGCAGCTTTGGAAGCTGATGTCGATATTCTTTGGATTGGCGCCCGTTCTACGGTGAATCCGTTTACTGTTCAGGAAATTGCAATGGCTTTGAGAGGAACAGATAAAATTGTCTTGGTAAAAAATCCTGTAAATCCCGATTTGGCTTTATGGATCGGCGCTTTGGAAAGACTTTTAGGGCAAGGAATTACCAACTTAGGCGTGATTCACAGAGGTTTTTCTACGTACCAGAAAACAAAATACAGAAATAACCCGAACTGGCAGATCGCTTTGGATTTCAAAAGTCAGTTTCCGAATATTCCAATGTTGATCGATCCTTCGCACATCTGCGGAAACAGAACAGGTTTAGCAGATATAACTCAGGAAGCGTTAAATGTTGGTTACCAAGGTGCTATCATCGAAACGCACAGCAATCCCGATGAAGCGTGGAGTGATGCTGCTCAACAGATTACCCCTGAAGTTTTGGCAGAATTAATTGGTAATCTGAAAGTAAGAAGCGCTGATTTAGCAGGATTTGAAGGCGATATGGGAAGACACCGAACATTGATTTCCGATATCGATTTTCAATTGATCGAATTGCTTTCTCAAAGAATGAAAATTTCTGAGAAGATCGGAACGTTAAAAAAAGAGAATGATATCGCCATTTTCCAGCCGGAACGCTGGAAAGTAATTACAGAATACGCAACCCAAAAAGCATCTGAAACTGGGATGTCTCAGGAATTTATCGAGAAAGTTTTCAAAATGATTCACGAAGAATCTATTGAAGTTCAGAACAGTATTATGATCAACAGATAATTAAGTTGGAGTGTTTGAGGGATTTAGAGTTTGGGAATAAACGTTTTAAATACTACGCCAATAAACTCTGAAACTCTAAGTCTCTAAAACTCCCAAACATAGGCTTAATTGCTTATATTTGCATCATCTTAATATATGAAAGGAAAAATCATTAAATCTACGGGAAGTTGGTATCAGGTTTTGGAAATGGAAACCAATAGAATTTTCGAAGCCAGAATTCGCGGGAAATTTAAATTAATTAAAACAAGATTAACCAATCCTCTTGCTGTAGGAGATTTTGTGGAATTTCAGCTGGAGCAGGATGATATCGCATGGATTACGAAAATTGATTCGCGCAGAAATTACCTGATCAGAAAATCCGTCAACCTTTCAAAAGAAGCACACATTATTGCATCCAATATCGATTTGGCATGCTTTATTTTTACGTTAAAACATCCTGAAACATCACTTGGTTTTCTAGACCGATTTTTGGCATGTTGTGAAGCGTACAATATTTTGCCGTTAATTTTATTCAATAAGATTGATGTTTTGCATGAAGAAGAAATTGAAATCGTAAAAGACATCGAGTTTCTTTATCAGGAAATCGGCTATGATTCTTTGGAAATATCTTCTTATTCAAAATTAAACTTTAACGAGCTAGAAGAGCTTCTTAAAGATAAAACCTCTGTGTTTTTCGGGCATTCCGGTTGTGGAAAATCTACGTTGGTGAATGCTCTACAGCCAGGATTAAATTTAAAAACTTCTGAAATTTCCGACACGCATTTAAAAGGAAAGCATACAACTACTTTTGCGCAGATGCACTTTTGGCATTTTGGCGGAAATGTAATTGATACTCCCGGAGTTCGAGAATTTGCAATGATCGATATTCAAAAAGAAGAAGTTCAGCATTACTTTCCTGAGATTTTCAGAAAGAGAAAAGAATGCAAATTTCACAATTGTATGCATATTAACGAACCGAAATGTGCCGTACTCGACGCATTGGAAACCGGAGAAATTCAACATTCGAGATATGCTACCTACATCAAATTGATGGAAGAGGCGGAAGAAGAAGCTCAAAAATAATCTGTAATTTTTTATGTGAACGAATTGTAATATACTCTGTTTAAAATTTAAACAGGGGTTTAATTGTTTCGTTATGGACGAGCTAGGTCGTAAATTTGGGGAAAATAGGGCAATAAAAAACCCAGCCGAGGCTGGGTAAAAACTAATAACCATGAAAACTCAAATTAAACATGAGAATCGGAATAAAATTAACAATTACTGTGCCAAAGTTGAGTTCATGATTTCTTAATAAAAGTTATTTTTTTGTTAAAAATATTTTAAAATTAAAATCAGAAATATTTTTTGTATTTTTGCGCCATTAAAAAAATATACATTTATGTCTAACATTACATTCACTATGATTAAGCCTGATGCTGTTGCTGACGGACATATCGGTGCTATATTAGGTAAAATTTCAGAAGGAGGATTCAAGATCAAAGCTTTGAAATTAACTCAACTTACTCTTGCTGATGCAAAAAAATTCTATGAAGTACACGCTGAAAGACCTTTCTACGGAGAATTGGTAGACTTCATGAGCTCTGGACCAATCGTTGCTGCTGTTCTTGAAAAAGACAATGCTGTTGAAGATTTCAGAACTTTGATCGGTGCTACAAACCCGGCTGAAGCTGCTGAAGGTACAATCAGAAAAATGTTTGCAAGAAGCATTGGAGAAAATGCTGTTCACGGTTCAGATTCTGACGAGAACGCTCTTATCGAAGCACAATTCCATTTTTCTGGAAGAGAGATTTTCTAAGAAAAATTACTTCAAAATAAAAATCCGGAGAATCATATTCTTCGGATTTTGCTTTTTATATGACATAATGTATTAAAATGTGACAAGTTAGGGATTTGAAACTTATAAATTATTTTCAAGAGCTTCCACTTTTTCACGATACAATTCGATGGGTTTGTCCAGTAAAATCGCAATTACCGTCATATTTTTGTCTAATCTTTCTTTTGGAACATCGATGTAAATAATTCCCGGAATCTGGCTCCAATATAATTTATTGTAAATTCTGTGAGAGATCATCGAACCTTCACCAACGATTCTGATTCTTGCAATTTCGTTTTTGATTCCTTTTAAAGCAATCGATCCGGTCGGAATTCCTTCTACGAAAAGATAGAGTGTTTTTTTATCTTTCGAAAGTACCGAATTTCCTGAGAAATGTCCGTTGGGTAAACCTTTTTCTGTTTCAAAAAGAGCTTCAGCATGTTTGCTGATCCATTGTAGCGTTTCAGGATTTGTTTTGTCTGTTCTTTGAATCTTCATATCCAATCCATCAATCGTTAATCCTGAATTATCAAAAATGTTTTTCCCTGAATGTAATTGTTCTGCAATCTCGTAAGCTGCTACTTTTGAATTTTTGTTTTCTAAGATCTCATTAAATGTAGGTTGGTCTTTATTAATATCTTTTAGAATTAAAATTTGCTCTACATCTAATTCTACAACGGTAACATCCTGATCGAACTTCACGTTCGAAAGATCAAACGTAATGTTTTGATTTTTTTCTATTGTGAAATTTATTTTTTGATTAGTTCCAACAATTTTCGCTGATTTTGGCATTGATAATAATCCATAAATCTTTACAAAGTCTTTTGCTTCTTCAAGGTAAAAGAATATTTTTTTTCCGTCTTTTGAAAACGCAGATTTTCCTTTATAGTTTTCGAAAGGTAAGCCTCCTCTTGTTCCATAGATGGCATCAGAATTTTTTGAAGTCCATCTTGCTAGATTTTTTAAGATCTCAACCTGTTGTTCCGGAAGTGTTCCGTCTGCTTTCGGACCGATATCCAATAATAAATTTCCTCCCATACTGATGACGTCTGCCAAAGTTCTTACAATCATATTGGGCGTTTTGTAATTGTTGTCAAAAGGCTGAAATCCCCAAGAATCGTTCATTGTATAACACAATTCCCAATATTTGTTTTGTGGTTTTACGACAGGAATTCCCTGTTCCGGAGTTTCGTAATCTCCATGATTATTCAATCTTGAATTAACAATAATATTCGGATTGTATTTTCTTAAATTTTTCAGCGTTTCAGGGGCTTTCCATTCATCGGAAGTGTGTTCCCAATCGCCGTCAAACCATAAAAGATCGGGTTTATATTGAGTGGAAAGTTCATTCAGTTGAGTTTGATAATACGTGATGAAATTTTGCCATCTTTGAGGATCATTCTTAATTTCATACCGCTTTTTTGTTCTTGTATTAATATCATAATAAGGATGGCTCCAGTCGGGAAGCGAGTAGTAGAGCCCGGTTTTTAAGCCTGATTTTTTCAGTTCGGAAACGAAAGGTGTTAAAACATCTTTTTGAGCTAAAGAATTTTTAGGAATCGTCGTCGCTTTTTCTGCTTTTGAATCCCAAAGAGAAACGCCATCGTGATGTTTTGTGGTAATTACGGCATATTTTGCACCTGAATCTTTGATCAGTTTTACCCATTCATCGGGTTTGTAATGGGAAGCAGAAAATCCGTTCAGCTGTTTCATATAATTTTCATGGTTGATGTAATTATTGAAAAAAGCCCAGGATTCTGAAATTCCGTCGACCGAATAAATTCCCCAATGAATAAAAATCCCAAGTTTGGCTTCCTGAAACCATTCCATTTTTTTGTGATCGGAAGTGGAGTTTCTGAGCATTGATTTTTCCTGTTATTAAAATCAATCCCAATGATAATATGCTGATGAATTTGCCTTTCATTTTTTTTCTTTAGATCACTAAAATAAGGAAAGCTGCGACAAAATCTGTATTTAATAATGATTTGACTTAATAAACATGAAAATATCTTTTATAATTTAATGATTTTCAGGATAGAATTGATTTAATTTAATAAACTTTTTATTTGAAGGTTTTCCTGCTTTCACAACTCGCTATTTTCATAGCTAGAAATCTTGTTGTTCTTTCAATATTTGGAAATAAACAGGTCGTTTGTCATTCCGGTAGGAATCTAAGCAAGGTTTTTAAAAAATAGTATGGAAAGATTCGCGCTTAGATTCCTGCGGAATGACAAACCTTGTGAAAAATTATAATTTAGAATAGTAGTAATATACCGCTTCATATACGTCTTGGATTATTTCTATGGAATTCTCTAAATTTCGAAGAAAAAAATAAAAACCTGCTAAAAATAAAAGTTTAAACAAGCGTAATGTATTATTTTTATAAACCCACAAATTCAGAACTATCAAAATAAAATATATGAAAATGACAACCCTACTTCTTATCGTCACAGCAACGCTCACTGCTTTAATAGCAGGACTTTTTTACGCCTATTCGTGTTCAGTCGTTTTGGGATTGGGAAAATTATCAGACACCGAATATTTGAAATCTATGCAATCCATCAATCGGGAAATCCTGAATCCGGTGTTTTTTATGAGTTTTATGGGAACGGCATTTCTGCTTCCGATATCAACTTTCATTTATCGCGGTCAACATCCTGTTTTTCTTCTTCTTTTATTGGCAACTTTGGCTTATTTGCTCGGAGTTTTTGCAGTGACCATGTTTGGAAATGTTCCTCTCAATGATCAGTTAGACAAATTTGATATGGCAAATTCAACGGCACAGAAGATCAAAGAAATGCGTGATACATTTGAAAACAGATGGAATTTTTTAAACAACATCAGAACCATTTTTTCTGTAATAACAATAGTTTTAACGGTTTGCGCCTGTATCTGGAACAAGGTGGATTGAGTGGGAAGTTTTAAACAAAATTTCAATTAAGTAAAAATACGTAAGCTAAAATTCCGTGTTTTTACGGATGGTTTATATCCGATTTTATTGTCATCTTTACATCAGTATTAGAAAAGGAAATTTAAGCATCAAAGTCTTCAAAAACTAATAACCATTAAAGGCTCAGATTTTCATTAAGAAGAAAGGCAACTCATTGAGTTGCCCTTTTTTGTTTTATATTGTTAAAGAATTAAATCTTCAATAATTCAATGGTTCTTTCCGGGTTTTCTGCTGAAAATACTGCGTTTCCTGCAACCAAAACATCTGCTCCGGCTTCGAAAAGTTTTGCTGCATTGTCCAAGTTTACTCCTCCATCAATTTCGATTAATGCGGTAGAATTGTTGCTTAAAATCAAATCTTTGGTTTCAGCAATTTTCTTGTATGTATTTTCAATGAATTTCTGTCCTCCGAACCCCGGATTTACACTCATTAACAATACCAAATCTACATCAGCAATGATATCTTCCAACATCAAAACCGGAGTGGAAGGATTTAAAACAACTCCTGCTTTTGCACCTAAACTCTGAATATGATGAATTGTTCTGTGAAGATGCGTACAAGCTTCATAATGAATGGAAATAAGATCTGCACCGTGATTGATGAACTCTTCAACATATTTCTCAGGCTCTACGATCATTAAATGCACATCTACAAACTTCTTTGCATGTTGCTGAACCGTTTTCATTACCGGAAAACCGAAAGAGATATTCGGAACAAATCTTCCGTCCATCACGTCGATATGAAACCAGTCTGCCTGCGAATTGTTCAGCATTTCAATGTCTCTTTGCAGATTCCCGAAGTCTGCAGATAAAAGGGAAGGAGCAATAAGCTTCGTTTTCATTTTTACTTTTTATACTTAATATTAGATTTCAGATTAAAGATTTCAGAATTCAGACTTAAAAATTTACGTAATAATTTAGTCTAATATCTAATGTCTTGCATCTGATGTCTCTTCTTAATGATACTTCAATTTCATTTCCGGTGTTATCTTCAGAAGCGTTTCGTAGATCAGTTTTATCACATTTCCTACATCTTCTTTAGACACCATTTCCACCGTTGTGTGCATGTAACGCAAAGGTAGAGAAATTAATGCACTCGGAAACTCCGCCGTTTGAGTGGGCAAAAGCATCGGTATCAGTTCCCGTTGCTCTGCTTGCAGCTGCTCTTTGGAAAGGGATTTCTTTGTTTTTTGCCGTATCAATAATCAATTCTCTGATCGTGTGATGAACGCTTGGTGCAAAGAAAACAACCGGTCCGGCTCCGCATTTCTGGTCACCTTCTTTTTTCTTTTCGATCATTGGAGTTGTCGTGTCGTGCGTAACATCGGTAACGATGGCGATATTGGGTTTAATCGTATCTGCAATCATATCGGCTCCGTATAAACCTACTTCTTCCTGCACGGAATTCGTGATATATAAACCAAAAGGAATTGTTTTTTTATTTTCCTTTAAAAGTCTTGCTACTTCCGCAATCATAAATCCGCCGATTCTGTTGTCTAAAGCACGGCAAACAAAATAACGGTCGTTCATTTCGAAGAATTCATCGGGATACGTAATCATGCATCCGACGTAGATTCCCATATTTTCAACTTCTTCTTTGGTCGTTGCTCCACAATCGATAAAAATATTTTCGATTTTCGGAATCGGTTCATTTTGATTGGCACCTCTTGTGTGAATTGCAGGCCATCCGAAGACACCTTTCACGATACCTTTTTCGCCATGAATGTGAACGACCTTTGAAGGCGCAATCGTCTGATCTGAACCTCCGTTTCGGATTACATAGATCAAACCGTCGTCTGTAATGTAATTCACGTACCAAGAGATTTCATCGGCATGAGCTTCAATAACTACTTTAAATTCCGCCTCCGGATTAATTATCCCATAGCAAGTTCCGTAATGATCTACTTCAATTTTGTCGACATAAGGTCTGATGTAATCCATCCAGATTTTTTGACCCGCATGTTCGTAACCTGTTGGCGATGATGTGTTTAAATATTTTTCTAAAAATTTTAAAGATTTCTTCTCAAATTTCATAAAAAGGAATGATTTTTGCGTTTAATTTTCGTTGTAATAAGCGTAAAAATAATGAATTTTAGCAAGATTATTTATCTTTTTCTTTTCTTTTTCGGAGTCTGTGTTTTTGGTCAGAAGGATTCTGTGATCGCAATTCCTTTGAGCCAGTATCCACAGGATTTACTGAAAACTGATGAATTCGGAAAAAAATACTATTATGACGAAAGGCAGAAGATGCGAGTGTATGATATCAACGGCGAAACCGTGGTTGTAATGGATGAATTGGTGTTAATCAATAAACCGAAATTCAACAATCAGCTCGACAGAAATTATTATTATTTCCTTAATAAAAAATTATACAGAGTATATCCTTTATTTCTGACAGCTTTGCAACAATATAGAGATATACAGGAAGAAATGACTAATCTTGACAGTAAAGCCAAAAGAAAATACATTAGAGACAGGCAAAATATATTGGCAGATCAGTATGAAAAGCAATTAAGAGATTTAACAACAACAGAAGGTCAGATTTTTGGAAAATTATTAAACAGGGCAACCGGAAAAAATGTCTACGAAATCATTAAAGAATTAAGAGGAGGATGGAGCGCTTTCTGGTGGAATGTAAAAGGGAAAATGGCAGATATTGATCTTAAGGATAAATATGATCCGCATGCTAACAGAAACCGATGAATATCTGGAATCACTGCTTCAATCTAACTGGAATTCGGGGTATTTGCAGCCTTATCCGGGAGCGGAAAAATTTAAAGTATATAAATAGAATACAAACATAAATAAGAAATTCCTGTAAAATAGTTTACAGGAATTTTTCTTTTAATTTATCGAAAACGATTTTATCTATTGGTAAAGGAAACAGATTGTCGGGAGTATTCAGATCAATCCATTCTGTTTTTTCGATGCAGGGATCGAGGATAAGGAAATCTTCTTCATTGACAATATTTACAAGGTAATATATAGTAAGCAATTGTTCGTTTTCTCTAAAACGCGAAACAAGAAAATCTTCCTGCGTATAAAAATGTTCTACAATTTCAATTTTCACATTCAGCTCTTCATCGAATTCGCGGTGCAGGCAGTCTATTACTCCTTCGCCAAACTCCAATCCGCCACCCGGAAATTTCATTAAAGGTTCGCCCACATATTCTTCAAATAAAGTCAAAACTTTTTTATCCTTCACCGCACAAGCATATACTCTAATGTTGATCTTATCTATCATATATAATAATTTGGATAGCTAATTTATGAATTTTTGCCGGAAGTTGGAAGCTCGAAGATGAAGGATTTTGCAAGGCGTTAAACAGTTAGTTATAAACTTCTATCACCCACCTTCCGACTTCCAGCCTACAATTTAATAGCATTAATCATCTCTCTCTTTCCGGGAGGTCCCGCTTTCTTTTCTACTTTAAAATCGAGCTCTTGCAAAATTCTTCTTACGCTTCCTTTTGAAGAGTAAGTTGTTAAAAGTCCGTTAACCGCCATTTTGTCTGAGACCAATTCAAAAAGAGGTTTCTCCCAAAGGTCGGGTTGTACTCTTGCTCCGAAGCAATCAAAATAAACAAGGTTAATTTTTGGTAAGTCTATGTCTTTCAGGTCAAAGAAGTCGCATTGTATCTTTTTTAAATTAAATCCTTTAAGGATTTCAACTGGTTTTTCCCAATCTGCCTGATGAATTTTTTGATAAATATTTTTGAATTCCGGGTTATCGAAGAGCTCAAAATAGGCCAAATCGTTAATTTCGGATTCATTTATGGGATACTTTTCGAGTGAAAAATAGTTGATGATATGATTTTTGTCAGTTTTTAAATATTCATTAATTGTTACCAAAACATTCAAACCTGTTCCAAAACCGAGTTCTAAAATATTAATTTCATAATCATTTACCAGATTTAATCCGTTTTTGATAAACACATGTTCGGCTTCCTGAAGAGCACCATGATGGGAATGGTAGTTTTCATTTAATTCATTGATAAACAATGTTTTACTTCCGTCGTTTGTGGTTTTGATTTCTCTTTTCAAGCTATTTTTTTACAAATTTACTCTAAAATTTTTATATTTAGAAAATTATGTTAAATTTGTAGAACATCATAAAAAATTTTAGAAATGATAATTCAAAAAACTGAGAACTCCAGAATTTCTACATTCGACCCAACTAATTTTTCATTTGGAAATACTTTTATAGATCATATGGTAATATGTGAGTATGAAGATGGAAAATGGGGGGATGTGAAACTGGTTCCTTATGGTCCTATGGCATTTACGCCTGCAATGATGGGGGTAAATTACGGACAGGCTTGTTTTGAAGGTATGAAAGCCTACAAAGACAAAGACGGACAGGTTTTCCTTTTCAGACCTGAAAAGAATTTTGAACGTATCAACAAGTCGGCGACGCGTCTTGCAATGCCTGAAGTAACTGAAGAGATGTTTTTAGAAGGTTTAAAAGCATTAGTTGACATCGACAGAGACTGGATTCCTCAGGGAGAAGGTAATTCTTTGTATATCAGACCTTTGATTTTCGCTACGGAAGAAGCATTGAAAGCAAGAGTGTCTAATAAATATATGTTTGCAATCGTTGCAACACCTGCAAAAATGTATTATACAGAGCCTGTTTCTGTGAAAATTTCAGACCATTATTCAAGAGCGGCAAGCGGTGGAGTAGGTTCTGCTAAAGCGGCAGGAAACTATGCTGCATCTTTCTACCCGACTCAGTTGGCTATCGATGAAGGATATGACCAGATTATCTGGACAGATGATGCCACTCACGAATATTTTGAAGAAAGTGGAACAATGAATGTTTTCGTAAGAATCAACGATACGATTTTTACTCCACCAACTTCAGAAAAAATCTTAGACGGTGTTACAAGAGACAGTTTTATTACTTTGGCTAAGAAAAGAGGATTTGAAGTAAAAGTAGAGCCTATTAAAGTAAAAGATGTTGTAGAAGCTCAGAAAAACGGAACTTTGAAAGAAGTTTGGGGAGTAGGAACTGCGGTTGTTACAACTGTTTTCCAAGCTTTGGGTTACAATGGGGAGAAATTAGAATTACCAAGATTATCAGACGAAGAAAGCTTTGCAGTTATTTTAAAAAGCGACTTGGTAGATTTACAGACTAATCTTACGGAAGATCCTTTCGGATGGAGAGTATTGGTTGATCACGTTTTGGAAACGGTTTAATTAAACTTAAAATTAAATATAAAGTCGGGAATTTTCCCGGCTTTTTTGTTTTAAGATCCATTTAATATCAACGCTGTCATCCTGAGGTTCTCGAAGGATTATGCAGGAGAATTTGCACATTTAAAAAAAAAGGCTTCGAGGATTTGAGCCTCACAAAGAGAACTTTAAAAATCAATATAATTTTCTTAATGAAGCTCAACTCCTTAAAAAAAATCTTAGAGTCTGTTTAAATTTGATTCAAACATTTTAAAATTTACTGCTGATTTTTTAACGCAAAGATTTATTCAATATTAATTTAATTAAGTGAGCAAAGATGAATCAACAAGTTGATTTGATGAAGCGTTGTTTTCACGCTTTGCGAAGCAAATATTATTTGCCTTTGCCTTCTAAAAATAATGCG
Source organism: Chryseobacterium ginsenosidimutans (assembly GCF_024807225.1). GTDB lineage: Bacteria > Bacteroidota > Bacteroidia > Flavobacteriales > Weeksellaceae > Chryseobacterium > Chryseobacterium ginsenosidimutans. The sequence continues at coordinate 2,622,033 of NZ_JANUCO010000001.1, forward strand.
TAATGTAATTAGAATCTTTGCGTTAAAAAGAATAACAGATTTTGTTTGAAAAGATCTTAAGTCTTTCAATGTAAAAACTTTCACTTTCAAAAAAATATATTTTCAAACAGGTTACAAAATTTGTAATATAAAATTTAAACGGGCTCTTAATGCTTTAAATTTTTCAACGCAAAGATTATATTTAAAACATCCACAGGAATAAATAGGTCTTTATTTTAAAAACGATGATTTAAAACCCATTTATTTTTAAAAATGGTCAAAATTTTATTTCAATAAGTTCTTCAAGTTTTGTAAGTGATTCACGAAATGTGTATTTTCGCAAAAGTTTATGAAAAAAATACTCTTCATATCGATCTTAGGTTTACTGAGCTGCAGCAAAAATGCGCAGACTCATCCTCCTATTGGCGGTGTTCTTAGCAAAGATGATCTTAATGTTTCCAGAGAGAGAATGAAAAATCTCAACACTCAGGAAAGAATGCACATGCAGGAATGGATCAACAATCAGCCGGTGAAATATTATTCCACTCAGCTTAATTACTGGGTAAGCACACAGGGATTCGACCAAAGACAGAGAAGGCAGGATAATACTTTAATTTCCTATTCTTATGATCTTTATGATTTTGACGAAACCAAGCTTTACGACGAGCCGATCGGAAGAAGAGATGCCAAATTCGGACACTTTGATGAATTAAAAGCGGTAGAAGATGCTTTGCGTTTTATACATGATGGTGAGGAAGTTACGCTTTTGGTGCCGTCTTCTCTGGCATACGGAACTTATGGAGACGAAAAGAAAATAGACAACGACATCCCTTTAATCATAAAATTAAAAGCATTATAATCAATGAAATTGTTTAACAAGAATATAATTCTGGCGGCGGCAAGTATCTCGCTGATGAGTTGTACACCAATTTATAAAAAAATGAACGTAGACAAAGAAACTTACGAAGGTCTTAATGACGGACTTTATGCGAATCTTCAAACGACAAAAGGTAACTTAATCGTAAAACTTGAAGACAAAAAAGCGCCTGTAACTGTGGCTAACTTTGTTGGTCTTGCAGAAGGAAAAATCGATAACAAAGCGAAAGCAAAAGGAGTTCCTTTCTATGACGGAACGATTTTCCACAGAGTGATCAAAGATTTCATGATTCAGGGGGGAGATCCTCAAGGAACAGGAATGGGAGATCCTGGATATAAATTCGAGGACGAAAGAAACGACCTTCATCATACAGGAAAAGGAATCCTTTCTATGGCGAATTCAGGACCAAATACCAACGGTTTCTCAGTTCTTCATCACAGAAGTGGCTACTCCTTGGTTAGACGGAAAACACACGATTTTCGGAAAAGTGGTAAAAGGAGATGATGTGATCGATGCTATTGCCAACGTAGAAAAAGGAGCTCAGGACAAGCCTAAAACTGATATCGTTTTAGAAAAAGTTTCTGTTTTCAGCAAAGGTGACGAGTACAAAAACTACGATCCTGCAAAAACTTTCACAGAAGGAAAAGCTAAAATCGCAGAAAATAACAGAGCTGCTATCGCTAAAGAAGAAGCTGATAAAAAGAAAAAAGAAGAAGAATTCGCTGCAAACCAATTGAAAATGGTAGAAGACCTGAAAGCAGGTATGCAAAAAACTGAATCTGGTCTTTACTATAAAATCACGAAAACAACTGACGGAAAAGCTCCAAAATCAGGTGATAATATTTCTGTACACTACGCTGGAAAGTTGGTAGACGGAACTGAGTTCGATTCTTCATTCAAAAGAAACGAACCGATCGAAATTCCTATCGGAATGGGAAGAGTAATCAAAGGTTGGGACGAAGGTATCCTTTTATTAAAAGAAGGGGAAACTGCTACTTTATTGATTCCACCAGCAATGGGTTATGGAGAAAGAGGTGCAGGAGGAGTGATCCCACCAAATGCATGGTTAGTTTTCGATGTTGAGCTTGTAAAAGTGAAATAATTGAATCTTAAAAATATTTTGAAAAGCCGTCCGAAAGGATGGCTTTTTTTATGCAACTGAAATATATTTTGTAACGATTTGCCTAAATGCTGCGACAGATTTGATAATATAATGTATCTGGAAAGTTCAATTACTTTCTATTAAAAAGCAATCTTAAAATTTGTAACAACCTTAAATAATGAAAACCAAATCACTTCTCTTTCTGTTCGTTCTGTTGTCGTTCGTGACTTTTGCGCAGACCAAGGCAAATCCTGACGATGCAGCAATTAAAAAATCGCTTACCTATTTTGTGAACAGTATTAAATCTAAACAGATCGATCAGGCGGTAAGCTGTATCTATCCCAAATTTTTCACCATCGTTTCGAAAGAACAGATGACCCAGATTTTGAATATGACGTACAACAATCCGTTCATGAAAATTGAAGTACAGAATTTACAGTTCGGGAATATTGAAAAACCGGAACTCATCAGTGGCGAATATTTTTCCATTACCAATTATTTTCTGAAACTGAAATGCAATGTCAGTTCACTGAATGACGATATGAAAAAGAAAATGAGCAACGCCTTAACAGCTAAATACGGCGCGAATAATGTGAAATATTTAGCCAATGAAGGTTCATATCTCATCAACGCCAATATGAAAGCCTGTGCCGTTTCAAAAGATAAAAAATCATGGAAGTTTGTCATTCTTGAAAAGGAATATAAACCTCAATTGGTAAAAGTGTTGCCGAAGAAAGTTCTTGATAAATTTTAGAAGTTGATTTTAAAATATTTTGAAGCTATCCGAGAGGGTGGCTTTTTTTGTGAAAATTTCAGGGAAAATACGGATAACTTTAATATTATGTATAGTTATATTGCATATTTTAAATAAAACTAAATATTTAATATGACCACAATAGAATATTATAAAGAGGCTGGATCAACAGTTACTAATATTTTGCATGAAAGTTTAAGCAATACTGATTTAGAATTATTCAATAGTAATCATAGCTTTTTAGCTGACTTTGAAAGTTGGTTAGAAATTTTGAAAGATAGACCTGAAATTAGTATATTTAAAAATGCAATAAAAGAATATCAAATCTCACAACTAAGTTGTTCATTGGGATTGTATCAACAAGCTTTCATGGGACTTCGTTTTTTTTTAGAAAGAACGTTGGTGGCAATAATGTTTTCAGCAAAAGAAATAGAATTGAATCTATGGAAAATAGGAGAAAGAGATACCTATTGGTCTGAATTAATGGATGATGAAAAAGGTGTTTTTTCTAAAAAATTTTGTAGAGCTTTTTTTTCTGAATTAGATTCAGAAATATCACACTTTAAAGCTATAACAAAAAAAGTGTATCGAGAGTGTTCAGAATATGTGCATGGAAACTTATCTGTAATTGATAAAATTCCGGAAGGTTTGGAATATTCTGAAGAGCTGTTCATTGAATGGAACACACTTGCAAACATTATTAAAAGAATAGTTTTATTTTCAATATGTTTGAGATACTTAAAATTTTTAAAAACTGAAGATTACAAGGAAATTGAAGCATCTATATCTGAAGAATTTACTTCAATTAGTGTAATAATGCAATATATAAATCAATAAAATAAATATGTCAGATTTACTTTTTAGAACAGAGGATATACCCAATGAAGATATATTAAGATTATTTGTTGAAACAAGACAGGATAGAGAAATAATTGACAAATTGAAATCAATTACTCCAACAATTCTAGTTGGTAGTCGTGGAGTAGGAAAGTCATTTCTCATGAAAGTTGCAGAAGAAGAATTAAATAAGAATTTTAATAATGATAATGTCCTACCAGTTTATCTTACTTTTAACAAAAGTTCATTAATTCATTCAAAAGATGAAAATCAATTTTTTCATTGGATGTTAGCTTTGATTTGTTCCAAAGTTATTAGACAGTTACGAAAAAGAGGGTTGTTAGCAAATTTATCTCAATCAATTAATATATTAAGTGGTGGTGAATACTCTGAAAATAGTCTTAAAATTGAAGATATAAAAAACGAATATGAAAATTCTTGGAAAAGTTCGGATGTTGATATTGCATATGAATCCATTCCATCAATTGACGATTTTAAAGATGCAATTCAAGAAATTTGTGAAGATTTAAATATAAAGCGTATTGTTTTGTTAATAGATGAAGCTGCACATATTTTTAGACCTGAACAGCAAAGACAATTTTTTACATTGTTTAGAGATCTGAGGACACCTTATTTGTCTTGTAATGCTGCTGTTTATCCTGGGGTTACATCATATGGTGAGATTTTTCAACCAACACAAGATGCAACATTTATTAATGTCAATAGAGATATTTTTTCTCCGACTTATATAGATAATATGCGTGAGATTGTAGAAAAACAATCAGATGCTGATAGTAAATTATTAAATGAAATTTCTAAGAATAGAAATAATTTTGCAATACTCGCATATGCAGCATCGGGTAATCCAAGATTTTTATTGAAAACAATAGCGAGAGCACCAAAATTAAATTCTACGCAAATAAATGAAATTATAAGAGAATTTTATAGGATTGAATTATTAGCTGAACATACTAACTTAAGTGAAAAGTATCCAGGGCATAAAGGATTAATTGATTGGGGAAGAAGGTTTATTGAAATTATAGTTCTGCCTGAAATTCAGAAAAAAAATAATTCTTATTTGGAAGATGATAAGCAAACAACTTGTTTCATATGGGTTCACAAAGATGCACCACAAACAATTAAAGAATCATTAAGGCTTTTAGAATATACAGGAATTATTCAAGAAAATAGTAAAGGAATAAAAGCTACAAATTCTGAAATTGGAAATAGAATTTTAGTCAATTTAGGTTGTGTTTTTTCTTCTGAGTCAGCACCTTCTAGTACAGCACTTCAAATTGCTAGAAGTATTACGCTTAAAAGAATGACTGAGTTTGGAATGAATAACTCAAATTTTAGAGATTTGACTGATGTAATTCCTAATTTTGAGGAAAATGATATTTCTGAAATTCTTGATAAAGAATTAAGTAAATCTATTAATGTACTTGATTTAACACCTTGGATTAAACAAACTTTAAGAAGTATTCAAATTAATACAATAAAAGATATTCTAATAACAACAGAAACTCAATTAAAATCGGTCTATTATGTAGGAGATAAGAGAGCTAGGCTTGTAAAAAGTGCTGCAATTGCTTCTGTATATGAATATTTAAATGGATAAATAGCCAGACCGTCCCCACAAGGACGGTTTATAATTTCCCTAAACCCTCAAAAAACCTTATTTTCGTGTAAAATAACTCCATGAAAAAAATCCTCTACACGCTCCTCATATTTTCCACTCTTACTATTTCCGCGCAGGGAAGAAGATTTTTTGAGAATGGGGAAGTGCAGCTTCAGAATCCTGTTGAGAAAATTAATCTGAGATATGAAAATGAACTTCCTTTTGTAAAGGTGAGTATCAATGGGAAAATGTACAATTTTCTGTTTGATTCCGGGGCGCCGACTGTGATTTCCACTGCCATTTACAGCGAACTGAATCTTAATAAAAAGCATAAAAGCAAAGTAAAAGATTCACAGAAAAATAAACAGGAACAGATCTTTACGGAACTTCCTGAAATGACGGTTGACAAAGTAGTTTTCAAGAAAATAGGGGCGATTGTTCTGGATATGAATTCGGGGGAATTGGCGTGTTTTAAAGTCGATGGAATTCTTGGAGCGAATCAGATGGCAAAATTGTTCTGGAGGATAAATTATTCCGAAAACTCTCTGGAAACAACGAAAGATTTATCGCTTTTTGATCTCAATGGTTATGATTTTATTGTTCCGTTTGACGCTCAACCGCAAAAAACGCCGATCGTTGAAACCAACATTTTAGATAAAAAAATTGACCTTACTTTTGATACCGGATTTTCCGGAAGGCTGAAAATTTTGGATAAAAATTTTGATTCTAAAAAAGTAAAACAAAGTATCGAAACTTTCGGGACAAATTCTGTAGGAGCTTACGGAGCGGGAAAAGCTATTCCCGGATATATTTTCAAGGCAGATTTGGGATTGGGAAATAAAAGCTTTCAAAACGAGCTGATTTCAACAGGAAAATCAAACCTTATCGGAAACGAATTTTTTAAAGATTTTACCTTTATTTTCGACTGGAAAAACAGCAAAATCTACATGAAACGCATCAAAACAACTTCTGTAAAATTAGAATCTTTCGGGTTTAGTTATCGTTTTATAGATACAAAACCGATGGTTGCTTTTGTCTTTCAGCAGGAAAATTTTCCGTTAAAAATAGGGGATTCCATTATCAGTATTAATAATGTAAATCTGGATCAGCTGGATCAGGATTCTGCGTGTCATTATTTCACCAACAGAGTGGAAAAAGACCAGAAAACTATTGATGTTAAAATAAAAAGAGACGGAAAGATTCTGGATTTTAAACTGGAGAAAAAAGAGTATTTAAATTAAACCATGAAGAACTATAACAAAATCATTTGTTTTTTTGCCTTACTTCTGATCATGAGCTGTACTAAAAAATACAATGTCAGTCCTGATTTGGGTTCTTATACAGTAGCAAGCGGCAGTGGCAAAGAATATGCAGAAAAAACACTTAATGAAGTGTTAACGACCAATAAAGAACATAATGTTATCCAGCCCAACAATGTTATTATAGAAACTCCTGAAACAGCGATTAGAGTTGCTGAACCTATTCTTTTTGGTATATACGGAGAGAAAAATATAACCGAGCAACGCCCCTATAAAGTAAGTGATTTTAAAGATTATTATGTTATAGAAGGAACATTGGATCGTCACTCGATGGGAGGAACATTTCTGATTATTATCAAGAAAAATAACGGCGAAATTATTAAAATTACTCACGGAAAATAATAACTTTTAAGAAAGAAATTCAATTATGAGATTCTCCTTAAACTCTTAATTTTCGCAATGCTGAAATTTTAAAAATAAAAAACCGCCCACAACAGGCGGTTTCATTATATCTTACCAATTCTTATCAATCAAATAAATAATCTGCGTCAACGTACTTGCTCCGAGCAGCAATTCTCTTCGGTTCACCTTTTCGAAAGTATCTTCTTCCGTGTGATGAATATCGAAATAACGTTGAGAATCGGGAACCAATTCCGCAGTCGGAACTCCCATGTCATGAAGCGGATAAAGATCTGTCCCGGAATACGTGTTTTTAAAATCATAAACTCCGTAAGGTAAAAACAGATTTGCCCAACTTTGGATCTGCTTTCTCTTTTCGTTATCCATTTCCAGAGAAATTCCTCTTGGGGTAAAACCTCCCGCGTCGGTTTCGATGGCAAAAAGGTGCTTTTCGTTATTTTCTTTGGCTGTTTTTCCGTACTGAACACCGCCTTTTACACCGTTTTCTTCATTGGCAAAGCAAACAACTCTGATGGTATGATTATTTTTAATTCCAAGATTTTTGAACGTTCTCAACACCTCAATGCTCTGAACAATTCCTGTTCCGTCGTCATGTGCCCCTTCACCCACATCCCATGAATCCAGATGTCCGCCGACAACGATCACACTTTTATCTTTTTTACCCGTGATTTCTCCGATCACAGAATGGGAGAGCTTCTCGCCTTTCATTCCGCAGTTGGAGTTTAGTTTTACGATAATTTTTTGTGATTTTAAGAGTTCTGCCAATTCATCGGCAGTCGTATTTCCAACTGCAACGGCAGGGATTTTCTTATCGTCTTGATAACGCATTGCTCCTGTGTGCGGAACATCATCAAAAGCAGAAGAAAGCGAACGAATAATCGCAAACTTTCCACCTTTTTTAGCCGTTAATGAAGCGGCTGTCGTTCTGTATTTCGCAGCATCGCTATATCCTCTGAAAGTTTCTATATAAGACTGACTGAAAGGATAATTAAAGAAAACGATCTTGTCTTTTACCTGTTCCGGCGAGAGTTTTTCGTATTCTTCCATAGATTTTACCATGATAATTTCTCCGGAAACGTCTTTTCCGCCTGTTCCTTCAGAATTTCCTAAAGAAAGCATTTTTAGGTTTTTCCATTTTCCATTGGCGGTTTTGATCTGTAAAGATTCTTTTCCTCTTACCCAAACCGGAACCATCACTTCCTGAAGCCAGACTTTGTCAGCTCCAGCATCGTGAAGCTTTTGCTCTGCCCATTTTACGGCCTTTTCATAGGATTCTGAACCGCTTAATCGATGACCGATGTTCTTCGTTAAATCTCTTAATTCAGTATAACCTTTTCCGTTATTTAATATTTCCGTAGAAATTTTTGCAAATTGTATGGAGTCTTCTTTTGCCTGACCAAAAACTGCCATGCTCAGAAGCAATAATGATGTTCCTAGTATCTTTTTCATTTTACCAATTTTTATCGATCATTAAGATCATTTGTGTCATTGCAACCGCACCGAGAAGAAGTTCTCTTTTGTTCACTTTATCGAAGGTATCTTCCACAGAATGATGGTAATCAAAATATCTTTGAGTATCTACAACAAGCTCTGCCAAAGGAATATCCAACTTTTTTAAAGGAGAAATATCCTGAATAGCATCGGTTTGATCAAAATCATAGATACCGTATGGAAGGAAATAGTTTTTCCATTCAAAAACCTGTCTTCTTCTTTGCGGAGACATATCCAATGAAAAACCTCTCGGAGAATAACCTCCTGCATCTGTTCCCAGTGCGAAAACATGTTTCTCATCTTTCTTTTTTACATAAGCAGCGTACATTTCACGCCCTTGTCCGCCGTTTTCACTGTTGGCATAAAGTACAACTCTTATGGTGTGATTATTTTCATACCCTAAAGCTTTCAGCGTTCTCAGAACTTCGATACATTGAGCGACTCCGGTTTCCGTCATCAATAGCGCCTTCGCCAAAATCCCAGGAATCCAGCTGAGCTCCCAAAACAATGACTTTAGAATCTTTTTTACCCGGAATTTCAGCGATGATATTCGGATTGGTGGTTTCACCTTTTGATTCGGCGGTCATGTTGAGTTTGGCGGTGACTTTTTGTTTTTTTAATAATTTTTCAAGTTCGTCAGCAGATTTTACACCGATAGACAAAGCAGGAATTTTTGCTTTATCATCCGGTTCGTAATAGATCATTTTGGCATGTGGTGTATCATCTGTTGCTGTCGTTAAAGATCTTATAATTAAAGCTTTCGCTCCCGTTTTAGCAATAACAGAAGCTGAAATTAATTTTGATTTTGCGGTCAGTAAGTAAGAATCACTGGTGTTAATGATTCTTGGATCCATCGGAAGATTAACGAAGACGATTTTGTCTTTTAGCTGTCCTACAGACATGGCGTTAAGTTCAGAAGTCGTATTAATTAAAATAATTTCTCCTGTCAAATCTTTTCCGCCTGTTCCTTCAGAATTCCCGAAAGAGAGCATTCTGATGTTTTTCCAGTCTCCATTTCCTGCTTTTATCTGCAGAGATTCTCTTCCTCTTATCCAAACCGGAGCTTTGGCTTCCATTCTCCAGATCATCTCAATACCGATGCTTTTAAGCTTTTTTTCTGCCCATTCTACTGCTTTCATGTAACCGGGAGTTGCACTGAAACGGGAACCGATACCTTTCGTAAGTTCTCCGAGGTTGTCGTAGGCAGTTCCGTTGGTCATGATCTCGTCTGAGATCTTTTTAAACTCGTCCTGATAATTGAATTTAGCAGTGGTCGTTTTTACAGACCTTTTTTTCTGAGGTTTTTTTTGAGAAAATAAAAATCCACCCAAAAAGAGTGGAATTATAATGAATATTTTTTTCATTTTTTATTTACCTTTTTTCCATTGCTAAAAGTAAGGAAAAATTGGTTATTTTTTACTGTTTCATATCGTACATTAACAATGCTGTAACCAATTTAGGCTCAATAAATGTACATTTCGGAGGCATGCTTAGTTTTAAATCTGAAATTTTAATCATATCATTAAAACTTACCGGGAAAATTCCGAATCCGACTTTTCCTCCTCCATTGTCTATTTTTTCTTTGATCTCAGCAATCCCTTCGATATTTGAAGTTCCTTTAATATAAGAAATCTTATCGGAACTGTCTGATTCTTCGATTTTTAAAATATTCTTAAAGATATATTTATCCAAAAGATGATGATCCAGATTATCTAAAGACATTTCTATAGAACGAAGGTCGTGCTTTACGTGAAGAGAATAAAATTTTCCTCCCAAATACATAGACATGTGGAATTTTTGTGAAGGATAATATGCCGTTTCTCCTTTTTCATGAATCAAGAAATATTTTTCTAATTCTGCCAAAAACTCTTCATCCGACAATCCGTTAAGATCCGTTACAATCCTGTTGTAATCATGAATCTTAATAGACTGGTTAGAAACAATGAAACTATAGACGAAATTGTAAAGTTCCGTACCGTTATGTCTTTTATTTTTGTCTTTCTGATGCTTTGCATTCAGCGCTGTAGAACCGATTCTGTGGTGTCCGTCTGCGATGTAGAAAGAATCGATCTGATCAATAACTTCTTTAAACTGCTGTAGTTTCAGACGGTTATCAATTCTCCAGATTTTGTGTCTGATTCCTTTTGTATCCACATGATTGAAAATCGGAACGTTTTTCTCCTCATGGTTCATTAGCAATTCGATCTTAGAATTGGCAGGATAGGTTAACAACACCGGTTCAGCCTGAATGTTTACTTTTTCAAGATAATGAGCCAGTTTCTCTTTCTTCTGAGGAATGGTGCTTTCATGTCTCTTGATTTTTCCGCTCCAGAAATCTTCAATACTCGTTAATCCCAAAAGTCCTCTGAAAACCTGTTTGTTAGGATATATTTGCTCATAAAGATAATAGGAAGAACTATCCTGGATGAGTTTTTTCTCTTCCACAAGTTCTTCAAATGTCGATCGGATTTTCCTTAAATTCCTATCAATATCTTTTGATTTACTTACAACATAAGGTTTTATCATGTTGATATAAGTATTTTCAACTTGAGCTTTCTCCGCTATCTCTTCCTGTGTAAAATTATCCAAAGGATGGGTAGGGAAAGTGCTCTCATGGTCTTTATGAGGTCTTATTCCACGAAAAGGTTTAAAAACAGGCATATTTTAGTGTATAGTTTCTTTTTGTAGCTTAATAATTTGTTCTGCAAGTTCGACTCCGATTTTCTCCTGAGCATCCACTGTATTTCCGCCAACGTGCGGAGATAATGATAGAGCAGGATTCATCAAAAGAAGTACTTCAGGATTGGGTTCTTTTTCAAAAACATCCAAAGCAGCTCCCGCCACTTTTCCGGATTCGATAAAATCAATCATGGCAACTTCATTCATGACGCCGCCTCTTGCAGTATTTACGATGTAGACGCCGTCTTTCATTTTTTCAAACTGAGGCGTGTCTATGATATATTCGTTCGTTTTAGGAGTATTGATACTAATGAAATCTGCATCTTTCAGGAATTCATCCATATCATTGACAGAAGTAATTTCAAAATTCACCGACTGTCCGTCGAAAAAACTTAAAGTAAGAGCTTTCGTTTTAGGCTTTCTCGTTAAGACTTTAACTTTCATTCCTAAAGAAATTCCTATTTTCAAAACTTCCTGACCGATACTTCCAAAACCGATCACTCCTAATGTTTTTCCTGAAAGTTCATAGGCATTGCTGAAGGATTTTTTCATGGCATTGAAGTGAGTTTCCCCTTCCAACGGCATTAATCTGTTGGATTCGTGAAGAAATCTTGCCAATGAAAAGAAATGTCCGAAAACCAATTCCGCTACCGATTTTGAAGAGGCAGTCGGCGTATTGATTACTTTTATTCCTTTGCTTTTAGCGTATTCAACATCGATGTTGTCCATTCCGATACCGCCTCTTCCGATGATTTTCAGACCAGGACAGGCGTCGATAAGATCTTGTCTTACTTTCGTAACACTTCTTACCAAAAGAACATCTACGTTATTCTCATTGATGAAATTGATGACGTGGTCTTGTGCAACTTTGTTGTCCAAAACTTCAATCCCTGCATTTTTCAATGCTTCTTCACCTGCTTTCGAAATTCCGTCGTTAGCTAAAACTTTCATGTTTTTTTATTTAATTTAAATCGTTAAAGGTTGAATTATTAAAAATTTAAATGTTGCGCAATATTAAGAAAAATTAAAATAACAATTAATAATATTTAAATGTTTGAATTTTAAATATTTAAGTTATTTAACAGACTTCATGACATCCACCAAAACTTGCACACTTTCAATCGGCAACGCATTGTATAAACTTGCTCTGTAACCTCCCAAACTTCTGTGTCCGTTTAATCCGCTGATTCCGGCTGCTTTCCATGCATTATCAAACGCTTCTTTTTTGCTTTCGTCTTTTAATTTGAAAGAAACATTCATTAGCGAACGGTCTTCTTTCACGCAGAACGTTTCAAATAAAGGATTGCTGTCGATTTCGTCATACAATAATTTTGCTTTTGCTTCATTTCTTGCTTCAGCAGCTGCAATTCCTCCGTTGTTTTCCAAATATTGTAAAGTCAGTAAAGACGCATAAACAGGGAAAACCGGCGGTGTATTGTACATCGATTCTTTGGCAATATGCTGAGAATAATCCAAGATTGAGAACATGTTTTCTCTTCCTGTTTTACCTAAAATTTCTTTTTTAATAACCACTAAAGTTACTCCTGCAGGTCCCATATTTTTCTGAGCTCCTGCATAAATTAGATCAAATTTTGAAAAATCTAATTGTCTTGAGAAAATATCAGAACTCATGTCGCAAACCATCAAAGTATCAACTTCCGGGAAAGACTTCATCTGAGTTCCAAAGATCGTATTATTTGAAGTACAATGGAAATAATCGTATTCTGAACCCACCGTATAATCTTTCGGAATAAAAGAGTAGTTTTCTTCTTTTGAAGAACCTACAACATCTACAGTTCCTACTTTTTTAGCTTCTTTAATAGCTCCAGAAGCCCAAGTTCCCGTATCTGTATATGCTGCTTTTCCGCCAACTTTCATTAAATTGTAAGGAACCATCGCGAACTGCAGACTTGCACCACCTCCTAAATATAAAACTTCATAATCATCACCAAGGTTCATCAATCTTTTTACAATTGCGCGCGCTTCATCCATCACAGCCACAAAATCCTTACTTCTGTGAGAAATTTCAAGAAGTGAAAGTCCGATTCCGTTGAAATCTAAAATCGCCTGTGCTGATTTTTCGAAAACTTCCTGAGGTAAGATACATGGTCCTGCGCTAAAGTTGTGCTTTTTGCTCATAGTATTTATTTTTTGGATTTTCTGTAAAAACTTTTGCTCTTACAGCTTCATTTTTAGTTTCTTATTAAAAATTTCTGACTTTTTGTATATAAAAAACCGCCTCATAATAAATGAGACGGCAGTTTTTTATTCTCCGTGTAAGAATGCTTTTTTATTAAGCAATGTTTCTTCAGATTCTACATGATCTTCGTCCGGAACACAGCAATCTACCGGGCAAACCGCTGCACACTGTGGTTCTTCATGGAAGCCTTTGCATTCTGTACATTTGTCTGTAACGATGAAATATACATCATCACTTACGGGCTCTTGAGGATCGTCTGCATTCATTGTGGTTCCCGATGGCATCGTTACCGTGCCCTTAAGTTCAGTACCTTCTGAAGCTTTCCAATCCACTGCTCCTTCATAAATTGCATTATTTGGGCATTCTGGTTCGCAGGCTCCGCAATTAATACATTCATCAGTTATTTTAATAGCCATCGCTAATTTTTTTTAAATTTGCACAAAATTACAAAATATTCCCCAATTTTACAGTAATTATGAATATCGAAAATCAAGTTTTAGGACTTACAAAGGTAAGTGAATATATTAAAGAGTTTTTAGCAAAGAATAAAGATTATTACAATGATAATGATTCTGATTTTGAATTATTGTTAGAAAAATCAAAAATAGAAAATCAGTGGTTTACTATTGAAAACCAGAAATTTGCTTTACAACAGTGGGCAGATTTGCTTTCAGAGGAAAATATTAACAATTGGCTTAAAGAATATTCGATCTCAAAAATCTCAAAAAGAGTAGGGTTGATTATGGCCGGAAATATTCCTTTGGTAGGTTTGCATGACGTTATTTCTGTGGTGTTGAGCAATCATATTCCTGTCATCAAATTATCTTCAAAAGACAGATACATTATTCCTTTTTTATTAAAGAAATGGAACGAGTTTTCGGAAGGAAACGTGCAGTTTGAATTTGTAGAAAGGTTAGAGAATTTTGATGCCGTCATCGCTACAGGAAGCAATAATACAGCAAGATATCTGGAATATTATTTTAAAAATCATTTAAATATTATCAGAAAAAACAGGACTTCTGTTGCTGTTTTGAAAGGTGATGAAACGGAAGAAGAATTACAGCTTTTGGCGAATGATATTTTCCAGTATTTTGGATTGGGTTGCAGAAATGTAACGAGACTTTTTATTCCGCAGGATTTTTTAATCGACAGGTTATTTGAGAGTTTTATAGGTTTTCAGGATATCATCAATCATAATAAATATGCAAATAATTACGATTACAACAGAGCGGTTTATCTTTTAAATCAGGACAAATTCTGGGATAATAATTTTGTGATGCTGAAAGAAGACGAAAAACTTTTCAGCCCGCTTTCTGTGATTAATTTCAGCAGATATTCTTCTTTGGATGAAGTGAAAAATTTTATTGCTGAAAATGAAGAAAATATTCAGTGTATTGCAGCAAAAGATGAATTGGGTTTTGACTCAATTAAATTTGGTGAAGCGCAAAATCCGGGTTTAAATACGTATGCGGATAATGTAGATACAATGAAATTTTTATCGTTAATATAAATCTTCGTATCTTACATCAATCAACCAATCAACAAGAATATTATGAAAAAGTTACTGCTTATTGTTACCGTTTTAGCTTTTCAATTAGGGTTTTCTCAAAGCAGCAAAATAACAGTTGTGGAGAGCAAGAAAATTGAACTGACTTCGGGATTAAGTAAAGATAAAATCGAGTTTTACAATAAAATATTTCTAAAATTCGTAGCAGCTTTGAAAGCTTCTGATAAGCAGACAATCAATACTTTAATCTCTGATAAGGTAAAAGATATTGTTACAGATAATATAATTGAGAAATTGTCCGGAGGAATCAGTTTTGAAAAGAAAACGGAGGTGTATAAATCGGGGTATCAAAAATTGTTGGATAATGAAACGTATCCTGCGATTCAATACAAATACATCGGAGATAATGAAACTCCGCCGAGAGATATTATCACGGTAATTTTTGAAAATGACGGCAAAATTCTTGGCGTAAAACCGGAATACAGCAAGTAATTTGTGAGTAATAAATAATAGGAAATAAGTAATTTCGTTTATTGTTTATTAGAAAATAATGAGAGCATAATGAAAAAAATATTTTTAATTCTTTCTGTTTTATCTGTACAATTTTTTCTTTCGCAAAAAACGGGTGCGAAAGCTGAAAACGACAAGAGTACCAACATAAACAGTAAAGCATCTTTAAATTTAAGCAAAGAAGAAATCGATCTTTATAACGGGAAATTTCTGAAATTTATCGAAGCTCTGAAGATTTCTGATCGCGCTGCAATGGATGCATTATTGTCTGAACAAGCCAGAAAAATGGTTACAGATGTGGTGTATCAAAAATTGGCGAAAGATATTAAGACCAATAAAACGTTTAAAATCATTAAAACAGGCAATAAGCCTTTAATTGACGGAAGCAGTTACCCGATGATTCAGTACAAATATTCTGATGATAAGGATGCAGAGCCAAAAGAAGTGATTACGGCCATGTTTGAAACTGATGGGAAAATATTGGGGATTAAACCGTATAAGATTACTAAGTGAAATTATTTAAAAATTAAAATTAAAAAATAACTATGATGACAGATGTTTTAGTCGCACACGCTAAAGACGTGGAAAAAGCTAGTTTTTACAGGAAAACATATTTGCACGTTGCATTATCTATTCTTGCATTTATCGGTGTTGAAACGGTGTTAATCCAAACCGTTCCGGAGCAGTTGATTGCTGCCATGTTTGCACAGAGATTTGCTTGGTTATTGATTATCGGAGTATTTTGGCTGGCTTCTGTTTTGGCTACAAAATGGTCGCTTTCTCAAAGTAAATCAACGCAGTATTTTGGACTTGGATTTTATATTTTATTGGAAGCGGTAATTTTTTTACCTCTAATTTATATAGCAATTAAGTATTCGGGAGCACAGGTAATTTATCAGGCTGCAATGTTAACGATTGCTATGTTTGCAGGGATTTCTGCAGTAGCTTTCACTTCAAAAAGAGATTTTTCATTCCTTAGAAATATTATCGTTATCGGAGGATTTATTTCGCTTGGATTAATTGTTGGCGGAATGCTTTTCGGTTTCAACCTTGGACTTTGGTTCTCTGTAGGAATGGTAATTTTGGCTTCTGCAACTATTTTATATCAAACGAGCAAGCTGAAAGATTCTTATGGAACAAATCAATATGTAGGAGCAGCTTTACAATTGTTTGCTTCAATTATGCTTTTGTTCTGGTACATTTTGAGTATCTTGATGAACAGAAGAAGCTAAGAATAATGATGAATTATAAATTATGAATTTTTCAAAAATTATAATTTATTTTTATAAACCCAAAAAATCCTGATGTCTTTTCATCGGGATTTTATTTTTGGTATTTAAACACAAATTGGCACTATTTTTATCACAAATAACACAATTTTTAGAGAAAATAATTTGTGCAAATTCGTGAAAAATATTCGTGGAAATTAGTGTTTAAGTTTTATTTATCAATCGATCCTAAAACCTTTTGAGCAAATGAATTTAAAGCATCTTTTTCGCTCATTCCGTTTTGTACGTTGGCGTGAACTTCCAAAGCTCCGCAGATATTTGTAATTAATTCTCCTGCAACGTTTAAATCCTCTTCACTTGTTCCTCTGAACTCGCTGAAACTTTCTAAAACTTCTAATGTTTTTTCAAGATTTTCGGGAGTCTGGTTTTGGTAAAACTGTCTGATTACGGGTAACTTCATAATTACAATTCGTTAAATAAATTAATTAAACTTTCCGCCTGATTAGACTGAACCTGATTCACCAATTCTCCGTTTTTAAAGATCGCAAAAGTAGGTAAATTATCAACTTTAGCTAATTTTCTGCTTTCCGGTAATTTTTCTGCATCTACATAAAGAAAAGGAATACTGTCGTTTTCAGATGCTAATTTCTTGAATTTCGGCTTCATGATTCTGCAGTTTCCACACCATGTTGCGCCGTATTGTACAACTACTTTTTCATTGTCTGTTACGATATTTTGTAACGTATCTTCTGTTAATTCTGTATACATAAGTTAAATTTGAAAAATTTAACAATGTAGCAATCTAATAATTTACCCATGTAACAATTATTGGTAAACTGTTACATTCTTATATTGGTACATTTATATTTTGCTACATTGTTATATTAAAAATTAAGATATTAATTTTTTGCTAAATATTCAGCAGTAGAAGTTCTGTCAGCTTTCATAGCATCTTTTCCTTCTTCCCAGTTTGCAGGGCAAACTTCACCGTGCTTCTGAACGTGCGTGTAAGCGTCGATTAATCTTAAATATTCTTTTACGTTTCTTCCTAAAGGCATATCGTTTACAGACTCGTGGAAGATTTTTCCTGTTTCGTCGATAAGATAAGTCGCTCTGTATGTTACGTTAGAACCTGTGAAAACTTCTTCACCTTCGTCATTATATTCGAAATCCTGATCTACAATTCCCAACATATTTGCCAATTGTCTGTGTGTATCAGCCAAAAGAGGGTAAGTTACTCCTTCGATACCTCCGTTATCTTTTGATACGTTCAACCAAGCGAAGTGTACTTCGTTTGTGTCGCAAGAAGCACCGATTACTTTTGTATTTCTTTTTTCGAACTCACCTAAAGCCTCCTGAAAAGCGTGAAGTTCAGTCGGGCAAACAAAAGTAAAATCTTTTGGATACCAGAACAAAATAACTTTTTGTTGGTTTGTTGTTGCTTCTTCAAAGATGTTGATTTTCAAATCGTCACCCATTTCAGACATTGCGTCTACTGCTACATTGGGGAATTTTTTTCCTACTAAAGACATAATTTCCTTGTTTTTATATTTAAATTTCTACTGCAAATATATAAATATTTCGTCTATCGGTCAAGTTGATATTGATAAATAAAATCTATAATTGTTTTTGACATGAATGCAAATAAAAAAGCCCTGAATTCAGGGCTTTTAGTTTATTTTAATAAAGTTAATGTACTTTATAATTAAGATATCATCATAAATAAAACGTAGGTTTTATTTATTTAATTCTTTGATCTGTTTTATGGATTTAAGTCCCAACTTGATGAAGCGTGACCATTTCCTCCTACATTTC
This sequence comes from Chryseobacterium ginsenosidimutans, assembly GCF_024807225.1. Taxonomy (GTDB): domain Bacteria; phylum Bacteroidota; class Bacteroidia; order Flavobacteriales; family Weeksellaceae; genus Chryseobacterium; species Chryseobacterium ginsenosidimutans. Next base: position 2,640,310 of record NZ_JANUCO010000001.1, read on the forward strand.
CGCAGGTTTCAGTAATCATATCTCCCATACTATGACCACTTCCCACTTCCATATCGCTTACTTCATATGAATAATGATATTCTGCTTGTTTTCCATTGTTACAAGTAATATAAGCTGTTTCATAAACTGTTCTATTACCTCCTCCCGATATGTTTTTTAAATTTTCTCGGTTTAGTTTCTTAAAGTTCTTCATAATGTAAATAGTTTTTATTTATTCCAAATGTAGTGATTAATATTTATTTAATAATAACGATACAAGTAAATTAATAAAATTGTTTCACTTTTGCTTTTTAAGTATAAGAAAACCTTCAGATTAAGAATTTCACAAATAAAAAAGACTATTTCAAAAAACAGACTTTTACTTTATTTTAGTAACCAAATATTTCAGTTAGGTTTAATTTTTTCACTTCACCGAGTTTCTGCATATCGGCTTCGTTTATTTTATCCTGCGAAAGTATAGATGTAAATAGAAATTTATAAAGAAATCCTCAGTTTATATTGATAATTTCTTTATAAATTGGTGTGATAAAATCACAAAATGAAACTAAAATATAATTTAACAGCCTTGTTGTTGATACTTTCTTTAGGTATTGTATACGCTCAAAATCTAACTTTATCTTATGAACTTACGTATCATCCTTTTGATGGCGATAAGAAAGAAACCCAAACACAGAATTATATATTGGATGTTGTAGATGGAAAATCAATTTTCCGAACGGAAATGAGAAGAACATCAGATTCACTTTTAGCGAATGGTAAATTTGGTATGGGATATAATATAAATACACTTCACGAACTTTATCTAACCAAAAATATAAAAGAATCAAAAATAAATAAGGTCTATGTGTCACCATTAAGCAGGGATCGTTTTTTTATCAGTGATTTTAAAAAGTTGGATTGGAAAATTAGTCCTGAAACGGTTCGGATTGGAGAGTATAATTGTCAGAAAGCAGAAGTTGAATATGGAGGTCGACATTGGATTGCTTGGTTTACCAAAGATATTCCTATCTCAGAAGGTCCATACTTATTTCATGGGTTACCTGGTTTAATCATTCAAATAAAAGATGATGCAACTGATTTTGATTTCAAGCTCGCTCAATTAAGAAAAAACATCAATAACTCATTATACGAAGCTGAAGAAGGTAAAGAGATAAGCTGGGTTCAGTTTAATAATTTGTTACTTGATTATTTTAACAATCCTATGAACATGTCTGCTCTTGGTGGCAAAAAAGTAATGACAGACGATGGAGTCGGGGGTTACAAGCCTGTTAATGAAAGAGAATTCACTAAGAAAATACAAGATAATCTGATCAAAAATAACAATCCGATAGAACTTACTCATAAAATTAATTACAAATAAAAAAGCCCTGAATTCAGGGCTTTTACTTTGTTTTAATAACCAAATATCTCAGTTAAGTTCAATTTTTTTACTTCACCGAGTTTCTGCATATCGGCTTCGTTTACTTTATCCTGTGAAGCGACAAGACAATAGGTGTAATTTTTACCTTTCATTTCCTTATCGTGGAAATTATTGATGTCAGCAAAAGTTAGTTTCGGAGCTTGCTCGTACGTGTTTTTTCTGATGTCAGAACTGTTTCCAAGCTTCTGCGCTCTTAAATAACTGAAGATAATGCCGTCCTGAGTAATTCTTTCAGAAGCAATAGATTTCTTCAATCCGCTTTTTGCTGTTTCAAATAATTGATCAGACTTTGGAAGCGTTGTCAAAAGCTCATTCATTGCGATTGTAGATTCGTTGAATTTATCCGCCTGAGTTCCTACATACGCCATAATCATATCTTTATCCTCCTTTTTACCAGGAAGAGAGAAGTATGAATACGTAGAATACGCTAAAGCTTTAGATTCTCTAATCGTCTGGAAAACCACAGAACCCATTCCGCCACCGAAATAATTGTTGAATAAACTAACAGTAGGAGTGATGCTTGCGTTATAAGCTTCACCATTTCTTACCCAGAAAACCTCTGCCTGAACCATATCGTAATGTGCAAACAAGACTTTGTTTTTATCCGTTGGGATTTGTACAAAAGTTTTAGACTTCGGCATATCTTTCAACGAATTTGGAAGTTTATGAATCAATGTTAAAGAAGACGCAACTTCATTTGCTGATTTTGGACCATAATGAAGAATTTTATGTTTAAAATTAAATAAATCATGAAGCAAATTCACCAGATCTTCCGCTTTCAAAGCATCTAATTCTGCATCACTTAAAACATTATTAAACGGATTTTGAGCACCATATTGAGCGTAACTTCTCAATCCGCTCATGATGGTTTCCTTTGTTCTGTTTTGCGTTCGCTCTGGCTTTTTTCAATCTGATTTTATAAGAATCTAAAGCGCTTTGATCTGCCTGACAGTTTTTAATTAAGTCTTCAAATAAAGCCGCAGTTTTATCGAAATTTTCATTTAAACCTTCCAAAGTGACATACGTTTCTTCATTTCCTGCACTTACATCAAAGCTTGAAGCCAGTTTATAAAATTCTTTACTGATCGCTTCCGAAGATTTATTTTTCGTACCTAAATATTGTAAATATTCTGCCGCCAAAGGAAGCATTTTGTTATTATATTTCCCTGAATCGAAGTAATAATACAATCGAAAAAGCTCATTATCCGTATTTTTTACAGAAAGAACATCTACGCTTTTTACTTTACTTTTTGCAATATCTTTGTCAAAATTCAGCCAAACCGGAGAAATCGGATTTTCCGGCATTTCAGTGATCTTTTTAAGGAATGGCGATTGGTCATCTCTGTTTACAGAAACCGGAGTAATCGTGGGTTTATCAACTTTTACAATGTTTTTATCTTCACCTTTTCTCTTGTAAACCGCAACATAATTGTTATCCTTAAGATATCTTGAAGCGAAATCCATGATGTCTTTTTTCGTCAGTTTCGAAATTTCCTCAATATATTCAAGCTGCGTTTTGTGATCAACTTCAGAAGTGAATTCATCCATCAGAGATTCAGCTCTTGAATTGTATTTTTCGTACTTCTGAATGATGTTTTTCTTCTCATTATTAACGATTGACTGAATAAGATCATCAGAAAATTCCCCTTTTCTTAATTTATCAATTTCCTGAAGCAATAGCGTTTTTACTTCATCCAAAGACTGTCCTTCCGTTGGATTTCCCTGTAACAAAAGAGCTGAATAATCTTTCAAAACATAGGGGAAAGCATAAGCGCTCAGCAATTTTTGTTTTTTCACAAGATCAAGATCGATCAATCCGGCTTGTCCGTTTGTCAACAAACTTCCGATGAAATTCAGCATTCTTGCATCTTTCGTCGTTGCTCCCGGAAATCTAAAACCGATCATTACATTTTCAGGATTCGGACCGAAAACTTCTTTAGTAATTGGAGCCGTGATCGGACTTTCCTGTCCCGGTTTGTATTCAGGAACGGTTTTGTTTTTCATATAAGAAAAATCCTTGTCGATCTTTGCAATCATTTCATCAGGATCAAAATCTCCCGACATGATAATTCCCATGTTGTTCGGAACATAGTAATTGTCAAAATATTCTCTGATTGCTTTTAATGAAGGGTTTTTCAAATGTTCTATGGTTCCAATCGTCGTTTGTTTTCCATAATTGTTATTAGGAAACATGGCGGCAAACATGGCTTCAAAAACTTTTCTTCCGTCATTATCAAGACCTCTGTTTTTTTCTTCATAAACAGCTTCTAATTCAGTATGGAAAAGCCTTAAAACCGGCTGTCTGAATCTTTCTGCCTGAACTGCAAGAAATTTATCCGTTACATTCGCAGGAATGTCTTCCGTGTAAACCGTCTGTTCGTAAGAAGTGAAGGCATTTGTTCCGTCTGCGCCCATTCCCGACATCATTTTGTCGTATTCGTTGGCAATAGCATATTTTGCAGCTTCACCGGAAACTTTATCAATTTCTTTGTAAATTTCCTTTCTTTTTGCTTCGTCTTTGGTTGAATTATATTTTTCGTAAAGACCGTCAATCTGATCCAAAAGCGGTTTTTCTTTTGCCCAATCCTTAGAACCGAATTTATCAGTTCCTTTGAAAAGCATATGCTCAAGATAATGCGCCAAACCAGTGTGATCTGCAGGATCGGTTTTACTTCCTGCTTTTGTAGCAATAAAAGTCTGGATTCTCGGATCTTTTTTTGTGGGACTTAAAATAACCGTTAATCCGTTTTTTAAGGTATAATATCTCGCTGAAGTAGGGTCGTTGGTTACATATTTATAGGTGTATCCATTCGATTGTGCTTCTTTCCATTGGAAATCCTGTCCGTAAGCATATCCGCAGAAACTGGCTGCTGCAATGCTCGTTGCAATTGTGATTCTCTTTAAAAAATTCATGTTAAAGTGTTTTTTTTGTTTTTAAGGTTTATTATTAATTTTTTTTAAGCTTTTTTAAATTTTTATTTTAACCGCAAAAGAATCAAAAGAGTAACACTTTAGCTATTTTAAGTTATTATTAAACTTCAAATTAAGAACACATAAGTTTGAAAAATTTTTGATTTTTCTTCTTTTTTAAACTTTTGTATTCTCAAAGATGCAATAAGATCTTTTGTTTCTTTTGTGGTTAAGATTATTTTGATTTAAATATTTTTAATTGAATTTCTCCAATAATTCCTTAATTCTTCTCATTGCTTCTCTTAAATCTTCCTCAGAAGCCGCATAAGAAAATCTGATACATTCCGGGCTTCCGAAAGAAACTCCGCCAACGCAGCCAACGTGAGCTTTTTCTAAAATAAGCATCGCAAAATCATCAGAATCTTTAATTTCAACGCCGTCCAACGTTTTTCCGATATAATGAGAAATATCCGGGAAGAAATAAAATGCAGCTTTCGGCAACAATACTTTAAATCCTGGGATTTCTTTCATTAAATCATACACAAGATCTCTTCTGATTTTGAAAGCATCGATCATGTATTTATATTCTGAGGGATCTGTTTTTAAAGCAACAATTGAAGCTCTTTGAGCCACCGTATTTGCTCCGCTCGTCATTTGTCCCTGAACTTTTTCACATGCTTTTGCCAACCATTCCGGACACGCAGAATATCCGATTCTCCAACCTGTCATAGCGAATGCTTTTGACATTCCGTTGATTACTGCAGTTTGCTCATAAACTTCAGGAAACTGCGCGATAGAAGTTGTTTTCGTTTCGTAGTTGATGTATTCGTAGATTTCGTCTGAAATTATCGTTACGTGAGGATATTTAGCAATAACTTTAGCGATAGATTTTAATTCATCATACGTATAATATCCGCCGGAAGGATTACATGGCGAACTGAAAAGTACCGCTTTTGTTTTATCGGTAATCGCTTCTTCCAGTTGCTCTGCAGTGATTTTAAAATCAGTAACATACGAAGTCGGAAGCATGACAGAATTTCCCCCCATCATTTTTACCATTTCATCATAGCTTACCCAATAAGGATTCGGAAGAATCACTTCATCTCCGTCATTGATAATTGCTGCTAAAACATTAATAATCGCTTGTTTTGCACCGTTTGAAACACAAATTTGTGATGATTTATATTCTAAATTGTTATCTCTTTTAAGTTTGTGGGAAATTGCTTCACGAAGTTCTAAGAATCCGGGAACAGGAGAGTAGTGACTGTAGTTTTCGTTGATGGCATCGAAAGCCGCTTGTTTTATATTGTCCGGAACATCGAAATCGGGTTCGCCCAAAGTAAGGCTTATGACATCTATTCCGCTGGCTTTCATTTCTCTAGCCTTATTCGACATTACAAAAGTTTGTGAGTAACCAAGTCTTTTTACTCTATCTGAAAGTTTATCCATTTAATTTTTTCTGTTTTAACAAATATATAATAAAAACCATTTGTCGGAAAATTAAAATAAGACTAGTTTATGGGTTTTTTGTTCAGGTTAAAGTTTATCACTATGTTTGTAGTTATTCAAGAAGTTTTTAACACCAAACATAAAACAATGTACAAATTACTTTTCTTATTCATTATTTCTTTTACTTCAGCCCAGAATTACCGTTTTGTTTACGAATACAAGATGAAACCTGATGTCAATAAAAAAGATTCCATTATCACCGATTATATGAATCTTGATACAGATGGAAAAAAATCATATTTCTACAATTCTGCAAAATATGAAAGAGATTCGGCTTACAGTGCGAGTAAAAGTTATAAGGATTTGCTTTCTGCGAAATCTTACGATCAGAATCTGAGTTATATTATAGAAAAAGATTATTCAAAAAAGACGATGAATTTTTATGATAAATTCAAGACAGTCAATTTATTAGTCGTTGATAATGAAGCTCCGAAATGGAAAATTGAGAAAGAGTTTTCAAAGATCAATAATATCAATTGTCAGAAAGCTACAGCAAATTATAAAGGTAGAATTTGGGAAGCGTGGTTCAGTAAAGAATATCCTGTGAGCGACGGTCCGTACAAGTTTTCGGGACTTCCGGGTCTTGTTGTAAGTCTTAAGGATTCTGAAAATAATCATGTTTTTAATTTAATCCAGATCAAAAAAATCAACAATATTTTTTCTTTTTTACCCAAATCAAATAAGCAAATGACCTTTGCGGAATATAAGAAAACAATGAATGGTTTTACTTTCAGCAGCGACGATATTGAAAGTATAAGCATCAATAAACAAGTCGGAAAAGCCGATATTCAGTTGAAAGACGGCTACATTGCCAAGCTTGGAACGGATGATATGAAATCCGGAAAACTCGATGATAAAATTTCAAAATTGTTAAAAAGAACCAATAATTATATTGAAAGGGATTAAAAACGAAAGACTGCGAATGGGCGGTCTTTTATTTTGTATGTAAAACAGATTTGAATAAAGCTAATAAAAAACTTATTTTTGCTTTTTATAATATTTCTTATGTCTACAACGTTACTATTAAAATACTTTCCCGATCTTACAGAAACACAGATAGAACAATTCAATAAATTGGAAGATTTATACAATGAATGGAACGAAAAAATCAATGTGATTTCAAGAAAAGATATGGAATCTCTGTATGAAAAACATATTCTGCACTCTTTGGGAATCGCAAAAGTGATGGCATTTGCACCGGGAACCAAAGTTCTGGATATCGGAAACTGGCGGTGGTTTTCCGGGAATTCCTTTGGCGATTTTGTTTCCGGAATCAGAATTTACATTAATTGATTCTATCGGAAAAAAGATAACGGTAGTAAATGCTGTTGCAGAAGGAATAGGATTAAAAAACGTAACCGGAATCCACGGAAGAGCGGAAAAATTAAAGGAAAAATTCCATTTTGTAGTAAGTCGTGCAGTAACACAAATGCCGGAATTTTTGAGATGGCTGAAAGGGAAATTTGAAAAAGAACAGTTCAATCCCAAACACAACGGAATTTTATATCTAAAAGGCGGAGATCTTGCAGAAGAACTTGCCGGACTGAAATGTGAAATTTTCAGTCTTAAAAACTATTTTGATGAAGAATTTTATGATACCAAGAAAGTGGTGTATCTGTCAAAAGGTAATTTTAATTCTTAAATTAACATAATTAAGGAATAATTTTTGCTAAAATTTTACTAATAATCAAAATTTTGTAGTTATGAGAAAGTTTTTCCATATTGGGTTTTCTGCACTGGTTTTAGGATTATTGTTTACCTCATGTAACGACGATGACGACTATGAGACGATAGAATCTATCGACAAAATTAAGATCGACAGTGTAAAAATTATCAATGATACAATGGACGTTTTTACGGTTCAGAGTATCAAAACCTATTCTACGTATTCGTCTCATTGTGAGGGTTTTTACGGATATGATTATGTTCATACAGACAATTCCACAAGAACGGTTACCGCTTATAAATACATTACCAACGGACCTTGTACACAAGAAAGTTACACGGCACCGAGTCAGATCAATTTTAGTCCGCAACAAACCGGTACCTATACTTTTAAATTCTGGAACGGCGGAACCAGCTGGATCACCAAAACAATTGTAGTTGAGTAAATAAATGAAAGGGATTTTTGTAGCTTGTTTTCTGATTTCCAATGTCTTATTCGGTCAAAAAATATATTGGACGGAAACAAGAAAATTAAAATGGAGCAATTTTAAAAGCAAAATAAATAATCAGCGCGGGGAAAATGTAGTAGCCTATACCAACTGCGGCTGGATCTATTCTTACGTAAGATCTTCAAACCCAAAATCTGCGATTAAAATTAAAATTGAAACAGTTTTCAATGAAGATAAATCTTGGAAAGACGTAAAAAAAATCAACGATTATGTCTTACTGCATGAGCAAAAACATTTTGATGTAGCCGAAGTTTTTTCAAGAAAACTGAGAAAAGAAGTTGCCGAAAAAGTAAAGACAGGAGCGGATTTTGATAAATATTTCAAAGAAATTTACAATAGAATTCTCAAAGAGTATCAGGATTTTCAAAGAGCTTATGACGGTGAAACCAAGAATGGCATTATCGAGGAGAAACAATCAGAATATAATCGTATTATTGCTGAAGAATTAGAAAATTATAAAAGCTATAAAGCGTCTTGAAATTCCTCAATAAAATAATCAACGAATTATTAAGCCAAAACACGGATCTTTCTGAGTTTAACATCGTTCTGCCCGGAAAACGTCCCATCGTTTTTATCCGCAGGATTTTAGAAGAAAATAAGTATTCGGGATTTCTTCCCAACTTTTTTACCATTGAAGAATTAATCGACAGAATTGCCGACAAACAGCCTATTCAGGGGATTTCTTTGTGGCTTTTTGCCTTCGATATTTACAAAAGCCTGAATCTTATTCCCAATGATGATTTTTCTGATTTTTTAAAATGGTTCCCGACTTTGCAGAAAGATTGGGATGATATTTTAAAATTTTCGGATAGCGATGAAGCGGTTTTGCAATACATGTTTGATGAAGAAAGGATTAAAGAATGGGCGCAGGATTTGGGAGAAGACGATGATGTTTCCGAGGAAAAAGTTCCTTAATTTCTGGAAAAATATGACTGTTTTTCTTCCTGTTTTAAAGGAGAAATTAAAGGCAAAAAATTGGGCAACTTCAGGAATGATTCACGAAACGGCGAAAGCTAAGATTGTTGATTTTGCTAAAACTACGAAAGAAAAATTCGTTTTTTGTGGGTTTAATGCCTTTACTCCGGTTGAAGAAAAATTGGTCAGAAGTCTTTTGCAATGGGATAAAGGGCAATGTTTTTTTCAGGCAGATCATTATTATTTTGATGATGAAAGACAGGAAGCCGGAAAATTTCTCAGAAACCATAAAACATGGAAAGAATTTGATGATCATCGTGCTTTTCAATGGATTGAGGATGATTTTAACCAGCCTAAAAATATAAAAGTCTACGAAGTTTCAGGAAACGTTGCGCAAACGAAAATCTTACCCGAAATCTTTAAAGGGATAGAAAATAAAACCTATTCCAACACGGCTGTTGTTTTGTTGGACGAAAATCTTCTTCCTGCAAGTCTGGATGTGATGTACGGTGTTCAGAATCTGAATATTACGATGGGATTTCCGTTGAAGAATCTCTCGTTTTCCAATGCTGTAAAACAGCTTTTTTATCTTCAGAAACAATTAGAAAAGAATAAATCGTCTTATTATTACAGAGATGTATTTCCTATTCTTGAAGAGCTTCCGAAATCCGTTGAAGATGAGTTGGTTATCACTCAATTTAGAACGAAAATAGAGGAGAGGAATATTGTTTATATTTCCAGAAAATTATTTCATGAACTTTTGGGCGAACTGTCTTATTTTAATTTACTTCAAAAAGCGGATTCTACGAGTATTTATTTAGATTCATTAATAGCGTTTTGCAAGAAAGTAAAATGGCTGGAAATAGATGATATTCAATACGAAAACGTATCTCACTTCGAGAATTCATTTAGGGTAATTAAAAACCAATTATCACCGTATCAGTTTGAGATCAAAATGGAAACCTTGGAAATTTTGATTAATCAGCATATTAATTCTGAAAGCATTGATTTTCAGGGCGAACCATTGCAAGGGTTACAAATTATGGGTTTGTTGGAAACCCGTCTTTTGAATTTTGAAAATGTGATTCTGCTTTCTGTAAACGAAGGAAAATTACCCCTCGGAAATTCGCAAAATACCTATATTCCTTTTGATATCAGAAGATTTTTTGATCTTCATACTTTCCTTGAAAATGACAGTATTTATGCTTACCATTTTTACCGTTTGATTCAGGATTCTACGAATGTTCACTTGTTGTTTAATGCCTTAAGTTCAGGCGTAAATACAGGGGAAAAAAGCAGATTTATTACCCAAATCGAAATGGAAAGTTCTCACCATATCGAACATTTGATTATCGAGAATTCTTCCGAGCCGATTATTACGCAGCCGATCGAAATCTCGAAGACAGATATTGTGTTGGAAAGGCTTCAAAAATGGAAAGAAAAAGTTTCCGCTTCACACCTTACAAGTTATCTTTATAATCCGATCGATTTTTATCTTTCTAAGATTTTAAAGACTTCGGAAAATGATGAAATTGAAGAGGAATTATCGGTTAAAAATTATGGAAATTTGGTTCACTATTCACTTCAAGAAGTTTATGAAGTTTTAAAGAGTAAAATATTAAAAGAAAATGACTTAAAGGATTCAATTAAAGCAATTGATAAGTATATTGATGTGGCAATAGAAAAGCTGAAACATCAACCTGAATTCTATGAAAAAGGGATGAACTTTATTCATAAAGCGATTGCCAAAAAGGTGATTGAAAGTGTTTTAAATGTTGATCTTGAATTAGTAAAAAGTGGAAATAAATTAGAAATTCTTGACATCGAAAAACGATTTGAAAATGTAGATTTTTATTTTGATAAAGATGATAAAATTTCTTTCTTCGGCTTCATCGACAGAATCGACAGACTAAATGGAACGTTGAGAATTATCGATTATAAAACCGCAAAAATCAAAAATCTTACCGTAAAAATCGATGAAAATAATGTTGATGAATATTTTCATAACAGCGAGAGAAAACAAGCCCTCCAATTGTGTATTTATCAATATGTTGTCCAGAATCTTCCTGAATTTTGGGGACTTCCCATCGAAACCGGAATCTGGAGTTTTGCGGAAGCCAGAAAAGGAGTGGTTTCTCTGCAATTCGAGAAAGGAAATATTGATGACGCGATGAGATCTATTAAAAGTTTAATTGAAGAAATCCTGAATCCGGATATTAATTTTATTGAAGAAATTAAATCTTATTCAATTTAATCTATTGATTTTAAATAAAATAAAAAGAGCCTGATTATTCATCAAGCTCTTTTTTTTATTTCAATTTTCTAAGTTTAGAAAGCATTAATTCCGGTAATATCAAGACCTGTAATTAATAAGTGAACATCGTGAGTTCCTTCATAAGTGATTACAGATTCAAGGTTTGCGGCGTGTCTCATCATCGGAAATTCACCCATAATTCCCATTCCTCCAAGGATTTGACGAGATTCTCTTGCAATATCAATAGCCATTTTTACATTATTTCTTTTCGCCATTGAAATTTGCGCAGGAGTTGCTTTATGATCGTTTTTAAGTGTTCCTAACTGTAGGCAAAGTAATTGAGCTTTAGTGATTTCCGTTAAAAATTCTGCTAATTTTTTCTGTTGCAACTGGAACGAACCGATTGGTTTTCCGAACTGTTTTCTTTCTTTAGAATACTGAACAGCAGTACAATAACAATCAATTGCAGCACCGATTACGCCCCAAGAAATTCCATATCTCGCTGAATTTAAACAAGATAAAGGTCCTTTCAAACCTGTGACTCCCGGAAGTAAATTTTCCTTTGGAACTTTCACATCATTGAAAACCAATTCACCTGTTTTTGAAGCTCTTAAGCTCCATTTATTGTGAGTTTCCGGAGTTGTGAAACCTTCCATTCCTCTTTCAACGATCAATCCCTGCACTTTTCCTTCTTCATTTTTTGCCCAGATAACGGCAATATCGCAAAGCGGAGAGTTGGTGATCCACATTTTGGCACCATTCAAAAGATAATGATCTCCCATATCTTTAAAATGCGTTTCCATAGAACTTGGATCAGAACCATGATTTGGCTCGGTAAGCCCGAAAGAACCGATCATTTCTCCGGATGCTAATTTTGGTAAATATTTTTTCTTCTGCTCCTCAGAACCGAATTCATTAATAGGAAACATCACCAAAGAACTTTGTACAGAAGCCGCAGAACGTACCGCAGAATCGCCTCTTTCCAGCTCCTGCATAATCAAGCCGTAAGAAATCTGATCAAGTCCGGAACCGCCGTATTCAACAGGAATATATGGACCTAAAGCTCCGATTTGCCCCAGCTCTTTCATTAAATTCGGTATATCTGTATGATTTTGTGCAGCCTGATCTATTTGAGGCATCACAAAACTCTCAACCCAATCTCTTACAGATTGGCGGATAAGTTTATGTTCTTCAGTAAGTAAAGCATCGATCCCGTAATAGTCGGGAATGCTTGTAAGGGAATAATATGACATTATATTTTAATTTTCCTAAAAATAACACTTTTCGGTATTTCAGAGAAATTTTTTTTGAATGTCTTTTATCAATTGATTTTTAATGCTTTAAAGCAAATCTTACGATAAAAAAGATTAAAATTAATTCCCGTCTTCGTTGGAAATAGGGTATTGGTTTGTAGGATTGTAAATTCTGTTTTTAAACTTGTACAAATAAGGAGCTTTATTTGCCGAACCGTCGTACAATTTTTCAAGTCTTTCTAAGATGTTTAAACTCAATATTTTACGTTGAAAATTGTTCCTTCTGAATTCTTCATCCAAAATTGTTTCATAAAGACATTGAAGATCCTTCATCGTGAATTTTTCGGGAAGAAGATTACTTGCCGCAACTTCTGTGTTGATATTCATTCTTAAATATTCAAGTCCGGTTTCGATGATTCTATCGTGGTCGAAAGCCATTTTCGGCAGTTTACTCACTTCAAACCATTCGCAGGTTTCGTTAAAAGCATCCGGAAAAGTATTCGCCATCGAAAAATCGATCAAACTACAATATCCAACTGTGATGAATCGTTGAAAAATCCAGTGATCTCTCGGAACTTCGACTCCTTTGTTGTTTAACAAAATCTCGTGAACATTATTTTCCGTTCTGTCAATTCTTCCAAAAGTGTGAAATTGTTTCAGGAAAATATCCTTAAGATGGGTTCTTTCATGCAAAACACGAGCAGCTGCTTCACGAAGATCTTCATCGTTGAATACAAAACCGCCGGGAAGAGACCACAAATTGAGGTCGTGGTACTTCAAAAGAAGAACTTTCAGGATATTATTATGAAAACCAAATATGGTGCAATCAACAGATACATGCGCTACAAAGTCCTTTGTATCAATAAGTTCCTGAAGAGTTTCTTTATTTTTTTCGTTCTTGATTTTCATAGGAGTAAAAATAAAATTATTTTTCAAATGTTTTAGCAGCAAGTTTAAAATAAATTAAACTTATCGTAAATACCACAATTACAGCGCATAAAATATAGGTGGAATAAAAGTTCAACATTTGATTTCCAAATAAAATGGCCATAATAATTGAACTGACAGAGCTTCCGAGCGACGAAAAAATGACAATTAATGAAGTGAAAAGGTTGGCTTTTGCTTTATCAATCTGAGCAATCATTTTTGAATTGATAACAGGATATAAAGGAGATAAAAACAGTCCGATTATAGGAAATAAGAACAGCAATAATTTTGAGTCGTCTGTATCAAAAAGCTGTATTCCGATAATGACGATTAATACCAAAACAATTAATGACAGACACAAAACATAATATTTAGATAAAGAAAATCTTTGGATAATATTGGCGGTTATTGTTCTTCCGATGTAAGAGAAAAGAGCTAAAAATGAGGAAGCCTGAAGTGCAAAAAACGAATTTACCTTTAAATGATTTTTATAAAAAGAAGGCAGCCACGAATTAAAGCTTTGCTCAACAAATACAATTGAAAAAATTACGGCTAAAAATATGAGTAATAATGGATTAATTAATTTTAAAAGATCTTTGATAATATTTTCTTTCTCCGTTTTAATAGGTTCTGAAATCGGAAGTTTTGAGAATAGATAAATTGTTATGGCAGATAAAACTGAAATTGATAAAAATCCAAATTTCCAGAATTCTGAGAATTTACTCGAAATGATCCATCCAAAACCTGTATTCACTACAAAAATCCCGATCATAAAAGAAGCTTCAACACTGTTCATTGTTTTAGCGAGAGATTTTTCGTCTGAAATATTGTTTCTGATTATTCCAAAAACACAGATTTTACCAACCGCGAAACATGTCCCGATAATCGCAAACCAGAGCTTGTAAAACCAAAATACTTCTACAAATGGTAAAATAAGTGAACAAATCCCAACAATTGTTAATGCTAAAATCAGAGATTTTTTAGTACCGAATTTGCTGATAAAATTAACGGCGAAAAGTGAAATAACAGCGATCGGAAGATCTTTAAAAGATTCTAGAAAACCCAGTTTTTCATAGGTGATTTTTGCCTCCGAAAGTTGAAGAATTACAATGCCCATGCAGTTTAGCACCATGGAGAAAATAAGAAAAGTTAACTTTAGCGGAAGTGAAATTTTGGAGAGCTTGGTTGACATTTTGGGGATTGTTTTTATTGTTTTTTTGCCAATTTTTGATGATTATTAAGAAAAAATTATGCCTTTAAACCCCCAAAAATAAACGAAATATTAAAATAATTATTAATAAAATGTTAATTATTTAAAAAAAAATATATTTTTATTGTCTCAATTTGAGAATTAAAAAACTAACTGTATATGAATGTAAGAATATCTAGAAGTTTGGGAATGGTTGCAGTGCTATATTTTACTGCCAACTTCAATGCCCAAAACACAAAGAAAGACACTCTTCCAAAAGAACAAAAAATAGAGGAAGTGGTAATGATCGGTTACGGTACTCAGAAAAAGAGTAATGTGACGGGTGCAATCTCAAGTATTAAAGCTGCGGACATTGATAACATTCCGGCAGGTAAACCGGAACAGGTATTGCAAGGTAGAGCAGCCGGTGTAAATGTAATATCAAATTCAGGACAACCAGGTTCTGCTGCGACAATTCGTGTAAGAGGTATTACCAGTTATTATGCCAATAATGATCCTTTATGGGTGGTTGACGGAATCGTAGTAGATGGAATTGGCTGGCTGAATCAATCGGACATTGAAAGCATTGAAGTATTGAAAGATGGTGCTTCTTCTGCAATCTATGGAGTTTCTGCAGCTAGAGGAGTAATCTTGGTGACTACCAAAAAAGGGAAAAAAGGTAGATTAAATCTTTCTTACAATGGATCTTACGGTACAGCAAGAGCTTCAAGAAAATTAGATCTTTTGGATGCAACTCAGTATGCAACAATCTTAAATGAAGCTTATGTAAATGGTGGACAAAGCCCAGTGTTCCAAAATCCACAATCTCTAGGAAAAGGTACAGATTGGCAAGATGCCATTTTCGGAACTGGTGAAAGATCTAATCATGAAATAAGCATCAGTGGAGGAAATGAAAAATCTACTTTTTACGGTTCATTCGGATATTTTGATCAGACAGGTATTGTGATGAGTGATATCTCTACTTACAAAAGATTAACAGGACGTTTAAACTCAACACATAAAGTTACAGACTGGTTAACAGTTGGGCAGACTTTTGCTTATACTCATACAAAATCTCAGGGAATTAATGCTAATGGTGAATTTGGAGGTCCTTTAAGCTCTGCTGTTAACTTGGATCCTACAACACCTTTAGTTGTGACCGACCCTGCTGTGGCTAATTCTAGTACATATTCAAATCCTAATATTGTAAGAGATCCTAATGGAAACCCTTATGGTATTTCTAATTTGGTAGGTCAGGAAATGTCTAACCCGCTTGCTTTTAGATATACACAACTAGGAAATACAGGTTGGTCTGATGATTTTATTGCTAATATTTTTGCTGAAGTGAAATTTGCAAAAGATTTTACATTTAAATCATCTATTAACGGTAAAAAATCATATTGGGGAAATCAAAGCTTTACACCGCTTTTTTATCTAAATCCAAATTACAGTAATTTAAATTTTAATAGCTTAAGCAGAACAACTCAGCAAAAACTAGAGTGGAGTTTTGAAAATACAGTTAACTGGCAAAAGAAATTTGGAGAGCATAATTTCAATGTTTTAGCTGGTACAGGTTATTACGAATATAATATTGGTTTCGGACAAACGGTAACGCATACTAACTTACCAATAAGCAGTTATCTGGATGCTTCCTTCAACTATTTTGTTCCACAGGATCAAAAAAATATGAACGCATGGGATTATGTAAATACTCATAAAGCATCGTATTTCGGAAGAGTTGTTTATGATTATGCTAATAAATATTTGTTTACTGGAACAATCAGACGTGATGGTTCTTCAAAATTTGGAGCGAATCATCATTGGGGAACTTTCCCTGCCTTCTCCGTAGGGTGGAATGTAGATAAAGAAAATTTCTGGCCGGAAAATAAAATCGTTAACAGTTTGAAATTACGCGGAGGATATGGGATTTTAGGGAATGACGGGATCGGAGATTTTCTTTTCGCCAGTTTCTATGTTCCTGGAGCAAATTACACAAACGGGAGTAATGTAATCATGCCGGGATATATTCCAAATACATTGGCAAATCCGGATTTGAAATGGGAAACTACTTCTCAATTAAATATCGCAGCAGATATTAAATTCTTGACCAATTTCAATTTAAGCGTTGATGTGTATAAAAAGAAAACTTCAGATATTCTAAGACAAATCCAAATCCCTGGATATGTAGGAGTAACAGTAGCTCCGACTGCAAATATTGGAGATATGGAAAATAAAGGGATAGAAGTAGAACTTGGTTATAAGAAAAATTGGTCAGATTGGGGAATTTCTGTGAACGGAAACTTTGCATATCTTAAAAATACCGTTACAAGTCTGGAACAAGGAAGACAATATATTGACGGACCTGGATTCCAATCTATGGGACCTGTTTCAAGAATTCAGGTAGGAGAATCTTACGGATCATTCTACGGATATAAGAATTTAGGTATTTTCCAAAATCAGGATCAGATTAATGCTTATAAAAATGCAAACGGTCAATTAATCCTTCCTGACGCAAAACCCGGAGATTTCATTTGGGCAGATTCAAATGGAGACGGAAAAATCAGTGATGCTGATAAAGTTAATTTAGGAAATTCAGTTCCGAAATTTAATTTTGGTATGACTATTAACTTAAACTACAAAAATTGGGATTTAATGGTTTTTGCTCAAGGACAAGCTGGAAACAAAATTTTCCAAGGTCTTAGACGTCTTGATATTTTGAATGCAAATTATCAAACAGCTATTTTAGATCGTTGGACAGGTGAAGGTACTTCTAACACAACTCCAAGACTTACAACTAATGATACCAATCATAATTACACTTGGATGTCTGATTACTATCTTCAAAAAGGTGACTATGTGAGAATAAAACTAGTTCAACTAGGATATACACTTCCACAAACAATGACACAAAATTTTGGAGTAAGCAAACTTCGTTTGTATGTAACAGGTGAAAACCTTTTCACATTTACGAAATATACAGGTTACGACCCTGAAATTGCAGCTGGTGATAGCTTTGGTATAGACAGAGCATATTATCCACAAGCTAAAACTTTCCTTTTCGGAGCTAACGTTACATTCTAAATAAGATTAAAAAAATGAAAAATAAAATATTTAAAATAAGCATAGCAGCATCATTATTTATCGGAAACCGGATTAATCAATGTAGCTTGTAATACAGATAATCTTGAAGACGTAAAAAACCTTGGAGCATTTGATACAAATAATTTCTTCAGAAATGAGCAAGAATGTTTCTTCGCTCTTGTAGGAACATATGATCCGTTAAGAAAATATGCAGGTGGTTTTGAAAATATGGTAACATTTTTTAATGCAGGATCTGATGATTTTTATGCAGGAGGGGGAAGTTCAACAGATGGTGCAGGGATTCAGGGATTATCAAATTATCAATTGAACCCGAATACAATGCCTGCAAGCTATTGGAGAGATTATTATCAGGGAATTTCCAGAGCTAATGTTTTGATAGAAAAAATTCCTGCAGCAGATATGAGTGATGCTGTAAAGAATAGGTTCACGGGAGAAGCTAAAACTTTAAGAGCTTTATATTACTTTGAGCTTGTAAGAATGTTTGGAAATATACCTTTAATTCTTAAAGAAATTAAAGCTACAGACGATTACTATAATATTCCTCAAACTCCTAAAGCTGCAGTATATGCTCAGATTGAGGCAGATTTACTTGCTGCTATTCCAGGGTTGCCAATGACAGTTTCGGGAGATCAAAAAGGACGATTAACGCAAGGAGCTGCAAAAGCATTACTTGGAAAAGTTTATTTATTTGATAATAAAAAAGCTGAAGCGGCTGCACAGTTTGCTGACGTAAACGGAACTCCTGGTGGAACAAGCCAGTACGGATACAAATTGGTAAGTGATTTTGCAAGTCTTTGGATTACAGATAATAAATTCACTACGGAATCTATCATCGAAGTGATGCATACCAACAAAGGAAATTCTGACTGGAGTTTCTGGGGACAAGGTAATGATGAAGGGAACTCTACTAATATTATGGTTGCTCCGAGAGGATATAGTAAGAAAACTGCGGATGCACCAGATGTTGTTGCAGGTTGGGCATTTAATGCTATTACAACAGATTTATTCAACTTTATGCAAGGTGACCCAAGAATGGATGCGACAATTTTGAATGTAAAAGTTCTTAAACAACAAAATAAAGCTGATTATTCTCCTGCTTATATGGATAGCGGATATTTTTTAAATAAATATATGCCAACAAAAGACGAAGTAACCACTTTGCCTGGTCCAGCAGAATTAAACTACCGTCAAAACTATATCTACCTTAGATTAGCAGATACTTATTTAATGGAAGCTGAAGCACTTAACGGTTCTGGCTCAAGAGCACAAGCTTTGTTGGATGCTGTAAGAGCAAGAGTTGGTTTAGCATCAGTTCCTGTTTCTATGCAAGCTGTTAAAGATGAGAGAAGAAGAGAACTAGTTGGTGAAGGACACAGATGGTTCGATTTGGTAAGATGGGGTGATGCTCCTGCTAAACTAGGCGCAAGAGGATTCACTGCTGGTAAGAATGAAATTCTGCCAATTCCTTATACAGAACTTACAGGTACAATTCTTAAACAAAATCCTAATTATTAATTTTAATAAACATGATAACTAAATATATTAACAAGAGTCTTTTATTAGGACCAGCGATATTTTTTCTGGCAAGTTGTTCTCCGGATACTATAGACGGTGAAGGAAACGGACTTTCTCAAGGAGCTGTAGATGGTTCTTTTAAAGTAGCAAAAACAGCGGAAAATAGATATAGATTAACAACAAATGCTAATAACTATATCATGACAAAATGGAATATTGATGATGAAGGTTTTAATATAGGAAAAAACATACAGGATATTTTTCTTCCGGATGCAGGAACTTATGTTGTAGAACATCAGGCGTTTGGAATTGGTGGAGTATTAGCGGGTACAGGAACTCAGACTATCACAGTTCCCACTTCAGATCCAATTTCAGGAAATATGATTTTAGGAGGAAGATTTGATACACCAGATGAAGTTTCGAAATGGACAACTCACAAAATAAGTGCTTCAGGTTCGCAATGGGTTTTTGCTAATGGTAAAGCTACTATTGTTGCATCAGGTGGTTCACAACAGGGTATTTATCAGGCAGTAAATGTTGTTGCCGGACAAAAATACTCAATTGATATGGTTGCTTCATCCGATACACCTCTTGTAGATACGTGGTTTGAAGTTTATGTTTTAAATAGTATTCCGGTTACAGGTCAGGATATATCAGGAACGGTTTATCGAAATATCAATACATGGTCAGGATGTGGGAAATCTGCATTCAAAGGAAAAGTTTCATCTGTAGGATGTGATACCGTTAAAAATGCGGGTGTTTACACAGCAACAACTACAGGAACTGTTTATTTGGAGATAAAATGTGGAGGAACAACTGTTAACAGTTTAAGCATCGACAAAGTAGAATTCCGTAGAATGCAATAATTTTTGCAATATAAATGTAATATGAAATCACAATATTCATATAGTTTCGTACTTAGAAGTGCTGCACTCTGCGGTGTAGCGCTTCTTTCTTTTTTAAACTGTAGCAGCACATCTTCGGATTTAGCCAATAATGGCGATAATTCAGGGAACAATGGAAGCGGAAATACTTCCGGAGATCCGGTACAGGCATGGTTGACAAAAGGAGATCAAACAGTGAAACTACAACAACAGGGTACAGCTTATTTTTCTGGGACTTCAGGAACTGGGACAACGATCGAAGTGGATGCTTCACAGGTTTTCCAAAGTATTGATGGTTTCGGATATACGCTTACTGGTGGGAGTGTTCAGGTAATTAATCAGCTGAATGCAACCAAGAAACAGGAATTGTTGAATGACTTATTCAGCAGTTCAGGAATTGGAATTAATTATTTAAGAATCAGCATCGGTGCTTCAGATTTGAACAGCGAAGTTTTTTCTTATGATGATTTGCCGGCAGGACAGACAGATGCTTCGCTTGCTCAATTTAGTTTAACTAAAGATCAGGCTGTTATCCAGATGTTAAAAGATATTTTGCTGATCAATCCGAATATTAAAATTTTAGCAACACCTTGGTCACCACCGGTTTGGATGAAAGATAACGGAAACACCGTCGGAGGAAGTTTAAAACCTGAATTTTACGGAGTTTATGCCCAATATTTTGTAAAATATATTCAGGCAATGCAGGCTCAGGGAATTAAAATCGATGCGATCACACCACAAAACGAACCATTACATCCCGGAAACAATCCGAGTATGTATATGACTTCTACAGATCAGACGAATTTCATCAAGAATAATCTGGGTCCCGCTTTTCAGGCTGCAAGTATTAACACTAAAATTATTGCTTACGATCACAATTGCGATAATCCGGCTTATCCTTTAGCAGTTTTAAATGACACAGCAGCAAATCCTTATGTTGACGGATCGGCTTTTCATTTATACGCGGGAGATATTTCGGCTTTAGGTACGGTTCATAATTTATTTCCAAATAAAAACGTATATTTTACAGAACAATGGACGAGTTCTACCGGAGGTTTTTCCGGAGATTTGGATTGGCACGTAAAAAATGTGGTCATCGGATCGATGAGAAACTGGAGCAAAGTAGCCTTGGAATGGAATGTCGCAAATGATGCAGGTTTCGGACCTCACACAACGGGAGGTTGTACACAATGCAAAGGCGCAATTACAGTGAATGGAGCTACAGGTTACGACAAAAATGTTGCGTATTATATCATTGCTCATGCTTCAAAATTCGTACCTGTAAATTCTCAGAGAATTGCTTCTACACAAGGCGATAATCTTTCAACGGTAGCTTTTAAAACTCCGGCTGGGAAAACAGTTTTAATCGTTCAGAACAGCAATTCTGGCGATAAGACATTTAACATAAAATATAATCAAAAAATGGCTTCCGTAACAATGCCGGGAGTTTCGACAGCGACTTATATTTTTTAGAATAAAACATGAAATCGCGGTACTATTATTTGATTCAAAATATGATCTATCGCGATTACATGACTTTAGAAAAAATAAAAAACATTATATGAAAAGAGTTTATTTCTTATTAGCAATTACAGCATTTGGGATGAATGCATTCGGACAAAAGACAATCGATCAGAAAGTTTCTGAGCTGTTGTCGAAAATGACGTTAGAAGAAAAAGTAGGTCAGTTGGTTCAATACAGTGGTTTTGAATATGCAACAGGTCCTCAAAATTCCAATTCTGCGAATGTTTTAAATGAAATAAAACAAGGAAAAGTAGGTTCCATGCTGAATGTGGCGGGTTCAGAGGAAACCAGAAAATTTCAGGAACTCGCTTTAAACTCAAGATTAAGAATTCCTTTATTGTTCGGTCAGGATGTAATTCACGGATACAGAACGACTTTTCCTGTGAATCTTGGTCAGGCTGCAAGCTGGGATTTAGGTTTAATTGAAAAATCAGAAAGAATCGCCGCAACAGAAGCATCTGCTTACGGTATTCACTGGACTTTCGCACCAATGGTCGACATTGCAAGAGATCCGAGATGGGGAAGAGTAATGGAAGGTTCGGGTGAAGATACTTACTTGGGGACTTTAATTGGTTTGGCAAGAATCAAAGGTTTTCAGGGAAAAGGTCTTGGAAATCTTGACGCTATTATGGCTTGTGCAAAGCATTTTGCAGCATATGGAGCGGGAGTTGGCGGAAGAGATTACAATTCCGTTGACATGAGTTTAAGACAATTAAACGAAACCTATTTACCGCCTTTCAAAGCGGCTGCAGAAGCGGGAGTTGCGACTTTTATGAACTCTTTTAATGATATCAATGGAATTCCGGCAACGGGAAATAAATACATTTTAAGAGATCTATTAAAAGGTAAATGGAATTATAAAGGTTTTGTGGTTTCAGATTGGGGAAGTATCGGTGAAATGGTTTCTCACGGTTATGCTAAAGACAATAAAGAAGCGGCGGAAAGAGCCATCAATGCAGGAAGCGATATGGATATGGAAAGTAGAGCTTACATGGCAGAACTTCCTAATTTGGTTAAAGAAGGCAAGGTTGATCCAAAGTTAATTGATGATGCAGCAAGAAGAATTTTAGTTAAAAAATTTGAAATGGGATTGTTCGACGATCCTTACAGATTCAGTAACGAAAACAGACAGAAAGAGCAGACCAACAATCAGGAAAACAGAAAATTCGGAAGAGAATTTGGCTCAAAAAGTATTGTTTTACTGAAGAATCAAAAAAATATTCTTCCGCTTTCAAAATCCACGAAAACGGTTGCTTTAATCGGACCTTTCGGAAAAGAAACTTCTGCCAATCACGGTTTTTGGTCGGTCGCTTTTAAAGATGATAATCAAAGAATCATCACTCAGTTCGACGGAATTAAAAATCAGTTAGATAAAAACTCAACTTTATTGTACGCAAAAGGTGCGAATGTTGATGATCAGGACAAATCGATGTTTGCAGAAGCGGTGGAAACGGCAAAAAAAGCAGACGTTGTGATTATGACTTTAGGTGAAGGTTCTGCCATGAGCGGTGAAGCGAAAAGCAGAAGTAACCTGCATTTCACAGGAGTTCAGGAAGATCTTTTGAAAGAAATTGCAAAAACTGGAAAACCGATCGTTTTAATGATCAACGCAGGAAGACCTTTGGTTTTTGACTGGGCTGCAGACAATATTCCGACGATCATGTACACTTGGTGGTTGGGAACGGAAGCCGGAAATTCGATCGCGGATGTTCTTTTCGGAACAGTAAATCCGGGTGGAAAATTACCGATGACTTTTCCTAGAACGGAAGGACAGATTCCGGTGTATTATAATCATTACAATACAGGAAGACCTGCGAAAAACAACACCGACAGAAATTACGTTTCGGCTTACATCGATCTGGATAACGACCCGAAGTTCCCGTTTGGTTTTGGCTTAAGTTATACTCAGTTTAAATATTCTGAAATGAATTTAAGTTCGACAAAGCTTAAAGGAAATCAAAGCTTAACGATCAGTG
Source organism: Chryseobacterium ginsenosidimutans (assembly GCF_024807225.1). Classification (GTDB taxonomy): domain Bacteria; phylum Bacteroidota; class Bacteroidia; order Flavobacteriales; family Weeksellaceae; genus Chryseobacterium; species Chryseobacterium ginsenosidimutans. The sequence goes on from NZ_JANUCO010000001.1 coordinate 2,663,862, forward strand.
TAAATGTAGCCAATACCGGAAATTACGATGGGGAAGAAGTGGTGCAGTTATACATCAGAGATTTGTTTGGAAAAGTGGTGAGACCTGTGAAAGAATTGAAAGGTTTCCAAAAAATATTCATCAAAAAAGGAGAAAGTAAGACCGTCAATTTTACATTAACTCCGGAAAATTTAAAATTCTATGATGATCAGTTAAATTTTGATTGGGAAAGCGGAGATTTCGACATCATGGTCGGAACCGATTCTCAGAATGTTCAGAAAAAGACAATTAATTGGTCAAAATAAATAATAGTTTACTTCAACTAAGAGCGGGATAAAACCCGCTTTTGGTGGTAAAAAACTGTTCGTTTTTTAGATGATTGAGGAAACAATAATGTTTGTCATTCAGAACGAAACAAAGTGGAGTGACGAATCTATTTTACATAGAAATTCTTCTTGCTTCGGAATAAAAAAAATTGAAAATAAATAAATAATAAATTTTTAACGCAAAGATTTAAATATTGAAACTATAAATTTTAAGGTGCAAAGAATTGCGACAAGTCGCTTATTAAGCAAGCTTCATAAAATCAATTTATTGATTCAATCTTTGCTCCTTAAAATCAAAATTAATTTAAATAAAACTTTGCGTTAAAAAACAGCAGTATCAATTAATAATAACAGAGCAATTAATAAAAAACATAAAACCAAGAATCTCGATGAAATTCCAACATATCATTCGCCTTTTAATCGGAGGAACACTCCTTTTTTCTGTTTCGAATTGTGCTTCAAATAAGCCTGATTTTGATAGAAAAATGATTTGGAATGACGAGTTTAACGGAAAAGGATTACCGGATTCTTCCAAATGGAATTATGAAGTCGGAGGTGATGGGTACGGAAATAATGAAGCTCAGTTTTACACCAAAAACCGCTTGGAAAATGCAAGAGTTGAAAACGGAAATCTTGTGATTGAAGCCAAAAAAGAAAACTGGGAAAAGAATAAATATACTTCCGCAAGACTTTTAACAAAAGGAAAATTTTCCTTTCAATACGGAACTGTCGAAGTTCGTGCTAAACTTCCGAAAGGTCGCGGAACTTGGCCCGCCATCTGGATGATGAGCGAAAATATGAAAAAATGGCCCGATGACGGGGAACTGGACATCATGGAACATGTTGGTTTTAATCAGGGGTATATTCATGCTTCGGCTCACACGAAAAAATACAATCACATCATCGGAACTCAGAAAACCGATACGCTGATTGTAAAAGATGCAAGTGAAAAATTCCATGTCTATAAAGCAGATTGGACGCCGGAGAAAATTGATATTTATGTTGATGATCAGAAGTTTTTCACGTATGAAAATAAAGAAAAAACGTATGAATCGTGGCCTTTTGATCAGCCTTATTTTATCATTTTAAATTTGGCGGTCGGCGGATTTTGGGGCGGAAAAGAAGGAATTGATGATACTATTTTTCCTCAAAAGTATTACATAGATTACGTAAGAGTGTATAAAAATAATTAATCTTAAAATTCGAAAGAATTTTTGACAAGGTGGTTAAATATAAATAGAAAAAAGAAGAAGAAATAAATGAAAAAGCTAATTGTAAGTTGCTTTGTCATCGGAATGATTTTCAATGCCAATGCACAGAATTACTGGAAAAAGAATGCAGGCAAAACAGCCCGAATTATTCTTACCAATGCTAAAACCAACGAAAAACTGGCAGATAAAGGAACGGTAAAATTTGAAAAATTCGATCAGCCTAAAGAAAACGAACCCAGTATTTTTGTTGATCCGGATTTTAAATATCAGAAATTAATAGGAATCGGAGGTGCGATTACAGATGCTGCTGCTGAGACTTTTTATAAAATGCCGAAGGATAAGCAAAAGGAAATTATCGAAGCGTATTACGGGAAAAACGGGTTGGGATATTCAGTTGTTCGTACCAATATGAACTCTTGCGATTTCTCCAGCGATTCTTACACTTATGTTCAGGATAATGATACTTCATTGAAGTCATTTAATGTGGCTCACGATGAAAAGTTTAAAATCCCGATGATTAAAGAAGCTCAGAAATCAATTGGAAGCAATTTTAAATTATATTTTTCTCCGTGGAGTCCGCCGGCTTGGATGAAAACCAATAAAAATATGCTGAATGGCGGTAAGCTGGAAAGTCAATATTATCAGACTTGGGCAAATTATTACGTGAAATTCATTCAGGAATATGAGAAAAGAGGAATTAATATTTGGGGATTAACGATTCAGAATGAAGCAATGGCAAAGCAAACTTGGGAATCTTGTTTGTACACCGCTGAAGAAGAGGGTAATTTCCTGAAAAATAATCTGGGACCAACGCTTTGGAAAAACGGATATAAAGATAAAAAAGTAATGATCTGGGATCACAACAGAGACCTGATTTATCAAAGAGCAACCACCACATTAAGCGATCCCGAAGTTTCTAAATATACTTCCGGAATTGCCTATCACTGGTACGAAGTTTGGCATAACAGAACTCAGTTATTCGATAATGTAATGGAAACGAAAAGAGCTTTTCCCGATAAATTCTTAGCGTTTACGGAAGGTTGTAAGGAGGTTTTCAAAATGGAGAGAATCGAAGATGTAAGCTTGGGAGAGTTGTATGGTAAAAATATGATCAACGATTTCAACAGAGGAACTTCTTTATGGACAGACTGGAACGTGCTTTTAGACGAAACAGGTGGACCAAACCACGTCGGAAATTTCTGTTTTGCACCCATCATTGCTGATACTAAAACAGGAGAAGTGCATTACACGTATGAATATTATTATGTAGGACAGGTTTCTAAATACATAAAACCAAACGCACAAAGAGTCGGAAGTTCTGCCAATACATCAGATTTAACATCGACTTCATTCATGAATGAAAACGGACAATTAGTAACCGTCATCATGAATGACACAGACAAAGATATCGACGCCAATCTTTGGATCGAAGGGATGTCAGCAAAATTATCGGCTCCGGCTCATTCTATACAGACAGTAATTTTATAGACTTCATATTAACATTTTTATTATTAAGAATCGGCGGCACCTTTGGTGCCGCCGATTTGATTTTATGATATGCTAATTATCTTTTCTTTCCAGTAAAATCCACTCATTAAAAGTGGCTTCACCGCCAATGCCTTTTATAAAATATTTGCCACCCTCTTTTTTTATATAAAAAGCAGGAGAATCGGCCTTGCAATCGATCTCTTCATCATTATAATACAATTCTAAAATGTTATTATTGCTTTTTATGAGATATTTTCCATTGCATCTTATCGGTTCATGGTAAGTATTTGTTTCAAGTATAGCTTCATTGCCTTGAATTTTAAATGAATAACTGATAGAAGCCATTCCTGTTGTTGTAGCTTCTGTCTCTATGTAAACAGAATAATTTCCTTTGAATGTGTCTGGTTTATTATTTTCATTAACAGCAAGATTTGCTTTATGATATTTATAAGTTTTGCCTTTATCATAAGTCGTTTTTATACCAACGTAATCATCACCAAGCCATATTGTTTCTGCAATGTTGAAATTATTTGATGAAAAACTTCTGTGTTCTGTAAATGTTTTATCATCATTAATTTTTAAAACTCCTAAAAAGCTTTTATTAGTTTCATAAACGTAATTATAACGATAAACCAAATATTTCGTTTGAGGAGAAATGATAGGTTTTTCCACTTTATCATCTCCAACTGAAATAATACGGTAAGCTGAAAAATCGAATTTATTGATTAATTCAAGTTCACTAAAACCTAAATTGTCACGTGAGCTATTAGCGGAAAAAGCATATATATTTAAAGTTGGGTAAAATCCTAAATACTCATATTTGTTTTCTCCTTCTTTAGCTACATTTTCTTCAGTTTTAAGTTTAAGAATTTTATTGTTTATTTCCAATAAATAATTATTGTCTTTAATCGGTAACGGAGAATTTGTTATGGAGTTAGAAGTACTTTTTAGATTATCATATTCATCTTTAGTAATTTCCGAGAATTCCAAAGGCGGAAGTATTTCAAACTTATCTTGATAACCAACTTCAAAGTATTTTAAACTTTTAATATCAATAATATTTTTCTGAACTGATGATATTGTTTGTGTATTCTTTTCTTTATTGCAACTGAAAAGAATTACCGCGAGAATGAGTATTTGTATAATATTTTTCATCTGTGTGGTTAATTGTATAAAAAAACCCAAAGTAAAAATTCACTTTGGGTTATATATTTAAATAATGATTGTAAAACTATTATTCAACATCATATTTACTGATTACCTTCTGAGTAACTCCAGAGCTGCTGAATCCTCCGTCGTGGAAAAGATTCTGCATCGTTACTTTTTTAGTAAGATCAGAGAAAAGAGTAACGCAGTAATCTGCACATTCTAATGCGGTAGCATTTCCTAGCGGAGACATATCTTCAGCATATCCAAGGAAACCTCCGAAACCTTTCACACCGCTTCCTGCAGTGGTAGGAGTAGGAGACTGAGAAACCGTATTTACACGTACTTTTCTCTCACCCCAGTAATTTCCGAATGTTCTTGCGATACTTTCAAGATAAGCTTTGTTATCAGACATATCGTTGTAATCCGGGAACGTTCTCTGTGCTGCAATATAGGTAAGCGCCAAAATGCTTCCCCACTCATTCATACAGTCTTTTTCATAAGCGACACGCATTACTTTGTGGAAAGAAACGGCAGAAATATCCCAGCCTTTTTCCAACCAATCGTAATTCATTTCTGTATAATGTTTTCCTTTTCTTACATTGATAGACATTCCTATAGAATGAAGGATAAAATCGATTTTACCAAATTTTGCAACAGCGGCATCAAAAAGTTTTTCAAGATCTTCAATCGAAGTGGCATCTGCACCGATTATATCAGAACCTGTTTTTTCTGCTAAACCGTTTAATTCTCCCATTCTAAGAGCGATAGGAGCATTAGACAATATAAATTCAGCTCCTTCTTCATGACATCTTTCTGCAACTTTCCATGCAATAGATTGTTCATTAAGGGCTCCAAAAATAATTCCCTTTTTGCCTTTAAGTAAACCGTATGACATAATTTTTTAATGTTTATTAAGTTACAAATGTAGCAATAATTTGTCTTTAGAACATCATAAAAAACGGAGCCTTGTATAAAAAGGCTCCGTTTTTCTTGAAATTATTTATAAGACTGAAATTTTAATTGGTTTTCTTGTTCCATTCTGCTTTTACATCTTCTGCTGCATCTTTCGTTTTTTCCCATGCATCATTGGCTTTATCTTTAATATCATCCCAAGCATCGGATGCATTATTTTTTACTCTGTCTAGCCAGTCTTCCTGTTGAGCTTCTTCGTCATTGGCTCTTTTTTCGTTAATATAATCCTTTGCTCTGTCTGCCAGTTCTTCTATTTTCCATTTGGCATTGGTGGCTGCATCTTTTAAAGTGTCTTTCGTGTTGTCTACAGCATTTTCCGCTTTGTTGTATTCTGAATTATTCATAACATTAATATTTTGGTTATGTACGATTAATCAATAACTATTCCTAAAATTTCTGTGCACTGTTAAACTTTTCATAAAAATTTTATTGACAGTTTTCAGGCTTTTCTTTTATAGATGTATTTTGAAATGATAAATAATAATGACCAAAAACAAAAGCGTAACGTATCAAATTACAATGCTATTTATTGGAAGAGAAAAAATACGATTTTCAAGCTCATTTATCATTTTCGCGAACGCAAAAAGACCTTATTTACAAACAATTAGCAAAAAAATGTTTTCATTAAACAGTGATAAATTACATTTTATTCAATTTAAAGTGATTTTTTTAAGTAAATGTTAAATTTTGAATTAATTTAAAAATAAGGTAAAATTAGGTTTTGTAACGTTTAAACAAAGATTTAATATAGAATTAATTCTATGTTTACATTCATTAAACAGTGATTAAATATAGCTTTTTTGTTAGATTATTCACTATTTCGTGTGAAATTATAAAATTATTAAAAAATAGTATGTTTTATTGTTAATTATTATGTTTGCAGTCATAAACTATTATCTATATAATAAACTTGAGATGCTAAAAAAAACAAAAATTCAAATCTTATTCACCGCCTTATTATTAATTAATTTTAATATTGTGATGGCTCAAGTAGGGATAGGTACACCTACTCCGAATGCTTCTGCCATGTTGGAAATTAATTCTAAAAACAAAGGAGTTTTATTACCGAGTATTGCTTTGACTTCTATTACAGATAACGTGACGGTTCCTTCGCCATCAATCGGATTGATCGTTTGGAATAACGGACAGGGTGGATTAACAGACATAGGATTATATTACTGGAACAACCTGAAATGGAACATGATTTCTGTAGGAACCTCAGGAAACGGACTTAATGGAGGAGGAAGCAGTTCTGCTACCAACTGGAATAATTCAGCGACAAACGCCGGGAATTACGGAGGTTCAAATACCAACTTATCTTTAGGAACAAATACATCGGATGATTTGGTTTTCAAGGTTAATTCTGTAAAATCAGGAAGATTGGGAACAGATAATTCTGTAAGTTTGGGTTCGGGCGCCAATGCAGGTCAGAATGGTATCGCCATAGGGATTTCAAGCTCGTCTTATCAAGGAGTTTCTGTAGGAAATGAAGCGTCTGTATTGGCAAATGACGGGTTGGCTTTAGGAAATAAATCTACAGCAGGAGCTTTTCAGTCGAATGCAATCGGATATAATGCCAAAACAAATAAAAACGAATCAACCGCTTTAGGAAATAATTCTTTTGCCGATGGTTTTCAATCTACGGCAATTGGATTTAACGCTAAAACAACAGCAAATGAATCTTCTGCTTTAGGAAATAATTCGGTAGCGGCAGGTTTTCAGTCGGTGGCTTTAGGATATGGTGCAAAAACAAATGCGAACAGCGAAACGGCTATTGGATATAATTCAAATACAAACGGTCAAAATTCTACAGCAATCGGTTCCGGAGCATCATCAACAGGACAGAATTCTACGGCGATAGGATATAACGCGTCGACTTCTCAATATAATGCAATTGTTTTGGGTGATAATAACGCGTCTGTCGGAATTGGAACAAATACTCCCAATAATACGGCAAAAATTGACGTAAACGGACAATACAAGCTGGGAGACAGGGGAACGGTAAACAAAAACCAGATCAGTTTTGAAGTTTGGCCGAGTGTTTCTGTGAACAATCTGCCACCCGGAAAATCAACAACGATGAATATTACAATTCCTCCGGCTTTGAATACCGGATCTACAAGAGCAACGATTGTGGTAACACCGGCGGGAGATTTTGCAGGAAATTCTACGTTTTCAATTTCAAACCCGAGAATGACCTCAACATCGAATATTACCATCAATCTTACCAATATTTCATCAAGTGCAGAAAGTCTGAATTCTTCACACTTCTACGTAACGGTGAATGAATTTTAATAGAATTAAATTAAATAATTGAGCGCGCATCACTTCCAAAAGAAGAAATTTATTTTAAAATCTTAAATGGTTTTATTTGATCATAAAAAAAGGATTTCAGTATTGAAATCCTTTTTGTTTTTTTAGTCTTAAGCAAAAGCAAAACTTAATATTCTTAACCTCTTCATTTTCTTAATGGTAAAAAATAAATTTACTTAATAATTCTATCCAAAACCCAAGTAATCAGATTTTTTTCAGAAGCATGATGATCGGCAGAGAATTCTCCGCGTCTTCTGTTGGCGATTACATTATTTACCGTAATGGCTTTATGACCTAAAAGTTTAGACAAAGCATAAATTGCCGAAGTTTCCATTTCGAAATTGGTTACGCCAAGATCATTTAATGTTTCAAGGAATTTATCATCGAGTGCTTTCAGACGAAGCTGTCTTCCTTGTGGTGCGTAAAATCCGGGGAAAGTGGCTGTATTTCCGTGGTATTTTGCGTCTTTGTATAATTCTCCTAATTCCTCCGACCAATCTGCAAAATAAAGCATCGGCTTAATTTTCGCATAAGGGAATTTCTCTAAAAAGTTCTTAGAAAACTCATTTTCAAACGCATAATCCTGATAAAAATGCATCAAACCATCCAATCCTACAACATTCTGAGTCACCAACATATTGTCAACCTGAACATCAGGATTCACACTTCCGCAAGTTCCCATTCTGAATAATTGAAGCGCAGAATGTTCTGTTTTAAACTCTTTATTTTTAAGATCGATATTTACCAGCGCATCAAGCTCATTCATCACAATATCAATGTTTTCCGTTCCGATTCCGGTTGATAGTACGGTGATTCTTTCGCCTCTTAAAGTTCCTGTATGCGTGTAAAATTCTCTCTTGTTTTTCTTAATTTCTACTGTATCAAAATATTTTGAAACCTTCGCCACACGATCCGGATCACCAACAAGGATGATCTTTTCGGCAATATCTTCAGGCAAAAGATTTAGATGGTACACACTTCCGTCGTCGTTCAGAACAAGCTCTGAAGCAGCAAGTTTATCTAGCATAAATATGTTTTTATAGTTTAAAGTTGTTTTAAAATCCTCCCCAAATTCCCTTCCTCATTATCTTAAAACGAAGTCAAAAAAGTGAATTGACTTTCAGCGAATAATGAATTTTGATTTTCGGGATTTAAAATTAGTAAAAAATATGTTATCCAGAATGTAAACATAATTTAATTCAAAGTTAAAGTTGTGGTAACGTCTGATCGGTTGGGTATCGATAGTTTTGCACAAAAATTGAATGAGATCTTATCCGCTACTTATTGTGATTCTTTTAATTGGTTTTGCAGTAATGTCATTCAACCCGACGTATAAAGGGGTTGAAACTGAAAATTCTGTTGTTAATAAAGGCTTAACTGATTTTAAAACTAAACTTGACCAGTTAAAATCCGACGCTCACCAATTTTCAGAAGATAAAATTTCATTAGAAGATCTCCGAAAATCATTAAAAGAAACAAGAAATTCTTTCAAAGAAATTGAATTTTACGTGGCTTATCATTATCCTGAATTCACAAAAACTGACCTCAACGCGGCACCGTTATTTCATATTGAAGCGGCGGGAACTACAGCTTACACACTTCCTCCCAAAGGTTTGCAGGTGTTGGATGAATTGATATTTTCTGATGAAGCAAACGAGAAAAAAGAAGAAATCAAGACCATTACCGGTTTTCTGTACAACAGTTATGCAAGTTTTTATTTAAGTTCTGTTAAAAACGGCTTAAGCAAAGGGAATAACAAGACGTTGCCGTTAAGAATTGAACTGATCAGGATGTACAGTTTGGGCGTTACAGGTTTTGATACTCCAGGTTCTTTGAATATTTCTGAAGAAGCCAATCATACTTTTTTAGGAATGAAAAAGTACATTAATGATGATCCTTATTTTAAAAATTATAATGTTCAGAAAGCGAATACAATTTTAACGGAAGGAATTGATTATCTTTCGAAGAATACCGATTTTGAAAGTTTTGACAGGATAGAATTCTACAAAAAATATATTCAGCCTTTGTATGAAGAATTGGGAAATTGGGACGGCAGAAGTGATGACTTAAAAGAGTTTTCTGGCTGGAATGTAAGTAATAAAAACCTTTTCAGCAGCGATTTTCTTGATCCGTATTTTTATACTTTATTGAAAAAAGAGGAAGATAATGTCGATGTAAGAAAATTAGGAAAAGAGATTTTTTACGATCAAAACTTAAGCGACAACGGAAAAATGAGCTGTGCAACCTGTCATTTACCGGAAAATGCTTTTACAGATTTGAAAGCGAAATCTCCAAGTAATATTGAAGGGAAAACGGTATTGAGAAATTCACCATCTTTATATAATGCGGTTTTTGCGAAAAGATTTTTCTATGACTTAAGAGCTTTTTATCTTGAACAACAGGCGGAACACGTTATTTATAATGAAAATGAATTCAATACAAGTTATGAAAGCATCATTAAAAAATTAAAGACAAAACCTGAATATAAAAAAGCATTCAAAACGGCCTTTAAAAACGGAAATATCAGCAGAGAGAATTTTTCAAAAGCACTGAGTTCTTATGTGGCATCTTTATATTCTTACGAAAGTGATTTTGATAAATTCATGAGAAATGAAAAAGAAATCTCTTCTGATGCAAAAAAAGGTTTTAACTTATTCATGGGAAAAGCGAATTGTGCAACTTGCCACTTTGCTCCGAATTTTTCAGGATTAGTTCCGCCGTTATTTAATGAAAATGAATCTGAAGTATTGGGGATTACAACAAAACCGATCAACCAGAAACCGTTGGAATTAGACGCTGATAAAGGAAGAATAACCAGTCCGGTGAAAAAGGAAAACTCTTGGATCTATGAAAATTCGTTTAAAACGGTAACGGTAAGAAATGCAGCGTTGACAAAACCGTATTTCCACAACGGAGCTTTCAATACGTTGGAAGAAGTGATGGATTTCTATAATGAAGGGGGAGGAGAAGGTCTTGGTCTTAAAATGAAAAACCAGACTTTAGCTCCGGATAAATTGAATTTGACTCCAACGGAAATTAAGCAGGTTATTGCCTTCTTAAATACGTTGACAGACATAAGTAAAACAAAAAAATAAATCAATGGTGAGGAGTGGTTTAAAGAATGTAAAAGTTAAAAGTTGCATTTCTTTATCCGCTTCCTCACTTTTTAATATTTTTTTAATTTAACATAAAATTAATCTAATTAACGTTTGGTTTTCTATTAATTAATATTCATTGAGGTTTATTTAAAGTCCTATTAATAAAGGCTTAAAAGCAATCGTATAGCTTTGCAACGTCTAATAAATCGAAATTTATAATGAAAAGAAAACTACTAACAATTGCAGCTCTTGCAATGGTCTCGAGTTCTTTATTGAATGCGCAGACTTTTATTTTTAATAAGAATGCTTCTTGGAAATACAATGACGGTAACGTTGCTTTAGCATCTCAGTGGAAAGATACTACTTTTGATGTTTCTGCTTGGTCTCAAGGTAACGGACCTCTTGGTTACGGTGATCCTGTAACAACTACAACGGCTACAGGTCTTACGACAGCTTATTTTGCTAAAGATTTTACGGTAAACTTAAACGATCTTTCTACAACCATGGAATTGGGCGTAATGAGAGACGACGGTATTGTTGTTTATCTTAACGGTGAAGAAGTAATAAGAGACAATATGCCGGCTGGTGTAATAGATTTCAGTACTTTATCTAGTACAATCATCGACGGTGCTGCAGAAAGTGTTTACAATGTATTCTCTATTCCTAAATCTAAATTCGTAAACGGAACCAACAGAATTTCTATCGAATTGCACAACAGAAGTACTACAAGTTCTGATTTAAGAATCGATGCTTATCTTAAAACGGTAGGAACAACAACACCAGTTCCTTGTAACGCAGCCCACATCAGTTGTTTTACTTCAATCGTTCCGACGGTTCAGACTAATAAATTAATCATTCCTGCTGAACATAAATATCAATTGATCTTAAAAGAAGGAGATAATTATACAGAAGGAGGAGGATTAGTTGGAGGTCAAAATGACTTTACAGCTTATGTTCCTAAAAACGCAAGTGCTACCAACGGATATCTTTCTGTAAACCACGAAACGAATCCTGGAGGAGTTACGATGGCAGAAATCAACTATAACAGTTCTACAAAACTTTGGCAATTAACGAAATCTAGAGCGGTAAGCTTCTCAGCTCCGAGTTTGGTTCAGACGATCAGAAACTGTTCTGGAGGAATTACACCATGGGGAACTGTGGTTACAGCAGAAGAGCAGACTACTTCAAGTGATGTAAATGCCGATGGAATGAAAGATTATGGTTGGTTGGTAGAGATCGATCCTGCAACTGCTCAGGTTATTTCTCAAAATGCTGACGGATCTAAAGGAAAACTTTGGCAAATGGGTATTATGAACCACGAAAATGTTGTGATAAATAATGCAGGAACTATAGCATATTACGGTGAAGATGGTGGAACGCACATGGTTTACAAATATGTGATGGATACTCCGAACAACCTTTCTTCAGGAAATCTTTATGTGTTAAAATTAGATCAAGGTCTTAGCAACGGAGATCCTGTAGCGACAACAGGTGTTTGGGTTCAGGTTCCTAACAAGATGAAAGCTGACCAAAACAATACAGCAACTTTAGCTCAATCTCTTGGAACTTCTTTCAACGGAGTTGAAGATGTTGATATCAGTCCGCTTGATGGTAAAATCTATTTTACAGCGAAAGGTTTAAATAAAGTATACAGACTTCAGGACAACGGAATGACGACTTCTCAGGTTGAAACTTTCGTAGGTGGTCTTACAACAAATTATTCTTTCGACACCGCTCAGGGAACAAAAACTGAAGCTTGGGGAGATGGAAATGACAACCTTACTTTCGACGAGCTTGGAAACCTTTGGGTTCTTCAGGATGGTGGTAAAAACTACATCTGGGTAATTGCTCCGGATCACACTCAGGCAAATCCAAAAGTGAAACTGTTCGCTTCTATGCCTGCAGGTTCAGAGCCGACTGGTCTTACCTTTACACCGGATCACAAATTCGGATTCTTCTCGATTCAGCACCCGGATTCTACAATTTCTACGGATATTGATGCAACTGGAAATACAATCGACTACAAAGGGAAATCTGCTACGATCGTAGTTGCTCTTAAAAATAACTTAGGAACAACAGGATCTTTAGGAACTATTGATGCTCAAGCAGAAAATACTGTTACCGTTGCTCCGAACCCGACTTCTGGAATGGTGAAAATCAACTCTCCAAAAGGATTGAAAGATATTTCTGTAACGGCTTACAGCATCGATGGTAAAATTGTTTTCACGAAGAAATTCTCAGGAACAAACAAATCTTTAGACTTAGATTTTACAAGTCAATTGGACGCTTCAAGAGTTTTGATTTTAAATATCGAAGCTGATGGAGGATTCCAACAGACGGTAAAACTTTTGAAAAAATAAATTATTAATATTTACAATTGCTGCCGGTAATATTTTATTATCGGTAGCTTTTTTCTGTTATGAAAAAACTATTTTTTTCTATTGCTATTTTACTTCTTTCACAGGCAAAAGCCCAGATCGATCCTGTAAAATACCCAACGTATACCAATATTGATGATGCTTTAAAAAGCGGACAAACCATTTACAGCATGAGTTTCAGAGGGAAAGTGATGTTTAATCTTCCGACTGAAATTCAAAAGCTACAATCAATTTTTTTCCTGAATTTAATGGAAAATAAGTTTGAGAAAATGGATGAATCAATTTTTGCATTAAAAGAATTGACGATTTTAAACTTAAACGAAAACAGCATTAAATTTATTCCCGACGAAATCGGAGAACTTCAGAAACTGGAAAGTTTTTCGATTAATTTAAATGAATTAACCAGCATAAATCCAAACGTAGCAAAACTTCAGAAATTAAAGGTCATTCATTTGGATGCCAATAGTTTGAATGTTTTCCCGGAAGCGTTGTTGCAGATTCCGAGCTTGGAAGAAATTAATTTACAGGGAAATCAGATCAGTTTTATTGCTAAAGATCTGGATCAGATTAAGAATTTAAAATCATTAAATCTTTCTGCCAATCAAATCAACGATTTAGGAAACTTAGAATTCCCGAAACAATTAAAATACCTTGAATTACAGCAAAATTCCATATCAAAACTTCCTGAAGATCTCTTTAAGTCGAAGAATCTGGAATTTTTAAATGTAAGTCAGAACAATATCAAAGAAATTTCGTCTAAAGTAAAAGGTCTGAAAAATGTGGTCAGCATGAATCTTGCGAACAATGATTTAAAAGATCTCCCCACCGAATTTTCACAACTGAAAAATCTTAAAACACTCATATTAACGGGCAATCCAATGGAAAAATCAACCATCGAAAAGCTAAAAGCAATCATGCCGGAAACTCAGATTTATTTCTAAAAACAGGTTGAAAACTCTTCACCACAAAAGATACAACAGCTCTTATTGGATTATAAAATCTAATGTCTAGAAAGCAAAAGTACTCTGTTCAGCAAAGGCTGATTGAGGTTTTAGCTGAGTGAAACGCCGTTGCGAACGAAAATATTTTCAAGGTTAAATTAAAAAAAACTTTTGCGATCCTTGCGTTTAAAAAGATTCGGAGATTTTCTAATTCAATTGAATTAAAATATAAAATTATCCGCCGACTCTTTTAGTTTTAAACCCCATTTCTTTAAGGATATCCATTATTTTATCACGATTATCCCCTTGAATAATGATCGTTCCATCCTTTTCAGAACCACCGATTCCTAAGGTGGTTTTTATTTTTTTCGAGATTTTCTTCAAATCATCCTCACTCCCTTCCCAACCTTCAACAATTGTTACAGGTTTTCCGTTTCTCCCTTTCTTCTCAAACTTGCATACCAAAGGCTCTTTCTGCCTGAACTGCTCTTCAGGCATCTTAAAATCCTGCTCCTCATGCTCAGGAAAAAGGTTCTTCAATTGATCTCTTAAATCCATATGACAAAAATAAAAAAATATGCGCAAACATCCGTGAAAATCCGTGAAATCTGTGGGAGAAAAAAATTGCAGTCATTTTTAAAAATAATTCCCACGGATCACACAGATTTACACAGATGTTCCTGTTCTAATTTAAAACTCCAAGTAAAACAAAAAAGATTAGTGATAATTTGTGAAAAAAATAGTGAATATTAGTGTTAAAAAAACAAAGTCTTTCACAAACATTTCCGATTAAATTTAAAAATCAACAATAGAAAAACCAATCTTTTAATAAAAATTTAAGTCTTTCAAATTCTTCAATTCATTTCAAAATAGATAAATTTGTATATATAAAAGTTTATACATAATGTCGAAAAAAGCAATATTAGCCATTCTTGACGGATGGGGATTGGGAATGAATCCGGACGTTTCAGCACTTGATAAAGCAAATACACCATTTATAGATAGTTGTCTCAAAAATTTTCCTCACACAACGCTTGAAGCGAGTGGTTTGGCGGTAGGTCTTCCTTTCGGTCAGATGGGAAATTCTGAAGTGGGGCACATGAATTTGGGAGCAGGAAGAGTGGTTTACCAGAACTTGGTTAAGCTAAATATGGCGGTAGAAAACGGAACTCTTGGACAACAGAAGGAAATTCAGGACGCTTTTGAATATGCTAAAAAAGAGAACAAAAAAGTACACTTTATCGGTTTGGTTTCAAACGGTGGAGTACATTCACATATCAATCATTTAAAAGGTTTAATAACTTCTGCGCATGAATTTGGCTTGAATGATAATGTTTTCGTTCACGCTTTTACAGACGGTCGTGATTGTGATCCGCATTCAGGGAAAGGTTTTATCGAAGAACTGGAGAACCACATGGCAACAACTACCGGAAAACTGGCAACAGTGGTTGGTCGTTATTATGCGATGGACAGAGATAAAAGATGGGAGCGTGTAAAATTGGCTTACGATGCTTTGGTAGAAGGCGTTGGCGAACAATCTACAGATGCTTTGGCTTCGATTCAGAAATCGTATGAAAATAATGTGACGGATGAATTTTTAAAGCCAATTATCTTAGTAAATACAACAGAAACCGGAAATGTAGTTCCTGTTGCTAAAATTATTGATAATGATGTCGTTATCTGTTTTAATTTCAGAACAGACAGAGGTAGAGAAATCACGGAGGTACTTTCTCAGAAGGATTTCCCGGAATATTTCATGAGAAAACTGAATCTTTATTATGTTACATTAACGAATTATGATAAAACATATCAAAATGTACACGTAGTTTTTGATGAGAATGTTCTTCAGGAAACGATGGGGGAAATATTGGAAAAAAATCATAAAACACAGATAAGAATTGCAGAAACAGAGAAATATCCTCACGTTACGTTCTTCTTTTCCGGAGGTCGTGAAGAGGAATTTGTAGGCGAAAGAAGACTGCTTTGTCCAAGTCCGAAAGATGTTCCGACCTATGATTTGAAGCCGGAAATGTCAGCTTACGATATTACAAACGCAATCGTTCCCGAACTGGAAAATGAGACTGCAGATTTTATCTGTTTAAATTTTGCCAATACAGACATGGTAGGTCATACAGGAGTTTTCGAAGCAGCGGTAAAAGCAGCGGAAGTAGTTGATTCATGTATAGAAAAAGTAGCGACAACAGCTTACGAACACGGGTATGCCGTTTTCATTCTTGCAGATCACGGAAATTCTGATGTAATGATTAATCCGGATGGAACGCCGAATACGCAGCATTCAACCAATCTGGTTCCGTTCATCGTGATGGATAAAGACAACACCTGGAATCTGAAACCAGGGAAATTAGGAGATGTTGCTCCAACCATTTTAAAAGTAATGGGAGTGGAAATTCCGGAAATTATGACAGGAGATATTTTAGTTAGCTAAAATTGAACAATTTGGAACAAAAATTGCCGTTATAATTTATATAGCGGCAATTTTTTATGATTAATATCAGAAAGAATTAACAATTTATTATGTCTTAAATAATAAATAAAGCTTTAAATTTGCAAATTAATCCTAAATTTATAAAATGTATCAAAAACTTGTAAGGAAAGAAGTAATGGGAATTTTGGAAAAGGAGGTAGGTTCTTTTCTGGATAAGTTTTTAACGCCAGTTGAAAAAATCTGGCAGCCTTCCGATTACCTTCCAGATCCTTCAAGCGATAATTTTAAATACGATTTAGAAGAAATCCAGACTTACGCACGAGAAATGCCTTACGATTTATTCGTTACATTAATCGGTGACTGTATTACAGAAGAAGCTCTGCCTTCTTACGAATCTTGGTTGATGGGTGTAGACGGAATTGATCAGGAGAAGAAAGAAATCGGCTGGGCAAACTGGATAAGATCATGGACTGGTGAAGAAAACAGACATGGAGATCTTTTGGGTAAATATCTTTATCTATGCGGAAGAGTGAATATGAGAGAACTGGAAGTTACCACTCAGTATTTAATTAACGACGGTTTCGATTTGGGAACAAGCATGGATCCTTACAGAAATTTCATTTATACCAGTTTTCAGGAAACGGCAACCAATATTTCTCACAGAAGAGTAGGAACATTGGCAAAACAATCCGGAAACGGGAAATTAGCAAAAATGTGTGGGGTAATCGCGGCAGATGAAGCGAGACACGCAAAAGCATATAAATATTTCGTAACAAGAATTTTAGAAATAGATCCTTCGGAAATGATTATCGCATTTGAAGATATGATGCGTAAAAAAATCGTTATGCCGGCTCACATGATGAGACAATCTGGTCAGAAAGCAGGTGAACTTTGGGGTCATTTTTCGGATGCTGCACAGAGATGTATGGTGTATACAGGTCAGGATTATATCAATATTATGAAAGATCTGTTAGACGAATGGAAGATTGAGCATGTAAAAGGTCTTAACGAAAAAGCTGAAAAAGCTCAGGAATATTTAATGAAACTTCCTGCGAGACTTCAGAAAATTACAGACAGAATTTCAACACCCGATTTACAGTTTCACTTTAATTGGGTTAAAAGTTAATTATATATTATTTAAAATATAAAAGTAAGAGTGCTAAGTATTTTAGCACTCTTTTATTTTTGTATCTTTGCACTTCAAAAAGATATTCAAAATGATGAATAATAAGAAAATTGCTGTAGACTTCGACGGAACCATTGTTGATGATGCTTATCCGGCAATTGGTAAAACCAAAGTTTTTGCTTTTGAAACCTTAAAAAGGCTTCAGGCGGAAGGTTTTAGATTGATACTTTGGACTTACAGACACGGAAGAACATTGGATGAAGCCGTAGAATTCTGTAAAAAAAACGGTATTGAGTTTTATGCCGTAAATTCAAGTTTTGAAGGAGAAGTTTTTGATTCGGAAAATCAATCCAGAAAGCTTGATGCAGACTGGTTTATCGACGACAGAAATCTTGGTGGATTTCCGGGTTGGGGCGAAATCTACAATATTATTCAGGAAAGAATAGAGTTCCGAGTAGAAGGAAAAGAAGTTTTGGCATATTCAAAACTTAAAAAAGATAAGAAAAAAGGATTATTCTGGTAAGAATAAATCTAACGATATAGCAATGTAGCAATGATAATTGTTACACTGTTAAATTTTTTAAATTGTTACATTAATTTACATGATTCAATTAAAAACAATAGACGAATTACGTCTTATGAAGCAGAGTGCTCAGTTGGTTTCCAGAACATTAGGAATGTTGGCGAAAGAGATCAAACCGGGGATTACCACTTTGTATTTAGATAAATTAGCCCATGATTTTATTAAAGATCACGGTGCAGAACCTGCATTTTTAGGATATGGAGGTTTCCCTTATTCATTATGTATTTCACCCAACGATCAGGTTGTTCACGGTTTTCCGAGCAACGAAGAAATTAAAGAAGGCGATGTACTTTCTGTGGATTGCGGAGCGGTTTTAAATGGTTTTGTAGGCGATCACGCTTATACTTTTGAAATCGGTGAAGTAAGTCCGGAAACAAAAAAATTGTTGAAAGTTGCCAAAGAATCTCTTTATAAAGGAATCGAGCAATGTGTAAGAGGAAAGAGAATTGGTGATATTTCTTATGCCATCCAAAATCACTGTGAAAAAGAAGGATATGGTGTGGTAAAAGAGCTTGTAGGACATGGTGTGGGAAGACAGATGCATGAAGATCCACAAGTTCCGAATTACGGAAGACAGGGAAGTGGAAAAGTAATTAAAGACGGATTAACACTTGCTATCGAGCCCATGATCAACCTTGGAACTGAGAAAGTGAAATTCCATAACGATGGATGGACGGTTACGACTTTGGATAACAAGCCTTCTGCGCACTTCGAACACGATGTTGCGGTAATCAACGGGAAACCAGTGTTGCTGTCGACTTTCCAGTATATTTATGATGCTTTGGGAATTGTAACTGATGAAGAAAAAGCTTTCCAATTGGATTTTTAATGAAAAAAGTCACTAAACTTTTATTGAATAAAATTCCACGTCCGATGCTTATTAAAATGAGTGTTTGGGCGCGACCGCTTATTTATAAATTTTTCAAAGGAGATCAGTTTTTTGATCCGATTGATGGCAGATCTTACCGGAAATTTCTTCCTTACGGATACGGAAATCAACGTGAAAATGCTTTGTCTCCGGGAACATTAAGCCTGGAAAGACACCGCCAAATGTGGCTGTATCTTCAAAATGAGACAGATTTTTTCATTAAAAATGCTAAGGTTCTTCACATTGCTCCTGAGCAGGAATTTTTAAGAAAATTCAAGAGAATGAGGAATCTGGATTATATTTCAGCCGATTTATTTTCTCCGATTGTAGACGTAAAAGCAGATATTTTGGATCTTCCTTTTGCTGATGAAAGTTTTGATATTGTTTTCTGCAACCATGTGTTGGAACATATCGAAGACGATGCAAAAGCAATGAGCGAATTGTATAGAGTTTTACGACCGGGAGGATGGGGAATTTTACAGGTTTCCGATGAGAAATTCTCTGGAAAAAACATACGAAGATTTCACGATTAAAGATCCTAAAGAACGCCAGAAACATTTCGGGCAATATGACCATGTTCGCTGGTACGGAATGGATTATTTTGACCGTTTGAAGAAAGCAGGGTTTGAGACAGAAATCAATTTTTATTCTCAAAAATTTTCAGAAGAAGAAATAAAAAAATATGGGTTAAGAAAAAATGAAATTCTTCCTATTATTTATAAAAAATAAAAAAACGTCTCTGATTTTGGAGACGTTTTTTGTTGTATTGAACGTATAATTATTCTTTAATAAATTGATAAGGTTTTTTTCCGTTTACAATCAAAATATATTGACCGACCGCGAAATTCTGTGTATCGATTTTTACTTTTTTATCCGCGCTTTTGCCTTCATAAACCAGTTGTCCAATCATGTTGAAAACCTTTACAGAAAGATCGTTTTCAATATTTTCTAGGGTTAAAATTTCTTTTACAGGATTTGGATAGATTAAGAGTGATTGTTGCAGATTATTTTCTTTAATACCAAGAAAAGAGGCATTGTTGTAATAGATTTTATTGCCTGTACTGGGATTTGTTATGATAAGTGTTTTGTAAGTCCCACCATTATTGATGATCTGATAATTAAATACTGTTCCTGAAACCGAATTAAAAAAGAAATCGCAGTTTTTTTGATCATAATCTTGAGCCGCCGCCGCGTTTGTACCATTATATATGGCCAATGTACATCCGCCACCTTGTCTGGTAAAACTATCTGCTGTCGTAGAAAATGTAATCGTAGATCCCGCTGTATTATAATATGCGGAATTGAAGTTATAGCTATTTCCAGAATTCATAAACTTAGAAGTGCCGATAGCAAGCTGCATGACAGGACTAGTCGTCGTTTGATTACTGATAGTCATTTGGGAAATATACCAGTCATTGTTCAATAATTCTGCATTTTGCGCAAACAAAGATCCGCTGAAGAGTAAAAAGAATAAAGTTTTTTTCATGATTAATTTTTTTCAAAAATATAAAAATAAACTTGGTTTATAAAGTGAAACCACCTCCACAATAGAAGATGGCTTTTAAGTTTATATTAAATTTCGCTTTAATTAATAAATTCTTTAATTTTAATGTGAAGAAACTGCCTTCAATCCAACAACAGAACCAATTAAAGTTACGATAAAGAAAACCCTCCAGAAACTTACCGGATCTTTAAAGAAGAAAATTCCCATTAAAACGGTTTCCGACGGCTCCGATTCCCGTCCAGACTGCATAAGCCGTTCCGATGGGTAAAGTTTGTGTTGCTTTGATCAATAAAAGCATACTGACTGTTAAGGAGATCAGGAAACCAGCAAACCAAAAGTACATCGTTGTTCCGCTTGTTTCTTTTACTTTTCCTAAACAAGATGCAAAAGCCACTTCAAATAATCCTGCAATAACTAAGATAATCCAATTCATTTTTCTTTATTTTCTGCTGCAAAGTTCAGGATTTAAGAACGATTAAAATTTTACAATTGTTAAAAAATAAAAATATTTTCTTGAAACTGAAAGTTTTTATATCAAAAGACGTAAGGTCTCTTTCAAAAGGAATCTGTTATTCTTTCTAACGCAAAGATTATATTTACATTCCGCATTATTTTAGAAGGCAAAGGCAAATAAATTTGCTTCGTGAAGCGTGAAAACAATACTTCATCAAATCAACTTGTTGATTCATCTTGGCTCACTTCAATTAAGTAATATTGAATTAAAGCTTTGCGTTAAAAAAATTAGTAGTGTTTTTTTTAAAATTTTAGAATCAAATTTAAAAAAGCTCTTAATTTTCAACACTAAAACACTAAAACACTAAAACACTAAAACACTAAAACACTAAAACACTAAAACACTAAAACACTAAAACACTAAAACACTAAAACCTAATCTCCGCCCGAATCCTGCTCAAACTCACCTGTGTAATTCCCAGATACGAAGCAATATGCCCAAGCTGAACCCGTTTCAGAAGATCAGGTTTATCCTTCATCAGATCTTTGTATCGTTCCAAAGCGGTTTTAAACTGTCTTGAAATAATCAATTCTTCTGTTTTCACCAGTTCTCTTTCTGCAAATTTTCTCCCCCAATTGGCAATATGAATATCTTCGTTGAATAATTTTCTAAGACTTTCGGTTTCTAGTTTATACAATTCACAGTCTTCGAGAAGTTCGATGTTTTCGTAACCGGGTTTGTCTTCCACATAACTTTTCATAGAAACCACAGGTTCGCCTTCTTTTCCGAACCAAAACGTAATCTCTTTATCTTCCGCAGAAGCATAAGCGCGAACGATTCCCTTTTTTATAAAATAAATATGAGGAACAATTGTATCAGCACGCATCAGACAAAGGTTTTTCGGATGAGAAACTTCAGTGATGTATTTTTCTAAATTCTTTTTTGAATTTTCGGGTAGTATATAAATAGCATCAAGAATTTGGTCGATTTCCATATCAATTCAGGTAGGTTTGTTTTAAAATTAACAGTTTTAAGGATATAAAGAAAGAAAATATTCCAACAAGGTTTTGAATTAATTTTCATTTTAATTAAATTTAAAGGGTAAAACGTTTAACCAAAAATTAGATTAAGTCCAAGTTATTATTAATATTGAATTCATATTGTGTTTAAAGCAGATGTGATAATATTTTTAAATATTTGATTTATAGGAGTTTAAATTATTTTATTTTTCGGTTTAAAAAATTGCGAAACTACAATTATTTTTTACATAGCCAAAAAAATGAAGCTATTGTTTTTATATCTTTAATGAAATATTTTTGCTGCAAAGTCTAAAAAATTATGAAACGAGCTTCTATTAAAGACATAGCAAGAATCGCAGAAGTATCTGTCGCCACAGTTTCCTATGTTCTCAATAAAAAAGAGGGAAGCCGCATTAGTGAAGCCACGAAAAAGAAAATTCTTGAAGTAGCAAAAAACATCAATTATATTCCCAATAAAATAGCCAAAAGCTTGAAAATGAGTAAAAGCAAGCTGATCGGTTTAATTGTCGCAGACATATCGAACGACTTTTATTCTAACATTGCGAGAAGCATTGAAGACGAAGCGATGAAGCTGGGATATACACTTTTGATCGGAAGTTGCGACGAAAATCCAGAAAAATTCAGAAAGCTTACAGAATTATTTTCTGAGCAGCAGGTTGACGGAATGATTATCGCACCGGTTATGGATTCTGATGAAGCTATCAACAAATTAATCAACGAAGAATATCCCATTGTAACGATCGATCGTTATCTGAAAAATGTAAGTCTTCCGGGCGTTATGATCAATAATTCGGAGATTTCAGAATATATTTGCGATCATTTGGTTAAAAAAAATTTTGATGAAATTATCTATGTTGGTTATGATACGCAACTTCCGCACTTGCTTGACAGACAGGATGGTTTCGACAAAAGAATTACAAAATCAAAGGTTTCTTCAAAAACGATTTTAATTGGAATTCATAATATTACAGAAGAAGTTCACGCAAAACTAAAGGAGAATCTGGATCTTTCGAAAAAAACGGCGATTTATTTTTCCAGTAATAAATTAGGAATTGCCGGTCTTAGATATCTGATAGACAACAATATCAATGTTCCGCAGGATGTTTCATTGGTTGCTTTTGATGAAACGGAAGCGTATTATCTTTTCCCTGCCGAAGTAAGTTTTATCCAGCAGCCTTTGATCGATATGGCTAAAGAATCTGTTAAACTTATTGATAACCAGATAAATAATTATACACCAAACGGAAAACGAGTGACTTTTCATGCCAAATTTATGGAGAGAAGTTCTGTAAAATAAATTTTAAATTAATGCATAAATGATGTAATGATGACAGATAAAAATTCTTATATAGTATGTTTTGGGGAGGTTTCTTTGGGATATTTTCCCTGAAGGTTCGAGAGCAGGAGGAGCGCCGTTTAACGTTGCTTATAACGTTCACAAAATGGGTATTGATGTCAATATGCTCAGCAAAATAGGAAATGACGAATTAGGAAAAAAATTAACCGATCAGATAAAAAGCTGGGAAATTTCTACCGATTATATTCAGGTTGACGAAAAATATCCTACAAGTACGGTAATTGCAAAAATTGATGAACATAATGAAGCAACGTATGAAATCATCAATAACGTAGCCTGGGATTTTATAGAATTTCTTCCCGAGCATAAAGAATTGGTTTCTAATGCGGAAGCTTTTGTTTTCGGAAGTCTGTCTGCAAGAAATGAGAAATCCAAAGAAACCTTGCTTCAATTATTAGAATTTGCAAAGCTTAAGATTTTTGATGTTAATTTCAGACCGCCGTTTACAGAGGTGGAATTAATTAAAACTCTTTTGCAAAAAGCCGACATCGTTAAAATGAATAAAGCCGAGTTGAAACAAATTCTTGAGTTTATTGGAAAAGAATATAATAACGAAGAAGAGAGTGTGGCATTTCTTCAAAATCATTTCGATATTAAAGAAGTCATTTTAACAAAAGGAAGTAAAGGTGCGAAATATTTTGTAGGAGATAAAAATTACAGCTTCGAAGCCGTTCCGATTACCGTTGCCGATACCGTGGGAAGCGGAGATGCCTTTCTTTCAGGATTTATTTCAAAAAGAATTAAAAATGAAAATCCGGAAGAGATTATAAAACAGTCCATTTCTTTGGGAGCATTTATCACTTCAAAATCAGGAGCTTGTCCGGATTATGAGTATTCGGAATTTGAAAATTTTAAAAATCAGAAATTTTAGTTTTGAAATTGGTTTACACTTTTTTATTTGAAGCTTTTTCCTGCTTTCCGCACTCGCTATTTTGAGTTATTTTCGGCGCGACGGCAAAGCCGCCGCGCCAAAAATAACTCAAAATGAGCTCAAACAATCGCTGCAATCAGGGCTAGGAATTTTGTTGTTTTTTCAACATTGGAAATAAAACACAAGGTTTGTCATTCCGCAGGAATCTAAGCAAAGTTTTAGAAAGTAGTATGGAAGGATTCGCGCCTAGATTCCTGCGGAATGACAAATATTGTGGAAAGCTATGAAATAAAAGTAGTGTATTTCTTCATACTAACTCTTGGATTATCTCTATGAAATTTTAAATCAAGTCGAGAAGAAAAAAGTAAAGACAAGCTGTTTAAAGTAAAATTAATTTACAATAAAACGGTAGAAATTTTATCTTTGATAAAATCCTTGCGTCTTAAAAACATTGCTCTACATATTATTTTGCGTCTTTGCGATTTCCAACTCTTAAAATAAAAATTTAAATAAATTCACAGATAATTTAAGACCCTTTTCAGTTTTTGGAAGGGCTTTTTTTATGAATTCACCGAAAGACCAGATTTGTTTTAGTAACTTTGCACTTTGTAATATTATTTTTTATGCACAAAGCAGGATTTGTAAATATAGTTGGGAAGCCAAACGCCGGAAAATCTACCTTATTAAACCAATTGATGGGGGAGAAACTGGCAATTGTAACACAAAAGGCTCAAACAACACGTCACAGAATTTTTGGGATTTATAATGAAGAAGACTTACAGATCGTATTTTCAGACACTCCGGGAGTGCTTGATCCGAAATACGGTTTACAGGAAAAAATGATGGATTTTGTAAAGGATTCTTTACAGGATGCAGACGTTTTTTTGTTCATTGTAGATGTTACCGATAAGGCTGAACCTTCAGAATTTTTAATTGATAAACTAAATAAAATCCCGGTTCCGGTTTTACTTTTATTAAACAAAGTAGATCAGACGAATCAGGAAGGTCTTGAAAAATTGGTGGAAATATGGCACGAAAGAATTGCGAAGGCTGAAATTTTGCCTATTTCTGCGTTAAATGCTTTCAATACGGATATTATTTTGCCTAAATTGAAATCAATGCTTCCTGAAAGTCCAGCTTACTACGACAAAGATCAGTATACGGATAAGCCTGAAAGATTTTTCGTAAATGAAGCTATTCGTGAGAAAATTTTGTTGAATTACGATAAAGAAATTCCATATTCTGTAGAAGTTGTTACCGAACAATTCAAGGAAAAAGAGGGAATTATTTTCATCGATTCTATTATTTATGTAGAAAGAGACACTCAGAAAGGGATTATCATCGGGCATAAAGGAGAAGCCATCAAAAAAGTAGGAACAGAATCAAGGATAGATCTTGAGAAATTCTTTAGCAAAAAAATTCACTTAAATCTTTTCGTAAAAGTGAAAAAAGACTGGAGAAAAAACGACAGAGATTTGAAAAATTTTGGGTACAGATAGACTAAAAAGCTCTTAAAGGCGTTCTATTAAAAGATTTTTATTATCTTTAAATTTAAATCCTTGCCCAATGAACTATTTGAACTCAACAAATTCTAATTCGGTTTTAAAAGATATTGTTTTACTGCTTGTGAGAGTATTTATTGGTTTTGCCATGTTGTCTCACGGGTTTCCGAAACTACAAATGTTGTTGGAAGGTGGTAAGATCGATTTCTTCGACTTTTTAGGAATGGGATCACAAATTACATTGGGTCTTACCGTTTTTGCAGAATTTGTTTGTTCGATTTTTCTCATTTTAGGACTTTTTTCAAGAATTGCTTTAGGATTTTTGATCTTTACGATGATTATTGCAGGATTTGTAGTTCATGGAGCAGATCCTTTTGCAAAACAGGAAATGAGCATGATTTATCTCTCTGTTTATCTTCTTCTGATCATTTTCGGAGCCGGAAAAGTCTCTGTAGATTATATGATTGAGAAGAGAAGACGAGCCAATGACTGGTAATTAATTTTAAAATATAAATAAAAGTAGCGAGTTTTTTTGCTACTTTTTTTATGTCTTTAATTTTCATTAAATTCGTGAAAATCGAAATATCATGAAAATTAAATTAACGATATGTCTTCTTGCGTTTCTCAATTTCTACGAAGCTCAGGAAAGTATTACCTACCAAAAACCATCTGCGGAAATCCTTACACTTGCCGATTACGAAAGACCTCCAAGTGTTTTAATGAACAGTAAAAAAGACTGGATTCTTTTCACATACCGACCAACTTACAAAACATTGGAAGATCTTAGTCAGCAAGAAATGAAACTGGGAGGATTAAGGATAAATCCGGTGACGAATATTTCAAGTACGGCAACTTATTCTAATAATCTGAAGGTTAGAAAGCTTAATGATAAAACTGAAGTTCAGGTTAAGAATCTGCCTTCAAACCCGAAAATTACCTATACTTCATTTTCTCCGGATGAAAAGAAATTAGCTTTCACGAATACAACAAATAAAGGAGTTGAACTCTGGATCGTTGATCTGGAAACGGCTACAGCAAAGAAAATTACTTCAGATAATTTAAATGCAAATTTGGGAAGTCCGTATGTCTGGAACAAAGATTCTCAGAATTTATTGATTAAAACACTTCCTCAAAACAGAGCGACTTTAATAGATTCCAGCAAAGATCTTCCGACCGGACCGATTGTTTCAACTGCTGATGGGAAAGTTTCGCAAAACAGAACGTATCAGGATCTTTTGAAAAACCCGCAAGATGAAAAGAATTTTGAAATACTTACCGCTTCCGAAATTTATAACGTTGATCTTAATGGAAGCTTAAAAAAGATAAAAGATCAGGATTTATATTCGGGGTTAAGTTTTTCTCCGGACGGAAATTATTTAATGGCAACGACGATCAAAAAACCATTTTCTTACATCGTTCCTTTAAACAGATTTCCAATGACGACAACGGTTTATGATATGAACGGAAATGTTGTAAAAGTTGTTAATGAAATTCCGTTGAATGAAATTATGCCGAAAGGTTTTTCATCGGTAAGAAACCGGAAAAAGAGATATGGGATGGAGAAGCGATTTGCCCGCAACGTTGGTGTTTGCAGAAGCTCTAGATGGAGGAGATCAATCGAAGACAGCCGATTACAGAGATGAAATTTTCACTTGGGAAGCTCCGTTTAACAATGCTCCGAAATCATTTTTTAAGACAAAACAAAGATATGAAGAGGTAAGCTGGACGAACGATCATTACGCAATTGTTTCCGAAGGTTGGTACGATACAAGAAATACAAAGGCTTTTTTGGTTGACCTTAATAACGGCGAATCAAAAGTAATTGATGACCGAAATTATCAGGATGTTTACAGCGATCCGGGGAATTTCAATACCACAAAAAATCAGTACGGAAGATATGTCGTTGATATGAAAGGAGGAAAGTCGTACCTGATCGGAGCGGGTTTTACAAAAGACGGACAACATCCTTTTATCGATGAAATGGATATGAAAACGCTGAAGAAAAAGAGATTATACACTTCTAATCTTAAAAATGCCAAAGAAGAAATTATTGATATTTTAAATCCGGCGAAAGGAGAGATTTTAACGACTCAACAGTCATCAAGTCAATATCCGAATTATTTTAAAAAGAATATTAAATCTAATAAAACGGAAACGGTAACCAATTTCGCCAATCCTTTTGAAAGCATTAAAGATGTTTATAAAGAAGTGATTATGTACAAAAGAAATGATGGCGTAACGTTAACGGGAACACTTTATCTTCCTGCAAACTACGACAGAAAAACAAAAACAGAAAAATTGCCATTGCTGATCTGGGCTTATCCAACAGAATATAAAGACAAAAATACGGCGGGACAAAACACGCAAAATCCGAACGATTTTACATTCCCTTATTACGGATCGTTTGTGTATTGGACGACAAAAGGATATGCCGTTTTAGACGATGCCGCATTCCCGATCATCGGAGAAGGAAAAACAGAACCGAATGATACTTTCATCCCACAATTGGTTGCTAATGCAGAAGCCGCGATTAATGCAGTCGATCAGTTAGGATATATCGACAGAAAAAAAGTAGCTGTCGGAGGACATTCTTACGGTGCTTTTATGACCGCGAATCTTTTGACCCATTCTAAGCTTTTCGCGTGCGGAATTGCCAGAAGTGGAGCGTATAACAGAACTTTAACACCGTTTGGTTTCCAAAGTGAGCAAAGAAATTACTGGGACGTTCCGGAAATTTATAATACGATGTCGCCCTTCATGAATGCTGATAAAATGAAAACCCCGCTGTTGTTGGTTCATGGTGATGCAGACAACAATCCGGGAACTTTCACCTTGCAGACAGAAAGATATTTTCAGGCTTTGAAAAACTTGGGAGCACCTGTAAAAATGGTTCTTTTACCTAAAGAAGCTCACGGATACGTTGCTAAAGAGAATATTCTGCATTTGCTTTGGGAACAGGATCAGTTTTTGGAAAAATGCTTGAAGAAATAATAATTTAATAGTAAACTCGCTCTTTTTGAGCGAGTTTTTTGTTATTTTCAAAGTTTAAAACAATAACCTCTATTTAAATGAAAATATTAATTTTTCTAACATTTTTTCCTTTTTTTATTTTCGGACAATTATCACCAAAAGTAAATCGATTGTATAAGCAAATAGCTAAAAGTAAAATAGCTGAAGGTAAAAATATAAGTGTTGACGGACATGAAAGTGAACTGTATAAAATTCATGAAAAAATGGATAAAATAGCAACAGATCAAGAAATAGAATATATTGCTTTTCATGGAAATCCTGTAAATAAGTACTATGCGACAAATATTCTTTTTAAGAAGAAGTCTAAATCATTAGAAAAATTATTTAAAAATTATCTTAAAAATAAAGATTCTGTAGAAGTTTTAAGAGGATGTCTTAGGGGAATTTCTCATATGGATTATGAAATTTATACAAGAGTGACTTTTGAAAAACAAATCATCAATCAGGCAGACTGGGAGAAGAAGTGGAAAGACAGCATGATCATTAATAAAAAGGAAAATACTCCTGAATATTTAAATGGAGTTGATATATTAAATACAGAAACGAAGTGGACCAATAAAGAAATAGATTCATTGGTTTGTAAGCTGGATGAGATTATTTTAGACAATCAGGAATCTTCAAAAAAACTTATTGATTTAATCTGTGCATATCATTTATATGAAAATGTAAAAGTGCCTTACTACGAAAAAATTGCTTATTTCGAAAAAAGATATAATTCCCAGTATATTAAAAAATATCTAAATTTTTGCAGATATGGAATACGAGAAAAGGCTATTGATTTTTAAAATTTTATAAATAATTCAAGATTTCGTAATATTTGTCAATTTCATAAGATAAGGCTCATTTATCTAAAGTATATCATCTGCATCAAAAGCAATGGTAGTTATAGAATTATTCATATTTAGTTTACTTTAGTTTTTGTAATTTTCTGCCGACAAAATTCAGAATAAAAAACAACCCGTAAAAGGACATTTGTCTCAGATAAATTATGCTACGTACGAATCAATTATTTTTAGATTACTTAGAAGATCTTTACAAGAAGCAGGATAACAAGAAAAATATTGTGCTGAAATCTTTTGATAAAGGACAAAAAATATTGACACAAAATAAAACGTCTAACAAAATAATGCTCATTAAAAATGGGATTACAAAGTGCTATTTCGTTGAAGAAAACGGCAAAGAATATATCGTTGAGTTTTTGGGAAAAGGCGAAATTATCGGTGAAATAGAAGTCATAAAAAATGTAAGCTGTTTGTGCAGTATTGAGGCTATAACAGAAGTTACGGTCTATTCGATGACGATCCCTTTCTTTCAGTCTTTAATTAAAAGTGATCTTGCTTTAAATAATTTATTGCTTGATGTTTTCGCAGAACGTATCGTAAATACTTCAAGCCGTGCATCTTATCAGCAGCTTCACAAAACAGAACATACGTTGGCTCAGCTTCTTGATGTAAAATCCAAAGAAATGGAAATCTCAAAAGAAGATATGGCGGCTTATTTGGGAATCACGGTGAAAAGCCTTAACAGAGCTTTGAAAGAACATGAGAAAAGTAATTCCGAAGAATAATTCTTGTGATTATTAGAAAAAATCTTCTCGTATCTTTGCAGAAATAGGCTGTCATACAATGGAAGAAATAAAATTCAGGAATGCAAACCTGGAAGATTTACCAAAAATCGTCGAAATTTATAACTCAACCATTCCTTCAAGAATGGTAACTGCCGATACGGAAAATATCTCTGTGGAAAGCAGAATCCAATGGTTTCACGAACACAATTCTGAAACGCGACCTCTCTGGATCATTGAAGGTCAGCAAAATAATGTGTTGGGTTGGGTTAGTTTTTCTTCATTTTACGGAAGACCGGCTTACAATGGAACGGTAGAATTAAGCATTTATATGGATGAAAGCTGTCGTGGAAAAGGCTACGGCAAGAAAGTTCTGCAATATTGTATTGATAATGCAGGGAAATTTGGCGTCAAAACTTTATTAGGTTTTATCTTTTTGCATAATGAACCAAGCTTAAAACTCTTCAAATATTTTGGATTTGAAGATTGGGGCGTTTTTCCTGATGTTGCGGTTTTGGATGGTGTGGAAAGGACGTTGGTGATTTTGGGGAAGAGAATTGGTGAGCCTGTACTGAGCTTGTCGAAGTAAAACAATCTCAAAATTATATACAGTTTGTCACTTCAACAAAGGAGAAATCTACAATCATTAACAAATTCATCATTAATAATTAATAATTTTTTCAGGAGCTATTTCCCGCTTTCCGTTGCAATCTTTTTTTTCAAAAAAGGATTTTCTCTGCAATCGGGGCTAGGTTTTTTGTCATTCTTTTGATCAGACACAATAATCTCTGACTTTGTCATTCCGTAGGAATCTCAACTGTTCAATTAGGTCATTGCGAGGAGCGAAGTAATCTCTATAAATATTAAAGAGTAAAGATTCCTACGGAATGACAAACCTTGGGAATAACTTGAAAATAAAAAAGCGATCCCAAAAGACCGCTTTCCATATTATAAATTCTGCTTAATTCTCTTCGCAGACATATTCAAAAATCGTTTGACGAGCATAATTGCTGAAGCCGTTAATCCTAATCCTAAAGCGATCCACATTCCGAAAGCTCCCATTTTCAAGGTTACACAAAGAAAATATCCTAAAGGAATCGTAATTACCCAATATGCAATAAATGTATAAATAGAAGGAACTTTCACGTCCTGCAAACCTCTCAACATTCCCAATGCCGTTACCTGAATTCCGTCTGATAACTGGAATAAAGCAGCAATAATCATTAATTTGGACGCTAACATAATCACTTCAACTTCTTCTTTTTTCGTGAAGAATGTCGGAAGAATATTTCTTCCCAAAATGAAAATAACTCCGCAGATGCACATGAAAATAAATGCGATTTTCAGATTGTTGATTCCGACTTTTCTTAATTCAACAAAATTCTGTTCGCCCAGTTTTCGACCGATCATTACCGTTGAAGCTACACTGAAACCGATACATAAATTAAAGGTAAAAGAAGCCATGCTCAATGCAATTTGGTGAGAAGCGATATCATGAGCCGAAATCAATCCGCAAATAAAAGCTGCTCCTGCAAAAGCCGTTACTTCAAAAAACATCTGTAAAGCAGTTGGAAAGCCTAATCTTATCATTCTTTCAAACATTTCTTTCGTAAAAACCTGAATTTTTAATGAAAAATCTTTAATATATTGTCTTGTTTTCTTCTCTTTTAAAAGAACAAAATAAAGGAAAACAACCATAAAAATTCTTGCAATTAAACTGGCTAATGCAGAACCTTTTACGCCCATTTCAGGGAAAACCCATAGTCCTTTAATGAAAACATAATTTAAAACGATATTAATGACATTCGCAATGATCGTAGCTTTCGTAACTCCAATCGTATAAGATAATCCTTCCGAAACTTCTCTCAACGTCTGGAAAGCCATAAACGGAACCATACTGATCGCCATTATTCCTAAGAAATCAACCGTATCAGGAATAATTTTCACGGGTTGACCAGTTTTATAGAGTAGTGGTAATCCCAAAAGCAGAATTCCCATTAAAATAATTCCGACGGTCATATTAATGACAAATCCGTGACTGAAAACAGAATTGATCGTTTTGTGATCATTTTTAGAATGCGCTTCCGAAACCAATGGCGGAATGGCAAAAGAAAATCCCAATGCCAAAACAAACATCGAGAAAAATACCGCATTTCCCAGCGATACAGAAGCCAATGCATCGGCCCCGAGTAATTTTCCGACGATGATGTTGTCGAAGAGATTTACCGAGACTTGCCCAACCTGCGTCAACATCACCGGAAGAGCCAGAGTCAAAGCCTCTTTGGTATAGTTTTTATTTAAAAAGCTCATAATTAGTTTATATTCATATAGTTTACATCAAAAAAAAGATTTGCAGTGTGAATACTGCAAATCTTTATATATTTAAAATAATAATAAAATTATTTCCTTACAAAACTTGCAACGTCTTCGGGAGAAACAGTGTTTCCTCCTAAAATAATCAGCCTTTCGACAACATTTCTTAATTCTCTGATATTTCCGGTCCATGAAAGAGCTTTTAAGGCATCAATCGCCTTATCATCAAATTTTTTCAAAGCAGTACCGTGCTCTTCGGAGATCAATCCCGAAAAATGCTCTACCAATAATTTGATGTCTTCTTTTCTCTCATCCAATGGCGGAACATAGATCTCAATCACAGAAAGTCTGTGATAAAGGTCTTCTCTGAATCTTCCCGCTTCAATTTCCACCTGCATATTTTTGTTTGTTGCTGCAAGAACTCTTACATCAACTTTAATTTCTTTATCGCTTCCTACAGGAGAAACTTTGCTTTCCTGAAGTGCTCTCAACACCTTTGCCTGAGCGATTAAACTCATATCTCCGATCTCATCCAGGAAAATAGTACCTCCGTTTGCCTGTTCGAATTTCCCCTGCTTATCCTTAATTGCTCCCGTAAAAGAACCTTTTACGTGTCCAAATAGTTCAGATTCAATAAGTTCTGAAGGAATTGCAGCACAGTTAACTTCTACCATCGGACCTCTTGCTCTTTCACTTTGATTGTGAATCGCATGAGCAACCAATTCTTTTCCCGCACCGTTCGGACCTGTGATCAAAACTCTTGCGTCAGAAACAGCTACCTTTTCGATCATATCCTGAATCTTTTGCAAACCTGCAGATTCACCGATCATTTGGTACTTTTTGTTAACTTTTCTCTTTAATGTTTTATTTTCGGTTTGAAGATTTTTATTTTCTTTCTTCAAAGTTTCTTTAGCCAAAGCATTTTTTACACTGGTAATCAACCTGTTGATATCAATAGGCTTGGAAATAAAGTCGTATGCACCATCTCTTAAGCAAGACACTGCCGAATCGATGTCTGCATGTCCTGAAATCATAATGAAAGTGGATTCTGGTTTCAAGATTAAACTTTGTTTTAAAAGCTCAGTTCCAGAAAGTTTAGGCATTTTGATGTCCGAAATCACCAATGCGAAGTCTTCTTTTTCTATTTGTTTGTAACCTTCAAGTCCATCTTCGGCGATAACAAATTCATAGTCAGTTAGTTCATCAGAAAGAATACTTTGAAGTACCCCTGAGATTGCTTTTTCGTCTTCTACAATAAGGATTTTTTGCATAGTTGCAAATTTAGATTTTTTGATTGAATTATTAGCAAAAACTATACCTAAACCAACTATTTGGAATAATCTCTTCTTCCAAAAATTGCCGATCCCACTCTCACAGAATTAGCTCCGCTTTCAATGGCAATAGGAAAATCATCACTCATTCCCATTGATAATGTTTCCAGCTTTTTCAATTGATTTAATTCATCAAAAACTTGTTTTAGTAGTAAAAATTCCTTTTTTACCTGAGTTTTATCGTCCGTAAAGGTTGCCATTCCCATTAAACCGGTAATTTCTACATTGGGAAAATCTCCGTTTATATATTTTTGGAATAAGTCTTTTGCTTCTTCAATTTCCAATCCGAATTTGCTTTCTTCTTCGGCAATTTTTACTTGAAGTAAAACTTTAATGATACGGTTATGTTTTCCTGCTTCTTTATTAATTTCAATCAATAATTTTTCAGAATCCACACTTTGAATGGTATCAACAAATTCGGCAATATATTTTACTTTGTTGGTTTGTAGATGCCCGATCAAATGCCATTGAATATCTTTCGGAAGAAGAGGATATTTTTCTGTTACTTCCTGAACTTTATTTTCACCAAAAACCCTTTGTCCCAAATCATAAACCTCCTGAATCGCCGAAACAGGATGGGTTTTTGAAACAGCAACCAATTGTACATCAGAAGGAAGCTGGCTTTTTATATCGCTGTAATTTTCTTGAATACTCATAATGGCAAATTTCTGAATTTTAACAGTAAAAAACGAATAGATTATTAATTTATTTGAAATTCAGAAAAATGTATTTAGAAATATCTATTTCGATAATTCGACGAGTTGTGTTTTGAAATTTTCAGGCATTTTCCAACTGTAATCGGAAACTAGTTTTTTATAGACGTTCTTCCATTCCGGAGAGTTTTTATCACTAAGATTTTCTTTGTTTTTTTTCAGATATTTTGCAATTTCATATACCTGATGATAGGTATTATAAGAATTTTCTGATTCTAAAAATGATTTTATTGCAGATTCAGCATCTTTATTTATAACAGATTCAAAACCTTCTTTTTCAAATTTTTGTGCACTTGTCAAATTATTATTTATAGCAGTTTTAATAATAGGTTTTACATCAGGGATTCCGAGTTTCTTTTATAAGTTCTTTACCTTTTTCTCTTAATTTTGAATCAGAAGAATTAAATGCTACTAAGCGAATTTTATTATCTGTTATCTTTTGCTCTGATTTTAGTGCTTTTATGCTGTTATTAAGAGTTTTCTCTTCTTGCTTAAGGCCATCAACCATAGCTTTTTTAGCAATAACGCTTTTATTTAATATAGTATTTTCATCATTTAAAGTATATCCTTTATACAATAAAAATAAGTATCCAATCACTGTGGCTATAATACCAATTAAGCCAAATATTCTTATGGTCTTTGAATTATTCATCTTTACCATTATTTGTTTTAATTGTTGACATTACATCATCCCACATTTTAAAAACTCTGGACAAACAGAAAAAAATTGTTCCTCCAGGTGCAAGAAGTGACAATGCTGTAGGCCAGTTATCCTTTTGTCTTAATAAAAGTATAGCAACAATTATAATAATTAAGGTACACGCTGCAATGATAATCAAATGGAAATATCTTTCCCATTTGAATTTATCAATAAGCCTTTCAATTTCTTCAAAAGTAACTTTTTCCATGTTATAAGTATTTGATTATTAGTAATCAAATATATATAATTAAATAAAGTAAAAGGGTAGTGTTTTTACTGTAATTTCATAATTGAAATTAAATTAATGACAAAGAGAGAATTTTCTTCAGATACAACGAATTTTTAATCGCTGCAGTTCCCCAAGTATTATTAAAAAAGATAAATACTTTATGTTGTGAATTTTTAATTTTTTCAGCTAACTTATCAAGATATTCTTCAGAATATTCTGATTTATAAAGATTGGGTTTTCCGTGAAGCCGATAGTATAGAATATCGGGATGATTGATAATGATATCTTCAGGAAGATTTCCGGGAAAGCTGACTCCTGAGAAAACTAAATTATTTTCTTTTAAAATTTCAAAAATATCATCGCTCCACCAAGATTCATGACGGAATTCTATGACATTTAAATAATTGAAATCAATGTTATTAAGAATTAAATCAATATTTTCCTGTGTATTTTTAAAGGAAGGCGGAAACTGATACAAAAACCCTGAAAGTTTTTCTCCTAAATGAGATTGAATATGAATACAGAACTCTGAAATCTCTTCTTTACAATCTTTCAAGCGTTTTTCATGAGAAATCACTTTTGGAATTTTAATGAAAAATTTAAAATCATCGGGCGTTTCATCAACCCATTTCAACAAGGTTTTGGCAGTTGGTTTTCTGTAAAATGTAGAATTAATTTCAACAGAATTGAATTCCTGAGAATACAAGGTAAGAAAGTCTTTGCTTTTGGCGTCTTCAGGATATAAGGAGCCTTTCCAATCGTTGTTGTAGAAGCCGGAACATCCGATATAGAGATTTTCTTTTTTCATATTTTCAATTTTAGTTTTGGCTAAAGCTTTGTTGTTATTGATTTGAAAGTTTTTATTTTCTCCCGCAGATTTCACAGATTACGCAGATTTTTATTGAAAATATTTTATAGAATTAAAACACAATCATCTGCAAAATCTGCGAGAGAATCAAAAAATTTTATTTAATATTCAAATCAACAGAATTTAATCGCAATGAATTTAAAATCACAGATAATGAACTGAAACTCATCGCCGCAGCCGCAATCATCGGTGATAATAAGATTCCGAAAAATGGATACAATAATCCTGCCGCAATCGGAACTCCCAACACATTATAGATAAAAGCAAAAAACAGATTTTCCTTAATGTTTTTCAAAAGTTTCTCACTTAATAATTTAGCTTTTGCAACACCCAGAATGTCACCTTTTAATAAAGTAATTTCTGCGCTTTCAATCGCTGCATCGGTTCCTGTTCCCATTGCAATCCCTATATTTGCCTGAGCCAAAGCAGGGGAGTCGTTGATTCCGTCGCCGGTCATGGCTACGATTTTACCTTCTTTTTGAAGTCTTTTTACTTCGTTTAATTTATCTTCAGGAAGACAATTTGCTTTAAAATGTTTAATACCCAATTCGTCTGCAACAGCTTTTGCGGTGTGTTCGTTATCACCGGTCATCATGATAATGTCGATGCCTTCGTTTAGTAATTGTTCGACTGCTTTTTTAGAGCTTTCTTTAATTTTATCGGTAAAACTTAGGAAACCCAAAACTTCTTTATCCTGAGCAATATAAGAGATCGTATGCGCTTTTGACTGTACTTCTGTTGCTTTTTGTTTTAAGTTTTCAGGAATCGAAATTTGATGGGATGTCAAAAGATTTTCGTTTCCAAGATAAACCATTTTTCCGTGGATATTTCCTTTAACGCCTTTTCCTGAAATGTTTTCAAAATTGTCTACTTTTTCGAAAGAGATATTTTCATTTTTAGCTTTTTTAATAACAGCATTTGACAACGGATGTTCGGAATTTTGGTTTAATGAATATGCTAATTTTAAGATTAAATCCTGATCATTATTAAGCGTTTCAATATATTCAACGGATGGTTTTCCTTCGGTTAAAGTTCCTGTTTTATCGGTGATGAGAACGTTTACTTTATTCATTTGTTCAAGAGCATCGGCGTTTTTTATTAAGATCCCGTTTTTTGCACCTTTCCCAATCCCCACCATCAAAGACATCGGTGTTGCCAATCCTAAAGCACACGGACAAGCCACAATTAAAACCGCAACCGCATTTACAAAAGCAAACAAAGTTTTTTTGCCTTCCGGACCGAAAAACTGCCATAAAATAAAAGTAAGAACAGCAATTAAAATAACGGTCGGAACAAAAACTTTAGCTACTTTATCTGTCAATTTTTGAATCGGGGCTTTGCTTCGGCTCGCTTCATTTACCATTTTAATAATTTGAGAAAGCAAAGTTTCATCGCCTACTTTTTCAGCTTTCATGATGAAAACCTGGTTTCCGTTAATCGTTCCTGAAGTGACTTTGTCGTCAATATTTTTCTCAACAGGAATCGGTTCGCCCGTAATCATACTTTCATCGACAATAGAATTTCCTTCTGTGATTTTTCCGTCTACAGGAATTTTTTCACCCGGTTTTACTTTTAATAAATCTCCGATTTTAACTTGTGAAAGTAACACCTTTTTTTCTTCACCATTAATGATTAAATTCGCTTCATCAGGAGAGAGATTCATTAATTCGCGGATTGCATTTCCTGTCTTTTTATGGGCTGCAGCTTCCATTAATTGTCCTAAAATAACAAGCGTTAAAATCACACAAACCGCCTCGAAATACAAAGGGATTTCATGATTGTGACCACGAATTTCATGAGGAATAAGATCCGGAAAAATCAAAGAAACAATACTGAAAATAAATGCTGCCGCAACACCCAAAACAATTAAACTGAACATATTTAAATTCCATGTTTTGAACGAAATCCAACCTCTTTTCATCAAAAACCATCCTGAATAAAATAAAACTGGAAGCGTTAAAATCAACTCAATAATTCCCTGAATTTGATGTGAAAAAGGAAAATTAATTAACATTCCGCCCATCGAAAGGATAAAAACAGGAAGGGTAAATGCCAGTGAAATAATGAATTTACGTTTTAAAATATGGTAAGTTTCATCTTCTTCCTCATCTTTATCGGGCATTCTTACCAAATCCATTCCGCAAATCGGACAATCTCCCGGTTCGTCCTGAACAATTTCCGGATGCATCGGACACGTATATTTCGCCACTTTTTTCTCCGGATATTTCACCAGATCCATTCCGCAAACAGGGCAACCAACGTTACTGTCATACACTTTGTCGCCTTCGCAATACATCGGGCAATAATATTTTCCTGCCATTTCATCCGTAACTTTCGGGTTTTCATGATGATGATGGGAATAATCGTGTGAATGTGGTGCGGAATTTTTAACCAAATCTTCAGTAATTTCCTCCAAATGCATGTTGCAAATTGGACAATCTTCTTTCTCATCATAAATTTTATCGCCTTCACAAAACATCGGGCAATAATGTTTTCCAGGATTATCTTTAAAGTTTTCTGGAAGATTTGTCGAAGAAAAAGTGGGTTTGTAATTCGGATCTTTGGCGTGTTTTTCCTCAATCGGAACCAGATACATATTGCAATCAGGACATCTTTTTCCTTGCTGGAAATAGACTTTCTCACCTTCGCATTCCATCGGACAATAATAAACTGAAGAAGGCGAAACCCTGTCCTGCGGTTTTATAAAAGCTTTTTCGGAGTTATTGGGATCTTCGAGCCTGTAATTTCCGATTTCTTCTAATGCTTTATTTAATGTCTTAAGTTCGATCGGTTTGTCGGAAATTATTGTTGCTGTGCTATTTTCAAGATTAATTTCCGCGTTAATTCCTTCTATATTATTGAGTTTTTCTGAGATCTTTTTCTGACAGCCGGAGCAAGTCATTCCCAGAATTTTATATTGTTGTTGCATGATCCTTTAATTTATACTGCAAATTTCCAAAATGAAAGCGGAAGGTTGTTATAAATTTAAGGATAATGTTTATAGAATTTAGTTTGAGGGTGGGAGTGTTGGAGTGTATTAGAGTTTAAGAGTGGGAGCGATGCAGAGTATCAGAGTTTTGCGTAAAAGTGGATTTTTACACAGATTTTCTGTTGTTAAATATCATAGATGTAATTATTAAAACTCAAAAAACTCTCAAACACTAGAACTCTCAGACTCAAATTTGATCCAAAGCTTTTCTATTATGAACTTTCAGTTTTTTGAATTCGGTAGGAGTGAAGCCTGTACTGTTTCGGAATTGAGAAGATAAATGCTGAACGCTTTTATAGCCTAGTTTTCCAGCGATTTCCGTTAAAGTAAATTCATTATAAAGAAGAAGTTCTTTTACTTTTTCGATTTTTTGAAGGATAAAGAAACTGTTCCAGCGTAATATTTTCGTTCTGTGAAAAGGTTTTCGAAAGTGCGCTATAATCTTTATGAAGTTTTGAGCTTAAAAATTCGGACAAAAGAAAATTTTCATCAATATCAAGTTCACTGATTTTTATAATCGCAAGGTTTTTAATTTTCTCAATAACTTGATGTGAAGAGTCTCTTATTCGTTCAAATCCGGTTTCTAACAATTGATTTTCTAAGGATTGAAGGTCTTTGTCGGAAACTTCGGATTCAGTTTCGACTTCACCG
The DNA here is from genome assembly GCF_024807225.1 of Chryseobacterium ginsenosidimutans. Lineage (GTDB taxonomy): Bacteria > Bacteroidota > Bacteroidia > Flavobacteriales > Weeksellaceae > Chryseobacterium > Chryseobacterium ginsenosidimutans. Next base: position 2,703,856 of record NZ_JANUCO010000001.1, read on the forward strand.
AGGTTGATCGATGTAATTTTAATTTCAACCTCATTAAAAATGCGCTCCACAGCAGAAATACATCTGCCGCAAACCATATTTTTCACAAAGATTTTCATAACTGACTGTTTAATCTGTCTTTTACGAACTCAACTTTTGTTTTTCCGTGAGGAGCTGGATTCCATCCTCGCCAAGATTTACCATTACGATTTTATCGACAGTAATAATGGTTTGATGAGTCATTTTATTTCGTACATCACACTTTAATGTAAGCGAAGTAGAGCCAAAAGCCGAAACTTCAATACCAATTTCAATAATATCTCCCTGTTTTGCAGAGCTTACGAAATTGATTTCAGAGATAAATTTTGTGACTATTTTTTTGTTTTCTAACTGAATCACAGCATATAAAGCAGCTTCTTCGTCGATCCACTGTAATAATCTTCCTCCAAAAAGAGATTGATTAGGATTTAAGTCTTCCGGTTTTACCCATTTTCTAGTGTGATAATTCATAGGTGAAATTTTGTAGGGCAAATTTAGCGCTAAAAACTGGCTTTATCAAACGAATTGGATTCAGTTATCAAAAGAGAATTATTTATAGCCTCAATTATTTCTTTTTTAATTGTATTGTTTTATTCTTGTCTTTTGTTTAAAAAAGATTTGTGGTAAAAAGCAGAATAGTTTTTCAATAGCTTTATAAAATTATTCACTTAATCGATGATACATGCTTTATATTAAGGAATACAGCCTTAAATATTAATTATTTTGTAATACTGATTTTGAAAATTTTCACCAATATTTTATTTTTGAATTGTAAATTCTTATTAATAAGGTGGCTTTTGACAAATATTCATAAAAATTTCATAATGAATTAATAGTTTTTAACGAAAGAATACTTTAGTTGTAAATTTTACTGAAATATTTTGTAAAAAAGCTTTGATATGAAATTAATAATCGTATCTTGCACCTGTCTTATATCTGGAATCAATATTTGTTCAACCTTATATGTTGTTTTTCTTTTATAAACCAAATCATTGTTAACATTTTTAATTTTTAACTCAGATGAACATTTTTGTTTCAAACATCAACTACGCAACTAAAGATTATGAGTTGCAGGATCTATTTTCAGAATTTGGAGAGGTTTCTTCTGTAAAAATCATTACAGATAAAGAAACTGGTCGTTCTAGAGGTTTCGGTTTTATCGAAATGGAGGACGCTGAAGGACAGCAAGCTATTGAAGCTCTTAACCAAAAAGAATTCAACGGAAAAGAACTAAACGTTTCAGAAGCTAAACCAAGAGAGGAGAAGCCAAGAAGAACTTTCGGTAACAGTACTGGAGGTGGTAACAGAAGCGGTGGCGGTGGCTACGGTGGAGGTAACAGAAGCGGCGGTGGCGGTGGCTACGGCGGCGGTAACAGAAGCGGTGGCGGAGGTTACAGCGGCGGTGGAGATCGTGGCGGAAACGGCGGTGGAAAACGTTGGTAAAAAATATAAGCGGCTTTTATAAGCCGCTTTTTTTTATGGGCTTAATTCAGAATAGATTATTTCATTAGATTCTAAAAGGCAAACTTATTGTCTTTTGGCATAATTTTAGAGAAATTTTTAACCAAGCAAAACTTATTAAAATGAAAAGACATGTATTGGTATTTTTAATGATGTTCGCAGGACTATTGCTTAATGCACAGAATATCTACAACGGTCAAAATATCGATCAGAACAAAAAGTACTGGTCGGGTAATAATCAATATTATTTATTATTTCAGAATGATGGCAATTTGGTTCTGTATAATAGAAGAGGAAATTCTATTTGGGATTCTAAGACTACAGGAAGAGGAACAAGAGCTACTTTTCAAGATGATGGTAATCTTGTAGTATATACTTCAGGAAATGGTGTTGCCTTTAGTTCTAATACAAACGGAAGACGTGCTGATAAATTAACAATACAGGATGATGGTAATCTTGTTATTTATAATAGAACAAATCCTTTATGGGCTTCAAAAAACAGCAGTAGTAATAACGATAATGGATATGGATTTCGCGGAGGATATGTGAATTTGGGATACAAATTTTATCGAGGTACAAAAGTTTTTTCTTCAGATCGTAATTATTATTTAATTTTTCAAAATGATGGAAACTTGGTTTTATCGGCTAATAATGGAGATCCAATCTGGAGTTCAGGAACGGATAATAAAGGAAGTAAAGCTGAATTTCAAAACGATGGTAATTTAGTAGTTTATGATTCTTATAACAGGTCGGTTTGGAGTTCGAATACAGCTAACAAAGGGGTAACTAAATTAACAATACAAAATGATGGCAATTTAGTAATCTATGGAAGTTCGTCTCCGGTTTGGAGTTCCGAAACTCAACGATAATATTTCAGTGAATCAAATATATATAGAGAGCATTACGAAAAGGTAATGCTTTTATTTTTCCTGATCTTTCTTCTTCTTTTTTTTCTTGTCTTTTTCCTTAATTTTCTTTTTATCTTTCTTCGGATTTAGAACCTCATTGGCGTATTCAAATTCCGGTTCTTTTGTGATTGTTGGGTTGGCTTCAATATTAATGTTAAAGTCTTTTAAATCCTTCTGTGAGATCAGATTTTCATTAATTAAAAATCCTAAGATTTCTTTCCCTGAATTATTGAAAAAATTAAGTGAAAGTTCTTTTAATAAGAATTTTTTATACTCTTCAAAAGGAACCAATACATTGTATTTGAAAATCCTTCCTTCTTTTACAGTAGATAAATATCCTTTTTCTACCAATATTTTTAAATAAGTGGAAACAGTATTCTGATGTGGTTTTGGCTCAGGATGCTGCTCCATAACGTCTTTTAAATAAAAGGAATCCATTTTCCAGAATAGTTTCATTAAGTTTTCTTCGGCAGAGGTGAGATGATTTATTTTCATATTAAATTCTTAATGTTGAAATTGTATATTGCAATAAAGGTAAAGAAAAGATACCATAAAAGCAATTCCGGCGCCCATCAATACCTCTTTTACGGTATGTCTTTTTAAAATGACACGGGTAATTCCTACCAAACTTGCAATGCCTAACCAAATTAATCCCATCATCGGATTTAAAGCAAAAAATAAAGCAGCCACAAATATATTGAAGGAAGTATGCATCGAACTTTTAATGAAAAAATTACTGATTTGCATGGCGAAAAGCAAAATCAAAACAAATAGCATGATAAAATCAATATATCCGTTTTTGAAATAATTATAGGCAATATAAGCAATGACACAAACAGCGATAAAAACGTACAACGTCTTTCTCTGAATACGATTCGACACATCCATATTGGTGTATCTTCCTGTTTTTACATTCCACACGAGCCAAATAACCACCGGAATAATAACCATTAATAATATCGGAAGAAAATAGACAACTGAATCATGCAAGCTATAATTTCTAACACTCATATATACGAAAAATATGAACAAAGAAACCAAAGGATTAAAGAAATCTGAGATGATTTTTGAAATTTTATGAAGAGCTGAAGGCTGTTTTTCTTCCATATTTAAGTTTGATAATGTAAATATAATACTATAACCAAAAAAACAATTGGTATGTATACAATAAAAACGAAGTTTTTTTTATAATTTTGCTCAACTATTTCATAATAAATAAGCAAGAGCTCAACACATGAAAGAATTTTCTAAAGAGGTATACCTGAAGTGGTATGAAGATATGACAATGTGGAGAAGGTTTGAAGACAAATGCCGTTCTCTTTATCTAAAACAAAAAATCAGAGGTTTTTTACATTTGTATAACGGTCAGGAGGCTATTCCTGCTGGTTTCACGCATGCAATGGATTTAACCAAAGATAGTATGATCACTGCTTACAGATGTCACATCCATCCGATGGCGATGGGGGTAGATCCTAAAAGAATCATGGCAGAACTTTGTGGCAAGGCTACAGGTACTTCCGGAGGTATGGGTGGATCTATGCACATTTTCAGCAAAGAACATAGATTTTATGGAGGTCACGGTATCGTTGGAGGTCAGATTCCTTTGGGAGCAGGTATTGCTTTCGCGGATAAGTTTTTTGACAGAAAAGCGGTAAATATCTGCTTTTTCGGAGATGGAGCGGCTAGACAGGGTTCATTACATGAAACGTTTAACATGGCGATGAACTGGAAATTACCGGTGATTTTCGTTGTTGAAAACAATCAGTATGCAATGGGAACTTCTGTTAAAAGAACAGCGAACCACGAAGATATCTACAAATTAGGTTTAGGGTACGAAATGCCTTGTCTTGCTGTAGATGCAATGGATCCTGAGAAAGTAGCTGAAGCTGCTTACGAAGCGATCGAAAGAGCTAGAAGAGGAGACGGACCAACTTTCATCGAGGCTAGAACGTATCGTTTCAGAGGACACTCTATGTCTGATGCAGAACCTTACAGATCTAAGGAAGAAGTGGCTATCCACAAAAATGACGATCCAATTGAATTGATTAAACAAAGAATTTTGGATAACAATTGGGCGACTGAAGCAGAATTGGAAGCTACAGATAACAAATCAAGAGATTTCGTTGAAGAATGTATCGAGTTCATGGAAAACTCTCCGTATCCGGATGTAGAAAAAGTGTATGAATATGTATATTCTCAGGAAAACTACCCATTCTTAGATAAATTAGAAAACTAATAATAATTTGCTGATAGGATGATATGGTGTGTTATTTTAACTTTCACTTTTCTTATCATCACTTCATCACATTAACAAATTAAAAATTAAATTATGGCAGAAGTTATTACAATGCCGCGTCTTTCCGATACTATGACGGAAGGTAAGGTGGCAAAATGGCATAAAAAAGTAGGAGATAAAGTAAAAGAAGGAGATATTTTAGCTGAAATTGAAACTGATAAAGCTGTTCAGGATTTCGAATCTGAAATTGATGGTACCCTTTTATACATCGGTGTAGAAGAAGGTAACGCAGCTGCTGTAGACTCTGTTTTGGCAATTATCGGTAATGAAGGAGAAGATATTTCAGGATTAACGGGTGGAGCTGCTGCTCCCGCTGCAAATGCTTCTGAAGAGAAAAAAGAAGAGCCTAAAGCTGAAACAACTGCTGCTCCGGAGCAAGCTTCTGCGGAAGTTCCTGCTGGAGTAGAAGTGATTACAATGCCAAGACTTTCTGATACAATGACGGAAGGTAAAGTGGCGAAATGGCACAAAAACGTAGGAGATACAGTAAAAGAAGGAGATCTTCTTGCTGAGATCGAAACAGATAAAGCGGTTCAGGATTTCGAATCTGAATTCAACGGAGTATTATTGAAGCAAGGTGTTGAAGAAGGTGGTGCTTCTCCTGTTGATACAGTATTGGCAATTATAGGACCTGCAGGAACAGATGTTTCCGGAGTTGGTGCTGCAGAACCTGCGGCTCAATCTTCAGAAAAACCTACAGAACAAAAAACTGAGTCTAAAGCAGAAGAGAAATCGGTTGCACAAACGGTAAGTTCTTCATCTTCAGACAGAGTGGCAATTTCTCCGTTGGCGAAGAAAATCGCTCAGGAAAAGGGTGTTGATATTCACAGTGTTCAAGGTTCTGGTGAAAACGGAAGAATCGTTAAGAAAGACATTGAAAATTATCAGCCATCTGCAAAACCTGCTGCTTCTGCGCCGACTGCAAGTCCTGCTGCTCAAGTTGCTTTAAGCTTTGTACAGGGAGAAGATACAGAGACTCCAAACTCTCAGGTAAGAAATATCATTGCGAAACGTCTTGCTGAAAGTAAATTCTCTGCTCCACACTACTATTTAATGGTAGAAATCAATATGGATAAAGCCATTGATGCTAGAAAAGAGATCAATTCTTTACCTGATACAAAAATTTCTTTCAACGATATGATTATTAAAGCGACTGCAATTGCTTTAAGAAAACACCCTCAGGTTAATTCAAGTTGGGCGGGTGATAAGATCATTCACAGAGGAAATATTAATATTGGGGTTGCGGTTGCGATTCCTGACGGATTGGTAGTTCCGGTTCTTAAGAACACAGATCAGATGAGTTATACTCAAATTTCTGCTGGTGTTAAAGATATGGCTGGAAGAGCAAAATCTAAAGGTCTTAAAGCAAACGAAATGGAAGGTTCTACTTTCTCGATCTCAAACTTAGGAATGTTCGGAATTGAAACTTTCACAAGTATCATCAATCAACCCAATTCTGCCATCCTTTCAGTAGGAGCAATTATCGAGAAACCGATTGTGAAAAACGGACAAATCGTGGTTGGAAACATCATGAAGCTTTCATTAGCTTGTGATCACAGAGTGGTAGACGGTGCTACAGGTGCTCAGTTCTTACAAACTTTAAAAACATATTTAGAAAGTCCTCTAAGTTTATTAGTGTAATTTTCTAACGTTTTAAAATATTGAAAAACGCTTCTCGATTTTGAGAAGCGTTTTTTGTTTTAAATTATTTAAATGTAAGACATCCCACGCAGTTTGTCTTCCCATAGGGATCTAAGCACGAATCTTTCCATTCTATTTTCTAATACTATGCCTAGATCTCTACGAGATGACAAACTTTATGATTATTTTTTGAAATTTGAAATGACCGACTGCTGTCCTAGCCCAGATAGAAACGGCTACCCCACAGCAAGCGCAGGAAAGAGCTTTGGAGCGAGGAGTAATAGTGGAGAGCTGGAAATAGCTTCAGAAAGAAGAATTTGAGAATATTTTTTTAACGTTGTCAATAATGAAAAATCCACCATTTATAATTCACCTTAAAATTATCTCATATTTCAAATCAATTTACTATTTTTGAATCATGATTAAAGCAAAAAATATCCATAAATTTTATGGGAATTTAGAAGTATTAAAAGGGGTTGATATTCATATAAAAGTAGGCGAAGTTGTCTCTATTGTCGGAGAATCGGGAGCTGGAAAATCTACGCTTTTACAGATTTTAGGAACTTTGGATCAGCCAAGTACATCGAATAAATTCGGTACCGAAATTTCTATTGCCGGAGAATCTTTCATCAATATGAATGATAAACAGCTTTCTAAATTCAGAAACCAGAATATCGGTTTTGTATTTCAGTTTCATCAGTTGCTTCCTGAATTTACTGCTTTGGAAAATGTTTTATTGCCTACAAAAATTGCAGGAGCGAACGAAAAAGAAGCGTTAGAAAAGGCGTATGCTTTATTTGAAGATCTAAAGATCGAACCAAGATTGCATCATAAACCGAATCAATTATCAGGAGGTGAAGCGCAGAGAGTAGCGGTTGCGAGAGCTTTAATCAATTCTCCGAAAATTATTTTTGCAGACGAACCGACAGGAAATCTGGATTCTAAAAATGCGGATGATCTACACAGGTTATTCTTCGATTTAAGGGATAAATACGACCAAACCTTTGTCATTGTAACCCACAATCCGAATCTTGCTGAAATTACCGACCGAAAATTAGTCATGAAAGACGGAATGATTATCGAATAAAATTCCGACAAATGATGAAACATCTTATTTTTTTATTTCTTTTTTTTATTTCCTGTTCAAAAATTGAATCTCAGGCTACAAATGCTATTGATTATTTACCGAAATCAAAAATTTTGGAGATAAAGAATTATATTAAAGGAAAAAATTACAATCAGAATTTGGCTGTTTTTATCAACTTTAAAATAAATTCCGGAAAGTACAGATATTTCGTTTACGATTTGAAAAACGATAAAATAGTACAAAAAGCCGTTGTTGCGCATGGTGAAGGTTCTGTTGTTAAAAATTCACAGGCTTTACAGTTCAGCAATGTCGACGGTTTCTCATCAGTCATCTTTAGGGAAATATGAAATTCGCGAAAGCTATAACGGAAAATTTGGGAAAGCCTATCGATTGGATGGTTTGGATGAAACCAATAGCAATGCAAGAGCAAGGGCAATCGTTCTACATTCCTATTATTGCATTGAAGATAATGAATCGACAAATCCGGCGTGTTTGAGTTTTGGTTGTCCGATGCTTTCAAAAAACGCATTTATTGAAACTGCAAAATTTATAGATCACTCTAAACAACCTATTATTTTATATGCTTTTTATTAAGTTTATAATTCATCATTCATAACTCATAATTTCCCAAAATGTCCATTAAATTTCTTGCCGAAGACGACAGACCCAGAGAAAAGTTTTTATCAAAAGGTAAAAACTCACTTTCTGATTCCGAATTGTTGGCAATCATTATGGGAAGCGGAAACAGAGACGAAACGGCAGTAGAATTGGCAAGAAAAATTCTAGCTTCTGTGGATAATAACTGGAATCAATTAAGCTTACTTTCAGTTAAGGATTTGATGAAATTCAAAGGAATTGGTGAGGTAAAAGCAATTTCGATCACCACAGCCTTGGAAATCGGAAGAAGAAGAGCGAGCCAGGAAGTTCCGGAGAAACCGACAATTTCTAAAAGTAATGATGCCTATTTAATTTTAAAAAATCATCTTTCAGATCTACGAACAGAAGAATTTTGGGCGCTTTTCCTAAACCAAAGCAATAAAGTTATTCATATAGCACAATTAACACAAGGCGGGATCAACCAATCTATCGTTGATGTAAGAGTTTTGTTTAAAACTGCTTTAGACCATTTTTCTACGGGAGTTATCATTGCACACAATCATCCGTCGGGAAATTTGAAACCGAGTAGGGAAGATATCGACATTACACAAAAAATAAAAGAAGCCGGAAATACTTTAAGCATACAGCTTTTAGATCATTTAATTATCACGCAGAATTCATATTTTAGTTTCTCAGACGAAGGATTATTATGATTAGAACATTGAAATATCACGAAATTGATTTCGAAAAATATACACAGTGTCTGGAAAATTCTGAACAGAGAAACTGGTACGCAAAAAAAGAAGTTTTAGATGAACTGTCTGGAAATTGGGAACTTTTGGTTTCTGGAGATTATGAAGCAATTTTACCTGTTCCGTTAAAAAAGAAACTGGGAATTAACTTTGTCATCATGCCCCTTTTTTGTCAGCAATTGGGTGTTTTTTCAGATAAAGATAATGTTGAAATCAATGATCGGTTTTTAAAATATCTGCGTAAAAATTATAAAATCTTTTTATATACTTTTAATAAAGACAACTCATTTTCTGAAGATCTTGAGAAGAAAAAAAACTACGTCATTCCTCTTTCAGATTATGTGATTTTGCATAGAAAAAAATATTTCAAAGGACGAAAATCGACTACAAAATGTGCACAACATCTTATTTACAAAGAAATTGAAGCTAATTCTGAACATATTTCTTTTATAGAAAATAATTTTAAAGGTCTTACAAAACAAACGGATGTTGATAAATTCAAAAAATATTTAAACTTCCTTTCTGAAAATGATTCTCTGAAGCTTTGCGCGGCTTATTTAGATGAAAAATTAATCAATATAGCTGTTTTGATTTCAGAGAAAGATCAACTTTCTTTATTAGGATTAATCAATGATGAAAATTATAAAAGCGAAAACGGACCTTCTTTTTTAATAGATAAAATTCTGAATCATTATATTCACGAAAAGACATTCAATTTTATGGGAAGCAACATCCGAGGAATTGAAGTTTTCTTCAAAAGTTTCGGGGGAGAAACTTCAGGAATACGGCTATATCGAAAGTAAAATTTTAAAGAAACTTTCCTAAAAACCATAAATACATCCGGAAGTTGTACAATCCTGTGTTTTTCAACGATAAATTCAGAAATTATCAGTAATTTTGCTACCTCAAATTATGACAAGTTTTTCAGGATATTTACCTTATGCTTTTGCATTAATCATCGCGATACCTTTCTTGGTTTTGCTTAGACAATTTGTATTTACTTACATTAAACTTAAAGAGCAGGAAATCAAGCTGCTTTCCATGAAGTCGAATTCCGAGAATAAGACGCAGTCTTATGAAAGAATGACGCTTTTTATGGAAAGAATGAAGCCTTCAAATCTGATTCAGAGGTTTGATAAAGATCTTGCCGCTCATGAATTTATTTTTCTTACAGAAAAGTCGATCAATGAAGAGTTTGATTACAATTCTTCGCAACAGCTTTATATCACAAAAAATTCTTGGAAGAATATTGTTGAATCAAAGAATGCGATCATCGGAACGCTTCACAAAACATATGAAGGAATCAATGGCAATGCAACTCTTGAGGAGTTTAAGACCATTTTCATCATGAATTATATGGAAGATGACGATTATATTTCGAAGACCATTGAAGATTTAAGAAGAGAAATTTTAATAATAGCTTAACTAAAAAATAAAAAATTTAAATAATGATTCCAAATTTTAAAGCACATCCATGGCATGGGGTTTCTGCGGGAGAAGATGCGCCAAATGTTGTAAACGTTTTCGTGGAGATCGTTCCTTCGGATACTATTAAATATGAAGTAGATAAAGAAACAGGATATTTAAAGGTAGACAGACCTCAGAAATTTTCAAATATTATTCCTGCATTATACGGATTCGTTCCAAGAACATATTGTGACAATGAAGTAATGAAATTAGCGGTTGAAAGAGGCGCTACAGACGTTACAACGGGAGATCACGATCCATTGGATATCTGTGTTTTGAGCTCTCACAATATTCACGGAGGTGGGTTATTTATGGAGGCTATTCCAATCGGAGGTTTCAAAATGATCGACGGAGGTGAAGCAGATGACAAAATCGTTGCCGTAATGATCGGTGATCACGCTTTCGGACATTTCAGAGATATCGCAGAATTGCCTGAAGCTGAAGTGAAACGATTAATGCACTATTTCCTGACATACAAAAACTTACCGGATGAGCCTGCAAAATGCAGAATCCAAGAGGTTTACGGTGCTGAACATGCCAAAAAAGTAATCAAAGCATCTCAGGAAGATTATTCAAACAAATTTGGAGGATAATATTCTCTGATTTAATGATATTTAAGGATAAATGAGTTTTCGTTTATCCTTTTTTATTGATTAAAATTTAGATCATTAAGAGTCTGTTTACATTTTCCAACATTAAGAAGTTAAGATTGATACTTAAAACTTAAACAAAATCGATTTATTGATTTCTCAATTCTTAGAAATAGTCAGATTCTTAAATTCTGAATGTTTAAATAAAGATAAATTCCGTTTATTTGAATTAAGAAAATTTAGATTATAAATTCAGTACTTCAAAAAAATTAATAATTTGGGCAGCTATTTCCGCCTTCCGTTCCCGCAATTTTGCAGTTTTCCCAATGCTTTTCCCTTTCCAAAAACTACAAAATGTGCTCCACTCAAGTCAGGCTGCATCTTTCAACATACAATCAACTCTCTCACTATTTCAAGCGCTGAAAGTTTTTCTTAGATCACTAATTATTTTCTGCAACTTAAAAACATCATAAGTTCCTACTCACAAATACCACAATCATCTGTGAAAATCCGTGAAATCTGTGGGAAAAAAAATCAAAGATCATCAAAAAACGGTAAACAAAGTATCTTTAATAGGTTAACCGTTTAACTCCTAATTTTTAAATAGTTATAATATTTTTAAACAAATTCATGAGAATTATTTATTATATTTAATTTTCTATTACCAAAAAAATATTAAACTATGGATCTATTTGTGTTAGTACCATTTTTTGGTGTCATTGCTTTAATTTACACTTTTTTCCAAAGTAATTGGGTAAATAAGCAAAATGCCGGAAATGAAAAAATGAAAATTATCAGCGGTCACATCGCTGACGGTGCAATGGCTTTTCTAAAAGCTGAGTACAAAGTTTTGACCTATTTCGTAGTTATTGTAGCCATTTTATTAGCCGTTATGGGAACTACCAGTGCCAATTCGCATTGGAGCATCGGAATTGCTTTTGTTTTTGGAGCTGTATTTTCTGCATTGGCCGGCTTTATCGGAATGAAGATCGCCACAAAAGCTAACGTAAGAACGGCAGAAGCTGCAAGAACATCCCTTTCAAAAGCTTTAAAAGTTTCATTTGCAGGAGGATCTGTAATGGGAATGGGTGTTGCAGGATTAGCGGTTTTAGGATTGGGAGCGTTATTTTTGATTTTAAAACAGATTTTCGCCCCTCATTCAACCGTTGATTCCCATGAAATGGAAAGAACCATTGAAATTCTTACAGGATTTTCATTAGGAGCAGAATCTATTGCATTATTTGCGAGAGTAGGTGGTGGTATTTACACAAAAGCAGCAGACGTTGGAGCCGATTTAGTGGGGAAAGTAGAAGCGGGAATTCCGGAAGATGATCCTAGAAATCCCGCTACAATTGCCGATAACGTAGGTGATAATGTGGGTGACGTTGCAGGAATGGGAGCCGATTTATTTGGTTCTTATGTAGCTACGGTTTTGGCGACGATGGTTTTAGGAAGAGAAACGGTTTCTGTCGATTCTTTCGGTGGTTTTGCACCGATTCTTTTACCGATGTTAATTGCCGGAACAGGAATTATTTTCTCCATGATAGGAACTTTATTTGTTAGAATTAATGATAACGAAGATTCTTCTACTTCAAGCGTTCAGAATGCTTTGAACCTTGGAAACTGGGGAAGTATCGTTATCACCGCTATAGCTTCATATTTTTTGGTGACTTATATCTTGCCGGATAAAATGGTTTTAAGAGGTCATGAATTCACTAAAATGGGTGTTTTCGGGGCAATTATGGTCGGGCTTGTCGTAGGAACTTTAATGAGTATCATTACAGAATACTACACCGCAATGGGCAAAAGACCCGTGAAAAGTATTGTAAGGCAGTCTTCAACAGGTCATGCAACCAATATCATTGGCGGACTTGCCGTTGGTATGGAGTCTACTTTATTACCAATCATCGTTTTAGCAGGTGGAATTTACGGTTCATACTTGTGCGCCGGATTGTACGGAGTTGCCATCGCAGCAGCCGGAATGATGGCTACAACAGCCATGCAATTGGCAATTGACGCTTTCGGACCCATTGCAGACAACGCCGGAGGAATTGCTGAAATGAGCGAATTGCCAAAAGAAGTACGTGAAAAAACAGATATTTTAGATGCTGTAGGAAATACTACCGCTGCGACAGGAAAAGGCTTTGCAATTGCTTCTGCAGCCTTAACAGCTTTAGCTTTATTTGCCGCATTCGTAGGAATTGCAGGAATCGATGGAATTGATATTTACCGAGCCGATGTTTTGGCAGGATTATTTGTCGGCGGAATGATTCCGTTTATCTTTTCTTCACTGGCAATCACTGCGGTTGGACAGGCTGCAATGGCAATGGTGGAAGAAGTGAGAAGACAATTTCGTGAAATTCCGGGGATTTTGGAAGGAAAAGCAGAACCTGAATACGAAAAGTGTGTGGCTATTTCCACAGACGCTTCGATTAAAAAAATGATGCTTCCGGGAGCAATTGCCATTATTTCCCCTTTATTAATTGGTTTTATTTTCGGACCAGAAGTGTTGGGTGGATTCTTAGCCGGAGCAACAGTTTGCGGAGTTTTAATGGGAATGTTCCAGAATAACGCAGGTGGAGCTTGGGATAATGCTAAAAAATCTTTTGAAAAAGGAGTTGATATCAACGGACAGACTTATTATAAAGGCTCAGAACCTCATAAAGCGTCTGTGACAGGAGATACGGTAGGAGATCCTTTCAAAGATACTTCCGGACCATCGATGAATATTTTGATTAAATTAATGTCGATTGTTTCATTGGTTATCGCTCCGACTTTGGCAGTTTTACATAAAGATAAAATTGAAGCCAATAGAAAGGCTAAAATTGAAGCGTTAATGGGAATTACGGGAACTCATATGACTTCAGGAACTGCTGCACAGGTTTTAGTTTCCGGGAGAAATTAAAGGTCATTTAAACGAAAACGGAGATTTTGTGTATGAAACCGGAAATATTCAGGAAATTGAATTGGAAGGTGGAAAAAAGATCTCAATCGGGGAAGAAAGTCAATTGTATCAACTGTATAATTTGGTTAAAAATAAAGATCAGAAAGTTTTAGATCCAAACAATTGGTATACGATTGAAAATCTGTATTTTGAAACCGGATCAAGTGATTTGAAAGCCAGCTCTGATGTTCAGTTATTAAATTTAGTTGAAATTTTAAATGCTTATCCTAGTCTTAAAATAAAATTGGGAGGTTACACAGATAATACCGGAAATGAAGAAAGTAATCAGAAGCTTTCCAGCTTAAGAGCTCAGACTGCAAAACTTAAATTATTAGAATTAGGAGTTGCAGGAGATCGGGTAGAAGCGGAAGGTTACGGATCTCAGCATCCTGTTTGTGAAGCGAATGATACCGACGAATGTAAAGCAAAAAACAGAAGAATTGATGTAAGAGTTTTGGCTCTTTAAAATTCAATAAAAAATAAATAAAGCACTGCAAAACGCGGTGCTTTTTTATTTAGATTAAATAGAACAATCATAAATATTAAAAAAATAGAACCCAAACATCTGTGAAAATCAGTGAAATCCATGGGGAAAAAATCAGCAGAAATTTTTTCATTTCATTAAAGATTCTTTCTTAAATGCTCCAAAGCATCAATAATCAAATCATCTTTTTTAGCAAAGCTAAAACGCACATAATCCGAATTTTCCCTCGAATTATAAAAAGCAGACAGCGGAAGACAAGCCACTTTTTTCTCAACTGTCAACCATTTTGAAAATTCTACATCCGTCATTGTTTTGGAAATATGTCTGAAATTAGCAATTTGAAAAACAGCACCTTCAGCTATTTGTTCCACAATTAAAGGCGTTTCCTGAATTAATTCATTAAAAATATCCCGTTTTTTCTGCATTAAAATTTGATTTTTCGAGGGATCAAATATTTCAAGATATTTTGCAATCGCATATTGACAGGGAGCATTCGCACTGTAAGAAATATATTGCTGATGACATCGGAATTTAGCAGTTAAGTCTTCTGCAGCTAATAAATAACTCACTTTCCAGCCGGTGGAATGAAACATTTTACCAAAAGAAAAAATACAGAATGTCCTTTTCTTTAATTCGGGATGGAGAAATGAACTGTAGTGTTCGATTCCGTCGTAACAATACGTGTCGTAAATTTCTTCAGAAATCAGATAAATTTCCTGATCTTTTATTAATTCATATAATTGATTCCAATCATTTTGAGACCAGATTTTTCCGGTAGGGTTTTGTGGAGAGTTTACAATAATGGCTTTTGTTTTTTCTGAAATGCAATTTTGCAGTTTTCCCCAGTTTATATTAAAATCATTATCAAGATCATAATAGACAGGAATGCCGTTATTTAAAACAATCGAAGGAGCATAAGTATAATAAGAAGGCTGAATAATAATAACTTCATCTCCTTGATTCAGAATAGTTTTAAGAGCCGTATATAAAGTGAAAGTTGCACAAGGCGTAATAGTAACCTGATTTTCCTGTAAAAAAATACTGTTTTTTCTCTTTAGATTAAAACGGATAACACTTTCTATCAAAGCGGGATTTCCGGCAAGTGGTTCATAATTATGAGTATTATGATCGACGGATTCTTTCAGAAACTCTTTTAAACGTTCATCAATATCAAAATCAGCCAATCCTAAAGAAAGATCAAAACTATGATGTCTCAAAGCAAGCTCCGACATTTCCGTAAAAAATGAATAATGAGTAAATCCGTAAACTTTTTGCATATATTTTGCGTTTATATCAAATATAAGAAAATTAGACATTCGTTACAGATTAAATAATTTTTATTATTTTTAAGCAAATTATTTTATAATGAAAAAACTATTCATTCCACTATTTTCAATCGCTGTATTGGTAAGTTGTGGAACAGCAAAAAAGCCTACTGAAGCGGCATCTCAAACTTCGCCAAATGTAAAAGGAGATAAAGCGTTTCTATCTGCGTATAAGGAAATTAGCGCAGACGACTTAAAGAAAAACTTATACGTTATCGCTTCTGACGAAATGGGAGGTAGAGATACAGGAAGTCCGGGACAGAAAAAAGCTGGAGTATACATGGTTGATTATTATAAAAATCTTGGAATTTCTTTTCCGAAAGCTTTAGGTTCTTATTATCAGAAAGTTCCGGCAGATTTTATGAAGAAAAGAGGCGGTGGAAATCTTCCTGATTCCGAAAATATTCTTGCTTTTATTGAAGGTTCTGAGAAGCCTGAAGAAATTGTGGTAATTTCCGGACATTATGATCACGTCGGAACACAAAACGGTGTTGTGTACAACGGAGCAGATGACGATGGAAGCGGAACTGTTGCCGTAATGGAGATTGCAAAAGCTTTCCAAAGTGCAAAAAAAGCTGGAAAAGGTCCGAAAAGATCTATCTTATTCCTTCACGTAACGGGCGAAGAACACGGATTATTTGGTTCTGAATATTATACGGAAAATCCTGTTTTTCCATTGGCAAATACCGTTGTTGATTTAAATATTGATATGATCGGTCGCGATGACCCTGAAAACAGAGGAAAACAATATGTTTATGTGATTGGTTCTGAGATGTTAAGCTCTCAATTGAAAATCATCAATGAAGCGGCAAATAAAAGAACGAACAATTTAGAATTGAATTATAAATACGATGATCCTAGTGATACCGAGAGATTGTATTACAGATCGGATCATTATAATTTTGCGAAACATGATATTCCGGTTGCTTTTTTCTTCGATGGAATTCACGAAGATTATCACAAGCCAACGGATGATGTAGAAAAAATAGATTACAACTTATTGGCAAAAAGAGCACAGCTTGTTTTTACAACCGCTTGGGAATTGGCAAACAGAACGGAAAGAATCGTAGTTGATAGAAAATAATTTCTATCTTAAAATTGTTGAAATAAAATATATTAAACCTATAAGAGACAGAATCTTATAGGTTTTTAATTAAAATATTAATTGAAGTAATGATTATTCGTGAAGCTCAGTTAAAAGATATTCCAGAAATACAGATTGTAAGAAATTCTGTTAAAGAAAATATGTTGTCGAATCCCAATTTGGTAACGGATAAAGATTGTGAAGAGTTTCTATTTCAAAGAGGAAAAGGTTGGGTTTGTGAGATTGATAACCAGATTGTTGGCTTTTCTATTGTAGATTTAAAGGAAAATAATATTTGGGCATTATTTTTACATCCCGATTTTGAAAAGCAAGGTATTGGAAGAAAACTTCACGACATCATGTTGAATTGGTATTTCGATCAAACTCAAGAAAATGTCTGGCTCGGAAACTTCACCCAATACAAGAGCCGAAAACTTTTACAGAAAATCTGGCTGGAAAGAAATCGGAACGCATGGAAGAGGGGAAATAAAATTTGAAATGACTTATAATGATTGGAAAAATAAGCAGTTATGAAACAGAAAATTAAATCTATCCGTCCGTTTGTTGGTTCTGAAAATTTTGAAATCAGCAGCAATTTTTATAAAGATCTTGGTTTTGAAGAAATAATTTTAGAGCCGAAACTATCGTTGTTTAAATGGAATGAAATCGGATTTTATCTACAGGACGCGTATGTAAAAGACTGGATTGAAAATACAATGCTTTTCATTGAGGTTGAGAATGTTGAAGATTTCTGGGAAGAGCTTTTAAGTTTGCATCTTACTGAAAAATATGAAAATGTAAGAGTAACGCCGATCAGAACAATGGAGTGGGGAAAAGAATGTTTTGTACACGATCCTTCCGGGATTTTATGGCATTTTGGAGAGTTTTTTAATAAATAAATTGACAATAAAATTTAATGATTTACGCTTTTGATACGTATTATTTTGATGATTACGCGAATACAATCTGTATCGCTTTTGAAGACTGGATTTCTGAAGTAGAAACCGAAATTTTCAGTGAAAAAATACCCATTGCTTCCGACTATGAAAGTGGAGTTTTCTATAAAAGAGAATTGCCCTGTATTGTAAGTTTATTAAATAAAATTACCCTTAAACAAGGCGATATCATCATTGTTGATGGATACGTTACGTTGGATAACGACTGTAAAATTGGTTTGGGAGGCTATCTTTATGAAGTTTTAGAAGGGAAATTTCCAGTGATCGGAGTTGCAAAAAACGGTTTCAACGCTCCTGATTTTCAAAGAAGAGAAATCTATCGCGGAGAAAGTAAAACGCCATTATTTGTAACCGCAAAAGGAGTTGACGTAGACGAAATCAAACCGAAAATAGAGCAGATGCACGGTGATTTCAGGATTCCTGCACTTTTAAAAAAGCTGGATCAATTGACAAGAGTCTAGTTCTGAATTAATTAACCGAATTAATTGAAAATTAACAAAATATTCAAAAAGTGATAAATGTCATTAGAATATTATATTTATTAATTCTAAATAAAGATAGATTTGTAGTAACAAAAAAATCGAATTACAGAGTTAAAGAGAAACACATATCTAATCATATCCATATCAATTTTTGTTTTTTTCTAACCGGCAAAGTCATATTGTCGGTTTTTATTTATTCTACTTCTCATAAAGAGATTTTCTGTATTCTATGCCCCATTTGGCGATTTCGTCGATGATGGGCTGTATGGTTCTGCCGTATTCGGTGACTTCATATTCTACAGTTACGGGTTTGGTATTCAATACAGTACGATTAATGAGATGGTTGATTTCCATGTCCTGGAGCTCTTTTGAAAGCATTTTGGCGGCAATTCCGTCAATTTCGCGCAGCAAATCCATGAAACGCATTTTTTCTCCCTGCATTAATGTTCCTAAAATATGAAACTTCCATTTCCCGGATAAGATTTCCATGGCATCTTTAATGGCATTCATTCTGTTTTTGCAGATTACTGTTGTATTCAAATTCGCTTTTTTCTTCATAATCCAGATCCGTTTTATATGATTCTGTAAATTTAATAAAAAATAGTTAGGTAGTTTCATCAAGGAAACTGGTTTCCAAAAGGAAATTCATTACCGAAGTCTGATGATTAAATATTAGTTTTGTATTCAACATCAAATCAAACATCATAAATCCTTATCATCACAAAAATGATAAACTACAAAATACTAACATTCTTTTTCCTTACTGCAACTTTAGGAAGTTGCAGTAAGGAAAAAGTGATAAAAGTAAAAAAATGGAAAACAAAGCAACAAACCCACTATTGTGTGATCCTGCTACAGGAATTTGCGAAGTTCCCGGAGATAAAATCGAGATCGGGGACATCAATGTAAAAGTTAATGAAAAACCTGTAAAAGTTATTTATTTTACAGATCCTATCTGCTCTTCTTGCTGGGGAATCGAGCCTCAGTTGAGAAAACTTAAATTAGAATACGGAAACAGCGTAGATATAGAATACAGAATGGGAGGCCTTCTTCCGAACTGGAGCTACAACAGCGGCGGTATCAGCAAGCCTTCTGACGTTGCACATCATTGGGACGAAGTAAGTGTTTATTATGATATGCCAATCGACGGAGATGTTTGGTTGCAAGATCCTCTGGACTCTTCTTATCCGCCTTCAATTGCCTTTAAAGCTGCACAAATGCAGGATAAAAAGAAAGCAATTGAATTCATGAGAGAGCTTCGTGAAATGGTATTTTTAAAGAAAAAGAATATCGCGAAATGGGAAAATATGGCTGTAGCGGCTAAAAAAGTAGGTCTTGATACAGACAAACTGAAAACAGATTTCGAAGGAAAAGGAAAAGAACTTTTCGAAGAAGATCTGAAATTAGCTAAAGAAATGGGTGTTCGTGGTTTTCCTACCATGTTTTTTACAAACGGTAACGGAAGTAAAGAAATGGTGTATGGTTCAAAGCCTTATGCATTCTACGAAACAGCTATTTTAAAAGTAAATTCGGACACAAAGAAATCTGAATATTCTAAAAATTGGGAAAATCTTTTTGCAAAGTATAATTCTCTTACAGCAAAAGAATTCTCAGAATTATCGGGAACTCCGAGAAAAGAAAGCGAACAGTTATTAAACGAGCTTTCTTCTAAAGGAAGTCTTGAAAAATTCACCACAAAAAACGGTTCCATCTGGACGTTAAAATCTTAATTAATTTCACATTAATATTTAGCAAATTTTTTACCGGAGATTCATTGAATCTTCGGTTTTTTATTGAAGTACATTTAAAATTGTTAAAATCACATTCCCGGCCAATACAATACATTGAATTTGTGATCATCCGGATCAGAAAAAACAAAAGTATATCCTTTGCCAATTTCATAAGGTTCAGCGAAAATTTTTCCTCCTGCTTTCTTAATAATTTCAGTCCATTCGTCAACTTCTTCCTTAGTTTCTGTGGAAAGACTGAAGATAATTTCGTTTCCATCCTTTAAATCTGATATTTCAACTTTAGTATTCTTCTGAAAAACATCTTTCAGAAAAAAATTAATGATAAAATTATTTTGCCCAAAAGAAAAGCTTGTCAGTTCATCAGAATTCATAGAATTGTTGGATGTAAAACCTAATTCTGTGTAGAATTTTGTGGTGCGTTCGATATCTGCTACTGCGAGATTCGCCCATATCTGCTTTGTTTTCATATGCTTATATTTTATTTGTAATGATAATGATATATTAATTTGAATGAAATTTTCAGACCATTTTCATTTTGGCTACATCTTTACCCGTTTTGGCAACTTTATCCTTTTCACGAATCCGCAACTTTGTCCTGTAAAAATTAAACAAGTAAAAAAATGAAAACAATTTTCATCACAGGTGCTTCAACTGGACTAGGAAAAGCAACCGCAAAATTATTTCAAAGCAAAGGATGGAACGTTATCGCAACGATGAGAAATCCTGAAGCCGAAACAGAACTTACTCAATTGGAAAACGTTACCGTGCTTCCATTAGATGTTACAAATTTAGAACAAATTAAATCGACGACGAAAAAAGCATTGGAAATCAGTGATATCGATTTGGTTTTCAACAATGCAGGATACGGATTGATCGGTCCTTTGGAATCTTTAACGGACGATCAGATCGTGAAACAAATTACCACCAATTTATTAGGAGTTATTCGTGTAACACAGGCTTTTATTCCTTATTTCAGAGAAAAAAAACAGGGAATGTTCATTTCTACGACTTCAATCGGTGGATTATTAACTTTCCCGATCAGTTCAATTTATCATGCTACGAAATGGGCTTTGGAAGGATGGAGCGAAAGTTTAGCTTTTGAATTAAATGCATTGGGAATTGATATTAAAACGGTTTCTCCGGGCGGAATCAAGACCGATTTTATCAGCCGTTCATTAGACACAGGAAATCAACCGGAATATGCAGATTTGGTGAATACCATGTTTTCTAATACAGAAAGTATGCTGGAACACGCTTCTGCACCGGAAACTGATTGCAGATGTGGTTTATGAAGCTGCAACCGATGGTAAAAAACAATTGAGATATGTTGCCGGTGAAGATGCGAAAGCTTTGTATGCACAACGGCTGGAAATGGGTGTTGAAGCATTCAGAGAGCAACTTGGTAAACAATTTATTTAAACTTAATTTGGGTTTTAGAGTTTGAGTGTATGTGAATTTTAGAGTTTTTTTGAATATCCGTTTTTCCACCTAAAAATAGGTAAGTAAAGAAATACTTTGTGATCTTTTTTAAATAGAACGCCTTTGTATAACTTAAAAGCGGTTAGTTGTCAAAAAATATTTGCGAACTTTGCGCTTAAATTAATTTAGGCATCAAAAGGGATAATCAATTATTTTTAAATTTCTAATTATTTTACACACTCAAACACGATTACCCTAAAACTTAATTTTGTAACTTTAAATCATGGAAAAGAAAGATCATTCTCCTTTGAAAATTTCGTCGATTTCAGAACTTCACCAGATTTTGAGTCTTCCTAAGCCTCTTCATCCGCTGATTAGTCTGGTTGATAATACGAGTATGAGCGTGAATAAAGAAATGCTCAATCGTAGTTTTGCGCTTGATTTTTATAAAATTTCCTACAAATTCTCAGAGAACGGAAAAATAGGATACGGACAAGGCTATTACGATTTCAATGAAGGCGGAATGATGTTTACAGCACCCAATCAGATTTTATTTACAGAAGAAGATGCTGAATATCATGGATATACTTTGTTGATGCATCCCGATTTTATCAGGAATTATCCTCTAGCTAAAAACGTAAAAAAATATGGCTTCTTTTCTTACGACACCAATGAAGCGTTGCATTTGTCTGATAAAGAGAAGAGTACAGTGGTAGGTTTGTTGAACAATATTCTGGATGAGCTGAATAATGCCATCGATGAAGTGAGCCAAGACGTTATTGTTTCTTATATTGAAGTGTTGTTGAATTACAGTAATAGATTTTATAAGCGTCAATTTATCACCAGAAAAGCTGTCAACAGTGATTTTCTTTCTAAAATGGAGGAACTCCTTGATGAATATTTTAACAATCAGGAAACACTCACAAAAGGACTTCCGACGGTAGAATTTCTGGCTTCGGAACTGAATCTTTCAACACATTATTTAAGTGATATGCTGAGAAACCTGACCGGACAAAACGCGCAGCAACATATTCATGAAAAGCTGATAGAGAAAGCAAAGGAATATCTTACGACTACAAGTTTTTCTGTGTCGGAAGTGGCTTATCAATTAGGTTTTGAGCATTCTCAGTCTTTCAATAAATTATTCAAAAAGAAAACCAACACTACACCTTTGAGCTATAAGCAGTCTTTTAACTAATGAAATAAGAGTAGTGATTACTAATTTTATTTGATCGAATATTTTATCTTCATTAAAAAAGCATCCGACTTTCGGATGCTTTAATAAAAAAAAATCAATCTAGATACTCAAAATAGCTTTTGTGATTCCTTGGTCAGAATAGTTTTTTATAATTTAATTAATTCGGTGCTTCTTAATTCAATTTGCAGCAATAGATTTCCCTTTCGTTGTAATCCAGCAAATTGTTTATGTTAACGTTTAAGATATTTTCTTTAGTTTGGACAGTAAAGCCTGAAAAGTAAGATAAGGACTAAAATATTTTGTATTCCTGAAATCTATAATATAGGCTATCCAGAAATCTACGGAACTTCAGCGTTGATTTGATTTTTATTCATTTATTTGTGATTTTATAATGGCGAAATTATATAATTAATCAGATAAAGACTGTTAAAAAAATATAAAATATTGGTAATAAGAATTGTTTACTAAACTTTATAATCTTTTATAATAAAATATAAAGTTTAAATCATTTTTAAGTGAATTTTATTAATCACAGAAAAAATAATTTCACCAATCGAACTTGATTTGGTTGTGAAAATGTAGAAAAAGTGAAGAGATGAAAGAATCTGCTCTTTAGGAGCAGATCCAGTAGATAAATACATCTCATTTTTTTAATTAGACAACAATAAAAAAGCACAGCCGACAATGCTGTGCTTAAATTTTTATAAATTTAATTGCAATTTCAAAGCTGAAAAAAGCAAAAATTAATTTCATTTCAGATTTATTACATAGTAAATGTAGGAATAAATTTTTTATCTACCATGAATTAAATGTTAAAATTCACAAGTTACTAACAATTTTTTGTGGATAACTTTTACGAGTCTCTTTAGAGTCTGTTTAAATTTAATTCAAACATTTCAAAAAGCAGTACTCATTTTTAACGCAAAGATTTAATTCAATAGTACTTATTATGAAGTGAGCAAAGAAGAATCAACAAGTTGATTTGATGAAGCGCTGTTTTCACGCTTTGTGAAGCAAATTTTATTTGCCTTTGCTTTCTAAAATAATGCGGAATGTAAATATAATCTTTGCGTTAAAAATAAGAGTGTATTCCATTTGAAAGAAGCTTAGGTCTTTTGATACAAAACTTTTATTCTAAAGAAAATATAAAAAACTATATTTCAAACAGGGTTACAAAAATTTGTAATATAAAATTTAAACAGGCTCTTAATATATTCAAACAAAAAAAGAGAGTCATTTTGACTCTCTTCTTATTTTAATTCTCCAGCTTTTCTTTAATATATTTTGCTGTATGAGATTTTTTATTTTTTGCTAATTCTTCCGGAGTTCCTGTGAAAACAACTTCTCCACCGTATTTTCCGGCTTCAGGACCGATGTCGATCACGTAATCTGCGGATTTGATGATGTCCGGTTGATGTTCAATAACAATCACAGAATGTCCCAAATCGATCAACGCCTGCAAAGATTTCAATAATTTTTGAATATCATGGAAATGCAAACCTGTTGAAGGTTCATCAAAAATAAACAAAGTTTTATCCGTCGTCACACCTTTTACCAGAAATGAAGCCAGTTTTACACGTTGCGCTTCACCGCCGGAAAGAGTAGAAGAGCTCTGTCCCAACTGCAAATATCCTAAACCAACATCCTGCAAAGGTCTCAGTTTGGTTACAATTTTATCTTCCTTATTATCTTTAAAAAACTCCAACGCTTCATCAACCGTCATGTGAAGAATATCCGAAATGTTTTTTTCATCAAATCTTACCTCGAGAATTTCGTTTTTGAAACGCGTTCCTTTACAAACCTCGCATTCAAGCTCGATATCTGCCATGAACTGCATCGAAACATTGATGACACCTTCACCTTTACATTCGTCGCATCTTCCGCCATCAACGTTGAAAGAGAAATGTTTCGGCTTGTAACCCATCATTTTCGATACTTTCTGTTTGGCAAAAAGATCTCTGATATCGTCATAAGCTTTCAAATACGTAACAGGATTCGAACGGGATGATTTTCCGATCGGATTTTGGTCGATCAGTTCAATATGTTTGATGAGCTTTTTAGGAAATTCGACAGAATCGTAATCGCCTTTTTTTCCACCCATTCCTAATTGAATTTGGATGTCATTCGTAAGAATTTCTTTCATTAAAGTAGATTTTCCACTTCCTGAAACTCCTGAAATTACGACCAAACTTTCCAAAGGAACGTCTACATCTACATTTTTAAGGTTGTTTTGACGCGCTCCTTTTATATTGATCCATTCTTTTGCTTTTCTACGCTTTGCAGGAACTTCAATTTCCAATCTGCCAGTAAGATATTTTGAAGTTAAAGTATCTGCATTTTTCAGTTCTTTATAATCACCTGAAAAAACCAGTTCACCACCAAGATAACCCGCTTCCGGACCAATATCGATGATATAATCTGCAGCTTTCATTACGTCTTCATCGTGTTCTACAACGATTACCGTATTTCCAAGATCGCGGAGATTTTTTAAAACACCAATTAAATTTTCGGTGTCTCTTGAGTGAAGCCCGATTGAAGGTTCATCCAAAATATAAATAGAACCCACCAAAGAACTTCCCAGACTCGTCGCCAAGTTAATTCTCTGACTTTCCCCACCCGAAAGCGTGTTTGAAGTTCTGTTCAACGTTAAATATCCCAACCCTACTTTTAATAAAAACTCAATACGGGTTGTGATTTCGTATAATAATCTTTTGGCGATTTCCTTATCGTGATCAGACAGTTTTAAGCTGTTGATTAAAGGAAATAATTCATCCAAAGGAAGCTCGATCATCGACTGGATATTGTATCCGTCAATTTTTACCCAAGTTGTTTCTTCACGTAATCTCAATCCTTCACAAGTCGGACAAAGTGTTTTTCCGCGATAACGGGAAAGCATGACACGATATTGAATTTTATATAAATTTTCCTCAAGCATTTTGAAGAAATTATCAACTGATGGGAATGTGCTTTTTCCGTCTCCTTTCCAAAGATATTTTTTCTGTTCTTTGGTTAATTGATGATAAGGCTTATGAATAGGGAAGTCTTTCGCTTTTTTAATGAAATCTTTCTTCCATTCGCTCATCGTTTCACCTTTCCATGAAGCAACGGCATCTTCGAAAATCGACAACGTTTTATTCGGAATCACCAAATCTTCATCAATTCCGATCACTTTTCCGTACCCTTCACAAGTCGGACAAGCTCCGTAAGGATTATTAAAGCTGAAAAAATGAACGTTGGGTTCCAGAAATTCTATTCCGTCAAGCTCAAATTTATTCGAAAATTCTTTGGTTTTTCCGGTTTCAGCATCTTTTAATGAACAATATCCGCGACCTTCATAGAAAGCCATCTGAATAGAATCTGCCAAACGCTGTAGGAAACTCTCATCTTCTTCATAAGAAAAACGGTCGATTACCAGATTGATTTCCATTCCTTTTTCGGGAGTGAAACCGAAGCTTTCTAAATCTTCAATTCCGGCAACGTTTCCATTGATTTCCAATCGGGTAAAACCGGCAAGTTTTAAGATATTTAAATTTTCACCAAAATTGGCAGCATCATATTCTAATGGCGCTGTCAATAAAAATGAAGTATCTTTTTTGGCAGCTTTAATGAAATCTACCACATCCGTTACCGAATCTTTTTTCACTTCTTCACCCGAAACCGGAGAATATGTTTTCCCGATTCTTGCAAAAAGAAGCTTCATATAATCATAAATTTCCGTCGAAGTTCCCACTGTTGATCGGGGATTCGAAGAAATTACTTTCTGCTGAATAGCGATGGAAGGCGCCAAACCTTTAATATCATCAATTTTCGGTTTTTCTAATTTCCCCAAAAACTGACGGGCATAAGAGCTCAAACTCTCGACATATCTTCTCTGTCCCTCTGCATAAATCGTATCAAAAGCCAATGAAGATTTTCCGCTTCCGGAAACTCCTGTGATGACGATGAGTTTATTTTTCGGGATAAGAACATCTATGTGTTTCAGATTGTTAAGGTGTGCATTCTTAACGAAAATCTGCTTTTTAATATCTATATCTGTTGTATTAGCCATAGTAAAATTAAGACTAACAAAATTACGAATTTTTGGCGGACTTTTTATGATTTAAATTAGGTGAAATTTGAGTTGTTTATATTTTTATTAAAGAGTTAAAAATAGGAAGATTATACTGTTCATTTAGGATTTCTGAATCAGATTTCATTTTTTGGAGATTCTTAACGTTTTATTTTAACTACAAAATGGAAAAATTACCTTCATCAATAATATCAAAATGTTAAAACTTTGAAAATGTTTTTAAAGGCTAACAATCAGTGTTTTATAGTTGGAAAATTAAACAATGTTTTCGTTTAAGAATGAAAGATTCGTATTCATAATGATTTAATGGAATTAGAATTTAAACAATTAGGTAATAAAAAGATATTATCATTGCAGACGACTGAATCTCAATGTTAAATTTTATGATTTTTATGTTTTTTTAAGTTCAAGGTCTTGTTTTGTGTTTTAAAATTTGTTAAAATTGTATTCATAAATTTGTAATATAGAAATGAGAAAATTGTTCAGAGATCTTGTTACACATTTAATGAGAAAAAGATAAAGAAATTACTCCCAAAAGATGCAGCCCGAAACTGCATCTTTTTTTATGACAACTATCATTTGTATGTCTTCCCGAACTCCACTACTTTTGAGCTCACGAAACTAACTGAGAATAATTCTGATAAATATGATTAAAAAAGTAGGAAGTATCTTTTTCCTTGGAACCTTGTTTTTTGCACACGCACAGGAAAAATCAACGGATATTGACAGTATTGAAATCCAGGGGAAATTAATTTCCATTCCTTATAAAATTGCCAATCAAAATATAACGGTTATTACAAGAGAAGACATTGCCAATTCTCCTGCAAAAAGTATTGACGAAATCCTTCAGCAAGTTCCGGGAATGGATATCAGAAGGAGAGGAGCAAATGGTGTACAAAGTGATATTGCTTTCCGTGGAAGCTCTTCTGAGCAGGTTCTTTTGCTTTTAAACGGAATCAGAATGAGTGATTCTCAGACAGGTCACAATTCGATGAATCTGCCGATCGATCTTGATGATGTGGAAAGAATAGAAGTGATAAAAGGAGCCGGAGCAAGACGTTTCGGGCAAAATGCATACGCCGGAGTTATCAATGTGATTACAAAAACTCATATCGGAAAAAGAGTAAAAATAAGCGCAGAAGGCGGAGATTATGAAACGTATGGTTTCGGATTGAATGCTCAACTGGGAAATGAAAAATTTTCAAATTCTCTTCAGGCAAATTCCAACTCGTCTCAGGGATATATGTACAATACGGATTATGAGATCAGAAATATTTTTTATCAGAGTAAATTAAACATAAAAGACGGAGACATCAGATTACAAGCCGGTTTTTCGGAGAAAAAATTTGGAGCAAACGGTTTTTATTCATCCCCAAAAGCTACCGAACAATATGAAGAAACGCAGGCTTCTGTGGTAAGTTTGGCGCATCAGCAGACATTTGGAAACCTTAAAATTCATTCTAATGTATATTGGCGAAGAGGGCAGGATATGTATCTTTATAATAGAGAAAAGCCTGAAATCTACAGAAATATGCACATCGGAAACAATGTAGGCGGAGAAGTGAATTCCAGCTATGAATGGGGATTGGGAACGACAGGAGTTGGTGTGGAAACTGAGAAAAGAATTTTTGGCAAGTAATAATTTAGGAGACAGAAACCGTTTCGTTTCGCAGGTTTTCTTTGAACATCATTTTTCTTTATTGGATAAGAAATTAAACATCAGTCCGGGAATTTCTTGGGCAAATTATTCTACGGTAGGAAACTTTTTCTATCCAGGTTTAGATGTTGGATATAACTTTAATTCAAGCAATAAAATCTACGGAAATATCTCTAAAGTTTCCAGAGTTCCATCTTTTACCGATCTTTTTTATAAAAGTAATACCGAAGTCGGAAACCCTAATTTACTGCCTGAAGAAGCGGTTTCTGCGGAAATAGGATATCAATATCAGACTAAAAATATTTTGGCTAAAGTAAGTGGTTTTCTGAGAGATTCCCGTAATTCGATAGACTGGACAAAAATGTCGCTGAATGATCCTGTTTGGTACGCTCAAAATATTGGTGATACAAGCAGTAAAGGTGTAGAATTTGAGCTTAATCACCGACTGAATGACTGGCTGAAATACTCGGTTGGATACACTTATTTGGAAAATAAATTAAATTCTGTCGGAGACTTTGCCGCAAGATATCTTTTGGATAATCTGAAGCATCAGTTTATTGCGAAACTAGAAACAAGATTCCTGAAAAACTTCACCAATGAGCTCGTTTACCGATACAATCAAAGATTGAACAACGGAAGCTATAATTTGCTGGACGAAAAATTAAGTTTTGTTAAAAGAGACTTTTCGGTGTATATTTTAGTTAATAATGTAACAAATACTTCATATACAGAAACTTTCGGCGTTGCAATGCCGCAAAGGTGGTTTCATGTTGGGTTTTCGTACAATATTAATATTAAGTAAATGTTAATGAATGATGAATTAAAGTTAATATTACGAAATTGTTAATTCATTTACATTTGCAAAAAAAAATTTAGAATGAAACTGTTTTTAAGTTTAAGCTTACTTTTAACCATTACTTTTTTCAAAGCACAGGAACATATTTCCGGTTTCGGTGCAGTGACTTTAACTTATAAGTTTCATCCAAAATTTTTCCTTTATGCAGAAGGACAAATGAGAAGTATCGAAGATTTTACTTACCCCGATTATTACGAAATGAAAGGTGGATTAGGATATTATCTTACGAAAAATCATAAGCCATTTATTGGTTTAGGAAGATATGCAACGTATAAAGAACATGCAATCAACAAAGAAGAATTCAGAGTTTGGTTGCAGGATGTAATTGATATTAAAAAAGGAATTGTAAAATTTGAAAACCGTATTCGTGTTGAAAAAAGCTGGTTTTACGAACCTCAAACGGATAAAAATTCTCAAAGAATGCGTTACCGTTACCGATTGAACGTAAGTGTTCCTTTAAACTCAAAAGAAGTGAAAAAAGGAACTATTTTCGCCAATGCTTACGATGAAATCTTCCTTATAAGTCCGATGAAACCTACTTTCGCGAGAAACAGAGTGTATGCGGGAGGCGGTTATCAGATCGATAATAATGTTGGAGTTGCAGCAGGTTATCTTTGGCAGAGAGAATTTAATGCAACTGGAAACCAAAACTTTCATTTCCTTTATCTTGCTTTAAATATCAATATTGATGGAACCAATCATCCGGTGAAAACGTTTGATTATCCGGGTGCGGATTAGGATGCTTTATCCAAATCCGCCTGGAAATCTATAAGCTGAACTTTATACTCAGAATATGCTTTGTTAAGAATTGTCTGATATTCATTTATTAAAGAAAATATAGCATCCACTTCTTGTTGAATATATTTGTCATTATTAAAATAAATATATTCGGACTTGACGAAATCTTTCAGCACTTGTTTATTTTCTATTGATAAAAATTCTTTATAGCCGGATTCTTCGACAAAATGTTTTATAACTTCTTTGAAAGGCTTTTCATTTTTAAGCAAATTAGCTCTGTGTTTACGAATTTCTTCGACAGGTAACGTAACCATTATAAATTGTAAATGAGGAATGAAATTATGGATTGAATTTTGAAACATATCAAATTCATGATCCAATTTTGCAAATGTTTTATATTTTCCAATTAAAACTTTTTTATCGTTTTCATCGGCTTTCTGATAAAAGTACTGGAAAATATTTTTATCATTTTCAGTAATTTCAGATTTAATTTTTTCTAAATCTTTTGTAAATCTCGGAATTAAAATTTTAGCTTCACTTGCTTTATACAATCTGCCATTACATTTAAATGTTTTAATAATTTTTGGATTGGCAACAAGTTGATTGAGTGTTTGAAGATCACTTTCAATACCTGCTTTTTCATGAACTAATGAAACTTTTTTATCATTAAAAAGATCATTTCCGAGGGGAGTTTCACTATTAATGAGTTCCTCAATATTTTCTAAAACAGGATTATGTCTTTCGTAATATCCGTTAAAATCCGAATAAATGCTTTGATAAGGGTATTTTTCGTTATAAAGCTGTAAAAATCTTTCGCTATCATCAACAACTTCGCCTACGTTTTTAATATTATATAAGGTTAAATATTTACTCGTTAAAGCCTTACAAATTTCGTCAAAACCACGAATGATATTCTTTGCCAATTCATTATTTTCAGGAATATTTTTGGTCTTATTTTTCCAGATCGCCTCAATTCTTTTATCTGTTTCCGGATGAAATGACCATTGATCTTCAATTTCGATTTTCGTTTTATTGTATCGTGTCGAATCTTCCAGATCTACTTTGGGCAGATTGTTTTCGTATGGATGATTATTTCTTTCGCTGAAAATTTTCATCAAATACGTTTGATTTTCAAAAAGGTTTTCAGGCAAATACTTTTGCTCGCTGTCTGCATAAAACATAAATGAACTGTTGAAAGCTGCATTACTCAAATCTAATCTCAACAAAGATGAAGTTTGTTCTTTAGGATTGGTAACGTAAGTTGCAACGGCATCGGCATGAAACTCCATTTCTCTTCGTAATGAAGCATTATTTTTAAAGATAAAATCAGAAAAAATCTTTAAGATATATTGAAAAACACTTATGAATCCTACGGCAATCATTCCTGCAAACTGAAACGCCCAATGTCCGGAAACCATGTTTTATGGAATTTTCAAAATCTTTATTGTTATAAACCGTATCGAAAATTATTTTTTCAACCTGATTTACATATCCTCCAATTTTCATGCTTCGCTGCGAGAAATGTCCAAATTCATGTGCTAAAACAGATTTAAGTTCGCCTACAGTTGTAGAATTTACTAGTCCCATTCCGATGGTAAGATTCTTTTTTACGGGCACAAACATGCTCCAAAAAGGAGAATTATAGCTTACACTTGCATTCACTTCAGGAGACAGAAAAACCTTTCCTGGTTTTTGGACCCTTGTTTCTGCGATAATCTCGTCAATAATAGCAAAAAGTTCCGGCTGATTTTTTCGGTCAACTTCAATTAAATGTCTATTGCTGTAATTATTTTTTATGAAGATAAATTTTATTAAAAAATAGAAAACAATAAATCCTATACTCACCAATCCTAATGCAATAACGGCTGTGAAATAGTTGGCATAAAGCATCACAAGATTTACTGCTCCATAACCTAATAAAAAGATCAGAAAGAGAGAAATTAGAATTAATATAAAATAAACAACGAAAAATATTGAAATTGAAGCAATTGCAGAAGTCAGCTTAGATCTGTAAGCTGATGAAATAGGAGGAAGGTTATTAGTCATGTGTTTTTAATATTTATCAATCAAATAATGATAGGCTTTTAAATATTTATTAAATCTTTTGATGTCTTTTGGAGTTAATTCCCGATTTACTCTTCTCAAATCCATATTATCACGAAGATCGTTTAATTTTACGGCGACAGCGAGAGGAGAACGCTCGGTTCTTTTTACGAAATCATCATATTCTTCATCGGGATCGAATTTCGTAAGACAGCTTATCGCGAAAATGATGTATTCGGGGAAACCTTCACCTCTTAAATAATCGAGACTGAATTCTGCAGGATGATCTTCCACGACGTCGTGCAAAACACCTACGATTTTTTCGTCCATTGTTTTACCATATTCCATGACACGCATAACGTGAGCGATGTATGGAGCATGGTATTTGTCTGTCTGACCTTTGTGTGCCTTATCGGCTATTTTTATTGCTCTGTGAAGCAGATCGTCTTTTGTCATTTCAAATAAAAGTAGATCACAAAAGTAAAAAATATCTTCCATTCTTTTTCGTAAAAATTCTCTGTTATGGTATTTTTATTGAAATAAATTTCAGTCAGGGAAAATTCATATTTCAACAGAATGAGATTTTTTTTATTAAAAAAGCAATCTTATTAAAAATAATCTTTATTTTTGAGTTTAACAAAAAAACTAAATAATTATGAAATGGTACTTAAAAGTATTAAAACAGTACGCTGATTTTAATGGGAGAGCAAGAAGAACAGAATATTGGATGTATGTCTTATTCAATATAATTTTTGCAATTGTAGCTATAATTTTGGATAATATCTTAGGCTTAAAATTCACACCGGAAATTCCTTACGGATATATTTATTTGCTTTATGCATTGGCAACTCTTATCCCAGGATTGGCAGTATCTGTAAGAAGACTGCATGATGTTGATAAAAGCGGATGGTTTTTATTCATTTCTTTAATCCCTATTATCGGAGGAATCTGGTTAATAATATTAGATGCAACAGAAGGAACTCCGGGTAGAAATGCATATGGAGTAAATCCTAAAGAAAATTATAATGAGATTAATGAAATTGGACAAAAAGAAATATAATTACAAAAAATCCCGAAATTTACTTTCGGGATTTTTTTTATCAGTAAAAACAGATTTATAAAAACGTTTCAGATGCCTGAAGCGTTTTTTTGTTAATCTAAATCTAGTAATGTCCTTTTTCAATATAATGCGCAGCAACTTTTTCAGTTAAAGCTACAACATTCGGAGTATTTGTATATTTTGTAAATCTTCTTAATCCTGAAAGCATCATTCTCTGTTCGTCACCTTCCGCGAAAGAAACAATTCCTTCTTTTGCAGCAGCGATGATTTTGTCTATCGCTTTGTAAAGGTTCAACTGAGCCATTGCCGCTTCTACAGAATCGGCAGAGAAGTGTTTTTCAGCTCTTAAAATTGCAGATTCAGCCATGTAGATCTGGTTAAGAATTTCAGAAGCATTTAATAATAAATGTTGCTGTTTCTCAATATCCATCATGTATTTTTGAAGAGCAGCTCCGGAAACCATTAAGAAAACTTTCTTAAGATTAGCGATGATTGCTTTTTCTTCACTCATAAAAGCAGAATAATCAGGAACTTCGAATGACGGAATTCCCATCAATTCTTTGCTGATCGCCATTGCAGGAGATAAAAGGTCTAATTCACCTTTCATTGCTCTCTTAATTAGCATTCCAACTGCAAGAAGTCTGTTGATTTCGTTTGTCCCTTCATAAATTCTTCCGATTCTTGCATCTCTCCAAGCAGATTCCATTGGAGTATCTTCTGAGAATCCCATTCCGCCGTAGATTTGAATTCCTTCATCGGCAGTATTTTGAGTAAGATCTGATACGAAAACTTTAAGAATAGAAGCTTCTACGGCAAATTCTTCAACACCTTTTAATTCAGCTTGTTGATGATCCATTCCTCCTGAAACGAATTCTTCAATTTTATCTTCAACATTTTTTGCTAAACGGTAAGAACCTGCTTCACTTACGAAAACTCCGGTTGACATTTCAGCAATTTTCTTTCTGATCGCTCCGAAAGTTGAAATCGAAACTCCAAACTGTTTTCTTTCGTTTGAATATTGAATAGAGTGGTTTAAAATTCTTCTTTGTCCGTCAAGATTTGCGGCAGCTAATTTAATTCTACCAACATTTAATGCATTCAAAGCGATTTTGAAACCATTATTTCTTTCACCCAACATATTTTCAACAGGAATTTTCATGTCATTGAAGAAAACCTGACGAGTAGAAGACGAACGAATTCCTAATTTGTGCTCTTCTTCACCAAAAGTTAAGCTTTTTGGATCTTCCAATTCTGAACGGTTGATAACAAAACCTGTGATGTTTTTATCATCATCAATTTTTGCAAACAACGTGAAAGTATCTGCAAAACCTGCATTGGAAATCCACATTTTTTGCCCGTTGATGATGTAATGTTTTCCATCTTCAGACAATTTCGCTCTTGTTTTTCCTGAGTTGGCATCAGAAACCAGCATCCGGTTCAGTCAAACAATACGCTCCGAATTTCGTTCCTGTCGCCAAATCCGGAAGATATTTCTTTTTTAATTCTTCACTTCCATAAAGTAGGGTTGGAAGCGTTCCAATTCCGGTATGTGCTCCGTAAGCCGTTGCTAATGAGCCGTTTCCTCCTGAAACATAGTCGCAAGCCAACATTGTGCTTACGAATCCCATTCCAAGACCGCCATATTCTTCAGGAACGGTGATTCCAAGAAGTCCCATCTCGCCTAATTTGCGCATTGTTTCTTCTGTCAATGCATAATCTTTTTTCTCAAAACGATCATGCTGCGGAACAACTTCTCTATCTATAAATTCTTTCGCAGAATCGCGAAGCATTTTTTGCTCTTCACTCAGTTCTTCAAGACTGAAAATTTCGTTTGCAGGAATTTCTTTAATTAAGAATTCTCCTCCTTTTAATATATTTCCCATTTAATACTTGATTTTTTCTTATTAAGGAAACCTTCAAGGTTTTTAAAACCTTGAAGGTTTCGTTTTTATTTTATTATAAAAGTTCAAAAATTGAAGCAGCTCCTTGTCCTGTTCCCACACACATAGAAACCATTCCGTATTTGTTTCCGCGTTTTCTCATTTCGTCAAGAAGTTGAACGGTTAATTTCGTTCCGGTACATCCAAGTGGGTGACCCAAAGCGATAGCACCTCCATTGACATTTAGAATATCAGGATTTAAGTTTAATTCTTTTTTGATTGCAACAGATTGAGATGCAAATGCTTCGTTTAATTCGATTAATTCAATGTCTTTTAATTCTAAACCTGCCTGTTTTAAAGCCTTTGGAATGGCATAAATTGGTCCCATTCCCATAATTCTTGGCTCAAGACCTGCTGCTGCATAAGCTACTAATCTTGCTTGAGGTTCCAATCCTAATTCTTTTACCATTTCTTCACTCATTACCATTACGAAAGCTGCTCCGTCACTCATTTGAGAAGAGTTTCCGGCTGTTACGCTTCCTCCATTGGCGAAAACTGGTGTAAGTTTAGCCAAACCTGTTAAAGAAGTATCAGCTCTTGGACCTTCATCTACTGAAAAATCAAACTTTTTAGTCTGCATTTTTTGGTTTTCATCCAGGAAATTATATTCAACAGGAATCGGAACAATCTGGTTGGCAAATTTACCTTCCTGATTGGCTTTTAAAGCCTTCATATGAGATTCAAAAGCGAACTGATCTTGTTCTTCTCTTGTGATATTATATTGTTTAGCAACTTCTTCCGCAGTGTAACCCATTCCCCAATAATAATCAGGGTTTGTTTTTGCAATTTCCGTTTCAGGAACTGGTTTGTAACCACCCATCGGAATGTAAGACATTGATTCTGTACCTCCTGCAATGATACAATCAGCCATTCCTGCCTGAATTTTTGCAGAAGCAATCGCAATCGCCTCACTTCCGGATGCACAATATCTGTTAACCGTAACTCCGGGAACTTTATCCGTATTTAATCCCATTAAAGAAATTAAACGGGCAACATTTAAGCCTTGTTCGGCTTCCGGCATTGCGTTTCCCACGATAAGGTCGTCGATTCTGTTTTTGTCTAATTGCGGAAGTTCAGCCATTAATTTTTCAATTACTGTTGCCGCCATTACATCGGGTCTTGTGAATCTTAAACTTCCTTTTGGAGCTTTTCCAACGGCAGTTCTGAACCCTTTTACTATATATGCTGTTTTCATATTTTTTATTGATTAATATTATTTTCTGAGAGTTTTTTGCCTCGTAGAGGTAAACTGTTCATAGCTATTTGTTTGTTTTTGCTTTGCGGAGCTCCGTAGGAGCGACCTGTTAATTTTCAATCCATTCAAATAAATATTTTGAATCATATTCAATTTCAAATTTTTCCATAAAATCTAAATATTCTTCTTTGAATGTTTTCTTTTTGTGATGTTCTTCTTGGTTTAAAATATACTTTACAACCGAATCAACACTGCTTTTGGAATAAGAGAATGCGCCATATCCTTCTTGCCAATTGAATTTTCCTTTTATCCAACCTTTCTCATTAATAAATTTTGAAGAACCGGCTTTGATGTCTCTTACTAAGTCTGAAATTGAAATAACTGGACCCATACTTACAAGAATATGAACGTGATCCGGCATTGCAAAAACTGCGAATAATTTTTGATTTCTATTGGATACAATACCTGTAATAAATTTATGTAATTCTTCTCTGTTCTCTTTTGAAATCAGGTTTTGTCTTCCTTTGACAGCGAAAACAATTTGAATATAAATTTGTGTGTATGTGTTTGCCATAAAAATTAACGTGGTCGTCTATTATCAGGTCGCCTCTACGAGGCTCTAAAAAATTCGCTAATCGTTCTGCTATTAACAGTTCGCTCCTACGGAGCTCCCTATTAGTTTCTCAAAGGTTTTCCGTTTTGCAACATGTACTGAATTCTTTCCAATGTTTTTCTTTCACCACAAAGCTGTAAGAAAGTTTCTCTTTCAAGATTCAATAGGTATTGTTCAGTTACGATTGTTGGTTCAGAAAGATTTCCACCGACCATTACGTTGGCTAACTTATCTGCAATTTTCTTGTCGTGTGCAGAGATGAAATTTCCTGTTAACATTTGATCGGTTCCAACGTAGAACATTCCCAAAGCATCTTTACCAAGAACTTTTACCTTTTGTTCGATCGGTTGAGTATAACCTTGTTCAGCCAATAATTTTGCAATCTTTTTAGCTTCTGCGATCTGTCTGTTTTTGCTTACGGAAACGATATCTTTTCCTTTTTCAAGAATTCCCATATCGTAGGCTTCATAAGCGGAAGTTGCTACTTTACCCATTGCGATATTCATGAAAGCTTCACGAAGCCTGTTGTTTTTAACATCATCACTGTGGAATTCTCTTGAAGTTCTCAACGTCAATTCTTTCGTACCACCACCACCAGGAATTACACCAACTCCAGTTTCAACCAATCCGATGTAAGTTTCTGCTGCTGCGACAACTCTGTCGGCGTGCATGGTCATTTCACAACCACCACCAAGCGTCATTCCGTGAGGAGCAACAACTACAGGAATAGAAGAATAACGAACTCTCATCATTGATTTTTGGAAATAAGCGATTGCCATATTCAAATCATCCCAATCCTGTTCGATTGCCATCATCAAGATCATCGCTAAATTTGCTCCAACAGAGAAATTTGTCCCTTGATTTCCGATTACTAATCCGTCATATTCTTTTTCAGCTAAATCAATCGCTCTGTTTAATCCATCTAAAACTTCGCCACCTAAAGAATTCATTTTAGAACGAATTTCGAAGTTGATAATTCCGTCACCTAAATCTTCAATCGAAGCTCCCGAATTACTCCAAAGCGTTTTGTTTTTTCTGATATTATCTAAAATAATGAAAGCATCCTGACCCGGAATTTTGTTGTATTCTCCTGAGTTTTTATCAACGAAAATAGTTTGTCCTTCATCATTAACTTTATAGAAAGTCTCTACATTTTTTACCCAGTCTGAAACTTCGTAACCGGAATCTTTAGCCAATTCAATACCTTTTTGAACGCCAACAGCATCCCAGATTTCAAATGGACCGTTTTCCCAACCGAAACCTGCTCTCATGGCATCATCGATTTTATAAACTTCATCAGAAATTTCAGGAACTTTATGCGAAACATAGGCGAATAATGCTCCTAACGATTTTCTGTAAAGCTCGCCGGCTTTATCTTTTCCACCAATTAAGACTTTGAATCTGTCAATTGGTTTATCAATATTTTTAGTTAATTCTAACGTCGGGAAAGAAGATTTTCCTTGAAGTTCATATTCTAAAGTATCAAGATTTAATCCGTGAATTTCAGATTTTCCTTCTGCATTTTTCACTTTTTTATAGAAACCTTGCTCCGTTTTTGAACCTAACCATTTATTATCAACCATTTTCTGGATGTAACTTGGAAGGGCAAAAACATCATTGAAATTATTAGCTTCAACACCGCTGTTACGAACGCCATTCGCAACCATCACCAAAGTATCCAAACCAACAACATCAGCAGTTTCTGAACGTCGCAGATTTTGGACGACCGATTATCGGACCTGTCAATTTATCAACTTCAGAAACAGTTAATCCTAATTTCTGAACGTTATGAAGTAAGTCCATCATTGAGAAAACTCCGATTCTGTTGGCAATAAATGCAGGAGTATCTTTTGCTAAAACTGTTGTTTTACCTAAGAATTTTGCTCCATAATTCATATAGAAATCAATAATTTCCGAATTTGTATCAGTTGTTGGAATAATCTCTAAAAGAGGAAGATATCTTACAGGATTAAAGAAATGCGTTCCTGCAAAATAATGTTTAAAATCATCACTCCTTCCTTCCACCAACATATTAATCGGAATTCCGGAAGTGTTTGAAGAAACTAAAGTTCCTGGTTTTCTGAACTGTTCTATTTTTTCGTAAACCGATTTTTTGATGTCAAGTCTTTCAACCACAACCTCAATAATCCAGTCTGTATTTTTTATTTTTGGTAAATCATCATCAAAATTTCCAACCTTAATTCTATCTGCGAATTTCGGAGAATAGAGTAGAGCCGGACTTGCTTTTTTAAGTTTTTCAAAGTTTTCAGAAGCGATTCTGTTTCTTACCGCTTTGTCATCTTTGGTCAAACCTTTTTTCTGTTCTGCTTCAGTTAATTCAAAAGGCACGATATCCAAAAGCGAAACTTCTACGCCAATATTAGCGAAGTGAGCCGCAATACCGCTTCCCATGATTCCTGAACCAAGAACTGTAACGTGTTTGATTCTTCTTTTCATTTGATTTATAGATTTGTTATATTATTTTTTATTATTTAAATCGACCGCAATTTTCATGATTTCGACCATGACTTCTTTGAAAGTATCCAGTTTTTCGGGAGAGATTTTTTCCATCACTCTTTTGTTGAAGTTGACGACAACTTCTTTAGACATGTTTCTGGAATTCAAACCTTTATCGGTGAGTTTTATGATCACTTCACGTTTATCCGTCGTCGTTTTTTCCTTATAGATATATCCGTTATCTTCAAGAAGTTTGATTATTCTTGTTAATGAAGTCGGTTCGATAGCCATTTTGGGGCCTAAATTCGTACTTCTTGTCCCTTCTTTTGGGTCAATTTTAAGAAGAGTAAGCGCCTGAACAGCTGTGGAATCATGTTCCTGAGCAAGATCTGTATACATTTTAGAAACAGCCAACCAAGTCTGCTTTAAAATGAGATCTACATTTTCTATTTTGTCTTTATTGTTGTCCATCATATTTGTGGAAATGGTTTAATTCAAATGTAGTAAATATTATGCATGCATAGTATTTATTAACGTTAAAATTTGTTAACAATTTGATAGTAAGGTGGTTAAATTGTATGATTAGCATAATACTATGCATGCATAGTATATGAAGTCAATAAAGAAAAACGTGTATTAGTAAATGGTTTTCACGAAATTAACTATTTCTTCGAAGGATTCGCATTGCTGTTTGAAGGAATCATTAGAAATAACCCAAAAGTTGTTCTGAAACTCAAAATTGAGTGAAGAAAGGTCTTTTTGGAAGTTTTTTTGAAGCAAAGAATAGAGCATTTCCTTATAAAAATCCGGCGCAGTGATTTTTGGCGCGATAAATTGATCGTTAATTTGAAACAAAGAGGCATTCGTTAATTCCTCATGCTGAAGCAAAACATCTTCCACAATTCCCGAATACAGATGAGAATCTTTTACATACCATATTTTATCCGCAAACTCTTTTGCCAAACGCCAATCGTGAGACGAAAAAAGAATCAGCTTATTTTGTTCTTTAGCTAATTTTCTAAGCGTTTTTAAGATGATAATTTTATTCTTCTCATCTAAATGTGTCGTCGGTTCATCAAGAATAATGATGGGAGAATTTTGGGTTAAAGCTCGACCGATAAATGCTTTCTGAAGGTTTCCGTCTGAAAGATTCCTTAATAAAGTATGTTTGTATTGATCTAAGGCTAATTCTGTAATAATCTCCGAAACCTCTTCTCTATCCTCTTTTTTAAGCTCAAAATAGAAAGGATAATAAATGTATTTCCCCAAAGAAATAAGATCTTCAACTGTATAAT
The DNA here is from genome assembly GCF_024807225.1 of Chryseobacterium ginsenosidimutans. Lineage (GTDB taxonomy): Bacteria > Bacteroidota > Bacteroidia > Flavobacteriales > Weeksellaceae > Chryseobacterium > Chryseobacterium ginsenosidimutans. Next base: position 2,744,239 of record NZ_JANUCO010000001.1, read on the forward strand.
TCTGCGGAATAATCGATTTTGAAAAAACAACCGCAATGTTTTCTGCAATTTCTTTAACGGAAAGAGTTTTTATATTTTTATGATTAATAGAAATTTCTCCCCTTAATAAAGGAATCTGATGTAAAATAGATTTGATTAAAGTGGTTTTTCCGACACCGTTGTTACCAATTAACAGGCATACATCGCCTAAATTCAAATTTGCATTAGTATTTGAAATTAAGGTTTTATTGTAGCCTATGTTTGCTTGGTTGATTTGTAGGTGCATTTCTTTGTTGGTTTTCGCAAAGGCGCAAAGTTTGTTTTACAAAAATAGTGTTTTAAGGCGCAAGGAATTTGACTTTGTCAAATTTTTATACTGATTAATTTATAAAAAATTTACAATCCTTGTCACTCCGTTTTTAAAGACATCCGATTGGAAATTTAATAATAATCCTAATTTACAGTTTGTCATTTTTAAATAAGTTAGAAGTTGAGCTTTATGAGTCGGATTAATGTAATCAACAGTTTTTATTTCCAAAATCAATTTACTTTCTACAATCATATCCAGTCTGAAAGCGTTTTCTATTCTTAATTCTTCATAGACAATTGGAAGCAGTTTTTGCTTTTCTACAAACAATCCTGTTTTTGTTAATTCATAAAACAGACATTCTTCATAAACATGCTCAAATAATCCGGCTCCGAGTTTTTTATGAATTTTTAATCCTGTCTCAAAGACAATCTTTGATAATTCGTTTTCTGTCATTTGTGTTGTGTTTTTATTTTATCCTTTGTTGGTTTTTCGCAAAGGCGCAAAGATTTCTAATTTTATGCTGTTTTTAAGGCGCAAGAAAATCAAAGATTTTCAGCAAGTATTGTATTGCATTAATTTTGTAATAATTTCGCGATCCTAAATTTTATCAAAGATAAAATCCTTGCGCCTTAAAACGTAAACTATTTAATTAAACTTTGCGCCTTTGCGAAAAACCAACAGCTAAACTTTATTCTGTTTCAAAAGCATCATCAAAATCACAGGAATTCCAAAGATAGAGCTTATCACATTTAAAGGGATTTGAGATTTTTCTGCGACGATTGAAAATAATAGCATCATCAACATTCCTAAAAACATATTTAAAATCCATTGTTGCCAAAGTTTTGCGGGATTGTAAATTAATCGACAAAAATGCGGAACAATAATTCCAATGAATAAAATAGGTCCTAAAAATGCTGTAACAGAAGCTGAAAGCAGGGAAGAAGCGACAATGATCAAAAGTTTTAATTGATTCAAATTAACACCCAGACTTTGTGCATATGAACTTCCCAATGAATTTCCAATCAAAGGTTTTATACTTTTAAAACAAATAAATAATCCGATTAAAACTAAAATCGACAAAACGAAAATCTGATTTCTCGAAACCATATTATTCGCTCCGAAAGACCATAAAATATAATTTTTCAAGCTTTGATTTTCAGCGTAAAACTGAAGCAGAGAAACGATAGCTCCGGCAAAAGCTGAAACCAAAAAACCAAAAATAATTAAATAAGATTTGTCCTGAAACTTATTGGACATTGATAACAAAACCAGCATCAAAAGCAAACTTCCAATGATTGATGATAAACTTAAAAGGCTGTTTTGGAGAAAATCAGGAAGCGAAATATTGTAGGAAAATAAAATATAAAAAGCGACTGATAAACTTGCCACGGAAGTTATGCCCAGAATATCGGGTCCGGCTAAAGGATTCTGAAAATATTCCTGCATCAGAAAACCGGAAGTCGGAATGGAAATTCCAGCCAAAAGCATTACCAAAACACGGTTTACACGAATTTCTGCAATCTGGCTGTTTGAAGAATCCTGAAAAAAATCAAGAAAATTTAAACTTAAAAATCCTGTGTTTAGATTGATAAACGCAGTCAATACAATTGCGATCAATAAAACCAAACACAGGATTTTAAACTTATTCGACATTATAAAAGTCTAAGTTTATTTTAAAAGAGAATTAATTTTCTCATTAAGCTGTTCTGCACTGATCATACCTAAAGTTTCATCAGTTTTATCGCCTCTTCTCATGAATGTAAACGGAATTGCAGAACCTGTCCATTCTTTAAAATTAGTTTTGAAAAAATTCGCATCCAAAAGCTGGCTGTCCAAAAGAACGGTATGATCCTGAATTCCGTGTTCTGCCGTAAAGCGTGGAACTTCAGAATTCCAGATTTCTTTCTGGTCTAAACTTACGAACGTTATTTTTACAGGTTTTCCTTTTAATTCCGCTATTTTATCTTTGAAATGTGGGATTTCCTTTACACAAGGACCGCACCATGTTGCAAAGAAATTGGTTACGTACAATGTGTCGTTCTTTTTATTTAAAATTTCTGACATGTTGTCTAGCGTAACTGCTTTCAAGGGAATCGCAGCAGAAGAAGTTTCAGGAGTTGAAACAGAATCTGTTACCGGAGTCTTTTCATTATTTGTCTGAGTTTCTTTTTTACATCCCGCTAATGCAAATAGAACAAGCGTGGATAAAATTATCTTCTTCATAATTATTTTTTATCTATTTTTGAATTGAAGTATGGAACAACAAATCTATAAGGGGAAACTAACGCAGTTTCACTGGCTAAAAGTAACGAAAAAGGAAGAACTTACCAAAAATACTTTTTCTCTGGAGTTTGAAATTCCGGAGAATTTACATGATAATTTCAAATTTGAAGCAGGGCAGTTTGTAAGTGTAAAATTTCAATCGCATGGTGAAGATGTCATTAATGATTATTCGATGACTTCCGCTCCTTACGAGAAAAAAATAAGTTTAGGGATAAAAGTTACGTCTCCGGATGGAGCAACTTCGCAGTTATTTAAGAACTATAATGAAGGGGATGAATTACTTGTAAGCGAACCCAGCGGAAGGTTTACAGTAATATCTAAACCTCATGAATTCAGAACGATTGTAGGTTTTGCTGCAGGAATAGGAATTACACCGGTTTTAAGTCATTTTAAAAATATTCTTCATAACGAACCCAGAACAAGGCTGTTTTTATTCTTTGGAAATAAAAGTTCAGCGGATTTAATTTACCAGGAAACATTGAATAATCTTGTGAAAACTTACGGCGACAGATTGCAGGTTTTCTATTTCTTTTCGCAGGAAAAAACGGCAAACAGCTTTTTTCACGGAAGACTGGATGCGAAAAAATTAAATTTAATTATCAATCAAATTCTTCATTTGGATGATACAGATGAAGAATCTACTATTTGGGATGCCGTTGATGATGTTTTAATCTGCGGAAAGGGTGAAATGATTAAAACTCTTGCCAATGCATGTTACGATCACGGAATTCCAAAGAAAAATATACATTTTGAGCTTTTTGAAGAATTTAATGACGATATTTATCCTATTGAAAAAGAATTTCCGTTAGTTGAAAATATTGCTGTAGAACTTACGATGTTTGGAAAAGAATATTTGGCGGAACTTCCAACGAATGAAGAGAAAATTCTGCAGCAGCTGTTAATTCAAAAACTTCCCGTACCTTACTCTTGTAAATCAGGGATTTGCGGAAGCTGTGAATGTATTCTGGAAGAAGGCGAAGTAGAATTGCTGGAAAATGAATATTTAACTGAAAAAGAAGAGGAAAAAGGACATATTTTAGCTTGCATGTCTATTGCGAAAAGCAAAAAAATAAAGCTTAATTTTGATCTTAGTTGAGAATTATAAAAAACATATTTAATCTGATAATCATATCAATAGAAATGACCGTTCTGTTGATATGTCTTGCCAATGCATGGGTTTTTGCGTTGACAGACGGAAGAACGTACACCAAGATTTCAAAAATTCCTCCGCGGGAAATAGCTCTTGTTTTGGGTACTTCACCAAAGATGAGATCGGGCGTATCCAATCCTTACTTTACAAAAAGGATGGATGCCGCAGCGCTTCTTTATCATCATGGCAAAATCAGGAAAATATTGGTAAGTGGCGAGAAAAGCAAAGGATACGACGAACCTGCCGCCATGAAAAATTATCTTATTTATCAGGAAGGCGTTCCAGAAGATATCATTATTGAAGATCCTAAAGGTTTTAATACGTATAAAAGCATTTTGCGCTGCAAAGATGTTTACAAAAAAGATAATGTGATCATTGTTTCACAAGGTTTCCATAATCTTAGGGCGCTGCTTTTTGCAAGAAATAACAGTATGAATGCTTTGGGTTTTGATGCTCAGGATGTTACAAAACCGGAAAGCTATTACCGAAATCAATTCAGAGAAATACTTGCGAGAACGGTTGCTGTTGTGTATTTTGCTCTGGGTATTTCGCCTGATTAAAATGGCACATTCCTTTTATTAGATTCTACACACACTTACTACACTATATGGATGTTAAAAAATTCTATACCATTGAAATCTCGGATAAAGAGGAATGGGAAAAAATCATCAGATCATGTATTTTAACCACAAAAGATTAACACATTAGAAATTTTAAGTTCATCATCAAACTACAAATAAGAACACATTAGTTTTTAAAAATCTTTGATTTTTATTCTTTTGTAAATTATTGTTTTAGCTTTTGCTTCTAAGTTTTTATTAGTTTCAACAGGTTTTATTATTTAGAAAGGATACCCAAACGCAATATTCAGTGTAGGTTTGAATGGCTGGAAGTCTTTTATTCTCCATCTGTCACCTTCAGGTTTGTTTGGATCGTACATTTTATAGGCTAAATCCAGTCTTAATGTGATATAAGCCACATTTATCCTTAATCCGAATCCGCTCCCGATTCCGACCTGTCCTAAGAATTTATTAAATTTAAATTCATCTCCGTATCCGTCATTATAGTTTTTAAGACTCCAAGTGTTACCGATATCCGTGAAAAGCGCGCCTTCATACATATCGCTAAAAGGAACTCGGAATTCTATATTGGTGGTTAATTTTAAATTATCCGTCATATACGTACGAACTCTTTCGTCAACCTGAGAATCTGCAGGACCAAGACCGCCAAAAGCCACCCAAGCTCTGATATCATTGGAACCACCATTAAAATATGATCTGATTACAGGCATATTTGAGGAATTTCCGTAAGGAATTCCGACTCCAACAAATTGGCGGAGAACCAAAGTATTATTATTAAATTTAAAATACTTTCTGATATCAAAATCAAACTTTATAAACTGTGCGTAAGGAACTCCGAAAATCGTTCTTTCCGGACTTGTTACAATTCCTCCATCGTTTCTTTTCTGATTGAAAATACTGAAAATGTTTCCTGCCAATTCTACTTTTCCATTAAAATAGAAGGCATTCGGATAATCTTTTTTCCCGATTTCATTATACACAAAATTATAAATCATGGAAGAAATCAATACATCCTGAGTTTGTCTGTCTTTATTTACCAAAGTTCCTACAAATGCAGTAAAACGATCTCTACCTTGCTGATTCAAACCTTGTAGATAAGCTGTATCTTCGGTAATCTTCTGTGAAACCTCATCAATAGTCAATTGTCCTGAACTAAATTCCTGTGAAGTAGCAGGATGAGACAAGAAATAATCATCAAAAATCTCTCGTCTCACTGCATCATCATTCACGAAATAATCATAGTAAGCAGATTTATTTTTCGTTAAACTCAGCTGTGTATTAAATAAAGTCAGTCTGTGAGAAACTTTATCATTTACGGTTGCCAGATAATTCAGACCTGTATTGAAATTTAACCTTCCTAAACCAATGTTATTTTGATCTGAAACTCCTAAAACAATCGATGAAGTAGGGCTATACCTTTTAGGCAACAATTTATAATAATCGAAAGGCAGCAATAATCTTGGGAAATTAAGTGAAGCCTGAGCAGATAATTCATAAGCCAACACTCTTTGGCTTATATCTTTTGTACTTCTTATAGAACCAAATGTTCCCGCAAGACTCGTGGAAAGGTTTTCTGCACCACCAAAAATATTTCTCGTCGTTAAATCAACCGAAGGAGAAATTCCCAAATTCAAAAGCTGAGAATAATTTACATCTGTTCCCACTTTTAATTCGTATTTCGGAAGTGGTTTCAGAATATACATTACATCCACAATACTGTCATTGGGACTTGCTCCGCCGCCATGTCTTAAAGAATCTCTTGATTTCAGAATACTAAAATTATTCATAGACAAAAGGTTTCTCTTGGTAAGATCGAACTTTTTCTGATCATACACCTGTTTGTGTCCTGTTGTAATGGCTCTCCAAATGGCACGGGAATCATATTTATTGTCTTTTTTATGAAATCTGATGCCTCTTAAACTGTCTTTCGTAGTATTTTTAGGATAATCACTCAGCTCATCAACAATGGCAACATCAATATTTCCTACTGTGGCAACTTTATAAGGTCTGTCCAGAGAATCTTTATGGATTTCTAATGTCAGAGGAACTTGTTTTCTGCTTTTAATAGAATCGGCAACAAAATATATTTCGTCTCCGAAATTATTAAACTTATAATATCCGTAATCTCTCATCAGATCGGTAATCCTTGTCAATTCTTTTTCAAGAACGGTCTGATCAAGAATTTGTCCCTGTCTTACCAAACTTTCATTTAGCTTTTGCTGGTAAATATTTTTAACAGTGTGATCCGTAATATTGTAATAATATTCTTTAATATAAGTAGGATCTTTGTGGGTGACAAAATAGCTCACCGTTGCTTTTTTTGCAGCAGAATCAAGATCTTGTTTAAATTTTACTTCTGCATCCCAATAACCGCGATATGTCAGCCTTTTTTCAACGGATTGTGCGCCTTTTTCTGTCTTTGTCTGATCCAGAATAACAGGAGCAGAACCCCAACTGTGGTATAATCTATCGAAAAAGAGACTTTTTCCTACGCTGCTTTTCATATTATACTTAACGAAAAGAGAATCTCTTAAATTTTGATCTCTCAATTCATTAGGATACGTCATGTATTCATTAAGTAGCGTATCGTACTTCGGATTGGCTGTATTGTAGAGCCACAAACTCAAAGGCATGAAAAGAAACTGCCTTTTATTGGGCTTTTGCTGTACATATCCTTTTAGCTCGCTGTCGAAAGGAGCTTTCTTATCTTCAAACTCAAAATTGTTTTTTACAAGTAGATATTCGCCGTCGGGAACTTTTTTTGTAGTACTACAAGCATAAAGGAGACCCACAAATGTTGCAAATGATATAATTTTATAATATTTTTGAGGAGAATTCTTATAATGCTTACAGCTCATACAATAAAAGTTTTACAATCTTTAGATAAAAAGAAGTTCAGACAAAAATACAATTTGTTTTTGGTTGAAGGTAATAAAATCATTTGTGAACTTCCCGATTCTAAGTTTAAAATTAAAGAAATATTTTCTACCGATCCGCAAAAATTGGACCGTACGGATGTACCCATAACTCATATCTCTGAAAATGAGTTGAAAAAAATTAGCTTTCTGCAAAATCCTAAAGATTCTGTAGCAGTTTGCTATATAAATCCGGAAGAAAAATTAGAAGATAAAAATTTTCAGTTGGTTTTGGATGGGATTCAGGATCCCGGGAATTTGGGGACAATTATTCGCCTCGCAGACTGGTTTGGAATCGAACAGATTATCTGCAGTGAAGATACCGTAGATTTTTACAATCCAAAGGTGATTATGGCAAGTATGGGATCTTTTACGAGAGTAAATATGGTCTATACAAATTTGGTTGAATACCTTTCACAAACAGAAAATGTAAATATAGGAACCGATATGAATGGTGAAAATATTTATGATTTTGAAAGACCTGAAAAAATCAATTTAATTTTAGGAAATGAAGGGAACGGAATGCGTCCGGAAACAGAAAAATTACTTCAGAAAAGCATCATGATTCCAAGGTTTGGAAAATCGCAGTCTACGGAAAGCCTGAATGTTTCTATGGCAGCTGGAATTATTTTGGGGCAACTCTTTAGAGTTTGAGAGTAATAGAGTTATAGAGTGGGAGAGTTTGTGAGTTGTTGTAAACTCTAAAACACACTTACTCTATAACTCTAAAACAAATTATATAAGTTGTTCTAAGCTGGAAACACTTTTATTTTTCTGGTAAGTTTCCAGTTTTTTTCTTACAAATTTCAAAGCAATAGGAGCGAGGTAGATCAATGCAGCGCCCAACGCTTTTTTCTTCCAATTGGAGCTGCTCATGTTTTTCTTGGCATATTTTCCTACAAGAGCCGTTACTCCTAATTTAAGGATGATATCAAAAGCATCCCCTTTAAAGGCAGAGCTTGCGATACCCATTGCTGTATTCTTGCTAATTAAAGCATCTTTGATTTCGGATGTGATCTGTTTTGCGATAACATCTTTTCTGAGAACAACTTTTTCATCACCTTCTTCATCTACTTTTTCCTGCAGATACTGATCTGTTAAACCATTGGTGAATGCACTCAAACTTTCTTTCGTATTTTTGAATGTCAGAAGATCTTCCAAACCGTCGATTTCTTGTTTCAATAGTTTTTTCTTTCTTCTTAATTCGTCTAAGCTCTCATACTTTCTGCCCATAGTTTAATGATTTAAAAATTTAATAACATGATCTGCCACATAATTTACGATTTTCTTTTTTAACATGACAATTAAAATCATTACTAAAAAATAAAATGCAGCCACAATTAAGAATCCGTAGGACTGATCGCCCAAAGCTTTCCCGATAAGAAGCGCGATCCCAAAATTGAACAGAATAATGAAAAAACCGAAGGCAACGATGAATACAACAAGAAAAGCGATGAGCCCGGCTGAGAGAGAAGACTTTTCTGTGGCTTCAATTTTCAGGAGATCTATTCTTTTCGTGGCGTATTCTTTTATAGTTTCAATCATTGTTTTTTTTTAAAGTTACAAAAAAAGGAACTTTCATTTATAAAGTTCCTTTTCATAATTTATCTAAAAAATAAATCGTTTATTATTTTAGATCATTCAATTCCGATTCTACGTTTTTTACAACGTCTGCAGTTTTAGAAACGATTTGATCTTTGTATTTGTCGTATCCGTCTTTCACTGTATGAGCTACGCTGTTTGCTGTTTCTTTGAAAGTAGAAGAGATGTTACCATATTGATCTTTTACTTTTTCAGAAACTTCTCCGTATTTATTTTTAGCCTGATCTTTAAGATCTCCTGCTTTATCCTTTATCTTCTTTCTAGTTTCCTTTCCTTCTTCCGGAGCATAAAGCATTCCTAAGATGACACCCGCTGCAGCACCTGCAAGAAGTCCTGCCAAAATACCCGCTGTATTGTTTTTTTTAGACATTTTCGTTTTTTTTAATAGTTAATAAATAGTAGTCTTACTTGCGATGAAACCTACAATTAATATACCAAAGGAGGTAAATGTCCAATTAAAAATTGTTAAATCTTTTTGATGTGAGATAAAATACTGTCGATGGTTTCGTGCTTTGTAAGATGGGTATTATCGATTACAATGGCGTCTTCAGCTTGCTTCAAGGGGGCTATTTCCCGCTCACTGTCAATCTTATCGCGTATTAAGAGGTTTTCTTTTACCTGTTGTTCGTTGGCTTCAATACCGAGACTTATCAATTCGGTATAGCGTCTTTTGGTACGTTCGTCGATACTTGCTGTCAGGAAAAACTTGTAGTCCGCATTTGGCAGAACTACTGTCCCGATGTCACGTCCGTCCATTATTATGCCACCTTTTTCTGCCAAAGAACGTTGAGATTGCAGTAAAAAATCTCTCACTTCTTTTTGCTTTGCTACCAAACTTACATTGTTTGAAACTTCATTTGTTCTGATGGCTTTTGAAATATCAATATGATTAAGAAAAAGAACCAATTCTCCGTTATCGTTTTTAAATTCAAGCTCGATTTCATCAAAAGAAGAAAATAAGCCTTCCAAATTGATAGACCCATTATCATTAAGACAGTTCTGAAGTGCAAACCAGGTTACTCCTCTGTAAAGCGCCCCTGTATCGAGATGTACAAGTCCAAGTTTTTGGGCAATAACTTTAGATATTGAACTTTTTCCGGTAGACGAGTACCCATCGATAGCAATTACAGGTTTTTTCATACCGCAAATTTGAAAAATTTTTCTTAAAAATCAAGAAACCTCAAGAGTTTTTTCTTAAGGTTTCTTATTATTTTGTGTTAAAATTTTAGTTAAAATTAATATCCTGCGTGGCTCGTAAGATCCATAGAGATTCCTATCTGGTTGACATTGGAAGAATTATGATACCTCACATGAGCATAATCTATACGGAATCTTGAGATTTTAATTCCGAATCCTGCAGAAAGTCCTGAGAAGTTTCTTTGGTCTGCAACAGCCAATTCATTTCCTCTTTTTACATTGTATCCCAATCTGATGTTGAAGCCTTTTTCCGGAAACAATTCTGCACCGAGAGAGAAGTGATCGGCAATTTTTCTGCCTACATTTACTTCCTGTCCGTTCACATTATAAGGAGAAGAGATGTCGAACTCCTGCAAATCGTGAGCGGTAATGGTAATCGCCAAAGGAATAGCCTTTAATATTCTCGTATATCCTACATCTACTCTAAAGGGAAGTTTTTCTCTAGTTCCGTTGAATGTTTTAAACTGATATCCGAAATTTCTAATAATAACAGAAGCTGTTTCCTTATTTTTTTTGTTGTAGTACGTTACTCCAAGATTTCCTGAAATAGCAGAAGACGAATAGGTGTCAATTTTTGAAGTGATAAAGTTTAATCCACCCCCAATTGTCCAGTCTTCTTCGAATTGGTAAGCGTATCCTGCTCCGACAGCAACGTCGGACGCGTTAAATGTACCGTTTTCGAAACCGCTGTCATCTGTTCTCGGGATATCTCCATAACTCATGTATCGCGCATTGATTGTAGCCATATGACCGTTATCAAAGTCTTTCGCATAAGCAATAGTTCCGTACTTGGAGTCCGCAAGGTAAGACGTTGCGTTTACAGAAAGTTGGTTATCAGAATCTTTATTCAGTAAAGATGGGTTTGCAATAGCAAAGGAAACATCATGATCTCTAATGGAAATTGCATCACCGCCCAAAGCAGCCTGTCTCGCAGAAACAGGAAGTGTTAAAAACGGAAAAACGTTTGTTCCTGTTTGTGCATAAGAAACAATTCCTGATAGAAACAATGAAAGAATGACAATTTTCTTCAATTCAGTTTATTATTAATGCAAAAATAATCCTTTTTCGTACTTTTCAAAATATTTCTCACATTATTTATATTTAAATTTTATGTTTTGTGGAAATGACTTATTTAATTGAATGAAGTTGTGTTGTTTTTTGAATGTTTTTAGAAGCCTTGTCGAGGTTTTGAACCTGGACAAGGCTGGTTTATAGCCCCGATTGTAGCGACATCCTTTTTGGTTGCGGGCGAAGCGAAGCGGAGCCCGTAACCAAAAAGATACAGCGGAAAGCGGGAAAAGCTTCAAAAATAAATTAAGTTTGGATAAAAAATGAAAGATCTCGAGAACCTCAACCTGATAACGCCTTATTAATTAAACGGATAATATTTAGATATATCACCATGAGCAAAGTTGAAGAGAATAGAATAAAATAACGTCAAACTCCTTTGTCAATAGGCTAAAACAAGACAATTAAAATTTATAATCTATAATATAAAATCAATATTATTAATGATTATATTTGCAAAATCAAATTCTGGAGAAATTGATAGAACTAGTAAAGTTATTAAAAATTGAAAATGAAATATAAAAGAATCCTTCTAAAACTTAGTGGTGAAGCCTTAATGGGAAACAGACAATATGGTATTGATACTGAAAGGCTAGAAGAGTATGCTGCTGAGATAAAAAAAGTGGTAGAAAAAGGCTGTGAAGTTGCCATTGTAATTGGAGGAGGAAATATTTTCCGTGGCGTTGCAGGTGCAGCAAAAGGGATGGACAGAGTGCAGGGAGATTATATGGGAATGCTTGCAACGGTAATCAACGGGATGGCTTTGCAAGGTGCTTTGGAAGATGCAGGTGTAAAAACAAGATTACAGTCTGCGATCGAAATGGATAAAGTTGCTGAACCTTTCATTAAAAGAAGAGCGGTAAGACACCTTGAAAAAGGGAGAGTCGTAATTTTCGGAGCGGGAACAGGAAACCCATATTTCACAACAGATACTGCTGCAACATTAAGAGCAATCGAAATCGGAGCCGACGTTATTTTAAAGGGAACCAGAGTAGACGGAATCTACGACAGCGATCCTGAGAAAAACGAAAACGCTGTAAAATATAATTCATTATCTTTCGACGAAGTTTTTGAGAAAAACCTTAAAGTAATGGATATGACAGCATTTACGCTAAGTCATGAGAACAAATTGCCGATCATCGTTTTTGATATGAACAAGGATGGTAATTTGGAGAAAATAGTAGACGGAGAAAATGTGGGTACTTTAGTTAATTTGTAATTTTAGGGATTAGGTAATAGATTTCAGGAATTAGTTTAATTAAGATTAAAAAATTCTGAGATTTAGAAATTACTTATCACGTATTACTTATTGCTAATTATTTAAAAATGTGTAACTTATCAAATTTTTATTATATAATGGAAGAATTAGATCTTATAGTAGAATCTGTAAAGCAGGACATGGAAGGAGCTATTAAGCACTTGGATCATGCATTTCAAAGAATCAGAGCGGGACGTGCGTCTACAAGTATGGTTCAGGATGTGATGGTAGAGTATTACGGTGCTCCGACTCCTATTAATCAGGTTGCCAACGTTTCTGTACCGGATGCGATGACAATTGCTATTCAACCTTGGGACAGAACAGCGATCAACGCTATTGAAAAAGCTATTATTAATTCTAATTTAGGTTTTGCGCCTTCAAACAACGGGGAAAATATCATCCTTAATGTTCCGCCTTTAACGGAGGAAAGAAGAAGAGATCTGGCAAAACAGGCTAAAGGAGAAACTGAAGATACAAAAATCGTTATAAGAAATGCAAGACAAAATGGTTTGAAAGAACTTAAAAGACTTGAAGGTATTTCTGAAGATGTTATCAAAGGAATAGAAGCAGATATTCAGGAGCTTACAGACAAACATGTGAAAGCTTGTGACGATCATCTTAAAGTAAAAGAAGCTGAAATTATGAAAGTATAATTTTCAGTTTTTGAAAATAAAAAAGCGGTTTCAATTTTGAGACCGCTTTTGTTTTATATTGTATTGAAACTATTTACAATTTTCGTTGTAATCGTAGATCACTTCATTTACGATAGAAAGATTGTCAGACATTGCATTGTCAATTTCGTTTTTGATGAATTTTCCTAATCCTGATCTTTTCTTCGTATCATTTTTCAGAGAACCGTATTCTCCGCTTGTTACTTTTCCTTTTACTACAGGACAATCTGCCGTGATGATTTTCGCTTTTGCGATCGTAAGTTCTTCCGCTTTTCCTCCTTTTTTAGAATAAATATAAGAAGGAGTTTCTCTCATTTTTCTTGTTTCTTCTTCCGCAACTGAAACCTGACCTCCCGCTGAAAATGTAGTAGGATAACCGTATAATTTATAAACTTTAATCTTTCCGTCTGCCAATAATTCTGCAAACTGTGTACTTTTTGTAAGGTTGTTGAATGCTTTTAATCCTCCACTTAATCCTCCGTTTGAAGTGTTGTAAGCTTCTTTTGTGTTGGTATATTTTATGGCTTCAAAATGTCTTTCCGCATTATTGTCAATCGCCATATAACCTTTAAGATCGTCTGCATCAAACGTTTTGAATTTCTGCTTTTTCTTAGCATTATCAATATCAGAAGAAGCAATGAATTTTACTTTTTTCTGATTCGTCCACGGATTCATTTCGTCACCCGCCAATCTTACGATGCCTTCAATTTTCTTTCCGCTTTTGTCGATGATATAGCCTGTTTTTTCGCCGACTCTCATCTCATATTCCGTATTATCTTCCTGAGCATATACATTCAATGAAACAAAACTTAGCAAGCCAATAAGTAATAATTTCTTCATATCAATTTATTTAAATTTTCGCAAAGATAAATTTTTATAATTAATTACTATTTAATTGAAAATATTTAACATACCACAAAAAAAGATCCGGAAAACCTCCGAATCTTTAACTATAATAAAATAATCTTAATGTAAAAATTATTGATATCTCTTATGTTCTTTATTCTTAACAAACAAATTAGTAATCGGTTTGAATAGAACTTTATATTTTTCAGCATCAAATAACTGAGAATCCGTAAGCGCTTTATAAGTCATCCAGATTCCAAAAGGAAATAAGACAAGATTCGGAATCCAGGCGGCTAAATAAGGGTTTACTTTCCCCGACCATGCCATGTTTTCCGTACTGACATTGATGACGTAGAAAATAATAAAAATAACGATCGCTATGATTACGGGAAGTCCCATTCCTCCTTTTCTGATGATCGACCCCAAACTCGACCCAATAAGGAAGAAAATGATACAGGTAAAAGAATATGTCACGATTCTTTGCTGATAAATAACGACTTTGCTGTAATATTTTACTCCCGGATTAATCTCGTTGGATTTCCCTTCAATGGTACTTTTCAGGTTGTCTAATCTGCTGTAAGCGCTATTAATTATTTCTAATCTTTTCTCGCTTTTCAGAGTATCCAGCTTTAGAAGTTGTTTGGGTTTTACCTTTATTTTGTTCTGTTTCGAGTCCATATAGCTCATTACAGAATTAGTTTGGTTCATAACATCATTACTAATATTCGTAAAGAATTTATCGTTATCCTTTTTTGTTTTATCAATCGTTTTATTCAGTTCATTGAAGGTCAGAAAACGGTAATCGTCTGTAATTTTTTCTTCCTCAATGGCTTTACTAATAAGTTCACTTACATCAAAATGAGAAACCAAAGAATCAAATTTAATCACCTGATCAGGTTGTTTCACTCTCACCTCTTCACCTCTTCCCGCAAAATTATCATCGTAAACATACCCGTTGTAAAGAACCAGCTTCAAATAATTTGAATTGGAAGCAGGGATAAATCTTCCTTTTTCCGCTAAAATCGTTTGTTGATTTTCAAAACTATTTGCTTTTTTATGAAGAAAAACCCCTTCAATATGTTCGGCATTTTCACCATAAATTTTATCAAACTTCACCATATTTCCGGGAATCTGATCAATAAACTGTCCCGGTGTGAAATTCAGGGCAGGTTTGGTTTGTGCAATATTGAAAAGCATATTCCTCGCCTTCCTCTGGAAATCCGGAATAATATTATTGGAGAAAAAGTAGAGCATGACTGCCATAATCGCCGTTACACCCAACAGCGGAACCATTACTCTGGTCAACGAAATTCCGGCAGCTTTCATCGCAGCAAGCTCGTACCGTTCCCCGAATTCTCCGAAAGACATGATGCTTGCCAAAAGAATCGTTAACGGTAAAACCATACTGATAACGCTTACTCCGAGATAGAAAAGCAATTTTACGATTTGCCATGTGCTTAATCCCTTTCCCATAAACTGCCCAAGCTGAACCCAGATAATGTTTACAATAAAGATGAAAAACAATACGCTGAATATAAAGAAAAACGGTCCAAAGAAGGTTTTTATGATATATCGGTCTAGTATTTTTAACATTCGCCAAAATTAATCAAAAAGCCACAAAGTTTTCTTTGTAGCTCTTATATTTTATGAAATTTTTATAATTTAATCTAAAAGGTGAAACTGCAAAACTGCAAATTTGCTTTTGACTGTTAAGTGATTTTACCTTCATGATTTTGTTTACAATTCTGTAATCAGGTAATTTTTGTATTTAGTCTTGTCGAACACAAACATTCCTGCATCCAAAGTCTGATTTTCTTTGTAATCTTTAATGGCAATTACGGCAACATCTTTATTGGTTTCCGTGCTGCTCCAGTTTTACCATTTGCTTTTTCGCTGAATCTACGAAAAGATAAACATATTTTATTCCGTTTGATTTTACTGGGGTTAACTTAATAAAATCTGCATTTACTCCATTCACATTTTTCTTTCCTTCGTACGTTACGTTGTAATCATTTCTGTACGTCGAAAGATAATTGATAGGGGAGAACATCGAGCTGCTTCCGTTGGGTTTTGCCACGGTAACCTCCATATCTTCTGTGTTGATGTTGTAGATTTTGTTGCCGTCAAAGATCTGCTCTGTTTCCATGATCTTTAATTTGTACTTGTCTCCCGCGGAATAATAAATTCCCGGTTCGGTTTTCGCAACTTTCCCGTTTGTTCCGTTTCCGAAAGAGAATTTGAAGTAAGAATTCTTTTTAGAATTGTAATTTGCTGTAATATCGTCTAATATTTTTTTTGCTTTTGCATCAATTTTCTGAGCATTTGTAAAACCTACCGCTCCAACTACCAAACTGCTTACTATAATTTTTGAAATAATATTTTTCATTTTCTTTATTTAAATCTTTAATCTTTAGACTTCCTCAAATGTTAAAAGTTAAACTAAATTGTTATTTTATCCCTTAACTGCGCAAATCTTCCAAAAACTGTTCCAAAGAATGAAGATCACTTATTAAAACCTCTCTTGCTTTAGCTCCGTTGAATCCGCCCACAATTCCGCTTGCTTCCAGCTGATCCATAATTCTTCCTGCTCTGTTGTATCCTAATTTTAATTGTCTCTGAAGCATCGAAGTAGAACCTTGCTGAGTTGAAACGATAATTCTTGCAGCATCTTCAAACAATGCGTCTTTTTCATTAGGATCAAAAGTTCCTACCGTGCTTGTAGCTTCCTCAGAAACGTATTCAGGAAGAAGGAATGCAGAGGCGTATCCTTTTTGTTCACCAATAAATTCTGCCAGTCTTTCTACTTCCGGAGTATCAACAAAAGCACATTGAAGTCTTAAAATTTCATTTCCGTTAAAATAAAGCATATCTCCTTTACCAATCAGCTGATCTGCACCTGTAGAATCTAGAATCGTTCTGGAATCCACACTTGAAATCACTCTAAAAGCCGCTCTCGCAGGGAAGTTGGCTTTAATCATACCCGTAATTACGTTTACGGAAGGTCTTTGAGTTGCAACAATTAAGTGAATTCCTACTGCTCTGGCCAACTGTGCCAATCTTGCAATCGGCATTTCAACTTCTTTTCCGGCTGTCATAATCAAATCTGCAAACTCGTCAACCACCAAAACGATGTAAGGCAAATAACGGTGTCCGTTTTCTGGATTTAATTTTCTTTCCTTGAATTTATTGTTGTATTCTTTCAGGTTTTTACAGAACGCATTTTTAAGCAAATCATATCTCTGATCCATTTCCACACAAAGAGAATTCAGCGTGTTGATTACTTTATTGGTATCAGTGATAATCGCGTCATCCGAATCCGGAAGTTTTGCCAGATAATGTCTTTCTATTTTTGAATATAATGAAAGTTCCACTTTTTTAGGATCTACCATGACAAACTTCAATTCACTTGGATGCTTTTTGTAAAGCAGGGAAGTAAGAATGGCATTAATACCGACCGATTTTCCCTGACCTGTCGCACCCGCCATCAATAAGTGAGGCATTTTTGACAAATCTGCCATGAACACTTCATTGGAAATCGTCTTCCCGAAAACCACCGGCAAATCCATATCCGTATTCTGGAATTTATGAGACGCAATCACAGAACGCATAGAAACCATCGTAGGATTTTTTCTCGGAACTTCAATACCGATTGTCCCTTTTCCTGGCATCGGTGCAATAATTCTGATTCCTAAAGCCGAAAGGTTCAAGGCAATATCATCCTGCAGTTTTTTAATTGCTGATACTCTGATTCCCGCTTCAGGAACGATTTCGTATAACGTAACTGTCGGTCCGATCGTAGCTTTAATTTCGGCAATTCCTACATTAAAGTTTTTCAGTAATCCTACAATTTTATTTTTATTTTCCTCTAATTCTTCCTTATTAATAGAAATTTCTTCATTTCCATAATCTTTTAAAAGCTCAACAGGAGGCATCTGGAATTTTGCCAAGTCTAATCTGTGATCATAAAGACCATGTTTTTCAATTAAATCTTTAGACTGTTTATCTGCATCATCAAGAATATCGATCACTGGAGCAACTTCAATATTGAATTTAATGTCTTCCTGAGTCGAAGTAGTTGTTGAAACTGCGGGTTTGATATCAAAAGCCTGTTCCGGACTTGAAGTCGGAATGCTTGGTTTTGTTTTAAGATCTAAATTAATTTCATTTGTAAAATCATTTTTACCTTCCTCAAAAGAAGTCTGATTCGGAGTAACAATTGCATTTAGATCCGAAGAAACCACAACTTCAGGAAATCCTTTCGGAACACTTACGGGTTCTGGTTTCTGTAAATTTCACTGTTGGTTTTTCAACAACTTCGGTTACTGTAATTTTTGATGGAGTTTCTTCAGGTTGTTCTGCTTCTTCAATTAATTCTTCATCGGCTTCAAAATTTTCATCAGAACTTGGCATCATAGATTTTACTTTTCCGATGGTACTTTCGTTGATGTCATTCAGTTTAGATTTAATGGAGCTCGGACGAAGATTGAATTCCAAAATGAAATACAAAAGAATACTTGCCGCCAAAACCAGCCAAAGACCAAGCCCTCCGATCAGCGCATGTAAAGAATCCATGATTTGATAGCCGTAAACACCGCTCAAAACACCGCCTTCTCCTCTTGTAAATGCCGCACCGAAGAAAATAGGAAGCCAGCAAATGAAAAACAAAGAGTGACCGACTGTTTTCCAAGGTTTGAAGGTTCTCTTTTTCAGAATAATTGTTCCGAAAACCAAAAATAAAAATGCGATTATAAATGAAGCGATACCGATACTTTCGAAAATAAAAATATTCCCAAGCCAGTCGCCAAGTTTACCAAAAAGATTAGAAGATTTTATACTTTTATCAAGCAATGTTCCTGCCTGACTTTGGTCTGCCTTCCAATTCATTAAATAGGAGACAAATGAAAAGGTAAGAACTATAGAGAAAAATATAAAAGTAAGCCCGAAAAATACTCGTTGCTTAGATAAAAATTTGCCTTTTTCAGACGCGTCCTGTTGTTTGTTTTGTGTGTTTTTATCCATAATATCAATGTGGCAAATTTAATATTTTTTCAACATTAAATAAATGCTTTTTTATTGAAAAGAAGTGTTAATTTTTCCCTAATTTTAAAGGAAATCAGTTTGTGTGATTTTAGTTTTGAATGATTAAAAATATTTAAAATAAAACAAATTTCAATTAAAAATATTCTATTTTATTTTGTTTCAGGTTTTAAAAATTTATTAGGTTGGTCTTTTTTGGGATATATTTTATTGTAATAGACAGTCTCAATCAGCAGAATAGCTTTTATGGATTTAAATGATGGGCAGATCTAATTTTAAATTTTTCTCAATAAAAATAAGCTTATTAAGAACGTTTCAAAATAGCATTTCTCGTCTGCAAAGTGATAAAAAACAGCTTTTTTTGGCTCTGTTATAGTTTATCATCCTTATTTTTGCATGTCAAGTAAATAAATCATGAAGAAGCTCCAGGATATTATTATCTCAACCAGAACAATGGCTGTATTGTTACTGGCATTCGCATTTTCGATGGCATATGCCACGTTTTTAGAAAATGATTACGGAACACCTACAGCAAAAGCTTTAATTTATGAAGCATGGTGGTTTGAACTGATTATGGTTCTGCTTATTCTTAATTTCATAGGAAATATCGGAAGATACAGACTTTGGAGACGAGAAAAATGGCCGGTTTTAGTTTTTCACCTTGCCTTTGTGTTGATTTTCATTGGTGGTGCGATCACACGATACGTCAGCTTTGAAGGTACAATGCACATCAGAGAAGGGGAAACGTCTAACGAAATCGTAACCGACAAAAATTTCTTTAAAATTCAGATCGAAGAAAAAGGGGATGTTCTTAATTATCAGGATGTACCTTATTTAATGTCTCCTTTGCACAAAGATTTCAGCGCAACGTATGATTTCCACGGCAAAGAAGTGAAAGTTTTCGCTAAAGATTATGTTCAGAGAAAAAAAGACAGCTTAGTTGCTGAACCAAACGGTGCAGAATATCTTCATTTGGTTTCTACAGGAAGCACGGGAAGACAGAATATCTACATCAAACCGGGTGAAACGAAGTCTATCAACGGTACTTTGGTTACGTTCAACAGAGCAATTGAAGGCGCTGTAGAATTCAGAAACGATGGCGGAAAATTAATGATAAAAACTCCTGTTGATGCGACATTTATGACGATGGCGACTCAGGCTACAGGAAATACAGTGAAAAACGAGTTCCAGCCTTTGGCTTTGAGAAGTTTATATTCAATTAACGAATTAAAATTAGTTGTTCCTGAAGGCCTTAAAAAAGGAAGGTTAATTGCTATTGAAGGTGATAGAAAGAAAGATCAGGCTGTTCCTGATGTGTTGACGGTAGAACTTCAAGGTCCAAAAACGAAGCAATTGGTAGATCTTTCCGTAGAAAAAGGAAATCCGAATGCTTACAAACAAGTAACGATGGATGGTTTAAATATCATGGTTGGTTTCGGTCCTAAAATTTACAACACGCCTTTCGCACTAAAATTGGAGGATTTCGTAATGGAAACGTATCCGGGAAGTTCATCTCCAAGTGCTTATGAAAGCCACATTAAGATTATCGACGGAGGAAAACAGACTCCTTTTAATATTTATATGAATCACGTTCTTAATCATGGAGGGTATCGTTTCTTCCAGTCAAGTTTTGATCCGGATAGAATGGGAACTGTACTTTCTGTAAACCACGATTATTGGGGAACTTTAATTTCTTATATCGGTTATACATTATTATTTGGAGGATTGTTCTTTGTCTTCTTTTGGAAAGGAACTCACTTCTGGAAATTAAATAAAATGTTGAAAGACGTTAACAAGAAAAGAGCGGTAAGTATTATTTTATTGTTTTTAAGTTTAGGCTTAAATGCTCAGAAAATTGAAACTCATGGAACGACAGACGGAAGCAGAGAGCACGTTCATGTAGAAGGTGAAGCTCACAATCATACGCCTGAAGCAACTCAGACTCAGCCGTCGCAACAGAATTCTCTGGCTGCACCTTTGACTAAAATGAGATCAATTTCTGCAGATGAAATTATTGCTAGAAATAAAATAAGTGCAGAACATGCAGATAAATTCGGATATCTTTTGGTTCAGAATTTTGAGGGAAGAATTGTTCCTATTAATACTGAAGCGTTAGATGTTTTAAGAAAACTATACAAAAAAGACGAGTTTAAAGGAACAGACGGGAAGTCTTTAACAGCCGATCAATGGTTCCTTTCTGTGAATACAGACACACCAAGCTGGACGATGGTTCCGATGATCAAAATCGGACCGAAAGGAGGTGATGAATTAAAGAAAAAAGCAAAAGCTGATGATGATGGGTACACTTCATTAATGAATCTTTTCCCAGCAGATGCAGACGGAAATTTAAGATACGTTCTTGAAAATGATTACAACACAGCTTTCCGTAAAAAGATTTCTGAACAGACAAATTATGACAAAGAAGTAATTTCTGTTAACGAAAGAGTTCAGATTTTTAATGAGTTTTTCAGCGGTCAGTTTATGAGAATTGTTCCTGTGAAAAATGACGCCAATCACACTTGGCATTCTTGGCTAGACCAAAAAATGGAGCCGGATATGGAGTCTCAACAAGTAATGGGACCTTATTTTGCAGAAGTTTTACAAGCTCAAAAATCAGGTGACTGGAGCAAAGCCGATGCTGAATTGGTGAAACTTTCAGATTATCAGCAAAAATGGGGGAAAGCGGTTGTTCCTACAAAATCTAAAGTTGATCTTGAGGTTTTCATGAACAAAGTGAACCTTAACTTCAAATTATTGATTTTCTACACGATAATCGGAGGATTACTATTGATTTTAGGTTTTGTTGAATTATTTAAGCCTAAGAAAATTCTGAGTAAAATTATTAAAGTAATTATTGTACTTGGAGTTGTAGGATATCTATTCCATTTCTTAGGATTGGTTGCAAGATGGTATATTTCCGGTCACGCACCGTGGAGTAACGGTTACGAAGCGATTATCTTTATCTCTTGGGTTGGTATTACAGCCGGATTGATTTTATATAGAAACTCAAACGCATTGATTCCTGCAGCAGGATTTATGGTGGCTGTAATTATGATGGGATTTGCACACGGAGGTTCAGCGCTTGATCCACAGATTACGCCGCTTGTTCCGGTGTTGAAATCGTATTGGTTGATCGTTCACGTGGCAATTATTACGTCGAGTTACGGGTTCTTTGCCCTTTCAATGATTATTGCGGTGCTAAGTTTGGTATTCTATATTATTTCAAATAAAGAAACGTACAAAATTCACCACGATACCACATTAAAGGAACTGGTAATTGTTTCTGAAATGTCTTTAACAATCGGTTTGTTTGCATTAACCGTAGGAAACTTCTTAGGAGGAATCTGGGCAAACGAATCTTGGGGAAGATACTGGAGCTGGGATCCAAAAGAAACTTGGGCATTCATTTCCATCATGGTTTACGCATTTGTATTGCACATGAGATTGGTTCCTGGATTAAGAAGCAAATGGGCATTCCACGTAGCAACAATGTTTGCATTCTGCTCGATGGTAATGACGTATTTCGGAGTAAATTATTACTTAAGCGGACTTCACTCTTACGCAGCAGGAGATCCGGTTCCGGTTCCGGCTTGGGTATACATCGGACTTGGAACAATGGCACTTTTAGCATCAGCTTCTTATTTTAAATTTAAAACTTTGAACAAGAAATAAATTTAAAATTTACACATAAACAGAATCCCTGAAATTAATTTTTCAGGGATTTTTTTTGTTTTAATTTTTAGCATTCAAGACAAAAGAAATTTAATAAAAAAAACTCATCATTTATAATCCATAATTCAAAACTTACTCATATCTTTATGATATCAAATTAATATCAAAATAAAAATTATATCATGGAAAAAGTTTTAAAACCAATGTCAGGCTATCTTGCCTTAGTTATTTGTTTAGTCTTGTTCATTGCATCTGTTTATTTGTTTATTACGGGAGCAGGAACTGAAAATATCACCAATATGGTGTTGGCTGGAATATGCTTTATTGCATTTTTCTTTTTTATTAAAGGCTTAATGATTATTCAGCCGAACCATTCAAGAGTCTTGAATTTCTTCGGAAGATATGTAGGAACGGTAAAAGACAACGGATTGTTCTTTATTAATCCTTTATATTCTTCACAAAAAATGTCGCTTCGTTCCGAAAACCTTCAGGGACAGACTTTGAAAGTAAACGACAAAATGGGAAATCCTATAGAAATCGCAGTCGTAATGGTCTGGAAAGTAGGAGATACCTACAAAGCAGCTTTTGATGTGGAGCGTTATTCAGATTTTGTAAAAATGCAGAGTGAAGCGGCGGTACGTCATTTGGCGATGAGTTTTCCTTATGACAATCTGGAAGACGACCATGCTCCGATTACATTGAGAGAAGGTGGTGACAAAATTAATTCAATCTTAGAACAGGAATTAACTGACCGTCTTTCAAAAGCGGGAATTACGATTCAGGAAGCGAGAATTTCACATTTGGCTTATGCCTCAGAAATTGCAGGAGCAATGCTTCAAAGACAACAGGCAACAGCAATTGTAGCGGCAAGAACCAAAATCGTAGAAGGAGCTGTCGGAATGGTAGATTTAGCCTTGAAAAAGCTTTCAGCAGAAAATATTGTTGAACTGGATGATGAAAGAAAAGCTGCAATGGTAAGCAATTTAATGGTGGTTCTTTGTGGCGAAAAAGCAGCACAACCTATCTTAAATGCCGGAACTTTGTATAATTAATAGAAGAATTATTAATTGAAAATTTTCCAGAAAGTTTGTTGTTCCGTAGGAAATTAAGCAAGGATTTGAGGAATCAAATAAACAGATTCTTCACTCGAATGACAAACAATATAAAATCTTTGCTGAGTGAAATCGCAGATTCGACGTAGTGAAACGCCTTTGCGAACTTAAAAACATAAGATTTATCAAAAAAAACTTAGCGCACTTTGCGTCAAAAAAACAAAAAGCATCAAGCAAGAAATCAGAAAAATAGAAAAAAATGGAATCAGAAAAAACTCAAAATCCTTCCGAAAACAAAGGCAAAAAATCTTTTGTCCTAAGGATTGATGAGTCTACTTACAAGCTGCTGGAAAAATGGGCAAATGACGAATTCCGAAGCGTGAATGGACAAATTGAGTATTTGCTACATCAAAAACTGACGGAAGCAGGAAGAAAGAAAAAAGAATAAATTGTATTCGTTGTTGTCATTTTGACGAAGGAGAAATCTATTTTAAACCAATATGTTTAATAGATTCTTCACTATATTTTGTTTCGTTCTGAATGACAAAACAATGACAAAATAAGTTTTAACCAAAACAAAAGCAGAGAAAATTTCCTCTGCTTTTGCTGTTTTTATATATCAATTAATTTAATCAAATATTCCTGTAAAGTAACCTGCAATAATGCTCCAGGCATTTTTTCCCAAGAAATAGATAAGAGTAGAAGAAATAATTCCTTTTACAGTAAAGAATATAATTCCGCCGATCCCGAATTTCTTTACCAGCCTTTTCCATCTTGGGTCTTTCTTTTCCTCAGCAATAGGTTCGTTTGTCGTCTTATTATTTTCCATTTCTGAAATTCAAATGATTACCCTGCAAAGATAAGCATGTTTATAATTAGTCCAAATAAAAAACACGTTAAAAAAATTAAAATTTTGCAGTTCACATAATATTTTTATCTTTAGAGGAAACGAAAAGTAGAATTTTTATGTCTAAAAAAGTAAAGGATTTTGGGATTGAAAAAACGCTCAAAAATCTAGGAATTAAAGATGAAAATAAAGGTACTTCTGTAGGCGGAAAATACTTTGCATCAGGAAAAATTATAGAAAGCTATTCTCCCGTAGATGGAAACCTGATTGCGAAAATAAAGACTTCCGACGAATCGGATTATGATAAGGTAATCCAGACGGCTCAGAAGGCATTTCAGGAATTCAGGGCTATTCCGGCGCCTAAAAGAGGGGAAATCGTAAGACAGTTAGGTCAGAAATTAAGGCAATATAAGGACGATTTAGGGAAACTTGTTTCTTATGAAATGGGTAAATCTTTACAGGAAGGATTGGGTGAAGTTCAGGAAATGATCGACATCTGTGACTTTGCAGTGGGAGTTTCAAGACAGCTTCACGGGTACACAATGCATTCGGAAAGACCTGGTCACAGAATGTACGAGCAATATCATCCGCTTGGAGTAGTGGGAATCATCACGGCATTCAACTTTCCGGTAGCGGTTTGGGCTTGGAATACGGCTTTAGCATGGATTTGCGGTAACGTTACGATCTGGAAACCATCAGAAAAAACACCTCTTTGTGCGATTGCTTGTCAAAATATCATGAATGAAGTAATCAAAGAAAACGATCTTCCTGAAGGAATTTCAAGTGTATTGGTTGCTGATCACGAAATCGGACAAAAATTAGTGGATGATAAAAGAGTTTCTCTGATTTCTTTCACAGGTTCAACAAGAGTCGGAAGAATGGTTTCTTCTAAAGTGGCTGAAAGATTCGGAAAATCTATCCTTGAATTAGGAGGAAACAACGCGATCATCATTTCGAAAGATGCAGACATCAATATGTCGATTATCGGAGCTGTTTTTGGCGCTGTAGGAACTGCAGGACAAAGATGTACTTCAACAAGAAGATTAATTATTCATGAAGATGTTTATGATGAAGTTAAAAACAGATTGATAAAAGCTTACGGACAATTAAAGATCGGAAATCCTTTAGATGAAAACAATCACGTTGGACCGCTTATTGACGTTGCTGCGGTTACTCAATACGAAGAATCTGTCAAAAAATGTAAAAAAGAAGGCGGAAAATTCATCGTGGAAGCTGAAGTATTAAAAGGAAAAGGATACGAATCTGGTTGCTACGTAAAACCTTGTATCGCTGAAGTTAAAAATTCTTATGAAATCGTTCAGCACGAGACTTTTGCGCCGATTTTATATTTAATTAAATACAAAACTCTGGAAGAAGCGATTGTTATTCAGAATGACGTTCCTCAAGGATTGTCGTCTGCAATCATGACGCAAAACTTAAGAGAAGCAGAATTATTCCTTTCTCATGCAGGTTCAGACTGTGGAATTGCCAATGTAAATATCGGAACTTCCGGTGCAGAAATCGGTGGTGCTTTCGGTGGTGAAAAAGAAACCGGAGGTGGTAGAGAATCTGGCTCAGATGTTTGGAAATACTATATGAGAAGACAAACAAATACCATTAACTATACAGCTCAACTTCCTTTAGCACAAGGAATTAAGTTTGACCTTTAAAATTATTAAAGATTAAAAGACTTGAGAATTTTTACTCTTAATTTTTAATCATAATTATCCCTAAGATTTTTATTTAATATGGAACAAACAATTGATATACAAGCAAATAAAGTTAAAGATACAATAGGTAAACACGTTCTTGCGGACGGTTTTGATTTCGTGATGGATATTGAAAAATCTCACGGATCTTGGCTTTATGACAAGCTTACAAATAGAGAATATTTAGATATGTTTTCGATGTTCGCTTCGGCGTCTATCGGTTACAATCACCCTTATTTGGTCGAAAAATCGGCTTGGTTAGGGAAAATGGCTGTCAACAAACCTACTTTGGCAGACATTTATTCTGAAGAATATGCACACTTTTTAGAAGTTTTCGAAAGAGTGGTTATTCCTGAAGAATTACAGTATGCTTTCTTTATTGAAGGCGGAACTTTAGGGGTTGAAAATGCCATGAAAGCATGTTTCGACTGGAAAACGCATAAAAATTTCCAGAAAGGTCTTGAAACAGAAGCGGGAATTTGTATTCACTTCAGACAGGCATTTCACGGAAGAAGCGGTTATACATTGAGTTTAACAAATACTTCTGACCCAAGAAAATATCAGTATTTCCCGATGTTTAACTGGCCAAGAATTCTGAATCCTAAATTACATTTCCCAATCACGGAAGAAAATTTAGAAGAAACCATTAAAAACGAAAGATTAGCTTTATTGAATATTGAAGAAGCAATCTTGATGAATCCTGATAAAGTGGCTTGTATCATTATTGAGCCGATTCAGGCTGAAGGTGGTGACAACCATTTCAGAGACGAGTTTTTATTAGGGTTGAGAAAAATCTGTGATAACAACGAAATTCTTTTGATTTTTGATGAAGTTCAGACAGGTATCGGAATTACAGGAAAAATGTGGGCTTTTGAACATTTTACAGCAAAACCGGATATTATTTCTTTTGGTAAAAAAGCGCAGGTTTGTGGTGTTTTAGCCAATAAAGAGAAGTTTGATGAAGTTCCGAATAATGTTTTCAGAGAAAGCTCAAGAATCAATTCTACGTTTGGAGGTAACTTTATCGATATGCTTCGTTTCCAATTGGTAATGGAAGTTATTGAAAAAGAAAATCTTGTAGAAAATGCAAGAATTGTAGGCGATTATCTATTGGAAGGCTTAAAAACTTTAGAACAGAAACATCCTGAAAAATTGTCAAATGCAAGAGGAAGAGGGTTGATGTGCGCTATTGATTTACCAACGAATGAAGAAAGAAATCACTTAAGAGATGAGCTTTTCAATGATGGTTTATTTATCTTATCATGTGGAGATCAGTCACTTCGATTCAGACCTCATTTGAACGTTACGAAGGAAGAAATTCAACTTGCTTTAGACAAAATTGAAAATAATATTAATAAAATTTAAAACTCAAAATTTGTAATTTTCAAAAAAACGTCATATATTTAGATACTCAAACGGGATCGAAATATGGAAAGAAGTACAAGAGTATCAGTTTTTGAAAGCGACAAATCAGCAGAAATCCAGCTAATTAAGTCAAAATTGGATGATGCACAAATAAAAAATTCAGTTGAAAATAGCTACCTTACTTTTACGACTACGCCTACAGCTACATCGTTAAAGTTAATGGTTAAGTTAGAAGATGAAAAAAAAGCATTCGACGTGATCGACGCTTATCTTCAACAAAATGAAAATTAAAAACAATTTCATAATTTTAAATTTTACTACTTCGAACCGAAAATTAATTTTAATTAGTTTTCGGTTTTTTTTAATTAAATTTTTAGCAATAATTTATTCTAAGATTTAAGAATTTTATTATTAGTTTTTAAATGTTTCGACAAGTTCAGCATAATCAATAGAGGTGGGCTTTAGCCCGCCTTCAGAAATAGAGACGTTCAATTTGACTTTAGTCAAAACTTAAATTCAAAATAATTCTTTAATCTTTTAATTAAAATTTTTCACAGCAATGAATTCAGAAATTAAACTAAGAAAGGCAGAAATTGAAGACAGAAATATGATCTGGAACATTTTGCAACAGGCAATCGAAAGAAGAAAACAAGACGGAAGCACGCAATGGCAACAAGGTTATCCTAATATGAATACGGTAGAAAGTGACATTGCAAAAGGATTCGGATATGTTCTTACAGTCGATGGTGAAATTGCAGTTTATACCGCTTTAATTTTGAATGATGAGCCGGCTTACAGCACGATTGAAGGAGCGTGGTTGAGCAACGGAGAATTTGTTGTGGTTCACAGAGTTGCTGTTGATGAAAAATTTGCAGGTCAGGGATTGGCGAAAAAATTGTTTGATCATATTGAATATTTTACTCGTGAACAGGGAATTCAGAGTGTGAAAGTAGACACCAATTATGATAATATGGCGATGCTAAAAATCTTGGAAAGTAAAGGATATTCTTATTGCGGAGAAGTTTTTCTTGCCGGCGGAATGAGAAAGGCATTTGAGAAGATTATAATTTAGGCAAAAGGTTAAATCTATTTCCATTGAATTTTTAAAACGCTATCTATTTATAAACTCTATTGAGTTTGTTCGTTTAGTTCTGAACTAATTTCTACTTTTGCTACAAATTAATATACAATGCATAAGAGTATAGAAATTGACGAAAAAATTTTTCAGGATGCCGTTAAATTCTATGGCACCATTTTCAACCTACCTCCATTAGCCTCAAAAATTTATGCTTATCTTCTTTTCGATTATGAAAAAGCAGGTATCACTTTTGATGAGTTTGTGGAAGTGCTTTCTGCGAGTAAGAGCTCGGTTTCTACAAGTATTTCTTTGTTGCTGAACGCACAGCTTATCGTAGATCATAACAAAATGGATGAACGAAGAAGATATTTTTTCATCAATGACGAATATAAAAGAATAAGATTTGAAAAAATAGTTCAGAAGATGAAAGACGAATTAAAACTACTAGATGACTTAGACAATTTTAAAAAAAATCAGGAAGATGGGTACGACGAAAAAATTGAAGCTTATAAAGCTCTTTTAAATAAAAACATAATAAATATTCAGCAATCTCTTAATAAACTATAAAATGAATAATAAGCTAGTTATACTTTCTATTGCAGGACTTTCTTTAGTTGCCTGCAAAAAAGAAGCTCCAAAGCAGGATGGTGCAAAACCATATCCTGTGGTAAATGTGGAGTCGAAAAATATAGTCGGCTATCAGACTTTCCCTGCTACAATCGAAGGTAGGGTAAACAATGATGTTCGTGCTAAAATACAGGGATATATCACTCAGGTTTTGGTAGATGAAGGGCAATACGTCACAAAAGGGCAACCTTTATTCCGTCTTGAAACCAATATTTTAACTGAAAATGCTGCCGCTTCCAAAGCCGGAATCGGTGCTGCAGAATCTAATATTGCGGCGGCTCAGGCTGCGGTAAACGCTGCGAATGTGGAAGTAAATAAACTGAAACCACTTGTTCAGAAAAATATCATCAGTAATGTTCAGTTGGAGACGGCGCAGGCAAATTTGGCTCAAGCTCAGGCTCAGTTACAACAAGCGAGAGCGGGCAAAAGTCAGGCGGTTGCTAATTATAAAGGAGTTGCAGCTAATATCGATTATTCTGTGATTCGTGCACCTATTTCCGGAGTTATCGGAAAACTTCCGCTAAAAGTAGGAAGTTTGGTTGGACCGACTGATCAGACTGCTTTAACGACAATTTCAGACACTTCTCAGTTATTCGCTTACTTTTCAATGAATGAAAAAGAATATTTTGACTTCCTTGAAAAATCTCCGGGTGCAACATTGCCTGAGAAAATTAAAAACCTTCCATTGGTTGAACTTCAACTGGCAAACGGAAGCATTTATTCTGAAAAAGGTAAAATTGAAGCCATTACAGGACAGATAGATAATACGACGGGTACGATTCAGTTTAGAGTAGGCTTTACAAATCCTCAGAAATTATTGAGTAACGGAAATAGTGGATCTATCAGATTACCAAAAACTTATGAAAATGTATTGGTAGTTCCTGAAAGTGCGACTTACGAACAGCAAGGTATTGTTTACGTTTATAAAGTAGAAAAAGATACTGCTAAAAATGTTGTTGTAACTGTAATCGACAGAATCGACAATTTAGCGCTTCTAAAATCTGGTGTAAACAAAGGCGAAATGATCGTAGCTGCAGGAATCGGAGGTTTAAAACCGGGAACTGCCGTGAAGCCGAAGAAAATCAAAATGGATAGTCTTGTTCAATCTATAAAACCGAAATTCTAAAATGATTAAAAATTTTATAAACAGACCGGTTTTATCCACCGTAATCTCAATCTTGATTGTGATTTTGGGGGTATTGGGATTGATCTCACTACCGGTCACACAGTATCCTGACATTGCGCCACCAACAGTAAGCGTTTCAGCGAACTATACAGGAGCCAATGCGGAAACTGTAATGAAGAGTGTGGTAGTACCTTTGGAAGAACAGATCAACGGGGTGGAAGGAATGGACTATATTACTTCATCTGCCGGAAATGACGGTTCTGCACAAATTCAGGTATTCTTTAAACAAGGAATTGATCCTGATATTGCTGCCGTAAACGTACAAAACCGTGTTACCAGAGCAACGCCGCTACTTCCAAGTGAGGTTACACGTTCTGGGGTTGTTACACAGAAACAGCAGACCAGTGCCTTGATGTATATGTCTTTCTATTCTGAAAATAAAGATCTGGATGATGTATATCTTCAAAACTTCCTGAATATCAATATTATTCCAAATTTAAAAAGGATTAATGGAGTAGGTGATGCCAACGTTTTCGGGGGTAAAAACTACTCAATGAGAGTTTGGTTGGATCCTTCAAAAATGGCAGCTTACGGGGTAACTCCTACAGATGTTACCAATGCCATCAACGATCAGAGTAGAGAAGCTGCGGCGGGTTCTATCGGACAAAACAGTGGTAGTTCTTTCGAATATATCATTAAATATGTTGGTAAATTCAATGACAAATCACAGTACGATAATATCATCATTAAATCTCTTGCAGACGGACAAAACTTAATGTTGAAAGACGTTGCTAAAGTAGAATTGGCAGGTCAGTCTTACACAGGAATCGGAGAAAATGGAAACAGCCCGTCAATTAGTATGGGGATTTTCCAGACACCGGGTTCTAATGCACAGGAGATCATTAAAAATATTAAAACATATCTAAAATCAGCGGAAGGAAGTTTTCCTAAAGGTGTAAAATATACATTCAACTTTGATACCAACGAATTCTTGGATGCATCGATTGATAAGGTTGTTCATACCTTAATTGAAGCGTTTATCTTGGTATTTATCGTTGTATATATTTTCTTGCAGGATTTCAGATCTACGTTGATTCCGGCAATTGCGGTTCCGGTTTCGATTGTGGGTACGTTTTTCTTCCTGAATTTATTTGGATATTCATTAAACTTATTAACGCTATTCGCCTTAGTTCTTGCAATTGGTATCGTTGTGGATGACGCGATTGTCGTCGTCGAGGCCGTTCACGCCAAGATGGAGAACGGTATTTCTGATGCTAAAAAAGCAACGGTAGAAGCGATGGACGAAATTACAGGAGCGATTATCTCAATTACGTTGGTAATGGCATCTGTATTTATTCCGGTAACATTTATTACGGGTCCTACAGGCGTTTTCTACCAACAGTTTGGTATTACGTTGATTATTGCGATTATCATTTCTGCGATTAACGCATTGACATTGAGTCCGGTTTTATGTTCATTATTCTTAAAACCTCACGATGAACATCATACAGAATACAAGAATTTAAATATTCTTAAAAAGTTTTTTTATAAGTTTAATATTGCTTTTAAAACTGCGACAGAACGTTACGGAAGAGGATTTGTATTCTTATTGAGACACAAATGGGTTACCTTAATCATCTTTGCAGTTACAGGATGTATCTTATATTGGGCAAGTACAACCATGAAAAAAGGTTTCGTACCAACGGAAGACAGAGGGATTATCTTTACAGACGTTCAACTTCCTCCGGGAGCTTCAATGGAAAGAACTTACAATGCGTTGAAAACTCTTCAGGCAAACGCTTTAAAAGTTCCGGGAGTACAAAACGTTACTATTTCTACAGGTAGAGGCTTCTTATCTGGAAACGGGAGTAACAATGGTTTAGCTTTTATTAAATTAAAACCATTCGACGAAAGGAAAAAAGGGGGACAGACTTCTGAAGATATCACTAAAAAATTATTCGGGATTTCCGGAGCAGTTCCTGATGCGAAAATTGTATTTTTCCAACCGCCGAGTGTACCAGGTTTTGGTAACAGTGCCGGTTTTGAGATGGTACTTTTGGATAAATCAGGTGGTGAATATGCAGATTTAGACAATAAAATGAATGAATTTATCGGGAAACTGATGGAAAGACCCGAAATCGAGTTTGCCCAGAGTTCATTCAATACAAAATATCCTCAGTACGAAATGCAGATCAACGTTCCATTGGCAAAACAAATGGGAGTTTCTGTGAGCGATATCTTGGCAACAATGCAAGGATACATCGGAGGTATTTATACTGCTGACTTTACGAAATACGGTAAACAGTTCAGGGTAATGGTTCAGGCTCTTCCTGAAAACAGACAAAACATTAATAACCTTAATGAATTGTATGTGAAAACAGGTTCAGGAGTAATGTCACCAATTTCTCAGTTTGTTACTTTAAATAAGGCATACGGACCTCAATCTGTAAGCCGTTACAACTTGTTTACTTCGGTGAAAATCACAGGTGCAAACAAAGCAGGATATAGTTCCGGAGATGCGATTACAGCGGTTCAGCAGGTTGCTCAGGAAACACTGAATCAAAACTACGATGTAGAGTTTACGGGGTTAACAAGAGAAGAATTAAATTCAGGATCTCAGACATTGTTGATCTTTGGGTTAAGTTTAATTTTCGTTTACTTCATCCTTTCTGCTCAGTACGAAAGTTACATTCTTCCTTTGGTGGTGGTAATTTCTCTTCCTCTTGGGGTAATGGGAGCTTATTTCGGACAAAAAATCATGGGCTTGGAAAACAATATTTATTTCCAGATCGCCCTGATTATGTTGGTCGGATTATTAGCGAAAAATGCCATTTTGATAGTTGAATTTGCTGTGCAGAGAAGACATCACGGTGAAACCATTGTAATGTCTGCCATCAACGCTGCAAAAGCGAGATTAAGACCAATCTTGATGACATCATTTGCCTTCATCTTCGGTTTAATGCCGTTGGTTTTGGCAAGCGGAATCGGTGCGGTTGGTAACAGATCAATTGCAACAGGTGCAGCAATCGGATTATTGATAGGTACAATTTTAGGACTTTTCGTAATTCCTGTTTTGTATGTAATTTTCGAATATTTACAGGAGAAAGTGAAACCTATCAAGCCAAAAGAAATCAATCTAGCAGAATAAATTTAATTAGATAAGTTGGAGGTTAGATAGTAGAAATTATTTTTAAATCTAACTTCTAACCTCTAGTTTCTAACTTCTATTATAACATGAAGAGTATTTTAAACATCATAAAAGGAATAACATTTTCAGTCGCAGTTTCTTGCAGCCGTATCATCATGTATGGCGAGAAAAGAATATCACAGACCGGATAATGTTGTAGACGAGAAGCTGTTCCGTACAGATATGCTTCCTACCGACAGTACCAATATCGCGAACGTTTCATGGAAAGAAATTTTCACAGATCCTATACTTCAGGGGCATATTTCAAAGGCGCTGGAAAATAATCTGGATATAAGAATCGCTTTACAGAGCATTACTTCTGCAGAAGCTTATTTGAAGCAAAGTAAGGCAGCGTACCAACCAACGGTAACGGTTGGTCCCGGTTACACTTTCCAGACACAGTCTTTGAATACGCAGACCGGACAATTATTCGGAGAAAGACGTTACATCAACCAGCTTGATATTACAGCAAGCGTTGGTTTTGAAGCTGATATTTGGGGGAAATTAAAAGCTCAGGAAAAAGCTCAGTTGGCAACTTATTTAGGAACTGTTGCAGCTCATAAAGCCGTAAAAAGTGATTTAATCGCTTCTATTGCTTCTGCCTATTATCAATTATTGACTTTTGATGAGCAGAAGAAAATTATCACAGAAACGATTGAAGTTCGTGAGAAAAATTTAGAAGCAACAAAAGCTTTAAAAATTGCGGGAACAGTAACGGAAGTTGCCGTTCAGCAAAGTGAAGCTTTGGTTTATAATGCAAAATCTTTATTAATCGACATCGATACTCAGATCCAGTCACTGGAAAATACAATGAGTTTATTGATGGGAGAACCTTCTCATTCGATTGAAAGATCAACATTAGAAAGCCAGAATATTCCGATTGATTTAAAATTAGGATATCCTGCTCAATTACTGGCAAATCGTCCTGATGTAATGAGAGCAGAATACAGCTTAATGAATGCTTTTGAGCTAACAAATTCTGCAAAAGCACAGTTTTATCCTACTTTAAAAATCACAGGAAGCGGAGGAATCCAGTCGCTTGATATCGATCATTTGTTCAGTGTTAATTCATTGTTTGCAAGTGTTGTAGGAGGATTGGCTCAACCGATTTTGAACAAAAGAACGATCAAAACGAACTATGAAGTAAGCTTGGCAAATCAGGAAACAGCATATTTAAACTTCAGAAAAACGGTTCTTACAGCCGGGAAAGAGGTTTCAGATGCAATCAGAGTGTTCTCGGTTCAGGATCAGTATATAGAATTAAAACAAAAAGAACTTTTAAACTATAAAAATTCTGTTGACTACTCTCAGGAGTTGGTCAACTATGGTATGGCAAATTATCTTGAAGTATTGAATGCAAGCGTAAATTCTTTAAACGCAGAATTGAACATCGCCAATGCACAATACAGCAAAATGAAAGCAGCAGTAGAGCTTTATCAGGCTCTCGGAGGTGGTTGGAAATAAATTTTCAATATAAAGTTATCGTAAAAACGCATGTTAATTAATTTTAGCATGCGTTTTTTTTATAATTAAATTTAAATATCTCATTTATAGTTATTTAAATTAATTTTTAATAATTTTATTTGCATATATGTAGTTAACTACGTAGTTTTGTACGTAAATAAATAACAATGTTAGAAATTAGTACTGTAAACGACACCTATTCAAAATCAATTATAGATTTGATACTGAATATACAGCAAAAGGAATTTAATGTTCATATCACGATAGACGATCAGCCGGATCTTATGCAAATCGATGATTTTTATTTTGCGAATGGCGGAAGTTTTTGGGGAGCTTTTATCAATGGTGAACTTGTAGGAACAATAGCTTTGGTAAAGTTTGATGAAAATGCTGCTGCGATCAGAAAAATGTTTGTGAAAAAAGAATTTAGAGGAAAAGAGTATAATATCGCTCAGAAATTATTAGAAATCCTCATTTCTTACTGTCGAGAAAACGGAATAAAAGAAGTATATTTAGGGACAGTATCAATATTAAAAGCAGCATTGCGTTTTTATGAACGAAATCACTTTACTGTCATTAATAAAGAATTGCTTCCAGCTAAATTCCCAATAATGAATGCCGATAATGTATTTTGTTTTCTTGATTTAAAACCCAGCTTATGAATGTTATCAATGAATCAGGCGTTCTTGCATTGTCAACAAGATTGCAGCGACTTAGCGATCAGTTGCGTAAAGACGGAGCTTTAGTGTACAAAGAATTCGGAATCGATTTTGAGCCAAAATGGTTTCCGGTAATTTTCACATTACATCATAAAAAAACACTCAGCGTTGTAGAAATTGCTAATGAAATAGGGTATACGCATCCTTCGATCATCAGTCTTTTGAAGGAGCTTGAGAAACAACAAATGATTAAATCCAAAAAAGATAAATCCGACGAACGTAAACGTTTGATAGAATTGGCACCAAAAGGCATTGAGTTGGTAGAAAAAATGAAGCCGGTCTGGGAATTAATATCAAAAGTATTAGGAGAAATATCAGATAATGAGAATCATTTGCTGAAAGCGATTAATGAAGCCGAGGAAAAACTTGCCGGTCAGTCATTTCTGCAAAGAGCGTTGCAATTGAAAAACGCGCAATAGGATGATGCTGATAAATTGATAGTTAAATAATTTTCTTTTTGCTGTTTCATTCAAAGAAGCTTTTAAAAAATGATTATTATCTAGTTAATAAGGTAACTTCTTAAATAAAATTCAATAAAATATTTGTAAATGTAGTTTAAATACTTACTTTTGTACGGTTTCGGGAAATACGGATCTGAAAATGGGGGATTGGCGCAGTTGGCTAGCGCGTTTGACTGGCAGTCAAAAGGTCACGGGTTCGAATCCCGTATTCTCCACGAAATTTGTTTAAGTGATAAAACTACTTATAAAACTATGAAGAAAATATTTTTACTTTTAATGACTGCCTTTTTGTTCATCGGTTGTAGCAAAGACGAAGATACGATCTACGATTTCATCGGAACTTGGGCCGGAACTTATGACGGAAACGAAAAAGGAGACTGGAACATCGTCGTGGCAACTGACGGAAAAGTAACCGGAACAATGCATTCTGACCAGACTACTGAAAATTATTACATTTCAGGATATCTTAATGAGTCGGGAGAATTGAACGCAACAATCGGTTCACCTGCAGACGGAGAATTCAAAGGAACCTTAACAAGAGAGGACAAAAAAGGAACAGGAAGCTGGACAAACTCAGTTCCGACACCTATAAGAAACCGGAACCTGGAAAGGTGAAAAAACTTCAAAATAATAAGATTTTTACATCATAAAATAGAAGCTGTCCAATTTGGATGGCTTTTTTTATTTTAAAACTCTACTTTTCTCTCATAAACTCAATTAATTAAAATCATAATTTATCTATATTTGTAATTGGAGTAAAAATCAGAGAAATATGACGGACAGATTGTTTTACAAGAACCTAAGGATGAAAAATATACTCGTTTTACTGGTTGCATCAATAATTACAATTTCATGCGGAAGCTCAAAAAATGTGGGCACAAAGAAAAATACAGGTTCTAAAACAGTTGCAAAAACTGAAAATCTCAGAAAGCTCGATTCAAAATTCGACGGAAAAGTTTCAAAATCAATCGACAATATGTTGAAAGATGCTGAAAAATACATCGGAACTCCTTACAAATTCGGCGGAAATACGTCTTCAGGTTTCGACTGTTCCGGATTTACGGTAAAAGTTTTTGAGGAAAACGATTTTAAACTTCCAAGAAGATCATCTGATCAAGCCGAAGCTGGAGAAAAAATTGATATTAAAGAAGTAAAACCGGGAGATCTCTTATTTTTTGCAACAGCAGGAGGAAGCAGAGTTTCTCACGTCGGAATTGTTCATGACATTGGAACCGATGGCGAAGTGAAATTTATTCATGCTTCAACCTCAAAAGGCGTAATGATTTCTTCTTTAAACGAAAAATATTGGAACAATGCCTTTCTTCATGCACAAAGGGTTTTGTAGTATTTTAATATAAAAATTTACATAGAGTTTTTCATTCCGTAGAAATCTCGGCGAAGTTTTCTAAAATTAAAACTTAGATTCCTCAGGAATGACAAAACAACTGTTTTTATCAACGAAAATTTTAGAAATAAAAAATTAAAAATCAACTTTCACTAAAATATTAAAATCAGTTTAAACAAAATACTTTCAAAAGGTTTTGCTGAACTTTTTTGTATATTCGCGAATAATTTTAAACTAGAAAAATGTCGTTACAACAAACTATTGAAAATATCTGGGACAACAGAGAATTATTACAGAATGAAGACAGCCAAAAGGCAATTAGAGAGGTTATTTCTTTGGTTGACAAAGGGGAACTTCGTACAGCAGAGCCTACAGAAAACGGATGGCAGGTAAATGAATGGGTGAAAAAAGCTGTGGTAATGTATTTTCCGATCCAGAAAATGGAAACTATCGAGGTAGGTCCGTTTGAATTTCATGATAAAATGCCTTTGAAGAGAAATTATGCTGAAAAAGGGGTTAGAGTTGTGCCACATGCAATTGCAAGAGAAGGAGCTTACATTGCTCCGGGAGTTATTTTGATGCCTTCTTACGTAAATATTGGTGCTTATGTAGATTCAGGAACGATGGTTGATACTTGGGCGACGGTGGGAAGCTGTGCACAGATCGGTAAAAACGTTCACTTGAGTGGTGGTGTTGGAATCGGTGGTGTGTTAGAACCGCTTCAGGCTGCTCCGGTTATCATCGAGGATGATTGTTTCATCGGTTCAAGATGTATCGTTGTAGAAGGTGTTCGCGTAGAAAAAGAAGCAGTGTTGGGAGCAAATGTTGTATTGACGGCTTCTACTAAAATTATCGACGTTACAGGAGATACGCCAGTTGAAATTAAAGGTAGAGTTCCTGCCCGTTCAGTGGTGATTCCTGGAAGTTATACAAAACAGTATCCGGCTGGAGAATATCAGGTTCCATGTGCTTTGATCATCGGTCAGAGAAAAGAATCTACAGATAAGAAAACATCTTTGAATGATGCGTTGAGAGATAATAATGTTGCTGTTTAAGATGACTATTTTAAACTAATACTACTATTTTGAAAGATAAATTTCTTAAAATACTATTAAACCCTAAATATATATTTGGGGTTTATCTTATTATATCAATTGTTACGGCGATTTCGAAATATAATAGAGGAGCTTATGCGATTAATAATTATCTGATTTTCAAGAGTGTATTTTTTAATACCCTCCATCAGAAAAACTTATTTATTCACTATCCTGATCTTTTTTTTGACTTAAATCATTACGGCGTTTTTTTCAGCACTTTAATAGCTCCGTTTGCGTTAATGCCCGATTGGTTGGGGATTTCTCTTTGGAATATTGCCAATACCTTAATCTTCATTTACGGAATTTACAAACTCCCGTTTTCAGATTCAAAAAAGGCATTATTTGGACTGCTTTGTTTGCAGGAATATATTACGGCGGCTTTAAGTTTACAGTTTAATGTGGCTTTGACAGGGCTTTTATTATTATCCGCAACTTGTATTTACGAAAGAAAAGAAGTAAAATCCGTAACCGCTATTTTAATAGGAGTTTTTGTAAAAATCTACGGAATTGTAGGATTAACACAGTTTTTCTTCATTAAAAACAAAACAAAATTTATTCTTTCAGGATTAATTATCGCAGTTCTGTTTTTTGTTTTACCAATGACTTATTCAAGTCCGAAATTTGTGATTCAGTGTTATTCGGATTGGTTTCAATCAATAGTAGAAAAAAACAGTGAAAATCAGGTTCTTGGGAACATGCAGGATATTTCATTGATGGGTTTTTTCAGAAGAATTTTAGGGGATGCTTCGATTTCAAATCTGGTATTTTTAGCGGCAGGTTTACCTTTATTTGCAGCACCTTACATCAGAACTAAGCAATATAAAAACTACGCGTTTCAGTTAATGATTTTGGCTTCGACCTTACTGTTTTTGGTATTGTTCAGTTCAAGTTCAGAATCTCCGACGTATATCATTGCGGTTGTAGGAGTTTTGATCTGGTTTTTCCTTCAAAAAGAAAGATCACCATTGATTATTGGTTTACTCATTTTCGTAATTATTTTCACTTGTTTTTCGACTTCCGATTTATTTCCAAAATTTGTAAAAGAGAATTATATCAAAAAATATTCTTTAAAAGCTGTACCTTGCATTGTCATTTGGTTGAGGGTAACGTATGAACTTTTAACCAAAAATTTTGAAAAAGATTACAGCCTGAATTAATACTATGAAGAAAATTTCCATCGTCATTCCTGCCCATAACGAAGAAGGAAACGTTGCTTTGGTTCATCAGAAAATTAAAGAAGTTTTTGATGGTTTATCCAATTATGATTTTGAAATTATCTTTGTAAATGATGGCAGCCGTGATAATACCCAACAAAAATTAGAAGAACTTTCCCGACAATATGACGAAGTAAAATTCATTGAGTTTTCAAGAAATTTCGGACATCAACCAGCCGTAAAAGCGGGAATGGACAATGCTCACGGAAATGCAGTGATCTCAATGGATGGCGATTTGCAGCATCCGCCGGAATTGATTCCGGAATTGATTAAAAAGTGGGAAGAAGGCAATGATATCGTTTATACGATCAGAAAATATCCAAAGCAGATTTCTTATTTTAAAAGGAAAACTTCTGATTTTTTCTATAAAATTTTATCAAGCTTATCAGATGTTGATTTAACGAAAGGGGGCGGTTCAGACTTTAGATTAATGGATGCAAGTGCAGTCGAAGTGATGAGAAGTTTCAACGAAGATGACCTGTTTTTAAGAGGTTTGACAAGCTGGATGGGCTTTAAACAAACAGGAATCGAGTTTACAGCAAATGAAAGAATTGCAGGAGAAAGCAGTTACAACCTTAAAAAAATGATCACTTTTGCCTTCACAGGAATTACAGCTTTTAGTGTAAAACCGTTGTATATTGCAGCTTATTTGGGCTTTTTGTTCTCCGGAATTTCAGTCGTTGGTTACGGTCTCTATGTTTTGTATGCATTCATTGCAAAAACCGAAATTTCTGGTTGGGCATCATTAATTATGACGATCGTTTTCTTTGGCGGATTACAATTGATAATCTTAGGAATTATAGGAATTTATTTAGGCAAAATCTTCAAACAGGTGAAAGAAAGACCTAATTATATCATAAAAAACAAAAATTTTCAATAATGGTTTTATTAAGTTTTGATATCGAGGAATTTGATATGCCATTAG
Organism: Chryseobacterium ginsenosidimutans; assembly: GCF_024807225.1. Lineage (GTDB taxonomy): Bacteria > Bacteroidota > Bacteroidia > Flavobacteriales > Weeksellaceae > Chryseobacterium > Chryseobacterium ginsenosidimutans. The sequence continues at coordinate 2,785,024 of NZ_JANUCO010000001.1, forward strand.
AATACAAAGGTGAAATCTCTTTTGAAAAGCAGCTATCAATCTCACAAAACGGGCTCGAAAGAATTTTAGATATTCTTAAAAAATATAAAGTAAAAGCTACTTTTTTCTCAACGGTAGTTTTTGCAGAAAACAGTAAAAATTTAATCGAAAGATTATTAAGTGAAGGTCATGAACTGGCTTCTCACACATGGTTTCATTCAGATTTTGAAGAGAAACATCTGAAAGAATCAAAAGACCGATTAGAAGAATTATTTTCTACAAAAGTAACGGGTTTAAGGATGCCGAGAATGATGCCTGTAAGCAAAAATGCGGTGGAAAATGCAGGTTATTCTTACAATTCATCAATTAATCCCACATTTCTTCCGGGAAGATATAACAATTTGAAAGTTTCCAGAACGTATTTCAAAGAAGGAAAGGTGACACAGATTCCGGCTTCGGTTTCTCCGAATTTCAGAATTCCTCTGTTTTGGTTGAGTTTTCATAATTTTCCGTTGTCTTTTTACAAAAAACTGGCTTCTGATACGTTGAAAAAGGATAATTATCTTAATATTTATTTCCATCCGTGGGAATTTGCAGAAATTAAAGAGGAAGCTTTTAAATTACCGGGTTTTACCGTAAAAAATTCAGGAAAAGATATGATTGAAAGGTTCGATGAATTTGTTTCTTGGTTAAAAAATAAAAACTATTCATTCGGAACATTTCAGGAATTTCAAAAACAAATTGAATCATGAAAATAACTTTCGATGCCAAACGGTTTTTCCACAATACTTCAGGTTTAGGCAACTATTCCAGAGATCTTGTGAGAATTTTAGCGAAATATTTCCCTGAAAACGAATACATTCTTTTAAACAAAAATAAGTCAGAAAGAGGAGCAGATAGTTTAGAAAATCCCAATGTTCACTTTGCTGAAACGTCCAAAGGAAGTATGTCCCGTCAATTCAAAATGGGAAAAGATGCACAGAAACATAATGCAGATATTTTCCATGGATTATCAGGCGAGTTACCTTTGAAATGGGATAAAAAAACGATCAAAAAAATCGTTACTATTCACGATTTGATATTCGTAAGATATCCTCAATATTATTCTTTTTTTGACAGAAAAATTCATCTTTGGAAATTCAAAAAAGCAGCAAATTCTGCGGACAAAATTATTGCCATTTCGGAGCAGACAAAACTTGATATTATCCAGTTTTTAAAAGTTCCTGAAAGTAAAATCGAAGTGATTTATCAAGGGTGTCACAAAGCTTTTAAAGAACAGCAATCCAGTGAATTAATTCAAAATATAAAGCAAAAATTCAATCTTCCGGAAAGGTTCATTTTAAACGTCGGAACGATAGAAGAGCGTAAAAATTTATTGAATATCGTTAAAGCAATAAAAGATACCGGAATTCCTTTAATTGTCGTTGGAAAAAAAACAAAATATATTCAAAAAATAGCGAGTTTTATTCAGAAAAATAAAATGGAAAAGCAAGTTCATTTTTTGGAAGGCGTTTCTATGGATGAATTGGCTGTTATTTATAAACTAGCAGATATTTTTGTGTATCCAAGTTTTTTTGAAGGCTTCGGGATTCCTGTGATAGAAGCGCTTTTCTCAAAAACTGTTACCGTTACAAGCAACACAAGTTGTCTTCCTGAAGCAGGCGGACCGGATTCTGTTTATATCGATCCTGAAAATTATTTAGATATTCAATCAAAAATAAAATTTTTATGGGATAATGAATCGGAGAGAAAACGCCGTTCTGATAAGGGTTTTGAGTTTGTTCAGAAGTTTAATGACGAACCAATTGCCAATCAATTAATGGATCTCTACAAAAAAATATTGCAATAAAATCTTTGCATTTTAAAAATAAGTTCTACATTTGTACCACAAAATTTCAATAATGAAACCGAATTTTTTAACATTACATCATTACTATCATCATCTCTGCTAAGACGGAATTGATTGATAGGTAACTATGTTAAAAATCAAAATAATTAAAAACCGTCTGAGTAAACAGACGGTTTTTTTGTTTCTAAATTCTTCCCGGGCAATTTATTTCAATTAATCATTTTCGTTTACTCAGGTTTAAAATAATCAAAATGAGTAAATTAAAAATTGCCATACAAAAAAGCGGACGGCTTTACGAAGAATCCCTTCAGCTCCTCAAAGACTGCGGTATTTTCGTCAACAACGGAAAAGACCAGTTAAAAGTTTCTGTAGAAAATTTCCCCATCGAAATTATGTATCTGCGAAACTCCGATATTCCTCAATATCTGGAAGATGGAATCGTGGATATCGCCATTGTCGGCGAAAATCTGTTATTCGAAAAGCAAAAAAATATTAAAATTATTCAGAAGTTAGGATTCTCAAAATGCCGGGTTTCACTGGCTGTCCCAAAAGAAATCGAAACCGATAATCTGGAATATTTTCAAGGTAAAAAAATTGCTACTTCTTACCCGAATACCCTTAAAAATTTTCTTCAACAAAACAGCATTTCTGCGGATATTCACGTCATTTCTGGTTCGGTAGAAATTGCCCCAAACATTGGTCTTGCCGATGGAATCTGTGATATTGTAAGCTCAGGAAGTACATTGTTTAAAAATGGATTGAGAGAAACTGTAACGCTTTTAAAATCAGAAGCTGTACTGGCAAAAACATTTCAGTTAAGTAAAGATAAAGAAGATATTTTAGAAAAATTTCTTTTTAGAATTAAAGCTGTTTTAAAAGCAAAAAATTCAAAATATATTCTGATGAATGTCCCAAATAACAAAATCGAGATTATTTCTAAAACCCTTCCGGTTCTTAAAAGTCCGACCGTAATTCCTTTGGCAGAAGAGGGTTGGAGCAGTATTCATTCAGTAATTAATGAAGAAAGATTCTGGGAAGTGATCGACGAGCTGAAAGAAAAAGGAGCGCAGGATATTTTAATAATTCCAATCGATAAAATGGTGATTTGATATGAAAATTAATAAATATCCCGATAAAAATAAATGGGCTGAATTGATAAAAAGACCCGTTTTAAAAAGAGAAAAGCTCACCGAAATCATTGCAGATATTTTTAACCAAGTCAAAGAAAATGGAAATCAGGCTTTGATTGATTTTAATAAAAAATTCGATAATGCAGAAGTTAAAAATATTCAGGTTTCAGAAGAAGAAATAGAAAAAGCAGAAAGCTTAATCAGTAACGAATTGAAGTTTGCGATTCAACAGGCAAAAGAGAATATTACAAAATTTCACGCTTCACAAATCGTTGAAATTGAAAAGATTGAAACAACAAAAGGAGTTATTTGCTGGAGAGAAAACCGAGCGATAGAAAAAGTTGGAATCTACATTCCGGGAGGAACTGCCCCTTTATTTTCTACCGTTTTAATGCTTGTAATTCCCGCACAATTGGCGGGTTGTAGGGAGATTATATTATGTACTCCGCCTGATAAAAACGGAAATATTAATCCAGTCATTTTATATACGGCGAAACTTTGCGGAGTTAAAAAAATCTTTAAAACAGGAGGTGCTCAAGCTGTTGCAGCAATGACTTTTGGAACTGAGAATATTCCCAATGTTTATAAAATTTTCGGTCCGGGAAATCAATATGTAGTTGCTGCCAAAGAAAATGCTCAAACTTATAATGTTGCGATCGATATGCCTGCAGGACCGAGTGAAGTTCTTGTAATTGCCGATGAAAACGCGATTCCTTCATTTTGTGCCGCAGATTTACTTTCTCAGGCGGAACATGGAAGTGATAGTCAGGTGATTTTTATTTCTACGGATGAGAAAATTTTTAACCAAACGATCAAAGAAACGGAAAAACAGGTTAAAGAACTTCCAAGAAATGAATTTGCAGGAAAATCACTAAAAAACAGTCATTTTATTTTGTTAAATACAATTGATGAAGCTCTGGATTTCAGTAACTTATATGCACCGGAACATTTGATTTTGGCTTTGGAAGACTATGAAAAATATATTCCGAAAATTCAAAATGCAGGTTCGGTTTTTCTTGGAAATTATTCATGTGAAAGTGCGGGAGATTATGCAAGCGGAAACCAATCACACGCTTCCAACGAACGGATTTGCAAAGAACTACAGCGGAGTTTCCTTAGACAGTTTTGTGAAGAAAATCACGTTTCAGCATTTGTCAAAAGAAGGACTTCAAAATTTAGGAAAAACAATAGAAATTATGGCAGAAGCAGAAGGATTATTTGCTCACAAAAATGCCGTTTCAATCCGATTAAATCAAGAAAAATGAAAGAGTTTACGATCAATACATTAGTTAGAAAAAATATTTTGGAACTGCAACCTTATATCAGTTTCAGAGATCAAAATGAGTTTGAAAATCCGGTATTATTGGATGCTAACGAAAGTCCGTTTGGAGAATTGAATCGTTATCCGGATTCCACACAGAAAAAATTAAAGCAAAAGCTCTCAGAAATAAAAAATATTTCAGTTGACCAAATTGCAATCGGAAACGGAAGTGATGAGTTGATTGATTTAATTATTAAGGTTTTCTGTGAGCCTAAAAACGATTCAATTTTAATGATGAATCCGTCTTTCGCCATGTATGGTTTTTATGCTTCTATTAATGAAAATAAGGTTGTCAAATTAGATTTAAATGAAAATTTTGAAATTATAAAAGAGGAATTTTTAAATACAATTAATGATAATCAGTTAAAAATTTTCTTTTTGTGTTCCCCCAATAATCCGACAGGAAACAGTATCGATGATATTGAATTTTATGTTCAGAATTTCAATGGAATTGTGGTGGTTGATGAAGCATATATTGAGTTTTCAAATAAGAAATCCTCTATCGAACTTTTAGATCAATATCCTAATCTTATCGTTCTTCAAACCTTTTCAAAAGCTTGGGGAATGGCGGGAGCAAGAGTGGGAGTTGCATATTCGTCGAAAGAAATTATTCAACTGATCAATACGGTAAAAGCTCCTTATAATGTTAATTCTTTAAGTTTAAATAAAATAACAGAACTCATTAATATAAAGGATAATACAAATAAAAATATAGAAAATACTTTAATTGAAAAATCATGGTTGAAAGATAAATTTCAAGAGATAAATTGTATTACAAAAGTTTATCCAAGTGATGCCAATTTCTTTTTAATTGAATTTGAAAATGTAGATAAAGTGTATGAAAAACTATTGGAAAAAGAAATTTTGACAAGTAAAAGAAGCCCTCAAATTCCAGATTGCATCAGAATAAATGTTGGAAACAGAAATGAAAACATTCAATTAATTCAAGTTTTAAAACAGATAACCTTATAGATTTTCAAAACCTATAAGGTCTATTTAATTAAAGCATTACAAATATTTTAGATATGAAAAAAGTATTATTTATAGATAGAGATGGCACATTGATCATTGAACCAAAAACTGATTTCCAAGTCGATTCTTTAGAGAAATTGGAGTTTTATCCCGGAGTTTTTCAAAACCTTTCAAAAATTGCTAAAGAGCTTGATTATGAGTTGGTCATGGTGACCAATCAAGATGGTTTGGGAACAGAAAGTTTTCCTTATGAAGATTTTATAAAACCACATGAAATGATGTTGAAAGCCATTGAAAATGAAGGAGTTATTTTTAACGATATTCTAATTGATAAGACTTTTGAACATGAAAACCTACCTACCAGAAAACCAGGAATTGGAATGTTCGGAAAATATATTTACGGGGATTATGATCTTGGAAATTCGTTTGTGATCGGAGACAGATTGACTGATATTCAGTTAGCAAAAAATTTAACCTCAAAAGCGATTTTCATTAATACTATTCAGAATGAAGATGCAGAACTTACGACAGAAAGCTGGAGTGAAATTTATTTATATTTAAAACAAATTCCGCGAAAATCCAACGTTTCAAGAAAGACGAACGAAACGGATGTTGAAGTTGAAATCAACCTCGACGGAAGCGGAAATTCTGAAATTTCGACTGGATTACATTTTTTTGATCATATGCTTGAACAGATTTCAAAACACGGAAATTTAGATTTAAAAATTAAAGTAAAAGGTGATTTGCAGGTTGATGAGCATCACACGATGGAAGATACAGGAATTGTTTTGGGAGAAGCTGTTTTGAAGGCTTTAGGAAATAAAAAAGGGATTGAAAGATATGGCTTTCTGCTTCCGATGGATGATTGTCTGGCGCAGGTTGCCATTGATTTTGGAGGAAGATCTTGGCTGGTTTGGAATGCAAATTTTAAAAGAGAAAAAATCGGAGATGTACCGACCGAAATGTTTGAGCATTTTTTTAAATCTTTCACTGATTCGGCGAAATGTAATGTAAATATTAAAGTGGAAGGCGAGAATGAACACCACAAGATTGAATCGGTTTTCAAAGCCTTTGCAAAAGCAATAAAAATGGCTGTTAATCAAACAGATCAGAACTTTAATGTACCATCAACCAAAGGAAGTTTATAGATGATTGCGATTATAAAATACAACGGAGGTAACGTAAATTCCGTACAAAATGCATTGAACAGATTGAGTACAGAATCGATTATTACTGATGATTTTGAATTAATTCAAAAAGCTGATAAAGTTATTTTTCCGGGAGTTGGTGAAGCGTCCTCTACGATGAAAATTTTAAAGGAAAAAGGGCTGGATCAGTTAATTCCGACTTTACAACAACCCATTTTGGGAATTTGTCTGGGAATGCAATTGATGTGTAAAAGCAATGAAGAAGGAGATACCGTCGGAATGGGGATTTTTGATATCAATGTAAAGAAATTTCCTGCTAAAAATATTGTTCCGCACATGGGTTGGAATACGATTTCGGGTTTTAATTCAGATCTTTTTTCAGATGTAGAAGAAGAAAGCGACGTCTATTTTGTGCACAGTTTTTATTGTGAATTATCAGAAAATACAACTTCTATGTGCGATTATATTTTGCCTTTCAGTGCGTCTTTGCAGAAAGATAATTTTTTTGCAATGCAGTTTCACCCTGAAAAATCGGGTAGAATTGGAAGTGGATTATTACAAAATTTTTTAAAACTTTAAGTATGAAAATTATTCCTGCAATTGACATTATCGAAGGAAAATGCGTACGTCTGTCAAAGGGTGATTACGGAACGAAAAAAATTTACAACGAAAATCCTGTAGAAGTAGCTAAAGAGTTTGAAAGTTTTGGCATCAAATTTCTTCATTTGGTTGACTTAGATGGCGCAAAATCAAAACATATTGTTAACCAAAAAGTATTGGAAAGTATTGCTCAAGAAACGTCTTTACACATCGATTTTGGAGGTGGTTTGAAGACGTTGGAAGATATAGAAATTGCTTTTAATTCAGGGGCAAAACAGATTACGATCGGAAGTATTGCGGTTCAAAATCCTGAGTTTTGTTTTGATTTAATTCAAAAATTTGGTTCAGCGAAAATTATTCTGGGAGCTGATTGTGAAAATAGGAAAATAAAAACTTCAGGCTGGCTGGAAGAAAGCGACCAAGATGTTATTGATTTTATTATCCAATATCAGGAAAAAGGTGTAAAAAATACAATCTGTACCGATATTTCTAAAGACGGAATGTTGGAAGGACCTTCTACGGAATTGTATCAGGAAATTTTAACTCAAACTTCTATTGAACTGGTTGCAAGTGGCGGAATTTCGGGGATTGAAGACGTCTATAAAATGAAAGAAATCGGATGTTCCGGAACGATTATCGGAAAAGCGATTTATGAAGGGAGAATAAGCTTACAACAACTACAAAATTTTATTGAAAATGCTTAAAAAAAGAATTATCCCTTGTTTGGATATAAAAGACGGAACGACGGTAAAAGGAATCAACTTTGAAGGATTGAGAAATGCAGGAAATCCCATTGAACTGGCGAAAAAATATGAAAATGAAGGCGCTGATGAATTGGTTTTTCTGGATATTACAGCAACTATTGAAGGGCGAAAAACTTTTGTTGAATTGGTAAAAGATATTGCAAAAGAACTCAGTATTCCTTTTACAGTCGGAGGCGGAATTTCTACGGTTGAAGATGTCAGAAAACTACTGGAAGTCGGAGCAGATAAAATCAGTATTAATTCTTCCGCAGTTAAAAATCCGCAATTGATCTCTGATTTGGCGAAAGAATTTGGGAGTCAATGTATTGTTGTTGCTATAGATACAAAGTTTATTGATGGTTTGGATTGGGTTCACATCAAAGGAGGAAGAGAAAAGACGGATCTTAAAACCTTGGATTGGGCAAAAAAAGCGGAACAATCGGGAGCAGGAGAAATCCTTTTAACATCGATGGATGGCGACGGAACAAAAAATGGTTTTGACATAAGAATTACAAAATTAATTGCTGAAAACGTAAATATTCCTGTCATCGCTTCAGGAGGAGCCGGAAATAGGGAGGATTTTGAAAATGTTTTCAACGAAACAAAGGCTACAGGAGCTTTGGCTGCAAGTATTTTTCACTTTGGAGAAATTAATATCGATGACTTAAAACAAAATTTAAAACAGAAAAAAATAGCAATCAGATGAAAATAAATTTTAATAAATCGAAGGGTTTAGTACCTGTTATTATTCAGGATGACAGAACATTGCAGGTGTTGATGTTGGGTTATATGAATGAAGAAGCTTTTGAAAAGACAGAAAAAGAGAAAATTGTTACTTTTTTCAGCCGATCAAAAAACAGACTTTGGACGAAAGGGGAAGAATCTGGGAATTTTCTAACGGTAAAAAGTATTGATGTTGATTGTGATCAGGATACAATTTTAATTAAGGCTATTCCTGGAAATATGGTTTGTCACACCGGAAGTTTCAGTTGTTTTGGAGATAAAAGTTCGAAAGGATTTTTATATGAATTAGAAGGGAAAATCAACCAAAGAATTGATGAAAAAGTTGAAGATTCTTATACCTATTCTTTATACGAGAAAGGCATCAATAAAATGGCTCAAAAAGTAGGAGAGGAGGCTGTAGAACTGGTAATTGAAGCGAAAGATAATAATGATGATCTGTTTAAAAATGAAGCTGCAGATTTACTTTATCACTATTTAATTTTATTGAAAGCCAAAAATATCCGCTTAGAAGATATTGAAGAAACTTTGATGTCGCGTGACAAATAAGCTGTACTTTTATATGAATTAAAAACTAAAATCATGGCAGAAGACAAAAAAGAAAACCCGGAATTGCCGAAAAGCAGAGAACCAAAAGATCCGAATAGTGCTTCCGGAAAACAAGGAGGTAGTGTAGGAAAAGTAAGGACCAATGAAGCTGAAAAAGGCGGTACAAGAGGTGGATAAGATATTACAATTTATGGAAGTTTCGGCGGGCTTTGTCCGCCGAAACCCCTTATAATTCAATTAAAAATCATTTAAATTTTCAAGATAAGTCCGTTATAAACTTTACTTTACATTTTATTTATTTGCAACCGCAAAATGCTGTAACGCTCCGATTGTAGCCTTTCCGACATTAAAAACATACATAATATCCGTATTGGCAAAAGTATCGTCTTTTGTGTGCGGAAGATCACTTCTAAGATATTCAAAAAAGCCTGTAATTACTTCGCCTTTCTTCTCAAAAGAGACATAGTCGCTGTCTTCTGCGGGATCAGTTTTTGCCTGCAAAGGAGAATACAATGTTGTACAGGTCATCAATTCTTTTGTAACCTGCGTTGAAGCCGCATTATTTTTAGACGATCCACCTTGGTCTTCATCGCAAAAAACAGTATCATTGAACATGCCTTTTTTTCCACCGACCTGATCGAGATTAAACACCATCTTTATGTCAATCTGGCGAGTTTTATTTTGGAAAACGACATCATTTGCATAATGCTTACTTCCGTAAAGTCCCTGTTCTTCACCTGAAAAATGGATGAATTTAATAGAATATTCGGTAGGAATATCTTTTAAAATTTTCGCTGCTTCAAGAATAATGGATGTTCCGCTTCCGTTATCATTCACACCGGGACCGTTAATGCTGTCGAAATGCCCACAAATAATCACATATTTATCAGGATAAAGAGTTCCTTTTTTTGTGATGATAAGGTTTTTCGATTTTAACCTTCCTATAGAAAAAGGATCTTCCTCGATTTGATTTTCAGAATAACCGAAGGATAAATATTTATCTTTAATCCATTTCAGGGCATTGTCATTTTCTGCAGAACCAGTTGTTTTTACCCCAAGTTTTTCAAATTCTTTTAAATTTGATATGATATTTTCTTTCTTTAGCAGGTTCACTCTATCCTGATAAGCCTGAATAAAGGTCTGTGCACTCAAACTTAAAGTTGATAAAGAAAAGAGGAGAAGTGTAGTAATTTTTTTCACTTTAATAATGGTTTATAGTTTAATAATTCCACAAAAATAGCAATAAAAAAATCCCGAGCAAAAAACTCAGGATTTCTATATCTGTTTATTTTAATAACTATTTTCCGATAATTACTTTTCTTACTGCAATTTTATCGTTTGCTTTTATGGTACACAAATACGCACCATTTACTAAACTGGAAACATTGATTTTCGTTTCGTTTTCTTTGTTTAAAATCAAACGCCCGTTCATATCTGTAATTTCTATATTGAAATTTTTAACCTCTTTAGGAAGATCAATATTCAGGAAATCTTTAGCCGGATTCGGATAGATTTTTATCGATTCTAAAGCGTTCGTAGCTGTTTCATTTGTTCCTAAAACAGTTGTTGCCACTGCAAAATGCTGTAACGCTCCAACTGCCGCTTTTCCAACATTGAATACATACGTTGGGTCTACATTCGCAAAGGTGTCATTTACCGTATGTTCGTTATAGCTTCTTACATTCTCATAAAACCCTGTAATAATGTCTCCATTGGCTTCAAAAGGCATGTAATCTGATGAATATGCATTAGACATTACCGTTTGCAAAGGCGAATACAGCGTTGTACAATTTGCCAATTGCTGTGTAAATGAAAGAGAAGCCGCGTTATTTCCTGTTTGACCGCTTTGATCGCTTTCGCATTTTATAGCGGTATTTAGATTTCCTAGCTTTCCTCCAACCTGATCAATATTAAATACCAATCGTACATTCAACTGACGAGTTCCGTTTAGGAAAACAACATTATTCGCATAATGATTACTTCCCAATAACCCTTGTTCTTCTCCCGAAAAATTAATGAACTTGATCGAATATTCTGTCGGAATATCTTTTAAAATCCTCGCTGCTTCAAGGATAATTGAAGTTCCGCTTCCGTTATCACTCACTCCGGGACCGGTAATGGTGTCGTAATGCCCGCAAATAATGACGTATGTATTAGGATAAACGGTTCCTGTTTTAGTTATTATTAAATTTTTTGCACTTGTATTATTGCTTCCGAAAGTGAAAGAATCTTCGCTCATCTGACTTGCAGTATATCCATAAGAAAGATACTTTGCTTTTAACCAGTTTAAAGCATCTGTATTGGCGGTTGAACCTGTTGTTTTTACACCAAGGTTTCCAAATTCCTGCATCAGTGTTGTGACGTTGGTCTGAGAAACCATATCCGCTCGGTTTTTATAGGTCTGAATAAGACTTTGTGCCTCTAAGCCGTAAGTTGCTAATGAAATAAATAGAAGGGTAGATAATTTTTTCACTTTTAAAGAAAGTTTTAAGCATTTAATAATTAACAAATGTATATAATAAAAAAATCCCGAGCAAAAAAACTCGGGATTTATATTGATAACAAAAAATTCTACATTATTTTACTTGATCAACAACAGCTTTGAAAGCTTCAGGGTGATTCATTGCTAAATCTGCTAAAACTTTTCTGTTTAGTTCGATGTTGTTCTTTTTAAGAGCTCCCATAAACTGAGAGTAAGACATTCCGTGTACTCTAGCTCCCGCGTTGATACGCGTGATCCAAAGTGATCTGAAATTTCTTTTCTTTTCTTTTCTACCACGGTAAGCATATTGCATTGCTTTTTCTACCGCGTTTTTAGCTACAGTCCAAACGTTTTTTCTTCTACCGAAAAAACCTTTAGCTTGCTTTAAAACTTTTTTTCTACGAGCTCTTGAAGCTACGGAGTTTACTGATCTTGGCATAATTTAAATTGTTTTTTTGAAATGTGCGGTAATTGTTTCATTACTCTTAGGTGCTCCATTTCAGGGTTAAATTTTTGAATTTGTTTGAATTCCTATAAACCGAATATAGATTTATAAAAACTACTTAATTGCTAATTGACGTTTAACGCTTTTTTCGTCCACTTTTGCAACATAAGAAGTTTGCGTAAGATTTCTCTTCTGCTTAGTTTCTTTCTTTGTCAAAATGTGGCTTTTGAAAGCATTTTTTCTTTTAATCTTTCCAGTTCCGGTAAGTTTAAAACGCTTTTTAGCACCTGATTTCGTTTTTAATTTTGGCATTGTTTTGCTTTTTATTATTTTGTTATCAATATCTGTATTGGCTACTCCTAGATATTTTAGGAATAATAGTGTGCAAAATTACGAAAAAAAAATGAGACGTGAAAAGAAATTTTCAAGAGTTGAAGAGGGTAAAGAAGATGACGAAGTCTTTTTTAATAAAATAGGATAGGATTAAAATGATTTCCATTAAAAAACAAAAACTACGGACGAAAATATCACCCGTAGTTATCTTTAAATATATAAGTAAATTATGAGTTAATAAACTCTAAAAGGTCTTTATTAATAACATCTGCATGAGTTGTCGGCATTCCGTGAGGGAAGCCTGGATAAGTTTTTATCGTTCCGTTTTTCAATAATTTAATTGATTTTAAGGCTGCATTTTGGTAAGGTACAATCTGATCGTCTTCTCCATGAAGAACCAAAACAGGAATTTCAGTTGATTGTAGATCTTCTCTGAAATCAGTTTCAGAAAACGCTTTGATACCGTCGTAATGAGCAACGATTCCACCCATCATTCCTTGTCTCCACCAGTTTCTCTGGATTCCTTCTTTTATTTCAGCACCGTCTCTGTTATATCCATAGAAAGGGAAAGTAAGATCGATATAAAACTGTTGTCTGTTGTTCAACGTCTGGTCTCTGATGCCATCAAAAACTTCCATGGGTACACCATCCGGATTGCTGTCGCTTTTTACCATAATTGGCGGAACAGCACTGATTAAAACCGCTTTTTTCGCTCTGCCATTCGCATATTTGCTAACATAACGGATTACTTCACCACCACCTGTAGAGTGTCCGATGTGAACTACGTCTTTCAGATCAAGAAATTCTACTAATTCAGCAGCATCCGAAGCATATTGTTCAATCGTATGATTATAAATATTCTGACTAGAACGACCGTGACCTCTTCTGTCGTGAGTAACCACTCTGAAACCTTTCTGTAAGAAAAAGATCACCTGAGAATCCCAGTCATCGGAAGATAAAGGCCATCCGTGGTGAAACATCAATGTTGGTCCTTCTCCTTGATCTTTGTAAAAAATTTCTGTTCCGTCCTTTAATTTTAATGTACTCATAGTTTTTTTTGGTGTTTAATCGTTTGTTATTTATTTTGATGAATAAGTTTCTATTTCTTATTTATAAAGCAAATGTAAAGTAAAATTTTTACCGTAATCTTGATATAGGTTAAATTTTAATAAAAATTAATAACTATTATAAAATTATAAAAAATATTAAACAAATTTTAATAATCGATTAAACTACTTTAATAAAAAACGTAAATTCACTGATTTCCGTGATATTTAAAAACAAAAAAACCTCAAATTTCTTTGAGGTTACTATTTTACATCAGACTTTTGGTCTGATTATCGGATTATTTAGCTGGTTTTTTAGGACTCATCATCATAATCATTCTCTTTCCTTCAAGCTTAGGAAGCTGGTCTACCTTTCCAACGTGCTCGAGTTCCTGAGCAAGTTTTAGAAGTAAAATCTCTCCTTGATCTTTAAAGATAATCGAACGTCCTTTAAAAAATACGTAGGTTTTTAATTTTGAACCTTCTTCAAGGAATTTTTCAGCATGCTTTCTTTTGAATTCGTAGTCGTGTTCATCAGTCTGAGGTCCGAAACGGATCTCTTTTACCACTACTTTTACCTGCTTAGCTTTTAGTTCCTTTTGCTTTTTCTTTTGCTCATATAAGAATTTTTTATATTCTAATATTCTTGCAATAAACGGTTCAGCCTTATCGGAAATCACTACTAGATCCAATTCTTGTTCCGCAGCAAACTGTCTTGCTTTGTCGATTGGATAAATTCCCGGCTCTACGTTATCGCCCACCAAACGTAGCTCTCTCACACGAATTTTATCGTTGATCAAGTGTAAGTCCTCCTGTACAGGACGTCTTTGTGGGCCCCTGTTGTTAAATCGTTGTGCTATTGTATTATAATTTTATTGGTTAAATTCTATTTTTCTAAATTAAAAGATTTAAATTAATTTACAATCAGTAATTTTTAATTTATATAATCTTTTACTATTTAATTTTCTTATATCGCAGATTCTTTCTTAAAATAAGAAACGAAATCATCAAGTTTCATTACTCCAAGATCTCCTTCACCACGTCTTCTTACAGAAATTGTGCCATCATTCTCTTCATTTTCTCCTATTACCAGCATGAACGGAATCTTATTCAATTCTGCATCACGGATCTTTTTACCTGCCTTCTCGTTTCTGTTATCAATCTGACCGCTAATATCGTGATTTTCTAAAAATTGTGAAACTTTTTTTGCATAATCTGTATATTTTTCACTGATCGGTAAAACGATGAACTGATCCGGGCTCAACCACAATGGGAAATCTCCCGCTGTATTTTCAAGCAAAATAGCGATGAAACGCTCCATAGAACCAAATGGTGCTCTGTGAATCATCACTGGTCTGTGCTTTTCATTATCGTTTCCGATGTAGTGAAGATCAAATCTTTCAGGCAAATTATAATCAACCTGAATAGTTCCAAGCTGCCATTTTCTGCCTAAAGCATCTTTCACCATGAAATCCAGTTTAGGACCGTAGAATGCAGCTTCACCATATTCTACAACAGTTCTCAACCCTTTGTTTGCTGCTGCTGTAATGATAGCGTTTTCTGCTTTCTCCCAGTTTTCGTCTGAACCGATATATTTTTCTTTGTTTTCAGGATCTCTCAACGAAACCTGAGTCATGAAATCTTCAAAACCTAAAGATTTGAAAACATACAAAACAAGATCAATAACCGCTTCAAATTCTCCCAATAACTGATCCGGAGTACAGAAAAGGTGAGCATCATCCTGAGTAAATCCACGAACTCTTGTCAAGCCGTGAAGCTCTCCACTTTGCTCGTATCTGTACACAGTTCCGAATTCTGCATATCTTTTTGGTAAATCTCTGTAGCTCCATTGTGAAGTTTTGTAAATTTCACAGTGGTGAGGACAGTTCATTGGCTTCAGCATGAATTCTTCTCCTTCATTCGGAGTTTTAATCGGCTGAAAGCTGTCTGCTCCATATTTATCCCAGTGTCCGGAAGTTACATACAATTCTTTTGACCCGATGTGCGGCGTCATTACAAATTCATAACCTCCTTTTTTCTGAGCATCAGAAAGGAAATTTTCTAATTTTTTTCTCAAAGCAGTACCTTTTGGCAACCAAAGTGGTAAACCGGCGCCTACTTTTTCAGAGAAAGCGAAAATCCCAAGTTCTTTACCTAATTTTCTGTGGTCTCTTCTTTTTGCTTCTTCTAATCTTTCAAGATATTCAGTCAGTTCTTTCTGTTTAGGGAAAGAAATACCGTATACTCTTGTTAACTGAGGATTTTTTTCGTTTCCTCTCCAATATGCTCCGGCTGCATTCAAAATCTTCATTGCCTTTACAATACTGGTGTTCGGAATGTGTCCTCCACGACAAAGATCTGTGAAATCATCGTGTGTTACGAAGGTGATCTCTCCGTCATTAAGATTAGAAATCAATTCTACTTTATAAGGATTATCTGCATAAGTTTTTAACGCCTCTTCTTTAGAAACAGGGTATAATGAGAATGTTGAACCTTTTTTAGCATTTTCCAATACTTTTTTCTCAATTTTCTCAAATTCTTTGTCAGATAAACTTTCGTCACCGAAATCTACATCATAATAGAATCCGTTTTCGATTGCAGGACCGATTGTCAACTTAGCATCAGGATAAAATTCAAGGATAGCCTGCGCCAAAAGATGGGCAGAAGAATGCCAGAAAGCTTTCTTTCCAAGATCGTCGTTCCAGGTCAACAATTGTACCGTAGAATCCGTGGTTATAGGTGTGGTCGTTTCTACTTGTTTGTCATTTACAACTGCAGAGATGGTATTTCTAGCCAATCCCTCGCTTATAGATTTTGCCACATCTAGCGGAGTAACTCCCGCCTCGAATTCTTTGACGCTATTGTCTGGAAGTGTAATTTTTATCATTGTTTACTAAGAAATTTTAAGATGCAAAAATACGCATTTTTTATTTAAAATACTAAAATACGGGATATTTGAAGAGATATTTAATACTAAAAATTGAATAAATCCGTTTTTACTTATTGTGGATTAATCAATGGTCTAATTATTAATGGGTTAAAATACATTCGCAAAACTTTAATTCTCCCTTTTATACCTCACTCTTTCCTTAATAATTTCAATCACATCCACATTTCTCACTTTAGATTGTACCCAACCGTGGATATCTATATATAATAACGACCTTCTGTAATATTCGTTTTCCGAAAAAAGATCGAGTTTTTTGTTAAATTTTTTAAAGGATTCCAGTTGTTGATCGGGAGTGAGATCGTTCAGATTTTTGAAAAACGCAATGCTTTCAAAATGGAATTCATCCGGCTTTTTCATTTTTTTAGCAAATTTTGAAGTAGCTTTTATAAATTCATCATAATCTTCATCATTTCCGGATTCGTGTTTCGCCATCAAGATCAAAATTCTCGTGTGGAAAAGCAAGTCTTCCTGCACATTTCCCTTAGATTCAATTATTTTTAACGAATATTGTATAGACTCCTTGAATTTTTTGCTTCCGAAAAACATCGCCGCCATTTTTAAATAAAGAATCATAAAATGATGTTCATCAATTTTATCACGGAATCTTTCCATTTTCAACTCGATTTCAGGAATTAATTTTGTACCCGAAAAGAATTCACCTTTTATAAAATGAATATTCATTAAATTGTTGTAATATATCAGAAAAACAAGAGATTGTATGTTTTCATTTTGAGTAAAGCTTGAAGAACTAACAACCTCATTAAAATCTTTGAATCGGTTTTCTAAAATATCGATGTTTCCGTACAGAAAAAGAATTTTAAAAAGATACGTATTCCCTTTGATGTACCAAACCGGATGGCTTACGATCATCTCTGGATTTTTGTGAAATAAATCTACCCATTGAAAAGCATATTTCAACGTATATTTATATTCCTGAAACAATTGGTTTTTCCAGACATGTGCTTTAAAATACCATAATTTTTCCGTAAAATTCAGTTTTTCAAAGTTTATTTTCTGAATTTGAGCAGTAAAAATTTCCATGATTTCAGCCCGGTCTTCATCATTTTTCACATAACCATGCGTCAACATTTCGCTGTACAGTTTCAATGAAAGATTGGATAATTCTGTAGCGTAATAATTTTGTATGCTGATCTCGGTGGATTGTCTAATCAATTCATCAGCACGACCTTCAATACTTCGTGTAATAAACTGTGATTCAATTACTTTTTCTAAATCAATAATTTCTGAAGCAATACTTTTTTCGTCTAATTCTAAAGCTGTTTGTTTGGTTTTATCTAAAATTTTTAAAGCCTGCTTGTAAAGTCCTTTTTGATATAGAATATTCGCAAAATCAAGTTGTTCGCGCAATTGTATTCTATTATTCTGATGACTCGGATTCATTCTTAAACTCACCAAAATCTGTTTGTAAAGATGAGCTTTCAGGTTTGACAGCTGTTGTTTCGTGGAAATTTTTTTCTCAATGATGGTCGTTTCATCGTACTCCTTCATCTTATCAAGTTCTGAAAAAAGAAGGAGAAATTTTGCATCAACATTAATTCCAAGTCGGTTTACATACAGCTTGAATTGCCTTTTTTCGGAGGTCGTTAACGACTTAATCAATATAAATAAGAAATCTTTATGCAATTCTGCCATTGTAAATTTTATGAATTTAAAATAATGATAATCAATTAATTAAAATAAAAAAATAATGTTTTGACTATTGTAATTTTTATAAAAACTAAAAATGAATAAACGTTTCATCTTTTTAGTTTTGAATCAAAATTAAGTAAAAAACTTCATTATGAATTCCGAAAAAGTCGAAATTTTTGATACCACGCTGCGTGATGGAGAGCAAGTTCCGGGTTGTAAATTAAATACAGAACAGAAATTAATTATTGCCGAAAAACTGGATGAGCTGGGTGTAGATGTGATAGAAGCTGGTTTCCCGATTTCAAGTCCCGGAGATTTTCATTCGGTTTCGGAGATTTCAAAATTAGTAAAAAATGCAAAGGTTTGCGGCTTAACAAGAGCCAATCAAAAAGATATTGATGTCGCTGCGGAAGCTTTACAATTCGCAAAAAGACCAAGAATTCACACAGGAATCGGAACTTCGGATTCTCATATTAAATTTAAATTCAATTCAAACAGAGAAGATATTATTGAAAGAGCTGTTCAGGCTGTAAAATATGCCAAATCTTATGTGGAAGACGTAGAATTTTATGCTGAAGATGCGGGAAGAACCGATAATGATTATTTGGCGAGAGTTTGCGAAGAAGTCATTAAAGCAGGAGCAACAGTTCTTAATATTCCTGATACAACAGGATATTGTCTTCCTGAAGAATACGGTGAAAAAATAAAATATCTGAAAGAAAATGTAAAAGGTATTGACAACGTCATTTTATCTTGCCACTGTCACAATGATTTGGGAATGGCAACTGCGAATTCTATTGCAGGCGTTATGAACGGGGCAAGACAAATCGAATGTACGATCAACGGATTGGGAGAAAGAGCCGGAAATACAGCGTTGGAAGAAGTGGTGATGATTTTAAAACAGCATCCGAATTTAAAATTATATACTGATGTTCAGTCGAAAATGCTAAATCCAATGAGCGTTTTGGTTTCTGAGTTGATGGGAATGCAGGTTCAGCCGAATAAGGCGATTGTGGGAGCAAACGCTTTTGCGCACAGTTCGGGAATTCATCAGGATGGTGTGATTAAAAACAGGGAAACTTACGAAATTATCGATCCTTCAGAAGTTGGCGTAAATGCTTCAACGATTGTATTGACAGCGAGAAGCGGACGTTCTGCTTTGGCATACAGATTCAAAAATATTGGTTTTGATGTTACTAAAAACGAACTTGATTTTCTCTATCAGGAATTTTTGAAAATCGCTGATCGTAAAAAAGAAGTTGATAATGACGATTTGAGTTCTATCATCGAAAGAGTGACGAGAAAAATAGGGTAGGATTTGATTTTCAATTAGATAAAATTAAAAATGAACAACGATAAAAAAACACTTTTTGATAAAGTCTGGGACGCTCATGTTGTAGAAACGATTCCCGACGGACCTCAAATTATATATATTGACAAACACCTGATTCATGAAGTAACAAGTCCACAAGCTTTTGCTGAATTGGGAGCCAGAAATCTTGAGGTTTTCAGACCAAAACAAATTGTTGCGACAGCCGATCACAACGTTCCTACTTTGGATCAGGATCTGCCGATTCGTGATGATTCTTCACGAAATCAAGTTGAACAGCTAACAGAAAATTGTAAGAAAAATAACATTGAATTGTATGGTTTAGGGCATCCATATCAAGGAATCGTACATATTATTGCGCCGGAATTAGGCGTTACACAACCCGGAATGAGTATTGTTTGCGGCGACAGTCATACTTCGACACACGGAGCTTTTGGTTCGATTGCTTTTGGAATCGGAACAAGTCAGGTGGCGCAGGTTTTTGCGAGCCAGTGTTTGTTGCTGAATAAACCGAAATCGATGAGAATTACCGTAAATGGTACATTAAATAAAAACGTACAGCCTAAAGATGTGATTCTGTACATTATTTCAAAAGTCGGAACCGACAGCGGAACAGGATATTTCTGTGAATATGCAGGAAATGTTTTCGAAGAAATGTCCATGGAAGGCAGAATGACCGTTTGTAATATGAGCATAGAAATGGGCGCTCGCGGAGGAATGATTGCTCCTGATGAAACGACTTTCGATTATGTAAAAGGCAGAACTTTCGCGCCAAAAGGTGAAGAATGGGAAGAAAAATTGGAGTATTGGAAAACATTAAAAACAGATGACGAAGCTGTTTTTGATGCTGAATTTTCTTTCGATGCTTCAGATATTTACCCGATGATTACGTACGGAACAAATCCGGGAATGGGAATTTCTATCAGTCAAAATATTCCGAATCCGCAGAATGAATCTGAGAAAAAGGCGTTGAAATACATGGGTTTAAAAGCCGGACAAGCTCTTTCTGATATTAAAGTAAATTATGTTTTCATCGGAAGCTGCACCAATGCGAGAATTGAGGATTTCCGTTCTGCAGCGAATTATATTAAAGGAAAAAGCAAGTCGGAACACGTTCAGGTCTTAATTGTTCCGGGTTCACAACAGGTTTTAAAACAGATTTTTGAAGAAGGACTGGACAAAGTTTTCAATGAAGCAGGTTTCCAGATCAGGCAACCGGGTTGTTCGGCGTGTCTGGCGATGAATGACGATAAAATTCCGGAAGGTGAATATTGTGTTTCGACTTCCAACAGGAATTTTGAAGGAAGACAAGGACAGGGAGCGAGAACAATTCTTGCAAGTCCGTTAACTGCCGCAAAAGTGGCTATTGAAGGGAGAATTTCAGTTTTTGAAAACTAAAATTGTAAGGATACCAAATTCCTAGCCCCGATAGAAACGGTTACCCCGCAGCTTGAATTGGAGCGTTTTGGAGGAGGAGGCTTTAGCGTCGGAGAAGGCGGGAAAGAATGGGAGCGAGGAGTATGAGTGGATAGCGGGATTAAGCTCCAAAAAAATTATTAAAAACAAGTAAAACTATTTTGATTCAACAAAAATGCAAAAATTAACCCTTATACAATCCCGAGCAATTCCTTTGTCGGCTGAAAACATAGATACAGACCAGATTATTCCTGCAAGATTTTTAAAAAGTATCGACAAAAACGGCTTTGGAGACAACCTTTTCAGAGATTGGAAATACAATGTTCATACGAATGAGCCGAATCCTGATTTTGTATTGAATAACCCGAAATACAGTGGTGAAATTTTGGTTGCCGGAAATAATTTCGGTTGCGGAAGCAGTCGGGAACATGCAGCCTGGTCGTTGACGGATTATGGTTTTAAAGTAGTTGTTTCAAGTTTTTTTGCCGATATTTTTAAAGGTAACGCATTGAATAACGGCTTGTTACCCGTAAAAGTTTCTGAAGAATTTTTAAAAGAAATTTTAAACGATATCACAGAAAATTCTGAAGAAGAAATTTTGGTAGATGTTGAAAAACAGACGATTACTTTCAAGGATAAAACGGAAAATTTTGAAATTGATTCTTATAAAAAAATATGTCTGATAAACGGTTATGACGATATTGACTTTTTAATCAGCAGAAAACAGGCGATCAAAGAATTTGAACTAAAAACACAAAAAGTATTATATGAAAACTAATTTTAAAATTGCAGTTCTTCCGGGAGACGGAATCGGACCTGAAGTTGTTGCTGAAAGTATTAAAATTTTGGGAGCTATTTCTGAAGCTTTTCATTATCAGTTCGATTTCAAGTATGGATTAGCGGGCGCTGATGCGATTTTCAAGACAGGAAATCCTTTGCCGGACGAAACATTGGAGATTTGTAAAGAATCTGATGCCGTGCTTTTCGGAGCAATCGGCGATCCTTCTTTTGATAATAATCCGGATGCAAAAGTACGTCCTGAACAGGGATTGTTGAAACTTCGTAAAGAACTTGGTCTTTTTGCCAACATCCGACCTTTGAAAACGTACAGTTCTCTGATTGATAAAAGTCCTTTGAAAAGGGAGATTGTTGAAGGAACGGATATTCAGATTTTCAGGGAATTGGTGAGCGGAATTTATTTTGGCGAAAAATTTACCGATGAAGAAGCGGGTTATGCTTATGATATTTGCAAATATAACCGTGATGAAATCGCGCCAATCGTTCATATGGCTTTTCAGGAAGCGCAAAAACGCAGGAAAAAATTAACCTTAATCGATAAAGCCAACGTGTTGGATACTTCGAGATTATGGAGAAAAGTCTGTAAAGAAATTGCGACGGAATATACAGATGTTGAGCTAGATTTTATGTTTGTAGATAATGCGGCAATGCAGTTGATTTTAAATCCGAAACAGTTTGATGTGATCGTTACCGAAAATATGTTTGGAGATATTATTTCTGATGAAGCAAGTGTGATCGGCGGCTCTATCGGACTGCTTCCTTCAGCTTCCATTGGGAATGAAAATGCAATGTTTGAGCCTATTCACGGTTCTTATCCGCAAGCAAAAGGAAAGGGAATTGCCAACCCGATTGCCTCTATTTTGAGTACGGTGATGATGCTTGATTATCTAAAGCTGGATCATGCTGCAGAGAAATTGAGAGCGTCTGTAGAATATGCGATTGAAAATAAATATGTTACAGTTGATTTGAATTCAGAACAGCCTTATTCGACAAGTGAAGTGGGAAGTTTCATCGCAGATTATATTAAATATTCTGAAAAAACATATTATAATTTTGAAAATGTGAAAATTGGGAAATCAACAATTGTTTAAAATAAAGTGAATTATCAATTTTGCTTCGTAAGTCAATAGTCAAATAGTTAGGGTAGTTTACAAGCGGAGCGAATTGATGACCACTGTCGGTTCAATAGATATTTGATTTTTATTTGTATATTTTTTTTAAAAAGGTTCCATCTCATAGAGAAGGAACCTTTTTTATTGTAAAATTATTCTTTCGTATTATCCGTTTTTCCTGATTTGTTTTTTGAAGATTTTTGCACATCTTCCTTATCAATATCAGGCGGATTCGTTTTTTTTGATGAAGCAGGAATATTGGGGAAATCCTGATTTTGTCTTTTCGTTTCTGCGGTATTGGCAGGTTCTTTTTTGTTGTCGTTGGAGTCCATAATTTTAAATTTTATGATTTGAAAACGGACTTTAAAAACTTATGTAAAGTTAAAATTTCTACAGTCCGAGAATACCGATCTTTCCGGTTTTATCTTCTATCGTATAATTCAAAGCCTTTGCCAAAACGAAAATATTATTAAGATTTTCCATCAATTGTTTGCGACCTTCTGTTCTCAATTTGTTTTGATCGACAGAGTTTATCCCTGTATCTTTTGCTTTCTGAGTTACATTTTTGATGTCTTTCTCAGAAATTCTGTTGAAAAAAGAATCATCCAAAGATTGAATTTCCACACTTGGAGTGATTCTGATATCGGCATCCGGAAGTTCCGTTATGATTAGTTTTTTGTTGATAGAATCTACTTCCATCTTCATTTTATTAAGATCATAAGAAACCTGCGCATTGGTTTTTGTATAGGTAATAATACTGTTGCTGGACACTTCTTTCCCCATAAATTCGTAGCCCATTTTGGTTTTTTGAATCGCCGAAGAATTCTGCTCCAAAACCACCATTTTATTCATCTTAGAAATCTGGTTGGTCAGAATATAATAATCTGACTTTTCCGTCTTCTGAGTAGGATTAAAACATGATTTAAAGCTGAAAAATAGGATCGTCATGACTACGATTCCCACCAAAAACGCTATTATTATTCTGATGTTTTTCAAAGTTTATTTGCTAAAAATTTCTTTAATCACAGATTCGTCATCTTTCTTTAAAATCTCAACCAAATCTCTTTCGATATATCCGGTTGTAGGCATTTCTATAATTCGCCCGATTTCCTTACCGTATTTTTGAACAATAATGGTCGGAACTTTCTGAACATTGAAAAGCGTTTCGTCTCCGTTCGGAGATTCTTTTTTACGGTTTAATGCGATGATTGTCAGTTTGTTTTCAGGATATTTCAGTTCTTCCAGGATCTTCATTAATCTCGGAAAATCTCTGTGGCTGTCTTCGCACCAAGTTCCCATAAAAACAGTGATGCTGTAAGAATTGATCTTATTTTTCTTTAATTCTCCGATCGCTTTCTGATCCAATGCATATTCGTCGTGTTCTTTCACATACCAATCTGCGTAAGGAGCTTCGGTAAATTTGCTTTTCAGCTGGTTTCCCAAAAGCATTTTGCCATCGTTTGTTGTTTCCACTTCACGACCAACCACAACTTTTTGTGCGCTAAGTTGTTGATTTGCCAAAAGTAAAGCCGAAACAGCAATAAAATTTGTAATAATTTTTTTCATATTATTTTTCGATAATTGTCTTCAAATCGGCAGGAGAATAGTATTTGTTTTTCAAAACCTTATGATCGGCTTTTCTGTATACATTAAATTTCTCACCAGATTTTTCATAAAATGAATCTACGTCTTTTTCTTTATAAAATTCAACGGTTTCCTGTGCCTGTTCTTCGTTATCGCAAGCTTTAGACATATTAGAACGCTGAACTTCGTTGAACAACTCTACAAATTTGTTGCCAAGTCCGAAT
Organism: Chryseobacterium ginsenosidimutans; assembly: GCF_024807225.1. Classification (GTDB taxonomy): domain Bacteria; phylum Bacteroidota; class Bacteroidia; order Flavobacteriales; family Weeksellaceae; genus Chryseobacterium; species Chryseobacterium ginsenosidimutans. Next base: position 2,809,426 of record NZ_JANUCO010000001.1, read on the forward strand.
TCTAGAACTGCACCGCTTAAAACATATTGCAAATCGCATAATGCATCAGCAATTTCTACAATATCATTATCAGCAATCGCTTGTTTTAATTCATTTAATTCTTCCTGCAAAAGTTCAACTCTAAGATTGCATCTTTCAATCGAAGGAATCTGTGGAGTATCTAAAATAGGGGCTTTGAAGGTTGTGTGGAATTCTGCTACTTGGTTCAGGCTGTCAATTTTATCCATGAATATTTTTAATTTAAGGCAAAGATAAAAATTAGGAATTAGATATTAGAATTAGGGATTAGGTTTTTTGTTGAATTATAGAATAAGTGAGGTTGTTGTTCTGGAGAAGGAAGTTTTTTTTTAGTTTTAAATTAAAGTTAAAATGCTTTCTGCCTGATGAAAGGAGTTAAAAGGTACTGAAAATTAGGTTTCGGCAAAGCCAAATGATTTTTTCCTTATTTATTTAAACGTGCTAAAGCCCGTTCCTATTGATGTTGATAATTGGAATATTGAGATTTAGTCAAAAACAATTCATAATTCATAATTCATAATTCATAATTCATAATTCATAATTCATAATTCATAATTCATAATTCATAATTCATTAAAAAAAATTACCCATTACTCATCACTTATTACCCATAAAAAAAGACTGTCCGTTTCCAGACAGCCTTTTCTCCTGTGTTTAAATTCGAAAAAATTATTAGTTTTTAATGAATCTCTTAGAGACTTCTCCAACTTGGATCATATAAGCGCCTTTGATAAGATTGCTTACATTCACAGAGCCTCTTTCAAGTTTTCCTGAATTGATTAGTTTTCCACCCATATCGAAGATTTTATAATCTTCATTCGTCGTATTTGAAATATTTAAAATATCTTTTGCAGGATTTGGATATAATTTAATATCAGTTAATAAATCTTTTGTACCAACTTCACCTCTTCCTGATGAAACAATATTTAAGGTATAATCTTCAACCTGTCCGTACGTGTAAGATCCGCAAGAAGAGGTAGGAGCAGAGCTGTACTGCATCATGACTCTCATTCTTGTACTACCAACAGTTGCAGTTGACGGAATCGTGATTGATCCTGTAGCCGGAGTCGTTGTAGATCCTGCTTTCGACCAAGCTAATTCTCCGCTGTCTGTAAAATCACCATCGCCGTTGTAATCAATATAAACTGCGTAAGCTTCACTGTAAACCGTTGATGTCCAAACCGGAGTTACAGAGATTGTGTAAGCAGATCCTTTTGTTACGTTGGTAGAAATTGCAGTAAAGTTTTCATACCCTGCAGTTCCTGTTGAAGTATTGTTAATGGTTCCGAATTTCACGTTTCCAATTCTTTCGTCAGCTGTATTGTTAGCAGAAGCCGAACAATAAGAAACCGTACTTCCTGCAAGAGTTGTTACAGAAACCGTGTTGCTTGAAGGCGAAACGTTTCCTGCTGCATCTTTTGCTTTTACCGAGAAACTATATGTTGTAGAAGGAGTTAAACTCGTTACCGTGTAAGAAGCCGAAGCTGTGGAACCGATCAATGAAGCGCCCTGATAAACGTCGTAACCTGTAACTGCTACGTTGTCTGTTGCTCCTGACCAAGAAAGATTTGTGCTTGTAGAAGTAGTGCCTGAAGCTGCTAATACAGGTGCTGTAGGAGCGAGTACATCTCCTGTTCCTGAACCTGCATTTACAGTAATATTTGCGTTGTTTACATCAAAGAAAATATGATTTGAACCTTTTACCATAATTCTTCCCGTTGTAGTTGAAGCATTGGGAATGGTTACCGCCTGCGTTCCGTCGTTTGGAGTTCCTGCCAATAGAGTAGTCCATGTTGTTCCGGAATTGGTAGACCAAAGAATGTCTACGTTGGCTGCATTTACGCCGTTTGCTGTAGTTCCTGCAACATTCCATGTTATGGTTTGAGAAGTTCCTCCTGTATACGTTGTTGCTGAATTTTGAGAACTCACACTGAAAGGTCCTGCCGTTCCGTTTACCGTAATTACTGCATCGTCAGAATTGTTTCCTGAACCTCCTGCTCTGTTGTCACGAACGGTAAATCTGAAATTATACGTTCTTGCTACATTAGAAAGAGCTTCAACAGTAATTTCTGAACCTGCCGTTGTAGTTGCGCCCGTTAAAACCGAAGCCATTCTTGGGAAATATCTTACCGGAGTTGTTTGTGGTGTCCAAGATCTGAAGGTTGGACCTGTAGCTTTTGTAGCACTTGCTGCTGAACTTGCTCCTGTCTGAGAAGAAGAAGCGTTATCCATTTGCTCCCAAACGTATGTTAAAGAATCTCCGTTCGCATCTGTTCCGGTTCCCGTTAATATGAATGGTGTTCCTTTCGGAATAGTATAATCTAAACCTGCACCTGCTGTCGGAATTGAATTTCCTGTGCTTGTGCTTACCGGACAGGTTTTAGCTTTAATATTATTCGTGATCTGCTGAATACTGATCGCGTGGAAGAAGGCATCTGAATGTGGCTGAATATCCTGAGCGGTAATTCCTGCATACCCCATGATCGTAGATCCTGATCCTGGTTCCATATTTGCGCCGGTTCCTTCATTACTCATTGAGAATGTGTGGTTTCCACCGAATTGATGCCCCATTTCGTGAGCAACATAATCGATATCAAAATTATCACCTGAAGGAATTGCATCTGCTGGAGAAGTATAACCACTTCCTTTAGAGCCATTTGTACAAACGCAACCGATACATCCTGCGTTTCCGCCACCTCCGGAAGCTCCGAATAAGTGACCGATGTCGTAATTGGCTTCACCGATTACCGATGTTAACGTTGATTGTAATTGAGAATTCCAGTTACTCATTTGTGCAGCAGCAGAATAGGGATCAGATGAAGCACTTGTGTAAATTACTGCATCATTATTAGCAATTAAAACCATTCTCGCTGAGAAATCTTTTTCAAAAACTCCGTTTACACGGGTCATGGTGTTGTTCATTGCGGCTAAAGCGTTGGATTTTGTTCCTCCAAAATAAGTGGTGTATTCTCCTGTGGAAGATAACGCTAATCTGAATGTTCTTAATTTTGCATCGTCTGCATTTGGTCTTGCAGCAAGATCGGTAATGCCTGAAACGCCTTTTTGAGCAACATCAATTACAGTACATTCAAATTTATTTAAATCATCTTTTTTGTCTGATTTTTTGTAAACTACATACGTTGAAAGATCTTTTGTGTAAGGCTCAATGAAAACCGCAGATTTGTCGCCATAAATTTCCATTGATGATAAACCAAGTGGCGAAACACTGAAATACACGGTAGAATTTGAATCTCCGAAACCTTCACCAACATAAGATTTGATATCCGGATATTTCGCTGCCAACTGAGGATCGAAATTGGAATTTTCTCTTACTTTAAAGTTTTCCATTGTTCCCTCAGAATTGGGAAAGGAGATAATGATTTCTGATTTTTCTCCTACCGCTAATCTTTTGGGAGCTTTTGCCAGAACGCTCTTCAAGCCATTAATATCCAGACTGTAAATCTTGGGATTATTAATGTTTGATTTGTTTTCAAAGATTTCTGAACCTGTTTTTTTAGACCCTTCAGACCAAAGACGATCGGTCTGCGCGAAAGAGATGCCCGATAGAAGTAGCATCCCAATCATCGATAATTGTTTTTTCATATAATTCTCTATTTTGATTGTGGGGTATCAAAGCTAATGAAAAATTTATTACGAAAAACAAAATTTTTTAAGAAAATTTTAGAATATTCATCTAAACAATTATGCGATACATTAAATATGCCTTAAAATTCATTTTCTCAAAAAAAGAAAATAGCACTCGCAAAATACGAGTGCTATTCATTTATTGGTGATATAATTCTAAATTTATTGAAATTATTTTGTGATGTCTCTACCGATCACTACTCTTTGGATTTCGGAAGTACCTTCTCCGATGGTGCAAAGTTTAGAATCTCTGTAGAATTTCTCAGCAGGGAAGTCTTTTGTATATCCGTACCCTCCGAAAATCTGAACTGCATTGTTCGAAATTCTTACACAAGCTTCAGAAGCATACAATTTTGCCATTGCTCCTTCTCTTGTCATTTTTTGCTTAGCATTTTTCAATGTTGCCGCTCTTTGAATCAATAATTCAGAAGCATCGATTTCTGTTGCCATATCCGCCAACATAAAGTTGATTGCCTGGAATTCTGAGATTGATTTCCCGAATTGCTGTCTTTCTTTAGCATATTTTAAAGCAGCTTTATAAGCTCCTCTTGCAGTTCCTAAACTTAAAGCAGCGATAGAAATTCTACCTCCGTCCAAAATTTTCATTGCCTGCTTGAAACCTTCTCCAACTTCTCCTAAACGATTCGCATCAGAAACACGAACGTTATCGAAAATTAATTCTGCTGTTTCAGAAGCTCTCATTCCCAGTTTATTTTCTTTTTTACCAGAAGAAAAACCAGTCATTCCTTTTTCTAATACAAAAGCTGTTGAATTATTTTTAGCACCGATCTCACCTGTTCTTGTCATTACAACTGCAATATCACCTGAAATAGCGTGAGTGATGAAGTTTTTAGCCCCATTAATAATCCATCCGTCACCGTCTCTTACGGCTGTAGTAGACATTCCTCCTGAATCTGAACCTGTATTATGCTCCGTCAATCCCCAAGCTCCGATTACTTTACCAGAAGCCAACTGAGGAAGCCATTTGTTTCTTTGTTCTTCATTTCCAAATTCATAAATATGATTCGTACAAAGAGAATTGTGCGCCGCCAATGAAAGACCGATAGAAGGATCTACCTGAGAAATCTCATCAAGGATCGTAACATATTCGTGATACCCAAGACCAGAACCACCATATTGTTCAGGGATAACAATACCCATGAAACCCATCTCTCCTAACTCATGAAACAGATCTTTAGGGAAAGTCTGGCTTTCGTCCCACTCCATAATATTAGGTCTAATATTCTTCTCAGCAAATTCTTTTGCCGTCTCCGCTATCATTTTGATATTGTCAATTGTCTCTGTATTCATATTTGAAAATAGTTAGTTCCCAAAGATAACCAAATTGACGGAACGCCCAAAAAAATTATTTGACCACTTAGGTTTTTACATGCAAAACTTTAGTTTTCAATTTTTTATACCTAAAAGTTAATGATTTTTTAATAAAAATTTCAGAACTTCGAGTAGATTAATTTACTACTTTAACCACCCAATTTTAAAGCATGAAAAAATTTCTACTTCCTATTATTTTGATTTCATCGTATTTTGCAGCTCAGGCTCCGGCAGGATATTACGATGGAACAGCAGGCTTGACGGGTTACGCCCTAAAATCGAAATTACATGATATTATTGCGGCGAAAAATATAAACTGGCATTACGGTGATCTTACAAATTATTACAATCAGACAGATCTCGATAAATATTACGATCATGATGCTACGAATTCGACAATATTATTAGATATGTATTCTGAAATTCCGACCGGTCCGGATTCGTACGAATATACAACAGCCAATATTATCGGAAGCGCAGGAGCAGAAGGATTGGGCTGGAACAGAGAGCATATGATGCCTCAAAGTACCTTCTACAGTAATTATCCGATGTATTCAGATTTATTTTATGTAGTTCCTACGGACGCGAGAATTAATCAATTGAGGAGTAATTATCCTTACGGAATCGTGGGTTCTACTATATATTATACATTTTCGAATACTTCAAGAATCGGAAACTGTGCGATTCCGGGAATGACTTATACAGGTCGTGTTTATGAACCCATTAATGAATTTAAAGGAGATGTGGCAAGAAGCATATTGTATTTTGCCGTGAGATATGAAGGGAAATTAGGAACTTTTAATTTTAATAATAGCGCAAATCCTGCTTCCGATACCAATCCTTTGGACGGAACGGAGGAAAGATCTTTTGATCCTGCTTATATTACAATGCTTCTTCAGTGGAGCACTCAAGATCCAGTTTCTCAAAAAGAAATCGACAGGAATAATGCGGTTTATAATTTACAGAAAAACAGAAATCCTTTTATTGATAATCCAGCCTGGATAAGTGCGATTTGGGGACAGACTCCGGATGCTGTTGTTCCGCAGACGCCAACGAATTTAACGGTAACTCAAAACAGTGCTTATTTTTCTACTTTAAGCTGGACGCCAAGTTCAAGTACAGATGTAATTGGCTATAAAATTTACCAGAACGGAACTTTGGTAGCCTCTACAAAAAATTCTACAATAAGCATTGATCATTTAACGCCTTCTACGACGTATATGTACACTGTTAAAGCCTACGACAGCGGTTATTTACTTTCCGGAGACAGCAATACTGCTTCAACAACAACTTTAGCTTCTGATATGTATGCTAAAGATTTAATGGTTACAAAATACCTTGAAGGATCTTCAAATAATAAAGCCTTAGAAATTACCAATAAAACGGGTCATACTGTTAATTTAAGTGATTACAGATTGTCAATTCAGTTTTATAGCGGAACAAATTACTACTTTGTAGATCCTTATGAACTGGAGGGAACGGTTCAGAATAACGAAACTTTTGTAGTCTTAAATCCAAGTGCTAATTTTTCTTGCTATACCATCAATCAGGCAAAATTTGTAACGGCAGCTCCACAAATGACTTTTACGGGAAGTAATTATTTAGAATTAAGATACAAATCTTCAAGTGTGGATGCGATAGGAGTGACGGGACAATCAAATTCTTCTGTGTTAGCAAACGTTTCTTTATATCGGAAAGCCAATATTAATAATCCGACAACGACATTTACCATTGGAGAATGGGATTCTTATGCAAACGATTATTGTCAGAACTTAGGTGTTTTAGGAACTTCGGATGTGGTTTTAGCAGAAAATGAGTTTAAAATTTACCCAAATCCTGTGAATGATAATATTTTTGTTAACGGAAAAACAGAGAAGATAAAAACGGCTCAGGTTTTAGATTTTTCAGGAAAAGTAATTTCTACAGAACAAAATCCTTTTAAAAATAAGAAGAATATTTCTGTTCAAAGTTTACCTACAGGTTCTTATTTGTTGAAACTGGATGATAAAATCTATCAGTTTATTAAAAAATAATGCATGAATACTAAACCTTCAAGGTTTCAAAAACCCTGAAGGTTTGATAAAATAAGTCTTAAATAAGCCTTCAAACCGGCTGTTTTACAACATCATCGATATAAGCAGATTCACTAATAATCAATATCTATAAGTGTATCTGCTTATATTTTTTATTTATAAGTAATTATGCTTATATTTGCAGAATGATAGCGGTACTTACCGGAGACATTATAAATTCACAACACGCGGAAACAGAAGTTTGGATTACCAAGCTTAAAAATCTTCTCGAACAATGGGGAAGCGCACCTCAAACATGGGAAATCTACAGAGGCGATGAATTTCAGTTCAAATGTAATATCGATGAAGTTTTCTGGCGTTTCTTAGCCATAAAATCATTAATAAAAAGTCAGGAAAATTTAGATGTAAGAATTGCCATTGGTATTGGCGAAGAAAATTTTTCATCTGAAAAAATCACGGAATCCAACGGAACAGCATATGTACATTCCGGAAGATTGCTGAATGACTTAAAGAACGACGGACACACCGTTTCTATCAAAACCTCCAACGATTCTGTTGACAGAGACTTGAATATTTTACTGAAATGGTCTTCGAAAGACTTCGATAACTGGACGATGGCAACATCCGAAATCATCCACGAAATGATCATGAATAAAGATATCACGCAGGAAGATCTTGCGAAAAGATTTGCTATTTCACAATCATCTATAAGCCAGAGACTGAAACGTGCAAACTACGAGCTGATCGTGGAGACCAATCAATATTTTAAAAAGAAAATTTCAGAACTGTAAGCATGATTTTTACTAAACTCATATTGGCACATTTATTTGGAGACTTTATTCTCCAGCCAAATTCTTGGGTTGCAGAGAAAGAAAGCAAAAAACTGAAGAGCAAATATTTGTACCTTCATGTTTTGATTCACACGGTCTTAAGTTTTATTTTCCTTTGGGATCTACAACTTTGGTGGGTAGCGGTTTTGGTGGGAGTTTCTCATTTTATTATTGATGCTGCGAAACTGAGTTTTCAGACTGTTAAAAATAAGAAAAACTGGTTTTTCTTTGATCAGGCTCTTCATATTTTAGTAATTGCAGGAGTTTCTTTTTATTTTAATGAATTCAGTTTTGAATTTTTAAAAGATCAGGAAATTTTAAAAATAGTAATGGCAGCTTTGTTTTTAACGACACCTGCTTCAATTTTTATCAAAATATTATTGTCTTCATGGACGCCCGTTCCGGAGACTACAAATAACATACAAACCGAATCTTTATCAAGTGCCGGAAAATATATTGGAATTTTAGAACGTTTACTGGTATTCACTTTTATTTTGGTGAATCACTGGGAAGGCGTTGGTTTTATGGTGGCTGCAAAATCTGTTTTCAGATTCAGTGACTTAGCACAGGCCAAACAAAGAAAATTAACAGAATATGTATTAATCGGTACATTGTTGAGTTTTGGATTGGCAGTTTTAACAGGAATTTTAATTAAATAACTAAAAATAAATCTAGTAAGAAATGGAAAAGAAAGAAATGTTGTACGAAGGTAAAGCGAAACAAGTATTTGCTACCGATAATCCTGATCAAGTTGTAGTTCGTTTCAAGGACGATGCTACTGCATTTAACGCTCAAAAAAGAGGATCTGTTGATTTGAAAGGTGAAATGAACAATGCCATCACCACTCTTATTTTTGAATATTTAAATGAAAAAGGGATTAAGACTCATTTCATTAAGCAATTGGACGAAAGAGAACAATTGGTAAAAAAAGTATCTATTATTCCTTTGGAAATGGTGGTAAGAAACTATTCTGCAGGAAGTATGGCTCAAAGATTAGGAGTTGAAGAAGGAATTAAATCTCCTGTAACGATCTTCGATATCTGCTACAAGAAAGACGAGTTGGGAGATCCGCTTATCAACGATCACCACGCTGTTTTCTTAGGGGCTGCAACGTATGAAGAGCTTGATGAAATGTATGAATTAACTTCAGACATCAACGAAATTTTGATCGATCTTTTCGACAAAATGAACATCATCTTGGTTGATTTCAAAATCGAATTAGGAAAAACTTCTGACGGTGAAATCATCTTGGCAGACGAAATTTCTCCTGATACTTGCAGACTTTGGGACAAAGACACGATGAAGAAATTGGATAAAGACAGATTCAGAAGAGACTTAGGAGAAGTTACTGAGGCTTATGTTGAGATCTACAACAGATTGAAAACTTTACTTAACAAGTAAGATTTCAGATTTGAGACATCAGATGCTAGATTTTTAGCTCTGAAAAAATGATTTGTTATTTAACAAAAATAAATTTGAAGTTGGTTTTTAGTCTAAAATCTAATATCTGACTTCTGCTATCTATAATAGAAAAAATAGAAATGAAAAGTTTAGACATTCATAAAAGTGAATATTTAAAACAATTTGAAAATCAAACCTACGGAAGAAATCTTTTCAGAACGCAGGAAGAAGAAAGACTTGATGCTCCGAACGAGGAGTGCGGTATCTTCGGAATGTATTCTGATAACGATTTGGATACGTTTTCTCTTTCGCAGTTCGGGCTTTTTGCGCTACAGCACAGAGGTCAGGAAGCATGTGGTATTTCTGTTTTAAAGGACGGAAAAATCACCAATATGAAAGATGAAGGGTTGGTTTTAGATGTTTATAAAGAGATCCAGGATCCTGAAGCTTTTATGGGAAATTCTGCAATCGGACACACTCGTTATACGACTGCAGGAGACAAAAAGAAGTATAATTTTCAGCCATTTTTCGCGAAAAACGAATATGACCAGATTATTCTTTCTATAGCGCATAACGGTAATCTTACCAATGCAAAAGAATTAAAACACGAACTGGAAGCTGAAGGCGTAGTTTTCAGAGCAACTTCTGATTCTGAGGTTATTTTAAGATTAATTCAAAAAAATCTTGATCTAGGTCTTCGTGGAGCTATTAAAGCAACAATGGAGAAAATTGAAGGAGCCTATTCTGTTGTCGGAATGACGAGAAATAAATTTTTCGCATTCAGAGATTTCAACGGAATCAGACCTTTGGTTTTGGGAGCAATTAACGAAAATTCTTACGTTGTTGCTTCAGAATCTGTGGCTTTAGATGCTGTCGGAGCTCAATATGTACGTGATATTTTACCGGGAGAAATCATTTATACCAATGAAAATGAGCCCGGAAAATTGAATTCTTACATGGTAGATGAAGCAAAAGGAAAGCAAAGAATCTGTTCTTTTGAATATATTTATTTTGCAAGACCCGATTCTACATTAGAAAACATCAATGTCTACGAAATCAGAGAAAAATCTGGTGAAAAAATCTGGGAACAGGCTCCTGTAGAAGCAGATATCGTAATCGGAGTTCCTGATTCGGGAGTTCCTGCTGCGATTGGTTTTTCTAAGGCTTCCGGGATTCCTTTCCGTCCGGTTTTGATTAAAAACAGATATATCGGAAGAAGTTTCATCGTACCGACTCAGGAAATGAGAGAAAGGGTAGTGAACCTTAAACTGAACCCGATTATTTCTGAAATCAAAGGCAAAAGAGTAGTAATCATCGACGATTCAATCGTTCGTGGAACTACTTCTAAGAGATTGGTTAAGATTTTAAAAGAAGCAGGCGTGAAGGAAATTCACTTTAGAAGTGTTTCTCCGCCAATCATTGCACCTTGTTATTTGGGAATCGATACGCCGTCAAAAGACGATTTGATTTCTGCAAATATGACGACTGAAGAGCTTAGAGATTATTTGGGAGTAGATTCTTTAGAATTTTTAAGTACCGATAACTTAAAAGCAATTTTAGGATCTTCCAACCACTGTTTCGGATGTTTTACAGAAGAATATCCTGTAGCAAAAGGAGAAGAGGTAGAATTATTTAGTTAAAATTTTTAATTAAAATAAAAACGAAAGGTCAGGCTTAATTACTAAGTCTGACCTTTTCATTTGCAAATTAATTAGATATGATATGAATAAATGGGTAGTTAAAATTTATAATTTAATCCTAACTGGAATACTCTGTTGGTCGTATTATTTTTGTTTTCTTCTGCGATTCCGGAGTTGTTTGCAATGTGAGTTAAGCTGTTTACATATCTCGCGTTGATGCCTAAGTTCTTTGTGAAATAATATCCAAGACCAAGACCTAAACCAATATTAAACTTCTTAATATCATCCTTATTGACGCTTTGCGAATATGAAGTTGTCTGAGTCGTTGTTGCGTCTCCCGTTGTTGTTGTAATAGTGCTTTCGCCCTTATCTTTACCATCCAGTAAGTAGCTGAATTCCGGACCGGCTTCAATATAGAAATTATCGGTTGCCTTCATCTGAAGCATTAAGGGAACGGAAATATAATTTAAATAAACCTTTTCATCATTTACCATTTTTACAGTGGTACTTCCGGTTGTTACCTCAGAAACTGAAACAGCACTTCTTGCTCCTAATTGATTATATAGAACCTCAGGTTGAATCGCAAGCTTCTTAGAAAGAGGAATATTAACAAACGCACCGGCATTGAATCCTATTTTCTGATTCTTCACACTTAACTGCTGACTGTCAAAAGCTGCCGCATTTGCGCCTCCTTTGATACCAAATCTTACAGATTCTTTTTCTTTTTTCTCAATAGGAGCGGATGTTACTGTAGGTTTTGTTTCCTGAGCAAAGGTTAGAGTACCAGCAACTATTGCTAGTCCTAGAAATGACTTCTTCATAATTTTGTTTTTTAATTTTACGATGTCTTGCCTAATCGTTTAATCAGACTTACTGGTGTTTCGCAAATTACTTGCCAAAATTATTTATTTAGGGTGAAACCACTGTTAACAAAAGGATGCAAGCGTTAAAATAATTCAAATAAAATAGATTTATTTTAAATTTATTTAATAACAAACTTATTTTGGGTTTAAAATTTCAATCGATCCTGTTATTATGTTGCATTAAAATTTTAACAGTAATTTTAATGATGATTTTCAACCAACAAACAAAACAGCCGGATTTAGTAATAAATCCGGCTGTTTCTTATAAAATTATTTTTTTAAAACTTGTAAGCAACTCCTACTTGGAATACGCTGTTTCTAATTGCATCATCGTTATTATTCTCGATAATATCTGTAGCTCCAGCAACGAATCTTGCCGTCACTCCGAATCCTTGTGCGAAATAATATCCTGCTCCAAGACCTACACCAAAATCAAATCCTTTGTAGAAATCTTTCACATCCACAGAAACCGCCGTCGCCTTTAATCTTTCTGCTGATCGCAAAACTGAATTGTGGCCCTGCTTCCAGATACAATTCCGGAAGAATATTATACTGAAGCATTACCGGCACAGAAATGTAATCCAGATTTAATCTTACATCAGAAAAATCTTCGTTTTTTGCACCCACTCCGTTGTATAGAAGTTCAGGCTGTACGCTGAAAGAGCTTGCAACGGGGATATTAGCGAAGAATCCTCCATAGATTCCGGCTTTTGCTTTTGCGTCGTCAGAATTAATGGAAGATACGTTCAATCCGGCTTTAATACCGAATCTTACGGGTGAAGTTGAAGCTTTGGCTTTTTCTTGGGCAAATGCTAAAGAACTTGATGCAATTGCTAATCCTAACATTAGTTTTTTCATAGTTATTGTTTTTAAAGTTATTAATAAATAGTTTATTCGCGAGAATTGCAACAAATTTCTTGCCAATTTTTATTAATTGATGTAATGATTGACAAAAATTAGGTTGTAAATAAATCAAAATATCAATCAATCTTTATCAATAAGCCTTTAATAAAAAGAAAAAAGGTCGGACTTAAAAAATTAAGCCTGACCTTCTATTGAAATCAAAATTGTTTTTTTCTAAACCTTGAGCTGATTAGAATTTGTAAGCCAACCCTACTTGGAAAGTATTGTTTCTTACAGCATCAGAAACCGCTTGGTCTGTCTTTAGCAACATCTGTTACACCTGCAACATATCTTGCCGTAATACCGATATTATCTGTGAAATAATAACCTGCACCAAGACCGATACCTAAGTTAAAAGTGTTTAAACTATCCTTGTAATTATCTGATGTAGATGAATCACCGTTGGATTCGTTTTTAATTTTATTTTTTGCACTTACCATCAATCCGAATTCCGGACCTGCTTCTATATATAAATTAGGGATAAAGTTGTACTGAAACATTAATGGTACAGCAACATAATCTAAATGAGTAGCTGAAGAATATTTAGTACCTAATAAAGTATAGTCTGCTTTGCTACCATATTGAGTATAGATTACCTCCGGTTGGATACTGAAAGAGGTTGCAATTGGAATGTTTGCAAAAACACCTGCATTGAATCCGATTTTAGATTTTTGATCGTCTAGTGAACCGTCTTTTGATAAAGAAGAAACGTTCATTCCACCTTTGATACCGAATCTTACATCAGAAGAACTTCTGGTTGTAGTGGTCGTCGTAGTTGTCGTTGTTTGAGCGAATGCTAATGAACTTGCCGTTATTGCTATTCCTAAGATTAACTTTTTCATAACTTTAATTTTTTAATTTTTACTATTTTAAATTTTACTACTTGTCAATTTTTTCCGTTGACGGTGAGTATCTTTCAAATTGCTTGCCAAAAAACAAAATATGATAAAAGTCAATAAAAAATCCGCCTGAAAAACGAGCGGATTTTATTTTAATGCATTGATTTTTAATTATTTGAAAACTTAATTAAACGTTTGTTTATAAATATTCTAGATTAATAATTTTCTTAAATCCAATGAAATTTACCTCATTATTTGATGAAAATAATCTTATGCATTGTTTAATTTTCTATAAAAATCCAAAGATTGGGTAATATTTTTCAGGTTGCATTGATGATCAAAATTACAAGACCCAATTCCGGAAAGCAAAGAAAAGTTGATTTTGCTGTCGACATTCTTTTTATCATTTAATAATAAATCAAAAATATCTTCATCTTTAAAATCACTGATATCCAAGTAAGGATAGTACTTCTGGATATTTTCGATAATTAAATCTGAGTCTTCTTCCGAGATCAAACCTTCCAGATAAGCAAGATGCGCTTCAGAAATCATTCCCATTGCAACCGCTTCACCGTGAAGAATAGGATTTCCCTGACTTAAACATAAACTTTCAATCGCATGACCAATCGTATGCCCGAAATTCAAGGTTTTTCTGATATTTTTCTCATGAAAATCCTGCTCTACAACATTTTGTTTAATATCCATCGAAGTCTGAATATGAGGAATTACACTTTCTATATCTAATTTATGAATCTGAATTAAATTTTCCCAATGTGCTTTATCGGCAATCAAGCCGTGTTTTAGCATTTCTGCAAAACCGCTTCTCAATTCTTTAAAAGGAAGCGTTTCCAAAAATTTCGGATACACAAAAATCTTTTCAGGAAAGCTGAAAGTTCCCACCATATTTTTATAATGCATCAGATCAATTCCCGTTTTTCCTCCGATTGAAGCGTCACACATCGACAAAAGGGTAGTAGGAATATTAATAAACTCAATTCCTCTTTTATAAGTTGAAGATACAAAACCTCCCATATCCGTAATGACACCGCCACCAAGGTTGATTACCAAAGCCTTTCGGTCTGCTTTCATTTCTGTAAGAATTTCCCAAAGTTGGTTCGCCGTCTGAATATTTTTCATTTCTTCACCTGCTTCTACCTCCAAGATTTCAAAACCAAGATCTGTTTCCATGTTTCCTAAAAGAATAGGAAGACAATATTCATGGGTGTTTTCATCAACTAAAATAAAAATTTTGCTGAAAGATTTTTCGTGTAAAAAAGAGTTTAATTGCGAGAAATTATCGTCTACTAATGTTATCATTTTCTGTTTTCCTGTATATTTTAAATAAACTATATTGCAAAGTTATGATTCTTAATTTTTAACTCGTTACTAAATTAACTATCTTTGCACAAATATTTAGCATGAGCAGAGACAATAATTCAGGAAGACCAAAGAAACCAAGAAGTTCAACAAGAAATAATTCTGATGATTCTCGTGCTTCAAGATCAGGAAATTCTTCTGGTTCAAAACCTTTCAAAAAACCATTTCCAAAGGCTGGAGAGAGAAATTCTGATTCTAGGAAAAGCAGTGGCGACACAAGCTACCAAGCCAGAATGGAAAAGAAATACTCAAAAACTGAACAAGAGCCATTTATCAGCAGCCCAGGTGAAGAAAAAAAATCATTCGGAAAATCTGCTCCACAAAGAGGAGGAGTTAGAGATAAAAGCTTTAATACTAGAGATAAGTATGAAAGAGGCAGCTTAAAATACGGAAGAAGACCAGGAAGTGGAGATGACAGAAATCAAGATGGTGCAAAATCTTTCGTACAGAAAAGAAGACTGAATAAAATAGAAAAAGATATTCATAAAGACACGATCCGTCTTAATAAATACATCGCCAATTCAGGAATCTGCAGCAGAAGAGAAGCAGATGAAACTGATCACTCAAGGTTTGGTAGAAGTAAACGGAAAAGTGGTGAATGAAATGGGATATCAGGTTGAGAAAACAGATAAAGTAGTTTTCGACGGACAGAATATTACTCCGGAAAAACCAGTGTATGTACTTCTTAATAAGCCAAAAGGTTATATTTCTACAACGAAAGACGACAAAGCAAGAAAGACAGTAATGGATTTGGTGGCAAACGCTTCTCCTTACCGTGTTTTCCCTGTGGGAAGACTGGATCGTTCTACAACGGGAGTTATTCTTTTAACGAACGACGGACACATGACCAAAAAGCTGACGCACCCATCTTTTGACGCTAAAAAGATCTATCACGTAACATTAGATAAGAAATTAACCAATGAAGACATGAAACTGATCGTTGAAGGTATTCGTTTGGACGAAGGAGTAGCTATGGTAGATCAAATCTCTTATATCGAAGGAAAACCTAAAAATGAAGTAGGAATCGAGATCCATATCGGTTGGAATCGTGTGATCAGAAGAATTTTCCAGAGATTAGGATATGAAGTGGAAGCTTTAGACAGAGTAATGTTTGCGGGATTAACGAAGAAAAACATCAAAAGAGGACACTGGAGAATCCTTACAGATCTTGAAGTAAACAATCTTAAAATGCTTTAATCGGGATTCGACTTTCGGATTTTTAGAGCTAATTTTAAGTTAAAAAATAAAAAGACGTTGAATATTTTTCAACGTCTTTTTTTATGCAGTTTGTCATTCTGTGACGAAAGAAGAATCTATTAGCTTAATAAAGATTCTTCATTACGCTTCTGCTTCGTTCTGAATGACAGAGTAAATTTAAAAACTATCCTAAAACGGTCACGCCTTTCTGAATCATTTCGTAGATCGCGTCTCTTCCATTATCAGGTTTTACGTTGACAGCACGCGTTCCGTTAAAATGAAGACAAGTAACATACCCGCTTGCAACCGCATCTGTACACGTAAATTTTACACAATAATCCATTGCTAAACCTACAATTTCCAATAATTGGATATCGTGATATTTTAAGAAATCATCCAAACCGGTTTTCATAAAATGGTTGTTGTCCTGAAAACCGCTGTATGCATCAATTTCAGTATTTTTTCCTTTCTGGATAACGTGAGTTACTTTATCTCTATTTAAATCTTTATGAAATTCTGCCCCGAAAGTCCCCTGAACACAATGATCTGGCCACATAAACTGCGGAACACCATTCAGAATAATACTTTCGCCGACATTTCTGCCATTGTTGCTGGCAAAACTTTTATGATTTGCAGGATGCCAATCCTGAGTTAAAACAATTTGATCATACTCATTTTCTTCCATTAGAGCATTGATGTACGGAATCACTTCATTTGCACCCGGAACAGCCAATGCGCCACCTTCACAAAAATCATTCTGTACATCTACGATTATTAACGCTTTTTTCATAATTAAAATTCTCGAATTATTGATAAATTTACGAAAACTACCCTCAAAAATTTATCCAAAATTTAATTATCGGACAAATCGGCATTTAGATAAATAATTATTGACTCATATTTTATAGATATTAAACTGTTGTTCAATCGCAAAGACGCAAATTATAATTAGCATGCATATTATAAGACACAAGAATTTTATCTGGGATAAAATTGAAAACGTTTCAAACCAAGCTTTTGCTAAAAATCTTTGATTTTCTTGCGCCTTAAAACAGTATCGAGATTAAAAAAAATTGCGCCTTTGCGATTTTCCAACAAAAAAAATTATTTATTAAAGCTGAATATTTTTACTTAATAATTTAGCTAAATTTCAATAGCTTATCTTTGCAGTAAATTAAGTATTTTATGTCATTTGAATCGTTAGGATTATCACACAATATTATTCGTTCTGTCAACAAATTAGGTTATTTGAAGCCGTTTCCGATTCAGGAGCAGGCTGTTCCTGTTATTCTGCAGGGAAAAGATTTAATGGGAATTGCGGAGACAGGTTCCGGGAAAACGGCTTGTTTTGTGATGCCTATTTTAGAGAAATTACAAAATGCGGAAGTTAAGAAAGACCGTAATGTTCAGGTTTTAATATTGGTTCCTACGCGAGAATTGGCGATTCAGATTGATGAAGTTTTCAGAGCTTTTACAGAAAATTTAAAGCGTGAAATCCGTACAATGGCTGTCTATGGCGGTGTTTCTATCAATCCGCAGATGAAAGGAATGTTTGGCGTTGAAGTTCTTATCGCGACTCCGGGACGTTTATTGGATTTAATTGATCATAAGGCGTTGAGTATTTCAGGAATTAAGCATTTGGTGATTGATGAGGCGGATAAAATGTTTCAGTTAGGTTTTGGCGAAGAAATGAATAAGCTTTTCGCTTTGATGCCTGTTGCAAAGCAAACGACTTTGTTTTCAGCGACTTTAAATGATAAAGTTTCTGAAATGAAGGAACGTTTATCTCTCAATCCTGTAATGATTGAAATTAAAAAAGAAGAAGTTGAAATTGAGGATATCGAGCAATTGGCATATCACGTTTCTCCAGAAAATAAAGGTCCGTTTTTGCGTTATTTAATTAAAGAAAAAAAGGTTGAAAAAGCGTTGATCTTTGTTGCATCCACAAGATCAGCAGATAATCTGGTTGAAAAACTTAAAAAGAATAAAATAAAAGCAGTCGCAATTCACAGTCAGAAATCGCAGGGTGCAAGAAGAAATAATTTGGAAGAATTTAAAGTAAACGGCGCCCAGATCTTGGTTGCTACAGACTTAATCGGTCGTGGTATCCACATCGAATCGTTGCCTTGTGTTATCAATTACGAGTTGCCGCGTTCGCCTTTAGATTACATCCACCGTATCGGTAGAACGGGTCGTGCAGGTGAAAAAGGAACTGCGATCAGCATTCTGACGGACGACGAATTACAGCATTTCAGAGTGATTCAAAAGAAAATGGGAAAGAAGGTAACTTTACAAAGAACAGAAGATATTGATTTGCATGGTTATTAATGCATGAATTTAAATATAAAAGCTCCAATTTTAGTCGAATTGGAGCTTTTTTAATTTAAACTTAAAAGCACAATCTCTTAATTTTAATAATTCATTCATTTATTTACAAAACAGCAGTTTACAAAAGAATAAAAATCAAAGATTTTAAAAAACTAATGCGTTCTTATTTGCGGTTTAGTGATGATCTTAAAATATCTAATGTGTTATTCTTTTGTGACTTTTGCGGTTAAAATAAAAGTTTAAACAAGTCCGTTTAAAACTCTCGAATTTTTAATAAATTTACCCAAAACTAATATTCAAAAATTGTCTAGAATATAATATCGGACAAATCGGCATTTTATGAAAGAATTTACCATTGTTCGTGGATTATTTGATACCAGAAAACGATCATTAATCATCAACGAAAATTTTATAAAATTTGAAAATAAGGATCAGATTGATGATCTTTTTACTGTTATTAATAAAGAAGATATTGCCGGACTTCGCTACGGAATTCATTTTATCAACGGATACCGAATGACAATAGGAAGAGAATATCAAATTTTTATCAGAACGCATTCAAATAAAGAACTCAAGATATTTTTTAAACTTTTTTACGGAAGAAAATTAAACGAAAAACATCAGTTATACTGTGATATTATTGATGGATTGTGGGACAACTTTATCGACGATATGGTAGGTCATTATCTTGAAAAGTTTGATAAAAATGAAGAATTCAGCATTGCAGGAATTGATATTTTAAAGGATAGAATTAAATTTGATAAAAAAGAGATCTTATTTGAAGATTTAGAAATAAAAAAATACCGTCATCACTTTATGATTTTCTCAAAAGAAGATCATTATAAAAACAAAATGCTGTATTATTTAAAAGACAAAGACGCTGTCATTTTACTTAGCGTACTAACCAATATAATTAAAAATGAACAACTTAGAACAAAAGAGATTTCCGATAGGGCAGTTTGAAGCACCTGAAAATATCTGCGATATCAAACTCGATGAATATATTAAAGTAATCAGAGATTTTCCGGGAAAATTGAAAAATCTGATCGAAGATTTTAACGACGATCAACTCGACACCCAATACAGAGAAGGCGGCTGGACAGTGAGACAGGTTGTAAACCATCTTGCGGACAGTCATATCAATAGTTTTACGCGTTTTAAATTGGCTCTTACAGAAGATAATCCGACGATAAAACCTTATGATGAGGCAAAATGGGCAGAACTTCAGGACAGCTTGAATATGCCTATAAAACCAACCATGAGAATGCTTAAAGGAACGCATCAGAGATGGGCTGCTTTATTAAAAAGCATGACCAATAAGCACTTTGAAAGAACTTTTCATCATCCTGAACAAAATAAAAATTACGATCTTAGAACTTGTCTTGCATTGTATGTTTGGCATTGTAATCATCATTTTGCACACATCGAAAATCTGAAGAAAGAAAAAGGTTGGTAAAGAAAAGTCTCCATAATCGAATTTATTTTGAGGAAATCAAAAGCAGAATTTCTAATTTAACTAAAAATTCCCAAGCAAAATGGGGAAAAATGAATGTTGCTCAAATGTTGAGACACTGCAATTATGTACTTCAGGTTCCGTTGAAAAAAATAGAACTTCCCAGTGTTAATCATCTCTTTGAAGCGATAGGAATTCTTACCAAATGGGAAATGCAGATTTTTAATAACGGAATTCCCCGAAATATGCCTACTTTTCAAAAACTTATCGTTAATTTTGAATGTGATTTTGATGAAGAAAAACAAAGTCTTTTAAAAACACTTGATGAGTACTTGCAGAATTTAAAAAACGAAAACGTACCTGCGCGTCATGTTCTTTTTGGAAAAATGGACAAAAAAGACTGGGGTTTTCTGGAATACAAACATCTTAATCATCACTTAAAACAGTTTAGCGTATGAGTTTTTTTGATAAAATATTCGGAGGAAAAGAAGAGGCGAAGGAACAAAAATCATTTTGGAAAAAAATAGAATCCGAAGAAGATTTAAAGAAAGCTATTGACCATTCATTTCAAAATAAAATTGCAATATTCAAACATTCAACGAGTTGCTTCATCAGCAAAACGGTATTGAGAAATTTTGAAAAAGAAATAGAAAGCTTAGATGAAAAAGTAGAGTTATATTACTTAGATTTGTTGGCACACAGATCTATCTCCAATAAAATTGCAGATGATCTTGGAGTAACACACCAAAGCCCGCAATTAATCGTAATAGAAAACGGAAAGGCAATAAGCAACGCTTCACACCAAGATATATCGGCAGATCAAATTACACGATGAAAAATATTAACAATTATTTAGCCAAAGTTTTAGATGTTCCCTTAGAAAAGGTCAACATGTGCAGTCTGCATTATGAAATGAAAAAGGTTCCGAAAAACCAGTTTATTTTACAATATGGTGAAGTCTGCAGATACATTTATTTTGTCGAAAAAGGGCTTTTAAAAATGTATTCTATCGACAAAAACGGGAAGGAGCACATCATTCAGTTTGCTCCCGAAAGTTGGCTGACTTCCGATCGAAGCAGTCTTTATTTCCACGAAAAATCAATTTATTATATTGAAGCGGTTGAAGATTCTGAGGTGCTTTTGCTACACCCGGATTTTATTAATAAATTGATCGGAGAATTTCCGACCAGTCTTGAGAAAAGTGATATTTTACTTCAAAAACATATTAAAAGTCTTCAGGACAGAATCAATTCTTTATTAGGCGAAACCGCAGAAGAAAGATACATGAAATTCATTAAAATGTATCCCGATTTGTTGTTGAGAGTTCCGCAATGGATGATCGCTTCTTATCTGGGAATCACTCCTGAAAGTTTAAGCCGAGTGAGAAAAGAATTAGCTAGAAAAAACTTTGTTCCGGATAGTAAATAAACTGATTTTATAATATAGATTAACCACAATATTTGTCATTCCGTAGGAATCTAAGCAATTTACGTTTAAAAAATTTAGCAGAAATTCCTACGAAATGACAAACTTAATTATTAAAGTACAGTCCAAACTTTATCATTAAATCTTATAAACTCTTTTCGCCAAATTCCCAACCTGCCTTAGTTTCGACTGTGTTTCTTCATTCCATGGCAAACCAAAACAAAGTCTCATACAATTTTCATATTGATTTTGAAGCGTAAACATTCTTCCGGGAGCGATACTTATGTTTTCTTTAATCGCCAAATCGTACAATTCTGTTGTTTTAATGTTTTTATCAAATTCTACCCAAAGAGATAATCCGCCTTGTGGACGGCTTGTTTTTGTGCCTTCAGGAAAAGATTCTGCAATGGTATGAACGTAATTCTGATAATTATTCTGCAAAGATTTTCTCATCTGCTGAAGATGTTTTTCATAGCCGTTTTTCATAAAATTGGCAACGGTTTCATTCACAATGGAAATCGATGAAGTAGAGTGGAGGAGTTTTAATTTTAAAATTTTATCCTTATATTTTCCGGGAGCAATCCAGCCGACGCGATAACCGGGAGCCAATGTTTTTGAAATCGAACTGCAATACAAAACATTTCCTTCTTTATCAAAAGATTTGCAGCATTTCGGACGGTTTGAACCAAAATAAAGATCGCCGTAAACATCGTCCTCAATCAAAGGAATATTGTTTTCTGACAAAATTTTCACGACTTCTTTTTTATTTTCATCCGACATCAGGCTTCCCAAAGGCGCATTGTAATTCGGAATTAAAAGACAGAGATTAATCTTTGGAATTACTTTTTTTAAAGCTTCAATTTCAATTCCCGTTGTAGGGTGAGTCGGAAGTTCCAACACTTTCAATCCTAAACCATTTGCCAACTGCAAAATCCCCGGATAACACGGACTTTCAATGGCAATCGTATCACCGGGTTTCCCCAAAGCCATTAAACAAAACGACAACGCATTCATTCCTCCGTTTGTAGTAATTAAGTCATTTTCGTGAAAATTTCCGCCCCATTGCAGAGATCTCAATGCGATCATTCTTCGAAGCTTCAAATTCCCCTGAATTTCTTCGTATTCTGTTCCGCCTTCTTTCAAAGTTCGGGTCGCATTGATGATCTCTTTTTTAAGTTTTGCTTGTGGTAGAAGATCTCCAGAAGGAATTCCGATGGAAAAAATCGTTATGTCTTTTTTGCCGATATTCTCATATACTTTATTAATCAGTTCATCCGGTTCGTCATTATTGGCGATTAATGAGGGTTTACTTACTTCAGATAAAGGCAGTTTTACCGAAAGAATATTGCTCACAAAATAACCTGACTGCGGTTTTGAATCCACCAAAGACTGCGATTCCAATTCAAGGAAAACACGTTTTGCGGTGTTCATACTGATGTGGTGATCTGTGCATAATTTCCTTACAGAAGGCAGTTTGTCACCTGTTTTTAATATTCCTTTTCGGATTTGTGAGGCAATTCCGTTGGCTATTTCCGTATATAAATATTCTTTGTTCATTTTTACAACTGTACTCATGCAAATATACAAAACTGAGACTGTGTTTATTTATTGAATCTTAATAATTTTGAAACATTAAATAAGACTTACAAAAATGACAACAAATACAATATCAAAAGATCAGGCTTTACAGGGATGGATCAACGGTTTTATCGGAGTTTTGCTTTTCAGCGGCTCAATGCCTGCAACAAAATTGGCGGTAATGGAGATGAGTCCGATTTTCGTTACCATTGCAAGAGCCGGAATTGCCGGAGTTTTGGCGCTCATTGTTTTATTGATTTTTAAAGAAAAACGTCCTGCGAAAGATCAGATTTTCCCGTTATTTTTGGTTTCTATTGGTTGTGTGATAGGATTTCCTTTGCTTTCTGCATTGGCTTTGCAGCATTTAACTTCGGCACATTCTATTGTGTTTTTAGGGATGTTGCCATTAATGACGGCTTTATTCGGCGTTTTTCGTGGCGGTGAAAGACCACATCCGATATTTTGGTTTTTCTCAATTATCGGAAGCTTATTGGTCATTGGATATGCCGTTTCACAAGGGATTTCCGCTTCTCCGATAGGCGATATTCTGATGTTACTGGCTGTGATTTTATGCGGAATGGGCTATGCAGAAGGCGCGAAATTATCGAAAACGTTGGGAGGATGGCAAGTTATTTCCTGGGCTTTGGTTTTGGCTTTACCATTAATGCTGCCTTTATTTTTTATTTATTTCCCGGGAAATATTGAAACGGTGAGTTTTCAGGGTTGGTTTGGATTGGGATATATCTCCTTGTTCAGTATGTTTATTGGTTTTATATTTTGGTATAAAGGGTTGGCGCAAGGCGGAATCACAACAGTCGGACAATTACAGCTTTTACAGCCATTTTTCGGATTGGGCTTGGCTGCGTATTTTCTTCATGAGCAAGTAAGTATGGGAATGTTGGGTGTGACAATTGGAGTTATTCTTTGTGTTGCAGGAACGAAGAAATTTGCCAAATAATATACATCAACGAAATGTTTTTAACAAATATTATCCAGAACTTAGGTTATTTATATAAAAAATTAAAAGCATTTATTCAGTTTAACGAAATTTTTATTTTAGGCTAAATTTATTTTCAATTTAATTATAATAATTTTAAAATATTAAAAATTATTATGAAATAATCATATTTAATTATCAAAAACAAAATATAGGCTTGATATTTGCATTCAAAAAGTAAGACTACAATTTATTTCTACTAAAATGCTTAAACTTTAATAGAAAAATAAAAATAGTTGCCTGTTAAAGAATAGATTTTACATCGAATAGAAATAATATAAGCGGTTGCAGATTTGGGAATCCTAAAATTTTTGTATTATTTTTTACAATATAAGATTTATGGTCTTTTTTTTGTAAAGAATTTTAAGAAAAAACTTAGATATGAAAACCATAAGCTGCATGAACATTGATTCTGAAACTCTGTATTCGTTCGGGGCAGAAGACAAGAATTATAAAACCGGAGATACGATTTACAGAGAGGGAGACAATGCGCTTTATTATTATCAGATTGTAACGGGAAAGGTAAAACAGAACAACTACAATGAAGAAGGGAAAGAATTCATTCATAATATTTTAGGAGAAAAACAGAGCTTTGGAGAGCCAATGATTTTTTTGGAAAAATTTTACGTTATGAATGCGGTTTGTTTATCTCCAGTTGAAATTATCAGACTTCCCAAAAACAATTTTATCGAGCTTTTAGAGAAAAATCCGAAACTTTCTATGGAGCTGAATGCTTGTTTATCACAAAGGCTTTACTTTAAGGCAATTATGTTGCAAAGCATGTCTTCTCAAAATCCTATTTTACGATTAAAAGGTCTTTTAGATTATCTAAAAAGCTATCACGATGGAGATTGTGAACATTGTTTTCATATCGCATTTACCCGACAACAATTGGCAAATCTTATAGGTTTGCGCGTAGAAACAGTCATTAGAACTTTAAAAAAGATGGAAAAACAAGGAAATCTTAAGATAGATAACCGTAAAATTCTGTACTGATATTTCTTATGACTCAGGTCATAGAAAATAAAATCTTTTACACGTAAATTTAATGAATGGCTATTTTTTAGAATGATTTTAAATATCTAAAAATTAGAACAATACGAAAGCAAAATTACTTTTGATAAATAAGAGTAATTAATAAAATCAAGTCAGGTAGAGTTCTCTATGTGGCTTTTTCAAAGTAAAATACCCAAACACACCACTTAAAATATTAAAATTATGGAATTTCAAAAAAATCTTTTAGAATACATCAGTCAGTCTTTGATGACGACAGGTGAAACTATTTCGGTCGTAGAAAGTGTAACTTCAGGCTGTTTACAGCTGGCTTTTTCGCAAATGCCGAACGCTTCTCTTTTTTATAAAGGTGGAATGACCGCATATACATTACCCGAAAAAGTAAGATTATTAAATATCGACAAAGTAGAAGCGGAAGACTGTGATTGTGTTTCAGAAAACATTGCTGAAACGATGGCTTTGCATGTTGCCAAGCTTTTTGAAACCGACTGGTCAATCGCTACAACCGGCTACTGTACGCCGATTCGTAATTCATCCTATAAAATTTTCGCCTTTTTCTCTTTTGCTTATAAAGGTGAAATTATTTTAACAAAAAAGCTGGAGCTGCATCCCAAAACTCAAGCTTTGAACGCCCAATTGTATTACACAGAATTTATTTTAGGTTGTTTTAAAAGTGAAATTAATCAGGCATTAATTTTAAAATAAAAATCTGAATATCAAAAATAATTTTAATTATGGGTGAATTAAAGTTAAAAAACAAATCAGTTCTCATCACCGGAGCCGACAGCGGAATTGGTAAGGCTGTTGCTTTGCTTTTTGCAAAAGAAGGCGCTAATATTGCCATCATTTATCATTCAAACACTGAAGATGCTGAAAAAGCAAAATCGGCAATTGAAAATCTAGGAAGAAAATCTCTTATTTTCAAAGGTGATATTAATGATTATGAATTTTGTAAAAAAACGGTAGAAAAAGTAGTTTCAGAATTTCACGGGATTGATATTCTGATCAACAACGCGGGAGTTCAGTTTCCCTCTGAAAATATTGAAGATCTTGAAGAAGAAAACATCAGAAAGACCTTCGATTCTAATATTATAGGGATGATCTTGTTGACAAAAGTTGTTTTTCCTTATTTAAAAGAGGGAAATTCTGTGATTAATACGACATCTGCCGTCGCGTATCAAGGACATCCGGAATTGCTGGATTATTCTGCAACAAAAGGTGCGATTGTTTCTTTTACCCGTTCTTTAGCTTTACAGGCAAAACTAAAAGGAATTCGTGTCAATGCTGTTGCTCCAGGTCCTGTAGCAACTCCTTTAACGGAGAAAACTTTCGGAGAGGAGGAAGAAGACGAAAAGAAGCCACCTTTGGAAAGAAATGCTTCTCCTGAAGAAATTGCGACGAGTTTCTTGTTTTTGGCAAGCGATGATGCAGCTCAGATCACAGGACAAATTCTTCATCCAAACGGCGGATTGATCGTCAATGGATAAAATAATTTCAATTAAAATATTCGAATTAGTTTCATAGAACTAAGCAAACCCATACATTTTGTGTGGGTTATTTTGTTTATATTTAATTCAGAATTTCTTCAGAATTGGTGTATAATTTAGCAAAATGAAAATCCTGATCATAGAAGACGAACCGGAACTGGCGAAAAGTATTGCAGAATATCTTTCGGAAGAAAATTATTTGTGCGAATTTGCATTCACTTTCGCTGATGCCATGAACAAGATTGAAACATTTCAATACGACTGTATTATTCTGGACATCATGCTTCCCGACGGAAACGGACTCAAAATCCTGGAAGAATTAAAGAACCAAAATAAGCAGGACGGAGTAATCATTGTCTCAGCAAAAAACGCATTGGACGATAGAATTTACGGACTAAAAATGGGAGCGGATGATTATCTGACGAAACCCTTTCATCTTTCAGAATTAATGGCAAGAATTTATTCTATTATTCGCAGAAAACAGTTTAATAACTCAAATACAATCAAGCAAAACGAATTGGAAATTGATCTATTGGCGAAAACAGTTTCTATCAATAATCAGGCTATTATTTTAACAAAAAAAGAATTTGATCTTTTAATATATTTTATCGGAAACAAAAATAAAGTGATCTCAAAAAGTACTTTGGCAGAACATCTTTCAGGAGATTTTGCCGATATGCTCGACAATCACGATTTCGTGTATGCTCATGTGAAAAATTTAAAGAAAAAGCTTTATGACGCCGGTTGTGAACATTATCTGAAGACGGTGTATGGAACAGGGTATAAGTGGATTTCGTACTAATGATGAATTATAAATTATGATTTATGAATGAGAAAAAAAACGTTTTAAAAGATAAGAGCTTTGATTTTTCAATTAGAATTGTAAATCTTTATAAATATCTAACATCTACAAAAAATGAATATGTTTTAAGCAAACAATTATTAAGAAGTGGAACGGCGGTTGGAGCCTTAATTCGTGAAGCTCAAAATGCTGAAAGTAAAGCTGATTTCATTCATAAACTTGCCATTGCACAAAAAGAATGTGATGAAAGTATTTATTGGATAGAATTACTTTTTCATACAGAATATTTATCAAATTTAGAATATGAAAATATAAATAATGATGCCGTAGAAATATTAAAAATAGTTAGAAGCATCATTATTACAACAAAAGCAAACAGCAAGAAATCATAACTCATAACTTATAATTCATAATTAAATTTGAAGCCTCTATTAAGCAAGACCACAAAACCCTTCCTCATCTATGTCCTGATTATTCTGGTCATAAGTATTCCCGTTTATTATTGGGTGGTCGATACGATCTGGAAAGGGGAATTGGACGACCATAATAAGACGGTTGCAGAAAAAACAGCGTACGAATTTAATCATCTGAAGCTTTCGGATCAGGAATTGAAAAAAAGTATTGAACTGTGGAATCATATTCAGCCGGAAACCAATATGGAAGAAATTCCGGTAAACAGCTTAAAAAGAGATATATACACAACCATCGAGAAGTCCA
Organism: Chryseobacterium ginsenosidimutans; assembly: GCF_024807225.1. GTDB lineage: Bacteria > Bacteroidota > Bacteroidia > Flavobacteriales > Weeksellaceae > Chryseobacterium > Chryseobacterium ginsenosidimutans. The sequence continues at coordinate 2,837,305 of NZ_JANUCO010000001.1, forward strand.
AAAGCTTTTCTGATAAGTCAGAAATTGAACGTTACAGATGTCTGAAAACGGTTATTTACATCAATAGCAAGCCTTATCTTTTCACGATTCAGACCAATATTGAAGAATCTCAGGAAACCATTGCTGTCATTGCTGTTACAACAGCTTTCTTCTTTATAATGATCGTTTTGGGACTTTTATTTTTAAACAGAAGACTTTCTGCAACCATCTGGAAACCTTTCCGAAATACGCTGGAACAGCTTAAAAATTTTAACCTTAACCATCAAAGCAATATTGAGTTTGAAAAAACAGATACCACAGAATTTGAAGAACTCCATCTGTCTTTAAATAAGCTGATAGAACAGAATATCTCAGTCTATAAAACGCAAAAAGAATTCACGGAAAATGCTTCTCACGAACTGCAGACTCCGTTAGCAATTATTAAACATAAGCTTGATCTTTTACTTCAAAATGAGGATGTTACGGAAAAACAATATCATATTGTAGAAGATATTAATAAAGCTTTAACCAGAAGCTCAAGAATTAATAAAAATCTATTATTGCTTGCAAAAATTGAAAACAGTCAGTTTGATAATTCTGAAAAAATTCAGCTCGATGTGTTAGTGCGACAAAGTATTGAATTGTTGGAAGAACATTTTCAGCAGAAGAATATTTTCCTAAAATCCTACATTCTTCCGGAAGTTTATGTGAATGGAAATTCAGGTTTGACGGAAGTTTTAATTAATAATTTATTGATTAACGCGATTCGTCATACTTCGGAAGATGCTTCAATTTTTGTAGAACTTACAGAAAAATCACTTAAAATTTCTAATTCCGGAACAAATGAACTTGATAAAAATCTTTTATTCAAGAGGTTTTCAAGAAATTCGGCTGACAATAATGGAAGTGGTTTAGGATTAGCCATTATCAAAGAAATCTGTAAGTTCCAAAACTGGACGATTGATTATAGATTCGAAAATAATAACCATATTTTTATCATTAATCTTTAAACTTAAATTTTTAATAGATTCTTTGCCTATTTAGGTGCTTTCTTCAAAATTTCTTCAAAATTGAGTAGCAAATTTGTATCAATAATTAATCTTAAAGATACAAAATTAGCTCATGAAAGGTTTACTACCAAGCTTATTATTGGTTATTCTAAGCTTCCAAAAAAATTACGCCCAAGACAGTTTACAGGTTGATAATAGTAATGATTCAACGGTTATTTCAAAAAATATTTCAGAAGACAAAACACATCAGTTCACGTATAAAAAATTGATTGTTCCGACTGTTTTGATCTCTTATGGAGTTGCAAGTTTGAGCATCGACGGACTCAAAAAGCTGAATACATCTACACAATACGAAATCAGCGAGCATAAACCAGATCATATCAAACTCGACAGTTATTCCCAATTTGCGCCCGCAGTTTTGGTTTACGGCCTGAATGCTTTTGGTGTCGAAGGAAAACATAATTTAAGAGACAGAAGTATCATTTACGGAACTTCTTTGTTGATTACAACGGCGATCACCGTTCCTCTGAAACACGCTGTGAAAGAGGAAAGACCGGATTTATCAAACACGCTGTCTTTTCCTTCCGGTCACACGGCGATCGCTTTTGCATCTGCTCAGTTCATGTTTCGGGAATACAAAGATTCTAATTTTTTGCTAGCGGTTTCGGGATATTCTCTTGCTGTTTTTACGGGAGTTTACAGAATGCTGAACAATAAGCATTGGTTCGGAGATGTGGTAGGAGGAGCCGGCTTTGGGATTTTATCAACAGAATTGGCGTATTGGCTATATCCGAAAATTAATAACCTTTTGGGCGGAAAAAGAGAAAATTCTTCATCGATGATAATGCCTTATTATCAAAAAGGAAATGTGGGAATTGGTTTTGTTAAAAATTTTTAAAATTTACTTATGACTTTCAACATCATTCTTCTTTTCATCGGAAACCATTATAGCATTTTGGATCAGCGCAATTTGTGGAGGTGGAGCGAGCTTACTATTAATCCCTATTTTAAATTTAATTCTTCCAAGCTCTGTCGTTCCTTTTTCTTTAACCATCGGAACTTTTACGAGTTCCGTTTCAAGAATTGCCGTTTTCAAAAAACATATCAAATGGAAAATATTCTTTTGGTTTGTTCCGTTTTCAATTCCCGCAGTTTTGTTGGGAGCATGGTTAATTAAATATGTAAATCCTACTTATTTACAGCTAATTGTCGCTTTTTTCCTGATTCTCAATCTTCCGGAATTGTTTAAATCTAAAAAGAAAGAAACGGAAAATAATAAACCATATCCAAAGTTTTTATTAATAATTATCGGATTTTGCGCAGGTTTTGTTTCGGGAATTACAGGAGCGATCGGATTATTATTCAATCGTTTTTATTTAAGATTCGGATTAAAAAAAGAAGAAATTGTAGCGACAAGAGCCGCAAACGAAATCTTTTTACATTTCATAAAATTAATCATTTACGTTTCAATCGGATTATATTCAAACACCGCTTTATGGTTGGGCTTAACAATAGCTGTTGCAACAATTATTTCTTCTTACACGGTAAAATATATTCTCCCATATTTGAGTGAATTTTTATTTAAAAAGATAGGGTACAGCGCGATGGTTATTTCGGGGATCGTCCTTTTGATCGGAACTTCCGAGAAAATTATTCAGCAGGATAACATTTCTTTTTCGGCAACCCACGAAAATAGTGAATCGGTTTCAAAAATCTCGTGGCGAAATACCGATTTCATCATTGAATTTGCATTTGATGATGGTTTTGAAGTAGAAAGACCCATAAAACCAAGTGAATTACCGGATCATTTAAAAGAGAAATATGAAGCTTTAAAAAATCAGTATGACAAGATTCATTTGGAAAAAGTCTTTACGATTAATAATGAACCAGCTTATGAATTTTACTGTTATAAAAACGGAACGTTAACAAAATTTGAAATATAAATTGTTATATTTTCAATACATTAAAACCTCTTCTTATCAATCTTCGGCTTTGATTTCATCACTGAAAAATAGGAAGACGTAAAAGCAGATAAGCTTTGATAGCCAATGGAATGTGCTATTTGACTTAAAGTATATTGTTTCGTATCAATCAGTTCGATGCTTTTTAAAATTCTTACCAACTGATGATATTTTTGAAGCGTAATTCCTGTTTCGTTTTTAAAAATTCTTTGCAGATTTCTCACAGACATTTTCGCTTTTTCTGATAATACATCAATATCAAGATTATATTTAAAATTTGAATTAATATAATCACAAACAGGAATCAGCCGTTCATCTTTCGGCACGGGAATTTCCAAAAAGTTACTTTCTTTGCAAAAATTAGGAAGGCTTTTTAAAATTGCTCTGAAAAATATATCCTGTTCTTCATTTTCCGCTAAAGATTGAGACCATTTTGAAGCATACAAAAGCATTTCTTTCAAAACAGCAGGAACCGCAAAAACCTGAACATTCTGATAAAAATCGTCATTAAAAACAGATTTAAAAAGAAAAACCATCAGATTTACCGTTTTTGCTTCTGAACTTATTCGATGTAATTTCCCGGACGGAATCCAGATAACATGATTTTGCGGAACCAAATAAATTTTATGATCAATATGAAAATACTGATAACCTTCTTCCACAAAAGTTAATTGCGAACGATTATGAGAATGTTCGTAATTATCATGTTTCCAGTCCTTTTCATACCAAACATAAGCTTCTTTTTCTATGGAATCCACAAATTGGCTGTTCGTTTGTTCAATTAAGCCACATTTTATATTGTCGTTCTGCATATAATTTTTGGCAAATTTAATAAAAACGACATAATTAATTTTGCATTATAAAATTTATAAACTCAAAATGAAAAAATTATTTCCACTATTTATTTTAATAATAAGCATCACCAATGTTATGGCACAAAATAAGGCTAAAGTATTGGTTCTTATCCATTCCGATAATGGAGGAACTTACGAATTGGCAAAAGAAATTGCAAAAGGAATCGAAACTGACAACAATGCAACAGCCGTTATAAAACAGGTGAAAGAACCTCAGAATCAAAAACTTAAAAATATTCCGGTGGCAACGGTGGATGAACTTCCGACTTACGACGGAATCGCTTTTGGTTCGCCCGTTTATTTCGGAAATATCAGTACAGGAATGAGTGAATTTCTTTCTAAAACAGTCAATCTTTGGACAAATCACGCCTTGGAAGGAATACCTGCAACGGTTTTTATGTCTGCAGGAAGTGGGGCAGGAAAAGAATTGGCTCTTCAGTCTTTCTGGAACAGTCTTGCCGTTCACGGAATGGTGCTAGTTTCAAACGGAATTCGTGGTTATGAAGGCATTAATAAAACGATTCCACAGGGAAATACGGTTTTAGGAACAACCACAATGGCTTCCTTAAAAGATGTTGAAAGACCAACAAAAGATGAGCGTGAATTGGCTCAGTTGCAAGGAAAAAATTTCGCAAAAATAGCTTTTGCATTAAAAGGAACGCTAAATAAAAAAGAGATAAGAATTAGCGAAAAATCTGAGGATTTCAATCAAATTTTAAAAGAAAAGAACATTATTCTGCCACAAGTTCCAAAACCTGCAGGAAATTATAAACCATTTGTTCGTTCCGGAAATCTGATTTTTATTAACCAAGTTGCCCTAAAAGACGGAAAAATTTTCAATCCCGGAAAATTAGGTATCGATGTTAATGAACAACAGGTAAAAGAAGCGACAAAAGTAACCATGCTGAATGTTTTATCTGTATTAAATGAAGCGGTTGGCGGAGATTTAAGCAAAGTAAAACAATGTGTTCAACTGACAGGGATTTTCAACACAAAAGACGATTATACCAATCATGCAGGCTTAATGAATACGGCTTCGGATTTGGCGGTAGACGTTTTTGGAGAGAAAGGAAAACATGCGAGAGCTACATACGGAGCTTCTTCAATTCCCGTGAATTCGTCTGTAGAAATTCAGGCTATTTTTGAAATAGAGTAGTTTTTTTATATATTTTAATTTTGTAATTGAAAAAGCAGTGAAAAATTTTCACTGCTTTTTGTTATCTTTGATAAGTAATTTTAATAAATTAAATCGTTGCATTTCCTTCTACACCATCAGCATTATTGGTGGTTTTACCCGTAACTGCAGAAGCAACAAAGGTAAATAAACTCACCAGTTTTCCTGCTTTTGTATCCCAATAATACGTTTCCGACGGTTCTACACGGATGATAGAAACATGGGGATCATCTTTTCCGTCTTCAAACCAAGCTTTTGCCATCGGTGACCATTTGTCTTCGATCGTTGTTTTATCTTTGTAAATGGAGGCTTCACCGAATACAGAAAGATATTGATAATCAGAATTATTCATAAAAAACAACTGTACTTTTCGATCATCTTTTATTTCGAAATTTTTGTTGCTTGTATCACTGCTGATAAACCAAAGATTCCCTTCGTTATCGGTTTCCTGCAGAGACATTGGTCTGGAATTGATCGGAAGAGTTCCCAATTCCGTACAAAACATACAGATTTTTGCGCTTTCCGACAGTTCTTTGATTTTTTTAATCGCTTCTAAATGCGTAAGATTTTCTGTTGACATAATATTATATTTTAAGTGATTGGTTTTGAATTAAAATAGAAATTTAATTACATTTTACCATTCAAAAACCTGACCACAATTAAAATATTACTATGAAAATAAATTTTTAATTAAAATTTTCAAGCGCTGATTTCAAAACTCTGTTGCTTGCTCGCATGAAGTAGACTTTTATAATATTCCGAAGGAGTTTTGCCAATTATTTCCTTAAAATAACGGTTAAATGATGATTTTGATTTAAAACCCGATTCATAAGCAAAAGACAAAAAATTAATATTTTCATTTTTCTGAATGGCTTTTTCGACCATATTTTTGAAATATTCGATGCGGTATTCGTTGATGTAGCGGTAGAAAGGCTTGTGTTTGTAACCGTTTAGCATTTCGCTGATCTGGTATTTATTGATCTCTGTTTTTAAAGCCAGCTGATCAAGATTTAATTCACAATCTCTGAATAGCTGTTTTTGCTTTACAGAATCATCCATTTTCTGCCACAATTCATTGAATTTTATTTCGTAATCAAGCGTATTTAGTGGAAAATTTTCTTTTTCTAAAGGAATGTTTTCAACTGCAATTTTAAAATGGCTATCAGGAAGTTCCGGAAGAGCTGCAATCTCTGTTTTAAGGCTTTTTCTTACAATTAAAAGACAGATAACCAACAACAAAAAGTACGCAACCGTTCTCACCGAAATATTAATCAGATGGAAATATTCGGGAGAAGTATGAAGTAATATTTTTGAAATAATAACAAGCAATTCCATAAAAAGAATGCAGTAAGAAATTCTTTTTATCACATCATATTCAATTCTTTGAGAATTTTTAAATCCATTTTTATTGATTATTAAAACACTTCTTAACGGATAATATAAATTGATAGTAAAAAGTACGGTTAAGCTGAAATCATTATACAGATCAAGCAGTTTTTGATCAACCCGATTCAATACAAAAAATACACAGGCAACCGTTAAATAAGCAATCATCAAAATAAAAAGCGGTATAAAAGTGTACCATTTTTTCGCCAGAGAAAAATCTTTTTTGGTCTTGCTCAGCGTGTATAAATAGATCAAAGGTCCGTAACAGACACCGATAAACGTATTCATTTGCTGTCTGATACTTTCGTCAGGAATAAAATTGAAAATAACAAATTTGATAATGAGGTGAACCGCAATCGCAGAAAGCAGAAAAATAAACAGATAATTTGACGGTGATTTTCTCTCTCTGAACTGTAAAAGCCAAAGCGCCACAAGTGCCTGAAAAGCCCCAATGATAACTATATATTGCATTCTTCCTTAGGTTTTCACAAAATAAATACTAAATCATCAATTTATCATTGTCAATACTATTATTTATCTATTAAAAATTTTCTAGGCGAATTAATATTAGGTTCATAAATAAATAACAAATAGTTAAATCTATTTAAATATCTATAAATCAATTTATTAAAAGTCTCAATCCAACGAGTGGTACGTTTTATAATATGGTTTTTTCCTGTGGACGAAAAGGCGTTTTGATTCGCCCAATTTTGCAACAAAAAAATTCCTATGAATAATTCTATTGGTTTTTCAAAACACAAGTCGAGGATCATGCAGGTATCTGCTTTTTTCCTCTTGGCTTCTTTTGGAACCATTCATGCGCAGACCATCAAAGGAACTGTTGTGGGTAAAACAAACGGGGCACTTCCGGGAGCGAATATTTCGATTGTAGATGTTGATGCGAAAGCTGTTTCGTCATTAGACGGAGATTTTAATATTCTTTCGCCAAAACTGGGAGAAATCAATATTAAAGTAGAATATATCGGCTATGAAACGAAAATTTTTCCGATTACCATAAAAGAAGGAACAAATGATATCGGTTATATTACGATTGCTCCCGAAGAAAAAAAGAGCAAGGATAAAACAACTGATATTGAGGGTGTTGTTATTTCAAGACCGAATGCTTTAACTCAGGCAAAAGCTTATGAAATCAAGAAAAACAACAATGCCATTATGGAAGTTATCGCAGCCGATGCAATTGGAAAACTTCCGGATAGAAACGCGGCAGAAGCAGTGCAAAGAGTTCAGGGAGTTGCTGTTGCGAGGTATCACGGTGAAGCAGATCAGGCGACCGTTCGTGGAACTCCTTTTGCGTGGACTTCCGCCTTATTCAATGGAAATCGTCTTCCGAGTGCGAATGTTTTAGGAAACAGGTCTTTCGTTCTGGATGTTATTCCTTCAGAATTGATTCAGTTTGTGCAGGTTTCAAAAGCGGTGACTCCAGATATGGACGGTGATGCGATTGGTGGAAGTATTAATTTTATTACAAGAACCGCTCCAGCAAAGAAAACGTTGAGTGTAAGTGGAGCAGGAGGTTACAATACTTTTTCTCAAAACGCAACGTATAATGGCTCAATTGTTTATGGAGACCGTTTTTTCAAAAATAAACTGGGCGTTATTCTTTCCGGTGCGATTTGGGACAGACAATGGGGCGCAGATTCATTTGATGTAACCTATAATACAGGTGCTGCCAATGATGTAGAAAAAAACTCCATTAGTACGGTCATGATGAAACGATACATGGGAACAAGAAGAACGATTGGTCTGAATGGAGGTTTGGAATATAAATTTAATGCAAACAATAAGGTTTATTTCCGTGGAATGTTCAATAAATTTGATGATATCCGTCCGGTTTACGAATCGTATGTAGATTATGCAAACAGCCGTTATCAATACAATTTCAGATATTCTCACTATCAAACTGAATTATACGGAATGGAATTGGGCGGTGAACACAGCCTTTCTTCAAAATTAAATATCGACTGGATGGTGAGCGATTATCAGGCAAAATATTTCCTTGATACTCCGCCGACGAATGATATTAAAGGGCTTCCGATTGCTACTTTCAGACAGAAAATAACAGGCGGATTTGCCAATCTTTCAAGTGATGGAAAAAGATATTGGGGATTTGATTCACCAAACGGAATAGGAGGTGAGTATCATGATTACAGCTCTGATGCAGCCAATCCAAATGAGGTAATGAGTGCTAATAAATTATTGCTTTCTCAATTGGTTATTGCAAAATTAGACAATGATGAAAGAGATAAAATTGCAAGACTTAATGTAAAATATGATATTAATTCTAACATTACATTAAAAGTGGGTGCAAAATACCGCGAAAAAGATAGAAACAGCACGTATGGATATAATGCAGTTTTCCTTCCGAATGCATCTTTAGGAATTCCGAATTCTCCGGCTTTGTTGACGCTGTCTCAATTAACAACAACTGAAGCTCCGAAAGGAACCGCTTTTCTTAACGGAATGAATGGAGATTACAGTCAATACATCATGAATCCGCCTACAAAAGATCAGCTTTTCCAGATGTATTCTCCTGAATTTTTGCAGCAAAACGGGTTTAAAGATTTTTCAAATGCAGAAACCAATGCAACAAGCGTTTATACAGGCGAAGAAAATGTTTTTGCAGCGTATGCAATGGCTGAAATTAAAGCCAGTGATAAATTCAAAATTGTCGGAGGTTTCAGAAACGAGACAACAAGATTAACCTTAAACGGAGCAAAAGCAACAAAACAAGGAACTCCCGCAGCAACAGTAATCAGCGAATCTATTGTAGAAAGCAACTATAATGCTTTTCTTCCGATGCTTCATTTGCGTTATAATTTTTCACCAAAAGCAAGTGTAAGATTTGCTTATACAAGATCATTTATCAGACCTAATTTCGGAGATATGTCTCCCGGATCGAGCATTGACAATACTTCAAGTCCGAACAAAATCACAAGAGGAAATCCGGATCTGCAGCCTACTTTCAGTCATAATTTTGATTTGATGGGCGAATATTACTTTAACAATATCGGTATTCTTTCAGGAGGTGTCTTTTACAAAAAAATCTCAGACATTGTATTTTCAGACACCTCTATTATGAATCTTAACGGGACTGATTATATGGTGACTCAGGCGAAAAACCTTCAGGATTCTAATTTGTTGGGAATGGAAATAGGAATCAACAAACGCCTTGATTTTTTACCGGGTTTCTGGAGCGGTTTCGGAGTAGAATTTAATTATACATTCATCGATTCGAGCGTTGAAGTTCCGAGAACCACAAACGGAGTTCAGTATTTTGATAAAACCACGCTTCCGAATCAGTCTAAAAACCTTTTCAACGCGATTCTTTATTATGAAAGCAAGAAGGTAATGATCCGTCTTGCAGGAAATTACAGAGGAAAATCTGTGGAAACCATCAATCAAAATCTAGGTCCGAATTATTATATCTGGTCTGATAAAAACTTTACGATCGACTTTTCGGCAAGTTATGATATCAGTAAAAAAGTGAAATTATTTGTTGAATTAAATAATTTAAGCAACGAAAATTTAAGGCTTTATATGGGCGACAATAAAAAAAGGGTAACATCAAACGAATGGTACGGAAGCAGAGGACAACTGGGAGTTCGTTGGCAAATATTCTAAAATTTTATCTATGAAAAAAATAGTATTAACATTAGCAATCGTTGCTTTCGGAGCGACAACACATGCACAAATTAAAGACAGTCTTCGAAGAGTGGTAAAAATGGAAGGAGCATATAATTTTAGAGATACCGGAGGGTACAAAACGACTGATGGAAAAGAAGTTGTACTGGGAAAAGTGTACAGAAGTGATGCGATTAATAAGTTGTCTGATAAAGATTTACAAACTTTTAAGGACAAAAAAATCGTAGCGGTGGTAGATTTCAGAGGGGTTGAAGAAGCTAAAAAAGCACAAGACAGACTTCCGGAAAATACAAGTTATATTCTTTGTCCGGCTGGAAGCAACAACCTTCCGACCGCTCAGGATATGGCTAAATTTTTAAAAGACAAAAACTTTTTATTCGATATGTACGGCGAAGGCGGATTACCGTATTTCGGAGAAAGATATAGATCATTATTTGTTCAGTTATTGACGTTGAAACCCGATGAAGCCTTACTTTTTCATTGTACGGGAGGACGTGACAGAACGGGAATGGCATCTGCTTTATTCTTAAAAATACTGGGTGTTCCGCAAGATGTAATCGAAAGTGATTATGTGGCTTCCAACTTTTATTTAGCAAAAAATCCGACAATGCAGGGAATGTATTCCGGGCTAACAAAAATGACAGGAATGAGTGAAGCAGAAATCAAACAACAAATGGAATTAAGACCTGAACTGATCAGAAATTTCTTTGCAGCCATCAATAAAAAGTACGGAAGTGTAGAAAGCTTTTTCCAGATTGAAATGGGAATCGGACCGAGAGAAATTGCCGTTTTAAAACAAAAATATTTGAAATAGTCGATTGACAATTCATATCAAAACTTAGTTAGATTTTTATAAAAATAAGCCGTGTTGAGTTTTCGCACGGTTTATTTGTTTTCTGATATTTTTAGGTTAAAGCTTTTCTGCAAATCACTCCAAGCTCCACCGTTATGAACATTTTTAAAACCTTTTTCCTTTAAAATATGCTCCACTTTTACACTTCTTAAACCATGTGAACACACCGTGATATACGTTTTATTGGGATCAAGTTCTACATATCTTTCCCGGATTGTTCCCAACGAAATGTTCTGTGATCCGGCGATATGTCCCGTTTCGTATTCTTTTTCGGTTCTTACGTCGAGAATGACGGCTCTGTTTTTAATTAATTTATCTAATCCGTCGTCCAAAGTTTGGTATTTGTAGACACGATAAACGACGTAAATCAGTACAATAATTCCGCAAAAAATCAAGGCATTTTTCATAGCTTTCTTAATATTTTTTTATCAATATAAAATGTTCCAAATGGAATGATACACGCTAAAAGCACTTTCCAGGTTGTATCTTTGAACTTCCAGTTTTGTTCGACACCAACGCTCAATGTATTAAATAAAAAGAGCAGAAATAATGTGCCGTGAATTGGTCCCATCATCTTTACAAAAGCAGGATTATCAAAGCCATACTTCATGGGAACTGCGATGAATACTAAGGTTAATAATGAAATACCTTCAAGAATGGCAATAATTCTTAATCGCCCGATTTTAGTTTTAAATAAATCTATCATAATTATCTGAAATAAGGTCTGTTAGCAAGAGGAGAGAACGGCCACGGAATGGCAATGAAAATAACGAGTAAAGCAATCGTAAAATAAATCAGTATTGTTTTAAACTTCTCTTTCTCAGTCGATTTTCTTTTTGAAATTGAAGAACCAACGGTTATTAAAATTATTGAAAACAGCATTAGGAAAATATGAATCAATCCAAAAAATAAGAGATCAAATGATTCTTTTGCTTCACTGAAATGAGTCCAAAAGTATTTGATAATCGGGCTTTGAGAGTATAAAGTAATTCCCAGAACCAATTGAATATGCGCAATTGTCGCTGTCCAATGTCTCACAGAATTATCCGTTTTTGAAAATTCTTTATCCAAAAAATATCCTTTGTAAGCTCTGAAAATCGAGTACAATAAACTCAATAAAACCAACCATCGAAAAGTGGAATGCAAAAATGTAATTGTCTGATACATCATCAATTTTTTATCAACCCGACAAAGGTATAATAAAAACATACTAATTAGTATGTTTTTAACGAAAAAAATTATTTCAAACTATCAAAATAAGACTTAAGTCCTTTTAAATAAACAAGATAAACTCCTTTAGAGTTTTCTAATTTTCCTAAATTTCGAACTCCCCAATAACCGGAAAGAACAAAAACAGCCACTTCTTTTGCATTAACATCAGCCTTGATTGTACCGTTTTCTTTTCCTTTTTCAATGGCGTCAATCATCGTGTTTTCCCATTGTGAAGTAAGTTCATTTAAAGCCTTGGTAAAATCAATATTCCAAGGAGCCATTTCCTGAGTGAAATTGGAAGCAGGACAACCGTACTCAACCTTTAAAGTCTCATTTTCTATTAATAAATAATACATTAAGTTATATATCGTATCAAACGGATTTACAATATTTTGGAAAGGTTCAATGAAAGTGTTTTTGAAGTTTGGAATCATGAGTTCATTGATGATCGCCAAACCCATTTCATCCTTGGTTTTAAAATGATAATAGAATGCACCTTTCGTTACCTGAGTGGTCGCAATAATCTCATCAACACTGGTCGTTTGATACCCGTTGACATAGATGAGTTCAAATGCTTTTTGAAGAATATTCTGGCGTGTTGCTTCCGATTTTTTCATAAAATACCAATTGGTCTGTTTTACAAAGGAACGATATTTTAGGTAACAAAAAAAGAGCTGCTTTGAAACAACTCTTTATGGGTTAAAATATTAAGGAATCATCTTTTCCGCCTTTAATTTTTCGAAAACATCAATAAATGATCTTTCGGTATTCTGATATTCACTGAAGCCCAGATTTCGGCTATTGGTCATATCGCACATCACTTCAAGCGGTCTTCCCAGATCAAGATCCGTATGCCAAGCGGAAGATAATCGGTTTAAATTTTCTTCTTTTAAATTATATTTTTGAGCGATTTGTTTCCAAATTTCCAGATCGTTTTCCATTTCTTTTTCCAGCGGTTTGATTTCATTTTCAAAGCCAACAGCTTCAATTTCAAACCAATCTGCCAATCTCTTCCAAAGCCACTTCCAACGGAAAACATCTCCGTTCGTAATGTTGTACGCTGTATTTTTTGCAGATTCCGTCGTAGAAGCCCAAACCAATTGTTTTGCCAACATTCGGGCATCGGTCACATCAGAAATTCCGTTCCATTGTTCGGAAGATCCCGGCCAAATAAATTTTCGCCCTGTTTCTTTACAAATACTTGCGTAAACAGCTAAAGTGGAAGCAATATTCATCAGATTTCCAATGGCATAACCCACCACCGTATGCGGTCTGTGAACGCTCCACGTAAAACCATCTCTTTCTGACGCCTTATAAACTTCATCTTCCTGAGCATAATAAAAATTGGGAAGTGGAAGTCTCGGATGTTCTTCTCTTACGGGTGTTTCGGGCAATTTACCTTCTTTTGCATAGGCTTCAAACGGACCTAAATAATGTTTCAGACCTGTTACCAACGCAACATGTTGTATCGATTTTTTCGGAGACAAAACATCCAGAAGATTTCTTACCAATGCACTGTTGACACGGATATTTTCGTCTTCCGTATCATTCCGCATCCAGGTTGTAAAATAAATATGAGTAGGAGAGATGTTTTCCAAAGCTTTTTCCAGATTCTGAATATCTAATAAATCAGCTTTAACAGGGATTAAATTTTCAATCGTATTATGGGGAGTTCTAGACAATCCGTACGTTATAAAACCTTGTGAAATAAGCTCCTGTGCAAGATTGCTTCCCGTAATTCCGGTAGCTCCGACTACCAATGCGATATTTTTGTTTTCCATATATGTAAAAATTATTTTACAAAATTATGGCGATAATACAGCAAAATACTTGATCTAAATCACGGGTTTTTGTTGATCTGGATCAAGTCTATTTAAGGGAAATCTTTTTGCGGATTCTACTTACTGTTTCCGGCGCCAAACCAAGATAAGAAGCTATCAAATTATGTGGAACCCTTTTAATAATTTCGGGATCGTTCTTTATTAATTGACTATATTTTTCTTCGGCAGTAAAACCACTGGAAACAATTAATCTGTTATCTTTTGTCACCAAACTATTTTGATATAAAATTCTGAAATAACGCTCCATTGCGGGAATTTTTAACATTAATTTTTCGTAATCATCACGGTTGAGCATCAACAGTTTCTGTTTCCTCAATCGCATCGATATTTAAAACCGCTTTTTCCTGATTAATAAAACTGTTAAAATCTGAAATCCACCAACCTTCAAAAGCAAAAAGATTGATGTGTTCACCGCCTTTTTCATCCAAAAAATAAGATTTTAATAAGCCTTTTCTAACGAAAGAAATATATTTACATGTTTCGCCTTCCTGCAATAAATACTGCTTTTTTCGAAGCTTTTTAAATACGAAAAACGACTGTAGTTCAACTTTCTCTTCTTTGGTTAAATCGACTTTATTCTGAATATGGGTAAGGAGAATTTTAAACATTAAAAAAATATTTACTCCAAAATTACTATTTTCACTACAATATTTTTTTATTTTTTGAAATTTTAAAGGATAATTTTATTGTTACTATTTATTTACATGAAAAATATTTTTTAATTAAACGTGAGTCCGGAATAAAGTTTATGGGAACTCATTTCATTATTAAAATAAAAAAAACGGCAAAATTACGAAGTCGTAAATTTGCCGTTTCACCTTTTTTAGGTTGTTTTATTTTTTAAGATAATTGATAATTCCAATCACATCATCTTTCCCGAAACCTGCATCATGAGCGGCTTGATACGTCTCAATCAAAGTGTTGGACAAAGGAAGATCTGCGCCTGCGTTTTTTGCCAGTACAATATCTTTCAACATTAGATCCAAAGCAAAGGCGGCATCATAATTATCATCGATCAACAATGGAGTTTTTACTTTTGTAGCGCCACTTCCGCTTGCGCTTTCGTTGATGATTTCAAGCATATCTTTTCGCTCAATTCCCAGTTTATCAGACAATAAAATGGTTTCTGCCAATCCTTGATAAATCGTTGAAATAAAATAATTAACGGATAATTTCGCAGCCAGTCCTTTTCCGTTTTCACCTAAATGTTTTACCTGTTTTCCTAATTTTTCAAAATAGGGAAGAACTCTTTCCAGATCTTTTTCTTCACCACCGACCATGATTATCAAAGTCCCATCTGCAGCAGGTTTTGTACTTCCGGCAACCGGCGCATCGAGAAAAGAACCTTCTTTTATTTTAAGAGCATTTGCAATTTCCTTGCTCACTTCAGGAGAAATTGTACTCATATCAACGAATAATTTCCCGGAAATATTTAATGTTAAAACTTCTTCGTAGACTGCTTTTACAGCGTCATCATTGGTTAACATCGTGAAAATAACATCCGAACTTTTCACCAAATCTGAAACATTTTTATAAACGACAGAGTTTTCTTTAAAATCTTCAGCTTTTTCAACCGTTCTGTTATAAACGGAAAGAGGAAATCCTGCTTTTTCTAAATTTTTCGCCATCGGATATCCCATATTTCCGAGTCCGATGAATCCTAATTTTTCTGTACTCATTTTATAATTTATTAATTAAAATACGTCAAATTTATGCCTAATATTTGTACCCTGCATCACGCAGCCCGACTTGAGCGGAAATCCTTTTGTGAGGAGGAACGACGAACAAAAGATTGGGAGCGGAAGGCGGATAAGCTGCCCAAATAAATAATTTCAGACAACTTATTGCTAGATATGACGAATTTTCATTTTATTCGTTTTAAAATTTACTTTATGTGACTGTAAAAATCTGGCGTAGGATTCAGTCTTTTATTTTGCCATTGATGCCAATAAGGATAAATCGGAGGAACTTCACTTGCTTTGTCCAATTTTTCAACCTGTTCGCGGGTAAGATTCCAGCCGACAGCTTCAAGGTTTTGTTTTAATTGCTCCTCGTTTCTTGCACCAATAATAATACTGGAAACCGTAGGACGCTGCAACAGCCAGTTTAAAGCAACCTGGGCAACGTTTTTGCCCACTTCTGCAGCCACTTCTTCCAACGCATCGATGGTGTTGTAAAAAATTTCTTCCTGAACCACCGCTTCCGGAACCGGACTTCCACCTTGTGCGATTCTGCTGTCCTGAGGAATCGGTTTATTTCTTCCGTATTTTCCGCTCAAACGTCCTGATGAAAGGGGAGACCAAACAATAGCTCCTACATTTTGGTCTAATCCGAGAGGCATCAATTCCCATTCGTATTCGCGGTTTGCTAATGAATAATAAACCTGATGAGCGATATATTTGCTCCAGCCATATTTTTCTGAAACGCCGACAGACTTCATTAAACCCCAACCTGAAAAATTGGAAGCCGCGATATAACGGACTTTTCCGCTGGTTACTAATTCGTCTAAAACCTTCAAAGTTTCTTCAACAGGCGTATTTCCGTCGAAACCGTGCATGTGATAAATGTCGATATAATCTGTTCCCAACCGTTTCAGACTTCCTTCGATCTGCTTTAAAATATGTGTCCTGGAAGAACCTTGATTCAACGGATTTTCACCAAAAGTAAAAGTTGATTTGGTTGATAAAATAAGTTTGTCCCTGGAAATTCCTTTAATGGCTTCACCCAAAACTTCTTCCGATTTTCCGTCAGAATAAATATCTGCAGTATCAAATAAGTTGACTCCCGCATCCAGACAGATATTAATCAGCTTTTTTGCTTCATCTGCCTGTGTGCTTCCCCAAGCTTTGAAGAAATCACCTTCGCCTCCAAAAGTGGCAGTTCCGAAACTTAGAACAGGAACTTGCAGCCCTGATTTACCTAAAAATCTATATTCCATATTTATTGTTATTAATTGATGTATTTTCGTTTATTATTATTGACTTTTCAGCTTTTTCATGAATTCCATGATGGCAGGTCTTAATTCTTCAAACCAAAGGATGTTGTTTGTTTTTGAGCATTACTTCTGTAAAAAGTTTTAAACCTAAAGCAAATTCGTGCGCCGTTTGTTCATTGTCAAAAACATTTTTAGCTTTAATTACATCAAAGATCTGAAATAAATCGTCATGATTTTCAAAATCAAATGTTAAGTTTTTTCCACCATCAGAACCGTCTTTTAAAGATAATTCTTTAAGTTCAATCTGGTATTTATTGCTTCTTTTTTCCATGATTTTAAACTAAAAATTATTAACCAATTCGTCAATTTTAGTTAATTCTTCCTTACTTAACTTAATCTCAATCGCTTTTGCATTCTGAACCGCCTGATCAGCATTTCTCGCACCCGCCAAAGCAATGGTAATTCCTGGTCTTTCAAGCGTCCAACGAAGAACCAATTGCCCTAAAGTCGCCTTATGTTCATCCGCAATCGGCTTGATTTTATCTAAAAGCTGATTTGTTTTTTCAATAAATTCCGGCTGAAAATGTTTGTGACCTGCTCTGTGATCTCCATCTTGAAATTTATATCCATTGTATATTTTCCCTGTTAAAAGACCTCTTTCCAACGGACTGTAAGCTAAAATTGATTTATTATTTTCAATGCAATAAGGAAGCGTTTCGTCCTCAATTCCACGGTTTACCATACTGAAAGGAATTTGGTTTGAAACCAATTTTAAAGTCTTTTCCGCTTCTGCCATTTGCTGAGCATCATAATTACAAACACCTGCAAAACGAACTTTTCCCTGTTCGATCAACCTTGAAACGGCTTCAAAAGTTTCATCGATCGGAGTGGTAGAATCCGGCCAGTGAATCTGATACAAATCGATATAATCTGTTCCTAATCTCTTTAAACTTTGCTCGCATTCGTAAATAATACTTTCTTTACCCGCATATTTGTAAACGTCAATCGCATCACCGTTATTTTTAAAACTGTTAAATCCAAAATCACCTTTCGCAAGATCCCATCTCATGCCGAATTTCGTCAAGATCTGAACTTTATCACGGGAAAGACCTTTTATCGCTTCACCTACAATTTCTTCACTCGTTCCCTGTCCATAAATTGGAGCGGTGTCGATTGAAGTTACCCCAACATCATAAGACGCTTTTATGGCTTCAATAGCTTCATTTCTATCCGTACTTCCCCACATCCAGCCTCCTGCAGCCCAAGCTCCAAAGGTGATTGCTGAAATTTCAAGTTCGCTATTTCCTAATTTTCTGTATTCCATATTTTTAATAATGATTTTTTATGAATGAAAAATTTTAACCTTAAATTTTATTTTAATTAATTTTTTAAAGTCTATACAAATTTTGTTAAAAAAAACCGTTTTAAGGTTGTATAAATCGTTTAACAAATTGCAATTTTATGACATGAAACGAAAACAGTTTGAACTTTTAGAAGTTGATTCTTTTGAAGCCATCACCTATCCTTTTCCACGGCATAGTCATACGTATTACGAACTGGTTTATATCGTTAAAGGTTTGGGAAATCATCTTATCAATAAAATCATTACTCCTTATAAATCAGGTGATCTATTTCTGATTTCTCCCGATGACGAGCATTTTTTCGATATTAAAAAATCAACAAAATTCAGCTTTATTAAATTTAATGACGGCTATTTTGAAAGCAATAAACATCTTGTTCCCGATAATCTGATTATGGCTTCACCAACCGATATTATGCGAAATTCTCATCTTAAGGAAGAAAAACTGATCTTCGACGAGCCTTGCAGAACAATTCTCAGAAAGACCGTAGAAAACATTTTTGATTATAATCAATTTCATAAAATCTCGGATTCGCCTATTGTATTCTTCCAGATTTTGTCAATTTTTGGGTTAATTCGTGAAGCTTCGGTGAAAATGAACCTCAGAATCGATAACGGAAGTCCAAAAAAGGATGATCTCATTACTTATATTCACCAAAATATTTACAGCCCCGAAAGGATTCGAATACAGACTGTTTCGGAACATTTTAGTATTTCAAAAACCTATTTCAGTTCTTATTTTAAAAGAAATTTTGATGTTTCTTACCGGAAATATATTACCGATTATAAATTAAAATTAATTGAACGAAGAATCCAGTCCGGACAAATGACGATGAAGCAAATTGCTTTTGAATTCGGCTTTACGGATGAAAGTCATTTGACGAATTATTTCAAAAAACAGATGAAAATAAACCCTTCTGATTATAAATTTCAATATAATCTATGATTTTGAACTTGATTAAACTTTATTTTGATAGTTGGAAATCGCAAAGGCGCAAAATAATATTTACAGCAATGTTTTTAAGGCGCAAGGATTTTATCGTAGATAAAACTTCTACCATCTTATCTTGAAAATCTTTTGTCACACTGAGTCTGCGAAGTATTTTTGCATCTTTGCGATTTCCAACAAAAAAGCTATAAATTTTCAATAAAAGTTTAATTAAATTTTAAAATTAAACGGTAAAACTAAATTTCTTTTTCCACAACTTTTACAATTGATAAAACTTACGGAAATTTGCAAAAAATAAATAAATGAAGGTAATAGATATTGAAAGCTGGAACAGAAAGGAACATTTTGAATTTTTTTCAAAGATGAAAAGTCCATTTTTCGGATTTACAACGGAAGTAGACTGTACAAAAGCTTATGATAAAGCTAAAGAAGAAGGTAAGTCTTTCTATGCTGTTTATCTTTATAAATCAATGGTTGCCATTAATACAGTGGATGAATTAAAGCTCAGAATTGTCGACGGAAAAGTGATTTTGTATGATGAAGTACACGTTGGAGGAACCATTGGAAGATCTGACGGAACATTTGGGTTTTCATTTTTTCATTATTCTGAAAATTTCGAAACTTTTAATGAGGAATTACAAAAAGAAATACAATCTGTACAAAATTCAACGGGATTGGGAATTAGCAATGATGTTTTGCCGATCAATCATATTAGACATACGACAATTCCTTGGAATTCATTTACAACTATTTTACATCCAACGAATTTTGATCCGAAAGAATGTATTCCTAAGATAGCATTCGGAAAATTCAGTATTCGTGAAGGGAGAAAGTATCTTCCGGTTTCTATTGAAGCTCATCACGGTTTGGCAGACGGAATTCATTTGGCAAGATATGTTGAAGAATTTCAAAAGCAGCTTGATAAATAATTGAAATTTAGTACAAATTCCAACTTATAAAACAATTAACCATAGTCTTTAAAGCTGTGGTTTTTTTGTGTATTTAAATATTGTACTTTTTTACGCAGAAATAACCCATTTTTCTAAAATCTACTGATTACGATCATAAAAAATAAGCCCAAAAACAGGTAGATTTGACCTATGATCGCTGAAAATATCTGAAAGGTTGGATTTAAAATGAAAAATTGAGTTCCAAAAAACGAACGTGGTATGTATGTGGTATTTCAATTCAGGAAAATTTTAATCATTTTTTCTTTCTTTGTCTTTATCTAAAATTATTATCACCTGTTTTTGTGATATTTTTTTAATCTTAAATCCAAAAAACAAGAAAAAGCGTAAATAGTTAGATATTTTCAAAATAGTAAAAACAAAAACTTCAAAATATAGAGTTTCTAAAACCCGGAAATTGAAGTATAGTGCGAGAGAGGTATAATGCTGGAGCTTATCAGAGAGCAACAGAAATTAGTAGAGATGAGAAAAAAATTATGAGAAACGAAAAAACTGAATTCAATTTAGAAGATTTAAACCAAAAAATTTTTGTACAAGACGAGATTTTAGCATTAGCAAAAGAAAATTCTCCTCGTCTGCTGAATAAGTTCAGATTGGTCGAACCAGATTTTTTCAACAAACTATCTGCAATTCAGCCGAATCTTAAGAATTCTGAACTGATTTTCTGTATTTATTTAAAGCTTAATTTAACGACCAAAGAAATCGCAACGTATACGTTTGTAACGCCAAAAGCCATTCAAAACAGAAAGAACAGGCTTAGAAAAAAGCTGAATATTGCATCAGAAGTCGATATTTATAAGTGGTTTAATGATCTTTAAACCATTTTTATAATTCTAAAATAGCTTTGTCGAGATCGTGGTATAATAATATTTTCCAATGATTTTCTATGGCTTCCTCTTGCCATTTTATTCTTAATTCCATCGCTTTTTTGCCGTCAAAATCACTTTTATAAGCCAAATGATATTTTAAATACGATTCCTGCGGAAGATCATCGGCTCCGTAAAAAACGGTTTCATTATTTTCCTTGATCCAGAAAACCTGCATAAAAGGAGTGTGTCCACCGACTACTTCAAAGGAGATTTCATCGGAAATATTTCCCTTGTCATCATCCATCCAGACAATATTATCCAATTCAATCAGCTTTTCCAGCGTATCAAAATCGAACGAATGACTCTCCTGATTTTCCATTGCAAAATCCAGTTCCCGCTTTTGAATATAAATTTCCGCATTTGGGAAAGTAGCTTCAAAGCCTTTTTCAGTGCGCGTTATCGTAGTTTCTATATGATCTTTGTGAAGATGTGAAAGTAATACTTTGGTTATTTGATTTGGGTTAATATTTTCCTTTTCCAGCAATTCGGAAATTACCGTTTTTCCGCTCTCATTTTTCCATCCGATTCCGGCGTCCAAAATAATGATATCCTTTTCTGTAATAATCAAAAAAGGGGTGACAGACATTTTAATTCCTTTAATTGTATCAAAATTTTCTTCTGTTAATAAAGTAAAGTCCTTTGTCGTATTGGTAGAAAAATTTCCTTCTTTTAGTGGTATAATTTTCATACTGCAAAGTTCCTCATTATTTCTAAATCTGTAAAGCGTTTTTTTTCGATACAAATCATTGTTAAAACCGATGAAATCATAATTAACGCTTAATCTTAAAATAAGTATTTTTGCATTACAAAATTCAAAAAAACCTTAAACAAAGTTTATATGCAGTTGAATTCTACCAGCGGTATTTCACGTACTGTCATTTGGTTGATGTCCGTTATTTCAGGACTTGTCGTGGCAAACAATTATTACAACCAGCCTTTGTTGGCACTTATTTCAGACGATTTACACGTTCCGGAAAGTGCAGCAAGCAAAATTTCCGTTCTCACGCAATTGGGTTATGCAGCGGGATTATTGTTAATCGTTCCTCTAGGAGATAAATTTTTACGTAAAAAATTGATTTTAATTGACTTAGTTCTGGTTTTTGCGGCTTTATTATGGATGACTTTCGCTCAGGAATTATGGATGTTATATGTCGCAAGTTTATTAATCGGCGTAACTTCCGTTATTCCGCAATTATTCATTCCTATCGCTGCAGAATTATCGTCTGACAAAGAAAAATCTTCAAATATCGGAACCGTAATGTCGGGTTTATTACTCGGAATTCTTTTATCAAGGTTTGTTGGCGGAATTGTTGGTGAAATGTGGGGTTGGAGAGCCATGTTCGGAATTGCCGCAGGAATGATGATCTTGGTCTGGCTCGCCGTCTACAAAATGCTCCCGGAATTACAGCCCAATTTCAAAGGAACGTACAGAGAATTAATGAAATCCGTATTTCATCTCGCAAAAACTCAGCCTGTCTTGCGATTGGCTTCCTTTCGTGGTGCAATGGCTTTCGGGTCGATGTGCGCTTTGTTTACAACTTTGGTTTTTCACATGGAAAAACCTCCTTTTAACGCGGGTTCATCGGTTGTCGGAAGTTTTGGTTTGGCAGGAGCTGTCGGAGCTTTAGCTGCTGCAAAGGTGGGAAAACTGCAACAAATTTTAGACTTAAACAGAATTATCTTTTATTCATTATTGGTTGTTTTGGGAAGTTGGGCATTTACGTATTTTGCAGGAGCCACGTATTGGGGACTGATCGTGGGAGTAATTTTGGTTGATTTGGGTGTACAATCGAGCCATATTATGAATCAGACGAATTATTTTTTAATCAAATCCAACGCAGTCAACAGATTGAATACGGTGTACATGGTTTCCTATTTTATCGGCGGTTCTTTGGGAACTTGGACGGCTTCTCTCGCATGGCAATATGCACAGTGGAGTGGCGTTTGTTTCGTAGGCGCAACGATGGCGGTTCTGGCTTTAATTGCGCATTTACTATTCAGTAATAGGATAAAATTAGCTTAAGATTAAAAAAGAAAAATTTTAACTTAAAACATAATTTCAATTAAAATAAATTAAAATGAAAATAGAAATCTGGTCGGATGTGATGTGTCCGTTTTGCTATATCGGGAAAAATAATTTTGAACAGGCGTTGGAAAAATTGCCTTTCAAAGATGAAGTGGAAGTAGAGTGGAAAAGTTTCCAGCTTGATCCGATGTTAGATCCAAAAGAAGTAAAAAGTACTTTTGAATATTTTAAAGAAAAGAAAGGTTTTCCGGAAGCTCAGGCTCAGCAAATGATTGGTCAGGTTTCCCAAATGGGAAAAGGTGCGGGAATTGATTTTAATTTTGAAAAAGCATTAATTACCAATACTTTTTCAGCTCATAAATTATTGCATTTAGCTAAAAAATATAACAAAGCAAGCGAAATGGAAGAAGCGCTTTTTATCGCTCATTTCATTGACGGAAAGAATGTTGGAGATTTTGAAACGCTGATTTCTCTTGCCGATTCTTTAGGTATTGATACAAACGAAGCTAAAAATACTTTAACGTCTGAAGAGTTTGATTATGACGTAAATCAAGACATTCTGGAAGGAAGAAATAACGGCGTAACCGGAGTTCCTTTTTTCATTCTGAATGGAAAATATGCGGTTTCAGGAGCGCAACCTGTTGAACTTTTTGCAAATGCCCTTCAACAAACGTACGACGAAACAGTTTCTCCTTTAAAAAATCTTTCAAACGGAGAAAATTCTTGTGATACAGACGGTTGCAGCATTTAATCTCAACTTTATAAAATACATGAAATCCTCAAAATTTGAGGATTTTTTACTTTCTTCTTTATTTGTTTTTAAACTTCAATTATTACGTACAATTTTCTATTTTTGAAGAGAATTTAATATTCAGTTTTTCTCATGATTAAAATAAACGACGAACATCAATTTCCCATCGAAGACACACTTTTCGTTTTTGCTTTGGATTCGGAAGCGGGAAAGGTTTTTAATGACAAAAATAAATTGATTACAGGCATCGGAAAAGTAAATGCCGCCATGGAATTAACCAAGGAAATTCATCGGACAAAACCAAAATTAATCGTAAATCTTGGCTCGGCAGGAAGTAAGAATTTTCATAAAGGAGATGTAATTTGCTGTACAAAATTCATCCAGCGAGATATGGATGTGAGAGGTTTGGGATTCAGTTTGTATGAAACTCCGCTTTCGGGAATTCCACCTGTTTTAGAATATGGTTTAAAGAAAAATGATCTTCCGGAAGGAATCTGCGGAAGTGGCGACAGTTTTGAGATGAATCATTCTGAAACAGCCTACAACATCGTCGATATGGAAGCTTATCCGCTCGCTTTGATTGCCATGAAAGAAAACATTCCTTTCCTGTGTTTAAAGTATATTTCGGACGATGCGGGAAGTGATGCAGCCGATGATTGGGCGGTTCAGGTTCATTTGGCTTCGGAGGCTTTTGACAAAATTTTATTTTCTTAAATTAAAAAAATGACATCAATAACAATAAAAAAGGCTTCTCTTGAAGATTTGGAAACCCTACAAAATGTTGGAAGAGAAACCTTCTATGAGACTTTTGCAAAACATAATTCGGAGAATGAAATGCAAAAATATCTGGATAAAAGTTTTGCATCAGAAAAATTAACAAAAGAATTAAATACTATTGATTCTCAGTTTTTTATTGCGTGGGAAAATGAAAATCCGATTGGTTATTTGAAAGTGAATTCAGGAAAAGCGCAAACCGAATTGCAGGATGAAACTTCTTTGGAGATTGAAAGAATTTATGTAAAAAGCGAGTATCACGGAAAAAAAGTTGGTCAGATTTTATATGATAAAGCTTTGGAAATTGCAGTACAGGAAAAGAAAAAATATCTTTGGCTGGGAGTTTGGGAAGAAAATATAAGAGCCGTGAATTTTTATAAAAAGAACGGTTTTGTAGAATTCGATAAACATATATTCAAGCTTGGAAACGAGGAACAGACTGATTTGATGATGAGAAAGGTTTTAGATTAAATCTTAAATCTCATAAATTTCAGCATCTGTAAAAACATAGAATCTTCCTTTTTTAGGGAGATTTTTTGTATCTAATCCTGTAAATTCACTGAAAGCGGGAAGTAATAGCTGATTTTCTGTCACCACAAAACAAGGTAATTTAATATTTTTAACAGAAGAATTAATAACAAATCCGGGATGAATATGTCCCGTAATCTGAAATTTTGTTTGCTCTTTTTCAAAATCGTGAATAAAAATAAAATCATCCATTTCTAAAGATTTTGATTTAAAATTTAAACATAGCTTTTCTTCGAGAGTTTTTGAAATTCTGTCGTGATTTCCTTCAATTAAATAAAACTGTAAATCGGGATAGTGGTTTCTCCAACTGCAAAATTCATCGACATCAGAATTATCTCCGGCGTGAAGCAAATCTCCGACAACAATGAATTTCTCAGGTTGAAAATATTCTATTAAAATCGATAATCGCTCCAAATCATTCTTCATAATCTGATTCGCCAAAGCAATTCCGTTTTTTCTGAAATGAGCGGTTTTTCCGATATGTAAATCAGATAAAATCAACGCCTTTTCTTTCTTCCAAAACAACGCACGTTGATTGGTTACAATGAAATTTTCGTTTTGAATGTTTATATTTTTTGTGGCTATATTCATTTTACATTTAAAAATTTTAACGAGGTTTGTCATTTCGACGAAGGAGACATCTATTGTGTAATCTAGATCATTTTATCGCTTCTTCGCCTGTTCTATCAATTTTTTGATTCTTGCATCTAGACCTTCACTCGACAGTGTTTGTCGCAAACTATCCACTTTAATAGGAAAACTCAAAGGCGTAAAAGTATTGGCAAATTTCAAAATAATTTTCGATTTTTCAATTCTCTTAAAAGCTTCTACCAATCTTTGTTCCTGCAATTGCATATTGAAAACCTCCGTATAAGCTTGTCTCACGAGAAAATGATTCGGATCGTAATCTTCCAACACTTTAAAGATCAACCCTGCAGAACTTTGTAACGCTTTATTTGAACGTTGCTGTCCCGGAAAATTCTGAATCACCATTCCAGAAATTACGGCAATATCACGGAATTTTCTTCTCGCCATTTCCGCAGAATTGATACTTGAAATAACATCAACCATCAGATTTTCTCTGGTTAAAATTTTACTTAAATTTTCTTCATTTAATGGAATTTCTTTATCACTGAATAATTCAAAACCATAATCATTCATCGCCATTGAAAAGGAAATCGGAGCCAGTTTTGAAATCCGGTAAGCAATCAAGGCAGCCATCACTTCATGCACCAAACGCCCTTCAAAAGGGTACATAAACAAATGATAGCCTTCACGGTTTTTAATCAATTCAACCAAAAATTCATCCTCTTTCGGAATATGCGAACGTTCTTCCTGATTGATTAATAAAGGATGTAAAAATTTCAGTTCTTTTTCAGAGGCTTTCGGATTTAATGCTCCGGATAATTTTTCTCTTAAAAAGCGTCCTAAATTTGAGCTTAAAGGCAATCTTCCTCCCAAATAACTTGGCGCCAACGCTTTTCCTTTCGACAATCGCACATACACTGTCATATCTTTTACCATCGCCACTTCCAACACTCTTCCGGCTAATATAAATTTTTCTTCTTTTTTTAATTTTGAGATAAAATATTCCTCAACCATTCCGATATAGCCGCCGGAAATAAACTTCACTTTCAGCATCGCATCACTCACAATTGCGCCCATATTCATACGGTGGAGCATGGCAATTTTTCGTGAAGTCACTTTAAACAAGCCATCTTCCATGACCACAACTTTGTGGTATTCTTCGTAACTTTTTAAAGCACTCCCGCCAATTGTAAGGAAATCGAGAATATTTTTCCATTCTTCATCCGTGATTTCCTGGAAAGTATAAATTTGTTTAATCCTTTCATAGGTTTCTTCAGGATAAAATCCATCGCCGATCGCCAAAGTCATTAAAAACTGAACCAAAACATCAAAACATAAAACCTGCGGTTCACGAGGTTCAATGACGTTTTGTTTAACCGCTTCCTTCAAAGCAGCAACTTCAATCAGTTCTAAAGAATGGGTGGGAACGCAATAGATTTTTGAAGTTTCAAAAGGAGAGTGGCCGCTTCGTCCCGCCCGTTGAAGAAATCTTGCAACGCCTTTCGCAGAACCTATTTGTATCACAGTATCAACAGGTTTAAAGTCGATACCTAAATCTAAAGATGAAGTGGAAACTACGGCTTTTAATTTTCCATTACTCAAATTTTCTTCAATCCAGATTCTTAAATGCGCATCGATCGAACTGTGGTGAATCGCAATTTGACCTGCAAAATCAGGATACGCTTCAAGCAATAATTGATACCACATTTCACTCTGGCTCCGGGTATTCGTAAAAACAATCGTAGATTTTGAATTCAAAATAATCGGAACGACTTTATCAGCTAATTTATGTCCGAGATGTCCTGCCCACGGTAAGATTTCAACTTCATCGGGAAAAACAGGAATAATGTCAATTTTTTTATGTTGTTTAGCGGTAATTTTTGTTTTTTTAATATCATAAGGAATTAAAACTTCCATCGCTTCATCAAGGTTTCCGATGGTTGCCGTAATTCCCCAAATCTTCAGTTTCGGAACATATTTTCTGAGCTGAGAAACACCCAATTCAACAATAACTCCACGTTTTGAACCTAACAATTCATGCCATTCATCAATGACGATACTTTGTAGATTTTGGAAGAATCGCGGATGATTTTTTTGTCCGAGAAGCAGATGTAAACTTTCGGGAGTCGCGACCAGAATTTCAGGCATATTTTTAACCTGTTGTTGTCGGACTTTCGGGTCTGTATCTCCATTTCTTACACCAACTGCCCAATCTAATCCGATCTCATCAATCGCTTCCTGCATTGCTTTTGCGATGTCTTTGGAAAGCGATCGAAGAGGAGTTATCCAGATCATTTTAAGTCCATTTTTGTATTTTTCAGGATGATTTAAAAAATCTGAAATTAAGGCTAAGAAAACGGAATATGTTTTCCCAAAACCAGTCGGCGCAACAACCATTCCGCTGTAACCGTTCCCGAATTTTTTCCAGGTATCAATCTGAAATTTGAAGGGAGAAATACCTTTTTCCGCCATCCATTGCTGAATGACGTTGAATCCGTTGGTATTTTCAAATGCAGCCAAATTGTTTTTTTTTGATTTTAACGCTAGGTTCGCAAGGATATTTTTAAAATACTTTCTGCATATTCTTTAGTTCGCAAAGGCGTTTCACTCAGCTAAGGCTTATTGCTGTCATTTGCTGAACGAAGTGCCTTTGCGAACGAAAAATATTTTCAATTATAAATAAATTCTTTGTGTCTTTGCGTTTATAAATTTAATTTATTGTATCAGTTTTTTTATCTCCTCCAAATCATCAATTTCATCTACCGTTTTATCTTTCCGCCATCTTACAATTCTTGGGAAACGCAGCGCAACACCACTTTTATGACGATTGCTGAAACCTATTCCTTCAAAAGCGATTTCAAAAACGAGTTCCGCTTTTACAGTTCGCACAGGTCCGAATTTTTCAATCGCATTTTTATTCACAAACTTGCTGACTTCCATGATTTCTTTGTCGGTCAAACCGGAATAAGCCTTTGCAATCGTAACTAATTTATCTTCATTTTTCACGGCAAAAGTGTAGTCGGTGTAATAAGCACTTCGTCTTCCGCTGCCTTTTTGAGCGTAAATCAGAACGGCATCAATCGTCAACGGATTGATTTTCCATTTCCACCAATCGCCTTTTTTTCGTCCGGAATGATAGGGTGAATTCTTTTGTTTTAGCATCAAGCCTTCGCTGTTTATTTCTCTTGAATTTTCTCTGATTTGGTTTAAATCTTCCCAGTTTTCAAAATTAATAACCTGAGAAAGTTTTATATTTTCGGGGTTTTCATTTAACAATAATTCTTCCAACATGGCACGTCTTGCAAAGATTGGTTTCTCG
Source organism: Chryseobacterium ginsenosidimutans (assembly GCF_024807225.1). Taxonomy (GTDB): domain Bacteria; phylum Bacteroidota; class Bacteroidia; order Flavobacteriales; family Weeksellaceae; genus Chryseobacterium; species Chryseobacterium ginsenosidimutans. The sequence continues at coordinate 2,866,305 of NZ_JANUCO010000001.1, forward strand.
CGTAAATCAGTTCCTTCCAATTCCAATAAATCATACGTAAAAACTTCAATCGGAATTTCGGAAAGCATTTTTTTAGTTAAAGTTTTTCTATTTAATCTTTTTTGTAATTCATTAAAATTTAAAACTTTACCATCCTTTACCGCAAGTATTTCTCCATCTAAAACAAAATTGCCATTCATCATTTTTATCGTCTCCACAATCTCCGGAAATTGCTCTGTAACCAATTCTTCACCTCTCGACCAAATGAAAACTTCGCCATTTCTTTTAATGATTTGTCCGCGAATTCCGTCCCATTTATATTCTATTTGCCATTCGTCGGGAGTTCCCAATTCTTCCAGTTTTTTTTCCAACGGATAAGCCAGACAAAAAGGATAAGGTTTTGAATTATCCGGGTTAATATTTTCCGCCGAAATCAGCTCTTTAAATGAAATTTCTTCAGGCTGCCATTTTCCCATCAAACTATGCATCAACGTACTCGATTCTTGATCAGAAAATTTCGTCAACGCATTAATTAAAGTCTTAGAAGAAACGCCGATTCGGAAACTTCCGCCTAGTAATTTATTGAAAATCAATCGTTCCGTATAATCTAACCCGTTCCATGATTGTAAGACAAATTCTTTTTTCTCAATTTCCGTTTTATTCTTTAAATTAAGAATATCTTTCATCCATTCCGATAATGTTTTTTCAATCTTTTCGGAAGGCGGAGGAAGAATTAACGACAAGGTTTCACCCAAATCTCCGACTGAAGAATAACTTTCCTGAAACAGCCAAAATGGGAGTTTTGTGATTTCCAGCGCCCATTCTTTCATATAGTTTGTATTGACATTTCGCTTCGGTCTTTTGCCCGTAAACAAAGCAATAAACCACACTTTATCCTCATCTGGAGCACGTTCCAAATAATCGATGATCGCATCAATTTTGGCATTGGTTTTATTGGTGCTTTCCAAAGCATTTATCAATTCTGCAAAATGTTTCATAAGTTCTTGACCTTATTTTTTATTTGGGCAGCTTTTTCCGTCTTCCACTCCCGCTTTTTTGTTCCGCTTTGCTACACAAAAAGAGCTCCGTTCAAGCCGGGCTGCAAATGATTCGATCGTTGAAAAACGATACATCAATCCGAATCTTTAACAATTTATTTTTCAGTCACTTCCTCATCATCATCGCCATACAATGTTTCCACAACGTCAGATTTAATTCCGATTTCATTTAAATATTTAGAAAAAATTTCCGTTTGTCCGTGCGTTACGTGAACAATTTCCGCTTCTGTGGCTTTTATCGCTTGTAATAATCCTTTCCAATCGGCGTGATCGCTCATTGGGAATCCTGCATCGGCACTTCGCCATCTTCTTGCCCCGCGAACCTGCATCCAGCCAGAACAAATTGCCGTTGCCGCCTCAGGAATTTTTTTAATAATATTGCTGTCCAATAGAGCAGGCGGAACAATCACAATCTCGCCCTGAAGATGTTTCACGCTTTCCCTAAAATCAGGGATTTCATAATCAGGAAGATCGATTCCGACGGTTTCAAAAGCTTCATTTAATTTCCCGATGGAATAATGAACATGGATTTTTCCTAATCCTTCAACTGCCTTCATAATTCTCTGAGCCTTTCCCAAAGAATAACCGATAAACACTGATGTTTTTTGATTTTCTTTATTTCGTAAAACCCAATTTTGAAGTTTTTTATTTAAATCTTCAACTTCCAGCCAATTGTAAATTGGAAGCCCGAAAGTGCTTTCTGATACGAATTCATTACATTTTACCAGCTCAATAGGCGTACTCAACCCATCATCCTGAACTTTATAATCACCGGAAATCACACTTACATATCCTTTATATTCCAAACGAATTTGTGCAGAACCAATAATATGACCTGCAGGATGAAGCGAAAGTTTCACTCCATTCATATCGATAACTTCTCCATATTCCACACTTTGACATTCGATATCGGGAGAAATTCTCTGATGTAAAATGGGTTTTGTAAAATGATGGCAAAGATATTTTTTCATTCCCCAACGAGCGTGATCGGCGTGACCATGCGTGATGACCGCCAAATCAACGGGTCGCCAAGGATCAATATAAAATTTTCCCTGTGGACAGTAAATACCTTTATTTGTGAATTTAATTAGTTTCAATGGTGCGATTGGTTTAGATTTTATTATTCAAAAATCTAACCAATCGCATTATGAATTTAGAAGAAATATAATTTTAAGCCTTTTTCAGTTTTAGCTTAAAATTATTCAATAAGAAAAAAGTAACGATTCCGACAGTTAATTCGATCAAAGCACTTCCCCAATAAATGCTTTTAATGCCGAAATAATACGGTAAAATCAGCATTAATGGAATGTAAAGAATCAATTGTCGCAAAAAAACGAGAAAACTTGCTTTTCTGCTGTCGTTCACTGCGGGATAATAAGAGAGCGCCAAAACCGTGATCGGCAACAGCGGAAGTACCGAGAAAAATAGCCTGAAATCCTGAATTTGATTAGCATTTACGGTATATCCGGGAAGCATTAATCCAATTAATTGCTGCGGAAAAATTAAAGCAATCAAAAAGAAAGGTGAAAGTATGGCAATTCCTGCTAAAATATAAATTTTCAAAGATTTCCTGGCTCTTTCAAATTGTCCTGCGCCGAAATTAATTCCGACAATGGGCTGTAAACCACGCATTAATCCGAATAATGGGGTTAATAAAAACAAGAAAAACCGATTCAAAACAGTGAAAAATGAGATGTCATTTTCTGTTCCATAAGAAGCGATTGCATTGAAAATAATGATACTCTGAACAACTCCCATTACGGATAAAACCATTTCGGGAAGTCCTAATTTTAATATTCTTTTTCCAATTTCGGGATTGAAAGAGATTGATTTCCAATTGGTTTTAAAAGAACTTTTTCCTTTCGCGTAATAGTAAAATCCAAGAAAAGAATAGATCAGCATTCCGCAATTGGTCGCCCAAGCTGCACCGGAAACGCCCATTCCAAAGGTTGAAATGAAGATTGGTTTCAGGATAATATCGATGACAAGTCCGACTGCAATCAGAGCAGCGGCAGTTTTCATTTTTCCTTCTGCACGGATTAACATATTTAAGGCTAAACCATAAATCCAGAAAATTGTTCCTATTAATGTAATCCTAAAATATTCAACGGCAATCGTTTGCAATTCGCCTTTTGCGCCCATCATTGCCATTAATTCATGGGCAAAAATATACGCCGGAATTGTACAAAGCAAAGAGAAAAAAATACATAGAAAGTTGAAACTTCCGAATAAATTATACAGTTTATCCTGTTTGTTTTCACCGATCCAAATACTTACCGCTGCACCAGCTCCGGTTTCCGACCAATCTTCCGAATCCCAAAACGATTTGAGACAACGGATAAGCCATTCCGACTGCTGCAAGAGCCTTAGTATTAACTAAATAACCAACAAAAATAGCATCCAGAAAGTTATTAATTCCGTAAAGAACAATCGCCGCAACAGCAGGCCATGAAGTTTCCCACATGACCTTTTTTAAGTCACCTTTTAAGATGAATGTTTTGCGGTCCATTCCTTAGTTGTATTGAATTGTTGAAATGCAATACGCTTTTCTACTTTATAAATTTCTTTGCCAGCGATAGAATTGATGATAATTGCATTTCTGTAAGCACCCATTCCCAAATCGGGAGTTACAAAACCGTGCGTGTGAAGTTCTGCATTTTGCACGAAGATATTTTCCTCATTATCAATTGTATAATAACGACTTACATTAAATAAACCATCTTCATTTCTTTGAATTTGATCTTCAATTCCTTTCAAGAATTTCGGTTCTTTGTATTTATAACCTGTCGCCAAAATAACGTAGTCTGAGATATTTGTAAAGGTAATTTCATCCTGAACATGAGTGAAATTAAGGACATAAGAATTTCCTTCGGGAGAAATATTATCCAACTGACAACTTGGCTTTAATTCTACATTTAAAGGGACATTTCCGACGCTCATTCCGTACATGGTGTCGAAAATATCGTTGATTAATTCAAAATTAATTCCTTTGTAAAGCGGCGGTTGTTTCGCCAATAAATTTTTTCGCTGATTGGACGACATTTGATAAAAATGATCAACATATTCAGGAGACGTTAATTCTAATGTCAATTTTGAATATTCCATCGGGAAAAAGCGATCCGGTCGGGTAAACCAGCTCATAAATAAATTGTCATCTGTTTCCGGCAAAAGATCTTGGAAAATCTCAGCAGCACTTTGTCCGGAACCTATAATTGACACTGATTTTGCATTCAAAATATTCTCTTTATGATTCAAATATTCTGAAGTATGGATGACATTCGGATAGTTTTTATCTTCCATAAATTCAGGCAATCTCGGCTGGGTTCCTGTTCCTAAAGCTAATTTTTTAGTGTAATATTTTGTGACATCATTATTTTTTAAATCTAAAACTTCAATGATGTACAATTTTTCTGACTCATTAAAAGTAATGTTCTCAACTTTTTTTCCGAAAAGACAATTCGGCAATTGATTCGCTGTCCACTGACAATACAGATTGTATTCTTTTCTTAAAATGAAGAAATCTTCTCTGATAAAAAATTTATATAAACGGTCGGTTTCCTTTAAAAAATTCAGGAAGCTGTATTTGCTTTTTGGGTCTGCCATCGTCACCAAATCTGCCATAAAAGGAACTTGCAAAGTAGCATTATCAAGCATCAAACCGGGATGCCAATCGAAACCTTCTGCCTGATCTAAAAAAAGTGAATTGATGGATTCTACAGGCTCTAAAAGTGCCGCCAATCCTAGATTAAAAGGACCGATTCCGATCCCGATGATATCGTATATTTTGTTGTTTTCCATTTGATTTGAAATTAAATTTATACAGCATTTTGTCATTCTGAAAGAATCTAAATGATTTCTTTTTTCTATGCCTAGATTCCTACGGAATGACAAAATAACTGTTAATATTTTTATGCGTTTTTCGCTTCAAGTCTGCTTTCTGGGCATTTTTCCCAATATCCTTCACGGGTACAGAAAGTCAGATAAGCGGTTTTGTGAGGCATTTCAATCACCCCTTCTCGAGTGTAACCCAATTTTGTAATGATTCTATCAGTCGGAACCGCATCAACAGACGCTTCACCGATACATTTTCCAACTTCGGGAAGCATGAAAATATAATCTAAAGCCACCTGAAAAGATTGGAAAGAAAACTTCTTATCTTTCTGCGTTTCGGCAACGAAAAAGTGTGTTCCATAATCGGTCGGAAGTGCGTCGTAATAAGCCCCGACAATATCTCTCATTGGCCAATAAGGCTCAAAGCTAAACTGCGGAACATCATTCACAGAACCAATAAAACTGTGCTGTTCATCACTCGGAAGAATGGTTCTGAACCACAATTCAAGATCTTTTTTCGGACCATCCATTTTCCAGTAAGGTTTTGCGTGTTCCATATTGAACCATTCGTGAATCATTTCAAAATCTTTTTCAATATCGAAAGGACGAATGCTGATGTTTACATTATTCTCTTCAAAGTATCTTGAATAAACGATTTCCTTGGTTTCCGGCTTGATTAATTTATTGGAGAAAAAATATTTATTTAAAGGATTTGGAGTATCTAGGAAAACAGCAGGATATTCTAAATTTTCGTCTGCTTCATTGATATTTTGAAGACTTGTAATCAAATTTCCTTTGGTGTACCAACTTCTTTTGTTGATGATGTAATCTACCAAACCTGTTTCGTCCTCATTTTCAAGTTCTTTGAATGATTTGTAAACTAAATTAATTAACTTTCTTTCATCCACTAATTGATTACAACCCAAAGCATTAACAACACCTAAAATATTATTCGTCACCAAATAATACGTGTATTTTGGAGCCAAAGATTCTTCATCAATAATCGACTGACTTTCATCTGCAATTCCCGGAAGTGCATTGGAAACCAATTCTTTTCTGCCTTCTCTGAAGAAAAACCCTTGATTATCTCTGAAATAAATTTTCGCAGGAAAACCTTTCTTATCAAGCTCTATCATTACGTTTTGCTGATGGAATTCACAAGCCAGTCCGTACGTATTCAAAATCCCGACAATCGGTCTTACGCAAATATGGAGATATTGTTTAAACCAATCCAAAGCAACCTGTTCGACTGGTAAATCAAGATTTCGGGCTGTGTTGGCAATGATATTCTGCAGTCTCGAAGGCTGACCAAAAATTCCGTCCTGACAAAGAGCTGCCAAAAGCGTTACATTTTTAGTTTTATTTTCACCTTGGAAAGGATTTCTTCTGATGCTAATATTAAACCCATTGATGACTTTATCATTAAATTTTACAGCAATAAAGGCGGGATCAACCATAAAATCAATTTCAGGATAATCATTTTGCAAATTTTTACCCCAATCGGTTTTTAATAACTGACTAATGTCGTAACCACGATGCAATTCAGGATATAAATTGATTCTTTCGGAGTTGGTAATTTTCACATGAAGAGAAAATTTATACATCCATTTGCTGTTTTCGCTGTAAACCGTTCTCACAGAAGAAGTAGGAGTGAAGTGCTCTCCGTAATGTCCTAAAGCGAACAAAATTCCCTGCTCCTGCATGATCTGAACATCTTCCTGAACCAACAAATATTCAGCTTCCCAAGGATGCATCGGAACAATCTGATAATCCGGAAATTCATCCCATAATTTTTTATGTTCCGCATCTAAAAGCGGGTAAATCTTTTCACCTAACTCTTTTGTAACAGGCGCTCCGTCGGCATTTTTCTCAATGATATTTTCAGGATTAATTAGGAAATAAAACAATTGAAACTGCCCCGAAGTTTCAGGAGAATATTTTAATAAATCTTCCTGATTAAAACCTTGCTTTGATTTTGGAACAGGATGTAAAATATGTCCTAAAACAAGCGATTGTTCAGCTTCAATGAAAGACATTTCTAAATCATTGACCGATTTATTATTTTCAACTAAATAATCTAAATATGTAGTCAAATTTTCAATGCTGTTATTCAATCTTTTCAACACTGTCGAAGCATCAATATCGGCATGAATTCCTTTTGAATATTCTGCGATAAGCGTCATAAATCCGTAAATATCAACTTCTGAAACTTCATCCGTCTCCAAAACTCTCCTTAAAACCGGAAAATCAAAAAGATGTCTTCCTGTTTCAGAAAAATAATTGACAGGAATATAAACATCGCAACCAATCGAAGAAAAATCAATTCTAATATGAAGATTCGTCGGTGTTTTTTTTAAGGTCTTTGTAATGGCAATATCATATTTCGGGATTCCCAGATAACGGCTCCAATTGGTAAATTCTCTCATAAAACAGTTGATGAGAGCTGTATAATTGATGGTTTCCGCGTATTCCTGATTAGTTAACTTCAATGTATTCATTTCCAAGTTTTTTTATTGTGATTAATATTGATTTGATGTCTTCAACAGTTGTCAAAGGGTTTAAAATGGTGAATTTTAAGTAAAATTGCCCGTTCACTTTTGTTCCTGCTACAAGTGCATTCCCGTTTTTATAGAGTTGTGATTTGATGTACGTATTGATTCTGCTCAGATCAAAAGTTTTGAAAGGATTTGCCGAATATCTGAAAACCAAAGCCGAAATATCAGAACGGTTCAACAGCTCAAAATGAGAATCATTTTCCAATAAATTTGCGGCTTCACGAGCGGTATAAATAATTCTTTCGATGTAATTTCCAAGCCCTTTTTTACCAATAATTCTAAGGGTGAACCAAAGTTTCAATGCATCAAATCTTCTTGTCGTCTGAATCGATTTATTAACCTGATTCGGAATTTCGTTTTCGTCGTGATCTTTTGGATTTAAATAATCAGCATAATGCGTTATTAATGCGAAATAATTTCTGTCTTTCACCAAAAATCCGCTGCTGCTTACAGGCTGGAAGAACGATTTGTGATAATCAACCGTCACAGAATCTGCATCTTCAATTCCTTTAATTAAATGGCGGTATTTTTCCGTTAAAAGTAGCGCACAACCGTAAGCTGCGTCTACGTGAAACCACATGTTATACTTCTTTGCAATCGCTGAAATGTTCGTTAAAGGATCGATATTTCCAAAATCCGTCGTTCCTGCTGTTGCAACAACTGCAATCGGGATATTTCCATTTTCAATTTCTTTTTGAATGGCATCTTCCAGTAAAATACTGTTCATTTTGAAAGAACGGTCGGTTTTAATTTTAACAACAGATTGTTCGCCCAACCCTAAAATCGAAGCACTTTTCTGAATGCTGAAATGTGCTGCTTCCGAAACAAAAATCCTGAAACGATGAGCATTTTCCGGCAATCCGTTTTTCTTGATATTATGATTAAAATGTTTAATTGAATAATGATCTCGCGCCAAAAGCATTCCCATTAAGTTACTTTGAGAAACCGCCACTCGTGAAAATTCCGTCTGAGTTTTTTCCGTAACCAATTTCATTGCAAGTCCATTCAATTAATTTTTGCTCCATCAAAGTTCCGCCTGCACTTTGATCCCAAGTATCTAAAGATGAATTAATTGAGCTAATCAACATTTCCGCAGCAACCGCAGGAATGACAACCGGACAATTAAGATGCGCAACGTATTTTGGATGATGAAAAGCAACGGCGTGCTGTGTATAAAGGGTTCTGACTTCCTCAAAAACCTCTTCGTAATTCTGTGGATGATCGTTAAGATTGATGTTTTCGAACTGTTTCCTCAATTCTTTCGGAGAAACTCCGCTGAAAGGCTGATTGTTGTCCTCTAAAAATGCAATCACATTTTCCTGTGCTTTTTGCATCACATTTTGGTATTCGTGAATGTTGATATCACAAAATAAGTTCTCCAGATTTGGGAAAAGACTTTCCTTTTCCGAAACCAATTTTTCGGTAATAACTGTGTTCATAAAAATTCTGGATTGGTTGTTTTTTACTTTTTAAATCGTATTTCTAAGATTTTTTTTAATTAAACCATTAAGATTTCGTTTAAGATTTTAAGTTTTATTAAGAAATTTCTCCTTTTGTCGAATCTTTGTATTTCAGAATGTAACAATGCGAAATGAAGAATCTGGCTTAATATTCTTAACTCCTTAAAATAAATCTTAATGGTTTAAAAAAATATTTAAATAATTTAATAATTTATCGTGTATCCTACAGAAAATGTAGTTCCTCTTCCCTGATAAGCAAAGGCTTTTTGAGGTGCTCCGTAGAAAAATACAGAACGTTGTCCCCAAATACTTGTATATTGTTTGTTAAAGATATTTTGTACTCCGAAATTGATCGTTCCTTTGTTTAATTTTACATCTCCAATGAAGTCGAATAGGGTATAACCTGTGATTTTCATGTCTGCTAAATCGGTATAATTCATAGAATTCTGCATTTGAAGCCTTAATGAAAATTTCTTTGCATTCCAGCCTGTGAAAACCATAAATTTAGAGGGATTCGTCGTGTAAACCGACTGATTTTGCCAACCTTTATCAACAGTTTCTGTTTCAGATTCCATTAATAAAACGTTTCCTCCTAATTCTAAACCTTGAGCGAATTTATAACCTATAGCTCCTTCAAAACCGTAGTTTCTTAATTTTTGATCAAGCAAAGAAATCGTGAAAGCAGCATTGTCAATTTTCAAAGTTTTGTTGGAAAGTGCATAGAAAAATGATCCTTGAGCGTACAATCCTTCCGAATTGTTATTATGCCTGAAACCAACTTCCATCTGATTGGTTTTTATCCCGCTTAATGGCTGTTCTGCGATGTTGATGCTGTTTAATAAGTTCCATCGGTTATTGTCTAACTGATATTTTCCGAAACCATACGATTTTGCGGCATCAGGAACGGCAAATCCTTGAGAAAAATTCAACCAAGTCTGCCAATAAGGAGTAATTTTATACAATAAACTTGCATTAAGCAAGGTTACATCGTAATTGTTTTTCCCTCCTTTTACCACGTCTGCAGAATTTCCATAACCAAAATTCATATAAACCTGTTCTTTAAATCCTACAAAATCATCCAATTTTACATTAATAAACTGTTGACGAACACCTCCGGAAAGCGTCAATTGGTTGGTAATATTCCAATCAGCCTGAACAAAACCGGAAAGGGTAGACGTTTTCGTATCCGGATATCTTCCTACAAAAGTATCTGTCTGATTCACCAAACCTCCTGATTCAGCACTTTTTTGAGGATTAAAAATCGCCTGATCTCCGTTAAAACTTTCAAAATCACCATCAATTCCGTACGTAAAATTGAAAGATTTCCATTTTTTATTTAAAACTAATTTTGCCCCGTAAACATTGGTATTTCCTCTAGCTGAAGAAAGGAAAACCGGAAGTGTAATTCCAGCCGGCGGTTTCGGAACTTCAGCAAAAGACGCTCCGAAATCGACTTCTTCACGTCTTCCAAAAGCCTGAACAAGAATATTTTGACCTCCCAAAACATTTCGGATATTGTATTGAATATTCGCCATAAAACGTTCTGTTCTTGGTACAATATCAGAATCTGCTCCATCCAAAACATTAATTAAATCTGGATTTTTTGTTGTAAAACCTACAAAGTTCTGTCCGAAAGAAAGCCATTTTTTGTTTCTCACTTTTGAATTGTAATATTGTAAATCAACATTCAAATCTTGGTCTGGACTTAATTTCGCACTGATTCCGCCCAACAAATCGATCGATCTGTTGTATTGAAAATCTGCCTGCTTTATGTCTGTAATAATCTGATCTCCTTTGGCATCAAAAGCACCTTCATTTTGGGTAAAAGCCGCTCCCAGTCTGAACTTCACTTTATCATTTCCACCTTCGATGGATTGGGCAATTCTTTTATCTAAATCATCTTTGTGGAAGCCTGATTTTAAACCTACAGAAGTTTCAAAAGCCAGTTTATTGGATATCGGTTTTTTAGTAATAATGTTAATAATTCCTCCCGTAGAATCGCCTCCGTAAATGGAAGATGCCCCGGAAAGCACCTCAATTCTTGCGATATTAAAAGGATCGATCGCATCAAACTGTCGGCTTGTTGCTCTTGTGCTGTTCAGAGAAATCCCGTTAATCATCACCAAAACGTTTCTGCCACGCATATTTTGAGCATAATTTGTTCGTCCCTGATTTCCAAAATCGAATCCCGGAATCATATTTCCTAACACTTCCTTCAATCCTGCGCCGCCTCTGATCTGGGTTTGAAGTTCTTGATCGCTGATCACCCAAACCGTCCCCGGAATATCGCTGATCTGTTTTGGAGAACGGGAAGACACCATAATAACTTCACTGATTGTGTTGGTTTTAATGCTGTCTTGTTGAGTTTGCGCAGATAGAGTGGCTGCTGCAGTCGCTAATATTGCGATTGAAAGGGCGTATTGCTTTTTCATTTATTTAGAATAATTAAAAATAATACGGTAAATATAAACCAATACTTCATTAATTTTCAAAATGATATTTGTCATATAATTCTTAATGGGGTGAATAGGTTTTAAATTAATATCGTGTTAATGAGCTAATGCAAACGATTAACCATGATTCTACATACTCAAAACCCATTTTAAGGATGAGAAAAACAAGTTTAGATTAATTGAAATATTTAAAGAAAATGTAATATGTAAAGTTTAAATTTTAAAGAAAACAGAGAATTTCGGTCAAAATAAAATCCCCAAAATTGATAGTCAGGAGATAGATTTTGCGGTTTTATAAAAAATTTCGAATGATTTTTCCATTTCCTCAAAGTTTAAATTTCCAAAACCTAGGCGCATTCCCGTAAGATCTTTGTTTTGATAAAGGAGTGTTTTTGGAATAAATAAATTATTATGAGTACAGTTTCTGGAAAGCTGCATCAAATTAATGGGAATTTTCCATTCTGCCCAAATCGCCAATCCTCCTGAAGGTTTCTGAAAATCGATAAATTCGCCCAAATATTCATTTAACAGTAAAGAAAAATGATCCCTTCTTTCCTGATAAATTTTCAATGATTTTTTCAAATAACGATTAATTTCTCCTTCTTCGATCATTTCACCCAACACATGTTCCATCAAAACATCGCCCTGTCGATCAATGATTCCAAGATATTTTCGCATCTCGATCATTAGATTTTCAGGGGCAACAATGAATCCCGTACGAAAACCCGGAGCGAGAGATTTCCCGAAAGAACCGATGTACACAACCATTCCATTCGTATCTGCACTTGCAAGAGGCAGAATCGGACTTTTATCATAATGGAAATCATAATCATAATCGTCTTCCAAAATGATAAAACCAAATTCGTTGGCAAGATTTAATAATTCTAATCTTCTTTGAGCGCTTAAAGTAACCGTCGTCGGATAATGGTGATGCGGAGTGAGATACAACATCCTGATTTTTTGTTTTTCGCAAATTTTTCTTACTTCTTCCACATTAATTCCTTCATCATCAATAGAAATCGGTTGAATTTTCACCCCTGCTTTCTGAAAAATCATATTAACGGAAAAATAGCTTAATTCACCTACTAAAACCGTATCTCCTTGCGATAATAGAATTTCAGAAACAATGTAAATACTCATTTCCGTACTTCTTGTAATGAGAAGATTATTCTTTGAAATGGGTAATCCTCTTGATAAATTTAAATATTGTGACAGATTTTTCTTAAAAAATTCGCTTCCGTCTTGATTGTATTGTCCGATTTTATGTGCTTTCCTTTTCAAAATAGAACTGTAAATTCTGGAATGCTGATCGATTTGAGTCAAACGAATATCTGGAATGCCATCATTGAAAATATATTCACAGTTGGAATGCTCAAAAGGATTATCTAAAATATTGGAAGTTTTGAATGAAAATCCTACTGTTTTTGGATAATTTTCAAGGTGATTTTTTTCAAAATTTTTAATTTCCAAAGGTTTGTCCTGATCTTTTCCAATCACGAAAGTTCCTTTGTTGGGAAGACTTTCTACCCAACCTTGCGCGAATAATTCGTCATAAACCGCAACAATCGTATTCCTGTGAACTTCTAAAATCTGGCTCAAAGCTCTCGTTCCCGGAAGTTTAGTCCCGAAAGGTAAATAACCCCGCTGAATCGCATTAATTAACTGATTGGCAATTTGCATATAAAGAGAAACATCAGAATCTCTATCGGTTTTGATAAAACTTTGATAAGGAATTTCAACCGGACTATCCATAATATTAAAACTGGCACCATTCAACCATCCGGCAATATACTACATTTGACCATAAAATAAAAACATATGGAATTTTACAATCTGCTTGAAAGAATTGTACAAGATAACGAAACCCACGCCAAATGGCTCAACACGCTTTCTTTCATGGAAAATGCCGGAGCAAGGAAAATTTCTGCCTGTGAACATCAGACGAAAGTAAGTTTAATTCAGTTGAAACATGCTGCAGAAGAGCATCGCCACGCTTATTATTTGAAAAAACAAATCGGAAAGTTAGATTCTGAATTTTGTAAAACTTATGACGGAAAAGAATTGTTAGCATCGATTGCAACGCGACAATATCTGCATTCTTTGGATGTGAAAGCCTGTAAATATCTTCAGCAAAATTTCAGTTTAACAAAAGAAGAGTTGAAATATGCGGCGTATCTTTTTGTGACATATGCGATTGAAGTTCGTGCCGATGAACTATATCCTGTTTATCAAGATATTCTAACAAAAACTTCGTCAAAAATCATGGTTAAGTCAATTATTTTGGAAGAAGAAGGACATTTGGAGGAAATGATTAATCAATTGGACGAATTTTCGGAAAATTGGAAACCTCACGCTGAAAATATTTTAAAAATCGAACATGAACTTCATGACCAATGGATCAACGCCATCGTTGAAGAAGTTGCAACGTTGAATTATGCTTAAAAATTTCAATCATTTTCAAGAAGCTCTTGACAAAAGAAAGGAAGAAGGAACTTTGAGAGTTTTAAAACCAAAATCAGAAGGGATAGATTTTTATTCTAATGATTATTTAGGATTGGCAAGAAATAAAGAATTACAAAATTTATTGGTCAAGCAAATCATAGAAACTCCTCAATTATTGTCAGGAAGTACCGGTTCACGATTGATAAGCGGAAATAGTTCCACTGTCATTGAGACCGAAAATTATATTGCAAAACAGCATCAAAATCCATCTGCTTTGCTTTTTCCTTCGGGTTATAATGCTAATCTGGCTTTGTTTTCAACGCTTCCGACTCGTCATGACATCATTATTGTTGATGAAAAAATCCATCGTTCTGTGCATGATGCGTGTAAAATGTCTCATGCGAAAAAATTGAAGTTTAAACATAATAATCTTGAAGATTTAGAACAGATTTTAAAAAGACAAAACGGGAATTGCTACATCGCTATTGAGAGTCTTTATTCGATGGATGGGGATTTTGCACCGATTCAGGAGATTGCAGAAATCACAGAGAAATACAATGCTCATCTTATTGTAGATGAAGCTCATGCTTTTGGCGTTTTCGGATATGGGTTGGTTGAAAAATATCATTTGCAGAATAAAGTTCTGGCAACCGTTGTCACCTACGGAAAAGCTTTAGGAGCACATGGTGCAGCCATTTTAAGTAATGATATCATAAAATCTTATCTCATCAATTTTGCATCACCTTTTATCTATACAACTTCGGCTCAGGATATACAATGGATGAGCGTAAAAACGGGATATGAGTTTCTCAAAGCAAATCGTGAATTATCAATAAAGCTGCAGAAAAACATTGCAATTTTTCGTCAGCAAAATTTGAAAAACCCATCTTCTGAAAACAGTCCGATTCAGGCGATTGTAATTCCTGATAACGATCGGTTGAAAATCTTAAAGGAAACTTTATTGAATGAAGGATTTTTAACGTATGCTGTTTTTAGTCCGACTGTGAAAGAAGGGACAGAAAGATTGAGAATTTGTCTTCATAGCTTTAATACAGAAGAGGAAATCATTGGATTGACTAAAATTATTAAAGATTTTATTTAAATAAAACATTATGGATCGTTTGTCATCCCGTAGGAATCTAAGCAATTATAAATAAAATAATTCTAAAAATACGCTCTGGATTCCTACGGAAAGACAAACAGATAGGTAAGAAAAGATGAATACAAAAGAAGTGAAAATAGAAACAAAAAACATGGAACAAAAAATCCTTTTCGTAACCGGAATCGGGACAGAAATTGGGAAAACCGTTTGTTCTGCAATTTTAACGAAATATTTTAATGCAGATTATTGGAAACCGATTCAATCAGGGGATTTACATTTTTCAGATAGCATGAAAATTAAGGATTGGGTAGGAGAGCATGTGATTTGTCATCCTGAAACGTATCGTTTACAATTGGCAGCTTCTCCACATCAATCGGCTGCGGAAGAAGGAATTTTAATTAGAGTAAATGATTTCAAGCTTCCGGAAACTCAAAACAATTTAATCGTAGAAGGAGCGGGAGGTTTAATGGTTCCGTTGTCTGATGGTGAATTTATGATTGATTTAATTGAAAAATTAAATATTCCTGTTGCGCTTGTTGTGAGAAATTATTTGGGCTGCATCAATCACAGTTTATTGTCGATCATGGTTTTAAACCAAAGAAAGATTAATCTAAAATATTTAATTCTTAACGGAAATTTTCCACCCGATACAGAAAGAATTATTTGCAAAAATATTCAGCCGGAAACCGAAATTATCAGAATTCCCGACATAGAAAATATCTCAAAAGAAAACATAGAAAGTATTACAAAACAACTAACAAAAATAGGATAATGGATAAAACAAAATTGAGAAATAACTGGACGAAAGAAGAAATAGAAGAGATTTATCATCAACCCTTACTTGAATTAATTTATAAAGCGGCAACCGTTCACCGCGAGTGGCACAATCCTGAAGAAATTCAGATGTCGACCCTATTATCGATAAAAACAGGTGGCTGTACTGAAGATTGTTCTTATTGTGGACAGGCAGCTCGTTATCACACCAATATTAAAGTTCAGGCTTTACTTCCGACGGAAAAAGTAATTGAGCATGCCCAAAAAGCAAAAGATAGCGGTTCATCTCGTTTCTGTATGGCTGCAGCATGGAGGGAAGTGCGTAACAACCGTGATTTTGATAGGGTAATCGACATGGTAAAAGGTGTGAATGAATTGGGAATGGAAGTTTGCTGTACGTTGGGAATGTTGACGGAAGAACAGGCAATTCGCCTTCAGGAAGCTGGTTTGTACGCATACAATCACAATCTTGATACTTCGGAACAGTATTATGAAGAGATCATTTCCACAAGAACATTTGATAACAGAATTAACACCATCAATAACGTGAGAAAAGCCGGAATTACGGTTTGTTCAGGAGGAATTATCGGATTGGGAGAAACGCACAGAGACAGAATTTCGATGCTTTTAACCTTAGCAACGATGCCAAAACATCCGGAATCAGTTCCTATCAACGCATTGGCGAGAGTTGCAGGAACTCCGCTTGAAAACAATGAAAAAACCGACACTTGGGAAATGGTGAGAATGATCGCCACGGCAAGAATCATCATGCCTTCTTCGATGGTTCGTCTGAGCGCAGGAAGAATCGAAATGACAGAATTTGAACAGGGTTGGTGTTTCATGGCAGGAGCAAACTCGATCTTCACAGGAGAAAGGGAAACCCTTTTGGTAACGCCAAATCCAGGAGTTTCGGAAGATATGCAAATGCTGCAGACTTTAGGATTAAAACCGATGAAAAGACAAGCAGAAAAAGTGATGGATCAGTTTGAAAATTGGAAGATTAATGCCTAATCTAACTTCTAAAATATGAATTTACAAGAACGTGACAGAGCCGTCAATTGGCATCCATACACACAAATGAAAACTGCAGACGACGCCATTCCGATTATCAGCGGAAAAGGAGTTTACCTTTTTGATGATGAAGGAAATAAATATATTGATGCCGTTTCTTCGTGGTGGGTGACGCTTCACGGTCATGCGCATCCGTATATTGCACAAAGGGTTTCTGAGCAGTTGAATACGTTGGAACAGGTCATTTTTGCAGGCTTTACACATGAACCCGCGATACAGCTTTCAGAGAATTTATTGAAACTTTTACCCGAAAATCAACAAAAAGTTTTCTATTCTGACAACGGTTCAACCGCGGTGGAAGTTGCTTTAAAAATGTGCATTCAACACGCTTACAATCAAGGAAAGGAAAAGACAAAGATTTTAGCGTTTAAAAATGCTTATCATGGAGATACTTTCGGAGCAATGTCTGTGAGCGGAAGAAGTGTCTGGACAAAACCTTTCGGAGAAATGCTTTTTGAAGTGATCTTTATTGACACACCGACTTCTAAGAATCTTGAAAGTTTAAAAACAATTATTAAAAATCATGCGGATGAAATTGCCTGTTTTATTTACGAGCCATTGGTTCAAGGAGCAGCGGGAATGTTGATGTACGATGCAAAAGATTTGGATGAATTAATGAAATTCTGTCGCAAACAGGAAATCTTAATGATTCAAGATGAAGTTTTTACAGGTTTTGGACGAACAGGAAAACTGTTTGCAGCCAATTATCTTTCGGAAAAACCAGATATTATGTGTTTTTCAAAAGGGTTAACAGGCGGAACAATGCCAATGGGAATAACTACTTCTACCAACCAGATTTTCGAGGCTTTTTTATCTGATGATAAATATAAAACGTTATTTCACGGGCATTCTTTTACGGCAAATCCGTTGGCTTGTACGGCAGCTTTGGCAAGTATGGAATTGTTGTTAAATGAGGAAACTCAACAAAATATTCAAAGGATTTTAGAGCAGCATTCTCAATTTTCAGAGGTTTTACAAGAACATCCAAAAGTTGAAAATGTACGACAGACAGGAACAATTTTAGCCTGGGAAATTAAAAATGATGAGCAAACTTCTTATTTTAACGAAATCGGAAAAATTTTATACAACGAATTTTTAAAAAGAGGAATTATCATGCGACCTTTGGGAAATGTGATGTATCTCGTTCCGCCCTATTGCATTACTTCGGAGGAATTGTTTTTTATTTACACTCAGATTTTAGAGGTTTTGGATGAGTTTTAACATTAAAATTCTAATTTTGTCTGTTTTTAAATTAAAGTCATGCAACTTTTTACAGAAAGATTATTATTAAGAGATATCACCATTGAGGACAAACAGGCAATTTTCGATTATCGGTCAGATTCGGAAACCAATAAATTCCAAAGCTGGATTCCGGAAACGTTGGAAGATGTTGACCGTTTTATCCAAAGGAATAATAAAGAATTCAACCAACCGGAAAGCTGGTATCAGGTTTTAATTACTGATAAAGAAACAAAAGCCGTCATCGGAGATGTAGGGATTCATTTTTTTGGAAGTGAAAATTTGCAGGTGGAATTGGGAATTACTTTGGACAAGAATTTTCACGGAAAAGGATATGCTTCCGAAGCTTTAAAGGGAGTTATCAATTTTCTTTTTAATGATTTGAAAAAGCACAGAATCATGGCTTCTGTTGATCCTGATAATATTGATTCTCTTCATTTAATGGAGCGAATCGGCTTCAGAAAAGAAGGTCATTTTGTGAAAAGCTTATTCTGGAAAAATAATTGGGTCGATGATGTAATTTATGCATTGCTTCAGGAAGACTGGATTAAAAAATAAAAGTTTTGTGTTTGTATCGGCGCGGCTGATTTGCGACTGTTACAAAAAATTAAACCTTCAAGGTTTTTAAAATCTTGAAGGTTTACATCCATAATAATCTTCTAAAATATTTAATTTTGATATCGATACACATTCGGCGACATTCCTACTTTCTGTTTAAAAAGCCTTGTAAAATGCTGTGGATATTTAAAACCAAGATCATATGCAATCTGGCTTATGGATTTATCAATATCGAAGATTTTTTCTTTCGCCATATCAATCACTTTCGACTGAATATATTCCTGAGGAGAAATTCCGGTCTCTTTTTTAATTAAATCTCCAAAATAATTGGCAGAAAGATTCATTTCCTCGGCGCACCAAGCAACCGATGGAAGTCCTATTTGCTGAGGTTTGTCAGATAGAAAATAATCATTCAACACATTTTCAAAACGTTCTAAAATTCCTTTATTGGCATTATCTCTTGTGATAAATTGTCGGTCATAGAAACGGGTGCAGTAATTCAGGAATAATTCAATGTTGGATGCAATCAGGGTTTTGCTGTGTTTATCGATATTCTGTTCCAGTTCATCCTGAATTTTCAGAAAACAATCCATCACGATATGTTTTTCCTTTTCCGAAAGGTGAAGCGCTTCATTAGAATCGTAAGAAAAGAAGTTATATTCCTGAATATGTTTTCCTAAAAGCGTTCCTTTAATCAGATCCGGATGAAAAACCAATGCCCAACCTTTTGGTTCAAAAGTCGTCACATTTGGCTGCACCTGCATCACTTGTCCGGGAGCAACACAAACCAGAGTTCCTTCTTGATAATCGTACGTGCTTCTGCCGTATCTCAGTTCACCGCATTTTAATTCTTTTAAATAAATCGCATACAAACCGAAATTAAAAACCTGCGACGGAAGTGATTTCGTTTTAGACAGATCAAGAACACTTACCAAAGGGTTCAAAGTTTCCGCGCCACGAAGTTTATTGTAGAAATCTACCGTATCAATTTTAATAATCTTTTCCATGATAAAATCATTTTCCTGATACAAATGTAGGCAATACAAACCACTGATAATCATTACAAAACCTCAAACAGTAATTTTGGTAATAAATACAGTAATCCATATACAAAAACGCTTCCTGAAACTTATCAACTTTGCATCAGAAAAGGAAAACAGTGAGTGGAGAATTTTGATTAGCAAATCAAATTTATTTAAAATTTAACCACAAGAGAAGCAAAAGCTATTATTAGTTTAAAACTTAAGCTATTTAGAAAACAAAAATTTGTAACAGAATAAAAATCTTTGTTTTTAAAACTAATGTGCTCTTCTAGGCAGTTTGATAGTCATCTTAAAAATTCTAATGTATTAAAATCTTTTGTGTCTTCTGCGGTCAAAATAAAGAGCTCACTATTCATTAATTAACAATATAACATTACAAAATTTACATTTATGAAAACAAGATTTTTAGGAAACAGCGGATTAGAAGTTTCAGCATTAGGATTAGGCTGTATGGGATTAAGCTTCGGATATGGTCCTGCAACAGAGAAAAATGAAGCCATCAAATTATTACAAAACGCATTCGACTCAGGAATCACATTTTTTGATTCAGCGGAAGCTTACGGACCTTTTGCAAACGAAGAATTATTGGGCGAAGCATTGGCTCCGTTCAGAGATAAAGTAGTGATCGCTACAAAATTCGGTTTTAAAAATGCAATTCCGACAGAAGGTGTCGACAGCCGACCGGAACATATTGTTGAGGTGGTGGAAGCTTCTTTAAAAAGATTAAAAACAGATGTGATTGATCTTTTGTATCAACACAGAAACCGACCCGAATGTACCGATTGAAGACGTTGCAGGAACAGTGAAAGACCTTATTCAACAAGGAAAAGTAAAACATTTCGGAATGTCTGAAGCCGGTGTAGAATCTATCAGAAGAGCACATGCAGTTCAGCCTTTAACGGCTTTACAAAGCGAATATTCTCTTTGGTGGAGAGAACCGGAAAACGAAATTCTACCGACTCTGGAAGAACTGGGAATTGGTTTCGTGCCTTTCAGTCCGCTTGGGAAAGGATTTTTAACAGGAGCTATTAATGAAAATACGCAGTTTGATCAAACCGATTTCAGAAACATCCTTCCAAGATTTACAGAAGAAAATAGAAAAGCAAATCTTTCGATGGCAGAGCTTTTACAGCAAATTGCAGCAGAGAAAAATGCAACTCCAGCACAGATTGCTCTGGCTTGGTTATTGGCTCAGAAACCTTGGATTGCGCCGATTCCGGGAACTACGAAAATTCACCGTTTAGAAGAAAATATCGGAGCGGTGAATATTGAATTAACAATAGAAGATTTACAAAGAATCGAAGAATCCGCCTCAAAAATTACGATTACAGGTGAAAGATACCCCAAACTCTTTCAAGACAGGGTAGGAAAATAACGACAACACATGAAAAAAGTACTAATAATCGGGGCTACAGGAAGTCTTGCCCAATATGTAATCGAAGCAGTAAAACCTTTGGAAGATACCGAAATAACACTGTTTATGAGAAATAAAAACAGGCTTCCAACATATCTTTCAGATAATTGCAACATTATTGAAGGTGACGCCTTGAATTTTAATGATATTAAAAATGCCGTAAAAAATCAGGATATTGTCTACATCAATCTCGATGGTGATCTTGAAAAAATGTCAAAAAATATCGTCAAAGCCATGAAGGAGGAAAATGTGAAAAGGATAATTGCTATCAGTTCGATCGGGATTTATGGTAAACCTTTGCGCCCGGTTTTAGAACCTTACAGAAAATTGGCAGATGTAATCGAAGATTCCGGATTACATTACACCATTCTTCGTCCGGATTGGTTTACAAATAACGACGAAATTGATTATACAGTTACATTAAAAGGCTCTCCGGAAACAGGTTCTGCGATTTCCAGAAGAAGTATTGCCGATTTTGTTTCAAAGTTGATTAATTACCCGAATTTATATATTAATGAAAATTTGGGAATTAGCAAACCAGCTTAATTTGATATTTTGTGAATGATAAATTTGCTTCGTAAATCAACAGATAATTTTAAAAATTGGTAAGTGAAGCGAATTTACCATTCTGTTTTTTGTTGGGAAATCGCAAAGGCGCAAATATTTTTAAATGATAATGTAATTTTAAGGCGCAAGAAAATCAAGGATTTTCAATTAAACGCGATCAATTTTATCGCGGATAAAATCCTTGCGTCTTAAAACATCTTTTTAAAAATAATTTGCGCCTTTGCGATTTTCCAACTTTTTCAACTTTCTAAAAAAAAATTAAAACAGAAAAATGAGCACACTAAAAAACAAAAAAGTAATCGTACTTGGAGCAAGTTCGGGATTAGGATTGGCAACGGCAAAAGCTGCGGCGAATGAAGGAGCAAATGTGGTTATCGTTTCGAGTAATCAACAAAAAATTGATGATGCTTTACAAGATTTTCCGGAAGGAACGCAAGGTTATGCCATCGATTTAAGCAAAGAAGAAAACATCAAACATTTCTTTGAAAACATAGGGAAATTCGATCATTTGGTTTACACGGCAGGTGAAAATTTAAATCTCACCCATCTTTCTGAAACAGATTTGCAACAGGCAAGAAATTTCTTTACGCTTCGTTATTGGGGAGCTTTGGCGGCCATAAAATATGTAACTCCCAACATCAATGAAGGCGGTTCTATCAACTTAATGAGCGGAACGGCAAATCAAAGACCGGGAGCAGGTTGGGCATTGGCTTCGAGTATTTGTGGCGCGATGGATGGTTTGTGCAGAGCAATGGCGGTAGAATTGGCTTCAATTAGAGTAAATGCGGTTTCAGCAGGCGTTATTAAAACCAATCTCTGGAACGGAATTCCGGAAGAACAGAGAAATGAATTTTATAAAAACGTCGGCGATTCTTTATTGGTAAAAAGAGTAGGAAAGGCGGAAGAAATCGCACAGACATTCGTTTTTCTTATGAAACAAGCTTTTGCAACCGGACAGATTATTACGATTGATGGTGGTGCGGTTTTAGTTTAATTGGATTTTGGGAAATAAAGAAATCTACTTTATAAAATCAATTGGAAATTCTTTAAAGATGAGGTTAAAAAATTTCATTTTCTTGGCGTATTTTTTGGACAATAGAAAACAAATAATAAGCTATGTTAACCCTATTTCTCTTACAATTAGACTGGAAAGAACTCTTGATGGGACACGAAGAATGGTCGTTCATTCTGGAGATCATTTTGCGTACTGCCATTATGTTTTTAACCATCATTATCGGATTGAGGGTGTTGGGAAAAAGGGGAGTGAAGCAGCTTTCTATTTTCGAACTTGTCGTCATCATCGGTCTTGGTTCTGCAGCCGGAGATCCTATGTTTAATAAAGATGTGGGAATTGTTTCGTCCATTATCGTTTTTATTGTTATCATTTTTTTATATACCATCGTCACTTATTTCATTGCAAAGAATAAGAAATTTGAACAATTAATTGAAGGAAAACCTATTTGCCTGATTGAAAACGGCGAATTTTCTATTGATAATTTTAAAAAAGAAAATCTTGGCAGCGACGAATTTTTTGCTGAATTAAGATTAAGAGGGATTTCACAATTGGGGCAGATCGAAAAGGCTATCGAAGAAAGTTCAGGGGAGATTAGTGTATTTTTTTTCGAAGAAGAAAGGGTAAAATATGGACTTCCCATTATGCCGGATTCCTTAGCTCGACCACTGAAAATCATTAGTCTAAAAGATTATTATTCATGTACATTTTGCGGGCATACCGAAGAGAAGCAAATTGGAGCTGCAGGAACTTGTAAAAAATGTAAAAAAGAGGAGTGGATCTGCTCCAGCAATAAGAAACGTATTACTTAATAAAAAAACAAAAGGCTCCTAAGGAGGAGCCTAAAAAAACACAAATGATGAAAAAAAATTATTTCGAACTACAAATATAATAAAAATAATTATTATGCTGAACATAATACCATACATATTTATAAAATCTATTATATCTTAATGAGACTATCCGGCGTTTAGTCGTTGCGAAGTGGTAAAAATACCTAACGCAACTAATGCCAAAACACCTACAGCAAAGAATGTTGCAGTATTTTTAATTCCTTTGGAAGTTTCGTGACTTCCTTTTTTTATTCCCAAAATTTGAGACAAACATTTTTTTGTTTCCATAATTAGTAAAATCATCAAATATTAAACCATACGTTTTTATTCAAGCACCTATTTTAGAATTGAATATCAACCAATTAAATGTAATTAAAATTTAGAATATAGTTATGATTACGATCATAAAAAAGCTATGCAAAGCTTAGTAAATTTGAACACGAACACAATCATTCATATTTCAAGTTTTAAAATGTACAAAACCCTTCTTTTGAGGGGTTTTGCTGTTTATCTGCTTAATATAAATATCTTTTTACGATTATTATTTTGAATTTATTACAAATTTCTATTCATAATTATGTTTTTAATAACAAAAATCTTTATTTTTAAACTTATTTAAGTTTATTTAATATTTTTTAACAAATATTTTATTTTATATTTTTGCACCAAACATTTATTATTATGAAAAAACTTTTGTTACCAATTTTCCTTTTTTCGGGAATTTTTGCGTTTTCACAAGACACAAAAACAGATGCTCCGGTTACTGATACTGTAAAAGCATGGAGTATCCAAGGGCAAAATACATTAATGCTTAATCAGGCAGCCTTTTCAAACTGGGTTGGTGGTGGAGCTAATAATGTAGGATGGCTTGCCGGAGTAAATTACAACCTGACCTACGAAAAAGGAAAAAACCTGTGGGAAAACGTCATCATCTTGGGATACGGACAAAATAATACTAAAGGAATTGGAACCAGAAAAACTCAGGATGTAATTAATCTTTCTACGAATTACGGTAGAGAATTTGCTAAAAATTGGTACATTTCTGCGGGAGCAAGTTTACAAACTCAGTTCGCAGCCGGGTATGAAGATGGTAATAATCCTGAAGCCGCAAAAATTTCAAATTTTATGGCACCGGGTTATGTAAATGTGGGAGCTGGTGTTACGTATCGCCCAAGTGATAACCTGACTGTTACCATGCGACCTGCCAATGCAAGATGGACTTTCGTCTTGGATGATGATCTTCAGTACGCAGGAACTTACGGCTTGAAAAACGATGGAGATTCTTCATTATTTCAGTTTGGTTTTCTTGGAACAGCGATCTATAAACTGAAAATTATGGATAATATTACGTTAACGAATACCGGTTCGGTTTTCTCAAATTATATCGATCATCCTGAAAGATTAGTTCTTGCCTACAGCGGAATTCTGAATATGAAGATCAATAAATTTATTTCTACCAATATTACTTTAGATCTATTGTATGACCATAATCAAATCAGAAAAACTCAGCTTAAACAGACGTTAGGAGTTGGTTTCGCTTACAATATTGATAATGGTAAAAAACGTTCTGAAAACAAAGACAATCAGTCTTGGCAAAAGAAATAAGGTACTTCTTTTTTTAAACTTACTATTCAATCCTTAATAAAAAAATCCCTTCTCGACAAAATCGGGAAGGGATTAACAGCTATAATAAGGAACTCAGACGATGAACAATCCTGCAATTGTCTGAGCATCACTTCCACTTAAAACCTCGTCGTAAGCCGCAGAACCAGCTGCAGCTCCAAACGCAGTACTCGTATTAAAACCAGCCTGGGTTATATTATCTTCTCCGGCATATACAGGATTGGTTGCAGCAGGCATATTTCCGCCATTTGCCAATTCTATCCATCCTTTGTTGGCTCTCATTCTTCTTACTTGTGATGCATGTCTCGCTTCCACAGAGTGAATTTGTAGAGCAGCCTGTAAAACCGCTTTATTGGACATTACATTTCCTGCCTGTCCTTTATAAGCTCTTACACCGGTATCTTCAAAAGCCTGAGCAAGAACTAAAAATTGATTATAATCTGTAAAAGGTGTAAAATTTCCTCCCGCTGTAAAATCAAAAGTTGGTTTCGCACCCGGAGTTACCCCTAAAGATGTTAAGGTATTTTTTAAGAAAACAACGTGAGCAGCTTCATGTTTTGCGATTTGCATAAAAACGACTCTGTCTGCCGTTGGTATTAATGTTCCCGCAGCTAAACCTGTTGCGTAATATTCGTTTTCCAGATATTCCAGAACCAATGCCAATTGTAAAGCATCAGTTAATGCAGTTTTAAATAATGGTCCTCCATTCACATTGTCCACTGTTTCTGCTTTCGCAGGGGTTGTCATCAATGCTCCCAAACCTAATGGAATTGCAGCAACCGCCGCTTTTTTTCCAAATGCTGAAATATTGGAAAGAGTTTCTAATCTAGTTGCTTCTGTTGTGAAAAATTTATCGTCAGAAAGCTTATCAAGTAACTTTAGAATGTTCATAATGGTAATTTTTTGAGATTAATGATTAAGCAATGCCCTGTTCTTTCCAAGTGAAAGGAGTTTTTATAAATCCTCCGGCTGCCATTACAATGTCTTTTGGCTCTTTCGCAAGATCCAATCCGTTTGCATCAATTACATCATCACCAGAAAATGCTGCTGTTCCCGGATTAATTAAATTTCTGATCGCCGAAGCATGTCTTGCCTCTACAGAAACAATTTTTCCTGCAAGTACCAAATAAGCCGGATTTGTAATGTATTTTCCTGCACCGTTATAGGCTGCAACTCCTGTGTCTTCCAACGCTTTTGCTGTAGCAAGAACAGAGTTTCTGTCATTAAAATTCACATTAGGATATTGAAATTCAAGCGTAGGCAAAATATTGGTCGTTGCACCGCTGATTGCTGCCTTGAAAAAATCTCTGTGAATCACCTCATGATGATAAAGATCTGTAAAAAGTTCTTTTTCAATCGTTGAAATTCCTGAATAAAAGTTGTTGACAACTTTAGTATAGAAATCTGCCTCCAACTGTTCCAATGCATATGCATAGTTCAAAACTCCGACATCACCCATTCCAAGGTCGAAAACATTAGGATTGTTTTGGAAATCGAAATTGTCGTCATCACAACCGATCAATGTAAGTCCGGCCATTGCCAATCCTACACCGCCCAGTTTCAAAAAATTTCTTCTGCCTGTATCCAGAGTAGCTCCCTGGTTAGAAACATTAATAGTTTTTTTCATAATATTATTTTGTTTGAGGTTTATATTTTTATTTTCGAAAGACAAATGGAGAAAAAAACAGCATAAATTTTTTATGCTGTTCAAAAACTATAAAACCGTTTACGGCATTAACACCGTATCAATCACATGAATTACTCCGTTTGACTGATTTACATCAGCAATCGTAACTTTTGCATTATTTCCTTTTGCGTCTTTTATGTAAAGATCTTTTCCTTTAGTCCAGAAAGTAAGTTCTTCACCTTCTACTGTTTTCATCATTGCTTTTCCGTTTCCTGCTTTTACAGCTGCCCAGATTTGTTTAGCGTTATATTTTCCTGCAAGAACGTGATAGGTTAAAATTTTAGTCAACATCGCTTTGTTCTCAGGTTTTACTAAGCTTTCAACAGTTCCTTTAGGAAGTTTTGCGAAGGCTTCATCTGTAGGAGCCAATACGGTGAAAGGTCCTGCTCCCTGTAAAGTTTCTACCAATCCTGCTGCTTTTACAGCGGCTACCAAAGTTTTGTGATCCTTAGAATTTACTGCATTCTCTATAATATTTTTAGATGGGTACATTGCTGCACCGCCCACCATTACTGTTTTTTCTTTCGTCATCTGTGCAGCTACGTTTCCACTGAAAGCGAATGATAGAGCCACCATTCCTAAAACTGCGATTTTTGATGTTGTGTTCATTTTTTTTGATTTTTAAGTTAAATATGTATTTGAATTGTGTTCTGAACTCATTTACGAGACTGGTTTTGATTTAGATTTAAAATTTTTAAATTTAATTTTAAACAACTGTAAATCAGTATATTATTTTTCATTAAACAGTGAAAAGCCGGTTTTAAGATTAGCAAATAGTTAGTATTTAAGCATTTCTGTTGAGGAATATTAATCAGCTTCATACTATTATTTAATATCTAAAAATCGATTCGGGTATTGTTTGTTATAATTTTATTTCATTACATTTGGAGAGAAAAATAATTCATTATTAAAACAAAGTATTCGGAAGAGCAATTAATCGTTTTACTACAACAAAAAAACGAAGCAGGTTTTCATCATTTGTATGATCACTATTCCGGTGCATTATATGGAGTAGTCCTGCGAATTGTTCAGTCTAAAGAATATACTGAAGAAATTATTCAGGATGTTTTCGTCAAAATCTGGAATTCTATACACCAGTACGACTCATCAAAAGGGAGATTTTATACTTGGATGATCAATATTGCAAGAAATACAGCGATAGATTATTTAAAATCAAAGGGTTTCCAAAACCAATTAAAAAACCAATCGCTTCCCGATTTCGTATATAATTCTGCAGAGCTTTCAACAACCAATAGTTCATCCGATTATATCGGATTTAATAAGGTTCTTGAAAATCTGGAGATTGACAAACAGGAACTTATCGACCTCGCGTATTATCAAGGATATACTCAAAACGAAATATCCGAAAAGTTGAAAATACCCCTTGGAACGGTAAAAACCAAGATGCGAAATGCACTGATGAAATTAAAAGATTTGCTAAAAGATTATCAATAAAAATTAAATTGAACACTAAAGAATACATATCATCCGGAATTATAGAATCTTATATTCTAGGTCTTGCTTCACCTGAGGAGCAAGGGATTTTGGAGTGTGTGATGAAAAACAACGCTGAAGTAAAGACCGCTTTTGAAGAAGCACAAAAAACTTTAGAAGATCTGGCTACAGCTCAGGCTGTGACACCTCCAAGCGATTTAAAATCAAAAATTTGGAGTAAGATTCAACAGGAACAGACTGTTGAAGAAATAAAACCTGTCGTTTCTACGGATATACCGGCAGCAAGACCTCAGGAGGAAATCAGACTTCAGGGAAACAGCAACTGGAAAGTGTATGCTATGGCAGCTTCGGTCTTATTTTTAGTAAGCGTTGCCGGAAATCTTTTCTGGATGAACGATCAATCTAAAACAAAAGAAGAGATTGCAAAAATGCAGACCGAGAAAAAATCTCAGGATCTCGCAATGCAGAAGATGAATCAGAAAATGCAGATGTTTTCTAATCCCGACATGCAAATGGTCGTGCTGAAAGGTGTTGAAAAACATACCGATTCTAAAGCAATGGTCTTCTGGGACAAGAAAACAAAAGAAGTCTACCTTAACGGAGAAAATCTTCCTAAAGCACCGGAAGGAATGCAATACCAACTTTGGGCAATTGCAGACGGAAAACCGGTAAGCGCAGGAATGTACACTGAAGAAAAAGACAGTAAAATAGCTCTTGCGAACATACCAAATGCTCAGGCTTTTGCCATCACTCTTGAAAAAAAGGGTGGAAGCCCGACTCCTACAATGGAAAACATGTATGTAATGGGAGCGATTTAAAGTAAATTTCAACTTATAAAATATAAAGATCAGCTATAATGGCTGGTCTTTTTTCATTGAGAAAAGAAATGAATTCCATAGAAAGATTAAACCATTAAGCAATGGTAAAATTTCCTACCTTTAATTTTATAAATAATCATTCTTCAATCATAAAATAATTCTATGGAAAAAAGAAAAATTAAAAATACCGACTTATCAATTGCACCCATTAATTTTGGAGGAAACGTCTTCGGATGGACGCTGGATGAAAAGCAATCTTTTGATATTTTGGATAAATTTGCAGAAGGAGGCTTCAATTTTATAGACACTGCCGATACGTATTCTTGGTGGGTGAACGGAAAAGGCGGTCAATCCGAGGAAATCATAGGAAAATGGATGAAGAGCCGTGGCAACAGAAAAGATCTGGTAATCACTACAAAAGTAGGTTCTGAAACGAAAGAACACGGTTATGATATCAGTAAAAAACATATTTTAAAATCGGTTGACGAATCTCTTCAAAGACTTCAGACCGATCATATCGATTTATATTATACTCATTTTGACGACAACAAAACATCTGTTGAAGAAACTTTGTCTGCTTACGATGAAATTGTAAAAGCCGGAAAAGTACGCTATATTGCAGCTTCCAACTTATCTCCTGAAAGATTGAAAGAATCTTTTGAAATTGCTGAGAAAAATAATTTCCCGAAATATGTGGCACTTCAGCCTCATTATAATTTACTGGAAAGAGAAGGTTTTGAGAAAAACTATGCTCCTTTAGTTGAAGAATTTGGTCTGAGTGTATTTCCGTACTGGTCGTTGGCTGCAGGATTTTTGACCGGAAAATATCGTGATGAAGCAGATTTATCGAAAAGTCAAAGGGGAGAAGGTGCGAGAAAATATTTAAATCCGAAAGGACTGGAAGTTTTAAAAGTATTAGATCAGATCAGTGAGAAATACGATTCAAAACCAGCAACGGTCGCATTGGCTTGGTTGTTGGCAAATCCGCTGATTACCGCTCCGATTGTGAGTGCAACAAGCGAATCTCAACTTGAAACATTATTTGCAGCTCCGAAATTACAGTTAAGCAGCGAAGATGTCGAACTGCTGAATACAGCAAGCAATTAATTAAGGCTAATTTTTTTTCTTATATAAAAAGCCGTTCAATAGTATGTTGAACGGCTTTTTTATTTTTTTTAATTTAAAATTTTATTCAGAATATTCTTTCAATAACTGTCTGTAACTCATTAAAATAGTAGATTTTGAAATAAACCCTAAGAATTTATTATTCGTATCAACAACAGGTAAATTCCAAACTCCGGTATCATCGAAAATCTGCAGAATTTCTAAGGGTTGATTCTCAGGATGAATGATTGCGGGAGGAGCTTTCATCATCTGAACAATCGTAGCAGAAACTTCATCAGTAGCAAATAAATACGGTCGAATATCATCCAATGTTAAAATTCCTCTCAACATTTTATGATCGTCAAGAACTGCGAAAATATTTTTGTCTCCGTTCTTCACCAGTTCAAACAGTTCTGAAATCGGCGCATTTTCTTTCACCGACTGAGAATATTTGTCAATGAAATTTTCTGTTTTTAAGGAAGATAATAAGTTTTTATCATGTTTATTGGTGAAAATTTTGCCCTGATCTGCTAAAAATTTTAATTCCGGAGAAATAGGAGAGAACCATTTTCCAATTAAATAAGAAATAATAGAGGCAATCATTAACGGAATAAAAAGATCATACCCAAAACTGGATTCTGCGATCAGGAAAATAGCCGTTAACGGAGCATACATTACGCCACTCATCGCACCTGCCATTCCTACCAATACCAAATTGGTAACAGGAACTTCCGTAAAGCCAATCTGCTGACAAACAATTGCAAATAAATAGCCCACCGTTCCGCCGGCAAAAAGAGAAGGTGCAAAATTCCCTCCATTTCCGCCACTGAAAATCGTGAAAGATGTTGCGAAAGCTTTTAACAACAAAACAAAAATTAAGAATATAATAACCGTAATCTCTTTTATTTCAAAATATCTGAAAAAACTGTGTTCGATAATGCTGTGCGTATTTCCGTTGGTGAAAGCTTTTACCGTATCATATCCTTCTCCAAACAAAGGCGGAAAAAGAACGCAAAGCACCGACAGAACGACTCCGCCAAACATTGCTTTTCGTAAACGCGACATTTTTAACTCTTTAATAAAATGCTCAACTTTTTGGGAAACTACTACAAAATATCTCGCATATAAACCTGTTACAATTCCTAAAATCAAATAATAAGGGACATTTTTATAATTAAATGCTTCTCTCGTATAAAATCTGAAAAGTACATCTTCCTGAAGTAAAATTCTCGATAATAAACTTCCACAAACCGCTGCCACAACCAAAGGAATAAAATCTGTAAAAACAACACCTGTCAGTAAAATTTCAAAAGCAAACATAATTCCCGCAATCGGAGCGTTGAAAGCGGATGCGATTCCTGCTGTTGCTCCTGCAGCCAATAAAAGCGTTCGTTCTTTATAGCTTAACCGATAAGTCTGGGCAAAATTAGAACCAATGGCAGCACCTGTAACGGCAATCGGACTTTCCAGTCCTGCAGAACCACCAAGACCTACAGTCACCGCACTCTGAACGATTTGGGAATACATTTTAACAGAGGAAACGATACTGGAATTTTGGGCAATTTCGTATAAAATCGCACTGATTCCTTTTCTGTCCTGTCCTTTAAATATCGTCAAAACAATACTCGTCGTCAACACAATTCCTAAAAAAGGGAAGATAATGTAGAATAAAATCTGATATTCAAAATGAACTTCTGTCGTAATAAAATGATGGATGCTGTGAACAAGAGTTTTCAATACTACTCCCGCAAAACCCGCGGAACAGCCTACAATAATACCGGAAAGTAAGAGAAACTGGCTTCGGCTAAGCCTGTTGTTAAGCCAATGAAGAATAAGTTCGTAACTGCGTGCTTTTTCCAGTCCATACTTTTGAAAGTCTCTTTTAAACTTCAGAAAGCTAAGAAACTTTTTTTTGTTGTGAATTTTCACTTTTTTGGAGATTTTATTCCATAACCGAATTGTTATAGTTTCGTAAATTTATGAAATATATCATGAAAAGTAAAATCGTTATTGTTTATAAAGCCTATAATCTTATGTATTTTGACTACAAAATATGTCTATTTCCCTAGCTATGACAGCAATTAAAAAATAATTGTGATATAAATTTTTATTCCTTAATTTAAATAATTTTGAAAGAAATTACCCTAATTAATGCTCACTCGTATCCTTTTTCGGTCTCAAAATCAATCTGATGGAAGGATTATTAGTAATAAATAATCTCAACCAAGTAAAAGCTAAACGAACTTTACTTCTGAACCCAACCAAAGGAATAATATGGATAAAAAGCCACGTCAGCCAAGCCAAAAATCCTTTAAATGAAAACTTCGGAAGATCCACCACTGCATTGAATTTCGAAATAATTGCCATACTTCCTTTATCATTATATTTAAAAGGATTCAAAACTTTTTCTTCTTCAATTCTTTTAAAATTTTCACCTAAATTATTCGCATGCTGAATCGCAACCTGCGCCAATTGCGGATGCCCTTTCGGATATTTTTCTTCGGTAAGCTGTAACGCAATATCTCCCAAAGCATAAATATTTTTCGTCCCCTCAACTTTATTATAAGAATCTACCAACAATCTTCTGCCTTTTCCCACACTTTCTTCAGGAATTCCGGGAACTTCACGACCGATTACTCCGGAAGTCCAGATCAGTGTTTCGGTCTCAATAGTTTTTCCATCTGCCAAAATAACTTTTCCATCAACATAATCTTTTACGGCAACATTTAAAATAATCTTTACGCCCAATTTTTTAAGCTTATTATAAGCCGCTTCCTGAGCCAGTTTACTCATTGGAGAAAGCAGAGTGGGTAATGCGTCGATTAAGTAAATATTTGAAAGACTGAGCTTAATTTCTCGAT
Source organism: Chryseobacterium ginsenosidimutans (assembly GCF_024807225.1). Lineage (GTDB taxonomy): Bacteria > Bacteroidota > Bacteroidia > Flavobacteriales > Weeksellaceae > Chryseobacterium > Chryseobacterium ginsenosidimutans. Next base: position 2,899,244 of record NZ_JANUCO010000001.1, read on the forward strand.
ATTCTTTTTCGGCAATATACGTTCCCATTTCAGCGATCATTCCGGCAAGTTCCACTCCGGTTGGTCCACCTCCTGCAATGACGATATTCTGTAATTTTTGGGCTTCTTTTATGTCTTTATTTCGAGCGGCTTCTTCGAGATTCAACAACATATAATTCCTTAAATAAAGCGCTTCTTCAATAGTTTTCATGGGAAGCGAACATCGCTGAACATTTTCCATTCCGAAAAAATTAGACTCTGTTCCCAATGCCAAAACCAAATAATCATATTGAAGATTTCCCGTATCTGTTTCAAGAGAATTGCTTTCAGGATTAACTTTTACTAAACTTCCCATATGGAAATTCACATTTTTATAATTCGAAAACAGTCTTCTAAAGGGATAACTGATATTTGAAGCCTCAATAAAAGACGTGGCAACCTGATAAATAAGCGGCGGAAAAAAGTGGTAATTATTCTTATCAACCAGCGTGATCCGAAATCTTTTGTCGTTTACCAAAGACTTTACCAGATTGATTCCGGCAAAACCTCCACCTACGATGACGATGTGCTTTTTCATATTTCATTGATATTGAAGTGGTCATAAAACTGATTCAAGAATAAAGCCAAAAGAAGAAAAGTGATGTTAAATTATAGGTCGGAAATAATTTAAAATTAAGAATTTGTTTAAACTTTTAATATAAATTCTCTGCACGATGTTTGTATTCGGAATAAACTTGATTGAATACAATTCAGACCTCTCAAATTGGGAAGCTGAAATTATTATTTCAATTTAAAACTTAAGGTTAAAAAAAACTTAAATAAAAATTAAAGTCGTAAACATCGATTATCATTGATATTTCTTTAAAAAATCAATCTAAGAAACATTAAAACAACATATCCAATTAAATCTTTTTAATTTTTTTTTAAGGAAATGTTAAATATTTTGTCATGTAATGTTATCTGTATGTTAACGCACTTCAAATGCACTTCGAAATAATTTTGCCATACAATTTTGAAGTATAAAAAAATGAAAAAAATAATCTGTGCTATTGCATTATTATCTTTCAGTCTTGCCTTCTCGCAGGAAACCAGCTCTAAAATTTTCGGAAGATTAAGAGGAACAAATTCCGAAATGACCATTAAAGTAATTCACGTCCCGACAAACAGCAGTTTTGAAACGAAAAGTAACAAAAACGGACAATTCAGTTTAGACAATTTACAACCAGGCGGACCTTACACTATTGAAGTAATGGATGGTTCTAATGTGGTATATTCTAACACGAATGTACAGCTATCACTGGGAAATAACGATCTTCCTACGGTAGAAGTCGGCAACAAAGAAAAGGTAATTGATGAAGTAAAACTGACTTCCAAAAGAACAACCGCTGCAAAATTCGGGGTGGGAATCAGTCAGGCGCAGATTTCTGGACTTCCGAACATCAACAGAGGAATTCAGGATGTTACAAAACTAGTTCCTCAAAGCGCCAACAATTCTTTTAACGGAACAAATTTCAGATATAATAACGTTACGATCGACGGTTCTATTAACAATGATGCGATTGGATTTAGCCCATCTTTAGGCGGACAAACGGGAACTTCAGGAATGCCGGGAAGCAGTACGCGTTCGAATTCCATTAGTTTGGATGCCATTCAGGACGTGCAGGTTTATATCGCTCCTTATGACGTAAAATTAGGAAATTTCTTAGGCGGAAGTATCAATGCCGTAACAAGAAGCGGAAGTAATAATACAGAAGGGTCTTTGTATATGTACGGAAGAAATGCTTCTATCACAGGAAATAACAGAATTGGTGACAACTCGAAAATGCCAAGTTCTTTTGAAGATTTTATCTACGGTGGAAGAGTGGGATTACCTATCATAAAAGATAAACTGTTCTTATTCAGCAACATTGAATATACAAAAAGAACGGATCCTGTTTTCTACAACGCCGGAGATCAGGGCGCTTTGGTAAGCCATGACGTTGCTCAGCAAATTTCTGATTTTGTAAGAAATAAATATGGCTTCAATGTCGGAAGCTTCGATCAGTACAATAATTTCTCGGAAAGTGGTAAACTTTTCAATAAATTAGACTGGAAAATTAATGATAAAAATACGTTATCCATTAAAAACAATACAGTTTTTTCACAAGCTTCAAACCTGGAAAGAGACGGTGCAAACTTCCGTTTTTCCGTTATGGATTTTGTTCAGAAAAATACTTCTTCTACAACAACATTAGAATTGAAAAGCCGTTTTAATGATAAATGGAATAATAATGTCATTTTAGGATATTCATCCATCCACGATTACAGAGATCCGACTTCTCAAAATGCGATGTTCCCGCAGGTTGAAATTGCTTACAACGGAGGAACAATTTTGCTAGGAAACGACAGGGAAGCAACTGTTTTCAACATGAAACAGAAAACCTTTGAAATTACAGATAACTTAACGTACAAAGCCGGTCACCACACGTTTTTACTGGGAACTCACAATGAATTATATAACATCGATTATGGTTTCGTAAACGCTCTTAACGGAAGAATTTCTTATAAAAGCTTAAATGATTTTTATAACGCAAATCCGGCAAGAATCCGTGGAAACTTATCCTTTCAATGGGGAAAGCAGAGAAGATATTTTTAATAATCCTTATGCTCAGTATAAAGTTAATTTGTTATCTGCCTATTTCCAGGACGAGATCAATTGGGGAAGATTGAGACTGACTCCGGGAGTGAGAGTAGACTATACCGATTTACCAAACAAACCGCTTTTAAGTCCGGCTGTGAACAATTCTCCGGCAGATCCGAACTATGGAAATACCTATACTTACACGCCTTTAAGCCAATTAACAAACAATTATCTTAATAAACCTACTATTTCTCCAAGATTAGGATTCAATTTAGATCTTACGCAGGATAGATCGCTTGTCATGAGAGGAGGATCGGGGATTTTTGTGGGAAGGATTCCTTTTGCATGGTTGGGTTATGCATATTATAATGATGGAGTTGGTTTCGGAAGTTACGATTACAATGCTCCGACGGCGGCTCAATTGGCAGCAAACGGAGATCCTTTAACAAGTGGAAATTTCCCGAAATGGCAGAATTCTTCAAAGGTTCAGGTAGATTTAATTGATAATAATTTCAAAATGCCGAGAGTCTGGAGAAGTTCATTAGCTTTCGATTATACGGTTTCAGGATATAAATTGACATTAGAAGGAATTTATACGAAAGTTTTGTATGATTTAGAATTTCAACAGGTTAATAAAACGGATAATGTGACGTATTTCAGTTATGATGCCAACCACGAAATGCCGATCTACACGACAAATATCAACAGTAACTTCTCGAATGCTTACATGCTTTCCAACACAAAACAGGGATACAGATATAATTTGACGGCACAACTTCAGAAGTCATATAATTTTGGATTAAATTTCTTCGTTGCCTACACTTACGGAGACGCAAAAGATATCACAAACGGTATCAGAAACTCAATGGAAAGTAACTGGCAAATGAACCAGTCTTTAACACCGAATAATCCTCAGTTAACGACTTCCAACTTTGCGATTAAAAACAGAGTCGTTGCGAATGTAGGATATTCTTTACCACTTTCTCAGTCTAACAGATTGTCTGCGAATGTTTATTTTAATGCACAATCCGGAAATCCTTTCTCTTGGGGATTTGTGAACAGTACGATTGCTAATACAGGACAGGCTGCAGGTTTGGCGTATATCTTTAAAGATGCTGCAGAAGCTACAAAATACATTGCTCCGATAAAAGACGGTTCAGGAAATATTCTGGTAAGTACGGCTCAACAGGTTGCAGATTATGAAAAATTTGTCAACAGTAATGAATATTTAAGCAGCAGAAGAGGGAAATTTACCGAAAGAAACGGAGATTTTACTCCTTGGAATATTCAGGCGGATTTCAGAATTATGGATGAAATAAGATTAAGTCAAAAATCAAAAAATACCCTTCAGATTTCATTAAGCATCATCAATTTGACTAATTTATTAAACAAAGAGTGGGGAAAAGTGTATTTCGTACCGAATACCTTCAACTCTACGGCAAGTGTAGGTTTAACAAAAGTCGGAAATGTTGCAGCAGGACAGCCTTCTGCAGGAGATCCTACTTACAATTTTACAACTCCGGGATTGCCTTATACGATCGATCAATTTGCATCAAGATTCCAGGCACAGCTGGGAATTCGATATAATTTTTAATTAATATTTACAATAGATTTATTAGATTCTTTCAAGGTGAGGTCCGGATATTCTTTCCGGACTTCTTTTTTCGTTAATTATATAACTATGCACTTAGTTATATTTATTATATTTGCTGACTTTTAAAACAGATAAAAATTTAAAAATAAATAATTAAGATGAAAAAGTTAATTACAACATTTTCTTTAGTTGCAGGGCTTTTCCTTGCTTCAAACCTAGTAAATGCACAGCAGAAAATAGGTCACGTAAATTCTGACGACGTTTTCAACAACCTTCCGGAAGCGAAAACTGCAGAAGCATCTTTGGATACTTTTACAAAAACTAAGCAAACTGAAATTGAAAAGTTGATCACCACTTACCAGACTAAGTTAAAAGCTGCTCAGGATAAGGAAAAAACAATCAGTGAGGCTAATAAAGAAGCTGTAGTTAAAGAATTGACGGCTGCACAAACAGAATTACAGACTTTAGGGAAAGACATCGAAGCTGCAAGAACAAAAGCTGCACAAGATGTTTCTAAAAAACAATCTGAATTATTCATGCCTATTCAGCAAAAAGTAGCAGCTATGATTTCTACTGTAGCAAAAGAAAAAGGATTGGCTTATGTGTTTGACGTATCTACTTCACAGGGAAACAACAACATCGCTTATATGGATGGTGGAGAAGATATTACCCCAACTGTAAAGTCTAAATTGGGAGCTACAACACCAAAAAAATAACCCAATACCAACATAAAATAGAAAGTCCGGAATCATTTTCCGGACTTTTTTGCGTTTTGGTTAAGAATGGTTTAAGAACTTTTATTTTTACCGCAAAAGGGACAAAAGATTAACCCATTAGATATTTTAAGTTCATTATTACACTGCAAATAAGAACACATTAGTTTTTAAAAATTTTTGATTTTTATTCTTTTTATCAACTTTTGTTTTCTAAATAAATGAAATTTAAACATGTTTGTATATTATTTACGCAAAACCCGAAAGCGTCTTTAGCTGAGTGAAACGCCCTTGCGAACGAAAATATTTTAAGTTGAATTAAAAAAAATCTTTGCGATTATTGCGTTTAAAACACATGAGATTTTCTAATCCCGAATTAAACAAATTAAAACACACCACGTAATTCTGTGCTAAAATTTCGCTAAAATGAGCTAAACTTTAAAGGGCTTATCGAAATACATTTGTCATATCAAAATCAAACAAAAATTTAAAAATAACATTATGGCAAAAACAGTTTTTATTACAGGTGCATCAAGAGGTTTCGGAAAATTATGGGCAGAAGCTTTCTTAAAAAGAGGCGATAAAGTAGCTGCTTCCGCAAGAAATATTTCAGCGTTGGATGATCTTGTAGAAAAATATGGTGACAATATTCTTCCGGTTCAGTTGGATGTAACCAAAAAAGATGATGTAAAAAATGCAGTTGAAACAATAAAAAATCATTTCGGAAGCATTGATGTTCTTATCAATAACGCGGGTTACGGGCTTTTCGGAACCGTTGAAGAAACTACAGAAGAACAGGCAAGAGCTCAGATGGAAACCAATTTCTTCGGATTATTATGGGTAACACAAGCGGTACTTCCGGTGATGAGAGCTCAAAAAAGCGGACATATCATTCAGGTTTCAAGCTTCTTGGGAATTACTACACTTCCGATGTTAGGTTTATATAACGCATCAAAATTCGCAGTTGAAGGTTTAAGTGAAACCATTGCAACAGAAGTGGCACATTTAGGAATAAAATTCACATTGATAGAACCTAACGGATTCTCAACGGAATGGGCAGGAAGTTCTGCAGTACAGACCACATCCGATATCGCAGATTATAATCCTGTGCGTGAAGGTTTTGCGGAAGGAACAAACAGTTCTGATATTTGGGGAGATCCAAACGCAACGGTAGAACCGATTTTACAAGTTGTAGACAGCGAAAACCCACCATTAAGATTATTATTCGGAAAAGTTGCTTATCACTCAATTAATGACGTTTACACCAACCGATTGAAAGAAATCGAAGAATGGAAAGACGTAAGCATCGCGGCTCACGGTCATTAATCTTTACTATAGATTTTAATCATAACATTTTGAGCGTAAAGTAAATTTTATCCGCTAATTTTGAAACTTCAAACAAAAAATTCTCATGAAACATTATAAAACCATTACCGAGCTTCATGCAGGAAATCTTTGGGATGCCCCTCAGAATCCACTTTTCGGGATGGTCGGTTGTCTTTCTACCTGTACTTTGGGAAATCAGAAATTCACAACGAACAGTTATATTATCGCCTTTAAAAAGATAAGATCCGGGATTTTCATGTACGGAAAAACACCTTACGATCATGATAACGGCTGTATGTTTTTCACAAAACCAAGACAAGTGATTGAAATGAAGGATCTTGAGTTTGAAGAAAACGGTTTTATGCTCATGATTGATCCTGATTATCTGAATGGTCATGAATTATTCAAATCCATCGATCAGCACGGATTTTTTGATTATGAAGTGACAGAAGCGATTCATCTTTCGCCAAAAGAAGAGCAGATTATTAGAGAACTTCACGACAAAATTGAGAACGAATATTTCAATAATCCTGATGAATACAGCCGTGAGATTATTTTGAGCCACGTTTCATCCATTTTACAATATTCTCAGCGTTTTTATAAAAGACAATTTATTGATCGCGCTCAGATATCGGGAAAAACGACCTCAAAATTCAATGACCTCTTAAAAAAATATACCCAAGAAGGTAATTTAGAAAAAATAGGACTTCCTAATGTAGGTTATATTGCAGAACAACTGGCAATTTCACCTCGTTACTTAAGTGATTTATTGAAGCAGGAATCCGGAAAAACAGCCATCGAACTTATTCATATCTTTTTAATTTCCGAAGCTAAAAATTTATTGAGAATCGGAGAAAAAGGAATAACTGAAATCGCCTACGAACTGGGATTCGAAAACTCTTCCTATTTCACACGTCTTTTTAAAAAACAAACCGGAATGAAACCTTTAGAATTCAGAAAAACGAGTTTGAATTAAATCTAATTTTTATTATTGAATCTCCTGTAAGAAAGTGCAGGAGATTTTTTTTGATGTTCCCACAGATTTCACAGATCATTATCGAAAGAAAAAAATGAGCAAAATCAGCGAGAGTTTAAAGTAATAAAACTTAACCGCAAAAGAAGCAAAAGATATTATTGATTGGTTACCATTTTCAAAATATATAAACAAAAAAAGCTGGAAATTAAGAATGTATGTTTTCCCATTTCCAGCTCTCTATCTTCAGTTTTTTACATTGATCTAATCTAAGGGTTTTCGACCTGATATAAGATTATAAAGTACCACAATGATTGCAATTACAAGCAATACGTGAACTAAATATCCCGTACTCATTCCCGGTACGATACCCAACATTCCTAAAAGCCATACTACAATACAAATGACTGCGACTAACCATAATATACTTCTCATGACTAAATATTTTTAAGTGATTTGATTTATTATATACACATACTGTGCCTTTTTATATATTATCTCCTAAAAATAGATACCACAAATTCAATTATGTTTAAAATTTTATAGTTTAAAGGCTTAAAATTAAAGAATTCCGAAATGAGTTAAAGCCAGTTCAATTCCATGATTATCAACTTCTTCGGTTACAAAATCTGCAATTTCTTTTAAGTTATCATTGGCATTTCCCATTGCTACACCGATTTTTGTAAATTTTAACATCGTAATATCATTTCCACCGTCACCAAAAGACATCGTTTCCGAAACATCAATTCCGAAATGGTTACAGAAATTTTCAACACCGTTTTGCTTGCTTATTCCTCCGGGATTCACGTCTGCGAAAAGAGGAGTCCATCTTGAAGAAGTAGAATTGGGCATTACATTTTCCATAAAAGATTTCTCTTTGTCCGGACCGAGAAAAATATTCGCCTGAAGCACATTTTCAATATCAACATTTTCCCTGTCAAGAACCGGTGGAACAGGAAGATTCACGTGAGAATACATTCCGACAACTTCTGGAGTTGCATCGTTGATCTCAACTTTATCTTCGTACATTAATGAAAAACTTAAAGGAAAATCCTGAGAATAATTAACCAATTTCTGAATATCTGCAGAATCAATGGCTTGTTTAAACATCAATTTTCCGTCTGCTGTCACGCAATAACCTCCGTTGAAGGTAATAAATCCGTCGAAAGTTATATGTTTAATATGATCGAGAGAATTAATGGAACGACCTGTTGCCACAATCACTTTGATTCCTTTTTCACGAAGTTTTTTAATAGCTTCTATTGTAGATTCGGGGATTTTATTGGTTTTAAAACTAATTAATGTGCCATCAACATCGAAAAATACGGCTTTAATTTTTGTGGGAATTTCAGTATTTAAAGTATTCATCATTAGAAATCGTTTTGAATAATATTAAATTATATAACAAAACTACAACAATAATATTTCCGATTAATTGTTTAACCTTTTATTTAATTATTAAATTTGATTTAATTCTTCAACGCTCCTATGAAACCAAAAAACATTATCCATCAAGAATTTGAACCGCCGGAAGAAACTGCGCGATTCCATTAAATGTTTTTGGTACAACAAATCGGATTTTGGAGAATCAGAAACCGATTTTGAAGTCATTCCCGACGGTTATGCGGAAATTATTTTCCATTTCGGAAACGGTTGCAGCATCTCTCATCATGGAGTTTTGCAGCAATTACCTTCGCCTTTTATTGTGGGTTTACTCAATCAGCCAGTTCATTTTTACACGAAACAAAACTTCGAAATTATTGCTGTAAGGTGTTTTCCGTGGACGGTTTTCGATTTACTCGGATTATCATCCAATAAAAACAGCGTACATACTTTTGAACATCCTATTGCAGAACTTCAACCTTTATTAAATAATTACATTAAAAATAATAACATAAAAGACGCAATTGATTTAGTAAAACAGTATTTTCTGAATATCCATAGTGAAATTTCAACCGACAGTTTATTATTTAAAGCAGGAACCGCCATGAGAAAAGCCAATGGAAGTATTCCCGTCCATCAGGTTGCAGATGCTGCTCATTCAACAGTTCGAACGTTGGAACGAAAGTTCAAGCAATCTTCCGGTCATACCGTAAAAGATGTTTCCGGTCTGATGCGTTTTGAGCAGGTTCGAAATACATTATGGCTTCATCCGGATTCCAATATTGCTGAATTGGCGATTGATTCAGGCTATACAGATCAGGCTCATTTAAGCAAAGAATTTAAAAAATACAGCGGAACAACGCCTGCAAAATTTGCTAAAAAAGCAAAAACGGAACAAATTGTCAACATTGATTTTGTCGCATTTCTACAATCCTAAATCAATTGTATTTCAGAATTTTGTGGTCAAATTAATACATTAAAATGCACAACAATTTACTGAAAGATAAAAAAGTAGCCATCATCGGAGCCGGACCGGTTGGTCTTACAATGGCAAGATTACTACAACAAAACGGAGTAGAAGTCACTGTTCATGAAAGAGATAAAGATTCCGACGCCAGAATTTGGGGCGGCACTCTTGATCTTCATAAAGTTTCCGGACAGAAAGCTTTAAAAGAAGCCGGACTGCTGGAGAAATATTATGAAATGGCTATTCCGATGGGGGTAAATTTTGCGGATGAAAAAGGTAATATATTAGCTACCGTAGAAATAACTTCTGAAAATCAATTTGACAATCCTGAAATCAACCGTAATGATTTAAGAAAAATTTTGCTTGAAAGTTTAAAAAATGACACTGTAATTTGGGACAGGAAATTAACGAATCTTGAAGAAAACAACGGAAAATGGCTGTTGGAATTTGAAAACAATCCCAATGAAACTGCTGATTTTGTGATCGTTGCCAATGGTGGAATGTCGAAAGTAAGAAATTACGTTACCAATACCAAGATTGAAGATACCGGAACATTTATTCTTCAGGGAGATGTTCCGCAACCGGAAATGAATTGTCCTGAATTTTATCACTTGTGTGACGGAAAAAGACTGATGAATTCTCATAATGGCAATTTATTGGTCGCAAATCCTTATAATAATGGAGCTTTAACCTATGGTCTAATTTTCAAAACTCCTGAAGAATGGAGTCATGGATCTGAACTCAATTTCCAAAATACAGAAGAAGTTATTGATTTTCTATCTCAGAAACTCTCAGATTGGGATGATGTTTATCAAAAACTATTTCAGGCAACAACATTTTTTGCAGGATTGCCGACAAGAAAGCTTCCGATAGACAAACCTTGGGAATCCGATCGCCCTTTACCGATCACATTAATCGGTGACGCAGCGCATCTCATGCCGCCGTTTGCCGGACAAGGCGTGAATATAGGATTGGTGGATGCTTTACATCTATCAGACAATTTATTGAACGGGCAATTTGCGACCATCGAAGAAGCTATTTTGGATTACGAAGAAAAAATGTTTGTCTATGCAAAAGAAGCGCAATCCGAATCCAGTGAAAACGAAATAGAAATGCACCATCCGGATTTTTCTTTTCTGAAATTTATGAACCATTAAAAAGTTATCATATATATAAGATAATTATCCGGGAAAATTTACCGAAAGATTGATGTTTACTCAATATTTTTTGCCCTTAAAACTTCTCCAAAGGGGGAGTTTTTTTTCATCTTTTTTTCCAAATCTCCCTTCAGCTCGCGTTTTTCTGAATAATTTTCATCTTAGATTTTTTAAAAAAGCCATTTATCTTTATTAAAATAACAAGTATATGAACGATTTGATACAAAATATTGATCGATAATGTACAAGAAAATTAATATTAAAAAACCGCTTCAGATCGCATCATCTGTTTTATAACTTTAAGAAAATCATTGAGATAAATTATAAAACGAAATACTCAACGATTGGCATTTATATTAATGAAATATTAAATAATAAAAATATTTAATTATTTTTTTTGAAAAGGATTTGCACATATAGTAATTATTCTTATCTTCGAGTTGTATTAATCATATAAATATTTATACTCATGAAAAACTTAAAAAAATTGAACAGAAACGAGTTGAAAACTATCTCAGGAGCAGGATTATTAGATAACATCTTTGGTGTTGCTAATGGTTTAGGTCACGTAGTTTCAAATACTGTAAACGGTGTTGGTACTGTTGTTGGTGGCACTTTAAATGGTGTTGGTGGCGTAGTAGGTGGTACTGTAGCTGGTCTAGGTGGTGTATTAACTGGTACATTATGCCAAGTACAATGCGTAGTAAACGGTGTTGTATCTATCAGACTACTTGCATGTGGATCTACTTGTTAAGATAAACAACTACAAGTAAGGTATAGCCGCTCTTTTTAGAGCGGTTTTTTTATGTACTTATATTTTATAAGCTACCTTATCAATTCCACTATAGGGAAAAGATAATTAAAAACATAAATTTACACTCAAAAGGAAAAAAGTACAATAATTAAGCACTTTTAGGCTTTACATTTACTCTTAAACCACCATACCTTTGTGTCAGAAATAAATAACAAAACAAATAATTTATTATGAAAACAACATTTATCAAAGGTATCGCCTTAACAGCTATGACATTTTTAAGTTTAAATTCAAATCTTTTTGCTCAGCAAAATCCTGCCGCACAAGACCCGAACATTTCAAAAGAAATAAGAGGTTTTCTGAAAGTATTGAATAGCGGAGACGGAAAACCTTTAGAAACCCTATCTCCAAAAGACGCAAGACTGGTTTTGGTAGGGGCACAAAAATCTGTTACTTATGATTACTCAGATATTGAAGAGTCCGAAAGAACCATTACTCAGGACGGACAAACTATAAAAATTCATATTGTAAAACCAAAAGGTGCAAAAGCAGGATTGCCAGTATTTATGTTCTTCCACGGTGGTGGTTGGGTGTTGGGAGATTATCCTACTCATAAAAGATTGGTGAGAGATTTAGTCGTAAACAGTGGAGCAGTAGCGGTTTTTCCGGATTACACTCCTTCTCCTGAAGCAAAATTCCCTGTTGCGATTAATCAGGCATATGCTGCAACAAAATGGGTAGCCCAAAACAGTAAAGAAATAGGCGTCGACGGAAGCAAACTTGCCGTAGTAGGAAACAGCGTTGGGGGAAATATGGCTGCAGTAGTAGCTTTAATGGCAAAAGATAAAAACGGACCGAAAATTTCTCAGCAAATTCTTCTTTGGCCGGTTACAGATTCAGATTTTTCAAGAGAATCTTATACAAAGTTTGCTCAGGAAAGATTTTTAACAACTCCATTAATGCAATGGATGTGGGATAATTATTTACCTGATCTTAGTGAACGCAAAAATAAATACGCATCACCTTTACAAGCTTCTCTAAACGAGTTAAAAGACCTACCTCCAACACTAATTCAGGTGGCAGAAAATGATATTTTACATGATGAAGGAGTCGCTTACGGAAGAAAATTAGACGAAGCAGGAGTTCCCACAACCGTTACAGAATATAAAGGATTCATTCACGATTATGGAATGCTGAATCCGCTAGCTCAGATTCCTGCTATCAAAGAATCTGTTCTGGATGCCGCTTCTACATTAAAAAGAGCATTATTTACAAAATAATTTTTTAACTCTTTAATTAATAAAAATTCTTGTCGGGTTCGATGAGAATTTTTTTTGCATTTTAACATGTCCTAAACTGTATAATTTTTGTCCTTTGAGACTAATTCTATTATTAATACTTTTACACAGTAAAATAGGATATGGAAAATCTCATACAGCTTCAGAAAAAGAAAAAAGTCATTATTGTTGCAATGACGGGCAATACGCTTCTTTATTTGGCGGGACCAACCGACGTATTTTTTCATGCTAATAAATATTTGCAGGAAGCAGGAATCGAAAACGGATATGAAGTTCTAGTCGTTTCTCCGACTACCAGCAAAAAAGTAGAAACAGAAACCGGAATCATTATCGATTGTCAGTATTCCGCGATGGATTTTAATGATGAAATTGATACTTTGATCATTGCAGGAAATGATTTTGGCGAATTAAGTCAGGCTGCTTTACAGGAATTTTACAGCTGGCTGTCGACAAGAAATAGAGAAAATACTCGAAGAATTGCTTCAATTTGTGGTGGTTCGTTTGCGTTAGCGAAAGCCGGAATGCTCGATGGACGTAAAGCGACAACGCATTGGTATTTAGCCGAAAGAATGAAAAAAGCATATCCGAATATTAAAGTAAATTCCAATCCTTTTTACATCAACAGCGACGACGGCCATATCTTCACTTCCGCCGGAGTAACGACAGGAATCGACCTTTCGATTGCTTTGGTAGAACATGATTTTGGGAAAGATATTGCCATAAGAGTTGCCCGAAAATTGGTATTTTACCTGAACAGACCGGGTCTTCAGTCACAATTCGGAAGCTTAGTTCAGGAATACGAATCGGGACATATTGCACAAAAAACCCAGCAATGGCTTACTGAACATTTACATGAAAGGTTAGACGTTAATCAGGTTGCGGAATATATGAATATGAGCACGAGGAACTTTACCCGCGTTTTCACCAAACAGACAGGCGTTTCACCAGCAAAATTTATCGAAAAACTGAGGGTTGAAAAAGCCCGTAAATATTTAGAAAATACAGACATTCCTATTGAAAGAGTTGCAGAGCACTGTGGTCTTGGCGGATTAGTGTCGATGAGAAGGATTTTTTTAAGACATTTAATGACCACACCTTCAGATTACAGAAGAGCGTTTCAATCTGCCAAATATCCTGATATGGATCATCTTACAGAAATTGCATGAGTTTAATTTAACTTAATTTTTTTTCGAAATAATTCCTGAAATACCGATCGTAAGATTGAGTGTTAAGAATTTTTTATGTCTTTATTTTTATTTAAATCTTTATTGATTCGAATGGTTTTTACCCGTCGAAGTTTATTGTACTATAATTATGTTTAGAAAAAATTTATTAATTATTACAGTCCTTTTGGCTGCTGTAATGGAACTTATAGACGCAACGATCGTGAATGTTGCCCTTTCTCACATGAGTGGAAATCTGGGAGCTACGATTGAAGATACGTCATGGGTCATAACTTCGTATTCGATTGCAAATGTGATCATTATTCCAATAACCAGTTTTTTAACCGCTAAATTAGGAAGACGGAATTACTACATCGGTTCTATCGTAATTTTTACCATTTGTTCGGTGATGTGTGGACTTTCCAATGATATATGGACGCTCGTTTTCTTTCGTTTTATTCAGGGATTGGGAGGTGGAGCTTTGCTTTCTGTTTCACAAGCTGTTATTTTTGAGCAGTTTCCAAAAGAAAAACATTCGGTTGCAGGAGCTATTTTCGGAATCGGGGTTTTTATAGGACCTACAATCGGACCAACTTTGGGCGGATATATTGTAGATCATTTTTCATGGCCTTGGATTTTCTTTGTAAATATTCCGGTGGGGATTATTGCCATTGTTTCATGCTTTTTCCTGTTAACAGAACCTCCGGTAAAAGCCATCGTTAAAAAAATCGACTGGACGGGAATTGCCTTGCTTGCAATCGGAGTCGGAACCCTACAAACCGTCTTGGAAAGGGGAGAAACTGAAGACTGGTTTGCTACAGGATATATCGTCTGGTTTAGTATTATTGCAATTATTTCATTGGCATCTTTCATTTATTGGGAACTGAAGATCTCAAATCCTGTCGTTGATCTTACGGTACTAAAAAGTAAAACATTAAGCATTGCCGCCATTTTAACATTTATAACCGGAGTCGGATTGTATGGCTCTATTTTCATTACGCCTATTATTGCTCAGCGTTTGCTTGGTTTTACGCCTTTACAGACCGGTGAAATTATGCTTCCCGGAGCTTTACTCGCTGTTTTAGCTTTAATAATTTCCGGACGACTGATGCAGAAAGGGTTGTCTCCGGTGTATATTGTTGCCATGGGTTATATTCTTTTCATTTATTTTAACTGGCATATGGCGCATATGAGTTTAGACGCTTCGGCAGAATACATTGCTTTTTCATTGATTTTCAGGTCGGTCGGAATGGCTTTTCTCGCTGTTCCTTTAACCACTATGGCGGTATCATCTCTTCAGGCAAAAGATATTCCGCAAGGTGCTGCACTTAATAATATGATGCGTCAATTGGGCGGTTCTTTCGGAATTTCAATTATCAATACTTATTATGTAAGGAGAACTTGGGTGCATCGAAACGACTTGGTTTCCCATTTAACTTACACCGACACAAGCGTTATGGAACGAATCAATAAATCTGTCAATTATTTTATGGCAAAAGGATTCAATTATTATGATGCTCATACCAAAGCCATTGCATTGCTGGAAGCGCAGGTTGTAAAACAAACATCCGTGCTTAGTTATCTCGATGCTTTTTATGCTCTCGGAGCGTGTTTCATTCTTACGATGCCACTTTTATTTTTTGTCCGAATGAAAAAGAAAGCTCCAAACGAACAAAAAGTTATTATTTCTGATCATTAATAAAAGCTGTTTAAACAAATAAAAAATTACCACAAAAGGAGCAAAAGCAATTATTGCTTTAAAATTTCATTTATTTAGAAATCAGTAATTTACAAAAGAATAAAAATCAAAACTGAAAAGACTTTGTGTTCATTGCTGAGTGAAACGCCTTTGCGAACTTAAAAACGTTTAGTAGTTAAAAAAAATCTTTGCGGACTCGGCGTTAAAAAAACATTCAATAAAATCAAAGATTTTCAAAAGCTAATGTGTTAATATATCGTTACTTTCATGCTCAAAATAAAATTTTGAACAAGTCCAATATTTTATCGTTAAAAATAAAAACTTATTATAAAAAAACCGTTAAATTAGATCAGATATCCAAAATTTGAAACTAATTTGGATGATGGCAGAATACTTGTATTGATCTGACTAAATTAAAGTAAACGCATGGAAAAAAGTATTGATATCAGAATGGTTCCCGAGAAAAATTCTGAAGCACATAATAAATTTTACACTGAAATTATTAGCGGATTAAAAGACAATCCAAAACATTTACTTTCTAAATATTTTTATGATGAAAAAGGAGATGTTTTTTTTCAGAACATCATGAAAATGCCTGAATATTACCTTACAAACTGTGAATTGGAGATCTTTACAGAAAAAAAAGAGGAATTGGCAAAAGCAATCAAAGCGTACGACGAACCTTTCGACTTGATAGAACTTGGCGCAGGAGACGCTACAAAATCCTCTTTTTTACTGGATTATCTCGTGAAACAAAAAGCAGATTTTACTTATATGCCAATTGATATTTCGGGAAATATCATTTCTATATTACAAAATAATCTTACCAATAAAATACCTGATTTACAGATCATTGGTCTGAATGGAGAATATCTTGAAATGCTGGATAAAGCCAATAAAATATCTTCAAAAAGAAAAGTTATCCTATTTCTGGGCAGTAATATCGGAAATATGGAGCAGGAAGAAGCGTACCAGTTTTGCAAAGAACTTAAGCAAAAACTCAACTCTGGAGATATTCTTATTATCGGCTTTGATGTAAAGAAAAATCCTCATACCATTTTGAATGCTTATAATGATAAAACAGGCATCACAGCAGCTTTTAACCTGAATCTTCTGGATCGCATCAATCGCGAACTGGATGCAGATTTTGATATTGAAAAATTTCAGCATTATCAGACCTATGATCCTATGAGTGGTGCTTGCAGAAGCTATCTCATAAGCTTATCGGAACAAACGGTGACGATCGGAAATCAGGAAATTTACTTCAAAGAAAATGAAGCAATTTATATGGAAGTTTCACAAAAATATTCATCGGAAGAAATTGATAAAATGGCAGTACGAACCGGTTTTTTACCACTAGAAAAAATTTCAGATTCAAAAAAATGGTTTATTGATGCTATTTGGCAGGTTGATTAATTTTAGACTAATCAAAGTATGAAAGAGCAGACTGACCAACTAAATTAATCACCTGAAAAACAATTCGTTAAATTAAATTTCAAAATAAAAATCACTCTTTTTCTTTATCGCACAAGCTTATAAAAGCCTTCAATGCAGGAGATGGAGGTACGTCTTTTCTATAAATTAAAATTGTCGTCATTAATCCCAATTCTCTTGGAAGCGAGAATGTTTTGATCTTTCGGCTGCTATAAAAAGTTGAAATAATTTCTTTCGGCAAAAAGCTGAAACCAATCCCTGATTCAATAAAATTAATAACTCCTTCGATCGAGTTCATGACCGTTTTGTGATATTGTGAAATCCCTTTACTCACCACCCACGAATCCAGTCTTGCCCTAAAAACACAGCCTTGGTCGAAAACAATCGCCTTCAACGGACTTTGTTTCAACAGTTCATCAAGGCTTTCACAATTTGCAGGAACAACAGCAACGACTTCTTCATCTTTGATTTTCAGCTGCTCCAGTTCAGGAATATCCAACGGAGCGGGAATAAAAGCTGCATCCAGTCTGTAATTCATCACATCATTAATTAAATTTTCCCGTATGTCTGACCTGAATTCCAGATCAACATGTGGAAATTTAAGCGCCAATTCATTCACAAGATCAGGACCTTTAATCGCCATCATTGTTTCGAGAGAACCTATTTTTACATGTCCTTTTACCACATCATTTTTACCTACAGAACGTTTTGCTTCATCAATTAAATGATTCAGTTTTTTGCTGTAAACCATCAATGTTTCTCCTGCAGGAGTGAGCTCAACTTTACGTGAAGACCTGGAAAATAGAGTAGTACCGAATTCTTCTTCGAGACTTTTTATACGTGCTGTTACATTAGACTGAACTGTAAACATTGCTTCAGCCGCTTTTGTAAAACTGCCGTGATGGGCAACTGCTTCGAAAATATTTAAATCATTTGTATTCATTAATCATTATTTATGATAATTAAAATCAAATTAAATCGTTTTTAAAGATCAAATATAAGGCATACATTTGACAAAAGAAAGAAAATGAAAAAAATAAAATGGATGACCATCATCATCATGGTCGGTATGTTGTCAAATTCAATTTTTATGGCACAATCAGTAAAAACAAATCTGAAAAATAAGACAGAAAATTCTGCATCTTTAGTTCATTATAGAAACGTTAAAGCCAATGGTTTAAACATATTTTACAGAGAAGCGGGTTCTCCCAATGCACCGACAATCTTACTGTTGCACGGTTATCCGTCTTCATCGCATATGTTCAGAAATCTTATCCCGATTTTGAGCGGCAATTATCATGTTATTGCTCCGGATCTTCCCGGTTTTGGCTATAGTGACATTCCTGACAGAACGAAATTTGCCTATACGTTTGATAATCTGGCAAAAACAATGCAATCGTTTATTGACGAATTAGGTCTTAAAAGGTTTGCAATCTATGTATTTGATTATGGCGCACCGACAGGTTTCAGATTGGCAATGGCAAATCCGGAAAAAATCACCGGAATTATTTCGCAAGATGGCAATGCTTATGTAGAAGGTCTAAGCACAGGTTGGAATCCGATTCAAAAATATTGGGAACATGATACTCAGGAAAACAGAGAGGCGTTAAAATCTTTTTTGACTCCGGAAGGAACAAAATTTCAGTATTTTACAGGAGTTTCAGATCCTTCAACAATTGCACCTGAATCATATACTTTAGATCAGTATTTTCTGGATCGCCCTGAATCTACGGAAATACAGCTTGATCTTTTAAAAGATTATAAAACCAATGTTGCGTTATATCCTAAATTTCAGCAGTATTTCAGAACCTATCAACCAAAGCTTTTAGCAGTCTGGGGAAGTAAAGATCCGTTTTTTTTACCTCCCGGAGCAGAAGCCTACAAAAGAGACATTCATGATGCAACCGTAAAATTTTATGATACCGGACATTTTGCGTTAGAAACTCATGTGAAAGAAATAGGTAAGGATATTTTAAACTTTTTGGCAAAACTTCCTAAATAGGCAATAATAATTTTTAACCCCGATATTCAATAGAAAATTTATTAAATGTCGGGGTTTTTACAAAACACATCATAAACCATAACTTACTCAATATTAAGCGGTTTTTCTCAAAAAGTGAATTCTTATAAAATATCCAATTTAACATAATATAAATTATAGGATTTTATTTATCCAGAACATAGGGGAGTTTTACATGGTATAATTTCCCCATTTTATTTATAATTTTAATCAATTCGATTTTCTATTAAGCTCCTTATTTAAGCCTTCTTTCTCCATAAAGAACCTAAGCTATCTGAATTGTTTTTAAGCTCAATTATGCTTGTTAAACCCCGATTAATACGCACTTTCTCTCTTCAGTAAAATGAGAAATTTTCTATTTCAGATTCTCAATTTAATAGGTGTGTTTTTAAATTTAATTTAAAATTTATTGCTAAAAAATTGCGTAGCTAAATAACTTCATTTAAATTTGTAGTCAAATAGCTACATAATGAATTTAAGACGAGACGTGTTTCAAGCGATAGCCGATCCTACCAGAAGATCAATATTGATGTTGGTTGCGACACAGTCGATGACCGCGGGTTCTATTGCTTCAAATTTTGATACTGCACGACCTACCGTTTCAAAACATCTCCAAATCCTTACAGAATGTGAATTATTGAAGTCTGAGCAAAACGGCCGTGAAATTATTTATCACCTTAATCCCAATAAAATGAAAGAAATTGCCGATTTTATAGAGCCTTTCCGCAAAATGTGGGACGACAGATTCAATAAGCTAGAAGATATCATGAAAAATTACCAATCGAAAAAATAGAATTATATGGAACTTAAAACAAAAATCCATGCGGAAGACGGAAAGCAGGAAATCTTCATTACCAGAGAGTTTGAGCTCCCTGTTGACCTACTTTTCAAAGCATATACAGAAGTCGAACTTTTCGAACAATGGATGGGAACAAAAGTTTTAAAATTTGAGAACAAACAACATGGAAGCTACCAATTTGAAACTTCGAATCCTCAAGGCGATGTTGTTTTCAGAGCCAACGGAACGATACACGAAATTATTCCAAATCAGAAAATCACAAGAACTTTCCAGATGGAAAATACTCCTTTTCCTGTTCAGATTGAGTTTTTAGAATTTGAAAAGCTTTCAGAGACAACCAGCAAAATTACTATTCACACCATTTATAAGTCTGTTGATTTCAGAGATCAAATACTGAAACTGCCTTTTGCACAAGGTCTTAATATGGCACACAACAGATTACAGGAAATAATCCAAAAGTTAGAAGCTAAAAATTAAATTCTAGTTATAAATATTACTCATTACCAATCACTTATAAATCACGAATCATGAATCAAAAAGTTGACTTCTTCTTTGATAAAGCCCAACAATGGCAAAAAGAATTTGAAAAATTAAGAGAAATCGCCCTGGAAACGGAGCTTATAGAAGATTTGAAATGGGGATGCCCTTGTTATACCTATGAAGGGAAAAATATTTTCTTAATTCACGGTTTTAAAGAATATTGTGCACTCCTTTTTTTCAAAGGTGCTTTGATGAAAGATCCTGCAAACATCTTGATTCAACAGACTGAAAATGTGCAGGCTGCAAGACAAATCCGCTTTACAAATTTAAAGGAAATTGTTGATTTAGAAAAAGTTATTAAAGATTATCTATTTGAGGCTGTTGAAGTTGAAGAATCAGGTGTAAAAGTTGAAATGAAGAAAACCAAAGAATTCCAAATGCCTGAAGAATTTCAACAGAAATTAGACGAAAATTCAGAATTAAAAGACGCATTTCAAGCTTTAACACAGGGAAGACAAAGAGCTTACCTACTCTATTTTTCTTCCGCAAAACAATCCAAAACCAGAGAATCCAGAATTGAAAAATACATTCCGGAAATTCTTAAGGGGAAAGGAATAAATGATTAAAATTTTAAACTATAAAAAATGGAAACACAAAAATCACAGAAAAGAAATAAAATCATCTATTGGATTTTTACTCTTTGGATGTCTTTAGGAATGGTTTCAACAGCCATTGTCCAGTTAATGAAAAGCAAAGATGAACTTACAAATTTTACCAATCTTGGTTATCCCATTTACTTAATGACGATCATAGGAGTTTGGAAAATTTTGGGAGTTATTGCTGTTTTAGTTCCGAAACGTCCACTATTAAAAGAATGGGCGTATGCAGGATTTTTCTTTGTTATGTCAGGAGCTATCATTTCGCATATCATTGTTAATGATCCGTTTAGCAAAACATTTCCTGCCGTTTTATTATTTGTTTTAATACTTATTTCTTGGTATTTTAGACCTGCTGAAAGAAAATTTCCTGTCAATCATTAAACACCTAAACAAAATTTGATATGAATAAAAAGAAATTAACCTCAGAACAAAACGACGAACTTTTAAAAGTTTTGAAAACTCGTTTTGAGAAAAATATGCACCGTCATGAAGGTTTAGACTGGAATAAAATTCAGGCAAAATTGGAGAAAAATCCTGAAAAAATCTGGTCTTTAAATGAAATGGAAGAAACTGAAGGCGCACCGGATGTTGTTGATTACGACAAAAAAACAGACGAATATATTTTCTTCGACTGCTCTCCTGAAAGTCCGAAACGAAGAAGTCTCTGCTACGATTATCAAGCCTGGGAATCCAGAAAAGCAAATAAACCGGAAAGCAATGCGATTGACAAAGCTTCGGAAATGGGAATCGAACTTTTGAATGAACAGCAATACCGACAACTTCAGGAATTGGGTACATTTGATCTGAAAACTTCGAGTTGGGTAAAAACTCCCCCAAATATTAGAGAATTGGGAGGTGCCATTTTTTGTGACCGTCGATACAATACAGTTTTCCTTTATCACAATGGTGCAGATTCTTATTATGCGGCAAGAGGTTTTCGAGGTTGCCTGAAAGTTTAAAAAATGATGAGTTGTGAATTTTCATGACTCTTTTTATTTTAATGCTGTACGGAAAATTATTCAACAAGAAAATTTTTAACGGATTCTCAGCGATTAGGAAATTTTTAATTTTAATTAAAATCAGGATGCCATTTATTATTTTAAATTGAAAAATTATTTTTTATTTATAGTAAATGTATTCTCATATAGAAATAGTATTGTTATTTTAGTGCTATCGAAATTTGACTTAAATATAATAAGGATATGAAAAAATTAATCTTACTGAGTTCATTGTCTATTTTTTTAATGAACTGTAACAAAAAAACGGAAGCTTCGGTTAGCGAAACAGCTCCTGTTGACACCACATCTACAACGGGAAAAGTGATTGATACACTTGGTGCAAAATCTTTCTGCTATATGGGAATCACTGGGAAAGACACTGTTTTTGTAACTATTGACGATAATCTGGGAACGATCACCGGAAAAATGGCTACAAAAAATAGTGAAAAAGACAGCAATAAAGGTGATTTATCTGGTTTTAAATCAGGAGACACACTGAAATTGACGTATGAATTCGCAGCAGAAGGAACTACAGGAAACAAAAATGACATCTATTTTCTTCAGACAAAAGATGGTTTAAGTGAAGGAATCGGTGCAAGAGATACTGAAACCGGAACAAAATATGCCAGCGAAAAGAAAATTAAATATACAGGTGGAAGAAACCTGAAAGTAGCAGATTGTAATGTTGTTGCGACAGCGTTGAAATAAGGAATTAAAATAAATCACTAATTTTTGACTTATTTTTCAAAATAAAAACAGCCTACAATCAGGCTGTTTTCGTTTTATTTATAATTCGGTTTTAATAATTTTAATAAAATCATTCACCGGTTCGTCTCCCGTATTCCAGGAAGTGATTAAACGAATGGCTGAAAAATCTTCATCAATTTTCTTCCAGACATAAAATTCAAACTTTTCTGATAATTTTTCTATTAAATGATTGCTTAAAATCGGGAAAATCTGGTTGGTGTACGTATCAGAAAGAAACTGCACTCCCTTTTCTTTCATGGCATTTTTGATCTTCATGGCCTGTTGATTCGCGTGTTTTGCCAAATCAAAATACAGATCATTTTTCATTAATTCTAAAAACTGAATTCCCAATAATCTTCCTTTTGCCAGCAACGCTCCTTTTTGTTTGATATTAAAAGCAAAATCCTGTTGAAGTTCCTGATTATTAATAACAATGGCTTCACCGATCAAAGCTCCGTTTTTAGTTCCTCCCAGATAAAAAACATCGGTAAGTTCAGCAACTTTCTCCAATGTCAAATTGCTGATTTCAGAAGTCAAACCATGCCCCATTCTCGCTCCGTCCATAAATAAATACAGATTATTTTCTTTACAAAAATTAGAAAGCTCTTCCAATTCTTTTAAGGTATAAATCGTTCCCAACTCCGTAGAATTCGAGATGTAAACCAGTTTCGGCATCACCTGATGCGGAACATTTCTGTGACCTTCCAACACCGGAATAATATCTTCGGGCGTCAGTTTTCCGTCTTCTTTTTCTATGCTTAAAATTTTATGTCCTGTTGCTTCGATAGCTCCGGTTTCATTATTTAAAATATGTCCTGTTGAAGCAGAAACTGCGCATTGATAAGGTCTTAAAATTGAGGAAATTACAATTAAATTTGCCTGAGTTCCGCCCGAAACAAAATAGATTTCCGAGTTAGGATTTTTAATCTTTTCTTTGATTAATTCTTTAGCCTGTAAAGAATATTCATCTTCTCCGTAACCTGCCTGTTGATCGAGGTTATGCTGTAAAAGAGCCTGTAAAATATTGGGATGACAACCTTCCGAATAGTCGTTTTTGAATGAAAATTTCATAGAGTAAAATTAAAAAAAGTTCACCTAACAACCCTAAATAATTAATAAAATTTTGTTAGATTTGTAATGAAAATCATCTAACATTTTGAGAACAACATTAACGGAAGAAAATTATCTGAAGGCTTTGTTTCACTTAGTTGACAATGAAGGAAAAGTAACGATTAACGAATTGAGCAAATTTTTAAACGTAAAAATGCCAAGCGTTAACAATATGATGAAAAAGTTTGCAGACAAAAGCTGGGTCATTTACGAAACTTATAAACCTCTGATTGTCACAGAAAAAGGAAAACGAGAAGCTTCTTTGGTCGTAAGAAAACATCGACTTACCGAAATGTTTTTAGTAAAAAAAATGAATTTCGGCTGGGAAAATGTACACGAAATCGCTGAGCAATTGGAGCACGTCCACTCCACTATTTTCTTCGATAAAATGGATGAAATTCTTGATTATCCGAAATTCGATCCACACGGGGAAACCGATTCCTGATAAACAAGGAAATATTATTGCCCAGGATTTGCAGAGATTAAGCAATTGTACGGTTGGTGAAACTGTTATTTTTGCTTCGGTAACGCTTTCTGACGATGCTTTCCTAAATTATTTAACAGAAAGAAAGCTGCTTTTAAATACTAAAATCAAGATTGTTAAGATTGAAAATTTTGACAAATCTATTACAGTTGAAGTGGCTGGAAAACAAGAAGTTTTGAGTAGAAAGGCTACAGAAAAAATATTAGTAAAAAAGTAATAATTTTTGAACCATTAAGATTTTATTTAAGGAATTAAGAATAGTAAGTTAGTTTTGCTTTAAGCAATTCAAAATTAACTTCTTAACAAAAATCTTAATGGTTCAAGTAAAAAACTATTTCAAGCTATTCTTCAAAATCTCAGAAACTTTCTCGATTTCCTCCATCGTATTGAAATAATGTGGTGATAATCTTACAATTCCTTGTATATTTTTATTCGTAAAATCAATTAAAGCGGAATTTTTATAGGTTGCAGAAAAAAATACATTATTTTCTTTCAAGACTTTCTGAATATTTTCAAGATCTCCATCCGGACCGGAAAAAGTAACGATACTGCTCAGATTATTTCCTATATCCCAAACTTTGAAGCCATTATTTTTAAGATTTTCTCTTAGTTTTTCGGATACTATTCTGTTGTAATTTTCAATATTCTGTAAACCGATATTGTTTGCATATTTCAAAGCTTCCGTAAAACCAAGCAAAGAAGC
Source organism: Chryseobacterium ginsenosidimutans (assembly GCF_024807225.1). Lineage (GTDB taxonomy): Bacteria > Bacteroidota > Bacteroidia > Flavobacteriales > Weeksellaceae > Chryseobacterium > Chryseobacterium ginsenosidimutans. The sequence goes on from NZ_JANUCO010000001.1 coordinate 2,924,304, forward strand.
GTAAGAGATTTCCCAATGCTCGAATCTTTTTGCTGTTTTAAACAATTCATAATCATTATATTCCGTCCAGTTAGCTCCTCTCATATCCAACAATAAAGGGGCATAATTTTGCTCTAAAATTTTATCCGAAACATATAAAAATCCTGTTCCTCTTGGTCCTCGCATAAATTTTCGTCCAGTTGCGGTCAGGAAATCACAGCCACTTTTTTCAACATCAACTTCCATTTGACCAACCGACTGACAAGCATCAACCAAATACAAAATATCGTATTGTTTGCAAATTTTCCCGACAGCTTCTACATTTTGAATCAATCCGGAATTTGTCGGAATATGGGTTACGGCAACTAATTTTGGTTTATGTTGTCTTATTAGATTTTCGAAATCTTCAAGATCCAGTTCGTTATCTGAAAGATTTTTCGTTCTTATTATTTTTACATTTAATTTTTTTTGTAGTGAAATAAATGTAATCTGATTGGAAATATAATCGTCGACGGTTGTAATAATTACATCTCCTTCTTTGAAAATAATACTCGACAAAGCCTTTGCAAATGCCTCAGTGGCACTTGTTGCAAAAGCTATATTGGATGGTTTACCGTTAATTAATTTCGCTGTTTCATCATAAAATTGTTCTAATAATTCTGCATTTCTTGTGGCAACTTCATATCCTCCGAACTGTTCTTCCTGATGTAAATAATCAACCATTGATTCCACCACGATTTTCGGCATTAAGGATGATCCTGCATTATTTAGAAATATTTTTCCGTCTGATAATCCTTTGATGTCTTGTCTTATTTTATCTGTGTTCATTTTTTTAATTGATATTATATACTTTTTTTAACTAACGTGAACTCGATACATCTTGTAAATAAAATGTGATTTCTCTCAATCTCTGATTGATATCTTTTTTTTATTTTTTTTCTTTGATCAAAGATAAATAAAAACCGCAAAGCACTGGGCTTTGCGGATATTAGATTTACTGTTTTTAATAGTTTAAATTCGGGAGATTTTGTAAGACGAAATAATTACTTAACAACATTAATAACTAATTTAAATAAATATCAATATTTTACAATCCCTATCTTACTTAGATATTTTTTCTAAATTAGAACTTTTTGCCTATATAGAATATTCAATCTTTAATCTACACGTACTATATTGATCGTAAAAGGAGCAGTAATACTGGCTGTTGCCGTCGGAGTCGAACCATAAGTCAACCCTTGAAATGTAAGCGTATTACCTGCTGTCATTTTTACTAATGCAGAATTTATACAAGTAACGGAAGAAACACCGCCTACTGATTCCGCAAGGGTAACTTTTGTATTCATCGATGAATAATCAACCCCGTTTAACGCTATTTTTACAAATCCTAAATATCCGTCAGCACCGTCTTCTGTGGCAGCTCTTTGAGGATAATTTATACTAAAATTAACTTTATATATACCCGTGGCTGCTGCCGTAAAAGTATTTCCTGTAAATTCACTAAGATTATCAAATGTTTCTTTTGCAGCACCTGTATTTGTATTTATATTATTTGCTGTAATGATAATATTTCCCGTCGCTCTTACAGCGCTTATACTAGTAGCATTACGCATCTGTACAACACCGGAACTATTCACCGTCAATGCACTTGTAGCTCCTGAAGAAGGTTGTAAGCCTTCTAGACGTAAAGGATCTGCTGTACTAACAACGTGCAGAGCAGTTGTTGGTGCTGCTGTACCAATTCCCACATTACCTGAAGAACGAATCGTCATTCTTGCTGCGAAATTTGTTTCATTTCTGGTTTGAAACTGTAAGCCTGCATATCCGTTTGTAGCATCTCTGTCAATTCCTACAATTGCTGCTCCTGAAAGACCAGTAATTGAATTTGCAGCAATAAAGTGAATGCCTGCAAACTGGCTATTTGTACCGTTAAAGTTGAAGAGGGTCAAATTCCTAGCTGTCCCTTGTCCGCAAGCAGCTCCGCAATTGTTGATTCCAGCAGACAAAACGTCTAAAGTATTTCCCGGAACAGAATTTACCGCTGAAAGAATTGTGACAGGTGTTGCTGTACCTATTCCCACTTTGTATGGGGAAGAGCTGCCGTCAACAGAAATTCCTGTACCATTTACCGAAAAGCCGGTTACAGCATTCGTATTAAAACCTAATGTATTTGCTCCCTGAGTAACGACTCTGTTATCTGCAAGAGTTCCGTTTGAGTTGTACAAATTAACGGATTCATCATTTACATTTTTCCAAATCGTACCGTTGAAAAAATAATAACCTGCAGATGTAATTTCTACTGTTTGCGCTAAACTAGGAACAGTTCCTGTAGGAGTGGTAGCGCTAGTTACATACACCATCGCTCCTATTTGAGCGGCAGCGTAAGTACCTGCTATTTTTGCTGCCAATTGTTGTCTGGTAATAAGAGGAGCACTGACACCATCTTTAGAACTGGTCGATGCCGCATTCCCTATAATATCTAATGTAACTTGGGGATTTGCGGTGTTAATTCCCATCTGAGCTGAAGCAATAGTGCCCATAGAAAAAAGTACTATTAACGAATAGATTTTTTTTGTCTTCATAGTAAGTGTTTTTTGAAGTTATTAATATAATTATCTATAATTTTTACAAAATATTATTTCGCAATATTTAACGAAATACTTTTTATAATATATTTTGTTTTGAATTTTATAATAAATTAACTAATCCAGACAACAAATATAGTATTATTAAAATGTTCTTTCATTAAAGCAACTGATAATCAAATACATCAAACATACACCATGGTAAAACCTTAATAAATAAGGAATTTTAAAGAAATATCTTTTCCTATCGTAGATTTTTTTTATAAAAAAAGCGGTTAAAATTAATTAAAATTAATCTCTGAAGTGGGAATTTTTTTATTATGAATAGTTTTGCAGTATGCTTATTTTGGGAAATAAAACCCTACAAAGCATAGAAATCAAAGAATTTATATAACTTATGTATACTTATTTACGATCTACAGACGGATTTAAAATAAACGAATGTACCCGCCTTTTATAACTTTTTTAAGGCTAAAAAATCGACGCGAGTCATTACAAAGCCAAACAATTTTGCACAAAAAAATCCCGAAATTACTAATAACGGGATTCATATTTTAAGCTGAATTTATATTAATCTAAAACACTCCAACCTCTTTTCGGATTGTTGTTGTTTGAAACTTCCTGCTCATTAACAATGATATTTTCTTTTCTCTGACCGATGTAATCAAGCTCGCTCAGCTTAGAGAAAATAGTTTCCAGACTTCTCAACATTTGCTGGATATAAACGAAAGGTTCTCCGCAATTGTGATGGTCATAATTAGTTTCTGCAACGATAGAAAGCTGATTTAATAAGGTATGAGGAGCAATTTCACTCCATTCCAAACTGTAATTCAACATTTCCTCCAATTCTGCCGGAACGATAACCTGAGTCGCATTGTACATACGAAGTGCCAGTTTTGCGAAAGATTCGATCAAAAATACAGGCGGTTGATAAGGCGTAATATTTCTGAACTGGAAATACATATCCCCAAACGTATTAATCATCGTATTACACAGATATTTAACATTTTGTGCTAACGCTGTATTTTGGTTCTTATGAGAAGTTTTCTGAATGATTTTAAAAGCATACTGCTGTAAATTCCCGATCGATTTTGCAAAATTATTGTAATAATCCAACAACGCCGGATGACTCTGAATCGACGTACACGGCGGAATAAAATTAGAATCAACCTGAGCAATATTTCCTTTTAAATCTACTTTTCCGATAATCAGATAATTTCCTCCTGAGTAACTGCTGTTCAAAGAAGTTACGGGAAGCAATTCAATATGATGATTGGATTGTGAATTCGGATGTCTTGGCGGAATTTCTTCAGGATCAATATCTCCGAAAGGCACTTTATCAAAAGGATTTACAGAAATTAAAATGTAATATTCTCCATCAGCTTGTTCTTCGTTCATCGATTTTGCCAATGATTTTACGCTTACTCTCCTGTCATTCAATTCAATTCTATAGCCAGCCAAAGTAACTGCACTACAATGTTTTATCACCAACTGAACATCATTTGTTGCCGTATTATGAACATCAAAAATCGTTCGGTCTGTGAATTCGTTTGAAATCGGTAAAAGTCCGTAATTATATGTCGTGATCGCCAACGAATTGGCATCTCTTATGGTATCAATTAAAAAATTATCCTGATCATTAAGATGTCTCTGGGAAACCTTCATCCCGTCAACCCAATTGATGGCAAAATGCTTAATAGGCTGTATCATATTCTATATTTTTAAACTGTGTGTGATTGTGCTTTTCTTACTCCTTCTTCCTCGTGTTGGATTACTCTTTTACAGATAACAACATCGTTTTCTGCAACACTATTTTGGGTAATATCCTGATCGAAATCGATATATTTTCTAAAGCTGAAAAATGATTTTTTCGTATAAAAAATCCAGTAATAAGGCTCTTTTACTTCATCTGAAAGGTGAATGATAGAGTTCGGGTTTTTATGGTTATAATCATCAACTACTCTATAAAACCAGTCTCCGAAAGTTACTCCTGTAGGAAGTGTTTTTGCTTTAATTCTGAATCGGTTTGTATCTTCAAGATTTTTAGTTAATTCAACATTTAATACCATTAATCTGTCAAAATCTGCCCCTTCGAAATCGGGAAGTTTCTGATCGGGTGAATATCTCCATGTCTTATAAATATCAACAGGAATACTGATTAACTGGATGTAGCAATAATGAAAAACTAACGGAACAAGAAAAATAAGGATACTCGTTGCCGCCATAATCGGATATCCTGTTCCTTTACTCATCCAATTGAAAATCAGGTAAAAAAGATACCCTCCGAAACCAATACAAGTTAATGAAAGTATAGATTCAAACAAAATACTTTTTGTAAGAGAATTGAAATGTTTTTTAAAGTACCTGTCGGATAAATTAACATGAATAATACCTAAAACAAGGTAAACGATCTGCGCAATAAGATACCAATAAGGATTAAAAAGATTCCCGGCAAAACCGAAAATTCCAGGAATTGCAAGGCACAAACTGCAAAGCAGAACATATATAATGATGGTTTTGATCTTAATAGCAGGTTTATTCCTTCTGATAATTCCTAGAACTACCATCATAATTACCGCAAATAAAGGCACTAAAATATACCTTAAAAAGATCCCTTTTACTGAAGAAATTTCCATTTGTCTTTTTTCGAATTAATATTTTTATTGGTAAATGTAAATATACTTAAAAATTTTCACAGGAATGTAGAGTAACCGAGCCTGTTTGCATTTCTTTCATCATCTTCCAGCGCAAAAGAATATTCTTTTTTTTCTGTGATAAAATTCTCCTCCACATCCACGCTTACAGGTAAAAAATAATCATACAAAGCCTGAAGAACCTTTCGGAACGGATTGCCATCGATATATTTTTTCATATCCGAATAAGGAATCGGTCCGATGTTCACGACCCAATTTCTCTGTCCGTCCATATGTCTACCACTCGGAATGTACGTCACACCTAATCTGGAATTTCCCAGCAGCATAGAATCGTCTTCCTGTTCCTTTCCGTCGATAATATTCGGAGAAAAAGTAATCTCAACCGGAATCTGCAAAAATGCACTCATACATCTTTCAAACCATTTTTTATCGCCTCTTATCTGATGAAAAAACGGTAAAATATAAATGAAAATATAGGCATTTTGTTTGTCCAGCATCTTGATCAAAGGCCAAAGCTCGCTCATTGTATCCAACAAAGAATCGGTGTCGCTTGTAATTTCAAAATCAAATTCCTTAAGCAAAGCACTGATTTCGGTGAAAAATATTTCAAGCTCAAATGGTTTGAAAAATTTTCTTGCGTCTTCTTCTACTTTTTTTTGTTTGCGGATTTCGCGGACAACATTTTCAACATTTTTTCTGGACGCTCCCAATGATGGCGGATGAAACAAACCTTCCGGAAGATAATCGTAAATACCTTCTCGATATGTCTCTATCGTGAAAACTTCTTCGTCAAAACCTAGATAATTACTCGAAATACTTTTAATATCCTTTAAATAAGCTCTGTCATTGATCCCGATTCTCTCAATGAAAATATTGCTTACCGCCCTTTGATACTTCAAAAGATTCACTGCCACAGCTTCAGCCTTGAAATCTGTCTGCAGCTTATTGTAATTCATATCTACAATATTATTTTCATACATGGTTTTTGTTGTGATTTTGGCTTGTAAAAGTAATATATCTCAAATTATTGAAAAAATATTTTCCTGTTTAAATTTATTCTAAAAATACTAATTTATTAACAGTAAAAACAATAATAAAAGGCATAAACCGTAAAAATACGGAAAATTGAAATTCTAATTAAACCTAATGATAAGAAAATAAATGTTTTACGCTGTATTTTAATTTTCAGTTAAATTTATAAACCTCTTACCGTAATCCTCTTCGCAACTTTAAATTTAACTGTATCTTTGCACCCTGAAAATGTTATTTACAATGAAAAGTATTTATTCTAAAATTCTGATTTTAGCATTCATTACATCTTCGCTTTATTCTTATGCATGGGGATTGACGGGGCACAGAATTATCGCAGAAATTGCAGAAAATCATCTTTCCGGAAAGGCAAGAAGAGAGATCAAAAAAATTATGGGCAGAGAACGTCTTGCTTATTGGGCAAACTGGCCGGATTTCATCAAATCTGACACTACAGGTGCATGGAAAGAAGCTTCAGCTTGGCATTATGTAAACATCGATCCTCAAACTGATTTTAAAGTTTTTGAAGAGAAATTAAAAGCTCAGGCTGGTCCGAGTTTATACACTCAGGTGAAGACTTTGTCGAGCCAGATTAAGGACGAAAAAACTTCTGAAAAAGACAGAAAAATAGCTTTGATTTTCCTTATTCATATGATGGGAGATTTGGCACAACCTTTACACGTTGGAAGAGCTGAAGATTTAGGAGGAAATAAAATTAACGTTACTTATTTTGGAGAAAAAACAAATTTGCACTCAGTTTGGGACGGTAAATTAATAGATTCTCAAAAATACAGCTATACTGAATATGCTACGCTTTTAGATATTAAATCGGATGATGAAGTAAAGCAGATTCAGACAGGAACTTTGGAAGACTGGTTGTATGATTCTCATAAAATTGCGAATAAAATCTATGCACAGACTCCAAATGAGTCAAAACTGGCTTACGATTATCAGTACAAATTTAATGATACAGTAGAAAGACAGCTTCTTTACGGAGGTTTGAGACTTTCAAAACTGTTGAATGATTTGTTTTAATATAGTTGATAGTTGCTGGTTTTTAGCTGATCGTCAAACTTAAAATTTATAGAAGCGGAACTTTTGTTTCGCTTTTTTTGTTTTTAAAATTTTGCACTGAATACTATTTCCATACAATTTGTCATGCTGAAAGCATCTAGGCTTGAATCTTTCCAGAATATTCTTTAATTCTATATTTAAATGCTTTTAGTGTAACAAAGTTCTTACAAAATTAAATTTATAGGTTGGCTTTAAAACAGTCGCAAATTCCTAGCCCCGATTGAAGCGACATCCTTTTTTGTTGCGGGTGGAGCGAAGCGGAAGCCGTAACAAAAAAGATACAGCGGAAAGCGGGAAATTGCTCCTTAAAAAATAATAAAAGTACAATTCGACGAAGTCAAATAGCTTCAAATAAAAAGAATTTACAAGAAAATAGTTCTCAGTAGGATTTTTAAAATCTACTCAAAGTCAATCAAAAATCGCTATTTTGTGACATGAGATCGATAATTTACAACTATTTTTTCAATCCAAAATTAATTAAATGAAAAATTATTGAAACAAGTGTAACCTTTTTACCTTTTGAAACGTATAATAAGTAGAAACTCTTTTTGAGGATATAATAGATGAGACAATTAAAAATCACTAAGCAGGTTACCAACAGGGAGACTGCTTCATTAGACAAGTATTTGCAGGAAATTGGTAAAGTGGAACTAATTACTGCGGACGAAGAGGTAGATTTGGCACAAAGAATTCGTGCAGGCGACAGAGCAGCATTAGAGAAATTAATAAAAGCCAACCTTCGTTTCGTAGTATCAGTATCTAAGCAGTACCAAAATCAAGGTCTTTCTTTACCCGATTTGATTAATGAAGGTAACTTAGGACTGATGAAGGCGGCAAAAAGGTATGATGAAACAAGAGGTTTCAAATTTATCTCTTACGCGGTTTGGTGGATTCGTCAGTCGATTTTACAAGCTTTGGCAGAACAGTCGAGAATTGTAAGATTGCCGTTGAACAAAATCGGTTCCATCAATAAGATCAATAAAGCTTACGCTCACCTTGAGCAGGAAAACGAAAGACCACCTTCTCCGGAAGAATTGGCTGAAGTTCTTGACATGAGTGAGGAAGATATTAAAGAATCTATGAAAAACTCCGGTAGACACTTGTCTATGGATGCGCCTTTGGTAGAAGGTGAAGATTCTAATCTTTATGATGTATTGCGTTCTGGAGAATCTCCAAGTCCGGATAAAGATTTGATGCTTGAATCTCTTCAAATTGAAATTGAAAGAGCATTGAATACTTTGACTCCTAGAGAGGCTGATTTGGTAAGATTATACTTCGGATTGAACGGAAAACATCCAATGACTTTAGAGGAAATCGGTGAAACTTTCGATCTTACAAGAGAGAGAGTTCGTCAGATCAAAGAAAAAGCGATTAAGAGATTGAAACACAATACCAGAAGTAAGATTTTGAAGTCTTATTTGGGTAAATAAAATTTTAACGTAAAATTTACTAGGCGGAGCTTGATTTTCAGGCTCCGCTTTTTTATTTTTGTTAGATTATGGAAATCTATTTTATTTTTGCAGGAATGCTTTGTTTTGCAATATTCGGAAATCTTGGAATTCACCTTTATTATAAAAGAAAACATGAAAATTTTTTCCAAACATTAAAAGGCAAAAATTACACCTTATTTCAAAAGCTGGATATGGAAATGGAATCTTCTACCAAGCTTTCATTCAGTTATCAATTTAATAAAACAGATGTGATTATTTTAGATAATGAAATTTTCCTTTTGATTTTTACTAAACCTTTCAAACAGGCACAGCCAATTTTACAAATAAGTAACAGCAATGAAATTTTTCCATTTGTATCCAGAAAAATTACTTTCGATTCAAAATTTAGAGTAAATGGAAAACTTAGAATAATGGGAAGTTTTGGATCAGATATAGCAAATGGAAAATATAAAATATTCATAGATTTTAATAAAACAGATTTTGATTTAAATTCTATTCTTTAACTTTCTACAAAGATTTTTAAAGTATATTTAGTACATAATTTGACATATAAAATGGATATAATTCCTATAAAAAATAACCTTTACTATTAAAAACCATGAAAAAAATACTTCTTACATCTACTCTATTTTTATTACTATTTTCTTGTCAGGAAAATAAACCTGCCGATACAGATATTGTTGAACAAGCTGCAAAAAATACAGAATCAAGTTTTCCTATAAAACGAATGAGCAAATCTGAAGCGATAATTGATGGAATATATTCTGAAAAAATTAAAGATGACGAAAAACTTAAAGACCTAAACAACAGATTTTTATCCTTGCAGAATGACAGTAAAATCATGAAAGATCTTTATGATGACATTACAAAATCGTCTGAAAATTATTATTCTGATGCAGAAAGAAGGACAAAAAATATTATGGATTCTGCTTTACAAAAAGAAGTTTTAAATCTTTTAAAAAACAGTTCAGAAAAATATGATATTAAAATCAATAAACTGAATGCACTAAAGATTCAGATCAATCTCAATCTTATGAGACTTACTTCTTTTTATGATGCTTTTAAAATTAAAAAAACGCTTCCCGAAATCGAAAATTATCAGGAAACACATCCTTTGGAAACTGACAGTTTAGAGAATTTCATTAATAAGCAAAATCAATTATTGAACGAATTGAAAAATTTAAAATAATGAATTCCATCTCAATAATCGGAGCCGGAATCGGTGGTTTGACGCTGGGAAATATTCTGAAACAGCACCATCTAGACTTTACCATTTACGAATCTGCCCCGGAAATAAAACCTGTCGGAGCCGGAATCATGATGGCTGTAAACGCCATGCAAATCTTTGATAAACTTGGTTTAAAAGAGAAAATTGAAAATGCAGGAAATAAAATTAATGGGATTTCGATTACGGATGAAAGTTTTAAACTTATCTCAAATACCAATGTTCTTGAATTGGAAAAGAAGTACAATTCCTGCAATGTAGCCATTCACAGAGCGGAACTGCAAAAGATTTTAGCAGAAAGTATCGGCGTCGAAAATATTAAACTCAATCATTCCTTAAACACCATTCAGAAAAAGGAAAATTATGTCTTACAATTTGAAAACGAAACTACAATTGAAAGTAAAATCGTTTTCGGAGCAGACGGAATTCACTCTAAGATAAGAAATCAGATTTTCAAAACAGGAAAAATCCGGAATGCAAAACAAATATGTTGGCGTGGATTAGTAGACTTCGAATTGCCCGAAAAATACCATCATGAAGCTTTTGAACTGTGGGGAAAAGGTAAACGTTTCGGTTTTGTAAGACTTTCAAATAAAAAAGTATATTGGTATGCCCTGATTAATAAAGGAAATCATAAATTTAATTCAAGTGTAATCGATTATTTTTATGATTTTGATCCTTTAGTTTTAAATATTCTTGAATCAACTTTAGAAAAGAACATTATTCTCAACGATATTATCGACCTCTCGCCTATTCCAAAATGGTATTCTGAAAACCTTTGTTTAATCGGCGATGCAGCTCATGCAACGACTCCAAATATGGGACAAGGCGCTTGTCAGGCAGTTGAAGATGCTTACGTTATTGGAAAATTATTAGAGAAAAATAAAGATTTCAATACTGTTTTTAAAGAATTTCAGGAAATCAGAAGAAAAAAAGTTGATTATATTGTCAATACGAGCTGGAAAATAGGGCAAATTTCTCAATGGGAAAATGGAAATTCTCTGCGAAATTTCTTGATGAGATTAATTCCGGAAAGTGTAAATCAGAAATTGGTTGAGAAAGTTATTCAACTGGAAATGTGATTTTATTTTTCCCACAGATTACACGGATTTGCACAGATGATTGCGTAAAATTCTTTTTCAATCAGCCTTGTCAAGGTTTAAACCTTGACAAGGCTTTCCAAATGCGATACTTTTAATTTCTGTAAGAAGAAATTATGCGCAATCATCTGTGCAAATCCGTGTAATCTGTGGGAGATAAAAAAAGACTGCCTCAAATTGACAGTCTTTATATTAATAAGTCAAAGTAATTCCGGCTCCCCATCCCATTTCGTTATCATAATTCCCGGAAACAGATACATATTTCTGTAAAATATAACGTAATCCCGTATTAAATTCACCATCAGAATTCACGGTGAAATTTCCTCTCAATCTTCGAGAAAGCGGAATATCTTCCCGGCTAAATTCCAATAGAACCTTTCCGTTTTGGTCAACACTTGCATCTGCTGTCACCAACATAGGCAAAAGATATTGCATACCGACAATTGCCGTTGCTTTACTTTTAGAAGCCTTTTGCTGTCCAAACCAGGTTTTCTTTCCGTGAAAATCTTCATCCATTTCTTCCGCCATTTTTCTTTCCATAATTTCATGATTTTTCTGAATTCTGAAACCTGCATACGGTAAAGCCCATTGAAATTTACCTAAAAATCTTCCAACTTTAAAATTGCCATCAAAATGATTGAAATCCCAATTCGAATGAAACTCACTTAAATTTGCCCATCTCGGTCCGAACATCGTCATCGTTTCTGCATGAATCTTATTACTCTGAATATCAAGCATCGCCATCGAACTTACCATTCTGTTATCCTTCATAAAATCCTTCCAAGCCAATTTTCTATTCGGAAGTTGCGGATTCGGTGCTGAATTTTCATAACTAAAAATCCTTCCCATTCCCGCCATCATGTGATACAGAATATGACAGTGGAAAAACCAGTCGCCATCTTGGTTGGCTGCAAACTCTATCGTATTGGTTTCCATCGGCATAATGTCGACTACATTTTTTAACGGCGAGTACTCTCCTTTTGAATTAATCAGTCTGAAATCATGACCGTGAAGATGCATCGGGTGTCTCATCATCGAATTATTGTACATCGTAATTCTCAGAATCTCTCCTTTTTTAACCAGAATTTTGTCCGTTTCCGTAACCGTTTTATTGTCTAAAGTCCACAGATAATGGTTCATATTTCCTTCCAGCGTAAATTTCATTTCACGCACGTTTTCTGTCGGAAGAATTGTTTTCTCAGGAGATTTCAACATATTGTAAGACAATCTTTTAAGAGATTTCTCTTCTTTCATATTCATCTCAGAATGATTTGTAGGATCTTCTTTTTCAGAATCTTTAGACTTAATTCCCATCATTTCGTTGATATGTTTCATTGTCATTTTCCGTTGACTTTCAGGAAGTTCAGGATACATCACTTCATTCATATCCATCATTTGATTTCCCATCGTCATATTCATAGGCTTCATATTTCCGCTCATTTCCATCATTCCGTTCATCATTTTCATACCTTCAAAAAGCTTTAGTCTAGGTAAATTCGGAGCTTCTATTTTTTCACCGGAACCTAACCAAAGTGAAGCATGACCGATTCTGTCTTCCGACGTCGCACGAAATTCAAAGCTTTTATTCTCAGGAATTGTGACTTCAATATCATACGTTTCGGAAACTCCGACAATCAAACGATCGACTTCCGCAGGAACAACATCATTCCCGTCATTTCCGATTACTTTTATTTTTCCGCCTCCGAAATTCAGCCAAAAATAGGTTGAAGAACCTCCATTGGCAACTCTCAACCGAACTTTATCGCCCGCTTTTAATTGAGGATAATCAGAACTTGGCTGTCCGTTAATGAGGAATTTATCGTAGTAAACGTCGCTCACATCCATTGCTTCCATCCTTTTCCACTCGTTCAACGCTTTCGTCCCAAAATTCCCGGATTTTATCGCTTCCCAGTAGCTTTGAACTGCATTTTTCTTAATTGCGTACCAATCCGTATTCGCCATGTGAAGCCGTCTCGCAATCTGCATCGGATCTTCGTCACTCCAATCTCCCAATAATACAGGAATTTCTTTGGTATAATTCACTTTTGGATCTCCTTCTCTTTTATTGAAAACCAAAATCCCGTTCATCCCGATTTGCTCCTGCAAACCTTCATGAGAATGATACCAATAAGTTCCGTTTTGAGAAATTTTAAATGTATACAAATGTGTTTCACCCGGCTTTACAGGCTTTGTCGTTAAATAAGGAACTCCGTCATGTTCGTTCGGTAAAATCACGCCGTGCCAATGAAAACCTGTATTTTCTTTTAACATATTGTGAAGATAAATTTCGGCGGTATCGCCTTCCGTAAAATATAAAGTCGGAGCCTGTAATTTTCCGTTGACAGCAATTGCTCTGCGATTTTTCCCTGTAAAATTGACAATCGTATCTTTTACATATAAATCGTAACGAACCGTTTTTCCTCCAAAACTTACTTTCCCGTTTTCAGAATTTCTTTTTAAAACAGATTTTTCTTCTTTCTGATTTTCAACAACTTCCTTATTTGAATTTTCTTTTTCTACCAAATCCATTCCGCATTTCGGGCATTTTCCGGGTTTGTTTGAAGTCACTTCCTGATGCATCGGACAAGCGTACATTATTTGGGACTGAGATTCAATTTTGGGTAAAGCTTTAGTTTGATTTTTAGCATTTAAAACGGACGTAATTTTAGGACCATTTTTCGCTTTATTTACTTTAATTTCAATCTTAGCCTTGGTTTTATTTTTAATTTCTACTTGCTTTGATTCTATTTTTGGAGATAATTTTATCTGCGGTTTTGCAATAACTTTAGGTTTTATAACAACCGTTTTTTTCACCAACGTCATTCCGCATTTTGGGCAATCTCCGGGTTTTGAAGAAACGATTTCACGATCCATCGGACAAGTAAAAAACGTTTTTGTAGTTTGTGAAAAACTGGAAAAATAGAACAAAAGCATCAGAAATATGAGTATTTTTTTCATAATATTCCGAGGTTTTGAAGTTGTATAGTTTAAATTATTGCTGAATTTTTAACGTAAAAAGCGCAAATATTTTCTTGAATGATTGAGAATATTTCTCGTTCTTAAAGAATTTTCATTTAGCAAAGACTTCAAATCATTATTTAAAGTTAATTCTAACTTAAACTATACAACTTATTATTTTAAAGATAAATAAGAATATTATTTAATCGTCGACTTTACATTTCCGCATGAAAGCATAGACTTTCCGTAATAAGGATTGATGATTTTTGATTCGTCGCTTAGCCAACTTCCATCAGCCATCGGACAATACTGAACATAGATTGGGTTTTCAGAAAGTTTAAATTCTTTCGTCAAAGCAATCATATTATCCGAAAGGTTCATAAACGTTTCTCTTTGAGCGCTTATATTTCTTGCTTCCGAAATTGTGGTGGCATCTTTTCTAAGAATATTTAAATTACCTTCAGAAACCTGTTTAACATCGATTGCTGAAGCCGTCTTAATAAATTCTGTTGCCGCTTTTGAGGTTTTATCTGCATCGTCGGAAGCTAAAGCCGATTTTATCGCAATATAATTCTGATAAAGCTTAGAAACCTGTCCATCTTTTTTAGACTGTGCTGAAAGTGAAATAATTGAAAATAAAGAGAATACTGCTGTAATGATATATTTTTTCATTGTTTTAAATTTTAGAATGAATAGATTTTTAATAAAGAATTGTTTAAAAATATCGCATCATGCGACAAAACATGTCGTTCGTAATGATAAGGAAATCAAACGACTGACGAATTCTAAATTCTAAAATTACAATGATTAATAAAGATCGGAACCGACCGATTTTCCGGTGGTGCATTAATCTGAATCTGCGTGAATTTTGTAGCCGAAAACGATTGATCTACAAAGAAAAATTCGTGATTTTGAATTTCTGCAATCTGTTTTAAAAAGTCAATTTTAAGAAAATCTGATTTTTGAGAATCATCAACTTTTACAATTTTGATTTCTGTTTTGCAACAGTCTTTTTTCGTTTTAACACCGCATTTACTGCAGATATTATCAACTTTCTGGCTCACAGAAGCAAATTCTTCCATACAATAATGAACGCTAAAAACCGCCCCGGAAGAAAATCCGAAGTAGAAAATAGAGAATAATATGGCGAGAATCTTTTTCACTGAGACAAAGGTAAAAATAACTTTGATATGGATGTTATAGAATTTTGTATTGTTGTTATAAAATTTGGAAAATAAAAAAAACTCCTGAGATGTTCAGGAGTTCTTGTTTATTTTATTTTTCCCACGGATTGCACAGATTTTCACAGATGATTGAGAATATTTTATTTTTTCTAAATCTGAAATCTGTTAAATGCAACCTGTTCTTATTTAATTTTAAATTCAAGCTTTACATTAAAGAAACGCCCTGTTAAACGTACCGGAACAGGATACATCAAATTTGTATTCGCATCTGTAATCCATTGATTGGCAACCGTGTTTCTGATATTGAAAGCATTGAAAACCTGTACTCCTAAAGTTAATTCATCAAAATTACCCCAGAAACCGTACGTTTTTTTGTTTTCTTTTCTATCGATAAATACTTTTGAAAGTCCTATATCCACTCTTTTATACGAAGGCAATGTTTTCTGATAAGTATAACCTGCCAAATAATCGATCTGCCTGTCTTCGTCCAAAACAATTGGCGATCCTGTTGGCAATCCCATTGCATAAACCAAGGTAAGATTGACACGCATTGAAGGGAATCTCGGCATATAATCCTGATAGAACATCGCAAATCTTAACCTCTGATCGGTCGGTCTCGGAATATCTCCTTTCCCGTCAATATTTTCATAAATTCTGGCGTAACTTGCAGATAACCAAGAATCAACACCCGGAACAAATTCTCCGAATAATCTTGTATCAATTCCGTACGCGTAACCTGAAGCATTATTTTTTCCTGAATATCGGATCCTCACATTATCCATAAAATACGGAATCAGATCATTCATTTTTTTGTAATACAATTCTGTCGTAAGCTTAAACGGACGATCATCAAATTCGAATTCATAATCATTTGCCAAAATAGCCTGAATTGATCGCTGAGATTTTATATTCGGATTAAAATTACCATCTAAATCCTTGATTTCCTTATAGAAAGGCGCTTGATAATATACACCTCCCGAAAGTCTGAATAACATATCGGTATCCCAATCCGGTTTTACAGCAAATTGTGCTCTTGGAGAAAAAATAGTTTCATTATTAAAGCTCCAGTGTGAAACTCTTGCTCCCGCATTTATAAATACCTTATTGCTTCCCCACAAAAACTTCTGAGAATATTGCGCATACGCCGACATTCTTGTAGGCTCGATATGATTATTTCCTGAAATATTATAATACAAATTAAGATCAGGCGGATTTCTAGGATCAATAAGAGCCGAAATCGGTGTGCTATACCCTGCAGAATCTACTAATTTCCATTCGTTGGTAAGATCTTTCAGGTTTTCTTTTTCGTATTTAAATCCAACTTCAATATCCGTATTCACATTGGGTGAAAAACGGGTTCTGAACTGCGTTCCGTACGTTCTTACAAACAAATCGTTTCGTGCGTGCTCAATTTGTCCGCCCGTATCATATGACGTCACAGGATCTCCCGTAATAGGATCAAAAGTCTGTAAAACGTAAGCCGAAGCAATGGAATAATATTCTCTTTCACGGTTTTGATACGCAAAAGCATCCAACGTAAATCTCCATTTATCTGACGGTTTATAGTTCATAGAAACCGTTCCCATCATATTTTTATACTTATCATCTTCACGACCGGCATAATTTACAGTAAGATTAATCGGTCTTTGTAAAGAACCAAAATCGATACTTCTTTCCTTCGGAATCATCTCATAATCATTCTGAGAATAATATCCGATGAAAGAAACCGTAAACTTCGGACTGAAATGATAATTCAGATACGTCTGGAAATCCATATATTTAGGATTAAAGTCCGTATCTTCTTTTAACGTATTAAGAACAAGGTTTGTATTTCTGTATCTTCCTGAAAATAAAGCGGTAAACTTTTTATTACCATCCTTATCTTTTCCTGCAGCAAAACCGGTCGTTAATCTTCCTCCAATTAAACTACCTTCTCCTGAAACTTCAAATTTTTCAGGTTCACGATAATAAATATTTAAAGCGGAAGACATTTTATCACCGTATCTCGGTTCAAAACCTCCTGCAGAAAAATTCACTGTTGAAACCATGTCCGGATTAATGATACTCAACCCTTCCTGTTGAGAATTTCTAATCAAGAAAGGTCTGTAAATCTCAATATCATTAATGTAGATAAGGTTTTCGTCATAGTTTCCACCACGAACCATATATTGTGAAGACAGCTCGGTATTTGAGTTTACATAAGGCAAAGTTTTAAGAATCCCTTCAATTCCCCCGGAAATACTCGCCACATTCTGAGCATCTTTTGCTGAAATTTTCACAGCAGTCATGTCATTCGTTTTTCCGGTTACTTTTTTCTGGAAAACGACTTCCTCAATATTGGTGGTTTTCAGAGTATCCTTTTTCTTCCTAACCTGAGAGAATACTAATACGGGAACCATAAGGCTCAATGGTAAAACTAGTTTTTTCAAAAGAAATGCTTTAAAATTTCAAACGTGAATATATAAATTTTATTTTAACTTATTTAAACTTTATTTAACAGTACAAAAACTGAAAACTAAATAATCAATATACTCTACTTCAGACTTTCGTCTCTTATCAGAGGAGTATGGAAAACAATTTCGAATTTTCTAAAAAGTGTTTTTAGTGTTAATTTTTAATTTAAATAAATTAACTGAAGAGAATTATAAAATCGCTTCTCTTACTCTTGTCAATTTCTGTAACAAATCTTCTAAAAGGTCTAATCTTAGCATGTTTGCACCATCAGATAAAGCGGTTTCGGGAGTCGGATGAGTTTCGATGAAAATTCCATCCGCACCTACTGCGATTCCTGCTTTGGCAACTGTTTCAATAAGATCCGGTCTTCCTCCAGTTACTCCGGAACTTTGGTTTGGCTGTTGTAAAGAATGCGTAACATCCAGAATTACAGGCGCATAATTTCTCATTGTAGGAATTCCTCTGTAATCAACAATTAAATCGGTGTAACCAAAAGAATTTCCTCTTTCTATAATCGCAACTCTCGGATTATCAGAATCTGTAACCTTCTGAACAGCGAATTTCATGGATTCAGGAGAAAGAAATTGTCCTTTTTTTAATGAAACACATTTTCCTGTTTTTGCAGCGGCAATCAAAAGATCTGTCTGACGCACCAAAAATGCCGGAATCTGCAGAACATCAACATATTGAGCAGCCAAAGCAGCATGGTCATTTTCGTGAATATCTGTCGTGGTCGGAATATTGAAAGTTTCACCAACTTTTTTAAGGATTTCCAAAGATTTTTCTTCACCAATCGTCGTAAAAGAATCTACTCTGCTTCTGTTGGCTTTTTTGAAACTTCCTTTGAAAATATAGGGAATATTATATTTATTGGTTAATTCTACCACTTTTTCAGCGATTCTTAGCGCCATATCTTCGCCTTCAATAATACACGGTCCGGCAATTAAGAAAAAGTTTTTTGAATCTTTGTGATGAATATTATCTAAATATTGAATCATTTTTATTTTAATTATAAAGTTCAGTAAAAATACTGAGAAAGTTCGGAAATCCGAAATTATTTGAAAGCTTTAACAGACTATGGTTGCAATAGTTTTATTCTTTTGGATTTTTATTTTAGGGATGCTTCGACTGCTTCGTGCTCCTTTAGATTTGTCTAAGCATCTTTTTTATTCTCGCAGATTTGGCAGATGACGCAGATTTTTTTTAATTTTTTGTCGTTAAGTTTAACGCAAACTTCTGCGTAATCTCCTAAATCTGCGAGAGAATATCAAATCAAAACTTCTTTAAAATCTTCTCAAAAGTATTAATATTTCTGCTTGTAAATTGATCTTTCAAGCTTTTCTTGCCTAAAATTTTACCAAAAGTAGAATCCAGTGTATTTCCCTTTGGAATTTGCCAATAGAAAATAGTATTGACAATTTTTGCGCCTTCATTTTCTGTTTTTGAGGCGCTTTCGAATTCTCTCATTAAAATATTCTCAATTCCGTCAGTTCCGACGAAGGTATAGGAATGAAGATCTTCATTTTTTTCAAAAGGATTCCCGTTCCAGAAATTTTCTATTTCTTCCTGAGATTTTACGAATAAAAATGCTTCATAAGAAAAATGATCAGACATTGCTTTTTCAAGGATTTTTTTTAATTCATCGGCTTTTTTATCCGACGAAAAAACAATATTTCCGGAAGCTAAAATCGAAATCACCTCTTCCATTCCCGCATCTTTGAAAACCTGACAGACTTCCGCCATTTTCATGTTGGTTCCTTTTACGTTGACGCCGCGGAGAAAAGCACAGTATTTCATAGTTGTTGGAGAATTTTAGAGTATTAGAGTTTGAGTGTTTTGGAGTTGGTGAGTCTTGAAAATAAAGTAAACTTCAAACATCCAACTTCTGTCTTCCAGCCCAATTTAATCAACTCTTTCGTACAAATTATAATCTGTTCCGGAAGGTTTTAAAATATAAATTTTTTCTAAGATTTTATTATCACTTTTCAGATGATCTTTTACCCGGAATTCTTTTAATAATTTATAATGAATTTTAAAATATTCCGCATCTTTTTTTGAATATAAATCGTCGTAAGAAAGCAGATATTTCGGTTTCCTTTTTTTGACAGTATTGATCCAGAAATTGGGTTTATCTTTTTTAATTTCTTCCTGAACTCCTTTATCGACCAAACCAACTTCATCAATCGTTTTTAAGCCCGAAAAATAAGGAACATAACCTGCAGGCTCTAATAAAATCCATTGTTTTTTATCTTTTTCATATTGATTTAAAAATACTCCGATGGTTCTTCGGTAATTCCATTCTCCGTTTCCGGTTGCGATAGAATGTATTGTTTGAAAAGCCAACATTGGAATAATGTAAACCACGATTAATAAAGATAACCATAAGTTTTTTTTAACCTTTTGCTCTAAAACAAAAATTAAAATCGGGACAAAAAGTAAGATCTGCGGAACCCAATAATACCAATCGAAAAGGCTTTTCTGAGAAAGGAAAATCAACTGTTTTACCCATCCGAAAATGAAGATCATCCAAAGGAAGTAGTTTCTTTTTTCTCTTTGTCTTACCAAATAAATGAAACATAATATTTCGAAAATCAATAATAAAATGGTCAGTGGATTGAAGTCTCCCGGAAGTTTCAGCATTCCCCAAAAGTTTCCGAAATTTAATCTGAAATACTCTACATTTTGTTCCAATGTAAAATGTTTATCATAAGCCAGTTTTTTAGCAACAATCGTATTATTAACGATCTCGCCAAAATAAAACCAGTTGAAAGCCAAAGCCGTCGAAACTCCTAAAATTCCACCTAAAATATAGCTCCATTTTATTTTTTTAGTCCAGAATACATCAACCAAAAAGATAATTCCTAAGAAAATAACGGTATCAATTCTCGTGAATAGAATTAAGATCGGCAAGATGATAAAAGCCCATTTTTTACCTTTATTAAAGCCATAATACAACAAAGCCATTTCTAAAAAGAAAAGAATTCCGTATTCCATTCCGAGGATTGAAATTTTTATGGCGGGAGGTAAAATTCCAACTAAAAATATAAAGATTGCTTTATGCCAGACATTTTTTAAAACCAAATGCGAAAGCAGCAAAGTACCTATTGTAAAAAGTATCGAATTAAAGATAAGAATCGGCTCAATAAAGTTCTCTTTTCCGAAAATTACATTAAAAAACCAGGAAACAAAAACGTATAAATGAGTGGTAGATGCAGAGATTTTCGTCGCCCCGTTGAACCCGATTACTCCGTAATCCAAAAGGTTTTGGGCGACTCTCCATGTGATGAAGGCATCTTCCTGAATGTAGTGTGTTAATAAAAATAATAGTTTAAAAACGACTGTAACAGCTACAGCATAAATTGGGATTTTGGTGTTTTTTTTCTCTGCCATTGTGCTTCTTTGATTAGGCAAATATAATCTTAAAATTTTTGAATCCAAATACATAAAAAAAAACGGAACCGAAGTCCCGTTTTAAATTTTGTTATTATTGCGTTGCTTTAATAATCGAATTGGTGATTTGATTTTCCTTTTCTTTCGAATAAGTAGAATCAAAAGGTTCCATTATATCAAATAAATATTGGTAGAATGGCGTTATCTTTTGCACCTGTTCAGACTCGGTCATTGCTTTTTCCTTGCCCATTTCTTTAAGATTTTCAATGAATGTATTGAATTTCTTATCGATCGGTTCTATTGATTTTACAAGGTAATCGTACGCTTTATCTTTCTGTCCGATTCTTGTGTATCCGTCGGTAACAGCAGAGATTACTAATGAATATTCCATTGGTTTTGTTCTGATCTGTTTTCTCAGATAACTTTGATCAGACTTGCTTAAACTCATGTAATAATCATATTCTTCAAAGATTCCTTTCTTAAGAACTTCTGCCAATTGCAATCCTTTTTTCTCCTGTCCTGAAACGATATATCCGTAAACCATTGAGCTTAAAGAACGTGGATCGTTGTATTTCTGTGCAGGAATTTCTTTGGAAGCTAGATCCAATAATTCCAGTGCCTTTCCTTTTTGTCCCATTGTTGCTAAAGCTGCTGCTGCTCTGCTTGCAGATGCTCTGTAGCTCATAATGTTTGATGTTGCAGTTTCATCGAAGTGAGCATTCAGATCTTTGAAATTACCCCATCTGTAATTTTTAACAATATTATATAAAGAATTAGCGTCTACTCTTCCCATTTCACCATCCGGAGTTTGCGGTGTATGAATCGGGATCAATCTGTAACTGAATCCGTCAAACTGAAGATATTCGTCTAGATAGAAAATATTTTCGCTGTCGTAGATACCTCCTGAAGAGAAGTTGATTGGTCTTTTCCAGTCGAAATTTGCCAATACATCAAGCAAGATCAGGTTATTCTTGTAAAGCGTATTTCCTTTATACGTAATCATGATTTGATTCACTGTATTTGGAAGATCTGCCTGATTGATGATTCCTGCCTGTAGAGCATTTACTTTATTTACTGGTAAAATGAATTTATTTACGGGTAAAATATTGTATTTCTCATACTTTTCTTCTCCGAAATACATTTTTAGCAATTCATTTTTCGCAGGAGACGAATGTTTAAGGAAATTAATCGCTTCCTTCATGGTCATAGAATCCTGAGTAAGATATTTTTTGAATTCTGCAAATTCTGTTTCCGGAGCTCCCTGTTGTTTCAACATAGAGAAAACTCCTTGCCAGTCGTCTTTTTTCATCATGTAGATCTGGTCGTTAACACCATCTCTGTAGTCATCATGAGTCAATACGCCTGGAACTGCAGCTGCATTATACGTTCTTCTTTTGATCTGATCGATATTCCAAGGCGTTGAAGCTAATGTGAAGTTCACCACTTTTACATCGTCTCTCAATTGTTGAGTTTCCTGAATTGCCCAAACCGGATACGTATCATTATCACCGTAAACAAACATAATATCGTTTTTCGGTAAAGATTTTAATACAGAATATCCGTAGTCGTAAGAAGTATATCTGTTGTGTCTGTTGTGTACATTATAATTCTGGAAGCCCATCATAAAAGGAACTCCTAA
The DNA here is from genome assembly GCF_024807225.1 of Chryseobacterium ginsenosidimutans. Classification (GTDB taxonomy): domain Bacteria; phylum Bacteroidota; class Bacteroidia; order Flavobacteriales; family Weeksellaceae; genus Chryseobacterium; species Chryseobacterium ginsenosidimutans. The sequence goes on from NZ_JANUCO010000001.1 coordinate 2,947,026, forward strand.
TAAAATTACCCCTGCAGCGACGTTTGCTACATTAGATTTTACTTTTGATTGAAGTAACCAGAGAAGTCCTCCCGCTCCAAGTCCGATCCAGATGGAAAAGGCGTAGAACGAACCCACCATTGCGTAATCTCTCTCTCTCGGCTCAAAAGGTTTTACCCCTGTATAGAAAACAATTCCGACACTCGTTATCACAAATAATGATAAGATAGCGTAGAATCTGCCAAAGTCTTTATTTAATTGGAAGAAGAATCCAATTAATCCTAATAATAAAGGTAAAAAGAAGAATTTTACTGTACTTTCATTTTTAAATTTCGCAGGCATTTTCTCCTGATTTCCCCACAAAGCATCATCAATAAAAGAAATCCCTGAAACCCAGTTTCCTCTTGTGCTTTCCATGTTTCCTTCAAGGTCATTCTGGCGTCCTACGAAGTTCCACATGAGATATCTCACAAAATAATATCCGTTTTGGAATGTAATGAAATAATCTAAATTCTGAGCCAGAGAAGGCTTTTGAACATTAATTAAGTTATATTGCTTTACCTTTAAATAATCAGCAGCCGTAATCGACTTATCTTCATATTTTTGTCTTAGTTCCTCAAAGATCTGTTTAGCTTCAGGACTGTCGGCAACATCTTCATTTGAATAATTAAATGTAAAATCCGGCGCTCCGTACATAGAAATGTAATTTGCCATTACATCTTTATCTTCATTAAACATTCTCGGCATGAAGCCTACATGAGCTTTATTGAAAACATAATTAAATCTGTCTCCTGTTTTTCTATAAGTTCCTGATTTCTCATCTTTTTCGTAGATTTCTCCCGTTTTCTGAGTTTTGAAACTTCCGTCTTCATTTTTATCAATTCCGTTTGCATCAAGGAAAGCGGTGTAATTTTGACCGTAAATTGTAGGCCAGTCACCGTATTGCTCTCTGTTATAATAATCCAACATACCGATCGCGTTATCCGGATCATTAAGGTTCATCGGAGGATTTGCATTGGCTCTGATGGGAATTACCATCCAGCAAGAGAAACCAATCATCATAAAAACTACGGATAAAGCAATCGTCTGATAAAGATTTTTCTTCATCTTTTTTGAATATGTAATCAGGAAATAACAGATCGCAATCATTAAAATAAACGCTACAATCGTTCCTGAATGGAAAGGTAATCCTAATCCGTTGACAAAGAAAATTTCAAGTTTCCCGAACAAGGTCATAATCAAAGGGAAAATTCCTTTAAATACAATCGCTAAAATAAGCAATGTAATAAGATTCGCCCAGATGAAATTTTTCCAGGTGAATTTGTATTTTCTGGCATAATACACAAAACAAACCGCAGGAATCGCCAACATACACATCATGTGAACCCCTACAGAAAGTCCTAAAATGAAGAAAATAAGAATAATCCATCGTTCATTGTCTGAAGACAGATATTCGTTTTCCCATTTTGTAATCAACCAGACTAAAAGTGCGATGAACATAGACGCCATCGAATACACTTCCCCTTCTACCGCAGAAAACCAGAACGTATCTGAAAAGGTGAAGCACAAAGCTCCCACCATACCTGCAAAAAGAATAGAAATCTCCTGATGTTTGGTGATCTCTTCAAAGTCTTTGTTGAGAAGTCTTCTCACGAAATGTGTAATTGTCCAGAACAAAAACAAAATCGTAAATGCACTAAACAATGCAGACATCGCGTTGATCACGATAGAATAATTTTCGCCGTTCCCTAAAGCAAAAATGGCTGCCACAGCACCCACAATCTGGAATAATGCAGCTCCAGGAGCGTGCGTTACTTCAAGCTTTACAGCCGAGGAAATGTACTCGCCACAATCCCAAAAACTGAAATTCGGTTCTATGGTGGACAAGTACGTGAAAAATGCAATGACGAAAACAGCCCATCCGAGGACGGTGTTCCATTGCCTAAAAGCCCAATTTTTCATAGTAATAAATCAATTATGCGAAAATAACGCTTTTATATGATTTTAGGCGGTTTTTAACAAAATTTAAAGATTTTGGCTCGCTTTTTGAAAACTTTCGGGTTGACATAGTAATAGAAAATAAAATTTTATCTATTTTAGAGGTTAGAAATCAAACAAAAGTTTAGAAATAAATTTATTTTTTTGTATTTTTGCCGACAGATTTTTATTGAAAAATAACAAATAATGAGTAATGTTTACGATAATATACTTGGCCTTATAGGAAATACTCCTATGGTGAAGCTTAACACTGTGACGAAAGATATTCCTGCAACCGTGTATGCCAAGTTAGAATCATATAATCCTGGACATTCCACTAAAGACAGAATCGCACTTCATATTATAGACAACGCTGAGAAAAAAGGTTTATTAAAAGAGGATTCCGTAGTTGTAGAAACTACATCAGGAAACACAGGATTTTCAATTGCAATGGTTTGCATCATTAAAGGATACAAATGTATCCTTGCGGTAAGTGATAAAACCAAACCTGAGAAAATTGCCTATCTTAAAGCACTTGGAGCTATCGTTTATATTTGTCCTGCAAATGTACCTGCCGATGATCCAAGATCTTATTATGAGGTGGCTAAGAGAATTGCTGCAGAAACCCCAAATTCAGTTTATATCAATCAGTATTTCAACGAATTGAATATTGATGCGCATTATCAAACTACAGGTCCTGAAATTTGGGAACAGACACAAGGTAAAATCACACACCTTTTTGCATGTACAGGAACAGGGGGAACTTTATCCGGTTCAGCAAAGTTCTTAAAAGAAAAAAATCCTGACATCAAGATTATCGGTGTTGATGCAGATGGTTCTATTTTAAAAAGTTACCACGAGACAGGAGAAATTCACAAAGAAGATGTTCATCCTTATCAAATTGAAGGAATGGGGAAAAATTTAATCCCTTCTGCCCTTCTTTTCGACAAAGTAGACGAATTTATAAGGGTAAATGATGAAATGTCGGCTTACAGAACCCGCGAAATCGCTTTAAAAGAAGCTATTATGGGAGGTTACACAACTGGAGCTGTTACACAGGCTTTAATTCAGTACGCACAATCTCACGAATTGTCTGAAAATGATCTGATTGTTTTAATTTATCCGGATCATGGATCTAGATACATCACAAAAGTATACAGTGACAAATGGATGGCTGAACAAGGTTTCGTTAATAACTGTGTACACAACTATGATGAAGTTTTCAAAACAGAATTCATCAAATAAAAATAAATTTATACAAATCAAGCCTTTGCTAGATCACAAAAGGCTGTTTACTCAAATATTAATAAAATGTTAGATATTTTTGATCGTATTAAACAAAATCCTGGTCCATTAGGACAATTTGCAGATTATGCCGAAGGATATTTTGTTTTCCCAAAACTGGAAGGTCCGATTGGTCCAAGAATGAAATTTCAGGGTAAGGATGTAATTTTCTGGAGTGCCAATGACTATTTAGGTCTTTGCAACCACCCGGAAGTGTTGGAAGCTGATGCAAAAGCTGCTGCAGAATTCGGAATGTTTTATCCGATGGGCGCAAGAGCAATGTCGGGTGAAACCCAACAACACCAACAATTGGAAAAAGAATTGGCAGAATTTACTCAAAAAGAGTCTGCTTATCTTTTAAATTTCGGTTATCAGGGAATGGTTTCGGCTATTGATGCATTGGTTACAAGACACGATGTAATCGTTTATGATGCAGATTCTCACGCTTGTATCGTAGACGGAGTTCGTCTTCATATGGGGAAAAGTTTTACGTTCAAACATAACGATATTGCAAGTTTAGAAAAAAACTTAGCTAGAGCAACTAAAGTAGCAGAAGAAAACGGAGGCGGAATTTTGGTGATTACTGAAGGAGTTTTCGGAATGAGAGGAATGCAAGGGAAATTGAAAGAGATTTGTGATTTAAAATCAAAATTTAATTTCAGATTGTTGGTAGATGATGCGCATGGTTTCGGAACTTTGGGTAAAACCGGAGCTGGAGCGGGTGAAGAGCAAGGTTGCCAAGATCAGATTGATGTTTATTTCTCTACTTTTGCTAAATCTATGGCAGGTTTCGGAGCATTTCTTTCGGGAGATGAAACGATCATCAGATTTTTAAAATACAATCTTCGTTCTCAGATTTTTGCTAAATCTTTAACAATGCCAATGGTAATCGGAGGGTTGAAAAGATTAGAACTTCTAAGAACGCGCCCGGAAATTAAAGATAAATTGTGGGAAAACGTAAATAAACTTCAAAACGGATTAAAGGAAAGAGGTTTCAACCTTGGAAACACAAACACTTGTGTAACTCCTGTTTTCATTGAAGGAACTACGATTGAAGCTACTCTTTTGGCTAAAGATTTAAGAGAAAACTATGGAGTTTTCACATCAGTTGTGGTATATCCCGTAATTCCAAAAGGAATGATCTTGTTAAGATTAATCCCTACAGCTTCACATACAGATTCTGAAATTAATGAAACTTTGGCTGCTTTTGAAGGCATCAAAGAAAAATTAGTTTCAGGTGCATATGCTGAAATGGAAAAACAAATGAATATCGAGTACAAACAAATGTAATTGATTTTCAATTTAAAATAAATGAAAACCGTTAGATTCTTCTAACGGTTTTTTTAAAAACAAATCATTAGAGAAATCTAAGAGCCTGTTTAAATTTTCTTCCAAACAATTTTAACATTAAGAAGTTAAGATTTTAAGGGTTTAATACTTAAAAAACTTAACAAAAATCAATGTATTGATTTCTCAATTCTTAGTAAGAATCAGATTTCTTAAATTCTTAATGTTCAAATAAAGAATAAACTTTGTTTATTTAAGATTAAGAAAATTAGAGTGTAAAATTTAAACAGGTTCTAAAAGATTTAAAATAACTTTGCAAAAAATTTACTGTTGAAAGATCTGCTTCTTATCACTCCGCCTTTTACCCAACTTAATACTCCTTATCCTGCAACTGCCTATATTAAAGGTTTTTTGAATACCAAAAATATTTCAAGCTATCAGATGGATTTGGGTATTGAAGTTATTTTGGCGTTATTTTCCAAAGACGGAATTCAGAAGATTTTCAGCACAGAAATTGATCTTCACAATATTTCAGAAAACTCTCAAAGAATTTTTACCTTGAGAGACGAATATATAAAGACCATCGATCAGGTTATTTGCTTTCTGCAAGGTAAAACTCCCACGTTGGCAAGACAAATCTGCTCCATGAATTTTCTTCCGGAAGCTTCCCGATTCAACCAATTGGATGATATGGAATTTGCTTTCGGAAATATGGGTCTGCAGGATAAGGCTAAACATTTGGCTACCTTATATTTAGAAGATTTATCCGATTATATTGTAGAAAATGTTGATGCCGATTTCGGTTTCAGCAGATATGCCGAAAGATTAGGAAAAAGTGCCAATTCTTTTGATGAATTATATTTAAAACTATCAGGAGATCAAACATTTATCGATCATTTTACCTTGAAGCTTATTCAGGAAAAATTAGATATTGTACAGCCAAAATTGGTCTGTTTTTCTATTCCTTTTCCCGGAAATTTATATTCGGCTTTTCGATGTGCAAAGTTTATTAAAGAAAATTATCCTCACATCAAAATTGCAATGGGTGGCGGTTTTCCTAATACAGAATTAAGGGAAATAAAAGATCAGCGGGTTTTTGAATTTTTCGATTTCATTACTTTAGATGATGGCGAAACTCCCGATTGAATTACTTTGCGAAAATTTAAATAAAAATCAAGAAGACTCTGAGTTTAAAAGAACCTTTTTACTTGAAAATCAGAAAGTTGTTTATAAAAATAATTCTAAACGACACGATTATAAACAAGTTGACATCGGAACTCCCGATTATCTTGATTTACAATTAGATAAATATATTTCTGTCATTGAAATTGCCAATCCGATGCACAGTTTATGGAGCGACGGAAGATGGAATAAATTAACAATGGCACACGGTTGCTATTGGGGAAAATGTACTTTTTGCGATATTTCTTTAGATTACATTAAAATTTACGAACCCATTTCTGCTAAAATTCTGGTCGACAGAATGGAAGAATTGATTCAAACAACCGGAGAAACAGGATTTCATTTTGTGGATGAAGCTGCTCCACCCGCTTTGATGCGTGAAGTTGCGCTGGAGATTTTACGAAGAAATCTTGTCGTAACTTGGTGGACAAACATTAGATTTGAAAAAAGTTTTACCAGAGATTTATGTTTCTTACTAAAGCTTTCCGGTTGCGTTGCCGTTTCCGGAGGATTGGAAGTAGCGAGTGACCGATTATTGAAATTAATAGACAAAGGAATCTCTGTAGAACAGGTTGCAAAAGTTACACGCAATTTCACAGAAGCCGGAATCATGATCCATGCGTATTTAATGTACGGTTATCCTACTCAGACGATTCAGGAAACGATTGATTCTTTGGAAATGGTTCGTCAGTTGTTTGAAATGGGAATTCTACAGAGCGGATTTTGGCATCAGTTTGCGATGACCGCTCATTCACCTGTCGGTTTGAATCCTGAAGAATTTGGAGTCACTCCAATAAAACAGGAAATTCTGTTTGCTAATAATGATATTGATTTTACCGACAAAACAGGAATCGATCATGGTAAATTTAGTGTAGGATTGAAGAAATCTCTTTTCAATTATATGCACGGAATTAATTTTGAACTTTCGCTTCAGGAATGGTTTGATTTTAAAATTCCACGAACTACAATTGATCCGGATTACATTCATGACTGTTTGCTCGAAGAAGAAGATTTTAAGTTTAAAGGAAATTCAAAAGTGATTTTTTTAACTAAAAACGTAATCGCTGAGAATCGTATAAAAACAAAAAAGAAACATAATTATCCGTATACAAAAATTACGATTCACCTAAAAACGAACGTTATAAACATAGATTTGGAGCAGGAACAGGCAGAATGGCTGATGAAAATGTTTGAAGAAAATTCTACAGATCAATCGAAAAAGATTACGCTTCAACAGCTAAAAATAAATTTCGAAGAAAATTTTGAAGATTTTGAGTTGTTTTGGTTCTCAAAATCCATACAGCAATTGAAAGAAAACGGGGTGATTTTGAGTCTGTAATTTTCATATATTTTAATTTTATATCAATGTTACAACTCAAGAAAAGTATTGAATCTCATTATATTACATCTTACGGAGCAGAAATAAGTGAAGTCATTTGCTATATTTTTGAACGAAACTTAAAAGGTGATCCTCTTCAGGATTTTATTTTTTCTGCCAGAGATTATAGTTATTTTTTTAAATCAGAAAAGCTACAAAAAGATATTTTTACATCATTATCAATATCTGATGCCGAAAATATAATAATTTCTGCTATAATTAAAGAAGTAAAATATAATGAACATTTTATGTCTTGGGAAAAAGGAAAAGAATACCTTGATCTTTTTTTTAAAGAGCTTCCCGGATCCAAAGAAATATATACAAATTCATATTGGGAAAAATCTGTATTTAATAATATAGACAAAAAGGAATTTGAACTTAATGCATGGTCCGGAATAAGCCATAATTATTGGTACGATTACGGTTTCATTATTGTTACAACAGAAAAGATTGGAGTTTTATGGTTTGGTGATGATAGTTAAAAAAATCAATAATAATAAAATCCCAAAACTAATTTTTCGGGATTTTTATTATTTTTTTACTTCTCAACTCCGTCTTTCGTAACCTGACCAACAATTACTTTTTCCTGAATTTTAATAAAATTAGGATCCATAATCGCCATTCTTTCGGCAATAGCTTTATAGGTTGGGAATTTTAAAATCGATGCACGACCCGACATTTCCCTATAAATAGTAAAGCTTTTTCCGCCTGCAGATTTCAATTGCTTGGTTGTCGTGATGTATTTTCCTATAAATTTGCTGTTGGCATCATAAATTTCGATATCAACGAATGTTTTATCGGTAATCGTATCTTCCGAGCCAAAACTTACGGGTAAATTGGTGAAATATCCTACAGGTTTTCCGTTACTAAGGATTTCTCCAACGTTATTTACGGTGATATTTAATTTATCAATTTTAGTTCTTATGGTATAAGCTTCCTTAGTTTTGGTATCTAATTTTCTTTTAGGATTATTCTTAAAAAGTTCATCCAGATTCTTAATATTAATACCTCTTTCATCAATGATTTTAAAGCCTTTTATACAAGTATAGACCGCAGATTTCTCTTCACCGGAGAATGCAGACGGAGAAATATAATCAAGATCAAGAACTTTTTCCTGATTATAAATTCTTTTTAACTTGATATAACTATCTCTTACAGAATCGACTACGCTTTTGTCAACAAATTCGATGGTATAAATTGGAGTCTCTTTTAGATCCATAAAAGTGTAAATATTCGACTTATCCGAAATTTTTGCCACATGAATTCCGTCAAGACTTACAATACCTCTTTTGGTTTTGATATCCTGAGCATTGAATAGAACTCCTAAAATAGTAAATAAAATGATTAAACTTCTGTTCATGAAATCAGATTCTTACATAAAATAAAAAAGTGTAACCAAAGTTACACTTTCTTGAAAATATATTTAGCTTTTCATTTAATTATTCACAAAGGATAATTCCTTTATTATGATTAAATTCTACAACACCGCTTTTGATAGGATAAGAAAAAACAGCGTCTTTCTCATTTTCCTGAGTTAAGTTTTTAGCATAAGCTTCATCAATAGATTTAGCAAAAAGCTTCACTTTACCACCGATCAAAGAAGAAACGATTCCTGCGTGGTTTGTCATGATGTGAAATTCACCATTTTTTCCAGGCAACAATACTGAGTCTACTTCACCTTCAAAAACTACGTATTCTGGTGTTAAAATTTTTATATTCATTTTAATTTAGATTTAAAGATTTCAGAATTCAGATTTCAGACATAAAAGTCTCATGTCTAGAATCTGACATCTTGTGTCTAATTAATTTATTAAGCGTTATCAGCTAACATTTTTTGTCCAGCCGCGATAGCTTCCTCGATTGTTCCTTTCAAGTTGAAAGCAGCTTCTGGTAAGTGATCTAATTCACCGTCCATAATCATAGTAAATCCTTTGATCGTATCTTTGATATCTACCAATGAACCTTTAAGACCTGTAAACTGTTCAGCAACGTGGAAAGGCTGAGAAAGGAATCTCTGAACTTTTCTAGCTCTGTAAACAACAGATTTATCTTCTTCAGAAAGTTCTTCCATACCTAAGATTGCGATAATATCTTGCAATGCTTTGTATCTCTGAAGAATTTCTTTTACTCTCTGAGCACAGTTATAATGCTCTTCACCGATAATTTCCGGAGCCAAGATTCTTGACGTAGAAGCCAATGGATCTACCGCTGGATAAATACCCAATGAAGCGATTTTTCTATCTAGTACCGTAGTTGCATCCAAGTGAGCAAATGTTGTTGCAGGAGCCGGGTCAGTTAAGTCATCCGCAGGTACGTAAACCGCCTGTACTGAAGTAATTGAACCATTTTTAGTAGAAGTAATTCTTTCCTGCATCGCACCCATTTCAGATGCCAAAGTTGGTTGGTAACCTACCGCAGAAGGCATACGACCAAGAAGTGCAGATACCTCAGAACCAGCCTGTGTAAAACGGAAGATGTTGTCTACGAAGAAAAGTACGTCTCTACCTTGTCCGCTTTCACCACCGTCTCTGTAGTACTCAGCTAATGTAAGACCAGAAAGTGCTACTCTAGCTCTTGCTCCTGGTGGCTCGTTCATTTGTCCGAAAACGAATGCCGCTTTAGATTCTTTCATAACCTCAAGGTCAACTTTAGAAAGATCCCAACCACCGTGTTCCATAGACTCCATGAATTCGTCACCATACTTGATGATTCCAGATTCTAGCATCTCTCTCAAAAGGTCATTTCCTTCTCTCGTTCTTTCACCTACTCCGGCAAAAACAGAAAGACCACCGTGTCCTTTTGCAATATTGTTAATCAACTCCTGGATCAATACAGTTTTACCTACACCTGCACCACCGAACAAACCAATTTTACCCCCTTTTGCGTAAGGCTCAACTAGGTCGATTACTTTAATACCTGTGAATAAAACTTCTGCAGAAGTTGAAAGTTGATCAAATTTCGGAGCTGGTCTGTGAATAGGAAGACCACCTTCCTTAGAAATATTTTGAAGTCCGTCGATAGCATCCCCAACAACGTTGAAAAGTCTTCCGTTTACAGCTTCACCGATTGGCATCATAATAGGATTTCCGTATCCGATTACTTCCTGCCCTCTTTGAAGACCATCTGTAGCATCCATTGCGATACATCTTACTGTATCTTCACCAATATGTTGTTCTACTTCTAAGACTACTTTTTCACCGTTTCCTTTTGTAATTTCCAACGCATCATAAATACTTGGAATTGCTTCCACATTTGAGAAGACTACGTCGATTACAGGACCAATAATTTGAGAAATTTTTCCTTTAATTTGGTTTGCCATTGCTAAATTTTTTCTTGGTGCAAATATAATGATTCTTGATAAACCTGCAATTGTTAAAAAACAGATTTTTATCATGCTTTTTTACTCATGCCAGAATGTATCAATTTCGGAATGTACCAATAATTATTGCTTACAATATTGGTAAACTGTTATATTGATACATTGCTACATTATGTCTATATTTGCAGTCAAATTTTTTTCCGTTTTGAAAGTTTTCAAGAATTTTAAAGATTATACCTCTCAAAAGCCTTTAGCATTGTCTTTAGGAATGTTTGACGGGGTACATCTTGGTCATAAAAGTATTATTAATGAATTAAATAAAATTGGTTCAGAAAGCAATTTAGAAACTGCTGTGCTTACTTTTTGGCCGCATCCAAGGTTTGTTTTTAATCCAAATGAAAATTTAAAACTCTTGAATACCCTCGATGAGAAGAAATTTTTGATGGAAAAATACAGCATCGAAAATTTATTCCTTAAAGAATTCGATGAAGAGTTTAGAAATTTAACGGGAGAAGAATTTGTTCGTCAGATTTTGATTGATAAGCTTAATGTAAAATATTTAATCATAGGTTACGACCATTCATTCGGAAAAAATAAAAGCGGAAACTTCGAATTACTTCAAAAATTATCAAAAGAACTTGATTTTGAGGTCGAACAAATGGAAGCCATCAACATTCACGAAAATAATATCAGCTCTACCAAAGTCCGCAACGCTCTTTTAGCAGGAAATATTAAGGAAGCCAATGAAATGTTGGGTTACTCCTACTCTGTTTCCGGTACGGTGGTTCATGGGAAGAAAATAGGAAGAACAATCGGTTATCCTACAGCCAATATCGATACCGAATCTATTAAGTTGCTTCCCAAAAAAGGCGCCTATATTGTTGAAGTTCTAATCCATGGAAAACAATATAAAGGAATGTTGAGCGTCGGTACAAACCCTACTGTAAACGGAGAAAAATTAACCGTAGAAGTTTATATTCTTGATTTTGAAGGAGATATCTACGACGAAAAAATCACTGTAAAATTCAGAGATTTTCTTCATGATGAGATTAAGTTTGAAGGACTGGAGAAACTAATTGAAAGATTGGATGAGGATAAGAGATTGACGGAAGAGTTTCATTTTTAAAAAATAAAAAACCGCAAGAAACTATGCGGTTAATTTTTAAAGAAAAATTGAATTTCTTTTTGTTTATTCAATCTTGCATTTTGCTGTTACTTTATTGCATGATGTTTTTAATCTTCTAATTCAATGGGATTATGTCCTTTTTTTTCTGTTTCACTTATTTTCTGCTTTTCTTTTTGGTCTTGAAAAAATACTGTACCCATGCTTTCCAATTGGTATTTGGCATTGTCTCTAAAATTTGTCCTTGCTTGAGACAAGTCTTTTTTTGTAACCAGTTTTGCATTCTGATAATACCTTTCACTTACTGTTGTCATCTTTCCTTTTAACTTGGAGCTCGATATTGATTTTACCAATTCAAAATCATAATCTCCTGTTTTATCCGTTATTTTCACAATTAAACCTGGAAGACCGCTAAATTTGTATGGACCATAAGAAAAAGGAATTTTAGTTGCGTACCAAGCAGTCCAACCTCTTCCTTTATACTGTAGCTCTGCTTTCTTACAAGCAATAGAATTAATCATCTTAGTTTCATCAATGAGCTTCCAATTATCAATTACAGGACTATTATAAGATAGCAAAGTCATTCCTATTGATTCGTAAAATTGTGAATTATCATTTGTTTGGATAATTAGAAAGTTAGATCTTGACACTGGTATATTACTCAAATCAATCTGATTCTTATTCTTATTATATTTCACCATAAAAAGAGAATCAAATTTCAATCTATTTTCACTAATAAAAAAAGAACGGCTATCACTTATTTGTAATGAATATAATTCTTTAATAATATAGTCCCGATTTAAAGTATTGGGTTTGTATTGAAGTAAATAAGTAAATTCTCCCCGTAACGAATCCTTTTTAGCTGTTTGAGAAAACGATACAGAGAAAACTAATAGAAATATAATTGTTAAAATTTGTTTTTTTGTAAAATTCATACTCCTTTATTTATGAAGAACCGCCCAAAAAATCTTATGTTTACTTTAGTATTGGCCATTTGGTAAATGAACAGAGAATCTTTTGTTTAAAAATTCAAAAAGTAGCCAAAAGTAATTCTTTGAACGGTTTGTATTATTACTTTAGATTAATACAATTAATCAAGGTTTGTTCCTTCGTTGGGTTGCAAGCAATCGCTAAGGAGTAAATGGACTGTTATACATACAATAATTATTTTGAATTTGCTGTGCCCAATCTATCCATTGATTAGCAGTCCAATCTTGACAAGTATATGCAGAAGTACAAGTTACTGTTACAGTTGCACATTCCCGTTTTTTTGCAGCTTTAGTTTTTAAAGTCGTTTTGTATTTATTCTTTGAGACAACTTCTTTTTTCTCTTCTGATTTCTTACCATTCTCATATTTTGGAATGATCGTATTTGCACTTATGGTTCCTATTACCAAAATTCCTGCTAATAAAATTATTTTTTTCATGTAATCATTTTTAACTGTTAATAATAATTAATTTGTATTTAACCTTTTTTGTGCACTTGGTTTTAACACTTCAAATAAAAAAATAAAAAGTGATATTTACAATAGTAATTATCACTTTTTATTGACAATTTATTATGTTAATCAACTAATTATATGATAGTTATATTTAAATACACATCATAACTAAATAAAAATAATTGAATTATTTTAACTAAAATGATTATTAAGAATTTTCTATCTCTTCTTTCGCTTTTTTCGTCATCGAATTAAACACCAATTCATAAGACTGGTTGATAAGCTGTAAGATAAGATCTCTTTTCAATCCATCTACCATTACAGAATTCCAATGGGTTTTATTCATATGAAATGCTCCTGTAATTTGTGGATGTTGCTCACGAAGTTCTGCGCTCCATTCCGGATCGGTTTTTACGTTAATGCTTAAAGGTTGCTTTTCCAAAGACATCAATAAAAACATTTTTGTTCCTACTTTCAGAACAAGGGTTACATTATCAAAAGGAAAAGTTTCGGTAACCCCTTTTTTAGCAAGACAGTAATCTAAAATTTCGTTGGCATCCATATTTTTATGAGTAATAAATAATTGGTAATGAGTAATATTTTTTACTTTGCTTCAAATTTAGTAAATTTAAGAAAGAAACATCACCACAGCAAACTACAATTATGAAAGCTTTAATAATCGGTGCAACGGGCGCTACAGGAAAAGATTTGGTTAATCAGTTACTCAATGATAAAGATTTTGAAGAAGTCGATATTTTTGTAAGAAAACCTATTGATATTCAAAATGATAAGCTAAAAACTCATGTTGTAAATTTTGAAAATCCTGAAGAATGGAAAAATCTGGTGAAAGGTGACGTTGTTTTTTCCTGTCTTGGTACGACTTTAAAAACTGCAGGAAGTAAGGAAGCTCAAAGGAAAGTCGATTATGATTATCAATACCAGTTTGCAAAAGCTGCCAAAGAAAATAATGTTGACGATTATATTTTGGTTTCCGCTTACGGAGCCGATCCAAAATCGAGAATTTTTTATTCTAAAATGAAAGGTGAACTGGAAGAAGCTGTAAAACAGTTACATTTCAATAAAATAACCATTTTCAACCCCGGAATGCTGGAGAGAAAAGATTCTGACAGAACCGGAGAAGTTTTAGGAAGCAGAATTATAAAATTTGCTAATAAAATCGGGTTATTGGAAAGCCAAAAACCCTTACCAACAGATATTTTAGCCAAAGCAATGATTAATTCTTCGAAGATCAAAAGCAATGGGTATTCTAATATAAAACTGGGAAATATTTTTTGTTTTGCGAAGAAAACGAATGAATAACTCAATGTAACAATCTAATAATGTATCAGTTTAACAATAACCAAATTCAACATTGGTACATTGCTAAACTGATATATTGGTAAACTATTACTTCAAATACTTTGTAATCGCTTCATCCGTAGGTTTTGTAGTACTTACGAAAGAGTCAACTAATTTTCCGTTTTCGTCGATTAAGAATTTTGTGAAATTCCAAAGGATGGTTGTATTTTTTACTCCGTTTAAGTCTTTTTCGGTTAAATATTTAAAGATAGGAGCGGTATCATCCCCTTTTACAGAAACTTTAGAAGCTAAAGGAAATGTTACGCCATAATTTTTCTGACAAAAAGCACCAATTTCGTGGTTTGTTCCTGGTTCTTGTCCTCCAAAATTGTTTGCAGGAAAACCTACAATTACCAATTTATCTTTATATTCCTCATAAACTTTCTCAAGATCAGCATATTGCGGAGTAAATCCACATTCTGAAGCTGTATTTACGATAAGGATTTTCTTTCCTTTAAAATCTGCAAAGTTGATTTGTTTTCCCTCTTCAAGAGCATCAACTTTGAAATCGTATATTGATTTTCCCATAAGTTCTTTGGTTTTGGCTTTAGACGCATCGCTCTTTTTCTGAGCGCAACTATTGAAAAATGCCACAAAAGAAAGCAGCACTAAAAACAATTTTTTCATAACTAAATTTTATTTTATTAATTAAAATTTAAACGTATTGGCAGGAAATACTTTATTCACATCAATCCTGTTGAGCAGCATGACGTAATCTCCGTCTTTCTTTGCGCTTGAAGATTCAATTCTGAAGGGCATTGAAAAATTTCCTATTTTTTTGTAATCAGAGTATATTAAAGCTTCATCTTTTTTCACTTCTTTTAAAAGCATATAGCTTTTTGTATCGAAATAATAGATGTTTTTATTTACGTTTTTCGTTAATTCAACTTTATGACAATAAATCTCTCCTATTTTTTCTTTACCTAAATATTTTGCTTCAAAACCTTTATTTTCCCAATCTATAAAGTCATTGTCGAAGCTTTCCGGCACGTATTCTGCGTATTCCTGAACTTTATTGGTTGCATAGTTCATTGCATAGCCTTTCGTTCCGTCGTAGCCTTCAATGGCTGTATCTTTTCCGTTAATGGTAATAACGGTTTTTGTAAGATTCGGGCGTTGTTGGTATATTTTAATAGGATATTCATCTTTGATTCCCAAGATTACTTTCCCCTGAAGCAATACTGAATTCAATAATTTCCAATTGGTTAATCCTCCGGATAATTCAATATTTTTATCTATAATTTCCTTTGCAGTCTGAGCAAAAGACAATTGCGAAAATATCAGGACGAATACTAAAAGTAATTTCTTCATTAATTCAATTTTATCAATTCAAATATAGCGTTTTAAAGCTTTACCAATGTATCAATCTGGCAATTTACCGATTATTCTGAGATTATTTTTCTGGCTTTCTCAAGATCTTCCGGCGTATCGATTCCCACTCCGATGAAATTGGTTTCTATCAGCTTGATTTTCATGCCATATTCAAGATAACGGATGCATTCTATTTTTTCTGAAATTTCCAAAGGTTTCATTTCTAATTTTGAAAACTGAATCAAAGCGTGTTTTCTGAAAGCATAAACACCGATGTGTTTAAAATAATTGACGTCATAAGAAACTTCCCTGTGAAAAGGAATCACAGAACGGCTGAAATACAATGCAAAACCATTATTATCGGTAATTACTTTTACATTATTTGGGTT
Source organism: Chryseobacterium ginsenosidimutans (assembly GCF_024807225.1). GTDB lineage: Bacteria > Bacteroidota > Bacteroidia > Flavobacteriales > Weeksellaceae > Chryseobacterium > Chryseobacterium ginsenosidimutans. The sequence goes on from NZ_JANUCO010000001.1 coordinate 2,963,056, forward strand.
TTCAATTTCCTCTTTTTCAGTCAGTTGTATTTTTAATGAAGCTAAAGAAATTTCCTGATTTTCATCATTATGGAAAACTTCAATTAACTGTTGTAAAGGTTCTAATTTAAGAAAAGGCTCATCACCCTGAACGTTGATAACAATATCACAATCAATATTTTGTACAGCTTCTGCGATTCGGTCGCTTCCCGTTTCGTGTTGACCGGTCATGACTGCTTTTCCGCCGTTTTTTACAATTTCATCAAAAATAATTTCCGAATCTGTCGCTACAAAAACTTCATCAAATAAACCTGTTTCCACAACATTCTGATAGGTTGTTGTGATAACCGTTTTTTCGCCCAACATCTGCATGAGTTTTGCCGGAAAACGGCTTGCTTCGTAACGCGCGGGAATGACTGCGATGATTTTCATGATTCTAATGTAACAATTTAAAAATCTAACCGTGTAACAATTTACCAATTAATTGTTACACGGTTAGATTGGTATATTATATTTTTTATTTTAAAGCGTTTAAAGCTGTTTCCAATTTCGGCATCATTGCAGAAATCTCTTCAGTAGCCAAACCTCCAACAGAAGCTCTGAACCAAGGCTCAGACTTTGCTTCTCCGAAAGCAGAGAAAGGAACCAAAGCAACTCCTGCTTCATTGATTAAATAGAATACCAAATCAGAAGAATTTCCGATAACGGTACCGTCCGGTTTTGTTTTCCCGATATAATCTAATTTAATTGTCAAGTAAAGAGCGCCCATCGGTTCAATACTGTCAACAGCAAGACCTTTTCCTTTTAAATCCTGAATTCCACCGTGAAGAACTTTTAAGCTAGCTTCTAGTTTCCCTTTGAAATCTTCAACGAAAGCATTTACATCGTCCGGATTTTCAAAATATTTTGCAGTAGCTTCTTGTTCCGGTTTTGGCGCCCAAGCTCCAACGTGCGTTAAAAGCGCTTTCATTTTATCTAAAATATGAGCCGGACCGAATCCCCAACCAACACGAACTCCCGTTGCAGCAAGGCATTTTGAGATCCCATCGATATAAATTGTATATTCTCTCATTTCAGGGAAAAGAGACACAGGATCCACGTGTTCTGCACCAAAAGTAAGGTTAGAATAAATCTGGTCATACATTAAATACAACGGTTTTTCGTCTTCCCCTCTTTTTTTGTTTTCCGCTAAAATCAATTCGCAGATTTCTGAAAGCTGATCTTTTGTAAACATCGTTCCAGTCGGGTTTAAAGGCGAACAAAGCGCTACCAGAACTGCTCCCTCCAAATGAGGTCTTAAATCATCCGCAGTCGGAAGGAAATTATTTTCCTGAGTGGTTTTCACTTCTACTGCATCCGCTGAAGTAAGATAAGCATAATGATTGTTGTTCCAAGATGGTGTAGGATAAACTACTTTATCTCCTTCGTCTACAATCGTTTTGTAAACCGCATAGATCAAAGGTCTTGAACCAGCCGTGATCAAGATGTCATTTGGAGAATAATCTAAATTCCATCTTGTTTTCAGGTCTTTAGAAACTTCTTTTCTTAAAGATAAAAGTCCATTTGCAGGCGGATAATTTGTCAGATTATTCTGATAAGCTTTCTGAATTTCCTCCTTCAATTTTGCCGGAATCGGATAAATATTAGAATTTAAATCACCAATCGTAAGATTAGCAATCTCCGCTCCTTTCGCCTTTAAATCATTTACTTCATTACCAATTTTTACAATTTCAGAACCGATCAGGTTCGCCGCTAATTTTGAAACTTTCACTTTATTATTATTTATAAATTTATTTAATATTGTCTTTCAATATCGATCTTTTTATGAATTTCTTCATCAGAAAGATGTGCATCATAAAGGTTCATTAATTCTTTTGCTTTTTTAGCAGCATTAGAATTGGGATATTTTTTAATTATTCTGTTAAATTCCTGTCTGTTTTCATCATACAAAGTTCCGTCAGAATGTTCGTGAGTCGGTGTATTATCCATTCCGAATAAATAATCGTACAAATAACTGTTGTACATTTCTTTTACTCTGGAAATTAAATGACTTTTAGGATATCTTTTCATGAAATTCTCCCAAAATATCGTTCTGTCTCCCAATTCTTTCCAGGAAATCACCAATCCTGCATCCGCAGAATAAAGACCTTCACTTTCTTTTGATAACTGCTGAATATAATCATTATAATCGGGAGTCACTTTATCCTTAAATACAGAAAAATAATGATCGGGCAACGACCAGATTTCGGTGTACCCTTCTCCTATTTCCATAAATTCAAGACCTCCTTTCTTAAGTTCTGCGCTTAGTTTCTTTATATTTTCCGGAAACTTGTAGCCCTTACTTTCAGCATCATAATAATTGATATATTCATCTAAAATATTTCCCAAAGTTCCACTTAAACAAGCTGTATATTTATCACGAATTTTTACATAATCTTCGTATAATTTATCATTCTGTTCAGGCGTATTCTGAGCAATTTCTTTTTCGGTTTTACTTTTATACCATTGAAGAGCTGTAATATAATCTTCTGTTTTATTTTTAGAAGAACATGCAGTATCAATAGGTTTTAGCAGATCTTCCGTAGGTTTCTGCCTTTGAAACCGTATCATTCACAGTTTTCTTTTCAATAGTTTTTGCTTCTTCTTTTTTACAGGAAAAAACAAAAACCAACAGAATAAAAGCTGCAAAAATATTCTTAATCATTTTTTGAAATTAATCTAATTTCAAATCTTTTTTTACGTCTTCAATCTTAGCTTCCAACGATTTTAATTTATCTTTAAAATCTGATTCAGAAGCAATCGAATCTTTTACGGAGATATAAAATTTAATCTTCGGTTCTGTTCCTGAAGGTCTTACGCAAACTTTTGTTCCGTCCTGAGTATAATAAATCAATACATTCGATTTTGGAATGTCGTTCATTACTTTTTTCTGATTTTCTGAAACCACAAAATTAGTCTGCTCCTTAAAATCCTTCACTTCTTCTACCAACGAACCCGCCAATTCTTTCGGCGGATTTTCACGGAAATTCTTCATCATATTCTGAATTTCTTCCGCTCCGTCTCTTCCTTTTCTCACCAAATTCACCAAACCTTCGTAGTACATTCCGGTTTCCTCGTAAATTTCGATAAGATATTGATACATCGTTCTTCCGTTTGCTTTACACCAAGCTGCAATTTCGCAAGCCAGAACGATACTTCCGCAAGAATCTTTATCACGAACGAAATCTCCCGTCATAAATCCGAAACTTTCTTCGCCACCGCAAATAAATTTCTCTCTTCCTTCAACATCGCGAATCATTTTTCCGATCCATTTGAACCCTGTTAATCCAGCTTTACATTGAACACCGAATTTCTGAGCAATATCAAAGAAAATATCAGAAGTCACGATTGTAGAACCGATAAATTCTTTTCCTGTGATTTTTCCCTGCTTTCTCCATTCATTCAAAATATAATACGTTAAGATCGTATTACATTGATTTCCATTTAGTAACTGAATTTCACCCTCCAAATTTCTAACAGCAATTCCCAATCTGTCGCCATCCGGATCTGTTCCGATAACGATGTCTGCATTGGTTATTTTTGCAAGATCCATCGCCATTTCCAACGCTGCAGGTTCTTCAGGGTTGGGAGAATCTACCGTCGGGAAATTTCCACTAGGAATCATTTGCTCTTTAACCAAATCGATTTTCTTGAAACCTGCTTTTCTCAACGCTTGAGGAACTGTCGTATACGTCGTACCGTGGATTGATGTGAAAACAATATTTAAATTTTCTTTCCCAACATTCTGATACGTAGAGTTTTCGATACAAGCATCGATATAAACTTCATCCTGCTCTTCTCCGATCCATTCGATCAGATCATCGTTTCCGTCAAATTTAATCTCATCAAATTTCACCGAATATACTTCATTAATGATCGCTTCATCATGTGGCGGAACGATTTGCGCGCCGTCATTCCAATATACTTTATACCCGTTGTATTCAGGCGGATTGTGAGAAGCCGTCAATACAATTCCTCCGTTACATTTTTTATCACGAACCGTGAAAGACAATTCCGGAGTCGGTCTGTGATCCTTGAAAAGCAATACTTTAATTCCGTTTGCCGTTAAAACATCAGCCACCAATTTTCCGAATTCTCTCGAATTATGTCTTACGTCATAAGCAATCGCCACACTGATTTCTTCTCCTCTAAATTGCTTTAACATGTAATTCGCAAGTCCCTGTGTAGCTTGACCTAACGTATATTTATTTAAACGATTAGTTCCGACACCCATAATTCCACGCATTCCTCCTGTTCCGAACTCAAGTTCTCTGTAAAAAGAGTCTTCCAAATCAGGCGAATTGCTGTCAATTAATAATTGAACAGCATCTCTCGTTTCTTTATCGAATGTATCACTTAACCAAAGTTTTGCTTTTTCTAATGTTGACATATTATATTTTGTGTATTTTTTGGCTGGAAGTTGGGAGATTGAGGATGGAAGTTTTCCAACTTCAAACTTCAAACTTCCAGCTAATATTTTATAATTCTTTTATTTGGTTTCTAAATGCTATAATCTGATTCATAAGACTATAACTGTCATTATATAATTTATTAAAATCTTCTTCTGAGATGTATTTTCTGTTTTTTGCTTTGTACAGACATGTTACAACTTCAGCCAAAGAACGGATTGAGTATCCTAAAAACTTTCTAAACTCTAATCTTGACTGTAAAATACTTCCTTCAGAAATATTAAGTGCTATAGAATCAGAGGCTCTTCTAATTTGTGAGGTTAAATTAAAGGATTCATCTTTTGGAAAATTTTGAGATAATTTAAAAATATGCTCTCCAAAATCCATAGATTTTTGCCAAATAATCAGTTTCTCAAATTTGAAACTCATCAGTTACTATTTTTTTCATCATAATGTTTGTGTGTTTTAGTTTCTTCCATCCTCCAACTCCCCTCTTCCAGCCTTTTATTTAATCTAATTTCTTGTTTTCTACTCTTGTTGTTTTATCAATCTTAAATGCACGAATCGGATCGTTATAATAAATAAATTTCGCTGTATTCTGTACATTTCCTTTCAATGAATCTTTTACATTTACTTCTGCGTAATTTCCATTTTTAGAATCAATATTCAGGTTTTCTATTTTCCAGTAAGGAGCGATCAAACTTGCTGTGTCAGAGATCTTTATCACTGCATTTTTTGTTTGTCCTAAAAAGTTGGCTCTGCTTCGATTCAGCATTTCAACTTCTGCTCTTCTTGTGTTTACCGAACCCATAAAAGTAGCGTAATTTTTTAAATTAAGCTTAAAATTATCGGTCTTAATTTCACTCGAAATATTCATTTCCACAGAATCGGAAATTGAAACTTTCTCCAAATTATATTTAGAATAAATCGTTACGTTGTAGAAATCTACACCTTTTGTTCCTCTTTTTTCTTTGATAGAAAGCGTTTTATCGTTTACGTCAACATCAAGATTATCAGCAACATTCGGATATGTTTCTATTTCTACAAAGTTTTTTGTTCCTCTTGCATAAAACACTCGAAATTTCCCATCCAGATCAAGATTCACAAATTCTGAAACATCCACGTCCTTTCTTTCAATCGTTCCTTTTGGAGAAACTTTTCCACAGGAAACCACGGCTACCAAAATGAATGTGTAAAATATATTTTTCATTATTTAATTTAAAATATTCTATATAAAGCTATAATTATGGCAAGACTTTCCACTCCCATCAAAACATAAAGAATCAATACTCTCCAGAGTAAACCTGGTTTTGAGTACGAATTTTTAAAAGCATTCCAATAAGTGACTGCGGGGAAGAGAATAGAAAGACCGAAGATAATTTTGTCAAAAATATTGAAAATCTTTGAAACAGGCTTCCATAAACCTATTAAACTTGCAATATCACTGAGCAAAAATATGATTAAAATTCCTAAAAGACTCACTGTTCCGATGATAAAATGCTCGGCGATATTCAATTTTATTCTTTTAAAAAGAAAATAAGCGTTACCCGCCAACATCGGAATAATGACAAACAATATCATTTTGGAATATTTTGAGAAAAAATCTCTGATTTCAGAATCATTCGCCAATGTTTCCGGACCTGCAAATTTTTCGTAAAAATGCAATCCCAACACATTAAAACCAAAAAGAATCAGTAACAACGATATAAAATTGTTGTATCTGATTCTTTTTCCTGAAATATAATCCGTCGCCGTTGTTCCGGGTCTGAACAAAATATCTTTTAATGTCTGAAAAAATCTGGTTTCAACATGCCAAATCGATCCCAGAATATCGTTTTTAATAAGTGAATGTGGAGTTATTCTTGCTGTGTCCGCTTTCTGTCCGCAATGAGGACAAAACTCATCGGAGATTGAATGACCGCAGTTCAAACAACTTTTTTTATTCATTTTTATTAAATCACTTCGTCAATATTATAATTCTTATGTTCTCGGTTTGTTCTGATAATCATTTCTCCCAAAAACCCTGCTACGAAAAGCAAAGTTCCCATAATCATCATCGTTAAAGCAATGAAAAACCAAGGATTATTGGTAATTAAATGACCGTAGATTCCTCTCGCAACATCAATTAATTTTGAAATTCCCAGCCAAAGTGCAGAAAGGAAACCTAAAATAAACATGATTGTTCCTACAGCTCCGAAAAAGTGCATTGGTCTTCCTCCGAAACGACTTACAAACCAAAGCGTTACCAAATCCAGAAAACCTCTGATGAATCTTTCGGTTCCGAATTTTGAAGTTCCGTAAGGTCTCGCCTGATGTTTCACTTCTTTTTCGGTAATTCTTCTGAAACCTGCATTAGCAGCCAAAACCGGAATATAACGGTGCATATCTCCATATACATCGATCGTTTTTACTACCTGTTTTTTGTAAGCTTTCAAGCCACAGTTGAAATCGTGAAGCTCCACTCCCGAAACTTTTCTTGCCGCCGCATTGAATAATTTTGACGGAACATTTTTCGTCATTACATTATCAAAACGTTTCTTTTTCCAGCCTGAAACAATGTCGTAATTATCATTGATTACCATATTGTACAGTTCAGGAATTTCTTCCGGAAAATCCTGTAAATCAGCATCCATGGTGATAATCACCTCTCCGTTTGTTCTTTCAAAAGCAGCGTGAAGCGCCTGAGATTTTCCGTAATTTTTGGAAAATTTAATACCGTGAATCTGAGGATTCTGAACTTTCAAATTCTCAATAATACTCCACGACAAATCTGTACTTCCGTCATCCACAAACCAGATTTCGTATGATAAACTGCTTGATTTACAAACATTATCAATCCTTGAAAAAAGTTCTTCCAAAGAGTCTTCTTCGTTTAATAACGGAATAACTATAGATAAATTCATTTAATTTTAATAAAAATTATTCTTGATTTTCTGTTTCATGATACATCGTTTTCGTTCTGAAAAACGCTCCGAAAAACACCGACAAAATTACGTAAAATATAAGAATTGCCGCAAAATATCCTGAAAAATGACTTACGGTAAGCATATCTTTTCCTTTCACAGCCTCCGGAGAAAAGCTTGGAAGCCTTTCATTGTATTTTTTATCGAGCTCGTCAATATCTTTTTGGTGCTTTAAAATCTTTCTTGCAGAGACATATTCTTTATCCATTTCTGCTTTTTGTCTCGTTACATATTGGTAATTCAACAGTTTTTTTGCATCTGTATCACCAAAGTTTAAAAATGCGTAAATACTCAAGACCGAAAGGATTCCTCCGATAAACATCGGAACGAAAGCTCTGTTGAACGCCTGCTTGAAACTTACCTCTTTATGGTGGTTCCAAAATGTTTTTACCGACCAGAATGCTGCTCCGGCGTAGAGTAACGGAAGCACAAAAGCATTGGCTTTCAGCGAAATATCAAAATAATTGATCCCCGAAAAAAATGTGTACACTACAAAGAAAATGATCATTGTAGCGATAAAAAGTATAATTCCTAGTGTTGATGGACTTTTAGTCATATTTAAATTTTTTGAAAAAAGTTGAAAAATTATTCCGTTACATTTCAGCTATTTAGCTTTATCATTGGATTTTTTCTTCTAATTTTCTTTAATAATATTTTGAAGTTTATAAATTATTCCTACCTTTGCAACGGCAAGTCCTAAACAACCAGCTCCTGAGAATCCTCCAGGGTGGGAACGCAGCAAAGGTAATTGGTTGAGCGGTGTGATTTAGGTAGCTTGCCATTTTTTTTGGTTTAAGTTGAAGTAAGGTAATTTGAAGATTATCTTTTTTTATGTCTAAACTTTCCAACATTTCTATTTAAATTTTCAAATTACCTTTCCAAATTTTATTTAAAATTCGAACTCCTCTCCCAATTTCGGTAAAACAAGTTCTACATTTTTATCAGCAAAATGCTTTAATGCACTTTCATGATTAATTTCAATTGCAGGGAAAGTATCAAAATGACATCCGATAACTTTCGGCGTTTTCAATAATTCTGCTGCTGCAAAAGCCGCTTTTCTAGGACACATCGTATAATGACTACCAATCGGAAGGATGGAAAGGTCTAAATTCCCGTATAATCTTGGAAATAGCTCCATATCTGCCATTACGCCTGTATCACCTGCCAAATAAACGTTTTTACCTTCAGGAAGTCTGAAAATATATCCTACGGGAACGCCACCATAGCTTCCGTCTGGAAAAGAACTGGTGTGGTTAGCCGGAACCATGGAAATTTTAAGATCGTCGATTTTTGCAGACCCGCCTAAGTTCACATCGTCTTTATTTTTTGCCGTTTTGAAGTAGGCACAAATTTCAGGAACGGCTATAATGGTAGCTTCCGGATGAAATTGCAACACTTCTTCTACATCTGCAATGTGGTCTCCGTGAGCGTGAGTCAATAAAATATAATCTATTTTCTGAGCCGAAATATCAAATCCTGATTCTGCTTTTTTGTAGTTGTAGAAAGGATCACATAAAATCGTTTTGTCTTTATACGTGAACAAAAAACAATTTTGTCCTAAGTATTGTATTTTCATTTTTAATTTATTTTTGAATATTTTTTAACACTAATAACACGAATTTTTTCACGAATGGCACGATTGAAATTCAATAAAAAATTGTGAACAGATGCTTCGACTTTGATCAGCATGACATCGCTAATACTATCTGTTTATACATTAAGCTTTAACAGTGTCATATTGAGCGTAATCGAAGCATATTTTATTCTTATTTTTAAACACTAACAACACTAATTTTTCACGAATGGCACTATCAAAATAGTAGTGAAAATTTGTGTAAAAATTCGTGTTATTAGTGTTTTATTTTAATGAAAAAAGTTAAGTCCAAAAGCGGTAAGAACTGCCATTATGAAAGTCATGATTCCCACTTGTTTTAAAAACGGATCAAGTTCTTTCGGGTTTTTTACAGCCATGATCTGTCTTCTCAATTTCATTAATGGCAATAATAAAATCATTACGATAAAAACATAATAATTTTGAGTCTGGAAGAATCCGTTTACTCCTAAAAACACTAAGATCAAGATTAACGGAAGCTGTAATAAAACCATTTCGTAGATCATCGCATTTTTGAAGCCTATTCTCAATGCAAAGCTATTTTTACCTGATAATTTGTCGCTTTCGATATCTCTCATGTTATTAAGATTCAAAACCGCCATACTCATCATTCCGATTGCTGTTCCGGGCAAAAGCATGTCCCAGCTGAAAGATTTAGTAAATAAAAAATAACTTCCGCAAACCGAAACCAAACCGAAAAAGATAAATACGAAAAGGTCTCCCAATCCCATATATCCATAAGGTTTTTTACCAACCGTATAGCCAATTGCCGCTAAAATACAAGCTACTCCCAAACCTATGAAAATGTAAAATTCATTCATATATTTCGGGATGAAAGCAATATAAAGAAGTGCAATCGTCGCAACAAAAGATAAAACAGAGAAAAGAATCACGGCATTTCTCATTTGCTTTGCCGTAATTTTTCCGGATGCAACTGCCCTTGTTTCGGCTTCTGAAGCTCTTTTTGCGTCTGTTCCTTTTACACCATCTCCATAATCATTCGCGTAATTTGAAAGAACCTGATACAACAACGTAACGACCAATGCCAATGCAAAGATCTTCCAGTCCCAAATTCCGCCTTCACCATAAAGCCTCCATTTTGCAATGAAAGCTCCCATTATAATTCCGCTTAAAGAAAGCGGCAATGTTCGTAGCCTTGCGGCTTGTATCCAATCCTTCATAAATATTTAGTTGATTGTTGATTGTTTATAGTTGTTAGTGAAAAATCCATCAACTAACAACCATAAACCGACAACATTTTATGATATCCATTTATCTTTTCCGAAATCGGGTTTTCTTTTTTCTAAGAAAGCATTTCTTCCTTCCTGAGCTTCTTCCGTCATATACGCCAAACGTGTTGCTTCACCCGCAAAAACCTGCTGACCAACCATTCCGTCGTCGGTTAAGTTCATTGCGAATTTCAACATTCTGATAGACATCGGAGATTTTGCTAAAATTTCCTGCGCCCATTCGTAAGCGGTATCTTCCAACTCAGCGTGAGGAATAACGGCATTTACCATTCCCATATCCAACGCTTCCTGAGCAGAATAATTTCTACCTAAAAAGAAAATTTCACGAGCTTTTTTCTGTCCGACCATTTTTGCCAGATACGCAGAAACCATAACCACCGTCGAAACTTGTAACATCGGCATCGGTTTGCTTGAAAATTGCATGCTCTTTACTTGCCAACGTAAGGTCGCAAACCACATGAAGAGAGTGACCTCCACCAACTGCCCAACCCGGAACAACCGCTATCACTACTTTCGGCATAAAACGGATCAAACGCTGAACTTCTAAAATATTCAAACGATGTCTTCCATCTTCCCCTACATATCCTTGATGTCCTCTTGCTTTTTGGTCACCTCCACTGCAGAAAGCCCAACCTCCATCTTTAGGACTCGGTCCTTCACCTGAAAGCAAAACAACACCTATCGAAGGATCTTCTGAGGCATCATAAAAAGCATCGTATAATTCGGAAGTAGTTTTAGGTCTGAAAGCGTTACGAATTTCGGGTCTGTTGAAAGCAATTCTCGCTACACCATTACATTTTTTGTATGTAATATCTTCGTATTCTTTGGCGGTTTTCCACTCAATCATTTTTGTAAAAATTTTTCCCAAAGATACGGAATTACAAAGAATTTTAACATTGATTTTTGATGATAATGATGGGAAATCTTGTTGAATTTTTTAGGTTAAAATTTGTTTTATTTGATATTTTTTGATTATTCTTTTTAATGCCTGAAATTAATTTAAACGCAAGGTTCGTAAATATTTTTTACTACTAACTATTTTTAAGGTATACAAAGGCATTCTACTTTAAAAAGATAACAAAGGTGTTTAAATTATTGAGGATATTTTTGTTCGCAATGTTTATTATACTGATGAATGTTTTTTCTCCCACAGATTTCTCGGATTTACACAGATGATTGGGGATGTTCTTTTATGTTTTAACTAAAGCTAAATTGTATACTTAAATTTTGAAAACGGATTTCCTTCGACAAGCTTAGGATCATATATCGCTTTTATTGAATAAAAAAACCGGAACAGAAATGTTCCGGTTTTATATAGTAGCTTTTTAAATGAAATATTATTTAGCTTTAAGCTCAGCTTCTTTAGCTTTCATTTCATTATATTTTGCTGTATTTTTAGTTGTATTGTAGATGTCTTTCAACGTCTGAATAGCATTGATATCTGTTGGCATTGCCTGATACCATTTTTCTGCATAAGGTGTAGATTTGTTGAATCTTTCCTTTCTTGCTTCAATTAATTTTGTAGCATCGTCCGGCTTAGTTTTTCTTAATGCGTTGATATCAGCAACAGCTTTTTCATCATCTCCGATTACTACGTAAACCAAGTTTTGATAAGCATTTGCGAAATCAGGCTTTAATTCTATCGCTTTCTGAAGTGAAACAATTGCATCAGCTTCCGTTGCAGGATTTTTAGACTGAAGAACTCCTAAATTATACCAGTTTGTAGCATCTGTAGGGTTTTTAGCCAATTGTTCTTTCAAATTCGCCATGAACTTGTCCGTATTTCCTGTTGCGTATAATGCGCTTCCCTGATACTCTTTTAATTTAGTACTATTAGGGAATTTTGCCAATCCTTTTTCGATAATTGCTAACGCTTCGTCATTTTTCTTAGCATTCAACAATAAAGTCGATAAAGTTTCATACAAATCTGACTCTACACTTGGAGACTGCTCAGTTTTGAAATCTGAATAATCTTTTGATGAAGATTTTTTCAATAATTCCCAAGTTGCTTTATCATAACTTACAACCTGACCAGATTTGCTCTCTTTCGCAGTATAGGTTGTTTCAACACCAGTATAACCAGCATTGATTAAATCTGTATATATTTTTGTAGCCTGAGGAATGTCATTTGCCAAAGCATAATTAAGACCAGAGTAATACATATATACTTTATTGTCCTGTCCGCTTGTTTTCAGTAAGTTGTAAACTTCCATAAACTTAGGAGCTGCAGCTGCATAATTTTTCGCATTATATGCATCCATTGCAACTTTGTTAGCTTCTTGTAGCTTAGCGTTTGCATCTTCTTTCTGTCCGAAAACAAAAGCCGAAGCAACGATAGCTATACCCAAAATTAGCTTTTTCATAATCACTATTTTATATTAATTGTACAATATTATTCTTCCGAATCAGCATTCTCATTTTCCTCTGCAGGATCTTGGTTTTCTGTCTGAGGTGTTGCTTCTGTATTGTTTTCCTGGTTATCGGCTACACTTTCTCCTTCTTCCAAATTCTCTTCAGCGTCTTCGTCTACCACATCCTTATCCATTTCTACTTTTGCAATGGCTGCAATTTCGTCATTTTTCTTAAGGTTGATCATTCTTACCCCTTGCGTATTTCTACCCATTACTCTCATCTCATCCATATTCATACGGATTGCAACACCTGATTTATTGATGATCATCAATCCATCTTCGTCTGTAACGTTTTGAATAGCAATTAGATTTCCTGTTTTTTCGGTAATATTCAGGGTGATAACTCCTTTTCCTCCTCTGTTGGTTTCTCTGTAGTCTAAAACGGCAGTTCTCTTACCATATCCTTTTTCAGATACCACAAGAACTGTATCATTTTCCAGATCATTGACAACAATCATACCAATTGCTTCGTCATTATCTTCCATACTGATCCCACGAACCCCGATCGAACCTCTACCAACTTCTCTTACCTTTTCTTCAGGGAAACGGATACATTTACCATTTTTAGTAGCGATCATGATCTGAGAAGTTCCGTTTGTTAAATAAGCACCTAACAATTGGTCATTATCTCTGATTTCGATAGCATTTACCCCATTTACTCTTGGTCTTGAATATGCTTCCAATGATGTTTTCTTGATCGTACCGTTTTTTGTAACCATCACAACGCTCATTTGATTTACATATTCAGAATCTTTTAAGTTATTGGTTCTGATGTATGCTTTAATTTTATCATCCGGTTCGATGTTGATTAAGTTTTGTACCGCTCTTCCTTTTGCCGTTTTAGAACCTTCAGGAATTTCGAATACTCTTAACCAGTAACATCTACCTTTTTCTGTGAAGAATAACATGTATTGATGATTGGTTGCAGAAACGATATACTCCAAGAAATCTGAATCTCTTGTTGTTGCCGCTTTGTTTCCTACACCACCTCTACTTTGAATTTTATATTCTGAAAGTAACGTTCTTTTTACATATCCTGCGTGAGAAATCGTAAGAACTACCGATTCATTTGGAATGATGTCTTCAATAGACATTTCTCCTCCTGAATAATCGATTTCCGTTCTTCTTTCGTCACCGTATTTTTCTCTTACTTCAATTAATTCATCCTTAATGATCTGGAATCTTCTTGGTTCGTTTGCCAAGATGTCTTCTAAATCTGCAATTTCTTTCATGATTGCATCATATTCATCACGGATTTTATCAAGCTCCATTCCTGTCAAACGAGCAAGACGAAGATCCAGAATTGCCTGAGCCTGAATATCAGACAAATCAAATTCTTGAATAATTCCTTCTTTTGCAGCTTGTGGATTGGCACTGTGACGAATAATCGCAATAGCTTTATCTAAAGAATCCTGCGTACCGATCACCTTCATGAAACCTTCTAAGATATGAGCTCTTTCCTTCGCTTTTTTAAGCTCGTATTGAGTTCTTCTTACAATGACTTCATGTCTGTGTTCTACGAAATGGTGAATGATATCTTTTAAGTTCAACTGTTCTGGTCTACCATGTACCAAAGCAATATTATTAACACTAAAAGATGTCTGAAGTGAAGTATATTTATATAATAAATTTAAAACAACATTAGGAATCGCATCATTTTTTAATTCATAAACAATACGAAGACCTCTTCTGTCTGACTCGTCTCTGATCTCGTAAATTCCCGGAATTTTTTCATCCTTTACAAGCTCAGCTGTTCTTGCAATCATCTCGGCTTTATTAACCTGATAAGGAATTTCGTTGACGATAATTGCATTTCGGTTTCCGATCTCTTCAAAGGCAACTTTAGCTCTCAGAACTACTCTACCTCTTCCTGTATGGAAAGCGTCTCTTACGCCGTCATACCCATAGATAATCCCACCTGTAGGGAAATCCGGAGCAATGATGTGCTGCATTAATTCATCAATCGTGATCTCTCTGTTGTCAATATAAGCACAAATAGCGTTGATAGCTTCCGTAAGATTGTGAGGAGCCATGTTTGTTGCCATCCCTACTGCAATCCCTGAAGTTCCGTTTACCAAAAGGTTTGGAATCTTTGAAGGCATTACTGTAGGTTCAGTCATACTATCATCGAAGTTATTCTGGAAATCTACCGTTTCTTTGTCTAAGTCTGAAAGAATCTCATCCGAGATTTTCTTCAATCTTGCTTCGGTATAACGCATTGCTGCAGGCGGATCACCGTCCATAGAACCGAAGTTTCCTTGTCCGTCTACCTGTGGATAACGTAAGCTCCAATCCTGAGCCATTCTCACCATCGCATCATATACGGAGGAGTCTCCATGTGGGTGATATTTACCCAAAACATCCCCAACGATTCTCGCAGATTTTAAATATTTTCTATTAGAAAAAACCCCTAATCCATACATACCGTAAAGCACTCTTCTATGAACGGGTTTCAAGCCATCTCTTACATCCGGTAATGCTCTAGAAACAATAACGGACATCGAATAATCGATATAAGATGATTTCATTTCATCAACAATGTTGATAGGAATCAATCTTTCTCCTTCTTTTTGCATAAACAAATTTTATTATAATGATTGTCAGACCCTTAGCTGTATGTCTGAAAATTATGTATTTCGTTTTTTTATTAACGTGCTAATTTACGAAAAATTTGTCGATTTTTGTGGTAGAATTTATCCAAAAAATCTTAAAAATTCATAAAATATGAGCGTATTAAGTATAACTTTCCACTGTACGAAAGATAATCTAGAAGAATGGGAAAATTATATGGACGAAACATTGGTTTTAATGACCGAAAACCTAATGGACGTAGATAAATATATTCTTTCTGAGGTTCACAGTGATTATATCGAAGACGGGAAAAACTACAATCTTCTTTTAATTTTTGATAATGAAGAGGTTCGTGAAGACTTCATTAAAAGCGAAATGTTAAACATTGCCGAAATAGTCGAGAAAAAATTTGGTCAGGAAGTGATGATTTTTAATACTTTCCTGAATCCTAAGAAAACGAGGTTGTAGATTAAGGTTAAAATTTAAGCTTTGGCTAAAGCCAATTTTGATTTAATTTTTTATTAAACGGGCTAAACTCCGCTTCTATTGATGTGATTTATGAAAATATTTGTGTCAATATTATTTAAAAACAAAACTTCTACATAAAAGCAAAAGCACTGAAATGATCAGTGCTTTTTTGTTTATAATCTTACGACAACTACCGGTCTACTGTGATAAACGCGGTGAGGTCTGTGAGAATAATATCTGTGTCTTACAGGTCTGTAATAGTCCCTTCTATAGTAATGTCTTGGAGGTCTGTGATAAACAACCTTTCTGTAGTGCGGTCTGCGCGGACCACCATAATAATGTTTCGACGGACCATGACCGCGACCGTGACCATGCCCTCTCTGTAGCGGTGCCGCATCGTAATACGCAAAGGATAAAACGATTAAGAAAAATCCTATTATTTTCGTTACAATCTTCATAAGTAAATTATTTTCAAATTACATTACGAAAACTTACAAGTCCAGTGCCAATAATGTTTTATTATTAGATTATATAGAATTTTTAAGAAAATTTTATGATTTAAATAACGATCTCACTTCTTTTTTCGAACATGATAAGATCTTTCCATTCTCCGTTCAGCCTTCCGATTTTCTTTCTTGTGCCGACTATTCGGAAACCGTTTTTCTGGTGAAATTTTATGGAAGCTTCATTTTCGGGGAAGATGTTCGCCTGTAAAGTCCAGAATCCGTGGCTTTCGCTATCCAAAATCATCTTTTTAAGCAAAACTGAACCCAACCCTTTCCCCTGATAATTATTCTCAAAATAAATGCTGACTTCTGCAACGCCTTTGAAACATTCTTTCTTGCTTACCGATCTCAAAGCACACCAACCGACCACTTCATTGGTTTCGTTTTCCAAAACCCATCGGCAATCGTTCAAAAATTCCATATTCCAGGCTTCGGCTGTAGGAATTAATGTTTCAAAAGTTGCCGTTCCTCCGTCAACGCCCTGTTTGAATATTTCTAACACCTTAGCTTCGTCACGGGGAAGCATTTCTCTAAGCTCGTAGTTCATTTTATCTGAGATATTTTCGTTTATTTTTTCTTTTGATTCTGGAATAATTAGTCTGTTTGCTGTTTTCGTCCTCAGAAATTACACTTATATTTCCGTCAACTTCGAGAATCGATAATTTTACATTTTTAATTCCGTCTACACCGTGTTCTCTGATGGCTTCCTGAAGTTCGTCTTTAGTGATTTTAACCTCATCTAAAGACTTCTCATCGATTACTCCGTCTCTGATTAAAATGACGGGATCATCCTCCAAAAAACTTTCGAATTTTCGATTGGAAAACATTAATCTTTTAACGATAAAATTTGCAACAAAAAGAACCAAAGCCGCGATCAATCCACCCTGAAGAGACGTATCTTGCCCTACCATTGCGTTCTGAACCGCATTTGAAATCAATAACAACAAAACCACATCTCCCGCATTGAGCTGAGAAAGCTGATTTTTACCAAACAAACGGATGGCAACGACCATAAAAAGGTAGACGCAAAGCGAGCGTACAACGACATCAAGAATGGGATTCACAATAGTTTTATTATACTATCAAATGTATTAATTTTTGTGATGATTCCGGAAATTAGATGGTAGAAATTGGAATTTAGTTTTATTAACTGTTTTAAGTCTAGAGGAATTGATGCTATTGCTTTTAATGCAATGTCTGCAAGTTTTATTGATGTTGAATTTTTCTCCCACAGATTTCTCAGATCTGCACAGATGATTGTTGTTTTGGTTGAGTGAAAAATCTTTTATTTTTTAAGCTTAAATTAAAAAGAATTGAAATCATACATTTTCTGATTCCGAACTGAGATTAATTATAAATAAAAAACCGCCTTATAAAAAAGCGGTTTGAATCATTAAGGACATTGTGCAATCGGAACGGTGCTGCAAACTGTTTTGTTTAGCCTTTCGCAGTAAACGCAGTATTGTTTTGGTTGTCCGCCGTACACTGATTTTAACTCTGTTTTGTTTAGTTTCTTTAAATTTTTCATATCGTTTTAATTTTTGTGACTTAAATTTAAAACGAAAATTATTCTCAATTATTACAAATTTATCTTTAAAATTTTCACGATTTACACCTAAAAAAAGAAAACCACACAGAATCTGCATGGCTTTATATAAAAGATTTTATGAATATTATCTGTTGTTAATTTCCACCGTTACAGGCATTACATAGGTATAAGCAACCATATTATCATTTACTTTTTTGCGGTCTACTCTATAATCGAGCTCGCTTAAAACAGTTTCAATTTCTTTGCTTACGCTTTTGCAGTCTCCGTTGGAATGAACATTTACAATTTTTCCGTTTTTTGCAATATCAAATTTCACTACCGAATTCACCGTTCCTTGTTTATAATCAACGTTGGTAAGGTCGAAATTCTCCATCAGTCGGCTTCTTATATCATTAAAGGTATCATTTTTAGTCAACTGAATTTCCTCAATCGTATTATTTGTAGTTTGCGCTTTCGCAGTATTCATTACAGAAGCAAATCCAAAAACGAAAAGTGAAGCAACTAATATTTGAATTTTATTTTTCATAACTCTTTGGTTTTAAATGTTATATTAAACTTATTTTGTATCTCTTAACCAAAGATATATAAAATTATTTACATTAATTTCATATACAGTTAACATTGGGTTAACATTGAATATTAAAACATTGATTATCAACGAAGTAAAATTTTAAAGTTTTTGAAAATTTAATATTGGGATTTATATTTGAGCAAAAAAAAGGCTAAACTTTGTCGGTTTAGCCATATATTCTAAAATTATAATCCTTCTATAATTCTTTTACTTTCTATTTCTTCAATAATAAAAATTATTTGTTTTGTCCTGGAGCAAAAGGTCTGGCAGATTTTGTACCATAAATCTTTTTAGCTTGTCCTGGTGGAATCGATTTCGAATTCGAACTTCTTACACTAGTTGCTGATCTCACTTCGCAAGAAATAAAATTAAGTGAAAAAATAACAATTGCTAAATAAATCTTAAGTGATTTCATATAATTTTTTATTAAAGCATCACAAATATGGTACCAATTACAATTCCCTCTTCAAAAACTTCCCAGTCAAACTCTTCTTAGACTTCACAATTTCCTCAGGCGTTCCCTGCGCAATAATTTGTCCGCCGTGTTTTCCGCCTTCCGGACCAACATCGATAACATGATCTGCAAGTTTAATCACATCCATATTATGTTCAATGATGATGAATGAATTTCCTAATTCCACCAATTTATTAATCGCTTCCATCAGGATTTTTACGTCTTCAAAATGAAGTCCCGTTGTTGGTTCATCAAGAATGTATAATGTGTTTCCGGTTTGTCTTTTTGCTAATTCTGTTGCTAACTTGATACGTTGCGCTTCCCCACCGGAAAGCGTTGTCGACTGTTGTCCCATCGTAATATATCCCAAACCGACATCCTGCAAAGTTTTCACTCTAGCAAAAATCTTAGGAATCGGCTGGAAGAAATCTACCGCTTCATCAATCGTCATCTCCAATACATCGGAAATCGATTTTCCTTTGTAGCGAACTTCCAGTGTTTCTCTGTTGAAACGTTTTCCGTTACAAGTCTCACAATGAACGTAAACATCCGGTAAAAAGTTCATTTCAATAACTTTCAAACCGCCTCCCTGACAAGTTTCGCATCTTCCGCCTTTTACATTGAAAGAGAATCTTCCGGGTTTGTAACCACGGATTTTACTTTCCGGCAATTCTGCAAAAAGGTTTCTGATATCTGTAAACATTCCTGTGTATGTTGCAGGATTCGAACGAGGTGTTCTCCCGATCGGCGTTTGATCTACGTCTACAATTTTATCAATATTATCAAGACCTTCGATTTTTTTGTAAGGTAAAGGCTCCTGAACCGCTCTGTAAAAATGTTTATTAAGAATCGGATACAACGTTCCGTTAATCAGAGAAGATTTTCCGCTTCCTGAAATTCCTGAAACGACCACCAATTTTCCAAGTGGAATATCTAATGTTACATTCTTAAGATTGTTTCCTGTAGCGCCTTTTAACAATATATTTTTACCATTTCCGGCTCTTCTTACTTCCGGAATGGCGATTTTTCTTTTTCCATTAATGTATTGAGCGGTAATTGTATCAGCTTTCAACAAGTCTTTCGGTTTTCCCTGCCAAAGAATTTCTCCACCGAATTTCCCGGCTCTCGGACCAATATCCAACACCTCATCGGCTTCAAGAATCATGTCTTTGTCGTGTTCTACAACGATAACAGAGTTTCCGATGTCACGAAGATTTTTTAATGATTTGATTAATCTTTCATTATCTCTTTGGTGAAGTCCGATACTTGGTTCATCCAAAATATACAATACATTTACCAGTTGAGAACCGATCTGTGTCGCCAGACGAATTCTTTGAGACTCCCCTCCTGAAAGCGTTCTCGAACTTCTGCTCAAACTTAAATAATCCAACCCTACATCCAGTAAAAACTGAAGACGGGTTTCGATTTCCTTTAAAATTTCGTGAGCGATGATTTTATTTTTCTCAGAGAATTTATCTTTAATATCGGCTAACCATTCTTTTAAATCTGATAAACTCAAACCATTAACCTCAGCAATATTTTTACCGTCTATTTTAAAACTTAAACTTGAAGGCTGCAAACGCGTTCCTTTACATTCCGGACAAGTTTCTTCTGTCGTGAAATGTCTTTCCAGCAAAATCGCTTCATAAGATTCTCTTTCCTCGATCAATTCTTCCATAAAAGGAATCAAACCATCAAAACTGATTTTAATTTTTTTGGTAATTCCTGCGTATTTCAGATCTTTATTAAATTCTTTGTTACAGCCGTTGTACATGTAATCCAACGCTTCTTCCGGAATATCTTTAAATGGAGTTGCCAATCCTAATCCGAAAATTTCAAGAATATTTTTAATCTGAGCTAAAATCCATTTGTTAGATTTAAGATCTTCCAAAGGCAACAAACCTCCCTGATTGATCGACAATTTCGGATTTTCAACAAAATAATCAGTATTGATTTTCTTTATTGTTCCTAAACCTTTACAGCTCGGGCAGCTTCCTTTCGGAGAGTTAAACGAAAAAGTATTCGGTTCAGGTAACGCCAATGAATGACCAGTTTCTGCATCCATCAAATTTTTAGAAAAATATTCAATCTCCTTACTTCCCAGTTTTTGAATTCCGATCAGTCCTTCTCCCATGTCCGTTGCTGTACGCAACGATTTTTCCATTCTGCCTTCAGAGGCACTTTCCCCGATGATCCAACGGTCGATTACGATATCGATGTCGTGGGTTTTGTAACGGTCAAGCTTTAAATCATATTCAATATCCTGCAATTCACCATCAATTCTTGCCTGTCCATACCCTTTCTTCGCCATTTGCACAAAAAGCTCGTGGTAATGCCCTTTTCTGGAACGTACAACAGGCGCCATCAACATGATCTTTTCGCCTTTATAATTTTCTTTGATCGTATTAAGGATCTGATCTTCCGTGTAGCTTACCAATTTCTGCCCTGTCGTCTGAGAATACGCATCTGAAACTCTGGCAAACAAAAGACGCAGATAATCGTACAGTTCCGTCACCGTTCCTACGGTTGAACGAGGGTTTTTATTGGTTGTTTTCTGTTCGATGGCAATTACAGGAGACAATCCTTCAATTTTATCGACATCAGGACGTTCCAGACCACCCAAAAACTGCCTTGCATACGCAGAAAACGTTTCGATATAACGACGCTGTCCTTCCGCAAAAATAGTATCAAAAGCCAATGACGATTTCCCGCTTCCCGAAAGACCGGTAATTACGACCAATTCGTTGCGCGGAATTTTGACATTAATGTTTTTAAGATTATGTTCTCTCGCTCCGTAAACTTCTATATATTCTGTTGACTTACTCATAATTTGGTGTGATTCTACCTGAAAATCACGATGTGCAAAATTACGGAATTTTATGGAATTTTTCGTGTTAAAAAGTGATAGACATTTTGGATCTATTTAATCATGAAAGACATAAAGTTTTTATTTTAAATTGAATTTTTAAACTTAATAAATCTTTACATGGTTTTATTTAATCAGATCCTTCGACATCTCCTATTTACGTTTAATCAAAATTTAATTAAATTTACACTTCATAAAACCACAACCATGAACAGACTGCGGGAACATATCGAGGCAATAACTCCAATTACGGATGAAGAATTTGAGTACATTCAAACGTTCTTTACTCTTAAAAAAGTTCGTAAAAATCAGTTTCTGATTCATGAAGGAGATGAAGTGAAACACGAATTCCTAGCTTTGGACGGAATTTATAAGGTTTTTTATATCGATGAAAGCGGTAAAGAGCACATCTTGCAGTTCGCAAAAAAGAATTGGTGGATGTCCGATTATATAGGATTTTTTAAACAAACCAATTCTAAAATGTTTGTAGAATGCCTGAAAGACGGTGAAGTAGTAAGTCTTACATTACAGGGAAGAGAAAAACTGGCTTCGGAGTTTCATAAGATGGATCATTTCTTTAGAGTGAAACTTACTAATGGTTATATTGCCTTACAACAAAGAATAATCCTTTTATTATCGAGTACTCCTCAACAACGATATGAAGAGTTTTCAAAATTATATCCTGACCTCATCTCACAAATTCCTAAAAAATACGTCGCAGAATATCTTGGAGTAAGCAGAGAAACGCTAAGCAGACTATACTCAAATAATAAATAATCTAAATTCAGACTGAAAATATTTTTGTCAATATATATTATTTTAAACGCAATGCCCGCAAGGTTTTATTAATCATTAATTTTTATTTTTCCGCTCGCAAAGGCTGATTGCGATTATAGCTGAGTGAAACGCCCTTGCGAACGAAAATATTTTCAAGTTTAATTAAAAAAACTTTTGCGATCATAGCGTTTAAGATTTTCTTATCCTAAATTGAAGTTAAATAGAATGTGTGATTCAGATCACACTTTTTTTGTGACTTCACTCCTTCTGTTGAGACATGGATTCGACATACATTTGCTATAGAAATTAAAAACAATTTCAAAAGATCAAACAAAATATTTAATTAACTAAAAAATTTAATGTCATGAATCCAAAAGTATTAATCATTGTATCCAATGCCAATTCAATCGGACCAAACCACAGAAGAACAGGAACTTTTTTATCTGAAGTAGCGCATCCTTACGCAGAATTTGAAAAAGCAGGTTATGATGTAACATTTACAAGTTTAACAGGTGAATCGCCATTTTTAGATGCTTTAAACTTAGCCGATGATCCGGATAATTTGAAATTCTTAACAGGAAAAGGTTGGGAAGGAATGCATAATGCAGGAAAGCTATCTGATGTAAATATTGATGATTACGACGCGGTTTTCGTTCCCGGAGGAATTGCTCCGATGGCGGATATGCCGGAAGCTCCCGAACTTAAAAAAGTTCTTGCAAGATTTTATGACACGGGTCGCGTTGTCGGTGCGGTTTGTCACGGTCCTGTTTCTCTTTTAAATGTAAAACTGAGCGACGGAACTTATATCGTGAATGGTAAAAATATTACGTCTTTCACGACTGAAGAAGAAGATAACTACGCAAGACCGGATGTTCCTTTCGATTTGCAGACGGCTTTGACTGAGCAAGGCGCTATTTTTCATGCAGCGGAACCTTGGTCTGCAAACAGCATTGCGGACGGAAATCTTGTAACAGGTCAGAATCCGGCTTCTGCAAAAGGTGTGGGTGAAAAAATCGTAGCTCTTTTGGAAGCTAAAAAGGCTTAATTTAATTTTAAAATTTAAAAAATGGATCAAAACGCTGTATTTGTTCACGCCAAATGGCAGGTGAAAGAAGGAAAACTGGATGCTGTTCTTCAATTAATGAAAGAAGCCGGAGAAAAAAGCACTCAGGAAGAGGGAAATTTGTTTTATAAGCTGCATCAAAGTCAACAAGACCAGAACACTATTGTTTTATATGAAGGCTATGTAAATGCAGATGCCGTGGAAACGCACCGGAATTCTGAACATTTCAAAAGTATCGTTTTGGAACAGGTTGTTCCGTTACTGGAAGATAGAGAAGTGATTCTTATGAATCGGTTATTTTAATAGATGTTTTTAATGAATTTCGGGCAAACCTTTGGTTTGCCCGAAATTTTTATATTTGTCTAAACTGAAATATGCAAGAGCTTTTCACAGTGTCATCTTGAGCAAAGTCGAAGGATTTTTAAAATTTAAAATCATTTTAATTATCCGGGAAATCCGAATCTTCATTCGTGATTTTCACAAGATATTCGATTCCGTCGATGGCTTTTAAAATAATCTGATTTCTGAGAATATTTGCCATATTTTCCCAATAAACCCTTCCGTAGAAAGAATAATTCTGCGGAATAATCTCCACCTCAACGGTTCTGATGAAACCTTCTTTCGGTTTATTGCTAATCATCGTTCCTCGCGTGACTCTTACGTCTTTCAATTCGTCTTTCAATACCATTCTGCAATAGTTTTTCACATCTTCCAGAGAAATAATTTTATCTCTCGTCGTCAAAGCGTATTTGTAAGCCTGAATGCTGTCGGTTCCTTTTTGTTCTTCCGCGCCGCCAATTGTTTCTGTCAAAAGAATCAGCATCTGTGATTTTAATTGGTTTGAAAGTTCTGTTCCGGGGCGCATATGATTTGCCAGCGTAGAATGCGTGATCCAAAATGAAGCGTAGGTATGATCTGTTTTCTCGACAGGTTCCATGATGACGTAGTTCAGCTCTTGTTTAATGCTTCTTTTCGCATTATTCACTTTCTGAACCATCGATTTCATTTTATCGGACATTTCGCTTAGAACGCCTTTCACATTATCTCGGTTTAATAAAGAAAATGCAGCAATTTCATCTCTCGTTAATTCCAGAACATTCGCGATCATATCGACTGCATTTCTGTTGGTGAAACGCTCCATTCCGCCTTTTCTTACGGTGTACAATCCTTTTCGTAAATCATCATTTGGCGTAAAAGGAATTTCGGTGTATCGTCTTCCGTCTCCGTCCTGAACCTCATCAACGTATAAAAAATGTTCGCCTTCATCGGTTACGAGAGGAATATTATTTCCCATAATGTCTAAACTGTATTCCGTTTTCTTCCAACCTCGGTTATAAATCGGAAAAGCATTTAATACAAAAGAAAAATTATCTAAAATCTCAGCCGAAAACTGTGGTGGAAACTCGAAAGTCAGCCATAAATAACGCTTTCCGTCGATATATTTTGTAATTTCTTCTTTATAATCAACAAAATCCAGATTTTCGGGAAGCTTTCCGTGTTCTGAAAATAAGGAATTTGAAATCCCGCTTACTTCGATAAATTTATGATTATAAATACTTTTTACATCTTCAATCAGTTTATTTTGAATGGATTGTTCACGGAACATCTGTTCGTATCCATCGGCTTGTGTATTTTTATAATAGGTTAAACCTTCTTTTATAAATAACGGATTTCCATTGCTTGAAACCGTGATGTAAGGCAACAATTTATAGGTAAAATCCAAATGTTCAAACGCCGGATTTGAGCAATAAATACTTAAATTTTTAGGAAAAGTTTCATTTGAATATTTTGTAACATCAATTCCGATCGTTACTTTTCTGTAATCTTCCGGTTTTCCCTGAAATCTTGCAATAGGAATTTTATTAAGCCTGTCATCAACGCTGTAGCAAGTATTTCCTACAAACATAATGGAAGTCTGAACTTTATTAATTCTGACATTCCCAATCGGCGTAAAAGGAATATTGATTTGTTTATCCGACTCCGATTTTATCGTGGAAGTCATCTGTTTTCTGAAAAAGAATTCTGTGTGCTCCAGTAAAATTTCAGATGATTCGTAAGGCTGCGTAAATGCGATTGCGTGAGACGGAATCGGGTGTGTATAAATGGAAGGCGTCAATAATTTTGCCAGCTTTTCTAAAATTCTGGCGTTGACGGTTTGTATTTCGTTATTCGCTTTGAAAACTTCTGTGCTGAATGCATCGATCAATAATTTAACGAAAGGATCAAGCGATTGCGGACTTTTCAATCCCCAAACTTTGGTCGCATTCTGAAGCATTCTTGCTTTTACGGATTCTTTGGAATATATATTTTGGTCTAAGTTCATAAGTTTTGGTTACAGTTTAAAGGAATTAATCGATCGACATCGGGCTCAGAAACAGCTCTGTAGAAAAGCTGAAACGTTCTCCCGAATCTTCCATTTTGGCATTGATTCCGATTCTTACTTTCTTTTTGATTTCGGTATGTTCTTTTGTGTCGTAGTTGTGCTCTACAATCTGGATGTATGCTTCAATCTGCGGCTGAACAATTCGGGGTTCGTATTCCTGTATCTGTCTTTTTAAACTTTTTATGAAAACATTTTCCCAAACGGCGCTTGTAACTCCGTTATCGAATTCGAGATTCCAAACGTCGTTTCCGTAATTTTCATCATATCTGTTTTCGCCTTTTTTTGTTGTGATCAGCAACATAATGTTGTGGGCAATACTTTCACCCATGTCGCAGGTGTCTATACTTCCACCCTCCGTCATTAATGTTGATGGTACAAAAGGCATTCTGTAATTTGGTGTGTCCATGATTCAGCTTCTTTATTTTTACTTCATAGTATGGTTTGTGTAAACGAAATACCAAATTAAGCATTTTCAAATAATAAAATGTTATATGAAATTAAATTATGCGAAAGTATTGTGTAAATGTTTTGAGAACTTACATTTCTAATACTATTTATTTTTTATTGACGTTTAATTTTTAGCGATGTCCTGCTAAGGCTCTCGAAGCATCTTTAAGTTTCCATAAAGTTTGTCGTTCCGTAGCAATTCAGGCGCGAATCTTTTCTTATTACTTTCTAAATACTGTGCTTAGATTCCTATGGGAATGACAAACTCTGTGTTATTTCCCAGTGTTGAAATGAATGACAACTTTCTAGCCCCGATTGTAGCGACATCCTTTTTTTGCGCTGGATAAAAGCGTTGGCAAAAAAGATACAGTGGAAAGCGGGAAACAGCTCCAAAAAAAATGAATAATAAATAATTGGTAATGAGTAATAAAAAAGCTGCCCGACTCAGTCAGACAGCTTTTGAAATTTATTCTTCTATTTTCTTGTTTCGATTGATAAAATAATAGACCGGAAGTCCGAGCAGAAACCATTACGAATCCTGGCCAAGTGTACTGTTGTTTGTAAATTAAAAGTAAAATACAGAAACCTGTTCCGATTAATAAATAAATGATGGGTGTAACCGGATATAACCAGGTTTTGTAAGGTCTTTCTAAATTCGGTTGTTTTATCCTTAAATAAATAACTCCGAAAACCGTAATCATGTAAAATAATACGATTACGAATGAGATCATATCTAAAAGATTGCCGTATTGACCGCTTAAACATAGGATAGAAGCCCAAAGTCCCTGCATCCATAGTGCATTGGCGGGAACTTCGTTTTTGTTGTTTTTTTCGGCTTGTTTGAAGAACATTCCGTCTTTTGCCATGGTTTGGAAAACCCTTGCTCCTGCTAAAATTAATCCGTTGTTACATCCGAAAGTAGAAACCATTACCAAAACAGCGATAATCACCGTTCCTGCGCTTCCGAAAATAAAGTGCGAAGCTGCAACCGCTACCCGATCATTTTCTGCAAAGGCGATCGAGTCTCTGTCTAAAGCATTTAAATACACATAATTCACGGCGATATATAAAATCATTACGGCTGTAGTTCCGTAGATCATTGATTTTACAACGTTTTTCTTTGGGTTTTCAATTTCACCCGACACGAAAGTTACACTTTCCCAAGCTACAGAACTGAAAACAGAACCAACCATTGCTGCAGCAATTCCACCAAGCAAAGTCATTCCACCGATGGGTTCCCAACCTTCTTTCAGGAAATTCCCAAGATCATCTTTTTTAAGGTTATTAAAAGAATCATATCCTAAACTGAAATTTTCAGCCAAATGAGAAAAATCAACCAAAATAAATCCGGCAGCAATTAAGCCTATTATGGCGATGATTTTAGAACCCGTAAAAACATTCTGTAATATTTTACCGCTTTCTACTCCTCTTGTGTTAAGTTGCGTCAATAAAATGATAGTACCGATCGCTAAAATCTGAATCCATGTAATTTTAAATTCTCCACTCTGGAAAATGGGAGCTGCATCATTTAAAGCAGGAACCAAATAGGCTGTAAATTTTCCGAAAGCCATGGCAACTGCTGCAATTGTTCCTGTCTGGATCACCGTAAACAATCCCCATCCGTAAAGGAAGCCCATCTTTTTACCGAAGATTTCTTTAAGATAAGTGTATTGTCCGCCCGCTTTTGGAAACAATGCTGAAAGCTCGCCATAACTGATTGCCGCAGCAACGGTCATAATTCCTGTGATTATCCAAACGACGATCAACCAGTATCCTGAACCGAGATTTCGCATCATATCGGCGCTTACAATGAAAATTCCACTACCGATCATTGACCCCATTACGAGCATAATGGCGTCCCAAAGTTTTAATTTTTTTTGCATAGTTGAGTATAGGCCTCAAATATAAATAAATATAAGATTGATTTTTTATTTTGTTGAAATTAAGGAAGAGAATTCTTTGTTGGAAATCGCAAAGATGCAAAGGTTTTTAATATTCAGATTGTTTTTAAGGCGCAAGAAAATCAAGATTTTCAGCAAATATTTACTACAAAAAAGCTTTACAAATTTTATCACCGAAAAATCTTTGCGCATTTAAAACAGTTTATTTTATGATAATTTGCGCCTTTGCGATTTACCAAGAAGAAAAAATTCAATATTTATTTAAAATGAATGTAAGCACGATAAAACCTCACCTGTTTTTTATCAAGTTTTTACCTATTTCTGATTCAATAATTATTAGTAATTTTGGAAAAAATAGTAATAATGAAATTCAAGGCGATATTATTTGCAGTAGCGGTAAGTGCATCCACTTTAGCTTTTGCCCAGGAAACTAAAAAATTCGGACCTCCTGCAGGAAATGCATTGGTAGGTGATACATACGGAAGTGCTGTAGCTTCAGGAACAGAATCTAAAGCGATCTCAGTAGATAAATTAAGCAAAAAGCTTAAAAAAGACAATAAAAAAGTAGAAAACGTAGCGGTAAAAGGAAAAGTAACAGACGTTTGCGATAAAAAAGGATGTTGGTTGACGATCCAAACTGAAGACAATTCTCAGTTTTTCGTGAAAATGAAAGATTATGCTTTCTTCGTTCCGACGGCTTTGAAAGGTAAAACTGTTGTTTTAGACGGAACCGCTGAAAGAAAAGTAACTTCTATCGACGAGCAAAAACATTATGCTGAAGATGCTAAAAAACCTCAAGCTGAAATCGATGCGATCACGACTCCGAAAGAAGAAATCAGATTTGTAGCGAACGGAATTAAAGTAGTGAACTAATTTTTTTGTCATTATGAATAAAGGGAAGAATCTTTTTAAATTTCTCCTTTCTTCGCAATAACATTTATACAAAACAAAAGCGGAACATTTCAATTGGTTCCGCTTTTTTATTTTTAGTCTTCTATTTTGAAATTTACTTCTGCATCAAGTTTCGGATATTTATTTGCCGAAACAAATTTCTTTCCGGTACAGTCGATTTCCAGCCAGCCTTTCTTTTGCTTTACATCTCCTACTTCCATTACAAAAGGAACAAAAGATATTTCGTCTTTTCCTTCTTCCCTCATTTCTCTGTATTGAACGGCGACATCCAAAATACATTCGTGATCGGTATTTAATTTTACATTTCTATAAACGATATCGTAATGCGTTTCTCTGTTTTCAGGAATATCGAGATATGTTTCCCAACCTTCAATATCAGAATTTAATTTGCGGATTGCTTTCAATGCATAATACAATGCGATCGTATAATATTTTCTCGTTCCTTTTCTCGTATAGTCGTCTACAAAATGTCCGCCTTCAAAAAGAATCGTCGGCATTCCGGCTTTGATGAAATTATCGCCAGTAGAAGTCGGATAAAATTCATCAGAATATCTCCCGATCTGATTGGGGATTAATTCCTTCAAATGATTATACACTTCCGCAATTACCGCCATACATTTTTTGCGGTTATCCGTAACTGTTCTTTCGTAATCTTCGGACGGCGCCAAAAAAGAAAGTGTCGCCGGATGAATTCCGTCTGTTGTAAAAATTGTTCTCTGCTCGTGAAGATTTAGAGCATAATCATATTTTTTTGAAGCGGCCGCACTTTTCAGGAATTTTATCTCCTTACTCGATTCGTTGTGGAAGTCTCTGTTCAAATCGATATCGACTGCGTTCAGTCTTGTCCATCTTTCCGAACCGTCGGGATTTAACATAAAAATAAAATCGAGCTTTATCTTAGTCAATAATTCTTCCTTCAATTCCGGAGCTTTATCTAGAGTCATCAGCAAATCGAGCATCGCATGCGTTGCGTTCGATTCGTTTCCGTGCATTTGCGACCACGCAAGAATATTTATGTCTCCGGTTCCGACTGTCAATTTAAAAATAGGTTTTTCTAAATACGATTTTCCGATCTCCTGAATATGATCGCTGAGATTTGTCTGTAAGTAAGAAAATAATTTTTCAGGAGAAATATAACGATTTGGGAAATCGAGGTTCTGCTGATAAAGCTGTTCAAAGTTCATTGTTTGCTAGTTTACAAGAGTCAAATTTAATGATTTTTTGAGGAAAAATAAAATTTACATTTGTAATTGTATTAAACATTGTCAACTGCCAAAATGTCTGTGGATAAAATTGTGGATTGATAATAATTAAATGCAATGTATTTAAATATATAATAGTCAATAACTTATAAAATTTATCTAAACACATATTGTAACATTACTTTAAGTGGAAAACTACCTGTTTATTGGTATTTAGGAGTAATTTTATTAAACATTCCGAATGTGGAAAACTATGCAGATAATTACCGTATACAAATGTAAATTAGTCTAATTTTTAATTCTATTTGTAAAATTATTTACATTTTCAAGCTGAATTTAATAATGTAAACTGCTATAATTAGTACTTTATCTAAAACAACTGAAGTATACAAAATAGCACCAAAAAGTAGCTTAGAAGTCGTTTTATTATTGTTTTTTACAATCTTAAACGCCCTATTTATGCGTATTTAAGAGGCTTATCAGACATTTAAGTGATCTTCTACTCCATATTGTACTATCAGTAAGATAAACCTCTGCAAAAATAACTTTATTAGACAAATCTGGACATTTATTCAGAATAACTTATCCATAAGTTATCGACGTTATGATCTATTCAATACAGAATTTTAATGGTTGATTGTGGATAAACTTTTGTAAAATATTAGTCATTTATTTAGTTTAATATATAAATACTTGTATTTTAGCTGTTTATATAGTTTACATTTGTATTACACTTCTATTTACATTTGTTTATTAATGTAATTTGCATTTGTAAATTAATTTATTTACATTTGTAACATCATTAAGAACTACTTTTATGAGTTTAAACGAGAGAATTTCCAAAGTTATAGAGTATTCCCATCTTACCTCTTCTGAATTTGCAGACGAGATAGATGTTCAAAGGTCTTCTATTTCCCACATCACTTCGGGAAGGAATAAACCGTCTCTTGAATTTATCATAAAAATAAAATCGCGTTTCCCGGAGATTCTTTGGGATTGGTTGGTAACCGGTGAAGGTGAAATGCTGAAGTCTGCTCTTCCGGAAACGAAAATATCCGAAGAGAAAACGGAGGAGATTTTCGAAGACGAAAAATCGAAGACGACTTCTCTACCCGATCTTTTTACGATGATAAATAACGATGAAGATTTTGGAACGGAAGAAACTGAAATTGAACCGCCAAAAACGCCTTCTCCAGAATCATTTATATCCAATCAAAGTACAGCGCAGCCAAAAATATCCGATTCTCAGCGATTAGAAAATTCTAATGAACAAATCGTAAGCCAAGCTATTGGAAATCAACAAAGTAAAATAAAACGTATCGTCATTTTCTACGAAAACGGGAAATTCGAAAGTTTTGAGCCATAAAAAAACCTGATCAAAGAAAAATGATCAGGTTAAAAATATTTGAAGAAAAAAACTAAAAGCTTATTGCTTTATAAGTTTTGCAATTTTTGTAAGCTCGCTGCTTTTTATTTTTAAAATATAATTTCCTTTTACTAAATCTGAAACATTATATTCTTCGGAACCTTTTAAAGTTTTTACAATTTTACCGGACATATCCAGAATTTCAACTTCAGTAATTTTAATTTTTTCAGGATTATTAATCTTGAAAACATCTTTTACAGGATTAGGATATACCTGCATCCTGTTATCATACTGCATCACTTCTTTTGTACCCAAACCTGTATTGGTAAACGTAATAATGAAAGGCATATCCATCGGATAATCTTGTGCAGTTGCCGGGTTTCCATCATCAATTAACGGGATCCAAGTTCCTCCAATAGCATCATTTTGTTTAGCATTCCATCCCGCTAATCCTCTTGTTCCTGGGATTGTTACAGCTGGAAGGAAACCTGCATTTGCTGCCGTTACATTTTGTAATTGATATTTAACCCAATATGTTCCGCCTGTTAAAGTAACTGGTGTAGACGCTGTAGTTTTCCAAATTCTTCGTGTTGTTCCGGGAAGTGAAGAGGCTGTTGGTACCTGACTGTTAAAAATTCTATACATATTAGCATCTACACTTGCACTGAATCTGTTGGTAGTATCATTTCCAAAGACGCTCACAGCTCCTGTTACCGAAGGATCTGAGCTAAAAATATTGACTCTTACCGTATTAAACGGAGAAGTAAGTCCTGTATATCCCGTTTGATAAGCAAAAAAATCAATCGCTGTTATATTCCAGATCTGACCTGTCGGAATGGTGAAGTCATCGGCAATAAAAAAACTTGCCGCTGCAGAGCTGAAAGTTCCTCCATATCCTGCGCTTGTGTTTGATTCTGTGGTATTTCCTGTATTATTCTGAACTTCAGACCATGTATATCCAGCTGGTGCGGCTGTACCACTTTTAGCAGTGGCTCCTGTACTTAAACCTCCATTGTTAAAGGTTTGTGCAAATGTAGAGTTTGCTATTAATAGTATAGCAATGAATAAAGTTTTTCTCATATCTAAATTTTTCTTGGTTTTAATCAAAAGTAATAAATTAACATGAAATTAACAATATAAAATGTATTTATTTAAACATTAATTAATATAATAGATATAAAATAATTATTATCAATATATGATATAGAGATTTATTACAAAAAAAGCCTCACAAAAAATTTGTAAGGCTGTTCTATTTAAATAAAAAAATTACTTATTATTTTTTCTTCTTTTCAGTTCTTTACCAATGAGACCAAGCTCTCTTCCGGTCTGTCCCGCAACAGAAGTATTTTCCTGAGCTCTTCTTGTAAGATACGGAACCACATCTTTTACAGGTCCGTATGGAAGATATTTTGCTGCGTTATAGCCTTTATCAGACAAATAGAATGTGATATTATCGCTCATTCCGTACAATTGCCCAAAATAGACATGAGGATTGCCGTTTTCAAGACCTGCAGATTTCATTTTATCCATTACCAATTCCGAAGAAATCTCGTTGTGAGTCCCGAAAAATGCCGAAACTTTATCCAGATGATTCATTACAAAATCAATTCCTGCATCGTAGTTTTTGTCTGAAGATTCTTTGTTCGGCTGAATCGGATCTGCATAACCTTTTTCCGCTGCTCTGGCTCTTTCTTTTTCCATATAAGCGCCACGAACGATTTTATAACCGATAAAATATCCTTTCTCTCTGGCTCTTTGAAGATGCCCTTCCATATATTCCAATCTTCCGGTTCTGTACATTTGAATGGTATTCCAAACGATAGGTTTTTCACGATTGTATTTCTCCATCATTTCTTCGCAAAGGTGATCTGCTGCATCCTGCATCCAGGTTTCTTCTGCATCTACCATTACTTTTTTGTCATTTTCATGGCATAATTTACACACTTCATCAAACCTTTTTACCACTCTTTCCCATTCTTCTTTCTGGCTTGAAGTAAGTTCTGTGTTTTTTCCGACCGCTTCATACAGATCAATTCTACCAAAAGCAGTAGGTTTAAAAACGATAAAAGGAATCGCAGGATTTCCCACAGAAAATCTCACAATATCTTTGATCTCTTTGCAAACGGCGTCAAAAGTTGCTTCATCTTCCTTACCTTCAATAGAATAGTCGAAAATACTTCCAACTCCTCTTTTGAAAAGCTGCTTCACTACTTTCATACTTTCTTCACGCGTTTCACCACCGCAAAACTGCGCAAACAAAGTGTTCTTTACAATTCCGGTAACGAATGGGAAATTATTATGAATAGAAAAATTAAGAACAGAAGTTCCTACTTTTGTAAGTGAAGGCTGCTCGATCATCTTGAACATCCAATACGCTTTTCTTAACTGTGCATCAGATTTGTCTGCAAATGCGACTTTAGTATCGTTAAAAATGGGCATTACTATTATATAAATTTAAGGTTTGGCAAAGGTAAGAAAATGTAAGGTTTTTTTGAGAAATTTTTCTACAATTTACCTTCCAATCCGTTTAAAAGCATGGCAATAATTCCTACGAAAACCCAAAATCTTAAAATATTAAGGGTCATAAATTTACTTCTCCTCGAATGATTTAGAAGAAGATAAATGCAAAGAATAAAAACAAATAATCCGCCTGCAAAGTAATAAGCCATGAATCCTGAAATCCCTGTTTTAAGGATCAGTTTCATGGAAACAGCCATTGTGATTATTAATAAAGAAATGATAATTCCTTTGGTTGTTTTATTTTTAAAATAATTCGGAATTGTAATATATCCGAAAGCTTTATCAACACTTTTCGTCAATGTATCTTTCACAATATCAATACATAAAAGAATTAAAAAAAGGAAAATTGCCATCAATAAAACCTTTTTGGAAAAAGTTTCGTAATAGACCATCATTCCGAAAAACGGGTATAAAGTAAGGCTGACAAAAGTGAGATTATTTAAAATTAAAATCCGGCTTAATTTATGGCTGTAAAACCACATAAAGAATTGATAAACAACAAAGAAAGCAAATACATTATGTGAAATCATCCATGCAACTCCTAAAGAAATCACACTTAAAATCAAATAAACGTATAAAAAATATTTTTGCTTAATGAAGCTTTGAAGTCTCGTTCTGAAAGGTTTTACAACATGATCTTTCTCAAAATCATAAAACTGATTGATAATTCCTCCTGCCAAAATCGTCAAAACGGTACAGAAAATAATGCCGTGAACTTTAAAATCGAAGACAAATTTCCTGAAATTTTCATCCTGATTGAACAGGAAAAATGTGGAAACATACAACGCAAAAGTAAGCAGAACGGCAATAAAAAAGCGAGCTCCCAAAAGAAAGCCCACAAATTGTGAAAATCTATAAAAAAAAGATTTTTGTATATAATTTTTCTGTTGGAAGGTTTCTTTTTCAGAATTCATTCACAACAACTTTTAGAATCTGTAAATCACTTCTTTATGGAAACCGTCAAGCATTTTTTCTGCTTTTTCGTAATCTTTGGTGAAACCTAAAATATAACCGCCACCGCCGCTTCCGCAGAGTTTTAAGTAATACGCATTAGAATCCAGTCCTTTTTTCCAGATATTGAAAATACTTTCCGGAATCATCGGACGGAAATGTTCGTACGCCCAGTGTGAAAGTTTTTTAAGATTTCTGAAGAAAGGATTCATATCTTTTTTCAGGAAAGACTCAATACAAGCATTATTATAGCGAATAAACTCTTCTTTCAGCGTTTTTCTGAAACCTTCGGTCTTCATTTTTTCAAAGAAAATCTGAATCATTGGTCCTGTTTCGCCTGTAATTCCTGAATCGATCAAGAAAATAGCGCCTTTTCCTTCTTCACCATCCGGAATAGAAACTCTGTCTAAATTCTCTTTATTTTCAATTAAAATAGGAAGATTCATGTAGCAGATCAACGGATCCATTCCTGAGCTTTTTCCGTGGAAATAGCTTTCCATTTCTCCAAAAACAGCCTTCAGATTTTTTAAATTATCTTTAGAAATATTTTCAGGATCATGTTTTTTTAAAGAATATTTTTCGAAAATTGCAGCTACCAAAGCTCCAGAAACTTCCCACTCCATATCCTTGCGGAATATTAGAATCAAAGAAAAGTCCGTTTGAAATATCTTGTTTGAATTTTTTTACGTCTAGCCTAAAATCATCGGAAAGATTGAGATCTGCAAGATAATCAGAATATTTCTGCAGGTGTCCGTTTGATTTTTTTTCGAATTCGGACTCCGACTCAGAGAACTTTAAAGTTCCTTTGTAAAAGCTGTATGGAACTACAAGACCTTGTGAGTCTTCGATCATTCCATATTCTCCGAAAAGAATTATTTTAGCATAAAATAGAGGGTTCGTCATGTTGACAATAAATTTTTTGCAAATTTAAAAATTATTCCGCTCAATATAAGCAAAATTCGCGCCGAATTCTACCTATTTTAATAATTGAATAGTTTTTAAATTTTAATTACATCTTAAAAATTGTGTTTCTTGTATTAAAGATAACAAAAAAGCCTGACATAATCAGGCTTTTTATTAAATATTTTTTAAAACTATTGTTTTATTAATTTCTTGGTTACTTTTTGTTTTTCTGTTTCTACCGTTACGACATAGTTTCCGGTTTGCATTGAGGAAATATTAACCTCAAATTTAGTTCCTTTTAAAGAAGAATCTGACTTGATTAATCTTCCTGCTTCATCATAAATTTTAAATGATTTTAAAGCATCTTTTGAAGAAATGGTAATCATATTTTTAGCCGGATTCGGATAAATATTTACTGAATTATCTTTTGTATTTACATCTTCTACCGCTAAAACTGCACAAGAGAAATTCGCTTTCCAACCGATACCCGTTTCGGCAGGATCAGAAACAAATTTTACCGTAATCGCTCCGGAAGAATGCGTAGAAGTAAATGATCCCGGAACTGTAGTTCCCGTTAAAGCATTTCCTGTAGCAAACATCGGTGAGCTTGTAGACGGACCGTTATAAATATACATATAATCATAATCCTGCTCCAGACCAAATTCTGTGAATGACATCGTTAAAGCTCCTGAACTTGGATAGAAAGTTTTTGTGATCGTTTGATTATCACCATAATTTCCTGTTGTTCCTCCGGTATCTGTAAACTGAAATCCACCACACCAGTCTGCATCTGTCAAGAACAATTGGGTTCTTTGGTACGCTGCAGAACATTCCGTACCTACAGATAAAAGATAATACGTTGCAGGCTGAAGATTAGAAAAACTGAATGACTGCGTCGTGGTTGTTCCGTTTGTAACTGGAGTTCCATCAAATTTTGTTAGTTTATATTTCCATGAAGTTGAAGTGGCATCTGTAAAGGTTGCACTTGCAGAAGTTTGGGTAATATTTGAAACAGACATTGCTGTAACTGTTGTTGTACAAGCTGTTGTACAATTTGTTCCAAGACAAGCTTTAGAATCAACCGTACTTCTGATTAAAGCTCCGGGTTGAAGACCAAAACCGTTTGCAAAATTAATTCCAACTCCTGAAACCAAGTGACAGTAACTCATGATGGTTCCTTTTACCGTAGATGAAGGAATCGGTCCTGTTGGACAAGACCCTTCCGGATAACCAGCTACAGCACCACAACCGTCGATTGCTGTAGAATTTCCGTTCCATGCACAAGCGTGAGTGTGAGGAGAACCTAAACTGTGTCCCATTTCGTGCGTCATCGCTTCGATCGTCCAAGAATAAACAGGAACGTTGTTATACGTCTGAGAAGCTCCTGAATAAGCGTGTCTGCTTGTTGTACAAAGAGAATTTACATACGCCACACTCGTCGTAGAAGGCTGGTTTACCAAATGCGCCAAATCTCCGTTAAAAGTCTGTCTGTTCGCTCTGAAGCTCGCCAAATTCGCGTTTGGAGTTCCTGTATAAGGATCTGCGGTTGTCCAGATATAAATCTCATTTAAAGCAACTCTGATATCATCATTATTATAAAGGGTTGAGATATTATTGTGAATTGCCGTTAACCAATTTGATGTAGTCGTTGTGTTTGAACCGTTATTTACATACGGTGCGTAGCAAATTTCGTAATAGATTCTTACACAGTTTTGTGTTAATACTTTTCCTGTATTTTTCTGAGCATTCGGATCGAAAGATACTTTTTGCTTCTGATTTTCTGCTAATTCATCAACACCGCAAATGAAAGGATTTAAACCCGTTAGTTTTGAATCTGAATAACTTACAAAATCTGTAGAGTTTTTAACTTTTCCTAAAACAACATTTCCCAATTCCATTGTAGAAGCAACTCCTACGACATCATTATCGAAGAAACTGAATGCTACAATAGATTGATTATCCCCTTTTACAATTCCCTGATAATAAGCTCCGGGAGTATAATTTACGATTTCGCCTTTGTTGGTAGTAACCTTAAAATCATTCGTAAAAATCTGATTTTTATATAATTCCAAAGTAATTTGTTTTCCATCGAAAGGAAAAGAAATTTCAAGAAATTCCGGTTTTTCGTAAACCAGTTTTTTTAATTGTTTAGCATCAACATTGATGACCGAAATGTCTGTTGCCGCTCTTTTGTATTCGGCTAATTTTTCTGAATTTTTGTTGACTGTGAATACATCATACTTTTCAAAGTTTTTCTTTTGAGCATGATATTCTGAGACTTTTTGAGCCACAGGTTTCATGTTCTGAGAAAAACCAAAGACTGCACACTGTAAAATGCAGAGAGTTAGGAGTTTTTTTATCATTATTACTATTTATTACAATTTGCAAATAAACAAAAAAAATCCAAAAACAATGGGAACATTTTAAAATTTTCACATAATTTAAAATTTAATAACAAATTAAATCTAAAAAATAGCTCAATTTATTTAAAAGAAAAAGGCATTAAATTAACTAATGCCTTTTTGCTTAAAATTTAAGATAAATCTTTTATGATTATTTTTTTACGAATCTGATAAGGATTGCGCCCACTGCAAAAAACGCAGACATTGATATGAATGCATACTGCATATTATGAAACTTTTGGATGAATACACTGAAAATAAGCATTCCGCAGATAATTGCTATTTTTTCAAGCACATCATAGAAACTGAAGTAGGTTGTATTTTCCATAGAATTTTCCGGTAATAACTTCGAGTATGTCGATCTGGACATCGCCTGAAGCCCCCCCATCACCAAACCTATAAGACCTGCCAAACCATAAAACTGTAGTTGAAGATTAGGATTTTCTTTATTCAAAGAATACGCAGATAAACAGCAGATAATCCAAATAATAACAGCAATGGTGATCACGTTTTTGTTTCCGATCTTTTTAGATAATTTTGAGAACAGGAAAGCTCCGAAAATCGCGATGATCTGAATTACTAAAATTGTAATAATAAGTTTATATTTATCTACTTCTTTCGGGAAGATAACGGTGCTTCCAAAAGGAACAGCCATCAAAAATATAGTCTGCATCCCTACACTGTAAAAGAAGAAACTTGATAAGAAAAATTTCAGCTTTTTATCTGAAAAAAGCTTGCTTCCAACACGGAATAATTCTCGAAAGCTTTCTTTCGCAATATCTTTATAGAAACTGATGTTATCTTTTAATACTTCAAAGAAACCACCTTGTTCTTCGTGCTTTTTAAAAATGTTTTTATAATTTAAAAGAACCAAATCTTTAGGAAGTTTCTCCTTCACATCTCCGAACTGCGGCAAATGTTTAAAAGTATATTGCGAGAATCCAAACCACCAAGCTCCCGTCAGTAAGAAGCTTATTCTGATATAAATCTTAGCCTGTTCCGGACCTTTCGCTACTACCTGGATTAATACCAAACATATAATCAATAAAATTACGGATCCTATATAACCGTAGATATATCCTTTTGCAGAAAGCGAATCCTGCTTTTCGGGAGTGGCAATATCGGGTAAGAACGAATTATAAAACACCAAACTTCCCCAAAACCCTACACTCGCCGTAATACTGAACAGCAAACCTAAAAAGAAATTAGACATCCCCGTAAACATCGCCAATCCCATACATGATGTTGCTCCCAGATAACAGAAAAACTGTAAAAAAGATTTCTTGTTCCCAATAGTATCTGCTAAAGATGACAAAAACGGTGATAAAAGTACAACGAGGAAAAATGACAATGCGTAAGAAAAGCTGAGAACAGCATCCGGCTCATAACTTTCTCCAAACACTCTTATCATGTGTCTCACAGGAACTTCCTGAATTTCTTTGGCAGCACTCACAAACTCTTTCTTGTTGTAAGCTGTCGTAAGAATCGTGTAATAGATAGGAAATATGGCAGACGTAATAACCAGTGAATAAACAGAATTTGCCCAGTCATAAACTGCCCAAGCTTTCATAATCTTCGGATTATTCTTTATATTCTGAGGTTGTTGATTCTCAATTTCAGACATTATAATTAAATATTAAGTAGCACAAAAATATAAAAACCATTGAACATTCGGTGCTTTTTTTTATTAATTACAACTTAACAGAAGATATAATTTCTTTTTTATGAAAATCTCAATATTCTTATCAATAAAAAAGTGATCCATTTCTGCATCACTTCTTGTTTTTATAAATGTTTACTCAAATGGAATCCTTTATTTTTAACGCAAAGATTATATTTACATTCCGCATTATTTTTAGAAGGCAAAGACAAATAAAATTTGCTTTCGCGAAGCGTGAAAACAACACTTCATTAAATCAACTTGTTGATTCATCTTTACTCACTTCAACTAAATTACTATTGAATTAAATCTTTGCGTTAAAAAATTAGTATTGCTTTTTATTAAATTTAAACAGACTCTAAATAAATGAATTTTTAATATCAATAATAGCTTTTGTATTTTTTGCGGTTAATTTTAAAATCAACCTCTATAAAAACAAAAAATTGGAGCCGAATGACTCCAATTTTTATATTTACATCTTAAAAATTTAATTACAAATTCTCAATAACAATAGCCGAAGCTCCACCGCCACCATTACAGATCGCTGCAGCACCGTATTTTGCATTGTTTTGCTTTAAAACATTGATCAAAGTAACGATAATTCTAGAACCTGAACTTCCAAGTGGGTGACCGATAGCAACCGCTCCACCGTTTACGTTTACTTTAGAAGCATCTAATCCTAAGATCTTGTTATTTGCTAAACCAACTACAGAAAACGCTTCGTTGAATTCGAAGAAATCGATGTCTGTAAGCTCTAAACCTGCTTTTTTAAGAGCGATAGGCAAAGCTTTTGAAGGTGAAGTTGTAAAATCTTCAGGCGCTTGAGCAGCATCAGCGTAAGAAACGATTCTTGCTAATGGCTTAAGTCCCAATTCTTCCATTTTCTCTTTAGAAACAAGAATCAACGCAGAAGCTCCGTCATTAAGAGTAGAAGCATTTGCAGCTGTTACCGTACCTTCTTCTTTTTTGAAAACTGTAGGAAGTGTAGGAATTCTGTCGAAATTTACCGCTTTATATTCTTCATCTTCAGCGAAAACGATAGGATCTCCTTTTCTCTGAGGAATCGATACAGGAACAACTTCTTCAGCAAATTTCCCTTCGCTCCAAGCTTTTGCAGCTCTTTTGTAAGATTCAATCGCAAAATTATCCTGCTCTTCTCTTGAAATACTATAATCTGTAGCACATTTCTCTGCACAAACTCCCATGTGAACCTTATTGTAAACGTCTGTAAGACCGTCTAAAACCATTCCGTCCTGCATTTTAACGTCACCTAATTTCGTAGCGTTTCTTGCATTATAATAGTGAGGAACTGAAGACATGTTTTCCATACCTCCTGCAACGATTACCTCTGCATCACCCGCTTTAATTGCCTGTGCAGCCATCGTAACAGCCTTCATTCCTGAAGCACAAACTTTATTGATTGTCGTAGCAATAGTCTCGTTTGAAAGTCCCGCTCCTAAAGCAACCTGACGAGCCGGAGCCTGTCCTTCTCCAGCCTGTAAAACGTTCCCCATGTAAATTTCCTGAACCGATTTCGGATCAAGACCGATTTTGTCTAATGCTCCTTTTACCGCAACAGATCCTAACTTAGTAGCCGGAAACCGTTGATAAACTTCCCAAAAAACTTCCCATCGGAGTTCTTACTGCGGAAACGATGAATACTTCTTTCATGTGTATATACTTTATTTCTATTTTTTATTTTCTATTACTTTTTCTAAAGGCAAATCATATTTATCACCATTCAATACGCTTTCAATTCTTAAAAAATTATCCTGGCTTGCAAATATTTTATTAGAATAAACATCTCCTATTTTTACAGGATTGTCCTTCTCTGATTTTTCCAGCACAATCGCCTTATAATTGCAGTCATCAATAAAAACCATGGTGGATTTTATAAAATCTTTTCCGTCGTTATAATATTCTGTCTGCACATTATCTTTCACCGTCATATACCAAAGGTTTTTGGGATAATTGATACGTAAAAAAGTTCCTTCTTTGATATTGCTGCATTTTACAGGGTTATCTAAAGGCTTTTGTTTTACAGTTTCAGTTTTTGGCTTTGGCTTTGACTTTGCTGTTTCTTTTTTCTGTGCGTCGATTTGGGAAACACATAAAAATAATGCCGCGACTGAAAGTACTTTAAAAAAATTCATATCTGTGTTTGTTTTTATTTATTCTTATTTTTTGCTAAAAGGATGATAAAAGCTCCTACAAATTCTACGATCCAACCCCATCTTAATTTTACGATACCCGCCAGTTTTTCCTGCCAAGATTTGAAAGGCATAAAGCTAAAGTATTCTAAAGACTGCATCTTTACAGCAAACAAAGTGAAGGTGAATAAAAGGATTAAAAGAATCGCAAAAATTCTTGCCATTTTCCCACTATTGTTCACAATCCCAAAAAGTGCTCCTGCGGAGAAAATCCAGCATGCTATTGCCAAATAATGATCTACCTTCCAATAGTTCCAGTTTCCTACAATAGGCACATGAACTAATGGCAGAAAGCTTCCTGCGACAACTAATAACAATCCTAATAATTGAATATTTTTCATATCTATTAAAGTGCCAAAATACAAAAAAAAACACACTTAGAATAAGTGTATTTTAAATATAGTAATTTACAATTAACTATTTATTAATAATAAAAATTTCAAAATAATATTTAATAATTCGTAAAAAAATAATACACATTATTGATAATTTAAAAATTAACACTCATTATTTCTATTCCGATCTGAAGTCCATATTTGTGTGTCAGATTAGCATTATTATTAAATGTCGGTGTAAAATCCTTCTGAACGTATATATTGAATCCCGCATATCCTATTCCCAATTTTCCTCCCACCACAAAATCATTCACGCCATGTGTCAGTCTTTCTCTTTCTACTATCCTGTTACTGAATTCATTAGAATATTTATTGTAAATATTGCTTGTAATTCTTGCTCCTCCGTAAACTCCTGCAATAATATTAAACTGGCTTTTTCTGTTGTCCAGATATTTTACGCCGTCATACTCGATATATTTAGGATTTAAAACAAATCTGAAATCCACCGGAACAAAAATATAATGATTATCAAGATGCGTTTCCTTCAAATCCCCTTTAGCAAAATCTTTAATTCCTAGCATATTATTGTCCTGAGAAAATACTCTGCCGTATTTCGGTTTCGACTGATCCCATCGATAACCAACTCCAATTCGATAAAACAAAGGACTTCTGAATCCTCCAAGCTGATTTTCATATCTCACCACAAAACTTGTAGAATTAAAAACCGTATTTTTCACATCAGAATCTTTATCAAAAAATTTGAAAGGCTTATCTTTTGAAGTATATCCGGTTCCAACAAGCGCAATTGCATATTCAAAGGATTGAAGATAGTCTTTTGGCGTTTTCTTATCTCCATCCATACGCATTTTTACGCCACCCAATCCGAGCATCATTTGGTTTTTCCCGCTTCTTAAAGAATCATTCGGTCTCAAAACAGCATCTTTTACCATTTCTCTCGTTGCTTCTTCGAGTTCAGATTTTCGGGCATCTACTTTTTCATTAATGCTCTGTTCGTATTTTGAAGCAATTTCGGCTCTTTGTTTTTGCTTCTCATCGGTATTGATTTTATTATTCTTGAAATTGTTGTCGACGCCATCAAGCTCTTTATTCATTTTTACTTTTTCTGAAACTACGATGCTGTCGATCTTTCTCGAATAGCTTTTTAATTGTGAATTTGTGTGCGGATTTTCTTGTGCAAAACTGTAAGAAAATGCCATGACAGCAGTCATTAAAGCAATTTTTGTTTTCATGTATTTTTATATTATTTTAGACACTACTATAGCGCTGTTCGTTTTTAATGAACAGGAATTTCTATTTAAAAAGTTTAAAAATTTACTTGGAATCGATATAAACCGTCACGCCTAGAACCGTCACATTATCTACTTTCGGAACGGCTTTATCAAGATTAAAAACACCTAATTTCACTTCGTTTTTATACGGATTTTCACGGGTTTTATCAAATTCTCTTCCTAAAAGAAGCTCATTTGCATTGATGTAACTTGATTTTGTTTTTTTCACTTCTGCAATTACAGGAAGGTTTGGATTTTTATTTTCAATTTTCACTAGCTTAATCTCAATATTTTCAGGCTGTTTGATTGCAATTTGAGATGTTTTAAATTCTGAGATTTCAGGTTGAATAAATTGCTGTTCTTTTTTTGGAATAAAATTTTCTTCAGCATTGATCTTTTTATTTTCAGCAACAATTTTCACTTCATTTTCCTTAATTGCTTCATCATTTGAAATAACAGGTTGAGTCTTGAATTCCGGATTTATCGTGTTTTTCAATCCTTTTTTAACAAGATAATCTGTTTTCTTAGAATCAAAATTATTTTTATCGGTAGTAAAATAAATAACAGTTCCTACCGAAATCAACAACAAAACAACGGCTGCATATTTCCACCAATGGAATGATGTTTTTGAAACCATTTCAGGCGTTTCCTCCAGCTTTTGATCCAGTTTATCCCAAAGATCTGCAGAAGGCTTTATTTCAAGCTTTTCGTAATCAGATCTTAACTGTTTCA
This sequence comes from Chryseobacterium ginsenosidimutans, assembly GCF_024807225.1. Taxonomy (GTDB): domain Bacteria; phylum Bacteroidota; class Bacteroidia; order Flavobacteriales; family Weeksellaceae; genus Chryseobacterium; species Chryseobacterium ginsenosidimutans. Next base: position 3,007,760 of record NZ_JANUCO010000001.1, read on the forward strand.
TTATTTTTCTTTCCATTTTCTTTTGCTTTTAAATAATCGGCGATCCATTTCTTCGATTTGCTCAACTGGCTTTTGCTTGTGCCTTCAGAAATATTGAGGATTTCTGCAATTTCTTGATGCTTTTTCTCTTCAAAAACATAAAGATTAAAAACAAGTCTGTATCCATCGGGCATTTTAGAAAAAATTTCATCCATATTAATTTCTTCTATTTCATCTTCCCAGTTGTCTTCTAAATCTCCGATTTCATTTACCTCAACATCTTTATAAAGAATATTTTTACTTTTCCTGATGAAATTAATCGAATTATTGACCACAATTTTCCTCAGCCAAAACGGGAAACTTTTCCATTCTTTGCATTCGTCAATTTTCGAAAAACAGGTGAAAAAAGAATTCATCAAAATATCTTCTGCATCATGGAGATTATTAACGTAAGAATTTGCAATGGCAAGCATTTTCGCCGAAAACATGTCGTACAGAGCTTTCTGCCCTCTCCGGTCCTGTTTTTTTGCCAGTTTAAAATTCTCTTCTAAGTTCTTCATTTATCAGTTTCTATTTATAAGACGGAATATTGCTGAAAAGGTTGCCTTAAAAACAAAAAAAATTGCACTTTTTTTGAAAATGCAATTTAATATATTAAAAATCAATGAGATAAAAATTAATGTTTTATCTCTGAAATTTCTGCGGGATTGTGTTTATGTCTGAATAAAACTGCAAATAAGACAGCTAAAATTAAGGCATAAGCTGCAAAAGCCAACCAGATATTTTGCCAGTCTCTTAGCATTACGGCAGATGATAAAGTACCATCTGTATTTATTGCTGAATTGAACGTATTTTTAAGAATCTCAATAAAAGTAGGATTATTAGGTGTTGTTTCCAAATAAGATGATAATTCTGTAGCATTTGTGAATTTGTGCGTGAAGAATTTATCAATTGCCCAACCTGCAATATTGCTTCCGAAAAAAGCTCCGAAACCATTCGTCATCATCATGAATAATCCTTGTGCAGAAGAGCGAATCTTTTTATCTGTAGTAGTTTCCACGAAAAGTGATCCCGAAATATTGAAGAAATCGAAAGCCATCCCGTAAACAACACAAGATAAAATAATTAATGATACTCCATATCCTTCCGGAGTTCCGTAAGCAAAGAAGGCAAATCTCAGTACCCAAGCAAACATTGAAATCAACATTACTTTTTTAATTCCGTATCGTTTTAAAAAGAAAGGAATCGCCAAAATAAATAATGTTTCAGAAACCTGAGAAATAGACATCACAATCGTTGATCTCTGAACTACAAAAGAATCTGCATATTTAGGAAAATGAGAAAATTCACTTAAAAAAACGTCTCCATAAGCGTTTGTTAACTGTAATGCAGCTCCCAAAAGCATAGAAAAACCAAAGAACAAAGCAATTTTATAATTAGCGAATAGCTTAAACGCATTCAGACCCAATTGTTCAAATAAAGGGGCCTCTTTATCTATAAGTTTTTGTGGCGGACATTTAGGTAAAGTCAACGCATAAATTCCCAAAATAATTGCAGCTACTCCTCCAATATAAAACTGTCCTTCTGTCGCTTTATTACCTGTAAGATTGGTAACCCACATTGCCACAATAAAACCAATTGTTCCCCAAACACGAATCGGAGGAAAATCTTTAACAACATCCAAATTACTATTCTTTAAAACAGTATAAGAAATAGAGTTTGCCAATGCGATTGTCGGCATGTAAAAGCACATCGCAACCAGCATTACATAATAAAAAGAATCAGGATTTTCTGTATGCGGTAAAAAGAAAAGAACCAAACCATACAGGATTTGCAAGACCGAAAAAATCTTTTCTGCGTTTACCCAACGGTCGGCAATAATTCCGGTAATGGTCGGCATAAAAATGGATGCAATCCCCATTGTTCCGAAAACAGCTCCAAACTGCGCTCCATCCCAATGTTTTGTACCAAACCAAAAATTAGCCATCGTAATCAGCCAAGCTCCCCAAACGAAGAACTGCAGAAAACTTAGGATGGTAAGTCGTAATTTTAAATTCATAATTATTAATGTAGAATATCTCTTTTAATCAATTTTCTTTTTCCTCCTCTTGATTTCTTCCTGAATTTCCAAGGCAGTATCAAAATCTTCTTCTTTTACGGCTTCTTCCAATAGTTTCTGAAGCTCTTCCATAGAAACAGATTTCAAACTATCTTCCGCCTGAATCGTTTCAGAAAACGGTTGGTCTTCTTTGGCCACATCTTCTAGCTCGAGAAGAATCCCGGCTTCATTTAAGACTTGCTGAGTGGTAAAAATAGGAGCATCAAATCTCACTGCCATTGCCACAGCATCAGAAGTTCTTGCATCAAGGATCAATTCTTCCTCGTTGGCTTTATTTTTAAAGTTGATATTTGAGAAGAAAACGCCGTCTACAATCTGATAAATGATCACAGAGACCAACTCATAATTAGCAGAAACGATAAATTTTGTAAATAAATCGTGCGTAAGAGGACGAGGCGGATGAATGTCTTTCTCCAGACCTAGAGAAATGGATTGAGCCTCGAAATTTCCTATAACAACAGGTAATTTTATGTGTGTTTCTTCATGTTCCAATAGCAACGCGTACGCCCCGGATTGTGTCTGGCTGTACGATATTCCGCGAATAATTAACTGTTTATAATCCATGACTACAAATATAAATTAATTTTTTTATTGTAGGATTTACTTTTAGACAAAAATAAAAGCCCGAAAAGGGGCTTTTATGTATGAATTGTGAATCAACTTCGTCGTTAGTTTTGCTTCTCAATTGAATTTTAAATTCAAACAAACAAAGCAAATTGACGAGTACAAATTCACTTTTTTTATCCTTTAAGAGCTTTAATTTTCTCTGTTAATGCAGGGATAATTTGAAAAGCATCTCCTACTACTCCATAATCAGCTGATTTGAAGAACGGAGCTTCAGCATCACTGTTGATTACAACAATCGTTTTCGAAGAGTTCACTCCCGCCAAATGCTGAATTGCACCAGAAATACCGATCGCAATATAAAGATTTGGAGAAATCGCTTTACCAGTCTGTCCTACGTGTTCTGTGTGAGGTCTCCAACCGATGTCTGAAACCGGCTTAGAACAAGCTGTAGCAGCACCTAAAACACCTGCCAATTCTTCTACCATTCCCCAGTTTTCAGGACCTTTCAATCCTCTACCTGCAGAAACTACGATTTCAGCTTCTTTAAGATCTAATTTTCCTGAGCTTTGTTCGTGAGAAATTACTTTAGTATCTTCATTAGCAACAGATAAGTTTTTCACTTCTTCAGAACCAGCTACTGCATTTTCTTTAACACCGAAAGCATTCTGAGAAACCGTAACGATTACTCCTGCTCCTTCCGCTTTTGCATGCATAAAACCTTTTCCTGAGAAAGATCTTCTTTTCACCTGGAATGGAGAAAGGCTTTCCGGAGCAGCAATAGCATTGGTAATTAAAGAATGTCCGTTCATAATAGACAACATCGGAGCGATAGATGAAGCGTCTGTTGTGTGAGGGAAAACGATAACACCGCCACCGCCATTCGTCACTTCACTTACAGCCTGAGCATAAGCTTTAGCTGAGAAGCTTTTAAGACCTTCGTCTTTGATATTGATTACATTTGATGCTCCATATTTATACAATAAATCTGAAGAATCTGTAGGGTTTACAGAGATCGCAATCACTGTTTCACCAGCTTGATCTGCAATAGCTTTAGCATAAGCAACTGCCTCGAAAGCCGCTTTTTTGTAAACTCCGTTTATATTTTCTGCGTATACGAATACTGCCATTTTTTTGATTTTTAAATATTAAAGATAATAGACGGATAGATGATAGACTTTAATAAAAAAGATTTGAGATATGAGACTTACTCTCTTTGCACCTCGTTTCTATTACTATTTTTCTATTATCTCGTTGTCTGTGTTTATTAGATAACTTTAGCTTCTTCGTGAAGTAATCTTACCAATTCATCCAAATTATCCGGAGAAACCAATTTCACAGCAGCTCTTGGTGGAACGCTGTCATAAGAAACTCCCTGCACTTTCACCTCAGAAGAAGTAGGCTCTACAACCTGCAAAGGTTTTGTTCTTGCAGACATAATCCCTCTCATGTTTGGAATAATTAAATCTTTTTCGTCTACCAATCCTTTCTGACCAGCAATTACAGCCGGTAATTTTACAGAAATAGTTTCTTTACCACCTTCAATTTCTCTTACAGCAGTCGCTTCGTTTCCGTTTACATCTAAACCTACAGACGCATTTACGAAAGGCTGATTCAACAACTGAGCCACCATTCCCGGAACAGAACCACCATTGTAATCGATAGATTCTTTACCACAAAGAATTAAGTCGTAACCACCGTTTTGAGCAACAGCAGCGATTTCTTTTGCTGTAGAATAACTGTCTTTAGGATCCAAATTTACTCTTACCGCATCATTTGCACCGATTGCCAATGCTTTTCTTACAACAGGCTCAGTAACAGCATCACCTACGTTGATTACCGTTACAGTAGCACCTTGAGACTCCTGAAGTTTAATCGCTTTTGTCAACGCAAATTCATCTAACGGGTTGATTACCCACTGAATTCCGTTTTTGTCGAAAGCAGATTTGTCTGCCGTAAAGTTAATTTTGGAAGTAGTATCCGGAACACTACTTATACAAACTAATATTTTCATGTGTACTATATTTATTGTTTCTCTATTCGTATAAAAATTAGGGGATTTTATACAGAGATTTAGTTTTAATTAATTTTCGCTAATATAAATAAAAAATATATTATGCATGCATAATACTTATTAATTTACTATTCAACGCATTAGATGTATTTAACGTGCTGGTTTTGTTGCCCTAAATTCAATCTTACTGGGTAAAACTCTCGGATTCATTTTTAAAATATCCAAAACCAGATTTCCCATATCTTCCGGCTGAATCTTCCAGTCATCCTTTTCCGAAGGCGTATTTCCGTTAAAGTTTGTCGCTACAGAACCGGGCATAATTACCGTTGCTTTAATATTATATTTCCTTAAATCGATCATCGCAGCCTGCGTGAAACCAACAACACCGAATTTTGAGGCGTTATAACCTGTTCCGTTTTCGAAGAAATTCGCACCTGCCAAACTTGAAATGGTAATATAATATCCTTCCGTTTTTTTCAATTCTTCTACTGATGCTTTTAAAGTATAGAAAACTCCCGTTAAATTGGTCTCGATCATATCATTCCATTCTTCTGCAGACAATTGGTCTACCGGTTTGAAAATCCCCAAACCTGCATTGGCAATAACAAAATCTAGCCTTCCGAATTTCTCTTTGATATATTTTACGGCTTCTTCTTCGCTTTCAAGACTTTTTACATCAGACACAATTCCTAAAACATTTTCAGAATATCGTTTTAATTCTTGTTCGGTTTTTTCCACATCATCTCTTTTTCTCCCTGAAAATGCAACCGAAACCCCATTTTCAAGCAAAATTTTAGCAATCCCGAAACCGACACCTTTCGTTCCGCCTGTTATATATGCCACTTTACTTTCTAACATAAGATTAATTTTAATTCTCTAAAATAAATAAAACCTATCAATAAAAATGGTTTGTTCATACTAAGATTTATCACTTATCAGTCATTTATATTAAGATGGAAAACATTCATATAACAAAAAAATGCCCTAAAATAAGGGCATTTTATAATTTCAAATTATTTCGAGTAATTCTCAAAAAACAAAGGAATACTCTCAATTCCCTTATAGAAATTGAATAATCCGTAATGTTCATTAGGAGAGTGAATCGCATCAGAATCTAATCCGAAGCCCATTAAAACGGATTTAGCTCCTAAAACCTGCTCAAACATCGCGGTAATAGGAATACTTCCGCCTCCTCTGTAAGGAAGAACTTCTTTTCCGAAAGCTGTTTCCATCGCTTGTTTTGCTGCTAAGAACTCTTTTGTATCTGTTGGTAAAACATAAGGCATTCCTCCGTGATGTGGTGTAACCTTCACTTTTACATTATCCGGAGCGATTTTCTCAAAATATTTTGTAAATTTTTCTGTAATTTCTTCCGGAGTCTGATAAGGAACCAAACGCATAGAGATTTTAGCAGAAGCCTTAGAAGGAATCACTGTTTTTGCCCCTTCTCCTGTGTAACCGCCCCAAATTCCGTTGCAGTCCAATGTTGGGCGAATAGATGTTCTTTCAAGGGTTGTGTAGCCTTTTTCACCTTCTACTCCGCTTAATCCGATCGATTTTTTGAACTCTTCAGGATTGTCTTTCAACTTATTCATATCTGCTCTGTCGGCATCAGAAACAGCTTCTACATTGTCGTAGAACCCGTCGATTGTGATATGTCCGTCTTCATCGATCAATTTAGCAATCATTCTTGAAAGCACATGAATCGGGTTTGGAACTGCTCCACCGTAAAGTCCGGAGTGTAAATCTCTGTTTGGACCTTCAATTTCAACTTCTACATAGCTTAAACCTCTTAAACCTGTTGTAACAGTCGGTTGTTCGTTGCTATAAATATGAGTATCGGAAATTAAAATACAGTCGCAAGATAATTTCTCTTTATTTTCATTAACAAAATCTCCTAAGCTTACAGAACCAACTTCCTCTTCTCCTTCCAAAATAAATTTAACATTACAAGGAAGAGAGTTTGTCTTCATCATTGCTTCAAAAGCCTTTAAATGCATGAAAAACTGTCCTTTATCATCTGCTGAACCTCTTGCGAAAATGGCTCCTTCAGGATGAAGCTCGGTTTTCTCAATATAAGGTTCGAAAGGAGGTTTTGTCCATAATTCTAATGGATCTGCAGGCTGAACATCGTAATGCCCATAAACCAAAACCGTTGGTAAGCTTTTATCTAAAATTTTATCCCCATAAACGATAGGATATCCCTTTGTCTGACAAATTTCTACATGATCGGCACCTGCATTTTTAAGGTATTCTGCTACAACATCCGCACATTTCAATACGTCATTTTTATAGGCAGGATCTGCAGAAATAGAAGGAATTCTCAATAATTCAAATAATTCATCTACGAAACGTTGTTTGTTTTCGTTGATGTAATTTAATGTCTCTTGCATTGTAAAATTTTATTTTGTTAAAAGTAAAAAAATTGCCCCGCAGGAACAAACAAAATCATATAATTTTCCTCAGGTTTATCATTATGTAGATTTTAAGCTGATTGTATCGGTAATCACATCCTTTGATTTGATGAAGGTGTTAATTTTTGCTTTGGTTATTTTGTATTTTTTCTAATATTGTAAACCTTCAAGGTTTTAAAAACCTTGAAGGTTTGATTTTTTGTAACAGTCGCAAATTCCTAGCCCCGATTGGAGCATTTGTTTGAGCTCATTTTGTGGATGTATCGGCGCGGCGGCAAAGCCGCCGCGCCGATACATCCACAAAATAGCGAGTGCGGAAAGCGGGATAAAGCTCCAAAAAAAATGTCTCACATTACTGCGAGACATTTTTTATATTGTACTAATTAATTAGTGTTCAGCTTTTGGAGTATGCTCTTCCGCCGGTTTTGCAGCAGCTTTCGCGCTATCTGCTTTTGGAGCTTCTTCCCCGTGCTTTTCGGCAGTTGCTTCCTCTTTATGTTCTGCCGCAGCTTCGTGACCGTGAGCTTCTGCTCCGCCTTGTGGATCATCAGAATATCTTTCGATTCCTTCTTCAAGTTTCAAAGTATTCTTATTTCCTCCAGCCTGAATTTTTTTACAGCTTACAGCAACAGTCGCAAGGGCTAAACATATAACTAATTTTTTCATATGTAGAATTTATTTTTTAAGGTCATATGGAATCGCATGATCGTTATTTTAACAGCAAGCGATTTCACGTTTCAATTTTTGATTGCCCAAAATTAAGGATTCCTATTTTTTTCAGCAACATTTTTATACTGATTTTAATATTATTTTACCTTTTTTGGATTGTGTAAAAATAAGATAGCTTTCTCCACCATCTTTTAAACCATATTTTTTCTTGATTTCTTCCGGTTTTAAAGGATAGTTTTTTGAAATAATATTAAACTGACTTTTCTTTTTAATCTGCTTAGCATCAATCGTTTCCATTTCAAAAATCCTTCCGGGGAAATCGTTGAGTTTTTCATTTGAAGTATAAAAATGGGAATTCGGATGAAGTTTTTTTAATTGAAATTTTTCTGAAATTAAATTAAAAATTCCCGCCTTTAAAATCGGATTATTGGGAATATAAATGAATTTTTCAGGTTCAGCATATTCTGCATGAGCATTTTCTTCTTCTCCAAACGTAAAATTAAAATTCGATTCTCCACTTTCAAGGTTCACGCAATGGCAAATAATATCCTTCGAATTTTCATTTGATAGGAAAACGACAACTTCTTTTACATCATTTTTAACAGCAATAATTTCAATTCTTACCACATTCTGCAACACTGAAATCAGATATTTTAAATCGATTAAAGGTGACAGTTTTATCACCACTTCGTTTGAAATAGAAAGTAGTTTTTCCTGTATTTCGATAATATTGGGTGATAAATCTTCCAGCAAAAAGACTTTATTTTTATTATTGTCTCTTCGGGCGGGATCAAGGTAAATGACATCAAAAGTCTCTTGATTTTCATTTAAAAAATCTTCCAGTTTCTGATTGATGAATTTTGCTTTTTTATCAAGAGTATTCCAATTATGTTCAACAATTTCTAAAAGATCAGAATTTTGTTCTACAAGTGTTACATCCTCAAAATTTTGAGATAAGTAGTAAGCGTCAATCCCGAAACCGCTCGTTAAATCAATAAACTTTTTTCCTTTTAAAATTTCTGATTTGTAAATTGCCGTTTTTTCGGATGAAGATTGTTCTAAATTCAATTGCGGTGGAAAAATGATTCCTTCCTTCAATAAAAACGGAAACTTTTTTTGTGCTACTTGCTTTCCTTTAATTTGTTGAACAATTTCCTGTATGGAAACTTCTGGAAATGGAGATTTTTTTAATAGAAGTGAGTGCAGATCTGCGTTTAGATTTGCGTTGATGTATTTTTGAATTTCTTCTTTTAAAACTTCTTTAACCACAGATTTTTCTTGAATTACAAGTAGTGTTTGCTCATGGAAATGCTTCGAGAGCCTCAGCATGACAACGCTACAAATTTACTGTAAATAAAACCACTTACTATTAGAAATACTACGATGATTCTCGAAGGATGTTTTCAGCATGATTACACTACAAATAGAAACAGTTAGTATTAGAAATGTCATGCTGAGGCTCTCGAAGCATCTTTACAAATTTATTAGAAACTATCTTTTATAAAAAATATAATCCGTCAATACAGGATCAATGCCGTTTTGTTTCAGGAGAGAATTGATTTGTCCGCGGTGATAGGTTGAATGATTGATCGCCTGAAAAAGCATTTCAAAAACACTGTTTTCGAACTTTGTTCCTCTCGAATTTTGATATTCAATTCTTTGATCCAAATCAGAGTTTTCGATAATCTCAATACTTTTCTGGAAATTTTGATGATTGATTTCGTTTAGATTCTCAAAAGGATTAATCTGCCAAACTTCGAAAGATTTTTCGCCTAAAACTCTTGAATTCCAGACTTGCTGAGCATTCAACGTATGATTGATTAAGCTGATTGTTTTCTCATTAACTTTTTCAAGGTTTTCAGAAATAACCTTAATCATTTCTTTGTTGAAATGATAGGTGTATTCAAATAAATCAACCATTTTGTCTTTCATTATTCAAACATTTCAGCCCAACGAACGGCTTTTAATTCCTTTTCGTTATACAATTCTTCAACAGACTTTTTAACGTCTAACTTTGGATATAAATTAACGCCGATCAGCTTTATTTTTCCTTCTTCTACCCATTTTTGTTCTTCAACAGCCTGATCGTAGATTTTTTTCTGGATTATTCCTTGCTTTAAAAGTTCAAGATAACCTCCTGCTTCTTCGATTTCAACGAACAAAGCCCAAGATTTTTCTGCAATCTGCTGTGTAATATCTTCCACGTAATAACTTCCGTTTGATGCATCTTCAAAGACATTGATGATACTTTCGTAGGCTAAAACGATTTGTTGTTTAAAAGAAATTTCTTCCGAAATATCCGTCGTTCCGTTAACAATATAATTGTTACTGAAAACCGCATCAGCTCCGCCAATCATTGCAGAAGCCAATTCCAAGGTCGAGCGGATCAGGTTATTTTCACTATCAGAAACTGCCTTATTTCTCAAAGAAGTTTCAGCAAAAATATATGGAATTTCGTCTAAATTATATTCTTTTGAAAGTTGATTGAAAACGATTTTAAAAGCTCTCAGTTTTGCTGTTTCAAAGAAATAATTTCCTCCGATGGCAATTTTAAAAATCAGTTTATTTACAATTTCAGAGCCGTAAACTTCTACTAATTCTTTCGTTTTTGCCAACGCAATTCCTAATTGCTGGTAAATCGCAGCTCCGGCATTTTGGTGAAGAGAAATATCTACACAAATGTTTCTTTTAAACTCTTTTGCTAATAATTCTTTAACCAATTGGTCATTAATTGTAGCATCTTTTTCATCAAAAACATCAATTAACGAAAAATACTGGTCTTCTTCTTTCGGGCTGATGTGTCCTGCCAAATCTACATTATTAATGAAAATGGTTTTCTGTTCCAGATGTTCTACATTATGATCCACAATAAACGCAAATACATCCTCTTCCAAACTTTCGTGATATCTTGCCACCAAATGAGTACTTTCCTCGATTTTCGGCAGGTTTACCAAAGGTTTCTGAACCGAATCATAAAAAGGTTTTACATCAATTCCTTCTAAATTTTCTTTCTTCAGAATCGAATAAATATCTTCGGTTTTAAGTTGTTTTTTTACTAAAGTTTCCCAGGTTGTATTTGACATGGATGATAGATTATTTGTAAGTGTAAATCGAAAATTTAACTTCGCAAGTGAATCTTTCAGAAAAATTGACAGCAAAGCAAATTGACAATTAACTTTTTAATTATTTTTTGGCAACATTTGTACTATCTACGACCAAAATGAAGATCTCTTCATCCGGTTTTTTCATAAAATAGTTTTCTCTTGCGTATTTTTCTTTTTCAGATTTGCTGTTCATCAATTTTTTATAAAACGTGTCATTTTTTTCGTATTCCGTTTTATAATATTGAAGTTGTTCTTCGTATTTGCTAATTTCACCATTCAGTTCATTAATTACCAAAAACGAAGTTTTATCAAAGAAAATCATCCAGATCAGAAACATACAGATCGTAATTGTGTATTTATTCAAAACATAGGTTTGAATAACTTTCAAGGTTTCAGACTTTGGCTGGATGTCTTTAATAAGTTTGTTTTCTTTCATTTTTACTATTTTCTCAACGAATTTTTAATAACGGTAGTTAAAAAATCAATCGCTACGGAATTCTGCCTCATATTGGGGATAATAAGATCCGCTTCATTTTTTGAAGGCTCAATAAATTCCTGATGCATTGGCTTCAAAGTCGTCTGATAACGGTGCAAAACTTCTCCCAAATCTCTTCCTCTGTCCTGAGTATCTCTCCGGATTCTTCGGATCAATCTTTCGTCGGAATCTGCATGTACAAACACTTTCAGATCAAACTCCTTTAGTAATTCTTTGTTGGTAAGAACCAAAATTCCTTCTACCACCAATACATTTCTAGGCTCTACAGTTACGTGATCTCCGGTTCTGGAATGGGTAACAAAGCTGTAAATCGGCTGCTCTATCGGCTCATTATTTTTTAACGCTTTTACATGTTTTATCAATAAATCAAAATCGATAGACTTTGGGTGATCGTAGTTTAAAGCTTCTCTTTCCGTCAACGTAAGATTATGATTATCATGATAATAATTATCCTGAGAAAGGATATTCATTCCTTCTACATCAAGCTGTTGAATGATCTTATCAACAACCGTAGTTTTGCCAGATCCTGTACCTCCTGCAATTCCTATTACAAGCATTCTTTTTGTTTCTTTATAGTTTTTACAAATATACTATTTTAGTTCAATGCAAGTAAAATAATGAAAGCTGAATTTCTTCCAATAAAAAAAATCCGATGCCTAAACACCGGATTTATATTTTGAGTTACATTTTATTTTTTAATAAATTTTGTAGAAAATTCTAAGCCTTTTATTCTTAAAATATAATCTCCAAGCTGTAAATGTGAGACATTAATTGTATTTCTTCCGTTTCCAACCGTTGTTTCCATTACTCTTCTTCCTTCCATATTGTAGATTTCTACTTTTTCTTCTTTATTGATTTTCATGGAGATATTTAAAATATCAGAAACAGGATTCGGATAAATAGCGATAAGATCTTTTTTCACCGCTTCATCAACAGCCAAAACACAGCTATAAGCCGGTAAAACGTAACCTGCCGCTGTAAATTCCTGTGTCATCTGAGTAATATCAGCACAAGTAAACCCGAATGTTCCCAACATATCGATTGCAGCCTGTCTTACGGCAATAGCTGCACTTTGTTGATTTGTAGTTGAACTGGTCATGCTCAATCCTTCCAAAAATGCTCTGTCGGTCTTTGCTTTACCTATTTTATCATAGATTCTCATCAAAGCCGATGCCCAAATCTGCCCTCTTGTATGGATTGCTCCGGAACCCGGATATAAAACCGTATAATTGGTAATTCTACCCGACCAATATTCATTATGCCCATCCCAACTGAACATCCAGTTGTAAGCCGGTGCAGATGTAGGCCACTGATTCAGGCTTCTGCTGTACGATTGCGCCCAATAATCTCCACAACCTTCGCTTAATCCCTGAACTTGAGATAAACTTCCGTTGGTAAGCCAATCATGAACTCCGTGTCCCAATTCATGCAAAACAACATCGGCATCTTCGGCATCATCTACTCCTCCTTCTCCGAAAACCAGCTGTCCGTTGGTATAATAAGAATTATCATCACCGTCCAAACCATGTGGATCAAACCACAAAATCCCTGAATTGGTTAATGGTCTGCAATCGATACCTAATGTTTCGTTAATATAACGTAAGTTGTTATCGACATGCCAATACGCATTTACAGCTTCAAATGCCTGATCATTTCTATTAAATAAAAACTGATCGGTAGCTTGTGTGAAAAGACCTGTAGAAGGTGTTTCAAGATCTTTGATTTCTGCGTAAGAGCCTTTTAATTTGTAAACTCCTGCCGTTAAATCCAGCTCAGGAATCGTAACCAATGTTCTGGCTGCATCTAAACTTGCATTGGTGGCGTCATTATTATCCACATATTGTCCTGCATAGGCAACCTGCATTTTAGAAAGCGGATCCGGATTGAAAATATATCCTGAACCTGAAACTAAACCTTTTTTAGCTTTAGTATTATTTTTATTTGACTTCTTTTTAGGATTTGCAGGATTTTTTTCTTTTTCTTTATAGTAATATGCCACATCTTTAACGCTTATTACTTCTCCTGTCTGTGCATCTATAATCGTTTCCCAGCTTCCCGGATTTTCGAAAGAGCTTGTTAAAACTCGATATACCAATTTTGTATCTCCGGATTCTGTAAGATATACATACAGTTTATTTTCTTCACGGGTGATTCTTCCTTTCGTGTGTGACGCTTGGTGCGCTTTTGCAAGGGCATTAGAAGCCGCAAACGAAGGAGCTACACTAATTTCTTTTATATCCTTTTTAAAGCTTTCTGTAGATGTATAAGAAATCCCTCCATTTTTATTAAAATGAATTACCAGTTCGGACTGGAAAACAGGAATGTCTTTCATCATCTGCTGAAAACGTAATGTTTCTCCAGAACCTCCTTTTCTTACAAAGTTGAGTTTAAATTGGCTAAAATTCTGAACACCCAGATTGATTGAATTTTCTGTGATCCATTTTCTGGCGGGTGTTTCTAAAGAAGATTCCTGACCCATCAATGCAGAGCACGATAATACACAGCCAAGAATTAAAGAATTAATTTTTAATTTCATATTAATTGGTTTTTTTGATATTAATCTTGCTAATATAACAAACATTTATGAAATATTAACTTAATTTTAAAAAACATTAAAAAAAACTTAAAATCAATTATCAATAAAAAAGCTCCAACTATTGTCGGAGCTTCAATTATACTATTTCGCTTGTTAATTGCCTTGAAATTAATTTATCATGCATCGGTTTCAGAATATCTATCGAGCCTGTTTTTACGGTGCATTTGCCTTTGTAATGTACCAACATGGTGCATTGTTCGGCTTGTTCTAAGGTATGTTTACAAACCTCGATTAAAGAATCAATTACATAATCGAAGGTATGAATATCATCATTATGTAAGACCAATTTGTAAATTTCGTCCGTATCGTCTAAAACAAGAACTTCTTCTTCGTACTGACGTTTCGGATCTTCGTAATCTTTTATACTGTTATAAAAAATCATTTTAAATATTGTTTAAGACTTATTAAACTTCTCCTATTTTGTCTGCAAGATCATTGATCATATTGGGTTCGTCATAAACCAGCTCTACCAATTCTACACTCTTATTATTCATTTTTAAAATCTTAAAATGATAATTTTCAAGGTCGAATTCCTGATTTTCTTCCGGAATATCTTCCAAAGCATGAAGAATGAAACCTGCCAGTGAATTGTACTCGCTTTCTTCTGAAAGAGATAATTTTTTAGGTAAAAATTCATTAATCTCATCCAAAGGCTGCGTTGCCTGAACCCAATAAGTATTATGACCTATTTTATCAACGATTTTTTCTTCATCATCCTCTTCATCCTGAATTTCGCCTACCAATTCTTCTAAAATATCTTCAAGAGTGATAATACCTTCCGTACCGCCAAATTCGTCAATTACAATCGCCAAATGCTGCTTTTTCTGCTGGAAAGTCTTCAGCAAATCTGAAATTTTCTTACTTCCGACAACAAAAAATGCATCACGCATTAATTCTTTTAAATCGTCATGATAAAGTTCTCCTTTTCTTCTGACGAATTCTCTGATAATTTCTTTCGTATATAAAATACCGATTACATTATCAATAGAATCAATATAAACGGGAATACGCGAATAACCGCTATCCATAATTTTATTGATAATTACAGTGATATCTTCCTCAAAATCAATCGATGTGATGTTTTGACGGGGAACCATGATCTGTTTTGCGGAGTGATCTGTAAAATCAAACGCATTTTTAATGATTTCGTAATTTTCTTCTTCAATTTCTCCGCTGTCCGCACTTTGTTTTACCAACAACTGAAGCTCTTCTGTAGAGTGAATCTCCTGCTCGGAAGCGGGATGAATTTTTATTAATCTTAAAAAAGTATTCGACATTAGATTCATCAACCAGATAAATGGCTTGAAGACCGTATAAAAAACTCTCAACGGAAACTGCCGTCGCCATTGTCGTTGCTTCCGATTTTCTGATGGCTATCGATTTAGGAATAAGCTCACCAAATACAATATGCATAACAGTAATTAATACAAAACTTGTAACCACCGAAATTGTGGTAATCGTTGTCTGAGCCATTTCCACATTCAAAGAATGGAAAATACTTTCAACTACGTGATGAAGAGCGCTTTCTCCGACCCAACCAAGGGCAAGAGATGCTAAAGTAATCCCAAGTTGCGTTGCAGAAAGATACTCATCAAGATGTTTGATGATGTGTTCTGCCTGCTTTGCCATAGAGTTACCTTCGGCTGCTTTTAACTGGATTTGTGAATAACGAACTTTAACAATTGAAAATTCTGCGGCTACGAAAAAGCCATTTAATAATACAAGAAATACGGCTAGTAAAAGCCTGACTATGTCCGAGTCCATTTAGAAGTTATAAATTTATTGATACAAAGATATATAAAATAAAAATAACAAAAAAAGCATCGAGTAGATCGATGCTTTAATATTATGTTAAAAATAATTCTTTACGAATTTTTCAAGGCTTCTGCACCTGAAACGATTTCTAAGATTTCGTTTGTAATAGCCGCCTGTCTTGCTTTGTTGTAGAAGATAACTAGGTCATTCTTCAATTCCTGTGCATTGTCGGTTGCTTTGTGCATTGCTGTCATTCTCGCACCGTGCTCAGACGCTACAGAATCTAAAACAGCTTTGAAAACCTGAGTTTTAATAGATTTAGGGATCAAATTATCTAAGATTTCCGCTCTATTTGGTTCAAAAATATAATCTGTTTCTACCTGAGGTTGTGTAGAATCTACTTCAGCCATGGTAATAGGAAGAAGTTGTTCTGTGGTAACTTCCTGAGTAGCAGCATTAACGAATTTGTTGTAAATAACATATACTTCGTCAAATTTACCTTCTTTAAAGCTTGCCATTACCGCTTCCGTAAGATTAGCAACTGCATCAAAATTCAGATTATCAAAAACGGCGCTTTCATTTGAATATACTGTACGAGTTCTTCTTACAGCATCATATGCTTTTTTACCGATTGAAAGAACTTCAACCTCGTATTGAGCATTATTTTGAAACTGAATATTAAGCTCTTTTACGATATTCGAGTTAAATGCACCCGCCAAACCTCTGTTTGAAGTTACAGCAATGAAAAGTACTCTTTTAACTTCTCTTTTTTGAGCATAAATAGAAACCTGATCAGGATCTGAACTAGAATTTACATTCTGGATGATCTCCTGTAGTTTTTCAGAATAAGGTCTTAACATTACGATGGCATCTTGTGCTTTTTTTAGTTTCGCTGCCGAAACCATTTTCATAGCACGTGTAATCTGCATCGTAGATGAAATTGAACTGATTCTTCCTCGTATTTCTTTTAAGTTTGCCATATTTGGTTAGTTGTTGGTTGTCGGTTGTTGGTTGCTAGTTTTAGAAAATTCTGTCAACTATCAACCAAAAACCATCAACTAATTTTTAGTTATATTTAGAAGCTAAATCATTAGCAGCCTGCTTAAGAACACTTGTGATAGAATCATCGATTTTCCCAGCTTTAAGAGCAGCCATCGTTTCAGGGTGCTTAGATCTTAAGAATGCGATGTATTCGATTTGGAATTCTTTTACTTTCTTGATAGGAACGTTTCTCATTAAGTTCTCTGTACCTGCATAGATCATAGCAACTTGGCTATCAACAGGAAGTGGAGAATTTACTGGTTGCTTCAACAATTCTACGTTTCTTTCACCTTTAGAGATCACTGCTAAAGTAGAAGCATCAAGGTCTGAACCGAATTTAGCAAACGCTTCCAATTCTTTATATTGAGCCTGGTCTAACTTAAGCGTACCAGAAACTTTTTTCATTGATTTGATCTGAGCGTTACCTCCTACTCTCGATACAGAGATACCAACGTTGATCGCAGGACGAACCCCTGAGTTGAACAAATCAGACTCCAAGAAGATCTGTCCGTCTGTAATAGAGATTACGTTTGTCGGGATATACGCAGAAACGTCACCTGCCTGAGTTTCGATAATCGGAAGTGCCGTTAACGAACCTCCTCCTTTTACAAGAGGTCTTAAAGACTCAGGTAAATCGTTCATCTGGCTAGCAATTTTATCATCAGCGATAACTTTTGCAGCTCTTTCCAATAATCTTGAGTGAAGATAGAAAACGTCTCCAGGATAAGCCTCACGACCCGGTGGTCTTCTCAATAGTAGAGAAAGCTCACGGTAAGCAACCGCTTGTTTGGATAAATCATCATAAATGATCAATGCCGGTCTACCAGTGTCTCTGAAGAACTCACCGATAGATGCACCTGCCATTGCAGAATATACCTGCATTGGAACTGGATCTGATGCGTTAGCTGCAACGATTACAGTATATGCTAAAGCTCCTTTATCAGAAAGAGTTTTAACGATTTGTGCTACTGTAGACGCTTTTTGCCCGATAGCAACATATATACAATATACAGGATTTCCTGCATCAAAAAATTCTTTTTGGTTGATGATCGTATCGATCGCAACAGTAGTTTTACCTGTCTGTCTGTCACCAATGATAAGCTCTCTCTGTCCTCTTCCTACAGGGATCATAGAGT
This sequence comes from Chryseobacterium ginsenosidimutans, assembly GCF_024807225.1. Lineage (GTDB taxonomy): Bacteria > Bacteroidota > Bacteroidia > Flavobacteriales > Weeksellaceae > Chryseobacterium > Chryseobacterium ginsenosidimutans. The sequence continues at coordinate 3,025,647 of NZ_JANUCO010000001.1, forward strand.
CAATCGCAACGATACCTGTCTGTAAAGGCTCAGTTACGGGTTGTCTGAAGATAACTCCAGGAGCTTTTCTTTCCAATGGCATTTCGTATAAATCCCCAGTAATAGGACCTTTACCATCGATAGGATTACCAAGAGTATCAACTACTCTACCCAACATACCTTCTCCTACTTTGATAGAAGAGATTCTATTTGTTCTTTTTACGGTATCTCCTTCTCTTACTAATTTACTTTCCCCAAGTAGAGCAACACCTACGTTGTCTTCTTCAAGGTTTAGTACAATACCTTCTACATCACTAGAAAATTTCACCAACTCTCCGTATTGTACGTTTTCTAACCCGTATACACGAGCAATACCATCACCGATGGTTAAAACTGTACCTACTTCCTCAACGTTTGATTGAGTATCGAAGTTGGCCAATTGCTGTTTTAAGATCGCAGATACTTCTGCCGGATTTATTTCTGCCATTGTATGGTTGTTTTTTCTTTTTTAATTTGTAATAAAATTGAAATAGTTATTAATAACTATTCTCTCTTCTTCTTGAAAATTCAAATCCTATTTTCTTTGAAAGAGCTTCAAGTTCAGTTGAATTTATATTTGAATCTTTATCTAAGATATCAGAATTATATAATATTTTAACAACTTCTTTTATGCTACTAAAAGTTTCAAAATAGCTTGTATTTAAATCACTAGAAACCACTTCAAAATAACTTACATATCCCTCTGGGTTAGTTTTTTCTACAGCTTTAGAATCTTGATAGTATGTATATTTTACATATCCAATATTCTTTCCTTCTAAAGTCATTAATTTAAAGTTGTGTTTTACTGCTTTATCTTCGACAACCTTTATATATTCTTTTCCGTCAACTAAAGCTATATCATCTTTAAGTTTAACTTTTTGTCCAAAAGTTAAAGATGCAATTATCAATGCAAAACCAAATAAAACTTTTTTCATCCTTGTGTGTTTTTTAGTTTAATTGAAAATCTTTTTTAATACTATTAAGCTTAGACTTTACAGATGCATCTACTTGCTGGTCTCCAACTCTTAAAATGTAACCCCCTAAAATTTCAGGTTTTACAATTACATTGATATCAAAGTTTGAGTTTGTATTTACCAGGTTTGTAGATCTTAAAATCTGATCAAGATTTTCTTTCGAAAGCTGAGTCGCTGTGGTAAGAGTAATTCTCTGTACTCCATTGATGTCTTCAACTTTGTTGATAAATTCCTGAGCGATATTTTTTAATTGATTTTCACGACCGTGTTTGATAACCAAAGTAATCAAATTCTGAGAAGATTGTGACAACCCTTTAAAAATCTCACTTGCTACTTCTACTTTCTTTTTAGAATCGATGTATGGTGTAAGGAAAAATTTGTTTAAATCCTGAGATTCAATCATAATCTTTACTACATCTTTCATTTCAGAAAATACAGTAGCCGTTTGCCCTGATTCATTAGTAAAATCAAGTAAACCTTGTGCGTATCTTTTAGCTACTTTAGATGTAAGCATTCTAGTTAAGGTTTGATTTATTTAAATAATTTTGAACTAATTCGTTTTGAGCTTCGCTGTTATCAAGCTTTTGTTTCAAGATAGATTCTGCAATGTTTACAGATAAAGCACCAATTTGAGTTTTGATCTCTGACATTGCAGCATTTTTCTCAGCATTGATAGTCTGCTTAGCAGCTTCGATCAATTTATCTCCTTCAGATTTAGCAACATCTTTAGCTTCACCTACGATTCTATCTTTAATTTCTCTAGCTTCTTTAAGGATAGCATCTCTTTCGATTTTCGCTTCACGAATGATTCTTTCGTTATCCTCTTTTAAAGTTTCCATCTCTTTTCTAGCTAATGTAGCCTGGTTAAGAGCATCAACAATAGAAGTTTCTCTATCATTAATAGATTTTAAAATAGGTTTCCAAGCAAATTTACCTAGCAAAAATAACAGGGCTAGAAAAATAACAGACTGGATAATAAATAATCCTGATGAAAACTGATGAATTAATTCCATTATATTAATGTATAAATAATTATTACTTTTTTTCTTAAATAACCACTATCTGTAACCAACCGTTACGGATAGTGGCTTTTGTTTTAATTACTTTACTGCGAATAGAGCAGCAAACGCAACACCTTCAACAAGTGCAGCAGCGATAAGCATAGCTGTTTGGATTTTTCCAGATTGCTCAGGTTGTCTAGCGATAGCTTCAAGAGCAGCAGCTCCGATTTTACCAAGACCGATACCTACACCTAGTACTACGATACCAGCACCTACAATTTTAGGGATTTCCATAATATATAATTTTAAAAAATTTGTTTCTTATTAATTTAATTTTCAATTAGTGAGCAGCATGATGTTCATGCTCGTGCTCTTGTACCGCCATTCCAATGAACAAAGCTGATAACATTGTAAAGATATAAGCTTGCAGAAGAGCAACCAATACTTCCAATAAATAAATCACTAACGTTAAGAATGGGAATGCAACACCTGCAACAACATTCTTAAATACGTAGATCAATCCGATCAAACTCATTACTACGATGTGTCCTGCTGTCATGTTTGCAAAAAGACGGATCATCAATGCGAAAGGCTTAGTGATCGTTCCTAATAATTCGATTGGCAACATGATTATTTTCATTGGTACAGGAACTCCCGGCATCCAGAAGATGTGTTTCCAATAATCTTTGTTTGCAGAAAATGTAGTGATTAAATAGGTAAGGATAGCCAAGAAGAATGTCAGCGTAATATTACCTGTTACATTGATTCCGAAAGGCATTAATCCTAATACGTTTAAGAATAAGATGAAGAAGAATACCGTTAAAAGATACCCCATAAATCTTTTATATTTATGTCCGATATTCGGGATAGCAATCTCGTCTCTTACAAAAATTACTAAAGGCTCTAAAAATTTCGTAGCACCTGTAGGAATCTGAGATTTTTTATAAGATTTTGCTACTCCTATAAATAACACCAACATAAAGATTGCAGTCAACAACATAATAAATACACTTTTCGTGATCGAAAGATCTAAAGGCATTTCATTCGTTGGGAAATCATCTTCACCGTGCTTCAATTCTCCAGAAGCATCAGTTTTGAAAATTTTCTCATGGTGCAATTTGTAGTAAGAACCATCAACTTCAGTAACTTCTCCGTGCATAAAACCTTCTTTGCTATCACTCATGAAAGCGTGAATACCGTTATCATAAAAAATAACCGGAAGAGGAAAACCAATATGATGACCCTCTTTATCCACCATCAATGTAAAATCGTGTGCATCTAAAATATGGTGATCGATGTACTCTTTGTTTTCATTACTTATTTTATCTTCCTCTGAAAGCACCGTTGTAGCAGGACCTGCCTCGGCAGTAGCTTCAGCGTGCTGTGCAGACACTAGGTTTAATACAAAAATACTGTAGAATAAAACTGCGAATTTCTTAAACATTGATAGGTTTTTTTCGTTGTGCAAAAATATAATTTTTTTTCTAGTTTCAATAATTAATTTTCCTGTTTTTTGTCATGATTAATCAGCTTAATCGCATAGTATGTAAGCAGCGTTGTCAGGACAAAATAAGGTATTACAAAGTGAAATTTGTACCCTGGAATAGCTTCAAAGTTTAATTTTTCTTTAATTAAATACATTAAACCGAATTTTAAAAGAATTAAACCAATTACAGCCAATCCTAAAAACGCTGGGGCTACTCTATTAATTAAAATGATCATAGTAATCATCATCATAAACATGACGCTTAAGAATAAATAAAATTTCACGATCACAATTTCATCCAAATGAAAAACAAATTTCCACAAAGAGAAATGAATCAGAAATGTTAAAAAAAACAATATTGTAACCAGAATATTGGGATTTGCCTTCATTATTAAATTTATTTTTACCTAACATTAATTAGGCTTATTTTAATTTATCGCAAAAATAGACTTTTTCTATCGTATTTTTACACGATTTGATTTTTATCATCTCAAAGAATTTATACCTTATATATAATATTACGTGTTGAAGTCTTTAATTATACCAAAAAATCACTATTTTTGCAAACCTATAATTTACAATACATATGTTTAATAGTTTACAGGATAAATTAGACAAAGCACTTCATAATATTTCCGGAAGAGGAAAAATCACGGAAATCAATGTTGCGGAAACCGTAAAAGAGATTCGTAGAGCGTTGGTAGATGCCGATGTTAATTATAAAGTTGCAAAAGATCTTACGAAAAGAGTTCAGGATAAAGCTTTGGGAGAAAACGTTCTTACCTCGCTTACTCCGGGACAATTGATGACGAAAATTGTTCATGATGAATTAGTAGGTTTAATGGGAGGTTCTCAGGAAGGAATTAACCTTTCAGGGAAACCCTCTGTGATTCTTATTGCAGGTCTTCAAGGTTCTGGTAAGACTACTTTCTCTGGAAAACTGGCTAATTATTTAAAGACAAAAAGAAATAAAAAACCTCTTTTGGTAGCGTGTGACATTTATCGTCCTGCTGCGATCGATCAGCTTAAGGTTTTAGGCGGACAAATCGGGGTTCCCGTTTTCACGGAAGAAGGTTCTACAAACCCTTCTACGATTGCTGCAAACGCCATTGCTTTTGCAAAATCAAACGGTCATGATGTCGTGATTGTGGATACGGCAGGTCGTTTGGCGATTGATGAGCACATGATGAACGAGATTAAAACCGTTCATACCACCATTAAACCAGACGAAACACTATTCGTAGTAGACTCAATGACTGGTCAGGATGCGGTAAATACGGCAAAAGCCTTCAACGATACTTTGAATTTTGACGGAGTTGTTCTTACGAAATTAGATGGTGATACCCGTGGTGGAGCAGCTTTAACGATTCGTTCGGTTGTAGAAAAACCAATCAAATTTATTTCTACAGGAGAGAAAATGGAAGCTTTGGATCTTTTCTACCCAGAAAGGATGGCAGACAGAATCTTGGGAATGGGAGACGTTGTTTCTTTAGTAGAAAGAGCTCAAGAGCAGTTTGACGAAGAAGAAGCGAAAAAACTTCACAAGAAAATCGCCAAAAACGAGTTTGGTTTTGATGATTTCTTAAAACAGATCAATCAAATCAAAAAAATGGGTAACATGAAAGATTTGATGGGGATGATTCCGGGAGTTGGAAAAGCGATCAAAGATGTTGAGATCAGCGATGATGCCTTTAAACATATTGAAGCGATTATCTATTCTATGACTCCGGATGAAAGAAGAAGACCTTCTATTATCAATACGCAGAGAAAAAGCAGAATTGCAAAAGGCGCAGGTAGAAAAGTGGAAGATGTAAACCAATTGATGAAGCAATTCGACCAAATGGGTAAAATGATGAAGATGATGCAGGGACCTCAAGGAAAACAAATGATGCAGATGATGAGCAAAATGCCAAATATGCCTGGAATGGGCGGAATGATGGGCAAATAACACACCAAAAAAAAAACGATTACAAAAAAAATATTATCATGGAAATTAACGAAAAACAAGAAAACTACAATCAACCTTATAGGTCTGAAAAGAAAGTAACAGCAGGTATTCTGGCAATTTTAATTGGAACATTTGGAGTTCACAAATTTTATTTAGGGTATACTAAAGCCGGAATCATCCAATTAGTTTTAGGAATAGTAACATGCGGACTTGTAGGTATTATTGGTTTAATTGAAGGCATTATTTACCTTACAAAATCAGATGAAGAATTTGACAGAACGTATGTTCAAAACCAAAAAGAATGGTTCTAAGACAGAATTTTTGCTAAATTTAAAATATAAAATCCGACTCAATTTGAGTCGGATTTTTTGCTTTTTATGCTAAATAAATTGAATTATTTATCTCCTTTCTGAGCTTTAGCTTTGATGAAATAAGAGAAACCTACGTTTACACCGAAGTTATTTCTTGTTGTTTTAACCTCTATGTTATTATAAGTATCTTTTGTATAATACTGATCAAACCCAACGCCTAAATTAATCCCTAAAGATTGAGTAGCCATAAAAGTTACCCCAGCTTTAGCTTTCCATGCTAAACCATCTTCTGTTGCATCCCCAGAGAAAAGCAAAGAATCATAGACGGAGCTAGAAAAACTATATTTTGTTTTAGTTGACGCATAACCAACACCAGCTCCTACAAATGGGAAGAATTTACCTCCTGTGTTGAAGTAATAAGTTCCAGTTGGCATTACAGAAAATGTAGAATAAGTCATCTTATCTCCATCTTGCTTTGTTGTAGTACTGTTAAATCCTAAATCGATTCCTACAGCCAACCCATTGATTACGAAATAACCTACAGAAGGAGTAACAGAAAAGCTGCTGATTTTTGGTCCGTCTTCAGACTGTCCGTTGGCTTTAATTTTAGAACTTGTCGCATTGAAACCAAGACCTGTGTTTCCACTGATTACCCAGTCACCTTTAGTCATTTGAGCATTAGATAAACCGAAAAGTGCAACTGCACCGGCTAATAATAATTTTTTCATAGTTATTTATTTAAAAATTTGAAATTGTTTTTATAAGCATAAAAAGCCCTAAGTAAACTTAGGACTTTTTTAAACATAATATTGTATGTTTATTATTTTGCAAATACATACTTAACTCCGAAAGTTACAGAAGATAAGTTTAAACCAAAGTTATAGTTGTTTGTAGCTTCACCATCTTTTGGTTTGAAGTTGTTATAACCAAACTCACCGATTGTAGCTTCGATAGACCAGTTTTTGTTTAAGAAATAATCTAAACCTGGCTTCACAGTAACACCAATTTGAGTGTATTTAGCTTCAGTAGAAACAGAGTTTGTAGTTGTTGTAGTTCCTGAAGTAAGTACAGAAGAACCTTCAACTTCAGTTTTTCCAAACTGCATTGGAACTGCCAATTGTCCGAAGATGTACAATTTATCACCTAAAGTCCAATATTTTCTTACGAAAGGAGCAACAACGAAAGCTGGCTTCTTAGTAATACTAGACTGAACAAGTGTTGCACCTGGCAAAGCTGTAGTTGTGATATCCGTAATTTTTTCAGTTTGGTATCCAACACCTACACCTACTGCTAAGTTTGGAGCTACGAAATATCCAACAGTTGGTAATACGTTGAATTTTTCTGTTTTATTGTCACCGCTGTTAGTTTCTTTTTGAGAATATTCAGCAGATCCTGATAAATATACAGTTCCTTTAGCAATCTGTGCATTCGATAAACCGAAAAGTGCAATAGCACCAGTTAATAATACTTTTTTCATTTTTTTAAAATTTTAATACTTTCTGAGGGCAAATTTACAGTGGTACCGCCTAATATTAAAATTTGTTAACGTGATTAATATCATTGATGAATATTAGCAATTTCCGACAATAAAACGTATTAATTAAGAGCCTTTGACTTTTTCACAAATTTTTGAATAAAAAAACTCCAATTCTGCAATTGGAGTTAAATATACTTGATTTTTAAAAATTTTTATTTCAGGAAAAAATTTACCCCAAAATTAACAGCTCCGAAATTAAAACTGTCATCACCATACCAATAATAGTCATGATCATGATTCTTATATCTGCTGCTGATATTCTGGAATCCTAAATACAATTCTACATTTTTCATCTGATATCCTACTCTTGGCGCAACATACAAACCACTGTTGATATAATCTTTAGTTGAAATAGCTGCTCCCAAATCCAATCCTACAAAAAGCGGAATTTTAGAGAATTTATATTTCCCTGAAGCCGCGATAGGCACAAAACCGAAATCATCTACATGATCTTTCCCAAAAAAATGAGAATATCCTGTAGTAGCACCGATATCCAAACCTTTAGTAATATGCCACATATAAGCAGCATCTATCCCTAATGTTACACTTGCCGCATCTGCAGCATCACCTAGAGGCGCACCAACATGAGCTCCTAATCTAAAACCCTCCTGAGCTTGTGCACCAACTCCTAAAAGCGCAAAAGCACCTACTAATAATAGTTTTTTCATTTTAATAAGTTTAAATATTGAATTATTTTTTTTGTACGAATAAAATTGTGGTAGTATCTAACACAAAAAAAAGCGATACAAATTTTGTACCGCTTTCATTTTTTTATGCAAAAACTCTTAGTTTCCTCCGAATTTAAATCCTACACCGATTTGTGCAAAACTATTGGTTACTTTTCCTCCGCTATTGTCGTTAGAAAGGTTTGATACTCCTAAACTGTATCTCGCATCAAAGAAAAGTCCATTTTCAAGCATATATTCTACGCCTACGAATGGAGCGATATTTAATTTTTTGATATCATCTTTAATATCCACTTCACCTTCTTCTCCATCCACATCTACGCTAAGAAAATCTGATCCAAATACAGTTTTTTGTTTAGCCGTTAAGATAACTCCAAAGTTAGCACCCGCAGCAACCGAAAAACCTTCTGTGATAAAATATTTGGCTGAAATCGGAACCAAAAGAGTGCCTAAATTCACCTTAGTTTGCTCACCCACAAAAACAACTCCTGCATCTACTCCGTCAATTTTTTCTTTTGCCCCAAGTGGAGAGTATAAAACTTCCGCCTGAAAACCAAAATTATCATTGATTTTGTATTCTGCCATACCTCCTACATAGAAAGTATATTTAGGATCCATATTTCTTTTACCAAGATCATCCTGTTTTTCGTCAATTTTAAGGGTAGACATTGCGAAACCTACTTTAGGTCCAAATCGAAATTCCTGAGCGTGTACACTCATTCCCATTACAGCGACTGCTGCAAAAAGTACAATTTTCTTCATGTTTAAATTAGTTTTTTTTAATTAAATCTAGATCGCAAAAGTAATAATTTATTTTTAATATCAAAATTTCATGATTCTTTGTTTTTTTCACAAAAAAAGCAGAACAATTTTCATTATTCTGCCCTTATAATATTTTTATCTGATTAAATCACTCGTTTCTCTGTCTTTTATCTTCGTCATTGTAAGCAATAATAATTTTTCTTACAACAGGGTGTCTTACAACGTCTTCTTCCGTAAGATGCACAAACCCGATTTCTTTCACATCACTTAAAATCCTCATTGCCTCTTTCAACCCGGATTGTTGTTTCGGCGGCAAATCTACCTGCGTCGGATCTCCTGTAATAATGAATTTTGCATTCATCCCCATTCTCGTTAAAAACATTTTCATCTGAGAATGAGTGGTGTTTTGCGCTTCATCTAGAATCACGAAAGCATCATCCAGCGTTCTCCCTCTCATGAAAGCCAATGGCGCTACCTCAATAATCTTTTTTTCTATAAAACCTTCCAGTTTTTCATGCGGAATCATATCTCGAAGAGCATCATACAAAGGCTGTAAATACGGATCAAGCTTTTCTTTAAGATCTCCCGGTAAAAAACCCAGACTCTCCCCTGCTTCCACGGCAGGTCTTGTCAAAACGATTCTTTTAACCTGTTTATCTTTTAAAGCTCTCGCTGCCAAAGCAACACTCGTATACGTTTTTCCCGTTCCTGCAGGTCCGATGGCAAAAACCATATCTTTCTTCTCGCTTTCTTTTACTAATTTTTTAAGATTAGTCGTTTTTGCTTTTATTATTTTTCCGTTTACTCCTTTTACGATGATATCTTGGTCGAAAACAAGTTGTTTTTCGTTTTCGTCTTTAATATTCAGAAGATTTTCAACGTCTTTCAGGTCGATAGAATTGTTTTTAGAAATAAAATTCACAATATCATCAAGCTTTTGCTTAAAAATATCCAGCGCTTCCTGGTTACCCATCGCAAAAATATAGTGGTCTCTTCCTGTGATTTTAAGAGTCGGAAAAGTAGATTTTATCAGATTGAAATATTGGTTATTAACTCCATAGAAGATTTTCGCATCGATATCTTCCAAATCATATGTTAATTCAAACATGCAGTATTTTTAATTAAGTTTAGATTTTAAATTTAAAGCTTTTTTTGAAATTTATATCAAATTCTTTTCCACAATCTTTCGGGCTTTCTTTTTATTTTAAATAAATTTGCAATTCTATTATTCTATAAACAACCAATGTCAATTATTACCCTTACTTCAGATTTCGGAAATTTGGATTACAGAGTCGCCGCTGTGAAAGGGAGCATTCTTTCTCTGAATCAGAAAGTTAACATTATTGATATTACCCACGATATCCAGTCCTTCAACCTTGTACAGACCTCTTATATCGTAAGAAATGCTTACAAATACTTCCCGAAAGGCACAATTCATATCGTTTCTGTAGACAGTTTTCACAACAGATCCAGAAAAAATATTCTGTATAAAGCAAACGGACATTACTTTTTGGCAGCCGATAACGGACTTTTAAGTTTAATCTTTTTTGATATTAAACCTGAAGCAATTTATGAAATCACACTAAACAATCGATTTGATGATATTGTAAACTTCACTTCTACCGATGTTTTTGTTCCTGCAGCAGTACATTTGGCGAATGGCGGACTTCCGGAGGTTATCGGGCGAAAAATTGAAGCTGCCAAACAGCTTTTATTCCCGAAACCGGTTTATAATGAGCCTGAAAAGATGATTATCGGTGAAGTAAATTACATTGATAATTTCGGAAATATAATATCAAATATCAGCAAAGATTTTTTTGAAAGTACAGGCAACGGATACGAGAATTTCACTATAAAATTCAGAAATTTAAGTCTTTCAAGAGTCTTTTCGAGCCATACGGAAGTGGTATCGGATTGGGAAAGAGAGACGGAATATCATGGGCAGTCTGCAGCAATTTTCAATGACAGTCAGCTTTTGGAGTTAACGATCTACAAAGGAAGCAAAAAAAACGGCGCAAAATCTTTGTTCGGACTCAATGTGGGAGAAAATATTTACATTGAATTTTTCTAAAATTTAATATTTCATAAAAAAATCGTTTTTTTTTATATATTTGTCAAAATCTAAAAAATAAAAATGGCAGAGTACAAATTATTGCTTCCTTCCATGGGAGAAGGTGTTATGGAAGCGACAATTATCACTTGGTTGTTCAACGAAGGTGATAGTGTTAAAGAAGATGATTCCGTAGTAGAAATTGCAACAGACAAGGTAGATTCAGATGTTCCGACACCAGTTTCGGGGAAAATCGTAAAGATTCTGAAACAAAAAGACGAGGTTGCAAAAGTAGGTGAAGCTATTGCTATTTTAGAAATTGAAGGAGAAGGAGGAAACACGGCTTCTGAAGAAGTAAAAACTGAAACTTCGGCTGCAGCTCCGGATTCTGACACTTTAAAAACGATTGAACAGCCTCTACAAGCAGCTGCTTCAACAGAATTTTCGGGAGATCTTTATTTATCTCCACTTGTAAAATCAATTGCACAACAAGAAAATATTTCTGAAACTGAACTTAAATCTATCCAAGGAAGTGGTTTAGAAGGAAGAATTACCAAAGAAGATATTTTAGCTTACGTTAAAAACAGAGGAAACCAGCCCGCTCAGCAAGCTGCTCCTGTAGCACAGCAAGTGGTTTCTACACCACAACCTGTTGCGACTTCAGCTCCGGCTTCTACAATTTCTGTAGCGGCAGGTGACGAGATCATTCCTATGGACAGAATGAGAAAGATCATCGCTGAAAACATGGTGAAAGCAAAACATATTGCTCCACACGTGACTTCTTTCATCGAAACAGACGTTACCAACGTTGTAAAATGGAGAGCTAAAAACAAAGATATGTTCGAAAAACGTGAAGGTGAGAAACTGACTTTCATGCCGATTTTCGTAAAAGCGATCGTAAAAGCGATTCAGGATTTCCCGATGATTAACGTTTCTATCAACGGTGACAATATCATCAAAAAGAAAAATATCAACATCGGTATGGCAACCGCTTTACCAGACGGAAACCTTATTGTTCCTGTTATCAAAAATGCAGATCAATTGTCACTTTCAGGATTGGCAAAAGCGATCAACGATTTGGCTTACAGAGCAAGAAACAAAAAATTAAGACCTGAAGATACTCAAGGGGCGACATACACGATTTCTAACGTAGGAAGCTTCGGAAACCTTATGGGAACTCCAATTATCCCTCAACCTCAAGTTGCAATCATGGCAATTGGAGCGATCGTGAAAAAACCTGCAGTTCTTGAAACGAAGGATGGTGATGTAATTGCAATCCGTCAGTTGATGTTCATGTCTCACTCTTACGATCACCGTGTTGTAGATGGTTCTTTAGGTGGAATGATGTTGAAACATGTTCACGATTACCTTCAAAACTGGGATCTGAACACGGAAATATAAGTAATGAATAATTGGTAATGAGTAATTTTACCAATATTAAATATAAACCTTCGAATTTTTTCGGAGGTTTTTTTCTTGTGGTCTATTTGTAACTTCTTTAAAATTTTTATTTGAAGCTTTTTCCCGCTTTCCGCACTCGCTATTCTATTGTCATTTTGTAAGGATATAGTTAAGAATTTTCTACAGCCAGACGAAGCCTTGTCAAGGTTTCAACCTTGACAAGGCTCTCAACCACCTATTTGTTATCCGGAAACCTTTAAGAATCCACTCGCGAATCTAATTTGTGGAAAATTATAATGTAAAATACAAGATTTATATGATAAACCATGTAACAGAATAACTTTCCCAATTGTCTTACTTACATAACTGATCACCAAAATATGAAACAAATCATTCTAACCGCATTCTTTTTAAACATTTCCGGTATGGCTTTTTCTCAACAAACCGAGCAATCAAAATTGATTGACAATTACGTAAAAGAAGCTATTACAACTAATAAAATTCCGGGTTTAGCCATTGGAATTATAAAAGACGACAAGATTATTTTTCAACAATATTACGGGACGGAAAATTTGGAAGATCCTAAAAAAGTGAGCTCCACTTCAATGTTTAGGGTTTATTCAACTTCAAAATTAATTTCAAGCGTTGGCGTTTTTCAATTGATTGAAAAAGGAAAATTATCTCTGGAAGATAAAGTTTCAAAGTATGTCGAAAATTTACCAAAAGAATGGCAAAATGTAAAAGTGAAAAATCTTTTAAGCCATTCTTCAGGCATTCCGAATGTTATTGATTTTAATGACATTTTACCCGGTGATTCTAATGCGAAAGTCATTGATCGATTATCCAAAGAAAAGATGGATTTTGAGACAGGAAATGAATTCAGATACAATCAAACGAATTATTTGCTGCTTACCATGATTATTGAGAAAATATCAGGACAGACTTTTGAAGATTTCATCATAAAAAATCAATTTCCCGATTCTAAAAACGAACTGGTATTTTCTTCTAATTCTATCGAAAAAATCCCTAACAGAATTGTAAAATATAATTATAATTCTACCACACAGAAATATGAAAAAAGCACAGCTATTGATGGCGTAAGAGCTCATTCCGGAAACGGATTGGCCATTACGCTTCCCGCATTTTTAAAATGGAGCAGCCATCTCAGCAAAAATGATTTATTACAGCAAAAAACTAGAGAAATGATGTGGAAACCGTTTGATTTTAGTAATAAAAAAAGTGATTTTGCGTACGGCTGGGAAATTACCAAAACTAATAATTCATTATCATACGGATTTTCTGGAGGAAATGTAAGTGCTTACAGAATCTTTCCGGATAAAAATATGTCTATTATTTTGATGTATAACGGCTATAATTTCTTTCCGCCTCAATATAATATCGTAAATCATATTGCAGGAATCATTGATCCGGATTTAATAAATCCTTATTCATTGGCGGAAGAATCCATCATTACCGAGTTTTCTAAAAAAGATAATCCGAATGCAGAAAAGAATTATTACAGCTTTAAAGCAAAAAATCCAACATGGGATTTTGAAAGTACATTGAACAATATCGGCTATATTTTAATGAGAAATTCAAGGATTGATGAAGCTGTTAAAGTTTTTGAATTAAACGTAAAAGAACATCCTCAATCCGGAGGTGCTTTTGATAGTTTAGGAGAAGGCTATTTATCTGCTAAAAACTATAAGTTGGCATTAGAAAACTATAAAAAATCTATTGAATTAGACCCGCAAAACACGAACGGAGTGAATATGATTAATAAAATACAAGATTTAATGAAAAAGAATTAATAATCATTATAAATTCAATCTCTAAAATACAAAGCCTTCGAATTTTTCGGAGGTTTTTTTACTATTTCAAATCTATTCATTATTATTTAAATTCAATATTATTGAAAATACATTAAAATCCACATTTTTTTCGTAAATATCTACATCATACATTGCGTATTAGAAATAAAATCCATAATTTTGCACCTCGAAATAATTAACAAATTCATTTAACATTATGAACAATTACGAAACTGTTTTCATTTTAACTCCCGTTCTATCTGATGCTCAGGTGGAGGAAGCAGTGAAAAAATTTGAAGATCTTATCAAAGAGAAGAACTGCGAAATCGTTGCCAAAGAAAACTGGGGACTAAAGAAATTAGCTTATCCAATTCAATTGAAAAAGAATGGATTCTATACTTTAATCGAGTTTAAAGGTGAAGGTACTGTAGTTGCTGATCTAGAATTAGCATTCAAACGTGACGAGAGAGTAATCCGTTACCTGACTACAAAACTAGACAAGCACGCTATCGACTACGCTATCACTAGAAGAACTAAAGTAAAAACAGCTAAGGCTTAATATTAACCCAATTTAAAAAAGACAAAGACATGGCAATAGATGATATGGCTAAACAAGCCTCAGCTGGAGGAGAATCAGAAGTAAAATTCCTTACTCCACTTGATATCAATACAAAAACTGATAAAAAGTACTGTAGATTCAAAAAATTCGGAATTAAGCACGTTGATTACAAAGATGCTGATTTCTTATTACAGTTCGTAAACGAGCAAGGTAAAATCTTACCAAGAAGATACACTGGAACTTCTTTAAAATACCAAAGAAAAGTTTCTGCTGCGATCAAAAGAGCAAGACACCTTTCTTTACTACCTTACGTAGCTGACTTATTGAAATAAGACAAAATAAATAAAAGAAGAGAGCAATCTCTTCTTTTGTTGCTGAATAAATAATTTTAATTCTAACTTGATTTCAGATATCCTCTGAAATCTAAAAAAGGACAACAACAATGGACATTATCCTAAAAAAAGACGTAGAAAACTTAGGTCTTGAATTCGACACAGTAAGTGTAAAGCCTGGTTACGCTAGAAACTTTTTACTTCCTCAAGGTATCGCACTTTTGGCTACACCTAAAAACAAAGCTGCTCTAGAAGCTACTTTGGAAGCTAGAAAAGAAGAAGAAGCTAAATTAATCGCTACAGCAAACGGTGTAGTAGATCAATTGAAGAAAACTTCTATCACGATCCCTGCAAAAGTAGGTTCTGGTGACAAATTATTCGGATCTATCAACAATGCAGATCTTGCTGCTGCTCTTGCTAAAGCTGGAGTTTCTGTTGACAAGAAATATATCAAAATTCCTGGGAACACGATTAAGAGAACAGGTAAAGTAACTGCAAACATCAGATTACACAGAAATGTTGAGTACAACTTTGAATTCGACATCGTATCTGACGCACCGGTAGAGGCTCCTAAACCAGCTGCTCCTAAGAAAGTTGCTGTAGAAGAAACTCCTTCTGAAGAAGCTTAATCGCAAATTCAAGAGAATTTCTCCAATATATAAACCACTTCGTTTGAAGTGGTTTTTTGTTTTTAATATAGTTTTTTTAGGAACTATAACATTCTTTGTATTCTTAATTATTTGAAGCTATTTCCCGCTATCCACTCCTACTCCTCATGCCAACAACGCTCCAACACCAATCCCTCTCACTCTCCAACTCGTATTGCGGGGTAACCGTTTCTATCGGGGCTAAGATATTTGTCTTTCATTCAATATTTGCCACTGCGAGGAACATAATCGCCTATTCTGAGTTTATAGAAGTAAAGCAATTTCAAAGTAAACTCACGCCGCGACTTCACCATCCACTTTGTCATTCCGCAGGAATCTAGACTATTTTGTAGGGACTGAATTGTAAAAACTATTGCTGAGATTCCTACGGAATAATAAACTTCATGGTAATCCAATCACTGAAATATTTTTCCTTGCAGTAAAAGATTGCCTTACTTAGACAAACTCAGTATAAACTTACTACTGTTCACACACCAACTCTAATACTCTAAAACCCTCAAACTCTCCCACCTAAACATCCCCTCTCAGTTTCTGCTGATATTCCGTCGGCGGAATCCCGATTACCTTTTTGAAAATATTACTGAAAGAAGAAAGGCTGTTGTAGCCTACCATCATGGCAATTTCATACATATTGTATTTTCCTTCCAACATTAATTCTAAAGATCGGGTGATTCGCAAGGCGCGAAGGAAACGGACGTAATTCATCCCTAAAATCTCTTTAAACTTCCTCGATAATGTTCTTGTACTCATTCCGAATTCTTTTGCGGTAGATTCGATGGTTAAAGGCTTTTCTAAGTTGGTATGAATGTACTGAGCGATCTTTAATAAAGTCTCATCATTAGGAAAAGGATGCTGAACAGGAAATGCTAAACTCTTATCTCTTTTTTCAGGAAGAATTCCTTTTAATGCTTTGATAAAATAATATTTAGATTCATCATTTTTTGTGATTTTCCCATCCCATTCTTTTGTGTATAAAATCATCTCTCTCAACAAATGACTGACCGAATAAATATTAATTTCATCAAAAAAGCCACTTTCATTTTCCTCTTTTTTTAAATAAAAATTATATAAATCCACTTTTGGGCTTGTCGAAAAAATATAATGTGGCGTTCCCGCCGGAATCCACATAAAACATCTTGCCGGTAAATACCAATGTTTCAAATCGGTAAAAATATGTACGATACCTCCTTCTGCATAGACTAACTGTGCAGAAGTATGATGATGAATTTCTGTTTTCACATTTCCTTTCAAGACGTGATATACATAAAACTCGGCATCTTTTTCTTCAATCGCTCCAAAATGACTGTCATTCATAAAATAAAGGTAGGAAGAAAATTTTAATTTGGCGTAAATGAACAAATCTTTTTCTGTTTTCACAAATCATGTCCTATACTTTGGCTCGTAACTTTGCACTATCAAAATCAATTTAGCAAAAAACCTTTAATAAAATTATGAAAATGATATTTAACGCAAAAAAGTATCACTGTATTGCGTTGTGCTTATTATTGATAAGCAGTTTTTTACACTCACAAATCACAGATTATCAACACCTCAGTTTACAAGAGGCTTTGGAATTAGGTCTTAAGAATAACAAAAGTATTCAGATCAGTCATTTGAAAAACGAAATGTCCGAAACCAAAGAGAAAGACCTCAAAATGGAAAAACTTCCGGACATTGAATTTCATACAAGCTACACGCAGGTTTCCAATCTTTTTCAACATGAAAATGGCGTATTCGGAAAAGCTACAAAATACGATGTCATCAACGGAATGTATGATTTCACTCTTTCCGCTTCCATTCCTGTTTACATGGGCGGAAGAATTAAAAATACCGAGAAAAAAGCAACTATTGACACTGAAATTTCTTCGTTAAAAACGAATTTAGACAAAAGACAATTAACCATGGAAATCATCACTGCTTTCCTTCAAATCCATCATTTAAAAGAACAGCAAGGTTTAATTAATGATAAAATGAAGGAGGATTCCATCAATATCAAACAAGTTAAAGCCTTAAAAGCAAACGGTGTTGTAACTGTGAATGAAGTACTGAGAACGTCTTTGCAGCTTTCCAACCACAAAATGAGCTGGACAGAAACTGGATAATGATATACAAATTGCAGAACATAAATTAAAAACCATTCTTTCACTTCCGGAAAACCAGGAAATGCACGTCGATACAGAAGATCTGATTTCAGAAAAAGCAGAAATTCCTTACGTTGATGATCTCACGGAAATTGCTTTACATAAAAATGAATCTGTTGAAATGGCAACCAAAAATCTTTCGCTTAAAGAATTAGACCAAAAAATTACAAAAGCGAATTATTTACCGAAAATTACCGCAGGTGGAGAATATTTTTTAAAATATCCGAACATGATGTTTTTCCCACCCGAACCTTATGCGTATCGATTGGGAATGATTGGAGTCAATCTTACGTATCCTATCGAAAGTCTGTATAAAAATAAATACAAAATGCAGGAAGCAAAGGAAAATATCGACTTGGCAAAGCTTCAGATTGAGGAAAATGAAGAAAACATCAGACACAATGTTTATGAAGCTTACAAAAAGTTTGAAGAAACCGATCAAAAGGTAAAAATAGCAGAAGAAGCCATTAATCAGGCTCAGGAAAACTATCGCATCGTAAGAACGAAATATGCGAATAAATTAAGCTTAATCACAGAATTAATTGATGCCGACAATGCTTATCTGGAAGCTCAGTCTAATTTAATCTCAGTAAAAATTAATCGTCAACTTAAATATTATCAACTCCAATATACAATTGGAAACCTATAAAAACCATGGCACAGAAGCAATTGACACGAAAGGAAAAAAGAATCAACAAAACGATCACTTTATTGGCGTGGATTCTCATTATCACGGGAATTACGGGAATGGTAAGTTTTTATCTTTTTTCGAGAAAAAATGTGACCACCAACGACGCGCAGATCGAACAATATATTACACCTGTTTCGAGTAAAGTTTCAGGTTTTATTAAAATTATTAAGTTTAACGAAAATCAGTTCGTTCACAAAGGCGATACTTTGATTGTGATTGATAATCGTGAATTCGTGAATCAGGTGAAAATGGCTGAAGCTAGTCTTCATGCCAATTCTGAAAACATTAATACCATTGAAAGTGGCGTAAATACAAAAGAAAGCGATACGAAAATCATCGATGCCAAAATCGCTTCCGCAAAAATCGATATCTGGAGAACAGAACAGGATTTTAAAAGATATAAAAACTTAGTTTCAGAAGATGCTGCAACCGAACAGCAATTTGAAAACGTAAAAGCTTCTTACGAACAGGCAAAAGCCAATCTTTTGGCGTTGGAACAACAGAAAAATGCCGTAAAAGCAAGCGTAAATGAACAACAAACGAAAATTGCTCCCGTAAAAAGCCAGATTCAGCAAAGTTCTGCCAGTTTGAATAATGCCAAGCTTTTCCTTTCCTACACCGTCGTTACAGCACCTTATGACGGTTGGGTCGGGAAGAAAACTATTCAGGAAGGTCAGTTAATCAAAGAAGGTCAGGCTTTGGTACAGATCGTGAGCAAAGAAAGATGGATTATTGCCAATTATAAAGAAACTCAGTTGGGACAAATTGACCAGAATAAAGCGGTTATCATCACAGCCGATGCGTATCCTGATGTAGAATTCAAAGGAAAAATAGTTTCTGTTTCTCCGGCTTCAGGTTCACAGTTTTCTTTGGTAAAACCGGACAATGCAACAGGAAATTTCGTAAAAATCGAACAAAGATTTCCCGTGAAAATTATTCTAGACAATAACCAAAACAACGAAAAACTACTCTCCGGAATGAATGTTCTGGTGAGCGCGAAGAAGATGTAGTTTTAGAGTTTTAGAGTTTTAGAGTTTTAGAGTTTTAGAGTACGAAATTATTCATTCTTTAATTTTCAAATGATCTCATTTTCAAATTTTCAAATTAAAATATTTTTAGCGAAAAGGCAGAATCGCAAGTTTGCCATCTTACCTTTTTTTACACCATTGCCTTTTGTCTTTTCGCATTTTTCTCAATAACAATCATGCAACACAATACAATTTATCACAAATGGGTACCACAATGGCTGAAGCTGCCGCTTTTGGTTTTAGCGCTGTTTCCCCACCTGATGTTGTTGTCGATATTACATTCTAATAGCGCCTTCACCTCTTCTTTTATGGATGTAGATTCAGACGACATCCAATATTTAATGATTTTGATGTATGGTACATTTGTGGTTACCCTTTTAGTGATACAGCGGTTTATGGCGTATTTCAGCGTAAAATATTATGTTTTGCTGATGTCTTCCATTTCTATAATTATCCTCTATCTTTTATCGATTACCAACGATTATCATGTCATTTTGGTAATTAGGGTTTTGGAGGGAATTTTCGGAGTTTTGGAAGGAGCTATTTTTTTACCTTTAATTATTGCTGAATTAAAAACCAGACACGCCAAAATCATCGCCTATCTTTTCATGTATTCCATCATGTTGACGGGCGGAACGATTACCACTTCTTTATTGAAATCTAGCATCGAAAATTACGATTTTAAGCATATGATTTTAATGATGGTTTATTTCCATATTTTTATTTTAATTATCGGATTTGCCATTTTCAACAGAAACAGATTTTTTCCGAAAAAACCTTTGTATCAATTGGATATTACGAGCTGGTTTT
The DNA here is from genome assembly GCF_024807225.1 of Chryseobacterium ginsenosidimutans. Lineage (GTDB taxonomy): Bacteria > Bacteroidota > Bacteroidia > Flavobacteriales > Weeksellaceae > Chryseobacterium > Chryseobacterium ginsenosidimutans. The sequence goes on from NZ_JANUCO010000001.1 coordinate 3,045,861, forward strand.
TACTTTGGACCTGTCTTCAATCGGGAGCTTATGCGATCATTTACGGAAAAAGATTGATGTGGTTTGAGTCTGACATCATCATTATCTGTCTCTTTGTTTTCATGATTTCGGGAGGATTATTTATGTTAAAACAGAGAAATTCCAGGCGTCCGTTTTTTCATTTTGAAGTGTTCAGTTCTAAAAATGTGATTGTCGGCATGTTATTGTTTTTTATATTTTATTTAATTCGTTCCGGCTTAAATAATGTCTATATCATCATGGCAACCGTTTGGAAATGGCCGTGGGATTATATCGTAGAAATCCAGTACTGGAATGTTTTCGGAACACTTTTAGGCGTTTTTTTATCCGGAATTTGTTTAACGAAAGGCGTGTCCTCAAGAATTGTTTTCTTCACAGGATTTCTATTATTGGCGGTTGATTGCGCTTGGTTTACTTACACTTTTTATCCCGACACTACTCTTTCAACGATTTGTCCGCCTTTATTTTTACAGGGAATTGCGCAGGGATTATTATTTACGCCTTTGGTTTTCTTTTTAATCTCAGGAATGTCCGAAGAATATGTTGCCAATGCAACAGCTTTAGGTACGACCACCCGTTTCTGGACGACCGCAATCGGATATGCTTTAATGCAGAATCTGATGTTATTTTTAACGTTAAAACACTCAGATGCATTAAGTTATAATTTAACAGATACCAATCCCGTTTTCTACTCACAATGGAATCAGATTTTCGGAGCAAATATTTCGAAATTACCTGTGAATGAGTCTTTATCAATGACGGCGGGAATTTTTAAAGCAAAGATTAATGCGCAGGCAATCTTACTTTCCAACATGGAGATTTTTACGGGTTTATTTTGGCTGGCTTTGATAACAGCTTTGCTTTTATTGCTATATCATCCTGTCAAAATCGCGATCAGAAATATTATGTAAAGTTTAGGCAGAAGATTTGCATTGATTTTTGAAATTCATTCTATGGAAATTCAGGAAATCGTATCAAAGCAAAAAGATTTTTTCAAGACACAGCAAACGAAAAATATAAAGTTTCGGAAAATGTATCTTGAAAAACTGAAAGAAGTCATTATTAAAAATGAAAACCTTCTCTATGAAGCGATTCACAAAGACTTTGGAAAATCGAAGTTTGATACTTTCACGACAGAAATTTCCTTTATTTTAAATGATATTAATTATTATCTAAAGAATTTAAAATCGCTTTCAAAACCTACAAAAGTACAAACCAATCTTATTAATCAAATCGGAAAAAGTAGGATTTATTCTGAACCTTTAGGAAATATTTTGGTAATCGGAGCCTGGAATTATCCTTATCAATTATCCATTTCTCCTATTGTTGCCGCTTTGGCAGCGGGAAATTGTTGTATTTTAAAACCAAGTGAAATTGCAGAAAATACGATGAAAATAATGGCAAAAATCATCAATGAAAATTTTCCACCGGAATATTTGTACGTCTATGAAGGTGGAATTGATGAAACAACAGAACTTTTAAAACTGAAATTCGATAAAATATTTTTTACAGGAAGTACAAAGGTTGGAAAAGTTGTTTACAAAGCTGCCGCAGAAAATTTAACTCCCGTTACTTTGGAATTAGGTGGGAAATCTCCTGCAATCGTTACAAAAGATGCCAATCTTGAAGTCGCTGCCAAAAGAATTGTCTGGGGAAAATTTATAAATGCCGGACAAACCTGTGTCGCTCCAGATTACTTATTGGTCGAAGAATCTATTCAGGAACAATTTTTGGAAACGCTTAGAAATTATATTAAAAAATTCAACTATCAACCTGATTCCACACATTACACCAAAATTATTAATCAAAAGAATTTTGAACGGTTAATTAAGTTGATTGATAAAGATAAAATTTACTTCGGCGGAGATTTCAATGAAGAAAAATTATACATCGAACCTACGGTTTTAACGAATATTAATTGGCAGGATGAAGTGATGCAGGAAGAAATTTTCGGACCGATTTTACCAGTGATTTCTTTCAAAAATTTTAATATTACTTTAAATGAAATTGTAGAATTAGAAAAACCGCTCGCTGCTTATTTATTCACCAATAATTCTGAAGAAAAGGAGAATTTCACCAATAAACTTTCTTTTGGAGGTGGTTGTATCAACGATGTCATGATGCATTTGGGAAATGAAAATCTTCCGTTTGGTGGCGTTGGAAATTCCGGAATAGGAAATTATCATGGGAAATTTGGCTTTGAAACTTTTTCGCATCAGAAAGCGATTTTAGAAAAAGCAACTTGGGGAGAACCAAATATTAAATATCCTCCATATGAGGAGAAAAAATTAAACTGGATCAGGAAATTTTTATAAAACAAAAAACCGGGAATAATTTCCCGGTTTTATTATGATTTCTTAGGAGTCCATTGATTAAAGAACTCTTTTACTTTTTCAAGGCTGTATCCTTTTCCTTCTTCCAAAACATCGCTTTGCTGAACATGGATCATTTTTCCGTTTTTATCCAACACAATGAAAACTGGATAACCGAATTTATCACCCGGATTACCATATTTTGCAAACGTTTTTTCATTTTTGTTATCCGGAGAATAATTTAAGTGATAATAAACATAATTTTTATCAACAATTTTCTTTAATTCCGGAGTCGTCTGAACATATTGATTGAATCTCAAACACCAGATACACCAGTTTCCACCTGCCTGAATCATGATATTTTTCTTTTCCTTTTTGGCTTTTGCGATCAGATTTTGAATATCTTTTTCTGCATCAGCTTTCGGATCATAAGGTTTTGGCAACTTAACTTTCTCTTCTGCAGCTTTTTTCTTTGCATCCAATTCGGCATGATCTGCTTTTACCAATAATGTTTTATCAGTATCCCGAGCTTCCGGTTTATCTTTTAGTTCCTGAGAAAAAGCAAAAAAACTTAATCCCAGAAATGCTACTAACAATGATTTTTTCATAACATAAAAATAAAAAAATAATAGTTATTATCAGCAAAAATAGAACCGTAATTTTATTATCCGTAAATTTGCCTGTTTTATGAATTTCCTTATCAAAATATTATATCTGATTTCTAAGCTCCCTCTGAAAATTTTATACATTTTTTCGGATGTGATCTTCTTTTTAAATTACTATATCGTTGGGTATAGAAAAAAGATAATTACCCAAAATCTTAAAAACTCTTTCCCTGAAAAATCAGACAAGGAAATAAATGAAATAAGAAAAAAATTCTATTTGAATTTTTCCGATTATTTGGCTGAGACTGTAAAATCATTTAGTATCTCTGAAACCGAAACGCGTGTCAGAATGCAATACATTAATCAGGATCTTTTTCATGAAGCTAAGGCTGAAGGTAAAAATATAATATTAATGGCGGGTCACGTTTTCAATTGGGAATGGATGAATGCCCTTGCTCCTATTACACCACAGAAACATTCTTACCCTGTATATAGAAGAGTAAACAGCAGTTTTTGGGAAGATCAGATGAAGAAGGTAAGAAGTAAATTCGGCAATGAACCTTTGGAAGCTAATGAAGTTATTTTAAATATTTTCAGAAAGCAGAATGATGGTGACTCGATTTATCTTTTTGTTGCAGATCAGACCCCACACGTTTCTCATGTGAACTACGGACTGAAATTTCTAAACCAGAGAAACTCCTGCATTTATCGGGTATGATAAGCTGGCTACGAGAATGGATCTTATTTTCATTTATTGTGAAATGAAGAAGGTAAAAAGAGGTTTTTATCAGGTAAATTATCACAAAATCTCTCCCGATGGTGAAAAATTTGTAAAGAATGAAGTGGCAAGAAAATTTCATCAGCTACTGGAAAATACGATTCGAAAAAATCCTGACAATTATCTTTGGTCACACAGAAAGTGGAAATATCAGGATTCTATTAAAACCTATGATGACGGCGAATAAATGACAGAAGAAAATAAAAATCTTGCAGTTGTAATTTTAAACTGGAATGGCAAAAACTGGCTTCAAAAATTCCTTCCCAGTGTAATCAGCTATTCCGGGTCGGCTGAAATATATGTAATTGATAATCAATCTACAGATGATTCGATTGAATATTTGAAAGATGAATTTTCTACCGTAAAAATCGTTGTTAATGATAAAAATTATGGCTTTGCAGGAGGTTATAATGAAGGTTTAAAAGAAATTAAAAACGAATATTACTGCCTTCTCAATTCTGATGTAGAAGTGACAGAAAACTGGATCGAACCAGTCTTGAATTTATTTAAAACGGATACTTCGATTTCTGCCATTCAACCAAAAATCTTATCTTTTAATAATAAAAATTATTTTGAATTTGCCGGAGCTGCAGGTGGTTTAATCGATAATCTCGGTTATCCTTATTGCAGAGGAAGAATTTTCGATGATCTGGAAGAAGATAAAGGGCAATATGATGACGAAACGGAGATCTTTTGGGCTTCAGGATGTTGTTTATTTATCCGTTCAAAAGATTTTTGGGAACAGAAAGGTTTTGATGAGAGATTTTTTGCGCATCAGGAAGAAATTGATCTTTGCTGGAGATTAATCAATTCGGGAAAGAAGATTTTTTATACAGGAAAATCTAAAGTTTATCACGTCGGAGGAGGAACTTTAAATAAACAAAGCGCTCAGAAAACGTATTTAAATATCAGAAATAATCTTTCTATGATGTTGAAGAATTTACCTTTTCCAAAGTTGATCGGGTTAATTTTTTTCAGATTATGTTTAGATGGAATTGCCGGAATCTATTTTGGATTAAAACAAGGATTTCCTCATCTTTGGGCAGTTGCAAGAGCACATTTCGGGTTTTATGCTCAAGCTGCAGGAACCTGGAAGCTGAGACAGAAACATCATAAAGATGAATTTTATCAGTCGAAATGGTTGATTTTTAAACATTTTCTAGGTGGAAAGTAAGTATAAATCAGTATCTTATTTAAAATAAAAACATAGCCTTAAATTAATTCCTTTAATAAATGGATTTTTGCGCATTAGATTTCGAAACCGCAACTCACGAGAAAAATTCTGCGTGTGAATTGGGAATTTGTATTGTACAGGATTCCAAAATTGTAGAGACCAAAACTTGGTTGATAAAACCTCCGAGTTTTCCTTATTTCAGTAGATTTAATGTTGACGTTCATGGAATTGTTCCCGATGACGTAAAAAATTCCCCTACTTTTGACGAAATTTGGCACGAAGTTGAAGAAATGATGTATGGCACTTTAATGATCGCTCACAACGCCAGTTTTGACGCCGGAGTTTTGCGTGGCTGTCTTGATTATTACGGAATGTTTACACCAAAATTGGACTATTTATGCAGCATTCAGTTAGCAAAAAAATCATGGAATTATTTGCCTAAATATGGATTAAAGCATTTGGCAGAACATCATCAAATTAAGTTTAACCATCACAGAGCGGGTGACGATGCAGAGGTTTGTGCCAAGATTTCTTTGCTTGCCTGTGAAAAGTTATTTCTCACCAGTACTGAAGAGGTGATGGATTATATGAAACTGAAGATTAAAAAGCTTTGATTTTTTTTAATTTTCCCGCTGATTTCACTGATTTTCACAGATGATTGCGTTTTGTTTTTTCTCTCGCTGATTTGCGGATTACGCAGATGTTTGAGAATATTCTTTAACTAAAAAAATGTCTTATTTTTCTTCCTTTTTTTAATCTGAAATCTTATTTCCTTCTTTGCTTTAATCGCTTTCTGCTTTATATTAATTACTTAAAACTTCGGATAAAAGATTGAACTTTGGAATATCTATTTCAAAAGTTTCCTGAGTTTCCATGTTTTTAACCAGGTATTTTCCGCTCATATTTCCTACTCCGGAACGAAGCATCACATTGGAGAAATAATCAAAATTTTCATTCGCAGGAATTTCAGGGGTTAAGCCAATCACTCCATCGCCAATAATTTCCGTATATCCAAAACCAACATCGAAGATCAGCCATTTTCTTTTAAGAACTTTTATAGGAAAATTTCCAACATTTTCAATCGTTATGTTATATTTAAAAACGTATCTGTTTTCAGATGGAAAACTGTTTTTGCTATCATATTCAGGTATTACTGAAACTTTGATATTTGAGGTAGTTTTTGAGAACATCATTTTTGTATTTATCGAATATATACAAAAATCTCGCCTTTTTGAGGCGAGATTTAAAATTTATATTATAATTTTCTTAAAAACTTATAATCCAAGACCTTTTCTTTCGTCTCCTCCCATTAAGATTGCAACAGGATTGTCGATAGCTTCTTTTACCGCAACAAGGAATCCTACAGACTCTTTACCATCGATAATTCTGTGGTCATAAGACATTGCAACGTACATCATTGGGCGAATTACCACTTGTCCGTCAACCGCTACAGGTCTTTGGATAATGTTGTGCATTCCCAAGATTGCAGATTGAGGAGGGTTGATAATTGGCGTAGACATCATAGATCCGAAAGTACCACCGTTTGTAATGGTGAAAGTACCGCCTGTCATTTCGTCAACAGTGATTTTTCCGTCTCTTACTTTGATAGCCAAATCTTTGATGTTTGCTTCAACGCTCTGGAAAGACATATTTTCAGCATTTCTCAATACAGGAACCATTAATCCTTTAGGACCAGAAACTGCAATTGAAATATCGCAGAAATCGTAGTTTGTTTTGAAATCTCCGTCGATAGATGCATTTACATCAGGATATAGCTGTAATGCTCTTGTAACCGCTTTTGTGAAGAAAGACATGAAACCAAGTCCTACTCCGTGTTTTTGAGCAAATTCTTCTTTATATTGTTTTCTCAGTCTAAAGATTTCAGACATGTCAACTTCATTGAAGGTAGTTAACATTGCCGTTTCATTCTTTACAGAAACTAATCTCTGAGCGATTTTTCTTCTAAGAACTGAAAGTTTAGTTGTCGTAGTAGATCTAGAAACCTGTAGCAGAAATAGGGTTTCCTCCGAATGCAGGAACAGCAGCTAATTCAGCATCAGATTTAGAAATTCTTCCATCTCTTCCAGATCCTGAAACCTGAGAAGCATCGATACCTTTTTCGTCTAGAATTTTCTTAGCTGCAGGAGACGGAGCACCTGTAGCATAAGTTTGAGTTGCAGCTACGGGTTGAGCAGCAGGTTTTGGAGCTTCTTGTTTAGCTGGTTCAGCCACTTTCGGAGCTTCCTCTTGTTTTGGAGCTTCTGCAGCAGGAGCAGCGCTACCCGCAGGTTTTGCAGCATCTCTATCAATTAAACAAACTACCTGACCTACCTGTACCACGTCACCTTCTTCTGCTTTCAAAGTAATAATTCCACTTTCTTCAGCTGGCAATTCAAGAGTCGCTTTGTCTGAATCTACTTCAGCGATTGGTTGATCTTTTTCTACGTAATCACCATCTTTCACAAGCCAAGTTGCAATTTCAACTTCTGTTATTGATTCGCCCGGTGAAGGAACTTTCATTTCTAAAACTGACATATCGTATTTTTTATTTTTTAATGATTATTATTTTAAATTAAGCTGTCACAGGTCTTTTTACAGGAGCGTCGTCTCTGTCGAATACTCTGTTGATCACTGCATTTTGGTTTTTCTCAAACATTTTGTGACTTCCCGGAGCCGGAGCACCACTTGGTACCGGAGAAATTACCTGAATTCCTGTATCTCTGAAGTTTCTTAAAATGTAAGACCAAGCTCCCATGTTTTCCGGTTCTTCCTGAGCCCAAACGATTGATTTTCTGTTTTCGTATTTGTTAAAGATCGCTTCGATTGCATCTGTTTGTAACGGATACAATTGCTCGAATCTTACCAATGCGATATTTTCAGCATTTAATTCTTCTTTTTTAGCTAATAATTCGAAGTATAATTTACCTGAACACAGCACTAATTTTTCTACTTTTTTAGGATCTGCAGTAGGATCGTCTAAGATTGGCTGGAACCCTTTGTTTGAGAAGTCTTCAAGCGGAGAAACCACTTTTGGATGTCTTAACAATGATTTCGGACTCATTACAATTAATGGTTTTCTGAACGCCCATTTTAATTGTCTTCTTAATAAATGGAAATAATTGGCAGGAGAAGTGATATTCGCCACTACCATATTTTCGTTTGCACAAAGCGTTAAGAATCTTTCCAGTCTAGCTGAAGAGTGTTCTGCACCCTGTCCTTCTGAACCGTGAGGCAACAACATCACCAAACCGTCCTGAATTTTCCATTTTTCTTCTGCAGCAGCCAAATATTGATCAACAATAATCTGCGCTCCGTTTACGAAATCTCCGAACTGCGCTTCCCAAATCGTCAATGTATTAGGAGAAGCCATCGCATACCCGTAATCGAAACCTAAAACTCCATATTCAGAAAGGTGAGAGTTGAATACATCAAATCTGCTGTCTGAAACTTCTTTTAAAGGAACATATTCTTCTTCCGTATCTTCAGTTTTTACAACCGCATGTCTGTGAGAGAAAGTCCCTCTTTCCACATCTTCACCAGAAATTCTGATGTTGTGACCTTCCACAAGAAGTGTAGCATAAGCCAACCATTCTCCAAGAGCCCAGTCTAAAGAGTTTCCTTCAATAGCCTTGATTCTGTTTTCGAAAAGTCTTGTAATTTTATTTAAGAACTTTTTATCAGCAGGAAGCGTTGACATTTTAATTGCCAATTCTTTTAGCTTTTCTAAGTCGTATTTTGTGTCAACAGGCAACTGAACTGCTCCTCTTTTTCCAAGCGGATAGTTTGTCCAGTCTTCTGCCATGAACAAGTCCATTACGTTTTTCTCGATCTCTTTAGAAGCATCAAAATCTTTATCTAAAAGACCTTTGAAATCTGCTTCCATTTTAGCAATAACATCGTTTGATGTAACGTTGTCCTTTAGTAATTTATCTTTATAAATTTCTCTCGGATTCGGGTGCTTAGAAATTAATTTATATAAATTAGGCTGTGTAAATCTTGGCTCATCACCTTCGTTGTGACCATATTTTCTGTATCCTAATAAATCTATATAAACATCTTTACCGAATTTAGCTCTGAAATCAGCCGCAAAATGAATGGCATGAACAACAGCTTCTGCATCATCTGCATTTACGTGCATTACAGGAGATTCTGTCACTTTAGCAACATCTGTACAATACGTAGAAGATCTTGCATCCATATAATTGGTTGTAAATGAAACCTGGTTATTTACAACAATATGAACCGTACCACCCGTTTTGTATCCTTCCAAAGTCATCATCTGAGCAACTTCGTAAGCAATACCTTGACCAGCAAGAGCTCCGTCACCGTGAATAATGATTGGTAAAACTTTAGAATAATCTTTGTATTTATCATCCACTTTTGCACGACAGATCCCTTCAACAAGAGCCGAAACGGTCTCAAGGTGAGATGGGTTCGGAGTCAAATTGATAGCCACTTCTTCTCCCGAAGCTGTTTTTATTTTTCTGGAAGAACCTAAGTGATATTTAACGTCACCTGAGAATACATCCTCTTCAAATTCTTTACCTTCAAATTCTGAGAAAATCTGCTTGTAAGATTTACCGAAAATATTTGTCAATACATTCAGTCTACCTCTGTGAGCCATTCCCAATACAACCTCATCAACACCCAATTGCGAAGATCTTGAGATCAACTGATCCAATGCAGGAATCAAAGTTTCACCTCCTTCTAATGAAAATCTTTTTTGTCCAACGAATTTTGTATGAAGATAATTTTCAAACGCTACCGCTTGATTTAATTTCAATAAAATTTCCGTTTTTTCGTTTGCAGAAAGGTTTGGATGGTTTTCGTTAACCTGAAGCCATTGCTTAATGAAATCTTTTTCTTCAACATTGTTGATGTGCATATACTCAACACCGATAGAATCACAATAAATGTTTTCTAAGTGCGTGATTAATTCCTGTAAAGTTGCAGGACCTTTCATCCCTGTTTCAACTGCACAATTGAATTTTGTATTTAAATCTGACTTATCCAGACCGAAGTTTTCGATGTCTAAAGTCGGAGTATAGTGTCTTCTTTCTCTTACAGGATTTGTTTTTGTAAACAAGTGCCCTCTCATTCTGTAAGCCTCAATAAGGTTTACAACTTTGAATTCTTTTTTGATATGCTCGGGAACCTCACCATTCGATGCTGCCTGAGTTGCTTGCTGCACTACCGGAGCCGAAGCTGCCGGAACCTGAATATATTGGATATTATCATCATCACCATAGTTTTCCAAGGCAAAATCGAAACCTTGAAAGAAGGCTTTCCATGATGGTTCTAAAGAGTCCGGGAATTTTAAGTACTGTTGGTATAAATCCTCAATTAACTGAGAATGAGCTGCGTTTAGGAATGAAAATCTGTCCATTATTACAGTTTATCTGTTATTAAAATTTGTTTGTAGAATTAATCCTCAAATTTAATAAAAAAAACCGACTTAGAACAGCCTTTAAACTATTAAAAAAACTATAAAATAAATAAATCCGGTCGATTTACTTAAATACTGATAATGAGAGCTTCATATTAACATCCTGATCGTCCATCGGGCGTTCGATGAAAGTCTGGCGAATATCACCAAAGCGCATTTCATCATTTTTCGCTTTCTGAACGAGCTGCTGAATTGCTTTTACTCTCCCTTCATAAGCTCCTTTGTAATACATTACATAATTTTGGGTAGGACTTTGGCTTCTGAAACTAAAATTGTTATCTGTAACTCCGAATTTTTTGGATAAAGGAATCCCAAGGAAATAAGACACTTCTTTGTCCTTATAATTATCTGCATCCGTAATTAACACCGGAAATCCGAATTCATCATCTTTTTTACCCAAATCCATCGTTGTGTAATTATAAATTTTGTTATAATTCATCACGATGTTTTTGTAAAGTGCGTCTTTTTTATTGGCAGTACTTACATTGATTCCCAATAAAAGCTTTTCCTCTTCTTTTTCTACCATCAAGCTGTCGTATTTTATGGCAGCCATCTGATTGTCTTTTTCAACTTTATTTCCTAAAACATTTTTAAGATTCGTCATGCTTTTATCAATGTTTTCGGCAAATTTGTCTTCTGTCCAGAAGTTTTTAACCCTACTCAATACTGATAATTTCGGAGTATGAACAACCCAGGTTATTTTTGTTTTTTCTGCTGAAACGGCTTTAAATTTAACTTCAACAACAGTCGGATTTTCGTTTTTGTCCTCGAAAAGCTGGTATCTCAATGCTCTGTTTTCTTTTTCGTAACGAATAAACATCTCTCCGTCTGTATCTTTTTTAGGATCTGCATAACTGATGGAACTTCCCTGTCCTGCGTAAGGTGTATAATAATCGATATCAATGGATTGAGAACTCGTAAAGAAATTATTCCAACGGGTAAAATTCTGCAGATTATTGAACTGTAAAAAAACTTTCTCCAAAGGATAATCTACCTCCTTTTCAATCTCAAAGTCTTTATTTTCATCCACAAAATAATACATGGAAGCCGCATAAGCCCCAATCACTAAAACAATAAATACCGCTATGATCTTAAAAAAACGCATTGCACAAATGTATAGAAAATAACAAGAGTGACCAATATGTTGATCACTCTTGTTTTAATTTATTTTTAAGGATGAAGATGGAGGAATGGATGTTGGAAGTTGATATGCAACCGCTCAATTTCTATGAATAATTTTAAATTAATTTAAATCATTGAGACTTCCCTCTTCCGGCTTCAAACTTCCTGCTTATTACCCAATATGAGTTCCCGGCTTCACAATCGCCCCTTTTTTCACAACGATGATTCCGTCCTGCACTGAATGTGTTCCGTAATCTCCGTCTTTCATGTGTTTTCCGCCGATAATTCTTACATTGTCTCCGATATAACAGTTTTTGTCTAAAATTGCTTTTTCAATATAACAGTACTTCCCGATTCCCATATTTGGCAGACCTTTTCTGTCGTTCTGTACAATTTCCGTGGTATCCTGATAAAAATCGGCACCCATTACATAAGAATTCACGATTGTACTTCCTTTATCGATTCTTGTTCTGTTTCCAATCACTGAATTTTCTATTTTATCTGCCATAATGATACAGCCGTCTCCGAAAACTGCTTTGCTTACGTAAGAACCGTTGATTTTCGACGGCGGAAGCATTCTCGCTCTTGTATAGATCGGCGAAGACGAGAAAAGATTAAACTGAGGAAAATCCTGACAAAGATCTAAATTGGCTTCGTAGAAAGACTCAATTGTTCCGATATCCGTCCAATATCCTTCATATTGATAGCTTAGTGTTGTATATTTTCCGATAGAATTTGGAATGATATCTTTTCCGAAATCATCTCCTGCTCCTTCTTCAAACATCTTTTTAAGGATCGTTTTCGTGAAAATATAAATTCCCATCGAAGCAAGATATTCTTTTCCTGCATGTTTATTTTCTTCGGAAACTTCAGATTTTAACCCATCTAATACATCGTAACCCGGTTTTTCAACAAATGAAGTAATATTTCCTTCATCATCGGAACTTAAAATTCCGAAACCTGTCGCATCTTTAGCATTTACAGGAATCGTAGCAATGGTTACATCGCCGCCATTTTCGATATGGAAATCCAGCATTTCCCTGAAATCCATCTGATACAACTGGTCTCCCGAAAGAATTAAAATATAATCATAATCATATTTTTCCAGATGCTTCATCGATTGACGAACCGCATCTGCTGTTCCCTGATACCAGCTTTCATTTTCAACATTCTGCTCTGCAGCCAAAATATCTACAAAACCTTTGCTGAAAATATCGAAATGATAAGAATTTTTAATATGAGAATTTAAAGAAGCTGAATTAAACTGTGTTAAAACAAGAATTTTATTCAATCCTGAGTTTAAACAATTGGAGATAGGAATATCCACCAATCTGTATTTTCCTGCAATAGGCACAGCCGGTTTTGATCTTGAATAGGTAAGAGGAAAAAGTCTCGTTCCTCTACCTCCTCCCAAAACAATGGAAATAACGTTGCGATTCATAAGTGTATGTTGCGTTTTATCTTTTGGTTAATATTATTTTTCCTTTATACCAGCTTCATTTTCCCTTTCTTAGTAAGCTTTAGTTATTATATAAAGCTATATATTTTTCCGCTGATTTCTCCCATGCAAAATCAAAATTCATATTCGCATAGATCAGATTTTTCATTTCATCTTTTTGATTATAAACCAATAATGCCCTGTTCATCGCGTGAATAATATCATCAACTCCGGGATAGGTGAAATTAATTCCCGCTCCACCTGTTGAAATATCTTCTACCGTATCTCTCAAACCTCCTGTATATCGTACAATCGGAACCGTTCCGTATCTCATGGAATACATCTGATTCAATCCGCAAGGTTCAACTCTTGAAGGCATCAGTAAAAAATCTGCCGAAGCATATATTTTGTGCGAAAGATATTCTTTATACCCTACATCCAATGCAAAATTGGAGTAAGTATAATCGTATTCTTTCAATTTATTTTCAATATAAGAATTTCCCGAACCCAAAATCATGATATTTAATGCACCATAACTTTGTTTAATGCTTTTCCAGACTACATCGGGAAGAAAATCTGCCCCTTTTTCCGTTGCAAATCTTCCGATAAAAGCAAACAACGGAAGCTCAGGTTTTAAACCATATTCTTTACAGAGCTTTTCTTTATTTTTCTTCTTTTTAGCAATGACCTCTTTAATACCATAATTAAAATCAAGCATCGGATCGGTTTCGGGATTCCAAACTTCGGTATCAATTCCGTTGATGATTCCGTACGCTTTTCCGAACTCATCTCGAACCAGACTTTCCAATCCTCTGAAACTTACGAAAAGTTCTTCAAGATAGCCTTGAGAAACCGTTGTAAAAGCCGTTGAACATTTAATCATGCTTGCCAAAGGATTTATATATCCGTTCCAATCCATCAAGCCCCATTTGTACTGATCGAAAGAAGGCAAATAGTTTGCCATTTCCCAGCTCATCATTCCCTGATATTCGCCGTTGTGGATGGTTCCGATCGTTTTTACACCTTTTAAAAACTCAAATTCGCCACAATGTTCAATCATAAAAGGAACCAATCCTGTATGATAATCGTGACAATGCAAGACATCCGGACGAATTTTCATCGCACTCAGCCAATGTAAAACCCCATGCTGAAAAGCCAGAAACTGGAAACTTTCATCCTGATAACCATAAGGATTTTCACGATCCAAAAGCCCCGGAATTTTTACCATGTATAATTCAAATCCCAAAACATCGGTTTTCTCCTTAAAAACCTGTACCTGAAGCATGTTTGACCCTTGATGAATAAAGCCATCAAAAACTATGTCAAACTCATGATCGTAAACAAAAGGTTTGCTGTACCAAGGCATAACGACTTTAGCATCAACACCTTTTATTTTGTTCTGATATTTCGGTAAAGCTCCGACTACATCTGCCAAACCGCCCACTTTTGCTATCGGATAACACTCCGTACTTAGATGATAAACTACCATTTTTGCCTTTTATCTTTTGTGTTGCTTAATTCTTTGTATTTTATATTTTTTGTCTCTTTTCTGTTTTAAAATAATTCCTGCGAGAGGAGGTAAATTTAAACTGATCGACTTCGGATGGTGCATATAATCTTCATACTGTTCTTTGAAAACATTAGGTTTTAGTGCACTTCCTGCATATCTTTCATCATCGGAATTGAAAATAACTTCCCAATGCGTTCCTGCATTCACACCGATTTTATAATCTAAAACTTTGGGTGTTAAATTTAAAATCACCATAAAAACATCATCACGTTTTTTTCCTTTCCTTAAATATACAAAAACAGAATTATCTACATCATCCGCCTGTAACCATTCAAAACCGTTTGGATTAAATTGATTTTCGTAAAAAGCAGATTCATATCTGTAAATATGATTTAAATCTTTAACTAAAGTTTGCAAACCTTTATGAACAGGATATTTCAGCAAATCCCAATCTAAACTTTTTCTAAAATTCCATTCACCGGTTTGTCCGAATTCATCACCCATAAAAAGCAGTTTCGCTCCCGGATGCGTAAACATATACACGTACAACGCACGAAGATTAGCGAATTTCTGCCATTCATCTCCCGGCATTTTATAGATGAGACTTGCTTTTCCGTGAACCACTTCATCGTGTGACAAGGGCATCATATAATTTTCATTATACATATACATCGACGCAAAAGTCAGTTTATGATGATGAAACTTTCTGTTTTCCGGCTCTTCTTTAAAATAATCTAAGGTGTCATGCATCCAACCCATCATCCATTTCATTCCAAAACCGACGCCACCATCATGAACAGGCTTCGTCAGCATCGGAAAATCTGAACTTTCTTCTGCAATCGTCATGATATTATCTCCAAATTCTTTATAAACAGCCGTATTAAACTCCTGCAAAAACACTTCTGCTTCCAAATTCACATTTCCGCCGTGAATATTGGGTTCCCATTCTCCTTCATTCCTTGAATAATCGAGATGAAGCATCGATGTTACCGCATCTACACGCAATCCGTCTGCATGATATCTTTCCAGCCAAAACATGGCATTTGAAATTAAGAAAGACTTCACTTCATTTCTTCCGTAATTGAAAATATAGGATTTCCAATCGGGATGAAAACCTTTTCGCGGATCTTCATGTTCATATAAAAAAGAACCGTCAAATCTGTGCAAACCATTGGCATCACCCGGAAAATGAGAAGGAACCCAGTCTAAAATAACACCAATATCGTTGTTGTGAAGTTCATCAATCAAAAACATTAAATCCTGTGGTGAACCAAAACGCGAAGTCGCTGCATAAAATCCCGTAATCTGATATCCCCAACTCGGATCATACGGATATTCCATAACGGGCATGAATTCTACGTGCGTAAAACCCATCTCTTTTACATAAGGTACGAGTTTTTTGGCGATATCACGGTAATTCAAAAACTTTTTCTGATCGTCACTTTCTCTGACCCATGAAGCCAAATGAATCTCATACACGGAAATCGGAGCTTTAAGACTATTTTTTTTCCAGCGGTTTTCGAGCCAGTTTTTATCTCTCCATTCGTACCAGGTTGTGGAAACCATCGATGCCGCCTGAAGATTTTGTTCCCAGCTTAAAGCATAAGGATCACTTTTTTCTAAAATTTCTCCGCGAGGAGTTTCAATAGCGTATTTGTACAAAGTTCCCCAAGTCAACCCTGCAATAAAACCTTCCCAAATCCCAGATTCGTCCCATCGCGGAAACAAAATATGGTCTTTATCGTTCCAGTTGTTGAAGTTTCCTATTACTGAAACTTTTTTGGCATTTGGAGCCCAAACCGAGAAATAAACGCCTTCTATACCATCTTTTTCGGCAGAATGTGCCCCAAATTTATCATACAGCTTATAATGTTTACCTTCTTTAAAAAGATAAATATCCTGATCCGTAAAAAGAGTATATGTTTTAACCGAATTCATCACGGTTTTAATTTAAATTTTTTATTTTCATTGAAACTACGAAAAATATAAACAGGTACTGTTAATTATTATTGAAATAATCATTATGTTAATCGCCTTCCATCCTATGTTTCTATCAAATATATAGTTTTTTTACTCACTCTTTCATGATTTTAAAAATAATTTGATATAAAAAGATTTTTTATAAATTTAGAGTTTAGAATTTATTAAACGCATATGATGAGGTTTGAACTTTATACAAAAGAAAGTGATGATAGAGCAATATACATCACTGGAAATTTCAACAATTGGAATCCGAAAGATTCCCGCTATCAATTTACAAAACTAGACAGTCAAAATTATTTTATCGAAATTGAAGATTCTATTTTACCCAACATTATTGAATACAAATTTACGAAAGGAGGTTGGGAGAACGTAGAACTCGATCAATACGGAAACATCACTCCGAACAGAAAAGTTCCGAAATCCACGGGCAAAGTTTCTGATAGTATTGAAAAATGGAGGTTGAATTGGGGACCTTTCAAAGATGAATATTTCCCAATTGCAGAAATCATTTCGGAACAGTTTTACATTCCCCAACTTGAGCGTTATCGCAAGGTTTGGGCACTTCTCCCCTACGATTATTATGTCTCCAACAAAAGTTATCCTGTTTTGTATCTTCAGGATGCCCAAAATCTCTTCAATGAAGGAAGCGGCTACGGAAATTGGGAAATTGACAAAAAACTATCCATCCTTGCAGAATACGGACGTGGAGACGTTATCGTAATTGCCATAGAACACGGAAGCGAGGAAAGGATTAAGGAATATATTTTTGACAACGATAATGTAGCACACGGCTCGGAAGGAAAAAAATACATCCGCTTCATTACCGATACTCTGAAACCTTTTGTAGACGAACATTACCGCACAAAAAGAGACCGAGACAATACTGGAATCGGAGGAAGTTCGTTAGGCGCTTTAATTAGTATTTACGGTGGTTTTCTTTACCCTGAAGTCTATTCTAAATTGTTAATTTTTTCCCCTTCACTTTGGGTTGAAGCTAATAATAATTTTCCGCTGATGAGTTTTCGTGTCCCTTTTAAAACTAAAATTTATTTGTACGGAGGCGGTCAGGAAGGTGCAAAAATGGTAAAAAGAATTCATGTTTTTGAAGAATATTTAAAACGCTGGGAAAAGAAAAATCTATTCGATTTTGAATTTAGAACAAACATTAATCCGGAAGGAACACACAACGAATTTTATTGGTCGCAGGAATTTCCAAGGGCAATAGAATGGCTTTATTACGATAATACAGAAAATCCGGTAGAAGTAAAACCGCAACAAACAAGCATTAAAAATTAAAATTATGAAGTTAATTAACAAGAAAAATAAAAATTACACTCAGGTTTTTCATTTATTTACTGAAGAAGAATGGACGAAAACGAGTAAAAATTTCAATAAAAACATTGCTACGTTTTTTACAGGAAAGAAAAATGAAATCTTTGTAAACGCCCATGAAGAAGGCATTACTTATTTTATTGGTTTAGGGAAATCTACCTTGCAGAACTTCGAAATTCAGCAGGTTGCCCATAAATTTTCTCAAAGTCAAAAAAAGAATTTGCAGGCAGTTCCGACTTTGATTTTAGCAGATTTTATGACCGAAAAACAATTCGAAGAATTTGTAAAAGGACTTTTAATAGGAACTTACAACTACCCTTTCGAAAAAACGCATGCTTTCTGGAATGCAAAATTTGAGCTTCATTTTGAAAACACGAGTCAGAAAAAATTAGATCATATCAGTCAGAGATCTTTGGCTTTAAGCAATGGACAAATTGCTTGTCAGGATTGGCTTAATAAACCTGCAAACCTCAAAAAACCGGATACTTTCAGTTTATATCTTAAAAATTTAGCAAAGAAATACGACATCAAATACACCTCTTTCAACAGAAAAAAATGTGAGGAACTTGGTTTGGGCGCTTATCTTTCCGTGAATCAAGGAAGCGCTTATGACGCCGCTTTCACTATTCTGGAATATAAAACGACCGCAAAAAATGCCAAAACTTTCGGATTAGTCGGAAAATGCGTTTTGTTCGACACAGGTGGAATCTCTCTGAAAAACCCTGACAATATGCACTATATGAAGTCTGATATGGGTGGCGCAACAGCCGTTTTAGGAACTTTGATTTATGCCGCAGAAATGCAGCTTCCTGTAAATATTGTTGCTATTTTACCCATTACAGACAATGCAATTTCCGAAAATGCTTTCCTTCCAAGTGACGTCATTACGGCTTATAACGGAAAAACGATCGAGATTTTAAATACCGATGCAGAAGGCAGAATGATCTTGGCAGACGGACTTTCTTACATGGCAAGAAACTTCAAAACAGACTTCCTGATTGACCTTGCGACTTTAACGGGAAGCTCAGTGAGAATGTTCGGCGATACTTGTGGTGCCATGTTTTCCAACAATGAGGAATTAAAAAATATTTTAATAAAAACCGGCGACAAAACCAATCAGAGATTATGGAATTTGCCACTTTGGGATGTTTGGAAAGACGATATTCGGTCTGATGTTGCAGATTTGAAAAACATTTCGATGAAACCGATCGGTGATTGCATTGTTGCCGCAAAATTTTTGGAAGAATTCATAGAAAACCACCCAAAATGGGCACATTTGGATATTGCAGGCGTTGCTTTCGGAAGCGTGGGTTATGCAAAGGAAAAAGCTGCAACCGGCTTTGGAGTGCAATTATTGGCAGATTTAATCGAAAATTATCACTAAAAATTAGTTTATTACAAAAATTCTCAGTATAATTGAAATAGGATTTTTCAAAAGCGCATCATATTTTATTATTTAACATTAAATAATCAATAAAAATTAGCTTTTATTTTTGAAAACTCATCAAAAACTTAAAAACATTATATGGAGGAGAAAACAATAGTATGCATTTCGTGCTATTACAAGGGTTATGATTTCATGGACGAAATGAAAAAGCTCGGTAATAAAATAATCTTAGTAACATCAGAAAATCTTAAAGACAAAAACTGGCCATGGCATGCTATAGACGAAGTATTCTACATGCCTGAAGTAAAGCCTTCCGTCTGGAATCTCGATCATCTTGTTCAGGGATTTTCCCACCTGATGCAGACCAGAAAAGTAGATGCCGTTATTGCATTAGACGATTACGATGTAGAAAAAGCTGCCCTCATCAGAGAAAGTTTCCGGATTCCGGGAATGGGACAAACTACCCACCGCTATTTCAGAGATAAACTGGCGATGAGGCAAAAAGCAAAGGATTCGGGAATCAATGTCCCGGAGTTTACGGCGGTTTTTAATAATGACGAGGTTAATCGTTTCGTTGATGAAGTTTCCTGCTCCCTGGGTTTTAAAACCCCGCTCGGAAGCTTCGGCTTCGGGTATAAAAAAACTTACATCCAAAGATGATCTTTGGGAAGCTTTGAATGCGCTTGGAGAAGAACGTCATTTGTTCCTTCTGGAAAGCTTCAAACCAGGCGATGTTTATCACGTTGACAGTCTTACATTTCATAAAAATATCGTTTTCACTTCTGCTTCAAAATACCTTGCTCCACCCATGCAGGTTTCCCATGAAGGAGGGGTTTTCAGAACGAAAACATTGGGAAGATATTCGGATGAATTTAAGGCTCTTGATGAAGCCAATGAAAAAGTTCTTTCCAATTTCGGATTATTAAACGGTGCGACGCACACAGAATTTATCCGAAGCAAAGACGACGGAAAATATTATTTCCTTGAAACTTCTTCACGAGTTGGAGGAGCACATATCCCTGATTTGGTAGAGGCTTCAAGCAATATCAACATCTGGAGAGAGTGGGCAAAAATTGAAGATTCGTTGCTGAGGGGGGAAAACTATGAGGTTTCTAAACCTACAGGATATTATTCAGGCTTAATCATCGCTTTAATTAAAGATAAAGAACCCGATTATAATGATTTTGAATGCAAAGAAGCGGTGAAATTTTTACCGATTGATTATCATGTAGGAATTGTTTACAAATCAAGTGATTCTATCATCGTTCAGGAAAGATTAGACAATGCGGCAGAGAAAATTCATGCAGAAATGTTGAATATTCTTCCTCCAAAAAGCAAACCGACTTCATAATTTTAATGAACAGAGCTATTAATATTCAAGAAATTATTGATTTTATAAAATATAATTCACCTAAGGAATCTAACTTAATAAGTAACTTAGAGACAATTGAATCAGGAGAATGGGAAAGCAAGGCTTATTACAAATTTGTTGATTTTGCGAATGCAAATCAGCAAGGTTCAAAATGGCAGTTTAAAGAAAATATTGTTATGGAACATCCGAAATTTAAAACAATTGTCTTAGATATTCTTGAAAACGATCGACTTGGCGGAATTGAATTTATTAAATTTATATAATTCTCAAGAGCATAATTTTAAATCTAAATAAGAAAAAAATGCCGCAGATAGAGCATACAGATTTTTACTCACATATTTTAGGAATGAGCCTTAAAGTAGAAGTTACAGGTCATTATGGTCACCCGATCATCATGTTCCCGACTTCACAAGGGCAATACACCCAAAACCATGATTTTCATTTGAATGGAAGTATTAATTGGTTTATTGAACAGGGAAAAGTAAAGCTTTATAATATTCAGACCATTGATGCGTGGAGTTTTTATGATGACAATATTTCTCCGAAACAAAGGATTAAAAATTATGAAAAATATGTTCAGTTTTTGATTCAGGAGTTTGTGCCTTATATTCAAAAGATCCATAAAGTACATCGCGTTGCCTTTGCAGGAGCTAGTTTCGGAGGTTATCATGCTGCGAATTTCGCTTTCAGATTTCCTGATGTTGCTTCACATTTATTTTGTCTTTCGGGAGCTTTCAGTATTAGAAATTTTATGGATGGATATTCTGATGAGCTGGTTTATTTTAACTGTCCGAGAGAGTTTGTAAAAAACGACGAAGCCTGGAAATACAAACATATGCACATTGTTTTAAGCACTTCCGATCAGGATATTTGTAAAGATAAAAACATCGAAATGTCAGAAATTTTAAGATCAAAAGGAATCGATTTCTGGTATGACGAAAGAAAGTGGATCAATCACGACTGGCCACTTTGGAGAATGGTTTTCCCAAACTTTATTGGAGCATTCTTCTCTTAACAATTTAATTATTATTAAAAATCAAACAACAAAATATAAAATAAAACATACAATTATGGCAAAAAAAGTAGGAATTCTATTCGGTATGGAAGACACGTTCCCTTGGGCTTTTATCGATAAAGTAAATGAATTGGGAGGCGGAGAAATCATTGCTGAACCAGTGAATATCGACAAGCTGGAACAAGGCGCAGATTATGGTTATGCAGTGATTATCGACAGAATTTCACAAGACGTTCCTTTCTACAGAGCTTATCTGAAAAATGCTGCATTAAACGGAACTTACGTCATCAACAACCCATTTTGGTGGAGCGCAGACGAAAAGTTTTTCAATAATGCATTGATGTCAAAACTGGGAATTCCGCTTCCGAAAACGGTATTGCTGCCTTCCCATGAAAGACCTACAGATACTACAGAAACGTCATTCAGAAATTTAAAATTTCCACACGACTGGGAGTACATTTTCGACTACGTTGGTTTCCCAGCTTATATGAAACCGCACGATGGTGGTGGCTGGAAAAGCGTTTACAGAGTAGAAAACCCGGAAGATCTTTGGAATAAACTAGGCGAAACAGAACAGCTGGTCATGATGGTTCAGGAAGAAATCGTTTTTGATGATTATTACAGAGTTTATTGTCTTGGGCAGAAATATGTTCATATTATGCCGTATGAACCGAGAAATGCTCCTCATTTGAGATATGAGACAACCCATCAGACTCAAGGTAAAGAATTGGAAAAATTATTAAAAACAATTCACGATTATACCATTAAAATGAATGAAGCTTTAGGCTACGATTTCAACACGGTAGAATTTGCGATAAGAGACGGAATTCCTTACGCCATCGATTTTTGTAATCCGGCTCCGGATGCCGATAGAAATTCTGTAGGTGAAGAAAATTTTGCGTGGATTGTAGAGCATTCTGCAAAATTAGCCATTGAAAAAGCAAAAGAATATGTTCCGGGAAAACCCAATATCTCTTGGGGAACTTTCGTAAAAGATTCTGTAAAATAAAACATAAAAAGCACGAAAAAAATGCATCAATTTACTATTGGAATCGAAGAAGAATATCAAATCATTGATGTTGAGAGCAGAGATCTGATCTCTCATGTTTCGAAAATTATTGAAGGCGGAAAAGCGGTTTTAAGTGAAAATTTAAAACACGAAATGCACGAATCCATGATAGAAATGGAAACGGGAATCTGCCAAAACATTCAGGAAGCAAGAGCCGAACTGACGAATTTAAGAAGACACCTTATCAATACCGCACATGAACAGGGACTTCGTGTTTCCGGAGGCGGAACACATCCGTTTTCAAATTGGGAACATAATACGATTACGAATGGAGAACGCTACACTAAAATTGTAGACGATATGGGAGATGTAGCTCGTGGAAATCTTATTTTCGGACTGCATGTTCACATCGGAATCCCGAATCGTGAAGAAGGCGTGAGAATTCAGAATGTGATGCGTTATTTCCTTCCTCATGTTTATGCTTTGTCCACAAACTCCCCTTTCTGGATCGGAAGAAATACAGGTTTTAAATCTTACAGACAAGAAATTTTCGTGAAATTCCCAAGAACAGGAATCCCAAGTTATTTCAATTCTTTGGCTGAGTTTGACAGTTATGTTGAGCTTTTGGTGAAGACAGGAACTATCGATAATGCGAAGAAAATCTGGTGGGATTTAAGAGTTCATCCGTTCTACCCTACCATTGAATTCAGAATCTGTGATATGCCTTTAAGAATAGACGAAACCGTTTGTATGGCAGCAATTATGCAGGCTTTGGTAGCAAAAATTTATAAGCTTCATCAGCAGAATTTAAGTTTCAGAAGTTACAGAAGACTATTATTAAATGAAAATAAATGGCGAGCTTCCAAAAGCGGAATCGAAGCCCATTTGATCGACTTTGGTAAGGAAGAATCTGTTCCTTATCCGGATTTATTAAGAGAACTTCTTGAGTTTATTGATGATGTTGTAGACGAATTGGGATGTCGAAAAGAAGTCGAGTACGTATGGAAAATTTTGGAGCACGGAACCGGTGCAGACAGACAGCTTAGGATCTTTAAAGAAACGGGAGATTTAACAAAAGTAGTAGACTATATGATCTCAGAAACAGAGCATGGCATAACACATAGTGAACACGCTTGGTAATATTTTGGTAACTTTGCAAGAAATATAATGTAGTATGAAAGATATTCGAATCGCTTTGTTGGACATGAATAACAACCATGTAAATCAAGGTTTTAGAAATATAAAAGAAATTTCTGAAGCTTTTCAGCAGAGCACTGAAGAAAATGTAAGTATCAAAACTTTTGATGTAAGATTCAAAAATGAAATGCCGGATATTGAAGATTTCGACATATTCATTTCTTCGGGTGGTCCCGGAGATCCGCACAGAGAAGGACTTGAATGGGAAGACAAATTTGCCAAGTTTCTGGATAAAGTTTTTGAACATAACAAATTTAATGACGACAAAAAATATCTGTTTTTAATCTGTCATTCTTTCCAACTGGCAAGTATTCACTGGAAATTAGGTACCATCAATAAAAGAAAATCTTATTCTTTCGGAGTGATGCCGATACACAAAACAGAAGAAGGGGAACAGGAATTTTTATTCAAAAACCTTCCGGATCCTTTCTATGGCGTAGATTCCAGAGCTTATCAGTTCATTGAGCCGGATCATGAGCGCTTTGAAGAATTAGGAATGAAAATCGTGGCCATCGAGAAATTCCGCCCTCATATCGATCTGGAAAGAGCAGTGATGGCAGTTCGTTTTTCGGAAGAGATCTTTGGAACTCAGTTTCATCCTGAAGCAAATCCTGCAGGCATGATTGAAAACCTGAAAGACGAGAAAAATAAAGAAGCTATGATTGAGAATTTCGGAATGGAAAAATATCTGGAAACAATCGACAGAATTGACGACGAAGACAAAATTATTTTAACGCAGGCACAGATTCTTCCAAGATTCTTACGGTTTGCAAAAAAAAACGTTTTGAATCAGATTGAAGTAACGGCTTAGATAAAAAAACAACAAACATTACTATAGAAAATCGGGCAAAAATTGTCCGATTTTTTAAAATCACAAAAGAAAAAGAATATGATTCCAAAATACAGAAAGCAGTTTAATCAGGAATTTTCACAGGAAAAATACAATCAGCTTAAAGAAATTTTAAAACAAAAAAGTGGTTTGGAACCTTCATTCAGAATTTCCGAAAGTCCATTATTTTTAACTAAAGAATTTGAATCTAAACTCATTGATGCAAGCGACAGCATTATCGATCAGATTAAAAAGTTGCCCAAAGAAACGATACAGAAAGCGATTCCTGACAATTGCAGAGTTCCCAATGATACAGAACAACCTCATTTTTTCACCATCGATTTTGGAATCTGCAAAAGTGAAAACGGTGAAATCGAACCTCAATTGATCGAGCTTCAGGCGTTTCCTTCATTGTATGCTTTTCAAAAAGTTTTTGAAGAAACATTCTGCGAAGTTTACCCTTTTCTTTCTGAGATTCGAAATAAAATGCCCCATGAAGATTTTAAAAATTACGTAAAAGATTTAATTGTTGGTAATGAAAATCCTGAAAATGTAATTTTATTAGAAATTTATCCCGAAAAACAAAAAACAGCCATCGATTTTCTCTTAACTGAAAAATTGATAGGAATAAAAACGGTTTGTTTAACGAAAATAAAAAAAGAAAGTAAAAAATTATTTTACGAAAACGACGGGAAATTAATTGAAATTAAAAGAATCTATAACCGCGTTATTTTTGATGAATTAGACAGAATCCCGGATCTGAAAACAGAATTTGATTTCCGTGAAGATGTTGATGTAACCTGGGTTACGCATCCGAACTGGTTCTTTAAAATTTCTAAATTCTTATTGCCTTTTTTAAAACATCAATTTGTTCCGAAAAGTTATTTCTTACATGAATTTCCGGAAACTGAAAACCTTGAAAATTTTGTTTTAAAACCCTTATTTTCATTTGCCGGAAGTGGAGTTAATTTAAACCCAACAAAAGAAATTACCGACGTCATCGAAGATAAAGAAAACTATATTCTGCAAAGAAAAGTAACCTACGAACCGATTTTTGAAGATATTAACGGTGAATTTTCAAAAGCAGAGATCCGATTATTGTATATTTGGCGCGAAAACGACGAACGCCCTATCCTTCTGGAAAATCTTGGAAGAATGACGAAAGCCGCCATGGTAAACGTAGATTTTAACAAGAAAGATGCCATCTGGATCGGTAGTTCGAATGCATTTTTTGCGGAAGAATAATCTATTTAAACTAATATACAATGGAAGAACAATCAGCTTTTGAAGAGTTTGATGTAAAAAGTAATTTTGTACGAAGAAGAAGTTTATTACCAGTTTGGATCAAGGTTTTCACTTGGTTATTTTTAATCGGAGGTGCAGCAGCAGTCGGAATATTGATCTGTGGATCATTTCTAACTCATATAAGTTTGTCAATCTATGGAATTCAGTCACCCCATCCTTATACATTAACCGGTTTTTTAATTAGTATTCTGTTAATTTATAAAGGAATTGTCGCTTACGGACTTTGGTTTGAACAAAAATGGGCGCCCCAAGCCGCAATAATAGATGCTATTGTTGGGATTGCTGTTTGTATCATTATGATGGCAATTATCCCTTTTACGGTTCCAAATATAAGTTTTACTATAAGATTAGAATTGATTCCTCTTTATTTCTACTTATTAAAAATGCAGAAAATAAAATCCACCTGGGAAAATTTATAAAGCAAAACCTCCGAAAATCCGGAGGTTTTTTATTTTGAAAAGTGTTGGTTTAGGGGCGGCTTCGAAGAAGCCGCCCCTAAATCTCATATTACATCTTATCATCCTCAAGCAATTCTCTCGCCTGATATTCCTGTACAAGGTCGATAGCATTAGAAATAACATCACTTAAAGCGGTGATAAAAGTTCCTTCTTCTGCCATTCCCATTGCGTGTTTCAGGGCATCAATCTCTTTAGGAATCGTTTCATAGCTTACATTTTTTCCTGCTTCATTTATTCCGTCTATAATCAATCCGTTAATCTCTTCCTCAGTTCTTCCACGAAGATGTTTTTCATTTCTGATGATGATATAATCAAACATTCTTCCTGCGATTTTTCCGCATAATCTGATATCTTCATCTCTTCTGTCTCCAACTCCGGAAATGATCCCGATTTTCTTTGTAGATTCTACATTTTTAAGATAATCTTCAATCGCTTCATACCCTGAAGGATTGTGGGCAAAATCAATTAAAACTTTAAAATTTTTAAATTTAAAAACATTCAGTCTTCCCGGAGTAAGCTGTGCACTCGGAAGAAAAGTTCTCAGTGAATTTGAAATATCTTCGATTCCGAAACCTTGAAGGTAACTTGCCAAACTTGCTGCCAAAACATTCTCGATCATGAATTTAGCTTTCCCTTCCATTGTTATCGGGAAATCTTTTGCTTTACCGATTCTTATTTTCCAGTCCCCTTTTTTGATGGTTACAAAACCCTCTTCATAAATGCAGGTAATTTTCCCTTCTTTTGCAAACTTCCTGATGTGCTTGTTGTTTTCATCCATACTGAAAATCGCCACATTGCAATGAAGATCGTTGACAATTCGCATAGAATATTCGTCATCGGCATTCATTACGCTCCATCCGTTCTTTTTTACGCTGTCAAGAACTACCCTTTTTACTTTGGTAAGATCTTTCAGATTGTGAATATCATTCATTCCTAAATGATCTTCTTTAATATTGGTTAAAACACCGATATCACATTGCGAAAAACCTAGTCCTGAACGTAAAATTCCACCTCTTGCTGTTTCCAGAACGGCAAATTCTACGGTTGGATCTTTTAATATAAATTCAGCTGAAAGAGGTCCCGTTGTGTCGCCTTTTGTCAGCATTGTATTTTGAATATAAATTCCGTCTGAAGTGGTAAAACCTACTCTATGACCGTTGCTTTTAACGATATGCGAAATTAATCTCGTCGTTGTTGTTTTTCCGTTCGTTCCTGTTACTGCAATAATCGGAATAGTAAACTGTTTTCCTTGCGGATACAGCATATCAACAACCGGAGCAGCAACATTTCTCGGAAGACCTTCGCTTGGAGCCAAGTGCATTCTGAATCCCGGAGCAGCATTCACTTCAATGATCGCACCGCCGCTTTCTTTCAAAGGTTGGGTAAGATTTTCTGCCATAATATCGATTCCGCAGACATCAAGACCGATGATTTTTGAAATCCTTTCTGCCATCGTAATATTTTCCGGGTGAACCATGTCTGTGACGTCAATAGAAGTTCCTCCTGTCGACAGGTTTGCCGTTGATTTCAAATAAACAACTTCCCCTTTATGAGGAACGGTTTCAAGAGTATATTGCAGTTTATCAAGAAGTTCTGTCGTATCTTTATCTACTTCAATTTCGGTTAAGACATTTTCATGACCATACCCTCTTCTCGGATCTCTATTTTCTTTTTCAATTAATTGCTGCAGATTATGTTCACCGTCTCCTACAACATGAGCAGGAACTCTTCTCGCGGCCGCAACCATTTTGTTATTAATTACCAAAACCCTGAAATCATATCCCGTAATATATTTTTCAACAATTACTTTTTTAGAATATTTTTGAGCGTGTTCTAATCCTATTTTTGCAGCTTCCCAATCGTTAACATTAATAGATGAACCTTTTCCATGATTTCCGTCTAAAGGCTTTAAAACAATAGGATAATTTATTTTCTTAATTACACTTTCTAATCCTTCTTCATCAACAATCAAATCTCCGATCGGAACAGGAATGGCAGCATCATGAAGCATTCTTTTTGTTAACTCTTTATTACATGCAATATCTACGGCAATTGAGCTGGTTTTCCCTGTGATAGTCGCCTGAAATCTCTGCTGATTAACACCATAACCAAGTTGTACGAGAGAGTTTGTTCCTAAACGAATCCAAGGGATTTTTCTGGAAACCGCTTCTTCTACAATACTTCCTGTGGAAGGACCAAGACGAACTCTTTCTCGGATTTCTTTTAATCTATGAATACAGGCATTTAAGTCATATTCTTCTCCATTAATTAAAACTTCTGCAATTTTTACCGCTTCTTCCGCTGCATAAATTCCTGCATTTTCTTCAATATAATTAAATACAACATTATAAATTCCCGGAGTTTTTGTTTCGCGTGTTCTTCCGAAACCCACATCCATTCCCGCTAAAGTCTGGATTTCTAAAGCGATGTGCTCAATAACGTGTCCCATCCAGGTTCCTGTTTCTACACGGTGGAAAAAACCGCCTTCAACACCTTCAGAACATCGGTGAGTATACAAAGATGGAATCAGTTTTTCCATCCTTTCGCGGAAGCCTTCAATTTTGTTGGTAGGGAAATTCTCCAATTCTTCGAGATCCAACCTCATCTGTATCAGCTTCTTTCTTCTGATACTCCAAATATTTGGACCACGCAGCGCCTGTATCTTCTCAATTTTCATAATCTATTTGCATTTTTAATAGTTAACAATAACTCCATTTAAAATCAAAGATAATGCAAAAGCCTAAAAAAAACTATACCACAGTTAAACATTTATCAAAAAATAAAGAAAATTTATCAACAATTCTAAAATCCTCACAATCAATTAAAATGTGGTAGGAATTTCGTCAAATGTTAATTATTTTTTAAATTTGCAGTCTATGATGAAACCCGTTGGAAAATTAATTGTAATCGGAGGCGCTGTGAACAAAGGCAGCTTTGCCGAAACCGATTTTGATCAGAACATAGAGAAAAACCTCAATTTCTTTGAAAGAGGTATTCTTAGAAAGATCATCAATGAATCAAAACTTAAAGAAGATTCCGTTATTGAAATTGTAACGACAGCTTCGCAAATACCGCAAATTGTAGGTTCAGAATATAAAAAAGCATTTGAATTTTTAGGTGCTAAACATGTAAATATACTTGATGTTCACAATCGTGAGGAAGCCAATTCCGACGCTATTGTAGCCAGAGCAAACGCTGCAGATGTTGTGATGTTCACCGGAGGAGATCAGTTGAGACTGACTTCCATTCTTGGTGGAACAAGATTTCACGACACTATTTTATTAAAATATCAGGAGCAGGATTTTATCTATTCCGGAACTTCAGCCGGAGCAGCAGCCGCTTCTGAAAATATGATCTATCAGGGAAGCAGTTCTGAAGCTTTGCTGAAAGGTGAAATAAAAGCTACGCAAGGTTTAGGACTTATTGATAATGTGATCATTGATACCCATTTCGTACAGAGAGGAAGAATCGGAAGGCTTTTCCAGGCTGTTGTGAGCAATCCGAGAACATTGGGAATCGGTTTGGGAGAAGATACAGGTCTTTTCATCCATAATGATGTAATGACTGCTGTTGGTTCCGGACTTGTAATTTTGGTCGACGGAAGATTTATTAAAGATACCAATCTTACCAATATCAACTTGGGAGAGCCAATTTCTATTGATAATTTAACCGTTCATGTGATGTCGATGAATGATCATTACGATTTAACAACCAAGACATTAACGATAGAGAATTCTCAGTTTAATCCGATACCGCAGGAGAAATAAGAACTGCAAGTTTCGTGACACGAGGTTTAATAATTGAGTAAAAAAGATTTTTTAATTTTATTTGCTTTAAAAACGTCTATCTTAAACTCAAATTTATTTTAGATCTAAATCTCGAAACATAATTTTTAAACTTATGAAAATAATCATCCACGGCGGATTTTTCTCGGAAAGCGATCAAAGCCACGAAGTAAAAGTTGCCAAACAGGAATCTTTAAAAAATATCGCCCAAAAAGCGTTTGAATATCTTCAATCACATGCTGCGTTTGACACCGTTGCTTATGCTGTCTCTTTGCTGGAAGACGATGAATTGTACAACGCAGGAATCGGTTCACAAATTCAAAGTGACGGCATCATCAGAATGAGCGCCGCTATTATGAATGGCGAAACTCAGAAACTGAGCGGTGTCATCAATATTCAGGATGTAAAAAATCCGATTTTTGTTGCTAAAGATTTAATCCACGAAGATGACAGGGTTTTGGGAGGAAACGGTGCGAAAATTTATGCTAATGAAAACGGTTTCGAGAATTTTTCAACTGAAATTCCGCAAAGAAGAAAAGAATATTTAGCCAAATTAAATAACGGAGGAAAAGGAACTGTAGGCTGCGTTGCCATTGATAAAGACGGAAAATTAGCCGTTGCCACTTCCACAGGAGGAAAAGGTTTTGAAATTCCGGGAAGGATTTCTGATTCTGCCACTGTTGCCGGAAATTATGCCAATTCTTTCTGCGCCGTAAGCTGTACCGGAGTTGGTGAAGATATTGTGAGCAATGCCACTGCCACAAAAATTGTAACAAGAGTGACCGACGGAATGTCTCTGGAACAGTCTTTCACAAAAACTTTTGAAGAATTAAAAACAATCGATGGCTTTGCAGGTGCGATTGCCATTGATAAAAACGGAAATATTTATCATCAGGATTCTTATCCGAAAATGGTTTTTGCAAGTTTCGATGGGGAGAATTTTGATATTTTTAATTAATTTTAACATTATTTTATCATTCCATTTAATTTTTTGGCACACATTTTACATGATTACTAATAACCAACTTTAATATTAACATTAAAAAATAGAAATCATGGGAAACAAGACAAAAGGTTTATTAGCATTAGTAGGTTTAGGAGCATTGGCATATTGGAAGTATAAAAACTCAAGTGCTGAAGAACAACAAGCCGTAAAAGATAAAATAAATAATGCAAAAGACAACCTGAATAAATGGGGAAATGATCTGAAGGATAAAGCTAATAATGTTGCTTCACAGGTTCAGGATAAAGTAGAGGAAGTGAAGAACAAAGCACAGGAAACTGTAAATTAAGGCTAGTTTATTTAACATTCATATATACAGAAAGTCATCGTAATTCAGAACTACGATGACTTTTTTTGTGCTTCGATGGCAAAAACCAACGGTATTTTGTTTCCGAACGGCGAGATTCTCCATTTTCCTTTTTCAAATTCTTCGACGTGTTTGAAAGATGGATAAGGCGACCAATCAAATTCTTTGAATTTTTTTATCTGAATATCGTTTTCAATTAAATTCTGAAGAACATCCGCCAAAGAATGATTCCACATCACATAATCCTGTACAATGTCTGCAGATTGATCGGCGTAAGTTCCTTCATAGGTCTCTACAATTGGTTTTTCGTTGAAATAATTGTATTTCACGCCTTCAAAATCATCATCAAACATCCAGATTACAGGATGAAATTCTGCCATGACAAATTTCCCATCCGGTTTCAGAAAATGATCGATAATTTTTGCCCATTTACCAAGATCCGGAAGCCAGCCAATTGTTCCGTAGCTTGTAAAAACAAGATCAAATTTTTGATCCAAAATATTCGGAAGATTGTATAAATCCGTACAAATAAATTGCGTATTCGTACCCGCTTTCTGAGCCAACTCTTTTGCTGTTTCAATAGCTTTATCAGATAAATCGATTCCGGTAACTTTCGCACCCATTCTCGATAACGAGATCGAATCCTGACCAAAATGACATTGCAAATGAAGAATACTTTTGTCTTTTACATCTCCCAAAAGCTCTAGTTCGATTGAATTAAGAGAAGTTCTGCCCTTCAAAAATTCATCCACAAAATAAAAATCTGATTTTAAATGCGGCTCTACTTTGGCATTCCAGGAGCTTTTGTTGATTTCTAAATAGTTTTCCATGAGTTTTACTTTGGTTTAAAGTTTTAACAAAAATTTCAAATCATAAGATACATAAAAATACATTCAACACAATTTGTCATTCGGGAGGAATCTAAGCATAGTATTAAAAAATCGTTTGGAAAGATTCACACCTGAATCCTAAAAATCATTGCTTTTATCATGATTTATTGATCAATTTTTTCTTTTGTTCTAAAAATTCTTCTTCCGTCAAAACTCCGCTTTCCTTTAATCTTCCGAGTTGTTCCAATTGATCCAAAACTGTCGGTTTCCGCTTTAGCCTGAAAATATTCTTTCGGTCGCGACATGAAATCTCGCACTTTTTCACAGAACAGTTCTGCTTCGTATTTTCCAACTCCGTCTATTTCAACGATATCGCTTGAAACATTAATATCGATCGAAGCCAGCATAAATTCTTTCTCGTATTGTATCGAAGTGACCTTATCATAAGAAAAATCTTCAACCTTCAAACCGTAGAACATTTCTTTATCAATGAAAATCAACCTTCTGTCCGTCGCTACCAATACAATGTGATGAGTCGTGGTTTTGTTTCTTCCTTCCACCAGATAGACAATTTTTTCGTCCTGCGAAAGAACGTTCGGAAGCTCATGGATTTCTTTTCTGGCAAAGAAAGTCGGGTTTATATCTAGTTTTTCGAGTTCGTCTTTTATCTCATCAAGTCTTGATTTTTCGCTCATTATTAGTTTTGTTTTTATGGTTTTTAATATTTAAGTTTTTAGTGTTTGTTTTTAATGTCTAAAATTAATTTTAACGCAAAGGCGTTCCACTTAAAAAAGAAGACAAAGTTTTTCTTTACTTACCTATTTTAATATTCAATTATTTTTAATCCAGAAATTTAAAGTTATAATCTATCTAAAAGCTTTTTCTTTTGTTCTGTGAATTCCTGATCTGTCAAAATACCATTTTCCCGAAGCTTGCCCAATTTTTTCAATTGTTCCATAATATCAGTTTCCGGATTGGAACTTTGATTTTTCACAATGGAAATCGGTTCTTTTTTCAGATGTAAAAGATAGTTGTTTACAGTATCGCAAAAACTCAGCGCATTCTTATTGTTATTAACATTTTCTATTGTAATACTTTTCTCTGAAACAATCGTAATATCTGCATAATGAAGTCCAACTCTGCAACTTATAGGATTCATTTTATCATATGAAATATTTTCCTGAAATGAATGAAAAAGTCCGTAAGACTGGAAGATCAATTTTTTGTCGGTCGCTACTAAAAGTCCGTTTTTACTGCCTTCCCAATTTCCTGTCACGGCATGAATAATCTTTTCATCAGGATCAAGAATGTGCGGTAACTGATTAATTTCTTTCTTAATCAAGATCGTGGAAATAGGAACACCAATATTTCCCAGTTCCTTTTTTATCTCTAACAATCTTTGATTATAAGCTTCTTCTTTAGTCATTTAAAACAATATGAATTTAAAGTTTACCCAACAGCTTTCTCTTTTGTTCTGCAAATTCTTCTTCCGTTAAAATCCCTCCTTCTCTCAATTGTCCCAATTTTTCCAGCTGTTCCAAAACAGCATCTGATGAAACCTGTTTTACTGTATCCAACTGCTTTTTAGCTTCTTCTTTGTTGTATATTTTTTTAATAAAGCTGTAAAATTTTTCGGCATCATCTTTATCATTAAAACATTCAAATTCCACAATCTTTTCGTCTGTATGAATTTTAATAATTGGAGACAAAAAATGGCTTACAAAGCTTACTTCTTTGATAGTTTCGTTTGGAAAATCATTTACTTTTACGAGTGAAAACATCGCTTTCGACACAGAAATAATTCTTTTCTGAGTTACTACCAAAATCCCTGCGTCCACCGTTTTTGAAAACTGGGCATCTGTTATTGCTAAAATTGTTTCATCTGCAAAAAGAATACGCGGTAATTCTTTGATCTCTCCTTTCGTAAACATAGAAAGATTGGCATTCAACTGTTCTAGCTGATTTTTGATTTCTTTCCGTCTTTTTTTATAAAAATCGGGAGAGATTATATTTGATCCAGAACTTGCAACTGTAGGTAAATTTTCATTCTGACTTTCTTCAGTTATTTTATTTTGATGATCTGTTCCTGGATCTATTTTACCATTTTCTATCAAACTTTTAATATCATCAATACTGAAATCGCTAAGACTGTAAAGCAATTCCTGATTGATATTACTGGCTTTCTCCAGACATTTATTACAAAGAATATTGCCGTCTGAAAGTTTATTTTCGCCCAGCATCGTATCCATCGATGTAAGTTTTGCTCCACACAATCCGCAATGATCATTCATGTTTTCTATATTTAATTTAAAGTCTTTCCAGTAATTTCTTTTTCTGTTCTGCAAATTCTTCTTCCGTTAAAACGCCGATTTCTCTTAATTTCCCAAGCTTTTCCAACTGTTCAAAAATAACTTCTGTAGACTCTTTACTTACATTAGATGAGCTTGATGGAGCCGGTTTTGGAGCACTTTGCTGAAATGGCGATTCTGAAGTCGGCAGATTATAAAGATTGAAAGACGAAGCCTGAATTTGTTGCTGTTGTTGTTGTTGTTGTTGTTGTTGTTGTTGTTGTTGTTGTTGTTGTTGTTGTTGTTGTTGTGGAACAGCTTGTTTTGCAGAACTGTTGAGGTAAGAATTTACGGCATTCAAAAAAGTTCTTCCGTCGTTTTTTGTATGTAATTTAAATTCTGCAATTGCACCATTTTTCGTCAATATTTTAAGAGACGAATACAACAGGTTTTCGATATGGTCTATTGATCTGATATTTTGATGAAAATATTCGTCTTTCTGTACATTTCCAAAGAATTTTTTATCAATAAAAACAACTCTTTTCTGCGTCGAAAAAAGAAGACCTTCTACTTTTCCCGGAACGGTTAAACCTTCAGCAACGGCAATCAATTTTTCGTCACGATCTAAAATATTCACCAATTCTTTCACTTCATCATTCACAAAAATGCTGAGTCTCGCATTCAAAGACACAATCTGATCTTTGATTTCGTCAAGTCTTGTCACTGTTCCTCCGAATCCAAAACTCTGATTTCCATAAGTTTGAACATCAGAAACCGGCGAAGTTGCAGGATTTTCTAATTCCCCGATTTTTCCCTGAAGAATAATTCCTCTAATTTCAGGAAGAAAAAACTGATTGAGATTATTAACAATATCTTTATTAATATTTGTAGCCTGATTCAGGCATTTATTGCACAAAATATGACCGTCTGCCAATTTATTTTCGCCTAAAACGGTATCCATAGGCGTTAATGGTGTCCCGCACAACCCACAAATGTTATTCATCTGGTTTTAAGTTTATTATTTTAAAATCATTTTAAAGTTTAGAATTGATTTTCGTTTTATAATATTCCAAAATACGAATTTTATATTTAATTAATTCTTTCTGAAATACGGAAAACCGTATAGATTTCAAAAATAATATAATTTATTTTGAAATCAAAAAGTTAAAATTAATCAATATGAATTATCAATCTTACAATTTAGGAAATTTGGAAGGAGGTGAAATTGTAGAAGTCATTTTACGAGGAAACTCTGCAAACGTGAAATTATTAGATAATGCCAATTTTGGTAATTATAAATCGGGACGAAAATATAATTATTATGGAGGTCATGTTACTAAATCCCCATTTAAAATTAAAGTTCCTCATTATGGTAGTTGGTATGTTGTTATTGACTTGGGTGGATATTCTGGAAGTATAAATTCTTCCGTTCGAGTAATTTCTTAAATAAAAAAGCATTATCAATTGATAATGCTTTTTTATTTCTTTTAAAGATGTATGCTATCCTAAAAATTCTTCCAAAGAAACCGTTTTTTGTTCTCCGGCTTCAAGATCTTTATAGGTAACGTTTCCGTTTTTAATTTCTTCTTCGCCTAAAAATACAAGGTTTTTGATTCCTTTCTTTTCTGCGTATGTGAATTGTTTTCCAATTTTTGCAGCTTCAGGATAAATTTCTGCGGAAATCCCTTTTTCTCTTAATTGTCTTATCAATTTTAAGGCTTCCAAGATTTCGTTTCCACCAAAGTTGGCGAATAGATATTCAACTTTTGAAGTTGCTTCTTCAGGGAAAAGTCCGAGTTCTTCCATGACAAGATAAATTCTGTCGAGACCGAAAGAAATCCCGATTCCCGGAATATTTTTCACCCCGAAAACTTCCGTAAGATTGTCATATCTTCCGCCGCCGCCGATAGAACCCATCTGAACTTCATCAGCTTTCACTTCGAAAATCGCTCCGGTATAATAATCCAAACCTCTCGCCAATGTAATATCGAAAACAAGATTCTGAATATCAACACCGAGATTTAAAGACTGCGTAATAACCATTTCCAGTTCTTCAACACCTTTTAATCCGATTTCATTTCCGGCAAATTTCTCTTTTAGCTGAAGAAGATTTTCCAATGCATCATTAGATTGTGTGAATAAGAAATCCAGTTTATCAATTGATTCCTGAGCAATACCTCTTTCTAATAATTCTTTTACAACACCGTCTTTCCCGATTTTATCAAGCTTATCAAGAGCAACCGTAAAGTCGATTAATTTATCTGTAATTCCGGCAAATTCTGCCAAACCGGAAAGAATTTTTCTATTATTAATATGAATCGTCACCGAAACACCAAGTTCCGCAAATGATTTTAAGTACAACTGAACCAAATCTACTTCCTGCAAAAGACTTTCGCTTCCTACAACATCCGCATCACACTGATAAAACTCTCTGTATCTCCCTTTTTGAGGACGATCTGCTCTCCAAACCGGTTGAATTTGGTAACGCTTAAAAGGAAAAGTCAATTGATTATGATTCATCGCCACGAATCTTGCAAAAGGTACGGTAAGGTCGTAACGAAGGGCTTTATCTGTTATATTTTCTGAACTAAAAGGTTTATCCAATGCTTTTTGGAAATCAAGCAACATCGTATTTTTTTTGTCCTCTTTCGCTTCATTAATACTTGAATTCAATATCTTAAAAATCAAGCGATCTCCTTCTTCTCCGTACTTCCCTGTTAATGTCGAAAGATTTTCAAAGCTCGGTGTTTCCAATGGCTGGAATCCGAATAATTCAAAGTTTTTCTGTAAAATATTGATGATAAATCTTCTTCTTGCAACTTCCAATGCTGTAAAATCTCTCGTCCCTTTTGCTAAACTTGGTTTCATTTTATAATTGATAAATGATGATTAATATGTATAAGTATTGCAAAAATAAGGAATTGAAAAGACTTTTTTGCTACATATACATTAGATTAAAAAGCTGAGAAGAAATTTATTTTCCATACTACTAAACCTAACAGGTTTTAAAAACCTGCTAAGTTTGAACAGACTTGAAAAGATCTGAAAATCAATATCAGTTTAGCGATACCAAAAAATCAGATACTTTCTAATATCTCCAGAATTTCTTCACCATAATTTTCTATTTTATGTTTTCCAAAACCTTTAATATCGAGCAACTCTTCTTTTTTTGCGGGTTTGTATTTGGCTACAGACACCAATTCTTTATTGGTCGCAATAAAATAAGATGGCAGATTTTGTTCTCTTGCTTTTTCTGATCTCCAGTATTTTAAGGCTTCCAGAATTTTCTCTTCGTCAGAACTCAGCTCATCATTTTCAGCGGAATATTTTACATTTTTAGAGTCTTTCACTGAATTTTTAACAATTTTCAGTTCGTCAATCTTCAATTCATCAAAATACAAAACTACAGACCAATAATTTTCATCGTTCACAAAAGCTGTTTCCACTTTTATAATTTCATTGGATTCCAAAAAAGCATCTAATGTTTTCTGATCTTCATGAAGAAATTCTTCCGGCAATCTGATTTTAAAAACTTTTACTTTCATCATTTGTATTTTTACCGTTATTTACTTCCCAAAAGCAGAATTTCATCCACCCGAATTTCTGTGATATATCTTTTCACTCCATCTTTATCGTCGTAAGATCTGTACGTCAGTTTTCCTTCAATGGCAATTTCTTTTCCTTTGGGAACGTATTTCTGGAAAATTTCGGCAGTTTTCCCAAACGCAGCCAGATTGTGCCATTGCGTTTCCTCTACTTTTTCACCTTTTGCATTGGTGTAATGATCAGAAGTAGCCAGAGAAACACTCGCTTTTACATTTCCATTTTCAAAACTTATCATTTCAACTTCTTTACCTGTGTGACCGATAAGCTTTACTTGATTTCTTAGTGACATAACTTTTAAATTTTTAAAATTAATATTCAGATAAGAGACGCTCACAGCTTTTCTCAAATCTCTGTGGCAAAGGTTGTTGAAATACAAAATAAGAATCGGTTGCAAACTATTTAAATTCGTTTGTAGTCACTTGAAAACGAATTACTTGTTGTTAATCAATTATTTACTAAAAATTAATTTCTAAAATAATTTTAAATATTTTCTATCGTTTTCCCACAAAGATTAATTCGAATTTGCTACAGTCGTTTTCAAACGGATAATTATGTATATTTGAACATATATGAAGAAGACAATAAAAAGAACATTCAGGGTTTCGAAATATGTGATCTATAAGGAAACGCTGGTTGATTACAAAGAACATTTCTGGTCGTTTCTGGGAGCATTTTTCGGAATCGGAATCATTGCTTTTATCCAATCGCATACCTTATCTTCAACCGAAAATATCTTTCTGATCGGTTCTTTTGGAGCGTCAAGTGTTTTGATTTATGGAGCCATTCAAAGTCCGCTTGCTCAACCTAGAAATCTAGTTGGAGGACATGTTCTTTCCGCTTTGGTCGGAGTTACCGTTTACAAAATCGTTCCGGATATTATCTGGCTTTCTGCACCTTTGGCGGTCGCTTTTTCCATTGTTTTGATGCAATACACAAAAACGCTGCATCCTCCCGGTGGCGCAACTGCATTGATTGCCGTAAGTTCAACGGGAAAAATTCCGGAATTGGGTTTTTGGTACGTCCTTTCTCCGGTGCTTTCAGGATGTATTATTTTGTTGATTATTGCTTTGATTTTTAATAATATTACCTCCAACAGAAGCTATCCCAATCATAACAGATTCAAATATTTATTAAAGAAAAAACACGAACATACACACAAAATGAAAAAATAAAAATCTATGAATTGTCTCGAATGTGGTGAAAAAATTATCGGAAGATCAGACAAAAAATTTTGTAATGATGCATGCCGAAACGCCTACAACAATAAGCAGAATAAGGATTCCAGCAATCTGATGCGAAATGTAAACAACAAACTTCGCAAGAATTACAGAATTTTGGTGGAAATAAATACCGACGGTAAAACAAAAATTGCCAAATCCAAGCTCAATGGCTTAGGTTTTGATTTTGATTATTTTACTAATCTTAAAGTTTATAAAAACGGTTCCGAATATAAATTTATATACGATTACGGTTATAAACTTTTAGAAGAAGACTTTGTTTTGATCGTAAAAAATCAGGCATAAATACCAAATTTTAAATTATTTGTATGAAAGAAATTGTCCTGATTACGGGAGCCAATGGTTTGGTTGCCCAAGAACTATTAAAAAGGCTTGAAAAAGAATATTCTATAAGGTTTTTAACCCGAAAAAACAAGAATTCTAATGAGTTTGAATGGGACATCAAGAATCAGTCAATTGATGAAACAGCTTTTGAAAATGTTTCCCATATTATTCATTTGGCAGGAGCAAATATTTCCGAAAAACGCTGGACAGATGAGCGAAAAAAAGAATTAATTTCCAGTCGTGTAGATTCTGCCAATCTGATTTTAAAAACGTTGCAAAAAAATAATATTAAGTTAAAATCTTTCATTTCGGCATCCGGAATTAATTATTACGGAACAAAAACAACCGAAAAAATTTTCACGGAAAAAGATGATCCGGGAAATGATTTTTTAAGTGAAGTTGTCGTGCTTTGGGAAAGAGTTGCAGATGATTTTAAAGAACAAAATGTTGCGCAAAGAGTGGTAAAAATCCGAACGGCAGTCGTACTTTCAGAAAAAGACGGAGCTTTGAAAAAGATGATTCCGACGATAAAAATGGGGATCGGCTCACCATTAGGAACCGGAAAACAATATATGCCATGGATTCACATTAAAGATATTTGCTCGATTTACGAATTTGCTTTAAAAAATTCCGAGTTGGATGGAGCTTTCAATGCGACTTCACCGGAACATACAACCAATGAAAATTTAACCAAAAAAATTGCAGAGGTTTTGAAAAAACCTTTATTCATGCCGAATGTTCCCAGTTTTGTTTTAAAATTATTATTCGGAGAATTGGCAAGTGCTTTGCTGGAAGGTTCACGAGCTTCTTCCGAAAAAATTCAAAAAGAAGGTTTTAAATTTGAATTTCCAGTTCTAAAAGAAGCTTTGGAAGATTTATTAAAAAATTAGATAAAAATTTAATCAAGATTGTATAATCTATGAATAATATCAACATAAATATTGAAAAAACAGAAATATTATCAGACAACTGGTATACTTTGAAGAAGGTAACTTTCAATATTCAAAAAAAGGACGGAAGCACAGAAACCCAGAGCCGTGAAGCCTATGACCGAGGAAACGGAGCCGTGATTTTGCTTTACAACAAGGTTTCAAACACGGTAATTTTGACGAGACAATTCCGTTTACCGACTTATATCAACGGAAATCCTACCGGAATGTTAATCGAAGCCTGTGCAGGTTTGTTAGACAATGACAACCCCGAAGAGTGCATTAAAAGGGAAACTGAAGAGGAAACCGGCTACAAAATTTCTAAAGTAGAAAAAATTTTTGAAGCCTATATGTCTCCCAGTTTCTGTCACTGAAATTCTTCATTTTTTCGTTGCAGAATATTCAAAAGAAATGAAAATCACAAACGGAGGCGGTCTTGAAGATGAAGGTGAAGATATCGAAGTCTTGGAATTGGCTTTTAATGAAGCTCTTTCTATGATTGATTCAGGAGAAATTAAAGATGCGAAAACGATCATGCTTCTTCAATATATCCGTCTGAAAAATATTCTATAAAATTGCCCGAAAAGTAAATAAAATTAAAAACTATGAAATTAATATTCGCACTGAGCCTTTCATTATTACTGTCTATGAACGTTTTTGGACAGAAAACTGAAAAAGCTGGTCCAAAAGATAAAGCGGTCATTGAACATTTTAAGAATGATTATAAAAAGAAAAATTATAAAAAATTCGGAGGAAAAATGACTGTGAATGATAACCAGATAGTATTCGACAATAAAATTATTTTCTACGATAAAGCTGATAAAATCACAGAATCAATGCTAAAAGAAGGATTAATCTATCCTCAACTTTTAACGGATTATCAAATCGATAAATTCGAAAATGAAGACAGCGACAGAACTCAGAAAAGATTTGCCAAAATTCAGAAAAACTGGAAAGATGCTTTTGAAGTGAATAATATTAAGTTAAGTAACGCTTCTGAGTTAATTTTTTTAAGTTCCGACGTGAAAGTCAAAAGGTTTAAAATTATTTGCAAGGATCCAAAATTTCCGAATCTGATGATCTATTATTTTGAGCTTACCGATAAAAATGCAACGAAAGAAACTTCGGTTCAGGATTTTATTAAAAATGCGAAACTGACGTATATTTTTCAGAGAACGGAGTAAGAAGACATGACAATTGAAATTTTACTTAAGAAAGATTAATTCTTTTGAATCAACATAAAAAAAACCAAACACGAATATCCCTAATTTTCTTGCACAAATATTCACAAATAATTTGATAATTCAATCTTAAATCATGGAAATCCAAAATATTGACCATATTGTTTTAACTGTTGCAGACATTGATAAAACCATAGAATTCTACAGCAATATTCTAGGTTTTGAAGTCGTCACTTTCGGAGACAGTAGAAAAGCTCTGACTTTTGGAAATCAGAAAATTAATCTTCATCAAAAAGGAAAAGAATTTGAACCAAAAGCACATCAACCAACTTGTGGTTCGGCTGATTTGTGTTTTATTTCCAAAACAGATATTCATGAAGTGTTGGAAGAATTAAAACAGAAAAACATTGAAATCATCGAAGGAATTGTTGACAGAACCGGAGCGTTGGGAAAAATAAAATCGGTGTATTTCAGAGATCCGGATTTAAATTTGATTGAGGTGAGTAATTATTTTTAAGATGAATTTTAATTTTTCGCCAAAAGAATAAAGACCTTAAAAATTAATTTTATATTAGTTCATAATTAAGAAACGCCATGACTCCAATTGAAAAATATCTTGAACATTTAGATAAAATATTCCAGCAAGAACCTGAATTTTACAATAATGACAGTTTAATTGAAGGAATAAAAGGAGTAACTTCAATTGTCTACAGAGATATTCCAGAAAAAGGTTTTATCACAGCAATCACTTATGGTTTATCATTAGCCAAACATCGGGAGTGGAAATTTGGAAGACCCGAATTATGCATTTCCGTAGAATCAGAAAACCTCGATTGGGGAATTGTTTCTGGTTTTATTGCTAATCAACTTAGAGGTAAATGTCCTTTTTGCTATGGAGAAACAATTAATTTCCGAGAACAAATAAGTGAAGATTCTGAAATGGATGCTTTTTTAATATTTGCGCCAAGTACTTTGGATAAAGAAGATTATTTGGATATTGATGTTGGAGCAGATTATACAATTAATATTGCCGGACTTTATCCAATCTATTCTGAAGAAATTGAAGTATATAATCAAATTGGATTAAAAGAATTTTGGTTTCATCCCGACTTTGATAATTATAGTGTAAACAGAAAAAGAATAAAGCTTTAACTAAAGATTCTATTTTAACTCACAATTTTCAAAAAATTATTCCCTACATTTGCCCCTGAAAACAGTTCTTTAACATACTTCATCAAACGGAAAAGGTTTTACATAACGTAGATTAATAGGGAATCGTGTGAGAATCACGAGCTGTCGCGCAACTGTAAGTAACACACCAAAAGTTTTTGTCCACGCATATCCACTGCGCAAGCGGGAAGGATGACAAAAGCTGTTACAAGTCAGGAGACCTGCCTGTTCCGAATTGACAATGCTTTCGCGGTTTGAAGCTTTTTGGTCATACAGATGATACTTTTGAACGTATTTTGGTTTAAAATTTTAATTTAATTCAAGTTTTAAGTTGATTTAATTTTTAAACGCAAAGATTCTTTTGTTATGACTTCTTATTTTTAGGGAGCAAAGAATTGCGACCTTGTCGCTGATGAAGCT
Organism: Chryseobacterium ginsenosidimutans; assembly: GCF_024807225.1. Lineage (GTDB taxonomy): Bacteria > Bacteroidota > Bacteroidia > Flavobacteriales > Weeksellaceae > Chryseobacterium > Chryseobacterium ginsenosidimutans. The sequence continues at coordinate 3,089,232 of NZ_JANUCO010000001.1, forward strand.
AATGTTTTTTATACATCCGCTTCTTAAAATCAATAAAATTGATTCTTCTTTGTCTTCTTGAATATTGAAGTTTTTAATTAAAACTTTGCGTCAAAAAATAAAAAAATGTAAGCCAATCCTTTTATTAAGGAAAAATTACGTCCTCACTGTATCTACTCTATTCATCAAAAATTCTTTCTACGACGGCATTGCGAAGCATTCTAAAAGAGCTTTAAAATTATTGTTTAATTTAAAAGTTTAAAAGAAAATGCAAACGCACATTCTTGGCTATCCGCGAATTGGTAGCAACAGAGAACTCAAAAAAGCCTGCGAGCAATATTGGTCGGGCAAAATCGTTTTAAACGAATTATTGGAAGTCGGAAAAACCATCACTCAAAACAACTGGAAACTGCAGCAGGAAGCGGGAATCGACCTTATTCCATGCAACGATTTTTCGTATTATGATCAGGTTTTGGATATGACTTTGACAGTGGGAGCGATTCCGGAACGTTATCAGGAAATTACTTTCAAAAAATCTGAACTGGATCTTTATTTTGCGATGGCGAGAGGTTTTCAGAAAGACGGTTTGGATATCACCGCCATGGAAATGACGAAATGGTTTGATACCAATTATCACTACATCGTCCCTGAATTTCAGAAAAATCAGGAGTTTAAATTATTTTCCAATAAAATTATTAAAGAATTCATTAACGCAAAAAAATCGGGAATCAATGCAAAACCTGTAATCATCGGTTTATTGACTTATTTATTATTAGGAAAAGAGAAAGAAGAAGGTTTTGATAAATTAGATTTAGCTCAAAACTTGCTTCCGATTTATATTCAAATTTTAAAAGAACTGGAAAATCATGGTGCAGAATATATTCAGTTTGATGAGCCTTTTTTAACGTTAGATTTAAATGAAAAGGCGAAAGAAACCTATCAATTTATTTATGCTGAAATCAGGAAACAATTCCCGAAACTTAAATTTATTGTTGGAACTTATTTTGATGGATTAAAAGACAATCTTTCATTGGCAACTTCCCTTCCGATCGATGTTTTGCATATTGATTTGATTCGTTGTCCTGAACAATTGGATGAAGTTTTACATACAATTCCAAACAATTTAAGTCTTTCTTTAGGAATCGTCGACGGAAGAAATATCTGGAAAAATGATTTTGAAAAGTCTTTACATTTTATTGAAAAAACAGTTCATAAAATCGGTTCGGAAAGAATCTTTATTGCTCCGTCTTGTTCACTGCTCCACTCTCCTTTTGATCTTGATTCAGAGAAAAATGAAGAAATTCTATCTCCTGAAATCAAACAATGGATGGCTTTTGCAAAACAAAAAGTGGATGAAATTGTCAGTTTAAAAAAATTAGCTTCAGAAAATCCGGATTACAAAGCTTTACAAGAATTAGCTGAAAATAAAACGGCGATTAAAAACCGTAAAATTTCAACTTTAATTCATAATCAAAGTGTGAAAAACCGTGTTGAGGTGACGACTGAGGAGGATGCACAGAGAAATAATCCATTTAACATAAGAAAAGAAGTTCAACAGCAGGTTTTGCAATTGCCTTTGTTTCCGACGACAACAATTGGTTCGTTTCCACAGACTAAAGAAGTGAGAAATTGGCGTTCAAAATTCAAAAAAGGTGAATTGAATGCCGAAGAATACGATACTTTATTAAAACAGGAAACCGAAAGAACCATTCGTTGGCAGGAAGAAATCGGAATCGATGTTTTAGTTCACGGAGAATTTGAGCGAAACGATATGGTGGAATATTTCGGGGAACAATTGGCAGGATTTGCGTTTACTCAAAACGGCTGGGTTCAAAGTTATGGAAGCCGTTGTGTAAAACCACCTGTGATTTTTGGAGATGTTCACAGACCGAATCCAATGACAGTTTATTGGTCAAAATACGCTCAATCTTTAACAAAAAAATGGGTAAAAGGAATGTTGACGGGACCTGTGACGATTCTTCAATGGTCTTTTGTGCGCGACGATCAACCTCGCTCGCTGACTTGCAAACAGATTGCTTTGGCGATTCGTGATGAGGTGAATGATTTGGAAAAAGCAGGAATCAGAATCATCCAGATTGATGAACCTGCGATTCGTGAAGGTCTTCCGTTGAGAAAATCTGACTGGCAAAATTATCTGAAATGGGCTGTTGAAGCTTTCAGAATTTCGGCAAGCGGTGTGGAAGATGCCACACAAATTCATACGCACATGTGCTATTCTGAGTTCAATGACATCATCCAAAATATCGCCGATATGGATGCCGATGTCATTACGATAGAATGCTCCAGAAGCCAAATGGAACTATTGAATGCTTTTGCAGATTTCAAATATCCGAATGAGATTGGACCGGGAGTTTATGATATTCACTCGCCAAGAGTTCCGTCAAAACAGGAAATGGTGGAATTGCTAAAAAAAGCACAAGCCGTTATTCCTGCACAACAACTTTGGGTGAATCCCGATTGTGGCTTGAAAACCCGTCATTGGGATGAAACGGAAAAGGCGTTGATTGCGATGGTGGAAGCTTCGCGGGAGATGAGTGAGGAGTTTGCTTTGCAGATACTTTAATTTATTGATGTTTATTTTTCAGGAGTCTTTTGGAGACTCCTGTTTTTTTATTATATTGGATTTATAACTCAAAAAAAAAAAAATTATTTATTTTAGCTATAATAAAATAAACTAATGGCAAAAATTTATCTTTCATATCAACATAAAGATCTAGATTTAATTACCAGAATTGGAAATGACCTAAAAGAAAGAGGGCATCAAATACTTATGGATCAAAGTATAATGCAGGTTGGGAATGACTGGAGAAAAGAATTAATGAAAGAATTAAAAAATTCTGATGGATTATTGGTTCTTATAACTGAAAATAGTTTAGATTCAAGATATGTTATCAGCGAAATAGGCACCACAAGAGCTTATATTGATGAAAATGAAAATAAAAAATTTTTGATTCCTGTTATTTATGGTGATTTTGAAGTCCCGGATTTTATAAAGGATCTATTCTGTATAAAATTAACTGATGGAAATTATGAATCTGCAATTAATAAAATAGATGATTCCATTTCGAATTTTATAACAAGAAAATTAACTATAGAAGAAGAAATAACAAAAAAAGTAGAATTTATAAAGAATGAATCTGCGCAATATGTTGAAATAGCTAAAAAAACATTACAGAGAAGAGAAAATCAAAATAAATGGATTGCTTATAGCTGTTATTGTCTTGGATTTATAGCTTTAGTTTTAGGTGTTTTTTTCACTATAGATGGCTTAAGTTCAATTGGTAATTTAAAAAAAGTTAAACAATTAGATATTAATTTTTTTTGGCTAACTATAATTATACTTATCCTAAAAAGCACCATTATTATTGGGCTTCTTTTAGCTTGTTCAAAATATACATTTATTTTAGGCAAATCGTTTATGCATGAATCTTTAAGGAATGCTGATCGCGCTCATGCAATATCATTTGGTGAATTCTTCATTAAAGCGTTTGCAGATAAAATAACAACCTATAATGAAGTTAATGATATATTTAAAAATTGGAATATTGATAAATCAAGTAACTTTAATGACTTAGATTCGAATTCTTATGACCCAAAATTTTCTGAAAATTTAATTGACGTAATTAAAACTTTAACAGATAAGATTCAAACTAAATAATATTTTATAATGTGCCATATTTTTGATTTTATTTTCAACAAAGAATTTCTAAAAAGTATTTTAGGCCCTTTAATAGCGACTGGAACAGCACTACTAATATTTTATTTATCAATAAAAAAAGACAAGAGGAAGGAAAGAAAAGAGAAAAAAAGAGAAGCTCATAATAGAATTAGAAATTTTTTAAACTTATTAAATTCATCCAAATCCCATGCTGAAAATACTATAAGTAACCTAAATCAAATGATTAATAGTTATGAGACTAGTTTAATTAATTTTCAATTATTAAGATTTTCACCAAACAAAAGTTTTGAAAGATTAGATGGAAATCTTAAAAACGAAAACTATTTTCAATCTTTTATAAAAAAGTTTGGTAAAAATAAAGTTGATAATTTTAATCGATTATCATTAATTATTGATTACTTTAACTTACAATTAGATCATCTTTGGGCTATGGTAGAAAAAGCGCAATTGCATGACTATGAAAGGAAAATAAAATTTAATGATTTAAGTAAAAAAGCAGTTAATCAAATTGCGCGACTTACAATTCATACCTCTTATGGAATAAGCGACGATGAATTAGAAATTTTAGGAAGTATTTTAGTTGAATACCATGTTAATATGGTCAATTCAATTGAACATCAATACATTTATTTAAGAAAGTTTTTAACAGAAGGATTAAGTAATCATATTTCCAATCCAAATATCACTGATCTTATAGAATTAATAAAAGATGCTTCAGAATTATTTAATGAAATTCAAAGCCAAAATAAAAATCATAAACAAGACTTAATTCAAATTAGATATGAAATGCAATTTTCTTTGCAAACATATTCTATAGAAATAAATAATTTAAATTAGAAAAGTTTGGTAATTATTATTTATTAAAAGCTATTATATTATCAAAACAAATTAATAATCAAAAACTTACGATTTTTAAAATAAAATTCCTTAATTTTGCACCCCGAAATAAGGATCATACGTTATGAAAAGAATAGGTGAACACAGAAAACTTCTTGGAGTAGATAATACGGCTACGTTAAAAGAATTGAAAACAATTTACAGGAATACGATGAAAGATACGCATCCTGATAAATTTGTGAATGACGAAGCGGGACAACTGGAAGCTGAAGAAAAAAGCAAATCTGTGATCGAAGCCTATCACTTTTTGGTAAGCATCAATCCGGAAACGCAGGAAAAATATAAAGAAGAATATACGGAAACGATTACAACATCAATTATTACTGACTTTTATCTTGAAAAACAGATTCTTAAAGTTCAGCATTTGAACGGGAAAATGTTTGAATATATTGGTGTTCCAAGAAATATTTACATTAAAATGGTAAATGCTGATTCGCCAAGCCGTTTCGCAAGAAGACATATCTACGGAAATTTCATCTACAGAAAGTCTGGTGAAGTGATGGCAGATTAATTTTCCATTTATAAAATATAGCAAAAGCTTTCAGTTCATTCTGGAAGCTTTTTTTATTGGGAAAAATATAATTTTTGGAGATAGAGAATGATTACTGATAATTTAATTATTATAGAGATGCTTCGAAAACCTCAGCAGGACATTCCTAGTACTAACTGCTAAATTTTAATACAAAATATGCTAAAGTTTTTATTACTCATTATTTTTACGTTTGTAAAGGTATTTCATTTAGCAACGTCATCTTCACTTTGTCATCTCGTAGAGATCTAGGCGAGAATCTTTCAAAATTAATCTCTAATAAAGTTGCTTAGATCCCTACGGGACGACAAACTGTATGGAAAATAGTATTGCATTAAAAGCACAAAAAAAGCGCATCAATAAATTGATACGCTTTTTCGGTTAATTAAGGTTGTTATATTAGTCTATGTGTTTCGGGGTGTAACCGTCTTCACTTAGTTTCTTTGTGTTCATATTCAGCTTTCATTTCAGCTTCGTAGTCTACTTTTTCACCCATACTGGTTCCGAAAAGTCTATTAAATAATCTGCTGAAGAATCTTATTGCTGATTCCATTAGAGAATAAACTACCGGGACAATGATTAGCGTAAGGAATAATGACGATGTCAAACCACCGATAACTACCCAAGCCAATCCGTTGTTCATCTCCGCTCCTGCTCCTTTTGCAATTGCAATCGGGATCATCCCGAAGATCATCGCAATCGTTGTCATCAAAATCGGACGAAGACGTGCGTGGTTTGCCTGAACCAAAGCGTCGTGTGTATTTGCACCTGCCGCTTTTCTCATATTTGCGAAATCGACAATCATAATCGCGTTCTTCGCCACCAAACCAATCAACATGATCATACCCAACATGGTAAAGATGTTTAATGAATTTCCTGTTAAAGCAAGAATCACCATTACTCCGATCAATGCCAAAGGAATTGAGAACAATACTACAAACGGATACACAAAACTGTCATATAGCGAAACCATTACCAAGTAAACCAATACAATAGCCGCCATTAAAGCGATTCCTAATGTACCGAAACCTTCCGTTTGGTTTTCCATATCACCACTCCAGATGTAATTTACTCCGGCTGGTTTTGTTTTTTCGTTTTCCATAAATTGTGCAGACCATTCGTTGGCAACGTCTCCTACAGGACGACCTACCACTTTTGAAAGCACTTTTACAGAAGGCGATTTATCTCTACGTTGCAGCAAACTCGGTCCTGAACTCATGTCTACATTTGCAAACTGAGCCAATCTGATCTGTTCTCCGTTATTATTCGTGAACATTAAGTTTCTTACATCATCAATCGATTTTCTGTTGTTGTCAGCAAAACGGATGTTGATGTCATATTCATATTCTCCGGCTCTGTATTTTCCGTCTGTATTTCCGTTGAATGCAGTCTGCATCGCTTGTCCTACATTAGAAAGATTTAAACCTAAAGAAGCCATTTTATCTCTGTCGATATTTACTCTTACCTCCGGACTTCCTGTATCGGTAGATAATTCAGCATCTACAGAACCCGGAACTTTTTTAAGCAATTCTAAGATTCTGTTGGCTTCCTTATTCGCCGTTTCGTTATCTGCAGCAGTTACCACCATTTCTATTGGTGCGTTATCTGCTCCCATCAATCCAATTGGTGCTGTTTTAAACTCAACTCCGGTGAATTTTTCTTCCAGGTCACGCTTCATTTTTGCAGCGATGATATCTGTACTTTCTCCTCTTTCAGATTTATCAACAAGATTTACCTGAACTTCAGCCTGATAAACTGTAGCCTGTGAAGCTCCAAAACCTGAAGATTGTTGACCAACTGTAGTAATCAAATCGACTACATCTTTATCATTTCTTAAATATTTCTCAACTTCTAATGTTACCTGATTGGTTTTTTCAACCGTTGCATCTTTTGATAATTCTATCTGAACCAAGAATTGTCCACGGTCTATTTTAGGGAAGAATTCACCTCCGATAAATCCGAATGCAACCAACATGAATGAAGAAATCAAAATCAAGAATGTTACGATAACCGTCATTACTCTTCTTAAAGTTGATTTTAAACACCACTCAAGAATTCCTGTGATCCAGTGTGTAAATTTTTCCAATTGTCTTTCAAACCAAAGAATGAATTTCTCAAAAGGATTTTTACCCGTTAAATGTACAAGCTTCCCGAATCTTGAAGACAACCAAGGAATAATGGTAAATGACGCCAATAATGATAACATCGTAGCAATAACCACCGTGACACAGAACTGCGCCAAGATATCAGAAACCAACCCCGAACTCATCGCGATCGGTAAGAATACCACCACAATTACCAATGTAATTGCCGAAACGGTAAACCCGATTTCCGAAGCACCGTCATACGCTGCACGAATTCTGCTTTTTCCCATCTCCATGTGACGGTAAACGTTCTCCAGTACAACAATCGCGTCATCCACAAGAATACCTACCACCAATGAAAGTCCTAATAAACTCATTAAGTTTAAGGTATATCCCATTAAGTACATTCCAATTACCGTTGCAATCAATGAAACCGGAATAGAAACCATTACAATGAATGCGTTACGGATATTGTGAAGGAATAATAACATTACAATGGCTACCAAAATTACCGCCAAGAACAAGTCAAAAATAACGTGATCTGCAGCTTCCAAGGTAAAATCTGTACTGTTGTCTACAATTTTCACTTTTATACCTTGAGTTGTATAATTCTTCATCACCTCATCCACTGTTTTCTGAATGCTTTCTGAAACCGCCACTGCATTCGCATCCGACTGTTTCTTCACCTGCATCAAAATCGTAGGATTCTGGTTGAATCTTGCAATTTTCTCTACATCTTCCTGAGAATCAAAAACTGTTGCCACATCAGAAAGTCTTATCTGAGCGCCATTTTTATTAGAAATAACAAGGTTGCTCATCTCTCCGACAGACTTGTATTTCCCTGATAATCTAATGGTAGATTTAGTTGTTCTAGATTTCAAACTTCCTGTAGGGAAATCTAAGTTTGATGAAAGAATTGCCTGTTGCACATCTCCGATTGAAAGACCGTAACCCTGCAATTTTTTTTCATCAATACTCACCTGAATTTCTCTCTCCTGTCCACCGATAAGATCAACCTGAGCAACACCATTCACACGGGAGAAAATAGGTTCTATTTTTTTGTCTAATAAGTCGTAAAGCTCCTTACTGTTCAGTTTTTCACTGGAAACACTCATCGTAATGATCGGTAGATCGTCTAATGAGAATTTATTCAGTGAAGGGGCATCTGCATCGTCCGGAAGGTCCGAAAGAATAGCATTTACTTTACGTTGTGCATCATTCAGGGCGTAGTTTACATCAGCTCCTGTATTTAACTGAACCGTGATCACCGAAAGACTTTCGTATGAAGACGATTCTACTTTTTTCACGTTTTCCAAAGCACCAACGGCATCTTCTATCTTTCGGGTAACCGAAGTTTCCACCTCACTCGGTGAAGCTCCCGGATAAACCGTAGAAATAGTAACCATGTTGGTTTCAAATTTCGGAATCAATTCGTACCCCATCATGGAGTAACTCAAGATCCCACCCAGTGTAAGTATCGTAAATAATACGATTACTAAGGATGGTCTTTTAATGGATATTTCTGCTAACTTCATCTGTCTACTTTACGATATTGATTTTAGAACCATTTTCTAAGTTGATCTGTCCGCTGGTAATAACTTGTTCACCACCATTAAGTCCGCTTAAAATCTGTACTTTGTCTCCGTATACTTTTCCGATGGTAACTTTAATCAGTTTAGCAGCTCCGTTCTGAACAACAAATAATTGTCCTGAACTTACACCGTTTACGAAAGCTTCCGCGGGAACTGTTAACATATTTTGAGTTTCAGCACCGTGATTTGTCTTGAATAAAGCTGTTGCGTACATACCCGCTTTTAAGTTTCCTTTGTTTTGAACTTCAATTTCAACAGGGAAATTTAAAGAAGCATCACTTTTAGGAGCAATAAATGTAATTCTACCGCTGAAAGAATCTTCCGGCAAAACATTAACATTAATTGGAACTTCCTGACCTAAAGCAATTCTTCCGATCTGGCTTTCATCCACTAAAACTGAAAGTTTTAAGCTGTTGATGTTTACAATTTCGAACATCGAAGTTCCTATAGAAACCACAGTTTCCGGGCTCAACCATTTTCTTGTTGATCGTTCCGCTGATTCCTGCACGAATGCTTGTATCGTTTACTTTTACACCTTGAGCTCTTACCGCCACTTGTGCATTTTTCAGTTGTAATCTTGAGTTATCCAGCTGTTGCTTGGTAACACCTCCTGTTTTAAAGGCATTTTCATAACGCTGGTTATCCATTATTGCATTTTGCAAGTTGTTTTGAGCCTGAGAAATATCAACTTCGATAGCATCTCTCTTAATGGTTGCTAAAACCTGACCTGCACCCACTTTTGAACCTTCTTTCACCAAAACATTGACGATACGTCCTGCAATTTCAGAAGCCTGATTCATTTCCTGCTTTGGAAGAAAAGTTCCGTTTGCGGAGTAATCTGTATCTATATTTTCTCTTGCTACGGTTACAATATTTACGTTGATTTTGTCAACCTGCTTAGCAACTTCTTTTACTTCTTTTTCCTGTTTCTTCTTATTATCGGAAATCTTATAGGCTCCCAAACCAATAAGGACAGCTGCTACGATGATATATATTAAAGTCTTTTTCATAGTTTATTACGGGTTTTGTAGTGTGTTTAATTCTCCTTTTGCTTTAATTAACTTAATTTCAGCCTGTTTGTAATCTAATAAAGCATTGGCGTAGTTCTGTTTAGCCTGTGTTAAAGCATTTTCAGCATCCAAAACTTCTGTAAGCGTTGCCAAACCGTACTGATAATTGGACTCGGTATTTTTCTGAACTCTTTCCGCCAAACCTACATTGTCTTTCATGCTTTCGATATTGATTAATGAATTTTCAATATTGGTAATGGCATTTCTATAATCTAAACTTAAGCTTAACTGAGTATTCTGAATATCAAGATCAAGATCCTGAATATCAACTTCCGCCTGATTGATCTTCGCTTTTGTAGCACCTCCCGTGAAAATCGGAATATTTACATTCAAACCAATCGCAGAATAATCACTCCAAAGAACTCCGTTGTTGATCCCATTCGTAAGAGGGAATTTTCTACCTTGTCCTCCCCAACCGTAATTGGCAACCAAATTTACCGTAGGGTACAGATAAGCTTCCGTCGCCTTTTTATTAAAGACCAAAAGTTCTCTGTTTTTATTTAAAACTTTGATCTCCGTACGCTCATCAAGATTTACAGTACTTGCAACCAATTCAGGTTTTGGTTCGATTGATTTTTCTTCAAGCTCGATATCTGTAGAAATCGGAACTCCCATATAAAATTTCAAAGCATTTTTTGAAAGTTCCACAGAATTAATCAATGTCTGTTTGTTTGAACCGATATTCGTCAACTGAACATTGGTACGGTCTAAATCGATTGACTTTGCCAAACCGTTATCCACTAAACTTTTAATAACATTTCTTACTTTCTCTGTGTTGGCATAGCTCGCTTCTACTGTTTTCAGATTTTCTTCCTGCACAAAAACCTGATAGTAAGCTGTTGCTACATTTTCAATGATTTGTTCGTTGGTCAGCTGAGCATTCAAAACATAGAATTCTCTTGTTGATTTTGCTGCTTTAAGACCTGTAAATACCCTCTGATCAAAAATAGCCTGTTGAACCTGTACAGAAGCCGTTGAACTCCAAGGTTGTCCCAGCTGAGCTCTGATTCTTTCTCCACCGAATTCTAGCAAAGACTCCTGAATAACAGGATTATAGGTTAAACCTGCCGTTGCGCTTATCTGTGGTAAAGCTCCGGCTCTGGCTTCATCAATTTTGTATTCGGCTTTTTTGATCTGTAAAGCAGCTTTTTTCGCCTCTGCTTTGTTTTGAAGTGCCTGTTTGATGGCTTCCTGAAGAGAAACCTGCTGTTGTGCAGACACGGATGAAAAACCGAAAATCATAAATGCAGCCGCTATACCAATTTTTAGCTTGTTTGCAGTTATACGTTTTCTTTTCATAATCTTATACTTCGTTTATTTTTTTAATGTAATTCTCTCTTGAATGTTGTTATTTCTAAATGACGAATCATTTCTTAAAATACTTTAACATTTTCTTTAATTTTTGAATAATATATTCAGAATGATCTCTTTTCTCTCGGAAATGATCTTATCAAATTCTTTCTCGCCAATCATCAGATTCTCCATCAACAGAGGTCTTACTGCACTTGGGAAAACCAATAAGGAAATCATGTTTAAGACAAATTGAATGGGATCCATTTTATCGATATTTCCCGATTCCATTTCCTTTCTTATATCATCATATAATTTGTTCAGTTCTTCCTCTTCAATATCTTTATGATGGCAAGTCCCTTTATTGATCTGTGATACGATATAGGTTTCCAGATACGGATATTGCAAGCTCGTGGAAAGACTTCCGTCTATAAACTGCCCTATTTTTTCTTTAAAAGGCAAATCAGAATTCATAATGATCTCAGATTTTTCCTTTTCTACTTTTTGCGCTTCATCAAAAATGATCTGAATCAGATTATCTCTCGAACGGAAATAATAATTAATAAGCGTTCTGTTGACTCCCGCTGCATCAGCAATTTCCTGAGTAGTAGCGTCAAACTTTCCCTTCACAAAGTATAAATTCTTCGCAGTGTCCTTGATTAATTCTTGTGTTTGGTCTTTTTTTGCTTGATTTGACATTTTTGTTAAACAAATTTGTGCAAATATAAATCAATCAATCGTTTTGACAAAATTGTTAAACAAAATAATTAAACAAATTTGTATGATTTGCGTCAGGTTTTGGAATTTAAGTTTGAGATTAATATTTGTTAACCTGCATTAAATAAGGCATTTTTATATATTTGCCGAAAATTAGTAACCGATGCGAAAAATATTGTTTCTTTTCACAGTGCTGTGCTGTGGATTTCTTTTTTCTCAAAAAAAAGCGCCTCAAAACAATGACTATTCTTTTTATGAAAATAAAGGACAAGTCGTTGATCAGGACGGAAAGGAAAATGCAGATGTAAAATATCTCTTTCTTTCTAATGGATTAAATGTTCAGATAAAGAAAGGAGGATTTTCTTATGATGTTTATGAAACTAAGAAAACTGTAAATCCAAATTCTTCAAAATTTAAAAAAGATAAATCTCTTGACGGTAAAACCTATTACGAAGATGAGTTTTTGTACGAAAATCAGTTCCATAGAATCGATATTGAATTAATCAATTCAAATAAAAATGCAAAAATTGTTGCGGAAGGAAAGTCGTCTGATTATGATAATTATTACAATATTCCCAATAAACCTAAAGGTATAACAAACGTTTATCGTTACCAAAAAGTTTCATACAAAAATGTTTATCCTAATATTGATTTAGTATTTTTTAAACCAAAAGATACTTTAAAACCTATAGAATATAATTTCATCATCAATCCTGGAGGAAAAATTTCAGATATTAAAATGAAATTTAACGGAGCTCCAACATCTATTAAAGACAATAAGCTTTTAATGAAAGTTCGTTTCGGAGAAATGTATGAGAATATTCCAAATAGCTGGATTTTAGCAAATAAAAAAGAAAATATTAATGTTTCTTTTAAAGATCTTGGTGATCAGACTTTTGGGTTTAGCGCATCTATTAATTCTTCGGATAAAACAATTGTAATCGATCCTGTTCCTACGAGGGTTTGGGGGAGTTATATTGCCGGCTTTGGAGATGATTACGGAAGAGCAAAAACAGATTTACAGAATACAGTATACATTTTTGGAGGAACAACAAGTTCTACTAATTTTGCTACATCAGGTACATATCAGCCAAATATTGCAGGAGGACTAGATGCTTATGTAATGAAAGTAACTAAAAACGGACAGAAAATTTGGGGTACTTATTACGGATTCGGGCAGAATGATTATTTCAACGACGTAGATTTTGATGAAAATTTTAATGTCTATGCTGGTGGAAAAGTTCAAAGAGGATTAAGTAATGAAGATATTGTAGTCGTAAAATTCAATAGCAATGGCGGATTTATTTTCCAAAAAGAATTTTTCACTAACAGAATAGATAATCTATCAACTGTTTCATATAATCAAAACCACATCTATTTTGCTGGTGATGCTTCCAGTACGGATTTTCCTACTGTCAATGCGATGCAACCCTCAAAAGCAAGCCCATCAGGTTTAACAGATGGAATTATTGGCTCATTGGATGCAACAACGGGGAATGTAGATTGGGCTACTTATTTTGGACGTGCAGATGGATCATCCTCTATTTTTCAGATTATGTCTTCTGTGGATAATCTTGAAATTATTGGAGCAACACAATCTCCGACATTTCCTATGATAAATGCTTTCCAAGCTATACATGGTGGAGGTTCAGACGGGATCTACATAAGACTTTCAAAATCTGGAAGTAATATTTTAAAATCAAGTTATTATGGAAATGCCGGCTACGAATTTGTTACAAACGCAAGAATTGTAAATAATACACTTATTCTTGCTGGAGAAATCCCTTCACCTGGTTTATTGAATCCAGTAGGTATTTGGCGAGTGAATTTAACAACTCACGCAATGACAAAAAGCTATTTTAATTTTCCAGGCACTATGCAGCTCCTTGCTTATGTGGATGCATCTGCCAATATTTTCTTTACAGGATTACATTCTAGTGGAAACCCAGATGTTTCAACTCCTGGAGCTTATATGGGAATGCCTCCTTTTTATAATGCTTCTTATCTACTTAAATATAATCAAAATGATGTAAAAGAATGGGGAACTTATTATACAGGTAACGGAGCAACACAGCAAGGTATGGCAACAACAGATTATGAAGGTGCTATTTACTTAACCGGATTTTCCGGTTTAAATACATCAGGAATTGCAACTCCCGGAACATTTCAACAACAAGGAGGAGGATCAGGAAATCATGATGCTTTTATCGTAAAATTTAGAGATTGTACATCCAGCTCTTCTATTACATCAAACTCTCCGGTTTGTATTAATTCAACGATACAACTGAATGCAACACCAGGCGCAATTTACAGTTGGACCGGACCAAACGGATTCACATCCACTTTACAAAATCCAACTATTCCAAATGCTACATCAACAAATGCAGGAACTTATTCTTGTCAGATTTCAGGATTAGGAGATTGTGACGGTATATTTACACTAAACGTAGTAGTAGGTGACAACGTTGCACCCATTCCAAATACAGCAACGCTTCCGGATATCACAGGAGATTGCCATACTATTGTTACCAATATTCCAACGGCAACGGATAATTGTGCAGGAACAATCAATGCAACAACTACAGATCCACTTTCCTATTCTCTTCCAGGAACGTATATAATTCACTGGACTTATAATGATGGGCATGGAAATACGGCAACACAAAATCAAAATGTAATCGTAACCGCTCCTACGCTTCCAACAACTGCAAACGCACAACAAATTTTCTGTGCAAGCAATCATCCAAAAATTTCAGACATCCAAATTACAGGTCAAAACATAAAATGGTATGATGCAAGTGGAAATGTTTTAGCACCAACAATTGCTTTGGTTAATGGACAAACTTATTACGCTTCTCAGACAATTAATGGATGTGAAAGTAATAAAATTGCAATTCAAGTTACTGTAAATGAAACTCCGAAACCAATCGGAAATTCTGCTCAGGATTTTTGTGCTTCGGCAAGCCCAACTTTAGCTAATCTGGTTGTTACAGGAACAGCATTGAAGTTTTATGATGCTGCCGGAAATATTTTACCACTTACCACTCCACTTGTTTATGGAGCTACTTATTTCGTAACACAAACATTAAACAATTGCGAGTCGGAAAAACTGGCAATTTCAGTAACACTTTCAACGAATAATGTTCCGGCAAATGACTTTACTGCGACATTATGTAACAGTACAACAGGAAGTTCAATGATTGTTAATTTAACTTCTTATCAGGCAAATATTATCGCCAATCCAAGTGCTTATACATTTACTTACACTGATGATTTAGGAAACTTGATTACGAATCCTTCAAATTATGTTTTAAACGTTGGTTCGACCGTAATTCACGTTAAAGTTATTACACCGGACGGATGTTTCATCGTGGTAAGATTAAGTTTAACATTAAATCCAAAACCTGAATTTAATCTTCCTGAAAAAATTGATTTCTGTAAAGGAAAAACCGTAACATTGGATGCAGGAAGTGGTTATTCATCATATCTTTGGAATACAGGAGCAACAACTCAGACCATCACTACTTCTACTCCCGGAAATTATTCTGTGACGGTAACCAACAGTTTTGGATGTCAAAATACAGACAATATTCAAGTGAGTTATACGATTTTGCCGGAGATTGTTTCTGTTACTGTAAGTAATAATTCTGCAACCGTATTTCTTTCTGCAACGGGAAGTTTCGAATATTCATTAGATAACTTTACTTGGCAGGATTCTAATATTTTCACGAATTTAAGCATTGGAGAATATATCGTTTATGTGAGAACAAAAGGAGGTTGTATTATTGGTCAGAAGCCTTTTTCTATCTTTAATATTCCAAATGCATTTACACCAAACGGAGATGGATTTAACGACAGATGGAAAATTGCAGGGCTGGAAAATTACCCTGGAAACTGAGGTAAATGTTTATGACAGAAAAGGTCTTCCGGTTTTCAAAGAAATCATCACCAAAAAACCAATGGAATGGGACGGAAAATTAAATGGAAGTACCGTTCCTACAGGAAATTACTGGTACACGATAAAAGTTTCCGACGGTAGAACTTACACAGGTTGGCTACTGATTAAGAATAGAAACTAAAACAAAAACGAGCAGAAAATTCTGCTCGTTTTTTATTTTTATAATAATGTGATTTTATCTTCTAAAATATCGATGATTTTATCCCTATAAAGTCCGCCTATTGCTTTCTTAAAGTTCTTTTTACTCATCTGAATTTCGTCTTTAATCTCTTCCGGTGAAGATTTGTCTGAAAGATGAAGCAAACCGTAATTTTCTTCTAATTTATCTAAAATCTTCTTTTTAAACTCATCAATATTTTCAAAACCTTGAGGCTGTAAAGAAATATCTATTTTCCCATCCTCTCTGATTTCTTTAATATAACCCGATTCTTCCGATAAAGGATATAATTTTTTGAAAACATCCGATGTATAAATCAATCCAATATATTTTTTATTGATAACGACATTCCAGCCCAATTCGCTTTCGTTCATTATGATCAAATCTACACTGTCTCCTTTCTGGAAGGGCAAATCCTCATATTGCGGGTTTCTTTTGAACTTTGTTGTTCCGGTAATCAGATCAAGATCTTCGTCAACATAAATATTAACCAAATATCTTTTTCCTTCAAGGATTTTAGATTTTTGCTGTTTGTAAGGAATGAACAAATCTTTGATAATTCCCCAATCCATAAAAGCTCCGCTTGGAAGACTCTGAACCGCGCTCATCACAGCAAATTCTCCTACTTCAGCCAAAGGAATTTCTGTTGTTGCTTTTAATTTACCATCATCCTGATACACGAAAACCTCAATTTCATCACCAACTTCTTTGTCATCCTGAGTGAAAATTTTTGGTAGAAAAGCCTTTTCACCGGCTTCATCTGTTAAGATCCATCCTGAATGGTTTTTTTCTGAAATATTTAAGGTTTGAGTTTTTCCGAGTAGCATGTATGATAAAATTAGTTTGCAAAGATACGGAAAATAATGCAAGTTTAGGTGTGAGCGGGTTTGAGAGTTTTGGAGTTGGAGTATAGAAAAGGCTGCCATCGTAATTGAGGCAGCCTTAATTTTAAATATCTTAAATCTTTAATAAAAGATTAATTACATATGAATAGGTCTCTTCCCTGTTGCATCCAAAGCAGCTTCTTTAATAGCTTCTGCATAGGTTGGGTGAGCGTGAGAACTTCTTGCGATATCTTCTGCACTTGCACGGAATTCCATTGCAATTACCCCTTCTGCGATCAAATCGGCAGCTCTTGCTCCGATGATGTGCATTCCTAAAACTTCGTCAGTTTTTTCGTCTGCAATGATTTTTACCAAACCATCAACATCACCACTTGCACGGCTTCTTCCTAACGCTCTCATTGGGAAAGATCCTACTTTGTAAGCTACTCCTTCTTCTTTCAATTGCTCTTCAGTTTTACCAACTCCCGCAACTTCAGGCCAAGTGTAAACAACACCCGGAATTAAGTTATAATTAACGTGAGGCTTTTGTCCAGCCAATGTTTCAGCAACGAAAACTCCTTCTTCTTCAGCTTTGTGAGCCAACATCGCCCCTTTAATTACATCTCCGATTGCGTAAATATTTGCAACGTTAGTCTGTAAGTGATCGTTTGTTTTTACTCTTCCTCTTTCGTCAAGTTCAACACCTGCTTTCTCTAATCCAACACCGTCTGTATAAGGTTTTCTACCTACAGAAACTAAACAGTAATCTCCCTCTACAACAACCTCTTCTCCTTTTTTATCTTTAGCCGTTATTTTTACAGTATCTCCATTTCTTTCAACTGCAGAAACTGCCGTAGAAAGCATGAATTTCATGCCTTGTTTCTTAAGAACTTTAGTTAATTCTTTACTTAAAGCTCCATCCATTCCAGGAATGATCTTGTCCATAAACTCAACAACCGTTACCTGAGCTCCTAATCTTAAATAAACAGAACCTAATTCAAGACCGATAACTCCACCACCGATAACTACTAAATGCTTAGGAATTTCCTTAAGATTTAAAGCTTCCGTAGAAGTAATCACTCTTTCTTTATCTAAAGTAATGAAAGGCAAAGAAGTTGGTTTAGAACCTGTTGCAATGATTGTATATTTAGAATCGATCGTTTCCGTAGAACCGTCGTTTTTTGTTACTTTGATCTGAGTTGCAGATTCGAAGCTTCCAACGCCTTCAAAAACAGTGATTTTGTTTTTGTTCATCAGATAGCTGATTCCGTCAGTATTTTGCTTGATTACCTCATTCTTACGCTCGATCATTCTTGCAATGTCAGCTTGAGGCTCATTGATAATGATTCCGTGACCTGCAAAATTGTGTTTTGCGTTCTCAAAATGCTCAGAACTGTCTAAAAGCGCTTTAGACGGAATACATCCCACATTAAGGCAAGTTCCTCCTAAAGTTGGATATTTTTCAATAATTGCTGTGGTGAAACCTAATTGTGCAGCACGGATTGCAGCAACATAACCTCCAGGACCAGAACCGATTACGGTAACATCGAATTGACTCATGTTATTTTATGAATTTGTTTATTATTAACTTACTTTATTCTTACAAATTTACTGATTAATTACCACGTGAGAAAGTGAGATTTGTCAAATTTTTAAGATGGATGATGGAAGTCAGTTGATGGGAGTTTAAAGTATTGCGATTATTTTTGTTTTAATCTAAAATTTCCACTCAAAGCCTACTACATCTGCATTATCTTCCAACATCCGGCTTCAGACTTCCAGCCAGTTTATAAATCTACGTTGATTTTCCCACGCCCAAAAGTTCCCATACTTTCAAAAAACGAACCTCCGTAAACATACCATTCAAGGCTTTCCAGAAATTCCACGGCATTTTCAGGGGTTATTTGTGAGCGGTCTTTTTTAGAGACGATCCCTTTGTACCATCTTCCGGATTTGGAAAAACTTTCAAATTCAACAAAATAATGAATCCATATTCTTTGACAAAGTTTGCACTGTTGAATGCTTACTTCTGCATGTCTTCCGTTGGTATGATCGATGCCTAATTCAGAACTTCTGTATTCAGTATAGTTTGAAGTAGGTTTTTCACAAGCGCATCCGATTTGGGCGATTTTATTCATTGAGGAATGTTGATTTTAAATAAAATTAATGAAGGTCAAATGTAAGAAAATAAGAATCTCCAACGCAAATCCGGCGTTTATTTCTTCATTAAATCCAGCAAAACCTTTTCATATTTATCTAAAATAATATGCTTTGAAAATCTTGATCTGATTGAATTTTTAATAGAATCCGGGTCATAACTTCTTTGAAGAACGGTCATAATTTTTTGTGCAAAATCTTCATGATTTTCGATATCAGCAACTTCTCCGTTCGTATTATCCTGAATGATTTCGTTGATTCCACCGGGACAATTATTGGCTAAAGAATACGTTCCACAAGCTCCGGCTTCCAGTAAAACATTCGGAAAACCTTCGTATCTCGACGAAAGAATAAACAGATCTGCAAACTTCAAAAACTGGTACGGATTTTCCTGTCTTCCGTGAAAAATAACGTGTTTTAATCCCAGAAAATCTTTCATCTGATGAAGAATTTCACGATCTTGTCCGTCTCCTAAAATATGAAGAATAATATTTTCATTTTTAAGTCTTGAAAAAACTTTCAGTAAGTTATCAAAACCTTTTCTGGCAGATAAATTCCCGATGGCTACAACGTTTTTATAATTGTATTTAAAACTTTCGGGCTTTGTAGAAGTTTCCAGTTTTGCATTAATAAAATCAAAATCCACAGGATTATTGATCTTGACAATCTTGCTGTGTCTGATATTAAAATTATCAACTAAATCTTTTTTCATATCATCACTTTGCGCAATGATTCTCTGGTAATTATTGTAGAAATTATAGAAAAATTTTATCTCTTTTCGGGTAACATGTTCAGTAACGACATTTGTTTCCCTTGCAATGAATTTTGTTCTCGGAAAAAGCTTGATAAATAAAGACAAATAGGCATTCACTTCACCAAAACCGGAGAAAACAATATCAGGTTTTCTTCTATAAATTTCCCTTAAAATCGGTTTTAAAGAATGTCTGATTCTTTCTGTATTCACATCGATAATTTCAACATCTTTTTCCAAAAAATTGAGGTAACCGCCTTTCTTGCGTAAAAGCAAAATCTTAGGCTCAAATCGATCTCGGGAGAGGTGATTCGCAATGGTGGTAACAATCCTTTCTGCGCCTCCGGTTTCCAAATCCGGCAGAATAAATATAACAGAAATCTTTTTCATCAGTGTAAAGTTAGTAAAAAGTTTTATTGACCTTTAATTCTAACTGATAATTAATGATTTTTAACTTAAAATAGTAACCTATTTTTTGCCTTTCTATCCATTAAGTTTGTCATTCCATAGGAATCTAAACACAAATTTTTATACGATTTTCTAATACTTTGTAGATTCTTTCAAGCTGACAAACTTGTTGCTAATAATTTTTTCAAGCTCTTAAAAAGATATTATTAAATTGAAATCGATAATACTAAACCTTACAGGTTTTAAAAACCTGTAAGGTTTGAATAGACTTGCCTACAAAAAAAAGAAACTCTTCCGTGGAAGAATTTCTTTCAATATTATTTCGTTATCATTTAAAATCACCTTAGTTTGCAACGTCGCTTATGAATTTTATTCTCAACATTCTCACTTCTTCATCAGAAAGTTCGTCGCCGAATTCATCCAGTAAGATTTTCATACTGTCGCTATCAGATTCGTTCATGAATTCCATAAAACCATCTACAATATCTTCATCAAAATTGTCTTCGATGTAATAATCTATATTTAATTTAGTTCCCTGATAAACAATACGTTCCATCTCTTTCAACAGTTCATCCATTGAAATATTTTTGGCTCTTGCAATATCTTCAAGGTCTATTTTTTTATCCGTACTCTGAATGATGAAAACTTTGTGGCTCGATTTGTTCGCAACCTGTTTCAGCACCATGTCCTGAGTACGTTCGATATTATTGTCTTCTACATATTTACTAATAAAATCTGCGAATTCTTTACCATATTTCTTGGCTTTTCCTTCACCGACTCCATAGATTTTTGCAATTTCATCTACCGTAATCGGGTACTGAACCGTCATGTCTTCCAAACTCGGATCCATGAAAACCGTATAAGGCGGAATTCCATGCTTTTTAGCAACTTTTTTCCTTAATTCTTTTAGTAAATTAAATAAATTCTGATCTAATCCACCTGCAGACTGCTGTTGAATCTGGTCGCTTTCCGCTTTTGTCTGAGAAAGATCAAATTCTCTGTCTTCTGCGATTAGAAACGGTTGTTCTAATGTATTATTTAAAGCTGATTTCCCTTTTTCAGACATTTTTAAAACGCCATACGTTTCAATATCTTTCTGTAAAAAATTCTGAACGGTAGCTTGTCTTAAAATAGTTTTCCAATGATTTTCAGTTTTGTCTTTTCCAAATCCGAAATACGAATTTTGTTCAAGTTTATACGATTTTGTCACTGCATTTTCCTTTCCGACAATTACAGAAATTAAATCCTTAGACTTAAATTTCTCACCTGTATCATTGATTAATTCAAGAGTTTTCGACAAATCATCGCTTGCATCTTTTAATTTTGGAGGATTCGATGAGTTATCACACATATTGGCTCCGTCACCATTAATCGGGTCAAAATTTTCCCCAAAATAATAAAGAATATACTGTCTTCGGCTCATCGAAGTTTCGGCATAACCAACCACTTCATTCAAAAGCTGCAAACCGATTTCTCTCTCGGAAACAGGTTTTTGAGCCAGGAATTTTTCTAATTTTTCAATGTCTTTCGGATCATAGAACGCCAAACAATGACCTTCTCCTCCATCTCGCCCTGCACGACCGGTTTCCTGATAATAACTTTCCAGAGATTTAGGAAAATCATAGTGAATCACAAAACGTACATCCGGCTTGTCGATTCCCATCCCGAAAGCGATGGTTGCTACAATTACATCAGCTTCTTCCATTAAGAATTTATCCTGATTTGTTACTCTTATCTTTTGGTCTAAACCTGCATGATAAGGCAGAGCATTGATTCCGTTTACCTGTAAAAGCTGAGCAAATTCTTCAACTTTTCGTCGGCTCAAGCAGTATACAATTCCCGATTTCGTTTTATTCTGACTGATAAATTTTACTATTTCCCTGTCTACATTTACTTTTGGCTGTACTTCATAGTAAAGATTCGGTCTGTTGAAACTTTCTTTGAAAACCAATGCATTGCTCATTCCCAGTGTTTTTTGGATATCATCCTGAACTTTGGGAGTCGCCGTCGCCGTCAATGCAATCACTGCTACATCTGCAATTTTGTCGATAATTGATTTTAAATTTCTGTATTCCGGTCTGAAATCGTGTCCCCATTCTGAAATACAGTGTGCTTCATCGATAGCAACGAAAGAAATCTTAACATCCTTTAAAAACTCTAAATAATCTTCCTTAATTAACGATTCCGGGGCGACGTACAAGAGTTTTGTTTTCCCACTTTTAATGTCATCAAAGACCTGTTTGGTCTGCGTTTTATTTAATGATGAATTTAAAACATGTGCTACTCCGTCTTCAGAAGAAAGCCCGTTCACGGCATCTACCTGATTTTTCATTAATGCGATCAAAGGAGAAACTACGATTGCCGTGCCTTCGGAAATAAGTGCCGGAAGCTGATAACATAAGGACTTACCACCTCCTGTCGGCATCAATACAAATATATCCTTTCCTTCTAACAGGTTTTCTATAATTTGTTCTTGTTGTCCTTTAAAAGTAGAAAACCCGAAGTATTTTTTCAATTCGCCTGATAAATTGGCTTTTTTTGCGCTCATCTAATTTTCTATTGCTAAATTTGCATCTAATCCAAAGTTATGAATTTTTCGCTTAAAATAAAAGCGAACGAATTTATAAAAATAAAATTTGTATTAAATATTCTTTTTTAAATATAACGTTTTTTTAGTGATTTTTTGTACACCTATAAAATAAAATGGAAAAAGCCAATATCATTTCAATCGCAAGAACTACTCTGGAAATAGAAATCTCGGAACTTGAAAAGCTTAAAAACAGACTTGATGACGATTTTGTAAAAGCAGTTGAGATCATTCATTCCGCAAAAGGAAAATTGATTGTTGTAGGAATCGGAAAATCTGCTCACGTAGGAAATAAAATTGTAGCCACATTGAATTCTACAGGTACTCCTTCCCAATTTCTTCATGCTTCAGAGGCTATTCACGGGGATTTGGGTGTGATTCAGAAGCAGGATGTCGTTTTATGCATCTCCAACTCCGGAAATTCACCGGAAATTGTAAACTTAGTTCCTTATTTAAAAGATTATTCTTCTGCATTAATAGGAATGACGGGAAATAAATCCAGCAAACTTGCCGAATTTTCTGAAGTTATTTTAGATACCCACGTTGATATGGAAGCTTGTCCGAATAAACTGGCTCCTACAAGCTCAACCACTCTGCAAATGGCTCTTGGCGACGCTTTGGCAGTTTCTTTAATGGAAATGAATGATTTTAAGGCAAATGATTTTGCCAAATTTCATCCGGGTGGAAGTTTAGGTAAAAATTTAATTTCAAAAGTTGATGATTTCCTTTCTTCGCAAAAACCTCATGTTACAGAAAATGAAACAGTTAAGGATGTTATTATTTCCATCAGCAGCTCAAGACACGGAATCACGGTTGTCACCAACGAAAATGAGATTATGGGAGTCATTACCGATGGAGATTTAAGAAGAATGCTGATGAAAGGTGACGATATTTCTAAAGTTTTGGCTAAAGATATCATGTCTGCAAACCCAAAAACGATCGAAAGAACCGCTTTGGCAAAAGAAGCCATGAAAATTTTGAAAGAAAACAACATCGGGCAACTTATCGTAACAGAAAACGGAAAATATTTCGGGATTATCGATCTTCATAAATTGTTAGACGAAGGAATTAACTAAGCTGGAATTTAATGAATTATCATAATATTTCTATAAATATCATCAATTAAAACAGTGAGTATTAGGAATGTAATATTGAGCCTATCGAAGCATCGAAGCTTTAAATTTTAAACCTTCAATTTAAAATTCCAACTTCCTATTTTAGTGAAACTTTTTTCATAAATTTGAGTCCTTAAAAATATTATTCTGTGAGTGAAGGTAAAGACATGTCCTTTCTTGGGCATATTGGAGAATTAAGAGGTCATCTTGTACGTTCTATCATTGCTATTATAATTGCTGCTTTTGTTGTAGGCTTTAATATCAACTGGATTATGGATCATATCTTTTTTGGTCCTACAAGAAATGATTTCCCGACCTTTCATGTGGTTAACCATTTTTCCAGAATGATTTTGGGCGAAGACAGTATTCACCTTCCAAAAGACTTCCCTGTTCGTGCCAGCAAGCTCTATCAGCAGTTTAATGTCATGATGGCGGTTTCTATTTTTGGTGGAATTGTAGCCTCTTTCCCTTACATTGTCTGGGAACTTTGGAGATTTATCGGTCCTGCTTTGCATCCGAAAGAAAGAAAAAACTCGATATTTATCATCAATGCCGTTTGGATTCTGTTTATGACAGGCGTTTTATGCGGATATTTTTTAATCCTTCCATTTGCTATTAATTTTGGGGTTATCTTCAAAATTTCAGATATTATTATTCCGCTTTACGATTTAAGCGACTATACAACCCTATTTTTACAGGTAATTTTAGGGATGGGTGTTATTTTTCTTTTCCCTATTCTTATTTATTTCCTTACAACGATCGGAATTCTGTCACCAAAATTCATGCGTACTTACCGTCGTCACGCCATTGTTTTAATTATGGTTGTTGCCGCAATTATTACTCCTGCCGATGTTTTGAGTATGATAATGGCAGCTTTCCCATTGCTTTTACTGTATGAATTCAGTATTTTAATGTGTTCTTATACCTACAAAAAAGTACAGAAAGCCGCTGGAAACTTACCCGTTGTTCAGAAATAATTGATAAAATTTTTTTTAAAGTTTAAAATATTTTCCCGTAGATTCATTCTGCGGGATTTTTTTTTGGAGCTATTTGACTTCGTCGAATTGTACTTTTATTATTTTTTAAGGAGCTATTTCCCGCTTTCCGTTGCAATCTTTTTTTGCAAAAAAGGATTTTCTCTTCAATCGGGGCTAGGATTTTTGTCGTTTTTTCAACCTTTCAGACTAATTCAACATTCTATTTGTACCATAATTATACTTAAATTATACTTAGCGTAATCCTTGACAAGGTTTAAAACCTTGTCAAGGATCATAAAACCACTCCCTCCAAAACAGGCGAATTCTTACCTTATACATTTTAAAAGTGAAACACTGGAATGTCTTCTAAAAATGTAACAAACTTTTATTTCTGTCGTCTAATCCGAAAAAGATGGTAATAATTTAATTTTCTAAATTTTACAATCGATTAA
This sequence comes from Chryseobacterium ginsenosidimutans, assembly GCF_024807225.1. Lineage (GTDB taxonomy): Bacteria > Bacteroidota > Bacteroidia > Flavobacteriales > Weeksellaceae > Chryseobacterium > Chryseobacterium ginsenosidimutans. The sequence goes on from NZ_JANUCO010000001.1 coordinate 3,114,476, forward strand.
TTTTTTAATTTTAGCAAATTAATTTTAATTTCAAATGAAAAAGCTTTCGTATACCATATTATTTGCTTCAGGATTAGCTTTCGGGCAATTCTTCGAAAAAGATAAAGTTTTTACCAAACAAGATACTTTAAAAGGTTCTAACACCCAATTTCGAAATTTTTGGGATGTAAAGAAATATGATCTTTCTGTAGAACCCGATTTTGCTCAGAAAAGCATTAAAGGAAACAATAAAATTAGTTTCGAGATCATCAAAGACGTTACAAATCCTACTTTCCAGATCGATCTTCAACAACCGATGAAAGCCGATAAAGTGGAAGCAAGTTTTCCTATAGCCGATTCTAAACAGGATGGTGATTTTATCTGGATTAAAACCAATAAAAGCTTTAAAAAAGGCGAAAAATATACGATTGACGTTACCTATTCCGGAAATCCTACGATTGCAAAACGTGCGCCTTGGGACGGTGGCTGGGTTTTTACAAAAGACGAAAAAGGAAATCCTTGGATGAGCGTTGCCGATGAAGGAATCGGAGCTTCTATCTGGTTGCCTACAAAAGATATCTGGAGCGATGAACCGGATAACGGAGTCGTGATGAAAATTATTACCCCAAAAGATTTAGTGGGTGTAGGAAACGGAAAATTAATCGAAAAGAAAGCGGAAGGCGATAAAATGGTATATACTTGGGAAGTTAAAAACCCTATTAATGCCTATTCCATCATTCCGAATATCGGGAAATATGTGAATTTTAAAGACACTTTCAATGGAGAAAAAGGAAAACTGGATTTAGATTATTGGGTTATAGATTATAATTTAGATAAAGCTAAAAAACAGTTTCAGCAGGTAAAACCAATGCTCTCTGCATTTGAATATTGGTTCGGACCGTATCCTTTCTATGAAGATTCTTACAAATTAGTCGATTCGCCATATCTGGGAATGGAACATCAAAGCAATGTTGCTTACGGAAACGGCTACCAAAACGGTTATATGGGACAAGATTATTCCGGAACGGGAGTTGGTTTGAATTGGGATTATATTATCGTTCACGAAAGCGGTCACGAATGGTTTGCCAATAATATTACCGCGAAAGATCAGGCAGATATGTGGGTTCATGAAGGTTTTACGATGTATTCTGAAGTTCTTTTCACCGAAAGATATATGGACAAAAAATCTGCAGATATTTATGCACAGGGAATTAAACACGGTATCGAAAATGATGTTCCTATCATCGGAAAATATGGGGTAAGAAATGAAGGAAGTGGCGATATGTATCCTAAAGGCGCAAGTATGCTTCACACGATTCGTCAGGTGATTAATAATGATGAAAAATTCAGGCAGATTTTAAGAGGAATCAATAAAGATTTTTATCATCAAACGGTAACAACGGAGCAAATTGAGAATTACATTTCAAAAAAATCAGGAATTGATTTTTCAAGTGTATTTAACCAATATCTGAGATCTACAAAGATTCCCACTTTAGAATATTCTCAAAAAGGTGGGGAGCTGAAATTCCGATATACCAATATTGTTAAAAACTTAAAACTTCCGATTATCATTGAAGGCATCACCATTACTCCGACCGAGCAATGGCAAACCGTAAAGCTGAAGAAAGGCAGTCCGGTAGAATTTAACACGAATTATTACATTGATTATAATAAAGTTCAATAATTTATAAAAAGGGCAAAATCGCTAAAATGGTGATTTTGCCCTTCTTTTTTTAGTCTTTTTTTGATTTTGCAATGTAATCTTTAAAATTTTAAGAAAAGTTTAATACAACATTTCGTAACAAATTTACTTTTTCAGCAACTATTTAACTATAATTTGACTCAATGAAAAAAATAGCACTAAGTTTAGGAGTTTTAACGACCTTTTTAGTTAATGCTCAATCCATTAAAACGACCATCGATCTTGTGAACGTAAAAGACGATAAAGTTGCCGTAACAATGGAATTCCCCAAGATGAAATCTGGAGATGTGAAATTCCACTTTCCTAAAACTGTTCCCGGAACGTATTCTATAGACGACTATGGAAGATTCGTGGAAGGCATTAAGTTTTTTGATAATAAAGGAAAAGAATTGACTTTCACAAAAGTGAACGATAATACCTATTCATTAAAAAATGCTCAAAATTTAACTAAAGTTACTTACTTGGTTAATGACAGTTTTGATGATGAAATGGACACTTCAAAGCACAAAGCGGTATTTTCGCCTTCAGGAACGGATATTGAACAAGGGAAAATTTATCTTGTCAATACCCACGGTTTTGTAGGATACATCGACAATATGCAGGATGTTCCTTATCAATTGGTGATTCAAAAACCGACTGATTTCTATGGAACAACAGCTTTGGTTGACCAAGATAAATCTGAATCTACAGACACTTTTGTATTAGCAAATTATGCAAAAGTAACCGACTCTCCGTTAATGTATTCAAAACCCGACTATATCACTTTTAACGCGGGAGGTATGGATCTTGTTCTGGGAGTTTATTCTCCGACAGGAAAGTATAAAGCGGCAGATTTTAAAGATAATTTAGAAAAAATGGTCATGGCTCAAAAGAAATTTTTGGGTGACATGAATACCAATAAAAAATATGCGATCATGCTTTATCTTTCGGGAACGGGTGAACCGCAGATTAAAGGTTTCGGAGCCTTGGAACACCACGAATCTACAAGTGTTGTATTGCCTGAAATGATGCCTAAAGAAGCGATTGACAAGACTATTACCGATGTTGTTTCTCACGAATTTTTCCATACGGTGAATCCTTTGAAGACGCATTCGGAAGAGATTCATTACTTCGATTATGCAGATCCGAAAATGTCTCAACACCTTTGGATGTATGAAGGCGGAACGGAATATTTTGCTAATTTGTTCCAGATTCAGGAAGGTTTAATCAATAAAGATGAATTCCTTCAAAGAATGAACGAAAAAATTACAAATTCTAAGAACTACAACGACACCATGCCTTTCACGGTGATGAGTAAAAATGTCCTTCTGGATGAGTACAAAGATCAATACAGAAACGTATACGAAAAAGGAGCGCTTTTGGCGATGTGTCTTGATATTGAGCTAAGAAAACTGTCAAACGGTGAAATGGGTTACCGCGATATGATCAGAAAATTATCTCAGAGATTTGGTGAAAATAAGCCGTTCAAAGATGATAAATTAATCGATGAACTAGTAACTGTTACAGGATATCCTCAAGTGAAAGATTTCTATAACAAATACATTGCAGGAAGTCAGCCGACACCTTACATCGAATATCTGAATCAGGTAGGTGTGGAAGCGAAAAAACAGGAAACTCCGCCGATTTTCTGGTTTATTAAAGATCCACAACAAACGGGTTATGATGATAAGGATAATGCATTTGTATTTGATGAAAGTTCAGCATTGTCGCCTTTTTCAAAAAGTATAGGATTTAAAATTACAGATAAAATCGTTGCTTTGGACGGAAAAACCATCAATATTCAGAATATCCAAGCTTTTATTGAATATGCAAAAACAATTAAGGACGGACAAAATGTAACGGTAACAGTTTCTAAGAAAGAATGGTGAGAAAACCGATAAAATCGACCTTAAAGGAAAAGCTGTTCTGGATAAAATGACAGTGGAAACTCTTGCATTTAAGACTAATCCAACTCCTGCAGAACAAAAACTTCAGGATCAATGGTTAACCGGAAAGAAATAAGTAAAAATTAATAATAATTGAGCGGGGAATTTTCTCCGCTTTTTTTGTTTTTAAACATATAGCTGAAAATGTTATTTACCCAAAATATAATTTATAATTAGTTAAAAATTTTATCTTATAAAGTAAATTACAATTAAAAATATTTTAAACGAACTGATTTTATCTTAAAAAAAACAACAATATTAATAATTTTTACAGCAAAACAACATGAAAATATAAATTATTATAAAATTAGCAGCCGAAATAATAAAAATATTATATTTGAATTACAAATTTTTAAATACAAAATAAAATGAAAGAACTTTCAAAAAACGAAATGGAAAAAACTAAAGGTGGATTAGTTTATGGTGCAGGAAATAGAGTCTTAAAGGATGTAGTCACATATTATGGATATGCAGGAAATCCTTGTAAATATAGTAAGTATATAACCAAAAGATATACAGATGGCTCATATGAGACTTATAGTATTATTGGGACTTTAGTTGAATCCTGTTATGTTTAAAAGAATAAGGTTGTCTAAATAGGCAACCTTAAATTTGATTAATAATTAGTTCTGTATTTTATGTTATACTTTTAATGACAATTCTAAAAGTTGTTCCCTTTCCAATTTCTGTCTGTGCAATTTTAATCTCTCCGTTATGATATTCCTGAATTACCCTTTTTGCGAGTGACAATCCCAATCCCCAACCTCTTTTTTTGGTTGAATAGCCCGGTTTAAAAGCATTTCTTGCCTGCTGCTTCGTCATTCCGCTGCCGTTATCCTGAACTTCGACTAAAATATTTTTATTTCTCTCAAAAACAGACATGGAAATCGAACCTTCTCCTTTCATTGCATCCACAGCGTTTTTTACGAGATTTTCAATTACCCAGCTCATCAGAATTTTATTGTGCGGAACAGAAATTTCATAGTTCGGAAGATGTAACCCAAAATTGATCTTTCTTGAAATTCTTGTTTTTAAATAATCATAATTCTCCTGAATCGTTGCATTAAAATCTCGGTCATTAAGTTCCGGAACAGAGCCAATTTTAGAAAACCTTTCAGAAATAGTCCTTAGTCTTTCAATATCTTTTTCAATCTCATGAACTCCTTCAGAATCAGGATCGTCGAGCTTCATAATTTCCATCCAGCCAATCATTGATGATAACGGAGTCCCGATCTGGTGCGCTGTTTCTTTCGCCAGACCTGCCCAAAGATAACCTTCGTCAGTCTTTTTAACTGTTCTGAAAAACCAAAATGAAAAAAGAAAATAACTTAACAGAAATAAACCTAGCAAATAAGGTGAGTATTGAAGATAATTCAACACTTTTGAATTGTCATAATATACAAACTGTCTATTTCCATTTGCAATCTTGAGTTCAATAGGCTTGTATTTTTTTTCCATACTTTCCATTAAACTTCTTAGCTTTTCTGGACTTTCTATTATATCTTCAGGAATATTTCGGTAAAAACCTAATTCTAATATAGGCTTCTTATTTTTGTCAGTTACAATAAAAGGAATTGTATTATTAGAAGCATTAATTGTGAGAATAAGCTCCTGTAAATCTAAACTTGGATTAACTTCCTGTTGAAATTTCAGAGCAGTCACCAAAATATCCACCCTTTTGACCTCTTCTTTTCGAAGAAAATTAAAAAGAATAGTCGACGCAATAACGATGGTTAATACAACAATCGTCATCAAAACAAAAATGATCCAGTTATTTAATCTTGAAATTATGGATTTTTTCAAAGTAATTTATTTTAAAACATTCAGAATTTTCTGCAGCTCTGTGCTTCCGCTTCCCTGATAATTGTTAATAATGATTGAAAATACATATTTTTTTCCATCTTTCGACGTGTGATAGCCTGCAAAAGATTTGGTGTCTTTCATGGTTCCGCTTTTCATTTTCATTCCGTTGTCCTGCGTTGGAAAACCATCGTAATAAGTGTCGAACCAAGGTTGTTTTTTGGCGTATAATAAAGCCTGAACTTCGGCTTTTGCAGCCACATAATTTTGTGGTGAAAGTCCGCTTCCGTCAGCAAAATTAATCATATTCGGATTGATTCCTTTTGATTTCCAGAATTCTTTCAGAAACGCTACTCCACTTTTAAAACTCGGGTTTCCTTTTTTCTCTTTCCCTAATGTTTTGATTAAAGTTTCGCCATAAAAATTAATACTTTTCCTCAAAAACCAATACACAATTTTATCTAAAGTCGGAGATTCGTACGTAAGAATTACATTACTTTTCGGAACTTCAAGCGGCTTCTTTCCTTCAATTTCAAGCTGAGAATTGGTTACTACTTTTCCTGCAAATTCAATTCCTGATTCTTTTAACCATTGTTGCACTTCCGCTCCTAATTGTAATGGAGGATTGGGTACAGAAACCTGAAACAGTAACGGTTTTTGCGGGTAAAGTTCCATTAATTAAAGCCACATTGGAATGCGGTGCCGTAAAAATCAGACTTTGATCTGAACTTCCCCCAACTTTCACATCATTCAGCCAATTAATGCCTTCCAAAGGATAAGAAAAACTCTTGAATTCTGTTCCGTTCATGTTGATATCAAACTGATTTTCACGCCAGTTGATTCCCCAAACTCCTGCACCGTAATAATTTCCCAAATCATCCCACGGCCAACCTCCCGGAATTGTCTGATGATCGAAATAAGAATCATCAATAACAAGATCACCCGAAATCTTTTTAATTCCTGAATTTTTTACGGCTTCAATTAATTTTTGTTTAAAATTTTCAGGTTTATAAGCATCATATCTCCAGCTTCCCAATGTAGGATCTCCGGTGGAAGTGATGAAAAGATTTCCGTTCAGATTTCCTCCCGAAATACTTCCCGAATAGCTTGAAGTTGTTTTAAATGTATAATTCTTCCCCAATGTTTCCAACGCTGCAGCTGCGGTAAATATTTTCTGCGTAGAAGCCGTAGAAAGCCCTTTATTTCCCTGATAATCGTAAATTAAATTACCATTTTCATCAGAAACATAAAATGATAAACCAGACGAAATTGCTCCCGAAGAATCCATCAGATCTTTGGTTGCAGCCTCCAGTTTTTGGGTGATATTTTGAGCAAAAATAATTTGCGTTGATAAAGTAAGAACAGCAAATGCCTTTTTCATTGTGTTTAATTCTCTTGTAAATTCAATTATCTGTTTAAATGCTTCGACAAGCTCAGCATGACATTCCTAATACTAAACGTTTTTTATTAGCAATTAATTGTTAACATTGTCATGCTGAGCCTGTGGAAGCATCTTTAAACCTTATTCAAATATAATTAAATTAAAAATTATAGTTCTGAACCCGTTTCAATCTCGTAAGGTTCTTTATCTTTTTCGAAAATTCTTGTGAGTTCATTTCCTTCTACCGTAATTTTGTTTCCGATTTTTCTGATCCAGTTTCCTTCGCGAAGTCCTACAACTTTCAAGTCATTTTGCGTTAAAAATTCTTTAATTCTTGTTTCTCTCGTTTCTCCGTTATGCTTCAAATCCGGATTTGGATCTAAATAATGTGGATTTAAATTGAAAGGAACCAATCCCATACAATCAAAACTCGGCGGATAAACGATCGGCATATCGTTCGTGGTTTTCATGTTTTGTCCGCCGATATTGCTTCCTGCGCTGCATCCTAAATAAGGTTTTCCGCTTTCTACATTTGATTTTAAAACCGACATTAAACCTTCTTCATGTAAAGTTTTAACTAATAAAAAAGTGTTTCCGCCGCCTGTAAAAAAACCTTTTGCGTTGTTTACGGCTTCAATTTTATCTTCAAATTCGTGAAGACCTTTTACTTTAATATGGATGGTTTCGAAGAAAGAACGTGCTTTTGCAGTGTATTCATCATGAGAAATTCCGCCTGGTCGGGCGAAAGGGACAAAAATTATTTCGTCGATTCCTTGATATAATTTAATTAATTCTTCTCTTAAATATTCTAAATATTCTCCACCAAAAAGTGTGGAAGTCGAGGCTAATATAATGTTCATAAAGAGAAATGGTATTGATTATTAAAAATAACAGTTGATATACAAAGATAAACTCAAACATTGACGAATCAAAAATTAAGCTAAAAAAAACACTTATCCCGTTAATATTTTCTAAAAAACCTTAAAGCTTCTAAAATTTAAATCTTTGTGGAATTATTATTGAACTTTAGAAATTAGAAATTTTAAAAAATATAAGATTATGAAAATGACTAAAATGAATATCAAAAATCTGTTTTTAGGTTTAATGCTTGTTGGAGGTGCAAGTTTTGTACATGCACAAACGACTCAAACAGATACCGCAAATATGGCTGCTACAAGCCAATCTGCCAATCCTACGATTGATGGTCTTAAAAAACAAATTGAGACCAATCCAAAAGATACTGAAGCATTAGCAAAACTTGCAGGAGCTTATCAGGACGCTTCAGACTGGACAAATGCAGTGGATACATGGAAAAAAATCTCTGTTTTGTTACCGGATTGGGCTCCGTCATATTACAGTCAGGCTTATGCCTATCAATCTGCTAAAGATGATGCCAATGCAAAGCTTTCTTATGAAAAATATATAGCTACTGTAAAGCCTGAAGAAGTGGAACAAAGTAAGAAAAATCTGGCATATGCCTATTTCTATATCGCTTTCGCAGAACAGCAAAGTGACCCTGCAAAAGCCAAGGAACATATTGCAAAATCTATACAGTATGATCCTACCAATCAGGATGCTGTAAAACTTAACCAAGTTTTAAATTCATAAAATAAAATCCGGAAAATGTTTCCGGATTTTTTTGTTTTAATTGATATTCTTGCCGAAAAAATCGGTTTCACCATGTAAATGACGGATGATTTTTTGAATATTTCTGTTGATACTTTCTTCGGTTTTAAGATTGTTAATATATCTGATTAATTCTAATTTTCTTGAAGAAATCAGGTTTTCAAAGTTGGCAGAAGCCACCGGATTTTCATTAATCGCTTTCTCTAATTCTGGATGAATGGAAATCGTTCTGTCGGAATCATCAAATTCAACAGAAACCTCGATCATTTCACCGATTCTTTTGGGTGAATTTTTCAGCATCGTCAAATTGATGTATAATCGCCATTCTCCTAAATATTTCATCAGATTTTGCTTAAATTCTTTACCATTTACAGTTCCTTTCACCGGAATCGGGCTTTTACTCTTCCTTGATTTCTCGAAAATTTGATTTAAAATTTCTTCAGGAATGAACACAAAAGGATTGATGCCGATGATTTCTAATTTTGCTGTGAAGTAGTTTTTCATTATTTATAAAATTAAGAATTTATTGTTTTATTGAGTAAACTCCTATTATGTATTTTTTTTATTTCCCACGGATTGCACAGATTTTCACGGATTATTGTGTTTTATTTTGATTTGTATTGATCATGTTTTATAGAGTATTATTTTTTCTTCTATGACTTACCTGGAATTAAATAACGATTTCAAAATGAGAAACTTAGCCATGCCAAGATTTAAAATCTTGACATGGCTTCGGCTATATAGAAAGATTAATGTCCAAATTTTCTACAGAATGACAACTCCTTGTTTATTTCCAACTCTTGAAAGAACAACAAAAATCCTAGCCCCGATTGCAATGAAAATCCTTTTTTGCAAAAAAAGATTGTAATGGAAAGCGGGAAATAGCTTCAAAAAAAATATATTTTTATTTCCCACGGATTTCGCAGATTTTCACAGATTATTGTGTTTATTGAATTTATATTGATAATGTTTTATAGAGTTTTATTTTTTAACTCATCCTTTCAAAAAGAGGGAAATTTTCGCTTCTCGAATATTGGTTTAAATTTTAGACTTGAAACTCAAAACCCCGAAACGGGAATCCCGTATCTCAAACCTCGTAACTCACCCCCAAATTAATTTCCCACACAAAATGGAATGTTTATCTTTGTATAAAATAAATCTGTAAAACAAATGAAATTTTTTATTGACACTGCTAATCTAGAGCAAATAAAAGAAGCTAAAGACCTTGGAATCCTTGATGGAGTAACAACAAATCCTTCATTGATGGCAAAAGAAGGTATTCAGGGAGCTGAAGCTATTAAAAATCATTATAAAGCAATCTGCGAAATCGTAGACGGAGATATTTCTGCTGAAGTTCTTTCTACAACGTACGAAGAAATGATTAAAGAAGGTGATGAATTGGCAGCAATTCACCCAAATATCGTAGTGAAAATCCCGATGATTAAAGACGGTATCAAAGCGTTAAAATATTTTTCTGACAAAGGAATCAGAACGAACTGTACCCTAATTTTCTCTGCAGGACAGGCTCTTCTGGCTGCAAAAGCCGGTGCAACGTATGTTTCTCCTTTCTTGGGAAGACTTGATGATATTTCAACTGACGGATTAAACTTAATCCAGGAAATCAGATTGATTTTTGATAACTATATGTATGAAACTGAAATTTTAGCAGCTTCTATCCGTCATCAAATGCACATTATCGACTGTGCTAAAATCGGAGCAGACGTGATCACTTCACCACTTCCTCCGATCTTGAGTTTGCTAAGACATCCATTAACAGACAGCGGATTGGCTCAGTTTATTGCAGATTCTCAGAAATTAGCATAAGGATTGATCCTCTTTTAGATATAATTCGGCGCGGAAACTTTGTTTCCGCGCCGAAGTTTTTATTTCAACAGATCAATCTCAAGAATATTATTGTCTTTCGCATTATCTTCTTTTACTTTTCTTTCGCGTTTGCGCATCATCTCTTCGATATCCAATTTATTTCCTTTTTCATCGGTCATTACAACTTTTTCTCCGCTTGAAAGTATTTGTCGCATTCCTTTTGTGGGATTATTACGACTGTCCAGGAACTGGTTTTTGTATTTATCTTGAGATAAAGAGATCAATGCTCCGAATCTTTTTTTATCGGTTTCACTTTTCCATTCTTCATCTTTTAAATCTTTAATCGCTTTTAAATTATAAAAATGAGAATTGGTTTTATCTTCAATTTTAACGATCAAACCAGGTAAACCATGAAATTTATACGGTCCGTCCTGAATAGGGATATCTGTAACAAACCAAGCCGTCCATTGTCGCCCTGCAAAATCTGCAACTGCTTTTTGTGTATTAAATTCGCCAATTTTCTCTTTATCCGGTAAAATTTTCCAGCTTAGCTTTCTTTCATCCGAGACTTTATAATCATCCATATCCAAACGATTGAAAAATAGAATATTGTAATCGGGATAAGATTTTTCAACAACATAAGAGATGATTCCGAACTTAATTTTAGTAAAATCTAAGTTTTGATTTTTAGACTGAACCTGAATTAATGAGTCTGAAATATAGCGATCGCGACTGTAAAATTTCGATCCTTTTTTAGAAATATCCAAAAACATTAATTCTGTTTTGGTTTCATCTTTTTTTGTTGAGTCTGAAATTAATTTATACTCATAAATAAATCGTTTATTTTGAGCATTCATCATTATTACTAAAAGGAATGCAAAGGAAAAAATTATCTTCTTCATTACTATTTTGTTTCGTTTTTAAGTTTAATTTTTATAATCTGTTTTATTTTTTGATTTTTAAAGATAATAAAAGAAAGCAGGATGAAAATAACTTTCACCCTGCTTTTCAAGAATATTTTTTGTTCTTATTTTACCAAATCCGGTTCGATAGGATTGTTATTTTTTGCTAAAGATTCCTTTGTTCTTTTTTCCATTTCTCTGAAAACCTGATTCGGATCTGAGATTTCTTTTCCGTCCGAACTTCTTACTTTAAAAGATACTTTTGAGTTTTCTGTATTTCCCATCATCATTTGTCTCATGTTTTTGGTAGGATCGTTCACATAATCTTTCCAGACTTTTTTGTACTGATCTTTCGTTACTTCAATTTCTTTTCCGCCGATTCCCATCACTCTTACGTTTCCGGGCATTTCCAGTTCTTTTTGTTCGGCAGGAGTTTCTATTTTTTTGTTTCCGACTAAAGTCATAATGTGTGATCCAGTTGTGTCTTCCAGTTTCACGATTAATCCCGGAAGTCCGTAGAATTTATACGGTCCGTCCTGAAAAGGAATATCTGTTGTGAACCACGCAATCCATTGTCTTCCACCGTAATCTGTGGTTGCTTTTTGAGCATTGTATTCCCCGATTTTCTGTTTATCGGCCAGGATTTTCCATACTGGTTTTTCCTCTTCTTTTACTTTATACTGGTCTGTAGAAACTCTTGTAAAAAGGTAAGTTTTAAAATCGGGATACGATTTCATGACTTTATAAGAAGTTGTTTCCGGGCTTTCTCTTCTGTTGACACTGATGCTTCCGCCGCCGCCTTTAATTTGTTTCTGAATTTCTGCCATCGAAGTAGAATCTGCCACAAATTTGTCTCGGCTGTAATAGTTTGATCCGTTTTTATCGATGTCCAAAAACATCATTTCCTTTTTCACGTCTTCTTTATTATTAGAATCCGGAATAGATTTGTATTCGTAAAAAAAACGATTGATCTGAGCGTTGGTAAGCACTCCTAAAAATAAAAAGAGTAAAATGCTATTTTTCATACGTTGTATTTTAAGTTTTTAATTGACCGTTTTAATGCCTAGAATTAATTTAAACGCAAAGATTTTTTGATAGCTAAATGCTTTTAAGTTATACAAAGACGTTCTACTTAAAAAAGGACACAAATTTCTTTACTTAAACATTTTAGGTGGAAAACGGATATTCAAATTAAGTTTAAATAAAAAAAGCTTTGTCAATAAGTTGGTTTAAAATTAAAAATTTGAGGTTTGAAATTTTATGTTTACTGACAAAGCCTATAATTGGAACTTTTTATAATTAATTTTTCGTTTCGATTCTTATTTCTCCCGAACTGTCGCCGTCTTTTGATCTTTTATTGACGTTCATATTCTTGATTTTATTCGGTTCCAAAGATTCAAGTTCTTGCTTTGTCACTTCTTTTCCGTCGATATAAAACTTCATGTTACTCATGTCTCCTGTATACTTTTTCATACCTTCACCTCCAATGATTTTAGCATTATTATTCATCGTCATTACTCTTACATTGTCGAATTTCATCGGCTTAAAAGTATTATTAGTATTGCCGTAAATGTATACTCTTCGATCACCATCTAAAGCTCTTCTTTCTGCATTCAACTTAGCTCTCTCAACTTCAAGTTTGGCTCTTTTTTCGTCTAATTTTGCACGTTCTTTATCAAGTTTAGCTCTTTTTTTGGCAGTTGCCTCATCGTCTTTTGCTCTTGATTCTGATATTTTAAACGTTTTTTCCATGTCCGGCGACCATTTCATATCTTTCATGTCTTTGAAAGTATATACTTTTACTTTAGATGCGTTTGGAGCATTCGGAGAACTTGGCGGCGGTGGTGGAGCATCTGGGAAATCAACATTTATTTCAGGAATATCAGGAATTTCTACATTCAGATCTTCCAATTCTCTTACTTTGTCTTTCCATTCTTTTGATTTAAAATAATCGTTGACATTAACATCTTTTCCGTCCATTCTGATGACCATCGCAGATTTTAGGAAATCCTGAGAACTTGCAATCTTTCCGATTTCTCCAGATAATTTTCCGATTTCTTCTAAATTCTTATTGTAATCTTTGCTTTCAGGTTTAAGATTTTTCAGGTTTTCGCTCTTTTCCTGAATTTTTTTACTCAGATCAGCAATTTTCTTATCATCTTCCGCTCTTTTGTACACTCTTGGAGTAACTACAACATGGTTTTTAGATGAATTTGGAGTGATCGTATCTTTTTTAATACTGATATGATTATCGTTTTTGATTTGAGAAACTGCTTTCTCAATTTCTATATTGGTTGCTTTAATTTCTGTATTCTTAGCATTTACCAGGTAAGCAAAAGCTACCGAAAATAGGACAGGCAATGCAAAAATTCTACGCGCATACCCGAATTTGGTGTTAGGTTTTTGTAACATTTTTAATCGTTTTTTAAGGTTTGAACTTAAGAACGGACTTGTCGCAGGCAACTGGTTTCCGGAAAAGTGGCTTGCTAAAAGCATCTGCGCAAATGCTTTTGTGTCCGATTGTTTTACGGCTTTTTTATCAGCCAGATATTCGTGAATTAAACTAATTTCTTTTTTAATGATATGAAAAAAAGGATTGAACCAGAAAATAGACGTAATGATCTCAATAAAGATTCTGTCGAATGAGTGTTTCTGCTCTATATGCACCATTTCGTGCTTTAAAATCTGCTTTCCGACTTCAGAATTCAACATGATGGAATTCTTCCAGAAAAGGTTTTTAAAGTAAGAAAACGGAGCTTCAGTAAGGTTTGTATGGTAAAAATTGATCCCATCAAAACTTTCTTTCTGAAACTGACTTTTAAGCTGTTGGATCCTGAAAATCCCGTAGATAAATCTTCCTAAAAAATAGAAAGAAGCCAATCCCAAAGCTGAAAAAATAATTCTAAAATAAATGTGGTCATTGTTTGAGTTTTTAGTTGTATTAAAATTCTGTACCTTATCTATTAGCTTATATATATCACTGTTTACTTCAATCGTGAAGTCTTCAACCTTTATTAAAGGAAGCAGCAACGATATGAGCATCGCCGACAAAAGATAAAATCTGTTGTAGTGATGAAATGTCTTGTCTTTTAAAGACAACTGATAATACAAAAACATTACACCAGAACATAAAATAACTTTTCCGAAGTATAGAAGTACAGTTTCCATAGTTGTTAGTTTTTCTTTTTAAGCTCGTCTAATAGCATTTGAAGGTCTTCTACCGTCATTTCGTTTTTTTCTACAAGGAAAGAAACGGCACTTTTGTAAGAACCTTTAAAATAATTTTTCACAAGACTTTTCATCGTTTTTCCTGAGTACTGCTCCTGAGAAATCAACGGAAAATACTCGTGCTGTCTTCCGTATACGCTGTAGTCTACGAATTCTTTTTCCTTCAGTACTTTCAAAATTGTAGAAACGGTGTTGGTGTGAGGCTTTGGTTCAGGGAAAAGATCAAGAACGTCCTTTAGAAATCCTTTATCCAGTTTCCATAAATATTGCATCACCTGCTCTTCCGCTTTTGTTAAAGTCTGAATTTTCATATCCTTTTCATTTTATCATTAATTGTGACATAAAATTTTCACTTAATTCTGTATCACTAAGAAATTAGTTATACAAATGTAGAAATAAAATCAATTGAAACAACTATTTTTTTAGTGATAAACTAAAAATCAATATAATCAATTGAAAATCAATTAAATAAATTTTATTAAAATATGTTAAATTTTTAACGTAGTCAATTTATTGCCTATTTAATCGATATAAAAATGTTTGATTACAAAAGAAATTCTTAAAACTTGTTAAATTTTATTAAATAAAATTAAAATCTATTTGTTTAAACCGAGAAATTATATTTATTTTAGTGCTTTAAAAATTTCTCATGAAAAGATATAATTTATTAATTGTACTATTATTACTTATTTTTAACATTACTACCGCTCAAAAGAAAGGTACTCCGGCTGCGGATTTCAGTGCGATAGGGCAGGCTAAAACCAAAATCGAAAATACAGTTCCTCTATCGATTAAGTATCTGAAAGAAATCAGCGAAAAAGAAAGCGACCCGAATATTCTTACGAACGGTAAAACCGCTTTGGCAAGAGAATACGGAACAGTGGAACTTGAATGGCGTCTTTACAGAGGAAACATGAACAACTGTATCCTGAACAATTCTTCTAAAAAAGCCAAAAAATGTATGGAATATCATACTTCAATGTTCAGAGGTACCTTGATTAATTATAACAACTACATCACAAACCTTACAAGAAAGAACGGATATCTTGGTGTAGAAGGTGATACGAAGTTTGAATTCAACCCTGCTGAAATCACTACAAAACTTAGCGAATCTTTCTTCAACGGAAACGACGCTGCAAACAGAATGAAAGGAAATCAGAAAAAAGAATTTATCGGTCAGACAATGGCAGATGATAATGCTCTTACGCCTTTCAATCAACTGGCTCAATAATTTTTTTAATTAAATGATATTTAAATCCCGCTTTTTATAAGCGGGATTTTTTTGTTTTTAATTATTAATCAGTCTTATTTAGTTCCTAAGAGTTTATTTAAAATTTCTTAATCCCAATAAACAAAGTTTAAAGCTATTAGTATATGAAAAAAAAGAATATAATGCTAAAAGTAGCGTACAATTAACTATATTTCACTCTAAATACAAGGATAAAAATTAATTCATAAATGTTTTTTAAAGAAAAATTTCAACTCATAAATGCTTTTAAAATATTATTATCATACAGATTAACAATGTTTTAGCAAATACCACTTTCCATAGTTGTGAATAAGAATTTTAATGTAATATTGTCAATAGATTGCAATCGAAAAAAATTAATCATTAACAATTTAAAAAATTAACATTTATGAAAAAAATGCTCTTTATTGTAGCTCTAGGAGTAGCTGGTTTAGCAAGTGCTAAAGGTAATGAAAAAGTAAACACTGAAAAGAAGGCAGAAAAGAAAGCCAAAACAGAACAGAAAGCACCCGTTAGACAGTGCGGTGTAGCAATTACATACTGGTCAGGAGGTCAGGTAATAGGTTACCAAACAGTTTATTCTGATCAGCCTGATTTAGGAAGTTGTCAGGCATGGCAAACAGGTGTTCAAGTTGCACTTTGGGCTTCAGGGTGGTTAGTGTCAAATCCATAAAATTTAAGTTGGTTTAACAGCCCTTCCAGCATACTGGGAGGGTTATAAAATTTTTAATATATGATTATGATAAGAATTTTTCTATTGATTGTACTTTTTATTTCTGGACATTATTTCTCACAACAAGTTCACGTAAAATATCTAAAAGTATTATCATCATATACAACAACTCATGAAGATTTGTATATAAAAAATAATCAAATAATTTCTATTCAGGATTCGATTATAACAGAAAACAAATTAACTGGTGATTGGACTATCGCTGTTAATTTAGATAAGGGAAGAAAACCAAACAAACAGTACTACGTCTCTGACATAAATAACGAATCAGAAAGAGATATCTTTTTCACTTCCAGTGTGGATAGTAAAGAATTCTTTATTTATGATAAAGTACCAAAACCTGAATGGAAAATTGAAAAGGAGACTAAAAAAATTCTAGGTTATAATTGCACTAAAGCAACAGCAATTTTCAGAGGATCAAAAGTAACTGCATACTTTACAAAAGAATTACCTTATTCTGCTGGTCCATTTAAATTTTATGGATTGCCTGGCTTAATCCTAGATATTAGAAACCGACAATAGAGATCATGATATTTGGAAGGCAGAATCAGTTAATATTGATGATAAAAGTGCAATTGTGTATAAGCCACAGTTTTTAAATAAAGAAAAAATAAGTTTGAAGGATTATGTTGCAGCGAAAGAAGCTCACATGAATAAAATATTTGCCAAAGTAACGGACAATTTGCCGAAAACAAGTGCCAAAGTTCAAGTAACAACCAGTCAACGATTTACGGTTGAACAAAAATATGAATGGGAAAATGAAGCTTCCAATTAGTTTTGTTTTTCATGTTATTAAATTTCTTGAATTCTTTTGAAGCAAATTCTTCAACATCTTTTATTATTTCTCAACCAATGGTATAAACTACACCAAAGGTTTCCACAGGAAAAACATTTAAGAGATTTATATTGTTTACTTTATGAGGAATAAAGCCATAGCCTTTAAAATAATAGATGCAATATTTTTGTCCCGTCGATATTTAAGTCCTGCTTTTTATAAGCGGGATTTTTTTGTTTTTAATTATAATTTCCCGCTAGGTTTGTCATCCTGAAACCTTCAAGGTTTTAAAAACCTTGAAGGTTTGATTTTAAACATACTCTAAAGTTTTTCATTTATTTTTCCTAAAGTTTGTCCAATAATTAAAATACGGTTGTCATAAAGGTATAACAATTTAAAATATACTTTTTTATGGAATCAAGAATCAATTTATTTGAAAAAGGAAAAAAAGCAATCACTCCGATCTTTGGAATTAATCAATACCTAAAACATTCTTCTATTGACAGACAATTGATGGAGCTGATTGATTTCAGAATCTCTCAGATCAACCAATGTGCTTATTGTCTTGATATGCACTCGAAGGAACTTCGTGCAATGGGCGAAACAGAACAACGTCTGTACGGACTGAGCGCTTGGAGAGAAACTCCGTATTTCACAGACAGAGAAAGAGCTGCTTTTGAATATGCTGAAGCAGTGAATGCTCTTCACGTTTCTGATGAAGTGTATGAAAACACAAAAAAGCAATTCTCAGAAGAAGAAATCATAGATCTTACGTTGGTGGTGAATGCAATCAATGTTTGGAACAGATTCAATATTGCTTTCCGACAAATCCCGGGAGATTATCAGGTAGGAATGTTTGGATAGAATATTGCTCCAAAATTTAGATTTGATTTAATAGAAAGAGAGCCATACCGTGGTTCTCTTTTTTCGTATTCTTTAGGATGTAAAAAGAAGTAAAAGTAATTTAATTCACGATTAGGAGAAATAAAAAAGAGGATTCCAAAATTTGAAATCCTCTTTAAAATAGTAGCGGGAACAGGACTCGAACCTATGACCTTCGGGTTATGAGCCCGACGAGCTACCTACTGCTCCATCCCGCGGTGTATCTTTAGAGTGCTTACCGAAAGCACTTAACTTAGTAGCGGGAACAGGACTCGAACCTATGACCTTCGGGTTATGAGCCCGACGAGCTACCTACTGCTCCATCCCGCGGTGTATTTTTAGAGTGTTTACCGAAAACACTTAGCTTAGTAGCGGGAACCGGACTCGAACCGATGACCTTCGGGTTATGAGCCCGACGAGCTACCTACTGCTCCATCCCGCGGTATATTTTTTAAAACGTTACCGACAAACGTTTAATTAGTAGCGGGAACAGGACTCGAACCTATGACCTTCGGGTTATGAGCCCGACGAGCTACCTACTGCTCCATCCCGCGATATTGGATTGCAAATGTACGAATATTTTTTGAAAATCCTAATTTTTCTTTTAAATAAAGGACTTTTATGAAAACTATTTTAATATTCGTATCTTTGAACTATGGCAAAGATACTGAAAATTTACCCTGACAATCCTCAGGAAAACCTTATCAATGAGGTTATTAAAACTTTAAATAACGGTGGATTAATCATTTATCCTTCGGATACAATCTATGCTCTTGGATGTAATATTTTTGATGTAAAAGCCATGGAAAAACTGGCTCAGATAAAAAAAATCAAGTTAGAAAAGGCCCAATTCTCTATAATTTGTAATGATCTCAGTCATCTTTCGGATTTTACAAGACCGATTGACACTTCTGTTTTCAGGTTTTTAAAAAGCCATCTTCCAGGACCTTTTACTTTTATTCTTGATGCCAATAAAAATTTACCGTTGGCTTACAAAGGTCACAAAACGATCGGTATTCGTGTTCCGGATCATCCGATTCCACAGTTGATTGTTGAAAAATTAGGACATCCGATTGCCTCAACGTCTATTAAAGATGATGATGAAGTCTTGGAATACTCTACAGATCCTGAACTGATCGCAGAAAAATATGATAATTTGGTGGATATCGTGATCGATTCCGGTTATGGAGATAACGTCGCTTCTACGATCGTGGATCTTACTTCCGGAGAAACCTGAGATTATCAGACAAGGAAAAGGAGATATTTAACTATCAACCAAAAATAATTAACTATCAATTTATATTGATTTGATGAGTCTGAACGGAAAACATTCTTTAGGAATTTTGCTTACTTTCGTGCTGTTGGCTTCGGCGATGTTGTATATTTTTCCTTTTATTAATACAATAACAGGAACTACAGCGGTTACGGCAGAAAAATTTTTCTATTCCAGAATTACTATCTGGTTGGTTTTAGCCATCACTTTTCTTTATAGTTTTTTCATTGAAAAAGATACTTTTCTACTTTGGAAAGACAAAAAATATTCAATCGGATTTTATGTAAAAGCTATTATAAGTTTATACTTAATTTGTGCAATTGGGGGAAGTTTTCTCAATCTTCTCATCAAACATATAACACACGAAAAAACCAGTGCTATCATTATCCGGCTTCTTTCAATTTTTAAAAACAATTATTTATTAATTATCTTTACATGCTTAACGGCGGGTGTTATAGAAGAGCTTCTGATGCGCGGTTATATGCAACCGAGATTGGAGAAAATTTACCAAAATCAGTATTTCGGGATCATAATTTCTGCCATTCTTTTTGGGATTCTTCACAGCACTTACGGAACGGTTGGTCAGGTTGTAGGACCTCTCTTTATCGGGATCGTTTTTGCAATGTTTTATAAACTTTATTCAAACATAAAAATATTGATAATCTGCCATTTTATGTACGATTTTATATCGTTAATGGTCATGAATTTTATTAATATTAAACATTTATCTGCATTTTAACATTATGAAAATAGTAACATCTCCTGCTAAATTAATGAACGTAGAAAACTCAACCGAACTGTTGAAATCTACCACCCCAAAATTCATTGAACAGGCGGAATTTATACAATCTTATTTAAAACACAAATCTCCAAAATACCTTTCCGAATTAATGGAAATTTCGTCAAAACTGGCAGACGAAAATTGGGAAAGAAACCAAAAATGGAAGGCAAAACCTACTGCCAAAGAATCTGCTCCTGCAATGTTTGCTTTTACAGGCGAGGTTTATAGAGGTTTGGATGCCAAAACACTGGATAAAACTGCGGTTGATTATCTGCAAAAAAATTATAGAATGCTTTCCGGATTGTACGGTTTGCTGAAGCCTTCTGACAAAGTAATGCTTTACCGACTGGAAATGGGAAGACCTTTTGTGTTCGATGAATACAAGAATCTTTACGAATTCTGGAGAGAAAAAGTAACGGAACAGCTTAATTCTGAAATGAAGAAAAATGAAATCCTTTTAAATCTCGGAAGTAACGAATATTTTAAAGTAATCGATCGTAAAAAATTGAACCACACTGTAATTGATTTTGATTTTTATGAATTAAAAGAAGGAAAACTTAAAACGATTGTGGTATATACAAAGCACGCAAGAGGTTTGGTCGTAAGATTCTGCGCGCAAACCAATGCTCAGAATTTGGATGACGTGAAAGCTTTCAATTATGAAGGGTACAGAATTGATGAGGAAAAATCTACCGATATAAAACTGGTTTTTACAAGATAAATGACGATTTCAGAATTTAAAATATACTTTAAAACAGAACTTTCCGAGTTGTATACAGATTCGGAAACTGTGTTTTTGTCATCTATTTTTGTTGAAAAAATTGCCGGATTCAGCAGTTTTGATCAAAGAAAACTTTCAGAGCAGGAATTAGCCGTTGATATTGAGAAAAAGCTTTTAGAAGTGATTTCAGAATTAAAAACCAATAAACCTTATCAACAGATTTTGGGTGAAACAGAATTCTACGGAATGAAGTTTTTCGTAAATGAAAGTGTCTTAATTCCACGTCCCGAAACGGAAGAATTATTGGAAATTGCAATTCAAAAAATTAACAATTCACAATTCACGAGTAATAAGCTAAAAATCCTAGACATCGGAACCGGAAGCGGCATTATTCCTTTGGTTTTAAAAAAATATTTTCCGCAGGCTGAAGTTACTTCGATCGATTTTTCAGAGAAAGCTTTGGAAACGGCGAGAAAAAATGCAGATTTTCATCAGCTGGAAATTAATTTTATTCATGGGGATTATCTGAATTTTGATTTTAACCAAAACTTTGAAATTATTATTTCCAATCCACCTTATATCGGAATCGAAGAAGAACATGAAATTGCCGATTCTGTAAAGGAATTTGAGCCGAAAATGGCACTCTTCTCTCCTACTTCCGATGCTCTGATTTTCTACAGAAAAATTGCAAAAGATGCTGAAAAACATCTAAATGAAAACGGACTATTATTTTTGGAAATCAACCAAAAATTAGGTTCTGAAACGTTGGAATTATATGTCGATGGTTTCTCTGAAGCAGAATTAATAAAAGATTTATCTGAAAATGACCGATTTATTTTCGGAAAAAAATAACTTTACTGAAAACTAAAATATGACCACAATCTCAAAGGAAAATAATTATTTAACACTGATAAACGTTTTCACCGTTGAGCCGGAAAACCAGCAAAAATTAGTTGATCTTCTCATATTAGCTACAAAAAATACAGTTCGTAATATTGAAGGTTTTATCTCTTCAAGTCTTCACAAAAGCCTTGATGGAACGAAAGTTACGATGTACGCACAATGGAAAAGCATTGAAGATTATCAAAATATGAGAAACAATTCTACAGCATCACCTTATCTGGAAGAAGCCTTACAAATCGCAAAATTCGATATGGGAATGTATAAAGTTGTAGAAACTTTTTTACCGGAATCTAAGTAAAATTTGCAATAAAACAATATTTTCAACGAAAATAAATAAGCTAATAAACCATTTAAATAAAAATTTAAACATAATGAAAAAATCATTACTTCTTTTATCTGTTTTTGTTTTATCAAGTAAAATCTACGCACAAAATCTTTTTCCGGTTAAATTAGACAATTGTAAAACTGATAAATTCTGTCTCGATTGCGGAGATACAAAAGCTGGATATAATGAAGAAGAATTTCAAAAACTGAATGAAAGACTTAATAAATCTCTTACTCTAAAGGGATTATCTGGTGGAATAAAATTTCAGGTTTTAGTAGATTCAAAAGGAAAAGCGTGCGTTTTAAGTCACACAGACCAATCAAATAATATTATTACCCAAACAATCATACAAGAATTAAACAAATTTAAAGCTTGGAATCCTGCAATTACTGATAATAAAAAAGAGGACAAAAGTTCTATTAATTTGGCTTTTCTAGTTAAAGACAATTCGATAAAAGGTGGTGTCGAAAGAGTGGATGTGGATGCTTTTAAAAAATCGTTTGACAGACCCACCAAACCGGAAATTTTCAACAAAAATTATAATTATAAAAACGAAAATTTAAAAAATTATAAAATCACTGTATGGAATTCGAAAAACTCTAATCTTCCTAATAATACAACAGATAATATCGCTATTGACAAAGATGGAATTGTGTGGTTGACTGTTGATGAAGGACTCGTAAAATTCGATGGTTCTAAATTTATAAATGCAGAACAAAATATTACTGATAAAGGAAAATATTTTTCTTATACGGCATTAGAATCCGACAATAGCAATACAAAATGGATCTACGCCGGCAATAATGTTTACAGTTACAATAATGAACAATGGACAAAATACGACCCAAAAGTTATGGGATTTGATCGTGCTAATGAAATTATTAATAACAAGAAAACCGGAGAAATATTTTTCTGTTCAAATGAAGCCATAACAATTCTTAAAGATGGAAAATGGTCTGCGATCAATCATGATAAAATCAAAGAGATGCCTGCAGGTATTATTTCATTTGCAAAAAGAGATGCCAAAAACAGACTTTGGATAGGCACTTTCAAAGGAACTGCCATGATTGACGAAAACGGTAAAGTAACAAATTTTGAAAATTCTGACACCGTATTGAAGGGAAAAACCATCACTTCTATGGACGAAGATGAAAACGGAAATTTATATTTCACTTTATATGAATTTAACAGGGCAGATAAATTAAAAGTGAATAATAACGAAGGAATTGCCATAAGATCTAATGATGGAACTTTTAAACAATTCACAACAGATAATTCCGGAATGCCTTTCAATCATACAAATTGTGTGGTTTATGATAAAAAAGAAAAAGTTATTTGGATTTCGACTGACAGAGCAGGATTGGTTCGTTACGATCTCAATGGAAATTGGGAAAACTACCACAATGAAAATTCAGAAATTCCTACCTCATATATTTCTACCATGAAAATGGATGATGAAGGAAATCTATATCTTGCTACAAGACAAGGTTTAGTGAAGCTTGAAAAAAAATAATTAACGATGCAAACCAAAACCCACGAAATCAACAATACCAAAATCGCAGAAATAATTTCTGATAAAATCATCATACAAAACGCTCAAGATGGTTTAGATCTTTTGGGAAATATGTATTACCAGGATTTCGATAAAATTATTATTTACGAAGAAAATATTACTCCGGAATTTTTTGATCTGAAAACAAAAATTGCCGGAGATATTCTTCAGAAATTCTCAAATTATCGTGTGAGATTGGCGATTGTCGGAGATTTCAGCAAGTATGAAAGCAACAGTATTAAAGATTTTATTTTTGAAAGCAATAAAATGAAGCACATTAATTTTGTTGAAAATTTAGAACAAGCCTTGGAAAAACTTTCACACTAAATCTTTAAAACCGATTATTTTTATTCTAAATGAAAAACCTCTTCTAAAGGAATACTAATTGGAGAATTATCCGGATTGGTTTCCATAATATCTGCCATATAATCCCACCATTTTTTCACAATTTCAGAAGCTCCTAAATCCTGAGAACCAGAACCTTCAGAAACGATTTGATGAGCAAACAGAATATTGGTGTCTTTATCCCAATAGATCGTATAATCCGATACTCCTGAATTTTTCAGTAATACTTTTAATTCCGGCCATATTTCACGGTGTCTTTTTTCATATTCCTTTTCGCAGCCGGGCTTTAGAAACATTTTGAAGGATACTCTTTTTTTCATTATTTGTTTTGAATGTATTTTTTTGAATACCAAAACTAACCATCATTTTCAAAACAACCAAATTTAATTAGTGAGCAATTATATTTTATTCAACTTTTTTGAGGTATTTTCTTTATTTTCGAAAAAACGAACAGCATCTTTAATAGCCTTCTCAATGGGTTGATATTCTATTCCAAATTCATCAATTGACTTTTGATTAGAATAAAAATTGTCTATTCTTAATGCTTTCATATTTACAGAGCTTAAATTGGTTTTAATTTTAAAGCATCTTAAAACATCTCCTATAAAACCCAAAGTCTTTAAAATAAAATCCGGAATCGGAATCATTACCGAGTTTTGATGGGTTATTTTATTTACCTTTTGAAAGAAATCTTTATACTTCAGATTTTCATGCGTTAAAATATATTTTTCGCCGTTTTTTCCTTTTTCAATTGCTTTTACAATTCCATTGGCAACGTCTTCTACATGAACCAAACTTTTTCCACCTTTCGGGTAAAATAACAGCTTTTTCTTCCAGACCCAAAAGATAATTTTCCCGGAAACTCGGCTTGTAATCGTAAGCTCCGATCATGAAAGTCGGATTTAAAATGATGACTTCTGTTGTTTCATTATTTTTTAACAGAAAATTTTCTGCTTCCTGTTTGCTCTTAGCATAAAAAGAATGGGTAAAAGGATATTTCTGTTGACTATTTTCGTTTCCTAAATCTTCCAAATCACCAAAACCCAACGTATTTGCAGAGCTTATAAACAAGAATTTGTGAACCTTTGCCTCTACAGATTGAGAAAATAACCGGATGGTTGCATCATAATTTATTCGCTCATAATCCTTGTAAAAAAGTAGATTTTGTTGGGTTTCCGCCGCAATATGAATGACGTAATCAACCTCTTTCAAATGCTTTGAAATATCAGAAAACAAATCACCTTCGATCAGTTTAAGGTTTTCATTTTCTTTACCCAAATAACCGCTTTTCTGGCGCACCAAAGCAATAATAAAATAACCATCTTCTAATAATTTTATAACAACATTTGCTCCTAAAAGTCCAGTAATTCCGGTAACAAAAACTTTTTTCATGCTTCGATTTCTTTTTTAATTGCGCTTGTCATTAATGGGAGCTTAATCCAGATTGGCAATATTTTCATAATAATCCAGCTTACAGGATTTACAACGATTACAGAATCTTTTTTAAAGAGCTGCTTAATACAATAATCCGCAACTTTAGTAGGATCAAGAAGGGTCAATTTTCCTAAAAACCCTTGTTTCTCTATTCTTTTGCTTACATCAGGATTGGTTTTCATCGCACCCGGATTGACAACGCTTACAAAAACATTGGTATCTTTCAATTCTTCATGCAAACCTCTTGAAAACGAATGCACAAAGGTTTTGGAAGCCGGATAAACCGTTTTGAAACCGATCGGAGAAAATGCAGTCATACTCGACACATTTAAAATATACGCTTGAGGCTGTTTCAGTAAATTGGGCAATAATTGATGAGTAATTAAAGAAGTCGCCATTACATTCACCTGAAGAATCGTATTGATATAATTAGGACTTGCATCTAAAAATTTTCTCGTTCCGCCTAATCCTGCATTATTAATTAAAATATGAATATCAAATGATTTATTTAACCATTCTGTCAGATTTAAGACATTTTCATTAACGGAAAGATCAACTTCATAGTAATGCGTTTTTACATTAAATTTTTCTGAAATCTCTTCACTCAATTCTTTTAAATATTGATTGGGAAGACTCACGAGAATAATATTGATTTTCTTTTGGGCAAGACTTTCGGCAAACGCTTTTCCTAATCCCTGACTCGCTCCTGTCACAACTGCGTATGATTCTTTGATATTCATAACAAAACTTTCTGGAGCAAAAGTATCTTCAAAAAGTCCTTTTTATGTTCCAAATTATCTGAGTGAACCTATTTTTAAGTAAAAATTTAAAATTCATTAACAATTGTAAATCAATTACTTAAATCAAAAATAAAGTTAAAATTTATAAATCTGAACTGTTTTTGAATTCGGAAGGAGTTTGATTCGTGAATTTTTTAAAGGTAGTATTAAAAGAGGTCTTTGAATTGAATCCGGATTCATAGGCGATTCCAAGAATTGAAAGTTTGTGATTATCCTTCAATAATTTTTTAGCATAATCAATCCTGAATTCATTGACATACTGGAAAAAGTTTTTCTGAAAACCAGTATTGATTACGTACGACAAATGATGTGTGGAAACGGAAAGCATTTCGGAAAGCTTAATCAAATTAAGTTCGCTGTCGAGATATGGTTTTTGGGTTTCCATGACTTCTTCCAACTGCATTTTAATCTTTACTAATTCTTCGTCAGAAATAAGTTTACGTTTAATTTCTTCTGTTTTAGAATCATCCATGGAAATTAATTCTTCACGCTGTTTTTCTTCTACCGGATAAATTTCTTTTTGCTTTAAAGAATTATAAGCCACGAAATAAATTACCGATAAAAAGATGGTATTAATGAAAACATTTAATGATTTGGCATTAAAAGACAGATTATAAATCGCAAAAACGATACTTACGATGAAAATAATAAGAATGATATATTCAAGCCAGTTCAGATTAATTTCTTCCGTATTCGAAGAGAATTGCTGAATTTTCTTCTGATGTTTCCTGATCGTAAAATACGAAAGTCCGCTGTAAAATAAAGCCTGAAAGAGAATTAGACTTATAGTAACATATTGAAAAGTATGAAAACCCAATTCAACACAAATGAGACTTAGTAAAAATATTACGGGAAGAAACCAGATATTTAAGGTCGTAGATTTTAAACTTAAAAACCGGATTTGTATAAAATAAAACGCTGAAATAAAATACAATGGGCGTTAAAAACTGAATGAAGCGTCCCAAAAACAGCACGTGAATTTCGATCGTCGTATCCGTGATTAAAAAAAGAACTTCATCAAGCCAGAAAGTCGACCATAAAAAGAGAAATATCCCGAACCAGAAATTAGCTTTTTTATTGACTTTTAAAGGATTTGCCAGCTTCAGTAAAGACAGCAAAACCAATGAACCATAAATAAGTACAACGATAAAATTGTTTAACTCTGATGCGTTCATTGGTTTTGATATTTTAGTTAAAGATAAACTTTTACCCTATTCTTTTCCTTACAAAAATCTCATAGCTCAAATAAATCAATGGGAGAGCCATAATTCCTAGATAGAGTATATTGTGCATTGCAAGTTCAGGAAATATTAAAACTGAATATATAAGTCCGAAAAAAGCACCTCCTAAATGTGCTGCATGACCTGTATTATCATTACTTCTTGGGTTTAGCATGCTATAAACTGAATACGCAAAATAAAGCAGTCCAAAAATATATCCAGGAATACTCAACTGAGGGGGTAAAAATATAATCCCGATCTTTGTAAGTACAGGATTCAAAGAAACACTCGCAAAAATAATTCCAGCAACACCTCCACTAGCTCCGATAGCTGAATACCAACTCTGATTTTTATATATTAATAATGACAATAGATTTCCAACAATAATTGATCCTATATAAATTGCTAAAAATCCAGGAATTCCAAAAGCGCCTAATATTGCCGGACCAAACGAATAAAGAACATACATATTCAACACCAAGTGCATAATATCCGCATGAAGAAAACCGGCAGAAAGTAAACGAATGTATTCTTTTCTGTTCAGAATCGCTCCAACGCTGAACTTATATTTTTCAAAATTACTGCTTCCATTGGGTGCTACAAAGCTTATGATGGCAGTAATTGCTATAATTACTATTAAAATATTCATTTGTTTTTTATTTAATTTTTTGAATGAAGAGTTCTTTAGAATCTCCATTTTCTGAAGGAATCATTTCACTTTTGATGTAAAATTTTCCGTCTTTGCTATACAAAAAGTAGTCCAAATCAATTCCTGTATCTTCACCTTCAGAAATAATCTCGGGCAAAAATTTAATCGTATTATTTGTATTGTCTGCTTTTCCAAAACTTCCGTAAACATGGTGCATTCCTTCCTTTACGGTATCATTTGGCTTTTCATACCAAAGATAGAAATCTCCGTCTGTGGGAGAATCGAGGATCAGTTTTGCTTTAAGTTTCGTTCCGTCATTTTCTCCGGCATAATCGATATAATCTAAAAAGTACTCTCCTTTCCATTTTCCGAAATCTTTTTCATTAACTTCATCATAATCCAAATCAGATTTCACGCTTTCCGAATCAACAGATGCTTCTTCAACTTGAGGTATTTCAGTAGAATCAACAGGGGTTGTGTTCGCTGAAACTACTGTTGTTTCCTTTTTAACTTCCTTCTTTTTACAGGAAAAACTTATTGCGGAAATTAAAATAATCGGAAATAATATTTTTTTCAATGTGTATATTTTAATTATGCTTCATTATTCTCATCATCACTTTGAAACAAATCTCCTATCGTTCCGCCATCATCATCGCCTTCAATACGTTCCTGTTCTTCATACACTTCAGGCTCTTCTTCTTCCGGCTCAGGAATGGTGATATTAATTGATTTTACTTTGAATTTAGTGAACTGATTCCCAATAGCTTTGATCCCTTTTACCATGATGAATTCATCAATATTTATGGTTTCAGGATCGCGGTCTTTACCTTTGTCTTTAGCAAAAATAATTTCGGCAGTTGCACCATTTGAAACAAGTATATTTTCAATAAATGATTTTGAATGTTCAGATGGCATGAAAGTCTGTATATTCGTGTTATTTTCGAATAAGAACCTCTTAATGAAGTAGATATCTTTTTCGCCATCAAAATAAATACAGGTTACAGGCTGATTCGGTCGCCATTTTTCAAGCACCAAATATTCATCATCAAAACGGTTTCCAAGATCAAAAGACACCAGTTTTGCTTCTCCGTTGGTATTGATTGTCAGTATTTTATCATCACCTTTGAAACTTCCCAGCAAAGTTCCTCTTGCATCTGCATTTAATCTTCTTACCGTATCATCAAACCAGATTTTTCTCGGTGCCAAAGTAGAAACTCCTTCTTCTTTAAGGTCTACTTTTTTAATCGAATATTTTGTGACCAAATTTCCCTTAGAATCACGACCTTTTATCGCTAATTCTGAGAAATCGATATCCATTTTATTTTTTCTGATTCTTGGATTCGGTTTTAAAAGAACACTTACTGTTTCCGCTTCACCATTTGGATTTGCCGAAAAATAAAGCGTTTCCGAACCTTTTTTATCTGAAGCCAAAGGATAATCTGTATTTCTTGTGACTCCTGTTACAGAAAAACGTTTCATATAATAAGGTCCGTCGCGACCTTCACGATAGATCATGTTGTAAACCGTTCTCTTATCGTTTTTCTTGAAAATGGCAACGTGCAAAATATCTTTTCCGATAAAGGTTTTGGCTTCTACTTTCACCACTTTCATGCTTCCGTCTTTCCTGAAAGTAATGATGTCGTCGATGTCTGAACAATCGAATAAATACTGATCTTTTTTCAGGGAAGTTCCTATGAAACCTTCTTCAAAATTGGCATAGAATTTCTCATTCGCAACCGCCACTTTTGTAGCATCGATCGTATCAAAAATTCTAAGTTCAGTCTTTCTCTGTCTGTCTTTTCCGTATTTTTTCTGAATATTTAAATAATAATCAATCGCATACTGAATAAGATTCGCCAAATGATGTTTTACCAGCTCTATTTTACCTTCCAGCGCGGCAATATTTTCTTTAAATTTATCTAAATCGAACCTTGAAATTCTCTTGATTCTGATTTCTGTTAATTTTAAAATATCTTCTTCGGTTACCGCTCTTAAAAGATGTTTCGTATGAGGTTTTAACCCTTCATCGATTGTTTTTATAACATCTTCCCAGGTTTCCACTTCTTCAATATCGTGGTAGATTCTGTTTTCAATAAAAATCCTTTCCAATGAAGAAAAATGCCAGCTTTCCTGTAACTCATGAAGTTCTATTTCAAGTTCTTTTTTAAGCAAAGAAACCGTATGTTCTGTATTTCTTCTTAAAATTTCAGAAACATTCAGGAACATTGGTTTATCACCAACAATTACACAGGCATTCGGAGAAATCGTAACCTGACAATCGGTGAAAGCATACAGTGCATCGATCGTTTTATCAGGCGAAGAATCATTAGGAAGATGAATCAGAATTTCTACTTTATCTGATGTATTATCTTCAATTTTTTTGATCTTAATCTTCCCTTTTTCATTGGCTTTCAACACAGAATCAATCAAATCTCCTGTATTTTTGGAAAAAGGTAACTCCGTGATCATCAAAGTATGCTTGTCGACCTGAACTATTCTTGCTCTGGCTCTTACTTTTCCACCTCGGTGACCGTCGTTATATTCTGAAACATCTAAAAATCCTGCCGTTAAAAAATCCGGGAAAAGCTCAAATCTTTTACCTTTAAGGTGAGCGACAGAAGCATTAATTAATTCATTAAAGTTATGAGGAAGAATTTTTGTGGAAAGACCAACCCCGATTCCTTCAACTCCCTGAGCCAAAAGCAACGGAAATTTTACGGGTAAATCAATAGGTTCGTTATTTCTGCCGTCATAAGATTTTGCCCAATCGGTAGTTTTCGGGTTGAAAACCACTTCCAGCGCAAAAGGTGTCAATCTTGCTTCAATATATCTCGCCGCCGCCGCAGAATCTCCTGTGTAGATATTTCCCCAGTTTCCCTGAGTATCAATCAACAGCTCTCTCTGCCCGATTCCTACCATTGCATCCGTTATGGAAGCATCACCGTGAGGGTGATATTTCATGGTATTTCCTACGATATTGGCAACTTTATTATAACGTCCGTCTTCCAGCTCTCGCATGGAATGCATAATTCTTCTTTGAACAGGTTTAAAACCATCAAAAACCGAGGGAATCGCCCTGTCTAAAATTACATAAGAAGCATAATCCAGAAACCAGTCTTTGTACAGTCCGGAAACTTTTTTTAAGCTCTCACCATCATTATGCGAGTGTTCTTCTGTCATCATTTATATATTAACTCTTTTTCTCGTTATTAGCTTTAACTACTTTATTTAAGGAGAATTTTAAATCATTAATTTCTTTTCTTGTCAAATATGAAACTTCATATTTCAACATTGTTGAACCACCATTTTTGCTTGAGATCGTCACATAGAGTCTTTTTATAAAGAAAATATCAATGATCTCAAATTTTAATAGTTTGTACTTTGGAAATTCATCACTTAATGCCTTATGCAAAAAAGGAATGATATCCCTATTTCTGAAATGAAGCGCTTCTCCGTCGCTATCGTATTCAAAAATCTGTCTTCCAGTCAGGTAAAAAAGCACTATTAAAATAATTGGAATCGCAATTAATAGTAAACTTTCCTTTCCTAAAATATCAAATCTGTATTCTTCCAACAGATAAGCTCCCACTCCGCCTATCAAAAACATGATCAGCAGTGTATTTACGAAGCTGTAAACCGAGGTCTTATTACGGTTACTAAGTCTCATAACTATATTAGTTTTTTATGGTTGTGCGTGGCTTGTATGCGTTTTTTTATCTATAATTTTAATTAATTTTCATCTATAATTTCACTCAATATTTCTTTTTTATTAATGTCTGGATCTTCTACGACAAGATTTTCAAGGATAAAAACCTGTCTGTCCGGAGTGTTTTTCCCCATATAAAACTCCAATAACTGCTCAATTGTCTGATCTTTGCCTATCACTACAGGCTCCAGACGAATATCTTTTCCGATAAAATGTTTAAATTCATCAGGAGAAATTTCACCTAATCCTTTAAATCGGGTGATCTCAGGATTTTTCCCTAATTCATTCAATGCTTTTACTCTTTCTGCTTCCGAATAACAATATCTTGTTTCCTTTTTATTTCTAACCCTAAATAATGGTGTCTGAAGAATATAAAGGTGATTATTCTTAATTAAATCCGGGAAAAACTGCAAAAAGAACGTGATCATCAACAGACGAATGTGCATCCCGTCGACATCGGCATCGGTTGCGATAATTACCTGATTGTATCTAAGATCTTCTAAACTTTCTTCAATATTTAATGCAGCCTGAAGAAGATTAAATTCTTCATTTTCGTACACTACTTTTTTCGTTAATCCGTAACAGTTCAACGGCTTACCTTTTAGCGAAAATACAGCTTGCGTTTCAACATCTCTGGATTTTGTGATCGATCCGGATGCAGAATCTCCCTCAGTGATGAAGATCTGGGTTTCCCCTTTTCTTTCGTTTTTCTGATCGTTGTAATGCTGTCTGCAGTCGCGAAGTTTTTTGTTGTGAAGAGACACTTTTTTTGCTCTTTCTCTTGCCAGTTTCTGGATTCCGGAAAGTTCTTTTCTTTCTCTTTCAGAAATTAATATTTTTCTTTGAATCGCTTCTGCAATTTCCGGATTTTGATGTAAGAAATTATCTAATTTACTTTTTAAACAGTCGATAATAAAAGTTCTTACCGTCGGTCCGTTTGGTCCCATATCGTTTGAACCTAATTTAGTCTTTGTCTGAGACTCAAAAACAGGTTCTTCAACATTAATGGAAATCGCAGCAACAATAGATTTTCTTACATCTGAAGCATCAAAAGTTTTATTAAAAAACTCTCGAATCGTTTTTACATACGCTTCACGGAAAGCATTCAGATGCGTTCCTCCCTGCGTTGTATTTTGTCCGTTTACGAATGAAAAATAGGTTTCTGTCTGAGATTTATCGGTATGCGTAATCGCAACTTCTATATCATTATCTCTCAGGTGAATGATAGGATATAATGTTTCATTTTCCAGCTCTTCATCCAACAAATCTTTAAGACCGTTTTCAGAAAAGAAAGTTTCACCGTTAAAAAAGATTTTCAACCCCGGATTCAGGTAAGAATAGTTACGAAGCATTCTTTCGATGTATTCTTTTCTGTATTTAAAGTGAAGGAAAATATCACCATCCGGAATAAAAGAAATTTCGGTTCCGTTTCTGTCTGAAGTATCCTTTTCTTCATGATCTTCAGTGATCAATCCACGGGAAAACTCAGCAATCTTCATTCTTCCTTCACGGAAAGATCGTACCCGGAAATACTCCGAAAGCGCGTTTACGGCTTTTGTACCGACCCCATTCAGACCGACTGATTTTTTGAAGGCTTTACTGTCGTACTTACCTCCGGTGTTCATTTTGGAAACGGCATCCACCACTTTTCCAAGCGGAATTCCACGACCAAAGTCACGAATAGTAACTTTACCGTCGTCGACTTTTATTTCAATTCTTTTGCCCGATTTCATTCTGAACTCATCGATGGAGTTGTCTAGAATCTCTTTAAGCAAAATATAAATACCATCATCAGCAGACGAACCGTCTCCGAGCTTCCCGATATACATTCCGGGGCGCAAACGGATGTGTTCCTGCCAATCGAGGGTTCTGATATTATCTTCGGAATAGATTGGGTTTATTTCTTGTGACATACGTAATTTCAGCAAACGTACAAAAGTACGAATTTGGAAAAAATTATCCGAATTTTTTAATTCATTTTTTATCGATATTTATCTATATTTTTTGGATAGTTCTCAACGAAATTCTGTATTTACATTATTCAATCGTAAGTGAAAAACAAAATTGTTGTATTTTTCCTTATTAATTAGATAAAAATTCACTTGATATTTAACCTTTAATACCAAAAAAAGGATTCGATAAGATTAAAACCAACTCTCGATAAAACCAAACTAAGACCATGAAAAATAAATTACATGCCTGCATCATTGATGACCAGGATGACGAAGAATCTATCTCCCTACTCCTGAGAAATAAATTCCCTGAGTTTGAAATCGATTTTTAAACCTACGGCATTCCGTACGCTTCCGATTATCTCAGTCAACATTCTCCGGATCTTTTATTTGTCGATATTCAACTGGTGGATGAAACGGCGGTGAAAATTTTATCAAAAATCAGTTTAAATAATTAAAATTTATCGCCTTAATCTCATATTTTTTAGCCTTTAACTTGAAAAAATAAATTAAATTCGGTGTAAGTAAAAAATTCGCTTTAATGATACAACTTCCTTTATCAAAACTTTCCAATGTGGGAACTACTATTTTCAGTCAGATGACGCAGCTTGCCAATGAAAATGAAGCCATTAATCTTTCACAGGGGTTTCCCGATTTTATGCCGGATTCTGAACTGTTGGATCTGGTTGACAATTTCATCAAAAAAGGCTTTAATCAATATGCTCCGATGGGAGGAATGATTGGTTTAAAGGAAGAAATTGCTAAAAAAATTGAAAATTCTCATCAGGCGATTTATCATCCCGATTCTGAAATTACGGTTACTGCGGGAGGAACTCAGGCTATTTTTACAACGATTGCCACTTTTGTAAAAAAAGACGATGAAGTCATTATTTTTGAACCTGCATACGATTGCTATGAACCGACGATAGAACTTTTCGGAGGAATTGTAAAGCGTTTTGAAATGAAAGCTCCAAACTATGAAATTGACTGGAATGTCGTGAAAAATCTAGTAAGCGAGAAAACTAAAATGATCATCCTCAACAATCCGAACAATCCTTCAGGAAAGATTTTAAAGGAAAATGATATTCAGGAATTGATTAAAATTGTAGAAGGAACTTCCATTCTTATTTTAAGTGATGAAGTCTATGAAAATATTGTTTTTGATGGAAAACAGCACTTAAGCATCTGTAAATATCCTGAATTAAAGGAAAGAAGTTTATTGGTTGCCTCTTTCGGAAAGCTTTTCCATGTTACAGGCTGGAAAATAGGATATTGTGCCGCGCCAAAAATTCTGACGGACGAATTCAGAAAAATACATCAGTTCAACGTTTTCTCCGTAAACACGCCGATTCAGCTTGCTTTGGCAGAATACATGAAAAATCCGGATCATTATAACTATTTAAACCAGTTTTTTCAGGAAAAAAGAGATTTTTTAAGACAAGGTTTAGCCAATACTCCTTTTGAATTGCTGGATTGTGAAGGAACTTATTTTCAGGCTTTGAAATATAATAAAATTTCCGATAAAAGCGATTTTGATTTTGCCAGTGAACTGACTATTACTCACAAAGTGGCAAGCGTTCCGTTTTCTTCTTTTTATAAAAATAAACTGAATGAAAATGTCATCCGTTTGTGTTTTGCAAAAAAACAGGAAACGTTGGAAAGGGCGCTTGAGAATTTGTCGAAACTTTAATATTTAAATTTTCTCGCAGATTGAGCAGATAACGCAGATTTTTCTTTAATTATCTGCTCAATTTATGAGAAAAAAGATAGCTTCAATGAAACTATCTTAATTTATCAGGATCTATAAAAACATTCCGCCCGAAACTTCTATTCTCTGTCCGTTGATCCATCTTGCATCTTCGGTACATAAAAACGCGACAACTCCACCAATATCGTCCGGAACTCCTACTCTTCCCAAAGCTGTAGCACCCGCAATCATATCATTTACTGCCTTTGTATCTCTTACAACTCCTCCGCCAAAATCCGTTTCAATCGCACCCGGAGCAACTACATTAACTTTGATTTTTCTTGAACCCAATTCTTTTGCCATATATTTCGTCAACATTTCAATTCCTGCTTTGATAGAACCATAAATGGCATATCCCGGAGTCGCAAATCTTGCCAATCCTGAAGAAATATTTACAATTCCTCCATCTTCATTAATGAACGGTAAAAATTTCTGAGTTAAGAAAAATACTCCTTTAAAATGTATATCCACAACATCATCCAACTGCTCTTCCGTTACTTCTGTAATCGATGAATGTAAAGATGTTCCGGCGTTGTTGATTAAATAATCGATATTTCGGCTTCCTGTATTTTCTTCCAAATGATCTCCAACTTGCTTTACAAAAGCATCAAAACTTTTAAGATCTTTCGTGTCTAATTGATAAGCAATCGCTTTTCTTCCCAAAGCCTGGATTTCTTCAATTACTTTTTCAGCTTCTTCCTTATTACTTCTGTACGTGATGATAACATCAAGACCTTTTTGAGCGATTTTAATAGCAGAATTTCTTCCTAATCCACGACTTCCGCCAGTTACTAATGCGATTTTTGTTCTTGTTTCCATTTTTTTAATTCTTTTTTGATTCTTTTTGATGGGACAAAGTTCAGACAATTTCAGGTTGATGTGTTTGCTTCAATCAAACTGAAATTTGCAAAATTCAAATCACGAACGAAATTCTAAAGGTGCCAATGAAGTTTTCTTTTTAAAGAAGTTGGAGAAATGAGCAATTTCTTCAAATCCTAAAGCATAAGCGATTTCCGAGACATTCCATTTTGTTTGCTTTAATAATATTTTGGCTTCCTGAATCACTCTTTCTGCAATGATTTCGGTCGTGGTTTTTCCTGTGCTGTCTTTCAATTTTTTATTTAAATAATTCACATGAACCGCCAATCTGTCTGCATAATCTTTTGCTGTCTTCAGCTGTAATCTCTGATCCGAAGATTCAATAGGAAACTGTCTCTCCAACAACTCAATAAACAGTGAAACCACCCGTAAAGAAGCATCATTGGAAGTAGATAATTTTGAAGCCGGCTGCAGCTTTTGTCCGTAATGAATCAGTTCCAGCACATAATTTCTGATCAGATCATATTTAAAAATATAATCAGAACTAATTTCCTTTTTTATCTTGCTAAACAACTGTTCTATTTCGTTCGCCAATTCATCATCAATCTCAAATAAAGGAATATTTCCCGGCTGGAAAATCGGTAAATCTTCAAGTGTGCTGTGAGATTTATCTTTAATAAAAAAATCTTCGGTGAAAACACAGAAACTCCCCGACTGATCCTGATCTTCCGGAATCCAATGATACGGAACTTTGGGTGTCGCAAACAGCAAAGCATTTTGTTTTATCTGAATAATCTTATCTGCATATTCTGCCCTGTTCTTTCCTCTTATCAAACTTATTTTGTAATATTTCCTCCTGTTATAAGGCATTTCGGCAGTGGCTCTTGCCCTCTCAATAGTTTGGGCAATATCAAAAACATTAAAATGACCAATATCTTTATGAAGACCCTTTGGAAAGATGCTTTCAAGGTCTGTTCCGAGCTTTTCGCTCATTTCCTGATAGAAATCTTCGAGTGAAGTACGAACGATTTTTTCCATGATGTATTGTTTGCGAAAATCAAATGTACGAAATAATTGATTTGGGTCTTAACAGATAAATGAATTATGTAATTAAATAAATTTTTCCATTAAAAGTGATTTATTTATATTAATTTTTCTTAACTTAGTTTTCACTAACTCACTAAAAATCAATTATCATGAAAAATAAAAACTTAAACAACGGAAAAAAATTAAACAAAAAGCAATTGCGTTCCATTGTCGGAGGAAAAGAACAATGTGTTGAGCCAACAACAGGGCAATGCAGAAAATTTGGAATTGGCTGTGCAGAGAAACAATGCCAACTTCTTCCGATAGATTAGCCGTTAAAACAAACAAATTTTACGCAAAAAACGCTCCCAAAATACATTGGAAGCGTTTTTCTATAACTAACTTTAATATTTTCTTATACGTTGAATCTAAAGTGCATGATGTCACCATCCTGAACGATATATTCCTTACCTTCTACAGAAAGTTTTCCGGCCTCTTTTATTTTTACTTCAGAAACCATACGTCATGTAATCGTCATACTTAATCACTTCAGCACGGATGAATCCTTTTTCAAAATCTGTATGAATTACCCCTGCAGCTTGAGGAGCAGTCCACCCCTGTCCGATCGTCCAAGCTCTTACTTCTTTTACTCCTGCCGTGAAATACGTCTGAAGCTTCAATAGATCGTATGCTTTTCTGATCAAACGGTTAACTCCAGGTTCTGTAAGACCTAGCTCGTCAAGGAAAATCTCTCTTTCTTCGAAAGTTTCCAATTCGTTGATATCTGCTTCAATCTGAGCTGCCAAAACTACGACTTCAGCATTTTCATTTTTAGCCATTTCTTCGATTTTCGCAATCCAGTCGTTTCCGTTTTTAATTGAATTTTCATCAACATTACAAACGTAAAGAACCGGCTTGTTCGTCAAAAGCTGAACATCATCGATGATAGATTTTGCAAAATCATCCATAGGAAACTCTCTTGCATTTTTACCGTCTTCGATAAATATCTCAAGATTTTTAAGTGTTTCGTACGTCTGAATATCGTCTTTCTTTCCAGATTTGATGAATTTTTTAGCTTTTTCAACAGCTTTTCCAACGGTTTCAAGGTCTTTCAACTGAAGTTCGATATCGATAATTTCTTTATCTCTCATCGGATCTACCGACCCTTCAACGTGAATGATATTTCCATTATCAAAACATCTCAAAACATGAATAATAGCTTCACACTCGCGGATATTTGCCAAGAACTGATTTCCTAAACCTTCTCCTTTACTTGCGCCTTTTACAAGACCTGCGATATCTACGATCTCCACAACAGCCGGTAAAACTCTCTCCGGTTTTACTATTTTTTCCAATTCGAACAATCTTTGATCCGGTACAGAAACTGTTCCCAAATTTGGTTCGATTGTACAGAAAGGATAGTTTGCCGATTGAGCTTTTGCGTTGCTCAGACAGTTAAAAAGAGTTGATTTACCTACATTCGGTAAGCCTACGATTCCACATTTCATATTGTAAAATTCTAAGTTTAAGGTTTAGTATTCAAGGTTTAGACAAATTCTGTTTTAAATTTTGAACTCAGAACCTTGAACTTTAAGCGTGCAAAGATAGTGATTTTAAGGAGAGTTTCATAATAAAAAATCTGCCAAATATTTGACAGATTTTCAATAATTTAAATTTATGATTGCATTTTTATGGATTATCTCCTGTAGCTTCCTGAGCCAAAGGAACGCCATTCGGTGCATTTTGTAATGTTTTGTCTAAAGTAAACAGAGATTCGTCTGTAGCTCTGTCTCCGCCGGCAATTTTCAGTTTGTCGATCAGGCTGGAAGCCAATGTTTCTTCTTCAATCTGTTCCTGAACAAACCACTGCATAAAATTCCATGTTGCCCAGTCTTTTTCTTCCAAAGCCATGTCTACGATTTTGTAAATAGCCGTTGTATTATCCACTTCATGCTTGAAAACTCCTTCAAAACAATCCGTTAAAGATTCAGGATCTGCGGGTGGTGCAGGAATCGACTCAACCTTTGGTTTTCCCCCTCTGTTCAGCACATATTCCATGAATTTGATCGAATGATTTCTCTCTTCCTGAGCATGTCTGTAAAGAAAATTGGCAATTCCCTGATATCCTTTATCATCTGCCCAAATTCCGTAAGATAAAAAAACGTGTGAT
Organism: Chryseobacterium ginsenosidimutans; assembly: GCF_024807225.1. Classification (GTDB taxonomy): domain Bacteria; phylum Bacteroidota; class Bacteroidia; order Flavobacteriales; family Weeksellaceae; genus Chryseobacterium; species Chryseobacterium ginsenosidimutans. The sequence goes on from NZ_JANUCO010000001.1 coordinate 3,153,905, forward strand.
GCGTGAATTTCTTTGTTCATTTGATCGCTCAATGCTTTTTCTATCGTCGAGGAAAGTCTATTGGTATTCATAATAAAATATTTTTAGTGATTATGAAATCTATGATGCAAAAATGATTCCGAGAAGTTATTTTATTCAACCATATACATTACATGCAGTTTATAATATATTGAATTACTTTATTTTAAGTTAATAATTTATAGTTATTCTAAAATAAGTATCAAACTAAAAAAGCCTCCGATATTAAAATCGAAAGCTTTCTGTAAGGAACAATTACCTGTCTCCTATTGTTTTATAAATGTTTTATTCAATGATTTTCCTTTTCCTGATATTTTTATGAAATAAATACCGCTTGAAAAGTGACTGATATTCAGTTTTTCATTATAATTTTCGTTTGAAGAATTTATTTTTTTTGATAAAACCAAAGATCCTTTTGCATCCATAATCTCCACTTTCATTTCCTTTTCCTTTGATTTGAATTTTACGTTAACTTCCTGATTGGCAGGATTTGGATAAATCACAAAATCATTAGTTGAGATTTCCTCATCTTTTGCAGATAAACTTCCGCTTGAGCACAACGGAATTCTGTTTACTCCATCAATTCCCCAAGTTGGCTGAACCGGAATGCACAACCAATTCAAAACTGTCGGCAAATGATCTGTTTCTCTGGTTGTCGTTAAATAATTATAAATTTTAAAATTAGTAACCGTATTCAGATTTCTTGCGGGAGTTCCTGTAATGGCAACATTATTGACATTCGGACTTGAGTCGTTTAATGTATTTCCTGTCGTTTCATCACATTTCCAATTGGCTAATAATTGAGAATAATAAGGATGTGAAGGCGTAATATCCTGATTTGCCCAGTTCACAATCACCTCATTCGGAAGTGCCGATTTCCAGACTCTGATGTCTTTGTAAGAAGCTGCAAGATTAAGATTATAAACGTTTGTACCATCCTGATTGATCGTGAACGGAAGTCCAGAATCGATATTTCCGATCGTATTCATCTTGGCAAAAGTCACAGGAACACCATCTTCGTATAACGTTACAAGTCCGTCTCTGTCGAAGGTTGCTGCGATATGTTTCCAAACATTGGTCTCTACTTTTCCACCTGTAAGATCTATTCTGTTGGTTCCGTCACCAATATTCATTCTAAAAGTCTGCCCAGAATATCCTGAAATTACAAAACCTTTATTTTTTCCGCTTGCCCAGTTTTTATTACTTATCATTACAGGATCGCTCGTGTAAGCTGCATTTGGTTTTACCCAAAACTCAATCGTAAAATCCTGATTTGCACCAAAATTAAAAGGCGTTTGATTTGCCGGTTTTGCGTAAGTTCCTGCCGGAAAATTTAACTCATTAAAAGTTTTATTGGATTGTAAAGTTGTCTTACTGATCTGTTGAGGAGTAAAAGTCGGGTTAGAATAAATCGTGAAAATATTCCTTTCTGAAAGATTTCCACCACCGTGACCGTTATCTACAGCACCGTGATCCGTCGTTAAAACCACCAACCAGTCTTCATTATTATATGTTGCTCTGTTTTTCATCGCCGCTACAATTTCGCCAATATAAGCGTCTGTTGTCTGCATTGAAGCCACATATTGCGGCACGCTCGAAGAAAATCCGTAAGAATGTCCTGCGTGATCTACATCGTCAAAATCAACAAATAAAATATCCGGATTATCGCTTTGTAAAGCTGTGACAGCCGCATTTTTCACCGCTAAATCTGATCCTAAATTCGTCTGAACATCCGCATTCTGAACAATCTGATCATTAATCGGAGCCCAATTTACTAAAGAGATCGTTCTTAGATTAGGATTATAAGTTTCTGCTCTTGTCATGAAATCAGGATAATTAACGTAATTAGGATTCGTAAAATTATTGTCCTGAACATTGTGTTTTGTATGCCAAACTCCCGTCAACATTGTACTCCATCCGTTTCCGCTCCAAGTTGTTGCCGCGCAAAGCCCGTCCAAAGAATAAATAGACTGATTTGCCAACGTGTGAATGTTTGGTGTATTGGAAGACATCATTACATCAGCACGACAACCGTCGATCCCGATAAAAAGAACTTTTTTCGTCTGAGCTCCAAGAAAACAGCTCATAATGACTGCCATTGAAAATAGTTTTGCTTTCATAATAATAAGTAGTTTTTGAATAAGTATTTGTAAGTTTAGAACCTTGTCAAAGTTTTAAACTTTGACAAGGTTGATCACCACACTTTCACCAGTTTATTTTTGGTATTTGTGAAAATATTCGTGTCATTAATGTTTAAAATCAAAAAATTGAGGCTGAATTGGGTAGCTGAATTTGAAAGGATTAGTAAAGAATTGCTTCAGCCTCAGAGATTGTATTGAAAATATAATCGGGATTAGATTTTTCCAGTTCGGATTTGCTTTGAGCTCCGGAAAGAACGGCAATTGTCAAACCACAGTGCGCATTTTTCCCTTCTTCAATATCGATGACGGAATCACCTGCTTTTAAGACTTTTTCAGGTTGGTTAATATTGAATTTCTTCATTGCTAAAAGTATCATTTCAGGGCTTGGACGGCTTTCTGAAACATCATCTGCTGTAATTAAAGCATCGTAATGGGTGTTTTCTTTCCAGCCTAATTTATCTAAAAGCTGTTGGGCGATTTCGGAAGTATATCCTGTATTTAAAACAATTTTTTTGTCTTGAGACCTCATTTTTAGCAAGAAATTTTCAACGCCATTAATAGGTTTTACGTCTAAATTTTGATAGGCTTCCTTTAATTTATCCGAAAAGTTTTCAAAAATAGCGGGTGCATCTTCTTCGTTTCCTCCGATTTCCTTTAATAAACTTGTAATCGCTTCCAGTTTTTCCATTCCGGCACAGCTTGACAAGACTTTTTCTAACGTGACTTCATATCCGTAATCATTGACTGCGTTTGTTAGCGTTTTATATACTACATTGTCTTCATTGATCGTAGTTCCGGCCATATCCAGAACCAATAATTCTATGTTCTTCATTAGTTTTTTATGAATAAATTTTATCTATATTAAATTTTGAAAATCCACCGCTTCCCGTCATTCCTTTTCCTCCGATTCCTGTGATAATATGAATATTTGGCGATGGATTGTGTTCGAAAATATCTTTCGTTTTGCATTGAGAATACACTCCAAACCATCTTCTCTGGATCTCGTACGTCGGAAGATCTATAATTTTCTTGGCTTCATTAATCATGAATTCATCGATTTCCATATTTAAATCAAACCCCAAGTCATCAGCATTTTTCGCATCTGCATATTCATGGGAATCTCCTAAAATAATCGAGCCGTCGAGAGCTTGTTTGAATAAAATATGAACTCCAAATTTCTTCTCAAAAGAGTTTGAATCTTCCAACGATTTTATCTTTTCAAAAGAAGGACATTCTTCAAAAGACTCGTATCTTCTGATGGAAAGTCCCGTCAAAATATTTCCCTGCAACGAATAAATCCCTTGTGGTTTTGTCTGAAGCATCTGTAATTTACTTACTTCAAGATCGCTTTCGTTAAACACTTTTGGATACAATGTTTTAAACTCGTGTCCGCCGCAGATAATGATTTTTGAAGCATTCAATTCTGTTCCGTCTGCAGTAATCGCAACACATTTTCCGTCATTTTCGTTGGTTTCAACAACGGTTGTATTGTAGAAAATTTTTAAGTCTAGTTTTTCCTGTATAAGTGCATGAAGTTTTACGATCATTTCAGCAGAATCCACCGATAATTCCTGTGGGAAAAATAGTCCGCCTTTGCAATAATCTGAACGAAGACCGTCAAATCTATTGATACATTCGCCTTTTGATAAAAGAACAGATTCATAATCATTGTTCTTATTAATCTCGTGTAACTCGTTGACTAACTGCAATTCTTCATCATTTGAAGCAATGTAAACCGAGCCGTTTTTTCTTATTGTTAAATTGGTTTGAGCCTGAAGTTCGTTATAAATCGCCAGACTTTCTCTTCCGAAGTTCTGCCATTTGAGATCCATCCCGGAAGGAACGACCTGCCCGAAATTTCTTACCGTTGCCCCTTGAGGAACAGAGCTTTTCTCAACTAAAGCCACTTTAAGACCTTTTTTCAGCGCATGATACGCATGAAAAGTTCCTAAAATTCCGCCTCCTACAACGATTAAATCGAATTTTGTTGTCATTTTTACTATAATTTATATACTTTCCGACGGATCGAAATTGATGTATGGTTTGTTATTGACTTTACTTTTTTTTGATTTTCTTCTGAACATAATAAAAGCGATGAGAGAAGAAATTAACGTGACGACTACGATGATGTAGTTTAATTTTATATAAAAATTCAGCCAGGAAGTCTGCGGTGAACCGAAGTTTTTGTAAAGTAAAATTAAAACGCTCCCCAAATAACCGAAAGAATCTACCAAATAAATTAGAAATCCTACATTTCCTTTGATGTCAAAAGCGGCGATCATCCTGTCAAAATAAATTCCGTTGAACGGGATGTAGCACAAATACATGCCAAAACCCGAGAGAAACCATCCAGACAAAAGGCGACATAGCGCTGGTTTCAAATAAATAAGTTGAAAAACCGACCGTTAAAATTCCGCCAAAAAGAATGTAATGATAATAGGCAAAAGCCTTTTTGTTATTCTTCACTTTTACCATGAAACTTAAAATTAAAAGCACCATGATCGCAATCGGAATTTCCGTTAATGTAAAGATCGAACTATCGAATTTGATGTGTAAATTATCCCAGATTTCGCGGTTGAAATTATCTCTGAAATCCCTTAAAATCGTTAAACTCACATATAAAAATGTAATGCAGATGATCGGAACAAAAAACTGCTGAATGATTTTTTTTCTTTCGATTTTATTAAGTGGCTGTCTTTTGTTTTTTAATGCAATATCTTCTTCGGTCGGTTTTGGAAGTTTCTCCAACATGAAACCAAAAATTAATAATGGGATAATGAAAATTAATCCTGCCGAAAAAGGCATCCAGAATTCTGAAATATTAAAAGTATCCATTAAAAATTTCCCTACAGATTTTGTAAATCCTGAAGAAACGACAAAACTTGAACACAAAAATAATCCGATAATTTCCGTGGTTTTTCGTCCTTCAATGTAGGAGAAAACAATTCCCCAAATCATTCCCAACGGAATCCCGTTAATGAACATAAAAATAATGTTGTAAGGAGCAGGAACGACTGCAAAACCGAGCAAAGCAAGCTCTGCAACCGCGATGAATGTGAATAAATAAAAGATTCTTTTTTCCGGTTTTAATTCTGAAATAAATTTAATTCCGATAAATTTTGAGATAAAATATCCCATCACCTGAGTAATGATAATCAAGACTTTATAATCTACTCCGAAATAAGCAAGACCTTCGAAAGACGCGACTGTAAAGGGTTTCCGAAAACCATACATGCAAAAGTAGACCCCGAAAGCAGCGAAAGCCGCTCTCAGTGTTACTACTGTTTTTTTATTGATCGTTTCTGCCATTTTGATGTGGTTAGAAATTAAGTTTTACACCTAAATTGGATCTTACTCCATAATATTCAACCTGTTCGGGACGCGTTTCATCTTTTCCGAAATGATAGATCAAAGGTTTGTTCAGAATGTTGTTTACATCAACATATAACATCAAATGTTTGGTAAATTGATAAGAACCTCCGAAGTCTAAGCTGCTGTATTTCCCGTAATATGAATCATTTAGATCATCTTCTGCATATTCTACCGCATACTTTCCTTTGTAGTTGTAAGCCAGTCTTGCGTTGAATCCTTTTTTCTCGAAGAACAACTGAATGTTGTACAATTCTTTCGCCTGATAAGGAAGTTTCACCTCTCTTCCGCTTGGTTTTTCCATTTTAGAATCCATGAAAGTGGCGTTCAACTGTGTTCCGAAATATTGCAGGAAACCGGGTAAGAAATCGAATCTTCTGTTCATTCCTAATTCAATTCCGCTTAACGAAGCTTTTTTTCCGTTATTTGGCGCAGTGAATTGTACTCCGTTATTTCCATTATAATTTCCGATAAATGAGTCTTGGAAAATAGGATCGGTGATTGATTTATAGAAAACTCCACCACTCAAAATCCCAACGTTTGAGAAATAATATTCACCCATTAAATCGAAATTCAAAGAATAAGTCGGATTCAAATTCGGATTTCCACCTTTAAATTCGTTATCCGCTTCACTGTACGTTCCACCCGGAGTTAAGTCTCCAAAATTCGGTCTTGAGAACGTTCTCGTTGCTGCAAAACGTAGATTTGTTTTGTCGTTTAAGGCATATTTAATGTGCAACATCGGCAAAACGGCAAGGTATTTTTTCGTGTTTTCAACAGGAACTAACGTATTGTCGATCACATTGTATCCCTTCACTTTTGTATCCGTATTCGACAATCTGATTCCTCCTAAAATCGTGATCTGATCATTCACTTTATATGTTCCCATTCCGTATGCATCGGCATGTTTTTCGAAAACATCGAAGTTTCTTCCTAATGCTTTATTGTATTCAAGAGATTCGGAATCGGCAGGATTTATCTTTAAATTTCCCTGATTCTGAAACCAGAACTGATCCATTCCCGAAGTCGATAAAACTGGTCCGAAAGTGTTTCCGATATGGGTATTCATTTCACTTAAATATTTTGGACCGTTCGCTTGAGTGGTAATATATTGACCAAAATCTGATAAAAGTGGCGCTGTTCCGTTGCTCCAATTGTAGAAAATATCAGAGAATTTTGCATTACGCTCCTTGTCTCTGTATTTGAAACCATATTTTAAGGTTAATTTGTCAGAAGCATTGATCTCATGGTTAAAAGCTGCTACAATTTTATCTTTTTCCTCAACAAAAACTTTGTAAAATTCAAGGTCTGTGAATTTCATTTGAGAAGCATCCATCTTGAAATTCGGATCACTGTAAAAACCAAATAATGCATCCGGATCTTTGTAATCTAATTTCCCGCCATCCGCTTTCCAGTAAGCTCTCGGACCATTTCCGTGATCTGCAATGTAGCTTGGATCAATCCCAACTCCGGATTGGGTATATTTTATAACGTAATAGGAATTATTTTGCTTGTCAGGAATATTTCCATATTTAAATCTGTTGTCATAATAAGATAAATCCCAGTCGATTTTGCTTTTATTTAAATTATGAACTGCTCCTAAAGAAATTGAAGTTAATTCTGTAATCAACAGGTTATGAATATTTTGCAATTCTACTCTTGCCGTATTATTTGTCGAACTGAATTTATCAAATCTGATTCTGTGCTTGTAATGCGTTTCGTCATCAGACAATGTTCCGTACATTCCTTTTAGATAAAATGTCGTTTTCGGAGACAAGACATATTCAAAAGCGGTATTGATTCCGGTAGTTTTTCTAACTCCATTATAATCACGAAGTTCTAATCTGAAAACCCCTTCATCACCACTTCTTCTCGCTTCAAAATTATCTGTCGACCAGTTTCTGATGAAATGTGCAAAATTGAATAGATACCCGAATTTTTTATCTTTCGTTCTTCCTCCGTAAAGTAATCCGATGTTGTAAACTCCTTTATCCGATTTAGCATTATATCCGCTTCCCAGTGTTGCCTTAAACTCGGTTTTCATGGGTGGAGTTTTGGTGATAAAATTCACGCCACCTCCGATTCCGTCGGATTCCATGTCGGGTGTGAAAGATTTATTCACGTGAACGTAGGAAATTAATTCTGTCGGGAAAAAGTCGAATGCTGTTGCTCTGGAAGTTGTTTCTTCTTCTGCGGTCGGAAGTCTGTTTCCGTTGATCGTTGTTGATGCCCAAAACGGCGGCAATCCTCTGAGAGAAACGAATCTTCCTTCTCCCTGATCTCTTTCAATTGAAACACCTTGTACACGCTGAACCGTTTCTGCAGCGTTTCTGTCCGGTAATTTCCCAATTGCATCTGAAGCAATGACATTGGAAATATTAATGGCATTTTTTTGAAGGTTTAATGCTCTCGCTTCACTGTTTTTAAGAGATCCCGTAACAATTACTTCATCGATATTTTTTTGTTTCTGGAACATTGAGATCACTCCCAAATCCATTGCCTGCTCTGACTGCAAATCTATAGTAAGACCTTTATTTTCGTAGCCTATATAAGATATCTGCACATCATAATGACCGGGTTTCAGATCATTTACCGAAAATTTCCCTTCGATATCGGTGATTATTATTTTAGAACTTCCGGTGATTTTCACGGTGGCTCCCGGAAGTGGCTGATTATTGTCTGAAACAATTCCTGTGACTACCTGCTTTTGAGCAGAGATAAAAATAGTACAACAGGCAAAAAGAGGGAATAGAGATTTTTTTATTACTGATTCCATTGTTTACATATATTAAATTTCTACTGCAAAACAACTCAATAATTTTAATATATGTAAATTTTTAATGTTAATTAATATTTAAGAAGTATCTATTTTATGTTAACTGAGTCTTATCTCTTTTTTATTTCGTGTAGTTTATAAAAATGGAATTTCACATCATAAAACCCTATTAAACAAACGATTATTATCAAAAATAAAAAATGAACCATTCATCCGTGGTTCATTGTATTTTGATATTAAAATAAATTTTATGTTAAGAATCGGAAATATCGAAAATTGTAAATTTTACTATTTGTAAACTTTTTACCTAAAATAGATTTAAAATCATCTTCTTTTTAGTTATTATCCGAATAGAAATAAAGTACCAGCATAATACAGCTTTCATCACTGATGCTTACCGGTACGTGGGGAAGTTTCCCGTTGAAGTACAAAGAATCACCTTCTTTTAAAATAATTTCTTCGTTATCGATTAAATATTTCACCTCGCCTTTTAGAATATATTTAAATTCCCAAGCATCTGTAATTACTTTTTCTCTTTTAGAATTAGGTCCAAGAGTTAGCAAAACAGCTTCAAAACCTAGTGAATGAAGGCTTTTACTGAAAATATGCATGTACTTAAAACCTTCGGCTTCCACTTCCTTTTCTATAACCTGCTGACTTTCTTTAGGTAAATAAATGAATTTTGCATTCGATTTTTTCTCAACACCTTCAAAAAAATAACTCGCATCGATTTCTAATGACTGAATCAAATCCAAAAGTACAGGAAGAGAAGGAATTGTTCGTCCATTTTCGATTCTGGAAATCAAACCATTGCTTACATTTGCTCTGAGAGCCAGCTCGTTAATAGTTAAATTATTTTTTTTCCTAATATCTTTTAATCTCTTTCCAATACCTATTAAAAAATCATTCATATCATTTACTATTAGCTCAATCTGGTTATATGTAGCGGCAAATTTACTATATTAAATGATAATTCTTTCATAATATTTATAAATTGGAAATAGTCAATACCCAATTCTTTTAAACTTTTATTGAAAATTTCTAACTCTTTTTGTTGGAAATCGCAAAGGCGCAAAGCTTTTTATATTATACAGTTTTTAAGGCGCAAGAAAATCGAAGATTTTCAATAAATATTTTACAATAAAACGGTAAAAATTTTATCATAGATAAAATCTTTGCGCCTTAAAACATTGTTATAGATATTATATTGCGCCTTTGCGATTTCCAACTATAAAAATAAAAGTTGAAACAAATTCATCAAAAAAACTCAGCAACCAATTAAGATCGCTGAGTTTAATTTTTAGTATCTTTTAATTAAAATTACTTTATTTTCTTCGCCATATAGTCACTTTCGTTTCCTAATCTGTCAATGGCTTTGATGGCAATTGCATTCAACGTTTTACCATCTTTATATTTAGGGATCTCTTTTGAAAGCTGATCTAACGTTAGAATCTCCGTTTCCCAAGCTCCATTGTACTGAGTGAAAAGCACCCATTGGAAAACATCTTTTATATTTTTATTACTCCAGTTTGTCTGTACAAAACTCCCGTTATCATTGATAAATAAGGTCGGAGTCTGTAACGGAACTGTTTTCAACCAAGGGGTTTTCGGAACCAATGCCTTCTCTTTGTACGGTCCGTTTTTCAACGTTGGAAGCATGTTGGCATTTTTTGTAAGACCTGCAATACTCCAATGAACTTCTCCGGCATCTTTTCCTAAAACCTGTCTTGAAATTTCAATCTGATTTTTAATTTCCGTCGAACGATCTGATGATTTAATTTCAACGGTATTTAAGCCCGGCCAAAGATGGCGATTCATTGCGTTTTCTGATTTCCACCAATTTAATAATGTTTCGAAAGGCTGTCCTTTTGATTCAATCGGCCAGTATAATTGGGGTGAGAAATAATCTACCCAACCTTTATTTAACCATAATTTGGCATCTGCATATAATTCGTCATACTGCGAAGAACCTACAATACCTTCCGGAAAACCCGGTTTCCAGATTCCAAACGGACTGATTCCAAATTTCACATAGCTTTTCTCAGCATGAATTTCTTTGTAAATTCTTTCTACAAATTTGTTGACGTTATCTCTTCTCCAATCTGCTCTTGACAATGTTCCTCCACTGTTTACATAAGCGTTCCAAGTCGCATTATCCGGGAAATCTGCTCCTTTGTTATACGTTGCATACGGATAAAAATAATCATCAAAATGAACGGCATCAATATCATATCTTTTCACAATATCTTTCACGACATTAGAAACGTGACCTTGTGTTCTCGGATCAGCGGGATCAAACCAATACATTCCGTTTCTTAACCTTACAACAATGTCTGAAAGCTTGTTTGCCATCGACAAACTATTGGGAGAACCGCCGTTTGTATGATGCGCACGATAAGGATTTAACCAAACATGCAGTTCCAATCCTCTTTTATGGGCTTCATCAATCCAAAATTGTAAAGGATCATAATTAGGATAAGGAGCCGTTCCTGTTTCGCCCGTCAAAAAATACGACCAAGGTTCGATATTACTCGTGTACAAAGCATCCGCAGAAGGGCGAACCTGGAAAATTACTGCATTAAAATTGTTATCTTTTAACATATCCAACATATTGATGGCTTCTGCTTTTTGCTGATCAACCGTTAAATTATTTCTTGAAGGCCAATTGATGTTCGCTACACTTGCAATCCATGCTCCACGGAATTCGCGGTTGATTTCGGGGAGATTGGTTCTGAAAACCTCATCTGTAGGAATCGTGACAGGTTTGTTAATTACAACAGAATCTTTTGGGATTGATATATTATTGTTCGGCTTTGTTGTATTTTTTGTCGGAGTCGTTGCTTTTACCGCATTATTCTGAACAGAACATGAAGTAAAGGATGTAAAAATTCCGAATAAAAATACCAGCTTTAGTTTATTCACTTTCATAGTCTGCAAAACTACATTAATTTATTTTTTTGATTTTAAAAATTACAATAATAAAATGGATTTTTAATTATAGACTTATTTAAAATTTACTTCATTTGGTTTAAATCGCAAAGACTCAAAATTATAATTAAACATCTTGTTTTAAGGCGCAAGGATTTTATCTGCAATAAAATTTCGCAATGTAAAGCTTGCTAAAAACCCTATCACACCAATATTCTTGCGTTTAGAAATGTATAAAATTATGTTTTGGCTAAAGCCGATTTTTTTGTTTGAATGTTGAAAGCGGACTAAAGGCCGCTCCTATTGAATATTCCTATCGAGAAACATTAAAAAGAAAAAAGCCCCGAAAAAATCAAGGCTTTAATATTAAACTGTTTAAACAAATAAAAACTTAACCGCAAAAAAGAGGCAAAAGCTATTATTGATGTGTTATTATTTTACTTATTGAGAAACAAAAGGTAATAAAAGAACAAAAATCAAAGATTTTTAAAAGCTATTGTGTTCTTATTTTACTGTTTAGTAATGAACTTAAATAAATGATGTGTTAATCTTTTGTGGTAAAAATAAAAGTTTAAACAAGGTCTATATTTAAAAAAATTTTAGAGATACTTTCTTAAATTTTTCCATTGTTTTTAATGGATTAAAACTACTTTGTTACTTGAACCATTTTTCCATTTCATTTTTAAGCTCTTCTTCGGAAATGGTTTCATTATTCTCAGATTCTTTTTTTCTGATCTCCAGTTTTTCTATCATGATTAATCTTTCAATTACTTCATCAATACTAATTTCATCCGGAAATTCATCAATCTGTTTATGGAGTTTTTCTTTAGTAATTGTCATCTTCTTTATATTTTACTTATGCTAAATTAATCAATTAAAAAGAAAAAAGCCCCGAAAAAATCGAGGCTTTAGTATATTTAAGAATTTTAGATTATGCTTTCGCTCCTCTTTCCATTCTTTTTCTTTCTTCTTCAGAAAGGATTTTCTTTCTCATACGGATGAAGTTTGGAGTTACCTCGATGGCTTCATCAGACTGGATATATTCCATACATTCTTCAAGAGAGAATAAGATTTTTGGTGCAACACCTGTATCTTTATCTTTTCCAGAAGCACGCATGTTGTTCAATTGTTTTGCTTCAACGATGTTTACAACTAAGTCGCCCGGTTTGTTTTGCTCACCGATAACCATACCTGCATAGATCTCCTCACCCGGATCAACATAGAACTTACCTCTATCCTGTAATTTTGCGATAGAATATTCTGTAGCCGGACCTTGAGTTTTGCTGATTAATACACCATTACTTCTTCCAGGAATAGCCCCTTTGAAAGGCTTATATTCTGTGAAACGGTGTGCCATAATAGCTTCACCTGCAGTAGCTGTCAACATTTGAGAACGTAATCCGATCAAACCTCTAGAAGGAATTTCGAATTCCATGTGCTGCATTTCACCTTTAGTTTCCATAATGTGAAGGTCACCTTTTCTCTGAGTTGCCAAATCAATAACTCTAGAAGCAAATTCTTCAGGAACATCAACAACCAAAGATTCGTAAGGCTCACATTTTTCTCCGTCGATTTCTCTCAAGATAACTTGTGGCTGACCAATTGTCATTTCGTACCCTTCTCTTCTCATCGTTTCAATTAAAACTGACAAGTGAAGAATACCTCTACCGAATACCAAGAAAGTGTTTGCATCATCAGTCTGCTCAACTCTTAATGCTAAGTTTTTCTCTAATTCTTTAGTCAATCTTTCTTTCAAGTGATTAGAAGTCACATATTTACCATCTTTACCAAAGAAAGGTGAATTGTTGATAGAGAACGTCATGTTCAACGTAGGCTCATCAATAGCCGTTCTTGGCAATGGTTCAGGATTTTCAAGATCTACGAATGAATCCCCGATCTGGAAAGCGTCAAAACCTACTACAGCACAGATATCTCCAGCTTTTACTTCAGTTACTTTTTTCTTACCAAGACCTTCGAAAACGTACAATTCCTTTACTTTTCCTTTCACTACTTTTCCGTCTGCCTGAGCAAGACCAATCCACATAGATTCTTTGATCTCACCTCTGATTACTTTTCCGATCGCAATTCTTCCTAAGAAAGAAGAGAAATCAAGAGAAACGATTTGCATTTGAAGATTCCCTTCCTCAACTTTAGGTTCAGGAACATATTGTAAAATACCATCTAATAATGGGAAAATGTTTTCAGTTTCTTCTAGTGAAGTGTTGAACCAACCTTGTTTAGAAGAACCGTAGAATGTTGGGAAATCCAACTGCTCTTCTGTAGCTTCAAGGTTAAAGAACAGATCAAATACCTGATCATGAACTTCTTCAGGACGGCAGTTTGGTTTATCAACTTTATTGATAACAACCAATGGTCTTAATCCTAATTCCAACGCTTTCTGAAGTACGAATCTTGTTTGTGGCATTGGTCCTTCGAACGCATCCACCAACAAAATAACTCCATCTGCCATTTTCAATACTCTTTCTACTTCACCACCAAAATCGGCGTGACCAGGAGTATCGATTACGTTAATTTTCGTGTCTTTATAAGTAACAGAAATATTCTTGGATAAGATCGTGATCCCTCTTTCTCTTTCAAGATCGTTGTTATCCATAATTAATTCTCCACTTTCCTGATTTTCTCTGAAAATATTGGTAGCGTGGATGATCTTGTCAACCAAAGTAGTCTTCCCGTGGTCAACGTGTGCGATAATCGCAATATTTCTAATGTTTTGCATAAAAGATTTTTACGGGTGCAAAATTAGTGATTTTTAATGAAATAATCAGCAACAAGTTTTATTAATTAATAATTTCATAATGAAGAAGTTAAAAGAAAAGCCTTTCTTAATACTTTACAATTGAATGAATTATCTTGATATTGAAGTGAAAAACTGAGAATAACAGATTAATTTTTAATGAGTAATCTTAAAAATATTTTTGAAAAAAGTAAATCAACGCCGTTTGAATCAACACAATTAATCCAAATTTTAATAAAAAAGATGTCTTTGAAATCTTATGTCTGAAGAAGAGCATTGCTAGTATTGCACCGATTGTTCCGCCTAGAAAAGTCAGTATTAAAAGATTTAATTCTGAGATTCTCCTTTTATGTTTTACGGCTTTTTGTTTGTCAATACCGAAGATGATGAAACTAATAATATTGATTATTAATAATAAATAAGTCATTGAGACAAATGTAAATAAAAAAAGAGTGCTGAAAAACACTCTCTTTTAAACTTTTATTTATACACATGCCATTATTTCGCATGGATCTTGTGGTGGAGCTTCTCCACAAATAATTTCAAAATCACCACAATTAGCAGACGAACCTGTCCCCCATCCCCATTGTACTACACAAGTATCTGGATTTTTACATCTTACCATACCTTTAATAATTCCTCCTTGAATAGATTTCATTTCTCTTCTTGAAACCTTTTTTAAATTTTTCATGATATATTTTTTGATAGTTTGAATGATAAAAATATAAAAAAATAATCAAGGAAAAAATATTTGTTGAAAATATTTCATCTTTTAATGAATAATATAATAAAAAATTAATTAAAACTTTATAACTGATAAAAAATATTCATGATTCAATTAAAACAAGATTTTTAAATTTGTAATCCATTAGAAAAGCAAACCAATGACAGTACAGGAATTAGTGGGCAGTTATTCTGTTCAGGGAAGCAATCAGGAGGAGGCAGACTACATTTCTTATCAAGGCATATTAACGTTGTCTCTTGATGAAAACAACCGTATTATCGCACAATGGATAATCGGTGATCATGAACAGAACGGCACAGGTTTTTATAAGGACGAAATTTTAGTTATCAACTTTAATTATGAGGGTGATGATCATAAGATTTATAAAGGAGTTGCTGTTTACCGTTGCCTCAGCAAGGATATTTTAGATGGCTTTTGGTCGGAGAAACATGGTGATCCACTCTATCTTGGAAGTGAATATTGCGTGAGGATTAATACTTCTGAGTATTTGAATTGATCTATTTTATTTGTCTCAAGCAATACTCTTTTAGATACACATAATACTTTAAAACCAAAAAAAAGCCACCTTAAAAAAGGCAGCTTCAATGATTTTATAATCTAACAATATTATTTTTTAGCTTTTACGTCAACAGCGATTTCGATGTCTTTGCTGATCATCCATTCTGCAGGATCTGCTTCAGAAGTTCCGAATTTGATTCCCCAGTCTGCTCTGTTTACAGTGAATTTAGCTTGGATAGAAGCCGAACCTTCTGCTACATCCACTTTTGCAGGGAAAGTAACGTTCATTGTTTTCCCTGATAAAGTAAGGTTTCCGCTTACCGTTTTATTTGCTCCTGCAACAGCATCTTTTGGTGCTTCTTTAAGATCTGTTACGCTAGTGATTTTAAAGTCTGATGTAGGGTTTTTCGCAGTATCGAAGAAGTCAGGAGTTTTCAAGTGAGTCTCCAAGTCTGCTGGTTTTTTATCTTTTTCTGTTACTGAAGCCGGATCTACTTTGATAGAGTTCATATCGATCACAAAGTTTCCTGCAGATACATTTCCGTTTTCAATGCTTAAATCACCAGATTTTACAGATAGAGTTCCCCAACGAGGAGCCATTCCGCCTTTGTGAAAAGCTTTCCAGTTTACTACAGAAGCTACTGTGTCGATCGCCAATACTTCACCTTTGCTTTCAGCTACACTCTGTTCTTGAGCTGTAGCAGCATTTTCTGCAGATTTTTCTTTGTTACAAGATGCTGCAAATAACCCAATTCCCACTAATGCAATTACACTAAGTTTTTTCATATTATTTAAATTGTTTAAAAAGTTTATTTTTATTAAATGATTTAGAATACTTCAAATTTCGATGTCCAAAAATAGAAAACTTAATTGTTTAACGCCTTATCATACATCAAGAAATTATTATTTTCCTTTCAATTCTATAATTTTCCGCATTGAAATTAACAAGTTTAAGATAAAAATTTTAATAATATTTTAATCTACTTTGCAATCGTTTGCATTGTATTAAAATCTCAAATGATGTACTTTTATACTTAATTATTTTTAATGTAAATAATTCTATTTCTATGTCAAATAAACTCTTACCAATACTACTCTTTTTAAGTACTTTCAGTAATTTTCAAGCACAGGATAAAGCGGAGAGTGCTTTAGAAATATTTACAGAAAAATATCCTCAGGAAAAAGTACATTTGGTTTTCAATAAAAACAGTTATGTCGCGGGAGAAAATATTTGGTTCAAATCTTTCGTCTTTGATGGATACAGCCCTTCAACGATTTCTACCTCTTTGTTTGTAGAATTGTATGACCGGAATAAAACTCAGATCAGCAAAAAATTAGTTCCTTTAATTAATGGAGAAGGCAGCGGAAACTTTACGCTACCCGACAATTTAAAAGAAGACATTTACTACGTAAGAGCTTATACAACGTGGATGACTAATTTTAATGAAGATTTTCAGGCGTTAAGACCCATTACAGTGTATAATCCTTCTTCTCCTCAAAAACTTGTCATTGACAGCAATTCCCGATGGACAGCCTCGGTTTTCCCAGAAAGCGGAACTTTTGTAGACGGTATCAATACAAAATTTGCCGTTCGTCTGCAGTCAAAAGGATTACCACCATCCGATTGGAACGGTTATATTGTAGATACAGCAAAACCTGATGTAAAAATAACTTCATTTAAAGGTTTTGATCAAAATGTAGGTTCATTTTCATTAACTCCAAAAGCCGGAGCGAAATATCAGTTGATCGTCGATGATTCAAAAGGGAATAAACAGACCATTGATCTACCCAATGTATCAGATTCAGGGATAAATCTTCAGGTTATAAACACTAATGATGCCGTTAAATTTGCTTTAAAATCAAAAAATATTGCTCCAGGAACATTATATAAAGTGATTGCAACGATTAGTAACCAATTGGTTTTTAAAGTTAAATCAAACAAAATATTAGAAAAAACCTACTCTATTCCCGCAAACCAGCTCATCAACGGGGTTTTGCAGTTTACCGTGTTTGATGATAAAGAAAACATTGTCGCGCAGAGACTTTGCTTTGTTCAGCCTGATGTATTAAAGATAAAAAAACCGGAAATTCAGTCTTTATCTCTTAATGAATCTCCGAGAGCGTCAAACTCATTCGGCATTCCTCAAACTTCTGACGGAAGAGCTTATACTGTTCTCGTACTGGACGGAAATTCTGACAGTTCGGAAGATGAAAACAGCTTATTAAGCACGTTATGGTTAACAGGCGATATCACTTCAAAAATCTATACACCATCGCAATATTTTACAAAAAATCATAATTCAGACGCGTTAGATGCTCTTTTAATTTCAGAAAAATGGAAAAGATTCGACTGGAAAACGATCATGTCGGGAACCTATCCTATTATAGGTAATAAACCGCAATCGTATATTTCTTACAAAGGAAAGGTATCAGTTCAGGGAAAACCCGCTCCCAATACAGATTTGAATCTCTTGTTTGAAATGCCCAATCAGGGAGTAAAATTCTATCAGCAAAAAACTGATGCGAACGGATTTTTCTCTTTAAACAGTTTATTTTTTGAAGATGCCATTAAGTTTTCCTATCAATTAAATGATCCTAAAATACCTAAAGAACAGGTTCAGGTGATTTTCCAGCCCAATTATGCTTTCGTTCCTTACAAAAAGAGTTTACCTGAAAGCAATTATAATCTGGTACAACGCACCAATGAAGATAAACCGACCGCTCAAATCGAAAGATATCTTACAACGAAAAATAATCAAAGCTTAATTAACGAAAAAGCCACTCTTATCGAAGAAGTGAAGTTAAAAGGCGTAAGAAAAAACAAAACCCAAGAGCTTAATGAGAAACTCAGCGGTCCTTTGTTTCAAAGTGCGAATGATATGATTTTCGATTTCGTGAATGATAACAACAGCGCTCAAGGATCTGTCAATATTTTGCAATGGTTACAGGGAAGAGTTGCCGGATTGACCATCGAATCTAATATGGGAGAATTTATTCCAAAATTAAGAGGCAGCGAAATAAGCATTTATCTGGACGAAATGAAAGTCGATCCTTCTCAGATTAATTCAATTTCAACCTCAGATATTGCCATGGTAAAAGTGATGAAAGGCTTTTTTGCAGGCGGTTTTGGAGGCGGAAACGGAGCCATTGCAATTTATACCAAAAGAGGCGGAATTACAGGTTCTGTAAGTAATTCTACGGCTCCGACAAAATTAAAACAGATTACTTTAAACGGTTTCGATAAGGAGACACCATTTGTAAGTCCGGTTTACGGGGATGAAGGTTTTAACAATATTTCTAAAGATTTCCGCAATGTTCTTTATTGGAATCCATCGCTGCAAACACAGTCCAAAGAACCGGTTCAGGTACAATTCTTTAATAATGACGATGCAAAAAACTATAAAGTCATTATTATGGGTTACGATGAAAAAGACTACACTCCTATTTATTACAATGAAATAATTAAATAATAAGCTTGTTTAAATATTTTATTTGAAGTTATTTGACTTCTTCGAATTGTACTTTTATTATTTTTTTAAGGAGCTTTTTCCCGCTTTCCGCACTCGCTATTTTGGATGTCGTTTCAACATTTGAAAACAAATACACCGTTTGTCATTCCGCAAGAATCTAAGCAAAGATTTTAGAAAATAGTATGGAAAGATTCGCACCTAGATTCCTGCGGAATGACAAACCTTGTGGGAAATCATGATGTAAAAACAGTACTTTACAAAAGAATAAAAATCAAACATTTTTAAAAACTTAAGTGATCTTTTTTACGGTTTCAATTAAACTTACAATAACTTAAGTGTTTAAATTTATAGTCAAAATAAAAGTTTAAACAAGTCCTATATTTACAGAATTCTACACCAAATGTAGAAGAAAAAAGTAAATTATTTTATAAAAAAGTCAGTACTTTAGCCATTCAAAATTTTCGAATGAACACCATTACTTATATACAACAAACCTTAAATATATCCGAAAAAAGTATCAACGCTACCCTTCAGTTATTGGCTGAAGATTGCACCATTCCTTTTATTTCACGGTATCGAAAAGATAAAACCGGAAACCTTGATGAAGTACAGATCGAACAGATTTCAAAGATCAGCAAACAGTTTGAAGAAATTGTAAAACGTAAGGAAACCATTTTAAAATCTGTAGAAGAACAAAATGCCCTAACTCCGGAATTTAAACAGAGAATTGAAGAAAGTTTTGATATTCAAGAGCTTGAAGATTTGTATTTGCCTTTCAAAAAAAGAAGGAAAACCAAAGCTGATGCCGCAAAGGAAAAAGGATTGGAACCTTTAGCTAAAATGATTATGAGTCAGAAAGTTCAGGATTTGCAGTTTTTAGCTTCAAAATATCTGAATGATGAAGTTTCGTCTGAAGAAGAAGCTTTGCAGGGTGCGCGAGATATCATGGCAGAATGGATTAATGAAAATATGTACGTCAGAAAAAATCTTCGCCGACTGTTCCAGAGAAAAGCCGTTGTCACATCTAAAGTTGTAAAAGCTAAAAAAGATGAAGAAGATGCTCAGAAATTTTCGCAGTATTTTGAATGGGAAGAAAGCCTGAACAGAATGCCTTCTCACCGACTTTTAGCAATGTTGAGAGCCGAAACTGAAGGCTTTGTAAAAACAAATATCGGAATCGATAAAGATGAAGCAATCGATTTTATAGAAAATGCAGTTATTAAATCAAATAACGAAACATCCGAGCATATTTCATTAGCGATAAAAGACAGCTACAAAAGATTGTTGGAACCTGCTATTTCCAACGAAACGCTACAGGAAGCCAAAGAAAAAGCCGACAAAAAAGCGATCGAGATTTTCTCTGAAAACTTAACACAATTGTTACTTGCTCCACCTTTGGGAGAAAAGAGAATTTTAGCGATCGATCCTGGTTACAGAAGCGGTTGTAAAATCGTTTGTTTAGACGAAAAAGGAGATCTTTTACACAACGAAACCATTTATCCGCACGCTCCACAAAACGAAAGCGGAATGGCGATGAAAAAAATCCGCTCGATGGTGAATGCGTATAATGTTGAAGCCATTTCCATCGGAAACGGAACAGCAAGCCGTGAAACCGAGTTTTTCATTAAAAAAATTGCATTCGATAAGCCGTTGCAGGTTTTCGTGGTTTCGGAAGCCGGAGCTTCGGTATATTCTGCGAGTAAAATTGCAAGAGACGAATTTCCGAGTTATGATGTGACGGTTCGTGGTTCGGTTTCTATTGGGAGAAGATTGGCAGATCCGTTGGCGGAACTGGTAAAAATTGATCCCAAATCTATCGGAGTCGGGCAATATCAACACGATGTCGATCAAACTCAATTGAAAAATGAACTGGATTCTACCGTAATGAAATGTGTGAATTCTGTCGGAATTAATTTAAATACAGCAAGTAAATCGTTATTAAGCTATGTTTCAGGAATCGGCGAGAAAATGGCGGAAAACATCGTGAATTACCGAGCTGAAAACGGTGCTTTTGAAGACCGAAAACAATTGAAAAAAGTTCCCAGATTAGGAGAAAAAGCTTTTCAGCAAGCGGCGGCATTTGTGAGAATTAATCATGCTAAAAATCCTTTGGATAATTCGGCAGTTCATCCGGAAGCGTATGGAATTGTTGAAAAAATGGCAAAAGATCTTGGAATTAAAACCAATGAATTAATCGCCAACAAAGAAAAAATCGCTCAGATAAATCCTGAAAAATATATTACCGGAGAAATCGGAATTTTAGGAATAAAAGATATTTTAAAGGAATTGGAAAAACCAGGATTAGATCCAAGAAAAGCAGCGAAAGTTTTCGAATTTGATCCTAATGTAAAAAAGATCACCGATTTAAAAATCGGAATGATTTTACCGGGAATTGTCAATAATATTACAGCTTTCGGATGTTTTGTAGATTTGGGAATTAAAGAAAGCGGACTGGTTCATATTTCTCAGTTAAAAGACGGTTTTGTTTCTGACGTAAATGAAGTGGTAAAACTACACCAACACGTTCAGGTAAGAGTAACCGAAATTGATGAAGCAAGAAAAAGAATACAGTTGAGTATGATTATATAATTAAAAGTACAAATGAAAATTTCAGAATTAAAGGATAAGAAGATTACCCGAAGAGCGACAAGAAGTTTTGATTTGGAGGGAAATCGCATTTACGATTTCTTTGAATATTATTTACCTTATAAAGTGAATTTTCCCGATAGTGACAGACAAAGAGAAGTTGCAAAAATTATCGATCTTATTCCTTTCTTTTTGATTTTCTTTTTTCTTTTTAAACAGCCTCCGATTGTAGCATTTATCTTGTCAATCCCGTCTGTAATAATTTTGGGAAGTTTTACCGAAACAATTTGGGGAAGTACTTTAGGAAAAAAGATTTTTAGAATGATTGTGATTGATGATTTTGGAAATTACCCTAATTTTTCTACCTCATTAAAAAGAAATTTTTTGTGCTTAGCAAACTTCTATCCTTCCTTTTCAGAACACACCTTCAAAACCGTTGCAATGGGAACTCAAACAACCATGAGAACGAATCTAAGCATGCACATGAACAATAAATTATGCAAAACCTACATCGTAAAAGAAAGCAAAATAGCCGAGATCAGGAATTTACTAAATGTAGAACAACCTAAAAATAAAGAGCGACTTATTGAGTAAGCCGCTCTTTTTTATTGTATCTCTTTACATTTTTATGTAACCACAAAGTCTGTAGCTCTGAAAGTAAACCTTGAAAGTTTGATTTTTTGTAACAGTCGCAAATTCCTAGCCCCGATTGCAATGAAAATCCTTTTTTGCGAAAAAAGATTGCAATGGAAAGCGGGAAATAGCTCCAAAAAAAACTTATTTAAAATCTTTAGAATCTCTTATCGGTTTTCTTGCTTCCGGCCATTTTGTAACCTGCCCTTTTTCGTCAAGAGGCATTGCTCTCTTTTCCCTGCTCGTAAATTCGGGATCTTCTGACGCCATATACGCTAAAGTTGCCGTAAGAATCACGTTATTTTTCACCTCATCGAAGATTATTTTATCATAAGTATCTTTGGTTGTGTGCCATGTGTAGCCAAAATAACCCCAATTCAAAGAACCCAGACCAAACGCGGGAACTCCTGCTCCAACAAACGAAGCATGATCCGAACCTCCTCCTCCAGGCATTCCCGGAAAATCTGTTTTTACCTGATCTTTAATATTTTTTGGAGCTGCATTCAGCCATTTTCCGATGTAGTCGTAAGCATTCATAAAGCCTTGTCCGCCGATGTTCACGATTCTACCTGTTCCGTTATCCTGATTAAAAACAGCTTGTGTTCCTTTAATAATTTCAGGATTATCTGCCACAAAACCTCTCGATCCGTTCAATCCTTGCTCCTCGCTTCCCCAAAGTCCGACAACAATAGTTCTTTTATTATTAGGATAATATTTCTTCAGAATTCTCATGGTTTCAAGCATGGTAAGAACTCCCGTTCCGTTGTCTGTCGCACCTTGAGCACCGTCCCAAGAATCTAAATGTGCGGAAAGAATGACATATTCATTAGGTTTTTCCTTTCCTTTAATCACTCCGATCGTGTTGAAAGTTTTCGCTTGAGGAAGAACTTTTGAATGAGTTTCTACTTTAATTCTCGGTTTCTGGCCATTCTCAGCCATTCTGTATAACATTCCGTAATCTTCAACATCAATGTCGATCATCGGAATTTTTGTAGTTTTTGCTCCGAAAATTCTGTTTGCGCCCATAATTCCCGTCCAGTTTGAAATGGAAATTCCTGCAGCTCCGGCTTTTTCTAAAGCTTCAGGAAGCGAATTGTTATCGTAACCAATGCTTTTTACATAGTTTTGAAAATCTTTTGAAGCCTGTTCTTTTTCCTTTTTTAATTTTTCATATAATTCAGGAGTCGCAAATTCCTTGATCTGCTCATCGGAACGACCTATTTTTTGATATTGTGCGATAAGAACAATTTTACCTTTCGCAGAAGGCAGCCATTTGTCGAATTCCGCTTTTGAAGATACTTTGGGAAGGATAATCACTTCGGCTTCGATTGCTTTTCTGGTTGCAGGGCTCCATGCTAATTGTGTTGCAGACAAGCTTTTTATACGAGGATAGACCATATCCACATGCGTGATTCCTCTTTGCCAACCTTTCCAGGTTCCGAATTGCTGCAGATTGGCTTCAATATCCCAAGAACGCAGCTTATTGGCCGTCCATTCGTTTGCTGCCAACATTTCCGGAGTTCCCACCAAACGCGGTCCGATCCCATCAAGAAGATCATGAGCCATATTTTCCAATTGCGAATTGGTATTAATCTCATTCACAAAACTTTGAACAACCGGATTAAGTTTTTCCTGAGAACCTGCAGTCGTTTGAGCCAAAGAAAATTGCGTTGCCACAACTATCGCGGGCATCACAAAAAATCTGTTTATCTTCATAATTTTATTGATTGGTTTAAAGATAAACAGATTCGGTCAGAATGTAAAATAAAAGGAGGAAAATGCTTTAAAATAAAGGAAAAAGGGAATTTATGAATTGTCAATTTTTAATTCTTAATGATTAAAAAGATTCGCTAAAGAGCTACGAATCAAAGTCGATTATTGACAATACATTAAATGAATAAAAAAACCGACTTAAAAAGCCGGTTTAGGAGTAACTATTTTTTTGATTCTTCAACAGAAACTTTTCTGAAGTCTTTGAACAATTTGCTTAGTTCCAAAGCTGCTTTACGAGCTCTAGTTCCAGCTGCCTTGTTTCCTTTTTCTGCTTGTTGGTTCGCTTCAGTTGTGAAAGCTTCAAATTCTGCGTTGATTTTTTCAATTAGTTCTTTCATAATTTTTAAAATTTAGGCTGCAAATATAGGTTTTATGGTGATTCCAGCCTAATTGTGGAGAAAAAATTTGTAAGAATTAATCAAAATTTATCTTTTATTCTTCCTACAAATACGCATCTCTTTTAATTGATTGGTTTAAACTTTTATTTTTAGTCACTAAAGTTTTGTTCACTTTGGTTTTATTGGGTTAAATTATTAGTAGTAAAAACTGCACGTAAGTTTTTGAAAATCTTGACTTTCATTATAAACCTGTTTAAACATTTGGAAAAATATTTGCTGAATCTGTCGTCCTGAAAACATTCAGGCAACTCTTTCCAGACTATTTTCTAATATTATTCTCTTTCGGCAAAAACCTGGAGATATTTTTTTCAAAGTTTGTTCAGATTCCTGAAGAAAGATAAAGTTGTTGTCTTATTTCTGAAAAACTTTGGTTGCTACCAAACGGTTTGTTAAAATTTTTAAGTGTAAATAATATAGAAATCGATAGAAATAAAATTTAATTTTCTTTAAAAATAAATACGTAAAATTATTATATATTCATTCATATAATTGTTTTTAAATAATTTTTAATAAAAATATCATTTAATCTTTGTATATTTATAAAAATGTCTATTAATACTTTATAAAATAAGTTGTAAACATTACATAATTTAAAATAAATAAAATTGAAAAATGTTTATATAAGCGAAAGCGACGGACACAGCATAGAAAATATCCCGATGAAATCTATCTGCATTGCTTACTTAATTTTAGTACATCGTTTACCCAATCAATTCAAAAAACTTTTCAACGCCATCTACGATCCCTCCAATTTTTATCTTATTAATATTGATAGAAAAGCTGGTGACGAAATCGAAAAAGAGGTTACTGATTTTCTAAATAAATACCCAAATGTACGTATTCTTAAAAGTGAAAATGTAATCTGGGGAGGCTACAGCATGGTACAGGCAGAATTGGACGGGATGAAATATCTGCTGGAAATGAATGCAAAATGGGACTATTTCATTAATCTGAGCGGTCAGGATTATCCATTAAAATCGCAAAAAATAATCAAAGATTTTCTATCCGGAAACAATGGAAAAAATTACATTAAAGTTGCCGATCAGGAGAAAATAAGACCTGAAACGATGAACAGGATTGAAAATTATTTTGAGGAAACGGGAGATAAAATTTCGGATAAAACGCACAAAAGGGAGTTCATGAAAGACGTAATTCCTTATATCGGCGGACAATGGATGATCTTAACCAGAGATTGCTGCGAATTTATCAGTAATAATATAGAGGTTAAAAGATTTGAAGATTATTATCTGAATACTTTAATTGCCGATGAATCTTTCTTTCAAACCGTCTTAATGAATACTTCTTTTGACGGAATCCTGATTAATGACGATAAAAGAGCGATTATCTGGATTCCTGATGGCGATATTAAATTACGCCCCAAAACCTTCACAGAAACCGATTTGGACTTCCTACAGACCGGAAATCATCTTTTCGCACGAAAGTTTGACGACAATGTCGACAATAAAATAATTGAAGGTATTAAAATCCAATATGATATACCTTTTAAAACCTTAGTGAAAGTGGCAGATATTGGAAATCTTAGTGAAAATTTTAAGCATTTGAACTAAATCCTTATGCTCTTAATTGGAAATTTAGAAATAAAAAAAACCGCCCGAAGGCGGAATCAATATGAAGGAAATTAAACTGTTTTAATTGATTAATTAACGTCCCAGAATAATTTCGTTGTTGCTTTATCTCCACCAATTGCAGAGGCTGCAGCGCTAACATTAGCATTATTTGTAACATATTCCTGATCAGAATATGGCATTCTGTATGGAATACCACCAATATATGATGATGGCGGAGCTGTAAGTACTGGATTGTCTAATCTTCTTGTAAAATTCCAAGCAGCAAACGGATTATTCCACATAGCTACCCAACCTTCATACCCGATCGACTGTTTCCAGTTTGCAGCATTATAAGGATTAGCTGATAAATAATCTGTAACTGCCATTCCCGTTATACCATTTTCTGCCATTGAAGCGGTAACAGCATCTGCATATAGACCGGCTGCAGTTCCACCTACATTATATCCTCTTTGAGCTGCTTCGGCTTTTAGAAATAATACTTCTGTATAGCTTAATAGATTTGCAGGCGCATTTCCGGCTAAGAATGTTGGATTTACATGAGAGTTATTTGCGTAAGAATTTCCTGTTCCATACGTACCACCTGTATAGGTTGTCACGGGTGGTTTATTCTCAAAATAAGCTGCTCTTCTAGGGTCAGACTTAGCATTCATTGGGTTCACAATTACGTTTGAAGGAACGAAATCATTTCTCCCGGCTGCTACCAAATCATCAAATAATGGATTGGTAAATGTATTTCCATCAAATTTCAATGAATAAGAATCAGCCGCGGAAGCTATTACTCCTCCGCTGATAGCACTTTCTGCCACAGTTTTAGAAGTAGCAGGATCCACATCTGCAAGATTGATCGCCAATCTTAACTTTATAGAATTAGCCAATTTAATCCATTTTGTCATATCTCCTTTATACACTAAATCTTCAGGATAACCTGCCTTAGCTGGATGAATTTTTGAAACTGCTGCATCTAACCTGGAAATTAAATCTAAATAAATAGTTTTTGCATCATCATACTTAGGAGATTTAATTGTTTCTGCCTGTAAAGCTTCTTTGTAAGGTACATTTCCATAAGTATCCACAATATTTTCCCAAGTGAAAACAGACGCAATTTCCAATGTCGCCAATTTATTATCCACCACTTCAGGATCAGCATTAATTTCTGTTGGAAGATCTTTTTTAGCCTGTTCCAAAGGAGCTAATGTATAGACATACATCCTTCTGAAATGATTTCTAGGCTGGTTTCTGGTAATTAAATTATAGTTTGTTTCCTGAGTATAGGTTGTTTCAGTCCATTGTTGTATGAAAAAACGATAATTGTTAAAATTCACACTTCCTGTGTACGTATAGTAAAAACCTTGGTACATGCTTGTCGCCAACAGATTTCCGGAAGGCACACTCGATGGGTGCTTTGGATCTTCATTTAAAGAAGTGATATCGCTTTCACATGAACTCAACATGAATAACGAGGCAACAACTCCTCCTGTATATAATATTTTTTTGAAATTTTTCATCTTAAAATAGTCTTAAAGTTTTAGAATTTAAATGTAAAGTTTACTCCAATTTCTCTTGTAGTAGGCAAAGAACCAACGGACGATCCGTATGAAAATAAACCTCCCATCTGTGAAGATTCCGGATCTGCGTAAGGAAGATTTTTATGAATAATCCAAAGGTTTCTTCCTACAATAGACACTTTAGCATCGTTCATAAACGTATTAGCTATTAGGCTTTTTGGAAGAGAATAGGTAATACTTGCTTCTCTCAACTTCACGAAAGATCCGTCATATACAAATCTTTTATCCGGAACGATGGCATATCCATCATTAGGATTATTACCATACTCATTAGGATCAATTACCGCTGTATTAACCGGAGTTGTATTCACCTGACCATTTGGATTTACACCTGCTAATACCGGTATATTCGTTCTATATCCATCAACAGCTGTCTCCGGGAATAATCCACTCGCAAGTCCGTAATACATATCAGATGAAAATACATCACCACCATGACGAACATCAATTAAGAAGCTTAGTGAAAAATCTTTATATCTAAATGAGTTTCTTAAACCTCCGGTCCATTTAGCCTGAACATTTCCAATCACTTTGCCACTTTCTGTTTGGTATAATCCTGTAGCAGGATCAACCACTTTTTCTCCATTCAAATAAGCATAATCACTTCCATAAATATCACCCCATTGATTGCCAACAGAAGCCACGATAGAAGCACCACCTACTAAACTTGTTAATTGGTATACCTGCAGACCTTCGTCCAACTCAACAACTTTACTCCTGTTTCTAGCCCAGTTTGCATCTATTTCCCAAGAAAAATCTTTTGTTTTAAACGGAGTAACACCTAAATGCAATTCTATCCCTTTATTATTAATCTGTCCTGCATTAATTGCAGCTCCTAAACTTCCTGAACCAGCTGAAATATCAGGTCTGATTAACTGATCAATTGTTTTCGAGTCATAATAAGCTCCATCAAAAATAATTCGATCTCTAAAGAAATGCACTTCTGTACCAAATTCAAACTCTTTAGAACGTTGAGGCTTTAAATTTTCATTATTTAAAATAGTTTGTGGTCTGTAAATATTAACATTTCCATTACCCGTATTAAAATATCCGGCTGTATAGTACGTATAATTTAATTGATATGAATCTGCAGTTCCTCCAACTTCCGCATAATTCCCTCTTATTTTCCAGAAATTCATAATAGATTTGTCAGATTTTAAGAGTTCTGATAAAATTAATGATCCGGCAACAGACGCGTATGTAAATTTATTATTTTCTTTAGGAAGCGTGGAAACTAACATCTCTTCTTATAGTTCCGTCTAAATAAAACATTTTATTAAAATCAAATGAAGCGGTAGCATATAAACTATTCGTTTGTGTTGTTGCTTCAAACTCAACAGGATTCAAAAGCGGAGCCTTAGAATTATCCAATGAATAATATCCTGGCTTAATTAGCCCACCTTCAGTAGATGCTTCAATGGTACTTTGATAGTTTCTTCTTACATTTCCCCCTGCAATACCACTTAAATTCAACCAAGATGTTAAATCATATTTATAATTAGCAAAAACATCATAATTGGTTTCATTTTTTTTCAGATCATATCTGTGATATCCGGAACCTACAGATTTGCCAGATACCCCAAAATTCTGTGGATAAGAGCCGGGAGCAAGTCTTCTTTCAAAAACCAAATTCGTATTATCATAGCTTACCTTACCTGTAATATTCACATGATCATCAACATCATATGTTAACTGTGCATATGAGAAAGTTCTGGTTCTGTCATCCGTAGAGTAGTTCTGATAACGTTGGAAATATGGATTATTCCAGAATGCAGGTACTCCATTTCCGGCACTTTTTCTATTCCACGTTACATTTCCATAGTTATTTGCCAGTGTTGGATTACTTACATTATTAAAATAAGCATCTTTTAAAGATACCAGATCAACATTCGTTTGCCACCACTGTCTAAATCCTCCAACAACATTATCATTATAACCTGTTTCCGTTCTACCTGTTGTTCCCTGAAGAGTCAAGGTTGAATAAACAGTCGCATGTAACTTAGGATTTAAATCATAATTAATCTTTGTAGATAAAGTGTTTTTTCTTAAATCTGAATTTGGTAACAGACCGTTAGAAAGATTGTTGTCATACGTTAAATTAAAATTAAACCCTTTATTTCCTTTAGATAATGAAATAGAGTTAACGAACGACATTGGGGTTTCAAAAAACTTAAGAGGACCGTTTTTAGAAGCTACCCAAGGAGTTGCTTTATTGTAATTTGGTGATGTTGGATCAAAAGAATCCCATTGATACACTGATAGATTAGGATTAAATTCTGGTCCCCAAGAAGCATCCTCTCCGAAATTAGCATAATCAATTCCGTCCGGCGCACTTCCATAATAGAATGAAGGATCGTATCCTCCTCCATATTTTGTCTGATATTTTGTAAAAGTAGATTTGTCGATAAACCCTGCCTGTACAGAGGAAGATAAAGTAACACCCCAAGATTTATCATCTTTTCCTCTACCGTTTTTAGTTGTGATAACTATTACCCCATTAAGACCTCTTTCTCCATATAAAGCAGAAGCTGCTGCTCCTTTTAAAACATTTACGGATGCAATATCCTCTTGATTAATATCTGATAAAGCATTTCCCAAATCATATCCTCCATTTTGAGTTCCAAAAGAAGTTACAGAATTATCAACCGGTGATCCGTCTATTACTATTAATGGATTAGTTCCATTTATAGATTTTATACCACGAATAACCAGATTAGCAGAACCGCCAAAGTTGGAAGTAGTATTCACATTAAGACCTGCCACTTTACCGGAAAGTTGAGAAGCAATGTTTCCTGTATTTGTTGTCCCATCGAATAGTTTATCTGCTTTTACCTCTTGAGATGCGTAACCCAGAGATTTTTTTTCTCTTTTAATACCCAGTGCAGTTACTACCACACCTTCGATATCTTGTGTTTTTAGTGTATCGCTCTTCTTTTGCTGAGCCTCTGCCACAGCTAGGGATGAAGATAATACTAGTGCAAGTATACCCGTTGTTAATTTCTTCATATCAAACTAAAATTTTGCTTGAGACAAAGTTGTAAAACTTTCTTAAACTGACAAAGAAAAAAAGGTTAAAATTAACGAATATTCAAAAAAACAGAACAAAAATAAGAATATGATAAGATAAATATGTTAAAACGTATACTTTTAACAAAAATGATTTATCTACACAAACACAACATTACATATAATCCAGTTTTTAACAATTGATATTTTCTATGGATAATTTTAAATATTATATATAACATAGCAAATTTTCTTGTTGATCTTCAGTTGATTAGAACTATAAAATTAGTTTTGGATGGATTTGATTATAGAAATCTCATCTAAAACAAATTATGCTATGCATACAAGTTTTTAATACATTTTATGTTAAAATAAAAAACTACTCCAAGATATAATCACTTTTTATGTTTCAAAATCTTCCTAAAATTCTTTAAATAAAAAAGCCCCTAAAAAGGGGCTAAAATGAGATCGTAAACACGTAATGTTATTTTACAATTTATTTCTAAGGCTTCCAAAAAATCCATTGCTGCCGTTAAAAACAGCTAGTCTGCACCTGTTTTGTTGGTATAAACCATCATTCCTAGAGAAGGACTAAGAATGTTCTGCACATCATTCACGATAAATAAAACCTTGATTTGATTGTAGATTCTAAAAGAAATTCAGGTAGACAAAAAGAATTAAATTTATAAATATCAGATTTTTCTAATAAATTAGTTTTAATTAAAACCAATTTTCATTATATTTGTTATTGTAGGTTAACCACATAAAGATTTCATTGAGCCTTTTATTGTTAATTTCGTTTCATTTACATTCCTCATTATTTAAAGTATGTCTTCAAAACAAAATAACATATCAGAATTAGCATTAGAATTAGGTCTTGCGATGGGAGAAATGAAAAACCGTTTGCGACAGAAAATTCAGGCAAAAATTAATGAGTACGATCCTACTCTTTCTTTTGAACTCATCGAAATTCTGGGACTTCTTTCGCGTAATGACGGCATCAACCAGCAGGAAATTGGCAACAAAGTAAGCAAAGACAAATCGAGCATTACGTATCTGATTAACAGTCTTGTAAAACGTGAACTGGTTCAGCGCGTTGAAAATAAAGAGGACAGAAGAAACAAGCAGATCTTTTTGACTGATAAAGGAAAACAAATTGTAGAAACAGTTTATCCTTGGGCATTGGAACTTTATAAAAAAGCGGCGGGTGATTTTAACCAAACCGAAATAAAAAACGCCCTTCTTTTAGCAAAAAAAATGACAACAAATCTCGAATAACTAAGTTTTAAATTAATTCAATATGAGAACAATACTGGTACCGGTAGATTTTACCTCCACTACAGAAAATGCCGTAAAAGTCGCTGCACAATGGGCAAAACAATATGAATACACCCATATTATTCTTTTAAAAACCTCTGAAGAATCGGAATTTGATTATCTCCATATGGCGGAAGGTCATTCGTTTGTAAATGAAGAAAGCATCAACAGCCTTTTGGAAAAAACAGAACTCCGATTGAATGAATTAACTCATATTATTACTGAAAAATCACCCGAAATAAAAGTTTCAAAAGCAATCAGCGAGTGGACGCTTACAAGAAGTATCAATGATCTGTTAAGCGATCAACCTTCGATAGAACTGATTATTTTAGGCAGTGACGATCAGGCAGTTTCCAGTGATAGCTTGGTTTCGGAAAACATTATTGGTATTGCCAGAACAAGTCCGGTGAAGATATTAGTTGTTCCTAATGGTTATCATTACAGCACCATAAAAAACATCCTTATTCCGTGTGATGTAGACAGTATAGCCAAATTAGACCGACTCTTCCACCATAAATCTATTATCCAACAGCAGGATGTACAATTGATGTTTTTGAATATCCATACAAAAGAAAGCAACGATACTATAGAGCTAAAAAAGGTTGAGATTGAGGAATATATTCATCAAAACCTAACCGAAATACCAAGTAAAATCTATTATTCTTACGATAAAAACATTATCAATGGAATTCTGACTTTCGCGTCATCCAACGAAACCGATCTTATCATTGCTTTACCCGGCAAACACAGTTTCCTGTATTATTTAACGAGCACGAGTATTTCAGAAGGGATTTATCAGAATGTTAATCAGCCTGTTTTAATATTGAAATAGACAACATTATCTATAAGATTGATTTAATATTTTTAAATAAAACTTTCTTAATCCAAAACACATTTTCATAATAGTAATAGACCATAGATATATTGACGTTTCTTGTTTTGAAAGGTTCAGAAAATGGTATGTCGAATTTTTCAGGAATTTCAATTTTAAAATTGTAATTTTTGATATTGATTTCATATATTCTTATTTGTTTTATCTTTGATAATGCGCAATCGATTACATAAATAATTATTAAATTTTATAATACCGACAGTGCAGGATAATTTTTAATCTTAATTATTTTAGATTGCGATACATAAAGAAAATTATTTAAAGATAGCAGTCTTATAAACTAAACAATGCTCTACCATTATGAAAAAATATGCTTTATTCTTTCTTTTACTATTACTATCAATTCCTTTTTCGGCTCAATATAAACCATGGACTTCAGCACAGCAACCTTTAAAAGAGATTGATGCACTGAAAAAACAGATTGTAAAACCCAATTTTAGAAAAAAAGATTATCTCATTACAGATTTTGGGGCAATTGGTGACGGAAAAACAAAAAATACTGAAGCATTTAAGAAAGCTATTGAAAAATGTAATGCAGAAGGTGGAGGAAGGGTTGTCGTTCCCAAAGGAGTTTTCCTGACGGGTGCTATTTATTTAAAATCTAATGTGAATCTTTATGTAAGTGAAGGTTCTACCATTTTATTTAGCCAAGACAGCAACGACTACCCGATCGTTTTCACAAGATGGGAAGGAATGGAATGCATGAATTATTCATCATTAATTTACGCTTATGAAGAAGAAAATATCGCCGTAACCGGAAAAGGAACGTTAGACGGAAATTCTGATAACGACCATTGGTGGTTTTGGTGTGGAGCCAAACAATATGGCTACGACGAATCTCGTCCGGGAAGACAAAATCCGGCACGCGCTAAACTTCACGAATATATGGCTCAGAGAAAACCTGCAAGAGAAAGAATTTTTGGGGACGGATATTATTTAAGACCCAATTTCGTTCAGCCTTATAAATGTAAAAACTTCTGGATGGCAGATGTTCAGGTAAAAAATTCTCCAATGTGGAATTTGAATCCTGTCCTTTGCGAAAATGTTTTAATTGAAAGAGTAAAAGTAATCAGTCACGGTCCGAATAACGACGGTTGCGATCCTGAAGCGTGTAAAAATGTCTGGATTAAAGACTGTTATTTCGACACAGGCGACGATTGTATCGCTATAAAATCAGGAAGAGATGAAGACGGAAGAGATATCGGAAAACCTGCCGAAAATCACATCATCGAAAACTGCGAAATGAAAGACGGACATGGCGGTGTTGTGATCGGAAGCGAAATTGCAGGTGGAGCAAAAAATATCTACGCCATCGGAAACGTGATGGACAGCAAAAATCTTGACCGAGCTTTAAGAATTAAAACAAGCTCAAGCCGTGGAGGAATTATCGAAAACGTATTTTTCTACAACACAAAAGTTGGTGCTTATAAAGAAGCCGCAGTACGTTTCAATATGCATTATGAAAAACCGGGAAATTTTATTCCAATCATCAGAAATATTTGGGTTGAAAATTTAACGGTAGAAAAAGGCGGAAAATATGCCGTTCTTTCTGATGCTTATGAATCTTCTCCAGTAACAGATTTCACGATGATTAATGCAAAAATGAATGGCGTTGAAATTCCATACAAAGTGGATTTCCTGAAAAATGTGACGTTGAAAAATGTAACCGTTAACGGAAAACCTTTAACCAATTTTAAATAAAATGCGAAGAAAATCCATTTTAGTCGGCTTAATTATTTTGTCTGCTCCTTCGCTTTCATTTTCCCAGTCTAAACATTGGCAGGGAAACGAAAGAGAACTGCATTACAAAGAAGACAAAGGCGATTTTTTATTGATTAATGGAAAATACCGATTCAACCGTGCTTTGTATGGAGATAATCGTGCTTCGCGAGTGGAAGCAGGAGATTTGCCGGAATTCGCTTTATATCTTCCCGGAATGGGAGGAAATCTTCAATTCGTTATTCAGAAAGGAAATTCTATTAAAAAATTAATTCAGGCTGATAAAATTGAAACTCGTTATCGCCCTGGATCGATGCTTTATACGATTAAAGATCCGATTCTTGGAAATGGAAGTTTAAAACTGACAGTTTTAGCCCAATCAAAAGAAGAAGGTTTGGTTTTAAAAATGGAAACCGAAAATGTAGATTCTTCAACAAAGATCTATGCCGTTTATGGCGGTGCAAGCGGAACAACATTCAGCAGAAACGGCGACATTGGCGCAGATCCGGAATCTGGGTTTTATTTACTTCCTGAATATTGCACAAACAACAAGTTTCAAATCAATAAAAACCAATTCGAACTTACTTATTTAAACAAGAAAAAAGAAAATCAGTTCATCAACGGAAGTTTTTCAAATGCCAATTCATTACAATTGACCGATGCAAAAACGTTGGAAAAATTATCTGATTTTACTCAAAATAAAACCGAACAATCACCAATAATTTACGCAGCTTATTCTGCACAAAAAAATCCTGTTTATATTCAAATTAAAAAAGGAAAATCAGATAAAAACTTTTCAGATCAACAACTTGCAGCCATTTTTAACGAAGCTGAGCAAACTCGATTAACATTAACAAATCGGGTTCAGTTAAAAACTCCTGATTCAGATTTAAATAATTTTGGAGCAACTTTAGCTGTTGCTGCAGACGGAATTTGGGAAAGTCCTACTTTTATGCACGGCGCTGTTGCTTGGAGAATGAGGTTAAATGCGTGGCGTGGAGCTTATGCAGCCGATGTTTTGAGTTGGCACGACAGAGCAAAAGAACATTTTGAAAGCTATTCAAATTCTCAGGTTTTAAAGCCGGATTCCGCGCCTGTTGAGATGGATACGCTGTTGCATTTGGCAAGACACGCAGAAAAAATGGGAACTTCGGTATTTTCCAGCGGATATATTTCGAGAAATCCCAATGACAATACGAAACCGCATCATTACGATATGAATCTGGTATTTTTTGATCAGATGTTTTCGCATTTTAATTATACCGGAGATATTGAATTTTTAAAGAAAATGTGGCCGACAATGGTACGTCACATGGATTGGGAAAAGCGAAATTTCAAACGTGGCGATCTTTATGATGCGTATGCTGCGATTTGGGCAAGTGATGCGCTTCAATATTCAGGTGGAAAAGTCACTCATACTTCGGCTTATAATTACAGAGCCAATCGTGAAATGGCGAAACTGGCGAAAATTATTGGCGAAGATTCCACTCCTTACGAAAAAGAAGCCGAATCTATTTTAAAAGCAATGAAAAGTCAGCTTTGGATTAAAAAGAATGGGTATTTCGCTGAATTTAAAGATGCTTTAGGCAATCAAATCGTTCATGATCAGCCTGCAATCTGGTCGATTTATCATGTTTCGGATGCATTTATTTTGGATGAATTTGAAGATTATCAAAATACACAATACATTAATAACAACATCCCAAAAATTCCGGTAACGGTAAAGGGAGGAGTTGATAAAAACTATTATACACTTTCGACAACAAACTGGCAACCGTACGATTGGTCGCTCAACAATGTGGCTTTAGCTGAAAACTTACAGACGGCTTTAGCGTATTGGCAATCAGGAAGAAATGACGATGCCTACAGACTTTGGAAAGGAAATCTTGCCGAAAGTATGTACTACGGAATCAGCCCGGGGAATTTTGAACAATTATCACATTATGACGCTTTTCGAGGTGAATTGTACAGAGATTTTGCCGATCCGATCGGCGTTGCATCAAGAACTTTAACGGAAGGACTGTTTGGTGTTTATCCAAAATTATTAGAAAATAAAATCAATATAAAACCGGGATTTCCCAAAGACTGGAATTTTGCAGAACTGAAACTTCCGGATTGGGAATTTAAGTTTAATAGAAATTCTAAAAAAACGAATTATTGGTTTAAATCAAACTTTGCAAATCCTGTTTCGCTTGATTTGTTGATTCCTGTAAATCATACTCAAATAAAATCGGTAACTGTAAATGGTAAAAAAGCAGATTGGACGATACAACCGAATTCTATTTTGCAGCCTTTTGTTAAGTTAGAAACAGAAAAAGCAAAAGAATTCACTGTTGAAATTACATATTCCGGAGATGAATTAAAAAGTGATAAGACAGATTATATCAATTATATTTCTGAAAATCTTCAATTGAATTTAGATCCAAAAAAGAAAATCAGTCAAATCTACGATCCGCAGGAATTGGTAAAAACCCGAAACGGAAATCAATTTGATTTAATTAAAGAAGAAAGAAAGGGAACTTTTTTCGTTCAATTGGAACAAAATGCAACGAAATGGTGGCAACCTATAAATGTCGATAATCAATATCCTTTACAAATTAAATGGGCGAATAAAAAACTACAAATTCAGTCAAAATCATCAAATCCGATTAATGGAAAATTGAATATTAATGGTTTAAATAAAAATTTTTCAGTTCAGAAAAATCAATCTACATCAATTGAAATTCCGACAAATATTTTAAGCAAAGGAACAAATTCTGTTGTTCTTGAATATAACGGAATCAAACAAAATGTAGAAATTACAGATTGGGAAATTGACAACAAAGGTGAATTTAATACCGTTTCATTGCAATCAAAATATAATGAAAAAGTAACCCAAATTTTCAATCAAAAATATCTTTCACCAAGATTGAATGTTCCTACTCTACAGCTTCCGTGGCAAGGAATCGGAAATTGGTGCTATCCATTAATCACGACCCAAATCGACGACAGCGGATTGATGGCAAATCGTAAAAATGGAAAACTAGAATATTTAGGAATTCCTTTTTTAATCGATAATTCGGATAAAAATATTGTCTTTACGAGTCAATGGGATAATTTTCCGAAATCGGTTGAAATTCCGTTGACAGGAAAAGGAAAAAAAATCTATTTTCTGATGGCGGGTTCTACCAATCCGATGCAGTCGCAGATTACAAATGGAGCGATTACCGTTCAATATTCTGATGGTTCACACACAGAATTAGAACTAAAAAACCCTATCAATTGGTGGCCGATTGAACAGGATTTGTTGGATGATAATTTTGCTTTTGAAATTCCGGATGATAAAATTCCGTATCGTGTAAAATTGAAAACTGGAGAATTGTACAAAGGTGGAAGTTTAACCAAATATTCAGGCATAAAAGGATTCACAGACCGCGCTGTAGAGGGCGGTGCAGCGACTATTCTGGATTTGCCGATTGACTCAAACAAAGAATTAAAATCAATAAAATTAACAGCAGTGAGCAACGATGTCGTCATCGGATTGATGAGCGCCACCGTTTTGAAATAAAATAATTAAAAAGCTTTTTACCACAAAAGCTTCAAAAGAAATGTTTGAAAATAAAGTACTACAAAAGTTTACAAAATGAAAATATTATTCTACTATTTTGTCTCCTTTTGAATATCTATTCACACTAAAATCTTTTGATCCTTTTATGGTTAAAAAATAAAATAAATTTAAAAATGAAGAAATTAGCACTATATCTAAGTCTTTTTCTAATAGGATTTTCTACGGTAAATGCCCAGAAAATTGACCGTAAAAAGGTTGTTCAGCGACATAATATTGTCAATACAAAAGCTGATACTTTGGCTTCTTTAACGGTTGGTAACGGAAAATTTGCTTACACCGTTGATATTACCGGAATGCAGTCATTTCCGGAATATTACAAGAAAGGCGTTTCTCTGGGAACTCAGTCTGAATGGGGTTGGGACAGCTTTCCGAATACTCAAAATTATAAATTTGAGGAGACACTGAAAGCTTATGATTTCAATAATGACGGACGTAAAGCGTTGTACAGCACACAGCTAAAATCGCCTGAACGAAACAAAGAAGCTGTAGAATATTTCCGTGTGAACCAACACCGTTTGCAGTTGGGAAATATCGGACTTGAATTGCTTAAAAAAGACGGTCAGAAGGCAAAAATTTCAGATTTAACAAACATTAATCAAAAAATTGATCTTTGGACAGGAATTATAACAAGTGAATTTTCGCTTGACGGAAACTCCTATTAAAGTCTGGACTGCCTCTTTTCAAAATTCCGATAAAATTGGAGTTAAAATTGAATCGGATTTGATTTCTCAAAACAGATTAAAAGTTTTCGCACGCTACCCTTCTCCGACAGGACAATTTTTGGACGACGCGGCTTTTTACGGAAATGAAAACGATCATTCTACAAAAATTATTTCATCAAATCAAACTCAAGGATTGATTCAGCATAAGTTACAAAGCACTGATTATTATACTCAGTTTTATTTTACAGATGGAAAATTGCGTGAAGCCGGAAAACATTATTTCGTTTACGAACCTTCTTCTAAAACCAAAACCATAGAATTAAGTGCTGAGTTTTCAGCTAAAAATCCAAAAAGCAGCAAGACATTATTTGCTGATGCAGAAAAAGAAAGCACTTCAGGATGGGAATCTTTCTGGAAAAGCGGTGCAGCCGTTGATTTTGAAGGAAGTACAGATCCAAGAGCTACTGAACTAGAACGCAGAGTTGTATTGTCAGAATATTTAACAAAAGTACAGTGTGGAGGAAGCAATCCGCCACAGGAAACGGGGTTGACATTCAACAGTTGGTACGGAAAACCACACACAGAAATGCATTGGTGGCACGGCGTTCATTATGCGTTATGGGGAAGACCTGAGATTTTGGAAAAACAATTGGATTATTATTTCAGATCGTTTGACAAAGCAAAAAAATTAGCCGAAAGACAAGGTTACAAAGGCGTAAGATGGATCAAAATGTCTGATAATGACGGAAATGAAAGTCCGTCTTCTGTTGCCGCATTTTTGATTTGGGAACAACCGCATCTTATATATATGACCGAACTTTTGTATCGCGACAAAAAGGATAAAAAAGTCTTGGAAAAATATAAAGATCTGATTTTTGCAACCGCAGATTTTATGGCAGATTTTGCTACTTATGACAAAGAAAAAAACCGTTATAATCTGGGTAAAGGTGTGATTCCTGCACAAGAAGTTTTCCCTGCGAAAGACACTTACAACCCGACTTATGAAGTGGCATATTGGGATTGGGCATTAAGAACAGCTCAACAATGGAAAGAAAGATTAGGACAGCCGAGAGATAAAAAATGGGATGATGTCATCTCTAAATTGGCTCCGCTTCCGGTTCAGGATGGTGTTTATCTGTCGACCGAATCTGCAAAAGATTCATTTACATTTCCAAAATGGATGACCGATCACCCTGCAGTTTTGGGAGCGTTGGGAATGGTTCCTGAATCTCCGAAATTGGATAAAAAAATAATGAAAAATACACTCGATATCGTTTGGAAAAGATGGAGTTGGGAAAATACTTGGGGTTGGGATTTCCCGATGACGGCAATGAATGCTGCAAGATTAGGACTTCCGAACCAAGCGTTGGATGCACTTTTCATGAAAATTCAAACCAATACTTATCTGAAAGACGGTCATAATTATCAGGATGGACGTTTGAGAATCTATCTCCCAGGAAACGGCGGAACTTTAGCAGCAGTTGCAATGATGCTTGAAGGTTGGGACGCTTCGACAGGACAATTTCCTGGCTTTCCGAAAGATGGGACTTGGAAAATAAAAGCAGAAGGTTTCAAAAAGATGCCTTAAAAAATACTTACATTCATATATTACTGAGGTCTGTCGGAAACGGCAGGCTTTTTTTTGCTTTATATTTAATCGTTGGTAAATCGCAAAGACGTAACTTATATTTGAATACTGTTTTAAGGCGCAAAGATTTTATCTGCGACAAAATTTGTGCGTTGATTTGCTTGTGCTTTAAAGATAAATCTTTATGTTTTTAAAAGTGAAAATACTACATTTTAATTTTAGGCTAAGAAAATGGTGTTTTTTATCATTCTGATTAAAATAAAAATTAAAATATAATTAACTGTAAATAATAAAGTTACACAATTTTCAATCATTAAAGAAAATCAAAATTAAGTTCATAGAAATTTTGTAACTTGTGTTCGACCGTTACACCACTTTTTGATTAATATTTTCGTTAACTGAAATAATATCTCGTACCTGAAATCATGTCAGAAACATTAGAAATAAATATCAACGAAAACTCCAGAGTCCCTAAATACAAACAGATTGTAGATTCTATTCTCAATGGAATTGATGGAGGACAAATAAAAATTGGAGAAAAAATCCCTTCCATCAATGAGCTCAGCGAATCTTGTTTTCTTTCAAGAGATACTGTGGAAAAAGCATATAAAGAGCTTAGGAAAAGGCAAATTATTGAATCTGTAAAAGGGAAAGGTTATTATATTTCGCGTATCAATAAAAATGATATCATTAATATTTTCTTCCTGATCAACAAACCGAGTACCTATAAAATGATGATTTACAATTATTTCGTCAATGCCATCGGTACTAAAGGAAATGTTGAAATGTATATTTATCACTGTGATGAAACGCTTTTCATTAATTCGTTAAAAAAGAATCTGGGAGGATTTGATTATTATGTAATTATGCCCCATTTTCGAGATGACCAGTCTAAACACACCAGTTCAACACAGGAAGTTTTAGATATGATTGAACAAATTCCTAAAAATAAACTCTTATTGTTAGATAATACAAAACCTAACATTTCCGGTGAATACGGTTCTATTTTTCAGGATTTCGAACATGATATTTACAATGCACTAGAGGAAGGTTTAGACAAAATAAAGAAATACGAAAAGATCATTTTGGTCTATCCGGATAAATCTATTCACCCGTATCCTTTCCGTATTGTACGCGGTTTTGAGAATTTTTGTAGAGATTTTAAACTGGATTATGAGATTCTCGACGAAATTTATCCCGACATGGAATTGCAGGAAAAAGATATCTTCATCACAATCCGGGAACGCGATCTGGTGAATTTGGTGAAGCAAATCAGACAGAAAAATCTGAAATTGGGCGAAGACATCGGAATTATTTCCTACAACGAAACTCCACTGAAA
Organism: Chryseobacterium ginsenosidimutans; assembly: GCF_024807225.1. Classification (GTDB taxonomy): domain Bacteria; phylum Bacteroidota; class Bacteroidia; order Flavobacteriales; family Weeksellaceae; genus Chryseobacterium; species Chryseobacterium ginsenosidimutans. The sequence goes on from NZ_JANUCO010000001.1 coordinate 3,195,280, forward strand.
GAATTGCTTGGAATTACCGTAATTACTACAGATTTTAAAGCCATGGGAGAATCTGCAGCCTATATGATTTTAAAAAATAAAAAGGAATCGGTGAATAATGTTTTTAAATTTATTCAAAGGGATTCTTTATAAATTATCATTTTTTTTAGCGCAAAAATTCTATTTATTGCTATTTTAAAGAAACAAGAGCGCAATCGATTGCATTGATTTTTTAAATTAAATCTTTGCGTTTAAAAGTGAAACAGGTTTTCAAATTCATAAAATCTATATAAAGTTTATTATTAAAAATATCTTATTTAATTATGATTAAAAAATTAATTTTTGCCATGACTTTTTTAATGGCACTTTCTGTATTCGGGCAGAAAAAAAATGATAAAGATGCGGTAACTGATGCTGCAGAAAAGCTGAGATTAGCAATGATCAGCGGTGAAAAATCAGCATTGGAATCTTTAATTTTACCTGAATTAACGTATGGTCATTCAAGCGGAAATATTCAAAATGCCAAAGAGTTTGTAGAAACATTGGTTACAAAAAAATCAGATTTTTTAACGATTGACATTACGAATCAAAACATACAAATCGTCGGAAACACAGCAATTCTTCGTCATCATTTGTATGCAACCACTGCTGATCTTGGAAAAGATCCGGGTGAGGTGAGTTTGGATATTATTTTGGTTTGGACAAAGGTTAAAAAGGATTGGAAATTGTTGGCGAGACAGGCAGTGAAATCTGGAAAGTAAAAATAAATTTTCAATTATAATAAACAAAATTCGCAAGGTTATCTTTGCGAATTTTTATTTTGAAAGTGTTGATGTTTTTTAACGCAAAGTCTTATTTATCATTCTAAATATTTTAAGTGAGCAAAGAATGGAATCAATAAATTGATTCTGATTAAGCCAGCTTCATCAGCAACTTGTTGCACTACTTTGCTTCCTTACATAATGCAATTTAATGTTAATCTTTGCGTTTAAAAAAATTTAAAGCTTATTAAGTTTTGGCTAAATAAAGCCAATGATAATTCTTTACAATGAAAAACGGGCTTCCTTCGACAAGCTCAGGATGACATACCCGTTCCTATTGAATATTTATATAATCTTAAAAATTTTATTTCACTCTAAAGTTTTGTAAATCCTCCGGTTTTTCACAGCAAACCTGTTCCATTACCTGTCTGAACTGCATTTTAAGCATTTCAATAATATGATCGCCACCTTTGTCGCCTAAAGCACCGACTGCATACATAAAAGTTCTTCCCATAAAGGTAAATTCGGCACCACAGCTTAAAGCGCGGGCAACATCGGGACCGGTTCTCACCCCACTGTCCATCATTATTTTGATCTGTCCTTTATATTTTTCACTGATATCTTTGACTACGGCAATCGTAGATTCTCCTGCATCAAGCTGTCTTCCTCCGTGATTGGAGATGATCATTCCGTCGAATCCTAAACGAACAGCTTCTGCAGCATCTTCGTCGGAAGCGACCCCTTTAATGACCAATTTTCCTTTCCATTTGTCACGAATTGCTTTTATTCTGTCTGAATTTAATCTGCCGGAAAAAGTAGAATTCATGAACTGCCCCAATTGTTTCACGCCCATATTTTTATCCATGTACTTTTCCATGGTCTTAAAACTTGGAACGCCATGTTTCAGAATTTCCAAGCACCATTCTGGTTTTGCCAACGCTTGCGAAACGTTTCTGAAATTCAATTGAGGTGGCATTGCCAAACCATTTCTGATTTCCTTTGCTCTGTATCCAAAAGTCGGAACGTCTGCCAAAACTACCAAAACATCGTATCCTGAAGCTTCACAACGGTCGAGAATATCGTCACGCAACCACTCTTCTCTCGGATGATATAATTGATACCAAGCTTTTCCTTCCGTTAGTTCGGAAATTCTTTCAAGACTGCTTGTTGTTACGGTACTTAAAATAAAAGGAATATTATGCTTAAAAGCTGCTTTTGCTAAAATTTCAGGAGCATTTGGCCACATTAATCCTTGTAAACCTACAGGAGAGATCCCAAAAGGAGCGGAATATTTCACTCCGAATAATTCCGTTTCCATATTGGCTTCCGCATAATTATTGTTCAGATATTGCGGACGAAGCAAGACTTCTCTCAGTTCGCTCGTATTTCTGTCGCGGTTTATATTTTCATTACAACCGCCGTCCAGATATTCGAAAGCGAAACGGGGCATCTTTTTTTTAGCTCTTTCAATTAACAATTCAAGCGAAGCGTAACGGGTATCAAATGGAAATGCCATAAATAGTTGTTGGTTGTTGTTAGTTATTGGTGTTTAGTTTTTAGAAATAAAACTTTCGACTCATTAACTAATTAATTACAAATTAAGGATTAAAGGTTGAAGCACTTTCATCTGATAATGCTGCTGTAAAAAAGTTTCGTCTATTTTCTTGTTAGAAATCACCATGGAAGCTCCCAACGCAGAACCCAGCGGAGAATGTGTAGACATCACATTATAATGCTGGAAATGGTGAGACATCAGTTTCATAAAAACATCATTATCGGTGAATCCACCGTCAATGTAAATGTTTTCAATGTCTGAATTACCGATGGCGTTTGTGATGGTATGAATCTGTAAATCCATCAATTCGATCATCAATTGGTGATAGGCTTCTTCGAAAGTGGAGAATGAATTTAAGTCTGTTTCACTGATCATTTTTCTTTTTAAAATAATCCCTTCAAAGCGGAAATAAATATTTTTATTTTTCATTAAACGCAAATACAAATCCTGATCAAACTGTACTTCTCTGTGGAAACCATATTCTTTTCCGTAATAAGCACACAGTTTTTCGACCTGAATTTTGTATTCATTTCCCATGAAAAAACGGGATGCTTTCACACGTTTTCCATCGATTCGCATATAATTCAGACAGTTGTTTTCTATATCTTCATCCGTTAAACTTTCATCATTAAATGGATTCAGAGAAATACTCCAAGTTCCTGTTGAAAGCAGTAAAAACGGTTCTTTTTTGCTTAAAATATAAGGCAATAGCGCTGAAGAACTGTCGTGAATTCCAACGCCTATTTTAATTTTTTTGTTTCTGTAAGAAGTATTGATACTCGCGGAAGTCGGTACAATTGGTGGCAATAAAGCATCTATTTCTTCTTCATACACCCAGTCATGATAATCAGCTTTATCGTAATCCCACAAATTGGTGTGACAGCCTATCGAAGTAAATTCCGACACACAAATTCCGGTAAACAAATACGATAAATACTGAGGTAAATGAAGACTGTAACGGATTTTTTTGAATATTTCAGGATGCTTGTATTTTAACCAAAATAATTGTAATCCAGAATTCAACATTCCTGCTTGAGGAGATGCTGTTTCGCGGGCAATTTTCAGTTTGCTGCCATGTTTTTCGTAGAATAAATCAAGAATTTCATCGTCCATCGGTTTGGTGTAATTGTACAATGGTGTCAGAACATTTCCTTTCTGATCAAGATGCACAAAACTCGCTCCGTAAGTGGAAAAATTGATGGCTTTTACTTCATACTTTTCATTGTCAAGAATGGCATTAAAATTATCTTTTATCCAGTTTTGCAGGGCTGCAAGATCTTCTGTAGGATAACCATCTTCATCAATTGTGAGCGGTAATTCTGTATATTCACGAACAATTTCTTGATAATTTTTATCAAATAAAAAGAATTTTTTATTGGTTTTTCCAATATCAAATACTATGGTTACCTTCTTTTTTTCGGACATTCTTGTAATGAATTAATTTTTATATGATGAAATGAAATATTTTTTTCTCTTTATTTTAAACACAAATATTACAAATATTTTCTCACTAATGACACAAATTATGATTCGTGAAATTTGCGTAAAGAATTTGTGCTTATTCGTGTTTTATAATTAAATTTCATTTAACTAAAACCATTAAGGAGTGTTCAGATCGTAAGATGCGATAAGAAAAAATCCACTAATTTCTTAAAGCAGCAATGCCTAAAACCCTACTCATCTAAACACTTTCAACCTTAATGATAAAAATATAAGGATACATATAATAAAAACTTTCGATTGCACTCAAAAGTTGAAATTATCAATTTTAAAAACAGGATTTTATAATCCCGTTGCTTTGGTTTCTAACCCTCTTTCGGTAATTAAATTTTCTCTTACCTTTAAGTTTCTGTAAGCCGCGATCGGATCTAAAGCCGCTCCTGTCTGCAATCTTGCAGCTCTTAGTAACGGACGAACATCTGTTCTGTAAGCATTCTGCAAAATATCTTGTGCACCAACGACATCATTGTTTAATTGTGCTGTTTTTAATGCTTTCTGATCAACTAAAAGTGCTGTCGCATACGCAATTAAAATAGCTTCCAAAGACTGTAATAAATCTTCCAACGGATCTTTGATGTTGTGACTTGCATCGATCATCCAAGCCGGATAAGGATTGTTTGGATTATTTTCCATTCCATACACCAATTCGTTGAAAATCAAGAACAAAGCATAAGGTTTGATAGACCCAACCGTTAAGTCATCATCTCCATATTTGCTGTCGTTGAAGTGGAAACCACCTAATTTTCCTTTGTACATTAAGGTTGCAACGATCTGTTCGATATTTGTATTTGGCAAGTGGTGACCCAAATCTACCAACGTGTAAGCTCTTTCACCACAAGCATTTGCCAACATAAACGACGTTCCCCAATCCTGAATTGTTGTTGAATAGAAGTTTGGTTCGTAAGGTTTATATTCGATGAAAAGTTTCCAGTCTTCAGGCATTCCTGCGTAGATTTCTTTTAAACTTTTTTCAGTATTTGATAAAGCGGTCTGGAAATTCAATTGTCCCGGAAAACTTGCGCCGTCTGCCAACCAAACGGTTAAGCTTTTTGAACCTAATTCTTTTCCGATTCTGATCACTTCTTTGTTGTGTTCTACGGCATACGCTCTTGAATCCTCATTCACAGCATTCAAAGAACCGAATTTATACGAATGTTTTGCTCCGGCTTGATCCTGAAATGTGTTGGAATTCATCGCATCAAAAATAAGTCCGTGAGAAGCAGCTTTTTCTTTAATAGCCGCTACATCACTTGGAATATCCCATGGAATATGCAACGAAACAGCTCCTGCAGAATGTGTTAAAGCGTGAATTAATCCAACGTCATCTAATTTTTGTTCTAAAGAAGAAGGTTCGCCACCGTAAGAAAATCTTCCGAAACGAGTTCCTCCAGCTCCTAAAGCCCAACTTGGAATTGCCACTTGAAAATCAGCAATTTTGTTGACAATCTCAGCAACATTTGCTCCTGATTTTGTTAATTTATTTTGTAGGAAATCGAAATCTGTAGTAAAGTTTTCAATTTCGCTTTTATTGTATTGTTCAATGATATCTTTTCCTATAATCATGATTTGATTTTTTAATTAACCTTGTCAAGATTTTGAATCTTGACAAGGTTGAATTGATTGATTAAAATTAGCATTAAATATTGATTTCGAACCCTTAATTACTTTCGAATCCCTCTCGCAGCCCGACCTGAGTGGAGCTCTTTTTGTGAGGAGTTACGACGAGCAAAAAAGCGGGAACGGAGGGCGGATTAAGCTGCCCAAATAAAATATATTAATCAATAATTATCTCGGGAAAGCATTCGCCATTCCTCCATCTACATTGATGATGTTTCCTGTTGTTTTATCTAAAATAGCAACACAAGCGAAAACGCCGTTTGCAATGTCTTCAGGAAGAATAATTTCGTTTAATAAATTTCTTTTTGCGTAAAATGCAGGGAGTTCTTCAACAGAAATTCCGTTTGCTTTCGCACGACCTTCTGCCCAAGCTCCTTCCCAGATTTTGCTTCCTACGATAACTCCATCAGGATTTACCACATTCACACGGATTTTATCTGAAGCCAATTCTGCCGCCAATAATCTTGTCATGTGTTGTTGAGCCGCTTTTGCAGTTCCGTACGCCACGTTATTTGGACCGGCAACTAAACCATTTTTACTTGCAATATTTACGATATCTCCTCCTAAATCTTGCTTTTTCATGATTTCCACTCCATTTTTCGCCATCAAGAACTGACCTTTTACCAATACGTTTTCAAGTAATTCCCAGTCTTTTGTTGTTGTGTCTTCCAACGATTTAGAGATCGCTAAACCAGCAGAATGAACCAAAATATCTACTCCACCAAAAGCTAAAATAGTTTCTTTGAAAGCATTAGCAATCGCATCTTCATTGGTTACATCACACGGAACACCTACCGCCTGATCTTTGCTGTATTTTTCTGTAACAGCATCCAAAGCTTCCTGATTTAAATCTGTGAAAACAACAACGGCACCTTCCTGAACCATTTTATCAGCAATAGCCTGTCCGATTCCACCTCCTGCTCCGGTTACGATCGCGATTTTTCTTGAAAGTGGTTTTTCTTTCGGCATTCTCTGAAGCTTAGCTTCTTCAAGCAACCAATATTCGATGTCAAATGCTTCCTGTCTTGGTAATGATGTGTATTCAGAAATAGCTTCTGCTCCACGCATTACGTTGATTGCATTGACGTAAAATTCGTTGGCAACACGAGTCGTTTGCTTATCTTTTGAGAAACTGAACATCCCCACTCCCGGATAAATGATGATCACCGGATTCGGATCACGCATTGCAGGACTGTTTGGATGTTTACACGTTTCGTAGTATTCTTTGTATTCTTGTCTGTATTGTTCGAAAAGAGGATTTAATTTATCTAAAATAGCTTTAGAATCACTTAAATCTTCATTTTTATCTAAAGTCAATACTAAAGGCTGAATCTTCGTTCTTAAAAAGTGATCCGGGCAAGAAGTTCCCAATGGCGCTAAACGCTCCAAATCATTACTGTTGATGTATTCTAACACAACATCGCTGTCTGTGAAATGACCCACCATTCTGCTTTCAGATGAAGCTAAACCTCTCAACAATGGCATGATTTGAACCGCTTTGTTCTTACGCTCTTCCGCTGGAAGAGACTCTACTTTTTGTCCGCCAAAAACCTGTCCGTTTTCTTCGATTTTTTTAGCGATATATTCAGAAGCCATTTCAATAACTTCTAAACTATTGATGTAAGATTCATAAGAAGTGTCTCCCCAAGTGAATAATCCGTGGCTTCCTAAAACGATTCCTCTGATTCCAGGGTTTTCAGCTAAACATTTTTCTAACTGTAATCCTAAATCAAAACCAGGACGTTGCCAAGGAACCCAACCCATTGTGTCTCCCCAGATTTCTTTGGTAATTTTTTCGCTGTCTTTAGCTGCAGCTACTGCAATTAAAGCATCCGGATGAAGGTGATCGATATGTTTGAATGGAAGTAAACCGTGAAGAGGCGTATCAATAGAAGGCGCTTTGCTATCCAAATCAAAAATACAGTGATTGAATAAGCCTACCATTCTGTCTTCATCTTCTAAACCTTGGTAAACATTTTTTAAGTTTCTTAATCTTTCTGTATATAATCCGGCAATTCCTTTTCTCGTTAAAGTTCCGATGTCGCCACCTGAACCTTTTACCCACATTACTTCAACTTCTTCGTTGGTTAATGGATCTTTTTCAAGTGTTTTGCAACTGGTATTACCTCCTCCATAGTTGGTAATTCTTAAATCTGCTCCTAAAATGTTTGATCTGTATAAAAATAAAGCCACCTGATCATCTCCTAAAGATGCCGCTTTATTTTCGTCCCATAAATAGTCTACGTACTTGAATGTTTTTACTTTTTCCATTATTTACTTATATTTCTAATTTCTACCCAAAATTAGAGCCTTATATTTTTTACAGCATCCCGTACTATACTGGTAAATACTGCTTTTAAAGATAAATTAACGTTATATTCTTTGTCCCTTAATTCTTCCTTAAAGTTTATCTATAAGAATCTGGTTGAGTTATTTCTAATTAATATTTTGTGATTAAAAGGTCGTATAAAATTTAACCATTAAGAAAAATTAAGGAAAACATCAGAGACATTTTTTAAGCGTAATGCTTACTAAACCTTATTTTTCTTAATGGTTAATAATAAATTTTATGTGTTAATTTAATTAATATCCAGGAAGCTGAGACAGATTCGGATTATCAACCAACGGATGACCTGCAGAAGCTGATGCAAAAGGAAGCAACTCTGTTTTATTCGGTACAAATCCGTAGAAAAGACCATCTCCACCGCCTTCGATCCAGTTTGGATAAGTTCCTCCGTTTTCAGCAGAACCTGTTGGTTTCGTATAGATAATAGCCCCAACCTGAATAGCATTAAATCCACCTACAAATCCTACAGCTTTTCTTGCATTCCCGTTAAAAGTACTGGTATACGCTTCAAACATCTTCGTAGGATACCATTTGTCACCAGCAGCTATCGTTTGTCCGTGTGCTGTAACTATACTTGCCAAAGCTGTCTGATATGCCGCAAAATTTGCAGCAGCCGTAGGAACGTTTTGAACGACTGCAATTTCTGCAGGGCTTGTTATTTCAATATATTTAAGTGCCAAGAATGGATCTCCATAAACCTGTGCATTCTTTTCAAATTTATAAAGACGTAAAGCAGGTGTATTAGCATATTGACCAGTTTTGTTCGATAAATTTTTCATTGCTTGTTTTGTAGCATCAATTTCGCTAGCAATACGATTCATACGAATTAAATCGGTACGAAGATTAAATTCTCCTGCAAATTCCCATTTACGCTCCTGAACAATAGCACTTTCGAAGGCTTGTTGACCGCCTGGAACTGGTACTGAACCTATTCCTGCACGGTTTCTCACCTGCATTAAAGCGGCGATTCCCGGAGCAGTAGGTCCGCCGTTTAGGTAATTTTGAGTTTCTGCATACATTAATAAAACATCTGCGTATCTAATAATCGGAATGTTTAGATTACGTGCATCTGCAGCCTGTGGCGCAACACCCCATCCCATTCTGAATTTACCTGGTAAAATACATGAGTAGGTAGTTCCTACATTCACCCAAGTGTCTGTTGCTGCCCCAGAATTTAAGAAATAAATACTGTAAGAAGTACAAGAAACATCTCTACGCGTATCACCAGGATTAAATGACAGATAATAGCTTGGTAAAATAAACTGTAATGCTTTACGTGAACCATAAGTTCCTCCACGAGAGCCTTCCATCGCATAGACCCCAAAAGCTGAGTTTGTATTAGGTCCGTATTCTGCGATATGCCAAAGCATTTCCGGATCGCTTACTCCAAATTTTCTTTGGCAGAAATTGAACCATAAAGCTTCAAAACCACTCTTACCGCTTTGAGCCTGTACCAAACTGTTGGTACCACCAGTAATTACAGCTGCTGCTGCTGCATCTGCAATTTGATACAATTGCTGAACTCTTGCATTGTCAGGACGACGAGACATTGTACCAGGAGCTCCTGTGTTAAGATCCCATCTTAGAGAATACCCTGCTGCATACAAAGCAATTCTGGCTAACAAAGCATTACCAGACGATTTTTTCAAACGCTCACTTGTTCCGGTAGTCGGCAAATCATTTATTGATCCCTGCATATCAGCGATGATACGATCGTAGATTACATCACGGGAAGTACGTTTTGGATATAGAGTATTAGGATCATTAGGATCTGCTTCTACTAATGGGATCCAAACTGCAGGAACATCTCCATAAACTCTGATCAAATTATAGTAACAAAATGCACGAAGAGCTTTTACTTCTGCTAATAAGGCATTACGTCTTGGACTTTCCGCCATCTTACTTAATCCGCTGATCGCAATATTAGTTCTCTCAATAGACGCGTACATTACTGAATATACCCCTGTAAGTGTATAAGGTGTTTTTGCATCATAGAAATAATTACAAATATTGTATTTGGAATTATTTGTTGTACCATCTTCCGCAGAGTGAACCACCGTATCACCAGCTCCTAATTGATAATACATCTCTGTAGGAATTATCCCTCTGTAACAACCTTGAACATAAATGTCTGCAGTATCCAAACTTTGAAACACCGATTCCGTATCAGATGTGTTGGTTGATGGCTGATTCAGAAAATCATCACTACACGAATTAATACTTAATGCGGCGATAAAAAAAGATGGAATTACTACTAAGCCTTTTATAAATGTGGATTTAATTATATTTTTCATGATCTAAATATTAAAAAGTTAAATTGATACCAAGAACATAACTTCTTGAACGTGGATAGGCAGAGCTATCATATCCTGGTGTTATCGAAACACCCGTTGCTGATGCTACTTCTGGGTCATAGCCAGAATAACCAGTAATCGTAGCTAAGTTATTAACTGTAAAATAAATACGCGCATTAGTTACTGCAATTTTTTCTAGAAATTCTCTATTCAAACTATACCCAAGAGTTAACTGAGCAATTCTAAGATAAGACCCATCTTCCACATAATATGAAGAAGGATAAGTAATGTTGGCAGTATTCGTATTGCTTAAGCTCCAAAGACTTGAACCTTCATTAGGATTAAGCTCTTTTAATCTTACTAAATTATTAGTTGCTTGTCCTGTATTAGGATCAATCAAATGATAGTAATTATTTCCAAATTCTGTAGGGACATTCTGGTATAATGCATATGGACTCAAACTTTGTTTAGTTGCATTATAAATATCACCTCCAACGCTGAATTTCATAAATACCGACAAATCAAAACCTTTATAAGAAAAATTATTACTGATACCCCCAATAAAATCTGGCGTACCATTTCCTATTTTTACCAATTTTCTTGTAAACTGATCTCCAGCTTCGTTATCTGCAGCAAATTTCATATCTCCAGGTTTAGGAGTTCCTGTTGAAGGTTTCACAACGCCAGGTTTTAGCGTCAATGTTCCGTTTGGTGCCTGAGTAAAATCATCAGTCGTATAAATTCCCTGATAAACATATCCGTACATATCTCCCAACTGTTGCCCTACCGTGGCATAATAAGTTACCTGCCCAGCTCTGTTACTTCCTACAGTAAATTGTCTGAAATCCCTTCCCTGATCAAGAGAAGTCACTTTAGACTTATTAAAACCAATATTAGCATCTGTCGTCCATCTGAACTTCTCCGATTTTAAATTGACTGTGTTAAGTGTGAATTCGTATCCTTTATTAGTCATAGTTCCAACATTCTGATATTGGTTTGAATAACCTGTATGAGCTGGGAGTATGGTTAATAATATCATGTTGGTTACATCATTTTTATAATATTCTGATGTTAGTTTTATTCTATTATTGAAAAATGCTAAATCTATCCCAATATTAGTCGATTTCATGGCTTCCCATTGCAGATCGATATTACCATAGGTTGGGCTCGTGACATAAGCTGGGTTACCTATTGTATTATCCAAAGGATAGTCTGTAAGTATAACATTGGTTCTCCACAAGTTGCTTGGAACATCGTTGTTTCCAGTTTCCCCATATTCAAACCTTAATTTAAAATCGTTGATAATATTATTAATCTTATGGTCTTTCCAGAATCCTTCCTGAGAAACACGCCATGCAGCAGCTCCAGAAAGAAACGTCCCATATTGGTTATCACGATAAAACTTAGAAGATCCGTCACGACGTATTGTACCTGTTAATAGATATCGGTTATCGTAATTATAGTTTACACGTCCAAAGTAAGAAAGCAGAGTTATCGGAGCTGGTTTGTCCACACTTTTATCTCTTACTGTAGCATTATCGATTTGATCCAGCCCAAAGTTTACAAATGGAGGGAATTTACTTAATGAAATAGTGTTACTTTCAGATTTTCCATATATTGCTTCCGTACCGGCAAGGACAGTAAGTTTATGCTTTTCGGCAAGAGTTTTATTATAAGTTACTGTATTAGTAATCTGATAGCTGTAAGATTCACCATTGCTTATACTTCCATTGATTCCTGTATTCACAGGATCTGTGAGGAATGCTTTGGAGTTTTCATCAGAAAATGCAGTAGATTTGCTGCTATTCCAAGTATATTGTCCCGCGGTTCTGAATGTGAAATCTTTCAGGAAATCAATCTCCAAACCAACATTGGCTACAAATGAACGTGAACGCTTATTAGCTGTAGAAGCATTATTTTCTATATAAGGGTTTTCTGTATCATAACTGGAATCGAAACCAGAAAAATCACCAAAAGTTTGTGTATTGTATAACTGATCTAATGAAAATTTAGTTCCACCATTGATAGGCTGTAGAAGCACCTTCTTCATTCCACCGTATGATCCTCCTCCGTTTACAGAATTGGAAGTAAACATAGAACCAAAATCTACTCTTACCCCTTTATAAAGTTCGGATTTGATATTAGCACGCAAAGAGTTGCGGGTTTCATCATGATTGGCAAGAATACCTTGTTGTTTATTATAATTATAACTGATAAACACCTGAGTTTTCTCACTACCCGCAGAAATATTGAAGTTTTGGTTTTGAGTCAACCCGGTTTCCGCCAAATACCTTATCCTGCCAATCCAATGAAGGAGCAGATGCGTAACGACTGTTGATCCTGTTATATACTCCTGTATAAAATCCCGGTGAATCTGTTCCCAAACTATTATCGAAAACATTGCTCCACTGTGCGGCTTTTCCTCCGAGTTGTGCTAATTCATATTGATATTTTACATAATCTTCTGAATTGGAAAGCATATCCAGTTTCTTGGAAAGCATATCAAAACTCATAAAAGAGTTATAATTAACCGTAACCTTTCCCTTTTTACCACTTTTAGTTTTAACTATTATGATACCGTTAGAACCACGCGAACCGTAGATTGCGATGGCTGAAGCCCCTTTTAATACATCAATACTTTCAATATCATTAGGATTGATAATATTCAAAGCATTATCCAATTGGAAACCATCTACAATATATAAAGGATCTGTACCTTGAGTGATAGAAGCACCACCACGAATGGTTACATTGGCTCCCGCTCCCGGTGCACCACCTCCCGTGACAATATTCAATCCGGCTGCTCTACCTTGTAATGCCTGTAAAGCATTCATTGCCGGTGTTGCAGCTAAATCTTTTGCAGATACTGAAGATACAGATCCCGTAAGATCTGATTTTTTTACTGTTCCGTAACCGATAACAACCACTTCTTCAATATCTTTTGTGTTTTTTACCGTATCCTTTACAGCCTTCTGCCCCCAAAGGAAACTTGTTGAAAGCATAAATGCCGGAAACACTATACGCTTAATATCCTTGTGTTTAATTATTAAAGACATATATTAATTTTTATTTATGTTACCAAAGTACACTGTTAGAAAAGTTTTAGCATCCTGCCTTATCCTGTATTATGAAATTCTTAATTCATCTTAAAAATTTATAAATATTTGATATAAAAATAAAAAATTACAACATTTTAATGATAAAAAATTGATAAAAACTTAAAATTCATAAAAATTCCACATAGTTAGATTTATCTTTTATTGTGAATTATACTTACAAAAATGCGTGCAATCACCAAAAAAAAGACACTGATCTTTATCAGTGCCTTAAAAGAGCTAGATTCTAACTCTGAACTATATGAATAGAATAAAAAGTATCAATTATAAATATTGCAGAAAAAATTTATTTCAAAGAATTTCCGTATCCTACAATTAAAATAGAAATAAACATCACGGTCATTCCAATCGCAATGGTAGTAGTCGTTTTTTTCGAAACTCCTTTCCATTCTTTGATGATAACACCCCATAAATTGGCAATTAAAATAATGAATGCCATGTGTAATATCCACGAACTTGCACCGTTCCCCATTTTACTTTCTCCCATACCATAGAAGAAGAAACTGTAGAAACCACATCGTCCCGGCAAGTGCGCAAAAGATGAGATTTTTTACAACAGGTACATTTTTCTTAGTATAATCTGTATAAGATTTATTTTTAATCGCTAAATACAAACAGCCGATCAGATTGACTGCCATTCCGCCCCAAAGGACAACGACATAGGTTACATTGTTTTGAAAAAGGAATTCTCCCTGTCCCGGATTTGCCAGTTTCCAAGCTTCGTTAGCTATATCTGCCATTGGTTTTCCTGCTTCCAGTCCAAAATTAAAACAAGCACTTAAAACGCCCGATATGATGGAAACAATTAATCCTAATCCAAATTTATATTCTGTTTTTACTTGTGTCCCATGAGGATCTAGTGAATCTGTTTTCAGTTCTTTTTCCTTCATCATCCCTGCTTTTCCACTGATGACGATTCCTATGACGCAGACAAAAAGTCCCAATAGAACCATTTGCCCCCATTTATTAGACATCAGTAAACCGATATTGTCTTTTCCTGTGTGCGGAGAAAATTCATAATAAATTGATGGAACGAGCGAGCCAAACACCATACAAAGTCCCAAAATAATGCTGCTCCCAAGCGCAACTCCCAAATATCGAACGCCTAAACCATAAGTAAAACCACCGATTCCCCACAAAGCGCCGAACAAAAACGTAAGTCCTAATATAGAAGAACTCTCACTCTGAATGATTCCCCAAAAATTAGGAATGGTAAGAAATGCTGCCAATGGCGGAACAATGATCCAAGAGACAACTCCTCCTATTAACCAATACGTTTCCCAGTTCCATCCTTTTACTTTTTTATATGGTAAGTAAAAACTTCCTGAAGAAAACCCTCCTAAGAAATGGAAAAAAATTCCTAATAATGCATTCATAATTTATCTTATGGTTAGAATTTGAAAATTAGATATATGAAACCGATTGCGCATCTTGTAGTGTCATGCAATTGATTTTATTGCTTTCTTTTCAGCAATAAAACTAAGGTTTTTTCTTTAATTATTAAATAATCTTTAATTTATTGAAATCTATAATTAAAGAATAGTTTAACATAAAGATTTTCCATTTACTTCATTTTAATTTCAAGTTTATTTAGACTTTTCATTTTGGTTAGTTTCTACTTTTTTTCTTCTAAATTTTGCCTAGAATTGCATAAACGTAGTCCAAATCATTATTTTACGTTATAATTTTCCACGTTTTCCTCCTGATTTCTATGACAAATAAGGCGTTGAATTGATTGTCATGTGTTGAAAAAACAACAAAAATCCTAGCCCCGATTGCAATGAAAATCCTTTTTTGCAAAAAAAGATTGCAATGGAAAGCGGGAAATTGCTCCTAAAAATAATCATAAAAGTACAATTCGACGTAGTCAAATAGCTTCAAATAAAAAGTTTATTAAGTAAAAATGAGGTGAATAAATTCGCTTAAGTTATATAAATCTTTACGCAAAAAAATAAGGCTTTAACCAAATTTTTATTGGCTAAAGCCTTATAAATAGACTTTATTTATTAGTCGGACTAAACCCGAACCTATTGATTTCCCACAGATTTCGCAGATTTGCACAGATGTTTATGCTATATTTTATTGAATTGCCAAATTATACGCAATTATCTGTAAAATCTGTGGGAATAAAAACGTTATTTCAATTTATAAACTTCGCTACTTGCAAGCAATAGACAACCTAAGCCATAGTCTTCAAAATCGGGTTCTTTGCTTATAGAAAGTGGTTGACCATCTTTAGGTTTCTTTTCCTGTTCCCTGAACCCAGCCTAAAAATCCATTCGGCTGAACAGAATCTTTTGCGATGGCATTCCAAGCTTTAACAACAACCGGCAAATAAGTATCTCTGTCGATCAAACCTTTGTTGATTCCATACGCCATTCCGTACACAAATAAAGCAGTTCCCGTCATTTCTTTTCCTCCGAAATTGGTAGGATCGTGCAAACTAGCGTTCCAAAAACCATCTTCTCTCTGAATCGGAAGCAACGCCGACAACAAGTCTTTGTAATCCTGTAAATATTCCTGATAATGAGGATCAGATTTTGGGGTATCTTCCAACGTACGCGCCAAAGCTGCAACTACCCAACCGTTTCCGCGACTCCAGTAGCAATCTTCACCATTTGGTTCTTTATAAGGCGGAACAAAGCTTTTGTCTCTCCACCAAAGCTTATCTTTTGGATTGTAAAGACCGTTTCCTCCGTGCTTATATTTTGTGAAGGCATACATTTCGTAATTTTTATCAAAATATTTTTGTTCACCTGTAACCTTACCCAATTTGGTAAAAAGAGGCATTCCCATTTGTAGCGCATCGATCCACCACCAATCATCTACTTTATTGGTCGCCATCATACTGTCGATGGAAGCTTTTACCAGTTTTATTCTTTCCGGATTTTTTTTACCATCGATTTGATAAAGATCCAAGTAGGTCTGTCCACAAGCCTGATTATCTGCATTTCGGGTATACGTGTCGCGCATCATGTCCCAATTGTGCTTTTCTGACCATGAAACGGCGTAATCATAATATTCCTTTTTGGGATCTACATTATATAAGGCCATTAATCCTTCATAATACACTGCACGTGTCCACAGATTGCTTGGCCAAACTTTTTTACCTACAATTTCTTTTCCCGTATCGGGCCATTTGTTCATGAAATATTGGTTGGCTCTTTCTGCAACTTCTAAAACTTCCTTTTTATTGGGAAGATCAACAGATTTTTTCTGAACCGAACACGAAGTCATTCCTCCGATAACCAGTGCAAAAAAGCTTGCTGTTAATAGTTTTTTCATAATATTTTATTTTTATTTTATATATTTCTTCAGTTCGCAGCTCTTTAAATTCTTAATCCCTTTCGTTACTAATTCTGCATTTAAGATTGCTCCTGCTTCGTTCGTATGAGTATGATCTTTCGGGAAGAAAGCTTTCACTTTTTCCTGTCCCATTTTTTGATATTTTTCGATCACCATTTCATTTAAATCAATAAAATAAGCTCCCGTTTGTTGTGCTACTTCTTGCGACCAAACGCCGTATTTATCTTTTTCTATTTTCCCGTTTTTATCAAAATCATTTCTGGGAATCGGAGAAACGATAATAGGAATTGCGCCTTTAGATTTTGCTTCATTTGCATATTTCCTCATGTAATATCCATAAGTATAGACGGTTTCGTTCACTTTACGGATCGGGTTGTAAATGTCTTTCGACTCATCTCCAATCCCTTTAATTGTCCCTCTTGCCCGTAAAGTATCTGCCAATTCACCGCCATCGTTATGACCAAACTGCATTAAAACATAATCGCCTTTTTTTATCGTTTTCATAATTGAATCCCAACGACCTTCCGTAAGAAATGTTCGGCTGCTTCTGCCACCTTTTGCGTGATTCTGAATTTCAATTTTATCAGTATTTACATATAAATTTATAAAACTTCCCCATCCCCAAAGTGAATCAGAACCTTTTCCTGAACCGTTTTGCACTGTGGAATCCCCAATAATGTACAGAACCGGTTTATTTTGAAGTTTTTGAAATGAAGCTCCTAAAAATATAACTAATAATACAAGCGGAAGAATGATTTTGGTTTTCATAAAATAATTTACTTTTTGGGAGTTATCGTGTAAATATTTGGTTTTGGAATTTCTTTCACCGATTCATCCAAATAATAATCGGTGTGTGGAGGCTGATTGTACCCTACATTTTGCCAAACAATACTCAAACGATATTGCGGATTATGCATCAAAGTATACAAACGGTGCTTCGTCGGAATTGTTGAAGTAAAAATTCGAAGTTCCTGATTATCCGAAGTTCTGCAAATTAATTCTTCACGCCAATCTCCAAATAAATCGGCAACTAAAGAAGGATTTTTCTTGGTTCCGTTGTTTGATTCACATTGAAAATCTTTAGCATCAAAAATAAGATTCGATTTCTCATTTTTCCAATCCCATTTTGATATGGAAGTTCCGTCTAAAATTTCGCTTAAAAAATCTCCATCCCAATAAATTCCCATATTAACAGACGGATTTTTTTCGCTAATTTTGTTTCCTTTGGCATCGTAAAGTCCTTTCACTCCTGCTCCTGCAGCCCAACATTCGGAACCTGCATAACGAGGATCAATATTTAATGATAATCCTCTTCCCGGACCTTGGAATTTGCTTTTTTCACTATACACTAAAGAAGGTAATTTCCATAAAACCTTACCTGTTTTTCCATCTCTGAAATGGGCACCTGCATCATCAAACCTCTCCTGAATATCAAAAATTTCCAATCCTGGATTTGATGGGTCTAAATCTCCGACATGTAAAGCATCGCCGTGACCGTAACCTGTACTGTTCAATACTTTTCCGTTGTCGTCGACCGTCATTGCGCCATAGATTATTTCGTCTTTTCCGTCGTTATCGACATCTGCAATGCTTAAATTATGATTTCCCTGTCCGCGATATTTTTTATTTTCTTCTGAACTTTCGGTATCAAACAACCATCTCAAACTAAGCTTTTTATCTTTATAATCCCAAGCTGCAATCGCTGTTCTTGTGTAATACCCTCTCGACATTACAAAACTCGGATGTTTACCATCTAAATAAGCTACCGCACCCAAAAATCGGTCTATACGATTTCCTTTTGCGTCGCCCCAAGTTTCGGTCATTTGTTCATCGGTTGGATTTAAACTCCCTGCAAATCTTGGAACCTGATAATTTACCGTATTAATTTCCTCACCTGTTTCGCCATTAAAAACCGTCAGATATTCTGGGCCGGAAAGGATAAATCCGTTTTCGTTAACGTAATTTTTTGTAGGATCTCCGATGAATTTACCTTTCGCATCTTTGCTTCCGTCTGCGGTTTTCATCACGATTTCGGCTTTACCGTCTTGGTCTAAATCGTATACCAAAAACTGTGTATAATGCGCTCCTTCTCTTATGTTTTTCCCTAAATTGATTTCCCATAAGAATTTCCCATTCATTTTATAAGCCTGAATAATCGGCTCATCCGTAATCCCTTTCTGACTGTTGTCGCGGGATTGTCCGGTTTGATGAAGGATGATTTCATACTCGCCATCTCCGTCGAGATCTGCAACAGAAACATCGTTTGGCGTGTAACCAGCCGGAGTTTTCAAGGGAATTGAAAAATAAGGTTTTTGATTAGCCACATATTTCGCAGAATCGTCATCTATTGTTTTATCCGAAGTGTTGGATTTCACGAAATAGGTGTAATTCTTTGCTTTGTCGGCTGTTTTATCTAAAAAGTTGGTTTCGTTGAGCAATGGCTTTTCATTGAGTTTTTTGCTCTTATTATTTTCAACCCGATAGAGATCAAACTGCGTGTTTTGAGGCTCTGTTCCGAGTAATCTCCAGCTCACAAAAACTCCAGATTCTGCGGGTGTAGCAACGATTCCTCTTTTCAGGTATTCCATTTGTCTTTGCGCGGAGAGTACCTGTGAGAAAAGAACTGAAGCTAAGATGAAATTAAATTTTATGTTCATAATTCCAGTATTATTTTAAAGTTTTGGCTGAAGCCAATTTTTTCACTTTAATTTGTAAACGGGCTTCCTTCGACAAGCTCAGGATAACATGCCCGTTTCTATTGATGTTCAATCCTTGTCAACGTTTTTGACCCTTGACAAGGATTTTTTCCGTTGAATCTCTCGCAGCCCGACCTGAGTGGAGCTCTTTTTGCCGCAGCGCAGCGGAGGCAAAAAAGCGGGAACGGAGGGCGGATTAAGCTGCCTAAATAAAATTTATTCTAATAATTCAATCGATTGCGCAGATTCAATTATTTATTTTATTTACTTTGTTTCAACAACCATTTCACCAATTCTTCTGCTCCCTGATAATTGGTAAAATCTGGAGTTAATTTTTTGCCATCGGTGTATTCGTTGTAGCACCATGGATCTCCCAACGCGAAAACCTTCCCTTTCCCGAATTTTGCAATGGCAGCAATGCTTTTGCCTTCTGCCGACAAAATCGCTTTTGCGGGTGATTTTACATCGATCGAGCTCACTTCTTTCATGTATAATTTTTGTGCGGAGAAAATTTCGTTTCCTGCAGGGACGTTCACTGCGCCTTGCTCGAACTCTCTTCCCTGAACTCGGTTATAACTGTCGTCGTTAAAATGGATTCCGAATTCTCCTGCCAATTTGTTGAAATGTTCGAATTCCGAATTTCCGTGATCGTTGCTCAATAAGACCAAAACACCACCTTTTTTAACCCATTCTGTCAAATTTTTGATGGTTGCAGGATCGATCAAATTTGCCTTCCCTCCAAAAGCTTCTTTATCGATATCCGGATCTACGATGATGTAAATATTGGTGTTTTTTAAATCTTTTTTGGTCGGAGCATTTTTAAGAGAACTGATTGTTGCGCCCTGTTTTGTGAACATTTCTCCCAACAAAGAAAATCCGCCGCTGGTCGTATCTTCCCAAGTGTAATGCCATGATTTTACTTCTCCAGTTTCTTTGTCTGCCTTTTTTTCGTTATTGAAAAAGTTATCCAACACGACTTTCGGTTTGTTTTGAGCATTGGAAAAACCAAATGTCAACACAGCTCCTAATGCGAATGTTTTTATTATGTTTTGTTTCATATTTTTTATTTTAATATTTAATTGAACCTGTTTTCTTTTTAATTATTATTGAACGCAAAGTTCGCAAATATTTTAAGTTACACAAAGGCGTTTGACTCCATCGAATCTGCGATTTCACTTAACAAAGAAAACAAAGTTTTTTAATTTGATAATAATAAAACTTATTTTGAGTAATATAACGGAATTAATTGAATTTCTCCATCCAAACCGGAAGGCTGAACTTTCCAATTGGAAGCATCAAAAGCTTTATAATCGATGTTTACGAAATTGATTTCGTTGTAATTTCGCCACGTTATTTTATTCTGATCCATGTATCGAATTCTGTTTGCCATTAAGTTACAAACTTCAATCTGAATGGTATTTTTACCTTTTTTAAGATATTTCCCGATGTTGATTTCAAAAGGAATGCTCCAGACAATTCCGGCTTCCTGACCGTTGACAATCACTTTTGCACTTTCGTACAATTTATCAAATTTTAAAAGATAATCGTCTGCATTTTTCTTTTTCAAATTTAAAGTTGTTGTGTAAACTCCTGTACCTGAAAAGCTTTGCGTTGCAGAATCTTGTGAAAAATTCGTCCAAGGTTCTAGTTTCTTTAAATTTCTGGATTTTGGAAATTCCGGACCGCCTTCTTTGAAACTTAATTGCCAAGATTGATCTAAAACGATTGGAGATTCTGTTTTCTCAAGATATTTCCATTTTGCGATCGAATTATCAACAGTTTCAGAGGTTTTTAAAATTAATGATTCTCCTGACTTTAATTGAATTCTTACGGAATTATTTTGCGTCTGCGCAACTCCAAAATCTCCATTTCCAGGATTCATTATCGTTGTTTGCTTTCCGGTATAATTAATCGGAACGAACTGATTGATTTCCTTTGAAGTGTGATTAACAATGTAATAATATTTTCCACCGTCAAACTGTCTTCTGACAAATTTTAATCCGGTGTCGGTTAACTTTTCTCTTTCGATTTTTAAATATTCTAAACCTTTCGCAACATCAGAAACTCAAAACAATTTTGCCTTTTCCGTATGTTGCAATTTTTATATTGTCACCCTGATTTTGAAACGGAATTTTATTCCATAAAGATTTTAACTGAGTTCTTCTTTTTTCAATTTCAAAGTTTCCGGGAATATCTTTTGGTTCGTTTTGAAAAATAATTGAAGCGCCATTTTGAGCTAATTCCAGCATATTATTCAAAGTCGTTTCCGGTAAATACGTCAATTCAGGAATAATTAAAACCTGATAAGAAGCTTCATTATTTTTTGTCTGGATTTTCTGATTTTCAGATTTCGCTTCACCAATCATTTTGTCGGAAACCATGTCCAGAGAATATCCCAGTTTGCCCAATTTCACTAAATCACCATAAAACGGAGTCGGTTGCAGCCATTTTTCAATATTATGAACTTTAAAGGCAACATCTTTCCCTTTCGGACTTGACCATTGATCGTAAATTGGCCAATACATCAAGACTTCGTTATCAGATTTTCCGCTCTGTAAAACACTTTGCGTGCGTTCAACATAGGAATTTAATCCCATCAAATGTGGCCAAAGACTATTTTCGGGAACAAAATTCGTCGAAGCATAAAACAACCATCCCGGAAAAGGAACATCAGTCGGCGTATAAGTCGTTCCGTGATAAAAAACGTGATTGATTCCCGATAAAAAAACCTGTTCCACTTCGGGTTTTGCTTGCGACCAAGAGGTTTTAAAATGTTCAGTCAACCATGTAAAAGTCTCGTTGGAGATCAGTTTTTTGCCTGTAACATTTGCAGCCGATGACGCAAATTTCAGCATATTAATATCCGGAATGTCGGATTTCTGTACATCTGCGCTATCTCTTCTCAAACCCGGAATATCAAAAACGGTACTTCCGAAAGTTTCAGATTCAGGAATATCAACTGCAGCATATAAATCCAGCAAATTTCCGGGTGAACCGTGTGCCTGATTTGTATTTTTTGACTTTTTAGAATGCGCCCATTTTGTGAAATTATCCGTAAAATTGTGTAAAATCAGTTCATTAAGCGTTTCTCTGTAGTCTGATTTTATTCTTCCTGCGATTTCATTTTCTTCTTTACCGACAAGATATTTGATGTACGGACTTACATCGTACCCTCTTCTTTTCTTAAATTCATCTTTAAAATCAGGAGTCCAATCGGCATTGTAAACTTCGTAACTATCATTAAAAAAAGAACGGACTCCATAATTCGAATTTCCAAAAGCCTTATCGAAAGTTTTAAAATAATCAACAATAGCGACAGGCGAAAAATGATCTAAAGTATACCCTTCTCCACCCGGAGCGGCACGTTTTACCTTTTGTAAAGTTTTACCTGTAAAAACTGCGTAAATCGTCCACTTTCCTGAATCCGGTTTCCAGTTGAGAGAACCGTCGTTCGACACTTTATCGGTTAAAACAACGGCTTCATTTTTGTCATTGTAAGCCGTTACAATATCTAATTTTGTGGTCTTTAAATCTTTCTGTTTTTCATCATTCAAAACAATTTTTTCTAAAAATTTTTCACCTGATGAAATTATGTACGTCTGGACAATCATTTTTGTAGCAGCATCCTGTTCATCAACTTGTGGACCACCGATTGGCCAACCTGTTCCGACCGCCATATCAACACCCATATTCAGAGTTTTTGCTTTATTCGTAGTGAATTGAAGCATTTTCATCCATTCGGGAGAAAGATATTGTATGTATTTATTTTCAAATCCTTTTGCGCCGTAAATGGGGACGATTTCTACTCCACCAAAACCTGCTTTATTAAGTGTTATCAATTGTTTATCCAATCCTTTTTCGTCAACAGCATTTCCCATCCACCACCAACGCGTCCATGGTTTTGCGGTTTCTGTAGTTTTTGGCCAAGGATTTTGTGCAGAAAGATTTCCGAAGGCAAAACAGATGAGACTGAGACTGACTATATTTTTAATTTTCATTTTTACTTATTTAATTTAACCACAAAAGATTTTACACTTAAGTCTAATTGAAGTTAACTACTAAACTTTTCAGAAGAACACTTAAGTTTTTGAAACTCTTTGATTTTCTATTAAAGTGAACTTTTTTATTTTCAATCATTTAAACTTTAAAAACTTAAGTGTTTTAAAGTGTTAAACTACAAAATTCTGAATTTTCAATTTCCATCAGGTTTTAAAGATTCCATAAAAATACTTTCCGGCCAATGAAATTTTTCAACTGCATCAGGTTTATTTGGATCAAAACTTTTATAATTCTTTGAAACAAATTTACTCAAAGGCAACTTTTGATCTACGATACTTTTCACGACACATTTTGCCAATTCATAAGCTCCATACGTATTAAAATGGGTATCATCCGCCAAAGCATTCGGTTGGTTGGGATAAGAATTTGCGGGATAATACACAAATGCTTTCTTAGAATTTTCCGGTCCCATTGCTTCAAACAGCGTTTTGCTCATCGCATTTAAATCGATTAAATCAACTTTCTCTTCCTTTGCAATTTCTCGCATCGCATCAGGAAAATCATCCAAAGTATTGACAATTTTATTATGTTCATCGAAAACATGTCGGTTCATCGAAGTAACCAAAACAGGAATTGCTCCTAATTGTTTGGCTTTCTGTATCCATTCTGTTAATCTTTTTCTATAACCGGACTTATTACTGTTTCCATATTTCTGGTCATTGTGCCCAAATTGGATGAACAGATAATCTCCTGGTTTTATCTTATTCCAAATCTTATCAATTCGGTGGCGGTCTTCAAAGGCTTTCAACGTTTCTCCGCTTTCGGCATAATTAGCAATCACGACTTCTTTCGGAACGAAAAAATACGGCAACATCTGTCCCCAAGAAGCCCATGGTTCGTACTGCGCATCAACAACGGTGGAATCTCCTGTAATATAAATTGTTTTTGCTGTTTTATTGGGTTGAATGGTTAAAGCACAAACTTTTGGAGCTTTATCATTAAATTCAATCGTCAATAAATTATCCCAGTGTAAATATTTTGTTTCTCTCGGTTTTAATTTTACAATCCCGATTTTCTCTCCGTTTTGATTGCGAATGATACTGTCTTTAACATGAACGGTTATTGTTTTTTCGACAATTTCGCCTTCTTTTGTTTTCACATCATCCAACATCAGACGGCGATTTTCTACACGAACCGTTGTTTCCGAAGTTCCTTTTGTATCGCCTAAACTTAGTTTAATATCATAATTTCCTTCAGGAATTGCCACCGAAAAATAGAAAGGTTTGTCGCTTGTAATATAATCTCCCGTCAAAGCATTTCCTCCATTGTCAACAGATTTTAAACCGGAAATATCCATAAATCCGTAACCGATTTTTTTATCAAATTTCGAAGTTGAAGTGACAGGAATAAACCCCTTCTCTGTTCTGCTTCCTCCAAAATCAAACTTGAAAGTCGTTTGTTGAGCAAACATCAACGAACAAATAAAAAGCATTAAAAATCCTATTCTCTTTTTCATAATTAATCCGTTAAAATATTTTCTTTCGGCATTGTAAACTGTGTCTTTTCATTGCCCAAGTCCGGCAATCCGAAATAGAAATACAGCGTTCTTTTAAAGCTTCCATTAAGATGATTCAGCTCGCTTTCCTTTCCTAAAGATTCGGTTTTATCGTTAATGTTAAAAGCTAAAACAGTTCCCAAAGGCGGAATGGCATCCAAAAATGAAACATTTCCGCTCGGTAATTTCGGATAACCTTCCGCTCCATAAATTCCGTAAAAGTCAAAAAGTCTTACAAACATCTTTTCTTCTTTTGTTCCAATCGTAATTTTGCCTTCTGCTGTATTGAGTTGCAACCAAGAAATATCATCGAAATAACCTTTAAATTCAGGATAAATCCAAGGTGAAGAACCCGTTCTGGTTGAGTTTTTCAAATTCTGCCAAACGTTATGAGTTTGTCCCTGTAAACGGTTTTTCCAAACGTGATAAGGTCCTTTTCCCAGCCATTTTGCGTTAATCACATAATTTTCAGGATAATCAAAACTTACGCCTGCAAACTGATAGTCTCCCGAAAGAGAATATTCATAATCGAGTTCTAAAATTCCATTGGGATTCAATTTCCAGACAGCTTTTTTTCCGTCTTTGTATGAAACTTCTATGAGTTGATTTTTCCCTTCTGCTAAAGATTTAATAGAAGATAATTCTGCTTTTCCGTTTACGAAAACAGGTCCGTTGCGGAAAGTCATTTTCTTACCTTTTTTATCTAAAATGACTGACTTTAATAAGCCATCTTTTTTCCCAAATGAAAATTCTTTTTCATCTGACTTTAAAATAAATAATGAATCATTTTCCGTAACAGAAACCGGAAATTCTTTGGTTAAAGTTTTCTGAAACTGTTTTGAAATTTCATCATTGGAAGAAATTTTCCAAGTCCATGTATAGATTTCCTTTCCTAACGAATCGGTTGCAGTTAGCATTAATGCTTCACTTTCTTTCCAGTTTGATGGAAGATTCAAATTAATATTTCCCTTTTCAATCGGTTGAATATTCGGAGATGCTGCTTTTCCTTTTTGAATAATATCAAATCCTGATTCGGAAGAAAATGATGTTTTAAATTTCACCAATTTCCATTCAAATTGACAATCCTTTAAATTGGTAAAATGATATCGATTTTCTACAGGAATCGTTCCATTAAAATCATTCGGAAGCGTTTTTAAATTAACTTTTACCGGACTGTAAATTTCGCGGATCGCATAAAAACTACCCTCTTTTTCACGATGCGGACCAACAACTCCATCCGGAGCATTGATGGCATTTACATCGATCTGATTGTTAAAATCGGTTCTCACTAAACCTTCATCCGCAAACGCCCAAAGAAAA
This sequence comes from Chryseobacterium ginsenosidimutans, assembly GCF_024807225.1. Lineage (GTDB taxonomy): Bacteria > Bacteroidota > Bacteroidia > Flavobacteriales > Weeksellaceae > Chryseobacterium > Chryseobacterium ginsenosidimutans. Next base: position 3,221,325 of record NZ_JANUCO010000001.1, read on the forward strand.
CCTCCCGCTCCTTTTTTGGAATTCCAGTGGAGTTCCCAATAATCGGCTAGAGAAGTTCCGCCGCCACCATCATCTTGCGCGTGCAAAAACTCGGTCGGCATATAAATATTTTCTCCTTCGAGGATTTTTTGTGTGCTGTAATAATCTTCGTAATGATTGCAATCAATTCCGTTGAAAGCATTTCCCGGCTTGTGATGCGCGTGAATTACAGGTCGATTTGACAAGTCATATTTCGCGAATTCTGCATCCATATCAAAATTATGTCCGCCTTCGTTTCCGTTGCTCCAAAAAATGATTGACGGATGATTGGCATCTCTTGTAACCATTTCTCTGACAAGCTTTTTACCAACTTCCGTACTGTATTTTTTTTGCCAACCCGCCAATTCATCCAAAACATACAATCCCAACGAATCGCAAATCTGTAAAAACGATTTATTCGGTGGATAATGAGAACAACGAACGGCATTCATATTCATTTCTTTGATGAGCTGAACATCCATCAAATCGATGTTTTTATTGACAGCTCTCCCCGTTTCCGGCCACCAAACGTGTCGGTTGATGCCTTTCATTTTGATTTTCGTTCCGTTGATGTAAATTCCGTCACCTTTTCGGATTTCAATCGTTCGGAAACCGAATTTTTCTTCGGTTTGATCGATCTCTTTTTTGTTTTTCTTTACACTGAATTTTGCTTTGTATAAATTCGGAGTTTCGGCTGTCCAGAGTTTCGGATTTTTAATGGAGAATTGTATTTGTTTTAAAGTATCTCCTTTTTGAATATTAATCTGAGATTCGCCGACGAGAATATTTTTAGCATCAAATAACTCTACTTTTAAATTATTGACTGATTCAATTCCTTTTAAATAAATATTTGACCGAAAAGTTCCATCGGCTTTTGCATCAATTGATGTCGATGAGATGTTTTCTTTTGAATTAGCTTCCAAATAAACAGGTCTGAAAATCCCTCCCAAAATCCAGTAATCCGCAAGTCGTTCTGCATTGTTCACTGATTTGTCGGCGGACATTTTTGAAACTTTAACCTCAAGAATATTTTCTTTTCCAAAGATTAATTTATCGGAAATATCATATTTAAATTCATAAAAAGCGCCTTGATGAATTTCGCCTGCCAATTTTCCATTGATTTTTACTTCGGTGTCGGTCATCGAACCTTCGAAAACGATGTTAATTGATTTTCCTTTCCATGAATTTGGAATAAGAAATTTATGCTTGTAAAGACCTACCTCATCATTAAATTTGAAATTCTTGCCATACGTCACATAATCTCTTCCGTAATTATATGAACCAAATCCCTGCTGTTCCCATTGCGAAGGAACCTGAATTTTGTTCCAACTTCCGGATTTTCTCCCTCCATTAATCCAAAAATCCCATTCTTTTGTATGCTCAGAATCTTTCCCGCTCAGGAATCGGATTTCCTTGCTTTGAGAATGCCATAATTGTGAGCATAAACATAATAGAACGAATATTTTGGAAGAATAATTCATTATTTTTTGCCTTCGTCAGAATCGTCTTTTTTGTCGTATGATTGACCTAAAGAAGCGACTTGGGTAACATTTACTTTAATTTTTTTCAAATTTTGAATCGCATCTAAGTTTTCCTCTTTAGGTTTTAATGCTTTAATCTTTAAGTTTTCAAAGGTGAAATCTTTCAACTCGTACAAGTCAGATTTTTCAATATCAAAAGCCGTTTCACAACTGATGTCGATATTTTTTAAGACGATATTATTTGCTAATCTCTTTTTCGGTGCTTCTTCTCCTTTCAAATCAAAAAACTGACTCCAGCCTTTTACAAATAAGAAAGTTTTTACGTTTCCTTTGATATTATCTAATGTGATATACTCATAATGTTGTGGTGTATCGGGACGCATTTTCAAGTGTAATAATCTTGAAGCCTCATTCACTGTTGAGTTTCTGAAAATGATATTGTAATTGTGAATCGATTCGCTACCGCAAGTCAATGCAGAATGACAGAATCCGAAAGTGTTATTTTCGATGATGATGTTTCTGTTTTCTCCATTTTCAGGGGCTTTATCGGCTTTCGGACCTTTTCCACCTTTTAATGCAATTGCGTCGTCGTTTACTGATAAATAACAGTTTTTAACCAAGAAATTAGAACAAGCATCGATGTCGATTGCATCTGTACTTGGCGCTTTTACCGGTTCTTTCGGAGCTAAAATTGTTAAATTCAACAATTTTACGAATTGACTTTTATAATAATGAGTACTCCAGAAAGGTGAATTTTTTACGGTAATATCTTCAATCTGAACATTTTTAGAATTTGAAATATAAATAATTCTCGGTCTCATTTCGTCCATATTGGTGCATTTGGGATTCCACTCGCGTCTTTTCCAGAATGATTTCCAGAAACGTAAACCATTTCCGTTAAGCGTTCCTTTTCCTGAAATCGTAAAACCATCCAATCCATCAGCATTTACAAGCGCCGGAAAATATTTTACCGTTTGTCCTTCCATTCTTGTTGTGACCACCGGAAAATCATTAATATCATCGCTTCCTTTTAAAACCGCTCCTTTTTCTAAATGTAAATGGGTTCCTTGTTTAAAGAAAATAGAACTTATCAGGAATGTCCCTTTTGGAACGATGATAACACCTCCCCCATTTTTAGCTGCGTTATCAATAATCGCCTGAACTTCTTTCGTCTGAAGAATCGTACTGTCATTTTTAACTCCAAAATCCGTAAGAATATATTTCTTTCCTAATTTGTTGATGTCCGTAGGTTTATTATTTTTAAACCATTCGGGAATTTTAGTTCCATCAGGGAATAAATCCTGACTTTTCACATTTGATGAAAATATAAAAAGTGCGAAAAGAGATAATATAAAGTTTGATGTATTTTGAAATTTCATAATTATTTTCAGTAAATCCTGAATTTATTTAATTAAACTAATTAACAAAAATAAAAATATACATTTTGGGTGCTTGTAGCATCCTGCTCTTTCATGTTAGGTGAAGAACACAATTTTAATCCCGCATTCCCACCCAAAACTTTTTTATCTTTGTTAAAGAAAACAGACGGATTAATATTGTAAATTCCAGTAACTAATAAAACCAGATGAAAACCTTTTCCCTTTCAACGCACAGCAAGCTTTTCTCTGTTCCGGAGAGCAAAAAAGACTATCTTTTTGTGGGATCTTCGAATCAGCCCTATCATGAAGAGCCGTATCGCGCAGAAAGTTATGCCATTGCGTATATCAAAGAGGGAACAGTAAAATTGACTGCAGGATTGTCTTCATGGATGGTTGACGGACCTTCGATTATTACGTTGGGACCTTCTGTCATCAGATATTTTACGAAAACCAACGAGCTCTTAAATATGGATGTTATCTTTTTTAAAGATACATTTTTGCTGGAGCGTCATCCCGATCTTTTTTTTCTTTTTAAATATGATTTTTTCGGGAATAATGGACTTCACGTTTTGCCGTTAAAGGAATCTTATTACACAAAAATCAACAAAATCTTTGAGCTGATCCAGTTGACACAGCTGAGAAATGAATATCACGGAAGTGAGCTTGTCCGCAACTATATTTTTGCCTTAGTCTATGAAATCGATACCTATTACAGACAATTAGGTTCAGAAATTTCGTCGATTAACGGACAGCATCCTCTTTTTACTAAATTTCGGCAGCTTTTGAGTAAAAATTATATGAATGAACATAAATTGGATTTTTACGCCAAACATCTTTATATGACTCCGAAATCTTTTTCTGCTGCCATTAAAAAATACACCGGAAGATCGGCAGGAAAATGGATCGACGATGCCGTAATTTTGGAAGCCAAAGTTTTACTTCAAAACAAAACATTAACCGTTTCTCAAGTCAGCGATGTATTGAATTTTTCCGACCAATCTGTATTTGGGAAGTTTTTCCGTGCGAATACCGGTGTTTCTCCTGTAGAGTACAGAAAAAAACTCGACTGAAATTAGTTTACCTTTTCCAAAATAAGCTATTTCGACGAATATCAAGGGTAAACCACCTACTTTAACGGGTTATTTTGTAGGAATTTTGTCTAATGAAAATTTAAATAAAAATTTGAATCATGACAAAATCAATACCTTACAGTTTGTCGCTTGAGAAGAGACAGATTGTTACCGAAAAATTACGTTCATCAGTTTTCGTTTTTTGGATGTGTGCTTTTTTGTTGCTTCCAATAACCATCGTTGCACAAAATAGCACAGAACAAAAATATCAGCTTACCCTTTCTGAAGCCGTACAATTGGCAAAACGCCAAAATCAATCGGTTCAGGCAGCAAATATCGAAGAAAATGCAGTTGATGAAGACCGTAAAGATGTTTATAAAAGTGCTTTACCTGTTATCAACGCAGGAAGTTCGTATCAACGGTTTTCAAATCTTATCTTATTTACAGACGGACTGAATCATTCGACTTCGGGATCAAGAAAACCGACTCCCAATTCTGCCAATCTGGGAATTGATGTATCATTCAATATTTATAGTGGTGGGAAGCAAAAAGCGTTGCAAAACGAACAAAATTCACGTTTAAAATTAGCCAAATTAAATACGCTTGATACCTCAGGAAATGCAGCTTTTCAAACAGCGAGTGAATATCTTGAATTACTGAAACTTAATGAATCTCAGAAATTTATTTTAGATCAGCTTAAAAGAGCTCAGATAAGACTGGAAAATATTAATTCGTTATATAAAAATCAAAAAGTGACCAAAAGTGACGTTCTTCGTGCACAAGTTATCTTATCGAATGTCGAGCTTTCTTTGCAGCAAAATCAAAATGATATTGGCATTACGAATCAAAAACTCATTGTTTTAATGGATCTGCCCGATTCTATAAAATTATCCCCGATTGATTCTGCAGGAATTTCAAAACCCGAAATCAATTCTCTTTTACCGCTTATTGAAAGAACGGAAAGCTCTTCTTTCAGCATACAAAAATCAGCAGAAAATGTGGAATTGCAGCGTACAAAAGTGAAAACTGTTCAAAGTAACAATATGCCAAGTCTTAGTTTTTTCAGTGCTTATGGGTTGAATTATCCTAATTATTTATTCTTTCCGCCTGTGGATCAGGCGTATGCTATTGGTTTTGTTGGATTGAAACTGCAATATAATATTTCATCAATTTATCAGAATAAAAACAAACTGACTGCCGCAAAAATGCGTGTAAAAGAATTAGAATTAATTCAGAAAGAAAATACTCACATTATTAATTCGCAGATTAAGGCGTATTACATTAAATATGAGGAAGCGCTTAACCGAATTTCGGTCAACGAAAAATCTGTAGAACAGGCAAAAGTGAACTACAGAATCGTGAATACAAAATATTTAAATCAGCTTGCATTATTAACGGATTTACTAGACGCAGACAACCTTTATCAGGAATCAAGATTAAATCTCGTAAAAGCACAAACCGATGCATTGACGATCTACTATCATATTTTATATACAAGTGGAAATTTATAACAGAAAAAAATTAAAGAATAAAGCCATGAAAAAAAATAATTATACAAGACATCCCGGCAATATTATTATTAAAATTGCAGCTATCATTCTGGTAATCGCAAGTACCGTGTATTTTTTTAATTATTTAAAAAACAGCAAAAATTACGAAGAAACGAACGATGCACAGGTAGAATCTTACATTAATCCTGTTTCGGCAAGAGCGGGAGGATATATTGAGAAAGTTCTTTTTAATGAGCATCAATTCGTGAAAAAAGGCGATACATTGGTTATATTGGATAACAGCGAATATCTCGCTCAATTACAGTCTGCTGAAGCGGCTTTTGACGATTCCTACAGTCAATTGGCGGTTCTTTCTGCGACTATTCATTCCGCTGAATCGGGGACGCAAATCAATCGTGATCAGATAAAAGGCGCTCACGCAAAATATGTTCAGCAACAACAGGATATCCGACGTTATGAAAATCTTGTGAGCGAAGAAGCCGCAACAGGAGCAGAAACTTGAGCAGGTAAAAGCGCGTTATGACGTATCGGAAAGTGATTACAGCGCTGCACAAAATGGTCTTCGAACCAACGAAGCCAAAATCTCAGAGCTCAGAACTCATTTTGCCCTTCTTCAAGCCGATATTAAAAGAAAAGAAGCTGCGTTGAAGCTCGCAAGACTTAATTTATCTTATACTATCATCAAAGCTCCCTATTCCGGAAGACTGGGACGCAAGAATATTCTGGAAGGACAACAGATACAGTCTGGACAGCCATTGGTGAGCATTATTAATGAAAAAGAAAAATGGATTACGGCAAATTTTAAAGAAACCCAAGTTGAAGATATGTATATCGGACAACCTGCAGAAATAAAACTGGACGCCATAAACGGTAAAATTTTTAAAGGAAAAATTGTCGCGATTGCAGGTTCTACAGGCTCGAAGTTTTCACTTTTACCGCCTGATAATTCGACGGGGAATTTTGTTAAAATTATTCAGCGAGTACCCGTGAAAATTGAGTTTTCAGATAAAAATGCGCAGCGAATTGTTGCAGGGATGAATGTCACTGTTTCCGTTAAAAAAAGATCTTAATTATGAAATCAATTTATTTTAAAAACTGGACGACAGGCTGGAAATGGGCAACCCGTATCATGCTGTTTTTCTTGCTTTTATCAGGCTTAGCACAATTGGGAATGTTTGTTTTTACTCAAAATTATCTGGTTTCGTATTTGGGAGCTCAACCGGAAGACATTTGGTTTGCCGTAATGGCAACTTATGCAGGAATTATCACGATTTTACCGATACAATTTCGATTTTTAAGGTATTTTGAAACAAGAAGTTATCTGCTGTTTAATATTGTGATTACGATTATCCTTAATATTGTCTGCCTTTATTGTCAGGATATTTTTTTATTTTTTGTGATCCGATTTTTGCAGGGGATTTTTGCGGGAAATGTGATTGTCTGTTCATTAACACTGGTTTTTTCATCTTTGGCTCCAGAACGTGTAAGACCTGTCGGTTCCGCTGTCTTTTATGGAACAATGCTTAGCAATACAGTTTTAATTGCGTTGGTTGCGGGAGTTGTTGTTGAATCATTCGACTGGAAATTCACTTATTATTGTCTGATTTTATTTCAGGTTTTCATGTTGGCTTTGGTTTTATTGATGTTAAAACGAAAATCGGGGATCAAAAAATATCCTTTGTATCAAATCGATTGGTCGGGAATGGCCATCTTTGCGTTCACGGCGCTCTCTGTGGCTTATACGGTTCTTTATGGCTCAAAATATTATTGGTTTGAAGATTCCCGGATTTGCTGGAGTGCTTTTTTTGGAGCAATCGGACTTATCTTATTCATTTACAGACAGTACATTGTAAAAAGACCTGTCGTGAATCTTGATGTTTTTAAATCACGTAATTTCCTTATCGGATTGTGTCTGTTGGCGATCTATTACGGAGGAAAAGACAGCATGAATCTCATCTACAATTACGCCGGAGGAATCCTGAAATGGAGCACATTGGATGTCATTTTACTCACGGCTACCAATTTAGCAGGAATCGTAATTTTCTTAGTGTTTTCGATTCGTTTAATTGTTGTAAAAAAGATTTCCGTGACTGTTTTTTTTGCTCCGGGATTTGCTTTATTGGGTGGATTTAATCTGTGGATGTCTTTTTTCTTAACACCGGATTTATCTTTTACAGATCTGTTTTTACCGGTATTTTTGCAGGGTGCGGCATCGGGACTTTTGTTTGTACCTATTATGATTTATGTACTTTCATCCGCTCCAGTTCATACAGGAACAACAGGTTTGATTATCGCTGCTTATACTCGTTTTACGGCAACTTTAAACTCATTTGCGGGATTTTATAATCTGCAGTTGTATTTTAATCAATATTTTAAAGAAGGATTTTTAGGATCAATCACGTCAGAGAATCAAAATACAATAGATCGTCTGAATTCGTATAAAAATCTGTATATTTCAAAAGGTTTTTTACAAGATCAGGCTGCAGCATTGGCGAATTCATCCATTGCGCAAAATCTGGCACAACAAAGTCAGCTTTTGACCAATCGGGCAATCTTCATGTTATTTGGAATTGGATTGTTGTTGATCGCTCTTTTAATCATAATAATCCCTCCTATTCATAAGAAACTGATCGTTTTTAAGAATCACAGTATATTAAAATTTCGTTTGACTACATTCAAAAACATTCATTAATATTACAAATCATTTCTACCCATGTTAACAGATATTATCAGTAAAAATCTTGAAGTAATTTTTGTCGGAATTAATCCCGGTTTAAAATCGGCAATCGATGGACATCATTTTTCAGGGAAAAGCAACCGTTTTTGGAAAGTTCTTCATTCGGCAGGTTTTACGCCACACCAGATCGAACCTGAAAATGATACCAGTATTCTGGAATTCGGATATGGTTTGACGACCGCTGTAGCCAGAGCAACTTCGCGCGCAGACGAACTTTCAAAAGAAGAATTTAACGATTCTCTTGAGTTTTTTAAAACTAAAATGAAAAAATTCCAGCCAAAATATATTGCATTTTTAGGAAAAGTGGCGTACAAAACGTTTTCAGGGAAAAAGCAGATTTCCTGGGGATTGCAGTCTGAAGATTTTTGTGGTGCAAAAGTTTGGGTTTCTCCCTAATCCAAGTGGTCTGAATCGTGGGTTTTCACTTGATAACCTCATTACTTCTTATGGCGAATTATATATTGAACTTCATCGTCAGGAAAAAGGATTTCTTTTATTTTGATCTAAAAATTATTGGGCTTGCTTACATATTTGTTCCCTTTTACAAAAAACCGCCACGGCAAAAGTGCATGTTCCTGAGCATACGCTATTCCTACTCTCGGTACTTCGGCAATTTCATCCGGTGAATATCTGATCTGATGATCTTCAATCCAGATTTCTTCTCCCGTTAAATCTTTTTTGTTGAAAGCCCCATCAATTCCCAAAGCCTTTGACAAAGAACCCGGACCTGATGAAATGGCAGATTTGGTGAAAGGCATATTTCTTCTGAGCTCCATTATTTCTTTGCCAATAAATGGTTCAACAGCTCTTATCAAAATACCATGCGGTTCGTTTTCCAAGGAAGTCACGATATTGAAAAGGTGATGAATACCATAACATAAATATACGTAGCTTAAACCTCCTTGACTGTATAGCGTTTCTGTTCTGTTGGTACGTTTTCCGCCATACGCATGAGACGCTTTGTCGATCTCACCAAAATAAGCTTCCGTTTCGACAATGATTCCCGCTGTGATTTCTCCGTCTATATCCGTAAAAAGGACTTTCCCCAAAAGATCTTTAGCCAGAAAAAGGACATCCTGATTAAGGTAATATGATAATGGAAGTTTCAAATGGAGTTGTTTTTTATTAATTATTTTTAAATAATTTCTTGGGTATTATTCGTAAATTAATCTTTAATATTCAGCAAATAGCTCATCCTTATAACACCAAAGCCAACGTTCTCCAGGTTCGGCTGAAATAGCAACAAAATGTTCCTTTTCATGGGCATGTTTGGTCATATGCTGATTGGGTGATGAATCGCAGCAAAGTGTTTCTCCACAGGTTTGACAAGTACGAAGATGTACCCATTGACTGCTTGTTTTCATGCATTCTGAACATTCGTGTTTTAAAGGAAGCTTTAATTCTTTAATAGCTTCCAAATGTTCACATATTGTATTTTCTTCTGTCATATTTAGTTTAAAAAATGATGATTATTTTAGTTTTCTGCAAGGTATTTATGCACGAAAGAAATCGCCATAGAACCTTCACCCACCGCTGAAGCAACACGGTTCATCGCACCGGAACGAACGTCTCCTGCTGCAAAAATCCCCGGAAGGCTTGTTTCCAGAAGAAACGGATCTCTATTCAGTTTCCATTGTTTTGTAAATTCCGGATATCCTGTAAGATCTCTTCCGGTTTCTATAAAGCCTTTCTGATCTCTTTGTACCGCTGCACCAAGCCAGTCTGTGAAAGGTTTTGCTCCAATAAAAATATATAATGCAGCGGCATCTCCAACCGTTGTTTTACCCGTCGGTACATGCTCAATAATAAGGTTTTCTAAATGGGTATCGCCTTTCGCTTCAGTGATTTCAGTATCAGTAAGAACTTCAATATTGGGTAAATCGGCAATTTGCTGAATAAGATAAGACGACATGGTGTAAGACAAACTGTCTTTGCGTATTACTATATAAACTTTATCCGCAAATTTTGAAAGATACACCGCCGATTGTCCGGCAGAATTTCCGCCACCTACGATGTACACGCTTTTATTTTTGCATGCTGAAGCTTCAGTAATCGCTGCTCCGTAATAAATTCCGGCACCGGTAAAATCTTCAATTCCTTTTTTATCAAGTTTTCTGTAATCGACTCCGGTTGTGATGATGATCGAGCGGCAGTTAATTTCCTGTCCGTCACCTAATGTCAATATTTTATAATTTTCAACTTCTTTAATATCAACTACTTCTTTCGGTGACAAAAATTCTGCTCCTAAACGACGAGCCTGACTTATCGCACGTCGCGTCAAATCTGCCCCCGTTAATCCTGATGGAAAACCAAGATAATTTTCAATTCTCGAACTTGTTCCCGCTTGTCCGCCGGGAGCTTTTCTTTCCACAACCAATGTTCTTAATCCTTCTGAAGCGCCATAAACAGCTGCAGCCAATCCTGCTGGTCCGGCTCCAATAATTACCACATCATATATTTCAGCAGTAATTTCGGGATTTGTTCCTATATTTTCAGCCAGTGTAGCAACATCGGGCTGTTTGAGGATAGAACCATCATCAAGAAATACAACAGGTAGGTTTTCTTTTGCTAATTTATTAAGATCCAAAAGATTTTGAGCTTCGGGATTTTTCTCTACATCAAGCCATAAATAAGGAATAAGATTTGCCGCGAGATAATCTTTTATATTGTGCGAAAATGGTGAATATTGATAGCCGATAACTCGCAATCCTTTAAAATCAGGCTTATAATTACTTTGCCAATCCGTCAGTAAATCATCAATGACTGGGTAAAGTTTTTCTTCCGCGGGATCCCAAGGTTTCATTAAATAATAATCCAATTGAACTTTATTAATGGCATTAATAGCGGCTTCCGTATCGGAGTAAGCGGTAAGTAAAATTCGTTTGGCTTCCGGATATATTTTTATCGCTTCTTCCAAAAACTCCACGCCTTCCATTTCCGGCATACGCTGATCGCAGATAAACATTGCTATTGCGCGTGCTTCATTTTTAAGTTCAGTAATTCTTTCGAGAGCTTCCTTTGCAGAAGTTGTACTGATAATTTTATATTGACTGCTATATTTTACTTTAAGATCTCTTGCGATGGCGTTTAATACCTGTTGATCGTCATCTATTGAGAAAATAATTGGTTTTTCCATGGTTTTTTGTTTTTAAATATTATCGGAAATAGTAGAGCTATTAATAGGAATGCATATGATAAAGGTCGTATTACCGGGTTTTGATTCTACTTTTACAGAACCTTTATGTTTCAGGATAATCCTCTGAACCGTTTCAAGTCCCATTCCCGTCCCTTTACCGACTTCTTTAGTTGTGAAAAAAGGATCGAAAATTTTAGATCTGATATTTTCAGGAATTCCGGGTCCGTCGTCATTAATTGTTACTTTTATAAATTCGCGATCTCTTTCTGTGGTAATAATAATCTTTCCTTTTTTATTGATTTCCATGCTGTCGAGCGCATTATCGATAAGATTCGTCCAAACCTGATTAAGCTGTCCTGTATAAGCCATAACTCGTGGAAGGGTTTCATCATATCTTTCATCCAGTTCTACATTGCCTTTGCGGAATTTGTGTCCAAGAATACTCAGCGTATTTCGAATCCCATCATGAATATTGGATGCCATTTTTTCTGATCCGCGATCCATGTGCGTATAAATTTTGATAGATTTTATCAGCTCGGCAATCCTTCCTGAAGAGACCTGAATATCCTGTATCATTTTTTCGGTCACCAAAACATTGAGAAGCCAATTAAAAATCGGTGATCTTGCATGTTCAGGAATCAAATTTTCAAATGTTTTCAGGTTCTCGAAAGTGAAATTAAATTCAACAAAAGTCTCAGCTATTTCTTCTGCGTTACTTACGTTTCGCTCATCAAGCCAATCGGTAATCGCATCTTCTTTTTTAGATTTTTCTTTAAGACTTAAAATCGGTCTATCCGTTTCAGCTAAAATTTTCATTAATTCTTCACTTACTCCATCTACCTGAGAAGCTTCTAAATGTAAGGAAGTGAGTTCTTTAAAAGCGGCAGGCTCTAGACGCAAATGTTGCCGAAGCGAAAGAGAATCACTCACCAAGGCAGCGGCAGGATTATTAATTTCATGAGCAAGACCTGCAGCCAATTTCCCTAAAGCCGCCATTTTATCATTTTGCTGCTGAAGAGCCGTAAACTCACGAATCCTGTTGTTCATGATATGTACCAATGCCTGAGTAAGCTCAAACTGATCCCGAATCATACTGTTGATTTCATCGGTATTAAAAGACATTATCTTTACAGAACCAATTGCCTGAATGTTTACACCTGCAATGATCCCCCGCGAATAAGGAAGATACCCAAAAATACTTCCTTTGGAAAGCACGGAAATTTCCCGGTTCTCATTGCCTTGTTTAATGAAAAGAGAAACGCGACCTTCAAGAATAAAATTGGGACCGTCTATTTTACTCCCTTCTTCACTAATAAACTGTCCATCAGCAAAATCTATAATTTTGCTATGCTCTTCCAGCCATTCCAACTGTTCTTTGGGTACAGCAATTAATGCATCAAATTCTTGTAAAAGCTCTGTGTTTTGTCCCATATTTATCCTTTTGTTTTAAATACCGACTTGAGTGTTATATTAATTATTATAATAGATGTTTAACGTAATGTTATTAATCATAAAGATAAGAATATTAATAAGAATAAATAGATACAATACATTAACAAAAGCTAATATATTTATTGCCTGAGATCTTATAATTACAATACCAAACCGTCATAGTTGAAAAGTTCTATTTTTATAAGATTTAACAGCATATATAAAAGAAACAAATAAAAAATCGCACTATAAATAGGGCGATTTGTATTGCAAATATACAGTTTTCAAAACACTTTTTAGAATGAATATTTTACCTTTAACGAGGCATAAATTTCTCTATAGATTCCTTCGTAACAGGGGTAAAAAAGTTGACCAAATTACCATCCGGATCTCGGAATAATAACGATTTATTTCCCCACGGCATTGTGGTCGGTTTTTGCACCAAATAAGGAAGCAATACATCTTTTAATCGATCAAATTCCTTTTCTACATCGTCAACTAAAAATTCTATAATCGCCGTATGGTTTTCTCCGGCTCGTGCGATACTTTCGTCACCAAAAAACTGTAATGTTTTGGTACTTCCGATCGCAATTGTTGCAGTGGGTGTTTTCAGTTCGGCAAAATCCGGTGTGTATTGTATGGCAGAGATTCCGGTTATTTGCTCGTAGAATTTTACCAGATTGTCTATATTGTCAGTAATAATACGTATTGAGACTAAATTCATTTTTATAAAAATTTTAATTATTCTACAAAAATAAAACAGTCTTATGACAACAGTTTGTCAGTAGAAGTTAAAATTTACAGATATCTATTTCAATAGTATTTGTAAATTTTGAAATTATCATTTAACAACCGACTTAGTTGCGATTTTTGCTGAGTGAAACGCCTTTGCGAACGAAAAATATTTTCAAGTTTAATTAAAAAATTTTGCGAACATAGCGTTTAAAATATAAAATTTTCACACCCCGAACTTAAGTTTAACGGATTAAAAATCAGAGTTCAGTACTTTTAATAATTCGGTTTGCTGCATCACTTCATTTTTACTGTTGATAAGGTTATAATTGGCTTGAAGCCAGTTGTTTCGTACCACAAAAAATGTGTAGGCATCCATTAATCCTTCTTTGTATTTCTCTTCAGATTTTTGAAATGATAATTTTTGATTCTCAAAATTCGATTGCAGCAAGGTATATTTTTCTTCAGAATTCTGAAATTGCGCTTTGATGGAATTAATGCTTTGCGTAAGATTATTCACCACAATTTCTTTCTCATAATTGTAATTAATAACATTGAGTTTTGCAATCTCCACATTATTTTTCACCTGCAACTTATTAAATATTGGAACGGAAAGTCCGAAAGTAACCTGCTGATTTTTATTCCGTTTGAACTGATCTGAAAAATTATCCGCCGATTCACCCAACGTTTTGCTGTAAAAACTCGACCAGTTATAAGAACCGTTAAGAGTAGGTAAATAAGCAGATCTTGCAATATTAATATTCTTTTCGGCAGCTTTTATTTCCGTGATAACGCTTTTGTAGGCTGGGTTTTTCTCAATCAGGTTTTTTACAAAATCCGGATCGTTGAAGTTTGAATCCAAAAGATCTTCATCATTCATTTTAAAATCCAAAGAATCGGTTGTAATCGCCAATGCATTTAGTAAATTTATTTTAGAAAGATCGCGGGAATTCTTTGCAGAAACCCATTGTTCCTGCAACGTTCCAAGATTGGCTTTGATGTCATACACATCGCTTTTGGGGCGGTTTCCGATTTCCACTTCTTTCTCGGTACGTTTAATTTGATCTTCTATTCCTGAAATCTGGGTTTCCAAAACATCCAGCCAGCTTTTGCTGTTCTGATAACTGAAAAACATCTGAATGACACTCATTTTCACCTCATTTTGCGCCTGTTTCATTTTGAAAGTTGAACTTTCTTTATTGATTTTCGACAAAGAAATATTGAGATAATTTCGCCAATTCATCAGTTCCCAATTCGCTTGCGCATACACATTATCATTTTGTGTATTGAGTGCTTCTCTCTGATTATTTTGGGTGTTGATTCCTAATCCAAAACCATAATTGTGGCTTATTCCCGCTTCAACTGACGGAAGCAACATCCCTTTTGCGGCAGAAATCTGACGGTCATTTTTCTGAATAGTAACGACAGATTGCTTTACCAGCGGATGATTTGCAGATGCATAAACCAAGCATTGTTTCAGCGTCCAAGTTTGCTGAGCCGGAAAAAGATTAATGATTAATATAAAAAAGAGTTTTTTCATAATTGGTTGTTGGTTGATAGTTGTTGGTTGTCAGAAAATCTATCAACAATTAACCGACAACCATCAACAATTTTTTACTCGTATTTCAGATATTTTACAAGATTCACTTTTGTGGCTTGATACGCTTTGATGCTCACGACAGCAAAAGTTAATAAAAGTAATACCACAAGACTTAGAATGAACGGTAAAACCGGCATATCGATCCTGTAAGCGAAGTCTTTAAGCCACTCATTCATCAGATAATAACTGATCGGAATGCTGATAAGAACGGCGATCAAAGTGATCCAAAGGAATTGCTTCGTCAAGCCGATAATTAAAGTTCCGTCTGATGCTCCCAATGTTTTTCTGATGGCAACATCTTTTAATTTTTGTTCAATCATTAATGACGACAAAGCGAATAATCCTAATAAAGCGACCATCAAAACCATTGCATTCAGGATGGTGAAAAGTGTTTGCTGCTTCTGATATTTCTCGAAAGTTTTTGCAAATTTCTGATCCAGAAAATAATAATCTATCGGATACCCTTGTTCTACATTGCTTTGCCAATACGTTTTAATTCTTTTTACCGTTCCGTCGATATCATCCGATTTTATTTTCAACTGAATATTATAGACATTCGATCTCTTCCACTCGGTTTCTTTGTAATGGAAAAACGCAATCGGCTCTATTTCTGTTCTAAGATTTCTGAAGTTAAAATCTTTTACAATTCCTACAATATTATATTGCTTATCATCAAATCCCGGACGAACTTTATTTTTTAAAGCTTCATCATCTTTCCAACCGAATTTTCTTACAAAAGCCTCATTTACTATAAGATTATTAACGGTATCTGATGCAAGATTCGAATCCAGCCAACGACCTTTTTTCAGTTTTACATTGATAAATTTGAGGTAATTATAATCCATAGATCCGTGTTGCGCCTGAATACTTTTATTCATATAATCGACATTCGAACTGCTAGATCTGCCATTTCCGGGAACCAGTTCTCCATAAGAAATTTCGGCAATACCTTCTATTTTACTCATTTCTGTTCTTAGCCTTTCATATTTCAGCCAGGGTTTCGGGTTACTTTCACTGAAGTTAATCATCATAATCTGTTTCCCGCTGTAACCAAGGTCTTTATCCATCATATATTTCACCTGTTGATTCACGATTAATCCACCGATAATAAAGAATGAAGAGATGATTAATTGTAAAGTTAAAATTCCGTTTCTCAGCCAAACACCGTGTCTGCTTCTGGCGAAATTTCCTTTTAAAGTTTCTATTGCCTTAAAGTTTGACAGATACATTGCAGGAATTAGTCCCGAAATTAATGTTACCATAATCACCATTACAAAAGAGTAAAAGTAAATATGCCAGTCATTCATTTTCATTTCTTTGTCATAAAACTTGTTGAAGCTTGGTAAAAGAAGCTCTGCTAAAGCCAATGACAGCAAATATGAAGCAATACAAATCACAAAAGTTTCCAACAAAAACTGAAGAACAAGATTGGTTTTTGTACTGCCAATTGCTTTTCTTACCCCGATTTCTTTTGCACGTTGAGAAGCCTGAGCCGTTTTTAGATTAATAAAATTAATCGCCGACAAAATCACAATTAAAACAGAAAGTGTGAAAAGAATCATTAATGTTTTGAAATCAGGATTTCCAAACCAAGATGCTTTTGCGTGGAGTTTTATTTCATCAAGTGGCGTCAGTACACTATCAGTCGGACCGTATAAATCAAGATATTGCTGAACTGTCATTCCCGAAGAATCTTTATCCAGACTCGCACGATATTCGAAAATATCTTTGATGAATTTTTGCTGTACAACGGCAGGATCTGTTCCTTTTTTCAACATAAAAAGACATCCGTAATTGAAATTTCCCCAATTCTTTTCGTCGTTTTTAAACTGTTCTGCAGGAGGAGTAATTATAAACTCTGGCTTAATCTGGCTGTTTTCTTTTGGCAATTCATAAACCGCAGTTACAACATAATTTTTATTATCAAATTTCACACTTTCTCCCGCAACATTAGTTTTCTCAAAAAGATTTTTGGCTGCAGTAGTAGAAAGTGCAATGACACCCTCTCCTTTTAAAGCATTTTTAAAGCTTCCGGAAACCAATTTGAAGGGAAAGAAATTGAAAAAATTATCTGAAGAGGTCATTCCATCTTTCTGAAAAACCGTTTTATCTTTTGTTGTCATCTTCAGACCTATTCCCGAACCATTGAACAAAACGTAATCTTCAACTCCCGGAATCACTTCTTTTGCGCGCTTTGCCATCGGAATAGAAATATTATTTCCGTATGAATTTTCTGGTTTATGGTACGTTTGGAAATAAAATATATTGTCCTTTTTTGGGTTCCATTTTTCGAAGGATTCTTCATCATTCCAATGCATCAGGATGAGCATAAATCCAGTCAAACCCACCGTTAATCCAAACAGATTAATGATTGTTGAAAGCCAGTTTCTTTTTATAATTGATGAAAGCGATTCTAAGCCAGTTTTGTAACATAATTGTTGATTTTGGGTTGATTGTTGTTAGTTGATTGTTGTTAGTTTTGAGAATGCCCATCAACTAACAACCGACAACCATCAACTAAATTTTTATTCAAAGTTTTTTGCGTCTGCTTTTTCGAAAACATCTTTTCTTTGGGAAGAATGCTCTTCTGAGAAAATCTCGCCGTCTTTCATATTCACGATTTTGGAAGCGTAACCTGCATCATAAGACGAGTGCGTTACCATTGCAATTGTAGAACCTTCCCTATGCAATTCTGCGAGAAGATTCATCACTTCGTTTCCGTTGGAGCTGTCCAGATTTCCGGTTGGCTCATCGGCAAGAATCAGTTTTGGTTTTGTCACCAAAGCTCTTGCAACGGCTGCTCTTTGCTGTTGACCACCCGAAAGTTGCTGTGGATAATGTTTTGCTCTGTGCGCGATGTTGATTTTATCCATAATTTCCTCGACACGTTTTTTTCTTTCGGAAGAAGAAACTCCGTTGTAGATCAAAGGCAATTCGATATTTTCAAAAACCGTCAGTTCATCAATCAGATTAAAGTTCTGGAAAATGAACCCTATATTTTTCTTTCTGATTTCAGATTTTTTCTTTTCAGAAGTTCCTATTGTTTCAGTCGTTTCAAACTGATAAGAACCAGAAGAAGCGCTGTCCAAAAGTCCAAGAATATTAAGGAAAGTTGATTTTCCGCAACCTGAAGGTCCCATTATCGCTACAAATTCGCCTTCTTTTATACTCAAGCTTACGTTGTTGAGCGCATTGGTTTGAACATCTTCCGTTTTATAGACTTTTGAAAGGTTTTGAATATTTATCATTTTAATTTAGGTTTAAAGTTCTATGTTTTGGTTTCAATATTAAGTTTAAGATTTTAAGTCTCTCATCTATCCGTCTATTGTCTCACATCTAAAATCTCATATTTTTTTAGTTCAGAATAATCTGATGTAATCACCATTTCGCCCGGTTTCAATCCGGAAACCACTTCGTAATAAAGCGGATTTTCTTTTCCCAAACTGATGTTTCGTTTTTCGGCTTTGTTATTTTTCATTACAAAGATCCATTTTCCGTTCGTGTCTTTATAGAAATTTCCTTTCGGAATCATCATGCTTTGCGTGTCGGCAGATAATTTCAGTTTCACTCCGAAAGTCATCCCAATTTTTAGGTTTTCAGGTTTTACATCGATGAAAGTCAGCTCCACAGAAAACTGTCCGTCTTTTACTTCGGGAAGTATTTTCGTAATAATGACTTCAAATTGTTTTGCATTGCTTTCCAGACTTCCTTTTATTCCGTTTTGGAGCTTATTGATGTAATACTCATCCACTTTTGCAACCAGTTTATAACCGTCCATTAAATCGATTTTCCCAATGCTTTCACCACTTGTCAAGTTTTGACCAAGTGAAATATTAAATGATGATAATCTTCCGGAAACCGGCGACATAATCAGGAAATTATTTTTATTGGATCTCAAAATTTCTAAACTTTTTTCCATTTGACTGATGGAATTATTGATTGCCGCAAACTGAGAATTTCTGGAAGCTTTTTCACTGGAAGCGCCTTTTTCTACAATTCCTTTTCTTTGTTTCTGATAATTCAGATTTTGTAAAGCAACATCATAATCAGTTTTCTTTCCGATTTCTGCATCGTACAATCTTTTTTGAAGGTTGAAAGATTGTAAAGCCGTGTTGTAATCGTTTTGAGATTGTAATAATTCTTTATCCTGAGCAAATTCCTGATTCTTCAATTCTAAAAGCGAACTTCTCATTTGGCTTATCTGCTGCATAATTCCCGTTTCCTGATTCAGATAATTAAATTCCGTATTCGGGTTGTAAACTCTCGCGATCGGCTCACCTTTCGTCAACATTTGTCCGTCTTCTGCAAAAATTTCTTTTACCGCACCGCCTTCTAAAACATTTACGAGAGAAGAATTAAGAGATTGCGTTTGCGCGGTCACCATCAACATATCTTCAAATTTTCCTTTTGTAACGACATCCGTCTGAATATCTTCCAATTTCACATTGTACGTTTTTTTCTGATTTAAAAAATACCATCCAAAAACTGAAACTGCCAAAGCAGAAACAACGATAATCGATATTAATTTTAGTTTAGAATTCTTTTTTACTATTTTCGTATCCATATTTAAGATAACTTATTTGCTTACAGATAATTACACAATACAAATGCCAGAGATTTATAACTTTGTAACTCTCTGAAAATGTGGTTAAATATAATTTTATTAATTTTAAGACTGTTCATTATCGGACACTTTTTGTGCGAAAACGGACATTTTGATTGGTTTTTAGTTGTTAGTGTTTGGTGTTTGGTGTTTGGTTATTATAAAAATTAAATTCGGACAACTAACCGCTAAACACTAACAACTAAAAACCATACACCTAATAAAAAAAATGCGAAAAAAAGAAGCACATATTTTAATTGTTGATGATGACGAGGATATTTTATTTTCGGCAAGAGTCTGGCTCAAAAAGTTTTTCACCGAGGTAAGCTGTCTCAGTGAGCCGAAGAATATTTTAAAATTTTTAGCAGAACAGCAAATTGATGCCGTTTTGCTGGATATGAATTTCCGGAAAGGTTTTGAAAACGGACAAGACGGATTGTATTGGATGCAGGAAATGAAAACGCTGGAACCTCAACTTCCAATCATTTTGATGACAGCTTACGGTGAAGTGGAAACTTGCTGTTGAAGCTTTGAAAAATGGCGCATCCGATTTTATTCTGAAACCCTGGAATAACGAAAAATTATATGCTTCGGTGAATCTTGCCGTGGATATTTCCCGAAAAAACAAAAAACTGAATCAGTGGGAAAATGTAAGTATCAAAACCAATCAGTACAAGCTGGAAACGCAGTCTGCTGCAATGCAGGAAGTGATGGATCAAATAAAAAAAGTAGCTGCAACAGACGCTAATGTTTTACTTTTAGGAGAAAACGGAACCGGAAAATATGTTCTCGCAGAATATATTCACGAATTATCCGAAAGGAAAAATCAGCCTTTTGTACACATCGATTTGGGAAGTCTTTCCGAAAATCTTTTTGAAGCTGAATTATTCGGGTATAAAAAAGGAGCTTTTACTGATGCCAATCAGGATTATTCCGGGAAGATAGAAAATGCTCAGAATGGAACGGTTTTTCTTGATGAAATCGGAAATTTACCGCTTCATTTGCAAACCAAATTATTGACTCTCATTCAAAACAGAAAATTAACGAGAATTGGAGAAAATAAAGAACGAAATTTGGACGTCAGATTTATTTTTGCAACCAACGAAAATCTAAAAAAAGCAGTCTCGGAAAATCGTTTCCGGAAAGATCTTTATTACAGGATCAATACTGTTGAACTGCAGATTCCAAGCTTGAGAAACCGATTGGAAGACATTCCGACTTTAGCCAATTATTTCCTGGAAAAGTACAAACAGAAATATCATAAAATAGATCTCGATCTAAACGAAACTTTAATTGAAGAATTAATAAATTACTCGTGGCCGGGAAACATCCGCGAACTCGATCATTGCATAGAAAGAAGCCTAATTCTTTCCAATGAAAAAAAACTGAAATTGCTGATGCCACAAGACGAAGAATCTGAAAAGCCAATCATCAACCTGAATATCGAGGAAATGGAGGAAATTCTCATCAAAAAAGCATTGAAAAAACATCGTGGAAATATTTCTCTCGCGGCGGAAGATTTGGGATTATCTCGTGCAGCATTGTATAGAAGAATGGATAAATTTGAATTGTGATTCGGTTGTTAGTTGATTGTTGTCAGTTGATAGATTTTAAACAAGCTGCACTTCGACAAGCTCAGTGTGACAAAACCACTATTGATGTATATTCTTAAGTACTGTCAGGCTGAGCTTGTCGAAGCCTTTTTAATAAATTATAATGAAATTAAATCAATACATCTGGCTGTTATTTATTTTTCTGGCGATAGTCAGCGGGATTTTCGCCTTTGATTTTTATTCGCAGAATAAGTGGATCAACTTTGGGTTGTTTACGTTCATAACAATTGGTTGCATTCTCGTTGCGCGGATTTCAGCTTTATCTTTTATTCGGAAAAGTGAAAAAATATTACTGGCAATTCAGAAAAAAGATTTTTCTCTTTTCCCGAAACCTGAACAAAATAATCTGTTCGATAATGCCGTAAAACTCTATTATCAAAGTAAAGAAGAACATCTTTCATTCTCTTCTTATAAACTTCTTTACGAAGAAATTTTGAATCAACTGGAAATTGGATTGATGATTCTTTCCGAAAAAAATAACGAATGGGAAGTTTTTTATGTAAATCCTGTTTTCTTGGAAATTTTACAAATTCCAAAATATAATTCGTGGGAACTTTACGAATCTAAAATACCTGATTTTTACAATATTATAAAGCAAACCCATTACGAAAACTCTCAGGAATTCTTTGACATTTCGATCAATGAAAATGCGAAACAATCGTTTTCTCTGAGAACGAAAAAAGTTCAAAATGTAAAAAACCGCTTCTGCATCATCAGTCTGGAATCTCTTCAGAAAATCATCGAGCAAAAGGAAAAACTCGCCTGGAATAATCTGATGAAAGTGATCTCTCACGAACTTCTGAATACTTTGACGCCTGTAAACAGCTTAATTCAAAATCTTGAATACATAGCGAATCAGGAAGTTGTAGAAAAAGAAGATCAACAGGAAATGAAAGAAAGTTTGAGAATCATCAATTCAAAATCAAAACAATTACTGAATTTTGTGGACGATTACCGACAGGTTGCCGAGTTGCCAAAGCCGGTTTTCAAAACCATTTCTTTGACGAATATTGTAGAATCTGCGCTTAATTTTATGAAACCTGAATTCGAAAAAAATAAGATTAAGGTTATTAATTCATTAGAAAATCAAATAATTTGGGGCGACGAAAAAATGATAGAAAGATGTCTGATCAATCTTTATCTGAATACTATTTATGCCGTTGAAGATACCTTAGAAAAGACAATTAAAACAGAAATTAAAACCCTTAATAAACGTATCATTCTAAGTGTAGAAGACAATGGAATTGGGATTCCGAATGAAATTAAAGACAAGATTTTTATTCCGTTTTTTACCACCAGAATCAGTGGTTCGGGAATTGGTTTAACCCTCAGCAAAAGCATCATCGAAGCGCACAAAGGCTATCTCACTTACAAACCGCTGGAAAAAGGCAGCCGTTTTGAGATCTGGTTTTTGGAGTAATTGACTTTATTAATGGTTTAAAATTTAATAATAAATCCGGTTAAATTAAAAAATATAACCACAAAAGATACTGTGTTCATTTCCAAATATTTTCAGATATTTGTATAAACTATTTAAGGAGAATATTTATTCATCCTGTGTAGGCAGGCGCAACCCTGTCTATTTTTTTATTTTCTATATAATTAGGATCAAATTCCATATTGCTTTTCCAAAGTTTATAAGTTAAAATGAGCAACTTTCTTGCGACTGCTATTACTGCTATTTTTTTCACAGGTTTTCTGTCTTTTAGATTGTTATAAAACTCTTTCATTAACGGATTGAATCTGGTTGCACATAAAGCGGGCATATATAAAGAATGGCGGATAAAACTGTTTCCCTTTTTAGATATTCTTGTCTTCCCTTCCTTATTCCCAGACTGATTGTGCTGAATATCTAAACCTGCATAACTTGCCAGTTGTCTTCCATTTGTTATTAACGCAAAGGCATTGGTTTCTGCAATAATACATATTGTTGTAATAAAACTTACTCCCGGAATACTGCATATTTTTTTAACTTTATCAGAAAACTCTGTATCAGACATTACTAAAAGCCTAAGTTCCGACTCGATCTCCGATACCTGTACTTCTAATAAGGAAACCTGTGTTTTTAACCTTTTTTGAGTGGAGACAGGGCAGTCATGACTGTGATGTTTTGCATGAAGCTGATTCTTAGCCTGATTGATTTTAGCTTTTACTTCACGGTATTCACGGCTTAAAAATTTTAAATCACGCATAATTTTAGTAGGCATATTCCAGGTTCTTAATTTCCTTTCCAATCCTAACCTGCATAAAACCTCTGAATCCTTTTGATCTGTCTTGGTTTTCACATTAAGACTGCGGGAATAATGCTTCACCATATTGGGTAATAGCACAGATAATTTACAATGATGCTCATTTAAAAAATAAGCCAAATGCTCATAATAAACGCCCGTGGCTTCCATTACATAAAATACTTCTCTTGAGGCATTCTGTTCATCCGACCACTGCAATAATTCTTTATATCCACAATAGTCATTTTTAAATCTTTTACTCTTCCCAAATTTTTGATTTTGAAAGCTGTCTGAAGTTCCAAAACAACAGTCTAGATAATCTTTTGAAATATCAATACCGATACATTGCTTTTCCATGATGTTTAATTTTAAGTGAAAAAACTGCAGTTTCTTGTAATCTTTTCTCGCATTTATACGGAATGTAAAAACTTCCTAAGTACTGTTCAGATTTTAAAGAAACTTAGAGACAGAGAATCTTTCTTTTTCCGGTATATTAATAAAAATTACCTCTCACAAAATATTTCTGCTGCCTCTTAGTTTTATTATTTAAAGTAACTTATATTTATAAATACAAACATACGAGTTACGAAAGCTATTTTACTTCTTTTGCATCTTTTGTGGCTAAAAAATATAAGGTTTTACTTTATAAAACTTTAAAAGTATATTTCTTAAGGATTTTGTTCATATCCCGCTATCTGAATCTGAGATAAAGGAATCTGATACAGATAATCCTTCGTTGTAATCGTAAAATTATAATTAAGATCTGCAGCAGCCTGATTGATAACGGCAACTCCCGTATTCCAACGTACCAAATCGTGCCAGTAAACCCCTTCTCCTGCAAATTCTACTCTTCTCTCTTTTCGAAGTGCGGTCGTAAAATCGGTACTCGAAATAGAGGTAGAAAGCGCAGAAAGACCCGCTCTCTGACGAATTCTATTGACATACGGAACCGCAGCACTCGTATTTCCCTGATTATTTAAAACCTCCGCATACATTAAAAGAACATCTTCATATCGAATGATCGGAAAATTGATTGGCCAATCGTAACGGTTGGTGATCACCAATCCAGGTTCACGAAATTTCACGAAATAATTCGCATTATCCGGTTGCCCGTTTTGTGCGATGAATTGAGTTTTGACAGTTAAAGGACGTCTCAAATCTCCAGGTTCATAAGCATTAAGTAAGGATTGGGAAACCCCCAATTCAGAAGAACTAAACAAGCTGCCTTGTGCGTTGTACAAAGGATCGGCACTTCCAAAAGTAGGCGAAACATAACTTGGCAGATAAGAACCTTGCGATAAACCTCCGCTGATATGCTGAATTTCAAAAATATGGTATTTGTTATCGTTGGCGCTTTTAAACAAGTCTGCATAATTGGCTGCAAATGTAACGAACTGACCCTCTCCCTGAATCACCGAAAATAAGTGGTCTTTTGCTTTTGCCAAATAGGATGCATTGTTGAGAGGATAGCCGTTTCCTGTAAGATAAATCCTTCCTAACATCGCATGAGCTGCCGATTTTGTTATTCTGCCTTTATTTTTTGCGTCATATGTATTTTTCAATCCATCTACAGAAGCTTCAATTTCTGATGTTATAAAATTGTAAAGTGTCACCAAATCTGTTCTTTGAATAGTAGCGGCTTCTTCAGGACTCACCGGATGATCGACTAAAGGAACTTTTCCAAAATTACGCATCAGTTCGAAATAAGCGTAAGCTCTTAAAAAACGGGTTTCAGAACGGTATTGCTCTTTTGTTGCATTATCCGCAAAAGGAACGGCATCAATTCTTGCTAAAATATTATTCGCATAAGAAATCAATTGATAAGCATCTTCCCAAAGAATATTAACTTCTTCTGTTGAAGAGGTATCCTGAAAACGGTTGATTGCGTAATAATCTCTGTTTCCGTTTTGTGAAATTGCATTAAAATTGTTGGAACGGACTTCTGATGCCAGTAAATAAAAATTAACATCAAAACCTCCTCTTGATGAAGAGTTTATCATGGCAGAATATACTCCTGATAATGCCTGATTGATTTGCAGTTCTGTGGTGTAAAAAGAGGTCTGTGTAATATTATTTTCAGGTTCAAGCATCAAATCTTTTTCACAGCTCATCATTCCGAGCATCAATGTTCCGACAAGTAATGTCTTTCCGAAATTCTTAATATGTAATGGTAAAAAGCGTCTATTTTTATTATAAGTTATTTTCATTTTTTTAAATTTTAGAAGTTAAAGTTTAAGCCCATCATATAAACCTTTGCATTAGGATACGCCCCGTAATCGGTTCCGTCTGACTGTACAGATTCTGGATTATAACCACCGTAATAGTGATCTTTTCTCCAGACATTTTCTAAGCTGACATAAATTCTCAGATTAGAAATTTTTAATTTATCGGATAACTCTTTATCAAAGTTATATCCTAAAGTCACATTTTTTAATTGAATGTAAGTCGCATCATACAACCATCTTGTATCCAGAAGACCTCCTGTTGTACCGTCTAATCTGGGCGTTTTTCCATCTCCCGGATCTTCATCGGAACGCCATCGATTTGCCCAATTGCCCATCACATTTGTCGTGGTTCCCATACCGGGACGATCGATTGCACGACCTAACAATGCATAACTGTAACCTCCTTTTTGCCCTTGAAAAAACACAGAAAGATCAAATCCCTTATAAGAAAATGTATTCGTAATCCCCCAATAATAATCAGGAGTAGGACCTCCAATGATATGACGGTCTTTTTCGTCGATAACGCCATCCCCATTTGCGTCTAGGTATTTCACGTCTCCGGCAATTGCTCCAGCTGTTTTGGCAACGCTTGTATTGTTGATATCTGCTGTAGATAGTACACCTATCGCTTCATAAAGATAAAATGCATTCAGTTCCTGCCCTACCTGAATAATATTTGTGCTCTCACTAAAACCTGTAGGAATCGATTTATTATTATTACCTAACTGCAATACTTTGTTATTATTAAATGCAATATTAGCGGAAGTATTCCATCTGAAAGCTCCGACTAAGTTTTTTGTGCTTAATTCTAATTCCAGTCCTTTATTTTGAACCGAACCAACGTTTCTCCAAATTGTTGAATAACCTGAAACAAGAGCAATCGGTTCTTCCAAAAGAAGATCCTTTGTTTTTTTGATATAATAATCTGCGGTAAAATCAATTCTGTTGAATAAACCCAATTCAAAACCAAAATCAGACGATTGCGTTTTTTCCCAGGTAAGATTAGGATTCGCAATGGTGTTCGGGATTAAACCGTTTGATAAGTTTCCGCCAAAAGAATAATTTCCTCCCGAAAGTGTTCCAAATGCTCTGTAATCTCCAATTGAATTATTCCCGTTTTCTCCCCAACTGTATCTGAATTTAAGGTTATTCAGCCATTTTATATCTTTTAAGAAATCTTCCTGATCTGCTTTCCACCCAGCTCCGAATGCCGCAAAAGTTCCCCAAAGATTATTCCACCCGAATCTGGAAGATCCATCTCTACGGATACTTGTGGATAACATATATTTCTTTTTATAATCGTAGTTAACACGACCAAACATAGAGATCAACATCCATTCTGAAGCGGTATATTCAGAATTAAGTACCGATGCAGATTGTGTAAAATTGAAGGTTTTTAAATCATCATTCGGAAAACCTTTGTTTCGGTTATATTGAGTGGTTGTTCTGTAATTTTCTGCACTGTAACCCGCAATAGCATTAACATTATGATCACCAAAAGATTCTTTATAACTCAGCAAACCTTCACCCAAATATCTGTTATAATTAACTGTTCTTCGGCTTGCAATACTTACCTGTCCCGGTATATTGGTAATTAAATCAAAAGTTGGCGTATACCCATTATTGAGGTTAAAATTATTGGTTGCCCCTCCGGAAATTTTCAAATTCAGAGTTGGTAAAATATCATAAGATACATACAAGCTCGACAATAGACGAAATTCGTTGGTATCATTTGTCGTTTGCTCCATCAAACCGATAGGACTTTGGGTAGAACCTGCCCATCTGTATCTTGTATTTTTCCAAAAATTGGTATAAAGACCGGCATTTAATTCTGCTATGGGAACCATCGAAAGCATTTTATGAGCGAGATTGTCTTTTCCGTCTACTGTTGCTCCGTAACTTTGCGAATAACTTGGTCGAAGTGCGATTCCGGCTTTCCATTTATCTGAAAGATTAACATCTATAGTTGCACTTAAATTAAATCTGTTAAAACCAGTATTAATCGCCAAACCTTCCTGATCGAAATACGCCCCCGAAATCGCATATTTCACATTCTTGTTTCCTCCTCTTACCGACAATTGATAACTTTGAATAGCCGCCGGATGATAAAATTCATCCTGCCAGTCAATATTAGCAACCTGATTGGTTCCCCATCGAGGATCGATCATATAGTTGATATTCGCCAAATTATAATCAGTAGTATTGGCTAACCCAAAATAATTGGCTCTCACCGCATAACTGTCTGATGCAGAATTGCCGGGAGCCAAAGCGACCCATTTTTTATTAATCGCTTCAGTTGCATAATCGATCCATTCTGCACTGTTCATGATATCCAGCTTTTTCTCAATCGTCTGAACTCCATAATATTGAGAAAAGCTAAAGGATGGTTTTCCCGTTGTTCCTTTTTTTGTCGTTACGATAACTACCCCATTAGAAACCACGAGATCCGTACATCGCAGTGGATGCGGCATCTTTCAGTACTTCAATCGATTGCACATCATCGGGTGAAATGTTTGCCATATCGTCGACAACCATTCCGTCGACAACATAAACTGGGGAATTACTTGCCGATATGGAAGCGGTACCACGAACTCGGATTTCCAACGGTTCTCCAGGTTTTCCTGACGTAGCGCGTGTTTTCACTCCGGCAATTTGACCTGTTAACGCCTGATCAACTCTCGCAATGGGGCGATCTTTAAAACTTTGGGCACTAACTCTGCCGACAGAACCCGTAACTTCTCCTCTCTTTTGCGTACCGTAAGCAATGATAACTACTTCCTCGATATCTTCAGTTTTATCTTTAGAATTGCGTTGTATGCTATCCTTAACCGTTTTGGTCGTTTGCTTTTCCTGCGCAAAAATAAAACCCGTGGCACCGGCTAAAAGACCAAGTGTCAATATAGTTTTTTTCATTTAGTGATTATTAATTATTTAAAAATTTATTGTTATTCTTAAACAGAAAATCGAAGCTTAAGAACTCTGTTATTTATATCATTGAGATATTTCACACATCTTTGTTTTAATAAAAATATACTTATAGAAAAATTTTACTATCCTGTAGTCACCTGTATTATTCTCTTTACTGAGAGATATTTCACAATAACCTGTTTTTTTTTAAATCTTTTTTTTCTAAAGAATTCTTTGAGTTTTTATCGCAGAATCAAAAGAGGAAATTTTTTAAAATCAGAGGGTATTTTGAAAAGATAAAAAAATGATTATTTAAAATAAAATTTTATTTAATTAATGTTTTACGATAATTAATTATATATTTGCATTAATAATTAATTAACTATGTTATGAATCAAAGCAAAAGCATATCAAAGATTCTGTATTATCTGTGCCTCTTATTATCCTTAGGTTATCTCATTACCTTCGTGTATTCTGTTTTTTGTTTATTGACGGGTTTTGCCGTTACACCTTACAAAGAAAACCTGTATCTGCACATTAATTATCCTTTTACGGAACAGCCATTTTTGAATATTGAAAATAATTGTCCTTATATTATTCTCTCATTTTTGTTGGTTTTACTTACCTACGGAATTTTTTTTTGGTTGTCGGCAAAAGTGTTTCGAGTTTTTTTTCAGTCAAAATTGTTTACTGAAGAAAATATCTTACAGCTCAAAAGATTTTATACTTATAATATTTTCTTTCCTTTGCCCATCGTCATTGTGGCGATTTTTTTTGTGGAGGTAGAATCTGTAATCTGGGGATTGGTGTTTATCCATTTCATGTTAGGAATTTTCTGTTTCTTCCTTGCCAATATCTTTAAACAGGGATTACATTTACAAAACGAACAAGATTTATTTATATAAAATGCCAATTATAGTCAACTTAGATATTATGCTTGCCAAGCGAAAAATGCAGAGTAAAGAATTGGCGGAAAAACTGGGCATCAGTACAGTCAACCTTTCTATTCTGAAAACAGGAAAAGCAAAAGGCGTGCGTTTTGATACACTTGAAGCAATCTGTAAAGCATTGGAATGTCAACCCGGAGATATTCTGGAGTATAAAGAGGAATAATTAAATATTTCAAAAAGCTTTTTTGACTTTTGGTTTAAAAACTTTACCATAAACATTTTTTACACACAATTTCGAAAGCAATGGAAACGTTGCCAGGATTTCTATACCCTAAAATCAATCCTATGAATACCTTACACATTAACAATCTAAATCTCACTTATAAAAATGGTTTTCAAGCCATTAAAGATATTTCTTTAGAAATAGGAAACGGAATGTTCGGTTTATTAGGACCCAATGGAGCCGGAAAATCATCTTTAATGAAAACCATTGTTGGCCTGCAGAAACCAACGTCGGGAACTATCATTTTTAACGGAATCAATGTTTCTGAAAACCCCGATTATATCAAACAAAATCTCGGATTTCTTCCTCAGGATTTTGGAGTTTATCCCAAAGTATCGGCTTACGATCTTTTGCAACATATTGCTATTTTAAAAGGAATTATAAATAGTTCGGAGCGAAAAAACCAGATTTTAAACCTACTTGAAAAAGTCAATCTTTCTGATTTTAAAAATAAGGAAGTTCACACTTTTTCCGGTGGAATGAGGCAGCGTTTTGGCGTTGCACAGGCTTTACTGGGAAATCCTAAAATCATTATCGTTGATGAACCGACTGCCGGTTTAGATCCTGAAGAACGAAATCGTTTCAATTCTTTGCTCAACGAAATCAGTAATGATGTGATCGTCATTCTTTCGACCCATTTGGTTGAAGATGTCCGAAATCTCTGTTCCGAAGTTGCGATTATTAATCAGGGAAAACTTCTCAGACAGGGAAACCCAAACGAACTGATTGCCGAACTGGAAAACAAAATCTGGTCAAAACCTATTGATAAAAATCAGTTGGAAAATTATCAATCCAATTACAACATAATCAGTCAGCAATTGATTGAAAGAGAATTACATATCACTGCATTTTCAGAACAGCAGCTTCCTGATTTTTCTTCGGTACATCCTTCATTGGAGCACGTTTATTTTAATACGCTCACTCAAAAACCATAGTTATGAATGCTATATTTTTATTCGAGTTCAAACGTCTTGTAAAACGTTGGACTGCATATCTTATTGCCTTAATTCTAGTATTGATCGGCATTTTTTGCGGAAACCAGTTCAATCTTACGGTTGGAGAAGGAATTTTTCTCAATTCGCCTTACACCATTGGTTTTATGACCGGAATGTTGAGTCTTGTCGTCATCTTTTTTGCGATTATTTACGCCACTCAGATTCTTTTTAAAGATTGGGATTCGAAATTCGACATTCTTATTTTTTCATATCCATTATCAAAACGGACTTATTTGCAGGGGAAATTTCTCATATTTTTTCTACAGACTTTTTTAAGTTTTACATTTTTAATGATCGGATTTGTGATCGGACAGAATTTACGAACAGGAAGTGAAATCCAGCATTATTTTAATTTTTGGCATTACTTCTACCCTCTTTTGATTTTCGGAGGCATCAATTGTTTTGTAGTGTGCAGTTTTTTATTTTTCATCTCGTTCAGTACGAAGAAAAAGCTTCTGGTCGTTATTGGCGGACTATTTCTTTACGTTCTTTATATGATTATTCTGGTATTTTCCAATTCACCGTTTATGGCAGGAAGCTTACCGCAATCATTGGAAACACAGCAATTATCGGCTTTAATTGATCCTTTTGGAATGTCATCTTATTTTTTTGAAGCAAGAATTTTATCCGCTCAGCAAAAGAATGAGATTATTGTTCCGTTTTCAGGATATTTATTGATTAATAGAATCATTTTTCTGATTATTTCAATCCTTCTTTTATTATTGACTTACAGATTATTTTCTTTCTCAACATTTTCTCAAAACAAAAGTAAAAACAAGAAGAAAAACCAGATAACAAGTGTTTCTTTTACTCATAATTTGGAACAATTTACAACTACAAAATCAGTTTTCGGAATTTCTGCCGGGATAAAATCTGTACTGTCCTTTGCGAAAATCGATCTCATTTATCTTTTTAAAAGCATTACCATTGTCGCCGTTTCAATATTGCTTTTATTTTTTGTCGGGATGGAAATGTACGCCGAAATCGAAAAAGGAATCCGTCTTCCTCAGAAATACGCAAGTTCAGGACTGATGTCGACTACTATTTCGGAGAATTTCCATTTGTTTGGAATGCTGATTGTCATTTATTTCATTAACGATTTGTATTGGAGAAGCCATTCGTCGGGGTTTTCACTGATTGAAAAAAGTACCTATTTTTATAAAAGCAAACTGAGCGGACATTTTATTTCCATTACCATTTTATTATTCTTTCTTACCGCGATTTTAATTTTAGAAGGATTAGCATTTCAGCTTGTTTACAACTATTTTCACATCGAATGGAATGCGTATTTGGGAACAATTCTCTTCAATACTTTTCCGCTGATTCTTTTCTCCGCTTTTATGCTGTTGATTAATGACAATATTAAAAATCGTTTTGTTGCTTTGGGAATTTCCGTTCTTGCGGGTTTTACGTTCGCCGGACCAGTCTCAAAAAAGATCATTTCTTATCCATTATTAAGGATTTTCTCAGATTACAAAGGCGTTTACAGTGATTTCAGCGGATACGGAATCTATGCATCTGCTTTTGCAGAACGTCTTGTATTCGGATTCGGACTGATTCTTTTTTTATGGTTGATTAATGTATGGATTAAAACCAAAAAATGGGATATCAAACAAATCATTTTCACCATAATTATTTTATCTATTGGAATTTTTACAGGAAATCTCTTTATGAAAGGCTATATTCCTCAAAATGAAGATGAAAAAATAGCGCAATCAGTTCAATACGAAAAGAAATTCAAACACTATGAAAATCTCGCACAACCAACTATTACAGATGTAATTACCGAAATTCAACTTTATCCGTCTGAAAATTCTTATAAAATCAACGGAAACCTATAAATTGGTCAATCAAACCGACAAACCCATTAATAAGATTTTAATTAATTTTCATCCTGATTTAAAAATAGAATCCGCCATTTTCAATACAAATTCTGAATCAAAAAAGATCGATCAGGAAGTCACCGAAATTTCTTTGCATAAACCTCTACAACCTGGAGAAACAGCCAATCTTGATTTTAAAATCTCCTATCATTGGTCTGCAGTTAATGGACACGATTCATTTAATTCTATCATCGAAAACGGATCTTTTATGAGAATCAGTCGATATTTTCCAACGTTCGGTTATCAAGCAAATAATGAAATTGAAGATGAAGAAAAACGAGCCAAATTTAAATTGGGAAAACAATCGGAATTAAAAAAATTAGAAGCTCCGGAAGTATTCAAAAAGGATTTCATTACTCTGGACATGACCGTTTCCACAGAAAAAAACCAGACTGCTGTAGGAACCGGAGATTTAGTTCAACAATATATTAAAAATAACAGAAATTATTTCCGTTATAAAGCTGAAAATATTCCGTTTCGTTTTGCCGTTTCTTCCGCAAAATATCAAACAAAAACTACCGTTTATAAAGGAGTGACCATCAACATTTTTTATCACGAAAAACATTCAGAAAATGTAAATCACTTAATTGAAAATGCAAAAATTACTTTAGATTATTGCATCCAAAATTTTGGAAAGTATCCGTTTAAAACCGTCAATTTTGCAGAAGTTTCTTCCTTTACGAAAGGTTTTGCGGCAACCGCTTATCCTTCCTCGATTTTTATGACAGAAGATATGCTGTTTCACGCCAATATTCATGCAGATAAAGATCAGGATGTCATCAATGAACTTGCGGGCCACGAGCTTTCGCATCTGTGGTGGGGAAACAGCGGGATCGATCCCGACGACAGAGAAGGCGCCGTAATGTTGACCGAAACGTTGGCGATGTACACCGAAATGATGCTTTACAAAAAGATGCACGGAAAAGAGAAAATGATGGAAAGAATAAAAGTTCATCAACAGATTTTTGATAATGAAAAAGGCTTATCCCAAAATCAGCCGTTATATAAAGTTACGGGCGAAAATACTCATATTTCGTATTCAAAAGGAGCAATTATCATGGTAAAATTAAGCGAATTGATCGGTGAAAATAAAGTAAATACAGCCCTTCGAAGTTTTCTTTTACACAATCAATATCCAAAAAAGCCGACTTCATTAGATTTGCTGAAAGAGTTTTATAAAGTAGGTCCTAATGAAGCTGTAAACAGGAAAATTGATATTTTGTTTAAATCTGAATAACCTATTGACAATAATGAATCTGTTTACACTTTTATTTGAAGCTATTTGTCTTCGTCGAATTGTACTTTTATATATTTTTTAAGGATCAATTTCCCGCTTTCCGCACTCGCTATTTTGTTGAATTTCAGACCAAGTGCAGAAGATAAAAGTAAAACCTGTTAAAATGAAAATTTTAAACAAATTCTAAATCCGATTTCATTTTTTCAACCGCTCCGAAAGTTCTCTTTTATAGGTAATTCCGATCGGAAGTTTATATTCATGAATCGAAACAAAATCTTTTTCAAAGCTCTGAATCTTATCTAAAGCCACAATATATGACTTATGAATTCTTAAAAAAGAAGTATTTGGAAGGCATTTTTCGATCTCATTGGTGGTAATTGAAGCGAGATAGGTTTTTGTGGTTGTAAATAATTTAACATAATTCCCAAAACTTTGCGCATACAGCAATTTATCCAATTCGATTTCCAAAAGATGACCATCAACTTTTATATTGATAGAATTGACAGTTTTCATTTCGGAGACAAATTCTGAAGGACTTAAAGAAAGAAAACGGTCGATGGCTTTCAAAAATCTCGGAAAATAGATCGGTTTCAGAAGATAATCGATGACGCCATAATCATAACTTTCCAAAGCAAATTCTGAATAAGCCGTTGTTAAAATAGTTTTTGGAGGCAACGGCATGATTTTAAGAAGTTCAAGCCCGGTAATTTCAGGCATATCGATGTCTAAAAACATCAGATCTACCTTGTTTTCCCGAAGATAGTTCATGGCTTCAATGCCGTTATAACATTGTTGTACCAATTCCAGATTTGCATTTTGCTTGATGTAATTCATCAAAACATAATGCGCAGCAGGCTCATCATCAACAATTATACATTTCTTTGAGGTTTCCATTATTAGTTTAAATCAATTTCCAAATTTACATTAAAAACTGTTTTTGTCGGCTTAATTTCAAGTTTATGTCTTTCCGGATAGATAATTTCAAGACGCTTTTGGGTATTTTTCAAGCCAATTTTTGTGGAAACAACATCTCTCTTTTTTGCCGGAATTGAATTGGAAATATTTAACAATAATTTGTTATCTTTAATCATAATGTCGATCGTCACAAAACAATCTTCAATCGTACAAGCTCCATGTTTAAAGGCATTTTCAACAAACGAAATCAACAACATCGGTGCAATTTTATACTGCCTTTCAGAATCTAAATTCGCAGTATAAGTGATTTTGCAACGATAACCCACACGTTCTTTTTCAAGTTGGATATAACTTGAAATAAAAGAAACCTCATCATCAATCGAAACAAATTCCTTTGAACTGCTTTCCACCTGATAGCGCATCAATTGCGAAACGTGCATAATCATATCGGAAGTCTGTTCTGGATATTTCAGGCTGATTCCGTAAAGTGTATTGAAAGTATTAAAAAGAAAATGCGGGTTTAATTGAGCTTTCAAGGCACTCAACTGCACTTCATTGTACAAAAGCGTTTTGCTTGTCTTCTTTTTTTGTTCCCGATAATGCTCTAAAATCAGGGTAGAAACCTAAAATACAAACCAAAGTTCCGGTAAGCGTAGACAATTGAAAAGGATACGTTTTTTGATAAGAAGATTTATAAAGAAAACAGTTTTTATACAATATTTCCGTCGAAGTTTCATATAAAATAACGGAGAAAATTAAAATTAGAAGTGCCGTTAAAAGCAGATACAACATAGGTTTTTGCTCTTTCAGCAACACCGGAAGCAGAAAAAAACGGTTGATTTGTGCGTGAACATACAAAATGAAAAAATAAACCAGCCCGCTAAAAAAACCTTTCCAACTCAATATCAAAATCCAGTCGTTCAGCGTGAATAATATAAAAGAGAAAACAAGGATGAAAATTTCTTGCCACCACTGGTTTTCTAAAACATATTTAAATTTCATTTTTTTTATTTAAAAGAATACAAAGTAACTACTTATAATTTTTATTACCATGGGAATAATGACGTATTCAATTCGTCATTTTACAAAACCATTTCGTCATTAATAAAGCCTTTATCCTGTTTTATTGGCTTAAAATTGCGCTTTAAAATTTACTCTCAATGATATTAAAAAAAATCCATCTTTTGTTTTTTTTATCGTTCTGTCTTAATGCTTTTTCTCAAGCACTTTCATTAAAAGAAGCCGTAGAAACTGGAGTTTCAAATTATGGAACCATCAAGGCAAAAAACAGATATGTCGAAGCTTCCCAGGAAACATTGAAACAGGCGAAGCTCGATTATTTACCTAATTTAAATCTTTCTGCACAACAGGATTTCGGAACTGTAAACGGACAAAACGGTCCGCTTTATGGGCTTGGAGGTCTCGGCGTTGCTTCTTCCGGATTGGCGCTTCCCGAGCAGAATTGGAATGCCTCTTTCGGAGCTTTATATCTTGCCAATATCAACTGGGAATTTTTTACTTTCGGAAGAATTAAAGAAAGAATCAATGTTTCAAAAGCCGATGTGGTGCGTTTTGAAAAAGATCTTGAACAGGAAAAATTTCAACAGAAAATTAAAATTTCCACCGCTTATCTGAATCTTTTGGCAAGTCAAAGGCTTGTTATTTCTCAAGAGAAAAACCTAAGCAGAGCCGAGATTTTCCAAAGACTGGTTGCCGTGAGAGTCAAAAATGGATTGCTTGCCGGTGTAGATTCTACTTTAGCTTCTGCCGAAGTTTCCAGAGCGAAAATTTCTTTAAACCAGATAAAAGATCAGGTTAAGGAGCAAAATAATAAATTGGTATCGTTGATGGGAGTTCCGGTTAAGGATTTCGTTTTAGACAGTACTTTTGTCAGTCAGCTTCCGAAAGCGATTTTTAATGAAGAACAACCTGTTGACAGCCTGAATCCTGTGCTTCAGTTTTATAAAAGCAGAATTGATTTCAGCAATCAGCAGGTGAAAGCTTTTAAAAAAGAACAATATCCGAGTTTCAGTCTTTTCGGGATTTATCAAACCCGGGCTTCAGGATTTAATTCAGATTATGCGACGAATCAGAACTCGTTCTCTCAAAGTTATTGGAAAGGAATCAGTCCGGATCGTCAGAATTATTTATTCGGAATCGGTGTTACTTGGAATTTGACTTCCATTGCAAGAGTCAGCAAAAAGGTAAACGCTCAAAAGCTGATTTCAAAAGGTCTGGAAGAAGAATATGAGGTCATCGATCAGCAATTGAAAACACAATCCGACGCCGCCGATACCAAAATTAAACTTGCCATGGAAAACTATACAGAAGCTCCAAAACAAGTTGCCGCCGCAAAACAAGCCTATCTTCAAAAAACAACTTTATATAAAAACGGATTAACCAATCTGATTGACGTCACACAGGCATTTTACACCCTGAATCGGGCAGAAATCGATCGTGATATTATCTATACCAATGTTTGGCAGTCGCTTTTGTTAAAAGCTGCTTCTACCGGAAATTTCGACCTATTTATTAATGAACTTTAATTTTCTCCTCTCATGAATTTAATACGTTTTGCACTTCGCAAACCCATATCGATTCTTGTGCTTGTTGCCGGACTCTTTTTCTTCGGAATCGGAGCCGTAAAAACAATCAAGGTAGATATTTTGCCAAAGATGAATCTTCCGGTAATTTACCTTGCGCATCCATTCGGTGGTTACACTCCGAACCAAATGGAATCGTATTTCGCCAAGAATTATGTTAATATTTTACTGTTTGCCAATGGGGTAAAATCTATTGAAACAAAGAATATTCAAGGCTTGACGCTGATGAAAGTGACTTATTATGAAGACACCAATATGGCACAAGCAGCCGCTGAATTAAGTGCGCTTTCCAACAGAATTCAGGCAGGTTTTCCTCCCGGTTCGCAGCCGCCGTTTATTATTCGTTTTGATGCTTCATCACTTCCGGTCGGTCAATTGGTTTTGAGCAGTAAAACAAGATCAAATAACGAATTGCAGGATCTTGCCAACGTTTATGTAAGAGCTTCGTTTACTTCGATTCCCGGATTATTATCGCCGCCGCCTTTTGGAGGAAGTCCGAGAACGATCGAGGTGAATGTTGATCCGGATGCGCTTCGTGCCCATAATTTAACGCCTGATCAAATTGTAGAAGCCATTAAAATTAACAATCAAACAGCTCCTTCCGGAAATGTGAGAATTGGTGATAAAAACTATATTACCCCTACAAACAATACAATTAAAGATGTTAAAGATTTTGAGAAGATTCCTTTGTTTAAAGGTGGTGTTCAGAATTTATATTTAGGCGATGTTGCTAAAGTAAAAGACGGAGCGGATATTACAGCCGGTTACGCATTAGTCAACGGAAAACGTTCGGTTTATGTGAGTATTGCTAAAGCGGGAGACGCTTCTACATGGGATGTTGTTCAGAGATTAAAATCAGAATTACCGAAAATCCAGAGTACGTTGCCTGAAGATGTGAAAATTTCTTATGAATTTGACCAATCTGTTTTTGTCATCAATTCTGTAAAAAGTTTGATTACCGAAGGAGCAATTGGAGCGGTTTTAACGGGCTTAATGGTTTTACTGTTTTTGGGAGACAGAAGAGCAGCATTAATTGTAATTCTGACCATTCCGATTTCGATTATTTCGGGAGTTTTATTCCTAAAATTATTCGGACAGACAATCAACTTAATGTCATTAAGCGGTTTGGCTTTAGCCATCGGAATTTTGGTTGATGAAAGTACCGTTACCATTGAAAACATTCACCAGCATTTGGATATGGGAAAACCAAAAGCACTCGCCATTTGGGATGCCTGTAAAGAAATTGCTTTACCAAAATTGCTTATTTTACTCTGTATTCTCGCGGTTTTCGCTCCTGCGTTTACAATGACAGGAATTCCCGGAGCTTTGTTTTTACCTTTAGCGTTGGCGATTGGTTTCTCAATGATTATTTCGTTTTTACTTTCGCAGACTTTCGTTCCGATTATGGCGAATTGGCTGATGAAAGATCATGTTAAAATAAAGCATGAACCAACCATTACGGATGATGAAGCAGAATTTAATGCTTCAGGATTAACACCGGAATCAGAGGAAGATACGTATGCTCAAAGAAAAGCTTTAGATCGTGAAGATCTCGACCATGACGGAAAAATAGGAAAATTCGAGAAATTCAGAATTGGTTTCATGAAATTAATCGACAGGCTTTTTGCTGTAAAAAAACCAATAACATTAATTTATCTGATCGGAATTACAGGTTTGGCAGTTTTATTTTTAAATATAATCGGACAGGATGTTTTCCCGAAAGTAAATTCAAGTCAGTTTCAAATGCGACTTCGGGCTGCAGACGGAACGAGAATAGAAAGAACGGAAGACAAAGCATTAATAGCCTTGAAGGAGCTGGAAAAAATGGTCGGAAAAGAACATATTTCTATTTCATCAATATATGTCGGTCAGCATCCAAGTTTGTTTTCCGTGTCCCCGATTTATCTCTTTATGGCAGGTCCGCATGAAGCTGTTTTCCAAATCGGATTAAAAGATTATCACACCGATATGGAGGTTTTCAAGGATGATTTCAGAAAAAGACTGAAAAAAGTTTTACCTGATGTAAGAATTTCTTTTGAGCCGATTGAACTGACGGATAAAGTTTTAAGCCAAGGTTCAC
Organism: Chryseobacterium ginsenosidimutans; assembly: GCF_024807225.1. GTDB lineage: Bacteria > Bacteroidota > Bacteroidia > Flavobacteriales > Weeksellaceae > Chryseobacterium > Chryseobacterium ginsenosidimutans. Next base: position 3,260,882 of record NZ_JANUCO010000001.1, read on the forward strand.
CAACGCCAATCGAAATCAGATTTGCCGGAAAAAATAAAAAAGCAAACGAACAATATGCTAATAAATTAATTGAAAAATTAAATAAGATTGATTATTTCAGAGACGTTCAAATTGCACAGCCTATAAAATATCCATCTTTAGATATTAATATCGACAGAACGCGCGCTGCACAATTGGGCGTTGACATGAATGATATTTCCCGTTCGCTGATTGCATCCACATCTTCATCAAGATACACCGAAAAAAATACGTGGATCGATGAAAAAGCAGGACTTTCCTACAACGTTCAGGTTCAGGTTCCTTTAGATAAAATGATGACGGAAAATGATATGGGAGAAATTCCTATGTTGAAAAATGCGTCGCGCCCTGTTTTAAGTGATGTAGCCACCATTACACCATCATCTACTTACGGAGAAAACGACAACTTAGGAGCGATGCCTTATATTTCGGTGATTGCCAATACGGATCATACAGATTTGGGAACTGCTTCAAAAGCGGTACAAAAAGCGATTGCCGATTTGGGAGAAACCGCCGAGAGGTATGTTTATAGAACCGATCGGTTTAAGCAAAGTTTTAGTAGAAACCATGTCAAGCCTGCAATCGGGATTATTGATTGCCGTTGTCGTAATTTTCCTTATGCTTTCGGCAAATTTCCAATCGTTTAGAATTTCACTGGTTATTTTAACAACGGTTCCTGCTGTAGTTTTAGGCGCTTTATTGATGTTGCTGATTACAGGTTCTACCTTAAATTTACAATCGTACATGGGAATTATCATGTCGGTCGGAGTTTCCATCGCCAATGCGGTTTTACTGGTTACGAATGCCGAACAATTGCGCAAAGTAAACGGAAATGCAATGGCATCGGCAAAAGAAGCGGCCTCATTAAGATTGCGTCCGATTATTATGACAAGTATTGCCATGATTGCGGGAATGTTACCAATGGCAATCGGTCACGGTGAAGGTGGCGATCAGGTTTCTCCATTGGGAAGAGCGGTTATCGGAGGATTATTATTCTCAACATTTACCGTATTAATTATCCTGCCGATGATTTTCGCCTGGGCATTAGGAAAAACAACCACACAATCGCCTTCATTGGATCCGGAAGACGAAGAAAGCAAACATTATATCTCATCATTACTCCACAAAAATGAAAAATACTAGTATCAAAATAACAGCATTATTGGCAGTTTTGTTTTTAACAAGCTGTTCGGAAAAGAAAGAAGAAGTAAAACCGGTGGAAGAAACACCAGTGATTGAAACTTTTGTAGCAAAGAAAGAAAAACTGTCAACAGAATTGAGAATGCCTGCGGAATTGGTAGGTTTTCAGCAAGTTGACGTTTACGCAAAAGTCAGCAGTTTTGTAAAAGAACTGAAAGTCGATATCGGTTCTGAAGTAAGAAAAGGACAATTGCTTCTGGTTTTGGAAGCACCGGAAACGACTTCTCAATTGGCAGCAGCGGAATCGAGACTACATTCTCAGGAAGCAGTATATGTATCAAGCAATACGACGTATAAAAGATTACTGGAAACCAGCAAAGTGGAAGGAACCATCGCAAAAAATGATCTGGAATTAGCCAGAGGAAGAAAAGACTCGGATTTTGCGCAGTTGCAGGCAGCGAAAGCTTCGTATAGAGAAGTGCAAAGTAACATTGGTTATCTGCAGATTCGTGCCCCTTTTGACGGTGTTGTTTCAGCAAGAAATGTGAACTTGGGAGCTTACGTGGGACCTGCAGGAAAAGGTTCTGAGTTACCCTTATTCACGATTCAACAGCAGGATAAACTGCGTCTGTCGGTATTCGTTCCGGAACTTTATACGGGATATTTAAGTGACGGTGATGAATTATCTTTCACAGTAAAATCTTTATTAGGAGAGAATTTTAAAGCAAAGATTTCCAGAAAATCCGGAGCTTTAGATACAAAACTTCGTTCTGAAAAGGTAGAAATGGATGTCATGAATACCACCAAAAAGCTCTTGCCGGGAATGGTTGCCGAAGTTTTACTTCCGTTAAATTCTAAAGACAGCACATTTGTCGTTCCAAAATCGGCGGTAGTCTCTTCAAGCGAAGGAATTTATGTCTTAAAAGTAGAAAATCATAAAACGCTGAGAACGAAGGTTCAAAAAGGAAGGGAATTTGAAGACAGAGTGGAAGTTTTCGGAGATATTGTTCCCAATACGAAGTTAGTAAAGGCGGCTTCTGAGGAAATAAAAGACGGAACGGAAGTGAAATAAGCTATTGGGGCGAGGAATTTGAAGCTGTTGCAAAAAATCAAACCTTCAAGGTTTTAAAAACCTTGAAGGTTTACATCCGCAAAGTTTATCATCCTGAAACCTTTAAATTAAATATAAAACTAACAAAACCTCATCTACAATCAACCAAATATATCCGTCTTGGTTATTCCTAATTTTTTAATTTTTGAATGCAGTGTTGTGTGTGGAACTCCTAAAATTACTGCCGCTCCGGTTGGTCCGAAAACCTTACCGTTGCATTGTTTTAAGATCGCGATGATGTGTTGCTTTTCAAATCCGGCGATCGTTCTGTCTCCGGTTTCTTTTTTATTTTCATGAAAAGTATCTCTGTATGAAAAGAAAACGTCTTTAATTAAATCTCCTTCCGTCATCAATATGCTTCTTTCAATGACGTGTTCAAGCTCTCTTACATTTCCCGGCCAATCGTACTGCAGGAGTTCAGACATGGCTTTTTTGGAAACATCTTTCACCGTCTTTCCTACCGTTTTTGAAAATTTTGCCACAAAATAACTTACTAATTCCGGAATATCTTCTTTTCTGTTTTTAAGCGACGGCATATGGATGGGAAATACATTCAGCCTGTAATACAGATCGCTTCTGAACTTGCCTTCATCTACTTCTTTTATAAGATTTCTGTTGGTCGCTGCAATGATTCTTACATCGGTTTTTAAGATACCTTTTCCTCCTACCCGCTCAATTTCTTTTTCCTGAATTGCTCTTAATAATTTCACCTGTAATTCAACGGGCATTTCCCCTATTTCATCCAAAAATAAAGTGCCTTTATGAGCCAGCTCAAACTTCCCGATCCTTCTTTCGAAAGCTCCTGTAAAACTTCCTTTTTCATGCCCGAATAATTCACTTTCGATTAAATTTGTCGGTAAAGCAGCACAATTCACTTTCACCAGAAGATTGTTTTTTCTGGGCGACGAATTATGAATAGCCCTTGCAATAAGCTCTTTTCCAGTGCCGGTTTCTCCTAAAATAAGAACTGTACTGTTTGTGAATGCAACCTGCGACAGCATATGAAAAACATTTCTCATCTCTTCGCTTCCGCCAATAATATCGCCGTACCGGTTTCCGGATGTTATTTCTTCCTGAAGATAAGCTTTTTCGTTTTCCAGCTGTTCTTTATAACGCACTATTTCCTTTAGCTGACTTTGATTTTTTTCGTTTGAAATAATATTTGATAATGCTATAGCGATTTGCGAACTTACTCCTTTTAACAAATCCATCATAGGCTTCATATCAAAATCATCTTCAATTCTCAGAAACAAACAGCCTAAACCGTCATTGGCGACCCTCAATGCAACGCCGATAATGCTGCGGATATTTCTTTTCTTCCAAAACTCGGCGTACAATGGCATTGTTCCTTCCAATTGATTAATATCTAAAATCACAGGAGAATCTGAGTTTAAAATAGTATTAAAAATCTCATCATTGGTCGTGATATATTCATGATTGATAACATGTTGAAAGTCGGGATTATCTTTTGTTTCATCATCTACTTCAAACATAAAAAAGCTGTGCGTCTGAGAATCTGTATTTTTTACAATGATCCCAAAACTTACAATCGAAAACAGCTCTTTTAGTTTTACTCTGATTACTGAAAATAATTCTTCTTTATTCTTAACTTTTGCCGTCTCATTGCTTAGGGAAAGCAAAATACTTTTTTCTCTGTCTCTGTTTTGAATTTCTTCATTGGCGATAATATTTGCCACCGCAGACGAAATATAATTGGAAATTTTCTCAATAAGCCTTCTCTGTAAAACCGTAAAAGAACCTTCCTCTTCCGATAAAAGCACCATCCCGCCAAAAACTTCCCCATTTTGTAAAAGACGGATTCCTACAATTTCTTTTATCCCTGCATTCTGTAGAAAAACCAGATGCTTCATACCACTTTCTATCAAACTATCGACGGACAACACCACGCTTGTTTCCGACTCCATAATTTTATCGTGCAAACCGTCTTTAATAGGATATTCTTCGTACGCAACGGAACTAAAATCAGGATGTTGATTTGTTTTGTCACAATGTTCAAGAAAAACCTTGAAAGTGCCTTTGGAAGTATTAAATCTCGTGATGGCAAGATCTGAAAACGGGAAAATATTTTTTAATTTAAGCTGAATAAAACTTACTAAATCATTTTTATTTCTAATCGAAACCGTAGCCTGACTTATTGAAACGAATAAATCAAGTTCTTCACCCAAATTATCGGTATTATTCATAAAAATGTTATTTAAAGATTCATAATCAATTATTATAAATTTACTAATAATTACTTTATTTCGGAAAAATATTTCGTCAATTCACTTTATTTCGTAATTATTTCAACTGTTAATTCTCAAAAACGCCATTAATACTACAATTATTCATTGGCATATAATTAGAACATATTCACTGCATACAAAACTCAAAATTATATATGTTTTGTTTCAAATTTACTTCACATAAGAACAACTGTGTAACCGATTGCCTTCATTTAAAATATAACCATTAAACCTTGAAAACTATGAGTCTCTATCAACTTCAAAAAACTGCTCTTGTCCTCATCGATCCATTCAATGATTTTCTTTCGGAAGGAGGAAAATTATATACTATAACAAAAGAAACCGTTGAAGGAAACGGAGTGGTCGGAAATATAAAAAAGCTTCTGGATGCTGCGAGAGAGAAGAAAATTCAGGTGATTTATGCGCCTCATCGACATACACAAAAAAGAGATTATTTAAACTGGAAATTTATGGCACCTTCTCATTTGGGAAGTAAAAGTGTTACTTTATTTGAAAAAGACTCTTGGGGAGCCGAATTTCATACTGATCTCGCTATGCAGGAAGGCGATCTTATGGCTCAAAATCATTGGACAGCAAGTGGTTTTGCCAATACGGATCTGGATTTTCTTCTGCGTCAACATAATATCGACCAAATCGTACTTGCCGGAATGCGAGCCAATACGTGCATCGACTCAACCGCTAGATTTGGAGTCGAATTGGGTTACCACGTAACATTAATTAAAGATGGAATTGGTGCTTTTAATTGGGAAGAAATAAAAGCAACCGTGGAAACCAATTTTCCGAATTACGGGCATGTTCTTTCATCGACTGAAGATTTTATAACCCATATTAATATGTAAATCATGGAAACCTTCACAGAAAGTACAATGACTGCGGAAAACTCTTAAAAAATTTAACTCAAAAAGAATAAAAATAAAGACTTTTTAAAACCAATAAAGACTTACATGCTATTTATAAAATTCTAATAATCAAAACTTAACCCTTATGACAACTTCAAAATCCATTATTCTAATACACGGAAACTTTGTGAACGAAATAACCTGGGCAAAATGGAAAGACCGATACGAACAAAGAGGATATAAAGTCTATACACCAGTTAATCCGGGACACCAAGGAAATCCTTCTGATTTGAGGAGACAGGTACATCCTGATCTTATGAAAACCGGTTTTACAGATATTGTAAACAACATCGCAAGAATTGCGGACGGTCTGCCTGAAAAACCCCTGATTATCGGGCATTCAATGGCAGGAATGGCAACGATGAAATTGCTTGAAATGGGTAAAGCCATCGCTGCAGTAAGTATCGACGGAGCCCCTCCAAAGAATGTATTTCCTCCCTTCACTACGCTAAAAGCAGTATTACCGGCGTTTGGTTTTTTCTCTTCTAAGAAATATTTTATGGGCAGCCGCGAATGGTACGACAAATGTTTTTTCAATACGTTGCCGGAAAGAGACAGACCCGCCGCGTTTGACAGTTTTGCAGTGCCAGAAAGCTATAAAGTAAGCCGCGAATTGGTATTGAACCCTTTTTCTAATATTGATTTTAAAAAGTCACATCAACCGATTTTATTTATTGGTGGTGGCAGCGACACGATTTTTCCGGCATCGCTTACCACAACACTTGCCAAAAAGTATAGCGACAAAAACAGTAAAGTTGATTTAAAAATTTTCGAGGGCAAAAGTCACTTTATATGTGGAGAACCGGGATGGGAAGCTGTGGCAGATTATATTCTGGACTGGTATGAGAAACTGTAGGTTTTCAATCAAAAAAACGTCATTCTAACCCTATAAAAATTATCAAGAAAAAATAGCCACTAAAATTATTAGCGGCTATTTTTTTAATCAGAAATTAATAATATAAGTTTTTAATTTTCAAATAATTAATTAATTCTTTCGGACGATCGGTCTGAATGATATTCACATTATTTTTTATGAACCAGTCGTAGATATTCGGATTATCAAGAACCATATCGTCATTATGATGAGCATTATGATGAGGCCACAATGAGTTGACCCAGACTTTTACACCTTTCTCCTTTAATTTTTTAAAATCCAGCATATTGTCTTCGGTTTCACCTATCGTAAATTCAAATCCATAGACTTTAAAATTATCCAGATAATCGTTTATCTTTTGCCATCCTTCATTTTTATTTAATCTGATAATCGGCATATATTTGATCTCTTTTTTGAGATATCCGTATTTTGAATCAAAGCCTTTATAATCTTCGTATCCTTTAAAAAGAACCTCATCCAACATTTTTCTTTCCTTTAACATCGGATAAACCAATCCGATATAATCAAATCCTTTATCAAGATTAATTAATATTTTGCCTTTGGTGATATCTAAAATCTGGGTTAATGTCGGTATTTTCATTTGTGTGGTAACACCCAATCCGTCTTTCAGGAAAAATGTTTGCAGCTCTGCATAGGTGTAATCTTCCGGTTTTCCTTTTCCCGTCGTGGTTCTGTCGATTGTTTGGTCGTGCATCAACACCAATACGCTGTCTTTCGTTAATGCCAAATCGATTTCCACCATATCCACGCCTTTTTCAATGGCTTTTTTCACAGCCCATGCCGAATTTTCGGGAGCTTCTCTCCAGTCTGCACGATGGGCAACCACCATGACTTTATCATTCGGAAATTTCGACAGAGAGACATTTTTTTGTGCAAATACGGTGTTTGCAATAAGCAGTAGAAGTAAAAATATTTTTGTTTTCATAAGATTTCTTTTTTTAATATCCTTGGTTTTGTTTAATCGCAGGATCTGTATTAATTTGACTTTGAGGAACAGGCATTAATAAATTGTGCTGGTCTATTTTTGCCGTGCTGTATCCCGGTGTCACTGTAAAATGATTGGTTAAAACCGCAACCGCTCTCCCCGTTCGAACCAAATCGAACCAACGGTGACCTTCACCAATTAATTCCAATCTTCTTTCTTTATCTATTTCGTCTAAAAGTGCTTGTTGAGAAGCCAGATTCACTGTCGGAATTCCTGCTCTGGATTTAATTTTATTGAGATAAAGATTACCGTTCTGCAAATCATTTGTTTTGGCATAGCTTTCTGCAAGTAGCAAATCAACTTCTGCCAATCGAAGAACCACAAAATTACTTCCGCCATCGACAATCGTATTGGATGTTTTTACCAGCTTTTTAGAAAAAGGAATTCCATTCGCTGTTAAGCCTATATATGCCGATCTTCTGGTATCTGCTGCCGAATACAGATTGTAAATCTCTTTTGTCGGCAGATTATGACCTTTTGCTCCTGAAACCGAACCTGAAGGACTGAACATCTGAAACGCGCTGCTTCCTTCCGAATTACCATTAATTCCGGAAGCAAACTGTACATCAAATATAATTTCCGGGTTGTTTTTATTCGTGACATCAAATATTTTGTTGACATCAGTTTGCAGCGTATATCCTAAACTTTCAATTTGATTTAAATAAGGAAGCGCTTCAGCATGCTTATTCTGAGTAATTAAAACTTTTCCTAAAATTCCCAATGCCGCACCTTTTGTCACTCTCCCTTTTTGTGTTGTGGTAACGGGAAGAATGGCAACCGCCTCTTTCAGTTCATTTTCAATAAAAGTGTATAGTTCTGCGGAAGGAGTTCGTGGTTGCCCGAAATATTCATTAACATTCGTGGTTTCTTTTGTGACCAAAGGAACGTCTCCGAAAATTCTTACCAAATTAAAATACATCAATGCTCTCAGGAATTTCATCTCTCCGATTCTGGTTGTTTTCAAAGCTTGAGACATATCGCCAATTGCATCGATTCTGTTCAGGATAATATTTGCCTGCTGAATTCCTACATAATTGTCTTTCCATGCATCTGCAATCAAAGTATTATTAGGCTGAATGGTAAAAAAATCAAATTCACCATACGTAAAAGAATCGTTGGCAGGAACTTCATCGTAGGTGTTGTCTGATGGGATTTCGCCAATCGTAGGAAGCGCAAGTTGATATTGCCCCGAATATTGTAAGGTTGCATACACCGCATTAATTCCCTGCTCTATCTGCGCCGCATCTTTGTAAAACTGAGAAGACACTTTGGTTGCTTCAGGCGTAATATCAAGAAGATCTGACGAACAAGATTGTATCAGCACAATGGTTACTATAGAAATTATTATTTTTTTCATAAGATTTTTACGTTTTAAAATTTAAAATTCATCCCGAATGAGTATACTTTTGCTACCGGATAAAAAGCGCTGTCGTAGCCTTGGGTAAGCGCATTATCCGAATTCGCATCAAGGTTCATCCCGTTATAAGAAGTGATGGTGAAAAGGTTATTTCCTAAGAAATAGATCTGCGCAGATTTTATTTTTAAAGCTGAAGTAATGCTTTCTGGTAAGTTGTATGATAATCTGAGAGACCTTAATCTTACATAATCTGCATTTTTGAAAAACAAATTAGACGTTCGTGCTTCTTTTCTGTTGTTGGAAAAATTCATGTTCGGCATTGCAAAAAAGCCATTCGGATTTGTTGTGGGATTGTAACGGTTATCAAAATAATATTGAGAAGCCATCCCAAAACCTTCACCGGATTCTAATGTACTTACAGAATCGCCGTTGTAAATCTTTTTGCCCAATTCACTGTAGAAAGTAAAGCTCAGTTCAAAATTTTTATATTTCAGATTATTCGTAAAACCAAAAATATATTTGGGAATCCCCGATCCGAAGCTTTTCTTATCATCAGTATCTATTTTTCCGTCTTTATTTAAATCTTCCATAATATAATCTCCGACCAGTGTTCCGGAAATGTGAGCGCTGTTGTCGATTTCCTGTTGAGATTTATAAATACCTACGATATTGTATCCGTACATTTCTCCGATCGATCCGCCCACTTTGGTTACCGAAAAGTTATTGGCTCCCGTTATAATCTGATTTTGTCCGTTCGCCAAAGCCAAAACCTTGTTGGTATTGGTTGAAAAACTTAAGCTGTTGTTGTACTCAAAATTTTCACCGATATGCAATGATTTGGTTGATAACTGAATTTCCAACCCGTTATTTTTAATTCTTCCAATATTCTGAAGCGACGTCGTATAACCGGATTGCTGCGGAACGGGTACGTCGAGAAGAAGACCATTTCTGTTAAGGATATAATAATCTGCGGAAACATTTAAAAAGTTATTGAAAAGCGCGAAATCCAATCCAAAATTATTTGATTTCGATTTTTCCCAGGAAATATTCGGATTTGGAGCGGTAGAAGATCGATAACCGGCTCCCAAATTACCTCCAAAAACATAATTTTCCTGCGCCATCAACGACAAAGCCCCAAAGTTTGGAATCTGATTGTTCCCATTGCTTCCGATGCTGTATCTTAATTTTAGGCGATCGATGTATTGATTTTTAGGAAAAAAACTTTCATTACTTACGCTCCAGCCTAATGCTAATGCATAAAAATCGCCCCATTTTGTATTAATTCCAAATCTTGAAGAACCGTCTCTTCTGTAAGATGCCATGACATTATATCGATTGGAAAAGTTATAATTTACCCTTGAAAAATAAGAGATCAACGCCCATTTGTACTGACTTAAAGTGGTTTTAAATGCAGTTCCTCCCGCAATATTCGTAATGCTGTTGTCGGGAAAAGCGGTGGCTTCAGTTAAGACTTCATTGTTTTCTTCCTGCTGGTAAGATTGTCCTGCGATAATATTAAAACTATGATTATTCCATTTTTTATCATACGTAAGGAGATTTTCTACAAGATAATTTTTCCTTATATAATCCGAACGTTTCGCCGTTGTTACATCAGGCGCAGCAGCTCTGTAAGCTCCAACCGAAGAAGGATCAAAGAAATTGTATTCGTAATTGGTATAATCTCCGCCTACTGATAATTTATATTTAAAATCTTTCAGAAAAGTAATTTCTGAAAATACATTTCCGAAGGTTTTAAACAAAGTATATTTACTGTTCACCATCTCTGCTATAGCCAAAGGATTTTCCACCAAAGCACCGTCTGTCGGAGTATTTATCTTTATCTGCTGAGAAATTGCTATGTTTCCATTCGCATCGTAAGGCGAAAAGAAAGGATAAGAAATGGTTGCCATCTGCAACGGATTATAAGACCTTGAAGTTTCCGCAATAATATTTCCTGTGGAATAAGACGGCGTAATGGATGCGCCAAGTTTAATATTATCCGATAATTGGGTGGCTAAATTAATATTCGTAGAATATTTCTCGTAATCTGTACCGATTACAATTCCTTTCTGATTAAAATAACTTCCTGTAAAAGCATATTTTGTTTTATCATTTCCGCCAATCACCGATAATGTTGTCTGACTTATCGGAGCAGGTTTCATAACGGTTTTAAGCCAATCTGTATTCGTTAATCCTTGTTGACCGTCCAAATACGGCTTCAGATATTCAGGAATCAGTTCTCTTAAAGATGCACCTTTGCTTGTTCTTGTGGCATTATCGTCATTAATACTTCTGTTCGTTCCTTTAGACAAATAATTGTTGTCTCTCGCTTCTTTCAGAAATGTTGCCATATCGTAAGCATCCACAAACTTCACATTATCACTTCTCATCTGAATTCCGTAATAGGAATCCAGATTCACTTCCATTTTGCCTTTTTTTCCCTGTTTGGTTTCTATGAGAATCACGCCGTTTGCACCTCGAGAAACCATAAATTGAAGCCGAAGCTGCATCTTTAAGAATATCAATTTTTGCAATGGAATTAGGATCGATAGAATTCAGATTTGAACCTTCGGTAAGCGGTAAACCGTCAACAACAATCAATGGATTGGAACCTGCCGTGATTGTACCTATTCCTCTTACTCTAATCGTTGGCGAAGAACCCGGACTTGCATTGGTTTGCGTAATTTGCACACCTGTCACTTTTCCCGCAATGGCATCTCCGAAATTACCTGTAGCCACTCCTTTCATCTGTTTTTCGTCAATTGATGAAATGGAACCGGTAACATCCTTTTTATTCTGTTTCCCGTATCCTACCAAAACAACCTCATCGATATCCTTTTCTCTTTCGGAGATTGTATCGTTGTATTTACCGGTATTGGAACTCAATAATTGCTTTTTAACATCAATTTTATTCTCTCTTTTTCTTACCGTTACGTTATTATTTTTAATGATAAAATCAATAGAATAATTCTTTTTGAGATAAGCAAGCGTTCCCTCGAGAGAATTGTAATTGATCTTGCTGTCGTCAACGTAAATGTCTTCCAGATCGGAAACCGAATAAAAGAATTGTCTGTTCGTTGTCCTGCCCAGTTTTTCCAGTACCTTCGTTAAAGGCACTTGTGATGCGAACACGGATGTCACTGAGTATTTTGCAGCCGATGCGTACATGATATTCGGTACACATAAAACCCCAAGCAACACAATGCTGATTGCCGTTTTTTTCATAAATTTGCTAAAATTAGTTTGTTAGATTCTTACTAGTTTATCATAAAGCATCGATAACCCCCATTATCGGTGCAATTTTATTTTAAGATGATTGTATTCTTCTGAGAATGGTCTATTTTAAAATTAAACGGATAGCTTATAATGATCAGAATTTCATTAAGATTCCCCTTAAACGATCCGCTTATTTTTTCGTTTTTATATTCTGAAGGATATTCCAGATCGATATTATAATTTTCTTTCAGCGTATTGATTACGTCCGAAAAATTGTTGTTTTTAAATGTAAATGTTCTTACCAGATCCGGACTGTAATAATGATGTTCGATATTATTAACATCAGTTACCCAAGATTCTTTAGGCATCAGGAAAGTTATTTTCCCCTGATTTTCTATTTTTACCTTTCCTTCCAAAAGCTCCACTTTCTTTTCAGGTGATTTCTGATCCAGATAAAACTTTGTTCCCAAAACCTGCACATGAAAAGCTTTGGCATTTATTTTAAACGCTCTGCTTTTATCTTTTGCAATATCAAAATATCCGTACCCCTCAAAATTGACTCCTCTTTCTTTTTTTCCAAAATTTTCCTGAAGACTCAGTTTACTGTTTGGAAACAGCTTAATGTGACTACCATCGGGAAGCGTAAAAACCTGAGACTTATTTTTGGTTTCAAAAACGAGGTTTTGCTTTTGTTCTAATTTATTTTCGGAATTATAAAAAAACAACAGCCCAAAAATTGGAATCAAAACTGCTGCAGCCCAATACAATTTCTGTCTTTTTTTCGAGATCTTATTTTGAATACCGTTCCAAATTCGTTGGTCAGTTTCTCCATCAATTTTTTGATTTTCTTCAGATATTGATTTCCAGTTTTTTTCAAAATCCATTATAACATTTGTCTTATAATTGAGATTACGCAGGAAACCTGAAATCGTCCACCCTTAAAAATCACAATTAATGTTTAATTAATTCTTAATTTATCTGGAGTTAATATAGAAAAGCTTTAAAACGAATCAAATCATTTAATAATCAATGACTTAAATTTTAAATAAAATAAAGAAAAATAATAGAAAATATGAACTGTTGGAAGTTCGTTTTTAAGAATTTCAGAACTTTATTGATGTGTTTTTCCACAGCAGATTTTGACAGATTGTTTTGTTCTGCGATTTTTGAATAGCTTAAATTTTGGACTTTATTCTGTAAAAACAAATCCCTGCTTTTTGCAGGAACTTTCTCCAAAAGAGACTGAAGCGTACTAATATCCTGATCAGAAATGATGTTTTCAGGGATTTCTTCCGCGTGATTTTCCAATACAGATTCATCGTTGCTGGAAGCAAGGATCATTTTATTTTTTCGGTAAAAATTGGCGATTTCCTGTTTGGCGGTCTTAAAAATAATTGCTTCCACATTTTCAGAATTCCTAAGATCTTTTATATGTTTCCACAGATGGATGAAAATTTCCTGAACAACATCTTCAATATCCTCATTATTCGAGATGTATTTTTTCACAAAGAAATAAACTTTATGTTTGTAGTCAGTGTATAAATTTTTAAATTGATCCATTCAGTTTTGTCTGAAAAGTCGTACAAAGTTTTGCAAATATACTTTTCTCAAACTTTTAGTTCGTGAATCTTGTGTTAATTATTAGTGAACAGAATTTTGTAATAAATATTTGGGTTTAAACCTTCAAGATTTGGTTGAAAATCTCACTTTTTCTTTATCTTTTTCCTTGCGTCACGTATTTTTAAAGTCAATAATTTCCTTAGATCGCTGTGATATTGGTTATAGTTTTTGATGCTTTTTTCGAGCTTCTTTTTATTGTTTAAATACTCTTCGTAAAGGGTTGATAATTCTGAAACTTTAGAAATAATATCGCAGGACTGAACATCAGAATGATCGGGAATTTTTTTTAGCATAAAATGATAATATTCCGCTCGTTCGGTGAGGTTGGTGTGAGATTTAGGCTCTATTCCCTGCATTTTTTGTGTTTTTATTTAAACTTTACTCTTGAAAATCCGGCTTCAGAAGTTTCACTTTGAAATAAGATCTTCACATTTTCCTGATCGATTTCTTTATTCACAGATTTTGAATAAATTTTACTTAACACCGAAGAAAGCAAAACCTCATCGGCATCTCCTAAAGAACGCAACGGCAGAGTAACAAATTCGTTTACAGCCAATTGAGGAGCAATTCCGTTGCTGTAATTTCCTTCGCCATTCGCATTGAAAACTTTATAAACAACCGGATGAATCTGCCAAGTAATTTTCTTAGGTTTTCGTTTGTCTTCAATCATAAATCCTGCCATATCTTTCCCCAACGTAAGGTCTCCCACCTGAATTACCTGTACATAAGGCTTTAAATTATTAATCACAATTTCCGATGCTGAAGCTGTACTTTTTGAGGTAAGAATATAGACTTTATTCAACCCTAAAGAATTGGTGTGCAAAGCAGTAAAACCTAGCGAACCGGGATCATAAGCTATTTGTTGGGCGAAAGTTCTTTTCACTTCTCCTCCATTTTTATTTCCTTTATAGACAATAAATTGAGAATCTGCAGAAATTCCGGAAGGGATTAATGAACAAAGTGCGGCCGCCGATGAAACGGAACCTCCGTAATTATAACGAAGATCCAGAACCAATTCCTGTACTCCTAAAGATTTGAATTCTGCAAATTTCTGATTGAGAGAAGGCGTCATTCCGTCCGGAAAATCGTAGACATACAAATACCCTGTTTTTTTACCATTTTTTTCGAAAATCTTTGATACCAAAGGCTGATCAAGAGAATATCCGTAATAAACCGTAATATTTTTTTCGTTGATAATGGATCCGTTTTCCCACTTTCCTACGGTCAGTTCAAGAATGGTTTTAGTGGGAATAGACGAGGTTAATTGCTCCGCATTGGAAGCGGTAATCGTTTGTCCGTTGATTTTTGTGATCATCATTCCTCTTTCTAATCCGGCGTTGGAAGCGGGAGAATTTTTCAACACCAATTTAATTACTGTAACGACTTCACCATTTGATAATTGCAGAATCGCGTAATCAAAACCATACATATTGCGGACAGAAAGCGGATAGGTAGAAGAATCGGCGGTGTTGACAATAAAAGAAAACCGATCCTGAGAAGCCAATAAACTTTTAAAAAAATCCTTTACCGGAAGATGATAATCCGGCTTCAAAGGCATCTGATCTGCCCAGTAATAATACCGTCTCATGCTGTCCTGAACCCAAAGATTGACAGATTCTGTGCTGCCTTCAGGAAAATCCGGAGCGTCATCGTCTGTACGGTTGCACGAAATCAGCATTGATAGTACGACTAAAATTACTCGCTGAATTTTTAAAAAGTTTTTCATAAATTTTTATTTATAAATAATCTGCCACATCAATATCTCCTTTCACCACCACAATTCCGTTTTCCATTTTCTCCTGAAGTACGATCATATTGGCGCCGATATCTTGTTTTACGGTAACTTTAATGATATTTGAACCTGTGTATGGTGCTGTAGTTCCCGGTTTATACAATTCCAGATAAACAGGCGCTGTCGTACTGAAGAAATTATATATTTTCACGGCTGTGAAATCTTTTTTTCCGATGTTATCAAATTCGGCAAGCACGACTCCGTTTTCTCTTTTTAGAACACCTTTCACGCCTTCCAGAGATGATCCTGAAAATTCGCCAAGATTGGGAAAGATAAATTCAAATCCTACTTTTCCTAAATTTACGGTAGGTTTTACAGCATAAGTCTGCAAGAAAATCCCTGGCAAATTGAAGAAATACAGATTTTTATAGTCTGTAAAATTATCGTACGTAATGGTGTATTTAGCGATTTGAGCTCCTGTCTGATTGTTGTAGATTCCCAATTCGTCGGTTTCTCCTTCATCCAGCACAAATGCGACCTGCGTTTCTACTTTTTCGGAGTAAGAGGTTTTTCCTGATATTGATATTGGAGCTCCATTCAGTCTCATTTGAATAACGTCGGGTTTTGAATATCCTTTAATATTCACTTCAGCTGCTTTTTGTGCTTTGTCATAAGGTTGTAAACTGTCGTTGTCTGTGCAGGAAAATACTATTGTAAGTAGGGTGAGTGCTATGATTTTTTTCATCTCTAATATTTTAAATTCAGAAAAATTTAATGTAGAAAATTGCCCGTGCCTCAAAAAAGCACAAGGCAATCAATCTAATTATAAAAATCTACGTTGAAAAGGTTGTTAACTTCAGTTTTTTAGTTTTCATGGTTATCCTTTTTTATGGAAGGATAAAGGTTATTTTTTAATAAATTTCACTCTTTCAGTGATGATTCCGTCGGAGATTACCGTGATGTAAGTTCCTGCGGTAAGTGCTGTAACATTTATGTTTTTAGAATAATTTTCTTTTGCTATTTCCTGACCTGCCATATTGTAAATAGTTGCGGTAGTTGTACTTTCTTTTAATCCAGGATTTAATTTTAACTGAAGATAATCAGCAACAGGATTTTCTACTACTTTTGTAATATTTTGAGTTGTTTTCACTTCTTTAGTCGCCAAAACGGAAGCAAAAATCGCCATTTCATCAATATTGATATTCTGAGAATTCGGAGCAGATCCGGTAGTAATTCTGTTGGACCAAAGTCCTATATAAATTTTCTTCCCTGCAAATGCGGAAATATTAATTAAAGATTCTGCAAACTGCGTAAGATCAGTCGGAAGATTGCTTGTAGCGCTGAATTTATAAGTCGCACCCCCTGAATTCTGAGCATCAGTCGCCATCTGCTGGAAATCCGACAATCCCGGAACCTGCTTTTGAGGCGTACTTACAAAAATATAGACATCTCTGCTTACACTGGTATGAGTAGATCTCTGTCTTCCAAGGTATCCTGCTAAAGTGATGTTTCCTCCGGCGTTGGTAAGATCTATTTCCGGAGAAATGATCCAATCGTTTTCTGCTGCAAAACCTGTGGCATTTCCTGTAGGAACCAGATTGATCGAATAACGCAGAACGCCCGATGTTCCGTACGTTAAAGTAGTACCATTGTGATAAATATTCTGTCCCTGAATCCAGCCGTTTCCGTTGCCATTCAAATCATGAAAAGTCCATCCCTGTAAATCAGCGGGAGTATCAAAAGAATTGATCCAAACAGGATATTGTGCAAATATTGCCTGTGATAAAAGAATAACAGATAATAAAATTATTTTTTTCATAATAGTAGTATTTAGATTATTTAAAAAAAGTAAAAAGCAGGGAAAGAAATAAACCTTTCCCTGCATTGATGTATTAATCTACAAGAGAGAAGTCATATTTCGTCCATACTCCTGCGAAATCTCCACAGTTTCTTGGCGAGATGTTCCAACCTCCAACATTGAAGAATGCCTGAGATATCCCAAAAGCGTCTGCAGTAGCTGAAACTACTAAGTTAGCCGAAGGAATTCCTGAAGTACCTGTACCTAAAACAGAATTTGTAAATCCGTGTACTTTGATTGAGCTGTAAGTAGATGCAGAAGACAATTCTGAACCTGCTCCTTCTACTCTGATACCTGTAGGATATCCTGTAATTACAGCATCATTTAACGTTAATCTACCGCTTCTTCTGATATGAATACCGTTTTCATATTTTGAACCTGTATAAGGCGACGGTGATGCATACAACACATCTGTTTTTACACCTACAATAGTAAGATTATTAACAACCGGATGTGTAATCAATGCTGTAGAAGTACCTCCAGCGTTGTTGTCTAGCTCGATACCGTTAGTATCAGAAAGCAGTCCGCTTACTGTATGCTCAGAATTGTAATCTGCCAAAGCAAGAGCACAAGTAATGGTACCTGTATATCCGTTATCGAAATCGAAATTGTCATCTTCTGCAGCAAAAGAAACTAAGTTTGTAGCATTTACAGTTCCTCCGAAGAATTCGAAAGAATCATCCTGCCCGTAAGAAACCTGGATATGATCGATCGTAGTACCGCTTCCAACACCAGCTAACGTTAAAGCATTCACTTCATTTCCAGAGTTAGCTCCAACGAAATCATAACCTGCAAATTCGATACGAACGTATTTCATGATCCCTGCATTGTGACCAGAGTTATCACCTCCGAAATAGAAATCTGAATTTGAAGGAAGACCTTCTACAGTTGTAGTAGTAGGAACGTTTGTAGGAGCATCACCCAATAAAATTACACCTCCGAAATCTCCTGCTTTAGCAGTAGTGTCTTCGTTACCGTCTAATAATTTGTAGCTTGTAAAGATAATAGGCTGAGATTCTGTACCTACAGCATTGATCTTACCTGTTTTAGTAATAATCAAAACACCTCTACCTTCTCCGATGGAGTTTGGCTTAGCTTTAATGAATGTTCCGGGCATGATCGTTAAAGTAGCTCCGTCTTTCACAGCGATGTTACCGTCTAGCTCTATTACTCCACTCCAAGTAGTGTTTGTAGTAATGTTGCTGTTAACAGTAGTCACAGGAAGTGCAGAAGCTGTAATATATTCAGCAGAAGTAGACTTCATGTCGAAAGAGTTGTTTGAAGAATCTGCTAAAGAATCGTTTTGACAAGCAGTAAGTGATAAAGCTGCTGCTGCGATTAAAACTAATTTTTTCATTGTTATAATTTTTAGCTTATCAGGTTATTTTGTTTTTAAACCTAATATTTTGTGAGTTTTTTAGGAATATCCACCTCGATACTCCTACGATTTGGTAGTTTTTTTTCATTCCGCATTACAAGAGGTGCTGTATTGCAGATTTCCCCGAAGTTTTACTATCCGTATTTGGGAGAATACCGACATCCGGTTTTTGGATCAGAATCTTTACTGTGCTGCGCATCATCAGTAGTATTTAGATTCAATCTCAGGTTACCGAAACCTGTACATTTCATGAGCTCTTTTCTTCTATTTTTTATAATAACTTAAAATGTATAGTTCACACTCAAGCCGAATATTCTTCCGCTGTAAGCACGAAACAGTATCTTATCTATGTTTTTATCATATTTATCCGTTGCTCCGGGCAGAAGTTCCAGCATTTCTCGTTCTGTTTGGGAGCTTCCTGCTTTCGCCACCGAATAAGAATTGTAATTGTTGTAAAACTCTTTTACCCTGTTGAAAAGATTTCTGGCATTAATTTTCACTTCTAAATTTCTGTTTTTAAGAAACTTATAAGAAACCTGTGCATCGGCAACGGCATAAGGTCTTTGAATTTCCTCTCCATTGTAGCTATATCCTACCGTGATGTACTGATCGCCTTTTGCGTTGTATAAAAAGCTTAGTCCCAATCTTTCCCCATCATACATCAAGCCCAAATTGTAAGCATAAGGAGTCTGCCCGTAAAGCGGTCGGTCTACTTCATAAGTATCATCCTGGTCTGTTGTTTTTGTTCTGTCTTTAAAGGCAATTACTTTGGTATCGTTGTAAGTAAAATTTCCGCTGATGAAAAGCTGTTCGAGAAAAGAATTTGTTGCGATGAAGCCTAAGTTTTTTCTTACCTCAGCTTCCACTCCTTTCAGTTTTGCATTTTTAGAATTTCCGTTATAGAGATGTAGGTTTCCTTCGTTGGAAATGTAGCCTTCTCTTTCAATCGGTCTGTCGATATTTTTATAGTACAATCCTGCTGAAAATATTTCTCCTAATCCTGGAAACCATTCAAATTTGAAATCATAATTATTTACGATTGATGATACCATTTCCATATTATGAATCAATCCGTTGGCGATAGGATCGAAATAGGGCAATCCCGTTCTTTCGTTAAACTGAGGTCGAATCGCGGTTTTGCTGTAAGCTAATCTTACATTAATTTTATTGGTCGGGCTGTACGTAAAATTGGCAGAAGGCATGAATTGCCAAGGCTTATCTTCCACAGCTTCTTTGTACACATTCTGCGGATCACTTGGATCTAATTGTTGAGAAATTAAATTATATCTAAAATATTCTGCTCTCAATCCCCAAACCAGCCTGAATTTATTTTCCCATCGATTATCAAACATGATAAATCCTGCATGCTGATCGACTTCACCTTCATATTTTTCATCATTATACAGCGGTCTTGTCTGCCATCCGATTCCGCCCGGAACGTAATGTGAACCATCCAGCCACTCAGAAAGTGCCCCTGTTAAAGGAAGAATTTTGGTTCCCGCTACTTTTTCGTCGACTCTCAGCAAGAATTTCTGCTGAAGATTCGTATTCTTCTTAGATGCTCCTGCATATCCTATTTTCAGATCATTTTTAAAATTTCCAAAATCCTTACCCCATTTAAAAGAAGCTCCGTAATTATAATCTGTCTCCTTGTTTTCTATAAAACCTCTTGCGAAATCACTTGATGAGTTGTTTACCTGATGATACGCAATGGTCTCATTTCCAATAAAATTATAAAGCGTTTGATGCAATGTATAATCTTTGGTGTCGGAAGCCACACCCGTTCTCGCTGCAAACCAGCTGACATCTACATTTCCGATTTTATGATTTCCTTCCAGTTTATTCTGTAAAAGCGTTTGATAAATAGGGTAATTGGCATTGGCTGTATAAGGTCTGTCCAGATTTTTTATTTGTTCGGGATCGTTGTTGGGAATAATTCCGTGATAAAAATAATTGTAAGCAAGTTCTGCATTTGCCGGTAAGCCGCTTCCCGATGTATACTCGTTCCAGCCGGTAATTCTCGTTACTGTATTATCATAAATATGAGTATAAGAATTTCGGAATGATAATCTGCTTTTTCCTAGCTGCAACCCAAAATTCAACATTCCTGCAACCGTAGAATTATAGGTATAAGAAGCTCCCTGATTTTTAAAATTATAAAATTTTACAGGAGTCTGCTGATAATCAGGATCTGTAGGACTCGTGAGATAAGTCGTATCGAGCCAGTTTCCTCTTCCTGTATGATCGATCTCAAGCTTGTTTTGTTCGTTTTTTAGAATCAAAGCACCTGCAAAACCCCATTTGTTGTTATTTTTAAGCTTAAAAGTTCTTCCTAAAGCCAACTGCATATTAGATCCCATATCGGCAGTCGTCGCATAATTGGTAAAATTATCATTCGTGAACTGCTTTGATTGTTCAAAAAACAAAGGATTCTCCCAATTCACCGCTTTCAAACCCATCGGGAAATCTCTTGTTCCGTCGTCGTATCCGAAATAATCATACTTACCGCGTTTACGGGTTAGAGATTCTTTAAAAGTAGCCTGATCATTATAAGAAGTTCCCAACGTTACCGTCGTGAAATTTTCATTAGGAATATCTTTCGTTCTTACCTCAACATAACCGCCCGCGAAACTTGCATTCATATCCGGAGTTGCCGTTTTGCTTACGATGACGCTTTCTACCATTGCGGTAGGAATAATGTCGAATGAAAAATTCTGATTGTAGGCTTCCGTGCTTGGAAGATTAATTCCGTCCATTGCAGCCGTGTTCCAACGTTCTCCCATCGAACGAACGACTACGTATTTATTATCAATTGTGGTGATTCCTGTTACTCTTTTCAACGTTCCTCCTACATCGCTGTCGGGAGTTTTAGAAATCTGTTCGGCAGAAATTCCGTCGCTCATCTGTGCCGCTTTTTTCTGCTGCGCCAATAATCCGGCTTGCGTATCTGCTTTACGCGTTCCGGTGATAACGACTTCTTTTATATCCGATACTTTATCTGAAATTGATCTCATTGAAAATGAAACCCTATTTGTTTCATTATTATTGATCGTCAGTTTTTCTACTCTTAAAGCATTATATTTCGGCGATTTCACGGTAAGCGTATACATTCCGGAAGGAAGATCTAATGTAAAATCTCCGTTGTTGTCTGTTACCGTATATTTTCCAGCTACATTAATTTCTGCTCCCACAACAGGATTTCCCACTTCATCGACTATTTTTCCTGAGATTTTTCCGTTTCCCATGACAGAAGCAATCGACCCTTCATATTTTATTGAAATAAGATCTCCGCGAAGGCGATATACAACCGGAAGTCCATTCGTAATATCCTTCAAACAATTATCTACAGGACTATTTTCACATTGTATAGCTTTTACTTTTAATTCTTTAATATCTGCTTTAGAATACGCCAGTCTCATTCCTGTTTTACCGGCAAATTCTTCCAGCACCTCGATCAAAGGCTTTCCTACCGGAACAGAAAACGACACTTTTTGAGATAATTCCTGTGCTTCTGCTTTTACAATAAAAAATATTGCTGCGATAGTAAGACTACATTTCAAACTTTTCATTTCCACGCTCTCTTTTAATTAAATTTTATCTGATTATTAGTTTTTTAATTTTGATTTAAGGCTGCTTTCTAAGGATATAGGTTTGTTTCTCTTTCTGCACTTCAAATCCGAGTATAAATGCTAATGCTTCAATGTTTTCATCTGTACTTCCGCCTGCAAAATCTACCGTTACCTTCTTATCTGCCGATTCTTTAGGATAAACAATATGAATGTTGTAGTTTTTCTGTAAAACTTCCGCAACTTCTTTTAAACTGACATCATTAAAACTTAAAGACAATAATGACGATAGTTCTTTATTCGTTTTATTCTCCTTTTTCAGCGAAATAACTGCGGCTGTACGAGCGACCCCGAAATTGGTCCATTTCTGATGCGGTTTCAGGAAAGTTACCGGAACACCTGTGTAAGAAACCGCTACTTTTCCTTCGTAAAGATCTACTGCTTTATCATTTCCTGTTTGGGTAATTTTAAAAATCGTTCCCAACACTTTGGTACTGAAACCATCTGCATGAACGATGAAAGGATGCTTTTTTGATTTAGCTACAGAAAATATCGCATCACCTTTAAGATTCACCACTCTTGTATCTGCAGGAAAAGATTTTTCAACGGTAAGTTCTGCTCCCGGAAATAAGGTCACCACAGAACCATCTGCCAAATGAACTTTTTGGTTGACAGACTCTGCAAAATAAACATCCGGCTTAAAGAAAGTATTGTAAGTGAAAACACCTCCTAATGAAAGAAGAAGTAATATGACGGCTGCGATTTGGTAAAAATACTTTCTAAAGCCGTTTGGATGATCTATAATAGCTGTCTGAATAAAGTAAGATTCTAAAGCAAATAAAACCCTGTCTTTAGATTCTTGTATATGGTTTGTATCAATATTTTTTTCTACACTGATTTTCCATTGATCTAAAAGTTCGGTTTCTTTTGGGGACATTTTCTCTTCAGAAACTTCTCTCTGCCAAAGCCTGAAAACGAATGCTTCAATATCTTTATATTTTAAGTTTTTCATAAATATTCTAAATGTAAGTTCACCGTTACATCTATAAAACAGAGAAAATAAAAAACTTCCCCAACCCACATTTAACATTGTATTCACATTAAATCAGCTTGTTAACAATTGAAGACCTTTTTTTGTCGTTTATCAACATTCGCTTCACATTTAACCGTTGATTTTCAGAAATAATTAATCTTGAATTCCCCAAAGTTCACAAAAAGTTAATTTTCCTTTAGGTAATTTTGCATCACCGATGAATCAAACAGATCACATATTATTGAATAAAATAAAAACAGGCGACCGTCCTGCTTTTATGGTACTTTACGAAAGGTATTGGAATGATTTGTACCGTTTTGTTTTTGTAAGAACGCGGGATAAAGAAGTTGCTGAAGAACTTTTACAGAATCTCTGGATTAAAATTCTGGAAAATACAGAAAGTATTCAAACAGATGACAATGAAAGTGCAAAAGGATATCTTCTGAGACACCTTCATTACAGGGTTATTGATTATTTTAACAGCTATAAAAAAGCATCACCCACAATCAGCATTGATGAATCGGAACATTCTATCGATATCACCGACACCGAATATTTTGAAATTCTTGAAGACCATGAAATTTCTGTCTTATTTACAATGATTGATGAAGTTGTTTCGCAGCTTCCGATTACCGAACAGAAAGTTTATGACATGAGAATCCGGAAAAATATGTCTGTAGACGAAACCGCCGAAGCGCTGGGAATAAGCAATAAAACAGTCAGTAATAAATTAAGCAAAGCGATTGGTGAAATCCGTGAACAGCTGAATCCTGAATATCAATCTTCGAAAAAATTTGTATCGATTCTTATGCTTATGGAAATGTTTTTGAAGTAGTAAGGAAATTATACAATAGTTTGAAAAGATTCAGAATGACAAATATTGTGGATTTAAACCTTCAAGGTTTTTGAAACCTTGAAGGTTTGGTTTGATTTGTAACAGCCACAAATCCTACAATACGTATTTCTACTCAAAGTGATAATTAGTTGTTTATACTATTTCATATGTACCACATTTTTTGTTACTTTGAGAATCATAATAATATTATGACACTTATTTTACAATAACATACTTGATTGTACCGGCAAGACGAGTATTTGAGTTAATTTAAATTATTCAATTGTATTGAGTAATTAAACAATGATGGCACACTTAATTTTTGTGCCTTTTCTATTGCATATTTCTTACAACCATTAAAACTAAAAACTATAACACATGACTCAAGAAAACTACGACGTAATCGTCATTGGTGGAGGAGCAATTGGTTTGTCTACAGCGTATCATCTTGGCAAACGCAAGGCAAAAACCTTAGTTCTGGAACAATTCACGTTTGTGAATCAATTGGGAAGCTCTGCAGGAGTATCCCGACAATTCCGAATCCCTTATCCTCAAGAATACATGGTACAAATGGCTTTGGATGCAGAACCTTACTGGGACGAACTGCAAAAGCAAACCGACACTCAACTGCTTGACAAAGTAGGAACGCTATGGTTTGGAGATCCCAATGTACATTCTACCGAAGGAAATATTGCTGAAGCGGAAGAAGCTTTAAAAGCATTAAAGGTTCCTTACGTCACCCTTTCTGCAAAAGAAATTGAAGAAAAATACCACTTCCAAAACCTTCCGGAAAAATATACAGGATTGTTTCAGCCGGACGGAGCAAGTATTAATTTTAAAGCAACGATTGAAACGCTTTTAGATCTTTGTAAAAAATCTGAAACGGTACATCTTGAAGAAAATTCTCCGGTTCTTAAAATCGAACAAATGGGCGATCTTTTTGAAGTCATCACACCAAACGGAAGTTATATTACTAAAAAACTGGCGATCATTCCTGGTCCATACATCAATAGTGTAATCAATTTACTGGATTTTAAAATCGAAGCAACGTACTGGAATATGTCTTCGGCTTATTTTAAGAAAACCGATCCGAACATTCAATATCCTACCTGGTTTGTGTTCCAGAATCCGATTGGGGAAAATGGAAATCAGTTTTACGGCTTCCCTTCCGTTGACTGGGATCATCCGGAATACATTCGTGTAGCACCGGATTTTGTGATTACGCCTTTGGAAGAACCGAGCGACAGAACATTAATTCCTAATGAACAGGAACTTGCCTATACTTCAGAATGGGTAAAAACATATATGAAAGGCTTAGGTACAGAACCGGAATACACCTCAACATGTCTTATCGCCTTAAGTAAAATCGCCAACAAAGAATTATTGATAGATTTTGCACCAAGCTATGTTCCGAATCACAAAAACATCGTGTTATACGCGACAGGTTGGGCAGCAAAATTCACTCCGTTTTTAGGAAAAATAATGACAGATCTTGTATTGGACGGGCATACTGATTTTGATATTACTCCTTTCCAATTAGGAAGAAAATACTTTAAAGCAATTTAAAAAAACCAAATTAAAACTAAAACTACTATGAACAAAAACACTCCACTAAATCCGGGGAAACATCCTGATTTAAAAATTGAAGTCGCTATTATCGGTGCCGGAACTTCCGGATTGTACTCTGCTTATCGTTTAGTAACGGATAAAAAATTTAAAGCCAGCGATGTACAGATCTTCGACATGAATAATAAACTAGGCGGAAGACTGGAATCTGTTGTGATGCCCGGAATGAATTTCTGGGGAGAATTGGGAGGTATGCGTTATCTGACTTCTCAGGAAATTGTAACCACCTTAATTGAAGGCTACACTATTCCTGCAGATCCGCACAGACGTATTCCTGTTTTGAAAGATCAAATGACGCCTGTTCCTTTCCCAATGGGAGATTCTACAAAATTGTTGATGTATCTTAGAAAAGAACGTTGCAAACAAGACGCATGGAATGTTGCTCAGGCGGAAGGCGAAAAACTCATTACAAGATATTATTTAAATGATGATGATTTGGGCTTCAGTTCGGATCAATTGTTTAATAAAATTATTTATGATGTTTTAATGGCAGATCCTTGGGTTGCTGAAAAATATGGTAAAAAAATAATAAGAGGAAAAACAATTTACGATTATTCATTTGAATTAGACAGCAGAGATTGGGATGATATTAAGCCTAAATTGGTTTATAATTTCCCGAATTCTCCTTACGACAACCGTAAAGTAAATGACTTAGGTTTCTGGAACTTAATCAAAGATCAGGTTTCACAGGATGGATATGAATTTCTAGCAAACGCCGGAGGATATTATTCAAATACCATCAACTGGAACTCAGCGGAAGCTTTTCCTTATATGGTAGGAGATTTCTCTGCGGGAACGATTTATAAAACCATTGAAGAAGGCTATGACAGCATTGCTTATGCCTTAGCAAATTCTTATATGGAGCATGAAGGAGCGTGTATTTGGTCTGAAAATAAACTACTTACCTTCACAAAAGCACATCCTCTGACAAGTTCTCACAGATATGAACTGACTTTCCTTAACCTGAAATCTAACACCCAATGGAAAGTGTATGCCAATTCATTGATTCTTGCGATGCCGAGAAAATCGTTGGAGCTTTTGGATCAGGATAATTTCTTCTTTAATGTTAATCAAAATTCAACACTAAATTATAACATTCGTTCTGTGGTTATGGAACCTGCCTTTAAAATATTAATGGGCTTCCCATATCCTTGGTGGAAAGAATTAGGAATTGATTCCGGACACTCGATCACCGATTTGCCGATGAGACAGTGTTATTATTTCGGAACAGATCAACAATCCGACAACTCAATGCTACTGGGAAGTTACGGAGATATGGAAACCGAAACTTTCTGGAAAGCACTTTCTGATGATAAGATACTTTTTGAAGTAAAAGCTGCAAAATCTGCTTCATTAAAAGAACTTCATGAATTGGATGATGTTCAGGCTACGAAATTAATGGTTGACGAATTGATGAACCAACTTCGTGAGCTTCACGGAGATCTGGTAACGATTCCGGAACCTTATGTAACGTATTTTAAAGACTGGACAGACGATCCTTTTGGCGCAGGTTACCACGCTTGGAAAGCCGGATATTCGGTAGAAAACGTAATGCCGTACATGAGAAAACCTATGACTGATGAGCAGATTCACATTTGTGGAGAAGCTTATTCTGATCAGCAAGGCTGGGTAGAAGGTGCTTTCTGTGAAGCCGAAAAAATGCTTCAGGAATATTTTGGAATGCATCGCCCAATCTGGCTAAGTCCTGATTATTATTTGGGATGGTAGAATAAAATTAATTTTTAAAATAAAACAGCCTCAGAATTTCTGGGGCTGTTTGTTTTTTGTTTTTTGTCGTCAAAATAAAAGATTAAGAAAATCCATTTATAAAAAAGGCGGTAAAAGAGTTAAAATCTCCTTAAATTTTTCAATTAGAAAGCAAATATCAATTTTTGAAATCTTTAAATGAGTAATTTAGCATCGGATTAATAATGCGTTAAGATCTTTATGAAAAATATATTCTTTTTATTGCTTCTTTCCAGTGTACAGCCTGTATTGGCACAAACTAAACTAGAAAAAGCAATTACCAGTCTCGAGAATAATTACGAACAAGAAAAAGTATACCTTCTTACCGACAAACCACAATATGTCGCGGGTGACCAAATCTGGTTTAAAAGCTTTGTATTTGACGGCTATAATCGTTCTACATTGTCTACCACTCTATTTGTTGAATTGTACGATTCTGATAAAAAATTAGTAGACTGGAAAACCATACTTCTTACTAATGGTGAAGGCAGCGGAGATTTTAAACTGAAAGAAAACCTTCCTGAGGACGTTTATTTCGTAAGAGCTTATACGCCTTATATGGACAATTTTAGTGAAGATTTTCAGATTGTGAAAACGATACCTATTTACAATCCCAACTCTGCTGAAGCATTAGAGATTTCTAAAAGTTCTGATTGGTCTGCCAAAGCCTTTCCCGAAGGTGGAACTTTCATTAACGGGATGCCAACGAAATTTGCCGTAAGATTATCAAGCAATACTTCTTTTCCGGAAAACTGGACCGGGAAAATAATAGACACCCAAAATCCAAATGTACCTATCACAACCTTTACCTCATTTGATAAAAATGTTGCGTCTTTTAAAATAACTCCAGCTTTAGGAAAAAAATATCAAGCGGTCATTAAGGATAATACAGAAAAAAGTCAGACAATAGATCTTCCGCAAGTTGCAGGAAGTGGTGTCAATTTAGAAGTTTCCAGCTCTAAAGATGGGATTAAATACAGCTTAAAAGGAGTCAATTTAACACAACAGCTCCAGAATTATAAAATTGTCGGAACCATCAACAACCATCTTGCTTATAAAGCCAACATCAGTAATTTAACGAATGAAGCTTCAAGTACGATTCCTACAAAAATCAGCAATGGAAACAACGGTGTTTTACAGTTAGCTATTTTTGATGCACAGGAAAATCTGGTTGCACAAAGGCTTTGCTTTATCAAACCTAATAATTTAAAGATCGAGAAAGCAGAGATTATCGGTCAGAATTTAAAACAAAAACCAAGATCATTCAATAGCATTGATCTTTCTCCGGAGTCTGCTTTTAAAAATTATACCG
The DNA here is from genome assembly GCF_024807225.1 of Chryseobacterium ginsenosidimutans. GTDB lineage: Bacteria > Bacteroidota > Bacteroidia > Flavobacteriales > Weeksellaceae > Chryseobacterium > Chryseobacterium ginsenosidimutans. The sequence continues at coordinate 3,289,476 of NZ_JANUCO010000001.1, forward strand.
TTTTGGTAAGTGAAGACGACGGTAATACCAATCCGGAAGAAGAAAATATACTGAGTACTCTTTGGTTAACAGGAGATTTTACCACAAAAATAGACGCACCGGCACAATATTTTTCTAAAACAGCGAATAGTGAAGCGTTGGACGCACTGCTTATCTCCGAAAACTGGAAAAGATTTGACTGGAATTCTGTATTGAGCGGATCTGTACCAACCATTAAAACCAATTCTAAAAAGTTTCTTTCTTACAGAGTAAAACCTCTTAAAAACAGCGCCATGCTGAAAGATACTAATGTAAATTTAGTATTAAAATTAGGTGAAAATCAGCCTACTTTCAATCCATTCAGAACCGATCAAAACGGGTATATTTATTTGGACAACCTTAACTTCAATGAGCCTTTGAATGTTTCATTATTCATCAATTCAGAAAATAATAAAGAAGCAAGTACAGAAAATTTATTCGTTACGGTAGAGCCTTTGGTGAATCCTACCCAATTTAAAGGCAATTTCCCAAGTACAAAATACAAATTGGTAAAAGCCGCTGAAAACAAAAAACTTTCTCCGGCAATTTCCAGAGCCATCAATACTCAGAAAAACAATAAAAAAACGGAGAATGTCGATGTACAAATTGAAGAAGTAAAACTGGTAGGAAAAAAGCAAGATCCAAAAGAAGAATTAGACAAACAACTGTCCACGGGAATGTTCAGCTCTATCAATTCTACTATATTTGATTTTGTAAATGAAGACCAAAATGCCACCGGATCGGGCAATATATTAGATTGGCTACAGGGAAGAGCTGCCGGTTTAACGTTTCAAAGAAACAATTCGGGAGTGAATGTTCCGTACATTCGTGGCAGTCAAGCTAAGCTATATTTGGATGAAGTAGTCACTGATCCTTCTATGATTGCAAGTCTTCCGATAAGCAATATTGCTATGGTGAAAATTATTAAAGAATCAGGATTAGTAGGCAATGCCGTAGCAATCTACACCATGAAAGGCGATATGAAGTCTAAAAATGTAAAACCAACCCAAAACAATAACTCATCTGTAGTAAAAGGGTACGATAAACCTTCGGAATTTCCTATTGAAATGTTAGACGACGATTCTCCGGTAAAAATCGAAAACGATACCCGAGAAACCCTATATTGGAATCCAAATTTATTTGATAGTGATTATGTTCCTCCGATCATTAAATTTTATAATAACGACAGTGCAAAACAATACAAAGTGCTTATCATAAGTTTTGATGAAGATGATAATATTCTTTATGATAAAGAAATTTTAAAGTAATATATTTTTCTATATTTAAAAAGCCTTTCAATTCTCTTGAAAGGCTTTTTTGTATTTTTAAATTGAATTATATCCTATCTTTTTAAAGTCAAAAAAAATTACTCCAAACTCCTGTCCAAATGAACATAACCGCCATCTACATGAATCAGCTGTCCTGTTGTGTGTGAAGATTTTTCCGATAGCAGAAATGCTGCCATATTCGCAATTTCCTCAGAAGTTGTCATGCGTTTTTCAAAGGGAATTTTTGAAGTAATACTTTTTAATTTTTCTTCCGGATTTTCAAAAGTAGAAATCCACGATTTGTAAAGCGGAGTCCAGACTTCTGCAACGATAATCGCGTTTACACGAATGCTGTAAGGCAAAAGTTCTACCGCCCATTCTCTTGTTAAAGCATTTCTTGCCCCGTTCGCAGCGGCATATCCTGAAGTTCCGCCTTGTCCGGTTTCTGCTGTTTTGCTGCCAATATTCACGATGGAAACCTTTACTTTCTTTAAGATAAGGAAGTGCGTGATGCACCAAAAGATAATAATGCACCACATTTTTATGATATGATTCGAGAAATCCTTCGTATGAACCGTTTTCCAGACCTATTCCATCGTTTACACCTGCATTATTGACGATTCCATCGATTTTTCCGTATTTTTTTACGACTTCTTCAATTGCTTTTTTGCATTCTTCAGGTTGAGAAAGTTCAGCGGTAACAAAGTCGGCTTTTCCTCCCTTATCCACAATTTCCTGAATGGCTTTTTTGTTGTCGTCTTCGTTTCTGCCAATGATTATGGGGAAAGCTTTTTCTTCGGCTAAAATTTTTGCAATGGCGTTTCCGATGCCTTTTGCACCGCCGCTTACGATGATTATTTTATGGTCAAGATTTAGGTTCATAATTTTTTGTGTTATGTTTTTTAACGCGAGGAGCGCAAAGATTTTCTTTAATATTGTTCTTCATATTTTTTGTTCGCAAAGGCGTTTCACTCAGCAAAGACGGCGAAGTTTTATTGTATAAATTTTTAAATAATTACATTTAAAAAAATTGACAAAAATAAAAATCTTCGATTTTTAAAACTTATGTGCTCTAATTATTCTCAAAGCATTAAACTTAAATCTAATGTGACTAATGTGTCAAAAAAACTATAATTTGTAAAACTCAACAGCATTTCCCGAGAAAAAAAGCTGTTGTTCTTCTTTTGAAAACTGACTTACATATTTTGAAATTAATTCCATCCACAAAGCATAATTCCCTCCTAATAACATAACTGGCCAATCACTTCCGAAAATTACACGTTTAATTCCAAATTGTGAAAAAATGAAATCCAAAATTTCAAAAATTGATTTTTCATCAATCGTATTCCAATTTCCTTGGGTTAAAAGTCCCGAAATTTTGCAATAAATATTAGGATTTTGGGCAAGTCCTGAAATATTAGATTTCCAGTCTTTTAAATCATTTGTTTTAACATCCGGTTTTCCGCAATGATCCAGAATAAAAGGTTGATGGGGTAATTTTTCCGAAAGTTTTAAGGCATCAGAAAGCTGATCCTGTCTCAATAAAATATCAAAAGTATAATTAAATTGATTAAGCTTAGAGATTCCATTCAATATATTTTTTTGCAGTAAAAACCCTATTTCTTCTCCTTCAGCGATATGTCTGAAACCTTTAATGAGTCTTTCAGATTGATAGTTTTGAAGCGATTCTTCAAGTTTTTCAGAAGTCAAATCAATCCACCCGACAATCCCTTTAATAAATGGATTTTCTTTCGCTAAATTGACCAAAAAAGCAGTCTCTTCATCGCTTTGATCCGCCTGAACCGCAATGCAACCATCAATCTTGTTTTCATTTAAATATAAAGAAAAATCTTCCGGCAGAAAGTCCTTTCGGATTACAGCCATCTCTTTCGTAATCCATGCATCCCGAATCGGATCAAATTTCCAAAAATGTACGTGAGAATCAATAATCATATTTAATTATTTTTTTCTGAAATGAAATTTATAATGAAAATATTTTGTCCATCAACTGCCACTTTTCTCCGGGCTTCGAATTGGGTAACTGTTGTTGAAATTTCCACATCAATTCTTCCCATTCCTGAACTTTTGGATTGTTTTTATCCGCTTCATTTTTAGCTTCGAAAGAAAAATTATCGTCGGCTTCCACAATCATAAATAATCGATTTTGAACACGATAGATCTCCATATTTATAATTCCGGAATCCAAAATACTTTGTTTGATTTCAGGCCAAACATTTTGATGATATTTTTCGTATTCGGTAATCAATTCAAGATCATCAATCAAGTCGAGGGCGAGACAGAATTTTTTCATTCCCCGTACGCTTTTACTTTTTGAGTGCTGCTTCCCAAACCGTCAATTCCCAATTCTACCACATCGCCAGATTTCAAATACCAAGGCTCAGGTTTTTGCCCCAAACCGACACCGGCAGGCGTTCCTGTACTGATAACGTCTCCAGGAAGCAACGTCATAAACTGACTGATATAACTTACGATAAATGGTATATCGAAAATCAGATTGGAAGTATTTCCATCCTGCAGAATTTGTCCATTAACTTTCAACCACAAACGTAAATTATGAACATCTTCAATTTCGTCAGGCGTCGCAATGAAAGGTCCGATTGGCGCAAAAGTATCGCAACTTTTTCCTTTTACCCATTGTCCGTTTCTTTCCAACTGAAAGGCTCTTTCGCTATAATCGTTGTGCAAAACGTAACCCGCAATGTGTTCAAGCGCATTTTCCTCAGAAACATAACTTGCTTTTTTTCCGATGACAATTCCCAATTCAACTTCCCAATCGGTTTTTGTACTGGTTTTAGGAATAATTAAATCATCGTTCGGACCAACGATTGCAGTAGTAGCCTTAAAAAACAAAATGGGTTCCTCCGGAATCGGAGCGTTGGTTTCTGCAGCGTGATCTTTATAATTCAGTCCGACACAAATGATTTTTGACGGTCTTGCCAAAGGTGCACCCAGTCTTTCATCAAGAGAAATTTCGGGTAGATTCTGAGCATTTATTTCAGATTTTAAATTTTCTATGGCATCACCGGAAAAAAAGTTTTCATCATAATCTTTTATCAAATGAGAAACATCGTATCTTTTTTCGCCAATGATTACTCCCGGTTTTTCGTAGCCCGGTTTTCCGAATTTTATTAATTTCATTTTTTAATTTTATTAATTTGATTGTTCTTGAATGCTTGATTTTAACTCAAAGGAAACAAAGATTTCTTTAATATTATTCTGTATATTTTTCGTTCGCAAAGGCGTTTCACTCAGCTAAGGTTTATTGCTATCATTTGCTGAACGAAGTGCCTTTGCGATCGGAAATTTTTTAAGTTTAATTTTTATAATCTTTGCGAGCCTTTCGTTAAAAAATAACAAACAGTTTATTTTAATTATTCAAAGTGGTAAAACCACCATCGATGGGGTAATCTACACCGGTGATGAATGAAGCTTCATCACTGCAGAGATAAAGCGCCAAAGAAGCAACTTCTTCAGGTTGAGCCATTCTTCCGATCGGTTGGGTTTTTGATAACTTTTCAAACATTTCTTCAATGTTGTCGGGGTAATTATTCTTTAAAAATCCATCCACGAAAGGTGTATGTACTCGCGCCGGAGAAATGGAGTTACAACGAATATTTTCACTAATATAATCTTTGGCAACACTCATCGTCATTGCTTTTACGGCACCTTTTGCTGTGCTGTATGCGAAACGGTCTGGAATTCCCACCAATGCGGCAATCGAAGCCATATTAAGGATCACACCCCCTCCCGATTTTCTAATCTGCGGAATGGCAGCGAACAGGCAATTGTAAACGCCTTTGATATTGACATTATAAATTTTGTCGAAATCTTCTTCTGAAGTGGTATCTGCTTTTCCAATGTGCGCAATTCCGGCATTATTCACAAGAATATTGATGGCTCCAATCTGATCGAAAACGGCTAAAACATCTTTCTGCTTTGAAACATCACAGGCATAAACCGTAGCATTTCCTCCGGAAGATTGTATTTTCCCCAACGTCTCCTGTCCGTTTTGTTCTGTAATTTCAAGAATGTGAACTTCTGCACCATTGGCTGCAAGCTGAACCGCGATTGCTTGTCCGATTCCGCTTCCGCCGCCTGTTACAACGGCTTTTTTATTTTTTAATGAAAACATTTTTATATTAATTATTAAATTTTACTTATATTTTTTAAAGCAAAGGGCGCAAAGATTTTTTTTAATATTCTTCTGCATATTTTTCTTTCGCAAAGGCGTTTCACTCAGTTAAGATCACGAAGATTCTTGTTTGTTTCAACCTTCATGCGACTTGTAATAATCTTTGCGTTTAAAAACCTTTTTTAAGATTAATAATACTTAAATTATTAAAGACTAACCCCTCTTTTCCAAGGGATAAAATCATCCTGATTCAATGCAACCGCTTTAGGAATAATATTTCCGCTGGCAACATCGATGCAGAAATCTAAAATATCTTCCCCCATTTCCTGAATGGTTTTTTCGCCACGCACAACTGCACCTGTATCAATATCGATAATATCAGACATTTTCGTTGCTAAAATTGTATTGGTAGCGACTTTGATGACTGGACAAACCGGATTTCCTGTAGGCGTACCCAAACCTGTCGTAAACAGAATCAACGTAGCTCCAGAAGCAGCTTTTCCTGTGGTCGCTTCCACGTCATTTCCCGGTGTGCAAACTAGACTTAATCCCGGTTTCGTGGCGCGTTCTGTATAATCTAAAACATCTACAACTGGCGCGGAAACCTCCTTTTTTTGCTGCACCTGCAGATTTTATAGCATCTGTGATCAATCCATCTTTAATATTTCCGGGTGATGGATTCATGTAAAATCCTGAACCGACGGCATGAGCGAGTTCATCATATTCTGTCATCAGTTTAATGAATTTTTCAGCGGTTGGTTTATCTACGGCGCGGTCGATTAATTCTTGTTCGACACCACACAATTCCGGAAACTCGGCAAGTAGAACTTTAGCTCCCAAAACAGAAAGAATATCCGCAAGATGTCCTACAGCCGGATTGGCTGAAATACCACTGAAACCATCGCTTCCGCCGCATTTTACACCAACACAAAGTTTGCTGATCGGTGCATCTTCACGTTCCAATTTATTAATTTCTAAAAGTCCTTTCAGGGTTTCAAAAATGGCATTTTTGATCATGATTTCTTCGCTTACCGCTTTTTGCTGTTCGAAAACAAGTAAAGGTTTATCAAAATCTGGATTTCGATTGTACAAATCTTTTTTAAAATTATCAATCTGAAGATGTTGACAACCCAAACTTAGCAAAGTGATTCCTGCAACATTGGGATGATCTGCATAAGACGCCAACAGTTTACTGAGCGTATCCGCATCCTGTCTTGTTCCGCCGCAACCACCGGTATGATTGAGAAATTTAATTCCGTCTACATTTTTGAAAACTCGATCTTTTGCAGGAATATTTGAAGGTGAAAAATCAATATCATCAATATTTTCTCCTTTAGAAATCGCTTCTACCAATTGATGGGTGTAGCTTTTATATTTTGCATCAACCGCATAACCTAAGTTGTCATAAAGAGATTCTTTAATAATATCAAGATTACGGTTTTCACAAAAAACAGTGGGGATAAAAAGCCAGTAATTAGCCGTTCCCACATCTCCGTTTGAACGGTGATATCCTTTAAACGTTTTATGTAAAAATCTTGACACATCGGGTTTTGTCCAATGATAGTCAACATCGCGGTAGTAGTAAGGCTCGGCTGCGTGTTTCGTATTGTCAGTCGTCATTCTGATTCCTGCAGCCAAATCGTATTGTACTTTACCGACCAAAACACCGTACATAAAGATTTCGTCGCCCTCTTTCATGTCATTCATAAAGAATTTATGTTTAGCGGGGATTGCTTCTAAAGTGATGTAAGTTGCTCCTTCGAAAATGATTTCAGTTTCTGCCGGAATATCCTGCAAAGCAACCAAAACATTGTCTTTATGATTTATTTTTAAAATTAAATTGCTCATTTTAAAATATGTTTTTTAAACGCAAGGTGCGCTAAGATTCTTTAGTATTGTTCTGCATATTTTTCGTTCACAAGGGCGCTCTGCTCAGCAAAGAGCGTATATTATGTTCTTAATTTATTGAAGATTTTTTAGTTCTGAATCTTAATGAAAATAAAAACACAATGATAAAACATAGTAAAGGAACAACATAAGAAAAATGAATATTCCCTGAAATATCGGTGATTTTACTTGCAATCGGTGGTATAATGGCACCTCCGACAATTGACATAATTAATAAACTCGATGCAGATTTTGTTTCTGCACCGGCTCCTTCTATTCCCAAAGCAAAAATCGTGGGAAACATAATTGACATAAAAAATGTAAGGGCAACCAATGCATATAACGTTGAAATTCCTGATCCCGCAATAACCCAGAAACTCAGAACTATGCTGATTACACTGTAAATTGCCAATAGTTTTTGTGGTGAAATATATCTCATGAAAAAAGTTCCTGCAAAACGCCCGATCATAAATAATAATCCTGCAACACCTGCATAATATTTAGCTTCCTGACCTTTCATATTGATGGCATCTTCTGCAAAAACCAAGAGAAAACTGAAGACATAAATTTGTGCTCCGATATAGAAAAACTGTGCAAGAACGCCCCATCCAACATTCTTCACACCTAAAACCTGCAGAAAATTTTTTGTTGATTTTTCCTTGCTCTCCGTTACTTCCGGTAGTTTTACGAATAAAAACAACAGCATTACCAATAGAATTATTAATCCTAATATAATGTAAGGTCCTTTTACGAGGGATGTTTCAGCTTGAATATAGGCTAATTTCGCTGCCTGATCGAGTCCGGCAAGTTCTTGCTGTGATTTTGGTTTCTTCGCTAAGAATAAAAATTCCACCCACAATAGGAGCAATTGAAGCTGCCAAACCATTAAAAGACTGTGCAAAATTTAATCTTTGGGTTGCTTTTTCAGGATCACCCAAAATCGTTATGTAAGGATTTGCGGCGGTTTCTAAAATCGCCAAACCGCATGACAAAACAAAAAGTGCTCCGAGAAAAAATGGATAACTAATTGTATTCGCTGCCGGAACAAACAAAAAACATCCGGCTGCAAAAAAGAACAACCCTACCAAAATTCCGGTTTTGTAGCCGTATTTCTGAATAATCATTCCGGCGGGAATTGCCAATAAAAAGTATGCTGCAAAAACAGATGAATCGACTAATGAAGCTTGGAAATGGTTCAGTTGAAAAGCACTTCGCAGGTGTTTAATCAAGATAGGATCCAGATTATGAATAAATCCCCAAAAGAAAAATAAACTCGTTATAAGAATCAGTGGAAAATAGTAATTTTTCTTTTTTGAAGAAGAAAACGAGTTTCCGGATTGGGTATTATTCATTGAATTTGGTTTTATGTATTGTTTTTTCTGTTTACAATGAAGAGGTTAATCGATTGTGCAATGTTTCATTGATTGCTCTTCAAAACGTAAACTTTTTCTGACTTTTAAAAGTATAATAATTTTCCGAATAAAAATTTGGCAGTGCAGGATAGTACAAGATAGTTCAATTATTCTGGAGATTTATTAAGGATTTGTTATTGTGTTTTTAGTTTTTTTGAAGGGATTTAGAAATGGTAAAGGAAGTTTAAAATTAATCTAAATTATTAAAGAATCCCTTTCTGATACAACCTTTTTTAACTATTTTTACCTCACAATATATAAACAGTATATGAGAAAAATCGCATTGGTGGGAATAATGGCTTTAGGAGGATTTCTAACAGCAAATGCACAGTGTAAAACGGTATCTACACTTACAGAAAATTTTGATACTTGGAAAGAGATCAACAAATGTTGGACGGCTCAGCAAGGAAAAGCAATGCTTTATGCCAGTGACAAAAAAATTATATTTTATTCGATGAACAATCCGGGAGAAAATATGTATTTGGTCACTCCAAAAATTAAAGCAGGAAAATATACATTGAGCCTTGATATTTCAGACAACGGAGGAGACACCACGCTGGAATTGTTCTCCATAAACAATCCATCCGATGCAAAATCGTATGCTTCAATCGTTAAATCTTCTAAAATAGAGGGCGGTAAAAAAACATTTGATATCTCTCTGAAAAAAGAGTCAAATTTGGGTCTTAAAGTTTTGCTGAATGGAGTGCATCAAGCAGTGTATGTGGATAATCTTTCTTTGAAGCCTAAAAAATAATTGTTTAAGATTTGAGATAAATTACTATTCGTGAAGAGAGAATTTCATTAAAGGAGACACAAAACCTCATCACATATAATTTTAATAATCACACTCTTATCACATTAATTAAAAATAATCCGATCCCGCATCGTTCTCCAAAGTCTCCCGACTTTGGAGTTCTGTTTTAGTGAATATATTTACAACAAGTGGGATGATTATAGAACTTGTTTGCACCTTTTATTTGAAGCTTTTTCCCGCTTTCCGCACTCGCGGCTAAGAATTTGCGACTGTTACAAAAAAATCAAACCTAACAGGTTTTAAAAACCTGTTAGGTTTGATAACCCTGAAAAATATCCAACCGGGAATATCTGAAATGTTTGAGATTCATCTCAAATATTCAATTAAATATTTCAATATTTTTCTTTATAAATCCTTAATTTGTATGTTTAAATTACATTTTTACTGCTCCACAATCGTTAAGGCATTATAGCCTGCAGGATTCGTTATAAACTGACTGGTTGTACCATCAAATCCTACCGAAATCCATGTAAATGGTCGTAATTTGTCCCCTTTATTCAGATAAACGCTCACTGTACAGGCAGAAACCTACAGGCACTGCATTGGGAGCAATTCCCGTATCTGAAGCGTAACCGTTATTTGTTTTTACCCTTTGAGTAATGGTCCCGGCTGGGTTTCTTACTTCCCAAATAGCTTCTGTCTGGTTGTTTCCACCCGTATTTACCTGGCTCGACTGCAATGCAAAAGTAAACGTCGCAAAATAGACACCGGTACGGGGTGCTATAAATTCGCCTGTAGCAGGATCGAAATTGGTATTTGCAACCCCCGAATCAGAATCTAAGACTTCCGTCCAATTTGTTAAATAAGACGATCTGCGCTGAACAATACCTGATTTAGTTCCTATTTCTGAAGGTGTTGCACTTTCAAACACATACGTGTCCTGTGTCGTTTTCTTCGCCATTACTACGATACGAGGTTTTCCTTTGGGATAAAAACTGATCCAATTCGTACCGTCGGAGAATTCTAAATACCCTTTTACCCCAATTGCCGGACTCGCTATGTAACGTAATGTTCCCGCTCCTGCCTGAACAGCCGTTTTATCGGTGTTTCCTATCGCTACAGAACCATTGGTTCCGCTGCGTAAGTCTATAGCTACTTTTGGAGTGGCAACCAACACGCCTATTTTTCCTGTATTATCTACAATTACATTGCCTGCATCAGTTTTAATTTCGACAGGATTTATAGGGTTTTGTACACCAATCCCAATTTGGGCGTTAAGCTGAGTTGCCAAGAATAACATAGGTATAAAAGTAGCGGTCGAGTTTTTTATCTTATTTTTTCGTTTCATCTTTGTTATGCTTTTACAATTCGCTAATGCTTAAATTATTTAGTTTGCCGTCATTTAAAGTATTTCTTGCACTGCCTATATTATGTTTAACACTAAATTTTATGGTATTATCTTTTTTAAGGTTAAAAATAGCGTTGCAATCACCACTTATATAGTTACTTACTGCATTAGCCTGAAATGCCGGATAAGAATTTACCGTTATAAATTCGGGAATAGTAGTAGCCGTAGATCCGTTACTTTCGATTGCCGTTTCCAGATATGTATTTTTTGGGATGTTACCAGTTGCCAACGTAATACTGAAGGACACCAAATAAAATCCGTCTCGTGGAGCAGTGAAAGTAGCACCGTCAAAATTGCCGCCTAAATCAATGGTTTCAGTCCATCCATCGATGTAGGTAACTGTGTTGTTTGGTATACTTTTACCGGAACTGTTAGTCGCATTTACAAGTGCTTTGGTGGGCGGCGCAAGTGGTAAAGAAATCCATTGTTCACCATCTGAATAGTCTAAAAATCCACCAATATTATAACGAATAGCTCCTGCTCCTGCCGCAGCTGGAGTTTGCGTATTAGTTCCAATCCCAACAAGACCTTCATTATCTGGCGAACGAACATCTACTTTAGTGACAGGATTTAAAAGTCCAACTCCTAATTTACCATCAAATGTTACTACGACATCATTGGATAGTTTCGCGGCATCCGGCGCTGTACCGTTGTCTTTTGCAGCGTCTATTTGCAAAGGCTGCATAGGATTTGGAGTAAAAAAACCTGTTTGTGCAGCCATTTTAGCTGTCGGAAAAATTAAAATACAAGCCAATAATGTATATCTGATATTCATTTTCTTTTTCATTATTTGTGTTTTAATGTTCTATAATGGTTAAATTATTAAACCCATCATCTGGATTTGCAGGATCTGAGGAATTACTGGTTACCCGAAGTAAAACGGCACCACTTGAAAGGGTATGAAGTAATCTTGCCACCACTTTTGTACCGGCAGATAAGGTAAGTGTAACGGTACTGGAACCTCCGGCTTGTGTAGAACGGGTAAAATTACCATCATCGGAAGTCCCCGTCATCGATTGACCGAATGTTTTATATACACTGGCGAAAATAGTACCCGTCACAGGATTATAAAACTGTGATTCTACTCTGGAGCCATCGTTAATAACGGTACTGGCAAAATTGAAGGTTAATAAAAAAGTATAAGTACCATCACGGGGAGCCATAAATTCACTTGTCATTGTATTGAAACTACTGCTCATATCGCGTACTACATTCCAGCCTGTAATAGGAGTTGCGGAATTGGGTGATATTGACTGGCTTGTGATTTTACGCAGCACCACAACTGCTTTTTGAGGAGCAACATAAGCTTTGTTCCATACAGAACCATCCGAAACTTCTATTTTTGCGCCTGTCGGTGCATTCAACACGTCATATCGTACAGCTCCGGCTCCCGCAGCAGTGGCAGTCATAGTGGTAGAACCTAAACCTAACGCATTTTCAGTACTTACCGATCTCATGTCTAATTTTACCTGTGGATTGAGGACACCTACCCCAATAAAACCGGTTGCCTTGTTGATAATCACATCATTGCTTAGTTGTGCGGTAGTAGGTATTCCTGTTGCTGCATTATCTTTGCCACCGTCTATATGAAAAGCCCCTTGTGGATTTCCTGTACCAATACCGATTTGAGCATTCATTATCCCGGTACAGCAACAGAGTATGGACAGTAGTATTATTTTATTTTTTCTTTTTTTCATCTGTTTTTTATTTTAGCAAAATTTAAATTATTGTAATTGTGTCAGTTGAGATGATGATTATATTGTTCGTCTCAATTTTTTCATCATACTAAAAATCGATTTTTCCATTTTGTGACTGTATTTCTGCTTAGATTAAAGTGTCTCGCCAGTTCACTGTTATTCAATTTGTTTTTCTTTTGATATTCAAGAATTTCAATAATTGCCGATCTGTCATACGAATGATGCTTCTGATTAAAAGAAAAATCTTCTTTGGTTATTTTATTAAAAAGAATCCGGCTAATCTCAATAATATCAAGTGTTGACAGATTATTTTTTGATAATAAATCCTTACATATTTCTTTTTTTTCAGGATATTTCAGGCTGATTATATCGTTGTATATTTTTTTGTAATCCGGTGTACTATTTTCTTTCATCATTGTGTTGTGACTGTCGGTATTTGTTAACCCATTTGTATATTGTTGTTTTAGGAATCTTGTATTCCTCCATGATTTGCGCCTTTGTTTTGTTGCCGTTTTCTATCTGTTCCAAAATAAAATCCACCACTTCCTTCATATAAATACTCTTTCTGAAATGCGGAAGTGAGGATTTTTTGTTTTCGATAGTATTATAATTGGTATTCGCTTGAGGAGCATACAAAATCAAATATTGTGAATAGATCCTGAAAAAATCATACTCAAGAAAAGTACTTAGTTTCAAGATAATCTCTGTATCCAACGACTTTTGAGACTGTATTGATTTCCATTCCAAATCAGTACATTTTAAAAATTTACATATGCGAAATGAATCGAATCCCTTTTCTGTCACACGCTGACTTATCAGGTTTCCCATGTGGATATTTTTCAGATCAAGAATCATGAATAAAATATTTTATATTTAAAATTTGTGTTTTTTAATAAGTGGTAACATAAATATCTCTTATTTTGTTATCCGTATTGTCTGTACAGTATAGAAACAGCCTTTTTTTGATTAGTCCGAAAAAATATCTTTTCAGGGTACATTCATATCCTACAGCCTGCACTTTTTCGATTTTGTAGCCTTTCAGCAAAAATTGCGCTTCTGAAATTGTTTTTCCTACAAGTATCTCATAGTTATTTTGTTGCATTTTTTCTCAAATAATGTTTTTATACCTAAAATTTCATTTGTGTTTTCAGAATAATCCAGCCCTATTTTACAGTATCCTTTCGATGCTTACACTGCTTTCAGCGGTTCCTCCAAAATTGTAACTGCTGATCGACCATGATGAACCGTCCAAAATCAAACGGAACGTCACATCATTATTAATATCAAGAAACAACACGCCGTCCGTAGAAGCAAGATAATTCCCTACATTAATAAAAGGAGATGCTTTACCCGACATATAAGTCTTTTCTACCCCATTTACCACCACGACAATTGTAATTCTGGCTCCGTTAAAATCAAATCCGGCTGTAAAACCACTGAATAATACATTGAAATTAATCCTGTACAATCCTTTCTGTCTTATTCTGAATGTTTCAGAATCTTTCACAACAGACAGATAATCAGAAAACTGCGAACTATTTGCCGGAACAGAAAATTTCAGATTATTAGAACTGCAAAGCTGTAAAAGCTGCCCGAAGAGATCAGAAGTAGAAATGCAGGTCATATTGGTACTGTTGATACTTGCCCGCGTCCACGTTGTCGACTTATTTTTGGTATTAAAAGCCTGCTCCCATTTTGTTCCGTCGTAGACTTTGGTAAGACTTTCCGCTTTATTGTACATCAACATCGCTTCCATTGTAGCATCGTCGTCATATTTATCCGGTTGAGAAGCGTTGTATTTTGGTAATATCGTTTCGTTTTCTGCCACAGGAAGAATCAATACTTTCTGTCCGGAATTTTGGAGCTCAAGCTGCGTATTGCTACTGGAAAGCGTTGATCCGCCTATAATAACTTGGGAATTTGCTGTCATAAATCCCAACATACTTATTAATATTAAATATTTTTTCATGTGTTTAATTTTTATGGGATTATCTTAATTTTTGAATATTAACAAAGGTTTCTCTATGATCCACAGAATTTGAAAAAGAAGAGATCACAGAATCCGTATTTACAGCAGCCTGAAGCCTGATCCGGGAATTGGCAGGTAACGTAACCGAAGCAGAAACGCTTCCACTTTTATTACCTCCCTGTCCCAGATCAATGAAAATCCCACCGTACAGTTTAGTTTCTTCAAAAGCTAATGTCGACCAGTTTGTTCCTCCGTCGTAGCTTACATCAATGCTTACCCAAAACGTAGCATCTTTTCCTAAAGAAATTAATGAAAACCCATCAAACCCTGTAGCCGCGGAAATATAATACAGCCCCGCTTCTGGTATTTGGATCACATGATCACTACCGTTTGTAGGCATTGTCGTACTAAGGTTATTCACTAATAATTGAGACCTGTTTGTGACCGGAGAAAGTGAAATTGTCTGTTTGCTATTGCTTCCGAAAAGTGCCAAAACACTACACGTACTTATCGTTATCGGAGTAAACGGCGGAAAAGGATTAAGAGCCTGTATTCCTAAACAATTCCATGTTTTTGAATTGTCGGCTTTTCTTCGTGTTAAAAAAGGATTATACCATCCTCCGAGCTGAAGCGCAGGAATCCACGTCGTTCCGTCGTATTTATAATATTGTTTGTCTTCTTTATTGTACAAAATTGCACCTTCCAGAGCAGCTTCATCATTAAAATAATCTTCCTGAGCATTATTAAATAACGGGAAAGCGGTAATATTTTCAGCACGGGTAAAAATAACGCCTTTAGTGGCATCTTTTATATCCAGTAAAGCATTTTGATGGGCAGAAACCGGCAGTTTTGGAAATCATCACCTGCGCACTGAATAACGTTGCAGCCAGTAAAGCTGCAGCCGATAAATATATTTTAGGATACATAATTTTTAAGAATTAATGATTTATAAAATAATTTTTTCGAAGATCAACTCCCCTTTTCCATACGTATTATTGTTTTGAAAGCTGGTCGATGAGTTAATTAAAGGTGAAAATCCGGATTGCATGAAACCTTCTAATCGGAATTTTTCTCCGGCATTCACCTGCACAACGATCGAACCGTTAAAAACAGGTGAATATCCCAAATTGTCATTGTCACTTGTAAAAGACTTAGAATCAATGGTTGAGAATACTGTAGGCGTTGCTACTGCTGTCTTTTGGAGTCTCAACTGAATCTCATCCGTATTGAGTCCATTAAAAGTTGCATAAGACCTGTAAGTTACTCTGTACAAACCTGTTTCGTTCACCGTTACCACATTTGATGTCAAAGAAAGGTTAATAGAACTTCCCTGAAAATCTGAACTTCCGTTGTTAATGAGCGGGATAATTCCTGAAGCTGTACAGCCATATGGAGGAAGAAACCCGCCGTTGCAGGAAAGATTCAGATTGGAGGGACGCGAAAAGTGGGCAAAATACTGCGGTCTTACCTCTACAACATAATTGTAAATACTCGACCAATTGGTTCCGTCATGCTCATAAATAGTAGAATTACCTTTACTGTAAGCTATTGCTCCCCTAAAATTGTTATCGTTATCCGGATCTGCCGCATTGGTGATCTGTGAAACTACGGGCAGCAAAACTGCTTTTGAGGGATTTGAAGATTTCACATCCAGAATGGAATTCTGATGAGGTTCGTGATCGGCAGGATTGGGAGCAATAGCTATTTGAGCATACCATAAACTCTCAAAAAGCAGTAGCGAAATAAAATAGTGTTTTTTCATCATCATTTTTTTTAAGTGTTACAAAATGTAAATTGGATCAAACGCGTTTTTTTCAAAAGCAATAGATTTTTAATCATTATTCGGTTGTGTGTGTTTTTAGAATCTGTGTAACAAAGACTCGGAATTAATTCCAATTATTCATTGAATTACAGTGCAATGTTAGAAACTTTTAGAGGGTAGTTCAAAATGAGAGGAGTTGTAAATTCGGAAATTCAAACTTAAATAATCCTTCAATAATCACTTTATTATTAATAAATTACCTCTTTACGAATCAAAATAAGTCGTATTTTTAACTTAGAAAATCCTCAAGAGAAAAAGAAACGATGTTGCGGGGAAATATTTAAAAAAGATGACTAATTAAAAATAATTATTTTCAAACTTTTAACTCATTAAAAATCAGAATATTAAAATAAAATCATATAGTTATAAATTCGGAATTTATTACAAAATAAACGCAGGTTATGAATTAAATAGCATTAAAATTGTAATCTAAAAAAACAAATACAAAGATGTCCACAAGAAAAATTATTCTCCTACTATTCAGTTTGGTTTTCGGTTTCTATTACGCACAAGTTGGTAATAGAACAATCACAAAAGAAAGTATTGATAATGAGATTGCTTTAAGTAAGAAAAATACTTTTGATCAAAAGAAAACTTTGGCTTTATTTTTAAAGATAAATAAAGATTCAAAAGGCATTAATTATTCAGAAGGCATTATAGCCAGTGCAAAAAAATTAATGATTCTCTATCACAGTACCGGAGAAGATGAAAAATCGATCGAATATTCTCAAGAATTAGAAAAGGAGGCAAAAAAGCTCAATGATAACGAATCTATTTCTACGGCAATTATTCAAAGGGCAACCGATCTTTCTTCACTCGGTCTTTCCGACGAAAGCTATAAAGAACTTCAAAATGCAAAATATTACGTCAACAAGATTACAGATGTCAACACGAAACATTATCATATGTCTCTTATCTATCAAGGGTTCGCTGGAGGTTATTATGTTCCTAAAAAAGCAAATCAGGATACCATTTTATCTTATTTCAAAAAAAGTCTGAATGAGGTAAAACAAATTTCCGATAATAAAAATAATGTACGACAGACCGAAGAAAAATATGATATGATCTCTTATCTTTATATGAATATGGGGATGTTTTATGCCATAGTACATCAACCTAAAAGATTAGATATCGCTGAAGAATACCTGCAAAATTCACTGAGTACGATTAATAGCAGGAAATTTACTGAGATTAAAGGTGATAAAATACCTATTTTAAATTATTTAGGTAATTTTTATTCGGAGCAAAATAAAAATGCAAAGGCTATAGACTATGCAAGGCAAGTCATAAAACTCGAAAAAACAACAAAATCTCCTTCCGCAAGAGTGGCTGCTTATGCAACTTTAGCTAATTCTTATGAAGCAATTAAAAATAAAGATTCTACGATAAAATATATGTCGCTTTACACCAATCTTAGTGACAGTCTGGCTCACATCGATAGGTTATCTGCAGATAAAACGATAAAAAAAATCAGTTCAAAACAAGATAAAGCACATAAAGATAATGAATTACAAATCGTTATTATTTCGTGCATTATTTTCTTATTGCTGGTTGCATCCGGTTGGTTTTTCTGGAGACGAAATCAAAATAAGATTCATAAAAAGTACGAAACAGTTATTGAAAACCTTAAAAAAGAAGCAAAAACAAGAGAAATCGAACCTGTTTTAGTTGAAATCGAAAATAAAAACCCAGAAAATGTTATAAGTATCTCTGAAGACACCACCACTTCCCTATTAAACAAGCTTTCGAAATTTGAAAAATCCGAAAAATTCCTGAAAAAAGATATGAGTCTTTCTTCTTTATCAACTTCATTGAATACGAATCCTCGATATCTTTCAGAAATTATAAAGCAACACAGAGGAAAAAATTTCAATAATTATCTTCATGGGTTACGAATCTACTACATTACCAATAAGTTATATGAAACTCCTGTTTTCCGGGAATATAAAATAAGCTATCTCGCAGAATTCTGCGGGTTTTCTTCCAGAGAAGTTTTCGCTGTGATATTCAAAAAAGAAACCGGTGTTACGCCTTCATACTTCATCAGTCAGCTCAAAAAAGATGATATTAAACAAGAAATTATATAAAAAAGTAAAAACACTTAACCACAAAAAATTTGTGTGTCAAAATAAAGCTTAAAATAAAAAACAGTTGCAGAAATCCGCAACTGTTTTTTTATAATTTATCGTGTAGTATAGCCTCCGTTTGCGAAGATTGTTTGTCCGGTAATCCACCATCCATCGGTTACTAAAAACTCAATCAAAGGAGCAATATCTTTAATATTGGTTAATCCGCCCAAAGCTGATGCAGATTTGTGATAAGCCACTGCATCATCACTCTCTTGCCCGTAGAAAAAAGGCGTATCCATCGGACCCGGCGCAACAGCATTTACAGAAATTCCTCTTTCTCCAAATTCTTTAGAAGCAGCTCTTGTAAAATGCTCTACCGGAGCTTTAGCACCTGCATACGTGGAATACAACCCTGTATAAGCTGCTAATAATGAAGTAACAATGGTACAGATTTTACCATTATCATTAAGTTTTTTACCCGCTTCCTGCAAAAAGAAATATGCAGATTTTGAATTAACACCAAACATGGTATCATATTCTGCTTCTGAAGTCTCTGTAAACGGTTTCTTTAATACCATTCCCACTGTATTGATGGCGATATCAATACCTCCGAATTTGGAAATTGTCTCGTCAAATAATCTGGTAATATTTTCTATTTTGGTTAAATCACCCTGAAATAAAAAAGCTTCTGCCCCCAAAGTCTGAACTTCCTCCAATGTGTTTTCGCTTTCAGCTCTAGCTCCTTCGCTGTTATAATGTATTGCCAGTTTTGCACCTTTTACCGCAAAATCTTTGCTTAATAATCCACCCAAATTTTTACCTCCTCCGGCGATCAATACTACCTTATCTTTCAAATCATTTTTTGACATGTACATGTTTTTTTTTAATTGTTAAGTCTTACAAATGTGGATATTATCCATTAAAAAGACACCTTATTTTCCAAGGTATATGTTATCAATTCGGAATTTCTTTTGACTAAAATACGTTCTAGACTTAGATATAATACGAAAGATCAGTTAAAAATAAAAAATTTGAGAAAAGCATTTTTACTACTTTTCCATCCTTATGATACAATGGGATTATTGTTTTGTGGCGATTTCAAAAAAGAATTAAAAAGATGAGTAATTAAAGTGAATATAGATTAATTAACACTAAGCTAAATTTAATATATACTTGACATTAGCTCAACACGAATTGCTTATTTTTGCCATGCATTGAAACCGTGTCGTGCCTTATAATGGAGGATTTTAAAAAAATATATTTAGATTACAAATATCAAGTATACTTTTTTGTCAAAAAGTTTATTTCCAACATTGAGGATATAGACGATGTGGTGCAGGAAATTTTTATCCACCTTTGGAAGCATTCTTCTTCTCTTAAAAATCCCCAGACTTTAGAATCTATCATCTTTAAAACAGCTCAACAGGAAGTTTCTAATTTTTATCGAAAAAATAAAATGCTCTTTTCTTTTTCAGATGAAAGTTTTATAGAAGATGAAGCCGATTCAGAAAAAACGGATCATGAATTTAAAGAAGAGCAACTACAAAAAATACAAAACCTTCTGGAAGAGCTTCCTGAAAAAAGCAAAACTTTTTTTTATAAAAATAAATTAGAGAAAATTACCTATTCTCAGCTCGCCAAAGAAAATAACATCTCAAAAACAGCGGTAGAAAAGCAAGTCAAAAAAGTCATTCTCTATATAAAGACGAATTTACATCTATTTTAACCAAATATTAACCCGTATAAACAAATCATTAATTCCATCTCTTCAGGGTGGAAATTTTTATTTTACCACGTAATTATAATTGTATGAAAGATTCTCAAAAACATTTTGAAAAAATTTGGAAAACCGTCTCCGAAGAAAAAAAGGAAATGGATGCTGCAACCGATTCCAGAATCTGGAGAGGAATAGAAGCGAGAATTAAACAAATGAATAAACAAAAATATTACTGGATGGCTGCGGCGGCTATTTTGGTGCCTTTATTCGGGATTTTATTTTTCTATAAAGATATTGAGCCAAAAGACACGAAAAATGATTTGCCGACATTGGTACTGCAAACTAAAGAATTTTCTAAAACCTTCAGACTGTCTGATCATAGTGTGATAACGTTGGAAACCTTACAGCAAACTATCCATTAATAAAGATTTTGGAAAGAAATATAGAAATGTGGAATTTCAGGGGAAAGCTTTTTTCTCGATTGCAAAAGATAAATCTAAACCTTTTATAGTAGATGCAGGTGTTTTCAGTGTTGAAGTATTGGGAACAAAATTCTCAGTTGACCAAAAATCAAAAGAAAAAAAAGTAAAACTGCTTGAAGGAAAAGTGAAAATAGACCACAACGGCAAACTCACTTATCTTCTCCCTAATGAAAACTGGAGCACTTCTCCGGCAAAAAATGATTTTCATTATTATGCAACGACTGTGGTAAAGCCTTTTACTTTTGAAAACACAACTTTCGAGGATGCTATAACTGAAATAGAAAATACGTACGGAACTCATATCACCTATCCAAAAAGAATTACTAAAAACGAGGTATCCGGTTCGTTCTCAGGAAATCTGAAAGAAATTCTTTCCATTATAAATTACCCCTTTAACCTAAAAACTGTTTTTAAAAATGAAAATGAAATAACGCTCTATTAAAATAAAACAGCACCAATAATGTGGCGTTATCAGTGCTTGTAATTAATTCAAACTCGCTAAAGAATAATAAATTAACTCTTCAAATTTATGAAAAAAACTGCAATATCTATTGCTTTACTCGCAGCTATGGGACTTCCTGTGCTCAATTATGCGCAAACCCAGGCTAATCTGCCTGTAACAAACAATCAAAGGCAGGTACAACTCGTTAAAATCCTTAAAAATCTAGAGAAATCTACCAAAACAAAATTCTTCTATTCTGCCTCAGATTTTAAAAACATTTGGGTGGATGAAAACAGAATAAACTATTCATCATTAAAGCAAAGTTTAGAGTATCTGAAAAAAGCTGTTCCCTTAGATTATCAAATTCAGAATAATACGGTAACTCTTAGGAAATTAGCTTCTAATAATGCTCTTGCTGAAAATGAAATAAAACCAAAAAACGATACAATAAACCAACAGGAGAAAAAAATAGAGGAAGTTGTAGTTGTGGGTTACGGTACACAAAAGAAATCTATTATAACCGGATCTGTATCTGTTGTAAAGGGTTCAACAGCAGAAGGACAACCCGTACTTTCAGCCGGAAATGCTTTACAGGGTCTTGCAGCCGGAGTTACGGTGACTACCCAAACAGGAGCTCCTGGAGGTGATGCAGGAAATATCAGAATCAGAGGGATCAATAGTTTTGGAGGTTCCGACAGCAATCCTCTATTTATTATCGACGGTGTTGCAGGAAATATTAATGATGTTGATGTTAATATGATTGAGTCTATTTCCGTTCTTAAGGATGCTGCTTCTGCTGCAATATATGGTTCCAGAGCAGCAGGTGGAGTTATTCTTGTAACCACAAAACGTGCTAAAGGAAATAAATTATCTGCTCAATACAGAATGTACACAGGATGGCAAAGAGCAACAGCAATACCCAAAGTTACCGACGGTCTTACGTACATGAAAGTATTTAATGATGCAAGTATGAATGACAACGGGACAAAGATTTATAGCGATGATGCTATTAATGCTTTTGCAGAAGACTACAAAAAAAATCCCAGCAACTATGACTGGCAAAAAGCGATTCTTCAGGGAAGCGGATTCTTGCAGGATCATTATTTTTCGTTATCGGCAAAATCCGGAATCATAAGTGTTGCGCCGTCATTTGGATATTCGAAACAGGAAGGTATTATTAAAAATACCGATTTTACGAGGTTTACTTTCCGTAATAATATGGATATTACTCCGAATGACCAATGGAATATCCGACTGGATATGTCATTCGTAAACAAAGACAGAAAACAGATTGCCGATGAAGGCACGATCTGGAATTATCTTGGTAGAATGCCTACGAATATTCCTATTTACTATGGCAATAATTATTCTGACGGATGGGTGAAAATTAATCCCGTTGGTTTTATCGAAAATGGTGGAAATCGTCTGCAAAACGACTTAGAATTCATAGGAAACATGAATATTTCTTACAAACCTACAGATTGGTTGACATTAAAAGGTCTTGTCGCTCCACGTTATCACACGACCAATATCCATCTTTTCAGAAAAAGCGTTCCCACTTTTTACGAAGACGGAACTCCGGCTGGTTCTGCCAATACTTTTACAGAACTTACAGAATCTGCAAGACGTCAGTTTTACGGAACCTATCAGTTTCAGGCGGATGCAAAAAAAGATTTTGGTAAGCACAGTTTTGAGCTTCTTGCGGGAGCTTCCAGAGAAACGTATAATGAAAAAATATTATCAGGATACAGAAGAGATTTTCTCTACAATAACTACGAACAGCTGGATGCCGGTGCAGATAACGAGACTAAAGATAATGGAGGTTCGGAATACGAATGGCTCTTGGTTTCCGCTTTTGGGAGATTAAATTATAATTACGATCAAAAATATTTATTTGAAGCTAATGTAAGATATGATGGTACTTCAAGGTTTATCGGCAAAAACCGTTGGGCAGTTTTCCCATCATTTTCTGCAGGTTGGGTGGTTTCAAGAGAAAGTTTTTTTGAGGGTTTAAGAGGAACAATCAGCCAGTTAAAACTGAGAGGTTCTTGGGGGAAATTGGGAAATCAGAACATCAGTTCTTCATACTACCCTTTTTCAGAACCATTATCATTGGGAGGTACTTCTATGAACGGACAAGTGTATCAAACGATACAGCAATTAGTCATGTCTAATCCTGATCTGAAGTGGGAAGAAACCACCATGTCAGGCGTTGGTGTCGATTTATCTTTATGGAAAAAATTAGACTTAACTTTTGATCTTTACAATAAAAAAACAGACGGAATTCTTTTAAGATTAAACACTTCTCAGCTTACAGGTTTAGAAGCACCTATTCAGAATGCGGCGACGGTAGGCAACAAAGGTTGGGAAATCGGCGCACAGTATAATGAAAAATGGGGAGATTTTAAAATGAATATCGGTTTCAATCTTTCTGACGTCAAAAATGAAATTCTTGATATGAAAGGTCAGTCTTCCGGAACAATTCTTCGTCAGCAGGTTGGTTCTTCGGTGAATTCTATTTATGGTTTTATCGCCGATGGATTATACCAAAGTCAGGCAGAAATCAACGCCGGTCCGACACAATTCGGAACTTTAAAACCGGGAGACATCAGATATAAAGATATTGCCGGAGCTTTTGATGCCAATGGAAATCCGATTGGGGACGGAAAAATTACAGATGCCGACAGAACCATTATCGGAAGTACAGTTCCCAGATACACTTATGGTTTCAATATGGGTCTTTCTTATAAAGGCTTCAGATTATCTGCTTTAATACAAGGTGTAGGAAAAGTGGACGGTTATCTGGATTCACATTACGTAATTCCTGCGGTAAACTCAAGTGCTGTGAAACCTTGGCAGCTCGATTACTGGTCACCGGAAAATCCAAATGCTCAGTTTCCGCGTGTTTCTCTGACTTCTACAAACAACACCCAAAACTCAACCATGTGGATGAGAAGTGCAGCGTATATGCGTCTTAAAAACCTACAGATCGGATATGAATTGCCTAAATCTTTTATAGATAATACATTCCTGCAAAGTGTTTATATCTATCTAAATGGACAAAATCTCTTGACTTTCACAAAATTCTACGAAGGATATGACCCGGAAATCAACTACAATGCAGGAAGTTCTGACGGCGTTGCTCTGGGAGGCGGAAACTTCTATCCACAAGTAAAAACGTACTCATTCGGTATTGATGTTAAATTTTAATGATAAAAAAATGAAAAACTTTTTAAAAATATCTTTATTAGCCATAATCACTTCGTGCTCAAGCGCCGATATGGATTTAGAACCCCTTAACGGACCAACATCCGGAACTTTCCCCGCATCTTACGAGGAAGGAAAAATGGGACTTTTTGCAGCGTACAGAAACTTAAGCACGTTGGATGCAGCAAGTACTCCGATGTGGCACGTGATGGATAATATTACGGATATCGGGTATGCAAGACCGGGAACCAATTATACCTCCCCTATCACGAGTTCTATTACGACGACCAATGCATTAACGATAAAACCGTGGGAAATTCACTATAAAACAATTGCAAGATGTCACGCCGTACTCGATAAATTGGATGGAATTGCAGGACTTACCGAAGCTCAAAGACAGGAACTCGGTTCGGAATTAAGATTTGTTCGTGCGTATGCTTATTCTCAATTGATCGAGCTTTACGGAGATGTTCCGTTAATAAAATCAGCAGTTACGCTTGACAATG
Organism: Chryseobacterium ginsenosidimutans; assembly: GCF_024807225.1. Classification (GTDB taxonomy): domain Bacteria; phylum Bacteroidota; class Bacteroidia; order Flavobacteriales; family Weeksellaceae; genus Chryseobacterium; species Chryseobacterium ginsenosidimutans. Next base: position 3,314,287 of record NZ_JANUCO010000001.1, read on the forward strand.
CTAATGTTCCCAGAACACCCGTTGCAGAAATTCAACAATTTATTATTGATGAACTTGGAGCTGTTGCACCTCAACTTCCGATATCACAATCGCAGTTCGGAAATGTACGTGCATCCCGTATCGCCGCTTTACTCTTAAAATCCAGAGTTGAACTTTATTCTAAACAATATGCAGCTGCAGCGGCTACTTCGAAGCAGGCTTTAGACTTATCTGCAGGAGTTTATAGTTTGACACCGTTCAATACTTCTGTGAATTATGTGGGTAAAGATCACACTGTAGGAGAGCCGGATCCTAGCAATATATTTGGGCATACCGGTTTTTCCAGTAGTAAAGAATGGATCTGGGTTGCCGAATACAATAAGAATGTACCGGGATACCTGCACAATCAGCAATATTATGCAGCATCTCGTTTGGGGAAAGGAGTTTGCTATTGGGGACCTACTCAAAATCTTATCGATTCGTATGAAATGACAGATGGTTTATCAATAACAGAATCTCCGTTGTATGATGAAGCAAATCCATTTAAAAACAGAGATCCACGTTTGGATATGTACGCTGTACGTCCGCATTCAAGATATCTCGGATACCAATTTGAGCCGAATACGTCTTTCACAAAAGTAAATAATTATTGGTCGACTGGAGCACCAACACAAGTTGCTAATGCCGATGCAACCAATGCTTATCGTTCTTTCAGTGGTTATCTTTGGAGAAAAGTGGTTGATATTGCTGATTTTAATTCTACCTCAGTAAGTGGAAATTCAGATTTAAATGTTGGAATTTTCAGGTTGCCGGAATTACTATTGATTTATGCAGAAGCAAAAATTGAATTGAATCAGTTGGATAATTCTGTTTATGATGCGATTAATCAAATCAGAACACGTGCAAAAATGCCGGTTTTAAATCCCGGAATGTCACAAGTTCAATTAAGAAAAGCCCTTCGATATGAAAGAAAAGTAGAATTGGCAAATGACGGATTAAGATGGTATGACATAAGACGTTGGGGAATTGCAAACAATGTAATGAACGGATATTTATACCTGAACCGTAACGGAAACAACTGGACAAAATCTGTAGTAACAGGCTTTGATGAAAGTGCAAATCCTATTTATAATTATTCACAAGCTTCGGCATCTTTCACAACACAGCAAGTTGTTTATACCATCAATAAAGATGAATATTGGCCAATCCCACAATCGGAAATGGATGCAAACCCTTCGTTAAAACAAAACCCAGGATATTAATTATAAAAGATTATGAAGAAGAATATATCAATATTGCTTTTACTGCTGTCTGCAGTGGTTTTTGCACAGGAAAAATTTCAAGCTCCCAAATTAGACAACGAAAAATCTTGGAGTATCATCTTGATTCCGGATACACAAAACTATGTGAAATGGAACAGAAATCAGCCTATTTTAGATTTGATGGTAAGATGGATTGAAGATAATATTTCTCCGCTTAACATTAAAATGGTTTGTCAGGTTGGAGACTTGGTGGAACATAATAATATTCTAAATCAAGGATATGACGGTGATCAAAGTGCCGATGACCAATGGAAATCTGTGCAGTCAATCCTTGGAAGACTCAATGGAAAAGTACCTTATGTAGCTGCAACAGGAAATCATGACTTCAGTATTAATGAAGAAGGCAGAAGATTTTCTCGTTATAATGAGTTTTTTCCTTCTAATTTTAATAGTTTAAATCAGAAATATTTAGCACAGAACTTTTATAATGATGCAGGTGCTCCAAGTATGGAAAACTCTGTTTTGGAATTGAAAGGATTAAATGGTCTAGACTATTTATTTTTAAATCTTGAATTTGCACCGAGAAATAAAACGCTGGAATGGGCTAAAAAAGTCTTGGATATGCCTCAATACAAAAATCATAAATCGATTTTAATCACCCATGCTTTTCTGAATGAGAAAGACAAGAGAACGGATAAAGAGAATTCGTGGTTTATGTACGAGCCTTTTTTGGTAAATAATATCCCGCAAAAGTCTAAAACCATCGCACTTCCGGAGTCTAATAACGGAGAACAGATATGGCAAAAACTGATACAGCCGTCTCAAAACCTCGAGTTGGTGTTAAGTGGTCATATCTCAGGTGAAGGTTTCCGCGTGGATTCTAACAGTTCTGGGAAAAACGTGAACCAAATGCTTTTTGATATGCAGAGCGAAGGCGGCGGTCATCGTGACGGGAACGGAGGTGATGGGTGGATCAGAATTATTGAGTTCTATCCGGATAATAAAACCGTGAAAGTGAAGACTTATTCACCACTTTTTGGTATTTCGCCGGTTACTCAGAAAAATGCTTATAAGACCGATGCTAGAAACGAGTACACTTTTAAACTTTCGGAATAGTCATATTTTTGATATCAAAAATAGTAAAGACTGCTTGTAATCAAGCAGTCTTTATTTTAAGCTAGTTGCTAACCTCAACAACAGGAAATCAGACTTATCAGTCAAAATGAATTGACATATTGATACAAATAGAGAAAAATGTGGTATCCTTCTTATCAGTTTTCTTAGTTTACATCTGGGCTATCTAATTTAACAAAACTGGGGTAATAAAACAGCTCAGAGTCTCCTTAATTTTGTCCCAATAAAAAAGATTATGGAAAATACATTTAGAATCCCACAACTTCTTTTAAGATATGCTTTAGGAATTACATTTCTGACTCCCGTTGCAGACAGACTTGGAATATTAGGAGCGCCGGGAACAGGAAATATAGAGTGGGGAAACTGGAATAATTTTATCGATTATACCTCTACTCTGATGCCGATTTTTGAAAGATCTATGGTTAACATCATGGGAGGAATCGCAACAGTAAGTGAATTATTGATCGGAATCTGTCTAATCATCGGATTTAAAACCAAATACGTAGCCATCGGAGCTTCACTTATTACCTTGATGTTCATTATTTTCATGACCCTTTCGGTAGGGATTCAAAAACCAATTAATTATGGAGTGTTTACCGCATCAGCAGCGGGTTTTCTTCTGTCTTTTATCCCAAAATATCATTGGAGTATTGATGGTTTTTTAAACAACAAATCAGATTCAGGCAAAAATTAATAAAATAACAATAAATCATAACAAAATGGCAACAAGAATTAAAATCGATCAGGTAGAACCCAACGGTTATAAAGCGATTCTCGGATTAGAAAAATTCATCGAAAGTACACCGCTTACGAAAACACATAAAGATTTAATTAAAATCAGAGCATCACAAATCAATGGCTGTGCATTCTGTATCGATATGCATACGAAGGAAGCTCGAAAAACAGGTGAAACCGAACAACGTATTTATGCACTTAATGCATGGCGCGACACTCCGTTTTTCACAGAAGAAGAACGTGTGATTTTAGCTCTGACAGAAGAAGTTACCTTGATAAGCAATCATGTAAAAGACGAAACTTACGAAGCTGCAGAAAATATATTAGGACAAACGTACTTAGCACAGGTTATTCTTGCCATCATCACGATCAATGCATGGAACAGGATCGGAATTACTACTTTATTGATTCCTGCTCAAGATCAATAAATCATAATTTATTTTTTATCATTGTTGTCTCCATTCTTAGTGGGGACATTTTTTATTCATTTATTAATTGTTTAATATTTAACTTTGATATAACATAATACGCTTTTATTGCATTAAAAACATTTGATATGCTTCCTTACAAATCACTCATACAGCTCAATAGAGATTCAAATGTTGCTTTATATATTCAGTTGTGCAATAGTTTTATCAAACTGATAACTACGGGTGCGCTTCAACCTTCGGATGTTTTACCCAGTACGCGTGTCCTTTCAGAATTGATCGGACTTAATCGAAATACCGTAAAACTTGCCTATGAAGAACTTATGAGTCAGGGATGGGCAGAATCGGTTGAAAGAAAAGGAATTTATGTACTTTCTAAACTTCCTATTCTTCTCCAAAAGAAAAAAACAAATTTTGAAGAATCTATAGAAACGCCAAATGAAGGATTTTCCTGGACAAACCCTTTTAAAGAGAGACAAATTGAAGAAAATTATCAGCAATCTTTGCTTACTATTGATGACGGATTTCCGGATGTCCGTTTAACGCCGATCGATCTTTTAATGAGAGAATATCGCAGCATTTCAAAGAAATTTTACGGGAAAAATTACCTTAAATATGGATTTCCGGAAGGCTCGGAAAACCTTCGTTCCGCTTTGTCACGCTACTTGTCAAATACTCGTGGACTTGTTGTGAATCCCGAAAATCTGTTGATCACCAAAGGAAGCCAAATGGGAATTTATCTCGCAGCGCAACTTCTCCTCAAAGAATCCGACAATATTGCAGTTGGCGTATCTAATTATCGTTCTGCCGATGAAATATTTACTTATACAGGCGCAAATCTCATCCGCATTCCTGTAGATGAACATGGAATGGATATTGATATTTTAGAAGAAATTGTAAAGAAAAAGACGATAAAAGCGGTCTATATTATTCCTCATCATCATTTTCCGACTACGGTAACCATGAGTATGGAACGCAGGTTGAAGTTATTGAAATTAGCAAAAGAATATCAATTTGCTATTATTGAAGACGATTATGACTTTGATTTTCATTATGATGCAAAACCTTACATTCCTCTTGCAAGTATTGATCACAACCGAAATGTTATCTATATCGGATCCATTACCAAAACTTTTGCTCCTGCTCTGCGAATCGGGTTTATGGTTGCCCAACCAAGTTTTGTAAAAGCAGCATCTTCCTTACGACGACTTATAGACAAACAAGGAGACTCACTGTTGGAAGAAGCTTTTTCCTCTTTATTTGACAACGGAGAAATGGAAAGACATTTCAGAAAATCTTTAAAAATATACAAGCATCGCAGAGATCTGTTTTGTGAGATTTTGCAAAGCAACTTCAATGATGTTATTGAATTTAAAATTCCTGAAGGAGGATTGGCGGTTTGGTCGGTTTTCGATCCATCAATTAATCTCCAAAAGCTTTCTACGACTGCGAAAAAGAAGGGATTAAAAATTTCAGACGGATCTTTTTACAATAATGAAGCATATACTCCAAATGGTCTCAGATTAGGTTTTGCTTCACTTAATGAAAAAGAAATTGAAAAGTCGCTGGAGTTATTGAGAATTATTATTTAATATTCCACCGCTGAGTTTGAATAATATTATGGGGAAATCAAGAAAAAAATTAATTATTTTTAATTTTAACATATTTAAAGTAATGAACCAGCAACTCATACTATTGCCGATTCATTCATGATAAATATTAACTTGGAGTTTATTCTTAGTATTTATTGTATTGAGGAAGCGCATTATTTTTTATGATATGCTACCATTATTTTTTAAGAAATTATAGATTTCTATTTGTGATCTTTTAGGGAGTGCAGCTTCCTTATTTTCAATAATATTTTCACCTTTTCTGTTGATAGTGCGTTTTTTGGTATTGTCTTCTACTTGTAATTCTATAATTTTATTGAGTTGTTTCTTTAATGCTTCATCAAAAATCGGAAAAGCAATTTCTATTCTGCGACTCAGATTTCGGCTCAGCATATCCGCAGATGCAAGGTAGATTTTCTCATCGCCATTATTGTGAAATTTATAAATCCGTGAGTGCTCTAGAAACATATCCACGATTCTGTAAATTTTAATATTTTCAGAATACCCTTTTATTCCCGGTAAAAGCGTGTAGATTCCTCGGATAATCAAAACAATTTCAACTCCGGCGTTATTGGCTTCAACCAGTTTTTCTATAATTTCCTTTTCGTCTAAACCATTAGCTTTTATAAATATGGAGGCATCTCTTCCGTTTTTCTTATTCTCGATTTCAAGATCGATTTGCTGTAGAATATTTTCTTTCAAATTAAATCCGGCAACCCATAAATGATTAATAGATGACTTCTTCTCCTTAGTTTTTAAAAATTTAAATACCTGCTTGAGATCATCCGTATATTTGGTATCCGAAGTGAAAAAACCAAAATCAGAATAAATTCCTGCCGTACTTTCATTAAAATTTCCTGTGGAAAGATAGGCATAGGTTTTTGTTTTACTTTTTCTTTTATAAGTAAATAGCGCTGCTTTTGCATGAACTTTAAGATTAGGAAGACTATACATGATCGTTATTCCCGCTTTTTTCATTTCATTTGCCCAAAACAGGTTGTTGTTCTCATCAAAACGAGCCTTCACCTCAACAAAAACCGTTACTTTCTTTCCGTTTTTTGCTGCACTTATTAATGCATTGGCAATAAGTGATTGCGAAGATATTCTGTATAAGGTAACTTTTATGTCTACAATATCCTTATTCACAGCTGCTTCATTAAACAACTGCAAAACATAATGATAAGAGTGATAAGGAAAGTGAAGCAAATGGTTGGATTCTTCTATATTTTCAAAAACCGACTTTTTATTTTCAAAATAAGGATATTTTAAGGGAGAATAGGGTTCGTTTTGTAACGCAGGATATTTCGGATTAGGAAATTTAAACAAGTCAAAAAAATTATGATGCGTCCCGCCTTCTACCATTTCATTTTCCTCGATCTGAAAAACTTTTTTACAAAAATCTACCATTTCCGGCGGCATATTGAGGTCATATAAAAATCTTGTTGAAGAACCTGTCTTGCGTTCTTCAATTTTCTTTTTGATCTTAACAACCAAGTTTCCGGAAGTTTCATCATCTATAAAATAATTTTCATCTCTGTTTATTTTAATAGAATATACTCCCAAAATTTCTTGTCCGGTAAAGATATAAGGAAGGCACTTTTTAATGATTGTATCTAAAGAAATAATAAAGTTCTCGTCTCCTATTTTACTCAACGATATATATCTGCTAAGCTTATCAGACGGGATATTTACATAACAGTATCTCTCGGTATTTCCTTCTTTTAGCTTTATTAAAAGGTAAAGCTGCCTGTTATTTAAGAAATATTCTTTGCCGGAATCTTCTGAAAGATATACCAACTGAATATAAGATAGAATTGTCGTTTTAAAATAACTTTCAATCTCTTCGAGATGAAGAGTTTCTATGGTCTGGTTTTCATAATAAACAATACCATTGTTCTGCAATTCTTTGAGAATTTCGTTTTTCCAGATTTTCCCGAATGCTAATTGCTGACGGATTATTTCAGCATTAATTTTCTTGAGCAAGTCTTTTTTAGAATCCGATTTCAATAATAACTTATTTACTTTCACCCTGTAAAACTCATCGAGATTTGAGGAATGTATGGCGAGAAATTTTATTCTTTCATAAAGAGGATTGCTTTTATCTGCCGCTTCCTGAAGCACACAATTATTAAAGGATAACCAAGAAAGTTCTGCAGGAAAAATTTCCGGAGAAGGAGTTTTATTTTCTTTCATATACTCTAGTTTCTACCCGATTATTGTTCAGCTTTATCCATTAAATAAAGGTAACAATACATCATCATGTAGTACGAATTGAAAAATGATTAAGCCATAAAATATCTCTTTTAGCAATAAAATACTTTACAATTTAGCCATTAAATTTACAATAAATAACGAAAAGAATATCTTTAAATTTTGTTTTGCATTTATGCGTTTACTCATGAAGCACCAATATCGCCTTAACTGATTTGTTCAGTACCTCATTCACGGTACTGCTTGCAAATAAGCGGTAAATAATATTTTGGTTACGCTTTACGAGACATAGAATGTCGGTTTCATTTTGCTCTATAAAATCTATAATTTCGTTTGATGTTTTGCCATCATCATCTACGTAATTAAAATCAATTTCAACAGATGGAATCAGGTCTTTTAATTTTTTCTCTCCATTTCTGATGCTTTTTTCATCCATATCCCTCTCGGAAACATGAAGAACTTTCAGCTTTTTCGGTTTGGAGACCTTAAGAATCTGGTTTAAAGCCTTTACATCTCTTACAGATAATCTGGCGGTTTTATAATCGGTAGCTAATGTAATGATAGGATCTGTAGATAATACACTTTCTAACGGGACAATTAACGTCGGTATTCTCATTTTCGTAACCGCCATACTTGCATTACTTCCTACAATCCCTTTGATTCCTGTAGCACCGGTAATCCCCATTACTAAAAATGATACCGCATGATATTCGGTATATTTGGTGATTACGCTTCGTAGAAAACCTACATCACAGATTGTTTTAACGGGTATATCTTTATAGTCCTCATGTTGGGTGAAGGTTTCAGTCCATTCTTTTAAAGCTGATCTTTTTTTAGCATAATAATCTTCAATAAAAATAGCATTGTAAGTACTGTTGTTGATTCCCTCTGTGGGATGTATAGCGTTAATTACAGCAATTTCCATCTGCAAAATTTTAGCTAATGACAATGCGTATTTCAGAGCGTTACCCGCGCTGTTTGAAAAATCTGAGGCAACTAATATTTGTTTCATTTTTTTTCGGTTTTTAATAATGTAAATTAATCAAAAGTCTGTAATATTAAATAAACAGATGGAACAGTGTAAATAATAACAACGACAGCACTATAGAAACGGGAAGCGTAAGTACCCAAGCAAGACCAATACTTTTTAATGTTCCTTTATTCAGATTGCTTTTACCACCAGAAGCTACCATAGAACCCGCAATACCGCTTGATAAAACATGGGTCGTACTTACGGGAAGTCCCAAAAGTGTACTCATCCCGATCGTTGATGCAGCTACAATTTCACTTGAAGCGCCCTGAGCATAATTTAAATGTTCGTTACCAATTTTTTCACCAATAGTAACAGCGATTCTTTTCCACCCAATCATCGTACCCAAACCTAATGAGACCGAAATTGCGATAATCACCCAGATCGGTGCAAATTCAGTTATTTTCTTAAGTTCTGATACTTGATGAGTAAGTGCGGTGCTATTTTTTTCATCAATGACGATGGCTTTATTTTCGTTGAATGCTTTAATAGATCCTACTAAAGCTTCCACCTGCTTCCTGAATTTATAAGTTCCTTCCTTATCTTTTTCGCTTTTGAATGCAAGATGTGTTTTCACGGCTTCAATATTATCATTTAATTTGATAAATTCTGCGGCATTTTTAATATTGCTTTTTGCAACGGTTTGTAAAATACTTTCGGTCTGATTTAATGTAGAAACAATTTTATCGTTAGGAATATCATGATTTATAGCAAATCTAGCGGGAAGAAATGCAATAAGAATCAACATGAAAAGCCCCACTCCTTTTTGTCCGTCATTACTGCCATGAAAAAAGCTGACTAACGTACAGGTTGTAATTAAAATAGCTCTGATCAGTAAAGGCGGTTTATCATTTTCGCCTTCCGGAATATGAAAAAGAGCTTTATATCGAACGACATATTTAAAGAACCACATCAGTAAAACGGCCAATCCAAAACCGACAATTGGTGAAAGAATAAGTGACAGACCAATTTCTTCTGCTTTATGCCAGTTGACTCCACTACCACCATAATACCATGTAAACCCTAAACCGGCTCCGATTAATGCCCCAATTAGAGTATGAGAACTAGAGCATGGAATCCCTAAATACCACGTTCCCAAATTCCAGATAATAGAAGCCAGTAAAACCGCAAGCACCAAACTTGCACCAACGGCGATCGGAAGCGTCATTAAAGTATCCATAGGAACCAGCTTTAGAATTCCCATAGCTACGGCGATTCCGCCTGTGAAGACCCCTAAGAAATTCCAGAATCCGGACCACGGTATTGCAATAACAGGTTTAAGTGCTTTTGTATAAATAACGGTAGCCACTGCATTGGCAGTATCATGGAAGCCGTTTACAAATTCAAAAGCTACTACAGCGAGCAGGCATAGTCCGAAAACTATCACAAGACCCGTTGTTAAATCTGATTCTCCCAGAAAAGGTAGAACGTTCGTTAAAAGCATAATATATTTTTTATTTTAAATTGAATAATAATCGGAATTGTCAGGAAAATCATCACCCGAAAAAGAAGTTATCCCTGAAGACTGTGCTTTCTGAAATTGAGACTGCAGACACTCGGTAATTTTAATATCATGAGGATCATAACTTGATGGGGCATTGTTATTTTGCGCTGCAGAGATAATGTGCAAAACAGCCATTAACAGCATCAAATATTTTTTCATTACAGCAAAAATAGACAGTCTATGTTACCACAATATCAACAAACAGTTAATGTTTCATTATATTTATCTGTAAATCAATATCATACAATCGTTGAATCAATTCATTAAAGGAAATACAAAATGATATAATTAAAATCTACAATATTTCACACATATAAAGTTAATTCGTTGCTAAATAAGTAATAATTTCTAAATATTAAAAATATTTTCTTATTGCGCTATTCAAATAATAACATGCATTTTTATTCTTTCAAATTTTATACTCACTAAAGGAAGCAACCTCAATTGCATCGCTTCAATTTTAAATAATTACATGACAACAAACTTTTTTAAATATGAATAATCTACCTATTTAATTGGCTTATGACAAAAGAATTTATTTAAATAAAACACTTTCCTTATCTTTAAACTTTCAATGAAGTTTTGATGAGTAGACAAGAAGAACAGAATACAGAAATGATAAACCGACTGCAAAATATGCAGAAAGAACTGTTTATGATTTCAAATTTGAACAAAGCATTTTCTGGAGTTCTGGATAAAAATCAATTTCAAATGGTATTGAATCAAAGTTTGAAATCTGAGTTTCATTTCAATGATTTTGTCTTCATTAGAAATGTTGATCTTGGTATTGAGACCTTTTTGAGCAGTATAAAAATTGAAAATAATATTACCGAAAATTCCATTGATGCATATTTTGAAAAATGCCAGAATTCTCCCGAACCTTTATGTATTGATTTGAAAGAATTGTCTGATAATCAAACATCTACTCCATCCTATTTTCTGAGTGCTAAAAATGCAGGATTACGAATGGCTGTCGGATTTTGTCTGCCTAAAATTCTTAATGACAACAATGTACTTTTCCTTTTTTATAAAAATTATATAACTTCGGATGACTTTCCTGAAAGAATTCTAAAAGATATTGCTACACAATTGTCGATAACAATTCGTAATATTTTGATTGGTGAACAATCTAAAAACAACCAAAATACGGTTCAGGAAATCATTGAAAAACCTATTTTAGAAAAAAATAATAAAGAAGGTTTTCATGGAATAATTGGAGAAAGCGAGGGAATGAAAAATATTTTCTATAAAATCTCTCAAGTAGCACCATCGGAATCCAATGTTCTTATCGACGGCGAAACGGGTACGGGAAAAGAGCTGATCGCACAAGCCATTCACGATCTGTCTTCTTCTTCAAAAAATAAAATGATCAGAATAAACTGTGCATCGATCCCAGCAAACTTAATCGAAAGCGAATTGTTCGGTCATGAAAAAGGTAGTTTTACCGGTGCTACGGAACAACGAAAAGGGAAATTTGAACAAGCACAAAACAGCACCATTTTCCTTGATGAGATTGGAGAATTGCCCATGGAATTACAAGGAAGATTATTAAGGGTTTTACAGGAAAAAGAAGTCGAAAGGATTGGCGGAAATAAGTCTATAAAAGTGAATACAAGAGTGATTGCTGCCACCAACAGAAACCTTGAAAAAGAAGTTGCCAACGGAAATTTCCGGAGTGATCTTTTTTACCGTCTTAATGTTTTTAGGATTCATCTTCCTGCTTTGAGAGACAGAAAAACTGATATTCCTTTGCTTGCAAATCATCTTTTGCAAAAACATAATGCTAAAACGGGTAAAAAAATCAAAGGCTTTTCTCAAAAAATAATGAATGATCTGTGCGAAAATCCGTGGTACGGAAATATTCGTGAGCTTGAAAATTTAATTCAAAGAAATATTCTCACTGCAAAGGATGATACAATCCGAGAAATGGATGTTGCAAAAATCGTTATTCCACCGATTACTGATGATAATTTGGAAATCAAAACCTTACATCAAATTGAGAAGGAATATATTCTAAAAATCGTAGAAAAATGTAATGGCAAAATATCCGGTACATCGGGTGCTGCCAAATTGTTAGGATTACCACCTACAACACTCATTTCAAAAATGCAAAAATTAGGAATTCGGAAAGAACACCAATTTAATAAATCCAAATAATTATTTAAATTAAATCCTTTTTCACAACTTTCAAATGCATTTCTATCTTCCCTGAAGATACCGCCCAAAAGATCCATAATCCTAAAATAAAGATCAGCGAAACAGTCGGAATCCAAAAGGAAAATAACAACGCGATCACATAAATTGGCAGTCCGTACAAATAATTGTTATGAATTTTTCTAATCGCCTGATCTGTAATTCCGGGACGCAAAAGTTCTTTATTTTTACTGGCGAGATACCAAAGTAAATTGTAGGAAAGATTGATTAACACAAATATTCCGGTATATATTGCCACAACCACAGACGATGCTTCACCATCAAAATACTGAGCCAGCAAAGATGTCGGATATGAAACTGCAGAAACCAAAAAAAGGATCAATCCATTAGCAAATGTAATTGCTGAATTGCGGCTGTAGATTTGTTTGAAAATCTTATGATGATTGACCCACATTATAAAAATGCTGAAAAAAGAAAGGATAAATGCCATAAATACAGGCCATTGATTTTTCAGGAAAATCAACAAATCACTACCATTCTTTATCGTATCTTTTTCGGGAACATGAAGATCTAAAACCAAAAGCGTAATCGCAATTGCAAAAACTCCATCACTGAATCCTTCTATTCTGCCTGTTTCTTTTTCCATAATTGATTTTAATTTCTGTTAGAGCCTATTTAAATTTTAAATCTATTTTTAACATTAAGGAATTAAGACAATTTATCTTAAAAAACTTAATAAAAAGCAATCTATTGATTTCTTAATTACATTCAGCTTAATTAACTGAAAATCGTAATGTTAAAAACAAGAATAAACAAAGTTTATTTTAATTTAGAAAATTAAGAAAAAGGTCATAAAAAAATTATTGTATAAAATTTAAACAAGGTCTTAGTCTCGGCAATTCGAGTGAAATTTCCGTAGGATTTTATTTTAAACATAAATCAGGTCAAGATGTGAAAGCGAACTAAAGTCCGCTCCTATTGAATAAATTGATTATCAGCATTTATTTATATCCTTTATCAATCCCTAATTTCTTCATTTTGGAATAAAGCGTTTGTGCCTGAATTTTTAATAATTCAGCGGCGCCGCCACTTCCCGAAACTTTGCCATTAGAACTTTGCAGCGCATTCAAAATATGATCTCTTTCCATTTCTTCCATCGATTTTATTTCTCCTTGAGAATCTTCTGATGGTTTTTCAATAGTTTTTGGAAGATCAAAACTCTCTATTTCTGTTGTTTTGGTTAAAAGAACGCTTCTTTCTATCAAATGTTCCAGTTCACGGATGTTTCCGGGCCAATTGTAATGATAAAGCTGTTCGAAAGCGACTTCGCTGATCGAGGTGATATTTCGTCTTGAAGCTGCCGCATATTTATTCAGGAAAAAATTAGTTAACAATTCTATGTCTTCTTTTCGCTCTTTTAAAGAGGGTAATTCGATTGGGAAAACATTTAATCTGTAATATAAATCTAGTCTGAATCTTCCTTCGGCAACTTCTTTTTCCAAAGATCGATTGGTCGCAGCAACGATTCTTACATTGATTTTAATGGTTTTATTTCCGCCTAATCTTTCGATTTCCTTTTCCTGTAAAACTCTCAGTAATTTCACTTGAGAATCTAATGGCAATTCACCAATTTCATCTAAAAATATCGTTCCTCCGTTTGCCTGTTCAAATTTGCCGATTCTCAACGCATTTGCTCCCGTAAAACTTCCTTTTTCATGACCGAAAAGCTCAGATTCAATAAGAGAATGCGGTAATGCGGCACAATTTACAATCACAATCGGGCTATTTTTCCTTTCTGAAAGATTATGTACAGAATGGGCAACTTTTTCTTTCCCGGTTCCGCTTTCTCCAACCACAAGAACGGAAGTATCTGTTGGCGCAACCACTCTTATTTTCTCAATAACATCCTGAAGTAATGGGCTTTTACCAATAATTCCTTCTATCTGTTCATGAGTTTCAGATTCCTGAATTTCAGCATTTTGTTCAATATCAAAACGGTATTTTGCAATATCCAGCATCACGATAAGATCGCGCTCCCGAAAAGGTTTTACCATAAATCCGTAAGGTTGGGTTTCCTTTACCGCTTCCAGTGTAGATTGGTTGGTATTGGCTGAAATATAGAGAAAAGGCAGCTTTTTTTCGCGCAATTCCCAAGCGAGATCGATGCCTGTAAGATCGCCTTTCAGCATAATATCCAACAATATCCAATCCGGTTTTTTTTCGGCAATAGATTTCCTCGCCTGTACAACAGAAGATGCAATTCCCGTGATCTGATACCCTGCTTTCATCAGCATGATTTTAAGATCATTGGCTACGATAAATTCATCTTCTACTATTAATATTTTTTCTTTCATTACTTTTTAAAAACATCAATGTCCTTATTTTTGAACGTCGATATCTGTATTTTTTCTAAAGGTGATGGTTATTTTTAAACCGTTTTTGTTTTCCAGCGAAAAAGTTCCGTCCAGCTGATCGGTAAGACCTCTCATCAGATTCATTCCGAGAGATTCTGTTTCATCAATATTAAAATCCTGCGGAAGTCCTACTCCGTTATCAGAAATAATCAGCTCATAAAAATCTTTTTCTGTACTTTTAAAAGAAACTGTTACTTCCCCTCTTTTTTCTTCAGGAAAGGCATATTTTACAGTGTTATTCACCGCTTCATTTACAATTAAACCCATCGGAAACCGCTTGCGCTACATCCAGAAAAACTTTTTCTGTGTCTAAAACAAAATTGATGCTTTTTTCTGATGAATAACATTCTTTGATATAGCTTATTAATTCATAAATATACCAAGACATATCAATGGTCGAAAGATTGTCTGACTGGTATAATTTCTGATGAATCAGAGACATGGCGTGCATTCTGTGTTGGCTGTTTTGGATCGCCATCAACGCATCTTCATTATCAAGATAGGCAGATTGGGTATTCAGTAAACTAATGACAATCTGCAAGTTATTCTTTACTCTGTGATGAATTTCCTTCAACAGCCATTCTTTTTCTGCCAGTAATTTTTTCAGCTGTTCATTTTGTTCATCAATCTGTTTACGTTTTAATTCTAAATTTTTATTGGCATTCGTTTTAACCCTTGAACGGTTATACAACAAAGCTAAAAAGAGCACCAACGCAACCAGACTTCCTAAAAATAGATAGCGTATTACCTTTTCGTTTTCAATTTTTATTTCCTGCAACTTCCCTTGCTGCGTGAGCAGTTTGATGTTTTTGTCTTTTTTCTCTGTCTCAAATTGAAGTTCAAGCGCAGTTGACTGTTTCAGTTTTTCTAAATTAAAAATAGAATCCTTATAAACCTGATGCTGCTTTAAATGTTCGATCGCCGATTCGTATTTTTTACTTGCCTGATCCGATTGAAAAGACAAAAGTTCGATTTGTGAATAAAAGATAAGCTTATCCGATTTTTTAGCAAATTCTTTGAATCTTTCGAGATAAGCATACGTCTTTTCTACTTGCCCGGAATGTTGCAGATAGATGATAATTCCTGTTAATTTATAGAAAAGACCCACATCAGATTCCTGATATTTTTTTAGCAATTGCTCATAATAGGGTTTGGCTTTATCAGGTTGCTCAAGCATAGAATAAGAAACTACAAATATAAAAAGCTGTCTTATTTTAGTAATTTCATCCTTTGGAGGATAGCTCTTTTCGCTTCGTTTCAGCGTTCGCAACGCTGCAATATAATTTTTTTTGTGGCAGTACAGCGATGCAAGATTATACGTTATTGCATTGATATCATCTACATTTTTATTCTTTAAGGCAATATTCAACGCTTTTTCAAAATTAGCAAATGCCAAGTCAAATTTTAGAAGATCATAATAAGCAAGACCCAAATGATTGTAAATCGTACACAACTGGTAACTTGTATCGTGAACTTCTTCTGCTGTTTTTTCCGCCATCAATGCATACTTCAGAGATAGTTGTGGATTTTGTAACATCCCATAATCACCGGACATTAATGTATAAACCCCTTGAAGCTCTTTAAAACCAATCGATTTATAAATAACAACTGCATTTTCAAGAACTGTCAATGCCTTTTGGTGCTCTTCTACGAGACCGTAATAATCCGCAAGATCTTTTAAAGCATCTGCTTCTTTTCTGAGCGCTTTACTTTTTTTGTAAAGCGGAATTGCTAATTCAAGATATTTTATTTTTTCTTCAAAATCCGCTTTTTCATACCCTTTATAAGCGCAAAGTTCTTTGTAAACATCGGCAGTAAGAACAAATAAGCTGTTCTTTTTAGCATAAATAAGTGCTTCATTGGTTTTTGTTAATCCATATTTAGAATCTCCACTCTCTCTATGAATTTGTGCATCTAAAAGCATTACTTTTCCGATACCAAGTTTGTAACTTAAACTGTTACTCAACTTTTTCGCCTCTGCATTTATCTGATTCGCTTTTTCAAGATCTGCTTTAAGTTCTCGTGGTTTACTAAGATAATTATTGCTTAAAGTAAGCAATAACTCCACCTTTTGACTGTCATTTCCAGCATTAGCAATTTTCTTTTCTAATTGATCGGGATCTTCTTTAGACTGCGCCATTGCCTGAACATTTACAAGCAGAAACAACGACACCGAATATACAATACGCAAGTAGTTTTTGACAGAAATAAGAGAGGTAAAATTCATTTTTTAAAGATAATCTATATGCAAATAATTATGAAATTTTCAGATTAGTTTTTACGGTGATAATAAAAACAAATAATCATCGCCAAACCCGGAAAAACCAAGGTTACAAGACCAAATTGTTTGCCCGCATAAGCGCCTAAAAAACATCCTACCAGGAAACCTAAAATAGTAATCAGTTGTTTTTTCAAACTTACCCATGAATCCGGATCTTTAAACTTATTTTTAATTAAATTTCCAAAATCCAGCGAAGCCTGCGTCACATTTCCTGTCATCATCGTCGTTGGTCCGTGTGTTTCTTTTGCATACAACTTTCCGAAAGCATTCTGAAGTCCCATCGCAAAAACGGTAATCATCACGACTGTATACATCATCACTTCCGTGAAAACACCGTTATAACTAAGAACAGCGACTAAAATTCCGGCTAAAAAAAGAAGCAGCCCTTCCCAAAACAAAATCGTGTAATGATTGAGTACTTTTGCAGCAATTCTTCCACCAACTATGACCGCCAAAATAAACACGGGAAAAGTCAGTAGCTTTACCCATGCATTCATATCAGAACCTTTCACAAACTGGTAAGCGAAAACAATAAAGTTTCCCGTAACGTGCGCCGAAAAAATAGAACCCGCCGCCACGAAAGTTACTGTATCACAATAACCTGCAATCATCGTTAGCAATAAGGTGACGAAACCTATATTATGTTTTACTTCCATATTTTTACTTTAAATGTGAACGAAGCATCCAAGCCATTTTCTCATGAGTTTCCAATAATCCTGTAATATAATCACTCGTTCCGGAATCATGAAATTCAACAGCAAAATTTTCAATATTTTCACGAAGATGAATGATAATACTTTCGTGATCGGATAGCAATTCTTTAATATAAGTCAGGCTGTCATTACCTTCTAAATGACTTTCGGAGAGATGAGTCAACGCCAAATATTCCCTCAAAGTAGCCGGAGCATAATGTCCCAATATTCTGATTCTTTCCGCTAGATTATCAACAATTTCATCCAACTGCTCATATTGCGCTTCAAAAAACAGATGTTTGTTGTAAAAATCTGCGCCTTCTACATTCCAGTGCGCTTTTCTTGTTTTCGTATACAACACAAATTCGTCGGCTAATGTTGCTATCAATACCTCAGCAACTTTTGCTAAATTTTCTGTTTTAATTCCAATAGATGTTTTCATTTTAAATAAGATTTAATAAATAATAATCGAGTGAATATTTTCCGGCGCCCAACGCAAGAATTAACAATAAAGACAGGGTGTACATATAAGGAACGTCGCGAACTTCCAAAGAATCTTTCCTGTGAACCACGAAATAACCAATCGCTGTAACGCCAATTGTCGGCAAAACGGCGAGCCTCGTTCCCAATCCTAAAATAATTAAAAAAGGAACCACCAAATCGGAAAATGAAGCCACCAAAGCATTTATTTTATCGGGAAGTCCGAGTGGATTTGGGACGATTTCTTTCTGTCCGTTTTCTATTCTGAATTTCTTTAGTCCATGAACCCTAAACAGCTCGACAGCCAAAAGTACTCTGAAGATCAGAAAAGCAATATCGTTGAATGATGTTCCTAAATCTGAGGATAAAATTTGTTTTAAAATTTCCATAATTTATATATTTAAAAAGCGAAACAAGAACATCCGAGCGCTCCCCAAAACGAATGATAATTATTCACCGGAATATTGCTCATTCTCGCATGGTCGTGATTATGATTGTGAACATCGCAGCTTCCCGCACAACTGTGAATCTGAGAAGTCAATGGTGCTTTTAAACCTGACTTTGCATTTTTTTCAATTGCTGCCTGAAAATGTCCGCCAACAGGAGAATAGCCGTTATACAAATTCGTCGGCGACCAATCCGGAAGAATAGGAATCGAGGGTAGCGCAAATGATGAAAACTCACCTTTTGCGTAGACAATTTTTCCGTCTACAACCGTCATTTCCGCTTCGATATTTTTAATATCTTCGTCTTCAACCGTAAAATAATCTTTATCTAAAACTGCCAAATCAGCAAACATCCCCACCTGAATATCCCCTTTTTTCTGCTGTTCCTGAGAAAACCAGGCACTTCCTTTAGTGTACAATTCCAGCGCAACATTTCTGTCTAATCTGGTATCAGTATACAGCTGAAGTCCGCCAACTGTTTTCCCCACTGTCAACCAATACATCGAAACCCACGGATTGTAACTGCTTACTCTCGTTGCATCAGAACCACCACCAACAGGAACTTCCATTTCCAGCATTTTTTTGATGGGTGGTGTATTTTCAGCGGCATTTGCTCCGTATTGGTCGGTAAAATATTCTCCCTGATACGCCATTCTGCTTTGGATAGCGATTCCTCCGCCGAGCATTTTTACGCGCTCGATATTTTTTTCATCAATCGTTTCGGCATGGTCAAAAATCCAGGAAAGTCCGTTGAAAGGAATATCCTGATTTACTTTTTCAAAAACATTTAAAAATCTTGTAATACTTTCATTGTAAGTCGCATGAAGTCTGAATGGCCAACGATTCTCCACTAATAGACGAACAACTTTTTCAAGATCGGCTTCCATATTTTCAGGCAAATCGGGTCTTGGCTGAAGGAAATCTTCAAAATCTGCTGCAGAAAAAACCAGCATCTCTCCTGCTCCGTTGTGACGGTACATATCATCGCCTTGGTATAATTTTACGGTATCAATCCAGTCGCTGAAATCTTCAAACTCATTTTTTGGTTTTTGAGTGAATAAATTATACGCGATTCTTACGGTAAGCTGTTTATTTTCATTTAGTTCATTCACGACTTGATAATCGTCCGGAAAATTCTGAAAACCTCCACCTGCATCAATAACACTCGTAATTCCAAAACGGTTTAATTCTGTCATAAAATGTCTCGTAGAATTCACCTGATGTTCGTACGAAAGTTTCGGACCTTTTGCTAAAGTTGAATACAAAATCATGGCATTTGGAGTGGCAATAATCAATCCTGTAGGTTCTCCGTTGGTATCTCTTTCGATGTGTCCACCTGCAGGAGCTGGAGTATTTTTAGTAAATCCAACCGCTTTCAAAGCCGCTCTGTTCATCAAAGCTCTGTCATACAAATGAAGGATGAAAACCGGAGTTTCGGGAGCAATTTTGTTGATTTCTTCCAACGTCGGCATTCTTCTTTCCGCAAACTGAAATTCTGACCAACCACCGACCACACGAACCCACTGCGGAGAAGGAGTACGATCAACCTGTTCCTTTAACATTCTCAGCGCGTCGGCTAATGACGGAACGCCGTCCCATCTTAATTCAAGATTAAAGTTTAATCCGCCACGAATCAAATGAATATGAGAATCATTGATTCCGGGAACTACTCTTTTCTTTTTTAAATCGATAATCTTTGTCGATTCCTCTGAAAACTGGTCGACCAAACTGTCATTTCCAACGGCAATAATTTTTCCTTCTTTAATGGCAACCGCAGAAATATCCGGCGTTTCTTTATTGAAACTGTGAATTTTTCCGTTATATAAAATTAAATCTGCCTTCATCATTATTGGGCATCAAGTTTTGTAATCGCTTCTTTAATTCCACCTCCTGCAACCGTAAAAAATGAAGGTCCTGCCAATAAAATAAGTTTTTGTACGGTCAGTTTTTCAGACAAATGATTTTTATCCAAATAGGTTTGAGCTCTGTAAGCATCAAAAGCTCCCAACACAACATTTTCGGCAACCAGAGCAGTCGGAGAATCTACTCCTGCATCTTTGAGGTCGCTGGCAAAAGAAACGGTTTTCACTTTTAGCTTTAAAGCTTCTCTCATCGCCACACTTCCGACTTCTCTCATTAATTCAGCATCGAAAGAATTTCTGTTTCCCAATCCGATTAACAATAATTTTTTTGATGATAAACTTCCTTTTGGCGGAGCGATTAATAATGTTTCTAACGCATGACCTTTAAACTGTCCTTTTTTTCTGACATCGGTAATTATTCCTTTCAAAGCTTGATCCAGATGAACCATTCCGTTTAACTCGGTAGGAAGCGCAGGTGGATTGAAAATGTCGCCTTCCGTATATTCGAAAACACAGGCAATCTGTAAGTCTGCGCCTGCCGCAGAAGGTCCTTGAACAAGACCAACGATAGAAACGCCGTCCACTTTTCCCCAAGTTGTTGTGGTTTCCGATGGCTGTTTTTGTTTCAGCTGTTGTTTGCGCTGAAATAAAATTCGTTGCTGAAGTTGTCAGTATTAATGCGACAAACATCGCTTTAGACCAATTGAAATATTTTGAAATTGAATTTTGCATAATTAAATCGTTTTAATGATAATTTGGGTAAACTTTAATTTTATAGTTGGTAATCGCAAAGGCGCAAAGCTTTTTTTATGTTTTAAGGCGTAAGGATTTTATCTTTGATAAAATTTCACTCAGATTATTTTAAAAATATTTGCTTAGACCTTTGATTCTTATTTTTTATTAAATTTCTATTCTCAACGTTTGTCATCCCGTAGGAATCTAAACATAGTATTAGAAAAAATAATTGTGGAAAGATTCGAGCTGAGATCCCTTCGGGATGACAAACTTTGTGGTTATTTTTCTGCTCTTCAAATGGAAGACAGCGACATTAGCCCCGATTGTAACGACATCCTTTTTCTGAATTGGCTTTGAAAAAAAGCATAGGCGAAAAAGATATAGTGGAAAGCGGGATTAAGCTCCTTAAAATTTGAATCCTAAACGGATATTGTAAAAGACCCCGCTTTTCGCATCCGGAATAATATCCTCGATAAAAGCACCTTTTCTGAAATACTGAAGTCCACTCACCAACGAGATATATTTGCTGAAACTGTAAGTAAAATTGGTTAAATAAGCCGTCCCAATATATCTTTTGTCTGAGCTGCTTCCGGGACGATTGAGGACTCCGCTTGGTCTATAAACACCGTCATTCAGGGAATATCGCCAATTGAAAACAACATCGACCTGCATTTTAAGTTTAGATGTTAAATCCAATGTTGCATACGGATGAATATCAATTAAATTAACCGGTCCAACCTGCGGACTGAAGCCAAAATAACCGCCTTTAGGATAGAGAGGATTAAATGTATTGAGTTTTCCATCGTTCTTCGATTTGTCTCCGGAAATGTAGTCGTTGCGAAGATTAATACTTGGCTTAAACTTAACATTTTCAAACAGATAACCAATATCAACAGAGCCTGTCCACGCACTGATATTTCCTTCTCCGAAACTTCCAAATTGATAGGCTGCTTCCAGATTATAGATGAATCCGCCGCCGTATTTCCAGAATCTTCCGCCGATGGTGTGGCGTTTTTCCTTGGCTGTTCCGGCTTCAAAGACAGATTCGTCTCTTCGGATTCCGATATAGTACAGATCGAGGTTTCCGGCTTTTGGAAAGATAATTTTTGAATATAATCCCCAAAGATTCATCTGTTTCGACATTTTATTATCAAAAACTCCTGCATTAATACTGTCTGCCATCATTGCAAAAGCATCAACAGAAAAATCTTTAGCAGAATACATCACTTTAGCTCCTGTAAAAGAAAGTCTTGCGTTTGGTCCTTCTCTTACGGAAATTAATCTTCCGGAACCGTAATCCAATTCCTGTCGACCAATTCTTGAAACCAATTTTCTATTCTGATTTTTAAAAATATTGACATCAATAAAGAGATTCTGAATACTCAGCTGATCTTCATCAATTCCTCTGGATCCGTTTTTTCTTCCGTTTTGTAAAGCGCTTCTGACTTGTGAAAAAATCCTTACATTTTCGCCCAAATGCAGATCGGCATGAACATCGTATCTCTGTAGAAAAAAATTGTTGTGTCCGATATTCTGTCTTCCCCAATCTTCGTTGTTGAAATCTACATATTCATACCGTGCTTCTCCCCCGAAAGACAGATAGCTATTTTTCTTTTCATTAAGAGGAAGAAATTTAACCTTATTATAAAAAGTGTCAGAAGAATCTTTTAAATATTCATAGTTTTCATCGTATCGCAGAAGCTTGAAACTCTGAGCCGATAAACTTTGAGTACAGAAAAAGATGATACCAATGACAACTTTTAAAAACGATAGGTAATGTGCAGATTTCAACATTGAAAATTTTAGATTAATGTTGAATCATTTTGTGTGAGTATTGAATTCCCAATCCGTAAGAACCACCGTATTTTTTCATCAAATCGGTAACGGCAACGTACGTTTCCTGACGCGCCCAATCTCTCTGCAATTCTAAAATATACTGGATGGAAGTCATCGGTTTTACGCCTGCGTGAATCATTCTCTGAATGGCTCTTTCGTGTGCCTCGTCGCTTACATCGCCACAAGCATCGGTAATTACATACACATCATAATTTTCTTCCAATGCGGACAAAGCGGGTCCCACGATACAAACGCCCGTCCACAAACCAGCAAAAACCAGTTTTTGTTTCTGAGTTCCTACAATTGCTTTGTAAGCCGCTTCGTCTTCCCATGTGTTCATCGTCGTTCTGTCGATATAACCGGAAGTCGCCATTGGATATGCTTCTTCAATTTCCGGGAAAACAGGTCCTGAGAAACTTTCTTCAGCAACAGTTGTTACGATCGTCGGAACATTGAATATTTTGGAAGCTCCACAAATTACGGCAACGTTGTTACGAAGCTCGTTCATTGAAATACTTTTTGTTGCAAACGCCATTTGACCTTCAAAATCGATTAATACAAGAGCGTGATTATCCGGAGATAGTAGTTTTGGTGATGGTTTCATTTTAAGTTATTTTTTTGTTGTTATTTTAGTTTAATAGAAAATTATTGCTTTAAAAATTTGATGAATTCAGCATTGAATTTATCTTTCTCTTCAATAAAAGAAGCGTGACCGCTCTTCTCAAAAGGAATTAATTGTGAACCTGCAATCGCTTTATGCATTTGTTCAGCCAATTCATAAGAAACAATTTTGTCCTGTTTTGCGTGAAGAATAAGGGTTGGAATTTTAATTTTTGGCAGATCTCCTCTCAGATCTTCATCTCTCAAAGCGATAAGTGCCTGCTCCATTGCATAAGCAGAAGACTGCATCTCGATGCTTCCCAACCAAGCGCCAATTCCAGGTGAAACTGAAGTTGCAGATAAAACAAATTTTTCTCCTACAGCATTTAGCAATGCAGGTCTGTCATTATTATTGAGCTCGATCCATTGGGTAATATCTTCTTTCTTAAACAATGGATAAGGATAATCGGATCTTTTGGTGTGTAAAGGTGCAGCAGCAGAGAACAATGCCAATTTGCTGACGTGCGCGCTATTATATTTTGCAACGTAATGCAATGCTATGGCACCGCCCATCGAATGTCCAGCTAAAGTTGCATCTTTGATGTCTAATTTGTCTAAAACAGTTTTGATATCGGAAGCAAATTGATCGTAATCATACTTTCCATAAGGTTTGTCTGACTGTCCGAATCCTCTCAAAGTGATCCCTATAACACGATATCCTGCTTTGATTAAGGGATGATATTGATATTCCCAAGAGGCATCACTCAAAGGATAACCGTGAATTAAAACAACCGTTTTTCCTTCGCCAAGGTCGGTAATGTGAAGTCTTACGTTGGGTTCAACTTCAATATATTCGGCTCTCGCTTTTGTTGATTTTCCTGTATTTTGTGCCTGAACATTGGTAACGAATACTGTAGCTAATAAAGCCGCAGTACCAAGAATTGATTTTAATTTCATGATATTACATATAAAGGTTGATATTTGACAGATTTATTTTAAAAATGTCAGAGGTAATTAAGTAAGTTTTAAAATGGAATTTTCAAATCAGCTGCCCCTTACTCTAATATAATTTCAATTTATAAAAGAGACAGCAGATTCAAAAAAGAAGAATTTTATCTTTTCAATAAGTATTTATGCTCACCTTCCAATACAAGTTCAGATTTTTGGTTATAGATCGTCACTTTTGTGGTAACGACACCTTTATCTCCTTGTGGCGTAAGATCTGTAATCGTGAGCGAAGAATACAATGTATCACCGGAATGAACTTCCTTCAAAAAGCTACACGAAAGCTCCAGAAAACTGATGAAAATATTTCCAAAATAATGAGGCAGCAAAGTCGCTCCGGGAGCGGTAAATGCCAAAACCTGTAATCCGTGGACAACCGGCGCTTCGTGGCCGTATCTTTTCGCATATTCTGCATCGTAATGAATGGGATGATTATCACACGAAACCGTTTGAAAAGCCGATGCATGAGCGTCCGTCAATGTTCTGCTCGGTGCCCGGAAAACTTCTCCGATAACCAATTCATCAAAAGTACGAGCCTTTACGATAGCGAAATCTTTAGGATTAAATGCTGATTCGTTTGTATTTGAATTTTCCATAAAAACTTTTTTGAGTTAGAATATTTTTAAATGGAATTTATTCGGTAATGAAAGCTAATAAATCATTGTTGATCGTTTCTGCATGTACAGTCGGCATTCCATGAGGGAAACCTGGGTAAGTAATTAGTTTACCATTTTTTAATAATTTAATTGATTTTAGAGCTGCATTCTGGTAAGGAACAATCTGGTCATCTTCCCCATGAAGAACCAAAACCGGAATATCAACCGCTTGTAAGTCTTCTCTAAAATCGGTTTCAGAAAACGCTTTAATGCCTTCGTAATGAGCCACGATACCTCCCATCATTCCCTGTCTCCACCAATTTCTCTGTACACCTTCTTTTACAACCGCACCTTCTCTGTTGTATCCGTAGAAAGGAATTGTCAAATCGATGTAAAACTGCTGTCTGTTGTTCAACGTCTGATCTCTGATCCCGTCGAAAACTTCCATCGGTACACCGTCCGGATTGCTGTCACTCGCTACCATAATTGGCGGAACAGCACTGATTAAAACTGCTTTTTTGGCTCTTCCGTTGGCATATTTGTTCACGTAACGAATTACTTCACCACCACCTGTTGAGTGTCCGATGTGAATAACGTCTTTCAAATCAAGGAATTCTACCAATTCAACTGCGTCGGAAGCATACTGTTCTATAGTGTGACCATAAATATCCTGGCTGGATCTTCCGTGACCTCTTCTGTCATGCGTTACAACTCTGTAACCTTTCTGTAAGAAGAAAATTACCTGTGCATCCCAATCGTCAGATGATAAAGGCCATCCGTGGTGAAACATCAATGTTTGTCCTTTTCCTTGATCTTTGTAGAAAATCTCTGTTCCGTCTTTCAATTTTAGTGTACTCATTGTTTTATTTTTTTTGATTAATAATTAAATTCATAACATTAATTTCAAAAAACAGCCCAAATAAATAAATCACTGATTTACAGATTATTAAATTTCAAATCATTAATTTTCCATTACGGTATTTCGTAAATTTATTACGGCTTTATGATAAACTATCTATATTTTGATTAATTTTTAAAATTCTGACTGAAATAAAATTCTTAAAATGATTATACGATAGCATTATCATTGACCTTATATCAATAAAATTTCTGTGGCTTCTGTTGTTGATTTGATCTTCAAATCTGAAAAAACCTTTTCTTGTTTCCTCTTGCTAATCTTTGATTTTCCCGCTTCCTGTAGCGATTTTTTATAGAAAAATATAGGGGAGCAGTCAATTAGAAAATGACTTGCAAATACGCATTTAGAATGAGTATTGATCAATTCTTTAGATTAAACCTAATGAAAAATCCCTTCAATAAATCTATTGAAGGGATTTTTACTAGTGACCCCAGTGGTGCATTTTTCGAACAAGTTTGTAGAAGATTTGAATAAACTTATAGCTCTTACAAGGTTATTAATCATCATATGACGATTCTGAGAAATATTTTATATTACAAAATATTATGAGAGCTATTATGGGCGGTTTATATTAATTTTCAAAATATAGATGATTATTGTAAACTCCATTCTTACACGATCCTAGCAATTTGCGTTCGCTAATTGTTAAGATTTGTCACGGATTACAAATCCGCGACATCGTGGTACTATCGCGTAAAGAGCCGAAAATTAGGAAGTTGACACTAACATAACATCTTCTATTTCCCAATAATTATCATGCAATCTTAGTTTAAATATAGCATTTCTACCGTAATAATCTTTTTTTATACGATGGTCAACAAAAACTAATGCTGTTCTTTTAGAAGGATCAAATACAATCTCTGAAAAATAGACAACACCTATCTCACATTCATTTGTATGTTTATCATACTCTGCCAGATCTAGGACTTTTGCGGTACACAAATTAAATTGATTTGCTTTTATAGAACTTCGTGTACTTAATTTTTTAATAATATCTGTATTACTGGAAAATTCTTTTAAAAGCTCCTTCGTACTTTTTATGTCATTTATATGAGCTTCGGGATGACCTGTAATAAAGTTTTTACTACTTGTAGCAAAATATGTATTTTTACGTTTAGTAGAATCTATATACAAATTGCAAAATTTTTCAGGATGATTAAAAATTTCGTTGTGCACTTTTGTCTTCTCTTCGATATATAAATCATCATCATGAACTCTTAAACTATCAAAATATCTTTTTTCACCTAAATAGTCTTCTCTAAAAAAATAAGGTATCAACTGATCTGTTAAATCATTATATAGTTTTACATTAGTATCGGTTGATTGACTTACACATTTCTTCATTTCCTCCTTACAATTCGTAAGTAATAAAGAGGATAATAAAATTATAACTATTTTAGTTTTAAAATTCATATTGTTTAGGGATTTTGGGTTAATAACATGGTCTTACTCGCAAATTATCTTTTGGTTTTTTATAATTATCTAAAATAGATGGCATTTTTTGTGATTTTAAGTCCCTGATTTGACGTTGTTGCCTAAAATCTTTTGCAGCATTATTCCTTCTAATTCCATCAAACTTTTCACTAATTATATTACGATCAGACTCAGAAAATTGAGTATCTGTTCCAAAATAAACAGCTTCCCAATTATCTCCTGCATCTCCAATACCACTTTTTGATTTAAAACTCGTCTTAAAAAGTGGGTCAGATTCCTTGGAATGATGGTCAATTGCATAGTCTGCCCAATGACCACCTTCATGAATTATTATTTCTGCTAAATTATCAATATACTTGTTATTTCCTTTATTTTTTGAAACCGTATTTACTACGCCAGAATCTATTGTAATAACATCGGGATTCTCTCGATCAAATTGCGCCAAATCAAGTAAACTTTCATTCATTATAACAGTGGGTCCATCTTCATCTGTGATCATTTTCAGTATCATTTTATCATCGGCAACAATACATTTTAATGTTCCAAGAAAACCTTAGTAATTTGTAAGAGGTATCATTACTAAAAATTATTAGTTTTTATTTCGAACCTAAATTTACTAAAAAACTAAAAAAGATTAATCTGGATTATTCTGGAATCAAAAACAAAAAAAAATGGCTCAATTTGAATTAAATTGGAGCCATTTGGGTGTTTGTGACTTCGGAGGGGTTCGAACCCCCAACCCTCGGAGCCGAAATCCGATATTCTATCCAGTTGAACTACGAAGCCGGTTGGTGTTTAAAAGCTTTAGAGTAAGAGAGTTTTAACAATGTATTTTAAGATCAATACACAATCACTAAAACTCTCTTACACTCAAACTCTAGAATGTTATTTTAACTCCTCCCAAAACCTGTGCACCAAGAACTTTATAGCCTTTGTACGTTTGGTATTTTGAGCTTAGAAGATTATTTCCGAGTGCGAAAATACTTAAATTTTTGTGAATTTTATACTCTGCCGAAAGGTTTACATCTGCATACCCCCCAACTTTATCATTGGTATTCTCGGTAGACTGGTACATCATGGGACTCCCAACTCCCTCAATCATAAAGGAATTCGTCGTTCTGTCGCTTGCAAAAATCCCTTTGAAACCTAGTAATAATTTTTGATCCAACATGGTATATTTTGCTCCGATACTTGCCGTAAGTAAGGGTACATTATAGATATCTTCGTAATTCTTTAAGTCAAACTTGGTGAATTTAACCTCTGTATCCAACACTAAATTCGCCAAAGGAAAATATTGTAAGCTTCCTTTGATGTCACCAACATTTCCATCATCATAAATTGCCGAGAATGTATTGGCAAAATTATATGCAGAACGGTTTAGCGTGTAATTAGTATCAAATAAATCATTTGCCTTAAAGAACATAATATCCTTCATTTTTCCGTATCCTGCAGAAACATCGTATTTGAAAGTTTCATCGATATCCCCTCTCAAACCTACATAAAAATGATATTTTGTTTCAGTGGGTCTCAAATATTGGTCAGAAACAATGAACGGATTTTGTTGTAATAGATCGCTGTATGTATTTAATTTTAAACCTCCGTCAACACCTCCGTAAAATTTAAATTCTTTTGCCGCTGCAAACTGAAATTCAGCTTCCGGAAACCAATAGGTTTTATTGTTTTTCATTTGCTCAGCCATCAAATCGTTCTGATTTTTTGCATTCAGGAAAGAAAATGATGAACCTAACATTAAATAAGATTCTCCCTTTCTGAACGTAACTTTCGGAGCTAAACTTGTATTAACAAAGTTAGACGTATTTTTATCTCTTATCGCAAATTCACTCTTTACAGCTTCCAAACCAATACCCAGATCAGCATTCAGATTAATTCCTGATTTTCCGATTTCTACCGCGTGTTTAGACAAATTCGCCAATACGGAAACCTGATTTTCCTGCGCATCAAAATGATCTTTTAAGAATGAAGATTTTACGCGTATATCATTTAAAATTTCATTAGAATAGAAATCGTAATATCCGTTTACTTTAAACTGATTCACTCTTTGATCCAAATCGACATCTCCCGGTTCCAATGCATAAATACCGTAATAATTATAGCTGTTTAAGCCATATTCAGCATTTAAATTGAATTTCCCTTTATCTCCATAAGAATTAAGGAAAGCGCCCAATGTGGTCGAACTTTGTTTAGAATCCCAAGGATATTCTTTTTTCAGACCTTGAGTCGAAAGGAAATGGACATCTGCTCCCACTTCGATCTTATTTTGCAACGTCTTCGAAATATTAGCATCACCCAAGATTTTTCCATAATTACCCATCCCGAATTGAAGGTAATTATTCTGAGTTGATCCCTGAAACTTCGGAGTTACATCCTGCCCCTGAATCGTTGAAGTTTTGAAATCCGAAACCGCAGGAACATCTGTAATATTATATTGTACAGGGTTTTGCGATTTCTCTTCCGGTGGATAATTTTTAATGGTTTCCACAGAAGTTTTCTTTTTTTCGATCTTTTTTACTTCCGGTTCTCTTTTTTTATTAAGAACCAGTTTTTCTTCTTTAATTTGAGAAAACGCGACCGACGAAATCCCTAAGAATATGATGGATAATAATTGAATTCTTTTGTTCATTATTTTTTGTATTTAAGTATTTAGTAAAAAATATTCATGATTTTTATTTTAAATCTTAATATTTTACATTAATACGTTACTACATTTTATTTTTTAATCGACTTCTTCACTTCTTTCGCTTCTGCAACAATATCAGGGAAATCTTTATAGTTTTCAATGATCTGATCACAAGTATAGCTCGCCTGATAATTATCTTTTAGGCCTACATAATTTTTCGCAAGTAAAACAAGAGCTTTTGCACCCCAATATTCTTCTGAAGCGTAATTATTTGATAATTTAAAGATCGTTTCATTAGAAGATTTAAAGGCTTTTCCTTTATTTTGATAGAATGCTTTTGCGTAGAAAGCTTCTGCCGCCACCGACGTGTTGGAAGACTTTTCAAGAGAAGTATAAGCAGTTTGTGCATCCTTATCTTTCCCAGAATTCATCAGACTTCTCGTCTTAATTACTTTTGCAGTTTCAATGACTGCCGCAGAGTTTTTATTGTTTGCAATTACTGCATCTGCCAATTTTTCAGCCTGTGAGAAATTCTTTTCGTCTGCATATAACTTCATTAATTCTACATTGGCGTAATTTTTAACGTTTACGTCAGAAGAATTTTTGATGTTTTCCAAATATTTTCTGGCTTCCGTAGTATCTCCCTGCGCAATGTAAATTTGAGCCAAACGAGTCTGTGCATCATCCTGATAATCATTCTGAACATTGCCAACTTCCTGTAAAACTAACAATGCTTTTGTTGTATTTTTTGTTTGATAATAACTTTCTCCAAGCTCGTACTTAGCCTGATAAAGTCCTTCTCCTGTTGGGTTTTGCGTTAAATATTTCTCGTAATAAGAAATCGCATTTTTATAATCTTTCTTCGTGAAATATTGTTTTGCCGTTGACAGATTAATTTCGTCAATTTCTGCAGCATCAACATTTACACCTATATTTTTAGCAAAATTTTCATAGCCTGCAACATCGCCGTTTTTCGTGAAAATTGGTTTTGCAGCCTGAACGATTTTTTCTGCGTAAGCCGTATTTTTGTATTGATCACCAAGACTTTTCAACTCAGATAATGCTTTATCGCTTTGATTCTGATCGATATAATTCTGAGCTCTGTAAATGGAAGCATTCGCTACCAAATCTTTATCAGATGAAGTTTTAATGACTTTATTAAAGAAATCGTTCGAATTCGAAAAATCATCCTGAGCTGCATAAGCCGTTCCCATTTCGTACTGAGCATCGTCTAAATAATCAGAACCCGGATATTTTGATAAAAGATTTTTTAAATTGGTAATTTTCGCCTGAGTATCACCTTTAAATCCTAAAGCCATCGCTTTTTGGTATAAAGTATAATCTGTCGCGTCTTCGTTTTTGTCGTAGATCGCAATCGCTTCATTCAGATTATTATTCGCATAATTAATATCTGCCAAACGAAGTTCTGCATCATTTTTAAACTCAGATTTCGGATTCGTTAAATATTGTTTGAAATACGTTTCCGCCTGATCGAATTTTTTAGATTTAAAATAAGCATATCCTAAATCGTAAGGCAACTGTTGTTTTTCAGGGAAAGTTTCGGTCAGCAATTTTTCGTAACGAACGATTGCAGACGGATAATTTCCTTTCTGATAATACACTTGTCCTAGCCAATATAAAGCTCTGTTGTTGAATTCTTTATTGATATTAAATCCTAAACTTCTCAGGAAATATTGTTCTGCTTCATCGTAATTCCCTTTGTTAAATTCTTCGGTTCCTAATAAATAAGAAACTTCCTGATCCACTTTATCAATGTCAGGAGAAGAATTTTTAAGCCTGTCGATCGCTTTTAATGTTTCCTTATAATTACCCGAATACAGATAAGATTTCACCAAAAGTGATCTCATTTCTGCTCCATTCGAATCATTCGGATATTCATTAATATAATTTTGAATAACTGTCGATGCGCTTTCAAACGGATTTCCGATGTCGTAGCTTAATTTTGCATATTGTTCGTGCGCCAGTTTCTTCACATTGGCATCATATGTCATCTGATAAGACGAACGGAACGCAGAAAGTGCTTCTTGCTTTTTACCAACCGCCAAATAAGCATTTCCAAGTTGATAATACGCATTTTGAGCCAACGCAGAATTGCTGTTCAATAATTGATTGTAATAAGAAACCGCTTCATCATATTTTTTAAGCTGAGCTGCGACAAATCCCATCTCGTAAAGGTCATTTTCAGACGGATTCTGCTGAACGCTCAGATAATCCTTTAAATGAGGATATGCCGAAGTATAATCACTTTTCATGAAATAACTTTCACCAATGATCTTGTGAACCTCAGCTTTATAAGCATCAGAAATATCTTCATTAAGCAAAGCAGTTCCTTCCGAAATCGCCTTGTCATAATCCTTATCATTATAATACATTTGTACATAATAAGGACGCACCAGCTTAGAATATTTCGGCTGATCTTTTACAGAATCAAAATATTTAAAAGCCTTATCATTCTGTCTGTTAGAATAATACAAATGTCCCAACATATAAGCAATATCGCCTTTCTGAGATTCGTCCGCTGTTTTGTAAGCTTCTTCCAGTGCATCAGTTGCCCCTTTAGAATCGCCCATCATAAATTTGGCATAACCCAATTTCAAGATGTATTGCGTATTTTCTTCTTTTGAAAGTTGATATTGGTTTACTTTTTTCAAAGTTTCCAAGGCTTTCGGGAAATCTTTTTTAGCCAGATAATAATCAGCCAACGGAAGATTTGCCTGAGCAAAATAGGCAGAATTCGGATATTCTTTCATGAAAGCGGTTAACCCTTCTTCAGCATGATTTTTCTGAAGAATAACCCCGATCACGTTATCAAAAAACTGCGCAGCTTCTTTCCTCGACCTCGACAAATTCTGATTATAGAAATATTGTCTTGCGTATTCGTATTGGGAAGCGTTGTATATTTTGGTCTGATACAGATTTTCAGCCAGATTGAATCTGTAATTTTCTTTTTGTGTAAAGTATTGTGACTGTTGTGCTTCGGAAACCCCGAAATAAAACACTGCAGCCGCTAAAAGTATTTTTTTTGATCTCATTAATATCAAATTTTAAAATGTTTGAGCCTCAAAAACAAGGCCATAAATTTTAAATTTAACGTGAATTTTATCCACATTTTATCAACGAAAATATTGAAAAGATATTGTATAAACAAGCCTTTTAACATAATGTTAATAACTATAATCTTTTTTAAGACTTCTTAACTTTTTGATAAGAAACCTTAAGAAAACAAAAATTATTTCAGAGAAATAATTACATTTGCTTTTTTCGTAATCAAATATAGAATTGAATGAATCAACTTTTTAGAAGGAAACCATTGAATGCGACAATTTTGGAGGGAGGTGATGGTGAAAACCATTCTTTGAACAAAGTTTTAAGTGTAAAAGATTTAACCTTTTTCGGTATTGCTGCCATTATTGGTGGTGGTATTTTCAGTGCGATTGGTAATGCTTGTTTTTCCGGCGGTCCCGGTGTTATTTTCTTATATGCTATTTGTGCTGTTGCATGCGGTTTTACAGCCATGTGTTATGCAGAATTTGCTTCACGAGTTCCCGTTTCAGGAAGTGCTTATACTTATGCTTATGTTTCTTTCGGAGAAATTTTTGCGTGGATTATCGGTTGGGCTTTAATTATGGAATATTCCATCGGAAATATTTATATTGCCTTTTCGTGGAGTGGTTATTTTACCAATTTAATAGAGACATTCGGAATTCATATCCCGGAATGGTTGACTGTTAATTACAAATCTGCACATGCTATTTTTAATGATAATACAGCTTTCATTCAAAGTATCAACAATTATCTGTCGAATAAAGCAACCCTTGTACATGATTCGTCTTTAGAAAGTTATTTAACATCTAATGAAGTAAAAGGACATCTAAAAGAAGGGCAAAACATTACCACTATTCTTCAAAAGAAAATAACAACACTACAAAATGCGGAAGGCTTTCTGGCATGGAAAAATTCACCGCTTTTAGGAAGTTTAAAAGTAATATTCGATTTACCGGCTTTATTAATTAATGTACTAATTACTTATTTGGTTTACAGAGGAACAAAAGAGTCTAAAAACCTAAGTAACTTAATGGTTTACATCAAATTAGCCGTAATTCTTCTTGTCATTATCGTAGGTTTCACTTATGTTGATATTGATAATTGGACACCGTTTTTACCTAATGGTTTTGGCGGAGTAATGGCAGGAGTTTCTGCAGTTTTCTATGCTTATATTGGTTTTGATGCCGTTTCTACTTTGGCGGAAGAAGCAAAAAATCCTCAAAAAGACTTACCAAGAGGGATGATTTACTCTTTGGTGATCTGCACTGTCGTTTACATTATTTTGGCTTTGGTTCTTACCGGGATGGTTTCTTATAAAGAATTGGGTGTTTCCGATCCTTTAGCAGAAATATTTGCCATAAAAGGCGTAAAATGGATGCTTTTCATCGTATCAATCTCTGCGGTTGTAGCCATGACAAGTGTTTTATTGGTGTTCCAGATGGGACAGCCAAGAATCTGGATGACGATGAGTAGAGATGGATTAATGCCAAAAAAACTGTCTGAAATTCACCCTAAATATAAAACGCCTGCTTTCGCGACAATTCTTACGGGTATTGTTGTGGGACTTCCTATCTTTTTTACCGACGAAAATTTAATTTTAGATTTTACAAGTATCGGAACTCTGTTTGCGTTCGTTCTTGTTTGTGGAGGTGTTTTGATGCTTTCCCCACAAAGTGAGGAGGAAATGGCAGAGAGAAAAGGGAAATTCAAAATCCCTTATATTAATTCAAAATACATCTTCCCGATTGGGTTTATCTTGAGTCTGGTTTTGGTAAATTACATTTTCCCAACCTATTTTACAGATATGTTTAAAGATGTCGTAATGAACATCCCATTGATTACTTTTTTCTTAGTTTGTGTGGTGATTTCATTCTTGGCATTTCTGAAAAACTTATCTTTAATTCCACTTTTAGGGTTAGTTTCTTGCTGTTATCTTTTAACAGGTATGAGTACAGAAAACTGGTCTTGGTTTGGGATCTGGTTGGTGTTGGGATTAATCTTCTATTTCTCTTACGGTAAAAAACACAGTAAACTTAATAAAGCTTAGCCCTCAAAAGGTTTTCAATAAAATATACTAAAAAGGCAAAATTGTGAATCGCAGTTTTGCCTTTTTGCTTTTTGTACTTTTCTTTAAAAATTGGCTGACTTATTGCTTTAGATTTTTTAAACCTAAACTAAAAACGCCATGTCTGAAAGAATAAAAACCTTCAAAGAATTTTATCAGTTTTACCTTACCGAACACAGCAGAACGGGAACCAGAATATTGCATTTTATAGGGACATTGCTCGTATTTTTCGTGATCGGATATGTCATCAGCTCAGGAAAAGAAAGATTTCTATGGTACGTTCCTATTTTTGGTTACGGTTTTGCGTGGTTCAGTCATGCTGTGATTGAAAAGAATAAACCTGCAACCTTCAAATATCCTTTATGGTCACTGATTTCGGATTTTAAATTGTTTTTTGAATTACTCATCAGAAAGCAAAGTTTTATTGGAGTTGCCAAACCGAAGCAACCTTGGGAATAGTTCTTTTAAACAACCTTAGTTAACACTTTATTCAACAAAGACTGATTGCGATTTTAGCTGAGTGAAACGCCCTTGCGAACGAATTTTTTTTCAGTTTTAATAAAAAAAATTGCGATCATAGCGTTTAAAAAAGACCTAAAATTTTCTTATCCCGAACTTAGAGTCTATTTAAATTTGATTCAAACATTTTAAAATTTACTGCTGATTTTTAACACAAAGATTTATTCAATATTAATTTAATTAAGTGAGCAAAGATGAATCAACAAGTTGATTTTGATGAAGCTATATTTTCACGCTTCGCGAAGCAAATTTTATTTGCCTTTGCCTTCTAAAAATAATGCGTAATGTAAATAGAATCTTTGCGTTAAAAAGAATAACAGATTCTGTTTGAAAAGATCTTAAGTCTTTCAATGTAAAAACTTTCACTTTCAAAAAAATAGATTTTCAAACAGGTTACAAAATTTGTAATATAAAATGTAAACGGGCTCTTATGCTTAAATAATTTTGAATCTACAAATCGGCATAAAAATTGCGCGCTCAATTTTTAAAGTTTGAATTATGAAAAACACTAAATTATTTCTAAAAGTATTATTTTCCGCAGTTTTTATGCTTGTATTGGCACAATGTACTACAACTGCAGACGCTTCCGGCGAGAATGAAAAAACATTTATCGTAGGACCCGAAACTGCAGACTGTACAGGAGTTGCACCTATGAAATGCCTGCAGGTGAAAGAAACCCAATCGGGAAACTGGACAAACTTCTACAGCAATATTGAAGGGTTCACCTACGAACCGGGTTACGAATACGTTTTGAAAGTAAAAACAGAAAAAATCGCCAATCCTCCGATGGACGGTTCTTCAATTAAATATACTTTAATAAAACAGGTCTCTAAAACCAAGAAATAACAAAAAACCTCCGAAATTCGGAGGTTTTATTTTTTATAGATTGCTGCTCGTATTGTGATTGTGATCTTTGGGAGGTTTAGGATAATCACCCTTCGTCGCCTCTCCTACTGTATTTGCCGTGGTCATTGCTACAATCAGATCATTCAGCATTCCGCTTGCTGCCGTTGGTGAATTGGGAAGTAAAACAAGATTACTTCTGCTACTCGCTCCTACCGAATGAAGCGTATCATAATGTTGCGTAACCACGATTAATGCAGATGCTTCGTGAGAATTAATATCCACATTATTCAGCATTCTTACCGATTCTTCAAGACCTTTTGCTATCTCTCTTCTTTGGTCCGCAATACCTTGTCCCTGTAATTTTTTAGATTCAGCTTCTGCTTTTGCAACCGCTACAATCCTGATTCTTTGTGCTTCAGATTCATATTCTGCAGCTGTTTTTTCTCTTTCCGCAGCGTTGATTCTGTTCATGGCATGTTTTACCTGCTCATCCGGATCAATATCTGTTACCAAAGCTTTGATAATATCATAACCATAACTCTGCATCGCTTCCTGAAGTTCGGCTTTTACAGCGATCGCAATATCATCTTTTTTCAGGAAAACATCATCCAGTTTTAACTTGGGAACTTCCGCTCTCACTACATCAAAAACATAAGAAGTGATCTGATCATGTGGACTTTCAAGTCTGTAAAAAGCATCTCCAACCTGTGTTCTGATTACCTGAAACTGAACCGATATTTTCATTTTCACAAAAACATTATCCAACGTTTTGGTATCGATCATGACATCCAATTGCTGGATTCGCAGATTCATTCTTTTTGAAATTCTATCTAAATAAGGAATTTTAAGCTGCAAACCCGCATGACGGACAGAATGAAATTTCCCTAAACGCTCCACAATTGCCGCCGTTTCCTGTTTTACAGTGAAAAAAGAAGCAAATAATGTTACCAACCCGATAAAAACAATAATTCCTAAATATGCCATAATTTGATTTTTTAATGAGTCGTTGTTATTTTTATTTTGTTAAAAATAATTAGAAAATCTACAAGCAATTAATGTAAATTAATTTTAAGAAAAGACTTAATTTTGATTATTAATAATTCATTATGGTTGATGCTAAAGAAATATTAAAAGCGCACATCTCAAAATTTGCTTCTCTTACTGAAGATCAGTTTGAGTATGTTTTCGGGCATTTTAATATGATAAATCTAAAAAAAGGACAAAGTCTGATCTCGGAAGGAGATTTCGTAGATCACGAATATTTTGTTTTAGATGGCTGTCTGAAAGCATTTTACCTTAATGATGCTATGAAAATGTTTATCCTTCAGTTTGCGATGCAGAATTGGTGGGTAACAGATTTTGATGCGCTCTACAGCAAAAACAGAGCAACCATCAACGTTGATTGCGTTACCAATGCAAGTATTTTATCTATTTCAAATGAAGACAGAGAAAAGATCTGCAGTGAAATTCATGAGGTGGAACATTTTTTCAGGTGGCGAACGAATAAAGGCTATGTTGCAGCTCAAAAACGTTTGCTTTCTTTCATGAATAACGATGCGAAATTCAGGTATGAAGAACTTATGGCTTTGTATCCTCAATTATACAACTTAGTCCCGAAACATCTGATTGCCGCTTATTTAGGTGTTACAAGAGAGACTTTGAGTCGACTTCATCAATAGCAGGAAGTTTGAAGGTGGGAGCCGGAGGTTACTATTGGAATGGTAATTTCTGCTTGTTAATTTTAATTAAATATAAACCTTTAAAAACATCAATTTCCATCCTCCAACTCCCATCTTCCCGCCCTTAAACTTCTCCATATTTCGTGATCTACATCACGTAACTTTTTCCTTCAATCGGCTGAACTTTGTATCAACATTTAAAACCAATTAAAATGGATACAAAAAAATTTAAAGTAAACAGCAAAAACAGTTTAGTAGAGTGGATCGGAAGAAAAGTAACCGGAGCTCACAACGGAATAATCGAAGTAAAAGACGGAGATTTCACTTTTGAAAACAACAATCTTCTATCCGGAAAATTTGTAATCAGCACAAGATCAATCACCATTCTTGATGTTGAAGATGCCGAAACAAACGCACAATTTGCGAGTCATTTGGCTTCAGACGATTTCTTTAACTCAGATCAGTTTCCTGATGCGGTTTTCGAAATCATACATGCAGAACCAAGCGACAGTAACCTTTATCATGTAAAAGGAGATCTTACGATCAAAGGAATTACAAATTCTATTGAGACAACTTTACAAATTGTGAAGACAGACAATGTTGCAGTTTTAGACGCTAAAATTGTAATCGACAGAACAAAATTCAACATCAAATTCAGATCATCAAATTTCTTTGCCAATCTTGGTGACACTTTGATCTACAACAATTTCGATCTGAATGTACATTTGGTTGCAGACGCACAATAATTATTAATAAGAAATTATTTAAACTTTTATTTTAACCGCGAAAGGTTTAACAACTTTTGTCTCTTTTGCGGTTAATTTTAATCACAATTAAAAATTTAACATCATGCCATTCATTACAATCGACGTTTTACGCGAAGATATTAACCGCGAAAAAAAACAGGAATTAATCAGAAAAATCAGTGAAGTTGTCACTACAGTTTTAAATAAAGATCCACATTTGACACACATCGTAATCAACGAAATCGAAGATGATAATTGGGGATATGCGGGAGAACAGGTTTCAGTGTTAAAAGAACAAGGATTTTCAACAGCAAAAAAGTAAATTAAAATGAAAAAACAAACAATAATCGTAACAGGCGCATCATCAGGAATCGGCTTGGAAGTAGCCCGTTATTTTTTGGACAGAGGTGATAATGTGGTGATTAATTCACAAACAGAATCAAAATTAGAGCAGGTTTATAATGAATTGGGAGCGGGAGAAAATCTGGCGATGGTTGCAGGAAATATTGCCGATAAGGCAGTTGGAGAAGCATTGGCAAAAACGGCTCTTGAAAAATTCGGTTCGATAGACGTTTTGGTTAACAATGCAGGAATTTACGATAACAAACCATTTTTAGAAGTGACAGAAGAATATTTGGATAAATTTTTAACAACCAATTTAAAAGGAACATTCTTCACGACACAAGCCGTTATTCCTCAAATGATTAAGCAAAAAGACGGAGTTGTCATCAATGTCGGAAACACCTTTGGTTTATCATGCCATTGCACAATCTCCATCGACTGCACCGATTTCGAGCAAAGGAGCAATTCACGCTTTGACCTTACAATTGGCAGCGGAATTTGGGAAAGATAATATCAGAGTAAACACCGTTGCACCAGGATTAATCAGAACACCGATGCACGATGAAACGATCGACAATAATGTAGGTTTACACTTAATAAACCGCATCGGAGAACCGGAAGAGGTTGCTCAGATGATTCACGCGATTGCTAAGAACAAATTAATTTCCGGAGCCATCATCAACGTTGACGGAGGAATGGGAGCCGGACACAATTTATAATGAAAATTCTATTAATCATTGCATGGCTGTTCAGTTTTCCATTGAACGGCTATGCACAAAAAACAAGTGTTATGAAAACAGATCAAACACAGGAAACTGAAATAAGAAATGTTATTGAAAACTATTATTTCAAAGGGATTTTTGAAGGAAATACCGAACTTCTCAAAAAAGCTTTCTATAAAGATGCATTTCTTTTCGGAGACATAAAAGGCGTTCCTTATTTCAAAACCGCAGCACAATATATTGAAGGGGTTGGAAGTCGTATAAGTCCGGAAAAATCAGGGAAAGATTTCACGGCGAAAATCATTTCTATTGACGTGATTAACTCGATTGCCACAGCAAAATTAAATGTAAAAATGTATGATTTTAATTACTATAATTTTATAACTTTCAATAAAATTAATGGGGAATGGCTCATTGTCAACAAGACATTAACCGACGTGCAACCTTAACTTCATTTTTTTAACCAAAATCATCAAAATCATGTGGAATAAAAACAGAATCACAGAATTGCTGGGAATTGAATATCCCATTATGCAAGGTCCTTTTGGCGGAGGTTTATCAACGGTTGAACTGACAACGACAGTGAGTAATCTCGGCGGTTTGGGAGGATTCGGAGCTTATACTCTCTCACCTCAGGAAATTTATGATATTCACAAACAAATACAGTCGAAAACCGACAAACCTTACAACCTTAATCTTTGGGTAAACGATCACGACATCATTGATGAAGAACATACTAAAAAGCAGTATGAAAAGGCGGTTGAGACTTTTAAACCTTATTTTAATCTTTTAAATACCGAAATTCCTGCACTTCCACCCTCTTTTGAATCGAGATTTCAAAATCAGCTGCAGGTCGTTTTTGATATTAAACCTAAAGTTTTCAGCTTTATGTTTGGACTTTTAGATGTCAATATCATTGAAGACCTTCATAAACAGGGAACCATTGTTTTCGGAAACGCCACAACGCTGGATGAAGCCATTGCTTTGGAAAAATTAGGAGTTGACGTTATTGTTGCTTCAGGTTTCGAAAGTGGCGGTCACAGACCTTCTTTTCTCGATAAATCTGAACTTTCTACAACAGGAACTTTTGCTTTAATTCAACTCGTTAAAGATAAAGTAAAAATCCCGGTTGTTGCAGCCGGAGGAATTGCCAACGGTCGCGGAATTGCCGGAGTTTTCACTTTGGGAGCTGAAGCCGTACAAATCGGGACTGCATTTTTGGCAACCGAAGAATCCGGAGCTTTGCCGATTCACAAAGAATTTCTGTTCTCCGATGCTGCAAAATCTACTACCCTTTCCAGAGCGTACACCGGAAGATTAGGACGCGGAATTACCACTAAAATCACGAGAGATGTATTGGCTGCGACAGACAAAACGTTGCCTTTTCCTTTGCAGACAACTTTCATGGGAACCTTGAGAAAAGCCGCGTTGGAACAACAAAAAAATGATTTTGTTTTCTTTTGGTCCGGTCAGATTGCGCCACTTTTAAAATATAAAAAAGCCTCCATTTTAATGCAATCCTTAATCAAAGAAGCGAATGAACTGCTTGGTTGATTTGTTTGAAGTTTGAAGATGGAAGCGGGAAGTTTTTGCAAATGTTATAAACATCGAGCTTCTATCTTCAAACTTCCATCACTACAACCTAAACCGTCATTCCGATGTCGATTCCTTTGATTTTTCTGTAAAGATCGGTTGCATAATTATCGGTCATTCCGGAAACAAAATCGACTACGCCCAAAACCTTCTGATAATCGGTTCCGTTTTCGTAAATGAATTGTTTCGGAATTAATTTTAATGCTTTTATATCGTAAGATTTTACATTAGCTTCAGATTTTAAAATCGACGGAATAAAATGATCCAACAATTCGTACATTACGTTGTAGCCGGCGTTTTCAATTTCTACCACCGCTTTATGATTGTAGATTTTCTCCACTGAAAAACTTGCAATATCCTGCAATGCCTTATTTTCATTTTTATACATATCGAGGAGACCGTTGCTAAGATTTCCTTCAAGAATCGTCTCAAAATTATGCTTGTACATTTCAAGGGACTTATTAATCAATGCGTTGATGACTTTCGCTCTTAAATAAGAAATCTGCTCGTTTTCATTGGAAATAGAACTCAGTTTTCTTTCAATTCTTTCAACATCATCGGTTTCAGATTTTACCAGTTCGAAAAACAAATTTTTACAATCTGCTGTCGAAACAATGCCCAATCGGTGAGCATCTTCCATGTCGATAATGTTGTAGCAAATATCGTCTGCCGCTTCTACAAGCCAAACAAACGGATGTCTTTTGAAAATATACGGTTCTTCGTTTTCTAAAATTAAATTAGTCCCTTTTGCGATTTCAAGGAAAATATCTTTTTCATTTTGAAAGAAACCGAATTTTTTACGATGAATAATTCCTTTCTTTTTGGCAATCGCTTCACACGGATATTTTGCGATACTCGCCAATGTCGAAAATGTCAATTGAATTCCTCCCGCATCTTTTCCTTGCTGCTGTTGCGCCAAAACTCTGATCGCATTGGCATTTCCTTCAAAATTAACCAAATCTGCCCATTCTTTTTCATTGAATTTTGGCTTTAAATCGGTTTCATTTCTATCAAAATAACTCGCAATCGCATCTTCACCGGAATGTCCGAAAGCAGGATTTCCCACATCATGACACAAACAAGCGGCTGCAATGACGTTTCCTAAATTATGAAGGTAAAAATTCCTGGAATCTTCATTTAAATCATTTTTATAGGTATCGTGAATAAACTCACCGATAATACTTCCCAAACTCCTTCCTACAGATGAAACTTCCAACGAGTGAGTCAAACGGTTGTGTACAAAAACACTTCCCGGAAGTGGAAAAACCTGCGTTTTATTTTGCAGTCTTCTGAAAGCCGATGAAAAAATAATTCTATCAAAATCTCTCTGAAAATCCGTTCTTGAAGCCTTTGTATGCGGATTGTTTCCTGTACGCTGATTCGTGAAAATCTGGTTTAAGTTCATCATTTTTCAAAATTACTCCAAATTTTATTTTTTATGAACTAATCGAATGATTTTTTCTAAAAAACTCTCATCGGAAACTTCTATTTCTCCGTAAAAATACCTGAAAAATCTCCTTCTTTTTTATTCTAACTTTATGATTACTAATAATCAAAAACTGAAATCATGCCCGAATTACTACAACAAATACTGGGAAGTACGATTGTCACTGCTTTTTTCACGGCAATCATCGCTTATTTTTTCCATAGAAAAACAGAACGGCACAATTCAATCATCAAAAGAGAGTTTGAAGCGTTGTCGAAAAAAGATAACTCCTATTTTGAATGGCGAAAAAATACCGTGGAATTATTGGGACAGGTTTATATTCATTTGAATCGGCTGAAACTTGCTTTTAAAAACAAATATTCTAAAATCGAAAAATACGATCAGTTTTATGAAGATGAAATTATTTTAAAATCCAATCAGCACATTCGGGATTTATTGATTAATAACGGACATTCTCTCCCGCCCGAATTACTGGATGAAGCCACAAAATTGATTGAACATTTTGATGTCTGGTTAACAAAATACAACCAAATCAGAATTTTAAATAAAGATATTGATACAAAACAAATTTATGTAGGACCAGATGGTTTTCCTTTTCCTGAAAATGCTGAGAAAATGTTTAAAGAAAAATATATTGAGATGTTTAATGATTTGCATCGATGAACTTTAACTTATTTAAATTTTTTCGTGGCAAAATTATTGTTGTGTAAGATCTAAATTAAAAACATGCCTGAAGGTCCAACAATAGTGTTAATGAAAGAAGATCTGCAAAAATATGTCGGTCAAAAAGTAATTGAAGTTGAAGGAAATTCAATTAAAGAAACATCCGGAATTAAGAATGAGATTTTACGGGAGATAAAAACATTCGGGAAACAAACTTACCTTATTTTCGATACTATCAACATCCGGATTCATTTATTGATGTTCGGTTCTTATAGCTTGTTCGAAAAGAAAGATCAGAAAGATAATTTACGATTAGGGTTGATTTTTAAAGAAGGCGGAATGTATTTTTACACCTGTAATGTGAAGCTTGTCGATCTTGAATTTTTAAACAAAATTGATTGGGAAGCCGACGTGATGAGCGACGATTGGAGTCCTGAAAAAGCGGAAAAGAAATTAAAATCAACTCCTAAAATGATGGTTTCCGACGCCTTAATGGATCAGGATATTTTCTCTGGAGTCGGAAATATTATTAAAAATGAGGTTTTGTTCAGAATTGGAGTTCATCCTGAAAGTCTGATCGGAAATTTACCTCCAAAAAAATTAGACGAGCTAATTGCAGAAGCCAGAAATTACAGTTTCGATTTCAAAAAATGGAAAAAGGCAAACGTTCTGAAAAAACACTGGCAAGTTTATCACCAGAAAAACTGCCCGAAATGTGGTGCAGAAATTATAAAAAAAGACACAGGAATTGGTAAACGAACAAGTTTTTTCTGTGAAAAAGATCAAAAACTCTATTAAAAACAATTTTCATGAAATCATTTTACTCATCTATTCTTCTCATTTCATTATTTTCCTGTAAACAATATGATATAGAAAAAAACTGTTTTGAGGACGGCAAAGAAAAAGATACCAAATACAAAGAATTCAAAATCGATACTCCTGAAGAAATCTTGAAGGCAAATCCTTCTCATGTAAAATTCAGCATCAATAAAGATCTGAAAACTTATGAAGAAGAATTTAATGATGAGAGAAAA
The DNA here is from genome assembly GCF_024807225.1 of Chryseobacterium ginsenosidimutans. Taxonomy (GTDB): domain Bacteria; phylum Bacteroidota; class Bacteroidia; order Flavobacteriales; family Weeksellaceae; genus Chryseobacterium; species Chryseobacterium ginsenosidimutans. Next base: position 3,358,994 of record NZ_JANUCO010000001.1, read on the forward strand.
TCAATGTCTGACTATGATGAAAATTCATGGAAGAAAAGAACGGAAGAATACAATGCAAAATTTGGTGATCTAAGAAAAAATTTTGGCGAACAGTTTCTTTATAAAAATATTCAGAAAGAAAATAATAATACTTACGGAATTGGCGAAAATCAGTTTGGGTATTGGTTTCTTGAAGTGAAAAACAATATTCCCAATGCTTACTATTTAGGTTTGAGCAATTTTACTCATTTTAATAATAATCAACCGGAAAATTTTGTATCGGGCAACAAACTTCTGGCTTATGGAAATTTTATAAGAATCAGTGAAGATTGGGGTTATCCTTTTGGTCCGCCAAAAGAAGCCGTAAAAGATCAGCTTGTTTTTGAAATCAATCTTGATGCGGTAAGAAAAGATAGTGACAAAGATCGTTTCAACGATTTATTTGAAAAGTTAATTTTATTAAATCCAAACTCTGCAGACACAGATAATGATGGGATTTCGGATTTTACAGATATCAATCCGTTGTACAAATCTGAGAAATCTAAATTCACAGATTTGTATTCTCAGATTGTAGATCATGATTATCATAATTATGATTTTTCCAAAAACAATTATTCTTTTACGGGATATTTTTCGGATTGTGACTATTTCCAAAAAATTAAACCAACTCATGTAAAAGTACTTGTTTATCCTGAAAAAGAAAGATTTAATTTAAAATCTGATTACAAATTAGGTATGTTTCCCGAATATGTCGGAAAAATTAAAAAGGATAAAGACGGTAAAAAATTCTTTATCAATTATGGAAGCGGTGCAGGTGGAGGTTTTGTTGAAGCGGTTTACGAAAATGGAAAATGGGTTTTATCAAAACAGTCAACTCACTCTATTTAATTAATTATCAATATTCAACGAACCTCCGGAATACGCCTTAAAAAACTCCGATTTATAAACCTCTCCCAAAGGAATTTCCGCATCGCCAATGTAGATATTATGATTGTCGAAAGAATCAATAAAATCAATATTAATGACATACGATTTGCTCACTCTCAGAAAAATATTTGCCGGAATTTTTTGATGAATGGTCTTTAAATTCATTGCTGTAATCAGCTTTTGCGTTTGGGTATGAATGACGACATAATCTTTTAAGCCTTCGATAAATTTAATATCAGAAAAGTTAATTTTATAATATCTTCTGTCTGCTTTGATGAATAAAAAATCGGAAGTATTGGATTCTACGGTATTTTTTACCGTTTCGTTTGATAACAACTCTTTATAAAGAATCGCTTTATTGATTGCTTTTTCAAGTCTCTGTTTTTCAATGGGTTTCAATAAATAATCGACCGCATCCAGTTCATAACTTTTTAAGGCATACTGCGAATAAGCTGTTGTGAAAATTATTAAGGTGTCTTTTGGCAACGTTTCTGCGAATTCCAATCCTGAAATTAAAGGCATTTCGATATCAAGAAAAATCAAATCGATTTCTTTTGTTTTCAAAAATTCGGTTGCTGCAAGAACATTCGAGAAACTTCCCAACATTTCAATTTGCGAAACTTCTTTTATTAACGACTGCATTTCGGCTCTTGCCAACGGCTCATCATCTACAATTATACAATTCATACAGGAATAATTAAGTTTACAATATATTCTTTATCCGTCGAAACAATCTCCAGTTCATGGGTGTTTTGGTACAATAATTCTAATCTTCTTTTGATATTTACCAATCCCAAACCACCATAATTTTTATTAGAAACAGGAAAATCAGAGTTTTTTGAATTGATACATTTAAAATGCAATTTTTTATCCTGCATTTTAAGATCGATTTTAATGTAATGTTCTTTTCCACTGATGTCGACACTGTGTTTTACGGCATTTTCTACAAACGTTGTAAAAATATTAGGCGGAATAAAAATACTGTTCACCGTTCTTTTGTCGATATCAACCCAAATATCCACAGAAAGATCTTCTCTTCTTATTTTTTCAAGGTTTATAAAGTTCGAAAGAAAATCGATTTCCGAAGTGAGCAGCGTTTTTTCTTCGCCGTTTTCATACAATTGGTATCTTAAAAATTCGGACAGTTTCATGATAACAGTTGTCGCTTTTTCGGGATCGGTTCTTATTAATGCTTTTACATTATTCAGCATATTAAACAGAAAATGAGGATTGATCTGGTTTCGGAGCTCATTCAGTTCCATTCTCAGTGTAAGATTATTAAGATCTGTGATTCTCTGGCTGTCTTTTATCCATTTTTGTAAAAGTTTTACCGTTGTTGTCGTCATAATAATCGGAATACACATTAAAACACCTTCATAAATCCCACCTTTTCCGCCTTCCCGTGGAATATGCATCACTCTGTATTCTGAGAAAAAAGTTTCGAAACAATAGCCAATAATATTCAAACCGACGACTCCGAGCAAAACAAGAAGAATAAAATACGTTAAATAACGGGTTTTAAAGAAAAACAACGGAACCAATACATAAATATTGATATACACCATCGAAATCAACAAAAGATATACAAAAAACAAGATGTAATACTGATAAACTCCCGAATACCAATGCCAGAATCTCGCATTATAAATCAATAAAAAGAAGAAAATAAGAAACAAAAAATGCCTCAAAAACCTGAAACGGTCTTCTACTAGAAAATCCATCACCAATGTTTCTTTAAAATGCTGAGAATCGTATTTCATTCTTTCCGATCTATTTTTATAACACAACAAAAATACGTTATAACGATAGTTCTCATTAAAATATTATACAAAATCCGCATTTTATTATACAAATTTTAAAACTAAAGATTTCGTATAAAATACCACCCATTTCGTATAAAAAACAATTTTCGCATAATGTTTCTCTATTCCTTTGCCTTGTAAAATTTTCACTTATGGAACTAACGGCTTTCCAGGAAACTGACGGAGCAAATCTCAATAGAATGTTTTTATATGACTGACTCTCAACAAGAAGAAAAAGTAATTCAACTGATTGATCTGCATCATTTTATTGATTGCTACAATTCGGAGATTAAAATTATTAACTGTATCAACCATCCTGTAAATATTATTGAAGAAAATAATGTTAAAAAAGGAATTTTATTCTACGATTTGAAACATCCGATTTCTCTAGACCTGAATCTTTTCGAAAGTTTTAAGAGAACCAATCACTTAAAAGAAATCTGGTTTGTTTTTGTGGAAGAAGATTCCGTTTCCCAATCTAAGGAATATATTGAATTCATCATAGAAAACAGCATTGAAATTTTTTATGATAAAATCTTCCATTTCAACTTTTTTCAGTCCATTATTAAAGAACTAAAATAACTATGAAAACATTTAGAAAAGCTCTTATTCCGTTTGCATTTCTTCCTTTTAAAAATATTGTTTATGCTCAGAAAAAAGACAGTATTCCGTTGAAAGTAAGAGCATTTGTTGCAGATAAATTTCCACAGACCCGTGATTTTAATTTAGAATTTACCCAAACAACACCTTACAAATTCACTTCAAATCTCAATGGAAACGAGCTTCCTGAAAATAAAGTGAAAGATTTTCATCAGGTAAAAGCCAATGCCAATATTTATTTCGTTAAAAACAGAAAATGGCAATTAAGTACCTCTTTAAATTACCGCTACACTTCCATAAATACCGAAAACCCTGTTTCCGATTATCAACAAAAAAGCGATTATCATTATTTTTCTGAAGCCATTAATGCCAATTATTTTTCTAAACTTTTTAATAAAATCGCGGTTTATTCTGCATCAGTTTCTGTGGATGGAAGCGAACAGCATTTTGAAAGAATCCGCGGAATACTGACCGGACTTATTGTTTTAAAAGCCAACCCGAAAACGAAAATAACATTGGGAGCTGCCGTATTTATCGATCCGAGCTCACAAGTTCCTGTTCTTCCGATTTTTACTTATGAACATAAATTTGATAATGGCTGGGTTGCGGATATTCTTTTGCCCAAAAAGGTCTTGATAAGAAAAAATATTTTTTCAAACGGTAGAATTTCTTTCGGATCCGAGCTGGATAATACGTCTTTTTACCTTTATCGATCGGATAAAACCTATGAATATAGACAAGTGGAAATCAATTCCGGAGCAATTTATGAACATAATTTAGGCGGATATTTCATCGGAACTTTAAAAACAGGAATCAGAGCAACTCCGAATGCCCGAGTTTTTGAGAAACAGGAATCTTTTAAAGACTATGTTTTCGAGGCAAAATACAAACCTTCTTTTTATTTCAATATCGGGATTTCTTACAATCTTTTCGGGAAACCCAAAAATTAATCAAGCGATTGATTTAACTTTTTAATAAAATTTTAATCTTAAAAGTAACTCAAAGATAAGCTGCATCGGCATTTTAAGAGGTTCTCATGGTTTCCCTCCCATCCATAATCTCAATTTAAAAATCCAAGTAAATGATTTTCAGCATATTGAATATTAAATAATAGACATTAAAAAATAAACTATGGCAGTTCCGAAACAGATATTTCAGACTTTTAAGACAAAAAAGCTTCCCTTCATTACAAAACTGCACATTTGGAACATGAAAAGAAAAAATCCTGAATACAATTATTTTTTCTATGACGATCAGGATATTGAAAAATTCATCACAGAAGAGTTTCCTCCTGAATATATCGAAAACTACAAAAAATTAACCATTGGAGCCGCAAAAGCAGATTTTTTCCGTTACGCCATTCTCTATAAAAAAGGCGGGGTTTATCTGGATATTGACAGTTCTATTACCAAACCTTTACGATACCTTATAAAAGATAATGATGAAGCCGTTATCAGTGCAGAAAGACATCCCAATCTTTTTGTACAATGGGGTCTTATTTTCAATAAAAACCATCCTTTTCTTGAGAAAACATTAGAGCTTATGCTCGATAATATAAAAACGCACCGCTATCCGAATAATATCCATGAAACAACTGGTCCTACAGTCTTCAGTAAGGGAATCAGAAGGGCTTTACAGGAAAATCCGGATATTCCTTACCGATTATTTGACGGGATTGAATTTCGGGGGTTTCTGAAATTCAAATATAAATTAGGAAAATTTTTCCTGTACGAAAAGCGCGCCGAACATTGGAAACAAAAGCAGAGAAACCAGGCAATTATCCGGGAATTCTAAATTAATGTGTCCCCATTTTCGAAAATAAATTAATAATCATTACTCCAATTATGATTAAAATTATTCCTGCAATCGCGGGAAGGTCGGGAATTTGTTTAAAAACCACAATTCCGATTAGGGTAATGAAAATAATTCCTACACCAGACCAAATAGCATACGTTACGCCTACAGGAATTTGCTTTAAAGTAAGACTTAAAAAATAAAAAGCTGCAGAATAGCCTATAATGGTAATTACCGAAGGCAAAACTTTAGAAAATCCATCCGATTTTTTCAGGAAAGTTGTGGCTATAATTTCGAAAACAATTGCTAATAATAAGTAAATATAACTGCGTCCCATACTCTTTATTTTTAAGACAAAAGTAGTCAAAAACAATTGTGTCATATATTCTATTATGAAAAATTATACCATAAATACTGACACCATCACTGTATTAAAATTCACTTTAAATGGATTAATAATAAATTTAGTTAACATTAAAATCTTTACAGTTCAAAAAATAGTGATATAATATTATCTCAAATCATGTTATTATGTATCGCATTTTTTCTTTTTTGTATTATCAACTTTTAAATACAAAACAGGAAAGCATTGAAGGATTGATAAAATTTTACAGATAACATAATAAAACCTACTATAAATTTTTAATTTTATATTAATTTAATGTAAACTATTCTTATCTAAATCATAAACAAAACTACCCTAAAACCCTGATATACATCATGATTATTTGTTTTGGTACATTATTTGAAAGTTGTAATATTGCAAATGTAAAATTGATAATAAAAAGTCAAATAATTAAAAATAAAACAAAATGGTAACTTACATTGGAATCGCAACATGTTTAGTAGTATTCGCTTCTTACTTTATGACAGTAAAAAGAGAACAAAGAAATTAATTAAACGTTCTGAGCTGTAAATTGATTGCAGTGGCAGGACACACAGACGAATTATATTGTTTATGTTTTCAATCTGTAAAAAGATTGACTGCTCTTTTACTCACAGCGAGTAAAAGGGCACAAAAAACATAGCAATAAGATTTTACACTAAGGAAGAAATTTAATTTTTATAATAGCCGATCGGGTCGAACATTTATGTTCGGCTTTTTTTATTTATTCTATTGAAGTTGCCTAAGTTTGTACTCTCAACACGTATTTCCCATGAGTAAAGAAATTGAAATAATACCAAATTCTGTTTTTTCAAAACTAAACTGCCAACTTACAAACCTTTTAAAAGACCTTGAATGCGATGAGTATTTTGGATATAATTTTCAATTAAATACATTCAGTATAAAATTCAGGAAAGCTAAGATTACACCTAAAAAAGTGGGACAGTTCGTTACGTTATGGAAAAGGAATCCCGAAACAAGGGAAACAGAACCTTTTACCCAAGAAGATGATTTTGATTTTTATATAATTATGACAGAATCTGGAAACAACAAAGGGTTTTTCATTTTCAGTAAAGAGGTTTTAATTCAGAATAAAATTTTAACAACACTTTCCAAAGAAGGGAAACGTGGTTTCAGAGTATATCCAGATTGGGATATTCCGGAAAATAAACAGGCAGAAAAAACGAAAAACTGGCAGGAGAAATCATTCATTAACCTTTCCGAGGATCATTATCTTGAAAAATGTAAGTCGATTTTGGATTTAAAATTCTAAATGATTAAAACTTTATCTTTGTATATAATTTTAATATAAATGAATCTGTACGACCTTATTATTCAAGATAAAGAAGAAATAACGCTGAATGATGTTTTCCTTGAACCTCAAAATAAGGAGCAATTTGTACAGCTCATCAAAGAAAATACCTATTCCAAAGAATTACAGGAATACGGACTTCCGGTGAACAATAAAGTGCTTCTTCAGGGAAGCTCGGGTTGCGGAAAAACCATGACGGCAAAAGCGATTGCGAATGCTTTAGGTAAAAATATCATTATTCTTAATTTAAGCAATATCGTTTCTTCGAGAATCGGGGAAACCTCGCAGAATATCAAAATGATTTTCGATAAAGCTTCCCGAGAACGATCGGTACTTTTCCTTGATGAACTTGACCAGATCGGGAAAGCGAGAGGCAGCGACGACAAAGATGTGGGCGAAATGAGACGACTGGTGAACACATTAATTCAGCTGATTGATTATTATCCCCAAAACGCCCTTCTACTGTGCGCTACGAATCATCCTGAAATCATTGATACCGCTTTAATCAGACGTTTTCAATTAAAAGTTAATTACGAAATGCCTTCTAAAGAGTTTCTCGATCGTTTTTATGATAATTTATTGTCAAAATTTCCTGAGGATTTGAGGACTATTGAAAGGAAATATGAAGTTTCTTTTGCGGAAGCGAAGGATTATGGTTTTACGGTGGTGAAAGGAAATTTAATTCAAAAACTCGAGGCTCAACACCAAAGACAGTCATGAAAGAGTTTTTAGGAATAAAAACCATCACTATTTTTTTAATTGCTATCATTTTAATTTCCTGTTCAAAAAAGTATACAGGAGAAGTCAGTTTTAAATCCTGCAAAGTAAGCTATCCTCTTCATGATGAAGAAAAAGAAAGGAAAATTAATTATGAAGCTGTTTCAAATCAATGGGAATATGAATCTGCGATGCAAAAATTAGCACTTTGTCTCTGTGAAAAATACATGCAGAAACCCGATGAAGAAATCAAAGAGAAAATCATAGAAATTTATAAAGAGGATTTTGAATATTATCGCAAAGAAATTTCTTTTAAAAAAGTAAATTTTGACTCTATTTTGGTAAATAGAAAAGAAGTTTTTAATTCTGAAATTCTCGTTGATTAAAAGATTTTGTTTTTATATTTGGATGCTTTAAAATTAATTCAAAATAAAACTTAACCTTATGAAAACCAAAAGCCTTTTTATTGCTTTATCATTATTTACATTCTCTTCATTATTTTCTCAAAAAATCTTCAAAGCTATTGAAAGTCAGGATTTTGAAAAAAATAAACAAATTATTAGAAAAAGGAGAAGACATTAATCAAAAATCCCAAGAAGACGGGATTACCCCTTTATATTCTGCTGTGGGTACAGGAAATGCAAAAATCGTTGAATTGCTCATCCAGAAAGGTGCTGATGTGAATATGCCTTTGGAATCAACAGCAACGCCACTTAATCTTGCCGCTCAGGAAGGATACCTAAAAATCGTTGAAGTTCTATTAAAAAACAATGCAAATCCTAATTTTCAGGATGTAAATGGATGGTCATCTCTAAGATTTGCTACACGAAACAATAAAATGGAAGTGGTAAAACTTTTGGTAGAGAATAAAGCCAAAGTAGATACAAAAGCAACTGATCTTGCAACACCTTTTGCAAGCGCAATCGGAAAAGGTTACCTGAATATTGCAGAATATCTTATAAAAAACGGAGCAGATATCAACAATATTGATAAAGACAATGAAACTCCCATCATGTATTGCTCACAAGGAGGAAATGTAGAAACCGTAAAATTTTTGCTGCAATATAAACCAGATTTAACGATTAAAAATAAAGACGGTAAAACAGCGCTGGATATGGCAAAAGAGAAAGGTAATACAGAAATTGTGAAGCTTTTGCAATAAATATAATCTTATGAAAAATTTTTCTATTATACTGTTCATTTTCATGTCAATAGTAGCTTTCGGACAAAATAAGAATGAACGAAAGTTTGATTTAGAAATATTCGATTATTTAAATAAAATAACCGATCAGGAATATACTTCTGTAGAAGCTTACCTTATTAATTCCAAGCCTTTTTCTAAATGGGATATGAGACCTTTAGAATCAAAGGAAGTAAAGGCATTAGATTCTATTTATACTTCAAGTCAAATTCCAAATTTCATATGGGGTGCTTTTTCAGATAAATACAAAATTTCTATAGAGGAAGCCATGGCAAAAGCAAATACTTTTTTAGGAGAGGGGGCGAAGAATCAAGATAATCTTACTAATCATTTTAAACTTAATATTGAGAAATTTGATAAATTATCTAATCTGATCCTTACATCTACTAACAAAATTTTTCTAAATCAAAAAAACCTTCAGAGAATAGATACTATTTTCAAAGAAAATAATCTTTATTGGGGTTATATCATTCCGAAAGGTTCTCCCTATCCTATTTCTCCTGAAACTAAAAAAGAACATATAAAATTTTCCAAACAACAGGATCAAATTTTGAATTTGTTGAATGAACTGAATATATATTCTGCCGTTAAAACAACAAAGGGTATTTTTTATTTAGTCGATGGGTTTACAGATAATTCATATGGTTTTTATTTTAATGAAAAAGGTCACATCGAAGAAGATCATTTACTTTTTGAAATTATGAAGTCTGAAAAAATTGCAGATAATTATTTCTATTATATTGCTAATTAATTTTTAGAGTCTGTTTAAATTTGATTCAAACATTTTAAAATTTACTGCTGATTTTTAACGCAAAGATTTATTCAACAGTACTTAGTATAAAGTGAGCAAAGATGAATCAACAAGTTGATTTGATGAAGCGTTGCTTTCATGCTTCGCGAAGCAAATTTTATTTGCCTTTGCCTTCTAAAAATAATGCGTAATGTAAATAGAATCTTTGCGTTAAAAACAATAACAGATTCTGTTTGAAAAGATCTTAAGTCTTTTAATGTAAAAACTTTCATTTACAAAAAAATATATTTTCAAACAGGTTACAAAATTTGTAATATAAAATTTAAACAGGCTCTTAGACAAAAAAAATAACTTTTAAATAGGTTTATAAATACAATCAAATTTCTATCTTCTTTAAAATTTTGAGCGTATACAGAATATTATTTTATATTTAATTGATTTAATAAAACAACTCAATTTCATATTGCTATGAACACAGAAGAACAAATCAAAGAATATATCAATAGCCAACCCGAGCCAAAAAGCAGTGAACTACAAACTCTGCATCATCTCATCTTGCAAACAATGCCAGAATCCAAATTATGGTTTCTGGATGGTAAAGACAGTGATGGTAAAGTTGTTTCCAACCCCAATATCGGATATGGAATTCATATGATGAAATATGCTAATGGAACAACCAAAGAATTTTACAGAATCGGTCTCAGTACAAACACAACCGGAATTTCGGTCTATATCATGGGTATTGAAGATAAAAAATTCTTATCTGAAACTTATGGAAAAAGATTAGGAAAAGCGAGTGTGAGTGGATATTGTATTAAGTTTAAAACATTGAAAGATATTAATATTGAAGTATTGGAAGAGATTATACGATATGTAAGCGAATTGTAATTTCCATCTAAATATTGAGCATTAAAAACAAAAAAATCCCTCTCAAAACTGAAAGGGATTAATTATATAAGAAACTTTTAATTACATATAAGCTTCAATCGGCTCACAAGTACAAACTAAGTTTCTGTCTCCGTAAGCTTCATCAACTCTTGAAACAGAAGCAAAGAATTTGTGCTCTCTTACCCACTCTAATGGATATGCTGCTTTTTCTCTGCTGTATGGTTTATCCCAAGAATCAGAGATTACCAATTGCTCGGTGTGAGGAGCGTTTTTCAATACGTTGTTTGTAGCATCTGCATCTCCGTTGGCAATCTCATCGATCTCATGTTTGATGGCAATTAAAGCCTCTGCAAAACGGTCGATTTCAGATTTACTTTCAGATTCAGTTGGTTCGATCATCAATGTTCCTGCAACCGGGAAAGAAACTGTTGGAGCATGGAAACCATAATCCATCAATCTTTTTGCAACATCAGCAACTTCAATTCCTAAAGATTTAAACTGACGGAAATCTACGATACACTCGTGCGCTACTCTACCTTCAGTATTTGAATATAAAATAGGGAAATGCTCAGCTAAAATTTCTTTTAAATAATTAGCATTTAAGATCGCATGTTCAGTTGCTTTTTTCAATCCTGAAGTTCCTAACATTTTGATGTAAGCGTAAGAAATATTCAAGATCAAACCAGAACCGTAAGGCGCTGCAGAAATACCTTCGATCGCTTCTTTAGCTCCGATTCTGATGTTTGCATTGGAAGGCAAGAAAGGAACCAAGTGTTTAGCAACACAGATAGGACCAACTCCAGGACCTCCACCTCCGTGAGGAATCGCGAAAGTTTTGTGAAGATTAAGGTGACAAACGTCTGCTCCGATGTTTCCCGGACTTGTATATCCAACTTGCGCATTCATGTTCGCACCGTCCATATATACTTGTCCGCCATGTTGATGGATTAAGTCTGTAATTTCAATAATATTTGCGTCGAAGAATCCGTAAGTTGACGGATACGTAATCATTACACAAGATAGGTTTTCAGAATGCTGCTCTGTTTTAGCTTTCAAGTCTTCGAAATCAATTTCTCCGCTTTCAAGATTTTTAACAACAACGATTTTCATTCCTGCCATTGCTGCAGAAGCCGGGTTTGTTCCGTGTGCAGACTGAGGAATCAATACTACATTTCTGTGACCTTCACCTCTTGAAATATGATATTCTCTGATTACCATTAATCCTGCATATTCTCCCTGAGCTCCAGAATTTGGCTGAAGAGAAGTACCTGCAAAACCAGTGATTTCAGCTAAATCTTTTTCTAATTCCTTAATCATTTCCTGATATCCTCCTGCTTGGTCAACCGGTACAAATGGGTGAACAGCTCCCCAGTTGTCCCAAGAAAGTGGTAACATTTGAGTGGCTGCGTTCAGTTTCATTGTACAAGAACCTAGAGAAATCATTGAATGTGTTAATGATAAATCTTTTCTTTCCAAACGTTTGATGTAACGCATCAATTCCGTTTCCGTGTGGTATTTGTTGAATACGCTTTCTGTAAGAATTTCGTCTTTTCTTAAATTCTCTTCAGGAATGCTATATCCTTCTTTTATTTCTAATTTGAAAGTCTGCTTATCTTTAAACTGAGCAAAAGAAGCCATTAGAACATTTAATTTCTCTAATGTTGTACTTTCGTTGATCGCGATGCTTACAATTCCTTCTGTGAAATAGTTCAGATTAAGTCTGTGATCCAACATCATTCTTGATAATCTTCCTTTTTCATCTTCGTTCATCGCAATTTTTACCGTATCAAAAATCGGCTCTTCAACCGTTTGATATCCTAAAGCTTTAAGACCGTTTTTCAAAGCGTTTGCTTTAAAGTGAATCTGATCTGCGATATAATTTAACCCTTTCGGACCGTGATAAACAGCGTACATTCCAGCCATAACCGCCAAAAGAACCTGAGCTGTACAAATATTTGAAGTTGCTCTTTCTCTCTTGATGTGCTGCTCTCTCGTCTGTAAAGCCATTCTCAATGCACGTCTTCCGTACATATCCTGAGAAACCCCGATAATTCTTCCCGGAATATCTCTCTTATAATCTTCCTTACAAGAGAAAAATGCTGCGTGAGGACCACCGTAACCCAACGGAATACCAAATCTCTGTGAAGTCCCAACTGCACAATCAGCGCCCATTGAAGCCGGAGATTTTAGTTTAACCAAAGCCATCGGATCACAAGCAACTGCAACCTGAAGGTCTAATTTTTTATATTCTACAATATCTTCTGTGTAATCTAAAACGATTCCGTTTTTGCCAGGATATTGCAATAGAACTCCATAGTAAGAACCATCAAACTCATGCGTTTTGTGGTCACCTTCTACGATCTCAATTTCAAGTCCTTCCGCTTTCGTTTTCAATACTGAAACGGTTTGAGGCAACACAAGGTCAGAAACAAAAAATTTGTTTGCTCCTGCTTTTTTCTGATCTTTCGTTCTGTTGTTGAAGAACATGTGCATTGCTTCTGCAGCGGCTGTAGATTCATCCAATAATGAAGCATTTGCCAAAGCAAAACCTGTAAGATCACACACAACAGTCTGGAAATTCAGAAGAGCTTCCAATCTTCCCTGTGCGATTTCCGCCTGATAAGGAGTATAAGCTGTGTACCAACTCGGGTTTTCAAAAATATTTCTCTGAATAGCCGATGGCAACAAAGTGTTGTGATATCCAAAACCGATATAGCTTGTATAATCAGTATTTTTCGATGCCAAATCCTTAGAATGGATAAGCATTTCGTATTCTGAAAGCGGTTCTGAGATTTCAAGATCCTTTTCTAAACGGATAGAAGAAGGGATGGTTTGAGAGATGAGCTCTTCGATACTTGAAACGCCTACTTTTTCCAACATCGCCTGTTTATCGGCTTCATTTAGGGAAATGTGACGGCTCACAAACTGTTCTGTATTCATTTTTTATATTAGATTTTGTTTGTAAAAAAGATGGGTAAAATTACGATTTTTTCGAAAATTGTACAACTAAATTGAAATCACAAACAAATAACGAAAAGTTTTCTATCTTATTCAAAATTAATGGGTTTTTATTATCATTTTAAATATAAAAACAGTTAAATCTAACTTTTTGATTAAATTAAGATCGGTTCCAAATTTTAAAAAATTCATAAAAATGACTGAGAGTCTGTTTAAATTTGATTCAAACATTTTAAAATTTACTGCTGATTTTTTAACGCAAAGTTTTATTCAATATTAATTTAATTAAGTGAGCAAAGATGAATCAACAAGTTGATTTGATGAAGCGTTGTTTTCACGCTTCGCGAAGCAAATTTTATTTGCCTTTGCCTTCTAAAAATAATGCGTAATGTAAAAATAATCTTTGCGTTAAAAAGAATAACAGATTCTGTTTGAAAAGATCTTAAGTCTTTCTATGTAAAAACTTTCACTTTCAAAAAAATAGATTTTCAAACAGGCTACAAAATTTGTAATATAAAATGTAAACGGGCTCTGAGAAAATTTCTATTATTGAGCTAATACAGTTTTGAGTGAAAATTTTTAATAAAGACCTTTATATTATAAGAGCAAAATTGCATTCAAACAATTAATAGTCAATCACATAAAATTTATGAAAATTTATTATCTATATTTATTCTAAATTAATATATTTGCAACATGAATATGATTGTCCCTTTCAAAGTACCGACTTTGACTCCTGCTTTTTCTATGAATACTGAGGAAATGTATTGTGGCACAAAGAAATCTTGTTGTAAAAAATTTAAAAAAGGAAAAAGATGTAAATCTTGCCCGGGAAGAAAGAAATTAGCTTAATGGCTAAAGTTTTTTACTAAAAAATAAATCGCCAGAATTAATAATAAAAGCCCAGCGATTATTCTTACGATTTTTGGTTGACCGTGTCGATTTGCAACGGTTCTAGGTTGCGACTTGAATAATTCTTCCGCTTTATCTTTAAATTTCTCTGTATTATTTTCAAAAACTTCTGTTATCGTAATTCCCTGAACTACCGTTTTGTGCAACAGCGAATTCGTTGCATGAAGCAAGATCTGGAATTTCCCGTCTTTGAATTCCGTTATTTTAAAAACTCTTTCTCCGTAAGGTTTTTCCAGTCCGAAAGGGAGAACTTTCACTACATCGGCATTTTGTGTCTGCCAATTGATAATAATCTCCTCTCCTTTTTTCGCATGAACTTTATTCGCTGTAAACGTCTTAATCGAAGGCGGAATATTATATCTGAAACTTTTCTGGTGACTTTCTAAATTCTGATCGTAAGTATATCTCTTACTTTTGTCGCTCAATGTTTCATAAGCTTCATGAATTTCACGGAAACGATCTGCAAAGAAATCGTCGTTATCATTTTTGTCGGGATGGTATTTTAAAGACAGTTTTCTATAAGATTTTTTGATGTCTTCTTCTGAAGCATCATGAGAAATCCCGAGAAAATAGTAGTAATCTTTCATTTGAACTATGCAAAAATAAGGAATTTGTCGTTGCGGGCAAAGTGAAGCAATCTCTTTTTAAACACAAATGATCACGAATAACACTTATACTCTTTGTGAAAATTTGTGTAAGGAATTTGTGTGATTCGTGTTTTGTTTTAATGCAAAGGTCGCAAGGATTTTTTTTTAATGATTGAGAATATTTTTCGTTTGCAAAGGCGTTTCACTCAGCAAAGACTGGAAGTTTTAATCCTTTCTTTTCAGCTGCATGAATATCCATAACATTTGTCATTCAGAGCGGAACGAAGTGGAGCGTGAAATCTCAGTTCATTTTGTAGAAACTTTTTGTAAATATCTTTGTTGAGATTCCAGCGGAATGGCAAAGTTTGTGGCAATTGTAAAAAGTTGAGAAGAATGACAGCAATTCTAGCCCCGATAGAAACGGCATCCTTTTTTGTTGCGGGCGGAGCGAAGCGGAGAACGTAACAAAAAAGATACAGTGGATAGCGGGAAATAGCTCCTGAAAAAATGGTGAATTATTAATGATGAATTATTAATGGGTGGATTTCTACTTCGTCGAAATGACAGGTTTTATGGAAAATTTTGGGTCTAAACTCTTAAGATTACTTTACTTTGATAAACTCAGGACATACTAATTTCGTTCTTTGCAATGGCTTTATAAAAATATTCCGGCGCGGGAAGCTCTGCTTCCCGCGCCGGAATTAACAATTTCAATTTAGTTACTTTCTATTATTATGCTTCTGCAATATCTTCTTTTTTCTCAAATCCCCTGTGGTGACATCTTGAAGCAAATTCTTTCTTGAATTTACCTTTCAATTCCTGATATTGTTCTTCATTCATTTCTCTGATCTTGTCGGCCAATCCGAAAGGAGATTTTTCTTTGATTCCGTATTCTTCGAAAATACCTTTTACAAATCTTTTTCTTTCGATTGCTTTTTTAGCGATCATCGCAACTCCTGCTACTGCCAATGCTCCTAGAACACCTTTTAATACTGAATTTTTCATTTTTTCAAAATTTTAAATTTTACTACTTCTTGTTTTTTATATAGACGAATGAATGATAATTTTACTTTACTACTTCTAAAATTTTTATTATTCGTTTGTTCTGTTGTGTCTGTTGAAGAATCCTCCTGAACATCTGTCTTTCCAGACTTCTTTGAATTTTTCTCTTTCTTCCGGAGACAAGCTCATCATTCTGTCTCTCATCATTTTCTTTTCTTTAAAATCTCTCATTCCTTTTCCAAAATGGAAACCTCCGAAAAGGATCTTACTTAAGATCAAAATTCCCATTGCCTGCCAATAAGTAATCGATTTCACTCCTAAAATATCGGGGAGCAGACAATTCCAAAGAGACATCACGATCCACGTAACTCCCAATAAAATCAATGGCGGACATAGAAATAAAAAAATCCACCCTTTTTTATGTTTATAATTCATAACTTTCTTTTTTACTAACTATTTAAATCTTCGTATAATTTTCTCAATCTGTTTCTCAAATGCTTTACGGCATAGTTTTTCCGACTGATAATTGTTTTAATGTTTTCGCCCTGTTCATCGGCGATTTCCTGGAGTGTTCTGTCGTTGAGTTCGTTTTCTACGTAAACCAATCTTTGTTTTTCCGGTAATTCGTCCAACGCTTCAAAGAGCTTTTTCCAAATCTCATCCTGAAACATTTTTACTTCCGGACCTGCACTTTCATCAAGCAAAAGAATGTCTTTAATAGAAAAAGTTCCGTCTTCATCTTCGTAGACAAAATCTTCAAGATTTTCGGTTTTCTTTTTACGGTATTTGTCTGTAATTTTATTTGCCGTCACTCTATACAGCCAACCGCCAACATTCACAATCTCAGAAAGATTGGTAATACTACTGAACTGATACCACACTTCCTGCAAAATATCTTCCGCATCCTCCGTGTTTTTTACTTTCGGACGAATGTAAGACATCAGCTTTCCGCCGTACTTGGTAACGGTTTGTGAGATGATATTTTCCTTCTCTTTTTGCGGCATTGTTATTTTTTCGACAATCTCCATATTGCTATGACGATTGATATTTTTGTTTTACTTTAATAAATTTAAAATATTTTTCCGGAAATTCGGTTTTTCTTTTATTTATCGAGTTTTCAGTATCCTCAATTTATTACTCATTAGCAACTACTTATTATTTATTTTTAGAAGCTTAATCCTGCTATCCACTCATACTCCTCACTCCATCGCTCTCCCACTCCTTGTTGCGGGGTAACCGTTTCTATCAGGGCTAGAATATTCGTCATTCTTTTGAACAGTTCAGAATAACCACAAAGTTTGTCATCCTGAAAACACCTCAACAATGTATTTGAAAAAATTCACGTTCAACGATTTATATTTTTTCAGGATAACAAACAGTCTGCCGAAGCCTTGTCAAGGTTCAAAAACCTTGACAAGGCTCACAAATGTTCATAGATAAAAAATAACCTTTGCTGAGTGAAATCGAAGATTCGACATAGTCAAACTCCTTTGCGAACGAAAAACATCCTCAAACATCACAAAAAATATTCGTGATCATTTGTGTTTAAAACAAAAAACGGAAAGCAAAACACTCTCCGTCTATATTTTAAAACAATAAAATTCTAATTCAAATAAATCCCGAAATACCAAGTCCATGCAATCAAAATAATCTGCATCGGTATTCTTTCTTTATAAAGATAACTCATTCCCGGACCGGTATAATCTCCTTTAAATAAATTCACTCTTTTCTTCGAAGAATTTATATTAGCCAGAAAAACTAAAATCAAGAAAACGATGAGTAAAATAGCCGTCGTTTCACGAATTGAAGGAATCATTAACCCAATTCCGGCAGCAATTTCAATAACTCCCGTAAAATATACCCAAAACATTTTCGCAGGGATAAAATCAGGAATCATCAACGCCATTCCTTTTTGAAATTTGAAATGCGCAAATCCTGTAAAAATGATAAAAACTGCCATTCCCAGATTTCCGGAAAATAAAAAATTCCAGTCGCCTTGAAAAACTTTTGTCCCCAATAAAGCCAGAATAAAGGTGACAAAAAGGATTGTTAATAATTTCATATTCAATTTTAAATGTAAAAGTATCTTAAACTGATCAACAATCTGTTTGTAAAGTTAGAATAAGCTATCTAAATCATAGTTATTTTCTTCAGCAAGATTTTTTACAATTTCCAGCCCTTTTATAAAACCTGTATTGATAGTATCTTGCCATTCTTTTTCGATTTGAACTTCCGTATGAAGCTTTGTTTTTCCGCCAAAATCGATTAAAATATATTTTTCATAACAGCCGCTCCATTGTTTCACTTCCATGCTCTCGGTATCTTCTACTCCATCCTTATCTACCATTCCCAAATGTTTGAAAATAACTTGTTTGGGTTCATCCAGACTATCAATTGTAGAAACCATTCCTGCGCCTTCCATATTCACAAAGTAGGTTTTTCCACCCACTTTCCAATCGGTTTTTATTTGTGATTGTGAAGCTGGATTAAAAAATTTCGTCCATTCACCATACGTTTCGTCTCCCCAAAGAATATCCCAAACTTTCTGTTTTGAGGCATCAATTACTTTTTCATAAGATAGAGTTTCCATATTTTTATTTTTTTTGATTCAATTTCAAAGACAAATAACACTCATTTTTCGTCACAAATAACACAAGTAAATATATTTAAAATTCGTGATAACCGTATAAATATTGTGTTCGTAATGGTAATTTAAAGTTGATTCTGCGAAAGATTTTTCACAATCGCCAAAGCTTTTGGAAATTTATCTTCAAAAAACTCCTTAAATTCTGCCGGTGTATTAATTTCACTTTTCAGTTTTGTTCCCTCATCATTTTCTTCCAAAATATAAGCTTCCGTCGCTTCACCCCAATCCTGCGGAGTTTCTACACCATCATAAATCTCACCAAGATGTAAGAATTTTATTTCCTGATGAGGAATATTTTTTTCTACACGACCGTACATTCCGTTGTTATTGGGATCAAAAAACTTTACGATACTTCCTTCCTCCAAAGTTCCCTGATAAAAAGAGCCTTCCGTAAAAGCCGTCGTCCATTGTCTGTATGTCATTTCACTCCAAAGTACATCCCAAACCTTTTCCGGACTTGCATTAATCTGAATTTCAAATAATAATTTTTCCATTACTTTAAATTTATTACATTTATTTTTCTGCCACAAAAACTTTAGATTAATTTTAAAAATGATTTACATAAAATCAAAGATTTTCACCAATTTAAAGGTCAATCTTCTATCATTAATTTTATCCTCCTACAAAATCTCCTCCATTAATATGAATAATTTCCCCCGTAATAAAACTGGAATCTTCCGAAGCCAGAAAAACATAAGCGGGAGCAACTTCCGAAGGTTGTCCTGCCCTTTTCAAAGGATTATCTTTTCCGAAAGTCGATAAATCATCAAAAGTTTCTTTCACAAGCGGGGTCCAGATCGGTCCTGGAGCGACTCCGTTTACAAGGATTTTTTTCTCTGCCAAATTCGTAGCCAACGAACGGATAAAAGTTGTGATAGCACCTTTCGTAGCAGAATAATCGATCAAATGATCACTTCCGCGATAGGCTGTGACAGAAGTTGTACAGATGATTCTTCCTCCATTTTTCATGAGTGGTAAAAAATCTCTTGTCAAAGCGATCATTGAAATAATATTGGTATCAAAAGTTTTCTGAATCTGGTCGTCAGAAATTTTTTCAATATCATTTTTTGGAAACTGGATTCCTGCATTATTTACGAGAATATCTAATGTTTTCCAGTCTTTTTTGAGTTTATCTAAACATTTTGTCCTAAAGGCTTTTTTTGAAACATCGCCTTTCAGTAAAATACATTTCTGCCCTTCTTTTTCAACTAATTTTTGAGTTTCTTTGGCATCTTTGTCGCTTTCTTTATAAATGATCGCAACATCGGCTCCTTCTCTCGCAAAATGTACAGCAACGGCTTGTCCGATTCCGCTGTCGCCACCGGAAATGACAGCTTTTTTGTTAAGAAGTTTTTTGCTTCCTAAATAATTTTTACGGATAATTTCTGGGAACAGCCCGTCTTTAGGCACTTTTGATTTAGATCTTGACTTGTTCTGTGTCTTCATAAGCAAATCTTTTTATGAATTACCATCAAACAATACGCCGAAGAAGAAAAGTAAGGAAGTTAGAAGATGGAAGCTGGAAGTTTTTAATAATGAATAACAACTTCCAGCCTCCCGCTTCCATCTTCAAACCAAATTTTTAAGAATTATAAGCGTCTTCCAAATCCTGAATAACAATTTTCTGCATTTTCATCATTGCCTGAACTACTTTCCCAGCTTTTTCCTGATCAGCATCACTCATCAACTTAATTAATCTTTTCGGAACAATCTGCCAACTGAAACCATATTTATCCTTCAGCCAACCGCACATACTTTCACGACCTCCATCCGAAGTCAGAGTATTCCAGTATTTGTCGGTTTGTTCCTGATCATCGGTCATTACAACCATAGAAATTCCCTCATTGAAATCAAATTGATGATCGTAAGAATTATCCATGCAGAAGAAACTGTAGGTATCGATTTCAAAATGTGCATGCTGAATATTTTCCGCAGGTTCTGTGATCGGATGACCTTCACTTCCTTCGCCATATTTCAAAATGTTTCCGATTTTAGAATTCGGGAAAGTTTTGGTATACAATTCCATCGCTTCCATGGCTTTTCCATTATTTTCATGGAAAAACATCAACGTCGGAATAATTTTCTGATCGCTTTGTTTTTCACCTAAAAATAGTTGCCAAGTAACATCATATTTATCTTTAAGCCAGCCATATTTTTTGCTCCACGAATAAGAATCCAGAGCCATTAAAGCCATTCCGCCTTCCATCAGCTGATCCCAATATCTTTGAACCTCATCTTCCGTTTCACAAATGACCATGAAAGAAACCGAAGCATTTTTCTTGAATTGCGGACCTCCGTTTAATAACATTAATTTCTGACCGAAAAGATCAACATTCATCACAACGGGAGTATCTGCCGTAATTTTTCCGTCAAATATATTGCAGTAAAATTCTGCCGACTCTTTTGCGTCTCCGTCGTACCAAAGACATGGGAAAATATCGTTATTCATATAGTTTTTAATTTAATATTGAGTGATTTTAAACGCAAATGGCACGAATATTTTCACAATCTTTATTCGTGTTTGTTCGTGTAAAATATTAGAGTTATTTGTGTTTAAAAAAATTTAATTTTTAAAAGAAACATGATTTTCGTTCATGTAATTCTTCAGTTTTTGCATTGCATTTTTTCCAAAACCATGAAGCTGCATGATTTCTTTTTCGGAATAATCCGACAATTTTTCCAGAGAATCTATTTTCTCTTTTTCTAACGCTCTTCTTGCAGGCATTGCTATAATTCCTCTAAGAAAATCTCCTTCCACAACATGACTCACCACACAAATAGAGCTTAAACATTTCGCCATTATTATTAAGTTTATCATGATGATTTCAAGGTTATTTAATGATTTTCGACGTACTTATGAAAATTGTTCAGGATCGCGTACCAACCGTCTCTTTGCATTTCCACAGAGTTTTGTTTTTCGGGATCGAAAGCTATTTTAACATTCGTTGTCTTATCATCAATTGCATTGAAAATAATGTCAACGTTTCTGCCATCTTCCAAATGGTATTTTATTTTCTCATTGGGGATCACTTCATCATAAATTCCCTCAAAATCAAATCCGAAACTTCCATCTTTCGCTTCCATTCTGTTGTTGAATTTTCCACCTACTCTTAAGTCATTTTCGGATTTTGGACATTCCCATGTTTCGTGGGCAAAATTCCATTTCGTAATATGTTTAGGCTCGTTATAATAATCCCAAACCTTTTGTACAGGGGCTAAAATCGTAATATCAATTTTAATAGGTTCCATGAATTGTATTTTTAATAGTTGTAATGAAAGGGCAACCAAAAATTCAGTTACCCTGTTTATAATTTAGTTTAAAGATAAGATTATTTTGTATATTCTTCATTATAGTTCACCATCCAATGAACGCCATATTTGTCTTGGAAGCTCCCGAAATAGTCTCCCCAAAACTGGTCTTCAATCGGCATTTCAACGTTTCCACCTTCCGAAAGTCCTTTGAAAAGTCTATCGGCTTCTTCTTTCGATTCCGGGAAAATTGAAACATAATTATTATTTCCAACCGTCAAATTTTGTCCGAAACTCGGCACAATATCTGAAGCCATCAACAGATCTCCGCCAACTGGAAGTGCAATATGCATTACTCTGTTTTTTTCGTCGTCTGATAAGTTTTCAGTTCCGGGAGCGTTTCCCATTTTGTGAATTTCACCAAGAAATTCTCCACCAAAAACAGATTTGTAAAAAGTGAAAGCTTCTTCTGCTTTCCCATCAAAATTTAAATACGGATTTAATTTAGCCATGATATTTTATTTTTAAAAGTTTGTTTTGTTATTTAAACACAAATGATCACGAATATTTTTCACGAATAACACTAATGATTTGTGAAAATCCGTGTAAGAAATTTGTGTTATTAGTGTTTTATTTTAATGCAAAGGTTTTTGAAATGATTGAGCATATTTTTTGTTCGCAAAGGCATTCCACTCAGCGAAGGTTGAAAGCGAATTTCTTTATCCATCGAATTTGTCATTCTGACGAAGGGAGAATCTATTTTAATTTTAAATGAATTATTGGTTCAAAAATTTCTCAATCTCGTTCACTGTAAAATCAATCAATTTTTCGTCAATATTTCCTCCAAAATCAGCCATCATATAAGAACCGTGAGTTGCAGGAAGAATCATCAATTGAGAATTTTCAACCAGACGCCACATTTCAACGACGTGTTCCGGTTTCATTACATCTTTATCACCAGAAATAAACAAAGTCGGAGATTGTATTGATGTTAAAATATCTTCGCTCCAGTCTTCGAAAGTCTGCATTCTTTTGCTGTCTTTGTCGAACATATTTTCGAGCGCGGAAAAGTCGGGATTTAAGTTTAAAAAATTAATTTTTAACGGTTCAGGCATTGATTCTAAAGTCGCGTCCATCATACTTTCGAAAAAACCGTCCATCATTCCGTTTCTTTTGTAAAATGCGGATGCAACGACCAGCTTTTCTACGATTTCAGGATAAAGATGGGCAATTTGCATCACGGTATTTCCGCCGTTGCTGAATCCCCAAAATGACGCTTTTTCAATGTTTAATTCCTTCAAAAGAGCAGCAACATCTTTAGCGTCTTGCTCAAAAGTCTCGGGAATATCGCGATGTTCAGACATTCCGTGGTTTTGAAGATCGATTCCGATTAACTGAAATTTGTTTTCTAATCTTGAAATAATTTCTTTGTAATCAAATAAAATAGAACCGCCTCCTCCATGAATCAGCACCAAAGGCTTTCCGGAACCGTAGATTTCATAATACATCTTGATTCCGTTGACCCGTTTATGACCTTTTTCAACCGGATTCATAATTTAGTATTTTAAATCTTTATCAAAATCGTATTTCATTCCTTCGTAGCCCAGAATTCTACGCATTAATCCGATTTGTCCGCTCAGATAATCTTCACGACCGATACACATTCCCACGAAATTGAGAACAGTTTCCGGGAAAAAATCGATGTTCATTCCCATCGGAAAAGCTTTGTCTAATTCTTCGTCAGAAGCTTCCAGTAATTTGTTGTAAACAAGTGGTGAAATTTTATGAAAAGCATCTTTCAATTGCTGCAAATTGGGATAATTCAAATTTTCATCCAATGCTTTTCCCTGAAAGAAAAAATCTTTGAATTCAAATTCTTCATGCAGTCCGAGTACAGATCCCAATGCATAACGCATGTCGAGAAAATTCCCGACCATCCAAATGATGTGATTGGTTCTGCCTTCGATTCTTTTCAAGGCATCTTCTTCAGAAATTCCGTCGAGAACCATCAGAAAATTTTGGCTGTGACCTCGAAAAGCCGGAATTATTATTTCTAGTTTGTTTGATTTTGGTGTGTCCATTTTGGTTTTTTTTATTTTCCCACAGATTTCACTGATTTACACAGATGATTGTGGTTATTTGTGAAAATATTTGTGTGGTTTGTGTTTAATTTTCTCTCGAAGATTTTGCGGATTACGCGGATTTTTTTTGACAACCTTTTTTATTTTATTGCTCCGGGTTTTCCGAGAATTCTTCTGAGGTATCCGAATTGTCCGCTGTGGTAAATTTCGTGAAGAGATAATCCTGAAACGTCACTAATTATTGCAGGATCGATGCTTTCAAGACTGTTGAGTTTTGTTTCGAATTTATCCTGAGATTGTTTTAAATAAGATTTTAACTCTTCAAAACTTACAAATTCATCTTTTCTGTTTAAAGGGATTTCGCCTCTGTTGTAGCAGGAAAATTTTTCGTTATCCCAAACCGGTTCTTCACCCAAAACATTCAGAAAAGCATTTCTTATGTAAATTAAATGTCCTAAAATCCAATTCATGCAATTGGCTTCACCATTAGGAAAAATCATTGCTTCTTCATTGGAAATTCCGTCGATATTCATTGAAATTACTTTGTAATTACTGAATACGAGGTATTTTACAATTTCAATATCGTTGCTCATATTTTTTGGATTTTGGTGTATTTTTTATCCCACAGATTTTAATGGTGGATATTTGATTTTCTCTCGCGGATTTTGCTGATTACGCAAATTATTTGTGTAATATTTGTGTGAAAATTCGTGTTATGAGTGTTAAGATTTATTCAGTCGGCATTTGAGAAGGGTCTGCAAACATTACATTCCAGCCGTGTCCGTTGATGTCCCAGAAAGAATTATGATACATCCAGCCGTAATCCTGCGGTTCTTCGTGCTGATAAGCTCCATTCGCTACCGCAGCATTCACCACTTGATCTACTTCTTCACGAGTGTCTAAACTGATAGCCACCAAAACTTGTGTTGTATCACCTTTTGGAACCGGTCTTTCGGAAAAAGTCTGAAAAGATTCTTCTGTCAAAAACATGACATAAATATTGTCACTCATCACAACACAAACCGATTTTTCACTTGACATTTCTTCGTTGATCGTGAATCCAAGTTTCGTCCAGAATTCTGTTGTTTTCTGAATATCTTTTACCGGAAGATTAACATAAATTTGATTGATTTTCATTTTGTAATTTTTTAAAGTTTTTATTTAAATTTTGAAATTTTATGCTGTCGGAATTTTAGACATATCAGCAAACATCACTTCCCATTGATGTCCGTTCAAATCAGAAAAAGCTCTTTGATACATCCAGCCGTGATCTTGCGGTTCACTGTATATTGAACCTCCGTTTTCGACAGCAGTTTTCACCATATTATCAACTTCTTCACGACTGTTTACTCCGATTGCCAGAAGCGTTTGAGTTGTCTTTCCTTCTGCAAGAGGTCTGTCTGTAAAAGTTTGGAAAAATTCTTCTTTTAAAAACATCGCGTAAATATGATCAGTTTTCATGATCACACAAATTGCCTTTTCATCAGAAAATTGTTCGTTGATCGAAAAACCTAATTCTACCCAAAATTCTCTCGTCTTCTGAACATCTTTTACAGGAAGATTGACATACATTTGATTGATTTCCATTTTGTAATTTTTTAGTGTTGAACTTTTAACCAAAATTACCAAGTCACAATTAAAATCTACTTGCCATAAGGCAAGATTTAAATTTTCTTTGGATGAGAAACCAATTCTTTACGAATCCTGCTTAAAGAAGTATCTGTAACTCCCAGATAAGAAGCGATTTGCTTCAACGGAGCAAATTGTATGACGTGAGGTTTTTGTTCTAAAAGATTAAGATACCGTTTTGTGGCAGAAAGAGTAAACATTTCCACAGAACGCTGCTTGTAAACGAAAAGCTGCTGCGACATCCAAGCTCTTCCCCACTCTCTGAGATTCGGAATTTTATGGAATAATTCCTGAAAAGTTTCAAAACTGAATTTCCAGCATTCGCAATCTGAAATGCAGACAATATTTTCCTGCGTAGGAATTCTCTGAAATAACGAAGAAACTTCGATAATGATTTCGTTTTCTACGAAAAAGTGCGTTGTCACCTCATTTCCATTAAAATCATTGACAAACGAACGAGCCAAACCTTTCTCCAAAATATAATATTCATTGGCAGTTTTTCCTTCTTCAAGAATAAAATCTCCTTTCTGGAAAACTACTTTTTCATGAGCCTGAAAGATCTCTTCAAGCTCTTCAGACAAGAAAAATGGAAAATCATAACAGATTTCTAAGGCTTTGTTTGTCATCAAATCAATGTTTTTAAAGTTTTTAAAAATATAATTTTTATCGGACTTGATGAAAGATTTATTAAACAAAATGATAATTTGTGGCAGATGATTTTATTGCAATCCTTTGCATACAAACGTTATAGACTGTTTATATTGATTATAAATTATTAAACATATGCTTTTATGTTATCATTCTCACGAAGGAAGAATCTTTACACGTACAAATAGGTTCTTCACTCTATTTCATTTCGTTCTGAGTGACAAAGAGCCTTTTCAAATCTATACTTTAATTGAATTCTTAAAATAATGAAAGCTGAATTGATTTTGGACCGGAAGGTTTCTGAGCATCTCCAAAAACAGTTTTCCCACCGAATCGCCATGAATTTTGTCTTTCTTCTTCAATCACTTCCTGAATATCAAAATTGGGAGTAAAATCTTTTTCTGTGGCTTCCACAATTTGATGAAGCTTACTTAAAGTCTTTAATTTATCTGAATTTCCGAGCTTTGATTTTTCAATTCCTGATTTAAGAATCTGAATGCTTTCATCATAAACTTTGGTCGGAACAGGAAACGGATGACCGTCTTTTCCGCCATGAGCAAAGGAAAATCTTGCCGGATCTTTGAATCTCGAAGGCGCCCCATGAATTACTTCGCTCACCAAAGCCAAAGACTGCATCGTTCGCGGACCGACACCTTCCAACAGTAATAAATCTTCGAAATTCTGAGGTTGCTGCTCACGAGTAACATATAAAAGCGCTCCGAGACGTCTTAAATCAACATCAGAAGCCTGAACATCGTGATGATTGGGAAGAATTAATCTTGAAAAATCGCTCATAATTTCCGCAGAATCGGTGTGAGAAATATCCAAAATTCCTTTTCTGTTTTCTGAAGCTTCTGAATCGGTAAGATTGAGAATTTGACCTCTCGAAATTCCGTTGATTCCTGTGTGAGGTTCTTCAATAAAGGATTTTATATTTTCAGAATGCCAATGATAGCGTCTTGCCGTTCCGTCGGATTCGTGCATTCCTTGTTGAACGACGCTCCAGTTTCCGTTATCCGATACAATAAAATTATGCAGATATAATTGATACCCATCCTGGATCGCCGTGTTATCGACTTTTGCAGACAATTTACTGGCTCTCACCAAATCATTTCCGTTTAAGCCTGTTTTCTCGGCAATTTGAAGAAGTTCTGAAGGCGTCTCTCTGGAAAATTTGCCTTTTCCACCACAAATATACAAACCAAGCGATTGTGAATTGGGATTAATAGAACGTTTCAAAGCACCCATCACGGAAGTTGTAATTCCGGAAGAATGCCAATCCATTCCCATCACCGCACCAAAACTTTGGAACCAAAACGGATCAGCCAATCGGCGCAGAACTTCATCTTTCCCGTAATCTGCTAAGATTACTTCAATGATTGAAAGCCCGAGAATAGACATACGCTCATACAACCACGGCGGTACTTTGCCATAGTGAAGGGGTAAATCTGCTGTTCCGGAACGTTTCATTTAATGTGTAAATTTAGTTTTATTATAATTGAATTTTGATGATTTGAATCAATGTTAAACACAAATATTTACAATAATATACTATAGAGATGCTTCGACTCCGCTCAGCATGACATCGCTACAAATTAGTCGCTAATAAAAAAACAAGATAGTATTAGATATGTCATGCTGAGCGGAGTCGAAGCATCTTATTCATTTATAAAAATTATTTAAACAAATATTAATGATTTGAATAAAACTCTAAATTCTTATGTTTCTCCACATCAAACTTTTCATTAAAAATAATCTTATTTCCAAAAGGATCATCGACGGTAAAAGCAATGGCGTTGTAAAACGTTTTTTCCAAACCGGGACGATTGTATTTGTACTTTTTGTCGATCAATTCTTTATGATAATCTGCGACCCCTTCACCCCAGATAAAAACCCTGCTTCCGGGAGTTCCGTCACCATGATGTTCGCTTAAATGAAGAGTAATATTATCCTTTTTTACCTCCATATAAACCGGAGTATTGTCTTCGAAATGATGTTCCCAGACAATCTCAAAACCGAGCCAATCAACATAAAATTCAATTGTTTTTTGATAATCGAAAATTCGGAGAATGGGAATAACTTGTTCTGCTTTCATATTAATTAAAGACTAGAGGTTAGAACTTGAATATTAGCTAAAAAAAGCCCTGCGAAACTTTCACAAGGCTTTATAAATTCTTATTTTTTGCTTATTTTAAAGCTGCTAAAGCTGCTTCATAATTAGGTTCGTTTGCAATTTCTGAAACCTGCTCTGTGTAAATAACTTTATTATCGGCATCAGTTACAATGACAGCACGACTCAATAATCCTTTCATCGGAGAATCTGTGATCGTCACTTCATTATCATCACCAAAACTGCTTCTGAAATCAGAAAGTGTTTCAACATTGCTCAAACCTTCTGCCGCACAGAATCTTCCTAATGCAAACGGTAAATCTTTAGAAACGTTGATGACAACCGTATTATCAAGAGCAGAAGCTTCTTCGTTGAATTTTCTTGCTGAAGATGCACAAGTTGGTGTATCGATGCTTGGGAAAATATTGAATACTTTTTTCTTTCCTTCGAAGCTTTCTAATGTTTTTACATTTAACCCAGAATCTACCAAAGCAAAATCCTTGATTGTAGCTCCTACTGACGGTAAAGTTCCTATTGTGTTTACTGCGTTTCCTTTTAAGGTAATATTTGACATAATTTATTTTTTAAGGTTTTTCAAATTTAATCAAAATGAAAAGGATTTTATTTCAATTAAAGGTTAAATAATTCTTAAAGTGGAAAATCTTATTTAGGTTTAATCTAAAAAAATTAAATTTTAACTAAATTTGTGGAACTAAAAAATCAAATAATAAATAACAGTATAATGTCAGACAAATCAAAAATCTATTACACACTTACGGATGAAGCTCCAATGTTGGCTACACACTCGTTTTTACCTATCGTAAAGGCATTTACAAAATCAGCAAATATTGAGATCGCTGTTCCGGATATTTCTTTGGCAGGAAGAATTTTAGCCAACTTCCCTGAGTTTTTGAATGATGATCAAAAAATCGGTGATGCG
Source organism: Chryseobacterium ginsenosidimutans (assembly GCF_024807225.1). Lineage (GTDB taxonomy): Bacteria > Bacteroidota > Bacteroidia > Flavobacteriales > Weeksellaceae > Chryseobacterium > Chryseobacterium ginsenosidimutans. Next base: position 3,388,113 of record NZ_JANUCO010000001.1, read on the forward strand.
TTGGCAGAATTAGGTCAATTGGCGACTCAACCTGATGCAAACATTATCAAATTACCCAATATTTCAGCTTCTGCACCTCAATTAGACGAGGCTATCGCTGAATTACAATCAAAAGGTTTCGCAGTTCCAAATTATCCTGCAGAACCTAAAAATGACGAGGAAAAAGCAATCAAAGCTAAATATGCAAAAGTATTAGGAAGTGCTGTAAACCCTGTGTTAAGAGAAGGAAATTCTGACAGACGTGCTCCAAAAGCTGTTAAAAACTATGCAAAAGCAAATCCTCACAGAATGGGAGATTGGGCTTCTGACAGCAAAACTGATGTTGCTCACATGAACACCGGAGATTTCTACGGTACTGAAACTTCTACAACGCTGGAGAATGCAACAAAATATAAAATCGTTTTCAAAGGAAATGACGGTGCTGAAACTTTATTGAAAGATTTCGCAGGTCTTCAAGCTGGAGAAGTGATCGATTCTTCTGTAATGAATTTAAACGCTTTGAGAGCTTTTGTACAAGAAGCTATCGAAGAAGCTAAAAATAAAAATATACTTCTTTCTGCTCACCTGAAAGCTACGATGATGAAAATCTCAGATCCAATCGTTTTCGGAGCTATTGTTGAGACTTTCTTCAAAGAAGTATTTACAAAATATGCTGAGACTTTCAAGTCTTTAGATGTTAATCCAAATAACGGTCTTGCTGATCTTTTCGAAAAAATCAAAGGAAATGCTCAGGAAGCGGATATCAAAGCTGATATTGAAGCGGCTTTAGCAAACGGACCAAGAGTGGCAATGGTAAATTCTGACAAAGGAATTACGAATTTCCACGTTCCTTCTGACATCATTGTTGACGCATCTATGGCTGCTTTGGTAAGAGGTGGCGGTAAAATGTGGAACAAAGAAGGAAAAGAAGAGGATACGGTTTGTATCATTCCGGATCGTTCTTATGCAGGTTTTTATCAGTCTGTAATTGATGATATGAAAGCGCACGGAAAGCTTGATCCTACCACAATGGGTTCTGTTCCGAACGTTGGTTTGATGGCTCAAAAAGCTGAAGAATATGGTTCTCACGACAAAACTTTCCAAGCTGCAGCAGACGGAACAATTGAAGTTCAGGACGAAAATGGAAACGTTCTTCTTTCTCAAAAAGTAGAAAAAAGTGATATTTTCAGAATGTGTCAGACGAAGGATGCTCCAATCCAAGACTGGGTAAAATTAGCAGTAAACAGAGCGAGATTATCTGATACGCCTGCCATTTTCTGGTTAGATAAAGGAAGAGCGCACGACAGAGAAATCATCAAAAAAGTTGAAAAATATCTTGCTGATTACGATACAAACGGACTAGACATTAAGATTCTTGATGTTAAAGATGCCATGACAGAAACGCTAAAAAGAGCAAGAGAAGGAAAAGATACGATTTCTGTTTCAGGAAACGTATTGAGAGATTATTTAACAGATCTTTTCCCAATCCTTGAACTTGGAACTTCTGCAAAAATGCTTTCTATCGTTCCATTAATGAACGGTGGTGGTTTATTCGAAACAGGAGCTGGAGGTTCTGCTCCAAAACACGTTGAGCAATTCTTGGAAGAAGGATATTTAAGATGGGATTCTTTAGGTGAATTCTTGGCTTTACAGGCTTCTTTGGAACATTTAGCACAAACGCAAGGGAATACAAAATCTCAGGTTTTAGCGGATGCATTGGATGAAGCAAATGCTAAATTCTTAGCGACTGACAAGTCTCCAGCAAGAAAAGTTGGACAAATTGACAACAGAGGTTCTCACTTCTATTTGGCAATGTATTGGGCAGAAGCGTTGGCAAACCAAACAAAAGACGCTGATTTAGCTGAGCAATTTGCTCCGGTTGTAGAAGCAATGTTGGAAAATGAAGAAGTTATCAATGCTGAATTAATCGGTGCTCAAGGTAAGCCTCAAAACATTGATGGTTACTACAAAACTGACACTTACAAAACGTATGCAGCAATGAGACCAAGTACCGTTTTAAATGAAATTATTGACGGAATCTAATTCTCGATTTTGTCCCGTCCTAAAAATCCGATACAGATTATAGGTCAAAAATAATTAATTAAACCAAAGCAACAACGTTTTTGCTTTGGTTTTTTGTTTTATAGGTTTTCATTTGCAATGTTTGTTGTTGGTGCATTTGGTTTGGAGTTAGGTAATGGTTTGAAAAGTGAGGACGCAATTCATTGTAAATCTCTATTGATTCATCTACTATTTTTCTTCTCAACGGTGTTTTAAGATCATATTTATCAATATCAAATTCTTGTTTTAAAATACCGTTTATCCTTTCTGCTACGGCATTCTCATAAGGATCTGAGTTTTGCGTCATACTGCATTTGATGTCGTTTCTTTCCAATATTTTTTGGTATTCGTTCGAGCAATATTGTAGACCACGGTCAGAATGGTGTATCAGCGATTCTACATTCACTTTTTTATTTTTCAAAGCTTTCTTTAAAGCAATCAAACTACTTTCTGTATTCAAATTGTCTGCAACGTGATGTCCTACGATTTTCTTGGAATAAGCATCTGTTATCAGACTTAAATAACTGGGATTTGCCCTGTTTCCAATATAGGTAATGTCTGCAACCCAAACTTGATTCGGTTTGGTGATCTGATAATCCAATATCATGTTTTTATGCTTTCTGAAGCGATGATGCGAATTTGTCGTGACGTGATAACTTCTCTTGGGAATAATCAGTAAATGATTGGCTCGCAAAATGTCAAAGAATTTATCTCTGCCAATATTCAATAATTTCAGAGGTTCTTTTAACATAAAATACAATTTCTTACCACCAATTTTTGGCTGCATTATACGCTTTTCCTTCACCAAGGCGACTACCTGCTGAGCTTTGCTAATGCGCACGGTGCTTCGTTTTAAACTTCGATAATAGACTTGTCTATCCAATCCGGACAATCCGCAGGTGAAAACTAAAGTTTCTTTTTCTGTTCTGCGGAAGTTGCTGATTGTGCGGATGCGGAGTTTTTTCGTATATCAATCTGATATTCACTCTCCGCAAGATCGATCATCATATCGAAGAAAATTGCTTTTTTATCGGCAATGTAGGCTTGGCTTTCCAGGAGTGCTTTTTGTTTTTCGAGCACTTTTACTTCAGCCTCCAATTCCATAATTCTTTGTTCAGGAGTTTTTTGCATAGAATCCGGTGTTTGATTGTCCCAATCAAAGTTACCATATTTTCTGAGCCAATTTAAAATAGTAGAACGAGATTGTATCGCATATTTCTTACGACATTCGGTAATTCCCAACTTACCAGACTCAATTTCTTTTACAATCTGAAGTTTCAAACTCAAACTGTAATCTTTCTGTGTGCGCTTTAAATAAAGCGTTTCTAAATGTTCTTTCATAACGATTCTTTTTTTTGTATCGCTATTTCAGGACTAGACATTTAATATAAATGAAAAGCTCCTTTTTTAAGGGGCTTTTTTTGTTTAAACACAAATGAGCACGAATATTTTTCACAAATGACACAAAATAAATACATCTCGTTTGTCATTCTGACGAAGGAAGAATCTATGCAAAGTATTATTTTAAGTTTTGGCTAAAGCCAATTTGATCGTCGTTTGATCTAAACGGGTTAAAGCCCGTTCCTATTGATGCAAAGCTTTGTGTTATTAGTGAAAAACATTTGTGAGCATTTGTGTTTAATTTAAATTTTATCCTCCACAATTACCTTTCTATGTTCCCTACCCCAAATAATCATCTCCTGAATAATATTTCCAAAAGTTCGGCAATAATCTGTCGCTTCATATTCAATTAAAACAGGGGTTTCCGGATAAACATTTCGTTTTACAAGCTTGTTTAATTCCATGTCTTTTAACTCTTTTGAAAGCATTCTTGTTGTGATTCCGGGGATGCTTCTTTCAATTTCACGGAAGCGTTTATTACCATTACAAATGGCATTAATAATGGGAATTCTCCACTTTCCGCCGATAAAATAAATAGTGTCTTGTAATGCTCTCAACTCTTCGTTTTGATCTCTTTCCATGTCTGCAAATTTACGTGATATAATTGATGATACTGATATACCCTGTGATACTGATTACAAAAGTATACCAATTTGAAATAACTTTGTCAAAAATTTTTAAAACATTTAAAACAATGAGTAAATTTAATAACAAATTAGCCATCGTAACAGGTGGAAACAGCGGAATCGGATACGCAACCGCAAAAGAATTAATCGCGGAAGGTGCAAAAGTTATCATCACAGGAAGAAGAAAAGAAGCTGTTGAAAAGGCGGCTGAAGAATTGGGAGCAATTCCGTTTGTGGCGGATCAGTCAGATATTAATGATATTGATTCATTAAAAACAGAAGTAGAAAATCAATACGGAAAAGTTGATATTTTATTTATCAATGCAGGAGTTACGGGAGGTTTAATTCCGATTGAAAACATGAGTATCGAGAACTTTGATCAAGTAATGAACATCAATTTCAGAGGAGCGTATTTTACACTGAATAAATTTATTCCTTTATTAAATGAAGGAGCTTCCGTTGTCTTTTTATCCTCAATTGTTGCGACGATGTATCATCCGAACAATTCGGTTTATCAGGCAAGTAAGGCTGCGCTAAATTCAATTGCAAAAACAGCAGCTGCAGAATTAGCACCTAGAAAAATCCGAGTGAATATGGTAAGTCCAGGACCGACAAAAACGGAAATCATGTCGAAAGCGGGCTTAGATGATGAAAAACTGAAAGGTATCAACGAATGGATGATCGAAGCTATTCCTTTGAAAAAAATAGGAACGGCTGAAGATGTTGCTAAATTAGTTGTTTATTTGTCTGATGACAGTGTTTCAAGTTTTATGACCGGTACAGAAATCGTTATCGACGGCGGAATGGTGTTGTAGTTGGGAGATGGAAGCTGGATGCTGGAAGTTTAATAACGTAGAAAACCTTCCCTCTTCCAACATCCAGCTTCTTTTCTCTTTAATCCTAAAAAATTCCATTTTCACCTATTGATTTGTCCGGTTCACCTAATTTCATATTCTAAAAAACCCTTCAACGAACTACTTTTGATCCATAAAAAAATCAATTATTATGGACTCAGTAAAGAATAAAAGAACCACAAAACCCATAGCCATAGTGTTTTTGGTCATTTTGGGAATCTTTGTCGTTTTACAGCTTTTCAATAAGCCATTAGAAGGAAAACCTGTTGCAAAAAAGATTGAAGCTCCGCGCGAGGTTTTAGCAATTCTGGAAAATTCTTGTTTTAATTGTCATTCAAATCAGCAAAATCTGAGTTGGTATGATAAAATTGCCCCGATTTCATGGGCGGTGAATAAAGATGTAAAAAGAGCAAAAGAAGTTCTCAACTTTTCAGAATGGAATTATTCAGCCGGAGAACATCAGGGAAAAATGTACGCTATTTTAAATATGATTCAAAGTGGAAAAATGCCGCTTCATAATTATACATTGCTTCATCCATCGGCAAAAATTACGACTAAAGACATTGATGTCATTAAAAAATATACGCTTTCATTATCAAGTATTGCTCCTGTAAAAAATATTCATCAAAACGTTGAAAGTAAAGAAAATAATACACCTTCGAAATTTCCGGTTTCGCCAAACGGCGTAAAATACACAGACGATTACAAAAACTGGAAAGTCATCAGTATGAGTACGCTTTTCGATAAATCAATCCGTGTTATTTATGGAAATGATATTGCGGTAAAAGCCATCGAAACAGAAGATTTTCATCCTTGGCCAAACGGAAGTATCGTCGTAAAATCTGTTTGGAAACAACAGGAATTACCCGACGGAGAAGTAAGAGCAGGAGAATTTGTCAACGCTCAATTCATGGTAAAAGATTCAAAAAAATATACCGATACGGAAGGTTGGGGATTTGCGAAATTTTCAGGGAAAGATCTTCATCCGACTGGAAAAACAGCATCATTTGCTAAAGAATCATGTATCGCCTGTCATCGTCAATTAGCTGAAAAGACAGGATTCTTATTTGATGTTCCGATGAAAGTAAATACAGAAAGATTAATTAAAAACCTTCAGAAATAATGAAAAAAATACTATTCATCATCATGTCAGTTTGCGCATTATTCACAGCGTGTAAAATCGATGAGCCGGATAAAGATTTACATCGTGTCGTTTTCGATCCGGGAAATTTAAAATTCATTTCGACCTCATTAAACACCAAGAAAGAAACATCATCCGCTTTGTACGGAAACCAAAAAGCACTGGAATCATTATCAAGTAAAAATAATCAACTAAAAATGGGTTCTGAGATAAAATTAGTAACCTGGAAATACCACGAAAATCCGCAATATATCGGAGGAACGATTACAGGAGAATTACTCCGTGTAGAAACCATTAAGACAGATAAAAACGGAAAAACATCTTATCAAATACAAAACACTCCAGGAACTGAAAATTTTCAACCCAATAAAGAAGAAAGGATAAAATACATCATGAGTTATAAACCCGTCGTAAGGCCTTAATAATAGTAAAAGTGAAATATGATGATCTGGAGTTGAGAAATCGGCTTCGGATTGTTTGTAAAATCAATTATGAGTGGGCAATTCACTTTAATAAGTATGTATTTTCATACATTGAGTGTTTATCTACAAAAACTCGTTCATTTTCTGTACATCATTAATATAAAGCTTTCATTTTATTAAGCTAATACAAAAACTGCCTAGTAAATATTCTAGGCAGCTACATAAACACTTAAAAAAACTCTATGCTTATTAGATTTTTGTTTGTTTTTTAATTTACTGCGATGGCGGTAATAGAATTTTCAGCCCGAGCTGTACTTGAAAAATTATTCAAAAATGCACCTGCTCCTACTCCTACAATAGGACCTTCAGCTTCAGTTTGCCCTGCAATATATTTATAGGTTTTAGGAGCACTGGAAGTATTGTTTATATAAACAACCCCGGTCTTTACATCTGCACGATGAGGACCACTTACTGAGAAAGTCATATAATTAGGTTGAGAAAGATCTCCAGATGGCAAGGCAACCTGCCCTACAGTGGTTACACTAGTCTGATCAGAAAAAGTGGTTCTTACCAACATCCAGTTATCCGGAGATATATTACCACTGGAAGTTCCCGGATCGTATCCAGAAATATCAGTATATTGACTAATGTTAATCAGCCATTTTCCTGGTGGCAAAGTAATGGTAGCTCCTGTATAATAAAAATTAGAATCACTCTCAAAAGGCAGATCGTAACCTCCTCCCATTACTCCCATGACAGCAAGGGCTTTAGGGCTCTGCCATGTTCCTAGTCCATTTGCATCAGAAGTTAATACTTTACCTTCTCCCTGCGTACCATCTACAATTTTTATGGCGCCGTTTGTGGTACCATTGTAGACTTCCAATCTTGTAGCGGGATTTGTTGTACCTATTCCTATATTTCCGGCAGGGTTGAATGTATTACCAGTAAGTCCTGTACCAAAGATAGCTCCTCCAATGTTAAGCTGGTTGCTTTCTGTTGCATTAGCTAATTGTTGGCGAGAACCAATGGCGATGTTATTAGTGGTTCCATCTTGTAGTCCACCTGCTGCTGTAAATCCAATGGCGATATTGTGAGTACCTGTCATATTAAGAGAATTCGATAATGCATTTTTCCCAATGGCTACATTAAACTTACCTGTAGTATTGAAATCAAGACTACTTGTTCCTAAAGCAACATTACCTCCTCCAGTGGTATTTGAAGTCATAGAGCTATGTCCTACAGCCACATTATTTTCTCCAGATGTAGTTTTGTTTAGACTATAAGCTCCAACCGTTGTATTATGTGTACTTAATGTATTAGCTTCCAGGGCATGGCTTCCTACTACCGTATTACTATCAAAATTACCTGCTCCTCGTCCTACGGTAATTCCATTTAAATTTAAATCTCCTCCGGTAATTTTTTTGATTATGTTAGTTGCGTCGGCTGCCTTATAGATACGCTCTCTTTCAGTATTATCGGTTTTTACCACGAAATCTACGGCATCAGTTGTTCCTACAAAGTTTGTGTCAGCAGATGTTCCGTTATTACCTAAAACAGACCAATCGCTTCCTTCATTTCCAGTCCTTAATTTCTGCCAAATATTTCCATCAAAATAAAAATATCCTATACTCGTAACGTTTATCGTTTTGGAACTCGTGTCAGCAACAGCTAAAGGTTCTGTTACATACACAAGACTAGCGTTCTGATCGGTACCATAAAGCGCATCTTTAGCTTTTAGCTCATCTCCTTTAAGTCTCGGTGCTATGATACCGTCTACCTTTGAAAGATCGGAGGGGTTTCCCGTAACATCCAAAGTAGCCTTTGGCATTACTGTATTTACGCCAACCTGGCTATACAAAAAACCAGACAATAGCATGCCTGCAGCAAAAAATAATTTTCTCATTTGTATTTGTTTTTAAGAAACAAATGTATGTGAAATTCAAAGAAAACATAAAAAAATGAAAGAAAAAATTCCGGAATTTTGTTCAAATAAAAATACAATCAATTAATAATCAAACAGTTAAAAAAAACATAAAATACTATTTCTTTTTATATAATATAATTTTTTCATAGTCTCATTCAGTGTATTATCATGAATATTTTGCGCAATATATAAAGCAAACACATTACAAGTGCAACTATTTTTTTCATTATATTATTTTATTTTATATAAAATTTACCTATATATTATTTTAATTTGTAATTTTTAGGAAACTAAAAATTATTGCAGCTATTAATTGATAGGAAAAGTCAGCTATATATCTCTAAAAAACTCTCAGCGAAAAATATTAACTTCACCTTTTTAAATTCACAGTTGTCATGCAACAACAAAAAATAAAAATTTCACAAGCCGTCATTTGGATAAGTTCCCTGTTTTTGGGAATATTATCATCCGTTCCGCAACTTGCTTCTCATGCTTTCAACTGGGATGAAGCGATCGTAAATTCGGCGATAACAGCAGCATTTTCGGTCATTATGTGGTACCTCAACATCTATATGCTGAACCGCAATTCAGGGAAAAGAAGACAGAATATTTCTTACTCAAGACTGATGGTAGTTTTGGCTTTCGGAATGGTTGTCATGTTCGGTTTGGCGTGGATTCAACAGCTTATTTTGTCACACATCAATTTCGGTCCGACGATGCTGATGGTGGAAGTCAGAGGGATTTTAATCAATTTGGTTTGCTATATGTTTTTAACGTTGCTTCAAAATAATTACGCAGGACAACAGGTTCAACTGGAATTAGAAAAAGTAAAAAGCGATAATTTGGGCGCTCAATATGAACTGTTGAAACAGCAGGTGAATCCCCATTTTCTTTTTAATAGTTTAAATACTTTAAAATCAATGGTTGAAACTCATGATTCCGAATCCGTTGATTTTATTATGAAACTGTCTGATTTTTATCGATTTACATTAGAAAGCAGGAAATTAGATTTAATTACGGTTAAAGAAGAAATGAAAATTATAGATTCGTATCTTTTTCTCCAAAAAGCGCGTTTTGGCGAAGGAATTACTTTTTCAAACCAACTCGAAGAAAGTGTTTTAAAAACATTAATTCCGCCTTTTACCTTACAGTTATTGGTTGAAAATTGTATTAAACATAATATTGTTTCAAGAAATAAACCGCTTCATATCGACATTTACAGTTCGGAAGATAAAATTATTATTGAAAACCCGATTCAGCGGAAAATGATTCCTGAAGATTCTTTGGGAGTGGGTTTAAATAACGTAAATATGCGCTATAAACATCTTTTAGAACAAGAAATCAGCATTTTAGACGACGAGAAAATATTTCAAATAAAACTACCCTTAATCCATGAATATAATCATCATTGAAGACGAATTTCGAGCAGCCAAATCTCTGCAGAATTTGATTTTAGAATTAAAACCCGAAGCCAAAATCATCGACGTTTACGACAGCATAGAAACGAGTGTCGAAGCTTTATCAAAGGGCATTACACCTGATCTTATCTTCATGGACATTCACCTTTCGGATGGACTTTCGTTTGAGATTTTCAAGCAGGTAGAAATCACTTGTCCGGTGGTTTTTTGTACCGCTTTCGATCAATATATGTTGGATGCTTTTAAAAGTAAAGGCGTCGATTATGTGCTGAAACCTTTTTCTCGTGACGACATTGCCGAAGCTTTGAGAAAAGTGGATGAGTTGAAAAAATTCTTTCAGAAAAATGAATTACCCGATCTGGAAGCTCTTTTACAAAAAATCAGTCAGCCACAATCTGCGAGCAAGAGCAGTTTTCTGGTCTTTAAAAATCAAAAATATACGACGATTCTTACGGAAAATATTGCCTATTTCTATATTCACAACGAGATTACGCATCTTGTAACATTTGATAAAGAGCAGTTTCAATTGACTCAATCTTTGGGACAGGTTGCCGAACAGGTTTCTGAGAAACAGTTTTTCAGGATTAACCGTCAATATGTAGTCAATTTTAAAGCAATTAAAGAAATGGAACATTATTTTCAGCGTAAAATTTTGGTTAAATTAACGATAGAAACCGCCGAAAAACTCCTTATCAACAAAGAGAAAACACACAGTTTTTTCACATGGCTGGAAGATCGTTAACATCAAAATTCTATCTCCCAATTTCTATTCAAAAAAATTCAAGTTTATAAAATACAGGTTCACCTTTCATTTTGTCCGGTTGAACCTTTTTTGTATTCTTTTGCGTTTAGAATGTATCTACTTTTGAATCAAATTAAAAGAAATGATACTAAAAAACTTAATAGGAACAGCCGCTTTTGTAGCATTAATGTTCATTGTCTCCGCTTTTGTTTATAAAAATAAAGCCGAAGAAACTCATCAGAATTTATCTTCCAAAAACAATGGTTTTGCCGTTTTGGAACTGTTCACTTCTGAAGGTTGTTCGAGTTGTCCTCCCGCAGATCAGTTGATGGGTGAAATTGAAAAACAATACAAAGATCAACCGGTCTATATTCTCGCCTATCACGTCGATTATTGGAATAGTTTAGGCTGGAAAGACAAATTCAGCAGTGTAGAAAATTCTAAACGCCAACAGCAATACAGCCAGACTTTGCATTCACAGGTTTACACTCCGCAACTGGTTGTGAATGGCAAAAACGAGTTTGTAGGTTCTGACCGAGATGCAGTGGAAAGTGCGATTCAGACTGCTTTATTTAATGCTGATAATGCTAAAGTTGATTTATCTGCAAAAGTCTCAGAGAAAGAAATTAACGTAAACTTCAAAACTGCAGAAACTTATTCACAAAACAAACTTTTGGTAACGCTTGTTGAAAAAAAGTCTTCCACAAACGTACAAAAAGGTGAAAATGAAGGCCGTCATTTGATTCATTGGCAGATTGTTCATCAGCAAAATCAAATTTCTTTAAAAAATTCTACAGAAGGAACAACCAGTTTCAAGCTTCCCGAAAATTTCAATACCCATGACTGGGAAATTATCGGAATGATTCAAAATGTGAAATCCGGGGAAATTCTGGGTTCTTCTAAAGCCGGTTTTTAAACACAAATTACTTTAATCTTTTCACAAATAGACACAATTAAAAAATTCGTGGAAATTGGTAAAAAACATTTGTGCCATTCATGTTCAAATTCTTCAATAAATATTCAAAATAAAAATAATAACAACTTAAAACAATAAAAAAATGAAAACAAAAACAACAAGAATCATCTATTGGTCAGGAGCAATTTTTATGTCACTTTGGTTTGGAGCAAGCGGTTTCTTTGAACTGACAAAAAATCCTGTCGTTTGGGATATCACCTTGCAATTAGGCTATCCATCGCATTTCATCTATATTTTAGGAGTCTTTAAATTAGCCGGAGTTTTGGTTTTATTACTTCCCAACAAATTATTGAGACTGAAAGAATGGGTTTTCGCGGGAATGTTTTTCGACATCACCTTTGCTTTCTTCTCAAAAATCGCGGTGCTTGGTTTTCCGTCAACGATTGATGCTATTGTAGCATTTACGGTACTTTCAGTTACTTATTTTATGTTTAGAAAATTGTATACACCTGAACCGATTTTTGGAGAAGCTTAATTAAAATTTAAAGTAAAAACAAAACACATTCGTCTTTAACAAAACAACAATCAACTTTTCAGGCTTATGTTAAAATAAATCCTCCCAGTAATGAGAGGATTTATTGTTGAAAATTATGAGTAGAAAATATAAATTAAATTTTTAAATCAGTTTAAATATGAGCCTTTCTTAATTTAATCATGCTTAAAATTAAAAGTCCTAAAACTCCCAGTATAAAATACCCTTCTGCCACCTGCAATTGAATTTCCGGCTTTATCATACTTACAATTCCGTAGCTTATTGCTGAAGTGATAATGAAGGCAATTCCGCCTGTTAAACCACCTGCAATCCCTGCAGAATTCGGGAATCTTCCGATACAGTATGCAAAATAATTATTAAAGATAAATCCTGCCGTAACATGAATTAAAAATGCAAAAATCACCAGACTGTAAATATTACTTGCAAAATAAGAAGTCGCAAACATCAAAATAATTAAACCGATCTGAACAAAATTGGCATATCGAATTTTACGTAGAAACGCTTTATTAATCAATGCTTTTCCTAAGAAACCACCTGTCATCCAAGCAAAACCAAGAATTAACGAAACGGAACCTGCAACCACTTCAGAATACCCCATTTTATGTTCGATAATGAAAGATCCGCAAAGGTTGAAGAACATGACGATTGAATAACTTAAACCGCACATCAGCATTCCATAGAAAAAATCTTTCGTTTTAAACATTGAATTATACTCTTTAATCAGGAAATCGATATGAAAAGGATTTCTCTTTTTCAATGTTTCGCCTGAAAATAGGAATTCCAATATTAAAAGCAGAAAACTGTATCCCGCTAAAACATAAAAATTAGATTGCCACCCAAAATGTTTTTGCAGATAACCACCGATAAAAGGCGCAATAATAGGACCTACAGACCAAACGATCGTCATAATACTTAAATAATGCTTCCGTTTTTCTCCTTCATAAACATCCACAAAAAACGCCCGCTTGGAAACCACCGCAAAACCCGATAAAATCCCTTGCACGACCCGCATTGCGTAAATCACCATGATGTCTTTCGTCGTCGCTGTAATGATAAACGAAACCACGAACAAAGCCAGTGACAGCATCGAAACCCTATATCTTCCGAATGAATCGACAATGCTTCCTGCGAAAAACTGCGTTAAGCCATAACTGATTAAAAATATTGATAAAGTAAGCTGTATGCTCGCTTCCGACTTATGAAGTTCCGCCGCCATACTTGGCATGGAAGGCAGATAAATATCCGTTGCCAAACCCGACATCGGGATTACGGCAAAAGCCAGAATCGTTGCTATAAATTGATTTTTTTCTTTAAGAGTTTTCATTCCTGTCATTAAATCTTTTCAAAAAAATTTAGGTTTCTGCTTAATAATTCAGAAACCTAAATCGTAAAATGTCTTTTAGTTATTTACTAATTTCATAGAACCTTCGCTGTATCTTTCCCCGATATTCGGATATTTTTTCATGATGGAGTCGATGGTTTCTAAATCTGATGTTGAAAGTTCGATATGGGTTGCGGCAATATTTTCTTCCAGATATTTAATTCTTTTTGTTCCCGGAATCGGAATGATATCTTCCCCTTGATTTAAAACCCAAGCCAACGCCAATTGAGTTCCTTTTATCCCTTTTGAAGCGGCAAAATCATTAATTTCCTTCGCTAAATTTCTATTGTTTTCAAGGTTTTCCTGCTGATAACGAGGCAGCGATTTTCTGAAATCATCGTCTCCGAAATTCTGAACTTCATTGATATTAGAGAAAAGCCCTCTCGCCAACGGAGAATACGGAACCAAAGTAATCCCCAATTCTCTGATCGTGGATAGAATTTCTTTCTCAACATCTCTTGTAAGAAGAGAATATTCTGACTGCAACGCGGTAATCGGATGAATTTTATTTGCTTTTCTGATCGACTCCGGAGAAGCTTCAGACAAACCAAGATATTTTACTTTTCCTGCTTTCACCAAATCTGCCATCGTTCCTACAGTCTCCTCAACAGGTACATTCGGATCAATTCTGTGAGCATAATACAAATCGATCTCGTCAATTTTTAATCGTTGAAGGCTTTGATCTACTGCTTGTTTGATCCATTCTGGAGAACCGTCGAAATACGTTCCCGGAGCACCGCTGTGACTTGCTTTTCCGTCTTTAAACCTGAACCCGAATTTTGTTGCAATAAAAATTTTATCACGATTCGGAACTAATACTTTTGAGATCAGTTTTTCGTTTTCGCCATTCGCGTACATATCGGCAGTATCCCAAAAATTTACGCCAAGATCGAGCGCTTTATGCAACGTGTTGATGCTTTCCTGTTCGTCTGCAGGTCCGTACGCAAAGCTCATTCCCATACATCCCAAACCAATAGCAGATAACTGCTCTCCGGTGTTTCCTAATTTTCTAAATTTCATGATGATTGTGATTTAAATTTATTGGTACAAAATTAGAACAAGACCAAAATAATTACAATATAGAATTCAAACTAAGAATTATAAAAATCAAACAAAATGAGTTCTGATTGCATTTGGCGTTATTCCGGTTTGTTTTTTGAAGTAATTGGTGAAATAAGCAGGTTCTTCAAAGCCTAATCCATAAGCGATTTCAGAGACATTCCAATCCGTATGTTTCAATAAGGCATTGGCTTCCTGAATGATTCTGGACGCGATCTGCTGACTTGTCGTTTTCCCTGTAATTTCCTTCACAGAACGGTTTAAAGAATTGACATGAATGGAAAGATTTTCCGCGTAATCGGTCGGAGTTTTTAACTTTAAATAGGCTTCCGGACTGTCAATAGGAAATTGTCTTTCAAGCAATTCCATAAACAAAGATGCAACACGCTGAGAAGCATTTTGATAATGTTCAAAATTTTCTGCAGGATGAATTTTCATGGTTTCATGCACCAAAAGGTGAAGATAAGCTCGAAGCATATCATATTTATGAAGATAATCGGACTGAATTTCCGTCATCATTTTAATAAAAATATCCGAAACTGTTTTCTGCTGTTCCTCATTAATAAAGAAAACCGGAGTTCCGCCCACTTTAAAAAGCTGTGAATCCTGAAGCGTTCCGAGACGGTTTCCATTTTGTAAAAACTGGTCTGTGAAAAGGCAGAACCACCCTTTCTGATTCTCATCTTCTGCCTCCCAAGAGTAAGGAATTACAGGATTTGAGAATAATAAGGCAGGTTTGTCAACATAAATCCATTTATCTGCATAATGAAGTTTCCCCTTTCCCAAGATCAATGAAATTTTATAATAATCACGTCTGCTGTAAGGCGTAATTGACGAACAATTTTCACGCTCAAAGACATTAAAATGACCGACTCCCGGAGTTTTAATACATTGCAACCCTTTATTTGATGCATTACGCTCGTAAAAACCTTTTATTGATTCTCCTTTAGATTCCATGGTTCAAAATTATAAAAATCAAACAGAATTTGAATCATAAAATAATTACAATTGATAAAATGATTTGAGAGTTGTACTAATTTTATGCTTTCGTTTTCCGTTCCGTTTCTAAATAGCCCAGATTGCAGCATTTGTTTGAGCTCATTTTGAGGATTTGGGTTGGCGGAAAGCTGGAATAGCTTCTGAGAAAATTATAAATGGTGAATTATAAATGGTTGTAGATTTCTCCTTCGTCGAAATGACAAACTTTATGAATTTTTGAGATTGCTTCTTCGTCGTTACTTCTCGCAATGACAAAGAAAAAACCACTCTTACGAATGGTTTTGCTTATTTTGAAACTGAGTTTTACTGATAGATTACGACATCATCTTTTTTAATCTGATAGCGCGTTTTCTTGTAAGGAGTTAAAACATAGCTTTCTTTAATATGGCTTCCACTTTTCCAGAGTTTGCCTTTGCCCTGTCTTGTAAGGATAATGCTTTTTGCGGCTCCATCCGGAATGAAAATTTCGGCTTTTTTCATGTCTTTGCTGAAAATAACTGCTGTCATTGTGGTATATCCTTTTTCTGAGCTTACTTCGTTTAATTTGATCTTTTGTTCGAAAACTCGTACACAGTCATTTTTGATTTGCGAATACGTGTATCCTGCAGAACCTTTGCAGCCATGAACATCTTTGTCGCCTCCGACAACGGGAGCTTTTTGTGCAAAAGCCAGAGAACCGAGGAACATCGCGCCGAATAAAATTGTTTTTTTCATATTTTAATTTTTAATGTTTTCAATTGGGTAAAAATATGCCAAAATAGGTATTAGTAATTTAATTCTAAGATACAAAAAAAGCCACTCATTTTGAGCGGCTTATATAATTTATTTTGTCCAGTTGATTTTTGAATGTTTTACATCTTCGGAGTTTGTACCGATCATGATATCAAATTCTCCGGATTCCCAGTCGTATTTCAAATCTCCGTTGTAGAATTTCAGATTTTCAGGAGTAATGTCGAAGGTAATCTTTTTAGATTCTCCTTTTTTCAACATCACTTTTTGGAAGCCTTTCAATTCTTTTACCGGTCTTGTGATGCTTCCTACCATATCTCTGATATATAACTGCACGACCTCAGCTCCATCGTAATTTCCAGAATTCGTAACTGTTACGGAAGCCTGAATTGGTTGATTTCCTTTTGGATTTGCATTAGAAACCGTTACATCAGAATAATTGAATTTAGAATAACTTAGACCAAATCCAAACGGATACAATGGCGTATTACATTCATCCATATAGTTAGAACGGAATCTCTGGTATTCACATTTATCAACCAATTTCTGATCTAAAGGACGACCTGTATTTTTAGCATTATAATAAATCGGAACTTGTCCTAAACTTCTTGGGAACGTCATCGGCAATTTCCCTGAAGGATTTACTTTTCCGAAAAGAACATCCGCGATGGCATTTCCTGCTTCTGAACCTGCGAACCAAGCATTCAAAATTGCATCAGGAGTATCTTTTACGTTCGTTAAAGCTAATGGACGACCTGTGAAAAGTACCATTGCGATTGGTTTCCCTGTCTTTTTTAATTCGTTTAATAAATCTACCTGCGACTGTGGAATTGTAATCTCCGTTCTTGAAGAAGATTCACCGCTCATTTCTGCAGATTCCCCGATTGCTAAAACGATAACATCCGCTTTATTGGCAACGTCAACTGCTTCTTTTAATAACGCTTCTTTTGAACGACTGTCTCTGTCGGTTTTCTTACCGTGAGCTGCGTAAATATCTTCTAATTTAGCATCATAATCGATATTTGCGCCTTTAGCAGAAAGGAACTTCACCTCTTTACCATAATTCTCCTGAAGACCCTGCATTAAATTAACCGCTTTTGCATGTTGAGCAGCAACACTCCAAGTTTCCGGGCATGTTCAATGAATTGTTTACCAATGGACCGATCACCGCAACAGTTCCTGCTTTTTTCAAAGGAAGAACCTGGTTTTCATTTTTCATTAAAACCATTGACTGAGCGGCAGCATTTCTTGCAATATTTCTGTTTTCCATGCTGAAAACTTCTTTTGCCGCTAGTTTTGCATCTCCATATTTGTAAGGATCTGTAAATAATCCTAAGTCATATTTTGCTTCAAGAATTCTTTTTGCAGCCGTATCAATCTCAGCCTGAGTTACTTTTCCTTCTGATAAAGATTTTTTAAGTGTCGTTAAAAATCCTTCACCTACCATATCCATATCGATTCCTGCCTTTAAAGCCAACGCCGAAACCTGTTGAAGATCTCCCATTCCGTGGTCGACCATTTCGTTGATTCCTGTGTAATCTGTTACTACGAAACCTTTGAAATTCCATTTATTTCTTAACACTTCAGTCTGAAGCCATCTGTTTCCGGTTGCAGGAACTCCGTCCACTTCATTGAAAGATGCCATCACAGAAGCTACACCCGCATCAACAGCTGCTTTGTAAGGTGGAAAATATTCGTTGAACATTCTGATATGGCTCATGTCAACCGTATTGTAATCTCTCCCCGCTTCACCTGCTCCGTACAATGCGAAATGCTTTACACAAGCCAAAATCGTGTTACCAACAGCAAGATCTTTTCCCTGATAACCGTAAACCATGTTTTTAGCAATTTCACTTCCTAAATAAGGATCTTCACCGGAACCTTCAGAAACCCTTCCCCATCTTGGTTCGCGGGAAATATCCACCATTGGCGAATACGTCCAGTTGATTCCGTCGGAAGAAGCTTCTTTTGCTGCAACTCTCGCCGACTGCTGAACCAAATTCATGTCCCAAGAAGCCGCCAATCCTAATGGAATCGGGAAAGTAGTTTCGTAACCGTGAATCACATCCATTCCGAAAATCAAAGGGATTTTCAGGCGGCTGTTTTCAACGGCAACTTTTTGAACGGCTCTGATTTTATCAGCTCCTTTTATATTGAATAGTCCACCGACTAAACCTTGTTCCACTTTTTTTCCGATATCGGAACTTTTTGCCAAACCTGTAGTAAAATCGCCTGAACTCGGTAAATTCAGCTGTCCAATTTTTTCATCTAAAGTCATTTTCGACAAAAGATTATCTACAAAAGCTTTCTTTTTAGCCTGATATTGAGCCGTCTGATAAGACTGAACAGGCTTCGTTACCATTTCCTGCGCCGAAAACATTGGAGCAAGTGCTAAAGTTGCTATTACAATTAACTTTTTCATAAATCTATCTTCTTTTAATTATAGTTCTATTTTTTTGTTTTAATTTTTAATAATTAGTTATTTTAAACGCAAGGTTCGCTAAGGTCTTTTTTACAATTGTTGCGGATATTTTTCGTCCGCAAGGGCGTTTCACTCAGCAATTGATAGCAACCTTTAAAAATACTAATATTATTAAATTTGAATGAATTATTTCTCTTTCCTTTTTGACATCATCCATTCGTATAATGCGGGATTTGAGTAGGTTGAATCCCAAGAATTATGGTTGTCATTTGGGAAAATGGTCAATTCTGCGGATGGATTTACCGGATGTAAAGCCTGATAAAAGTTAAGTGCATTTTCGGGTAAAACGACATCATCCATTCCGCCGTGAAAAATTTTCATGTTTAAATTTTTGTATTGATCGATGTTTGCATACATCACTCGATCTGTCGGAGCACAAACTGAAACTACGGCAGCAAACATTTCAGGATGCTCCATTGCCAGTTTTAGCGTTCCCCAACCTCCCATTGACAATCCAGTCAGGTAGATTCTGGAAGCATCAATCTTATATTTTTTCTGAATTTCTTTAATTAAATTATAAACAGTCACGGTATCCCACCACATATTTTCAGGGCATTGAGGCGCTAAAATCGCAACAGGTTCTTTAATTAAGTTTTTGTACGTGAACGGACTGTGCGCTTTTACGATCTCCAGATTGGTTCCTCTTTCGCCAGACCCGTGAAGAAATACAATTAAAGGTACATTTCCTTTTACTTTTTGAGGGTAATCGAGAATGTAGGATATTTTTTCCTGTCTTTTGATTTCTTTTTTAAATTCTGCTTTAATTTCCTGAGCGTTTAGACTTAGAGAAAATGGGAGAAGTAAAAGAGGAAGATGTTTTAGTTTTAATTTCATGTTGAGAATTTTTAAGTTTTGGCTAAAGCCACTTTAATTAATTCCTTTTTTTAAACGGGTTTCCTTCGACAAGCTCAGGATGACATACCCGTTCCTATTGATGTAAAATGTTATTCTGAAATTCAATTATAGTATTAACTAGCCCCGATTGAAACGGCATCCTTTTTTGTTGCGGCCGGAGCAAAGCGGAGGCCGTAATAAAAAAGATATAGTGAAAAGCGGGAAATAGCTCCTAAAAATTATTATTTAATATGATATTTTTCAGATTTGAAGCTTAATTTCTTTAATCCTTGCTGAATTTCGGGAGCATTCATGAATAATTTCCATAAAAATCCTGTTCTGTAGTTTTCAATCATCGGCGCAATTGTTCCCTGATCGATCGCTAAATATCTTGGGGTCGTCCAATTGTTATAATTGATCGAAGTGGCGTCGTACGGTCCTGCAGAACCGATGAATTCAGGTTTTTGAGTATATATAAATCTCAGAAAATCTATTGATTCTTTTGGTGAATACGGAAAACTGCTCAGAGCCGCTGTCGGAGTGATTACACCATGATCGTTTTGTGGAAAATGGGCGTCATAACCAACACTTCCATCATTATTTCTTGAGTAACTTGCCGTTAATCCCCAATAATTTGATCCGTATCCTTTCCATTGTTTTGGATTTTCGACGCAATATTTATAGTCAATTAAAACTTGATTTTTATTTAAATCAAAGTAATTTTTAATTAATTTATCTGATAAATTGGTTGGATCTAAACCGATGTAAGAATATTGTGTCCAAAATAAAGGACCTCCATATTCTTCGGCTCCATTGTGCTTTACATACATTGGAAGTCCGTATTTTTCTTTGTCTGAAAGGTAAGTTCCATTTCTTGTCCAGCCTTTGTAATAGGTTTCGGCATCGATTGGGTGAGTTGGTGATGAAGCTGCTAAAATGTACGTAATTAAACATTCGTTATAACCTTGTAATGGAAAATTCATTTCCCATTGATATTCCGGCGACCAATGCCAATAAAGGACTTTTTCGCCTCCTTTTGTGTACCAATTCCATTGAATTCCTTTCCACAGTTCATCACATTTTTGGGCAAGCGCTTTTTCTTCGGCATTTCCGTTTTTGAAGTATTCACGAACCATTAAAATCCCTGAAGTCAAGAATGCTGTTTCTACCAAATCTCCACCATTATCTTTTTTTCCGAAAGGAACAGTTTTTCCTGTTTCTCCATTGATCCAGTGCGACCAAGCGCCTTTATGACGGTCTGCTTTTGCAAGGAAATCCATCATATTGGTCAATCTTTTTACCGCTTCTTTTCTTGGAACAAAACCTCTTTCTACTCCGACCAAAATAGTTGCTAATCCAAATCCTGATCCACCTGTTGTCACAACGTGTTTATCATTATCCGGATAGATATTGTCTTCGTGATAGCGCTCTCTTCCCAACATAGAATGCGGTTCGGCATAATCCCAGAAATATTTTAAAGCATCTTTCTGCACTCTGTCCATTAATTGCTGGTCGGTAATATTACTTTTCACTGCTTCAACTTTTGAGACTTCTTGTTGAGCTGTACGGGAATTTTTGCAGGAAACTGCCAGTAATGATATTGTAGTAATTGATAGTATTATCCTTTTCATCATTTTCAATTTTTTTAAACGAAATACTAAAAGAAGAGGAGAAACTTTCATTCTCCTCTAAGCTTTTATGATTAAATTTTAGTAACCAGGATTTTGGACGAAAAGCCCATTACTCTCGTTCATTGCGTCTAACGGAATCGGGAAAAGTTCATTTTTCCCAGCTACAAATCCTTTAGATGCTAGAAATGTAGAAGCTTGTCCTGTTCTTACTAAGTCTGGGAATCTATCATTTTCCAGCGCTAATTCTACTCTTCTTTCCTGCCAAATAGCAGCTTGAAGAGCATCCTTAGTAGAAGCTGTAGTATTTCCAAGATTTGCTCTGTTTCTTACTTTATTAATATTTGTAATGGCAGTAGCAGTATTTCCTAATTCATTAGCAGCTTCTGCATTGATTAAAAGAATATCAGCAAATCTTAAAATTCTAATATTTTGAATAGAACCATATCCACAAGCATTATTATTTAAAGCTGATGGTACATAAACTTTTTGATTCCAAGAATTTCCCGCTTGAGGATCTCCTTTGTGAATCAAATCTCCTTCAGGAGTTGTTTCTCCTTCTCTCAAAATAGTTAATTCTTTTCTGATATCTCCTGGTTCAAATGCATTTTCCAAGGCTTGTGTAGGTGTAAAGAAACCCCATCCATATTGATTTCTAACCCCTTGAACTTCTGCATACTGACTACCTCCAAATGCAGCAGAACACTCACAATTAACCTCAAAAACAGATTCTGTACCGAATTCTCCAGCCGGTCTGAATAAATGATTGAAATCCGGATCTAAACTATATCCCATCCCAATAACCTGCGTTGAAGTATCATATGCTTTTTGATAATCTTTCATATAAAGATATACCTTAGAAAGCAATCCTAAAGCAGCACCTTTTGTTACTCTTCCACGGTCTGCGGCAGAATATGTCTGAGGTAAAACCGCTGCAGCTGCAGTAAGATCAGAAGCTATAAAATTATAAACTTCTGCTGCAGAGTTTCTTGCTTTTCTGTAATTTCCATCTGCCGGCAACCCGTCATAAATAGGAACTCCACCGTAAATTCTTACCAAGTTGAAATAGAAATACGCTCTCAGCATTCTGGCTTCAGCAATCAATCTATTTTTAAGAGTAGCGTCCATTTCTATTTTTGGAACATTTGTAATCACTTGGTTGGCTCTGTTAACAGCTTGCCACTGCCCGATCCAGTATCCTCTTATTCCTTCGTCACTCAATGTATAGGTAAAATTATCGTACACATTAATAAACGAAGCATCACCAGGATTAGATCCTTTTTCTACATCATCACCCGGTACTCCAAATACATATTGTGCAGGGAAACCAGAATTTTCCCAGCTTCTTAAAAAGCTATAAACGGCATTCGTAGCCTGCATTGCATCCTCCTGTGTCGTGAAGAAATTTGACACATCTGTTTGCCCTTCATCTTTAATATCCACAAAGTCATCGCTACAACTTACGATTAATGAAAATATGGAAAGTGTTAAAAATATTTTTTTCATGATCTTTTAATTAAAATGTTAAATTCATACCTACTGTATAAATTGCAGAAATAGGATAAATATTATTATCAATTCCCATCTGTACTCTATCCGTGTTTGTAATCTCCGGAGAGAAACCATTATACTTGAAGCTTGTCCAAGGATTCTGTGCACTTACATACAATCTCAATTTTGTAATAGAAAGAGCTTTTGCAAATGCTTTTGGTAAATTATATCCAACCTGAATGTTTCTGATTCTGATATAGCTACCATCTTCTACATAGAAACTATTTGGTAAAATGATAGATTGATTAGATGTAATCATAGAATTGGTATTTGACGTACCCGCTCCCTGCCATCTGTTTTCATACATATCTAGATCCCATGTTTCACTTCCAAAACGTTGTTCACGGTTGTAGTTGTATATTTTGTTTCCAAATACACCTTGGAAATCAACAGCAATATCAATCGCGTAGATATTAAAGTTAACTCCAAAACCATAAGTTCCTTTAGGAATCGGACTTCCTAAGAATGTTTTGTCTCTTGAGTCAATAATTCCATTACCATCTTGGTCTTGAAATTTGAACCATCCTGCTTTTGCTCCACTTTGTCCCGATGTAGCAGCTTCTGCATCTGTTTGGAAAACACCTGTAACATTATAACCATAATAAGAACCTACCGCCTGACCAGCTTGTAGTCTTACAATAGAATTCCCAAATAAACTCGCTCCAGCTGCTAAATATGATCCACCGTAAACTGATGTAATCTCATTTTTAAGAGAGGCAAAATTACCGTATACTCCAATGGTCATATTCTCATTAATCTTGGTATTGTAATTAACAGACAACTCAAAACCTTTATTATTAAAAGAATAGGCATTGGTTACAAAGTTGTTCCAGTTAGCTGCACCAGATACAGTTCCTTGGTTTACACCATATACTACATTCTTAGAATCTTTATCATAGTACGCTGCATCAATTTTAAGTTTATTATTAAATAATGCCATTTCCAGACCTACATCTTTTCCTGTTGTAGTTTCCCAGCCAATTGCCGGATCAATAAATTGGTCAACAGTTGTAGCAGGATATCCCGTAGTTCCAAAATAAGCACCACCTCCTATAATTGATGTATTTGCATTAAATTTTCTTCCTACATTAGGATTTCCCAGTTCTCCGTAACTTGCTCTTAATTTTAATAAATTGAAGATATTCTGCTCACTCATAAAATCTTCTTTAGAGATTACCCAACCTGCGCTAACTGCCGGAAAGGTTCTTGATCTATCGACGTTAATTTGTGAACTGGCATCTCTACGAATAGATGCATTTAACAGATATTTTCCTTTATAATCATAGTTAATTCTTCCAAAGAAAGATTCAATTCTTTGCTGATCCTGGAAAACACCGGAAACCACAGCATCGTCTCTATCTATACCACTTACATGAACAAGGTCTGTTCCGTTTGCAATATTCAGAGAAGCATTCGTTCCGTCATATTTAACATTTTTAGCAGACCAATAGTCTTGTGACAGAGAAGTTCTCGTTCTCGAAAAACCGGCAACGATATCAAAATTATGATTTCCGAAGCTTTTTTTCCAGTTGATTGTATTATCCCAAACGTAATTTCTATTTCTGAAATTTCTTGTCACTAATGTAGGTGCTACCTGACTGGAAACAGGAACATAAGTAAGTGTTGGTGTATATTCGTATTGACTAGGGCTGTAATTATCACTAGAATAACTAATTCTGAATGTGAAATCTTTTAAAAACTTCAATTCTCCCCAAACATTATTAAGCAATCTCTCCTGTCTTACCTGAGAACGGTATAAATCTAACTTTGCTCTAGGATTTGGGATAGAATATCCGTTAAAAAACTGATAATCTCCTGTATTAGGATTCATTACAGAAAATATTGGAGGTGCCGAATATGCATCCAACAAAGGATTCTGTGCTACATCAGTACGAATTTTGGAAAAACTGAAGTTATCTCCGATCGTAATATTATCCGTTATTTTATAGCTAAGATTTAGTTTACTGTTAAATCTATTAAAATCACTTCCGGAATTAATTCCTCTGCCTGCAGCAAGAATACCTTCATCCTGAAGATATCCTACACTCCCATAATAATTAAGTTTTCCCAGACTTCCTGTTGCAGAAAAATCATTAGAATTTATCATGCTTGTACGGAAGATCTCATCAAACCATTTTGTATCAGCCGGAAATTGATTTCTATTAAGAGAACCTGCTCCGTTTCCGTTATCATTATAAAGCTTTTCGTTATAAAGCTCAATATATTGATCAGAATTAACCATTTCAGGAACATTAGTTACCTTTTTAAATCCTATATAAGAATTGAAATTGTAAACCGGCTTACCTTTTCCTGTTTTAGTTTTGATAATAATAGCACCATTCGCAGCCTGAGCTCCGAAAATAGCCAAACTCGATGGATCTTTCAACACACTCATCGATTCAATATCCTGCGAACTAAGATAAGAGATATCAGTAGTAATCATACCGTCCACAATAAATACGGTATTTCCTGTAAGAGAACCTACTCCTCTGATGTCTACTCTTGGAGAACCTCCCGGAGTACCAGAATTCGTAATATTTACCCCTGCAAGCTTCCCTTGAATAGAGCTAATCGGGTTCGCATTAGGTTTATCTGCTAAATCCTTTGCGGAAACGATACCGATACTTCCTGTAACGTTCTCTTTTTTCTGAGACCCATATCCAATCATCACAACCTCTTCGATTTTTTGCTCTTTTGGAACAGTATCTCTTGGGGTTGTCTGTGCATTGACAGTCATACCGAAGTATAAAACCGCAATGAGACATGAATACTTTAAATCACGTTGTTTCATATAGTTAAATTTTATTCGTACAATCAGAATTTTAACAAAAGACATTCGTCTTTTTCACCCTTTTCATCAAAAAATCCTTTTTTCTCAAAAAAAGACATTAGTCAAAATTATAAAAATATATCCAACAATGTTAATTTTACTTAAATATTTTGTCATTCTGTCAATACATTAAATTTACATAAAAACCACATATATTCAATTATATTTATTAAATGATTTAACATAATTAAAATAATTAAATATTTTATAATTTCATATTAATTCTATGTAATAAAAAAAATATTAAAAATTTATTCTGAAGGCTCTTTCAGAAAGCTTTTAGAGTATATTATGATGTAAAAAAATATAAAAGTATTTTATCAATTAATATCCTTCGTAAAAGTTTGTTAAAATAATTATTGTGTTTAAATTTGGTTCGTTATTTGAAATTACATAAAGCTTAATCAATCTCAATGAAAAAATACATTATCGCTGCTGCTTTACTTATAGGAACAGGAGCTGTTATCAATACAACAATGCAGTCTTGCACTACGTTGGCAACATCGGATCTGGGTTTATCAATTATTAAAAAATTTCTTTTAAACGGAATTGATAAAGGAGTGAATGTTTACAGCAATAAAGAGGCTTTCCTACAAAACAATATGGTTGATAAAGCATTGCCAAAACAGCTGAGAGACATCAACTCGATGTTAGAAAAAGTATCTCCGTCTTTGGTGGCAAAAGAAAGACAATATATTGCTGATGCTGCAGTGTACACCGTAAATATCTCAAAACCGATTTTGGTAAGTGCTGTAAACAGCTTGAATGCACAAGACGTTACAAGAATTATTCAGGGAGAAAAAGGAACAGCGACCCTTATTCTGAAAGAGAAAACAGCGCA
Source organism: Chryseobacterium ginsenosidimutans (assembly GCF_024807225.1). Lineage (GTDB taxonomy): Bacteria > Bacteroidota > Bacteroidia > Flavobacteriales > Weeksellaceae > Chryseobacterium > Chryseobacterium ginsenosidimutans. The sequence goes on from NZ_JANUCO010000001.1 coordinate 3,414,484, forward strand.
ACAACTCGTTGCTGCCATTGCTCCGAAAGTAGATGAACAGCTCAACCAATATGGGATTGTGAAAAGCATCAATACCGCTTTATCGGGAAGCAATTTATTAAGCAGCCTTCTTGGCGGAAACAAAAATACTGTGAACGCAGGAGGTCTAAGCCAGTTGGCTTCAGAGCAATTGGTGGACGGAATGTTTAATATCATCGAAGATTACGAAATCCAGAACTCCAAGTCGCTTCTTGGACCTCTTGGAAAATAGAAAAATTTTCGCTATATTTATATATAATTTAAAATTGGTGATGGATATATTACAAGGAAATCAACATGCAAATCCTGAGGAATTTTACAATTCTTTAAAGGAAAAACTGGAAGGTCATCACGACTTTCCCGAAGACTATTTATTTAAATTCATAATTCCTACGGATCAGGCAAAACTTACGGAAATTTACAAAGTTTTCGACGGTATAAAATTCACATTAGGAAACCGCGAAAGTAAAAACGGAAAATATACTGCCTGCAATATCAACGCATTTGTTTTGGATGCAGATCAGGTGGTACATATTTATAAAGAAGTAGCAAAAATAGAAGGCGTTATTCTATTGTAACAAACAAAAAGTCAGCTTTATCGCTGACTTTTTTTAGTTTAAATCTTTATCGTTTATTATTTTTCAATAAAATATTTTACGTTCTCAATCGGTCTTCCCAACATGGCTACAGAACCTTTAATGATAATCGGTCTTTGTATCAGCGAAGGGTTTTCAGACAATACTTTTATCCATTCTTCTTCGGATAAATCTTTGTTCGCAAAATTTTCTATATATAACTTTTCTGTCTTTCTGATGAGATGAAAAACACTTTGGTTCAGTTTCTTCAGCACTGTTTTGATTTCAAGAATACTTAGCGGATCTTCCACAATATTAATGATCTCAAACGGCACTCCATTTTCGTCCAGATACTCCAAAACCGCATTCGATTTTGAGCAGCTTCCATTATGTAAAACCTTAACTAACATATTTAATTATATTTAAAAATTAAACTTGTACTAGACAAATTTAGAAAGAAATCAACGGATCCGAATCTTAATTTATAATAAAAATTTGTTAAAACAAACCGTTTAATTCTGTTTCAATTCTTTCTAAAATAATTCCGAAATCTTCCGGTTTTTCTACAAAATCCAAATCGTCAACTTCTATAATCAACAATTTTCCTTCTGTATAATTAGAAATCCACTTTTCGTATTTCTGATTCAGTTTCGACAGATATTCGATGCTGATCGAAGCTTCATATTCTCTTCCTCTTTTGTAAATCTTTTTAACCAGATTCGGAACATCAGATTTAAGATAAATCAACAAATCCGGCGCAGAAACGAAAGATTTCATCAAACTGAATACCGCCTCATAATTTTTAAAATCACGATCCGAAAGAAGGTTCATATCATTAAGATTCTCAGCAAAAATATGCGCATCTTCATAAATCGTACGATCCTGAATAATGTTTTTTCCACTTTCTCTGATCTCTTTTACCTGACGAAATCTGCTTCCCAAAAAATAAATCTGCAAAGCAAAACTCCATTTGCTCATGTCTGCATAAAAATCCTCCAGATAAGGATTGTGATCTACATCTTCAAACTGAGCATCCCAACCGTAATGCTTAGAAAGCATCGTCGTCAAAGTAGTTTTCCCTGCTCCAATATTTCCAGTAACCGCAATATGCATATTTTTCCTTAATGTATTTTATTGATGTTGATAAATAACTAAACTCCGGCAGACTCTACTTCCGAACTATCCTCAATCAGCTTCTGCAAAGAACTTTCCGCAGAATTTTTATCTTCTATTTCCTGTGTCTTTTTCTCCAGCTTTCCTTCCGGACTGTCTGGTTCTGCAGGTTTTTCCGCTGATTTTTCTACGTCCTGTTCCGTAGCTTTTTGTTGAGGAGCCGGTTGATCTGGTTCTGTTTGCAGTTTAGTTTCTTTACTGTTTTCGAGGTTGTAAAGATAAAGCTTGTTGGCTTTGATTTCAAAATAAGAAAGGGTGTTTTTATCCACAATTTGGGCATCGGCATCACCGAAAATCTTAACCATTTCTTTTTCCGGAATGTATTTTAAAATAGAATTATTTGTTATGACTAAAATAAATTCGTTTTCTCTTCTGAAGCGTTTTCCGTTTTCTATCAGAGCTTCAAAGATTTTTTCAAACTTAAAAGTATATACTCTGATGTGTTTCTTTGTTAAAATATAGATCTTATTTTCGTAAACCAAAAGATCCGTAAGATCATCAAAACTAGCATCAAAAGGATAAGAATTAATCGTCGTTTCGTTTCTGAAATTATATTGAATAAGACGTTTTGTACTTTCGTCCAACAGCCACAACTGCTGCAAATCTTCAGCATAAGCCATTTTGATAAAACCAAATTTCTGCTTAAAATCCACTTTTTGAATTTCATTCATATTTTGATCAACATATTTCAGTTTCCTGAGCATTTTCCGAGAATAAAGGCACACTTAAAGGATTCTGAACGCCCTGCACTTTATAAGGAACCGTGAACATCAGTTTCCCGATCTGCTTCCCCAAAGAATCGTACTTTGTAAAACTAAAATCTTTGCTTTTGTAGATGTATAAATTCCCGTAATCGTCGGCGAGCATATCTTTAGCTTCCTTCAGCTTCAAAGTGTCTAAAGGAATAGCTTTCTGCGCAGAGAACGAGCAGAAAACCAATATCAATATCAAATGTAATATCCTCAAAATCTTATAGATAATATTCCGGTAGAATACCGGCAATTTACATGTTTTATTTTATTAAGAACGCGGTTTTTAATTATTTAATAGAAACCTCATAGATTTTTGACCAGTTTTTACCTGTCACCAACATATTCTCCCCTTTAAAAGCAATTCCGTTTAAAACGTTATTTTCGTTCTTTTTAATATTTGGATTGGTAATTTTCGTAAAATCAAACTTTCCTACCACTTCTCCTGTTTTAGGATCGATTTTCAAAATAATCGGTTTAAACCAAATGTTGGAATAGATAAATCCGTTGTGATATTCCAGTTCATTTAGTTGATCGTAAGTTTCTTTATTTCCTGCAACAGCAACCGTTCTCACCACTTTTGAAGGATTATTGACATCCAGAAAAAACAGATTTTTCGATCCATCTGTAGCCACAAGATTTTTCCCGTCATACGTCATTCCCCATCCTTCACGAAGCTCTTTCGGTAAAGGAAATTCTGAGATTTTCTTCAATGTATTTTTATCATAAACAAAACCTACCCTGTTTTGATAAGTCAACTGATAAATTTTGTTCCCAACGATCGCACAACCTTCAGAAAATATATCTGCAGCCTGTTTTTCTTCAACAATCGGAGTCGTTCCGCCCAATGTATATTTTATTAACTGAGATGAATTTTTCAAACCATCACTTTCATAAACCGTATTTCCTTCCAAAAGAAAGCCTTCAACAAAATTATTCTGATCATGAGGATATTCTGTTACGATTTCATAAGAAATATTTTTCTCCGGATTCTTTGCAAAAACGTTAATCGTGGCATCCTGATTTAAATCTTCCCCGCTTTTTGTTTTAATATTGAAGGTAATTTCGTTATCCCCTAAAGTGAAAAATTTAGGATCAATGACTAAATTTGAAGTTTCACTATCACCAAAACTGATCGAAATCTTTTCTGCAATTTCCGTCACATCTTTCGGAAGAGTAAGCTTATCTCCGAAATGATATCCGTTCTGCATCATCGAATTGTTGTAATCCGCCAACGTATTAAGAACATCTTTGTTGTCTTTGCATGAAATCAGTAACAAAACGGTCGCAAAACCAACCCATATATTTTTTTTCATTGAATTATTAATCTTTTTCAAAAATAGTAATTTTTATTCCTTTTACCGAAAATAGCGCTCCGGAGAACGCTATTCATAATTTATACTAAATGTATTGAAATTTTTTGCTTATTTGATCGCAACTTCATATATTTTTGACCAGTTTTTCCCTGTCACCAACATATTTTCACCTTTAAAAGAAATTCCGTTCAAGACATCATCGCTTCCTTTTGTATTTTGTTTTGCAATTTCAGTAAAATCAAATGTTCCGACAACCTCTCCGTTGGCAGGATTTATTTTTAAAATAATTGGTTTTTGCCAAACGTTTGCATAGATAAACCCGTTGTGGAATTCAAGCTCGTTTAATTGATCGTAAGCCTGAGAACTTCCTGCAACAGCAATATATTTCACCATTTTTGAAGGATTATTTACATCAAGGAAATACAATAATTTACTTCCGTCTGATGCGATAAGGTTTTTCCCGTCATACGTCAATCCCCATCCTTCTCCCAACACGTTTGGATAAGCAAATTCAGATAATAATTTCAAAGAACTTTTATCGTAAACGTATCCTTTTTTGCTCTGCCAAGTCAGCTGATATACTTTATCTCCTGCAATGGTACTTCCTTCGGAGAAATCTTCCTGACCTTGTTTTGTAGAAGCCAAAGGAGTTGTAGTTCCCAATGTATATTTTAAAATCTGTGAAGAACCGTTTTGCCCGTCGCTTTCATAGATTGTATTGCCTTCGATCTGGAAACCCTGTACGAAATTTTTAGGATCGTGAGGATATTCTGCCACGATTTCGTAAGATAATTTTTGTTCAGGATTTTTCGCAAAAACATTGATTGTCGCGTCCTGAGTCAAAGTTTCACCGCCTTTTGTCTTGATATTAAAAGTAACGGCATTGTCGCCCAACGTAAAGAATTTCGGGTCGATCGTTAAATCTGAAGTTTCTTTATCTCCAAAACTGATGGAAATACTTTCTGCATCATCCGTCACCTCTTTTGGCAGCGCCAGTTTATCACCAAAATGGTACCCTTTCTCCGTCATCGAATTGTTGTAATCTGCCAATGAATCAAGAACTTTCTTATCATTTTTACAAGACACCAATAACAAAACCGCTGCAAAACCTATTATTATATTTTTTCTCATTGAATTTCTAAAATTTCCCCAAAATTAGCAAAATTTATTCCGCTTTACTAATTTCGCCGACATGTTGACCAAATTGTAATATGTAACCGTTGTTATCATAGATCGCAAACTCTCTCATTTCCCATTCGAAAGTCTCTATTTCGTAGCAGATTTTTGCCTTAGTTTTTAATTCTTCCCAAAGCGCATCAACATTTTCAACAGTAAAATAAAATGAACCTGTAAAACCAATTCCACTGAATTTCTCATGTGAGTTTGGTCTTGACAACATGATCTGTACCTCATCTTTTTTAAGAGAAGCCCATTGCCAATCGGCATTTTCGCCCAACAATGTAAAGCCGAGACATTTCGTATAAAACCCAATCGTTTCTTCAAGATTTTCCGTCCATAAAACCGGACGAAGGAACGTAAATTTTGCCATCTTTTATTAAGCTTATTTATTTTCCAAATAAGGCTTCAGACTTTGCCCGATAATTCCGTTCCAGCCGTCTGTGAAAGATTTTTCAGAAAAATTTTCGCCCATATCTTTGAAATGATCAATATTATCGTGGGTCAGTTTCACCAACGTTTGTTCGCCTTCCGGATGGAGTTCCCAGGTTACCACTGTTTTTTCTTTTGAAAACTCAGGATAAAACCAAGTATGCTTCAATTTTTGATTCGGAACAACTTCTAAAATTTCCGCCCGATGATGATATTTTTTCTCTTCTCCGGGTTCGTAAAAATTAAATGTTTTTCCGGGTTCCAATTCAAAATCATAAATATCAAAATACCATGATCTCATTTCGGTTTTGTCGGTTAATGCACTCCAAACCTCATGGATTGGTGCATTTACTTTGTGTTCTACTGTAATTGGATTGCTCATATCTGGTGTTTTTTATAAGTTTAACAGATCTTAAACATTTAGTTATTAAAAATCCTGATTCTAATTTCCATTCAGTTTGTCACTCCGTAGGAATCTAAACTAAGATTTCTAATTACTTTGCTGAGATTCCTACGGGATGACAAACTCAACGAATATTTTTTACTACTTTAAAATTAAAGGTAAAAAAATTTAAACAAACTTATCAGTGCGCAAATCCTGTAATCTTCGCTTCATCAAAATCCAGTTGCATTTCGATTGTTCTCATCACATGATCGTCGAAAATTTTCTCACGTTTCATTCGGTAAAGTTCATTTCTCTGCGCCTGAATAACCTGTCTCATAACATCTTTATTTTCATTCATCGCGGTCACATAATCTCCTGTTGAAGCCATACATTGTGCTTTATCTGCCATCATCATCATTTCGTTTTCCAACTTATGTTTCTGATGCTGAACAAGGCTGTTTCTTTCTGCCAAATCTGAGAAATCATTCTGCAATTTATGCAAAGCGGTTTCTTTTAATTTTCTCATTAAAATCACTTCCTGTTTTTCTTCCGGAAGTTCGCTTCCCGCATCATTTATCTTTAATATTTTTAAAATTGGAGCCAACAATAATCCTTGTCCAACCAACGTAATTAATATGATAACGAAAGTTACGAATAAAATAATATTTCGGTGCGGAAACGCATCTCCATTGGGTAAAAATGCAGGAATCGACAACGCTGCAGCCAGTGAAACAACACCTCTCATTGCTGCAAAACTAATGATAAACGGTTCTCGCCAATCGGGTTTCGGAACTTTTAATCGTAATTCTTTTGAGCAAATTCTGGGGAAATACATTAAGGCATAACTGTACAAAATTCTTGTCCCGATAATCGCTCCGCCAATCACAACACTATAGAAAATTCCTTCGGAAATGGTGTATTCTTTCATGGCTGCAATTACCATCGGCAACTCTAAACCAATTAAAATAAAGATAATGGTATTCATCAAAAATATCAGAACGCTCCAAACATTTCCTGATTGAATTCTTGAGGTATGACTCAGATAACAATGAGAGTTATATGACATCAATAAACCTCCTGAAACCACCGCCAATACTCCGGAAAAGTGAAAATGTTCCGCCGCAACGTACATGATGTAAGGAACAATTAAAGTGATAATCGTATCAATATTTGAATTGGAAGGAATAATCCTTAATAAAGCTCCAAATAAAAGCCCTGAACCAATCCCAACAGCAAGTCCGCCAATTGCCATGGTGAAAAAATCTTTTACCGCTTCACCGAAAATGAATTGCCCGGAAATCACAGCAGCTAAAGCAAATTTAAATACAATTAAACTCGATGCATCGTTGATTAAGCTCTCGCCTTCTAAAATTGTTGTGATCTTTTTTGGAATTTTCAGGTGCTTCAACACAGAAGTTGCCGCCACTGCATCCGGTGGAGAATTCACGCCTCCCAACAGAAATCCCATCGCAACCGTTAATCCCGGAATGATGGATGATGAAAGGTAAGCAACAACAATTGAAGTTAAAAATACCAATCCGAAAGCCATGGAAAAAATCTGTTTTCTCCATTTGTGAAAATCCTGCCATGAGGTAAACCAAGCCGCTTCAAATAAAATCGGCGGAAGGAAAATTAAAAATACCAAATCGGGCTCTATTTCAATATGCGGCATTCCCGGGACAAGGCTTATCAAAAGACCTGCAATAACCAAAAATATGGGATATGCAACCTTCAATTTTTGCCCGATCATCACCAGTATCATTACAGACAAAAGTACTGCAATGGATATTATAACGTAACTGTGAATCATTTATCTTGAGGTTTTTAATGTTAAATTGTATTACTTTTTCAAATAATTTAATTTCAACAAAATGGTGTGTTTTTTATATCTCTAAGCTAATCAGATTCTTTCAGATTATTTAAAGTACAATATTATTTTTTGGAGTAATTGCCGGCGGAAGATCAGTTTCATCCAACATATCTCTCATATCAATCTCGATGGTGCGGCTTATTTGTGTGATCGGAACGTCATTCGGACTTCCTTCAAACGGATTCACGGAAGCCTCTCCTACACTATCCAATGTATGAAAACACCACGTCACCAAAATAGAAAACGGAATATTGAACCATAATGTATAGCTTTCAAGGAACGTTCCTTCGCCGATTTTATCAAATTCTTTCAGCAATCCAAAAGGCACAAAAAAGATGAACAACAAAAGAAGATAAGTCGTAATCGATGAAAAATTTCTAGGGTAAGGAAAGTTTTTAATTCTTTCGGTTTTCCCCTGATTCTCCGTAAGCTTTACCAGTTGCTGATTGATCTGCGTCCATTGAAAATCATTGATTTCTCCGTTTGCATAAGCTTCTGACAATTCTTTGCTCTGAGAAGCCATCAATTGTGTTGCTCTGTTTTTTTTGCTTAAAATATATTTCAGTTCGTCATCAGAAAGGTAACTTTTCAATTCGTCATCCAGCTTAAGAAGCTTTTCGCAAATATCATACTTCCTTGCATATTCTTCGTACTGCGCGGTATTCATATTTTCCCAAGCTCTCGGCTCACGAAGCTGAAAACGAAGTGCGGTAAGCCACGCATAATGGCGTTTGAACATCGTTTTTACCTTCTCAGAATTCTTTCGCGAAAGAGAATCTCTCAAGACATAACCAAAGCTACGGCTTTCATTAATGATCGCTCCGTAAATCTGTCTCGCTTCCCAAAGTCGGCTGTAACTCGCATTATTTTTGAACCCTACGATAAAAGCGACGGCTGTTCCCATAATAGCGATCGGCTGCCACGGGAAGGATATAAATTTCCAGCCTAAATAATAAAGTACCGTTGGAATTGCAGATAATATTGTCAGGCAGAGAATGCTTCTCTTCGTCCAGACAATGAATTCTATTGCTTTAAATTTTTTTCCTGCGTGCATGTGTGTTTATGGTTTTTAGTTTTTAAATTAAATTTTGTTACTTGTTTAAACTTTTGTTTTGATGATAAAAGTTACAAAAAGAATAACACATTCGATATTTTTAAGATCATTATTAAACTCTAAATAAGAATACATTAGTTTTTAAAATCTTCATTTTTAATCTTTTGTAAACGGAATATTGTTATAAAAACCAATCTGAATTTGTCCACGATTCTTATTTTCCTGAATCTGATTCATGTAACCCGCTTCAATTCTCATATTTTTATTAATTACGTATCCCAAAGCTCCATAGACTCTGTTTCTGTCGAAAACAGGACTGTCAAGATGCAGAAATATTTCGTTATAAGCCGAAGCATAGAGAGTTTTTGGCAACATTTCTTTATTCGTGATCGGAATATTAAATCCTAAAAGATATCTGAACCTCATCCTAAAATCATCCTGCAGAAAACGCTCTTCCAATCGGTAACGATGCTGAATATTAAAACGTCCGAACTTTTGTTTTGTAATATATTGCTGGAAAATTCTGTGCTCTATATTCTCGGTTTTTTCACCGTTTACATAAGGTCGGCTCAGAATGAAACCATATCCCAACAAAATATTATTGTTGTTTTCGGTAAGATCATATCCAATTCCGGTACGAATTAAAAGCTGCTCCAGATCTCCGATTCCATCAAAGTTTCTGTATTGAATTTCGTTGTGTAAGTTTAATTTTTTGCTAATTTTATTGTTCCCAAAATACATATACCAAGCTCCGAGATCATTTTTCTGTGCAAACGAAAATGTTGCCGTTAAAGAAAAAATAACCAAAGCCAACGACTTTAAAATCTTCATAATTTTATTTTTAAACCTATATTTATCATTTCTATCTATTGAATTAATAAAACTCAATTTGAATTATCAATAATAAGCAAAAAATATTTTTTATGAAAGTTTTATTTTTTGTTCAAATTTTCATTTAAAGTTTCTGTTTACAATGACGGAATTTGCTCTATTAAAATATCATTTCCTGCTGCATCAAAATAAGTACAGGTCATTTTATTTAAATCCATTTTCCAGCCTTCTACTCCATTTTCTGCGCAGTCTTTACAAAAAGTTGGATAATCTGTTCCGCCTTGCTGATGGAGTTTTAATCTTGTTTTAAAATTATCGAGATTTAAATTTTCCGAAATAGATAAAGTCTCGTATTTATTTCCAGTGTGGGCTGATTGGTTTTCTGCATCAAAATATTCTGTATTTCCATCTTTTACATACGCAGTGTAATGCGAAACTCCCAGATTTTTTATCGCTTGAATATACTTTGGAAAATCTGCACCACTTTTTACTTTCTGATGCTCTGCTTTGATTTCTTCAATTGTGAATTTCATTTTTGTATTGGTATTTAGTTTGGTTTTTAATAATTTCAAATCTGCTCTCTAATTTCAAATTTAGAAATTTTTAGGATGTAAATATATCATAAATAAAAAACCGACAGTAATCTGCCGGTTGGTTTTAACTATATTTCGAATTCAAAATAGTATTCTTACGGATGCTGTTGCATTTTCGCAGGATCGTCGTAGTTTACCATCCAGTTGATTGCGAATTTATCTGTAAACATCCCGAAATAAGCTCCCCAGAAAGTATCTGCCATCGGCATCGTAACTTGTCCGCCGTCAGAAAGTCCGTTGAATAATTTATCCGCTTCTTCTTTAGATTCTGCATTGATTGAGATTGAGAAATTATTTCCTTCTTTGTAATGAGTAGACCATTCTCCGCCTGTATCGCTGCCCATTAAAACGGTTTCTTTAGAAATAGGAAGAGAAACGTGCATGATTTTGTCTTTGTCTTCTTCAGGAGTTTCTTTACCTTCCATTGGAGGCATTTCCCCGAAAGTTCCGATGTAAGGATATTCTCCGCCGAAAACCGATTTGTAAAAATCAAATGCTTCTCTGCAATTTCCGTTAAATGTTAAATAAACGTTTACTGATGCCATAACTGTGTTTCTTTTTTAGTTAGTATAATTTAGTCTTAATCTGTTTACAATTTATTGCTTTTCAGACAGATCTTTCAACCTTGAAAGTCCTTTCTGATAATCTTTTCCGATTGCACCTTCCATGTCCATAAACAGTTTCATAATGGTAAAAGGATAAGGAATCGTTGATGTGAATCCCCAAGTTGCTTTACTTCCGTTTCCTTCCGGAAACTACGGTTACATAAGCTTTAGCTTCACTTTTATAAGGTGTTAAAAAAACAATTTCGGTATCAATTCTTTTATTAGCTGCATCTACTTTTTTCACTTCCTGACAACCTTCTCCTGCTTCTTTTTTTGCACTTTTCCAGCAAACTTTTTCTCCCGGTTGTCCTGTTGTTCCAGTCCAGTCTTTTTTCATATTCGGATCAAGATCATTCCACGGACTCCATTGATCCATTGCTTTCAGAGTGTTGGTATTTTCCCAGACCTTTTCTACAGGAGCATTAATTGTAATCGATTTTTCGTATTTGCAGTCTCCCGAGATGAAAAATGCGACAACCATCCAAAGAATTAAAATCGATGCCAAAACAATGATGATCCACTTTAATATTTTCATATTTATATTTTTTTAGTAGTGTTAAACCGATATAAGTTTTGAGTATTTGATAGAAATGTATTCAAACCTAACAAGTTTTAAAAACCTGTTAGATTTAGTCTTATCTATTTCAATTTAACAATCTAATTTTTTAAATTATCTGTGCTGATCTATCAAAATCATATTTCCATCGGGATCTTTCAGATAAATATGAGCCGGACCGGAAGTTGTTTCGTCGGTATCTTTCTCTAATGTTAATCCCTGTTCTTTTAATTTTTTCTGAATTTCACGAACGTCATCAAAATCTTCAAGATTCTGTGCATCCTGATCCCATCCCGGATTGAAAGTCAGCATATTTCCATCAAACATCGCCTGAAAAAGACCGATAATGTGATCGCCGTTTTTCATGATCAAATAATTATGCTCCGTATTTCCCGCCATCTGACTGAAACCTAATTTCTCATAAAAATCTTTAGACTTCTGAAGATCTTTTACACTTAAGCTGATTGAAAATGCACCTAATTTCATATTCTAGTTTTATTTAATGCTAATTTATATCCTACCAAAACCAATCCCCAAACCGCGATTCCGAGAACCCAGAACCAAATCGGAGTTGGTAACATAATCAAATTGTAGATGGTGAAAACAGTAAAAATAGCTCCACAGCTTATTGCAGCAGTTGGTTTGCCATTATTAGCAATTTTCGTCGCAACAAAACCTGAAAGCAAAGCTCCCAAAGCGTAACCGAGGATCACTATAAATTTCCCCATGAATGGTAAATTTTCAACATACTGCTTAAAACCTTCCAGATCATCGGGTCTCAAACCTGCCGGAAACGGATACAGAGAATGCCCCAATCTTTCCATCAGCCAAACTCCGATTGATCCTACAAGTATTCCGCCTATTACAGCTAAAATTCTTCTTATCATGGTTATTGATTTTTAATTCTGGTTTTAAAATCCAACGTTCCGTCGTAGCTTTTCCAGTCACCGATTAATTCGATGTATTGAGCTTCTACTTTTTCATTTTTTTTGTCCCATTTAAAAGTATAAATGAATTTGCCTTTCAAAATGCCGGAATGTTTTCCTTTATTTTCTTCCGCCAATTCATATTCGCCAAAAACAACCCCTTTTTTCTTGGCGTCTCTGTATTTGGTAATGGTAAAATTTCCTTCGAATTTGGAATAATTTTTATCAACTAAGGTATAACCGGAAACGAAATATTCCTGATCGTTTTTCTTATTTTGTTCAGAAATATTGATCTTCAGTTTAATTTCCTGATTTTTATTTCCGATCGTTCCTGTGTAAGCTTTGCTGTTATTCAGCCAAACATTTGAAATATTCGGCATTTGCGCGAAGGCAAAATTTGAAATGAGAATAAGGAATAATAAAAGTTTTTTCATTTTGTTTTTGGGTTTTGAACTTGTTTATGTTTTACTCTAAACAGGTTTATTTAAATATCACTTTAGAAATATCGGTTGGTGTAAAGTTTGCCCACCAAACATCAAAATCAAGATTTCCCGAATAGTTTTTCCATTTTCCTTTGAAAGTAATTGTTGAAAATTTTTGCACAATTTTTAAATCTTTATTGGCTTGAATTCTAAACTTACCTTTAAAAGTTCCCGAATGTTCTCCCGATTTCTTTTCAATGAAATAAAAATCACCAAAAAGAAGCATTTGATCCGCTTCTCCTTTTACATCATATTTTTCATTAAAAATCATTTCTCCTAAAAATTCCGCTTGACTTCCGTCAACATCTGAAGATCCGGAAACCAAATAAACATTGGGCTTTTCAGGGTTTTTCACAATATTCCCTAACTTTAATTTAAAGACCGAATCTTTTAAAATAATTCCTTCAAAATACATTTGCTTATTTAAAACAATTTCACTGAAATCCTCATTTTTCAATGGAAATTCCTTCGTCTGTCCAAAAGAAAACGAATACGCAAAAACTAAAAATAATAGAATTTTTTTCATCAAATTATACTCCGAATTGTGCCAAATGATGATTTAAATGTTTTGCAAACATATTATTCCATTCCTGAGATTTCAGTTGTCCGAAAGAAAAAGATTCTTTTCCGTCAAAAGCTGCCGTTCCCAACTGTTGTGTTTTTTGGATAAACCCAATAAGTCTCTTTTTTTCCTCTTCAAAATCCTTTCTTTCTGAAACGATAAACTGAGGTGCAGTAGGTCCGTTTTGTGTATAAGATTTCTCACCTACCACTTTAGGTTTTACAAAAGATTTTAAAATAAATTTTGCAATTGCCCCCGGTTTTTTGTGTTTTTCCTGCTCGTAAACCATTTCGTAAGACACATTACAATGCGCCAACATTTGATCAACCATCATTTTTCCCCACAAACCTTTCGTTTCCGGTGTAAGATTATTTATCCTATCAATGTAATTCTGAGCATCTTTTGCATCAAAAACGTTTTCCATAGTTTAATTAATTGTTAAAAAACAAATATATTAGTTTTTTGTTAATGTTTACTTTTTGATCTATAAGTAAATCCTCAATCTTTATCCTAATTTTTAATTTTATCCATTACCATCTTAGAAAACCTTTCTGCTCCAAAACCAAAAAACTTTTTAGAAAATATTTCTTGTAGCTGAGCTGCATCATATTTTGAAACCAAAAAATCTGCAAGAATCTTTTCATCTTCCTCAGAACCATTCCATGCTTTTCTTGAGTTAATTGAATTCAAAAATTTTTGTTTATTAAGTGTAAAAAGCTTTTCTGCATATTGATTAATGATGGAAGTTGAAGTATTGTGATCGATAACATCCAACATCTTTTTGTAATTTTTTTCATAATCCAGAATAGCAAAATAAAGATCCATATTTTCCGGATAGTTATAAAAAGAACCTTTTAAGAGTGACAAAACTTGGTTTCTAAATTTCTTAAGCTCTTCAATATCTGTATCATTTTCTGCAATAAAAATATAGTTTTCAATGGACGGATCTTCCCAAAATTTCTTTCTTTTGATATAAGCCACATCTTCCAGACTGTTTCTTTCCTGATACATCTTTTCGAGAATATCATAGTAAGGAACATTATATTTATCATTGACATTAGAATCAATAATTTTTTTACAAATTTTTTCTGCTTTATCCTGATCAATTTTTAAGATTTCTCCGATTACTTTTAGATTATAAGAATTTTCATAACGCTCTATAGGAAAGTATTTTTGAAGCTCGACAAAAAAATTATTTTCAGCAATAATTTCCAACAAATCTTCTTTAAGCGAAGTTCTTAATTCAAACTTACTTTTTATCCAAACCAGAATTTCCTTCCTTACGATCTCTGCAATATAGATTTTTTGTTGGCTATCACCAGAATGATACATTTCTTTAATAAAATAATAGAAATGAAATGACATATAGTCATCCTTTTTCAGAAAAATATTCCAGTTTTCGGTTGCTATTTCTTTCCATTGTTCAAAATCTTTCATAGAATTGAGATAACCAACAAATTTTTCTCTGAGTTTCTCCTGAAACGTATCAAATCTTTTACTGGAAGAGAAAACATTCATTTGATAATTTGCTATTTCTTCATTTAGAAACAGAAATTTCTCAATACTTTCCTGCTTGTCATTATTCTGAAAAAGAAACTGCTCTAGGGGTTCTAAAGCTTTTGTAAGAAGATCGACTATTTTTTTAACATCTTGTGCTGTAAGATTTTTTTTCTTTCCAACGACAGAGTGGGTCGTATTTTTTATGATCTCTGAAATCTCTTCATTTGAAAAATCCTTTTTCTTTTCTCCAAATTCCAACATAAACTGAACTTCGGCTTCTTTATTTTTCTTGAAAAAATCTAAAAGCCAGGTTTTCAATTCTTCGGAATTGAGATTTTCCATAGCCACTTCGGCTTCAGAAATTTTCTTCTTCGTTGTTTTCTTTAAAGTTGTTGCTCCTGTCTTATTTTCCGAAATAAAAAGTCCCATTGCCAAAAGATGCAAACAAAAATCTTTGCTTGCGCAATCACATGAAGATTCTGCAATTTCGAGTTTCGTATTCAATACAATTCGAACATCATAAGATTCATTTTCTTCATCTACAAAACAAACAAAATGATTCTTTTTTTCTTCTTCTAATTCTCTTACAGCTAGTTTTTTAGCTTTATTTATTTTCTGTCTCGAAAACTGATTTTCTAAATCCAATATTCTATACATTAATATTCTTTGTTTCAAAGATAAAAAAAAGCCACTTTATAAAAATAAGGTGGCTTTAGTTATTATTAAAATTATCTTTCAATCGCTTTCTTCATTTTACCCGGTTTTAAAATTCTGTACTGAATTTCCATATCTTTCGGAATGTAGAAAACCAATGGTAATTTACTATTATATCTTACCGTTTCTGGCTGAAGTGAAACAAACTTTTCCGTCAGTTTCGGATCCAGACAAGCCATCAGTGTTCCTCCTGTTTCGCCTTTAGATTCTACTTCATAATAACTATAACCCCAACCTTTAAGATCCTGGTTATTCACTTTTCCAATCAAAAAATGTTTATTACAATCCAGCATTTTTTCTATACCTGCAAAGAATTCTACTTTTAAATCACTTTCATTTTTTGCAATAGGAAGCTGAATGTATACTTGCTTATACCCTTCCTTCGCTTTTGGGAACATTTCAATCTGTAATTTCTCAAACTTTTTGGCTTTCTTTTGAGCGAAAGCATTTACTCCTACAAACATCATCAACCCTGCAATAATTGTTTTTGAAAATTTCATATTTTTTGTATTTTTAATTTACAAGTTCCTTAAAGCCAAAAATCATTCCAATAAAAAAAAACTTTGTGATCCTAATATTTAAAAAGATGTATGAGATTTTTATCCGAACTGAGATCAATTAAAAATTTACATCAAAATTTAATCAACACTGAAAAATATTAATTTTGAACATCCGTTTATAGCATAAATTATTATTTCAATAACCGAATAAAAATGACCATGAATAAAAAACTTTTCTTATTACTTCTCTTTGCTGTACCGCTAAACCTTTTTTATGCACAGAAAAATGCCTGCAAATGCACAGAACTTGAAAAATATGATCAGAAGAATCAGGAGAAGTGGAAAACCTATACATTTCAACCGATTTCAAAAGATTCTGCCATAAAACCGCCGTTTAGTTTTATAAAAACTGATTTCCTGTATGATCCTTCAAAAAGATCTGATATTGTAGATTCTATAGAGATAAAGATGGCTCCTTACCGTTATCTCATGAATATTTCTGAGCCTGAAAATAATGATGCTGATAAAAAAAGGAAAAAGGATAAGAAGAAAAAGGACGAGACTTCATATATGGATGGATTCGAAAAGTACATGAAAATTGAAGATTCCATCAGAGGTATTGAAGCCGCAAAATTAATCGGTCCTTTAAGCAAAATTAAAGTGATAAAGAGCGAACAGAATAAAAATAAATGGGCAATTTTATATTACGATTTCAAATATGATGAAATGCTTACGTTTGCTGCAGGTTATTGGCTGGCTTATTCTGAAGATTCCGGTAAAAACTGGAGTTATAATTACACAGGACTTTCGGAAAAAAACAATTATATATTTAAAGAAAATTCAAAACTTCCACTTTGGAAAGATGATCATCACCTACAAGTAGAATCGGATATTGTAAGAATGACAGATCCTATGGGACATCCTCTCCCGCCGGAATATGAAGTGGTGAGAGATAATGCACTGGTCATCATGGATATTAACGAAATTCTGAAAGACAGTGATCATGATGGAACAAATGATATCACGGAGAAAAAACTATTCCTCAATCCTAATTCCGCTGATACAGATGAAGATGGCATTCCCGATTCAAAAGATACCAATCCCCGGTTTAAGAGCGATACTAATGAATTTACAACTCTATACGAGGGGATTATGTATGGGAATTATGAATTTAAAGGGAAAGCTTTTTTTGAGGAATTCGATATTGATGTAAGCAATCCGAAAGTAACATCAAAGGAAAACCTTCAACAACAAATAAAAGATACCGAAGTTGATTTCCCTCAAATGGGAGACGTTTTCAACACTGTACAAATGATCGTGACGGATGATAAAAACCTTCAGCAGATAAACCCACCCAACGAAACCATCATTATCCTGACCACCAAAGAATATGAGCAGTATAAAAAACAAAACCAGTCTAAAATAATTTTAAAAAGCATCACTCCCCTTTTTAAATGCGACACGGAAAAAGATACCTATATTTTACAAACCAGCGGATCCTACAGTGGTGAAACTTATAAAATAAAGCGAACGAAAAAAGGGTGGAATGTCAAGATAATTTCCAGTTGGATATCATAAAAAAAGCTGCAGTAAAAATTACTGCAGCTTTTTTTATTCCTTGTGTATTACTTATTCCGAAATCACCACTTTCGTTCCTTTCGTATGCCCATTCATCTGTGGCGCATAGTAATTCTGAATCGTCGTAATGCCATTAGAGAATTTTCCGGATGCATTGGCAACATAATCGTATTCAAAAACATATTTTCCTTTCGGCATTTGTTCGATGTAGAAATTGGTTGACGCATCTTTTGTCGATTGATAATACCCCAAACTGTTTTTCCATTGATATCCGGAAAGTACATCTACAGGCTCAAATCCTGCTGCTCTCATGTCTTTGATGTGAATAAATTCCATCGGGCGATCTGTATTTAAAATCATTCTTACCGTTACTTTATCACCCACTTTTAATGGAGTTTCGGGAGAGATTTTCTGCAATTCTTCTCCGTTTACGGTTTTGATTTTTTTGTACAATTCTTTCGTTATGGATATGTAATTCTCAGAAGACTTTATTTTATCCAAATCTTCATAATATTGCCAGAATAATCCACCCTGAACAATTCCTGCACCGGGTTTTGTTACGGTAACGGTTGCTAAACTTTTATCTAAAACATCCGTTTTCACAGTAGATTTCACATAACCTGTTGCCTGAGTTTGAGACTGCAGTTCTTTTCCGCCCCAAATGATGGTTGCTTTATCACTTTCAGCGCTCGTCCAAGATTTTCCTGAATTTAAAATCGTAAAAATCACTTCCGAAGTTCCTCTGGAACTTCCCCAAGAATTGACTTCTTTTTGCGTAATCAGCCAGATTTTCATGTCTTCGATGAATTTCTGATCGTTTGGTTTTAACTTGTTAAAAGCTTCCAAAGCTCCTGCATGATTCACCACTTTTGAACTGAACCAACCCCAATCATCAAGATTTTGTTTCCAGTAAATGCCCTGAGTTTTTGAATCGACTGATGTTTCTTTTAAATAATTCATCAACTTATCTGAAGTATCTTTCAAGCCGTAACCGTTCATCAATAAAGCGGCACGATGCAATCCAAAGAAAGTAAAATCGGTGATTTTTGCCGTTTTTGATTTCTGTTTTACTAATGATTTTAATGCTGCTCCTTTTCCTTTTAACGGATATTGTTTTTCCCAATAATTTCGGGTGTCAAGATAATCCAGCGTCCAGTTTGTCCAGATATTTTTTTCTTTAATATCGTAATGTTTATTGATCTCATTATCTAGATATTGAACCAGTTTTTTAACCAATTCATTTTGTTCTGAATCTTGATAATCTTTCACATTATCTTTCAACCAGGAATTGATTTTTCCTAAATTTTTAAGGATATAAAGCGATGTCGAATACGAACTCGGATAACCGGAATACCAGGAAAAACCACCATCCGGATTTTGAAGTTTTTTGAAATCATCCCAATCCTGATTGATCGAGTTTTTCATCGTATTGGTATCAAATAAAAGCGAAATTTTCTGCATTTGCTCTCCTTCATTTTTGCTTTCCAAAACCCACGGCGTTTCTTCTAACAGCAATTGTTTCAGCTCTTGATTCTTTTCAAGATTTGAGTTTAATAATCCTTTATTTTGATATTCTTCGAAAACAGTTTTTAGCTTTGGATTAGCTTTAAAAATTTCTGAAGCTAAAACATCGGCAAACCATTTATTAAAGATCACATCCGCAGAATTATTCTGATCATTTTTAAGACTTGGAAGCGCAAACATGATTTCCCAAATCGGATTCGTCGTCAGTTCCAATGTATTTGAAACATTTGAAATCGTTGTGGAATTTGCATTTTTAAGATTTTCTATTTCAAACGTTTTGGTTTCCCCTTCTTTCACGAAAACCGGAAACCGCATCCGTCACCAACATTCTGTTGGGTAAAACCGCCACCGCTTTTTGTTCGCCATCGGAATATTGACCGGCTTTTGCAACGACTTTTAAAATAATCGAAGAAACATTATTCGGAACTTTTATTTTCCATGTCAACGCTGAGTTTCCGTTTTCATTCAACTCAAAATTCTGAATGCTTGAATTCAAACCAAAATGAGACGAAATATCTTCATTCGTGAAAGCATCTAAAATCTGTAAACTCGCAGAACCGCTTAGTTTTTTGCTCGTTAAGTTTGATAATTTAGATTGAAGGTTTAATTCGTCACCTTCTCTCAAAAATCTAGGATAATTGGGAGTTACCGAGAATTCTTTCTGCGTCACTACTTCTTTTTCCAATGTCGCTGCTCTTGCGTCTTTTGTGTGAGCTAAGAACATTAATTTCCATTTTGTCAATGCTTCCGGAGACGTGAATTCGAAGCTTACGTTTCCTTCGGAATCGGTTTTTAAATCGGGATAGAAAAAAGCGGTTTCGTTTAAATTCTGACGAACAGGAACGTTATCCAAAGGTTTATCATCTTTATCTAATACTCCATCATAATCAATATCCGTCAATTCTTTTTTCTCTTGTTCCGTTAATTGCCTTCCTGAGTTTATAATATCAATTGCTTCATCGCTAACTCTCATAGATTGCATCTTCATTCTTGACGACGCTTCTGCTTTTGCTGCTGCCATCGGAGCTGGAGCAGAAAAATTCTGTATCGATACTCCTGCTACTCTGCCTTGTAAAGCGTATATAGCATCTCTACTACTAAACCAATTAAAATCAGGAGCTTCTACATAATCTCCCGGTAAATAAGCTAATCTTTTCTGATAAGATTTCTGAAGAAGATAATGTCTGATGTCGTAAGAGGTTACAATGGAAGTCGGAACATACAAGCTGTACCAGTTAAATGTATTGACGGCAAATTTATCCAGCGACATATCATACATATTCGCTAAAACTTCTGCATTCATTTTCTCTTTCTCGTTTCCTAAGACTTTTACAGACCATTTTTCTTTTGAATTCGGCTGAATTTTATCTCTGAAAGTAATGGTTTCAATTTTTAAAGGCTGTTCAGAATCTTTTATCGCAAGGTTGAGAGATTCTGTCTGAATATCATTAAATGCCACCACTTGAAACTGCAGATTCAAAGTCTGTACATTTTTATCTTTCGGAATATCTGTCGTGTATTCTACGATTCCGTTTTTAAACTGACGAACTTCAGAAACCGTTTTTCCTGATCCGTCCTGAACAAAAATATTCAATAAAGCATCCGGAATGGCAGAATAGATAGTAAATACAGCCTTTTCTCCTCTCGTAAATTCCTTTTTAGAGTCTAAAACCGTAAGAAAGGTTTTCTGATTGGGTTTCAAAGAATTTTTATTCCAAACACTGAAGTTTTGAGAAGTTTTTATCGTGTCTTTGCCTTCAATATTATACAATTCAAGCTGATAATCTCCTGCTTCTAATTTTCCTAAATCAAGGTTGGTTGATAGTTGTTGATCGTTTGTTGTTGCTTGTTGTGTTTTTTCAAAAACGACTGTTGATTTCCAGTTTTTAATTTCGTCATTTTTATCATAAAAATCGTGTGGAAATTTACTTATGAATTCTTCTTTTGAGAATTTCGGCAGATCCTGAACTTCCGATTTGAAATTAATTCTAAAAATCCTGTCTGGAGATTCAAGCTTTGATAATTTTACCTGATAAGATTTTTTTAGAGCCTGTTCGTTGTAATTTTTCGTTTCAACTTTTACTTTTACATTTTCATCGGAGAAAGTATTTTTTATTTTATCAGCGTTGATGTAATGAGAAACTGAAGCTACTTTCAGGTCTGTATCTGCAGTCTGAGTTTCACCATTAATGTCTGTCACAGAAGCATTAATTTCATAATTATCAATTTGAATTCCTTCTAATTTTTCATCTTTTTTCAGATCAAGTTTAATCGTAAATTCTCCTTTTCCATTGGTTTTTGCTTCTCCCAGAATCGAGTTTTCGTTGTCGTCATTTTGTGGATACCAACTAAAATACCTCCATCGGATATTATGCTTTTTGATTTCATAATTTACCGTCGTATTACTCAAAGCAACACCCGAAAACATCATCGCTTTTCCTTTCAGTTCGATCGTTTGTCCGTATTTGTATTCTTCTTTTACAGGATCAAAAGTCACCTCAAATTTTGGTCTTTTATATTCCTCAACACTGATATTTTTATACCCATCATTTCCATCGGTTCTTAAATAAAAATTTCCATTAAGCTTCCCTTTTGGAAGGATAAAACTTCCGTGATAAGAGCCAAATTCATTGGTTGTAAACGTTTGGGAAGAAACTTCCTGACTGTTTGTATCCGTTAAAGTGATCTTTTGTTTTAATCCTGAAATAACAGATTCAATTTCGTTATTTCTTTGCGTATTAATCACTTTAAAATAAACAGTTTGACCCGGTCTATAGATCGCTCTGTCCGTAAAAATCTGACTTTTACTAGTGGTTTCTTTGTTTGGGTTATAATAATTAGCACCTCGATCTCCGTACACCTGCATGATCTGGAAATCATTCGTTTTTGGCTGTCGGATCAGGAAAGTTCTGTAATATTCTTTATTTTCAGTTGCCGGAAATTTGAAAACTCCGTTATCATTTGTCTTTCCTTCTACTTTACTCAACGTTTTATTGGCAACAAACTCATAAAATGCAAGATTTTCATTAGTTACAGGTTTTCCGTTTTCACTGTTAACTAATTTTAATTCATTTAATAATTGATTTCTATCTGTTTTTGTCTGATAAATAATTTTGCTGCCTGAAACCAAAAAGTAAAAATCTTTTTCAGCATCACTGTCTTTTTCACTGATCCCCGCAACCGTATATTCCGCAAGATAAATTCCCGCCGGAAGAGATTGTATTTCCAAAGATGTTTTGTGCGTTTTATAATCTTTAGGATCATTTACCGTGTAAGTTTCTTTTTTTACCAGATTTTTTTTAATCTTACTAAACGTATTTCCGTAAGAATTTTGGGCATATTGTAATAATGACGTTAAATCCTCTTTTACTTCATAAATATTGATTGAAAAAGCAGAAACGTTTTTATATTCTGCCACAAAATGAATCGGCAGATTGCTTTGCGTTTGCTGTTCGTATTTTATACTTAAAGACGAATTAAGAATTTGATGTTCCTTATTTTTAATATTCTCAATAAAAGGAGATTTCGGATATTGTTTTTTTGCCTGATTTACAAGTTCAAGCGCTTCTTTTTCCTTATTTTTAGATAGTAATTCTTCTGCAACCTCATCCATAATCATCACTTTATAATCTCCTTCCGTTTCAGATTTCAGGAGGTTCTGAAGCTGTTGCAATTTATCTTTGCATTGATTAAAACTACAGTTATCCTGCAATTTTTTATCCATGAAATATAACTTGGAATTCCCATTATTCTGAGCAATTAATTCATCATAAATTGTATTGATCTTGGTATGGTTTTCATCAAGTTCATTTTTAGTAAAAAGATCATTATAACTAAGAAAAGTGATTTTCTTTGTTGAATACCAATCCATCAAAGTCGGGAAATAAGAAATATATTCGCTATTTGAAAAAGCATTTTCATATTTTTTCAAAGAAATCTTTTTCATTTCTGCCTTTTGCTGATCGAGATCTTGGTAGTTTTTATTTAAATAATTTTTAAAATCAAGCTTGCTCCAAGTTTCAATCTGTGAAATATCCTGTGAATTGATATTCGTTCTCCTATTGATTTTCCACGAATTCTCTCCGTAATAATCCAGAAAAAAACCATTCAGCAAAACATCATATACAATCTTATCTTCTCCTTTCAATTGTTTTTCAGCATTCTGTAATTTTTTAAAAAACTGACTGACAGAATTGTTTTTATCATCGTCTCTGGTTTGATTCACAATACTGAATTCCGCCTTTAAAGACTGAATAAGCTGTAAAATATTATTGTCTTTCATCGCTTGCTTTTGTATGTCTAAAATGATGGGAAGATTAGATTTAAAAGTACCCTTTTGCGAATTTGCAGCTACTTTCTTCCATTGCTCATCATAATATTTTTGAGCAAAAACCACCGAAAAATTCAGCAGGAGAAGCAAAAGCACAAAAATCTTGGTAAATCTTTTCATATATGTTATTTTTGATAAATGAATTCCTTAAAAATACTGAAAAAATCCGTTATAGACAGCCAACTTTACGTATCCTTAATGGGGACTCTTTTTGCAGTATTTTTCATGGAAGAGCAAAACACATTCCGTTATCCGACGGTGTTCCTGATTTTCATCACCTATTTCAGCGGATATCTTTACACGAAATACCAGAAGACCAAACATTTCTTTAAGATAGTTGTTATAAATATTGTTGCAGGAACCGCTTGTGCATTTTTAATTATTCACAATCATAATGAAATACGATTGATAAAATGGTTTATCATTGTGGTTTTAGGATTGCTGTATAACAGTTTCTTTTTAGACCTTTATATTCGAAGAATCCCTTTATTAAAAGTCTTTTATGTCGGTTTAGTCTGGGCTTTAATGAATTGTTGGCTTACTTTACCCGAATTCAATATTCCTATATTTTTTATCAGTTTCTTTTTTATTACCGCTTTGGTTTTACCGTTTGATATTCGTGATATGAAAGTGGATACCGTAAAGACATTTCCAACGATTATCGGTGTTCAAAACACAAAATATATCGCTTATTTATTAGTTTTTATAAGTACGATTCTTTCAGCTTTTTATTTGGAATTAAATTATTCAATTGCTTTTTTTCTTTCCAGTATTATCACTTATATTTTAATTTATTTTTCTGAAAACGAAAGAAGCGATTCTTATTTTTCTTTTTGGATAGAAACCTGTTCTGGTTTGCCTTTTTTATTTTGGATTATTTATCTTTACTTAAAATTTTGAGCGATGGAAAATATTGAATTATTAAGGAGTCAACTTGTCGAAAAAATTTTTTCTACCAACAATATTGGTGTTTTACAGGCAATCGATGATTTACTCGCCTCTATACGTACAAAAGAAGAGGAAGAATTTGTTTTTTCCGAATCACAAAAAGACCTTCTTTTACTAGCTGAAGAAGATATAAAATATGGCAGAACGACAACAGATGAGGAACTTAGAAAACTAGACGAAGAATGGATGAGATAAAAATCATTTGGTCAAACATTGTAATTACACAGAGAAACAAAGTTTTTGAATATTGGAATAATCGAAATAAAAGCAATTTATATTCGAAAAAAATAAACAAAAGCATTTATGATAAACTTGATCCTTTAAAATCAAATCCATATGCAGGAAAATTTGGAAGTTTAAAAACCTTTAGAATTTTACATTTAGGAAATTATAGCCTTGTTCAAAGATATTCACCAACTATTATTTACATCATTTCGTTTTGGGACAATCGTCAGAATCCTGATACATTAAAGAAAATTTTAGGATTATGATTATTAAAAAAATATCCCTTTACAATTTTAAAAACCATTCTGAAAAAAAATTCGAATTTTCTCATCAAATCAATTGTTTTGTGGGAAATAACGGTGTGGGAAAAACCAATATTCTGGATGCCCTTCATTATTTGTCTGTCGGGAAAAGTTTTTTAGGAAATACCGATACCAACAACATCAAAATAGACGAAGATTTTTTCACCATTGATGCTGAAATTCAGAATGATGATAGCGAAGATACCATCAGAATTTCTCAGCCGAAAGAAGCAAAAAAAATCATTAAGAAAAACGATAAAAGCTACGATAGAATGGCAGATCATATTGGATATTTGCCGAGTGTAATGATTTCTCCGTATGATTCTAACCTGATTTCGGATTCGGGAGAAAGCAGACGAAAGTTTCTGGATTCGATGATTTCTCAGACCGATTCAGAATATCTTTTTGATTTAATTCAGTACCAAAAAACAATTCAGCAAAGAAATGCCTTGTTAAAATACTTCGCCAAAAATCGAGTTTGGGATAAAGATTCTTTAGATATTTATGATGATCCGATCACCAGATTCGGAACAAAAATTTTCATTAAAAGAAGAAATTTTGTCGAGAAATTAAACCCGATTGTCAAGAATTTTTATCACATCATTTCCGGTGGAAAAGAAACAGTTTCCGTTCTTTATGAATCCCATTTACTGGAGAAACTCTTTTGAAAATTTACTAAAAGAAAGTTTGGAAAGAGACCGAATGTTGACTTACACTTCAAAAGGCATCCATAAAGACGATCTTCTTTTTGAAATGGATTCTGTTTTAATTAAAAAAATCGGTTCACAAGGTCAACAAAAATCATTCTTAATTTCTTTAAAACTAGCTCAAATGAGTCTTATAAAAGAGTTAACCAACAAAACTCCGATTCTCTTGCTGGATGATATTTTTGATAAGCTGGATGACAGCCGCGTTTCTCAATTGATTGAATTGGTAAATCAGGAAAATTTCGGACAGATTTTTATTACCGATACGCACAGAGAACGTACAGAAAGTGTGGTGAAGAAAATTAATGAAGAGAGTATAATTTTTGAGATATGAGCGAGATTCGGGATTCGAGGTTTGGGAATCGGGGTTTTGGGGTTTTAGTTTAGGGGAGATTTTAAGATTTAAATAATATAAAAACACACAAATGAGTTACAGAAATTTAGACATTTACAAAATGGCTTTCAGTTTATTTATAAAAACGCATAAAGCATCTTTTCTTCTTCCAAAGTATGAACTCTACGAACTTGGAAGTCAGTTAAGAAGATCTTCAGATTCTGTTATTACTAATATTGTAGAGGGTTATGGAAGATCTTGTTACAAAAATGATTACGTCAGATTTCTTGTATTTAGCCATGCAAGTAATGATGAAACCATCAATCATTTAGAGAAGATTATAATTTTATATCCTGAATTTTCGTCAGAATTTGAAATTGTAAGGCAAGAGTATAATTTATTGGGAGGAAAAATAAATAATTATAAAAAGTGGGTAAAAGAAAACTGGAATGAAAATAATAACCAAAACATTCAATAACGCGAATCTGAAAACCCGTAACCCGCATCTCATCTATGAAAAGGAATAAAAAACGCGAATTTCAATCCTCAGAACTTGTAAAATCTTTTGCAAGAATTCATGGTTTTGAACATAAACTGGTCGCTTTTGAGATCAAAGATTTTCTTGAAGAATACCTTGACGAAAGTCTGTTTCAGGAAATCAAAAGTGTAAATATCGAGGATAAATGTGTTGTCATAAAAATAAACTCACCTTTGTTGAAACATGATTTTCAGATGCGTAAAAGCTTTTATCTGAAAAAATTTCAGGATAAATTCGGAGAGGATAAATTTAATGATCTTCAGATTTTGTAGTCATCGTACTGTTCATTAATTCATCTGCTTTTTCATCCAAACCGGATCTTATAGGGATGAAAAATTTAAAGGGATGCTTGAGGAAATATTTAAAAATTCCTTTGTAGATCTCACTTACTTGTCCGAAATTAAGTTTTCTGGACCTGAAAGCTAAAAACATAGACAAACTAAAACTCACTAAAAAGTTGAAGAATCCAATGACAAAAACGGTGATAAAAGAAATCCAGAAAGTATAAGAATCTACAGAAAAATCTTTCCCGTACAACCCGATGGCGAAGTTTCCGGCTGCAAACGTGATGTGTCGAATATCCAGATCTAATCCTAAAAATGCCCCTACAGGAGCTGTTGCCCCAAGAAAAACACCAAACCAGAAATTTGAGATGATTCCAGGCCAGTTTTTAGCATAATATTTAGATAATCCTTTCGCAAATCTTTTTCCGAAAAGTCTTCGGATCGAAAGATTTTTTGCAATTCTTTCCGGTATCTGATAAAAAACAGAATTGTTCCCGATATTTCCTGAAATAATCCCTGAAATAAAAAGATAAAACCCTGCAATACTCGCATGAAGAATCGCTTTTGAATTAAAAGGATCTAAATCTTTCAATAATTTATCTGATCTTTCTACAGCTAAATTTTGCGAGAAAAAGACATCTAAACCATAAATAATAATCAACGCAATAGGAAAAGACAGCAAAACATTCCCGACAAATGCAATAAACTGACTTCTGAATAATTTCGAAACCAGATGCGCAAATTCTGTGCTGTTACTCTTTATATTTCCTTCTTCTGCCAAAACTTTGGTCATCGTTGCCGCGGTCATTGCGGGCTGTTTCGTTGCCAAAGTGAATCCCAATAAATAAATCATCACGAATCCCATCGCATAATTCATGGAATATAAAAATGCGTGCGAAAAATCACTTCCGGGAACATAGCCGTACAACATTTTCAAAATACACAAAGCACCTACAATAATACCTCCACCACTGGCTTTGTAGAACATTTTCATATATTCCTTCTTGGTTGAAGTAATATAATGCGCTCCTGTTTCGGCGGTGTGATTGGTTATTAAATGTGAGATTAATCTCGTACTGTCATTAATTAAATCTGAGATATTATTTTTATGAGATTTATATCTTAAAATATTAAAAATCAAATATTTAGAATTAATTAAAATATCCTTTTCTTCATCAATTACCAACAATTGGATGATCTCATAAATTCTTTGAACCTGTTGGCGGATTTTTAAAAGCGATTGATTAATTTTCCCCGAAATACCATATTTAGAGGAATTTTTAAAGGAAATATTGACAAATTCCAAGCATTGTTCAATATAAATTTTAATCTGCTTATATCTGCTATCTTTTGAATGCAGCTGTAGCTCTTGATCTTTCTCAAATTCGGCAGCCAGTTCTTCAAGTTCATTTTGTAGAGCAAGAAACGGATTGTCGAAGTTTCGGTACTGGGGAGCCATTCTCACGACTTCCACTTCCATAGCCGCTCCTGTTACGCGCCACGAAAGGATATTCATTGAAAAAAGCAGTTCTCTCCTCACTTCCGGCAGAATGATAAAATCTGAAACCCCAAGAATATTGAACAATTCATCGATCTCATTTTCAGGGAGATTTTGAAAATATTTCAAATCTTTTTCAGGTCTAAAACTGGTATTATCTATTAAATACCAAATCGTTTTATCATTAACTACAGGCGGTAAAATTTTATTAAGAATTCGTTTTTTAAATTCAGGAACAAAAGCATTTTCCGACAGAATATTGGCTTCAGTTAAGGATAAATTAAAAGTTCTTCCGCCAAAAATACGATGAAGGTAATATTTAAAACTTTCTGTATGTTGAGGATTATTTTTGAAAAAACTAAGGACATTGGTAAAATCCGACTTTTTTACGCTCTCCAAAAGTTCGGCAAACGGTTCCAGAGAAAGCGTTTCATTCTTAAAAGAAAAGTATTTTTTAAGAACGGACTCAAAATTTGTGCTGGAATTAAAGAATTTCATTAGTACAAAGATACTATTTCAAACTCACATTCCTCATTTGTCTCATGATCCAATTGTGTTTCTTTCTTAAATATGCCGATGGATTCTTAGGATCATACTTCTTTGGATTGGGTAAAACTGCTGCAATCCAAGCTGCCTCAGAGGTGGTAAGATCTTTGGAAGATTTCCCGAAATAATATTGTGAAGCTGCTTCAATCCCGAAAACTCCCTGTCCCATTTCGATTGAATTCAAATATCTTTCAAGAATAATATCCTTATTCCAGACCTTTTCTATGATAAAAGTGTACACCGCTTCCAACCCTTTTCTGAACCAGCTTCTGCCTTGCCAAAGGAAAATATTTTTTGCCGTTTGCTGAGAAATTGTGCTTCCACCTCTTATTTTTTTCCCTTTTTCATTGTTTTTCATAGCCTTTTCGATCGCCGTATAATCAAACCCGTTGTGAGAGAAAAATTTTTGATCTTCTGAAGCGATAACCGCTTTTTTCACGTTATTTCCCATCTCGTCGTAGGAAATATAATCTCTCTGCAGTCTTCCGTATTCGAAAAGTCCGCCTATCTGAGTAATCGTAATTGGCGCATTGAAAAATCTTCCCCAAACGATGAATACAACATTCAGGATCAGAACGATAAAGATAATTTGTTTAATTTTTTTCCACATAATCTTGTAAAAAGGAATTCAAAAATAAGCAAATACTCCGAGTTATTGCAACTCTTTCATATAAGTCAGCTGATAATCCGGTAAAAGTTCGGGATGAAAAATTTTAATATAATCCTTCAAAACAAGGTCTGATCGCACTACGCCACTCTCGAAAAAGTCATTTGCCTGCGCTCTTTCCTTGCCTGTAATCACGTAGATTTTTCCTTTATTAAAGACATTTAACTTGCCATAAAAAGGATTCATGCTCAACATCTCTTTTTTGGAAATATGATTTCCTGCATTTACCCAATACTGAACCTCATCTGATTTGGCATAAACCTCTTCAAAGCTCATCGTTACAGCTTTTTCTTCTGAATTATTTTTTAAAACATAATTGGCATTGGCATCCGAAATAAAATTCGCCACAGAAGTTTTTCCACCCGGAAGATACCAAACATCGCCGTACATTTCGTTTGCTAAAACGGTCGGTTTTTCTTTTGCTTTTAAGGCTAATTGTTTTAAATCCTTATAGTTTTTCTCAACTTCCTGATATTTGGTTTCGGCTTCTTTATCTTTTCCTAAAAGTTTCCCGAAAAGCTTGATGTAAGCTGTCTTTTCTAAAGGTTTCTGCTCCATATATTCGTCAAGAAAAACCACCTGAATTCCGTTATTTTTCAATAATTGATAGGTATTGTCAAAACTTGCAATATGATTGGTAAAAACAGCATCAGGTTTTAAAGAAAGAATTTTTTCTACATCGTATTTCTGTTCGTTTCCTACATTTTGAATTTTCCCTTCCTTCAATAAACTCTGTATTTTTTCAGAAAAAATGTATTCCGGACTGGAAACTCCGATCACTAGATTTTCTGCTCCAAGCTCCGAAATATATCCCGCCATACTCGCATTAAGGAGAATAATTTTCTTAAAAGGAATTTGATTTTGTTTAAAATCATAAGTGAAATTTCCCGATTTCAGATTCAAAACTCCATTTTGCTCCTTGTATTGCACAAGATTTGAGATTGAAGTCGATTCTGAAGACGAAATTTTTGGTTCTCTTTTACAAGCGGTTAGCGTGAAAAACGCGATTAACAGTAAAATTCTTGGTTTCATCTTTCAAAGAAAAGAAAAAAGTGCTATATTTGCAAACCCTTAATCAATAAGGAAACAACGGCCTCGTGGCGCAACTGAATAGCGCATCTGATTACGGCTCAGAAGGTTACAGGTTTGAATCCTGTCGAGGTCACAAGACCGACATTTGAAGTTTTAACTCTCTTATGTCGGTTTTTTTATTCCCTAATCCACTGTTATACTGATAGATACACTGGGCGACAATATTCATTTTAGGTGTTTGAAAACTTTTTCCGTCAAATTCAACTTTTTGAGGAAATATCAAACACCCTATCGTTCTTTTTGTTTGAAGATCACCCTGCTGGTAGAGGTTTGCAAGGTTTTCTATTGAACTAAGCGCGTTCTCGATTTTTGTTTTGATGTCAAGTTATTTGCTGTCCAAAAAGATGTATTGAAGTTCCTGTTCCAGTTGTTCAATTTATGATCTTGTGAGCATTTTAATCTTTATAATCATCTTCATCCAATTGTTGAAATACAACAATCTTTACTGGCTGATAAAAACGATTGAAGCAATCATTGATCAAATGGTCATCTGTTGTTTTTATCTTTCTAATGGAAATCCTCATTCTGGTGAAAAATTCGATTATAAGTTTTCCTGAATCAAAAGACTAAAGAAGCGAACCAATCAGCTCGTCGATATGGAGCTTCCTGTTATTCTTATCGGTGATTTTAATATCATACCAACTACTTGGAGGTCTACAAACCTGAAAAATGATGCGCTTTACAGGATAGAAGTAAGATACGTTCTGGGATTATCTCTACAAAGCTTACGATAGTGATACAGGAATTCGCCTCGATCATTTTCTTTTGAATCCTTTTTACAGCCGATGTTGAAATCTACCGGTGTAGACAAACATGTTCGTGGATGGCAAAAAAGCAGTGACCATGCTCCGGTGTGGATTGAACTGGATAAAAACGGATAATTACAAATTATAATAATGAACAGAAACTGCCAAAATCATTAAAATTGAATTTTTCATAATATTATATAAATTACTTGGTGAATTGTTATTTAAGATTGCTCTTTTCAAACCGTAACCATTTATTTGCCAAACATTTCCACAAAAAATATAAATTTTCAGAGCATGGTATTCAAAGTTGATCTATATGTAGTTTCTAAAGTTGACCAAAATTATTTGGCATAAAAAATGATATTAAGTTCATTAATCAACTTTTATAAAAAATATTAGTATATTTATAAACTAAATATGTTGTCATGAATTATAAGATCACCCAAGAAGTTATAGGCTTATTAGAACAATTTGAAGCAGAAAATACGACAAAGTCTTATTCTCCGGATATTCTAGGCTTTAAAAAATGGATAAGTGATCAGGAAGCATCTGCTCAATTTACCAAGAAAGATGAACCTTACTGGGAAGGGAAGGAAAATGGCAGAACACCCGAAAGCGCCATTAGTACTCTACTCGTCCATATTAACAGATACGCCAAAACCTATTCTAAATCAGCGATTGCAGATTCAGACTTTTCCACTCAGGAAGATTTTATTTATTTGATTAATTTAAAAGCTTTCGGAAAAATGACAAAAACAGAACTCATCAAAAAAAACATCCATGATAAACCGGCAGGAATGCTGATTATCAAAAGATTATTAAATAACAAATGGATTGAACAGATTGATTCTGAAAATGATAAACGTAATAAGGTAATCAATATTACCGAAAAAGGACTACAGGCGTTAGAACTTCAGATGAAAAATATCAGGAGTGCCACAGAAATCGTAACAGGGAATTTGAATCATCATGAAAAGATAGAATTGATCCGCATTCTCCATAAGCTCGAGCATTTTCATAACCCCATATTTTCCCGTAATATCAATAGCAAAGACCTAATCAATACTGTTCATAAAGAGTATTTATTTAAAAATTAAATCATGAAAAAGAAAATTGCGGTCATTGGCTCGGGTTTTTCGGGGTTGTCTGCTGCTGCCTATGCTGCAAAAGACGGTCATGAAGTTCATTTGTTTGAAAAAAATAATGATGTTGGAGGAAGAGCCAGAAATTTTAAGACTGAGAACGGTTATACTTTTGATATGGGACCAAGTTGGTATTGGATGCCGGATATTATTGAATCTTTTTTTGAAGACTTCGGGCAGTCTATTTCAGATTTTTATACACTTATTCCTTTAGATCCGCAATTTGAAATGGTTTTTGATGATGGAGTAATGGGCATTCCGCACAACTATGAAGAGATGAAAACTCTTTTCGAAAAAACTGAAACCGGTGCCGGAAAAATGCTTGATAAATTAATGGCAGATGCCCAATATAAATATGAAGTAGGCATGAAAGATTTTGTTAATAAACCTTGTCATTCATGGTTTGAATTTGTTTCTCCGAAAATAGCGAAAAGTGCATTAAAACTGGATTTATTAACGAATTTTAAAAGCTTTGTCAGAAAATATTTTTCTCATCCAAAACTGATTATGTTAATGGAATTTCCTGTGATTTTTCTGGGAGCGGCTCCAAAAGACATTCCTGCATTATACAGCCTGATGAATTATGGTGGCTATAAATTGGGAACTTGGTATCCGATGGGTGGATTTTCAAAAATTATTGATGCGATGAAAGATATTGCTGTAAAACAAGCAGTTGAAATTAACTGCAACGCCAATGTAGAAAAAATCATCGTAAAAGATGGAAGGGCTTCAGGTTTAGTAGTCAATCAACAGGAAATTGATTTTGATGTTATCATTGCTTCGTCCGATTATCATCATACTGAAACCTTACTTCCAAGAGAATTCAGAAATTACGATGAAAAATATTGGGAAAAACGAATTTTTGCTCCCTCCTGTCTGATTTATTATTTAGGTTTTAAAGAAAAGATCCCGAATCTTATTCATCATACTTTATTTTTTGAAAACAATTTGGATCTTCATACCGAAGAGATTTACTCCGATAAAAAATGGCCTACAAAACCTTTGTTTTATGCATGTTGCCCTTCGAAAACAGATCCTTCTGTAGCGCCTGAAAACTCCGAAAATATATTTCTTTTGATGCCTGTTGCAACCGGAATAGAAGATTCTGAAGAAATCAGGGAAATTTATTTTAAAGAAATGATCTCAAGATTAGAAAAGCACACCGGAGCTTCTGATCTTTTGTCTAAAATTGATTATAAAAAAAGCTATTGCATAAAAGATTTTAAAGAAGATTATAATGCGTATCAGGGAAATGCCTACGGTCTTGCCAATACACTTTCTCAAACAGCAGTTTTAAAACCATCGATTCAGAATAAAAAATTAAAAAACCTCTTTTATACAGGGCAGCTTACCGTTCCGGGACCGGGAGTTTCCACCCTCCATAATTTCCGGAAAAATAGCCGCATATGAAGCCATTAAAAATTAATTGATATGAAAAAGTTATTTGATGAACTCTCCTACAAGGTCAGCAAAGAGACTACCAAACAATACAGTACAAGTTTTTCTTTCGGAATCCTTGCTCTTGCGTCATCTATCAGAAATCCTATCTACGCTATTTACGGATATGTTCGTCTGGCTGATGAAATCGTCGACAGTTTTCATGAATATGATAAAAGCAAATTGCTCAAAAGATTCAGAGAAGAAACCTGGGATGCGCTGGAAGAAAAAATTTCCCTCAATCCTATCCTTCAGTCATTTCAGGAAACGGTTCATCAGTATGATATTGACAGGATTCTTATTGAGCAATTCCTGAATAGCATGGAGATGGATCTTGAAAAGATTGATTATAATTCGGATCTTTATAAAGAATATATTTTAGGATCTGCCGAAGTGGTGGGATTAATGTGCCTTCAGGTATTTGTCAACGGAAATAAAGAACAATTTGAACAGTTGAAACCTTTTGCTATGAAATTGGGTTCTGTTTTCCAGAAGGTAAATTTCTTACGCGATATGAAAGATGATTATGAGATTTTAGGAAGGTGCTATTTTCCGGATCTTGACATTTCGTCGTTTGATAATTCCGTGAAGCTCTCCATTGAAAAGGATATAGCAACAGAATTCAAAGAAACACTGGAAGGTATAAAAATGCTTCCCGGATCATCAAGATTTGGAGTTTATCTTGCCTACCGCTATTACATTTCTCTTTTTGCTAAAATAAAAAAGAGATCTGCCAAAACCATTATGACTGAAAGGATAAGAATATCAAACGGAGCAAAAATTTCTTTGATGATGAGCAGTTACTTACAATATAAAACCTCTCTGTTATAGCAATACATTTTTATAATCTAATACTATTAAGCATGAATTTCCTTATTGTGGTTATTACTTTTTTTATCATGGAAGGCATGACCTGGCTCATCCATAAATATATTATGCATGGTTTTCTGTGGATTTTGCATAAAGACCATCATGATCACAGCAACGAAGGACATATGGAAAAAAATGATTATTTTTTCGTCATATTTGCTGTTCCTACTATTATTTTGATGTATTATGGGACGATTCAGAATTTCAACCATTGGTTTTACATCGCCGTAGGTATCGCATTGTACGGAATGGCGTATTTTTTTGTACATGATATATTTATCCACCAACGGATAAAATTCTTAAGAAATACTGAAAACCCGTATTTATTGG
This sequence comes from Chryseobacterium ginsenosidimutans, assembly GCF_024807225.1. Taxonomy (GTDB): domain Bacteria; phylum Bacteroidota; class Bacteroidia; order Flavobacteriales; family Weeksellaceae; genus Chryseobacterium; species Chryseobacterium ginsenosidimutans. Next base: position 3,449,602 of record NZ_JANUCO010000001.1, read on the forward strand.
CCATCAGAAGAGCACACAAACAGCATCACAAACATACCGGAAAAGAAAAGGGAGAATGTTTTGGCTTTCTATGGGTTCCTGTTAAGTATTTTAAAATGTTTTTCAATAAAAATAAATAACCCATGCTTTCATACACTTATCTTCTGATCAACTTTTTTACGGTTATTATTTGTTTTATTTTTTCATTTCATCATAAAATAAAATTTAATAAGCATTTCGGGGCATTTTTTTCTGCTTCTTTTATCGTTGGCTCGGTCTTTATTATTTGGGACGCATGGTTTACAAAAATCGGAGTCTGGTGGTTTAATGAAAAATATATAATCGGAATTAAAATTTTAAAGCTTCCATTAGAAGAAATTTTATTTTTTATCTGTATTCCTTTTTCGTGCCTATTTACATATTTCTGTCTCGATAAATTTTTTAAGCTCGACTGGAAACCTCTTCCTGAAAAGATATTTGTCATAATAAGTATTCTAATCACCTTATTGATCGGAATTTATTTTAATGAAAAAATTTACACTTTATTTACATTTATAACGACTTCAATAAGCCTCTTTATATTGTATTTTATTTTAAAATCAAGATGGATTGGCAAGGCTTCATTTATTTATTTACTGCTAATGCCCGGTTTTCTATTAGTAAATGGAATTTTAACAGGTACCGGTTTGGAATCACCAATTGTTAATTATAATCAAAATGATTTTATAGGATTAAGAATATTGACCATCCCAATTGAAGATATGTTATATGGCTACGAGCTTATTTTATGGAATATTTATTTATTTTTAAAATTTAAAAAATAATTACTTGTATTTTAGAATCTGTGTAAATTTGATTCAACTATTTTAAAATTTACTACTGATTTTTTAACGCAAAATTTTATTCAATAGTATTTTAATTCAGTGAGCAAAGATGAATCAACAAGTTGATTTGATGAAGCATTGTTTTCACGCTTCGCGAAGCACATTTTATTTGCCTTCTAAAAATAATGCGTAATGTAAATAGAATCTTTGCGTTAAAAACAATAACAGATTACAAAATTTGTAATCTAAAATTTAAACAAGCTCTTAGATTCCTGTGAAGAGAAAAACTCATAAGAAATTTACTCTAATCTTCTTAGGTCGACATAGGTCAATTCGGATATACCGATGACCATTAATTTAAATCATATTAATTTTCAAATATTAAAAAATATCTCATAAATAAGTTTTACATTAACTTAAATAATTTTATAGATTAGCACCTTTTTTGAATTAGTCGATTTGAAATAAATAATATTCGTAAAAAGTAATTACATGACAAGTAAAATAATCGGTGTAGGAAATTATATACCCTTAGAAGTTATTGACAACATATTTTTTAATGACAACATATTTTTTGATGAAAATGGTAATAAATTGGAGCAGGACAATGCTATAATTGGAGAAAAGCTAAAAGAAATCACCGGGATTGAGGAGAGAAGGTATGCATCCAAAGAATTGGTAACTTCTGATCTGGGTCTTATTGCTGCAAAAGCTGCGATACAAAACTCTCAAATAGATCCTGAGACATTAGATTATATAATATTTGCGCACAATTTTGGCGATGTTCCTTACGGCGAAACTCAATCTGATGCTGTTCCCAGTTTAGCTTCCAGAGTTAAGCATCAATTGGGGATCAAAAATAATTACTGCGTTGCTTATGATGTTATATTTGGCTGCCCCGGCTGGATCGAAGGAGTTATACAAGCTAACGCATTTATTAAATCCGGAATTGCCAAAACTTGTTTGGTTATAGGAGCAGAAACTTTATCGCGTGTAGTCGACATTCATGATCGTGACAGCATGATTTATGCAGATGGTGCAGGTGCCGTAGTTCTTCAATCTCATGAGGGAGATTCTGGTGTTAAATCACATATTTCGGCTTCTTACACTTATAAAGAGAAAGATTATCTTTATTTCGGAAAAAGCAATAATCATGACAATTTATCAGATACGAAATTCATTAAGATGACCGGGAGAAAAATATATGAATTTGCTCTTTTGCATGTACCGGAAGCTATGAAAAAATGTCTTGACGATAGCGGATTTAAGATAAATGAATTGAGTAAAATAATTATTCATCAGGCTAATGAGAAAATGGATGAAGAAATTGTAAAGCGTTTTTACAAATTGTATGATACATCAGTACCAAAAGATATTATGCCCATGATAATAAGTAAACTTGGAAACAGCAGTGTTGCAACAATACCAACGTTACTCTCGATGATTTTAAATAACGAACTTCAAGATCATGATATCAAAGAAAATGATATTATATTATTCGCTTCGGTTGGAGCTGGGATGAATATAAATGCTTTGGTCTATAAATTTTAGTTAGAAGCAAATTTGAAATATTTGTCTCATTATATATTATTCTTAAAATAAAAAATGATTAATCTTAAAAAAATAGCAGGAAACCAATAATGGTTTCCTCTATTTATATTACCAAGAAAATTTTTAGTTTTTTCTTGATTATGCTACTTTTACGTTAACCGCGTTAACGCCTTTTGCTCCGTTTTGTAAATCGAATGTTACGACATCATTTTCACGAATATTATCTACTAAACCTGAAGTATGTACGAAAACATCCTGACCACCATTTGTAGGTGTAATAAAACCAAATCCTTTGGCATCGTTAAAGAATTTTACTGTTCCTTGTTGCATTGTATTGTATTATAAATTGTTGTATTTACTGATAAATTATGGGCTGTTGCCCGTAAACTGTTGGGATTATATCAAAACAGTTTTTTAATTTACGCTATTTTTACGTTAACCGCGTTAACGCCTTTTGCTCCGTTTTGTAAATCGAATGTTACGACATCATTTTCACGGATATTATCCACTAAACCTGAAGTATGTACGAAAACATCCTGACCACCATTTGTAGGTGTAATAAAACCAAATCCTTTGGCATCGTTAAAGAATTTTACTGTTCCTTGTTGCATTGTATTATATTATAAAATTATTGTATTTATTGATAAATTATTTTGGCTGCTGCCATCACGGCTTTGACGATTAGATCAAAACAGTCATAAATCGATTTGTGAACAAGAAATGATGTTGGTATTTTTAGAATCTTGAAAGTTTCAAGATGAAAAGGTACTGCACCTGGTAAATTGATGACAAAAATTAGCGGCTGAAAAAGCGAAGACTGATAGGGAATTGTAAATTCAAAAATTCAGAAGAAGCATCGGCAGGAGCCTGATTATTTTACAAATGTACTCTTAATTTATTGAATACAAGCAATTTTATTTTTTTATTTTTAATAATATCAATAAACATAGGCATGTTAAATAAAAATTGTCATTAACAATTAACCTGTAAATATGGATATTTACAGGTTTCATATCATTTACGATACTTTCGTCGGAATTTATTTTTACAGAAAAGATTATTTCTCAGAAATTATAGACTGCGATAATGAATTAATAGATACCCGTTGTGCATTTTAAAATATGTTTGGTTTTAAAATGCACAACGGGTTTAGAGATATTATGTTTAATACATAGTATACCTATCAAAAAAGAAATTGATGTAAATCTAAAGTCAGGTTCTAGAAAGAGATATAAGTTTTTTAAACATTTTTTCCTTCATCAATGTCGAAATAGATCTGATTATTTGTCAACAAAATTTAATGCCCTAAATTAGCCCTATAAATTTAGAAATAGATATGGATTCATTTCAGCCGCTCATCAATCACATCAGTAAAAAAATCTCATTTACCGAAGATGAAATGAAGGAATTTATCTCGCACTTCAAAGTGACTAAAATCAAGAAGAGACAATTTATCATTCAGCCTGATTTTATTCCGAAATATAGAAACTATGTGCTAAAGGGTGCATTTAGAGCTTATGTTATCGCTGATGAAGGCGAGGAACATACGATTCAGTTTGCTGTCGAAGACTGGTGGATTTCAGATTACAACGCTTATATTTTACAAAAGCCTGCATCGATGTTTGTCATGGCTCTGGAAGACAGCATTATCCTCCAGATTGATTATGAAAGTGAACAAAATCTAAAAGCTGCTCATCATAAATACGAAACTTTTTTCAGGATTATGGCAGAAAGTTCTGTCGCAGCAATGCAGAGAAGACTTATTAGCAATCTTACGAAAACTGCCGAGGAACGCTATCAGGAATTTGAAGAAAAATATCCTTCCATAGCTCAGCGCGTTCCTCAATATGCGCTGGCTTCATTTTTGGGCATGACCACACAATATATGTCCAAGCTCCGAAACATCAGGGTTTCCAAGAAAAGTTAATCTAGTTTCACTTTTTAAGCTCAACTAGTTTCTGTTTATTTCCTAATCTAGTTGATTGTACTCGCAGTGTTCATTACCGCACCTTTGTAATGTCAATAATGACAAATAATTTACATACAAAGTATATGAGCACAACAGAAAACAGAACATTTACAGTTCCGGTACGCGACGAAGTTTCTTCAAACAACCAAAATATCTTCGACACCCTTCAAAAAGGTCTTGGTTTCGTGCCAAATCTATACGCCTATTTTGGTAAAAATGAAACCGCATTAGGCGATTATCTTGGGTTACAAAATCGAAAAAGCACACTAAAACCCAAAGAAAGAGAAGTTATCAATCTTGTAACGAGCCAGATCAACGGATGCCGTTACTGCCAATCTGCCCATACTGTTTTAAGTAAAATGAATGGTTTTTCAGAAGACAATATTTTAGAAATCCGTGGAGGCAAAGCTTCTTTTGATACGAAATTAGATGCTTTGGCTAAATTTACGGCTTCCGTAGTTGAAAATCGTGGTAAAGCCACTCAGGAAAGTATTGAAGAATTCTTTGAAGCAGGATACACCGAACAGAATCTGATTGATGTTATAATGGTCGTTGGTGACAAGATCATTAGCAACTATATCCATAATCTTACCCAACTTGAAATTGATTTTCCTTTAGCTGATCAATTATAATTCACCATTAATCATCAAAACAATGAAAAATACAGGAAACTTTCAGCTGGAGACCCGTTTGAAAAAACTTAGAGATTTTTGGGGCTCTAAATTAACGCCTGCAGAAAATGAAACGATGGAAAGACATATCGAGTTTCTCCGCGAATCAGGAGCATTGGATAAAGTACTGAAAAAGGGAGACTTGGCTCCTGAATTCAATCTCAAAAATCAAAACGGACAGATCATCTCATCATCTGAATTATTAAAAAATGGACCTTTAGTCATTAGCTTTTACAGAGGAAGCTGGTGTCCTTATTGTGTGGAAGAAGTAAAGGCATTAGATCTTTTCTATCCTCAAATTCAGGAAAACGGTGCAGACCTCGTTGTATTGTCGCCACAAAGTTTTACCCGGACAGAAAAGCAAGCCGAAGAATTGCATCTAAAATATAATCTGCTTGTGGATGAAGACAACAAGACAGGAAAAGCATTTGGATTGGTGTACGAATTTCCTCAATATTTAAAAAATTTATATACGGAAAGATTTAATAACAATATTCAGGAGATTAACGAAGGTTTCTGCCTGGGAACTTCCTATTCCGGCTCGATTTGTAATAGGACAAGACGGGAATATCTTGGACGTTTTGGTAGATCCGGACTACCGTTTCCGCCCAGAACCGCCGGTCACAATAGCATTTATCAAAAATTTAGCGAAACAATAAGAGCGTGTTTAAAATTTTCTTACAAAGATTTTTTAACATTAAGAAGTTAAGGATTTATGCTTAAGAAGCTTAAAAAAAATCAATTTATTGATTTCTCAATTCTTAGTAATAAGCAGAATTCTTAAATTCTTAATGTTTAAATAAAGAATAAACTTCGTTTATTTTAGATTAAGAAAATTTAGATGATAAAATTTAAACAGGCTCTTAGATAAAAAGTATAAAACTAAAATAACTAGTCTGTTATTTTAGTTTTATACTTTGATAGAATGCATTTACGGGCAATCCTTAAGTACACGTATAGTATAGATCCATTTTGCGGTGTGATCAGAAAGCCGTGAATTTTTTCATTTTACCGTTGATCGTCGACTTAAAAAGAGAATCATCCCACAATACGATCTGATATGCAGAGTGATGATGCATCTCAACAATTAGATTTCGTGCGTAAGACCTAGAATAAATTAGTTTATTTTAGTGATGGATGATCTAATTGAATGACTGGCTGAATTCCAAAAGGATCTGGTTGGTTTTGCTCTTGAATAAACGGGTAAAAGATTGGGGATGTTCAAATCCCATTAAGCTCTATAATATGGCTGGTTTTTAATACAAAAGTCACTATAAATACTTCCGTTACCCACTATTGCCCAATTCCTCTAAGACGTACGTGATTCTCGGTTGTCCCTTATTTTAGTCTGTTAAAAGTTTATCATTAATCTCAATTTTATTGTAAGCTATCCATCGTTTTAAATTTCCAACCATTCTTTTTAAATGATCTTCATTCAAGAAAATATTTGTCCAATATTCAAATCTGTCGCACTGAACACTTATGTAATAGGTCATAATTGCTAAACATGCGTAGGATAAAAACTTTTTTTCTTCGTTACTGATTTTAGTTACAGTCTCATACCCTTTTATGAAGCTATCTGCTTTTACTTGATATTCTTCTTCGTTCAAATGGGTTGCAAATAACTGAAATAGGAAATAAGAAATGTCAAAGCATAAATAACCGTTGCCACAAAAATCAAAGTCAAAAAATGTTATTTCTTTTTCATCGTCAATGTGCAAATTGTCAAACCAAACGTCTAAATGAACAGTTCCATATCTCATTTTCTGTTTGTCAATATTTTCCATTTTTAGCGTTAAAAAAGTAGAAAGGGTTTCTAAAAATTCAATTTCGCTACTATTTTTACTATAGAATTCTTTTGTTGTTAAAATGGGATTCTTAAGCAAGTTTTGAGCATTGTAAGACATTCTCATCAGTTCTATATTCTCTGTAGATTGATGAACTTTTGCTAATGCTTGCCCAATTAGAAAGCTCGTTTGGTCTGAAAATTTTGCTGTCTTTATACCTTTAGCATACGAAAATAGAACGCCAAATCTTGTCCCTTCGGGAGCTTCAATTTCCTGAATGAATTTGTTCGATTTATCAGCTATCGGAAAAGCAACTTGTCGGTCTGCTTCTTTTAGAAGAATTAAAAGTCTTACTTCTTCTTCAATTTCTAATTTAGTCCGCCAATTATGGGTGTAAACTCTAAAAACGTATTTGTCTTCGCCATCATGAACAATGTATAAATGATTCATAGCAAGTCGAAATATGCTACATTCCGTCTTGTCGGTTAATTCATATTTTTGTTGAATAAGTTTACCGAGTTCATTTGGTGAAAGTGTACTATTTATTGTAGAAAATTTCTCTGTCATCAATCTTTAGTTCGTAGTTGGTTATAAAATATATGCAATTTCGTTAACATTTTTCGGATTTACACCTATTAATTCGTTTTGTGAGATTTAACAATATCCCCTTGTTAGCAGCAGGCAATTATTTTTCATTAAGAATTAATATTAAGAAACTGTTTATAATTATTAAAGTGTTGGTTACTCCAAGATCAAAATAATGAAGCCATTGAGTAAGCAAAGTCAGAATGCTTAGCGTATTAATATCCATCGGTTATTTTTGAAGCAGAAGAATCTTGCAAATGCAGTTGTGACCTCATTATTAGCTTTTTCATGTGCTGAAATTTTCCTAAATGTATTAAAAAAGTAAGATTGTATTTCTAACAATTTAAATCTCAATTCCTTTACATTACAGAATGTAATCTGCAAATCTTTGATACAATATCAAAATTTTAAACAAAAAAAATCCCGGATGAACGGGATTTTAATTTCTGATATTCAAATTTATTTTATCTCTACAGGAACTGAGATTTTATCCCAATCCATTGTGAATCCATTATTGTTTACTTTGTAAACCAACGTTTCCTGTGTTGCTGGTAAAGCTTTTGTTTTTACATCAACACGTAAAGCATCTTTAGCTTCTTCGTATTTATAAGCGCCCCATTGTTTTGGCTCTTTGTTGAAAATCGCAGTCCAGGTTCCGGTTTCTTTAGGGATTAAGAAAAAGCTGTATTTACCTGCAGGAAGTTTTTTCCCCTGAACGGTAATGTCTTTATTCGTTTCGAAAGTAGTTGCTTCATTGGCACCCGCACGCCAAACTTTATTATAAGCTTCCAACCCACCCCAGATTGTACGCCCTTTAACAGAAGGACTGCTATAGGCAATTGTAATGGTTGCATCTTTAATTTTTCCCGTTACAGTTGCCGGAGGACTCGCAGGTTTTTTAGCTTCCTGTGCAAATGCATTTACTGAAATCGTCATTGCAGCAAAAACTACAGCAACAGTTTTAATCATTGTTTTCATAATATTTTTATTGTATGTATTTATGTATGTATGCGTTACGAAGTTACTGCTTTCTGCTTATAAAACAGTAACCCGATTGATGAAAATATAATAACTGCCGCTGCACCAATGACGTTGAGCCAAAGGAAAGAAACGATATCAAAATTGTAAATGGCAATAACCGTAATTTCTGATAAAATTGCCGAAATAAATACATTTGAACCGGTAATTTTTTTATAATAAAACGCGACAAGAAAAATCCCTAATATCGGACCGTAGAAAAGAGAAACCCAAGACATTCACCGCTTCAATAAGAGAACCCATTTGAGTGGCAAACATGGCAACACCGATTGAGAAAATACCCCACGCTAAAGTATGTAGCCGACTATACTTCAATTCGGTAGCATCATCTAAAACTTCTTTTTTAAATATCAAATGAACATCTTTCAGTGAACAGGCGGCAAGGGAATTCAGTGCTGCGGAAATTGAACCCCAACTGGCTAGAAAAATGACGGCAAACAGTAAACCAATCATTCCTACAGGCAATGTATTTTTTACGAAATACAGGAAAATATAATTGGTATCTGTTTTCTCCGCATTAAAATTTGAATTGTTTATAGCTTCTTCTACCCTGCCGTGAAGTGCTTTTACCTCGGTTTGTGTACTTTTAAAATCCTGAATTATTTTTTGAAGTTGGGGAGAATTGTTTTCTTTTAACTTTAAAATTTCTTTCGATTCTGCATTAAATTTTGTTTGCAAATTCTGATGCTCTTTTTCAAAAACCGCAGCCTGTTCAGGTTTTGTTTCCTTTAAATGTTGATAAGAGCGTTCGTTAAAATAAATCGGAGCCGGTTTTAGAGAAAAGAAAGCGAAAAGCAAAGCACCGATCAAAAGAATAGCAAACTGCATCGGAATTTTAACTAATCCATTCAACAGCAAGCCCATTTTTGCATTGGTGTTGTCTTTCGCAGTAATATATCTCCCAACCTGACTCTGGTCAGTACCAAAGTAAGAAAGTGCCAGGAAAAAACCGCCGATCAACCCACTCCAAATATTGTATTTATCTTTCCAATCGAATTCTGTGGTGATTACATTGAGCTTTCCGGATTTCCCCGCCAGATAAAGCGCATCCTTAAAACCAATACCATTCGGCATATTTTGAATAAGCAAATAACCTGCAAAAGCCATGGTTCCCAGAATAATAAGAAACTGTAATTTTTGGGTGTGAGCGATCGCTTTTGCGCCACCAACATAAGTGTAAATCATCAGAATTCCACCTGTTAAAACATTCGTTAAATAAATATTCCAGTTTAAAACGCTTGATAAGATGATACTCGGAGCGTAAATGCTGATTCCTGTTGATAAGCCTCTTGAAAAAAGAAAAAGCAGTGAAGTAAGCACCCTTGTTTTTTTATCAAAACGGTTTTCTAAATATTCATAGGCGGTGTAGACATTTAATCGCTGAAAAATCGGGATGAAAGTGATACAGATAACAATCATCGCCAAAGGCAAACCAAAGTAATACTGCACGAAACGCATCCCATCTGTATAAGCCTGACCCGGTGCCGAAAGAAATGTAATGGCACTTGCCTGCGTAGCCATAATACCTATCAACACAATGTACCAAGGCATTTTATTATCTGCTTTCAGGTATGATTCGTTGCTTTTTTGCCCACGACCGATAAATACGCCGTAAACAACCACTGCAACCAGTGTAAAAATAAGAACTGTCCAATCTATCGTACTCATGCCCAGAATTTAGTAAACAAATAATAAAATGCGATCTGTAATACTAGTGCAACTGCTAATAATATATACCAGATATTCCAATTTTTAAGTTGATTGTTCATCAGTTTTTCTGTGCAGATAAAAAGTTTAAAAATAAACGTGCCGCGCCAACATTTCCTGCAGGCAGCTGTCTGAAAAATGCCAACGGTGTATAAATAAAATTACCCTTCCCGTATTTGGCATATAAAGTTGATCCCTGAAGAGAATCTTCACCTGTATCGTGCATTTCAAAAAGCGGTTCATACGCTGCATCCCATTTCTCAGGGAAATAAGCGCCACGCTCCTGAACCCAACCTTTAAAATCATCAGCAGTAATTTTGTTCGGATAGTTCAGCAATTTATGATTGGGATTTAAAAACTTAACCTCAGCATTTTCTTCGGTCACACGCTTATTGGCAATACTGAAATTATACATCCCCAATTGGTTAACCGTTGTATCCTGATTGGTGTTATACTGCATCACCAAATTACCTCCCGCTTTTACATAAGACCATAAAAAAGGCATCCAACGACCCAATTTTTTCTCCGTATTATTGGCACGAACACCCAATACAATGGCGTCATATTGCGATAGCTTGTTTTGACTACCGTTTCCGCCGGATTCATCTAAGTTGCCATAAAAATCTTCGTCTTTCAAGACATCTACCTGAATACCTGCAATGCGCAGAAACTCAGGAATGAAATCACCCGCACCTTCTATGTAACCCACTTTTTTAACTTTCGCCTGAATATCGCCTTTCATTACGATGACCGTTGCAGGTGCAAAATATTGTAAGGACGGTAAATGCGGGTACTGAATTAGTACCTTATTTTTATTGTAAATTACTCCATCTGCAACATAATTTGCATCCAATTGCAAACGACTCGAATTGATTGAGGCAAGTTTATTTTTTGGAATAACGTAATCGATGGTAAAATCTTTGCCTGTGATCGAATTTACATCAGCACTGCCTAATTGTTCTCCGTTATACATCAGGTTTATTTTACTATTAGTGAATTTTTTGCTGGAATTAACCTTAACATTTAAACTCAAATGTAAATCTTCATTTTCCTTGACCAAATAAAGGGGTTGTGCAAATTTCAGTTCCAATGCAGGAACAATGCGCAAAGCTTCAACCACATCACCACGCACCGGATCTAATTTCTTGAAAGATAAAGGAAGTTTAACCTGAAACTTTTCCGAACCTATTTTTAAATTAAGCAAAACATTCAATGGTGATTCTGCTTCCGGCAAACCGACTAAAGTATCATTCGGAACAGAGAAAGTTGCTGCGTTCGTGGGAGATTTTGCCAACCAGTAAGGTTCTGTGAGTGCTGCATCTGCAGGAATCTGAATGTCGTGCTGAATGGTAATTAAAGAATCTTTTGATAATTTTCTATTGAAGCTTTCTGATTGACTTAACCATTTTACATTTTCTAAAACGACAGGATTTTCAGCTCTTGAAATCAGATTTAACCTGAAATTGTGATTGTCTCCGGCAACAGCTTCCGCCTGATTGGTCACTACTTCGCCCATAAATCCGGCACAGCTTAAAATGATATTATCGAGTGCTGTAATTTTATCCTTTTTTAGGTTTACGTCATTTAGCGCCATCACCTTTTTTCGCAAAACAAGCAAAGCAGGTAAACTAAGGTCAGGTTTATTAAAATTGAAAGCAGAAATAATTTTATCCAATGATTGATCAATATCGGCGTTTCCTTTTGCCGTCCAGGTTTTAACTACACCATCAAAAAGTGTTGCTTTTGCAGGCTCGCCAAGAACGCTGGTAAAATATTCAGTTTTGATTCCGGCTACAGACTGTGTTCCCGCACCCTGACTTTTATGTAAACTTCTGCTTAATCCTGCCAATTCACCATAGCCCATTCCCAATTGCGCATCATATTGCCCAACGGTAACTTTCATTTGATTTTCAGCTGTTGTATTGACAGAACCAAATCGGAAAGTATTCCACAATACACGTTTTGGTTGCCATACAGTAATATATTTTAGTTGATCCGGGAAAGCGGTTTTATCTCCTGCCAGCTTAAAAGCTTTTTCCGCAACCACAGCCGAAGCCGCATGTTGTCCGTGTCCTGCCGCAGCAGTAGGAGGAAAACGACAAATGATCACATCAGGACGGAATTTTCGGATGACCCAAACTACATCTGCTGTAATGCTGTCTGCATCCCATTGTTTGAAGGTGTCGGTCGTATTTTTAGAGAACCCGAAATCAATCGCGCGGGTAAAAAACTGTTGGGCACCGTCTAACTTTCTTGCTTCTAAAAGCTCATGCGTTCTTATTAAACCCAATGCAGCACCTTGTTCTGTCCCCAATAAATTCTGACCGCCATCACCTCTGGTTAAAGACAAATAACCCGTCTCTACATTCTGGTCGTTGATTAACCAGGAGAGTAATCCTGTATTTTCATCATCGGGATGAGCAGCCAAGTATAAAACTTTAGGTATATGTTTAAGGGTTTTGAGTTCTCGGTAAATTTCGGATGATTTTGAGGGACGAACCTGTTGGGCCGAACAAAAAACCGAAAAAAAGCCAAGGATAAATATAATGAATACTTTTTTGAACATTTGAATTTGCTTTGCGGGGCAAATATAGGTAAATCGTTTTTCTTTCAACTTTAAAAGAAAAAGCACGTAACAACTCCGAATATTCTATTATATTTTTCGTAAATCTCTGTGTAAAAAAAGACAATCGTTTTGTGATTTAAATTTAGAGCCTGTTTAAATTTCATATCATAAACTTTTCCCCTGTTTGAAATATGATTTTTTATATTTTCTTGAAATTGAAAGTTTTTGTATCAAAAGACTTAAGGTCTCTTTCAAAAGGAATCTTCTTTTTAACGCAAAGATTATATTTACATTCCGCATTATTTTAGAAGGCAAAGGCAAATAAATTTGCTTCGCGAAGCGTGAAAACAAGACTTCATCAAATCAACTTGTTGATTCATCTTTGCTCACTTCAATTAAATAATATTGAATTAAAGCTTTGCGTTAAAAAAATTAATAGTGTTTTTTTTAATTTTTAAATCAAATTTAAACAGGCTCTTAGGCTATTCAGGCTCTTACTTCATTTTACTGTAATTGCACTTATTGTATATTTAGAATACTGTAAACATCGTTTAATAACAAAAGAATTAAATTTTTATAATATGTTTATATAACTTAAGTACTTTCTTTATTTTACGTTTAATTAATAATCTATTTGTTGCCTGAATAATTTTTTTAAGACAAAACTCTGAAGAAATTCCGGATAGTAGAGCGTATTCTTCAGCAATTATTTTTATTATTTCTCTGTCATTTGTGAATCTCGCAAAACTCTTTAGACGCTTGTCGATATCGATGTTATCATAAAAATTCATTCTGTTTAAATCCACCATATAAACATCATAATTATCATTTTCTTTTTTTATTAAAAAATTACCCGAAGAATTATCCAGAAACTGAATCCCATTATTATGTAAACGAAAGATGAGAGACACATATTCCTTAATAATTCTTTCTCTGTCCGGAAAAGAATTATCGTAGAGAACATCCGTTAAAGGAATTGAATTTTCAAGTTGTTCGCTCACATAATAACTAGACGTTAAGCCTATAAAATCGTGATTTTCAATATAAGCGACAGGTTTTGGGGTATGAAATTTTTTGTCAATTAACATGTGTGCATATTCAAAAGATCTTCTGGCTTTAGATTTTCGATAAAATTTATAGACATGTCTATTGATAATGTTATGTTGCTTAAAAGATTTAAAATTTAAAATCAGACCACCAATTTCAAAAATTTTAATCACATTTCTACTGCCATTTCCAATTAGTGTTCCATCATTTTTAAATTTTTTTAGAATGGCTGTTATTTCCTCTTCGTATTGGGATAAGTTTTCAGCAAGAATCAGTTTCATGATCGTTTATTTAAAAAATTAAGAATGGCTTAAAGTTTTGCGTAGTAAATCTATAATACCTTCATTATCCACATTTCCCGTATTAATAGAAAAACTCTTATTGCCATAAGGTTTATAAGCATTCTCGTCGGTTACTGAAAACAAACCGACAGTAGGCGTTCCGGAAGCACTTGCCAAATGCATTACTCCGTTATCTGCTGCGATAAAAAGCACACAATTTGCAATAAAAGCGCCCATCTCGCGAATATCTTTACTGTAAAAAGAGGGGATTTTAAAATTTAATTTCGATATATTTTCAACGGGTAAAAGCTCGATAATATTATACTCCGGAAAAGCTTTTTCTAATTTATCATAGAATTCTGTCCACCAGCTTTCAGAATAGCACTTTTCTCCTGTAGCGTTTGTAAAAAGACAAATGGTCTTCTTGTCATTTTTTACGAGTTCAAGTAATTTTTCCTTTCCTTTTTGGATTTCATTTTTATCTAACTTAAGGTCAAGAGATGGTACTTTGTCTGTGTTTTCAGACTTACCTAATTTTGATAAATAATCTCTTAAATTGTAAACACTGTTTTTAGCAGAATGCCCATAATCTGAATATTGTGATGAACAATTTTCGTCAAAGTCTCCAAATAATCTGTATTTTGAATTCGCAAAAAGAGTAGATAATCTACCTGAAGACGACCCAAAACTGGCATTAATAACCAGATCGTATCTTTTTGTTCTTATCGAAGTCCATCCTTTTATATATTGAAATAAATTGCTAAACGGTTTTTTTGGAAGTTGGGTAATCTTATCAATATTTGTATAATTTTTATAAATTGAAGGGGTAATACCGCCTTTTACAAATAAATCGATTTTGCTTTCCGGAAAAGTATCAATAACTTCCTGAACCAAAGGGCTAAGTAACAATAAATTGCCTAATCTGTGATTGGGTCTGGAAATTAATATTCTTTTTATGATGATATCTTTTTCAGGATTTAGATCTATACTTGATTTTCCAATATTTTTAGTCAAGCTTCGCATGATAGATCTTCTAACACTATTTATATTTTTCTTGATTTTCATGGGCAAAATATTTTGTAACAGTTATGCGTTACGAATTTAGAGAAAATACTTTAAACAGTAGATTTTTTAATAATTTCATCATAATAGTTTTTTTCAATATAAAAAATTTTGAATATCGATTTTTGTGGATTATTACTAAATATCCATTACAACAATCTCATCTGCTAGCAATTATTTTTAGTAACTCGAAAAAAGATAAAATATTTCAAAATAGGGGCTTAAATTTACCATTGATCTAATTTTTTTTCAATCAGAAATTTGATAGAGAAATATTATCAATAATTTAAATATTTTCATATTAAGAGAATGATGGTTTTTGATATTTTCTTAGTTTCTGCCCTGCCAAAGATTGGCTAAATTCGTTTTATCAATCCGTATTAAAGAGCTATATTTAAAGCAAATTTTATATTAAGAAATTGATCTATACAACACTTTTAAATATTGCTATTTTTCAGGGAGTAGTCTTAGGCGTAGTCATTTTAAAGTCTTCCTTATTCAATAGCAAATCAAATAAATATTTAGCCTATTTACTATTTGCACTTTCCTTTGTTTTACTGAATTATGTTTTTGAAATTGAAGGTGCATTTACGTCCTATCCTTTTCTACGTTTTCTGGACTATATTGAGTGGATATTTTTACTACCCGTCTTCATCTTCCTGTTTATAATAAACCGAATTGATGACACTGTAAAGAACAGACAAAGAACTTATTTGTATTATATTCCGTTTGCCTATTCCTCTACTTTTACGATTACATACCATCTGAATGATATTTTAGGAATTTATAAAATCGCAGATTCAGGCATTTTCATAATCAATATACTTAGACTGATTCAGCTTTTATTTGCCTTTATCATCATCTTGTTTCCACCTTTTTACTCTTATTTTATGATAAGGCACTTAAAAGATCTACAAGAAAAAAAATGGATAATCATCTTATTAACTACACTCTATTTATTATTATCTACCTGGCTAATTACATATATGACTGGCTTCTTTTTTGGAGTAGACATTTCTTCTACCATGAGTGTGTTGGCTTTATGTGCAACATTTATTATGCACTGGACAGCTTATATAGGTATTTACAAATACAAGCTTGCAAAAAACAAAGATGCTGTCTACCATTTTCTAAATAATGATTCAACTGTTTTGTCTCCCGATCTGCAAATTGTAGAAAATAGTACGCCACAAGAATATAAGGAATCTATCACGGCAGATAATCTTTATTTTCAAAAACTGGAACTTCTTTGTAAAGATGAGCACATTTATACCGACAGCACATTAAACAGGGAAAAAGTTGCTGAAAAACTAGGCATAAGCGCTGGATATGTTTCGCAAATTGTAAACACGATAACCGGAGATAACTTTGCCCATTACATCAATCAATATCGGGTGGAAGCTGTGAAGAAAATGATATCAGATCCGGAATATGAAAACTATACTTTGCTGACGATGGGATTAGAATCCGGGTTTACTTCAAAAACTACTTTTTACAATGCCTTTAAAAAAGTTACCGGTCAAACCCCCAATGAATACAAAAACAGCAGAAAATAAGTCCCATTTTATCCATTTTTAAGCTTTTGGAACCCGTTCTAATTTGATTTATTTGAGTTTTGCACTTAAATAATTCAAATTAATTTTTTATGAAAAAAAACTTTTTACTACTCATCATTTTGTTTGCTTTTTATTCTGTCAAGGCTCAAAATGAAAATGGAAATGATGCAAATCCTTATCAGAAAAACAATGAAATTAGGCTAAATTTAATCGCGCCATTAGCCGGTGCTGTGGAAGTAAATTTTGAACGGTATCTCAACAAAAATTCATCACTGGGAATCTCTGCATTTTTTGTTTATGATAATACAGAAAATGAGGATCTGAATTACTACATCTCCCCCTATTACAGATATTATTTTGGAAAAAAATATGCTTCCGGTTTCTTTGTAGAAGGGTTCGGAATGTTTACTTCTATTGATGGAAAAAAAATATATTCAGCAGACCAACTGACATTTACTGAAAATAAAGATGTTTATGATGCTGCACTGGGAGCTGGTCTTGGTTATAAACTGGTCACCAAAAAAGGATTTGTTTTTGAAGCCCACGCAGCCTACGGAAGACTTTTGTTCAATGCAGACAAAACAGATCATGATATTGTTGCCAAATATGGATTGAGTATGGGTTACCGATTTTAATATCAACTCTATCTAAAAACTGAATAATGAATAAAATCCTGACGAGAGTTGGGATTTGTATTTGTAAATGTTTAGAAATAGATAGAAATTTATGCTATTTGGGTTCTCAAGATTATAATTTGAGGCAAAACATAAATAAATGTTGATTATTTGAGTAATAATATTTTTCCAGCTATCAAAGTAATATAAGACTTGTTTAAGCTTTTATTTTGACCCAAAAAGTCACAAAAGAATAACACATAAGATATTTTAAGATGATCATTGAACTACCAATAAGAACACATTAGTTTAAAAAAAATCAAAGATTTTTATTTTTTTGTAATTTCTGTTTTTTTTAAATAGCGGTTAATTTTCAATTGTTTAAACAGCTTTATAACACAAAACCCACAATCAGAAGATTTTTGTCCTCCAACTGTGGGTTTTATGCTAAATTAAATTACCGTGAGAAGTTTTAATTTGTTGGAGTACATTTTTTAATTCCTTTTCTCCGAGGAAAATCTTTGAGGTTTCTTTACCAAATAAAATCACACGGTTGTTGCTTTTCTGCAATTATTCTTAATGATTTTGTCACATACAATCTAAGGAAACAACCGGGCTCAATATTATATATGATTTTGCCTTGTATTTTAACTGCCATCATATTGCCAGACTGGTCAAAATTATAAATAACAATCTGTTGTTTATAGTAAACTTTTTTAAAATCAACAACCATTTTAACCTGTTCCCCAATAATATGGATAAGTCTATTTCTATCGTCTACATTAAGATAGCCAGAAGGATCGATCTCATATTCGTGCGGATCTAATCTAATTGCATACTCAGATTCATCATTAACAATCTCATCATTTAAAGTCGCTAAGTTACCATTAGGAATAAATATTGTATTTGGTTTTTCATCCTCTGATTTAAAATTTTGACTGGCTTTTACAGATCCCTCTACTGTTAACTTATCATTCTTATTAGCTTCCCTCCCCATTCCGAAGAGTTTTGTATTAAAATTGAAGTTTAACCCATCAAAGGTGCCGTAAATGGAACCATACTTATAATAATCATTTTGTTTACCTGAAACAAATCTTTCATAATGATTATCAATCATACCAGAATCTCCTCCGTAATAATCATCTACAAGCATTAATCCTACGCCTGTATTGTAAGTAAACTCTTGGTTTACTATAATACCATTGGTCAAATTATTCCAAGCGTTAATATTAGCCTGGCTGAAATCCTGAGTAGTCCATACCTTTTGCCATGCAGACCAAGCGCCTCCGGACATGACTCTCTGGTAAGTCATATTTGCAGTATTACCCGATCCGTAAGTAGTGACCGTTTGTTTAACCCAAGTAGAATCATGTGCCTCAACAATAACAAAAAACCACCCGTTATTAGGCGCATGCCCTAAGCCGGAACCTCTATAAAATCCTGTATTTTTACTCTCATTAAGATCTTGCCCGGAAATAATGACAGAATATCCATCCGGAGCATCTACATAATTCTGACCTACCCAAGCCATGGTAGCATAGTTACCCAATTGGGTATTGAAAGTAGATTGTGTTACGAAAACTTCTTTTATTCTAGAAAACACGGAACTATTTACTTCATAAATTTCAGCAAAAGCTAAATAGAATTCCAGTGCAGTATTTGAACCCTCAACATATACATGACCTCCATTTCCAAAACTAGTTCCAGTTCCGCACATAACTGCTCTCACATAAGTTTCCCATTTTCCAGTTCCTGCTTTTGATGTTAACCAAGTGATAGAAGCATTATCTCCCATGTAGTTTTCAGCATTATTAAATGAATATCCTACAGGAAGTTTAGCCATAAACTTTTGAATAAATACAGCATTAGATCTGGCATTGAAACCTAATATAAATCCACCTAAACCAGGAGTAGCTCCATTACCATTGTAATTGAATCTTAATTGTATTCCTGATCTATTCGGAAGATTAGAGGCAGCTTCTCTGGTCATCGTTACAGTACCGTTACCATAGTTATTATAAACTCCTATTCCATTAGTTCCCTCCCTAAATTCTTCATCTCCATATAAAGGATAAGCTCCTTGTAATGCAAGATTAAGTAAAGAGAACGGACCCATCTGTGGATTAGTAACAGATGATCTATCCCATCCGGAATAAATAGTATTCTGAGGACCCATAGTTTTAGTAGAATCTAGGGTTTGCCCTGAATATCTATCAATATATTCTTTACTATCTAAAGAACCGTCAGCTTTTAAAAAGTGGGCGGCTGTACCGCCCGTCACTTTATAGCCTTTTGAGGTATTATAATATGCGTATTTTACGTCCATTTCTAAATATCTTTACGGGTTACTGTTATGGATACAGTATTAGGTAAAGCAGAATCAAATTCAATATCTATTTTATTAGGATCGGTTAATTTTATCCTGCCCTCGATTTTGTAAAATGTTACCGTATCATACATTGCAACATCAATATTTCTAGTCCCTAAGTTGTGTGCTATACTTGCAGTTCCGGAAATAGCAGTAGTGTATGATTTTACAATATTACTTCCTGCAATCACCCTACCTTTAGCATCAACTGTAACTTCATCATAAGTTCCGGCAGTTACTCCTGTTGCAGCTAATGTCAACGCTGAGGTAGCATTTGCCGAACCGTCAAAGGTTGTTGTCCACGCAGCGTCACCTGTAGCAGAAATTGTTCTCGATGTTGTTAATTTTGCAGCTGATCCTGTTGTATTGATTGCTGCAGTCCCTGTTAGTAATGTCGCAGGAACAGCCGTAATAGGAACTGCTACATTTCCAGAACCGTCAATGGTTTGTGCTGTTGCCGTAACTCCGGAAAGCGTAATCGTTCTCGCTGTAGTCCATTTTGTAGCAGAAAGAACATTTTTCGATACATCTGCCGTATTATCGACATTGCTTAAGCCAACATGAGATTTATTTAAGACAACAACACCCGTTAATCCATTTACAGAATCTACAGCTCCAGAGGTGATGTAAACGAACGTTGTCCCCGTCCATCGGTAAGTTTTGTTAGTATCAAGAGATACATAAATTTTACCAGTTTCTCCAGCGATGAGGTTGGTATATGCCGCTTCTTTGTAAAACTTTCCATCAGCAGCTTTATAATATCCCTCCAAAACATCATCCACATAAGATGGCAATTGAGATGCAGAAACCTGTCCGGCTGCATCAAGCATAGCAACTCCATTTGCTGCACCTTTTTGCGATAACGGAATATAATTAGCCAAATCCGTTGAGGTAGGCATAGAGCCCAGATTCACAGTTATTCCGTTAGCTGTCTGTGTAATTCCCGTAACCACATTTCCTGTACCTGAAGTAGTGACGGGTAGAGAAAAGCTAGTTTCCCGTCAATGTCAAACCGTTACCCGCACTGTAAGTTGTATCTGTAGAGGCTAAGGTAATTGTATTCCCGGTTTGATTAATCGTCACATTAGAACCTGCTGCAAGGGTAACATCTCCGGAAACTAAGGAACCGGATGCACCACCTTTCAGACGGGTAATTGTGTCCGGCGTTGTAAATGATCTGTTTGCCGACAAATCATAAGTCGTACCGTTAATTGTTAAAGTTCGTGTTTTTGGCACATAATCTAACGGATTTAAATTTCCATCATGCCAAAAAGAATTGATTGATCTCGTGCCACCGCCGGCCGTTAAAATATCATTGTCTGTTTTCCCTTCAATTTTGTATCCAACAGAGCTTCGATAATAAGCGTATTTAATGTCCATAATTATATTTTTTTAATTGTTATCTGAATTATATTTGGTGGTATTGAATCAAAGAGCACTTCAATAGTATTAGTGTCTATTCTTCTTACCTTAAGGGGTATTGTAAACATGGTAACTGTGTCGTAAGCATCAATTACAAAGCTTAATGTATCAAGATCATGTTTTATCCTAGAGTCACCCCTCACTCTCTCTTCATATTTATTTTTTTCGGAGCTGGTTGCGTCTTCGATATTTTTAATCTTATCATACACCAAATCATTAAACTGATTTTGATAAGTGATCGCGCCCCAGTTTGAATAACTTCCGATAAGGTTGATTTTATCATCTGAACTGTTTCGGATAATATCCTCTTTAAGCAATTCTATCTGCCTCTTGTTTTCTTTGATATAGTCTGCGATTTCCTGAAGTTCATCTAAAGACAGATCATTGGATAATAGTATTTTTTTTATATTTTCTATCTCCAAGGAAAATGATTGAAAAATTTCTTCAAACCCTTCAATATTTTCTATAGGGATTGAATCATCTTTGTGATAGAAAGATGAAAATGTTTCTTTAAACTGCGTTTCTGTGGGAAAATCTCCAGCTTCAAACCAACTGAAAATTATATGTAATGGTATACTCATTTGATGATTGAAAATTAGTTTTGATAAAATGGATAATTGAGGGAAAGGTTTTATATTATTTATAACCTGATTGCCCTAAATGGAATTCTATATTTTGAACGATTTTTGATCTCCCCTCTTTTATCATCCTATCTATTAGAGAATTACGTATGTGGTCATTGCCAAGAAAATCCTATGTTTTGTAATTTTATTTCCTATCAACAATATCACTTAGGTTTTTTATAATACTTTCTTAGTATAATATTTTTTGTATTTTATCTATATGTAATTACTGCTGTGGAAGGAATTCCTGCATTACTTAAATCTAATCCTGAAGAGGCAGAAACTGTTTGAAGTGATGGAATATTAAATGCTTCTTGCCCAACAGTTTGTACAGAGTTGGGGATGTACAAGTTATGTAATAATTTAGCTCTCAGACATTTAAAAGCGTAATCACCTATAGTTATTAATCCTTCGTTTAAAATAATCTCTTCTAAAGAACTTGTTGAAGCAAATATTATATCTCCCTGATCTACAAAAGCACCAGTCTCGATAGTTTTTAAAGTTGAAGGAGTTTTAATTTTTTTTACATTTTGTCCCTGAAATACATATCCTCCAATTTCTTCAAGACCTTCATTAAAACTGGCTTCATTGATTTGATAAGTCACCCCAGTAAATTGAAATGCTCCTTGCTTAATTTTTTTTACATCTTTTGGTGTAGAAATAGATAAACCATGTCCTATAAGAATCCCGTCAGTAACTAAAGGAATCACCCTTTCTACAACTTCCTCTTTATGCCAATAAGAATCCATCCATTGCCAGAATTGCTCCTGTGTCGGTTTATCTCCTTTTTCAAAATAGAGTTTCAGTTCTTCTTTTGTTTTCATAAATCTTGTTTTGGTTAATTATTAATTGTTTAAAGCTTTTCATCTGCTCCGATATTCTGCCTGTTTTTTCAGGCAGCTTCACAAAACTTTTCATCTTTCGCATTAAATTTCATTTTTCATTTTGTTTTGTTTGGGTATGATTTTTAAACACAGTTCTGGCTGTCCAACATTTTGTGAATGATGAATCCAAAGGAGTTTTATAAAATATTGAGAATTTTTTTGTGTTTTATTGATACTCCAAAAGTAATGTTGGAGAGTGACAGAACTTAATATTTTTAAAGTATTTCAGAAAAAATAATCGTTTTCTTAAAATTTATTTTCGCAAAATTCAGACAGGTTTATTTTTAATTCTATTTTACAAAAAACAAATCGGCTTCTGCTTTTCTTCTTTTTATCAAACCATTCAAAATTTTACCTCCAGCGGTTGTATATCTCGACGTAAACCAATCTTTAATGGTTTCGGGATCTGCCTTTTTATTGATTAAAGAAAATAGCGTGTCAGATCCTCCCGTATTGTACGTGTGCGATACAAGAGCGTCAAATTGATTTTGCGTAAGCGTCACTTTAATTTTACTGTTTACTATTTTTTCATATGTTGGTAAAACAGATGAAAATAATTCGGCACCTTTTTCTTTACTGATTGAAGCGTCCTTCAAGGTTACTTTTTTTCCACCGGGATAATAGGTGTTTCCGTAGCCTATTGTCGGAATTCCTGCAGAATCCAGATAAGGTTTGGAACTGAAACCTTCAAATGATAAGATTAAGTTTATTCCTTTTTGCGATGTTTTCATGCTTTAAAATATTTATAAGTGAAAAAGATGAGTATTAAAGTGATTCCAATAACGGTAAGGAAAATCCAAGCTGCGACTTCCAGTCCGGTTACTTTTATTTTTTTTGTCTCGTTAGAAACTTTCGAAGTTGATTCTTTGATTTCTTCTTTTAAAACAGTTTTCTGAGCTGAATCCTGAATAATCTTTGTCGATTCTTCTTTCGTAACCTCCGACTTTTTATGGTCAGTCTTTGCATAATGATTACTGATCGAGTATTCGGCGTTTCCCATAATGGAAATGCTTTGAATGGTATCGTTTCCCACAACATTATGAAAAACAAAAGGATTGGATAGATCAGATTTCCCTGTAATCAATACATCTCCGGAAATTTCATTTTTCTTTTCCTTCAATAATGTATCGGTTGATGTATTTTGAATTGATTCTAAGCTGTGTACACTCAAAGAATCCACTTTTACTTTCTCCGTTTCTTTTTTGTTTTCTTTGTGAGCGGTTGTAATTTTAGTCTTAGTTCGGCAACACAATATGAGACCACTGAATATGATCAGTAGCAGAATTTTTGCTTTCATCAGCTTTATTTTTGAAAATTATTTGGTTAGGAAGCCGGGAGTTTTAAGAAGGAAGTTATTAGGTTAGAAAAAATGTTCCCGACTTTTTTGATCTTTTTTTAAAAGGTAATTTCATTAGGTTTATAGCAACCTTAATAAGTTATAATAGTAACAAGAAACTTCAAACTTCCTCCCTCCATCTTCCAGCCTTTTATACATTGAATTTCAAATTTTTATGTAAATACTTTATCTTCCTTTACATATTCTTTTTTGATACTTTCCAATAACATCTCTGCACTTACTTTGTAATCAGGTTCTTTTGATGCAATTGTTTTTAAACTTATATCTTGTATTACGTTCATAATATTAGAACCTGTGAGTTCATATCGTTTCGCAATCTGTTCCAAATTAATATCTCCAAGCTGTAATTGTTGGGGCAAATTTTGTTGCCAAATACGCAAACGCTCCTCATGTTTTGGATTATTGAATTTTATGCAGCTATGAAAACGTCGCGTAAAGGCTTTGTCCATATTATTTTTAAAATTGGAAGCCAAAATAATAAGTCCTGAAAACGTTTCTATTCGCTGTAGCAAATAAGAAACTTCCTGATTGGCGTATTTATCATGAGCATCTTTTACATTGGTTCGTTTCCCGAAAATAGCATCTGCTTCATCAAAAAATAAAATCCAGTTTTTGTTTTCTGCTTTATCAAATAATTTCGCCAATTGCTTTTCCGTTTCTCCGATATACTTTGAGACCAACATGGAAACATCAACCCTGAAAACAGGACGTTTGGTATATTTCCCTAAAAGACTGGCTGCAAGAGTTTTTCCGGTTCCCGGTTCTCCGTAAAACAACACCCTGAAACCCGGTTTAAGTTTTTTCTGCATACCCCAATCTTCCATAAGAACCTTGCTGCTGTTGTACCAGTCTTCAATACTTTGAAGTTCGTTTAACGTGATTTCAGGAAGGATTAAATCACTCCAAGATCGAGCGGTATGTAATAATTCTGCCGGAAAATCATTGCTCATTTTCGGCAATAATTCTGATCCGAAAATTATCGTATTAAAAGCTTCCTGATGAACAGTTATTTGGCTATTCATCGGCGTATTCTCGTGAGCTGAACTTGAAAAAACAATGAGTTCTTCTTTAATTAAAACAGAATTGGGATCGAAATAATCCAGTGCTTTCAGTCGTTCTGAAATACTATCGCCGCCTAAAATATACTGAAGAGCCTGAATTGTAGGATAAAAGAGCCTGCCGTTATCATTGGTTGAACACAAATCAAACAACACATTATTGGGAAACTCTAAATAAATGCGTTTCAGCAACGATGGATCCAATCGTGGTGATAAAGCCATTAAAAGAATTACAACTTCCTGATGGGCAAGCTCTTTCCCTGAAATATAGTCTCCTAATTGAAAACCTTCATGGTCATTAGTTTTAAATTCCGGGGCTCCTACATTAAAATGTTCTGAAGAATTGTTAATACGCCATGTAATAACCTCTTCTAAATGAGTAAATAATTTTTGTATTTGTTTTGCTTCCATTGGTTTTTTTAGTCTTTTTGTTTTTGAAATTCAAAATTTACTCTTCTTAATCTCTTCTGCTATTGTTTGTTTCCTGCTTTTTTTCGTGCAGTAATTATTTCTTTTCTGATTTTTAAAACTTTTAAACATCGGCTAATTGCCACTAAAAGTAAATGTAACTTATAGTCGAAAGTCTTACCTAACCGCCGTAGCAGCTATTTTTAGAAAGTCTTTCTCTTACCGGAATTCCTACTTTGTAAAGAATCAATCTTCCGCTTTCACGGAATCATTATCAACTCTCGAAAGAAAAATAATAGATCTGATAACCCATCATTCTGCTTCTTGGATGAGATTCTAATGCTTTCACATCAAAAAATTCCAATATTTCAAGAGCAAAAGGCTTCCCTTTTAAGCGCATCTTACTCGATTGAATTAAAATATTGCCTCTACATCTTTACGATGTTTCTACTCTATTTTAATAAACCTCAACCGAAAAGTTGCTCACAAATCACTATAAATAACTTTTGCCACATCTCATTTTCCATTGGTTTCTTAGTTTTTATTTTTGAATTTTTAAAATTTACTCTTCTTTATCTCTTCTAGAGCGTGTTTAAAATTTTCTTACAAAGATTTTTTAACATTAAGAGCCTGTTTAAATTTTATATTATAAATTTTGTAACCTGTTTTAAAATATATTTTTTTGAAAGTGAAAGTTTTTACATTGAAAGACTTAAGATCTTTTTAAACAGAATCTATTATTCTTTTTAACGCAAAGATTCTATTTACATTACGCATTATTTTAGAAGGCAAAGGCAAATAAAATTTGCTTCGCGAAGCGTGAAAACAACGCTTCATCAAATCAACTTGTTGATTCATCTTTGCTCACTTTATACTAGGTACTATTGAATAAATCTTTGCGTTAAAAAAATCAGCAGTAAATTTTAAAATGTTTGAATCAAATTTAAACAGACTCTAAGAAGTTAAGATTTTAAGGATTTATGCTTAAGAAGCTTAAAAAAAATCAATTTATTGATTTCTCAATTCTTAGTAATAAGCAGAATCCTTAAATTCTTAATGTTTAAATAAAGAATAAACTTCGTTTATTTTAGATTAAGAAAATTTAGATGATAAAATTTAAACAGGCTCTTAGATAAATTTGTTTTCTGCTTTTTCTAATGCAGCAATTATTTTTTTGGATGTATTTACTTTTTACATCTATCCATTTGTCACTAAAAATAAACCTCAACCGAAAAGCTGTTCACATAAGAAGGTC
This sequence comes from Chryseobacterium ginsenosidimutans, assembly GCF_024807225.1. GTDB lineage: Bacteria > Bacteroidota > Bacteroidia > Flavobacteriales > Weeksellaceae > Chryseobacterium > Chryseobacterium ginsenosidimutans. The sequence continues at coordinate 3,476,214 of NZ_JANUCO010000001.1, forward strand.
TTACCTAAACTGCCGCAGCAGCTGTTTTAGAAAATCCTTCTCTGACTGGGATCCTACTTTTTAAAGAATCAATACTCCGCTTTCACGAAAATAGTATCTGCTCTTGAAAAAAAATAACAGTTCAGCCATAAGCCATTATTCTGTTCTTGGATGAGATTCTCATGCTCGCACATCAGAAAATTCCAATATTTCAAGAGCAAAAGGTTTCCTGTTACAGAACATCTTACTCGATTGCGATTATTTATTTTTTATTAATTAATAATATAATTGATTAAATCTTGCTCGTGTCTTGATCCCAAAATAATTTTTATATCAACGGGATGCGATTTGACTTTTATGCCATTAATATCAATTTCTAAAAACATCTGAATAAGAGAAAATGGTTTTCTATGAAAAATTGAATATTTAAATGAACCCGGTCTGTTAAATGTACCCGATGGATAAAACTCTTTATAATCTTCATTAGGTCTGAAATAGTTAATAGGATTAATGTCTATCACCATTTCATTAGCCGTTACAGGATATTCGGATTGTCTGCCCCAAGATTCTGCATCCAATGGAAGCTCCTGGTAAAAACCGGCTTTTTTTAAATAGCCACTTTTAAGTTTTTTCTTCTGTTTGTAACGTTTTATAATGATCTTCGGCTGATATTTTTCGATTTCTAATTCGTTTGACAATTTTACGTTTAAACATTTATACCCTACAGATCTACTTAGAACATGTTTGTAATATTCTATTTCCTCTGGTAAATTTTCGGCTTCATCTTCTATGTTTATATGCCCTCTACTGGATTTTTCCATATCTTCAGCGACATAGAAATGATAGTATTTTTTCTTACTCGTTCCTGTTGCTTTTACATCCAGTCCAAAATTAAACTCGCTTAGAAGCACATAACTGTCTATAAGTTCTGAAAATTGATTTTGGGTAGGGCGATCCCCTGTTTCAAAATAGGTTTTTAATTCTTCTCTTGTGGCTAATTTATTTTTTTCTTCCATAGTATTTTGATGTTTTTTTAATGCTGATGTTCTCCGTATAATTGCTTTTCCTAGATGAATTGTTATTGATGATTTAAAGTTCAAAATTCATCCTTTTTTTGTTCTTATAAAAGTTTTTCGTCCTTCCTAGTCTGTAGTTGCAGTAACTCTTATATTTTTGACAATCAAATAATTATTGATTTAATTTCAGAATTTAACCTCCTTTATCTTCTCTGATCAATTTTTATTTTCTGCTTTCTCTAAATGCAGTAATTAAGTATTTCTGATGTTTTAAACTTTTTGAAAAATCTAAAAATTTATCACTAAAAAATAAACCTCAACCGAAAAGCTGTTCACATTAGAAAGCCTTACGAAACTGCCGAAGCAGTTGTTGTTACAAGTCTTTCTCCTACCGGAATTCCTACTTTTTTCAAGAATCAATCTTTCGCTCTCACGGAATTGTTATCTGCTCTTGAAAGAAAAATAATAGATCTTACAACCGACTATTCTATTTCCTGGATGAGATTCTAATGATCGCGCATCAGAAAATTCCAATATTTCAAGAGTAAAAGGCTCCCCTTTTAAGAGCATCCTACTCGATTGAGGTTACATTTTTAGTAATTAATCATGTATTTTGAATTGCTTTTGGAATGCAATTATTAGTGATGATTTAAAGTTCAAAATTCGTTCTTTTTTTGCTCTTATAAAAGTTTTTTGCCCTTCCTAGTCTGTAGTTGCAGCAACTCTTATTTTTCATAGACATAAATTTCGATAATCCCGAATTCTCCTTCCACATCAACAGGAATATAATCTCTTTGGGTAACAATATTTAGATTTACCACATTATCATCAGACCTTACTGCCACACAATCTACCGGAGATGATTTATTAAAGGGTATATTTATTTTGCTATTGATCCAAACTCTGCCTTCGGGAAAAGCTTTTTCCAGCAATCCGGTATAGAATCCGACATCATTGCGTTTCCAGTCAATATTTCCAATTGTATTTTCTAATACGATAAATGTAGGTTCAAAGGATTTGTCATCTACCCGCAAGAGAGCCCTGTACATTTTATAATTCGTTCTGTGCTCCAGCAATTCTCTAATTCCTAAAGTCGATTGCCAGTTATAAACATTGTCATAATCCAAATTGGAAGCGTCTCTTTTTGCCAAATAACTAATATGCGAGTCCGATGACCACACATGGCTGTCTAATGTAGCTTTATCGGCTTTGTATTGAAGGTTGCTATTCAGATTATTAAATTCTCCCTGAAGACCTTCTACCATTCCGATCGTAATATTCGAAAGTCCGGTTGGAAGATAATTCCCTTTTTCTGTCTTTTCGCCGCCTTTAAACATAAACAGTGAAAAATTACCTCTTTCATCAGGAACAGCGATAAAATCGTTATTTTCAAATTTATATTTTGTGGAATTCGTGGCAAAGTCTGAAATATTTTTCTCTGCAGCTTCTATCAAGGTCGTTAAACCAAGAGCTTCTATTTTTTCTGCCAAAATCTTATTGTCACCATTCAAAAACTCACTCAAAAACATATATTTTGAATCACTTTGGTCTTTCGTATAAACGTTTCCAAAATTGTGACCATCATCAAAAGTCGCTAGATTACTTAGTAATTCTTTAACTCCTAAAGTTGTTTTCCAAGACTGAATATTTTCACTATTTAAATTAGATGCGTCTCTTTTTGCTAAATAATTAACATGGGGATCTGATGACAAAACATGGCTATCGAACGTACTTTTATCGGCTTTATATTGAAGATTAGTATTCAGACTGGTTAATCCGTCCTGAACAACTTGAATCTTATTCAATTCTCCCTGAAGACCTTCTACCATTCCGATCGTAATATTCGAAAGTCCGGTCGGCAAATAATTACCTTTTTCTGTCTTATTGCCGCCTTTAAACATAAACAATGAAAAATTACCTCTTTCATCAGGAACAGCGATAAAATCGTTATCTTCAAATTTATACGCTGCGGAATTCAATGCAAATTCTAAAATGTTTTTTTCTGAAGCTTGTATCAAGGTTGTTAAACCAAGAGCTTCTATTTTTTCTGCTAAAATCTTATTGTCGCCATTCAAAAACTCGCTCAAAAACATGTATTTTGAATCACTTTGGTCTTTCGTATAAACGTTTCCAAAATTATGACCGTCATCAAAAGTCGCTAAATTGCTTAGCAATTCTTTAACGCCCAAAGTATTTTTCCAGGATTGAATATTTTCACTATTTAGATTAGAGGCGTCTTTTTTTGCTAAATAATTAGTATGTGAATCTGATGATAAAACGTGGCTGTCAAGTGTAGCTTTATCGGCTTTATATTGAAGATTCGTATTCAGATTGATTAATCCGTCCTGAACAACTTGAATCTTATTCAATTCTCCCTGAAGTCCTTCTACCATTCCGATCGTAACATTTGAAATTCCTGTCGGCAGATAATTCCCTTTTTCTGTCTTTTCGCCGCCTTTAAACATATGCAAGGAGAAATTACCTCTTTCATCAGGAACAGCGATAAAATCATTATCTTCAAATTTATACGCTGCGGAATTCAATGCAAAATCTAAAATACTCTTTTCTGAAGCTTGTATCAAGGTTGTTAAACCAAGAGCTTCTATTTTCTCTGCTAAAATCTTATGATCGCCATTCAAAAACTCACTCAAAAACATGTATTTGGAATCACTTTGGTCTTTCGTATAAACGTTTCCAAAATTGTGACCATCATCAAAAGTCGCTAGATTACTTAGCAATTCTTTAACTCCCAAAGTTGTTTTCCAGGACTGAATATTTTCACTGTTTAAATTAGAGGCGTCTTTTTTTGCTAAATAATTAGTATGTGATTCCGCGTTTGAAACATGGGTATCAAAAATATTTTTGTCGGCTTTATATTGAAGATTGGTATTCAGATTGGTTAATCCATCCTGAACAACTTGAATCTTATTCAATTCTCCCTGAAGTCCTTCTACCATTCCGATCGTAACATTGGAAATTCCTGTCGGCAGATAATTTCCTTTTTCTGTTTTTTCGCCGCCTTTAAACATATGCAATGAAAAATTACCTCTTTCATCAGGAACAGCGATAAAATCGTTATCTTCAAATTTATACGCTGCGGAATTCAATGCAAAGTCTGAGATGTTCTTTTCTGAAGCTTGTATCAAAGTTGTTAAACCAAGAGCTTCTATTTTCTCTGCTAAAATCTTATTGTCGCCATTCAAAAACTCATTCAAAAACATATATTTTGAATCACTTTGGTCTTTCGTATAAACGTTTCCAAAATTGTGACCATCATCAAAAGTGGCTAGATTGCTTAGTAATTCTTTAACGCCTAAAGTATTTTTCCAGGATTGGACATTTTCACTGTTTAGATTAGAGGCGTCTTTTTTTGCTAAATAATTAGTATGCGAGTCCGGGTTTGAAACATGGCTGTCGAACGTAGTTTTATCGGCTTTATATTGAAGATTCGTATTCAGATTAATTAATCCGTCCTGAACAACTTGAATTTTATTCAATTCTCCCTGAAGACCTTCTACCATTCCGATTGTAACATTGGAAATTCCTGTCGGCAGATAATTCCCTTTTTCTGTCTTTTCGCCGCCTTTAAACATATGCAAGGAGAAATTACCTCTTTCATCCGGAACAGCGATAAAATCGTTATTCTCAAATTTATATTTTGTGGAATTCAATGCAAAGTCTGAAATATTTTTCTCTGCAGCTTCTATCAAGGTCGTTAAACCCAGAGCTTCTATTTTTTCTGCTAAAATCTTATGATCGTCATTCAAAAACTCATTCAAAAACATATATTTTGAATCACTTTGGTCTTTCGTATAAACGTTGCCAGAATTGTGACCATCATCAAAAGTCGCTAAATTGCTAAGCAATTCTTTAACTCCCAAAGTTGTTTTCCAGGATTGAACATTTTCACTGTTTAGATTGGAAGCATCTCTTTTAGCTAAATAATTAACATGAGAATCTGCTGACAAAACGTGACTATCAAACGTACTTTTATCGGCTTTATATTGAAGGTTCGTATTCAGATTGGTTAATCCGTCCTGAACAACTTGAATCTTACCATCACTCTGATTTTTTGTATAAACGTTCCCAGTATTCGTACCATCATCAAAAGTAGCTAAATTGCTTAGTAATTCTTTAACTCCCAAAGTTGTTTTCCAGGACTGAATATTTTCACTGTTTAGATTAGATGCGTCTTTTTTTGCTAAATAATTACTATGAGAATCCGGGTTTGAAACATGGGTGTCAAAAATATTTTTGTCTGCTTTATTCTGTAATAAACTATCTAATCCGGTAATTTTATTGGTAGGAATAGATTCGTCTCTATGCCAGAATGAGGACCATGAATCCTGAAACTGTTCCTGAGTTGGAAAATCACCGGATTCGAAGTAGCTGTATATCGTATTTAATGGTATTGACATGAGTTTTATTGATTTTTGTTTTAGAATTATAGAATCGTATCATCTATAAATTTTATGATGCTTGAGTTAGGATCGTTAAGAAAAACGGTGAATAGAGAATTTTGTAAATACAGAACGTATATATCAAACTGTTTCACAGGCACATAAAACCTATCGAAAGGTTATTTTCGCCTATTTATTTCATCAAAAAAAATTCTGATTAGCTTTTTTAAAGTAATTCTATTTACCTCCACTTTGATAGTCGCATTCGATTCTTACATCTCTGAGTCCCAAAACTTGACCACCACCCCAAATATCCTGATTGTTTCGTCCGGCATCTAAGTAGCATGTCATTAAAAGCCTGTCGTCATTTGTATCAAACACCTTGCATTCTATAGACTTATCGATTTCCCGAAGATCTGCTTTGTACCACAAGTACAGGTAATCCCCAAAACTGTAATGATCGGTAACGGTGTCTCCCGCTCTGTATTTATCAGCCCAGTTACCCGAACCTCCTTCTAATCTGTATTGAATGGGTGCTTCAGTTTTATTAACAAATTTAATACTTGTGTTTACGATATCTATTTGCTGATCAGAAGTTTGCTTGTATAATTGAAAGTAAAACCAATTATCCTTCACTGTTCCAAATTCGAATCCCTCCGGAATCGCAGGCAGATTGTTTCCGAAAATCCTAGTAGATACGTCAGTGTCTGAATCGATCCTGTAAGACACATGATAGTATTCGTATTTCTCTAATTTTTCCATTTCGAATTTTTTAGCTTTAATGGTGTAAGGTGCATTTCCCAAAAAGTATTGTTTTTTGTCATAACCGTTGGTATTGCCCATTTCGATCACTTGATCTTCTGCATCCTGTTGGCTCACAACTATAGGAAATTTAAAATGTCTATCATTACGTGTAATGTATTGAACATATCCGTTTTCCAAAGTTGCCAAACTATTGGCAAGGATGACCATTTCTTTATTTGTCAAGACGTCTTCCTTATGTTTTAAAGAATCTATCAAATCCGAAAATTGACTTTGTGTCGGATATTTTTCTGTTTCAAAATAGGTTTTCAGCTCTTCTCTTGTGGTTAATTTATTTTCCATACTATTTTACTATTCTTTATTGCCTATGCTTTTGGCATAATGATTTTTGGTGATAATTAGATTTATGCTTAAAGTTCAAAATTCATCTTTTTTTTGTTCCTGTAAAAGTTTTTGAACCTCTCTATTCTGTAGTTGCAGCAAGCATTATGTTTAAGAATCGGATGATTATTGTTTGATTTCAAAGTTCAAAATTCATCTTTTTTTCATTCTTATAAAAGTTTTTGGATCTCTCTATTCTGTAGTTGCAGCAAGCATTATTTTTTAAGAATCAAATGATTTATTGCTTGATTTTAAAGTTCAAAATTCAAGTTTTTTTTGTTCTTTTAAAAGTTTTTTGACTCCACTATTCTGTAGTTGCAATAAGAATTATTTTTTAGGATTGAATGTTTTTAGAAAAGAGGAAATCCCAATATTCTTACGCTGTCGGATCCTGGAAGAATAAACAAAGAAAAAGGCTCAGATTATAAAATCCAAGCCTTATTTTTTTAATTTATATCTCTAAAAAGATAGTTTCTTCCTCGCAGAACTGATTATTAATTCATTTTAAAGAAGAAAAAAGCCACCGCTGCCCATTCTTTTTTTACTCCTTTAGCATAGCCGATAGTACCATGACTGCTACCTTCTACTGTTCCATCGTCTTTAATGTAACCAATGGTTGAGTGGCTGCTGTTTTCTACCGTACCGTTACTTTTTACATAACCCACGGTAGAATGGCTTTTGTTTTCTATCGTACCATCACTTTTGATATAACCAATGGTGCTGTGACTTTTATTTTCAATAGTACCGTCATTTTTGATATAACCCACTGTGGAATGGCTGCTGTTTTCTACGGTACCATCACTTTTGATATACCCCGCCGTACTGTGACTTCCCGATTCTATCGTTTGTGCACTTACAATGGAAAGATTGAATAGAAGGATACAAATGAATAGTGTTTTTTTCATGGTTTAAGATTTTAATGGTTTGTTTTATTTATCCAAATATTGATTAAAATTTTATGTTTGCATATCTTGGTATGCTAATCTAAAGATAACGAGTTTTATTTCAATAAAAAAGGCGAAATTTCTGAATGAAATTTCGCCTTTTTAAATAGTTAAAATTTATCTTTATAATGATTATAAAATTCTAATTGATCTATTAAAACCTCATTAATCTCTGTCCAACCATGTTTTTCAGACAAATCAATGGCAGCTTTCCAAGCATTCATATTAGGTTTCTCCAAAATTTACGCCACTCCAATATCCTGCACTTACTAAAGCATCCCATGCCATAATAGGATCTTTTAATTCTTCGTCTATTATCTTGGCAGCTTCTATATGAGCGTCTCCATTGTATGAACTTTTATTTTTTTTAATAATTTCTAAAACCTTAAATAATGGATGTTCTTTGATATTATTTGAATATTCCCATTCTAAATCTGGATTTGTATCAAAAAAAGAGATTATACCATCTAATTCAAAACTTGTTGATGTTGCATGAGGTAAAATATCAAAAGCATATTCTACAGGATCAAAACCATTAGGTTGAATAACGCTTTGAAAATTATATCTTTCAAACTCTACAACATTTTTATAATTTGTTTTTGAATAAGCTCTTTGGGCTAAAGCATTATAAGCTCTCGTGTTCCAGATGCCATAATCTTTTATTTCAAAGTCTGAAAGATATGATTTATCATCCATCATTGACTGCATTAGTTTAGCATATTCTTTCTGTTGGGGAGTATCGTAATAATGATTCCAAAAGTCTAAATATACTTTGGTGTAAAACTCCGAAGGATTTTCCAGATATTTCAATTTATTTTCATCATCCAAATACTCTTTTAAAAATATCAATGAGTCTAAACTATCCGTATATTCTCTAAACGGTAATGAAAGTTCCTCAAGTAATCGCCAGTTTTTTTTAATTTCCTCATTTACAATATCAATATCTTTTAAAAGTGGAAGCAATGACATTGCAATAAAAGAAGTCAGATTAGGCGAAATCGTCCTAAAATCAGCAATACCTTTTGTTATCACTGGAGAATCTGATAAATTTTTATTAGGCATTAATCTGATAGCAAAATTATTGTAATCATCAAATGCAAAAGGAACAACAGACCAAAAACCAGATCGGAATATATTGAAACATTTTTCAATTTCCTCTTCATCATCAAATTGAAAACCTAGAATAATATCTATTTCCTCATCTTTATACAATTCTTTTAAGTCTTGATGTATTTTATTTAGTTTCATAATTCAATTGGTTTTACAATGTGATTTCTCCATATTTGTCCTGCTATTATTTTCAAATGCTCTATTGCTTGTGGGTGTTCAGATTTGTCTCCGTCATCATCACTTTTACTAAGTGCTGTAGCTACAGTCTCAATCCCCGACAATAAAGCTCCTTGATAACTTTTATTCACGGTCATGTTAATCTGTTCTAAAATTTTATTTTTTTGCCTAAGTAATTGCGATTTTGGCATTTCTTTACCAGCGAATTTATTAAATAATTTTTGAATTTGATCAGCAATATCATCGGAAATTATATTTAGTACTCCTGCGTTGTTACCTGGTACTTTTATGACATAACTATCTTTATTGTTTTTTACAAAATCCTCGACATTAATATTTTTATGTTGTAAAAACAAATAAACATCTTTAATAAAGTTATCCCAATGTTCTTCCCTCATTTGAGCTCTCTTAGTTTCTCTTCCTTCATCATATCCCATAAATACAAGCTCTTTATTTCTTGTAGCCTGCTTCTCAACACTATCTGTAGCATCTGCCTGTAGTTCAACACTATGAACCGCTTTATCGGAATGTATATGAGTTGTTTTATATAATAAAATTGCGGATAAATTTTTCCCATTTTTAAAATTGATTTCTATATCCGCTTCTCTTTGCAAAAGTTTATTAGCTACATCTTTAAAATCTTCATTTCCATTTAATTTTTTGCCAATATTTCCATAAAACTCTTTGACTCTTTCCATAAATTTATTTTCAGGAACATGGTGTGACTGCCTGTCTTTTCCTTTGAGTGGATGTTTTCCTACAGCAATTTCACCAAATGATTCTGCTTTGATATCAATTTTTTCTGTCTGTCCTTTTGGATTGACCTCTCCTTCAAAATGTATTGTTTTTGCATTCTCATTTTGATTATCAACAACCATTTTTAGAGATTTCATATCGTATTGCTCTTCTATTTTAGGCAGTTTTTTTCTTATTTTTTCGGCATCTTGAGTCTTCTTCGCATATTCTTTGGCAGCATTCAATCCACCTCTTAAATCTCTTTCCTTTTCTGCTGTAGTACGTTCGTCTTTTGTTTTCTTCTCCTTCTTATCTTTCTTACCAACACCAACTTTCCCAATCAATCCTTTAGCCTTGCTCTTAACAAAATTCCAGAACTTCGTAATCGCTTTCACAATACGTTCTCGTATTTTTCGAATTACACCAACCACTTTATCTGCCAATCCACTAATTCCTAACAGCGAGGCCAAAAAGCCAATCAATACAGGAATAGCTCTTCCCAATGCGTTTTCTATCGATTTGGCTACGGCACCTACATTTCCGCTGGCAATTGCTTTTATACTTTCGGTAAAGGCTTTTACCAATTCCATGATTTGTGCTGCTCGTTGGATGAAGAATTTTACGACATCTATAATCGCCATTGCTGCTTTTATAAATGCTCCTACAGGAGTCAATAATCCCATAATCCATTTGATTCCCGCTTGTATAACCTGCGTTTGGACGATATCCATAATGGCATCCATTACCGTTTCTTTTAGGTCGGCAAATTGGTCTTTTAGATGTTCCCAAAGCCCGGCAACGCCTTCTTTACGAACGACCTGCACCATTTCAAAACCTGTTTCAAGAACTTTCATTACGGGTTCTCCAATCACTTTAGCGCCAATAGATCTAATGCCTCCCCACGTTAAATCAAGCACTTGCATGGTAATGGAGAAAATTCCTTTTAACGAAAATGCATCTTCCGGTATGATGACAGAAACACCTTTTGAAGCTCCTGTAAGCCATCCGAAGAAGCCTGTTTTAAGGTGCGTCCAGATGTTGTTTCCGAAATTGGTAAATCCTTGCGAAACTCCGTCAATAAGGTTTGATAAGAAATCAATCGGATGTGTAATGATTGATAAAATCACATCTAATGCGCCCGAAAGTATATCGGTAAGCGTTTTTTTGATATTTTGAATGGTTTCCCAAACTCCTAATGTGGCGTCTTTTAAAGCGCTTAAGAATCCCTGGTTACGTTTTTTAAATTCGTCAACCATCTCATCAACTTCTTTCAGCGTATTGTTGTATTTGGTTACCAATGAGTCGATTAATGAAGATTCTTTTGCACTTATCGATTTTTCAAGTTGTTTAAATTGTCCCTGAATAGCATCGATATCCCCTTTTATCGCTTTTTTAACATCGGCAGGAAGGTTTTTGATAAATGCTGTTACCTTTTGACGCCCGGAAGTAATAGCGGTTTTAGCTCTATTCAATCGGTCGGTTACTAGTTTGGCAATGGCATCAATAGTTGCGTCTAGTTTTACTAAGAATAACTTTCGCCCTTCAGTAAAAAATACATTTACTTCGTCTGGTAATTTTCCGTTCCAGCCATCTTTTAGACGTTTACCATATCCACGAACATCGTACCAGCTTCCGTATCGTTTTTCTTTGTAGTCGTCTGTTTTTTTAGTGACATACTTTTCAAAAGCATCTTTAGCAACTTTAGCACCGGCGTCAAATAACTGGGTTACTTTGGTTTCAAGATCGTTCAGTTCGCCATCGACAGATTTTTTAGTATCAGCATAAATTTGATTCAACTGAGCTACAACGTCCTGATGTTTGCCTGTATTTTTCTCACCGGCTTTGTGTTGTTTTTGGGTTACACCATCCAGCATTTCTTTTCTGCTGTGATGCATCCCTTCCATAGTGCTGTTGGTTTTGCCTTGAGCATCTTGTTTAGAAGATTCCAGTTTTTTGCTTTCGGCAGCTTTAAATGCTCCAGGTGTATTTTCAGCATTCTCTTTAGCCGCTTTTTTAGCGTTGAGTGCATTTATAAAAGTAGGTTCGTTGGAGCTTGCCAATTGTTCATCGGTAATATTATTTTTTTCAAATTGTTGCTCAACCGCTTTGTATCCTTGGGTAATAGGTGTGCTGAGTTCAGCATCGCCTCGTTTACCGGGTACAATTGCTTTTATATTAACTTTAGAACCTATTTTCGGGTCAGGTAATGCTGTTGCTACACGTGGCTGAATTTTTGCTTCGTTTGGTTCTTGTTTAGCAACTGTTTCAATACCGCCGGTTACACTATTTTTGGATGCAACGACATCTGCTCCAGCCGATTGATTGACTTGGGCAATATTGTTGTGCGCTTCAAAATTTTCGACTTCTTTTTCATTAGTCGGCAATTTCATTTTATTGATTTTGCTGGTCAGTTTTGCTTTAAAATCTGAAGCTTTAAAAGGATTTGTTTTTTGCTGATCAAGCTTTTCTACTTGCTGACCACGTGCTTTCGATTTACGTTCTCCGCTTGGTATTGCCGCTGCTGCATTGGCTTGAGTCTCAGCTTTGTCCTTAGTCGTATGGGTACGTTTTGCTTTAGCCGTATTTTTAACCAAATCTACCGTTTGGTTGAATTGTGGGTCACTATGCGGATCGGTTGGGGTAGTTCTCACTGCAGCATCTTCTTGCTCTACAGGTAAAACCAATCCTTCGCTTGCATCTGATGTGGCAGTAGAATCTTGTACAGGCTGCACTTCATTCAAAGCAACAGGCGTTGGAATCTCCTGACTTGCAGATTCAGAATTGCTTTTAGCACTCTGAGCCATAGCTGCTTGTTCTTGTAGGGTTTTTGGCTGATAAGTTCCTGATTTAAGATTTTGATAATCATTCACTTGATCAATATTCAAAGTCGTCATATACCCCTTTTCCATCTTTTTGGTATCGGGATGATTGATGTCGCCGGTTTGCGACAGACTTTCTTGAAGTTTTCCATACATTATTTCCGCACCTTGATCGTAAACGGTTTGCGAACCATGAACCGGTGATATACTTCCGTTCTGGTTTATCTTATTGGCATTCGCGTTTGCAAATCCGGCGTTAACGACTGATTCTTCAGGTTTTTGCGTTTGCATATTAGTAGCTTCTACCATTGGCAGAGGTACAACCATCGGCTTTTTAGCCTTTTGATTTTTGCTTTGGTTCTGATGGTTTTTGTTGTCTTTTTCTACAGGTTTTGCTGCTTTCATTGACTTGGTGTTTTTAATTACATATTATTTTAAAAAGTATATAAAGCACAACTGATATTGTTGCGCTTTATACCTATACCTGTTGAAGTGAAAAATCGAACCGTGTAGGGCAGATTTTTTTTAAAGAATTTGAGTAATTAGAAGTGGTTTTTCAACTTGGCGATGAGAAACAGGTATTGCTGAGCCACTTATATTTTTTGCTTTATTGTTCTTTTTGAGTTTTCAGGTTTCAAGTTTTCATGTTCAAAATTCACACTTTCCGGGGAGAATTATCTACTTTTTAAGCGATGGATTCTGTAGTTGCAGTGAAGCGTTTTTTAAGAATCTTTTCTTACTTCTTCTTCCTCGTCAGTTTGTCTATCTGTCTTTACGCCATATCGGGTTTCAATAAAAAGGTTCACTGATTTCTCAATCCAATTCGGCAGATTTGTAGTGATCATTTTCAGGAATTTATCATAGCCATAGCCAAGTACAAATAGGATTCCTGTTGAATACCATTTGTCGTGCAATTCGGCTCTGTTCATTAAATAACTCATGGTAAAACCAACGATTACGACTATTGCCAATGTGATAAAGTGCTCCCACGGCTGTTTTTTTTCTTTGTTTTGTATTGAGACCAGTACTCTTAATAACCCTCCCGAAAATGCTATTGCAGTTCCTATTAACAGGGCTTTTATACTATCCAGATTCATCCTTATTCTTATATATTATTTATTAAAATTTTGATTTTTTTTACAACTCATTATTCTTGACACAGTATGTACATATCGTCTAAAAACCTTTTACTTTTTCGAATGTTTTCATTTTCATTTTCATAGGCTAATTCGTCGATAAGGTCACTGATGTCTTTGCCAGACTTTTGTAATTTTTCTTTTTTCTCTTTATTTTTCTTTTTCTTCTTTTTCATGGTTTCTAAAATTTATTAAACGGGCATTGTTTTTTTATCTTTTGAAATTGATTTTTGTAACAATCCAAGGTCAGACGGTTTTATTTTTTTCAGGCTCATGTTTCACTTATAACAATAGAAACCGAAAAGCAAAAACATTTTTACCCTAGTATTTTACCTATAAATTAAATGTGAGAAAGATATCAGGATGCCCTTTAATTCATCTGATGTATGGCTTAGTTATTAAGACATTGTAATAACTTTGAATCCTTTTTATCTTTTTAGAATATATAATTCGGGATCTACTTCATAAGTTTACATCAGCTCTAAAAGATTGTATCATGAGGTTGGCTTGCCATTATATCGAATATAAATACCGAACTTTGTTCTCCTATTTACAAACTAACTTTGCAGAAGAATGTTATATATCGTTCTTTCAGACAAAAATAACATTTCCGTTAATTCAGTTACGATCACTTTCATTTGTTTATCTTGATTTCGTTTTACATATTCGATAACAAAATCTTTTCTTTTCTCTACTAATTCTTTACTACGTTTCATTTTTTGGTGGTTAAAAGTTTTTAAAAAATTTTATTTTTGAATTAGACAGTTATTCATATTTCTTCCTTTTTTGCCGTTCAATTGAGTCCATAAAAACCCTAAAGGCAAAACTTTAAGCCTTTGAACAGATGTCTAATTGCGTTATTAAATTTTGGTTGTCAGAAGCCGATACCGGGTATTTTCTAATAAAAATGATACTCCAGCTTCTTTGTTCTACATTTTACTTTTTGTAAATAATTCTGTTGATGTTTATAAGGAATTGATGCTTTATAAACAATTAAACAGGAGCATTTACTTCTTGTAATTTGTTTGTAAAAGAGCGCATTACTTTATTTTCGTTTTACATTATCTTTAAAAATAATTGAGCCTGTTTCACAAATTTTATTTACCCTTTAAAATCTATTAACAGTCTTACTGATTGCTATAATTAATCGATATTTTATATGCTAAACAGTAATGTCAATCTACATTTTTTGGTTTGCCTTTTATTTTCAAAAAGAGCAAAATGGCTGCTTTATTTTTAAATCAATTAAAAAATATCCGCATTTTATTCATTAATTAAATTACTTCAACATGAACAAAACTCTTTTTTTTGTTTTAATTAGCGCCGGATAAAACAAAAAAATAAAATCTGATTACAGAACGCACTAAGTACAAAACTATTGTTTAACCTTTTGATTAAAAGAATTTTTACAACTCAAGTAAGACTTTTAAATAATAAGGGACTATTAAATTATAAATATAATTGTGTATCTTTGTGCTGTTCCATTTTAATATCGAGACAAATATACGAACAATGTTCGTTTATTTGAAATAAAAAGCGAATATTTTTCATATTTTTTCATAAATAACTATAAACATATCAAAATGAACTATTTAGAATTCAAAGAAATCAGAAAGAAGTTAAAAATGAAGCAGGCTGATATAGCAAAATCTATAGGAGTTGGAACCAGAGCTGTACAATATTGGGAAAAAGGCGAACGAAAAATACCTGAAACGACGGCCTATTTTGTAACCAATTTATTAGAGGAACAAGAAAAAAAACTAGATGATAGTGCATCTCCTGTCATTTTTGCAGATTTAAAAATCATGAATGTTCCGCTTGCGAATCAATACGCACAAGCCGGGTATCTGAACAGCTTTGCAGATGAAGAATACATCGAAAGCTTGCCGACAATACCTTTTACCGACGATGTAGAGCACCGAGGCGAATACATGTGTTTTGAAGTGAAAGGAGACAGCATGGACAACGGATCGTACGAAAGCTATCTGGAAGGCGACATTATTTTGTGCAGAAATATAAGACAAGATTACTGGATGAGTAAGCTGCATTACGACAAATGGGATTTTGTAATCGTACACAAAGAGAAAGGAATTCTGGTAAAAAGAATCATCAATCATGATGTTGAGAAAGGCATAATCACCCTTCATTCTCTAAATGAATATTATGATGATTTCGAAATTCACCTTACGGATGTTGCGAAACTTTTCAATATCATAAGTACAAGACGAAAAAACAACAGAAGATAATTAAAAAACTACTTGACTGAATAAAATCCTCAAAAAATTGAGGATTTTAATTCAGTTTTTTTAGATAATCACCATTAGGTATTACAATTATAGAAAGATGAGACACCGATGATCTGACCGTTTTTTTCTACATCATAAATTTTATATCCATTATCATTGGCAAATCTCACCCATTTGATTCCACGTTCGTTGAATCCGCTACTTGCTCCACCAATATCAAAACTATTTAAATTCGGAGGTAATGCAAGGGTATTGCCGTCCATCAAATAAATAAAACTTCCCACCTGCGGAGTAACTGTATTAAGATGTATTGTTTTCAGTAATACAGGTCCTGCTAAACAAATCTTTGCTTCCGTTGTAATAGGATCTTCAAATTTCCCAGACACACAATACGCATCGAAAGTATAAGGAGCTTTTTGAGGAACCCATCTTCCAGATGTAAACCTAACTACATTGGACCATCCTGAAACCCCGGAAGTTCCGGTAGACTTATAGGAACAATGCTTTCTTGCTCTAATGTATAAATCTTTCAAAAAAGTAAAATTCCCATTATTCATAAAAACATTTTCAATTTGAGTATAATCAAAATCTATTTTTAACTGAATAATATCTTTGAAATCAGGGTCAGTTGCTATTTGATATTCCGGAGTATCAAGGTCTGTAGGATCTACTAAATAATCCATGACTATTTGACCATTATTCTGCACCTGCACACTGTTAATTTTCGGTTCTTTACAAGAGCTACAATTCCCTATTGTAAAAGAACTTGTCTTTGTAGCATCAACTCCGCCCGCAGATAATTTTACCGTCAAATCGTAATCACCAGGAGCTTGGAGGACAGGAAGACTTACCATACTATCTGGATTTACGTTATTCATAACAGTTGAATTCCCCGATCCCTGAATCCCGTAGGATACAGTTGCAGCTGTATTTGTTACTGGCACGGAAGACGTATAATCTATCTCAAATGAAATTTTGCATTCTGCTATTGCCATTATATTATTTTTTTATTGTTATTGTTAATTTTTATGATGTGTAAGAGGTGATTTTAAGATTATTTAATCACCTCTTTACAATATATATATATGATCTGTGCTTGCAGATAAGCATTTAGTAGCTTTACCTTGTTATTATCAGATACAAGATTATGATTGTTCTTGGTATATAGATATTTCTGCAATACTGGTAGCAAATACTCCGCTATCAGCATCAACAACCGTAAGTTGAAATTTATATAATCCAATATCGAAATCTGTGATTGTAAGATCCTGTTTACTGACACCGCTAAGCGTAACTGCCGCACCAAATGTCTGAACCCATGAATAAAGAAGTGTTGATGTTCCTGAGCTCGATCCCAATCCTTTTAATATTAAAGTACCCTTAGACAAAGGGAATCTTTGAAATCCTCCTGCATCAGCTCCAATTGTAGGAGTAATACCGTCACAACACTGAACACCACCTTTGGTAAAATCAATATCAGTTATCACAACAGACGGAACAGAAGGAACTTCGTACCAATTGTTTAGAGCTACCGTTTGAGTACATCCGTCACCCCCTATATTTACCCTTATCGTTGGAATTCTTGTCGGAGTAAAATTGTAGAAAGTATAACTAATACTTCCCTTAGAATCCGGATTTAGAGTAACCCAACCGCCATTATCCCAGAAATCCCAACTGTAATCGTAGTCTGCAAAATTTTGTCCGTCTTGTCCTGAAACGGTAAAGTTTACCGTTGTTGCTGTAGAGCCGGCTTCCGGATAAATAACAGAACTAACCACTATTTTCACATTGGGTTGTGAAGTAACTTTTATACTGCAATTGGTAGGTTTTCCGTTGACAGTAAACTTAATTTCCTGACCATGTAATTGAGAACTTACTACCGCCGGATTAAAGAAATATAAACCATTGATAACTTCTACACCTCCCTCCAAATTTGTACCTACAACCGCTTCTACAACACCATTCGCAGGGAATACCGTAAATGGTATACGACCAGATTTAGCACAAACAACAGTACTTGGCAAACTCAATTTAATATCAGATTTTGGTGCACAACAGATGTAAGGAAGCGAAAAATCTGCAATAACTCTTGAGCCTCCACCAATCACTTCATAAACCATTACAAAGGTACCTCCTCGTTCTACTCCACGCTTATGTTCTAATCCTGGATGTTTTTCTAGATATTCATTGAAATATGCTTTAGACAAATCTTTATTATCTACCAATTCGGTTAAAGACAAAGCCATAATATCAAATCCCAACTGTTGCTTGTCCCTGATCTCTTTTATTTGTTGAAAAGCTGATTCGTAGGACATTCCCTGACAACCTTCTATGTTATAAAACGAATTTTTATCTATATTAAAATGTAAAGAATCATCTTGTATCTGTGTATTTGGCGTAAAGAAATTGACCGCATATCCTAAATTATCTCCAGATGATCGATTGCTCGTTTTATCAAAATTCCAGGCTTTTAAAAACTCTTCTGTAACCTCATAGTAAAAAGGAACCGCTTTATTGCTCAGAGGGCTTAATTTTTGCGATGGAGTAATTTTAATTTCCGCCTCGTCCGAATACCTGAAATTCTGTGTCTGTAGATTAAAACGATTAATTAATACTCTTACTTTTTCTGTTGCTTTTTCATCATCCAAAGCAGGCGAATTATAAAACTGATGTCTAAATGAATCTAACTGAGTATTCGAGATTAATTTCCCCAGCATGATGTGTTTAGGAAAAGACACCAAATCCGGAAAACCTTTCGTAAACGATTTAGGAAGTAGTTTTATAATTTCAGAATACGTATCCTCCAAATCTTTCACTACATCATAAGCGTACTGAAAACCTGTTGTTTGAGCAAGGCATTCTTCTAATGCATTCTTAAACGTTGCATGGTCAACATCCTGACCTCCTATTATTTCAGAGATTTTATTGATTTTCTCAAAAACAAACTCACCATAATTATTTTTTTCTAAAACAGCTGAGTACATCTCTTTTACATCAGAAGATAAAAAATGGGTATCAATTCCTTTATCTAAAATAAGTCGTTCTACAATAACCCGTTCTTGTTTTTCAGCCTTCAATATATCTTCTATAAACAAAGGATGAGGCTGAATATAATCTTTTTCAAAAATATAATTGATTCCCTGTGCTGTAGTAACTAATACTTTAAGATTTCTGATTTGCTGGATTCCATGATTGTCACAATCTACTCCTCTACAAGGTTTTACTTCTTTTTCATAATCCTCTAAATACAGCAGCAAATATTTGTCTTCTACATTGGAAAGATTATTAATGGCTTGAAAATCATAATTTGCTTCCTGAGTTGTCGCCAATTCCCAAAGTTCAATCTGATGATCGTCGTCATCATAAAATGCCGGATATTTTACTTTAAAATTATCATACATCTTAAAATGTGTATAATTTTTACTTTCTATGTTAATGGTTTTTAAGTCACTTACATATAACTCTTCACTTACCACACTTGTATTATTCAAGGTGAGTAAATCGCCGTCGGTTGTGAGTGCCGCTCCCTGAGAAAGCTGTATACTGCTCAACAACTTATTTGTATACATAAGATTGTGCTTGAGACCGCATACAATACCTACTCCTTGCAGCAGCACTCTCGACAAACGGTCCTGATCTTCAAAAAAATCTAAAAACTCATTGAACTGGGTATGTTCTATGTATTGTCCTTTACTGAATTTGCGGTATTGAGTTGATATATTACTTAATTGATTATTCATTATTGTTAATTTTTTAATGATTTATTAAGATCGTTTAATAAACTTCATAGACAGGCATACTGTCTATGAAGTTATTACACATATTTCTCCTAAAATTATTATCTTGTTACTCCTGTACAAGGATTGATTTCTAAGAAATTACCATTTGGATAACCTGAATAAATAGGTGTCGGAGCATTTGCCAGAAATATCTGAGTAAAGGCAACACCGGTATGACAATAGCCTAACGCACACTCTAGAGAGAACTTCACAAAACCATCTGGTGACAGTAAAGCGATTTGCTGCGCTTCGGTCTGGGTTATAGCAATTTCATTATATCTGCTATATCCAGTTGTAACACCTGAAGGATAATTCTTGGCATCCTGACTTTGTAATGTATTACTTAGATGAATATTTCCTTTGATGATTCCTTTTGGATCATTGTAAGGAGTTGCACCTTGAATTAAAATACCGTTTCCTTTTAAGTTGAAACTAGCATCATTACAAGTATGTCCCGGATCTATACCATCTCTATACTGAATCACAACTCTCATTCCGTTCAGACATACCACCGTCATTTGTCCTTTAATTTTTACCGGAGCGACAGCCACTGTTTTGCTACAGCCGTTTCCATTAGTTACGGTAAGCGTTGGATTAAAGACATCCTCTTGTCCTGCAACAAGATTATATTTATGTTGAACAATTCCATTGCTTGGTAAGGCAGTTAAAGATAATGGAGGTGTTCCATCTCCAAAATTGAATGTATAAGTAAGCCCTGTACTGTTATTTGGAACAGTAACATGGAAATCCACAGTAGCATCCGGATCTGATGTATCTGTACCATACGCAATATTTCCTGTAGTTACAGATACGCTTGGTTGTGCGTACACCATCAATTGTGCTTCCACAGCATCATCATTAACAGTAAAGGTGATTGCTTGTCCAAAATAAGTTGCATTCACCAAACTAGGATCAAAGAAATTCTGACCTCCGGATTGTGTAACTGCAGGTATTTGAGTACCATTTACAAATGCTTTTACCTGACCATCCAGCGGAAGGATTGTAATAGCAACCGGAGCATCGTTTTGACATATTCTGCTTTCCGGCAATGCCAAAAATACAGGATCTTTCTTAGAACAACATAAGTAAGGCAATGAGAAATCTGCAAGAACCTGGTTGTTTGTTTCTGATTCGTAAACCAAAACAAAAGTTCCTCCCGGTTTCTACACCGGCTACATGTTCTAAGCCTGATTTTCTTTCTAAAAACTCACTTAAAAGCTCGCTTACAACATCGTCTTTTTTAGGATCTTGTTTTACAACAGTAATACCATCTAATGATCCTTCTTTTGAGAATTCAGCTTGGTTTAATAGTCTTAATTTATCATCTAATTTAGAGATGTTCAGTAAAGTACTTTGTGAATCAATTTTTCGGTTGCTGATATCACTGGAAATTGACACCAATTGTTTTCTCAGATCGTCTATTGATACTGTTTTTTCTTTAATGGGTATATCTCCACCGGTTTTTTCGCCTTTCTGTAAAACCAATGCAATGACATCAAAAGCTAATCCGTATTTTGTTTTAAGATCGTTGATGTTTTGCAGTGCGGTTTTATAAGGGAGTCCTAAATGACCTTCAATTCTATAGAAATCATTGTTATCAATATTATAATTCAACGGGTTCTGAACAAAGTCTTCTACCGCCAAATTGGTTGTATGATAGCTTAAATTATAGGTTTCTCTATCGGTTTTTGTTTTTTCAAAATTCCATTGAGTCAATAATGGCTGATCTACATTATAGTAATACGGGATTGCTTTATCACCCAATCTCACATAAAGATTAGAAGGGGTAATTTCAATAGGTCCGAGATACGTTTGAAATCCGTTTAACTTCTGTACAAAACGATTGACAAGCATTATTACTTTTTCGTAATTCTCATCATCATTTGTGGTTACAGGCGAATTATAAAAATTATGACGGAAAGGCACGTATTCTCCTAATTCCAGGGTCGCTCCAACGGGACCCAACATAAGGTGTTTTGGGAATGAAGTTACACTTGGGCAACACTCCACATTCAGATGTAATATCAATCCTTTTATTTCATTGTAGGTGTCGATTAAATCTTTCATCAAATCATATCGATATTGATAATCTTCCAATCTTGCTGGTACAACAGGAAGCAACAAAGACTTCAATTTATCAAGGAGCGATTGCCCGCTAAAGCTAACAGTCACATCGAAAGTCCTTGCAATAGCACTAAACCCCTCGTTTAATTCTGCAATCGAACTAATAGCATTTCTAAATTTTGTTTTTAATTGCGGTGCGGTTGTAATACTCGGATCCAAAATAACTCTTTTCGCCTCTATTTTAGGTAAATGATCAAAGAGTTCTTCATAAGCATTGTGAGCTTTATACAGACTATCATTTGCATCACCTCTGGTCATAAGATCTGCAACAGATGCAGAATCTGCCAAAAGTACCTTAAGATTAGAAACCTGTTCTGCTCCGGTATTGTCACAATCGGCGTCTTCACATGGCGACTCTTCATTGGAGTAGCTTTCCAAATACAGAAGGATGATTTTATTTTGTAAATTAGCGATATCTTTTACTTCTTTAACATTGCTAATATCTGTTAATTGATTATATTCTTCTTGTGTAATCAACTCTAAAAGAGGAATCTGCACATCTCCGATACGGAAATGTTCGTATCTTACTGCATCAGTATAATTTCTATAATATTTGTATCTTCTGGTATTGAAACCTATGGTAACCTCTGAAGCCTTCTCTCCTTTTTGGCGCAGCGTTATTAAATCTCCGTCTGTGGTAACTCCGGCACCTTGTGTAATAACAATAGTAGTATAGTTTTCAACTATTGGTTGTTCACCTTGAGAAATTTTCCCCGTCAAAATTTTAGTTTGTAAGTCTGAATCTAATGCCGATTCAAAACCACATACTACTCCTACTCCATTCAGACGCGTTCTTGATAATCTGTCCTGATCTTCGAAATAGTCTATAAATTCGTTTAATTGCCCTTCTGTTAACGCCTGATTTACGTTAAACTTTCTATATTGGGTTGTTACATTATCTAATTTAGCATTCATTGTTTTTCAATTTTTATATGTTTGATTGTCCTAAAATTATTTTTCCGTCTAAGCCATCATTATCATCTATTGCACAGTCTAAAAGTCTTCCCGGACGATAAATATTGTTTAAATTAGTAAGAGCGATCAGTAGATCCTGAGTGCTGTTTCCTAAATTATCAAGATTGTTTTTCGCTTTATCTGAAAGATATTTTTTAAAGGCAACTTCAAATTCAGACAAGTCGTTTTGAGCGGTTTGTTTTTCACCCAATCGATCTCCAACCCAGCAAATTTTCGCTAAAATATGAGCCGGAATTTCTTGTCTGATCACGGTTTCTGCATAACGTCTGAAATCAGGATCCTGAAAACGGTACGCAAAACCAGGAAGAACAACGCTTACACGGTAAGAATAGGGATCAAAAACATCTGTTTCGCAATCTTCTTCACAAGAAGACATGAGCGCGTCAGAATATTCTACCTGAACCGTTGGAGGATTGGTTCCTGCTTCTTTAGAAAACATTTCAAAAGTATTTCCTCCAGTCATAGAATCACCACTTTCCATATCGCTGAATATTTTAAAAGTACCTTCTATAGACATGCAGCCAATGCCGCCTCCCGTGAGTTTATAATCTTTAAACGTTGGCTTTAATAATAAATGCTCAATAAGGAAAATCCCCTCTTCTGTAAAATCATATTTAAGATACCTTACCGTCTCCCTAATTCCATCTTTCAAATCATTCAGTGTAGAATAAGGATTGGTTTTTTTATGAGTAGCCATTACATTTTGTACTTCGGCATCATCCAGGATATCAAAATAGTAGTTACCTCCTGTCGAAAAACGAATTTTTATATTTCCAATTAAGTCATAATCAGGTTTACCTTCTTCTAATTTTTCTAAGGCATTTTCAAGGTCTTCCTCATCTATTTGAATCGTCTGATAAATTGCTTCATTCAAATTTTTGGTTGCAGCGTATTCAATTTGATAAGGATTTATAGACGACAAAATAATATTGTTAAGGGCATCCTTTACTTTCCAGGTGTAGGTTGCTGTACCATCACCATTGTCTGTTTTAATGATCGAGACAGGCGTTTGAGATAAATTTCTCTGGGTATAATTTTTAATTCCCAACAAACGGGCAATTCTTTTCTGCGCACCGGAAATATTATCGGTATTCCAAAGAGCTGAATCCGAAGTTAATGTGTAATCGTAACCTAATCCTCGGTCTTTACTTAATGATGTATACTCGTTTAAGAAGTTTTCTTTGTTGCTTAAAACAATTTCATCAGCGGATTTTCCGTACAATGATTTCATTAAAAAAGTATAGTCGCTGAATGTTTCCGCAAAACGAGAAAGCAAATGATCCAACAATTCATTTCGACGTTCTACACTGTTGTCTAGCTCTTCATACAATGAATCTGTAAGCTGATCATCATTATTGATCGTATAATCAGAAACCAAATCATCAAAACCTTTAATATTTTTAAGAGCCTGTGTAAAATATGTTCTCTTTAAATTACTATTTACACTTAATACTTCTTTTACTTTTTCCAGGTGTTTGAAATAACTCGCAAGGATCTGATCAAAAAACAACAAATACCCTTTTAATTGTTTTGCTAAGGCTTCTCTCTCCGGATTTTGATTTCCTATAATTCCGGAAATTCCTACGCCGTACGTATCCGGAAATTCATTTAAAATGGTTGCATAATTGGCTATATCATAAGAAGTTCCTTGTGGTAAAACCAATTCTTTATTTTGTTTCGCATCGTCTCGAAGTGCTTCTTCTTCCTTTTTAAGAGTTTCTAAATACTCCTGAACTTTTTTGTCACTGATATTTAAAGGAAGCGAACCTTTGCTGTAGCTGAACGAACTGAGTTCGCAGAGTTCCGGTTTTTTACCTTTTTCAATGCAGATCAACCAATCGTTTGTCTGTGAGATCGCGCTGTCGCAGCCTGCAATAGAAATCTCATGAATTTCTTTAACACCATCTACTTTCATGATCTCACTGATGATATCAGAAAGACGGACTTCTTTTCTAAGTTGGCTATTTTTAAGTTCTTCAGTATCAATAAAACCGTTATCTAAAAGAGGTCCTTCAAAAATTTCATCGGTAGTCAGCCCTTTTTCAAGCATCTGCTTTAATGAATAAAAATGAACCTCCGGAGACAGGTAATTATTAATTGCTCTTGTTACTTTGGCGTGCACCAGTTCTTCATCGGCTTTATTTATAAGTCCGATACGGGCACAAACAGCCACTTTTTGGGTTTCGATTGGTTTAATATCCACCAAATCTTCACAAAGACTTCTGTTATCGTGGTAGCGTTCTAATATTTTAACTCTTGTAGTGGATGTATCGCATTCAACATCTTTAATACCGTCATCTTCGGCATAATCTACATACAGATCATACAATCCTTTTACGTTAAAGTCTTTTGCCTTTTCTCCGATAGGTTCAAAATCTAATTGTCCGGTTTTGCAATCGACATATAATTTTTCATTGTTCGGAACCAACCAGCAATTACGGATGGGTCTTTGAAGGCTCGAACCAAAGCTGATATCGATAAACAATTTTCTATAATCCAGCTCCGTTAAAGGTCTTGAAGGTAAAACTTCTGTAGCCTTCAGAAACTGGGTATGAATGTCTTTGTTTTCATCTTCAGAAGCCAAGATATCCTCCATGTTCAGATTCATTCTCATCCCAAGATCTGTTATGGCATAGCTTAAAACTTCCAACGTGGTGATACCGGGATCATGAGAGTTATAATCGGTCCATAGTTTTCCTCCCAGCTCTTCTATGTATTCAATACCTGTTTTGCGTAGAAAATGAAAATCGGTTTGATCCTCGGTTTCTATTTTTTTGGGTATACTAATGTGCTTATTTTCTGACATAATTATATTTTCTTCTTATTTTTATTAAATACACACCTGATCTGTAACAGTAACTTTGTGTTGTTTAGCAGATACCAAAATCGATTTCGGATCTACTTCGATTAAAGATTGTTTTTGTAAAACATTATTCACCAATATGTTTATCTCATCAATATAATCTACATAATACAGTTGCTCCAGATAGTTAATAAGCTGATTGACATTTAGTTTCACATTAAAATCAATATCTTTAGTGTCTGTAAAAGCCCAAGGTGATATGTATTTTTTAATATCTTCGTCTAGCTGTTTGGTATAAAATGTTTCGTCGTACTGTGCAAAGAATTTCACCTTTGCTTCTACTTTTGCTTCTTTATAATTGGGATTAATCACCTGAGCGGTAACATGCATCGTATTTAATTCATTTACATAATTCTGAATTTTATTAAGACTCGCTCTGCTTACTCTTGGCTGATAAACATCAAAAGCATTTTTATTTTGAATATTCGGAACTACCATCAAGGTTACATGACCGGGAGCCATATAGGAAAGTTCAGAAGTATGGTTTAGACATTTCACCTTAAAGACTTCCGGGAATTCCTGTAATACCAAATGCTCGTAATCCCATTGCGTAATGGCTCTGTTTTTATGTCTTAATCGCTCACTTACACGTCTGTAAAACTCGGTATCCGTTTCTTTATATTGCCCATCAAACGAATTGTAAGGCTGGCTCACCGATTTTACCTGAGGAACTCTCGTGATCAGTTTAGTAATGGTATTGGCTTCCAATCCGTTATTTAAATGAGACAGATCATTGTCCTGATTCTGGAATGTTGCCAAAACAGCTTGCGTATAAATTCCCTGAATTTTACATACCGCATCATAGCTTCTTTTCGTTTTCGCTCTGATCCAGACCAATCCGTCGGTAAATCTTGTATGGTTTGTATTGATATCTTTAGAAATTTTGAACTTTACAATACCCGATTCCAAAAATCTTCTGGTTTCATTCTGCAGGATATCACCCGACAGATCCATCCATGTATTATTTGAAAGGATGCTCCATTCTATAAACTCTTTTTCCGGGAAAGTATCCACCAAAGGGTTTTCGCTTCCTTCCAGCATTTGAATTAATAGCGAAACTGTCGTTTGTGGTGTCGCTTCCAGACCGATGTATAATTCACCTCCATTTTCGTGTACAGGAACAATATTCTGTGTTTTTACTTCTTTTTCGTATTGTCCGAATACATCTTCATGATACAGTTGTACTCCTTCACTTTTTGAAGCTTCACCGTCAGAATCTTTACTTAAATAAGAGTATGCATTTTCCTTTGCACTGTAATTCAGCTCGATATCTTCAGCAAAAGGAATATAAGGCTCGTTTGGAATCAGTTTTTTATAGGTCGAATTACTGGATAATGCCAGTGTATATAATTTGGGGTATACATCCTGTAATGACGACTGGTTCAGCGTTAATCTGATAGACTCGCTTGTACCCGACTCATCACTCAAATTATTGATAGAAAATTGAGCTTGATAGCCGTTTTCTACTTTTTTAAATACATCAATATCATTACCTTTTGCATACCAAATTTCTTTGTCTAATAGCGCTGTATCTGCTTTAAAATAAGCATCAGAACCTACAATTGATGAGGTTTCCAACGCTTGAAAATCTACCAAACTGATATTTTGATTAGGCTGAATTACATAGGCGTTGTATAAATCTTTTATAGAATCCGGAGTATTTTTCCAATTGATGGTGATGTCTGCATTTAGCCATTTTTTAGAAAACATTTCAGGACATTTAATGTAAAAATTAGATCCTTTAATCGGCTGTGCAGTGAATGGATAATAAGGTTTTTCCGAGTTTAGTGCCCCGTTATCGTTTTCTATCTGAATCGATTTTACTCCTTTTACATCAACCGATATTGCTATGTTTTTTATTAGTTTTTCTGAAAGAGCTTCGTAAATATCGTAGTATTTTTCTCCTTCAATCATAAACCTTACAACAGGGAAGTTTGTCTGAAACGTTTCTAACAACACTTTCTTATTGTATTTTACCACTGCAGGAAAATCTTTAGGTAGCGTAAAAGAAAGTTCTAATCTTTCTTCTTCGTTTTTAATACATTTTAAAACGATTCCCGATAACCATTCTTTTTCTCCACTACAAAGCACTTTGATATTGTTTTCGATATATTCTATCGGAAGATTTTGTAATTTCTGAGTCGAATTTTTATTAAAATCTATGGCAAGAGTTATCGTTCTTTCACCTTCTTTTAAATCAAATAATGATGACGCCACCGAAAAACCTAGTTTAGCTTTTGGAAGTTCTTTATAAATAGATTTTTTTTCTACAATGGTTTCATCAGAATTATATCCAAAAGGCCACCAATAATTGCCGTTTTCCGGTAATTTATCACCCAATCCATCAGCAGTATTTGCTTTTGGAGCCATTTTCAGTTCTCTTTTTTTGGCATCATTCAGAAAACTTTTAACCTCGACTACTTTTGCCTGATTGGCAATAAGCTCATCGCCTGTTTTGTAAACCAGTTTTTTTCCGTTGGCGTCTTTATTACCATCCAGCAATGTGCCGCTCGGAATTTTTTCCTGAATTGCTTTTTTTGCCAATTCAAAAATCACATAAGCTTTGTCTGATTTAGCATCATTTTTTTCGATTTGGAGTATTTCGTTATAATAGAAATCCAAATGCCTTTTGGTTAAATTATTGAAGGCTTTTTTTGAGAAATCCAATAACTTTAAAAAGCAAACAAATAATGTTAAATGAGGGGTCAAGTTGCTGTCTTGTTCAAACTGGGACATAAGATCTGTAACCTGTTTTTTCATACTTTTATACTCCACGCTTTCTCTTCTTGGAATAGCATCGGTATCATCACCCAGGAAGAAGTTTCCCCAGTTTCCTTGTGGTGTTGTATTATCATCTTTGTCAAAATAGTTTACACGCTTAGCAAAATTGTTTGCGAACAACAGCCAATCAAACAGATCGAAATCGTGTAATTCAAGATTGCCCGGATCTAATTCTGCTAAAAAGCGCTGCATTTGTGATTTTCCTTCACGATAATGTGAAAATGTATCTGTTTTTTTCATTTGTTTATATTTATCTTTCTATGGTCAGATGCAATACTTATTGTAATGTTGGTAGTATTCAAAATGGCTACAGACATCCCGTAATTCATTATATTTCAGTAGCTTCCCCTTTATAAAAAGGAAAAACAATATTGCTTCTTGTATTCGTATTTCTTACTTCGTAGTCAATGTGTATCAAAACTTCACCTTCAAGCTCATCCTGAGTGTCAATTTCAATACTTAAAATGTTTATTCTAGGCTCATGGTATAAAATGGCACGCTCCACGATTCCTTTCATTTGAGTGATAAGCGTTAAGTCCAGTGGTTTGAAGAGCATTTCCTGCAAGTCGCATCCGTAGTTGGGGAACATTACACGTTCGCCCGGTCGTGTCGACAATAAAATAATAAGACTATTATTGATGTCTTCCACATCTGTGGTCATTGCCAGTTTTCCTTCAGTCTCATTAAACTCAGGCGGAAAACTCCAGCCTATTCCTAAAAAATCTGTATTTATTTTCATACGTTATTTGTATTGTATTTAGTTATAGCATCTTGCATCTGTAACATAGAGTTTTAGTTTTTCTAACTGTTTTGTTATGGATGTTTTACATTTTTATTTTAAGCAGATAACATTTAAATAATGGTTTATGATGGTATAAAACCTATTCTTAAATATCATCCGCCAATTAAAACAGTAGCTTCACCTGCAGCTATTACGCCTCCATGAGCGGTAGAATCTCCCATTCTTGCGGCTGGTTTCCCGCCTATCATTACACTTGAAGATCCTGATGCAATCGTATCTGGCGGACCTGTACATACTGCTTTGTCTCCCACTCTTGCGGCGGGTTTTCCTCCGATCAGTACGGTAGGTTTCTCCTGCGGGAATGATGGGTCCTCCTACATGGGGAACAGTTCCCGTTACCATAGGACAGGTATGCATGTCTGTAATTCTTGCTGCCGGTTTCATGATTAATTAATTTTTACTTGAGATCCTTTTACGACTGTTACTGCTCCTGATTTAAGCTCAGAACCTGAACTGCCTTCTGCTTTTAACTGGGCACTTGCTTTAATGTTGATATTGGTTCCTTCCATCGTAATGTCGCCTTTTGCCTTGATTTTGATGTCTTTGCCGCTTTCTATGCTAATCCCATCTTTATTAAGCGTAAGAATATTAGAATGCTCATCTTCTATTTTAATGATGTCTGCATCTTCATCTAAAATCAATTTTTTGCCTTTTGGTGTTTCGAGCGTGTATGAGATTTTATCGTCATTAAAAATCATTTTCATTTCGCTTCGGGTGACAAATCCTTTTTCGTGATTATCATCAGAAGCTACAATGGGAGCCGGTTTTGCGCTGCTATTCAACATTCCAAGTACCACTGCGTCATTGGGATCGTCATTAATAAATCCGATGATGACCTCATCTCCGATTTCCGGTCTGAAAAACGAACCTCTGTTTTCTCCTGCATCCAGCGTAGCTATTCTTGCCCAAATTCCCTCCTCTTCGTTGTTAATGATTGGGATTTGTACTAAAATTCTGTCTTCGCCATCCGGATCTGATTCTAATTGTGATACGATACCGATATGTAATCCGCTGATGGAAGGCATAATTCCTGAACCGGGCATTTCGCTGACATCATAAGTTTCTGAAAACCATGTCGGAGAAAGCCCGAATTGAGCATCAACCAACCAATTTCCATCAGCTATTTCGTGACGAATACCTGTAACGTATATTTTTCCGTTAAATCTGTTTCCTACTCCTTGCAATGTTAATAAAGATCCTATTTCCAAAGGAATTCCTTGGAATTGTACTCTTCCTTTTGTTTTTGCTAACTGTTGGAAGGTTGCTTTCGCATCGCCCCATTCCTGCAACTCGCCCTGAGTAAGATTTCCGCCGTGCTTAAGCTGAAGATCTTCAATTCCGAAAACATCGGCTAAATCACCGGATGAAAGATTTCCATTAAGATTAATTGCCGGATCCTGAGCTTCAACTTCTGTAAGCTCCTGATCGGTATAGCTCCATGTTTTGGCTGTAATTTTGTTGAATTGATCTCTTGCATCAATTTCTCCGTCAAATTCATGTACAGATGATCCGTAAACCACTGTTTCTACGGTTTCACCACTAAAATCAGGCTTAGCAATTTTAATCGTTCCATCTTTAACAAAACAAAGCTTACCGTTTGCCTGTGCTCTGGTTAACATAAAATCCCAATCGGAAGCTCGGTACTGAACCAGTTCTTTATGTGAGTTTGAAGTCGCTTCAACATCGGCAGTAAGTCCGCTATTCCCAATAAGCTCTTCCATGATATCGCTGTCTGTGCTTTCGTAGAAATATTTGCTTTTTCTTCCTAAAGTCATTTTTACCGCCTTATCTCTGCATTCTACAATCAGGTAAGAAGAACCGTTTCTGATTTTTATATTGTGTTTTACGACAACTCCTTTAAAAATAGTTTCTTCTTCAGAGTGATATCCTGCAGTGATCTCAATTTCTTTCCCAGGAATCAGCAATTCTTCATTGCTTAGCTTAAAGTCTTGTTCCGGCACACTTCCGTCTAAAATAACGATGCGGGCATAAGGAATTCTGTTGACTTCTTTTTCCACCACAATGCTTTTCACACCGTACTTACCCGGCAATTCTGTACCTCCCGACATCACTTTAAAAGTTATTAAGTCTGGGGTTTTAGCCGTTTTTATGTATCCGCTGTTATTCATGTTATAATGTTTTTTCTAAAGGTGGAAAGTATAGCTGATCTCCGGGTGTTAACTGTCTGAAATTGATAAGATTATTTATTTTAGCTACTTCTAAATAGTATTTAGAATCTCCATAAATTCTTTCAGTCATTAAGGGTAATGTATCTCCGTCTTGTATAATTCTTTTGTGCGTTACATCTGGAGACTCAAATTTCTTCTCTGCTGCTTCCAGCTTGGGACTGATTGATTCGCTAAACTTTGCTTTTCCGATAGCTCTCAAAGGCTGTCCTTCGTTGTCAAACAACTTATATTCTACAGTAAATTCTGCTAGTACTCCTTTAAATTCAAAATCACCCCAATTAAGAATAACATTATATGGTTTATGTATAGGACCGGCAACCTTTCCTGTAGCCTTATAAAAACCATCGACTTGATCTTTTACAGATGTTTTTTTAAAAGCTTTCCCTTTAATTTTATTGATAAGTTTGTTTCCAGAATAGGCTTCTGTAACTCCTGTACCATCAAATAGAAATTCTAATTGTAAATCGGTTGAAGGTGATGCGACATATTTTGCATCGGTTTTAGCAGCTCCTGGTAATAGTGGAGATTCAAGTTCTGTTTTATAAGTTACAGAATAACCTGTAGGATTGATAAAAGCTGTAAAAGCGCCATCCTCAACTCTTTTGTCATAATCGGCATTCTCAAATGTCGCGATTGTTAATTTTTGAATTGCTCCTCCCATTATCTTTCTTTTTTACGATGTTCAATATTTACTACCTGCTCTACACTTTCGCTAATTGCCCGCATGATTTGTGCTTCATCTACCGAAGCGGTAGTAGTCGTTGCTGCTGCTTTTTCGTCCACATTTATTTTAATGTGAAGCTCTTTTATTTCTATTGGCATTTCGTTTGTTTTTAATCAATTATTAATATTCAAAACATTAACAACCAATGATTTAACATGTTTATTTTTAAAAATCTAAGCACATAAAGAGTGTGTTCAGTCTGTGATAGACCAATCTGTTGTTATTTATCCGAAAAATTCGATGAATGTTATCTGAAAACTAACACACTTTCCCGTGCTTAGATTAGATTTAGAAATTACAAGCCTAAGCTTGCTAACGATGTGGGTATTGTGAAATATCTATATTTCAGTTCTATTGTTTCAATAGCAAGTTTGCTTTCTTCTGCGTTGAACTCCGACACTTCCCATTTTACAGGGTAAGCTCCAACTACGTTCCAGACCATTAAAGGTGCTGTAGACTGAAGTCCTCCTGAAAGAGTAACGATGAGGTCTCTGGGTTCAAACTCGAAGTTTTCCATGGCATTTCTACACCAGCTTATCAATCCGGAACTTACGATTAATCCTCGTTTAAGAACTAAATTTGGATATTTTGGACGCAAAGGAAGTTGATGAACAAATCTGTTTTCGCCTCCTTCGGCATATTCTTCAGTTCCAATTTCTGTTGATAAACCAGATATAGACTGAAATCTGGAGTCAATACCCTCTGTTGTCGAGATCCCATTAACAATAAAAGAGAAACTAGTTGGAGGATATAAAAGAGCCATGATTAGTTATTTTCAATAGTTAATCCTTCGTGCGCCAATTCTAAAGTTTCAATAGCCACCTCGTTACCTTCAGCTTTCAAGTCTGTTGATTGTAATTTAAGAGGGAATGCATTTTTCACTTTCCAGGTAACTGCAGGTTTCTCCGTTTTCGTCTAAAAGAGAAATCGTAATCGATCTTCTTTCTACCGTATTCAATTGAATTGTTTGAAACCATGCAAAGAATTCATTATCACTTTTGAAAGTTCCTCTCTTTAAAGTAATGTTATTGAAAACTTTCAAGCCCGGCATTTTAATTTTGCTAAAGTCTGGACTTGCGCCGTGTCTATACTCAATTAAACCTGCTTCAACATTCAAGCCGCTTACTTCCTGAAAACCGATTTTCTTCCCGCCCCAATCTACTTCAAAGGCAAACTTTACTAATGGATATGTACTCATAATTATTTATATTTATATTTATATTTATATTTATATTTATATTTATATTTATATTTATATTTATATTTATATTTATATTTATATTTATATTTATATTTATTTGTTATTTAGTTTAATTGATTTTATGATTCTTGTAATTTGTGTGAAAAACGCAACACAATAAATTCAGCAGGACGTACCGCAGCCATTCCTACTTCAATAATCATTCTTCCTTCCAAAATATCCTGAGCAGACATTGTTTTGTTCAAACCAACGCTTACATAATAAGCTTCTTCAGGCTTGCTTCCAGCCAATGCACCGTCTTGCCATTGTTGATTAAGGAAATTTTCGATCATTGTTTGTACACGGATCCAAGTATTAGCAGTATTGGCTTCGAATACGAAACGTTCAGTCGCTTTCTTCACAGATTCTTCCACCATGTTGAAGAAACGACGTACAGAGACATATCTCCACTCATTGCTGTTCCCGTCCAGTGTTCTTGCGCCCCAAACCAATGTTCCTTTTCCTGTAAAAGTTCTGATTGCATTGATTGATTTTCCAGCAGTTGCATCTACGTTAAGATTTTCTTGATCTTCATGAGAAATTTTCACCATTGGTGCTACTACATAGCTTAATCCAATGTTAGCTGGTGCTTTAAATACTCCGGAAGTACTGTCTACTTTAGCATAAACTCCTGCCATTGCTGATGATGGAGTCATTACTACTTTTTTAGACTCAATTGCTGCTTTAGCCAGGTTGTACAATTCAGAATCATTAGTTTTCCAATATTCTAAAGTTTGAGCTCCAACAGTAATAGCTGGATCATAGTTGTAACTTAAAATTGTTTCTAATTTTGGATAATAAGCAGCACCGTATTTTAAGTTTTCGCCACTATCTAAATTATCTCTAAAATCATCAACTGCTTCACCATCGTTTCCTACAACATCCATAATGACAAATCTGTCTTTCATAAGCTCTGCATGCTGTAAAGCCTGTCCGTACAAATCATAAGCTTCATTTCCTAAAGCTTCCGCATCAGGGAAAACAATAAGAGTAGGCTCGTCTTCTTTTTCTAAAGTATCAAGACCGTCTTTCAACTCATCAAAATCTACTGCAGTCGGATAACCTACAGCGTCTCCTACAGAAACGATATAACATGGTCCGCCGCCATTGGCAAAATACATTTGCATAGCATAATACATTTTGAAAGGACTAGGTGACAAAGTCGCAGTAACAGCTCTAGGCTTAACTGTTGGAGTTGTAGTCGCCGGAACTATAGTAAAAGTAAAAGCTTCATTTTTTGCTTTTCCGAAAATCGTTTCGTACTCCAACATAGAAGAGATTCTTGTCGGTTCATTTTTTGGCCCTTGTGCTGTATATCCGATAAAAGCAGGAATAGCCGTTTCTACTTGTGCTACAGATGGTGGGAATTTTGCAATTTCCTCTACGTAGACTCCAGGTGTTTTGTAATTCATTTTTTTTAAAATTTAATGTTAATAATTAGTTATTTTCAATAGTTAATCCTTCGTGCGCCAATTCTAAAGTTTCAATAGCCACCTCATTACCTTCAGCTTTCAAGTCTGTTGACTGTAATTTTAGAGGGAATGCATTTTTCACTTTCCAGGTAACTGCAGGTTCTCCGTTTTCGTCTAAAAGAGAAATCGTAATCGATCTTCTTTCCACTGTATTCAATTGAATCGTTTGAAACCATGCAAAGAATTCATTATCACTTTTGAAAGTTCCTCTCTTTAAAGTAATGTTATTGAAAACTTTCAAGCCCGGCATTTTAATTTTGCTAAAGTCTGGACTTGCGCCGTGTCTGTACTCAATAAGACCTGCTTCAACATTCAATCCGCTTACTTCCTGAAAACCGATTTTCTTCCCGCCCCAATCTACTTCAAAGGCAAACTTTACTAATGGATATGTACTCATAATTATTTATATTTATTTGTTATTTAGTTTAATTGATTTTATGATTCTTGTAATTTGTGTGAAAAACGCAACACAATAAATTCAGCAGGACGTACCGCAGCCATTCCTACTTCAATAATCATTCTTCCTTCCAAAATATCCTGTGCAGACATCGTTTTGTTCAAACCAACGCTTACGTAATAAGCTTCTTCAGGTTTACTTCCAGCCAATGCACCGTCTTGCCATTGTTGATTAAGGAAATTCTCGATCATCGTTTGTACACGGATCCAAGTATTGGCAGTATTGGCTTCAAAAACGAAACGTTCAGTCGCTTTTTTTACAGATTCTTCTACCATGTTGAAGAAACGACGTACAGAGACATATCTCCACTCATTGCTGTTCCCGTCCAGTGTTCTTGCGCCCCAAACCAATGTTCCTTTTCCTGTAAAAGTTCTGATTGCGTTGATTGATTTTCCTGAGGTTGCATCTACGTTAAGCGCATCTTGCTCTCTGTCAGAAATCTTTACTGTAGGTGCTTCTACGAAGTTTAATCCTAAGTTTGCCGGTGATTTCCATACTCCGGAAGTACTGTCTACTTTAGCGTAAACTCCTGCCATTGCTGATGATGGAGCCATTACTACTTTTTTAGACTCGATTGCTTTTTTAGCCAGGTTATAGAAGTCAGAGTTTGTTGATTTCAATCCTGCTAAAGTTGTGACTCCAGATGCACCGGTCACTAAAACAGCAGCATCGTTAAAATCATAACTCAATACTGTTTTTAATTTCGGATGATAAGCAGCTCCGTATTTTAAGCCTGTAGAAAGCACTTTATTTCTAAAAGCAACATCATCTCCAAGAACATCCATAATAACGAATCTGTCTTTTAATAATTCTGCCTGATCTAAAGCTTTGTTGTACAGCTTATAAGCATTTGTAATAGCATCATCAACATTTGCAGCAGTAATCTTTGTTAAGTTAGCGTCAACAACCGCAAAAATTGCATTAGCTGTTGCAGCATCTGATTGTGCATCTGCTAAAACTTGGTTAGCTTCGGCTAATTCTTCGGGTGTAGTTGCGTCTTCAACTGCTTCCTCTGCATTGTCAACTGCTGTATTTGCAAGGTCTTTAGCGTATTGAGCAAGATCTTTGGCAGTTTGTGCTGCTGCTACATCAGCAGAAGTAGCTACTAAACCTTGAAGATCAGGGAAAACGATAAGGGTAGGCTCGTCTTCTTTCTTTAACAATTCCAGACCGTATAATAAAGTTCCTGCTGTTGTAGAATTTCCTACAGTCACCTGACCGCTATAATCTCCTACTGAAACAATATAACAAGCACCTCCGCCATTTGCAAAATACATTTGCATAGCATAATACATTTTGTAATCACTTACTTTAGGTTGCGTTGCAGTTGCAACACCATCTTTGAAAGCTACAGCAAAAACTTCCGGGTTTGCTTTTCCAAAAAGAGCTTCGTACTCCAACATTGAAGAGATTCTCGTCGGTTTGTTTTTTAGTCCTTCTGCTGTGTACCCGATAAATGCGGGAATAGCTGTTTCAACTTGCGCTACGGAAGGTGGAAATGTTTCCTGCTCCTCCACATAGACTCCAGGGGTTTTGTAATTCATTTTTTAAAAATTTTAAATTAATATTAATTATTCCTCGAAGTAAACCCTTCGAATGTTCAATCATGATTGATTGTGTTTTTATGATTGTTGTAATTTGTGTGAAAAGTTTAATACAATAAACTCTGCAGGGCGCACTAATGCTATCTTAATTTCTACAATCATCGTATCGGTAATATTTTCAGTAATAGGGTCTTTGCTTCCGTAAACTTTTACTTCATACGCTTCTTTCGTAGTATTACCCGCCAATGCGCCATCCATCCATTGTTGGTTTAGAAAATTTTCTATCATTGTTTTTGCGCGTAACCATGTGTAAGATATATTGGGCTCGTTGATAAATTTTCCGAGAGCTTGGCTGATGGATTCTTCAATCATATCATAATAGCGACGTGCATGCACATACTTCCATTCATTATCTGTATCGTCCTCTTTTTTGTCTTTCCCATCAAGGGTTCTTGCGCCCCAAACCAACGTACCTTTTCCTGTAAAAGTTCGAATAGCATTGATTGATTTTCCGGTATCATGGATGTTTAAAACTGACTGTTCCTGTTCGGAAACTTTTTCTGTCGGATCGATTACATACTTAAGACTTACATTTGCCGGAGCTTTCCACACTCCTCTTGTACTGTCTACTCTACCATATACTCCAGCCATTGCTGATGATGGTGGCAATACCACTTTTAAAGATCTTATCGCTTCCTTTATTTCATTGTATAATAAAGAATTGGATGATTCTAAATTTTTAAGAGTTATCCCGTTTGCATTTCCTTTTTCGTCTTTTACTGCGAGAATTGCATTTATTAAGTCATCAAATTCTCCACTAAAAATAGGTGCACTTTCGTCTAAATCATCAGGGATAATAAAATTGTCTATGGTTCCGTCATGTATAGCATCTAATACAATTTTTGCTTCATCAATTGCATCTGTTAAAGCTGTTTTTACATCAGCTGTTTCATTAATTTCTTCTGCAATTGAAATCGCCTGACCTAATAAATCGGCAAGTACAAAAGCATTGGCAGACCCACTTGAGATTTCATCACTTGCTAAGCTTTTTAATTCATCTAAAGCAGCAATCTCATCTGCATAAAAAGTCGCACTATCTTGTCCTGCTTGTTGTAAACCGGTATGTATTATAGCTGTTTCATTTTCATCAAAAGTATAATTCAAAATGGTTTTTAAATGAGGAAAATAAGCTGCAGCGTGGTTAGTTGAGTTTACTTTAGCTCTAAAATGCCCAATGGTATTAAGATTTTCTGATGAGCTTGTAGAATTTCCGTAATAGGTGTCTAAGATGGCAAATCTATTTTTAGTCTCTATTTTTCCTATTGTCTCATTATAAAGATTGTAAAAATCTACTTGAGTTAGCGATACTGCATCGGGGAAAACAATAAGAATCGGATCTTTAATCGCTTTTAGGGTTTCCATCTTATCCAGTCCGTTTTTCAGTGAAGATAGCTGTGGTCCTGCAGGAGCAGAATTATAAGTTCCTACAGAAATAATGTAGCATGAGCCGCCCCCATTTGCAAAATACAGCTGAAGAGAATAGTACATTAAAAATTGTACATCCGGCTCTACAAGGGTTACTCCTTTATCTTTTGTATCTTTTAGCTGGATACTTTCTTTTTTAGCATATCCAAACTTATCTTCATATTCCAAAAGAGAGCTGATTGTAAGCTTTTCATTATTATTATCATTAATATTATAGCCTTCGGGTATTAGCTCAGTGTACCCGATGAATACAGGCATAGCCGTATCTACTAATGTAATTGAATAGGGAAGTTTTGTAATTTCTTCAACTGAAACGCCGGGCGTTGTTGGATTTGGCATGTTTTAAAAATTTAAGTTAAAGGTTATTAGTTTTTATTTTTGTTTTTTTATAATTAATTGACTTTAATGCTTTTTATATTAACTTCATCAATTAATTCAACATTGATTGGGTCTGTAGCCGCAATTTTTATTACACTGATTTTATATAATGCAGAAGGCATTACCTTGCCGCCTAATAATCCCCAGATATAGCTTAGCTGTTCAAAAGGAATGGTGTGCAATTCGATTCTGAAATTGAAACTGTTTGCTGGTGTTGTAGAATCAGTATATCCCAATACATTGTTTGTCTGAAATATTTCAATCACTTTTGAAATATTTATTAAAGCGTTGGAATATCTTGTTCTGTTGGCAGCGATCATTACATATAGATTCAAGTAAGCCGGCGGATTCTCCTTTTTCATGTCATATTGGAGTGGTGTATCGCTTATTTTTGTCTTATTGTACCATGAGCTGTTTTTCATTGTAGATTCTTCCTCAACGCTTAGCAAAGTAATTACTACCTTATTGCCAAGACCTGCAGTGTCGTCGTCATGTTTTGCTATATCATCAACAACAGCGATTTCGCCATCATGGTCCTTTAAACCTTTTACTGAATCATTCAGCTTATCTTTTAAGATTGTTAATACATTATCGATCATAATTTCTGTTCTTAATTATTATGATGCAAACATACAATCATACCCAATCAAAAGACAAATATTTTGAGGCCTCAAACCTGTCTTTGCAGTAAATAGAATTTTTGTTTTTCAATAAATGATGAAAAAACAACCATTATAAAAATCTAAAAATCAGGTATTTAAAATATAAAACAAAAATAAAAGTTTAAATAAAAATTACATTAATCAAAATTCCGTGAAATGTATACGTAAAAATAGGGTGTGGTTTTATCATTAAAAATTATTTTGTTTTAAGATAAAATTGACGGTTAATTAATTACAATTTTTGTGATTTTGAATTCGTTTTTGAAATCAATATTTTTCGCATTTGTTTAAATTTTTATTTATCGATTTTAAATATATGGTCGATAAACTCATCCTTGTCAAGGTTTAAACCTTGACAAGGATTCGGCTGTTGTAGAAAATAGTAATAGAAAGATTTATGTTTAATCTTTTCAGAATAGTAAATTTTGTAGTTATTCTGGACTTTGAAATTATTGACTGCAGCCATAGCCCCGATTGTAGCTTTGTTTGAGCTCATTTTTTTTGATTTTGGCGCGGTGGCTTTGCCGCCGCGCCGAAATCAAAAAAAATAGCGAGTGCGGAAAGCGGGATAAAGCTTCAAAAAAAATTAAATAAGTTCATTGTTTTTCTGATTAGAAACCTCCCCTTTTTGAGCCAAACAATTTCTAAAAATTGTAAACCCGCATCCTCAGGAAATGATTTTGCCTTTTACTGCAAAGACTGAATAGACACGCCTGATAATTCGCAAAATGGATTTTCATCTTCTAATTTTGACCCCAATAATTTAAAACTTTAATCACATGAATATTAAAAAAATCTTTGGCAAGCGCAATGAAATCATTGGCGGTCATTTTAACGAATTACGCTCAAAAATGGGCATGGCAGATCAAAACGAAGAACTTATTTTCTCCCTCAGAGAACAGATTTGTAATGCATGTCCTTTAAAAAACGGCAACAATTGCAACGCTATGAAATGGCTTAATCCTGAAACACTGGAAGTTGTAGATTCTCCAAAAGACGGGTTCATCAGAGGTTGCGGATGCAGATTGAGCGCGAAACAGAGATCAAAGCTAAGCCTTTGTCCTGCAGGTTTTTGGGGCGGTGAATTCAAATAAAATAATTTAACAATTCTAGTATTGTATCATTAAAATCTATTTAAGGTGAAGCAGGATCATATCATTCAGAAAGTATTTGTAGAAATTACAGTAAACAACAAAGAAAAAGCATTTTATATAAAAGATGATA
This sequence comes from Chryseobacterium ginsenosidimutans, assembly GCF_024807225.1. Taxonomy (GTDB): domain Bacteria; phylum Bacteroidota; class Bacteroidia; order Flavobacteriales; family Weeksellaceae; genus Chryseobacterium; species Chryseobacterium ginsenosidimutans. Next base: position 3,516,618 of record NZ_JANUCO010000001.1, read on the forward strand.
TTAATAGCTTTTTGTCTATCGATGTTTTTCCGGAAATAGAAAAGCAAATCAATGCTTTAGAATATAAATTGGCTGATCATACTCTTCAAATCCCACGTTTAGAACTGACTCTGGATGTAAAAAGCAGCTCATTAAATGCTGAATTAAAAGACAAAATTGCTCAACTTTTTAAAGAAGAACTGTCAGAAATTACGAAACCTGTTGAAATTGCAGATCAAGAAACAGAAAGCGATTCTAAAGCATATTTGATTGAAAATCAAGAAAAAATGATCCAGACTTTTATCTATTTTTTAGAAAAAGGATCTATGCCTTGGTGGAATTCGGACAAAAAAGGTGTTTCATTTTTAAAACCAACAGTATTTGAGACTCTGATTTTGTCTGACAACTTCCAAAAAAGTATCATCCCTATTTTGTCGAAACCAAATGTTCAGGAACGAATAATTAATCAACTTTCAAACGAGCAGATTTCACAATTATGTCTGACGGTTTTAAAAAATAAAGACTTAAAAATCAACTTGGAGGTCGATATAATACATCGTATATCAAAACTAAGCCACACCGAAAGACAAATCGTCTGGCGTTTGGTTTTAAGCGCATTATCTGAGTATTTGAAAACATCAAATAGTAATCATCTTCGGGAATATCTTTTACAGCAAATAGTAAAGATAGAATCGGTTTCAGCGGGTTTTTTACAGTCAAAAAACAACCAGCAGAATTTGAAAACAGTCGTTGAGATATTCTCTTTTATTAAAGAAAATGAAGTTCTTGAAATAATCAAAAACAATTCAGAAGACACCTTTGAAAACGCAAAAGATAAGTCTGAAAATGCAAAAGATAACCCTGAAAACGCAGAAGTTTCAACAGAAAAAATTCATAAAAAGAATACAGAAGTTCAAGAGGGATTAAGTAGGAATGACAAAGATTTAAATCAAAACGATGGACAATATGTTCAAAATGCGGGACTTATTTTGATACATCCGTTCATTAAAACTTTTTTTGAACATTGCGATCTTCTGGACACAAAAACCCAGCAACTTACTGATCCTGAATTATGTGCCCATTTATTACATTATATCGCTACCGGAAAAACAAACGCTCCTGAATACGATATGGTTTTTGAAAAGTTCTTATGTAATATTCCGATGAATCAAACCGTTAACAGGCATATTAAACTTTCTCGTAAGCACAAAACGCAAGCCAAAAATGTAATAGAAAGTGTTCTGCACAACTGGAATCCGATGAAAAAATCGTCTGCCGCATTATTGCAGAACGAGTTTTTTCAACGTTCGGGGAAATTGGTTGTCACCGACCACGATTATACTCTTACCGTAGAACGAAAAGCTCAAGACATTTTATTAGATAAGCTTGGTTGGGGAATTGGTCTTGTGAAACTGCCATGGAAGGAAAAATTCATATTTATAAACTGGTAATGGTTGATTGAAAAACTTTTTGCTGTAACTACAGAATCTATCGCTTAAAAAACAGATAATTCTCCCGAAAAAGGGTGAATTTTGAACTTGAAAACCTGAAGTGGCTCATCGCTTCTGATTTCTCATCATCGTTGAAAACCACCTCTGGTTATTCAAATTCTTAAAAAAATTTCACCACACAAGGTTTGATTTTTCAGATCGAACAGGTCTTACATAAAGCACGACAGTATTGTTTGTGCTTTATACACCTTTTAAAATAATATGTAATTAAAAACACCACGTCAATGAAAACAGCAACTCCTGTAGAAAAAGACAATAAAGCCCACCAAAGCCAAAAGAAAAAGCAAAGGCAGAAAGAACCAATGGTCATCCCTCTATCCGAGGTAGAAGTGGTCGGTACGCAAACACAAAAACCTGAAGACTCTTCTGTTAAAACGGGATCGACAAATCCCGTCAACAACCAGCTGAATTTAAATGGTAGCATTCCGGCCGTTCATGGTTCGACTACCATTTATGATCAAGGTTCGGAAATAATGTATGGGAAACTTCAAGAAAGTCTGGCGCAAACCGGCGACATCAATCATCCCGATACCAAAGAGGTTGAGAAAGGTTATATGACGACTTTAAATGTTGATCAAGTAAATGATTATCAAAATCTTAAATCTGGAAATTATCTCCCAAAAACAGCACAAGAACAAGCCGTAGCTTATCAAGAAAATAAAACAAATCAAGACACAAAGCCGAAAGAGAAAACAAAACCAAAAGCAGCGAGTAAAGGCAATACTGATACTTCTTTGGCTGATTTATCTAATTCTCCGGCTACCCAATTGGTTGGTAATTTTAATGCTGTTCAAAATAACAGTACAGCACTTTTAAATAATCAAGCTGAAAAAGCAACAGGCAAACTTCCAAAAGTGAATGCAAAAATAGGGAGTGCTTTTTCCGGATCTAAGGCAAAAAGCAAAGTAAATACAGGTAAAACTGTAGCTAAATCAAGTAAAAAGACAGTAAAATCTACAGCTCAAAAAGCAAAGCCAAAAGAAATTCTTTTCCCGGAAAAGGAGCCTTTGAAAAAAGTAAACTATTCTTTTAATTCAACCGGTGCTAAAAACGGATTTTTTGAAAAACAAGCTCAAAATCAGTTCAATGCCATTAATCTGAATACTTCTGCAATTCCGACAACTATGCAACAAAAAGCACAGTTAGACCTTAATGGAGAAGCTGATACAGAACATTTATCAATCGAACAAAATGATGCTGTTCAGGATATGAGTATCAAAAAAAATCAGGCGGCAAAAGATATTCATAAAGATTATGGTGAAAACAGTATCATCAAAAAGCCAAACGATGAAACACTTAAATCTTCACGTAAATTAACTTCAAAAGCTGTTAAAAAGCAACCTATTGAGGCTCTGAAATTAGAAGGTATTGATGAAGCCAGTATCAATGCTCAATTTGGATCTACTATTCAATCAAAAATAAGTGTCGAAAACGAGAAATACCAAACAGCCGAATTAGAGCATAATCAAAAAGTCTCGGAACAAGAAACAACAGCCGAGACCCAGATAGGAACTGAAAAAGACAAATCTCACAAAAATCAATTAAAATCGGTAAAAGACGCTCAAACAGACGTAAACCAATCGAGAGTTGAATGGCAAAATGCGCTCAATAAAACGGAATCTGACTTTGCAAAAAAATCAGGCGATCACGCAAAAACAACACTTGGCAATATCAAAACCGAAAAAAGCAAAGGCGAAACTACGGCTCAAGGTCATATTAACAAAGCCAACGAAGAAGCGCGCAAGAAAAAAGAAGCTGCAGATAAAGAAGCACAACAGAAAAAAGCAGAAAAGAAAAATGAAAGCAAAGGTTTCTTTGGCTGGTTGGCGGATAAAGCTTCGGCATTTATTAACGCTCTTAAAGATGCGCTTAATTATATTTTCACCAAGCTCAGAGAAGCGGTTAAAGCCATTTTTGATGCTGCCAAAAAGTTAGTTTTAGCAGCATTAGAACTAGCAAGAAAAGCAATTGTAAACTTTATCAAAGGATTTGCTTCATTGTTAAAAGGCTTCTTAGACATTGCTCTGGCTGCATTCCCAGGAATAAGGGATCGACTGAAAGCCAAAATAGACAAATATGTAGCCGCTGCCGAAAAATTGGTAAACCAAACCTTTGAAGTTTTCAAAAAAGCTGTCGTTGCTGTGATTGATTTCTTGGCGGATGCAGTGGATACATTACTGGGAGCATTACAAGCTGTATATAATTTCGTTCTTGATGCAGTTGATACTATTGTTGTAGGAATCATTAAAATGCTTGAGTTTATCCTTGATATAGAAAAGCAATACAATCTTTTCAAAAAATTAATAACCGGAATTCAAGAGATCTGGAATAATCCTAAGATTTTAGAAAATTATGTTATTGGTTTTATAGCTCCATTTATAGAAAAAATTCCTGGAGAAGCGAACAGTCAATTCAAAAAATTCTTTGCTCAGTCAGGAGTTTCATTTGCAAAACATATTACAGGAGTTTGGACTCATCTACAACCTATTTTAGCTTATATGGCAGGTAATTGGTGGGGCGAAATGAAGAAGATGATCTGGTATTTGGTTTGGCCTTTTGCAGAAGGAGGTCCGGTTCGTACAGAAGCGCCTAAATTATGGACACTTATCCCAGAAATATGGAACAATATCTCTAATAATAATTTTAGTAAAGCTGTTGATGGTGGATTGGCTTGGATGCAGACTTTAAATACCGTAGTTGGTACATTTTCGGGTTGGATTACTATTGGAAGTGTTTTAATTGGTGGTATTGTAGGAGCATTTTTTGGAGGAGTTGGAGCAATACCGGGCGTAATGGCAGGATTAGAATTTGCAACAGCAGTAGGCGAAGGTTTATTAATATCAATGTTAGCAACAGAAAGCAGTATTATATTAAAATCTATTTATGACATCCTTACTATTGATGATGACGGTATTGAAGGAGAGGCTATCAAGAAAAAAAGAGAAAGTAATGAAAGTGAGCAAGGTGGCGAACAATCGAAAGATGACAATTCAATTATCAATTACGAAAGTAATGATGTGGAAACCAATCATGATCGTTTGCAATATGCTTACCAACGTATTGCCAATAGTGGGTTTGCATTGGCTATTATTGGGGTATTTATTGCCTTAGGATATTTGGCGACCAATATCGTTAAAGCATTAAAACCTAAGTTCTCGCCTAAAATAGTGAAGTTTAAAGCGAAAGTTAAAAATACTAAATTAGGAAAGGCATATAGTAAATGGAAAGCAAAAATTACAGAGAAGGGATATAAAGATTATCGCCCTGAATGGATGAAGGATAAAGAAAAATCTAGTATTCCAGAAGGAGAAGTAAAACCAATTCAAACGCAGGAAAATACATATGAAGAAAGCATATTCAGACAAGATAATAGACCTTATTCTCCTGAGGGTTCAAAAGAAGGAAGAATAAAATCTCATATTAATGAAGAAGGAAATTTAATTCCTGCAGATAAAAATGGAAATGCTACGATCTCTGATCACGTAAGAGGAAGCGAACCTATGAAAAGCAAAAGTCCTTACACCTCATTCTCCGATGAGGGTCCCGGTATAGGTAAAACCTACGGAGACAATGTGATTGAAGTCGATATCAAAAGATTAGAAGCTGATATTGTTGCGGGTAAAATAAGTGAAGTAGAGGTCTTAAGACCTGAAAAAGTACAGGCAGAATTACAAACCAAAATAGATCAGGCGATGAAAAGATTTGAAGAAAATCCAACGCCTAAAAATCAGAAAAGAGTGGATGATGCGGTAAGAGATCTTAATAACAGTATTAGAGATAAGGAAATTTTAATTAAAGGTGAAATTCCTTCTGATTATTTTAAAGTGAAATCTACTAAAAGTGATATATTTGAAGATGCTTTACCTGAAATTGAAAAAAACATAGGAAAAGGTGTAGAAGGTATTAATGGACAGGCTTTGGTTAAAGATGAAAATAACATTATTAATACATCTAATTCGAAAAAGCCTAGAGATTTTACATTAAAATCAATAAATTCTTTAGCGAAAAGACAGTTATCCATTTTGGAGAAATTACCGCAATCTGGAGATTATATATTTTTACCAAAGAAAAGCGTTTCTATGAAAGATTTGTTAAAATTAACAAATGTAACAGGCGATGAATTTAATATGTTTACTTTAAAATCAAGAAGATTAATTATGAGAGGTAAGGACAATGAAATAAGAGTTCCTAATCAGCAATTTTTAGATGATCTTTTAGCAGGTAAACATGGGAAGTTTTCGGGGCATACACACCCACCTGGAGCTAGTATTAATCCCGGTCCGGCAGATAGGCCATTTTTGGATATGATGAATCAAAGAAGAAGTGGCATTTGGGGAAATACTGTTGATGAACCTTATATTTTTGGTAGCTTACCAACAGATGATGTAATAATTCGATCAGAAATTGACAGAGCAAAATGGCTTAAATACTATGAAAATAACTAAATAACATGGATAATAACGAAATAGACAAATTGATTAATGATGCTAAAAATTTTCAAATTGAAAAGTTTAAAGTATTTCTTGACAGCAGTAATATTAAAGACATTTATAAGTATTGCTTTTCTATTTTTTCTGTCAACACCAAGAAAAGAAAATTTACTTACACAGTTAATATTAATTTTGATATTGAATTAAATGAAAATTTTTATTGGGAAAATACACCAAACGGTAAAAATCTAATTAAGGTTGATGAAAAAACTGGAGCTAAAGAAATTGTAATCAGTTATTCATACGAAGGTGAGTTTATTTACAAATCATATTCTGATTTTTCAAAAAGTGAATGTGTATTTTCAGATTATACAATTGATATAGATGATCTAAAAAATATTTTGAAAAATAAATCATTAGTTACAAATGAAAATTGGATTTCGGAGTTTAATTTTAACAAGAATAATATTTAAAGAAGCAACTGCTAGTACATTAGTATTTTAAAATAATAATCAAATGAATAACGAAATACATAAGCTCCTTTATCACTACCATGAAGAAGGACAAGAAGGACACGATTTAAACGAAGTACAGCTCCTTGAAAAAATAGATTCTGACAGAGTTGAAAAATTAAAATTGCTTCTTCATAATGACGATCAATATATTGCTTATCAGGCAATGCTTATCTTACTTGCGTGGTCTATCCCGGAAGGATTCGAACAGCTTGATCGCTTCATTACTGAAAAATGGGACGAAAAAGAAAACTTTGAACCCCACAGAATCTATAACGAAGATAATGTATATGATGTCATTTCAAATGCATTATATATTGCAACATTAAATGGGAAAAACGAACAGGAATTATATCCTTACATTAAGCAATTTTTAAATCTATACGGTGATAATTTTTTTGAATCGAATCTAAAGAATTTTCTCTTGAAGAAGAATTGCAGACCACTTTTAAAAGAGATAGAACAAGCAATAGAAAGTGCTTTAAACAATAAAAGATATTACCAAGCCAGTCAATTATTTCCGGTAATTGTTTATTATGACAAAAGCACTTTTCATACATATTTAGATATTTTTAGTGATTTAATAAGCCTGGATAATAGAATTGCAGAGAATATAGAAGAGGCAAAAAAAAGCATTTAATAGACTTATATACAACTTGATATAATTTTATTGAAAGCGGTTTTATTAGATAATAAAACCGCTTTCTTGTTATAAAAAATGAAGGAATGAAAACAAAAGGGGAAAAACGGTACATATAAAGAAATAAAATATTAAAAGAATTTAGCAACCAACTGGTGGCAATTCGTTGCTAAATAACCAGAGTTCGGTTTAAGAGAACTCTGGTTAAATATACTCGTGAGTACAATAATTCTCTAACAATGTCGAGTTATGAAAATTGATTAGATTTGTAATTACCGCATTCGCCAATCATTTTTTATAATAAACATTTATGCTTTCTGATGAAACCATTGAACACATACGATTCAACAAGTACACGATCAGCTTGCAAAATATTATTCTGCAGAAGAAATTGCAGAAATTTCCGCTATCGTAATTAATATGTCATTGTGGACGAGATACAAACTAGCACAGGGTCAAACTCCTTATATAAAATAAAATTACCCTAATAATCCGACTCAAATACAGACTGTAATTGAAGAAATCTGTTTTTGAGGGTTCTCGTGTGGGAGTTGACTAACGCTCCGTAAGGTGAATGTTTTTTTCTGACCGAGACACTACTCGTTTGCATCTGTGTAGAAAAGCTTTTTAAAATCATTAAAAAGGTTGAAAACAGAAAAGCTAAACCTCATTACGAAGTTTAGCTTTTTTGTATCCTTTAATTTTTCAATTATTTACTTAAAAACAATCTTTTGCGTTGTAGATTTTGTTTTTGAAGAAATCGTGATAAAATATATTCCGCTTGGTAATGAGTGGTTGATTTTTCTGGAAGATGATAAATCAGTTTGTAGTAAGGTTTCTGCCTGAAAAATCCGTAATTGTTATTAAAGCTTTTTCATTTGAAGAACTAAAATCTTGAGGAACTTTCACATAAAATTCTCCATTCGTAACAGGATTTGGATAAATCTCTACATCCTTATCTTTTACATCCGTGATTAAATCATTTTTCTCTGAACTTCCCGTCATTTTTGAGGAAGAAGATGCCGCTACAAATTTCCATTGGGCGCTGTACCATCCATTCTGAGCACCTGCATATTGAGCATTTCCTGTAAGATTTTCGAGGTGTACCCATTCGCTGGTTTGCCATCTGTTGATGATATAATTCCAGCCGTTGTCGGTAGCCGAAATACTCCATTGTGCGCTGTACCAAGTCGCATCTGTAGCACCGGTTTGCACAGAACCGGTTTGGTTTTCAACATGCATATATTTTCCTGTCGATCTGTTTTTTAATAATACAAAACTTCCTGTAGATATTCTTTCCCATTGATAAGAAGTATTTGTTCCCGGATTTGCTCCGTATTTAAGGATTCCGCTATTGTCATCAAATAAATAAAATTCCGGATGCCATCTATTTTGAATATTGTAATACGTAACAGACGGAGTCACAACTGTGATCGTACTGATAGCTGTCTTATTTCCATCCTGGGTTTTAACTGTAATCGTAGCTGTACCCGCAGAAACGCCCGTCACTACTCCACTGCTGCTTACTGTTGCTACAGAAGAATTGCTGCTGCTCCACGTTACATTTTTGTTGGAAGCATTCGCTGGAGCTACTGTTTCCGTTAATTGTGTTGACGATCCCGTGTTTAAAGAAACTGAAGCCGGACTTACACTTACTCCCGTCACAGCAACTGTCGCAACATTAACGTTAGTAAGAACAATATACTGGAACGGCGATAAAGTCTGGGTATTTCCCGAAGTCAACGTCACAGAACTTCCTGAATATGCATCTTTATAAGCCCCCGCAAAACCTGAAGGTATCGTAAATGTAGAAGTACTGTTTCTTAGATTTACCATCACAATAACTTTCTCACTCCCGTTTATTTTGGTGAATGCACAAACATTGGTATTCGAATAATTGGTCATTGAACCTCTTCTAATCGCTGTACTTGATGTTCTGAAATTATTAACTTTAGCAAAATCAAGCGCTGCCGAAGGATTCGTACTCCAATTGATCTTCACACTTTGATAAGGCCACGGAATGGTTTGGTTAAAATCAACTTCCTGTCCGCTCGTCAAAAACGGAACGCCGCGCATATAACCGGATACAAGATAATTTGCAACGACACCTGCATGACTTCCAAATCGCTGCAACGCTGTTGTATTGCCCAAAACATCATGATTGCTTGTGTATCTTACAACCTGTTGTCCGTTGGTGGCAAAAGCATATTCTGTATCTGTCGTCGTCTGAATTTGAGCTACAGAAGTTCCGCTTGCGATGGGCGAAATAGCATCATAATACCATTTATCGCCAAAATTAAGGTCAAATCCTGCCTGAAAATTTTCCAGTCGGTCTCCTTCGGCAAACATAAGCAGTTTGTGGGAAGTAATTCCTCTGAGGTTTGTAATCACGTCAGACCAGAAACTCAGCGAAGGATCATTCGCAAAATCACATCTGTATCCGTCGATATTTGCGGCAAACACCCAATATCTCATGGCATCGATAATCGCAGATTTTACGGAAGCATTATTTAAATTAAGATCTGCAACATCGGGAAAACTCGCCAATTGTCTGATTGTCGATCCGTTATAATCATACCAATCAGGATGTTGCGTAATCCACGGATGATCCCATGAAGTTCCGTTCACAGCAAAATCCAGCATGACCGACATTCCAAGAGCATGCGCCTGATCTACCAGTGAACGCAGATCTGCCAATGATCCGTATTCGGTGGCGACAGATTTAAAATCTTTGATACAATAAGGAGAAGGAGAATCTTTAACGCTTGTTCCGTGTGGATAAATTGGCATTAAATAAATGACATTCACGCCCAGATTTTTTATATCGTTAAGCCTTGAAATCACGCCCTGCAGATTCCCTGAAGCACTATACGGACGAATATGAACCTGATACATATTAACATCACTTCTGTCGGGGACGCCATTAAATGGAGTTCCGTATTGGGCAGGATCCTGCGCTTTAGCTTGTAAGCATAATAATAACAGAAAAAAAGAGCAAATAAATTGTACTGCTTTTCTGTTACCAAAAAATGTTGATGTATTCATAAAATTGAATTTTGTGGTTAGCAGTTTAAAATTATATTCTTTCGATCAAGAAAACAGATGAGGTGAGGCGAAGGTAAATTGATGTTAAAATAAATTCAATACAATTAATTAAAAATCAAATATTTATATTAATTAATTATTAAGTTTAAGGTAAATTATAGGTTAAAATTGTTCATGATTTTTTAACAAAAAAGAATGTAAGCAGCCTCAGAAAAAGTTGTCAGAACAATAATTTGGAAAAATAAACCTTTTTAAATAATTAAAAATATAATCACAAAAGTAACACAAGATTAACACATTAGAACACTTAAGAAAGTTTAAAATTTTGAAAATAATTAAGATCACATAAGAAGAAAATCAAAGATTTTTAAAAACTTATGTGTTCTTAATTTGCCGTCTAATCATAAACTTAAAATAACTAATGTGTTAATCTTTTGTCACTTTTGCGGTTAAAAAACATATTCTACAAACAATCAACAATATAACGTGTATTTTTTTTAATAATCTGTCATTATCTGAAAATATTTCTATATTAGTAGACTCTTTCATAAAGATCAAAATCCTTTTCAATGTTTAAAAAATTTCTTTTCGGAATATTCCTGCTTGTAGGAACAACTACGGTGTTTTCCCAAAAAACACTGGATGTTCTTTTAAAGACTCTGGATCAGGATGTTGCCAAGGAAGATTTTTATACTAAAAAAAAGCAGCACGAAATTCACGCCGTCTTACAACAGTTGAATTCTACGAACGATAACGAGAAAAACTATAAAATTTATCATACGCTTTCCAGAAGTTATGAGGTTTTTATTGCAGATTCAGCGGAATATTATACCAAAAAATCTTTGGAAACAGCACAGTTGCTGAACAATCAAAGCTATTCTGCAGAAAGCAAAATTCAGCTTGCCCGAATAAAAGCAAAAGCAGGAATGTTCCCAGTTTCACTCGACATTCTGAAAACCATTGATAAGAAAATACTGACTCAAAATCAGCTCGTAGATTATTATAAAGCTTATATCGAGGTCTATATTTATTGGATAGAATATCAGGACGGTCACGATATGGAAGAAATTATTAAGAAGAAAAATGCCGTTCAGGACACGCTTTTGGCGATTCTTCCCAAAAACGGTTACGAATATGTCATTAATTACGGTACAAAAAATATTGAGCTTAATAATTATAACCTTGCCGAAAAAGAATTGTTGAAGGGTTTCCAATATGTAAAGCCTGATACGCGGGAGTTTTCAATCCTTAATTCTATTCTTGCCTATCTTTACGAAAAGAAAAATAATGTCGAAAAACAAAAAGAATATCTTGCAAAATCTGCACTTTCGGATATTCATGCTGCCGTAAAAGAGAATATTTCTCTGCGTTCGCTTTCCATTTTACTTTTTGATGATAATGATATTTCAAGAGCTAATTTTTACATTAAAAGAAGTCTTGAAGATGCCAATTTTTACAACGCAAGATTACGTAATATACAGATTGCAAGAGTATTGCCTATTATCGACAAAGCGTATCAGATAGACCGTGAAAATCAGCAGAAAAAACTACGGATACTTTTTATTACTGCCAGTATTTTATCGCTTGTGTTATTTATTGCAGTCATTCTTATTATTAAGCAAAACAAAAAAGTTTTAAAAGCTCAAAAAAAGCTCACGGAAACCAATGAAAAACTTAATATTCTGAATGATGAGCTTAAAGAAGCCAGTCTTCGACAGATAGAAACCAATCATTCCCTTGCTGAAGCCAATCACCTGAAAGAGCAGTACATCAAAAGCTTTCTTGAAATCTGCACCGAATATATCGATCGTCTTGCTCATTTTAAAGGCATTGTAAACCGAAAAATAAAAACCGGACAAACCGCCGAGATCCTGAAAATGACCACCTCATCACAGGATAATACAAAAGAATTGAAAGAATTGTACAGCAATTTTGACAGAGCTTTTCTTAAAATATATCCAAATTTTGTGGAACAGATCAACGAACTTCTTCGTCCTGAAGAACGCTACCTCATTAATGACAGCCAAACATTGAATCAGGAGCTTCGTGTTTTTGCGCTGATTAAATTGGGTGTTACCAACAATAATCAGATCGCGACGTTTCTTCATTACACTTTGCGTACGATCTATAATTACAGAAGCAAAGTAAAATCTAAGGCAATCCATTCTGATGAGAGCTTTGAAATAAAGGTTCAGAATCTGGGAAATTTTTCAGATCAGGTGTAAGTTTCAGTGAAGTTTTTTTACTAAAACGAGTCAATTTCACATCATTTTACGTTCAAAAAGTTACTTTACGATAGGTAAATACTATTGATAATTAATTAATATTCAGTTCATTAAAAATTAATATAGTTATTTACGATTTACTTACCTCTTCTTACGGAAGTTGCGGCAATGCACGAATATTATATTTGTGAGAAAAGGAATGCTTTTTCATAAAAGAGCTTATTTCTTCCCTTGATTAAAACTATAATATGAACATCAATTTTTTTGAATTCCGGAAAAATAATACCTCTTCACTACGATTTCCTGTAGCTGCAGTGTTTTTATTTTCTGTAGCCTTGGCTCCGAATTTTCATGCTCAGCAAAAGAAAGGAGATACACTCACTAAAGAAAAATCCATCGATGAGGTCGTCCTGATCGGATATGGAAAAGTGAAGAAAAAAGACCAGACAGGTTCTGTTGCCACCTTGAAAATGAATAGCGATACGCGAGGTTTTGCACCCAATGCACAAGACGTTTTGGTAGGAAAAATAGCGGGTGTTACTGTCACAACGGAAGGCGGATCTCCAAGTGGAGGTGCAACCATCAGAATACGTGGAGGTTCTTCTCTTTCTGCAAGCAATGATCCTTTAATTATTATTGACGGAGTGATGATTGATAATGGCGGATTGGGAGGCGCAGGAAACATTCTTAATATCCTGAATCCTACAGATATTGATACTTTCACTGTCTTGAAAGATGCTTCTGCCACTGCAATTTACGGTTCCAGAGCTTCGAATGGAGTTATTCTTATCACAACTAAAAAAGGCGGTGGCAAAATGAGAGTAACTTACGATGCCAATATGTCTGTAAGTTCTCCTAAAAAAACGATTGATGTATTAAATGCAGATCAATACAGGTCTTTCGTGATGAAAACCTTTGAAGGTCTTGGGAATTATAATGAAGTTGTTGGAAAACTAGGAAATTCCAATACCGACTGGCAAAAAGAAATTTACAGAACCACCTTTAATACAGAAAATAATCTAAGCTTTTTAGGTTCGATAAACAATAAAACGCCTTATCGGATATCGTTTGGATATACTAATCTTTCGGGGATTCTTAATACCTCGAATATGGAACGTTATACTTCCAGCATCACTTTTAATCCTACCTTTTTTGATAAGCATTTAACGGTAAATCTTAATGGTCGCGGAATGTATATTAAAAACCGTTTCGCTACCCAAGATGCGGTAGGATCTGCCATTGTGATGGATCCGACGCAAAGTGTTTACGACGACAACAGCCCGTTTGGAGGGTATTTTACATGGACGGGAAGTGATAACAATATCATACAGGTTTCTACCAAAAATCCGCTTTCATTGCTTACCATGAGAGAAGATCAATCTAATGTGTACAACTTTGTGGGGAATGCGCAATTGGATTATAAATTACATTTTTTACCCGATCTGCATTTTAACCTGAATGTCGGTCTGGATTATTCCGAAAGTGAAGGGAAAACTTACATTCCTGCGCTTGCTCCGTCCGATTATATCTATGGAGGTTATGATATGACATGGGATCAGTTGCGAAGAAATTCAACATTAGATTTTTATACGCAATACACCAAAAATTTCGGCTTCCTTGATAGTAAATTTGATATAATGGGTGGATATTCGTGGCAGCATTATTACAGAAACGGAAGCAATATTGCACACCGGGTTTCAAGATACGATGCTTATGGCGATCCGCTTTTGGTAAGTGAAAACAACTATGCCACAGAAAACTATATCGTTTCTTTCTTTGGAAGGCTTAATTACAGCATAAAAGACCGCTATCTCTTTACTTTTACCTTGAGAAATGACGGTTCTTCAAGATTCAGTTCAGAAAACCGCTGGTCTGTGTTTCCGTCTGCTGCTTTTGCATGGAAAATTAATGAAGATTTCTTTAAAAATTCTAAAACCGTAAGTGATTTAAAGCTCCGTTTGGGATGGGGAAAAACCGGTCAACAGGATATTAATCAGGGAGATTATCCTTATTTGGGAACTTATCAGCACAGTATCGGTTCTCAGGCGACTTACCTTCAAGGTTATAATAATGGCGTTCCGGTTTGGGTTTCTTTACTGCGTCCTCAAGCGTATAATCCTGATTTGAAATGGGAAACCACGGAAACCTATAACATCGGGTTCGATTATGGTTTATGGAATAATCGTATTGAGGGAAGTATAGACCTTTATCAAAGAAAAACAACCAATCTTATCAATGCCGAAACCAAAGTAGCAGCAGGAACAAATTTCGCCGAATATGTTGCTGCAAACATAGGATCTCTGGAAAATAAAGGAGTAGAATTTTCTTTAAATACCAAACCAATTGTCAGCAAAACCTTCACTTGGGAAATTGGTGGAAATATCGCCTACAATTACAATAAAATCACCTCTCTGAGCTATGGAGAAAACGACAGTGCCATGAGAAGATACAGCATGAATGTGCATAAAGTAGGCTATGCAGCCGGAATGTTTTATGTATACGAGCAAATCTACGACAACAACGGAAAACCTGTGGAAGGATTTTATAAAGACCAAAATAATGACGGTGTAATCAATGAACTGGATTTAAGAGTTTACCATAAACCGACTCCCGATTACACGTTTGGAATCAATACCCGGTTCACTTACAAAAAATGGGATCTGTCAGTAGCAAGTCACGGAAGCATCGGAAATTACAATTACAATGCAGTTGCGGCGAACAATGCAGCTTTAAGTCCGAGCTCGATTTATGCGAATGAATTTCTTGTGAACCGTCCTACAAGTGCTTTTGATACGAACTTCCAGAATTCACAGACGCTTTCAGATTATTATGTTCAGAATGCGTCATTTTACAGAATCGATAATGTCGTTTTGGGCTACACTTTTAAAGAGTTGAGCAAAATGCTGAAAAGCCTGCGTGTGTACGGAACCGTTCAGAATCCTTTTGTCTTTACAAAATATAAAGGACTCGATCCTGAAGTTTTCGGAGGAATTGACGGAAATGTTTATCCAAGACCGCTTACTGTAATGCTTGGAACCAATTTTAATTTCTAAAAAATATTTAAAATGAAAATTAATAATATCTATATTCTGGCTTTAATGATTTTTTTCACGCTGACTTCTTGCGTAAAAGATCTTGATACAGAACCGCTTACCGATAATATTCTGACTCCCGAAAAAGCGTGGCAGGATCCGCAGTCTTACGGTCAGTTTTTAGCAAAAATCTATGCCGGATTTGCACTTTCCGGAAACGAAGGTCCTGCCGGTTCTCCCGATATGAACGCTTCCGATCAGGGTGAAGCTACTTTTTTGCGCTCGTACTGGAATCTTCAGCAGCTTTGTACCGATGAGGTAATTGGAGCTTGGGATAATGAGACGTTGCGAGGTTTGCAGTTTTGTCAGTGGAATTCTGCGAATAATTTTCTCTTGCTTAATTATACCAGAATCTATCTGAATATCGCTTATGCCAATGAATTTATGCGTCAGACAACAGATGAAAAATTGAGCTTCAGAAATGTTTCCCCGGAATTAAAAGCGCAAATCCAGACGATGCGCGCTGAAACAAGAGCATTAAGAGCGTTGAGCTATTATTTTTTAATGGATCTTTATGGTAAAATCCCTTATATTCCTGAAGAAGCAGGCGTTGGAGCTTATCTTCCGGATCAGAAAGACAGAGCGTTTATTTTCAGTTTTATCGAATCTGAATTAAAAGCTGTAGAAACTGCTCTTCCTAATAATTCAGCTAATAATTACGGAAAATTCACGGCTCCGGCTGCATGGATGCTTCTTGCTAAAATATATCTGAATGCAGAAGTTTACATTCAACAAAATAAATATTCCGAATCTTTAATATATCTTAATAAAGTACTGTCAGCGGGCTATATCCTGGAACCTGAATACAAAAATCTGTTCAACGCAGATAATAATCAGTCGAAGGAAATTATTTACTCAATCGTTTTCGACGGACACCAAGCTACAACCTATGGCGGTACTACTTTTTTGCTTGCGGCATCTTATAAATCGGATATGAATCCTTTGGATAATTTCGGATTTTCACAGGCTTGGTCGGGCATTCGTTCAAAAGAAACGTTGTCTGATAAATTTACCGGTACCGACAAACGTGCGATGTTCTGGAAAACAGACAGAACGAAAGAAACCACTCAATGGAGCGATTTTAATCAAGGTTGGTCTGTCACCAAATTCAGCAATAAAAACAGAGACGGTTCCAACGGATCTAATGCCGTTTTTGCCGACACCGATTTCCCTGTTTATCGATTGGCAGATGCTTATCTGATGTATGCAGAAGCAGTTTTAAGAGGCGGACAAGGCGGAACATTACCTCAAGCCGTAACGTATGTCAATCTTTTAAGAACAAGAGCAAATGCACCACTCATCAGCGAATCTACAATGAATTTAAATTTCATTCTTGACGAACGTTCACGCGAATTGTACTGGGAAGGACACCGAAGAACAGATCTTATCCGTTTCGGGAAATTCACCAAAGAATACAACTGGCCTTGGAAAAACGGAGTCTACAGCGGAACACCGAATATAGACGAGAAATACAAGATCTACCCTCTTCCGGCGACAGAAATTTCCGCTAATCCTAAACTTACTCAAAATCCCGGCTATTAAAAAACCTCAACAACTATGAAAACATATTTAAAAATATTAATCACAGGGCTTTTTGGAGCATTATTGTTTCTTTCGTGCAGAACCGACGATCAGCTTACTCTGGATGAAATCCTGCCCAGTAAAATAGATGAGGTTGCCGTCAATAAATTTATCCTTCAAGAACCTGCAACCAATACAAATCCTTTGTTACTGACTGTTACGTGGACGCAGACTCAGTTTATGCTGAGCAGTTCTTCACATTCCGAACCGGGCGGTCCTGTCAATTATGTTATTCAAATGGATAAAGAAGGGAATAATTTCGCAAATCCTGCTGTTTTAGCTTCTACCAACGGGCTTTCTGCAGATCTTTTTGTGAAGGATATCAATACCATTTTATTGAATAAATTAAATGCAACTCCTGATCAGGAAAATGTGGTAGAAATAAGAATCATGACCAATTACGGGCAAAATAAGTCTGTAGCTTCTACCAATATCCTGAAACTGACGATTACTCCTTATAAACCTTTGGAAGAAGTACAGGCAGTTTATCTTTTGGGAGATATGAATGGCTGGAACAATACCAGTACAGAATACATCATGTACAGAAACTCCAATGATCCGGATGATAAAACCTATACTTATTCGGGAAGAATTGCAGGAAATACCTATTTTAAATTCATTCCACAAGAGTCTTTAGGAACGTTTAAAGCGTATTGCAGAAAAGACGATACCACGATGACTTACGAAGAAAAATCAGACGGATCGTTTTATAATCCGACCGAAAGATACGTCACCATCAATATCAATATCGAAACACTGACTTACACTATTGAAAATTATACAGGAAACAATACCACTGTTTTTTATAATACGATGGGACCAATCGGTGGATTCTGTAACTGGGATAATGAACCTTTGATGGCAAAATCACCTTACGACGGACATCAATGGAGCAGCACGGTCACTTTCGGAGTTTCCACGGCGTGTAAATTCAGAGCCAACCACGACTGGGCAACCAACTGGGGAGGCGGAGCTGCAGATTATCCGTATGGAAAAGGTGTTTTTGACGGACCCGGAGCGAATGTTTCCGTTACCGGAACGTACAAAATTTATTTTAATGATTTAACGGGACATTATACCCTTCTTCAACAATAATTTGCACCATGAAAAATCTAAAATTCTTATTATTCATATTTGTAATGGTATGCTTTACAGGCTGTACCACAGAATATAATACTGACGATACAGGCATGAAAATAACTTCATCATCCATCAATGCTCTTTCTAAAACAGACTGGAAATTAACCAAACCAACAACAGGTGAAGACCCACTCGTTTTCCGTCTCAGCTGGACAAAAGCAAGATATAATTACGACAACGGAAATTATATTTACGCAGATGACATAAGCTACGAAGTACAGGTAGATCTTACGGAAAACAATTTTTCAAAAACCAAAACCTTAGTCACTACAAAAGAGGTTTATACTGATTTTTTTACTGTAAAATTTAAAACCATTCTGGATGATCTTAAAGGTGAAGAAACGGCGACGCTTCAAAACATAAGCATCAGAATTAAAGCGACTTCTTCAAAGGGAGAATCTTTCTCTGAACCTATGAATCTTACGCTTACATCCTATTTTACGATAGATCCTGTTGCTAAAAACATTTACATCATTGGTGATATGAATGGTTGGGATAACACCAGCAAAAATTATATCATGTTCCGAAATTCTAACAATTATCAGGATGGAGCTTACACTTATACCGGCTACTTCCCTGCTGCAACGTATTTCAAGTTTTGTTCGGAAGAATTTCTCGGAAGCTACGATCATATGTACTGTGCAGGAAACGGAGGTGTTCTTCAGCAAGGTAATCTCGGATCTTTTTACGTAACAGCGGGTTATCATACGATTACAATTAACACGAAAGATATGACTTGGGAAATCACCGATCCGAACATTACAAATCCTACTGTTTATAATCAAATGGGACCGATCGGCGGTTTCTGCGGTTGGGATAATGAGCCGATGATGACCAAATCTACTTTTGACCCGCATCAATGGAAAATTAATTATGATTTTACCTCATCTACAGCCTGCAAATTCCGTGGTAATAAAGATTGGGCAAACAATTGGGGCGGAAATGATGCCGATATTCCGTACGGAAAAGCAATTTTCGACGGACCGGGAGCTACCGTTCAGAATGCCGGAAATTACACCATTTATTACAATGATCTTACCGGTCATTACGCGATTGTTAAACAATAAATTAAAAATCTCATGAAACCATTCCATATAATTAAACTCTTTCTGATTTCATTTTTGCTGATTTCCAATTTAGGAAGCTGCAATGATGATAATGATACGATTAAGGAAATTTCCAACAGCGAAGTTTCTCCCATTACTGCTCACAATAAGGTTATTTATGAAATCAATGCCCGGAATTATTCTTCTGAAGGATTTAATGGGGTTAAAAAAGATTTACAACGTTTAAAAGATCTTGGCGTAGACATCATCTGGTTGATGCCAATTCACCCGATTGGCACACTGAAACGTGAAGGAAGTCTCGGAAGCCCTTATTCAATACGTGATTACAAAGCTATTAATCCTGAATTGGGAACTGAAAATGATTTTAAATCCTTAATAGAAACCGCACACAGTCTTCACATCGAAATCTGGATGGATTGGGTGGCAAATCACACCGCATGGGATCATCCGTGGGTTACGTCTCACTTGGATTATTACGCTTCACAAAACGGACAGCAACCTTATTCTCCAAACGGATGGAACGACGTTGCACAGCTCAATTACAGCAATCCCAATCTTCGTACCGCGATGATTGGTGCCATGAAATATTGGGTTCAGAATTATAATATTGACGGGTATCGATGTGATGCCGTAACTTTTGTTCCTTTAGATTTTTGGCAACAGGCGATTCCGCAGGTTAACAGCATTAGAAAAATAAAATGGCTTGCAGAAGGAGATAATCCTGCCTATATGTCTGTTTTTGATTACGATTATGCTTGGGATTTTAATAATAAATTGAATGATTTCGGGACAGGAAGTAATGCTTCCGGACTGATTCAGGCTTGTAAGGATCTTTATAATAATCCGGCTTATTCGGGAAAAGGCAGAATGGTTTATCTTACCAATCATGATCTCAATTCTCACGACGGAAACCGAATTCGTAAGGTACGGCGCCAATGTTTTGCCATTATCCGTTTTATCTTTTACGATTTACGATATGCCTCTTTTGTACAACGGACAGGAAATCGGAATGAATAAATCGATGAGCCTCTTCAATCCTGATCCTGTACAATGGGATCCCGCCAATAAAATCTACCTGAATCTTTTCAAAAAACTGACTCTCTTGAAAAGAACCCAATCTGCATTGGAAGACGGAGCCGGTCGTGGTGCATTAAAAATCTATCCTACCAATAAAGACAATCTTTTTGTTTATTCCAGAAAAAAGGGAGATAATGAAGTTCTAATTATGTTGAATTTCAATAATGTCGCTGTCAATTTCAAATGGACCGGAGAAATTCCTTCCGGAAGTTTTAAGGATTATCTTAATGACGGACAAAAGACTTTCAGCAGCAGCGAAGGAAATATTTTAATGGAAAAAGGCTATGCCGTATTTGTAAAATAAAAAAGAATTAAATGAAGAAGTTTATCGTAGGATTTTTAAGCGTCTTTTTGCTGCTTTTGGGTACAGCAAATGTATTTTCACAAAACCCAAAAATCTATTCTGTAAAATCTCCGGATGCAAAATTGAATGTTGAAGTCGGAATTTCAGAAAACGGATTATTCTATAAAGTCTCAAAAAACGGGAAATCTATTCTCGCACCGTCTTTTCTTGGTTTAAAGCTAAAAGACAGCGAAATTCATAAAAATATTGAAATAAAGGAGGTAAAATTTGCTGAAGCCGACGAAACTTGGCAGCCAATTTGGGGCGAAGAAAAACAGATTAGAAATCAGTACCATCAAATGTTAGTGTATGTTCAGGAAAAAGAAAATCTTAAAAGAAAATTTACGTTAAACATTAAGGTTTTTAATGATGGATTCGGATTTCGCTATGAATTTCCGGAGCAGAAAAACATGAAAGATGTTGTGATTATGGATGAACTGACGGAATTTAATTTCCCTGAAGATCATCAAGCATGGTCTATTCCTTATCAGACTGAATTTTATGAAGGGCTTTTCAAAAAAGAACCACTTTCAAAAAAAGACACGATCTCGACTCCTGTCACAATGGAAACTAAATCAGGACAATTTATAGCACTTCACGAAGCCAATCTTACCGATTACGCTGCCATGAATGTGTATCCTGATAAAAAAACGTCCAATCTGAAAGTATATCTTACGCCGTGGTCTACGGGAGAAAAAGTATTTACCAAAACGCCTTTCCAAACTCCTTGGAGAACGCTGATTATTGCGGATAATGCAGGAGATTTATTACTTTCAAGAGTAATGTTAAACCTTAATGATCCGACTGCGATAAAAGATACTTCATGGATAAAACCGGGACGTTATATCGGGATTTGGTGGGGAATGCACATGAAAAAATACACCTGGAACATTGGTCCGGATCATGGAGCAAAAACAGAAAATGTACTTCGATATATCGATTTTGCAGCTTCACATAAATTTGCCGGAGTACTTGTAGAAGGCTGGAATTTGGGTTGGGAAGACTGGAAATCTTTTGAATTTGACAAACCTTACCCTGATTTTGATATTAAAAAAATCACAGATTATGCAAAACAAAAAAATGTACAACTCATCGGTCATCATGAAACGGGAGGAAACACCCTGAAATACGAAAGTCAGCTTGAGGATGCCTTTAAACTTTATAGTAAATATGGTGTGACTACGGTTAAAACAGGATATGTCGGTGGTCTTTTAGATGGAAAAGAACAACACAGCGGTCAATATGGAGTAAGACATTACCGTAAAGTCATTGAAACGGCTGCCCAATATAAAATAATGATCGACAATCATGAACCTGTGATGCCGAGCGGATTACAGCGTACTCTTCCGAATCTGATGACGCAGGAAGGTGTTCGCGGTCAAGAATGGGATGCATGGTCTAAAGATGGAGGAAATCCTGCCGAACATACGACTATTATTCCTTTCACGAGAGGTTTGGCGGGTCCGATTGATTTTACACCCGGAACTTTTAATTTTACCAATACAGCGCTTCCAGATACGAAAGTTCATACAACGTTGGCAAAACAGCTGGCTTTATCGGTGATCATGTACAGTCCGCTGCAAATGGCTTCGGATATGATTGAGAATTATGAAAATAATCCTGCCTTTGAATTTATTACTTCATGCCCTGTAAACTGGAGCAAAACCGTAGTTCCGAACGCAAAAATAGGCGAATATGTAACAATTGCCAGAAAAGACAAAGATTCCGAAAACTGGTATTTGGGAAGTATTACCAACGCTGATTCGCGAAAACTAAATGTTCCGTTACATTTTTTAGATAAGAATATAAAATACAAAGCAAAAATTTTCAAAGACGGCAAAAATGCCGATTTCGAAAAAAATCCTTATCCTGTAGAAATTCTCGAAATGGAAGTCGATTCCAAGACCATTTTACCAATTTCGTTGGCAAGAAGCGGTGGGACGGCTGTGATTTTTGTAAAATCTTAAGATTAGCATAAATGTTGCGAACTTAAACCTAACAGGTTTCAAAAACCTGTTAGGTTTGATTTTTTGTAACAGTCAAAAATTTCTAGCCCCGATAGAAACGACATCCTTTTTTGTTGCGACCGGAGCAAAGCGGAGATCGTAACAAAAAAGATACAGTGGATAGCGGGAAAAAGCTTCTAATAAAAACGTAAAGATCCTTCTGACTTTCAAGACTTCGGAAGGATTTTTTTATAGCCTAAAGTGCAGGATACTCTATTGAACCGTTCATACTAATTTAGCTGTAAATCAAACCAATGGGCAAATCCAAACTTATCATGCGTAAAGATTTTTTACAAACTTCAGCTTTTGGAACCTCAGCTGAGGTTTTGGATTTCTCATCATTCATTATAAATATCCATAAAGCATTATTAGTAAACAGAATTTGTTGCCTTTTTACGGCATTGTGTATTATTTTTTCGGTAAAATTTAAGGCACAAGCTATTGATCGGTTTGATCTGGTAAACCGACATAATGTGATTTTAAAAGAGATCGATCCATTGGCATCATTATCGGTTGGTAATGGAGATTTCGCTTATACAGCCGATGTTACAGGGATGCAGTCTTTGGAACAGTATTATTATAAAAACGGGATTCCGCTTGAAACACTTTCTACTTGGGCGTGGCATTCTTTTCCGAATACAAAGAACTTTAAAATGGAAGATGCCATGAAACCTATTGATTTTCATGGGCGCAAAATCATGTATGCGAGTCAGGAAAAAAGTGAAGCAGGAGATTATTTCAGGAAAAACCCTCATCCTGCTCCGCTTGGACAGATTAGTCTTGTAAAAGAAAACGGGAAGTCCATTGAAGTATCCGATTTAAGCCAGATTAATCAAAAACTTGATCTTTGGAAGGGATTATTATCCAGTTCTTATCAATTAAACGGAACTCAGGTTTCAGTAGAAACCGTTTGCAGTCCTGAAAATAGCACCGTCGCTTTTAGCATTACATCATCATTATTAAAAGACGGAAAATTAAAACCGGCATTCCGTTTTCCTTATTCTTATGATTTATCCATTAAAAATAAACCTCCTTTTGACTGGTCTAAACCTGATCTCCATAAAACCACAATCATCAGCAAGAGTGCAAATAATGTGTTATTAAAAAGAGTAATTAATACGACTGAATATTATGTTGACATTCACTGGAAGGGAAAAGCGAAATTTGAACTGGACGGGCCTCATCGTTTTTATTTAAATGCAACAGGTTCAGATAGTCTGCAGATCGTTTGCCGATTTTCTCCTGTCAATATTAAACAATCACCACCACTTTTTGACGCAATCCGCAATGAAAGTGTCCTTTCGTGGAAAGATTACTGGACGAAAGGCGGAGCTGTAGATTTTTCAGGCAGCAAAGATCCACGCGCAAACGAACTGGAAAGAAGAGTCATTCTTTCCCAATATTTAATGAAAGTCAATTATGCAGGTTCTTTTCCTCCGCAAGAGACAGGTTTAACGCATCTCAGTTGGTATGGTAAGCATAATTCGGAGGTGTATTGGTGGCATGCAGCGCAATTTTACCAATGGAATCATACCGATTTACTTGAAAAAAGCTTTAGCTGGTATAAAAAGATATTGCCGATTGCATTAAAAGAAGCTAAACGTGAAGGATTTGAAGGAGCGAGATGGCCAAAAATGGCAGGACGAGATGGCAGAACCAGTCCGGGAGGAATTAATCCTTTTATCATCTGGAATCAACCCAACCCTATTTATCTTGCTGAGTTAATATACAGAGCAAATCCAAATGCTAAAACTCTTAAAAAATACAGTGATGTCGTTTTTGAGTCGGCTCAATTTCTGGCTTCGTATGCTTTTTATGATGTGAAAACTGATCGTTATATTTTAGGACCACCCCTTAAAAGTGTAAATGAAAGTACCGCTGAAAGCACGACCCAAAACCCTACTTTTGAACTGGTACAATGGTATTACGGCTTAAAAGTTGCCCAAGACTGGCGCGTACGCATGGGTATGACAAGAAATGCACAATGGGATGAGGTTCTGAAAAAATTAGCATATCCAACCATAAAAGATGGAAAATATCTTGAAATGGAAACCGATCCGGATATGTATGATAAAAAGGGAGGTTTTTCGTCTGCAATGCTCATGAGTCTGGGATATTTACCTCAAACTCCTTTAATTGATCCAAAAATAATGTCTGCTACTTTTAATACCATCTATGAACGTAATGGTTTAAAGAGTTTCGTCAGTTGGAGTCTGGGTAAAGGAGCGATGACGGCGGCGCGTTTAGGCGAACAGGATAAAGCAATAGATATATTGTGTAATACCCTTCCCGGTGCTGTATTTTTAAAGAACGGACATGTACAACGCGCCAAAGAAACTTTGGCTTGTCCTGCCTATTTACCTGCAAACAGTGCTTTTCTTGCAGCGGTTGCATTAATGGCTGCAGGATGGGACAACGGATCGGAAGTAAATGCACCCGGATTTCCTCAAGATGGAAACTGGCATATAAAAGTAGAAAACTTAAATAAATTACCATAACTCTTATAATCAATCCTATTATGTTTCGAAAACTATATTTATCCTTATTTTTATTAGGTTCATGCTCGGTGTTAACTTACGCACAGCAACTCGCTTTTCCAGGAGCTGAAGGCTTTGGTCGTTTTGCAGCAGGAGGTCGTGGTGGCAGTGTTTATCATGTGACCAATCTTAATGACACAGGTGCAGGTTCGTTCAGGGATGCAGTAAGCCAAACCGGAAGAACTATTGTTTTTGATGTTGCGGGTGTCATCAAAATCAAAGAAAAAATTGCGGCGGCTCCCGGAATTACCATTGCGGGACAGACTTCGCCGGGAACGGGTATCACCGTTTATGGCAACGGAGTATCTTTTGGTGGTAATTCCATTATAAGATATATCAGATTCAGAGGTAGTATTACTATGCCTAAAGGAGCATGCACCGTAGTAGCAGATGATCTGAAGGATATTATCTTTGACCACGTTTCTATCGAATGGGGAAGATGGGATAATCTGCATGTAAAAAACAGTACCAATGTTACCCTGCAATATTGCCTTATTGGTGAAGGAATCGATCCTCAACGTTTTGGAGCTTTATTGGAAAATCCTGTAGATATCACCGTTCATCACAGTCTATGGACAGGAAACCAAAGCCGTAATCCCAAAGCAAAAGCGAAAATTGAATACCTTAATAATGTAGTCTACAATTGGGGGAAAAGTGCCTTCATTGGAGGGCATTCTGCGACAGACCATTTTCAGGATGTTGTAGGTAATTATTTTATTGCGGGACCGAGCTCTACCAATGATTTTTTAAGCATGTTCACTCCTACAGATCATGTGTATCATAAAGATAATTATGTAGATCTTAACAAAGATGGAAAAGTAAACGGCAGATTGGTGACTGATGAAGATTTTACCAAACAGACGGCCACTTTGGTAAAAGAACCGTCAGCAATGTCGAGAAGTAGTGTTAAAATCGATGCCGCAACTGATGCTTTGAAAATCGTGATGGCAGAAGCAGGTTTCTTCCTTAAAACGGGATGCAGTAGATAAGCGGATTATTAGCTATTTTAAAAGTTTAGGCAAGAAAGGTCAGATTTTTAAAACTGAAACTGATGCGGGTGGACAACCGGAAGTAAAACAGGAAACTTCAAAATTAAAAGATACAGATTCAGATGGCATCCCTGATAATTGGGAAACTAAAAACAATCTGAACGTTAAGGACGCAACAGATGCAGCAGCTATAACTCAAACTGGTTATACAAATCTGGAAAATTATATTAACAGCCTTGTAAAATAGGTCGGTAAATATGTATCATACAAATCAAACCTTCTTTAACTCTGTAGAGAGGGTTTGTTATTTTATTGAGCCTTGTAAAATTTAATTATAATTCAACTTAAAAATTCTAAATCAGGTTATTTGATAACACATAGGATAAAGCTTGCGTTATATTATTTACCCCTATTTTCTCGAACAGTTTACTGCGGTGAAATTTTATGGTATTGGCTGAAACAAAGAGCTTTTTGGCGATCTCTTCAATGGTTAATCCCTGAAGATAGAGTCTGATGATTTCTATTTCTCTGGCTTTTAATGCAATTTTATATTCCTCAGACCATGTGCCTGTAGAAAGATTATATTGCCAATAAATATCTGAGGTATCTGATGATACACGAATGTTTCCAGCGGTTTTACTAAAAGAATAAGAGACTACACAAACAATTTTAGAAATATCTCCGTTTTCATCCAGCTCAATGGGAGTAATTTTATGATTAATCAGCACATCTACCTGATCCTCGTTTTTAATATGAAAATCATAGCTGATCGTATGCACTTTTTTTTCTTCGGGAGTAAAGCATTCAAAAAACTTAAATCCCGAGCTGTTCACTTCTTTTAAAATCTTTAGATCTTCGGTTCTTGCATATTTTTGAAAAAATTTATAGCCCAGCTTTTCGACCTCTGCAGAGCTAAGCCCTGAAAAAAGAAACGGCTTTTGAGACAAAAACTCTATTTTCTCTTTTTTAAGATCTGCAATGTAAATACATCCGAAACTTGTTCTGCCTAATCCCTTTAGTGCATTGTAATACTTTTCAAAGGATTTGATTTTATATCGGCTATCTACATGGTTACGTGATGAATTTGAAAGATAAGTCATACTTTTATTTGATAATTTGTGTTTTTCAAAACTATACAAAAGTATAGTGATATTGAAATAATATTAAATTATATTTACAAACATATTAATAATTGCGTTTCGTTATCACTCGATATACATAAAATTTATTTACGCAAAATTAGCTTAGCTTCATCTGAAAAACTGAATTAAAACTCGAATAAGACAGATGAACAATTCTATTCCCTTACTAAAAACATTGTTAGCATTAAGTAATTAATGGCTATCAGAACATCTTTTGTGAAACTAAACCATCAGAATTCTAAAAGGGAGATTACATAAAAAATAACTTGAAAAAGTAAAATATAAAGATTATAATTTTAAAATTAATAACAATAAAAGATATATTAACCGAACAACTATACCAAAGTATAGCAAAATCCAACTTCTGTTAAATTATTTTTACGAACATAATTAAAAATCCTATTCCAAAATGAAAAAATTCCAAATCAAACCGCCGCACCACGCCAGATTATAAAATCCCTTACATAATCTTCAGGTTTTATCAAAACTGATATTCCAACAATACTGCAGGTCACTTTCGATCTTGTGGGTATTCTTCCTGCTTACTGTATAGCTATAGATTACCATTATCCAAGTCATTGTAGGCTTTAAATTAAAAACTTAAAAATCTTTATTAAATATTAAAAAACAAATCGCTAAAAAATTTATTCCGTTTGATCACCCATATTAAATTTTATTATTTCCAAAATATATAGTAATATGAAAAAAATTTTACCAATTATCACATTTCTATGGTGCTTTGCATTGGTCTCGGGACAGACCTGTGCTCCTGTACCTGTACCATTTTTAGAATTATTCAGTACCGGAGCACTTCCGACGTGTTGGGTAAGCCAAAATCCTACAACAGCTTCTACCAGTATCTACGCAAAGTGGAGATTCTTCGGAACAGCAGGATATGGAGCAACCGGAAACGGAGGAAAACCTGCCGGAACATTCGCCTGGGTAGATGCCTCTAATCCTTATATAGGTGAACATAATGTAGAACTCATCACGCCACAGATTGATCTAACAGGATTAGCCAGTCCTTATGTAAAATTTGAATGGTTTAAAAATCATTTAAACACATTAAACGGAACCCTTCCAGCTTTTCAAAACAACCAATTGAAAGTAGAAGTAAATGATGGCAGCGGATGGGTACAAATCTGGATCAACAATACCAACTACCCTGAATGGAGAGCAGCCGGTATTGTTTTAGCACCAAGCTATGTGGGAGCTACCATTCAATTAAAATTCACAGTAGACAAAGATGTATTGGGTGGATATATCTATGACGACTTATTATTAGACGAAGTTCAGGTGATAGAAGCTCCGAGCTGTTTTGAACCGACTTCTTTACCAGTGACCAATATCGTGCCTAATTCCGCTACCATAAACTGGAGTGCACCTCTTGCTCCGGCACTCGCTCCGGCAAACGGATATGAATATTATTACAATACAACCAATACTCCTCCTGTAGCAACCACTACAGGTACAATTATTCCGGGAACTACAGCAGATTTAACATCGCTTGTTTCGGGAACAACCTATTATTGGTGGGTAAGATCTGTCTGTTCACCTACAGATAAATCAGCATGGGTAGCAGGACACCCTTTTACACCGGGACAAATTGGTGGTGGTACTGCAACTAGTGGGTTTTTACCTATTTATTCGTGTTCAGGATTCAATTATTCTCAACAGATTTATACGGCATCAGAGGTTTCCGGAGCTGTTGGAACCAATAATCTGATAACATCCGTTAAGTTTTTTGTAGCGACTACTGCTCCTGTTCAGGCTAATTATAATCAATGGACAGTGTACATGGGAAATACATCACAATTGAATTTTCAAACAACCACAAACTGGGTTTCTTCTTCATCATTAAACCAAGTCTATTCGGGAACGTTACCGACAATGACACCAGGAACATGGGTTGAAATCCCACTGGCAACCCCTTTCTTATGGGATGGGACAAGCAATCTTGTAATCGGTGTTGATGAAAACTCTCCAACAACGTCATGTACCGCAAAGTGGGGGAACTATCCTGCCGGAACAAACCGCGGAATGATTTATTACAACACAACAATAAATCCAGATCCTGCAAATCTGCCAACTGCCGTAAGCCGATATTCTACAATACCTATCATTCAGCTTATAGGTGCACCTTTAGCAGCATGTACCAATGTACCTCCTTCTAATATTATTGTCAGCAATATTACCGCAACATCGGCAAGTGTTTCATGGGCAGCCACCGCAAATGCAACTTATGTTGTGAGATACAGAACACTACCGAGTGGAGCATGGCAAACCATTACAGTCAATACACCTTTCACAAATAATATTATTCTACCCGGTCTTACGGAAAACACTCCGTATGAAGTAGAAATAGCTACCATTTGTGGTACGCAGGGCGCATTTTCTCCTCCTGTGAATTTTACAACACCTGCATTAACTTATTGTAACACATCTACAGCTACCGTCACCAACGGCTTCATCAGTAATGTTACGATGATAGGCTCTAATGTACCTTTAACAAGTAATACTTCAGGACCATCTACCTATACCGATTATTCTTTAGATCCGACAAAAACCGTTACGCTATTGCGAAACTCTACAAATAATACATTATCTGTAGGAAGATCAATCGCTGCAGGAAATTACACAACCAATGCTTGGATCGATTTTAACGGAGATGGAATTTTTGATAATAATCCTTCTACAACACCGGGAGGAGAAAAAATCACATATATAGGATTTAATAATACAGCCTCTGTTACAGCTAATTTTGATGTTCCTGCAAACGCATATACAGGAACAAGTAAAGTTAAAATGCGAGTGATCATGTATTCATCAACTCCTTCAAATGCCTGCACACCGCTTACCGGTAATGGTGAGGTTGAAGATTATTATATTAAATTCATTGATTTACAACCTTGTACTACCGCATCACCTGCCAATATCGCTGTAAATAACCTTACTCACAACTCTGGTTATGTGTCTTGGCTGCCTACTACGGGTGCAACATATGTGATCAGATGGAGACAGGGAACAACTGGTGCATGGCTTCCTTCTGCGGCAGGTCTTACACTTCCGGCAGGACAGAGTTTTCACACGATCACCGGGCTTAATGAGCAGACTGCTTATCAGCTTCAGGTAGCAACAATTTGTGGAGGTACTCAAGGAGCTTTTTCTCCAAATGTAGACTTTACTACGACTCCGTTGACGTATTGTACAATGATTGGTACAGGTACAAATGATTATATTTCTAATGTAAAAGTTACGCCTGTTAATTTCCCTGTAATGGATAATACTTCTCTTCAGGATAATTATACAAACTATACTACACCGACGACATTAATTAATCTGGAAACAGGTTCCACAGGAAATCAATTATCAGTTTCTAAAGGTTGGACCGTAAATACTTACTCCGAATCAGTTTATGCCTGGATCGACTGGGACAGAGATGGTACTTTCACCGATGCCGAGAGAATAATGACCTCTGCAGCCAACACGGCAACTCCTGTTACTGCTACTTTTGATGTTCCATCAACAGGAATCTATACAGGTCCGTTAACAACAACCATGAGAGTTGTACTTAAGCGTTACAGTGCACCTGTAATTTGTGTGAATCCCGCTAATGGAGAAGTTGAAGATTATACTGTAAAATTAAGACCTTGCAACAATACTACACCGGGAAATCCCGTCTTTTCAACTATTACCCATAATTCAGTTATAATAAACTGGACGGCTGCTGCTAACAATAATGCATTTGTTTTAGAATACAGACCTGTTACGACACCGGCTTCTGCATGGACTACTTTAAATCTTTCCGCTTTTGGAGGAAACCCACCGGTAACCGTAAATGGTTTAACACCGGCAACAATGTATGAAGTAAGAGTTGCTGCTGTTTGCGGAAGCACAGGAATTGGTATCTACACCCCAATCGATACATTTACAACAAGATGCGATCCTACCCCACCTGTGGTTACAATAAGCAATGTTACCTCAAACTCCGCAGTTGTAACGTGGAACCCTCTTGTTCCCAGTGCAAATTATGTTTTAAGATGGAGAGAAGCCGGTACTACTGTCTGGAATCAGCCAACGATTCCGCAACCACCTGCCAATTCATATACTATTTCAAATCTTAATTCATTCAAAACATATGAAGTACAGGTAGCGAATATCTGTGTGGGCGAGACAACGCCAAATACATGGTCTAATCCGCAGATATTTACAACAATAAGAGTTTGTGAAATAGCACCTCCGGGACTTACGATTACTCAGCTTACTCCAACAACCGCAAAAGTAACTTGGGACGCATTTGCGGGTTCAACTTATATATTAAAATACAGAAAAGTAGGAATTCCAAGCTGGACGACGGTCGTTGTAAACACCAACACCTATACCATAACAGGTTTATTGGAATTAAATAAATATGAAATGCAGGTAGCTAATATCTGTAACGGAACACCGGGTGATTTTACTGATCTTTATTATTTCACAACACCTACCATTATATATTGCGATATGTCATCAGATAATTCTGATACAGAATTTATCTCAAAAGTTCATGCAATACCAAACGGAAAACCTGAGATGATTAATGAATCATTAGCAACAAATTATTCAGACTTTACAGGAGATCCGACTAAATTTATCGAATTGATACAGGGATCTACTGGAAATCAGATTACCATTGATAAAAAATCTGGTTCAGGAACGGAATCCGGAGTTGCCATCTGGATAGATTTCAACAGAAACGGAGAGTTTGATATCGATGAAAGAATATTAGCTGACGGACCCAATACCAATCCAACGGCAAGTACAACCTTTAGTGTTCCTGCTAATTCGTATATAAGCCTTACAGACTTTCAATATGTTGTGATGAGAGTGGCTATGCAAAAAGATGGAATTCCGATTAACTGTACCAATTTTGCAGACGGAGAAGTGGAAGATTATACCGTTAGAATTTCAAAACAGCCCGTTCCTAATTTAGTGGATCAAACAGAAATTCTGATCTATCCTAATCCTGTAAAAACGATTTTGTATGTGAAAAATATCAGTGCTAAAGCCAATTACAAAATTTACAGTGCAGAAGGAAGGCTTTTAACAACCGGAATAATCCTTAATAATGAAATTAATGTAAGCAATCTCATTAGTGGTATTTACATAATTGATATTGAAGACAGTAAAGGATCTGCAATGAAAAAATTCATTAAAGAATAAATGGTCAAAAATCGCTTACATCTTTATAACATGTAATTAAATTTTTACGACTAATCACTAAGAGCGAACATTGATGTTCGCTCTTTTTATTTTGGCAACAATCGAAAAGATTAAAGAAATGACAAATTCTTAAATATAATTATCAATCTTGTTTATGCTTCAATCGTGGTTAAGAATTTGCGACTGTTACAAAAAATCAAACCTTGAAGGTTTTAAAAACCTTGAAGGTTTACATCCGCAATAGTTGTCATGCTGAAAAAGGAATTAATAAAGACCAGCTAAAATGAAAAGTGTAAACAAAATTAGTATTACTTTTAACAATAATCCATCAATTTCCAAAATTCACAAAATGCGGAATATCTGTCGCAAAACTGTTCATTGGTAAAAGATTGTTTCGGTTGCTGTTAAAATCAAAAATCGAATTATTATCGAAAGGAACACGAGGATAATAGGTAAAGGAAATCTGAATTCTGTTGAAAACCAAATACGGGTTATTAATTAAAACACCGATTCCTATTTTAGTATTCGCACTTGTTTTTAACAATTTCTCTCCGGGCAAACCTAACCAACCGACTGCCGTTGTTAAATAGGGACTGAAATGAAAATTCTTCCACGTTTTATTAACGAAAAGCTGAAGCTGATATCTTAACACCAATTTTTTAGTCCCTATATAATCTCCATTGTAAACAGGGAATTCATCTGCCGCAGAAAGATTAATTCTGTCTTTGTAAGAATAATTATGCTGTGGATTTCCCAATGCCAACGTGGGAGAAAAAAAGTGTCTTGCTTTGGCAAATTTCCAATCCATAAGATTGGTAAAATAGGTTCCATCCAGACGGAAAGATTCCCGATTTTGTCTACTTTCATTAAAAAATCTTCCAAACTGAGCTTTCAAATTAAAATATCCAAGCTTTGTAAAATCTCCATAAGAAGCAGAAATTCCCACGTAAGGCGTCACGTCGTTACTTCTCGACAACGCTCCGGCGGTTAAATTCACCGAATTACCATACGCAATATCCTCCGGCAAATCGTACTGAAAAATATTTTTCTCCACCGAAAATTTCCTCTGAATAAATCCTACAGACATCAGAAAACTGCTGTAAGAACTGAAATACTGATATTGATCGATTCCGGGACTGTCTTTGTACTGATAATTCTGAATTCTCCCTATCAATGCGATATTACTGGAGACTTTTTCACTTGGGTCAGACGAAACAGGAATTTGATAACCGCCCCACAAATCCTGACTGTACACTTTAATCTGAACTTCCGGAAAAGTCGTGTCATTTTCCATCGGAAGCGCAACATTTCGCATAAAATATTCAAAAGTAAAACCTCCTGCCCATTTCGTTAATGGTGAGAAAAAATCTCTTGTGACATTGAAATTAATCCTTTCATTTTTCGCAAAATCCCGTTCTCCCAAAATCTGAGCATTGATGTAAGAACCAAACAAATTATAGGCTGTATAACTTCCCAGAAAATAATCTTGCTTTTCTTTGGAATCGTTTCTATAAAGGAGATCCAGCTCGTGTCCCAATCCCAATACATTTTCTTCGGTAATACCCAATCCGATTTTACTTCCTGAATAGCTGAGTCGCGGTTTTAGACTCCAGGAATCCAAGACTTTTACAACAACATCGATAGAATCCTGGGTTGAGGTACTGTCGGAAACACTGATGTTTACTCTGTTGATGAAAGGCATTGCTCTTAATAAACGTTCAGATTCGTAGAGTTTTTGGGCATTATATTCTTCACCTTCGTGAAAAAGCAAATAATTATTAACCGTAGAAATTCTTGTGTTAGAATGAAGATGATTTGTAAACCAATCGTACCATTTGGATTTTTCTTTTTCGTCTTTCGAACCATATCCGAACGGGTCGATTGTTTCTATCTTGATATTTCTGATATGCTTTCCGTTGTAGGTTTCCTGAGCTTGCTTTTCGGTTCTTGTTTTCACAGAAGCCGAATCTGCTTCCCTACGAAATATGAAACGATGAACGAATTTGGTAACCTTTCTTTTATCAGAAAATTTCTCTATTTTATAATAGATCGAATCTTTTCTTTCCTGTGCACTTAAAAAGAAAAAACCACCTAAAAAGAATATTAAAACTACAGTCGATTTGTTCATCAATAATCAAAAATTTCAATAAGGTTTCTACTATCAATTAGCAAGCCAATAAAGAGTAAAACAGAGTAATATCTCGAATTTTATTATGCTAAAGTTAAAAATTTTCGTTGTTATTTTAATTTTGACGAATAATAATTCTTGTTTTACGATGTAAACTTATTTCAAAAAATAAGGTCAACAGAATCTTCCATTGACCTTTATATTTTTTACAAAACAATTTTATCCCATTGCTTTTTCATCTGTGAAAAACTGAAAACTTTCTTTTTTCTCGATGAGTTGTAGTGGATATAATTTAGGATTGTATTCTCCGTTTAAAATCTCATTCAATGCATGCTTTTTAGATTCACCGAATGCTACAACCAGTATATTTTCTGCTTTGTTAATGATCGGCGCAGTCAATGTAATTCTAAACATTTCCTGTGGTTTCAGATAATAAGCATCTACCCATTTTTCATTTTCATTTAAAATCTCCTCACCCGGAAATAAAGAAGCTGTATGGCCGTCGTCTCCCATTCCTAACAAGATAAAATCAAAAATACCTTCGCTTCCCAGAATTTTTCTGATCTTAATTTCATATTCCTTTGCATACTCTTCAGGCTCTGTTCCGTCCTGATACATTGGGAAAATCTGATTTTTGTTAACAGGAACTTTATCCAGAAGCGCCTCAAATGTCATCTTTGCATTGCTTTTCTCATCATCCAAAGAAACCCATCTTTCATCAACCCA
Source organism: Chryseobacterium ginsenosidimutans (assembly GCF_024807225.1). Lineage (GTDB taxonomy): Bacteria > Bacteroidota > Bacteroidia > Flavobacteriales > Weeksellaceae > Chryseobacterium > Chryseobacterium ginsenosidimutans. The sequence continues at coordinate 3,551,990 of NZ_JANUCO010000001.1, forward strand.
GAAAAAGTATACTTTATTCCATTCTATTTTGTCTGCATATTCCTGAGTTGCCAACAAATTAAAAATAGCTTTCGGAGAAGAACCTCCACTTAATGCCACCACAAAACGATCGTGCTTTTGGATAGATTTTTTTGAAAGATCAACAAACGTATCTGCTGCTTTTTTATATAATGTATTTAAATCGTCAAATACTGTAATATTCATTTTCTTCTATTTAAATTGAAATAATTTTTATACCCAAGTATGACCTTGTCTCTCAACTAAAGCAAAACTCTCTTCCGGTCCCCAACTTCCTGCTTCATAGTTTGGAAAAGATGCTTTCCCATCTTGCCAAGCTTCCTGTATAGTTTTTACTACATCCCAAGCTTCTTCCACCTGATCCGAACGCATAAACAACGTAAGATCTCCTAAAAGTGCATCTAATAAAAGCGTTTCATATGCTTCGGGAGTATCTTCCTGACAGGCAAAATTATCAAAGATCATTTCAACAGGTTTTAAAACCAATGAAAGTCCCGGTTTTTTTGCCATAAACTGCAATCTGATATCCATTAACGGCTGAATATTAATAATCAATCTATTAGCCGATAGAAGTTGTGAACTTTCTGAAAAAGTGGAATGAGGAAGCGGTTTAAACTGAATCGTGATATAAGAATGCTTTTCTTTCATTTTTTTCCCTGTACGAACGTAGAAAGGAACGTCTTGCCATCTTTCGTTGTCGAGATAGAATTTTACGGCTGCGAAAGTTTCTGTATTAGAATCCTCGGCAATCCCTTCTTCCTGACGATAACCTTTGGCTTTAACTCCGTTTACTGTCCCTTTTCCGTACTGACCTCTTACTGCGTAATGATCAACCTGATCTTCTGAAATTCTGCGAATCGATTTAAGAACATCTACTTTACGATCTCTGATCTCGCCAGATTCTAATGAAGCAGGCGGTTTCCATAGCAACCATACACAAAATTTGCAATAAATGATTTTGAATCATATCTCTTAATGCTCCTGTCTGCTCGTAGAAACTTCCTCTTGTTTCGACACCCACTTCTTCAGCTACAGTAATTTGTACAGATTCTATATGTTTAGAATCCCACAAAGGTTCAAAAATAGAATTTCCGAATCTAAACGCCAATATATTCTGTACCGTTTCCTTACCTAAATAATGATCGATACGGTAAATCTGTTCTTCTTCAAAAGTCTCAGCCAATAAACTGTTTAATTCTATTGCTGATTGTTTATCATGACCAAAAGGTTTTTCGATGATAATACGGTCTTTTTTAGCATCAGAAGCTAAAGCCGTATTTTTGATATGATTTGATATGGTAGAAACGAAATTGGGTCCGATGGATAAATAAAACAATCTGTTTCCTCTTTTTCCGTAAACCGTATCAAACTTTTCTAATTTTTGATGCAGATCTATATAAGAATTTTCTTCATCCAATTGATGTTGAAAATACGTAATATGAGCCTGAAATCCTGCCCAATCTTCTGAAGTTATCTTTTTTCTTGAGAAGTGTTCAAGATTTTCTTTAATGTAATTTTTAAAATATTCATCGGTATTATCTGCTCTTCCCAATGCCACAATATTGAAGCCTTTGGGCATTCTGCCATCGATGTATAAATTATAAAATGCCGGAAAAAGTTTTCTTTTTGCCAAATCTCCTGTTGCGCCAAAAATAATTATTGTAGTTGGCTGCAAGGCTCTATTTTCACTCATTTTTCCTGATTATTAATTATTTGTACTTTCCCAAGAAGTGTGGAAAACACCTTCTCTGTCGATTCTCTGATACGTATGTGCTCCAAAATAATCTCGTTGTGCCTGAATTAAATTAACAGGCAAAGATTCTGTTGTATAGGCATCGAAATATCCTAAAGCAGTCTGAATTCCTAAGCTGGAAATTCCGTTTGAAGCAGCAAAAGCAGCCGTTTTTCTTAATGATGATATTTTCTCTTTAACGATCACAGAAATATCCTGATCCAGTAAAATATTAGACAAGTTTGAATCTTTCGAATAAGCTACATAGAATTTCTCCAATAAAACAGAACGAATGATACATCCTCCTCTCCAGATTTTCACGACATCTTTTAATGGAATTTCAAATTGATATTCTTCAGAAGCTTTTACCAATAATGCCAAACCTTGAGCATAACTGATTAAGCTAGCCAAAAACAGGGCATCTCCTACTTCTTTTATGAATAATTCTGTATTTTCCGGATTGGTAATTTGTTTTTCAGAATATAATTGAGAAGCTTTAATTCTCTCCTCTTTGTAAGCAGATAGAATTCTTGAAGTCACTGCAATATCAATAGTCGGGATAGAAACACCAATTTCCATGGCTTGCTCTGAAGTCCATTTTCCGGTTCCTTTTGCGCCGGCTTTATCTAAAATCTGATCGACAAGATAACCTTCCGTTAATGAATCTTTTTGTTTAAAAATATCTCTTGTGATTTCAATTAAGAAAGAATTCATTTCGCCATTATTCCATTCCTTGAAAACTTCGTAAAGCTGATCGTTATTCAGGTTTGCTCCTCTTTTTAGTAAATCATAAGCCTCACTGATCAACTGCATAATGGCATATTCAATTCCGTTGTGAACCATTTTTACGTAGTTTCCGGCAGAACCTTTCCCCATATAAGCGGTACAAGCTTCGTTATCTACCTTTGCAGAAATAGATTCTAACATCGGTTGAAGAAGATTGAAAGCCTCCAAATCTCCTCCAGGCATAATGCTCGGTCCTCTTCTCGCCCCTTTTTCACCTCCGGAAACTCCCATTCCCATAAAATGAAGATCTTTTGACGCTAAGTCAGCAATACGTCTGTCGGTATCTTTGAAATAAGAATTTCCTGCATCGATCACGATATCACCTTTGCTTAAAAGCGGAGTAATATTGCCGAGAACCGCATCTACAGGTTTTCCTGCAGGAACCATAAGAATTATTTTTCGAGGAGTTTCCAGTGCAGATACAAAATCTTCCAGAGAAGCTGTACCTTTCACAGTCATGTTTGCAGTAGCACCGCCTTCCAGTTCTTTTACTTTTTCTTCATCAAGATCGAATCCTGCGATCGAGAAACCGTTATCAGCGATATTATAAAGAAGGTTTCGCCCCATTACTCCAAGACCGATCATCCCGTAATTATATCTTTCCATTTTATGATATTATATGAATTCTATTATACGGAGTATAAAATTAGGCAAATGCTAATTAGGAAAAAAATAAAAGCACAGAAAAAATTTTACATAATTTTGCATATTACTCATTTATAAGCATTTATTGTTTTATTGAAATTTTCGATATTCTTTTTTTGGATGAAAATCTTTCAAAAATAGGGTCTTTTGAAGTCTGAAATTTTGTCTTGTTATTTTATAAGGTTATCATCATTTCAATAAATTATTTTAGTACTTTTGTTATCTTACATTTAAAAACACATACAATGAAAAAAAAAATTACGTACCTATTCTGTGAATTCCCGAAGAGTTCACCAAAGAGAAATCCCACAAGTTTTCAATCTTTAACACCCATAATCTAAACAAATTTATAAATCAATAATTTGGTTACGCAGAATTAATATTTATTTTAAATTACTCTTTATTTCCATTGACAAAAAGTTCATTAACAATTGACTTTTAATGAATTAAGGCAATCTGTAAAAGGATTTTCAACTAATGAATCCATAAAGCAGACTTTATTCTCATTTAAAATCAAAATACTGAATTTCAATAAGTTGAAATAATTCATTAGTTATTGAATAATATTATCTAATAATTTTCATTAACGGATATTAAAAAAAATTGTTACTTTTGCTCAAAGGAATAAAAAATGTTTTTTTACGTTTTTATTTATTAATTTAGATATACCAAATTATAAAACATTAAAAATCACCTTATGAGAAAGATAATTCTACTATTTATATGTTTATTCGGTATTTCGGCTTTCGCACAGATAAAAGTGTTGAAAAACGTGACTTTGGTGGAAATTGGTAAAGATAATTCCGTAGGTTTATATAAAAAAGACGATAATTTTACCATTAATTACCAGGATTTAAATACTGCTAACCTTAATACATTCAGATCTTTTTCTTTCCAGAATCTAAATAAAGATGTTTCCGGTTTATATGAACTGATCACAAACGGATTTATAGACGCTCCGGAAAGTAATATCGTGTTGGAACTTCCCAATGACATTATCGAACTGCATTTTGAGAAAAACTACGGAACACCGACTGTTCAGTTTATTCAATATATTAATAAGAACAAAAAATATGTTGGAAAATCTCAGCTTCTGAATAAAAAGCAGGTTGATAAAATCTTCGGAAAAGGAAACGGAAAATTTGCACTCTATGAGAAACCTGCTACGATGAATCCTATCAATTCTTCCAATCAGTCTGCAAATACAGCATCAACGGCTAATCCCGCGATGAACAGTAAAGACAAGAAATCAAAGAAATAATCAACATTTTTGAAATATTAACTCAACTCATTCCCTCGAATGAGTTTTTTTATTTTTATTTTTGCAAAAAGATCATTACAAATTATGTCTCTTCAAATAAATAATTTAACCAAAAAATTTGGTGAACAAACTGCACTGAATAGTATTAATATTTCTATTGATAAAAACAAAATCATTGGTCTTCTTGGTCCAAACGGAGCCGGAAAATCTACGTTGATGAAATCTATTGTCGGTGCTTTGAAAATAGATGAAGGCGAGATCATTTTTAATGGTAAAAACATTACAGAAAACGAAATTGAAAGCAAGAAAAAAATAGGTTTTCTTCCTGAAAATAACCCGTTGTATCTGGAAATGTATGTAAAAGAATACTTACAATTTGTTGCCAATATTCACAAAATCCCGTCTTCGAGAGTCGATGAGGTGATTGAATTGGTAGGAATTACTCCCGAAAAATCTAAGAAAATCGGACAACTTTCAAAAGGTTACAAGCAAAGAATCGGTCTTGCTCAAGCCATCATTCACCAACCGGATCTATTGATTTTGGATGAACCTACAAACGGTCTTGATCCCAATCAAATCGTTGAAATCCGAAATGTAGTAAAAGAAATCGGACAGCAAAAAACGGTTTTACTTTCGACGCATATCATGCAGGAGGTTGAAGCACTTTGTTCACGCGTAATCCTTATTCATAAAGGAAATATCTTACAAGATTGCCCGATTGAAGAATTCAAAGGTAAGTTTGAAAGTCTGGAAGAAGCTTTCGCAAGTTATACTGCTTAAAAATAAAAAATGCTCCATAGTTTGGAGCATTTTTGTTTTTATCAATTAATTTAAATGCAAAGATTAGTTATTTAGACTTTTGATTTTTAGGAGGCAAAGGCAAATAAATTTGCTTCACGAAGCTTGAAAATACAGCTTCATCAAATCAACTTGTTGATTCTTCTTTGCTCACTTAAATAACATATTTAAAATAAAATCTTTGCGTTAAAAAAAGAAAATTAAGAATTATTATCTGTCTTTTCTTCAATTACAGAAACCGTTTCTACATTTTTCTTTTGTATCTGCTCCAAAAGCTGAAGTCCCAACAATCCACTGATGCCGCCGTTTGCAGCATCTCCGCCTCCACCGATCAATACTTCAGGCATAATTCTCACATTTTGGCTCGCAATATTTTCCATAATTTTTAATTGAGTAAAGTTACTTCCGCCCATTGCTTCTACGGATAATTTATACGATTCCGCATTAGATTTACCGATGGCAAGAATTTTTTCCGCTTCTGCATTACCCGTCAATGAGATTTGTTCTGCGTTTGCTTTTGCCAACAATTCTATTTTTTCTGATTCTGCTTTTGCGAGAAGTCTTGTTTTTTCGGCTTCACCTGTTGCCAATAGTTTCAATCTGTCCCCTTCCGCATTGGCTTGTAATCTAACGGAATTGGCATCTCCGGTTGCTTTTTTCACGGATGCATCGGCAATTCTTTCGGCAATCCAAACTCCCTGATCTGCTTTTACTATTTCCTTCTGCATATCGGCAACTGCGGTTTCTTTTTCTAAGGCTTGTCGCGTTTCTTGAGCCAACATTTCAGTTTCATAAGTGATTTTCTGTTCTTCCGCCAATTTTCTGTCCGTTAAAGTTTTCATTAAACTTTCCGGAGGAACAATCGCCCCGATCAAAGTATCGACCGCATTTACATTATACTGTTCCAAAACGCTGCTGATGTGATCTTTTGCGGATTGCTGTCTTTCTTTACGCGTTCCCAAAAAGGCAATAACATCACTGTCTTGCGCAGAGTTTCTGAAATAATTCCCGATTGTTGGTTCTAAAACCTGGCTTACAAGATTAATCATATTTCCGAAACGGGCGATCACCTTTGGAGCTTCATACGTCGGAATATGAATAATCTGGGAAACGTCGAGATTGAAAGGGAAACCATCTTTACTTCGAACCGTAATCGTTGACAAGTTTTTATCAAGTTGGTGAGATTCGCTTCTTTCGTAAGCCCAGTTTAAGACTAAATTGGTTGTAGGAACAAGCTCCACTTTCATAATATAAGGATTGATCGGATATTTTCCGGGACCAATCGGTTCTGCCCAAACTCCTTTATGGCTTTTTTCTACAATATTTCCGTGTTTAAAATCTATTCCGCTTAAATCTTTGCCATCTTCACCGACATAACTGATAATCACACCGACATGACCAATGGGAATTTCCGTCATTTTCACCATTTCGACTTTTGTGAACCAAGGATTTAAGAAATATGAACCCGCCAAAATCACCTGTTCTTGCAGACCTTTGTAACCGCCACTATTCAAAAAAGTATCAACATCCTGAAATTTATTATGATCTAAAATACTCTTCCCTGCAATCTGACCTTCTTCCAAAGGACTACCTTCCATTGTCGTGATAACCCCCACCGCATTATCCGGAATTTGGGTCATATCCGTTAATTCAATTTCAAATAATAAGGTATTAATTCTGTACGAACCCGGAGCGATGATCGCTGTTTGACGACCTTTTCTTCCTCCATTTCTTAAAAAAGCTTCGGCATCCTGAAAAGAATCACAGTCCACTTTTCTACCGAGAATTCTTCCGGTTTCCAGTTCCATACCGTCTTTTGCCAGTAGCAATCCTATTTTCCCTGTCGGAATCACGATGAAAGGCTGGAAATCAATAGAATATTGCCATATCCATTTTGCGAAATAAACTCCCGGAGCCAATGTCTGAGCCTGAAAACCAGCTTCCCCATTGGTTGCGATAATTCTCCCTTCCGGAAGTTCCTGTTTACCTACCAACACGAATTTTTTGGTGACCAATCCTATTTTGTCCTGAGGAACAATGATTAATCCGAAGAAAATTCTTAAAATAAATTTGTAAAAAATTGCGCACAACAGTGCAATGACAGCCGGAATCATCCAGCCATGAAAACCTAGTTCCATAGTTCGTTTGTTTTTATGTTTGATTAAATTTGAAAACAGCGATTGTGCTCTATTTTTCAGAATATGAAAAAACAGAGTACGAATTATTTGATAATTCTTTCGAGAAAATTAAGAAATTGAAGGAGGAGAAGTATTAAAAATCGTGAAGATGATTTCTGATACTCTTAGTAGAAAAAACTTAAAGTTAATTAGTTTCATTTCAATGGTAAAGGAAAGAGATCCTTTTGTGCTACAAATGTACGCAAGAAAAATATTCAGTTGTTTCAAAAAATTAAAATATTTTTTAGCATAAATCACAATCAACTGATAATCAATATTATTATTTTTAAATATCGACTATTTGCATTTTCAAAACTCTATTTTTGATAAGAAAAATACTTTGTAAAATTGTGAAAAAGATCAATAATTGGCTTTAAATTTGATGAAACAAAGCATCAACAATAAGCATTAAAAACATGATTAAAAAACTGTTATTCGGAGCGTTTTGTATGGCTCAGTTTTCATTAATTCAAGCGAATACTATTAATGAAAATCCAATTTCAAAAGTAAATTATCAAAAAGAAAAAGTCCCAAAATCGGTTATTATTAAAACTAAAAAATTTAAAATAAAAATCGATAAGCAGCCCAACGGAAAATATCTGTACCAATCTTGGGGCGTAAACGGGAAAGTAACGACAAAACCAAGCATGATTATCAGCGACGGAGAATTGATTCCGGACGGAAACTGGCGGAAATTATTATTACGAATTTAATAATAACGGATATACTTATCAGATCTGGAGAAATTATTTAACTGATTCTCCTAAAAAAGCCCCTTATACTCTTACTGTAGATGACCAAAACGGAAAAACAATCGTCAACCAAGACGGGCAGGTTGTGAAAAATTAAAAATAAAATAATTATTGATAAATTCCTGATTTTTACAGTCAGGAATTTTTTATTAGCTTGTTTATAATTTTCTGTAAATTTTATCATACTGATTTCTATCACAAATACTCTGGATATAAACCTCATAGGTTTTAAAAACCTATGAGGTTTGATTTTTTGTCACAGTCGCAAATTCCTAGCCGCGATAGAAACGACATCCTTTTTGGTTGCGGTCGGAGCGAAGCGGAGACCGTAACCAAAAAGATATAGTGGATAGCGGGAAAAAGCTCCAAATAAAAAACATTTACCCCTTTCCAACAAAAGCTTTCTTCTTATTTTCACTCAAAAAGGACACATTTATTTCTATTATTGTGGTAAATTCACATGATTAAAAATAATAGGAACATAATGACATTTACCATCAAAGCAAACCTAATAGACGTTGTTTCCAAGGAAACTTATCCCGCAGAATTAGTCATTACAGACGATAAAATCAGTTCGATAAAAAAGATTTCGGAAACGCTGAATACTTATATTTTGCCAGGTTTTATTGATGCTCATGTTCACATCGAAAGCAGCATGCTCGTTCCTACAGAATTTGCACGGATTGCCGTAAAACACGGAAGCGTGGGGACAATTTCAGATCCTCACGAAATTGCAAATGTTTTGGGTATTTCCGGGGTGGAATATATGATTGATAATGCTCAGCAAGTTCCCTTTCATTTTTATTTTGGCGCTCCGTCTTGCGTTCCTGCAACGAATTTTGAAACAGCAGGAGCGGTGATTGATTCTGATGATATTGATAAATTATTAGACAGAAAAGAAATCGTATATCTAGCGGAAATGATGAATTTTCCCGGAGTTATTTACAATGACGAAGAAGTTCATAAAAAACTAGCTTCCGCAAAAAGACATAACAAGCCCATTGACGGTCATGCTCCCGGTTTAATGGGTGAGGAAATGAAAACCTATTTCAACGCAGGAATTACGACCGATCATGAATGTTTTGGGTATACAGAAGCATTAGAAAAACTTCAACATGGTGTAAAAGTGATGATTCGTGAAGGAAGTGCTGCTAAAAATTTTGATACCTTAATTCCGTTATTAAAAGATTTTCCGGATCAGATTATGTTTTGCTGTGACGATAAACATCCCGATAATCTGCTTGAATCTCATATTAATGATCATGTAAAACGGGCTTTAAAAGAAGGTCATGACTTGTATGACGTTTTGCGAGCTGCCTCTTATAATGTTATAAAACACTACAATTTACCCATCGGATTATTGCAAATCAGCGATCATGCAGATTTTATTGAGATCGATAATATTCAGGATTTTACTATTTTAAAAACATATATTAACGGTAATCTGGTTGCTGAAAATGGAGAATCATTTATATCATCTTTCGACGCTCCTATTGTTAATAATTTTCATTGCAGTCTAAAACAGCCTTCTGATTTTAAAATAAAAAGTGAAGGTGAAAAAATTCGTGTGATAGAAACGTTAGACGGACAGTTAATCACGAATGAAGTTCATGCGAAATCATTAATCATAAATGGTTATGCCGAATCTAATACCGAAGATGATATTCTGAAAATAGCCGTTGTAAATCGTTATCAAGATGCACCAATTGCGACTGCTTTTATTAAAAATATCGGATTAAAAACCGGTGCTATCGCTTCATGCGTGGCGCATGATTGTCATAATATTGTGGTCGTGGGTACGAATGACGATGATATGTGCAAAGCTGTCAACGCCATTATTAAAGCTAAAGGAGGAATTTCACTGGTAACAGAAACTGAAGAAATGGTTTTAGAATTGCCTATTGCAGGGATTATGACGGATCTTCCGGCGGAAAAAGTCGCTGAATCTTACATCAAATTAGACCAACGTGCAAAAGAATTGGGAAGTAAACTGAGAGCTCCTTATATGAGCTTATCTTTCATGGCTCTTTTGGTAATTCCTGAATTGAAACTGAGTGATAAAGGGCTTTTTAATGGTAAAAGTTTTGAGTTTACGGATCTTTTTATTTAATAAAACTAAATTACAGTTTTGTTGGTAAATCGCAAAGGCGCAAAGATTATTAATGCTTAGTCTGTTTTTAAGGCGCAAGAAAATCAAAGATTTTCAACAAGCATAAAACAATAATTCGATTAATTAAATTTTATCGAAAATAAAATCCTTGCACCTTAAAAATTATAGTTGTTAAAAAAATTGCGCCTTTGCGATTTACAATAAAAATAGTCTTTTAAATTATCCGTTTTTCGTTTTCAAATTCTGAAAAAAACTGACTTTCTGCAAAGCTGTCTTTTGCGGCATTATATCCGATATTATAAATCTGTTCCAGGCGGTCTTTTTTTCTTTCAAAAGTTCCGTAGCTCGATAAATCCTGAGAAGAAATAAACCAGTCGCAATACTCGAATTTTATTTTTTCGATACGGTATGACAACAAATCGTAAGAACGCGAAACGATGGATTTAATAGTCTTCAGATCATTAATTTTAATATCATGTGGCGGAGATACAAAAACCCCGATCAATCGATCACAGTCGTTTCTTATGACATCTGCAGGGAAATTATTGAGCACTCCCCCATCGCAAAACATCTCTTCCCCTAAAATATAGGGAGTCGTAATTCCCGGAATCGAACATGAAGCAATGACCGCATCGGTAACAAAAAAGTTTTCATCGAAAATTTTCTCTGTTCCGGAAACAAGCTCTGTCGCTACAATTTTGATTTCTTTATCTAAATCTTTAATCCTCATATCCTTAAATATAGGCTTCAGATAATTCGCAAAAATAATAGACGAAACCAACCCCGGCTGATTAAATGCAAAATGTTTCCAGTCGAAGAAATATACCGACTGAAAGAAATCCAGAATTTCCTCCGGTTTTTTACCGATCGCATAAAGACTTCCGACGATAGATCCGGCGCTGCAGCAAGACAAAATATCGATATCAATATTCTTTTCGCTTAAAAATTTTAAGACGCCTGCATGTGCGATCCCTTTCGTACCGCCTCCCGATAAAACCAACCCTGTTTTTTCAAAGTTCATGGATTAAATGTAAGAAAACGACGTGAGAAAATCGGATTATTTTTTCTAAATGGAGCGATTTTAAAATTACTTTAACACAAATAAAATTATTATTAAATTCCAAATCTGGATTTTATGAAATTGAGTCCGTTTCGATAGAAAAAGTTTTCCATAAACGTATCCATATTGATTCGATCCGACCATTTTTTGGCATCATCCAGATCTTCCAGAAAACCTCTAAAATTCAAACTGATATAATTTCTTAATTTTCCAATTTCTCGCACGGTTGGCGTCACATTAAAAGGATTGATCAACCCGTCATAATCTGTTCCGATCGTGATATGTTTTTGAGCCGTTTCAATAGAAATCTTATGATCAACACAAACCTGAAAATAATGTTTAAGATGATTAAGAATATGATAGTAGAAAAACTCTTTTTCGGCATCAAGACTGTCAAAATCCAATTCATTTACCATAAGACAATTGCTGTCGCTGATTGATTTTTTTAAATTCTTATCATCAATACCCAAAGCATTCCATTCGTCGATAGAAAAAAATTCTCTGTCAGTTACCATTTCATCCGGTCCGCTTCCCGAAGGTTTATCCGTAAACCCTAAAATTCTTTTGTCTAAAGAAACTCCAATTACGCCGCCATTTTTTACAATCCATGCAATTTCTTCATCAAACAAGTTAATTGTTGAAGCATTAAATCCCGGAAATCCGGGTCTTTGGGGATTACTTTTAGACTTAATCGGTTTTGTAATATCTAAGCTAAAAGCTCCAAAAACCGTTTTTCTAAACTGTATATATCCTGCCCAATCTTTAAAAGGAATTCCCGTAAAACCTGCATGAGTACAAACTAATGGCTGCGCATTTGTAAATTCACCGGAGTCTATTTTACCCATTAAATCTTTCCGAGATTTGTAACTCATATGCTTTACATCAACACAAATATTTCTGTTAAACAGTTCCTGAACAACCTTTTTCCCATCATCTTTCAGTCCGTTTCCTTTCGGGATAAAAGGTTCAATTTTCGCAACCTGCATTCCAAAGGCATGATTGCATAAACTTGATTGCTGAAGATGGGTTAAATTAACCGAGATAATGTCTACTTTTTTTAAGACTTTATCAAGATTGGTAACAATTTCTTTTACATTATAAGACTGCGTTGCATTGCATTCGTTTATTTCATCGACTAAAGAATGGCAGCCTTCAATCGTGAAAAATACATTGATTTTATTTTTCGGCAACGGGTTTTTAAAACTGGATTTTGTAAGAATATTATAGGAGGAAGCTTCAATATATTCCTGCAGGGTTCTTTCCATTAGAAACCCTGAAAATGATTTGTAATCGTTGTTTTTAATGTTTTCCAAAAGAGATTTTGAAAGCTTGAATTGCGATGCTTTTTCGAGGTTACCACGAAGAGGAATTACATTTTCTGCAACAAATTTTTCTACGCTATACAAGACCGCACCTACAATTACTTCATCTTTAAACTCGGCAAGCTGCGTATGATGCGTCTGTGTCTGAATAATATCTCCAAGCTCCGAACATGCTTTCGGAATGATTCCTAAATCTTTTTTGTAAATAAATGAATCTATATTGGGATCATCATTAAACAACTGTTTCAAAACAGGATGACAGTGGAAATCAAAATATTTCATGGCCTTAGTTTTTGTTATCTTAAAGTTACTAAGTTAATTCTGAATATGTTATTATCCTTTTGGGGTATTTTTTTATTTTTTATTTGAAGCTATTTCCCGCTATCCACTGTATCTTTTTTGTTACGGTCTCCGCTTCGCTCCGACCGCAACAAAAAAGGATGTCGTTTCTATCAGGGCTAGGAATTTGCGACTGTTTAAAAAAAATCAAACCTTGAAGGTTTAAATCCACAATATCTGCCACCCCCGAAGCCTTGTCAAGGTTTCAACCTTGACAAGGCTCATTCAGCATCCTCTTTGTCATCTCGTAGAGATCCAGGCACGAATCTTTTCACACTATTTTCTAATACTATGCCTAGATCCTTCCAGGATGATAAACTTTGTAGAAAATTATAATGTAATAAAACATATTAGAAGTTTTTTATATTCCATATACATTTTTTAGTCCTACAGATACATTGTTTATCCGTTACGACACCTTCCGCAGACCTCTGGATATGTTCAAAAATAGTCTGGATAAGTATTTTACCTATCTTGAGTCGTAGATTATCTATCGGGATGGGTTGTACAAGGTATTCTGAGAGTTAAATAACCTCAACTTCGGTGTCATCAACCCCAATGGATTTATGAATAACGTGTCGCAAGAGGTTGCCCTACGTATCGGAACTTATAACCAACATATCCGCAGCTTTGCAGAACGTATCGGGACATATTCGGAACGTATCCGGCGGGGTTCAGAACGTCAAATTTTGGGTTCGCAGCCTCTCTGATGATTTTTTTGAACAGTAAAAAACCACAGACAGAATCTGTGGTTTATATTTAAATCCATCAATCTAATGAATCTTCAAATTTTTTCTCGTAATCAGTAAGCAGCTCGTAATATTCAGCATCTTTTTTTATTCTTTTATATCTTTCAAGCAAGTCAGGATATTGTTCAAGTCGCTCTTTCAGAACTTTATCTTTACCTGCTTTTTTAAGCAATTCTCTTTTATCAAAAGTATAATAGGTGGCTCCAGTATTACCGTAAATATTCACATTATATTCCTCTCTCAGAACTAAGATTCTTTTTCCCTGAAATAAAACTTCAAGCATTCTACTTCCCAATTTCAGTTCAGGAAAACGATCAGAATTAATAAATTTTCTTACTTTTCTATCAAAATCAGTGATTTCAAGATATCTGATTGTTTCTACAGGAATTTTTGTTTTCACTTCACTATTTTCAGTTTTTATATTCTTTAAAAACGTATCTGCTGTGAAATGGTTCTTTTTAAATGCATAACTTCCCGCAACGTGGGTAATAATAGTATCTTTTGAAGTTTTCAAAACATACTTTGCCGGAAGAGGATTATTAATGTATTCCGTTTCTTCTTGTGAAAATAAAAAAGTAAAACTTACGATAGACAGTAAAGTCAATATTTTTTTCATGGGTATAGTTTATTAAAAAAGCCTAGATTAAATCTGAGCTTAAATATATTATTTTTATTGAATTGAATTAAATTCTAATTATTAATATACTTTTCAAAAATCTTCGAGAAATCTCTTTGGTTATATTTATCGAAACTGTTCGTATTCCAAGCGAAAATATACTCGTTGATGGCTCTTAATTCCTGACTTTTCGAAACATTTTCCTGCTTTCCTGATGCTACACTTGTTATTGCTTTTTGGATGCTGTCATTAGAAAAATTCAACAACGAATGATTGTGGTGAACTTCCTGCTGAATCGCCAAAAGCGCTTTGTACAAGTCTTTCAACTGATCAATCTGACCTTTTGCAACGCTTATCATCAAAGGAACATTTCCGATATTAAATGAAATTTCAACATCCAAATCAATTGTTCCGGCAGTTTGCAAAGCTATTGCAGAAAAAGGAAACTGATAATATTCGTATCTTCTTAAAATTCTCTTTTTATCCAAAGCACTTGCTCCATCGATATGAATTAATGCTCTGTTTGTAAAGCAATATTCGTCTCTTTTAGATTTAATTAAGAAGAAAATTTTCTCATTATCTTCTGATAAAATATAATCATCAGAATCTACTTTATCATAATCCTGAGAAGGAATAATTTTACCGATATCTCCCAGTCCCAAAGCTTCTGCAGCTAATTTTTTAAACATAATTTATTTTAATTTGTAGTTTATTAAGTGAATAAAATTAAGAAAATAAGTGAGATAAAATCAAAAAAATTATCTTGGAACTAGTTTAAATTTGACTAGATATTAAAATCATCATTCATTTTTGACGCAAAGATTTTTATTTAAAGACTTAATTATTTAAGCGAGCAAAGAAGAATCAACAAGTTGATTTGATGAAGCTGTGTTTTAAACCTTCTCGAAGTAAATTTTATTTGCTTTTGCTTCCTAAAAATAATCTATTAAGTTTAATTAAAACTTTGCGTTTAAAAATAATAAAGTCATAAAAATTTTAACAAGTTCTTAGAAAAAGAAAAAACCACAGAACAAATCTGTGGTTTTGATATTGTGAAACTTTTTCAAAGATTTACACCTTTGTCAAAGCTAAAAATTAAATGTGAATCACCTCACCGTAAGCAGCAGCAGCAGCTTCCATAATCGCTTCAGAAACTGTTGGATGCGGGTGAATAGATTTGATGATTTCGTGACCAGTCGTTTCTAATTTTCTAGCAACAACAGCCTCTGCAACCATATCTGTAACTCCTTCACCGATCATGTGGCAACCTAACCATTCCCCATATTTAGCATCGAAAATAACTTTAACGAAACCGTCTGTATTTCCGTTTGCAGTCGCTTTTCCACTTGCAGAAAGAGGGAATTTACCAACTTTGATTTCGTAACCTTTCTCTTTTGCCTGCTTTTCAGTAAGACCAACAGATGCAACTTCCGGGTGACAGTAAGTACATCCAGGGATATTGCCATAGTCGATTTTCTCAACGTGAAGTCCTTTAATTTTTTCAACACAAGTAATTCCTTCCGCAGAAGCAACGTGTGCCAAAGCCTGAGTAGGAATAAGATCTCCGATTGCGTAATATCCCGGAACTGAAGTTTCGTACCATTCGTTCACCAAAACTCTACCTTTATCTGTCTGGATTCCCACTTCTTCAAGACCAATGTTCTCGATGTTTGCAGCGATTCCGACAGCAGATAATAAGATATCAGCTTCAAGAACGATGTTTCCTTTTGCAGTTTTTACGGTAGCTTTTACGCCTTCTCCGCTTGTGTCAACGCTTTCTACAGAAGCATTCAACATAATTTCGATTCCTGATTTTTTCAGAGATTTTTCTAAGTGCTTAGAAATGTCCTCATCCTCTACAGGAACGATGTTTGGCATAAATTCAACAACAGTTACTTTCGTACCCATTGTGTTATAGAAATCAGCAAATTCTACCCCGATTGCTCCAGAACCTACAACAATCATAGATTTTGGCTGCTCAGGAAGAGATAATGCCTGTCTGTATCCGATTACTTTTTTACCGTCTTGAGGTAAGTTAGGCAACTCTCTAGAACGAGCTCCTGTCGCGATAATGATGTGATTTCCTGAATATTCAGTTACTTTTCCGTCGTTATCTGTAACAGAAACTTTTTTACCTTTCTGAACTTTCGCAGTACCCAAAATGACATCGATCTTGTTCTTTTTCATCAAGAACTCAATTCCTTTACTCATTTTGTTGGCAACTCCACGGCTTCTCTGAATTACGTTTGGAAATTCAAAGCTACCTTCTACTTTATTTAAACCATAGTCTTCAGCGTGATTGATGTAATGAAAAACCTGAGCCGACTTCAATAAAGCTTTCGTTGGAATACATCCCCAGTTAAGGCAAATTCCCCCTAAACTTTCTTTCTCGATAATTGCAGTTTTGAAACCCAATTGTGCAGCTCTGATTGCAGTAACATATCCACCAGGACCACTTCCGATGACAATAATATCGTAATTCATTAGTTTAAAATTTTTATGCGAATTTAAGGAAAAATATTGGATGTTTCATATTTCCCGAAATTCATGTCATAATGCATTGTTAATACCATTTTCATTTAATTTTAAACAAAAAAGAGAACGCAAAAAGCATTCTCTTTCAATAAATTTTATTTTAAATTAAAAATTTCGTAAAACCGA
The DNA here is from genome assembly GCF_024807225.1 of Chryseobacterium ginsenosidimutans. Classification (GTDB taxonomy): domain Bacteria; phylum Bacteroidota; class Bacteroidia; order Flavobacteriales; family Weeksellaceae; genus Chryseobacterium; species Chryseobacterium ginsenosidimutans. Next base: position 3,569,016 of record NZ_JANUCO010000001.1, read on the forward strand.
ATGTATAGAATTAAACTATATGCATTTTAATAATTTCTAAAAAAACTGCATTATTACATTTGTTTGAGCAATCTTTTCTGACTTCTGTATTTCTCATTTAAAGCCTTTAATTGCTCTTGTTTCATTTTTTTGGTTGCTACCGGATGATTCAAAATTGCTTTCTTTTCCAGATTATATCTTTTATCCAGTTCACGCGATTTGGTATTTACCAGTTCGCTTTTTGAAGGATGAGGTGGCGGTGACGGATGTTTCTGTGCCGAAACGCTCATTGATAAACCTACTAATAAAACGGTGGATATAAATAACTTTTTCATAATATTCATTTTTTGAATAATTTTAACCAATAAGTCTTTATTAATTAAATTTATTCAGATTCGAACTAAATATTACAGATATCATACCAATTATTAAATGTTTATTATAAAATCTGTTAACATTTTATTTTGAGAGTTGGAAATCGCAAAGGTGCAAAAATTTTAAAATAAACAGTGTTGAATGAGCCTTGTCAAGGTTGAAACCTTGACAAGGCTTTGGCTGGGTGCAAAAAATAATTATGAAAATTCATTCCCCAATTCTTACAGAACGACAACATAATAGGTATTGCGATCGGTTGAGAAAACGACAAAATTCCTAGCCCCGATAGAAACGACATTCTTTTTTGTTGCGGTCGGAGCGAAGCGGAGAACGTAACAAAAAAGATACAGTGGATAGCGGGAAAAAGCTTCAAATAAAAAGTGTAACAGATTTATAAACTATTTTTTTTACTTTTATATATAGTAATTAAGCTACAATACATCTATGAAAAAAAACATATTGACCAAGGATAATATTTGGATGAAAGAGCCTCAAGAACATGATTTTCCTGCTGCACAAGATTATCTGGAACTTCTTTTTCTTCCTGATCATGTACAAAAAATCGTGGAAGAACTGAAAAAAGCGCCTACTATCATGAAAAAATCTAAAGATATTCTAAGAGCCAGTAGACTTGCTTTGCTGCCGGAAACTAATATCCACGTCAAAGAAAATCTGAAAAAAGTACAAAAAAATAAAAAACTATCCCCCATTTTACTGGTAAGAGGACAAAATGATCTGATTATTGCGGACGGATATCATCGTTTATGCTGTAGCTATTACCTTACCGAAGATCTGGAAGTTCCTTGCAGATTAGTTTAATACCCAAAGCTTCAAGCGATTTGGGTATTAAATTTATTGATTTTTTTAATTTGAATATACCTGATTAACAGGTAAATCTATTGTATTTCAATGTTCTGTTTCAACGGCAGGTTTTTTGAAGAATTTCCAACCATAATTCTATATGTTCCCTTTTCTACGATCCAATTCATTTTCTCATCTAAAAACTGTAATTCTTTTACAGGAACTTCGATGGTAATTTGTTTCGATTCATTTGGTTTTAAATACACTTTCTGAAAACCTTTCAATTCAATAATCGGTCTTGAAACCGAAGCAAGTAAGTCTTTTACATATAATTGAACGACTTCGCTTCCAGCTTTCGAACCTGTATTTTTCACATTGATTTTAGCAATAACCGTATCATTTTCAGAATATTTTAATTTATCTAATTGCAGATCAGATATTTCAAAAGACGTATAACTCAATCCAAAACCGAAAGGATACAATGGTTCACCGCTCAAATCATAATAATCATTTCCGCGTCCTGTCGGATGATGATTGTACGTCAAAGGCAATTGACCTTCCTCAATCGGAAATGTAATCGGTAATTTTCCCGAAGGATTTTCTGCTCCGAAAAGCACTTTTGCAACCGCATTTCCACCTTCTTCTCCGGGATACCAAACATCTAAAATCGCTCCTACTTTATCTTTCCAATCCGTAGTTTTTATTGCTGAACCTCCAACCAAAACAACTGTTGTCGGTTTGTTTAATTTTGAAATTTCCTGAATAAATTGTTCCTGATTTCCGGGAAGACTCAACGAAGAACGATCCTGAAATTCACCTTCATGAATTCCTGCGGTAACGATGATATAATCTGCATTTTGAGCTTGTTTTAAAGCATCATTAAAATCTTTTTCGTAATTATTTAAGCCATAATTCCAGATCAGTTCGATATTTGCTTCACCTCTATTTTCATGGAATTCAACAAGGATATCAGATTTTTTACCTTTCACAAAATCTACATCAACAGTTTTGGTGGAATAACTTAATTTTTCCCAATTGTCGATCAATAATTTTCCATTTACATACAATCTGAAGCCATCGTTTCCGCGTAATCCCAATTGATATTTTCCGGAATTTGGCGCTTCTAATTTCCCTGTCCAGCGAACGCTGTAATTGTCGGGTTGCAGTTTTTCAGGATTTGGAGAATATAATGTCCATTTGAAATTTAATTGTTCATCTTGTCTCTCAAAAGCAGAATTTCCTTTTAAATCTGAATTGGAAAAATAATTTCCTTGTAAGCCTTTTTTATTTTCAGAAGATAAAAATTCGGTTGGAACGGTCGTAAATTTTTTCAAATTCCAATCAATTCCTTTTGAATAACTGATTTCAATATTTTTATTTTTAACGAAATTTTTAATCCCCTCCAAAATACTCACTTTCTTATTTCCCGGCCCGGAATAACCGCCCAATCTTGCATCAACAGCATCAGTTTCCAACCACCAAAATCTTTTTAACATTTTCCGAAATTGGAAGTGTCTGATGGTTATTTTGAAGCAAAACAAAAGATTCAATGGCTGTTTTTTCCGCTAAAGGTTTGTGATTTATTTTTTTTAATTCCGAAATAGCAGCATCAGAAACGTAAGGATTTTCAAATAAACCCAATTCAAATTTCGCCCGTAAAACTCTGGAAACCGCATCATCGATTCTTTCCTGCGAAATTCTTCCATCCAAAAACGGCGGAATAAATAATTTATAATGATTGTATTCTGTCTGGAAAATCACATCAAGTCCTGCATTAATCGCCTGCGCAGAAGCATCGTCATAATCTTTTGCCGTAAAATGGAGAACATTTGCACCACCAACCGCACTTGCATCACTGATAACAAAACCTTTGAAATTCCATTCGTTTTTTAATTTTTCGGTCAGCAACCAATGATTTGCCGTTGAAGGTCTTCCATCCAACAAATTATAAGAAGTCATTACCGAACGGCTTTTTCCCTGAGTAAAGGCTTTTTGAAAAGGAATTAAATGCGTTTCCTCCAAATATCTTTTGCTCCAATGAATAGGATACGAATCTCTTCCGCCCTCTCCAACATTCGCTAAAAAATGTTTTGGAGTGGTAATAATTCCCTGATTTTCAAATGAACTGACGAAATTTACACCCATCATAGAAGTCAGAAACGGATCTTCACCATACGTTTCTTCTGTTCTACCCCATCGAACATCGCTCGCCAAATTTACAACCGGTGTTAAAATCTGACGAATTCCTCTCAATTTTGATTCTTTTGCAATCGCTGTCGAAACTTCTTTCATCAACTCAGGATTAAAAGTCGCCGACAAACCGATCGCTTGAGGAAAAGCGGTTGCGCCTTCACGCATCAATCCGTGTAAAGCTTCATCAAAAGGGATAATCGGAATTCCCAATCTCGATTCTTCCACAAAATATTTTTGAATAGCATTGATTTTTCTCGCCAATTTTTCCGCATCTTCATTCGCATTGTATTTCAATAATTGCCCTGCAACTCCGCCTCCTTGATTTCCTGCGCTCACTTGTAATCCAAAGATTCCGTGGGAATATTGACCTTTCGGAACGTTGTCCAAATCTCCGGGAATCATGAAACATTGCCAGAATTTTTCTTCAGGCGTCATTCTTTTCAGTAAATCCTGAACTCTGGCTTCTATAGGCTGTTTCGGATCTTTGTATAAAGGTTTTTGGGCAGAAATAATGACAGAACTCAACAACGAAATTCCAATTAATGTAAAACTCAATTTCATTATTGCGTTATTTGAATTACAGTTGAATATTTTAATTGATTTCTCTCTTTTGGTAAATTAATTTCAATAGAGTTCCCTGATTTTTTCCATTGAATTTTATTCGATAATCCTAAAATTTTCAATGATTTTGGTTTAAAATTTTCAGGAATAGGGAAATTTAGCATCGATGGAGCTTGATAATTTATTTTTTCATCCAAGTGAAAAATATTCACCATTTTTCCATCTTTGCTTTGCGTATAATAAAAATTCCCGTCGTGATAAGGAGCGATTGCTCTTGTCGCAAAAACGGCCGATTGATTGTTATCCATCCAACCTGAAATTTCTTTTAATATTTCATAAACGATGGTGTCATAATCTCCGTTGGGTCCGGGAGCAATATTCATCAGATAATTCCCGCCTCTTGAAATGATTTTAACCAACGTTTCAATGATCTTTTGAGAAGATTTGTAATTGTCATTCGGAACATACGAAAACGAATCTCCCATCGTGATACAGCTTTCCCAAGGAATCGAAAGCGCCTTTTCAGGAACGGCTTGTTCGGGTGTCACATAATTTTCCCATTTTCCTGGAACAGTACGATCTACCACAATAATTCCAGGTTGATTTTTTCGAGCCATCGTCCCGATTTTATCCATATCAATGTCTTGTTCGACTTTGATCGTTCTTTGCCATTCTACATTTTGATCGATCGTGTGAAACGGACGAACCCAACCTCCATCCAACCAAAGAATATCGATTTTACCGTAGTTTGAAGTGATTTCATTCAACTGATTAAATGTGAATTTTTTGAAATTGTTCCACTTTTCAGGATATTTTTTCGGATCATAATTTACATTTCGATCTTTTGGCGGAAAATACGACCACCAATAATTGTCTGAATGCCAATCGGGTTTTGAGAAATAAGCCCCGATTTTGAAACCTTCCTTTCTAAATGTATTGAAAATCTCTTTCGTCACATCCGCTTTTGGATTTTTGGAAAAAGGTGTTTTTGAGGAAGTAATTTTATAATCAGATTGTTGCGTATCAAACATTGCAAAACCGTCGTGGTGCTTTGTCGTGAAAACCACATATTTCATTCCTGCTTTTTTCGTCGCATCTGCCCATTTTTGCGGATTAAATTGAGTCGGATTAAAAGTGGTCTGCAGATTTTCATAGTTTTTCACATATTCATTGTAAGATTTTCCGTGTTCGGGTTTTCTTTGAGTCCAGGATTCGTCTTCAGGACATAAGCTCCAACTTTCAACAATTCCCCATTGACTGTATGTTCCCCAATGCATGAAGAGTCCGAATTTTAAATCCTGCCAGTTTTCAAGATTTTGAATAACCAATGGATCTGTCGGTTTTTGATACCCTTCCGAAACATTGTGAGCCTGAGAAAAAAAAGTAGATGAAATGAAAAATGATGAAAGAAATATGGTTTTTGCTTTTTGTCTGATTACCATTGACGTTTAGTTTTTGCTAATTTAATCATCATTTGATGAATTCGCAAACTGTTTTGCTTGGCTGTTTTTAAACCGCAAAAGTGGCAAAAGATTTAACACATTAGAATTTTTAAGATGATTATCATACTGCAGAGAAGAACACATTAGTTTTGAAAATCTTTAATTTTCTTCTTATGTGATCTCAATGTTTTCAAAATATTTAATTAAAATCTAATGTGACTCATGTGTTAAACCAAATTTTTAAATACAGATTCAACGTTCGGATAAGAAAACTGAAAACCATTTTTGAGTAATCTTTCAGGATAAACATTTCGGCTTTTTAATAACAATTCTGTTTCGGTTTTTAAAAATATAGATGCGATTTCCAATTGCCAAACCGGAGCATTTAATCCAAAAGGAATTTTCATTTCTGTTCTTAATCTTTTCATGAATTCTTCATTGGGTAAAGGATTTGGAGCAGTTACATTGATAACTCCTGACATATTTTCAGAATCAATAATATGTTGGATCGCATTGCAGAAATCATCAATATGAATCCAGCTTACATTTTGGTTTCCTCTTCCTTGTTTTCCACCCAAACCTAATTTTGTAATCAATTTTAATTTCGGAAAAGCTCCGCCATTATTACCTAAAACGATTGAAGTTCGCAACGCCACTTTTCTCACATTTTCATCTTTAATAGTAAAAAATTCTTGCTCCCAACTTTTACAGATATTCATAGAAAAATCGTCGCCGATGATTCCGTTTTCTTCTGTATTTAAGTGTTTTTCGGAATGAACATAAATTGTCGCTGAACTTGCATTCAACCAAACTTTTGGTTTATTAATACAATGGTCAACGGCTTGTTGAAGAACTTTTGTACTGTTAATTCTTGAAGAATAAATTTCCTTTTTATTTTCCTCAGTATATCTGCAATCGACAGATTTCCCTGTAAGATTGATTAAAACATCTGAATTTTCAAGGAGACTTTTCCATTCGCCCAACGTTTTGGCATCCCAATGAATTTCATTTTCACGTTTCGGATTTCGGGTTAAAATATAAACTTCATTTCCTTTATCCGTAAAATATTTTTCAAGATTTTTTCCGAGGAAACCGGTTTCAGCGGCAATGATTATTTTCATTTTGGTTGGTTATTAATTATTTAGGTTCATAGCTCGAAGCTTTGAGAGCTTCCTTTATATTTATTTAAACTATTTTTTATTATATTTGGTAAATACTGATTGTTCTACCAATTGTTATTTAGCTTTTTTTCCATTAAAAACTTGAACAAAATTACCCCCGAAGTTAAATTTTAAATATAATAAAAATGACATTTAAACATTTATTTAAAGCAGCGGCACAGTGGACTTCAATTCAAAATGAAGAAATACCAAAGTCTAAAATTTACAGCAAAAGTCATCAAGTTTTTATAGAAGGTAAACCTGTTTTAAATGTTTCGGCTGCAAAAAGTTTCAAAGGTGATCCAGCGTTATTTAATCCTGAAGATTTGCTTTTAAGTAGCTTAGTATCGTGTCATTTGATGTCGTATTTATATGTTTGTTCACAAAAAGGAATAGAAATTCTCTCTTATTCGGATCATGCTGAAGCCACTCTGGAGTTTCTTCAAGATGGAAGCGGTCGTTTTATTGAAGTTCAATTAAATCCTAGAGTAATAATTGCCAATGCTGATCAAATTAAAGAGGCAACGGACTTACATAAAAAAGCAAATCAATTGTGTTTTATTGCGAATTCGTGCAATTTCCCGGTTTTGCATCATGCAATTTGTGAAACTTTATAAGAAATTAATGCCTAAAATATCAACTATACATCGCCCAAAAAGTATATGCCAGAATTTTCAGGCAATGTATAATTGTTAGACTAAATTATTCTTTTATTTTAGAAAGAGAAACCGCGTTGATACAATAGCGCAACCCACTCGGTTCAGGTCCGTCTGGAAAGACATGCCCTAAATGGGAGTCACAAGTATTGCAAACTACTTCTACACGCACCATTCCGAATGTTTTATCTGCATGATAGGCGATTGCATTTTCTTTTAATGGCTGTGTAAAAGAAGGCCAACCAGTTCCTGATTCAAATTTTTCGCTGGCATCAAATAGCAAAGTACTGCAACATTTGCACTCATAAATTCCTGGTTCAAACAAACTGCATAACTCAGAACTAAACGATCTTTCGGTACCTTTCAGTCTCGTTACCTGATATTCTTCTGGGGTTAAGATTTGCTTCCATTCTTCTTCCGTTTTTTCAACTCTCTTGTCCGGAATTGGGTTTCCTTGGTTTGTAAACTGAATTACGTCTGCCCATTTAATCATAATATATAATTTTGAATTTTAAAAATAGTTTTGGGGATACTAATTAATTGTCGAAGTTTCTATAATAACATTTTCTTTTAAAGTTTTGTGTACAGGACACCTCGAAGCAATTTCCTCCAGACGTTTCTTTTGCTCATGCGTAAGGTTTCCTTTAAATTCTAATTTTTTAGAAATATGGCTAAGGAATTTCCCCTTTCCACTTTGATCCTGAATATCTTCCATATGTTTTTTAGAATGCGTGATATAAACATAAATTTCATCGAGCTCCCAGTTTTTTCGATCAGCATACAATTTTAAAGTCATTGTTGTACAAGCAGCAAGTGCTGCACTAAGATAATCATAAGGACTCGGACCCAAATCATCTCCGCCAATATCCTCCGGTTCATCAGAAATAAATGTATGCTTTTTAGTTTGAATATACGTTGAAAACTTATCCTCCTGCAAATTTAAATAAGCCACTAATTGTTCGTCATTGGTTTCCAGCATTTTGTTTTCTACAGGAGTAAAATAACGTTTTACCCAAGTTCCTATCATATCTCCTACATAATGTCCATCAGCTGAAGCTGATAATAAATGATCTGCCTGATCCAACGAAATAAAACTTTTGGGATGATGTGCATTCTCGTATAAGTCTTGTGCATTTTGAATTCCAACAATGGTATCGACCGGAGAATGCATAATCAATAAAGGTTTTCTTAATTTGTTTACAATATCAAGAAGATTTAATTTTTCAAAATCATCTAAAAAATCTTTATTAATTAAAAAAGGTCTTCCACCGATATTAACCTGAAGTTCGCTTTTATCTTTAATTAAAGATTCAGCTTCACTGAAATGTTTTTTTATATGATTTATATGCGAAGGAGCTCCAATCGTGGTTATGGCTTTTATATTGTCTAATTTGGAAGAAGCCACAAGAACTGCTGCACCTCCCAAAGAGTGTCCGACCATTAACGACGGTGCTTTATAATTTTCGGTGATATAATTATTAACATCAATTAAATCCTGAACGTTTCCTGAAAAATGACTTTCAGAAAATGACCCTTCACTAGAAACCAAGTCCTGTAAAATCAAAACGAACAACTCCAAAACCGTGGTTGGTGAGTGCTTTACTGATGTGTCGAACAGCATTAAAATTGCTATTGCAAGTGAAACAATGGGCAAAAATGGCAAAATAATAGGGTTTTTTATTGGGTGGCAAATCCAAAACGGCATTTAATGTGATTCCTTTCGAATTTTTAATAATCATTTTAGTCTGTTTCATTCGTTTATTTTTAAGTGTTGAAGTTTTTCTGTATCAACCTGATCAGAAAATTGTTTCAGAATATAGTTTAGTTTCGGATTGATAAAGGTTTCACAAAAAGGTTTTTCAGGATTTTTATAATAGTAGTTTAATTGGTCTTCAATATTTAATTTGAAAGCTTCAAAAGGCAAAACCTGTGTGATGATTTCTTCTTCAAAATCTGTTTGCAAAGCTTTTAAAATAGCTTTAGAATCTTGAAAATCTTCTTCATTAAAAATATAAACTGCCGAGCGATATTTTTCTCTCATACTATGTTTTTTTGTGCAACTGTGTGTATGAAGATGAATCTCGATTAAAGTTTTCAACTCAATTAAATTAGGATCAAAAGTTACAATAATTCCTTCAGAAAAAGTAGAATGTGACCCGTTGGAAGCCAGCCAACCCTGCTCGACTTTTTGAACTCCTTTTAGAGAATTAAAAATAGCTTCGGTACACCAATGACAGCCTCCTCCTAATCCTATTTTTCTCATATGATTTAATTTTTTTTATTGAACTCATGCATGTTTTTTTAATTGGTTACCCAATGGTTTTAATGATTCCAAATTTTAGCTTCAATCAAAAAAGTTCAAATAAATTATTTTAATAAATTAAGATATAGAGTGTTTAAAATCTGAAAAACCTAAATTTAAAAAATAATAATGGGTAAAACTCATAAAAAAATCATAAAAGAAACATTATAATATTTTTAAAGGTCGAATAAGAGCTTTTATTAGGCTAAATATTTTTTTGTTTTCACTTCAATTTCAGAACCTTCTGCAAGCATTACGGAGATTGGTTTTTGCCGATTTAGACATTCAAAAATTTTTCCGTAAATCGTTTTAAAATCAATTTCCAGTTGGTGATTTTTAACTAAATAATAATCCCATTTTGGATGGCATACTTTGTATTCTGAAGTTTTATTTTCTTTTTTAGTGAAACCATAATAATGCTCGGTGATAAATTCAAATTCGGAATTCACCTCCATTTTTAATGGTTCGTTTTCTGCTGTGATTTCGATAGAATGCCAATTTTTATCTTTCCAGGAATATTTTATTAATAATTCTTTATCTTTTTCACGAATACTATTTTTCATCGGCATTGTTGTATAATTTTCTTTATAAATTGAATTTGCCACAAAGCTCAACGCCGGTTTCGGAACAATTTCTTTAATGAAAACCACTCCCCGTTTCCAGTCGTTTCCTTCTTTTTTCTTTACATAAAATCTTAAATTAACTTCTTCAAAATTTCTATGAAAAGGAATCGGAAGTCCTAATAATCTGGTATTTAAAAACATAAATCCGACTAAGCTTACGTAACATTTTCCATTGTAAAAATCGAGTTCTGTACCTTCGGGAAGATATTTAATTAAGATTTGGGGATCTATTTCGTAATTGATGATGGCTAATTTTCGCCATTCTGCTTTTAGGAAGTTCATTGTGGTGTTTTTTGTTGTTGGTTTATAGTTGATGGTTGATGGTTTTGAACGTTGAGGTCCTTCGACTTCGCTCAGGATGACATCGCGAATACTATCTGTTTTGACGCTCGCTTCGCTCGCGCTTTATACCATTTTAATTTATTTTATTATTTTCCGCGGTGGTTTTGATTAATTTATTTCGTTCCAGTAGAAAATTGGTAAGATAATTTTTAAGGAAAAATCGGTTGAAAAGTTTTCCGATGATTCCTAATGGAGATTCGAATTCGAAAATATCGGTCATGATTGTGTTTTTACCTTCTTGTTTAAAAATATGTTGATGCCTTACAGATTTAAAGGTTCCTTTCAACATAATATCTGTGAATTGATGAGGTTTTTCCATGCTGACAATTTTTGAAGTGTGTGTTTGATAAACTCCCAAATGTTTTGCCCGCCAAGTAACCGTTTCGCCTTCTTCGATTAATCCTGAAGTTCGTCCTGCAATTGCCTTTTCTCCGGTTTTGAAAGTTGATTTTTGATGTAAACCGATGTCTCTTGCTAAATCAAAAACCGTTTGAACATTGGCTTTGATGATTGTTTTTAAATAGATTGTTGACATTTTTTATAATTTTTATCGTTGATAGGATTTTCATCCTATCCTGTTTTAAGTCGTCACTTTATGAATCCGAATTCTGTTAAAAAGTTTGTTTTTTATTCAATTCAGGTAAGACTTGATCTATTCTTTCTGCGAGTTTGGGTAATTTTATCGTTGGAACTGCGGGAAAAAGATGGTGTTCCATATGGTAAAACATACTGAATGTGAGTTTATTTTTCCAGAATCCGCGTTGAGTTCTTGCAATGTTTGGGTTTTCGTGCGTGTCGTGATGAACAGTCCAGACTGCGAAAAATGCCATTAAAAACTCGCCCAAAAACATGATTAAAATGTGATATATCAAAAAATTAATTTTAAAATAAAAAGCAGCAAATACGAAAACTGAAATCGATAGTAATTCAAATATCATATTCTTTTTATAATTTTTATTGGCTTTTTTAAATGTGATCCAATGAATTAAAAACATATGTTTTGGACCGTATAAAATCGCTTCGTACCATTTCATTGAGGCAGATTTTCCTTCATAATCTTCTTCTGAAAGACAGAATTTATGATGTCTGAGATGATTAAATTTTACTGCGTGAATGGATGTCATCATTAGCACACTATTGAGATACATTGAAAGCCAAGTGAGAAATTTTCCTGTTCCCAGTGAGTTATGAAATCCGTTGTGAACCTGTCTTAGCGCCGTCAAAAAATAGAATCCTGAAAACGGAAGAGCCATCCAATAATATTCTTTGTAAGCCAAAAACAAGGAAATAAAAAACCAAGGCAAACTGATGTTATTTTCGATCAACATTTCTTTGACAGAAAGCTTTTTGAGGTCTTTCCATTCTACTTTTTTTGTGAGTTCGAGGTGGTTCATTTTTTTAGTTTTTTAAAGATTTAACCAAACAATTATTGCCAAAGCTGTCATTCTGAAAAGCGTCCAGGAAATGGTCGGAAGATAATTCAATTTTAATATTTTACATCTTCTTACATGTTCCAGAAACATGATTAATACTATAATTCCGAAATAAATAAGTGAAAAAATTGAGCTTAGATTTAAAAATAAAGCAGGAATTAAAAGCAATGTTCCGATTAAAGAAACCGTCATCATATTTCCCAGATAATTCCAAAATTTTTCTTTTAAATAAACTTTTAAAAATATAGTCTGCCAAGCAATTTGCCCCAAACAAACGATGAACTCTCTTAAAAAATGATGTCCTGCATTTAACCCTAATTTTGCTGTAAACAAACTCAAAATATAAGATGAGAAAAATACGACGAACGTAATGTATGTGATTCTGTATTTTAAGTTAAAATCCGGAATACAAGATTGGTCTGTATCATCTTTTTTTGACGGAATAATTTGTTTTCGATTGTAAGAAACAAAAGAATACAGTTTTTTGAAAAACCAATACAAAGGCTGTATTCTCGCAATTTTTTCTAATAACGGAAAGGAATTTCCGATTATCAAGAGCAAACTGTCTAAACCATAAATAACTTTATTTTTAGTGTGATCGACCAAAGCGATTTCGTTTTTTGCACGGTTGAAATCTATCAGATTTTTATTTTTCAACGACAATTCTGTAAAAGCTTCTCTCCCGTTTTCATCAAGCATTCCTGCTTTCATAAAACCTTTTGAATAGATATTGCACATGGGACATTCGTTGTCATAGATGAGGGTGTGGTTTTGTAGGGTTTTCATTGTGTTTTATTTTTGAAATTTGTAAAGTTTATAACAGTCGTAAACATATACAATTGCTAAAACTGGACTATAAAAAACTGAAGCGATTAAAATGTATCCGATAAAATTAGTAACATCATTATTGTTATTGAAACCTAAAACAGCCAACCAAGAAACCCAAACAGGCATTATAAAAAAGCCATAAATAATATACGTTAATGATTTTTCTGTTTCTTGAAATGCTTTAATTAAAAAGCTTATTAACTGTGGTATTCCTACTACAAAATAAAATAGGAAAATTCCATAACCAAGTCCAATTCCTATAATTATCGAAACTAATCCCGCAATAAATACATAAAATTGAATATAAAAGTCATTTTTAGCAAAAGTTTTCATGGCTATGAATTTTAAAGGTTCAAAAAATCTCCTCTTGTTCGTTTGTTCTGTATTTTGAATGTGAAATACATCCAGATTTTAAATAGTAACGTCTTCATTTTCTACTAATTTTTCTTTGTTCGTGGCGTGTTTGCGACCTTTCAAGAAAAGTAATAAGTTGAGAAGCATCATTACGCCAAGATAAATTGAGAATCCTCCGATTTTCTGACTTAATGCGACGACTAATCTTTCTACGCTTTCGATTTGGAAAAACTCAATGATACAAAGGGCAAAACCGATATTTAAAAGATAAAAACCAATTTTAAACAGTGAATTTGTTGCCATTGCAATGTCTTCTTTCTGATGAAAAATATCAATCATAAAAGTCTTTGAATTTTTAAACAAAAACTGAGAAACCAACACTGTAAGCGTGATTACAATTGGTAAGTAGATCATGTACGCCTGGAAATTGTACGTTTGGGTAAGGATAGTTGCAGTCATGATAATTTTATTTTATTGTTAATTTTTTTCTTAAAATATAAAGGGTAAGAATATTCGTAAAATGTAAAAAGCAAAGAATCAGAATAATATATCCGATACGGGTAAAAACCGTTGTTAAAACTTCTTCCATGTTGGTTATCTTTCCCCAAGAACTCAAGCTGATCGCGATATAACCGAGGTTGACCAAATAATAACTCCCTAAAAGTATTCTGTTGACCGTTAAACAAAAATCTTTGTCTTTGATTAAATATTCCAAATACACTTTTCCGGAATTAAAACATCTTCTGCCCACATCGATCGTGATGTACGAACTGATGGAAAGAAAAAGCAGGTATGAAATTATATTGAACATTTTATAAATATTATAGTTTCAATAATTTTTGAAAGTTTATTTGAAATAAAAAAGGATATTGAAATCCTTTCTATTTTAATAAATTAGTGATCTTTCCGACCAGCCAATGATCGTCACTTTTTATCGCGAGATCCATAATATTGTTGATTTTTCCTGTCACAGAGCTGAAATCATCCATTAATTTGATAAATTCTTTTGCTCCTTCAGAATCTTTATCTTCAATATTTTTAAGCTCTTCTAAAAAGGAAATTACAGGTTCGATTTCTCTTTTTCTACGCTCTTTTGTAATCTGTTTGAATAAATACCAAACATCTTTTTCCGCTAAAAAATATTCCTTTCTTTCCCCTTTTACGAATTCTTTTTTTACAATTCCCCAATCCATCAAAGCTCGCAAATTCATATTGGCATTTCCTCTAGAAATTTCAAGCTGCTCCATCACTTCATCGGTAGAAAGTGCTTTACCACTCGCCAAAAGCAACGCATGAACCTGCGCCATCGTACGGTTGATTCCCCAATTGGTAGCGAATGTTCCCCAAGTTTGAATGTATTTTTCTTTAGCTTCTGAAAGTTGCATTTTGTTCTACTTTTAATTTCTGATACAAATGTAATAATAATTTTTGAACTTTCAATAATATTTGAAAGTTTATTTTAAAATAAAACAGACACCCTTTCGAATGCCTGTCTTACCGCTACTTTTTAATTGATTTATAACTTTCTACTAACCTTATAAATTCAGAACGATATCCTTCTTCATCTTTATTTTTACCTTCTTTTGCTAAATCTTCAATGGTGTTGAGGTCTTTTTCCTTAATTAATTTTGAGTCTCTTAAAACCAGCCCGAACCAAGCCACAGAAGAAACAAATTTGTAATCCGGACTTGAGTCAGCAAGTGATTCTTCAGAATTCTTCACCACTTTTGTGATCTCTGTACTTTTATCACCATCAGGTTTTTTGTAACGGAATTTTATAGTTGCCAATTCATCCCCAAAGTTTTGCGTATTCGTTATTGCAGAATATTTTAACTTGCTTTCTTTTGGTGCAAATTCAGAACTTACACCCGCAGGAATCACTTCATATAAAGCAGTTACGGTATGTCCGCTTCCTAATTCTCCGGCATCAATTTTATCGTTTGTAAAGTCTTCATTTCTCAATTTTCTGTTTTCGTAGCCAATTAATCGATAGGATTTTACAAATTTTGGATTAAATTCAATCTGAATTTTTACATCTTTAGCAATCGCATACATACTTCCCGCGAATTCTCTTCCCAAAAATTTATTCGCTTCCTGTAAATTATCGATATAAGCGTAATTTCCGTTTCCTTTATCGGCAAGAGTTTCCAGTCTGTTGTCTTTATAATTTCCCATTCCGTAACCAAGACAGGTAAGGAAAATCCCGGTTTTTCTTTTTTCTTCAATTAACGTTTCAAGATCTTTTTCAGAAGAAATCCCAACGTTGAAATCTCCGTCTGTAGCCAAAACAACACGATTATTCCCTCCTTTAATGAAATTCTCCTGAGCCAGTTTATAAGCCAGTTCAATTCCTGCTCCTCCTGCCGTACTTCCTCCCGCTTGAAGCTTATCCAAAGCTTTACTAATTGTTTCTTTTTCTGCGGCTGAAGTCGGTTCCAAAACTGTTCCTGCGTTTCCTGCATAGACTACAATTCCTACCTTATCCTGTGGTTTTAGTTGATCCAACAACACTTTCAACGAAGATTTTAACAGTGGAAGTTTATTACTTTGATCCATAGAAACCTGAAACATCGATCAGGAAAATAATATTGGAATTCGGAAGGTTTTCCATCGCTACATTTTTGCCCTGAAGTCCGATTTTCAACAATTTATGATGAGGATTCCAAGGAGAATCGCTGTATTCTGTATTGATTGAAAAAGGCTGCTTATTTTCCGGTTGAGGATAATCATATTTAAAATAATTCATCATTTCTTCCACTCTTACCGCATCTTTATCAACCACACTTCCGTAATTAATCATTCTTCGGATATTGGAATAAGAAGCATTATCCACATCAATCGAAAATGTAGAAACCGATTGATTTTTTGTCAGTTCAAAAGGGTTTTCAACCAAAGAATTGTATTCTTCGTCGGTATTATTAATTTGCTGAATTCCTTTCTTCCCTTTAGTTGTGGTTATTTTCTTTCCGTAAACTTTATTGTCTGTTACAGCTTTCGCTTGTTTCACAGGTTTTGATGGAACATTGCGCGTCTTCTTTGCCCTTGAGTTACCTGTCACAGCAACACTTTCTATTGAATACGAAACTTCCATTGCAGTCATTGTTTTCGGTTTCGGGCAGCCATTATATTCAGGCATTCCCGGAACTGTAGGACACGCATCGTCTTTATCCAAAACACCGTCGCCATCCGTATCCGACCATGGGCAACCATTATTTTCAGCCGGCCCTGCAACCGTTGGACACGCATCATCTTTATCAATAACACCGTCGCCATCTGTATCCGGCCACGGACAACCGTTATTTTCTACAACTCCGGATAACTCTTTGCAGGAATCATCTTTATCAGGAACGCCATCACTATCCATATCCGGCCATGGACAGCCTTTATTTTCAATCGGTCCTGCAATTTCCGGGCATTTATCCCGTCTGTTTTTTATTCCGTCCTGATCTTTGTCTTTTTCAATGCTTAAAGCTTTTGTTTCTTTCGAAGAATCTGAAGCGCTTTTGGTCTTACAGCTTCCCAACAAAGCCAACGCCAATATTGTTATCCCTATTTTTTTCATAATTAATTTTTTTATTAAAACATCGAAACCAATTTTGCAGTTACTGCTATTCTATAGATGCAGAAATTTAAAAAGGTGACAGTAATAATTTTATTTCTATCTAATTATTTTCGATCAAGGTTCAATTTTAGCGTTAATTCCTTCATTCCAAAATTTGGCTTCAGGGGTGTAATACAGGTAAATATTACTTGCTTTTCCTGTGTATTCTCCGGCAAATTCTACTTTTAAATCAAGATTAATTGTTTTCGTTTCATTAGCATCAAAATGTTCCCAGTACAACACCAGATAATTATCAAAAATCTCAAAATAAGACACCTTTTTTTTATCCAGCATGTCTTTTAATAAAGCATTTTGCAGCGTTAATCCCGCAGGAATTCCAATTTTTGCTGTAACCATCGGCAATTGTCCGTTGATTTTATTTTTAATCGTCACTGTCATTCTGTTCGTCTCTCCTACTTTTGAAGTTTGAGATTTCAATTTTGTTTCCATTGTTAAAGGAATATCAGAGCTTTTCGGAGCTTTTAAACTATAATATTGGCATTCAAGTTTGTAAGGCAAGCCTTTTTGAGACGTCGGATAATCAATTATAATCTCATTTTTTCCGACTTTATAAGCAGAAGCAACACTTAAGCTTGGTAAAATTGCGGCATTATTTATCTTAATTTGAGGTCTTTCTGTTCCGTACATTTTTTCATTTTTAGAAAAGAATTCAGACAATGTTTCCAAAGCGAGACTCGTTGCCTGTGTCGATCCGAAACCGTAATATCCGTTATAGCTCATTAAAACATCTGCAACATTTCTGATTTTCGTTTCATTCAATTTGGTGTATTTCTGCAAAGCCATCATGTAAAGTGATAACGTTTCCGCTTTCGCAGACATTCCTTTTGAGCCTGTAAATGTGATATTGGGATTTACATTTTTGTTTTCAAACTGTTCATTCAAAATGCCAACAATATTTTCGTAATCGCTGTTTTTATTAAGGTTAAAAGAAACATTTGCCATTAACGCCAACTGATAAGAATCCTTCATCGCCAAAGCCCTTTTCAGATTGATGGCATAAGAATCTTCAATCTCATTTTTAAAACCAAGTTTCGACAGCGCATACAACACATACATATTTCTCGACCATGCATATTCCGAATACGGACTGTTGATTTCATAACTTTTCCTCGCCTCAAAAATCCCGTTTTGGTTTTTCTTTGATAAAATGAACTTTTTAAGATCATCCATCATTTTCTGATCGATAGAAACATATTTTTTCAAATCGCTAAATTCCAGCAATGCAAATGCAGACAAGGAAACATCCGATTCCGCAGCATTAAAATATACGAAACCGCCGTCTTTATTTTTATAGCTCAACATTTTCTGGAAGCCTTTTTTCATGTTTTTAATGACTAAATTTTTCGTTTCATCATTGATTTTCCCAGCTGATTTTAAATAATCCAATATAAAAATATTAGGATAAACTGTTGACGAAAGCTGCTCAAAACAGCCGTAAGGTTCACGTTTCAGCCTTTCCAGATCTTCAAAAAGCTGCAACGCCGAATTGTCAAAAACATAATAAGATGAAAAGAAGCTTCGCCTAATATATTCCGGAATATCAATTTCTATTTTCTCAGATTTATTATTGATTATCGAAAATTGGTACGGAAAACCTTTCTCCTCAACATTAAACGGCAGAATCATTGTTTCCCTGAAATCGCCCGATCTCACCGTAAACTGAATATTGGAATTCACCACTTCATCCATCTGAATTTTCACGAACAATCTTCCGGATTCCAGCGGTTTTAAAGTGATTAAACTATCCGATTTCATCAGATTCACATGATTCGGAACAATCACATTCATCGTCATCGTCTTGGTTTCGGCAGAATTATTTTTAATAACAACCGGAATCATCATTTCGTCTGTTCTCGTCAAATATTGCGGGATTTTGGCATCAATAGAAATCATACTTTGCGCTGCATACGTCGTTTCATCTCTTCCTAAAAGTCCGGTTGCGGAAATTCCTTCCGTCAGAATTCTGAAAGTCGTGTTTGCATCAGAATTGTAAAATTCAATTGTTGCTTTCCCGTTTTTATCGGTTTCCACCACGGGATTCCAATAAATTATTTCTCTGTAATCGAATCTGTGCGAAGTATTGGTCGTTTCATAAGCGGGATAAGAAAACTCGCGCCCCATCGCGTAAAATGTAAGACTATCCCTCGGAATTACCTTCACCGCGTAATATGTTTTGGGAGTAATATCAAATTTAATATTTGAATTTCCGTACTTTGCAGAAGTAATTAAAATCACTCCATTTGCACCCTGACTTCCGTATAATGCGGCTCCTGCAGCATCTTTCAGAACGGTGACAGAATTTACATCGTTTGGATTAATATTTACATTAAAATTTTCTACAGGAACTCCATCCACGATGAATAAAGGACTTTTATTTGAAATAGCACGCGATCCTCTGATCAAAACATCTGCATTCATCCGATTGCTCGATGGCGAAATCTGAACTCCGGCAACTTTTCCTTCCAACATATAACCTATATTTGGATTTTGGATTTCTTCCCTATTGACAACTGTTACAGAATTTGTTAAAGCATCTTTTCTTTTTATACCTAAAGCTCCCGTTACAACGACTTCATTAATCTCCTGAGATTTTATCGTATCTGCGGCAACTCCTCTTCCTACAGGTTTATTTGCCGCTAACAATTTTTGATTTAGTTTTTTCATATCCACTCTTTCCAATACTTCTCCGACAATTTCATCGACATCGACATTGCTGATTTTTGATTTTACTAAAGGATTTACATCTAATTTATAGGCTAAAATCCTAACCTCGATTTTCTGTTTTGGCTGAAAAGATTTTGCTATAATTTTATAATTCGAGAAAGATTTAAGATCGCTGAAATAAAACTGTCCGTTTTCACTCGTAACCTGTCTTATAATTTTACCCTGTTTGTAATTTTCTTCTAAAAGAAAAACTTCCGCTTTTACAGGGTTTTTATTTTCATCTTCTACAATTCCATAGATTGGATTTCGTTTTTCAGGAAGATAATTGTATTTTTTTGACTTAATAATATCTGGATTCAGTTTAAAATATCTGTAGCCGCTTGTCAGCATCACAAGATCCAGACTTTTCTTTGCTTTGGCTTCTTTTTTATCAAAATAAAACTGTGGTTTTTCTATTTTTCCATGCAGTTCAGAATCCATCAAAAGCCATGAAATAATATGATTTTGCTTGTCATCTGCATACGTCCAAAGTTTGTCATCAACAACTCCCAAAGCCAGATTTGCAGGGATCGGTTTGCCGTTTTCATCGGTTGTTTCAATGTCAACAGTTACTTTTTCTCTCGGTAGATAATTTTGTTTTGAAGGCTTAATTTTCACGTTCATTTGTTGATCTTCATTAGCAAAAACAATACGTTCCGCCAACGGAATCTCATTTTCAAAAACCGTAAATCTGCAAATTCCTATCGGTACATCTTTTTTAGAAAGCTCAATAAAATTCTCCCCTTTCTGTAATACAATTTGCTTCGTATAAATCTCTTTTCCTCTGAAATTTCCTTTAATGACAACAGTTGTATCGTCTTTGGAAATCAATTTAAATCTAATCTGATGATTCTCTTTATTGACATTAAAAACAATTCCTTCATCTTTTGCAACTGGAAGCTCATAAATCTTTGAAATATTTTCCGGTTTAAGAACTTTCGCATAATACGTTTCGCCTTTTTTAGGAGTCAAAATAAAACTTCCCATTCCGAAATGGTAAGCTGAAATTTCTACTATTTTTTCTTGATTTTGGTTAAAAATTTCCAGTGTTGCATCAACAGGTTTTTCAAACTCATCCAAGATTTTAAAAGCAATATTCTGTTCAATTTCGTTAACGAAAGTTCCGCCTTCTGGCATGAATTTTACATCCAGATTATTCAAAACAATCGGAATATTTCTCGAAATAGATTCTGTAAAACCGTCGAAATTCACCTTGATATTTAATAAAGCATCGGAAGATTTTAAAACTTCAGGAAGCTTAAATTTCAATTGATTTTTTCCTTCTTTATCTGTAATTAATTTCCCTTCAGAAACCATTTCACCATTGTGCATCACTGTAAAACTCGCTTCATAAAAAGGAATCGGCAAGTTGCTGAGACTTCTCATCGAAAAATCTGCTAGTACTTCATCTCCTGCTCCATAGCCTTTTTTCGGAAAATCGAGCTTCATTAAAATTCTTGGAGAAACAATTTTTTGCAGCGTAATTTCTTTTTCAAAACCATTTTTCCCGTCTTCATTCTGCATCCAGTTGGTATACGCTTTTATCTTATAAATCCCGCCTTTCATATCATTTTCAAAATGAAAAAATCCTTCGGCATGACCGTTCTTCACTTCATATTTCACTTTTTTAATGATACTTCCGTTTGGATCGATCATCTCAAAATTGACAACCTTACTCAATTCTGTGGGAAGCTGAGTCTGCGCATTGATGATATAAATTTTAAAATCCATCGTTTCGCCGGGCTTATAAAAAACATGACTGGTCTGGACGTACGTTTTCTCTTTCTGAAAATCATCAAACTGATTTTGTGCTTTCAAAAAAGTAATTGAAAACAAAAAAATGAAACTTAAATATGCTGTAAATCTGAAATTCATACCTTAAAATTTAAATGAAACCATAAATCCGTAAGTTTTAAAAGAAGGAAGATTAAAAAAATCAAGTCCTCTTCCACTTTCCTGATCGTAGAAATTTTGATTGGGATCTGCTCCTTTATTCGCCTGCCAAAGAAGAATATTATTCACATAAAAAGTAAGAACCAATGAAGTTTTCGTCTGATCGATCGGAAAATTTTTCGATAAGGAAATACTGTTAATTCTCACGTAATCTGCTTTTTGCACATAATCTTCCGCGACTCCCAAATAACCATATCTCGTCCACCTGTTTTGCGAAACATTTTGATTCGGATCATAAAAATCTACGGGAATCTGATTGGTATTTCCGTTAAAATTTACACCTTCAAAAACATAGTTTTTATTATTCCTCTGATCTGCAGAATTTTGCGAACGTCCGTAATAATCAAGAACAGCCTGAGTTCCGTTCCATAATTGTCCGCCTTTTTTCCATTCCCAATTGAGGTCTAAAGTGAATCTTTTGAAAGTGAAATTATGATTGAACTTCATCACAAAATCCGGTGTCGGATCTGCAATAATTTTCAAGCCATCGGCTTTTTTGGGATAGCCAAAATCATCAATAATTAACTGTCCTTTCTCATTTCTTTCAAAATAACTTCCCATCACAACGCCCAAAACCTGACCTTGCATCAACGTTTTATAAATATCATTGAAACCGGAAACCGCCAAATTATTGTACCCATTTTCAACCCGATCTACAATATCTTTATATTTGAAAAATGAAATTTTATGGGTACTGGAAAAATTGTATCCGATTGTTAAATTATTAAAAGAAAAATTGAATTCATACCCTTTGTAAGAATGATCGGCAAGATTTTTTAGCCCAAGTTGATTATTTTCATAGATTGGGAAAATATCATTAAAAATTTTCCGATCGAAATATTCTCCTTCCAGACTAATTCTGTACCCTAAATCTAATTTGAATCCGGTTTTCCATTCTTTAACATTGATATTGGAAAGACCTTTAAAAGTTTCCACTTCATTCACCGGAAAATATTGATATGCATTTTCTGCATTCAGCAAAGTCGTTGCGTAAGAAGCATAAGATCTTGTAATTTCAGGCTCGGAAACTCAACTCTGTGTAAGCTCCCAACACTTTAAAATTAAAATGGTACCAATCAAAAATATCTTCAAAAGTTACATAAGCATTTGCTTTTGGCAGCCAATAATTATTTTTCTTCGAAGTATTGGAAACATAGAATGAATTCCCAAGATTAGCTCCAATTTCAAGATCATTTTCATGAATTTCAAGGCTATAATTAAAAAGATAATCCTGAGAAGTTTTCTGATAAATGTATTTACTTTTCGTTACACTATTAAAAACATCAGATTTTCTGTCATTCACAATAAAATTAAGCCCAAAAGTATTTTTAAAATCATAATCTCCCAATGAATAATTTCCGGAAATATTAGAGTTATACAAAGAATTATTCTGTGTTCTTTCATTCAGCAAACCATTGACAAATCCGTATGTTGAAGGTTTATATTGATCAAAATTCCGGAAACTGTCGCTTTCGTAAGATTGACTTAGATTCAGTTTAAATTTTCCAAAACTTTTCGCCGCATCAAAACTGAATTGTCTGCGATTGCTGCGATAATTATATTTATTTTCCTGATCAAAAAGAAACAACGGATTGTCTGTAAAACGGCTATAACTTCTTTGCGAACCGTCTGTCAGAAGCAGATTCTGTGAATTCGAAAAAGAAATTGGAGTCAACAAAGAGTTTTGATACACCCTGTTGAAAAGTCCGATTCTATTGGCATTTGTTGCTTTATTTTCTTCATAATTAAAAGCAGCATTTAAAATATATCCATTAAAACTTGCATTCAATTTTGTCTTTAAAGAATTAATCAGATTAAACTGATCGATGAGGTACATTTGGTCTTTCTGTTGACCGAGATCCAATGAAAACCGAACTATTTCACGATAACCTTGTTTTAAAAATGTATTAATTCTTAATTGATTATTGAATCCGAATGTTGTTTTAAAAAGATCATTATTGTAAGCTTTTGCGGGAGAAATTCCGTTTGAAAGATTGACTAATCTTCCATTTTGATCGTATTGATAAGGCTGATTATCAAATCCCAAAGTAGAAATATCCGGACCAAAACTGAACATTTCATCCGTTTCCGGACCTTTCCAAACCAAAGAACCGTTTTCTGATCTCCCTTGAACAAATCTATTTTGCGTCTGAGGAATCGAATTTCTGGATTTCACATCAAAAGAAGACGTAAAACTGCCGTTAATGAAAATATTTCTGTTATTTAACTCTTTTAACTGATACAAACTGTCATTTTTCAGAGCAATTTTTTTCACCTTTACAATGTAATCATCAGAACCTTTGATCGTTACTTTTTTAGCATTCTCAAAGCTGTACTGATCCATTTCTTTATTTGAAACAAGACTGTCGTAGGCTTTACTGTAAATATTTTCAACAGATTTTGATTCAATCTGACTTCTGAGAATGTCTTTTAATTCTCTCAAATGATAAGTCTGAGTAACCATCTGATTTTTCGAATTATTCCAAATCAAAGTATCAAAAGGTTTCGCAGCGATAATGGCAAATCCTTTTTCGTCGGTCATTTCGTAAATGCCACTGTTTTTATTGAAAATTTTCAAGAAAGTCTGAGGTTTTCCTTTACGATCAAGAAACTTTCCTGAATAATAAAGCTGGGAATTTTGGGCAAAGAAATAGTTAACCGCAAACAACGGAAATAGTAAATAAATTTTCTTCATATTCTTTGTTGTGATTAAAAAAAGGCGAAAAAAGAAGCCTCCGAAGAAATTTCTTTTTTCAGATTTATATAGAATGGTTATTAATTTTAAAGATTAGGAATTACTTTTTGGGTACATCATCTTTGAGAAGTTTTTTCAATTCTCTTTTCTCTTTTTTGGAAATATCTTTTGTTTCAATTAAAATAGCTCCGTTTAAAGCCTTGTTTCCAAAAAGGGCAACTGCTTTCTCACCTTTAAAAACTCTCATTGCCACTATTTTTTTAGGGTCTAAGTTTTTAAATGCTTCCGCGTTGCTGGAAATCCCGTTAATAATATATAACGGATTGGTATTCGGCATCAAAGAACCTTGACAACTGATCGAAATATCCACTTTTCCTGAACCCGGCGTTCCGGAAATCGAGTTGATATTTACACCGGAAATACCTCTTAGTATTGTATTGACCTCTGTTTTACTACCAATTCTGTTTCCGTATCCTGAATTCATGGCAACCGGTTGATTGGTTTTCAAATATCCTTTATTGTAAGCCAGAATCGAGGGTTCCTGCGTTTGTTCTTTAAGATCAAAAGGACTATTTGGATAGGCTACTTCCGCTGTATCTGCGACCGCGTTTAAGTCAGACATTTTCTTTCTGGTAGACGAAGCAAGAGCATTCACCATAGAAGATTTTTCCTTTTTGATGCCCATTGCAATCACTTCTTCTATATTTTTCATTCTTAAAGTATCTCCGATTTTATCCGACAATGCAGGTGCAGCATCTTCATGAGAAACTTCTTGTGGCGCTGAATAAACCGGAGAAGATAATGGAGGTGCTATATAAACAGACGAAGCCGATTGATAAGCAATTGCTGTAGGAGGTAATGGCAAAATATCATTTTGAATATTTGCTTTTATCATACTGTCAACCTTTTGAATATGTTCGGGAACAACAGTTGCTATATTTTTTTGAGGAATTACGGTGTTTTGAGCAAGTACCGGTTTTGTAATTTCAGCGTTTTCTTTTTTATTAGTAAAGTAAAAAATTCCTGAACCGATCAATAAACTTGCTGCAATTCCGTACGGAAGCCACATTGGGATAATTCTACTTTTTTTCTCTTCTTTTTTATCTAATCTTTCCTCAACATTCGCCCAAACTTTATCAAACCCAGGAAAAGTCGCAGGTTCTTCTAAAGTCTTAGAAGCCTCGTTGAAAGTTTTATCTATATTATTATTTTCCATTGTTGTAAAAGTTTAAATGTTTTGATGAATCAAAAGTTCCTGAAGTTTTTTTCTTGCAAAATTGAGTTGAGATTTTGATGTTCCTTCACTGATAGAAAGCATCGTCGCGATTTCTTTGTGAGGATAACCTTCAATCGCAAAAAGATTAAAAATAGCTCTGCAACCTTCGGGAAGAAAATTTAGCAGATTTAAAATATCTTTTTCAAACGAGGCATTTTCCATGGTAGAATCAGAATAAATGACATGATCTTCTTCTAAAGAAATATGCAGTTCTTTAGTTGATCTCAATTTCTGTAAACATTCATTCACAGCGATTTTTCTCGCCCATGCTTCAAAAATATCCGGATTCTGAAGCTGACTCATTTTTGTAAAAATTTTATAAAAACTGTCCGCCAAAACTTCCTCGATATCTTCGTCATTTTTCAGATAACGTTTGCAAACCGAGTACAGTTTTCCCGCCATCTTTTCGTAGACTTTCCGCTGCGCATTGCGGTCGTTCCGTTGACATTCTATTAGTAGCTCTCGTTCCATAATCAGGCTTTATACTAGTATAGATGCAAAAAACTTCAAACAGGTTGGAAACATTTTAAACTTTTTTTAAAAATTAATAAAAAATATTGAATACAACAAAGAAAGTTAAAATAATTAAGACTGTTTTGTATTGATTTTCAATAATTTAATTATATAAAAATATCTTTCAAGCAAATATTTAATTAATTCATTTTCTTTATTTAATATCTCAAATTTCTTAATGTCTTGCACCTTTTCATGAAAAAGATCAATATTAAATTTAACCTTTCCCTTTGTAACGAATCTGTAATATGAACGACTATTCATATAAATAATCTTTTTATAGTAATGAAAAATACCAAAATTGCGTCATTACTTTTTGTTTTGTCTGCAGGAAGTATGATGTTTGCTCAGGATGACTTAATCAACAAGTTAAAGAACAATCAGTCTCAAAATGCTAATTTTCAGTTCACAACGTTGAAAGATGTTGGTGCAACTTCTGTGAAAAACCAAGGTTCTTCGGGAACTTGCTGGAGTTATTCGGGGAATTCTTTCCTTGAATCTGAAATGCAGAGAATGGGTAAAAAGCCTGTTGATTTGGCAGAAATCTTTACTGCAAGAAATTCTTATCACGATAAAGCAAAATTATATGTTCTCAATAACGGAGCGATCAGTTGGGGAGACGGGGGTGAATTGCACGACGTTGTTAACATGTACAAAAAATACGGTGCCGTTCCTCAAGATGTTTATACAGGATTAAAATCCGGACAGACTTTGAATAATTTCTCTGAAATGCAGGGTAAATTGAAGCCGATTTTAGACAGCTTGGTTCAGGCTGCAACAAAAGGAAAACTGACTGACAACTGGATGTCTTCTGTTGATGCGATTTTAGATCAATATTTAGGAAAAGTTCCTGCCAACTTTACATACGAAGGGAAAAATTACACTCCTCAGACTTTTGCTAAGGAAGTTGTAGGCATCAATCCGGAAGATTATGTGGAAATTTCTTCTTACAAAGATTATCCTTATTATCAGAAATTCGTAGTTCCGATTCCTGATAACTGGACTCACGATTCTGACTGGAATGTACCGATGAAAGATTTAACAGCAATTATCGATAACGCTGTAAATAAAGGATATTCTGTAGGTTGGGCGACTGATGTTTCTGAGCCTTATTTCTCTTATAAAAACGGAGTTGCCTATGTTCCGGATGTAGATTTGGATCAGATCACTGCGGAAAACAAAGGAACTCTATTCACAGAGCCGAAAAAAGATAAAGCAATCAACGAAGATATGCGTCAAAAAGCTTTGAATAACCTTTCTACAACGGATGATCACGGAATGCACATCGTAGGATTGGCAAAAGATCAATCTGGAAAAGAATATTATATGGTGAAGAATTCTTGGGGTGTGACGAATGATTTCGAAGGTTATCTTTATGTGTCAAGACCTTATGTTGAATACAAATCGACTGCTATTTTAATTCACAAAAGTGCGCTACCAAAAAGCATTAAAAGACAATTGAAGCCAACGAAAAATATTGGTTTATAAAAATGCATCACTCTTGTCATTAGAATATGACAATTTTAGATATTTAAATCTGTTAAAAACCGTTTTCATTCTTTGGGAACGGTTTTGTTTTTTATAATGTTTAAATTTCACACAATAATCTACACAAACTCTGTTATTCCGTAGGAATCTAAACAGAGTATTAGAGAATAGCTTGGAAACATTCGCGCTTAGATACCCAGGATGACAAACTTGATGGAAACCTTAATGGTTAAAATTAATCATAATTAAAAAACCGCTTCAAGATAATATCCTGAAGCGGTTTCGTTTAAAATAATTGAATAGGTAAAATTTATAAAATAATGTGAACCGTTAACAATAAACTTGCTTTAGCAGTGAATAGTCAAGTGTCAATTTAGAAAAGTTGTAAAATACAAATTGACAGCAAAAACAAATTATCTATTAACAATTCACAATTTCTCTTTTTAATAAAGCACTCCCAAACTTTCCGCTGAAAAATCAAGAAGTTCTTCTGTTTTTCCTTCTTTAATCTTCGTTACCCATTCCGGATCCTGCAATAATGCACGACCGACAGCAACTAAATCGAAATCTCCTCTTTCCAGTCTTTTCGTTAGTTTCTGTTAAGTCTGCTTTTTCAGTTCCCTGTCCTGCAAATGCTCCCATAAAATCTCCTTCAAGACCTACAGAACCTACTGTGATTGTTGGTTGCCCTGTAATTTTTTTAGCCCAACCTGCAAAATTAAGATCAGAACCATCAAATTCTGCTTCCCAGAAACGTCTTTGCGAACAGTGGAAAATATCAACTCCCGCATCTTTTAATGGCATTAACCACTCTTCCATTTCTTCCGGTGTATTTGCTAATCTTGATTTATAATCCTGCTGTTTCCATTGAGAAAGACGGATAATAATTGTGAAATCTTCACCAACCGCAGCTCTGATTGCTTTTACAACATCAACCGCGAATTTACTTCTTTCTTTTATCGTTTTTCCGCCGTATTCATCGGTTCTTGTATTGGTAACTTCCCAGAAAAACTGGTCAATTAAATACCCATGAGCTCCATGAATTTCAACAACATCAAATCCTAAATCTTTCGCAGATTTTGCAGAAGCCGCAAACTGTGCAATCGTATCCTGAATATCTTCTAATGTCATTGTAGAAGCCTTTTCCATATCAACCAACGGATAATCTGCTGAACTTCTCGTATCTCCAACATGCCAGATTTGAGGCCCCATTTTTCCGCCATTTTCATGAACAGCGTCGATTACGTTTTTCCAGCCGTTCAATGCTTCTGTTCCGTAGAAATCAGGAATATTCTGCATATTCTTCGATCCCGGTCTGTTGATTACCGTTCCTTCAGAAAGAATTAATCCAACTTCAGAAGCGGCTCTTCTTGCATAATACTCTGTAATATTTTGTGTAGGAACTCCGTTGTCAGATTGTGCTCTGGTCATCGGTGCCATTACGATTCTATTTTTAAGCTCTAAATTTTTATATTTAAAAGGTTTAAATAATGATTCTGTACTCATCTTTAAAATTATATTTTACAATTGTTACACAAAGTAACTAATAATAGTTCGTATTTGTATCTTATGAAGAAAAAAAGTGGTAACTTTGTAGTAACTTACATTAGTAACTTAAAAGTAACATATGAAAAAAAGTGAATTAATGCAATACAGCTGTCCTTTAGGTAAAGCAATGTCTGCCTTGGGAAGCAAGTGGAAACCGATTATTGTATTGGTTATCAAAGACCGAAAATTACGTTTTGGAGAGCTTGCTGTACGTATTCATGTAATTTCCAGAAAAGTATTGACCGACCAATTGAGAGAAATGGAAGCGGATGGATTGGTGATCCGACAAGAATTTAAAGAACTTCCTCCAAGAGTTGAATATTCGTTGACAGAAAAAGGATTGGCCTTGTTGCCTATTTTATATCAGTTGGAAGAATGGGAAACGAAATATCATGTTTATGATCCTGAGAAAGAGAAGGATTGTAAAACTCTTTTGGAGGAGAAGAAAATAAAAAAGGCTGTCGTTGTTTGACAGTGTTTTATTAAAATTATTTTACGGCGTCACCTACATCAATTAAAAAACTAGAATTTAATCTTGATCTTTCAACAATACCAATAAATTCTTTTTTCTCATTTATCACTGGAAGATACTCAATTTTAAGTTTTTCCATCTTTTTAAGTGCTGTCAATTTATCAGTCTTAAGATTAATTGCATTATCTATTGTAACGAAATTTGGAATAAGTTGTTTGAAATCTTCATTGTCTTTTATCTTAACTCTTTCCATAAAAAATGTACTATTCATCTTACTATTCGAATTTAAAAAATTTTCTTTATAATCATCAACTGGTAAAATCCCCCAAAATCTAGGACTACTATTTCCATTTTTATCATCCTCGCAATTTTCTTGAATTAAAATAAATTTAAATGGGAGATAAGAAGGAAAAGTATTTTCATTTAGTATTTCATTTTCATGAGCGTAAGTACAATCAACACCTACAGCAATTAGATCTTCCCCTACGACTAGAGATGATACTTCTTTAGATATAGTTTTTTGATAAGCTTCTTTAATTTTAATTTTTAAATCACCTAAACCAAACTCAAGAACTTGCCCAGTTATTATAAGGTATAAGAAAATTGGAATTACAGCAATTGTTACATCTGATAATTTAACTTCATATTTACCATCATTTCTCGTTCTCAATAATACCACAGATGTAATAATTGCTATAAACGCTAATGTAATAATTATCATGTTATAATTTTTTATTTAAATCAAAACTACAAATATTATCTCTCTCGTAAAAAGTATTCAAAAGAATCTGACTAAAATCTATCTCAAGTTAAATTAAAATCCAGTAGGTTTATTTCACAAATCCTACTTTCTCACAACCAACATATTCGCAAACGGAGTAATTTTCTTATTCTCAACAATCTTCAAACCCGCACCAGCAATAGCTTTCTTCCATTGCTTTTGACTTAAAAAATGAAAAGCTCCGATATTAAAGAAAATAAAATTAGTCAAGTCTCTGAACTGTTCTGAAACAATGATTATACCTTCATTTTTCAAAATTCTTTTTGCTTCTTTGAAAAACAAAACTCTCTGTTCATGATCCAAAATTTCGTGGAGAGAAGTTACCGCAAGAATAACTTCCTGAGACTGATCTTCAAAAAGTAATTTGTTGGGTGAAATCTTTATTTCTTTGGGATTTGGCGGGAAGATTCTTTTCGAAGTTTCAATTCCTTTTTCTTGTTCGTGTCTGTTTTCGAAAATGTCACAAACTGTCAAATTTAAATTCGGATATTTTTGTTCCAATCGTTGTGATAGAGGATCAAAACTTGCATGAACGAGAATTGCATTTTTAGTTTTATCCCAATTTATTAATCCTTTTACATTATTTAATTCATATAAATCCGAGTTATCATAGAGAATATAAGATGCAACAAGTGAAGCGATTATATTTAAAACAATAAGACCGCTTACAATTCTTAATAGTAAAATGAGAGGATCTGAGCGCATCCAAAATGACAATCCAAAAAGAAGAACTGAAACGATGAGTCCGAGTACTATTTTTTGATAATTGAAGAGGATTACTAGTTTGGTGATTTTCATATTAAAGAGTTTTTTGAAATTATCATCAAAACTCAAATTTACAAATTCAGAAACAAAAAACCGCCCTCCAAAAAAGAAAGCGGTTTCAAAATTTATTTTAAAATCCCAATTAAAATATCGCCGGATATTTCTGAGGATTTGTTTCATTAAATAGAGCATAAATTCTTTCAACCATATCATCAGAAGATGGCTTACTGAAATAATCTCCATCACTTGCATAGGCAGGTCTGTGGTCGTTTGCAGCGATCGTCAATGGATCAGAATCTAAGAATCTAAAAGCCTTTTGCTTTTCTAAAATCTGCTGAAGAATAAACGCTGAAGTTCCACCTTCCACATCTTCGTCGATCACGACCAATCTGTTGGTTCTCTTCACACTTTCGGCAATTTCATTTGTTAAATCAAAAGGAATTAATGACTGAACATCAATAACTTCCGCAGAAATCCCTAATTTTTCAAGTTCTTCTGCTGCTTCCATTACAACTCTCCAAGTCGAACCGTAGGTTACTAACGTCACATCTTTTCCTTCTTTTGTAACTTCAATTTTTCCTACAGGAACAGTGAATTCACCTAAGTTATCAGGTTGTTTTTCCTTTAATCTGTATCCGTTAAGACATTCAACAATTACCGCAGGATCGTCACTTTTAAGCATCGTGTTGTAGAATCCGGCAGCTTTCGTTAAGTTTCTTGGAACTAATACCAAAATACCTTTTGAAAGGTTCAAAATTCCCGCCATTGGAGAACCTGAATGCCAAACTCCTTCTAGTCTGTGACCTCTTGTTCTGATGATTACAGGTGATTTCTGACCACCTTTTGTTCTGTACTGAACCGTCGCCAAATCATCGCTCATTCCTTGTAAACAGTACAAAATATAGTCTAAATACTGGATTTCAGCGATCGGTCTCAAACCTCTCATCGCCATACCAATACCTTGACCTAAAATCGTAGCTTCACGGATTCCTGTATCGGCAACACGAACGTCACCGTATTTTTCCTGCATTCCTTCAAGACCTTGGTTTACGTCACCGATATTTCCGGCATCTTCACCAAAGACCAAAGTTTCAGGATATTTTTCGAAAATTTTATCGAAATTATTTCTTACCACTACTCTTCCGTCAACATCTTCAGAATTGTCAGAATAGATTGGCTTGATTTCTTTTACGTTTTCAGCTTTCCACTGAGACTGAGAGTATAAATGAGAAGAATAATTGTCTTTTTCAACCTCAAAAATCTCATTGTATTTCTGCATCAACTGGTTTCTTTCTGCAGAATTTGTTCCTCTCGTCGCCAATAAAGATTTTCTTACCAAATGGAAAACATCTTTCTTCGCTTTTGAAACTAATTTATTGAATTGATTGATATAATTCTCAATTTCAGTATTTTGTCCTTTCAAATTTTCAACAAAAGGCAACACTGAACCGATTAAATCTGTAATTGTTTTTTGGTAGCTTTCCCAAGCATATTTCTGCCCCGCTTTTACATGCTTTTTAGCTTCTTCATCGATTGAATCTAATTCTTCTGTACTTGCGATAATTTCTTCCTTACCTTCAATTTCGATTGAATAATTCAAAATCCATTCTCTGAATTTTACCAATCCGTCAAACTGAGATTCCCAAGCCAAACGGTCTTCATTTTTATATCTCTCGTGAGAACCCGAAGTCGAGTGACCTTGAGGCTGCGTCACTTCAATCACATGAACTACCACAGGCACGCTTTCCATTCTTGCAAACTGCTCTGCTCTTGCGTAAGCATCCAACAATGAAGGATAATCCCAAGCTTTCACCTGAATGATCTCACAACCTTGATTTTCACCTTCTTTTCTTTGGAAACCGCTTAACATTTCAGCAATGTCAGCTTTTGCTCTCTGATTTTTTGTAGGAACTGAAATTCCGTAACCG
Source organism: Chryseobacterium ginsenosidimutans (assembly GCF_024807225.1). Taxonomy (GTDB): domain Bacteria; phylum Bacteroidota; class Bacteroidia; order Flavobacteriales; family Weeksellaceae; genus Chryseobacterium; species Chryseobacterium ginsenosidimutans. The sequence continues at coordinate 3,601,809 of NZ_JANUCO010000001.1, forward strand.
TCATCCCAAATCGAAACAATCATCGGAACCTGAAGCGCACAAGCAGCATTCAGCGTTTCCCAGAAATGACCTTCTGCTGTAGAAGCGTCGCCAATTGTTCCAAAAGCAACTTCGTTCCCTTCTTTTGAGAATTTTTCGGAACCGTCGAATTTTACGGTTTTATATATTTTTGAAGCCTGCGCCAATCCTAGCAATCTTGGCATTTGCCCTGCTGTAGGAGAAATATCAGAAGAAATATTTTTTTGAGCTGTTAAGTCTTTCCAACTTCCGTCTTCATTCAAACTTCTTGTAGCGAAGTGACCGTTCATCTGTCTTCCTGCCGATGCAGGCTCTCTTTCAACACTTGTATCTGCATACAACTGAGCAAAGAAACTTTCAACAGATAGCGCATCTACTGCCAATGCAAAAGTCTGATCTCTGTAATATCCTGAACGGAAGTCTCCATTTTTGAAAACTTTCGCCATTGCAAGCTGAGGAAGCTCTTTACCATCCCCAAAAATACCAAATTTAGCTTTTCCCGTCAGAACTTCTCTTCTGCCCAAATAAGACATTTCACGAGAGATTCTTCCTAATTTATAATCTTCAAGTATCTGATTTTTAAAATCTTGAAAGGAAATCTGCTGAGTTTCAATATAGGTTGTTTGCATAGCCAATATAAAAAATTTTTAGTTTTCGAAGTATTTTGCTAATATACACTTTTTAAATTAATTTTAATTTTTAATAATCTTTTTTAAAAATTTGATAATAAAAGAAATAGTGTTTATCTTAGAATAAATTTGTAACTGATGGAAAAAAAATCAACCCATATTCTTAATGCTTCAAGTAATTTACTTGGGTTTTCTTTGGTGATTATCACTTCATTAAAGATCTCTAAGATGAGTCAGAGTACACATTTAGACGAGTTTGCAGGAATTGCATGTCTGTTTTTCACATTCAGTTGTTTCTTTTCGTTTTTGGCGATAAGATCGAAGAATGAAAAGCGTTCGGATAAGTTTGAGAATATTGCGGATTATTTATTTTTAATCGCTTTATTTTGCATTGTTTTAGCTGTTATTATTGTAACAATGAAAGTTATTTAATTTTTAGAATTTTCTTTCAATCACGTAATCCAGCATAATTAATAAAGATTTTTTAGGCTCAGAATCAGGAAATTCATTCAGAATATCTTTTGCTTTTTGTTGGAAATCTTTCATCATTGTAATGGCATATTCCAAGCCTCCTGAACTTTTAACAAAATTAATTAGCTCTTTTACACGTTTCTGATCATTATTATAACGCTTGATCGTGTTAAAATAATATTTCTTATCCTTTTCGTTGGCAATTTTTAAGGTATGAATTAATGGCAGCGTCATTTTCTGCTCTTTAATATCAATTCCGACAGGTTTTCCGATCACGTTTGAAGTTAAATAATCAAAAAGATCATCTTTAATCTGAAAAGCCATTCCGGTGTAAGTTTCCAAACTCCATCATTTTTTTAGCTAAAGCTTCATCTGCATCGTTAGACAAAGCTCCTATTTCGCAACAGGCAGCAATTAATGTGGCTGTTTTCTGGCGGATAATTTCATAATAAACATCTTCTGTAATATCCAGCTTTCTGGCTTTTTCCAACTGAAGAAGCTCTCCCTCAGACATTTCTCTGATGGTTCTTGAAATAACTGCAAGTAAATCGTAATCTTTATGGTCTGTAGATAATAATACAGCTTTCGACAACAAGAAATCGCCTACCAAAACTGCAATTTTATTTTTCCACAATGCGTTGATTGAAAAGAAATTACGACGCTTAAAACTTTCATCCACCACATCATCATGAACCAAGGTCGCCGTGTGAATCAATTCGATCATGGAAGCTCCGCGATAGGTTTTTTCGTTGACATCCCCGATTAATTTCGCACAAAGAAACACAAACATAGGACGCATCTGCTTCCCTTTTGTCGTAACGATAAAACGAGTAACCTTGTCTAATAAAGGCACTTTGCTCTGCATCGATTCGTAAAACTTTTGTTCGAAAAGTTTCATTTCCTCATTGATGGGTCGCTTGATTTCTTCTACAGTGTTTGCCACAATCTACGAATGATGGTAAATATTATTAATTATCACAAAGATAATTTTTTTCAGTCAATTTTAAGAGAAATTAATCTTTGAGTTTATCTTTTGGGATAAAATAAAAACTCTGTTTTGCACCACCCAACGGAGAATGAAATTTTTCTCCGGAAATATAAATTCCTGTTTCATCGACGGCGATACCTTCAATTTGTCCTATGGATAAAGCACTTCCGAGATAATAATGTTTAGGTTTTTCTTTAAAAAAGATTCCGGATTCGGTTTCATTAAAGACATCCAAATAGACTTCAGTTTTCTTTGTATAGCCTATTAAATATAGCTTTTTGTTGAAATAAGAAGCATCTGTGACCACATAATTTGTTTTAAAAGATTCTACTTTTCCGGCTTTTTGTTTTTCCGAAATTTCCGGATCAATAGTATAATGTGTTGTGGATTTTGACGACCATTCTTTCGTAAAAAGATGAATTTTTCCATGTAAATAAATCATCGCTTCCGCATCAAAATCGGTTGATAAATATTTTGGAATAAATTCCGTTTGTTCTGGATATTCAAAGGAAATTAATCTAACAGAATCGTTTTTTAATGAATGAGTTTCAAAAGGAACTTTATAAATCTCTAAGTCTCTCCTCGTTCCTCCATTATTTCCAAAATCTCCAATGTAGAAATTGTTTCCGTCATTGGTTAAGGCTTCCCAATCTTTATTTTTCCCATTAACTTTTACAATATTGATAATTTCTCCTGTCGTTTTATCCAATTCAAAAAGTTCGGGTGAATTTCCGCTGTCGTTGAAAGTGTATAGTTTTCCGTTCAAAAAACTCAACCCGGAAGTTTCTTTTATTTTTTCGTCTAAATAAGTGATTCTGTACTTTCTAATCTTGAGAAAATCTGTCTTTTGCGAAAATGAAAAGGTGGAAATAAGGATTGTTATTGTCAGGAAAAACTTTTTCATAAGGCAAAATTAAGGTTTTTATTTAAACACAAATAGCACTAATCTTTACACTAATTTTCATGAATAAATATGTTAATTTAAATTTTGGCTAAAGCCAATTGACAACATTACATAAAAAAAGCGGACTAAAGTCCGCTCCTATTGATAATTAATATCGGGTTATATAAAATTTTTAATAAAATTATTCTGCCGTTTATATTTAGAAAAAAATCAAGCTGATTGCTTCTGTTTCTGCTTTCTAGTCTGTCTTTCCAAATGTTCTTTTTGATATTGCTTCACTGTTTTCCCGAATCCATCGTGTCGCCATCCCGGAGAATTGAAAATATAATTGATTCTGTCTGAGAATTTTAAATTGGGCTGTTTAACATCTTTCCAGATTTTCCGCCATTCGTAGAAAAGAACCGTATCCGGTTTATTGTCGGGCATTTTAGGGTAAATACCATATTTTACAGGGGTGTTTGGATCTTCTTTTTCAAAAGTTCCGAAAATTTTATCCCAATAATCAAGCACATTCCCATATTTCTGTCGAGATATTTTATATTACAACCATGATGAACACGGTGATGAGAAGGCGTCACCAAAATATATTCTAAAATCCCAAGCGTTTTCACAGTCTGTGTATGAACCCAAGTTCCGTACACCTGACCGATCGCATAAACCACCATAATATGCCAAGGATCAAAACCTAAAAAAGCCAACGGAGAAAAGTATAGATATCGGTAAAGCGGCTGTAAAACCGGACTTCTGAAACCCGTCGTTACATTGAAATATTCTGAATTATGATGCGTAATATGAACCGCCCAAAACGCTCTTGAATGATGATCGACATAGTGTAAAACGTAATACGCAAAATCGGTAATAACAAAACAGATCAGCCAATATCAAACCGTAAAATCCCAAGAAAAAAGACGGTGATTGTAGAAGAAAAACATCACGCCCATTGCAAAAACCTTCATGACAAGATCCAGTCCGAAGTTCATTAAGGCAAGATAAATACTTGTCGCAACGTCTTTTCCGTTATACAATTTAGCCTCTGAAATATGACTGTAAATCATTTCGGCTAAAATAACTGTGGCATGTACAGGAATAGACCAAGCGTAGACATTTTCCAGCCCGTCTTCACCCATAAAATAATCCATCATTGTACACTAGTTTAGTACAAATGTAGGATTTTAAGAAACCGTTAAGAATAAATTTTGATTTTTTTAAGGAAATTTTAATCCACTGTTTTATTGGCTAACTGACCGCAAGCTGCATCAATATCTCCACCTCTACTTTTACGGATCATCACGGTAATTCCTGCATTTTCAAGCTGACGAACATAATTTTCTTCCGCCTGTTTGTTGCACTGGTCGTATTTTCCGTCTCCAATCGGGTTGTATTGAATTAAATTAACTTTAGAAGGAATCTGCTTACAATATTTAATTAAAGCCTTAATATCTTCATCGCCGTCGTTGATACCTTTCCAGACACAGTATTCAAAAGTGATGACAGAACCTGTTTTTTTGTACCAGTATTGCAGCGCTTCCATAATATCCGTTAACGGAAATTTATCGGAAAAAGGCATGATTTCGTTACGCTTAGATTCAATTGCGGAGTGAAGTGACAGTGCCAATTTCACACGCAGCTCATCATCTGCCAACATTTTAATCATCTTTGGAATTCCTGATGTAGAAACAGTAATTCTTCTTGGTGACATCCCTAAACCTTCCGGCTGGGTGATTTTTCTGATGGCTTCCACCACGTTTTTATAATTCATCATCGGCTCTCCCATTCCCATAAAAACGATATTGGTAAGCGGTCTGTTGAAGTACATTTTACTTTGGCTGTCAATTAAAGCAACCTGATCCACGATCTCGGCAACCTCAAGATTTCTCATTCTTTTGAGTCTTGCTGTAGCGCAGAATTCGCAGTTTAATGAACATCCAACCTGTGAAGAAACACAAGCGGTGGTTCTTGTTTCTGTAGGAATTAATACAGATTCTACCAATAAACCGTCGTGAAGTTTCACTCCGTTTTTGATGGTTCCGTCTGTACTTCTCTGAAGCTGATCGACAGAAACAGGATTAATGGTATATTCTTCGGATATTTTTTCGCGAAGATCTTTCGAAAGATTTGTCATTTCATCAATCGAATGGAGATTTTTACTCCACAGCCAGTCGTAAACCTGTTTCGCACGAAACGGCTTCTCCCCTAAAGTCAAAAAATAGTCTTTAAGCTGGTCTAATGATAAAGTACGAATATCTTTCATATGGTTCATCGTTAAATGTTGACGGTTGTCAGAAAACAGTGCAAAACTATCAGCTGACAACCAACAACAATCAACTTATTATAAAATTAGCATTGCGTCACCGTAAGAATAGAATTTATACTTTTCTTTTACGGCTTCTTCATAGGCATGCATTAAAAAGTCTTTTCCTGCAAACGCCGCAATCATCATCATTAGAGTAGATTTTGGTGTGTGGAAGTTTGTAATCATTGTATTAGCAACTCCGAAATCGTGAGGCGGATAAATAAATTTGTTTGTCCATCCGTGGAATTCTGAGATTTTTTTGTTTGAAGAAACAGAAGTTTCCAACGCTCTCATTGTCGTTGTTCCGACAGCACAAACTCTTCTGTGTTCGTCTACAGCTTTGTTGATGATATCAGCATTTTTTACGTCAATAGCTACTTCTTCAGACTCCATTTTGTGCTTAGAAAGATCTTCAACTTCAATCGGGTTGAAAGTTCCTAAACCAACGTGAAGGGTAATTTCAGCGAAGTTGATCCCTTTGATCTCCAATCTTTTCATTAAATGTCTAGAGAAGTGAAGACCTGCAGTAGGTGCAGCAACCGCTCCTTCCACTTTAGCATAGATCGTCTGATATCTTTCGGCATCTTCCGGTTCTACAGCTCTTTTGATATATTTTGGAAGAGGAGTTTCTCCCAATTCTTTTAATTTGGATCTGAATTCTTCATAAGGACCGTCGAATAAAAATCTCAACGTTCTTCCTCTTGAAGTCGTGTTGTCGATAACTTCTGCAACCAAAGATTCATCTTCAGTAAAGAATAACTTGTTACCGATTCTTATTTTTCTTGCAGGATCTACCAATACATCCCACACTCTCGTTTCTTTATCTAGTTCTCTTAAAAGGAAAACTTCAATTTTAGCACCGGTTTTCTCTTTGTTTCCATACAGACGCGCAGGAAAAACTTTAGTGTTATTAAAGATAAACAAATCCTCCTCGTCAAAATAATCAACAACATCTTTGAACAATTTGTGCTCGATGGTTTGTGTTTTTCTGTCCAAAACCATTAATCTCGCTTCGTCTCTATGTTCCGATGGGTGTTCTGCTAATAATTCCTCAGGAAGATCAAAATTAAAATCTGATGTTTTCATTTTTTAAATTACGGTTTAAAAATTATTGAAATTACAAGATGTAATTTTCGGAGTGCAAATATACGACATCGGAGACCCCTTTGTCAAGTATTATTTACATTCATATTAAATTAATTTTAAATTAAACAAAAAAACCGTGATATTACGGTAATTTTCGCAAGCAAAAAATTGTATTTTGCCGCATTAAAAAAAACCTAAACTATGAGTAAATTTTCGATCGAAGCTTTTGTAAATGAAACAAAAGAAAACCCGCAAGAAAGAGATTATTTCGAACTTGAGAAACCCCAGCTTTTAGAAATCAACCTTAATAACCAATCTGTATGGACGAAAATCGGAAGTATGGTGGGTTATATTGGAAGTATAAAATTCGAAAAGCAGGGCATGCTTTCCGGTGGATTAGGAAATCTTTTGAAAAAAGCAATCAGTGGTGAAGGCGCAAGATTAATGAAGGCCGAAGGAACAGGAAAACTCTACGTTGCCGATTCGGGGAAAAAAGTGCGTATTCTTCACTTAAACAACGAATCTGTCTGTGTAAACGGAAATGATGTTTTAGCTCACGAACAAAGCATTAAAAATGACATCACTATGCTAAAAAGCGTTGCCGGAATGATGTCCGGCGGATTGTTTCAGGTGAAATTATCAGGAACCGGTCACATTGCTATCACGACTCACGGAGATCCTTTGACGTTATTGGTAACTCCGGAAAATCCGGTTTTCACAGATCCGAATGCAACCGTAGCTTGGTCGGGAAATCTAAGCCCAGAACTGAAAACCAACGTTTCCTTCAAAAGCTTAATCGGAAGAGGAAGCGGTGAAGAATTTCAGATGAAGTTTTCCGGAAGCGGATGGGTTTTGATTCAGCCGTATGAGGAAGTTTATAGAGTTGAAAAATAAATAATAAATATTTTTTTGGGGAATGGATCAGTCTTGAAATTCCCCAATAAAATCAAATTCTTTTATTATTAATTTTTCCGGAAGTTTTAAAGAAAAATCAACATTTTTAATTTTTAATGAGCTATCATAAGAATACCCTGTTGAATAATCTACTTGCATTCTTTTTAAGATATAATTCGAATTTAAATCCAAAAATTTTCTAATTTTTTGCTCCATTTCGTCACTTTGTGCATGATCAACACCTATTTCAAGATAATTCAATTTTGATTTTTCTAAAGTCACTAATGCTGTGAATCTTTTTTTATTCCTTTTTTCATTTTTAAATGCAACAATCTGATATTGAAGAGAATCTATTTCCTTAACCTCTAAAACATCGTCTTTAGCAATATCTTTATGCTTATGTTTACTAAAATCATTTGTATGAGTATATTCAAAAGTTACAAAACCTTTAGATTCAGTTACTTTAAAAGAGTGTCTTAAATTTTTATCTTTATCATAAATTACGGCTCTCATTTTGTCATTATACTTATCTATATGTAAATGAATTTTATTTTTAGAATCATAAAATGATGTAGATATACTTTTTTCTTTATCCGGCTTGGTTTTAGTGGTTTGGCTTTCTATTGAATAATCAAAATGATATTCCTGAGAAAAAACATTAATAAAAGTAAAGACTAAAAATAATAAGAATATTTTCTTCATATATGTATTTTTATCACCTTCCATTCCTCCAATTTCTTTTCAAAAGAAACCGTGTGAAGTGGACTTGTTGAAGGCAATAAAAATACAGGAATTTTATAATTTTTTCCTAATATCTTTTGTAGATTTTTATAAGATTTTCCGCCATTGCAAAAAATGGCCTTTATATTAGAATATTGCTCCAATAGTTCTTCAATCTGATTGGCTTCTTCATTTTTTATTTCAGAATCGAGACTTCCTTTTCTTTCACAGGAATCGATAACGTCCCAAAGTGCAATGTGATGTTTCTTTAAAATATTGATTCTCTCAGCATAATCTTCGGTAAATTCTTCATTAAACAATTCAAAAATAATCTTCCAGAATTTATTTTGAGGATGCCCGTAATATTGTTGTTTTTCTAAAGATTTCACTCCGGGAATTGAGCCCAGAATGATGATTTTAGAATTATTATCAATGATTGGCGGAAAGGAAGAAATTCTGTTTTGCATGATTCAAATATATAAATTTTGGTTAAAGCCTTTCCTATTACAAAAACAAAAAGCGGGCTAAAGCCCGCTCCCATTGATATTTTAAAAAAATTAAATTATTTTAATCCTTAATTATAAAGTTTCCTTCAACCAATCAAAGAATTCTCTCTGCCAAACTAAACCGTTTTGAGGATGTAGAACCCAGTGATTTTCGTTCGGGAAATAGACTAATTTAGATTTCAAACCTCTTAATTTTGCAGCCTGAAAAGCTTCCTGACCTTGCTCGTAAGGAACACGGAAATCAATTCCGCCCTGAACGATCATGATGGGTTTATTCCATTTATCGACAAAATTACTTGGGTTGAATTCTGTATATGCTTTTGGCTGTGGTTTTTCCCATGGAGAACCCAAATCCCAATTCGCAAACCAAAGTTCTTCCGTCGTTAGATACCAAGATTTCATATCAAATAATCCGTCGTGAGCGATGAAAGTTTTGAATCTGTTTTCGTGAATTCCAGCCAACATATATACGCTGTAACCTCCGTAACTTGCTCCTACAGCCGCAACTCTATCTCCATCAACATACGGTAAAGTTTTCGCAAAATCTGTCGCTGCCAAATAATCTCTCATCGGCTGTCCTCCCCAATCTTTAGATATTTCTTCGTTCCATTTTGTTCCCCAACCCGGCATTCCGCGACGGTTTGGCGCAACTACGATGTATCCGTTGGCTGCCATTAAAGCAAAGTTCCATCGTACGCTGAAAAATTGTGTCAATGCAGATTGTGGACCTCCCTGACAATATACTAAAGTCGGATATTTTTTGTTCGGATCGAAGTTTGGCGGATAATGAAACCATACTCCCATTTCTTTTCCGTCCGAAGTTTTTACCATTTTTAGTTCAGATTTTCCTTGTGCCAATTTAGAATACATGTCTTTGTTAGCTTCGGTAACCTGCTTCATTTCTCCGTTTTTAAGACTTACAGAGAAAATATCGGTTGCGTGATTAATGTCTGTTCTTCCAACCAAAAGAGAGCTTTTATTGTCGGTAAAAATTTCATTAACATCAAAATCACCTTTTGTAATTTGCTGAACTTTAGCATTTTTAGGATCTAAAGAAAATAATTGCTTTGTTCCTCTGAAAGCTGCCGTGAAATAGATTGATTTAGAATCTCCACCCCAGAAAACATCTCCTGAAACGCTTTCATCCCAACTGCTTGTAAGATTCGTTGTTTTTCCTGACTTCCAATCTAAGATTTTGATATCATTTTTATCTGCTTCATAGCCATCTCTCGCCATACTTTGCCATGACAAAGACTTTCCATCCGGACTGAATTTCGGGTTTACGTCGTACCCTTTATTTGATTCAGTTAAATTTTTTGTCGTTCCTGAAGCTAGATCGTAAGCAAAAATATCGGTATTGGTACTTGTAGAATATGCTGCACCGCTTTTAGGTTTTGTAACATATAAAAGCTGCGCAGAATCGGGACTCCAGATGAAATCTTCCGCTCCACCGAAAGGTCTTTGCGGAGAATCCCACATTTTTCCTTCCAATAAATCTTTAGCAGATTCTACTTTATCAGAAGTATTAACTACAAAAACATGATTGTATTTTCCTTCATTAAAGTAATCCCAGTGTCTGTGATTCAAATCGGTATAAACTTGTGCCGTCGTTTTCGGAGTATCGGAAAATTTGTCTTTTCCCATCACTTTTTCCACCAAAACCTGTTTGCTGAAAGCTATTTTTTTACCATCTGGAGAAATGACAACATTGTCTGCTTCACCGATTGTATAAAATTCTGTCCACGTTTTTCCGTTATCTTTTGAAAGGAAAATCTTGTCTCCTTCCTGAGCATAAATTCCGTTTTTATCCCACTGAATAAGGGCTTTTTTACCCAAATCAATTTTAGCAGACTGATTATTAAGAACATTTAAAAAATAGTTCTCGTTTTTTGTCTTTTCTGTTTTAAGATCGGTCTGTCCCACTTTATAAATAAGCGAAGACTGATCCGGAGAAACTGCCTGTACTCCAACTTTTTTCAAAGTCCAAAGGATTTCAGGTGTCATTAATTGTTGTGCATTCATTAAGAGCGGCGCTGCTAAAGCCAGCAGACTGTACTTAAGTTTCATAAATTCATATTTAATTCAAAGATTGCCAAAGTTATGTAAATGAGTTTACATTCAATTAATGAAACCTTTATAATTTTTTATTAATTTCGTCTCTTAGTACTAAACTACATTTCCATGAAAAAATTTTTACTTACTGCATTCATTTTCAGTTCCCTTTTATATTCTTCACAAATTAATATGAGTCCCGGTGCGACGCATTACAACGATCCTTATCAGGTAACTGTTTCAGGAAGCGGAACAATCTATTATACTACAGATGGGAGTACACCGACATTAAGTTCCAGCTCAGCAACGAACAGTGTACAAATATTAATTAACAGCAATAAAGAAATCAAAGCTTTTGTGGTGAATTCGGGAACAACTTCATCTGTTTTCAGCAAAAAATATTACACAGGAACGATTCCAACGGCAACCATGTATTTTAAAATGCCTTCAAACTGGACGACAGGAAGCTGTGCAATCGCAGATATGGTAAATCCAAATGCAATAAACGGATCTGTTATCGACCCATTATGGCCCGGATTTCCAATGACCAATACAGGATGCGAAAACTGGTATAAAGTAACCCGAAATTTTGAAAATGGAAACGTAAGTTTTAACAACTGCTCTCCTGTTCCGAATATCCCGCAAAGTATCAGTACGAATACAGTTCCTGTAAATGGGGTAATCTATTATGACTTTACAAACGGACCAATCAGTAATCCGCCTTCATGTTTATTTTTAGGAACAAATGAGACTAAAAATAATCCGATCACTTTAGTTAAAATTTATCCGAATCCTGTTTCTGAGATTTTGAAAGTTGATTCTGAGATTGATTTTAAAGAATATGAAATTGTAGATCTTAACGGAAAAATAATTAATGTAAATAAGACTTTCTCAAAGGAAATTTTTATCAATCATCTTCCAAACGGAAATTATTTTATAAAGTTAAAAGACAAAAACGGGAACATTACCCTTTTGAAATTTATCAAGAAATAAAAAACAAAAACCGTCAACTAATCATTGACGGTTTTTTTATAAATTGGTATAGATTTTAGTTTAAATTTAATCTTTGTCGGAGAACATAGAATTCGCAAGAGAAGTAATGATAGAAAGCAAAATACTGAAAATAAGAGCCCAAAGAAAGCCATCGACTTTCATGCTGTCTATAAAATAATCTGCAATAAGAATAATGATCGCATTAATTACCAAGGCAAATAAGCCCAACGTAATGATCGTTAAAGGCAATCCGAAAAGACTCAGAATAGGTTTTACAATTAAATTCAGGATTCCCAGAACAATTGCGAAAATGATCGCCCCTGCAAATCCTGTAAAATGTACTCCCGGTAAAATCATCGTTAAAAGATAAGCAACAATTGCTGTCACAAGAAGTCGGATAATTAAGTTCATAGTATTGATTTTTTTAATGTTTATAGGCTTTCGTGTGCAAAACTTATTCCAATTAAATAAAACAAGGTGATAACAATTATTTCAGTTTAAGAAAAATTAAAATCAGATTGATCTATTTCTGAATATTAAAAGCTTAGAGCCTGTTTAAATTTTATCATCTAAATTTTCTTAATCTAAAATAAACGAAGTTTATTCTTTATTTAAACATTAAGAATTTAAGAATTCTGAAGCATAAATCCTTAAAATATTAACTTCTTAATGTTAAAAAATCTTTGTAAGAAAATTTTAAACACGCTCTCAATTAAGAGTTGAAGCTCTGTACACCAATTCCGTATCCATTATAATGGTTTGGTTTGGTGCAGAAATATCTTTTATTTTTTCTAAAATTAATTTTGCTGCCGTTTCGCCCATTTTTACCAAGGGTTGTTGCACACTTGTTAATTTCGGATGTACAATAGTGGCTAATTCGGTTCCTGAAAAACTTGCAAAAGCGACTTGTTCCGGGATTTTAATTCCTTGCTCAAGAAGATAATTCATAGCTCCGATCGCCAACGTATCACTGAAAGCAAAAATACTGTCGAATTCTATTTTCTTTTCTAATAGCTGTTTTGCAGCGTTTTCTCCGGCTTCGAACATCATACCGTCGGTTTTTATAATTAATTCAGGATCAAAAATATAATGCTTTGTCAAGATCCGTTTGTAGCCCATTTCTCTTTCTACCGCATTGCGAATTGTGGAAGGTCCCATAATGTGGGCAATTCTTTTTCTGCCCGTGTTGATTAAATGTTCAACCACCAATGACGCTTTGATATTATCATCCACCACGACTTTTGAAACATCTAATGTTTTACTCGGGATTCTGTCGAAAAAAACAAAAGGAATTCCTCTGTCCATAATCTCTTTGTACAGCTCTTCATTATAGGTTTCGTGGCAGAGATTAATGATAATTCCGTCCACATTAAATTCTTCTAAAAGCTGTAGGTTTTTCCTTTCAATTAAAGGATTTTCGTCCGACTGAGTAATAATCACACGATATCCGAGCGGATACAAAATATTCTGGATTCCCTGAAGAACTTTTGATGAAAAAGGGGTGATCATCTCAGGAACCACCAATCCGATATTCTTTGTCTGACCGTATTTTAAGCTTAAAGCTGTCGGGTTTGGTTTATACCCTAATTTTTCGGCTGCTTCAAGAACTTTTTTCTGAGTTTCGGCATTAATATTTTTATCATTTAGCAGTGCCCTTGAGATCGTAGAAGTAGACAAGGATAAGAATTTGGATAAATCTTTAATGGTAATTCTTTTCATCAGGTGCTTTTTTGAGGTCGATTTTCATCAAAAGTACATAAAAAATATGCAAATGGGAACGTTCCCAACATTTTGGGAACGTTCCCACAAAGAATTTTCAAATAAAAAACATTTCCAATAATTAAATTACTATAAGTTTGAGAAATCGACTCCTATTTAAAATAAATATAAAATTTTTCACATGGATATACAAGCTTATCAATACGATTCTAAAACCATAAAATCCGGTATTCTGCACGTTGGTGTGGGTAATTTTCACAGAGCGCATCAACAATTCTATACCGATCAATTATTAAAAAATGAAGATCAGCAACATTGGGGAATCTGTGGGGTTTGTCTGCTTCCGTCTGATGAAAAAATTGTCAATAATTTAAGATCTCAAAACCTTGATTATACTTTAACCATTTGCGGAAGAGACGGAAAAGATGAAATTCATAAAATCGGTTCATTAACAGAATTGATTTGGGGTATTGAAGACCCGAAAGCGGTGGTTGATAAAATTGCAGACCGCGCTATTAAAATCATTACTTTAACCATTACAGAAGGTGGATATAATTTGGATAAAGAAACAAATGAATTTAATTTAAATGATGAAAAAATTAAACATGATCTTGAAAACCCTGAAAATCCAACAACTGTTTTTGGTTTTATAGCAGAAGGGCTTCGTAAAAGAAAAGCAGAGGGAAACGGAAGCATTACCATTTTATCTTGTGACAACCTTCAACACAATGGAAATACGGCAAAAAGAGCATTCACTACGTTTATTGAAACCCAAGATAAAGACTTAGCTGAATGGGTAAAAACCAACGTTACTTTCCCGAACAGTATGGTCGACAGAATTACACCCGCAACTTCTCCCGAAGATGTTGTAAGGCTGAATAAAAAAAGCGGAATTGATGATAAAGCTCCCGTTTATTGTGAAGATTTTACGCAATGGGTAATTGAGGACAATTTTATTGCAGGAAGACCTGCTTGGGAAAAAGTTGGCGTAGAATTTACTCAGGATGTGACGGCTTTTGAAAACATGAAATTAAGCCTGTTAAACGCTTCTCACATGCTGCTTTCTTATCCTTCATTTTTAAAAGGCTACAGAAAAGTGGATGAAGCGATGGAAGATAAAAGTATTGTAAAATTTATCCGTGATTTTATGGATATAGACATCACCCCTTACGTTCCGGCTCCCGAAAATACCGATCTGGAAAAATACAAACAGACTTTGATCGAAAGATTCTCGAATAAAAGCGTGAGCGACCAAGTAAGCAGATTATGTTTTGACGGAATTTCAAAACTGCCGGTTTATATGATGCCGAATCTTGCGAAAATGATCAATGATGACAAAGATTTGACTCGTGTTGCCTTTCTATTCGCTTCTTACAGACATTATTTAAAATATAAAATCGATGATAAAGGACATTCTTACGAGGTTGCCGAACCGTGGATAAATGAAAATGATGAGAACCTCATTTCAAGTGATGATCCGATTGATTTCTTAGGTTTATCTGCTTTTAAAAGTATTGATTTAAAAAAATCAAACCAATTTGTTCAGCTCTATGAAAAATTTGTAAGCGAAATTAAAAATCTGGGAACGGGTAAGGCATTAGAACTAATAATATAAAAAACACTTATGATAGCTAATTCAGATATTAAAAAGCTTGATACCAAGACGAATACCAGTATATTTCCGTTCGCGATTATTACGTTTATTTATTTTATTGTTGGTTTTTTAACCACCGTAAATGAACAGTTGCAAGCTCCTTTGAAGTTCACCTTTCTTTCTCATGCAGGAAGTTTGAAAAATACATTTACCACTCTTATTTCCTTCTTTTTCTTCTTAGGATATTTATTAAACGGAACTTTAGGAAGTAAATGGGTGAATGCTTTCGGATATAAAAATACCATTCTGAGAGGTTTGTTATTTATGATTTCAGGATTGTTTATGTATCTTTTCTCATCATGGTTTGGTTCACAATATCCTACTGTGGAATTTGGTATTGGTGATGCTATTATTCCTTTCGGATTTATTATTTTCGTGACGGGATCTTATTTAATGGGAACTTCGGCAGCAATTATTCAGGTTGTTGTGAATCCTTATGCGGCTTCTTATCAGCTAAAAGGAACGCAACCTGTGCAAAGATTGAATATTTTAACAGCCATTAATTCTATCGGAAACTACTTCTGCCCCATTCTTCGTTACTGTTGTGATGTTCAGTGGTATTTCGATCGAAAGTATTGAAATAAAACAATTATTACTCCCACTTTCTATATTAATTGCCTGTATTTTAATCGTTATTTTAATTACAAAAAAGCTTCACCTTCCCGATATCGAAAATACAAGAGCCGTTGCGGGAGAAAAATTAGAAAGAAGCATTTGGTCGTTCAGACATTTTGCATTGGGCGTTTTGGCGATTTTCTTTTATGTCGGGACAGAAGTTGCGATTGGTGCCAATATCAACCTTCATGCATTTGAACTAACGGAATCCGGTCATCCAATTACTTTCTTTGGAAAAACCGACATCATGATCGGCGGAATGGATCTGGGAATTCATGCTTTACTTTCCACATTATATTGGGGTGGATTTTTAGTAGGAAGATCAATTTCAAGTTTTCTGAGCCATATTTCTGCAAAAACTCAATTAGCTGTTACCACTATTTTAGCTACCATCTTAGCTATTATCGCCATGATCACTCAAAATCTTTGGTTTCTGGTTGCGATCGGACTTTTACATTCATCCATGTGGAGCTGCATCTATTCTCTTTCGATAAAAGGTTTGAATAAATATACTTCAAAAGCTTCGGGAGTTTTCATTTCAGCAGTATTTGGTGGAGCGGTCTTTACGCTGGTTCAGGGAGGATTGGCAGATGCTTTCGGATCTTGGAGATGGACTTGGATATTGACCGTAATCTGTGAATTATTAATGCTTTCTTACGCTTTATTCGGATCAAAAATCAGAGAAAAAGATTTAATTAATTAACATTCATATTCGATTTTTTACATTTCTATTATCTGGTATTTTGTATCGGATATAGGAATGTTTTAGCTAAAAATTAAAACACAAATGTCATGATCAGAACTAAATTATTGTTGATTTTGTCAATCATCATAGGAACTTCATTGCTTTACAGCCAGAAAATACATTCAGCTTTGCAACTCAGAAACAGTCATTTATGGCGCGGACAGGAAGTTTCTTCGGGTTTCATTTATACAGGAGATGTACATTTGGACGGGAAGAATTTCTATGGCGGATTCTGGACCGGTGGAAATGTTGATGGTTCCTACAAAGAATTCAACAATTATGCAGGATATAAAAATAAACATCTTACCGTAGAACTTTGGGATATTTATAATTTTTCACCTGCTGCAACGTACAATAACAAAGAGTTTTTCAATTATAATGCAAACGAAACCGGACGTTTTTGGGATTTAAGATCATATTATCTCATCAGTGATAAAATTCCTTTAACATTAAGTGCAAATACGGTCGTTTTCGGTCGCGACAGGAATAAAGAAAATACGGAAAACAAATATTCGTCCTTCGTTTCCGCGGAATATCCTGTTTATAAAAAGGAAGATGAAAATCTGGAAGTCCGCACAAGAGTCGGTTACGGTTTTGCATTGAATCATGCCGGAGAAAAAAGTAATTTTTTCGCTAAAAAAGACGGCATTACTGAAGTAAGTTTAATTGTTTCTAAAACTTTCATGATTGCAGGGTACAAAATTCCCATCGGAATTTGGGGAATGTGGAATCCCGTTGGAAATAATGCTTTTCTGCAGTTTTCTGTTCAGGCGTTTTCGTTCTGATCCGAGTTTGAGAGTTGGAGGGTCTTAGAGTTTGAGGGTAAGAAGATTTGAGTTTTTTAATTTAGATTGAGTTTGAAATGATATGTTATAAAATTATTATACCTTATTTTTTATCTTATCTTCATCATCGTAACCAAAGAAGTCGCGACATGACTTTCTGATTTTCCGTTTTCATCAACCGTATAAATCTCTGTTCTGATGACACTTATTTTTGCACCACCTTTCACAACATATGATTTTGAAACCAAAGCGTCACCGATTGCCGGTCTTAAATAATTGACCTTCAACTCTACTGTCACCACGTAACAATCTTCCGCATAATGGCTTACCGCGGCATAACCTGAAGAAACATCTACCAAAGACGCGATCATTGCTCCGTTGAACATTCCCGCTTTTCTGGTCATGAGTTCCATTTTTGGAATTTTCATGGAGATAAAATCGGTATCAACTTCCAGCAATTCTGCTTTATAGAATTGTAATGTTTCGGAACGGTTGAAACTGTCTGTGATGAGTTGCCTTTTTTCTGGGGTCATTTTTCTATTTTAAATGCAAATGTAGTTTAAACACAAATTTCCACAAATCTTTTTCTCAAATAGCACAAAACTATTATACAAATTGCATTACCACATAGTTTGTCATTCTGATTTTTAAGTTTTGGCTAAAGCCATTTGAAGGTTGGATAAAATGAAAACGGGCTAAAGCCCGTTCTTATTGATATTATTATGGCTATAAAATCGTGTTATTCGTGAAAAATATTTGTGGAAATTTGTGTTTAGAAAAAAAATGCTTCAATAGCCTCATCATGACATCGCTACAAATACGCTGTTAAAATAAAGCAGTTAGTATTAGAAATGTCATGCTGAGCTCCGTCGAAGCATCCCTATTATTAAATTAGTTCAGTAGAATCTGAAAATTTTCATCCAAAGATAAAACACCTTCCGACAAACTTTCGGGATGTGTTGTAAACCCTTTCAGTTTTGAAGTTTTTCCTTTCAGAACCAAGTCCATTAATTGTTTATCTGATAATTTTTTACCGAAAATATCGAAAGAAATTTTAAAGCCACAATTCTTAAAATCAGAACAGCCGACTGCGGTTTTTCCTTTCATCAGATTATGTTCTTTACATTTCGGACATTTGGTTTCTTCCCACGACTGAAGCTCTTTTTTTACAGCAGGTTCACGTTTTTTCTTTTCCGTTACCACTTCTTTTTCTTCATGTAAGGTGAAGACTTTTGCTTTCCCGTACACCACTTTTTTAGTCAGTTTCCGTTACCATCTGAATCAATTCTTCTTTAAACTGATTGGCTTCATATTCACCGCTTTCAATTTTACGAAGTTTTAATTCCCATTCTCCTGTTAATTCCGGGCTTTTCAGCAATTCGTCTTCAATTGTATCGATTAACTGAATTCCGGTTTGCGTGGCGATGAGGTTTTTCCTTTTCTTCTCGATATATTTTCTTTTGAAAAGCGTTTCAATGATGTTTGCTCGAGTCGAAGGTCTTCCGATTCCGTTATTTTTCAACATTTCTCGAAGCTCTTCATCATCCACCTGTTTTCCGGCAGTTTCCATTGCTCTCAAAAGCGTTGCTTCCGTGTAAGGCTTTGGCGGAGTCGTTTTTCCCTGATGAATCATCGGATCGTGCGGTCCGGTTTCTCCAACAATAAATTCAGGAATCGTCTGTTCTTCTTCCTTCTCTTTTTCTTTATCCGTCGGTTCTTCTTTGGCATCTTTCGCATAAACAGCTCTCCAACCTGGCTCAAGAACCTGTCTTCCGCTTGTTTTAAAAGGAATTGTTCCTACCTGTCCTTCTACCAAAGTATTTGAAATTTTACATTCGGGATAAAAAACGGCAATAAAACGTTTCGCAATCAAATCATACACCAACTTTTCTTCCCTTGTCAGATTCTGAGAAGGCGGAATTTCGGTCGGAATAATCGCATGGTGATCGGTTACTTTTGCATCATCAAAAACAGTTTTTGATTTCGGAATCGGAGCTTCCAATAAAGGCGCAACGAGTTCCTGATAAAAATGCATTTTGCGAAGGATTCCGTCTATTTTAGGGTAAAGACTTTCGGATAGATAGGTCGTATCAACACGCGGATACGTCACATGTTTTTTCTCGTAAAGACTTTGAATATATTTCAACGTGCTGTCTGCAGAATAGCCATATTTTTTGTTGGCTTCCACTTGAAGTCCCGTCAAATCGAAGAGTCTCGGATTTTTTTCTTTTCCTTCTTTAATTTCGAAAGAAACGATCTCAAAAGGATTTAGCTTTAAATATTCCAAGCCTTTTTCGGCGCGGTCTAAGGTTTTTAAACGGTCGATCGCAGCGTTGAAAATAACGTCACGGTATTTGGTTTTAAGTTCCCAATATTCTTCAGTCGTAAAAGCATCGATCTCTTTCTGACGCTGAACGAGCATCGCCAACGTCGGAGTCTGCACTCTTCCGATAGACAAAACAGCCTTATTTCCGCCAAACTTTTTCGTGAAAAGTCGCGTTGCATTGATTCCCAACAACCAGTCTCCGATCGCTCTTGCATTTCCTGCGAGATAGAGATTTTTGTAATCTTCGGCAGGTTTTAATTTTTGAAAACCTTCTTTAATCGCTTCTTCGGTAAGAGACGAAATCCACAAACGCTGAACAGGTTTGTTGCATTTTGCTTTCTGTAGCACCCATCTCTGAATCAGCTCTCCCTCTTGTCCCGCATCCCCGCAATTGATGACCTCATCACATTCTCCGACCAATCTTTCAATCACTTTAAACTGATTTTCAACGCCTTTGTTCGGAATTAATTTGATCCCAAAATTCGCAGGAATAATCGGCAGTAAAAACAGATTCCACGATTTGTATTGCGGACCGTAATCGTGAGGTTCTTTGAGGGTGCAAAGATGTCCGAAAGTCCATGTCACACAATAGCCGTTTCCTTCCATATACCCTTGTTTGGGCATGGTTGCGCCCAATACTTTGGCGATATCTCTGGCAACACTGGGTTTTTCGGCAATACAAAGTTTCATGAATATTCGGGATTATTGAAAGGGTTGCAAAAATCGGGAATTTTTTTGGATTTTGGGTAAGGTTGTTTGGTATTAGTTAATCATAATTTTTAGTTGTTATTGATTGTAAATCGTTATTTTTTTGTCGAGAATGCTTTCCGATATAGTTTTTCTTATTTTAAGAGCCTGTTTAAAATTTACATTACAAATTTTTGTAATCCCGTTGAAATATAGTTTTTATGTTTTCTTGAGAATAAAAGTTTTGTATCGAAAGACTTAGATTTCTTTCAAATGGAATTCACTATTATTTTTTAACGCAAAGATTATATTTATATTCCGTATTATTTTAGGAAGCAAAGACAAATAAAATTTGCTTCGCAAAGCGTGAAAACAGCGCTTCCTCAAATCAACTTGTTGATTCATCTTTGCTCACTTCAATTAAATTACTATTGAATTAAATCTTTGCGTTAAAAAATTAGTACTGCTTTTTAAAATGTTTGAATTAAATTTAAACAGACTCTAAAAGTTTATCACTTTCTTATTAAAGTTACAAAAAGCATAGCCAAAGTTCTTAAAAGTCAAATCACAGTAAAAACAATCATATCTCAAGTAATAAAAAGTATACTTAGAATTACAAAAAGTATCGACAAAGTTGCAAGAATCTATTTTAAAGTCGTTAAAAGTATAAATGATGATGCAAGAATATTAATTGGGAATGTTAATATTATATTTGGAGTTACAAGAATATACTTTAGAGTTGGAAGAATTACAATCGCAGTAAGAAAAACTATACTTTAAGTGGTAAGTTTTATAAATGATGTAACAAGAATATTTAATTCAAACTATGGAAATACATTAATATGCATACATATTATGTCTTTATTTTAAAGAAAAATATTTTACTTTTTTTATTAGAAAGATAAGAAGATGTATCAATAATATTTTTTTTCATTCTTCTTGGTATTATATTAAAATCGACTTCTTTAATAGTCGTAATTTTTAATGTGGTATAAATAGGATGTATTATTTTTACTCCAAGCCCGTTAGACCAAATTTCATTTTTTTTAATATTATTTTCTTTCGTTGAATAAATACTTTCAAGTAATGTATATTTTCTATTTAAATATTTAGTAAAATGTTTTAGTTGATCGTTACCTAAATTTTCAACAAATGAAATTATATAGCTGTTTTTACCTATTGTTTTTATTTTAAATATGTATTCTGATCTTTTTAATAGACTGTCATGAAATTCTACGGGAACGTAAGTCTTTTGTACATTCCTATAATTATCATAAAAGGAATAGGCAGGCTTGTTTAGCTGCTTATTCCTTTTAATCATAATTTTTTTGTCAAGATCGAAAATAAATAAATCTACTTTTACCGAATCTTTTATTCCAACCTTTGCACTAGAATTATTTTCTATTAGTGAGTAAGAAATATTTTCATTAAGTTTTTTCCATTTAATACTCTGCCCATAAAGATTAAAAATTGGGACAATTAAAAGAAATAAAATTTTAATTCTATCCATTATTATTTTAGTATATGATTAGAAAAACTTGTCAAAAGAAATATTTAATATTTTACTGCTTTGTTAAAGTAATATTTGTAGGGATTCCCCAACCCGCACCCGGAGTAGGAGAACTCCCGTTGATACTAATATTTTCCCTTGGGGTCATCTTCCATTCCATTGTTGTAGGATTAATAATTTGTAAATCCATATACACAGGTTTACGAACTATCCTATCATTACCAACCAATGTAATCATATTCTGATTATTAGATAAATTGCTACCTTGCATTAATGGGCAATTAGGATCCGTATATCCATTAAATGTAAAATTTAATCTATCAATTAAAAGATTTCCATTCTTTATGTATTTATAACCACCATAAAGTGTGTCCTGATAATAGTCATTAAGTCCAAAAGCATCATCATGTTCCTTTTTGATTATTTTCACGGTAAACTCATCACTTCCATTGGAATATTTCCAAGTTCCGACAAACTTATCTAAAATACCCGTAGTATCTTTAATATAATTACCGCTATGTAATACATTGGTGTCATAATTAGTGAGTGGATAAGTGGTTTGGCCATTCATCAGTGTAAAAGATACAAGTAGACTTAAAAATAAAAATGTATTTTTCATATTTACTGCTTTATCAGAGTAACACTCGTCGGAATTCCCCAACCCGCACCCGGAGTAGGAGAACTCCCGTTGATACTAATATTTTCTCTAGGAGTCATTTTCCATTCCATTGTTGTAGGATTAACTATCTTTAGCTCAATATAAACAGGCTTATGAACTATAACGTCATCACCTAAAAGACTAATGTCATTATAATTATTTGAAAGATTTCCACTACCCAAAATAATAGGAAAGTTTGGATCATAAAGTCCATTAAACGTAAAATTTACTCGATCCACCACTATGCTACCATTCTTTATGTATTTATATCCTCCATATAAGAAATCTTTATAATAATCGCGCATTCCAAAAATGTTGTCATGTTCTTTTTTGATAATTTTTACGGTAAATTCGTCGTTTCCATTGATGTATTTCCAAGTTCCCACAAATTTATCTAAGACTCCTGTTGTATCTTGAATGTAATTACCACTATGAAGTACATCTGTACTATAATTGGTTAATGGGTATGTAGTTTGGCAATTCATAAGCGTTAACGAAAATACTAAACTTGATAATAAAAATATATTTTTCATAATGTTTTTTTTAGTTTGGACAATTGGTTTTGGTTGTTTTATTGGTTAGCGGGTTATAAATTAACTGCTGCCATGTAGAAAAATCAGGTGAAGATTTAAATAATTGTATTCCTGCAAATTTTGTGTCAAAAAATCTAGCAAGTCCATTCTCGTTTTGATCTATATTATTTTTTTTATTAATCAATTCTTCATATTCATCTTCTTTCAATTTCTTAATATTATCAAACTCCCAACCCGCAAAATAAAGATTAGTCCAAGCATTAAAAGAATTAAGATCTGTTATGGTCATAGCATATTGTGTACCGTTATCGGTGACAAGATAGAAAACGGTATTCTCGTTGAAGTTTCCGTTATCGATTCCATCCTTAATCGCAAAAATATCTGCTAAAGAAAATATGGTAAGACCACTTGCTTTATGAGTGTGCATAAATACAGGGTATACATCGAATCCTAATTCGGCTTCAATATTATGAGCAATATCTAATTCTTCAAAGAATCGCGGTTCTAACTCATTACTGGCATTTTGATACATACCATAGGCAATCTCTCCAGGAATTTGCGGATTCACAGAAGGTAAATTTTCTTTCAGAATCTGAAGCATTCCCTTAGTAGTTTTTAGTGGTGTAGTACCAATGATATTCTTTGAGAGAGAGTTTTTCAATTTATTACAAGGATTATTGGTGATTGTATTACCAAAACCTCCTCCCGGGTTATTACCATCATAAGGTCCTGTAACAACAGATCCGTTACCGGGCGACGCACCCCCGCCATCACATGTAATAATAATTTCATACGATATACCAGTATAAGAATAAGAATCGGTAGGTGCTTTCCCCGGTGTATTCTTATAGTCACAATCACCTATATGTGCATAATCGTGCTTATTTTCATAACACATTGTGCCAGAAACAAATATATTAACAAAATTAGGCCATGATCTGGCAAGGGTTTGCCAAATATTTTCCAAAAATGTCAGCCCCTTTTCTTTTACCAATAGGCTCAATCGTAACGTGATCTTTTAAATCTTCAAGGGTAAATTTACCTAGGTTTTCAAGTGCAGTTTTATCATAAGAAGAAATATAGGCTTCAAATTCAGAATTTCCTGTATTGCTTAATACCAGATTCTCTAAAACATCCGAACTGTTTTCTCTCTTTTCTATTTTGAAAGTATAAGTTTTATGTCCTTTTTCATCTTCAACATAAAAAGACATGTCAGTATTCACTGAAAACTCTTCTTCCGAATCTGTATAAGTTTTGGAGTTTGTATTCTTAAGACCGGATAAAGCTTTGAAAGCAGCAATTTTATTTGCTATAGTAGGAGACTGCTGTTTAAGCTGTTCATAGCTTAGCTGTTTAGCAGTATAAAATTGTTTTGTTTCGCCTGTTCGTCCTTCATAATCTACAAATTCGTTTCGGCAGGAATGTAATGTTGTTAACAAGACTATCAGCATCGATAGCCTGAGAATAATTTTTCTCCTCATAATCATTTGTTTTTTTTGTTTGTTAAATATATAATTTTTTAATTACTCCACAAATATGTGAAAAACAATTTAAGAACATACAGTCAAAAACTATCGATTTCCGCATTATTTTTCAATAAAATTACCATACAAAAAAGCTCCCTTAAAAAAGAGAGCCAACCAACAATAATCATGAAACTAACTTCATTACTATAACTTTATTACATCGTCATAGGAACATCCATTAAAAGGATTTCCGTGTTTTCTGATGTTGCCTTAATTTTTACATCTGAAATATCCCAAACTCCGAAACCGTCTCTTTCTTCCAATTTTTGGTCTCCGATTTCTGCGCTTCCTTTAATGATAAAAGCATAGACGCCGTTTCCTTTTTTTCTGATCTGATAATTGGTTTCGATATTATTTTCAAAATTCCCTAAATGAAACCACGCATCCTGATGAATCCAAACTCCGTCGTCATCAGCATTTGGAGATAATATTTGCTGGAATTTGTTCTTGCTTTTTGTTTTATCTAAAGTAACCTGATCGTATCTTGGAGCCACATTTCTTTTGTTCGGATATACCCAGATTTGCAAGAATTTTACCGGTTGATCGCTGTTTTTATTGAATTCACTGTGCATAATTCCTGTTCCTGCACTCATCACCTGAATATCTCCGCTTTTGATAATGGCAGAATTTTCCATGCTGTCTTTATGTTCTAGATCTCCTTCCAACGGAATACTGATGATTTCCATATTATCGTGAGGATGTGTTCCGAAACCTCTTCCTCCATCTACTTTATCGTCATTCAAGACTCTCAACACCCCAAAATGCATTCTTTCAGGATTGTGATAATTGGCAAAACTGAAGGTATGATTGCTCACCAACCAGCCGTGATCTGCCTTTCCTCTTGAATCTGCTTTATGAATCACAGAATTGTCTTTAATTTTTGATTCAGGATTGGGTAAATGGTTGTAACCGATCGGTTTCTAACGGTTCGATTTCGTCGATCTCATTTTTCATCGTATTTCCCAATGAAGCGGATGCCACAAACATTCCTGTTCCCAATAATCCTTTCTTTAAAAAATCTTTTCTGTCCATATCTGTTAGTTATTTATTCGTTTTTGATAAGACAAATTTAGGGTGATGAAAATTGCTGTGCATTTAACTAGTTTAATAAATTCAGTTTTTTGAAGAAAATAATTAATTCTTTTGTATTGAAACAAAAGCACCAAAAATTCTCTTTTAACGCAAAGGGTCGCAAGGTTTTTATTTTAAATTGTTCTGCATATTTTCGTTCGCAAAGGCGTTCTACTCAGCAAAGATGATCCATAAAGTTTGTTATCCCGTAGGGATCTAGGCTCGAATCATTTTAGATTAATTTTTAAAAACTTTGCTTAGATCCCTACGGGATGACAATATTGTGAATATTTTTCAGATTAAAGGAGAAAAATGCTTCTTGAGGCGGAATAATTTATGTTTTGATTTAATTGGAGAAATTATTTTTCTTTGGAAGCGAGGCGTTTTCGGATAGTGCTTACGAATTCTTTGGAAACGCCGAGATAAGACGCGATATAGTATTGCGCGACTCTTTGAGGAATGGACGGATACACTTTTACGAATTCTAAATATCGGTCTGATGCCGCTTTTGAAATCGTATTGACCAATCGGTTTTGCAAGGTAGAAAGATTTCTCTGCACCAACATTCTGAATACTCTTTCGAATTTTGGAATTTCAGTCAGGAGCTTTTCTTTTGTAGTGGGATTCAGCATGTAAATTTCTGAATCTTCCAAGGTTTCGATGTATAATCGAGAAGGTTTTTGATCCTGAAATGAGGCAATATCACTAATCCACCAGTCTTCGATGGCGAATAAAATGGTTACTTCAAAGCCGTTATCATCGAGATAATATACCCTTACACACCCTTTTTGGATGTAGCCTTCAAACTGGCAAATCTCACCTTCCCTCAGCAAAACCGTTTTCTTGGGAAATGTCTGAAACGTTAATGAATCGGTAAAAAATTTTTCTTCTTTTTCGCTAAGATTGATGAATCGTGTTACATTTTCGATGATATTTTCAGACATAGATTGCAGTTTACGACTGCAAATTAGGAAAAAGTGCGTAAACTTCGTTCTTTAATAATCCGCTTCCTCCCCCATAATGGTCGATCACCTTAACTTCTTTGTCTAAATTTTCACAAAAAACTTTAATATCTCTTTCAAATTGTTCTTCTAATCCTGAACTCAAAAGAACGATATCAACTTGATTTTCTTTAATATATTCGTAACAGAAATTTTCATCGCTTTGAATTTCGGCTTTCCAGCCTTCATTATTTTCGATAATTCTTTTTAAGGTCTCGATAATCTCTTGATTTTTTCCAATGACCAGAAAGTTTAATATTTTCATTTTGGATTTATTTTTTTTAACGCAAAAAGCGCTTTGATTTTTAATTAATACTTTTAAGTGAAACGTAATGAAGATCTTTTTTTATTTTTTAGATTCTTCCTTCATTCAGAAGGACAAGTGAGATTTAGAATCAACAAAAAACGATCAACTATCAACAAAATTATAAATGTTTATTACCTGTAATTTTTAATTCATTTAAATCTAATTGCGATTCAGCTTTGCGGATTTCGTCATCGGTGAACAGTTTTTCACGTTTCATTTTATATAATTCTTTTCGCTGTAAGGCAAAAATATCAAGCATAATTTCATGATATTCTTTCAGATCATGTTGTCTGTTGGTACACATTTCCAACGAACTTAAATGACCTTTCTGAACAGAGATATCATTCTCAATCGTATTTTTAAAATTTTCAACCAAGCTGTTATTTTTTAAACTCGATTCATATTTTTCATCTAATCTGCTCACCGCCAAATTATCCAGTCTGATCTGAATTCCAGCTTGCTGTTCGTGCGACGGTAAAATATGATCTATTTCTCCGATTTTGGTTAATTTAATAATCAAAGGAAGCGTTAAACCCTGAAAAACCAACGTCACAAAAATAACGACGAAAGTGATAAAAATGATTAAATTTCTCATCGGAAATTCCGTTTGACTGTTCATCATCACGGGAATCGACAAAGCTGTTGCCAGAGAAACTACGCCTCGCATTCCTGCCCAACCGATGATTAAAGGGTTTTTCCATCCCGGACTCGGATCTTTCCGAACTTTCTTGCTCAGCCATCTCGGAATATGAGCAACCGGATAAATCCAGAAAAGACGGACGATAATTACAATTACACTGATGATTAAGCCATATTTAATCCCATCCATCAAAGAAGTTTCACCCAAACCATTGATGATATCGGGAAGCTGAAGTCCGATTAACACGAAAACTAATGCATTCATCACAAAAATCAACGTATTCCAGACTCCCATCATATTGATTCTCGTCGTTCCTGTTTTAAAAATCTCATGCGAACGGAAAGACATGAATAATCCACCACTTACGACCGCCATTACTCCCGAAAAGTGAAAATGTTCGGCAACTAAGAATAAAATATAAGGCGTCATCACCGTTAAAGCCGCATCTATCGCTGGAGTTGTGGGTAAAAACCGGTGAATTGCATAAAAAACATGGGCTCCTGCGATTCCCACTACTACTCCCATTCCTGCTACCAGAAAAAACTGACCGGTCGCTTCCTGCATCGAAAACATTCCTGTCATCACCGCCGCCAAAGCAAATCGGAAGACAATTAA
This sequence comes from Chryseobacterium ginsenosidimutans, assembly GCF_024807225.1. Classification (GTDB taxonomy): domain Bacteria; phylum Bacteroidota; class Bacteroidia; order Flavobacteriales; family Weeksellaceae; genus Chryseobacterium; species Chryseobacterium ginsenosidimutans. The sequence goes on from NZ_JANUCO010000001.1 coordinate 3,629,755, forward strand.
TGAGGAAGCATCGTTAATCAAACTTTCACCTTCTAACATGGCAACGGTACGTTTTGGAACTTTTAATCCTTTTAAAACTGTCGTTGCAGCAACTGCATCCGGTGGAGAAACAATTCCGCCCAACAAAAATCCCAATGCCAAAGTGAATCCCGGAATTAAAGCCTGTGACGCAAAAGCCACGACCAGAGACGTCAGAAATACCAATCCGAAAGCCAATAATCCGATGGTTCTTTTCCATTTCCAGAAGTCATTCCATGAAGTGTACCACGCTGCTTCATACAAAAGTGGCGGCAGGAAAATTAAAAATATAACTTCGGGATCAAGCTTTAACACCGGAACTCCAGGAAATAAACTGATTCCCAATCCCGCCAATACCAAAAATATCGGATACGCAATTTTGATACGCTGCGCCAACATGACGAGCAGCATTACGATGAGTAAAAGTCCCAGTATAAGAAGTAGTTGTTCGTGCATAGTTTCTATTTAGAAGTTAGATATAAGATGTTAGAAGTTAGACTTACAACTCGATGATTAGTCATTTTCTAATTAAAGATGTATAAACAGTGAAGTTCTCTCTTTCTTTTCCAAATTTTTTGTTTTGTGTCCTTTTCCTGAAATGTCTTCTACCAAAAGAATTTCTCCTGTTTTGAATTGTCTGATTTCGCCAAGAGAAGTTTCTATTTCAACACCGCCATTTAGCAAGATAATATATTGTCGCTGTGGAGCACAATGAAAATCGTAATCGTACTCTGCAGAAACTGTCCTGAACTGTAGTTTTTTAACATCAATATTTTCTGACAAAAAACCTATTTCACCTTGATCAATTAAAGGAATTTCTACCTCCTCGAAATGAGTTTCTTCTTTTTCGTCGCTGAAGATTTTTGTGATTTTCATATTTTTTTATGTTTTGGCTAAAGCCAATTGATTTTATAATTTATTAAACGGGCTTCCTTCGACAACCTCAGGATGACATGCCCGTTCCTATTGAATACAATATTGTACTTATTTGTATTTAAATCATTCTATTTAAAAATCAATGAATTCGCCAGTTCCATTTCCTCCTGATTGATCGAATGTCCGAAATTATCGTATACTTTTTCTGTGACATCGGCATTCATTTCTCTTAAAATATTTGCCGTTGCATACACTCTTTCAACCGGAACATGAAAATCGGGATTGCTTGTTCCTATAAAAATCGGAGTCTGTGCAAAATCACCTTTGTAGTTTTCACGATTGATTTTATCTCCGATTAATCCACCAATAATTGCTGTAGCTCCCCCGAATTTCTGAGCATTTCTCGCCAAGAACTCTAAGGTAAGACAAGCGCCTTGCGAGAATCCGAAAAAGTAAATGTTTTCAGCTTTAATTCCAGCATCTATGGCAGTTTTAACCGTTTTTTCAATCGTTTCAATTGCTGATGATAACCAAGGTTCATTTTGTTCAACAGGAGCGATGAAAGAGAAAGGATACCAAGTTCCGTTGGTCGCTTGAGGAGCTAATAAAGCGTAATCTTCCACATTCAAATGCTGTGATAAGCTCAAAATATCCTGCGCACTTCCACCGCGTCCGTGAATCATTATTAAAGCTTTTTCCGCTTCATTAATCTGTTTTCCTGATGTTTTTATATCTAAAGTATGACTCATTATTTTATCTGTATTTTTCTGTTGGATAATTAATTTTTGGGAGAGCTTCATCCAAATGTTCTCTTTTTTCTTCGAATTGTTTTGGCAGACTTAAATGTTCGCCCAAAGAAGCAAATTCCTCGTCTGCATCAAATCCAGGACCTGAAGTCGCAATTTCAAACAAAACACCTCCCGGTTCTTTAAAATATACGGAGGTGAAATATTTACGATCCTTCACTTCGGTATGTTCTAAGCCGAATTTATTTAATTTTTCAACCATTTCAAGTTGAGTTTCTGCATTTGGGGTCGCAAAAGCAACGTGGTGAACGGTTCCTCTTCCCGCCAAACCTTTCAAAGCATTGGGCGTACAAACCAAATCAACATATTTTCCCGGAGCATCTTCTGCCGCAAACCTGAATCTGTCTGAGCTTTCGGCAATCAATTGATGATCCATCTGAGTCGTTAAAAGCGCTGCCGTTCTTTCATAAGCATCTAACCAAATTTCAACATGGTGGATTCCTTTGATGGCATAATCTTTTGGAATAAAGCCATTGTAATAGCCTTTTCGATTGTCTTTATCACTGAAAACCAATTCTAATCCCAACCCGTCAAAATCTTCCAGATAAATAAAAGCTTCACCCGAAAATCTTTGCTGAGCCTGTTTAAAAGGAATATTAAACTGATTCAAACGATTCAACCAATAATCCAATGCATCGATTGATACAGAAAAAGCGGTCGTATTCAACATTCCTTTGCCATGTCTTCCGTTGACTAAGCCTTTTCCATAAGGGAAAGTGGTCATAATCGTTCCCGGAGTTCCGAATTCGTCCCCGAAATAAAAGTGATACACATCGGAATAGTCAAAATTTACCGTCTTTTTTACCAAACGAAGTCCTAAAACTCCGGTGTAAAAGTCTATATTTTCCTGTGCATCGCCTGTGATGGCTGTTACGTGGTGAAGTCCTGTGATGAGTGACATTTTTTTTAGTTTTTAGTGGTTGGTTGATTGTTGTTGGTTTTTAATGCTATGACGTTAAATTGGTCTGCTTATTTTTGTTCGCAGATGCAAAAGTATATCCATCAAGTTTATCTCTCAGCACGAATTGTCTATGCTATTTTCTAACACTTAGCTTAGATCCCTACGGGATGACAAACTTGATGGTATTTTACTATTTTTCTTTATCTTATTCTCCCTCCTCTTTCAACCAGACATCATTATATTCTTCCGGATTGCGTTTGAATTGGGCATGAACATATGGACACAACGCCAGAATTTTCATATCGTTTTCTCTTGCGTAGGAAACCAGTTTTTCCAGTAATAATTTTGCGAAACCTTTTCCAGCGTACTCTTCATCAACTTCTGTGTGGTAAACGGTTAATTTTTTTCCGATTACCGAAATATCCATTTTTCCTGCTTTTTTATCGTCTGAGAAAAGCTGAATTTCTCCTCTCACGTTTCCTAAAACTACTTTAGTTGTTTCCATTGTTTTTAATTTTTTTATTTGATAATTTAAAGGTAAGACCTTTCTAAAAATTGAGTAATACCCTATGATAATTTCGGTAAAACTTCTTCTATTTTTTCACGTAATCCTTCGTGTTGTTTTGGAAGTTTTAGGTTTGTTCCCAATTCGTTCAAAGGTTCATCCACAGTGAATCCCGGATTGTCGGTTGCTATTTCGAATAAAACGCCACCCGGTTCACGGAAATATAGTGAGTAGAAATAATCTCTGTCGATTTTCGGAGTGATATTCAATCCTGCAGACATTACTTTTTCACGGAATTCCATTAAAACATTGTCATCTTTTACTCTGAATGCAACGTGGTGGTTGGTTCCTGCGGCATTTCTTCCTGCGATAATTTTATCGTTTTCGATGATGTCAACAAGATTCGCTGTTTCGATCGCATCGGTTGCAAAACGGTATCTTTCACCTTCCTGTTTTTGCAAATCATAACCAAAAATATCGGTTAACACTTTGATTGTAGGATCTGCTTTTTTCAATGTCAAGGTGATGTTGTGGAAACCTTTCAATGCATTTTCGTCTTTAATATCATCGGTTGTCCAGACTTTTCTGTCATCCGGAGTAGAAGATTCAATGAACTGTAATTGTAAACCATCCGGATCTTGGAATGAAATTAATTTTTCACCAAAAATTTCACCTTCTTCAACATTTACATTGAATTGCTGCAATCTGTTTTTCCAGAATTCCAAGCTTCCTTTGGGAACTGAATAACCTATATGAGTTGCTAAACCTGTTCCGTTTGTACCTTTCCCGATTCCTTCCCACGGAAAAAATGTTAAGATTGTTCCCGGAGTTCCTTCTTCGTTTCCGAAATAAAAATGGTACGTTCCCGGATCATCAAAGTTCACCGTTTTCTTTACCAATCTTACTCCTAAAACCTTTGTATAAAAATCTAAATTTCTTTTTGCGTTGTCTGCAATCGCTGTGATATGGTGCAGTCCTAAAATTCTATTTTCCATTTTGTTATTTGTTTAATTTTGATAGGACAAATTTAGGGTGAATAGAAATCCTGCACATTTAACTAGTTTAATAAATGATGTTTTCTGTAAAAAGTGTAAAATGTTCTGTTTGTCATTCTGAACGAAGCGGCATGGAGTGAAGAATCTGTTCTCCTTTCTGCATAATAGTTTCCATACAGTTTGTCTTCCCTAAGCATTTTTTTTAATCTGTCTGAAAAGATTCTTGCCAAGATCCCTACTGGATGACAAACTTTGGGCTATTTCGAAATCTGAAAAAAATGACTACAATCTAGCCCCGATTGGAACATTTGTTTGAGCTCATTTTCTGAGTTTCGGCGGCGGAAAAGCCGCCGCCGAAACTCAGAAAATAGCGAGTGCGGAAAGCGGGAAATAGCTTCGAAAAAATTATTAATTATTAATGATGAATTATAAATGACTTGGGTTTTTCTTTTTTTAGACTGATAACCAACCTTACAATTGCTAAATTAACCGTGTATAAATAAATTTAAACAACTAAAAATCAAATAATTAAAAACAATATTAAAATTATTTTTCAAAAAGTCTACTTTTTTAGTGGACTAATAAAAAATTATGTTTTATATTTGCAAACGTAATCAGGATATAAAAAATAAAATGAAAGCAGAATCTAAAAATAGCACAGTAAGAAGACACACCATGAATTTTATGATGATGTATTGCTGCATGCCTATGCTTCATTCCTGTTGTGGTTAACCTTACTTTTATATGACATATTTTTAAAGGCTTTACCACGTTGTAGAGCCTTTTTTATTTACAAAAACAACATTAAAAAATATCATGAATACTCATAAAAACAAATGGCTTATTCCCATAGCCTTCACCAATATATATGTAATATGGGGAATTACTTTTCTTGCGATTTCCTTCGGATTAAACGGGTTTCCGCCTTTTATTCTTTCCGGTTTCAGATTTTTGGGTGCAGGAATATTGATGATGGGATATTTACTCGTAAAAGGTGAAAAAGCAAATTCTGTAGTCAACTGGAGAAAAAATTCGATCACAGGAATCCTCATTCTTACCGGAGGAACGGGACTTGTAGCGTGGGGAGAACAATATGTAACAGCATCTGAAGCAGCCATCGCTATTGCAACCGGACCATTTTGGTTCATCGCGATCGATAAGAAAAACTGGAGTTATTATTTCTCGGATAAATTCATTCCTTTAGGGTTAATTATCGGTTTTGTGGGGCTTATTTTATTTCTGAACGGAAGTGTAAGTTCATCCAATTCACATACAGGAACAGCAAATGCTTCAATAAGAATAACTGCATTTATCGTTTTGGCATTAAGTTCTGTTGCTTGGGTTTTGGGATCATTATATTCTAAAAAAAATCCGGCAGGTCATTCAACTTTTATGAATATTGCGCAACAGCTTATTGTAGCAGGTATTGCCTCTTTTCTTATTGCTTTTTTAAGAAATGAATGGATTGGATTTTCGATTGTAAAAGTACCATTAACAGCTTGGTTTGGCTTATTCTTCCTTATTTTCTTCGGATCAATTATCGCCTACATGTCTTACATCTGGCTTTTGTCTGTAAAACCTGCAGCTTTAGTAAGTACCCACACTTACATCAACCCTATTGTAACAGTAATTGCAGGCTGGATTATCGCCAATCAAACCATTAATACCACTCAATTTTATGGATTAATCGTTATACTTTCCGGAGTGCTTTTAACCAATGTGACGAAATATTTCAAGCTTTCAAAACGATCAAAAGTGAAAATAAGAAGAGCGATAAGACATGTCAACAGAAATAGCAGACCTTATCAACCTATATAAATTTTAAGTAAAAATGATAGAGATAAAGAATATTTCAAAAACTTTTCATCAGAAAAAGCAGTCTTTTAAAGCTCTGGATGATGTAAGCCTAAACATTGAACAAAGCGATATTGTAGGAATCATCGGATTTTCAGGAGCAGGAAAAAGTACCTTAATCCGAACGGTGAATCTTCTTGAAAAACCTGATAACGGCGAAATTATCATCAACGGAAAAGATTTCACAAAATTAAATTCCAGACAATTAGCCAGCGAAAGAAAAAAAATCGGAATGATCTTCCAGCATTTTAATCTGCTTTCTTCAAGAACAGTTTTTGAAAATATTGCGCTTCCATTGGAATTGGATAATGTCAGCACAACTGAAATCAATAAAAAAGGTAATGAACTTTTGAAAATTGTAGGCTTAGAAGACAAAGCCAATGATTATCCTAAAAGTCTTTCGGGCGGACAAAAACAAAGGGTTGCAATTGCAAGAGCGTTGGCAAACGATCCTTATCTCCTGCTTTGTGATGAAGCGACAAGTGCGCTCGATCCGGCAACGACTCAATCTATTTTACAATTATTGAGGGATATTAATCAAAGATTGGGAATTACCATTTTGTTGATTACTCACGAAATGGAAGTCATTAAAACTGTCTGCAACCACGTTGCCGTGATCGACAAAGGAAAACTATTAATTAAAGGAACTTTAAGCGAGATTGTCTCCAATAAAGAAAATCCTATTATCAAACAATTTTTAAAATCTGGTGTTATGACTATACCACAAGAACTGAATAAAAAACTACAAAAAGACCCACAAGATGGATTATTTCCATTGGTTGAGGTTGAGTTAAACGAACAAATATCTGTTGAAGAATTGCTTTCAATAGTATATGATAAATATAAAATTCCTTACAAATTGTTGAAGGCAGATGTAGAATATTTGGGAGATTCTAATTTCGGAAAACTGTTGCTACAGCTTCAGGGTGAAGAAGAGGAAAACCAGCAGGCCATCTATTATTTCAATCAAAATAAAATTCAAAATACAGTAAGAGGATATGCTTAGTGATACGGTGATTTCTCTTTTGTCGAAGGGAGTTTGGGAGACGGTTTATATGACATTCGTGTCTGGATTTTTTGGATTTGTGTTGGGTTTACCCGTTGGAATTCTGTTGTTTTTTACAAGAAAAGGACAGCTTTTGGAAAATGTAATTTATAATAGAGTTTTATCTGTTTTGGTTAATATTTTTCGTTCTATTCCTTTTATTATTTTGATTGTTTGGATGATTCCTTTTACCAGAAGTATAGTCGGAACATCAATTGGAATGAACGCTGCTTTAGTTCCTTTAAGCATCGGTGCAGCACCTTTTATTGCAAGATTAGTGGAAAACAGTTTGCTGGAAGTTCCTTATGGATTGATTGAAACCGCAAGAGCTTTGGGAGCGAGTCCGTTTCAGATTATCCGAAAGGTTTTGTTGCCGGAAGCACTTCCCTCTTTAATTAATAATGCAACGATTACGCTCATCACTTTGGTCGGTTATTCTGCGATGGGTGGCGCTGTCGGAGCCGGTGGATTGGGACAAATCGGGTATCAATACGGCTATATCGGTTACGATGCGGTGATTATGAATCTGGTGTTGGGATTATTGGTTACGATAGTTTTTATCATCCAGTTTTCGGGTGACAGATTGGCGAAGAGATTCGATCATCGCTGAGTTTGAGTGTTGGAGAGTTTTAGTGTTTGAGTATGAGAGATTTTTGAGTGTTTGAGTGCTTTTAAAATATATAATGTGAATGTGAAGTAGTGTGATGGTTTTGAAAATTCAGCCATCGATCGGCGAAAAAATTAGCAAAAAGGAGTAAAGCCATATTTTATTTATTAAAGAATTTTAAAAATTTAACCTTTTTGCTTTTTCGCCTTTAAAAAAAAAAAATTTACAATGAAAAAAATAAAGATTTTAGGTTTATTAACGGCAGGTTTGTTGGTATTCACCGCTTGTAATTCGTCGAAAAAAGATAATCCGAATTACATTAAAGTCGGGATCACTTCCGGTCCGGAACAGGAAATTGCAGAAACGGCGAAAAAAGTAGCGAAAGAAAAATACAATCTTGATGTAGAGCTGGTTTCCTTCAACGATTATGTCGTTCCAAACGAAGCTTTGAATAATGGAGATATCGATGCGAATGCTTTTCAGCATGTTCCTTATTTGAATGAGCAATCAAAACAGAGAGGCTATAAATTAGCGGTTGTCGGAAATACTTTTGTCTACCCGATTGTAGCGTATTCAAAAAAGATTAAAAGCATTAATGAGCTTCAAAACGGAAGCACGATTGTAATTCCCAACGACCCGACAAACGGCGGTCGTTCCCTACTTCTTCTACAGAAAAACGGTTTATTGCAATTAAAAGAAGGCATCGGATTATTACCGAAAGTGACTGACATTGTCGGGAATCCTAAACAGTTAAAAATCCTTGAAATCGAAGCGCCTCAATTGCCAAGAGTCTTGGATGATAAAGAAGTTGTGATCGCGATTATCAATAATAATTTTGCTGCACAAGCCGGATTAGATGCCGACAAACAGGGAATTTTTAAAGAAGATAAAAATTCGCCTTATGTAAATGTCGTGGTTTCAAGACAGGACAATAAAGATGATGAAAAAGTAAAAAACTTTGTGAAAGCCTATGAATCTGATGAGGTTTTGAAAAAAGCAGAAGAGATTTTCAAAGGCGGAGCGGTGAAAGGATGGTAGCTAATTGTTAATGCTTGATTGTTAATTGTTAATTGTTAATTGTTAATTGTTAATAAAAATGCCACATAATTCTCTTTCTTTGAAAGAGTGAGTTTTGTGAAGGTAAAAAAACGTTAGTCAAAAATTCTATTATTATATATTTAGACATTGTTTCAGGAGTATTTGAAATGGTGTCTTTTTTTGTTTATACTTTAATCCATTACAATCGTTTTTCTTAAACTCACAGTTTTCCAAATAACATCTTGGTTATTAATGACCATTTATTTAAAATAATCATTTTCTCAATTTGAGATAATAATTTTTTTTGCTATTTTTGTTACCAATCAATAAAAAGGCTTTTATGTTAAAGAAAACTGCCATTGTAAGCTTATTTACTCTTATCTCTGTTTCTTATATGGCTCAAAATACTACTCTACCTGTTTATTTAGACGAATCAAAACCCGTCGAGCAGCGAGTTCAGGATGCGCTTTCCAGAATGACGCTGGAAGAAAAAGTGGCGATGCTTCATGCACAGTCGAAATTCAGCTCTTCCGGAGTTCCAAGATTGGGAATTCCTGAATTCTGGACAACAGACGGACCTCACGGAGTTCGCCCTGAAGTCATGTGGGACGAATGGAATCAGGCAGGTTGGACGAACGACTCCATCATCGCTTATCCCGCATTGACGGCACTTTCCGCAACCTGGAACAAAAAAATGTCATGGAATTACGGTAAAGCACTTGGAGAAGAAGCCCGTTACAGAAAAAAAGATATTCTTTTGGGACCCGGAGTCAACATTTACAGAACTCCACTGAACGGAAGAAACTTCGAATACATGGGTGAAGATCCTTATTTGACATCAAAAATGGTTGTTCCTTACATCAAAGGTGTACAATCGAATGGTGTGGCAACTTCTGTGAAGCATTTTGCTTTAAATAATCAGGAAATGTTCCGTAACACAAGCAATGTAAAAGTGGACGACAGAACATTGTACGAGATTTATCTTCCTGCCTTCAAAGCGGCGGTGACAGAAGGAGATTCTTGGACGATCATGGGAGCTTATGACATGTACAAAGGTCAATATTCCAGTCAGAATCAGTATCTTTTAAATGATATTTTAAAAGGTGAATGGAAATACAAAGGGGTTGTCGTTTCCGATTGGGGCGCTGTCAACAATACCGAACAAGCCATCCACAACGGATTGGATCTTGAATTTGGAAGCTGGACAAACGGACTTTCGGCAGGAACAAAAAATGCATATGACAATTATTATTTAGCAAAACCTTATTTAGATTTAATTAAATCAGGAAAAGTGGGGACAAAAGAGCTTGACGATAAAGTTTCAAGACTTCTAAATCTTGCTTATAAAACAACGATGAACAGAAACAAACCTTTCGGAAACATCGCTTCTGAAGAGCATAAAGCTGTCGCAAAAGAAATCGGTGAAGAAGGAATTGTTTTGTTGAAAAATCAGGGAAATGTACTTCCAATTGATAGTAAGAAAGCTAAAAAAATTGCCGTTATCGGTGAAAATGCCATCAAAATCATGACGGTCGGCGGAGGTTCTTCTTCATTAAAAGTGAAATATGAAACGCTTCCTTTAGATGGAATTAAAGCAAGATTCGGGAAACAGTCGGATGTACAATATGCGAGAGGTTATGTGGGAGATATTGGCGGAGAATATAACGGCGTAAAGTCTGGTCAAAACTTAAAAGATGATCGTTCTGAAGCTGAATTATTAAATGAAGCTGTAGAATTAGCAAAAAAATCTGATTACGTAATTTTCGTCGGAGGTTTAAATAAAGCTGATTTCCAAGATAGTGAAGGAAATGACAGAAAAAGCTACGGATTGCCTTACAATCAGGACAATGTGATTTCTGCATTGGCAAAAGCGAATAAAAATCTTGCCGTTGTTCTGGTATCAGGAAATGCGGTTGCAATGCCTTGGATTAAGGACGTTCCGACGGTTTTACAATCTTGGTATTTGGGTTCTGAAGCTGGAAATTCTCTTGCTTCTGTTTTGGCAGGCGACGCCAATCCATCAGGAAAATTGCCATTCTCTTTCCCTGTGAAGCTGGAAGATAATTCTGCACACACATTAGGAGAATATCCCGGACAAAAAGATGAGCTGGCTGCAGGAAAAGGAAAAGACCAGAAAAACCCGATCAACATTACGTATAACGAAGGAATTTTCGTAGGTTATCGTTGGTATGACACGAAAAAAATTAAAACATTATTCAGTTTCGGACATGGTTTGAGTTATACAACTTTTGAATTCGGAAAGGCGAAAGCTGATAAAACAACGATTTCTCAGGACGACACCATTACGTTTACGGTTTCTGTTAAAAATACCGGAAAAAAAGCCGGAGCTGAAGTTGCTCAATTATACATTTCCGATTTGAAATCATCGGTTGAAAGACCAACCAAAGAATTGAAAGGTTTTGAAAAAGTATTTTTAAATCCTGGAGAAGAAAAAGAAGTTACATTTACGATCGACAAGACTGCTTTAAGTTTCTTCGACGCTCAAAAACACGACTGGGTCGCTGAACCAGGAGATTTTGAAGCACAAATCGGAAATTCTTCGGATGCTATTAAAACTAAGGTGAAGTTTACTTTAAAGTAATTTTACTTATTTATATTTCTAAAACGGAATGCCTGAATTTATTCGGGCATTTTTTATTTTACTATTCTCTAAACTCGTATTCCGTCAATCTTTGTTCACCAGACCTTATCAAAATATTTTCTTGAACAGCCCATTTCAAGTCTCTACTCGCTGTTGGTGCTGAAATATTTTTAAAATTTTGCAAATAATCTTTTCTGCTGAATTTTTTATCGCCTATTTTTTCTTTAAATAAAAATATTCTGTCTTTTGCATTTAGATTAGTATTTTGAGATTGTAAAACCCGTTTCAAAGACTCTAATAATATCGCAAGCATAAATTCAATAAAAGGAGTCGATTGCCCTATTTTATCAGATTCGGAAAGTTTGTTGTAGTATTCTTTTTGATTTTCTTTAATGAGACTTTCTACCGGCAAATATTCAAAAACAGGATATTGCTGCATTAAAATTAAGGTCTGCCACAACCTTCCCATTCTTCCATTTCCATCTACGAAAGGATGTATAAACTCAAACTCATAGTGAAAGACACAGCTTTTAATTAAAATTAAATCCTTATCATTTTTTAAATAGTTAAAAAGGTCATTCATTAATCCTTTTACCATGATTCCACCTGGAGCAAGATGTTCAATCTTCGAACCTTTAACAATTCCTACATTAGTCGTTCTGAATTTACCCGATTTTTCAATTAAATCTTTCATTAAAATGGAATGAGCCAATTCCAGATCTTTAATTTTATTAGGATTAAAACGTTTCAAATCACTATAAATCTCAATTGCATTCTGCACTTCAAGAATATCTTTTGCAGGAGCAATAATTCTTTTATTTTCCAGCAAGGCGGTTATTTGTTCTTCGGTAAGTGTATTTCCTTCAATCTCTAATGAAGACTGAATGGTTTTAATACGATTTTTCTTCCGCAGTTTCTGTGGTAGGTTTATAAAGATGATTCGCATTAATTTCCCCTATCTTTTCGGAAATAGAAGCAACCAATTCTAAAACTTTATCTGTAATTATATAAGGTGGTTTCAAAATATGATACTATCAAATGATACTATCAAAGATACAGATTTATTTAAAAGCACTTTTATTAAGGTGATGAAAATATTTTATCTTTCTTCAAACAAAAAAAATCAAACACGCTCTTTCAATTTCTCAAAATACTGAATAACACCTACATCAGGAAGATACGACTGACCATTCAAACTATTTTCAAAATCATTGGTGTTTTCAAGAAAAGAATTGCTGAATAAAGCATAAGAAGGCTGTTCGGCAAAATCATTTTTAAGCAATTGATGGGCTTCCACAACCGTCGTTCCGTACAATTTTCTGAAATTGCCGATTTTATACTGCGAAAACTTACCATAAGTGACAATAAATTTTAGAGATAAATCGATGGAAGTATTTAACATCTCACTCAGTTCTTTTACTTTTTCATTAAAAGCATTTTGCATATTCCGAAGAAGCTTGGAAATTCTCTGATACGAAGGATTCGCGTCATAACGGTAAAATAAAATGGCGTCGCCTTCAATTTCGGAGATTTCAAAATATTCGCGATTTGTTTCGATAAGTGTAGAAAGTAGTTGTGTTACAATATATTGTCCTGTATAAAGTTTAGTATTAAATACAAATTCTGTAAATCCGTTAAAATCCGGAATGAGTATGATACCATTGTGTATATTTATATTTTTCATAATGATATTAGATTATAACTTGTTGTAAAATAAAAGACGCAGCAAGTTTCATTTTACTTTATTATCATCCATAAAAATTTATACTTCCACAATCAGCTCTTTTTCATAGCCATTATATTTTTCATCAATATATCCATGAGGATTACAAATCACCTCCGTCTCTCCTATTTTATATCTTGAAGGGGTATGAATATGCCCATGAATCCAATACAAAGGTTGATATTCCAAGATAAAATCTTCAAGATTGGAAGCATAAGCGGAAGTGACAGGATCGTTTTTATATTTTTCCGGAACAGATTGAATACTTGGTGCGTGATGTGTCACCACAATATTTTTCAAGCCTTGAGAATTCTCCAAACTTTTCTGCAGCCATGCTTTTGAGAACTGATGAATTTTAAAGGTATCAATTGTCCGCATTTTAGAATAAGAAGGATCTCTTCTGATGTATTTATAATCATTCATCAAAGACTGACAGGTCATTCCGTAATATCTCGGATCTCCGAAAATGGAAAAATCCGTCCATAATGTTGCTCCGTGAAAACGAATTCCATCAATATCCACAAAAGAATCTTCCAGCACAAAAACATTGGAATTTTGTGCGGCTTCTTTTATTTTGTTTAAAGTTTTCGGATAAGAACCTTTATAATATTCATGGTTTCCAAGAACGTAAATTACAGGTTTATCGGAAATTTTAGTCTTGATCCATTCAATTCCCTTTGTTCTCAAATTCACGTCTCCTGCCAAAATAACGAGATCTGCATTATCAAAAGATAAATCGGTAAGTCCAAATTCCTGATGCAGATCGCTGATGATTTGTATTTTCATTGTCATTAAAATCACCGCAAATTAAATTAAAAAAAATTAAATGAAACCTCAATGACAAAAATTAAAGGCTATTTTTAATCTATTTAAAGTTTATTTATAAATCTGTTTAGAATTTTCATTTGAAGCTTTTTGACTTCGTCGAATTGTACTTTTATTTTTTTTAAGGAGCAATTTCCTGCTTTCCGTTGCAATCTTTTTTTGCAAAAAAAGGATTTTCACTGCAATCAGGGCTAGGATTTTTGTCGTTTCTTCAAGACATCGCAATCAGTTCAACATACTAAATAATCTAAGCATAAAGTTAGAAAATAGTTTGACAAATATTGTGGATGTAAACCTTCAAGGTTTTAAAAACCTTGAAGGTTTAATTTTTAACAGTCGCAAATTCCCATTCATATAGTTTTATGTAAAAAAAAATCAATTTACGAAACAGCTACTTCTGTCTGCCTTACTTTTAAACTTTTTAAGATGAAATAAAATAATATTCCTAAAGCAAAAACAGCATATCCTATCAGAATAATCAGGCTTAAATTTCCAACCGCCAGTTCTGAAGGGAAAATCTGACTCATTAACGTCATAAAAGACAATCCGATTCCTGCTCCTAAAAAATAGCTTGTAGAACCTAAACTTGAAGCCACTCCATAGCTTGAAGGCTGCACATCCTGAATTCCCAACACCGATAAAGCCGTAAAACAAAACGTCATTCCTACTCCTGAAATACAGGCTGAACCGATTAAAACCAATGTCAAAGGATGGCCAAAATATACGGAAATCAATAAAAATAAAGCGCCCGTTAACATAAAACTCCATCCGAAAACTCCCATTTGGGCAGAATTTAATCTTTTTGAAATATGTGGTAAAACAAACTTCGCTACCAACGCAGATAGTACGCTGAACGGAACCAACATTAATCCCGCGGAAGCCGCACTGTGATTCATATCTTTTTGAAGCATTAAAGAAATCAAGAATAAAAATCCGATAAAAAATGCTCCCAATGCAACGAATGCAAGATTGGAAATCATCAAAGATTTATGTTTAAATAACGTTAGATTAATCAACGGTTGTGAAGCTGTTTTTAAGCGATAAAATACCAAAGCCAACAATAAAACAGCCAAAATAAGAGCGCTTACAATCACAAAAGTATGTTCTTTAATATGGATCAATTCATGAGTTCCGTAGGTTAAACTTAATAACCCCAGAACCAGTAAAATTCCTGATGTAATATCTGTTTTCTGAAATTTTTCTTTCCCGTCTTTCGGAAGATATTGATAGGCAAAAATTAATGTAACAAAAAGAATCGGAACATTAATCAGAAAAACCCAATGCCAACTCAGATAGGTACTGATAATTCCACCCAACGAAAGTCCGCTTCCTGAACCGATTGCCGCAAACGAACTGAAAATTCCAATTGCACGATTTCTTTCCTGATCTCCTTTGAAAGTGTTGGTGACAATCGACATCGCAGAAGGCATGATAAAAGCCGCTCCAAGTCCCTGTAAAGCACGGAAAATTGCCAACGTTTCAAAGCTTGTGGACAAACCTGCACCTAAAGAAGTTAACATAAAAATCAATGATCCCAAAAGGAAAATTTTCTTACTTCCGATTTGATCAGAAAGTTTTCCGCCAATGATCAGAAATCCGCCGAAAAATAATACATACAAAGTCTGCAGCCACTGAACAGTTTCCGCACCGATACCAAATTGCTCCTGAATAGAAGGAATTGTAAGATTAATAATGGCAATATCCAAAGCTTCCACAAATGTTCCTACCGATGCTAAAATTAATATCAAATTCTTTCTGTCCATATCGTTCAATTATGCTGCAAAATTAAAATTAATAGAACGTATGTAAAAATTATGATCTAAATTTGGAACATATTTAAATATAAGTTAATATAAAAAGAACAAATATTCTTTTATTTAAAATTTAACCTCAAAAAACAGAACAAATGGCAACGGAAAATTATATCCCCGACGAAAAAGATCTTTCCATTCTACGGATTTTACAAAAAGATGCAAAATTGAGTGTTCGAGACATCGCGACAAGAATTAATCTGAGCCCTACTCCCACTCATGAACGCATCAAAAGAATGGAAAAACTAGGAATCATCAAAGAATATACGACCGTTGTTGACCGCAAAAAAGTGAATAAAGGAATGATGGTGATCTGTATGATCGCGCTGAATGTTCATAATAAAAAAATGGCAGGACAGTTCATTGAAGAAGTCGGAAAATTGAAAGAGGTTGTTGAGTTTTATAACATCAGCGGAGATTTTGATTTTATGCTAAAAATTCTCGCCCCGAATATGGATGAATTTCATGAGTTTTTTGTGAATAAATTATCTGAAATCGAAGGAATCGGACAAACAAAAAGTATTTTTGTGATGAATAGCATTAAAGAAAGTTCGCAAATTCTTTGATTTTTTTGAATTAATTTGAATTGAATTTTAACGCTAAAGTCGCGAAGTTTTTTGTTTAAATGATTGTGGCTATTTTCGTTCGCAAGGGCGTTTCACTCAGCAAACGATATTGTACTATTAGTATGTTTGTCATTCCGGAGGAATCTAAGCAAATTTTTTAGAAATTTATCTGAAAAGATTCGCGCCTAGATCCCTACGGGATGACAAACTTTGTGGTTAGTTGTAAATTTTATTAATTGAAGAGTACAACATTTTAAGTCTTTTTTAATACTCTAATTTATTTTTTGAGATTGAAATTTTGTAAATTGAATCACCATTAAATTTACAAATCATGCCTTGGAATCCTGAAGTTTACAATCAATTTAAAAATATTCGTTTTAAGCCTTTTTTTGATCTTGCAGATCTGATTGCTGATGAAAAAGAAATGAAAGCGATCGACTTAGGTTGCGGAACGGGCGAACAAACCGCGATTCTTACAGAAAAATTTCCTCAAGCGACATTTATCGGCATCGATTCTTCTCCCGAAATGCTTGAAAAATCGAAAAGTCTTGAAAATGAACGTCTTCATTTCAGGCAATCGACAACGGAAGAAATTTTAGCGAGTGATGAAAACTGGGATCTTATTTTCAGCAATGCAGCTTTGCAATGGTCTGACAATCATAAAGATTTATTCCCGAAATTGATTTCGAAATTGAAAACCAACGGACAACTGGCAATACAAATGCCTTATCAACCCGGAAATATTCTCAATCAGATTTTGTCTGAAGTGGCAAATGAAGACCCTTTCAAAACCCAGTTAAATAACTGGAACCGCCCTTCTGCAGTGCTTACAATTGATGAATACGCACAGGTTTTATTTGACAACGGTATTGAAGATCTGAATTTGTCACAGAAAGTGTATCCTATTATCGCGGAAGATCATGAGACTTTATTTAATTTTATTTCAGGATCGGCTCTGATTCCGTATCTGGAAAGGTTGGATGATGAGCAACAGAAAACTTTTAGTACAGAATTTAAACATCGAATTGTAAAGAATTTCCCCAAACTTCCAGCAATTTATTCGTTTAAGAGAATTTTGATGTACGGAAGGAAAAAATAAACTGCATTTTTTTACTACAAAAGAGGCAAAAGATTACTATATTAATTATTTAAGTTCATTATTAAGCTGTAAATAAGACCACAATAGCTTTTAACAATCTTTGATTTTCTATTACTAATTAAGTCACTCTTTAATTGAATTTTTTAAACATTGAAACCAATCCTAAAAGGGAAAAAAAAGCCGTGACAACCGTAAAAAGTAAGGAAGCGGAAATACAAATTGAGGTATTAAAATCGAAATATTTTGAAGCCTGAAGAAACAAAAATTCCCTGACTCCGATTCCTGCGAATGAGATTAAACTTAACACTGAACTTCCTAGAAAAGTAATACTATAGATTGTAAAATTTTCATTTACGCCTAAACTTTTTAACAAAAACACAAAACAGATGATTTGTAATATCTGTATTAAAATCGAAATAAAAAATGTTTTTATAAAAATTGATTGATATGCAGGAAACCATTTTTTAGTTATAAGAAAAGTCAAAAAAAAGCCTGCAATACTCATTAAAACAGTCAAAAAAATCCATTTTAAAGGTAATAGAAAAATTGAAAAGGTTAGAATTAAAATGCAAATTGCCAACAATCCACTCAATCTGTCATTAAAAATAGCGGAAGTAATTTTTTTTGCATTCCAGCCGAAATTTTTATTTAAAACATAGATTTTATACGCATCGCCGCCGATTCCCCCCGGAATAAAAAAATTGTAAAACATTCCTAAAAAATACAGTTCGAGATTGTTTTTAAAACTCAAATTAAAATCATTGGCTTTTAAATAAAATTCCAGTCTTTTTGTCGATAAAATCTGTGATGCCAAAAATAAAAAAGCACCTAAAATTACATACGAAACATTTACTTTAGACCAAACTTTCGTAACCTCCCGAAACGGTATTTTCCTAAAAACAAAATACAACAAAGCAATGCTTATCGATATTTTCAAAAGATTAATAAATACTTTTCGCGTATTCTTTCTGTCCAAAACTCGTAATTTTTCTGATATTGAAAGGGCGCTTGCTTTGAGATTCATAATAGGTTTTCATTAGCATATCGATAATGATTCCTGTTGTAAAAAACTGAATTCCGATAAAGATCAAAGGAATTCCTAAAATCAATAAAGGTCTTCCTCCAATGTCGTGTCCCAACAACTTTTCTATTAAAAGATAAATGTTGATAAACATTCCAATCGTGAAAGTTACCAAACCAATATTTCCAAAAAGATAAATTGGTTTCGACAGATATTTTTGATTAAACAAGATCAAAAGCAAATCATTAATTACCTTAAAAGTCCTGTTAATCTTATACTTGGAAACCCCAAATTGTCTGGCGTGATGTTTCACAGGAATTTCAGCAATTCTTGCCCCATTAAGATGCGCCATCAAACTTATAAAACGGTGATTTTCTCCATATAGATTCAAGTCTTTTGCGGTTTCATTTCTAAAAACTTTCAACGCACAACCCTGATCGGAAATGTCGAGTTTTGTCGAATTTCTAATAATAATATTCGCGATTTTCGAAGGAATTGTTTTGAAAGAAGAATCCTGCCTGTTTTGCCTTTTTCCGACGACTAAATCATAATCCCCTTCTTCCAAAAGATCGATCATTGCCGGAATATCAGTAGGATCATTCTGCAAATCGCCATCTAAAGTGATGATATAATCTCCTGAAGCATAGTCGAATCCCGCCATCATGGCAGAACTTTGACCGTAGTTTCTTTTTAGCTGAATCAAAACGACATTCGGGTTGTTTTTAGCAATAATTTCTTTTACCGTTTTGTCTTTCGAATTGTCGTCAATGAGGATCAGCTCGTAATAATAGCCGTTCATTGTTTCCTGAATCCGGTCGATGATAAGTCCGGCATTGCCTTCCTCATTATACATGGGAATCACTAAAGAATAAAATTTGTTATAATCCATTTATTTAAGGATTTTTTTTAAATTTGCTTTGCGAGCGTTTAGTAAAATTATTAAAAACCTTATTCTTTACTATGAACAAAACGTTACTATTATCGCCGCGCCAATTACTTTTTCTTTACATTGGTTTTTCCTTAGTGTACCTCTCCGGATTGTTTGTTCCGCTTATGGAAAATGATTCTGCGCAACATGCTTCAATGGCAATGAGAATGGCCTTAACCAATGATTTTTTCAATATTTATAAAGGAGAAAATCCTTATCTCGATAAACCTCATCTTCATTTTTGGCTTGCTGCTATCGCCATGAAAATCTTCGGAATCAATCATATTGCATATAGAATTCCTTCGTTGATGGCTCTAATTTTAGGAGCTTTTTCGACAAAAAAACTGGCTAATCTACTTTACGAAAATGAAAATACCGGTTATGTAGCTTCTTTGATCTTTCTTTCGGCACAAACCATTATTCTTTCAGCTCACGATGTGAGAACTGATGCGGTTTTGACTGGTTTTATCATCTTTTCAATCTGGCAATTTGTGAAGTTTTTTAAAACTCAAACTAACCTGAGTGCAATATTAGCCGGATTAGGCACTGCAATGGCTTTTTCGTCTAAAGGTTTGATGGCAGTTGTCATTATTGGATTTTGTGTTTTTTCTTATCTTTTATATTCAAGAGAGTGGAAGAAATTTTTTAACTTAAAAATCATTTTTACATTAATAATTTTCGTTATTGGAATTTCTCCTGTTTTATACGCTTATCATCATCAATTTGGAGAAGAGGGAATACAATTTATTTTATTTAATCAAAGTATGAATCGCCTTACAGCAAATGGTTTTAAAGAAACCAGTCCAGATTATTTTTTCTTTTTCCATACGTTATTGTGGGCTTTTTTACCCTTTTCATTGGCGTTTTACTTTGGCGTTTTTGAGAAAACAGCTTTTTTTATTAAAAATAAATTCAGAAAAATTGAAGGAGTTGAATTTCTGACATTAGGTGGATTTTGGTTGGTGATGTTGATTTTTTCAATCTCAAAGTTCAAGCTTCCTCATTATCTGAACGGATTGATTGCAATTCTTGCTATCTTGACTTCCATTTACTTATTTGATATTTATAAAAAGAATTCTATCAAGAAAGTAAGAATTTTATATATCGTTCAGTTGGTGGTAATTTTTGCAACAATTCCGGGTTTGGGTTTACTTACTTATTATTTTACCGGAATTCACAATATTGTTTTATTTGTTTTATTTGTCTGTATTTTCATCTATTTGTTGATTAATATTTTCAGGAAAGAGAATATTTTCAAGAAGTTTGTTTTTATTTCTTTGGTATTTTCAATCGCTGTTAATATTTATCTGAACACTCAATTTTATCCTGTTCTAACACAATATCAGGGAAGTTTGAAAATAGCAGAATTCGTCAATAAAAACAAAATTGAAAAAGATAAAATCTTTATGTTGAAAGGTTACGAACCTTGGGCTTTCGACTTTTACACGAAAAGAAACACACCCCGAGTTGATGAGAATTCACTAAAAAAAGGAGATTATCTTG
Organism: Chryseobacterium ginsenosidimutans; assembly: GCF_024807225.1. Lineage (GTDB taxonomy): Bacteria > Bacteroidota > Bacteroidia > Flavobacteriales > Weeksellaceae > Chryseobacterium > Chryseobacterium ginsenosidimutans. Next base: position 3,650,478 of record NZ_JANUCO010000001.1, read on the forward strand.
TTATTTATGATGAACATTTATCAACCTTAAAAAAGACTTACAAACTAATCGATAAAGAAAATCATTATCGAATTACACGATTATCATTGAAATTTTTAAATCCGAAAACGCGAAATGGGCAATATGAGAAGATTTCTTTGGTGGAGGTTTTGGAGTAGATTAGTACACGATAAAACGAGCAAACTCCAAAAAAATTTATATACTGTAATCTTCCCATCTTTAGGTATACTCTATTCATTTACTTTTTCGAGTTTTAGCCACTTGTCGCTTTCAAATCGTCCAGATTTGATATAATAAAATGTATTAATTTTTTTAATATAAATTGTATTAATCATACTATCATTCGAACACAAACCTTCACCTTTATAACTCATAACAAATACCTTATTTACACCTTTTTTAATAGAATATTCTCCTTCACAATATGCTTCTAAAGAGTTATTTGTATCAATTCTTAAAAATGCTTTGTTATTTTTAAAATGAAGATTAAACTTAATGTTAATAATATTTTCGGTTTCTATTTCTTCAACTTTTGTTGTTATCATGTAATTTCCAGAGAGATATTTTTGTGCATAACTATTGGAAAACAATATCAAAAGAAAAACGTAAGTAATTTTTTTCATTTTATTTTAAAGTAGAATTAAAGTTGTCATTTATCACCCCAAAGATCAATTCTTTTATCAAATATTACTTTTATAATGGCTCAGATAGTTTAATCATTTCTGTTTTAAATATTCAGAAATTAATTTTATATATAATGAAAAAGCATTTTCAGGTATGTCTTTCTCTTTTATTTCTTTTATTAGCGTCCATTTATTATTTTCATATAAATAAATAGACTCTACCGCTTCTTTATTAATATCAAACTCTTGTGTTTCATTATCATATTTTTCGATATACTTTTTATCTAATAGGCTTACTAAAATGTAATATCTTTCTTTTTGTAATTGAAGTCTTTTTCTAATTTTAGGGGAATCATTTGCAATATCTATAGGGTTACCAGCCTTTGAAAAATAACCTTTGGGATTATTTATATTCCAATAATATTGTTCTCCTTTATCTTTACCAATAAAATTCACAGAAAAAGCACCAATATTTTTATCTAAATAAGAATAAGACGGGTATAGATCTCCTGTCAATTCGTCTGAAATTGAGAATCCATTTTTTTGATATTTCTCATCTAAAAAATTAATTTTAGTGTAATTATTACTTCTATTTGTAATTATAGGTTTCTTATCTAGAGACTCTATCTTCTCTTGTGTTTGACCATTACAACTGTTTAGTATAAATAAAATTGTAAGTATAAATAGTTGTTTCATAATTTAATTGGATTGCCTTTAGTTGTTTCATCAAATTTTGTTTTCATAAATTGTTCTGCATCAATTCTTTTTGTACTGCCATAAAATTTATTTTCTCTTGACGCTTCAATATGAACATGCCAGTATTTAATTTCTATTCCTCTTGAACCATTAGGTTTTAAACCTGCATTTCCAGTACATCCTGATATTCCTATTATTTGACCATGTTTAATTTTTTGCCCTTTTTTAACTTTTACACTGTCCAAATGACAATAAATAATCCAAACATCTTTTCCTTCTTTATCTTTTGACTTTATAGTAATCGTATTTCCCATAGAGTTCAATCTATATTCTTGAGACTTGAAAGATGTTACAGTATCTACTACTTCACCACATAAGAGGGAATGAATTTCAACAAATTTACCATTACTAAGTATATCTACTCCAGTATGATAATAACCTTTCGGATGAGTTGAATTATATCTTTTCTTTCTATTAAATCTATTTTTATTTACATTATCACTCTGATTATTTATTTTAGGATTTGGAATTACGTCTGCATATTCAAAACATTGAGAACAGTCATCAGAACAATTTCCATCTGATTTTAAATTTTCTTTTGTAATACCACAAGAAAAATTAGCTTCTTTTACAGATAATCCTTCTGTATATATTTCCTGTGCTACCATTGCAACTTCCCAAACATAAGTATTACCGTTTGGATCAGTTGGAACCTTTTTTTTAATTTTTTTCCCTTTTTTATTGATTTTAGTTACATATTCCCATTCTCCTTTTTCTTTATAAAACAAAGGATTATTTCGATATGCTGCACCATGTAAAACTACATACTCTCTTTCCGAACCATGTCCACATGCTTTTGGATATAAAACGGCTAAATATAAATCTACCAATGTTTTGTATTTAGCTTTTTTCGGTGTTAAGTGTTTTTCAACATAATTCATTTGTTCTATAAAAGTCATTTTAATCAACTTTTCTTGTGTTGTTCCTATTGTTTCAGCAGCATCTTCTCCAAATTGTATAAGACCAACATAACCAATTCCATTGTCAATGGAAGGACTAAATGTTTCTGCGGTTTCCAAAGCCATTACAGTCATTAACCAATTTGGATCGACTCCAAGATTCTTCGCAACTTCAATAACTTTTTTTCTTTCATTACATCCAAGCTTATCTCCCCAAACCAAATCATACTGTTTACAAATACAAGTCCCTGTTTGTTTCTCTTGTTTCGATTCCTTCACCACCGCCGCACTTTTCACCTTCTCCACTTCCATCAATCCATCCGAATCAACTCCAAATCTCTTAGAATAAGCCGACACATCCAACGGCAAAACTTCAATAAAATAGTTTTGAGAATCTTTATCAGGATCACCCCAAACATCAATCCCATTCTCAAACATTTCTTTTGTAATGGTAATTTCAGGCATATCTGCTAAATCATAACTTAGTTTTATCTTATTGCTTCTGTAGATCTCATCATGAGAAGCTGCATCATATTCCCAAATTACATATTGAATATGTTTATCTTTCATATTACTGGATGCAATCCGTACTCTTATCTTATCTCCAACCGTAATTTTCGAAAGTTTTTGTCCATTATTATTCACAAAATACGCATCAGTAATTCTCCCTTGCGCATCTGTCTGCTTTGGTGCGGAAGAACTTTTTGTCGCCGGAAATTTGGGTGTATTTTCTTTAGGCTGAGATTTCTGTGAAGTCGTTTTCTTTGGCTCTTGTTGTTTGGAAGTAGAAGGAGATTGCTTTTTTGGAGGAATTGGCGACTTTGGTGAATCTTTTTTATAATCAGGATTCGCTATATCTACATTCACCTGACTTGCTCCTTTTATTTTGCCGTGATAACTTGCTGTTATATAATATTCATGGTTTTTTCCTTCGCTTTTCTCTCCTTTCATCAGATATTTATTGGCAACCTGTTTTAGGATTCTTTCATCGGAACTTAATGGTATTTTTGTCTCCGCAATTCCCTTTTCATTAACTTTTGCTTTATATGTTCTGAGATTTCGGTTGTTTTTATTCACCACAGCATTATGCCCTCCTCCTGAAGCATCGTCTTCCCATAGCTGAAATTCTATTTCCTCATCAAACATGGCAATACAATGCGCTTGTGCAATCAAAGTATCTCGATAATTAGCTTTGTTAACATCTTTTGAACCTCTGTTAAGCAAAATAACTTTATCTATTTGAGGTGTTTTGCTACTGGCTGGAACAATATCTAATGCTCCTGCTAAAGTTTTAGAAGATGCCGCACTGGGAAGTAGCCCAGGTTTTACTTCATATACTTTCAGACGAAATTCTACACCAATACCTATTTCGCCAAAATTGTATAAAACTTTTATACCTTTTTTGGGAGTTTGGGTAATATCTTTCCAGGTGTTATTTTTTCCCTTTTTGTAAATATACCATTCGTAAGTTGTGTTGGAAACTTCCAAAACCACCCATTAATATGGATGCGAAAGTATTGATCTCGTACTCATATTTAATCCCTACAACAGGATTCTGATTGCCTATTATTTTTCCTGCCATAGCTTAACTGTAATATAATTGGTCTGTATCATTCACCTCCTCTTTAAACTCATTATAATCCATTATCGGATTATATATTTGCTGTTCCTGTGTATTGGCGTTATTCGCATGACTTTTACCTGCTTCACTCTCTTGACCATGCTTGAAAACCTTTATTTTTCCGCCTGTACTGCACATGAGTTCCGAAGCTTCTGTGAGGCAGCTTTTACCCATTACTTTTACTTTTTCATAAGGCTTTTTCCATTTTCCTGCAGCGGCATAAGCACATGGAAGATAACCTCCCGATGAAGGTTTTAGTTTGCATTGTCCGAATGGTTGCGCCGGAGGATCAAACTGCAGATCATCTTCTGTTACTGCCAGAAAATCGGCTTGTCCATCTGCATCATTCCAGTAATGTTTTTGGTGACTTGTAACTTTAAATTTTGGAAATTTAAATCCTTGATTACATTGTGCCATTCCTTTCTGAACGACGAAATATTTACCGTCATGTTCACTGGATTTACTTTCATTTTGTTTTTTTTCTTCTTGCTTTTCTTCTTCTTCTTTTTTCTCATCTTTTTTTTCGGATTGCTGATCTTCTTCGTCTGCTTCATCATCATAACCATTCATGGAGTTTACTTCTTCTAATTCTGGGGGTTCTTCTTTTAGGTATTTTTGATCTTCGGGAATGATGATTTCTTTTCCGGGAATCGGATCGTACCCAATTAAATCTTCTAGCGGACAATAAATGTTATGAAAAGAACGAAGTACAGCTGCGTCTTTTACATTAAACTGAGAGGCAATAGAAGAAAGAGTATCTCCTTTTTGTACAGTATATTTTTTCATCTTTTTTGTGTTTATTCTTCAATTAAAGTATTAAATTTCTTTCGTGAAATTTAATTTTTCACTTCCTTTACTGTCAATATCTGTCTGCTGTAGATCTCTTCTTCATGCCAGATTGTGACGGATGCTTCTGCCTGTGAAAATCTTCTTGTTACTTTATGTGTTTTGTACCGAAGTTCTATTTCTACAGAAGCGGGATTATCTTCATTTTCTTTGAATTTCATGCCTCGAAGCAATTCCTGTACGCTGTAAATGTCCTGCATATTTCCATGAATTATAGTTTCTATAAATTCATTATCTTCATGATTATATTCTGCATCAAAACGAAATTTTACAGGGAAAGAATTTTGAACGATATACCATTCTTCTTCCCAGGATTTTTTTTTATGAAACCAGTCCATTTTTGGAAAAACAATCTGATAAAGCAGGGTTGCAGAAAACTGTTTAAGTAAAAAATTTTCGTCCCCGATATTTTCTTGAAATTTATTAATATATTTCTTTGAGATTTCGCCAACAAAAAAGTCCTCAAGATCCTGTTTTTTACTTAAAAACTTTTGAATAATATCTTTATGATTATACAATCCTTTAATTTTTCCCTGAGCCAAAACGGTGAATGCAATCGGTGAAATACTGTTCATACAGGCAATAGAAAGCGAGCTTATTTTATCATCCACCGATTCGTTATGTTTCTTAAATCCGGAACAGTATGTTTCTGCAATAAATCCTTCAGTTGCGGTTTCCCTAAGTGCAATATGAAACAGATAATCCACTTCAAGATCTTCTGTCAAAGATTTTTCAAATCTTTCTTTTACTTGATATTCTTTAGCATAAAAATTTTTTGAAAGATAATATGCCGGAAGTTCACCATCTTTTATCTGAATATGTTTTTTTTCTTTTAACTCAGCCATTATATTTGAAGGCGGAATTAAAATTTCATGAAATCCCTTAAGATCATATCCAATAAGATTTTTTATATCGCAATACGTGTTGTGATATTTTCTTAATTCATCCACAGCAACGCCCAATTCCTCAGCAACGGAAGCTAAAGTATCTCCTTGTTTTATGTGATATGTTGGAATACTGATGTTCATTTCATTAAAAACGATGTATAAGTTAAGTGCAACAGATTAAAGCAAAATATAATATTGATATTTCTAAATGATCAGGTATATTACAGAGTTATTCCCATGGATACTAAAAGAATTATTTTAAAATTTTTAACTAAAAACTCAATCATTTATTAGATAAGGTTCAACAGCTTTTATGTATCTCCATCCATTTTTTTCGAATTTCACATTATAGCGACCATAACCCTCTTCAATCTTTAATTTATATTTTGGGTCATAGAGTAAGTACCCAATTTTGTAACCTTCAAAACGTGGTTTTTGATAAATAATAAATTGAATTGTAGAATCCTTATTAATGTGTAGAGAATTGGAAACTGAATATTTATCATTAGCATCTGACACTAAATTTTTATTATATAAAATATTAATTGGATTAAAAAACGTTTTACTTCCTTCTTTTCTTTTTAGTAAATCAAAATAATATTCGTTCGTTCCGAAATCATCTCTTTGCTTAGTAAAAACTATTTTATCGGAAGAATTTACAGACTGCCTTATATGATGTGTCATAAAATATTCATGATTTTTGATTATACTATCCTTCGCACTTTCAAAGTAGGCAATATCTTTCTCATTAATATTAGGAGTATAAAAGTAATAACCAATACTTACTACTAATACAATTAAAATAAATATTAAAAACTTATTTTTCATTATTGAGGCTTAAATTCTGTTAATTTATTATCCAATCCTTTTGGTGTATCTCCACCTTTAACACCATTTATTGCTCCTGTTGAATTCCAGACTGCATGATCCCCATCTTGCCATATTTTATATCCCAAAAATCCACCTTTTTCAACATTCTTATCATTTATTTCTATCTTTTTAAAATTTCCGTGCCACGTTGGTTGATAGTCTGACCTTGTTTTAAATGCAAAAACAGAGATTCCAAGATAATTTGCTAATTTTTGAGCTAAACTTTGTTCTGAATGAATATCTGAAGGAAAAATTGATGGTTCATATAAATAAACATTTGAAAATCCTCTTTTAAGCTCAGTATACCTTCTCTGAGCGGATTCTTTAGTTAAATGTTTTTCTGTAAAATCAGCTTTTCCTGCAAAATACTGAAGAGTATAATATGATGTGAAATCATCTTGCATAACATCTTTTTGGTCATTTCCTGTTCTGCATGCATAAGAATGAACCTGAGCGTCCTTAGAAAATATTTTTTTATTTATCTTATTTATTTCTGGAAAAGTAAAAGTTTCTGGACCATCGATGTTCTTTCCTATGTGTCCTAAACCAAAAGTAATTTTACTAGGCATCCCATGTGAATAAAAATGTAAAAATTTAATATTTTGATAACCGTTAATTTTATTTATCATTTCTGAAACATTGCTAATTTGTACATAGTCAATTTCTAAATTTGTATATTTTGAAATTAAAGATTTTTTCACCTCATTGATTTCTGCTTGATTATATGAAGTTTCATCTAGGGATTTAATATAATTAAAATAAATTAAGCAAACTTTTTTCCATTTATTCTTATTCAAAAGTAATGTTCTGACTGCCTGTGCAAAAAATCTCATTTTATTTCCATACGTTGGCTCATGCAATTCTGAACCCACTACCATAATTGCATCACACAACACTATAATATCAACTTTTACACTAGCATTTTCATTAGGAGCTTTGAAGAATGCATACATTCTAAGTTTTGAAGAATCATTACTTCCTAATACTTTATGGGTAATTTCTTTATATCCTTTACAAGATACATCCTTAAGATTTTTCAAAGTTCCATCATCATATTTCACCCCCCATCTTAAATTTTGTAATTCTCCTTTTTTAGGTTTCTCGATTAAATTGAGTCACTTTATAGGTATACCATTTGTCTTTTTCTACTACATCAACTTTTTTATCTTTTTCATCAAACGGACCTTCTACTTTTAAAACTCTTAACTCTAAAGGAGGTTTTCTGTCTCTTTTTTTATTATGACTAACTCCTCCTTTTTTACCATCCTGATAAAATTTCCCAGTAACAGTATTTCTTGTTTTTTTACTTTCCTCAAGAATCTGTCCGTTTGCCTTGCCTTTTATATTTTTAGCAATTATGGTGATTTGTCCTTTATTTTGATCTTTTTCAGACATGGCTCAGATTTTATGCATTATGACCTTTTTCTCCAGATAAATTATGTATCGTTTCTTCACTATTTTGAATATAATCTTTTCCGGCTGCGACATCTATATTCTCCATAGCATTTTTGTGAATATCATTGGCTTCATAGCTATAGCTCTCGCTTGCAATTTTGGTAATATTAGTTGCATTCAGAGAATAATCCATAGTCGCATTCTGAAAAATATTCATCCCAGCTACTTCTGTAATATTCATGCCTGCAGAATTACTTTTATTCATACCCACACTCGTCGTCATATTCTGTCCAACATTAATATTCATATTTTTCCCAGCCGTCAAAGTCATATCATTCGGCGCATTCACATTAATATTCCCCGCACCATCCATCAGATAAGTATTTCCACTCGGATCTTCTATAAAAACAGAACCTTCCGCATCATTTAAAATAATCTTAGTTCCGCTTCTAGTGTGAATAACCTTCTTGTCATTTCCACTTGTATGATAAGAGCTGATTTCGCTTCCGTTATAATGCGTTCCCATTACAAAAGGTTTTTCTGCATTCCCTGATTCAAAACCCACTAAAACTTCTTCTCCAATTTCTGGAATAAAATGAAAACCTTTGCCACTTCCTGAGTGAGGTTGTATTAATCTAATCCAAGGTGTGGTCTCATTTTTCTCTTCCTGCCACGGAAACTGAACCTTTATTCTACCCATTCCCATCGGATCATTATTGTCGATTACTTTTGCCGGTTGTTCTTCACCTTTTGGTAACGCTTCATTATCGATGTACGGAGCAGCATTGAATAAATCCGGAATTCCCACAAACTCATTGTAATAATCTTCACCATTATAGCAATGTTTAATTTCTATAATACGGTAGGTTTCCATTGCTTTTGAGTTGATATCCGAAATTTCAGCTCTTCCGCCTATTTTAAGATCAGGGTCTTTACTTTTTCCTCTTACCTGCATAAGATTTTCCCTGCTTTCTTTTTCTCTTCGCACCGCTTCTTCCAGTTCTTTATCCGAACTATCACTGATACCGGTATGATTGAAATGCATTTTCGGTTTTTTCTTGAAAACATTTCGTGAAGCGTTCACAGAAATACTTTGAAAAGGATTTTCCTTAAATTCTGATTTTATACTGCTACTGTCTTTTTCAATCTTTGAACCGCTTTGTGCATCGTAAGAAATATAGCTGAAATCCTGAGGCTGCACTCTCATTTCGAATTCAATATCAATTAAATCAATATTTTCTGCAAGCTTCACCATCGGCTGTACTGCCGTTCCGAAAATAAGATTCTGACCATTGTAATAGAAAAATTCTCCATAACGGATTGCTAATCTTCTGATAAACTGATAGTCAGACTCTTTGTATTGAACAGTATAAGGAAGTGTATATTTTGTATTGGGCAATTCAACTTTTATTTTTGCTTCCTGTGGATAACCTTCCGTTACTTTTTCAAAAATATCTCCCAGTGTTTTATCTTCAAAACTTTGACAGTCTCTTCCGTTTTCCAGCAAGATACTTGGAGCATAACCTGTAATATAAAGGTTTCCATAGCCTCCTCCTTCATCTTTTTTGTTGCGTATACCTCCGATAATTCCGGCAAAAGTCTGTCTTGGTTTTCCAAAACGCCAATACGTAATGACCAGTTCTTTGCCAAGAAGGTTTTTAGAACTTTCCATCACATAACCTTCAAAACTGTCTAAGGCATCATCAGGAACGGTGATGTTGAATGTATCATGATCTGCCGTTTTCTGAGTAAGCTCCACGGTATAGCTGTCTTTTGCTAAAAAATCTTTCCCGTCCAGCGTCAGAAGACAATAAACCAACGGATTAGTCGGATCATGAAGCCATTCTTTAAACGAACGTGACGTACCGAATATAGTTGAGAAGTCTTGGTTTTCCATACTGTTTTAATGATTGTTGGTTGTCAGTTGATAATTTTTATCGTTTTGCAAGTTTTTTCTTACCCTACATTTCTATTTATTCTCTCCATTGTTTTTCGTGTACCGCTCCGTTCACATTGAATTTTTTAGCAACCAAATGCATTTCAATCTGTAATGGCTGACTGTCAATCGCATTGAAATATTCCGTAAAATTTACACAGAAAGCTTTCTCAAAAATTAATTCCTGCAGTTTGCTCATGGCATCTCTGCGGTAAAAGATGATCTTCCCGTTTTTTACCTGACTATGATCCAACATCCAGTTTAAGAGTTCGGGATTTCCGGTACTTTCGATCTTAATCATGATTTCTCCGCCTTTGGGCATTCCTTTTGGTTTTCCCGTCCCGTCTACCGGCTGCACGAAGTTGTATTTACACTCTAGTATATTGTAGATGTTGCCGTCTAATTCTAATTTGGATAAAAAGGACATACTTTTTTAATTTGAAAGTTTAATATTTCGTAGTGCGGTAATGTGAAAGTCACACTTTCCGGAAAGCAAAAAAATGGGTAATAATTCACTAATACCCATTTCTTATTCTGGGTTATACCCATTCATTTTTATATTCTCCGTCTCCCAGAGAGATACTTCTGGCAGAAATTGTAAACTGCTCTGTAAGCGGATTATCACCCGTAGAATCAAACTTTTCTTTGTGTTTTACCAAATACGCTTCCGTGAATTTCAATTCTTTTAATGTAGCTTCACTGTCTCTTTTGAAGAACACCACACTTCCGTCTTTTCTTTCAAACGAATTGGTCATCCATTCAAAAAGATCGGTTGCCCCTGTTCCTTCTACAACAACATCTATTTTACCTCCTCTTGTAATTGTTGAAGGTCTTCCCGTTGCATCGGTTTCCTGAAATAAACCATAACTTACATTAAGAACATTATATACTTTTCCCGCTACTTTTAGCTGTGCTTTAAATGACATAATTAATTGATTTTAATTGTTAATTGAATTTGTATTAAACACAAAAGCTTCCCTTAAAAACCCATATTTCGGATTTTTATAATGTTATTGAATTTGAAAATTGGAGAAGTTTGTGTTTTTAAATTGTGTTTTTTCGGTCTCTCTGTAAATCAGACAGAATTTTATAGATAAATACAGCCTATTGATAAACCATTATTATACCCACTCATTGCGGTGCGACGCATTACCCAATTCGATTTCTCTTGCAGAAAGTACAAAAGATTCCGTTAATGGATTTTCGCCTGTAGAATTGAAATCTTCTTTATACTTAACGATATAAGCTTCTTTAAACTTCAGTTCTTTCAGAGTAGCATCACTATCCCTTTTTAAGAAAACAATACTTCCATCTTTTCTTTCGAATGAATTGGTCATCCATTCGAAAAGATCTGTTGCACCTGTCCCTTCTACGGTTAAATGAATTTTACCCCCTCTCGTTACAGAAGATGGTCTTCCTGTAGGATCGGTTTCCTGTAGCATTCCGAATTCTACATCTAAGATGTTGCGCTCTATCCCGGCAACTTTAAATTTTGCTTTAAACGACATAATTAATATATTTTAAGGTTAAAAAATTTAATAATACCAATAATGGAAATATACCCTTCGTCTTTGAAATATATTATTTTAAAATGACCAACTAGGGAATATATTACTTATCAAAAATAGAATTTATTTTCAATCAAACAAGCTTTTTTTATGTCTTTTTTATTATGTTAAACCACTGAAAATAAAATACTTAAATTAAAGTACGGAAAGCAAATTTTTCCGTACTTTATTAAGATTTGTGTAAAAATAAACTGTTATTTTTGTTGTTCATATTCTGTATCCCATTCGTTTCCGTCGTCGCCTTTGTGACCATCCATTTTGATAAGGAAATTCTTTGCCGGGAAATAAGGTTTCATGTGAATATCCAAATGAATTCTGTCTTTTTGTACAGGATCCTGCTCAAATTTTCTGATTTCAAAATTTTCAATCAGCTTTCCTGGTCCAGTAATACTGTCTAAGAAACGGACTATCTGATTCATAATTTCTTTTCTCGTAACTGCTGTGAAGTTCTCAAATGCTCTTCTGTTCAAGAAATCCATCAAAACTTTAGTCACATAATCGAATACTCTTACTACGGAATACGTCTGTAATCCTAAATTATCGCCATTAAATAATGTTTTCCCTGAGAAAGCCATTACTTTTCCATATTCATTAACCATCGGAATGAGTCCTAAATTCTCAAGATTGGCAATTTCGCTTTTCTTAAGATCGAATTTCACTCCTTCCGTCTCATTGATTCCACCGAATTTTTTTCCTGCCGTAACCTGAGACATTAGCGTTTTATAGACTTTACCCGCCAAAGCTCCTGAAGGTGGAATGAATAAATCATCAATTTCATCAATCTCTTCGAATCTTCCTCTCCCAACTAACCAGTTGCAAGTCATCAATACATTAGATCTGTAGATTTCTCCACCTGTGAGATACGCCTGATCAAACATTTCCATGACATCATCCGGTTCATCCAAATGCTCAAAATCTGTCACAAGCATTACTTTATTTTCATGTGCAATTTTTGCCCATTTTTCAACCACGGCATTAGAACCCAAATATCCCGGAATCACCAATAATCCGTAATTATTTTTCAAATCCAATCTATCATAATTATCAGAAAGCTCCGAATGAATCGTATCAATAAAACGTGTATTATCAAGATCTTTCAACTGTTCCAGATCGGCATTTACCACCGTCACATTTTTTACTTTGTCAGATTCTGTATTTTTGTAGAACATCGCCACTGTCCGGTAATTGCCTTCCAATTCTCTGGTAGCTTCCACTGCTTTTGAAAGATTTTTAGATAAAAGCACTTCCGCAGATTTTCTCTGCTCTTCACAATGAGCCACCATGTCCGATAAAGAATCACTTTTACTGATCACACTTGCCCAAAGTTCAAGCGTCTTTTTCAACGTTTCTCTTTCTTTTTCTTTCCCTTTTTCGGTGAGGAAAATTTTTCTTCTCGCCTTTCTATCAGGATTAATATTCTGAACATTCTCTATCGAAGTTTCCAAAAGATCAAAACTTCCGTAACGCGCCAGTTTTTCAATAGATTTATCTAAACCGGCTTGTCCCTGCACTTTTCTCTGTTCCAAAACAGGAGCTTCTGCAGCCTGTTGTACTTCTGGTTGTTTATTATTGTTTGACATAAATATTTGTGTTTTTTTGGTTATTTATTCTCTTCAAGTTCTTTTATTAACGACTGCAAAGTATCGTACAGCGCTTTTTTTGCTTCCGGATCTTCCAACGCAGCCTTCAAGATTTTATTCGTTCTCAACTGTTTTACGATTTTTTGATATTGGTCTTTTTCGGTTTCCATTCCCGTAAGAAAACTGCTTTGTCCGGTAATTCCTTTAGTTCCGAAATCGCCAAGATTTTTAAACCTAAGATTCTCCAATTTAATTGAACCGTTCGCATCCTCAAAATCAACTTTAACTTCCGGTTTGTAATGCTGAAATACTTTTTCTATTGTCGTAAGTCCTTCTACCAGTTTCAGGTCTTACAGGATCTTCAGCGGTAAGTTTTTGTGCGATAATTGTTCTGTTTTGAGGGATTTCAAAAATAGCCTCATTTGCATCCAATGGTATTTCATTACCACCGATTCCTTTGTTTGATAGCATAGTAATATGTTTTTAAATTAATTTGATAATTCTTAATTGGTTTTCAAAGATGATTTCGTATTTCTCCAAAGGTCTACCTGATCACATAAAGCTCGTTTTACGGGGAATTGCAGCGATTTCATCAATGTGTTTTATTTTTATTTATATTAAATGGTTATATCATTTTTATTTTTCAAATAATCTGTAAGGATAAATATTGGCCGAAGCATTTTTTAGTTTTAATAAAAAGCTTTCACATAAATATTCCCATTCAGAAGAGTTGATATTTTCCATCTGTTCTTTGTTCTTTATCAAGGAGATATCAATCGTTCGGCTGAAACCTCCTTTTAATGAAACTTCCTTTTTTGTTCCTTTCTGCACTTCTATTCCGAGAACCAGACTCTTGAAATGATTCATTCCGAATGCTTTGATATCAGCAACTGTTACGATTCTTCCTCTCGTTAAAAGTGCATTTCTGTATTCCAAAATTTTGTCCTGAGAAGAGAGCTTTTTCCGTCCTCCCACAGAAGGCTGAATCATGACTGCCGTACTATTTAAGACCCCCTCTCCGCTATTATGTAAAGTCAATACGGTAGCCGGTTTTAAGCCATTTGCTTCTTCTGCTGTAGTCGACCAATAGGAAATCGTATTCTGAATATCGGTGTCCGGATTTCCGGAAGAAATAATTAAATACGGATTATTGGTTTGCGTAAAATTCTTTTCCTTCGCAATCTGATGAAGCGACGCCACATTCTGATTAATCTGCTTCAATACTTCCGTAGCCGAATTTCCACCCATTCCTGAAAAAGCTGCCGTTTCATCTTTAATGAGTTCTAGAAGATATTGCAGAAGTTCAGACGCATTTCTACGATCAAATCGGGAAACTCCACCTTTTCTCAATAATGCGGTCATTCCTTCGTTTTCGGCTTCATAATTTTTAATATCAAGCCTTTTTCCTCTTTCATCAGAAACATAATCCAGATCTAAAAAATGATCTTCCTCATCAATAGGAATAATGTTCAATCTTCCTTTTATTCTTCGGCTGATGCTATTATTTTTGATATTAAGAACAGGAATACAGTTCAAAGCAAAACGGATATTTTGAAGAATATCCGGAACAATAGCCTCGGAAAATTTAAACTTTAACCAAATAATATTGTCGTCATCGCTAATCTTATGATCCGGAAAATATTGAGTAAATAATTTCTCCTCTTGCGGCTTATCCGCAAATTCGATTTTTCCTTTTAATGTAAAAAAATGAGACTTATAATATTGATTCACTTCACTATACACCTGCTCCAGATCAGAATAATTTTTGGTGATAATATTTTCCAGATTCAGACCGTCATCTTCAACGTTGTAGCCTTCCTGCAGCATATATTCTTTATCTCCAAAATAAACTTTCACCTGTTTCAGATAATAAAAGAACAATTCTTTCTGATACTTATTATTAATATCAATAAAAAACATCAGGTCTTCCAAATCTTCTTTATTCGGAGCATGAATTCCCAACCAAAGTTCTCCCGAAGGAAGATTTTTTTCTGCTTTTCCGATGACATCATCAAAGAAAAAACTCTCGATATGATGCAAGGTTTCGTTGTAAGCGAAATATTTTACTTTCGCCGAAGCCAACTTTGCTTTTATGGAAGGACTAAAATATATTTCTTTAACAATACTTTCCGTAGGATTGTAAATATTATGTTTCCGTATCGATGTTTTAAAACTATTGTACAAAGACACCTTCGCATTGTTTTCCAACGGATTAACCTGTAAAAGTGCTCTTGCGGGAATCACTCCCGAAACCTCTTCCGGAAACATCACTTCCAATACCCTTTCGATAATTCTTGAACGCGAACTCTCCAGCTCGAAACCCAATTTTTCGAGTTCGGCAGCACAAGCGGAAAGCAACAGACCAACAATAGGATCAAATGACGTTTCTGCTTCCAGCTCATTATATCCCCACATTCTTGCAGCTCGCCTTAATATCCTGTCTTTTATACGTTCTTGATTCATATGCTGTTATTAATAAGAAAGTGGTCCCACAAAAAATGAATTATTAAATGTAAAAGCCCGATTGGTTTCCAAAATCAACCCTTTAATAGCAATCGATACCCTCTTTTTCATTCTTTTTTTCCCTAATGTTCCTAAATTATGATCGTTAACAAAAACCTCAACATCTTCTACGACAAGTCTTTTTTCATGCATAGAAATAGATTTTTTTAATGTTCCTGCGATAAGTTCTTTCAGCTTGTTATCGGTTTTCATTAAGTCAAAATCCATTTCCCAGATTTCAGTTTCCATACGTTTCATCGAATTTGCATTCTCCCAAAGCGGTCGTAGCCAAAAGAAACAAATGCTGACTGACAGAAGTATCTAAAGATATTTTGTCTGCATCATTTTTCGCGGTAAGACTTTCAAAATCAAATGGTATTTTGTAATAAGCTTTCATTTCGGATGGTCATTTTTTCTTGTCTAATCGTTTTTAGTTTGTATTAATTTTTACAGATAAATCAACTTTTTAATGTTCCCTCTATCGTCATATTCAAAGTTTTTAGGAACTTTTTTTCTTTTAATTATCTGCAATTCTACTTTTGGAGTAAGTTTCAGGAATTTCTCGCGATAAAGAATATCTCCGATAAAACTGCTTCCATTATTTTGATCTACTACAATAAAATATTGCTCTATATTTTCAGGTTTTTGAAATCCGTTAATATCGCCTGCATACAACAAAATCTTGCTCCCATTTCCTTGCAGTTCATAGGTAAGAATATCTTGTGAAAGCTTTCTGTGTCTGGAAATATCGAACTTTTCCATACTTTCCAAATTGGGTTCAAAAGCAATATTTTCATATAAAAAAGAAGTTTTATCAAAACGTTTAAACCCGAAAAAAGAAAGAAAGCTTTTCTTGGTTTTAGTCTTCATAAAATTCAGTGTATCGCGTGTCACCTGATAAGATTTTGTCTCTTCTGTTTTATCATCTGTTACAGTCAGTTTATATGTGGGTATTTTGACTTCGTTTTCCCCTATTTTCAAATGTATATTTCCAGCTTCCTGATCGGAAATCAATAAGGTAATCGTATAATTTCTCAACCCGGAATCTGTGCGTACCACCACTCCTTCTGCGTCTCCTGCATAAAACGGTGAACCCGGATTATCGGTGATTCCTAAATTGAGATTAAGTTCCGGCAATGGACTCATGTGTTATAAATATTGAATTTTCATGGTTATTAGTTTTTAATCTTTCTTCTTTTTAATTTTAACCTCATCAGATTTTTTCACCTTATATCCTGATAAACAATCTATATAATTGATAATATCATGATTTTGTGCCTCACTTACATACATCTCGTAATTCTTTTTATAAGTGTAAATTTTAATCATCGTGATCTCGTTCTCTCTTAATTTTTGCAGTTCTTTTTTCTTCAATTGTCTGGCGAAAAAGGCTTCACAATTCAATGGATACTCATTTTTCAACGTAATGACTTCGCCCGATTTAAAATAAACATCTACATTTTTATCTTTTTTAATACAAACATTATCCGCTAGGATTTTTAAATACAGATACATTGTATTCTTTCTTTTCCCCAACTGAAAAGTGGTATAAATAAATTCCTCATTATTCACCCTCAGTTTAATCGACGGCGTACTGGCAAAAAAACGGTTGTCCAGTTTTTGTTTGGTTTGAATAATGCCACAATCAAAATGAGCATATTCCGAAGAATCTGACGGTATATTTTGGGCATTCATCAAAACTGTTAACCATAACAGACTGAATAAGAGAAGTTTTTTCATGAGTTTCATAATTCCACGCTGACTAACTATTGCGCCTGATACAATTGTCTGCAAACGGCAAGATCGGTCTTCATTTTGTCGTATTCTGCTTTCAGACTTACATTAATCGTACTTAAACTATCCATTAACACCTGATTTCCTGAAAGTTGCTTAATCTGCTTTTTAGCATCAATTAAATCTTTATACGTCATAATGGTATTATTATACATATTCTTATTCTTCAGAGTGTCTTTCGGAAGCTGTTTGTACATATCGGCAAGGATCGATAAAGCTAATTTTTCATTAAAAAAATCGTTCTGTTTAGGAGCTCCGATAGAATCTACCGCCAGTTTTACTTTTTCCAACTGAAACGAAAATTTGTCCTGAGTTTCCATTTCCTTTCTCATCTTGGCGTTTTCATTTTTCAACAGACTATTTTCTTTAAAAGGGAAGTAAGCATTAAAGAAAACAGCCGTGACAAGCACTGAAACCGTAAGAAGAAAAAACAGAACGAAAAACCAATAAGCACTTCTCCTCTGATTTTTATTTAAAACTTCCATATTTGCATTTTGAATTATAAATTTTTAAATCTCAAATTATTTTTCATCCGCAGATTTTAATTAATCTGCCAAAAAAGTCCTGCTTCTTTTCGCATGAATTACAGCATCTCTTTCATCCGTATTTTCTGAAACGAAAATGCTTCCGTCCCGTTTTTTACCGATATAATCAAGTCTGCTTAACACAGAATACAAATCTTCAAGCGTTTTCATAAACCTTTTGATTTTCACTATGGTTTTATCCATTTGATTATGATTGTAATCGCTATTGATCGTTTCCGAAAATATCACTTCAAAATCTCCCTGACTCACATTGCACCATTCAGCAAAATAATTAAGCAGCTCTTCTTTACCCGCGCCGGAGCGCGAATCGATAAAATTCTTTAAAAGCCTTGCCAAAGCCACTACAGAAACCAACATTTCTGCAGGCGGTGTATGCGGAGACATCCAACGGAATTTATTAATCTCGATTCCTAAATAATTCAGGGTTTTATCGGACATCATTTCCATCATTAATGCTAATTCGTTGCTTTGTTTTTTGGCATGAATTTTTTGAGCAATCTGTACGGCGTACAATTCTATCTGTCCATAAAAATGATCTATTTCCACAAACAATTCCTGAAGTTTTTTGTGACTCGAAACACTTACAGAAGGAGGAATATAATTTTCATCAATTCTGGATTCTCCGGAACTGACCAATATTTTCCCTATCGTAAGAAAATGAGTTCCGAATCCTACGGTATTTTTCAACTCATCTTCAGGAATGAGATTAAGCGTATATTCGGGAAAACTGTAAGGATATCTTGGCGGATTTTCTTCAGGATCAGGCTCTCCATAAGGCGTTCTTTTAAAAGGATTAACAGAAATACAGGCTAATAACACTGCATTTTCATCATCTTTTAATTCCCTTGCCGTTTCCGGATAAGGAATGGAAAGACTCAAACTTTCAGACAAACTACCTCCTATTTCTATTCTGGAAACCATTGGGAGTGATGGCATGACATTCTTCCACTTTTATCCTTAATAATTTATGATTATCAATGATCAGACTTATTTTAATAGGATCTTGTACAGGCAATAATCCATAACTTATCATTGAGGTATGAACTCCGACAGCATCTCTCACAGAGTCACTTACAAAATTCTGTACATCTGTAAAGTGGGTTTTATTAATCTTCATCCCATCGATCCAGTTGACGGGAAAATGGTTTAATTTCTCTATCATTGTTATTAGTTTTTAAGCATGTAATTCACGTTGTTCATTATCTTTTTCACGGTTGAATTCAAAATCAGTTTTCATTGTTTTGTTTTCTCCCAACATCTGGTCTGCTCTCATACAGAAAATGACACTATTTTCTTCAATTCCATTCATGTAAAGAGTGAGTTTTGGATCTATATATTTGGTAGATTCATACCATTTTGGCTGAAGAAAAAATACCCAACTGAAAAGACCGTTTTCATCTTCAACCTGAATTTCTTCTCCCAAATGTCTTTGATTATAATCCACTATAAAATTGTAAAACAATCTTCCGAAATCTATTCTTGTTGGTCCTTTAGCACGATAAATACTATATTTAACAGCATCTTTGTCCCTATCCATAATATAAGTAAAGACCACCATATCCCGCCATTCTTCATCACTGAGACCAATTGTTTCTCTATAGTTTTCAGGGAATTGCCAAGTCACATATACTTTTGGAGGAATGTTCATCGTACGATTAAAAGTATCATTCAGGAAAGTCGGAATAAAAAACACGATGAAATGTCCCAACATCAGATACACAAGGTCTACTCCATTTAAGAATGTATATATCAACATAAATGGAACGGCAGCATAACAAGCCGACAAAAAGGCAAAAAGATATTCGTTACCGATTTTTTTCGAACCGAACTTCTCAAAATATCCTCTGTAACCATAACAATGAAGAATTCCTATGATAAGCGAACAGATCTGATAAAAGATAAACTCATACAGATTATTGTTCTGAAAAAGTTTGTTGTAGCCCAGTAACGCAATCAGAGCGTAAACAAAAGCCATCGAAAAAATATAAATATAAAATTTGGATCTATACTTTTGCTTGAATTCCGTTGTCTTCTGCGAAAAAATCATGGTAAGGATGATGCAGATAGCAATCACGACCAAAACAATGATCAGCAACTGAGGATCGAATAAATTGGAAAAATATTTTTTAATTTTCATATGCTCGTGTTATATCCTAAAACAGGGGCTTCTATATCATTATTAAATTCAAATTTCTGTTGATCTTCCGGAAGCAGTATGATGGTATTGATCTCTACTTCCAATGGAAAAAAATGTTCATAAAACATGTCTACAAATTTTTTCTTTCCTCCTTCATGAATAAAATCCGTGAATAAAGATTTTTTTAAAGGTCCAATCTTAATATCTAAATGTCTCGAATAATCATCATAACGTGTTCCCGTAATAGAATCCAATCCTAACCTAGTCTCACCCAATGATATTCCTTGGCTTTCGTCGCTGTATTCCTGATATTCGCGGTCGTTTACTTTTACATCTTCCTCAAGCAGCACAGAAAGTATGTGACAAGCCTGCTGAATATTGCCCACAATTTTATAGGAAAAAGGAAGCAGTCTTATAAATTTAGACACCAAAATCAAAGGAAAGCTTCTGTCGATATCCCAAAAATCATACAACATATCAGGAGCTTCACTGCCATTCAACTCAAATAAAAACTGGCTTTCAAAACGCTCTGTTTCCACGCCATAATGGAATATCTCGTTTTCAAAAGGCTGAAAAAATACTCTTGCCGCTTTCTGCTGTTTTTTCTGCTCATAATATTCCTTAATCATCGAATCAACACCTTTTCCCGGAGATTCATTTTTTGAGGCATGAGAAACTCCTTCCGGCAAAATGTCGTAGACACTGTCTCTGGAAAGATTCAGCTTAAGCAGTTGTGTACTGTCATAATCGTAATCGATCATTTGAGCATCCATCACATCAAAACGATACGCCCTGGAAAACTGCCCTTCTTTATAAATTACATATTCTCCTTCTTTAATATCATTATGCTCCAAAAGATCATTGATAATGACTTCTGCCCTAATATCATGTTTTAAGGTTCTCACAAGTCGGGCAATATTTTCCAAATGCTCCATCCCCTATTTTTTTTCTTTTAATCTTCCGGCTGCAACATAACGCAACTGAAAATATTCATCATTAAAATTATAAATATTCAATCCCCTAGCTGAGCACGCCAAAATACGGTCATTATGAAGATAAATCCCGACATCAGAAATAGGATTAAACTTGTCATATCTAAAGAAAATAATATCTCCTTCCTGCAAAAATGTTCTTCCTGTAAATAATTGAAGTGCCTTGGAACGGAAAATCCCGTCCGGAGTTTTAGAAAATGTCTCATTATACACATCACTGTAAAGTGCCTGTACAAAATAAGAAGCATCTACGCCTATCTGTTTTTCTAAAGATTGTTTTTTATAAGGTGTTCCCAGCCAGCCATCAATATAAGAGTACAATTTATAATCCTGTATTTCTTTGGGCATGACTTCCATGATAATAGAATATTTTTCTTTAATCTTTAAAGTATCATCATTAAGCCCTTGCGCATTATCGTCCACAACAGAAAATTGAGAATCATTCTCCTGTTTGTTTTCCTGAGTCTTTTTAGAAAATTCTTCCGAAGTATAATTATATGGAATCTCTTTTATATATCTTTTACTACCACATGTTGAAACAATAATACAAGATAATAAACCGAGAACAATATAAAAGAATTTACGTTGCTTCATCAAAATGCGTTTTAACAAATATATATATATTATTTGAAAATAAACAAGCCTAAATATAAAAATAACAAATTTTAAGGAAATAACTCTAACAAAATAATCAAATAATTAAATATTACTCATTTTAAATATTAGTTATAATCAATTATAAATAATATCAAATTAGCATTAAAGAAATTACATGATAATTTTAATAATAATAACCGGTATATTTTCTCAAATCTTCAAAACATCAATTTATTGTAAATTATTCCGAAAAAATTCACTTTCTGTTAAAAAAAATATCCTTACCTCCTTTTTTCAAGTTCATTAAAGCTATTTTCATTGCTAAAAAGTGTTCTTATTTTTCCTTTAAGCGAACTTTTAAAAGTTTTTGTTTTACAGTATGATCAGTCGAACCATAAGAAATTAAGGTTTTTATAAAATGAATCTTTTAAAGATAAATTTAAAATCAAAGTTATTCTTTGATCCACATCATCCATTTTTTAACTTTATACTGAATGTTGATGTTTTGGACGCAGTTTTTAGAATTTTTATTTAATCTCAAAGCAGAGATCTTGATTTTTTTCCCTGCAATATTTTGACAGAACTGATCAAAAGGAACCAGTTTTTCATCATTTACGACTACCGGAATATCGAATTTTCCGCAAAGATATTCTTTAAAATCATCCTTTGTTTTTGCCTGTAACGCGACCTGAGTTAGAAGAATCTGAAACTGTTCATTAGAAATTTCAGGCACTTTTTTCTCTGCAATTAAAGAGTCTTTTTTCGATTTTGTTTTCGGAGAAACCGGAATATACTGCAGCATATCCACCAGCGGATCTTTTTGCGCATCACCTTGAGGCAATGAAAAAGCAACATGTGGTTTTTCGAATTCGTAAGATTTAATATCTATTTTTTGTTTGGCTTTAATCGTTTTCGGAGCTATATAAATTGTCTTTACAGCGGTGTGTTCCACATCTCCGTTTACAATAAGAGTAATTTTTTTATCACCCACTTTCTTAAACTTATAAACAGGCGATTTGGCTAAAGCATCTGTCGACGCATTTTCTCCAAAACTCCATTCCCATGATTCACCGCCTTCTTTTTCGGCACTGAACTGAACGGGATCGCCAACAAAAGCTACATCAGGAGCCATAATTACGGGAAGATAACCCGTTTGCTGACTCATACTTGTAATCGTCACCAGTTTTTCGTGGGTACAATTTCCGTTGATCGTTAATTTTACAAGATATTCTCCAGGCTTTTTATAAGAATGAAGCGTTCTTTGTCTTTTATCAACCGTGGTACTGTCTCCAAAGTCCCATTTCCAGGATTTTGCACCATCCGTATTATCATTGAATTCAACCACCCGATTTACCACATATTCATCCGCATGAATGTAGTAATTGGCATTCTCACAATCGACGTGACGAAAATATTGATAGGATAAAAACAGGAAACTGAGTAGTAAAACGATGCCAAAAATCACATATATCTTAGGATCGATATTGGGCAGAAAATTGAATTTCTTTTTTTTCATGGAAGTGTTTGTGTTTTTACAAATATATTCAGCATTTTAATTTCAACCAAATCTTTTTTGAGATAAAATGATATATTATCCATTTTTAATTAAATCTATAAATATAATCATCATTTGAATAACCTGGGAATGGACTTTTGCATTCTAAAAATTCACAATTATTTTTTTTAGAATTTTGATTTTAAATGTTTTAGATAAAAAAATGGAAATTTAAAAAGATTTCAATCATAATCATCTTATGCAAAATTTTATTCCATATTTAGGCTATTTCGACTAACATTATAGCATTTTCAGCCATCTAAATTCCATGTTTTAATTGGAAATTTGTAATAGAAAAATCTTAAATATTTTTTAATGATAAGACTTGAAACCAACAATTATTATCTCTCAAATCTTATCAGACAAAGTTTTTAATAAATAATTAAACATTACATAAAATGGATCAAACAAATACTTTAAAAATGCCAATGCTCGGATTTGGCACCCTAATTCCAGATGCAGCCACTACAATAACCGCTACCAAATATGCACTAGAAGCTGGATTCCGACATTTCGACGGTGCTGAACGATATAGAAACGAAAGTGAAGTGGGTGAAGCCTTAAAAGCAGGACTTCTCACTAACGGAATTACCCGTGAAGAGATTTTTGTCACCACAAAACTATGGAATACCAATCACCGACCAGAACGAGTGGAACCCGCATTTGAAGCAAGCCTTAAAAGATTACAGCTAGATTATCTGGATCTTTATCTTATTCATACTCCGTTTGCGTTTCAACCCGGAGAAGAGCAGGATCCGCGGGATGAAAATGGGAATGTAATTTATGATAATGAAGTGACTTTGTATGACACATGGAAAGCAATGGAACGTTTAGTAGATTTAGGAAAATGCCGCGCAATCGGACTTTCTGATGTTAATTTACAGCAGTTAACCGAGATCTATGAATCGGCAAGAATTAAACCCGCTGTAGTCCAGGTGGAATCTCATCCGTACCTTCCGGAAACAGAATTATTAGAATTTTGTAAGGAAAAAGGGATTATATTTCTGGCTTTTGCTCCATTAGGTCATGGAATAAGACCAGGATTACTGGAAAATCCGGTGATTACTGCTATTGCTTCCAGATTACAGAAAACTCCCGCTCAAATCCTTTTGTCATGGGCAATACAACGCGGAACAGCTTTATTGACCACACCAAAAACAGAAGAACGCGCAAGAGAAAATTTTAACATCTTACACCTTCCAGAAGATGCGATGGAGGAAATTAATAGTATTGAAACAAGACAACGCTATAATCAGGTGGTAAAAACAGGTTCTCCGGGATTTATTCCACAAGGTTTTTTTAATGCTTAAATGCTGTGCGAATCTCCTGCTTAAGAATACTTAATCGAGCTTATTAAAAGGAAAACTTCCCTGAAAATCTATTTTTTGAACTCGGGTGATGTTATTAGCTCATCTTTTTCATTAATAGTATCTATCTATTCTATGATTTCTTCGAAAAATCTGCATTCATTTCCCATTTGAATGAAATATCATAGTAAGAATTAACTCGATTAGGAAGAAAAAAATCTATAACTCTCATACTGGCAATTAGTTGAACCTAACAATAAATGCTTTGGTCATGTCAAATAATGTTATTAAATTTAATTTTAATGATATTTGTTAGTATAATTATTTTGAATAACAATATTTTATTACAACTCCTTTAAATTTATCCAAATCATGAAAAAACAAATCTTTATCGCTGCGCTGTCTCTGGGAGCAGTCACTTTAGGAACCAACCAGGTTTTGGCACAAAATTCTGAGAAGGTTAGTACATCAGTAAATATTATTTTATCAGACGTTATTGCAATGGATATAGGCACTGTTGCTTCAGAAGGTTCTGTAGATTTTAATTATGGGAGTACAAAAGATTATAATTCATCAAAAAAAGTTATCGTTCCCAACAGTTTAGTCATCATTTCTTCCAAAAATTTTGATGTAAAAGTAAAATCTGAAGGCGCACACTTTGTAAGTGGCGCAAACGTAATTCCAGTAGATATATTACAGGTAAAAGCAATACCGGGCGGAAGTGTAGTGGGAACCCTGAATGAGGTCACCTTATCTACAACTGATCAGGTGCTGGTAAGTAATGCAAGTTTAGGCGCCAAACAATCTTTAAATATTGCCTACTCTATTTCGGCGGAAAAAGCATCGAAAGTACTTCTGGGGAAACCAGAGGGTACTTACACGCAACAAATAACTTATACTGCCACTGCTTTATAATAAAAAACACAGCAACGTTATATAAGCCCTCAACACTTTGAAAGTGTTGAGGGCTTTTCTATTTAAACCAAATAATTAAACCGTGTAGTTATTTTACTACATGAACTTCCATTTTCAACTACAAAGAAAACTTTATCACCGCTGTAGATTTGTAGTGTTCAAAAGAGAACAAGTAAACAAAAAAAATTAAATCTTACTATCATGACAAAACAAATTGCAATCGCAGCCTTAACTATTGGAGCAATCATATTAGGAACTAATAATGTTCAAGCTCAAAATACAACCGCAACAACAACCGTAAACATTACCCTGAACGATGTGATCTCCATCGATGCCGGAAGTACTGCAATTGGTAATACGGTTGACTTTAACTATGTTACTGCAGCAGATTATAACTCTGATCAAACGATTACTAAAGCCAACTCTTTGAAAGTTACTTCAACGAAGAACTTTAACGTTAAAGTAAAAGCAGGGGGTGCTAATTTCATGAATGGAACCAACTTAATCCCTGTAAATGTTTTAACTATCAAAGCAGCAACAGCTGCCGGAACAATGGGCGGAACAAAAAGCACTGTTGTTTTATCTGCAACGGATCAAACTCTGGTAACAAACGCTCCACTTGGAAGTGCATTAACACTGAATTTGGACTACACCATTCCTGCAGCGAAATCATCATCATCTGATATTTTAGGTAAACCGGCCGGAACTTATACGCAAACAGTAACTTATACTGCCACTGCTTTATAATAAAACATTAGTTATATCATTAAAAAAATTAATTTTTAATGATATAACTCTGAAATATCTTATAAATTAATATTAAAATGGTCTATTTTAATATGATAAATAAAATTCAGGTAATAATTAAATAATTACAAGATAATATGCCGAATCTAATAAAAAAGCTATTGTTTTTACTTGAAATTGGTAATCATCAATTTGATAGTATCCTTTGGAAAACCTGTCCAAAAAAAAGAAAAACTCTTGTTAATGATATTTTCAAATTTAAAATTCCTATTGGGAAAAGCCAAAATGAAATACGTGAACTTTTTGGACCTGAGCCACGTATTTATACTTCCATGACATGGTCTTATCCTGTAGAATCAGATAAATTTGGAAACACCCTTACATCATTATCACTATACTTTAAAGATGAAATTGTAACAAGTATAAGGTTGAAAATAAGGGAGTAATATATAAAAAAACAGCAATTTTATATACGCTCTCAATACTTTCAAAGTGTTGAGGGCTTTTCTATTTAAACCAAATAATTAAACCGTGTAGTTATTTTACTACATGAACTTCCATTTTCAACTACAAAGAAAACTTTATCACCGCTGTAGATTTGTAGTGTTCAAAAGAGAACAAGTAAACAAAAAAAATAAATCTTACTATCATGACAAAACAATTCGCAATCGCAGCCTTAACTATTGGAGCAATCATATTAGGAACTAACAATGTTCAAGCTCAAAATACAACCGCAACAACAACCGTAAATATTACCCTGAACGATGTGATCTCCATCGATGCGGGAAGTACTGCAATTGGTAATACGGTTGACTTTAACTATGTTACTGCAGCAGACTATAACTCTGATCAAACGATTACTAAAGCCAACTCTTTGAAAGTTACTTCAACAAAGAACTTTAACGTCAAAGTAAAAGCAGGGGGTGCTAATTTCATGAATGGAACCAACTTAATCCCTGTAAATGTGTTGACAATCAAAGCAGCTACAGCTGCCGGAACAATGGGCGGAACAAAAAGCACTGTTGTTTTATCTGCAACGGATCAAACTCTGGTAACAAACGCTCCACTTGGAAGTGCATTAACACTGAATTTGGACTACACCATTCCAGCGGCAAAATCATCATCATCTGATATTTTAGGTAAACCGGCCGGAACTTATACGCAAACAGTAACTTATACTGCCACTGCTTTATAATAAAATTTTTTAGTTTGTAAAGATTCCTTTTGTTACGTTTTCAGTAGTTTTGGGAATCTTTTATTTTTAAACAATTTACACCATGCGCAAGTTTATTCACCTTTTTATTTTCTTTATCCTTACAGGGTCTTCTTCAATTCTGGCACAAAGTATCTCTATGTCGCCTACCCGTTTGTTTTTTACCGGTAATCCAGGAGAAAAAGTGACACAGACAGTCACGCTTCAAAACAGCTCGGATAAGGATTATATTTTTAATCTCAACTATAAAGATTGGGTTAGAGAAGAAGACGGAAATAAGGTTTATCTTGATGCAGGCAGTTCAAAAATTTCCAATGCCTCTTGGATGTCCACCTTAGAAAACGCTGTAACAGTTCCTGCGAAAAGTACAAAGGAAATTGTAGTAACCATGCAGATTCCGGCAAACGCATCAAAGTCTGCCGTTACGAACAGCATGTTGTTTTTCACGCAACTTCCTCAGCAGGCAGATAAGGCACGTATTCAGAATGGTATTGGTATTATCACCTTATTTGAGGTGGGACTTCACATCTTTTATACTCCACTGGGAAACCATGTAAAAAGTTTGGATATTACCAATATTTCAGAGGTGAGTAATGAGAATGGAGCAAAAAGAAAAGCTGCAGTAAGCATCCATAATGATGGAAACACCATCAATGATGCCACCGTTGAGTTTGAACTAACCGACACAGACAGTGGTAAGGAAATAAAATTACCCGCAATTTCCATCTCCATGCTTCCCGATACCAATCAGATCGTTCAATTTTCTTTACCAGAGAACATTTCAGGGAATTTCCTTGGCGTGGCGATTATCAAAATGGCAGGATCCAATGATTTACGCGTAGGCGAAAAAAACTTTAAATTTTAAAAATTAAGTCTTGAAACCACAGAATGGAATATCTATATCAATCCTAAGAAGAACAATCTTATCTTTTGTATTTGTTCTTCTGCACTTTTCGTTGGCCTTTGCACAGGAAAAGAAGGATATCCAAATCCATTTTGAAAATAACAGTGTAGCTGTTGAGAAAGGTTCTACTTTTACTAATTTCCTGGTCATTGAGAATAAAAGTTCTGAAGCGATTACCATTCAGAATATCATACCTGAGGAAAAATATCCGGGATTGCTTTTCTATCCCAAGAATGACTTTACCTTAGGTGCGGGTCTGTCTAAAAATCTTCCTGTGAAACTGATCGCCAATGTGGATTTTATGAAACTGAGATCCAATGAGATCAAATTCCAGGTTTCGTACACCACCCCGACGGTCACCAAAACTGAAAGCGCTTCGTTCTTTGTTGACAAAGACGAGAACAAAAACATCGCAATTTATACGTCCACGTACGAAAATTTCATCAACCCTGCAGTGCCCGAATCCTCAATTCTACTGATTGTAGAAAACCAGGGCTATAGTAAACGGACTGTTAAGATTGATTTGCAATCAATTCCTGATGGTTTGGAAATGATACCAAAACAACAAACCTTATCTTTGGAAGGTTTAGAAAAACAGACGGTTGAGATCAAAATTGTGGTCAGAAAACAGAATACGCTTTATCCAGAATTTAATATTAATGCAACCGTCACAGACCTGCTTGATAATAAAATCGTGGGAAGCAACACGCTCTACTTGGTTATTTTATCGCACAACAGACAAATTGCCCGTGGAAACGAAGCGGTGAGCGGAAGTAATTTTGCGGAAATTAGCTATAACGGAAACAGTTCAGGTTTCAATTATCTTCAATTGAGGGGAAACACAGCGTTTCGGGTGACTGAGAATTTGACATCGCGCTTCAATATGGGTGCAGATTACTATCTTGACGGCCGTTATAACCTGTATGACACCTGGCTGGAACTGGAGAGAAAAAATACAGTATTACGGGTGGGAAATGTTAATAGTAACGATTACGATTACCCGGTTTTCGGAAGAGGTGGGAAAGTTTCTACCAAATTTGGTAAAAATAATCAGATTGAAATTCTTGCGCTGGAAAATAACTATAATTTGTACGGTACTTATTTCAAACAAACAGAAGGATCTACCATGGTGGGAGCAAAATATGGTTTTGGAAATACTAAATCTTTCAATGGGAAAGTGTCTTATATTTTCGACCATGATCCGCGCTTCAATATAGATACGCAGGTGGCGAACACGGTAACCTCATTTTTAATTAACGATAGAAATACCATCAGAACGGAGGTGGGTCTGAGCCACGAACAAGGCCTTTCGAACAAAGATGAAAACGCAGGAGCTTTAATGGGAGCCAATTACGAGGGGAAAATAGGGAAATGGGATATACAATCTGTTAATTCGTTTGCCACCAAAAGTTATGCAGGGATCAAAAGAGGATCTTTTATCTCAAATCAGCGGATCGGTCGCCAATTCTCTGGTTCTCAGCGTGCTTTTATACAATATCAGAATTCGCAGGTAGACCCCGAGTTCCTGAGTTTCCAGAGTGCGCCAATCCAACCTGGGAATACCGCTAATCTGCGTTATTATTTCAACAGTACAGAAGTTTTGGGATCAGGTTACCAGTTTTCTTTAAAGAAGTGGAATTTTCTACTGTCTCCAAAGGTTGAAAGGCAAAAAACAGCCAATTTTTATACATCACAGGAGCTTTTTTCTTACCGGCTGGAGACCAACATAAGCGCTACATTTGGTGCTCACGGATTGAACTGGACGGCGGAATATTCTTATTCAAAAGAGAACAATAGCGCCGATTGGTTCAACAGTCTGAAAACAACTTTGTCTTACAGGTATAAATCCTTCTCCCTCAACGGAACAGCTCAATGGAACGCAACTAATGTCTTTGATTTAACTTCTTATTACGATGTAGATCGTAATTTCGCCAACTACAATTTATACGCCTCGTATAATTTCCAGATAATGAATAATAATCTGACTGGATCTTTTTCAGCCGGAACTTCCTATTCGGAACTTTATAAAAACTTAAATAGCAATGTAAGCGGTAACCTGGAATATAAGATTTCGCCTTCCTGGTCCACCACAGGTTATTTTAATTTTTCCGGTTATAAATCTACGGCTGCTTATGCAAGCAGTGGCAATTATTACCAGTTCAGAGTGGGGATTAAAAAATATTTTACTACAGCTACGGCTCTTGGAAATCATAAAGTGACGTTCCAGTTATTTGAAGATAAAAATTTCAATGGAATGCTGGAGGCCGGTGAATCGGTACTTGCAAATGAAATAGTGAAACTTGACAATTTTGTTGCATTGACAGATAAGAACGGAAAAGTAGTTTTTCAGAATGTGCCTGAAGGTATTTACACCCTGAAGGTGAATGAAAGTGCAGGTGCCCGATTGATGATGGATCCTGTAATTATGGTAAATAACAATATCAACCGCAAAGTAGGCTTGGTAAAAAATATCAGGGTAAGTGGGAAATTAACTGAGATCAAACAAGCCTACGATGTTTTGGAAACGGATGTAACCGGAATAGTGGTGTATGCAAAAAGTGAAGATGGTGTGATCTATACCGCCGTGGTTAACCAAAAAAATGAGTTTGAGTTTTTCCTAAAAGATGGAAAATACGACCTCTATATTGAAAATGACAAATACAGCTATACACAACCCACTCAAACTATTCAGGTGACAAAAGAAGGGTATTCAGAAACCGTGGTTTTTGAATATAAGAAGAAAGACACCACCATTAAGGTGAAAAAGTTTTAAATTTAAAAGTATGAAAACGATGAGGGCTTTTTTAATAGGAATTTTTATTGTGTTCTGCGGATCCACAGTCACGAGAGCTCAGGATGTGTACCTGTCGATTCCTGAAAATAATATTTTTAACCGGAGTGAATTTACCTCATTACCTACAAGAGTAATGATGAACACCAACAGAACAAACTGGGATTATGCCTTTTTGGGATTAATCCCAACAGCACCTACATTTACTTCTGTGTCCGGATCAACTTTTACTCAATCTTCTTCCTCATTTACTTTACCCAGTTCTACTCTTCTGTGGCAGTTAGAAAGTATGGGCGGGCAGCTGCCATCTACTGGACTTTCCGGTTATTTACCCGGTTTTCAGGCGTTCAGTACAGGCGCTATAAAATGGTTTGAACCGCCCGCGTCCCTTATTTTTGGAGGAGGATTCAACCGAGGAAATATCAATTTTACTTTTAAAATTCCTGCCGCACAGTTTGCTGCCAATTCCTACCGAGCCGGGAATTACTCCATGGATATCAGTCAAAATTACAATGATTTCACGCCACATAATTTTAAAACAATTTTAGTCATTCCTTCATCCATCAGATGGCTCACATCATCTTTAACAAAATACATTGAAATATCT
Source organism: Chryseobacterium ginsenosidimutans (assembly GCF_024807225.1). GTDB lineage: Bacteria > Bacteroidota > Bacteroidia > Flavobacteriales > Weeksellaceae > Chryseobacterium > Chryseobacterium ginsenosidimutans. The sequence continues at coordinate 3,682,065 of NZ_JANUCO010000001.1, forward strand.
TCTTTGAATGACTACCGAATTACAGGCACACGGGTGTTCAATTTGGATAATGCTGAAATCGCGCATACAGTTGATTTTAATTTATGGGCGAAAGCTGCTGCCACAAATATTCAGTTCACATCTTCTAAAGGTGTTCCGGGAACCAGAAATATTGCAAGCATTAAATTGGGTAGTAATGGATCTACACTTACGACCAAAGCCTTATCTGCCGATTTTCAGAATTTTTCCGCTTCTAATTTCAGTGTTGTAGCGGGAAACAGAAACAACTTCAGTCCAGAGCTTTATATGTCTGCGGAAGATTTTAAAAACCTTTTTTTTGAAGCCGGAACTTATACGTTTGAATTGAACTTCAATGCCAAAAGTACAGATAACTCAATTAACAGTTTGCAAAATACGGCTGTTCAGTTAAAGGTGCTTCCTCTGTCGGAGATCACCATCCCCAGTTTCCGGACGAAATGTAAACTTCAATTTTAATACCGCAGCCCAGTACAACAATGGTCAGTCACAAATGATCCCAAACCAAATCATATTATCCAATAATGAAAGTTTTGAGCTCTATGTAAAATCGGACGAAAATTATTTCAAGAAAGGCGGCCTGCAGACCAACATCAATTCCAACATATTACAAATTGGGTTGGATGGAAGTTCTGTAAATGCTTCCTTATCCAAAACTCCCCAAAAAATACTTTTTAACGGAACACCGGTTTTGGATCGGCAACTGAACGTAAGATACACCATACCACCTGCAGGTGCCCAAAGTTTGGTAGGAAAGGAAAATACCACCTACTCTATCAATGTTTATTATAGCTTTACGGCAATTTAACAATACTTATTAAAAAAACTCTTCCTTATGGACCACTTTAATAGCAGTAATCAATCGCCGGATCAGCAGTATATTGATAAATTAAATGCATTCGAAAAAAAATATTCCAATGTTTTTGATTTCTTAGTGTTCGCGGCGGCTAAGATGGTCAACATGGAGCTTTGTACCATGAGTATTACCTCGGAAGGGCACGTTTATGTTCTCGCTTCCAGTGATGTGTCTCTCAATCAGGTTTATCCTCAGAATCCTCACTTTCTTTTGGATGATCAGACTTCGGTTTATGAGTTTAAGAATTCGGAATTTAAATTTCATAGAAGTTATGCCATCCCGGATCTTGAAGACAATCTTATCGCTCATTTAAATTTATTTGACAAGGAAGAAAAAAATTTAGATAAAGCAGAGGAAGATCTCGTCAATAGGATCGTGACCCAAGCTTCAAAATGGTATTGGGTAAATGAAGTTGACATCACCGAAAGAAAAAAGATGGAGAATAAGATCTTGCAAGCAAAAGAGCTGGCAGAAAAAGCCTATGTTTTAAAATCGGAGTTTGTGGCCAATATGAGTCATGAGATTAAAACCCCATTAAATGGTATAATCGGCTTTACAGAGCTTCTTTTAGATACCAATCTGGACGAAACACAGAGACAGTATTTAGAAATTATCAATCAATCCGGTGTTTCCTTACACAGCATCATCAACGATATTTTGGACTTCTCAAAATTAGAAAAGCAAAAACTTAAACTAAACATCGATAAAGTAGAACTCGAAGAACTGGTTTCAGAAGCCTTCAATATTGTTGCGTACAGTAATACTAAAAAGCAGATAGAAATGCTCATCGATATTGACGATGCCATACCTAGATATATATGGACTGATGAGATGCGCATAAAACAGGTTTTCGTCAATCTTTTGAGCAATGCTTTAAAATTTACCGAAGAAGGCGAGATTACTTTATATGTTAAAGTTTTAGATGATTTAGGAGAAGGAAAAAAACAACTCCGATTTGGAGTTCGCGATACAGGTATTGGAATTAACAGCGAAAAACAGGCGGAAATTTTCAACGCGTTTTCACAGGAAGATGGCAGTATTACTAAAAGATATGGGGGTACTGGTCTGGGACTCACCATTTCGAACCAAATCTTGGCACTTGCAGGCAGTGTTTTACAAGTCGAAAGCGATCAGGGAAAGGGCAGCGATTTTTTCTTTGATATTCAGTTTGATACGGAGGAAGAGGAAGATGATGTAAGCTTAACTGATATTAAGAGCGTTTTGATTGTGGACGATAATGAAAACAATCGAAAAATCCTGAAAAGGATGCTGGAACGAAAAAATATCGAAGTAATAGAATGCGATAGCGGGTTGAAGGCTTTGCTTTTGATCATGGACAAGTCCGAATTCGATGTGATCATTATGGATTATCATATGCCCGTTATGGATGGCATTGAAACCATTAGAAAAATGAAAAATATTATTCCGGGCGGCACCCATCTAGCGTCGTATGTTCTTTTGTACAGCTCTTCCGATGACACTAATTTTCAGGATGCATGTGACGAATTAGAAATAGAAAATCTGCTCGTAAAACCGATTCGTATGAAACAGATGTACCAGGTTTTATCCACCTTAAAGAGTTCTGAAAAGAAAAAACTGGAGCAAATAAAAGATGTCGCAAGTGAAGTGAGGAAGCACGAAATAAAAATTTTAATTGCTGAGGATAACGCTGTTAATTTACTTCTTACCAAAACTTATTTAAAGGATATTATTCCTCAAGCTTTGATCATCGAAGCAAAAGATGGTACTGAAGCGGTTGAAAAATACCAAAAAGAGAATCCTGATCTTATTTTAATGGATATTCAGATGCCCCATCTCAATGGCATTGAAGCAACCCAGAAAATAAGAGCCTTGGAAAAAAATATCGAAATACCTATTATTGCGATCACCGCAGGGAGTCTTCCGGGAGAAAAAGAAAAATGTCTTCAAGCCGGAATGTCTGACTTTTTAACCAAACCTTTATTGAGACAAACCCTTTCTGATATGATCAAAAAATGGTTTGACATAGAAATCGAAAAAAATAAATAATTAGATACCTTTGTACATTGATAAGGAATTTATGAATGATCTAATTAACGAACTGCAATTAAAAATAGATAGACTTGAACATGAAATCAATTTTAAGAATGGATTGATCTCGATATTGTCTCATGATTCAAAAGAAATATTCGGAAATTTTCTATTGCTTATAGAAGCGTTGGAACAAAAAACAATAAGTGAGGAAGATTTTTTCTCTTTGTTGCCTCAGGTAAAAAGCGATGCCCAGAAGAATCTGCAAACCGTTCAGGACAGCACCACCTGGTTAAAAACACAATACGGGGAATTTAAGATTAAACCAGTAAAAATCATGATGATGGATCTTTTTCACCATTTAGAAGAAAAATACGCGGCTAAATTAAAAGAAAAAAACATTAAATTTTATTTTAAAGGAGATCCCAATGCATTTCTTACAACCGATCGCTTGTTGCTCGAATATGTTTTAGACAAAATTCTTAATAATGCAGTTAAATATTCTTTGTCGGGGCAAGATATTTACCTCCAATACTTTACAGAAAATAGCGAGAATATAATCTCTGTGGTCGACTTCGGTACGGGAATTGGTGAAAAGTATTTATCCGCAATATTTAATTATGACAATCCAGTATTCACGGGTACTGCTGGTGAGAAAGGAGCCGGATTGAGTTTGAAAATTGTTAAAAATTTCATATCCTTGATGCATGGAAACATAAAAATTATTTCGTCTGAAAATAAAGGTACTGCAGTTTCCATTTTTTTACCAAAAATTTAGAGAATGAACAATAAAAAAAATAACGAGCGAATTATTGTAGCAGATGATCATGGAATAGTCCGAATGGGTTTAATACAAACTATCAAAAGGTTCAGACCCGATGCCATAGTTTCTGAAGTAGAAGATTTTAAATCATTGTATAAAGTAATTTTGAAAGAAGAATTGGACTTGGCAATCATGGACGTCAATATGCCAAATGGTTCTATTCAGGAAGCAATAGATTACATCAAAATTCACAAACCCCAATTAAAAATTCTCATATTTTCTTCTCAAGATGAGGAGTTGTACGCAATGCGTTATCTAAAGATGGGTGTCGGTGGCTATCTAAGCAAACAAAGCTCCACTGCAGTAATTGAAACTGCTTTGACGGCGATGCTTAGGACTGGCCGATATGCAAGTGACGACCTAAAAGAAGCGATGTTTTTAGAATCATTAAATGGCGCGACAAAAAACTCACCCTTTGAATCACTATCAGACCGCGAATTGCAAATTGCCAATAAACTTGCAGAAGGTCTTCCCCTCAAAGAAATTTCTAATCAACTTAATCTCCATTCATCGACGATCAGCACTTACAAAAACAGGCTGTTTGAGAAGCTGAAAATAAGATCAGTACCCGAACTGGTAGAAATTCTTAGGCTATATAATCAGTAAACATTCTATTATTTCTCGCTACTTTTTGAAGACAACGACTGATCTACTAAGGACACATTGCCTCACTGTTCACTTTAAAGATACCGCCTGAATTTTAAATGGACTTCATTAAATTTTCCATTTCTAAACTGTAATTTTTTCTGATCTTTTTTATACTCTTAAAGTTAAAGAGTATAAGAGTTGTCTTCTAACAAAGTTAGCAATTCCAAAGTTCGACGTCTTCAGCCATTAGAATTACAGGAGCCTTATTATTTATACTAAATCTTTTATCAATTGCAATCCTACTGTCATTTCATGTACTATTTCTTGCTCCATAGCAGTATAATTCATGTTTTCTTCAATACGTTTCTCCCAATTGGAAGTTTGTTCTGCCAATTTAATCAAGCCAGTAGTTCCGGCAGTTTCCTCTGAGCTTATGAAGAATTTTCTTTAGCTCTTCGGTATCTTTTTCTTTCACCGCTGATTTTACATTTTCTTTAGCTTGATTAAGCTCCTGAATCACTAAGTTTAAAAATATAACTTTAAAATCATCATCATCACCCATCTGCTCGCTCAGAAGATTCATATCCAAATATACCTCAGGATGTTGTAAAATTTCTGACAATTCCTGAGAGTCAGCGCCCATATGTTTTTTCAGCATTTCTAAAAGATCGTTTTGTCTAAGAGGTTTTGACAGGAAATCATTCATCCCCGAACTCAGACATTTTTCTTTTTCACCTAAAACGTTTCCTGCGGTAACACCAATAATCGGAACGGCAGAATATTCCGGCAGCAGACGAATCTGTTTCGTAGCTTCAATCCCGTCCATTACTGGCATCTGTACATCCATTAAAACGATATCAAAAAACTGATCACGGCATTGTTCTATAGCCTGCAAACCATCGGTTGCTTCTGTTAGTTTTGCATCCGGAATCAGTGATTTCATCATTCTGTTATTCAGAACCATATTCACCGGATTATCATCGACAAGCAAAACGTTGGGAGAAGCCATTAGTGGGAAATGCTCTTCGTTTTGCACTGGTTTAGAGGCGGCCAATTCTTTTTCTGAGCTTTTAACTGCACGTCGCAATGTTTTGTATAATTCTTCAGATTTAATAGGTTTTAGCAGAAAATAGGAGCTTTCTTCCTTTCTGAATGAATTGATAACGTCATGCTCTTCAGAGGATGTATGAAGAATAACGAGAGGCGATGCCTCATTTTGTTCATTGAATAGCTGCTTTATTTTTTCAATTGTTTCTAAACCTGATATAATGGGCATATGGTAATCTACCAGAATAATATCAAAACGCTCACCGGCTAAAAGCATCTGAAGAGCCTCCATTCCGTTGGCAGCAAGCTTAGAATCTATATTCTTGTAAGCAAGCATGTGCTGAAGAATAACCCTGTTTGCTTCGTTATCGTCAACAATTAGAACCTTGTTGATTTTTAGTATTTCATCCTCGCTTTGATCAGAAATTTCAAAAGGAATCTCAATATCAAAATAGAAAACAGAACCTTTCCCAAGTTCACTTACCAAAGTAAGATTACTTCCCATATATTTCAAAATATTATTTGAAATGGTAAGTCCGAGTCCTGTTCCACCATAACGTTTGCTGATAGAACTGTTTTCCTGAGTAAAAGCATTAAAGATATGCTGCTGTTTTTCTACAGGAATACCAATTCCTGTATCTCTTACTGAGAATCGCAATTTTATATTTTTGTCGTCTAGATTCAGTTTTTCAACTTTAAGCTCAATCTCACCTTGTTCTGTAAATTTTACAGCATTCCCAAGAAGATTGATCAAAATCTGCTTCAATCGTGTTTCATCAAGCCAGATTGTTTTAGGTAATCCCGGTTCAATATTTAAAAGAAGTTCGATATTTTTTTTCTGAGACTGATAAAGAACTGCATTAATGACCTGGCTCACCATATCATAAACATTGGCTTTTTCTATCAAAAGTTCCATTTTTCCTGATTCAATTTTAGAGAAATCAAGGATGTCATTAATTATATTCAGCAGATTTTCACCCGATTCATTAATGTAATTGAGGTACTGTGTTTGTATCTCATTTAATGGTGTTTGAAGCAAGAGATCCGAAAACCCGATGACGCCGTTGAGCGGAGTTCTTATCTCATGGCTCATATTGGCTAAAAATTCAGATTTGGTTTTGTTGGCAATATCTGCCATTTGTTTTGCATTTTTTAGCTCTTCATTAGTTTTTACAGACTCCGTAATATTTTGTGCAGAAACAATAACTCCGCCCATTACCTTATCTGATAAATACCAAGGGCTTACCCCAATATTATAATGCTGTATCCCTTCTTTATGAGGAACTTCCAAAGCCATGTCTTTATTTATGTAAGCTTTACCTCCGAGTGCATCTCTATATATTTTTTTTCTTTCATCCGGTACATTGGGCGAAACGGTAAACATATTTTTTCCGATAAGGTCTGTATCATGCATCTGAAATTCATTTTTCCAACTGCTGCTTACTGCAAGATAATTGAGGTCTTTATCGAACATTGCCACCGCAGTAGGAACGTATGTTATAAATGACTGTAGCATGGCTTCTTTTGTAGCCAATTCGATATATATGTTTTTGAAGGTATCAATATCCTGAATAATCCCAAATACTCTTTTACAAACTCCATCTTCAAATTCAGGTATTCCCTTCACTCTTACCCATATCATCACTCCATCGTGGCGTATGAGCTGTAATTCTTCATCATATGGTATCCCTTTTTTTACCGCTCTTTCAAATAATGATTCTACTTTTTTTCTGCTTTCTGTACTGTAAAACCCTAATGCATTTTCAAAATCAGGCTGAAATGCCTTGTCTATTTTATGTATTTCTTTAGTAGATTGCGACCAAAAAACAGTATTGGTCTTAAGATTGACTTCCCAACCTCCTACTTGAGCTACGGCACTCGTCTGTTCTAACATCTTCTTAGTGTACAGCAAATCTTTTTCGAGAGACATCCTTTCTGTAACATTCAAAGCTGTACTTACCACATATGGCACTCCTTCTTTATCAGTTTCTACAAGATTATGATACATCCAGATCATTTCTTCTCCTTCCTTAGATTTCAGGATCATGGTTCCCAGATCTTCCTGATTAGTGTTGATTCTTTCGAGATATTCTGCAAGTAAAAGCCAGTTTTTTTCAGGAACGAGATCTTTTAAATTCAATTTTTTAACTTCTTCTGCCGAATATTGAAGTATTTTTCTTCCTTTTTCATTAACTGAAAGTATATTTCCCTGCATATCATGCATACTCATTAATCCGATTGCGTTTTCAAAAAAACTTCTGAAGCGACGTTCGGAACTTTCAAGTTTTTGCTTTTCTTCGATCTGTTGGGTAATATTTATTCCGAAGCAGAAAATCTCAGAATTGTTCTGGTTCTGTTTTAAAGACCACTCTACTATAATATTTGTGCCATTGCTAATTTTTGTGGAAGTAGAAAATGTAAATTCCTCCTGAATATCCGGAAGTTTTTTTATGAGCCGCTGCAATTCACTATTATCTTCGCCCAATAACCTAAAAAAATTCTGATCAGTGGCATTTATTTTATTAAACTTAAAAATTTTCGTGAAAGCGGGATTAGCATCCTTAAGCATAAAGTCATTATCCAGGACACAAATTAAGTTATTGGAAATATTGAAAGTCTGCTGAAAATATTCAGCTCGAATATTGTTCCTTTTTCCTATCAAGAGAGTGGTAACAGCTGTTCCTATTTTTTTTAGAGCAGTTATCTGATTGTCTGTGAGTATTTTCGATTTATAGTCGATAACACATAAAGTTCCCAATGCAAATCCTTCATCATCTATAAGCGGGATTCCTACATAAAAGCGAATGCCACCGGTTAGTATCAGTGGATTTTCAAATGACCTTTCGTCTGATAATGTATCATTGATTATTACAACCTCTCCACTTGCAATTGTATATTGGCATAAAGTACTTTTTCTGTCTACAGAATCAAAATCAAGTCCTATGCAACTTTGGATTACCTGTGCTTCACTTTCCATCATAGCGATAAGTGCAGCCGGACAATCCGCAATAAGTGCAGCTGTTTCTGCAAAAATATCTAACTGCGGATCTTTTGGCATCTGCAAAAGGTCAAAAAACTTAAGCTTATTAATTCGTCCATCTTCATTATCAGGAACAGGGTATTTATCCATATAACAGCGTCTTCTTTTAGAAATAATATTAGTTTTCTTAAGGCTTAAAAATTTAATTATTTTAACTAATAATTGATTATGTAAACAAAATTACAAATTATTTTACACTTAACCGTAACTCTTTATTTCTAGTAGTCACTACATGTTTTGATTGTTCATAATAGTCGTCCTTCGAAGACGATAGTAATGATTGAATTTCACAATACAACAATTATTTCATGTTCCTTTTCTGATCTTCAAATTTCAAATTTTGTGGTGTGGTTATTTTGTAGAAGGATAGATGCCGATAATTTTTTCCCGTTTTTGCTCTGCACATTTTTCAGAATGGATGTTCGCCCTTTTCCCGATCAGTAGACTGATGTCATCATGGCTGTGTTCAATACCCCTTATATTGCTAAAAAGAATCCATTAACAGATGTCAGGATATTTGATCATCTTTTGATTGATCATACTGGCTTGTAAAAATTTGTTTTTGATTTTCAGGCAATGTAAATTTCACTACTGTCTCGTTTTATTGGGCACAAAGCAAAATTTTAATAATTGGATTTAGAGCATACCCTCCATTTTGGTTTTTGAAGAGAAACAACTTGCCAATTGTTCAGTCATTAGACATTCCGTAATAGGAGTTCTTCTTCAGCTGCAAATCAGCTCCCTAATAATGAAATAATTAACAAATAAAAAAACGTTTATATTCGATAAGTATTTGCTTTCCTAATAAATCAATTATTTTAGGGCGTTTATTAAGCATATGCAATAGCATGTTAAATAGTATCAATTTTTCTTGATAGTTTTCTATCTTTGTACCGTTCAGGATAAAAACCCGACATGATATGCAAAAAGACATCGAAATTACGTTGCTCCCCCATGAGGTAGAGCAAACCGAGTTAATCAATCAAAAACTAGCTGAAGCCTTAAAATTACCTGAATCTAGGATCAAAGGCTTTGAGATTCTTAAAAGATCTATTGATGCCCGTTCACGAAAAGTCATTTTCCGTCTTCAGGTAAAGGTTTTTGTGGATGAAGAAGCCATTCCTGAAGTGTATACCATCAACTATCCAAATGTAAGTACGGCTAAGCCCGTGATTATTATCGGGGCTGGTCCGGCTGGTTTATTTGCGGCTCTTCAGTGTATCGAAAACGGATTAAAACCCATTATTATCGAACGTGGTAAAGATGTAAAGCAACGCCGTAGAGATCTGGCTGCCATTAATAAACAAGGTTTGGTAAATACCGAATCCAATTATTGTTATGGAGAAGGGGGTGCAGGTACTTATTCCGATGGTAAATTATATACACGGTCTAATAAACGCGGCGACATTAACAAGGTGCTTCAGGTTTTTGTAAACCATGGCGCAAATCCTGATATCGCAATCGATGCCCGTCCACACATTGGTACCAACAAACTTCCACATATTATTACTTCCATAAAAGACACCATCTTAAATGCTGGAGGTGAAGTAATGTTCGATAGTCAAATGACCGATATTTTAATCGAATTTGACAAAGTAAAAGGAATAGAAATTAATTTTCAGGACAAGTTGTTTGCCGATGATATTATCCTGGCAACAGGTCATTCGGCAAGAGACGTTTACGAATTATTAAACAAAAAGAACATTCTGATTGAGGCCAAACCTTTTGCTTTAGGGGTAAGGATAGAACATCCTCAGGAAATTATTGATTCGGCACAATACCATTGCGATATCCGTTCAGAATTTTTACCACCTGCTTATTATAGTTTGGTAGAGCAGGTTGGTCCCCGCGGTGTATTTTCTTTTTGCATGTGTCCTGGAGGTATTATTGCTCCATGTGCTACTGGTGAAAATGAAATTGTGGTTAACGGTTGGTCGCCATCTAAGCGGAACAACCCTTATGCCAACTCCGGAACAGTGGTTCAGGTTACCTTAGATGATGTTCAGGGTTACGATCCGCTAAGGATGTTGAATTTTCAATCAGAAATAGAAAAAAGAGCCTTTGAAGCTGGCGGTGGCAATTTGGTAGCTCCTGCACAACGCATGGTGGATTTTGTGAATAATAAATTATCGATCGATCTGCCAAAGAATTCTTATCTCCCAGGTACCAAAAGTTCGATGCTCGATAACATTCTGCCCGATTTTGTATCTGATAGTTTGCGTGCAGCATTGCCTTTGTTTGGAAAAAAAATTAGAGGTTATTATACCAATGAAGCTATTTTGGTTGGTGTTGAAAGTAGAACATCATCGCCGGTTAGGATTCCAAGGGATAAAGAAACCTATCAGCATCCTCAGGTAAAAGGTTTATATCCCTGTGCAGAAGGTGCCGGTTATGCAGGCGGAATTGTATCTGCCGCAATAGATGGAATTAACTGTGCGAATGCAATAGTAAGCGCATCATAACAAAATTTATATTATACCAATTGTTGTATCCGGGAAATATATATTCTAACGTAAGAGCGCAGTCTAACAGTGAATTTAATATACTTAAAAAGAATTTTATAAAAATATTTCAGCCAGAAGTTGATGCCTGAAATTTAAGCATTGGTTATATTACCATAAAACCTAAAACAAATCACACCTTATAGACCAAAATAATTATTTTTAGGGATTTAGAGGGATTTTAGTTACTATACTATCTTCTAAAACTTTGTAGCCTTTAGATTCCAATTCCATTATATAATTATCACAACCTAAAATTGTTGCATTATATTTATTATGAAAAGATTTAATAATCTCCTCGTATTTATTAGATTTTGTATACCTATAAATTGCCCGATTATTTTTATTGAGACTTATTGCATGATGTATGGTCTGAAATGGTTGTAAAATAATCAAGTCCTCACGGCATAATGCATCGTTTCTCGTATAATATCCATTTTTAAAATATAAATATGGTTCTAATACTTTTCCATTTTCCAACACATAAGATTTTCCGTAAAAGCCAAAAGGATCAATAATATAAGTATTATTAGTATTATTTTTTATAATTTCCTCTGTAACCTTTTCAGTTGATTGGGTATCAATATATTTGGATGGAAATATAATATCAACATCTTTTCCCTTATTCAATTTCATTTGATTTGAACAAAAAATAAATAAAAAACAAAAAGACAATAAAATAATTTTCTTCATAATTTTAATTTAATGTTTAGACATTTTTAAAAAGTATTCAGTAACATTTTTTAAATGCAAAAGTCTTCTTTTCTCCATAAATCCTGTCCAATTAAAAGTTTCTAAGTAAGCAGATAATTTATCTTATTGATTATTAATATAGCTATTGCCTTGATATATTCCGGCTTTAAAATTAAAAAAATGCTTTCGTTCATGTAAAACGGTCGAGGCGGCAGTAGAATTAACTTCTATTTCATCAATAAAACGTGGGGTTAAAATTATTTTCCCATTTATACGATTTGTAACTCCCAAAGCTATATCTTCTTACCATTTACATACAATTCCATTAATTGATTTGTAGAACCAGTGGTATAATTTAAATATCCTTTGGAAAAATCAGCTAAAGTACTTAAAGCACGATAAGGGTATTAAAGCGCGCTTATTTTTAAGAAAAAATCACTGTAATTTTATCGGGGACAAATGAGGAACAAAAACGTCCACAAATCAAGTATAAATCATCAAAATAAAAAAAAAAAAACAAAACATTGATAATCAACAGAATACAAATTAATTGATTTTTAATAACTAAATTGTAAATTATTTATAATCAGTTAATTGAAATTATTATTTCCCGATACAGTATCTAAATATTCCTTTATTTATGGTACTTTAAAGACATAACGGTGTACAAAAGTGGTACATGATTAAGGTGCTGCAACATCTTTTTTTTCTACATTTTCGCACGAATCTCATCATGTTAAACACTTGCAAACCAATACTTTACAATATTTGACAATGAATTTAAAAATACATTTGTACTACTTTTGTCACCTCCAACCTTATAAATTGCTGTAAATTAGACAATTAACATTTCCCGAATGCGACAGTGATAATTGATACATTTCGCCTGTACACCTCAAATTTTATCTAATTTTAAGGACGAAAATAATGTAAAATTCTAGTAAGTATAGCTCAAATTTTATATTAAATGGTTTAATTAATGACGAATTGTCAAACATGCTTGAGGTTAAATTCCATAACCAAAATTCACTCCTATAATTATTTCTCTGCTTCCTATTTTCATTTTATGCTTCCTCGTTTTTTAATGGGTTTTTCCTCTGATTTTAGTACATCATTAATTGATTTAAAACTCTGTTCCTTCGGTTTTAAAATATCAACCATTTCTTCTAAACCACCAACAACTGAAAGCAATTTTAGAAATGAATCCAAAGAGATCAAGCCTTTTTGCTCAAATTTCCTGAGAGTTGGTAAAGGAACACCTGATCTGTCAGCCAAACCTTCCTGTGTTAGATTCATTTGTAATCGTCTTTCACGGATATTATCAACTATTTTCCTTTGAGTTTTTGCTAAAGAAATAAATAACATTATAGTAGTATTTAGAACAGTTATTTAAGAATAAATAACATTATTATATTATAAATATACGGTATTTTTAGGTGATTACATTGTAAGACATTTACTAAAAGCAATCTATAAAATATCTGATTTCTAGTATAAATACTGTTTCCCGTAATTGTGAAAATAGTTTTTTTGATTATATTTGAAGAAAACTGAATATCATTGACTAACCTTAACCAAAATCCAGAGCAAAAAGCCCGCGACCAAATTGATGATATGCTTCGACAAGCTGGCTGGCACGTGCAATCTAAAAATAATATCGATTTCAGTGTAGGATTGGGTGTTGCTATTCGTGAATACCAAACCAGTGTTGGTCCCGCAGATTATTTACTTTTTGTCAATCAAAAACCTTTGGGTTTAATTGAAGCCAAAAAAGAGGATGAAGGACATCGGCTTTCGGTTGTTGAAGAACAGTCAAAAGAGTACGCAACAGCGGCACTTAAATTTTTCAAGAATACAGAAGGATTAAAATATATCTACGAAAGCACGGGCGTTCTTACCCGATTTACCGATTATACCGACCCAAAACCAAGAGGGAGAAATGTTTTTAGTTTCCATAAGCCGGAGACTTTGTTGGAATGGTCAAAAAGAGAAAAAAGTTTACGAGGGCGGTTTTCAGATTATCCTACATTGGATGAAACAGGTTTGCGTCCGGCACAGATTATTGCCATAAATAATTTAGAAAAATCTTTTAAAGGCAACCGACCAAAAGCGCTGATTCAAATGGCGACGGGTGCGGGTAAAACTTTTACTGCAGCTACTTTTATTTACCGCTTATTGAAATTTGCAAAAGCTAAACGCATTTTGTTTTTAGTAGATACCAAAAACTTAGGCGAACAAGCTGAGCAGGAATTTAGGGCGTATCAACCACAGGATGATAACCGAAAGTTTACAGAGCTGTACAATGTGCAACGATTGACCTCGAGTTATATCGCTGATGAAAGTCAGGTGTGTATTTCTACCATTCAGCGGATGTATTCTATTCTGAAGGGCGAGGAAATGGATGAGGATGAAGATGTCGTTAATCCTAATGAAAATTCTTCCTGGATAGAAAAACAGTTGGCAAAAAAAGATGCCATTCCGGTTACTTACAATTCAAAAGTTCCTATTGAGCAATTTGATTTTATTATTATTGATGAATGCCACCGTTCTATTTATAATCTTTGGAAACAGGTGTTGGATTATTACGATGCTTTTTTGGTGGGCTTAACCGCAACGCCTGACAAAAGAACCTTTGGTTTTTTTAATGAAAATGTAGTGAGCCAATATACTTACGAAGAATCTGTTATTGATGGCGTGAACGTTCCTTATGATGTTTACTTAATCGAAACCGATATTTCCACCAAAGGAGCTTTGATAGAAAAAGGCTGGTTTGTAGATAGAAGAGATAAACTGTCGAGAGCTAAACGCTGGCAACAGGAAGATGAAGACACTGCTTATTTGTGCAACGATTTAGATAAAAAAGTAGTCAACATCAGCCAAATCAGAACGATTATTACGACTTACAAAGACGCTTTAAGAAAAGACATTTTCCCTAATCGTTTTGATGAAAATGGCGAGTATGAAGTGCCTAAAACTTTGGTATTTGCCAAAACCGACAGCCACGCAGATGATATCATCAACATCATCAGAGAAGTGTTTGACGAAGGCAATGATTTCTGCAAAAAAGTAACCTATAAAATAGAAGAAGACCCAAAATCGGTATTGAACCGTTTTAGAAACGACTATTATCCGCGTATTGCCGTTACGGTAGATATGATTGCGACCGGAAACCGATGTAAAACCTTTGGAGGTGTTGCTGTTTATGCGTGATGTAAGAAGCATCAATTATTTTGAACAAATGAAAGGACGTGGTACCCGTACCATTTCTGCTGATAAATTAAAACTGGTGACCAAAACTGCCGATGCTAAAACACATTTTGTGATTGTAGACGCAGTGGGTGCCACAAAATCTAAAAAGACCGACAGCCGTCCGCTGGAACGTGCGCCAACCATTCCCTTAAAAGATTTGTTGCAGGCCGTTACAATGGGTGTGCAGGAAGAAGATGTGTATCTTTCTTTGGCTAACCGACTCATCCGTTTGGAAAAACAACTGACCGATGCCGAAAAAGAGAAAATACAAGAACTGGCAAAAGGCAAAAGCTTAAAGCAGATGACCCGCGAACTGATTGAGGCTTTTGATGCTGATGTAATTGCCGATAAAGCAAATGCTATTATTGCACAAATCCCAGTGGATGAACGTACGCCTGCAAAAGAAGAGCAAGCCAGAGCCGAAGCTCAGGAAGCTTTGCTAAAAACAGCTTCACTAACCTTTAATGGAAAATTGAACGACCATATTGATAATGTGCGCAAACAGCACGACCAGATTATTGACCATATCAATCTGGATGAAGTAATTAAAGCAGAATGGGACACTGAATCTGTGGACAAAGCCAAAGCAATGATTAGCGATTTCAGCGAATACCTGAAAGCCAATAAAGATGAGATACAGGCACTGAGTATTTTCTACGACCAACCTTATAACCGCCGCAACATTACTTTTAAAATGATAAAAGAAGTAATGGATAAACTGAAACTGGAAAAACCGCTCTTGGCTCCGGCTCATGTTTGGAGTGCTTATGCCGGTATAGAAGAAGTGAAAAGCGATTGCCCGAAAGATGAACTGACGGCATTGGTTTCTTTGATTAGAAAAGTGTGTGGTATAGATGAAGAACTGAAACCTTTTGATAAAACCATTGACGAGAATTTTAAGCGTTGGATTTTTGCACAAAATGCCGGACAGCACAACCGCTTTAGCACCGAGCAAATGAAATGGTTGCGAATGATAAAAGACCACATTGTAAGTTCGTACCACATTGAGCTCGATGATTTAGATTATAACCCGTTTGACAGCAAAGGCGGAAGAGGAAAGATGTACCAATTATTTGGTAATGAAATGGACAGTATTATTAATGAATTAAATGAAGCGTTAGCTGCATAAAAACTATAAATTATGACAACACAAGAAATTATAAGCGCAATTATTGGAGCAATAGTAGGGGCAGGAATATCTATCCCAATTACATTAAAGATTTCAAAATCAAATTCTAATAACGTAACTCAAAGTAATATTAAAAGTAATGGAGACGTTGTGGGTCGAGATAAAAAATGATTTCTATGGATTTAAGTAGAATAAAGCAGGAACATATAGAAGCAGGAGGAGATGTAGTTGCAGGCAATAAATATGATCATAGTGTTAATTTAAACAATGTGCTAAATCCTGCTACGGATTATATGCTGGAATTAGTTAAAAAATTTAAAGATGAAGCACTTACTAATAATAAGTTTAATGATATAGTAGACAACTTAAATCATTACAGCACTAATTTAGATGAAGATACTGTTTATGACTTAGAGTATAAACTGAAAGCAGGTAAACGTGATTCTGAATATAAAAGAGCAGCATTACTAAAAGAAAGAATAGCAAAGAAAATTAAACTTAATGAAAATAGTGAAGCAGCTCAAGAAATTTATGCCTATCTATTGTCTCAAGTTTGCTCAGATTTCAATATGCACGTGTATCCGTTGATAAAGACGTCTTCTATAATTCAAATCAATTTATTACTTGATGAAAGGGTTATAAAGCCTGCTCAAGCAATTTTAGGAGAGAATGTATTAAGACTTCTTAAAGAAGACGTTAACGGAATGATATATTTTTTAACAGGTAATTGCCACATAAAATGGGAATAATATATGCTAATTTATAATCCAGCCTACGACATTTATCACACAATGTATAGAATACTTTTGTTGAGTTCTCGAATTGTAAACTCAATAGAAATAGACAAGCTAAAAATTCTTGATTTCTATTATGTATATCCTACCGAATTATTAGATATCAAAAAGCCAGTTGGTTTTAAAAAGTATGAAAAATTCTTAAAACCAGAAAAAAACAAGTATGATAGGGTAAATAATCCTAAAAGGATATTTTATAAGATGAATAGCATACAGTATCAGGCAATGAAAATTTTGGTGGCGTATGGATATTTAGATTCAGAAAGTTTTGAAAATGGAATGGTAAAAATTACCAAAAAATCCTTAGAAAAAGAATTTCAGGAGACTTTAGAAAAATCAATCGAATTAAATATAAACTTGATTACTTTGTTAACTGGACCTTTTGCTGTTATTAATTTGTACGGACATCTTGGCTTGAAAGAAAGAACAGGATTAATTGAATTTAGATATGACACAATATAACCCTTTTTTAAAATTAAATAGATTGATAATATTTTCTCACGAAGGAAAAACTGCATATGATCAAAATTTTCATAGCGGGGTAAATATTATAAGAGGGCATAACAGTTTCTGGAAAATCAACTATAGCAAATTTTATTTTTTATATACTGGGAGGAGACTTTAATAAATGGACTTCACAAGCTCTCAAGTGTAAGGATATTATTGCCGAAGTTGAAATAAATGATGCAAAAATCACATTGAAAAGAAATGTCTCCGAAAAAGCTATGCAGCCAATGTCTATTTTTTGGGGAAGCTATGAAGATTCAAAAAAATCTGGTAGTGAGAATTGGGAAATATTTCCATACAAAAGATCAGACAATAAAAAAAGCTTCTCTAATGCTTTGTTTTTAGCCTTAGGATTTCCTGAATTAAGAGGTGATGTTGATAGTAATATTACGATGCATCAAATTCTTAGACTTATATATATAGATCAAAAAAGTTCTACACAAGATTTAATGATGTCTGATAACTTTGATTCTTCTATAACAAGAACAACTGTAGCAGATTTATTATTTGGTGTTTATGATGATACCTTATATACTGATAAATTAGAATTAAGAGAGAGCGAGAAGGAACAAGAAATATTTAAAAAGCAGTTTGAAGGAATAGAATCAATCTACAAATCGACTGGTGCAGAAACAAAAATTGATACTATTGATGCACTCATCAAAGAAAATCTAGAGCAATTAAAAAAAATTGATGAAGTATTATCCAATAGCGATAATGTTGCTAATTCTGATATAGATGATGAAACTCAAGAGATTATCGCAAAGTTAAATGATTTGTTTTTGGGTCACAAAAGAGAATATGCAGATACTCTTAAAGAAATTGAGTATTATGAATATGAGATTTTAGATTCTAATGAATTCATTGCTAGCTTAACTAAACGAAGTTTGTCAATTAACGAATCTTTAGTGACAAAAGAACTTTTCGGAAACATAGATTTTACCCATTGTCCACATTGTTTAAGTGAGTTAACAGCAACACATCCAGAGCATAGTTGTAGTTTATGTAAACAAGTATTACCAGAGGAGCAAATAAAATCTCATCATAAAAAAATGCAACAAGAAATAGACAATCAAATACGAGAGTCGAAAATGTTGCTTAAGGATAAGCAATTAAAATTACAAGAGTTAAAATCACTTATTCCGTCTCTAAACAATGAGATAAGAAATACTCAAAGTGAAATTGAATCTATATTAAATAAATTTAAAACAAACAGGAACACTAACTACGACTCTCTACTAATAAAAAAAGGAGAGTTGACTTCTAAAAATAATTTTTTAATACAGCAACAAAAAGCGATATCTAGAATTGATGCCCTAAGAAAAGAATTGAAAAGATTAGATTTTAAAATTAAAGAACTTAAATCTTCAATAATAGCTAAAGAAACAGATAAAAATTTAAAATTATTTAGTGCTCGTTCTTTTATTCAAACTAAAACTTTAGAAATATTAAAAAGTGATTTAGGAAGACAAAAGGAATTTGCGAATGCGAAGAAAGTAGAATTAGATTTCTCTAAAAATACTTTTTTATTAGATGGACAAAATAATTTTTCTGAAAGCTCGAATGTATATCTTAAAAATAGTATTCGATTTGCAATATTTTTTGCGTCTTTACAATTTGGTTTTTTTAGATTTCCTAGATTTATCTTATGTGATAATATTGAAGATAAAGGGATGCAACCCGATAGAAGTAAAAGTTTTCAGAGAAAAATAGTTGAGCTTTCAAATAGTTCAAATGTTGAACATCAAATTATTTTAACTACGTCAATGGTAGATGAAGATCTAAATGGTACCGAACTTTGCGTTGGGGAATTTTATGATGAAAACAACAAAACTTTGAAGAATATTTAATGAACTGGAAACAAAAAAGACTCAGCGAAGTCTGTGATAAAATTTCTTTAAATAAAATTAAAATAAAGCAAAAGGATTATTTATTTGAGGGAAAATATCCAGTTATTGACCAAGGTCAAGAATTAATTGGAGGATATTATAATAACGAAGATTTACTTGTGCCAAATGACCCACCATATATTATTTTTGGTGATCACACTAAAGTCAAAAAATTTATTCCCTTTCGGTTTATAGCAGGTGCAGATGGTGTTAAAGTTTTAAAAGCAAAAAATAATATTTTACCTAAATTCCTATATTATCTTTTACATACTATAAAAATTGAGAATAAGGGCTATGCTCGTCATTTTCAATTATTGGAGAAAGAGACGTTCTTATTTCCCGAAAATCTTCCCGAACAACGAGCCATTGTTAAAAAATTAGAAAGTTTATTTAGCAGTTTAGATGCTGGCGTTGCCGATTTAAAAAAAGCACAACAGCAATTAAAAATTTATAGGCAAGCGGTTCTGAGAAAATCCTTGGATGCTAAAGAAAGAATTTCAATTTCTGAATTAATACAGAATTTAAGTCAAGGTTGGAGCCCAAAATGTTTGAGTGAAAATGTAGAAAATAATGAAGAGTGGGCTGTAATCAAAACAACGGCAGTTCAACACGGAGAATTTCTTCCTTACGAAAACAAAAAACTACCAACAGATTTAGAGCCAAGAGAACAGCATCAAATAGAAATCGGGGATATATTAATAACTCGAGCTGGACCAAGAATTAGAGTTGGGGTTTGTTGTTTAGTAAGAAAAACTAAGCTTAAGCTTATAAATTGTGATAAAGTTTATAGAATAAAATTGAAAGAAACTTTTGTTTTGCCAGAGTACTTCGAACTTGTATTGAATAGTCCAGATTATCTTAAATTAATAAATGATATTAAAACTGGTAGTAGTGATAGTGGATTAAATTTAACTCAAGATAGATTTTTAAAATTAGAAATTCCTCTGCCTTCAATTAAAGAGCAAATTGAAATAATCAAGCAAATCGAATCACGTTTATCTGTTTGTGATTCCATAGAACAAAACATCAAAGAAAGTTTAGAAAAAGCAGAAGCCTTGCGCCAAAGTATTCTTAAAAAAGCATTTGAAGGTAATTTGTTAACTGCACAGGAATTGGCAGAATGTAAATTGGCGGAGGATTATGAACCTGCGGGTGTGTTGCTGGAGAAAATAAAGGCCAAAAAAATAAAAAAATAGATTATGCTCCAATTTGATCGTATAGAAAGACAGGACATACTGAAAGCAATAAAATGGTATAGTAATAACAAATTTATTGACGATAATTCATCACTTTATAGTTTTGTATATGAAAATGAAATTTATCCTCTTCGGACTATCGCATTGCAAGCTATTAGCAAAGAATATAATGATGTGGATTTTTTATATGATTTAATGGATGTGCTTTCACTTTTCGAAAGGCTTGAGTTTATTGTAGAGCGACGGAACGACATATGGAAATTGTCCTGTACTGTACCATATACTAATAAAAGTTCTTACGATTTATTGAAGAAAAAAAATATTGTTTACGGTTATAAAAAAGATGGTCAATATAAAAAAAATGATTTGATTTTAATTGTTGAAGGTTTTGTTGTACGAGCGATAGTGCAAATAAAGAGTGAACAGCTAATCACTGCCGCAAATGGAGACAATCAAATTAGGGATTTAATGCTTGAGCATGCTTTGTTAAAAACCGACTTTTATATGATGGAAGTTGAGTTTTATGAACTAAATTCTGCACAAACCTTTACTTATGAAGTAGCACAACAAATTATGAAAATACAAAGTTTTCCTATTCAAATAAAATCGGAGAATTTTTGGCATAATCGAAATGTTGTAATAAACGAAATCCACTTTAGCGCTGCCCCAAGAGGATTTGATAGATTAACTTATTCTACAAAATATCCAGTTATAATTTACCGTAAAAGTAATTGGAATGATTACGGCTACTCAACCACATTTAATTTTGATCTCTATTACAGTCCAAATTTTAAAATTGATATTGGTACCATAAAAATTGGAAACGATATAGACAAAAATATTGATCTTCCAGTTAACTTCGAAATGTTAGAAGGTAATCACTTTTCTTTAGGTGCTGACATTGATTATTATGAGAAATTAACTGAGATCTTCCCAGTAATATTTCGAGATATTTTAAAAGCACTTAACGATGTTGCTAATGATAGGTCGATTCTAAATAAATATTATGAGTTAGAAATTTTTCAGAAATCTTTATTAAGAAGCTCGGAGTCAGAATACATTCTTGAAAATTTATCAAAAATTTTAACTGATAGAATTAGAGATATTAGTTATGATTTTACATTTAAATGTAGAGTGGGAAATGCATTTAATGACCACGAAGTCAAATTTATAATCGAAGATTCTAAATCAACCAGCAGCAGATTTTATTGTATCGTTGGAAAAAATGCGACAGGGAAAACAAAATATTTGTCTAATCTAGCAAATAAATTAGCGGACAATAATGAAGTTGGAGAATTTATTCCTAACCGACCAAATTTCGTAAAGGTTATTGCAGCATCATTTAGTTATTTTGATAAATTTAAACTTCCAGGAAAGCAGGATACGAATTACGAATTTATTGGGATTAAAGATGATAATGGTACAATTAATCAAGATTTTAATTCGTCAAAAATTTGGCAATCATATAAGCGAATCGCAAAAGATCCGATTAAAAGTGAATTGTGGTATAAGTGTATTAAAAGTTCTTTAGAAACAGATTATTTAGATTTTTCACTAAGTGAACTGCGAAATGTAAGTCAACGTAAAAAATTTATTGCCCTGACTGAGAATATATTCAGTTCAGGTCAAAATATCATTTTCCAGTTTATTACGAGATTTATTGAGTGTATTGAAGAAAATTCAATTCTAATATTTGATGAACCAGAAACGCATCTACATCCTAATATTACTGGTCGACTGATTCGGACAATTGATTTTATTTTAAAACATTATAAATCCTACTGTATACTTGCTACTCATTCGCCAATAGTTGTCCAAGAAATACAATCTAAATATATTAGAATATTTGATCGTATTGAAAATAGTCCACTAATCTACCAGCCAGTAATAGAATGTTTTGGTGAAAATCTATCTGAAATAAGCAATAGTATTTTCAAAGTTGATGAAGAAAAAGAACTGTATAAAACGCAATTAGATGAATTAGTTAATCAAAATAAATCATTTAATGAGATTAATGATTTATTTGAGCATGGTTTAAGTTTAAACGCTCGAATTTACCTTTTGTCAAAAATCAAAAACTAATTATGCTGAGATGTTACTACATAGGAGGAGATGAATTTTTAGAATTTGAAAATATCATTAGTGAGAAGAACAATCCTGGAAAAAATATCTTGACAAATATTAAATCTCGTGTAAATATATCATATAGGCAATACCTTGATCGATTTGACGAGCTAGAATCTAAAGTGTCATCAGATTTTGAATTAATTGAATCAGAAGAAAGAAGGCATCTGCAAGGATGCTATTCAAGTTTAACTAGTATTTCGAGAAAAAGAAAAGCCTTGATTTACAGCGAGCAACCAGATGTTCTCAAAACTTTTTGCCCTTTTTGTCTGCTTGATAAGCCCAGAACTTTAGATCATTATATAGGCCAGGACGAGTTTCCAGAATATTCCTTTCTCGCAAAAAATTTGATTCCATGTTGTTATGATTGTAATCAAAAAAAAAATACGACGTGGCGAAGAAATGATAAAAGAAGATTTATTCATTTTTATAATGATGATTTTTTTGGTGAACAATTTTTATTTGCTGATTTAATTCTAGTGAGTAATACTCCAGCTCTCCGATTTTCATTGAAACAATCTCCTACTTTAAATGACACTAATTTTCAAATCATTCAATGGCATTTCGAAGATTTAGAATTGTTAGAACAATATGGTCTAAGATGTAATTCTCTTTTATCAACAGAGGTTAAGATTATGACACAACAAATAGCTAGTGGTTTGTCAATCCAACAATTAAGTGAGCAACTTTCAATAAGTGAAAATAATTTCGCAAATGACTTTGGGGTTAATTACTGGCATTCAGTGATGTATCAATGTATGTCTCAAAATGTAAATGAACTACTTAGTATAATGTAATATTCTTAAAAATAAAACAATGACAGAAGCAGCAATCGTATCAAAAATATGGAATCTGGCGAATGTGATGCGCCACGATGGAGTTGGGTATGGAGATTATCTGGAGCAGATAACATATTTACTATTCCTTAAAATGGTGGATGAATTAAACAAACCACCTTATAACAGAAACTTGCAATTGCCAAGACTGAAAGATGTAGAGGGCAAAGAAGTGGAAGGTGCAGAAGTTTGTTCGTGGGAGAATTTAACTTCAAAAAACGGTGCAGAAACTGGAGTCGTTTTACATTCAGGCTTTGCGTTCATTAGGTACAGAAAAAGGGATGCTGGGGCAAATCTACGTGAAGAGCCAAAACAAAATACAAGACCCATCTAACTTGCAACGTATCATCACAATGATTGGCAAAGAAGACTGGAGTATGATGGGAGCCGATGTGAAAGGAACCATCTACGAAGGTTTGCTCGAAAAGAATGCAGAAGATACCAAATCGGGAGCAGGACAATATTTTACACCTCGTGCTTTAATAAGAACTATGGTAGCGTGTGTACAGCCCAAACCAATGAAAACTGTAATAGACCCTGCTTGTGGTTCTGGCGGTTTCTTTTTGGCAGCATACGACTGGCTCACCGAAAACAATAAGCTGGATAAAGATGAAAAGATGTTCTTAAAGAACAATACTTTTCACGGAAATGAGATTGTAGCAAGTACACGCAGAATGTGTCTGATGAATTTGTACTTACACGGTATCGGTGAAATAGATGCAGAACCATTGGTAAAATCAAACGACGCACTAATAGCAGCAGAAAGCCAGACTTATGATTACATTTTAGCCAACCCACCTTTCGGTAAAAAAAGCGGGATGACGGTTACTAATGAAGATGGAGATATTGAGAAAGAAGATATTAGCTACAACCGTCAGGACTTTTGGGAAACGACCAGCAATAAACAGTTGAACTTTTTGCAGCACATCAAATCCTTGATGAAGATTGATGGAGAAGCAGCAGTTGTTTTGCCAGACAATGTTTTGTTTGAAGGTGGAGCCGGAGAGGAGATCAGAAAGCAATTATTAAAAACGACTGAGCTTCATACTATCCTGCGTTTGCCAACTGGTATTTTCTATGCTAATGGTGTAAAGGCGAATGTGTTATTCTTCAATAACAGACCCGCCAACAAAGATGCCTGGACTAAAGAAGTTTGGTTTTATGATTACAGAACCAATGTTCATCACACCCTAAAGAAAAAGCCTTTAGCAGAATCTGACTTATCAGATTTTGTAGAATGCT
The DNA here is from genome assembly GCF_024807225.1 of Chryseobacterium ginsenosidimutans. Lineage (GTDB taxonomy): Bacteria > Bacteroidota > Bacteroidia > Flavobacteriales > Weeksellaceae > Chryseobacterium > Chryseobacterium ginsenosidimutans. The sequence continues at coordinate 3,706,604 of NZ_JANUCO010000001.1, forward strand.
ATAATTCTTCTAACATCAATAAACGTAAAGAAACGTGGAGTGAAGAAAATCCAAACGGTCGCTGGAGAAAGTACAGTTATGATCAAATCATTGCAAGAGATAAAACTAGTCTGGATATCTTTTGGGTGAAAGACCAAAGCTTAACTGATTTGGATAACCTACCAGACCCTGATGTTTTGGCATTGGAGATTATTGATAATATTGAAGCGGGCTTGGCGAGTTTCAGAGAGATTGTGAGTGAGCTGGAGAAGAGTGAGGAAATAAAATAAATAAACAATTATGAAAGCATTTATATCTTACAGTCATAAAGACTCAAATTATTTGGAGCGATTAAAAGTTCATCTAGCTCAGATGAAAAGAGATGGATTAATCACAGAATGGACAGATGAAGAAATACATGCAGGAGGTAGCTTAAATAATACAATAAGTGATGCGCTTAATTCTTCTGAATTATTTTTGGCTTTATTAAGTCCAGACTACATAGCTTCTAATTATTGCTACAACAAAGAGTTTGAAACGGCTCAAAGGATGCAGGAAGTAGGAGAAATTATAATAGTTCCGATAATTATAGAACCATGTGATTGGAAGAGAACACCATTTGGTAATTTAAAAGCGCTCCCAAAAGATGGAAAAGCTGTAAGTGAATGGACAAATGCAAATAACGCTTTTTTAAATGTAATAGACGAATTACGTCGTTTGACAACGTTGTCAAAATCAACTGTCTCTCTTCAAAATCTTCCCAAATCAACAGCTCCTGAGAAGATGGTCAGAAACTATAAAGTGAAAAAGTACTTTAGTGAAGTTGATAATTATAATTTTAAAGAAACAAGTTATCAGGAAATCAAAAATTATTTTCAGTCTTCAATTTCAGAATTGGATTCTGTGGAAAATTTACAAGCACGTTTTACTAATGATGGCAAAGGTTTTTTTACTTGCTTGGTCTCTAACAGAGCAAATAATCAAAGTAGTTTCTTGACAGTTCAAGCTGGAAGTGATGGTCAACGCCATTTTGGTGATTTGAGTTATTCATTTTCAGAACAGGTTAGTACAAATTCGATTCAAATGGGTAAGGTTTTCAAAATTGATAATGATGATTACGAGCAATTCTGGACAAAAAGCTCACAGGGATTTGGCTTCTCAAGTCAATCTAGTAGTCGATTAGCAGCTCATCAAGTTGCAGAAGAAATCTGGAATGAATTTATATCGGAAGTGGGTATTTCTGTTAATTAATATTTACAAAAATTTCCTATCAAAATTAGAAAGGATTTAAGAATATTATAATTATGGAGTTAAAACAATTATCTAATCAAATCTACTATAATTTGAAACTTTCTCAATATGGTAAGGAAAAAGAATTTATAACAAAGTGCTTTCAAAATCATTTAGAAAATCAATTTTACACGGTTAAGCTGCGACTGCATGTAATTGATTCTTTATATTCAACACAAATGAACAAACGATACTACGGTATTGAGGAATTAGCAGAATCAATTGCGCAATATAGTGACGAGATATTGATTGAAGAAGCTCAAAAAGTATTGATTGGTAAATATTCTGAGATTCTAGAGGCTTTGTTTAGTAATAAATATGGATATAATTCCATAGCACAAAAACAAAAGAAAGCAGTTTCTCTTATTTCAAAGTATTTATATTTTCTTACTGATTATCAGTTTCCTATTTATGATAGTCTGGTAAAAATTGCTTATCCAAAAGTAATTTTACAATATAATTTGAAAACAGAATACCTCAAAATTACAGATGCTAATTTTTTGAAAGCACTATCGCACCTTAATGAAGTTTCAGGTATAAATAATTTTGAAAAATTAGACAATTATCTTTGGTATTCTCAAAAAGTTGCGAATAAAAGTTATTCACTGATTTACAGTAAAGAGGATCACTTGAGTATGATAAGAATAAAAAACTAAAAAGTCAAATAAGGAATTTTATAATAATTTTAAAACTATAATACGTGGAGACAAACAGAATATGGATGGTTAGAGCCGGAACCGGAGGTTATCTAATAGATGAATTTTTGCAAAATAACATTATTGCAATTGGGTGGAATTATCTGGAAAATATACCTAGAGATATTTCTTATTCCGAATTGCGAAGGCAGTATGTGGAGACATATCCTCAAGATTCTGATGGCAGGACAAATCAAAGTGCAGGGCAATTATACCGTTTTGTAGTTGACTTTCAAATTGGTGATAAGGTTGTAACTTATGATTCCGGCAGTAGAAATTATTATTTGGGTGAAATTATTTCAGAATATGAATATAATGATAGTTACGAATTTTTTCATACACGTCGTGTTAAATGGATGGAGCATCCAACAAGCCGTGATGTATTATCAACAGATTCTAAAAATAGATTGGGCTCAGTCTTAACTATTTTTGAGATTTCTAGAAATGTTTGGAACGAAGTTCTTAGCCATAATCCTGCTGAAATGAGTGAAGAACAAATAGTAATTGAGGAGAAGAAAGAAAAAGAAGAAGAGCCAAAAGAACTCGAAGAAATTAGGGAGGATGTCGAATCTAAATCTACAGAATTTATAAAAGATATTATTGCAAACTTATCATGGGAAGATACAGAGCGATTAGTGGCAGGAATCTTAAGAGCAATTGGGTATAAGACGAAAATGACAAGGAGGGGATCCGACTTAGGTAGTGATATTTCTGCCTCTCCAGATGAGCTTGGTTTGGAAGAACCGAGAGTTAAAGTGGAGGTTAAGAAAAGGACAAAAGATAGAGTCACATCGCAGGAAATAAGAAGTTTTATTGGTGGATTGAGAGATTTTAATAAAGGTATTTATGTGACAACTTCTGGTTTTTCCAAGGATGCAAGGTACGATGCAGAGAGAGCTAATTTCCCTATTACCTTAGTGGATTTGGACTGGCTAGTAGAATTATTAGTAAATAATTATGAAAAATTAGATGTTGAAACAAAATCGCTTGTTCCATTAAAAAGAATATATTGGCCTCTTTAATAATTTAACATTGGTACATATTTAATGAATATAAAAATCCTGAGAATAATCTCAGGATTTTTATATTATTGCAAAGGTATTAACCTTTCTAGCATTCAATTATTTTACAACTAAAAAAATCCCAACTTTCGTTAGGATTTTCTCTTATTTTGATTTTTGAATTTTTCTTCCAAAAGCATAATCTCGCTTATTATTGTATCAAGTTCGCTCTGATTTAATTTAGAAACAACTTGAATTATATCAATGGCTAAAAAATTACAGATACTGATAATAATTTCAATTGTTGGATTGGTTTTTCCTCTTTCTATTCTACCAATGTAATCTTTAGATAGGTCTACCTCGTTTGCTAGTTGAAATTGTGATAATCCCTTTCTTAATCGGTATAGTTTAAAAATAATTCCGATTTGACTTTTTATTTCTTCAGAGCTCCATTTATACATTTAGTAAATTTTGTGAATAATTATATTTTTCATAGAGACTTATAAGACGTTTTTATTATTTTTTATTATATTTGCTAAATAAGTTACTGTAAAGTAACTTTGCGATAGTTCAAAGAAATAAAGAAGCTATTGCTTAGATTCTCGATTGGAAAACTGGCACTTTTCACAAAGCAACGAGTTGATAAGTAAATGTGCCCACGACTTCGGCGTGGGCTCTCTTATCGTTGCTCGGTATGCCAGTACCTCCAGTCGGTAAGTTGAGTTCCACGCTTTTTCTTTTGTGCTAAACTAAAAGAAATAAGGGTCAAAATTTAAGTAGAATTCTCTTAGCAGATATAAGCAGTTCCTTCTCGCAATAGTTTTGCAAAATACGCTGCTTATGAAAAGAACAAACACTTTGCCCCGGAAGTTGACTGATAATCAGTTATACAAACTGCTGAAAGAAGGTAATCCCACTGCTCTAAATCATATTCATTTACGCTACAAAAGACTTCTTTTCTGGGTTGGATGGCAAGTGCTGAAGGATGATTTTGTAGTAGACACTATTGTCCAGGATACCTTCCTCAAATTGTGGCTGCACCGTGACACCATTGAGACACCTGATCATATTACAGGCTTTTTACGGTTTGTGATGAAAAGGGATTGTATAGCGTATGTCACTGCTCCCCGGAATAAATTCAGCCGCTTAATGGCTTCTCTTGACAGTTTTGAGAATTATCAGGAGTATCTTGCAGGTTACGACCCCTTGAAAGATAAAGAGTATTTGCTTAGCCAGGAATCCGATCAAAACAAATTCGATGAAGTTAAAAAGGTGTTACCCGTTCTGAACCCCAAAAGGAAACACCTGATAGAACTCTGCCTTAAATATGGCTTTCAGTACAAACCCATCGCAGAGGCTATGGGAAGCAGTGTGACAGGCATCAGCACGGAGGTGAGCAAAGCCATAGATGAGCTTCGGAAAATTCTAAAAGTCACTTCTTTTGAGCAGCCGGAGGAAAAAGCTTTTGATAAAGAAGAGCGGTCAGAAAACCTTAGTAGTCAACAGCTCGAGATTATCAAAAGACGGTTTGAGCATAAATCTTCTTTTGCGGTAATTGCAAAAGAACTCATGTTACCTGAAAAGGAAGTCCATCGGGAATTTCTGTATGCCTATCAGCATCTTCAAAATCAAAATATTTCTCAAATACCGCTTTGATATGGAAAAGTCCACGATAACCCTGACCCGAAAAATTCAGCTGGTGATAGATGTCCCATCTGAAGATAAAAGCCAAATGTGGGGAAAGCTCTACCGGTATCAGAACCGATGCTTCCGGGCGGCTAATCTGATCGTTTCCCATCTGTATGTACAGGAAATGATCAAGGATTTCTTTTACCTCACCGAAGACATCAAATATAAGTTAGCTGATACAAGCAAAGATGAAATGGGAATCTTCGACCGTTCAAAAACGAACACCACGGCACGCCTGGTCTTTGACCGTTTCAAGGGAGAAATTCCCACAGACATTCTCGGATGCCTGAACAATACAATTCAATCCACCTTTTCCAAAAACAAAGCCGACTACTGGCAGGGCTCAAAATCCTTAATGAACTTTAAAAAAGACATTCCCATACCGCTTCCGGTCAAGTGTATCAGCAAAATGAAGTATGATTCTGAAAAAAAAGCGTTTAGCTTCAATATGTTTGCGATTCCGGTTAAAACATACTTAGGGAGAGATTTCTCTGATAAACACTTGGTACTGGAACGCCTCTTAAGGGAAGAGATCAAGCTATGCAACTCACAGGTCCAGCTCAAAGACGGTAAAATCTTTTGGCTGGCCGTCTTTGAATTTGAAAAGGAAGACCACCGTTTAAAACCCGAGATCATTGCTGAAGCATCCCTGTCATTAGAACATCCGATCGTGGTAAAAGCCAACAATGTGCGAATGAATATTGGCTCGAAAGAGGAATTCCTCTATCGAAGGTTGGCGATCCAGGCCAGTAACAAAAGGATTCGAGCCGGAGTCGCATATTCCCGTTCCGGAAATGGAACCAAACGGAAACAGAAGGCACTGCACAAAACAGAGGATCTGGAAAACCGTTTTGTCAGTCATCATCTTCATCTGTACAGCCGTAAGCTGATTGATTTCTGCATCCGGCAACAGGCGGGCACACTGATCCTTAAAGATCAAGAAGACAAAATCGGGATTGCAAAAGAACAGGAATTTGTGCTGCGAAACTGGAGCTATTATGAATTGCAGACCAAAATAAAATACAAAGCAGAAAAAGCCGGTATCGAATTGATCATCGGATAGCTAAAAAACGAGGGTGCTTGTAAACCCGTAGGGTGAGGTTTGAACACTCACTAAATACCGAACTAAATACTTTTTCTGGTGTATACAACGGCGTGGGTTTCTTTTTTTTCAAAAATGAAGAAAGCATAACCAAAAAAGCAAAGTATTGCAATAAGAATCCTACACTAAAAGGTATCATCAATCAATCTAGCGAGATTGCTTGCCTGATTGGTTTCTTCCCTGCTTTCTTGGAATCTTGAATTCTTGCTTTCTTGAAATCCTGACTTCTTGCTTCCTTGATTGCTATCAAGCAAAAGAGATTACCCTGCAATACGTGGTGGTGGTCAGAGTTTTTTTCTCTTTCTTTTATTTTGAATTGGAATATCCTCTGCCTCATAATTTGTATTGCTATTACCGAATTGCAACAGAGAGAAAAGCTGATTTGTCATCTCAGTATCTTTAAAAATCTCATTGAAGGCTGAAAATGGAACCGTATTTTCTTGTGAAATTTTCTGTGCTATTTTTTCCATTTCTGATATCAAATTTTGCTTATCTGTTCTCTCTAGGTATGGATTTCTAAATCTTGAAAATTTGATTTCCCTCTCAACAACATTAATAACAGAATCCAAATATTTTTTCTTTTCTGAAGCAAAAACTGTCGGGTTGGACAATAGAACAGCGTTTTTGCTTTTGAATAGATGTACTTGTTTTTGTAAATCAATAACCTTTGTATTAAGCTCAGTAATTTGTTTTGATTTGGATTCTAATTCGGTTTTATTTTTTAGAATTGTGCTTTTGTAAGTTCGAAATGCTTTTTCATAATTCTCAATGGTTTTATCAGTCTTAATTTTTTTAAAACCTAAAAAATCATTTTCCTTTACAACCAGCTCCTCCGATTTCTTCGAACCCATTTCAGATTTCATTATGTCATATCTTTCTTCCAAAACTTTTAGATCCTCTTCTTTCTGCTGAATTTTAAACTCAATAGCTTCTAATCTTCCTTTGGAACCAGAGATCCCTCTTTCCATATTTAGGCATTCAGCTGTCAGATCCTGCATTTTTGAATAATGGAAGGATTGGTGTTTAAGTGTTTTGCCAGTATTCAGATCCTGCCAGTCAGCTACCAGATGAGCGTGGTAATTTGGTTTCCATTCTTTCGTGTTTTTATCAGTGTGTCCTTCATCTTTGTGAATGGCGATCTGAAAAACACGGATATCCAATTCTTCTTCCAGTCTCTTGGCTAAGTTTTGAAGTTCCAGCATCGTTGTATCTTCTTTGATAACAACAACCGCTTCCCGAACAGGCATTGCATTCTTCTGTAATTTCCTCCCGGACTTTTCTTTGCAATACGCTTCGATCTTTTGGATCCTGTCAGCTATTTTCTGTTCCATCCAGTATTCATTTTTTGGTGTAAGGTCTTTCCGGATGTAATCGAAAGTTTTCTTCCTGAAATTATGGGTTTCAGAATCGGACTTAACAACTTTGAAATTAATAGAGGTCTTCATTGCTTTTACATCTTTAAAGTTTTACACTTCTATTGTTTTATCATTTTAAATTTTTGCTGAAGATTGCTGTAGTTATATTACGCAGCATTACTTTTTACCTGTGTTTATTTTACACACCTTCGATAAAAATAGCCTGGTGTTTTTTACACAGGTTCAATAAGCTAACCTGATATTATTTTACCCAGGTTAAAAGCCTCGCAGAGCGTATTAGAAACTTTGTTGGGAGGCACGACCTTCAAAGTTGCGAATGCGCTCCTAACTTCTGCGGGTAGTTGGTAAAAAATACAGCACGCCTTATCAGCGTTTCCTTTTAAAACCATTTGAATTTTTGATTTTCAGCTCCTGATTTCTGAACTGATGTTTATCCTGATCTGGAAATTTTTCAGATTGTTTTTCTGCCTTATTTGATATATTGTTTTTCATTCTTTGGATCAAAAATTCGTTGAAATCTTTATGGTTAGAATATATTCCGGAATGATCTTTTGCTTCCGGAAAGAATTTTATGATCTCAGATCTGCATTTGATTCCTGCATTATCATTGTCTAGAAAAAGATTGATATCACGATAATTTTTCAGATGTTCTAAGGATTTATTTAAAAGAGCAATGGAATTCATCACAAGAATATCTCCTGCAAAAGACTTTTGCAATTCTATAAAAGACAGGGCATCTATAAAACCTTCAAAAACGACTACACCTTGGACAGCTCTATCTTGAATATTTGATTTACCCTGATCATTGCTGCTGAGATCTATTATGGAAACATCCTTTTTAAATAATGAACCTTTGTAAAAAGCATTACGCAATTCAAAACCGCCAGACAAGTTCTCGAAACCAATGGCATATAGTTTCTTATTGCCGATGGTAAATCGTACTTCTTTTATATATTCATAGATTTTAGGACTTAATCCACGTCCCTGCAAATACTGTTTCAGGTTAGGATTCTGGAGATCCAATATCTCATCGATTCTGTAATTTGGTTCCGATTTTTTAATCTGTTGTTGCTGATGAAAAGAAGAAAAATTTTGTTTTTGCGCCCAGCCCAGAACTTCATTGACCGAAGTGTTCAAATATTTTTTCATAAAGTCGGTATTGTTCCCGCCGACACCTTCTGAATGAAGATACCAGGCATTAATTCTTTTATCCAATTTGAAAGAGGCTTGGGATTCGCTGGCAAAGGGGTTGAGATACCAAGCTTCTTTTTCATTTTGTTTCGTGGGAAGGTGTCCGAGAGAAAGGAGGACTTCTTCCAGCGATATGCTGTTAAATTGTTTACAATTCATTTTTGCTATGTTTTTTATTAAAATACTTACCTAGTTACCGATCTGTTGATCATCAAATCAATGATCCTCTTTTTAAAGACTACCTGGATCTACCTACTTACCCAATGTTATTATAGAGGTAACTTAGGTAGGTTTGGATTTATCTACTTACCTAAATAAAACATTCACATTGTGTCACTTAAAGCTCTTAGGTAGGTTGGTAGAATAATTCTGTCTAATTATTTTATGGTCTTCAATCGAATGAGATAACCGTAGATCTGTCTTTGGGGATGTTTAACCCTTGGAAATTTAAAAGAAGATAAAGCTCTTCCGATCTTTAAATGATTTAACCGGACACCGTGAGAATTCAGATCGATCATCACTTCTGTCGCGGTCATAAATTCTTCCAGATGATCGGAAGGTTCGTAGAACTTGTTCACGATCTCCTGTTCCAGGGTCATTTGCGTAAATCTTTCATTGCGTTTTTCATTCTCCAGAATATCTGTTACAGACAGTTCCGGATTATAATTTTTCCTATTAAAAGCATTGTAGTAGGCCTGCGCCCAAACCTTATCAATATTGATCTCTAACGAATAATTGAAGTTGATCTTCTCGGTCACTTCGAAAATGATCCACCTTACACTTCCAGAATCATCGGTTAAAAAATCTGTTTTATTGGTAGAACCCACAAAGCTGCAGATCCGCTCCAGGTATTCTGATTTCCTTGCGTAAGGCAATCTCTCGTTAATATGCGTTTTGGAGATATAGGCCTTCAATGAATTAATGTCTGCTTTGGCCAGAACTGACAATTCATCCAGATTGATGATCAGATTCTTGCACAATTTGATCCTGCTATCCTTATCCAGACCGATATCTTCAGAAATATAATTCATCAGTTTTTCAGGAATAAAAAACCTTAAAAATGTGGATTTCCCGCTATTCTGGATGGCATTTGCTAGAACCAGACAATGTTTGTTTATCTTTTCTTTTTCCAAAGCACATAATACCGCTCTTGTAAACCATTTTTCGGTATGGTAGAAAAATGAACCGTCATCATTGGTCTTCACATAAGAACAAAGCTTTTTGATATAATCTTCACCATCCCAATCTTCCAGACTTTTAAAATATTCTGAAATAGGATTATACTGTTCTATCAAATGACTTCTGACCAGGATCTCCAATTTATTGATCGGAATGTCAATTCCTGACTGAATAAGTTCGATAAATAATGAGTTCAAATTTAGATCTGACCATTTTTTATCTGACCTCAATTTGATCTCAAACTCCAGAGATATGGTATTAAATCGAATGGAATATTTAGAATTGAGATATTTCAATGCCCGGTCAAAGATCGTTTTAGTTTCTGTACCCGTTTGATACAGCGTTTTATTCTCTTCCATAAATATTTGGGATTGTGGAACCGGTACAAATAATTATTATATCTGAACTCTACTTCCAAGTAAACAAACATCTAAAACCTGACTGCTGCCATAGTCAGGTTTTATTTTTTGCGTAAAGAAAATTCTATGGCTTCCTGTTGAATTTCATCATTTGATTTATGGCTGTTTTTCAACAACCATTCATCGACTTTTTTGCGTTCAAAGAATAGAACTTTCCCATTAGGTTTAGAAAAAGGAAGACTGTTGGTATGAACTAATTTATAGATATAGGATTTTTTAAATCCTGTATAATCTGAAAGTTCTTCAACATTAAGAATAGATTTGAGACCTACAATATGCTTTTCAATTCGGTTCAGCTTGTGAAGGATGATTTCGTTTTCCATTGCTTTACTATTTTAAAATTTGTGTGGCAAAGGAAAACAAATGACGATGTCATTAAAATACTCGGATAGTCAAAACACCTATTAATAAAGGGTTTTAAAGTATAAAATTTGAATATGATTGATTTTACAAGATAAAATTGGTGTAAGCACTATTCAGGCTGCCGTATGGAATTTGAGAAATTTCTCCTTTTTCATACTTTACAAAGTTTACTATAATGAAATTCATTAAGCTTTTTCTCTTCGCTCTTTCGAATTTGATGTCGCCTCCCTCTAGAATTGAATGTAACAAGGAAAATAATTCGGTGTAGGTAATTACATTTTTACCAGATGTCCCGATCCATTTAATTTTATTCTCGACTTCTCTTCCTTTCAATAGATCTTCAAGATCACCCAATGAACTCTCCTCAATATTTTTAGTATTTGATCTGATGACCTCGGTAATTTCGGATAATGTCATTTTTCGGATTGAGATGCTTTGATTGACAAAATTCTTGATCTCAGGCAGAAGAGCAGATTCAAATTTTTTGGTCCAAATCAATCTTCCAAGCATAACGGCACCAACCACTAAATAAAACAGGATGGACAGACGATAGAAGAACAGTACATATTGATTCGAGATCGAAATATCTTTCAACATCATCAGTAAAATACCAAAATAAATAATGTAGATGAAAATCCTCGGCCTTTCGATCCGCGCGATCCACCAATCACGATCGAGGCAGAAAAAATAATAAAGGATCCATTTTACATTTACTCTACAAAATGGATAAAGAATAAAAATGATTGAAATAAGAAAGATGCTTTTTAAGAAATAAACTCTGAAGCTTTCAGGTAATAAATAAACTCCCAGCAACATCATCACTGAGATAATAAATGAAACCAGAATTAGTAGGGATGGTCTACTTTCTATATTTTTTTTCATCATAACTCAATATTTAATTCCGGAATAATCTCTGCCACCTTTTCTATTTTGCTATCCACAATTTTTGCATAAATCTGCGTGGTTGTAAATCTATATATCCCAACCTTTGAAACTGTGCAAATGTCTGCACCAATTTCCAACAACATAAATTAACTAATTTCTCTAATAAATCCTTTATTCTTAATCTATAAATGATTAATATATACGTAACTTTTACACTATTCTTTTATTTTTAGCAATATAACCAGATCTAATAAATACTGTTTAGACCAATTATCCGATACTTTTGGATTATGGATGAATCTTTCTACATCTTTCTTAGCGATTTCAAAATTCAGGTTTTCGATTCGCTCTGTTAACAACACTATCAATTCTGCTTAGGAAATAGTCTCTTTTACCCAATTGGAACTAACACTCAAAATAAAAATGTAAAAATAAAAACAGATAATCGGAAATAAATCGATTATCTATCGAATATTTCACATTCCAGGCCTCATTTGTCTCTTACTTACTCTGTAAAAGTAACAAGTATTATTAGAGGTAAAATTTGACAGATTATGCGTATAATTATATGCTTTAACATCGATTATTACCTATATATCTGATATTATACGCATATACATATAAAAAATATGTTGCATTTAAAAAGCATACGGTTGCACTTCCCAGTATCATACTATTGAAAAAGAAATTGACAGTAAATTTGTTTCTTAGCGATTAATTATTTCACAACTCAATATTTAGTTCCGGGATAATCTCAGCGGCTTCTTTCATTTTGCTATCTACTATTTTTGCATAAATCTGCGTAGTTCTCAATTCTCGATGCCCCAATCTTTTGGAAACCGTGTAAATATCTGCACCATTTTCCAGAAGTAGGACAGCATTTGTATGTCGAGCTGAATGAAAAGTAATATGCTTGGGAAACCGCAGCACGATTGCACCAGCGGATAATTTCAGTATTGTAGGTCATTCCATATTTCAAACCTTTGAAAACTCTTTCATGGGGATCTTGTCTTTCGCCCAACAATTCTCTGGCTTGTTTTGAAATATAAAGGTATTCTACACCCTCTGTTTTTTCTTGTCGGAAATTTACTCTAGAAACATCACCTTCATCACGGACTTCTTTCCAAATCAAAGTATTGATATCCGACCAACGTAACCCTGATAAGCAAGAGAAAAGAAAAGCCTTCTTCAAAACCGGATATTTACATTCTGCTTTTGCTAATCGTTGTAGTTCATCAAAAATCAGATATTCTCTTTGGCTTTCGGCTTGCTCAAACGATTTTATCTTTGAAGCATAATTTACTGTCAAATAGCCATTATCGAAAGCATTACGCAGTGCAGCTTTAAACTTGTTGAAATAAGAATACTTTGAGTTTTGAGAAAGAGGTAAATCACTTTTACTAATTGCATCCTTTTCAAAGTATTTCCGAACTTTTTTAATAAAATATTCATCAATTTCCTCAAAAGTTAAGTTCTTTGGAACTACCTTTTTTAGATGCTGGTAGGTAGAGAACCAATTACCATAATTATTTGACGAATCGAGCGTCCGTTTTTCCTCCGCAAGATCAGCGAAGAAGTTTAAAAATACCCGTTTAGCTTTCGCAGTATTTTTTAACTCAAATCTTCCTTGCGCATATTCAGCTTTTCGAATTGAAATTACATTTTCTGCAAATTCCAAAGCTTCTTTATTTTCTTTCTTTTCTTTGGCAGTTTTTGGATCAACAATCAGATAGGTATCTAAATTCTCAAAATTTCTCAGATGCTTTCTTTTTCCTTCATTAGTAATTTCAGAACCACGGTAAAACTCGATTGACAAACTAATCCTTCCGTCCTTTAATTTTCTTTGAATAAGTGATATTTTCATAGATTCGCTTTTGTACTACTTTGTACTACTTTTGACTATTTTCAAGGTCCTAAGTAGTACAAAAGTGGTACAAATATACAAATATAGTCCAATAAGAGAAAATAAACCTTTGCTAAATGTCTGATAATCAACTAAAAGAAAGAAAAAGAAATCAAAGAAAAGCTAATTTATTTCCCGATACAAAACTTAGAAAAAATATTCCCTAGAATCTCATCATTCGTTACTTCTCCGGAAATCTCACCAAGATGTTCTAACGCGTTACGAAGCTCATAAGCTAATAATTCGGTTGAAATTTGAAAACTGATAGCTTCTTTGACCTTATTCACAGCATCTAAAGATTTTCCTAAAGCTTCAAAATGACGCTGATTTGTGATAACGACATTATTTTCTGCAGATTTTAATTGTTCAACATAAGAAGATAGCTCATTTTTAAGATCCTGAATATTCTGATTCTCAACGGCTGAAATTTTAATAAAATCAAACTCTTGAGAAATGGCATTTCTAAAAATATTTTCCGCCTTTTCATATTGAGTAGGTATAACTTCATCAATTTTCGTCGCGCAAATAATCAATTTCAGATCATCTCTCAACAAAGATTTTATCATATCGATATCTTCGGAGAAATCCTCTGTTGCGGCATCTGCAAGATAAACGAGAATATTGGCGTTCTCCACTTTTTCTTTTGCTTTTTTCACGCCAATTGCCTCAATTTCGTCAACCGTTTCACGCAATCCGGCTGTGTCGATCAAACGAAAAGCATGACCTTTAATATGCAGAATTTCTTCAATTGTATCTCTCGTCGTTCCTGCAATATTGCTTACAATGGCTCTTTCTTCTTTCAATAAAGCATTTAATAAAGTCGATTTTCCAGCATTGGGTTTTCCGATGATCGCAACGGCAGTTTCCGTTTTTGATGGCATTTCCGTATTGGAAACTTTCGATAAGCGAATTTAATTTTAATTCAATTTTATCAAGTAATTGATTCAGAGCAGATCTGTCTGCAAATTCCACATCTTCTTCTGCAAAATCAAGTTCTAACTCAATTAATGAAACAAAATTTAATAAGTCGGTTCTCAAAAACGAAATTTCATTGGTAATTCCACCTTTCAGCTGATTGATAGCTACTTTTCTTGAAGCCTCATTTTCAGAAGCAATGACGTCGGCAATTGCTTCAGCCTGAGAAAGATCAATTCTTCCATTAATAAAAGCGCGAAGTGTAAATTCTCCGGCTTTTGCCATTCTCGCTCCATTTTTAATCAGCGTTTCAAGAATACGTTTTCCAATGTGCGGAGAACCGTGAAAAGCAATTTCTACCGAATTTTCGGTAGTGAAACTTTTTGGTGCCAGAAAAATCGAAAGCATTACCTCATCGATCGCCTCTTCTCCATCCACAAAATATCCGTAATGAATCGTATGAGACTTTTGTTTTTCCAGTTTTTTGGCAGGAAAAGATTTCTGAACGACAGATAAAGCTTCGTTACCCGAAACTCTGATAATTCCTAAAGCTCCTATTCCATTGGCTGTAGCCAACGCACAAATGGTATCGTTATTCATGGCGCAAATTTACGATTTTTACTATTAATTTAGTTATATACATTCTCTATTGCTTTCATTCTATTGAGGTCATAAATAAAAATCACCTCAAGAATTGAGGTGATTGCTGCTTTGAATTTACTAAGTGATATGAAGAATGAATGATGTTTCTTTTTGTTGATACAAAGATAGATCGGGTTGTGCTTCCAAAACTCAGGATAAACCCTACAATTATATCCGTGAAAATACGGGTTGCGCAAATAAAAAAGCCTTGTAAGTAAGATTACAAGGCTTTTATTTATTATTTAAAGTTATAAACTTTTAAATTTATTGATTATTTAATGTTTTAAAGCGGACTTACCAATTCCAAAAACCACTCTTTCACCTCTCCTTCCAAAAGCGGAGCGATTTTTTCTTCGCAAGTTTTGTGATAACTGTTCAGCCATGCGATTTCTTTTTCAGAAAGGATTTCTTTAACGATTGTATTTTTAAAAAACGGACAGAACGTTAAGGTTTCAAATTCGTAAAAAGTACCATGAATTGTTGTTTCCGATTCTTTTACGGCAATTAAATTTTCGTGGCGAATCCCGTAATCTCCTTCCAGATAATATCCCGGTTCGTTTGAGCAGACCATTCCTACCAAAAGTTCCTGCGGATTCAGATCTTTTCTGATGTTTTGCGGGCCTTCATGCACATTCATGAAACTTCCTACACCATGACCTGTTCCGTGGTTGTAGTCCTTCCCCTCCATCCACAAAGGAAGTCTCGCAATGGCATCCAACTGCACTCCTTTCGTTCCTTTCGGGAATTTCACCATTGATAAACGAATTAATCCCTGTAAAACCAATGTTGAGTTTCTTTTAAACTCGTCAGAAACCGCTCCCAAAGCCAACGTTCTGGTAATATCCGTAGTTCCTTCAAGATATTGACCTCCTGAATCCACTAAAATACTTGCATCGTTTGTAACGTCCTTACTTCCTTCACTTTTCGCCGAATAATGCATGATGGCGCCATTATCTTTATATCCGACAATACTGCCGAAACTTTCGCCTACAAAATTTTCACCTTCTTCACGGAAACCTCTTAGTTTTTGACCGATAGAATATTCGTTCATGGCTTTTTTTCCTGCGTTGTGAGTCAACCAGTATAAGAATTTCACCATTGCAACACCATCTCTTACCATTACTTTTCGGAAACCTTCCAACTCAGTTTCATTTTTCTGAGCTTTCATTAAATTTCCAGGAACCGGAGCTTTGATGAATTGATTATCTGATTGTAAAGCTTCAAAAATTGACTGATTACTTGTGGAAGAAACTAAAACTTTTTCGTTTTTGAATACTTTTAAATGATTGTAAAACTCTTCGTAAGGCATCATTTTTACGAAAGATTCATCCATCGATCTTCTGGATTCAACTTCTAATTTTTCAAGACCGGTAAACAAAATCGCATCATTTTTTGTAATAATGATATATCCCAAAAATACAGGATTGCTTTCTACATCACTTCCTCTTAAATTCAATGTCCATGCAACATCATCCAAACTTGAAATAATATGAACCGTCGCTTCCTGATCTTCCATTTTCTGGCGGATCGCAGCCACTTTATCCACAACAGATTTCCCTGCTCTCTCAACCGGATGTACAAAAATCGGATTTTCTGATGGCGTTCCTCTGTCTTTCCAGATTTCCTTTAAAAGTGGAGAATCAACCAGTGTTATATTTTTTGAATTTAATTTTTGAGTTAAAAGTTCCCAGTTTGCATGAGAAGTGGCCACAGCATTTACGGCTACTTTTCCGTTTTGGGGAATTTCAGAAATAATCCAGTCGATATAATTGGGAGTTCCTTCCATTCCGTCTTTGAAAAGATCAATTCCTGATCCCGCCAATTCGATAGGAGCTTGAGTAAAATATCTTCCGTCTGTCCAAAGTCCTGCTTTATCTTTTGTAACTACTACAAAACCCGCAGAACCTAAAAATCCGGACAACCAAGACCTTTCCTGCCATTCCTGAGGCAGATATTCGCTCATATGAGGATCTGCAGAATATACTATAAATGCATCAACATTATTTTTCTGCATTTCTTCACGAAGCGCAGCTACTTTTTCCTTTGAAGTCATTTTTTATAATTTTTTAAAGATGGAAAGTTACAAATTTTTTGAAGGTTGGAAGGGAAAATATATTGTCTATTTTTTGAATTTGTAATGTTTTTCTAATGTAAAGACTACGAAGTTTTGTTGATAAGTTTTAATTTTTAAATTCGCAAATACGTTTCACTTAGCAAAGGTTTTTACAATGTATTTGTTGTCCTTAAAGGATCTAACCTCTGTTTTTGAACAAGTTATTAAGATTTCTTCAGAATGACCCTTGTCAAGGTTCAAATCTTGACAAGGCTTTGACTCCTACAAAAAATGATTCATTCTCAAAACAATAAATAATACCGTTATTTAACTAAAACAACTCATTTTATATACCACAAAAACCAATTATTATTAAAAATATACAGTTTTGGAAAGATTCTTGCTTACATACAAATTATGGAAAGCCAGAATTATAAAAATCACAGGAAATTTTATCCACCGCATCATTTTATTTATCTTCCATTATTACTTCTTCTGGAAGTTTTCGGAATCTGGAAAATTTTTAATGATGAGCTTAATCAACTGATTTGGATTTTATTTTCAATTATAATTTTTCTAATTTTCTATTTGGCAATTATGCTGCGACAACATTACGCGTTGGGACTTCAAAACCGATTGGTAAGATTGGAATTCAAACAAAGATATTTTGAGATTTTCAATCTAAGATCCGATGAAGTTGAAGAAAAACTGAAGTTCAGTCAAATGGCAGCCTTGAGATTTGCTTATGATGACGAATTTAAAATTCTTCTGGAAAAAGCTTTGAAAGAAAACATTTCAGGAGAGCAGATCAAAAAATCCATCAAAAAATGGAAAGCTGATCTTCACAGAATTTAAAATAATAAACACCAAAAATAAATTATCATGAAAAAATGGACATTATACAGTATGACATTAATTTGTCTACTGACACTGACGAGTTGTGAAGCGGTAGAAACAATCTTCAAAGCAGGAATGTGGTGGGGAATCATATTAGTAGTTGGCGTAGTAGCCATTATAGCATGGCTATTTTCAAGGGGTAAGAACTCTTAACCAAATCATCTCATGGAAAATTCAGACTTAGACCTCATTTCCCATCTGAAACCCGCGAAGATTGTAAAAATTATGAAGGATCCGGAGGCTTCTGCAAAGGCGGTACATCTTATTTATACCACCGATGCAGAAACGACCGGTATCACTCGCAAAAAGACCGGAAAAAAGTATTCTTACTACAAAGACGGTGAAAAAATCAAAGACAAAGACGAAATTACAAGAATCAACAAGCTGGTTATACCTCCGGCTTGGGAAAACGTGTGGATTTGTGCTTTGGATAACGGTCATCTTCAGGCAACCGGCTTTGATGTTAAAAAGAGAAAGCAATACCGCTATCATCCTTTATGGAGCGCGCTGAGAAACCATACAAAATTTTACAGAATGCTTCAGTTTGGGTATGTTTTACCTGAAATTCGGCTTCATGTAGAAAAAGATTTAGCCTTAAGAAATTTTGAGAAAAGAAAAATCTTAGCTCTGATTGTCAGTTTGATGCAAAGAACAAATATCCGAATTGGAAATAATGCTTATGAAAAACTATACGGTTCTTTTGGTTTAACAACTTTAAAGGATAAACACGTTAAAATTCAGGGGCAGAAAATTACTTTTCATTTTAAAGGTAAAAAAGGAGTCATGCACAATATTGATCTTAAAAGCAGAAAATTAGCTCGTTTGGTGCAAAAATGTAAAGATATTCCAGGGAAGGAACTTTTCCAGTTTTTGGATGATGAAGGACACCGCCATACGATTGATTCCGGAATGGTAAATGATTATATTAAAGAAATCAGCGGTGAAGATTTTACGGCTAAAGATTTCAGAACATGGTCTGGAACGGTAAGTGCTTTGATTGCTTTTAAAGAAATCGGATATGCCGAAAATGATTCTCAATACAAAAAAAAAGTAAAAGAAGCGCTGGAAATCGTTGCCGAACATCTCGGAAATACAAGTACGGTTTGCAGAAAATATTACGTCCATCCTTTAGTTATCAATCTTTACGAAAATAATTCGATTAAAAAATATCTCGATGAATTGGAACAAATTGAAGAAAATGATGGCAAAGCTGATTTAACGCATGAAGAAAAGCTTGTGTTGAAAATTCTTGAAAATGAGAAAATGTAGTTTACAGAAATTGTAAATAATCATTCGTTTTGAGGTTGACATTTTCGTTGATTTAAATAGAATTTCAGGTTTTGGCTAAAGCCAATTTATTATTGTACAAAATAAAGCGGACTAAAGTCCGCTCCTATTGATGCTTACAATTGATTTTAAATTAGAAAATAGTTTGGAAAGATTCGCGCCCTAATTTATTTTGACTACGTTGAACCTAAATATTTCAGGATGACAGATATTGTGGATTTAAACCTTCAAGGTTTTAAAAACCTTGAAGGTTTGGGTTGATTTGATTGTAACAGTCGCAAATTCATAGCCCCAATAGAAACGACATCCTTTTTTGTTGCGGCTGGAGCGAAGCGGAAGCCGTAACAAAAAAGATACAGTGGATAGCGGGAAAAAGCTTCAAATAAAAAGGGTAAACAAGTTTAGATAAATAATAAAATGCAAATAGTCTGTATCGATTTTTAGTCCAAATTAATTGTTGTAAATTTGTATCATTAGCAAATTAAAAAATAATACAACGTAATATGTCTAAAGCAATTTCGCAAGTACCATTTGCAGTAAACGAACCGGTAAATTCTTATGCACCGGGAACTCCAGAAGTAAAAAGCCTTATCGCCCAATACAAAAAAATGTGGGCTGAAAAGATAGAAATCCCAATGGTAATCGATGGTAAAGAAGTAAAAACTGGTGATACAGTTCAGCTTCAGTCGCCTCAGGATCATGCGCATGATTTCGGTTTTTATCACAGAGGAACAATGCAACACGTAGATGACGCCATCAACGCTGCATTGGCTGCAAAAAAAGAATGGAATGAGCTAGGTTGGGAACACCGTGCCGCTATTTTCTTAAAAGCTGCTGATCTTTTGGCAGGACCTTACAGAGATGTAATCAACGCTGCGACGATGATCGGACAGTCTAAAAATGTTCATCAGGCTGAAATTGATGCAGCTTGTGAGTTTATCGATTTCTTGAGATTCAACGTAGAATTCATGACGGAAATGTATTCTGAACAGCCGGTTTCTGATGCAGGAATCTGGAATCGTGTAGAATATAGACCATTAGAAGGGTTTGTTTTTGCAGTAACTCCATTCAACTTTACAGCAATTTCAGGAAACTTGCCGACTTGTATGGCAATGCTTGGAAATGTAGTGGTTTGGAAGCCTTCTGACAAGCAAGTTTATTCTGCAAAAGTAATTATGGATGTTTTAACAGAAGCTGGTCTTCCAAAAGGAGTAATCAACATGATTTTCACGGACGGAAAAGAAACGGCTGAGAAAGTTTTGGCACACAGAGATTTTGCAGGACTTCACTTTACAGGTTCTACGAAAGTTTTCCAGGGAATGTGGAAAATGATCGGTGACAATATTCATAACTACAGAACGTACCCAAGAATCGTTGGAGAAACTGGTGGAAAAGATTTTGTTATCGCTCACCCTTCTGCAAATGTAGAAGCTGTTGCCACTGGTTTGGTAAGAGGTTCATTCGAATATCAAGGGCAGAAATGTTCTGCGGCTTCAAGAGCTTATATTCCTAGATCTCTTTGGGCTGATGTGAAAAAAGTAATGGAAACTCAACTTGCTTCTATTAAAATCGGTTCTCCTGAAGATCCTTCAAACTTTGTAAATGCTGTAATCGATAAAAATTCTTTCGAAAAATGTAAAGGATATATCGACAGAGCAAACGCATCAAGCGAAGCCAACGTAATCATCGGTGGAAATGTAGATGATTCTAAAGGATGGTTTGTACATCCAACCGTAATCGAAACTACAAATCCTCAGTACGAAAGTATGGTGGAAGAAATCTTCGGTCCTATCCTATCTGTTTTCGTTTATGAAGATGAGAATTGGGCAGAAACGTTGAAAATTGTTGATTCTTCCTCTCCATATTCATTAACGGGTTCTGTGTTCGCACAAGATCGTTATGCGGTAAATGAGGCATTCAAAGCATTGGAAAATGCATCAGGAAACTTCTATATCAACGACAAACCGACTGGCGCTGTTGTTGGTCAACAACCTTTCGGTGGAGGTAGAGCTTCAGGAACGAACGATAAAGCTGGTTCTAAAATGAACTTACTAAGATGGACGTCTGTAAGATCTATCAAAGAAACTTTTGTTTCTCCTAAAGATTACAAATATCCTTACCTAGGATAATATGAGTAATAAGTAATGGGCAATGAGTAATTGTTGTTCATTGATAAATATAGCCTCGAAATTTTGGTTTCGGGGCTTTTTTTATTATCTTGTTTTAAGTCGTCACTTTGTGACTCTATATTTCGTTTAATTCTGATAAATTTCTCTAATGTGTTGAATTTTAACATATTTTAAATCACTTTATAAATACTTTAATATTTAATTATTTAATTCGGAATAATTCTTGAAATATGATTAATACACACTAATCCAAAATATTATGAAAAAATTATTGTTAATAGCAACAGTCGGAATATTCGCGGTAAGTTGCGGAACAAAGGAATCCTCGATGTCGACAAGTAGCACAGATTCAGCGGCGGTAGACAATTCAAGAACAATGTCACCTTCCACCACGGATACCATGACTACAAAGACAGCCAATCCTGACAGTATCAAGATGAAGATGGATTCAGCAACTACTGTTAAATAATAAACGTTTAACTTAAAATGGAAAATCCTCAGATGAAAGTTCTGGGGATTTTTTGGTTTGTTGATCGGTTGATAGTTTTTGGTTTATGGTTGATAGGATTTTATCCTATTCTGAATTAAGTCGCCCTTTCAAGGCTCCCTTAAAAATTTAAATTTGCTCAGAAAATCTTATAAATTCTAGCATTCTGTTTCCTACAATTTCTATAGAATTTTAAGTTAACTATTTTAATTAAATCACTATATTTGATATAATACTAAACATTAAAAAAGAAATTACTATGAAAAAATTATGGATAGGTGCTGTTTTAGGCTTATTATTTTTAGGAAGCTGTGCTGATAAAAAAGAAAACAGAGAAGCATTTAAAGAAGATCACAATAAAGATTCTCTAAGAAACAAAATGGGAGATTCTGCTGTTGCCAATTCAGAAACCACTCAGGTAACTCCTACGGATACAGCAAAAGTACCTGCCGATTCTACAAAAATAAAATAGAATAAAAAACAAAACCGCAGAAAATCCTGCGGTTTTGCACTTAAAAAAACTTGACTGAAAAAACCGGGTAATCACATCCCGATCATATTTTTAGAAAATTCTATCTATCAATTATTCTCCCAAATAGATAAATGTATTCAGTGAAAAAATGTTTCCACACTTTTTCCCTCTAAAAAGAATTATAACGTCTCTAGTATTCTTATTAATGTTTAATGTTTAGGTGAGTAATACAGGATTTTGTTTTTTCTAGAAAAATGTAATAAAACTGCAGTATTGGTTTGTCCTGTAAAACTGCCGCAAATATATGAAAGTGCTTATTCCACAGGAAATAAATAGTTATCCGTTTTCCTGAAAATGAAAAGAACAGTGTATAAAAAAGAGTATTAAGCTTAACTGTTTTCCCGAAAACGGCTAATCTTATCTGATTGGTTTTCAGACTCAAGAAGCTTTATATAAGCCGAAGGAGAATAATCTGTTACGATTTTAAAAACGGAAGCAAACTTACTGTGAGAAGAAAACCCGCACTCATCTGCAAGAATACTGATCTTGTATTGGCGGTATTTGTCATCATTAATAAGTTTATCTACAATATAATTTATCCTCAAACGGTTGATATAGGTTTTAAAGTCTGCACTTTTATGCTGATTGATCACGTAAGAAAGATACTTTGTATTCGTGTTTAATTCTCCTGCAAGAAAAGGCAGAGACATATTTTTATTATTGTATAAAACACCTTTTTCAAAATCATTAAGAAATTCCAGTAATTTTGATTCGGTTTCGGAAGTCATCAACGATTCGTTTCGTTTTTTATTGATGTCACTGTTTTTCTCGGAAATTTCTTCTACAGAAATATGAGAAAAATCTGGTTCATCATCTTCTACAGGAATTTCTGTATTCTGAATAATTAATTTCTGCTGATTCCTGATAATATCCCTGAATTTTGCCCGCTGTCTTTTCTGTTTTGCCCTAAAAGAAACAAACAAACCAATTAAAGCAGAACACAAAACCAGAATCGTGACATTTTTAGCTACACTTATCGTGCTTCCTTTTTTATTAATTTCAGGTTCTGTTTCTTCGTTAAAAACTTCATTATTTTTAGCATTAAATTCACTGAAAGCTTTCAGATATTTTCTGGCATACATTTCTGCGTGATCTTCATCGTTAATGCCTTCATAATAATCATTAATAGTGGCATAGACAGATTTTTTCAAACCAAGATGGCTTGATGTATCCGCAATTTCTTCTGCTTTTTTCAGATAAACATCAGCTTCCTTCCAATTTTTCTCTTTAATTCTGATTGCTCCTAAACCGCTGTAAACAAAACCTAAAAGATAAGTCGGCTCAATCAGCATTTTTTCGGAAATCCTATAATTAATTTCCGAATTCTTTAGATCATTAATTTTAAAATAAATCTCACCCAATAATTCATAAGAATTTGCAGTGATGAATGCTACATCGCTGTTTTTAGTTTGTTTAAAATAAATTAAAGAGTGTTCGATAAAACCGATCGCCTTCTTAAAATTGCCATGATCAAGCTCATAATACCCCATTTCCTGATGCAATAATCCCAACGTTTTATTATATTGATTCGAATCCTGAATTTTTTTCGCTGTTTCTAAGCTTTTCGAGGTGTATTTCTTCGATTTTTCATAAAGTCCGACGGTTCTGTATTGCGTGGCAAGAAACCCCGTCACCTGAGACTGCCAATCTGCATTATCTATTGTATTAATAAGAGAATTGGCTTTTTCGGCATAGAAAATTGAATTTTTGAAATTCCCGATCTGCTGATACAAATTGGCAGAAAGCATCAGTGTTTTTACCTTATCTAAAGGATCTTTGGAAGATGTATACAGAGAATCTGCTACCTTCAATGCTTGAGGCATATTTTTCTGTGAAGTTACATCGAAAGTTTTTTGGTAGATTTTTTCGAAATTACTCTTTTCCTGAGCTGATATTTGATTAGCAGTAATCAAAAAAAACACAAGCCTATGAAAATTCTTAGACATAGATGAACAAATTATTATGGTTATTATAATAATTCATCATTTCCGGGGGTGTCTTTTTGTTATTCACAAAAATAAGAATAATTTAGTTTTTAATAAAATTTAATATTACCAATTAATTCTATATTAAAGAATTAAACAACATCTATCTTATGAATGATCAAATTCCTTCACGTAAAATCTGAAAAACTAATCAAAATGTAGTGGTAACTGTTTATATTTTAATAAAGACTCATTCTTAACATAATTATTACATCTGCAATCAATAAAAAGTATTATGAAAATATTAATAATTATAATCATCACTTCATTTTCATTTCAAGAGCTTTTACTTGTTGTCTTAGAAGTTCAATCTCTTTTTGCTGTTCTTGAATTGCTTTGGTAAGAACCACAGTCATTTCTGCATAATTTACTCCTAATGTTTTCATTTCATCATTAGCAGTAGTTACCAGTTCAGGAATTGCGGCTTTTACCTCTTGCGCAATAAATCCTACTTTTCTATCCCTACCTAATTCTTCATTTTTATATTTATAGTTGATGGTGCGAAGCTTTAAAATTTCTTTCAAGCCATAAGGATTATCTGTAATATCTTTTTTAATTCTTATATCAGAAGGTGTTATTGTACCCGAAGCAAGAATATTCCCAATAACATGAAGCTTTTCTGTAGGAGTAGTTGTTCCTATTCCCAGACTTCCTGAGCGTGTAAGAGCCATTATATTTACGTAAGCTGTACCGGCATCATCAGATACCGTTTGAAAATTTAAGAATGGTTCAGTACCATTTAGAGAATAGTTAATCTTTAAGAGTCTGCTTCCAACTGGCGCACTAATATTTTCAAGATAAAAACCAGGTCCGGAAAATCCATTAGATGTACCGGTACCTGTAATGGCTATTCCCGAAATAAAGCTGTTTGCTATCCCGCTTATTGTATTAAATTCACTTACATGCAGCTGTTGTTTGGGTGATAAAGTACCTACTCCCACATAGCCGTTATTAAGTAAAATAAAGTCATTTGACTCCTGGGTTGCATTTGGGATTCCGGTGATAGGATTGTCTTTCGCTCCATCTATATGAAAAGCACCCCGCGGATTTTGGGTATTAATACCCACTTGTGAAAAAGCAAAACCAGAAAATAGCATTGCAGATAAGAAAATTACATTTTTTTTCATCGTTTTTTATTTTTGAGATTAAACATTTGTGTATTTAGAACCATTTCTAAACTCTAGCAAATGTATAAAATTTTCATTAAGTGGTTATTAAGTCACTATTGTCAACTCAAAATTAAAGAATTAAACAGTATCTATCTTACTACTAATCAACCTGATTTAACTTAAATCTGAAAAAATAATCAGGATCTGGTTGTAACTATTTGTATTTTATAAAGACTCATTATTAACATAATTATTACATTTGCAATCAATAAAAAGTATTATGAAAAAAATATCAATATTCTCAGCTCTTTTCATCGGAGCATTTGCTTTTGCACAAGGGATAAAATTTGAGGACACCAACTTCAAAGCTGTTCTTGCCAAAGCAAAAAAAGAAAACAAACTTGTATTTATAGATGCCTATGCTTCTTGGTGTGGACCTTGTAAACTAATGGTAAAAAATGTTTTCCCACAAAAACCTGTCGGAGATTATTACAATGCTCACTTTGTGAATGCAAAAATCGACATGGAAAAAGGTGAAGGCGTTGATCTTGCTAAAAAATATAACGTAAAAGCCTTCCCTACTTATCTTTTCGTAGACGGAAACGGTGAAGTGGTACACAGAAACTTTAGGATATGTGGAAGAAAGCGACTTCATCCAGTTTGCTAAAGATGCGGGAGATCCAAGCAAAAGAATAGGAACATTGAAGCAGAAATTCGAAGATGGCGAAAAAGATCCTGAGTTTTTGAAAAATCTTGCAGAACTTACCCTGTATAATGATACTGAATTTTCCGGAAGAGTAATGGAGCGTTATTTCAACGCAAAAACAGAATTGGACAAAGATGATATTCAAATGTTGTTTACCGGACTTCAAAGCACAGACAGCCCTTTATATAAAACTTTTCTGGCGAAAAAAACAGATATCCTAAAAATAGTTCCTGAGAAAAATTATAATTTCTTTGACAAGAATATTAAGGTTAATACAATCCTTAAAAAATCTTACAATACAGATACAAAAACATGGAATGACAGTTATTTCATGACAGAAGCTCAGAAATTCTTAGCAAAAGATGAGGCTGACAAAATCTTAAAAAGAGCAAAAGCTGCAAAAGCTTTAAAAAACAAAGACATCGCAACGTACGAAAAATTAAGCCTTGAGCTTTACAAAGATACTTCTGCAGTAAAATCGGAAGAACTGAATTCACTGGCTTGGAATTTCTTTGAAAATGTAACGACAAAAGCGTCTTTAGAAAAAGCGGTTGCATGGGCTCAGGAATCTGTAAAGAAAGATGAGAACTACGCCAATACAGATACTTTGGCCAATCTTTACAACAAAGTTGGTGATAAGAAAAATGCTAAACTTTGGGCAGAAAAATCAATCAGTCTGGCAAAAAGCACAGGACAGGATTCCGGTGATACCGAAAAATTACTGAAGAGTTTAAACATTCAATAAAAATAAAAAAGCTGTCTCATTTGAGATAACTTTTTTTGATTTAAAAAAATAAAATCCGCAGAATGTTCTGCGGATTTTATTTTTATTTGTTATTTATTCTTAACTATTAAACACTAAAACCTGCATCTTGGTAAGCATAGCTTCTGTGTCTCCATTATATCCGCCGTAATTTGATGGAACATAATTTAAAGTAGTACTTCCATACCAAGCACTATATTGGACTTTAAAAGTATAGGTTCCTTCCGTAAGAGTAACCGATTTCAAAAAAGTTACTGGAATCGGCATATTGGCCAGCAATATTCCTCCAGTTACCCCAGGGAAACTCCCTGCCTTAGAAACATATGCTGACGATATTTTCGTCCCATTTTGCAATAGATTCAAAGTTCCTTGAGTCGAACTACCATTAGTTAATGTTGTATACCCTAAAATAGTAAATAAAAACGTCTGAGTTTTTGTTGGAGGAACCGTGAGAGTTATCGTAACACCGGGAACATCAATAGTTTGCCCTACGTAAGCCGTAGCTTCAGTTGTTCCCTGCACATAATAGATACTATTAATACTTCCGCCTACCGTATTGAGGGTCTGCCACGAGGGAGCGGCTGCAGCTCCGTTAGAAGTTAAAATCTGTCCTGCGGTTCCCGCCGATCCGGCCGTACTCGCATTTCCGCCAACATTTAATTCATTAACTACCTGTAATGATCCGTTAACATGTAAGCTTTTCTGAGGAGTCGGTGTGTTAATCCCTACCTGTTGTGCATTGTAAATTAAAGGGAAAAGTAAAACCGCTGATAATAAATTAATTTTCATTTTTTTCATTTTTGTGTTAATTTTTTAATTAATAAATTTTATTTTTTCATAAAAAAAATACTTTTTTAGCGACAAAATTATAATAAAAAAAACTTAAATATGTGAACTCATTCTATCACTCCACCCGAATTTAGAACCCGGAAACTGGGTACACAATTCGTCTGCATATTTACCTTCAGAGTGCATATTTACTGCTAAATATCTCCTGCATTTTCATCTTCTGTAGCAGAAAGTACAATTGCTCCTACTCCATAATCACGGAAACCCCTCTTCTTTCATCAGAAAAATCCAGTCCGAAAGAATGGATTTCTGCTCCTACCACCAAAATATTTTTATACGTTCCTGATTTAATAAAAGCATTTGCCACACTCGTCGCATACACAAAACCGGAACACTGATTTCTCACGTCTAAAGCTCCGATCGTATCGCAACCCAACATATCCTGCAATAAAACCCCGCAACCCGGAAAATAAGTCTATCAAACTTGGTTGCAAATGTAGAGTCTAAATACGAGAAATATGTTACTGCAACTCCACCTCAAATCAATAAAATATTAAAAATCAAATCGTTAAAAAATTAAAAAAGTATGATTGAAGTAGAAAAAGTGGTTGCGTGAGCTCAGGAATCTGTAAAGAAAGATGAGAACTACGCCAATACAGATACTTTAGCCAATCTTTATAACAAAAGTTGGTGATAAGAAAAATGCTAAACTTTGGGCAGAAAAATCAATCAGTCTTGCAAAAAGGACAGGACAGGATTCTAGTGATATTGAAAAGTTTAAATATCAATAATAAAAACAAAAAAGACTGTTTCACTTGAGACACGTCTTTTTTTTGATTTGAAAAAATAAAATCCGCAGAACATTCTGCGGATTTGTTATTTTGATTTCTTTATTATCCTTAATTATTATAGACTAAAACCTGCATCTTGGTAAGCATAGCTTCATTATCTCCATTATATCCAGTGTAAGCTGATGGAACAAAATTGACAGTAGCACTTCCAAGCCACGCACTGTACTGAACTTTAAAAGTATAGATCCCCGCTGTAAGAGTAACCGATTTCAAAAAAGTTACCGGAACAGGCATGTTGGTTAACGCCACTGTTCCTCCAGTTGCTGCACTAAATTCTCCTGCCTTAGAAATATATGCTGAAGATATTTTCGTCCCATTTTGCAAGAGATTCAAAGTTCCCTGAGTCGAATTATTACTAATAAATGTTGTATACCCTAAAATAGTAAATAAAAAAGTCTGAGTTTTTCCTGCAGGAACGATGAGAGTTATTGTGACACCGGGAACATCAATAGTTTGTCCTACTGTAGCAGTAGCAGCAGTTGTTCCCTGTACATAATAAGCATTGTTAATCGTTCCGCTTACCGTATTTAAGGTTTGCCATGAAGGAGCGACTGCAGCCCCATTGGAGGTTAAAATCTGTCCTGCGGTTCCTGCGGATCCGGCTGTATTTGCATTTCCGCCAACGTTTAATTCATTAACTACCTGTAATGATCCGTTAACATGTAAGCTTTTCTGAGGAGTCGGAGTATTTATACCTACTTGCGCACTACAAAATAAAGGGAAAAGTAAAACCGCCGATAATAAATTAATTTTCATTTTTTTCATTTTTGTTAATTTTTTAATTAATACATTTTATTTTTTCATTAAAAATACTTTTGCACTACTAAATTACAAAAAAAAACATTCATTTGTATGAAAATAAAAAAACTTAAAAATAAATTTATATATGTGAATAATGTACATATATAGCAAGTTTTCTGATGTTATTATAATTTTAAGTTCAAAAATTAATATTGAAACAAGACACTTCCCCAGGTAAATCCACTCCCAAAAGCGGAAAGAAGAACCAGATCTCCTCTATTAATTTTGCCTAATTCAATCGCTTCACTCAAAGCAATCGGTATAGAAGCTGCTGTTGTATTGCCGTATTTTTGGATGTTATTATGAATCTTTTCATCCGGTAATCCAAATTTTTGCTGTACAAACTGTGCAATTCTCAAATTCGCCTGATGCGGAATAAACATATCCAGATCTTCAATGGTTTTCCCCGCTTTATCCAGTGCTTCCTGCATGGTTTCAGGGAATCTTGTTACCGCATGCTTGAATACGAAATTACCATTCATAATTGGATATACTTCCTTATTTGTCACATTCTCAGGATCTTTCCTCATTCTATCACTCCACCCGAATTTAGAACCCGGAAACTGAGTACACAATTCGTCTGCATATTTACCTTCAGAGTGCATATTTACGGCTAAAATATCTCCTGCATTTTCATCTTCCGTTGCAGAAAGTATGATTGCTCCTGCCCCATCTCCGAAAATCACGGAAACACCTCTTCCTTCATCAGAAAAATCCAGTCCGAAAGAATGAATTTCAGCACCTACCACCAAAATATTTTTATACGTTCCAGATTTAATAAAAGCATTTGCTACGCTCATCGCATACACAAACCCGGAACACTGATTTCTGACATCTAAAGCTCCGATCGTATCGCAACCCAACATATCCTGCAACAAAACCCCGCAACCCGGAAAATAATAATCAGGAGAAAGCGTGGCAAAAACAATATATTCGATATCTTTAGCCGTCATACCCGCTTTTTCCAACGCTTTTTCTGAAGCTTTAAAAGCTAAATAAGCCGTCGTTTCCTGAGAATCGTTTCTGTCTTTTCGGTGTCTTCTTTCTTTTATCCCCGTTCTTTCCGTAATCCATTCGTCATTGGTGGTCATTAATTTAGCTAGATCATCATTCGTAACAATGTTATCCGGAACATGGAATCCGATTCCTTTTATTGTACTTTTAATCATATAGTTTTTTTAATTTTGGTAAAGATAAAACTTATTTAACACATACTTTTTCAAAATATTACTATTTTTACTCTATGCCAATTGATACAATTTACAGAGATTCCCAATGCGAATGGGTAGATGTTGAGGCTCCGACTGCGGAAGACCTGAAATTTTTACACGAAAGATATGAGATCAATAATCTTCTTCTGGAAGACACCTTAGACCCGAATCACTTACCGAAATATGAGGAAGATGGAGATGTGAAATTTTTTCTTCTTCGAGAAAGCACCGAACTGGAGCGTAAAAACCTCAACACCATAAGCGATATCAGTACCAAAATCGGAATTTTTCTTTTGGGGAAAACGATTATCACGATTCACAGGATGAAAACCAAAAGCATCATTGAAACAAAGAAACAGGTTTCCTGTCTTCAAAAGGAGACGACGGCTGAGAAAATTGCCCTGAAAATCGCCTTATTAATTATGAAAAGTTTTGATGATGAGTCCGTAAGTCTATTAGAAACAATGGATAACATTGAAAACGAGATTTTCCTGAAAAACACCAATCAAACCAATCAGATTCAAAGATTATATAAATTAAAACGCAAATCCGGCTTGAATTCCAGGGTTTTGTCGATTTCTACTGATGCCGTTGATAAATTTAAATTATTAGGATTACAGGATTCTGAAGTGGTCGATTTGAAAGATAAACATAAAGATGTTGTTGCCGATTTTGATCATTTGAATATTCAGGTTACCAACTTAATCGGGATGTTTTTGGCACTTTCGGATCAAAAGGCAAATCAGGTGATGAAAGTATTGGCGATTTATTCGGTTTACTTTTTACCCATCACCTTTATTGCAGGACTTTACGGAATGAATTTCGACAATATGCCGGAAACTGCGCACTCCACACGGTTATTTTTATACGTTAGGTTTAATGGGGATTGTTGTGATCTGTACATTTATTTATGCAAGGAGAAAACAATGGTAATTTCACTGGTAAAGTATCGTGAAAATACTGTATGTGAATATTTTAAATAGAATTAATTTTAAATAGTAAAGATCAATACTCAAATCGTTGTATTTTTATGATGTTAAATACATCAAGGCACGACGTTCATTAAATCAATTTTATAAACATTCAGTTTGTTATTCTGTAGGAATCCGGGCGTAATTTTTTAGAATCATTTTTAATTAATTGCTTAGATTCCTACGGAACGACAAACCGGATGGCAAATTGAGATAATTAAGAATGAAAATCTTGTGTCACACTGACCTTGTCGAAGTGTTCTTGCGCCTTAAAAAACAGCAAAAAATAAAAATTGCGCCTTTGCGATTAACCAACTTACAATAACCAAAACCAACCAAACCATGAAACCCGAAATCCTAAACAAAATTCTTGAAGAAGATGTTCTTTCAAAAGATTCTAAAGACAAGCTTGCTGCTTTGCATGACAATATTTCGTCCAAAGAATTTTCTGATCTTTTGGATAAAGAAGGCAATCAATATGTGGAATTTGTGCAGGAAGGAGGCGGCGTTTGGGGAAGTGCATTAGTCGGTTATCTGTATGGTCTGGAAATTTTCGGAATCCGTTTTCTGAAGGTTGCAGGAACAAGCGCAGGTGCGATTAATACCATGCTTATCGCAGCATGCAAAACAAAAGAAGAAGCAAAAAGTGAAGTGATTAAAGACATTTTGTTCAACTGGAATTTTGCAGATTTTATGGATGGAAAAACGTATGTAAAAACCACCATTCACGCGATGCTGAACAATAAAAATTTCCTGAAAATCAATCTTTATATCGCCATCGGAATTCTTCTGTTTTTTGGAATTATGGCGTTTGTTTTTCCGACGAAAGCAATTTGGGAAACCAAAATTCTCTTTTCTATTCCATTATTACTTGTGATTATCGGGGCTTTGTTTATGTGGAAATTATATTCTGATCTAAAGAAAAAAAATTCAGGACTGAATCCCGGAAACACCTTTTTGAATCAAATGACAACCGTTTTGGAAGGTTTCGGGATTAAAACTGTTGCAGGACTTAATGATAAATTTGTGCAGTCGGGAAAAGACCTCAACCTCAATTACCGCTACGGAAACGGCATGGAATATTATGCGATTGCGCTGAACAGTATTGAAGAAATAAAAGTCAATAATAAAGAACATATCGACGAAATCCGTTATAAAATTTTCTACGAAAGTGCGGTAAACAATGATTATTATAAAGCAAATCCTTTTTATTCATTAAAATCAGAATACATCGTCATTACCACTGATATTAATGCTAAAATTAAGGTCGAGCTTCCGACAATGGCGAATCTTTACTGGTCTGAAGAAGAAATGAAACGCATCAGTCCGGCTGAATTTGTGCGTGCATCGATGTCTGTTCCGTTCTTTTTCGAACCGATGCAGAAAAGAATCGACAAAGATGATGACTCGGTAAAATATGCATGGAAATTCTGGATGAACACGAAACAGGAAGACATCAATCCTGTCGGAGTTTTCATTGACGGCGGAAGTATTTCTAATTTCCCGATCGACCTCTTCCACTCTGCCGATATTTTTTATCCAAGAATGCCTTTGTTCGGAGTGCAATTGACCAGCGATTCTGATATACTTTCTGAAAAAGGAAAAACGAGTGAACAGATTTTGAAATCGCCCCTGTCATTTGCCGGAAATATCATCAGTACGCTGAAAGGTTTTAATGATAAAACATTCCTTACAAAACATACTTTCTATCATCTTTTCAGCATTCAGACCGTGAATTGCGGAACCAGCAACTGGCTGAATTTCTTTATGAAAAAAGAGGAAAAAGAAGAACTTTTTAATAGAGGATTTGTAGCTGCCTTAGATTTTCTCAATAATTTCGACTGGGAAAAATATAAGTGCGAGAGAATGATGCTTTCTATGAAGGAAAAAAAGATTTTGAAGGAAGAGGATACGAAGACGGTGGGATAATAATTTCCAATTAATCAACAAAAAGAATGATCAACAAATTAGATTTAAGAGAAACTTTACCAATTCCGGTATTGGAAACAAGCACAGCGGAAGAAACCTTTCAAAACCAAACTCTGCGCCCTATTTTAAAATTACAAAATGAACTGTATTTGTCTTTGTTTATCAACTATGCAATTCGTCAAAATGCAGATTTTAATTCTTTATCTACAGCCAAAAAAAGCAACTTTATAGAACAAAGCTTACAAAAAGATAACGTATTGAAAAGTATTTTTATCGGAATAACCATTGGTATGTTTACTTTGCAGGAATTGGAAGTTTACAATTTTGACAGCAAAGTCTTTAATAAAAGGATTGTTGCGATGCTGACGGAAAGGTTGAAGAAACAGATTAAATAATTTTCGAAATCAAAATAATCAATTTTACAAAAAAATTATAGGGATTTTGAGAAAAACAAATCATCTCAAATCAAACTGAAATACAAAAATAGACTATGTTCATACAAGAAGTTTCAATAGAGATAAATTCAAACTGTAGTAAAGATGAGGTTTATCAGGAATTTAATCTGCTTATGTCATTTTACAGAGACAACGGTCAAACCCAAGGCAGAATAGAAAGCCAATATATTGATAAAAACAAAATTACAGCACTCCCTTACTCACTAGAAAATAACTCTTTAGCGGAAGAAAACAATAATGTTTATGTCAATAAGTGGATAGAAAAAATTCAAACATTGAGCAATGCATTAATTTCAATTAAAACAATTGGGAAAACAATGGAAGATTATAATGGATGCTGCACATGTGAAAAATCCGATTTTTATATTTTAATCACAAATTATGTTTCAATTGAGTCACCTGTTACTTGTGGTAATTGTAATAGTAACGTTGCTCTCTATAATCTGCCAACTTATTATGATTTTGGATATATGCCTATTTTAAATTGGGAAACCAATTATCAATCCTGTGATCGATTACAAATGAATTGTCAAGTGGGCGAAAGATGGGCTCTCAATCAAATGCAGAAAACAGATTCAGCCTTATCAAAACAAGGAATACAGATATGCAAAAGAATAGAAGAGCTGACAAAAGTACCTACGTATTATTTTTTATATAATTATAGAAAACATAAAAGCAGCGACGATAACCGACCATGTCCCATTTGTAACAAAAAATGGAATCTGAAAAATAGAATGCATTTTTACGATTTTAAATGTGATGACTGTAGAATAATTTCAACAATTTCCGCCAATTCGTAATCAATCACTAACCATCCAATATCCGATAATAAAATTCAGAAAACTCTCGTTGATAAAATTTCACAAAAAAAAATAAATTCAATCACATCCATTCTTTTCGTAATTTTATTACATCAAAAAACAATATCCTATGAAAAAATCTTTTTTCTTACTCATACTTTTTTGCATTTTAGGATTTGACAATCACTTAAACGCTCAAAAAATCTCCGACGGACAACCCATTGATCTCAACGGAATGAGTGTAAGTTTCAATATTACAAACAAAGAAAGTATTCAGGTGGGCGGAAAACCGTTTGATCGGTATAAAGTTTCGGCGTCTGTAAAAAACACATCGGATAAATCTTACAATATCAGATTAAGCTCTTCACCGCAGATTGTGACCGATACCGGAATCGTAGAAACTGGACTGCATCAATGCAACAGGCGCAAAACTGACCTCAAAAAAGATCCAGCTGAAAATGAAAACACAGATTATCAATGCAACCTATTCTGCTTATGATAAATCCGGAAAGTTCACCACCAATATACTTCCGGTCATAGGAAGTTATTACTTTGATTCCGGAGATACCATTAAAGATGATGCGATTTTTATTGTTCCGCAGGGTGAAAAGCCGGATGTTTCGGTAAGAAGTTTAAAGTAACTGAATTTTAAAACTGAAGATTTCTGCTTTCGTTTTTGTCATTCAGAATGAAGAATCTATTTTAGACCAATTCGATTCTTATTAATACAGATGCTTCGAGAACCTCCTTTGTCGAAATAACGAATCGGGGAATACACTACCCTTTATTCCACATCGGATCATGCTTCAAAACCTCATCGAATATGGGGCAACTTTCTGTGTGACAACCTTTCAGATAACCGGTACTCATTAGAAATTCATTTACAATTTCGCCGCCTGTGAATTTGAAGGTTTTCTTGAATAATTTCATCCATTCCTCTAAGGTTTTCGGGTGATGATGTTCCAGCCATTTTTCGAAAGAACCGAATTCTTTTTGTAATCCGACAATGGTTTTTGCGTTTTCGATGGCTGCATTTACTTTTAATTTATTTCTGATAATTCCGGGATCGGCTAATAATCTTTCGCGGTCTGTTTCCGAATAAACCGCTACTTTTTGAATATCAAAATTATCATACGCCAATCTGAAACTTTTTTCTTTCTTTAAAATCGTCTCCCAGCTCAATCCCGCCTGATTAATTTCCATCACCAGTCTTCCAAACAATTCATTATCATTATGAATCGGGAAACCGTAATGATGGTCGTGGTAATTTTTATGAAGTTCTCTCCTGCTTTCAGGCTGCATGTTGTCTATGGCTGCACAATAACTCATTTTAGTATATTTTCTGTTTTCGTTAAAAATTTATCTAAAGCTTCTTTAATATCAATTCCTGTACGGTCTGCCAACACAATCAGCCACCATATATTTTCACTTAATTTATGCTCAAGTTCTTCTTCAGAATTGGATTTTGACCATGTTTTCTGGTGCGACATGATATTTCTTCCTGCCAAACCCGCATCCGTCAGAAAAGCCAGCGCATCCTGCTCTATTGTCCATTCTTCACCGTTCTGCTGAATTTCCAAATCATGGTATTTATCTCTGATTTCTAGAGAACGTTCTATGATTTTATCTAAATTGTTCTGATCCATTTAATTTTATTTTTGAAATGATTGTTTGAATTCGTTTGGGGTCAATTCGGTTTTCTTTTTAAATAATTTGCTGAAAGACTGAGGATGCTCAAAACCCAGTTGATAAGCCGTTTCCGAGACAGAAAACTGTTCGTTTGATAAATATTCTTTCGCCTTTTCAATCAATTTGTCGTGAATGTGATGTTGCGCATTTTGTCCAGTATGCTGCCGAAGCATATCGCTTAAATATCTTGCGGTAAGATTCAGTTTGGAAGCCAGATATTCTACTGTAGGAAGACCTTCCACACTTTTTTCTTCATTAAAATAATCATCCAGCAGCTTTTCCATTTTTGATACCAAATCATTATTCACCGCTTTTCTGGTGATAAATTGCCGGTTGTAAAAACGATTGCTGTAAGTAAGTAACAATTCAATCTGCGAAATAATCACATCCTGACTGAACTGGTCGATTCTCTCATTCAATTCACCCTGAATATTGTCGAAAACCGTTGAAACCGTTTTCTTTTCTTTTTCCGAAAGATAAAGCGCTTCCGCCGCCGAATAGGAAAAGAATCCGTTTTTTTTTATTTTCTGAATTAAAGAATAAGGCTGCAGAAAATCTGGGTGAATATGAAGAGACATTCCGCTGTAATCGGCTTCTTCATCATTCATTTTGAGAATCTGACCGGGAGAAACAAAAGACATTCCGCCTTCCTCAAAATCGTAATATCCTTGTCCGTATCTTATTTTTCCGTTGAATTTTGTCTTGAATGAAATTTTATAAAAATCGAGCTTAATTCCGTTTTCAAAATCTTTAGGATCAAAAACCGCTTCACCATAATTAATCACACTAATCAACGGATGCAACGGCGCAGATTGTCCCATCGCATCGTGCAACGCAGACAAAGATCTGAAATGAACCGGAGATTTTACTGTTTTCATACGGCAAATATAAAGTGGTTTTGTGACAACTGTTTGGCAGGAGGAAATTAATTAAGGAGGTATAAGTTATGAATTATGGGCCAGAAAACGGATATTTAATTTCTGTTTCTACAACCCAAAACCGGCTTTCACTTTTTGCACATAATTTTCAACCCCGATTTCATTTCTTTCATCATATAAAGCATGGGCATCTTTTCCCGCAACATATCTTAATTGTGTCTTTCCATCGGTTGCAGCTTCAAAAATAACCTCGGCAATATCTTCCGGTTTTGAGTAATTCGCGATCTGTTCCGGACTGTACCCTTCCTGAACTTTTGAAATTAATTTTCCATAAGATTCATGAAAAGCGCCATCCAGAGAACGTCCCGCAAAATCAGTCTGAATTCCGCCCGGAGCGACGACTTTCACTTTTATTCCGAATTGTGCTAATTCGTATCCCAAACTTTCTGAAAATCCATCAACCGCAAATTTTGTAGCGCTGTAAATCGAGCAAGTCGGGAAACCCATCAATCCGAAAGTGGAAGTAATATTAATCAAAACACCGTCTTTTTTCTCTCTGAAATAAGGCGTAAAAGCTTTGGTAACGCGAATCACTCCCATCAAATTTGTTTCGATCTGTTTCTGGATTTGTTCGTCTGTAAAAGCTTCCAACGGTCCGATCAATCCGTAGCCTGCATTATTTAAAACGACATCAATAGTATGGTTTTCCAACACCTCAGCGATTATTTTCTCTAATTCTTCGTTCTTTGAAACATCCAGTTTTACAACAGTTATATTTTCCAATTGGGTAAGTTTCCGTTTCGTTTTTGGGGTTTCTCATCGTTGCAATGACATTCCAGCCTTTTGACTGAAATAATTTTGCCGTTGTTTTTCCTAAACCTGATGATGCTCCTGTGATAAAAATTGTTTTTTGCATTGTAATTTTGTTTAAAATTGATACTGCAAATGTCTTTAGAAACAGGAATTTCTAAGTAACCATATTGAGTTTGTTTGTAGCTGTTTTGACGGATTCTTTTATTTTAAAATTAAATACAGAAAGATTAGAATACTTAGAGAACATCATCAGGACATTTTTCTAATATTATTTGTTTTTAAGCATTACATTTTCATAGTGATGTCATTCTACGTTTTTAGAAAACAATATCTAAGCTTTTATCAGTTGATGAAAAGTCTCTTTATAACCTTCACCCCAGCTTTTCATGGCATATAAAACCTGTAAAATACTTTCTCCGCCGTCCGTTAATGAATATTCAACTTTTGGAGGTAAGACATTGAAGATTTTTTTGGTGACAATACCGTGAAATTCCAGTTCGGCTAATTGCTGGTTTAGCACTCTTGCAGAAGCCTGCGGAATAGATTTGTGTAATTCTGACGGGCGTTTCATTCCTTTGCTGATGTTGGCTAATAAATTGGCTTTCCATTTTCCGCCGATCACTTCTATGGCGATATTTAAGCCGCAACTTAAGTCTTTGGGTATTTTTTTCTCGTACATTTTTCAATCATTTTAAGATACAAATATAGTTGTAAATACATTTAATTCCATACTGCGAAAATTATCAGTATAGGACAATTTTACCCGTGGTTGTAATTTATCATTTATTAATCAATCTTTATGATCTAAATTTTTTAATCATGAATGAAACTTTCAACCGCTTTACGAAAGCATTGGTCATTTTTGTAGTTATCGATTTCTTTATGTTTTTTATTCTGGAAGCCATCTTCTGGATGCAGCCTTTTGTGTATACTATTTTACTCGAAATGTTTAATAATCCGCCAAAAAGCTTAGATTTTTCTATGCATGCATTGGTTCTGAAAAAACTGTTTATCAATCAGGGATTTTATAATCTGTTTTTTGCTTTGGGAGGTCTTGCAGGATTGTATTACGTGAATAAAAATAAAGCGGTAGGTTATGCTTTGATTTCATTGGTTTGTTTTTCAGCAACAGGAGCAGGAATTGTTCTGGCTGTGACTTCAAAGGCATATATTCTGGCATTTTTTCAGGCGGTTCCGGCTGTAATAGCTCTTTTTAAAGTATATCCTTTGTTTAGGAAAGAATTAAATAGGTAAAATTATTAAACTTGGATTTCTACTATTTAGGAATAATTAAATGTTTCGACTGCTTCGCGCTCAACATGACACCGCTAAAAAATAACAAATATTAATACTGTTAAGCTTACCATGATAAAAAACACAAACAGATTCCTCCTCTCGTCGGAATGACAAAAAATAACGACATTGATTTTAGTCATAAAAAAACCTCCACAATTGCGGAGGTTTTTTCTATTCATTTAAATTTAGTGTACACCACTTAAATCTATTTTTTCTTTGCTTTTTCGTTCTTTTACTAATAAGATAAACGGAATACAAATTAAGAAAGCAATTCCTAAGTAAAGGAAAACATCCATATAAGATAATACCGTCGCCTGTTTTGTTACTGACAGATCAAGCATTTTATAAGCGGCACTCGTAGCGGCATCGGGAGTCATTCCTTTTGCCGTAAAGCTGGCTTTTAAAGCATTCAGTCGTTGCTGAACATTAAAATCTGTTGAATCGAGATGCGAAATCAAACTCAGTCTGTATTTCTGACCTGCATTGGCAATAAATGTAGTAATTGCTGCAATACCGAAAGAACCTCCAAGCTGTCTCATCATCCCTGTAAAAGCTGCTCCCTGTCCGATTTCCTGACCTTTCAATGTACTTAATGATAATGAAGTAATCGGGATAAATAATAATCCCAGACCTGCTCCTCTTACCATTAACATCCAGAAAAAGGCTTCTTTACTCGTATCGGGTGTCAAAATTTTATATCCCCAGAAACTGTATATAAAGAATACTAATAATCCTAAAGATACCAAAATCTGCTGTTTTGCCCCTTTTGAAAGCAATCGTCCGATAATCGGCATCATGAAAGCGGTCGTTAATGCTGCAGGAATCATTAAAGCTCCGGACTGAAAAGCCGTCCATCCCAAAATACTCTGCGTATACAGCGGAACGATAAAGGTAGAACCGTACAACCCGAATCCTAATACAAAGGACATCACCGTACCAACCCTTAAGTTACTGTTTTTCAACACCCTTAATTCTACAATCGGATATTTGAAGGTGAGCTCTCTCCAGAGGAATAATATAAATCCTAAAAGTGCTGATGCTGTAAACAGTACAATCCATCCACTTGCAAACCAGTCTTCTTCATGACCTCTTTCTAAAATATATTGTAATGAACCCACCGTAATTGCCAATAAAGCAATACCGATCCAGTCGACATCCGAAGCTTTACGCTTTTCTGCATATTTCGGACTTTTCACGAACTGAAGCGTCATTAAAGTTGCAGCAATCCCGATAGGAATGTTAATATAGAAAATATACGGCCAGCTGAAATTATCAACAATATAACCTCCAAGAGGCGGACCTAAAGTGGGACCAATAATAACTCCCAACCCATAAATCGCCTGAGCCATACTTCTTTTTTCCACCGGATAAGATTCCGTAATGATCGTTTGCGAAGTTACCAATAGCGCTCCCCCACCAATTCCCTGACATAATCGGAAAAATACCAATTCCCAAATATTATCCGCATTCCCGCATAAGAATGAAAATATGGTAAAAATTACAATGGAGGCAGCAAAATAGTTTCTTCGTCCGAACTGTTGCGACAGCCAGCTCGTCATCGGTACCACAATTACGTTACCGATGGCATACGCTGTAATCACCCAGCCTACTTCAGAAAGTGTAGCTCCAAGGTTCCCCTTCATCTCGTTCAGGGCAACGTTTACAATCGTGGAATCTACAATTTCTAGCAGAGCACAAAGAATTGCCGTAATCGTGATGATTACTCTTCGGGCTCCATATTCTACTAATGAATCTTGCATAGTTTTTAATAGGTATTAAAAAATTAAGAGATTATGAGATTCGGAAATTTTAGAAATAAGAACAAGTTTTTTACGAACTAACTTTATTCTTTATTAATCATTAAATTTCTGTATTAATGATTTAAGCAATTTCCAAATCCCTTAACTCCTTAATATTTTTAATTATTTTTTTAAAAGTGAATTGTCAATGATCAATCAACATTGTTGTCAATTTTACTACTTCATTTTCCAACCTTGTTATTGATTTTCATCTGCACACCGACGCCAACTGCATTCTTAGTTTTACTGCTTCATTTCCCGATCATCATCGACTTTCATCCGCAAAACGGCATCAACTTCATTATCAATTGTACTCCTTCATTTTACATCCACAATTTGACTTGCCTCTGCAAAATTGACAATTCACTTATTTCAATATTATTTCAAAGAAACTTCTGCTTTCACGTTCATCCCTGTTCTTAATCTTTTTGCGATATTCTTATCAAGATTCACAAAATCGATTTTTACAGGAAGTCTCTGAACCACTTTTACGAAGTTTCCACTTGCGTTGTCCGGAGGAAGAATAGAGAAAGTAGCGCCTGTTGCAGGAGAGAATGAGCTTACCACACCTTCAAATTCCTGATCAGGGAAAGCATCGATTTCAATTTTCACTTTTTGTCCTTCAACCATTCTATCAACCTGAGTTTCTTTAAAGTTGGCTACAACCCATTTTTGGTCGTTTTTAACTAAAGCAAATAACTGAGAACCTGCCTGTAAATATTGTCCTGCCTGAATTGGAACTTTCCCAACATATCCGTCTTCAGGAGCAAGAATTACCGTGTATGATAAGTTTAATCTTGCATTTTCAACATCCACTTCTCTTTGTTTAGCCACAGAACCTGCAACACCGATTTGTTGAGAACTAGCCGCTGTTTGAGATGATGCGATACCCGTTTGCTGAGCAATTTGATTTCTTTGGTCAACCAAAACCTGCAACTGTCTGTCAGCCGTTTGTTTTGCTGCTAAAGCCTGCTCATATTGCTGTTCTGTAATCGAATGATCTTTTACCAAAACTGAATATCTTTTTAAATCCTGAGCTGTTTTCCAAACGTTTACTTTTGCCGCTTCGATTTGTGCATTTGCTGTTGTTACTGCTGCTTCAGAAGAACCGATATTTTTTGAAGTTGCTGTTGTAGAAGCTTCTGCATTAGAGATATTGCTTTTTGCTGTCGTTAACGCAGCCTGAGCTTGGTTGAGAGCCATTTTCTGATCTCTGCTATCCAAAATAACCAATGTATCTCCTTTTTTTACGAACTCATTGTCTTTTACTTTCACCTGAGTTACATATCCTGAGATTTTAG
Organism: Chryseobacterium ginsenosidimutans; assembly: GCF_024807225.1. Classification (GTDB taxonomy): domain Bacteria; phylum Bacteroidota; class Bacteroidia; order Flavobacteriales; family Weeksellaceae; genus Chryseobacterium; species Chryseobacterium ginsenosidimutans. The sequence goes on from NZ_JANUCO010000001.1 coordinate 3,748,764, forward strand.
AAATCACAGGAGACAGGTTTGAAGCAATTTGAGCATCGTCAGTTTCTTCGTGAATCTGTCCATAAGAATAAGTTCTGTAACCGTAGATTCCTCCACCGATTAAAACAACCGCTAAAATTATCGGGAAAACTAAACTTTTTTTCTTTTTAGGTTCAGTCGTTTGTGTAGTATTATTTTCCATTGTTGGTATAGTTCTTAATTTTATTTAAATGTTAAAGTTCCTGTAGTCTGTAATAGTTTTCTGTAAGCCAACGCTGCGTCTGCTTTTGCATTAATTACTCCAACGTTTGCCGAGATCTGAGCTGCATCTGCATCCAATAATTCTGTCATGGTTGCAAGACCGTTATCATATTTATTTTTTGTGATTCTGTAATTTTCATTAGCCTGTTCTGCAGATTTTTCAAAAACCATGATTCTCTTTTTAGAGTAATCTGTGTTTTGATATTCTCTGTTCACGTCTAATTTAATATTGTCATTTAATAATTCATTCGTTGCCGACAATTGCATTTCTCTTGCTTTAGACTGCTTTAACGCCGAATTTTCTTTCCAAATGTTTGATAAATTGTAAGAAACTCCAATCCCGACATTTACAGCATTGTAAACTGTTAAGAATTTCGGAATATCTGCTGCAACATAACCCCCTGTAAACGCCACTGAAGGAAGGTTTTCTGCTTTCGCAGATCTTGTTCCCAGCTCAGCCGCTTTTCTTTGTTGGTCTAAAGACTGAAGATCTTTACGGTTTTCTCTAGCTTCATTCAGATAAAAATCAACTGTCTTTACTTCTGATGCTTCTTCGATATAGTTTTGATCTACTTCAATTTCTGTAGTTTCAGGAATTCCCAGTAACAAATCCATATTGATGTTGGCAATATTGTAGTTGTTTTTTGCTTCCAATAATTGAAGTTCAAGATCCGAAGTCTGAAGATTTGCCTTCAATCTGTCGTTTCTGGCAATCACTCCATTGTTTTCAAGCTTAAGGAAAGTTTCATCTCTTTTTTGAGAAGCCGTAAGGTTTTCTTCCAATACTTTAATGGATTGATTGGCTTTAAATAAATTATTATAAGCCTGAGCAACGTTGTAAGCAATCGCTACCTTATCATTTTCCGTGTTTAATTTTGATGCTTCCACCAAATATTTTGCCGACTGAATACCATATTTTATTCTCCCACCATTGTAAATCGGAACACTAAGATTCACTGATCCGTAAGCAACCTGATGTACTTCAGGTCCTCCTGCTCCTGAAACACCAGGAAGTTTAATATCTACAGTTGGTTTTATCGGAAGATACATGTAGCTCCCAGAAACTTTAAGCTCCGGAAGTTGTCTGTTTTTAGCTTCTAAAAGATCTGCAGTAGCTTCTTCGATCTTGGCTGCATCGATCTTCAGATTTTTGCTGTTTTGGATACCCAACTGCACAGCTTCATCAAGAGTAAGTGTCTTTTTCTCCTGAGCATTTGTGTTTGCAATCCCTACGAAAAGGGCCAGTGCAAGAACTGAGTTATTAATTTTCTTCATAACCTAAAAGGTCTTTAAGTAAGTATTTTATATGTATATTAAGTTCTGTGTAATATTTTTCGTCAAAAATGTCTTCATCTTCCGTATCGTTCAGGAATTCTTTATACATTTCTTTGGCATTCGATGCGTAGAATAAAGTTCCGCTTACTGTAGAATGAAGCAGGTAAATAGGAGGATTTTTAGTAAAAATACCCTTCTCTAATCCGCTTTCCAATATCTTTGAGTACATGGCGATGAATCCCATTTTTGTTTCCTTCAAAAACTCTACAATCTGAGGATTCTCTGCGTGAAGCTGCTCTCTCTGCATGATTCTGTAAAAACATTTGTTGTGTCTTACTTTATCTGCAAATTCATCTACAATCTTCTGAATCTTTTCCCATTCATTGATGTCTGTTCTTTCTATAATGTCTTTCGAAAAAAACTGTCCTGCACTCATCCTATATTCCACCAACTTCTCGTACAACTTTTCTTTTGAACCAAAATAGTAAGAAATCATAGAAATGTTCACATTTGCCGCTTTGGCGATCTCCCTTGTGGAAGTTCCTTCGAATCCTTTTTCAGCAAAAAGAATTTCGGCAGCAAATAATATATTTTCTTCTTTTGAAATCATTTTAATACTCTCATTTTTTCAAGGAGCAAATTTACAACGGATTTTTCATAAATCAAACGATTGATTGAATTTTTAATTTATTTTTAATATTGATTAAATTAAAACCCTGAAAATGAAACAAATAAAGATATTAAAAAAATCAATAATTAGTAAATATTTTATCTATTTTGAATGATTAAACACAAAAATTAACACCTAATTCATATAGTAAAAGGCTAATTTTTAAAGATTAAAAAAGAAAAAAGAAACTTGGTGGAAAATTATAACGTAAAATAATAATTCTTGGATTAGACCTATTTCAAACGGAATTCATTATTTTTTTTAACGCAAAGATTTTATTTACATCCCACATTATTTTTTAGAAAGAAAATGCAAATAAAATTTGCTTCACGAAGCATAAAAACAATGCTTCATCAAATCAACTTGTTGATTCATCTTTGCTCACTTCATAGTAAGTCGTATTAATTTAAATCTTTGCGTCAAAAAATTAACAGTGATTTTTTAACGCAAAGATTTAAACCAAACTTAAACAGACTCTACTATTCAACAAAAAACTCCGACAAATTGCCGAAGTTTCTTTTATGTATTTTTATGAATGTATCTTGATAATTTTATTCCTAAATCTGTCCATACGATTTTAGGATTTCCGTTTCTGGTTAAATGCAGATCGGCGGTACTTATTTCCTCCAGAATGCTTTCAATATTGGCACCACTGATGAATTTTGAGAAGCCAACCCAGTTGAAACCATTGGCATCGATTTTTTTATACACCAAACTCTCCGACTGATAATTCTGAAGCAAAGCCAACCTGAAAATCTCAGAACAATAGTTTAAAAAATTCTTTTGTTTCTCACGATTCCAGCCTGCAATTTCTCGTGCCCAAAGAATAATATTTTTCAGAAAACCGGGTTTCTTTTTTACCATAAAAGCATCACGAACCCATTGTACAAAAAGTTTTTCAAACTCTTCATTTTTGTTTCCGGATTGTAAAAGCTTAATCGCGTCATTTAAATCTCCCTGCGCTTCATGCACAATTTCTCTTACTTTCTCGTCGGAAACAGTGAAGTTTTTTCTTAAATAATTCTCAACATCAATATCATTAATTCTGGGAATTTCCACAATCTGAGTTCTCGAAAGAATCGTGGGAAGAATATCATTGGAAGATTCTGCGGTCAGCAAAATAATGGTTTTTGCGGGAGGTTCTTCTAAAAACTTCAGGAATTTATTGGAAGCTGCGATATTCATTTTATCGGCTCTCCAGACAATGAGAATCTTTGTTCCCCCTTCAAAACTTTTTAGTGAAAATTTTTGATTCTGGTCATCCACTTCATCGGCAGAAATGAAAAGCTGTTTGTTTTCAGACTCCAAAAAAGCAGTCCAGTCATCATAACTTGCATAAGGAGAAGCCATGATCATCTCCCGGAATTCTTCAAATTTATTTTTACTTAAAGAATTTTTATTATCCGTAAAAACCGGGAAGCTCAAATGCAGATCCAAATGATTCAAATGCTCCACTTTTGAGGCAGCGTGCTCATTTTCCTGGCTCAGAAACTTCTTTTGCGTACGCTAAAACCATTGGCAACGTACCATAACCTTCTTTTCCTACAAAAAGTTGGGCGTGGCTTACTCTGTTTTCGGCGATACTGTCTCTCAGAAGTTTTTTCAGATTTTCCTGTCCGGCAATGTTCTCCCAATTCATGGCTCAAAGATAAAGAATTTTTGGAACGCATGATTTGTCTATTGTGAATTTTGCGTTGCAAATGAACTGTGAATTTCTAGATTATCTTTATACTCAACCTCACTTCCGGATAAGAAACCTCATTTATCTTTATAAACGCTATGATCGCGAAGCTTTTTTAATTAAACTTGAAAACATTTCCGTTCGCAAAGGCGTTTCACTCAGCTAAAATCGCAATCCGCCTTTGCTGAACAGAGTGCCTTTGCTACCGAAAAAATAAAAATTAATGATTAATAGAGCTTTGTGGTCATTGCGTTTAGAATAATATCTGTTAAGAAAATGTTTTCAACCCAACTTATCTTATATTTAATAAGAAGAATAATCGACAATTCATCAATATAAATTTTTATAAAAAATTTTAAAAGATTGACAGCAAAGGTAATTGACTATTGATAAATCGCTATATTTCCCCCTTAACAAACTTTAACCTCTTATAATTTTTACAATTCATTAATATTTAAGATATTTGCGCATTGTTTTAAAAATAAAGAATGAAAAAAATCTTTGTACTATCATTCATATCGGTTGGATATTTCTTAAATGCGCAAAACTTGAGTAACTCACCTTACGCAACTTACGGAATTGGAGATGTAAAATATGATAATACGATTGAAACTGCCTCTATGGGAGGTATATCAACAGCATTTATAAGTGATTTTACCAGTAATTTTAACTTCGCAAACCCTGCGAATAACGCAAATTTCGAGCTTACAAGTATAAAATTGGAAGCTACAAATGAGAACAATTACTTCAAAACTGATTATAATAATACGAAGTCTACCAAGCATTCTACGTATCTATCGAATATTGCATTAGCATTTCCTTTGTCTCCAAAGTTGAAAATGGGAATTTCTTATCAGCCTTACAGCTCAAAAAGTTATGAAATCGTCAATTTAATAAAAGCAGAGGATCAAACAACGGTAATTGGAGCCAATAGATTTAAAGGAAGCGGAACGTTGAACACTGCTCAGATTGCTTTAGGATATAAAGTGAATGATAAATTTGCAGTGGGAGCAAGAGCTAACTACTATTTCGGAAATCTTTACGATCTTAACGAATTAGCGTACAATGATGCAGAATTGATTAACGGTTATGAAACTAAAAACAGTATTCATAATTTCAATTTTACATTAGGCGCAAGTTATCAGAATTTAAATACAAGTACAGACAGAAAGTTAACAATCGGTGCTACCACTACTTTTGGGAACACAAGTAATATGGCAACTGATTATGTAAACAGTACGTATTTCTACTCTGATGCAGGAGCAACTGTAAAAAGTAATGAAAGTATTATCGAGCAGAAAAATACCAGTTCTAAAAACCTTTTACCATTACAGGCATCAGTGGGTGTAGGTTATGGTGAAGAGAACAAATGGTTCTTGTCTGTTCAGGGAGATTATAAAAAAGGCGAAAGTATTGCTTACTTCGGAAATACTTTAGATCTTCAGGATTCTTACAGAATTTCTGCCGGAGGTTGGTATTTGCCGAATTACAATAACTTCAGAAGCTATTTCTCAAGAATTGTTTACCGATACGGAGCTTTCTATGAAAAAGGAAACTTGCAGATTGCAGGACAGGACATCAATAAAATGGGAGTTTCTGCAGGGGTATTACTTCCGTTCAAAACAAGTAGTATCACAAGAATGAGCGGTCTTGAACTTGGTATTGAAGTTGGAAAAAGAGGAACACTTAAAAACAATCTGATCAATCAAAATTTTGTTAACCTGAGAGTTGGTTTCAATTTTGCCGACAGATGGTTCAGAAAGACTTTATATAATTAGAATAATGTTTATCAGAAACATATCATATAAAAAAAATATAGCATACCTTTTTAGTTGTGCTATATTTTTTATAATAACATCCTGTGAAGAAGACCTTACTAAGAACAATGCTAAACAAAGTAAGAATTTCCCTTCAACCATCATTAATAACGCGAATATTATCCAGCGAGATTCAGGGTTTGTAACGATGAGAGCGAAAGCTCCGATCATTGAAAAATATGAGTTGATCGACAGTCCTTATACTGTTGCAAAAAGAGGAATTGATATTCAGTTTTTTGATAAGAAAAAGCCCAAAGTTCCCGGAACGATCAAAGCAAAATATGCAAAGTTCTACGACTACAAGAAATTTTATGAAGCAAAAGGTAACGTAAGAATCACGACCAATGAAGGGGATAAATTTGCCATGCAAAGTGTATATTGGGATCAGATAAAGAAAAATATTTACACCCACGATACCGTTTATGTAACGAGAAAAGATGGCAGTACTTTAATCGGAGCTCACGGAATGCGCGCTAAAGACGATTTTTCAGAATACGTTTTCTTTCAAAATTCCGGAGATTTTGCCACCGGTAATATATCTGAAGCTAAAAAATAATTCTATGATTTTTCATGCAATTGGATTGATGTCCGGAACAAGTCTGGACGGTTTGGATATTTGTTTTGCAAAATTTCAAAAACAGGATTCTTGGAATTTTGAAATTTTAAAAGCAGAAACTATTCCTTATCCTAAAGTTTGGGAAGAACAGCTTAGAAATTCAATTCACCTTTCGGCAGCAGAATTATTAGAATTAAATGCTGAATACGGTTTTTACTTAGGAAAATCAGTTAAAAACTTCATCGAAAAGCACCAACTTGAGAATATAGATTTAATCGCTTCTCATGGTCATACGGTTTTTCATCAACCTCAAAAAAAATTCACGCTTCAAATTGGTGACGGAAGAGCAATTAAGCTTGAAACAAAATTACCTGTAATCTATGATTTCCGAACTCAGGATGTTTTGATGGGCGGAAACGGCGCTCCCCTTGTTCCGATTGGTGATGAATTGTTATTTTCTCAATACGATGCCTGTCTTAATTTAGGTGGATTTTCTAATATTTCTTTGAAAATTAATGATAAAAGAATCGCTTTTGATATTGCTCCGGTGAATATCGTTTTAAATAAACTGGTTCAAAAATTTAATAAAAACTTTGACGAAAACGGTGATTTGGCTAAAAAAGGAGGAATTAATGATGAATTATTATCTCAATTAAATTCACTGGATTTTTACCAGCAATCTCATCCAAAATCATTGGGAATAGAATGGTGCAACGAAAATATTTTTCCGTTGTTTAAAAATATCGAAACTATTGATGTATTGGCAACGTTTACAGAACATGCAGCTCATCAAATTTCAAAAACATTCAATGAAAATCAATTAAAAAATGTTCTTATTACAGGTGGCGGAACTTATAATCAATATTTAATTGAAAAAATTAAAGCCAAAACAACTGCTGAAATCATCATTCCCGAAAAAGAAATTATCGAATATAAAGAAGCATTAATCTTCGCATTCATGGGTGTTTTAAGGCTTAATAACGAAATTAATGTACTTTCTTCCGCAACGGGAAGTTCGCAGGATCATAGTTCCGGAATTATTGCGTAAATAATTATTCTTAATCAACTACTTTTTCATATTAGAAGCAGAAATAATTAAGTCAGCAACTTCTTTAGGATGAGTTATAAATACACAATGGCTTGCTCCTTCCACTTCTATCACAGTACTTTTTGCTCTTTTCGCGTACATTCTTTCAAGATCAGGATTAATAATTCTATCTGATTTTGCGACTACATACCAACTTGGCTTTGTCTTCCATGCAGGATTTTTAATGATCGCATGAAAAGCAACATCTGCTGTCGGAGCCTGAGAAACAGCCATAAATTTAGCTTTTTCCATAGGTACTCCTCCCGCAAAATCATCAGGAAATTTTTCAGGATTGATATAATCCAGTCCGTCGTCCCCTTTTATCAGAGATTTATAAGCTGCAGGATATGTTTTCCCGTTATCTGCTTCAGATTCGCCATCATCCGGTGCATGTGCCGCCACATAAACTAAACCGACAACCTTCGGATTGTTACCCGCGATCGTGATAATTGCGCCGCCATAGCTGTGTCCCACCAAAATACAAGGTCCATCCTGTTGATCTATAATACGGTTTACCGATTTTACATCCTCATCAAAAGACATCAAATTGTGCTGTGTTACAGATACATGATATCCTTTTTTAACCAAAATACTATAAACTCCTTCCCAGCCGGAACCATCCACAAAAGCTCCGTGTACAAGCACAACGTTTTTAATCGGTTTTGCATTTTGCGAATAAAAATTGACGGAAATAAACAGAGCCAAGATCAGCAATATAAAATTCTGTTGCTTACGTATTAATTTCGTTTTCATATTATTAGTTTTAAAGGTGAAAATTCTATAATAAAATTAATGAAATTTTTAATCCTAAAATAAACAATATCAGAAAATTAATTTAATATATCTGCATAAAAAAACCGCTTAAAAAAGCGGCTTTCTTTATCTTATTTATAAGCTTCGATCTTATCTGTCAAAGTATTAATGAAGTTTTGAAGAGGTTTTTCTACCATCATTTTGATAAACGGGTTGAATTTTCCTTCAAATAACATCTGCACTTCTGTCTGATTTTCGTTGAGAGGGCTTAAAGTTGCTGTTAATGAAAAGTCTAAACTTGAACTTGCAGATTTCAAAACAGCTTTTTGGTCGTTCACTTCATCTATTTTTAAAGCAATTTCCGGCATCCCCTGCAACCCGAATTTAAATCCATCTTCTCTTGTTTCAAACTTTTGAAGACCATCCGGCATAAAATCTTTGTAATTTTCCGGAGATTTTAGCACTTCTGCCAACTCTTTAGATGATTTATTGACAATAATCTTTCGTCCTTCTAAATTCATTTTTTATTTTTGTATTTAAATTCTTAATTATTACAAATGTATAAAGTTTTTGTGAACGAAAAAAAATTATTACTGTCTAAGCAATCTGAAAACTTAGAAAAAACGCTTGGATATGAAGGTGCCACATCCTTGGAGATTGCATTGGATCTTCTTGAAAACACATCTGTAACGGAATTGAATGTATTCGGGGAGAATATTGATGAGATCTGGGCAAAGTTTCAAAGCCTTTTCAGGATCATTGAAGCGGCTGGAGGTATTGTAAATAATCCTGATGGAGATGTTCTTTTCATCAAAAGATTAGGAAAATGGGATCTTCCGAAGGGTAAAATGGAGAAAGGAGAATCTCGTGAAGAGTCTGCCGTAAGAGAAATTGAGGAAGAAACCGGACTTCGAGATGTGGAACTGGTACGATTTATCAATACAACTTACCACATTTATGTTGAAAGAAATGGTGATAAGGTATTAAAATGTACGCATTGGTTTGAAATGAATTTTGATGGTGAAGATACTTCGAAACCTCAGATTGAAGAAGGAATAACAGAAGTTGCCTGGAAAAACACCGCCCAAATAGAGAATGAAGTTTTCCCAAGCACGTTCAAAAATATAAAACTGATCGTAAAAGAATTTTGGGATACGAAGACTAAATAAAGTCTAACGATTTTTCCAGCGCAATCCCTCTAGACCCTTTTAATAGAATATTTTCTGACTGAATTTTATTGATTTTTAAATATTCTATTAATTCCGGTGTATTTTCAAAAGCTTTTGCTGAAGAATGTACATTTTTAAAATGTTTCCCAACCGTGATAATTTCATTAAAACCTAATTCCAAAGCCAGTTTCAGGATATTTTGGTGCTCTTTTTCGCTTTCTTCTCCCAATTCAAGCATGTCACCAATAATAATGGTTTTTGAGCCTTCAAAAGTGATAAAATTATGCAATGAAGCGTTCATCGAACTCGGATTTGCATTGTAAGTATCTAAAACCAACGTTCTATTTTCTTTTTTTACCACCTGAGAACGCATATTTGTCGGCGTATAGTTCTCAATGGCATGCTTTATTTTCTCAAAATCGATCCCAAAATGAAGTCCAAGACTTGCCGCGGCGCAAAGATTGGTGAAATTATACTCTCCGGTAAGTTTGGAAACGGCTTTTTTATCATTAAAAATTAAGCCTACAAAATGTTCTTCTGAAAATAATTCAAACTGATAATCTGAATTTTCTTTTCCAAAGGTAATTTTTGGGGAATAATTTTCTGTCTTTTCAACCTGAATAGGATCATTTTCATTCACAACAATCGTCTGATTGTTGTTTTTAAGATAATCATACAACTCAGATTTACCTTTAATCACTCCTTCAAATCCTCCGAAACCTTCTAAATGTGCCTTCCCGAAATTGGTAATATACCCAAAATTCGGTTCGCAAATTGAGCTCAATAATTCGATTTCCTTTTGATGATTGGCTCCCATTTCAATGACTGCCATTTCATGTTCAGGTTTAATGGAAAGAATCGTTAAAGGAACTCCGATATGATTATTAAGATTTCCAAAAGTATACTGCACATTAAATTTCTCGGAAAGTACCGCATGAATGATCTCTTTCGTCGTCGTTTTTCCGTTGCTTCCGGTAAGTCCGATAATAGGAATCTGAAGCTGTTTTCTGTGATAAACCGCCAATTCCTGTAGAAATTCTAATGTTGAGTGAACATAGAAAATGTTTTTAGCTTCATTTTCAAAATCCTGCTGTTCTACAATAACAGCCAAAGCTCCACTGTCAATTGCCTGTTCTGCTAAACTTGCTGCATTGAAATTTTCTCCTGAAAATGCGAAGAAAATATCATTCCTGCCGATTTTCCTGCTGTCGATCGTTACCTTTTCAGATTGTAAAAATAAAGGGTAAAACTGTTCTATATTCATAGTTCAAAAATAAAAAAACCTTCCAAAATTTTGGAAGGTTTTTGAAAATTATTTTGATAAATGTTATCTTCTTGTTCTAGATTTTTCATTAGCTCTAGCATCCTGAACAACACGGAATCCAATCCATCCGTAAGCTCTATCCTCGCTCTTGTATCTTCTTTGTCCCGGATCCAGCCAATACGCTGTATCTTGCCAAGAACCACCTTTAATTACTCTAACATCGTTAGAAATACCAGAAGTTCTTTCTTTTTTATCTTTTTGTAATACTACTTTACCAGCAGCATCTACGATAAATCTTGTTTTAGGAGCATTGTACATATCGTACGAAGCAACCGAATCAGATGCACTTCTATAATCTAAAGACGATTGTCTGTCACCATCTTTATAGTTTCTGTAATCAGCAATAGTTTCTCTTTCAAACTGACCTGGAAGGTTTTTGTAAACCAATCTTCCGTCTGCTAAAGTATCATACTTAATGCTTCCTTCGTCTACCATTTTGTAAGTTCCGTCTCCGTTTCTTACGATAGCTTGAGGCATGTTTCCTCTATAGTAGTTGAAATCACTGAAATCTTCGTCGATAAGAGGTCTGTAAACATCAGCTGTCCATTCTGCAACGTTTCCGTACATTCCATAGATCCCAAGATCATTAGAAGGATACTGTCTTACGTCAGAAGTTCTTGCTGCACCGTCGTTTTTCCAACCTGCGATACCAGAGTAGTCACCAGTTCCCATTTTGAAGTTTTCAAGGAACATCCCTTTGTCTCTACCTTTAGTACCTCTTAGTTTTTCAATTTCAGGTTTTTTACCTTTGTATTGATTGTACTCTCTGTTTTTAGCCATACCTAAAGCTGCATATTCCCATTCAACTTCCGTCGGAAGTCTGAATTTCGAAACCATTGCAGAATTCGGAGCTCTGTTAGCAGATAATAATCTTTGGTTTGTAGTTTTCAAACCCGATTTTTGCTGCATTCTCTTTTCATTGATATACCCTTGCATTTCAGGATCATTCGATTTGAATTTATCCATGTTAAATGCTGTTCCTCCTTGGTTATTGGATTCGTTGATATACAAATCTTTAGCGATGATACCAGCTTGCATTAAAGCTTTTTCGTTTGCTCTGTCAGACAACCACTCGCAGTATCTGTTTGCCTGAGTCCAAGACACACCTACTACAGGATAGTAATCGAATTCAGGAGAACGGAAATACGTCTCGTTGTAATCATTTCTAGAGAGTTTGTTATCCCATAATAAGGTATCCGGCAAAGCGCCACTGTAGATTTCCTTAAAACTAGGATCACTTGGAGGGAATACGTACTTCAACCATGTCAGGTATTCGCGGTATTCGTAGTTAGTAATTTCAGTTTCCCCGATAAAGAACGAACTTACCTGCATTCTGCGCGGCGAGTTATTCCAATCGTGCATAACATCATCTTTCACTAATCCCATTGTAAAAGTTCCACCTTCTACATATACCATTCCCGGCCAACCTTTCTGCTTTTGTTGCTTTCCTGCAAAAAACCAACCTTGTTTCTCGTTTGGTTTCCAACCTGTTTTGCTGACAAATTTTTTAGTACCGCCGCCATTATTAGATCCTCCGCAACTGGTTAATGCAAGTGTAGAACTTAATGCTATTAATGAAAACAACTTTAGTTTTTTCATAGTCGATATAAATATTTTCAAGAGTACAAAGAAAAAATAAATTATTCAATAAATCAAGTAAAGAGTTGATTTTTTTGAAAAACGTTAACAAATTAATTTTATTGTATCACAATTTAATTATAAAATTTTCATTTATTTTGTAATTCAGAAATTTCAAAAATAAACATGAAACAAAAAATCTTACTTTTATTTTTACTAAGCTTTGCATCATCGCTCTGGTCTCAAAGAATAGCCATCGAATGGGACGGCTCTGTAATTAAAGACTTCGGTGAAACAAAACTAAATCTTCCTAATTTTAAAAATCAGGGATTTTCGTTCAGCCAAAATAACATTTTTATAACAACGAAACAAAAAGTTGGCGAAAAACAGCTGAAAGTTTCTAATCCTGTCTGGGAAAATGTTTCAAGTAGAGATTTATTTTCGTTGAGTAAAGAGCTTCTTCCGGACTATGAAGTAAAAGACATTGTCTATTACGATTCTGAAGGAGAAAGGTATGCCAGTTCTACTGTGTCACTTTTTAAAAAAGTAAAAGGACAGGTGCAAAGATTGTCTTCATTTGAAATTTCGGAGACCAATCTTTCTAATAGTATCGGTAATACTTTAAAGGTGGGAACGACAAACAATCCTCTATCAACAGGAAATTTTTATAAAATAAAAGTTGATAAATCCGGTATTTTTAAAGTAACAAAACAGTTTTTACAAGACAATGGTATTAATCCTTCGTCTGTAAATCCCAAAAATTTCAGAATTTACGGAAACGGAGGAATTCTTCTTCCGGAATATAACCAAGATGTAAAATACAGTGCCCTTCAGGAAAATGCAATTCAGGTGGTAGGGGAAGATGACGGCGTTTGGAATGACAATGATTATGCATTGTTTTATGCCCAAGGTCCAAATGGCTATAATCTTTATAACACAGCAAACGGAAATGGTTTTAAGAGAGTAGACACAAGAAGTGACCCATCTGAAGGTGTAAAAAATATTTATGAAGATTTTTCTTATTATTATATAAATTTTGACAAAGGTCCGGGCAAAAGAGTTCAGCCTGTGGATCTCAACTTACCTGCTACTCCACTTATTACTCGATTTGATAATTACCAAGTAGTAAATAATGACCAAAAAAACCTAATGAAAGTGGGTAGAACGTGGGTAGAGGATGCGCCTTTTATTACAGATAAAACAGTTACCTTTACAACAGCAACGCCCATTCAGGGAGGTGATGTGATACGATACAGAGCCCAGGTGGTAGCTTATAAATCGCAAAAAAATACAATTGGAATTGATATTAATACTCAAAATCCTTTTTCCCAACTTGTTCCACAGCCAGACCAAGGCTCAACATATGAATTTTATCCAGTAAACTATTCCGGCACCATTACAGGATTGAGCGGAACTCAGATTACGTTTAATCTTAAACCTGATATTACCGTAAACCCTAATGGAACATTTTATCCTGATTATTTTGAAGTACAATATAAAGATAATTTAAGCTTTAATGGGACTCAAATGAGTTTTCGAGATTATTCATTAGTAAGCGGAAGCAATACTGCTTATGGTTTCAGTTTATCTAATGCCTCTGCGGCAGAACAAATCTGGGATGTTACAGACATTACGAACGCTAACAGAAGAGTGAATAAGGCAGCAGGAAATACTACTTTCAACTTTGGGTATGCAGCTGCCGATCAAAATTTTAATAATGAATTTGTGGCTTTTAGAGCTGATGCAGCCTTCAGTCCTCAGTTTGTAGGAAGAATTAACAATCAAAACCTTTCGGGATTACAAAATGTAGATTATCTGATCATTACAGTTCCTGAAATGATGGGACAGGCTCAAAGATTAGCAAGTTATCATCAGACAAAAAACAATTACAACGTACAGATTATAGATACAGATAAGATCTATAATGAATTCGGAAGTGGAAGCAGAGATCTTACGGCAATCCGTGATTTTGTGACTAAACTAAATACACCTTTGGGTACTTTGAAGTATGTATTTATTTTGGGAGATACTTCTTATGATTTCAAAAACAGACTTCCTAATAATTCGAACGTCGTTACGAGTTACCAAAGTGCAAATTCTCTGGATGTAGTAAGATCTTTTGTTACTGATGATTATATTGTCATGACAAAACCGCAAACTACTCAGTATATCGAGTCTAATTTGCCAGATCTTCCCGTTGGCAGACTTCCGGCAGGAAATGTAACTGAAGCGGCAAATATGATCGATAAAACATTGGCATATTACAACAGCTTATCAGGACAATCTACTCCTTTCGGGGAATGGAAAATGAAACTGGATTTCGTAGCAGATGATGATAATGACGGAGGTACTCCTTTCCACACGGTAATGAACAACGCTTTAGTTACAGTTTTCGAACAACCTGCTTCTACAAATCTTAGAGAATATAACGTAAGAAAGCTTTATCTAGACGCTTTTCAGGGACAAAGTACAGCAGGTGGACAAAGATATCCTCAGGTAAATCAAGCCATTTCCAATGATATTGGTAACAGCTTATATCTTTTCTATTTCGGACATGGAGGTATTAACGGATGGGCTCAGGAAAGAGTTTTAACATTAACTGAAGTTCAAAATGCCAATAATTTCTCCAATGTTTATAGCAGATTCCCATTTGTATCAACCATTACTTGTGAATTTACCCTTTGGGACGACCCGGATACGTCTTCTGCAGGAGAGCAGTTCCTTAAGCTTAAACAAGGAGGTCCTGCTACAATGATTACATCAAGCCGTGCCATCGATGTAGGGTATGGTGTTGCTTTTACAAATACATTTACTCAGAACATTTTTAAGCTTACAAGCGATGATTTTGACACTTTAGGATATGCCCATTTAAATGCAAAAAAAGCACATGGTCCTTCAAGCGAACATTTAAAAGTGAATCTTTTGGGTGATCCTGCCATGAAACTGAGCAGACCTAAAAGATTATTAGTGATAGACGCTATAGACAGTCCTGTTCCTGGATTGATCAGAGGGTTGGATTTTGTTAAAGTTAAAGGTCACATCAACAATCCGAACGGAACGGTAAATACGACTTTCAACGGAAGAGTTGTAATTAACATTTTCGATAAAAGATTAAATAAAACAACTTTAAATAACGACGGCGGACTAACGCCGGTTCTATCTTACACAGAAGAAGGAAGTGCGATCGTAAAAGCTTCCGGAATGGCTGTAAACGGTGTTTTCACAGTAGAATTCTATGTTCCTAAAGATATTAATTATGCAGTGGGCGAAGGAAGAATTTTAGGATATGCGGATAATAAAACGAGTGATGTATTCAACAATCAGGCGGTGCAGGTTGGTGATATTAACCCGAACGGAATCAACGATAATGAACCACCAAAAGTAAAATTATACATGAACAACACCAACTTCGCAGATGGCGGTATTACAGACCAAAATCCGATGTTATTGGCGTGTGTTACAGATGATACAGGAATTAATTCAACAGGTTCTGGTATTGGTCACGATATTACAGTATATTTGGACGGTCAAATTATTAATACCGTTGTATTGAATGATTTCTATGCATCAGGTGAAGGAAACGGATGTTTAAGCCCAAGTTTGGCAGATTATCAAAAAGGAAATGTAACCTATCCTTTTAGAAATCTGGCGATAGGACAACATCAATTAACGTTTAAAGTTTGGGATATAAACAATAATTCGACGACAAGTACGTTAAATTTTGAGGTTAAGGATGAAGCCGATCAACATTTGATTATCAACAGACCGTTGAACTGGCCAAACCCTTTTACCAACAAAACGTACATTCAGTTTGAGCATAATTGTGACGATATTCTGGATGTGAACGTGCAAATTTATACAATTACAGGAAAATTAGTGAGAACTTTATCTACACCTGTGGTTGCAGAACCGTTCCTACAGGGCTTTAGAACGCCACGTCAGGCAATAGAATGGGACGGAAGAGACGATTTTGGGTCTACAGTAGCAAAAGGTACGTATATTTTTAAGATATTTGCAAAAAGCCAAAATCAAGAAAAATGCAAAGGAAGTGCTACAGCTGTAGAAAAAATGGTACTTTTGAAATAATTTTAAAACGATAACAGTAATAATATTAACAAAAAACTGATAATATATAAAAGACAACATATGAATTTAACTACTAAACTGCTTTTAGGAATTGGGTTAAGTGCTGGTTTTTTAGGCTATTCTCAAGATTTAAGTCTTGTAAGACCAGTATTGACGGGAGCTCCTTTTCTAAGAATTGCTCCGGATGCAAGAGCCGGAGGTATGGGAGATCAAGGGGTGGTAACCTCTCCTGATGCATTTTCTCAATTCTGGAATGCTGCGAAATATCCTTTTAGCAGAACAAGTTCTTCCGTAGGGTTAAGCTACACACCTTACATGTCGAAACTTACCAATGATGTGTTTTTATTGTATGGAGCGTTCCATAAATTCTTAGGGCAGGAAGAAAGATCTACCATCTCTGCGAGTATCTATTACTTCAATATGGGTGAAGTAGATTTAACTCAATTAGTAGGAAACGATGTCACTTCATTAGGGACATCAAAGCCAAACGAATTCTCTATTGACGTTGCTTATGGTCTTAAACTTTCAGATTCTTACTCAATGGCTGTTACGGGTAGATTTATCCGTTCAGATTTAGCCGGAGGTTTCAACACCGATACTACCTTGAAGCCTGCAAACTCTTTTGCAGTAGACGTTTCAGGTTACTATACTTCTCCTAAATTCTCTGGTTTCGGAGGTATGGATGGTAAGTTGAACGCTGGTTTTGCTGTTCAGAACTTAGGTCCGAAATTAGATTACACAGGAAACGAAGAATCTAGATCTTATCTTCCGACAATGGCAAGATTAGGACTTGGTTACGACTTATTTCTTGATGATATGAACAAAGTGGGAATCAGCTTTGAAGGTTCTAAAATCTTAGTTCCGGGTTCAGAATATGTAGGAATGGATCCTAATACAAGACAACCGATCTACGAAATACCAAACGTAGGACCAATTGCAGGTATCGGAAAATCTTTTAAAAACAAAAACTCTATCATGATGAGTGGGGCTTTAGAATATTCTTATGACAATGCATTTGCTGTAAGAACAGGATATTTCCACGAAAGTGAAGAGCAGGGAGCAAGACAGTTTGCTACCGCAGGTATCGGATTAAAGTACCGTTCTTTCGGACTTGATATTTCTTATCTGATTAATATGTCTAAAATTAATACGGCATTGGATAACACCCTTCGTTTTGGTCTTACTTGGAACATTGGTGATGAAACATCTAACGTAGATTATTAAAAAACATATCTTTTATAAATACAAAGCTCCATTTTATGGGGCTTTTTTTTGTGTTTACCCATTATTAAATAATTAAAAACAAATCACATCAAAATACTAATAATCAACTCATTAAATTAATAAAGTAGTAATGCAGTAGATTTCTTTTTATCGAGTTTATATAAGTTTGCAAAAAAATTATAGCCTATCAGTTTTTCATTTCTGAATATGTTATAATTGGTTATTCGTGCTTAAATAAGAACTTAAGAACGAACAGCCTTTGTATTAATCTAAACACATAAAATGATAAAAAAACTATTTACTTATCTTACTATATTTTTGTGTACATATAGTAATTTTCTTTCCCAAACGCATCAGCTTGTAGGTAACCCGGTAAACACAACGGGATGGAGTATTGTTCCGTCTGCAACTGTGAATGGTGATTTTATACAACTTACATCAGATAATTATTTACAGGTAGGAGGTATTCAATTAGATGAGCCTATCAATCTTAGATATTGCAAAAAATGGAAAATAGAATTTGATTTTAGAATTGATGGAAGTGGTAAAGCTGACGGCTTAGCATTTTGGTATTTGGAAAATCCCCCATCTTCTTATGTAAATGGAGCAGGATTGGGTATTCCTTATAATGCCGCAGGATTGATGATTGGCTTTGATGTCTTCAACAATTCAACCGAAAATTCTATGAGCAAGGTTCATATTTTATACGGGGTTAATAATGGCAATCCAGCAAATATCGAATTTAATAATACTCCAGGGAGTTCATACCATTCATCTAATCTTAGCGCAACAATACCTTTTGTAGGATCAACTTATAAACATGTAGAAGTAAATGGCCAAGAAGATCCGGCTAATCCGGCTAATTGGATTATAAACATGAAAATAAATGGAAACCTCATTGTAAACCAATCATTTACTCCTTCAGGCAGTGCAATAGGGCTTACTCAGGGATATTTCGGATTCTCTGCTTCCACCGGTGCATTTAGCGCAAGACATTCTATTAAAAATGTTAAAATATATACCGATAAAGTTGCTATTTTAACACAAACGGCATCTCAATCTTTTTGTCAGGGATCATCTACAGTAGATCTTACTTCTTATAATTCTCAATTCGTCAGTAACCCTGGAAATTACACTTTTACTTATTTTGAACAAGGCAGCACTGTTCCCATATCAAATCCCACAAATTATCAATTCACTACAAGTAAAACAATTTCAGTAGTTGTAAAAGATAATTCCGGTCTCATTTGTGATAATGACGAAGCAAAAATACTGCTTACGGTCTCCGCTTGCTTAGACAGTGATAACGACGGTCTTATCGACGATATAGATCTGGATGATGATAATGATGGTATTCCGGATAATGTTGAATGCCCTACCCAATTCTATTGGACGGGACCCATTAGTTTCTCCCCAGATAAAACCCAAGCTCAGGGAGTAATAAACGGAATAGACTATACTTTTACGTCAAGTAAACCTATGATTGCTTCAACATCTGTGTATAATCATTCATTCTTTCCGGCTTCATATGCTGTTCCTAATAATAATCCCACAATAGGTAATACTCAAGCTTCAACCAATACATTAACATTTGCCCAGCCAATGGTGGATCCTATATTAGTATTCTCATCTATTGGAAGTACTTCCATAACGGTTCCTATTATATTTAATAAGCCTGTTCAAGTTTTATGGTCTTATTCTCAGTCTGGATATTTTGTCATTAATTCTCCAACTCAAATTACGGCATTAGAAGGTTATACTATCATTAAAGTACCTGGTACTCATAATTCTATTTCTTTCGATTATACGGTCTCAGAAAATTGGAGTAATTTTACCTTTGGCGCCAATCCAGCACCTCTTTGTGACACAGATAATGATGGTATTCCCAATCATTTAGATCTGGATTCTGATGGAGATGGATGTTTTGATTCTATAGAAGGTGATGAAAACGTCACAACATCTCAAATCAATGCCAATGGATCTATAGCAGGAGCTGTAGATGCTCAAGGAGTTCCGGTTTTAGCTAATACCGGCGGAGCTGCAGATATTGGAGGAGATCAGGGACAAGGTATTGGTTCTTCTCAAGATTCATCTATTAATCCTTGTGATTGTGATCCTCCCGTAATCACAAGCTCTTCTTCAACCATTTGTTTTGGAGGCAGCGTAACGCTTACCTCTGATCATGCAACAGGAAATGTTTGGTCTACTGGTGAAACCACTCAAACCATTACCGTAACTACACCAGGAATCTATACAGTACTCTATTCGGATAATGTGTGTACAAGCGCAGCGGCTTCTGTTACTATCGCAGCCGAGCCGGATCCCAATGTTCAAATCACAGGAAACTTAGTTTTATGTCAAGGAGCAAATCAATTGACAGCATCTTCCACCGGAACTGGGAATACCTATACTTGGTCAACAGGTGACACGGGAAATACAATCTCTGTATCAACAGCAGGATCTTATACCGTAACGGTTACTACACCTTCGGGTTGTGAGTATCAAACATCAGTTACCGTTACACAAGGTGTGGTACCGGTTGTTCAAGATGCAAGTTTAAGCTTATGTTCAAACTCGGCAACGGGAACTTTTGATCTTACTACAGCGACTGCTGATATTAGTACAACTCCTGGTGTCATTTTTACCTATTACATCAATCAGGCAGACGCTATTGCAGGAAACGGAAATACCATCCCAACTCCCACAGCTTTTACTTCTGCCAATACTATAATATATGTAAGAGTTACATCCGCTCAAGGATGTTTCAAGGTTGCCGAACTACAATTAACTGTAAATATAGAAGTTGTGCCGGTAATTACAGCCTCAGCCAATGTTATTTGTAACAATACTCCCATTACCTTAACTTCTAGTTTTGCTACTGGTAATATTTGGTCTACAGGAGAAACTACCCAAACGATTACAGTTTCTAATGGTGGAACTTATACTCTGACCAACAATAACGGAACTTGTGTAAGTAATACTGTTTCTATCACAATTGCTCAGGATATGGATCCTAATGTTCAAATTACAGGAAACCTAATTTTATGTCAGGGAGCAAATCAATTGACAGCATCTTCCACCGGAACTGGGAATACCTATACTTGGTCAACAGGTGACACGGGAAATACAATTTCTGTATCGACAGCAGGATCTTATACCGTAACGGTTACTACGCCTGCGGGTTGTGAGTATCAAGCATCAGCTACCGTTACACAAGGTGTGGTACCGGTTGTTCAAAATGCAAGTTTAAGCTTATGTTCAAACTCGGCAACAGGAACTTTCGATCTTACTACAGCAACGGCTGATATTAGTACAACTCCTGGTGTCATTTTTACCTATTACATCAATCAGGCAGACGCTATTGCAGGAAACGGAAATACCATCCCAACTCCCACAGCTTTTACTTCTGCCAATACTATAATATATGTAAGAGTTACATCCGCTCAAGGATGTTTCAAGGTTGCCGAACTACAATTAACTGTAAATATAGAAGTTGTGCCGGTAATTACAGCCTCAGCCAATGTTATTTGTAACAATACTCCCATTACCTTAACTTCTAGTTTTGCTACTGGTAATATTTGGTCTACAGGAGAAACTACCCAAACGATTACAGTTTCTAATGGTGGAACTTATACTCTGACCAACAATAACGGAACTTGTGTAAGTAATACTGTTTCTATCACAATTGCTCAGGATATGGATCCTAATGTTCAAATTACAGGAAACCTAATTTTATGTCAGGGAGCAAATCAATTGACAGCATCTTCCACCGGAACTGGGAATACCTATACTTGGTCAACAGGTGACACGGGAAATACAATCTCTGTATCAACAGCAGGATCTTATACCGTAACGGTTACTACACCTTCGGGTTGTGAGTATCAAACATCAGTTACCGTTACACAAGGTGTGGTACCGGTTGTTCAAAATGCAAGTTTAAGCTTATGTTCAAACTCGGCAACAGGAACTTTCGATCTTACTACAGCGACTGCTGATATTAGTACAACTCCTGGTGTCATTTTTACCTATTACATCAATCAGGCAGACGCTATTGCAGGAAACGGAAATACCATCCCAACTCCCACAGCTTTTACTTCTGCCAATACTACAATATATGTAAGAGTTACATCCACTCAAGGATGTTTCAAGATTGCCGAACTACAATTAACTGTAAATATAAAACCCGTTCCGGTAATTACAGCCTCAGCCAATGTTATTTGTAATAACACCTCTATTACTTTAACTTCTAGTTTTGCTACCGGTAATATTTGGTCTACAGGAGAAACTACCCAAACGATCACAGTTTCCAATGGTGGAACTTATACTTTGACCAATAATAACGGAACTTGTACAAGCAATCCGGTTTCTATTACAATTGCTCAGGATATGGATCCTAATGTTCAAATCACAGGAAACTTAGTTTTATGTGAAGGAGCAAATCAATTAACTGCATCTTCCACCGGAACTGGGAATACCTATACTTGGTCAACAGGTGACACAGGAAATACAATCTCTGTATCAACAGCAGGATCTTATACCGTAACGGTTACTACACCTTCGGGTTGTGAGTATCAAGCATCAGCTACCGTTACACAAGGTGTGGTACCGGTTGTTCAAAATGCAAGTTTAAGCTTATGTTCAGACTCGGCAACAGGAACTTTCGATCTTACTACAGCGACTGCTGATATTAGTACAACTCCTGGTGTCATTTTTACCTATTACATCAATCAGGCAGACGCTATTGCAGGAAACGGAAATACCATCCCAACTCCCACAGCTTTTACTTCTGCCAATACTACAATATATGTAAGAGTTACATCCACTCAAGGATGTTTCAAGATTGCCGAACTACAATTAACTGTAAATATAAAACCCGTTCCGGTAATTACAGCTTCAGCTAATGTTATTTGTAATAACACCCCCATTACTTTAACTTCTAGTTTTGCTACCGGTAATATTTGGTCTACAGGAGAAACTACCCAAACGATCACAGTTTCCAATGGTGGAACTTATACCCTCACCAATAATAACGGAACTTGTATAAGCAATCCTGTTTCTATCACAATTGCTCAGGGAATCGATCCTGATCTTCAAATTACAGGAAATTTAATATTTTGCGAAGGAGATTCTACTACACTTACAGCCAATACTAACGGAACCGGAAATACCTATATTTGGTCTACAGGAGATACAGGTAATACCATTACTGTAACAACTCCGGGAGTTTATACCGTAACGGTTACTACAGCTTTGGGATGCCAGTATCAAGAATCGGTAACTGTAAATATGGATCCTCTAATTATTGTAGACATAGTCGCTCCTTCACAATCAATTACTTGTATTGTTCAAGAGATTACATTAGATGCGACAGCTTCTGTGTATGGGTCCGGAGCTACTTTTTCATGGGTAGCAACGGCGGGTGGAAATATTGTTTCGGGAGCAAATACATTAAATCCTGTAGTAGATGCCGGAGGAATTTATACTCTTACAATTACCAGTGCAACTCCATCAGGATGTGTAAAACAAAGCTCAGTAACGGTGATACAAGATACTACACCACCCCCTATTTCCCTTACTGCACCTGCTCTTGCAATATGTAAAGGAGAATCTATAATACTTACTGTATCAGGAGCGTTGACTTATACTTGGACAGGACTACCGGGAAATGGAAATACCCAAACAGTTTCCCCAACATCTACAACCAGCTATACCGTATCCGGAGTAGGAGCCAATGGCTGTACTGCTGAGACAACAATTACGATTACTGTTGTTCCGGCGATTATTTCTTCATTATCAGATATCCAGATTTGTGAAGGTAACGAAGGCTTATTAGATGCCGGATCTGGTCCCAATTATACATATAGCTGGAATACCGGAGAAACATCCCAGACAATAAGCCCGACTCAGGAAGGAAACCTATATAGTAACTATAAACAACGGAGTTTGTTCAAAAGAATTTTCGGCGACAGTTTCATATTCCAAGGTTCCGGAAATTCTGGAAATTATATATGAGAATGATGCCTTAACAATTAAAGCAAAGAATAATGAAACTTCACCACTGGAATATTCTATCGACAACGGAATTGTATGGCAAAGTTCCAATATATTCAATAATGTTCATAGAAATACGGAATATACCATCAGAGTAAGAAATGTAAGAACTCTATGTGACACTACTGTAGTATATTACACATTTTTCATTCCCAATACCATTACCCCGAATGGTGACGGTCATAATGATGTCATAGATTTCTCAGGAATTAAAAAATTTAAGAATTTTTCGGCCGTTATATTCGATCGTTATGGGAAACAGATTTTCAAAGCCAACGAACAAAACCCGATATGGGACGGAAAGTATCTAGGAAGAGTGATTCCTACAGCAACCTATTGGTGCATCGTATCATGGGAAGACCGAATAAGCAGAAAACAATTTAAAATTTCTACGTGGATATTGCTCAAAAACAGAAGGAATAATGAGTAAAAACATATAAATCTATAAAAGTCTCATATTTATGAGGCTTTTTTGTTTTCATTAATTATTTTTGTACTATGAACTATTCCGCGGAACTTAAAAAATTCGTTACCAGTCAATATGTATACTCTGCGATCAGAATTACATTGGCTACTGTTTTGCCATGTTTGGTTCTCGCCCACTTTGGGATTTTGAAAGAATATTTTCTTTTTCCGCTCGGCACGAGTTTCGTAGCACTTACTGATCAGCCGGGACCGTTTATCCGAAGAAGAAATGCACTTACTTTTGCCATTATCTGTTTTGTATTGGTTTCGTTGATCGCCAGTTTAGTCATGAATTTTAAAATTCTGGTGTTTGCAGAAATTATCGTCTTTGGAATGTTCTTCTCTTTAATCGGAGTTTACGGACAGAGATTAGCCGCAGTTGGTTCGTTATCATTGGTTGTTCTCGCGATCTTTATTGACGGGCATTTAACAGGAACTAATATTTTTAAAAGTTTATTGATTTTCGCATCGGGTTGTGCTTGGTTTTTATTGATATTTTTAATTGTAACCACCATTCAGCCGTATAAACTGGCAAGTCAGATGATTGGAGAAAATTATCTTCAGCTCGCCGAATTTTTAAAAATTAAAGCCAATTATTACCAAAAAAATCCTGATTTCGATAAACTGACAACACAAGTTATCGCCAAACAAATCGGAATAAAAAACCTTCAGGAAGAAACCAGAGAAACCGTTTTCAAAACAAGAACCATCGTTAATGAATCGACGACAACAAGCCGTTTGCTAATGTTGATGTTTTTGAATTCGATGGATCTTCATGAAAAACTGATGACTTCAGAAAGTGATTATCAGAAATTACAGCAAAGTTTTGATGATACGCCAATTTTAGTCAATATCCACGATTATCTGAATTTGCTTGCCGAAGAAATTACCAACATCGGAATTTCGCTTCAGATCGGAACAAGAGCAAAGCCGATGGTTGACCTTGATACTGAATTAAGAAATTTAAGTCAGAATTATTTCGATCTCAGAAATAAGCAAATTTCTCCTGATAATTTTGAAAATTTCATGGTTTTGCGCCAGATTTTAATGCGTATCAACGAAATCACGAAAGAAATCAACGAGATCTATAAAGTGTTTTCACAAAATGTAAAACTGGCAAAAAGTCTTTCCACAGGATTAGATTTAAAAAAATTCATGCCGAATGAAGAGAAACTTAATTTTAAAGTTTTAAAAAATAATATTTCATTTTCGTCTTCTCATTTTCGTCATGCCTTGAGAATTACGATTGCTTTATTACTGGGATATTTGTTTTCATTATTTCAGTTTTTGGGAATCGGACATACGTATTGGATATTAATTACCATTGTCGCGATTTTAAAACCCGCCTACTCCATCACCAAACAAAGAAATCTCCTGAGATTGTACGGAACGATTGCCGGAGCTTCGATTGCCTACGGAATTCTTCATTTTCTTAAAATTAATGAGCTTTTGTTCGGTATTCTTTTATTAAGCATGATTATGTGTTTCAGCTTTTTGAAGGGACGATATTTTTGGGCGGTTTTGTTTATGACGATTTATGTATTCCTGAGTTTTAATTTTTTAAGTCCGGGAAAAGTAGATATTATTTTCAGAGACAGAATTGTAGATACGATCGTTGCGGGAGTTATCACTTCACTGGTGGCTTATATTGTGCTTCCGGTTTGGGAACATACCCAGAATTTAGATTTAATGAAAAAATCTGCGGAATCTAATTTAATGTATTTTCAAAGTGTGATTTCTAAATTTCTGGAAGAAGATTTTGATGTTGAAGATTATAAAGTAAAGCGTAAAAATGCCATCATTTCTTTAGCCAATCTTTCCGATAACTTTCAGAGAATGATTTCTGATCCTAAAAATCAGCAGAAAAAACTGGAAGTTGTGCATCAGTTTGTGGCGACTTCACATTTGATCACCGCTTATACCGCTTCCCTTTCTCAATACGTAAAAGACGACGAAAAATATCCCGAAATAGATGCAGAAGGCTGGAGCAGAAAAATCGAAGCCGAAATGCAAAAGGTTACCAATCTTTTAAACGGAGATATCATCACGGAAACCTTAAAAAAAGAAAGCCGCATCGAGCCGGAAGATTCTTCTCTTGATGATCTTATTTTGAAAAGAAGAACGGAACTCATTGAAAATGAAGGCTACGATTTAAGAGATCCCGATAAAATATCACATTTAACGGAGCTAAAAAATATTCATGATGTGTTGGAACTGATTTTTGATGTTGCCAAAGAACAGAGAAAAGTAATCGAAAAATACAAAAACGAGTCTAAAGATATAGAAACGATCGAAACGGCTATTCCTCAACAATCGTAAAACAGTAATCGTCGAAAAATTCTACTCTCGCTTTAAATTCATCGGAAATCTGCTCGTCATAAACCCTGCATTTAATAAGATGAAGATGTTTCAGCTCAAAAGGTCTTACTTCGTAATGTTTTTTCAGAGACCAATGCTTGGAATGATGAATTTTGTACATGCTTTCCTTTACGCTCCAAATAATGGTATAATATGTCACTTCATTATCAAAAGGAATGAAACCTCTTTCAGTTTCAAACGTAAACTTATCGATTACCCTTAAAATTTTAGGATTAAACTTCTCAATATCGATCCCGATTTTATTTTTAGAAATAGCAATCGCAGCAAAAGGAAAAGAGTGTGTAATCGAAATTTCTGCATCTTTTGGAGACAAAAAAGGTTCTCTTTCTTTATATAATATTTTCGAATGCGGTTTTAATCCTTTCAATAATTTACGAACCATCAAAACCTCCAGTAATTTCTTGGGATGATAATCCTTTACTTTTTCGGCATTTTCGGGCTCTAAAAGTTGATGAATATCCAAATCTTCGGTTTCATCGTATTTCCATACGAGAATCGTGGCATTGTCATCAGAAAAATCGCGGTAAAGAGGCATGAATTTGTTTATTGGGTAAAAGTAGTAATTTTTTTTTTGGCTGGAAGTGAGATGTGGGATGTTGGAAGTTTTTACTACTAACCGCCTCATTTAAAATTTTTAACGCAAAGTTTTATTTATATTAAGCTAAATTTTAGGGAGCAAAGAGAAATCAATTGTGTTGATTTGATGAAGCAATTGTTTTAACATTGTACGTTAAAGTATTGCTTAGATCCTTCCAGGATGACAAACTAAACGTAAAAATTTAAATTGAAACAAAAAAAACCACTCAAATCCAAGACCTAAGTGATTTTTTATATTATTTTAAAAAGCTAAAAGCAATAAAGCAGTTAGTAGTAAAACTTCCCGCTTCCCTCTTCCAGCTTCCTTCTTAAAAAACTATTTCGATTGGTGGTTCACATCATTTCTATGCTCCATAATTTCAAGATTTGCATCTACGAAATAAGCGCTTCCGAATCCGTTCACATAAGAACCTTTTACAGGATGAAGACCGATTAAGATGAAATCTTTCATTTCAGAAATTACATCTACTACTTTTCCGTGAGTTTCTTTTAATTGAGAAACAACTGTGTTCCAGGTTTCAGAATCTCTTTCAACCTGAGAAGTTGATGCTTCGATTGTTAATCTCTCACGAGCATAGATTTGCTTTGATGCAGATTCGTCCTCAATGAACATTACTGAAGTTTTTCTTCCGTCGGCAAGGTTTTTAGTATGTTTTGCCATGAAAGAAACCAAGATATAAAACGTATTTTCTACCTGTACAAATGGTGCATAGCTCGAATTGGGCGTTCCTTCTGCATCTACAGTTGCCAAGATTACACTTTTCGTTCTTCCGATTAATTCTTTAACTTTTGGTGTAAGTGGTTTCGCTGTTTTCTGAGCGTCCTCCTGAGTAGGTGTATGGTTCATAATTTGATAATATTTTTAATCCTGCAAAAATAGTTTATTTAGACTAAAAAAAAATAATTTTCACAATATATAATTTCATATAATTGATCTGAAAGTTCGGTTTTTATATCTTAATTATTAATCGTAATTTTGCATCTCATTTTAATTCGAATTAAAACTTATTCATACATATGAGTACTACAACACAATACGTTCCTTATAAAGTTAAGGATATTTCTCTAGCAGAATGGGGAAGAAAAGAAATTACTCTTGCAGAAGCAGAAATGCCAGGTTTGATGTCTATCCGTGAAGAATACGGACCGTCTCAACCGCTTAAAGGAGCAAGAATCGCAGGATGTCTTCACATGACAATCCAAACCGCTGTACTTATCGAGACATTGGTAGCTTTAGGAGCTGAAGTTACTTGGTCTTCTTGTAATATTTTCTCTACTCAAGATCATGCTGCTGCTGCAATTGCTGCTGCAGGAATCCCTGTTTACGCTTGGAAAGGCTTAAATGAGGAGGATTTTGACTGGTGTATCGAGCAGACTTTATTCTTCGGTGAAGACAGAAAGCCATTAAACATGATCTTGGATGATGGTGGAGATTTAACAAACATGGTTTTTGATAAATACCCTGAATTCACGAAAGATATCAAAGGACTTTCTGAGGAAACGACTACAGGAGTTCACAGATTGTACGAAAGAATGAAGAACGGAACTTTGGTAATGCCTGCAATCAACGTAAATGATTCGGTTACTAAATCTAAATTCGACAACAAATACGGATGTAAAGAATCTGCAGTAGATGCTGTAAGAAGAGCTACAGACCTTATGCTTGCTGGGAAAAGAGTGGTAGTTTGCGGATACGGAGACGTAGGTAAAGGTACTGCTGCATCTTTCAGAGGAGCGGGTTTCTATCGTTACGGTTACTGAAATCGACCCAATTTGTGCGCTTCAGGCTGCAATGGACGGTTTCGAAGTAAAAAGATTAGATACTGTAGTTGATAACGCAGATATCATCATCACAACTACAGGTAACTTCAACATCGTAAGAGGAGAGCATTTCCTTAAAATGAAAGATAAAGCTGTTGTTTGTAACATCGGTCACTTCGATAACGAAATCGATATGGCTTGGTTGAACACCAACTACGGTTCTACAAAATCTGAAGTAAAACCTCAAGTAGATATCTATACATTAGAAGGTGGTAAAGAAGTTATCATCCTTGCTGAAGGTAGATTGGTAAACCTTGGTTGTGCAACAGGACACCCAAGTTTTGTAATGTCGAACTCTTTCTCTAACCAGACTTTGGCTCAGATCGAGCTTTGGAACAACTCTGCAGCTTACGGAAATGAAGTGTATATGTTGCCTAAACATTTGGATGAGAAAGTAGCAGCTCTTCACCTTAAAAAATTAAGCGTTGAGCTAGAAGTTCTTTCTACTGAACAAGCTGAATATATCGGTGTTGATGTAAAAGGACCTTACAAACCTGAGTATTACAGATACTAAAAAACGTTATCCTTTTATAGTGCGCTTGTCGAACTATCGAAGGATCTCAAAATATACAAACTCTCCAATTTTTTGGGGAGTTTTTTTGTTTTTTAGGAGCTATTTCCAGCTTTCCGCTGTATCTTTTTGGTTACGGGCTCCGCTGCGCTCCGCCCGCAACCAAAAAGGATGTCGCTACAATCTGGGCTAGGAAAGTTGTTTGTCTCAAATGAAGATATTTGTTAGTTAGAAATCTTTCTATCTGTTATCTTTCTTTGTAAACATCTAGGCAAAAATTCTTTCGAATTTTCGCAACTCCTTCAAAGGAGAGGAATTTCTGTGGGTATATTTTGTAAGGATTTTGTATAGATTATTTACACAATAAAATTTTTGTATTTCTGTTGTTGGAGACAATCAAATAAAAATGATATATTTGAAGCCTTAATAAAAACATTAACATGAAAAAGCAAAATGTATCAACTGCATTCATAGCGGCATCTTGGGTTGCCTTAGGAGCTGGAATGATCGGTTTTATCGTAGGTCTTGCAAGAGCTGAAATGCTGCTTAACGAAAAAGGCTATTATTTCACTATTCTATTATACGGTTTATTTGCCGTAGTTTCTTTACAGAAAGCCGTTCGTGACCGATTAGAAAATATTAAAGTAACAGATATTTATTACGGGATCTGTTGGTTTGCTACCCTTTCTTCCATCGTTTTACTGGCTATCGGATTATGGAATGCCACGATCCTGCCAAGTGAAAAAGGATTTTACGGATTCGCATTTTTGCTGGCACTTTTCGGAGCGATAGCCGTTCAGAAAAACACCCGAGACAATATGCTTCAGGAATAAAAAATCAACTCTCCCAATTCGGAGAGTTTTTTTATGTAAAATTGTCTTTTCAATCATCATTTTTGTTATTTTTTTTCATTTATATCTATATTTTAATTAATATTTTAAAGAATTTATTATTTTTACAATAATTAATTCACAGATATGTGCAAAAAACTAATAACCCTATTTCTTTTTATTTCTTTAATTCAAATCACTTACGCCCAAAACGAGTTTATTACTGTTTGGAAACCCGGAACAGCTCAGCAGATAAAATTTCCGGGAAGAGGGACTAATTTTACGGTATCGTGGGAAGAAGTCGGATATCCTGTTCATAATGGAACGATAAACAATATTACATCTGATAAAGAATTTACCATCAACTTCGGATCGCCCACAAATCCTATTCCTGCAAATGCGACTTATCGTGTCAAAATCAGTAACGGAAGTGGAATTTTTAATCAGGTAAAATCTTTTGATAACACACTTCTTCCGGCTTATACTTGTCAGGATCACTCAAAACTTCTGAAAATAGAACAATGGGGAAATATTAACTGGATAACTTTTGACAGCGCTTTCGTTTTCTGCGAAAATATGGATGTTACCGCAACAGATTCTCCTAATCTATCTTCTGTAACCAGTCTTAGACAAATGTTTAATCTGTGTCTGTCAATGGTTGGAAATTCTTCATTCAATAATTGGAATACCTCAACAGTGACTGATATGTATTATATGTTTGGAGACAATTCTAATTTTAATCAGCCTTTAGGAAATTGGAATGTTTCGAATGTTACTGATTTCGGCTATATGTTTGACGCGGCAAACAGTTTCAACCAACCTATCGGAAATTGGAATACATCAAGCGGAAACTTCAATGGAGCATATGTTTCATGAGGCATATGCTTTCAATCAGGATCTGAGAAATTGGATCACTAATAATGTAACCAATATGAATGAAATGTTCCGTGAGACAAGTTTTAACCAAAATTTAGGAACTTGGAATCTGAATTCTCTCACCGCAGCAACGATGATGTTCTTTGATTCACAGATGAGCTGCCAAAATTATGACAGCACACTTTACGGATGGAGTCTGAATCCTGCAACTCCTGATAATATTAATATTTCTAGTGCTGCTCCTCTAAAATACTCGCATCCTTTCGCTGTAAATGCAAGAAATCATTTAATAACCAATAAAGGATGGACGATTATGGGAGATGTATTTAATGGTGGATGTAATTCTCTTCTTGCAACTTCTGAAACTTTTCCTGAAAATAATATGACAATCTATCCGAATCCTGCAACAGATTTTATCTATGTTAAAAATATAAAAGGATCAAACAGTTATAAAATCTCAGATGCAAGCGGAAGAATTATTCTTCAAAACATTTTAAATGAAGAAAAAGTAGATGTAAGTTCTTTAATGAAAGGAAATTATATTTTACAGATTATCGCAAAAGATAAAACACAGAATTTTAAATTTATAAAGAAATAAAACTACAACTTACAAAATATTCGATATGTTAAAAAAACTTTTACTCCTTTTTTTATTTATTTCAATCTACCAGATTACGAAAGCGCAAAACGAATTTATCACCACTTGGAAGCCCAGTAACATTCAAAACCCTGTTCCTCCCAATCCTCCTTTCCCATCATCGGATACTCAGGTGTGGATGCCGGTTCGAGGTACTAATTTCACCATATATTGGGAAGAAAGTGGATATCCTGCTCACAACGCCACTCTGAATAATGTAAATTCTTTCTATCAAGTTCTGTTGGATTTTGGAACTCCTTTCAATCCAAATCCTGCAAACGCTACCTATATCGTAAAAGTAAGTAGCGGAAGCGGTAATTTTCATAGAATTCTCTTCAGAGATCCTGATACGTTACCTTCAACTAGTTATATTACGGGAGACACTTCAAAAATCACAGAAATAAACCAATGGGGAGATACCGCATGGTCTTCTATGAAATACGCCTTTACAGGTTGTGGTAACTTGAATATGACCGCTACCGACCTTCCCAATCTTTCTTTGGTTTCGGATATGTCTTTTATGTTTATGGGCTGTCCTTCTCTGGTCGGAAATCAGTCAATCAATAACTGGAAGACTTCTTCTGTTACTCTGTTTACCGCACTTTTTAACAGCTGTGCCAACTTCAACCAGCCCATCGGAAACTGGGATACCCATAATGTAACAAGCATGGCAATAATGTTCTTAATGGCACAAAACTTTAACCAGCCTATCGGAAACTGGGATACCTCTAACGTGACAGAAATGACTGCCATGTTTCACAACGCAAAAGCATTTAATCAGTCAATAAATAACTGGGATGTTTCTCACGTATTGGATATGGAATTTATGTTTATTGATGCCTGGACTTATAATCAGGAAATGGGAAACTGGAATACATCTGAGGTTATTGAAATGAATAATATGTTCATGAATGCAAAAACTTTCAACCAAAACATCGGCAACTGGAATACTTCGAAAGCGCTATATATGCACGGAATGTTTGGCGGCGCCATCGCATTTAACCAAAATATCGGCAATTGGGATACATCAAAGGTAATTAATATGGGCGGAATGTTTAACGGGGCAACTGCGTTTAACCAGGACATCGGTAATTGGGACACATCAAATGTCGTATCAATGAATAATATGTTTACCAATGCCACCCAATTTAATCAAGATCTGGGTAAGTGGAATCTGAGTGATCTGACTGTTGCCTCGGGAATGCTTCAAAACTCAGGGCTGAATTGCCAGAATTACGACAAAACACTTTACGGATGGAGACTAAACCCCGCAACACCAAATAATATCAATATGACCAGTGCTTTTTCTATGGTCTACTCTCATCCTGCTGCGGTAGCCGCAAGAAATTACCTTGTCAGTACAAAAGGTTGGACAATCTTAGGAGATTCATACAATAGCAATTGCGCTTCTTTCCTTTCTACCAAAGAAGCAGATTTAGAAAATAATCTAAGTATTTATCCGAATCCTGCAACGGATTTCATTTATGTTAAAAATTTAAAAGGATCGAACAGCTATAAAATCTCAGATGCAAGCGGAAGAATTATTCTTCAAAACGTTTTAAATGAAGAAAAAATAGATGTAAGTTCTTTAATGAAAGGAAATTATATTTTACAGATTATCGCAAAAGATAAAACACAGAATTTTAAATTCATTAAAAAATAAACCCTGAAAATAGTAAATATGTTAAAAAAACTTCTCGCTCTTGCTTTATTCTTTGTTTTACAGATAACACAAGCGCAAAACGACTTTATCACCACTTGGCAACCCGGTCTTATCACTACAACTACCGTAGATGCGCCATATGCTGCAACATCAGATCAAATCTGGTTTCCGGGAATTGGTGAGAACTATTCTATTAATTGGGAAGAAGTAGGATTTCCTGCTCATAGCGGTACAATGAATAATGTGACTTCCACCAAACAGGTTCTGATAGATTTCGGAACACCACTGAATCCCGGAGGTTCGGCTTCGGCAACCTACAAAATAAAGGTAGGAAACGGAAGCGGAACTTTTAAACAAATAAGATTCGGGGAAGCGCAATTAGTTAATTTAGGAGAAATGATTCTACCGATTTGGCAGACGTTCGGAAGCTCAGACAAAATCCTGGAAATAGAACAATGGGGAGATATTTCGTGGTTTTCTATGAACGGAGCTTTTGCAACCTGCAGACTTTTAAAACTTACAGCAACAGATATTCCTAACCTGAATAATGTAACAGACGCTTCGTTTATGTTTAGCAATACTCCGAGTTTTAACGGGGCTCCTTCTATGCAGAATTGGGATACATCGCATATCGTAAATTTCGGTTCTATGTTTTCACGTCTCGGCGATACTACATTGCTTACAGATATTTTTAATCCGCCTTATTTCAATTCATGGGATATGTCTTCAGCGCAGGATATCAGTTATATGTTTGCAGGAAGAGGTCTTTTTAATCAGGATTTAAATGCATGGAATACCTCGAATATAAAAAATATGGCATGGACGTTCGGCAATACCCGCTTTAATGAAAGAATAAACAATTGGGACACTTCAAATGTTACCAATATGGAAGGGATGTTTCATTACAATACCTATTTTGATCAGCCTATCGGTACTTGGAATACCTCAAAAGTAACACGTATGGGACACATGCTTCACGGATGCACAAGCTTCAACAAGCCCATCGAATCATGGAATGTGAGTAAAGTTACGAGTATGGGATTAATGCTTTCGGGAGCTCTTACTTTTAATCAATCTCTTGGAAATTGGAATTTAGCAGCTTTAACCAATGGTGGCAATATGTTATTCCAAACCGTATTAAATTGCGAAAATTACAGCAAAACTCTTTCCGGATGGGCAGATAATCCAAACACAGCCAATAATATTGCTCTTGGATCATTAAGTTCTTTACAATATGCTTCAAATGCCGTTATTAAAAGAAATATGTTATTTAGTAAAGGATGGCTTTTCAGTGGTGATATTCAAGGAAGCTGTTTTCTTTCAACATCAGACAATTCGTTGAAAAAAACTGGTGGAATATATCCTAATCCTGCAACAGAAAACATCCACACCGATCTTATTCATGATGCAACAGACTATAAAATCTTAGACGAAAGCGGAAGAATCGTCATGAGCGGAAAACTGAATCAGGATACGATAACGATCAGTTCTCTCTTAAAAGGAAATTATATTTTACAGATTATTTCTAAAGATAAAATCCAAAACTTTAAGTTTATTAAAAAATAGAAAAAGCCTCACGAAATGTGAGGCTTTTTTGTGAATTACAAACGTGAACCGTCATTCATATTATTTATCAAAATGGTTTGGATGCTGAGCTTTAATATCATCAACCGTTCCCAATACTTTATCTTTCAAAGAATCCTGATATTTCTGGATATTTTCGGCAACCTTTTCGTCTGCACTTCCAATAATTTTTGCGGCTAAAATTCCTGCATTCAAAGCACCGTTCAGAGCCATTGTCGCAACCGGAATTCCTCCCGGCATTTGAAGAATAGAAAGAACAGAATCCCAACCGTCAATAGAATTGCTCGACAAAATAGGAACACCAATCACGGGTAGCGTTGTACAACTTGCCACCATTCCGGGAAGATGTGCGGCTCCTCCTGCTCCTGCAACAATTACTTTCAGACCTCTCTCTTTTGCTGTTTTTGCATATTCAAACATTCTTTCAGGAGTTCTGTGTGCAGAAACCACCGTTAATTCATACGGAATATCCAAAGATTTCAAAAAATTTGCTGCCTGTTCCATGATCGGCAAGTCGCTCTGACTTCCCATTATAATTCCTACCATTCTTCAATTTATTAGATCGTCAAAGATAAAAAAATTATGGCGAATATAAATTCCCCTCTTTTAGTGGAATTTACTTCGAGTATGTTTATTTGATTCAAACATACTGTTCATTTTTTAACGCAAAGATTTAATTCAATAGTACTTATTATTAAGTGAGCAAAGATGAATCAACAAGTTGATTTGATGAAGCCCTGTTTCACGCTTCGCAAAGCAAATTTTATTTGCCTTTGCTTTCTAAAGATAATACGGAATGTAATAAAATGTTTGCTTTAAAAAATAATGGAAAATATAAGTAGATTTTTCAAGAATTATCATTCCGAAAAACAGAAGGCGAAACACCATGAATCCTTTTAAAGAAACGATTCAGATGGCTTTTATCGGTGAAACCAAATTCGTCTGCGATTTCATTGATCCTCATTTCGCTGTATTTTAAACGGTTTTCAATCAATTTCGTTTTATATTCTGTACTATATTCGTTCAATGTTTTTCCGGTTTTATTTTTGAAATAACGACCGACATATGTTTTAGAAACGCCAAATAATTCACTTATTTTTTCACCCGTCAGATTTTCAGGATGATAAATATTCCCGTGAACATAATGAATCATATTGGTTGCTTTATCCTCCGTTTTTTCATTGATAATTAATGATATTTTCTGAGTTAAATTTCTCGCAACAAGCGTAAGAATCGACTGTACCAAAAGATAAATCACTTCATGCGAATAGAGTTTGTCTTTGTCCATTTCAAGAAATAAACTTTTCATTAAATATTCAATCGCCGTTTTATCTTCATCATCGTTAATAATACAGCTCTGAAAGCCATTAATACTCGAAAAAGCCTGTTCAAGACGTTTTAAAAAAGCATTTTCAATCGTATTATTCTGGAAAAAAACTCGGTTAAACCTAATGAAAAATAATTGCGTCGTTGTTTCAAAATTAAAGCTGTGAGAATCTTCGGGTTTCAGTAAAAAAACATTTCCTTTTTTATATTCAAATTCATTTCCGTTAATCTCCTGAAAACCACTTCCCGCGACAATATAAACGAGTTCAAAAAAGCTGACACTGTGCTCTCCGCGCGGACAAACATCCATCGGTTCTTTTAAAACCAATTCAAAAGGCTGTTGCAGATAATCTTTTTTCATAACAATTATATACTCTTTTATGGTGTAAAAATACAACTTTCTCAACATTAAAAATATCGAAATTTGTATCATAATTAATTCAATATCAAAATGAAAGCAATCGTATTAGAACAATTCGGAAAACCATTAGAAATAAGAGAAATGGAAAAACCTCAGCCAAAAGCGCATGAAGTTTTAGTAAAAATAAAAGCAAGCGGACTGAATCCTTTAGATATAAAGATAAAAGAAGGACAAGCCGCTCATGCCGAAGTGACACTACCCATGATTTTAGGAATCGATATGGCAGGAATTGTAGAAGAAATCGGGAAAGACGTGAAAAATTTCAAAATAGGAGATGAGGTTTTCGGAATGGTCGGAGGTGTCGGAAATAATCCCGGAACATTGGCTGAATATATTGCCGCAGACGCAGATCTTCTCGCTTTAAAACCTAAAAACGTTACATTTAAAGAAGCTGCAGCTACTCCCTTGATTTTTATTACATCTTGGGAAGGTTTGGTCGGTAAAATGAATATCAAAAAAGATGAAGATGTCTTAATTCATGCCGGAAACGGAGGTGTTGGTCATGTTGCTTTACAAATCGCTTTGGCAAAAGGCGCAAAAGTTTTCACCACTGTAAAATCTGAAAATATGGAAGCCATAAAACAATATCCTGTCGAAATTATCAACACAGACAAATTATCTGTAGAAAAATATGTCCAGCAATTCACCAACGGAAATGGTTTTGATGCGATCCTCGATACAATTGGTCTTTTAGATGATTCTTTTAAAGCCGTGAAACAATATTCAGGTCATGTTGCCAGTATTTTGGGTTGGGGAACGTACAGCATCGCGTCTTTATCTTTCAGAAATGCCACCTATTCCGGAGTTTTCACTTTGTATCCTTTGTTATCGGGGAAAAACAGAAAACGTTTCGGCGAAATTTTAAAAGAAGCAGCCCACTTATTTGAAACCGGAAAATTAAAAATCATGGTTGATGAAAAATCGTATTCACTGGAACAAACCAATGAAGCGTTTGCAGACATGGAAAATAGAATTTCCAAAGGGAAAACCGTTGTAGAAATCGATTAACAGTAAAACACAGAAATTTTCTGTTACCTAAATAACTTTAGAAACTGTACCCCTCAATATTTTATTAAATTAAATACATTTGTTGCTTAATAATTTAAATGAAGGATTACAAACTGACTCTTGCCATTTTCACCGTAGCCATTGTTTGGGGCACTACTTTTTTGTCGATTCGGGTGGCGGTTGAAACCATTCCGGCTTGGTTTGTGGCAGGAATCAGGCAGTTTCTGGCTTCGATTATCATGCTTTGCATTCTTCTTTACCGTGGACAATTTCAGTGGATCGGCTGGAAAAATCTAGGGTATCAACTTATTTTTTCTTCATTAATGCTGATTATCGCCAACGGATTGACAACCGTAGCAGAAGAAACTTTGACGAGCAGTCTGACTTCATTAATGAGCGCCACCTCTCCTATTGTTGTATTTTTGGGAAGTCTCGCTCTTGGTTTACAAAAATTTACTTTCCGAGCGTTGATCGGTCTTTTGATGTGTTTCGGAGGAGTTCTTTTTATTTTCTGGGACGGCATAAAAGATTTCGCCAATCCCGATTATCGATTCGGAATTTTGCTTTTATTATTTGCCATTTCAGGTTGGGCTTCGGGAACGATTTTTACTAAAAAACTCAATATTCAGAGTAAAAATATTTCTTTAAATCTGTTTTATCAATTTGCTTTTGCGGGAATTGTACAGATTATCTTCGCCTTCTCATTTTCAGAAAATTACAATTTCGAAAACTGGACGCTGAAAAGTATTTCCGCCATGATTTATCTATCGGTTTTTGGTTCTGTGGCTGCATTTTTTGCGTATCATTACGCGCTCACAAAAGTTTCTCCGGTTCAGGTTTCTATTTTGGCTTATTTCAATACCATTATTTCTATATTTTTGAGCTGGCTGATTTTGGATGAAGAAATTTCCCTGAAATTTGTCCTTGCCGCAGTTTTGATTATTTTTGGAGTGTTTGTGATTAATTATAATCCGCAGATGTTTAAAAAACAGAGAATTTAATAAAATGAAATGATTTAATGGAGAAAATTAATTTATTCATAATCAAATAAAGGTCATTAATTGCGTGATCAAATATTTCTGCATAATTTTAGTTCTACTAAAAACTAAAATTTTTTAAGCAATAACTATGAAACAAATTTCATTAATTTTTATTTTCATCTCATCATTATTTTTAGCTCAGGAAGTTAAATACACAGATTTCGAAATTCAAAAAAAATTAGATTCTATAAAAACAGAAGGCAACCTCCTCTTCTCTCTCGAAAATTCTTCTTGGCAAGCTACAGATCTTGCAAGGGAAAATAAAAAAATTGGTGAAAATTTAGGCGGTTATCTTACCTACAAAAGTAATGACACTGTAAAAACCGCAATTTTAAACAAAGGTCAAAATCTTATCATTGCAGAATATTCTTTTAAAAATAATTCGAAAAAGCCTGTAAAAGAGAACCTTTCTCAAAGAAATCTAAATCCTGTTGAAAGTGCATTAAAAAACATTCGTGCAAAAGTAATCTCACAATTATCGGATCCAAAATACGAAGTTGGAGTTCCTGAAGGATATAATTTAAATATAATTACGATTCCATTTAATGGAAATTATAAAAACTATATTATCGCTGGATCTTCTGATTCTAATGTAATCCCGTTTGGAAATGATTATCTGTTTGTTTCTGATAAAGAAGGAAATATAATTTCAAATAAGAAATTTCATTCAAGATTAATTCCGACAGCGACATCAATGCAGGACGGAAGTACAGTAACCATGTCTTCACACAGCCATTTGAGAACAAATCCTTTTATTTCTGCCACTGATATTTGCACTTTTAGATTGTATGCGCCATTTTCAAAATTGGAAGAATTTTCTGTTTATTCTCCCGCATTAGGAGGCTATATGATCTATAATTATAAGAAAGACAGTCTTGTGAAAGCTAAAGATCCTAAGTAATGAGAATTTTTTTTGATTAAACCATGAATAAAATCATTTCATTATTTCTCACTATATTTCCTCTATTCTATTTTTCACAAAAAGAAAATGTAACAACTTCACAGGCTTCTTATCCCGTCACAGAAACAAAAGAATATAAAAAAGGATCGAAAAAAAATAATAACACAATTTTTTTTGAAGTTCATCCTGAACAAAAAATTTCCAAGCTTTTTAATGAGCGTTGCTATCTGGAAAAAAATGAAGATTATTTTACGGCTTATATTATTAATGACAATGACTTTTGTTTTGAATTGACCTTACAGGATGGTGATTTATTTATTATTCAAGAAGCTCAAAACCGAAACGGAGAATGGATTCCTATTGAACATTGGATATATAGTGATTGTGGAAATAGCTATGATAACTCGTTAATTTTAGCTCCAAAAACTTCTGCTTCTTTTCCTGTTAAAATCCAAAAAGGTGATTTCAAAACCAAGATTAGACTTAAAATGAAAGATCTAAGATCTAAAAATATCTATTACTCAAAATCATTTGAAGGAATGATTAATCAATCTGCTTTTAAAAATCCGGATTGGAAGAAGCCTGATCACGGATATTCTCATTTGAGTTATTTTGATGAGAAATAAAAACTAGATTCTCTATATTTGCACCTCAAAATTAATACCTCTTCAATTTAAAATGAAAAAATTATTTGCAATATTTTCAATTCTATTTTTACTTTCATGTAATAACGACGATGATTCAGCTCAGGAGCAGAAATGTTACATAACAAAATTTAACAAGGTAACAATATCTGTTACTGGGCAACAGTTATATACTTCCGAATACGTATACGACGGGAATAAAATCATAAAAAAATTGGATTATTCGCTGATACAAAATAATACATCCGGACCTCCAACTTATGAACCTCAGTTAAAAAGCACTATCAATGTTGAGTATAATTCTATTGGTCAACCTATAAAAATCATTGAACCTATAGATTCTTCTAATAATCAATACATCGAATATCTTTCTTATGATAATCAAGGAAAATTATCTGAAAAGAATAGAGTTTTAAGTAATTATAATGACGGCAGCAGCTACACCAAAAATTTTAAGTATTCTTATGATTCTAATAACAAAATAATTTTTATTTCTGAAAAATCGACCAACAGTTGGGGAGATATTTATGATGAAAATACTAAAACACTTACTTACGATGCAGATGGAAATCTTAGAGTAATTGAACAAATAAACACTAACACATCCGGATATAAAATTGTCACCAAATATGATAATTATGACACTTATAAAAATCCATATGCGAATGTAAATGTTCCTTTTGAAGATATTTTCTTCTTGAGACTTTCTAAAAACAATTACAGGAAATATAGTAAAACAACTTACATAAATGGTAATCCGACTTCTCCGTATGAAAGCAGCGAAATAAGTGGCTACGAATATAACGAAAATGGATATCCTCGATTCGCAGAATATAAATGTAACTAAAAATAAAAAAGACTGCCCTCAAAAGCAGTCTTTTTCAATATAATAAAAGTTCAATTATTCCGCAATCACTCTCACCATTTCCTTCACCATTACCAATTTCTCCATCAATTCTTCTTTAGAATCTGCCAGAACATTGATGTGTCCCATCTTTCTTCCCGGCTTGGTTTCTGTTTTTCCGTACAGGTGAATGTAGGTTTCCGGTAGTCTCAAAACGTCTTCCATTCCTTCATAAATTACTTTTCCTGAATAACCTTCTGCCCCTACCAAATTCAACATTCCGCTGTAAATGATGGCATCCGTATCAGCCAAAGGTAGATTTTTCACCACACGATACATTTGCTCAAATTGTGAATTGGCATTTCCTTCTTGACTTTGATGTCCTGAATTATGCAATCTCGGAGCCGTTTCGTTGACCCACACTTTCCCTTCTTTATCTAAAAATAATTCGATGGCAAAAAGTCCCGGAGAATTGATGGCATTTAAGAATTTTTCTGTAATAACATTAATTTGTTCTTCAATATTTTCTTCTAAGAAAACCGGACAAATATTAAAATCCAGTAAATTCAGTTTCGGATCGGCAACCATTTCTGTCACTGGGAAAATTTTCGTTTCTCCGCTTTCATTTCTAGCAACGATAACAGAAAGTTCTTTGTCGATATCAACCAGCTTTTCGATGACAGAAGCTTCTGTCCAAAAATCCTGTAATTCCAGTTCATTTTTAATGACCTGAACCCCTTTTCCGTCGTATCCTCCTGTATTCATTTTTTGAACAAAAGGCAAAGGCATCGTAATTTCTTCATCACTGTTCCAAATCACCTGAAATTCCGGACTTGGAATATCGTGAGCTTTATAAAATTCTTTCTGAAGGATTTTTTGCTGAATCGTTTTAATAATATTAGAATTCGGAACGACTTTTATTCCCTGATTTTCCAGTTCAGCGAGAGCATCTGCATTTACATGTTCGATCTCGATCGTTACCACATCTTTATCTTTACCGAAATTGAGAACGGTTTCATAATCATTAAAACTTCCTTGCGTAAAGTAAGAAATATTGTGACAAGGCGCATCAGAAGCCGGATCTAATGTATAAAATTCATCATCGTATTTCAAAGCTTCCTGAATCAGCATTCTTCCAAGCTGTCCTCCTCCTAAAATTCCTATTTTCATTTTTTTACTTTTATTTTTTCTGTTAGATTTAAAATTTACTTTAAAAATGATTAAAACTTTTAAACGCAAAGTCCGCTACTATTTTTTGAAAAATTTACTGCTAATTTTTCGTTCGCAAAGGCGTTTCACTCAGCAAAGAACAATTTGGTTTTATTAAATTTTATCAATTTTTAAATATCCAAGTCCCATCGGATTTTTCTGATTTTCTGCATCAGATTTTTTTAGGACAATTGAATATTTTTCCTTCATTTTTTCAGGCAGAATATCACTTACATTAAAAATATCATCGATGTCGACGCCATGTTTATCGTCAATATGACTTATCGCGCCTTCAAATCCCATCGTTTTATAAAATTCGGTTGCTTTTGCTTTTTTCACAATATCTCCCATCGAATTTCCTACCATCAAATGCTGCTCGTGAAATTCTTCAAAAAAACCTTTTTTATACCCTCCAAGATTGATAAAATACAGTTGCTCTTCGGAAGTTTTTTCTCCTTTTTCAACAATTTCCACTTCATATCCATCAGCAAATTTTACTTCCTGATAACAATCCACATGAATCTTTCCGTCTGCTTCTTTCCAGAATTCTTTTATCTCAGGAACAAGATCTTTCAGATTTTCTGCAATTCCGAAAAATACATCATGCTGCTCAATATTCCTTCCCTTCGGTGTTGCACCAAGGATGATATAAAATAATTTCATTTAAAATTCCGTTTGTGCAAAAATACGTCAAATTTATCTTTTTCAAACGTTTGGCAGACTACGACAATAGTTTTATATTTGTAGCATGTCAGAAATTATCATTCTCTTCCTTGGAGCAATTTCGGCGGGACTTCTGGGTTCACTGACCGGTTTAGGAGGAGGAGTTATCATTATTCCTTTATTAACGCTGGGTTTCGGCGTTCCTATGCATTACGCGATTGGCGCTTCTCTTATTTCCGTGATCGGGACTTCTTCCGGTGCGGCGGTAGCTTTTGTAAAAGAAGGTTTTACCAATATGAGGATCGGAATGTTTTTGGAGATCGGCACTACAGCCGGAGCAATTATGGGGGCTTTGGTCTCGGGAATGCTTAATCCAAATACCATCGGAATTATTTTCGCCAGCATTCTTCTTTTGACGGTTGTTTTAAATTTAAAAGGAAAACCAGACCATCAAGCTCCTCTTATTAAAGGAAGTTTGGAGGAAAAACTCAAGCTATACGGAACTTTTCCTGATAAAGGAGTCCTGAAAAGTTATTCTGCAAGAAATACGGTTCCCGGATTTTTAATGATGATGTTTGCAGGTGCGATGTCTGGATTATTGGGAATCGGTTCAGGTGCTTTGAAAGTTTTGGCGATGGATAATATGATGAGATTGCCTTTCAAAGTTTCTACTACAACGAGTAACTTTATGATCGGTGTAACGGCTGTTGCAAGTGCTTTGATCTATTTCCAGAGAGGTGAAATTATTCCTGTAATTGTAGCTCCCGTTTTAATCGGAGTTGTGGTCGGAAGTTTCATCGGATCGAAAACTTTAATGGTTTCTAAAACAAAAAAATTAAAAATATTCTTTGCTGTTGTCATCACGATTTTATCGGTTTATATGATGTATAACGGTATCAATAAAAGTTTCAGATAATGAAAAAGAACTTCACAGACGTAGATCTGAACCGTTCCGTAGGAAATCTTCTGAGATTGGGAGTTATTCTTTCTGTTATAACTTCGCTGATTGGTTTTGTAAAACTTTTCATCGAAGGCTTCAAAATGCCAAAAAAATACGCTTCTCTAGATCTGGGAACTTCTTCCGAAAAAGTTTGGGGACATTTCTGGCATTCTCTGTGCGCAGGAGAAGGAATGGCAATTATTCAACTGGGAATCCTTATTCTGATCGTTACTCCTTTAATGAGAATTGTATTTGCTTTGATAGGGTACCTAAAAGAAAAAGACTACGTTTATGTAGTCATTTCTTCGATTGTTTTAGTAATTATGGCCATCAGTTTCTTTACGGGATATGCCCATTAATTAGCCTATTTTTGTTCGCTTAATTTTTTATTATAATCTTTTTCTAAGGAATCAATTTCGTCGGTATATTCTTTTTTGTTCATGAAAACATCAGGATTATATTGAT
This sequence comes from Chryseobacterium ginsenosidimutans, assembly GCF_024807225.1. GTDB lineage: Bacteria > Bacteroidota > Bacteroidia > Flavobacteriales > Weeksellaceae > Chryseobacterium > Chryseobacterium ginsenosidimutans. The sequence continues at coordinate 3,793,099 of NZ_JANUCO010000001.1, forward strand.
CTTTTGGTTTATGTTTTTCGTGCAGATCAAACTGACTTGCGTGTGAAGCCACCCAAATATCAAAATCAAGCTTTTTCATTTCTTTTAACGTATATTCATAATCTTTCTGAATCGTGGGATAAGCGGCAACTTCAGAAAATTTCTTATCAATAATAATCGTAGGCATATTGGCGATTAACACCTTATATTTTCTCTTGCTATCTTTGGTTTCAAACAAAAAGCTGCAAGAAACCTTTCGTATGTCCCGGATGATGCAACATTATTAATTTGGTATCTCCAAGTGTTATAAGATCTTTATCGTTTAAAACATAATCGGGATTAATCGGCTTAAATGTAACCCCGTATTTTCCCAATTCATAATCAGATTTTCCACCAGTTTTCAGCACATCTGCATCAGCTTTATCGACATACAGTTTTGCTCCGGTTTCTTTTTTTATCGCAGCCATTGCTCCTAAATGATCATAATGAGCCTGTGTAAGCAATAATATTTTGGTATCATTATACTTAAAGCCGAGTTTCTTTATATTATTTTTAATCACCGGAAGCGAATCTGCTAAACCCGTATTAATCAAAACATTTCCTTTTTTGGTAACTATTAAATACGAAGCCAGATCATACGTTCCCACGTAATACAAATTTCCGGCAACTCGGAAAGGTTCATAAGGTTGCGACCATTTTTCCGGGTGATCTTTTGGCTCATTTACAGTTTGAGCATGGAATTGAGAACTCATCAACGCAAGAGCGAGAACAACAATATATTTCTTCATCATTACAATTAATTTATCTTTAAAATTAGATTATTTTTTACATTTCATAAAATTCCAACGGCAATTGATCGGGATCTTGGGTGAAGAAAAATTCCTTTCCTGTGAATTCATCTATCCTTATTTCTTCGCAGTTTAATCCTTTCTGAATTAATTCTTCCCGTTTTTTATTCACATTCTCTACCGAAAAAGCCAAATGTCTTAAGCCACAAGATTCGGGACGGGAAGGTCTTTCCGGAGGATTGGGAAAGGAAAACAATTCGATCACATAATGATCTCCAATGGCTAAATCGAGTTTGTAAGACTGTCTTTCTTCACGATAAACTTCACGGATGATATGTAATCCCAATACTTCGGTATAGAATTTTTTGGAAACTTCGTAATTTGAGCAAATGATTGCGATATGATGGATTTTCATTTAATTTTATTTTAAATCTTTACAATTATCTTTTCTTCTTGTATCGATGATATATTGAATTTTCCATTCACCGTTTTGTTGTTTTACCAACTGAAAACTGTTCGCTCCGCAATGAGAAAATTTACCCTTAAAATAAAACGAATACGGCGTAAAAACACTCGCCAGATTTCCGTCTACATGAATGGCTTCCACAGTAATTCTTTCATCAAGATCATCTTTCGCCATTTTCGAAATGGAAGCAATAAATTCTTTAATATCTTCACTTTTCACACCATCTTTGGTAATCGTCTGAAGAATTGCAGTATCTGAAAAAGTGGTTTTTAATAATTCGGGATCAGCGTTTTTCATGGCAAGAAATAAATTGCGGATCGGTTTTTCTACTTCCTGATTATTGGTTTGCTGCCCGAAGCAAAAACTGCCGAAAAATAAGGCAATAACGAATATTTTATTCATAACATTTGTTTTATCGTGTGATGAAATAAAAATAGGAAAAATAAATTTCAAATTCCGTATCAATTCATAAATTTTAAACGTCAATTTGGGCGAAAAGTTATAAAATTGAGTTACATTTATCCGTTTATTTTGATTGATATGTGGATATTTTACCTGGTTCTGACCTTTTTGTTTTTAATTTTAACGATACTTCCGAAAATTCAGCATTCGCACTGGGTTTTCCGTGTTCCTGAATTTGGTAAAATACAGCTTACTTATTTTATATTTTTCACCTTTGTTTTGGGTTTTCTGATTCATTCTTCGGAGAATTTCTGGTATTATCAAAGCCTTTTGATGGTGATGTTTGTTCATCATGGTTTTACGCTCGTAAAATATACGCCGCTTTATCCGATTAAAAAATATTCTCAACAGCAGCAGTCTTCTGAAAAACAGCATTTTATTTCTGCCAATGTGTATCAATTTAATAAAGAATATGACCGATTTATTCAGTTAATAAAAAAACATCAACCCGAAATGTTTCTCACCATGGAAAGCAATGGGGATTGGGAAAAAGCACTTCGACCCCTCGAAAAAGACTATCCTTATCAACATAAAGTGACGCTGGAAAACACCTACGGAATGCATTTTTATTCTAAAATCGAAATCAAAGATTCTAAAACGCATTATTTTGTAGCCGACGATATTCCGAGTATTGAAGCGCATCTGAAAACCAAAGACGGATTTTCATTTGTCTTTTTTGGCGTTCATCCGCCACCGCCAAGTCCGACGGAAGAAGAGACTTCAAAAGAAAGAGACGGTGATTTACTAAGTGCCGCAAAACGGGTAAGAGAAATTAAAGAACCCGTAATTGTTGTTGGTGATTTTAATAATGTTGCATGGTCGAAATCCTCTATTTTATTCAGAAAAACAAGTCATTTGATCGATCCGAGAATCGGCAGATCTTTTGTCTCAACTTTTCACGCTAAATACCGTTTGTTGAGATTCCCGATCGATCTGATGTTTCACAGTGAAGATATTTTTATTAAAGACTTAAAAACACTTGAAAATTTCGGTTCGGATCATCTTCCCGTTTATTGTGAATTTTTCATTGATCATAAAAATGACGGTCAGGAAGAACGAATTGATTATGCCACGCAAGAGGAAAAAGCGCAGGCTGAGGAAATGATTCAGGAAGGAAAAAAAGAGGATGGAAATCGGGAGACTGTGGTGACGGAGGATTGATTTGAGAAACCTTAAGTATATTTTTTATAATTAATTATAGATTTTATCCTCTATTTTTAATCACCAGTTTTGTCATTCCGTAGGAATCTAAGCAGCTATTTTGAATATTATATTTTGCAGTAAAACTGTTGCTATTTTGTTTCGCCAAATACTGATACATACGTTGGTAAAGATTATTTGTCAATATTAAAATTATAAAAGCTGCTTAGATTCCTACGGAATGACAAAGTTTGTGTTATATTTTTCTTATTTTTAAACGTGAGCTTTGTCATTCCTTAGGAATCTAAACAACTATTTTGAATATTATATTTTGCAGTAAAACTGTTGCTATTTTGTTTCGCCAAATACTGATACATACGTTGGTAAAGATTATTTGTGTGTTATGTTTTAATATTAAAATTATAAAGGCTGCTTAGATTCCTACGGAATGACAAAGTTTGTGTTATATTTTTCTTATTTTTAAACGTGAACTTTGTCATTCCGTAGGAATCTAAGCAATCATTTTAAATTATTAATTTTCAAATAGATGATTCCAAAACTCCAAATTAGGATTTACAGATCTTATTAATTCTAATTTTTTATTTCTTGGAAAATCTTTAATCTCTTTTTCTCGTTCAATAGCTTGTTGAATCCATCCAAATTTTTCGTAATAAATTAGAAATTCAACATTATATTTTGCAGTAAAGCTGTTGCTATTTTGTTTCGTCGAATGTTGAAACAATCGCTGATGAAGATTGTTCGTTACACCTGTATATAAAACAGTTTTCCTTTTATTTGTAAGAATATATACGTAAAATTTATAAATTCCTTCTGAGAATTCTATCATTTGTGGGTTGTGTTTTTAATTAATGTTGCCTAGATGACTACGGAATGACAAACTTTATGTTTAAAAAAAATTAATCTATTTTAATAAGAATATTTCACAAAATTTGTCATTCCGTAGGAATCTAAGCTAACAAATTTAAAAATAAAAAAACGGACTAAAAAAGCCCGTTCAATATTTAAATTTATGATAGTTTAAAGCTAAAACCTCATCACATCCTTCACTACTCCATTATTCTGAGTATGTTGAAGTAATTCTGTTTCAATAAAAGATTTTATTTTTTCTTCAGAACCGTCGTTCGGGAATAGAAGATGTACGTTTGCACCGGCATCCAAAGTAAAGAATAAAGGGAGATTGGTCTCTCTTCTGAAATCCCAAACCTTATTGATAACTTCTAACGTTCCGGTTTTCATTAAAATAAATGCAGGATCACTCATCATCATCATGGCGTGAAGCGTTAAAGCTTCATGTTCAACCAATTTGATAAAGCTCTGTAAATCTCCGTCGGCTAAAATTTCTTTCATCGGACCGAAATTTTCTCGCGCTTCCTGAAATCTTCTGTCTGCATAAGGATTGGTGTTCATCAAGCCGTGTCCGACTGTTGAAGAAACCGTTTTCTGACCTTCATGAATCAATAAAACCCAATCGTTAAAGTTCTTGAAAATCTCATGAATCTCATCATTCGGATATTGTACCGCAAAAAGATCTGAACTGTCTTTTATTTGAGACTGTCCCCAAACAACTAAGCCATTGTATAAGCTTCTGCAAGCGCTTCCGCTTCCTAATCTTGCTAAAAATGATGCTTTTCTCAATGATTCTTCCTCCGACATTTTTCCGGAAAAAGTTTCATCCAAATTCATTAAACATTTTGCAATCGCTCCAAAACCTGAAGCCGAACTTGCAATTCCTGAACTGTGAGGAAACGTATTTTCTGTTCTGATTATATATTTTCCATTTAAAATCCATGGAAGATATTGTTCGATATTTCTGAAATATTTTTCAATTTTTTCGGCGAATTTTACTTCTTCATTTCCTGCTAAAAATGTCTGCACAGAAAATGGTTCGTCAGCCAAAAATTCCATTGTGGTATTGGTTTTACAATGGTTTAATGTGTAACTGATGCTCGGATTTGCAGGAATCTGATTGTCATATTTTCCCCAATATTTAATCAGAGCAATATTTGACGGACAGCTTTCTGAAACCGTTTGGTTATTTATCGTAAAATCTTCTTTTCCTAAAAATTCTTGTGTTGTTGTCATAGTGTTAGTTTAAAAATCAATTTTAACCACAAATCGCACAAATATGTTTACGAATAAATCTTCGATTTTCACAATTTGAACGTATGAGTAAAAAATTATATTTAATACATCTTCTCAATAAGATCTGCATATTTCTTAAGAACTACATTTCTTTTCACCTTCAAAGTCGGAGTGATTTCACCTGAATTAATATCAAAATCTGCAGGCATCAAAGTAAATTTTTTCACCTTCTCAAAATCCGATAAATGGCTTTGTAGTTCTTTTAATTTTTCTTTATAATAATCGTTTACCTTTTCGTTTTTCACGATTTCTTCCCAATTGGTAAACGTGATATTATTTTTCTTAAGAAAATCCTGCAAAAACTCAAAATTCGGAACGATCAACGCTGAAACAAACTGTCTTCCTTCCGCAATTAATACAATCTGATTGATAAAATTATTATTGGTTAAAATATTCTCAATTTGTTGCGGAGCGATATATTTTCCGTTGGAAGTTTTTAGTAAATCTTTTATTCTGTCTGTAATAATCAGGTTTCCTTTTTCGTCAAATTTCCCTGCATCACCGGTTTTAAACCAGCCATCTTCCGTGAAAACTTTCTGCGTTTCTTCAGGTTTGTTGTAATATCCTTTCATGATACCGTCTCCTTTTGCCTGAATTTCATCATTTTCACCGATACGAATTTCAACGCTTGGTAAAGGAAGTCCGCAAGTTCCGTGCTCAAAATGAGTCAGAGGAAATGCTGTTAAAGTTGCTGTAGTTTCCGTCAAACCATAACCAACCGTGATATGAAGTCCCATTGCTTCAAACAATTGCGTTACATCGGGGGAAACCGAAGCTCCTCCACAAGGCATAAACCAAAGTCTTCCGCCCATTTTTTCCTTTACTTTATTAAAAACCAAAGCATCGGCAACCGAATGCTTCATCATCAATCCAAAAGGAACTGACTGCTCTTTTCTTTTTAATTCCGAAACCTGTTTTCCTACTTCTATTGCCCAGTCGAATATTTTTTTCTTTACTGATGAACCTTCTTCTGCTTTTTCCAATACTCCGGCGTAGACTTTCTGGAAAAATCTCGGAACAGCACACATCATCGTCGGTTTTACTTCCTCTAATGCTTTTGCGATATTTTTAGGATCTTCAAGGAAATAAACTCTTGCGCCACCGTACAGACAAAGCAAACTCCAGCTTCTTTCAAAAACGTGAGTTAACGGTAAAAACGCTAGTGAAAGCTCTTCCTCAAAATTTTTAAACTTAAAAAATTCAAAGTGCGCATCGAAAGCTTTGATGAAATTTCCGTGAGTTAATATCACTCCTTTCGGTGTTCCTGTTGTTCCGGAAGTATAAATTAATGTGGCGATATCGTCATATTCTTTCTTGCAAAATTCAGACTTAACGGAAGATTTTGCAATGAAATCCTCTAAATAAAAACTACTGAATTCTTTCTTGATCCAGACCGCTTTTTTAGAAATAATAATGGTTTCAAGACTATTTTCTTCCTTTTTTAAAATATCTAAAGAAGCATCATATTGAGCCTGATCTCCGACCAAAATAATTTTTGCCCCGGAATCTTTGACGATATATTCTGCCTGTTCAGCATTGTTCGTTGAATAAATCGGAACCGTAACTGCACCGATTGAAAGTGCCGCCAAATCAAAAATCATCCATTCGGAGGAATTTTCTGCATAAATGGCAACTTTATCATTTTCCTGAATTCCTGCATTGATCAATGCATTGGCTGTTTTAGAAATAATTTCACTGAATTTTTGCCAGCTCAATTCCTTCCAACCTGCATCTTTCTTTTTAAATCCAATTGCAGATTTTATAGCATGTTTTTCTACATTTTTTTTGATAATTGCCTCTGCAAGATTCATTTCTTCAACTTTTTATCGTTAATATAATTATTCAAATGAAAATCAACACTTTCTGAAACAGAAATAAATTGAAAATTCAATTTATCTTTAATTTTTTGATTTGAAATCACATTGAGCCCGGAAATAGCCTCAATATTCGTTTTCGTAATCATTCTCAATTTAGGAATCAGCCATCCGAACAAAATATTTGCCCATCTTCCCAAATTCAACAGAAATTTTGACAATATTTTAGCTTCTTTTAACCCTAATTTTGATCTGATCTGCTTTCCTAATTCTGCATACCCTTTATTTTCAGAAACGATGATAAAACGCTCTCCGAAAATATTCTTCTCCATTAATTCTATTGAAATCTTGGCAACATCTCTTACGTCAACATAACTCGTTCCGCCGGAAAATGTAAAGCCATTCTTTTCAAAAGTCGGACAAATATCTCCGCTGCTGTTTCCCCAGTTTCCGCTTCCGATAATCATTCCGGGATTGATGATAACGACATTCAAACCTTCTGCAGAAGCTCTCCACGCTTCCATTTCAGAAAGATGTTTTGATAAAGAATAGGCTGAATGTTCTAATTTTGGATTAAAATCAGATTCTTCGTCCAATTCTCCTTTTTCATTAAAATTATCAAGCACAGCAATCGAACTTACGTGAAGAAATTTTTTAACACCTGAATTTTCGCAGGTATACAAAAGATTTTCTGTCCCTTTTATGTTGGTGTGATATATTTCTTTTTCATCTTTGGGATGAAAACTCACTTTTGCAGCGCAATGATAGACCTCATCGACATCTTTTAACATGTTTTGCAGCGCATTGACATCATTAAAATCTACATCAACCCATTCAATTTTATTGAAAAAATCGTCGGGATTCTCCGTATAAAATGTATAGGAATGCCTTACTTCGTTTAAATTGCTTGTCGGTCTTTTTGCTGCACGCACGTTTTTTCCCTTTTTTAAAAGTTCCAAAACGATTACTCTGCCCAAAATTCCGGTCGCCCCCGTTACAAAAACCATCAATTATTTTTACTTGGTTGACTAAATTATGATAATATTCTACGTTATGCAAATTTGCGATTTTTAAAGGAGAATTCAATTTTTTAAAATGATAAAAACGGCAAAAGTCACAAAAGTTTTTTAAATATTTAAGTTATTTTAAGTTTTGGCTAAAGCCTTTATTCGCCCTTAAAAAGAAAACGGGCCAAAGCCCGTTCCTATCGATGAAAATATTTCGTTTTAAAGCAATATTTTAATTTAAATTTAAGACAAAACCATGTTATTTCTTCTTGGTGCTTTATCACACAAAAGATCTGCGATGCTTTTAGAAATTTGGTTTTCTTCAGTAAGATTATCCAGCCAGAAAAATTCTCCGGCAGCGTTGATCTCGATGAAATAATATTCATCTTTAGGAGAAACGATAACGTCGATCGCTCCATAATCTACGTGATAGACATCTAAAAGTTCCAGCAATTTTGCCTCAATATCTGTTGGAAGATCTGTTGGAATCCATTTATCGATAAGGTTTACGCCATCTTTTCTCCAGTCGATTTTTGCTTTTTCAGATTGTTGAGAATCGATTTCAAAAGCATACACATCACGACCTACAATGGTTACACGAAGTTCTTTTTTCTTCTCAATTTTCTTTTGAAACTGCATCGGACAATACAAAAGCGTATCTAATTCTTCTAACTTCTCTTCATTGATAACATTAGTGAAAACCACACTTTCAACACCTTCTTCGTAAATAGCAAAACCGGTCTGCATTTTTGCCACAACATCTTTATGCTTTAAAACGAACTGCCTTGCTTCTTCAGGACTGTTGGTAATCGTAGTTTCAGGAATTTTTAACCCTATTTTATCAGCTATTTTTAACTGTTCTTCTTTGCTGTCGAGTCTTCTGTACACACTTGGTTTCCCCAGAGAATACACATCTATCGATTCTAAAAACCCAAAAAGTGTATTGCGGACTTCTCCCATTGCAGCACCGTAAAATTTAGGATCTAATTCTTCTCTCAAACCATTTCCCATATTGTAAGCCCTTCTGTACCAAACTGCTGCAATATCATCTAAACGATGTTTTTTTTCAGGAGTTTCAAGGATGGTGACCCATTCTCCGTCCTGAAAACTGGTTGATAATTTATTTTTAATCGGATAATCATCTACGTCGAAACGAATGACTTCACAGTTGTTTTTATCGATATATTCAGTTACTTTTTCAATTGAAAAATTATCTCCTGTATGGGTAATTATTAAAATTTTATTCATTGGTTTTCATTCTTTTTATAAGGTTATCGGCAATTCTTTCTGCAATTGGGAAATTTAATTCTTTTTGGAGCATTCCCCATTCTCCCTGCGGATTTACTTCAAGGAAATAATAATTTCCGTCTTTTCCTTTGATCATATCGATGGCTCCGATGTACAGTCCCATTTCTTTCATCATTAATGTAAGATTTTCTTTAATCTTTTCAGGCAAATCATAATCTGACCAGAAATAATCTCCGTGAGCAAACCGCCAGTCGACATTTTCGCTGTTATTGATTTTTCCTGTAAAAAATTCTCCATCCATATAGACAATTCTTAGTTCATATTCTTTGTCGATATAAGGCTGGAAAATCATCGGACAATACGCAATATCAGCAATATCTTCTAAAGAGTTTTCATCAATAATATTCGTTGAAAGCATATTCTCTCCACTCATTGATTTTGAAATCGCTCCGTGAAGTTTTGCCACCATTTTTCCGTTACAATTTTCATGGAAAAAAATGGTGATTTTCTCCGAATCATTGGAAAAAATCGTTTTGGGAATCGTTAAATTATTCTTTTGAGCAATCTTCAATTGAAACATTTTATTGCCATCAATTTTATTTTCATTTTCTAAAGGATTGATCCATGGAACATCCTGTAAAATAGTGAAAAGATTGTATCTGAGACTCGAATATTCTTTCAAAAAAATCTTTGTATAGCTTTCATCTAATTCTTCAGGAACACTTATTCCCCACGATTTTCTATGCCAAACTGCTTTTATTTCTTTGGAATTAACGGTATTTCCGGATTCATCTGTCAGTTCAAAAAAATCTTCATTCATACTGATTTTCTGAAGATGATTCAAACGATCAGAATTTAATCTGAAAAACGGAATATTTTTCGTTTTTAAATAGTCAAAAAAGATATCGATGTTGTAAAAATCCCGGGAATGCGTAATACAGAGAATCATTTGCTGATTTTTTATTAAAAAAGGAAACTTAGAGTGTAAGTTTCCTTTAATGTTTTACTATGTAAATTTGTCGTTTTTAATAACAAATTACTTTTTATACAGTTGGAACATCATCGTCACCATCTGAAGGATATTTCATGGTATGTGCCATATCCAAAGTTGGTTTAGTTGGCTGATCTGTGATTTTTGCAGTGATTACACCGTCTTGTGTTGCAATAGTCACATCCGTTCCTCCTTTAATTTTTTCAGGATCCTGAAGTTGTTTTTCTAAAAATGAAGCGAAAAACGGCTTCTTTTTTGAATCTTTGTTTTTCATAATGTCTGTATGTTATTGGGTAGTTTTTAAGGATGATAAGGCTCTAATCCAGGACCTCCAGGATTGAAACCACCTTCATCATTATCAGACGGATACTTCAACGTTACCGGAGTATCAGCTGCAGGAGTCGTTGTAGGGTTGTCTGAAGTTTTAAGCGTAAACACGGTATCCATAGTTGGAAGTGTTACAACGTCACCAGTTGGGCTCGAAGATAAACCTCCTCCTTGAATTTCTTCTGGATTTTGAATTTGCTTCTCTAAAAATGAAGCGAAAAACGGCTTTTTTTTGTCGTTGTTTTTCATAATGTTTTGTAATTTGAATTTGTTAGTATATGGTCAAGTTTTTTTAGATTTCATTTCCACCTTCGTCTCCGTCTGATGGGTATTTCATGGTCTGAGCCGTATCCAAAGTAGGCTTTGTCGGGCTATCCTGAAGAGAAGTAGTTACTGAATCCTTAAGTGGTGCCGTAGAATTATCCTGCAAAGCAGTAGTAATCGTTCCCGATCCACCTTTGATTTTCTCAGGATCTTCAACTTGTCTTTCTAAAAATGAAGCGAAGAACGGCTTTTTCGTTTTTTTGTTTTCCATAGTATTAATATTTAGTTATTTAGAGAAAACTAAAGTATTAAAAAAAATTCACACAAGGAAGAATAAAATCCCACTTTAAGAAAACTTTAACAAATTCAAACCAATAACGACATTATATTAATTAATATTCAAAAACTCTTTAACAACATTAGCAAAATCAACAGGATTCTCTGCCTGAACCCAATGTCCTGCATTTTTCACCGTTACAATTTTAGCTTTTGGAAACTGCTGTTTTATAGCAAATTCGTCTTGTGGAAGAATATAGTTTGATTTTTGTCCTGCAATGAATAAAGTTTCGCCTTCAAAAACGCCAAATTTTATAGCATTTGAAACGAATTGATTGTATTTTTCGGACAACGTTTTAAGATTAAATCTCCACTCAAGTTTCTTATTATCGTCCCAATATAGATTTTTCGTTAAAAACTGAATCGTAGATTTTTCCGGAATGTATTGACTTAAAACCGCTTCCACTTCATTTCTGGAATTAACCGTATCAAAATCAACTGTTTCCAACGCTTTAATAATCCCTTGATGATGTGGAGGATACGCTTTCGGAGAAATATCGACAACAATCAATTTTTCAACTTTTTCGGGATATTTTATGGCAAATTGCATCACTGCTTTTCCGCCCAGAGAATGTCCCAAAATGTGCGCTTTTTCCATTCCGTAATGATCCATATAGCGAAGAATATCGTCCGCAAGATCATCATGTGACATCTCTTCCGAATGAAAACTTCTTCCGTGATTTCGAAGATCAATTAAATGAGTAGGCAAAAATTCTCCAAAATCTTTACCGAAAGTTCCCCAATTATCAAGCATTCCAAACAATCCGTGGAATACCAAAAGCGGTGTCGACGAAAGATTTTCGCCAAATATTTTTGAATTTAAAATTTCCATTTTTTAGATATTAGATGTTAGATTTCAGATCCTAGATTACAAATTGACCGTTACATTTTCAGTCTGATATCTGGAATCTATTATCTGCTGTCTATAATTTACCATTTTGCTAATCTTTTCAAATACGCCTGAACCGTGTTTTCCAATCCCATGTACAGCGCTTCGGAAACCAAAGCATGACCGATGGAAACCTCCAGTAAATTCGGGATATTATCTGCAAAATATTTTAAATTGTCTAAGCTTAAATCGTGACCTGCATTTACTCCTAACCCAAATTCAGCAGCGATAACTGCGGTGTCATAATAAGGTTTTATTGCAGATTCTTTATTTACAGTATAGTTTTTTGCGTAAGCTTCCGTATATAATTCAATTCTGTCTGCACCACTTTTTGCGGCATATTCTACCAATTCCGGAGTCGGATCTAGGAAAATAGAAGAACGGATTCCTGCATTTTTAAACTCAGCAATGATTTCTGTAAGAAAATCCAGGTGCTTTTTCGTATCCCAACCGGCGTTTGAAGTGATCGCATCATCTGCATCGGGAACCAATGTTACCTGCTCCGGCTTTACTTCCAAAACCATGTCAATAAATGAACGGTGAGGATTTCCTTCGATATTAAATTCCGTGGTAACCAACGGTTTCAGGTCATAAACATCTTTTCTTGTAATGTGTCTTTCATCGGGTCTCGGATGGATCGTAATTCCCTGTCCGCCAAACTCCTGAATTTTAATTGCAGCTTCCGTTACACTTGGCGTTTCGCCTCCTCTTGCATTTCTTATCGTTGCAATTTTATTAATGTTTACACTTAGTTTTGTCATTTTTTAGTCTGTTTTTAAGCGGGAAGATGGATGTACGGAGATGGAAGTCTCTCGTAACTCTGCATATTCCTGTTATGCTTACTTTTACCTATTTACAAATGGAAGATCGCGGAATGCAGAAAAACTTCCAGCATCCATCTTCCAACTTTTTTAAACTTTTATATTTATCTGCATCACCTGCAGTTCAAATTCTTTTGAAGCAACCAGCAAATGGTCAAAAATATCTGCCTGAATCCGTTCAAAATGCTCCCATTCCGAATCATTGGCAAAACAGTAGATTTCCAATGGTAAACCTTGCGGAGTAATGTCTAACTGACGAACCATCCTCATTTCCTCATGATCTACATCGGGATCATTTTCGATATATCTCTGAGCATAATGTCTAAAGACACCGATATTGGTAAGTTGCCTTCCATTAACGATTTTATCGTTGTGTTTCAGATTTTCTTTTTCTTTTCTTAATTCATTATTTTTCCCTTCAAGGTACTCTGAAATAAGATTAATTTCTTTTAACCTCTCAATATCTTCTTCCGTTAAAAATTTAAAAGAATTAATATTAAAATAAATTGATTTCTTAATCCTTCTTGTTTTCGATTCAGACATCACCTGAAGGTTTCTGATCTCCGTTGTCAGCAAATCATACGTAGGAATTGTAGAAACTGTTTTATCGAAATTCGTAATTTTTGTAGTTAAAAGACTGATGTCTAGAATATTTCCTTCAATGTTGTATTTTGGAATACCGATCCAGTCGCCCACTTTTAAACTTTTTGAGGTTGAGACATGAATCCCCGTTACAAATCCTAAAATCGTATCCCGGAAAACCAACACCAAAACTGCCGTAATCGCCCCTAAACTTCCGACAATCGTTGAACCTTTTATCCCAAAAATAACACAGATACCTACAATTGAAAAAATGAAAATCCCCAGAATTTTCATCGTTTCGGAGATGGCGTTCAGAGCCATTATTTTGTAGAAATCCTGTTTAATGATAAAATAATTTCTAAAAGCTGTTAATCCCCGATATAACATTCCCGCAAAAATCAAAACAAGACCCAAATTCACCGACCTGATAATGAATTTTGTTGTGTTTCTTAATGCTCCGGAAAATATGGATTCATGAATACTGCCAATTACCAGTAAAGCAACAAGATGTGCAATGGAATTTGTAATCTTAGATTGATAAATTGATTTCATAATAGGAAATTTATCCTGATTATGAAAAAAACGAGAGATATTATTGATAATTAGCTTAAAAACAAAATCTATTATCAAAAATATTGCAGTGAGTAAGATCAACTTTACAACCATGTGAAACATCCAAGCCATACCGTTTGGTGAAATTTTGGTTATATAGACATAGAGAGGTTTCACTGAGTTCCTGCAAAAAGTCTTTCGTTTCTTGTAATTGGTCATTCATTATGGCAAATTTAATAAAATTTAGATTCACTTTAACCCTAATAAAATAGGAATTTTTAGCAATATTAAACAGAAATCGTTACCGATTATTTAAAATAATTTAAAAAACAAAACACATTTAATAAAAATTTATTAATTTAGTATTCTAATCACAAAACTATAATCTATGAAAAAGTTTAACTTACTCTTCATTTTCATTATCCTTTTATCACTTGGCTCTTGTAGTTCGGATCCCGACAATCCCGCCCAAGCTACAGTTGATACTACCATAAAAACCGGAAAAATCACCGGAAAAGTAATGGCACAAAACGGAACCAAACCTATTGGAGGCGCTTCAGTTTTTACTTTTGATGACAAGTATAAAATCTATTACACTACTTCTGACGCAGACGGTAATTTTACCTTGGAAGCTCCTGTTGGGAATCATACCATCAATATTCAGACAGGTAATGGTAGCAATTTCCGTACAGAAATTTCCGCAACGATAAAAAATAATGAAACTTTAAGCCTTGACGCGAGCCAAACCAAACTGAATCAGGTTGCAAAAATTGCTTACGTAAAAGGAGCATATGACAAAATTGAAGACATTATTCAGACTTTAGGCTACACTGCCACCGAAATCACCAACACAGATCTTGGTAACCTTACTACTATCGCACAGTATGACATTATATTTCTTAACTGTGGCTCAAGAAACAACTACTCTTCAAATCCGGCACTTTATTCTGTAATTGATACTAATTTGGCTACTTTCGTTGCTAATGGAGGAAGTATCTATGCTTCAGACTGGGACGTTTCGTACTTAGTGGGCGGAACAAGCAATACCAACAACTGTTCACTTGCAGGAGGATTTGTTCCTGATACAAAATTATGCTCTAAAAACATCGGAAGCGTGGGTACATTGGGAGCTACGGTAACAAATACCGGACTTACAACAGCTTTGGGATTCAATACACTTAATATTGACTACGATTTAGGCGCTTGGCAGAAAATAATCAACTATGACCCTACATATTGGGAAGTTTTAGTGAAAGAAACTTCTACAAATGATGCTTTAATGATGAGAACGAATCATTTTACAGCAACAGGAGCTCCGACTACTCCGATTGGAACGACAACAACATTCACAACCGTTTGTATTACTCTTCCGGGAAATATCCAGATCAGTATTTCAGTTCCTCAGATATTAGTTCCTTATCTGGTTGCTTTAGGTGCAACAGTAGGACCTTGCTCAGGATCTGCAAACAGCGGCTATATTTATTACACTACTTTCCATAATCACGCTACAGGAAACATTGGAAATGCGGGTGTAATTCTACAATATGTAATTTTAAACCTTTAATAAAAACTTCATCTTAAACATGGAAGTGGCTTTTATGAAGCCACTTTTTTTATATCTTGCATTTAAATTTTTAAGAATGGATACAACCTTAATCAACATACTTTGTCTCATCCTTTTATTTTTAGGAATTATAGGAACTGTCCTTCCAGTTTTGCCTGGATTATTATTGAGTATTTGTGGTCTTTTGATCTATAAATTTGGAACAGATTCAGATTTATCTATAATTTACATTTGGGTATTTGGAATCCTGACTTTAGTTTCAATTGTTTTGAGCTATGTAATTCCAGCCAAGACCAATCAAAAATACGGCGGAACGCGTTGGGGAAGCATAGGATCTATAATAGGAACAATTATAGGAATGTTCTTTCCTCCAATAGGATTCTTAATCGGAATGTTTGCCGGAGTTTTCATCGGGGAATTATTACACGACACTAAAGACATGACAAAGGCGTGGAAATCTACCAAAGGAGCTTTTATAGGATTTATTTACGGTACAGGTTTCAGCTTAGTTGTAGGTGTGGCAATGTTTTTGGTGGTAGTATTGGATATGCTCAATGTTATTTAAAAAGAAAATCATGCTACATAAAATCTTTATATTAAGTTTAGGATTATTGTTTTTAATGAACTGTAATGCTCAAAAAGAAACCAAAACCTCCACAAAAGTGAACGCTGATACAACAGGAAATACCAAAGTAGCCAACAAAGACGGCGAAATCATCTACTTCAACGAAGGTGAAAATAAATTCCTGAAACAATACCAAATGAACGTTACTTTCAAAGGGATTTCCGAAGACAGCCGTTGCCCAAAAGATGTGACTTGCATTTGGGCGGGAGTTGCCGTTGCACAAGTTGAAGTGATGGGAACTTCTACCCGACCAATGACTTTAAACCTTGCAAGCATGGACAATAAAGGAAGAAAATACAATAAATCCGCAGACTTCAACGGACTTACGATTTCCTTAGCCGAGGTGAATCCTTATCCCGGAGCGGAAGAAGGTGCAAAAGCATTAAACGGAAAATACAGAATCGGAATCACCATCAAAAAGGCAGGAGAAGATCCTACCACGAAATAGGCTTCTTCCCCTTTGAAGCCAAATATTCATTGATTTTAGAAAAAGGCTTGCTTCCGAAAAATCCCCTGTACACAGAAAAAGGTGACGGATGCGCAGACTTTAAAATAAAATGTTTAGCCGGATCGATAAGTTCGGCTTTTTTTTGTGCAAAAGCGCCCCACAATACGAAAACGACATTTTCTTTTTTGTCTGAAATTTCTTTAATAATATAATTGGTAAACGTTTCCCAACCCAAATCTTTGTGAGAATTCGGAGTATGAGCACGAACAGTTAACGTTGCATTTAACAACAAAACCCCCTGTTTTCCCCAATCGTCAAGCTCTTTTGAAGTTCTTACGATTCCTAAATCATCTTTTAATTCAATAAAAATATTTTTAAGCGATGGCGGTGCAGTCACCTGTTCGGAAACAGAAAAACACAAACCATTTGCCTGAAAATCATTATGATAAGGATCTTGCCCGATAATCACCACCTCAACATCATCAAAAGGTGTAATTTCCAACGCTCTGAAAATCTGATTTTTCGGCGGGAAAACTTTTGTCGTTGCGTATTCTTGTTTTACTTTTTCCCAAAGGTTGGTAAAATAGGGAGTGCTTTTTATGGGGGCTAAAATTTCTGTCCAGGTCATAATTCTAAATATTAATACAAAGGTACTATGTTAATTGTATAATTTCTATCCTACTTTTTCCACTTTTCCATATTGAACTTGATTCTCCTCAATTCTTTCATATAAATAAGTATTATTCTCAATTTTCAAAATTCGAATCAAAAATTTAGGATTTTCACTCATTCTTGTTTCTGTTTCTTCTGTCGGAATTATGGTATATTCTCCGTTATTATACCAAACTATTTCACCCGTATAAATTTGTCCTTCAAAAGTTTCAAACTGCCTATTATCTTTTCTCTCGAAATTATACAGTAAAGGCTCACCTAAAATTTGTAATGTAAATTTTCCTGATTTAAAATTTTCTGGATTTAACTTAGGATTGTAGTCTAGACATTTTTCAGGGAAAAGAGCTTTTGCATTATTACTGTTGTAATAAATCGCATCAACCAAAGCCTCACAACCCTTTTCTTTCTCCCCAATTATTATTTGTGAATATCCTTTAAAATATAGAGCGCTGGGATTTTTTGGATAAATGCTTAAAGATTTATCAATATTTATAATTGCACTTTTGAAATCTTGATTATGAATATCTTTCATCGCTATTTTCATAGGAAACTGTCCAATCATTATTTTGTTGTCCAAAAAAGAATATTGGTAAAAAAAGAGTTAATAATTTTTTCATAAAAATAGATTAGGATTGTTCCTCCGTTAAATGACAATTGAAGTATTATTTTCTTAAACTAAAAACCAAATTATCAGGAAAACCTTCATCTTCTCTCTCCTCTTCCAAAATAAAATCATGTTTCAAAAGAATACCTTTCGAGTTTTCATTAAACTTATTGGTCATTGCGACAATTTCCTGCAAATGTAAATCATTAAAACCAAAATTTAAAACTGCAGACAACGCTTCCGACATTATTCCTTTTCTGTGATAATCGGGCAATAATTCGTAGCCGACTTCTGCAACTTTTCGATCTTCAGAAAACTTCCAAAGACAAATTGTTCCGATAAGATTCGGTTGATCTTTCAGAGAAATTCCCCAATAAAATGTTTCATTATTTCGTGTTCTTTCTTTAATCGTTAAAACAAATTGTAATGCATCATAATTATTTTTCGGAGAATTTCTTCTCACAAATTGATTAATCACTTCATTGCTGCGAATCTTCAAAATATCTTCAACGTTACTTTCGTCGATTTCTTTTAATACTAATCTTTCCGTTTCTAGTTTCATATCTCAAATTTAATAAAACTAAACCACTGGCTAAAAAATTTTATAAACACATTAGAAAATAAAACATTAAAAATATAAAGATCACATAAGAAGAAAATCAAAGATTTTCAAAAACGAATATTCCCTTCTTTGTAGTAAAATATATCTTCAAATAACCAATGTGTTACATATTTTGCAACTTTTGTGGTTAAATAAACGCAAACAAACTCATTTTCAAATTACCACATCAGCAAATTCACATTTTCTCACTAAATTTGCACTGTGTATATAAATAAAGAAGATTTAAACGAATTAGAGTTTCCGCAATTGCTCGCGGAAATTTCTCCTTTTGCGTATTCTCCGAAAACGAGAGAAAAAATTCTTCAACTTCGTCCGATGGAAATTGACGAGGCAGAACTTTCATTGAAAAAAACCTCCGAATATTTGTCGAGTTTTGAAAGTTCAAATGCGATTCCGTTTGATGAATATGAAGATATTGAAAGTGAATTAAAAGTAATGCTGATTGAGAATTATCGTCTTGAAAACAGCGCTTTCATAAGAATCAAAACCATCACGGAACAAATCGGGAAGCTTCAAAAGTTTTTCCCAACAATGCCCGAAACTTTTCCTACGTTGATACAGGATGTTTCTGTGCTGGAATTCAAGAAAGAAATTATTGATAAAGTTGATAAGGTTTTCAACCGTTTTGGAGAAGTAAAAAGTGAGGCTTCACCGGTTTTAAAAACCTTGAGAACAGAAATTCAACTTGCCAAAAAAGCCATCACAGAAAACTTCAACCGTGTTTTATTTAATTACGGACAAAGTGATTTTTTGGATGATATCCGCGAAAGTAATATTGAAGACATAAGAGTTTTAGCCGTAAAATCGGCGTATAAGAAAAGAGTTCCGGGAAGAGTTTTAGGACTTTCAAAAACAGGTTCTATTACTTATATGCAGCCGGACAGCGTCGTAAAACATTACTTCAAGCTTAAGGAAAATGAAGAGGAAGAGAAAAAGGAAATCGACAAGATTCTGAGAAAATTAACCGCAGAACTGGCAGAATTTCAACCTCAGCTTTGGAGATATCAGGCTTATATTTTTGATCTTGATTTAACGAGAGCGAAAGCCAAATTTGCTGAATTAATCAATGGCGTTTTACCGAAAATCAACCGTCACAGAACATTACGATTAAGAGAAGCTTTCCACCCTTTATTGTTTTTAAGAAATAAAACTGAAAACAAAACCATTTTCTCCCAAACGCTGACTTTAACGGATCATAACAGAATTATCTGTATTTCCGGGCCGAATGCAGGTGGAAAATCGATCACGCTGAAAACCGTTGGATTGCTTCAACTGATGATTCAGAGCGGAATTTTGGTTCCGACTCATCCAAAATCGGAAATGTTTTTCTTCGAAAAGATCATGACTGATATTGGTGATAATCAATCTATTGAAAACCATCTTTCCACGTATTCTTCAAGATTAAAGAAAATGGGCGGAATCATCCGTGAAGCCAATGCAAACACGCTTTTACTGATTGACGAATTTGGTACAGGTTCAGATCCGGAATTAGGTGGCGCGCTGGCAGAAAGTTTTCTGGAGTTTTTCTATGATAAAAAGAGTTTTGCGATCATTACAACGCATTACACCAACATCAAATTGGTGATTGAAGAGCTTCCGAATGCAGAAAATGCAGCGATGTTGTTTAATGAAAAGACGCTGGAAACCGATGTATAAACTGGAAGTCGGACAAGCCGGAAGTTCATTCACGTTTGAAGTTGCGGAGAAGAATAGAATTCCGAGGTTTATCATTAATTCTGCGAAGAAAAAAGTGGAACATGACATCGTAAATCTTGATAAAACCATCGTAAAACTTCAACAGGAAAAATATGAAGTTGAAAAACTGAAAACCGATCTTGCTGAAAGAAAAGAATCTGTAGAAGACAAGCGAGATAATCTGCAAAAACTGAACGAGCAGCTTCAACAAAAACTGTTCAATTTCCAGAAATTATACGAAGATGAGCATCGTAAACTTCAGTTCGGAAACAAGATCGAAACTTTTATTGACAGCTATATAAAAGGGAAATCGAGGAAAGATGTGGTAAAAGATTTTGTGAAAATTCTGGAGCAGGAAAAATTCAGGAAAATCGGAGCAGATAAGGATGAAACGAAGCGTCTTCAGGTTGTGAAAAGAAAAATAACGCAACAATTGAAGAAAGAAGATGTGATCGAAAAAATATCTGAAACCAACGAAAAACTGGAAGAAAAACGCATCACAGACCGCGCTGTATGGATGAAAATCGGGCAACGTGTTCGTATTACAGGAAGTACAAGTGTGGGAACGATTGAAAAGATTTCCAGAAAAAAAGTAATCGTGAATTATGGAACGTTCAAAACGACGATTGATGCGGATGAATTGGAGAGAATTTAATTGTTGATTATGACTGTAAAAACGCAAATTACATTCAGAGATTTTTTGATGTTTCATTTGAAAAACTCATTGGTAAGATTTATTATTTATCCGATAATCATATCCGTTTTTCTTTCAATAAATCTTTATAATGCTGAAAATGATAGCAGCGAATTTTTAAGATTAATAACTATTTGCGTTCTTATCTTTTTCGTATTTATGATTGTGCGTACTTACTTTAGTCTGAAAAATATTTTTTACTCAAATAAGCAAGTTCAGGAAGCTATTTCCTACACTTTTACGAATGAAAATGTTTACACAAAAGGCGAGACATTTGAAGGAGATTTCACTTGGAATACCGTCTATAAAGTAAAGGAAAACAAAGACTGGTTTTTAATTTATCAAAGCGCGCAAGTGATGAATATGGTTCAGAAAAAATACTTTGCAGAAGACCAGATTCTAGAGCTTCGAAATATTATTAAAAGTAATAATGTGAAAGCAAAACTTAGAAATGATTAATTAAAAAAGCCATTTTTATAAATAAAAAAGAGTGTTCAAATTACATTGAACACTCTTTTTTGTTTTTATTTCTTAATAAACTTCAATCGGGTAATGTTTTCTTTATCTTTAATGGAGATAAAATAAACACCTTTTGTCAGTTCATTCACATTTACTTTTTGATCTGATATTTTTCCTCCGCTTACTTTTTGTCCGACCGCATTATAAATTTCAAATTCTGAATCGGAAATTATTCCTGAGATATTTAGGATATCAGAAACAGGGTTTGGAAAAATACTAAGATTTTCGAATTTGTTTTCATTCGTTGACAAAACTTCAGGTCCTAATTTTACGACCCAAAAATCAGGATATGTCGGAATTCCGTAATGAAAAGAAACATCACCATCGTTCGAATAAGAATATCCTGTCATGATAAAACCACCATCCACTGTCTGGCTCATAGACTGTCCAAAGTCACCTAAACTACCTCCCATTGATTTTTGCCAGATTACATTTCCGCTATTATCTATTTTTACAATCCAAAAATTAGCTGAACCTGTAGGATTTCCGACTGCATCTCCATCATTCGATGAAGAGTATCCGGCAAACACGTATTCTCCATTCCCTATTTCTTTAATGGAGTTAGCTACATCATTACCTGTTCCCCCTTTAGATTTCGCCCATACAATATTACCGCTTCCATCCAATTTGATTATCCAGGCATCATTAGTATATAAATCCCCGTAATGATCGTGTACAAGCCAATTTCCTGATCTTGAAAATCCGGCAACCATATACCCTCCGTCTGATGTTTGTATTACAGATTGTGCATTATCTGTACCACTTCCTCCAAAAGTTTTCTGCCATTGTAAATTTCCTGCATTATCTAGTTTTAGCACCCAATAGTCATATTCACCATAATTTTGCGTTATATCGCCACTATTAGATGCTGTAGCTCCTGCAACAATATACCCACCATCAGAAGTTTGCTTGGCATCTAAAGCTATTTCTGTATTATACCCCCCAAATGATTTTTGCCATTGGATACTTCCCGTGCTATTAATTTTTACAATCCAAAGATCAGTATTATTATAAGACAAATGACCGATAGCATCCCCATCCGTCGATGATGACTCACCTGCTACGATATAACCTCCGTCTGAAGTTTGCTGAATTGAATAAGCTGCATCCTGACCGTTTCCTCCAATTGCTTTTTGCCATTGAATGTTGCCATTAATATCTAGCTTAACAACCCAAAAATCAGCATAGACACTCCCGTGATAACCAGTCACATCACCGTTGTTAGAATACGTTTGCCCGGCAACAATATAACCACCATCCGAAGTTTGCTGTATAGAATAAGCGTAATCGTAATCACTTCCTCCTAAGGATTTCTGCCATTGGATATTTCCGCTGCTATCCAACTTTACTACCCAATAATCACCATTGCCGTGATTTCCTGTTACATTACCATCTGTAGAAGGAGAATAGCCAGCTATAATAGAACCACCATCCGTAGTCTGACATACAGAGGATCCTTGATCCCAATTGCTTCCTCCAAGTGTCTTCTTCCACTGAATAGCAGGAGCAGTTTGCCCCGCCATTACAAGCGAGAGCATCAATGTTAAAATTGAAAATATGTTTTTCATTGTTAATGAGTTGTGAAAAGTAATTTAGAGAACTTACTTTCTTCATGATTAATTTAGCGTCAAAAATAAGAATTTTCAGTAAATAATATCCAGAAGTATTGGTTTATAAGAAATATCTAGTTTATATATTTGGCTGACAAAAAATCAAGAATGATAAAAAGTGTAAAAATTTTATGGATTTTCTATTTTAAATTGCTGATTCCGGCTGTTTTATTTTCTCTGTTGATCTCAGCACAAACTGGTTTCAATGCCAACAATTTTGGATTTTGTTTTTTATTACTATTTCCTTGCCTTCACTATCTTATTTATGAATTAAGATTGAAAAACGAATATCTTTTTTATGCAAACTTTGGGTTTTCAAGGCAGTTTCTTTGGATAACAACCATTTCAATCGGTTTAATTATAAATAGTATTACAAAATTCTTATGAGCAAACTACATGTTGACAGTGTCACAAAATCTTACGATTCAAAGAAAATTTTGCAGGACATTTATCTAAGTTGTGAAACGGGGAAAATCATTGCTTTATTAGGAGGAATCGGGTCAGGAAAATCTACCTTATTACAAATTATTTTCGGAACGATTAAAGGTGATTCTCAATTTATTAAATTTAATAATCAAGTCCTTACCAAACAATCCGATCGAATAAATAAAATTGCATATCTGCCACAACAACCAATTTTTCCTAAAAATATAAAGGTAAAAAAACTGATTTCGTTATTCTGCAACGATGAGAATACTCAAAAGCTTTTTAATTGTGATCTTATTCAACCTTTTTTAAATCGAACATTAAGGAACCTTTCCGGTGGCGAAAAAAAATCGATTGAAGTCTTAATCATCATTCATTCTCAATCAGAATTTATTTTGCTTGAAGAACCTTACAGCGGACTTTCGCCAGTTTTAACAGAAAAAGTGATGAAAATTATTAAAGAAATATCCAAAGGAAAAGGTTTTATCATTTCAGATTTTATGGCTCAACAAGCAATCGATATTTCGGATGAAGTTTATCTTCTTTCCAATACTTATTTAAAACAAATTAAAGATTTAAAAGAATTGCAACAGCATTATTATCTGCCAAAAAGTATTTAATTTATATATTTGAACTGTCAAAAAAATTTTCATGATGATTTCCGTAAACAAAGCGTTTTATTTATCAGTTTTCACTCTTTTTTCTTTGTCTTTTGCAAAAGGTCAGGATAAAGTTCCTTTCGGTGTTGTAAAAGCGGAGGAAGGTTATGCCATGGTGCGTGTTCACAAGGATGACTACCGAAAAATCATTGATAAGATCCGTATGAAAACCGGCGATGTTTTTGTTTATGTAAAACCTGCTCCCGGAGAAACAGAATGGATCTGGATCAAATATCCTGAAAAAGACGATACCGACAAACCTTTCGTAAGATACGACAGCATTACCAAGGAAGGAATGGTGAATAAAAACCGCGTCGTTTTTGTTGATAAACTGCCACAATTTACCCCTTCAAAATCTAAAAACGGGAAATCATTAATTTTTACGGACGATAATAATCCCAAAATTCCGGGAAATCAGAGAACGAAAGTGATTATCGATGTTTATCCTTCAAACGCAGGTTTCCGTAAACAGGAAAAAGATGCCGAAGGAAATATCATTAAAATCGATAAAATAAAAACCTGGGGAATCGGCAAAGAACTTCCTCAAGGAATGACGGAAATAAAATCTGTTCGTGTTCAGCAGCCGGGAAGAGGTTCTGTTTTTGTGAGAGATGCCATCAAAAATATGTTTCAGCCAACAATGGATTTCAGCAATATCGGAGTTACAGCCATTGACAACGACCATATTTTCCTTTATATGATCAACGGTTCCGGTGAAAATCGATATACTACGATTTGGACCATCAAACAAGGAAGAGTGGAAAGCCAGATCATTTATAAAAACCCGGAATAATTCGTTAATAATCATTATTTTTGCAGCTTAAAAGTTATAAATGTATAGCTTTTGGAAATTGGTTTTGCTTAACCGCAGATTAAAAGGGAATCGTGTGAAAATCACGTACTGTCGCGCAACTGTAAGTAACTGAAGTCTTTATAAAAAATCCACTGTGCACGTCATGGGAAGGAAATAAAGATGTTACAAGTCAGGAGACCTGCCTATTTCTTTAAACAAAAAACTTTCGCGATTTGAAGTTTATTGATCTTATGGTTTGTTTCAGGAATTTTCGTGTTCTTGAAATGTTCTTATTTGCTTCAATAGTATTTCATTTCGCCTTAATTTAATAATGAAATATGACTACAGAAGAAAGAATTGAAGCATCCGAAACCAGAATCTTTAAAGCGGTTTTCCCCAACACAACCAATCATTACGACACTCTTTTCGGAGGTACAGCGATGCAATTGATGGATGAAGTGGCTTTCATTGCAGCAACAAGGTTTGCGAGAAAGCGTGTAGTAACGGTAAGCAGCGATAAAATAGATTTTAAAAGATCCATTCCTGCAGGAACAATCGTAGAATTAATCGGAAAAGTCGTACACGTCGGAAATACAAGCATGAAAGTAAATGTAGAAATCTATACCGAACAAATGTATTCTTACGAAAGAGAAAGAGCCATTGTAGGAGATTTTACTTTTGTGGCGATTGATGAGTTTAAGAAACCAATCTCAATACTATAAAGAGCTCCGGCAACCTTCGGTCGCCGGAGTCAATATTTTCAAATGTTTATTTGAGTGGTTTCGGCGGGCTTTGCCCGCCGAAACTTTTTATTCTTTAGAAATCTCAACATTGTGTATAATTAGAATATTTTCAATCCAAAAACGATCTTACTTTGATAAGCGAAGCGCCTTTGTTTACCTTAAAAATCACACTCCAAAAATTCTTTGTCTCGCTTTACGTTTAAAGAAAACTATTTCAACACCTTATCCGTTTTCAGATTTTTAAGCATTAAAAACTGAAACGCCTCTCCCATTTCGTCAGAAGCTCTGGTTATAGCATTTTCCAGCATTCCTCTTACCTGTTTCTCTGTAACTCCGGCTTCCGTCCAGCTTTTACCTGAAGTATGTGAATTCAAAATAAAAGGCATGATTCTGTCGATCGCACACGCAAAAATTGCATCCGGAGTATGCTCTTCTTCAAACTCGAGCCACATATTGAAAAACTCTGATCTTAACGGTTCATCCAGAATTCCGAAAATCTTTTGCGCTGAAGCTTTCTCTCTTTCAAATTTTCCCACCATTGCAGCTTCATCGAATAAAAAAGTATCTCCCGCTTCAATTTCCACCAGATCATGAATAGAAAGCATTCTTATTACTCTCAACAAATCAATATCTGCTCTGTTTTTCGCATAGGGAAATAAAATCTGAGCCAAAATAATGATCTGCCAAGAATGTTCTGCCGTGTTTTCTCTTCTCGATTCATCTGCATTATAGTTTCTTCTCTGCACATTTTTTAAAGCATCTACTGCTAAAATAAAATCAATTTCCTTCTGTATTTTCATTATTAATCTTTATAATATTCGTTTACCGGATAGGTTTTTATATTGGTTGTCCATTCATCATCGATGAATTCGCGTTTTGTTACAATTACTTTTCCTTCAGCTGTTGCATCTTCTTCCAATTCATAAACTTTAAATAATCCTCTTTGCGGAAGAACAGAATATTCTGTCGTTAAATGCCAACAACAACCCGATTTCGAATACGTAATTAATCTTTTACGAGCAGCATCTGTATTAAACATTCCCAAATTCTCGTGAGCAAGCCCAGTTAATTCTTCACTTGGAACAA
This sequence comes from Chryseobacterium ginsenosidimutans, assembly GCF_024807225.1. Lineage (GTDB taxonomy): Bacteria > Bacteroidota > Bacteroidia > Flavobacteriales > Weeksellaceae > Chryseobacterium > Chryseobacterium ginsenosidimutans. Next base: position 3,819,688 of record NZ_JANUCO010000001.1, read on the forward strand.
ACTGCTTTTTAGTACTATTAAAAACATAAACATCATAAGAAGGTCCTCCGTAACCGCTTTCATTTCCGTTTCTGATGGCGATGTCTTCCGTTCCGTCAAAATTAAAATCATCAAAAATCAACGGACTTTGCTCATTATATAATTGAATGATATTGGCGGTCGGTTTCTGATCTTCATTCAGATAAAAATTCAGATTATAGGAAGTTAAGGTTTGAAACTCTTTAGACGTTTTTTTATCGAATAATTTTATCGTTGCATTTCCCTGACATTCATCTTTGCTGCAATTTTCAACATCAATTTTAACATCATAATTCTTTGAAGCATCTTTTAATTCAAACTGACTTTGAGCGAAAATAGTTGTCCCCAAAAGAACAAATGGTAATAAAAATCGAGAATGTATCATATGTGTATTTTAATTATAATTGAATCCTGTAACAAATTCCGTGCAAATAAGGCTTTTGATGTAAAGCTTTTTAGCCTGAATACATTTTATATGAAGCTTTTTCCTGCTTTCCATTACAATCTTTTTTTTCAAAAAAAGGATTTTCATTACAATCAGGGCTAGGCTAAAGTCACTTATTTCAATATGGGAAAATATCCAAAAAGTTTATCTTTTCGTAGGAATTTAAACACGAATCTTTCCAGACTTTTTTCTACTATCATACTTTGTGGGTATAATTTGGAAGAAAAAAGTAAAAAATAGCTGAAGTAAAAGTTTAAACAGATTAATTAAATATAAAGGATAAATTGTATTTTTAATGGAAATATAAAATATGCTTCCAGAATTCAATTATCCGACAGAAATTAAGGGAAAAAGAAAATTGTATTCTTTATTTAAAGGATTGAAAAATCCGCTGGAAGTCATCAGTGGAAACCATAAGATTTTGGGGGATAATTATTATATTAAAGTAAATTTCACCCATAAAAACTTTATTTTTTCTCAGGATAAAGAATTCACAGAATATATTTTAAAGCAAAATCACAAAAATTATTACAAATCCGAGATACAATCTGTCACGTTAGGAAAATATCTTGGAAACGGCTTGCTTACCAACAACGGAAAAGACTGGCTGAAACAAAGAAGGCTTATTCAACCCGGCTTTAGTAAAGCAAAAATCGCGAATCTTGTTTCTATTATGGAAGAAGAAATTGATAAATCTTTCCAAGCATTCAAACCTGAGCAAGAGGTGGATTTGTACGATTTCTTTCATACTTTGGCTTTCAATATTGTTGCGAAAACCCTTTTCAGTTCTGATATTGATGAAGATAAAGTAAAGGAATTGGGCAAAATTATTACTGAAGTTCAGGAAGTTTTTGCGAAAGAAGTTCGTTTGCCTTTTTATTCTCAAATCTTAAAAATGTTTGGTGTAATCCGCAAAACGATTGCAAAAAGTAATAGATCAAAAGCTATTATTCAAAGTGTTTTGGATAAACGAAGAAGTTCGGGAGAAGAGAAAAACGATTTGCTGGATATGCTGATTCAGACTCGGTATGAAGATACGCAGCTTCCGATGTCTGATGAACAGCTCGTTGACGAGATGCTTATTCTTTTCATTGCCGGTCATGAAACAACGGCGAATGCTTTAAGCTTTATCTTTTTTGAGATCAGTCAGCATCCTGAAGCGGAAAAAAAATTAAAAAAAGAAATCGTGGAAGAAGGTGAAATGGTTTTTACTTCTGAAAGTTTAATGAAAAAATCTTTCACTTCAAACATCATCAAAGAAGCCATGCGACTGCATTCTCCGGCTTGGGCAATTGATAGACAAGCGTTGGAAAATGACAGTTTCAAAGAATATTCTTGGCCAAAAGATACGTTGATCATCCTTTATATCACCGGTCTTCACAGAAATCCGAAGTACTGGAAAGATCCGAATGCATTTATTCCTGAGCGTTTTGATGATGAAAATGCCAAAAATTTCGCTTATTATCCTTTCGGAGCAGGACCAAGACTTTGTATCGGCGAACACTTTGCGATGATGGAAATGGTGCTTATCGTCCGAAAATTCTATAAAAACTTCAGTTTTATATCATATCAGAAAAGATTTGAGAAAAAAGCTCTTGTTACGTTAAGACCAACCAGCTTAAAAGGAAGAATTATTAATAATTTGACCTGATTTTTCTAAAATCTACATTCCCCGAAATTCATCAATAAAAATAATTAAACTGATTTTCAATTAGTTACACTATTTATTTATATTTTTTCACTACTTTGTATTGCATATTACCATTTTAATTACATATCTTTGTAATGTAAAATCGGAATAGGTTCAACTAGCTAGGAATTTTATTCTGATTGAATATAACTAATTAACAAAACTTATTAAAGATGAATACTGAAAATACCAAAGCGCAAATGCGAAAAGGAATTCTGGAATTCTGTATTTTAAGTCTCATCAATCTTCGCGAAATGTATGTTTCCGATCTAATAGATGAACTGAAAAAAGGAAAACTGGATGTAGTGGAAGGAACACTCTACCCTCTTTTAACAAGATTAAAAAATGGTGAGTTTCTCTCTTACAGATGGGAAGAATCTACTGGAGGACCACCAAGAAAATACTACCAGATAACAGAAAAAGGTAAACTGTTTTTAAATGAACTTCAAAATACCTGGACCGAATTAACAGATTCAGTTAACCAAATCACTCAAAAAAATTAAAAAACAAAGCTATGAACAAGACACTCTCAATAGGACTCGCAGGTTTTTCTTTTACAATAGAAGAACACGCATATATAAAGCTGAGCGATTACCTTAATGCACTGAGAAGCTCATTGGATGCTTCGGAAGCAGAAGAGGTAATGCATGACATAGAAATCAGAATGGTAGAAATCTTCAGAGATACCATGGCAAAACGTGAAGTTATCAATGACTCGGATGTAGAAAGAGTAATTGCACAGATCGGGTCTCCTGAAAAAATCGAAGAGCAGGAAGAAGCTTATTATTCTGAAAAAAATACGAAAAAAACATATTCTTCAGGAACTGAAAATACAGACAAAAAACAATTGTTCCGTGACCCTGAAAGACAAAAAATCGCAGGTGTTTGCGCAGGTTTGGCTCATTACGTAGGTATGGATATTACTGCAATGAGAGCGATCTGGTTGGGAATTTTCATTTTAGGAATTTTCACGGCAGCTGTTTCATCAACGTTGGTTTTCTTGCTTTACATCATCCTTTGGGCCGTATTACCGAAAGCAGAAACGGCGGCAGATTTCCTGAAAATGAAGGGAAAGCCTATGAACTTCGACAATCTTAAAAATGAGTCTAATAAATTGGTACAATTCGCCAACGAATCTACTCAGAGAGTCGGAGAAATCTATATCGAAAACAAACCTTACATCAACAACGCAGGAAACGGAGTTTGGAATGTGATAAAATATGTGATCGGCGGAATCTTTGCTTTAATGGCAGTAGGAAGCATTGTAGGCGTATTTGTAGTATTCGGACTTTTCGGAATGGATTCTGATTTCCCCGGAGCAAACGAAATTAAATTCTACTTTGATGACAACGGTTTAGATAAAATCTTAACGGCAATTATCATTATCGGATCATTAATTCCGGCTATTATCTTCAGTTTATTGAGTATTAAAATATTTTCTCCAAAAACTAAACTGAGAAATATAGGATGGGTAATCGGAGCTTTATTCCTTGCTTTAATCGCACTTGGATCTTATTTCGGAGTAAGCATGGCAAAAAGAGAAATGTTTTTGAAAGGTCATAAAGAAGACACGGAAGAGGTTTCTATCAACACACAATCTGACAGTATTTTTGTTGATTCAAAACAAATCGCCATTCCTCAGAAACTTTACAGGATATGATGATGATCTTTATTCTGATAAAGTATCGGTTTACAAAAAAGACTGGATTCACGTAGATGTAACAAGAAAAGCAGATATTAAAACTCCTTATCTGATCATTAAAAAAGAAGCGAAAGGATATAATCTTCCATTGAATGTAACGGTTCCGGTAGAAGTGGTAAACAACAGAATTGTTCTTCCTAACTTTATTAAATATCCTTACGAACACAGATTCAGAGATTACAGCATCGATTATGAATTGGTACTTCCTTTGAAAACAGTGGTAATTCCTGGAAAACAAGACGGAATCAATTTCGACGGAGATTTAAATGCAGACGGAATCAACGACAACGATCAGGAAAGAGATGAGGACGGAAAAATTAAAATCGAAAAGAACAAAATCACAGTAAACGGTTCTACAATTGAGTACAATTCTGATGATGAAGACAGCGACAGTATTATTATCAACGGTAAAAAAGTTCCGAGCAACCAAGCTGATAAAGTAATAGATTCTATGAAAAGCAGCATCAAAAAGATGAAAGGTAAAAACATAGATGTAAAAGTAAACGAAGGTAAAAACGAAATTTCTATACAAACCAAATAATTAAACTTCAGAGAGTGGCTGAAGGTGTGAATGGATAACACAACCGTTTGAAATTCACACTCTTCTTCTCTCAGAAAGATTAAAAAATATAACTATTTCGTTCGCTATGTGAATAAAAAGATTTACATTTGTATAGTACAAAAATTATAACCAAAAACACTCAAAAAATATTTAATAATCATGGTACAACTAGCATTAGAAATTGTAATGAAAATCGTAGATTTAATCAGCGGTTTGTTTTAAGAGCGATAATATTTCAATATATTTGTAAAGTATAACCATTTTGGTTATACTTTTCTGTTTTTAATACAAAGTATATGAGAAAGCTGATTGGCAAATTGATGTTAAAACTAATGGGTTGGAAAGTGGTCCTTCAGGGCGACGTAAACAGCCTGAACAGGTGTATTCTGGTCGTAGCACCCCACACGCACAACATGGAATATATCTTGGGAAATCTTGCCTATTGGTCATTAAAAAAGCCCTTAAAAATCATCATTAAAGATGCTCATACAAAAGCCTGGTATGGCGGAGTTGTAAAAGGCCTTGGCGGAATCGGGATCGACAGAAGCCAGAAAAATGATCTTGTAAATTTCGTAGCAAACCAGTTCGCAAAAGATGATTTCAGCTTGGTAATCACTCCGGAAGGTACAAGAAGCTGGGTTCCGAAATGGAGAAAAGGTTTTTATCACATGGCTTTGGCGGCAAAAGTACCGATCGTTCTCGCAGCCGGAGATTTTAAAAGAAATATTGTTTATTTAGGATACACTATTCCTTATGAAAGAATAGCTTCCGTTCCGTTTTCAGAAATCATGACCGAAATTCAGGATTATTATATTAAAAATGATATTACCCCAAAAATCCCTGAAAACTGGAATCCGAATATCATGGGAAATGATACGGAAGTTAGAAGTTAGAAGTTAGAAGTTAGAAGTTATCAAAATTACTTATTACCAATTATTCATTACTTATAAATATGCACGCGAAAGATAAAACGAAGGAAGAAATATTAGCATTTTTAAACAGTTGGGGCGGAGAAGTTACTTTAGCAAAAACGTTAGAAATAAAATTTATCGATATCGATCTTGAAAACGAAACGATGACTGCAACAATGCCTGTACAGCCTAAAGTTCACCAACCTTTTGGGATTTTACACGGCGGAGCAAGCTGCGTTTTGGCAGAAACGATGGGTTCAAGTTTATCTAATATCTTTATTGACGGCGAAAAATATTACGGAGTGGGAACGAATATTAATTCAAACCATTTAAGAAGTAAAAAAGACGGAATGGTAACCGCAGTTGCAAGATTTATCCGAAAAGGAAAATCTATGCACGTTTCCGAAATTGAAATTCGTGATGAAAAAGGTCAGTTGGTCAATCACACAACGATGACGAATGCTATCATTAATAAATAAGTTTTAATTACCCTAAAAATACAGAGCTCAAAAAAATTTGAGCTTTTTTTGTATCATGACTGCAACCTTTTTCTTTTCTTGCATCTTATAAGAAAATAATCACCATGAAAACTTTAATTTTACCCTTCTTATTTTTATTAACATTTGTATTTTCTTGTAAAACAGATGATTCTGAAATTTTAGAAAAAAACGTAGCTTCTGTAGATTTGTATATTGCTGGAGCAGAGAATAATCAGGCATGCTATTGGAAAAACGGACAAAAAGTTATTCTTCAAAATGGAACAGGACTTTATGCAACACAAATTATCGTTCAAAATAATAATGTATATGTTTATGGAGCAATGACTTCCGAGTATAATTCAGGTTTGACATCAAAACATTTATATTTCTGGAAAAATGGGGTAAAATATAATTTAGATGAATATTTGCAAGATGTACCAGATCCAAGTCCAGATAATAATTTTGGAATTTCTAGTAAAATGATTGTTGAAAATGGGAATACCTATTTTTGTGGTTATTTTGTAAATTTTAACCCACTACCTAATCAAGGTATTTATAGTTATTATTTTTGGAAAAATGGCATAAAAACATTGATTGCAGGTAATAATGAAATAACATTTCCAGGAAGTTATAATTTAATAAATAATGAGATTTATTTAGGTATTCGAAAAAATTACCAATCCAATCCGATCACTTGGGACACGGGATTTTATAAAAATAACACGTATTTTCCTTTAGCAACAGATTCACATATTTTAAACTTTTACAAAGATGCTAACAATGATATATATGCATATTATAGAAACTTATTCACAAATCAAAAATATTTAAAAAACATTCAAACAAATTCATTTGTTGCAATTCCATCTAATCCTCCTGGAGAAATAGTTGATGTAATTTTCGATGGAAACGATAAATATTACATAGGAGATAATTTTTATTATAAAAACAATGTTTTAGTTATGTTCAATGATCCAAATGGATTCAATAGAATTCGTGGATTTATGGTAAAAGACAATCAAATTTATACTATAAGATATAAAGACGGAGCAAGTATAGGTGTTCTGGCAAAGGTTTTCATTAATAATACGGAAGTTATGAGCCAGCCTATCACAATGGTTTTTGATCCAAATGTAGGAGGTCTTCTATCAATATTTGTAGATTAAGAATTTATGCAAACATTCAACTGGCAAAAAATCTATCTCGACTATTCTCCAAAACTTTTGGGGATCTGCCGTAGATATATTCCGGATATTTATACTGCTGAAGATATCGTTCAGGACAGTTTTATCGCGGCTATACAAAACAACCATCAGCTTAAAGATGAAAAAGCATTGTTTGGCTGGCTTAAGAAAATTGTTGTTAATAATGCTTTAATGTATTTGCGAAAACACAGCAGAGACGTTTTTGTAAACACCGAACCATCAGAAATTCCAGATACCCTTTCCGAGATGAATCACCCTTCCTTAGACGAAAAACATATTCTTATATATGATTTCACAAGAGATCAGTTGCTGTCTTCGATAGACAGTTTGCCGGAGCATCACAAATCTGTTTTCAATTTATTTTTTATTGAAAATCATTCGCATGCCGAAATTTCAGGTTTGTTGGGAATTACCGTTAATACCTCAAAATCACATTTATTGAGGGCAAAAAAATCTGTTCAGAATTTTTTAATTAATAATTTTGTTAATCAGGACACTCCGAAAAACAAAAAGAAGATGGCACAATTACTTGTTATTTTCGGATTGGGAGGATTGTTGTGGGCGCAGACTTTTAATAGCAAATTTTCAGATTTTACAATTTCACCATCAAGGAAACTCGAAATTCCCGAAAATATTGCGGTTAAGAGCTTAGCATTTTCTACATCATCCGATCAGGTTTTAACAAAGAAAATAATCATTGGTTTCTACAATTTTTGTAATAATTGTCGGTTCAATATTTTTGTTGAGTCCAAAAAATACATTTTTACTCCAGAATAATTCAGCATTGAATTCTAATTTGATTAAAGAAAAACAAGGAATTTCAAATACAGAAACTCAAAACTTGGAAAAAACTTCCAATTCGTCCTTAGATAAGATTTCTGTTAATGAAAATACTACTTCTGCAACCTTGACAAATTCTCAGGAAAATATTTCTAAAATTAAAACAAGCACAGAAGCTATAAAAAGTAAAAATATAAAGAAAATCATTGCTAAAGATTCAATAGAAGAAGCGCCTCAAAAAGTAATTATTGTAAAGAAAATTATTAAAAGAGACACTATATTTTTAGATAGATAAACTTAATAACCCATTATGTTTTTTAGAAAACTATTCTTCCTTTTTTTGATCATAACTGTCAACTTTTCATTTGCCCAAAAACAAAGAAAAAGAAAAGTTGACACTGTTTATGTCTATGAAAAAGTGGTAATCTACGATACGGTTTACCTGATGAAACCTGTAAAATTCAAACAAAACGATCTACTATTTTCAGATTTAAAAGTTGAAGAAACAAAATTCGTCCGAAATATTTACAAAGAAGAACTTGAAAAACAACGGGCAATAAACAGAGCCCGAAATAGAAAAATACGCACTTTCCATTATGGATTTGAAGCAGGAATCGGTTTAAAAAACAGCAGTTGGGCAAAAGAACTTTCCAACCAACCACAAGTTGGAGAAAATTTGGGAATCTGGTTTTCAAAAGACATTATTAATCCTAACTTATCACTTCAGTTATCGGCAAATATCTATCACTGGGATTCTACTTTTGATCTTAATGCCAACAAAGAAGAGACTTATCTCGACGGATTTTATTTCAGTCAGGATAATCAACCACTACTCTTTCAAAGGTTTAATAATAAACATTTTGAATATGCTTTACAATTAAAATTATTCTACGAGTGGAAAAATATCCGTCCGTTTGCAGGATTTTTAGTTAATAGAAACACCTACAAAATGCAGTTTTTAGTTCCCGAAAATGGTGTTCTTGATAAATTGGATGATTTTAAAAGCAATCAAACCAACATCGGGTTTTCTGTTGGCGTTCAATACAGACTTTTCAGAAGGATTTTGTTGACTTTGGACTATCAACAGTATCAAATGAATAATATTTCGTTAAAAAACAGCTCATTTGATTTTGACATTTTTAAGACTAACAATACCTTTGCAGAAAGAAAAATCAATTTCGGAATTTCCTATAGCATTTCTAAACCTTGATTTTCGAAAAAGTATTACATAATGATTTATTTCAAATTTCCATTCAACGAAAAACTGTATTCAACAGACGAAAATTCAACTGAAAATCATATTAATTTTTATTCTTTTGACGGTGTAAAGCGAATTGATTTTAATGGAAAAATAATCGAAATAAATCCGGAAAATTTTGACAAAACCATAATTTCAAGTGAATCTTTACCTAAAGATAATAATCACTTTATTGCGGAAACAAAGGAAGAATATCTGCAGAATTTAGATAAAGTAATCGAAGCTATTAATGAAAATCAACTTCCAAAACTGGTCTATTCAAGAAGAAAAATATTTACTGATTTTAATAAAATTGATTTAAAAGAAAGCTTTAAAAATCTTTGTAATTCTTATCCGAATGCTTTCAGATACATCTTTATTGATGGCGAAAACTCGTGGATGGGAGCTTTCTCGGAAGTGTTAGGAAAATTCAATAAAAACACTTTCGACTTTGAAACGATGAGTCTTGCGGGAACACTTCCCGTTTCAGAAAGCTGGTCGGAAAAAGAAATTGAAGAGCAAAAACCTGTTTCTTCATACATCAGGAATATTTTAAATAATTATTCTGAAAACATTGAGGAATCGGAAACTCACGATCATATTTCAGGAAATATAAAACATCTTCGAACAGATTTTAAAGCAAAAATAAAACCTGAAAATCAGGATAAAATTATTCAGGAATTACATCCGACTCCGGCTGTTTGTGGGATTCCAAAGGATTTTTGTAAGGAAAATATTCAGAAAATCGAGAAATTTCCGCGCGAATTGTACGCAGGTTATATCAAAATTGAAACGGAGGAAACGGTTCAATATTTCGTCAATCTTCGTTGTTCCAAATTATATAAAGATTCCGTTCATTCATTCGTCGGAGGCGGAATTACGGCTCAAAGCAACCCTGAAAAAGAATGGATTGAAACCGAATTAAAATCGGAAGCTGTTTTGAAGAATTTGGTGGTTTCTTAAAAATTTACATAATAGATGCTTCGAGAACCTCAGCATGACATCTCTAATACTAACTGCTTTCTTTAGAGATAAATTTGTAGGGTATGTCATGCTGATGCTCTCGAAGCATTTAACAAAAATAAAAAAACCTCCTTCAAAACTGAAAGAGGTTTATATAAAATAATGTAATTTAAAATTATTTCCTTACACCGATTTTACTCCAGGTATTCATTACAAAAAGTAAAATAAGACCGATAAGCGCCGAAGCAATTGAGAAAACAAACTGCAGGTTATCTTCAGACAACATATCTGCTTGCCAATCTAGAGCGTAAAGGTTGATTGCGATGAAAACGATAAACAGTACCAAAAATACTTTATAAAACTTCTGCATAACTCTTAAAAATTAATATAACTCTGCACCAATTGTGCAAAATTTGCGGTGAATAATTTAATTGAAATCGCCAACAGGATAATTCCGAAAACTTTCTGTAAAATAGCCAACGTAGCATCACCCATTTTCTTCTCTAGCCAGGTTGCAGATTTCAGCACCAAATATACGAAAATTGTGTTGAGAATAATTCCTAAAATAATATTAATATCGTGAAATTCAGCTTTTAGGGATAACGTTGTTGTTAAGGTTCCCGCTCCCGCTACCAGTGGAAAAGCGATAGGTACGATGGAAGCTGCTTTCGCTTCTGAGGTTTTATTAATTTCAATTCCTAAAATCATTTCCAGAGCAATGATAAAAATAACGAATGCTCCTGCAATGGCAAAAGAATTAACATCAACTCCGATAAATTTCAAAATTTTATCTCCTACAAAAAGGAAAACAAGCATGATGGCACCTGCTGTAAGCGATGCTTTTCTTGCTTCAATTTGTCCGAATTTCTGCTGAAGACTTACCACTACCGGAATAGAACCAATGATATCGATCACGGCAAAAAGCACCATAAAACAGGTGATAACTTCTTTTATAGAAAAATCATTAAATACTTCCATTTCAATGTAATTAATAATTTCGCAAAAATATGAAAATAAATTGATTATTTGCTAATCTTAGAATACAAATTAACAATTGCTTTTAAAAGTTCATCAATTCCTTCAGAAGATTTTACAGGAGCATATTTTTCTATCTGTATCTTTTGAGAAAGAAGCCTGTATTCTTCGGCAACGGCAGAACCTTTATGAGTTTCCAGAAAGTTTCTGAAATCTTCCGCAGAACTCTGAGAATACTGATTTCTCACTTCAGAATCAAGCTCATCAAACGTTTGAAAGAATTTTTGATAATCTTCATTATCTTTAAGATTTTCCAAATAACTGAAATAATCATTGATGTCTGTTTTCAGACTTTTTCTGATCTCATTTTCCGTTTCAGCTACCGAACCTAAAGGTTTTGAAGGTGCAGTTTCTTTATCTGTTTTACGTTTTTTTTGCCAAGTCTTAAATAATAAATATGCTATAAATAATCCCAGCAAAATGGTAATATTGGTCAAAAGTATATTCCAGTGGAATTTGCTTTTTTCTTTTACTTTGAATGATGTTGTCTTTAAAACCGGTGTATTTACTGTTTCCAGAAAAGTATTGGTGTACTCATTCACCTTTTCAACCGTTGTGCGGGCTTCCATGATTTGGTCATGAGAAAACGCATTCACCGCCAATGTTTCCTGACCAAGATCTACATATTCTTTACTTGCAGGATCGAAGAATGCAAACTGTTCTGTTTTAATATTAATTTCACCTGCTTTTTTAGGAATAATAAGATAATTTGCCAAGATTTCTCCTTTCATTCCAGTTGTTCCAACTGTAACATTTGAGGTAATTTTAGGAGCAAAAACTTCATAATCGGGAGATTCTGCAATTTTCGGCAGCTCTATATTTTTAAGATTTCCTTCTCCGCTTACTTTTACAACAACATTGATTGGTTTTTTAACCTCAGCTTTTTCTTTTGAAGCATTAACAACGCTTACATTAAAATTCCCGACCGCATTTTTAAAATATTCAGGAGATCCTTCCGGAAGTTTTTTAACGTTGATCTTAACTTTATTGGAAACGATTTTATTTTTATTTGAATAAGAATTTACAGATGCAGCAACTCCGGGAATATCTACATATCCTGCTTCATTGGGAAATACCATGAACACTGCCAAAATCTGTGACGCCATGCTTCCGTTATCAGCAGGATCGATCTCAGATTTCGAGAAACTTACCGGATAAACATTCAGATTATCCTGCTCCGGAAGATGAATATTTTTTACTCTTCTGAAGTTATCCATATTTTTAGAATATACCTTCAGTACAGCAATTGTTGCCTGATCCTGATAAACATCACGATCTTCGATCTCCATATTCAGATAAACATCTTTTGAGGCACTTGCAACATCCGTTTTTTTCTCAATATCTTTTATAATGATATCAAAAGGCTCCGTTTTATAGATTTTATTATTGATTGTTATCAGAAACGAACCGATTTTTACCTTTCCTTTTTGTTTCGGTTCGAGAGCAAGCCTTGTTACGGATTGAGAAATTACGGTATTGGTTTCGGGATCCATAAATGCATTGTTGACAGATCCTGTTCCGATAAGATTAAATTTAGAAAAATCGGGTAAACGTAATTTGGTTTGCTGACTGTATTCGCTCCCTTCAATTTCAAGAACAATACTCAGGTTTACAATGTCTTTACCATTATAACTTGTTTTATCAGGAGTTACCGTAAGATTTACCTGTCCGTAAGAAATTACGGATATGAAAAGAAATAATATGTAGGTAAATCTGCTTTGCATCACCAATCTTTCTCGTTGCTCTCGGGCATCGAATAAGAATTTTTATTCAAAATTCTTTTGGCGGTTTCTTTTTCCTTATCGCTTACTTTATCGAGTATTTGATTTTCAAGATCTTTTGGGATTTTGCCTTCATTATTCTGGCCTTGATTGGGATCATTTCCCTGTCCTTTGCCTTGATTTTGTTGACCTTGTCCCTGATCTTGTTTTTGATCTTTAGGATTTCCTTTTTGATCATCATTTTGTTTTTGGTCTTTACCACCGCCTCCTTTACCAGAGTTATTTTGCTGTTGTTTTTTTTGTTCGTTTTCTTTTTCTTTCAGTTTGGCAATTTCATAATTTTTTCTTGTTGCCTCGCTGTAAGGATTTTGTTTTAAGGATTGCTTATAAAAATTAGCAGCTTTGTCGGGCTGTTTCATCTGCATATAAGTATTTCCTAAATTGTGAAGAGCTGCTGCTTTATCCGGAATTGTCTGAGAAAGTTTTTGTGCTGTTTCAAACTCCGCTTTTGCCTCTTCGTATTTTTTACTTTTATATAATGCGTTTCCTAAATTGTAATGCGCCGTAAAATCTTTCCCGTTTGCTCTTATCGCTTCCAGATACTTTACAGAGGCACCATCATAATCTTTACCGTTAAATTTCTCGTTACCTTCATACACCAAAGTCCTGTAGTTTTTCTGACCAAACAAAACTCCTGAACACATGAAAGCAGATATAAACGACAAAAAAAAGATTTTAGTATTCATTCAGTGCAAAATTATTCGTTTAAATGTTAAGAAACAGCGTCTTATTTGTTAAAGTTCGGTTAAAGTAATTGTCCTACATTGGGACAAAGAAGTCCTAATATCAAACATTAAAATCTCTTTTAGGATTAAAAATATAAATCAAAAAGAAGAAAAACATCGATACAGCAAGGAAATATTGATAATAATGGTTTGCATTCTGTGATTTTACCAGCGTTTCCGAAGACCCCATTTTCTTATGCAAAGCATCCAAAATTCTGTCCGGAGCTTCATTGATATTATTTCCGTCAATATAAGTTCCGCCTGTTGCATCTGCCATTTTCTTCAAAGCTTCTGTCTGCCTTTTTGAAATAACGGTTTGTCCTGCCATATCATTTTTGTACCCCATTAATTGTCCGAAAACATATTCGGGAACGGGAGCGCCTTCATCAGAACCAATTCCTACGGAAGTAATCATTATTCCTTCTTTCTTTGCTAATCTTATCGCCTCATCGTCATTTCCTTCATTATCTTCACCATCGCTCAATAAAACAACTTTTCGGGCGCCTTTGCTTACATTTTTAAATTTTTCGACAGCGATTTTCATTCCGTTCAAAAAATCAGTTCCCTGAATCTGCATGGAGTTGGTTTCAATTCCGCTGATGTAAGTTTCTGCCGAGTTATAATCTGTCGTTAAAGGCATGATTGAAGTTGCCTGCCCTGCGAAAATCACCATCCCGACTTTATCACTTTTCATCTTCTGCATCATTTGAAGCATCAGATTTTTTGCTTCCGTTAAACGACTTGGATTAATATCTTCCGCATTCATCGAGTTGGAGACATCCAACATGAAAATGACATTATTTAACTTCTGATTGGTTTTAATTTCCTCCGAACCGTTTAATAAATCAATAATTGAAAAGATTAAAAACAAAGTTCCCAATAAATATAAAGCCGGAAAAAATTTAGTAAATCCAGATCTTTTTTCAAATAAATGCTCGTGAAACTGGCTGTCTGCAAAAATTTCTCTTTTCTTGTTTTTCCATTTTAAATAACGGATCAAAAAAATAGCTAACAGCGGCAAAAGCAACAGCAACAATAAGTACCAATAATTCCCTAAATACCAATCCATTAACTTAAAATTTTATAAAAAACCCATCTCAACAATGCATCAAAAAACAGCATTCCTAAGGCAATCCAAAGGAAAATTTTAAAATATTCCTGATAATTAAATAATTTTGAAACCTTCACATCAGATTTCTCCAATTGATTAATTTCATCATACACTTCCTCCAAACTGCTGTTTGAGGTCGCTCTGAAATATTTCCCGCCCGTCATTTGAGCCACTTCTTTCAACACAGGTTCATCTATTTTCACTTCTGTTTCCGTGAAAACCAAATCCCCGAAAATATCTGTCTGAGTTGGCATCAAAGCATATCCGTTCGTTCCAATCCCGATAGAATATACTTTAATACCATTACTTTTCGCCAGTTCTGCAGCAATTGCAGGCGGCATCGCGTTTTCAATTGTATTGACACCATCTGTCATTAAGATGATGATCTTGCTTTTTGCTTTACTATTTTTCAGGTGATTTACCGCAACAGAAAGTCCTTCTCCAATCGCAGTTCCCGGCTGAAGTTCCAGCGGATTTAGATTTTGTAATTCATCCAGAACAACCTGATGATCGGAAGTCACGGGAACTTTTGTGAAAGCTTCTCCGGAATAGGCTACCAAACCGATTCTGTCATTCGGTCTTTTTTCCACGAATTTCATCGCGATATTCTTTAAAGCCGTCAAACGATCCGGTGTTAAATCTTTCGCCAACATACTCAACGAAACATCTACGGAAAGCATGATATCAATCCCTTTTGTATCGTCTCTGTCCTGAGAAACGGTGAAAGTTCTGGGTCTTGCCATCGCAATAATTAAAGCTGAAAGAATGATGTACTTTGAAATTCTCAATACAAACATAACAATCTGGATTCCGCCACTGTCGCCCATATTTTTGACAGTAGGAACTTTAATCCCTTTTCTTTTCTGCTTACTTACATCTCTGAATAAAAGCGGAATAAACAAAAAGAAAAGCGCTAAAAACCACGGACTAAAAAACTCAAAATTAAACATCCTTTCTCAAGTTTTCAAATTCGATATCTTTTGATGATCTTTTCACAAAATTTCTGATCTCAGCAAGATCTTTCTCCATAGTTTCCTGATCGGGGAACGTTTTAGCGAACTTTACGAGGTCACCTCTTAAAAATACATCTTCCACTACCCTTTCGTTTTCCTGAGAAATTGTATTGTTTTTCTTCATTAAATCAATCAAATCATCCGTCAACAAAACATCTGCAGGCAAATGATATTGTTTGGTAATAAATTTTCGTGAAATCTCGATCAATTCAACATAAAATGAACGATAATTTCCGCTTTCCACATATTTTTTCTTTTTAAGAGAATCTAATTCTTTTAAGGTCTGATTTGTTGCAACGGCGGGAGAATCTTTCGATTTTCTGCCATATTTTATAAACATCACAATCGCAATAATCAAACAAATAACAGCAATTGCAGCCAAAACATAAAACTTATAGAGTTCCCAATAATCGGTGACTTCAAGTTTTACGCTTTTATTATTCATGATATCGTTGATCGGATCTATTTTTTGAGCCGTATTAATTACATCAACTTCATAAGGAATCGTCTTTAAAATCTTACCTCCTACTTTAAATTCAAGCTCAGGAATGGTGAATTTTCCTTCATCAAAAACCGCAAAATCAATTCTTCGATAATAAACATCCTGAGTTTGGGCAATACTGTCTTTTACTTCTTCAAAATGAAAAGGCAGCAATTCGTTTTCAGGAGCAGCAGAAACCTTCTGATTGTTCAGATTATTAATCGTTATCACAATATGGTTCACTTCTCCCAAAGCGATGGTTTTCTTCTCAATACTGGAAGAAAGGATCTGTGAAAAAGCATTTGCACAGATTAAAAAACAAAATATAAATAATAGTTTTTTCAATTTTAAATAATAAGTTTTGGCTAAAGCCGAATGTTTATATTTAATTTTAAAATGGGTTTCCTTCGACAAGCTCAGGATGACATGCCCATTCCTATTGATGTTATTTCTTTTGAAAATAATTATACAATAATTTTGAGTAGTCCGAACCTGTACTTACATTCATAAAACTCGCCGAACTGGTGGCAAAATCTTCTTCCAAAGCTCTTAATTTCTGTTTTTGAGCTTCTGCAAATGTGTATCTCCATCTTGCACTGGAAGTATTTGCCCAAACCTGTTTTCCGGTTTCTGCGTCGTATAATAAGGTATATCCTACATCAGGAATTTCATTATCTTTTTCATCAAAAATCCTCATTCCCAATAATTGATGCTTTTTGGAAGCCACTCTCAACATTTTGGAGTCGTATTCATCCTCAAAATCCGAGAAAAGGAAAACCAGTGATTTTCTTTTAAAAATTCCCATCATATATTCCATCGCTTTATCAATTTTCGATTCTGCAGGAACGTAATCTGCTGTCAAAATATTACTGATAATCGAAAGAATATGTTTTCTTCCTTTTTGTGGCGGAATCACTTTATATACTTTATCAGCAAACAAAATCAATCCCACTTTATCATTATTTCCTGCTGCGGAAAAGCCTAAACTTGCGGCAATTTCGGCAACATATTCTCTTTTTAATTGATTTTTCGTTCCATAATCCATCGAAGCGGAAATATCTACCAAAATCATCATCGTCAATTCCCTTTCCTCCTCCATTACTTTTACGAATGGTTCTTGGAAACGTGCTGTTTTATTCCAGTCGATTCTACGGATTTCATCGCCAAACTGATACGGACGAACCTCCGAAAAAGTCATTCCCTGCCCTTTAAAAGCACTGTGATATTGTCCCATCAAAGAAGCTTCCGTCTTCTTTCGAGTACGGATTTCTATCTGCTTGACTTTTTTTACAATATCTTTTATCTGCATGTTTTGTGTTTGAGGGTTTTAGAGTTTAAGTGTTTTTGTGTCCTTAAAAACTTCCGGCATCCAACTTCCATCTTCCTTGTTATTTAAATTCAATCGAAACATTCAACCATTCATCATCGAATTTAGGACTGTATTTTTTGTAGAAATTAATTGCAGATTCGTTCCAATTTAAGACTTGAAAAACCATTCCGCTGTATTGGTGGGATTTTCCATGTTCGATTGTTGCTTCAAATAATT
Organism: Chryseobacterium ginsenosidimutans; assembly: GCF_024807225.1. Classification (GTDB taxonomy): domain Bacteria; phylum Bacteroidota; class Bacteroidia; order Flavobacteriales; family Weeksellaceae; genus Chryseobacterium; species Chryseobacterium ginsenosidimutans. The sequence continues at coordinate 3,837,372 of NZ_JANUCO010000001.1, forward strand.
TCTTTCCGATTTGTTTTCCTCTTAATTTTTCCGTCACCACCAAATCTTCCAAGTACAATCTTCTTCCTTTCCACGTTGAATATCTGTCGTAGTACAATGAAATCCCTACAATCTCTCCATTAAATTCAGCAACAAAAGCTCCCCAAACCGGAGATTTTCCGAAGCCGTCTTCAATAAATTGTTCTAAAGATAGGGTAACTTCATGCAAAGCTTTTTCATATTCGGCAAGTTCTTTAATTAACTCCAACATCGGAGCACAATCTTCCTGAACCGCCTTTCTGATTGTAATTTCTTCCATGGAAAAATTAAGGTGCCTGAATTTTAGCTAAAATTCTGTTGACAATTTCTTCTGATGAAATTTCTTCTGCTTCTGCCTCGAAAGTTAAACCAATTCTGTGTCTCAGTACATCTTTCGCCAAAGATTTTACATCTTCAGGAATTACAAAAGCTCTTCCTCTTAAGAATGCATACGCTCTGGAAGCAATCGCCAAGTTGATTGAAGCTCTCGGAGAAGCCCCAAAACTGATATAATTTTTAAGATCAGAAAGTCCGTAATTTTCAGGATAACGTGTTGCAAAAACCATATCCAGAATATATTTTTCGATCTTTTCGTCTAAATAAATCTGATTGATTAATTCTTTAGCTTCAACAATATCCTGTAAAGAAATTACAGGTTTTATCTCAGGTTGATGCGAAGTAGAGACCATTCTCATTATCTTTCTTTCATCCTCAAATTCAGGATAATCGATGGTACATTTAAGCATGAAACGGTCGCTTTGCGCTTCCGGCAAAAGATACGTTCCTTCCTGATCGATCGGGTTTTGTGTTGCCAATACCAAAAACGGCTTCGGAAGCTTCATTGTTTCGTCACCGATTGTCACCTGCTTTTCCTGCATCACCTCCAAAAGAGCCGACTGTACTTTCGCAGGAGCACGGTTGATCTCATCTGCAAGGACGAAATTTGCAAAAACAGGACCTCTTTTTATCGAAAAATCGTTGTCTTTAATATTGAAGATCATCGTTCCTACGACATCTGCAGGAAGCAAATCCGGTGTAAACTGAATTCTTGAAAACTCACCATGAACAGCTTCTGCCAAAGTCTTTATCGCCAAGGTTTTTGCCAAGCCCGGAACTCCTTCCAAAAGAACGTGACCGTTCCCCAAAAGTCCTACCAAAAGGCGGTCTATCATATATTCCTGACCGATGATGACTTTGTTGATTTCCTGCCTTAGAAGATCAAATAAATAGTTTTTTTCCTTTACTTTTTCCGTCAACTGACGAATATCTTCCGCTTGATATGTATCTGACATAATCTAATTTAAAATAATTGGTAAATTTCTAATAAATACTTGCATTAATCAACACAATGAATGCCATTTTTGAGTTAAAGTTTGTTAAATATTCCAGCATTAATGCGACATCCAAAATAGTTGAAGTCTTAAAACTCAATAAGATTATTGAATATTTTCATAAAAATATATAAATTTTGCTTTAATCTACCATTCAAAAATTGTCATTCCCAGTTTATTAAACTATTTTTGGTGATTAAAAATTTTGCAAAATGAATTATCATTTTCAAGCTCACAGACAAGTTAGAAAGAACCTTTTGGATATTTTACAGAACACTTCTCACGAAGACCTTTTGTTGATTCCCGATGGTTTCAACAATAATCTTTACTGGAACATTGCGCACACCGTTGCCACTCAGCAGCTTTTACATTATTATCTAAGCGGAAACCCTTTCAGAATTGATAAATATTGGATTGAAACTTACAAAAAAGGGACTTTACCGAACTTGAATGTTCAAAAATCTGAAGTGGAAGATCTTGAGTTTTTACTCACTGAAACTTCAAAGATTTTAATGAAAGATTATGACAGCGATTTTTTTTCAGATTATACGCCTTACACCACAAGTTTTGGGATGGATCTGAAAAGTATTCAGGATGCCATTATTTTCAACAACATGCATGAGAGCTTGCATTACGGATATGCAATGTCGCAAAAAAGAGCAATTTTAGGAGAAAAATATTAAAATGAGAAGAGGATTCTTTTATTTTAGATTAACAAATAGTGGAAATTTGATTGGAGAGTTTTTTAATGATGCTAATAATTCAACAATTAGAACTGAAAGTGCTGATAGAAATAATGATGGAAACACTTTCAATGGAGAATATCGATCATCTTGGAGAGAGGAAAATAGTTTTGACGGCATGAATCTAAACATCAGAATTTCACCCAATAATAACAGAATATTTGAATTAACATGGTTTGAAACAAATATAAATGAACCTTCATTTCAGGGACAAGCTATGATTCTTGAGGAAAACCTCTTATCTGGATATTATTTTGCACTATAAACATACATTAAAATGGATAACAACGATAAAAAAGACGATTTCATTTTCGGACTTCGTCCGGTAATTGAAGCAATTGAAGCAGGAAAAACGATTGATAAAGTTTTTGTGCAAAATGCATTACAGGGAGATATTTATGCAGAATTAAAAACAATTTTAGCTAAACATAAAATTCGCCCTAACTATGTTCCGATTGAAAAACTGAACAGATTTACAAGAAAAAACCATCAAGGTGTCGTAGCATTTATATCAGATGTTCCGTTTCATAAAATAGAAGATATTGTTCCTCAATTATTTGAAGAAGGAAAGACACCGTTTTTATTGATTTTGGATCGATTGACAGATGTCAGAAATTTCGGAGCCATCTGCAGAACTGCAGAATGTGTAGGAGTTGATGCGATAATTATTCCTGAAAAAGGAGGTGCACCCATCAATTCTGACGCTATAAAAACTTCAGCAGGAGCACTTTATAATATTAAAATCTGTAAAGAACCTAATCTTGCTCACGTTGTAGATTTCCTTCAACAAAGCGGAATTTCTGTATTTGCAGCAAGCGAAAAGGCTCAGAAATTAATTTATGATGTTAATTTTACAGAACCTTGCGCTATTGTAATGGGTAACGAAGAAACGGGAATTTCTAAAGAAGTGTCGCATCATGCAGATGAAAAAATAAAACTTCCGATTGAAGGAAAAACACAATCTCTGAATGTTTCTGTGGCTTGTGGAGCAATTTTATATGAAGCGGTAAGACAGAAGCTTACGAAAACAATTTAATCACATCAACACTTAAAAAAATCAAATGAAAAATATAGCTGCATTAGCACTTATCTCAACAATAGCATTGGTTTCTTGCAACAAAAAAGAAACGGCAAAGATCACAAAATTCGATCCTAAAACAGGGAAAACAATCACCGTAGAAGTTCCGGCTGATTCTGTCGCAAAAGTAGAAGCAAACCCCGCTATTAAAGATTCTGCGGGAATTTACAAGCAGAGTTTTAAGTTAGAAAAAGGGAAAACTTATCCTTTGACGACGTATCAGAGAGATACAAAAACAATGACCGATCCTAAAGGTCAAACCATGAACGGAACGAGCGAGTCTACAGACGAAATGTCTTTTCTGGTAAATGATATTAAAGGAAATGTTTATGATATTACTTTAAATCTTATCGCAAAAAGAAGCTCTCAGACTTCACAAGGGAAAACCATTGTTGTAGACACGAAATTGCCTATTCCGAAAGAAGAAGACCTTAAAATGATCTGGAATATCAACAGAGCTTTGACAGGAAATAAGCTGAACATGAAGATGGATACGAAAGGAAATGTACTGTCGATCACAGGTTTTGATGCTGTTTACACCAAAGTTTCTAATTCGATTGGTGCAATTGTTAAAGATAAAAACCAAAAGGAAAGTGTTGTCACAAGTCTTAAGGAATCTTTTAACGAGAAAGTATTGAAGGATCAGTTCAATAAAAACCTAACAATTATTCCTAAAAAAGGAGCAAAAGTGGGAGAGAAATGGACAAATAGTGAAAATGCTGATGCAAGTGGAAAAATTAAAGTAACATCAAATTACATCTTAAAAAGTGTAGGAAACGGTATCGCTGAAATCTCTGTAACAGGAGGAATTCCTAAGAAAACTGAAAAGCAGAAACAAGGAGAAGTTACCCACAGTTTGAGCAGCGAATTGTCACAAAACGGAACAATTAAATTCGATCAAAATACAGGATGGATCACCAATCAGAATATTTCTGTGAAAACTACACAGATCGAAACCATCTCAAACGGAAAAGAATCTCAGTCTATGACAAGTGTTTCTAATTCTTCTGTCATGGTAAATCCTTCTGCGAAATAAAGATTGAATGATTTTTAAAGTTGAATTGTCAGAGAATTAATGTAAAAACTTTGAACATTTAATTATGATGAAACATATTTTTGAGTTCGTACTCGCAACGATTATCATCTATTTTGTCTGGAATATTTTGAAGAGAATTTTCTTTAAAACTTTCCATAGTTATGTGTTTGGTAATAAAAACAATAACAGACAAAATCCGGATGTGCAAAACTCAAATAAGATTAGTAAAAAAATCAACTGGGACGCAGAAACTGTGGACTACGAAGAAGTAAAAGAGACCAAAGACAAAAGGTAATAATTCCGAAAAATAAAAGATAATAACCATCAACATGGCGAAAAATAAAAACTTAATTTATATTGCAATTTCATTGGTTGTATTTATAGTTTTAGCATTTTTATACTCCACTCCTGTTTTTACGGGGAAACAGCTTTTCCAGCATGATATTGTGCAATATCGAGGCGGTGCGAAAGAACTTCTCGACTATAGAGCCAGCAACGAAAAAGAAACATACTGGAGCGATTCCATGTTTGGAGGAATGCCCACTTATCAGATGGGAAGCCAGTTTAAAGGCGATATCATCAAACAAATTGATAGTAAATTAAATTTTCTTCCAAGACCTGTCAATTATCTTTTCTTGCTTTTCGGAGGATTTTTCCTGTTGGGAATGGTCGCCGTCAGAAACTGGAAATATGCACTTCTGGGAGCTACTTTCTTCGGACTTTCAACCTATTTTTACATTGCCATTGCGGCGGGACATAACGGTAAAGTAAATACCATTGAATATTTTGCACCACTTTTAGCCGGAATTTTATTGGTTTATATAAGGAAAAGTTACATTTGGGGATTCATCGTCACTACCCTTTTCATGGGGCTTCAGATCGCCGCGAATCACCCGCAAATGACCTATTATCTTTTCCTTGCCTTAGGATTTTTATTCTTATCTGAATTAATCAGAGCGATCCAGAAAAAAATCCCGATGAAGCATTTTCTTGTTTCTTCAGGAATTATTGCGGCTTCTTGTTTCATTGGAGTCGGAATGAATTCTCAAAGAATCATGGCGAATTCTGAGTACATCAAAGAAACAGTTCGTGGAAAACAAATCTTAACCAACGAAAGCAATACCGGAGGAGATTCAGGAATGGATAAAGAAAGTATGTTGATGTGGAGCTACGGAAAACTGGAAACATTGAACCTTTTCATTCCCAGATTAATGGGTGGCGGAAGTCAGGAACCTGAAGGAAAAGAAATGATGGCGAAAGTTCAGGAATTGGTTCAGGAAAACGTAGGTTCTCGAATTGAATATGACAGAATTTCTAAAGGATTCGGAAATCTAACGTATTGGGGAGACCAACCAGGAACTTCAGGACCAGCTTATCAGGGAGCAATTGTTTGTTTCCTGGCTGTTTTAGGATTCTTTTTTGCATGGAAAAAATACCGCTACTGGATTTTAGGAGCTTCTATTTTAACCGTCTTTTTGGCTTGGGGAAGCAACTTCATGGCATTTTCAGACTTCTTTATTGATTTTGTTCCGTTTTACAACAAATTCAGAGCACCATCTTCCATTTTAGTGGTAGTAGAATTATTATTCCCGCTCATTGCCATCCTCGGATTATACAGATTCTTTACAGATTCAACACTGACGGAAGAATACAAAAAGAAAATCCTTCTTTATGTTGGTGGCGGAAACTTTAGGTTTCACTTTACTTCTACTTATTTTCGGAAAAGCTTTATTAGGTTTCCATACAGACAACGAAAAAACATATCTTCCTCCTTTCCTATTGGATTATTTGGTTGAAGAAAGGTATAAATTATTCAGAATTGATGCCATCAAAGCATTTATTTATGTTGCCATTACAGCAGCAGCTTTGTTCTTGGTTTTAAAGCAAAAATTAAATCAGAATATCGCTTTAATTATTATCGGAGTTGTAAGTTTATTCGATCTTTGGTCTGTAAACAAACGTTATTTAAATGATGACAATTACGTTGATAAAATATTTGCAGAAAATCCTTTCCAAACAGAAAGTTCAGATTTAATGGTTGAAAAAGTTCAGGGAAATCCAAATCTTGAACCCATTTTAGCAAATGTAAATGTTAACAAAACACTGGAAATAATTTCTGAAAAAGATAAAACGCATTACAGAATTTTCAATAATATTTTAGGAACGTTCAGTGAGACCAATACCTCGTATTTCAAATCTTCAATCGGAGGTTATCATGCCGTAAAATTGAGAAGATACGACGATGTTATCAATGAATATTTTCAGGTAATGGATTCTGTAAAACTTCCGAATATCCTGAATCTTTTAAACACAAAATACATGGTTTTAGGAGGTCCTGAAAAACCTCAGGCAATTCCGAATCCTAGAGCAAACGGAAACGCATGGTTTGTAAGCGACCTGAAATTTGTAGATTCTCCCAATCAGGAAATTAAATCGATCGGAGTAATTAACAGTAAAAAAACTGCTGTAATTGCATCTTCCGATAAAAAATATTTTGATGGAAAACCTGTTCAGGCAGATTCAACAGCGTTTATTAATTTAACAAAATACCAACCGAACGAATTAGAATTTAAATCTCAATCAAAAACTCCGCAATTGGCAGTATTTTCTGAGATTTATTATCCTCACGGCTGGAAATTCTTCATCGATGAGAAAGAAGTTCCTTACATAAAGGCTGATTATTTACTTCGTGCAGTGCATGTTCCTGCAGGAAATCACCATGTAAGAATGATCTTCGAACCTGAAGTAATCGAAACAGGAAAATGGATTTCTCTTCTTTCATTCGGATTATTTATCCTATTGAGTGGCTTCGGTATTTTCTGGATGAATAAAAACAAGAAAAAGGAAATTCTAGTAGAAAAAGTTTAATCTTACTTTTGTCATTCCGTAGGAATCTAAGCGATTATTAGAATAATAATTTTAAAAACTTCATCTAGATTCCTACGGAATGACAAAAAAACGCATAGTTTACATTACAATTAATGGAACAGAAAAAAATATTAATCATCACTTATTACTGGCCTCCTGCTGGAGGTCCCGGTGTTCAAAGGTGGTTGAAATTTGCAAAATATTTACCCGAATTTGGCTGGAAACCCATTATTTTCACTCCCGAAAATCCGAGTTATCCTTTGTTGGATGAAAGCTTATTAAAAGACGTTCCAGAAAATATTGAAATCATTAAAACAAAGATCTGGGAACCTTATCAACTCGCTGAAAAGCTTAATAAAAGCAATAAAAAATTCAAAGCCGGACAGTTTGATGTCGGTAAAAATCAAAGCTGGAAATCTAAACTTTCGATTTGGGTAAGAGGAAATTTTTTCATTCCTGATGCGCGAGTTTTTTGGGTAAAACCTTCAACACAATTTTTAGAACAGTATTTAAAAGAAAATAAAATTGATGTTGTGGTAACTTCGGGACCGCCACATTCGCTTCATTTAATTGGTTTAAACTTAAAAAAGAAACTTCCGAATCTGAAATGGATCGCCGATTTCCGTGATCCGTGGACTGAAATTTCTTACTATAAACATTTAAAATTAACCAAAAGCTCCGATAAAAAGCATCACCAATTGGAAAGTGAGGTTTTCAAAAATGCGGACATTACATTGGCAACAAGCTATACCGATGCTGAAAATTTCAGAAAAAATGGAGCAAATGCAATATGTATTACGAATGGTTTTGATGAAACGGATGCCTCAGAAACACTCAATCCTTCAAATTCTCAGACTTTAGAACAAAAATTTACACTAAGTTATATCGGAGTTTTAGAGCAACTTCGAAATCCGGAAAACCTTTGGAAAGCACTTGATAATTTAGTTAAAACAAACTCGGATTTTGCTAAAAATTTCACTTTGAAATTTGCAGGACGAATTGATGATAAAATTTTAAGCTCGATTGAAAATTCTGCTTTAAAAAATCATGTTCTTAATTTGGGTTATATTTCTCATGATAAAGCGATTTTAGAAATGGCGAAATCTTCGGTTTTGTTGATCACCAACTTTCCCAACGAATCATCGAAAGGAATTATTCCCGGAAAAATTTTCGAATATTTAGCAACCGGAAAACAAATTATTTCTTTTGGACCAAATGAAGCCGATGTTTCAAAAATATTGACAGAAACAAAGGCAGGAAAGCATTTCAGCTATGACGATTCTGAAACAATAAAAAATTTCATTTTAGAAAAATTTGAATTATGGAAAAACGGAAATTTGGTTGAAAACACTCAGAATATCGAGCAATTCTCAAGAAAAAATTTGACTAAAAAATTGGCTGAGATTTTATAGCTTAATTTTTTTAACCCAAAGATTTTGTCTTTAAAAACCCACAAAAAAGCAAAACTATTTTACCACCTGAGTTTTGAAAATCTTTGATTTTCTTCTTATGTGATCTTAATATTTTCAAAGTTTTAAATATTCTTAAGTGTTCTAATGTGTTAAAATTTCAGCTCCTTTTGTTGTTAAAATTTTATATTAAATCGTCCATTGATCACTGATCACGGCAACTAAGCTTATCATGAATATTGATAGAAATAATTCCTTTATTTCTTACTATTAATTGAAATATATTACCAAACGCGATGCCATTTTTGAGTGCGAGAGTTTAGTATTTTAGAGTTTGAGATAGACTTTAATTATTGTGAATATAGTTTTTTGCATTTGTCTTAAAGTCCATTCCTTACAGCTTTTTTGTACATTTGACCCATGGAAATTTTAGATATTCTTATCATCGGAGCCGGCCCAATCGGTCTGAATTGCGCTCTTGAAGCTAAAAAAAACAATCTCACTTATTTAATTATAGAAAAAGGAAACCATCGTAAATTCTTTATATAATTATCCTTTATATATGCGGTTTTTTTCAACGGCTGAAAAATTAGAAATCGATGAAATTCCATTTATATCAACTGCTCCCAAACCCGGAAGACAGGAAGCTTTAGAATATTATCAAGGAATTGCGAGACAGAAAAATATCAACATCAATCTTTACGAAAAGGTCTTAAAAGTTTCGAAAGAAAATGATGTCTTTAAAGTTGAAACCCCGAAAGGAAAATATTTTGCAAAAAATGTAATTATATCAACAGGATTCTATGATATTCCAAATCTGATGAATATTCCGGGAGAAAATTTAGAAAAAGTAAAGCATTATTATACAGAACCTTACCCTTACGCAAAGCAGAAAATTGTGGTGATTGGTTCGAGCAATTCTTCGGTGGATGCGGCGTTGGAAACGTATAGAAAAGGAGCGGAAGTTACCATGATCGTTCGTCATTCTGAAATTTCAAAAAATGTAAAATATTGGGTAAAACCTGACATTGAAAACCGAATTGAGGAAGGAAATATAAAAGCTCATTTTAATTCTGAACTTATCGAAATCAAAGAAAATTCAGTCATTTTTAAAGATGAAAACGGACAAATTCAGGAAATTGAAAATGATTTTGTTCTTGCCATGACGGGCTATTTACCTGACTTTGATTTTTTGAAAAACTCAGGAATAGATTTGCAGGGAGATTGTTTAAACCCGCTTCATCACCCCGAAACGATGGAAACGAATGTTGAAAATCTTTATTTGGCAGGAGTGGTTTGTGGCGGAAAAGACACTCATCTTTGGTTTATTGAAAACTCAAGAATTCATGCGGAAATGATTGTTCGACATATTCTTTCAAAATAAAAATAATAAACATAAAGTTTGTCATTCCGATTTCTATGACAAATACCAATTATTTTTACAATTCTATTTCTACAAAATAAACCGAGATTCCTCCTGAATGACAAACTTTGCGTAATAAATTACTCTAAAATTAGAAAGTTAAAAATCAACCTTCACACCAAAAACAAAATTTCTTTTTGCAGCCGGATTGTAAAAACGGTTTCCGAAAGCGTTGATATCAAATCCCAACACGTAATCTGTATTATAGAGATTCTGAATTTGTAGATATAAATTAAGTCTCGTTTTTTCAAAATCTACAGGAACTCTGAATTGAATATTTCCCACAAAACTCGATTCCGACCAAACAGAATTGGCATCATTTAAAGGCATTTTTGAGGTATAAAAATGGGAATAATCAACAGAAAGTTTTTTAAAGAAAGTGAAGTTTAACAAACTATTAATCGTTGTTCGTGGAACTCCAGTTAAATCGTTTCCGGAAAAATTATTATTGAGTTGTCTGTAATTTTCAAATTTAAAATTGTAAAAACTTCCTGAAAACCTAAACTTAAAATTACTGAAAAAATCATTCTTAAGATTAAAATTTTTAGACTCCAAAAGAACTTCAATACCTTTTTGAAGGGTTTCGCCCGAATTGATAAAATATTCTTGTCCAGCTTCATTTTGTCTTCGGACAATTGCATTTTTCATCCGAAAATCAAAATAACTTCCTTCTATAAAAATGGAATTTCCGAACTGTTTTCTGATTCCGATTTCTTTATTCCAGCCATATTCCGGCACGAGATTTAAGTTAAATTCCTGATTCGAAGAACGGATTTCTTCATTGGTTGGAGCAGAATTTCCTTTTCCGATTTTTCCTCTTATTGAAAAACCTTTTGCAAAAAGATAAGTGAATCCGAAATTAGGAAGCCATTGATTTTTAAATTTCATATTTCCGTTTTCTGATCTTGGATAAATCCTCTCGAATTCATAAGAATTGGAATTTAAGCTGACTGAAATATCTGTAAATAATTTTTCGTTAAAATTCAATTTCTGTGAAAGAAAATAAAAACCTGAAATATTTTTAAGCTGGTCAAAATTCTGTGGATTTCCTTCAATTCCTTTGTTATTATCGTAGTTTTTAATCAAAATATCATTAATTCCACCTTCAAAGCCCAATCTGTAAGCCAATGAAATTTTGTCCCAATTTTTCTCATAATTAAAGTGTGTTCTTATTGCAAAATTTTTCTCAAAACGATTTTCAAAATTAGTGATAAAAGGATTTTCAAAATCGACATACGAACCTTGAATTAAAATAAAATGTGAGAAATTAGGATTAAAATTACCCTCATTTGAAAGTCCGGCAAGAATCATTTTGTTGCGAATTCCTGCATTTTGTTCTTTTGCACCTGGAAGCGTTGCTGTTGCAGGTCTTGCTTGTTTTCTGTTAAAATTCATTTGATCTAATGTCAATCCACCCGGAGTTTCATAATCGAGGTCAGAATACAATAACATTGCCTTTAGTAAACCCTTTTTTGAATATTGAAAATTGTCTTTAATAAAAATCTGTTTTCTTTCAACTGAAGATTGTTCTCTGTAAGAATCTGTTCGGTAATAATTCTGAAAAACCTCAACAAAATGCTTTCCCAATTGCTTTGAAACATCAAAACTCTGATTGAAAGTTCCATAACTTCCGATGGCAAGATTTGCTGATAAATTCTCGGAATCTTTTGTTTTAAGAAGAAGTGTTCCGCCTGTTACGGCTCCGTAATCTCCGCTTTCAGGACCTTTATATATCTCAATTTTATTAATTAATTCGGGAGAAATGAGATTGAAATAAGTATTTCCTGAAGCATCCGACAAAATAAAATCATCCAGATAAACTTTCACATTCCGAACTCCAAAAGGTGACCTCAACGTGCTTCCACGAAGGGAAATCCGGTAGCTTCCGGGAGAACGTTCTTCCATTCTTGCTCCTGCAATTTGGTTCACAGATTCAAGCATTCTTTCCGGTGTATTTTGATTTAACAAGTTTTCGGAAATGACCGAAACCGACTTAGTAGAAGCCATAAAAGGTGTTGGTTTTTTATAAGCATCAATCTTGACTTCTGAAATCAATGTCGCAGAATCCTTCTTTTGTGAAAAGAAAAATGAAACGGAAAATAAGGAAAGTAGAAAGTATAGTTTTGCCATTGAAACATTGAAAGCAAAAATTGTACAGTTTTGGATTTTGTTATGACTAAGTTTTAATCTAAAAAAGCCGCAAAATATCTGCGGCATTATTATATTTGAATTATGTTTGAATCATTTTAATAGGATTTCATCCTATCCTTTATTAAATCGTCCCTTCTGGACTCTCTTAAAATTATCAACTTTAAGTTTAATTAAACTTTTTTATCGCCAATCATCCACGGAACGATAAAGTAAAATGCAACAGCGATCATCGTTGCCAAAACTCCCGTTCCGATCCATAAAATATTGAAGCCAAAATTCTTAACAATCAAAGTTCCGATGTAAGGCGTAATAATAAACGCCGCGGAAAAAGAAATGCTGTTCAGCCCCATGTAAGCGCCTTTATTGTTTTGTCCAGAACGTTTTGCGGAGATGGTAGACATGAAAGGCAGCGTCCAGATTTCTCCGATACAAAGCAATGTCATGGAAATTACCAGTCCGATTATGCTGTAATCAAACGCCATCATTGCATACGAAAATCCGCAAATGAAAGTTCCGAAAAGCATGGTAAAAGCCAGATTAAAGTATTTTTCTGCAATCTGTACGAATCCCATTTCGAGCAAGACAATCAGAAAACCGCTGTATCCTAAAATATAACCTATATTTTCCTGACTCAATTTTGCAACGTCTTTATAAAATATGGTCAACGTGCTGAATAACTGGAAGAAACACATTGAAAAAAGCAGACAAAAGAAACAGTAAATCAAGAATTTACCATCTCGGTAAGGCGAATTTTCTTTTATTACTTCAATCGCTTCTTTTACTTTTGGAACTTTTGCTTTTGCTAATTTATTTCGTTTTGAGAAAAATACAATGTATAATATTCCCGCCGATAAAGCTGCCAAAGCATTGCTGTAAAATAAAAATTCGTATGAAATGGCAGATAAAATTCCTCCTAAAGCAGGACCAATAGAGAATCCTAAATTCACCGCCATACGATTTAATGAAAATGCTCTTGTAATATTTTCAGGTTTGGCATATTTTGTAATCGCCACCGAATTGGCAGGTCGAAATGTATCACTCACAATACTTTGGAGTAAAATGATCGTTGCCACGCCAACTTCTGTTTTAAATATCGGAATTAAACAAAACAAAGGAACACTCAATAACAAGCTCATATACTGAACTTTATACTCTCCTATTCTATCTGTAATGAATCCTCCTAACCAAGATCCGATTACAGATCCGATTCCGAAAAAGCTTAAAACAATTCCTGTATTTTCTATGCTAAAATGTAAATGGGTTGTCATGTAAACTCCCAAAAACGGGAGCACCATTGAGCCCGCCCGATTGATGAGCATTACCAATGCGAGCATCCAACTTTCCTCGGAAAGCCCTTTGAATGAATTGGTATATATGTGTATTAATTTCACAATTTCTAAAGTTTAGTTTAATAATTTGTATTTGATTTTTTTTGTTTAAACACAAATGGCTCTAATTTTTTTCACGAATAACACTAATCTGGATTTGTGAAAATATTTGTGTTTTTAGTGTTTAAAACAAAAAAAACAGGGCTTAAAAAATTAAGCCCTGTTTCATTTATAATGATATAAATAAATTTTTACTCCGGCTTATAAGAGTCTTTTAATGTTACCGTTCTATTGAATACCAATTTGGTATCCGTAGAATCCTGATCTTTCGTGAAATAGCCAATTCTCTGGAACTGAAGCGGTTCTTCAACAGCAACATCCTTTAAAGCAGGCTCAGCAAATCCTTGAATTGTAGAGACAGATTCAGGGTTTACGAAATTCAAGAAATCCACATCTTTCTCAGCATCAGGTTGTTCCACAGTGAATAATTTATCATAAATTCTCACATCGATCGGAAGTGCATGTTTTGCAGACACCCAATGTAACGTACCTTTTACTTTTCTTAAACTTTCCTCAGTTCCGCTTCCTGACTTAGATTTTTCATCATAAGTAGCATAAATCGTTGTGATTTCTCCGTTTTCATCCTTCTCCACTCTTTCAGCTTTGATGATGTAAGCGGATTTCAAACGAACTTCGCCACCTAATTTCAGTCTAAAGAACTTATTATTAGCTTCTTCCTTAAAGTCTTCACGCTCAATATATAATTCTCTTGAGAACGGAACTTCTCTCGTTCCTGCATTTTCCTGTTCAGGATTGTTCTCCGTTTCCAGCCACTCTTCATTTCCTTCAGGATAGTTCTCGATCACTAATTTAACAGGATCTACAACCGCCATTACGCGTTTTGCAACCTTGTTCAGGTCTTCACGCACACAGAAATCTAATAATTGAATCTCAATTAAGTTCTCTCTTTTTGCAACTCCTACTTTGTCGATAAAGTTCCTGATAGAAGTCGGTGTAAACCCTTTTCTTCTCATTCCGGAAATCGTAGGCATTCTAGGATCATCCCATCCGTTCACTACATTTTCAGCGATCAGCCTTTGTAGTTTTCTTTTGGAAGTAATCATATAAGAAACATTCATTCTTGCAAATTCTCTTTGCTTGTTTTTAACTTTTCCTTCTTCGTAAACTTGGTCTAAATACCAGTTGTAAAGCGGTCTGTGGTTTTCAAACTCCAGAGAACATAATGAATGCGAAATTTGCTCTAAATAATCAGATTCACCATGCGCCCAGTCGTACATAGGATAAATTTTCCAATCTGTTCCTGTTCTGTGGTGAGGTCTTTTCAAAATTCTGTACATAACAGGATCACGCATATTCATATTTGGCGAAACCATGTCGATTTTTGCACGAAGAGACATTGAACCTTCCTCAAATTCACCGTTTTTCATTCTTTCGAATAAGTCTAAAGACTCTTCAACAGGGCGATTTCTGAATGGAGATTCCACTCCCGGTTCTGTCGGGTTTTTTCTTTGTTCGCTAATAATTTCAGACGGCTGCTCATCAACATAAGCTTTTCCTTCTTTAATTAATTGCACTGCCCAATCGTAAAGCTGCTGGAAGTAATCGGATGCATACAAAACTTTATCCCACTTGAAACCTAGCCATTCAACGTCTTTCATGATAGAATCTACGAATTCCTGCTCTTCTTTTTCAGGGTTCGTATCGTCGAAACGAAGGTTTACGGGAGCATTGTATTTTTCACCCAAACCGAAGTTGATGCAGATCGCTTTTGTGTGACCTACATGCAGATAACCGTTTGGTTCAGGCGGAAAACGGAAACGGATCTGATCGTTTTTCAGTCCGTTTGCCAAATCATCTTCGATAATTTGCTCAATAAAATTGAGTGATTTTTTTTCTTCTTCCATTAAATTTCGCTTTAAAATGCCGCATTAAACGACAATTTGCAAATTTAGTTAAAATTTTGGGTTTATGAAAAAATCTAGGTTAGAGATAACTTTTTTAGAAATGATATTATCTTTTTGCTGATGGTTGTTCAGATTTTTTTCCATAGTTCCCTACGTTATCGATCCATAGTTCTAATTGTCCTTTAGGAACGGCTGATGAAAAACTTTTATAATCAAATTTTTTGGGGGTTAAAACAATTCCTCTCTTTTTTAGTATTCCACTTAATCTTTCTGCAATACCCCGATCATTAGTATGAAAATATCGTATTTCATTAACTTTAAACGATGGAACATTTTCAATTCCGGGAGCTCTAAAAATATAGTTACTATCACCAACCGCTTTATATTCTTTTCCATTTATTTCATTATTTATTTCATTTTTTATTTCGGAATTCAAATTTTGTATAAGCTTTTTGTTTTCAATCTTAGAATATTGAATATAAACGATAGAAACTTTAGTATTTGGAGCCTGATTCTCATAGGAAAGAAGTTTTTTGTTTTCCTTCAGTGCAAAAGATTTAAAAAGATCTACAATTATGCTTGAACCTTTTCCTGGAGTATTACTGTTAACAAGCATCTTAGCTAAGGTCTTATTGCTCATTAATCGTGTAGTAGCAAATTCACCAGAGTTCCCAATGTCTACTATAGGATCGCCATTTCTCTTAGCTTCAATTCTCAATAAGTTCAATGCATCTGTAGCATGTCCATTAAATGGTGTTTTATAAGCTTGATTTAAGGTTTGATATAGAGCAGATTTTTCTTGAAATCCTCTTTCTTTTTTACTATTTTTTGCATCTTCTTCTGAAATGAAATTTATTAATACAAATCTTATTTTTTTATTAGGATAATTATTTTTAGCAATGTATTTTAATCTCTTGTAAACATCTAAAGTTGTAGATGTTCCTGTATTCTCATAAAAACCACCATCTCCTAAATATCCTGTTTCAGGAACATAATTATAGTTACTCAATAACGGAAATGCCTGACTTTGCGCAACTGCAGCTGAAATCGGAATATAGCTTTCATTTGCTTCTTTACTAGATTCAAACTCTTTAAGTATGTCTTTCACCCGCATATCCAGTTTATCAAGTTTCACTGGGGAGAAGATAGCTTTCCGTCCCTCATTCAAACACGCTGAATTTATAAAAAACAGAGGATTAAGCAGATCTACTTTTTTCTTATCATTATTATACCATATACTAAGATAGTTTTGATTAAAATAATCTTCAATTTCCTTTTCTTTATTAAAACCTAAGGATTTAACTGAAGATAATAATGCATTTTTTTCTTCTTTTTGTAAAATATAATTTCGATCAATATTATCTCCCGACATTTCTTTAGCTATAGGATTTACAAAATAATCTGAAAACATCAAACCTAAAAAATTACTGCTAAAATAATTTTTATTATAAATGTCACTTATTAAGTTTCCTCTTTTCAGATAGGACTTATCTGATAAAATATTTTTAGTTTTCAGAGCAAAATAAAAATTAGCTCCATTTGATGAACCTGATACCGTGGAAAAACTAAAAATATTTTTATAAAATTGTGGATTGGTAGCTTCCACATTTAGAAGATTGGCAAGAATCCAACTTCCAGCTTTTGACCCACCTCCCTGCCCGGAAATAAGAACCACATCAATTGTTTCATCATTTTTCTCACTAATTTTATGATTTACTTCTAACCATTTTATAAAATAATCATCCAATGTTACTCTATTATCATAATTACGCGTGATAATTTTTTGTGAATTTTTAGCATATTCTCTCAAATAAATAGTTTTCTCCTTCATGAAAACAAATCTTGCTACAATAATTACTAAAACTAAATAAAAAACATATCGTAATTTATCATATTTACCAGTATACTTTGCAGTCTTATAATGATCAATAATAACTATGATCCTGGGAGTTGTATATAATAATTCAAAAATCAGAATAAAAAATGTTGAAAGAACAACTAATATTACTGTGGGGGAGATCCAAATAAGTTTAAAAATTAAACTTAAAGCACAAAAGCATACCACAAGTAAGGTACTTAAAGCAATTGTAGCTTTGTGAAGTTTAAAACTAAAATTATAATTACTTTCCGCATCTTCAGTTTCATTTTCTTTATGAACTAAATATAAAAACATAAGAATTATTCCTAAAACATTATAAAAAATCAAGAAGACTAAAAATATATTGTAGAAATTATCAATTTCACTTGACTCAATTTGTGGATATTTAATCAAACCTGTTGTTGAAACAACTAATGGGGACAGAATAATTAATAATGATACTCCTAAAACTATTTTAAGTAAGTCTTTTCTTTGTTTATTCTTATTAAAGAAATCATAAATTTTTTGGAATTTCTTATTTAGAAAATATAAAATAAAAAAAGAGAGTATTGTAAGTATTCCAAAGATAAGCCAAGGAGAAATACCACTATATAATACATCAATTAAACATGCCACCAACGTTACAGTATAAACTACCCAAGGTGCGATGGCCAAATACCTTATAGGAATTTGGTTTTTTTTATCATTTTTCTTTCCATTATATATATCTTCAAAATTTTGATAATAGAATAAAACATCTGAATGACTCGCCTTTGACCCCAAATATAATTTGATAATAATATACTAGTTAATACCAAATTAATTAAACAACATTACAACTAATAATAATGGAGAACATTTCGTTCTCCATTTTACTATCTAAATAATGCATCTGTATATTTCTTATTTACTACTTTGTCTCTCATTGAAGCTTTATCAGTGAAATTTCTTGAAATATTTCTTATCATTTCGCTATAATTATCAGAACCATCAGCTTTTTGACGATAATATGGTTTTATTGAACTACAATTTTTATGTTCAAATAGGGTGTTCAATAAAGTTCTATCTGAAATACCGCATGAATGACCAAATATAAATACTTGATAGTTATTTGAATTTATAAATTCTAACAATCTTTTATAAGAATCACTTTCAAGATATTTCATTGATTTGATATTCTGCAAATATTCATTATCATTAAGGTTTTCAATTTCCAAATAATCTTTATCAATTTCATCTCCAAAACCAAAGATTACTTTATTATCTGTTTTGTTATTTAGCACACCGTGAATATGAATAATATCAGTAGAAATATCATTACCAAATTCACTATCCGTTGGAGGGTTATGATAATGTGTTTCAGTTGATGTATAATTAAAGCTTACAAACAATACATCTTGTGGTCTATGTCGAAAATAATTTGGTGCGGTTTCTGAGGTTAGTAATTTTTTTATCTTTTGTCGTTTATCTTTAATCCCTACCAAAATTTTATAAAGTCGTAAATCTCTTTCGGATAAGTCAAAATCTGAAAATGATACATTCTCTTCTTCAATATCTTTAATATGATTATTAACCCTTTGAAATTCAAACTCAGTTAATTGATTAATTGACGATTCTGAAAAATCTCTGAAATTAAAATCTGAATATATTACATTATAAATTGATCGTTCAAAACTCATTTCTTCAGCCGTAATAGGGAAACTTTTTAAAAATTCTTGCTGAACTTTTGTTAGATATTTTTCTAATAAAGATTCAATATTAGCAAATTCTTCATTTAGTTTTGCTATCGTGTATCTTGAAGGTTTTTTATAACAGTTTTTTAATAAAAAGTAATAATCATTTTCAATATCTACCCAATTTTGTGAAGATTTATTTCTATTGAGAATTTCGAAAAATTCATTGGTAAAGTTTAGATTAGTATTAATGTTATTTAAATTGTCTTTCAATCCTTCATAATCATTATTGCCATCCCAACTTACTGGAAGAGGTTGCACATAAAATTCATTATTTTCAAAACCATTTTCCCAATCAGGTTTTGCTCTAATTTTTTCAATTGCATTTTCCCAATAATCATCTATAAAATTCCCATAACTCGTCTTCATTCCATGAGCTAAATCAAAGCCATTCCCAATTAATATTATTCGATTCATATGTATTAGTTTTTCTTAAGATAATGATATATAATATACTTTAATCTATTTTCAACATCAATTTAATTACATTATCATTCAGATGACTATTAAATTTCTCAATATTTTCTTTATAGTTGATTTTACCTTCAAATTGTGCAATTCTCTGTTGTATTTGGTTTTTTAGACCGACATCTTCAACTTCTGCTATTATATTATTTAAATCACCGCTTAAATCTAACGATTCATTGATAAGAGTACTTAAAAAATAATTTTGAAACTTTAAGAATTCAATTTTCTTATTTGAATAACTATTTATTTCTTTTGTTTTGTTGTTAATTATTTCTACAACTTTTTCATATAAATTCATAAATGATTTTTCGTAGCCTTCTTCATTTTCATCATTTCCATTGAGAAATGATTTTAAGAATTTATTTCTTATTGATGCATCTAAATCATTTAATAAGATTGTAAAACTTGAATATTTTATATCATGTAAGAATTTATTTCTAAAAACCATTAAGAGTTCAACAATATATAATTCATCCTTATCAAATACGTCAATATCAAAAAGTAAATCAATCTTATTTTTAAAACTTATACCTGCTCTATTTCCAAAATTTTTGGTTCTAGATTTATCAGTAATTAAAAGATATTTTAATAATAGCTCATTAATTGCATTTTCGACATTTAGTGAACAATGAACTATTTTGCTTCTAAGGACTAAATTTATATCCATATTATACTTTAAATAAATGATTAGTTAAAGATTTCAATATACAAAATTGATTAGCAACTTGAAAGTTTTTAGTTAGCAATCCTCGTAGTTGTATATATATCCTAAATTCAATTATTATGAAATCATTAAAAGAATTCATCGCAGAAAATTTAGAAAATCCAACTATTATCCCGGTTCAAGAAAATACTGGAAAAACTAACGAGAATCAAGACGAAAATGATACTAACAAGACTAATGAGAATAATGAAAATATTCTCAAAGGTCAGCCAAATGATGAAAAGACAGGTTAAAAAGCTAAAAACATACGCTTCTTTCATTTTGTTATAATATTTTTGTATTGAGATAATTAAAATATTTTATAATTGTAGTTATAAATTTTTGTCAAGTTAATGCTATATGTTTTTGAAATTTTATATATTTACGGGAAACCATAATATTTTGAATAATAATATTTATACATTTGAGGCACAAAACTTAATTAAACTATGTTAACTCAAAGGTTAGAAAACTACAAAAAATTAGAAACTCTTAGAAACTCAAAATTATTAGTATATGTTACAAGCGATAGACAGAATGCTGAAACGAATATTGCGTCTGATATAATAGCACCATTTGTAAATCACTTAGATATAATTAAGAAATCTGATAAGATAAGTTTATTTATTTATTCTACAGGAGGTAATATTTTATCTGCTTGGAATTTAGTTAATCTAATAAGAAGTTATTGTAAAGATTTTGAAATTATTGTTCCTTTTAAATGCCAAAGTGCTGCAACATTAATCGGTTTAGGAACAAATAGAATTGTTATGACAAAACAGGCTACATTAGGTCCTATTGATCCAAGTACAAATGGACATATGAACCCAGAAATAAATATTAATGGACAAAACATTAAAATACCAATTAGCGTGGAACATGTGAATGGTTATTTGGATATGGCTAAAAATGATTTAAAAATTACTGATCAAAAAGAGCTAAAAGATATTTATTTAAAATTAACAGAATATATACATCCATTATCATTAGGAGATGTTTTTAAATCAAAAGCTCAAATAAAAATGTTAGCTGAGAAATTGTTGAAATTACATGAAATAGAGGCTGAAAATGTAACTAAGGTTGTTGATTTTTTATGCTCTGGTTCTGGTAGTCATGATTATACAATTAATAGAAAGGAAGCGAAGGAAGAATTGGGCTTAAATATTGAAAAACCAAACGATGAACTATATCAAGTAATAAAAGAAATTTATTTAGATATTGAAGATGAATTTCAATTAAGAAATCCCTACTTACCACATTTTCTTCTTAATGACCAAAATCCAACTCAATATTCATTAAGAAGAGCAATTATTGAATCAATTGATGGAGGTACAGATGTTTTTTTAAGTGAAGGTGTTTTATCAATTAATGCTTCGAATCACTTATTAAATGACAATAGAACTTTTGAAGGTTGGAAACATGAAACTATAACTAATTAAATCATAATATAATGGAAAACTTTAAAGTAACAAATTTGAAAACAAGTGAAACTGGTTCAAACCCACATTATTTCAATAATAATACTAGCTTAAAAGTATTATCAATCGATAATAATACCAATTCTTTAATAAATGTTACAAACTGTAAAAACAGTAATATGCTTCAATATGGTATCCGTATTGTAAGTACTGGTGATTATCAATCTATTAATAAAGATCATCTAAAATTTCATACAAATTTAAATAAATAATTTTTTAAATATAAACGTAAAACCCTCTAAAATAGAGGGTTTTACGTTTTTTAGCCTAGATAATTTTTATTATATTTGTATTATTAAAAATAAAAATCATTCCTAAAAAGGAATGTAAAATAAATCGTGCTATTTGCATTATTGTCAACCTTAAATTACCACAAATGAAGTTTTAGAACTTCATGTTTAAAAGACAAATAATGTATATAAGGTACGCCTGTTTTGGCGTGGCTTGTATCATTGTTTTTTGGGGTGTGGTAATCCTAAGGTTGACATGGTACAATGTCCACGCTTTATTTTTATGTTAAACCTTAAATTACCACACAATGAAATTTGAATTTTCTACATTCAAAACAGTAGCATCATGCTCTTTATTGATGCTAACAAATCTTTCTTTATCAGGACAAACTAAATTTTCTTTTGATGAAAAAGCTCTAAAAAGAAATGAAGCATTATTAGCTGTCGAATACAAACAAATAACTGATAGCTCTGGAACAAGAAATGCTTACATGCTTTTGATTGATCAGGAAATACCTATTGCATCTGATGAATTAAAGGGTTCATTTAATGTAATTTCAAATAAATTAGGGTTTAATGATAAAGATGTTCCAGGACATTTTCTTAAATACGAACTCTGTGAAGAAGTTATGCGGTATTATAACATTAAAGATAGTAAGATTTTACTGGTTGAAAATGATGCTACCAAAAAACTATATCTGATGAACTCATATGTTCTCAAAAGTATGAATGAAGCAAAAGAAAAACTTCAAAAAGATGCATCTGAATTGAAAATGATAGATGAATTTATGCAATCAATTGGATATAAAACCTTTCAAATAGATGGAGCCATATATGTTAAAACTAAATATTATCGAATTTTATGTAACCTATCAACGGTTGATGTTTTACAAAAAGACAAAGAATATTTGAAAAAAGTTGATTCTTGGTATGAACAACGGGAATCTATACGAAAACAAATCATCTCAACCATTCCTAAATTTGATCACTATGCAAGATTATATAGAGTACAAAGAAATAGAATGTCTAAGGCGGATATTTCGTCATGGACAACTTTAACAAAATCAGCTAATCTTCTAAATAAAAAAGAAGTGGATTTAACTGATAAATTATGGGGATTATTAGAATTGCAAAATGCAACAGAAAATTACCACAAATTTTCATCTGAATTTATTGACTATTTAAGTGCTTCTACAGGAGTTTTAGGATTGTAATAATTTAAATGAGAGATTGATTTAATAAAGTCAGTCTCTTTTATTTTTCTTTAGCAAGTTCAACATATGTCATAAGCCAATTACTTCTATCAAGATTTTTAAAAGATTCTATAAACTCGAAAATTGCTAAACTAGTATTACTATCATTTATAATATTTTTTGTTTCAAATGAGGAAAAAGTTATCGAATATTTTTCATCTGTTACATTTATAAAAAGTGTAAAATCTATATTGGACATATAAGATACTTTATATGCAATTATACATAACTTATCTATATAGCTAAAATATTCAATTTCACCACGAGGTTCAATCAAAAAACCTCTTTTATCAGGATAATTATTAAAATGTTCCCCTATATATGTATTCGATTTTTTTAAAATTATATCTTTTGTGAATTCAACAATTGCCATTTCTTTTATATATTGAATAAAGTTACATATTCTTTTCTTTAATTTAATGCCACAAAGAATAAATCTATATTTTAAAAAACGACTGTTTATTTTGATAACAAATAATAATTTAGACATAATGTTAAGTTTAATTAATTAAACCTAAGTAAGTATAATTAAACTAGTAAATCAAAAGTTAAACAACTTTATATAATTATTATGATATCAGCTCCTCATAAGTAAGTCGTCCCTCAAATGCACAATATAAAGCAAAATTAAATCGGTTACCTTCATCAAAATCTTTAGTATTATATCTAAAGGAAAATTCATCACAGTAAAGTTGTAAATGTTTTGGACTTACTGAATGATAAATACCAAGAATTCCTCGTTTTAGTAAACTCCAAAATCCTTCAATACTATTAGTATGATAATTGTCTTTGACATATTGACCTTTAGTGTGAGGTATACTTTTATGTTCGTAATGTTTGTGTACTTGTGAATAACCTTTCCAACCATCACTAACCACAATAGAAACCTCTTTTGACCATGTTTTTAATAATCGTTGTAAGAGTTTTCCCTTTTGTGTTAGGAACGATTTCTGTGGATACTTTTCCATTACTAAGTAAGCCAAATACAACAGCTTTTGTTTTAGTACTTCTTCCCTGAGTATTTTCTACTCTTTTTTGCCATGATTTTTTATGATTTTTTCCTCCTACGAATGTTTCATCCACCTGTGTAACCCCATCAAATTTATTTATTTTTTCAGAACTTAAAGAATGTCTTATTCTTGAAAGCATGAACCATGCAGTTTTTTGAGTTACACCAATATCTCTTGCAAGTTGATGACTACTAATACCTTTTTTGTGTGATGTAAAAATATAGATTGCGTAAAACCATTTTCTAAGTGAGATTGCAGAGTTTTCAAACATAGTTCCAATTTTCACATTGAAATTTCTTCTACAATCTTTACATTTATAAATACCATTGAATTCACCGTCCTTTTTTAATTTGTAATGATCTTCTCGTTCACTGTCACAATTAGTACATATTGGGTCACCATTCCAAAGCAATTCTTCAAGATATTCTCTGCATTTTTGTTCTGTATTTAATGACTCCATCATATTAGTTATAGAAGAATTATCTGAAGAAATTCCAAGATTAAAAATTTTTATTATGCCTTGATATCTCATATTTATTAGTTATATATAAAATTAATAAAAAAGATCGAGGCTGAACAATGCTGATGAACAAATTTTTATGATTTTTGTCTTGTTTTTAGTTTGATTGTCAGTTAATTACAAGTTATTGTTTAGTGATTTCAGATAAAAAAAACAGCATCAAAAGATTGATGCTGTCTAAGTTTTGAGATGTTGTTTAATTATTTGGTATTAACTAGTATATTATTATCTATAATTTTATAAAAAAAGCAGGAATCACCCACAGTGAAAGTGCCATTAAAACAAAGGAGACAAAAATGTAAAAAACATTGGGCAAATTTCCTTTGTCTATTAATGCATACATAAAATCATTAGTGACATCTGAAACAATGAATAACAAAAAAACAAAGAAAACAGAAAGGAAAATATAAACTCCATTTGTTTTAATTGTATCGAAAATTCTGTCTAAATAAAAGTAGAAGGTTTTCATAGGTATTAGTTTTTGGGTTAATAAATCAAATTATCATGTTTAATATTTTTATAGAAGTATGTAAGCAAACCAAAATTTTTATGGTTTACTTAGTGGGCAAACTCAGATTAATTACTTTTTAAAGCTTTAAGAATTGAGTACAATTTATCCCGTAAAGAATTGTTTAATTTCGTTTTTCATGTCATAACATTTTGGTTACTAATTGATATTAAAGGTATTCAAAAAAATATACACTTCATATTACACAAAAGAGGTATTTTTTTGAGATTTCTCTTTAAGCAATTTTAATATCAACTAATAAATAAAATTATTTAACTTAACCTCCAGAAACTAAACCATGGGAGTATATATTTTAAGCAACCGGAAAATCATCCGCCATAAAGGTGAAAAGGTAGATTCTTTTTCAAACGATGAGTACTCTATTCCGAATTTCAGGATTGCAAAATGTGATTTTGATAATTACAAAGAGCCTACTACAGCGGTTAAAAAGAAAAAAGAATATACCAATCGAAATATTCTCAATTACAAACTCTTTTCCGAACCTGAAAAACAAGGCTATCAAGATGTTTTGGATGTTTTGCTCAGTGAAAAAGGAGTTAAAAAATCAACCTTAACTGCCAATAACCTTGGCGGAAGCCAAAGAATGTTTTATGAATTGTATAAAAATATGTCTTCTGCAAAAGACAGAAGCGATGTTTTGATATTTATTCATGGGTATGCCTATGATTTTGATGATGAACTGAAAGCTATTCTTGATCTCAAAAAACTGTTTATTGATAATCCAAAATCGCCTGTTGAGCATATTTTATTTGTGAGTTGGCCGGCTTCGAGCAGCATCGTTCCGTTAACTTATTTTGATGATAAAGCTGCAAGCATCAATTCTGGGAATTCGTTGATGAGACTGTTTTATTTTTACACTCAATTTCTGAAGGATATTTTTTCGAATAAAGATTTAATTCCTTGTAATCAGAGAATTCATTTGATGGCACATTCGATGGGGAATCGGGTTCTACAAAGCATGTTGTACAGCTTGAAAAAAGAGAATATTCTAAGAGTAATCGATCAGGTTTTATTGTTGAATTCTGATGTTACATACAAAGTTTTTGACGATTCGGAAGACTCATTTAATAAGCTTCCTTTGTTGGCAAACAGAGTATCCATTTATCTAAACCGAAAAGACACCATCCTCGGAATTTCTCAGTTTACGAAAAATATTTTGACTCCAAGATTAGGAAAACATGGACCGGGTGACATTGAAAAATTCAAAGATATTGTCTCGATTATCGACTGTACTTTTGTGGAAGATGATATTTTGAACAGCTTCAAATATGAAATTGGAAATCATTGGGGATATCTTTCAAGTTCGATGGTTCAGAATGATATTTTCCAAAATTTATATGGTGTGGATAGGAATCTTATCAGCAACAGAATTAAAAACAATGAAAATATATTCACAATTGCTTCTTCATAATTATTTATGATTAAATTTACCAAAACTAATAATGCTAAGTTTTACCCCTTGTCAGATTATGGCATAAGGATTGTAAAGTCCTAGGATAACTCTTAATTTTTATATCATGAAAAAAGTTAAAAAGAAGTTTTCTTATCTATTAGATTACATCAAAAAAGTGATATTCGCAAAAGACGTAATTTAATAACTCATTGATTAACAATAATTAAAACAAAACTATTCGATCGTATAAATTACTATTTCAAACATTTTATTATCTATTAAATTACTTCAGAGTTGTCTTAAACTTTGCAGGATTTTTTTTATTTATTTTCAAATTAATTCACTTTAACGTGTGTTAATATAAGTTAAAAATATTGCATACTACAAAAAAGAGATTCATATTTACATTACCAATCAAAACTAAATATTATGAAAAATCTAAAAAAGCTTCAGAAAAGTGCATTAAAAACAATTAAAGGAGGATCTGCACCTCTTGGATGCAACAACTGGAATCCGGCTGCAAGATGTTGCAGAGCGTGGGATGCTGAACATCAGAACAATCCAACATGCCCTACTCCGTAGATTTATTTTTTAAAGTACAATAATTCGCCTTTCAAATCTAAATTTGATTCAAAATTATTGACAAATAATGATCCGGTGCCCAAACCTTGCGGCATCGGATTTCTTTTGGTAAAAGTATATTGTGCGATCGCATTCAGACCAATATTGCTTTCTAAAGCAGAAGTGATCCACCAACCGATATTTTGTTCTTCGGCAAGAGAAATCCATTCATCAGAACCTGCAAAACCGCCTACCAAAGATGGTTTAAGAATAATATATTGGGGGTTTATTATCTCCAGTAATTTTTTCTTTTCCTGAAAGTCAATAATTCCTATTAATTCTTCATCCAAAGCAATCGGTGTGGGAGTTTCGGCACATAATTCTGCCATATCATTCCAATTTCCGGCTTTAATAGGTTGCTCAATCGAGTGAATATGCAAATCTGCCAATTGCCCTAAAACAACTTTAGCTTCTTCTTTATTAAAACCTCCATTCGCATCAACACGAAGTTTCCAACGCTTCTTTTGAAAATTTCTGCCTTAATTTTTGAAGAACTGCATGCTCAGATTTCCAGTCGACCCCGATTTTTAATTTAATACAATGAAAGCCTTTTTCCAGTTTCTCCTGAATCTGTTCTTCCATATAATTAATATCGCCCATCCAGATCAAACCGTTGATCCTTATTGGATTTTCCCCTTCTGTAAATTCACTTGGAAAATAAAGATTCACGCCATTTTTTAAATTTAAAACAGCCTGTTCATATCCAAACCAAATCGATGGAAATTCTTTTAATTCCTCTTTCAAAAACTCAGAATCCTGTTGAATATTTTCGCAAAGCCATTGTAGTTTTTCTTCATAATCTGGTCTGTCATCAAAACTTAATCCTCTGAAAACCGCACACTCTCCTCTTCCTTTTTTTCCATCTTCTGAAATTTCAAGAAAGAAAGTCTCTTTTTCATGCAAAACGCCGCGAGATGTTCCACTCGGGCGCTTGAATTCTAATAAATATCTTGAATATTCTGCTTTCATTTATTTTACGCTGTCTATTCGCATAAATTCTTCTGCTTTTTCCACCATATTGACGCTTCCGCAGAAGAAAGGAATTCTTTGGTGCAATTCTGTCGGTTCAATTTCCAGAATTCTTCTGAAACCGTCAGTTGCCTTTCCTCCAGCTTGTTCAGCTAAGAAAGCCATAGGATTGCATTCGTATAATAATCTTAATTTTCCGTTTGGAGATTGTGAATAAGATGGATAAATATAAATCCCGCCTTTCAGCATATTTCTATGAAAATCTGCAACCAACGAACCAATATATCTTGAAGTATAAGGTCTGTCGCCTTCTTCCATCTGGCAATATTTAAGGTAATTTTTTACTCCTTGAGGGAATTTGATATAATTTCCTTCATTAATAGAATAAATTTTTCCTGTTTTCGGAAACTGCATATTCGGATGAGAAAGATAATATGTTCCCAAAGAAGGATCCAAGGTAAATCCGTTCACACCGTTTCCTGTCGTATAAACAATCATAGTTGACGAACCGTAAATCACATATCCTGCAGCAATCTGGTTAACTCCTTTTTGTAAGAAATCTTCTAACTGAACCGGAGTTCCAGGCTCTGAAACTCTTCTGTAGATTGAGAAAATCGTTCCTACAGAAACGTTGACGTCGATATTTGAAGAACCGTCCAGAGGATCGATTAATACAACATATTTACTTAAATGACCGTTTTCACCACATTTAATGTCAATAAAATCATCATTTTCTTCGGAAGCAATACCACAAACCACCTCTCTTTGGGATAATGCAGTAATAAAAATATCGTTGGCAATCACATCAAGTTTTTGTTGCTCTTCACCCTGAATATTTTCGTTACCGGCTTTCCCGATAATATCTGCAATTCCGGCTTTGTTCACTTCCCTGTTTACAACTTTTGAAGCTAATCTTATTGCACTCAGAAGGCGAGAGAATTCGCCTGTAGAATATTGGAAATCATCCTGTTTATCAATAAGAAATTCTCCTAGAGTTTGTAATGGCTGATCTGACATATTTTTCTTTTTACGTTTTCCCCAAATTTCGTAAAATTTATCACATAAGGAAAGGTTTTCTTTTAAATCACTTTATCATCTATCAATCAACATCATACAAGACCAACTCATCGGTGTACTTAATTTTTTTTTATGAAAACACCTCCCGATTTGTTGCAGCAATCTGAAAAATTTAAACTATTTACTGATTTTAATAAAATCTTAAGCCCATCTCATAATTCGCCTATTTCATATCTCGTTGTAAATTTATAATTTTGACACCCGTAAAATATTCCCCCAATTTTTTATCTAACAATTTTATTATTAACAATTTAATGAAAATTTTCAAGTTTGGTGGAGCATCGGTAAAAGATGCTGAAAGCGTAAAAAATGTATCCATGGTTCTAAAAAGCCAGGGATTTGCTAAATGTTTGCTGGTAATTTCAGCAATGGGCAAAACGACTAATGAGTTGGAAAAAGTGGTAGAACTTTATTTCAAGAAGGATAATTATCAAACTGAGATTGAAAAGATAAAACGAAAACACATCGAAATAGCAAACGGATTATTTCCCGAAAATCATGCGGTTTTTGCAGAAATCAATTTGTTTTTCGATGATATCGACTCTTTTTTAAGACGAAACAAATCTCCGAATTATAGTTTTGTTTACGATCAGGTGGTGAGTTGTGGGGAAATGATTTCCACTAAAATTTTAAGCGAATATTTAAACGAAATTCAGTTTACCAATCAATGGCTAGACGCAAGAGATTATGTAAAAACTGACAATTCTTACAGAGAAGGCATTGTAGACTGGGCAAAAACGGAAGAATTTATTTCTAATTTAAATAAAGAAATCTGCTACGTTACCCAAGGTTTTATTGGTTTCCGATGAAAATAATTTTACAGTAACTTTAGGAAGAGAAGGTTCGGATTATTCGGCTGCGATTTTTGCGTATTGTTTAAATGCAGACGCGATGACCATCTGGAAAGACGTTCCGGGAGTAATGACGGGAGATCCAAGAAAATTCCAGGATGTAACCCTTCTTTCGAATATTTCTTATGAAGAGGCTATTGAAATGGCGTATTACGGAGCAAGTGTTATTCACCCGAAAACATTGCAGCCGCTTCAGCAGAAAAACATTCCTTTTTATGTAAAATCTTTCGTAGATCCTACAAAAGAAGGAACAAAAGTAGGTGCTTCAGAAAAAAATCAAAGTGAAGAATCTTATATTTTAAAAGAAAATCAAACATTGCTGAAAATCTCAACCAGAGACTTCTCCTTCATCGCAGAAGATCACATGAGTTTAGTTTTCGGACATTTATCTAAGTATAAAATTAAAGTTTCTTTGATGCAGAATTCAGCAATTTCACTAGCTTTATGTTTGGAAGATAAATACAACACAGTGGATGAACTTAATGAAGATTTGCAGAAAGTATTTAAAACAGAAGTTGTAAAAAATGTATCTTTATTTACGGTAAGAAATGCAAAGATGGAGAACATTGACAAATTTTACCAAGAAAAAAGTGTATTATTGGAACAGATTTCGAAGAATACGCTTCAAATGGTAACACAATAAAAACTAATTGCGAGTAAACACAATATGAGTTTAATTTCGAAAAACGATCTAATTAAAGCTTCCGGCTTAAATAAAATAGGATTTCTTAAGAATCCTGTAGCATCTGCTGTTATGAGCATTGCTAAAATAAATGAAGTAAACAGACTCTATGACAAGCTAAAAAATAAGGAAGGTAAAGACTTTTTCGACTCATTTGTAAGAGAGAGAAACTTAAGCTATGTAGCTTTTGAAGAAGATTTGGCAAAAATCCCAAAAACGGGACCGTTTATTTTGGTTTCGAATCATCCGCTGGGAGCGATTGACGGGATTTTGATGTGCAAAATCTTATCAGAAGTGCGTCCGGATTTCAAGGTGATGGGTAATTTCCTTCTGGAAAAAATCAAACCGATGGAACCGTTCGTAATTTCTGTAAATCCTTTTGAAAACAGAAAAGGAGTCTACAGCAGCTCATCCGGAATGCGCGAAACGCTGAAGCATTTGCAAAACGGAGGTTGTGTAGGTATTTTCCCGGCAGGAGAAGTTTCTAACAAGAACAATCCTTACGGAGAAATTTTAGATAAAGAATGGGAAAAACCGGCTCTTAAGCTGATAAAAATGGCAAAAGTGCCGGTCGTTCCTATGTATTTTCATGCAAAAAACAGCCGTTTATTTTATCAGGTTTCAAAAATCCATCCCAATTTACAGACATTGATGCTTCCTGCAGAAATGATGAATGACAGGGAAAAGCCAATTCGGGTAAGAATAGGAAAAACTATTGCCGTAAAAGCAATGGACGACATGGAAACCATTGAAGAACTAGGCGAATTTTTGAAACGTAAGGTTTACATGATGAAATCTTACTACGAAAAAAGAAAATCCCTTGCTCAAAGCATTAATCTTCAGAATTTATCGGTAAAATTTCCTTTGCTTAAAGAAGAAAATATTGTTCAGAATATTATTGATGAAACTCCGAAAGAAGATATTTTAAAGGACATCAACAAATTGAAAGGCACAGATAAAATGTTTTTCAGTAACGGAAATTACGAAGTTTATTTTACGGCGTATGAAGAAATTCCTTCTATTATGAGGGAAATCGGGCGTCAAAGAGAGCTTACATTCCGTGCTGTTGGTGAAGGAAGCAATCTTCCTTTCGACCTTGATGAATACGATAAACATTACCATCACCTTTTCCTTTGGGATAGTGCTGCACAGAAATTGGCTGGAGCTTACAGAATGGCTTTAGGTAAAGAAGTCATGAAAAAGTCTGGAATTAAAGGCTTCTACACAAGTTCTCTATTTGAATTTGAACAGGATATTCATCCTTTCTTCAAAAAAGTAATCGAGATGGGACGAGCTTATATTTGTGAAGAATATCAACAGAAACCGCTTCCGCTTTTCCTTTTATGGAGAGGAATTGTTCACGTTTGCTTAAGAAATCCTGATCATAAATTTTTAATGGGAGGTGTAAGTATTTCCAACAAGTTCTCCGAGTTTTCAAAATCTTTAATGATTGAGTTTATGCGTTCGAATTACTACGATTCTGCTGTTGCTCAATACATTACACCGAGAAATGAATACAAGGTAAAACTTCGTGAAAGAGATAAAAATTTATTCTTTGAGGAAATGGAATCCGATTTAAATAAATTAGATAAAATCATCGATGATCTTGAACCGGAACTAAGATTACCTGTTTTAATTAAAAAATATATCAAGCAAAACGCAAAGGTTATTGCCTTTAATGTCGATCCAAATTTCAATGATGCGATCGACGGACTGATGTATATCCGAATAAGCGATCTTCCTGAAAGCACGATAAAACCTGTATTAGAGGAAATGAGCGAGCAAATAAGAAAGGAACAGGAAAATAATTCGACTGAAAATCAATAGGTTTTAAGTTTTGGTAAAAAAAGTATTATTAATACTTGCTTCATATACCAAAACTTACTACTTTTGCATCACTTTAAAACAACGAAGTAAAAAGAATGGTTTCTTAGCTCAGTTGGTAGAGCAATGGATTGAAAATCCATGTGTCCCTGGTTCGATTCCTGGAGAAACCACTTAGAAAAACTACCTGTAAAAAGGTGGTTTTCTTTTCAAAATTGTTTCAAAATAAAATTTGCAAGATCTAATAATTATTATTACTTTTGCACCACTTCAAAAAAGAAGCAAAAATTAAATGGTTTCTTAGCTCAGTTGGTAGAGCAATGGATTGAAAATCCATGTGTCCCTGGTTCGATTCCTGGAGAAACCACAAAAGTTGAACGTAAATCAACTTAAACAATCAAAAATATCCCTTTTAAACAATGTTTAGAAGGGATTTTTGTTTTAGTGATGTTTAATATTGTTTCATCAAATTTAGTCCTTTTTTGTCCCTATGTTGTCCCTGAGGACAATTTAAAAAGATTTTCGATTGTATCACAGACTAATTTTGAAACAAAAAATAGAACTATGAACATTGCATTTTTTTTAAAAGAGCCTACAAAGACAACCGAAACAATGGTATATGTTTCAGCAACCTTAAAAGGTCAGAGACTAAAACGCTCCACAGGGGTAAAAGTAAAACCCTCACAATGGACGGGGACAAAAGTGAGACAACTCGCTCCTGAATCAGCAACTAAAAATCTCAAAATCGAAAACACTGTCAAAATCTTAAAAGAGATTGAAAGGGAGTATTTATTAAAGGAGCAACCCCTATCTAAAGAAATTTTAGAAAAAGAGTTTGAGCACAAAATTACACCTGCTAATATAACAGCACCTAAGAAAAAAGGTCTCCTAGCTGTTTTTGATGAATTTATAGAAGTTAGAAGACAGGAAAAATCTGAAAATACAGTAAAGACATATAAAACGTGTAAAAATCACCTTCAAGCATTTTCAGATGAAACAAAATTTAATTTATCATTTGAAAATATCAACCTTAATTTTCATGATGAACTGCTTGCATATTTTTTTGAAAAAAACTTTTATAACTCTACCATTGGAAAATATACAACAATACTCAAAACATTCATGAATTGGGCAGGAGAAAGAAGATTTCATAATAATATGGAATTTAAAAAATTCTTAGAGCCTGTTTAAAAAATTAATAAAAAAAAAGAGTAAGGGTAAGAAGTTGAATAAAAATTGTCATTTTAGAGTTGCAAAACAAAAAACTTCAATGTATCCAACAGACTTAACCCAAACTCAGTGGCAATTTATAAAAAAAGCATTAGATTTTGATGACAGAAAACGAAAATATGATTTGATTATCATTTGGAATGCTATTAATTATTTGGTAAAAACAGGCTGCCAATGGAGACTTTTGCCTCATGATTTTCCAAAATGGCAATTGGTTTATTACTATTATTCAAAATGGTCAAATCTGGAGATTTTCGATTTATTATTATCAAAATTAAGAGAGAAAGTACGTCGGGATAGAGGCCAGAAATCGCAGGCAAGTTTAGGAATTATGGACAGCCAGAGTGTTCGTTGGGGAAATAACCGTTCACTCAATGGCTTTGACGGAGCCAAAAAAGTAAAAGGAATCAAAAGACACGTCGTGGTAGATAAAAACGGGTTTTTGTTAGCCGTAATGGTAAGTGTAGCCAATATTCATGACAGTAAAGCGGCATTATTGCTGATGAAAACATTGCGATATTTACTAATTCCGCTTCAGGTAATCTTAGCGGACGGAGGTTACAGAGGGGGTATTATTGAGGAAATAAAAACTAAATTAGGCTATATCATTCAAATCGTTATGCGGAGTGACAAAAAAGAAAAAGGATTTGAGCCACTCCATAAAAGATGGATTGTTGAACGTACTTTTTCATGGTTTGATAATGATAGAAGGCTATGCAGAAATTATGAACTCCTAATGGAAACTTCCGAAAATATGGTCAAATTATCCGCTATAAAATTATTACTTAATAAAATTTAAACAGGCTCTTAGTTTTTAAAGAGGATTCTGAAAAAATAAAACTTACTCCAGAAATCGTAGAAAAGTTGAGAACAACAGATTTCGAGAATGCTTACAGCAATATCGTTAGAGATATTTTCATTTTTAGTTCGTACACTGGTTTGAGGTTTGTTGACATTCAGAATATGAGACCAGAAGATGTTACAGAAGATTTCTTACGCTTACACATTAAGAAAGCAAAAGAAATGCTCGAAATTCCATTATTGGATGTACCAAAAGAGATAATCAAAAATCACACAGAATGTTATGGTAGACTAAAAGTACCCACTAATCAATTCTGCAATAGAGAAATCAAAAAACTTTTTGAAGCAATTGGCTTTGATGATAAAATACGATTTGTAAAATATTCAGGAAGTAGCGAAATTACAGTAGAAAAAAATGCCCACGATTACTTAACAATGCATTACGGGCGAGTATTCTTTATTACAAATTCCCTAATTAACGG
The DNA here is from genome assembly GCF_024807225.1 of Chryseobacterium ginsenosidimutans. Taxonomy (GTDB): domain Bacteria; phylum Bacteroidota; class Bacteroidia; order Flavobacteriales; family Weeksellaceae; genus Chryseobacterium; species Chryseobacterium ginsenosidimutans. The sequence continues at coordinate 3,872,394 of NZ_JANUCO010000001.1, forward strand.
CATGAATGAAGAATTTATCCGAAAAATAACAGGTCATAAGGATTACAAGTCTTTTAAAAAATATGTTCAGTTTTCCCGTGAAATGGTGGCTGATAGTTTGCATTCTGCATGGAAAAAATAAAATCCTGTCTTATTAATAAACCATTATTTTATCTAAAAAATGAAATAACAACAATATTCATATAGATATTTTAAGAGCCTGACTATTGCAATCGCACAAATCAGACTCTTTTCATAGATTATCCATATAGCTAAAAATTGTGAAATTTTAATATTTTCAAAAATCAACAAGTAACTAAATAAAGTACCATTTTAACCATATAGAATTTTAAAAGGACTATATTTTAATCTTCCTTAAAATAGTAGCTTTTCAGCTACTTTCAGATGTGTCGATAGTGATAATTTCATTTTCTTGGGGTGGTCTACCCTTACTATTGTTTATTTAAAAAATAGTTTCTTCTTCATCTTGAACCGTAGAATTTATTTTTCGCTTCTCTAAAACATAATCTAATGCTAAAGAGTAGTTTTGTGTATTTTTGTAATCATTCTTTTTTTCATTGAAATTATCTCTGATGAACATAATAACTGCAAAAAAGACAGGGCTAATAAGCAATAATATTAAAATAATCAATATATTTTGTTCTTTTCCTTTTATACCAACCGTTAATAAAACAAAACTCAACGCAGAAATCATGGGTGAGCTTATCGAAACTATATTAGATAAATTAATTGGAAATTTGGGCATAACACTATTTGCCAATTCTTTATCATTTTGACTTTTAAAAAATTCTAATTTCTTCGTGTCTAAATCTTCATAATTGCCGTAGAGTTTATCAAACCAATGGTATTTTAAAACTATTGAATCCCAATTTATACCAAATAAAATTACACCAAGCATATTTTGCTTGAAGTATCCAACTTGCTCTTTGACATCAAGAAATTGCCTTCTTCTTTCAACAGCTATATAAAGATATAATGAAATTAAAGAACCAATCATCAAAATAAAATGCCATTTGAAATATGCTTCGGATAATGGATGCCTCTCGGTTACAGTATATTGTATGAAAGAGACCATTCCTACAAATGCAAGTATTAATAGTAAAACCAACACTCCCGCTTCAATATAGAGAAAGCGTTTAGTGGTAGTTAGAGTTTTATAAATATTGTGTTTTCCTAAAAATTCACTATAATGCTGATAAAATTCCATTTAATTATTTTTTGCAAAAATAATAATTAGACAGAAATTGCATTTTTGACTTTCTGAACAGTTCCGATGCTGACTGAACAGATTTTAGCTGTATCTCTGATAGAATTTCCTTTCTTTAAGTTCTTAATAACCTCTTTATACTTGAATAGAAAGTCTTCAATACTTTCAGTAGAACCTTTCTCACGCCCTTTGTAGATACCTTTAGCCTTTGCAAGTGCAATACCCTCTCGTTGACGTTCTAAAATGGTTTCTCGCTCCATTTCGGCTATATTAGCCATTACAGAAATAATAAGTTTAAAAGCTTGATTTTCTTTGCCCTTAATCAAGCTTTCTATCCCAAGATTATCCACTTTGAGAATAACGCTCTTTTCTTTGAAAAACTCCAGAGTCGTAAGAATGTCATAAAGGTTTCTTCCGAGCCTATCAATAGAACTTACCGAAACGTAATTAATCTCATTATTTTCAATTGCTTTTATCAGTTCCTTTCCCTGTTCTCTGTCCTTAAAAGGTTTAGAACCGCTAACAATATCAATAAAAACCTTTTCGCCCTGCGCCTGTTTTTCTTCCTGTCTTGCCGTGTTTTGCGCTCCTGTTGAAACTCTTATATATCTTGCTTTCATAATTGCAAATTATTATAAAGCACCCTGCATTTGAGCAAGGTGCAAAGATTTTTATTGTAATTAATTTTTGAAATAATAGCCGTTAGAACTCATGTAATCATACATTAAATGCCTTGCGGTTGCTTCCCAATCAATGTAAATGTAAGAGGGCAAATTTTCAGGAATTGAACCTTCCTGCTCTAAAGTAGTCTGTGCAAAATCCTCGTCAGAAACTGTACTCGCCATAATAAGAATCTGAAAGACTCTCTAATAGGTCACTTACGTCCTCGTGATAATAACTCATGCACTCTGCATAGGCTTCTATAACCTCGAAATCATAATCTGAACTATTGATTTGTTCGGCTATTTCGTAAATGTCTGTCGAAAGATAGCATTCGCTGATTAGCTTTTGTTTGATAAAGAACTGACTGCATTCGTAGTCCTGATACATAAATTCGGGTTCCTCTTCGTCTTGGTGAAGTTCCTGCATAGCTTCTAAAAGCTTGTCATAATCTGAATAATCTGATAGTTTCAACCATGAGCCATAAATAATCCCTGAATTGTACTTACTGTAAGTACCAACATAGATTTGGAAGTCCTCCAAACAATTTTGTAACTTTGTCATTGTAGATAAGTTTTAATTACACGTTAAAATTTTACACATCCCCGTTCAATATTCTCAGTATTGACGGGGTTTTTTGTTGGTTTTTATTACTCGAAAACTGTGCCAAATGTTATAAAAATAGGGTGATATTCAATGAAATAGCAAAAATATTTTGAATCCGTAGAAAATTCTCTCAAACCTGTTCTAACTTTGGATTGTAGTCTAAAAATGTTCAAAAAAAGTATTGAAGTTTTTAGACCGCCTGAAAACTTTTAGCCGACTTTCCAAAGGTGGGGGTACTATCAAAAACTTGCCCTATGGTGGTGTGTTTTTGTTTAGATACCTTCTCTATTGATAGATATTATTGAGATTTATAAATATATTTGTAAAAAGCATCAGATGAAGTATATCGAAAAGCACAAGACCTTAATCATATTATTAATTTTTTTTGTCGCCTTTAACCATTTTCTAATTTCAAACTATCAAGAATTTATTGTTGATAAATTTTTAGTAAAAGCAGACAATTCAATATTGATGGACGGTATTATTATTTTGCTTTTTATCTTCTCTATAATCTGGACTATATTGAAAATAAAAAAAGGATTTTTTGTAAAATCCGAAAAACTGATTTATCCAGTCATTGGCATCATTGCTTATACAATAATTAGATTAAATTATTGTGACTCATTGATTCCCTTCAAACATTTTGACGTTCTAAAATATTTTGACTTTATATATATCATTTGTTTAATTCCTGTTGCTTTAACACTTGCTTTACCAAAGCCAACTAATAATAATCAAAATGATAAATTTTATGATGATAACCCAATTGACAAAAGTGATAATGATATTTTAGGAAGGAAAACAAAAGCAATTCAAATTGCCAGATTGGTAAAAAATAACAAATCAAAAAGTTCAATTGCTATTGGAATTGTAGGTAAATGGGGTGATGGAAAGTCTTCATTCATGAATTTAATTGAAGAAAATTTAAAGGAAGACAAAAGATTTATAATCGTACAATTTAATAGTTGGCTTAATATTTCAGTCAAATCAATTATTCAAGACTTTTTTAATACCGTTGAAAAAGAAATCGCACCTCACAGTTTTGACATTTCTAAAGAACTAAAAAAATACGCAAGTAACGTTTTATCAGTAAACAAAAATACTACTACTGAAACTCTTTTAAATGCCGTTAATTTATTGCCCGAAAATAGTCTTTCGGACGATTTTGATAGTCTAAACAAGCTTTTAAATATGTTGAATAAAAAGGTTATTGTTTTTTTTGATGATTTAGACAGACTACAGCCTAATGAGGTATTTGAAGTTCTAAAATTAATAAGAAACACCGCATCATTTGATGTTTTCAACTACATTGTAGGATATGACAAAGAATATATTAATGAAGCACTTAAAAATAATCAAATCCCAAATCCTGAAAAATATTGTGAAAAAATATTTTTGAAAGAATTTCCATTGGCTCCGATAACACAAAAAGACATTAATAAATACATTAAAGTAAAATTTATAGAATTTCTGCCAACAAAGCAGAATGAGATAAATGAAGCATTTTCTGATATTAACTTACACTTAGATTACTACCAAGGAAATGTTTTTGCTTCTATTAAAAATATCAGAAATGCCAAAAGATATTTAAATGAGCTTCGAATAAGTATAGAAGGAATAGAAAATGAGGTTGATTTGAAAGATTTTATGTTAGTCAAACTTTTGAAATACTCATATTATGACGTTTATAGATTACTATTTGATAAACAACAATTTATTGATAATCGAGGAAACGATAGCTATAGTGGACAAGAAAAGTTCAATAATTATAAATTGAGAGAAAAAGCGAGTGATAAAAAGAGCTTATCCTTGTCTCTCGGCAAATCATTTAACAAATCAGTACTAAAAGAAGAAATTGAAAGAATAGGAATCTATGAGCGTTATGAAATTGATACTATCGGAATTATCTGCGACAGAATTTTCAAAGACAATTATAGAAATGGAAATACTACATCGCTGTCTTTAGCTTACGGTCAAAACTATTACAAATATTTTAATGATGAAATTGATAATACAAACTTTTTAAAGGAAGATTTCTTAGCTTTCCTCATTTCTGACCTCAAAACAATGACAGAAATTGTGGATAAAGCAAAATCAGAGGACAGGTTGGTCGCTTTAATGTTATTTATTTACAAATTGAATGTTTTTGAAGATCTATCTACCAGAGGTCAATATGAGAATTTAGTGAAAATTCTATTTTATATTGCTAATCTGGATTCTGATGGTAGACAAAGGTATTTGGGTGTAGACAATAAGTTTCTTTATAGCATTATTGACAATTATAATAATAAAATTGTTTCGACATTTAATTATAGTGACAAAAATGAATTAAAAATATTTTTAAAATCAATATTCTATCAAGAAAAGAAATATTATGATTTTGAACCCGACTTTTTAAAATTCATATATAATTATTATGGGTCAAGCAATTCTCTTAAAATGCCATTTACAAAAGAAGAAATTATAGAATATCTAATTTTTTGTTTTGACATTAATAGTAAACAAATAGAATCTATTGATGATATTTTCTGGGATTGTTATAGACTATGTTTTGTAAAAGATTGGATTAAAGCAACTCCAAACAGCTATAGTGGATACACTAAGGTTATTGAGCCTAATAAAGAAAAATTTTCATTTGAAATCATTCCATCACTTTTAGATGATTTTCTAGTACATATTGTAGTGCCTCAAGATTTTTATGGAGAAGAGAAAAATAATTTTAAGGTAGGAATTTCCAATAAGTCACCAATAGAATTATTCGGAACAATTCAAGGACTCATAGATTACCTTGAATCAAATAAACTGAAACAAAAACTTTATGAATATCCTTCCGAATTTATTACTGAATTTTTAGATTTTGCAAAAAAAGTAGAAATAAAAAAAGAATTTATTGATTTTAATTTCGCTTATGGTGCTATGAAACAAAAACTTGAAAACTCAATAAGAAGTTATGACTAATTCAAGAAGTATAAAATTTGCCAAAGACGAAATCACAGGAAAATATTTAAATGCTAACGAAATTTTCAATGATAGACAAGTTGGCTTTGAGTATAGAACACAATACAACCGCAAGGAGATTCAGCCTTATTGTGTTGAATGTGGCGAGAAATTAATCATTTCTTCAAGTAAATATCACAATATTCATTTTAAACATACTGATTCGGAAATACCTTGTATTTTAAAAGAAAGCCTTACGCAAGAAGAAAAAGATATTTTTTCTCAAATTAGCCACGCTAAAGAGTCGGAAAGACATATTTATTTGAAAAATTCTATCGGTGAAAAGCTTTTAACAACAAAAGATGTTAAAAATGTAAGAGTAGATGACCATTTTATTTATGATGGTTACGACAAAAGAAGACCCGACGTTTATTGTGAGTTTTTAGATAAAAAAATTGTTTTTGAGATTCAACTTTCACAACTTTCTCAGAAATATATTTTAAGTAGATATGATTTTTACAAAAAAAAGGGAATTTATTTAATATGGGTATTAGACGATTTAAACATATTAGAAGGTACTTCCCAAATGGCAAAGGACATCAAATATCTATCAACCCATCAAAATTATTTTAAATTCGATGAAAGTTCAGATAGTCTCTATCTTGAATGTAAATATAAGTCGACTCATTTATCATCCATAAATGAATTTTATGATAGATGGAATACTGTTAGGATAGGATTAGATTGCCTACATTTTGACAATGCTAATAATGAGGTATTTCTCTATGATTTTGGACAACAAAAAGCTCTAATTGCAGAAGTTCAAAGAAAGAATCGGATTGAAGAACAGAAGCGAAAAAATGAAGAAGAAAAAAAGAGACGGCTACAACAAACTCAGTGGAAAGTTGACGCTATCTGTAGTGAAATTAATGAAGCCAAGAATAGCGTATTAAAAAATTTCAGCTTAATAAAAAATAAACTTTTCGATTTTGATTATGAAGAACTTAACCAATTAAATGAAAAATTATCCATTAATTCTAAATTTGCACTTCAACGTTGGCTAAAACTAGCAGATAATGAAAGTTTCAATTTCTTGAAGTTTATTTTTGAAAATTATGATTTTGATTACGACATTAATATCGTAGACCAAAAAGGAGATACAGTAATAGATATTCTTTTCAAAAGAAAAGATTTAAAAAACAAAGACTTAATATTTGAACTCATTATTAAACGTGGATATAAAATCAATGACAGAGACGAAAAGCACTTATTTGAATTTTATAAAGATTCCCCAGAAGTAGCTGAAAATATTATTATGCTCTCTCACTATTCTAAACAATTTGACAATTCTACTTTCAGAGGATATTTATTTCAGTTCAAAAAAATAATAAGAATAATTGAATCTGCAAAGCAAGGTAAGATTATTGGGTATGCTTTTAAGAAAGATGAATGGATAAAATTCGCCAATATGGTTCTAAATTCAAATGCGAAATATTGGGAGTACATAGAAGTAGCTTTCAAGCATTATGGATTATATGATAAACTAATTTTACTTGATAGAAAAAAAACTTTTCAAAATAAGCTAAATCAATATTTTATTAACCCTGAAAAAACAGACCACAGCTTTAAATGGATTTTTAGAGAATTGTATCCTGAATTAGTGAAACCTGAAAAAGATTTTGACAATCCATTCTAAAGAAAAATTCAAAATCAATCAAATGATATTGATTTTTTTAGCACTTTTGCAAACTATAAACATTTAAAACGGTTTAATTATTGATATAGAAAAATTTATCTAAAAAGCTAATAAGCTATTTTAGAAGACATCGACGATAAAATAAGTGTTGACTTATTTGCTTTGGCAGAATAAAATTTGGCGATTTTAAAATACAAACAAAGGCAAATAGTGGATACCCACCCTATGGTGTGGGGATTCTGCTTTTGTTTGTAGGGTTACGCCAAATACCTTTTCTGACGAAGTGTGAATTCCTCACACTTTTTTTATTGCTCAAAATCAAGCATAAAATTTAATAGAAATGAGTATTTTATTTTCCACAGACACCGTAAGAAGTCTTAACAAAAGGCAAAAATTGGCAATGTTAACAGTCGTAAAAACAATTTCCGACAATGCGATAGATTCAACAAAAAGATTAAATCAACAAAAAATCCTTACTAAGTATCTTTCGATATTTGAATTGACCAATGTTGCCATGTCAAATTATGAGCAACATTTACTAAAAATTGATTTAAGAAGCCTAAATCCGAATCAACGAGACTATTTTATTATAATGGGTCATGAGTTACTCGGTTCGATCCAACACAGAAGATTGGAGGATTACAATATTTTGTTTGAAGTGTTTCAAAACTACGGTAATATCAGTAGTTCAGAATTTTCAGGCACAATTGAACGTTTACGAGGAAACAGCTAATAATATGAGCCGATTATTTACATTCTCTTTTTTGGCGGTCTTTACAGTATCTTGTTCAAGCAATGTTAGGGGCGAACTTGAAATCAATTGGGGAATTGTCGGCTTACTTTCGTTTATTGCATTTGGATATTTTTTAAGCAAAAAGGAAAGAAGAGCCGAAGAAGAAAACCGAAACCTTAACGAGCAAGTCAGAAATCAAAGGGGAAATCCATTGACACAAAAACTTGTCTTCAATTACAGTAAAATCAAATTTACCAATGAAATAACTTTTAAACCTATTCAGATTGCGACAGCAGAGGTTTACAAAGACAGATTTGAAATTACAATTTACCCCTACTCCGCATATTCGGGAACTTATGTTATTGTAAAATCTCAAAAGCAGGGTGACGGAATCTTAAAAATTGTTGTCAAAGTTGAAGGTGGGAATTTTTCTCAATACAATTCTCAAAAGCCTTGTTTCGTTCACATATCCGAACGAGCAAACATTCTTAAAATATATGATGAAAATCGAATTGGAATAATCTTAAAATTTTAAATACATGAAAAAATTAATCTTTACTTTACTGTTAGCAGTACCAACGTTTTATTTCGCACAGGAAGAAAAACCGAAAGAATCACAAACCGCTAAAGAGTGTGATTTACCGAAAGACTTCAAAGAACCAATTAAGAACAATCGTCTCAAAAAGTTTGTAGCTATCGACAATGGAGTTGATGAAAAGGATGTAATTATTATCCGAGCACAAAATGGTTTTGGAAGTGGGGTTTTCACAGTATGCGTTAAACAGCAACCAATCCAATATCAAAAAATGGGAACAATTTTTATGCGCGAGGGGAAAAACCCTTTTAATAACTCAAAATAATACTACAATTTCAAAGAAGTTGCATACCTCCATTTGAATACAAACAGTACAGCATTTGAAATGAAATTCTATTTTTCTTGATGCTGTACACAGGAAGTGCTTATTACTGTATGCTTGGATTAAAAATCATGGCAAACAGGATGAAAAATCATTTCAAAAAAGAAGAAGTTTAAACACTTTTCAACCTACGTATAAATATTCACATCTATAAATATTATACGACATATTTTGTCGCTTTGCAGGAATATCTTTGTCATAATCTAATTTAGAACAGATAAAAAACATAAAAAGATGATAATATTCACATTAAATCTGATTCATAAATCTTCTTAACGTGATGTAAAATAGATATTTTTGCAAAGCTTTTTAAATAAAATTAATAATAACTCAAATAAACACAAGGTATGAGAAAACTCTACACTAGTGCATTATTCTTATGCGCTGTCGTTAGTATATCTGCTCAAGAAGTTGTTTGGCAAAAAGATATTAAATCCAATACACAGGATTTTCTGAGCCAAGTTACCACAACCATTGACGGGCAATACTTAATCACTGGAAGCTCAATCCAACCTTCAAAACAACAATCTTCTGAAAATAAGCAAAATAATGGCTACGATTTTCATTTGATTAAATTAAACCAACAAGGAGAAGAAGTCTGGGGGAAATATTTTTCAGGACAAAATCATGATTTCCTTTCAGAAGCAGTTGCAACGCAAGAAGGAGGTTTTGCTCTTGTTGGAACTTCTTATTCAGGAAAATCTTTAGACAAAAAAGAAGATTCCAAAGGTGGATCTGATATTTGGCTGATCAGAATTAATGAATTTGGAGATGAACTTTGGCAAAAAACCATTGGTGGAACTTCTGATGAAGAAGCAAGAGCAGTGATTCAGACTACAGATTTAGGATTCTTTGTAGCAGGTAATATTCAAAACTCTTCAAAAAGTTATGGTTCTAAAGATGTTTTGGTTGTAAGACTAGATAAAAACGGAAAAGAATTATCCCAATTAGTTTTAGGAGGTAAAGGTCTGGACGAAGTGGAAAAAATGATTCCAACGAAAGATGGCGGTGCTTTACTAGGAGCTTATTCCAGAAGCAATGCAGGAGGATCAAAGAAAACAGAAAACTTCGGAGAAGGTGATTACTGGATCATTAAACTTTCAAAAGACGGAAAGGTAGAATGGGAAAAGAATTTCGGAGGAAAAGGAGATGACCATTTAAGAACACTTTCTTTAACATCTACAGGATATTTAATTGGAGGAGAATCAAGGTCTGAAAGATCAGGAAACAAATCTGTCGGAATTGAAGAAGGAACAGATCTTTGGTTGATTTCTTTGAATGAAATAGGTGAAGAGATATGGCAAAAATCTTACAATTTCAAAAACAGAGATGTTTTAATGGGAATGAGTGTTTTGCATTCTTCCGATGATAAATCTTCGAAAGGCATTTTACTAGGGGGTTATACTCAGGCTGAAGGCAGAATTGAAAATGATGATGAGACTTTCTGGATGCTGTACTTGGATTACAACGGTAATGAACAATGGAGAAAACATGTAAAAGGAGAATCCAGAAAGAAAGAGGAAAGATTGTCTGATATTAAACTCAATAGAGATGGTTCAATTATTTTGGCAGGAACGAGCGCGGAGGAATTAGGAAAAGAAAACTGGAAGATTGTAAAACTTGGAGACAAACAAATCGATCAGTTAATTGAAAAACAAGATATCAAGATTTATCCGAATCCTGTATCAGATTATGCATATGTAGAAATCGGTTTTGATTTCAAGGAAGCTGAAATTGTGATGTATGATATGGGAGGAAGACAGTTACAGAGCCTGAAAACCAAGAATAAAGTGACCAAAATGAATACTCAGAATTTGATTCAGGGGGCTTATTTGATTGTTATTAAAACGGATACGAATAAAACTGCAAATGCTAAATTGATTAAGAAATAGTTATGAAAAAAATAAAATTAATTATTGTTTTATTATTAGTTATTTCTTCTGTGTTCAAGAGTCAGACACTTGAAGATAATATACTACAGAAGAAGGTAAAGACATCAAATTCAAATAACATAGGAAAAGTTGAATTAAATATACCATTATATGATATTAGTTTACCTGGTTATTCATTCTCAGCTTCATTAGAATATTTGCAGGAAAGACTTATAGCTGAAGCTCAAAAAAATGAAACTACAATTGTAGGAACAAACTGGAATTTGAATTCTACTGGAAAAATAGTAATTTCAAATACAAGTCTTCAAAATGTAAGATCTCCCCAAATGTCTCATTGGAGCCCAGATGGTTTCTTTTCAGCACAATATGATAACTGTTTAATACCACAAACTACAAGTACAGTTTCAAAAAAACAGATTTTAGAAAATCCAAATTCAAACCTAACAACTTACGAACCAAATACATTTTATTTTGATTTCATGGGTAACAAAGGTTATTTTGTATATGATAACGTTGGGAATTTTTTAGTAAACTCAGGAAATGATGTTTTCCAAATTGCTTATAATGGTAGTAAATGTCACGATGTGTTTTCTCCAATTAACGAATTTCCAGAAATCATAATTAAAGATAGTAAAGGGAATCAATTTTTCTTTGGAGGAGATTATAACTCAACTGACGTTAATTTTTTTAAAACCAAATATGACTACTATAGATATTATGATAATGGAACATTTGTTACTACTGAGCAATTTTTCACGAATAAACATGTGAATTATCTTTCTACCCTTTATCTGAAAAAAATAAAATTAGCCAATAATAAAATTATCGATTTTTTTTATAAGAACAGTAATAAATCAATTTTAGATTCTTTTACAAATGGTGGAGTATATATAAATGCTAATTATAATTCTAATAATAACATCCCGTCAAACACTATATTATTAAATAATAATACATTTTTAGGAGGAGTAAGTGGCTCAACATATACTGATACTGGCGGAACTACCGCTTGGACTAACACAACCACAACTAATAATTCTTATACCAAATTTGCAATACTTGACTCTATTAAAGTATCTGACGTTGGAACATTAAATTTTTCGTATACTCAACTAAGTAGTACGAATACAAAACCATTTTTAAAAAAAATAGAATTAAAAAGAAATAATAAAACTATAAAAAAAATCGATTTTAGTTATCTTATAAAAGGTGATTATACCTATTTAAACGCATTTACTATTAATGATGAATTATATGGATTCGACTACTATGACTATCTTGGAAGTAGTAATACGGGAGGGCTACTCAAAAAAATTACTTATCCGACAAAAGGATGGGATGAATTTATTTATGAAGGACATAACGCTTCAAAAGTGTATACTACTTATCTTGGATATAATGAATCTGAAGCAATAGTTAATCAAAACCCTCCTGTTTCTGTCTCAGGTGAAAGAATAAAAGAAATTAGAACTTATAGTAATTTTAATGCTATACCATTGATAAAGAAGTACAATTATAATGGTGATAATGGAATTTCTTCAGGAATTTCTTCATCGAGTACAGTTGATGTACAATATAGTAAAGTTACAGAAGAAATTACGGGTAAAGAAAAAAATGAATATTACTTTACTGATATAATTACCAACCCAGATTCAATTGCTACAAAAAAGTTTTCAGGTAATCCCAATACAAATTTAAGTCAAATTTTAAATAATAAACTACCCTTAAAAATTTCAAAAAGTAATGAAAGAGGAAAAGTATATAAATCTGTGAAATATAATGCGAATAATGCACCCATTTTAACGCAATATATAAAATATACCAATTTTTTACAGAATGCTAATCCTATAAGTGAAATATCAAATACTTGTACAACATGTAAAGTATCAGATGATAGATATTATATTTACACAAAATCAGAATATGTACCAAATCCGAGTGGATCAGCGCCATATTATTTTGGCTTCTATCAATATCAGCCTGTGTTACCTTATTTACCATCATCAATAAGGACAGTAGAAACTCTTCCTGTCAATGCCAATGTACAAGGTAGTACAAGTGCAATTTTTGATTCTCAGAAATTCATGAAGTATAATATTTCTGCATTATATTGGCATCCACAAGTAATAGAGACCACACAGTATCTTCCATATCCTTGGGATCCCTCAAATAATCCACAATATACAGGAAAAAAAATGCTTACTAAAACGTATTATGCTCAGGATTTAATAAGAAACACTTCATGTGTTTCAGGTAATTGTCCTTCAGATACAGATCAGGTTGGAGGAAAACTTTCAATCTACAAATATATGGTTGATAACAATATATTGGCTCCTGTTATTGAAGCTCAAACTAATGCAAAAGGAAAATCTTCGCTTATAGAATATCAGTACATGAAAAATAGCTCGTCTAGTAATTTATTGCAATTAAGTAGCCAAAGAAAATCATTACTAAATTCAGTTTTTACTTTAAATACTCCTTCATCTGCGGAGGTTGAAGAAAAAATAGCGTATCAACTTTATGATAATGTAGGTAATTTATTACAATCAAAAACTATTAGTGGGGTTCCTATTACAAAATTATATGGATATAAACAAAGCTTACCTATTATTGAAATTAAAGGAATGACTTATGGGCAGATTATGCAGGCTTTCAACTTAGATCCTAATGATCCTAACTCATACTTACAATTAGATATTATCAAAAAATCAGATTTAGATAAGGATGATTTATCTGAAAATAATTTCATTTCTGAATTGAACAATTTTAGAAGTAAAACAGAGTTAAAAGATTTTGAAATTACATCATATGTCTATGATCCTTTGATAGGAGTAAAGACTATTATCAAACCAGCAGGAATTACAGAGAATTACAAATATGATTCTTCAAATAGATTAGAGAGAATTTTGAATAGTGAAGGAAATATATTGAAAGAATATAAGTATCATTATGCTCCAAGTAAGTATTATAGTAAAGCAGTGAATAAGACTTTTACAAAAAATGACTGCCCGACAGGGATGATTTCAAGCTCTATAACCTATTCTGTTCCAGAGGGTAAATATGTTTCAATTATCGATCAAGCAGATGCAGATCAACAAGCCGAGAATGAAGGGCAGAATTATGCTAATTCAAATTTGACTTGCTATTATCCTTACTGTGATTTTAATGCACAAGCTTCTAGCTTATTCATTAATGTACAGTACGCACCTTTTCAAAAAGTAAATAACGTTGTTAATGCTCAAGTACAGTTTGTGATTACTTCAAATCAAGGTGTGAATTGGTCTGATGTAATACAATTTGGAAATATACCAGCTCCATGTCGACCTCTTACAACAATTACCAAAACTTCAGGAAACTGGCAGATTACGATTTATCAAGGATCTGGACAAACGGTTTTAAGATGGCTAGGAAGTGGAAGCCCTTCTACAGGAACTACATACAATGTCTCTTTTAATTACAATGTAAACTAAACAATTATGAAAAAAATAATTCTTCCTGTCGGTACATTACTTATATCTGGACTCACATTAGCCCAGACAACAGCTGAAAACTATATACAAAGCAGAACTTATCTAGAACCTGTTACTATTACGAGCTCAACAGCTAAACAGATTCAGTCCGTCCAATATTTTGATGAACTGGGAAGACCTAAGCAGGTTGTAAATGTAAAAGCATCTCCATTGGGAAGAGATGTTGCAACATATATTGAATATGATAATTTTGGCAGACAATTAAAAGATTATCTCCCTGTTCCACAACAAGTAACGCAAAATGGAAATATTTATACAAGTCCTTTAGACAATGCAACTAATCCTAATTTATATGGAACAGAAAAAATTTACTCAGAAAAGATTTTAGAAAATTCTCCACAAGATAAAATATTACAGCAAATACAAGTTGGAAGTAGTTGGAGTACTAAACCCGTTAATTTTGTTTACGAAGCAAATTTAGCAGAAGATAATGTCAAGAAGTATGAGATTGTTAGTACATGGGATCCCGTAAATAAGATGTTTACTTATTTCATTCAGATTAATCAGAATTTCACATTGGGGCAATTGTATAAAAATATTATCATTGATGAAGATGGAAACAAAACAATTGAATTTAAAAATAATGAAGGACAATCTATACTATTAAGAAAGGTATTAAGTTCTACAGAAAATGCTGATACATATTATGTTTATGACGAGTATGGTCAATTGGCGTATGTGATTCCCCCATTAGCATCAGTAACAAATGCAGTTGATGAAACTACTCTAAATAATTTGTGCTATCAGTATAAATATGACAATAAAGGACGTTTAGTAGAAAAAAAACTCCCTGGTAAAGGTAAGGAGTATATGGTGTATGATAAAGCGAACAGGTTGATTCTGATGCAGGATGCTAATTTGAATGTTCAAAACCAATGGCTGGTTACTAAGTATGACCGATTGGGAAGAATTACTTATACTGGGGTTTTAACTGGAGGAAGTAGAATAGGAAGACAAGCAGAGATAGAAAATCTAATCGTCACTGAAGATAGAAGTTCTGCAGGATTTACAAGAAGTGGTATTACAGTTTATTATACAGATGGAGCATTTGTAAATGAAATCCCTACTATTCTTAGTGTTAATTATTATGATATCTATCCTCAATATAGTTTTAATCCCGCTTTTCCAAGTACTATTCAAACCGCAGAGATTTTAACCGATAATCCTGATGCCAATGGATTAAGTACCAAAGGTCTTCCCGTAATGAGTTTGGTTAAAAATATTGAAGATGATAACTGGACAAAGGATTACATTTATTACGACAAAAAAGGAAGAGCAATTGGCTCTTACTCTATTAATCATTTGGGAGGACGTACAAAAATTGATTCTAAATTGGATTTTACAGGACAGGTTCAGCAAACGATAACCACTCATAAAAGATTAGATACTGATATTGATAGAGTGATTATGGAAAACTTTATGTATGATGGTCAAAACAGGTTATTGACTCACACGCATCAGGTTGACAATAATGATGTCGAGTATCTGACTCAAAATACATACAATGAACTTTCTCAAGTTATCAATAAAAAAGTTGGAGGAATTACACCTTCCATTCCTTTACAGGATATTACATACAGTTATAATATCCGTGGTTGGATGACGAAGATTAATGATCCTGCGAATCTTAACGGAAAACTGTTTGGATACGAAATGAGATATAATAATCCTGTATCTTCAAATATAGTGCCAGGGCGATTTAATGGAAATATTGCAGAGGTCGATTGGGTAAATTCACAAGACGGTATTTTAAAAAGGTATAATTATGAGTATGATAATTTAGATAGGCTTAAAAATGCTTTCTACAAAGAACCAACTACAGGGAATTCCAGCTATTTTGACGAAAAGCTTACATACGACCTGAATGGAAACATAATGACTTTAAAAAGGTTTGCTCCACAGGTGTTTTCAATGACAGCTACAATGGTAGACGATCTTGAATATAAATATACAGGAAACCGTTTGGATAAAGTCATTGAAAATGTTCCAAATAGTACAGGTTATGAAGGTGGAAATAATGTAATCAATTATGATCTTAATGGTAGCATGACGAATATGAAAGATAAAGGAATCGAACTGATTACTTATAATCACTTAAGTTTACCCAATGCTTTTGCAATTAATCAAGTTGATCCATTATCTGGTACAAATGTTAATTTTAGTTTATATTATTTATATGGAGCTGACGGAACAAAATTGCGTAAAACCTATACAACGGGAGGAGGAAGAGGTCAGTCTACAACAAATAAGTACACTGATTACTTAGACGGTTTCCAATACAGTTTTTCCGAAACAGTACAACCATGTTTATGGTGTAGAAACCAGCGTAGCTTATGAACAAGAAGCTTTTAAAGATCCTATTCTTCTTGATCCACCTACAACATCATTAGGGTGGTTATTAGACTTCGTGCCAACAGCAGAAGGTTTTTACAGCTTTTCAGAAAATCGCTATGTTTACCAGTATAAAGATCATCTGGGAAATGCAAGAGTAAGTTATGCTAAAAACAGTTATGGAGTCATTGAAATTACAGATACGAATAACTATTATGCTTTTGGAATGAACCATATTGGTGGGACAAAATCTATTTTAGGAGGATACAAAGACTATAAGTACAACGGAAAGGAAATACAGGAATCAGGGATGTATGATTACGGAGCTAGATTCTACATGGCAGATATTGGAAGATGGGGAGTAATAGATCCTTTAGCTGAGAAAATGACAAGGCACAGCCCATATAATTATGCGTTTAGTAACCCTATTAACTTTATTGATCCTGATGGAATGGCACCCGATTGGCATAAAGATGATTTAGGTAGGCTTATTGCAGATGCGGGAGATACAGCATCTACTCTAGCTACTTATTTACATACAACACTTGAAGATTCATCAAATATTTTATTAAATAATGGGTATTTGAACGAAAGTGGAGATTTTACTATTAATGAAGGAGATGCTATATCTTTACCTGAAAACTACATGAAAATTTATGATGGACCAACCGCAGAATCATTAAGTCTTGCAGGAGAATCTGCTACTTCTACAAGTACTTCTTCAGGAAGATTATCAGTTAATAGTTTGAGAATGAGTGAACAAGGTTTAAATTTTTTAATGGCTAATGAAGGTGTCAAGTTGCGACCCTACAATGATTCTAAAGGATTTGCTACTATTGGTATTGGGCATCTCATTGGATATAGAAAATATACTACTACCGATGTTAGGAATTGGGCTTGGTTTGATACAAAAGAAGAAGCAATGACATTATTCAAACAAGATTTATCTACAAAATATGAACCAGCTATTAGGGGGGCAGTTAGAGTTCCATTAAGCCAAAATGAATATGACGCAATAGTTTCTTTCACTTACAACGTTGGAATTGGCAAGCCTGGAAAAGGAGGGTTAAAAGGATCTAATTTTTTAAGATCCTTAAATTCAGGAAACTATGATGGAGACTTAATGCTTAGATATAAAAAACCTGTAGAAATTATTGGGCGAAGAAAAAAAGAAGTAAATTTGTTTAAAAATGGGACTTATTAATATGAATAATATTTTTATAATAGCATCAATAGTTTTGCTTGGTTGTCAAAATAAAGATTTTTTATCAGACCAGAAAAAAACAATTGAGGTTGGGAATAATTACCAAAAGCAACCAAATATAATTGGAAAATGGATAACCCCTCATAATGCTAGTCTTAATATTACTTTTTATAATGATAACACATTTGTATTTAATGATTATAATACAAAAAAAGATAAGGAAGAAGTATTAAAAGGAAAGTATAGCCTACAGGGAACTGTTTTAACATTAAAATACTATGATAGAAAAAGTCAAAATTTTTCTTATACAAAAGGAAAAGGTATAGACACAAATTATTACATAACAAAAAAAGGATATTACTTTGTAAAGTCTGATTAAACTGCCATTGGTAATTTGTTGTCAAACAATATTTTTTAAACGAGCAATCTTAATGATTGCTCGTTGTCATTTTAAAACTCAATTGAAATAGTCAAAATTTAATTTGATGGTTAAAATTGTATTTTTAAAGAGTTTACCTTGAAACTATATTTTGTTGTTTATTTTTGAAAATAACACTAAAACCATTATAAGTATACCATTCAGGATGTAATTCAACTCTCTTTTTATAGTCGACTTGATAATCATGCTTCTTCCATTTTTCTTCTTCTATTTTAGATGTTAAGCCTGTATACTCAAAGATGTATTTAGGCATCAAATCCTCCAAAATATGAGCATATCTTTCTGTTGTAGACAACGGAGTCATGAATTGAAAATAAAGGCATTTCTGGGTATTCTTTGGCGATTTTCCTTGCTACAAAATCAATGATACATTCTGATTCAATATTTTGTAGCAATTTGGAAAAATCAGCATTATTTTTTTCCTTAAATAGCTCTATTACCTCAACTAAATTCGGAAAAGCTTCTTTAAAAGTTTTGTAATTTGAATTTCTGGTTTTTATCCCACTGAAAAATAAAGTGAAAATAACTCCTTTCGTCAAAGCTCTAACATTATCTACTTTTTTTATCTCTGTTACTTTTTTCTAGCGTTATCGATTGTGCCTACTTCCTCGTGTGAGGTTTGGAACCCAAAATCCATGTATTGAAAAAGTGCTTCAATAAAGAAAATTAAAAATCTGTTTTAATAGACAGGTTTTGTCGTTAAATTAAATTGTTTTTGTCAAAAGAAAACATATTATTTAACAGATATTCTGAACTTTAATTACTCCAATTACGTATAAAATCTAATAACGGCTTACCTTTTATTGGTTGCAGTGAGAATAATTTTATATGTTTTGCTGGTAATGAGCCAATTCTTAAAACGACATTATTTTTATCTAATTTGTTAATAGCTTTTTCATATTTAATTTGATTTTCCTCATCTATAATAAAAAGTTTTTTTATTAAAACAATATCTTTGACTAAAGTTTCAAATAATTCTTTATGATTATTACTATAGGTTATTCCATCATAATTAAATTCTTCACCAACAAAACTAGGATATGTTAAGAAGTCAATTTTTTCATTTGTGTCCGCTAAATTTTCTTTTATGTTTTTTTTGTATAACTCAGTCATAATTGACGAAACAAAAACAATATATTCACACTTATTTAAATTATCATTAAATATTGATATTTTATCAATATCATCAAATAAAAAATATCTTTCTTTTTTGGGAGACTTTGAACTAATTTGAGCATTATTATATTCCCTTAATAATTCGTTACTATCATGTGATTTCCTGTAATAATTAAAAGCTTTGATAGTTTGACTACCAGAAAGAGCAATATCCGTGACAAAAACGATTTTTTTATACACTTTTTTTTCTGAACATAATTTGTCAAAATTTTTTTCCCAATCAATTTTGCGATCTAGTAAATTACATTTTTCAAGTAATCTTTTTAATCCGTTTTCATCATTTATAGGGTTTTTAATTGAAAGGATAATTGTACCCTCATTTTCATTTTCAGATAGGAGCTCTTCGACTTTTTCTTTTATAAAAGTAATCCTATCATCGGAAATAAATAGATGTTTATCAAGGACCATAAGGATACTTTTATGGAGATCAGGGACACCAAAACCTTTTTGACTCATAAATATCTGCAAATCACTACCCTCTATACTTTGCTCATTTAGATTTGACAGCCAGTTGATAATTCTACTTTCTATATCAGTCGTAATTTTGTAATGTGATTTAAGTTTTTGTAATAAACTTATCCTTGTAGTAAAATTATCGTATGTGTGTTTTATAGAATTATAATTTTTATTATTAGGATAAAGGGGCTTCAAAATCTCAATATTGATTGTTTGACTAGAAACATCAACTGTATTGAAAATTTTATCGTATAAATCTTTTCTCTTTTGTATTCTATTAAAACATTTTAAAAGCTCATTTTCTAAAGTATAAATAAAAATATCTTCATTGTCAATTAAGATGAAGTTTCCCCCATTACTTCTTATCAAGCCCCTCAAATCATTTATATCTCTTAAATGAAATTTCTTTGATACATGATTAAAAAAATAAATCTCATTAAATTCTTTAATCTCACCTTCTATATTTAATTTATAGATAGGTTCATTCGTAAAAATATCACGAGGATTATCTACTGTAATATTTATTTTTTTTAAATCAGCTAAATTTATCTTCTTATTAGTCCCATCAATTTCTATCTCACTTAAATAATCATTAGCAAAAACGTCTTCAAAATTAATATCTTTAATTTGCACTTGGTTCTGAAAGATATTTACTGAAGTAGTAATCGTCAAATAAAAATCCTGCAGATTAGAGTCATTAATTTTAAAGCTATCATCAATTGAGAAAAACAAGTCTATTCTATCATCTTCTTCAAAATGTTTAAAATGAATATCTAAGTAACTAATTAAATTACTAACATCTGTGCCTAATTTTTCACATTGCTTAAAAACAGTTTTTGACCAAGAATATTGATATTCAAAAATTGAAAAATTTTCTAAATTAATATTTTCTCTAAACTCTTCGATAAAATTTAATTTATCTTCTTCTCTTGAAATTATTGAAGAAACCTAACTTAGGAAAAAATCTCTTATCAAGTTCGGTTATATTAAAGTTAAATATTGATTCTTCTGGTGACAATTTAATATTTTCATTATTATCGACATTTTTAATCAATTCTTTTATTGTCTCCCAATAACTTGACTTTTCAATTTTAATCACATTGCCATTATAATCTATAATTTCATTCTGATCAGAATAATAAGGAATAATAGGTAATGAATTATAACTATTAAAAGGTTTGTAAAAAACAGGATATTTTGTTGAGTGATCTTTGGAAAAAGACTTGTGGATTTCTATTAAATCACTTATTTTAATTAAAAAATCTTTCAAATCTTTAACTTCCAATATTGAAGATAGCCTTTCATTGGGTATAGAATATTCTAATTCTTCTGTATTTCCATTCTCTAATTCTATATTAAGATAACCATACTTTTTAAAATTAATGCTAGAGTTAATGTCTTTAATAAATACTTTTTCAGCGTCTTTAAGAACAATAATTCCATTGAGACCTATATTTTTAAGTCCAATACCGTCAAACTCTGGATATAAACTTGCTCCTGGTTTTTTTATCCATTTTATGAAAAGAGATTCTTCTTTAATTTTTACTAATATATCGTCATTAAATCTAGAATAATGGTTTATTTCATCTTTTGAAAACAATAACATAATAACTAAATTTCTATATTGTTTCAAAAATTCATTTTTACAACTAATTTCACTAAGATCAGTCCCTGATTTATCAGATAGAATTAAAGTATACATATTATTAGAAAAATCCTCGTATTTAAAGTTTTCTAATTTACTGATCCATAAAAATTGATGATGTTTATTTGATATATCTCCAAACTCTTGAGATTTATTCAATAATAATCTCCAAGACTCTATAATGACTGCATTTTTAGGTGATATTTCAAAAAGAGTTAAAAAGCACAATGCTTGATAATATAGCTTTAAAGTGCTTTCATCTTTCAAAAATGATGTTTCTTGTTTTTCTTCCCATAAAGAGAAACGACTAAATGAATATGTTGCAAGTTCATTTAAGAATTCCTTCGTATAAGTATTTTCATTTATAATTCTATTAAGTTCTTTTAAAAAAGAAATTGATTCTGTTTTATCTTGTAATGCTCGGTTTTGTAAGTCCCAATTCTCAATTGACAATTCAAAATCTGGAACTCTGATTGCTGAATACATAATTTTCTCTGAAAAGTTTAGTTTGACTTGGTTATTTGTTTTTAATGCTGATGAAATTACTAATAATTGATCTGCGTCTGAAAGATCATTTCTTAAATGCACCTTTTCGATAATATCATTAATATTTTCTTTATTATGATTTATGATATCTTCGTTTAATAAAATTGTATTAAGAAAGTGAGTCAATGACAGTCCCTGTATTTTGGCTACGTCTTGTTTTAAATTCCAAAATTCGTCAGGAAAATTTGAAATAAGATTATTATAAAAAATAAAATACAAAGTACCTCTACCATCATTTGTGAATGGTAATTTTTTTGCTAAACTTTTTTTTAGAAAATCTAATCTTTTATCATCTTTAAAATTACTATAGAAAAATCGAAGATTATCTTTTAGTCCAAACTTGAACTCTTCCGTTAAGTTTTCTAATTTAAATAATGCTTCTTGAACATCACTTTCTGGTAAAACAGATTTATTTTTGTTAGCAAAGTTTATATCGTATTTAATATTGTCTTTGAATTTATTGTATTCACCCGATTCAGCATATTTTTTAACATTAATAATTTTTGTCTTTTGAGTATTAAATTCTAAATCATTAATTACTAACCAGTCTTTAATTTTTGAAAAAAGATTATTTGCTCTTTCCTCCGATTCTACAAATATGAATATATCATCTACAAATCGATTATAATATTCTCGTTTTTGATCCTGAATAAATCTATTTTCAATTAATCCGTCTAATCCGATTAAATAAAGTTCAGCTAAGTATCTCGCATAAGCTGGTCCTTGAGGCAATCCTTTTAAATCATCTCCTGTTGTAGTCTTCGACAAATCAATTAAATAATCTAAAATATTTTTATACTTAATTATATCTTGTTCTGATAATTCTGATAATTTTTCTTTAATTGATGTAGGAGCTTCTTCGAAAAGCCTGATCTTTAATCTATTAAGATTAATTTTATCGTAAAAGCTTTTTATATCAAGTTTTATTAGGAAGTAATCTTCATATTCAGAATTAAAAAGAATAGTTTCAATTTTCCGTGTATACTTTGCCCAGTTTATAAACCAATTATTAAAAATATTATTTTTATAGAAACTACTTGAAAATTCATACCCATATGAATTACCTGAAATTTCACTGAAAAAAATTGAATTTAAGATAAATGTGAAGTAAATTGATACAAAATTATCAAGAGGATCAATATTATATAGTCTTCTTATTTTTGTTATCTCATTTCTATCAAAACTAAAACCTTCTCTATTCTCAAAACTAAAATTCCCATTATATATGCATGAAATAAATTCATTAATATTTTCAAAGCTTATATTTTGTATAATTTTTAATTGACTAAATAAGGGTACTTCATCGTTTTTTAAAGAATACTGATATAATGATTTTTTTATTTTCTCAAAAACATATTCATCAATATTTTGAATATGGTAATCAGGTAGTTTCTCAAACTTAATGCCTTCTATTAATTCGATAGGTGAAACAATAGAACATTTTTCACAAGCTGTACATTTTCCTAAACTTTTACAACTAATAGGCTTAAGATACCTTAATGTATTTATTTTTTTTAATGTAATCTCTTCGTTAAAATCTTTAATTTTAGAAAATATTTCTATCAATAGATCTCTTCCAAAATTATCATTATCTTTAGTTTTAAGCTGTCCTAAAAGTCCAACGAGAATACTTCTTTCTTTATTACTCAATCCCTGCTCGTAATTATCAAGAATTCCCCTTAAGTTATCACATTTTTTTAGAGAATTTATCAAAGAATCTAAATCTATTTGATTTATTAAATGAGAAGTTATTCTCTTATTTTTAATATATGAAATTGAATTCCTATAAGTATCAGCATATTCATTAATATATTGTGAAACTAACTTATAAGAGATGGGTTTAAAATTTGATAATATTTCAAACTGTTTTTTAAGAAAGGCTACATTAGGACTTTTCAGCCATTTATCTTGTTCAAATTCAAAAGATCCATTTTTTTCAAGAAAAAAAGATAATTTATTACTGACCTTATTCTGAGATAATGGAAGTTTAACACCATAGCCTATACCTTTAGATCTTTTGTTTACATATGGAGTTTTAGGAAATAGATCAGCCGTGATATTTTTCTCAAATTTATCTCTTGTATTTTTATAAATATAGTTAATAAGATTATACCCTTCTTCTTTAGTAATATTTCTTTCAAATACGATCCAAATATGAAATCCTCTTCTCCCAGAAAATTCAACCAAATGCGGAATATTTATGCTATCAAGATAATCGGATAATAGATCTGTAGTTTTTTTTACAGCTGTTAAATTTTCAATATTAACTTCATTTGTATCAATTTCTGATTTAATAATGTCAAGATCAATACATATCCATTTAATAAAAGCATTGTCAACAATATGTAATTCTTGATATGTTAGTAAGCTTTTCTGATATTTCAGCATATCTTCAACCGTTACTGGTGAAATTTTTTGCTTAATTAATTTATAGCTACCATTATCCTGTTGTATTCCATATTTATGAGAATCAACATAAAAAATATTGAATAGTTTATCTGAGATTTTTTTATAAAGATCATCAATATTCATACACTACTTATTTCTTTCTCCAAAGATATAAAGTTCCCTAATTTTTATTAATTATTTGTAAGTAAAATTGAGATTCATTCCATTTGAAATATTTTTAATAGGATTTAAATTTTTCATTTGTGAGTTTTTAAAAATTATTTCATTTGAGTTATATTAGAAATCTACTCAAAAATAAATTCTCCTTATATCTTTTTGTAATAATAAATAAAAAACATGAATATTCATTCAGTATTTTCACTGCACTTAATATTATAAAATATCTAAGAAAAAATTCTTATAAATAGCTTATTTTAAATTTAGTCATTTATAAAATTAAACACAATAAAGTAGAAGAAAATCATTCTCCTACTTCATTTTTTTAAGCTACCAGCCTTTAATCTTTTGACCGTATTAAGAACGCTACGGTAGTATTTTTCAATCGTATTTTTACACCTACCCGAAACTGTTCTTAACGTTTTTTGAGTGATTTTCGGGTACTTTTCATAATCCCAGCTCAACACACAATCCACTAAACTTTTAAAGGTATTTTCAGACCTTTCATTTCCTAAAATCTTACCATTAATTTTTCGCTTTTCGTCTATTGTATTAATTTCAGCACCATAAACAACCCTTCTTTTAGCATTATTTCTTGGGTTGACATTTCCTCTTAAATTGTAAATTTTATTAGCTATATGGTCTATTTCTTCCCATTCAAGAGGTGGATTACAACATTTCGTATTGTATTTTTGTAGATAACGTTTAAAGTTAGTATAACCAGCATCAGGATTTATTGAAATAAGACAATAGGCATAAGAACTTACTCGCTGATTCCTTAATCCTTCAGGAACAATTTTACGTGGGGCAAAACATTTACAATACTCAACTTTTTCTTTTCCAAAATCATAGTATCCTTGTTTATTAAATTCAAAATCTTTTTCTTCCAATACGTCAGATAAATTATTGAATCTAATATTACCCCCATTGAGAGAGTAACCTAAGTTTTTATTTTTATTACTATTAAAATGGGGGAGTTTTTTAACTGGATGCACAATAGTAGTGTTAAACTCCAATAAATCAATTTCTTTTGCATTTTCATTGTAATATGCTTCTGTATCAAAACTAATAATATTAACTCGACTGCAGTCATTGCATGATTTATCATAAGGGATACCCAATATATCTACTATATGCTCATAACTTTCCTTGAAATTCTCTTTTACAAGGTTTCTTACTTTTACTAATAACCCAAAACCATTTCCTCCAACACTTTTCCATAAGGCTGTAATATGGGTTGTATCGTAGTCAAAGTCTTTTTCTCCATCTATGTCAAAATACAAATATCCCGTAGATTCATCTGCATTATCTGTATTGACATAGTTATTTTTGAAAGTATAGTTAAAGCATATTGAGGGCAAGGTTACTTTTATTGCCTGATACTCTTTATTTTTGTCTTTAATTTCTCGCAATTTTAAGATTTCAGGAACCTCTTCTCTTTTTTCATCTTTAAGATACTCGACAAATTCGGCTACGGAGTTTATTTGTCCGATAATATTTCGATTTTTTACGTTTGATATAACTGAAAACATAGTATTTCTAATTTTAGGCAAAGGAAAAACCATGCAAAGGGATTTCCACTGCGGATTAATATTTGTTTGATAAAATTTAATTTTTTAAAGCCTTTAGGAAATAAGACTTTGATATGAGATAAACAGCGCTGTTTAGAAAGTGATTTTTACTTGAAAAAGTTACTCAGTAGATTCTTTTTCAGAATTATAAATATAATTCAAAACATCACTTTTCCTGTAAATAGGGCTTTTTCCAGATTTACCAACAGGTGTTAACAAACCTTTTTTGTTCCAAAGCCAAATAGTTGTTCTCTTCTTTTTAGTAAGCTCACAGACTTCAGAAATTAAAAGATGTTCGTATTTTTCTGATTCCGCAGAATCTTTGTCTTTGCTTTCTAATTTTGAAAGTAATAAATCCAACTTTTCGTCTGTTTTGTTTTCTAACGGAAAGGCACTCGCTAATTGAGTGATAATCTCTAAGAGTTTTTGTTCTTGCATAATCTTGTTATTTTAAATTATGCTACAAAAATACTCTAACCGATTATCCTCAATCAATGCCTGTACTTAAATAGGGACAAGAAAGGGACATTAAATAATTAAATCAGATACTCAACTTTTGTACGTGGCTCTTTACACTCTCTCATTAAAGTCTTTTGTATAGTAGCTTTTTTAAATTTCTTAAAATCTTCTTCATCATAGAATTGAAAATTTGAAATTATCCAATCAGAAATTTTCTCTTTACTATTTGCAACTAAATGATTCATATCATGAAGCTGTTTGAAAAAATAGACAAGTTTGGTAGAGCTACCTCTAAATTCAATTTCTTTGTCTACGTTAGTTTGTTCTCCAAATATCAATCTTCTTAACGATTCGCCAAATTCCTCTTGAATATGTGGCAGTAGAGAATTAAAAACGTTTTCTGGGTGAACAAATCTTATAGGCTCTTGATTTATAGTTCTTTTGGCTGATATGTTTTCACTAAGTAAGAAATCAGGATAATCAAATCTAATATTCATCGCTAATTTTGTGATATTGTCTTTGTAGTTTGCAAGTACTTCTAATTTTGAATAATATTCATCTGCTAACTTTTCGATTTGCTTATTTATACTACTATTATCAGAATTTCGGAGTTCAAATACCTCAAGGTGAAAATCATTTTTTGCATAAATGTATTTTATGTAATTTTCTAACATTTCAAATTGAAATGAAAAATAATTTTGAATTTTCTGCATAGTGTTATCATTATATAAATCAGGAATTTGCTCACTGTAATCGCTTAAAAAGCCTGCCGTAATTTGTTCTTTATTGTCTCGATTTTCATTTTTTCTGCCATAATACCAATAATAGATACGGGAAACATAAGCAAAATAATTATATGACAAATTTTTGCTATAATAAAATAGCAATTGAAATTTTTCAGGCAAATCTGCACTTCGAAAATATTGATAATCCGCTTCTATAAACTCCTTATAGTTGTAATAAGATTCTTTTAATTTATCCCAAAATATTAATTCCATTTTATCGGGATTTTCTGTATACAACTCTTCAAATGCTGTCTTAATATCAAATGGAAATTGTTCTTTATTGAATGAATAGATTGATTCTAGAAGAGAAATATCTTCATCGAAACTTTCATTATTTGACATTAAAATATTTTGAAACCTATATCGAAGTTCATTAAGAAAATTGTAAAAATTGTTTATCTTTGCTTTCATAGTTTACTAAACAGGGTTAAACAAATATCGGTAAAAAAGATTTTATTTATTATTTTTTGTCTCTTCTTTGTCCCTCCCACAAGTAAATAAAGTTTTAAATCATTGAAAATCAGAATAAAGGGATATTCCTGGAGAAACCACTTAAAGTCATCTCAATCGGGATGACTTTTTTGTTTTTACCCATTCACTTGCGAGAACATATTTGTTAAATCCTAGTTAATACAATACGAATCCTCCTTCATTTACGTCGAAAATAAGTATATTCGCTTTTTTAATTTTATTTGAAAAAATGAAGAAGATTATCTCTGGATTATTTCTATTTTCTACCGTTATTGCATTTGCTCAGGAGGCTGTTCAGTTTCAGGATCTGCCTTTTAAAGACCTTGTGGCGAAAGCGAAGAAAGAAAACAAAATACTTTTCATCGACGCTTATACTTCATGGTGCGGTCCCTGCAAAATGATGGAGAAAAATACTTTTACCCAAAAAGCTGTCGGAGATTATTTTAATGCCAATTTCGTGAATGCAAGATTCGATATGGAAAAAGGCGAAGGAAGAGAAATTGCATCCAAATTCGGCGTACGTTCCTACCCTACTTATCTTTTCCTAAATGGAGACGGTGAGCTTGTTTCTCAAAACTACGGGTATATGGATGGAAGTCTTTTCGTTTCAATGGCACAAGATGTAAACTCTCCGAATAATAAAAAAGGTTCTTTGAAAGAACGTTTTGCCAATGGTGAAAAAGATTCGGAATTTTTGATCAACATTATGAAATTAAATTCTTCTTCAGATTTTGATTTCGCTAAAAAAGCTTCCGAAAGATATTTTGAAAACAAGAAAAAAACAGAAGAATTTACAAAAGATGATGTCGGACTTTTATTATTTTTCGTAAAATCCACTGAAGATAAAAATTACAAAATTTTTACTGAAAGAAAAGCGGAAATCATTAAGTTTTTACCGGAAGAGACCTATAAAGAATTTGACAATCAGATAAAATTGGGGAAAATTGTTGAGCAGTCTATTGATGAGCAAAACAAAAGAATCAACGACGATTATTTCATGAAAACTGCCGAACCGTTGGTAGGGAAACATGATGCGGAAGTAAAACTTAATCAGACGAAATTAAGCTATTATGCACAAAACGCTAATTTCCCCGAATACGAAAAAGCAGCTTTGGTATATTATAAAAATTCAGAAGCTTTTGAGCCGAATGAATTATTAAAAACCGCATGGATATTTTCTGAACATGTAAAAACTGTTTCTTCATTAAAAAAAGCAGCAGAATGGGCAGAAAAATCTGTAATGAGAGGTGAAACATCCGAAAACACATACATTTTAGCTAAACTTTATTTCTTAACAGGAAATAAAGATATGGCAAAAACATACGCAGAAATGTCGAAAAATATGGCTACTCAGGCTCAAAAAGATTCTACTTTAGCAGATGAGTTATTAAAACAAATCAAATAACAAATGTCGAAAACTAAACTTATTACAGGATTCCTAACTTTATTCTTATTAGGAAATTTAAGTGCTCAGGAACAAGAACAGAATACTGAAAAAAGTGTTTATATAAAAGGAAATGCCTTATTTATTCCCATCGGAGTGGTAAATGTAGGATTAGAACATCAATTAAGTAAGAAAATTACGGTGCAAGGTGACGTTCTTATTTCTCCTTGGAAATCTTTTTCGGGACATGAGCTGCAATATTATTCCGTCTCTCTAGAAGGCAGATATTATTTTAATGAAGCTTTTAAACATTGGTATATTGGAGCCAACATTGCAGGATCTCGTTTCATTGCACAAAAATGGAATTATTGGAATGATAATCTCCTTATTGATGAAAATACAGGAATAACTCTTAAAAATTCGGATGTTTATCAAAAGGGATACTCCTTAATATTAGGTGTTACAGGAGGTTACCAGTTTAAAATTGCAGACCGATGGAATGTTGATATTTATGCAGGTATCGGAAGTTCCCAAGACTTTTATAAAGGATACATTCGTTCAACAGGAGAGCGCTATGAGAACCCGAAAGGGTACAATAAAAGTGGAGAAATTCTTCCTTACAGAGGCGGTGTCATGATTTCTTATAAACTAAAATAATTCAATGAAACTATTCGGGAAAAACCATCTTATCATCTGTGCCATTACTTTTGTCATTCTATTTTTAATGAATTATCTTGGAAATGATCAGGCTGATAAATTAGAAAGAGCTTTAATGACTGCAGGTGCAGGAGTTATCGGATTATCAGTAGGTCTTTTTATTTTGAATAAAGGAAAGAATGATAAAACTCCGCCGCAGAATTTTGATTAAATTTAAATTTTAAATAAAATAAAAAAGTCAATTGTAAATTCTACAATTGACTTTTTTTATTAGTTTTCGTAAACTATATATTTACGTCTTATCTTCTCAAATTTATTTAAATCCGATTTCCAGGATTCTTTTATTTCTGATGCTGATTTTCCGGCGATAATCTGTTTTCTTAATTCATCGGTTCCAGCTAATGTATCAAACCAAAGATTTTTACCCGCTGCAGCTTTCAGGAAAAAATTCAATTCTGGGTTGTTATAATTTTTATAGGCTCTAATTACCCACTCAAGATTTAATTCTCTTAAATCTTTCTTATAATTTGAAAGGTTTTCACCGTAGCATAATTTTCCGTTTAAAAATGGATCTTTTGCCCCGAAATTCGGCTTTGGTGTAAATTGATAAGGCAAACTCGCTGTCCACGGCGAACCATAAATCTGGAAAGGTAAATCTGTTCCTCTTCCCACTGAAACTTGCGTTCCTTCAAAGAAACATAAACTTGGATAGAGATTAATCGATTTATCGTTCGGCAAATTCGGTGAAGGTTTATCTAAAATCGGGTAACGTAATTTTTTATGATAATTCTTCATCTGAATTAAAGTATATTTCGCCTGAACTCCATTCTGAAGCCATTTTTCTCCGTTCACCATTTTCCCGTACTCTCCGATTGTTAAACCATAAACAACAGGAACTTCGTGCATTCCGACAAAGCTTGTCCATTTTTTTCTCAAAACAGGACCATCTGTATAACCGTCATGTGGATTTGGTCGGTCTAAAACCATGATCTGAACATTATTTTCTGCTCCAGCTTCCATTAAATAGGTTAAAGTTGAGATGTAAGTATAAAATCTCACTCCAACATCCTGAATATCAAAAACTACGATATCAATACCTTTTAATTGCTCAGGTTTCGGCTTTTTATTATTTGCATATAAAGAAACAATGGGGATTCCGGTTTTTACGTCTACTCCGTTTTTTACTTTTTCACCCGCATCGGCATCACCTCTGAAACCATGTTCGGGTGCAAAAATGGACTTAATTTTAATTCCGTTTTTTACCAAAAAGTCTACAACGTGAGTTCGGTCGCTCATCAAACCTGTTTGATTCGTCACAACACCGATTGTTTTTCCTTTTAATAAAGGCAAATACAACTCAGGTTGATCCGCACCGGTTTTAAAATCGGCTTTATCTTGAGTTTGAGAATAATATTGATTGAATACTCCTAAAAAAATTAGGCAAATAAGAAGTAAATATTTAATTTTGAAATCTAAATTCATACGTTTGAAATTTCCTTTATATTTCTCTAGAAAAATAGCGTTTTCCAAAGATAACAAAAATAACCTTTCAAGAGTTATCATCTTCATCGGCAGACTTTCCGTTGCGCTGGGAATTATTGTTTCTTTGATTACCGTTTCCACCGGATTCGGTTCCAAAAAGGCTATTAAAGAAAGACTGGCAGATTTCAGCGGGCATATTACCGTAAAATCTACAAGGTCAAATTCCTCATATAATACTTCCGTTCTCGATAATCAGGGATTGAGTGTAAAAAAAATACGGGAAATTCCGGATGTGGAAACGGTGCAGAAATATGCGATGGTGACAGGAATTATGCGTAACGAACATAATTTTGCCGGAATTATTTTTAAAGGAGTCGGAAAAGATTTTGACAGTCTGAGATTTCAAAAATTTCTTATCGCAGGAACTACGCCAAAAATAGCAGAAAAAGGCTACAATAATGGCGTTACTATTTCTCAAAAAATTGCCAATGACCTTCATTTAAAGGTAAAAGACAGCATTGTTACTGTATTTTCTAAAACCGATCAACAACCGATTTACAGAAAATTCGAAGTTGTAGGTATTTACAAGACCGACATCAAAATGATTGACGATCAATTCGTTATCGGAGATATTAATCATGTGAGAAAAATTCAGGATATGAAACCTGATGAAATCGGCGGAATTGATATTTTCCTGAAAGATGTAAATGATATCGACAGTGATTTTCCTGAAATCGAAAAACTGATCGGCTACAAAAATTACGCAGAAAAAGCAACAGAAAAATTTCCTCAAATTACCGATTGGATCAGTATTTTTGATACTAATATTGCACTGATTATCATTATTATGTTGATCGTCGTTGTCATCAATATCATCATGGTTCTTTTGATTTTGATTATTGAGAGAACAAATTCTATCGGTTTATTGAAAACTTTGGGAGCAAGTAATTCCCAGATCAGAGCGACTTTCATTAATTATACTTTGATTATCATGATTCCCGGACTTTTATATGGAAATGCAATTGGTCTTGGCTTGATTTTAATTCAGAAGTTTTTTGGAGTCATTAAATTAAATCCTGAAAATTATTATGTAAGTACGGTTCCTGTAGACCTGAATCCTATTGTGATTATTTCTATTTCTGTCGGAATTTTATTTATTTCCGGATTGGCTTTGATTGTTCCAAGTTATCTGATCAGTAAGATTTCTCCGGTGAAGGCGATTAAATACAATTAATAGTTGATTGGGAATGGTTGATGGTTGATTGAAAATCCTACAGTTTTACAAATAATTTCAACAAATCAAATATCCACCGAGTTTGTCATCCTATGTTTGCAAAGTAATAACTTTAATGAATAAACAAAGAGAAGTTAGGGTAAAGAAAAAAGCTACAAATTGTCATTAGTCTCACAGACAGAACGGAATGTAAGTTCCTTTACCCTTTGCTACAAAAGCTTGAACAGATCATTAGGTTATAAAGCCTGCATTCAGGATAGATAAGCTAATGTAGTATTTCTTCTCGGTAAAAAATATTGTACGTGTAAATTTATAGGAATTGACATTAGTAAACAAACATTTGATGTGGGTTTTTTAGAAAATAAAATCTGGAAGCATTACGTTTTTGAGAACAATGTTTCAGGATTTAAGAAATTATTAAAACTTATAAAGCCGGAAGACTGGGTTGTAATGGAAGCTTCGGGAAGTTACTATCTTCCTTTGGCAGAGTTTTTATCCAAAATGGGAATGCAGATATCTGTGATGAATCCTTTGGTGATCAAGCGATTTTCCCAGACCAATCTTTATCGGGCAAAAACGGACAAGAAAGATGCCCAGACCATTGCGGAATATGCAGAAAAATATGAATTGAGGAAGTGGAATCCGGCGAGTGAAAACGCCAATAAACTCCGCCAATTGTATAGTCGGAAAGAAATGCTCATAAAACAGGTTCATCAGAATCAAAGACAGTTGGAAGCCTTTGGTTCTAGTGGATTTTTGGACAAATTTTTGAGAATGGAGATCAATAATTCCATCAAATATTTGGAAAATAAGATATTAAAACTGGAGAAGGAAATGGACAGACTCTCGATGGAGGAATATTCTGAAACGATGGAAAATCTACAGACTATTCCGGGAGTAGGAAAACAAACAGCGATGATGATGTGTCTGATTACAGACAATTTTGAGAAATTCGAACATTACAAGCAGCTGATTGCCTTTGTGGGATTCAGTCCCAGGATCTATCAAAGCGGAACAAGCGTAAAAGGAAGAGGCCATATCTGCAAAATGGGTAATGCTCAAATCAGAAAACTGCTTTATTTATGTAGTTGGAGTGCAAAAAGATGGAATGCCAAATGTAAGGAAATGTATGAACGTCTAAAAGCAAAAGGCAAACCCGAGCGTGTTATAAAAATAGCCATCGCCAACAAACTGATAAAACAGATATTTGCCATTGGAAAAAGCAAAGAAAAATATCAGACAGATTTCTGCTAAATAACTTGCATATTAACACAGATCATTCCGTAGGAATCTAAGCAAAGTTTTTTACGATGTTGAGATTCCTACGGAATGACAAACGGGCTGTTTTGGTGTGAATTATTATAGATTTTGAGATTGCTTCACTTCAACAACCTCAGTACAAGCTTGCTACGCTTCTCGCAATGACAAATGTTCTGAGGAAACCAAAAATCCTAGCCCCGATTGTAGCTTTGTTTGAGCTCATTTTGATGATGTATCGGCGCGGCGGCAAAGCCGCCGCGCCGATACATCATCAAAATAGCGAGTGCGGAAAGCGGGAAATAGCTCATGAGAAAATGATGAATTGTAAATGATATGGTAGATTCTTCACTCCGCTTTCGCTTCGTTCTGAATGACAAATTAGATGCGGAAAAAGTGATTTGCTAATAATCTTCAAATCATAATTGTTAGTTATTTGAAAGCTGTATCTTTGCACGGCATATAAAAAACATTTATGAAATACGCACAAAACATCCTTGAAACCATCGGAAATACACCATTGGTAAAGCTTAACAAAGTTTTAGGTGAAGATTTTCCGGCATTGGTTTTGGCAAAGGTTGAAACCTTCAATCCAGGAAATTCTGTGAAAGACAGAATGGCTGTTAAAATGATTGAAGACGCAGAAAAAGACGGAAGATTAAAACCCGGAGGAACGATCATCGAAGGAACTTCCGGAAATACAGGAATGGGATTGGCTCTTGCAGCGATCATTAAAGGTTACAAATGTATTTTTGTAACGAATGCTAAACAGTCGAAAGAAAAATGCGATATTCTTCGTGCCGTTGGAGCTGAAGTAATCGTTTGCCCGACAGATGTAAAACCTACAGATCCGCGTTCTTACTACTCAGTTTCAAAAAGATTGGCGAAGGAAACGGAAAACGGATGGTACGTAAATCAATATGATAATTTATCAAACAGAGCGGCTCATTACGAGTCTACAGCTCCTGAAATCTGGGAACAAACAGACGGAAAACTGACTCATTTTGTGGCTGGAGCCGGAACGGGAGGTACGATTACAGGTTGCGGAACTTTCTTTAAAGAGAAAAATCCTGATATCAAAGTAATTGGTGTTGATACGTATGGTTTCTATCTTAAAAGAGATTCACGAAACGGGAGAAATTCATTTAGGAAATGCATATACTTATATCACAGAAGGTATTGGTGAAGATATTCTTCCGGAAAACTATGACATGTCTGTCATCGATCATTTTGAAAAAGTAACGGATAAAGACGGTGCTGTTTATGCAAGAAAACTGGCAAAAGAAGAAGGTATTTTCTGCGGATATTCTGCAGGAAGTGCGATTGCTTCTTTGATTCAGATGAAAGATCAGTTTACGAAAGATGATATTATTGTGGTACTTCTGCACGATCACGGTTCAAGATACGTCGGAAAGATCTACAATGATGAATGGATGAAAGAAATGGGTTGGTTGGATTAATCAGCTTTTCATTATAAAAATAAAACTCAGAGTGATTGCTCTGAGTTTTTTGTTTTATTCTTTGATATTCTTCTTTACAATCTGTTTTAAAAAGCTATAATCTTTCTCGCTCATCGATTTCTTCGGAAACATGTAGGTGTATTTTCCTTCAAGAGCCATGTATTTTTCGGTGTCGTCGAAATATTTAAAATCTTTCCATTCGCTGGTTTCTTTTTCGCCGTCAATATTTACGGTGAAGAAATTATTGTCAAATGTAATTTCGTAGATTTTGCAGTTTTCAAGTTTTATTAAATAGCTGTTAACCTGTTTTTTCCATCGTGAAACTTTGTTGATACTTACGGAAAGAAAAACAGCACAAAGCAAAAACAGAAAACTCACAAAATAGAAAATCCCAAATTTTTCTTTGGTAAAATCGTCTTTAAAGAAAAACAGAATCAGCAAAATTAATCCAACAACAATCGTCGTAATTGTTTTTCCTCTCGTCGTCGATGAGAAAAATAAATTCCCCTGATTCCCGCTAAAATATATTTCCTCGAAATCCTTTCTTTTAGGCTGTAAAACAATAACCTTTTCTTCACTCATAATTAGTAATTTCTGTCTGCAAAGCTAAATGAAAATTTTAGAAATTAACATCTATATTCAATAGGATTTCATCCTATCCTAATTAAATTTTTTCAGAATTCCCAACCAACAAACTATCAACAAAATCACCCATCCTCATATTTATCACTAATTGCAGAAAGCTTACCCATCAATTCACGATTTTTCTGTTTTAGATCTTCCATTTTTTTCAGCATCTCGTGGATAACTTCCAAACCTGGAAGATTGATTTCCAGGTCGTAATGCCAGTTTGTAAACCTTTCAAATATTGGTAAATCTTCATACATCAGATAGCGGATTTCATCTTCAGTCTGAATATTCAGCAATCCTGAATCTACCAATTCATCAAAAAAAGTAATCTCAATCTTATATATTTTTACGAGCTCTTCTCGCGATATTTTTTCACTCATGGCTTAGGAATTTTTAAGTTGTTCAAAAAGTTCTTTCTGCTTTTCAGTCAAGTTTGTCGGTAATTTCACGTCATAAGTCACGAATAAATCACCAAACTGTCCGTCTTTTTTGTAAATCGGAAAACCTTTTCCTTTCAATCGTACGGTTGTTCCACTCTGGGTTTCGGGCTTTACTTTAAGACTTACACTTCCGTCTAATGTATTTACTTTTACATCTCCGCCTAAAACTGCTGTGTACAAATCAATCGGAACTTTCGTTTTTAAATCATCACCCATTCTTTCAAAATTCGGATCAACCGGAATATTGAAAGTAATGTACAAATCTCCATTCGGACCACCATTAAAACCGGGATTTCCGTGACCTTTTAACTTAATTTGCTGTCCGTCATAAACTCCTGCCGGAATTGTAATTCTGACTTTTTTACCATTAATATCAAAAGTTTGCGGGTGAGTTGTTGATGCTTCTTTTAAACTTAAATTTAATTCTGCATTAACGTCCTGTCCCTTAAATTTCCCAGAAGCACTTCCTCTTGAGCTTTTACCGAAACCACCTCCTGCTCCACCAAACATGTTCTGGAAAAAATCTGAAAAATCTTCCCCTTCCCCAAAATCAGCACCGTAAAATCCGCCTCCGAAATTTCCTCCCTGACCTTGATATTGTCTTTGCTGTTGCTGCGCTTTTTCGTATTCTTCGCCATGCTTCCAGTTTTCTCCGTATTTATCATACTTTGCACGGTTTTCGGGATTGCTCAAAACTTCATTGGCTTCGTTAAGCTCTTTGAATTTTGCTTCCGCTTCCTTATCATCAGGATTAAGATCCGGATGCAATTTTCTCGCCGATTTTCGGTAAGCTTTTTTAATGTCTTCCTGTGTTGCGCTTTTGTCTACGCCTAAAATTTTATAGTAATCTATATAAGCCATAGAAACGATATTTACTCAAATTTATGAATTTTATGACTGAAATTTATATAACGGAATGTTAAAAATTAAGCTATCTTTGGTTAAAAAGCACGCATGAAAGAAGTGTTGAAAAACTACTCGGGAATCTTACTTTTATTATTGGGAATCACTGTCGGAAGCGTCATCGGAATTGTTGCGCCAAATATTGTGGATTATCTGAAACCATTAGGAGATATTTTCCTGAATCTTCTTTTTGTAAGTGTCGTTCCGTTGGTATTTTTCGCAGTTTCCAATTCTATTGCTTCATTGGAACAACAATCGAAGTTTGGAAAAATCATGGTAACAATGGCTTTTACTTTCCTATTTTTCATTTTAACGGCAGCTATTTTTACCATTTGTGCAGTTTATCTGTTTCCGGTTTCAGGAGTTTCTGGAAGTAAGGAAATTGTTGACGCAACAGCTGATAATGAGAGTTGGGGCAATAGAATTGTAGGATTTTTCACGGTTGGAGAATTTACCCAGCTTTTCTCAAGACAAAATATGTTGGCTCTGCTGATTTTTTCTTTTATGACGGGATTTTCAGCCAGAAAAGCAGGAGAAAAAGGACAAGCTTTCAGAGCATTTATCGCTTCAGGATATGAAGTGATGAAAGAATTGCTTTTATTAATCATGAAAATTGCACCGATTGGTTTGGGAGCTTATTTTGCGTTTCAGGTAGCGACTTTAGGACCTCAGCTTTTCGGATTTTATGCTAAACCTTTAGGACTTTATTATATTGCCGGAATTATCTATTTCATTGTATTCTTTTCATTTTATGCTTTCATAGCCAACGGACAAAATGGGGTAAAAAGTTTTTGGAAGAACGCCATTTATCCAACTCTTACAGCTTTGAGTACTTGTAGTAGTTTTGCTACAATGCCCGCGAATTTACAGGCTGCATCGAAAATTGGTATTCCAAGTTCTATTTCAAATATTGTAATTCCGATTGGGACGACTTTGCATAAAAATGGTTCGTCGATGTCTTCTATTATTAAAATTTATGTAGCTTTTTTAATTATCGGAAGAGACTTTTTTGATCCCATGAATTTACTTTTAGCATTGGGAATTACCGTTTTTGTGAGTATCGTCGCAGGCGGAATTCCAAATGGTGGATATATTGGTGAAATGCTGATGATTTCTGTATATAAATTACCGCAAGAAGCGATTCCTGCCGTGATGATTATCGGAACTCTGGTTGATCCTTTGGCTACTGTTTTGAATGCAGTCGGGCAATTGGTAGCTTCGATGTTTGTGAATCGGTTTGTGAAGACTTGATTTTTTGTTTAAACACAAATTCCACTAATATTTTTCACTAATTTCCACAAATAATTTAACCACAAACATCTGTGAAATCTGTGGGAGATTCTTTTCATTAATTTTTACAGATTTATTTTTCTCGCAGATTTTGCTGATTGAGCAGATTTTTATAAATATTTTAAAATTTTATTCGCTGCGTTTTACAGGTTCTAAATTTCCATATTCTTCGGTTGTGAAAAGTTTGTAGTCTACTTTAAAGGTTTTTCCCAACGGTGTTTCCAGAGAAAATCCGCCCGGTCCGAAACCGTCGACAACATCTAATGTGAAATGTGAATATTGCCAGTATTCGAATAAATCGCGGTCGATCCAGAATTCATGCTTGTTGATGGTTCCGATCATGGCATCGTTCATTCTTGGGTAAAATCCTCCTTTTTCGAAACATTGTGGCTGTGTTCCTTCGCAGCAACCTCCCGCTTGGTAGAACATGAGGTCACCGTATTTTTTTTCTAACTCCCAGATTACTTCTAAAGCTTTTTCTGTGGCTGAAAGTCTTGCTATTTTTGTTTCCATTTTCTGTTGGTTTCTTGTTGGTTTGTCGCAAAGGCGCGAAGTTTTTTTTAACTTGAATTATTTTTAAGGCGCAAGGATTTTATCTGCGATAAAATTTTAACCTGTTTATCATTTGCGTAAAGATTCTTCCTTCGTCAGAATGACAAATAGACTTTCTAAAAAGATTCGCTGTTTTATCTTTCGCTTGATTAAAGTTAGAAAAAGTCCGGCAAGTAATTTTCTGCCGGACTATAAAAATTTACTATTATTTAATCTGCATCAGTAGTATTTGGTTTCAATCTACCGTCAATTTATTTTTCCCTGACAGGTTGTACGCTGTACTTGCGTGAGGGATAGAAAGGGCGGCGACGAAGGAGCCGGTACGGAGCGCAGCGGAGTACCGAAACGAAGTGTAGCCCTGCATAGCCCGACCGTTTTGCCCCGGCCAAAGCTGAGGCAAACGGGCACGCCCTAATATTTAAAAATTAAAAGAAACCTAGTTTGTTTTTGTTGTAAGAAATCAACATATTTTTAGTCTGGCGGTAATGATCTAACATCATTTTGTGATTTTCACGACCGATTCCCGACTGTTTGTAACCACCGAAAGGCGCTCCTGCAGGGTAAGAATGATACTGATTCACCCAAACTCTACCCGCCTGAATCTGACGCGGAACATTGTATAATTGATGTGCATCTCTCGTCCAAACCCCAGCTCCAAGACCGTAAATCGTATCGTTTGCTATTTTTATACCTTCTTCTTCATCTTTGAACGTCGTAAACGCCAAAACAGGTCCGAAAATTTCTTCCTGGAAGATTCTCATTCTGTTATTTCCTTTAAAAATTGTTGGCTGAATGTAATAACCGCTTTCAAGCCCGTCTCCAACATGGTTTACTTCACCTCCGACAAGAACTTCTGCGCCTTCTTCTTTTCCTAATTTAATGTAAGAAAGAATTTTATCTTTTTGAATCTGAGAAGCCTGAGCTCCCATCATCACTGTTTTATCCAAAGGATTTCCGACTTTGATGGCTTTTACTCTTTCGATCACTTTTGCGATGAACGCATCTGCAATATCTTCCTGAACCAATAATCTTGACGGACACGTACAAATTTCACCCTGATTTAAGGCAAAAAGAACGGCACCTTCAATCGCTTTATCTAAAAATGCATCATCCGCATCCATCACTGAGCTAAAGAAAACATTTGGAGATTTTCCACCCAATTCCAATGTTACCGGAATGATATTTTCTGTTGCATACTGCATCACCAAACGACCTGTAGCCGTAGAACCTGTGAATGCTGCTTTGTTTACTTTTGGATTCGTAACCAACGCTCTTCCTAGTTTCTGCTCCGAAACCGTTAACAATATTCACGACTCCATTCGGAAGTAAATCTCCGATGATTTCCATTAAAACCATGATAGAAATCGGCGTGCTTTCTGCGGGTTTTAGAACCACGCAATTTCCTGCTGCCAAAGCCGGAGCTAATTTCCAGATCGCCATTAATAAAGGAAAATTCCAAGGAATGATCTGTGCGATGACACCAAGTGGTTCGTGCACGATTAAGGAAACCGTGTCTTTATCTAATTCATTATGCGAACCTTCATCTGCTCTGATTACTGAAGCAAAATATCTGAAATGATCGATCGCCAAAGGTAAATCTGCAGCCAACGTTTCTCTCACCGCTTTCCCGTTATCAATCGTTTCAACTATTGCTAAATATTCTAAATTCTCCTCGATTCTGTCAGCAATTTTATTTAAAATAATGCTTCTTTGCGTTGATGAAGTATCTTTCCAAGTCTGGAATGCTTTTTCTGCTGCATTTACCGCCAATTCCAGATCTTCTTTTGAAGAATGTGCTGCCTGTGTGAAATTTTTTCCGTCAACCGGAGAAACAACGTCAAAATACTGCCCGTTTACCGGTGCTGTAAATTTTCCGTCAATATAATTATCATATTTTTTTTTGAATTCAGGCCATTGCAATAATGTCTCTGATTGTTGTTGTGTTGAAGTACTCATTTTAGTATAATTTTAATTTTTATCTCTTACCAAATTACACTTACCTGTGATATTTGTATAGCACAATCGTGTAAAATAATATCAAAATCGTGCAGACCTCAAATTTTATCATTTCATTAACAGTAATGTAAGTCGATAATTTTCTATATTTGAGTAAACAGGTAATAAAAAATGTTTAGAAATGAATGATCATAAGTTTTTATTAAATACTCCTGAATTAAAGAAGGAAAATCAGCTTTTGAACCTCATTGAAAATCAGACAAAATTCAATCTAAACAATTGTGAATTCAGCATATATGAAACCCATAAAGCAGCTTTTGACGTAAAACTGCATTTCGAAACGATTGCATTTACGGCAATGCTTCGCGGAAAAAAACATATGAAACTGAACAATAAAACCGCTTATTTCGATTATTTTCCGGGAGAAAGTGTTTTGGTATCACCTGGAGAAACAATGGTGATTGATTTTCCTGAAGCTGATGAAACACCGACACAATGCATTTCTTTAAGCCTGAATCCTGAATTTATTGAAAATTCTTTAAACCATTTAAATTACCATCTTCCAAAAGTCGACGAAACTTCCCAGTGGAATATTGAACTGGATGAGTTCTTTCTTTTTAACAATAAATCTCTTACTTCCGCCACCAATAATATTATGAGAATCGCGATGGATGATAATTCGCAGAAAGATATTATGGCAGATTTTGCATTAAAGGAACTTTTAATACGATTGATGCAGACTCAGGCAAGAGGTATGATGGAAAAAAATATTGTTAAAAATAAGTCAAGAATCGGGTTTGCCGTAAATTATATCAAGAAAAATCTTCATCAGAAACTGTCGATCGACAGTATCGCCAAACTGACGTATGTAAGCAAGTCAAATTTCTTCAAAATGTTTAAAGATGAGCTCGGAACTTCTCCCAATGAATTTATTTTGCAGGAGAGAATTAACAAGGCGAAAGAATTATTAGCGAGCCAAAACAGTATAAAGGAAACGGCTTATCAGACAGGTTTTTCTGATACTAATTATTTTACGAGGGTTTTCAAACAATTGGTTGGAGTGACGCCGAAAAGTTATCAGGATAAAGTTTTGTTATTAGAATAAAAAAACACCTCAACTTGAGATGTTTTAACATTTATTATTGAATTTTATCCTTGATAATCATAATATCTTGCTCCTTTTAAAACTGGAT
Source organism: Chryseobacterium ginsenosidimutans (assembly GCF_024807225.1). GTDB lineage: Bacteria > Bacteroidota > Bacteroidia > Flavobacteriales > Weeksellaceae > Chryseobacterium > Chryseobacterium ginsenosidimutans. Next base: position 3,914,658 of record NZ_JANUCO010000001.1, read on the forward strand.
TTTCCAGCTCTACATATTTCAAACCAAAACCTTTATAATTTTCATTAACGGAAGTTTCCAATTGTTTTCTATGCAATTTTTCATAGGTTTCAAAATCAATTGCAGTTCTGTTTTTTAAGCTTTCAAATAAGTTCCATTTTTCAACTACATTTTTCCAGTTCTCGGAAACTTTTCCGGCAAAAACTTTCGATTTCGAACCGCTTCCGTAGCCTAAAAATCCTATTTCCTGTCCTGCTAATTCTTCATTTTCATTGAAAGAAATCTGCAATGCGGAAAGTAGTGCCATAAAAATTGACGCGGTGTACATATTTCCGATTTCGGAAGATGCTCTTTGCGATTTTTCGATTTTATCATTGATAAACTGAATGTAATTATCAGATTTTGCCACCGCTTTTTGCTCTTCCGGAGTTTGGTAGGAAAGTCCGTTTTCTAAGCTGTAAATTTCCGTAAAAACTCTTTTCCCGTGGAAAGCATAAGGAAGGTGAAAAATAAGATATTTCCAGGCTTCATAAGGTTTATTTTTTCCTGTAATTTCTTTATAATGGCTATAAGCTTCCCTGATTCTGTCCTGATAACATTGATTGGAATATTGCCCGTCGAAAACAGGTTCATCTGTAAAAACTTCAATTTTTTCAGGAAAATTTTCAGGAGCATTTGTTAAGTCTTCTTTTTTAAAATGACGTCTTGGTTTAAAAAAATCAAAGACACTTTCTGTAGCGATACCCCACTTGTTTTCAATTTCAATTAAATCAGGTTTTGAAGACACTAAAACTGCAACCGCACCACCTCCTTGTGTATACTCTCCTGAAGAAGCCAGTTCGTATTTTGCGTAATCACTTGCGATGACAACCGCCTTTTTATCAGGATTCACTCTTACAAAATCTAATGAATTATGAAGTGCATCCACCGCTCCGATACAGGCAAAAGTAAGATCTACAACATCACAGTTTTTAAAACATCGTTCACCAAATTCTGCTTCCAGAACTTTCTCAACCATCTGCATCGCGTATGAAGCCGTAGGTTTTGCAGCATCCAATGCACTTTCTGTTCCCAGATAAATTCTTGCTATTTCTTTTGGATTGAGATTATAATCTTTAACCAGTTTTAGCAAAGCTTCTGCTGCAAAAGTTGCCGCATCTTCATGTACATCGGCAAGTCCCATTTTGTGCAAACCCAACCCTTTTTCAAGTTTTTCGGGTTCTATCCCTCTTTTTTCTGCTAAATCTTTAATTTCCAAATATAATGAAGGCACATAATAGCTTGCCGCCTCGATTCCAAAAGTCATATTGTTTTAATTTTAATACGAATTTAAAAAATGTAAACGTTTAATCATATATGATTTTTACCAAATTTTCAGAAATTTTTGTATTATGTTGATTTAATCAAAAAAGGCATCCCATAAAGAGATACCTTGGTGTAAATTACTAGTGTATGAAGATTGCGACTTCTTAATAAGTCATTAATTTTTTATGGTATTTTTTTAGTTTTTAATTACTTTAAACGTTTCAGTTCCTTTTTCAGTTTTACCGGAAATAATGTACATCCCTTTATTCAAGGTAGAAACATCTATATTTCCCTGATCCGAATTCACTTTATGAGACTGAATTATTTTACCGGCTGCATCGTAAACCGCTATTTCCTGTACTTTTTCTTTACTCGTAAAATTCAACACATCCTTCACAGGATTAGGATAATATTTAACTGATGATTTTGATGGATTTAAAACATCATTTACACTTAAAACATCATTACTGATCGTAAAATTATCAATCAATGTAGAATATCCCTGAGCATTTTCACATTCAATAGCGATCTGATAAACATTCGGAGGAACGCCGATATTTCCAAAGAAATACCAAGAGCTAAAAGGCGGCTGGAAACCCATCACCGTACTCCATGGATCTGTCGCTGAAAATCGATAATAAATTCTTACCCAATTGGCATTCGCACCCTGTTGTGGATTTATCAGATAAAAACTTATTTTCGGAGCGCTTAATCCAGCCGTGTTCAGTGGCGGACTTACCAGTTTTGTTTTGTCTGCGCTTGCAGAATTGGCAGGAAAATTGGCAAACTTAGTCCCTGCAAAAGCCGGAACTCCTACACTTCCTGTCGTTGCGCTTGACGAAAAAGTCCAGTTCATGGTGTTGGTTTCAAATACCTGTGTCCAGCTGGATCTGGTGGGAGAATCATCCTCAAAAGTTTCCGTCCATGGAAAGGTTGAAATTTGGGCATTTAGTCCCATTGTAGAAAAAATTGTCATCATCGAAAAAAGATATCGATTTTTAATTTTTCCAAAAGATAAATTTGTTTTCATAGAATTTATTTAATTATAAATTAGACAACAAATCTATGATTATAAAATATAATAATTAACAATTTAACTAAAAAATTAAATTTAAATTAATAAAACATTATTATGAAAATAAAAATAACCGCTATAAAAATAACGGTTATCATATTTTTTCAATACATTATCTTGAATTGAAATTATTTAAAATCTTCAATGGATTTATTGATGGCATCAATCTGTTTGTTAATACTTGCAGCACTTTGAGGGTTTTGTTTCAAAAGATCCATCTTTTTACTTAAACCGTCTTTCAGCATCTGAGTTATCATCATTTTCACCTGCGGATTATCTCCCATCTGTCCTTTTGCCTGACTCACCATTTTTGTAATGCTTTCTGTTGCTTTCAGGTTATCAGAAGTCATAATCCAATTAAATCCTTCTTCTGCCGCTTTTCCCAACTCAGGATTTTGGAATTTGATGAAAGGATAAAATGCTGCAACCTGAGCAATATTCGACATTTGAGAAGTCACTTTATTTTTAACGATAATAGGTAGCAACTTGCTTAATAAATTTTCAGGAGCGCCTTCCAAATCAATTTTATCAGCCAAAGCACTTGCTTTCGAAGGATCTATATCGACAATTGCACTTACGGAAACTCCCTTTCACTGCATTTGAAACCGCATTTACTCCTTTTTCGAAAATCGGAAGATATTTCTTGTCTTTTGTTTTTGCCAAAGCAGAAATCGCTGCTGCCTGAACCAATGTTTTAGGATCATTCGTTAGTTTTTCAACATCCGAACCTAATGCTTTGAATTGTTCTGCATTCGATAAATCCATTAATTGCAACGCCTTGATTTTTGTTCTGAAGTAAGGATCTTTCAACGCTGCTGCCAATAATTTTGTTGCTGCCGGATTTTTACCCACCTGATCTTTAATCCCGTTTAAAGCATTGTATCTGCTCTTAAATTCCTTAGAACCTGCGAACTGCATTAAGTTTTGCTCCGGAGTTTTTGTGTCGCTAATATCTGCAACCAGAATTCCGTCTGCATTGATATTTACTAAATCTGCATTTTTAGAAACATCAAAATTGAAGGTGCTTTTTGCTTCCGCATTTACCCACACATTGTATCTTTTTGGTTTTCCGTTGTCGTAAACATCGATTGCCAAAGGAAACTGGAACGGTTGCTCCTGTGTTTGCTCGATGGTAACAGCAATTTGTTTTTTAACAGGTTCGAAAGTATAAGAATATTTAAGCTTAGGATTTCCGCTTCCGAAATACCATTGATTGAAGAACCAATTCAGGTCTCTTCCTGAAACTTTTTCTAATGATAATCTTAATTGGTGAGCTTCTCCGTTCTGATATTCATTTGTTTTTAAATAATCATTTAATCCAGCGAAGAAAGCATCGTCACCCAAATAATTTCTCAACATATGAAGAATTCCGCCTCCTTTTTGGTAGGTTACCAAATCAAAAACATCTTCACGAGAATCATAATCGAATCTTACCAAGTCTTTCTTAAAATCAGCAGGATTATGAATGTAATTGTTCACATCTTTCATCTGGTGATAATCTGCCTGATCTTTTCCGTATTTATATTCGTTCCAAAGGTATTCTGAATAGTTCGCAAAAGATTCATTTACCGTAAGATTACTCCAACTTTCTGCCGTCACCAAATCTCCAAACCATTGGTGGAATAATTCGTGAGCAATCGTATCTTCCCAAGTATTTTCGTCGATTAATTGTCCCGGTTTTTGTAAAATATCACTTCCGTGAAGCGTTGCCGTTGTATTTTCCATTGCTCCACTCACGTAATCTCTTCCCGAAATTTGCGCATATTTTGCCCAAGGATAGTCGTAACCCAGCTTTTTAGAGAAAAACTCGATCATTTCCGGCGTATTTCCGTAGATCTGTTTTGCGTAAGGTTCGTATTCTTTTTCAATATAATAATCAACAGGAATATTTCTCCATTTATCTTTTACGATCGCATATTCACCAACTCCCATGAAGAAAAGATACGTTGAATGTCTTTTATCCATCACCCAATGATCTGTTCTTAAGCCATTTGCTTCTTTCTGAGAATCTTTTAACAAACCGTTTGAAAGCGTCACGTATTTATCAGGAACCGTCATGTAGATTTCCTCAGTTGTTTTCTGATTAGATTTATCAATTGTCGGGAAACCATGCAGAAGAAGATTCTGTTTCACCCTGCGTCCATATTTGTGTCGGTTTATCAGGATCTTTTCCTTGAGCATTGATGAAATACAGACCTTTTGCATCATTAATTGCCGCACTTCCCTGTTGTTTCACTTCGTTTGGACGAGAAGTATATTTGATGTAAACCGTATAATCCTGATTTTTCTGGTAGGTTTTATCTAAACTAATTGTCAATACATCATCCTTATAATCGTATTTTAAAGGAGATTTTTTACCATTCATATCCAAAGCTACTTCATGAATCAACATTCCTTTTGCATCAAGTGTCAATTCGTTCGTCGGATAGAAAAAAGGAGCAGCAGTCAGCCATTCTTCTCCGTTCATTTGTTCCTTTTGATAGTCGAAATTTACTTTAAGTTTGGTATGTTTTAGTTCCGTCACTTTCGTGTGAGTAGCTCTGTAGACTTTGTCTCTGCCTGAAGTTTCGGTTTGCGCTGCTACATTTGTGGAAAAGAAAATCCCACCCAAAAGAGCAATCGATAAAATGGCTTTGTTCATTATTTTTTTGAATTATTTTTTGTTAAAATGTCGAAAATATCATTGACTACCGTTTCGTAATCTCCTTTTTTAAACTGTTCTTTCGTTTTATTAAAAGCCTTTTTCAGTTCGCTCTCAGGATTTTCGTCGTCGATGATTTCTACGGAATCTACTCCTTTCATCTGAAGAATTGCATTTTTCAACGCTTCAAGATCGGCAGTTTCTTCGGTATTGATTTTTAAATATTTCATTGTATTATTCTTTTGTGAAAGTGTTTTTTGTGCCTCCCTGCATAATGATAAACTGATTTTTTGCAGCGAAAAACTCAATGACAATACCGGCTTGATCAAATTTAAATCTCGTATTTGAAGTCGCTTCCAACGGAAATGCACCTTGTCCCGTTGCTTGTGCCATCAGTTTTTTGTCTTTGATAAAGATATTAATTTTTAAAGGGACATCCGGAGAAGAATACGTTCCTGCATATTTTTGAAGCTCGTTTTCCGGAATTTCCAATGTCTTGAAATTAGGCATTTTAAAGTCTTTTCCCATCGCTGTTTCAATCATTTTAATCGAAATTTCGTTGGTATCCATATCCGATTGATTGGTGCTAAAAGCTACCGCAACTTTCAGATCAGGAAAATAAAACAACGCCGAACTGAATTTATCAATTCCGCCTGTATGACCGAATCCCCAATAGGTATCGAACGGAACTTTCACCAAACCGTATCCATAATCATCAATGAAGTTTTTCATTTTCGCCAGACTTTCCTTTTTAACTAATTTTCCTTGTTCCAAACCAAGAATAAATTTCAAAAGCTCAGTCGGCGTTGAAATAATACTTCCCGCACCAATCGGAATACTCATGTCTGTTTCAGATGAAATTTCGTATTTACCGTTGGTAAACTGATAAGATTTTGCCTGGTTTTTTGAGGTGTCAATTTTTCCTCCGGCTTCTGTTAACGTTAATTTTAAAGGTCTTGCAATTTTATCTTTAATTAATTCTGCATAAGATTTTTTGTATACTTTTTCAAGAATAAAACCTAGCAAAATATAGTTCGAATTGCTGTATTCGTGCTTTGAACCGGGCTCAAAATCGCTTTTGTATTTTTTAATAATATTGACTAAACTACTTTCTGTCTGAGGTTTTGTATTGTATTGCCAATATTCTGCTTCATTCGTCAAATTGTGAATTCCTGTTCTGTGTTGCAGCAAATTTTCAATGGTGATTTTATCTGCATTGGGAATTTCAGGGTAAAAATCTGACAGTTTTTTGTCTAAAGAAATCTTTTTATCTTCCACAGCTTTCATCATCAAAACCGCTGTAAAAGTCTTACTGATCGAGCCAATTCGATATTGCGTATTCATATTGGCTTTTTGTTGCTTTTCAACATCGGAAAATCCAACCACTTTCAAAAAAGTCGGCTGATTGTTTTCTGCAATCGCAAAACTTCCCATCACTTTATGATGCACAAACAAGGAATCAAAGTAGTTCCCAAGCTTTTCTTTTACATTTTTTTGAGAAAAAGCGGTACTCGAAATACCGATTACTGAGAGAAAAAGTAACTTTTTCAACATATTCTGAAGTTTCATCAATAGGTTGAAAAATTTCAGGAGATGTTACAAAAAAAATGAAGTTTTAGGCTTCACTTTTTAGTTTTTATTTATTAAGAAAATATTTTAATTTTATTGGATCTTGTTTACAGTTCCAAAATAATTTAACTACTATCTCGTCTGTTTTGATTTCATAAATCAACTTAATTTGCTTTTTACCAATAAGCGTATATTTTATATTTGGAAATTTTTCTAAAGATGGATGTTTTACAATGTCATCAATTATTGTCTGTCGGAATTTTTTAATATCATTTTCTAAAACAGTAATTTCTTTTGCCGTCCATTTAGCTTTCAGAAAATCTATAATTTCGTCCAACGATATTCTCGCAGTTTCGGAAATTGTTATTTTCATTTTTTATTAAATATTTCATTTAATAAATCATCCGTCAGTTCCTGAGTTTTCCCGTTTTTGTAATCATTCTCACTTTGCTCCATTACTTTTGCAAAATATTCCGAATTTTCAATTTCATCCCAAGAATATGTTTTATCATTTTCGGAAATCTCAATATTAGTAATCCCTTTTATTTGTGATAAAAGCTTTTTGATGAAAGGAACATCTGCATATTCGTCTAAACTGATTTTAATTTCCATAATTTCTGTATTTATATCAAAGTTAATGAAATTATTACTAAAAAATTAAATCGCAACAGGTGCTTTAATTCCCGGATGCGGATCATAGTTTTCCAGTGTAAAATCTTCAAAATCGAAACCGAAAATATCTTTAATTTCAGGATTTAGTTTCATAGTAGGAAGCGGTCTTGTCTCTCTTGACAATTGTTTATTTACCTGTTCAAAATGATTATTATAAATATGAACATCACCAAAACTGTGAACATAATCACCAACTTCAAGATCACAAACCTGCGCAACCATCATCAATAACAACGCATAACTCGCAATATTAAAAGGTACTCCCAGGAAAACATCGGCACTTCTCTGATACAATTGAAGCGACAATTTTCCATCTGCCACATAAAACTGAAATAACGCATGACAAGGCGCCAAAGCCATATTAGGAATCTCCGCAACGTTCCATGCAGAAACGATCAATCTTCGGGAATCTGGATTTTTTTTAATTTGGTCAATCACTTCTGTAATCTGATCAACAACCTTTCCGTTTGCACCGTTCCAGCTTCTCCATTGAGCGCCATAAACAGGTCCTAAATCTCCATTTTCATTTGCCCATTCGTCCCAGATTGAAACTCCGTTGTCTTTTAAATATTTGATGTTGGTATCGCCTTTTAAAAACCAAAGTAATTCATAGATAATAGATTTCAAATGCACTTTTTTAGTCGTTACCAAAGGAAAACCCTTCGACAGATCATACCTCAACTGATATCCGAAAACACTCTTTGTTCCCGTTCCCGTTCTGTCGGTTTTCTCTGTTCCGTTATCTAAAATATGTTGTAAGAGGTCTAAGTAATTTTGCATTGCACTGAAATTTTATCGTTAAAAACCGCCGTTGATTTTTTGCAAAATAAAGGATTTTTAATTGAAAAAAGTTCTTTTATAATTGGAAAATAAAAATCTGTAACGATAGAAAAAAGCAATACTTCTATAAAATCGGGCTGTTCGTCTAATAGTTTTGATATTCTTTATGATATGGGGCAACTTTGTCACTGTAAATCAGAAAGACAATGAAAAAATACATCACCATAGCGCTCTTCATCGGAATTCTGGCTCCGGCTCAAAAAGTATGGACGCTTCAGGATTGTCTTGATTATGCAGTAGAAAATAACATTACGGTTAAAAAGACCGTTCTCGACAAAACGACTGCCCAACTGAATTATCAGCAGCAGAAAAACAATAAACTTCCAACCATTTACGGTTTCTTCTTCATTGGGATTGACGAACGGTTCGAGTATTGACCCGATCACAAGTAGTTTCGTGAATCAGAATATTTTATCAAACAGTTTCGGAATAAGTGGAAACATTGCCATTTATCAGGGAAATAAACTGAATCTGCAGATCGAACAGAATAAAATGATTTTAGATCAATCTTCTTTGTATCAAAAACAGGCGGAAAATAATATTGTTCTGAATGTTCTGCAAACGTATCTACAGTCATTATATTATTATGAAGGCATTGAAATCGCCAATTACACCGCCAATTCTTCCGCTCAGGAACTGAAACTGACTCAAACTAAATATAAAAACGGAGCGATCTCAAAACTGGATCTCGCAGACGTGGAAACTCAGAATGCACAGAATCAATATACGGTTGTAAGCAGTCAAAACCTTTACAATCAGCAGGTTTTAAAATTAAAACAATTGTTAGAACTCGATCCGAGTGTAGATTTTGAAATTGAAAAAACATCACTTCCTGATATTGAAGAAATCATTCCGGATAAGCAGCAGGTTTTTGCTCAGGCAACGGAAAATCTTCCCGATCTTAAAATTTATGATGCTCAGAATGAAATTTTAAACAAAGCATTACAGATTACAAAAGCAGGATACAAACCTACGCTTTCTGCAACAGCCGGCTTGAATACAGGTTTTACAAGCACTCAGGATTTTACTTATTTTAATCAGGTTAAAAATAATTTCAATAAATCTGTCGGGCTTTCATTAAACGTTCCGATTTTCTCAAAGAAACAGAACAATACGAATGTTGAATTGGCGAAAATTGATATTCAACAAAATCAATTAGATAAAATAAGTGCAGGAAAAACGTTGTATTCAAGTATTGAAACGGCTTGGCAAAATGCGATTGCGAATCAGGCTCAGCAAAAATCTTCTAAAGTAGCGAGAGATAATGCCAAACTTTCTTACGATTTATCCAACAAGAAATTTGAATTCGGAGGACTGACAACAACAGAACTTTCTGTAAGCAGAAATACCTATCTCACCAACGAACAGACCTACATACAATCTAAATATATGGCGGTTCTGTACACCCAACTCCTGAATTTTTATCAGGGAAAAGTACTAACGACGAACTAAAATAACAGGAAAATATCAAAATTATGAATCCAAAATATAAAAAGACCTTCAGAAATTCAATCGTTTTTTTGGTGGCCGCCATTGTGATTGTTTTCGCGTACCGATATTTTACGCAGAGTGAAGAACCGAAGATTACCGTTCAGACCGTAAAATTGACAAAACAGGATGTAACAACTTCTGTAACTGCGACCGGAACTGTAGAACCCGTCGACACCGTGCAAGTGGGAACACAGGTTTCAGGACTTATTAAAAATATTTATGTGGATTATAATTCACAGGTAAAAAAGGGACAACTTCTCGCGGAAATTGAAAAAACCAACCTTCAGGAATCGGTGAATGATGCGCAAGCTCAGTATAATTCGGCTTTGAATGAACTTAATTATCAACAGCAGAATTTTCAACGTCAGAATAATATGTTCAAATCCGGTGTTATCAGCAGAGCAGATTACGAGCAGGCTTCTTATCAGGTGAAAAACGCGCAACAATCGGTAAATCAAAAGAAAACCGTTTTAGCAGAGTCAAAAACCAATCTAAGTTATGCTAATATTTATGCTCCGATTGATGGTATTATTTTAAGCAAAAAAGTGCAGGAAGGGCAAACGGTTGCCGCAAGCATGACGACTCCTACCCTTTTCACGATTGCGAAGGATATTACGAAAATGCAGGTTCAGGCCAATGTAGATGAAGCAGACATTGGAAATGTTCAGGTCGGTCAACGGGTTACTTTCACGGTGGATGCGTTTCCTGATACTGAGTTTAATGGAAATGTAAGAGAAATGCGTTTGAGTCCGAAAACCTCTTCCAATGTAGTGACTTACACTGTTTTGATTGATGCCGATAATTCTGAACAGAAATTAAAACCGGGACTTACCGCAACGATCACAATTTTCACTCAGGAAATGAAAGGAGCGAACACCATTCCGGCTTCGGCAATAAGCTTTAGTCCTGAAACTGAAACAATGCAAAAATATTATCAGAAAAATAATATCAAGGCTAAAATTCCGGAGATAAAAACCGGAAAAGGCAAAGAAAAATATATCTGGATCAAAAATAACGACGGAAGTATTTCTCAGAAGCAAATTACGATCGGAATCAACGACGGAATCAATGTACAGGTAAAAAGCGGATTGACAGGAAACGAACAAATCGTGACTTCATTGGATGAGCAAACAGAAAGTGTGGCAAAATCCAGCTCAGAAGGAAGCAGCCCATTCATGCCGAAAAGACCGGGAAACAATAATAAAAAAGCTGGTTCAAAACCTTCTGGAAATTAATATTTAGTTGTTGGTTGATGGTTTATAGTTGATGGAATTTTAAATCGCTAAAAACCAACAACTATCAGCCAAAAACAGTCAACTATCAACATAAAATAAAAAGCAATGAAACCCATCATCAAAATAGAAAACCTGAAACGAGAATTCCGAATGGGTGACGAGATTGTTCATGCGCTGAAAGGAATTAATTTAACCATCAATGAAGGCGAATTTGTAACGATCATGGGAACCAGCGGTTCGGGGAAATCAACTTTCCTAAATACATTGGGATGTCTCGATCAGCCGACTTCGGGAACATATGAACTGGATGGCGTTTTGGTAAAAGATTTAAATAAAAATCAGCTTGCTGAAATCAGGAATACCAAAATAGGATTCATCTTTCAGTCGTACAATCTTTTAGCAAGAACCAGTGCTTTGGAAAATGTAGAACTGCCTTTGCTTTACAATTCTACCATTTCTTCGGAAGAAAGAAGAGAAAGAGCTGTAAAAGCATTGCAACAAGTTGGTTTGGAAAGCAGAATGGGACATGTTCCGAGTCAGCTTTCGGGAGGTCAACAACAGAGAGTTGCGATTGCGAGAGCCTTGGTGAATCATCCTGTGATTTTATTAGCCGATGAAGCTACCGGAAATCTGGATACAAGAACGTCTTATGAAGTGATGAATCTTTTTCAACAACTAAATGATGAAGGAATTACGATAGGATTTGTCACCCATGAAGAAGACATTGCGAGATTCAGTAAACGTACAGTGATTCTCCGTGACGGAATTATTAAGGAAGATAAAATGGTAATGAACAGACTCAATGCCAAAGCCGAGCTGGAAAAATTACCCAAAACAGAATAACGTATATCAAATTATATTAGCTGTAATGAAGAGGAAATAATGCGGTGTCTTTTGCAAATCTGATATGAAGAGGATTTCTACGGAAGTGAAGTTGTTTTAGAGTGTTAGTGTAGGCAGATTTGCAAAAGATTTTTAAACAAAAAAGAAGAATTGAAAAGTAATAAAACCAAAATATAGTTCTATCAAATTATATTAATTAGCTGTAATGAAGAGGATGTAATGCGGTGTCTTTTGCAAATCTGATATGAGGAGGATTTCTACGGAAATGAAGTTGTTTTAGAGTGTTAATATAGGACAGATTTGCAAAAGATTTTTAAAACAAAAAAAATAAAGTTATGAATTTCTCAAACTTATTAAAAATAGCCTGGAAAGCCATTATCCTTAATAAAACCAGAGCCATGCTTACCATGCTCGGAATTATTATCGGAGTTGCTTCCGTGATTGCGATGCTTGCGATTGGAGAAGGTTCTAAAGAAAGCATCAAGAAAAATATTTCAAGTATGGGAGCGAATCTCATCACGATTCGTCCCGGTGCAGGAATGACGGGCGGTGTGCGTTCTGATCCTTCTGCGATGCAAACCCTGACTTTAGCAGATTATAAAGCGCTGAAAGCTCAGGTTACATTAATTAAAGACATTTCTCCTTTGGTAAACGGAAGCGGACAAAGTATTGCCGGTTCTAAAAACTGGCCGACTTCGATCTACGGCTCTTCACCTGAATATCTGAAAATCCGTGATTGGGGTGTTGAGAAAGGCTCGATGTTTACGGATGATGATATTGAATCTTACGCAAAAGTAGCCGTGATCGGAAAAACTGTTCAGGAAAATCTTTTTCCGAATGAAGATCCGATCGGGAAAATGATTCGTTTTAAAAATATTCCGTTTAAAGTCATCGGTGTTTTAAAAGAAAAGGGTGAAAATACTTTCGGGCAGGATCAGGATGATATTATTATTGCGCCTTACACAGCGGTTCAGAAGAGAATTTTAGCAAAACCATATCTTCAGTCAATCGTTGCTTCGTCGTTGAGTGAACAGGATTCTGAAGCTGCGGTGAATGAGATTAAATCCATCATGGAAAAACAACACAAAATAAAACCCGATCAGGATAATGATTTTAACGTGTCGTCTCAACAGGAAATTATCTCCATGTTCAGTTCTACCAGCGAAATGTTGACGATTTTATTGGTTGCCATCGCAAGTATTTCATTAATTGTCGGCGGAATCGGAATTATGAATATTATGTATGTTTCCGTGAAAGAAAGAACCAAAGAAATCGGTCTGAGAATGGCGATTGGCGCAAAAGACAGAGATATTCTGATGCAGTTTCTTATCGAATCTGTTCTGATAAGCATTACCGGAGGCGTTTTGGGAGTGATCATCGGGATTATTGCGACTTTCAGCATCAAATATTTTGCAGGATGGCCCGTTACTATTACGATGATTTCAATCGTTATTTCATTTGCGGTGTGTACGATAACAGGAGTCTTTTTCGGATGGTATCCTGCGAGAAAAGCGGCTCAGGCAGACCCGATTAATGCTTTGAGATATGAGTAAAATATCGTTAATAAGACTTGTTTAAATTGATTTAGACTTGGGACGAATTATCCTTAACGCAACGCTCGCAAAGTTGTATTGAAAATGATTTTTATTTTTCTGTTCGCAAGGGCACTTCGTTCAGCAAATGATAATTGCGTTTTTAGCTGAGTGAAACGCCATTGCGAACGAAAATATTTTCAAGTTTAATAAAAAATCTTTTGCGAACATTGCGTTTAAAATATTCTGAAGATTTTTTATCTCAAATCAGGTTAAAATAAAAGTTAAACAAGTTCAATAAAAATATAGGAAAAATGATAGAAAAAATTCTAAATTCACTTTTTCAAAAGTTCCATCGATCAAGACTTTTTGAAGGGTTGAAAAAGTATAAATTTTAAAATCTAAGACTGTAAAAAAATGGTCAATCTAAAAAATAAAAACGTTGAAATCAGCCTGCATTTCTTGATCTGGCTGGTTTTATTCTTTCTTCCGGCAGCTTTTTCTGTCGGTTCGAATGCAGACTGGAAAGATCTTTTCCGCCACTTTTGGATTCAGCTTATTTTCCTTGCCGTTGTTTTTTATGCCAATTATACTTATCTCGTAAAATACCTTTTTGAGGATAAAAAAGTATGGTTTTTTGTGGTTAATTTAACCTTGATCTTAACCTTAATCTATTTTAAAAATCAAATCTCCGACTGGCTTGAACCCAATCGACACAGACCTTCAGACAGAAGACCGCCTGTCGCGTTATTCTATTTTATGGATACGCTAATTTACATGATTCCTGTTGCTTTTTCGATTGCCATTAACGCCGGAAAAAAAATACAGAAAGCTGAAGAAATGAAGATTGAAGCCGATAATATCAAATTACAATCTGAACTTCAACATCTTAAATATCAGTTACAACCGCATTTTTTCTTTAATTCTTTAAATAACATTTACTCCTTGATCGATTTTGCACCGGATAAAGCCAAACAAAGCATTCACAGTTTAAGTAAACTGATGCGACATTTGTTGTACAAAACCGATGTTCCGACAATAAGTCTTTCTGAAGAAGTGGAATTTTTAAATAAATATATCGAACTGATGTCGCTGAGACTGACTGATAATACAAAGGTTTACACCAATTTTCCGAAAACAATTCCTGAAATGAAAATTGCGCCGTTGCTTTTTATTTCGATTGTTGAAAATGCTTTTAAACACGGAATTTCGGCAACACAACATTCTGATATTCATTTTAAAATGGAAATTATAGAAAAGGAAATTTATTTTACGGCTTCCAATTCTAATTTTCCGAAAACGGATGCCGACAAAAGCGGTTCGGGAATCGGCGTTGAAAATCTTAAAAAAAGACTTAATTTGCTGTATCCCGAAAAGCATGAATTTCATTCTCATTTGAACAATGGGATGTATATTGCGGAAGTAAAACTCGACACAAAATAAGATCAATTTATGAGAAAAATTTTAGCATTATTTATTTTACTGTTAACCTTTATAAGTTGCTCTAGAACTGAATTTGATATTGAAGAAAGGAAAGAAGATATCAATTCGATTATCACTACAATCGTAGAAACTGACAGCATCAATATTGCTAAAAATAATCCTGAAAACAATAAGGTAACGCAATTTTTAAAGAAAATTAAAATTATTACTCCAAAACCTGAAGAAATCACTCCGCCAAAAAGGTATGAAACAACATTAAGCTGGATTCTTAATGTTAATCGTATAAATTTATTTAGTAAAAATGATTCATTGTATTTACTATCTCAGAATATAAATCCAGATAGTCTTGAAATTGACAAAATGGTAAAAGCAAAATATAATTACGCTGAACTTTTTAAGATTTTAAAAGATAGAAATAATGAGCATTATTATCAATATTACGAATTTTCAATTCCTGTTTTCTCAGAAGACAATAAAACTGCATATATTGAATTATATTACCAGTCTAAAGGCTATTTTGGTCAAGGAATGGCTTATATTCTCAAAAAAGAGAATAATAAATGGAAAGTTGTTGAAAAAGAAGGAACTTGGATAAAC
The DNA here is from genome assembly GCF_024807225.1 of Chryseobacterium ginsenosidimutans. Classification (GTDB taxonomy): domain Bacteria; phylum Bacteroidota; class Bacteroidia; order Flavobacteriales; family Weeksellaceae; genus Chryseobacterium; species Chryseobacterium ginsenosidimutans. The sequence goes on from NZ_JANUCO010000001.1 coordinate 3,929,880, forward strand.
TAAAATAACTATGAAAAAACTAACCTGCTTAATTGCCGACGACGAACCGATGGCTTTAAATCTAATTGAAAGCTACGTTCTGAAAACACCTTTTCTGGAGCTGAAAGCCAAATGCAGCAGCGCCATCGAAGCCATGCAGAAACTGGAAGATGAAAAAGAAATCGACCTGTTTTTTCTTGATATTCAAATGCCGGATTTAACAGGATTGGAATTTTCAAAACTGCTTCCTCAAAAAAGCAAAGTTATTTTTACGACAGCATTCGATCAATATGCGATTGACGGATATAAAGTGAATGCGCTCGATTATCTTTTAAAACCATTCGATTACACTGAATTTTTGAATGCCGCGACGAAAGCCCGAAATTATTTTGAAAGCCTACAGCCAACTTTAGAAAAAACAGAAAAAAAGCAGGGTTTTTTCTTCGTAAAATCTGAATACAAACAAATTAAGATCAATTTTTCTGAAATTTTATTCATTGAAGGACTTAAAGATTATGTGAAAATTTTCCTGAAAGATCAGCCAAAACCGATCTTAACGTTGATGAGTTTAAAGAAACTGGAAGAAGAAACTTCCATCGGAAAACTTCATGAGAATTCACCGTTCCTATATTATTGCACTTGATAAAATTGAAGCGATTGAAAGAAATCATATCGTGATCAAAGAACAGCAAATTGCGATTGCTCCGAATTACAAAGACTCCTTGATGGAATATATTGGCGGGAAAAGCTTTTGATAAGCTGGAAGTCGGAAGAGGGAAGCTGGAAGTTACTACTACACGATTATTCCTTAATTATGACCTCCATTACTCCAGCTTCCCTCTTCTAACTTCCAGTCTTGATTAAATTGCGGTATAACCTCCGTCAACAAGGTAATAACCACCTGTCATGAATGAAGATTTTTCAGAACTTAGGAACAGAACCAATTCTGCAACTTCTTCCGGTTTTCCGAGTCTTCCCATTGGATGTTTTGCGATCAGAGCATCTTTAACATCTCCGCTTGTGCTGTCCAGAAGCGGGGTTTCGATATAAGCGGGACCTACTGCATTGCAACGGATATTTTTCTGTCCATATTCTGCTCCGATATTTTTTGTAAGACCTACAACCGCATGTTTTGCCGATGTATACGCCGATGAAAGTGGCGCAGCAACCGTTCCGTGGATGGATGCGATGTTTACGATAACTCCTCCTCCATCTTTATCCATCTGTGCCAATTGATATTTGCAGCCGTAGAAAACGCCGTCTAAGTTGACACTCAAGACTTTTCTCCAGCTGTCTAAACTGTAATCTCCAGTTAATTCTTGTTCGCCACCAATTCCTGCGTTGTTGCAGGCAATATCCAGTTTTCCGTAGATTTCTACAGTTGATTTTACCAGTGCTTCCACTTGTTCTGCATTTGAAGTATCTGCTTTTACAAATGACGCTTCTCCGCCTTGCGATTTGATCTTTTCTACCGCTTCATTTCCGTGTTCTTCGTTGATGTCTGATACAATTACTTTTGCACCTTCTTTGGCGTACAATTCTGCGATTGCCAATCCGATTCCTGATCCTGCACCTGTTACCAGTGCCACTTTATTATCTAAAATTCCCATATTGATAAAATTTTAATATGATTTTTATTATATTAACTTTTATCTAATTTACGGTTAAAATTTTTCATTGCTTCATAAGTAAACAATAAAATTTTCTTAAATTATTAAGGGAAATATTAATTATTTTTAAAGAGCATTCTTTTGATCAAAACATTTAGAATTTGTTTGAGATTTATTTAAGGAATGAAATAATTTATTATGAAAAATTCATTTATAATAAACCATCATTGTTTATTAAACATGATTACCACACTTCTTCAATAGTCTGATTGATGGTATTGATAGAAAAATTCTGACCTTTACTCAATCCTGCCATCGCTTTTACCAACGGTGATTCCGCGGAAACCGTCATGATTTTCTGATTCTCCAAAACAATTTCTCCAATCGAGGCAGAAATATAAAACAATCCTTTACTTGTTTTTACCAACGCTCCGTTTTGCACTTTTGAAGAAAGTTCCGAGGTTATTTTTTGAATGAGTGCTTGTTGATTCAAAGATTCATTCAATTGTCTTTGCAAATTATTGATTTCCTGTTGCACCATTTCCCGACTTGTTTCATATTTGTCGCCCATCGAGCTTTTGGTCTCGTTATTTGAAGCACGTGTTTCTGCAATCAGACTTTCAAATTTTTGAATTTTATCTATGAGCTTATTTTTAACGATGTCTAATATTTTTGATTTATCCATGAAACTAGTTGTTGAAATTTTACAAAAGACTTCAAATGTATTAAATAAATTTAATGTTCGCGAACACATTTGCATCCATAATATGATTAAATTATATTGATTTTCTCTGACTAAAAAATCCCAGCCTTTGATTAGACTAGGATTTTATTTTTTTAACGACTTCTTCAAAGGGGAATTTCCGTGCTGTTAATAGAATTATTTATTTTTCAAAAACAGCATAATCACCAGGTTTGAAATTGAAATCTTTTCCCTGATTAAAATCTCTTTTCGTTTTATCGAATACATTTTTGAAATTTCCGGATAAATGTTCGTCTTCGATGGTGAAATTTACTTCTTCTTTAGACATATTTAAAACAACCACAACCTCATCATTACCATTTTTTCTAACGTAAGCGAGGATTTTATCGTTCGCTGTTGTATTTAAAAGATAGGTGATCACATTTGAATCTCCACCTCTTAAAGCCGGACTTGAAGCTTTTAAATCTAATAAAGTCTTATAAAAATCTGCCATCTGATAAGTATTTGTCCATTTGATAACATCTTTTTCGAAGAACTCCAAACGTTTCATATTGGGTAACTCCTGCCCTGAATATAACAGCGGAATGCCATTCCAAGTTGCAGAAAATACAGCCATCGGTTTTGTAATATCTCCATATTTTTCGTATTCGGTTCCGTTCCAAGAATTTTCGTCGTGATTGGTCGTAAACCATGCTCTCATTGAACTGTCACCGATATTCGAATATTGTTTTAAAAGATCTTTTAACTCCTGAAGCGGTTCGTTTTTCTTGTAATAATCTGCAGATTTGTGCATCCATTTCCAAGAATAACTTGCATCAAAAACTTTTCCGTATTCGGGACTTTCCAGTTCATCAAATTCGCCCAACCAGAAAAGCGGTTTTATTTTTTCGACTTCCGGACGAGCCTGCTGCCAAAAATCTACCTCAACCCAAGAAGCCAAATCGCATCTGAAACCATCGATATTGGTTTCCTTAATCCAATATTTCATCGCATCGATCATTGCGAGGCGCATTTCCTGATTTTTATAATCTAATTCAATGATATCATCCATTCCAGAAGCGCGGTGAAAACTTCCGTCGGGATCTTTTAAATAAAATTCCGGATGCGTTTTTGTCCAGACATGATCCCAACCCGTATGATTTGCAACCCAGTCGATAATAACTTTGAAACCCAGTCTGTGAGCTTCATTTACCAACTGTTTAAAATCATCCAACGTTCCAAATTCCGGATTAATTGAGGTATAATCTGAGGCTGCATAAGGACTTCCTAAGCTTCCTTTTTTGTTTTGCTGAGCAATTGGAGTAATCGGCATGAACCAAAGTGTTTTCACTCCCATTGATTTCAGGCGGGGCATTTCTTTTTCAAATGCTTTGAAAGTTCCTTCCTGAGTATATTGTCTTACGTTTACTTCGTAAATATTTGTATTATGTTTCCAGTCTTTAGGTAAATCCGTCATGTTTTTTGTGGCATTTTGAGTGGTACAGGAAACAATTCCCAGACCAATTACAGCAATTAAAATCAACTTTTTCATTAATTCTGTTTTAACAAATATAGGGAATGTGATTGAAAAGATACGGTAACGAACGGTGATATTTTGAAGTTTGAGCAAGCCTAAATGTTGAATTCAGCTACAAAAAAGCCCCGAATTTTCATTCAGGGCTTTATATTATTTTAGATCTTTCGATTATCTTTCGTCGTCGTTGTCTTCTTCATCATCAAAAACATCGTCGTCATAGTTTTCTTCTTCCTCATCATCGAAGTTATCGTCATCTTCATCTGCAAAGCTTGTACCGCCTCCGAAATCATCTTCAAAGCCAAAATCATCTTCCATTAACGGCATAGCAGATTTCTTTTTAGATCCTCCTGCAGTACCACTTTTGCTTGGTGCTTTTAAAGGAACGTTTCCAAATCTGTAAACGGTAATCGGATAATTAACTCCTTTTGTCTCATCGATAATTTCTACCAATTCGCAGAAAAACTCCCAAAGGTCCAGAAACCCATATTGGAACTGAGCTTTATCTCCTACATTTTCGAAAGCCTCGTCAATATACACATCCGACATAATTTCGCCATCTCCGTCGTCGCTCATATCTTCCAACGGAACTCCTTTTACTATCGTTCCGTCTTCTTCCAATAGATTAAAAGTAGAAAGCTCGTCTCCCTGCAAGCTGAAAGCGCTCTTAATACCTAAATGTAAGTTCCATAGCGTCTGTTTTCCTTTAACTTCGATATCTCGGAAAATATCTTCTTTCGCATCTAATATTACGCGGATTTTGTAAACCATTAGTTTTATAATTACTTTTTGCCTTTGTTATTATGATAAATTCTAATGCAAATATAAAATAAATGAGATGTGACAAAAAAATATTTCAGGATTTTTTAAAATATTTTTTTTCCTTACATTTTGCGAAAACTATTTACTTTTTTCCAGCATAAAACTAAATTTCGTTCCTTCGAGATAGACACTCTCTACGGTAATGTTTTCGTTATGAGCTTCAAGGATGTGTTTTACGATCGCCAAACCAAGTCCGGAAACCGCCTTCTCTTCGGCTTCGGCTAGTTTCTACACGGTAGAATCTCTCGAAAATTCTCGGTAAACTTTCGGGTTTTATTCCCATTCCGTTGTCTATGACTTCAATTAAAACTTTATTTTTCAGAATACTTGTTTTTACTACTACTTTCGCTTCCTGTCTATTTGCGTAATGAATAGCATTTGAAACTAAGTTGATAAAAACCTGCGAAACCTTCTGTTTGTCTGCATCCACCCAAATCTGAGGCTGCAATGTTTGAATCTGCAGCGTTGTGTTGTGTTTTTCAGCTTCGAGATCGAGAAGATCAAAGATTTCCTTGATTAAAAGATTAACATCAAATTTTGAAACGGTAAGATTAATTTCGCCCGCTTCAAGCCTGTTAATCATATCCAGATCTGTGACAATGGCAATAAGCCTTTCCACGGATTTATCAATTCTATCTAAATATTTATCGCGAATCACAAGGTTATCAACACCGCCGTCTTGCAGAGTTTCAACGTAACCCTGAATTGAAAATAAGGGCGTTTTAAGCTCGTGAGAAACGTTTCCTATGTATTCTTTACGATAGCTTTCCATTTCCTTCATCATATCAAGTTCGGTAACTTTCTGCTGATTGAGGTCTGAAAATCTTTCTCCCAATTCTTTAATGGTAATATTTTCATCATTAGCGTGAACAATTTCTTGCGGCAATAGCTGCGAAAGCCCACGAACCTGCTTTTTACCGTAGTAATTAAACAGCAGTTCCAGCACGATATAATTAATGATAAAAATAAAGACAAGGCAAATGAAAAGTCCTATTTTAAAGAAAGGGGTACGGTAATAGATATCCTTTAGCGAATCGAAAATGATTACTAATAGAAACATCACCAATGTCAGAAGACAAGAGGCGACAAGGGTAAGTCTGTAAAATTTCAATTTTACAACGTATTTATTTGGTTTATATAAAAGTAAGAAATCGAAATTGAGTATTAAACAATAAGTTTATACCCAATTCCTTTTAATGTTTGAATGGTATTAATACCAAGCTTTTCTCTCAATCTTCTGATGTGTACATCGATCGTTCTTTCTCCTACAATCACGTCATTACCCCAAACTCTCTCCAGAATCTCTTCTCTTTTGAAGACTTTTTCTGTGTTTGAAGCTAATAAATACAACAGATCGAATTCTTTTTTCGGAAGCAAAAACTGCTGTCCGGCTTTGGAAACTCTGAAATTGTCTTTATCAATAATAAGATCACCGATTTCGATTAATTTCGCATTATCCGAAACCTGAGATGTTAATTGCAATAACGCATTCACTTTAGAGATAAGGATTTTCGGTTTAATAAGCTTCACAATGTAGTCGTTTGCACCAGCCTGAAAACCTGCCAATTGTGAGAACTCTTCGCTTCTTGCAGAAAGGAAAACAATTAATGTTTTCTGAAGTTCTTTAATCTTGCGAAGCTCCTGACATGTTTCAATACCATCTTTTTCTGGCATCATGACATCTAATAAGATCAAATCAGGGACAATTTCTTTAGCTTTATCGATACCTTCGTTACCGTTTGTAGCAGTATAGATATCGTAGCCTTCTTTTTCTAAGTTGTAAGACAGAATCTCTAAAATATCCAGTTCGTCGTCTATTAAGAGGATTTTCTTTTGGTTCATTTTCAATTTTTACGAGTCAAAGTTAATAATATTTTAATCACAGTTTAACAAAACAGACATCGTTCACATAAAGTTAACAAAAATATCGATTTATTAATGTTTAGTTAAGAAAAAATTAAATTTCGCTAAACCATTTACCCCGTCAATCTTTCATTCCTTTGCAGCGAAAGAATTTAGTAAGATAAAGTAAAATGAAAAAACAATTCCACAAGAGCATTATGCTACTTGCCTTGTTTTCTGCTGGTTTTGCATTCGCACAAAGTCAGGTATTAGAAGGTAGGATATTGGATGAGAAAGACAATACTCCTATTGAAGGGGTAAAAGTAAAGGTAAATGATCAGGAGGTAACGACTGACATTTCCGGAAACTACTCTTTCAATCTTCCAGCCGGAACCAACTACATTATAACGGTAACTTCCAACGGCTACAATAGAAAAGAGATAAGCGAGGTCATTGTAAAAAATGATGCCAATACTCATCTTGATATTGTTTTGGATAAGCAATCTACGAAAGAAAAACAAATCGAAGGTGTTGTGATAAAATCCAACGCAAGAAAAGAAACTATTGCTTCTACAATCGGATTACAAAGAAACTCTGGTGTAGTTTCTCAGGTGATTGGTGTTGAAGCTATTAAAAGAAGCCCGGACAGAAATACAGGAGAAGTTCTGAAAAGAGTATCGGGAGTAAGTTTGTTTGAAGGAAAATATATTGTTGTAAGAGGTTTATCAGACCGTTATAACCAAGCGATGTTGAATGGTATTCAGTTATCAAGTACAGAGCCGGACAGAAAAACTTTCTCTTTCGACCTTTTTCCTGCAAACGTTATCGAAACGCTTGTTATCAACAAAACTTTCATTCCTGAATACAGTGGTGAATGGGCAGGAGGATTGATCCAGGTAAATACTAAAGACATTCCTAATAAAAACTTTTTCAATGCACAAGTAGGCGTGGGAGGAAACTCTATCACGATGGGGCAGGAATTTAAAATGCAGAAAGGTGGAAAATGGGATTTCTTAGGAATTGACGACGGATCTAGAAAACTTCCTACAGGGATGCCTGCAAAAAATGCATTCAACACGTTGGATGATGCTACTAAAACAGGATTCGGAAAACAATATGTAAAAAACTTAGGATACAATACAATCGGTTATCCTGAGAACGTAAACTTACAATTAGACGGAGGTTTCAATACGAAGCTTTTCGGAAAAGATTTAGGAGTTATTGCGGTTTTAAACTACAGCAACACCAAGAGAAAAATTGAAACTTCGAATAGTTTCTTTACAATCAACGGAGAGAAAGCTGATACCAACTTCGATTATTACACTGAAAAATATCAAAACGACGTTATTTTAGGAGGTTTATTAAACCTTACTTTAAAACTGAATAGCAACAACAAAATTTCCCTGAAGAACATTATTACCAACAATACGGTAAATCACATGTCTTTCAGAACAGGAAAAGATTTTGAATTTGATCCTGTAAACGGAACAAATATCATGGCAAGAGAAATTGGATTTAAAGAAACTACTTTCTACAATTCTACGCTAAACGGAACACATAAAATTGATGCTTTAGGAGGTCTTACTGTCAACTGGTACGGAAGTTTCGGTATTTTGGATCAGTATATTCCATTATTACAACGTCTTCAGTACAATCAATATCCTGACATCAACGGAAGTCCTTATCTGGCTTTGATCTCAAACGGTCTTTCTCAAAAATCAGGAAGTGTATTCTACTCTACGCTTAGTGATTATCTGTATAATGCAGGTGGAGATGTATCTAAAACTTTTGAGATGTTTGGACAAAAACAAACTGTAAAAGGAGGATATTTATTCCAGGTAAAAGACAGAGTTTATAACTCAAGACCTTTCTCTGTAAGACTTGAAGGATATAACCAAGGATTGCTTTCTCAGCCTTTCGAAACGATTTTCAGTCCTGAAAACTTCGGAACAGACGGAACTAAATTCAATTTCGACGAAATCTCAGGAGATCAATACAGATATATCGCCAATACGATTCTTAATGCAGGATATTTGCAGATGGACAGCAACTTTACGCCTTGGTTCAGAGCGGTATATGGTTTAAGAGTTGAAAACTTCGATCAATTGGTTGGAAGTACAAAAAGAAGCGATGACCGTTTTGTAAACACTCGTGTTACTGACTTTTTACCCGCTTTAAACATGACATTCAAGTTAGCGAATAACATGAATCTACGTGTTGCAGGTTCGCAGACTGTTGTAAGACCAGAATTTAGAGAAGTTTCTCCATTGGCATATTACGATTTCGATTTGGGAGCTACTGTTGTAGGTAACAAAAACATCCAGAGAACTAAAATTACCAATGCAGACGTTCGTTGGGAATGGTACCCAAGAAACGGAGAAATTCTTTCCGTTGCAGGTTTCTACAAAAACTTCAAAAACCCTATTGAATTATATTTTAATCAATCTGGTGCAGGAACGAGTAATACTTTTAACTATTTAAATGTAGATAAAGCTGATGCCTACGGAGCAGAATTAGAATTCAGAAAAAAACTTGATTTCTTCAGTGCTCTTAAGAACTTCACATTAGGTGGAAACTTCGCTTTAATTAAAAATAAAGTAACCGACGAAGCTACGAAAACAGACAGACCAATGCAGGGACAATCTCCTTACACGGTAAACGTAAGTCTTCAATATGACACTGAAAATACAGGTTGGACTTCAACGGTACTTTTCAACATGATCGGAAGAAGAATCCTTTATGTAGGAAACGATCAGATTCCACCAATCTGGGAAAACCCAAGACCACTTCTTGATTTCCAGGTTGCTAAAAAAATCTGGCAGAACAAAGGAGAAATTAAGCTGAACGTTTCAGATATCTTAAACCGTCACGCGAAATTCTACCACGATCTGAACAACAACAAAAAATATGACAGTGCAGATGCACTTGCTATCGACAGAGTAACGGGAACAAACATCAGTTTAACTCTTGGCTATAGCTTTTAATTCAATTCATTATCTAATTAATAAAAAATAACTCTTTATAACATGAAAAAATTTGTTTTATACTCTTTAATGCTTGGTACTTTAGCAACTACTGTAACAGCATGTAGAAACATAGAAGAAGACGGGCAGACTATCGTTCAAAACGGAGGTTCAGGAAACGGAGAAACTGAAAACTTGATTCTTTCAGGAAAAATCTCTTCAAGTCTTACGCTTAAAGCTAACAAAACTTATAAACTAAGAGGATTAGTATATGTAACTAATGGAGCTACGTTAACAATCGAGCCGGGAACAAAAATCGTTGGTGAGGCTGATAAAAACGGTTCATTAATTATTACAAGAGGAAGTAAGATCATGGCAGAAGGTACTGCTTCAAATCCTATTATCTTCACTTCAGAAAAACCAAGTCCTAAAAGAGGAGACTGGGCAGGATTAGTAATCTTAGGAGCTGCTCCTACGAATGCTTCTTTCAACGGACAAGCTGGAATCGGAGAGATCGAAGGTGGTATCAACAACACTGAAGGTTTAGGTCTTTACGGAGGAACAAATGCTGCTGACAACAGTGGTATCTTAAAATATGTAAGAGTAGAATATGCAGGGTACGCATTTTTACCAGACAAGGAAATCAACGGAATTACATTCGGAGGTGTTGGTAACGGTACTACAGTAGATTATGTAGAGGTTGCTTATGCTAATGATGATAGTTTTGAGTGGTTCGGAGGAACGGTAAACTGTTCTCACCTTATTTCTTACAAAGGTCTTGATGATGATTTCGATACTGATAACGGTTTCTCAGGAAAAATTCAGTTCGGTATTGCGGTAAGAGATTCTCAGATTGCTGACGTTTCTGGTTCTAACGCATTTGAATCTGATAATGATGCAAACGGTTCTTCTTTGACGCCGCAAACAGGAGCAACATTCTCTAACATGACTATTGTTGGACCAATCAACTCTACAAGCACTGCTACAAACGCAAGTACAATTAATGTTTTGTTCCAGAATGCTTTACAGATCAGAAGAAATTCTTCAATCTCAGTATTTAACTCTGTTTTCACAGGATTCCCGATCGGTTTATTCGTTGATGCTACAAAAGGAGTACCTACAGATAACAACATCGGTGGTTCAAGCCTTGTTTTCCAAAACAACATTTTGTCAGGAAACGTAACTCCTTTAAAATTTGCAGGATCTACTACAACTCCTACATCTTTCACTTTAACAGATCTTACAAACTGGTTCAATACAGGAGGAAACTCTACTCTAGCTTATACAGCTGATGCGAAATTTACAAACGCTTGGGCTCCTGCAGGAACAACTCCAAACTTCTCTCCTGCTGCCGGATCAGCTTTATTGACTGGTGGTGTATTCACTCACGCAAAATTAACAAACTGGTTTACTGCGGTAACGTACAGAGGTGCTGTTAAGGACGCAAACGATACTTGGTACGCAGGTTGGACAAACTATAACTTATAATATTTACACTAGTAATTAGTTTCTTCATATCAAATTGAGAAAACGGCATCGGAAAGCTTTTCCGATGCCGTTTTATTTTATTAATGTTCACGAATCTCTATCTAAGTAAATTTTAACTATAAAAAAAGCAATACATTATACTTTGAATTGGGAAAATAAACAGAAAAATGGTAATTTGGTCTTCTCAAATAGAATCGCTTTTCAAAAAGCATCTATTAAAAGTAAAATCTAAAATATTATGAAGAAAAATTACGTAAAGTCGATCATTGCAGCGATTATTATAAGTTCTTCCTTTGCCATCCATTCATGCGATAAAGACGATGAGGATATCGAAACAATTGCAGTGGTGGGAATCGCTCAGGATCCAAGTAATTTTCAAGGTGATGTTACAAACGGGCAAGTCGTAACGCTTGATGCAACGAAAGTATATGTGCTTAACGGTTCTGTTAAGGTGAAAGACGGCGGAAAACTGGTAATTCCTGCAGGAACAAGAATTGTAGCAACAGCAGGAGCAGCTTCTTATCTTTTAGTTGAACAAGGCGGACAATTATATGCCAACGGAACCGTAAATTCACCTGTGACATTCACCTCTTCTGCGGCAACTCCGGGAACTTGGGGTGGTGTTGTCGTTTGTGGAAAAGCTCCTATTAATACGGGAACTTCAGGTTCTTCAGAAATTCTAAATTCACCGTACGGAGGAACTACGGCTGCAGATAACTCTGGATCTTTAACCTATATGAGAATTGATAATGCAGGGATAGATTTTGCAACCGGTAAAAAATTTAACGGGTTATCTTTATTCGGTGTAGGAAGTGAAACCAAAGTAGAAAACATCGCTTTGGTGAATGGCGCAGAAGACGGAATCCAACTATATGGCGGAACAGTGAATGTTTCCAACATCATTTCTGTCGGTAACGAAAACGATGCTTTTGTATGGACAGACGGATGGATCGGAACAGGAAATAATATTTATACCAAAAGAAAAACAAGCGGTACAGGAAATACGGGAATTAAAGGAATCAATAATGCAACAAATCCGGCTGCAACTCCAATATCAAATCCTATCCTTAAAAATATTACATTAATTGGCGGAACTTCAGGAGAATCTAATGCCATAAGACTTTATTCAGGAACGTATGCTAATTTTGAAAATGTAATAACTTCTAATTGGACAACAGGTTTCAATCTGGAAAGTGATCCTACGGTAACTTCCATTAATGGACAAAGTAAAATTAAAGATGTTTTCTTCGACACCAACGTTACCAATAAAATCACAGCTAAATCAACAGCTGGAACCAATGTAACGATATTAGCTGCGACTTACACCGAAAAAGCCGATGCAATAGGCGCAGGAAACGGTACAGCAAGTCCGGCTTGGGCAATTGGCTGGTCTAGCTTACAATAAAAATAATTTTCATAAAAAATAAAACAGCATCGGATAAAATCTGATGCTGTTTTTTAATTATTCTCCTCAGGAATCCAGTTTAATATTTCAATATTTCTTTGAGCAAAATCCATAGCTTCTTCGATGGATAAAAACGGTTTCGAACTGCTGTCTGAAGAAATATATCCAGATTCATTAATAAAATACCTGCCGAAATGCAGATAATATTCCAACCCTTTCTTATTAATGTGTGACAAAACATGCCTGTAACCTTGTTCATAAAAACGATCCCAATCCTGTTCCACCAAAAGAATCGGCAGATAAGTGTTTCCGGAGTATTTCCATTCTCCTTTTTTAATAATTGTTTGCATGGGTTAAAAATTTCGATTCAATCAAATATATTTTATTTTAACATTTTTAAATTAACGATACTATTAAATCTGATGTTAATTTTTGTACTTATTAATTTAAATTTCAAAGTTTTTTAAACCCACATTTTATTGTTGGAAATCGCAAAGGCGCAAAATCTAAATTAAGGAACTGTTTTAAGGCGCAAAGATTTTATCTGGGATAAAATTGTTCCTGTTTTTTCTAAAAATCTTGTTGGAAATTCTTTTGCTACATGGAATTTTCGAAGTGTGGTTGTAAACCTTCAAGGTTTGATTTGTAACAGTCGCAAATTCCTAGCCGCAAAAATAGCGAGTGCGGAAAGCGGGAAATAGCTTCAAATAAAAAAAGGACAAAGTGTAAAACCTCGTCCTTTTAATTTTTATATCTGATTATATCTTAAGAATACTCAAACTTTCTGACAGCTTCCAGCGTCATATCAATTTCTTTATCTTTAATTGCATCGCTGATGAAATACGTTTCGTATCCACTTGGCGGAAGATATACTCCATTTTGCAGTAATTGATGAAAGAAATTATTGAATAACGAATGATTCGCTTCCTGAGCTTCATCAAAATTAGAAACTCTATTGATATGGAAAAACACAGACATCATCGAACCTTTTCTGTTGATTTTATGGGCAATTCCTTTTTCATTTAAAATTTTCCCGATTTCAAAATCTAGCGTTTCTGTCGTTTTTGCTAATCTGTTGAAAAATTCAGGATCGTTTTTAATTAATTGAAGAGTTTTTAATCCGGCTCTCATGGCTAAAGGATTTCCACTCAAAGTTCCTGCTTGGTAAACGCCACCTTTTGGCGCCAAATGATCCATAATTTCGTTTCTTCCGGCAAAAGCACCAACCGGAAGTCCGCCTCCGATTACCTTTCCGTAAGTCACCAAATCTGCCTTCACATTGTATAGTTCCTGAGCACCGCCAAAAGCCAGTCTGAAACCCGTCATTACTTCATCAAAAATCAATAAAGCTCCGTTTTCGTCACAGATTTTTCTTAATTTCTGAAGAAATTCGTTTTCAGGAAGAACACAACCCATATTTCCGGCAACAGGCTCGATAATTACCGCAGCAATTTCACCCTGATTATGTCTGAACAGATCTTCAACCTGCTCAAAATCATTATATCTTGCCAATAAAGTATCTTTTGCCGTTCCTGCCGTTACACCCGGAGAATTCGGATTTCCGAAAGTTGCAGCACCACTTCCCGCTTTAATTAAAAATGAATCTGAGTGACCGTGATAACAACCTTCAAATTTTACAATTTTATCTCTACCCGTAAAACCTCTCGCCAATCTTACAGCGCTCATACAAGCTTCTGTTCCCGAAGAAACCATTCTTATCTGATCGATATTCGGAACATTTTCTACGATGAATTTTGCAATTTCAGTTTCCAGTTTCTGTCGGAGCACCGAAAGAAAAACCTTTCTCCGCCTGAATTTTTAATTCCTCCAAAACTTCCGGATGCGTATGCCCCAAAATTGCAGGTCCCCAAGAATTAATATAATCGATATATGTGTTGTCATCGGCATCGGTAAGGTAAGCTCCTTTTGCAGACTTCATAAAAACAGGCACTCCTCCTACAGATTTGAATGCTCGAACCGGAGAATTTACCCCTCCCGGAATGTATTTGTAAGCTTCATCGAATAAAGCTGAACTTCTTTGGTATTTCATTTTCTATTTTTTCTTTATAATTTAATCCTCAAAATAAAGGATTCCATCTTCTCCTGCATAATTTTTTTTCCCCTTTATCATTGTGTAATATAATTGAAACGCATGTCCGTTTTTCCAGATTGTTTCTGCTGGTTCAAATCGTCCGTTTAATATTGTATTGTTGGGAAGAATTGTTTTAAAAATCTCATTTTCCAAATTTTGAGGATCGGGTTCTGAAAGTAAAACAAGCTTTTGAGAATCCAACAGTGAAATGGAGGTATATTTTATAGGATAAACTTCGTATGAAAATTCATCCGCCATTCCAAATAAGCCGGAAGAATCTGTGGTTAAAACATAAGGTTTTCCTTCATAAAACTGCCATCCGATATAAGCGATTTCCGGTGTGCTTTTATATAGTTTTTTGATTTTTGGAATGTAAATTCCGATATGAGAATCTTCTGAAACGATCTCAAGAAAATTAGCTTTAAAATTAATCTGATAAGCATTCTCATCTTCGTAAGGTTTGAGCATTTGCATATCTTCATCATCCAGATCGTCCCAAGTTAGTTTCGGTTCTTTATGAGGATTATTTACATCAAATTGATTTTCCCAACCCTTGTCTCTCATCGGAAATTTTTCAGGCTCAATATATTGATCCAGCTTCATTTTGGTTTTCATGGAATAATTATAATAATCAACACCATCGAAAACGACATATTTATCACCATTCACGAAAATTGCCTTTTCTGAAATAAACGGCATTATTGGAGTTGCATTATGATCAATAAGTCCAAACTTTCCATTCTGTTCTGCATGAAAACCACCTACCGAAGCATCGTACCAACTTATGCTGTAATATTGCGGTTGTACTGCTACAAATTTATTAGCATCACAAAGTCCCCAAAGTTTTCCTTTTCTGAAAGGAATATATTTTTGCGACTCCTGTGAAAATATTTTACAGGAAACAATGAGTAAAAATATCCACAGAAATCTGGATTTCATATTCAATATTTTCATTTTGCTGAGAGTTCATGGGAGTTGGTTGATAGTGTATCGTTATTAATTTAACCAGTAACTATAACCAATCAACAAAAATTAGTTTCTAGGTTTCTTGTCAATTAAATAAATCAATTGTCCGGCAGAAGGTTTTTGTCCTTCATCCATTCTGTTTTTTGCGTATAATTTATTTAATTTAATTCCGAATTTCTGAGCGATATCGTGCATATTTTCTCCAGATTCGGCTTTGTAGGTTGCGGTATTTCCGTCAGAATTTTTAGATTCAAGGAAGACGATATCATTTTTTTGAAGAACATCACTTTCCAGTTCATTCCATTTTATCAGTTTGCTTTCGCTTACTTTGAATTTATTCGCAATGAATTGCACATTCGTATCCTCAGGAATGATAATATATTTCAACCCGTCATTTGGGTGACTTTTAATTAAAATAGAATTAAGAATTTCTGCTTTCGTTTTAATTCTTTCCACTCTTTTCTGTTGCTGAGCGTAAGAAGTCGGCTTGTAAGGAACTTCAACCGTTACAGGTTCTTTTACCTTTTTTGTATACTTTTCAGGCTCTAATTGCGCCATAAAAGACCTGTCTTCTTTCAAATTCGGATACATTTTCAGGACGGCGTACAGAACTTCTTTAGAATTGGTATCATCAAATTCGTACAATTTATACCTTTCAATTTTACCGATTAAGATCGAAGCATAACGCGGATTTGTAGCGTAACCAGCCTTTTTCAAACCATGTGCCCAAGCTTTATAATCTTTCATATTAAGATTAAAAAGACCTGTATAATATTTTCTTGTCGCCAAAAATATGGAGTGATCTTCGTAAGACTGTCGCGGATCGTCGTACACACGGAAACACTCATTGGGAGCGTCATCGGTATGTTTCATCGTTTTCCCCGTCCAATCTTCTTTACACTTAATTCCGAAATGATTTTTGCCTTCCTGAGCCAATATACTTTGTCCGCCTCCGGTTTCCAAAAGTCCTTGTGCAAGAGTGATAGAAGCCGGAATTTTATATTTTTCCATTTCCTCCACTGCATATTTTGCAAATTTTTGGATGTATTGATCTTCAGTTGCCCAAGTCTGGGCCGAGAATTTTGATAAAACTAAAAGGCTTACGAGTAAGAAAAGTCTTTTCATGTTTTTCAATTTTACTTTATATGATTAAATTTCTATTCTGTTTTTCTAAAAGCAAATTTGCCCCTTTAACACCCTGTAATCCACCGGTATGAAAGCACAAAACCTTGCTGTTCTCAGGAAAATAATCTTCATCAATCAGTTCGAAAACCTTCTGCATCATCTTTCCTGTATAAATCGGTTCCAACGGAATTCCGTATTTCTCTTTAAAATCATTGATAAAACGAATATTTTCGTCTTTTATTTTACCATAACCTCCAAAAGCTGAATCTATTAGATTAAAGTTTTTGCGTAAGGTTAATTCAAAGATTTTATTTTCAAGTGAATCATCGTCAACAGCCTTAAAACCGATAACTTTCTGATTGTCTTCACAATATTTTGAAATCCCTGCAATCGTACCTCCCGTTCCGACTGCCGTGCAAAGATAATCAAAATCTTTTGTTTCGTTATTGAGCATCATTTTCACGCCTGTCACGGCATCTTCATTGGTTTCCGCCTTCAGGAATGATCAGCGCATCGGGAAATTCTTTATGTAAAAATTCGGTTAATTTTTCTTTGTGGCGATATTGTTCGCGGGTTACAAACTGCAGATTCATTCCGTTTCTTTTCGCAAAAAGCAATGTGGGATTATCGCGCCATTTGTCTTTTAGCTCCTCTCCTCTTATAATTCCTAATGTGGGAATTTTGGCTAAATTTCCAACGGCAGAAACGGCAGAAATATGATTTGAAAAACCTCCGCCAAAAGTGATAATAAAAGGTTTTGCTGATTTTTTTTCTACATAATTATTAACATTATAGAAAAGCTTCCAATATTTGTTTCCTGAAATTTGAGGATGAATTAAATCTTCCCTTTTAATGAAAAGTTTTATGTTTTTATCGATTGGGATTTCCTGAATGGGAATTTTTTCTGTCGGAAGTTGTAATAGCATGTTTTTAACGGGATGTTCACAAAGTTTAATGTAACAAAAATACTATTTTTTACGTTCGCAATGGCGTTTCACTTGACAATGGAAATAGATGCACAAAGTTCGTCATTCAGAATGAAACGTTGTGAGGTGAAGAATCTATTGTAAAAGTTTAGATTTCTCCTTCTTCGAAATGACAAAAGGGACGTTGTTTTTTCTCCCACGGATTTCACAGATTTGCACGGATGATTGTGTTTATTTGTGAAAATTATTTTTGGGATTTGTGTTTAAAACAATATTGATAATTGATAATTAATTACAAGTATTTCCTGAAGCTCCAGAATTTTCTTTTTTTAAGATAATTAAGATCGTGTTCCTTAGAGTAGGCTTCTCTTTCAAAGGAGATTCTTTTGTAGGCGTGATAGCTGTTTTTCAATTTAAAAAACCAGTAATAATATTCAATGACATAGAACAGATAAAAGAAAATAATCAACATTTCCCATTGTTGTCTTAAATGGATCTTTTCATGGTTGATCAATATGTTATTTTTCTTATCTTCGGGTCTCCTAATCAATATGAAAGGGAAAAGAGCAATGCCATTAATTTTTAATATTTTTAAAGGCTTTTGGCATACAATTATCATAATAACAAATATAAAGTTTTTTGACTTAGAGATTTAACCTATGGCACTTTTTGACATCAAAGAAGGTGAAGACTTTTACTACAACGAGCAAGGGTACAAGGTTTTTACAGAAAAATTTCATCTGAAGAGAGGACATTGCTGTAAAAGTGGTTGTAGACACTGTCCTTACGGATACGATAAAAAGACCGATACATTCATTAAAAACGATAAAAAAAATAAATAAAATGAAAAAATATATTTTTATTTTGTTAGCCTCGGCTACTTTGGCTTTAACATCTTGTAGTCCTTTCCAGGTGCGTTCTGATTATGCTGAAACAGCTAATTTCACTTCTTATAAAACTTACAAAATAAGAATTGATGATCTGAAACTGAATGATATTGATAAAGACAGAGTTCTGAATGAGTTGTCTAGACAGCTTCAAAGCAAAGGTCTTCAGTCTGGAGAAAATCCGGATCTGATCGTCAATGTAAAAGCAAACCACAAAAAAATAACAGACATTACCAACAATTCTCCTTACGGAATGTACGGTTGGGGCGGTTCTTTCGGTTGGGGAGTCGGAATGAGCAGAACTTGGACGAGCAATTACAATGAAGGAGCAATTATTGTAGATATGGTAGATGCAAAAACCAACAAACTGGTTTGGCAGGGAATCGGAAGCGGAATTTCTGTAGACCGTCCTAAAGCTAAGCAAAAACAAATTCCTGAAATCATGATGGAGATTATGAAAAATTATCCTCCAATGAAAAAATAAGATTATAATTAATCAGATATATAGAAAGTCAATGCAAATTTTGTGTTGACTTTTTTATTTTTAAAACAGAAAAGGCTGTCAATGTAAATCAACAGCCTTTTCATTAAAATTTAAAAAAATTAGTTTTTAATTGCTTTGAACGATTTTTCAGTTCCGTTTTTAAAATGTAACGTCACAAAATAAAGACCTTTCTGAAGCTCGTTTAAATGTAAAGTGGTTTCAGGTTTTGCAATCGTTTGCACAACTCTTCCTACCGCATCATTGATGCTAATCGTTTTTACATCCTTAATATCAGAAATGTGTACTACATCATTGAAAGGATTCGGATATACTTTTACTCCCGCGGAAATATCACTTTCATGAGTTCCCAAATTTGGAATCGGTTCCCAAACCGCATCATCCCAATAATGTCCCGCGAAAGAAGTTCCCGGATTACGAATCGCCAATCTCATTCCGTCCGGAACCGATGTAGGAACTGTAAAAGTTCTTTCTGATGTCGGACTGTAAGTCGTGTTTGTAATATTGATCGGCTGAAGCATCACAAAAGTATCCGGCAAAGCATCTTTTATATATCCAAATTCCAGATAACCGGTACTGTTTGCTTTAATTTTCACTCTCAACTGGTGTGTTCCCGCATTGATATTGGTAATCGGAGGCATCACAACAATAGAAATTTTTCCGACTCCATAACCGTTTTGATAGATCTGGCTCGTTCCGGAAGCAGGCTGCGTGCTTGAAATAATCTGGCTCGCTCCTCCCAGCAAAACACTGTCCCAACAAGTTGGTACAACTCCCATTGCGCAACAAGAGTAGGCATCAAAATTCTCGGAGAAACTGCTTACTGCTGTACATTGAGCATTAATTGCAGACATTCCGCCTAAGATTCCTAATAAAGGAATACAAATTTTAAAAGGTAAATTTTTAATCATTCTAAATAAAAATAATAATCGCGAAATTACTCCTTTTACGATTACTTTTAATTCAAAATTTCATGATTTTTATCAATTAAATAAAACTTAATATTAGATTTAAAATTGATTAATGTAATTATAATCGAATATGGATTAAAATATTTTAAAAAACGAAAAATTTAAACAGCTTTATAAATGATATGAATTTTTTAAAACATATTCTTGATATAAATTATTTTAACGCTATGTCCGCAAAGCTCAATCAATCGTTGGTTTTTATTTTTCCGTTCGCAAGGGCGCTCTGCCCAGCAAAGGCTGATTGCGATTTTAGTTGGGTCAAAAGCCATTTCGAATGAACATTTTTTCAATTTGAATAAAAAAAATTTGCGACCATAGCGTATAAAAGATGTATGAGACTTTCTTATCCTTATTGAAATGAGATTTAACAATTCCGTAATTTTTTATTCATAAATTTATACTAATCTTACCAAACCTAAATATTAACATGAAAAAACCACTACTAATCATTGCATTTGCCAGTTTTTTAGCGAATGCTCAAGCTCCGGCGGGATATTATAATGCTGCGAACGGATTATCGGGAGCTTCTTTGAAAACCGCTTTAAGTACAATTATCACCAACGGTCACCAAGACAAAGGCTATGGCGGACTTTGGACAGGTTACAAAACGACCGACATCGATAAGAACTACGAAAATGACGGTTCGATTTTAGATATTTATTCTGAAAAACCAACAGGAGCCGATCCGTACAAATTCACTCCGGTAATGAACCAGTGCGGAACCTATTCGGTAGAAGGAAACTGCTACAACAGAGAACATATCGTTCCTCAAAGTTTATTTAATGAAGCTTCGCCGATGGTTTCCGACATCAATTTCATCAGAGCAACAGACGGAAAAGTAAACGGAATGCGTTCTAATTATCCTTTCGGAAAAGTAGGAACGGCAACTTTCACTTCTAAAAACGGTTCGAAACTTGGAAATTCTACTTCTTCAGGATATTCCGGAGTGGTTTTTGAACCAATTGACGAGTTTAAAGGGGATGTTGCAAGAATGATTTTCTATTTTGTGACCCGTTATCAAAGTAAACTTTCAACTTTCTCAACAGGAAATATGCTGGGAAGTTCTGCGTTTCCGGGATTACAGACTTGGGAGCTGAATGTTTTACTGGCTTGGCATAATCAAGATCCTGTTTCTCAGGCGGAAATCAACAGAAATAATGCGACTTACACGTATCAGGGAAACAGAAATCCGTTTATTGATAATGCAAATTATGCCAATCAAATTTGGGGATCTGGTTCTACAGGTGGCGGAACAACAACTCCTCCAACTTCAACAGGTTGTGCCAATGAAACTTTCGAAACGATTCCTACAACAAGCACAGCTTCTTATTTAACAAGAAACTGGACAAACAGTGGAATTTCTTGGACGGCAACCGATGCAAGAACCGATCAAACAATTTCTACAAAAGCAATTACGGTAAGAGACGGAGCATTAACATCGAGCAGCTCGGCAAACGGAATTGGTTCATTAACGGTGACTACTCAATTGAAATTTACAGGTTCGAACGGAACTTTCAATGTAAAAGTGAACGGAACAACCGTAGGAACAGTTCCTTACAATACGAATGCAACAACGACTACCATTAACAATATCAATATTTCCGGAAATGTAGCGGTGACTTTGGAAAATACCTCAACAAGCAACAGAGTGGCGATCGATAACCTGAGCTGGACTTGCTATTCGGGAACTTCAAGACAGGTTCAGAATATAGCTTCTGAAGTAAGTTTAGATCAAAATACGTTACAGATTTCGCCAAATCCGATTTCAAATAATGAAATTTTTGTGAAAGGTGAAACTCAAAATATCAAAAAAGCAGAGATCTACAATCTTCAAGGAAAAGTGATGCAGACGATTGAGCAGCCTTTTAAAAATAACAGAAATTCTATTTCTATTAAAAATCTTGGGCAGGGAGTTTATCTTCTTAAACTGGATGATTCGATTTTGAAGTTTATTGTGAAATAAGCTGAAAATATTTTAACTCAAATAAAAAAGACTTCTCTTTGCTAAGGGAAGTCTTTTTTAACTTTTCTTCTTTTATATTATTTCAAACTCATTTTTTCCTTCTGGAATGTAGAACGAAATATCGAGCATTAATACTTTCTTGGCATAGAAATCATAATTATCCATCAAATATTTTTCTATGGAGTAAATGTTTTAATAATGTGTGAAGCTACAGTTTCCTGAACTTCGGGAGTTTTGCCTTGTGTTTGCTAAATGCGTGTAAGTTTAATTCCTTCTACAAACATTTCAAAATAAGATTTATCATTAGAATTTGTATAAATATTTATTAATATATCTTAAACTCTTTTTCTCCTTGGGGAATGTAGAATAAATGCTTTAATTCCAGCAGTCCTTTTCCATAGCCTGACTTCATATTGCAAATTAGGGCATTGTCACCTTTAGTTTTTGGGTCAGAAACCATCAGTATAAAGCGCAACCAATCTTCCGTCTGCAAAGAAACGCATCTGATATTTTTCAATAGGAAGTATTTCGATATCGCTATTGAATAATATTTCCCCTGCTTCGTTCCAAGCTGCTTTTACTTTTTCAGGCGAAGCATATTCTGCCACCATCTGATTTTTTAATTTATCAAATAAAAGACGCGCCACTTTATCTTTGTCTTTACTCTGATAAATACTGCGAACCTTATTATATTCTTTCACCAATTTTGCTTCGAGCTCTTTCTTATCCATTTTACGCAGATCCTGTGCTTTTTCAAACAGAGGTTGATTGGTATACGGAACTTCTACATTAATATCAAAACTACCTTCATAAAACGTTTTTCCCGATCCCGAAAATGTATATTTAGAATAAGTATCTGTTACTTTTTTCTCATTTTTTGGAATGCTATATTCCATGTAAGTGATATCATCTGCATTTTTATTTTTCTGATCATAAGAACTTAATGTCAATTTAAGATCTGTATTATCTGGAAGCACTTCTGAATTCGCAGGGTAGATTTTATAGGTTATTTTTTGTTTTCCGCTTTTAAAAATAACATCATTTATTAGGAATGCAGATCCGGTTTGAGCTTCTTCATACTCTTTAAATGAAGGCATATCATTTACTAAAATTTCAAAATAGCACAGGTGATTATTATAATTAAAAGTATATTGTTTTTCGGAAGGATAATGTTTAATTTGTTTCGTAATCTCTTCTACGATATTATTTGCATTGATGTTCGTATTTTGCATAATTTCATTTTTACTTTGAGAGCAAGCCGTCAAACTTGTAATAGTTATTAAACTTAAAAGCAGCTTTTTCATATTTTATTATGATTTAAATAATTGAATTTCATATAATTTAACTTCAAAAGGTTCAACAAGAGTAAAAGGTGTCGGTTTACCATCATTGGTTTCAATTTTACTTGTCCCAAAAATAGAAGTTCCTATAAGACTTCCTTTATATTTTCCTTCAATTCCCGAACAATACAATATTTTTTCTATAAACAGACCTTTCCCTTCCCTCACATTAACTCCGTATTTTAATTTCACTCCTACACCTCCATTTAATTCTATGTCTATTTTTCCTTCAACTTTTGCCTGAAGAGGGTTAAATTTAAACATTAATTTAAATTCTCCTTGAATTTTGGCTTCGAAACTAATCTGCTCTTTTATAATAGACTCATTCTGTGCACTGGCTACAAGATTTCCAAGCTTATCTGTAAAACTATAACTATTCGTAAGGAAATTATATTTTATATTTTGTTCAAACATAATATCTCCTCTCACGGAAATCTCTCCTTTTACAGAAGTTCCCAATTTCTCAAAATATTGTTCTATTTTACTACTATTCTCCCTATTTTCTTTTAATTTTTTCTCTGTCTCTTTAGGATGTTTAGCCCCTTTAATCCCGCTAATAGTTTTAGTTATCAATTTTATAAGATCAAATTCTCTTTTAAAGTTAACGGCAACTAACGGATCAGCTTTTATATTAGCTTCATATACTAAAGCAAGTTTTCCATTTTTTTGCTTCTGATAATACATTCCTGCATTCACTGCAATGGCGGGCGGAATAAGGTCTACTCCTGCATCATCCATCTTTTTAAGAATGCTTTCAGCTTTCCTTGCCATTTTAGCGAACTTTTCCAGCTTTGTGCTTATATTTCTACCTCTTGTAAGATAGATCATTAACAAGTCGATAATAATACCAACAACTACAAAACCATAAATAACAGCAGCAGCAGCAAATCTTGTATATTGAGTCTGTTTTATTAAATTAGTCTGCGTACCAGAAAGGGAAAGCTCTTGCCCCGCCTTTTCCACTGTACGGTTGTGAAAAGTGTGAATTCCATAAAAATAGCTTTTAGCCTGGCTTTCAATATATTTTAATAAGGTATGTTCAACAATGAAATTGGCAGGGATTAATCTATAAATTTTATAAAAAGTAGTCTCTTTCAATTCATTAAGAACATCAGAAATTCCTTGCTCCAAGCCAAAATTTTTCTGATGAAAATAGTAAGGCATTACAGTTTCTTTTCCATTATACTGAAAATGCCCTATCCATACAACATCCGGATAAACCCTTACTTCGAGTGTAGCTTTATCTTTGTCGGCATAATAAGCACAACTGTTGATATGGAATGCAAACTGATAATAGATCGTTGAAAAAGGATTCAAAAATTTACCCAATAGAAATGCATAATTTTTAGGAAAAGCAGCCTGTTGGGAAAAAACAATCTGTTTTAAGCTATTTCCATTTTTGGGAATAACGCCCGGACCTCCTGTTTCATTTATATAGATAATATTTTTATTATGTTTTTCTTTTCTGAAACAGCCTTTATCCGAACGGTTTAAAACATTTACCGTAATCTCCTTCATTTTATTAGCATCCGGCGCAATCATTTCATAAAAAAGGGCTTTCTGATTGTATTCCAAATAGCTGAATTCTATTTCTACCCTTCTGTTTTTCTTATACGCTTCTTCTGTTTTTCCGGAAGCGACGGGATTTACTTCTCCATATCCTCTCGTCTTGATCCTGTTTTTATCTAATCCTCCCTTCGCAAAAAAATCTTTTACCGCTTGTGCTCTTCGTTCGGAAAGAGCCTGATTATAATCAAGTGTTCCTCTGTCATCGGCATGTCCGGAAAGAGTCATATCTAAATGTTGATTATAGAGAAGAAAGTCGAGCAAATATTTTAAAGTATCACGAGCTTCAGAACGGATTTCCGATTTATCATAATCAAAATGGACTTTTGCGGTTGTATATTGTACAACGGGAGACGTTTTTTCAAAAGTAGTTTTTCCTTCTTTAAAAACCTCAAAAGTTTCTCCATTATCTTCTATATTGATCTGCTTGAAGGTACAAAGGTGATTTACTTTAACATCTTTATCTGCAGCACCCACTTTTACGGGAGCATTATTGGTAAGAGTCACCATATTTTGCTTTATGGGAACAATATTGTTTTTAACTTTTAAATACCTTCCGTGGATGATCTGTTTCTTGCTATCCTGAACATAATTGTTTCCGTCTTTTACTTTAACATAAAACAAATTATCATCCGTTCCTTTCTTCCAAGACGGCTGAATGGTAAATTCTGTATTAACTTCTCCGTCAATAACTTTAGCCTGCTTCTGAAATACTTTGGTTTGTTCATCATCTTTTGTAGGATCGTAGTTGCTGTCAAATACCCTTCCTGCGACTTTACCAAATGTAACTTCATTATTTAAGCGATATACTTCTATCGTAAGAGTCTGCTGATTCAAGCCTTCTGTTTCCAATCCCAGAAAAACATTTTCTCCAAATGAAAATTTGCGGTCGCGTTGATCTGTGCCGTCATTTTGCAGACACCATTTGCTGCTTACCAATAAAGCAGGAGCAAATCCTTTTACATAAAGCCCCGTAATATTTTTAGTATCTCTGTTCCCAAAAAGTGTGGCTTCAATATAATAATATGCTGAAGCTCCACATTCCTTTTTTTTAAAGGCATAGCCGTAAACCTGACCAGATCCGATCTCTTTTTTATTGATGATCAGTTCTCTTTTATAGTCTTGCCTTATCCAGATAGTGCCTTTCTTTTTATCGACTTCTGTAGTTCCTGACATCCACTCGGAAACTTTAAACCATATAAGTTTTCCTGCTTCCACACAAATACGGTTTCCAGATCGGCTTAACACTTTTGCATTGACCTCATTGGTGGCTATATCGATCTTATTGACTCCTTTTCCCATGTCAATTAACTTAGAGTTTGTTTAGTTGCATCACCCGTAATATCGTATACCGTTTCTTTCTTTTGCATACTTTCAGAATCCACCAACGGATTAATCTGCTGCTGTACATCCTGATCTGCATTTTTAAAATTTTGTTGACAGGCTTCAGCTCTTTGTCCGTTATCTATAATTTCGATGCAAGGTGTTCCTGCAATGGCACAAACGGCCTTGCTGTCTTCCAAAATGATAAACCCGCCATTGCTGAGTTGCACTTTATCATAAAAATTCTGCCACTCGGTGACCATTATTTTACATGGCGGCGGTGGAGTTCCCATTTTTATACAGTTTCCGAATGTATTTTTCTCAAATGTAGCTGCTCCTATCTCTTTTGTTGTGACAATAAGTTTCTTGGAAGCAGTTTTATCATTAGCATATTCTTTCTGATGGGTAAGCACTTTCAGCTTATCCGGAGCCTGCCCGAACTGGCATTTGCACATAGCACCCTGTACTACAATATGTTTTTCTGCCATAGCTAAAATTCTTTATTTGAAATCATCACTCTGGTTAAATATTCATTCCCGAATTCCAGACGAACAAAAGTGGAATTTACATTGAAGGTAACGACTGTTAATGCTTTTGATGAATTTTCATCCGTGTCTACTGTTGTCTGATAAAGCTGTGCATTATATCTCGCAAATTTCTGCTTACATTCAGAAGCCGAACTGCCATTAAACAACAAGCCGTATGGTAATCCTGAAACGATATCATTCCCATAGTATTGAATAGCATAATATTCTCCCCCATCATTCATATTAGCATGAATCATATTAAAATCGTCGAAATCCCAATTAGAGTATTTTCCATCTTTACAGTCTTTACATTCCAATTGAGTTGGTTTTACCTGTAAAAGTTTTGTAAAAACATCTGATGCAGCAGGAAGCGTAACAAACTGTTTCTTAATAAATAAGCTTTGTAATTTTTTCGATACGGTTTTCTTTTTAGCAGTTTTTGTTTCAAAAGAAGCGATCTCAGTAGTTGCCTGTGCTTCAGCTCCGGTATCTATTGCGGAAGAATCTGAACTTTCCAACTCTCTTGAAGATTCGGTATTTTTATAATGTAAAAGAAATTCTTTGATCTCTTTCTCAACTTTTCCGGTAGATTTCGTGAGTTTTGTATCCACTTCTTTTTTTGACCAACTGTCGGGAATTATTTTTTCCAGAAAAACAGTGACTTTAGTTTTTGATGAAGAAACTTTTTTCAAACTTACATTCCAACTTGCCTGTTGAATATGTTGTTTAGGTTTTGCCCCGCTTTTTAATGCTAAATTCAGATAAGGATTTTTGTTGCCTTCATCATATTTCAAATTATAAAGATCCACTGTTGTTGAGAAGTTTCTCACCAGATGCGGCAGCGTCTTTCGCTCCATTTTCTGTGAAATCATTTTCGAAATAAAGAATAGCATTTTGTAAGGTCTCCATATTTTTCGGAACATCAAACTCTACTTTTTGCCCAAAATACAGACTAAAACTTAGTATAAAAATAAGTATGGAAATTTTATGATTCAGTTTGGTTTTCATTTTGTTATGTTTTTTTCAATTAATCCTCCAGCGTCGCAATGACTACCGATATTTTCTTTTTCTTCTCAAGCTCGATATCGCATTCCAGATACAGTGATTCCGGAAGTGACGTTTTTCCGTTTAAATAATATTGAATTCTAAAAGATCCGTTTTTATTCATCACCGGATTTTCTTCAATGATAAATGAAAAAGGCGCTTTGTTGATAAAATCATACGCACTTCTTTCATCATATAATGTTCCGTTTCCTTCTATATTGGTTAAATCATATTCATCTTTCAGCGGGTCGATCTCCAATTCTATTTGATAATTTGGTTCAACCGCATTATTCACGATCGGAAAAGTTTTTATTCCTTCTATTTTAAAACTTTGTCCAAAACTCTGATATATACCGAAAAATAATGTTCTCAGGAAATAATCATTTTTTAAAACCAAGCTTAAAGTATCGGGTTCACTTAAAGTTTTTTCTATTTTAAGGCAATATTCATCTACCGTTTCACCGTCATATTCTTTATAAACTTCCCTTTTTACACTTTCCCATCTTTCTTTAAACACAGAAAAATTTTCAATATCATTGAATTTCCCTTTCTCATCCACACTCACCTGCAACGGATACAAAACTTTAGACGTTTTGTAAGCCAGCAAATCGGCAATTTCATTTACTTCTTCTTCATTCAGATATAAATTTGACGTTCTGTCTATTTCAAAAAAATGCAGTTTATTTTCACTTTTTAGCCAACGGACGGAAGTTTCGTATTTCAATTCGTTTTTGTGATCTCCATTCTCGATATTGATGACAACACCATATTTGCAGAATGAATTTTCGGGTTGAAAAATAAGTTTATTTCCCTGTCCGAAACTCACTAATTTATTTTTATCAATTACCGCCGTTCTTGGAATAAAAAGTTCTTTTTGACCGGTAAGATCTATCAAAATCATATCCTTAACACCGCAATTGTTATTATGAAATGACTTTAAAGCGTCCCAAGATAAATTGTACAGAGAAGCAACACTTTTTAAAGTTTCATTTTTCTGGACGATATGTTTGTTAAATTTCTGCATATAAATTTTCCGACTTCATTAATTGATCTTTGTCTTCAGGTTTTTATTTAATATTTAAAATATAGATCACTAATAAAATGATGCCAGTTATGATCAATATTATATTTGTTATTCTATTTTCTTTATTTTTAGCTGTAAAAAAGCTCACTATTAGTTCTATAAAAAGCAAAAGACACCATATAGCCATCCAACTGACATTCAAAACAAGATCCATAGGAATCGACATCCCACTGTTTCCTCCAATCGATGGATGAGGATGAAACCAAGAATCCCAGTGAACATAACAATAGATCAATAGAAATCCTATTAATAATAATGCTATTCTTATGATCAGGTGTTTTTTCATTTAAGAAAAATTAATGCAATACTCTTACCCTGTCTGATGTCGGATCCATACCGATACCTTCTCTTCTTGCTGACCAGTGCAGATATTTATTTCTAAGTATTCTTAAATCATCCTGCTCCTTCATTTCTCTCTGATAATCTGCATATTTCTGTTCCGGAATTGATGCTCCGCCGTATGCATTTTCAACGTCTTTGTATCTTTTGAAAGTGTATTGTTTTCCGTTTTCCATCGCATAAGATCTGAGACGGTCTTTTACTCTTACCAACAAAGGATCTTCTGAAATAGAATACACTTCATCAGTCAGTTTTTTGATGGTTAAAGGAACGGTTTTCTGAACGCCATATTCCGCCATAAAATGCAAAGGAACATAGCTGTATCTTTTTACCAGATCGCGCGTTCCCGATAACGTCAAATAAAATCCGGGATTAATTTTAAGCTGATCTTCTTTGTACCACGCATCAGCTATAAGCTGACTTCTTAATTCTTTTAATTTTGCACTAGTAGTCCACGATGTTTCAATTTCTTCCCAAGTCTCGGTTTCCATCTTCATAAGCTCCGCCAACATCGCAGTGTACACCGGGAAATATTCTTTCTGTACCTACATGCACATTGGTAAGGTCAAAGTTTTCTCTATGTTCGTTTTCTGCCACAAAATGGATTACCGTTTGTGCTCTTCCGATATCATTTAAGCTTAATTCTTCTACATCATTATGAAAATTAGGTGTTGCAGAAAAGCTTTTCGAATAAGAAGAAACGGTATCATAAATACCTAAAAATCTGATTTTTAAAACATCAACTACAATTCCCGCTTCCTGAAGTTTGAGTCCTAAATGGCCCCATTTCGGAAGTTCCTGACCTTCTACTCCATCGCCATCACTATCGGAAAGAACGGTAACCGTCATTCCTTCGCTTGAATACGTTTGTGAGGTTGCTTTATATTTTGATTTTCCTATTTCATGAACGAAATTTCTTGCCGCCGCCGCACCACGGCTGAAACCAAAAACATCAAAAGTAAGTACCGCAATCTTGTCTGCTTTTTTTGCGTTTTTAATATTTTTTACTTTTTTTACGATCTCTTCACAGCCTTTTCTTACTTTTCCGCGAATTCCGGTAGGTCCGGTTCCAAAAGCATACCCCAACATTGAATCTTTTTCCTTATCATCTGTACCGATCCCTTCAATGTAAATTCCAAAATTTTTATCGTAGTTATCCCAAAGACGTGCTACATTGCTCCAATCGTTATTGTAACTGTTGTTATCCGTAGGATTTCCTCCTTTTTTCTTGTATGCATCAGTTTTTTCCCTTCTTTCGATGGTATTGGTTTTGTTATTCAGGGTTCCGTCGAAAAACATCCCGAGAGTAATATCTAAGACTTCTTCTTTGGTTTCTGTTGGCGTATAATCTCCAAATTTATTATTAGGCATCTTTCTTATTTTAAAATTGATGAATAAGGATAAATTATTCTATTTTATGAGACAATCTTATCTTAGCTTTTGTAATTGGAAGTTCCTGTTTTTCTGTTTTTAATGACAGAGATGCTTTGGTGTTATCAGGATTAACTTTAATAACCAACTCTATATTTTCTTCTTTTCCGAGTTTTTGGAAGAGATCAAAAATTTCTTTTTCGTCAAAAGAATCTATCCAAACTGCATATCTATTTTTGCTCTTATCTCTCCAGTAAAAACCGCAAAATTTTGGAACAGCTCTTTTTTGATAGGTATCATTATGTAAGCTTTCTGCAAAAAGATTTTCCTGCTCTCCGTTATAATTATTAAATCCAAAATCGATCCATTCTCCGCCTTCAGGCACTATTACTGAGGGTTTCCAATTAAATTTTTCTCTGTAAACTTCATAAATATCAGGATTAGGATAGCCCTGTTCTTTTATTTTTGCTATTACCTCAGGTTTAAATGTTTTGTAAGATGGATCGTCCAGCATTCTGTCTGCAAAACCTTCCTTCAACATATATTTTGCATTATCATATGCTTTTTCCTTCGTAATAATCGTGTCATGAGCCTGAAAAGCGCCAACTTCAGTTTGATTTCCCGGTCCGTTGATCCATAAAACTACTTTTCCTTTTGGCGCCAAACCAACTATAAAATTGGTGTAAGTCGTTTTTTTATTATTATCCTGATCTATAAAACCTTTTTTAAACAGATCATTTATTTTTTCTTTATCTAAATCCCACTTTCCGGTGTAAAATTTTCTTTCCACTAAAGAATACCAGGTAAATTCTAATTTGTGAGGAATTTCCATTAATCTGGTTTCTACACTCATCGTTCCGCCTTCATTTCCCCAACCGGTATTTTGTGTTCCCCAAATGGCATCAAAACCATAACTGAAATCATCAGCAATAATGGCTCCTTTATATACTTCCATCGGATATTCCTGCGGTGCTGAGACGGTTCCTAACCAATTATACTTTTCTTCCATTTTTTTATTTTGACAACTTATTAATGAGAAACTGCATACCACAAATAGAATCAGGAACTTCAATTTATTTATTCCCATGAGACATTATTTTTTTATTGCTTGCCAAAACAAGGTTTCCCTTCTTAGCTTCTGTATTGATCTTTCCTGCAATTTTTTCAACCTTTTTACCAACACTCAGGTGGTAAGAATCATTTACCTTGATCAATATATTTCTTGCGGTTTTTCTTATTGCCATGATTAGAAAAGTTTAGATTTTTCGGCACTGTTGAATTCTACAATTTTTCCACTTTGCATGGTCATATTTTCTTTTTCGCTGAACATGGAGATTTCTCCTGCAATTTCATTCGAAGTTTCAGATTGTCTTCTGAATTCCTTTTCCACCATCTCGGTTTCTCGTATCCGACGATTCTTTGATATCCCCAGTTGCCGTCATCATAATATCTGTTCCCGCCGTGGAAACAATATTCTCGTTGGCTGAGCTTGTGATACTTTCTCCCGCATCAATTGAAATTTCTTTTCCTGCGGTGATGCTGATGTTTTCTCCTGCTTTTAAAGTGAAATTTTTAGGTGCGTTTACAGAAATATTGCCTTTACCATCCATAAAGAAAAAATTTCCACTTGGATCGATAATATTTACACTTCCTTCTTCATCATTCATCAAAATCCGGATTCCACTTCTGGTCTGAATTGATTTTAAATGATTATTAACTCCGCCTCCTAATGCCACTCCGCCATGAAACATTCCGCCCATTACGAAAGGTCTGTCTGGATGACTGTGAACAAAATTCACCATCACCTGATCTCCGACTTCAGGAATCGCAACATATCCTCTGTTCTGCGTGATCTCGTCTGTTCCTCCTGCATCAGGACTCATCATTCGGATAAAATGGGTCGTATCATTCGTCTGCCAATCAAATCTCACCTGAATTCTTCCCTGACCTTCCGGATCGGCATTAGAAATCACGATGGCAGTTTGCGTTTCTGCTTTCGGAACGGTAAAATCCGGTTTCGGTAAAAATCCTGTATCTGCTGCAATTCCTTCAAAAGTTCCTTTGTAATGACCGATCGTATCAATCTCATGAGTAACTTCCGTTGTCATGATTTTGGTGAAATAAGAGGTTTCGTTGGAATCTGTTTTCCGCATCTGAACATCAACAATACAGCCCGGATGCAAAAACGGAACGGTGGTATTTCCCTCAATAGAAAATACATTTACAGCCTCACTTCCCGACGCACTTTTCTGAGAATATTCTACATCAAGATGCGTTGTTGCTTTAATTGGAGCAATCTGCAGTGAAGGTGTTTTATAGATTTTATCATTATTTTCGTAAGACTTTTTCGCAAGATCTCCGACATGTTGCACAGGCGTTTCTCCCGAAATCAGTTTTTCGTTTTTACTACTGTTGTATCCGTAAAACTGGGGTTTTGTATGTACGGCTTTTAATTCAACTTTAATATCATTTACGCTACTTCCGTACGTTAATTGAATCGGCTTATTCTGAGCCGGAAGTTTTCCGAAATGCAAGACTTCACCATCATAATAAAACTGTTCGCCATACGCTTCAGCCATTCTAGCCAGATAATTGTAATGTGTTTCGTTGTATTGACTGCTGTAAATGATTTGAGAATAATCGTTCGTATCAATTCTTACATCAAACCTGCTTTTGTCGATTCCCTGTTTAATTATTTCTTCGGCAATCATCCCCATATTTACCGACTGGCTTCCTCCAAAACTCTGAATATGAGGAGCTCCATCCAATAAAATGGTAGGACTGTAACCTTTTAACACAATATTTCCAAGGCTCATTTTTTCCTGACTGAATCCTACTCCTGTGATGACTCCCACAAAAGTTCTTTCCGGACTGCTGTCGATATCTTTGTATGAAATTACCACTGTCAAACGTTTTCCAAGGAATTTATTTGCCTCTTCCAATGTGTGATTCTGGAAATCTCCCAAAGCGTCGTGAGCCAACGTAAGGGTAAACTCATGATGGCGTTGTGCACTTTGCTGAAGTTTAAAATGCTTGTAATATTTAATTATTTTTCCTTCGATAACAACCGAAAGTTTAACCAGGCGGTTTATTCCAATATGATGATTTGCAGATATTCCGTCTGCGTTTTGAGTCGGACGGAATGGTGCACTCCCATTTTGTTCAGGTGTGGATGACATAATCTTGTTTTTTTGATGTGCTTTTAAACTAGAAATTATTTAATCAAAAGAGAATCCCGAATCACAGATACAGACTTCTCTTTTGAAAAAATTTCAGAATACATACCAGTAATTGTTTATAAAACAGCTACATTCATATTTTCAGTATAAAGATTTAGCTAGATGGCCAAAGTCCTTTATATTCTGAGTTTCCGTAAGAGATTTGTTCGGCACTTATTACAAAGCTGATCAACATGCTATTGCTGTCGAGTGCATCAAAATCTATTTCGTGATCGATCACATAACCGTTTTCCCAGTTTAGGGTGATTAACGTTCCTTCTTCGTGAGATTTATTAAAAGTAATTTCTCCTTTCGTAGGTTTATATTTCCCGTTCAGTAAACTTTCCAGAATATCTGATTTTTCCGTTGCTTCTACGGTTACTTTGATAATTGCGTTGGACGGATCCGAAGCCACTCTACCGGAAACATCCGTAGATCGGGATACGCTGTAATTGAGTTTCAATAGTTTTTGTCCTTCTCCGCCATTGAATTTTAAGATTCCTCTTGAATTTGCTGCCATACTTGTAAATTTTATTTCATTAATATTCTACTCTCATGATGATGGTAAGACAAATATAGGTCTCAGAATCTAATTGAGATAATTTTTAACAGGTAGTTTTACATTCTGTAGTAATTCTACTACTATTGATTTAATTTTTAAGAATTATTAACATAAAATTTAAAACAATTGTATTGATGCATAAAAAAAAAGACCGCTAAAGTGCGGTCTTCTATAATTCTTATTGAGTTTATTACTGTCCCTGAAGTTCTCTGATTCTCTCCTGCAATAATTCTGGATTTGAAAGCGCATCTACTCCTACAGACATGATAGCGTATACGTAATAGATTAAAGAAATTACGTTCAGAACGATACCGATAATACAAAGTATTCTTCCTACATTCAGGTTTCCGTAATTACTATATTCTTCCGGATTCAGCTTGTACAAGGCAAGATCTTTTTTAGCAAGAACCAGACCGATGATTGCTACTATAAGACCTATAATCCCATAACAACAGCATGTTGCGATAGATACAATTCCTAAAACTAAAACGACAGTTGCGTTTGGTAATTTTTGATTCATAGTTATAATTTTAATGTTTGTGTTTAATTTATCAAAATGTGATGCTTGTAAAAATATGAAACAACCATTATTATAGAATTAATAATAGCCAGAAAGATTAATATATTACCGTAATTCCTTTTTTTATCTACAAAAGTGAGAAAAACTGTTGCAAAAAAAAGCAACAAAGTATAAACCGCCGGAAACATATGAAATGCTTCACCAAATCTTCCTTCAAAAACCATGACAATAGCTCTCTGACTGCCACAACCAAAACATTCAATTCCTAAGAATTTTTTGGTAGGACACGGTAGCATGAAATCTTCTATTTTCATTTTGTATTTTGATTCTCAAATATATAAAAATTATGTAGAAATTTTTGCTCTTAAATATTGATGTGGAAAAAAGCAATCTTCTTTCATCTCAAACGAGCCCTGAACAGCGATATAAGGATTTCTTAAAATTTCTCTTGCAATAAAAATAAGATCGGCATCACCTTTTTCCAGAATTTCTTCTGCGTGAGATACTTTTTTAATTAGACCAACTGCTCCTGTTTTTATTCCGGCTTCATTTCTTACCTGTGAAGAAAGTGGAACTTGATAGCCGTCAAAAAGCGGAATTTTTACCCCATGAATATTTCCTCCACTTGAAACATCAACCAAATCAACTTGATGATTTTTTAATATTTTTGCTAAAGCTACGCTGTCTTCAATTTCCCAACCGTTTTCAGCATATTCCGTTCCTGAAATTCTTACGAAAAGAGCTACATTTTCATTTAATTCTTCGTTCACGGCATCAACAATTTCAATTAAAAATCTGATCCTGTTTTCGAAACTTCCGCCATATTCATCTG
Source organism: Chryseobacterium ginsenosidimutans (assembly GCF_024807225.1). Lineage (GTDB taxonomy): Bacteria > Bacteroidota > Bacteroidia > Flavobacteriales > Weeksellaceae > Chryseobacterium > Chryseobacterium ginsenosidimutans. The sequence continues at coordinate 3,965,363 of NZ_JANUCO010000001.1, forward strand.
TTCTGATATTTGAAAGTGGAGACAAAAACTGATGAACGAGATAACCGTGAGCTCCGTGAATTTCAATAACATTAAAACCTGCTTTTACAGCTCTTCTCGCAGCTTCTTTAAAATTCTGAACCTGTTCTTTAATCTCTTCAACCGTTAAAACATGAGGAATTCTTTCTGTCGGATGATAAGGAATCGGACTCGGCGCAACGGTTTCCCAACCTTCCTCCACCGGAATCTGAAGATTGTTCCAGGTAGAACCTTTTCTTCCCGCATGTGCAATTTGGATTCCTATTTTACTGTCAGAATTTTTATGTACAAATTCTACAATTTTCTGAAGCTTTTCTGCCTGTTCGTCATTCCAGATTCCCATACAATGGTTGGTAATTCTTCCGCGAGGTTCAACACCGGTTGCTTCCACCATGATTAAACCTGTTCCCCCTTGAGATCTGCTTCCGTAATGAACAAAATGGAAGTCATTCGCAAGACCGTTTTCACAAGAATACATACACATTGGAGACATTACCCAACGGTTTTTCAACTCAACATTTCTGAATTTGATTGGAGTATATAACATTTCTGATCTAAATATTTTTGTTAAAATTTTGAGGGATGAGATAATATTGTCCACCTCATTAAAAAGAAGTAAATTTATCCCCCTTTTTTTAATCCACAATATATGAAAAAAGAAACTCAAATCAGTTACGAATATTTTAAGAATAGCAGTGAACTGAACGATATAGAAAAGCAATTACTCGAAAGAGCAAAACAGGCTCGTGAAAACGCATACGCTCCTTATTCTCAGTTTTTGGTAGGCTGTTCTATCTTGCTTGAAAATGGTGAAATTTACGCCGGAAACAATCAGGAAAACGCGGCTTATCCTTCCGGACTTTGTGCGGAGAGAACGGCTCTTTTTTGGGTTGCCGCCAATTTTCCGAATGTAAAAATCAAGAAGGTTTTCGTTGTCGGAGGTCCGAAAGAATTTCATGAGAAAAATCCGCCAATTCCACCGTGTGGAGCTTGCAGACAAAGCTTAATGGAATATGAAACCAAACAGAATGAAAACATCGAACTTTATTTTTCTAGTATGAATGAAGAGGTTGTGAATGTACATGCCATTAAGGATTTGTTGCCGTTTTATTTTGATGCTACTTTTTTGTAGGCTACAAAATCTATTTAAACACAAATGGCACTAATTTTTTCACAAATGACACAAGGTTTTATTCGTGTTTATTAGTGATACTATTATTTTGATGTTTTATTTTCCGGTTGAATCGAATAATACTCATAATAATGTTGAAAAATGAATGCTTATTAATGAGATAAAAACATCCAGTTTGTCATTCCGTAGGAATCTAAGCAGTGATCTTAAAATAATGCTTTAATAACGGAGTCTGGATTCCTATCGGAATGACAAACTTTGTGGCTATTAGAAATGTTGAAAATAATACCTGCAATCATAGCCCCGATAGAAACGACATCCTTTTTGGTTGCGGTCGAAGCGAAGCGGAGACCGTAACCAAAAAGATACAGTGGATAGCGGGAAAAGCTTCAAAAAAAATTATAAATGATGAATGATGAATGATAAATTATAAATGGTGTAATAGATACTAGTTTTCTACAAATATTGTTTTTCGCAAAATTTCTTTTATTTTTTGTGAATTTGTGAAATACATTTAAAAAGTTATCTTTGCAAAAATTTTGGTTTCCAATCATTTGGAATGAAAAGGGAATTGGGTTGAACTCCCAAACTGTCCCCGCAACTGTAAATCGCAACTGAAATTTCTACGACAAACCACTGTGCAAACGGGAAGGTGTAGAAAAGCGAAAGTCAGGAGACCTGCCAAAATCTAATAAAAAAACATTGCTTTCGGAGGAAAAGTAAAAGAAAATGGATATAAAAAGATCTTTAGTACTGCTTTTTTCGTCTTACGGTTGTTTTCTTTTTGCACAAGAGAAAACGATCGACACGGTTTATGTTTTTGACAATCAAATGAATAAGGTGAAGCTTTTTCATAAAGTCAATACCATTACACCGGAAGACGCCCAAAAAAATTCAACCAACCTTTCTGAAACATTGCGTTTCCAATCTCAGGTTTACATCAAAGAAAATGGTCGTGGAGCGGTTTCGTCGCCTTCTTTTAGGGGAACGAGCGCGGGACACACTGCTTTTGTGTGGAACGGAATTAATATTAATTCTCAATTTCTTGGGCAAGGTGATGTGAACAATATTCCGCTTTTCGGATATGATGAACTGGAAGTGAAATCCGGCGGAGGAAGCGTTCAGTATGGAAGTTCGGCAATCGGAGGAAGTATTCACCTGAATAATAATCTGGATTTCAACAAAGGTTTTAGAGCTTCTCTTTTCTCGGAAGTGGCTTCTTTTGGCACTTTTAATAATTTTGTGAAGGCTGGTTTCAGTAATGAAAAATTCAGCTTTAAAGTTTCCGGGAATTATTCTATCAGCCAAAATGATTATGAAGTTCCGGAGGAAGAATATATCAACAGAAATGGTAGATATTATAATACCTCAATCAATGTCGGAGCTTCTTATAAAATAGCTAATCACCAGACGATTTCATGGCAAAACCAAATTTTTGACGGTTCACAATACTATCCTATTTTTGTAGAAAACGGGAACAAAACAAAATACAATTCTCAGACTTTAAGAAGTTTACTTGCCTGGAATATCGATAAAAATAAACTTTCCAACAGTTTAAAAGCCGCTTATACGGAAGATAATTTCCAGTATTTTGGAGATATTGACAAGCCAAAAGAAAGTGGCGCGGCAGGAAAAAATTATATTTTTAAGGATGATTTTAATTACTTTATTACGCCTAAACTTAATTTCAATGCCATTGGAGAATTTCAAGTAAACAAAGGCGTTGGTTATCAGTCAGGAATTGGAAATATCAGCCGAAATGTAGGTTCTGTTGCAGGGTTATTAAGATATTTTTTCACGAAAGATCTTCGTGTTGAAGTCGGAGCAAAAAAGGATTTTGTAGAAGGTATAAAATCGCCATTTTTATATTCTTTTTCAGGAAAATGGAATGCTGTAAAATGGTATCACGTCGGAGCCAATTTTTCCAGAAACTTCAGATATCCTTCATTTAATGATCTTTATTGGCAACCGGGAGGAAACTTAAATTTGCTTCCTGAATATTCTACGAATGTAGATATGGATCATGAATTCAGTTTTGGAAACTTCAAAATTACTTTGAGTCCGTATTATATGCACATCAAGGATTACATCAACTGGCTCCCGACACCTTACGGATATTGGGCGCCTTTAAATACCTATAAAGTAGAATCTTACGGGCTAGAATCTCAGATTACTTTTAATAAAAACTTCGGAAAACACGGTATTAAGCTGAATGCAGGCTATAATTACGCAAAATCCATCAACAAAGAAACCGGAAACCAAATGGTATATGTTCCGATCCATAAAGCGAACGGAAATATTGAATATCAATACGATTTCCTGAGAATTTATGTTCAGGGGCTTTTCAACGGGCTTACTTACACGACAACCGACGAAAAAAGAGCCGATGCTATTGATCCTTATTTTGTAATGAATACAGGAATTTCTGCAACGCTTCTGAAAAAATACACTTTAGGATTTAAAGTAAATAATATCACAAATACTGTCTACGAAACGGTTTCGTATTATCCGATGCCGAAAAGAAATTACAGTATTTACGCAACCATTAATTTTTAAACTAAAAAAAGATATGAAAATAACTAAACTTTTAACAATTGCTTTTGCTTCTGCATTGCTTTTTACTGTTTCTTGTAACAGTGATAATGATGTGAATCAGGAAATGTACTACGGAAACGGATTCCTAATTGCTAATGAAGGGAACTTCGGAAAACCAAATGCAGACGTAACGTATGTAAGTTCAGATTTAAGCATTAAGCAGGATAATATTTTCTCAAGCAATAACGGAGGTTTCTAATTTGGGTGATGTTTTGCAGACTATCGCATACAACGGTGAAAACGCTTATTTGTTATTAAATAATTCTAACAAAATCCAGATCGTAAACCGTTATAACTTTAAAAAGTTAGGTGAAATTACCTCTCAATTAAATACCCCCCGTTTTATGGCTTTTGCCAACAATAACCTTTACGTAACTAATGATAAATACGGAGGTGATAAATTTGTAAGTATTTACAAAACTTCTGATTTATCTTTCGTTAAAAAAATCAATTTTACGGATAATGTTGAAAGAATTGTTGCAGTTAACAATAATATTTTTGTACAGAATGCTTCTTTTGGTTTCGGAAACAAAATTTCTTACATCACAACTTCTAACAACGAAGTACAATCAACGATCACTTTGCCAAGTGGAAACATCAACAAAATGATTGCTTATAATCAATCGGTTTATGCAATTGCTGCAGGAACTACGGATTCTTATGTTTATCAAATTTCAAATACAGGAACTATCACAAAAACATATACTTTGACAGGAATTACTGATGCAACAAACCTTGAAATAGAAAAAGGCAAAATGTATTTTTCTTCAGGTCTTAAAGTTTACGCAATGGATCTGACTGCTACAACAGTACCTTCTGCTCCATTATTTACGGTTGCAAACAGTATTGATCCTTATTCTAATTTATACGGATTCAGTGTTGTGAATGACAGAATTTTCGTTTCAGACGCCAACGGATTTACTGAGGACAGTAAAATCACTGTCTATTCTACAGCGGGATCTATTCTTAAGACTTTTACAGCGGGTAAAGGATCAAACGGAGTATATGGAAACTAAATTATATCGCTTTTTGCGTATAAAATAAATTATTTTTTTTCATCATTTGTGTTTTTTTTCCGGGCGGTTTCTTCGAAACCGCCCGGATTTATTTTATCATTACCTTCTTGCTTTAAAATAAGAAGTAAAGAAATCGCACGTACTCATCATATCTTCATATTGATCCGGATAATTATTTTTTAGTTTTTGATAGTATGAATTTTTCTCCAATCTATCCTCAACATATTGATCCGAAAGGGAGAAATATTCATCCTTTTTATCTTGTTCAAAATCGAGTCTGTAGTTTTCACATCTCCCTTGCATTCTCAGACAAAGAGCTTTAAATCGATCTGTTTTGGCATTGTCAAAAGCTTTTCCGTAATAGAATTTCGCCAAATTTGCAGTCATAAATTCTTCATTATCATCCCGAATAGAAAAATTTCTTGAACCTTTATAATACCTTTTCATCATCCATACATTTCCGTATTGAGACATGTTGTAATAGCAATTGGCAACCAAAAAGTAATAATAATCGCGGTCTTTTTCTTTCGGATTATCAGCTTTATTTTTATATTCAATAAGCTTTTGCGTGATGGAAATTTTATTTAACCTAAACTCTTCTTTTTCAGGAATAAAATCCGGTGTATATTTCAAATGATAGAAAGGATTTTCATCAAAAATTACATCATTATAAGCATCCTGATCCTTTCTTTCCCAAAGTGAATATTGATTGTCATAATAATCTTTTCCCAGTTTTTGAAATGTATTTAGGGCAAAATTAAGCTTATTCTCCCTCATATATTTTGTTCCAAGCAAGTCATACAATGCCTGAACAGAAGATTTGTTTAGTTTAAAATTCTGAGAAAAAAGATCTGTTTTTCCTTCTGTATCCTTAGCTTTTTTAATGAAACTCAATAATTGCTCAGAAGTGTAAACCGCATCGAGATAATTAAAAGAATTTTCAAAATAATCTCCGTATGTTTTGTTATTATTTTTTAAAGATTTATAGTAAACATAATTGTAACTAGAATAATCATTTTCCGAAAAAGTATGATCCATGGAAGCATATAAAAGTGCCGCATCATCGGTGTTTCCAAGATATTCTAATTCTCTTCCCAATGCAAAAATGAAACGTCGGTTATTTTTATTTTTAATAATAATCTCTTTAGTATTTTCCGGGATTACGGCATTTCCGTAAGTCTGATTTGCAAAAAGATTCAATACTTTGATCTGATCAAGATTTTCACGAATTTTTGAATCTTTAGACAAAGACTTCTCAAGCTGTGAAATTTGCACTAAACTTTCTTTGTAATTTTTTGTCATTAATAAAAGTTCGGCTTTTGCAAACTTCCAGAAATCAGGATTATCAACCTTAGAAATATCTACAGAATTAATAAATTTCAAAACTTCGGCAGCATATTTTCTGTCAAATTCAGATCTTTTTAAAACCTGTTGAATAGATTCACTTTCAGTATTATCTTTCATTGCATATCCTGAAGATATCATCGAAGGATCAAATAAAGTATAATAAGGCGTATAAACCCAGTCTTCAAGCTTATTGATCTCTCTTGAAAGCAGAAAACCCAATCCTTCAGATGTTGGATTATAGGTATAAATTTGTTTTAAATTATCAAGGTTTTTACCCGGATTATAAATTCCGTACAGCAGTAAAACGTTAGCTTTTTCTATGTTATTTTTAGCATCATTCAAAACATCTTTTTCAGCTATTTTTGAATTAAAATATTGCCATGAAACAAAGCGTTTATCAGGACATTTAGCAAAAACATTGGCGAAATAAATATTTTTAAGCGCCGGATTTTTTTCAGCAATCGCTTTAAAATACAAAGCCCAACTATCAATAATATCTTCAGATGTATCAGGTGAAAAATATTGATCATATATCGTATTAATCTGCTTCATATCCTGATTATAAAACGCAAGACGAATCGCTAAAAATGCATATCTCTTTTTGATTTCAGGTCTTTTTACAACGTGAGCCGACGTGATCGCTTTATTTAAAATACTACTTCTATTGACCTTAACTGTATTTTGATTTCTTTCCCACGGATCTTCCTGCCAAGTATTAAAAAACTCACAATTTTTTGCAAATTTTAAATAATTAATCGCTTCAGTATCTTTAGTTTTAAATAAATATTGGATAAAAGAATTGCCATCGTTAGAATGAATATCCGAAAAACTATAATTCCATAGAAACCTCTGTAATGTCTTCAACAGAAACCTTATTGTTGCAGTATTTTCTCCAAAGCTCCTCATTCTGAGAATCAAAAACCTTAGTACCATCATAGTAAGATTGATCGCCAAAACTTAAAGACGAATAATAAAACGAATTGTATTTCTGATAAGAAAAATAATCCGGATTGAAAAAATGAAATCTCACATCTTCTCCATATGGGTAAAAACCACACGCAAGAAGAAAATTACTTAGTAAAATCGCTATAAAAATGACTAATTTCTGCATCTGTGTAATTTTTTAACTGGTTTTCGTCTAAATGAAAAAGGGTTACGGTAATTTCCTTATCAAGCTTTACATTTTTCTTAATAATTGCAATTGCCTGATCGACCTGAGAAGTTGTTATTTCTTCATATTTTATTTTATCTCCTACTCTCAGATAATTTTTGTAATCGATAACGGTATCTTTCGTCACTTCATACCAAAGTGGTTTTATCGGTTTCAGGGATTTTTTAAGCTCACCTCCGTTGTACAAAACTCCGGTAAACTGCTTGTTTTGATACACCTGCATCCACGAATACAAAGGAAGCGCAACATCCATATGAAGTGGATATTTTTTGTCTGTGTTCAGATAACTTTTAAGCTCATTAAGATCCAAAATAGAGTTTTTGGAATCATCTTCCAGCGGATTGATTAAATTATAACACATCAACGTCACTTTATCAACCGGCGGAACTCCCATTTTATCGGGATATTTATAAGGATACAACCTCAACGTACACGAAATTTCTTTCTGAGCAAGAGGTTTTAATTTTTTAAGAAAATAGAAATATTTGTCTTTTGTAGAAGCAGTCCAGTCGCAATCAATCTGGATCTCGGAAACAGTTGCAGAGTCAAATTTTTCCTTGGAATATTTATTAATTAGAAAATTGACGTTATCTGCCAATTTATCCAAATCCTTTTCATTGCTTTTTTTAAAAACAATATTTTTGATATAGATCGTCGGAATAATTTCGCAGTTTATCATACTATTTTCATTGTAAAAAGAGGTTCGCATATCGGTTTTTGAAACAGGAAAATTTCCCATTGCTTCGGTATAATCTACTTCGAAAAACTTAATGTAAAGCTTTGTTACATTTTGATTTTTTATGATCTGATTTTCTTTAAGTGACATGGAGTTACGTTCTGTTTTCCAGTAATAAAAAGCACGATCTACCTTTTCGACTTTATTTTCACATGACAGAAAGAGAAAAGGCAATGATAAAAATAGCAGGAGTTTTTTCACCAATAAAATTTTTAAAATTAAACGAAATTGAACTTGAAATTTTTCATAAATGTAATAGCAAAACTCATGCAAATTTTAAGATTTCGTTAACAAAATTTTAAGATTTTATTATAATTTAATTTTTAGTCAAAAAATAAAGCAACAGATAAATCCATTGCTTCATTATTTATTTTAAAATGTAATTTTTTATGCTAAAGTTAAGCCCAATTTCTCCGCTTCTACAATTACAAAATTTCTTGCTTCTTCGCTGTCGTTCCCGATTTCGCCTTCCAAAATTGCTTCTTTTACTTTTTCCTTTAAAATTCCGATTTCACGACCCGGTTTCAGATTAAACATCGTCATAATTTCTTCTCCGGAAATGGGCGGCTGGAAATTTCTTACCTGATCTTTCTCTTCCACTTCTTTGATTTTAACAGCCACATATTCAAAGTTTTTCTTAAACTTTTCCTGTTTCTTAGAATTTTTGGTCGTAATATCGGCTTTGCAAAGCGTAAACAAATCTTCCATATCTTCTCCAGCATCAAAAAGCAGTCTTCTCAACGCTGCATCCGAAGCATCATCTGTAATCAGAGCAATGGGACGGGACGAAAGTTTTACCATTTTCTGAACATATTTCATGTCCGGTCCTAATGGTAATTTTAATCTTTGAAATAAGCTTTTTACCATTTTAGAGCCCAAAAATTCATGACCATGGAAAGTCCATCCTGTTCCTTCAACGAACTTTTTTGTCGGAGCTTTTCCGATATCGTGAAGCAATGCAGACCAACGAAGCCAGAGATTATCTGTGTTTTCAGAAATATTATCAACAACTTCCAACGTGTGGTAAAAATTATCTTTATGAGTCTGTCCTTCAACCTCTTCTACTCCTTTAAGATCGATTAATTCAGGAATAATTAATTTCATCAAACCTGTTTCTGCCATCAATTTTAATCCGATGGAAGGCTTTTGAGAAAGCATGATTTTATTAAATTCCACCATAATTCTTTCCATTGAAACAATTTTGATTCTTTCTGCTTCTTGCTTGATCGCTTCCAATGAATTTTCTTCTATTGTAAAATGTAAAGTTGAAGCAAAACGCACCGCTCTCATCATCCTCAAAGGATCATCAGAATAGGTTTGAGCGGGTTCTAAAGGTGTTTTCAGAATCCCTTTTTCAAGATCATCAATTCCGTTAAAAGGATCGATTAATTCGCCGAAATTATCTTTATTTAAAGAAATCGCCATCGCATTCACCGTAAAGTCCCTTCTTTTCTGGTCGTCTTCGATTGTTCCGCCTTCTACTTCAGGTTTTCTGCTGTCTTCTGTGTAGCTTTCCTTTCTTGCACCCACAAATTCAAGTTCAAGATCTTTATATTTAATCATCGCCGTTCCGTACGTTTTGAAAACGGAAACTTTCATTTTGGGATCGATTTCTTTTCCTACGCTTTGGGCAAGCTCAATTCCGCTTTGCTCGGTCACAAAATCAATATCCGTAGAAGCTTTTCTTTTCATCAGCAAATCCCGAACATAGCCTCCCACAATATATACAGACTGATTGTTTCCGGCTGCAACTTCGGAAATTATTTTGAAAAGTTTTAGATTTTTATTTTGATTAAGATTGATTATCATTATTATTTAAGATGTAAAATATCAGATTTCTGATATAAAATGAAATTTTTGCAAAGATAGCAATTAGATTAAATTTTAAATAATTAAAAAATAATTTACAAAATCTCCTTATCTTTATGAAATACTAAAAACTAACAACTATGAAAAAACTTTTATTCATTGGCTTCGTGTGTTTGTTTTCGATTCTCTTTTCCCAAGCCAAAAATGTTCATTATACAGATTTTATAGACTTCACCGACAATTCCGGAATAAAATATAACGGAATGATGATTACGGATGAACACGGTGACGACGGACGTGCAGATTCTACGGTAAGAATTCTCTATACTACCGATGAAAGCGAGCATCTCGTAGAGTTTTATGCAGATTGCTATCATGAAAAACTAAAAAACGGAAACACTAGGATTTCTTTTATCCCGACAAAAAATACGACTGTAAAAATTATTAAAGGAAAAGATGTTAGCTACAATCCTGATACTTTTGTGTATGAAATCGATATAAAAACAGACAAAATAACAGGAACACAATCCGATAAAAGCGGTAGTGACCCAATCCCGATTGTTTATAAAAATACAACCATGTCTACTCAGGACAGAACAGATCAGGTTGACAGATTCTACTTCAGAGCCGAACCGATGTACGATCTTTTAAAAAACTTTTACAACAAAAAAATAACTGATGCCAACAAAATCACTCCTTATTATGATGCTTTGGGTTGGTTTGGAAGCGACGGTATTGCTTATCAGGCATTTATCGTTTCACTTTTTAAAAATGACGAAAATTTAAATACCATTGTAAGAGTACGCTATGAAAAAGATGGTGAAATTAATATCATAGAATACGACGCCCAATCTGAAATTGTATTACAAAAAGACGACAATCTGAGTGTTTCTATCAAGCCAAAAACTACCACTGTAAAAAATATTAAAGGCAAATCCGGTTACAATCCTGACAACTTTTCCTACACATTAGATTCCGCCGACAAATTCTTAAAAGGAAAACAGTCTGATGAAAATTCTTCTGCAGATCTGTCTTACATTACCATTAATAACAAACAAGAATTTGCGTTGAAATTTTATTCCGAAAAAGACGAAATTTATCAAAAATACCTGAAATAAATTTCTGCAAACATAATATAGCCTTTTTACTCGCGAAGAATTTTTATTCTGTTGTCGCTCCAGATTTTTATAACAGACGAACCGGAATATTTTGAGACTTTTTCGCGGTCTTCTTCTACTGCATAATCCACCAAATCAATCATTTCAGGAGAAATATCAGAAAATTTCAACGGACTTTTATCTCCACTAAAATTAGCGGAAGTAGAAACTATCGGCCTATTTAATTTCGTGATTAATTTTTTACAAAAATCATTTTTCACCAAACGGATTCCTATACTTCCGTCTTCTGCCAGTAATTCTTTCGGCAATCCTTTTGGGTTTTCATAAACGAGTGTTACCGGTTTTTCGCTCAGATCAATAATTTCCCAAGCCATTTCCGGAACGTCAACCAAATCCTGCAATCTTTTTTCGGTTTCCACCAAAATAATCATGGATTTGTTTTTCTCGCGTTTTTTGATATCAAAAATCTTATTAACCGCTTCTATATTTGTAGCATCACAACCAATTCCCCAGATCGTGTCTGTTGGGTAAAGAATTGTTCCACCGGATTTTAATATTTCTATGATTTTCTCCATTATTAATTGAAAATTTCAGGTTTTGGCTAAAGCCAATTCAAGAGTTGTATATATTAACAAACGGGCTAAAACCCGTCCCTATTGATATTGATAATTTTTTTATATAATTCTAAATTTATATTTCTGAACGTCTATAACTTCGGCAAATATCTTTCCTCAATAATATTCAAATGATGTATATTATGTCCGACAATCAATTTCCCGATTGTTTCTGCGGAAATCTGGTTTCCGTTGGCAGTTCCGATGTTATTTAAAACAGATGGATTTAATGTTTCCAATAAGATCTGCGAAGATTTTCTGATCAATTGATATTCTTCCAATAAAGATTCTAAACTTCTTTCGTTTGCAAAAGAGTTTTCGGCATATAATTCTTCATCAAAACCGGGCAATTCATTTTTTTCACCTCTCGCAAAAGCCAAAATTCTGTATTGAAAAACCCTTTCCGCATCCGATAAATGCAAAAGCAATTCTTTCAACGTCCATTTTCCTTCGGCGTAAGCAAAAAGAGATTGTTCATCGGTAAGGTTTGAATACATTTCAACAGTTTTTTCTCCCGATTTTTTCAATTCTTCCAACCAACTTTCGGATGGAATTAAATCTAAATATCTCTGAACGTATTTTTGAAAATCAGTCATAATTTTTAATCTAGCAATTTAACAGTGTAGCAATATAACAATTAAAAAAAATTGGTAAACTGTTAGATTGATACATTGGTATATTATTTATTTGTCCATTCGTAGAAGTTTACGGAATCATATAATTCGAAACCGCAACTTGGATAAAGCTTATTTCCGATGTTGTTGCCTTTACCTGTTTCCAATAAAACTCCGGCAGCATTTGTAGATTTTGCCAGTTCTTTTGATTCTTCAATTAGTTCTTTTGAAAAACCTTTTCCGCGATAATTTTCGTTGACATACAGATCATTCAACAGCCAATAACGCTTCATTCTCGTTGAGGAAAATAACGGATATAATTGTACAAAACCAACCAATTTACCTTCACTTTCAGCGACGAAAATTTCAGAATCCTTATGTTCAATTCTTTCTTTTAAAAAAATTTCTGCAGCCGGAATATCCGAATCTTTATGATAAAAAACTCTGTATTGATCAAACAATTCTGCCAATTGAGACAGATTATTAATCGTAGCTTTTCTTGTATTGTTCATAGTCAATTATAAGTGATGATCGTAGCTTAGAACACGCTTCATTTTCCAGTCTTTCCCCTCTAAAATCCAAAGAATGGTAAATTTTGCACGGCTTCCTTTATTCCATTTTCCATTAGAGAATTCGGCAAAATCATGTTCTCCTTCCTGAATGAAGGCATACAAAACATTGTTGTTGTATAAAGGGTACACTTTCATGCTGTTCGGAACCAATTCACGTTTCACTTTATTCGGTCCGCCGCAAATATTGTTTTTGATAGAAGCTGTGAAAGCCTCTTTTCCTGAAGTAATTCCGCCTTTGTCGTGGTAGAATTCCAAATCGTTGCTGATGATAGAATCATAATGAGAAAGATCGCATTTATTAAATCCGATATCAAATATGAGACTGTCTAATTTTTTTGCCGTTTTGTACAATTCATCGGTATTTTTTACCTGAGAATAGGCAATCTGGCTTACAATTAATAACAATAAAATCTGAATCTTTCTCATTATGATTTATTTTAAATAATTCTTTTAACGCAAAGCTCGCCAAGGATTTTTTTGACTACTAAACGTTTTTAAGTTCGCAAAGGCGTTTCACTCAGCAAAGCTTGCTAAGAATTTCAAATTATTATTTAATTAAGAAAAAGCTCTTTCCAAATCTGCGATTAGATCTTCCGCATCTTCGATTCCGACGCTTAAACGAACCAAATCATCGGTAATTCCCAATTCAGCACGTTTTTCTGCAGGAATTGAAGCGTGAGTCATTAAAGCAGGATGATTTGCCAAAGATTCTACGCCACCAAGAGATTCTGCCAAAGTGAAAACTTTCACTTTTTCTAAAAACTTGATCGCATCTTCTTTTTTACCTGATTTGAAAGTGAAAGAAACCATTCCTCCGAAATCTTTCATCTGAGATTTTGCCAATTCATATTGCGGGTGAGATTCTAATCCCGGATAAATTACCTGAGCAACTGCAGGGTGATTTTCAAGATATTTTGCCACTGCCATTCCGTTTTCAGAATGTCTCTGCACTCTTAAAGCTAAGGTTTTAATTCCTCTCAACACCAAATAAGAATCGTGAGGTCCTAAAATTCCACCACTTGCAAACTGAATAAAGTGAAGCTTTTCTCCCAATTCAGTGTCTTTTGCGATCAAAGCTCCGGCAATAACGTCAGAGTGACCTCCTAAATATTTCGTCGCAGAATGCATTACGATATCCGCTCCCATATCAATCGGTCTTTGAAGATAAGGTGTCGCAAAAGTATTGTCAACCGCAACAAGGATATCTTTTCCTTTTGCAATTTCTACAACAGCCTTAATATCAACCAATTTCATCAACGGATTGGTTGGTGTTTCAATCCAGATCAGTTTTGTCTTGTCTGTAATAACGTCTGCGATTTTCGAAGCATCATCAAAATTCACGAAAGTAAATTTCAACTGATATTTTTCAAAAAGTCTTGTAAACATTCTGTACGTTCCACCATACAAATCATCAACTGCAACTACCTCATCACCAGGATTTAATAATTTTAAAACACAGTCGATAGCAGCCAAACCAGAACCGAAAGCCAAACCTCTTGCTCCGTTTTCAATGCTTGCCAAAGAGTCTTCCAAAGCCTGTCTTGTAGGGTTGGCCGCTCTTGAATATTCGTAACCGGAATGTACTCCCGGACTTTTTTGTGCGAATGTAGACGTTAAAAATACAGGAACGTTCACAGAACCCGTTGCAGATTCGTGATGTTGTCCTCCGTGTATAACTTTTGTATTAAAATTCATTGTTTTATAATTTAACAATATAACAATTTACCAGTTTACCAATGCTTAAAAAATTGTTACATTGTTATACTGGTAAATTGTTACATTTTATTATTATTTACATTTTTATTGCAGATTTAATAGCAAATTCTTCCGCGATCTGCTCGATCCACTGTGCCACATCTTCCTCTCCTGTTGCTCTTTGATACGTACTTCCAAGAGAAACTAAAATCTGATGCATAAACATTTTCATTTGGTCAACCGGCATTTCTTTTGTCCAAAGGTCGATTCTTAAAGCTTCCATTGCTTTTTCGTCCCAAACAGAAATCATGACAGCTTTTGTTTCTTCTTTTTCCACTCCGCCATCTGCTGCATTCCAAGTCATTAATTCCGGGATGTGGTTTTCATCCAATTCTACATCTATCGTAATCTGAGTTTTTCTCATAACTTTCTATTTATTTCTAAAATTTTAAATTCTACTAATTCTTTTAATTTCTATTTAAGTTTCGGCTTATATCCCGACTGATTAAATATCACTGTTGCATCCATTTTCAGGAAATCGAGAAGTTTTGTCTCAGGTTTTTCCTGAAAATAAGCTTTACACACTTGCCATCCTGCAAAAATTCCGACCTGCGGTGAAGATTCGTTGTCGATTTCCGTATAAAATTTTGAGAACGGTCCCGGTGCAATAAAACGGTCTTCCAATCTGTGATCGTCGCCAAAAATCAGGTTATTTTCTACGAAATAGTTCCAGATATTGGCTTCGTTAGAAACGGTCCATTCGTATTGTTTTTGGGTATAATTCATTTTCAGATAATCCGGATAAGTCGGCAAAAATGCGTCTTTAAGGATCATTATTTTCCCGTTAAAAATCATCACATCGATAAATTTCTGATGATCTGCAGATTCTTTTACAAAACCTTCCGCAAACATCTGTGCTACTTTCGGAACGATATTATTAGGGTTCATTGATTTCTGAAAATACAGTTCCAATCCTTTATAATTAGCGTTTCCATCTCCCATGAAACCTGAAATATCTATAAACAAAAGATTTCCTTTAGCATCATAAAAAATCGGATCCTGAATCATCTGTAGAGACGACGAAAACAAAAATACTTTCGGACTTTTGAATTCCGGGAAATAAAATTTGATATGAGAAAACAAATCCTGAAGGTCGGACTGAAGCTTTTTCTCGTCTATTTTCCCGATAGCTTCTTTATAAATTTTGATTTCCTCGGGATCGGCTCTTCGTTTTCCGAAATCAGCATCGCTTACCGTTCCCTGAAACCACGGAAACTTAGCTTTAAACTGATCCAAAGGAATATTCTGGTCATACAAATCTTTAGAAATATCTGTGATTTCTACCTTTTCTGCTGGGTTTTTGACTTCCACGTTCCATTGATTCTGAGTTTCTTTTTTACAAGAATTCAACCCCAAAACTAATACCGAAGAAAGCGCAATAATTCTGAAAATCTTCATATTTTTACACGAAATTAAAGTTTACAAAAATAATGATTTAAACATAACATAATGATGAAAAACAAAATAATTACATCTCTCTTTTTGATTTCGGCAATCCCCCTTTTTTACGGTCAAAATCTTGTTTTTAAAGATAAAAATTTTGAAAAAGCGGTGGTTGAAAATTTCGACATCAATAAAGACGGTGCAATTAATCAGTTTGAAGCCGACCGAGTTGAAAATTTATTTTTAGTAAAAAAAGAAATTAATGTTGCCGATGATATTTCTTACTTCAAAAATGCAAAAATGATTATCCTTGATGACAACATCATTCCCAATGTTTCCCTTAAAAATATGGATCATGTACAGCTTTTTTCCTGTACCGGCTGTAAGATTTCAAATTTTAAGGCTGAAAATGTAAAAAGTCTGGCTTCATTATATCTAGACAACAATAATATTGAAAATATTTCGCTAAAAACGACTCCAAGAATTGACCAATTAACCGTATCTTTAAATAAAATTAAGACCATTGATTTAAGTGCGCTCAAAAATCTAAAAAACTTAAATCTTGAACATAATCAGATCCAAAAACTGGATATTTCGGAAAATCTGAATTTGCAGACTTTAAATGTCAAACAAAATCCATTGAAGGAAACCGACATTAAAAAAGGCGCAAAAGATGTTAGCATTTTTGGATTTCAGCAACAATAAACCATGCATCTAGAAACGAAAAGACTGATTTTGAGAAAATTTGAAGAAACAGATTTTGAACGTGTGTTTCTCATTGACTCGAATCCGGAAGTCATGAAATACATCGGAGTTCCTCCTCTTTCAGACATCGGCCAATCTAAAAATATTATTAAAATGATCCAACAACAATACCTGGACAATGGTATTGGAAGACTCGCTGTGATTGAAAAGGAAAGTAATTTATTAATTGGCTGGAGCGGATTAAAATTTTTAACCCAAGAGATCAATGGTTATAACAATATTTATGAACTTGGTTATCGTTTCATGCCGGAATATTGGGGAAAAGGCTATGCACTAGAATCAGCAAAAGCTTCTTTGGATTATGGTTTTAATGATCTCAATATAGATATAATTTATGCGATGGCTCATTGTGAAAATGAAGGTTCAAATCACATTTTAAGAAAATTAGGCTTCGAAAAAACCGGTGAATTCACAGAACCGGACGGACTGTGTTTCTGGTATGAACTAAAAAGAAAAAATAATTAAAGTACAATCATTGTGGGCTGTCAACAAACAAAACATTTCTTAACATTTTTACTGATTTTTGCATTAACAACCATGTCATGTCAGGAAATTATTTTTAAAGATAAAAACTTTGAGGCTGCCTTGGTTTCAGAAAAATTTGACTTAAACAGAAACCGAAAAATTGAGAAAGATGAAGCTGAAAAAATAGAAAAAGTCTTTAATATGAATGGTTTTGAAGTGACTTCTCTCGAAGATATTTATTTGCTTCCCAACCTCACTTTTTTTTCGATAAACGGAAAAAATTTAAAGAATATCAGCTTGAAAAATCTCCCGAAACTGGAAGTTTTTAAATGTTGGAATTGTCAACTTGACACTGCCGAATTTTCAGATATGCCTAATCTTAAAGAAATTAATCTTGTAAAAAATAATCTTACATCATTATCTGTAAAAAATGTCGGTAACCTGACAAAATTAAATTTATCTGAAAATCAACTGACTCATTTTGAGCCTAAGAATTACCCCAATCTGGAACAGTTACAAATTTCAAATAATCAACTTAGCACTATTGATTTGTCTTTTAATAAGGCTCTACAATGGTTTTCTGCGCCTGTTAATCAGCTTACCAAGTTAGACTTTTCCCAAAATCCTCAGTTGTATTATATTTTGCTGTACCGAAATAAAATAAAGTCGATTAACATAAGTAAAAATCCTGAACTAAAGATTTTAAATCTGAACCAAAACCTTCTTTCAAAGATAGATATCACTGCGAATAAAAGTCTTACACACTTAGAACTTACAGATAACCAATTAATTGAAATCAATACAGATTTTAATCTTGAACTTCTGAATCTAAATTTAGAAGGGAATAAAATTTCTCATCTTAGTGTTGTTAAAAATACTAAACTTACCTATATTACAGCTTCTGGTAATCCTCTCAAAAACCTCAATATTTCAAACAATCCCAGTTTGAAATCCGTTGATCTTATCGGAAATCCAAAGATCGTTAATATCAACAGAACCAAAGGATCAAACACTGAGATTTTATGGGATTATCCGAAAAATGTTCCCCCACCTGTTAAATAATATAAACTTAAAATATAAACAATGCAGACACAAAAAGTAATAGATCATATTGTAAGCTGGCTGAAAGATTATGCAACGAAAGCGAATGTAAACGGATATGTAATTGGAGTTTCGGGAGGTGTAGATTCCGGTGTGGTTTCTACACTTTGCGCAATGACGGGATTGGAGGTTTTACTTTTGGAAATGCCGATCCGTCAGAAAGAAGATCAGGTAAACAGAGCGCAGGATCATATTGCAGATTTAAAGAAAAAATTCCCGAATGTTCAGGGAAAAACGATCAATCTGACTCCTGTTTTCGAAAGTTTTGAAAATGTTGTTCATGATCATGCGGAAGGAAAATGGAGCAATAATCTGGCTTTGGCAAATACAAGATCGAGATTCAGAATGCTGAATTTATATTATTTTGGTCAGCTTCACGGGCTTTTGGTTTGTGGAACAGGAAATAAAGTAGAAGATTTCGGAATCGGATTCTATACAAAATATGGCGACGGCGGTGTTGATGTTTCGCCAATCGCTGATCTTTATAAAACTGAGGTTTATGAATTGGCAAGAGGTTTAAATCTTATCGAAAGTATCCAAAATGCAATTCCTACGGACGGACTTTGGGATGCTGAAAGAACAGACGAAGACCAAATCGGGGCAACGTATCCTGAACTGGAAAAAATTCAGAAAGAATATGGTACAAAAGCCGTTGATGATTATGAAGGTCGCGACAAAGAAGTTTTCATGATTTTCGACAGAATGCATAAAGCGGCAAAACATAAAATGGTTCCGATCCCGATTTGCGATGTTCCGGAGGAATGGAGAGCGTAAATTAATGTAACAATTTATCAGTGTAAAAATGTAACAATATTGATAAACTGGTAGATTGTTATATTGCTACATTTTAATTTTAAAAATATGAATGGTAAAATAAGATCTCTTTTGTTCGTCTTTATAGGACTTCTTTTCGGAATGTCGGCGATGTATGTTTACAATAATTTTATTGCGGATAAAAAAACAGTTTCAACAAATACAGCCATTGTTGAATATGGAAAAATAAATGATAATTCAGGAAATTCTTCTCAACAATCTATCGATCAGTTGACGGAAGAGAAAACGGTAATTAATTATGTAAAACAAAATCATAAGCTTCCGGATTATTACCTCACAAAAAATGAAGCCCGACAACAAGGCTGGAATCCTGCAAAAGGAAATCTTTGTGACGTTTTGCCGGGAAAAGCAATTGGCGGAGATACATTTGGCAACAGAGAAGGAAATCTTCCCAACGATGAAAAATATTTTGAAGCGGATGTGAATTACACTTGCGGAAACAGAAATTCTGACCGGATTATTTTCACTAAAAACGGTGATGTTTATCTTACTAAAAATCATTATAAGAGTTTTGAGAAGCAGTAGATTTTGTTTCATCCTATTATTTTTAACCTTCATTATTTCCTGCTCAAAAAATCAGCAGAAAACGATGAAGGAAGAAAAACCGATTACCATTTTGGTGCAGCCGTTTAAAGACATCCCATCTGAAAAGGTTCAAATGGTCACTAATGAAATCAAAAAGGTTTATCCATACATCAAGATTTTAGATCCGATCGATTTCCCCGAAAACACTTATTATAAAGAAAGAAATCGTTATAGAGCAGATTCTATAATTAAATTTTTATCTAAAAATGCAAAAGAAGGTTTTGTAATTATTGGTTTAACCTCAAAAGATATTAGTACAACCAAAGGAAAAATAAAAGATTTTGGAGTGATGGGTTTAGGCTTCACACCCGGAAAAGCTTGTGTTGCTTCAAATTTCAGATTAAATAAACAAAATTCTAACGAACAATTTTTTAAAATAGCCATTCATGAGCTTGGTCATACGCAAGGTTTAAGACATTGCCCGGAAAAAACTTGCTTTATGAGAGATGCGCAAGGTAAAAATCCCACCGATGAAGAAACCGACTTTTGTAAAAAATGTAAACAAGTTCTAATTAATAAAAACTGGAAATTCAATTCAATATGAGTACAATATATATAGATTTTACAGACATAGGAGATTATGAAGACTTTTATGCTCAATTAAAAGAAAAAATTGCCCTTCCTGAGCATTTTGGGGATAATCTGGATGCACTTTCTGATGTGATTACGGGTGCGCTGGAAATGCCGCTTCATATCGAATTTGTGAATATGACGGTAGATCAACTAGAAACTTTTGAAGACCTTCTAACGACTTTGGAAGATGCGGAAGACGAAGCAGAAGATTTTAGTTTTACCTATTATCTGGAGCAATATGAAGATGACGAAGAAGATGTTACAGATGAAGAATAATTAAATATCAAATTAGTTTAAACTAAGAGTCTGTTTTAAATTTGATTCAAACATTTTAAAATTTACTGCTGATTTTTTAATGCAACGATTTATTCAACAGTACTTAGTATAAAATGAGCAAAGATGAATCAACAAGTTGATTTGATGAAGCGCTGTTTTCACGCTTTGCGAAGTAAATTTTATTTGCCTTTGCCTTCTAAAAATAATGCGTAATGTAAATAGAATCTTTGCGTTAAAAAGAATAACAGATTCTGTTTGAAAAGATCTTAAGTCTTTCAATGTAAAAACTTTCACCTTCAAAAAAATACATTTTCAAACAGGTTACAAAATTTGTAATATAAAATTTAAACAGGCTCTAATTCATCAATAAAAAACAAAACTCGCAGAAAGATTCTGCGAGTTTTTTGGTCTAAGTTTCTTTTAAGTGTGTTGGTATTGCCTAATTTTGTTTTATGAATATAAAACCTTGTGAAACTTCCCCTCTCACGAATAACTGTAACACAAATAATTCCCTATAGATAAAGACGATACATCAATCCGACTCTCAACAGACGACAACATCTTTACCTTTTGACCGACCATTTTGTAAATTCTTTTATCTCTTTTCATCCAGATTCAGATGATATATTTTTGTAGTTCAGACATTATTAGAAATTGCCAACGGAAGAGAAAAATCACTCCGTTTCACAGCAATTTCTAAACTAAACTTGAGATTCTTATTGAATTAACACATTCTATTCATTAAAAAAGAGCCTTCTCCAATTATCGGAAGTGCAGGGATCTAAAAAAAAGCCAATAACTAACCCGCTGTTTGCGGAGGATCCCGAACACTACCTTTGAAGAAGGCTGTGGAATTAGGATGTGTCATCTATATAAATCCGGAGAAAAACTTCCGGACAAAGGATTCAGCATTGCTGTCCTTTTTATTACTATTTTCGTTCGTAGGGATGACATCAGTTACGGAATTTTACAATTTCCTGTTACTGCTATTGGTCATCAATACGTATTTTTCAAAGAGCAAAACGAGAACAATTTCCAAAATTTTCTTCGTTATGGATAAACGTTTTTCTTAATGTATCAGATTAATATTTTGGATTTGGTTTGAACAATATTAATATTATATTTACCTATTCAAAAGCTTTTAGCTTATAAAATTCACGAAATTTAAAAGAACAAAAACAATAAACAATTAAAAATCAACAATATATAAAAACACCATTTTGAAGATATTCTTTTTGTGATTGAGAAGAAACCACATAAAAACATTCTTTTGAAAAAAGAAACATTGACAAAAAACATCCAAATATTGCTCATCCTTCTGTTTTCGGTTTTCCTGAAAGCACAATCTGGTCCCGATTTTAATATTTTGGCGGATAAAGCTTTTCAAAAATTATATCAAAATCCGGACGACTGCATCACTTATTCTCTAAGTATTTTAAACAGTGACCAGAATATTGAGCATAAAATAATCTTAAGAAATATCATTTCTCAGGCTTATGCTATGAAAGGCGATTATCTGCAGTCTGTAAATATTGCGAGCCAGAGAGAAGAATTTCAAGAGAAGAAAAATCTATCTTATTTTATGCAGGTTTTTGGGGATTATAATCTCGCAGATCAGTATCAAAACCTTGATCTTTACAGACAGTCTCAAAAAATTATTTTCGATCTTTTATCCGAAGATAAATTGGTAAGAAGTGATAATAAGATAATGAGAATCTTAATTGCAAAACTTTATCAGCTTCAGGCTCTTAATTTGGGGATCAACAGAAATCCGGCTTCAGCTCTGGAAAACTTAAAGAAAAGTGATCAATATATTGATTATCATAATGAAGAAAATAAAATCACAAGCCTTGAAAATAAGATTTTCCGTTCTTCTTATCTGATGCAGCAAAGCAAACCGGAAGAAGCAAAAAAAATTCTCTCCGGTGTCATTTTAAGTATTGAAAAACAGAATGACAATCCTTTTTTATCTGCTTTAGCCTATGAAAATCTTTCAAGATATTATTTTGTAAAAGGGGATTACAATTCGGCAATTAATGAGCTTGAAAAAGGACTTTCAGAAATAGAAAACCTTTCTTATAATCCTTTGAAATACAGAATTTATGCCTCTTTATCTAAAAATTATTTAGCGCTTCACAACAACGAAAAATACCATCAATATAACAAACTTTATGTAGATTCCAGAGCACAAATAGATGTAAGTACAAAAGAAGCAATACGATATATTGTAAAACTTGTTGAAAATTCGCAAAATAAAAGCCTTGAATTTCAAAAACAAAATCAATCAAGCCGTTTCTGGATTCTTGCTTCTATTTTTTTATTGATTATCGTCAGTTTATTTATCTATTTTTTAGCCTTAAAAAGTAAGAATAAAGATTTAAAAAAGCAGTTTGAATTCTTTGAAAAACAGAAGAAAAAAGAAAAATCAATTCAGATTCAGGCTGATGTTCCGAAAGAAGACGAAATTCTCAACGTAAATAAAGTTTCTAAAGAAAAAGAAGACGAAATTCTACAAAAACTAGAAGAATGGGAAGAAACTGATGAATATTTAAGCAAAAATATGTCACTTTCTATGCTTTCTGCACAAATAGGAGTAAATACAAAATACCTTTCTGAGGTCATTAATAATACGAAAGGAAAAAATTTCAACGGATATATTAATGAATTGAGAATCAACCACATTGCTCATTTATTAAAAACAGAACCTACTTATCTAAATTATAAGGTAAGTTATCTTGCAGAATATTCGGGATTCTCTTCTCACAGCGCGTTTACAACGATTTTCAAATCTGTGACAGGAATGTCTCCAAACGTATATATTCAAGAAATAAGTAAAAGCAGAACATCATGAAATTAGTGTTAAAATTTATTTCGGTTGTATTTTTGATCTGTCAAATCACGGTTTTTGCACAGAAAACTTCTGATTCTGTTCTTTTGGAAAAAGCGGATCTTGAAATTTATGACAATCCCGATAATGCGATACGTATCGTTAAAAATCTGCTTAAAAAAGAGAAAGACATCAGCAAATCTATTTCGCTTTACATGCTTCTTTCTACCGCGAATATTGCAAAAAGAGATTTTAATGAATCGCTTAAATATATTTTAAAAGCTAAAGAATTAGGAGCAAAAACGAACGATTTGAAAATCCAGACAAGAGTTTTAATTTCTGTTGCGATACAATATCAGCAGATGGAATTATTCAGTAAAAGTCTGGAAACATTGGACGAAGCAGACGAATATCTCGCAAAAATTCCGGATGATTCTTACGAAAAAAATAGTGAAACCGCCAGAAGCTACGCTATTCGAGGGATGATCTACAAAAGCCAGTCGAATTCTGAAATTGCTCTCGAAAAGTTCTTAAAATCTATTGAAAGCTTTAAAAAAATAAATTCTCCAAAAACGTATGCCAATATGAGTATTGTTTTCTACAATATTGGTCATTGTTATCTTAATCTTAATCAAATCGATAAAGCCGAACAGGCATTTTTGGAATCTGCTAAATATGCTCAAAATAATCATGCAAAAAGTCTGGAAGCCTTCGCTTTGAAAGGAATGGCAGAAGTTTACAAACAAAAGCAGCAACATCAGACTGCTCTTGATTTCTTAATGAAAGCTGAAAATCTGTGTAAAAACACGAACGACTTGGTTCTTAATGAAGGGATTTTTAAAGAAATGGCGGATAATTATCTGGCGCTGGGAAATCAAAATCAATATCAGATTTACAATAAAAAGTATTTTGAAATGCGCTTCAAAAGAGAGCAAAACGAACTGAACTCCATTAACCAAGCCATTGATAACCATAATAAGGAAACTTTAATAAAAAGTGAAGAACTTACCACTCAATTTAAATATTGCCTTGCTTCTGTGATTGGTCTTGGAACGTTGATTATTGTGTTGCTTCTCACATTTATTTTTAAATTCAGAAGACAGAACAAAAAGTATCATAAAGAAATTCAACGGTTGATAAGATCTTAATTTTTATCGTTTTATTTAAAATTTAAAGCAATAAAAAATCCTTAACCGAAACAGCTAAGGATTTTTAAGTTTTATATAATTTCAAAATTATTTTCCAATAACTTCAGTAATCGGGTTTCCGACATTTCCGCTTGGAAACTGAATTTTTAATAACGAAGAAACAGTCGGTGCAATATCTGTCATATTGTATGCCTTATTGCTTTCTCCATGCTGAATTCCCCATCCCATAAAAATCAACGGAATGTGCGAATCATAAGAATTCCAAACGCTGTGCGTAGTTCCTGTTTTTGAATATGGAGGAAGCATAGAGTCGTGAGAAATCAATTGAATATCGCCACTTCTCTGTCTGTTGATCCCGTTGATAATTCTTTGTTTAATAGGTTCCGGAATAGTAGATTCCTGTACTTTTTCTACAGAAACAGCATATAAAACCGTAGAATCTTTTTCTAATTCTTTAATGGTAAAATTTCTGATATCATCCAATTCCAGCTTATTATCTCTCATTAATTTTCTGTCGAAATAAACCTGATAATTTTCCACCGAATTGATTAGTTTATCAACCCCGAATTTATCTTTTAATTTTTGATTGATATCTTTTTCCATTCCTTCTCCGAAGAAACCTGTGGTTATTTTATGTTCCTGTAAAAAGCCTACAGAATGCGCTCCACCGTGGTCTGCAGAAAGGAAAACCGTGTACTGCCCTTTTCCGACTTTCGTATCCAGATAATTGAAAAACTGAGCTAAATCCTGGTCTAATCTTAAATAAACATCTTCCACTTCAATAGAATTAGGACCGAATTTGTGACCTGCATAATCTGTTGAAGCTAAGTTAATAGCCAACATATCCACAACATCATCACTTCCTAATTTTTCTCCTTCTACAGCGGCTTCAGCCAACTTTAAAGTTAACGTATTTCCGAAAGGTGTATAACGAATATTATCTTTTTTCGCCTGATAATCAGCCGGTAAATTACTGTAAGGGAAAGTCGGCGTTTTTGAACTTCCCAACAAACCTTCCCAAGAAGAATTATCCGGTGAACTTTCTGTGTACTGATTGATCGGAAGCAAAGTATTCCAACCGTTTGCCACCAATTTATCCGGTAAATTCTGGGAGTTGAAAGATTTTACCCATTGAGGAAGATCATTCATATACCAAGAACTTGTAATAAAATCTCCTGAAGAATCATCAAACCAAAAAGCTCCGTTCGGATTGTGACCCGCCGGAAGAATAGAAGCGCGGTCTTTCAAGGAAACACCGATTACTTTCCCCTGAAAATTGGTTGCCAATCTTAATTCATCAGAAATAGTGGTCGACCAAAGATTTTTCGGAGAATGACTTCCCACTTTTGCATTGGTCGTTCCTACCGGTTTTACGCTTTCGTCTGTTGTACAATATACATTTTGTCCTGTTTCCTTATCTGTCCAGTCATTTCCTGCAATCCCATGAATCGCCGGAACAGAACCTGTATAAATACAAGTATGCCCCAAAGCTGTAATCGTGGGAACATAAGGAATATGAACGTTATTTAAAGAATATCCTGTATTCAAAAGTCTTTTGAAACCATCATTGCCGTATTTGCTGTAAAAACGGTACAAATAATCCCACCTCATCTGATCTACCACCAAACCTACAACGAGTTTTGGTCTTTCTAACTGAGAATTTTTGTTCTTCTGCGCATTGATTGTAAGTACGGACAAGAAAGTAGCCGTCGCAATCGAAATTTTCCTAAGCATTCAGTAAAAATTTTTGTTGACGACAAATTTACATGTTTTGAAAATTTTGGTATGTGAAATTTTAATTAATTTCGACCTTGTATATATTTATTTACAAACCCATTAAACTAATAAAAAAATTTAACCACAAAAGATACAGATCTATTATTAATCAATTAAAATTCTGCTCATTATGAAAGTAAAAACTCATAAAAGAATAAAATCTTTGATTCTTTTAAAACTAATGTGTTAACCTTTTGTATTTTTTGTGATTAACTGATTGTTAACAATTTGTTTAAAGACGAAACTTTTACACACATTTTATAAATTCATCCCCTTTTTAAAAATGATTTATTTAAATTTGGGGAAACACAACAATGTTCTTAATGTTCCCAAAAAACACTTTATTCATGAAACTCATCAGACCTTTTTTATTATTCATTTCAATTATATTGTTTGGATGGTTATTTATGAGCAACATCAACCTCATTAATGTTGCCAAAACGCTGAACGACGCAGAAATCAATTCGGAGATCACAAAAGTAAACGATTTTACTAATATAGATCAGCTCAAAAAATTTACCATTGAAAAGATCAATTACATGGAAGTTATCCGCGAAAGATTTTCAGAAAATGCGTTGGTAAGAGTTGCCGTTATTTCGGTTTTGGTGCTGTTACAAATTGTTCTTTACTCTACAAAAGGGAATTCCTTTAATTCTAAAACAATAGATTTTTAATCTATGGAAATCAAAAAACTAGAAAAACTAACTGAAAATCCGACACTCAGTTGGGGATTCAACGGCTATAAAACTGATAAAATATTCGTTGTTTCTGCTATTGAGGTTTCCAATACATTTGAATTTAGTATAAGAGAAAAAAATCAATCGTACACAAAAATTTGGGAAACAAATTCCGCTGATATTGATGATTTAAATAAAATTATTGAACAAAATCATTCTTTCGGCGCTTTTCATGAAGGTAAAATCGTCGGCTGGATTATCTGTGATTTCAGAGCATGGAATAACAGTCTTTTCATTGAAAATATCTTGATCAGCGAAGAATTCAGAGGGCAAAATATCGGAAGATTATTAATAAAAGCGGTTAATCGGGAAGCAAGAGAATTGCAATGCCGAATGGTCGAGCTTGAAACGCAAAATACCAATTATCCGGCGATACAATTCTACAAGAAAGCAGGTTTTGCCATTACAGGAATCAATACAAAACTGTACAAAGACTCTACAGAAACAGCTGTATTCATGAGTTTTGATGTGATGAGTTGAAAATAATTCTCTCATCGATGATAATAAATATTTTTAATTAATAGATAAATATTATATTTATAAATTACTTATTATCATGAAAAAAGCCACATTTATTTTATTCTTTTGTCTATTTCAGCAATTTATTTTCGCTCAGAAATATCAATACAATGATTTCATGAAAACATGGAATTTTATTAAATATTATCATCCCGATGTCGCAAGCGGAAAAATTGATGCCGACAGTTTGTTTTTAACTACTCTTAAAAATATCAGTTCAAAAGATGATTTTAATTCCGTAATAGGGAAATTATCACAAAATTTAAATAAAAACTTTAAAAATCAGGCTCCTACAGAGACTTCAAAAGATGTTCTGACAAAAAATCAGAATTTCGACTGGTTTCAGAAAAACGGAAAAATAAATTCCGAAAACAAATCTTTTTTGAATTCTATTTATAATCATCGATACAATTTTGAACTTTTAAAAGAAGGAAAATCGGTAAGTGATGAAAAAAAATATTCGCTTCCGAAAAATGAGAACCTTTCGTCTGAATACCGTTTGCTGACATTGGCGAAAATCCAGGGAACTGTCGATTATCTTTTTCCACACAAATACATTATGGATAAAGGTTTTGACGAATATTTTAAAAATGTTTTAGATGAAAATTCAAAAATAACGTCAAGAAAAGATTTTGAAATTGTATTGGCAAAATTGGTTTCAAAATTTAAAGACAGTCATTCATTCAGTTTTTACAAACAGTTGAATTATAAGAAAGATATTTTTCACGGCAATTATCTTGCGCCATTTGATTTTCAGATTGTTGACGATCATATTTTGGTAACAAAACTTATTTTTCCGGAAATCTGTTCAAAAGATCAGATCAATGTTGGAGACAGAATTACTTCCATTAATAGAAAAACGATTCCTCAAATCCTCAAAGAAAAAGGAGAATTGTTATCGACTTCCAATACTGAAAAACTGGTGTACATGCTTTCAAAATATGAAAATAATCTGATCTGGACAGATGATCTTCAACAAAAGACTTTAGAAGTAAAATCAGCGAAAACCAATAAGAAATTTTCCACAAAAATTGATATGATTGACGCTTCAAATAAGGAAAAATATGATTTGATCGTAACTTATTTACAGGAGAAAATCAAGAAAAGAGAAAATCGAAAAATTAATAATAATGATATTGCTTATTTTAAAATCAATCACACCTACCAGTTTATTAATGAGCTGAGCGACGACAAAATAGATACAGTGATGGACAGTATTGTAAGCAATGCTGCACAAAAAAAGGCGATCGTTTTCGATATGAGAGCGTATCCCGATTGGGGCGGTTTTGTGAATCATTTTATCTACAAATACTTCTCTCCTACTGAAAATTATTTTTACAAATATTATGCTCCCAATCTTAAAAACATCGGTACGTTTGTGTATTTGGACGATTCGAGTCATTATTTTACTCAAATTAAAGATAAAAAAACGCATCAATATCAGGGGAAAGTTTTCATTCTCGTTAATCCCGAATCGCAAAGTGCAAGCGAATGGTACACGATGAGTCTTCAGAAAATTTTCCCGCAATCTTTAACAATCGGTCAGCAAACAGCCGGTGCAGACGGAGATTTGGTGAAAGTAAATCTTCCGGGAGATTATCTTTTGGAATTTACAGGAAACGGAATTTTTTATCCTGACAATTCCCAAACCCAACAAACAGGAGTCAGAATTAATGAATTGATTATATATACAGATCAGGATTTTCTTGAAGGTCGCGATCTCGAATTTGAAAGGGTTTTGAATTCTTTTAAATAAGATTTGAATTAACGATTTGTTGGTTCTTCGCAAAGGCGCAAGACACTTCGACAAACTCAGTGTGACAAAAGGTTTACACTATTCAACGAAATCAATTTTATCGAAGATAAAATCTTTGCGCCTTAAAAACATCAAGTTTCAATTACTTGCGCCTTTGCGTATTCCAACAAACCAAAATAGCCAAGCAAGCTAGATCATAAAACTTTATCGACAAAAACTATGAAAGATATTTGAAATTTAATTTTGTACTAATCGGTACAATTATATACCTTTGTCTCATCAAAATAAAGAAATGGCAGGAAGACCAAAAATATTCGACGAAAATCAGGCAATTGAAAAAGCGATTGAGGTTTTCAGAAACAAAGGCTACGACACAGCTTCTGCAGAAGAATTACTGAATGCCATGGGAATCGGAAAAGGAAGTTTTTATTTAGCTTTTAAAGGTGGAAAACAGGAATTGTATGTAAAATCTATTGAACAGTTTTCTGAAAGTTTTTATAAAAGATTGGCAGAAGGAATTGAAGAATCCGAAAACGGAATTGAATTCATCAAACAGTTTTTTTTAAGTCAGGCTTATTCTCCCGAAAATGAAAAAGAAAGAGGATGTTTTTTAGGAAATTCTTTGGTTCAGTTATCTGAAAAAGATGCAGAAATAAAGAAAATCTCAATAAAGATCGTAAAAAAATTACAAGAGCTTTTTGCAGAAATTATTGAAAAAGCACAGGAAAATAATCAAATCAAAAGCACAGAAAATCCAGAGATTTTGGCTTGGCATTTAACCAATTTATGGAACGGGATTCATGTAACAAGACGCATGGAAAATTCTCCGGAAATCCTTAAAAGTATTATTGAATTGAATTTAAAATTACTGGAATAAACTGGTTGGGAGTTGGGTGATGGAAGCTGGAAGTTAATTCCTGACCGTCTATTTACTGAAGTTATAACTTCCATGATTAAAAAATTTTCTCAAATTTTGTACCAAATAGTACAATATTAAAAATTAATATAAAATATTTAAAAACAAACGTTATGAACATTACAAACAACACAATTTTAATTACTGGCGGAGGTTCAGGAATCGGTTTAGAAATCGCAAAAGCATTAAGCCCTGCGAACAAAATTATCATCGTTGGAAGAACCAAAGAAAAATTAGACGCTGCAGCGAAAGATCTGGAAAATGTATTCACCATTCAGGCGGATATTACGAATGAAAGCGATGTCAACAGATTATATGAAGAAGTAAAAACAACCTTCGGAGGTCTGAATATTTTGATCAATAATGCCGGTCACGCTCATTATTACACGATTTCAGAAAACTCTAACACGCACGATAAAGCATTAGATGACTTTACCACCAATTACTTCGCACCCATCAGACTGACAGAAAAATTTCTTCCTTTATTAAAAGAACAAAATGAAGCTGCCATTGTGAATGTTTCATCCATCGTGGGATATGTTCCTGGCTATCACCTTCCGACATATTCTGATTCAAAAGCGGCTTTGCATTCTCACACTCAAGTTTTGAGATTTCAATTGGCAAAAGATACCAATATAAAAGTTTTTGAATTGATGCCTCCATTGGTAAACACAGATTTCTCTGCAGAAATCGGAGGAAAAGAAAACGGAATTCCGGCTTCAGATGTTGCCAATGATTTGGTAAAAGCTTTTCAGGAAAATATTTATGAAGTTCGTGTAGGAAATACAGAATTGCTGTACCAAAATTTCTTTGCAGGAACGGAAGGTGCATTCAGTACTTTTAATAATTAAGAGAATGAAATACAAAATTTTTGGCAAGAAAACGGGGCTTAGAGTTTCAGAACTGGCTTTAGGAACCGGAACTTTCGGGACAAAATGGGGTTACGGCTCTCAACCCGAAGAAGCGCAAAGAGTTTTTGATCGATACATCGAAGCAGGCGGAAATTTCATAGACACAGCCGATGGATATCAATTGGGAGAATCAGAAGAATTATTAAGCAAAATGATCGCCGATAAACGCCAAAACCTGGTTTTAGCAACGAAATATACAATGGGTGGTCGCGAATTGTTAACTTCAGGAAACAGTCGAAAAAACCTCATCCGCTCGGTAGAAGCAAGTTTAAAAAGATTGAATACAGATTACATCGATCTTTACTGGGCCCATCTTTCGGACGGACAAACACCGATCGAAGAGATCGTTCGCGGCTTCGATGATTTGGTAAGAGACGGAAAAGTTTTATATGCAGGATTTTCTAATTTTCCTGCATGGAGAATCGCCAATGCTTCATTAATGGCTGATTTGCGTGGATGGTCGCCGATCGCAGGAATTCAGATTGAATATAATTTGATTGAAAGAACTCCCGACAGAGAATTGCTTCCCATGGCTGAAGCACTTGGTTTGGGTGCAGCTTTCTGGTCGCCTCTTGCCGGCGGTACCCTTACCGGAAAATATCGTAATCCCGAATCAGCGGAAACTTCCCGCAAAAAAGAATGGAACGGATATCTTTTAAAAGACGAAAAAAGTTCCCGTGAAACCGCTATTATCGACACTCTTGCCAAAATAGCAGAAGAAAAAAATGTAAAAATCGGTCAGGTTGCTTTAGCTTGGTTGCGTCAGAAACATGACCGTAGCTCGTTATCAACCGTAACCATTCTTGGTGCCAAAAATATCAGTCAGCTTGATGATAATCTTGAGTCGTTATCCGTAATTCTTTCAGACGAACAAATCCAACAACTGAATGAAATAAGCAGCATCGAACTCGGTTCACCCCACGAAATTATCACTAATTCTCAACAAACGATTTTTGGTGAAAGTTCAGGACTCGTGACACAGAAAACTCCTGTCGCCTAATTCGACAAGTTTCAATATATAAATTTCATAGACCGAGCTGGCGTAATCTTTTTTGCGCTGGCTTTTTTGTTTTCTACTTTTGGAAAATTAAAGACAATTAAATATTTTATTTTCCCCACAGATAACGCACATGATTGTCCTAAAAAAATCTGCGTTATCTGTGAAATCTGTGGGAGATTAAAACATGAACTTCACAACAAACAAAAATTGAACTCCACAACAAAGCCTTAACCCAAAATAAACCCCAACTTTGTACTGTAAAATTTAAACAAAATGGAAAACTTACAGACAAATAAAAAAGTATTGGTAACGGGAGGAACAGGATTTTTGGGAGTTCATACCGTTCTGCAATTATTGCAACAAGGATATGAAGTGAAAACAACTCTTCGTTCATTAACAAAAAAAGACGCCATTCTAAAAGCATTAGAAGAAGGCGGAATTACAAATTTTTCAAACCTTTCATTTATTGAAGCCGATCTTACGAGCGACAACAATTGGGATGTAGCCATAAAAGATTGTGATTACGTTCTTCACGTGGCATCGCCCTTCCCTGCTCAAGATCCGAAAGATGAAAACGAACTCATCATTCCTGCAAGAGACGGAGCTTTGCGCGTTTTGAAGGCGTCGCGTGATGCGGGAGTAAAAAGGGTGGTTTTGACCTCTTCTTTTGCGGCAGTCGGTTACAGTAAGAATATTGCAGACCATGTTTTCACGGAGGAAGACTGGACGGATACCAATAAAGAACTTCCGGCTTACATCAAATCAAAAACTATCGCTGAAAAATCGGCTTGGGAATTTATCGAAAAAGAAGGTAATGGTTTGGAATTGACGGTCATTAATCCTGTCGGAATTTTCGGTCCTGCCATTGGTGGAATTACTTCTGCTTCGTTGGATATCGCAGTTTCAGGGATTTTAAACGGAACGATGAACCAAACTCCGCCTTTCACGATGGGTGTTGTTGATGTGAGAGATGTTGCGGACATTCATATCAAAGCGATGCTTCATCCGAATGCTTCGGGAGAGCGTTTTATTGCGACTTCAGATGGTATGATGAGCTTTTATGATGTTGCCG
This sequence comes from Chryseobacterium ginsenosidimutans, assembly GCF_024807225.1. Lineage (GTDB taxonomy): Bacteria > Bacteroidota > Bacteroidia > Flavobacteriales > Weeksellaceae > Chryseobacterium > Chryseobacterium ginsenosidimutans. Next base: position 3,998,504 of record NZ_JANUCO010000001.1, read on the forward strand.
AACTGTTCAAAAAAGAAAGACCGCAATACACTTCCAACATTCAGAATTTAGAACCGATCGGAAAAGAATTGTACAAAGAAATGTCAAACAAAAAAGCAAAAACCATCCTCAACTGGAATCCAAGAAGCCGTGAAGAAGCTTTGTTGGCAAGTGCTGATAGTTTGATGGGAAATCAGTAAATTTGTAAGACAAGTCATTGTAAAACCAACAGTTAAACTTGGTCAAATTTACATCGACATCGGAAAATGGAGCGTTAAGAAAATTTAAATTTAATCCGTTAAAAGACTCTCACTGTTCGAAGCACGACACAAATATTGAACAGAAAAACCAATAGTAAATTCGCACAAGTTTTGGGGATTTTAGGAGTAAGTTTAAATTTTTAGCGGAAGTTTCCAAGTCTTGAACTTTTGTTTCTTTTGTTTGACTATGTCGAATCTTATTTCAAGGCAAAAGAAATTAATTATAAAAAAAATGAAATTCAACAACATACAATCCTGTCATCTCGGACCAGAAATATCACCGGAACAGTTTATTCCGGAGCATTTCTTTTTATTTTTACTGAAAGGTTCGATGGTTTCGTACGATGGTTACAAGCATTACACAATGAAACAGGGAGATTATTGTATTGCAAGGAAAAATCATCTGGTTCGTTACACAAAATATAAGGAAGACGGGGATTTTGAAAAGGTGATTATTGCTTTCGACGAAAAATTTTTAAATAAATTTCTGGAACGCCATTCTTATCAAGCCGAACCGACGGACAATGATGATTCTTTTTTGTTCATTAATGAAGATAAATTAGTCAGGAATTTTATTCAGTCCTTAGAACCTTATTACAACGGAACTGAACAGCTGGATGATACTTTTGTTGATATAAAACGTGAAGAACTTCTCATGATTTTACTAAAGAACAATCCTGATCTGAAAGATATTTTCTTCAATTTCAATGTTCCGCATAAAATTGATTTGGAGTTATTTATGAACCATAATTTTAAATTCAATATCAGCTTAGAACGTTTTGCTTTTATGACAGGACGAAGTTTATCGACTTTTAAAAGAGAATTTAAAGCCATTTTCAACACCACTCCTGGAAAATGGCTGATGAATAAACGTCTTCAGGAAGCCTATTTCCTGTTGGATAAAGAACATAAAAAACCGACAGATATTTATGTTGATCTCGGTTTTGAAGATCTTTCTCATTTTTCTTTTGTTTTTAAAAAAGAGTTTGGAGTTTCGCCTTCGGAAGTTGGGAAACAGAAAGTATAAGATTTTTTGAGGGCAGTTTTTCCGCTCTTTTTTGTTTTCAGTCTCTCTTTTTTCGGCTACACAAAAAGTAGATTCGGCTACACCCCGCTTCTCCACAATCCTGAACTTTGTCTCAATAAAAAATCAAACAAAATGAAAATTATCGTAACAGGTTTCTTTGGGAAATATCAGTAAACCTTTAACAAAAGAATTAGTAGAAAAAGGTCACGACGTAACGGTGATCAGCAGCAGTTCTGAAAGACAATCAGAAATTGAGGCTTTAGGTGCAAAAGCTGCGATCGGAACAATGGAAGATGTAGATTTCTTAACCGAAACTTTTAAAGGTTCAGATGTTGTTTACGCAATGGAAGCATTAAATGCAGGAGTTTTTTTTGATCATCATATTAATATTATTGATGCCAATATTCAAATTGTTAAAAATTATAAAGCAGCGATTGAAAAATCCGGAGTGAAAAATATTATTCATTTAAGCAGTATCGGAGCGCATACCAACGAAGGAAACGGGATTCTGAAATTTCATTATGAAGCAGAAAAAGTATTGAATGAACTTCCGGAAAATGTATCCATAAAATTCATGCGTCCAGTTGGATTTTATTATAATATGTTTGCGTTTATTCCGACAATTAAATCTCAAAATGCGATCATTCAAAATTACGGTGGTGACGATCAGGAACCTTGGGTTTCACCTTTGGATATTGCTTCCGTTATTGCTGAAGAAGTTGAAAAACCTTTTAACGGAAGAGAAATTCGATATATTGCCAGTGAAGAAATTTCGCCTAACGAAATTGCAAAAACTCTGGGTGAAGCCATCGAAAATCCTGACTTACAATGGATCACAATTCCCGATGAAGACTTATTGAACAATCTTATAAAAGTCGGAATGAATCCTGAAACCGCAAAAGGCTTTGTAGAAATGAATATGGCGAGACGAGGCAGCGTTTTGTATGAAGATTATTTGAAAAACAGACCGGTTTTAGGCAAAACGAAGGTGAAGGATTTTGCTGAAGATTTTGCAGCGGCTTATTATAAGAGTTAGATTTTTCTTTTGTCTTGAAACCTATTTAAACAAAAAAGATTCTTCGACTTCGCTCAGGATGACATTGCTAATACTAACTTTTATATTCATGGTTTTTATGCGTGTCAGTCTGAGCGGAGTCGAAGACTTTATAAAAATGTAAGTGATATTTAAAATAAAATCTCCGAAAATAATTAACTTAGTCATACAATGAAACAGCCGGTAAGAATAAAAACCATCAGCGAATTCCATGAATTCCGTAAGCTTCCGAAACCTGAACATCCGTTGATCAGTGTGGTAGATTACAGCACGATTAAACATGATGTTGATGTGAATGAACTAAGCTGGATTCTTGATTTTTATTCGATTTCCATCAAAAGAACGTCCAATGCCAAAATGAAATACGGACAACAGGAATATGATTTTGATGAAGGTGTAATGTTTTTTATGGCTCCCGGACAGGTTTTTGGAGTTACAATTGATCCGAATACTAACGAAAAAGCAAAACATACGGGATGGATTTTACTCATTCATCCCGATTTTTTTTGGAATACTTCTTTAGCCAAAACCATCAAAAATTACGAATATTTCGATTATTCTGTGAACGAAGCTTTATTTCTATCCGAAAAAGAAGAAAATACACTTCACAGCGTTATTGAAAATATTCAGCAGGAATATCATTCTAATATTGATAAATTCAGTCAGAATATTATTATTTCGCAGATCGAAACATTGCTGAATTATGCAGAACGCTTTTATCAGCGACAGTTTATCACCAGGAAAATTTCCAATCATAAAATCCTTGATTCTTTGGAGGATGTATTGATTGACTATTTTAATAATGAAGACCTGATCACAAAAGGGCTTCCTTCCGTACAATTTGTCGCCGATCAACTGAATGTTTCACCAAGCTATCTTACAGGATTATTAAAAGTTCTCACCGGACAAAACACCCAACAGCACATTCATGAAAAGCTGATTGAAAAAGCAAAGGAAAAACTATCCACCACTCAATTATCCGTCAGCGAAATTGCATACGAATTGGGTTTTGAACATCCTCAGTCTTTTAGTAAATTGTTTAAAAATAAGACGAATGTTTCGCCGCTGGAGTTTAGGCAGTCTTTTAATTAATTCAATTTTTTAAGCTAAATTTTAATTCAAATAAAATATTTTTTCTATTTTTGTATCGATCATTACAAAATAAAAATGCGAGGAAGACCTATTATTCATGACAATTCGGAATTGATTCAAAAAGCACAGGATATTTTTTGGAAAAAAGGCTATACTGCAACTTCTCTGAATGACCTTTTAACGATTACAGGAGCGGGAAGCGGAAGTTTTTACAATACTTTTAAAGGTGGGAAAAAGCAGGTTTTCAAAGAAGCTATCAATCAAAGAAGACAGGCTTTTGCAGAATTTCAAAATAAATTGGAAAAAAGCAGATTCCCAATCGAACTAATTAAAGATTTTTTCAGAAGTATTGCGAATGAAAATGAAGTCTCTCATTTGAAAGGCTGTATCATCGCAAATACAGTTGTAGAAATGACATATATTGATGAAGAGCTCGAAAAGGAAGCCGTAAAAATCCTCAAAGAAGTTGAAGAAATGTATACCAAAGCTATTAAAAAAGCTCAGGAAAAAGGAGAAATAAAAAACCAAACCGAAGCATCTGTCTTAGGAAAATATCTGATCACTTTTTGGTGTGGCTTAAATACATTGAGAAGAATGTATCCTGATAAAAAAGTACTTTCTCAACAAATAGAAATGCAATTGGCTGTCATCAGCTAATTTTTTTAACCATTTATGGATCGATCATTACAAAATAAAATTTAATTAAAATGAATTTACAATTAACCTCAAAAAAAGCTTTTATTAGTGGTTCTACACAAGGAATTGGTTTTGCCATTGCTCAACAATTATTAGAAGAAGGCGCAGAAGTTATCATCAACGGAAGACAAGAAGAGAAAACAGAAAATGCGGTTTCACAACTAAAACAACAATTTCCCAATGCAAAAGTTTCAGGAATTGCTGCTGATTTTTCTAATAATAAAGAAGTAAAAAATCTGCTTGAACAATTGAATAATATTGATATTCTTATCAACAATGTCGGAATTTTTGAGCTTAAAAATTTTGAATCTATTTCCGATGAAAACTGGTTGCATATTTTTGAAATTAATGTAATGAGCTCAGTGAAATTATCAAGACATCTTCTGTCTACAATGCTGGAAAAAAACTGGGGAAGAATTATTTTCATCAGCAGTGAATCGGGAGTGAATATTCCTGAAAATATGATTCATTATGGAATGACAAAGGCTTCAATGATAGCCATCAGTAATGGTTTATCGAAACTTACAAAAGGAACCGAAGTAACTGTTAATACCATTCTTGGCGGACCTACTTATTCCGACGGAGTTGCTGAAACAGTCGAAAAAATTGCTAAGACTCAAAATATAAGTATTGAACAAATGAAATCTGCAATTGTACAACAAACAAATCCGGATTCTCTTCTCCAAAGATTTATTGAGCCTAAAGAAATTGCCAATCTTGTAGCTTATCTTTCAAGTCCGATTTCTATTGCTACCAATGGAGCAAGTTTGAGAGCCGATGGTGGGGTTTTGAAAACTCTTTAAATAAACTTTATAAAACGTAGTTTGGTGCGTTTTGTATTTTTGAACATCTTATGAAAGTAAAAGATCAACTCCAGTTTCACATTTAATAACATATAGTTCTAATAATTAAGTACATAAAAACCCATTTGGCTAGTAATTTGCTGCAATAAAACAAACTAATTCATTATGGAAATAACGTACTACGGACATTCTTGTTTCTCGGCAAAGATTAATGGGAAGCACATTCTTTTTGACCCTTATATTACACAAAACAGTTTGGCAAGCCACATCGATGTAGACAGCATTAAAGCTGATTATATCTTCGTTTCGCACGCACATTATGACCACATTTTTGATGCTATACGAATCGCAAAAACCACAGGTGCCAAAGTAATCGGGAACTTTGAAATTTATAACTGGCTCACTAAAAACGGTGTAGAAAATGCGTTCCCAATGAATCCGGGAGGTAAATTTGCTTTCGATTTCGGTACAGTAAAATGTGTTAGTGCACAACATTCAAGCAGTTTTGAAGATGGAAGTTACGGCGGTATAGCATGTGGATTTATCATCAGCAGTGACAATGGAAATTTCTATTACAGTGGTGATGCTGCGTTATCTCTCGATATGAAATTGGTTGTAGATTTTGTACAGCCCGATTTTGCAGTATTTCCGATAGGAGATCTATTAACAATGGGCGTTGAAGAAGCCATTGCAGCAGCTAAAATGATTGGAGTATCAAATGTTTTGGGAGTACATTATGACACATTTGGCTTTATTATTTTAGATAAAGAAAAAGCGCTTGCTGATTTTAAAAACAACGGTTTACAACTTCATCTCCCTGAAATAGGAGCTACAATAGAATTATAAACAAATTTATCCTTCTAATAAAACGAACAAATAAAAATGGCCGGAAAAATTTCCGACCATTTTCTATTTATATAAAGCTTAATAAATTAAAACTTCAAATCACCATTCACTTCTCTTACAGCCTGCGCTGCTTCAGCGAATTTCAATTGCTCTTCAGCAGTCAATGTGATATTTACGATTTTTTCTACCCCGTTTTTCCCGATGATTGCAGGAACACCAAGACAGATATCGTTTTGTCCGTATTCACCTTCAAGCATTAGAGAACAAGGGATCATTTTCTTTTGGTCACATGCAATCGCCTGAACCATTACAGAAACAGCTGCACCTGGAGCGTACCAAGCAGAAGTTCCTAATAATTTTGTAAGAGTTGCCCCTCCTACTTTCGTTTCTTCGATTACATATTTTTGTTGCTCATCGTCTAAGAATTCAGTTACAGGAACACCGTTTCTTGTCGCTTTGCTCAATAGAGGAAGCATACCTGTATCACTGTGAGCAGCGATTACCATTCCGTCTACGTCAGAAATTGGAGCTTCCAACGCTTCAGCCAATCTGTATTTGAATCTTGCAGAATCCAAAGCACCACCCATTCCGATGATCTTGTGCTTAGGAAGACCAGAAGTTTTGTGTACCAGATAAGCCATTGTATCCATTGGGTTAGAAACCACAATAATGATAACTTCCGGAGAATGTTTTACTAAGTTTTCAGTAACATCTTTTACGATTCCAGCGTTGATACCGATTAATTCTTCTCTTGTCATTCCCGGTTTTCTTGGAATCCCTGAAGTGATAACCGCTACATGAGAACCTGCAGTTTTGCTGTAATCTCCTGTTGTTCCGGTAATTTTCGTATCAAATCCGTTAAGAGAAGCCGTCTGCATCAAATCCATTGCTTTACCTTCAGCAAATCCTTCTTTAATGTCTACTAAAACTACCTCTGAACAGAAGTTTTTCATTGCGATGTATTCTGCACAGCTTGCTCCTACAGCGCCTGCACCTACTACAGTTACTTTCATTTTGATTTATTTTTAAATTATTTTAGTTTAAAATTGAAAACCCCCAAATTTAACAATTCCTGAAAAATTGAGCAATCTTTCAGGAATTTAATTATCTTCAAAAGTGATATTTATATTGTATTGAAAAAAATTAGTTTACGTTTAATAAAAACGTGTATAATTTTTTAGCTCCTGATAATACCTCATCATACTTTTCTTCCGTCACTTCCGTGTCAAGAACTTCTTTGAAGTTTTTCCACATCGGTCCTGTATTTTCCTGATAGCATCCGAAGAAATTGAACGTCACATCATCAAAACCTTCCGTTTTAGAAAGCTGTTTGGCGATAACATTTCCACCCAAAGTAGAACCTTCGATCACGTACATTGCTCCCAACGCTTCATTTTCATTAGAAAATTCAAGTTCGTGAGAAGCAGATTGGTTTTCCAACGCAAGACTCGCCAAATCTTTTTCAATTAAAGGAAGTTTTTTTCTGTTGCTCAACTGAAGTTTTTCAGAGAACTTATCCGAAAGACTGTTGAAGATTTTATCTTCAGAGTGAAGAAGCATCAGATAATTGGTACCGATGATCTTTTTATAGTCTTCAAGCGTAAAAGTTTTATTAAAAATTTTTTCTGAGTTGAAAAGCTTTTCCGCAGCGTCGTGATATTCTGCTGTGTTTTGTTTAAGATATTCAGATACCATAATAAGGATTTAAAAAGTTCCCCAAATTTACGGTTTTTTAAACGTTAAAATGAAGGAAGTCCCATCTTTATCACTTTCATAATCTATATTTCCTCCGATTCTTCGCATAATTCGGTGAACAATCGACAATCCTACTCCATTTCCTTTGAATTTCTTGGCATTATCCATCCTGTTGAAAATTTTAAACATTTTATGCTTATTCTCGTCAGGAATTCCGATTCCGTTGTCTGAAATTCTGTAAATAATGATGTCTTCTTCTTCTTTTCCTTCAATTTCAACTTTAGGATTTTCCTGTTGAGACGAATATTTTATTGCGTTGTTGATGATATTTAAAAACACCTGATGAAGCATCGTTTTATCCGCCAAAACATCGGGACAATCTTTAATAATGATCTCACTTTTCGGACTGTCAAAAGTAATTTTAGCGTTTTCAGAAATTTTTTCGATGATGCGGTATGTTTCCTGTCTTCCCAATTCGATTTCGCTGTGTTTTGCACGGCTCAACTGTAAAACATCATGCATCATTTCCGCCATATTGTCGATCTCTTCAATAATAGAATTTATTTTTCCTTTGCTTTTTTCGGAGCCGTCTGTAAGACTTTTTAAAAGCATTTGGGCATTCAGTTTCATCACGGTTAAAGGTGTTCCTAAGTCATGAGAAATCGTGTACGAAAAACTGTCCAGCTCTTCATTTACTTTTTTAAGCTCATCATTAAGCCTTTTTATCGTATTATAATTTTTATGTGACGTTTCAAGAATCAAATCACGTATCGCCTGTAAAGCTGCAATATTTCTCGAATTCCAGCGTTTTGAATTTCCTTTGATATTTTCTGTAAAAATCTGGAAAGAAGTTCTGGGTGAAACGATTTGTTTTTCTTCCCCGTTTTGCGAAAATACTCCTATTTTTTTCTCTGGATTTCCTGCCCAATTGATATGTTCGTCAAACTCTTTTCGGAACCAGATCAGCAGATTATTTTTACTTCTTTCAACAAAATAAATAACGATTCCGGCTGCATTTTCATCAAGACCCAATTCTTCACCGTGATCTTTCAGAAAACTTCTGCTTACATAAATAGTATCGTTCGTATTCTCATATGCCCACTGAACAATTTTTTCAATCGTTTCACGAGTCGGTGTAGTACCTTCCGTAACAATATTTTCGTCTGCAACAATAGCTAAACCATCTGCTTCCGTAAGATTTTTAATCTCCAATTTATTATCAATTAAAGAATCAAATAAATTGTTGTTTTTTAAAAATTCTGCTTTTAGCTGTGAAGACTTTTCATTCAGTTCCAAACGGTATTTCAGTTCGTTTTTAGATTTAAAAGAAGAATACGCATTGGAAGCCAATGCTGTAAAAATCCCTGCCTGAACTCTGTCTTCAAGGTCGATATGTTTGGCTTCAGGATTTTGGCACGTCACCAATCCCCAAAGATGATCATCAATAATAATGGAAACACTGAAACTTGAAGCTGCTCCCGAATTTTTTATGTATTGCCCATGAATAGGCGACATTGCGCGGGAAGCCGAATACGTAAGATCGATTATTTCGTCTGATTTGCTTAAAATAGGAACAGTTTCTGCGTACACATCACTGAAAATTCTTTTCCTTTTTTTAAGATATAATTCTCTCGCCTGTCTCGGAATATCGGATTCAGGATAATGAAGTCCCAGAAAGCTCTCCATATTTTCGCTTCTTCGTTCTGCGATTACTTTTCCGGAACCGTCCATCATGAATTTATAGATCATCATTCGATCATAATTCACAATGCTCGAAAGCGTATTTAAAAGCTGTTCCCAGATTTCCTGAGCATCATCGATAATGTAAAAATTATCGTATTTATTAGAAATTCGTTTGTTAGGATTTTCTAAAACCGCTTCAAATTCAAGGAAAATATTTGTTTTGCTTTTGAAAACCGAGAAATGATATTCTTTACCATTGATAAAAATTTTATCAAAATAAGTCTCATTTTCTCTTCTGGTAAATGTATTTAGGGAATTATAAATATCCGAATCGATAATACTTTTAAAACTATCAGGAAAAGCTGTAATTTTTTTATCGAAAAGCTGCTGTGTGTTTTCGATATTAAAAATATCCTCAATATTCTTGCTAAAAAAAGTAATGGAATGAGACTCTGCATCAATGCCAATCAGATAACCAAAACTTTGTATATAGCCTGGAATATGGATAGGCTCTTCATGACAGTCTACAAAATTCATATAATAATTTTGATCTATCAAAGATAACGCTTTTTTTAAAGGAATATTATATTTTGCAATGAAATGCATACCACAAAAGCAAATTAAGCGGTAACTTAAAAAAGATAATTTAATTAAATATTGTTTATTAACGTAAATTTCACAAAATTTATTACAATTTTATGCTAATTATAAAATCGGTTCTTGAGACATTCGGGGAATTATAATTTTCTGAGGGTCATTTTCATCATACATGATTTCAATTTTTCCTTCTTTTGGAACAGAGGCAAGATTAAGAAGATCGACGATCTTTTTGTACACTGCAATATGTTCTTTTCCTTTAAAATCTTTAAAACTTACCTGAAACATGATTTGAGGCTGGTTATTAATCGTCAATCCGGTCTGGCTTACAGTGATAATTTTTGCATCGGCATTTCTTCCGGCAAAAAGAATACGTTCTTCTTTGGTATTTTTAAAAAATTTCCCAATGATCATTTGATATACCACAATCGTTAATAAAAACATCACTCCACTGAAAATAATCGGGTGCATAAAAGTGAGAAAACGCCACCCAAAATCGAATGATTCTTTGGTATAGAAGTAGTAATACAAACCGATAACATAAGCAATCATAAAAACCGTAAAGAAGATTCTGAATACCATTCCGATCCCATTGAACTTTGTTTTTTGTCCGGCTAATATAAAATACGGATCTTGTGAAGTATCCGGATTCAGTAAAACTTTCACGGTATTACCAACATTAAATCTTTTTTCCTGAGGTTTTATGTCATGAAACATCATCTCATGTTCAATGAAAATATTCCTGAGATTCTGAAAAGAAAGTACAATCTGAATGATATTGATGTTCGATTTAGCATTATATTTTATCAATTTATAATCTAAAATTTTTGCATTTCTCGAAATTCCATTACTTAAAATATGACTGATTGTATTTTTAGCCTTAAAAGTTTTCAGGAAAAGATTATTGATGAAGAAAATAAGCACATACAGCCAAATCGCTAAAGAAATGCCAAGATAAATATAACTTACTAACACAGAATTTCTTGGTTCTGTTGCAACTTCCGAAGTCATCGTGTAAATAAAAATCGGAAACGGAATACAGAAAACCAGCATGTATATCGCCCAGAAGATGATCATGAACTTCATAATTAATATTTTGTGATTGTTATAAAGTTATGATAAACCTGTGTAAACTAAAAAAAATTAACCACAAAAGAAATAAAATAATTAATGCGTAATCTTTATTTCTTTTGTGGTTAAACCTTGATATTATTAACCGTTCAAATTTTTGATTTAAACCTCTTTTTCGAAGTAAAGCATATAGTATTTTCCTTTTTCATCTTCTCCTTGAGCCAACTTCTGACGGTCTCCATGAATGTAGATGTGGAAGTTTTTGTCTAATTTAATGATGCTTTTGAAATGTCTCTGCGTTTTCTTCACCGCCGCTTCACTGATCGGGAATTCTTCTGCAATATTAATCTGCATATCTTGCTCATAATCTGTTTTAAAATTATTAAAACTCTCGATCACATGCTCATCAACCAATACTGCATTGGCAAATTCATCCAGCTTAAATTCTTCTTTTTCTTTGAAGAAATTGATGGATTTATTTAAGAAATCTGCCTGATCTGCTTTGGAAACTTCAAATTCCTGAGGCAATTGTTTTGTGATATAATCTTTGTACACCATCAACGCTTCCTGCGTGTGAAAATATTCGTCGTCGCGCTGTTTTATTTTTAAGAAATCCTCAAACCAGTAGTACATATCTCCGTTTTTGTTGTTGTCAACCACAGAAAGTACGTATCCGGTTTCTTTGTCGTTATTATAAATCAAGGCAGCTTTATCGATTTTAGACAAACCGATTCCCTGATCTTTTTCGATGTCAAAAGTTTCATCATTTGGAGAAATTTTCAGGAAAGACTCTCTTTTTTCGGTTTTAAAAATACCGATTTTATCCACTCTTTCCGTTCCTTCTCTTTCGTCTTCAAAATAGACGATAAATAATTCCCCACCCTGAACTCTAGGATTTTCAGCAGCTTCGAAAAGATGTTTTGCAATGTTTTCAGATTCCCAAAGAAACTTCGCTTTATCATCAAAAATTTCAGATACAGAACTGAAAACCGGATTATTCACCAAATAAGAATCACTGTAAAAATGAAACGTTTCCTCTGATTTGAATGAACCTAAGAAGTAATCTTCAAGCAATTCTGCCATTCCTTCTTCCAGCTGCAATTCTTCCTGAGAAAGCGTTAAAGATTCTCCGTTGATTTTATTTCCGACTCTGTGTACTACTATTTTTGAAAACATCCTTTACATATTTTGGATTGCAAAGATATTAATTATCTCAACAATCAACAGTATTTCATTCTGATAAAAACCTTCTCATTTTGACATGCTTTTTCTTATTTAAACTTTATATTAAAAACAATCAAACCACTGTATTTCAATTAATTAAATAAAAATTATTTTTAACGGAATACAATTTGGCATTATGATTTTCAAAACAGAAACAAAATGGACTTAAAAACATTAAACAGAATCGACAAGCTAAGAAGGTTGAAAAGCAGAGGACCGGAAACCCCAAAATGGCTGAAATCTTACCGAATGTTGGTATTGGCTTTTTTGGCGATGTTGGTTTGGCTCTTTTTTGAAAAATTTTAATTAAATCAAATTTAAATATGAATTATTTACAGGCTGTTCAGGAAATTACAACCGTTATTCCCGAAATTGAGAGTGAACTGAAGGAAACTAAATGTCAAAATTCTTATAGTGTCATCCAAACATTTACGGACAGAATTAAAAAGATGATCCGACAAAACGACAGAAATATTTTATTCAAATGTTTAAAAAAGATGGATGAAATTTACCGAAACGGCGATACTGTATTAAAAAATGCTGTAGAAACCACTTTCATTTATTCACTGGACAATTGTACTGCTTTTTGTAGCGAAGAATACCGAAAAGTGATTTTTAGTCACATTTCTCAGGATCTGCAGAAGATCTATTCGAGACAGATTTACAGCCATGGCACATAGTTTTGTTACATATTTAAACTATTTCATTACAAATTATAAAAATCGACAAAATAAAAAATCATTCAAAATCAACATTTTATGAAAACTAAAATAAGAAAAATATCCGACTGGAAAACCTTCAAAACAACGACCAACAGACACAATATTGAAATTCTGGCAACTCACATCGCCGTGATTATCGGTGTATTTGTTTTTGCTGCCATTTTATAAACTTTGGTACGGTTTTCGCCACAATAGAAATGTTCTGAAAAATATTAATTATGATGAATGTACAAATGCGAGCTATTAATCAAAAAATAGCTATTGAATATTTAAAATTTTTCTATCCACCCCTTCGAAAAGAAATCACAAATTTGTCTGTACAAGACAATTTTCCGGGTGTGATCCAGGCAACGGTAAATTACCTGAAAGACCTTCTACAAGAGTCGAAAGTGAATATTGTCGCCCATCATCTCAAGCTCATGGATATGATCTATAAAGGCGGGGATTCTTATGTAAAAGACATGATTGAAAATCTTTTTGTAAGGTCATTTGAAAGCTTTAAAAAGCATTCAAAAATCCAACACTGGAAGCTTCTTTATCAATATATGCCTATGAATTTTCAGTTGATCTACAACGATCAGCTAAAACAGGATAGGATGTTTTTTGGAAAATAAGATTAAATTTGAAAATAAAAGCGGCGAAACCAAAGATTTCGCCGCTTTTATTTAATTCTTCTTCGTAAAAACTTTTTGTATCGTTTGAAGTTCGTTTTCATTCATTTTTGAAGATTTCTTCAGTTTTGCTACAAAAGTATCTACTTCTTCAGCTGTTGAAGGGCATCCAAGATTTTCGTTTTTATCATTAAATGAATCCGCAAGAAACCTCACCTTTTGGATTTACAACCAACCAAAACGGAAGTCCGGCATCTTTTCCTTTATACTTATTCATCAGCTCTTCTCCACCCGGATTTTCAAGCGTTTTTTTCTCTCCTCTTTCCTGAACATCTACATACGTCGTAACGAATTGCTTATTAAAAATAGGTTTTGTTTCCGGCAAATTCATATTATTTTCCATTACGTGACACCATTTGCACCACGAAGCATGAAATACAAGAAGGACGTTTTTATTTGTTGATTTGGCTTCAGTAAGAGCTTTCTTTAGTACAACATCAGCTTTTTCCTGAGCGAAGTTTAATTGAAATAGGAACAATCCTACTATCATCAATATTTTAGAAAATTTCATTTGAACTTGATTTTGGTTTTAAAATTACACTAATGTAAAGATTTTTTTTGTAATATTTTGTTGTGGATAAATGATTCAAAATCAATAAAGAAATTCTTATATTTGTTTAATAAATCTTATTACACAATGAATATTTCTGCTGAAAAAAATGAAATCATAAAGTGGATAAATTCTTTGGAAAATCCATCTATTATAGAAGAAATTAACAAAATCAGAAAAAGAAAATCTTTTGATTTTGAGAAAGAATGGGAAAGAGGAATTTCTATTGATGAAGCCAGAAAAAGAACTTCAGAGTTTATAAAATCATTAGATTGGAAAAAGTAAATATTATCTTACACCCAAGCGTTACAGCATTTTTTGAAGAACTTATCACTGTTTTATACGAAAAAAATTATTTTGGATTTGAAAGTGATGCTCAAGCTTATGTACGAAAAATTTATGATTTCATAGAATATAATCTTCCTATTTTTCCCTATAAAAAAACTCCTGAAAATTTATTAAGTTTAGGTTCAAAATATATTTTCTACAAAGCCAATCAAAATACAACTTGGTATATCTTTTTTGAAAATTCTGAAAATCGTTATCTGATAACTTTCATTACCAATAATTATTCTGAAATTATTCAGTTTTTATAAATAAAAAAATCCTCTCGCTTACGCTCAAGGATTTTATATTCAATCAGTCTGTGACTGCCTATTTTATTTTTTAATATAATATTCATAAAATTAACCACTTACATATTTTAAAGGTACAAATACGATACAAATATGTATATTTTTAAACCTTTTTAGAATAGCGGTTCGTTGTTTTTCTCGCTTTTCATGCAGTAGCTAATTATCTCCCGTGATTGTCAATAAAGCAGATACGTGAATATATTTCATCATTTATTTAACAGCCGCCTTTTCGGGGGACACGTTGAAAAATTACTTTATTATCCCGTTCTACATATTCGCCCGATATTATTGGGTATGCATACTTGGGTGCGTGCGATACGTAATGGCTTTTTATAATTATTTTGTCGTTAACTTTCAGGCTCTGCAATTGCTCAAGTTGAGACTTTTCCGGCTCAAATCTTACAATATAATCGTCACCATTAATCCTGACCATCACTCCGAAACCTAATCTTGAGCCTGGCGGAAGAGAAAGAGAGGTTACAACTGCCTCCATATTGGTATAACCTTTAAGATTCTCCCTTATTTTAGCTTCAGCGTCATACACTTTTTTACCTGCAGGAGACGCTTCCCATTTTTTGAACATTATACCGGCAGGAGTAGCCTCCCATTGTTTCACTGCAGCTTTCTTTTCAGCAGCAGAGAGGGTCTTGGGGATTGATTTTTTAGACGTTTCATTTCTAGTTTCACAATTAGCAAATACCAGTCCGCTTACCACAACCAGCAGTAAGATCAGCACATAAATAATTTTTTTCATGTTTCTTGTAGATTTAATTAATAACATTGTTTATACTCCTTTTAAAGTTTATGCCTCAAAATTACTTTACTATTTTTCTGCTTGTGCGCTTAAAATTGTAAATAAAAATGTAAACTTTGTAAATAAAAACTTGACACTATGTTTAATAGCAGAAATCTCCTTTCAGGAAAACGCAAATACTTGCTCGGATTCATACTTCTCTCATTTATCTGTGTAATCTATGCAGCTTTCAGCAGTGAGGATAGTGACGACTTTGACTTTGCCAGAAGGGAAGTTTTGCTCCGCAGAATCGGACATGAAATACTTCTACAGTCGGGTGATCGTACATCAAGAGTCCTTCCTGTGAAAAAAATTGCAAAAAATGAATATCTGATCAGCTTTGAGAAGGAGATTACTTTTCAACCTGACTCCTTGGTGAATACTACTCAACGTTTGTTAGCCAAAGACCCATTTACAAATGATTATGTTGTTAATGTACTTAACTGTGGCAACTCCAGTGTAGCTTATGGATACGCTATATCTAAAAATAAACAAGATGATATTGTATCCTGTAGAGGAAGAAAGCAACCCGTCGCCTGTTATATGATCAGCATTAAATTCAGACCGACAGGAATAAATATAGTAAAAAATGGATATCTTCTGGGCGGTCTGTCATTTTTAGCATTTGTTGGTTTTATTTTTTTCAGATCTGCTAAGCCTCGGAAAACTTTACCTGAAAGTCAGCATACAGATATGTTAACTTTGGGCTCCGTGTTGTTCGATGCGAAAAACCGTAAGCTTATTAAAAATGAAAATACAATAGAATTGACAGGAACTGAAACTCGTCTGTTACTCATTTTCGCACTATCTCCTAACGAAACTATAGAGAGAAACCAGGCTGCAAAAAGAGATATGGGAAGATGAAGGTGTTATTGTAGGGCGTAGTCTGGATATGTTTATATCAAAACTTAGAAAAAAACTGGAATTTGACCCGAATATCAAAATTGTAGTTATACGCGGAAAAGGATATAAGCTTGAAATTAGCGCTTAGAAATACCAGGAATATTTATTTGCTGTAATGCGTAATATGGTACAATCAATTAAACGATAAATAAATATATAAACAAAAACCGCTATAGACCTTTGTCCATAGCGGTTTTATATGTTTTATTAATTAATACTAATCAATAATTATTTTACTTCTTCGAAGTCTGCATCCTGTACATCTTCTGCACCTCCTGCATTTCCAGCATTTTGTGCTCCTGCATCTGCACCTTGAGCTCCTCCTGCTGCATACATTTCTTCTGAAGCTGCCATCCAAGCTGCATCAAGAGCTTCAGTTTTAGCTTTCACATCATCACCCTTTTTAGCTTCGAAAGCTGCTTTCAATTCTGTGTGAGCTGCTTCGATTGCTGCTTTTTTATCTGCAGACAATTTATCACCAAACTCTTTCAATTGCTTTTCAGTCTGGAAGATCAATCCGTCAGCTTTGTTGAAAACCTCAACTTCTTCTTTTCTCTTCGCATCAGATGCAGAGTTTTCCTGAGCTTCTTTCTTCATTCTTTCGATTTCTTCGTCAGAAAGACCAGAAGATGCCTGAATTTTAATAGTCTGCTCTTTACCAGTACCTTTATCTTTAGCAGAAACGCTAAGGATACCATTTGCATCAATATCAAAAGTTACTTCAATCTGAGGAACTCCTCTTTGAGCTGGTGGAATATCTGTTAAGTCAAATCTACCAATTTCTTTGTTGTCGTTGAACATTGGTCTTTCACCCTGTCCTACTCTGATGCTTACAGCCGGCTGGTTGTCAGAAGCTGTAGAGAATACTTCAGATTTCTTAGTTGGGATCGTTGTATTCGACTCAATTAATTTAGTGAAAACAGAACCCATCGTTTCGATACCTAAAGAAAGTGGTGTAACATCTAATAAAAGAACGTCTGTTACATCACCTGTAAGAACTCCACCTTGGATCGCTGCACCAATTGCTACAACCTCATCCGGGTTTACACCTTTTGAAGCTTTTTTACCAAAGAATTTCTCAACTTCTTCCTGAATGATCGGGATTCTTGTAGAACCACCTACCAAAATTACTTCATCGATATCAGAAACTGATAAACCTGCATCTTTCAACGCTTTAGCAACTGGTTCCATAGAACGTCTTACTAGAGAATCAGATAATTGCTCGAATTTAGCTTTAGTTAAAGTCTTCACTAAGTGTTTAGGACCTGTAGCTGTAGCTGTAATATAGGGAAGGTTGATTTCAGTTTGTGGAGAAGAAGACAACTCGATTTTTGCTTTTTCAGCAGCTTCTTTTAATCTTTGTAATGCAATTGCATCAGATTTAAGCTCTACCCCTTCTTCAGCTTTGAATTCGTCTGCCATCCAATTGATGATCACATCATCAAAATCATCGCCTCCTAAGTGAGTATCTCCGTTTGTAGACAATACTTCAAATACACCATCTCCTAAATCAAGGATAGAGATATCGAAAGTACCACCTCCAAGGTCATATACTGCGATCTTCTGATCTTTGTGAGCTTTATCCATACCGTAAGCCAAAGCAGCTGCAGTAGGCTCGTTGATAATTCTTTCTACTGTAAGACCCGCGATTTCACCAGCTTCTTTTGTAGCTTGTCTCTGTGCATCATTAAAGTAAGCAGGAACAGTGATTACCGCTCTTGTTACCTCTTGCCCAAGATAATCTTCAGCAGTTTTCTTCATTTTCTGAAGCGTCATTGCAGAAATTTCTTGTGGAGTATATTCTCTATCGTCGATTTTTACTTTTACCGTGTCATTTGGTCCAGCTACTACTTCGTAAGGTACTCTTGAAATTTCTTTAGCATCTTCTTTAAAGTGAGTTCCGATAAATCTTTTAATAGAATATACGGTTTTCTTTGGATTCGTTACAGCCTGTCTTTTTGCAGGATCTCCTACTTTTCTTTCACCATCTTCTGTAAATGCTACGATAGAAGGAGTCGTTCTTTTACCTTCTGCATTAGGGATAACAACAGCATCTTTACCCTCCATTACTGCAACGCAAGAGTTAGTTGTACCTAAGTCAATTCCAATTATTTTACTCATAATATTTTATATTTTTTCTAATTTTTAAAATTTTAATTTACAATCAGTATTTCTCAATATTTATACCATTCAAAATTTTGTGACAAATTGACATATTTAATACAAAAAACATAGAGCTCATCCTGTTTTCAAAACTAAATAGAAGAGAAATATTTTGCTCTCATCCTGTTTAAACATCGTTTATTTAATGATTGTAGTTTTGTCATTCCTTTAAATAGGCATTAGTATTTTTCATCAATTTTGTCACTTTCTATTTATGGCTTCTTTTATTTCATTATTTCTCTCGATTTGATGAAAATTATCAACCAAACCCTTTATTTTTCGTTTGTTTTTAATAACTTTAATTTCTTACAACAAAAAATAAAACCTTCTCGTCTTCAGGATTATTTGATCTGTTAAAATTTAATCAAATCTTAACGTTGAAAAGCCCTCTGAGATGCGCTGAATGATTATTTTTGATAAATTATAAACTAACGAATGTCATTACACTTTAATCCGAGAGATATTACATGGCTTGCCTTCAACGAAAGAGTTTTACAGGAAGCGATGGATGAAAATGTGCCTTTGCATCTGAGAATTCGTTTTCTTGGGATTTTTTCAAATAATTTAGATGAATTTTTCAGAGTGCGGGTTGCCGGATTAAAACGTGCCATGGATTTTAAGGAAAAAGTAATCGCTGAATCTTTTTATCAGCCACCATCCAAAATTCTTCAGAATATCAATGAAATTGTAATGAGATTGCAGTCGAATTTCGATAAAACCTGGAGGAAAATTCAGGTCGAAATGGCTGACCAAAGTGTTTCTATTAAAAATTCAAAAAATTTAAGCGCAGGACAAAAAGAGTTTGTCAGAAAATATTTTGATGAAGTGGTAGAATCAAATGTAATCCCTATCCTTCTTCATGAAAATACACCGATGCCTTACATGAGAGACAAAAGTCTTTATTTAGGCGTTGCGATGAGAAAAAAAGACTGGCAATATTCGAGTAATTATGCTATTATTGAAATTCCTTCGCGTTTTGTGGGAAGATTCGTTCTTCTTCCGTCAGAAGATGTTGAAGAAAAAAATGTAATGCTTTTAGAGGACGTGATTACATTCAATTTGCCCCACATTTTTTCTTATTTCGGGTACGACGAATTTTCTGCCCACGCTTTTAAAGTAACAAAAGATGCAGAGCTCGATCTTGATAACGATATAAGAACCAATTTCGCAGAAAAAATAGAAAAAGGCTTAAAAAACAGAAGAAAAGGGAAACCTACGAGATTTGTTTTCGATAAAGATATGGACAAAGCACTTCTTGAAATGCTTATCCGAAAATTAAATTTAACCAAAAAAGACAGCATCATTCCCGGCGGAAAAATTCATAATTTTAAACATTTCATGGATTTTCCTGATGTTTTCGAAAAATATGAAAGACCCGTGGAAAGAACTTCTTTTACACACCCGGCTTTTGAAAACACCGAAAGAGTGACCGATGTTATTCTAAAGCAGGATGTCCTTCTTACCTTTCCTTATCACAAATACAATCCGGTGATCGACCTTCTTCGTGAGGCAGCGATGGATCCGGATGTAAAATCTATTCAGATTACCGCCTACCGTTTGGCGAGCAACTCAAAAATTATTAACGCATTGATTTATGCTGCAAGAAACGGTAAAGAAGTAATTGTAATGCTTGAACTTCAGGCGAGATTTGACGAAGAATCTAATCTTAAATGGAAAGAAATGCTGGAGCCGGAAGGAATCATTGTTTTGGAAGGAATTCCGAATAAAAAAGTTCATGCCAAGCTTTGCATCATCAAAAAAAGATCACACAACAAAACCATTCAGTATGGTTTCATCAGTACAGGGAACTTCAACGAAAAGACGGCAAGAATCTACGGAGATCATTTAATAATGACTGCAGATCGTGGAATAATGGCAGATATTAATAAAGTATTCAATGTGCTGAAAAGACCAAAAGAAGATTTTCTGTCAGTTTTAAGAACCTGCAAAAATCTTATGGTGTGTCCGCAGTTTATGCGTGAAAAAATCGTTCATCATATCGATAAAGAAATTGAGGAAGCTAAGGCGGGAAGAAAGGCAGAAATGATCATTAAAGCCAATTCTGTAAGTGACAGATCTTTAATTGAAAAATTGTACGAAGCTGCAGAAGCAGGAGTTCATGTGAGAATGATTGTAAGAGGAATCTATTGCGTTATCAATCAGAAAGAGTTTAAGGAAAAAATAAAAGGCATCAGCATCGTAGACGAATATCTGGAACACGCCAGAGTTATGTATTTCTACAACAAAGGTGCAGAAGACATGTATATCTCTTCTGCCGACTGGATGACCAGAAACCTGGATTACAGAATTGAAGCTGCCGCAAAGATCACCGATAAAAGCCTGAAGAAAGAATTGAAAGATATTCTCGACATTCAGTTGAAAGATAATGTAAAAGCTCGTATTTTAGACAAAAAATTGAGCAACGAGTACATTCATAATGATAAAGAAGAATGCCGTTCTCAGATTGAAACATACAGATATTTAAAAGCTAAAACGAACAAAAAATGAAGATTGCAGCCATAGATATAGGAAGTAATGCAGCCAGATTGTTGATTAATGAAGTAAAAATTAATAATAAACAGCCCGAATTCATTAAACTTAATCTTTTGAGGATACCTCTAAGATTGGGAATGGATGTTTTCACCCTTGGAAAAATCGGTGAAGAAAGGGAAAAAATGGTCATCGACTCGATGAAGATTTTCAGCGATTTAATGAAGATTTACAAGGTCGAACATTACAGAGCCTGTGCTACGAGCGCAATGCGTGATGCTGAAAACGGACAAAAAATCATCGAAGAAGTAAAGAAAACTTCGGGAATCAATATCGAAATTATTACCGGTGACGAAGAAGCCTCTTTGGTTTTTGAAAACCATATTGCAGAAGGACTCGACAAAGAATTTGCCTATTTATACATCGACGTTGGAGGTGGTTCTACGGAGCTTACGTTCTACGAAAACGGAAAAATGAAGTATGAAAAATCTTTCAATATCGGAACGATCCGTTTGCTGAATAATTTGGTAACGCCCGATAACTGGAAAGATCTTAAAGAAGAAATAAGAATCAATATCAACAGCAAAAAACCAATCGTAGCCATCGGTTCGGGAGGAAACATCAACAAAGTTTTCTCGATGAGCAAGACCAAAGACGGCAGACCGATGTCGCTGTCTCACCTTAAAAAAGTTCATAAAGAATTCGACGATCTTACCGTTGAAGAAAGAATGACAAAACACAACATGCGCGAAGACAGAGCCGATGTTTTGGCTCATGCTTTGAAGATTTTCAACAATGTGATGACTTGGTCGGAAATCAACAGGATTTTTGTTCCGAAAATATCTGTCGCAGACGGATTGATACACAATATCTACAGTCAATTGCACGACAAAAAGTAATTTTACGACATATACATTTCAAAACCGGTCATTTTTTGGCTGGTTTTTGTTTTTTAAATCATCAAAAATCTCTATTCTCAATCATTTAAACCCCAAAACGCTCAAACCCAATTTGGAGCTTTTTCCCGCTTTCCGTTGCAATCTTTTTTTTCAAAAAAGGATTTTCTCTACAATCGGGGCTAGGATTTTTGTTGTTTTCTCAACATTTCAGAGCTAATTCAACACTTTATTTTTCATCTTGAATCTTTTCTACAGCAACTAAAACCTTGACAAGGTTCACTCCATCCTGACAGAATTTCAAAAACCTTTTCAAAAATATAATCACACCCTTCCAAAATGATAATACTTTAATTCATATTTAAAGACATTTCTTCACTTAGAAAAACCCAGTCTACACTTGTTATTACGCTCGAAATGACCAAATTCCATTCAATCTGATAATGCTAATATGACCCGAAAAAAAATATTCAAAAAAACAGTACAATTTTTGCTATACGTTTAAAGTAAAAGCAAATGACAGAACGTCATCAACAATAATAATAGTAAAGAAATGAACTCAATAAAAATAATTCTCACAGGAGCAACAGGAATGGTAGGTGAAGGTGTTTTAATGGAATGCCTGGAGAACCCGAACATTTCAGAAATTTTAAGTGTAAGCAGAAAACCTTCCGGGAAAAAACATGCGAAGCTTAAAGAATATATTGTCTCAGATTTTCTGCAAATCGATCTTAATGACGAAAATTTCAAAGGGTATGATGCCGTTTTCTTCTGCGCCGGAATCAGCAGTGTAGGAATGAACGAAGAAGATTACACCAAAATCACTTACGATACCACAATGCATTTTGCAAAAGCCGTTCTCAATCAAAATCCGGATATGGTGTTCAACTACGTTTCCGGGGCACACACCGACAAGACAGAAAGCGGAAAGCAGATGTGGGCAAGAGTAAAAGGAAGAACCGAAAATGCATTGAGAAAATTGGGTTTCAAGGCTGCCTATAATTTCCGTCCCGGATTTATGAAACCCGTTGAAGGTCAGGAAAATGTAAAATGGTTTTTTAAACCTGTTATTTGGATTTTTCCTATGTTATTACCATCAAAATCATTAACTTTACATGAGGTAGGTATAGCAATGATTAACGCAGTACAAAAGGGATATCCAACCTCAACATTAGAAATCAAAGACATTAAAAACCTGGCTATATGAAAGAAATGTTAAAAAGAATTTTTCTGGTTGCTTTTATTTTATTGGTTCTGACTGCAATTTCGGGATTTTTTTATCTGCAAAAACATCCCATGGAAGGCAATAAATTCACCGGAAAAAATCTGAACTATTCAAGACAAGTTTCCAAATAAGCGGATCAACTTCATAAAAAACAAATGAGCCTTAAGACTTTACTTTGGGTTGATTGATCGCTCTTTATTTTTTACTTTTTCCCTTTTTCGTTGTTTTGTATTTTCACTATCATACTTTTAACAAAAATCATCAATCGCAACCTATTTATTAATCATTTCTTAAAATTAGCTTAAAATGTTTACAAAGTAGAAACTTCATTTTTGCATAAATTTAAAGTACGTACAAAAATGATTAATAACTACTTGTTAAAAGGATCTGTAATTGCCGCATTTTTCCTTCAGGGAGCGGTTTTCGGACAGACATCTCTTATCCATTACTGGAATTTTAACAACAATGCTTCCGCAGCTTCCATCACAACGCCTACCTCAACTTTG
The DNA here is from genome assembly GCF_024807225.1 of Chryseobacterium ginsenosidimutans. Classification (GTDB taxonomy): domain Bacteria; phylum Bacteroidota; class Bacteroidia; order Flavobacteriales; family Weeksellaceae; genus Chryseobacterium; species Chryseobacterium ginsenosidimutans. The sequence goes on from NZ_JANUCO010000001.1 coordinate 4,022,085, forward strand.
GTTGGTGGTTCTCTGAATGCAGCTGTAAGCGGAACTACCGATGTAGATTTTGCAGGCGGAACAGGACAAAACTTCGATGTTAACAATTTGAATGCAAGAAACGGAGATGCTTCCGGAACGCATTTGAGATATAATTTCCCTATTAATGGTAATTTGCAGTTCAATTTACCGACAACAGGTTACAATAATGTTGTTATAAAATTTACGACGAGAAGATCCGGTTCTGGAGCGGGAACGCAAACTTGGACGTATTCTACAGACGGAACGACTTTCGTGCCTTATCAGACGGTTTCTCCACAGGATGCCAATCCACAATTAATTACATTCGATTTTTCAGCGATTGCAGGAGTTGCGAATAATCCGAATTTTAAATTAAAAGTTGTTTTCTCCGCAGGTACAGGCGGAACCGTAGGAAACAACCGTTTCGATAATTTTACGGTAGACGCAGCAGCAGTTGGTGGAACAGACACTACTCCGCCGACGGTGGCTTATCTTCCGACAAACAGCACAAACAATGCCTCAACGACTGTAAATCCTACGATTTCTTTCAACGAAAATGTAAGATTAACAGACAACTCAACGATCAACGATTCTAATGCACAAACGCTTGTAGATTTCCGTCTTGGAAATGCTTCAGGTACTCAAGTTCCCTTCACCACGACTTTCGCTAACAATAAAATCACTGTAATCCCGACTTCAGGATTGCTTCCAAATCAGGCTTATTATTTAGCTTTAAAACCAAATATGGTGGAAGATACAAGTGATAATGCAGTGACGACAACGACTTCAACGATATTCACAACAGCGGGAACGTCTATTTCTTTAGATAAAAACTTCATTAAAGTCAATGAAAATCAAGGAACTTTAGCATTTAAAATCAATGTTAACAATCCTTCAACTTCTACGGTGAATCTGGTTGTAAAACCTGCGCCATTTAGTACAGCAGACAGTAATGATTTCACTTTAACGAATCAAACCATTAATATTACACCGTCAACAACGAGCTATACTGTAAATATTCCTATTCTTGATGATACTTTGCAGGAACAACAGGCAGAATATTTTGTAGTAAGCCTTGAAAACCCTGTCGGATCAACCATTTCAGGTGACAACAATGCGACGGTTTATATTGTTGATAATGATAAACCAGCTCCTGTTCCTTCAAACCAAATTTCATTAAACTATATCGGAAGTTTTGATCCTTCCGGAAACAGCACAAGTTCTACGGAAATTGTAGTTCATGATCCTACGACACAGAGATTATTTACGATCAGTTCAATTACGGATGTTTTTGATATTATTAATTTCAGTAATCCGAATACTCCGACCGTTATCAACACCATCAATATGGCTCCATACGGTGGAATCACGAGCATCGCTGTGAAAAACGGAATCATCGCTGCAGCTTCTCCCAATGCAAATCCACAACAAAACGGTTCGGTTGTTTTCTTTGATATTAACGGAAATTTCCTGAAGCAAGTTACGGTTGGAGCGTTACCGGATATGATTACTTTCTCTCCGGACGGAACAAAAGTAATGACTGCGAACGAAGGTGAACCAAACGATGCTTACACGGTAGATCCGGAAGGAACGGTAAGTATTATCGACATCTCAGGAGGAATTGCAAGCCTTACACAAAGCAATGTAACGACGCTTAATTTCAATGCTTTTGATTCTCAATTGGCTGCGTTGACGGCAACAGGTTTAAGAAAAGTAAGAACCAACAATACTCTTTCTCAGGATTTAGAACCTGAATATGTTACCATAAGTTCTGATAGCCAGAAAGCTTGGGTGACGCTTCAGGAAAACAATGCCGTTGCGGAAATTAATTTAGCTACAAAAACGATTACAAGCATTTGGGGATTAGGTAAAAAAGACATGAGCATTCCTGGAAACGGTTTTGATGCTTCTGACAATAATGGTGAAGTTTTAATTGCAAACTGGCCTGTAAAAACCTATTATACTCCAGATTCTGTTCAGAATTTTAAAGTCGGAAATACTAATTATATCGTAACCGCGAACGAAGGTGACGAAAAAGATCTTGGTGGTTTCAGCGAAAGAACAACGGTTGGAGCGAATGATTATACGTTGGATGCTACACTTTTCCCTCAATCGGCTATTTTGAAAGCGTCTTATAACTTAGGAAGATTCAGAGTTAGCAATGCGACAGGAAATACGGACGGAGATGCAGAATTTGAAGAAATTTCGGCTTTAGGAGCACGTTCTTTCTCGATTTTCAATGCAGATACAAAACAGATCGTTTATGACAGTGGCGACAGATTTGAAAGATATATCGCAGCCAATCATCCATTGATTTTCAATGCTGATAACGAAGCAAACGGTGCAAAAAACAGAAGCCGTGCAAAAGGTCCTGAACCGGAAGGTGTTACTTTAGGAAACATCAACGGACAAACGTATGCTTTCATCACACTGGAAAGAACGGGAGGTGTAATGGTGTATAACGTTACAGATCCCAACAATCCGACTTTTACAGACTACAAAAATTCTCGTACGACTTCGGCTTACGGTGGCGACAACGGTCCGGAAGGAATCATCTACATCGCTCCTGAAAATACGACAACAGGAAAAGGGTATGTAGTTATTGCCAACGAAATCAGCGGAACGTTGTCGATGTATGAAATTGCACAAGCGCCGACATTGGCAACGGGTGAAGTGAAAACTGAAAAAGCAACGTTCAACGTGTTCCCGAATCCGGTTGCAAAAGGAAATACACTGTATTTCAACAGAGCTCAGGATTACGAATTGTACGATATGTCCGGTAAATTACTTGGAAAAGAGAAAAATGCTTTAACGATTGAAACTTCGAAACTTTCTACAGGGGTTTATCTTGTAAAAACTTCTGAAGGACAAATAAAAAGAGTAATTGTAAAGTAGAATATATTATTATTTAGTTGATTGAAAATGAAGCCTCGATTTTTCGGGGCTTTTTTGATACAAGAAAATTTATTAGTTTTAAACTTTATAAAAGCATGAAAGAAGAATATGATATTTTAATTCAAAAAGCCTACAAAGCAAAAACAGAAACCAATTACTGGAATCAAATCACTCCGTTAAGACAATTTGTGAATGAAGAAATGATCTCGGAATGTTTTCAATTAATTGATTCTGATGATGTAAAATATAAACAAATCGGAATTGATATTTTGTGTCAGTTGGGACGAAAAAGAAAGGGTTTTGTTAAAGAATTATTTGAAAAAGTTTTTGAAATTTTTGAGACATCGACCGACGAAAATTTAATTTTCACGAGTCTATTTGCCATTGGTCACAACAATGAATATTTGAAAGTTAAACAAATTAAGGCTTTAGAAAAATTTCAAAACTCAAAGTCAAAAAATATAAGATATGCACTCACTTTTTCTTTACTTGGAATTGAAAACGAAAAAGCTATTAAAATGCTTATCAATTTAGCTCAAGACCGAAGTCCGCGAGTACAAGATTGGGCGACTTTCGGGTTGGGAACACAAATAGAAACTGACAATGAGGAAATTCGAAATATTCTTTACAAAAACTGTTTTTCAAAAGACGATCAGACGAAACAGGAAGCCCTAAAAGGTCTTGCCAATCGAAATGATGAAAGAGCAAAAGAGATTATTCTGCAAGAACTCAAAAATGGAAATTTTGGAGGTCTTTTATTTGATACTATTTTAAATATTAAAAATGGCGAAGAATATATTTCTTACCTGATTAGTATCTATAATAAATTTAAAGATGATAAAAGCATCAATAAACAATGGCTTTCTGAGCTTAAGAATTGTATAGAAGTATTGAAAGAATAAAAAAATCCGGCGAAAAATTTTCATCGGATTCTTTATATTTTAATGCATATCATCATAAATCCTCACAAGATCTACTACATTTTTCACTTGCAGTTTTTCAAAGATCTTTTTCTTGTAGGTGCTTATGGTAGACATTTTCAGGTTTAAACTGTTTGAAATTTCGATATTCCCATTTCCTTCTGCCAGTAATTTAAAAATCTGAAACTCCCTTTTGGAAAGCCTTTCCACAGAATGACTGTCGGTAGAATGAGTCACCAATTTTTTCATCATGTTGATCGTATAGTAATACCCTTCTTCAAAAATAGAACAGACACCTGTCAAAATTTCAGCTTCTGTAGCTCCTTTGTTGAGGTATCCAGCCGCACCTTCTTCTATATATTGAATCCCGACATTCTCATCGTAAGTAGAAAAAATAAGGATTTTCAGATGTTTCTGCTTCTTTTTGAGTTCTTTTACCATTGCCTTAAAAATACTTTCCGGTATGTCGATGTCAATAATCAACAAATCATATAGCTTTTTAGAAACTTTTTCTTTGGTTTCCATATATGTTTCGGCAAAATCTATCTTGCAAGGATATGGAAGTTTTGTTTCCAGTACCAGAGCCGTACCTGTTCTTACAACATAATGACCATCAGCAATGAGTATATTTTTCATAGTTTAGTTTTAGATAAAATTTTCCATAAGAATAGCATATTCAGTTATCTACGGAAAAAATCGTTTTTTGGATTTTTCATTCACAATTTGCAATACAAGTAGTAGACCAAATGTCTTACTTTTCTAAAATAAATTCTTTATTTTAAAGGGTTTTAAGGATATTTTAATATAATTTCTCTAATCCTGAAAAAATTTCAGAATCTCCGGTTTTGGATTATTTCCTCTATTTGCTGTTGTAATTTTGGCTTTTAAACAGTGGTAATAAAAAGAATATTACAAGCACACATCCCCATATCGCATTGTAAATAAATTTTTTACAAAAATAAGATATAAAAAATTCACCGAGAGATAGAATTATTACTATAAAAATTTTCATAATTTTCCACTATCATTCTAAAATAAACAAAAAAGACAGATATAAATACCTGTCTTTCAATATATAAATTAAATTAATTATAATTCTGAATTATCTCCCTTTGGTGTCATATCATCAAAATTTGTTTTTTCTTTTTTCTCAGGAATCGTAATTATTTCCTTTTTCACCTCTTCAGGTTTCCCTTTTAAATAACTAGGCAAATCTAATCCCGCCATATTAAACAGGTCATTCAAAGGAGGAACTGTCTTCATCATTCCCGAAACAAAATTCGCTGTTGAAGTATTTCCGTCCTTATTATTTCCGCTATCCCAAACCGTAACTTTATCGATTTTAATATTTTTAACCGCTTCCACCTGAGTTCTAACCAACTCCGGAAGTTTCTCGATCAGCAATAACTGGAATGCACTGTTCGTGTCGCCTCCTGCAGCCTGTATAATTTTGTCGTAACCTTCAGCTTGCTTCGTTAAGATTTCGTACAAACCTTTTGCTTCGGCTTCCATTTTCGCAAAAATAGCATCGGCTTCTCCTTTCGCCTGCAACCTGATTTTTTCAGCTTCAGCTTGTGCATCGATGATGGCTTTTTGCTTTGCAATTTCTGCATGTACCACAATATTCGCCTGTTGAGTAGAGCGCTCTCTTTCTGCTCTTGCATCTTCAGCTTTTTGCTCGGCAAGGTAAGATTCTTCCAATGATCTTGCTGCCTGTACTTTTTCTGCCGCCGTTGCTATTCTCAATGCTTCCGCTTCTTTTTCCCTTCTTTCGGCATCAGAATTGGCGATGGTAATTTTCGCTTCGTTTTCTCCTTTTACAGCGATTGAGTTGGCAAGAGAAGTGGCAATTCTGGCTTCTTTCGCCGCTTCAGCTTTCCCGATCGATTCATCTTTCATCGCAGAAGCAATGCTTACTTCCCGGTCTTTTTGAGTAATTGCTATTTTTACGTCTCTGTCTCGTTGCGTTTCGGCAATCTGAGTATCTTTTTCCCTATCTGCAATCGCTTTTCCTGTTTCTCCGATCTTCGTTTGTTCTGCAACACTTATAATCGCTTCATTGATGGCTTTTGCGGCCGCTTCTTTACCTAAAGCTTCGATATATCCGGATTCATCTCTGATATCGGTAACGTTTACGTTAATCAGTTTTAAACCGATCTTCTTTAATTCCGTATCAACGTTTTTAGAAATATTATCTAAAAATTTATCTCTGTCTGAGTTGATTTCTTCAATAGTCATCGTTGCGATCACCAAACGAAGCTGTCCGAAAAGGATATCTTTAGAAAGCTCCTGAATCTGCTCCTGCGCCAATCCTAATAATCTTTCTGCTGCATTTCCCATAGAATCTGTCTCTGTAGAAATTGCAATGGTAAATCGACAAGGAACATCTACACGGATATTCTGTCTTGAAAGCGCATTGGTAAGATTGGCTTCAATAGAAATCGGTTTAAGATCCAGATAAGCATAATCCTGAATTACAGGCCACACAAAAGCACCACCACCGTGGATACATTTTGCAGAGCTTCCGCCCGTTTTACCATAAATTACTAAAATTTTATCCGAAGGACATCTTTTATATCTTGAAATAAGAGCCAAAAATGTGACGAATAGTACGAATACAATAACTACTACGAGAATTAATGTTCCTGGTATTTCCATAAATAAAGAATAAGTATGTTAATAAATTAAATTTTTGCTACAATAAGTGTTTCATCGTAAATATAAATCACTCTTACTGAATGATTCGACGGAATGTTTTCCTCAGATTCTGTCATCGCCTGAAGCTCATGACTGGTTCCGTTTAACGAAATGATAATTTTCCCTTTTCCGCTCATTTTCGCAGGAATCGTAAGATAAACTTCGCCCACTTTACCGATAAGGTTTTCCTGATGAAAGGTATTGTCTTCGGTAAGTTTTAAAATCTGAATTATTAAAAAGAAAAATAAAGCAACAAATACAGTCCCAACTAATAGGGAAACAAAAATGAGCAGCCCTTTACTTTCTATCGAATCATAAAATGCAACTCCGCCCCATCCGAAACCTAAGAGAAAATTAATCATGTTTCGTAAAGAAAATAACTGAAAAGGGGAATCATTGTGCATTGCATCACTAAAATCTGTTCCGGCAGTAGAATGATCACTTCCAATAAAAGTAAGAATCGTCTGAATTAAAAAGAATAAACTCGAGCCAATGGCAATATACCAGAACCCTTGATGAAGAGAATCTAAGTTTTCGATAAATCCAAACATAATTTGCGTGTTTTCTCAAATATAATGAAAAAAAATGAGATTTTTAAATGAAAAAATTAAAAAGACAAACTATAATATTATTTTAATATTGATCTGTTGAATATTTCGAAAATAAGCTTAGAACCTGTTTAAATTTTACATTACAAATTAGACTTAAAGCTTCTTTCAAATGGGAATCCGTTATTATTTTTAACGCAAAGATATTTTTACATCCCGCTTTATTTTAGAAAGCAAAGGCAAATAAAATTTGCTTCGCAAAGCGTGAAAATAGTGCTTCATCAAAATCAACTTGTTGATTCATCTTTGCTCACTTAAATTAATATTGAATTAAAACTTTGCGTTAAAAAATCAGTATTTCCTTTTTAAATGTTTGAATTAAATTTAAACAGACTCTAAAACTGTGTCAAAAGAGTTTATTAAAAATTAAGCACAAAAAAAGACAGACCTAAAAAGCCTGTCTTTAAAAAATATATTTTTATTTTTTTACTCTACGTTTATTACTTTTTCAATTTCCGGAGCGTGTTGTTTGATCGTATTTTCAACTCCTAATTTTAAGGTTGAAAAGTTTAATGAACATCCTGAACAGTTTCCTAAAAGTTTCACATAAACCGAGTTGTCTTTCACATCGATAAGCTCAATATCACCGCCATCTTTATTCAAAAACGGACGAATGCTTTCCAAAGCTTCCATTACTTTCGTTACAGTTTCTTCGTGTTTTATATTTGTTTCCATATTTTTTTCTTCAATTCAATTCGGGTTTTTCAAAATTGAAACTCATTATTTTGCTTTCGGTGAACATCCTGCCATTGTAGAAATCTTTACGGCTTCAGTAGGAGGAAGATTTTTGTTTCTTTCTAAAAGGCTTTCTATCATTTTACGGGCAGTTTCTGTGTAGATTTCTGCAATCTTAGAACCTTCCTGCAAAGCAGCCGGTCTTCCTACATCTCCTGCTTCTCTGATGCTCTGAATTAAAGGAATCTCTCCCAATACAGGAATCCCAAGATCATCTGCTAAATATTGCGCTCCCTGTTGTCCAAAGATATAATATTTATTGTCCGGCAATTCTTCCGGTGAAAAATACGCCATATTTTCCACTAATCCAAGAACAGGAATATTAATGCTTTCCATCTGGAACATCGCGATCCCTTTTCTTACATCCGCCAAAGCCACGTGTTGAGGGGTACTTACAATCACCGCTCCCGTTACAGGAACTTCCTGAATGATTGATAAGTGGATGTCACCCGTTCCCGGAGGTAAATCAATCAATAAAAAGTCTAATTCTCCCCAAGCTGCATCTCTGATCATCTGGTTCAACGCTTTTGAAGCCATCGGACCTCTCCAGACAACCGCCTGATTAGAACCCGAAAAATATCCTATTGAAAGCATTTTCACGCCATAATTTTCGATAGGTTTCATCAAGCTTTTTCCTCCAACTTCTACAGTAATCGGTTTCTCGCCTTCCGTATCAAACATCGTAGGAACTGAAGGACCGTAAATATCCGCATCCAACAACCCTACTTTAAAGCCCATTTTTGCTAATGTTACCGCCATATTCGCAGCAACAGTAGACTTACCAACGCCTCCTTTTCCGGAAGCAATGGCGATAATATTTTGAATTCCCGGGATTTGTTTCCCTTTGATCTGACTTTTCTGGATTTCGCTTGGTTCCGGAGAAATGATCTTTAATTTTAAATTAATTTCTTCTCCAAACTCACTTGCAAAAGCCTGTTTCATTGCTGCCTCTAGCTTTTTCTTTTCGTGCATTGCAGGTGAATGAGCCGTCATATCAATATATACATCGTTGCCCATAACCTGAAAATTACTTACCAAGTCATCAACTTCTATCTCTTTAAGGAAATTTTGTACCTTTTCTTTCGTCAACATATACTAAATAAATTGTTTACAAATTTACGCAATTTTTAGCTATTTAGAATAAGTAAAGAGACTGATAGATATTTTCTTTTGCAAATCTTAATTTTATAGTAACTTAGGAAACTTTACTTACTTATCTGAAAAACGGTACTGTCAACTTCCATGTTGAGCTTGATTTTAAAAGCCATGAAGTGGAAAAGAAAAACAAAGAAGTCGTTTCAAAAATCAAAGTAGAATACGTTAAAAAAACGCTGGATGAAACGGTATCTTCACTGATATGTAAAATAGCGAGAATACCGATGCATATTACACTCAAGACAATTCCCCATCCGCAGATTCTGTAATAAATGTCTCTGCTTTTTTTCTTTAGGATTTCTTCAGGAGTTTCGGGTTTTTCGTCAGTTTTTGGGAAAAATGCAAAGCAATAAACAGAGAAAAGTGCAAAAAGCAATCCTGCACTTGCGTAATGTACATACGAAAACCATCCTTTATAATTTTCATTTTCTATACAGATATACATATTTCCTCCATAACCTTCAAATTTTGTAGGGAAAGCAGCAACTAGAATAGCCAAAACTCCACAAAGATTTGAAACCAGATTTTCATATTTCCGTTTTCCTCTGTATGTTCCGAATAAACCACCCATAATGCAAAGCGTTCCGACAAAAATAATATGTCCGAAACTGTAATAATAATGACTGATGCTTACTTTGAAGGGAGACTGGTCATTCAGTAAAAACGTTGTGAGGAAAAGCATCAGAGAAAGACAAAGTCCTAATAATCCGATGAACATTCTCAGCTGCTGATAAGAAATCACGGCTTCATCCGGACCTCCGTTTTGTTGATTTGAATTGGTACTCATGGTGTTATAGTTTTATGGTTATTTTATCAATAATTCTCACATTATTATCCGGATCTGGTTTGAAATTATCTCTCACAAATCGTTTCGGATCTTTTGCCAGCATTTCTTTTTGTATGCTTCCTGCATTTTTCTTTTTCAGTAAATTCATCCATTTATATGCTTTTTTTATAGCGATGACATAGATGACAATTTCTGTGTCTGTTATTTTAAATTTTAAAAAGTTTTTGTTCCCTTTATTCACTTTTGCCGAAGAAACTTCCGTTACATAAAGCTTAAAAACGAAATAACCGAAAAATATATACAGTCCGAAAAGAGCAGATTGAAGAATCCCTGAAACAATCCATTGGAAAAGAAAATATTTATGGACAAGAAAAATTCCCAGAAAGTTTTTTATACCATCTATATCTAAAAATTGCAAAGTGTTATCACTTAAAAACTCCAATTTAGCACCATAATACTTAGGCAGTAAAAACAATATAAATAACTGAATAGCAAATGAACATGTAAATAATACGGCACGTAACATTCCGCTTATCCATTTTTCTTTACTCGAGCATTCATGATTGGTCACTTTGCTGATAATTAAACTTAATATAGACGGAAGCAAAAACAATATCAGTTTTTTAATAATTGAATCCGTACTGCAAAAAATATAGGTCGAAATAAACGAAAACAGCAGCATTAAAGTAGTAAATTCATAATTAATGATGAAGAAAATAAGATTCCAGAATACTTTTTTACACGATTTTTCTTTTGACGGATATACCTCATCAAGCTTGTAATTCAAACCTGTAGTTTTGGCATTCTGCAGTACGGGAATTGTAATTTTTTCCTTTAAAAAATCCGTAACATGCCCAAAAGCTCCACCTCCACCGGAAGTTATAAAATGTTTCACTTCATTATCAAATTTTTCACCATCTTCTTCCAGTTTGTAGTTTGCATAATGATGTATATCTCCGGTTAAAACCACTTCAAAAATTATTTCTGATATTATATTTTTTGCCTCAAGATTTTTCACGGCAACAGTCAGCGTTCTGATGATGTATTCGAGGCTGTCCATTCTTTGTTTTCTCTTGTACCTGTCGTTGATATCGTAATTGTACCAATACGGTTCTGCAATGAGAAGAATCACATGATTTTTAGGATTTTTCTCTGATATTTTCTTCACATAATCCGTAAAAAAAGTCATTTGAGGAATATCAATATCTCCCAATAATTGGTTATCAATCCCAAAAAGATGCACATGATCTCTCAACTCATAAGCAAAATAACTCCTATTCTGCACCGTTCTGTAATTCCCGATTTTCCCTTGTTGACACATCAACCTGAAAAAAGCACTCAAACCATCGTACCAATCATGATTTCCCGGTGTTGCAATAAGAACCGGACCCGATTTTCCTGTATCCGGAGCCACAAACCTCAACGGACCTTTGAAACGGTCTCTGTAATTGGCTTCCGAACCTACGGGATACACCAAATCACCACCTACAACCAAAGCAGAGCCTTTTTTAAGGGTAATTTCTGTTTCTTCCTGATTGTTTTGATGTTCAGGATTTTTAAAAGAATACGAATAACTATCTCTCGTTACATGATAAAAAACAGTCGTTGTCGAATCAAAACCGTCGCCTGTATCTGCAATGAAATCAAACCAAAACTCATCTTCCGAGGTATTAAAATCATTACAGGTGAGTTCATTACCTTTATCTTTTCCCATTGCGGTCTGAACTTCCCTTTTATCAATAATAGAAAGAATATCCGCAGAAAGGGAAACCATCCTGAAACTATTGATAAGCCCTGTAAAATCGAACCATTTCACAGGTTTTTTAGGTGTAAAATAAAAAGGATACCTTCCGTTAACATGTCTGGATATTTTCAATCTTTTGGATGAACGGAGATCATCTTTAAAATAAAACCCTATAAAAAGAAGGGCAACAAATAATATGAAATAAAAAATGGCTTCCATGGCAATAGTTTTTTAAGGATTGAGCGGTAATCAAGCTTCAGATCATCTCATCTGAAATAATTTTGGTAAAATACTGAGTGGATTCTCACAGAAAATTCAAGAATATTTCTGGAAAATCAGGCAGCGGGAAATATAAAGATGGGCTTAAGTAGCCGTCTTTTTTAATTTGATATTCATGATGATCGTTTTTTTAGCTTTTATCAAATTTACTCATTTTTACCTTTCTTTTTCATAACACTTTCGGGTTATATTTATCCATTTCTCAATGCTATTTGATTTATCAGAATATGTAATGAAATTTTGTTAGTTTTGTTAAAATCTATATCAAGTAAAAACAACATCAAACAAACTAATGAACTCTAAAAAATTCATCTTACTTTTTTTTCTCACATCCCTTTGTTTACAAGCCCAGAATTATTCGCAATACGTAAATCCTTTTATAGGAACAGGCGGTCATGGGCACACATTTCCGGGAGCAATTGTTCCGTTCGGGATGGTTCAGCTTTCTCCCGACACCAGAATCGACGGAAGTTGGGATGGCTGCAGCGGTTATCACTATTCAGACTCTGTGATCTATGGTTTTTCTCATACTCACTTAAACGGAACGGGAGTTTCAGATTACGGTGATATTATGTTGATGCCGACAATGGGAAATCCAAGTTTAAACAGCAAAGATTATTCATCTAAATTTTCTCACAAAAACGAAAAAGCTACGGCAGGATTTTATTCCGTTAAATTAGATAAAAACAATATTGATGTTCGATTGACGACCACAAAAAGAGTCGGTTATCACGAATATACTTTCAATAACGCAGGAAACGCAAACATTATTTTAGACTTAAATCACAGAGATAAATTGCTTGAAGGTGAGGTTAAAATAATTGACAGCAAAACGATCGAAGTTTTCCGCAGAAGTGAAGCTTGGGCAACCAACCAATACATTTACGCAAGAATTGAGTTTTCAAAACCAATGAAAATTTCAAAAAAATTAGCGAATGGAAAAGATGAAAATAATCTTTTCACAGGAACAAAATTAGCGTTGGCATTTTCAACTACTGTTAAAAAAGGAGAAAAAATTAGCGTAAAAGTGGCAATTTCTCCGACAGGTTATGAAGGTGCAGGAAAAAATATGCTGGCTGAAGGTCAAACTAATGATTTTGCTTCGATCCAAAGACAGGCTGTTGCCGATTGGGATAAAGAATTATCAAAAATTGAAGTTAAATCTTCCGATAAAGATAAACTGTCGGTTTTCTATACGGCAATGTATCACGTTTTCACGCAACCCAACATTAATATGGATGTTGACGGAAAATACAGAGGTCGCGACAATAAGTTCTACACCGCAAAAGATTTCGATTATTACTCGGTTTTTTCGCTTTGGGACACTTTCAGAGGGGCGCATCCTTTAATGTCTTTAATTAATAGAAAAAGAACCGCCGATTTCGTTAATACTTTCATTAAACAATACGAACAGGGCGGGAAACTTCCGGTTTGGGAATTGGCTTCCAACGAAACGGAATGTATGATCGGTTATCACGCCGTTTCTGTAATTGCAGACGCAATGGCAAAAGGAATTACAGGTTTTGATTATGAAAAAGCATTTCAGGCTTCTAAAAATTCTGCGATGTTGGATATTTTTGGTTTAAATGCTTACAAGCAAAACAATTATATCGCTATCGATGATGAACATGAAAGTGTTTCTAAAACAGTGGAATATGCTTACGACGACTGGTGTATCGCTCAAATGGCTAAAATTTTAGACAAAAAAGAAGATTACCAATATTTCATGAAACGTTCTCAGAAACTGGAAAAATCTGTACAATCCAAAAAACGGATTTATGCAGCCAAGAAAGAACGGAAACTGGTATGAACCATTTGAACCCACAGAAGTTAATAACAATTATACAGAAGGAAATTCTTGGCATTATTCTTATTCTGTTCAGCAGGATATTCCGGGGTTGATCGCGGCTCACGGAGGAAAAGAAAAATTCGAACAGTTTATTGATGCTATTTTCTCTGCTCCGGACAAAACTACGGGGAGAGAACAGGTGGATATTACAGGTTTGATCGGGCAATACGCGCAAGGAAACGAACCGAGTCACCATATTGCTTATCTTTATAATTATGTTGGAAAGCCTGAAAAAACGGATGCAAAAATCAAGTTTATCCTTGATAATTATTATAAAAATGCTCCGGATGGATTAATCGGGAATGAAGATTGCGGACAAATGAGCGCATGGTACATTTTAAGCTCAATGGGAATTTATTCCGTAACTCCGGGATTACCGGAATGGCAGACAACGAAACCTTATTTTGATGAGGTTAAAATTCATCTGGAAGACGGAACAACAAGAACAATCACGAAAAACACCAGCAAAGACGAGCTTAAAAAACTAGGTTTTGAAAACGCAAAATCTTTCAAAGATTTCAAATATGTTGAATTAACGGCAACTCCTGTTATTGCTGCAGCAAGAATTTTTGATTTGAATACAAAAGTTGAGATCACTGCACTCAATCCAAATGACAAGATTTATTATATCACAATGGATGAAGGTGATGCCAATGTGAGAAAGACATTCAAACCTTACAAAGAACCTTTTACCATTACAACAACAACTCAGATTTCGGCGTATGCAGAAAGAAATGGCGAGAAAAGCTCAATTGTAACCGCGAATTCTAACAGAAGACCAAACAATTGGGATATCACCGTAAATTCTAAACCAAATCCGCAATATGTAGCGAATGGAAAATTATCCTTAATTGACGGAATCAACGGTGACGCCAACTGGAGAAAAGGCGAATGGCTCGGTTATCAGGGACAGACTTTCGAAGCGATTATCGATATGAAGTCACCTCAACAGATTACAAACTTGTCTTCAACATACCTTCAAGACAGCAAAGCTTGGATTTTAATGCCTAAAAAAGTGGAATATTATGTTTCAAATAACGGTAAAGATTTCATCTTATTAAAAACGGTTGACAACACAGTTGATCCGAAAAATGAAACCGCTCAGGTGAAAGATTTTTCGACGGATACTCTTCCTACACAAGCTCGTTACATCAAAGTAAAAGCTTATCATTTCGGGAAACTTCCGGAATGGCATTTAGGAGCCGGTGGAGAAGCTTATGTCTTTATTGATGAGATTTCTGTGAAATAATTTTTTAAAACTTACTCTAAATAATAAACCTCTTTCGCTTGAAAGAGGTTTTGTTTTTTTATTATCGTTGATTTTGTAAATTATGCCTATCTTTTTTAATACATGTTTCGAGAACCTCAACATGACACTGGTAAATTATTCTGTATTATTTTACATGATAATTAAGAAAGTTAGTATTAGCGATGTCATGCTGAGGTTCTCGAAGCATCTTTACTAAAAAAGATTCTTCACTTCACATTCGCTTTGTTCTGAATGACAAAATTTGTAGTTAAAGATCAATTCATTCTCTCCGACCAACTCAGTTCTTGCGGCAATTCCATATCAGAAAATTCTATGTGAATCACTCTTCTTTTTTTACCGTTTGTTGTGCGATTTGAGCCATGAAGAATCAGAGGTTTCATAATCATAATTCCTCCTTTTTCTACATTGCAAATTATTTCTGTTTCTACATTCCAATCGATGGTTTCCGGTCTGTAAATTCCTTTGGCGTGGGATTTTGGAACAACTTTTAAAGCTCCGTTATCGCCATCGGTATCATCCAGATGAATTCTTATGGTGAATACATTTTCAAGAATATTCAAAGGCGGCTGAACGGCAAACTGATTCTGTTTGGTTGTCCAGGGTCCGAAATTGGGCAATTCTACTTTCTTATCAACAGAAATTGTTAAATCCTGATGATAAGCAACATACCAATTCGATTTTTCGGGCTTGTCGAAATAAATACTTTTTACTGCAAAATATTTTTCACCAAAATTTTCTTTAATAATTGTTTTAATATTTTCATTAAAAATCAACTCATTTACTTCCGGAATCTCCTTTAAAAACTGTCTTATCGCAAAAAGATCTTCCGATTTCCTGAACGTTTCTTTTGAGGTATCTATATTTTGAATAACTCCACTAATTCTTTCAATTTCTTCATCAGAAAAAATATTATTGATGACTGTGAAACCGTTTTCGGTAATTGTATTTTTATGATGTTGTAAGTTCATTTTAATTATAAATTTTCATCTATTTTTAACTCAAAATTCCCAAAGATTTTATTTAAATGATCGAAAATATTTTTCGTTCGCAAAGGCATTTCACTCAGCAAAGTAATACAAATTTTATAAAAAAAATGGTCAATAATGAAGATTAAACAAATTCATTATTGACCATTTTTAGCATAAGCTATATTGATAATTCGTTATCTACATATCACCACCACCATGATTTTCCAGCTGTCCTTCCCATTTGGAAACAGCAGAAGTCGCTAATGCATTTCCTAAAACATTCGTCATACTTCTTCCCATGTCACAGAAATGGTCGATCGGCAGAATTAAAGCAATTCCTTCCGGCGGAATTCCAAACATAGAACACGTTGCCACGATGATAACCAGAGAAGCTCTCGGAACTCCGGCAATCCCTTTTGAAGTTAGCATTAATACCAAAAGCATGGTAATTTGTTGTCCTAGTGTCATTTCAATTCCGTAGATCTGAGCGATGAAAATCGATGCAAACGTCATGTACATCATACTTCCGTCAAGATTGAATGAATATCCTAAAGGTAAGATGAAAGACACTACTCTACTGTTACAACCGAATCTTTCCAGCTCTTCCACCAATTTCGGGAAAACGGCTTCAGAACTTGTGGTTGAAAATGCGATCAATAAAGGTGCTTTGATTCTTCTTAATAATTCGAAAAGACGATTCCCAAGGATTAAATATCCTACCAATAAAAGCACTAACCAAAGAATTGACAAGGCAAAGAAAAAGTCTCTTAAATAAATGGCATATACTTTAAAAATCTCAAACCCATTTGTGGCAACAACCGCTGCAATAGCGCCCAAAACTCCAAACGGTGCAAACCACATAATGTAGCCTACCATTTTTAGGATTGCATGTGCTACGATGTCGAATAATTTAATGACAGGTTGAGCATATTCTTCCCCCAAATTCGCCAAAGCGATCCCAAACATGATAGAAAAGACCACAATCTGCAGCACTTCATTGGTTGCAAATGCTTCAAAAATACTTTTAGGAATAATGTGTTTTACAAAATCTTCCATTGAAAAGCCTTTGCTGCTGTTCAACAATTCTTCTGCAGAAGCTGCATCCTGAATCGGAAGCTTGGTAACATGTCCCGGTTCCAGCCAGTTTACCAATATTAAACCAATAAAAAGCGAAATTAAAGAAGCGGAAATAAACCATAACATTGCTTTTGTTCCTACTCTTCCGATCATTTTGATGTCGCTCATTTTTGCAATCCCGACAACCAAAGTCGTGAAAACCAACGGAGCAATAATCATCTGCACCAAACGGATGAAAACAGTTCCTAAAAGCTTAATATTTTTAGAAAAAGGTTCCGCACTTTCCGGATATTGTGTATGTACAAATCCGCCGATTGCGACACCTATAATAAGCGCAATGATAATCGCTATAAAGAGTTTATTTTGTCCTTTCATATCAATAATTCAAGTTTCGCAAATATAATATTTTTACAGTTGGTACAATATTTCATTTTAGGGAAGATTAATATTATGTTAAATCAATCATTCTTTAAATTAATTCTCTGATTTATAAAATATTGCACAGAATTTTATATAAATTTATTTTATTTTTCTTATTTTGGTATGAATTTTATTATTACATTTACTTGTATTAACATATTAAAAAAATATACAATTATGAAAAAAACTATCGCAATGGCAGCATTGGCTTTAGCTGTATCTTTCGGAGCTATTTCTTGTAAAAAGAAAGTTTCTGATGCCGATCTTCAAACTCAGGCTACCACTGTAGTGACAACAAATCCCGGAGCTTCTGTAGAAGTAAAAGAAGGTGTTGCTCACTTAAGCGGAACTTTTGAAACTCAGGAGGCTAAAGATGCAATGATTAAGCAATTGAAAGCTATTAACGGTGTAAAAGATGTTATGGATATGGCTACTGTAGCTCCGGTTGTAACGGCAGCTCCTCCCGTTGAGAATACTTCTGCTGTAGATCCTATGGTACAACAAAAAGTACAGGATGCAGTGAAAGATTTCCCTGCTGTAAAAGTAGAAGTTGTAAACGGAGAATTGACTCTTACAGGAAACGTATCTTCTGCTGATGCTAGAAAAATCAAAGAATCAATCGATGCTTTGAAAATTGGTAAGTACAATAACAAATTAGTAGTAAAATAATTAAGATGAGCACACTACAAGATAAATATTCAAGCGTAATTTCTGCTGCTCAATCTGCGGAAATTTCTAATCTACAAATTCAGGAACAAGACGGAATCCTTTACGTTTCAGGAAGTGCTACAAGTACCGCTGCTAAAGATACTGTCTGGAATGCTTTAGGAGCAATCGATTCTACTTATTCTGCTTCAGATATCAACATCGATGTACAGGTTTCAGGTCTTTCTGCAGGTGCTTCTCTTACGGTTGCCACTGACGAATCCAACCTAAACATCAGACAAGAGCCTTCTACGGAAGCTGCTGTTGTTGGTAAAGCTGCAAAAGGTGCTTCGGTAACTTTGATCGAGCAAACTTCTGACGATTGGTGGAAAGTGAAAACTGACGACGGACAGGAAGGTTACGCTTATTCAAGATATTTGAAAGCTTAATTCGCAAGATTTAACATTATTTAAAATACAGGCATCCCTTTTGAGGGATGTTTTTTTATATTTTAGCGGCTTCAAAAAACAGATAATGAAGAAATTTTTATGGTTGTTGATATTTTCGTTTAATTTTTTAATGTTGAATGGTCAAAAATTCAATATCGACGGAAAAGTTGCTGATTTTGAGAAGAAACCCGTGGAAAATGCAACCGTTTATTTATTAAAACAGCAAGATTCATCCATCATCAATTATACTTCCACCAATAAAGAAGGTCGATTTTTATTAAAAACAAATGAACTCAATGAGCCATCAATTTTAAAAGTTGATGCAGATAAATTAATTTCTTACTCCAAAAAATTTGAAAAAATAGATCAGTCGATCAGTCTGGAAAATATTCAATTGGATAAAAATCAGATTTCTGATATTGAAGAAGTAAAAATTACCGTTTCTCCCGTAAAAATAAAAAAAGATACAATTGAATTTAATGCCAATGCGATTAAAGTTCGTCCAGACAGTAATATTGAAGAATTATTAAAAAATATCAGTGGCGTTGAAATCGATAACGACGGAAAAATTACCGTTAACGGAAAAGAAGTCGATCAAATTATGATCAACGGGAAACCTTTTTTTGACAAAGACGGAAAAATCGCGTTGAAAAATCTTCCTGCCGATATTATTAAAAATATTCAATTTACATCAACCAAAACCAAGGAAGAAGAACTCAGCGGAAAAACTCCGAAATCTGAAAATGCCACGATCAATTTTACAATTGACGAAAAGAAAAATAAAGGATTTCTTTCCCGAATTACGGCAGGTTACGGTTTCTGACAAAAGATATGACGGAAGCGGATTTTTGAGTTATTTCAGAGATAAAAGGAAAATCAGTTTGCTGGCTTCTTCAAACAATATCAATTCTCAAGATGTTGCCAATGACGACACTGGCGGAAAAAACTCTCGAAATTCACAAGCCGGAAATACGATGAAAGGCATCCAAAAATCTACAACAATCGGCATCAATTACAGTGATAAACTAAGCAAAGAAGTCGAGCTCGATGCACTTGGAATTACGCGAACGAACAGCAATCTAGAAACGGCTTCCAAAGTTTCGAAGACAACTTTTCTTCCTAATTCAAATTTAAAAACCGACTCGGAAAATCAGGCTGAAAACGAAACGGAAC
Source organism: Chryseobacterium ginsenosidimutans (assembly GCF_024807225.1). GTDB lineage: Bacteria > Bacteroidota > Bacteroidia > Flavobacteriales > Weeksellaceae > Chryseobacterium > Chryseobacterium ginsenosidimutans. The sequence goes on from NZ_JANUCO010000001.1 coordinate 4,041,756, forward strand.
AATATAACTTTAATTCATCTTTGAAAATAAAGCCGGATACGTTGAGTACGATTTATTTTTCGCCGTCATTTTCACATTCAAAAACGACGAATTTCAGAAATGCAAAATCAACAACCTTTGGAAATGATGAGCTTTTAAACAAAAGTGAATCGGTAACCAATTCTACCTCAGAAAGCAATACGTTCAGCCCGAATCTTCATTATTCAAGAAAATTCAAAAAGAAAGGAAGAACTTTTTATACCAGTTTAAATACTTCGATTTCAGAAAATAAAAACAGCAGTCTCGTTAATTCTCAGACCTTATTTTTTGAAGATGGAAATGAAGTTGTGGCTAAAAGAGATCTCAGAAATCAATTGAATCAAAGCAAAAAACAGAATAACAATTATTCTTTTAATGCAAAATATTCCGAACCGATTTCTGATTCGTTGAATGTAAGTTTTGGGTTAAATTATGATTCTAAAAACTCTATCAACGAAAGAATTGTTAATGATTTTGATCAAATTACAGGACAATATTCTCAATACAATTTGGCTTTATCAAACAGTTCAGACGAAAAAACCAACCAGCTTACTCCCCAAATTACAATTGAACTGAACAAGCAAAAGCTAAATATGTGGGCTTCCGCGAATGTGGATTTCACAGATTTAAAATACAGTTCGATTTTTAACGGAGAACATTACGAATTGCAAAGAAACTTCACACTTCCCGATTACAATGCAGGCTTGCAATACCGAATTTCTCAGAATTCACGCTTAAGCATTTACAACTCGGCAAGCTTTACAATTCCGTCGGCTGCCAATTTGATTCCTTACACAGACGAATCCAACCCTTTGGTGACTTATCAGGGAAATCCGGATCTGAAAAATGCATGGAGCAACAGAACGAGTCTTTATTTTAACAATTTTAATGTTCCCAAAAATATTAGTTATCACATTAATATTGGTTTTACTTACAACAATAACGACACCACCAATTTCTCTTATTATGACGATTCCGGGAAGCAGTTTGTAACGTATACCAATATCAGTGGAAACAAAAGTGTAAATATTGGCGGAGGTTTCAGCAAGACTTTTAAATGGGGCGATAACAGACTTGCAATTAATCCAAAATCGACCTTCAATTACAGATACAATCGTGGATTTATCAACGGACAAGAATTTACCGGGAATTCTTATACTTTCGCTCCGGGAATTAATGTAAGCTATGATAAAAAGGATAAAATCATCATCAAACCTTCTTATAACGTCAATTATTCTTTTTCAAATTATAAGAATTATACCATTGAAAGTATCAAAAATACCTTCCAGACTTTCAGGCTTGAACTGACAAATTATTTTCTTAAAACCAATTTAGTTCTCGGAAACGACTTTGAATACAACACAAGTTCAAACATCGCTGCAGGCTTTAAAAGAGATTTTTATTTTTGGAATACAAGCATCGGATATTCTTTTTACAACAAACAATTTACGGCAAAAGTAAAAGTTTATGATGTTTTAAATCAAAACCAAAGCGTAAAAAGAACGATTTCAGCTTCTTATGTAGAAGATCGTGAAGATTTGATTCTGAAACGTTATGTAATGTTTTCTCTTACCATGAAACTGAATAAGTTTGCGGGAAAGAAAATGTAGTTTTTTTAAGCACAAATTCCACAAATATTTTCACGGATAAATATCAATTTTCTTTAGTAAAATATACATTCTCTTTGTCATTTCGTAGAAATCTAGACTCCGTTATTTTAGTTATTATTTTAAAATAAAGGCTTGGATTCCTCCGGAATGACAAACTTTATCGAAAAGATCTATGGATAAACTTTATGTGTAAACCTTCTTTGTATTTACCTATAAAAATTTAATCTTACAACATACTTTTATTTGAAAACATTTTTATGATTAAATTAGCGTCAAATTTTATGTAATGAAGATTCATTTTTCAATTTTATTCATTTTATGTTTCATTTTTGGGAATTCGCAGAACAAACAACAACCTACGGATACTTTTGTGAAAGATAATTTTACCAAGAAAGAATTTTATATCACGATGCGTGACGGGGTGAAACTTTTCACAGCGGTTTATATTCCGAAAGACATTTCAAACAAAATCAAGTATCCGTTTTTGATGCAGAGAACCTGCTACAGCATTGCTCCTTATGGGGAAAATGAGTACAGAACGAAGCTTGGTCCGAATCAATATTTAATGAAAGACAAATATATTTTCGTGTTTCAGGACGTTCGTGGGAGATATATGAGCGAAGGAACTTTTACCAATATGACTCCGCAAGTCAATCGTAAAACGAAAAAAGATGTCGATGAAAGTACAGATACTTACGACACGATCGATTGGTTGGTGAAAAACGTTAAAGACAACAACGGAAAAGTGGGTCAATATGGAACTTCATATCCCGGATTTTATACAGCAGTCGGAATTTTAGCAGATCATCCGGCTTTGGTGGCTTCTTCTCCACAAGCTCCGATTTCAGATTTCTGGAATGATGATTTTCTTCACAACGGAAAAATGATGTTGGGATATTTCAGAACTTTCCCAGTTTTTGGGGTTCAGAAAACGAAGCCTGAAAACAAAGCATGGTATTCTGATTCTATGATAAAAACCACTTCTGAAGACGGCTTGAAATTTTACAGAGACATGGGAACTTTGAAAGACGGTTATGAAAAATATTACAAAGATAATTTCTTCATGACGGAGATTATGAATCATCCTAATTACGATGATTTCTGGCAAAAAAGAAGCCTTCTTCCTCATCTTAAAAATGTGAATCATGCGGTAATGAGTGTCGGTGGCTGGTTTGATGCAGAAGATCTTTCGGGACCTTTAAATATTTATAAAACGATTGAAAAAACAAGTCCGAAAGCTAAAAATACGATTGTAATGGGACCTTTCTCTCACGGAGCTTGGGCTTACGAACAAGGGAAACATTTCCATAATCAAATCTATTTTGGAGACAGCATCGCGACCTATTATCAGAAAAATATTGAGACTAAATTTTTCAATCATTATTTAAAAGGAGATACAAAAAAAGATGCCGGACTTCCGGAAGCATTGATGTATGACACAGGAGCGAAGCAATGGAGAGAGTTTGCAACATATCCTCCAAAAGAAGGGCAAAAAATGAATTTCTATCTATCAAACGGAACATTGAAAAATGCTGCAGGACAAGGCTCATCAGAATATTACAGTGATCCGAATAATCCGGTGTTGAGTTCTGATAATCTGAAAGATTTTAATGGATTTACTCCTAAAAATTATATGTCGGAAGATCAAAGATTTGCCGAAGGAAGACCCGATGTTTTGACTTTCACAACAGATGTTTTGACAGACGACATGACTTTCGCAGGAGAAATTATGGCTAAATTAAATATTGCTTCCACTTCTACCGATGCAGATTTTGCAGTGAAATTAATTGATATTTATCCTGAAGATTTTAAACCTGTTGAGAAAAAAGACGGTGTGGTTTACGGAAATTATCATCAAATGGTAAGAAGTGAAATTATGCCTGCAAGATTCAGAAATTCGAGAGAAAAAGCAGAAGCATTGGTTCCGAATCAGAAAACGGCTGTGAATTTCAGGTTGCAGGATGTTGTTCATACATTCAAAAAAGGACATAAAATCCAGATTCAGATTTCTTCTACCTGGTTTCCTCTTTTTTCTATCAATCCGCAGAAATTCATGGATAATCCGAATTTTGCCACGAAAGAAGATTACACGAAAGCGTTTATCAAGATTTTTGAAGATAGCGCAATTGAAGTTGAAGTGTTGAAATAAATTTTAAAAGCTGTTCAGATTTGAGCAGCTTTTTTTTTATTTTCTCGCTGATTTTGCTGATCACGCTGATTTTTTTAACGCAATCATCTGCTAAATCTGCTGAATCTGCGAGAGAAAAAATTACACATAGTTTTGTCATTCTGTAGGAAGTTTTTAAAATTTAATCTCTAATAAATGCGCTTAGATTCCTACGGAATGACAAACTTTATGGTTAAAATCTTTGCGTTTAAAAACTACTCCTCAATCGTTCTAAACGTCAAATTCACTCTCGGAGTTTTCACTTTTGTAGTCGGTGGAAGTCGATGCATCCAATTGTCTTGCGTTGTACCTTTCATGACCAATAAACTTCCGTTCTCTAAAAATATTTCTACTTTTTCTTTGGTTGTTTTATGTTTGAATAAAAACTTCCTTTCTGCTCCGAAAGTTAATGAGGCGATTGCTCCGTGTTTTTTCAAATCCTTTTCGCCGTCGCTGTGATACGCCATTCCTTCGCTTCCGTCGTGGTATAAATTCAACAAACAAGAGTTGTAGGTTTCTCCTGAAACTTCTTCACATTTCTGTTTTAATTCTAATAATTCGGGAGTCCAGAATTGTGCATATTTTGTTCGTTTTGAATAGGTGTATTCAAATGCTTTTTCGCCAAACCATGCGACTTTTCTTTTGGTTAAAATTAATTTTCCAAAAATCACGGCTTCATCATTTTCCCACGGAATCTGATTGAATAAATAATCATAATAAAATTCTGATTTTTCTTTTGAGAAAACTTTTCCGTAATAGTGAACGGTTCCGTCATTGGGAAGAATATTTAAAGGAAAATCTGATATATTTTCGAATAGGCTCATCATAAAGTTTAAGGTGTGTGTTGTTGTATTGAATGTTCAGCGTTAGTTTGTCATTCCGTAGGAATCTAAGCAAAGTATTTTTAAAATATAATCGCTAATAAATAGGTCTAGATTCTTACGGAATGACAAACTTAATGCTGATTTTCGTTAAAAAAATGCTGTTCTCCGTGAAAATATTTGTGTTAATTCGTGTTTAAAGAATCAGAGTAAATCTGAGAGCTTTCCCAACCAACAATTAGCTGTTTTCTTTCACTTCCCCATCGATAACCACCAATATTTCCGGAAGCCTGAATCACACGATGACAAGGAATCAAAAAGGCAACGGGATTACTACCGATCGCTGTTCCGACCGCTCGTGAAGCATTTGGATTTCCTATTTTTTCGGCTAAATTTCCGTACGTTGATAATTTTCCCATCGGAATGGTGAGAAGGCTTTCCCAGACTTTTAGTTGAAAATCTGTGCCTTTTAGATGTAGTTTGATTGTACTAAGTTTCGTCCAGTCTTTATCGAAAATGGACAAGGCGTTTTTCTGAAATTCATCTTGTTTTTCAAAAAAAGAAGCATTGGGAAATTTAAGCTGTAAATCTCCCAATGCTATTTCTTTATCGTTTTCAAAAGCCATATAGCAGATTCCTTTTTCTGTGGAAGCTGTGATTACATTTCCAAAAGGGCTCTCGGAAAAACAGTAATTAATGCTAAGACTTTTTCCGCCGTTTTTATATTCTGCAGGAGACATTCCTTCAATATTTACAAACAAATCGTGCAATCTGCTCGTACTTGAAAGTCCAGTCTCGAAAGCGGTATCAAATAAACTCGCTTTTTCGTCCTTCAACAAATTTTTAGCATGTTCAAGACTGATGAACTGTAAAAATTTCTTCGGACTCGTTCCTGCCCAATCCGTAAATATCTTCTGGAAATGAGCCGGACTCAGGTTAATCTTCTCTGCCACTTCATCCAAACTCGGCTGAAGCTTAAAATTGCTTTGAATATACTCTATCGCTTTTGCAATTCTTTCGTAATCTATTTGATTTTGTGTGGACATATCATTTTGTTTTACCTCACAAATTTCCAAAGAATTTCTGGCAGAAAAAATCCGATTCTTGCGAAGTTTTAGTCTTGATTAATATGATAATAAGCAAGCATTTTGTAATATAACTTCGCTGCCAAGAATGCACTTGGTTTCGCATAAGCAGAATCCATTAATTCTACAATATCAAATGCGACAACATTACATTTTTCAAATACTTTTCTTAATAATTCTAATGTCGGATACCATTGTAAACCGCCTGGTTCAGGAGTTCCTGTTGACGGAGCAATCGAAGGATCAAAAGCATCCAAATCGATGGTAATATATACATTTCCTGAAACTTTTTCTAATACATCATTTACCCAGTTTTCGTTATGAGCAATTTCGTGAGCGAAAAATACTCTTCCTTCCGGTAAATATTCAGCTTCTTCGATATCCATAGAACGGATTCCCACCTGAACCAAATTATGCTTTTGATTTGCTTCAAAAACCGCACAAGCATGATTAGAAGTAGAACCATGGAATTCCGGACGCAAATCTGTGTGAGCATCCAATTGAAGAACCGTTAAGTTCTCATATTTCTCACCAACTGCACGAATCGAACCGATAGAAACAGAATGCTCTCCGCCAAAAAGAGTAAACAATTTACCATCATTGTTCAAAAGCTCTTTCGTTTTTTGATAAACCGCTTCTGTCATTGCTTCAGGCGAAGACTTTTCAGTAATTTCTCCAGCCAAATAAACACCTTCCAAATAAGGCTCAGTTTGAGTTTCGATATCGTAAAGCTCCATGTTTTCAGAAGCATCAAGGAACAATTCCGGACCTTTGTCTGCTCCTTTTCCCCAAGTTGAAGTTCCGTCGTAAGGAACCTTTACCAACACTACTTTCGAGTTCTCTAATGATGCATTTTCTTCAGGAATTCCTGCGTATGTTTTCATGTCTTATTTAAAAATTAAATGATTCCTGCAAAGATACGGAAAAGTGAATTGAAGCTTGAAGCTGGAGGCTGGAAGTTTTACCAAAAAGACAAAAAATTAGACCTAATAATTTAGACTTCTATCACCCAGCTTTCAGCTTTTGCTTCCAGACAAAATTACTACCTTTGTTAAAACTTAATTTTATGTCGTTAAAAGCTGTGCTATTCGATATGGATGGCGTGATTGTGGATACAGAACCATTGCACAGAAAAGCCTATTTTAAAACATTCGATGATTTGGGAATCGACGTTTCCGAAGATTTATATACTTCTTTTACAGGTGCTTCTACCAAAAGAGTTTGTGATATTTTGATTAATAAATTTAATTTAAAACAGACTTACGAAGAAATCGCAAAAACCAAAAGAGATTATTTCAAGGATTACTTTGATAATGATGAGGAATTTGATCTAATTCCGGGTGTGAAAGAACTGATTCTGCATTATCATGAAAACAATATCAGATTAATTCTCGCTTCTTCTGCTACCATGACGACCATCAATATGGTTTTCGAAAAATTCGAACTGGAAAAATATTTCAGCGGAAAAATAAGCGGTGCAGATTTAAAAGAGTCAAAACCTCATCCTGAAGTTTTCTTATTAGCAGCTGAAATGGCTGAAGAACCTATTGAAAACTGTATGGTTATCGAAGATTCTACGAATGGAATTCTGGCAGCACACCGAGCAAATATTTTTTGTGCGGCGTACAGAAGTCCGCATTCTAAAAATCAGGATTATACGTTGGCGAATATTGTGGTTTCAGATTATGTGGAACTGGAAATTGATAAAATTTCAAAATATTTTTAAAATAGAAAAGCTCTCAGAATTTGAGAGCTTTTGTTTTGTATAAGTTTTGGCTAAAGCCAATTGAGTGTTTTTCATTGATAAACGGGCTTCCTTCGACAAGCTCAGGATGACATACCCATTTCTATTGATGAGATATTAATAACCCAAAAGTTTCAACACATCTTCCGGTTCCTGTTTTTCACGGAAAATCTCGTATTGAAACTCTCCATTTTCATCTTTCTGGATCAGAATATGTCTCGGTTGAGGCATTAAACAATGGTGAACTCCACCATAACCTCCGATTGTTTCCTGATACGCTCCTGTATGGAAAAAACCGATATATAAAGGTTTAGTATCACTGAAAACAGGTAAATAAATGGCGTTGGTATGCTGCTCAGAATTATAATAATCATCTGAGTCACAAGTCAATCCACCTAAGAAAACTCTTTCATAGGTATCTTCCCAACGGTTTAGCGGAAGCATGATAAAGTGTCTTGAAATCGCCCAAGTATCCGGAAGAGTCGTCATGAAAGATGAATCAATCATATTCCATTTTTCTCTGTCGTTCTGACGTTTCTGAGAAATAATTTTATAAATATTTGCACCACTTTCTCCAACCGTAAAGCTTCCAAATTCAGTATAAATATTAGGTTCTTCTACTCCTTCTTCCTCACAGAATTTTTTAATCTGAGATACGATTTCTTCAACCATATACTGATAATCGTAATCAAACTGTAATGAAGTTTTGATAGGAAAACCGCCACCGATATTCAATGAATTTACTTCCGGAGCAATTTTTTTCAAACGCGCATATACACGAAGACATTTATACAATTCGTTCCAGTAATACGCCGTGTCTTTGATCCCGGTATTAATGAAAAAGTGAAGCATTTTCAGCCTTGCATTCGGGTGTTCAGCGATTTTTTGACTGTAATAAGGAATGATATCTTTGTATCCGATTCCTAATCTTGAGGTATAAAATTCGAACTTCGGCTCTTCTTCAGAAGCAATTCGGATTCCGATGTCAAAAGTTGTGTCGATGCTTTCTGTAAGTTTATCCAGCTCACGGTAGTTATCAAGAATCGGCGTAATATTTTCAAAACCACTATTAATCATATCCGAAATTTTCGCCAGATAATCATCCGTTTTGAAGCCGTTACAGATTACTTCGATATCTTTCGTTACTTTTCCTTCTTTATAAAGAGATTTTACGATATCCATGTCATAGGCTGAAGAAGTTTCTATGGAAATATCGTTTTTCAACGCCTCTTCCAATACAAACTTAAAATGACTTGATTTTGTACAGTAGCAATAGGTATAATTCTTCTTATAATCGGTCTTCTCAAAGGCTTCCTTAAACCAACTCTTGGCTTTTTGGATATTTTGAGAAATTCTCGGCAGGTAGCTAATCTTTAGCGGAGTGCCAAATTTTTCAACAACTTCCATCAAAGGAATGTCGTGAAACAACAAATTGTTCTCAGAAACATTGAACTCCTCAGTAGGAAAATACAACGTCTGATCAATAAGTTCCGAGTATTTTATTTTCATTTCTAAACAAGTGAATTAAGAACTGCAAAATTGCTAAAAAAGTTTGATTTTTAAGCGTTAAATTTATCATAATTTTCAGCAGATTTATTGTAAAAATTTAGCTCAAATTATCAATACGTAAACTTCTGAATGTATTCTTGTCTTTTATTTTCAGAAATACCCAATACCTGTTGAATATAAGCATCAATTGAACCATATTTATTATTGATTTCATTAAAAGAAGCATCCAAATAATCGGTTTCCACCCAGCTTAGTTTTTCCAGTACTTTAACATCCATTTTCGGATACACAAAATGTAAATTATTAGCAAGATTAAGTCGTTTATTAATTATTTTTTTTCTGTAATTATTGGATAAAAGATAATCGTTGTAAATCGTTTCTTTATCGAATTTTAAAATCGTTAAAATCAAAGCAGTTGTGATTCCTGTACGGTCTTTTCCGGCAGTGCAGTGGTATAAAATCGGTCGGTCTGAATCTAAAATTTCAGTGATAATTTTCTTGATGACTTCAGGATTTTCTGTGACATAATCTTTGTAAAAATCAAGCATTCTTTTGTCAGCATCGGCTCCGTTAACTTTTCCTTTTAATACCAATTTTTTCGCCTGATCCAATTGATCTCCTTCGTCTTCAAACGCAGAATAATTTTTATAAATAATTCCAACAGGAAGATTGTCGGGTTTCTGAGCTATTTCTTTTGAATTTCTAAGGTCTATAATTTCTTTTATTCCTAAATTTTCTAATTCTTTGAAAGAACTTTTTTTAAGTTTGTAAAGATTTCCGCTTCTGTAGAATTTCCCGTCTTTTAATGTTCTTCCGTCAACATTTTTAATATTTCCAACGGTTCGGAAATTGTTGACTTTTTTAATTTTACTGTTTTTTTCTATGACATTTTTTCCGCATTCGGGCGTGGAAAAATCCTGCGTTTTACATGAGAAAACACAGAGGATTGAAATGATTAGAAATGATATTTTAATTAGGTTTTTCATTTTTGTTTTCCCACGGATTTCACGGATTTACACAGATGATTGTGATTAATTGATGAGCTTTATTTTAAGTTTTGGCTAAAGCCAATTGTATTTATTCTTTTTTTTTAACGGGCTTCCTTCGACAAGCTCAGGATGACATACCGTTCCTATTGATGCAAATCTTGTGCTTATTTGTGAAAAACATTTGTGTTTAACTACAAATAATTTCGTCCAATAAAAATCAACAAATCTCCTTTTTCATATTCAATAGAAACTTCGTCTTCCACCGCAAAATTTCTCGTTCCTATTCTTGAAGCGATGCTTAAATTTCCTTTTGTTAAAGGCCAGTTCAATCCTGTTGTTGTAATATTTTCAACCGAAGGAAAAGGATATAATGAAATCATTTTACCATTGACATCGTTTACAATAAAATTTTTCGGAATAAAATAATATTCAGAAAACTCATCATAAAACTTTATGTTTAATAAATCCTTAAAACCAAAAGCGACGGTAAGATTTCCTAAAAAATGATCCTGCTCTCCTCCGCTTCCACCTAAAACATCAACACTTTTACAACCTTTTTCTGCAATAATTTCCAATGCTTTATGAAAGTCTGTTTTATCCTGATCCGGAGTGTAGATGAATTTTTCTTCGTACACATTTTCATCCGACCCGGAATGCGAATCGAAATCACCGGAAATAAAATCCAGGTTATCCAAAGGGAAATTCAGATTTTTAAGATAATGAAAAGCGCCGTCTGTACAGGCAATTAAGCCGTATTCTTCAGGTTTTGGAAAAGTTTTTGGAGGATCTCCGTTGATGAAAAGTAATGCTTTATCTTTCATTTAATTCCTTTTTTATTACTTTCTCAGCATTCGAACTTGTAGTAACCATCCATTTTCCAACATTCTTACCAGGTCTATTTTCTTCTACTTTTTGAATAAAATTTTTAGTATCATTCATATCTTCTGCATCTGGCTGCAGTTCGATATATTTTTTAAAAGTCTCTAGCATTCTGCTAACTTCATCGTAAGACAAACCTTCCGTATAAAGTAAATTTCTATACGACTTTCCGATGAAAAAATTTACCCCAAAATATTGTCCAGAATTCTTATCAATTAAATTATATGATTTTTCAAAGTAAGAGATTGCTTTTCTAAAATCAGGTTTCTTCTTTGAGAAATTATTAATTCCGCCATACCAAAGTGCTGCAGCAAATAACGAATCTTTTTTCAAAACTTCCACAATAACTTTTTCTGCTTCATTATTTTTATTTTGCTTCATTAAAGCTAATGCAAGTTGTGATTTGAAAATCAAATTATCAGGTTCTTGCTTTATTCCTTTTCGAAAAACGTTTTCCGCCTCAAAAAATTTATTTTCAGATAGTAGATTGTCGCCATCCTCAAGATAATTCTGAGAAAAAGCAAAACTGGAAAAAAATAGTAATAATAAAACGATTTTTTTCATACTATCTTTCATTCGGGTTCCAGTATTCTTCCGGTTCGTTGTTCAATTTTGAAATATATCTTGCTAAAACAAAAAGATAATCAGAAAGTCTGTTTAAATATTTAATTAACTCAGGACGAACCTCTTCCGACTCATTTAAGAAAACTAAAGAACGTTCTGCTCTTCTACAAATTGTTCGCGCTGCATGTAAAAATGTTGCAGATTTTCCACCTCCGGGAAGAATAAAATATTGAAGTGGCTCTAACTTTTCTTCAAAAGCATCCATCCAATTTTCTAAATCTTCAATTTCTTTTTCGGCAATAATTAATGGAAGTCTTGATTTTCCGTTTGCCAACATTAATTTATCAACAGGAGTTGCCGCTTCTGAACCCACCGTGAATAAATCAAACTGAATTTTCTTTAATTGTTTCAACACCTCTTCATCCTCAATATGACTTTTTGAAATCCCGATGAATGAATTGAGCTCGTCTATATTTCCGTAACTGTCGACTCTTGCACTTGCTTTTGAAACCCTCGTTCCACCGTACAGCGCAGTCTGACCTTTATCGCCTGTTTTCGTGTAAATTTTCATCGCACTAAATTACTTTTTTCTCAGAAGGTTTACAAATTTTGATTTGAGGGACTTTAAATTTCTATTTCCGACAAGAATCATAGCCCAGATTGCAACGGCATCCTTTTGGGTTGCGGTCGGAGCGAAGCGGAGACCGTAACCCAAAAGATATAGTGGAAAGCTGGAAATAGCTCCTGAAAGTTCCGAGTTTAAAGATTTGCATATGTTTCGAGATTCGAGTCTTTCATTGTTTAAAATAGATTTCGCCTTCGTCGAAATGACCTATTCTAATAACGTTTTTTATCTAAAATAAAAATGATCGATCCCAAAAGACCGACCACCTTCAAATTATTTATTTACTTAACATTGCTTAAGTATGAGCCTTTAACGGAAAAATCTGTACGAATATTTTATGAAGAGCTAATTTTAATATTAACAAATATATTATATTATGAAAATCATATTCAGAAATATCAGACAGCCCATTTTCCTGATTTTTTCATGTACCTGATAAAAAAATAATAGGCTGCAAAAACTAAAATGAAAGTCAATGCCAGTAGATTTCTGAAATCATCATTTCCTTTGGTAAGTTGAGGATATTTAAACAGAAGGATTAAAACAATTCCGCAAAGCCAGACAAATTGTGTATTATATTCTTTAATCAGCCATCTTTTCCATTCAAATTGCATGGAAGAGAAGGTTTCATTTAAACCTGAAATATTGGGAATCCATCGGTGAACTTTCTGGGTATAATTTTCAAAATCGGTTCCGAATTTATTTTTCAGAAAATTTTCTTCAGCCAAAACAATACATTGATAAATAAACAGAAAAACAGGCATGATAATCAATGTATAAATCAAAGAATTAGCTAAAATCCCAACCCCTAAAAGCATCAAGATATTCCCTACATACAAAGGATTTCTGACGTGATTGAAAATACCTTCCGTTACCAAACCATCTGCGTAGACTTTTTTATCTTTTCCGCCTCTCACGATATAAGCAAGACCAATTGTTCCACCGCGAATAAGCTGTCCTAAAACCGTAATCGTTAAGCCTAAAATAATAGCGATCCAAAAATGATTTACTCCAAATTTTTCTCCAAACAAAAGAGGAGACGGAATAAATAAAAGTAAATACAAGACAATGAATAAAAAATTTCTGTATTTGAAGAAAAAGTTGCCGATCTGTATCATAATTTTTTTGCAATAATACCTGTGAAATTATACCATCTGAAAAACACTTCAACCTCGCCAAATCCAGCTTCTTGCAACATATTAATGTTTTCGCTGGTTTTATAAGGGATCAAAACATTTTCAAGAGCTTCTCTTTTTTGCGAAATTTCGAGTTCGCTGTAATTATTTCGACGTTTAAAATCGTAGTAATGATCGATATATTCTCTATTGAACGACTTCTCTTCTGTCAGGATTTTTTCAATAAAAATAAATACTCCGTTTTTCACCATTCCGTTGAAAATTTTCCTTACAATTTCCAAACGGTGAATCGGTCTGATAAATTGCAGCACCAAAACCATTGCTACAACCGAAGCATTTTCTACAGGAACTTTTTTGGTGAAATCAGCTACCTGAAGTTCGATATCGCGATTCATATTAAAATTATTGAGCTTTTCTCTGCATTTAATAATCATTTCCTCCGAATCATCAATTCCTATGAATTTAATTCCTTCCTCAACGGTTTTATCCATCAAAAGCATTGTTGTTCCGGTGGAGCATCCGAGATCATAAACATGGGTTCCGAATTGCGCATAATTGCCCGCTAATTCGCTCGTCATTCGTTGCAGCTCGTTATAAAAAGGAACAGAACGACTTACCATATCATCAAAAACACCTGCAACTTTGGTATTAAACTCAAAGTCCGGAAGATTTTCAAGTTTTTCTCTGAAAACCTCATCTGAAGTAATAGTTTCCGACATAAGATTTAGTTTTTAAGGATTATTTAATTCTATTTGAATTGAGCATTATTTGGTTTCGTCCGTATTATTCATTGTTTTCCAACCATACAACTCAAAGCTTATTAAAATATCATTCTTACATTTAATGCTGAAAATTATCCTTTATAATTAAAAATCAAATGAAATTTATCTTAATTAATCATTAACAAAAGATTTTATTTTTTTCATTTCTAAAAATCCTACTGACAAACTGTTGTCATAACCCTGCTTTATCTTTGTATCAACAATAACAAACCATATTAAAATTATGACAACTACAGCAACAATCACAAAACAATTCATGACTTCTGAGCAATTATTAGAACATTGGCAAGGTCATAGAAACTTAACAAGAAGAGTAATCGAAATGTTCCCGGAAAAAGAATTATTCGAGTTTTCAGTAGGCGGAATGAGACCTTTTGCAAAATTGGCATTAGAATTAATCAGCATCGGAGGACCGGCTTTGAAAGGAATCGTGAACAAAAATATGGAAGCGTACAACGAAGAAGCTTTTAACCCGAAAACGAAAGAAGATATTTTGAAAAAATGGGACGAGGAAACGGAAGTAATTAATCAATATTTCAGTGAAATTACAGAAGAGCGTTTCCAGGAAACTTTCAATTTATTCGGTCAGTATGAATTTCCGGTGTATCAGAATATTTTGTATTTCGTTGATAATGAAATTCATCACCGTGGACAAGGATATGTTTATTTAAGAGCTTTAGGAATCGAGCCGCCTTTTTTTTGGGAGAGATTTTAGGTTCTTTAATGCCTTTATGGAGACTAAAATCTTTAATTAAACTTAATATGAAAAATCAATCATAATCTAAAGGGCGGAAATGCTTTCTATACATTAAATTTTGACACAATTTTGTGATCTGCAAATTCGCCTTTTTATTATTAAACCATCTTCAAATTAAATTAATATTGCCTTAAAAACCTCAACAGATAATTTGTTGGGGTTTTAACGCAAAGGTTAAATTTATATCTGCATTATTTTAGAAGACAAAGGCAAATAAAAGTTGCTTCGCGAAGCGTGAAAATAGCACTTCATCAAATCAACTTGTTGATTCATCTTTGCTCACTTCAATTAAAGAACTATTGAATTAAAACTTTGCGTCAAAAAATGAGCAGCAATTTTTAAATGTTTAAATTAAATTTAAATAGACTTTAATATTTCCTTTAAAACCTCAACAAACAATTTGTTGGGGTTTTTATGTATGCTTTTCTGAGATTTTCACTAACAAATCATTCAATTTTGCAGTAAGACCTTCTGGTTCCAAAACCGTTGCATAATCTGCAAAAGTAATCAGCCAACGCGGAAAACCGTCATTAATCCAATCGGTTTCGAAGATCATTTCAACTCCTTTTTCTGTTTCGATTTCTTCAATTAAACCGTAATATTTTTTTGAATTAACCAAATGTCCGATAATTTTCTTCTCAACCAAAAGCCGGACTTTAGTTTTATTTCCATTCGGGTTTTGTCTGTAATCGTTAATCTGACCGTATTCCTGCAAAAAAGGATTCTGGGTTTTAAAAATCTGTAAAATTCTGTCAACTCGAAACTGTCTGAAATCATTTCTGAGCGTACAAAAAGCCATGATATACCAATAATTGAACTCAAAAAATACACCGACCACCTCAATAGTTCGCATAGAAACTTTGGAATCCACTGTTGCATATTTCAACGTCAGCTGCTTTTTTTCGGCAATACTTTCGAGAATAATGGGAATGATATTTTGGATATTATCTTCAGTCTTAGGATGATAATTGTACACATCGATCTGCTTTTCAATATTTTGAATTAAATTTCGATCCGAATATTTCAAGACAGAACGTACTTTTTCCATCGCCGTCTGATAATGATTTCCTAAACTTTGATGTAAAAATTTCTGCATCAGTTTTTCGGCAGTAATGAAACTCAACACCTCTTCTTTTGTAAACATCACAGGCGGAAGTTTGTAACCATCCATTAAAGAATATCCACTTCCCGCTTCACCAATAATAGGAATTCCCGCATTTTCCAAAGTCTTTACATCACGGTAAATCGTTCTGACACTTACATCAAATTTCGCAGCCAAATCCTGAGCTCTTACAATAGGTTTTGATTGTAATTGGGTGAGAATTGACGTGACACGGTCGAGTTTTTTTAAATAATGATCATTCATTTATTGGTTGATAGATGACTGTTGATAGTTGATGGATTCACTGTCAGTAAATTGATATTGTTAGACTGCTAAATTGGTACATTTTATTTAATTATCTTTAAAAGTATTCATCAATTTATCCAGATTTAAACTTCTTGCGGAAGCATCGAAAATTTCTCTGTACGTTCCGTTGGTTTGTACCAATTCATCGTGAGTTCCGCTTTCTACGACTCTTCCTTTTTTCATTACGTAAATGGTATCTGCATCTAAAATCTGTGACAGAGAATGCGAAATAATAATCACCGTTCTTCCTTCTTTTATAGCATCTAAAGAATTTTTAATCTGTTCTGTGGCAATTGCGTCCAAACTCGCCGTTGGTTCATCCAAGAAAATAATGGGCGGATTTTTTAAGAATAATCTCGCAATTGCAATTCTCTGTTGCTGTCCTCCTGAAAGTTGGGTTGCGTCGTGATTATATTTTTCGGGTAAGTCTAAAATCTGTTCGTGGAGATATGCTTTTTTTGCGGCTTCTTCGATTTCTTCAAAAGTCGCATTCATATTTCCGTAGCGAATGTTATCTTCGATACTTCCCTGAAAAATGTGGTTTTTCTGAAGAACTAATCCCAAATCGTTTCTTAAAAAAGTATTTTCAAAATTATTTAAATCCACATTATCCAAAAGAATTTCTCCTGAATCCGGAAGATAAAATTTACACAAAAGATTGATAACCGTTGATTTTCCTGCACCACTCAACCCAACCAAAGCCGTTGTTTTTCCGTTCTCAATTTTCATGGAAACATCGTGTAACGCGTGAGTTCCGTTGGGATAAGAGAAGTTGACATTTTTTAATTCAAAATTTCCTTTGATTTCTTTTTCTACGAAAGTTCCGTTCGGTTCTTTTTCGTTGTCGGCATTTAAAATATCAAAATAACCTTCTGCATAAATCATCGCATCATTCATATCATCGTAAATTCTGTGCAATTGACGAATCGGAGCCGAAACATTATTAAAAAGCATGATATGAAGCATGATCGCACCGATTGTCATTTGCTGATCTAACACCAGATAAACCGTTAAAAGTATAATTAAAACAACGCCAAACTGCTCGATAAAAGTTTTTAAGCCGTCATAAATAAAATTCGTTTTTCGGGTGAACATCTGGCTTTCCATCAACTGCATCTGCAAATCGTACTGTTTTTTTCCTTCAAATTTTTCACGGACAAAACTTTTAATCACCATAATTGAATTAATTAAGTTTAAAAGCCCTGAAGTTTTTTGTTCACGTTGATTTCTTAAAGTCCTTCTTACTCCACCCAATTTTTTCGCCTGTAAAGCACTGATATAAAAATAAATAGGAACAATAATGGTGGAAACCATTCCGACATAAACATTCTGCATATACATGATAATCAAAGCAATAAATGCATTTGAGAACAATGGCAACATATCGATGAAAAAGTTTTGAACCAATCTTGTTAAACTTTCAATTCCGCGGTCGATTCTGATCTGCAGTTTTCCTGATTCGTGATTTTCATCATTAAAATAAGCAACTCTGTACCTCAAAATTTTATCAATCGCCGACTGCGCCAAGACAGAAACTTACATTAATTCTAATTTTTTCACCGTAAAATTTTTGCCCGAAATTGATGAAGATATTTAATAATTCTTTTCCCATTAAAATAACGGAAATTAGCACCAATACATGAATTCCTTCCGACATTGGATGCGGAAGATGAGTGAGTTTTGTAACCTCATCTACGGTATATTTTAAAACCAACGGATTCACCTGCGCTGCAAGAGCTCCTAAAAAAGTGAGGAATAATGTGCCATAAATCATCAATCGATAAGGTCTGATAAATGGAACAAGCTGTTTGTAAATTCCGAATAAAGTGACGGTTCTGTTGAAAGGTTTTGCCATAGGAATTATTTAACTAAAAAACGTACCGTTTCAGAGAGAAAAGGTACGTTTTATTATATTTTTCAGCAAATTAAATTGCTTATTTTACATTTTTATCCCTCAAAAGATTCTGTTGTTAAGTAATGCAACTCAGGTTTACTTGCAGCTTTCGATTCAGCTTCTGCTTGTTCTAAAGTGTAAATTGAATTAATTTCTTTTTTCTGGAAAACGAAAGAATTGTTGGCATTTTTATCCACAACATCATTGAAAATATGCTGAATTTCTGAATTTCCCAATGCTGCAAAACTGGTTTCTTCAAAACCATACATCAATCTTAAATCATCAAACTGAGTGAAATTTTCATCCACAAAACCTTGCAACTGAGATTTAGATTCAAAATTTCCAGCCCAAATATTATAAGCATAATGCTTTTTCTTTGGTTTATCCAAAATACTTTGATATACGAAGTTATCACCAAGATACGCTTCTCTTACCTGCGGATCGTTTGCCAAATCTTCCGGAAGACCTTCCTTCAAAATTCGTCCTTCAAACATGATATACGTTTTATTGGTAATCGCCAAGGTCTGCTGAACGTTGTGATCGGTAATTAAAATTCCGATGTTTTTATCTACGAGACTTCTGATGATTTTCTGAATATCTTCAACGGCAATCGGGTCAACTCCGGCAAAAGGTTCATCCAAAAGGATAAAATTCGGACTTGTCGCCAAACAACGGGCAATTTCCGTTCTACGTCTTTCTCCTCCTGACAAAAGATCGCCACGGTTTTTACGAACATGCTGCAATGAGAATTCTTCAACCAGCTCGTCACATTTCATTTGTTGTTCACGTTTTGAAAGTTTCGTCAGCTGTAAAACGCCCATGATATTTTCTTCCACAGAAAGTTTACGGAAAACGGATGCTTCCTGAGCCAGATAACCGATACCTTTTTGGGCTCTTCGGTACATTGCATCGGTGGTAATTTCTTGTTTATCCAGAAAAATCTTCCCTGAAGTAGGCTTAACCAAACCAACAATCATATAAAACGAAGTGGTTTTTCCTGCCCCGTTCGGACCAAGCAAACCAACAATTTCTCCCTGCTGAACCTGTACAGAAACGCCTTTTACAACTTTTTTAGGACCGTATTCTTTGATTAAGTTTTCTCCTCGTAAAATCATAACGGCAAAGATAAAGTTTTTTTGAATTGAATTTTTAGATTGAAGGTCGTGTGTAAAAGTTTTATGAAATTTTAATACATGCTTCGACTGCTTCGCGCTCAGCATGACATCTCTAATACTAAATGTTTTAATTTACTCATGTCCTACTGAAGTCGGAATAGTCGAAGGACGGCAATCCTTAATCTTATTTATCAAAATATACAGAATGAATTTCCAGTGTCATCCTGAGCGCGAAGCAGTCGAAGGATTTATCAAATATTATCGGAATTTAAAATCAAGTAACCAATTTTTAATTAATTTTATAAAAACTAATCAACACTTATAATCAATATGGAAAACAATCAACAATTAACCGAACTTTTAGCCTTAGATCTCGGACTCAATATTATCAACCGCAGACCTTACGCAAAAGAGGTTTTCAAATGGCAGGATATGGATCTTCTTCCCCATTCTTCGCTTGATACGATGCTTTGTGAAATTTATGAATGGAACGGCAGAAACTGGCGAACGACCAATAATAATCTGATCGGATATTTATTTTCCGGGGATCAGTTGAATACGGTTAAAAATCAATTGGCAAATGTTCAGAAATTTCCGGCTTTAATTCCTGATTTTGAATTTACAAAAGACAGCATGATCGAATTTGGACTTTCCTTACCTTCTCTTTTCAATATCGGAGTAAGTGGAGATATTAAAAATGCAAAAGATTTTTCAATAAAAGTAAATGGTGTGACAAAATCCAGAATTACGAATATCGATTCGCCGGGAATTGAAATTTTAAGAAGTTATTCGGAGTTTACTCAAGATCAATCGAAATCGTATAGAAAAAATATTAAGTTTAATTATTTGAGTGCTTCACTTTTTTATGCAGAAAGTGTAGAAATTAATCTGGAAAAAGAATCCGGAGTTGATCTTGATGTAAGTTTTCAGACTCAAGGTGTAGAAGTTGAGGCGAAAGTTGATACGGACATTCAAAAACATTTTGTTTTGAAATATACTGGAAATCAAGCACCTTTTGCGGCAAAATTTACGAAAGGGAAGGATTTTAATATTTCGTAAAAATTATAAATTATGAGTTATGAATGATGAGTTTTAATTGTGTAAAATATTAGACAATAAAGAAACTTATAATTCATAACTCTTAATTAATTACCTGTTCAAAATCATCGCTGCTTCTTTTGCAAAATACGTGAAAATCATATCTGCGCCGGCTCTTTTGAAGCACGTTAAGCTTTCGATAATTGTTTTATCATTATCCAGCCAGCCGTTTTGTGCAGCCGCTTTTACCATCGCATATTCTCCGCTTACGTTGTACACTGCAATCGGAAGATCGATCGCTTCACGAACTTTAGAAACAATATCCAAATACGGAAGTCCCGGTTTTATCATGATGATATCTGCACCTTCTTCGATGTCTTTGAAGACTTCGTTTAATGCTTCACGAGAATTATGAAAATCCATCTGATATGTTTTTTTATCTTTCGGAATTTCCATATCATCTTTCGGAGCACTGTCTAAAGCACTTCTGAAAGGTCCGTAGAAAGAACTTGCATATTTTGCAGCATAACTTAAAATACCAACGTCTGTAAATCCGCTTTCTTCCAACGCCTCACGAATAACCTGCACTCTTCCGTCCATCATATCGCTCGGTGCCACAATGTCAGCTCCGGCTTCTGCCAAAGAAACTGACATTCTTGCCAGTGCATCATTGGTTGCATCATTTACGATTTTACCGTTTTCGATAATTCCGTCGTGCCCGTAAATTGAATAGGGATCTAAAGCTACATCGGGCATTATCACCATTTCCGGAACGGCATCTTTGATCGCTTTGATCGTGTTTTGCATCAGTCCGTTTTTGTTCCAAGCTTCTTTTCCGGTGTTGTCTTTCACGTCTTCCGAAACCTTCATATAAAGATTGACAGCCTTTACTCCTAAAGAAAATAATTCCTTACATTCTTTCACCGTCAAATCGATGCTTCTTCTGAAAATTCCCGGCATCGCCGAGATTGGTTCTTCCTTGTTTTCGCCCTCCATTACGAAGATCGGCATTACAAAATCATTAGTTGTAAGAGAACATTCTCTTACCAAACCTCTGACAGATTCGTTTACTCTAAGTCTTCTATTTCTTGAATGTATCATTTTGGAATACTTTTTGAATGAAATTTAATGCAAATTTACTATAAGTTCTACAAAAAACTATTGCAAGAAATTATAGAATTGTTTACTTTTGTTTTAATATCCCTATAGAAATTATAATTTGATGAAAAAACTTCTACTCTTATTTATCTTTTTAGGCACTTTTGTTGGATTTTCCAACAATATGAAAGCTCAAATTAAAGAGCCCGGTTCCCTCTCTCAGAAATCTGATGACGGTGTACTTGTTGCCTACCCGAATCCTGCGAAGGATTTCCTTATCATGAAGGCAAAAGATTCTAATTTAAGAATCAAAAGTGTGACTTTTTATTCCATCTTGGGTACTCAGGTTGCCAATTATTCAGTCAATATGAATTCGGGAGAAATTAACATCGAAAAATTAAAACCTGGAAAGTATCTGATTCGCTATATTTTGAGCGACAACACAATGAAAGTTACCCAAATAGTAAAACAATAATATAAATCCTGATAATCATCAGGATTTTTTCTTTTAGCTCTACTACTGTTCTCATAATTTTTAATAATTCCGTAACTTTCGGGACTTTATTGTACTAATAGGTAAAAACAAATTAATGCTAAAAGCTGAACATATTAGAAAGACCTACAACGCCGGGAAAAAGGTGGCTTTGGATGATTTTAGCATCCATGTTCCGAAAGGAAGTATTTATGGTCTTTTAGGTCCTAACGGAGCCGGAAAAACTTCTTTCATCCGTATCATTAATCAAATTACTCAGGCGGATTCCGGAGAGATTCAAATTAACGGAGAAAAGCTTAGTCCCAATCACATCAAAGACATCGGTTACATGCCTGAAGAACGAGGTTTGTATAAAAATATGACTGTCGGAGATCAGCTTCTTTATTTCGGAGAGTTGAAAGGGATGAGTAAAAATGATGCTTTAAACGAGGCGAAAAAATGGTTTGATAAATTACACATCGATCAATGGTGGAAGAAAAAGCTGTCTGAACTTTCGAAAGGGATGGCTCAAAAAATCCAGTTTGTGGTAACTGTTCTTCACAGACCGCATTTATTGATTCTTGATGAGCCATTTTCAGGTTTTGATCCTGTGAACGCGAATCTGATTAAAGACCAAATCATTGAACTTAAAAATAACGGAACAACCATTATTCTTTCGACACACAGAATGGAAAGTGTGGAAGAAATGTGTGATTATGTTGCTTTAATTGACAATTCGAAAAAAATTATCGACGGAAGAGTTTTCGACGTAAGAGAAAAATTCAAGAAAAATATTTTCGGAATTACCCTTTCTGAGGTGAATGATTCTCAAATGGAGAGTTTCAAAAATAAATATGAAATCTTCAACATGAGCAATGAAAATAATCTGGTTTCTTTTGATTTAAAAAATGAAAGCAATCAAAACAATATTATTTTAGACCTTGTAAATGTGGGAAAAGTAAGATCATTCGACGAAAGAATTCCGAGTATGAATGAAGTGTTTATTAATGCAGTAAGCAATAATTCTTAATTATGAATAATATTTTTTTAATTACAAAAAGGGAATTTCTTACGCAGGTTAAGAAAAAATCCTTCGTTATATTAACTTTATTGGCTCCGATTTTATTAATTGCTTTTGGATCGGTGATCGGCTTAATGTTTAAGGCGAATGAATCTCACAATATTATTGAAGTTGTAGATAAAAGTGGTTTATTTAAAAATCAGTTAAAATCTGACGATCAGCTTAATTATGTTTTCGTTTCTGCTGCCGATGAAAAATCGAAAATCAATAATTTAAAAGGAAATGAATCTTTAGACGGAATTTTAATTTTACCGGAATTAAAAGATCAAAATTTTGATGATTTAGAAAAGAATGCAAGATTGGTCATCAACAGTAAAATCGGTTTTGATGCGAAACAAAAAATAGTTTCTGATATTACTGATGTTATTAAAAAAGAAAAAATAAAGGAATTAGGCATTGCAGAAATACAGCTGAATAGCCTTGATAAAAGCTTCACGCTAAAAACCATCAACGTTGCCGAAAATAACAAGGAAGATTCTGATCTTGCTTTCGGAGTGAAAAGCGGATTGAGTATCCTTCTAATGTACGTTACTTTCATGTTCATCATTATTTATGGGGTGAGAGTAATGCGAAGTGTTTTGGAGGAAAAAAACAACCGTGTCGTGGAAATTATCATTTCTTCCGTGAAACCTTTTGAACTGATGATGGGGAAAATTTTGGGGGTAACGTTAGTTGCTTTAACTCAATTTCTTGTCTGGATTTCTATGTCTGTAGTTGGAGCTTTGGTTTTAAATACAGGTTTTTCTTCTATTCAAAAGAATATTCCGGGTGGAAGTGAAGAATTGGCGAATAAGCTTGATGTGGCACAGCTTGCAACTCAAATTTCGCATAGTTTATTAGAATTAAACTTTCCTTTAATCATCTTCGTTTTCATCGTATTTTTCCTTTTGGGATATATTTTTTACAGTTCAATTTACGCAGCTATCGGTTCTGCAGTTGACAATGAAACGGAAACTCAGCAATTCACGCTATTTGCTATTTTACCATTAATGTTGGGAATGTACGGAAGTTTTTCATTAATGAATAATCCGGACGGACCGCTTGGATTTTGGTTGTCGATCATTCCTTTCACTTCTCCTGTTGCGATGATTGCAAGAATCCCTTTCGGAGTTCCGGCGTGGCAGATTGCACTGTCGATCGGTCTACTCTTAGGAACAACCATTTTTATGATTTTCCTGGCAGGAAAAATCTACAGGGTAGGAATTTTAATGTACGGAAATAAGGCTACATTAAAGGAAATCTGGAAATGGATCAAAGGATAAGTCCTATAAGATTTTAACACAAAAGTCGCTAAGTATTGATTAAAATAAGTTTGATTTTCTTCGATCTCAAAGGCGTTTCACTCAGCAAAGACTTTTAAATCAAAATAGATATAAAACAAAAATCCCGAAACTGAGTTTCGGGATTTTTTATTGTCTTACAATGAAATAAATTCTTATTTGAAGATATAGCTTAAGCTTACACTAAGAACCTGTTCAGACTTCGCTTTATCAGAACCTTTAGGCTCTTTGTTTAGACCAGGATATGTATTAGAAAGACCAAAATCATATTTAGCCGTAAGTTCTAATTGTCTTTTGTAGCTATAGCCAACTCCTATTCCTATTCCAAAGTTAAATTTGCTTGCTTTTCCATTGATCTCACCATCGGAAGCGGGAGAATCCGGATCATAATATTCTTTTCCTGCTGCAACGTTTTTCACATTCTGACTTAATAAGAAATTAAATCTAGGACCTACCAAACCAAAGAATTCTGACTCAGCTTCTGAGAAATATCCTTTAAAAAAGACAGGTACACTTAAATAATTATTTGCATATACAGCATCATAACCAGGAAAAGCTTTCGCATCCTTGTCTTTACCTGTTTCTCCTGCTCCAAAAAATTCGATTTCGGGCTGTAAGAAAAACTGATTTGATTTACCCATTGGAATTAAAGCCAATGCACCCGCCTGAGCTGTAAATCTAGGACCTGAAGGATTGTGAGCATTTTTCACTCTGGAATAGTTACCTCCTGCTGTAACACCAAATCTTGTACTACCAAAGTCGATCTGGGCGAAAGACATGGTAGAAAGTGCCAAAGCAGAGGCTAATAAAAATTTTTTCATATTGTTATGTTTTATGTTAAGCTAAAATTTTCGCAACAGTTGCACCAATGTCAGCAGGAGAATCTACAACGTTGATCCCGTTTTCTCTCATGATTTCCATTTTAGCCTGAGCTGTATCTTCTGCACCACCTACGATAGCACCTGCGTGTCCCATAGTTCTTCCTTTAGGAGCAGTTTGCCCAGCGATGAAACCTACAACAGGTTTTGTAGAAACCGCTAGCTTTGTACCATCTTGCAGCTTCAGCTTCAAGACCACCACCGATTTCTCCGATCATTACAACTGCTTCAGTTTCAGGATCGTTGATGAATAATTCTAATGCTTCTCTTGTAGTCGTTCCGATAATTGGGTCTCCACCGATACCGATCGCTGTAGAAATACCGAAACCAGCTCTTACCACCTGATCTGCAGCTTCATAAGTAAGAGTTCCAGATTTTGAAACAATACCTACTTTACCTTTTTTGAAAACGAAACCTGGCATAATACCAATTTTAGCTTCATCAGAAGTAATGATTCCAGGGCAGTTTGGACCGATCAATCTACATTCTCTATCAGCGATGTAAGATTTTACTTTCACCATATCTGCTACAGGAATACCTTCAGTAATACATACAATCACTTTGATACCCGCTTCAGCAGCTTCCATGATCGCGTCAGCAGCAAATGCAGGTGGTACGAAAATAATACTCACATTAGCTCCAGCTTTTGCTACAGCATCAGCTACCGTGTTGAATACAGGCTTTCCTAAGTGCTCGCTACCTCCTTTTCCCGGAGTAACACCACCTACAACGTTTGTTCCGTATTCGATCATCTGGCTTGCGTGGAAAGTACCTTCGTTCCCTGTAAATCCTTGTACAATTACTTTAGAATCTTTGTTTACTAAAATTGACATTTTATTATAATTTTAATTTATTTATTATTTTTATTAATGCTCACAAATTTACTTAAATTTCTTTGATTTCGGATAAATCTGCGTAATTTGTTTATTTGAGATTTCTCAGTTTTACCTCTTTTTTAAGATAAGTTTTGAAATCTTCTGCGAACATCCCGATATAAGTTCCTTTTTCAAGATCTCTGTTGACTCCGGTTTTCCCTAAAAGTACAGATCCGCTTTCAATTTTGTTTCCGGAAGCGATACCAACTTGCCCCCACAAAGTCACTTCATCACCAATCACGCAACATCCTGCAATTCCTACTTGTGAAGCGATAAGGCATTTTTTCCCGATAACAGTGTCGTGCCCGATCTGGATCTGATTATCCAACACAGAGCCTTCACCAATTATTGTGGAATCCGTCACTCCCCTATCGATGGTACAACCGTTTCCGATTTCTACATTGTTTTCAATGACAACATTTCCTACTGAGATTAAACGGTCGAAATTTCCGTTTAATTTTCTGTAATAAAATGCGTCACCGCCTAAAACCGTGTTGGATTGGACGACAACATTATCACCGATAACCGTTCTGTCACCAATGACAACATTTGGGAAAATGAGTGTGTTTTTTCCGATTTTCACATTGTTTCCGATTACTGCGGAACGATGGATTTTTGTTCCTTCACCAATTTCAGCATCATGAAGCTCTTCTGTGAAGTTATATATTCTCGTAAAGTGGGTATTGATTTTATTAAAATCTCTGAAAGGATCTTCAGAAACTAAAAGTGCTTTTCCTTCCGGACAGCCTACTTCTTTATCGATTAAGATAATGGTGGCGGCAGAGTTTAAAGCTTTATCGTAATATTTCGGGTGATTAACGAAAACTATATCTCCCGGTCTTACCCTATGGATTTCATTAGTTCCCAACACTTCAAAGTCTTCAGAACCGACAAATTTTGCACCGATAAGATCGGCTATAGTTTTCAGTTTTTGTGGGTGATGAAACGTCATATTTTTTAATGATGTTTAGGTTTTTATCAACTTTGTCAAGGTTTAAAAATCTTGTCAAGGTTTGTTTTTCAAGTTACATTGCAGCCCGACTTGAAGGCCCTTCGACAAGCTCAGGGTAAACTACAATTGCTGCCATAAAAAATGAAAGCTGAAAGTTATTGTACTTCCAGCTTCCTAATATTTTGAATAATTATTCTTTTACTCTTTCTAAGTAAGAACCGTCTTCTGTGCTTACTTTGATTTTGTCTCCCGCTTCGATGAACAGAGGAACCATTACTCTTGCTCCTGTTTCAACGATAGCGTTTTTAAGAGCGTTGGTAGCTGTGTTTCCTTTTACACCCGGATCAGCTTCGACAACTTCTAGGTAAACAGACTGAGGAAGTTCTGCAGACAAAGGCGTCTCATCAGCTTCTTTTAAGATAATGGTAACTTCTTCACCTGCTTTCATCAGATTAGAGTTTTCAATCATTTCTTTGTTTAAATATAATTGAGAGAAATCATCATTATTCATGAAGTGAAAACCATTCTCGTCATCATAAAGATATTGGAATTTTCTTGTGATCACTTTTACCTCATCGATCTTGTGACCTGCAGAGAAAGTATTATCAAGAACTTTTCCGTTTGTTACTGATTTTAATTTTGTTCTTACAAAAGCAGGACCTTTACCTGGCTTTACGTGCATAAACTCAACAACTTTGAAAATATCATTGCTGAATTCGATGCAAAGTCCTTTTCTTATATCGTTACTTGTTGCCATTAATTTTTATATGTATTTATTTTCTTTTATTAAATTGTATTCCCTGCGCTTGCGGCAATCTGTTAAATGTATTGTTGTTGAATGTATTCACATTATTATTTAATCTGTTTACATTCGTCTGAACTTCAGAATTGTATTGATTGGCGCTTCCAAAAATTGAAGTTCCGGTATTATTCTGCTTCAGAATATCATTTAAATTATTCTTAGCAATGCTGTCATTAGACTTTTCAGGAAGTTTTCTTTCCATGATGGAAGTCCTTGTTGTTTTTTCAGTTTTTAATCCTTCTGTTTGCTGTCCAAACAACAAAGATGAAGCTGAAAGCGTTATAAGTAAGATTAAAATTTTCATTTGTAATTGATTATTAATTACTGTCTTTTCCTGTTCCGTATCCTTTTACGATACCTCTTGGAGAGTTCTGAATAAACTGAAGAATTTCGTCTCTTTCGGCAGTCGGAAGCATTTCTTTTTCAATATGCGAAATAGCCTGAGAAACGTTCATTTTCATCTGGAAAATAGCTCTGTAAATTTTTTGGATTTCAAAGATTTTCTCATTCGTAAATCCTCTTCTTCTCAACCCCACAGAATTGATTCCTGCATAAGACATAGGTTCTCTCGCCACTTTCACATAAGGCGGAATATCTTTTCTCACCAAAGTACCACCGGAAATCATCACATGTTTCCCGATTTTACCAAACTGATGAACAGCCGACAAACCTCCCATTACGGTATAATCGCCGATTTCTACGTGTCCCGCAATACCGCAACCATTTACAATGATAACGTGGTCTCCGATAACACAGTCGTGAGCAATGTGAGAAGTTGCCATAATAAGACAGTTGGAACCGATTTTAGTAAATCCTAAAGCTTTAGTTCCTCTGTTTACGGTTACACATTCTCTGATTGTCGTATCATCACCGATGATTGTCTGTGTATCTTCACCATCAAATTTAAGATCCTGAGGAATCGCTGAGATTACAGTTCCAGGAAAAATTCTGCAATTTTTCCCGATTCTTGCTCCATCCATAATGGTAACATTAGAACCGATCCAAGACCCTTCCCCGATTTCTACATCGCCTGCAATCGTAGTAAAAGGTTCTACAATTACATTTTTGCTGATTTTCGCACGTTTATCTACGGCTGCTAATTGATGAATCATTTAATCAACTTTATTTTTTGCAACTTGGGCCATTAATTCTGCTTCTACAGCTACCGTATCTCCTACGTAACCGTACCCCTGCATATGAACGATACCTCTTCTGATAGGTTCTATCAATTCAATCTTGAATATAAGCGTATCTCCCGGAATTACTTTTCTCTTGAATTTTACTTTATCAATTTTAATAAAATAAGTAGAGTAATTTTCCGGATCCGGTACACTTGCCAATACAAGAATTCCTCCTGTCTGTGCTAAAGCTTCCACTTGCAAAACTCCCGGCATTACAGGTTCTTTAGGAAAATGCCCAACGAAGAAAGGTTCATTCATTGTTACATTTTTAAGACCTACAACATGAGAATCTGAAAGTTCAAGGATTTTATCAATTAATAAGAACGGAGGTCTGTGAGGCATAAGCTTCATGATTCCGTTGATATCAAAAACAGGTTCTTTCGTTAAATCAAAATCAGGAACGTTTTTCTTCTTTTGCAATTTCCACTGACGGTTCAGCTTTTTAGCAAATTGAGTATTTACAAAGTGTCCTGGTTTGTTTGCGATAACTTTTCCTTTAATTTTCACTCCAGCCAACGCCAAATCACCGATTACATCCAGTAATTTGTGTCTTGCAGCTTCGTTGGGATAATTTAAGGTTAAATTATCAAGAATTCCGTTTGGTCTTATTGACACATTGTCTTTACCAAAAGCTTTTTTCAGTTTTTCTGTAGTTTCAGGCGTAAGATCTTTATCTACATAAACAATTGCGTTAGAAATATCTCCACCTTTGATCAAACCGTGATCTAAAAGCATCTCTAATTCGTGTAAGAAACTGAACGTTCTTGCAGATGAAATTTCTTCCTTAAACTCAGAAATATTTTTCATAGTAGCATTTTGAGTTCCTAAAACTTTAGTCCCAAAATCTACCATTGTTGTAATCTCGTACGTATCCGAAGGAATAATCGTGATTTCTGATCCCGTTGCAGGATCGCTGTACGTAAGAACTTCTTTTACTACAAGATATTCTCTTATTGTATTTTGCTCAACAACTCCAACAGTTTCGATAGCTTCAACAAAAAACTTTGAAGAACCATCTAAAATCGGAGGCTCAGAAGCATCCATTTCTAAAATGGCGTTATCTATATCACATCCTACCAAAGCCGCCAAAAGGTGCTCACAAGTATTGATCTTAACTCCCAGCTTTTCTAATGTCGTCCCTCTTTCTGTAGCTACAACATAATTAACGTCAGCTTCGACTTGAGGGTGTCCCTCCAAATCTGTTCTTACGAATACAAAACCTGTATTTTCTTTTGCAGGTTTCATGGTTAGTTTTACTTCTTTACCTGTGTGAAGTCCGATTCCGGAAAGTGTCACTTCTTTTTGAAGTGTTTTTTGCATATCACTCATTAGTTTTATCTTTTGAGGTATTCTCAAGATTATTAATTCTACCTACAATTTCAGTGAAATTTCTGAAATGGACATAATTCCTAAGGTAGTCGTTATAGCTGATTGCCGGTGAACCGTACAATGTTTCTTTATCATTAACGCTAGAATTCACCCCACTCTGAGCCTGAATTTTCACCTGATTTCCTATTTTAATATGACCTACAACGCCCACTTGTCCTCCAATCTGGTTCCAATCTCCGATAATCGTGGATCCTGCAATTCCGGCTTGTGCTGCAATGACGTTGTTCTGACCAATTTTCACGTTATGAGCAATCTGAATCAGATTATCAATTTTAGTTCCTTTTCCGATGATGGTAGAACCGATGGTTGCTCTGTCGATACTGCAGTTTGAACCGATTTCTACATCATCTTCAATGATTACATTTCCCAGTTGCGGAATCTTTTTGAAACCTTCCTGAGTCGGTTGGAAACCAAATCCGTCACCACCTACAACCGTATTGGAATGAATGACACAATTGTCACCAATAATGCAATAATCATAGATTCTCGCTCCACTGTCAATCTTACAGTTTTTTCCGATTCTCACTCCTTTACCGATGTAAACCTGAGGATAAATCTGAGTTCCTTCTCCTATTTTAGCCTTTTCAGACACATAAGTGAATGCGCCGATATAAACTCCATCACCAATTACGGCGGTATCATGAATCGAAGAACCATCTTCCACCCCTTGTTTTCTGCCCTGCATTTCCTGATACAGGTTCATTAAAACCTGGAAAGAAAGATAGGCATCCTTTACCGCAATTATAGTAGGATTATAAATATCTTTTGCTAAAAGATTTTCCGAAACAATAATGACAGAGCATTTTGAAGTATCCAAATAATGAGAAAATCGATCTTGTGCTATAAAAGAAAGATGCCCTGATTCTCCATTTTCAATTGGTGAAACTCCAGTAATAAGTGCGGTCTCGTCACCTATTATTTTTCCGTCAATAAAACTTGCAATTTGCGAAGCTGTAAATTCCATATTCTGCAAAGATAAGAAATTCTGTAATTCGCAAACATTTTTTAATTTTCAGATCGTGAATTTTAATATTCTTTAAGAAATTATGTCATCAATATCTCTTGGGAAAGTAAGGATATATCTTGTCGTCTTATTTACCATCAAACCTGATAAAAGCTGGTCTTCTGATTCTTCCAGCCTTATTTTTTTACCATTTTTCTTCAACAGATAAATTGGCTGTTTTTCGGTATCATAAGGAAGAAGTTTTCTCTTAATTTCATGCACCAGTTCGTTTCCATTATCGATTCCAAAAAATTCATTGGTGTTTTTTATTTTTTCCTCAATGAATTCCCTACCAAATGAGTGGGATGATATAATTGTCTTCGGAAGATTTCTCTGAATCACGCATTTACACCAATAAGACAAGATCACATCATCTGCATTTTGCCAAGATTTCATAGCCTGAATAACATCGTTGTCATCCAATTGCGTAAATCTTTCCACATCTTCATCGGTTGCCGAACTTTTCCCTCGATGTAAAAAATATTTCAAATTTTCGGTTGCAGGTAAATCAACTCCCTGCGAAACCAAAAGTTTTGCTCTTTCTAAGATTTTAACCAAAAGAAATTCTGCCAACGCCGAAGTTTTGTGATAATAAACCTGCCAATACATAAACATTCTTGCCGTAAGAAAGTTTTCCACAGAATACACTCCTTTTGCATCCACTACCAATTCTCCTTCATCGCAAACATTCATCATAGAAATAATTCGCTGCGTATTGATGCTTCCTTCAGAAACGCCTGTAAAAAAGCTGTCTCTGTTTAAATAATCAAGTCTGTCGACATCCAACTGAGAAGAAATAAGCTGATTGAAAAACTTTCTGTGATATTTCCCCTGAAACATTTCAATGGCAACCGATAATTCTCCGTTAAATTCTACATTTAATCGATTCATCAATAATAATGAAAGATTCTCGTGATGCCAATCGTCCATCAACATACTTTCCAACGCGTGAGAAAACGGTCCGTGACCAATATCGTGCATCAAAATCGCCAACATTGCTCCTTTCTCTTCATCTTCAGAAATTTTCACGCCTTTCTGTTTCAATGTTTCCAAAGCAGTAAACATCAAATGCATCGCCCCCAAAGCATGATGAAATCTTGTATGCGTCGCACCCGGAAAAATCAGGTTCAACAATCCGGTTTGTCCTATTCTTCTCAATCTTTGGAAGTAAGGATGCTCGATGATATCAAATAAAATGGCGTGGGGAATTCTGATAAATCCGTGAACAGGATCGTTGATGATTTTTAACTTATTCTGCATTGAAACGTCAGTATTTGTACACAAATTTAGGGATTTTAAATTTTAGGGTTGATTAATTTTTATTAAAAATGGATTGATTTATAAACAAATGGGACGAATATTTTCATGAATGATACGAATGTTATTCATATAGTTTGTCAGTCCTGAGCAATCCAGACGCAGTTTATTAAAATTATGCTGTGAATTACTTTGCCGAGATTCCTCCGGAATGACAAACAGAGCGTTTATAATTTTGTTATTAGTGAAAACATTTGCGTCAATTGTGTTTAAAAATTATCTTTGATAAAATTCCAATATCCATTAATGAGAAAATTCTCACTTTTCATCTTATTACTCTTAAGCTTCAATTTTTCGGCGCAGATTTTATCTGAAACTCAAAAACTGGAATCTCTTTGTAAGGTTTGGGGATTTTTGAAATATTATCATCCGAATGTTGCCCAAGGAAAATTCAATTGGGATGAACAGCTTTTTCAGAAAATTGATGAGCTTGAAAACATTAACGAGAAAAGCAAGTTGAACGAATTATATTCAAATTGGATCGACAGTCTTGGAAAAATTGATGAATGTAAAGAATGTTCGAAAGAAGAGAATAAAGTTTATTTTCTGAAGAATTTTTATTTAAACTGGATGAATGATCAAAATGTTTTTTCCGAAAATGTGATTCAAAAGCTGAATTACATTCAGAATAACAGAAACTTTGGAGAAAATTATTATTTCGGGATCAACGGAAGAAAGGTTTATTTCAGAAATGAAAACTCTTATGGTTCAAAATTTATTTCAAAACAGATCAGTCTTTTCGAATTATTCAGATATTGGAATTATGCAGAATATTTCTTTGCTTACAAATACAAAACCGATCAAAACTGGAATGATGTTTTAACAGAAATGATTCCAAAATTCCTGGAAATTAACAATGATGTAAATTATCATTTGAATTTAGCAGAATTGGTCACCAAAACTGATGATTCGCATGCTTATCTTTTGTCCTCGTTAATCAGTCTGAATCAATACGGTAGAAGAAATGTTCCGGTAGAATATTCTTATGCAGAAGGAAAACTGGTGGTTACGAAACTTAATTCCAATACATTTAATGAAGAAAATCCTTTGAAAATCGGCGATGTGATTTATGATATTAATGGCTTAACGATTCCTCAAAAAGTAAATGCTTTCGGAAAATATATTCCCGCCTCCAATTCTTGGGGGAAAATTAAAAAAGTAAGAAAGCTGTTTTTAATGACCAATAAAGATTCCACAAGTCTTAAAATTGAAAGAAACGGACAAAATTTAGCTTTAAAAGTAAAAACGTACCTTTTAAAAGATATTATTTCTGAAAAAACAATTCAACCCGAAAGGTGGAAATTTCTGGGTGAGGAAAGAAAAATCGGCTACGTAAACATGGGATTGATTCAGAGAAAAGATCTGGACGAAATGTTTAACAATTTAAAATCGACAGAATCCATCATTTTTGACTCCAGAAATTACCCGAAAATGACGATCTTACCATTGAGTAAATTATTGCTTCCAGAAAATACCATTTATTACAAGTTCAATTTTCCGGAAACAAATTATCTCGGTAAATTTTACAGCCGAAAAAACAGTATCGGAAACAGAAATACTGAATATTATAAGGGAAATGTGGTAATTTTGGTTAACGAAAATACACAAAGCCAGGCTGAAACTACGGTAATGATGTTAAAACAACATCCTAAAGCGAAAGTGATCGGTGGTTACACTTCGGGAGCAAATGGCGATGTCATTATATTCAATATTGCTGATTTGGAGACGAGTTTCACGGGATTAGGAGCTTATTACCCGAATGGAACGGAAACCCAGAGAATCGGTATCATTCCTGATATTATTATAAAGCCAACGGTAAAAGGCATTCAGGAAGGAAAAGATGAAGTGCTGGAAAGAGCTTTACAATATATAAAAGACGGTAATTGAATGAAACAAAATCAATAATATTCCGTTATGTTTTCATTTAACTTATATTTAACTTAATAGCTGCTTAATTTGGCAGTTTTTGGATAGAATTGGTCAACAATTTGATACTATAACCATGTAAAAAATAAATTATGTCGGAAAAGATATTATGGATAGATGATGAAATAGATTTACTTAAACCTCACATCGTTTTTCTTGAAAAGAAAGGTTATCAGGTAACGCCTGTTAACAACGTAAACGAGGCACTTGAACTCATGGATTCTGAGAAGTTCGCATTAACACTTATAGATGAAAATATGCCCGGAATTTCCGGCTTGGAAGCAATTCCTATGATTAAGGAGAAAGATAATTCTCTAAAAATTGTAATGGTGACGAAAAGTGAGGAGGAACATATTATGGAGGAAGCAATCGGATCTCAGATTGCCGATTATATTTTAAAACCTGTAAACCCAAACCAAATTTTACTTTCGTTAAAGAAAAACCTTCAGGAAGATAATCTTGTTGAGCAGAAAACAATTCTGCAATATCAGCAGGAATTCAGAAATCTTTCTATGGAACTTTCTTATTTGAGAACGTATCAGGATTGGGCAGATTATTATAAGAAAATCGTTAATTGGGAACTTAAATTTGATAAAGTAGCAGATAACGAATTTGCAGATCTTTTGCAATCTCAAAAAGAAGAAGCCAATATTCAGTTTGCGAAATTTATCGAAAACAATTACGAAGATTGGTTGAATGGAAATGAAAAACCATTAATGAGCCATACTCTTTTCAAAGAAAAAGTAAAGCCACAGGTTGAAAAAGAGAAAGTGTTGCTTTTAATGGTCGATAATCTGCGTTATGACCAATGGAAAGTAATCGAACCATTATTCACAAAATACTACAACAAAATTTCAGAAGATTATTATTACAGTATTCTTCCGACGGCAACTCAATATGCTAGAAACTCTTTCTTTGCAGGATTATTACCTTCTGAAATTGAAAAACGTTTTCCTGATAAATGGTTTAATGATAATGAAGAAGGAAATAAAAATGAATTTGAGCGTGATTTCCTTGAAGATCAAATGAAAAGAATTGGTTTAGGCTCTAAGTCGATGAAATATCTTAAAGTCTTGAATGCTGATTTTGAAAGAAAAATCTATGACGACTTCAACCAGCATAAAAACAACGATCTTTTGGTAATTGTTTACAACTTTATTGATATTCTTTCTCACGCGAAAACGGATAATCATATCGTTGATCAATTAATTCGTGATGATAAAACTTTCAGATCATTAACCTTAAACTGGTTTGAGAATTCATCATTATTAAAGATTATCAAGATTGCTGCAGAAAGCGGTTTCAAATTGGTTATCACGACAGACCACGGAACGGTTTATGTTAAAAAGCCAAGTAAAGTTGTCGGTGACAGAGAAACTTCTACGAATATCCGTTATAAAACAGGGAAAAGTTTAACCTATGACACGAGTGATGTTTGGGCAATTACGAATCCTGAAAAACTGTTTTTACCAAAAGGAAATTTAAGTTCTAAGTACATTTTTGCCAAGAACAATATCTTTTTAGCGTATCCAAAAAATTATAATCACTTTGTAAATTATTATAAAGAGACCTACCAACACGGAGGAATTTCATTAGAAGAATGTATAATTCCTTTCAGTATTTTAGAACCTAAGTAGTTATTTACTTTGGTAATAAGGGGGCGGAAAAAATCAAAGATTTTTTCCGCTTCTTTTTTATTAATATTTTTGAAGCATGAAATTAATCACTTACAACGTAAACGGAATCAGAGCAGCTTTTACTAAAGATTTTTTAGGATGGCTGAAAACCGCTGATCCTGATATTATCTGCATTCAGGAAAGTAAAGCAGGAAACGACCAGATAGACATCGAAAGCCTTGAAAAACTGGGATATCACAGTTATTGGCATTCAGCGGTAAAAAAAGGCTACAGCGGCGTTGGTATTGCTTCGAAAATTAAACCCAATCATGTAGAATATGGTTGCGGTATCGAAAGCTACGATAATGAAGGGAGAATCATTCGTGCAGATTTTGACGGATTTTCTGCCATCTCGGTCTATGTACCTTCTGCTTCCAACATTGACAGGTTAGAATTTAAAATGCAGTTCTGTCACGATTTTTTAAATTATATTAAAAACTTAAAGAAAGAAATTCCTAATCTTATTATTTCCGGGGATTTTAATATTTGTCATGAAGCTATCGATATTCACAATCCGGTTGGTTTAAAGAATGTTTCCGGCTTTTTACCCATGGAAAGAGAATGGATGACCAATTTCATTAATGAATGCGAACTGATCGACAGTTTCAGGCTTTTCAATAATGAACCCGACAATTATACTTGGTGGAGCTACAGACAGAATTCGAGAGCTAATAACAAAGGCTGGAGATTGGATTATAATTTCGCTTCTTATTCCTTAAAAGATAAGCTCACAAGAGCCGTTATTTTAAAAGAAGCTGTGCATTCCGATCATTGTCCTGCTTTGGTAGAATTAAGCCTTTAGCACAAAAAAGAAAATCCAACTGAATCAGTTGGATTTTTCTTTTAATTTAAATCATAAATTTAATCGACAATTTCATATTCCACCGGAATCGTACCTCTATCGGTATCTCCGATTTCACTGAACGCTGCTTTAGACATGTCTAAAGATCTTGATGAATGGTAAGGTCCTCTATCATTTACTCTCACTATTACCTCTTTCCCATTATTCAGATTGGTAACTCTAATATTTGTACCAAAAGGAAGCGTTCTGTTTGCTGCGGTGAACTTTGCATTATCAAAGATCTCTCCGCTTGCAGTTTTTCTACCGTTAAACTTTTCGTGGTAGTACGATGCATAACTTGTTTTTTTCGCATCCATGGCATTATTCTTGAAAGAATAAATACCAAAGCTTGAAATCATCATTATGATTACGAGAATGAATCTTTTCATCATTTTGAACATTTTATTGGTTTTGACTCAGCAAATGTATCATGAATCTTTTAAAGAGCCTATTCTATTTGTTAACAAGTGTTAACTAAAACCAAAAATTATCTTAATATATATTATAACTCCCTATCAATAGGGGTTTTAAGAGGTATTGTTAAAGAGTGTTAAAAAAACAACTCAAACGTTAACAATTTTAACAAAAATCAAGATATTTAGATACTTTTAACATATAATTTGGTTTGATAATCAATTAGTTAAATAAATTTATGATTTTAAAATTTAACGCTGCTAATATCATTAAAAAACAATCTGAGATCTTACAGAAGTAAAATTAAAAAAGTACTAAAATAAAAAAAACCAATGAGAAATTCTCATTGGTTTTATATATTATAAAAGATTAATCCTTTATTATTTTAAATATTCCAATACATAGTCATAAGTACCACTCGGGTATACTACAGACATACTAGGAGAACCTGTGATAGCATTTCCAGCACCAGTTCCTAAAGTGTAAGAATATAAACTCTTATCAAAAACTACACCAGTACCCGCTTTATAAATAGTAACTGAATATAAAGAAGTCATACCTGTTGGTGAAGGAATATCAACTGCTGTTGAAGTTCCACTTGCAGTGAAAGTTCCTTTAATTGCATAAACTGCAGCAGTACCAATTTGTGTATTAGTAATGGTTTCAGTTGTACCAATTATAGTTTTACTCGTAGCATTTAATGGTTTCCATGTACCTGTAGCAGTTGCAAATCCATTTCCAAGTCCTCCCGTTGGATTAGAGAAATAATAATATCCTGGCGCAACAGCCGTAGTGACACCAGAAACACTGTTACCAGTACCCATATTGTAAACAATCATCCCATCATACGCTGTAGGGAAATTATCTTCATCTGTAACAGGAGTGGCGAAAGTAAATGTAGTTAAATTTGTTCTAGGAAAGACTAATCCTTTACCATCGTTAGTACTATCATTAAAACCACCTTGAATACCAGATGCATCTAAGAAAGCACTTTGAGATTGGATATTACCACTAGCAAAACCATTACTTCTTAATTGTGCGTTTGTATATTGAAACATTGCCAAACCTGAGGCAAGAGTTAGTATAAACTTTTTATTCATGACTAAATGTGTGTATTAAGTTAATATTAAAAAATTATTGTGCAGAATATGATTGCCAAGCAGTACCATCATATACAAAAGCAACACCTCTACCATTAACTGCTAATGAGTTTGATGAAGTTGCACTCACACCAGATATCGTAAGGGTACCGCCTCCAACTTTCACAAGTGTAACAGTTTTACCTTTACTTGCAGCAGTCACAGGAATTGTTGATAAATCTGCATTTGTAGTAATAAAAACATACCCATTTAAATCACCTGCTGCTAAATCAGCACCAGAAGCAGAAGTTCTAACACTTACAGGAGTAGCAGTAACAGTTCCACCACCAAATGCAATCCAAGTATTAGTAGTAGTTCCATCATAATAATAGAAACCAACTGCTGTTACATTAATTGCTTTTCCTGTTGCTGCACCATCTGCAATTGAGGAAACAAATGTAAGTGCACCGTTTTGTGCGGCAGTATATACAGCATCTTTTGCCTGTAATTGGCCTCTTGTGATACGAGGGACTAGTAATGCGTCTGGTCTTGTTGCATCTGCAGGTGTACCGACAACATCTAAAGTAGCAGCTGGAGTGGTTGTGTTAATACCCACACGCCCTTGCTGTGCCTGAGCAATTGCTACGAATCCGACTAACATAGTCGTTGTTAATAAAAATTTTTTCATAAGTTTTTAAAGATTTTAAATTACATTTTCATCAATGATAATTATATTCAAATGGGAAACTTACCCCAATTGTGCCTTTCAATAAATAAAAAATAAAATATTTTATGATACAATTTCAAAAAACATTTAAATTTTACTTGATTCTATAAATATCTAAGCTTTAAATGAATAGAAGTATAAAAACTATTCATACCGGCAAAGTTAATATTTATTATCTAATTTACACAATATTAAATAAAAAAGTTTCGTTATTTTAATTTCAAAAAAACAAAAACACCTGTAAATCAAGTAATTAAAACAAATTGTATTATTAATTAATTAATGTTAATATTCATCAACTCACAAATAATTTTATTTTAATGAGAATTATCTCCAAATTATTTAATAAAATGTAAACTATTTGAGAATAATTTTAAATTAATTCTCCATATAGGTCAAATTCTTCTGCTGAAGTAATTTTCACGTCAGCAAAATCTCCGATTGAAATGTAAGTATTCTCTGCAGAAACCAACACAGTGTTGTCTACGTCCGGAGAATCATACTCTGTTCTTCCGACAAAATAGTTACCTTCTTTTCTGTCGAATACACATTTATATATATTACCAATTTTTTGCTGATTCTTTTCCCATGAAATCTGAGACTGAACTTCCATGATCTCTTCTACTCTCGCTTCCTTAACTTCCTGTGGAACATCATCTTCCAGCACATAAGCTCCGGTA
Source organism: Chryseobacterium ginsenosidimutans (assembly GCF_024807225.1). Lineage (GTDB taxonomy): Bacteria > Bacteroidota > Bacteroidia > Flavobacteriales > Weeksellaceae > Chryseobacterium > Chryseobacterium ginsenosidimutans. The sequence goes on from NZ_JANUCO010000001.1 coordinate 4,081,568, forward strand.
TTTTCTTCATGAGAGTAAGTGAAGCATCCCAATCTATCGAATTTCTGTTCTCTTACCCAATCTTTCAGCTCTTGGAAAATTTCTTCAGTTTCTCCGGGATAACCAACAATAAGCGTAGTTCTAATTGCCATATCCGGCACTTTTTCTCTGAATTTTCCTAAAAGAGCATTTGTTTTCTCATGCGTAGTTCCTCTTTTCATCGACTTCAATAAATCTGAATTGATATGCTGAAGAGGAATATCGATATAATTACAAACTTTCGGTTCTTCACGGATAATATCCAGAACATCTTCCGGGAAACCGCTTGGAAAAGCATAATGAAGACGAATCCATTCGATTCCTTCTACTTTTACCAATTCTTTTAAAAGCTCTCCCAATGCACGTTTTTTATAAATATCCAACCCATAATAGGTAAGATCCTGAGCAATCAAAATCAATTCTTTTGTTCCTTTTTTGGCTAATTTCTGAGCTTCAAGAACCAATTTTTCAATCGGTGTAGAAATGTGATTACCTCTCATTAAAGGAATTGCACAAAAAGAACAAGGTCTGTCGCATCCTTCAGAAATTTTTAAGTAGGCATAATGCTTTGGAGTCGTTGTTAATCTTTCTCCAACCAATTCGTGCTTATAATCTGCCCCTAAATGCTTCAATAAAATAGGAAGATCTCTCGTCCCGAAATACTGATCTACATCAGGAATTTCTCTTATCAAATCTGGCTTATATCTTTCTGAAAGACAACCTGTAACAAAAACTTTCTCTACCTCTCCTCTATTTTTCGCTTCTACATAATCAAGAATAGTATTGATAGACTCTTCTTTTGCATTGTCGATAAATCCGCAGGTATTGATCACCACAATATCTCCTTTGTCTTCATGAACAACCTCTTTACCATTGGCTTTAAGCTGGCTCATTAAAACTTCAGAGTCATAAACGTTCTTGGAACATCCAAGCGTTACTATATTAATTTTCTTCTTACCTACAGATTTTGTGCGCATCTTTTTGATTTTGAGTTTGCAAAGATACAAAATATTAAAGAGCCTTACTTAAAAAAAAGAAAACCACTTTAATAAATTGGCTTTCAATATGATATTTAAAAATTCTTTTCTTTAAAAGTTGGTGCTGTTTTATCTTTTTCAGAAAGAACAGCATCCTTGTCTTCAATTTTCCAGTCGACATTGAGATCAGAATCGTTGTATTTTACACTTCCTTCTGATTCTTTATTGTAAAAATTGTCGCATTTATAAGCAAAAACCGCAGTTTCACTTAAGACAGAAAAACCATGCCCAAAACCTCTCGGAACGTATAGCTGCAGTTTATTTTCATCTGTAAGTTCGATACCAAACCAATGTCCGAAAGTTGGAGAATCTTCTCTTAAGTCTACTGCCACATCCCAAACTTTCCCTTCCAGACAAGAAACCAGCTTTGCCTGCGCATGTTCTCCTTTCTGCAAATGAAGACCTCTTAAAACACCATACGAAGATTTTGAGATATTATCCTGAACGAAGTGACCATTCATTCCGGTAAGTTCTTCGAATTTTTTCTCATTAAATTTTTCGAAAAAGTATCCTCTATCATCTTCAAAAATGGTAGGTTCTATAATATAACAGTCCTTTAAAGGGGTTTCTTTTATTTTCATAGTTCAAAATTGGTTAAAAATAACCTTAATTGTTTTAATTTTATTTTATAAAAACTTTAAAAATAGTCTTCGACAAGATTTTAACATCATTAGCAAAAGACATATTTTCCAGATAATCTAAATTCATTTTTACTTTATCCGGAAATAAAATCTCATCATTATAAAATATGGGATCTTTTTGTTGTTTTAATATTGCATCCTCATTACTGTACTTAATACTTGCGTCTGAGGTTAATCCCGGTTTTAGTTCTAAAATTCTTCTTGAATCGCCTTCTAATTTATCATAATATCCTTCAATATCGGGACGAGGTCCTACAAAACTCATTTCACATTTCAGGATATTGAATAACTGTGGCAATTCATCAAGTTTAAATTTTCTTAATAATAATCCTATTCGGGAGCTTTCCCTTTCATTATCATCAATCGTTTTAAACTTATAAATAGTGAAAGCCTTTCCAAATTGTCCGATTCTTTTCTGGCAAAAAACACCATTTGATTTTGTATCCAGGCTTGCAATAATAAACAATATGATTAATAAAGGTAAAAAGAGAATAATTAAAAAGATTGATAAAATACAATCCAAAACAACTTTCCAATACCTATACTTACCCATTATTTACAAATTATTTTCCAAAAAAATCGTTGATCACTTTTGCAATTCTCAGTCTTTCATCTTCTGTAAGATTTGATCCTGAAGGAAGGCATAAACCATCATTAAACAGTTTCTCGGAAACACCGCCTCCGTAAAAAGGAGCATTTTCGAAAATCGGCTGCAAGTGCATCGGTTTCCACAATGGTCTTGATTCTATATTATCTTCCAGAAAAGCCATTCTTAATTCTTCTCTTGTTTTTCCTGTAATCTGAGGATTGACAGTAATTGCAGAAAGCCAATGATTAGAATAAAAGTCTTCAGACGGTTCGGAAAATACAGTTACCCCATCAATATCTTTAAAAATATTAACGTAAAAATCGTGCATACTTCTTCTCGCTTCCACACGGCTGTTTAAAACTTCCATCTGACCTCTTCCTATACCTGCAACAATATTACTCATTCTATAATTATACCCAATATGAGAATGTTGATAATGAGGAGCATTATCTCTTGCCTGTGTAGAAAGGAAAACGATTTTATCTTTATCTTCCTGAGTGTGACAAACCAAAGCACCACCTCCTGAAGTAGTAATGATTTTATTCCCATTAAAGCTTAAAACCCCAAAACGCCCGAAAGTTCCACAAGGTTGACCTTTATATGTCGAACCTAACGCTTCCGCTGCATCTTCGATTACTTCAATATCAAATTCTTTTGCAATAGCAATAATACCATCCATTTTTGCAGGCATCCCATACAAATGGACTATAATAATTGCTTTTGGCTTCTTTCCTTTTTTAATTCTGTCTCCGATCGCCTGTCTTAAACCTGCAGGACACATGTTCCAAGTTTCCGGCTCACTGTCTACAAAAACAGGTGTTGCACCACAATATGCTATCGGATTTGCAGACGCTGAAAACGTCATTGACTGGCAAATTACCTCATCACCATATCCAACTCCACATTCAATTAATGCTAAATGAAGCGCCGCCGTACCTGCTGATAAAACTGCAACTTTGGTATCTTCTCCTAAGAAGTTTTCCAGGTCTTCTTCAAAACCATTCACATTCGGTCCCAAAGGAGCAACCCAGTTTTCAGCAAAAGCTTCGTTGATGTATTTTAATTCGTTACCTCCCATGTGTGGTGAGGATAACCAGATTTTTGAATTCATTTATGTATTTTAAATCTATTTTATTTTTTTTATTATTCTCCCAGGATTTCCAACAACTACCGAATAATCAGGAACATCTTTTAAAATTACAGCACCGGCACCTATCACACACCATTTTCCAATATTAATATTCTGAATTATAGCTGCTCCAATACCAATATGTGACCCTTCACCTATATAAATATTTCCTGCTAATGCTACATTTGGTGATATGTGCACAAAATCTTCAATATGACATTCATGATCAATGGATGAATTGGTATTAATAATACAATGCTCACCAATAAAACCATCTGCATTGATTGTAACGCCCCCCATGACCACTGTTCCTTTACCTATTTTTGATGTATGGGAAATTATTGATTTGGGATGAATCAGTTTTTCTACTTTATTAGCTATTTTTTCTGCGATCTTTTTTCGAGCAAGATTATCTCCTATTGTTATTATTAAAGGTTTTTCTTTATCAATAATATTATGAATTACAGGAAATCCATAACATTCTGTTTTATTAACATCATGATCAATAAAAGCAGTTATTTCAATACCATTTTCAATAGCAATATCTGCTACAACTTTACCGTGTCCGCTGGCTCCAAATAAATACATATTAGTTTTTTAGTTCCCTTTAAAAGGCTCTGTGGTGGCATGACCATTTGCAGATATCCCTTCTTTTAAAAATACTTTTTTTATTGTTAAGTAAATTATCTTCAAATCTACAACAAATGATACATTATCCACATACCAAACATCAAAATCAAATTTCTGTTTCCAGGAAATTGCATTTCTACCATTAACCTGCGCCCAACCTGTTATTCCTGGTTTTATCTCATGTCTTCTTGCCTGATGTTTATTATAAATTGGTAAATATTGAACTAAAAGCGGTCTAGGCCCAATCAACGACATATCTCCTTTGATTACATTTAGTAATTGAGGAATTTCATCTAAAGAAGTGCTTCTTACAAACATGCCGATAGATGTCATTCTTTCCGCATCCGACAAAAGATTTCCTTCTGCATCTTTCTTATCATTCATTGTTTTAAACTTAATGATACTAAAGATTTTTGCATTTTTCCCCGGTCTTTTCTGGAAGAAAAAGGGTTTCCCGTCATTGGCAAAAGCAAGACCAATCATGACCAATAAAAAAAGAGGGCTTAAAAGTAAAAAAACTAATAATGCCAAAGAAAAATCAATGATCCTTTTGAAAAAGTTTTTATACACTTTATCTTTTTTAGTTTAACGAATTTATTATTTTTTCATAAGATTTTTTCACCTGAAATTCTTTTTTAAGAAAATCCCAGCTGTTTTGTCTCATTTCTTCAAATTTGGAACTTTCCATTTCGGTGAATATATCTATCGTTTTGGTCATATCATTAATATCACCAGAATAAACCGATACACCACAATGGTTGTTCACAATATCTGATCCGATATCTGTATTTCTATCGGTAGCGGCAATTACCGGCATTTTGTACTCGAGATATGAAAGTAATCTCGAAGGATAATTCGGAATCAGAAAATCTTTATGTAAAAATATCAAGCCTATATCACAAACCTGAACAAGAAGATCATAATCATTTTTAGGTAAAGCAGATAACAGGAAGACATTTTGTGGCTGAGTCACATCAATCCAATTTTTTATTTTCCCATATTCTGTTCCTGACCCTACAATGATGAAGAATATTCTCTCATCATCTTTTTTGGCATCTAATGTTTTGATAAGAAAATCTATTCCCTGAGGTTTCCCTAAATTACCCCCATAAATAAATACTTTTTTATCTAAAGGAATTTTGTATTGGGATTTAATTGTATTTCTTTCCTGTTCTGAAAGTTCCTTAAAATCCTGTAGTTCAATCGAATTAGGATTAATTTCAATTTTATTTTCAGATATAAAAGAATTCTGATGTAGAATAAAATCAGCGTTTGCCTTAGACATACAGCCAATTTTGTCTGAAATACGGTACAATTCTTTTTCTTTATTTCTAAAATATTTGTATAAAACTCCTTTTTTGGTCATTAACTGCATATCCACAGCATTTTGAGGAAAAATATCTTTCAGTAATAAATAAGTTTTCGCACCATCTCTCTTTTGAATAAACTTAATAACATTCGTAAAAGTAATAGGCGGTGTGGAATAAATGACCAAATCAAACTTTACATCAGAAAAATATTTTTTAATAGACATTAGAAATAGCTTTTCTATTGATATTGTAGAAATCCCTTTTTCTATAAAATTGGTTTTTTGGATGTTTAATGTCCTTACATTCAGAAATTTTGTATTTCCTTCACTTTTTAAACTTGTTTTTTGATTTTCACGTCTTTCAGTAGGTGATACGATGTAAAGATGATGACCATGACCTGAAAACTCACGCATCAGATCCTGATAAAGACCACGCTGACTCAGCGTATCTATTTTTGCTAAAGTAAGAAACAATATATTCATCACCTATTTCTTACTCCACACTACTCTGTTGACATAGTCCGTATAGCTCAGAATAATTCTTACCATCTTTTCAGAGACATTTGGCATAGAATAATCTGAAACCGGTCTGTAATTTCTGTCTTCCCCTGTTTTTTGCTGCTGAAGCTGAACGAGCCCCTGCAAAATTCTTTCAGGAGATAATCCTACCATCATCACAGATGCTTCTTCCATCGCTTCAGGTCTTTCGTGAGCGTCTCTTATATTGAGCGCCCTGAAATTTAAGATCGAAGATTCTTCTGAAATTGTTCCTGAGTCGGATAAAACAGCATAGCTTCTCATCTGCAAAGCATTATAATCATGAAAGCCAAGCGGTTTTAAGAATTGAATTTCAGGTCTCACTTCGACTTTCATTTTATCGATCATGTTTCTTGTTCTTGGATGGGTAGAAACAATAATGGGAAAGCCAAATTTCTCGGCAATAGCGTCAAGACTTTCAATTAATCCGTTAAAATTTTTCTCAGAATTAATGTTTTCTTCTCTGTGTGATGATACAACAAAATATTTTCCTTGTTCTAAATTTAATCTTGCTAAAACATCAGAACTTTCAATCTGAGGCAGATAATGATTCAACACTTCAAACATCGGAGAACCTGTTTTAATGATTCTGTCTGCAGGAAGCCCTTCTCTTAATAAATATTCTCTTGCAATATCAGAATAAGTAAGGTTGATATCTGATGTATGATCTACAATTTTTCTGTTGGTTTCCTCCGGAACTCTCTGATCAAAACATCTGTTTCCTGCTTCCATATGAAAAATAGGAATTTGTCTTTTTTTGGCAGGAATTGCACAAAGACAAGAATTTGTATCTCCTAACACTAAAAAAGCATCAGGACTTAATTCTTCCAAAAGCGGATCTATCTTAATTAAAATATTTCCAACGGTTTCTGTGGCTGTTTTTCCGGCTGCTTCCAGAAAATAATCCGGTTTGCGAAGTCCTAAATCTTCAAAGAAAATTTGATTAAGTTCATAATCATAATTCTGTCCCGTATGGACGATAATATGTTCAATAGCTTCAGAAGCATCCAAAGCCGATAATACTCTTGATAGTCTAATGATTTCCGGTCGTGTTCCCACAACGGTCATTACTTTTAATTTTTTCATAATTATTTGGTTTCAAATACAGGAATAGCGGGAACCTGTACCATTGTTTTTATAGTAAACAATGTAAAATTATCTGCTACAAAGATATCAGTATCTCCTAAAACATCACTAACAAGCGAAGCTTTAATTTTTAACTTTTTACCATTTGTAGGAATAAAAGCTGTAATAGTAGTAAATCCTATATTTGTTCCATATGTTCCGGACATGTACGCTTGCTTATAAGTCTGTCCGTTATCTTCTGAAATTTCAAAAATAATTACTCCCAAAAAATCTGATACTTTAGGATTATTTACGATAAATGACACACCAGCAACTTTATCATTTGTATTAGTATTTATAGATTCGGAAGGATTTCCAAATAGGCCAGAAGATTTATTAATCCTAACGAAATTTAGTCTTGAATAAGGATTAAGAATATTGGCATTTCCCGATGTTTTTGCTTTAACGGATTTTATTTCTCCAAAATTATTAAACACTTTATAAGAGTTTTCATATTTTCCCGTAGGTGTTTTTAATGTTGTCCCATGAGAAAGAGCTCTGTCTGATAAAAATTGATTTAAGGTATTTGAATCATTCTGCCTCACATCACATTCGTCTATATACAAATTGTAAGGGTCATAATTATAAATCATCATTGATTTAATTATGTAGGGTTTATAGTCTTTTATACCATCAAAATTATTCCCTTTTATGAAAATCTTATTTTTTTCGCTTCCAGTGGTTTTGCCTGAATATTCTGAATAGCTGCCATCACTTTTTACAAATGCAGAAGATACTGAAACACAGTCTGAAATAACACTTTCAAAATGATTACCTTCAAAATTAACGGTGCAATGACTAATTTCCAAATCAACAATATTAGCAGGTTTACTACCATTTGCATAAGGAATATTGCCCTCCATATTGTTATTGATTATATTGACAGGATCTTTAGAAAATCCTCCTCTTATCACTCTTGAATTATCGTGGCAAGAATTATTTTGAAAAGTGAATCCCCATGTCAAATTTCGTCCTCCGGAAGGCGAAACTTTACCTTCAGGCAAATCTGAAAAATAAATACATTCGTCATTCTGAGAAAAGGCGTTTTGAAAAAATTGTACAAAAGCAACATTATACTGGTTCGCAGATTCAAATTTTACAGCGTAATTAAATCCTCTGAAATGGCATCTTTCAACAATAAATGGCCAAGTAGGACCTGTAAATTCAGATTGAAATTTTATGGCAGTTGTATTTCCTTTTGTTCTTCCATCTTTTGCAAGAAATTGGATATTCGCAATTCTAATAGGATCTGCTACCGTTTTTTCAAAAATTATTCCTGCTGAATTTTTAGGAACTATTAATGTACATCCAATAAAAGGTTCGTCATTAGCAAAATTTCCGTTCATTTTTGCCCAACTTTCTTCTCTTAGTAATGCACCTGTCCCAATCAGTTGAATTCCCCCTTTTCTAAAAATCAATGGTTTATCCAGAAAATATTTTCCATCGGGAATTACGATGGTTTTTATAGAGTTTTTTTCAGCAAAATCAATTGCCTTTTGAAGATTATCAGAATCTAAAGTTTTACCATCACCAATACTTCCAAATTTCTTGATGGATAAAAAATTACTTGATAAATTCTGTGCATTATAATGGATTGAAAAAATCAAGCATACTAAACAATACAATATTTTTTTCATACCTCAACAAAATAAGTATCCGAATCTTCAGCATTAAATGGCTCATTAATCCAAAAAATAGTATACAGATCTTCTGTTCCTACATTTTTGATATTGTGGGTGTACCAAATAGGCATATCAACATAGGCAGGTTCATTTCCGCCTAAATAAAAATCTAACACCTCATTGGTATCAATTTTTCTTAACTGAATAAGAGCTTCCCCTTTTATTACCGCAAATCTTTCGATTTTTCTTGTATGAAAATGATTTCCTCTTGTAATTCCGGGAACTGTCGTGGAAAAGGAACATTGTCCACCAATTCCTAAACGGATAACTTCCACAAAAGCTCCTCTCGGATCTGTATGCTGAGTAAATTTAACCGGATAATGATCTTTAATATCAAAATAACAACGGAAAGTATTGAAAAGATTAAGATCAAATTTTGAATTTAATTCAGGAATTTCACCGTTGTCAAAGTATAATTTTTTATAGTTTTCAAGTTTTGCCAATACCTCCGAAACTTTATTTACGGAAGTATGAGGAACTTCATATAATTCTTTTGTTTCAGCAATTTCGATCTGATTAATAATTTCTTCCACAAGCTCACCTACATAAATAAGGCTTACTTCTCCGTCGTTATCAATAACAGGCATTTCACCATGCGTCAGTTTGTGGCAAAATGTCGCTATAAATGAATTGTAATTTGGTTTTCCAAAAGGTCCGAAAACATTCGGGATAATCATTCCGGTGAATTTTCCTCCGGATTTTTCTGCCCAATCAGCCAAAAGCGATCTTCCTTCTTTCTTTGATTTTCCGTACAGATTATCTTTTTCTTCCTGAGATGAAGAGGAAAATAAAATATGAGGGGTAGATTTTGTTCTTTCTAAGGAATCAATAATTTTCTTTACCAATTCCATATTATTATTGTAGATAATTTCCGGATCGGGATGACGATTCATAGCTGCCAAATGAACAATGACATCACATTGTTTTACAAACTCATCTAGTTTTTCGGGATTTTCAAAAAAATCTCTTTCAAAATAAATTCTCTCATATTGATCAGGCTTTAATCCTAATGTATTGTACAAATGTGAACCTAAAAAACCGTTTTGACCGGTAATTCCAATTTTTTTCATCATTACATATTTTTAAAATAATCTAAAGGGAAACGATACTCATCATTAATTTCGCCTAAAGCATAATTAACCATTACTAATAGTTTTGCTTTTTTTTCTCTTGCCTGAATTGCTGAAGCATAACCATTTGGGATATGAAGTACGTTCAACTTTTTTGCATTTAATTCAAATTCCAGAATCTGAAGATCTTTTGAAGGGCTTTCCCAATTATCAATTTTAATTAACTTAATAATAAAAACACCTTCGGATGCTACAAACCAGCGTTGTTCAGTTGTATGTCCTGTCCATCCTCTTGTATATTCAATACTATTATTTTCAATAAAATAAATTCTTTTTATTGATGAAGCATCAAAATTATTATTGAAAAAAAGATTGCCCCTTTCATCAGAATATTTTTCTCCTTCAATAATTTCTGGAATATTCATGATTTTTAATCCGGATATTGCATCAGATCTTCACCCAATACTTCCTTCCTTATCAATGGAAGTTTTAGAAGAAGCTTTTTCATGCCTTCTACATCTTCCTGTTTTGTATTATGTGAGTGGTAATCTTCTATTTTTGAAACTTTTTCTTCTCCTTCAGAAAAATACTGAGCATAATTTAAGTCTCTGTTATCCGCAGGAATTCTATAAAAATCTCCCATATCCTCTGCCTTTATCATCTCTTCACGAGTACAAAGTGTTTCATACAGCTTTTCACCGTGTCTGGTTCCGATAATTTTTATCGGAGTGTCTGCTTTAAACATTTCTTTTAGTGCCTGAGCCAGATCTCCAATTGTTCCTGCAGGAGCTTTATTTACGAAAAGATCTCCTGAATTACCATGTTCGAATGCAAATAAAACCAACTCTACAGCTTCTTCTAGTGTCATCAGAAACCTTGTCATATTAGGATCTGTGATTGTAATTGATTCTTTATTTTTAATTTGTTTTACAAATAATGGAATTACAGAGCCTCTCGAAGCCATTACATTTCCGTATCGGGTAAGGCAAACAGTAGTATTTTCAAGATTTCTGGATGCGGCAACGGCAACTTTTTCCATCATCGCTTTGGAAATTCCCATTGCATTGATAGGATATGCCGCTTTATCTGTACTTAAACAAATTACTTTTTTCACATTATTTCGAGCAGCAGCATCAATTACGTTTTGAGTTCCCTCCACATTTGTTTTTACAGCCTGCATCGGGAAAAATTCGCAGGAAGGAACTTGTTTTAATGCAGCAGCATGAAAAACATAATCTACTCCTCTCATGGCAGGTTCGATGCTTCTGTAATCTCTTACATCACCGATATAAAATTTTAATTTATCATTTTTAAACTGATTTCTCATATCGTCTTGTTTTTTCTCATCACGGGAAAAAATACGAATCTCTTTAAAATGGTCTGTATCCATAAACTTTCTGAGAACAGCAGTACCGAATGAGCCTGTACCTCCGGTAATGAGAAGAGTTTTATTTTGTATTTCCATAATTTTTTTTAAAATAAGCAAGAAATTAAATTATTAATTTCATTAGTCACTTTTGATTCTGAATTTATTGTATTTTTTTGTAAAGATAAAGATAATGCTTCAGTTATGGAATTAACATCTAAAGGATCGAATACAAGACTAGGTTTACATACAGCATAAGTATATGGTAAATCTGAACTAATGATTTTGCATCTGTTTTCAATAGCTTCTACTAAGCCTAAACCAAAGCTTTCTGTAAGGGACGGGAAAATAAGATATTCTGACTCTGCATATAATTTTTGTAAGCTTTCTCTTTCTACAAATCCTATATTTTCAATAGGATATCCCTGGTTTCGCTTAGTATTAATAATATTTAACATTCCTTCTGCTTCATCAGGGATCGTTAAAATAAGTTTTCCTTTTTTATGCAAGTCATAAAATCGGGAAAATGCTTCCATTAATCTCCCATGATTTTTATGCTGAGAAACATTGCTTATATAAATATATTGATGTTCTTTTTTAGGTAAAATAGCTTGTGAATCAAACGGAGGATAAAATGGCAATGTTAAAATTGTATTTTCCGAGATTTTATATTTCTGAGAAAGTCTTTCTTTAACCAAATCTGTCTGTACTACCCAATAATCTGTATTTTTCTTAAAATTATTTAATATTTGGGTTTTAATATAGTATATTTTCTTTTGCACGAAAGGCATTTCTTTTGGCAAATCAAGAAAAAGAAGCTGATGAAAGTAAGTGTATACTTTGGCTGAAGTTTTAATATTTGGAGGCAAATTACCAAAGCACAGAATTGTAGAAAATTTGTTTTTATTTTCTTTATAAAAACTACGTCTCTTCATCAATGAAGCTTGTGAATAAATAACTTTATTAGTCGATTTTATTTTTATGCTTTCATCTTGTATTCTAAAATCCAAAAGATAAAAAACCTGCTTATCGGTCTTTTCTAATTCGGCAATGAGATAGTCTAGTAAAACTTTGCCACCACTGTTGTTTATATATATTGCATCAATAAGAATCATTTTGCAGCTAAAATTTTTTGGTACAAATCAATATACTGATTTACAATTATTTCAGGACTGTATTTCTTCACATTTTCTTGTCCTTTTAAAATTAATTCTTTTCTTATATCATCATCAGATATAATTTTTATTATTGAATTTCTTATTTCCTCTGTATTATAAGGATCTATAAGTAATGCTCCGGTTTCCGGCAACATCGTTCATAGGGCGAAAATCAGAAGTAATAACGACACAGTTTCTTGCCTGTGCTTCTAATATTGGCAGCCCAAATCCTTCATACAAAGACGGAAAACATAATATGTCGTTTTCATCATATAATTTCTTCAGATCATCATCTGAAATATTGACATAATTATTATAGTCCTGATTATTTCCTTCTAAAATACGCAACTGAATCTCATCCAATTTTCCTACAATCGTAAGTTGAACATCCAGATCTATGCAAGCTTGTAAAACTCTTTCGATATTTTTATTTGATCTTGTGCCTACGATCAGAATTTTGGCTTTACCCTGATCTTGTTTTAATTCAAAAGGTAAAATATCAATCGTAATACAATTGGGAATTACCTGAATTTTATTTGCAACAGAAGGTACTAATTTTATGATTTCCTGTTTCGTTTTCTCGGAAATTACAGTAATGTATTTTAATTTTTTTAAAGGTAAATATACCCAGATTAAATAATACAAGAGTTTTTTGATTCCTGTATATTGATATAAACCAGATAAATCGTGAACAGTAAGTAGTGTCTTTCTAGAATCCAATGCTAATGAAACCCAATGTATATCTCCGGTAATATGATTGATATCTCCCTGATTTTTTTTGAAATAATCAAGAGCTTTAAAAAATTTCGAGAGAGAATAAGGATTAATAAATGCTTTATAAACAATATTTTTTCTACCCAATTCTTCTTTTATCACAGAAAAAAGTTTTTCTATACTTATTTGTCCTTCCGCAGGATTTCTTTCAAAAAAATGAATTTCCATAGTTTATAAGGTGAAAAATATAGTTTTATAAGGTAAAAATAAATTGGGGTAGAACATAATATATTTTACGCATAACAGTAAAAAAAATGATATCAATGCTACAACATACATATATTTTTTTTCTTGTATAAATATATATAATAACCATGTATAAAAAACTGCTTCAAAAATATTGAAATAAATACTAATTCTAGATATAATAAATGTAAAACTAAAAGACAGTATTATATAAGCAAATAGTGAAAAGAACAATATATTCAGAATATATCGCAGCATATTATTTTCTACCAGTTTATTCAGTTTATCTTTATAAATAAACAATAGTATGATCGGTAAAAGACGCCTAAAGATTCCAAACAAATAGATTTTCAAATTTATACTTTCAGATACTGGTTCTGATAAATAACTGGAAAATCTTTGGGAAAATGCTTCAGGTAAAATTAAAATTGCTTTTCCCATAATGAATGTATTCAATCCACTAATTTGTGTTATAAAAGCAAACGCAATGATGTAAAGCCAATATCTATATCTGATATTATTATTTAGCAAAACAAAAACTAAACAAATTATTATTGTTCTATGGAAGAAAGATGCCAAAATAATACATAAAATAAACCATATCTTTTTCTTTTCTAAAAAATATATGGTTGCAAAAAACATAATGGACACTGCCATTAACTGTCTTGTACTTCCCATTAACCCAACGGAAAAGCAAAAGAAAATGAATAAAAATAATACAGGATTTTGAGTAACTTTCTTTACAGAAAAAAAATACAGCACAAATATTACTCCATAGTAAAGAGAATTAAAAATATAATATGTAAAATGTAAATAGTCTCTGCAAAATAATACTAAAAGATTGTATCCCAATTCGAATCTGTCTGTTCGAAGGTGGCTTACTCGGAGTCCGTCAAAATTGTTATAATAATTATAAAAATCTGTTCCGCTTTCCCATCTGAAGCTTTCTAAAAACCACCAAAAGAATAAACAGATAATGAAAATAGTTGTTTTCTGACCAGCTAATAATTTATTATTAAAAGAAAAACTTAACAAAAGAAATACAAATAATGGTATCATTAGCAACTCTTTAAATTACATTTAAACACTTATCTTCTCTCATATTACCAGCAATTATATTAATACATAAGTCTACGATAATTTACATTATAAAATATTCCTTTATAAGGATCAAAAAGGTCTTTGTAAGCGCCTATTGATTGGTTGAAGTCTATAATTGCAATGATTAATAACGGAATCATTAATATCATCCTTTTTTTCTTATCTTCCACTAATAAAAGCAGAAATCCCATAAGAATAGGCTCCATTGCGTTAAAATACAAACTTCCTCTACTAATCATTACAAGTAATGATTTACTAAATATAAAATAAAATAGTATCCCTAGAAAGTATCCGTTAAAAATCAAATTATACTGGGGAATTTTTTCTTGTAATTTATTTCTGGCAATATAAAAAACAAATAAGAAAAATAACCTCTTTAAAAGACCAAATATTGATAATACAGCTGTTTCTTTTTCAGCTGCTTTTACATACAACTCAGCTTTTTTACTAGCTTCTGCACTAATGCCACCTGCCAGTCCGAATATATATATAGGAATAGGAGAATAGCCTATCACTATTGATATTAATAATAATGCTAAAAGAAAATGCCCTTTAATATTTCTATTAATAAAAAAGAAGAAGATAAAAATTAAAGACGTTGCATGGAAAAAATATCCTACAAATATTAATAGAAAGTAATAGGTGTACTGTTTTTTAAATAAAAATGTTAGTGAATATAAACCCAATGCTAATGCCAACAATTGGCGATTAGTACCAAGATTACCCATGAATAAACAATAAAATACGAGTAACGTAATAAAAAAATATTTAGAAAAAAAATCTAAAGTCTTAAAGATCAACAAATAAAAAATTAATGCATTTACAAAAAGAAATATTGAATATCCATAAGCATATTTATAAAAAATATGTGCAAAAAAATCATAGCCCAATTCCATCTGGTTAGGATAACCTATCCACCTGTATTCATTTCTAAAACTCTCATAATGATCTAAATAGGCATTCCAGTCTGATCCGGTTTCCCATCTAAATCCCATTTGACTAACCAATATTATAAAACTTAGAAATTTTAAAGTATTCATTAATACCTCAGATCGTTTAACGTCTTTAAGATTTACTTCTAAAAGAGCAAAAAATCCTAAGAAAAATATTGTAAAAAAATAAATCTCCATATTAATTTATTAATTCTAGCATTGTTTGCATTCTTTTCTCGTAGGTATGATGCTCTAAAAAATGTTTTTTTTGCTCTTCACAAACAGCATATCTTTCTTCAGGCTTATTAATATAATATTTTATTTTTTCTATCGCTTCATCGATATTTTTATAGGTGAATTTCTCAGGATCAATTGCAGAGTATTCTTTAATTATAGGCTTATAATCACAGATTTGAAAACCTCCTATTCCTGCAATTTCAAAAAACTTTACATTGACAGATTCTATTTCGGCATAATGAAAATTATTAAACACAATTTTAGAACCTAATAAAATTTCTGATTTTCTATCACCCGTTATAAATTCATTTGTAAAATTATTTTCAACTGCTTTTTGGGGAAATCTTCGATCCGGAATACCAAATAGTTTTACATTCACACCATTATCAATAAGATTTTTCACCATATTAGCGCGATAAGGATACATTGTTCCGAATGTAACAACATCTATATTAATATCTTTCTCTAATAAAGCTTTATCCTTATTAATAGTTTTATGTACTCTCTGGTTAAAAGCTTCAGGAAGATAATGTGCATTCAGATTCATCTTATCCTTCATAAAATCAACAATATAAGGATCTTTGGTAAAATAATGGTCATAATCTGAAACAAAGATCTGCTGATATTCAAAGGTCGTCAAAGCATCAGGATTAATATGAATCACTTTTACGTTTTTCAATTCATTTTTAATTTTCCTGATACAATTTGGATGAATAAAACGATAAACACCAATTACCAGATCGGGTTTTTCATCAATAATGCGATCTGCAATTTTAGTAAAAACATACTCGTCATATTTTGGGAAAAATTTTGTTGCCCAATAGTTATATTTATACGGTATTTTAATAACATCCTTTACGTCAATATGGAAAATATCGTGACCCATAAATTTCAAAGAATCATGCAGATGATATTCTAAACTATCGTAATCCTTACTTCCTATAATGGCTATCTTCATAAAAGCTTGTTTATATTATTTTTAAAGAAGCTGATATTTTCTTTAAAACTATAATTTGAGTTCAAAAATCTTATCGGAGTACATAATAGCTCAAAAAAAACGTATTTCAAAAAATTCTGACGGTCATTTTTTCTGAAATATAGTGTCTGGCTATCCTGTATGATCATTCTTTTCCAATTATTTGCCTTGGAACTTGCACCTTCCAGATGAATAATCTTTGTCTGGTTGGTGATATAATTTATTTTGGATAAGTTGGTGATTCTTTTCTGCAGATCGGTTTCTTCAAAATACAGGAAAAATTTCTCATCAAATCCTTGTACATCATCAAATAATTTCTTTCTTAAAAACATGTCTGCACCACTCACCATATCTACTTTTGTGATATTATCAAAATGGATTTTTTCGTAAGTTTTATAATTTGTTTTAAAATACAAATTTAAATAATCCGAAATATAAAATTTAATCTGAGGAAATGAACCCGCAGTATTAATCATATTTAAATTTTCATCGCATAAAACTGCTCCTAAAACTCCAATATTTAATTGTTTTTCATTATTTTGAAAATAATCTTTCAAAATTTTTATAGAATTTTCAATCAAGATCGTATCAGAATTAAGTATAAATAAAAATTCTCCAGTCGCATGTTGACTTCCCAGATTATTGGCTGTTCCAAAACCCAGATTATTTTCAGAATAGATGTATTTTATATCATTTCTCTGTTCAAAATGCTCTTTAGAAACCGTCTGTAGATCCATTATCAACCACTATAATTTCATACTCTATATCTCTGGTTTTTGAAATGATAGAATCTATGCAGTTATTCGTGATAACTTTTGTATTATAATTGACGAGAATAATGGAAACCTGCATCATCTAATCTTTAATTTTTTTATGGAATCTAAAATATCTTTATCCAGTGTTTTGTAAAATATACTATTCTCTTTTTTAATTAATTCTACATCGAAATCAATCAGATTGATCTTTTTTCTGTCTTCAATCAAGTCTTCCGGAATTCTCCATCTGATAAACTTCGCAGGATTTCCTCCCACAATTGAAAATGGTTCCACATTTTTTGTGACTACACTTCCAGCTGCTATTATGGATCCTTTTCCTAGTTTTACACCCGATATAATTATAGAATTTGCTCCTATCCAAACTTCATCTTCAACTTCTATTGCTCCTCTTGTCATCGCATCATCTTGAGGATTGTGTTCAATAAAAACTGATTTAACAGGAAATGCAGAAAAAGTATCAATTTGATGATTTCCACCCAAAATAAAACGAACGTTAGAAGCAATACTCACAAAGTTTCCTATTACTAATTTTTCATCTTTATGATCATAGGCTTCAATATTGAGTTGACCATAAGAATATTTCCCTACTTTCACCTTTTCCGTGCCTGAAAAGTGTTTCCCTAAAGTGGTACTATTATGCCCATTAGCCAATCTCCAATCCACAGATTGCAAATATTGTCTAAATAACATAATTATTTTAGAACGAATTAAATTTAATAGTTTTAAAAACCTGATCATAAAATCTGATTATAAATTTTCATCAGCTCATCCATATGTTGTGAGGCTGTTTTCGTCCCGTTTATTGTGTTAATTACCCTATTATATAAATTATAAATTTCATCAGAATTCATCAACTGTAAAACAGATTCAATACCCACTTCGTCGATTTCAAAAAGAAATCCATTGTTTTCATTAACGAAATCTGGTATCCCACCCATTTTCGTCCCGATAACAGGAACTCCGGCATTCAGAAATTCAAAAACAACTTGTGGAGCATTGTCTTCCCAGATGGATAATACCAATCCCAAATCAATTTGCTTTAAAATATTAACTAAGTCGCTGTGCTGATATCTGCCATGATAAAATACATGGGACATTGACTGTACTTTTTCTAAAACAGAAGGATCTATCCCACCATAAATATGAAATTCATGATCACTATTTTCCACTAATTTCAAAAACAGATTAGCTCCTTTATGAAAATGCAAATTCCCAATGAATCCCAATTTTAATTTTTGGGAAGGATCTTTTTTCACTCTTCCTGTAAAATTATTTCTAAAGCTTTCATCGGCCGTATAATTTCCGATATGATTGACAATAAATAAATCATTATCATATCCGTTTTCCTGATAAATTTCTTTTACTCTGCTGGAAACTGCAATTAAGCAATCTACATTTTTAAATAACTTTTGTCCTTCTAAAAATCTTTCATGGTGACCATGAGAATTTCCTAATCGTTGTATTTTCAGAAGCTTTAATCCTTCTCTTACTCCTTTAGAAATGTATCGGTTATCTATTGTTTCTTCAAATGAAATACAAGAACTACATTTTTTATTTTCGTTGCTGCTTGTACATAATTTCCCATCTCCATCTAAAAGAATGATCCTGTTGCATACATAAGAATAATCATGGAGAGATATAACCACTTTAGCATGTCTCTTGAAAACTTCCAAAGCCTTTACCGGCAAATCAATCATCATATGTACATGAATAATATCCGGCGAAATATCTTTTACTATCTTTTCTAATAAATCAACATCATTATTGGTGATAACGCTGCTGAGGTGAAAAGGTCTTAGCTTAGGATTTATATTAAGCGTCTTAAAGCTATAATTCTTTTCCTCCTTATTATCTTTTGAGTAAAGTACAGTGACATCATGCCCATTATCCGCCATTGTACTAGAAATATTTCTAACATAATTTGTTATTCCTCCATGAAAAGAAATATCAAAACCGGTACAAATCTGAAGAACTCTCATAAATTCAATTTATTTTTTACTAAATCCAAAGCTTCTCCTATCACGTGATGCATATCCATATATCTATAAGTAGCTAATCTTCCTACAAAAGAAATTTTATCTAATTTCTCTACTTCATCTTCATATAAAGAAAGTTTTTCCATATCCTCTTTCAGTCTTTTAGGATAATATGGGATATCCCCTTTCTCTGTTTCTTTGCTGTATTCTGTAAAATATGTTGTTTTTTCGTGCTGCTCCCACGGAGTAAAATGCTTATGTTCGTGTACTCTGGTATACGGAACTTCAGGATCTGCATAATTGATCACCGGATTTCCTTGATAATCTCCGTCTGCAACCGATTTTTCGAAATATACAGTTCTATAGGATAGTCTTCCATATTTATAATCAAAGAAAGCGTCTATCGGTCCGGAATAGAATACATGTTCAAACTCCGACAAATCCCACGAAGAATCAAATTTTGTATTTAGTTTTACTTCAATATTAGGAGATGCCAGCATTTTTTCAAAAATCGCAGTATAGCCATCTTTTGGGATCCCCTGAAATGGATTGGCATAATAATTATCATTATAATTAAATCTTACTGGCAATCTTTTCAAAATACTCGCAGGCAGTTCTGTTGGTTCACAACCCCATTGTTTTTTAGTATAGCCATAAAAAAAAGCCTTATAAAGATCTTCACCAATAAACTTCATAGCTTGTTCTTCAAAGTTCTGAGGCTCATTAATATCTTTTTTAGCAACAGATTCTATAAAAATCTTCGCTTCTTCTGGCTTCATAGCTTTATTAAAAAACTGATTTATGGTATGTAAATTAATAGGCATAGAATATACATTTCCTTTATAAACAGATTTTACACGATTTACAAAAGATACCATTTCACAGAAATTTTGAATATAATCCCAAACTTCTTTATTATCTGTATTGAAAATATGTGGACCATATTTATGCACCATCACATTTGTTTCCGGATCTCTTTCTGTATAACAATTTCCTCCAATATGATCTCTGTCGTCTACCACTGTAATATGGTTTTCGGGATCCTTGCTCAATTGTTCTGCAATCACAGCCCCTGAAAAACCTGATCCTATTATTAAATATTTTTTCATTGTTATTATTCTTTTCTATTTTTTAATGTCAAAATAATTTGCTTTAGTTGAAAATATTTTGATTCAAAAATTTCAATTTTTTCTTTTTTTAATGCAAAATACATCAATACCGTCACTAAACATTCAATAATTACACAATTCCATGCAGTTCCAATGTATCCCCAATATTTACTCATTATAATGTTGAGAATAAAACCTATAATACTGGCGATAAAAGTAGCTTTAAAAAATACTTTATCTAAGCCCAAATTTAGCATTAATTGAATTCCGAAAATATTAGACATTCCAACGATGAGAGGTATAAATGAAATAATTTTTAAAACAACAATGGAATTATCAAATTTATGCCCGTAAATAAGCTTAATTAAAAATGGAGCAAATATCAATATTCCAATTGAAGCAAAAAAAGTTAAATAAAAAACAATTGGCAGAATTTTTTTTATAAGATTTATCCCATGTTCTCTAGATACAGAAAAGCCTTTTCCAATAAAAGGATAAAGAGCCGTAGAAATAGGAATCGTTAGCATTAAATTGACTATATTTAAAAAACCCTGACTGGTTGTATAGTATCCAACCTCTTTATTATTAGCAAAAAACCCCAAAACCACAGTATTGGTAGAGGTGTATAAACTGATAACCACAGTAGAAAAAAAAATCATTCTCTCATTTATAATCAGGTTCAAAGCCTTCTTTATAGATATAAACTCATACTTTATATGAAATTTTTTAACGGCATAAAAAAACAGAAAAATATTAATAAGGAGCAGAAAAATTACTGATAAGGTAGGTATCCAAAAATAATCCGAGCTTTCTTTTATTAAAATAAAAACTAATACTGTATTAATAATGCCTTTTACAAAATTTAATTTTGCAAAAATTTCTAATTCTTGAAGTCCTTGGAAAATATACTGTGGAGATATAACTGTAGAAATACATCCAACAAACAATATAATTGCAATATAAATATCTTTTTGAATAGGTTTAAAAAAGTATATTGAAATCATAAATAAGATACAGGATACTAGAAACAAAATTACTCTAGCTGTGATAACTTCCGAAATAATAGTATTGATATATTCTTTATTTTCAGAATTCTGCGAGATTCTTCTAGTAGCAGTTAAATCAAAACCATATGCTATTAAAAGAGTAAAATATCCTATAAATGCTGCAGCATAATTAATAATGCCATACCCATCCGGACCAATAATTCTAGAGACATATGGTACAGTAATCAATGGAAATACATAATTAACAAATTGTATGACTCCCAAAGATGCTACATTTCTTATTAATTTTTTTTTCTCACGCATTTATTATCTTTTAGACGAAAATTAGAATTTCCGAATTTAATGGAATACTATAATTTAATTTGCTTCAATAAACTTATAAAACAGAACCAATACAATGTTGATGTACATTTTGCATTTTATAATCTCGCGTCCACAGTATCTCTTTCTAAAAATGCTTTAACATCAAATAATACAGATTGCTCATTTTTAAGAACAGCAATATCAAGATCTTTAAATTCTTTATGGGAAACAGCTAAAATAACCACTTCATATTTTTTGTCATGCTTTAGCTTCTTAAGAGTTTCTACATCATATTCCGATTTTACCTCTTCGTGATCTGCCCAAGGATCATAGATATCTACATTAAGACCATATTGTTTTAGTTCCGAATAAATATCTACAACTTTGGTATTTCTTATATCCGGACAATTTTCTTTAAAAGTAACTCCAAGAATTAAAGCATTGGCATTTTTAATCTGAATCCCTTTCTTGATCATCAGTTTTACAACTTTTCCGGAAATAAATTCCGGCATCATGTCATTTACTCTTCTTCCGCTTAAAATTACCTGAGGATGATATCCTAACTGCACGGCTTTATGAGCCAAATAATAAGGATCTACAGAAATACAGTGTCCTCCTACCAAGCCGGGACGATATTTTAAAAAATTAAATTTGGTTCCTGCCGCTTCTAACACATCATGGGT
Organism: Chryseobacterium ginsenosidimutans; assembly: GCF_024807225.1. Taxonomy (GTDB): domain Bacteria; phylum Bacteroidota; class Bacteroidia; order Flavobacteriales; family Weeksellaceae; genus Chryseobacterium; species Chryseobacterium ginsenosidimutans. The sequence continues at coordinate 4,103,918 of NZ_JANUCO010000001.1, forward strand.
ATCTATGCCTACTCTGTCAAATATTAAAGCTAATTCGTTCACAAAAGAAATATTAACATCCCTCTGAGCATTTTCGATAGCTTTAGAAGCTTCTGCAACCTTTATGCTTGGTGCTTTATGAGTTCCTGCCTCAATGATTAGTTTATAAAGCTGATCTATATTTTCTGCAATTTCGGGTGTTGAACCGGAAGTTACTTTCTTTATGGTAACAAGCGTATTTACCTTATCACCCGGTACAATTCTTTCCGGAGAATAGCCTACATAGAAATCTTCATTCAGTTTTAATCCCGATTGTTTTTCTAGAACAGGGATACATTCTTCTTCTGTACATCCCGGATAGACTGTAGATTCATAGATAACGATATCCTCTTTTTTAAGAATTTCTCCAAGCATTTTGCTTGCTTTAATTAGTAAAGTAAGATCCGGAGCATTAAATCTGTCTATTGGTGTCGGTACCGTTACGATATAGACATTTGCATTTGAAATCTCTTCCAGGGAACAAGAAGGTATATATCCTTTTTTAAAATTACTATCTACAGCTTGTTGTAGGCGCTCCTTTATTTCAAAAGAATCGGCTTCCAGTGTATGGTCTTCACCATTCTTAAGCTCTTCTATTCTTTTTACATTGATATCAAAACCATATATCGGTAAATGTTTTGAAAATTCCAATGCCAATGGAAGCCCTACATATCCTTGCCCAATTACTGCAATCTTGTAATTTTCCAGTGTATTCATCATTTGTTATTTAAAAAGACTTTTTATTTTATCCAAAAAGTTTTTGTGTTCTGCGCCATAGCCATAACCATATTTGTTACCATACGCAAAGTATTCTTTATTTACATCATTAAGTACAAAAGCAACATTCTTTATTCTTTGACTTTCTATTTGTTTATTAGCAAAGTCAATTAGAGATTTCTCTGTATGTTTGGATCTTGTAACATATAGAGTAACATCTGCCAAATCCGCAATTAGTAAAGTATCTGTCACTAGCATTAATGGTGCTGTATCTACAATTATATAATCATATACTTTTTTTAGTTCAGCAATAAGATCTTCATATCTTCCATTAGATAATAATTCTGTAGGATTCGGAGGGATACTTCCTGAGAAAATTACATCTAAATAGGGGTTAAAGGCACTTTGATGGATCACATTATCTGCAGAAATATGATCATCATAAAGGAATTCTGTAAGACCTGATAAATTTTTTCTTTCCGTATTATATCTCTGTAATTGAGGATTTCTGATATCTGAACCGATAATAATTACTTTCTTTTTAGGACTTGCTATTGTTAAGGCAAGATTTACAGATACATGGGTTTTACCCTCTCCTTTCACGGTGGAAGTTACAAATACTGTTCTTCCCAATTTAAGGCTTTTAGGAAACATGAAATTCATGTTGGTAATTAGTATTCTGAAAGATTCTGCCATTGGTGACAGGTCGTTCATTTTTACTAATTCATCCTGCCCTCTTTCCATACTTGGAATTTCTCCAATAATTGGTTTCTTTTGGGTCAGTTTCTCCAGATCATGTTTCGTTTTTACTTTATTATTAAATAATTCCTGTAGATAAATAATAGCTATCGGGAATATTAATCCAAATAAAAATCCAGACAAAAGAACTACCATTGATTTTGGAGCCACCTGAAAACCAATATACGCTTCATCAATAACTCTAGCTTTGGGAACTGTAACAGCCATAGAAATTGCTGTTTCTTCTCTTTTTTGCAGCAAAAGCAGGTATAATGATTCTTTTATTTGTTGTTGTCTCTCAATACTTCTGAAAAGTTTTTCCTGAGCAGGAACCTTAGCAATTTTACCTGAAATAACATTTTGTTCTGATGATAACCCATTTTTTGCTAATTGAAGACCTATTTTGTTTTTTTCTAAACTTTGGATTACAGAAACCTCGAATGTTATTAATCTGTTTTGTAACATCAATTACCAATGGGTTTTGAGGAGTAGCACTTTCTAATAGTCTATTTCTTTCCAAAACCAATTGGTTGTAGGTGCCGATATTGGTCGTAGCATTAGGATTACTTAGTCCTACATTACTAGGAAGTGTCTGATAGGAATTCTGATTCGAAACATAGCCCATTAAAGCATCCGTAAGTTCTAGTTGAGCACTTATTTCTAGTTCCTTACTTTTAGCTTCAGCATTTGTCTCCAACCCAAGCTTAATTTCCGTTTCTATATCTGAAATTTGATTATGCTGTTTGAATTTCTCTTTTTCATTTTCAACATCACCTAAGTCTTTTCCAACTTGTGTAATACGACCATCTATAAATTTCGCGGTATTACTAAATTCTGTATTTTTATCTGCAATTGCATCTTCATTATATACTTGCACTAACCTATTTATAATTGCTTTAGCTTTATTAGTTTCACTATAATTCATAGCTAACTTAATAACCGTTGCATCTTTATTTATTAAAGTTACGTTCAGTGCACCTTGATATCTATCTGTTTTATTCTCAACATTAGAAATATCTAATAATACTTCATTCGTTTTATTCTTTGATACATATTGCTCGTTTTTCAATATCATTATATTCGCAAACGGCAAACTTATTATTTTATTAAAAGTGGTAGTAATTGTAGGAATACCTTCTGATCCAAATTCTAGTTTTTCACCGCTTATCTTTAAATTCATTAAGCGAGAAACTTTTGCAAGAGTCTGCTTTTCCTGGATCACTCTTACTTTTACAGGGGATGTTTCACCAAAAAGTTCATGTTTTATATCTCCCTGAAAAACATCTGTCTCAAGACCTAATCCCTTTACAACTTCTCTTATTAATTTTTTAGATTTAAAGATTTCCATCTCATTTTCTACGCCATTACTCCCAATTTTTCCTATCCCGGAAATATCTCTTAATACGGCAAAATCCTGGGTTCCTCCATTATTTGCTTTAGAATCTTTAATAAGTACTGTAGAAGCAACCTCAAATACAGACACTTGTTTCCTAAGGTATAAATAAGTGAAAATTACAGCTACAATGATACTAATTATAACCCAGTACCAACTTTTTAAATAAGGTTGTATTATCTCACGGATATGTAATTCAGAATTTTCTGTTTCCACAACATAAGTGTTCTTTTTCATCATGTTTTTATTTCTTAAATAAACCTATTACTACTGCTATAGCTGTAACACCTATGGAAATAGCAGATAAAATGAGTGGCGTATTAGGATTTTGCTTAGAAGCTGTATCTTTTGTGTTGTTTGCAGACACAATTATTGCATCTCCTTGTCTCAAATGATAATAAGGTGAGTTTATAAGGTTTGCATCCTGTAAGTTTACTCTTCCATGGGTTATTTGTCCATTCTCTGTTCTTATCACCAATACATCGTTTCTTTTACCAAATGCGGTAAGATCTCCTGCCATTCCAAGCGCATTTAAAATGGTTGCCTGACCGTTGCTAACAATGTAATCTCCCTGTCTGTTTACCTCACCTAAAATTGTTATTTTAAAATTAGCGAGTCTTACACTTACCGTTGGATTAATAACGAATTCTGCCATTTTGCTTCTCAGCTCATCTTTGAATTCTATTAATGTTTTATTAGAAGTATTAAGTCTTCCTAAAATAGGAAAATCTATATCTCCATTGATGTCTACAATATATGAAGGTCCTGAAATATTCACAGTTCCTTGACCTGGAGTATTTCCGCCTGCTAAAGCATTTGTCTGGATAAACTCTGACGATGAATAATTTTGATTAAATGGTTTTACAACATCTGTATCCTTAGCCGTAACAAGAACGATCAACTGATCTCCAGGCTGAATTGTGGGTTGAGAATTTTTAGTTGAAGCTTCTAATGCAACATTTTCTATATTCTGCAGATAATTCAGATCATTGTGTGCGTTGGGATTAGTTTTACATGAAACTAAGACAAGTGTTGTGATTACAGCCAGTATTTTACCTTTCATTATGTTTTAAAAATTGTACAAATATACATTTTATATTTTTTCTATTTATCCAGTATTTCGTAAATAGAATTGTTACTTCTAAACTCAGGTACGATTGTTTTCAAAATCCTTACCACTTCTACTTTGTCTCTTCGGATTGCCGCTTTAGTAACCAGATTTATCATACTTTCTATTTCTAAAAACTCCATACTCTGATCTTTTGAGATCATAATTTTATCATTATGAGTAGGAAGTGTTTTTGCACCATCGCTCAATAGTTCTTCGTACAACTTTTCTCCCGGTCTTAAACCTGTATAAATAATTTTTATATCAATATTAGGTTCAAATCCAGATAATTTTATCATTCTGTTGGCTAGATCCAAAATCTTAACGGGTTCACCCATATCAAAAACGAAAATCTCTCCCCCTTGTCCCATTGTTCCCGCTTGCAGTACCAATTCGCAGGCTTCAGGAATCGTCATAAAATATCTTACAATATCCGGATGGGTAATGGTAACCGGTCCTCCGGCTTCAATTTGCTTTTTAAAATGAGGAATTACAGAACCGTTTGATCCTAAGACATTTCCAAATCTTGTTGTGATGAATTTCGTCGTATTTCCTTCCACATCTTGTAATGACTGAACAAATAATTCTGCAGCTCTTTTCGAAGCCCCCATCACATTGGTGGGGTTTACTGCTTTATCCGTGGAAATCATTACAAATCTGTTGACCTTATATTTACTCGAAAGAGTGGCTATGATTTTTGAACCTAACACATTTACCAAAATCCCTTCATGTGGATTTTCTTCAACCAAGGGAACATGTTTGTAAGCTGCAGCATGATAAACCATCGAGAAATTATAGGCCTGGAATAATGGTTCAATCCTATGCTTATTAGAAACATCTGCCAAAACAAATTTAAACCTGATATGAGGAAATTTATCCTTCATCTCAAGTTCAATATCATATAAAGGTGTTTCTGCCTGATCCAGAACAACGATCAAAGAAGGGCTAAATTGCGCTACCTGTCTTACAATTTCACTTCCGATAGATCCTGCACCACCCGTTACTAAAATACTTTTATTGTAATGTCTGCTCTTAACCTCTTCATTTTCAATTTTAATAGGTTTTCTGTTCAATAAATCTTCAATCTGAAGAGTTCTTATGGAACCTCCTAAATCACTGTCTCTTAACTTCTGTACAGAAGGAGCCTTGAAAATATTAAGATCTTTTTCCAAAAATAAATTCACCCAAGAATTCATTTCGTCTTTAGACATCATTTCTTTTACTATAATTACTCCGTCTATTAAAAGCTCTTCTTTGGTATTTCGTTCTATTTTATCTTTAGAAAGAATAGGTTTTCCTAATAGTGAAGCACTTTTAGAATCTGTTCTTTGAGTAAGAAATCCTACTACATGATAAGGCAGGCTTGGATTATCCAAAATGGCTCTTGCAATGGCAATAGATTGTTCATCAATCCCCAAAACAAGAATTCTTTTCTTCAATGTACTTCTTCTGTACTCTCTCACAATATGAAAAAACTCCTTCACATATAACCTGAACAGGAATAAGCCCATAAAGGAAATAATAAAATAAAGAATTAAGTATGGAGTAAGAATAAATTTTCCACCGGTAATCCAAAAATAAATAATATTGATCGTTCCTACCACAAACATCGTACAGAAACAAGAGATCAATAATTTGAAAAGATCTATAAAAGTAGAATGTCTTATAATCCCTGCATAGGTTTTAAGAATATACATAAATAAAACATTCGCGCCAATTATCGCCGCAAAAATAACACCCTTATCTTCATGATAAATGAATTCTTTCTGGGTGATCTTTTCAATAATATAAGTGGATAGAAATAGCGATACTACCAGAATAATAATATCAATTGCTAATATTATCCATCTGGGAAGGTATCTTACATCTGAGAGACTGACAACGTTATCTCCTCCAAAAATTTTCTTTCTAAGAGAGTCGTACATTGTCTTTATTTATGTTCATATATATTAAGGTATAAACCCGGATTATCCAAATGTCATCCCGAGCAATTCATGCAAAATTAAAATAAAATTTCATCTATACTTTAAATTTAAAAATAAATTTCATTTGAGTTTTTAACAATTCTCATTTAAAAATTTATTTAATATATAGTTCAAACGCTTTTTCCAAAAGTATACCACAAAAAGTATAATTTTACAGGTTGTTCTTTTTTATTTTATTTTTACTGGAAATAAATAGTATTCAATAATAATCTATTTTAAATTTAAATTATTACGTTAAATACAAATTTTACATTAAGGTTTTAAAAACAACTTCAATAATAATTAAAATTATTTTTATTCAAAAATATCATTTATTTTCTCATATTCAAAACCTCTACCCATTAAATATTTTATTGTTTTCGATTTTTTTTGATATTCTTTCAGTCCTTTTTGTTTAGAATAGTAATCTTCGTATATTTTTTTGATTGTTTTTTCATAATCACTTTCATCTATTTCATCAAAACATTTATTAATCAACTTTTCGGAAATCTGCTTCTGCTTTAAATTAATTTTAATTTTCGTCTTTCCCCAATGTTTAATGTAAAATTTCCCTCTGATATAGCTTCTGGTAAATCTTTCTTCATTCAAATAATTTTCCTTTAAAAGATAAAGCATGATTTCTTCCTTCGCTTCATCAATTAACAGAAATTCCTTCATTTTTTGCTCCACTTCTGCATGACAACGATCCTGATAAACGCAATAATTCATCAGTTTCAGTTTAATTTCATTAAAAGTGAAAGATTTCTTTTCCATAATTTATAAAAAAAAGAATGAGCAAAGTATGCCCATTCTTTATATTTTTAATCCAGATAAGTATTAATAATTAAATAATGCCTTACCTTCCATTAATTCGTTAACTTTCTTTCTTACAGAAGTAAGAACCTCTTCATTTTTGATATTATCAACCACCTCAGAAATAAATCCTGCAAGGGTATCCATATCATTTTCTTTCAATCCTCTTGTCGTGATTGCTGCAGTTTCCCAATCTGATTCCTGAAGTCGTGAATGGCGACTTATCATCAAACGGAACCATGTTTTTGTTACAAGTAATATCAGCAAGAACCAAAGCTTTTTCAGTTTCTTTACCGTTTACTCCTTTATTTCTAAGGTCAACAAGCATCAAGTGATTGTCTGTTCCACCGCTTACAATATCAAACCCTCTGTCGATCATTGATTTTGCTAAAGCTTGAGCATTAGACTGAACCTGTTTTGCGTAGGTTAAGAATTTATCATCCAACGCTTCAGCAAAAGCAACCGCTTTACCAGCAATAACATGCTCCAACGGACCTCCCTGAATTCCCGGGAAAACAGCTCCGTCAAGAACCTGGCTCATCATTTTGATCTCTCCTTTCGGTGTTTTGTGACCGTATGTATTTTCAAAATCTTTCCCAATCATAATCATTCCTCCTCTTGGACCTCTTAACGTCTTGTGAGTCGTCGTCGTTACAACGTGGCAATGTTCGAATGGATTATTTAAAAGACCTTTTGCCACCAAACCTGCAGGGTGAGCGATATCTGCCCAAAGTGTAGCTCCGATTTCATCTGCAACCTCTCTGAATTTTGCATAATCCAAATCTCTTGAATATGCCGAGAAACCAGCGATCAACATTTTTGGTTTTTCTCTCAAAGCCACTTCTCTCATCTGATCGTAATCGATAAGACCTGTCTCCTGCTGAACTCCGTAAGAAACCACATCGTACTGAATCCCTGAGAAATTCACAGCAGAACCGTGAGTAAGGTGACCTCCCATAGAAAGATCCATCCCCATAATTTTGTCTCCCGGTTTCAAAACTGCCAAATAAATTGCCGCATTTGCCTGAGAACCAGAATGTGGCTGAACATTCGCATAATCTACTCCGAAAAGCTCTTTTGCTCTGTTAATAGCCAAAGTTTCAACCTCATCTACTACTTCACATCCTCCGTAATATCTTTTTCCGGGGTATCCTTCTGCATATTTGTTAGTCAATACGCTTCCCATTGCTTTCATTACATTCTCAGAAACAAAATTTTCTGATGCAATCATCTCAATTCCATGGGTTTGTCTTTGTCTTTCTTTTTCAATCAGGTCGAAAATAATGTCCATTTTACTTTTAGTTTTTGAAATTTTTCACCCCAAATGTACGGAATTTTCACCGAAATTTTGGCATGCCTAAACATGATTTTTAGTTTTAAAATTTAATAAAATCCTATTAAAGCTCATCATTAATGAATTTTTCGCAATATTTTTTTATTTCATCACGAACATTTCCAAATTGTTGATTGATTTCTTTATCCGTTCCGACAGCTTTCGCTGGATCCTGAAAATTATGATGAAAAACGGTAGCGGAAGTCGGAAAATACGGACAGTTTTCCTTTGCATTATCGCAAACCGTAATAACAAAATCAAAATTGATGTTTTTATATTCATCAACGTTGTTTGAAGTATGATGGGAAATATCGACCCCATCTTCTTTCATCGTTTCAATAGCTTTAAGATTTACGCCGTGAGTTTCAATTCCAGCGCTGTAAATCTCTACTTTTTCCTGAGCAAAATATCTTAAATACCCTTCTGCAATCTGACTTCTGCAGCTATTTCCGGTACAAAGTACCAATATTTTCTTTTTCATATTTTAAACAAATAACCAAATAATATTGATGATGCAAAACTTAGGATCAAACCCAAAAATCAGCTGCAATACAATAACTGAGGTCGTGATAATGATTGGTTTTTTATACCTAATTAATTTATTTTTCATGGTTTAGCAACAACCGGAATTAGGAGCGCAACGACCTTCCTCATTTTTTGACAATTCACTTAAACTCAATTTTTGCTTTTGTGGAGGAATTCCACATGCATCTTGAGCAAGACAGGCTGTTAATTTATTTTTTAAAACAAAATGTTTTCCGTTAAATTCTAAATCATATTTTCCGATGGTTGAGTCTTGATATTCCACTTCAATTTCAAAATCTCCGATTCTTAATTTTTCTTCCGAAAGAGTAATAATATGCAGCAATTTTTCAGGTTTTAAGCGATGCTCAAAATCATCCGCATTCCAAAGCTGAAAGTTTATTTTTTCTTCTTTCCTGATCGTTCCGCCACAATCGATAAAATTTTTCGTAACCATTCCTATTTCAGTGACGTGAAAATGTTCAGGGACAAATGTTCCGTTTTCCAATTGGAATTCCACATTATCTAATGCTGGAAGGATTTTTTTAATTTGTTCTAGTGTCATAATTATTTATTTTAAATCGTTATATCGCAATATTACGATAATAAGTTGCGAAAATTTTAACAGCAGTTTTGCTTTTTCACGGTGGTAATGATATTCGAAAAAAATACATTCAATAATTCGAATGCTTTTTCATCAATACAATAGCAAACTGAGTTTCCTTCAATATTACCTTTTATCAATCCTGCATTTTTCAATTCTTTCAGATGTTGAGAAACTGTAGGTTGCGCAAGAGGAAGTTCATTCACAATATCTCCGCAGATACATTCGTTTACTCTCAGTAAATATTCAATGATAGCAACTCTTGCAGGATGTCCCAAAGCTTTTGCAATCGTTGCAATTTTGTTTTGCTGTTCGGTGAAAAAATCTGTTTTGGTTGCTCCCATCATGTAAATCTATATCGCAATATTACGATTAATAATTTTAGTGACCAATATTTTTTTTATTTAAATCAAAAATTCCCCACAGAAATAAGGTGAGGAATAGAAAAAATATGAATTAAACTTTAAAATTCTTCCTCCGAAAGTTCTTTATTGACAACAGCTCCGGCGAAATTTCCCTGAGCGACCGCATTGGCAACAGATCTCATCATGGTTACATTATCTCCGCACACAAAAACGCCTTCAATATTTGTTTTCTGCATAAAATCAACGTTGATAAAACCCTGTTCCGTCAATTCTACTCCTAAATCTTTAACATTTATATTTTGTTCAAAAGGGATTTTCGCATACAAAGCCTGTAATGGAATTTCTTTACCATTTTTAAATATCACCTTTTGGATTTGTCCGTTTTCGTGTTCAATTTTTTCGATCTCGTCTTCAATGAGATTGATTTTATTTTGGTTAAATTTTTCGACTTGCGCTTCATTTAAAGTTGATTTTCCGTTGGTAAATAAGGTCAGTTTCTTTTGTTAAATTAAAAACCAGTTTTGAAAAATCAAAAGCGATATCACCGTTGGAAAGAATTCCCGTCGCTTTTCCTTTCACTTCGTAACCATGACAATACGGACAATGAATCACAGAAATCCCCCAACATTCTGCAAATCCCGGAATATTCGGCATGATGTCTTTAATTCCTGAAGCAAGAATCAGTTTTTTAGCATAAAATTTTTCGTTGCTTTCTGTTTCGATTTCAAAACCTTCATTATTTTTTGATGTTTTTACCACTATTCCATTATGAAATTTTACGGTTTCGTATTTCAAAACTTGCTCTTTCGCCAGATCAGAAATTTCTTTCGGCGTTTTTCCGTCGTGGGTAATGAAATTATGTGAATGTCGCGTTTGTCTGTTGCAAGGTTTTCCGCTGTCGATAAGTAAAACTTTTCTTAAAGATCTTCCTAAAGCCATTGCGGCAGATAATCCCGAATAACTTCCTCCGATGATGATGACATCAAAATTCTGTTCCATGATTTTGTTGGTTGTTGGTTGTTGGTTGTTGGTTGTTGGTTGTTGGTTGTTGGTTGTTGGTTGTTGGTTGTTGCAAATGTAGAAAGAAATTTTCATTAATGCGACAACATCGCAATAATAATTTTTATATTTGCAGTATGGCAAAGAGAAATACCATCACAAAACAGTTGATTCTGGATTCTTTGAAGAATTCAAAATCTGCGGTGAGTCAGGAAATTTTACAGAAAGAATTGGGAGAAGCGGTAGATCGGGCAACGATTTACAGGGTTTTAAACAGTTTCTGTGAAGACGGAATCGTTCACAAAATTCTGGGCGACGATGGAAAGTTCTATTTTGCTTTTTGTATTAATTGTTCCGAAAAGAAGCATCAACACAATCATTTCCATTTTAAATGTCTGACTTGCGGAAAGATTGAATGCTTACCGAATGAAGTGGATGTGAAATTACCACAAGGATATGAATCGGTGACCTTTAATGGCTTTATTTCGGGGTATTGCAAGGATTGTTCGAGTTGAAAATTCTTTATGACAATTCAAATTTTTGACTGATTATTTCTGTTCTAATTTTTGATATTTTTTCATTCTAGTTAGTCTTTTTCTTCTGCATCTTCCAAAATTACATAAACGTAGTCCAAGATTCATATGAAGGTGTACATTACTCTTATTTTGCACTATAATTTTCCACCAATTTTGTCATTCCACAGGAATCTAGGTGTGAATCTTTCCATGTTACTTTATAATAACTTTGCTTAGATTCCTACCGGAATGATAAACTACGTGTTTATTTCTAACTATCAAAATTTTGTGGATAACTCTGTGGATAAGTTTGTGAATAACTTTTAAAATACATACAACTAATACATTTTCAAACCATTACATTTCGTTTTGAATGAGAAATAATCTGTTCAATTAAATAAAAAATCCTGAGAAAATATCTCAGGATTTACAGTTTAAAAATTTATAGTGTCAGTTTACTATTTCTTTGTTTTTTCTTTCAATTCTTCTTTGTCTTTATCGGATGGATTCCAAACTTTCACGTCAGAATTTTTGTCGATTCCAGATCCCGGAAGAATCTGAACGTTGATTCCATCGCTTGCTCCAAGCTTTATATAGACTTTTTTGAATTTTCCGTCTTTTTGCTTAACCTCAACAAAAGGAATATCTTTTCCGTTCTTTTTTTCGTACTGAACCAATGATTCGTCCAAAAGCAAAGCGTTTTTCTTAGAGCTTAAAACAATTTCTCCGTTGGCAGAAAATCCTGCTCTGATGTATTCATTATTAGGATTGTTAACATCGCCTTCAACAGGGAATTTTATCGTTCCGTTAGTATCTTTTCCTTTCGGAGCAATCATCGTCAGTTTTCCTGGGAAAGTTTTATTTTGAAGAGCACCGATTACGATATTCATTCCCATTCCTTGCGTTAATTTCCCAGCTTGAGCTTCATCAATTTCTCCTTGGAAAATCAATGAACTAAGATCTGCAATCGAACAAATTGTTGTTCCCGCGTTGAACGAGTTAGCTTCAATTACCTGACTTCCTACTTTTACAGGTACTTCAAGAACTGTTCCTGAAGCTTTTGAACGGATTTGTGTTGTTGCTAAACCTTTCAATTCAGGAGTTGAACCCGTTTTTACAATCTGCAATGTTTTTTGCGCCGTTATTAATTGTTGATTTGCATTCTTTAAAGTCTGTTGCGTAGAATATAATTGTTGTTGAGAATTCAGATATTCTTGTTTAGAAGCAACTCCCTGATTATACAGTTTTTCCTGCATTTCGAATTGCTTACGCATGTTTTCAACATTCAGTTTTGCATTGCTGATCTGAAGTGCAGAATTATCAACATTCTGTTGCGCACTGTTTACATCCGCAATATTTGGAATAATTTTTACCGTTGCGATCAGCTGTCCTGCAATCACTTTATCTCCTTCATCTACCAAAATTTTATCGATAATTCCCGCTATATTTGGTTTGATTTCGATTTCTTCTTTTGGAACAATTTTTCCTGTTGCCATCACTTTATCATCCATGTTCTGCACAGACGGTTTTCTGGTAAGGAAAGCCTCACTCTCTTTAGAATTGGACTTTATAAGATAACCGATTCCTGAGAACAATGCCACTGCAAATAAAAGCCCCAAGACAATATAGATGGCTTTTTTCCAAGTGAATTTCTTTTTCATATGTATAGTTTATTTTTTATTTAACTAAGTTTATTTAATTATTGCTAAATCGTCAATTATTCTGATCTTAATGCTTCAATTGGTCTGATTTTCACTGCTCGTTGCGCCGGAATCATCCCAATGATTAATCCTAAAATTACCATTACCGCCATCGCTGCAAAAACGTTTACGTAATTTACCGTCGGATTGTAGAACGGGAAAGAATCCTGACCTTTGGTTGCTATATCCAAAATCATTAAGACAAAAATCCCCGACATGAACCCGAGTAATCCGGACGAAAGCGTGATCACCACACTTTCCAGCAAAATCTGGTTTCTTACTTCCGAAGGTTTTGCGCCCAAAGCTCTTCTGATCCCGATTTCCTTGGTTTCTTTCTTTTACCGTAATCAAAAGGATATTCGAGATGGCAATTACACCGGCAAGAATCGTTAATGTTCCTACAATGATGGTTAAAAGCTGCATTCCTGTTAAAAACCCTGTCAGTTTTTTAAATTCTTTTCCAAGATTAAAAGTTCCGAAAGCATTCGTATCATCCGGTGAAACATTATTTTTTGATTTTAATTGCTGCTTTACCTTGGTTTCTACATTATTTACATCTGCATTCGGCTTGCTTACAATGGCGAAGAAATCTACATTATCTCCGTTGTTGTACATTTTTGTAAAGGTGGAAAGCGGGATAAAAACCGTTTGGTCATTTTCCAGTCCGCCGCCTTTTTTCACTCTGAAAACTCCGATTACGTTAAAGAAAATTCCTTTAATATTAATAGATTTTCCAAGTGGATTTTCATTCTTTTTGGCATCGAAAAAGTTTTTGTAAACCTCTTCTCCGATTACCACTACATTTTTATTTCCTGAAATATCTGCGTCGTTAAGATATCTTCCGAAGATCAATTTTTTCTCTGAAATTTTGTTTCCTAAAGGATAATCGCCATTCAACGTATAAGTCGCCGACTTCCCGTTTTTAGACATTTGTTCACCCGCATTTCCGAAATTTCCTCTGGAGTTCTGAGGAGAAATATAATCTATTTCCGGAATTTTTCTTTTTAGCATGTCGATGTCTGCAAGCTTCAGATGTACTTGTCTGCCTTTCGGGAAACCGTCATAAGGAATCGATGTATTCTGAGCCCAAAGGAAAATAGAGTTGGTTGCAAATCCTGAAAACAACTTGTCGAAACCATTTTCCATTCCTTTTGCCGCTCCAAGCAAACTCACATACAAAAACATACCCCAACCCACACCAATCATGGTAAGGAATGTTCGAAGCTTATTATTCCTCAATGAATAATAAATTTCCTGCCAAGTATCCTTTTTAAATATTATGTTCACTTTTATTTAATTATAAATTGTAAATGATGAAGTATAAATTTTTCTCGCGATTATTCCGTTCTCAGTGCTTCGATCGGTTTAATTCTTGATGCTCTGTATGCTGGTACAAATCCTGCAATTAATCCTGAAAAAACCAATGCCACGAATGCCATGATAATCGTTCCCCAACCTACACTCGGGCTTTTAATGAAGTATTCTTCAAGGCGGTCGCCAATTAAGTTTAATGCTAAAACTCCCAATCCTACTCCCACAAATCCTGAAATAACGGTAATTACCACACTTTCCTGAACGATAAGAGCAACGATACTTCCTGGTTTTGCACCAATTGCTTTTCTTACCCCGATTTCTTTGGTTCTTTCTTTTACGATATAAACCATGATATTACTGATCCCGATAATTCCTGCCAACAAAGTTCCCATTCCGATAAATCCTACAATGGCTGTAAGAACCGCCATGAAAGTGAAGGTATCGTTCATGTTTTGGGCATTATTCCAGACTCTTATTCCGTTTTCGTCGTCGGGAGAGACATTTTTGCGGGCTTTTAATCTTTCTTTTAATTCGTCACCGTATTTTATCGCCTGTTGCGGATTAAGTTTCTCATTGTAAGCGATATAATTGATGCTTACCGTATCAGAACCCTTCTTCATCTGCTGCAGCGTCGTGATAGGAACGGTGATATGTCTTTCGTCAAAGTCGCCACCGTCATCAGAGAAAACTCCGACCACTTTGAACATGGTTCCGTTAATATCCAGTTCTTTTCCGACAGGACTTCCGTTTTTAATTAAATCACGCTGCACCATTCTTCCGATTACGGCAACGTTTTGTTTTCTATCCAAATCTGTCGGCGTCAAATAACGACCGTCCAGCATTTTTCGGTTTTCGATGATTTGTTCTTCGGGTTTAGCTCCGTTAATTTGATAATTTCCGCTTTCTTTACCGTATTTAACTAATAAATTGGCGGTGTATCTCGGTGTAGAGCTTCCTACATTTTCTTTATCTACATTCACAAGGAAATCGTAGTCAGAATTATTCATCGTAACGATTCTGTCGGATTGAAGTCCTTTATAGGCAATGGTTGTTTTCCCGGTAACAATTGAAATCAGGTTTTGGGCATCTCTCGTAAAACCTTGTGTAAAAGCGTTTTGCAACCCAGTTCCAATCCCAAAAAGCACGATGAAAATAAATAAACCCAAAGCCACGGTAAATCCGGAAAGTACCGTTCGCAATACATTACTGCGAATAGAACTGAATATTTCCTGCCAACGATCTAGGTCGAACATATATTTAGATTTGAAGCGGGAAGCTTGATGATGGAAGTCTCCAATCTTTCCGCAGATTTATTTTTATTATTAAAATTCTTTATTCCTTTTCATTCTTCCTACCTCCAGCTTCCAGACTTATAAAACAATCTGCTTTATAAATTCATCACTTTCAATGATTCCGTCTTTCAGAATGACGTTTCTTTTTGTCTGTGCCGCTACATCGGGTTCGTGGGTTACAACGATGATTGTTTTTCCTTCGTTATTAATATCCTGAAGAAGTTTCATAATATCATGCGTCGTTTTAGAATCCAAAGCTCCGGTTGGCTCATCCGCAAGAACAACTTTTGGATTCGTGATCAAAGCTCTCGCAATGGCAACCCTTTGTTTCTGACCTCCGGAAAGCTCATTCGGTAAGTGAGTCGCCCATTCAGCCAGTCCTACTTTCTCCAAATATTCCATAGCTCTTTGGTTACGCTCCTTTCTCGGCATATTTTGATAATATAAAGGAAGGGCTACATTATCCAAAGCCGTTTTATATCCAATCAAGTTAAAAGACTGGAAAATGAATCCCAAAAACTTACTTCTGTATTCTGCAGCTTTCACTTCAGATAAATGCTCGATCGGAACATTATCCAATTCGTAAGTCCCGGAATCTTTTTCATCAAGAATACCAATAATATTAAGAAGCGTAGACTTCCCTGAACCGGAACTTCCCATGATGGAAACAAACTCGCCTTCAGAAATATTTAGGTTAATTCCCTTGAGAACGTGCAACTTGCTTTTCCCTGTATCGTACGATTTATGTAAATCCTGAATTACTAACATGAAGTGATGTATGATTTTATATCCTATAAGTAGATATATTTTTTAATTTGTTACGAATAATGGAAAATTCTTTGTTTTTATTCTTGTTTAGTTATCTAAACCTTTATTCATGGTACTTTCTAATTTTTTGTTTAACTAGCAATCACCAATAGTCCCCATTTTGGGACGATAATACTGTGTAAGTCAATATCTAAGCGGTCTGCATGTAAATGTGGAAAACTTTTAAGGTTAAAACTCAATCATTTACTCATTCCCCCTTTCAAATACAGTTCTTTTTTTCGAACTTTGTGCTTGCACAATACAAAAAATAAATCGCTTTCTCGGTTGATAACTTTCACTTATAAGTTACAAAAAATCAGAATGTTGACTATTTTTTGAACTTTATCCACAGTGATCTAATTATTTTAATTTTAAGACATTATTAATATGGGAATTTTTGATAAGAGAGTAAGTTACAAGCCATTTGAATACCCTGAGGTTCTTCAATTCGTAGAGGCGATCAACAAATCGTTCTGGGTACATTCGGAAGTGGATTTTACTGCAGATGTTCAGGATTTTCATTCGCAATTGGAGCCGCATGAAAAACACGCCGTAAAAAATGCACTTCTAGCGATTGCACAGATCGAGGTGTCTGTAAAGACATTCTGGGGAAACCTATACAACCACATGCCAAAACCTGAACTGAACGGTCTTGGAGCTACTTTTGCAGAATGCGAATTCCGTCATTCTGAAGCGTATTCCCGTTTGGTAGAAGTATTGGGATATAGCGAAGAATTCTCTAATGTTATAGAAATTCCTGCCGTAAAAAAGAGAATTGATTTCTTATCAAACGTTCTTAAGCACGCCAATTCTACGACACCGAAAGAATATGTTTCTTCTCTTTTATTATTCAGTATCCTGATTGAAAACGTATCGCTTTTCTCACAATTTGCGATCATCCTTTCTTTCACAAGATTTAAAGGATACATGAAAAATGTTTCTAATATCATCGCTTGGACTTCTATTGATGAGCAAATTCATGCGAATGCGGGAATTTATTTAATCAACAAAATCCGTGAAGAGCAACCTGATCTATTAACTGATTCTGACATCGAAGACATCTATACTTTGGTAGATCAATCTATAGAACTGGAAGGCGAAATCCTTGACTGGATCTTTGAATTAGGAGAATTAAGCGTTTTCTCAAAAGAAGATCTTTTAAACTTCATGAAATACCGTGTTGACGACAGTTTAAAGAAAATCAACATGAACACAAAATACAATGTTTCTCCAGAACAATACAGACCAATGGTTTGGTTCGAAGAGGAAGTTTTTGCCAATTCTATGGATGATTTCTTTGCAAAAAGACCGGTAGATTATACGAAGCACGATAAGAGTATTACGGCAAATGATTTGTTTTAAAAAAGAATGATGTATTATCAAATAATTCGTTATCCCAATAATGATAGTTCTGCTATTTTAGTTGATTATCCTAATGATTGCCCTTCTTGTCATAAGAAAATAATACCTAATTATAATGGTGCCGCCTTTAGTAATGATTTAATACAAATATCTGCTCTTTTAACTTGCCCAGATCCTTATTGTGAAACAAGTTTTGTTGGAAATTATTTAACTGAAAATAATTCTGGTCATTTTTATTTTAAAAGATTTTTCAAAATAAAACCTAAACAACAAATTTTTAATGATGAAATTATAAAACTTTCTCCATCATTTGTAAAAATTTATAATGAAGCATATTTTGCTGAACAAAATGATTTATTAGAAATTTGTGGAGTTGGTTATAGAAAAGCATTAGAGTTTCTTATAAAGGACTATTTAATTAATAAAATTCCTGATAAAGAAGAACAAATAAAATCAGCCTTTTTGGGAAAATGTATAAATGATTTTGTAAGCGATTTAAGAATCAAAGAAACAACAAAAAGAGCTATATGGTTAGGAAATGACCACACGCATTATGTGAAAAAATGGGAAAGTAAAGATTTATCTGATTTGAAAATATTAATAAAATTATCCGTAAATTGGGTAGAATCTGAACTATTGACTGAAACATTTATAAATAGTATGGAAGGTTAAGCTATCCTTCCGTTACCAAAAAATTAATCCAAAACAAAATTCCTGAGCAATAAACCCGCTCAGGAATTCGAAAATATAAAATCTATGGACGAACAAAACAACAACATATGGTGGCTCAACGAAGAATCTGAGCAAATGCTGAACAGAGGATATCTCTTAAAAGGAGAAACTGTAGACGGAGCGATCGACAGAATTACAACTGCAGCAGCCAAAAAATTATATAAACCGGAACTTCAGGCAGCCTTCAAGGAAATGATAACGAAAGGATGGATCAGTTTTTCATCTCCGGTTTGGGCAAATATGGGAACGCAGAGAGGTCTTCCTATTTCTTGTTTTAACGTTCACATTCCCGACAGCATTGAAGGAATTACTCACAAAATGGGTGAAGTGATCATGCAGACGAAAATCGGTGGCGGAACTTCGGGATATTTCGGAGAACTTCGTAACAGAGGAACTGCGGTAACGGATAACGGAAAATCGTCGGGAGCAGTTTCTTTCATGAAATTGTTTGATACAGCGATGGACGTTGTTTCTCAAGGTGGCGTAAGGAGAGGTGCTTTTGCCGCTTATCTTGATATTGACCACGGAGATATTGAAGAATTTTTATCTATTAAAGACATCGGAAGTCCGATCCAGAACTTGTTTACAGGAATTTGCGTACCGGATTACTGGATGCAGGATATGATCGATGGCGATATGGATAAGCGTAAAATCTGGGCAAGAGTATTGGAAAGCCGTCAGCAAAAAGGTCTTCCCTATATTTTCTTTACAGATAACGTAAACAGAAATAAACCACAGGTTTACAAGGATTTAGGCTTAACTGTAAATGCAAGTAACCTTTGCTCGGAAATCATGCTTCCTTCTACAAGAGAAGAATCTTTCATCTGTTGCCTGTCTTCTATGAACTTAGAATTGTACGACGAGTGGAAAGATACCAACGCTGTACAATTGGCTATTTATTTCCTTGATGCCGTTTTATCAGAATTTATCGAAAAAACTGAAGGAAACTATTACTTACAAGGAGCAAGAAACTTCGCAATGCGTCACAGAGCGCTTGGATTAGGAGTTTTAGGTTACCATTCTTATTTACAGAAAAATATGATTCCGTTTGAAAGTTTTGAGGCAACTCAATTTAATGCAAGAGCTTTCAAACACATCAAAGAACAAGCAGATATTGCTTCAAGAGAATTAGCGAATATCTACGGTGAACCGGAAATATTAAAAGGGTACGGAATGAGAAATACCACAACAATGGCGATTGCTCCTACCACTTCAAGTTCTGCAATTTTGGGACAGACTTCTCCGGGAATTGAGCCGTTTGCTTCTAATTATTATAAAGCTGGTTTGGCAAAAGGAAACTTTATGCGTAAGAACAAATATCTGGCAAAATTATTAGAAGAAAAAGGTCTAGACAACGAAGAAACATGGAGAACAATCATGTTGAATCACGGCTCTGTGCAGCATTTGAAAGAATTAACTGACGAAGAAAAAGCAGTATTCAAAACTTTCAAAGAGATTTCTCCGATGGAGATCATTTCTCAGGCAGCACAGAGACAGCAATATATCGATCAGGCTCAGTCTCTGAACTTGCAGATTCCTTCTACAATGCCGGTAAAAGATGTAAATTATCTTTACATCGAAGCTTGGAAGAAAGGAGTAAAAACTCTTTATTACCAAAGAAGCTCTTCTGTTTCTAAGGAAATGATGGTGAATTTTGTTTCTTGTTCGGCTTGTGAAGCTTAATGCAAATAATAAACATCTATATAAAATAGCACGCCGAAAAGCGTGCTATTTATTTTTTTAATAAAAAATCTGCTGTAAAAATTATCTACAGCAGATTACACTACATATTAATTTGATTTATAGAGAAATATTAATTTTTAATAAATTTAGTCTGATTAATATTCCCTTTTTCATCTTTTACCTGCAGGAAATACGTTCCCGTTGGAAGCATTGAAACATTAACATTTTTAATATCTTGTTTTTCAATATTATAAACTCTTTTACCGTCCATACTGAAAACAGAAGCAGATTTTATTTTGCGTTCCGATCTGATATTCAGATCGTCTTTAGCAGGAATTGGGTATACGGAGAAATCAAACTTTTTATCAATATCACTTACTCCTAACATCGTAGTTTCAAAATCAAATTTTGTTATATAAGTGTAGGTAGAAGCAGTCGTGCCGGTTACCGCAGAAGTATTGGCAGTATAATCAAAATCTGCAGTACCGCTACTTGTTCCTACTCCTACAAATTTGGTTCCCGTAAGAGGTTGTATAAGCGGTGAGCCTTGTCCTTGAGTTCCCCCTACAATATAAATCCCAGAGAAATTCATAGTAGGATCTAGCTTCAAATAAAAATTGTCGGCTGCTCCTGCGCTTGTATAAGAGTTCGCACCAATTACACTCGACTGGAAAGTACCGCTTAAGTAAAGGTTTCCGCTTCCATCTGCTACAATATCTCTAATCTCATTAGAACCGGTAGAAGAATCTGCAATCACGTAGCTTGAAACATAAATACCATCTGTATTGAATTTAGATACATAAGCATCCGATCCTCCTGTAGACGTAAAGCTGTTAGTTCCTGCACTCGGATCCAGATCTACTGTATTGCTAAACCAACCCCCTGTATATAGGTTATTTCCGTTTAAATAAATTTTGCTGGCCGTATCAGATCCTGTTCCACCATAAGATTGTCCCCAAAGATAGCTTCCGGAAGAATCATATTTGGCAACAAACGTATCAAAATTTCCTGCAGTTGTTTTTATATCTGTTGCTGTAGGATCAGGATTCAGATCAATATTTCCTTGAAAATGCCCTACTACATAAAGATTGTCTTGAGCATCGATCACCATATTATTAATCTTTTTAGAACTGGATCCATCTAATGTTTTTACCCACGTCAAATCTCCCTGACTAGTAAGTTTTACAATAAATCCATTTCCACTTCCGGAAGCAATTGTATGAACATCTGTTCCCGGTCCCGGATCAAAATCTGCAGAAACATAGCTTCCTGCAACATAAACGTTACCCGCAGAATCTGTTTTTATCACTGTAGCATCATCATTTCCTGCTCCGGTAGGGGTACTAATTTGTTTAGCCCAGACAAAATCACCGGTACTATTCAGCTTAACAATAAAAATATCACGATTGGCTATCGCAGACGGTACAGAAAGTGTATAAACACCCGGTCCCGGATCTGCATCCAAACCATAAGTAGCACCCGCTCCCATGAAATATCCTGTTACATAGTAATTTCCTTCACCATCGATGGTAGCATCTGTTACTACCTCATCAAATCCACCTCCAAACTGTTTTACCCATTGGATCGCTCCATCTGTCGCCGAAATGCTTGTAATGATACCATCTGCATTTCCGCCTTTGAAAGCTATGGGAAAATTACCTGTAATATTTCCTCCTACAAAACCACTCAGAATAATTTTATTACCTACTCTATTCAACTTGGAAACGGAGTTGATACCCGATTCCCCTATAAGTTCTGTTCCATAATAGTTTTGTGCACTCAAAAATGCAGCAGACAACATAGAACCAAAAATCAATATTCTTTTCATATGTATAAATTTTATTGTAAACATATTTCACATTTTTATTAAGAACAATGTTTATACTATTAAAATTCGGGAAATATGATACATACAGCAAGAAAATAAAGCAGCTATAAATCAACATCTTACATTGTAAATTAACTTTAAAAAAAGGAGAATATTTTTTTCAATTATCATAATCTTTTCGCCTGAAAAAACCAAATTGAATAACATATTTTCTTATCATTGCTAACAAAAAAAACGATAAAATAGAAATTTGAAAAAAATTATCAAAGAAAAACTCATAAAAGCAATCATTTTTTTCAGACGAAGACGATAGAATTTTCTGTGGTTTTTGTTTTATATTTGTTTAAGTGTTTAATTCTTAAAAAAAGCAGCTATGAAATTCGGACAAGTAGAAGATCCTTCAAAAATAGATTTTACATTACCCAAAGATCACCCGAAAACCAAAGAAATTTTAAGCCAGAACAAAAAAGGGCTGGAAACTATTTCTATCGGATGCGCAAAGTGGAATAAAACCGATCTGAAAGGATTTTACCCGAAAGGAACAAAAGACGAATTGACGTATTACGCCACTCAGTTCAACTCGATCGAGCTGAATGCTACTTTCTACGGAATGCCGACTCCGGAACAGGTACAAACCTGGAAAGAAAAAACCCCAGCTGATTTCAAATTTTTCCCGAAAATTACCAATACGGTTTCGCATTTCAGAAGGCTTCTAAATATTGATGATGTCGTGACCCAATTTGCCACAGCAGTTTTGAATTTTGATGAAAAATTAGGAATGGTTTTTCTTCAGCTTCATGATAATTTCAAGCCAAAAGATTACGAAAGATTAGAACAATTTGTTAATAAATGGCCGAAAGAAGTTCCGCTTGCTATTGAATTAAGAAATACGGAATGGTTCACAGATGAAGAAATATTAGACAAAACCTGTCAGCTTTTTGAAGAGAACAACATCACCAATATCATCGTAGATACTGCCGGAAGAAGAGATATGCTTCATATGCGACTTACGACTCCCAATGCGTTCATTCGTTATGTAGGAGCCAATGCAGAGAGCGATTATGCAAGGTTGGATGACTGGATGAAGCACCTTACAAAATGGAAAAAAGAAGGATTGCAGAATGTGTACTTTTTCGTACATCAAAATATAGAAAAAGCTTCTCCTCTTTTGTCTGCTTATTTCATCAAAAAGTTGAATGATGAATGGAAAACCGACATTCTCATCCCTCAAATGGCAACTGAAAATACAGCCACTTTATTTTAAAATCTAATAATAATTATTTTATTCACTAATTAGTGGGATAAAAATCGGTAAAAAATACATTTTTAATAAAAATAATTCACTTTTTTAATTGAAAAAAAATTAACTGATAACCAACCTTTTGTATTGTAAAAAATAGTAAATTAGAGAGTACGATAAACTAATGAATATTGAACACTCTAAAAACTTAATGACATGGAAAAGGAAATTTGTACAATAAGTATTACAACCAATTGGCTCGGCGATGAATATACATTTTATGAAGATGAAACGATAAAAAGAGCCTATGACAACAGCAGCCTGAATTCTGGCGTTACAGAATGGCTGGAACCCACGCAAATCAGTAAACAAAACAAGGACAAACTTGTAAAAAACTGCCCGGAAGAATTTAAAGAAAGAATCATGCTGATTTTGGATTATCCTTAAATTTCAAGGAAAATAAAAAGCTGAAAAAATTATTATAAAAACTAAAAATCCCAACCTGAATTTACAAGTTGGGATTTTTTTTATCTTCTTTTTCTGACTAATAAAACCAAATTGAGAAACAGCAGAAGAAAATCGAGCGTCACCCAAATTCCCACCTTTACATTTTCATAATTGTAGGCTTCAACCTGCTTCTTAGCAAGATCGGAAAGCCTTGCGCTTTGGTTGATATAGTTCTGAACTTCAATAATTTGATCGATATTTTTATTCGGGAGAGAATGTTGTGAAAAATACACCAGATTTTTCTTTCCCAGATATCCTACAACCCAGTATTCATCAGAAGTATCCATGGTAAGATATTCAATTCTGAAATATTCCGGACGGATGTTCCCGATGTGTTTCGTTTCAATTATTTTATTGGCATCAGAATTATTCAGAATAATCACATAAAAATCCAATGGCTGCGGAAGTTTATTGATCACCTGTAAAGCCACGGAATCTTTTACAATCCCCACAGAACTTTTCTTAATAAACCAATACGTAAAGAAAGAAATGGCAAAAACTAAAGTAATAATTCGGAAAATTTTTGCCCACTCAGCTCCTCTTCCCCTTTTTACTTTTGACAGAATAAGAGAAAAAAACAACGCCCAGAAAATAAGCAAAACCACAAATACCATAGTGCAAAGATACTTATTTAAAAAGGTTTCCCGAAAGAATGCTAATCAACATTCCATTCTTTATAAAACTGATCGAGGAATTTCAGCATAAAATCATGTCTTTCACCTGCGATTTCTTTTCCTTTTTCTGTGTTCATCAAATCCTTTAGCAACAGGAGTTTTTCATAGAAATGATTAATGGTCGTTCCGTTTGATTTTTTGTATTCATCCTTTGACATACTCAGTTTTGGTTCCACATTAGGATCGTACATCGGATTATTTTTAAAACCTCCGAAATTGAAAGTCCGCCCGATTCCAATCGCACCAATGGCATCAATTCGGTCTGCATCCTGAACAATTTTAAGCTCAATCGGAAGATTTTCCGGAACTTCTCCCCTATTTTTAAACGAGATATTTTTAATGATAAATAAAACCTGTTCAATTACTTCTTCCGAAGCATTTTCGCCTTCTAAAAACGCTCTTGAAACCTTTAATGCAAGAGTTTCATCGCCATTATGAAATTTCGGATCGGCAATATCATGAAGCAAAGCTGCCAATTCCACCACTTCTTGGTTACAATCTTCTGTTTCCGCGATTTTTTTAGACAGTTTCCACACTCTTTCGATGTGAAACCAATCGTGTCCTGCTTCTGCGCCTTCCAGTTTTTCCTTTACAAATTCAATTGTGTTTTCGATCAGATTCTTCATTTATATCAATTCATTTAAAATAATATTCCAGAGATTTTTGTTGTAGCTTCTAAAAAAATTAACGTGCCCGATTTCCCCTTTTTCAGACTCGGAAGTTTTCACTAATCTGTAGGTTGGCTTAAGATTCGGATAGGTATCATTCAGCAGACTTTTCACCCCTTTTTCGGTTAACCAAACATCATCTTCTGCCCGAATTACGAATACTTTCTGTGTTAAATTTTTAGAATAATCATCAATTTTCTCTAACAAACCGTTGGTTGATTTCTTGTTTAAAATTAAGGTTCTCCAGTCATATGCACAATCTTTTGGAAGACTTTCTCCGAGCCCAAACCAATTTCCCGGGAAATAACCTAACAATGCGGTAGTTAAAGGCTGAGCAATTCCAAAACCGAGATAGGCTTCGATTTTCGTTTTAAATTTCAAATTTCCCACGAAAGCATTCTGAGTTCCCACAAAAATAAATTCTTCAAACATCTCAGAATCCTGATTCATCCCCAGAATTAAAGCGCCAACCGAATGTCCGAGACAATATTTTTGATATTCTTTAAAATTAATCTTAATATAATCCGTCAAGGTTTTATAATCTTTCGATCCCCAAATTCTCATGGAAGCATTGAAACCTTTCATATTCTTTGGTTTTGAAAGTCCGATTCCGCGATAATCGTAGGTAAGAAACCGTGAATCCTTTTTCAGAAAAATATTGGGCAAAAGAAAAATAAACCTGCTGCTTCACTCCTGTCGCAGAATTAATCAGTAAAAGCTTGTTATTACTTTTTTCAGGTAAAAAAAGATGAGTAGCGATTGAAATATTATCTTGCGTTTTTAACGTCAAATTTTCCATATGATAAAAGAAAAAATCCACTATAAAAGTGGAAATTTTACTTTGTATTTTATGTTAAGTTTAAAACTTTCGATATGTAGCAAATAGCTTATGAAAAGAAATCGGAAACTCTGGGAAGTCCTGTTTGTGAACCTTTTTTAGCAGAAACCTTTGCAGAAACCTCGTTTCCGAACTTCACGCAGTCATCAATAGAATTTTTGTGGCACAAAGCAACAGCAAATCCTGCTGTAAAGGCGTCTCCCATTCCCATTTTGTAACTGTTTTTATCATTGTCGTTTCTGCAGTATTTCATTTCCGTTCCGTCGAAATAAACGGTGGAATTGATATCATCTCTTACAAAAACCTTATTGAAATATTTTTTAAGAATATCTTCTGTCTGATCTTCCCCAAAAACAATGTGCAGCTCATTACTTTTTACCACAATGAAATCTACATTTTCCAAAATATCGTTACTTAATTTTTGTGCAGGAGAAGCATATAAGCCTACTTTTTTACCATATTTTTTGGCTTTTTTCACCGTATAATCAACCACTTGCATTGAAACTTCCAACTGAAGAAGAACAAGATCTACCGTGTGAAAATATTTGTCTGCAGATTCTACATGCTCGATGCTTAAATAATTGTTGGCAGCCGGAACTACAACAATCGCTGCATTTCCTTCGGAAGTCGTAACATAAGCCGTTCCTGTCGCTTCCTGATCTGTTTCGTAAACGAAGCCTACATTCACATTTTCACCCACCATATTCCTCATAATCTGCTGACCAAGAGGATCCATCCCCACACAACCAATGAAATATACACTTGCTCCCAATCTTGCTGCTCCAACTGCCTGATTTGCACCTTTTCCTCCAAAATAACTCTCGGAATTTTGGGCAATAACCGTCTCATTTTTGCATGGAACTTTTTCAGTTTCAAGGACAAGATCGATCGATGAGCTACCTACAACGATAATTTTCGGTTGTTCTGATGAGAAATTCATTGTGTTTTATATTGGTTTAATTGTTTTGTGTTGATTCTGATAAATTTATATTACAAGAAACTGTGTTTCAAATATAGTTAACTTTAATCAACTAATTTCAATAAATTCAGTCACTATTTTCACTGGTGAATTGTTTTTATCGTAAGCGATATAACTTGCATAAAAACCTTCCCCATATCCTGTTTCAAAAGCAAGAATAGTTCCGGGATGATCTTCAGAGGGCTTTAAAAACGCATATTGATCGATCGCTCCGTTTTCATCAAAAAAATATTCGTGGAAAAACTCCTCATAAATCCCCATAAAATCTGCTCCTTTGCTATGATACAGC
This sequence comes from Chryseobacterium ginsenosidimutans, assembly GCF_024807225.1. GTDB lineage: Bacteria > Bacteroidota > Bacteroidia > Flavobacteriales > Weeksellaceae > Chryseobacterium > Chryseobacterium ginsenosidimutans. The sequence goes on from NZ_JANUCO010000001.1 coordinate 4,130,920, forward strand.
TTTTGTTCAAGATTATTCAGACTGCTTTGTGTATCAACATCCATGAAGCATCCCATCCCGCTTTCCACAGGATATCCGAAAACTTCTCCTTCCTCCAAATCTTTTACAATCTGACCTTCCGTTGTTGCCAGTTCCCACTTTGAAATTTCGGCGGTACTGAAAATAATTTCGGCATACGCTACACAATTACTTTCTCTTTCTTTGTGTAATAAAACAGAAAAATCACCCTTTGGAAATTCGATAGAAAAAGGTTTCATATCATTTGTAATCAAAGGATCACAAGCTACCAGTTTTCCACCGGAAAGATAGATTTTTCCAACTTCAAAACTTTCCAGTAACGGATTTTCTATGAAGTTTTTTGAGAATAGTTTTTTAATGTTGTCTATGTGTGTCATTTTATTTTGTGAAACCTTCAAGGTTTTAAAAACCTTGAAGGTTTATATTATTTATAAAGTTTTCAGTTTTTCTTCTAAAATTGCAATTTTATCCTGCGCATCTTTTTGTTTCTTACGCTCACTTTCCACCACTTCAGCTTTTGCATTGGCAACGAATTTTTCATTAGAAAGTTTTTTATCAACAGAAATTAAGAATCCTTTTAAATATTTCAATTCTTCTTCTGTTTTAGTTTTCTCTTCGCCTAAATCCAAGTTTTCACTCAAAGGAATTGAAACTTCCGTAGATCCAACCAAGAATGTAAAACTAGGTTTATCAGTTTTTGTACCAAAATGAATTTCAGAAACGTTTGCTAATTTCTTAATTACCGATTCGTTTGCAAATTCTGAAGCATTGGTGAAAATTTCGGCTGCTTCTTTTGGTGAAATCCCTTTTGTTTGGCGGTAATTTCTTACTCCAGAAATTATTTCCTGAGCAGTTTCAAATTTCTTAATGATATCTTCGTTAAACTCTCCAGCTTTTTTTTGTTGAGCAATTACCAAAGCTTCGTCAATACTTCTTTCAGAGATCAAATGCCAAATTTCTTCTGACTGGAATGGCAAAAACGGATGAACCAACTTCATTAATTCTTCAAAAAGCGCAACCGTTTTATTGTAAACTTCTTTGGAAATACCTTCACCATAATTTGGTTTAATGGCTTCAAGATAAGAACCACAGAAATCATCCCAAATTAATTTATAAATCAAATGTAAAGCATCAGAAATTCTGAATTTTTCAAACTGATCATCAATTTCAACAATTGTTTTGTTTAATTTATTTTCAAACCATTCAATTGCTTGATTTTCTGTTGAATTCGCAGGTTTATCTTCGTGATTCCACATATTGATTAATCGGAATGCACTCCAGATCTTTGACATAAAATTTCTTCCCTGAAGCATTAAATCCTCATCAAAAAGAAGGTCATTTCCAGCCGCAGAGCTTAATAAAATACCAACACGAACTCCATCTGCACCATATTTATCTATCAATTCCAACGGATCCGGTGAATTTCCTAAAGATTTTGACATCTTTCTTCTCTGCTTATCTCTTACAATCCCTGTAAAATAAACATTCTTGAACGGAACCTCTTTTCTGTATTCCAATCCTGCCATGATCATTCTGGCAACCCAGAAGAAAATAATATCCGGACCTGTTACCAAATCTGAAGTTGGATAGTAATAATTAATATCTTTATTTTCAGGATCATTCAATCCGTCGAATACCGACATTGGCCACAACCATGATGAGAACCATGTATCAAGAGCGTCTTCGTCTTGTCTTAAGTTGCTGGTTGTTAGTTGTTGGTTGTTGGTTTTTTGCTTCGCAAGTTCTAATGCTTCTTCGATGTTTTCTGCAACTACGAAATCATTTTCTCCGTCACCGTAATAGAACGCAGGAATTTGCTGTCCCCACCATAATTGACGGGAAATATTCCAGTCGCGGATGTTTTCCATCCAGTGTTTGTAGGTATTTTTAAACTTTTCAGGATAAAATTTAACCTCATCATCCATTACAACATCCAAAGCGGGTTTTGCAATATCAGACATTTTTAAGAACCACTGAACAGAAACTTTAGGCTCGATAACCGCACCTGTTCTTTCTGAAGTTCCTACTTTATTTACATAATCTTCTGCCTTTAACAAAAGATCTTTTTCTTCTAATTCTTTCGCGATCTGTTTTCTTACATCAAATCTGTTTTTTCCCGCGTAATGTTGACCGTAATCATTTAAATTTCCGTCATCATCCAAAGAATCAATCATTTGAAGATTGTGTTTTTGTCCGATTTCGTAGTCATTAACGTCGTGAGCAGGAGTAATTTTCAAAGCACCTGTTCCGAATTCGATATCCACATATTCGTCTTCAATGATCGGAACGACTCTGTTTACGATCGGTACAATTACTTTTTTACCTTTCAAATGAGCATATCTCTCATCATTAGGATTGATACAAACCGCAGTATCGCCGAAAATCGTTTCAGGACGCGTTGTAGCCACCGAAAGAAATTCTTCTGTCCCTTCGATTTTATATTTTAGGAAATATAATTTTCCATTTTGTTCTTTAAAAATTACTTCTTCGTCAGAAATATTGGTTTTCGCTTCCGGATCCCAGTTTACCATTCTGTACCCTCTGTAGATCAAGCCTTTATTGTAAAGATCAACAAAACTTTTGATAACCTGCTGAGAAAGAGATTCTTCCATTGTGAAACGGGTTCTGTCCCAGTCACATGAACAACCTAATTTTTTCAACTGCTCCAAGATCGTTCCTCCATATTTGTCGGTCCATTCCCAAGCATGTTTTAAGAATTCTTCTCTTGTAATATCAGATTTATTGATTCCTTCAGACTTCAGTTTAGCAACAACCTTCGCTTCCGTAGCAATAGAAGCGTGATCTGTTCCCGGAACCCAACAAGCATTGAAGCCCTGCATTCTTGCACGACGGACCAGAACATCTTGGATGGTATTGTTCAGCATATGCCCCATGTGTAAGATCCCCGTAACGTTTGGCGGAGGAATTACAATCGTATAAGGCGGCTTTTCATTAGGCTCTGAATGGAAGTATTTGTTTTCCAACCAGTAATTGTACCACTTTTGTTCTGTTTCCTGTGGATTGTACTTTTCTGAAATCTGCATAAATTCTGTTTCTTTAATTTACAATTTGCAAAAATAGTCTAAAGAAAAAAAATTTTAAGTATGAATTAAAATAATTTTTAACTTTGTTTCTCAAAATTTATCTAACAAACATATTAACATTCAAGAATATGAAAAAATTAATCGCAGGAATTGCGTTATTTGGTACATTTGCATTGGCATCTGCACAAACGATTACATTTGATAAGACTACTTTCGACTATGGTACTGTGAAACCAAGTTCAGACGGTATCAGATTCTTTACGGTTACGAATACAGGTGATAAGCCTCTAATTCTTTCAAACGTAAAAGCATCTTGTGGATGTACAACTCCTGAATTTAAGACAGATCCTATTATGCCAGGAAAATCTGCTCAGATCAAAGTGGGATACAACACTGCTATTAACGGTGGATTCAACAAAATGATCGAGGTATTTTCTAACGACCCTGCAAACAGCAGAAGCGTAATTTACATCAAAGGAAACGTAGATCCAAACGCTCCGGATCCAAAACCATTAACTCCTGAAGAGTTAAAAGCTAAAGCTAAAGCTGACAAAGCTGCTGCAAAGGCTGCTGCTAAAGAAGCAAAAAAAGCTGCTAAAATTGCTGCAAAAAAGTAAATCTCTACTTAAAAAATAAAGAAACCGTCTCCATCGAGGCGGTTTTTTTATTACATTTATGTAAGTTTAGTTGATGGATGATGGTTTTTGGTTGATGGATTATTGCTAAACGCTATTTTTTTTAATCTTTAATCTTTTAATTATTTAAAATATATGGACACCAATTTCTCAGATGACTTTTTAGTTAAAGGAAAATTTTCAATAAAAAAAACTTCAACAGAATACAAAGGAAAACTTACGAAAGAAGAAGGCACACAATTATTGATTCAGGAAAAGGAAAAACTTCGTGATTTGCAAGAAAGATTGTATTCAGACGGAAGCAAATCTATTCTGGTAGTGCTTCAGGCGATGGATGCAGCGGGAAAAGACAGTTTAATTGAGCATGTTTTCGGAGGTGTAAATCCTCAAGGTTGTAACGTGACGAGTTTTAAAACACCAAGCGCAAAGGAATATACTCACGATTTTTTGTGGAGACATTATCTGGCGTTACCTCAAAAGGGAATGATCGGGATTTTCAACCGTTCTCATTATGAAAATGTGCTGGTTTGTAAAGTGCATCCTGAATATAATTTAAGTGAAAAAACATGGAAATCTGTAAAGGATTTTGATACTACATTCTGGGAAAACCGCTACGAAAGCATCCGAAATTTTGAAAAACATCTTGCTCAAAACGGAACAACGATCGTAAAAATTTTTCTAAACGTTTCTAAAGGTGAACAAAAGAAAAGACTTCTAGACCGCATCAACCAAGCCGAGAAAAACTGGAAATTCTCCACCGCCGATCTTCCGGAAAGAGCTTTATTTGATAAGTATATGGAATGCTACGAAACGGCAATCAACGAAACCGCGAAAGATGATGCACCTTGGTACGTTCTTCCGGCTGATAATAAATGGTTTGCAAGAGTGGCGGCAATACAGATCATTATTGATACTTTAGAAAAAATGAATCTGAAATATCCTACACTTTCGAAAGAAGAAAAAGCAGGATTGCAGGAAGCTAAAAAGCAATTGGAAAGCGAGTAATACGGGATGGAAGATGGGAGCTTGAAGATGGAGGTTAAAAAGATAGCATTAAAAACTTCCTTCTTCCAGCTTCTAACTTCCAGCTTTTTTGAAAAACCACGAGAAAATCTATAAGCCGGATTTTGTACTTTAAAAAAGTGCCTGTTATTTATCTACGTCGTGCATTGCTGCAAAACTTGAGCTGATTACCCCTCGGCTTTCAGAGCGAGCAACTCCTATTTCCATTGCTGAAAAGAACCGATATACTTATCATTGCACCACAAAGAGTTTACCTGGTTTCACTACAGCCGAACTGTACATACTTTCTGTTGCACTTGTCCTACCCTCGCGGGTGACGGATGTTATCCGCTTTGATGCTCTATGGTGTCCGGACTTTCCTACCCTTACCGAAATAAGAATCAACAAGCCGATTTTCTCGTGGATGCAAAGATACAATTTAATGTAACAATTCAGCAATGTACCAATGTAGCGGTGAAAAATTGTGTGGTTTTACGAATTCCTACATTGTCAAATTATTATTGTTAGATTGAGATTTTGTCGTTATCTTCGTGCAACTAAACTACACATTTACATTGGCTTCAAAGGAAAAAGAATTTGCGCAGCTTATAAAGGATAATCAGGGATTGATTATTAAAGTTTCGCGTCTTTACACCAATTCTTTGGAGGATGAAGAAGATCTTTTTCAGGAGATTGTTTTACAATTATGGAGAAGTTACGATTCATTTAAAGGAAATTCTAAAATTTCTACCTGGATGTACCGTGTTGCCTTAAATACAGCCATTACCCTTTTCAGGAAAAAAAGCAAGAGCCTACAAACCAACGAACTAGATGTAAATCATGCAGATTTTATCGAAGATGATGACGAAAAGCAACAACAGGTATCACTTTTGTATACTGTAATAAAGACGCTCCCCAATGTGGAAAGAGCGATTGTAATGATGTATCTGGATGATTTGCCTTACAAGGATATTGCAGAAAACCTCGGGATTACCGAAGTAAATGCGCGTGTGAAAATGAACAGATTAAAGAAAACCCTTAAAGAACAGATGGAAAAATATGCCTGAATTTGATTTAGACAGCTTTAAGAAAACATGGCAGGAACAGCCTGTTCAGGAGAAATACGACAACTCTGAAATCCTTCAGATGCTGAACCGTAAGTCGCGCAATTATGTGAAGTATATTTTCTGGATCAGTGTTTTTGAGTTTTTCCTGTTCTCTGTTATGGGTATATTTTATTTCTTTCAAGGGGAGGAAACGAATGGTTTTTTAAGCTTTTTAGAAAAATTAGGTGCCAAAAAGACTCCTGAAATTGAAAGTAATTTTGATTCTATTTATTTAGTACTAAAAATATTAAGTCTCGTTGTTACCGCTTATTTCGTTTATAAATTTTATCAAAACTATCGCAAGATAAAAATTGAAGAAAACCTTAAAGGTCTCATTACGAGAATTATGAAATTCAAAAAAACGGTTAATGCTTTTATCCTCATCAGCATTCTTTTGCTTGTGGCATTCACCTCTATTTTTACGATTTTTGTATTTTATGCTTTAAATTCTCAGAATGTAGAACCTGAAAAATCTGCTCTTATTATTTTCGTTGTGGGAATTATCTTAACAACAGGGCTTTCAGTTTTATTAATCTGGATTTATTATAGATTAGTTTACGGAATTATCATGAGAAAACTCGACAGAAATCTAACTCAGTTAAAAGAAATAGATTCTCAGGAAATTTAACCTAAAAAGTATGAGTTTAAGATAAATTTGTTAATTTTAGTTAACCAAATCTTTCACTCTATGCATTTATCATATGTTCATGGTGCTTCAGACATTCCATTATTGGGACAAACTATCGGAAACAACCTAAAACAAACCGTTGAAAAATTTCACAATCAGGAAGCATTAATCTGCGTACATCAAAATTATCGGGCCACTTATCAGGAATTTTACAATCAGACCACTGCTGTTGCTAAAGCTTTAATTTTCTTAGGTGTAAAAACCGGAGATCGTATCGGTGTATGGTCTACAAACCGCTATGAATGGGTTCTCTTGCAATATGCAACTGCCAGAATCGGAGTCATTTTAGTCAATATAAATCCTGCGTACAGAACCAGTGAACTTATTTTTGTGATCAATCAGTCGGAAATGTCACATATTTTTTCTGCACTTAATTTTAAATCAAGTGATTATAAAAAGATGATCGCCGATGCAAGAGAATTCTGTACCACATTAAAATCAGAAATTTTCTTTGATGACAATTGGGAGGATTTTGTGAATAACGGTCAGGAAATTTCCGATGATACCTTAGCTATTTTCGAAGAGCATGTTCAGTTTGATGATCCTGTAAATATTCAGTATACATCGGGAACAACAGGCTTTCCGAAAGGTGTGACGCTTTCCCATCATAATATTTTAAATAACGGATATTTTATCGGAGTAAGATTAAAATATACCGAAAAAGACAGGGTTTGTATTCCTGTTCCGTTTTATCATTGTTTTGGAATGGTGATCGGAAATATTTGCTGTACAACTCACGGAGCGTGTATGGTAATTCCGAATGACAGTTTTGATCCTGAAATTACACTTCAAGTCGTTTCTGATGAAAAATGTACCTCTTTATACGGAGTTCCTACGATGTTTATTGCTGAATTGGCAGCTAAAAATTTTGATACTTTTGATTTTTCAAGCTTAAGAACAGGCGTTATGGCGGGTTCTGTTTGTCCGCCGGAAATTATGAAAAAGGTGGAAAACCTCATGAATATTAAAGAAATGAGCATCTGCTATGGAATGACGGAAACTTCGCCCGTTTCTACTCAGACTTTGATAGGAACGCCATTTGAAAAGCAGGTAAACACCGTTGGAACTGTTCAGAATCATTTAGAAATAAAAATCATCGACGAAAACGGAAAAATTCTGGAACGTGGTGAACACGGTGAATTATGCACAAGAGGATATTCGGTCATGCTGAAATACTGGAACGATCCTGAAAACACAAAAAAAGTACTCGACGAAGGACGATGGATGCACACCGGAGATCTTGCCATAATGGATGATGAAGGTTATATTACCATTTCCGGAAGGATAAAAGATCTGATCATTCGTGGCGGCGAAAATATCTCTCCGAAAGAAATTGAAGACTTTTTATATACCTATCCGAATATTTTAGATGTTCAGATTATTGGAGTTCCGAGTGAAAAATTTGGGGAAGAAGTAATGGCGTGGGTGAAAGTGAGAAAAGGTTTTCATGTAAATGAAGAAGAGCTTTTAGAGTATTGTAAAGGCAGAATCGCCCATTATAAAGTCCCGAAATACTGGAAGTTTGTGGATGAATTCCCAATGACGATTTCCGGAAAAATACGAAAAGTGGAAATGAGAGAAGTTTCTATGAAGGAGCTTGGTTTGGAAAAAATGAGTCATTAAATTTTAATATAACAACATAAAAAAAGCATTTCAGATTTGAAATGCTTTTCTATTATTTTAAAGTTCTTTTCTTAGTCTTGCAACAGGAATATTGAGCTGTTCACGGTATTTTGCAATCGTTCTTCTGGCAATATTATATCCTTGTTCTTTCAAGATCACAACAAGAGCGTCGTCAGTTAATGGTTTTCTCTTATTTTCTTTGCTGATGACTTCCTGAAGATGATTTTTAATTTCTTTTGTAGAAACCTCTTCGCCGTCGTCATTCGTCAAACTGTCAGAAAATAAATCTTTCAGATAAAGAATTCCGTTTGATGTATCTGCATATTTACTTTTTACCACCCTTGAAATCGTAGAAATATCAAAGCCTGTAATATCTGCAATATCTTTCAGAATCATTGGTTTTAACGATTTTTCATCACCCGTAATGAAATAATTCTTCTGGAATTTTACAATCGCCGTAATCGTCTGCAGCAATGTATTCTGACGTTGATTAATCGCGTCAATATACCATTTTGCAGCATCTAATTTCTGTTTAATAAACAAAGCTGCCTGTTTGTGTTCAGAAGAGTTTTTATCGTGAGAATAGGTTGTTAAAATGTCTTTGTATTCTTCAGAAACTCTCAACGTCGGTGCATTTTTGCTGTTCAGCATCGGGATTACCATTCCGTCTTTCACCTGAATCACAAAATCCGGGATAATTTCCTGATTAATTGTAATGGTTTGAGTATCAAAATTCCCCCCTACTTTTGGAGATAATTTTGAAATTTCATCCAACGCTTCTTTCAGATCTTCTTCTTCAATATCGTACTTCTGGATAATCTTATTATAGTGCTTATTCGTCAAAGCATCAAACTGATGTCTCAAAATATTTGCAGCCAAAGAAACTGCTTTATCAGCGCTTACTTTCTTTTCGATCTGCAACAGAAGGCATTCCTGCAGACCTCTTGCTCCTACTCCGGGCGGATCAAGCTTCTGAACATAATTTTCAAGAATATATTCAATATTTTCTTTCGTTGTATAAATTCCTTGCGAGAATGCAAGATCATCAACAATAGATTTGATTTCTCTTCTTAAATATCCATCGGTATCAAGATTTCCGATCAGATATTCTGCCACTTTAATATCTTCTTTATTGATATTGGCAAGGTGAATCTGCTCCAAAAGATAATCATACAGAGACTGACCTTCCGTTAAAAGGCTCTCGTTATCGAATTCTTCATCGTCTGAAGAGTAGTTACTGGATGCAGTTTTATAGGTAGGTTCGTCGTCATAAAGATATTGGTCAACATCAAAATCGGTTTCAATGCTTTCCGTGCCTTCACTTTCGTAAGACTCCTCCAGCGACGCATAATCATCTTCCTGAGATTCTTCTTTTGCGATTTCCAATGCCGGATTCTCTTCTAACTCCCTCTCCAATTCCTCTTCAAATTCCAACGTGTGAAGCTGGATCAACTTCATCAACTGAATTTGCTGAGGAGCCAACTTCTGTCCTAATTTGAGTTGTAAGTGTTGTTTAAGCATATTATTAATTGGTGTTTAACATAACATATTCTACGAATTTAATAAATTATTTCGACAAAAAAACATTTTAGCACGATTTTTGTAGCATACTTATCAACAATAATAAATTATTAAAATAAACAAAAAGCCTTAAATCTTACTTTAAGGCTTTTTTATGCTTTTTAGAGGCGTATATTTTCGGGATTTCTTCTGTTGTCCCAAAACGCAAGAACCTCAACAACCTCTTCATGTATTCTATAATAAAGTGAAAAATTCTTATCAATTAAGACATACTTTACGCCTTTTATTTCCGATGGAGAACCAATATAAGGGTTTTGAGAAATCAGTTTTTCTTTTTTCTCAACTTCAGATATTAATTTTCGTGAATATGTTTCAGAGGAATTATGAACATTCCAATACCTTAAGATATCAGCAAAAGATAATAAGGCTTTTCGAGTCCACTTTATTTGAAACATTGATTCAAAATTTCTTTAGCTTCCTCATTTGTAACAAAATCTCCTCGATCCGCCTGCTCAATACCTTTCAAGATTTCATCTTTCTGCCATTCTGTAAGGTTTTCTTCTTTATTGATTTCAAAATTAATTTTTAATTCATCCAGGAGCGCCTTCAATAAATTAATCTGATTTTCATTTTCTGTATGTATTGTAATTGTGCTCATTTCCATAATTTTAGTAAAGTTAATAAAAAAATCCTTCCCATATTATGAGAAGGATTTTGTATAATTTATAACTGAATTTTTTAAAACTCTGCGTTTTTCGGTGTTCTAGGGAAAGGAATTACGTCTCTGATGTTCGTCATTCCTGTTACGAAAAGAACCAGTCTTTCCAGTCCTAATCCAAATCCTGCATGCGGAACAGAACCGAATTTTCTAGTGTCTAAATACCACCAAAGCTCATGTTCGTCAACGTGCATATCTGCCATTTTCTGTTTTAAAACATCCAATCTCGCTTCTCTCTCAGAAACCTCCGATAATCTCACCGATTCCTGGGAAAAGCACGTCCATTGCTGCAACAGTTTTGTTGTCGTCATTCAGTTTCATGTAGAATGCTTTGATCTCTTTCGGATAATCAAACAACACTACCGGACTTTCAAAATGTTTTTCAACCAAAAATCTTTCGTGCTCCGACTGAAGATCGGTCCCCCAACTTTCAACGGGATACTGGAATTTCCCTTTTTTATTTTCTTTTGAGTTCATTAAGATCTCAATAGCTTCCGTATAAGAAACTCTTTTAAAACGTTTAGCAATAACATTTTCAAGCTTTTCGATCAAGCCTTCTTTTGCTCTTTCTTTTTCCGGTTTTGATTTTTGTTCTTCTGCAAAACGTTTGTCTAAGAAATCAAGATCGTCTTTACAGTTATCCAACACATATTGAATTACATATTTCAAGAAATCTTCTGCCAAATCGATGTTGTCTTCAAGATTATTGAAAGCAACTTCCGGCTCGATCATCCAGAATTCTGCAAGGTGTCTTGTCGTGTTTGAGTTTTCTGCACGGAAAGTAGGTCCGAAAGTATAAATTCTTCCCAATCCCATTGCTGCAGTTTCTCCTTCAAGCTGTCCTGAAACCGTTAAGTTGGTCTTTTTACCAAAGAAATCCTGTGCGAAATCAATTTCACCTTCTTCAGTTCTTGGAATATTGTTTAAATCGAAGTTGGTAACGCCAAACATTTCTCCCGCTCCTTCTGCATCCGCTCCTGTTACAATCGGCGTGTTGATGTAGAAAAACTGGTTTTGGTTAAAGAAAGAATGCACCGCAAAACTTACCGCGTGACGCACTCTGAAAACCGCTCCGAATAAATTGGTTCTGAATCTTAAATGCGCCTGATCTCTCAAAGTTTCTAATGAGTGTTTTTTAGGCTGAAGAATCGTTTTGTCTCTGTCTTCTGTAAAGTTATCTCCTAAAATGATGATCTTTTTAGCTACAATTTCCACCGCTTGTCCGGCTCCCTGACTTTCTACAACCTCTCCAATCACTTTCAAAGAAGAAGCTGTACTTATTTTATTAATGATTTCTTCGTCGAAATTTTCGAAATCAACAACGATTTGCAAATTATTAATTGTAGAACCATCATTAAGCGCAATGAAGCGATTCGCACGGAACGTTCTTACCCAACCGTAAACCGTAATGTCATGATGTAATACTTTCTTGTAATCCTGTAGGATTTCCTTAATGGTCTGCTTTTTCATTTGTCGATGATAAAATTTTTCGTATAAAAATTAATGAATGCAAAGTTACAAAAAAACAGCGCAATTTGATAGTTACGCTGCCTTTTTACAAAATCATTTATCAATTATTTAATAAAAAACGATGCTTTAAATATGATATTAATTAAAGAATATTGACTTTTTCCGTTGTTTTCCGCTCCTGATTTTCCAGGCATGATATGAACTCGGAACATCGTATTGCCATTTTGGAAGTAATAAAATAATCAAAATAACATCGATATGAGATACAAATCCCAATCCGACTGTAAGATAAAACGCCCAACCAGCCTGTTGAAATCCGATTAAATAAGTAAAAGCAATGAGCAAACTTAAGCCCCACATTTTTGATAAAAAAGCGTGAGTACAGGTTTCCTTGCCGAATTTCCAAATACTGATAACGTAGCAAAGTGCTTCCATTCCGAAGATTAAAAGAATTCCTTCCCATTCATTTTTAATCAACTCTGGATTTAGAAAATAAGCTCCAAAACCTAATGAAAGCCAGAAAATTAAATCGGTCTGACTGTCTAATCGTCTTAATTTTTCTGAGGAAACACCGACTTTTCGGGCAATAATTCCATCGAAAACATCCGTCAATAATCCGAAATACATTAATGTTAAAATTAAAAATCGGGATTCTTCTCCTTTGAAATAGGCTAAAAACATAATAATTGGAGCGAGAATAAATCTTATGGCAATTAATAAGTAAGGAATTGTTTTCATGATTGAAATTTTAAAATTCTAGCTCAAAATTATCTGCGGAAAGCACAACATTCAATGCGAAAAAAAATTAAAATAAATATGCGCATTTGTGAAAATCACAAAAACCATGCGTCAGAAACGTTTATTAAAGGAAATCCGGAAAAATTGTTGAACGATGAGATTCTCAATATTCTTATTATAAGCCATCTCGAGAAATTTTTTAGTTGTTACTAATAGATTATTGTGTGTTTTGATATATAAATGACAAATAAGGAAGAGTATAATAATATTCTTCCTTATTCATAGATGTGGTAATATTTTTATTTTACGGGTGCGTTTTTGAGAGACCAAGCAAAAATATCGATCAGATACTGTTCAAAATTGGTTTTGTGGGCTCCTATTGTATCTCCGAATTTATCTCCGAAAATAAATACACCTCTTGTAGTATCCCCAAACATAGATGTTGCTCCGGCATCATTACCTGCAGCAATTTCACCAATTTCTACCCCGGAATTTGAGGTGATAAAACCTGTGCTAGCACCACTGTTACCAAAAGTTTGGTCTGTAGTGAATGCAAAAGGGGTAGGTATTGAAGTACTTGTAAATACCTCTGGTAAAGTATTTTGTCCTGTAGCTCTACTCATTTGAGTATCTCCGTCTTCTACATAATAATTCAATTCTGCAGCAATTCCTGCTTCCTGTTCTTTGTCACACGTTATCATTACAATCCCTTGTTTTGCCGCAACCCAATCTCTTAATAAACTCCCGTACGCACTCGCAGTTCCTGGAGACCATTCTTTGGCAGATACCCAAACAATAGAAGCTATCTTCAGCAAATTATGAAACCTGTTAATACTTCCCGATGCTCCTGTAGGTACATCTACAACCTGAACATTGCTGGTTCCTGCATACGTTTTCGCAGGTAAGGCTCCCAAATAAAATCCACCATTCAGCCAAGATCCTACTTCACTGTAAGCACCTCCGGAAGTAGAAGGACCTATAAGATTAGAGAGATTTTGGTCTCCGGCTAAATTCAAGACAATCATTGTAGAAGAAGATCTGTTGATGAATTTAAGCTTCACGTCACTACAAGACGCTACTGACGCTACGGATGAATTTGTGGGAGTAATAGTTACAGATCCTGTTGCCGTTGTAGATGCTACAGTAGGGGTACCCGATATTGGATACATGTATACATTTTGAGCACCAAAACTCACAAATGAACCCTCCGCACTAAAGGTAATCCCGTTGATAACACCTGAATAATTATAACTACCTAAAGCGGTAACATTTATAGCGACAACAATTCTTACCGTTTGATTTCCTTCAACAGGCAAATCGGAGTTGTACACTCCTTCTACTTTTATACTGCTACAATTGGTAAAATCTATTTTTGCAGGCTTTTCTCCACACATCTCTGCCCAAACTCCTTGGGAAGTTTCTGTATCCCAGTTCCAAACATTGAAACAGTTTGTAGTAATGTTATAAATACTCAACCCATTTTCAGTAGCACCGGGATCAATATTAGCTCGTTCCTCAGTGGTATAGCGCTGAATAAGTAATCCATTGTACCTATCTGGTGCAGAATTACTTGTAGGATCGTTTCTTTCGGCTATATGAAGGCCTGCTTTCAAATTGGGTTTGGATGTAAGGATACCTACTTGACCAAAAGCGATGGTAGATAATAGCGCGCATGCCATTATTAATAAATTTCTTTTCATCATGTCGAATTTAAATTGTTTTTAGTTAATATTTGAAAAAAGAATAATTTTCATTTAAATAGTTTTTTCTATAAATATCCGCTACAAAACTATTTTTAATTATCCTCTACATAACAAAAAAGACACCCTCACAATCACTCGCGAGGGCATAAACTCACACAAATTAAATACTTAATATCCACTGAGTGATTTCAATATCATAGGGAATATCGAGTTTTTTTCTTAATCTATATTTCTTACTCTCTACAGATTTAATAGTAGTGTTTGTAAAGGCTGCAATTTGTTTGGTATCCAGGTTTAGTCTCATCATTGCACATAAATGTTGATCAGATAAAATAAGCTTTGAGCTTATTTCGTCTAATTTTGGTAAAAAATCCGGAAAAAAAGATTGAAATTTATATAAGAAAAAAGGATCGTCTTTCTGGGCAAGCTTCATAATCTCTTCAATATTCTCATCGGTAAGATTATTTACGAGAAACTGGCTTTTGAGCAATCTTTCATTTTCAGTCTTTAAAGATATGATTCTATCGGCATTATATTCATTTTCCATATGCAAAAAATAGGCTATCGACCTTTTTCGTTCTATGAAATAATAATCTATCACAAAAGCCAAAATACTGAAGGTCACATTTAAAATCATTAATTTTTTTTCATATCTATTGGTAGCAATTCCAATATCTCGTTTAAACAAAGTAAAATTGCTTGCTAACGTAATGTATAAACAGATCATTATAAAAGACGCCAAAGAATAAATAATTTTCTTATCTGTTTTAATCTGGAAAAAAAAAGCTAAAGCCAAAATTAGTGGGAAATAAAATAAAAAAACACCACTTTCTTCTCCAAAAAATGAAGAATAATAAGTAATAACAAGGCATAAAAAAATAAAGACAGCAATTATAATCTTTTTATTCTTCCTATGTTCTTTTAGCAACATTGAGAATATCCACAAAAATGAAATGCAGCCTAAAAAAATACTGTCACCCGATACTTTTAAAAATATGATAATAGAAATACTGTGGAAAAAGAAAATAAGGAAAAGCAACACCAAATGTTGGTTAATTAATATGGTAAAGTTCTTTTCAAATTCGTTGGAGTTTTCATCAACTCCCCATAAAGAGATAAATTTTACTACTTTTAAAATTTTTGAGGGAAAAAAAATTGTGTTCAGAGACATAGTCGAAATATTTGTTTTTGATAAAATTCATCAATAGAGATAAGTGTTTTTGATATAAAATCTTATTTGCAATACATACAAATACCGAATGATCATATTTTATAAAAATACATAATTCTCATTTAAAAGAAATATTATACAAAATAAAAAATTTAAATAAATAACTATTTATCAATTAATTAAAATTATAAATTTATTTAAATACGTTGAAATATTCACAACATATACAAATTATTAATCCTAATAAATAATATAAAATTTTTATTACATTTTTACTACAACAACTCTACTAAAAATAGCCTCAAAT
Organism: Chryseobacterium ginsenosidimutans; assembly: GCF_024807225.1. Classification (GTDB taxonomy): domain Bacteria; phylum Bacteroidota; class Bacteroidia; order Flavobacteriales; family Weeksellaceae; genus Chryseobacterium; species Chryseobacterium ginsenosidimutans. Next base: position 4,146,664 of record NZ_JANUCO010000001.1, read on the forward strand.
TAATAAATACGGGAGTTTCGTCGCTTACATAGAATAAAAACAGTAACAATTAAAATATCTGTTCATTTTTTTCATGATTTCTCTTTTTTTAAGTACCAATTGATGATCGGCATTTTACGTTTTGGGTTGACATTCCATAATCCTATCTGAAATACTTTTCCATTTTTATTTTTATTAATAACGCCTATTTGGCATCCTTTAAATTTTTCTCCTTTGTTAACAAATCCCACCTGAAGTCCATTTCCTGTCTTATTATCATTAAAACCTCCTGCCTGAATTCCGTTAAATTTTTCCGCATCATTAAAAAATGCTACCAATATTCCGTTTCCGGAAACTGTAGAATTACTAAGCCATGATATGTGCAACCCATTCAGTTTTCCCGAAGTATTATTAAAACCATTCAGAGAAAGACCATTCGTTTCCTGAGCAATATGATACATAGAAATCCCTACTCCGTTCAGTTTTTTTCCATCCATCATTCCTCCGGTAGAAATATGAAGTCCGTTGACAGTCGCTGTTTCCTCGCCTTCTTTAGGAACCTCAATAGCATGCGGAATTAATAAATAAAGTAAACTTATAGGATTTGCCTGTAGATTTATCCCGTTAATTCTCTGTTTTCGGTAATCATCCAAAACTCCCACGTTAATCCCATTTGTATTTTTAAGGATTTTATTTTGTGGATTTACGTTAATAAATGAAGACTTAATTTTCAAACTGTCTTGTCCGAAAATAAATGAACTCATAAAAAGTGCGGTAAATAATAATTTCGTTTTCATACTATTTATTTTAAAATTATAAATCAAAACTACAGTCCGCAACTCAAGTTATAAATGTGAAAAAAAATTAAAATAAATAAGTACATTTGTGAAAATCACAAAAGCCATGCATCAGGAACGTTTATTAAAAGAAATCCGGAAAAAAATTGGTGACAGATCATTGAATGATGAACTCGCCAATATTCTTGGGATAAGCTATGATGCGGCTCACAGAAGAACATCTTTAAAGGCAAAACTCAGTTTTGAGGAAGCCTTGGAATTGGCAAAATATTATCAGATTTCGCTCAATCAGTTCATCACTTCAGATCAACAAATTGTTGTACAAAAAACTTCGGCTGTAACTGAAACTGGGGATTTACAGTCTTTTTTCAAAAATAATCTCAGCGTTTTCGAGAATCTGCCGCTTTCGGATAAAATGACTATTTATTATTCCGCGAAAGATATTCCGTTCTTTTATACGCTTTCGGATACACTGCTTTCCCGTTTCAAAATTTATGTCTGGATGAATTTGTTGAATGCGAAACAGGTCTTCATTCCTTTTCTACAGTTTTCACCGCCCCATTTTGAAACCAATACCAAAGAATTAAGAAAAAAATATGAGGAACAAAACGTGGTAGAATTGTGGAATGATAGGACGGTTTCCAGTATCTTGCAGCAGATTTCATTTTATTATGATACCGGACTTTTACAAAAAAATGAAGCCCAAATTATTTTGAAAGAAGTAAAAGAATTGATAGAATATATTGAACAAAAAACAGAAAGCAACCCGAAATTCCGGTTGTATGAAAATGAATTGATGCATCTTTCCAATGACATCTTTTTTCATCATCCCGAACAGTCACTTTTTGCTATACCGACCAATATGTTTGGATATATTTTGATGAATGATGCCAAAACCTGTGACGAAACACTGAATTATTTTGACCATCAAATCAAGAATTCAAAATCGATGAATACTTCAGGAAACCGCGACAGAAAGAAGTTTTTCAATAAAATGTATGAACAGATTGAAAATCTAAACCAAAAACTATAACATGAAAAACCTTCGTAATGGTGAATTCTTCGGGCAGACCAACAAAACCCTCAATTTCGATGGATTAACCATTACGGATACAGAATATACGCATCCTTTCGTCGATTGGCATTACCACGAAAATCCTTATTTTACCTTTCTGCTGCAGGGAAATATGACGGAAGGAAATAAAAAAGAAATCTACGACTGCTCTGCTGGAACACTCCTCTATCATCATTGGGAAGACGCTCATTACAACATAAAACCGGATATTTTTACGAGAGGTTTTCACATTGAAATCACTGAAAAATGGTTTGAAAAATTCCAGGTTTCAAAAGCTCCGATTGAAGGAAGCTTCAATATTAAAAATCCTGATTTAAAATTATTGACCTATCAGATCTTTAAGGAAACTAAGTTGAGTGATGATTCTTTTGAATTGACTATCAATCAATTATTATTAACTATTTTCAGTCAGTTATCTAATCAAAAAGATGATTCATTAAAGAAGCCGACTTGGGTAAAACAAGTTGATGAAATTCTGCATGAAAATTTTACACAAAAATTGAATTTGACTGAGCTTTCAAAGGTTTTAAATATTCATCCGATGCATTTGAGCAGAGATTTTCAGAAATATTTTCCATGTAATCTGGGAGATTATGTAAGAAAACTTAAGGTTGAAAAATCTTTGAAACTTCTTCATGAATATGAGTCTTTATCCGAAGTTGCCTTGGAATGTGGTTTTTCAGATCAAAGTCATTTTATTCGTTGTTTTAAAGAAAATATGGGGATCACTCCTTTGAAATATAGGAAGATTTTGAAATGATTTTTCTCCCACGGATTACACAGATTTTCACGGATGATTGCGTTTAATTCTTATTCGTAATTATCTTTTATCCTTGTCAAGGTTTGAACCTTGACAAGGATAATTGATGCAATTTACTAGAAACTAAAAACGTTAATTTCATTCTATTTTTTCAGGAAAACGATGTCTATTTTTGTGTAGATAAAATTTAAAATGAAATCAACTCTCTTATTCGTTCTTATTCTAATTTCCAGCTTTTCTATAGCTCAAAATATTATTGAGCCTGAAAAAATGGAAAATCCTGTTCAGAAAACACACCTCAACAAAATTGTCTTTTTAGATAAAGTTATCCCTCTTGAAAATATACAGGAGACGGATTTCTTAAAAACCATGATATTTCAGGAAGATAAAGATTTTGACATCCGTGTTTTTCTGGATAATTCTTTAGTCAATTATTTACATCAACTTGATTCTTCTTTAACGGTTGATGAATTGCTTAAAAAGGGAAATTATCAATTCAATTTTATTGTCGATGGAAAATTAATTTATACCGAAAACTTAAATTCCGGAGCCGGAACAGCGGAAAGCAAAAAGATAAAAACAAGTTTCGGAATTCCGTTTTTGAGTACAAAAAATGAAGATTCTTGGGGAAGATATTTGTGGATAAGATTCTATCTTGCGAATGGCGGAATTGATGCTTTGGAAACGGGAAATCATTTATTGAAAATTGAAATCAAGCCTTATTTAAAATTATCAACATTAAAAGTTGGGAACGTAATCGCAGAAGGAGAAATCAAATTAATCGTTCCTCAAAAAAATATCTCCAAAGAACAGATTGCCATTCAAAAAATCAAACCAAACAGCGGCTGGAAAGTTTCTGACGAGAAATTTAATCAAGAAAAAATAAGAGCTTTAAACCAAAAAATTGCAGAAAACAGATTCCGTGAAATTACAGGAATTGTTGTGATTAAAAATGAAAAACTGTTGGTGGAAGAATATTTTAATGGGTATAAAAGAGACAGTTTAAATGACACACGTTCCGTAGGAAAATCATTTTCTTCAGCATTAATGGGCATCGCCATAAAAGATGGTTACATTAAAAATGAAAATTTAAGTCTGAAAAATTTTTATGATGTAAAACAATTCAACAATTATTCTTCTAAGAAAGACAGTGTTACCATTAAGAGTTTATTGACGATGAGTTTCCGCTTTTGAGGGCAATGATCAGGATGAAGAATCTCCGGGAAATGAGGAGAACATGTATCCTACAGATAATTGGGTGAAATTTGTTTTAGACTTACCCATGAATGAAAATAAAATCGGTAAAACCTGGAATTATTTTACAGCAGGAGTTGTATTGACAGGTGATATTTTAGACAAATCTGTTCCGAAAGGATTAGAAAATTATGCTCAAAATAAGCTTTTTCAACCGTTGGGAATTACCCATTACAAATGGCAGTTTACGCCTCAACAAAAACCTTCTTTGGCAGGCGGACTGAAAATGAATGCGTTGGATTTCGCAAAATTCGGTCAGCTTTATAAAAATAACGGAATCTGGAACGGAAAAACTATTTTAGATAAAAACTGGGTCAAAAAATCCTTTACAAATTATTTTGCAGACAATAAAGAGTTTGAAGGTTACGGATATCTGTTCTGGAGAAAAGTATATAAAATCGGAAATAAAAGTTTCGAGTCTTACCAATCCAACGGAAATGGCGGAAACAAGATTATCATTTTTACAGAAATCCCTGTCGTGATCGTTATTACAGCCCAAGCCTACAACAAACCTTACGCTCATCTGCAAGCTGATAAAATGGTAGAAGAATATGTATTACCCGCAATTGTTGAGTAATAAATAATTGATAATTAGCAATAAAAATATTGTAAATAAATTTGGAAAGTCAAGGCGAATTTGCTTCACAGCTTATTTGCCTTCTTTGTAAAAAAGAGAAAAAACTATTCGTCTTTCTTAGAATGAATAAGAAAAACATCGATAAGACCTTCAGGAAGCTGCATTTTGATAATTCTTTCTTCTCTGTCTACTTCGATGATCCAGTCTTTGATCATGGGAATCACTACTTCTTTTCCGTCCAGATTGGTAACGAAATATACCTGTGCTGTCTGATCATTCACAGATCGAATCACGCCACAGTCGTTATCATTTTCGTCAAGAATATTGTACCCGATGATCTCGTGATAGTAGAATTGTTTCCCGGAAAGTTTGGGAAGGGAAGTCAATGGTAAGTAGACATCTTTACCTAAAGATTGGTCTACCAAAGCTTCTGAGGAGTTTTTAAAAGCCAGATTCAGAGCGTCTAATTTGCTCCAAGATGACTTTTCAATAAAAAAAGGAACCAATAGTCCGTTGATTTCAACGAATATTGATTCCAGTTTATTGTAAAGCTCGGGTTGATCTGTATCCAATTTAAGGATCACATTTCCCGCAAGGCCATGTCTGCGTGTGATTTTTCCTAGTAAATAGCAATCTTCTTTACGCATACAGGTTTGTTATTAAGCTTCAGTGTTTTCTTCAGTTTCAGCAGCAGGAGCTTCACCTTCAGTAGCTTCAGCAACAACTTCTTCAGCAGGTGCGTTAGCAGCTTCTTCAGCAGCTTTAGCATCAGCTTCTACTTGTGCAGCAGCAGCAACTCTAGCTTCGTTTACTTTAACTTCAGCATCTAAAGCAGCTTTCTTAGCGTCAGCTTGAGCTTTAGTTAAACCTTCCACTTTACCTTGTACTTTTTGTTCTTTAGATTCTACCCAAGCATTGAATCTTTTTTCAGCTTCAGCCTCGTCAAAAGCACCTTTAGCAACACCACCTTGTAAGTGTTTTTTGTAAAGTACACCTTTGTAAGAAAGGATCGCTTTTGCAGTATCAGTTGGCTGAGCACCGTTGTTTAACCACTTCACAGCAGCGTCAACGTTCAAATCAATAGTTGCAGGGTTAGTAATTGGGTTGTAAGTTCCTAGTTTCTCGATGAATCTACCATCTCTTCTAGCTCTAGCATCTGCAACCACGATGTGGAAAAAAGGTCTCCCTTTTGATCCGTGTCTTTGTAATCTGATTTTTACTGACATAATGTTTGAATTTTATGGGAACTCGTCCCAGTTAAATATTTAAGAGTGCAAATATATGCAAAAAATTTAATTTAGCAATTAATAAATATAACAATTTATCCTTCTAATAATGCAACAATGCTTTAAGCATCTTCATTGGTTGATTATAAACTTTTACATTGTTAGATTTAATCAACTTTTCCCATATAGAAAAGCCCAAGACATTTTTGGTTTTCTTCGATCGTTAAAGAATCTTTCAGATGGTCTACAATTTTGGGAGAACTCCAGTAGCAACCTACTTCATTTGCTGTACATGTAAGATACATATTCTGAACAGCCATAGAAACAGCGGCAATTTCCTCCCATTCAGGAACCATTCCGCTGAAATTAACAATGATGGAAACTATTGCATCCGCTTTGTTGATTTTGAATCCGATGTCATTATATTTCTTTTCCAAGAAAACTTCCGGAGCTTGAGTAGATCTATAAATCTCCTGCATTTCCAACGCTAATTTTGCTTTTTCTTCCCCTCTAAATATTTTAAAACGCCAAGGTTTTGTACGTTTGTGATTGGGAGCAAATGTGGCTGAATTTAAAATCTCATCAAGAATTTCCTGAGAAATTTCTGCTTCTGTATAATCTTTTGGAAAGATACTTCTTCTTTGCTCTATGATTTCTTTTAAAACGTCTGCTTTGTTCATAAAACAAAATTACGACATGAAATTCAATATATTTTAATTATTCTAAATTAAATTTAAATCAAAACCTGAACGATATTCTAAGAATCTGTTTAAATTTCACACTACAAATTTTTGCAATCCTGTTTGAAATATGGTTTTATATTTTCTTGAGAGTAATTTTTTGTATCGAAAGATTTAGAATCCTTCATTATTTTTAACGCAAAGATATATTTACATTCCGTATTATTTCAGAAGGCAAAGGCAAATGAAATTTGCTTCGCAAAGCGTGAAAACAGTACTTCATCCAATCAACTTGTTGATTCATCTTTGCTTACTTTTATTAAAGTAATATTGAATTATACTTTGCGTCAAAAAACGAGCAGCACCTTTTAAAATCTTGGAATTAAATGTAAATAAATTATACCTCCGTCAGAACGGCAGAGTCTTTAAATACAATAATTCATAGTTTTTAAATCACTTCAATAATTTTCTGATGAATCTTATTTAAAGTAAATTCATCACCGGGTTTCATTCCCATCATCTTCTTAGCCATAGGGCTTTCGGAGGAAATGGCGTAAAACCGGTCGCCCTCAAAAAAGAATTCTCCCAAAGAAACCGAAATATAAAAACGTGCTTTATTTGTAATGACCAAAGAACCTAACTGTACCCTTTCGGTGGATTTGTTCAGGACTTTTGCCATATTACTTTTTAAATCATTTAATGCTCCGAGCTGTCTCTGCATCTGGTAAATTTCCTCCTGCATTTCTTCTCTCATACTGTCATATTTCGGAGTCTTTTTTATATCACGGCTTGCTTCTAAAGTAAATTCGATAAATTTTTTAAGCTTTTCAATCTTTTCCGCAATCACGTTTTTTACATAATTCCTTATGTTGCTTTTCTCAAATACTGTCTTCTCCATGAATCGAATCTTTATATAAAGATAATATTTTTTTAAATAATTTATATTTTTGACTTTTAAAAAAATAACCATGTTCAAAAACGTATTTTCAACTGACGGCAGAATTAGAAGGACAGAATTTGCATTATCCTATTTAATATATTTTGGTGTCTTATTTTTCACAGTTATTTTGGGAGGTGTAACCAAATTTGCCCTTTTTTACATTCTCGCTGTTATCGCTTGGTTTGCAGGATTAATTTTTCGAGTGATGCAGGGAGCAAAAAGATGTCATGATCTGGGAAATAGCGGCTGGTTTCAGTTTATTCCTTTTTATTTTTTTATCATGGTATTTGCTGACGGAGAACGCGGAACAAACAAATACGGACACAATCCAAAAGGTATCGGAAACTACAATACCATTGATGAAATCGGTAAAAAAGAATTTTAAATAAAAAAGCCTTGCGAGATGATTCACAAGGCTTGTATTTTATTTTTCAACTAACGCTTTCAGGTTATTAAGACCTTCTTCATAAGATTTTCCCATCTGGTAATCCATCATCGGTCGCATTACTTTCATCATAGGATCTTGTTCGGTATCCATACTCCAGGTTACTTTTGTAGCATTTCCTTCAGTAGTCAGAATAATATCGGAAGTAGCTTGTCCTGCAAAAGGTCTCACAAAAGTCATTTCGGTTTTTTGCTTTTCATTTAAAACCAATTCTTTAATTTCCTGACAACCCGCTCCTGCATTATCATTTTTGCTGTCCCAACAATATTTATCTCCTACTTCTCCGGGATTTCCAGAGTAGGTAATTTTCATGGTTTTATCTAATTTCATCCAAGGATTCCATTGGTTGAAAGCTTTCATAGAACTCATTTGCTGCCATACTTTTTCTTTAGGAGCATTAATGACCATCGATTTTTCATAATGATAATTTTTACCGAAAGCCAGCATTGCAATTACGGCATACACCACAATTAACAGGATAATTACGCCGATAATTTTTAAGATTGTTTTCATAGTTTATAAAATATTTAGGGTTAAATTTTCAACATCATTAGTAATAAATCTGTTTCAAAATTAGTCATTCCCACCACATTTCAACTTCGCCTATGACAAGATATTAAAGATATAGCATTTTTGTCACATCTTCCTGTTCAGGCATCATTTTTGAGCATTTTCGCTGTCGATTCATCAGAATCATTAAATTTACATTAATTAAAAATTAGAATATGAATATTTTAACTGAAAAATTTACTACACCATATCATTCCGCGCCATTCAACGATATTAAAAATGAAGATTACCTTCCTGCTTTCAAGGAATTAATTCAAAAATCGGAAGAAGAAATCGACGCTATTGTCAACAATACGGAAGAACCGACTTTCGAAAATGTGATTGAAGCTTTGGCTTATTCGGGTGAACAACTGGATGCGGTTTCCAATATATTTTTCAATTTAAATTCTGCAGAAACAAGCGACGAATTACAGCAAATCGCTCAGGAAGTTTCTCCAATCTTAACAGAATATTCTTCAAAAATCTCTCAAAACGAAGCGCTTTTCAATAAAATTAAAAAAGTGTACGATGAAAAAGAGAAATACAACCTTAATGAAGAACAGCAAATGCTTTTGAATGAAACCTACAAAGGTTTTGTAAGAAGTGGCGCTTTATTAAATGAAGAAGACAAGGAAAAATTAAAGAAAATCAGTATGGATTTGTCTTTAAAATCTCTTCAGTTCGGACAAAATGTATTGGCTTCCACCAATAATTATTTCAAACATATCACCAATAAAGAAGATTTGGTAGGAATTCCTGATGCTATTCTGGAACAATATGCCGAAGAAGCAAAAGAAAGAAATCTGGAAGGCTGGGTTTTAACTTTGCAGTATCCAAGCTATATTCCGTTGATGACGTATGCTGAAAACCGTGAATTAAGAAAAGAAATTGCATTGGCAAACGGTAAAAAATCTTTCGACGGCGGTGAATTTGACAATCAAAATTTAATAAAAGAACTTCTTACTTTAAAACAGCAAAAATCGGAATTATTGGGCTATAAAGATTATGCAGATTATGTTTTGGAGGAAAGAATGGCAAAATCTCCGACGAAAGTTATCGACTTTTTAAATGAATTGTTGACCAAAGCAAAACCTTACGCCGAAAAAGAAATCGAAGAGTTAAAATCTTTAGCAAAAGCTGATGGAATTGATGAAATACAAGGTTACGACCACACTTTTTATGCCGAAAAACTTCGTAAAGCAAAATATGACTTAAATGATGAGGAATTAAAGCCATACTTCCCATTAAATCAGGTTCAGGATGCTGTTTTTGGTTTAGCAAAACAACTTTTCGGATTGACTTTTGAAGAAAGAAATGACATCCCGAAATATCATGAAGATGTGAAAGTGTATGAAGTTTTTGAGGCGGGAAGCGAGATTCTTCGACAAGCTCAGAATGACAGTCAGAAACCAACAACAAGCGACCAACAACCAACAACCAACTACAAATCTCTTCTATACGTTGATTATTTTCCGAGAAAAGGCAAAAGAGCCGGAGCTTGGATGACGAGTTATAAAAATCAGTACAAAAAAGACGGCGAAAATTCTCGTCCGCATATTTCTATTGTTTGTAATTTCAGCAAACCGACGAAAGATACACCGAGTTTATTGACATTTCAGGAGGTGACGACTTTGTTCCACGAATTTGGTCATGCCCTTCATGGAATGTTGGCCAATACGCAATATCCTACTCTTTCGGGAACTTCCGTGAAATGGGATTTTGTAGAATTACCTTCTCAATTCTTGGAAAATTTCTGTTATGAACCGGAATTCTTAAAAACTTTCGCGAAACATTATAAAACAGGTGAAATTCTTCCGGACGAAAAAATCGAGAAAATTGCTCAGTCGAAAAACTTTATGGAAGGGTATCAAACGATGAGACAGCTTGGTTTCGGATTGTTGGACATGAATTATCACACGAAAGTTGCAGAGTTGGAAAATAAGACCGTGAAAGAATTTGAGGATGATTACACGAAAGCTACGCAATTGTACCCTCCAAATCCTGAAACAGCGATGAGTCCGAGCTTTTCACACATTTTCCAGGGTGGATATTCTGCGGGATATTATTCTTACAAATGGGCGGAAGTTTCTGGATGCCGATGCCTTCCAATATTTTAAAGAAAATGGAATTTTCAATCCTGAAATTGCCGCAAAATATAAAGTTCTTCTTTCTTCAGGAGGCACAAAAGATCCGATGGAATTGTATAAGAATTTCAGAGGAAGTGAGCCGAAAGTGGAGAGTTTGTTGAAGAGAGCGTTTGGGTAGGAAAATAAAAATTAATTTTATGTATGAAGACTTAGTAACACTAATTAACTCTACCAAAGAAAGCTACAAGATTAGCTGGAGTAATTATGAAAAAAATTCTAAAAACAAAATTAAAGCTAAAAAATATCTTTCAGAATGCAAAGAAGCTATCTCTAATTTTTATTTTTTAGTAGATTTTAACAATTGGGACGAAGTGATTTTCAAGGAGAACTCTAATCCATTTTATTATGAAGACAATGAGTCTCTTTCAAAATTTACAGAATGGTTAGATTTCTACTTACAAAACATAAAAATGTAACAATATTGAATGTTTAAAATTAGATAATTTATCTAATTTTAATTTCAAAAGATATTAAAATATAGACCACTAAACATTAATAACCTTAAAACAAAATTATTATGAGCAGACAATTAGATGACCTTTTTGAACAGCAAAGTGATGAACACATTGCTAAATTATTAGGAATAACACTAGAAGAATTTCAAAGTCTGGAACATTCTGGAGTACTTGATAATTCAAGTGATGATGGTCAAATTTATGAATACTATATTGAATTCGATAGTCAAAACCCAAAAGAAATTTTAAACAAAATTACAGGAATAAATTCTTCAAACACTGTATATTTTAGCATAAATGATTTTGACGAACATGATGACTTGAATTAAAAAATATTCCAAAATCCTTTAATTTCTTTAAAGGATTTTTTTGCTAAATTCTTTTATATTTGAGAAAATTAATTTCAAAATAAAAACACAATAAATATGTTCAATTTTTTCAATAAAAATAAAACCAAAGTACATATTAATTCTATTTCTGTTCCCAATTTCGGATGGAACAAAGTAGAAGAAAATGAGTCTAGAATTGTTTGGGTAAATCCTGAACAAAGTGTATTGATATCTTTAAACTTTTTTGACTTACAACCTGATCTACCAACAATAAAGGATCTTGCTTTTCTGAGAAATTTTTATCGAAAAAATGTTATTTCCGCAAAAGGTGGCATTGTTGAAGTTTCCTTTTTAAACGTACATAACACGCCAAGTGTAAAAACCATTTTAAAAATTCCTCAACCCGAAAGTGGTATGACTTATATTGCTTCCGTCACGATTCCTTTTGAAAACTGCAGTTTTGTGGTTAAAATTCAGGCTGCAGAAGTGGATATAACCGGAGTCAGAGATTCTTTTATATTAAATAAACTTTTGAATACTGGAGAAATAACTTTTGATGATAACGGTCTTCAAAACTGGTTCGAAGATCCTTACGATCCTACTATAAAAGAAGGAACTCCGATGAATAAATCTGAGCAAGAACAATACGACGCAGAATTTCCTCAACATCCACTGTCAATTGCACGAGCTTTAATAAAACAGGCTATTCAGCAAATCGTTTTTAAACCGGAAATCAACGAACTTTCTGCTTTCAAACAATCTTAAAACTATGAAATTCAAGATCATTCTTTTATTAATTTTCATTGTAAATCAAACTTTTGCACAAAAGAAAGAATTTCGGGATACGGAAGTTGATACGCTTACGTTTTTGAACAATAGAAAAATAGTAAACAGTTTAAATACCGATACATTTCAAAAGAAAACATTTGTAGATAATGAGATTAACATTCCGTACAGATTTTTAACGCCTAAAAATAACAGCAAAATCAAAAAATTTCCGTTGGTTATTACATTTCACAATTCTACAAGGATCGGAAATGATAATGAAAATCAACTTGAACCATTCGCTAAAATTTGGTTACGGGATGAGATTTATGAAAAATTTCCGTGTTATGTTGTAGCTCCACAGTTTAATAAGCGCTCTACCAATTATGAGATCAATAAAGAAGGCATCCAAGTTTCAAAGCCTTCTAACGAGGTTTCTGCTTTATTAAAATTGATTCAAGATCTTAAAAAAGAATATCCCAATATTGATAAAAACAGGATTTATCTGATTGGTTATTCGATGGGAGGTTCAACTGCTCAAAATCTTATGAATCTGCAACCCGATACATTTGCAGCGGTTGTTTCTGTAGCTGCCGTTCCGGATTTGTCGAATCTTAATAAAATGAAAGAAAAAAACATCTGGCTCATTCACGGTAAAAATGATGATGAAAACCCATACATCGGCAGCGTTGAGTTATATAATAAACTTTCTTCCGACAAAAATTTGATTTTTACGACTTTCACTCATCTTAATCACAACAATATTGTGATTCCGTTTCTGATAACAGATGAAATTCCGAAATGGTTATTTGAAAAACGTAAATAAAAGAAAAATAAAATTCCGTGAAAATAAAATGATTGAATACATCTTAGAGTCTGTTTAAATTTAATTCAAACATTTCAAAAAGCAGTACTAATTTTTAACGCAAAGATTTAATTCAATAGTACTTATTGTGAAGTGAGCAAAGATGAATCAACAAGTTGATTTGATGAAGTGCTGTTTTCCCGTTTTGTGAAGCAAATTTTATTTGCCTTTGCTTTCTAAAATAATGCGGAATGTAAATATAATCCTTGCCTTAAAAATATTAGTGTATTCCATTTGAAAGAAGCTTAGGTCTTTTGATACAAAACTTTTATTCTCAAGAATAATATAAAAAACTATATTTCAAACAGGGTTACAAAAATTTGTAATATAAAATTTAAACAGGCTCTTAACAATTAAAAAAACAACATTTAAAAACCCATTAAAGCAGCGAAAAAAAATTTACACATACACAAAAGCTAAAGCATTTCCATAGCTCTATAATTCTTCTATTCTCAAACCGACATTCCTGATTTATTTTTAAATTCGTAAATTGCAAAACAACATCATCAGAAATGATGAACATAGAACAGTTGTGACGAACAAAAAAGTAGTCATAACATTCGGTTTTACAGTATGAAAGCTGAACTGCAAAATTGAACCTTAATCTTCTATTTCTCAGCAATACCTATACATTATACTCATGTTTCTGAAAGCGTAATAAACTTGTACAAGAGATGTACAGTCTATACAGAAATTAGCAATTCTAAATGTAAAGCAAATTATAAAAAGTTAGAATAAAATGATGAACGATAAAAAAGTAATTAACATTGGAATTGGATTTGTGACAGGTCGACTGCTTTTTCAAAATGTATTAAAAACCTACATAAACAATTGGTTGGAACATGGTTTAATCAAAAATAAAAATATAAAAATTCATGTTTTTATTTCTTACGATTTGCTTTATAAGAATACCAATATCAGCGACTACAAAAAAATACCAAAAGAATTGGGAGATTTGGTCGATTCTATACATTTTTACGGAGTCAATGAAATAAACGACGAAATTGAGCTTTTAACTAAAAAAGATAATTCAATAAGTGCTGAGGACTGTCACCTGCTTTTTGGCGAAGGATATGCAAAAAAAAGAAATATTGTAACTTATTTTGCCATAAAACTTAAAATGGATAAACTACTGTTTATCGACGACGACGAATATCCTTTGGCTGCATACAAAAACAAAAAAGAAAAATTGGTATGGATGGGACAAAGTATTTTAAGTACACATTTGCATTTTAATGACGATTCCGATATTACTCACGGATTACATTGCGGCTATATTTCGCCTATTCCCCACCTAGAATTTGACGATGCTCTTACCGAAAATGATTTTAAATTATTCATTGATGCTTTGAGTAACGATATTATCAATTGGGATAAAATAAAACAAACGATCATTAAACAAAAAGGCGTGACCTATGCCGATGAAAATATATTAAACAACTCTATCGCATATGAAATTGAAGAATCGAATGGAATGAAATTCATCTCGGGAGCTAACCTTTGTTTCAATTTAAAAAATTACAAAAAGTTTCCGCCATTCTACAATCCGCCTGGCGCAAGAGGTGAAGACACTTTTATGAGCTCAGCCTTATCAGAATTAAAAGTGACAAAAGTGCCTTGCTACGCATTTCACGATGGTTTTTCGATGTATAACAATCTATTGAACGGTGTTTTGCCCAGCGAAACTGTTGCCTATAGAAAATACAAGTCATGAAATACTGATGCGTTTTGTGAACGCTGCAATAGGCTGGGTGAGATACAAGCCATTATTGGTTTATATCATTGATAGAGAAAATTTTGAAATTACAATGCAAGAAATGGAAGAAAATTTAATATTTACCATTCCAAAACTTTGTGCTCATTTTAAGACTGATGAATTTCATAAAATATTGATCGAATTTAAAAAATACAGTAAAAATGCCGCAAAACATTTCAATGATTTTGAAAAAACTAAAAATGCCTGGACGAGAGTACTTGAAAATGCAATAGAACGAAAAGCAGTGCTACAATTGTAAGTATTTATCTAAAAAGAATGAAAGATCTGCTCTGTAATCAATCCCTGAAGCGTCAAATTTCCCGCTGCCATTTCTTGTACAATCTTCCAGACTCGATTCCTTTTTCTATGGAAGTTTCCTTTGAGAATCGATCATCATGGCAGAAGCATCAATATCAAAATCATAATCCTTTCCTTTATTGGGATCCCAACCCAAACCGATCGTCATTTTTGTGATTCCGTTTCTGATAACAGATGAAATTCCGAAATGGTTATTTGAAAAACGCAAATAAAAGAAAAATAAATAGTTGCAATTCCGTAATTTTACACCATGAATAACATCACCCAAAGATTAGAAAACGTAAAAAAACTTCAGGCAAAAAGATGGGAAAATGAAGATCATTGGGATACTTTAAATGATCTTTTAATTAAAGAATTGGATGAAATTTTGCTCATCGAGCCTCAAAATACGGCTGCTTTAATCAATATTGGAGCGATCTATTCTGATATGGGCGAAAATGAAACGGCAATACATTATTTAAAGACGGCATTAGATTTGGGTTCGGAAGATAAAAACCTGTTTGTAAACTTGGCAATCGTAATGGTTTATATGGAAATGCATCAGGAAGAATATCACGAATATCTTGAAGAAGCCGAAGATAAAACCGAAGATCCGTTGACTTTTAAAGCTTATTTTGATCCTCAATCTCACTAAATAGTTATCAACAATATAAATACTCATAAAAATTAAGACCCTGTTTAAATTTTATTCAATAATTTTTTTATGACCTTTTTCTTAATTTTCTAAAGTAAAATAAACTTTGTTTATTCTTGTTTTTAACATTAAGATTTTCAGTTAATTAAGCTGAATGTAATTAAGAAATCAATAGATTGCTTTTTATTAAGTTTTTTAAGATAAGTTGTCTTAATTTCTTAATGTTAAAAATAGATTTAAAATTTAAACAGCCTCTAACCCCTTTGACAATTTCAGAGGGTTTGTTTTACAATTTTTTCATTAATTTTAAATCCATAGAATCCCAGACATGGACGTGCAAAATCTCCTCTCCCACTTCACCGAAGTCCCCATCCAGAAGGGAGATTTTCTGGTGCGTGAAGGACAGGTTTGTAAGCATATTTATTTCGTTAAAAAAGGAATGGTAAAAATCTGTTCCTGCAACGAAGACCGGGAATTTATTTTGCGCTTTTTTCCGGAAGAACATTTTGTTACCGCTTTGGAAAGTTTTAATGATCAGACGCCGTCGCATTTTCAGATCAAAGCACTCGAAGACGGCATCATTTTGAAATTACACCGCGATAAAATGGAGAAACTCTGCAAAGATCATCACGAAATAGAAACTTTTTTCAGAAAATGGCTTTTACAGATCGCTGCGTATATGGTTTCGCGCCTCAGTACAATTCTTAAAGATGATGCAGGTACGCGTTATAAGATGTTTCTTGAGACCAATGCAGATCTAATGCAGAGAATCAGTCTGGGAGATCTTGCCAATTATCTCGGCATCACACAGGCAAGTCTCAGTAAGATAAGAGCAAAAAAATAACGCCACTTTTATTTTTTGTCATTTGCAAAAAACCCGTTCAAAAATTATTCTCAATTTTGCCGGATAAAACTCATCATCGTCAACACATTTAAATTGATGCTTCAGGATAAATCTTGCCATAAAACACTATTTCAAAAGCTTATTGAATTCATATTTTACGGAAATTACTTTTACGGAATCTGCGTCGTAAGCTTGATGATAGAAACCTCTTTCCAGATGCATATTTTGTATAAAGGCGTATTTATTTATTGTATGGCGTTTATTGTGACCGTCCTTTTTTACAATTATCCTTACGCCAGAAACTACGTTCCAAACAGTAAAAATCCCCGCACGCAATGGTATGTCCGCAATCATGGATTGGTTTTAAAAACTCAGATCAGCCTTACTATATTCGTTCTAATTTTATTGATTTTCGGAATGATTTATTATCATGAAGAAATAAAAATGATCCGTTTTTTTCAATGGTTTCTGTTCTTAATTTTTCCGGTTTTCGGGGCAATGTATTACGGAACGAATGTGATTTCTAAAAAATATAACCTTCGTAAAATCGGCTGGCTGAAACCATTTATCATAGGTTTTGTCTGGGCCGGAATTGCCACTATTTATCCTGTGATTTTTAATGATATTCTTCAATTCCACAAGAGTGAACTTTCCCTTTTCGGAACATTGTTGTTCTTTAAAAATGTCATGTTTATTTCTTTGCTTGCGATTATGTTTGATGTTAAAGATTTCGCCAGTGACCGTCATGCAAATCTGAGTACATTAGTCGTGAAAATCGGATTATTTAAAACTATTTTTTATGTTCTGTTGCCGTTAACGGTTTTAGGAATTCTCACCTTTCTTACATATGCCATCACTCACAATTTCAGCATCTTAAAAATAATATTGGTTTTAATTCCCTTTTTATTATTAATTCTTTCTGCAATTTCCCTGAAGAAAAGAAGAACGCTGCTTTATTATCTTATTGTCATCGATGGATTGATGGTGATAAAAGCTGTGTTTGGAGTTTTTGCGGCTTTGGTTTGAGGTAAATTTGTAAATTGCATATTTAATAATCAATCAAAAACTAAAACATGTTATTAGCCATTCTATTGCCATTTTTATCCTTCATCGTTCGCGGGAAAATCTTAACGGGAATTCTTTGTTTTATTTTACAGATCACTTTAATCGGCTGGATTCCTGCAGCAATTTGGGCAGCCATGTCTCTAAATAATGAAAGAGCGGAAAAAAGAAATAAAAAATTAATTCGTGCAGTTCGGGAAAATCAAAGATAATATCCTCATAATAGAAACATTAAATCCTTTAAGTTTTTAAAGGATTTTTAATAAATAAATTATGGCAAAATTTCATTCATTATTTCTAATTATCATTTCAGTCTTACTAATAAATTCCTGCACTGGAGACGATTATACAAGGATTGAAATAGAAACGCCAACCGAAAATCAGATTTTCAGTAATGGAAGCAGTATTCACATAAAAGCCACTATTTATGATGATGGAGATTCTATTATGAGCGAACAATTAATTGTCACGTCAATGGAAGATAATTCTATTGTAAAAGAAATTAATGATAATAAATTTTGCTTTACCTATTACATTGATGAAAGTTTCGTTGCCGCTCCCAATACAAAATACAAGATCGAAATTAAAGCATATGGCGGACATCAAAACTTAACTTCTAAAGTAATTTTCGTTCAATCAAATTAAATAATTCCAAAATTTTAAGCATAATATTTTGTCATGAAATTCAAACTTTTTACATTTGCATAACTAGTTATATAATTAATTACTAAAAAGATGAATGTTTTTGATAAAACCGGGAAAATGGCTCTTGGAAGCCGAATGAGAATATTAACATCGAAGATGACGGATGATGCAGCCAAGATTTATGAGATGTATAATGTAGAAGGATTTGTGCCGAAATGGTTTCCTGTCTACTTTTTACTTTCCGAGGAAGGTGAAAAAACAATTACTGAAATTGCTGAAGATATCGGTCATTCGCAACCTTCCGCTACAAAAATTGTAAAGGAAATGACAAAAGCGGGTTTAATTGACGACAGCATCGAATCAAAAGACAAGCGTAGAAACGTTGTCGCTCTGTCTGAAAAAGGAAAAGAACTTTCAAAAAAAATAAAAATTCAATGTCAGGATATTGATAACGCTGTTGAACTGATGCTGAATGAAGCCTCTCACAATCTTTGGGAAGCCATCAAAGAATGGGAACATATTCTGGAGAAAAAATCTTTGTTTAAAAGAGTTCAGGATCAAAAGAAAGCCCGTGAAAGCAAAGATGTGGAAATTGTAGAATATGAAGAAAAATATCAACACGCTTTTAAATCTTTAAATGAAGAATGGATTTCCAACTATTTTGAAATGGAAGAAGCCGATTACAAAGCGTTAGACAATCCGAAAGAATACATTCTCGACAAAGGCGGAAAAATTCTTATTGCTCTTTACAATAACGAACCGGTCGGAGTTTGTGCTTTAATCAAAATGAATGATTCTCACTACGATTATGAAATGGCAAAAATGGCTGTTTCACCAAAAGCGCAGGGGAAAAATATCGGCTGGCTTCTCGGTAAAGCAATCGCAGAAGAAGCAAAAAAACTGGGCGCTTCACATTTATATCTGGAAAGCAATACAGTTCTAAAACCTGCAATTAATCTTTATTATAAATTAGGTTTTGAAAAAGTTGTCGGTCATGCGACGCCTTACAAACGCTGTAATATTCAGATGGAATTGAAATTAAACAATTAAAAAATGTTAGATTTTTATACAATTAAAAAAGATCAGCCGACGCCAAACTATCCTGAGAAAGCAAAACTTATCTTGATTGGACAACTCGATGACGAAACTTTCTATAATTTACAAAAGAAAGGAATTATCGACAAGAGCTTTGATTATTATTCAGATTTCAGGTGGAATAAAGAAATAACAGATCAAATCAAAAAGAATATTTCAATTAAAAGTTTACAGTTTGATGATGATATTAAAAAATTACTACAAATCATCTCAATCGCAGAAAAAAATCAACAAGACATTATTGCTTACGGAGACTAATATTTTTAAAAAGAATTTAATTTTAATAATAATATTAGAGTTGATTTATAATTGAGAATAATGCAAAATTTTTCGCTATCTTAGTTGAGGAAATACCCAAAAACAAGGCATCGCATAACATTATGGCGGAAGAACTTTATTTTATAAAAACCAACCAAGTTGCTGCAAAAATCAATTTGTACAACAAACTCTGCTGTGAAGAAGATAATGTGCTTCCATTTCTTCAAGATGATAAAAAAACAAGCCTTGAACTGATCAAGAAAAAAGTTCAGGAAAATGTTGACAGTCTTTCACAGGAAGAAATATTGAGTATTTTTAATTGGTTTAAAGTAAAATACAATTCAGATTCGGAAGAAGTAAAAACCCAGCTTTTTGTTCATGGGATTGATGTTTTTTATGAAATTCCGTCTTCTTCCGAGGTTGAAAAATTCCAGCAGATCCTTTTAGATTATAAAAAATATTCTCAGGAAAATTTCAGATATATTTTCGATTCGGAAAATTTTAATCATTTTCTGATTTACGGAATATTTTTTACGGGTTTAATCGACAGAGAAAAAGGTGAAGAAAATTTTCTTTTTAATTATTTAAAATCAGATTATAAAGATCTCTATTCCTTTGCAGAAAATGAATTCAGTGAAAAAAAATCCGATTTGCTTTCCAAACCTAATATTTACAAGTGTTTTTCGGATTTGTATGATTCTACTAAATTTTACAAAGGTTCGATTATTGAACTTCGTGATTTCAACATGTAGTTTAAGCTTATAAACAATGCAAAAAAACTATCTTGAAATAGCTAAAAAATATGTCCTTGAAAATATAGGTATTGATTATCTTATGTTTTTTTAAAATTATATAAAATTTAAAATATTGATTTTCAAAATTTTATGAGCTACATTATGGTCGACATAGAATCCGACGGTCCGATTCCCGGAGACTTTTCGATGGTATGTTTCGGAGCAGTGATCGTGGATGAAAATCTGGATCAGACTTTTTATGGAAAATTACAACCTATTTCCGATAAATTCAATCCGGATGCTTTGGCGGTTTCAGGCTTCACAAGAGAGGAAACGATGAATTTTGATGATCCGAAAGAAGTGATGCTGAAATTTGAAGAATGGATTAAAGAAAATTCTAAAGGAAGACCGATTTTCATCAGTGATAATAATGGTTTCGACTGGATGTTTATCTGTTGGTACTTTCATCATTTTATTGAAAGAAATCCTTTCGGATATTCATCGAGAAGGCTTTCTGATCTCTATTGCGGACTGGAAAAAGATACGTTTGCACAATGGAAGCATCTTCGCAAAACAGAACATACGCATCATCCTGTTGACGACGCGAGAGGAAATGCAGAGGTTTTGCTGCACATGAAAAAGGAAATGGGTCTTAAAATCGGGTTGAAATAAATGGAATTACCGGAATTTACATTTTTAACAGAAAAAGGCATTTTAAAACTAAAATGTATCGATATTGTTGAACCCAACAACGGGAGAGTGCTTTATAAAGTTGATTTATTTCTCGATGATAAAAATTTGACAAAAGAATATTTTGGCGATTGGAATTATATGAATTTTTATTTAAATCAATATTCACCAACCAATAACGAATGGATTTATATTCCAAAAGAAAGCAATCATTTTTTAATTAAAATTTCGACATTAGAGAAAATAGAAACTACCTTATCTTGCTTTATCTGCGGTTACTTTTATCAAGAATATTTTTATTAATGATTATTTAATCGTTCTTTGTTCTGATCAGATTATCTTTAAAAATCTTATCAATGAAATGGTAAGAAAAATGGAAAAAGACGAAAAAAACATTTATTTCAACGAATTACATATTTTAGATTCCGGAAAAATTGAAATTAAACTCAGTGATTCGAGTTCAAAAATCATCAACCTAAATGATTTTTAAAATGAATTTAAATCTTCAATTCCGCAAAGCCACAGAAAACGACATCGATTTTCTTTTTGATTTAAGGATGAAAACCATGACGGAATATTATGCGCAGTCGAATCTTCCCACAGCAAGAGAATTTGTACTTCAAAGGATTCTTTATGAATTCGACAAAGCCCATATCATTATTCTAAACAACGAACCAATCGGCTTGCTTAAAATTGATAGAAATCTTGATAAAATACACATTTTGCAACTACAAATCAATCCCAATTTACAGGGAAAAGGAATCGGAAAATCTATTTTAAAAAGTATTTTTGATGAAGCTGAAACCGATCAAAAAACGGTTCTTTTAAGTGTTTTAAAAGTCAATAAAGCTCAGCATTTATATTTACGCTTAGGTTTTGAAATCATTGACGAAAACGAACATTCTTACTTCATGGAATTTCCAAAATAAAAAAATATGCTTTTCAGGATACTTCTCTTTCTTATTTAATGATTTGCCCTTTGTAATATTTTTCAAGGAAAAAGCCCAAATCGGCTCTGTAACCGATTCCTGAAGCCTCAAATTTCCAGCTTCCGTTGCGTTTGTACAATCTTCCGAATTCTATACCGGTTTCGATGGAAAAATCTTCATCAAGCTCATATTTTGCAATTTCCTGATGGGTCAGATTATCAATAATTCTGATGTAAGAATTTCGCACCTGTCCGAAGTTTTGTTTCTTTCTTTCAAAATCTTCGATGGTTACTACGAAAAGAATTTCATCGACTTTCGGATCTACTTTTTCAAGATCTACAATGATGGCTTCATCATCGTCGCCATCGCTGTTTTTCCCGCTCGGATCGTCTCCTGTATGCGTAAGAGCGCCGTCCGGAGAATTTAAATTATTATAAAAGACAAAATAGTCTTCACTCACCAATTTTCTGTCTGCATCAATCATAATTGCCGAAGCATCAAGGTCAAAATCATATCCCGTTCCGTCATTCGGATCCCAACCAAGACCAATTGTCATTTTTGTAAATCCGAGATCAATTCTTTGTCCTTTCTGTAAATTAATTGCCATAATAATGTTATGTTTTTTATGAATTGTTACCTCTAAGTTATGGCTGTTTTACGAATTTTCCAAAACATTTTGTGACAAAAAAATATGTAAATTGCAGATTATAGAAAATTGAATTTTTCGCAAGATTTAGTCATAAAAAAATCCGGCTCACTGACCGGATTTTATATTTTTAAGATGTTTGAATTTCAGATAAATTATTCTGTAATTTCTTTTTCAGTAACAGTATTTCTCGCTTTTGCCAACATCGGAATAGAAATTAAACCCATAATCAACATAATGATAATCTGTAACGGCAATGAAATGAAGGAATAAGTCAAACCTATTTCTCCTCCCAATTCGCTGCTTTTTCCCATTGAGATAAATAAAGCCATAAAACCGAATTTCATCGCAAGATTGAAAGCTCCGATTCCGCCACTTGCAGGAACAATCATTCCCAATGTTCCGACAACGATGATTAAAAATCCGTCTGCAAAAGTAAAATTAGACGTTTCCGGCAATGCAAAACATACCAAATACGCGGCAAAATAATAGGAAATCCAGATTCCCATTGTATAGAGGATAAATTTTCCTTTTTGTTTTAATTTAAATATGGATGTTAAACCTTGAAAAATTCCGTCGATAAATTTGATGATTTTGCCTAAAAAAGCAACATTTGCCAGTCTTTTTTTAAACATAAAAAATAAAACCGCTCCAACAATCAAGATTCCTAGAATGAGTAAGATTTTATTGGGGTTAAAATTTATTCCTGAATTTTTATAGAAAGAATAAATTACTTCTCCTTTAAATAGCAAAGTCAGTCCCAAAAAGACAATCATACAAACCAAATCTACCACTCTCTCTAAAATAATCGTTCCGAAAGACTGATCTACAGGAACTTTTTCCACTCCATACAAAGCTGTGGCTCTTGCTACTTCTCCACTTCTGGGAATGGTAAGATTCATTAAATATCCGAAAGATATCGACCAAAGTGAA
This sequence comes from Chryseobacterium ginsenosidimutans, assembly GCF_024807225.1. GTDB lineage: Bacteria > Bacteroidota > Bacteroidia > Flavobacteriales > Weeksellaceae > Chryseobacterium > Chryseobacterium ginsenosidimutans. The sequence continues at coordinate 4,170,051 of NZ_JANUCO010000001.1, forward strand.
TTGGAATTGGAAATATTGTGTCCCATCGGTTTCCAGCATCAGATTCCAGCGAATCGCTCTGAACCAATACGCCGAAATCCCGAAACATCCAGCGAATAAAACCCACCAATAATTAGCTTTTGCTATTGATTTCTGAAACGACCCAAAATCAAAATCTTTAAGAGCAATCCACAAAAAAAAACCTGCAAAAGCAAGCGAGATTACTATTGTTAATATTGATTTTAAAGGACTTTTTGATTTTTTCTCCATCAGATTACGTCAAAAGATTGGTCTTTTCGTCCGGGAAAACAATTTTTGGCTGAAAACTTTGCGCTTCTTCAGGAGTCATCTGCGCATAAGCGATGATGATGATGATGTCATCTCTCTGCACTTTTCTAGCGGCAGGACCGTTCAGACAAACTTCCCCCGATTTTCTTTTTCCTTTGATGACATAGGTGTCAAAACGCTCACCGTTATTCACATTTACAATATACACTCTTTCGCCTACTACCAAACCTGCAGCCTCAATAAGGTCTTCATCTATCGTGATACTACCAATATAATTAAGGTCAGAAGCCGTTACTCTCACCCTGTGAATCTTAGACTTAAAAACTTCTATTAACATGGTGCAAATTTATTAATAAAAATTAATAAATTGGTGTTTTAGAATGAATTTAAAACTAACAGATATACAGGCATTTAATTTTATTAAACATAATTTTTACCTATTTTACTTACAAAATCTACAACCATATCACGAAAATTATTAATAGTTTACATGTAATTTCGGATTTAATAAATATAAAAAATAATTTTCTAATTTTGCTAAAGTCAATACACATAAGCATTTGGCATGATTTTAGCAGCGCGTAACGTAGATTTTACGTAAAAAGTGGAATTATCATATTTTAACCATTTTCAGCTAAAATCAAAAATATTATTTATTTTTTTACATAAAAATTGCACATTTACAAAATATTATTATATTTGCTATAATTACGAACTAACTTTAATATTTAAAAATTATGAACAAGTCTGAATTAATCGACGCAATCGCAAAAGATGCAGGAATCACTAAAGTAGCGGCTAAAGCTGCTCTAGAATCTTTCATTGGTAATGTAACTTCTACTTTAAAGAAAAAAGACGGAAAAGTTTCTCTAGTAGGATTCGGTACTTTCTCAGTAGCTGAGAGAGCTGCAAGACAAGGGATCAACCCTGCAACAAAAAAACCAATTAATATCGAAGCTAAAACTGTTGCTAAGTTTAAAGCAGGCGCTGATTTATCTGCTGCTGTTGCTACTGCTAATGCACCTGTTGCTGCTCCTAAAAAGAAAAAATAATCATTCAGGTTATAAAAAAATTCAACCCTCATCCATGGATGAGGGTTTTCTATTGAATTTAAATGCTTTATTTAAGGTGCTAATCTTGAGATTTTCCAATCCAGATTATCAATTAATTCATAAATAATCCTGTCGTGAAGCCTGTTGGGTCTTCCCTGCCAAAATTCTATTTCGTACGGTTTTGCAATATATCCACCCCAGTTTTCCGGTCTTGGAACTTCACTGTTTTCGTATTCTTTTTCTAACTCTTTCAGTTTTCCTTCTAAAAATTCTTTGTTGGGAATTTCCTGACTTTGTGGCGAAACCGCAGCTCCAAGCTGGCTTCCTTTCGGTCTGGAATGAAAATATCCATCACTGAGATTCTCTGCAATACGCTCCAAATTAGCTTTAATAATAATTTGTCTTTCCAGATTGGGCCAGAAAAAATGCAGACATGCTTTGTGTGTTTTTTCTATTGATTTTCCTTTTTTACTATCATAATTGGTGTAAAAAATAAAGCCTTCGAAAGTATATTCTTTCAGCAAAACCATTCTCGTGCGCGGACAACCGTCTTCTTCCACTGTAGAAATCGCCATTGCATTGGCTTCATAAATGTTCGGGTTTTCACTTGCTTCCAGAAACCAATCCCGAAATTGCTCGATCGGATTTTGTTTTATCTCACTTTCAATAAGTTGGGATTTCTCGTACACTTTTCTTTTGTCGTGCAGGTTTTCCATAAATATTTTTTATTAAATTTGAGTATGAATTACTCATACAAAGGTAAAATATTAATTTCCACACCCGACATTTCCGGCGATATTTTTTCCCGATCTGTAGTCTTGATTATTGAACATAATGAACAGGGAGCATTTGGTTTAATATTAAATAAAAAGAACAGCCAAATGAGTAGTAAGTTCAAAAATTTCTTCGATTTTAAAATAGAAGTCTACGACGGCGGACCGGTAGAAAATGAAAGGGTTTTCTTTATTGTAAAAGGAAAAAAGGTAACAGAAACTTATACAGAGATCACCAACGAATTTTACTTAACGGAAGACATAGAAAATATCATCAGCTCTGTTTTGAGCGGCGATCTGGATATTAATGATGTGAAAATATTTTCAGGATATTCTGGATGGACAGCTTTGCAGCTAGACGATGAAATTCTGAAAAAAGTATGGACTGTCGTAGATGTTTACAATCTTGATTACACACTACCCAACGATCAAACACTTTGGAAATCGATCATGCAAAATCTTGGCGGAGAGTATTTGTTATGGGCAAATTCGCCTGAAGACATTTCTTTAAATTAATAATATACAGCTATTTAAGGCTGAATTAACTTTAACAAACTTTAAGAATCCGTTAACCAATTTTAAGCAAAGAATTGACGTTATTTGTTAAACCAAAATTCACCATAATGAAAGGAACAAAACTTTTTGCTTTAGCAGTCTTTTCTGCAGCATTTTTATCCTTTACTCCGGTTAACAAAAAATATATCGTTATAGATGCCGGTCATGGCGGAAATGATATGGGTGCAACCCGTAACGGTATTTCTGAAAAGGAAGTGGTTTTAAATATTGCCAAACAAATTCAGGAAACCGGAAAATCCTTAGAAAACTACGAAGTTATTTTAACCAGAGATTCCGATGCATACAGCCAGTTGAAAGACAGAACTGATATGATTAACAAGCTGAATCCTGAGATGGTAATTTCCCTGCACCTCAACAGCAGTCCGCATCCGGAATCTGTAAAACAAGGGCAGGAAATCTATACTCAAAATTCTGAGGCTTCTAAAAAATTAGCCGAAAAAATTTCGCAAAAATTCGATCCCAGCCAAATTGAGGGAGAAAAAAATCTTCACATTTTAAGAGAATCTAAAGCTCCTACCGTTGTTGTAGAACTTGGATATATCAATAATACAAAGGATAGAGAATTGATGACCAGCGAAAAAGGTCAAAAAGAAATTGCACAAAAATTCGTAGAAGCTTTCAACGAATATTAAATAAAACTAATTCTGATTGATTCAGAATAAAACCCGGTAAAGGACTTTTGGAACTTTGTTGTTTACCGGGTTTGTCAATTTTTTCTAAAAACTTTCCTTCCAGCTTTCTATCAATTCTAAAAAACGACTGTTTCCGAAAGTTTTATTTCTTATTTTACCCACAGAAAATACCCCTTTTTCATCGGAGATCAACAAAATTTCTTCTGATTTCTGAGATTCAAATGCGATAATCTCGTGTTCCTGAATATCTGCAAGTTTATTTTTATGTAAAAAAGTAATGAAATTTTCCATTAAAGGAGAAATGTAAGCACCTTCCGTCTGTTTGGGAACTTTAATGACATCACCATCCAAAAACAAAAGATTTCCTGAAGTTGTGCGGGCAATTCTTTTATTAGGGTTCAACAAAATTACATCATCAAGATCGTTTTCCTGTGCGTAAATTTCGCCGTAAATATTTTCCGGACTATGAACACGGATATTGCTTAAAAGATTGCTATTAACATTAATTTCCTTAATTAAATCCAATTCCAAAGACCTTTCATGAACCGCAACAACATCATCTAATTCTACAACATCATAAAAGTAAGAAATTGAAGATTTTGACAACGTAACACCATCAGAATTTCTAAAAACCTGAAAATTGATAATCCCGTTTTGAATTCCTTTTTCTTCAATAACATTTTTTTGAAAAAGCGACTGAAAAAATTCCAACGTGTAAGTCAACGGAATATTCATCCTCATTTTTCTCATGGAAGCCATCAGGAAGAAATAACACTCTTCATCCATGATTAATTTGGCATTTCTCACAAAGAAAGAAACCTTCACTGCGTCGCCCAAAAGAAACGCTCTATTCTTCACATTTAATTCGTCTGATGTAAAATATTGATTTTCCAATTTTTAACCTGATTTTATTACAAAAAAAATAATGAACGATAAATCGTTCATCAGTTTTTCCCATTTAGTACTGCTTACGTTTAAGCAGCACCCAATTTTATTCTAAGATTTTCGATAAGATTTTCCCAATACAGTGCATTTTCATTCTCATCACCTTCTTCACAGAAATCTGTAATGTTTAATGCTAAATCTTCAGTAATATCATCAACCGTAATGGTCATTTCAAAGAAATGTTTAGTCCCTTCATCTTCTTCCCATCTGAAACGAACGAAACCTTCTGGCTTATATCTAATCAAAGTCGCTCTCTCAGCAGGTCCTCCTCCCCAACTGAAAAAGAAGTCATCGCCCTTCTCTGTTACATCATCTGCAAACCATTCGGATAATCCTTCTGCAGTTGCCAGATATTCATATAAAATCTCTGATAAACAGTGCATTGGAAATTCGTAATGGACTTTATGTTTCGCCATATAATCTTTGTTTTAATCGTCCCGCAATATATAAATTAATTTTTTTATTACACAAAAATGTGTTTATTTTTTTGCATAATCTTCATGATATTTGTCACAGATTTTCAAATACTTGTTTAATTTTGATTTGAACTAAATAAGCTTACTTTCAGACCTAAAAAAGCTCTTCGGTCTGAAGAGTTTTTTTCTTTATTAATTTTCGTTTAAAACCTCTAAAATAATCTGACAACCTTCCTTTATTTCGTCTTTCGAAATGGTAAGCGGTGGAGAAATTCTGAGATATTCGTTTCTATATAACTGCCAGAAAACGATCAAGCCTTTTTCCATACATCTTTTTGCAACATCTAAAGTATATTCAGGAGAACCTAGATTTACCGCCAACATTAAGCCTTTACCGTTAATATTTTTAATTTTAGGATGAACTAAAAGTACTCTGTACAACTTCTCTTTTTCGTCCACTTCATTCATTAAACCACTTTCCAGAACTTCTTTTAAAGTGGCATGACTTGAAGCCGCAATCAAAGGATTTCCGCCAAAAGTCGTAATGTGACCTAGTTTCGGAGAATGCGACAATGTTTCCATAATTTTTCTAGAACTCATAAAAGCGCCAACAGGAACTCCGCCTCCCATTCCTTTTCCCATGACCAAAATATCTGGGACGATACCGAAATGTTCAAAAGAGAATAATTTCCCTGTTCTTCCGAATCCTGGCTGAATTTCATCGAGAATTAAAAGAGCTCCGACTTCTTCACATCTTCTTTTTAATTTAATTAAATAATCATCGTTCGGAACTAAAAATCCTGCTGCTCCCTGAATCGTTTCTAAAATAACACAAGCTGTTTTTTCTGTAATTTTATCGAAATCATTTTCATTATTAAATTCAATAAAAGAAACCATTGGCAATAAAGGACGGAATTCTCTTTTGTGAGTTTCATTTCCTGAAACACTTAAAGCTCCATGAGTATTTCCGTGATAAGAATCTTTAAAAGAAACGATCTCTTCTCTTCCGGTATATCTTTTTGCTAATTTTAAGCTTCCATCAATGGCTTCTGCTCCGCTATTAACCAAATAGGTAATTTCCAGAGGATCCGGCGTTGCTTCTGCCAATAATTTGCATAAAGCCACCGGCTTTTCCTGAGCATATTCTCCGTAAACCATTACGTGAAGGTACTTTTCTGCCTGTTCTTTGATTGCGTTCACAATCTTCGGATGTGAGTGTCCCAAAGTATTTGCTGAGACTCCCGCCACAAAATCCAGATACCTTTTTCCGTTTGTTCCGTAAATATAGCTTCCTTCTGCTTTTTCAACTTCAAAACCTGCAGCAAACTTTGTTGTCTGCGCCTGATATATAAAAAAATCTTTTTGCATTTCCATTTCCCTGAAAAATTTTAGCAAAACTAAAAAACATTCGCCAAACACCGAAACAATACCGATAGAATAAAAAAATCGCTCTCACAAGGAGAGCGAACCACCAAATCACAAAATATTAATATAGTTTAATATATTCTTGTGATAAATATATAAAAAAAATCGAATAAGAATACATATTTATTAAAAATTATTTAAATTCAATACAAATATTTTACACCAATTCAACATATGATGAATATTTATCAATCGTAAAACACAATTCTGATAAGGCTTTTCTCTTCACTATATTTTGAATAAATATGAAAAATAATTTAATATTTATTTCAAAAAAAAGTAATTTCAGACACCAATTTTAGAGGATTTCCATAAAAATAATTCACCATTTCCTATTAAGAAAATGGTGAATCAATATATTTTTCGAAAAAACTAGGGTAAAAAAAGAATTATCTTCTTGTACGTTTTGGTTTTTTGGCTTCTTCTTTGGCTTTTTCTTTGTCAATTACTTCCTGAGCTTTGTTATATAAAACATCGTCGGATTCATATTTTATCTCATCATGATTCGGCGTATCGACGAGAATATCCTGCCATTTTAAGATGCGATCTTTTGTATTCCAGTTAAAGTCGGGAAACTTCCGTTTGGCGGGTTCTATCTTACTCATCGGATAGGTATCTGAATTTGCGCCAATATTACAGGCCACAACATACAGTACTTTTTCTTCAAAAATCGCATCGATAATTCCGCAAGAAGTAAGAGAAATCCCGATTCTCTCTTTTTCCTTTGTTTTCTCGTTCACATCATCGGAATACGTAATAGACTGTGCATTTCCGATTACTTTTGCTTCTTTGATGTTGTTGTCCTCACCATAATAAATCGTCATCAGCTTCCCTTTCACCTGATTGAATTCATCTTTCATATCCAGAGAATCAACTTTGCTGATGGCAAAAGCATTTCCGATCACTTTCAAAGAGTCGATATTTTCTTTTTGAGTATCAAAATAGGCTTCAACTTTGTCTCCCGTTATCTGCTTTCCATTACTCCAGAGAATCGGTTCTGTGAACATATGAAGAACTCCATCCGTTTCATTAAAAGCAATAGAATCGGCTCTTCCCGATGCATTAGATTTATAGAACCTTCCTTTTTTAAAGGCACGAAGGAAACTTTTTTTAACTTTACTATCATTCGGATCCGGTCTTTGGAAAGAAAGAATTTTTTCGGCTGCAAAATACATAGAATCTTTTTCCAACGCTTTCACAGCATACGGATTTTTGGTCATCATCGCAGAATCTTTCTTTTCAAAAATTTCTCCGTAACCACCCTTTATCCATCTTCTTTCATTAGGATCGTCCAGCGTTACATGTCCTGTTGCTTTTCCGAAACCGGTAAGCTGATTGTAATACATTTCGTCACCCGTAAGAATTTTATCATTATAAAACACCTTTGAGTTCTTATACAAAAAAGCTTCTTTGGTATTTGTATTATAATTCCCTTTATCAGTAACGATGCGGTTTTTATAATTCTTTTTGTTGGTAATCGTTGTAGGTCCGTTGATATCAACAATATTTGTATTTTGGTTCTGAACAACATTTTCTCCTTCCAAAACATATTGTGAATCTTCAATTTTCACCCTTCCGGTAAGATCGATCGTACGCGTTGTCAGAAAATAAGTTGCCGATTTTGAGTATGTTGTACTTTTACCGTCATTAATCGTTCCTCCTGTATTGTAATACGCCTGATTTGCAACTCTGTCATAATACATTGTTTCAGTCTTAATGATTGTCCCTTTCGGATCGGTAAGAACTACATTTTTTCTGGCAATCCCCTTTTGGGTATTTCCGTCATATTCCATTTCATCCGCAGTGATTACGGAACCATCTGCATTTTGAAGCTTAACGTTACCAATTGCTTTGATAAAGTTTTGCTCTTCATAAAAGATGACAAGATCTGCATTCAACAATGATCCCTGATGTGAAAACTGAACACTTCCTGTGAAATAATTGTTCCCCTCATACTTCTCATCCTTTCTTAATTCATCAGAATGAAGATGCTTCACCTTTTCAGGAGGCGGAGCATTCTTTTTGGGAAGTGTATTGGGGGTAAAATACGGATCTTTCTGCACAGACTTTGGTTGAGCCTGTGCAAAAGCAAACGTTGAAATAAAAACTAACAGAACAAAAATTAGTCTCATTGATTAATCATTCTTAGTGCCATAAAAATACAGCGAATGAGAATCAATTTTCACGCCAAATGCACCTTCGATTGCTTCTTTAATCCCCTGAATTCTTGGGTCGCAAAACTCAATAATCTCTTCAATTTCTTTATCTGAATCTTTTTTGTAAATCACCAAATGATCGTGCTGTTTATCAAAATAAGACTTTTCGTAAGATGAAGATGTGAGTGTTTTTTCCCCAAACTGATGCTTACGGATTAATCCTGCATCAAGGAAGATCTCAATAGTATTGTAAATTGTAGCCTTTGAAACGTGATATTTTTTCTGCATCATCAGAAGATACAGATCATCAACATTGAAGTGATGATCCATATTATAAATCTCTTCTAATATCGTATATCGTTCCGGAGTGTTTCGGAAACCCTTTTCTAATAAGTAGTTTCTCAAAACATCTTTAATAAGCGCAATATTTTTTTCTTTTTGTAAAGTATCCATCAAAAAAATTATCTACAAATTTATCGATTTTTATTTAAATAGATATTGTGTCCTGTGTTAAAGAATTTAACCATTGTGACGGATGAATTCGCACTGCTCGATTTTCGAGTTTCCGACGCAGTCTTCCGTCATAGGCGCAGATTCTACAACTACATTGTGTGAAGTGATTCCCCAAGCTTTGAAGTCGTCACTGCCAATATATTTAACAAAATTGTAGATATTCATGATAATTTTCTCTTTTACGGTAAGAAGTATATCGTTGATATAGGTGTTATCTATAATTACATACTTCATATCCGGCGGAATATTGTGAGCTCTTAACGATGGATGGCTGCTTCTTGAAGGAATTGTGCCATCTGCCATTAAATCTCTTATCACCATATCGAAATAATCATTAATTCTTCTGTCGATCTTAAATCCTAACATGAAATTAATTTTGTAAATCGTTCCCGGAAGAACCTCATCTACAGTATATTTGAAAGTATAGGGATCTTCCTGATTGGAAATACTTAAGATAAAATAATGATCTGCTCTTTTCGGTTGCTTTTTAATAATAGAATAAATAATTTTCGATTCTATCTCATCATTTCTTCTTGCTCTGCTTAAATAAGCCAGGTTCGTTGCATATTTTGGAATGGTTTCATCCAATTTCATATCCTTGATGATAGGAATATATTTATCTAGCTTAACAAATTTGATAAATTGTGTTTTGATAGATCTCCCATTATACCAAGCGTACATACAAATCCCGATAAATCCTGCTAAGATCACGGTAATCCAACCTCCTTCGAAGAATTTGATAATGTTTGCACTGAAGAAACCTAGTTCGATAGACATATAAACAAGCGCAAAAACAAGGATAAGAATTTTATTAACTCTGCGTTTCAGCAACCAGAACAATAATAAAATGGTCGTCATCAACATCGTCACCGTTATAGAAAGCCCATAAGCTGCTTCCATCTTGCCCGATTCTTTAAAGTGAAGAACCACAATAATACATAAAATAAGCAATCCCCAATTGATTCTCGGGATATACATCTGCCCTTTTACCCCTGAAGGATAATCGATTTTTTGATTTGGCCAAAGATTCAGTGACATTGCTTCAGAGAAAATAGTGAATGATCCTGTAATCAACGCCTGACTCGCAATAATTGCAGCTGCCGTTGCCATGATTACTCCGGGAACGATCATCCATTCTTCCATAGTTCCAAAGAAAGGATTGATTGCCGAAAATCCCGGTTTCCCATAATTGGTTAAAAGCCAAGCACCTTGCCCAAGATAGTTTAAGATCAACATTATTTTAACAAAGACCCAGCTTACTCTGATATTTTTTGCACCGCAGTGACCTAGGTCTGAATAAAGCGCTTCTGCCCCTGTTGTACAAAGGAAAACAGCACCCAAAATGACAATAGCACTTGGTGAATTTGCAATAAGTTTGTAGGCGTAATAAGGATTAAATGATCTTAAAATCTCAAGATTCTCACTTAAATGAGACAATCCCAATCCTCCTAAAACAAGAAACCAGATCACCATAACAGGTCCGAAAAACTTACCTATAAAACTTGTTCCAAACTGTTGTACTGTAAATATTAAAATTAAAATCCCAATAGTAATAGGAACTACAGGGGTGTGCGGATTATAGATTTCCAGCCCTTCTATCGCAGACATTACCGTAAGCGAAGGTGTAATTACCCCATCTGCAATAAGCGCTGCTGCGCCGACAATAGCAATGAGATAAAGCCAGCCTTTTTTCAGATTTTTAACCAAAGAAAATAAAGCCAAAATCCCTCCTTCTCCTTTGTTATCTGCTCTCAGAGCAATGATTACATATTTTAAGGTTGTTTGAAGAGTCAGAGTCCAGATAATACAAGAAAGTGCTCCTTCTATGTATTCGTTGAAAGGCATTTTGCTGCCTATTCCTCGTGCATTTACGATTGCTTTCATTACGTAAAGCGGGGAAGTACCAATATCTCCAAATACAATACCTAAAGATACTAAGACTCCAATGAAAGAAAGCTTTTTGATGTCAAAATGATGACCGCCTTCTGTAACTTCTGCCATATCAGCTAATTTATTTAAGAGCGCAAATTTAAACCAAATTTATAACCCCATGAACTATTATTCATGAATAGAATAAATGAAAAAACTTCCTTTCGGAAGTTTTTCTCTATAATCATTAAATTACTTAACGTACATCGCTTTTTTGATTTCCTCTTTTACTTTTTCAAGTTTCGGGAACCATTCTGCAAATAAAGCTGAAGAATAAGGTGCAGGTGCATCAGGAGTAGTAATTCTCTTGATTGGAGCATCCAAATAATCAAATGCTTTTTGCTGTACCATATAGGTAATTTCTGAAGATACTGAACCAAATGGCCAAGCTTCTTCTAAAATAACCAATCTGTTTGTTTTCTTTACAGACTCTAAAACAGTATCAAAATCCAAAGGACGAACTGTTCTAAGATCGATAACTTCTACAGAGATACCTTCTTTTTCCATATCTTCAGCCGCCTGAATAGCCAGCTTCATGATCTTTCCAAAAGATACCAAAGTAACATCTTTACCTTCTCTCTTGATATCTGCTTTTCCTATTGGCAAGTAATATTCTTCCTCAGGAATTTCCATTTTATCACCATACATCTGCTCAGATTCCATGAAAATAACAGGATCGTTATCTTGGATAGCTGTTTTCAACAACCCTTTCGCATCGTAAGGATTTGAAGGTACTACAACTTTAAGTCCCGGAACATTTGCGAACCAGTTTTCAAAAGCCTGAGAGTGTGTAGCTCCCAACTGTCCTGCTGAAGCAGTAGGTCCTCTGAAAACGATAGGACAATTCCATTGACCACCACTCATCTGACGGATTTTCGCCGCGTTATTGATAATCTGATCAATACCAACCAATGAGAAATTGAAAGTCATATACTCCACAATTGGTCTGTTACCATTCATTGCAGCTCCTACAGCAATCCCTGTAAAACCAAGCTCAGCGATTGGTGTATCGATTACTCTCTTGTCACCAAATTCATCCAACATTCCTTTTGAAGCCTTATATGCACCATTGTATTCTGCAACTTCCTCCCCCATTAAAAAGATGGATTCGTCTTTACGCATTTCCTCGCTCATTGCCTGTGCAATTACCTCACGAAAAGTATATTCTGCCATATTTATTTGAAAAATTTAGAGTACAAAAATAGTGTTTTTTTATTATTTATATACAAAAACGACATCTCATTTGAATGAAATGCCGTTTATTACTCTTATTTAATATAATTAATTAACTTTTTGCCAAGTCTGCGATCTTCCGATGAAAGATAATCCTATATAACCTCTTACATTCAGGTTGTCTCCGCTTCTTGTAATGGTACATTTGTACGTTTTACCTGTTTTAGGATCTGTAATCGTTCCTCCGGTGAATTCGTCGCCATCTTTTTTCAAACCTCTGATGATTTCCATCCCTAAAATTGGTTTGTTTTTTCTGTCGTCTTTACAGTCTACACAATTAGGATTTGCAGGTTTTATCAGCAATTGAGAAATTTTCCCGTAATACTGATCTCCTTTTTTATAGATTTCTACAATAGATTTTGCCTGTTTGGTTTCGTCGTCTATGGTTTTCCATTTACCTTCTATCTGAGCGAATGACAAAACGCCAAACAAAGAAAGGACGAATGTTAGTAATAATTTTTTCATATTCTTTATAGTTTTAATTTCAATAAAATAATTTCGTTGCTTAATTACTGTTAAAAATATAAATTAATTTCAAACAAACAAAAAATTTTATTATCCAAGGCATATATAACAATAGATGTACCAACTTTCAGTATTAAACACTAATACATCTTTCTGTTAATCACCCTGTTCATATAATCCTGATACCACGCTTTTGCGATTTGCTTGCCTTTTTGAGCTTCCTCATTCTCTTTCAATTGAAACATCAGATTTTTTTCTAAGGCTAAATCTGATTTATCAAAAATCCCTACAACATCTTTTCCGTCAAAACGATAAATATAATTCCCGATAATAAACTGCTCTATACCACCGTCAGAATTCGCAATAATAGGAGCATATTGCTTTTCGCTTACCAGACTTCTTCCCCAGCTTCTGATTTTTTTATTATACCCGATTAAATCTGCCAACGTTGGATAAATATCAATCTGCTGAGCAAATTCCTGATTTACACCTTTTAAATTATACGCCGGATTCGGAGAATAAAAAATTAAAGGAACAGCAAAACGATTCATAGCTTTTTCATATTCAGGATAATAAATTTCATTGGTATGATCTCCTGTGAACACGAAAATTGTATTCTTGAACCAAGGTTGTTTTTTTGCCGTTTCAAAATACTTTTTAATAGAATAATCGGTGTATTGAATCGGTTCATGCATCTGGTTTTTCCCTTTCTTGAACTTCCCGTTATATTTTTCAGGAATTTTAAACGGATGATGCGAAGAAGCCGTGAAAACCGTCGTCATAAAAGGCTGCTTTTTTCCTACATTTTTAGCAAAATACTGTAAAAACGGTTCGTCCCAGATCGCCCAGATTCCGTCGAAATCTGCATCATTATTATATTCTGTTTTTCCGAAATAATGTTTAAAACCTAAAATATTTCCAAAACCTAAAAATCCCATCGAACCATTCGGAGCACCGTGATAGAAAGACGTATCATATCCCATATCATTACAGACCGAAACAAGCGACTGAATTTTCTGGTTCGAGTAAGGTGAACTTGTAAAAGCATCCGTTAAACTCGGAATTCCTGCCAAAACAGAACTCATTCCGTGGATCGACTGTCTTCCGTTGGCAAAAGTATTCGGGAAAATAAGACTTTCATTCGACAAGCTATCGATAAACGGCGTGTAAGAAACGTAATCTTTAATATTTTTATCTTTATTAAAAGCTCCGGAATATTCTCTGCTAAAAGATTCTACAATGAAAATAACGATATTCGGTTTGTCGGCAACTTGTCTGTCGTATTCTTTATAAGGATGAATATTTTCATCAATAAATTTTTCATCAACAAAATGAACTTCCTTAAAACTATTCGTATTTATCGTCCTAAAAAATGAAAATGTACTGTTCAGAACCATATTTCCCTGAGCCGGAAGTTTCACAAAACGGTTGGCGTCCACCAAATTAATGGGTCTTGTACTGTGCTTGAAATCTCCACGAATTCCGCCAACTGCTAAAACCGCCGTCGTACAAAGCGTAAGAACAGACCATATAAAATAAGGAATCAGTTTTACAGGCTTATTCTCTGTAATTTTCACCTTTTTGTAAAGGAAAACCCAAAGCGCCATCAAAACCACAAACCAGATTAAAACAAAAGGATTCTGTGTAAGTGAAGAAGTAAAAACCTTGAAAATATTGGATTCATGCTGTGCAACCTGAAACGCTGCAGAAGTTAATCTTGTCTGAGAAAATTTGAAATAGACAAAATCCCCAAAATTCATCACATACGCAATTCCGTTGGTGATAAAATACAGCCAGAAAAGTATTTTTTGGTAGATTTTCTTCGTATTAATAACAATCGGAATGATACTTAATAAGATAAATAGCGCATTGACGTATAAAATCGCCGTCGTATCAAATGCAATCCCGTGATAAGAAAGATTGAAATAATCTGATACCGAATCTATTTTTATTAAATCTCTATTAAAATACCAGAACAAAAATCTCGCAATCTGATAAAAAAAGTATGCTAAAAAAATCCTGTACAACAATACCAGAACTTCCTGTTTTCTAAATTCTTTAAAAAATTTCATGCGCAAATTTACATCAAATTCATATAAAATTAACATAACAATATAGCAATCTAGAAATGTAACAATAATGGGTACATTCTTAAATTGGCATCTCGTTCAATTGATATATTGATATATTATTTTAATTTTGCAGTTATGAATTTTATTAAAAATAATCTTGCCAATGCCATTACCTTAGGAAACCTGTTTTCCGGTTGTGTAGGTGCGATTCATCTTATTTTGGGTGATTATCAAACGACTGCGATCTGTATTATTCTTTCTTTGATTTTAGACTTTTTTGATGGTTTTGTAGCAAGAGCTTTGAAGGCAAATTCTAATTTGGGGGTTCAGTTGGATTCTTTGGCGGATATGGTGAGTTTCGGATTGCTTCCGGGATTGACGCTGTATGCAGCTTTAGAACCTTTTGGAAAAATGTTTTTAGGGACAGAATTACCTTTTGAAATAAAATATTTAGGACTTTTTGTTACGCTTTTCTCTTGTTTAAGATTGGCTATTTTCAATTTGGATGAAGATCAAAAATATTATTTCAAAGGATTGAATACGCCATCAAATACCATTTTAATTTTCGGATTATATTACGCCTTTAAAGAAAATCAGAGTTTTGAATTTTTGATGAATAATGAAGTCTTATTGATTATTTTAACCCTTCTTTGCTCTTGGCTTTTAATCAGTCCAATAAAAATGATTGCGATGAAATTCAAATCGATGAAATTGCAGGACAATTATCCGAAACTGGCTTTATTAATTGGTTCAGTCATTATTTTAATTATCTTTAAAACGGTCGGAATTCCGATGGTGATTATTTATTATATTTTAATCTCAATTATTTTTCAGAAACAGTTAAATTAGATTTTATACTCTAAAATAACTCACAATTTATTAACACATTTTCAAATTATCAGCAATGAATTTAAAATTATATAAGCCACTTTGTATTTTTGATTTAGAAACAACAGGAACCAACATTGGAAAAGACAGAATCGTAGAAATCTGTATCTTAAAAGTAAATCCTGATGCTTCAAGAGAAAGCAAAACATGGAAAGTAAATCCGGAAATGGCGATCCCGAAAGAATGCAGCGAGATCCACGGAATCTATGATGAAGACGTAAAAGATGCTCCGACTTTCAGAGAAATTGCTTCAAAAGTGGTTGAAATGATTACCGGTGCAGATTTGGGAGGTTTTAATTCTAATCGATTTGATGTCCCTTTATTGGCTGAAGAATTGCTTCGTGCAGATTTCGATTTTGATTTAAGTAAGTTTAAATTAGTCGATGCACAGACGATTTTCTTCAAGAAAGAACCGAGAAATTTAGGTGCGGCTTATCAATTCTACTGCGATAAAACGTTGGAAAATGCACATTCTGCAGAAGCCGATGTAATGGCAACTTTTGAAGTTCTGGACGCGCAGGTTGGAAGATATGAAGATGTTCCGAATGAGGTTGCAGAAACTGAGTGCTTTTTCTACTCAAAACAAGTTTGCGGATCTTGCAGGAATGATTCATTTTAACGAAAGCGGACACGAAATTTTTGCTTTCGGAAAATATAAAGGACAAAAAGTGAAAGACGTTTTCCAGAAAGATCTGGGATATTACGGATGGCTTCAAAGCGCTGACTTTCCGTTATATACAAAGAAGGTTTTCACAAAAATTCAATTATCAAGTAAATTTTAACATATGAGCGAGCTGGTTAAATTTAAATTTTACGAAACGGCTCTCAAAGCCAACCGAGACAAACAGATATTAGCAGAAAGCGGAATCAACAGCTTTATTGCCAATGAACAGCTAATCCAGACCGATTGGTTGCTTTCTCAGGCTGTAGGCGGAATTCAGCTGCAGGTTTTTGAAGAAGATCTGGAAAAAGCGAATCAGGTTTTACAGGATTACAAAGAAAACGAAGAATTTTCGTTGGAAGTAGAACATACGATTGAAAATCCGGAATTTGATTTTGTATGCCCGAAATGTGGTTCCAATCATATTTACAGAGACGACAGCGCAACGAGCTTTTTTGGAATTTCGATTCTGACGAGCCATAAGTTTGTTTGCTATTATTGCGGGAATGAGTTTACGCATGAATAAACTTTGACAGATGCTTCGAGAACCTCAGCATGACATCGCTAATACTAAATGTTATTTTGATCATTCTGAACGGAACGAAGTGAACTGAAGAGTCTATTTTAAACGCAAAGGTTGCAAAGTTTTTTTGAAATTATTGTGAATATTTTCCGGTCGCAAAGGCGTTTCACTCAGCGAAGGCTTTATAAATTAAAGCTTGTAACGTGAGAATCCCCCTCCTCTAAAAGGGTGGTGAAATTTTAAAAGAATTTTTGACGGGGTGGTTATAAACGTACCGATTTTCTTAGCCCCGATTGCAGCGACATCCTTTTGTGTAGCGCAGCGAAACAAAAGATATAGCGGAAAGCGGGAAATAGCTCCTAAAAATAAATCATAAAATAATTGTGAGATTGCTTCTCGCAAAGACATAAATAAAAAGCATTATGAAAATAATCTGCATAGGAAGAAATTACAGCGAACACGCAAAAGAATTGGGAAACGAAATCCCTGAAAAACCTGTGATTTTTATGAAGCCGGATACAGCGGTTTTGAAAGGAAATGATTTCTATATTCCGGAATTTTCGGAGGATGTTCATTATGAACTGGAAGTGGTGGTGAAAATTTCAAAAGGCGGAAAATATATCCAAAAAGAAACGGCATCTAAACATTACGAAGAAATAGGTCTGGGAATCGATTTTACGGCACGTGATCTTCAAAGTGAACTGAAGTCTAAAGGTCTTCCGTGGGAGCTCGCAAAAGGCTTTGACGGATCTGCGGTAGTGGGAAATTTCTTCAAAAAAGAGAATTATAATTTGGAGTCTCTAAACTTTTCATTATTAAAAAATAAAGAGAAGGTTCAGGATGGAAATACGAAAGACCTGATCTTCACGATTGAAGATATTATCGCTTTTGTTTCGCAATATTTTACGTTGAGAGTAGGTGATCTTATTTTCACAGGAACTCCAAAAGGGGTAGGAAAAGTGGAAGAAAATGATATTCTTGAAGCTTATCTTGAAGAGGAAAAAATTCTTGATATCCGAATATTATAAGTAATTTAACATAGCTTTTGGCATAATTTTCCTATCTTTAGTAAACAAAGTTAAAGGTTATGATAAATATTGTATTACCCGTAGATTTTGGGGACAAAACAGAGCATCTTGTAGAAGGAGCGGTAAAATTTGCGAAACAAGTAAACGGTAAAATTTTCCTCATCCATGTTGCACCATCCGACATCGGTTTTGCAATCGGTGATATGGGATTTCAGTATTTTCCGGAAGTTGAAGAGAACGAGATAAGAGAAGAATTGATTCAGCTCAATAGAATCGAACAAAGAATTCTTGCTCATGATATAAATTGCGAGCATCTTCTGAAACAAGGTATTGCCAAAGATATCATTTTGGATTATGCCAAAACCAATAATGCAGATTTCATCGTGATGGGTTCACACGGAAGAAGCGGAATCTATGATGTTTTCGTGGGAAGTCTAACGAAAGGAATCACTAAAGATTCCAATATTCCGGTTTTGGTGCTTCCGATTCACGACTAAGAATAAAGAAAATCAAATTTTAATCGTTAATAAAAAAGCCGACCAAATAAAAATTTGATCGGCTTTTTACTATATAACCAATTAATTAACCTTCTTTTTTGTAGATATTAGGATCGTAGTAAGGATGCTTACCTTCCGTTGGAGAATAATATTCTTTGTCTTTATCGCCACCTAATGTCACCACCAGTGTATAGCACCAATATGTGAATAGTACACAGCAAACAACAAATAGTACCCAGTTTAAAACATTTCCGAAAGTATCATAGAAACCGAAACTCCATTTGAAAACTTTGCTTAAGAATAGAAAGAAAGACGTCATTATTTTCCTTTTTTAAATTAACTTTGTACAAATTTATAAAAAATGTTTAGATTACTTTCAAAAGAAAGCAATATTTTTTCAATTCCTGTTTATATTGGTTTTCTTCTGTTAATAGTAATAACTTTTAACTTTTTGAATTTCAACACTTATGAGGGTGTTATTGCAGGTATTACTTTTTTTGGAATTGCCTTAGGATATTTTTGTTTTCATAGCATTGCTCTGAATTATCAGACGCATTTGCCTTTATTTTTGTATACATTTTTTATTTTTGGACTTTATCCGGGAAATTTAGACATCGGACTTGCGGTTTCTTTATTGACCAATTCGTTTCTTTTGCTACTTCTTACAAGTACCAATGAAGATATCAGGAAAAAGTCTTACGTTTTGGTAGGTTCTATTGTAGCGCTGAATTTTATTTTTCTTCCTACAACCTGGCCGATGGCGATTTTTGTGCTCATCCACGTGGTTGCCACTTCGGAAAGAATAGGATTAAATATTTTCAGGTTTTTATTGGGGGTGATTTTAATAGCATTCAGTTATTTTTCAATCATGTTTTTCATGAATTTTACGACTTGGAATATGGATTATTTCCCTTTCGCAAATATGAAAATAATAACAGATTATGAATCATTATTAACTTTAATTCCTATTGTTTTAATGCTGATTTATGCAGTGTATGACCATTTTAAAAATTATAATAAAAAGAGTCCGATAAGCAGATACAAATACACTTTCTTATTGGTTTTCTCTGTAGCACAGCTGGTTACTATTATTCTTTATATGAATAAAAGTTATGAATATTTGCTGCTTCTTGCCTTTCCGTCGACCATTATTATCAGCCGAATGCTGAAATTTTTGCCGAAATACTGGATGCAGGAAGTGAGCTTATGGTTGATTATTTTTAGTTTAGTCGGTTTTAAAGCCGTAACTTATTTTGATTTATTTTAAAAGATTATGATTCAGATAGATGATAAATTGATCTCCGAAGATATTTTTTCTGAAGAGTTTGTTTGCAACCTTTCGAAATGTAAAGGTGCATGTTGCGTGGAAGGAGATGTAGGCGCTCCGTTGGATAAAAACGAATTGGAAATTTTAGATAGTATTTTTGATAAAGTGAAGCCTTATCTTACCCAAGAAGGCATAGAATCTATTGAAAAAATCGGAACCTGGACAACCGATCCGATCGACGGAATGTACGTAACACCAATGGTGGAAAACCGTGAATGCGCTTATGTAACTTATGACGAAAGAGGGATTACAAAATGCGGAATCGAAAAAGCCTATGAAGATGGCGCAATCGATTGGCAAAAACCTATTTCGTGCCACCTCTACCCAATTCGTGTGACGGAATATTCTACTTTTAAAGCCTTAAATTATCACGAATGGGATGTCTGCGACGATGCCTGTGCTTTAGGAAAAGAATTGCAGGTTCCTATTTATAAATTCCTGAAAAATCCTTTGATCAGAAAATATGGTGAAGAATTTTACGGTGTCTTAAGTGAAGTTGCCGAAGAATGGAAAAAAGAATACGGATCTTGATTGGGTTTGAGAGTATGAGTGTTTTAGTGTATATGAGTTTTTGCTTATTAATTTGAGATAAAAATCATATTAAAATAAACAAAACCGTCCCGTAAAATATTACGGGACGGTTTTTATTTTCAATGAAAAATTGATTAGTTTGCTGCTCCTTTTACAGTGGCAGTTTCTACTTTCGTTTCACTTTTTTTGGTATTTTCCCAACCGTCTTCCGGCATCAATGTCGCTACGATTCTACCTTTTGTAAGATATTTCTTCGCAACATCCTGAAGGTCTTTCACCGTTAATGCTTTTACTTTTTCCTGATAATTCAGGATTTCGTATTTATCACTTCCGTCTAATTGATTTCTTGTTAAACTACTCATCCAGAAAGAATTGTCTCTCAGACTTGTTTTATAGTCGTTGAATTCTCCTTCTTTATATTTATCAAGATCTTTTTGTTCAGGGCCTTTGTCGATTAATTTTTGAACTTCCGTGATCGCGCTTTTCGTTAATTTATCCGCATTTTCAGGACCACAAGGGAAACTCACACTAAAACTGTACGTGCTGTAAGGAACTTTATTCATATTTCCTCTCGCTCCACCACCGTAAATTCCGCTTTCGTCTTCCCTTAATTTTTCGATTACTTTAATCGTAGCTACTTCTCCCAAAGCTCTTAAAGCCAATGCTTCTTTTTCATTATAAGGAGTTTCTCCGGCGTAAGAAATCGTTACCATACTTTTAGGATCTTTTCCTTTTTTGTATGTTTTTGTGAAATCTCCGGTCGTTTGTCTGTAGCCTGTATCCTTGAAATTCGTCGCTTTTCCTGTTGACGGAAGACTTGCGATATACTGCAACACTTCATTTTTAAATTTAGCTTCATCAATATTTCCTACAAAATAGAACTGGAAGTTTCCTGCATTCGCGAATTTATCTTTATAAATGTCGTATGCTTTTTTATAATCCGTATTTGCCCACTCTTTCTCCATCGGAATAATCCCAATAAATCTCGGATTTTTCTGATTCATGAATTTCGCATGCTCACTTGAGAAATAAAACTGAGGGTTAGACAACAAGTTATCCAACATCGCCGACTGTTTTGTTTTATAAGCATTAAATGATTCAGGGTTATAATTTAATCCCGTAAAATAAGCATACATCAATTCCAATGCTGTTCCTAAATCTTTTTGAGTCGTTCTTCCGGAAACTCCTTCAAACAAAGGCGTCACAGAAGCATTTACATTTACCTGTTTTCCTGCTAAATAATTAGTAAGATCAGACTTTGAAAAACCATTTACTCCGGCTTCAGACAAAGCAGCAAATGCAAACTGAGTTTTGTTAAAATCTGCATCCGAAATCAAAGAACTTCCGCCCATACTTCTTCCTGAGAAAACAATTTCGTCATCTTTAAAGTCGGTTTTTTTGAACGTCACTTTTGCGCCGTTGCTCAATGTCCAGGTTGTTGTTCCCAGTTTTGCATCGGTTTCGGTTTTAGCAATTTTACCTTCAGATTTGAAAGGTTTTACTAAATTTTTAATCGTTGCTTTTTCTTCATAAGGCTTAAGATCTGCCATTTTCACTCCTTCGAAAGTATTCATTACCATTGCTTCCGTCGGCATGGTCACGTTATCTTTTTTAGGACCCGTAATTACGACTACTCTGCTGTCATCTTTTACAAATTTTTTAATGATCTCATTCGTTTGAGCTAATGTTATAGAAGGCAAGAATTTCTTAGTATCTTCATATTCCCATGCAATTCCCGGCATTGGTTCCTGCTCAAGAAAGTTTCTTACATATTCATCCACCAACATATCGCTTTCTGTTTTATCACGATTGTTGTAAGTTTCTTTCCATACTAGATAAAACCTGTGATTTTGCTCTGTCTAATTCTGTCTGCGTAAATCCGAATCTTTTTGCTCTTTCCGTTTCTTCCAAAAGAACTTTCAAAGCGCTAAGCTGATTTCCTTCTTTTACCATAGCAAATCCCTGAAAACCTTCTTTGCTTCTCGCATACGTTCCGCCATGATACACAGAACCGTAAGTAAAAGGAGGATTTGTAGAATTTACCAATTCACCCAGCCTATTATTCAACATCGTTGTTGTGATTTGCTCAACAAGACTTTGGTTGTATTGCTCCACCGTAACGTCCGGTTGATACGCCTCAGAATCTTTCATGATAAACTGTACCATTGAGTTCGTAGCATCAGGATCTGTTTCGATCGCTACTAAAGTTTCCTTATGATTCGGTAAATCGAAAGTTTTTCTTTCTTTTGGCTTTGAAGGATTTTTATACTTGCTGAAATTTTCTTTAATTTTCTTTTCAACTTCATCCACATTGATGTCTCCCACGACAACAATCGCCATCAAATCTGGTCTGTACCAGTCTGTGTGGAATTGTCTTATCACATCCGGTTTAAAGTTTTCCAGCACATCTTTCTTACCAATCGGAAGTCTGTTGGCGTACTGAGAATTGTACAATAATTTCGGAAGATATTTGTCCGACATTCTTTTATCAGCTCCCAACCCCAATCTTAATTCTTCCAAAACGACGCCTCTTTCTTTGTTGATTTGTTCATCAGAAAGTGTAGCGTTAAAAGCCCAGTCTTCCATTACTTTCAGACCTGCATCAAGATTTCCGGGTTTGTCTAAAGGAACCGGAAGCATGTAAACCGTCTCGTCAAAACTCGTGTAAGCATTAAGGTGTTGCCCGAATTTCACCCCGATTGACTGTAGAAAATCGACCAACTTGTTATCAGGAAAATTCTTTGTCCCATTGAAGTTCATGTGCTCCATAAAGTGAGCCAGACCTCGCTGGTTTTCATCCTCAAGAATAGATCCCGCATTGATTGCCAATCTGAAATCTACTTTCTTTTCCGGTAAATTATTTTTTTTGATATAGTACTTCATTCCGTTCGAAAGAGTACCTGTTTTTACAGAAGCATCCATCGGAATACTCTGTGCAAAACCATTTGCAGACATCAGGACGACCACTGCAAGTGACGAAAGCATTTTTTTCATAGTTGTTTGGATTATTAATTTTTATAGTTCAAAAATATAGTTTATTCACTAAACGAGGAAATGTATGGAATAGTATTTAAAGTTAAAATTAAGTTAAATATTATTAAATCACATATCCCTAACAAATCAGCATATTTTGTATTGAAAAGATTATTGATAAATAGTATTTAGAACTATAAATTGTTATTTATTTATAGAAAAGATTATACTTGTGAAAGAATTGGAAAATGAACCCCGAAAGATTCCAGCATAGAATAAAGTGTATTTTTTCATCAATTTGTTTTTGTTTTGATAAAAGTATCATTAATTAGAATACAGAGATATTTTTTGCTAGTTAAACTTAAGTTAAATATTATCAGATAACGAAAAAAGCCAGACAATGTCTGGCTTTTATATGTTAAATCGGTAGTTTCTATTTAAAATCTGCATCTGAAACTCCAGAATTGATGGTAACTTTCGTAGTTTTAATCGTTACTTTCTGTCCGTTTCCTTCGGCTTCAATTTCTGATGGGAACTGTACTCCATCCACAGTCATATAGCTTTTTACAGTCGCATTTCCTTCATCTGCAGTAGATTTGTATAATAATCCTGTAGAAGCGTCAAAATAATGCTTTCCTTTATCAGAAGCCAAAACGTTATAATCTTTTCCGTCGATTTTCTCAACAGTTACCGTTGGGAAGTTGGCTGCGTCATATCCTAAAGCATCCATAACTTTACTTTTCTTTAATTCTCCAATTTTATCAGCAGGAATATCCATTTTCTGACCTCCTTGTTCGAAATATCCTTTCTCACCATCAAAAAACTGAATCATTTTTTGTCCCATTACAGACTGCTCAGATTTGAATTTATTCCCCATCTTTTTAGTAGTCATACTAATTTCCATACCCTGTACAGAAAGTGTATTATCGGTAATGGTAGATTTTATAGCTTCTAATTTTTCTTTCCCACCAAGAGCAGTAAGATAGTTGTTAATAACATCTTTAGAAGTTAATTTTGATTTTACAGCTTCCGTTTTAGCGGGAGCAACAGCTTTTTTTTGTGCAGCTACCGAAGTAGAAAAAAGCACAACGCAAAAAAACGGAATGATGATCTTTTTCATATACTAAGTTTAGTGGCGTAAATATATGAATATTGAACGAATAAAATAAGAACGTTTTTCAATAAAAAAACCACCAAATGATTGGTGGTTTTTAATATTTATAATAAAATAAATTATTTTTTAAGCTCTTCTAAAAACTCGTCGTGAGAGATCGCAGTTTCTTTTTTGCTTGCTTTTTCAAGGATAACATCTTTCAGCTTCGTCATAGCAACTTCAGAAGAAATTTGTCTTACCTGCTCTTGGTCTTTCAACATTTCAACAGCATATTTCTGGATTTCCTCGTCACCTAAGTGGTGGATTCCGTAGATAGCCAATTGATTTCTAACCAATTGCTCAGCTTGTCCTAAAACATCAGCATAGTCTAATTGAATTTCGTTTTCACTCATCAATTTACCTTCGATGATCTGGTAAGTCAATTGCTTTTTCTCAGATTCAAGAATTTCTTTTGCCTGCTCTTCAGATTGGATGTTCTGGTTAGAGAATTGCAACCATTTTACCAAGAAAGCTTCAGGAAGTTTTACTTCTTCTTTTTCAGAAACCTGCTCCAATACTTTATTTACAAAGTGAACATCAGCATTTTGTTGGAAATACTCGTCTAGTTCAGTCTTTACTTTTTCTTTAAGCTCTTCTTCAGAACTGATGTTTCCTTCACCGTATACTTTATCGAAAAGTTCTTGGTTCAGCTCAGCAAGATCCAAAGCATAGAAATCTTTTACCTTTACTTCAACTTCGTTGTGGTGTAAATGCTCAACTTCTTCTTTAGAGAATCCTAATTCTTTAGCTAATTCTTCGTCACCAGCAAGAGTTTCTTTAGAAACCTTCACAGATCCGTCCATTTTCAAAGCTTTTACCAATTTGAAAGCTTCTTTGTTTTCACCTGTAACAGTAACGTTCTTTGGTTGGTGGTGGTGCTCTCCTTCAGCTCCTTCTTCTACAACCTGAGAAATCTCTAAAGCGATATAAGAATCTTTAGTGATTTTATCTTGAGGAACCTGCTCAGCAAAACGCTTCTGCATGTTTTCAATGCTCTTACCAATTTCTTTTTCAGAAGCTTCTACTTTGTAATGAGGAGCTTCATATTTAGCTAAGTCTATAGTGAATTCAGGCTCATATCCTACCTCGAAACCAACTTCAATTTGATCAGCGTTGTAGTCTAATTGGTTTACTGGCTGAGGAACAGGCTGACCAACTAATCTTAGTTTGTTGTCATTTACATATCCGTTCAAAGCATCAGAAACCTGCTTGTTGATTTCTTCGAAAGCAATACCTGCTTCATATTGTTTTTTAACCATACTCAAAGGCACTTTCCCTTTTCTGAAACCAGGAACTTGTGCATTTTTAGCATAATTAATTAATTGTTTCTCAACTTTTTCCTTATAGTCAGATTTTTCCAATGTCACTGTAAGCAATGCACTTACATCATCATGGTTTTTTGCAGTAACCTTCATTATTGATTAAAATTTTAGGTTGCAAAAATAGGAAAATTTTATCAAAATCTATCAATTAAAATCAACTTATACCGCCAAATATTGTTAAATATAAGATTAATCGGGCTTGAAGTTGGAGGAAAGAAGTTGGAAGTGACTATTTGGATGTAATTACTGTTCGTTATATAAATTAAGCCATAAAAAAACAATAAAATCAGCTTAATTACTTCTTCAAACATGAATAAATTCCTTATTCATTAACTCAGATAAATAAAAAACCACCGAAAAAATTCAGTGGCTTTGTTAACAAGATTAAAGATATATTAATTAATAATATTATAATTTGCCTGAGCGTCGGTTTCACCTCCGGTTTGTTTTCCGAAAATAATACCGTTACCGCTTGCCTGAGAATCTTCCGAAACTGTTGCCGGCTCATGATAAAGGGTAAAAATCAGCTGGCTTGTTGCCGCAGGATTTTTAATGGCTTTGTTCACCACCCATTCTGTTTTCAACCCTACACGTTTTCCATCTGCTCTTGTAGAAGTAGCATCGTCTGTACGAGTTAAAACAATGTCGGAATTAGGAAAATTGAAAACTAAAAAGTGCTCGTCTTTTGCGTCTCTGATTTCCTGTGTAGCATCATCATTTCCATTTTTAAACTCTGCAATTACTTCATACGTTTTTCCGTCTTCCAGCTTAATAGATTGAGCTCCACCGGCTCCCATACTGTAATTATATGGTATTGCTGTAGCCGTACTTCCCGGTGAAATATCTCTTACTTTTAAAATAATATTCGTAAGATCCTCCTGTGGAAGGTCATCTTCTGCCGCAGAACCGTCTCTCTGACAAGAAACAACAGTAATTGCGATAAATAAAACAGCTAATAATTTGATTATATTTTTAGTATTGAATACTTTCATTTTTGTAAAATTTTAAGATTGTAAATTTTGTTTTAATAATTTTCTGAAGACTTTAGAATCTGTATCTAAAGTTTAAAATAAAGTTTCTTCCTGCCTCATCCGAAAAGAATCTCATACGATTCAGATAATCTCTGTACGACACATCGAAAAGATTATTCACGATAAGACCTGCAGAAAGATTTTTGCTGATATTGATTCCCGTCTGGATATTCCAAAGAGAATAACCGTTTGGCGGAGTACTTAAATCAACTTCTTTTTGTACCTCATCACCATCTATATAAATAGGAATCGTCGCATTATACACCGGAAATCTGTTCTGTTTTACAAACGTCTGATTTTCCAGCGTAAAGTAAAACTTATTCCAGTTTTCTTTATTGAATTGCAATGCATTAGAAAAATTCGGAGGCATCATAAGAATCAACGGAACATTGTGGGTATCGTCCTGTCCGTAAACATAGCTTCCTTTTCCAACATAGGTAAGATTATCCGTGATTTTGAAGTTAACATCCAAGTCTACCCCATACATTTTCGCATCGATCTGCTGATAAGACCAAACCGGAAATACTCCTCTGATTGTATTCTGAACTCCCGTCGGAACTTCGTTGATGAAATTTTTAGTGATAAAAAAGTAAGGATTTACAGAAACATTCAATCCTTTCAAAACATTGAATTTTGAATCAACGGTTAAGTTAAACTGATGTCCCTGCTCGTTTTTCAGTCCCATATCTCCAATTTCGATCACCGACGCAGAATGATGTAAACCATCTGAAAATAATTCTGCAATATTCGGAGTTCGTCCTACTTTTGCATAATTAAATTTCAAATCAAAGCTTGAGCTCGGACGATATTCAAGACCTGCGTTGAATGAGAAATTTTCATAATTCATTTGAGGGCGCGTCAGAATTCTGTTTTGATCGGTTTTTACATAAAACTGAGGATAAGAATCTGCATACCGGTTTTCCCAATCGCTTTTGTCGTACCATTTCGTCACGTCATACCGCGTAAAATCATATCTCGCACCGGCTTCAATATTGAAATCATGCGAAATTTTATATTTAAAAATCGAATAGATTCCGGCAGCATATTTATCATAATTCGGGATCAGACGTCTCGCTTTTGTCGCAGGATCCGAATAATTATTCTGAAAACTTGCATCAACACCAGTTTCTAAAGAAAATTTTCCTCTTTCCAGTAAATCATTAAGATTGAACTGATGCGTCATTAATTCCAGATCGAGAGAAGGCGTATCTTTCAATTCACCTCTTCTAATGTCATATTCCTGTCTGTGATTAAACTGATAACTGTACGTTGCAGAAACTTTCCCGATAGTTGAAAATCTTTTAAAAGCAGAAACCTTTGCAATATGATGCTCGATCACCTGTCTCGGATTATCAATATCATAACTGAAATTCCCTGTATAAATAGGAATCTTAGTGGTTGTGGCATTGTAAAAATCTTCATTATTTCCGACGTGAGAACCTCTGTAAATCCCGATATTCTGATTGGTTAAATAATAATCAAATGAAATCCCTTTCTCATAAGAATTATTCTGAACCGTAAAATTGAAAGACGAAAAATCCATTCCCGTATTCATCAGATTGTAATCCGGAGCATGCTGATCTCCCAGTTTTTTGATGCTTCCTCCTGATTTTACAGCCCAACCGTTTTTCCAGACTTTGGCAACGTCTACATCCACTCCGAGACCTCTTCCGTTAGAAATTCCGGAAAGTCCTACAGAACCTTTGATGGTATCTTTTTTAGGAAAAATCTCAGGTTCCATCACCACTACTCCACCAATGGCGTCACTTCCGTATTTCAATGCAGAAGCTCCTTTAATGACATCAATATGTTGAAAATTATTAATATCAACATTCGGCGCATGTTCCACTCCCCATTCTTGTTCGGCAAGTTTTACTCCATTATTTAAAATAGCAATTCGGCTTCCGTAAAGCCCGTGAATAATAGGTTTTGAGATATTATTCCCTGTTTTTAAGGCAGAAACTCCTGAAATTTTCGTTAATAAATTCCCCAGATTATCGGTAGAATTTCTCTCAATTTCAGATTTGTCGAGTGTTTTAACGACCAAAGAGCCATTGCTTTTATGACTTCCGTGAATCGTCACGGTTTCGATGTCCTGAATATGATGTTCAAGAACGATCGTCACATGTAAATCCTGTGTAACTCCTACATTTTCAGTATAATCATTACAATCAGGATGTTTAGCAATGAGTATATATTTTCCCGCAGGAATTTTGTCGAAAGAAAACTTACCGTTTTTGCCTGTTTTTGTGGTAAAATCACCAATTTTCACCACAGCATTTTCCAACATCGTTTTGTCGTGAAAATCCTGAACAGTTCCTTGTACAGCGTAAGTCTGCTGTGCGTTTGTAAATGCAAATCCACAAAGGATCAACATTAAACTATATATCAATTTCATTGTAAATAGATTGATTTCGTGCTTTTTATGAAGCACATTTTTCGTAAAAAATTAGGGTTGGATTTTTTGTACAATGTAAAATGTACGATCTATTAATGACTTTAACAGTTGTAAATTAATACATTAATCTTATTATTCTTAACAACTTAAACTTTCCATAAGGGTTCAAATCTCCATTAAGAAATAGTTAAATTTTAAAAATTTAAGTCAAAAAAATCCGAAAAAATCTATGAATTATGAAATTGCGGGAGGACCGCGAAGCTGAAAGGTAAATTTAGTCTGAGACCATATTTTTTCCTGAACAGTAAGAATCTGTTCTACTTCATGCGTATAACTTTCAAAAGAAAAATTGAATTCTTCAGGAACCAAGGTATGTCCTGTAGCCAAGAAATGACAAGCCAAACAGTCGGCTGCTTTTTCTTTCAATACATTATTTGTAATGGTATTTTCTGTTTTTTTAAAGCTGAAACTTTTAAAAACTTCTTCTGAACTGTGGTTGTGAAAATTTTGAGAAAACAGCGCAAGAAAATATATTCCAAACAATAATTTGGAAATAAAATTCTTTAGATTTCTGCTTTCTTTAAAAATCATTAGTCAAAAGTATGAAAATAAATTAAAAACTTAGATTAAAGTTTTATTAAATGCTTTGATTGATAGGTAGACGCGATTGTTGTTTTGTTACAAAACTTAGATGAAATTTTGTTTTGAGATGTTTCGAGAACATTAGCATAACATCGCGAATACTAATTGTTTTTTTCTACATCCTGTTTGTCATTCCGTAGGAATCTACGCGCAATTTTCAGAGATTGAATTGTAAAAATCAAAGCTTAGATTCCTACGAAATGACAAATGAGATGGATATTTTTCAGAATTTAAATATCAAATTAATCCAACTGAGAACCCAAATATTCCCATTCCTGTAGGGCTACATCAAGTTCTTCTTTGGTTTTATTATATTTTTCTAATGTTTCTTCAGAAGGGTTTTCTTTGGTGAAAGAAGCTTCCATTTCTTCTACTTTTGTTTCAAGCTCGGAAATTTTTTCTTCTACTTTTTTCAGTTTATTCTGAATATTTTTATGCTCTTTGCTTACAATTGTTGATTGTTGATTGTTGTTGACTGCTGGTTTTTCTTCAACTTTTTTTACCTCAACTTTCGGTTCTTCAGCGTGAAGCTTTGCTTTTTCTGCAGAAATTTCTCTGATGCTTTCTTTCTGTCTGAAAACAAGATACTCATTAATATCTCCTAAGAATTCTTTCATTTTACCATCACGGAATTCATAAATCTTATCACAAAGTCCTTGCAGGAATTCTCTGTCGTGAGAAATTACAATCAAAGTCCCTTCAAATTTCTGTAAAGCAAGCTTGATAATCTCTTTAGACTGAATATCCAAGTGATTGGTAGGCTCATCCATAATCAACGTGTTGAACGGACGTAAAAGCAACTTACAAAGCGCCAAACGGTTTCTCTCCCCTCCGGAAAGTACTTTTGTTTTTTTATTTACCGCTTCACCCTGGAAAAGGAAAGATCCTAACAAATCTCTCACTCTAGGTCTTGTTTCTTCGGTTGCAGAATCTTCCGCTTCCTCCTGAACGGTTTTATTAGGTGTTAAAACTTCTTCCTGATTCTGAGCAAAATATCCGATGTTCACGTTATGTCCAAGATTCCAAGAACCTGAATAATCCTGAATATCTCCAGCCAAAATTTTCGCCAATGTCGTTTTCCCTTGTCCGTTCTGACCAAGAAGCGCGATTCTGTCTCCTCTCTGAACGATGAAATCTACATCATCAAAAATCTGTTTTTGACCGTAAGATTTCCCCAGCTTTTCAGCTTCGAATATCACTTTCCCCGGAACTTGCGACTGCACGAAACGGATATTGAATTTTGAAACGTCTTCATTATCCACTTCAATACGCTCAATTTTATCTAATTTTTTAATTAAAGACTGCGCAAAAGAAGCTTTTGTAGCACTCGCACGGAATTTATTGATGTTATCTTCCATCTGCTTGATTTCCGCATCCTGATTCTTTTTAGCCTGAATCAGTTTTTCACGGCGGTCTTCACGCATCACTAAATATTTGGAATAATTGGCTTTATAATCGTCCACTTTTCTGTTATTCACGTCAAAAGTACGGTTACAAACGGCTGTCATAAACTGTTTATCGTGACTTACCAGAACAATTCCTCCCGGATAATCTTTCAGGAAGTTTTCAAGCCAGATGATCGATTCCATATCCAAGTGATTGGTAGGCTCATCGAGAAGCATCAAGTCGTTTTTCTGAAGAAGCAGTTTTGCCAGTTCGATTCTCATTCTCCAACCTCCGGAAAATTCGTCGGTTATTTTTTGAAAATCATCTGCTTTAAAACCTAAACCGAATAACACTTTTTCGATATCACCTTCCAAGTTATAGGCATCATGGTGCATCAAAAGGTCATTTAGATCAGTCATTCTGTTAATCAAATCTGTGTAACCATCACTTTCGTAATCGGTTCTTACGGTCATTTGATGGTTTATTTCCTCCAATTCCTCTTTCCAAGCATTAATTTGCTCAAAAGCCTGCATGGTTTCGTTCCAAACCGTTCTTCCTTTTACAAAATCAAGATCCTGTTTTAGGAAACCGATCGTAATATTTCCTTCGGGCACTACATTTCCCTCGTAGAAAGTGATTTCCCCGGAAAGCATTTTTAATAAAGTGGATTTCCCAGCTCCATTTTTACCGACCAAACCAACTTTATCATCCTTTTTAATGGTGAAATTAACGTTTTGAAACAGATAGTTTCCCGAATGATGTAATCCTAAACCTTGAACCGAAAGCATGTTAAATATTGATTAATAGTGAATAATGAATTTTCGCGTGCAAAAATACGCAAAATAAAGGAATATAACGAAAAGAAAAAGAGCCACTTAAAAAAAGCGGCCTTTTAGAAAAACTTATGATAAAAAAAATTATTCGTAAAAAAGAGCTGTCTAACCAGGACAGCTCTACACCTAAATTTAAAACTGAAAAAGTACTAACATTTATTATAAAAATTCTCTTTAATTAATATTGTACGACTCCAATTATCGTTATTCGGAATATTAGTTCCGTATGCGTAATCCACGATAGAATCTTCTACATGGTGGATTTCTGATTGTAATTTTGACTGGTTTGCACTGAACTGATCGTCCGAATTGCTCGGTACATTCAACCCGTTGTTGATGAATTCTACATTCGCTCCGGATCTTGAATTAGCAAGTAAAGCAGGATGATACAATCCAAAATTTGCCGAAATATGAGTGTAATCTGCCAGTTTTTCGTAATTATAATTTGGCTTTAAACCTAAAGAAAGATCTTTGCTGTATTTCTCCAAAGCAGTTGATAGTTCAATTAAATAAGGATGTAAATTGGCATCAATCTCAAAATCGGCTTCACTAAAATTGGTACTGAAAATAGGGTTTTCAGCATTAGATTCAGTCAACATTAATTTTCCGTAAACTTTTGAAAGTTCATTGTAAACCAACTCTCTTTCAACATAAGCCTGTGAAAAAACTTCCCCTTGATCCAATTGATATGTTTGAAGAACATTGTCCCAGATTTTATTCCCATTAGAATCTGTAGCTGCCGTTCTTACATTTTCAACGTAAGCGGTAAGTTCATCATTTTTCACAAAATTCGGCGAAATATACACCGATTGAGAACCTTCCAAATAACCTCCACCAACATCTGCATGAGCTCCGGGAACGAAAATTTCTTTCCATACGGAGTTTCCGGTTTCAGATTTTATATCTTCTCTATCTTTAGAATCTTCGAAGAAACCTGTTAACGGGAAAAAGTATCTGCATTCGTTCACGGCACAAAGATGAAGCGCTCTTTCTGTTCCGGGTAAAACCGTTACATGATAATCGTTGAAAGGCGCAGATTCTACGGTGTCAAAAACACCCAGAAATTTTATAGTAATATTTCCTGAAACTTTAGAATCAGGACTCAATAATTCATTACACAACGCTCTTGCCAACATACATCCTCTGCTGAATCCGTACACATAAAAATCATATTCCTGCGTTGCATCAACTACAATATTATTGATAAAAGCATACGCTTTTGCCAGTTTATCATCCGAAGAATATCCTTGATATCCCATAGGATTTTTGCAGGTTGCCATTGCATAATCGCTGTCTTCAGAACCTGTAACAGTGCCGATTCCTTCTACATAAATCTTTTTATTACCTGTAAATAACTCTGATAATTTATAGATATTCGTAATATTGTTATAATAACTTTCGTTGTTTCTCGAGGGTTTTTGGGAGGAAGTCGCATTCACTCCGTTGTTTCCAGTCCCGTCGAAGAAAATTCCGACAGAGATTATATTGTTTTTCATGTCACTTTGTGGTTTTATATTAATCTTCATTAATTAATAATGAAGTACTTATTTAATGAACTCCTCAAAGTAACGATGAAAAAAATAGGGATTATAGAGTAAAAAGTACCAAATAAAAAATTCCGTATTTCTACGGAATCAAATTCTTTCTAAAGGATAAATATTGTTGATAATTGCATAAATCACAATTCCGACGGTATTTTTGGCGCCGATTTTTTCGACGATTCTCTGTCTGTGGCTTTCTACCGTTCTTGGACTTATGAATAATTTCTCTGCAATTTCGTTGTTGGTACATTCCTGACAGATCAGTTTTACGACATCTTTTTCACGGTCGGAAAGCTCGTCGTCCATCTCAAAAAGCGTTCTTTTCTTCGTAGGACTGTTCATGTAAGAAAAAATCATCTGATGATCTTCCAGCGTGAAGAAAATTCCATTTTTATAAACCATTGTAATTGCTTCTATGAAAGCATTTCTATTAGAATTTTTAGGTAAAAAAGCAGAAACGCCCAACTTTACCATATACCCCAAAATCGTTGTTTTATAATGTGACGAAAGGATGATAATTTTAAGATCGGGATATTTTTCTTTTAAGATTTCCACCAGTTCGAAACCATTCATTGGCTGCATCTGAACATCCACCAAAGCAATATCCGGAAAATCTTCCGGGGAAGTTTTTTCTAATGTTTCTAAAAAATCCGGTCCCGTTCCGGAAGTAGAAACCACCGAAATATTCTGTTCGGAAGATAATAACATTTTTACTCCTTCAAGGATTAACTGTTCGTCGTCAATTAATGCTATTTTGATTTGAGAATTCATTGTTGTATGGAATTTTAATAATTAAACGGCTGCCTTCATTTAAAACATTTTTCCATTTGTGCGCCGCATTCATAGATTTTATTCTGGATTCGATATTTTTGATACCCATCCCCTTTTTCACCTCTTCATATTCAAAACTCTGCCCGTTGTCTGAGATAATGACGGCGAGATTCGTATGGTTATCTTTAATATAAATCCAGACTCTTGATGCTTCCGAATGTTTGAGAACATTGGTCGTAAATTCCTGAATAATTCTGTATAACTGAACTTCTATGAAGATATCTTTTTTCTGAAATTTCGGACTTACATTCATCGAAATATTAATTCTTCCCGACAAATTAGCGATCAATTCTTCAATATATAAAACCAAACCGACCGATTCCAGATTCACAGGATATAATGAATGCGAAATGCTTCTTGCCGAATCTATGAGAGAAGACATCTGTGTTGTAATATTTCTTTTAATGATCTCGTCGCCTTTCGTATCCATATTATTCAACCATAATGAAAGAATATTCAGACGATTTCCGATGTCGTCGTGAATCATTACGGCAATTCTTTTCCTTTCGGATTCCTGAGCTTTGATGTTTTCTAAAACCAATCTTTTCTGATGCTGAACTTCCGCTTCATATTGCGCGTTTTTTTCTTTAATAATTCTCTGAATAAAACTTCTGTACGCCAGCAAAATGAAAGACATGATGATTATCAAAACGACAATCAACGCGATAAAAAAGGTGATATTTAAAGTTATTTCTTTAATTTTAAAAAGGTATAAATGATTGATAAATAAAGGAAACTGCAAAGGAGATTATTGATACTCCAGATCATTCCCGCTTCTTCCTTGCCGAAATCCGCAAGCTGCCGAAGAAGAAAAAATAGAAATACAGATAATCCGTAGTACAGAAAAATAAGACTGTCTACTGCCATAAACCGATCATTAATTTTCGTATTCTTAATTTCCATGAGTAACGCATAACCCGCAAAGCAGATAACGACAATATTAGAAATTACTTTTTTTATTTCATTACTTATAATCTCTGTATCCACAAGAAAGAAACCAGCTAATATTACTACAGGAATATACCAATACCAGCGTAAAGCTAATTTTCTGATGAACAGAATCCCCAATATCAGAAAATCTCCGGAAACATAATAAGGAAACAGGAAGTTTAAATCTTTTGCATTAAAAAGATTAATGGAAACCCTGCCTGTAGCTTCTATCAAAAAAAGAAAAATGATATAATATACATACCATTTTTCTGTATTTCTAAAAACTTTGTACTTTAAGATTCCGATCAAAGTACAAATAACAAGTAAACTGTTATTAAGATAAAGTATTACCTGATAAATATCCACAATATATTTAAGTTAAAAATTACATAAACTGACAGATCGGTGGGCAAGCCTGCGACCAATCGTACGTATTTGATATTTTTTCTACACTTCCTGTGTTTTCAAAATCTTGGTAGAAAGAAATAAAAATTAAGGTTGGCAAAACTCTCTGATAAACTTCAGAAAACTTCAGTCCGAATGAGCAAACCATATTCGTAAGCCCCGGCTTTGGTGGATTTAGGTTTTCTGCAGGTACATAAAACTTGTTAAAAATTCTGCTTCCGCCAAATTCGTCACACTCTCTGTAGAACCAGTTCATCCCTTCATTTCTCCAAGATTCAATAGCTTCTACCGCTTTATCCTGCTCCATCATCGGCTTGTTGGCAATCGGCCAGTACATATCAGAGCTGTCATCAACCATTCTTAGTTTCTCTGGAAAGAACAGCATTTTTTACAACAGTGTATACTTCCGTTTCTACCAGATTCAAATCTCTGTCTAATTCACTTAAAACACTATACGGATAGTTATCAACAACTACTTTTTGACCAGACGGATCCAACGGACAAAGAATGGCAACAAGCTGATCTTGGTAAATGCCTATTTCTGTACAGAATTCTGTATTTTTATTAGCATTTTTCATCCAATCAATCTGTTCAGAATCAAAATTAAAAACATAGTTTGTAAGGATCAGATTTTTAATTGCTGCATAATTTCCACGGCAGTTCGTCCAGTCTGCAATAGCAACATCATATTGCTCTCTGTTGAATGTATTCATATTTTTCACGGTATTTTTAGTGGCATAAAATTATATAAACTAAACTACGTGTGCAAGTATCTCACAGATAATTGAAAATTAGTTAATAATTCTTTACCGTTATGTGATAACAGCTTTGCTGCCTTTCTTTTATGTAATAAATCCGCCCAGATTTGTAGTAATATTGTAAGATTTTTTCCAAAGCAGCTTCCATTTTCGGGTTATATTTCAAAACATCATTAAAACGGACATAAGAAATATCGAAAGAATTGCCGTAATTGTGCGAACTGATTCCCAATGAAGCATTAGAATTCACCCTTCTTAGTCTGCATTGATCTTCCAACGTCCTAGTAATCGAAGAAACCGTAAAAGTATTTCCTTTTGTTTCTTTACTAAAACGCGCACCCATTCTTTCCAGCATTAATTTCCCTTTAGAAACCATCCAGGCTCTGCTGTAATCGAGTTTTTGTACACGATATCCTTTTCCCGATTTTTTTATTTTATGGAATTTCCCGTTGTTGATGTATTTCAAAACAGTTTTTGAATCTTGCAGAATTTTTATCCCAAAACTTTTCGAAGCATCCAAATGCGGCTTATAAAGTAAAGTGGGCTCTACTTTTAAAACTTCCGAAAAATCATAGCATGGTAAAGCTTTTTTTGCTGCTTGAGGATAATAAAAGCCATGAATAATGGATGCAAAAACTACACACAAAAACTTTTTCATTAAAGACGCTTTAAAATTATTAAACTAAAAATAATCATTTATGGTATACAATTTAACTACCATTAAGAAGATAATCGGGCAACTTTATGAAATAAATTAAAAATAAAATTATCAAATTCACAATTAAATCTCACATACAATTGAAATATAATTGAAATTTATCTTTTTGATTTAAGATTTAAATCCTAAATTTGAGATACATTTTAAAATAAACAATATGATAAAAAAACTTTTTGCTGAATTTTTCGGCACATTTTGGCTTGTTTTCGGAGGTTGTGGGAGCGCAATCTTCGCCTCGCAGATTGCTCCCTCTTCTGGTGGACAACTAGGGATTTTACTGATAGGCGTTGCTTTGGCTTTCGGTCTTACCGTTTTAACGATGGCTTATGCTGTCGGTCACATTTCCGGAGGACATTTCAATCCCGCTGTCTCTTTCGGATTATTGGCAGGAGGCAGATTTCCGGCTAAAGACCTTCTTCCTTACGTTGCTTCCCAGTGTTTAGGCGCTATTGCCGCTGCAGGAGCTTTGTTCGTTATTCTCAGTGGCTCCGGAACACCGGATTTTTCGGGTCCGGGAGCTTTTGCCACCAATTTTTATGGTGAAGCCGTCTACTTTGGAAAAAGCTATTCTATGGGTGCTGCATTTTTAACAGAATTCTTATTGACCGCATTTTTCCTGATTATTATTATGGGAGCAACCGACAAATTCGCTGACGGAAAATTTGCCGGAATTGCCATTGGTTTAGGATTAACATTGATCCATTTAATCTCAATTCCGATTACAAACACTTCTGTAAATCCTGCGAGATCCCTTTCTCAGGCAGTTTTTGTAGGCGGAAATGCCATGTCGCAGCTTTGGCTGTTCTGGGCTGCCCCAATTTTGGGAGGTGTAGTCGGTGGACTGATCTATAAATTTTTACTTCAAAGGAACGGTTCTGAACCATTGGGTACTTAAAAAATAAAGAGCTTATACATTTTGAATAAACTATCTCATTTAGGGATAGTTTATTTTTTGAACTTAGTTTTTGTTTTTATTTTGACCACAAAAGAATAACTCATTAGATATTTTAAGTTCATTGTTAAACTGAAAATAAGAACACATAAGTTTTTAAAAATCTTTGATTTTTTATTCTACATTCTGTCGTGAATCGAACAAACATTCTCAAAAGGAGAAACTTAGCCTTGTCAAGGTTTTTGAACCTTGACAAGGCTTCGGCTGTAGAAAATAATAATGGAAAGACTAATGCGCAGATCCTTTTTCAGGATGACAAATTTTGTAGTTATTTTGAACCGCTGAAAATATCGACTACAACCATAGCCCCGATTGTAGCGACATCCTTTTTTGTTGCGGGTGGAGCGAAGCGGAAGCCGTAACAAAAAAGATACAGCGGAAAGCGGGAAATTGCTCCTTAAAAAATAATAAAAGTACAATTCGACGGAGTCAAAAAGCTTCAAATAAAAAGTATAAACCGTTTTTTATTTAAAATATTCAATAACGTTGTAATTTCCGTCCTGATATTTCTCTAATAATTCTTTTAAATAGTATTTATGCTGTACTCCTGTTAAAATCACAATTCTTTTTCCTTTATACTGATTGGCGTGTTTTACAACATTCAGCGCCATCGTATTATTTCTCAAATCCCAGAAATTACACCATAACTGGTATCCGTCACGATATGAAATCTTTTCTCCATTGGGTTTCGTTACAAACTGATGAGCGAAAATATCTTCAGAATTAGAAATCTTATTAATTTCATGATGCTGAACAAACTGACGGTATCTGTTTACGGTTTCAAAACTTAATGAATTTAACGTTTTAATATCTGTTTTAGAAAAATCTTTCAGCGCATTATTGGCTTCCATATATTTCTCAAAAATGATTGCATTTGTTGGGCTTAATGCCTTTTTTTGATAAAGACTGTCCATCAATTTTATCGTCAGATTATCTGTAGGAACCATTCCGTGATCTTTTCTGTATTGATTTCTTCCTTCAAATTCGAACGGTAAATTAATTGTTTTCGGATATTTATTTAAATATAATATCGCTGCACTTACTTCATTGGAATTCTTAGACATGCTTTCTTTTTTGAAATCTTTCATCTGATCCGTATCAAGTTCCTGCAGGATTACATCGGGTTTTATCTTGTCTAAAATCTCAAAAAGGCTTTGAGGATTTAAAATAGAAGATGATGGCTCATGAACCGTTCCCAGAATATAAATTTCTGTTTTTCCCAAGTTTTGCGCGTTGCAAAAACAAGATAACAGGATCGAAAGACCCAATAAGAGATTCTTCATTGTAAATGATTATGTATAATGATTATTTAATTTTCTGTAATTCTACCACGCCGTAATGCAGCCAAATCCCGAAAACACCCGTTTTGGTAAGATAAGTTTCTTCTTTATTGAATTTCACTGTTGTATTCGGCTCTGTCTGACAAATGAAAAAATGACCGCCATCTATACAATTCATTTTACCGTTTTTATGTAAATCTGTCCACCCGAATTCTTTATAGGCATCTTCATCATTTTCTATATCAAATAAAAATCGCCTGACAATTTTCTTTTCCTTATCTCCTTCTTTTTTAGAAGTCAGCGTCCAACGAGCTAAATCAGATTCGTATCTAGCCGCAACATCCTTAGGATTGGCATCCGCAGTTTTTACGATTATTAAAGTATCTGCATTTGTAGTAGTGTCGCCATTTTTGGGATGCAATAGATAACTTCCTGTCCACAAATCGGGGTCCTTTTTTTGCTGTGCATAGGATATATTACACAATGTAATCAGGAGGATGAAGAATAATTTGTTCATGGTTTGGATTTATATTTTTATGAATATTATATTACTTATCTATTCATAAAGTACTTATACGAACGGCGAATGTACAAAAAGAAAGCATAAAAAAATCCCGACGGCAGATCAGAATTTTCTATTTTATTTTTTTAATCTCAAAAGGATTTTTGAAGATCAGTTCTTCATGTTTTCCTTTGATTTCCATTTTTCTTTGCAGTAAATTCAATGCCATTTTTCGGAGGAAAAGATCTTTATCATTCAATTTCCAATAAGAATCTTCGTGAACTTTTTTAGGTTTTCGGATTAAGTAAAATTCGGTATTCCAGGAATCAACATTATGATAAAATTCGATGATTCCGCAATGTTCAGGAATTGCAGTATGATCCACCATTCCCATCGGAAGCAGAAAACTGAAAGCATTGCAAACATAATCTCCACAGGAAATTTTATCGTGCTTTAAAAATTTTTCGCCGGTTTTTGTATTGATATAAGATTTTTTAAAGTCGTTTTTAAAATCACTTTTCGAAAGCTTAATTTCAATTTCATGGCTAAAACCTTCCGAATCAATAATCAGCAAATCGGCTTCCCAATCTGCCTGAAAGTGATTGGTCAACACAATATCCTTCTCAAAATCACATTGAGAATGGATGAATGCATGAACTAATTCTTCAATTTTTAACACGTTGGATTTTTTATTTTTAACGCAAAAGGTCGCTAAGTTCTTTTAAATAAATGCTGCTTATTTTCGTTCGCAAAGGCGTTTCACTCAGCAAAGTTCATCAAAATCAAAGAATTCAGAAGTAAAACTCAAACCCCAAAACTTTCCCACTCTAAAACACTCAAACACTCTAACTCACCAACAAACTGCAGCCGCGAATATCCGAGTGATCGATTCTTCCTAAAACGTGGAATTTATCGCCAACAATTTTCCCTAAATCCTGAGTAGCAATGAATGAACACGAATGAATATTAGCCAAATCAATAATATTAATCGCTCCGGTTCTGCCTTCTTTTTCGTAATTGAAAGGATCTTCTGCATTTCTCACCATAATTCTCATCCAGTTCGGACATTGGTATTCGTTATTCCCTAAAGAATACGCCTGAGAAAGAAGTTCCGTCATTGAATATTCTGAGTAAATCTTATCTGTTTTAAAGCCTTCCTGTAGAATTTTAAGTAATTCGTCTTTCGTCATTTCTTCTTTTCTGCCCTTCATTCCGCCGGTTTCAATTACCGTTAAAGTATCGGAGAATTTGAAGGTTTTAGAATTAGAATCGCAATAATCAAGAAAATCCAAAAGCGCAAAAGAAACTCCGAAAAGAATGACTTTTTTGTCTTTTAATTGATTCAACAACTCAAATAAATCAGAATGATTGTAAAGAAAATATCCATTTTCTGGTTTGGTAGATTTTTTCATTAAATAATCCACCATATATATTAAGGAAGAATTTTGTTTTTCAAGATAACTCGGCAACAATCCTAAGAAAATAAAATCTTCAGGCTTCCCGATAAATTGTTCAAAACTCTTGTAAATACTTTCTTCATATATATTTTCATCAGCAATAAAATGCTTCGATAAATTCATCTGCGTCGTTCCCGAACTTTGGAAAAACAGGTCGGCTGTCACATTTTTGTCCAGTATTTGATGATTTTTAAACATTTCAATTGGCAGAAAAGGGATTTTTGACAGACTGTCTACTTTATCAGGATCAATGTTAAGATAGTCTACAAACTTCTTATATATCTCAACATTATTATATTGATAATGAAATGTTTCCAATGAAGCATTCAGAAAATCCTGCTCTGTCAGTATATCGAATATATTTTTCACTTCTAAAAATATTTTAAAATTTCTAAGCTCTCATTTTGAACCAGTTAACAAAATAAGCGTAGTTTTTAATGTTTTATTAATATTTAAATTAAAATTTGGTAAGGTTATTGCAATGAAGTAACCGGAATATGGATTAAAAACAAGGGTGAATTTCGGTTCACTCGGGGGATTACCTCTTTATGGGGTAATTTTTTTTGTGCCCTGTTCAAAAGTTTTCAATTCAAAATCATGTTCGAAAACACCATATGTAAAGTACGAAATCCAGTCTCCAAGATTGATATATTCTGCTTTTCCTTCCAAATTCAAAACCATCGGAAGATGACGATGTCCGTAAATGAAATAATCGATCTTCTCCGTTTTCAGCTTTTCTTTTGAATAAATAATTAAAAATTCTTTGTCTTCACCCAAAAATTCTTTGTCTTCATCACCGGAAATCATTTTATTTTTCTGAGACATATACAACGCGATTTTCATGGCGATATCAGGATGAATCCATTTGAAAAACCATTGGGCAACAGGATTCGTAAAGACTTTTTTCATTCTTTTATATCCTTTATCTCCCGGTCCCAAACCGTCTCCATGAGCCAATAGAAACTGTTTTCCGCCCATTTCGAAATATTGCTTTTTGTAGAAAACCGTACATCCGATTTCTTCCTCCAAATAATCTTTCATCCACAAATCGTGGTTTCCCACAAAAAAATAAATGTGAATTCCGCGATCCTTTAATTCTGCAATTTTCCCTAAAACACGCACATATCCTTTCGGAATGACATGTTGCCACTCATGCCAAAAATCAAACAAATCACCCATTAAAAACAAAACCTGAGCATCATGCTTAATCTCATCCATCCAACGGATAAACCGCTCTTCACGCACTTTGCTTTCTTTCGGATTTGGCGCACCAAAATGCTGATCTGAAGCAAAATACACTTTTTTCCCAGGTTCTAAATTGATGGTAGTTTTTAACACCGTTTCGAGTTTTTATTGACTAAAATTATTGATTATCTTCTGCAAACCATTCTCCGTAAGAGTTTTCGGTTTCGTGAAGTTTAAGATATGCCAAAGAAATTCCTTCCGGAAGTTTCGATTTTACTTTTGCAGCAATCGCGTACAACATATTTTCACAAGTCGGCTGGAAAGTACAGTAAATCACTTTATGACCTTGATTTTCCAGCGTTTCACCCAATTCTTTATGAGGCGAAAGTCCGTTAATTAAAACAGAATGATCCCAAACATCTACAATTTCCGATTTTACGATACTTTTGATATCTCCAAAATCCACTACCATCCCATTTTTAGGGTTCTCCAAATCATTTACAGGCTTCCCTTTCACCGTTACAAACAGCTTATAAGAATGTCCGTGCATATTTTTACATTTTCCGTCGTAGTTATACAGCACGTGTGCTGTTTCGAATGTAAAAATCTTTGTAATACGTATCATGGTGCAAAGATAAGGAATTTGGTTTGAGTTTCGGTTTTGTCGTATCGTGACAACTCGCCCTTCTTTTCTTAAAATAAGAATTGAATAATTGCGTTATCCAATCATGAAAACTATAACTTTATTTTTATTGATAATTAATTTATCATTAACCGCCCAGCAAAGACAATTTTTCACTCAGCCGGATCTTGAAAACAAAATCGGAAAGCATTTTCCTATTGAAAATTATAAAAATCAGGAAAATTCAAATTTTAATGTTGATGATTTAAAAGGAAAAATGTCTTTCATTAATTTTTGGTCAACGACTTGTGAACCTTGCATTACAGAACTTCCTTATTTGAATAAAATGAAAGAAACTTTAGGCAATAAAGCTAATTTTATTGCAATTACTCAAGATAATAAAGATAAAGTGGAGAAATTTCTGGCAAAACGAGAATTTAATTTTCTACATATCACAGATTCCGGACAGGAATTAAAATCTTACTTTCCTATTTTAAGAAATCCTATGACTTTTATTGTTGATAAAAACGGAAACATACAAGAAATTACCGGAATTATTGATGAAACAAAATTGGATGCGATTATGGGAATTTTTAAAGAATAATTACA
Source organism: Chryseobacterium ginsenosidimutans (assembly GCF_024807225.1). Taxonomy (GTDB): domain Bacteria; phylum Bacteroidota; class Bacteroidia; order Flavobacteriales; family Weeksellaceae; genus Chryseobacterium; species Chryseobacterium ginsenosidimutans. Next base: position 4,213,488 of record NZ_JANUCO010000001.1, read on the forward strand.
ATTTCTCCAGCCAATCCCCTTCCAACCTCTTAATTCTCTGCGTTTTCACATCAATTAAAACCCAAAGTGTAAGAGAATCTACCACAAGTTTATCATTGCAGTAAAATTCTACTTTTCGCGGCTGCTTCACTCCTTCCGGAGCTTTTGGATATGTTTTGATCGTGATCATATCACCCAAATACACCTGTTTTTTGTATTGAATATGATGATCGACAAGCATCCAGATATCTTCAGGATATTCGGTGATGTGTTTTACAAACTCCCAATGTTCACCGGCAATTTCTTCCACCCAATGAACGTATTGAACATTATTCACATGATTATTAGCATCGATATGTTCTTCCGTTACTTTTATTTGCTTTTCAAAAATCAAACTCATCCTCTTCAAATATTTACTCAAAATTAGGATATAAAAAATGAAATTCTTCAAAGACATAAAAGTTTTAACAGCTAAAATTTATTTAAGATTTTTCCATTGAATTGAATTAAAAAATTTCGCCCAAAATAGTTATCTTCGTTTTACACAACACATAGATGATTTTAGATATTTTCTTCCCAAATCGTTGCCTCGAATGCAACCGGATTATTGACGGTAACTTATTGGTTTGCAGTCTTTGTTTTGAACAAATTCACTTTACGCATGATAATTATTTTGAGGATAATTTTATAAAAGAGAAATGTAAATTGCTTTTTCCCATTGAGAATACTTTTGCTTTGATGCAGTTTGAAAAAGAGAATTTAAGCCGAAAAATTATTCATGAATTAAAATATAAAAGCAGAGAAAAAACCGGTAAAATTCTTGCAGACTGGACTTCTGAACGATTGGATTTTAAAAATGAAAAACCAGATTTACTGGTTTCTGTTCCACTGCATCCGAAAAAATTGAAGGAAAGAGGTTACAATCAATTGCATTTGTTCACGAAAACTTTGTCTGAGTTTTACAACATTCCTTTCGATCATGAATTGATTAAGAGAAATCATTACTCAAAAGCTCAGGCTTTGAAAGATAAACAGCGCCGTCTGGAAACCGAAAATCCATTTTCTGTCACGAAAAATATTTCAGGAAAACATATTTTGTTGATTGATGATGTTTTTACAACAGGAAATACGCTCGCTTCGATTGCGTGGGAAATTCTGAAAGCCGGAGACAATAAAGTGAGTGTTTTGGTAATGGCGATTGACGTTTAAAAATAATGATTTATGAATACTAAATTATGATTCGGAAAACGAAAATTTTACGGTACAATTTCATTTTTCTGCTTTCAATTCTTTTTCTTAATTTTCCGCTCAAACTGATCATTATGAAAAATCTGATTTTATTGCATGGCGCTTTAGGTCACAGTGATATTTTTAATCCTTTTAAAGAAGAACTTTCAAAATATTTTACAATTCACACGCCTTTGTTTTCCGGACATGGTGCTATTGAAATTTCGGAAAATGGAATTACGATTGAAAAATATACGCAGGAATTAAAAGAGTTTATTGAAAAAGAAAATTTAAGTGATATCTATATTTTCGGACACAGCATGGGCGGTTATGTTGCGCTTTGTTACGCCTATCAACATCCGGAAAGTGTAAATTCTATCATGACTTTGGGGACAAAATTTGATTGGACGGAAGAACAGGCTTTGAAGGAAAGTAAGATGCTGAATCCTGATGTTATTGCCGAAAAAGTTCCTAAATATGCCGAATTGCTGGAATCTCAACACGGTTCAAAATGGAAACAATTATTACCCGCGATTGCAGAATTGATGATTTCTTTGGGTAAAAATCCACCTTTAAAAAATAATTTATCGACCATCAATATTTCTGTTCAGATTATGGTTGGTGATAAAGACAATATGGTGAGCTTGGAGGAAAGTATTGAAGTTTACAGAAGTCTTCCGAATGCAAAGTTGGCTGTACTTCCTGATACAAAACATCCGATGGATAAAGTGCGACCCAATTTATTATTGGATGTAATGAAAGATTTCTGGAGTCTTTCTTAAATTTTGATGTGAATTTTTAACGCAAACAGCGCAAAGATTTTTTCACTACTAAATGTTGATTTTTTCGTTCGCAAAGGCGTTTCACTCAGCTAAGAATATAAATCAGATCATTAAATTTTTAACCTTTATTAAAATTATCTCTGTAGTTTTTCTCCGTAACTTAAATCTCCTGCATCACCCAATCCTGGTGTAATGTAGCCTTTTGACGTGAGTTGTTCATCGATTGCTCCCACCCAGATTTTCGCATTTGGATAAGCTTTCTCGATCGTTTCAACACCTTGCTTTGATGCAATTGCAGCTACAATGTGAAGTTGGCTTGGTGTTCCGTTGGTTAATAAATCTTTAATCGCTTCAATTAAAGATGCTCCGGTTGCCAACATCGGATCTCCAACAATTAATGGTCTTCCTTCAATATTCGGGCACGTTAAATAATCTTGTTTGATGGAAAAATAGTCATTTGCGTCGTGTTTTCGGTAGGCTGCAACGAAACCGCAATCTGCTCTGTCAAAATAATTTAAAATCCCCTGAAATAAAGGAACTCCCGCTCTTAAAATTGTTGTAATAACAGGCTGAACCGCGATTTCCTTTACTTTAATTGTATCTAAAGGAGTCTGGATTTCAATTTCCTTTTGCTCTAAAGTTTTACTGATCTCAAAAGCTGCAATTTCCCCGATTCTTTCCATATTTCTACGGAATCTCATGCGGTCGTGCTGGATTTCAACGTTTCGGAGTTCATTGATCCAAGAATTAACTAAAGAAAACTGATCGGATAAAACGATTGTATTCATTATTTTGAAATATTTTTTTCTAATTTATAAATTTTAATCTGAATAAGTTGCTAAGAGCCTGTTGAAATTTTATGTCATCCATTTTTGTAACCCTGTTTGAAAATTGATTTTCAAAATAATATTATTATATCACAAAGAAAAACAAAGAAATATTACTTTTTGAAACGCTTTCAAGTTAAACAATGCTACTTCGTTTATCAAAGCTATACAAGAATTTTACATTACCTTGATAAGTTTCACGCCTTTGTCGATCTTAAATTTTTTAAAATCATGTGATTAATATTCTTGTTTAGCTTTGCGTTTTATAGAGCCTCATCTCGAACTGAGGTTAAATCATAAATAATTAGTGACCCATTTTTTAAAACCTGTTGAAAGGTACAGCCCGACTTGAGTGGAGCACATTTTGTAGTTTTTGAAAGGGGAAAAGCATTGGCAAAACTACAAAATTGCGGGAACGGAAGGCGGAAATAGCTGCCAAAAAAAATCCCTCTTAGAAAATCTAAAAGGGATGATTATTTATTTTTGTCTGAAATATACTTCGATTGGAAACTCCGGTAAACCCGAATTCTTTTCTCAATTGGTTTTCAGTAAATCTCTTGTAAGGTTCTTTTACGTACTGCGGTAAGTTGCAGAAGAATACAAACTGCGGAGACGGCGTTGGAAGCTGTACGCAATATTTGATCTTGATGAATTTACCTTTGTTTGCAGGTGGTGGTGTTCTTTCGAAAACCGGAAGCATGATTTCGTTTAGCTTTGAAGTTTTGATTTTCTTCTTACGATCTTCGTAAACTGCCATTGCTAATTCAACAGCTTTCAGAATTCTCTGCTTCGTTAAAGCCGATACAAACAAAATTGGAATATCGCTGAACTGACCGATTTTATCTCTGATAGATTTTTCGAAATCTCTGATCGTGTTGGTTTGCTTGTCCTCAATAAGATCCCATTTGTTAACAACAATTACGATCCCTTTTCTGTTTTTCTGAGCCAATCCGAAGATATTCATATCCTGAGATTCCCATCCTAAAGTAGCATCCACCATGATAATTACCACGTCAGAATATTCGATAGAACGAATCGATCTCATAACCGAATAGAATTCTAAATCTTCATTTACTTTAGATTTTCTTCTCATTCCAGCTGTATCTACCAACACAAACTCGTGTCCGAACTTGTTGTAAAGCGTCTGAATACTGTCTCTTGTCGTTCCTGCAACATCTGTTACGATATTTCTATCGGCATCAAGTAAAGCGTTCGTTAACGTAGATTTTCCTACATTCGGACGACCTGCAATGGTAATTTTAGGAAGCCCTTCAAACGGATCTTTATAATCGGTAGTCGGGAAATCTCTAACGATATCATCCAAAATCTCTCCCGTTCCAGAACCTGTAGCAGAAGATAAAGTGTAATATTTCTCGATTCCTAACTGATAAAATTCTGTAGCATCCACTTCTTCTTTTGCAGAATCTACCTTGTTGATAACGATATATACAGGTTTATTTGATCTTCTCAACATCTCATGGATCTCATAATCTGTATCGGTAAGACCTTCTTCCACATTCAGCATGAAAATAATAGACGTAGCTTCATCGATAGCCAACTGAACCTGCTTAGAAATCTCTTCCTGAAAAACATCATCATTATTCACATCATAACCTCCTGTATCAATTACAGTGAAGTCTACTCCGTTCCAGTCAGATTTCCCGTAATGACGGTCTCTTGTAACACCAGCCGTAGAATCTACGATGGCTTCTCTTCTTTCCAGAAAACGATTAAAAAGTGTGGATTTTCCTACGTTGGGGCGCCCAACGATTGCGACAATATTCGACATAAAAATGTTTAATAATATGATTATTAATGGGTTTCTCCAACTCTTGGAGCCCAATTTTTTTTGCAAAGGTAAGGTTTTTATTTGACTTATTTATTTTGATTAAAAAAGCAGAGAACGGCAGCAATGAACTAGCTAAAATCATATAACCTAAAAATTTTATTAAAAATAATTCTTTGACTATCAATAAATAAAGAATCCGCAAGCATTTTTCATGAATAATTCTTCACTTTTGATTTTTATATTTAAAATAAATTTTATAGATTTGCATCACCAAAAAATAGACCTATAGTGTAACGGTAACACTCCGGTTTTTGGTACCGTCATTCGGGGTTCGAATCCCTGTGGGTCTACAATAAAAGCAATCTTCTGATTTCAGTTGATTGCTTTTTTGTTTGGGGTGGTTTTTGGGATTTTTCAATTATAGTCACTACTTTCAGTATTAATGTCTACACCGTTATTTTTTCAGGAGTATTCTGTTTTATTGTTTTGCTGAAACATTTTTACACAAAACAGGCTGTTTTTTTAAGACAGCTTTCTTTAGATACGAGTGAAGCGCTCGCACTTAATGTCATTAAGTTAAGCTCTTATTTATCATTTTCGCTAATAAGATACCTCATTTAACCCTCATCATTACTGAAATTAAATAGTAATGTTAAACATTTCTATCCTTAACTTAATGACATTGCGCTCGCGTTAGCTGGGGAATACCTACTCTTACTTTCATTATCTAAATTTTATTTTTATCTGAAATTCAACGAGTTAATTATCCAAAAGCTATCATCACTAAATTTGATACATTACCGGGAGTCATGATTTATAATAAATAAACTCATCTAAGAAATTATATTCTAAATCTAAAAAATAACTATAATAGCCTATTAATTCGTTAGATAAATAAATTTCATGGTAAATATTGATATTAGGTACTTCTATTGCTATTTTTTCAACTACGCTCTCCTCATTTCTATCGGATAAATTGAAATTTATTGATATTCTCTTTATAGATAAATTCCCTTTCAATTGTTTTCCCAAAACATCTTCCACAACTTGGCTGTACCATTCTTTATTAAAAGAATCTTCGGATAAATCAAATAAGTTACTTATGTTGTATTCATTTAAGTTTTTCATATCAAAATATTTAATGCCCTAATGTATTACCTGGAATTTTGTCAAATAAAAAATGATTTGTAGAACCTTCTACTCTTGAACCTAAAACTCTAATATTTCCTCCAACAGACTTCATTTTTAATTTATGAGTATAGCCAGTAATGCCTTGTCTTGCATATTGACTAATTTCACTTTTAGTTAATGCAACTATTCCTTGTTCTCCACGTGGTCCAACTATACCATTTTTTAATGCTAACTTGGCTGCTTTCTGAATTGCTGGACTAAATTTTGCCCAAAGCTTAGAACTTAGCCATCCTGTCGCTTCTACACCAGTAGTCCTAACTCCAAAGTCAGCTGTTCCACCATAATATTTCGGTGGTTCAAAATTGATATCGGAAGAAAACCGATCTGTTTCAAGTGCCCAATAATCTCCAGGGCGATTATTTGCAATCGCATCTAAAGTTCTATGATAAATTTTTTCTTCAGAAAAACGACTCTCTCCATATTTCATATCATAAAAGAAATCTCTATACTTATCTACTAATTCTGGAGAATCATATCCAGGTTGCTTCAGAGCTGCCGCATAAGTTTTTGCAGAGGCAAAGTCTTTTCCATCGACTTCAATTATGTCATCCCTTCCATCCTTAATCTCCACAGTTTCTCCTGTATTTTTATTTTTAAAGATGGTTTCTGGGGCCATACCCGTAGGATCAGTAAACCTTATAGGATTGCTAAAAGTATACTCATATGGAGAATCCCGGAAACTCTTCCGCCATTGGATCCACTCCATACCAAATACTCAACCTAGGATTATAATACCTAGCTCCATAATAATACAATCCCATATCTTCATCTAATTCCTTCACATTAAACTTAAACGGATTATTGTATGATCCATCCATTTGCTCCAGCATCGTTTCTCCGAATGGTAAATTTAAGAAAAATTGTGTTGTATTCTAAGATATGCCTGCTTCAGATACTTCTTAAAGTACGCTCTTCTTTCAGTATTCTTCTGTTTCATTATTTTACTTATACATTTTTATACAAAACAGGCTGCTTTTTTCAAGACAGCTTGTTTATTTTCCTGAGATACGAGCGAAACGCTCGATCCAGTGGGGTTTATTCAAATAAATTATTAAAAGTTAATTTATCAATTATCTCTTGAGCTATTTCATCAACTTCATTTTCTTTTTCTCCCAAAGAAGGATTCAACGTTATCTTTTCAACTTTAGGGATAAGCCAATTATCTTTTTTTGTAATTGCAGGTTTTATCAATCTTACTAAGATCCAATATTTCCACACATTATCATTACTATTCAGTATTTCTAGAATTTCTTTTTTATATGTTATTAACGGAAATTTTAATAAATATTCGCAAATCAAATCTGCTGGCGGCCAATTATAATCCTGTAACCATTTCATCAAAACTGGAATATCTCCCTTAATTGCATCTACATTGTCAATTTTATATAACTCATCTGCAAAATCTAAATCTGATTTATTTAAAGGTAAATATTTTTTATTATTCATGAATGTTTATCTTATGCCTTTATTATTTCTCCAACTCGAGCGGAGAGAATTCTAAATGTTTTTTGCCAAAAAATTTACTTCATAGAGATTTTATACAAAAAATTAATTTTCAACAACATAAGAAGAGTCTCCTTTTATCTTATATTGTTTTTTTGAATATAAACTACCATCAATATTATGAAATTCAAAATAGCCGGTCTTTAATTTACTTTGGTAACATTCTTTTGGATCAGAAGATTTTTTAAATCTATATATTCCTTTGGAAAAAAGCTTATGCGTATTTTTTTCTTCTACTGTTTCCGTGCCATAAAAATAATTATCCTTAGAACTATCTATTTTTATAAAGGTATCAAAATGATCATTATAAACATCATTATCTTTTTCCTTATAAACATAAATCGTATCTATAAACTGATCTCTCTTAAACTTTCCATCCGCTTTAATAAAACCATTTTTATCATAAATAGGATACGATAAATCATTTTTTTCTGTGCAGGATTTTATTAGAAAAAGAGAAAATATTAGTAATAATAAACGTAATTTATAATTCATTCTAAAGTTCAATTTTTGTATTATATACAGTGTCATTTATAATTATATTGTCATCCTTTCCAATAATATTACCATTCATATCAAAAGTATTGTGAACTCCAAATGGTTGTATACTTCGTAATGCTTTTCTAAAATCTGAATTTCTTTTATATCTAAATGTTCCCATAAGTTTAATGCTTTTTGCGAAAAAAATATATTCTGTTCCATAAAAATATGGTCCTTTTATACTATCAACAACAATAGAATCTTTAAACGGAAGATTGGGATTTTTACCATAAGAAATATTACCTACAAAGTGATCCTTGTAAAAACTTAAATGCATTGCTGCTTTTTCATTTTTATCAAAAAAAGTAATTTTAGTAGTATCTTCTTTTTTATCTAAAATGTAATTAAGTTTTCCACTTGGATAATATATTTTTTGAGGTAAATCTTTCTTTCTACATCCCAATAAGATAAAAAAACTACATAAAATTATATATTTCATAATCTATTCTTAATTTTTTATTCCAATAATTATTAAAATTATGGAGGTTGTTTTTTTATTTTCAACAACCTATCAAATCATTCAACCAAAAAAAAGCGGACAACATTAATGTTGTCCGCTTATTCTTCTTTAATAGAGAAAGATTTAATCTTTCTGCAAATTATGCTATTCTAACGTTAACTGCGTTAACGCCTTTAGTTTCCGTTTTGTAATTCAAAGGTTACGACATCGTTTTCACGAATACTGTCTACTAAACCTGAAGTATGTACAAAAACGTCAGGTCCACCGTTTGATGGAGTGATAAAACCAAATCCTTTTGCTTCGTTAAAGAATTTTACTGTTCCTTGTTGCATTGTAATGTATTATAAATTATTGTATTGTTATTAAATCTTTTTGGTCTCAATAAATGATGTTATAATTTTTAGAATCTTGAAGTACTTCAAGCTGAAAAAAGTAGCGCATCTGCTATTGATAACAAAAATTAGCAGCTGTAAAAGCGAAGACTGAGAGAAATGAGTAAACTCAAAAATTTCAGTAGAAGCGTTGGCAGTAGCCTGATTATTCTGCAAATATATACATAATTTATTGAAAACAAGCTTTTTTTAATTTTTTATTTATTTATTCTTTGTCGATCAACCTCAAAAATTCTCATTGAATCATGTTAAATAGTGGTTATATTAGTGTACAACTTGCTTTCTTTATTTTAAAGCTTATCAATATTTTTTTTAAAAATGATACATTATTAAAGGACTAAATTAGATTTCCTTTAAACAAATCTTAATTTTAGTACGAAAATCAAACAGCTTCACGCAAAAAAAGGCAATCAAACGATCGCCTTTCAATTATTATATTAAATAACTAGATTATATTAAGTCAAATCGATCCGAATTCATCACTTTTACCCAAGCTGAAACAAAATCACTGACAAATTTCTCCTTCGCATCAGAACTTGCATACACCTCAGCAATCGCTCTCAATTCAGAGTTTGAGCCAAAAACAAGATCTGCACGGGTTGCCGTCCATCTTTTTTCACCCGTCTTACGATCAACACCTTCATACAATTCGTTATCATTTGAAGCCGCTTTCCATTGCGTATTCATGTCTAAAAGATTCACGAAGAAATCGTTGGTAAGAACTTCGGTATATTTTGTGAAAACACCATGATTTGAACCGTCGAAATTGGTATTTAAAGCTCTCATTCCTCCGATCAACACCGTTAATTCCGGAGCTGTAAGATTTAATAACTGAGCTTTATCAATTAATAAAGATTCTGTGGAAACCGAGAATTTTTTCTTTAAATAATTTCTAAAACCGTCCGCTGCAGGCTCAAGATAGCCCATTGATTCTACATCAGTCTGCTCTTGTGAAGCATCCATTCTTCCCGGCGCGAAAGGAACAATTAAGTTTTGCCCTGCGTTTTTTGCCGCTTTTTCAATTCCTACACTTCCTGCAAGAACAATTAAATCAGCCAATGAAACTTTTTTACCGGATGTCTGATTTTCATTAAATTCTTTCTGAATATTTTCTAAAACACCCAAAACTTTCTGAAGCTGGGTCGGATTATTTACCGCCCAATATCTTTGAGGAGCCAAACGAATTCTCGCCCCGTTTGCACCACCCCTTTTATCGCTTCCTCTGAATGTAGAAGCAGAAGCCCAAGCTGTGGAAACCAATTCTGAAACAGTAAGACCGGAATCTAAAATTTTTGATTTTAAGGCTTCAACATCAGAATTATTAATCAAAACATGATCAACTTCAGGAATCGGATCCTGCCAAATAAGCTCTTCTGAAGGAACTTCAGAACCTAAATAACGAACTTTCGGTCCCATATCTCTGTGCGTCAGCTTAAACCAAGCTCTTGAAAATGCATCTGCGAATTCTTCAGGGTTTTCGTAAAATCTTCTTGAAATTTTTTCATACACCGGATCAATTCTTAATGACAAATCCGTTGTCAACATCGTTGGTCTGTGTTTTTTATTGGGATCAAATGCATCAGGAATAATTTCTTCACCGTTTTTCGCAACCCATTGATGAGCTCCTGCAGGACTTTTCGTTAATTCCCATTCGTTTTCGAACAGGTTTTTAAAGAAATAATTGCTCCATTCTGTCGGAGTTTCCGTCCATGTTACTTCCAAACCACTTGAAATTGCATCTGTTCCTTTCCCTGATTTATAAGAACTGTTCCATCCGAAACCTTGTGCTTCAATTCCCGCTGCTTCAGGCTCTTTTCCTACATGATCTGCAGGTCCTGCGCCGTGGGTTTTTCCGAAAGTGTGACCTCCCGCAATTAACGCAACTGTTTCTTCATCATTCATCGCCATTCTTCCGAATGTATCACGAATATCTTTTGCGGCTGCAATGGGATCCGGATTTCCGTCGGGACCTTCAGGATTTACATAAATTAAACCCATTTGTACTGCTGCCAAAGGCTTTTCTAAATCTCTGGAATGATCAACTTCAGAATTATCATCCATTGGAAGAACTCCATGACCTTCAACTCCCGGAGAACCGTGTGCGTAACGCAAATCTCCGCCTAACCACTTTTTTTCTGTTCCCCAATATACATCCTGATCCGGTTCCCAGACATCTTCACGACCTCCCGCAAAACCAAAAGTCTTGAATCCCATTGATTCTAAAGCAATATTGCCTGTAAGAATCATCAAATCTGCCCATGAAATACTTCTGCCATATTTTTGTTTGATGGGCCACAACAATCTTCTCGCTTTATCCAAACTTACATTATCCGGCCAACTGTTTAACGGTGCAAAACGCTGCTGTCCCGCTCCTGCTCCACCTCTCCCGTCACCTACACGATACGTTCCTGCGCTGTGCCACGCCATACGAATAAACAAAGGACCATAATGTCCAAAATCTGCAGGCCACCAATCCTGAGAATCGGTCATTAAGGCGTGAAGATCTGTTTTTACCGCTTCAAGATCGAGACTTTTAAATGCTTCTGCATAATTAAAATCTTTATCCATCGGGTTTGAAACTCCGGAATGCTGACGAAGAATATCTACCCTCAATTGCTCGGGCCACCAATCTAAATTTTTGGTTCCGCCGCCAGCAACGTTTTCTTTTTTCATTGTTCCGTTGTGGAATGGGCATTTACTGATGTCATTAGAATCTTTTTCCATTGTCGTTTTAATTTTTTATGTTGGTTACAATTAAATTTTCTTTGTTGAGAAAGACAAACTTACAACAGTTGAAATATAAATACAATCTATCAAAAATATTTTTATGATAGTTAAAAACAATATTAAAATCTCAATCATTGATTTCTTGATTGCATAGATTTAAAACATATAATAATGCAATTAAGTTAGCAAAATTTTATATTAATTTAAATAAAAACTAAAATTCATCGAGCATATTTAGAATAATTCAAATCAATATTAGCATTTCTGTATTATTGAGGTTTTTTATTTATTAAAAAATAATTAACTTTATCTATTTAGAACACATCAAATTCCAAATATGAAAAAAGTATTAGTAGCTCTTCTTGTAGCATTTATCATCATTCAGTTTTTTCCTATCGACAAAACAAATCCGGCTCCCACACCGGGAATGGACTTTATAAAAATTAAAAATATACCTCAGGAAACGGCAACCATCATTACTACTTCCTGTTATGATTGTCATTCTAACGAGACCAAATATCCTTGGTATTCTAATATTTCACCGGCTTCATGGTATATGAAAAACCATATTGATGAAGCGAGAAAGCATCTTAATTTCTCTACCTTTGCCATGTATGAACCGAAAAAGCAGGCTCACAAATTAGATGAATGCATCGAAATGGTTGAAAAGAAAGAAATGCCTTTGGAGTCTTATTTTGTAGGGCATCAAGGTGCAAAACTTACCGATGAGCAGAGAAAAGCTTTAATCGATTATTTCAAAAAAGAGAAAGCAGAAACAGAGCGAAAAATGGCTCTTTAAAATCGAAATCATGGAAGAGAAACTGGCAAAACAGACATATTGTTTTTTTCGACGGAGATTGCGGCGTATGCAATTTCTGGGTACAATGGATTTTGGAAAGAGACAAAAAAGATCAGTTTATGTTTGCTTCTCTACAGTCAGATTTTGGTCAGAAATTTTTATCTGAAAGAGGGTTGGATACGAAAGTTTTCAACACCATGTATCTTTGGAAGCCTAAACAATATTATCACATCAAATCCAGAGCTATTCTACACATTGCGAGTTTACTCGGAGGAATTTATACACTTGCGGTAATCGGAAGAATTATTCCGAAATTCTTAAGTGACGGTGTTTATGATATTATCTCAAGGAACAGAATGAAGCTTGCAAATCAGAAATGTTATTTGCCGACACCTCATCAGAGAGCGAAATTTATTGAGGTTTGATTCTTTTTTAAATATAAATAGCATTAATTTTTTCACCAATAAATGCCAATTTTATTATTCTGAAATAGATGAAGGAGGTTTTTATAGATTTTTCTTTCCTCGAAATGACAACATAAGGTGGATAATTTTTAATTATAAAATATAAAGACTGATTCTTAATTGAGACAGTCTTTTTTATTCTCACAGATAAAAGCAGATTGCGCTGATTTTTTTCAATAATGAAATTGTGTAATTCATTGATTTCTTTAATTTGTCTGAATCTATCTTTCCTGCTAATCTGATGAATTATTGATGGAATAAATCTTCAACAAAAATTTATTTTCATTTTCATTAAAAAATCATAAACTTTTAAGATTTTCGGTACAATTTTTCCATTATTGCATATATTTGCAGACTATGGAATATAATACCCAAAAAACTCAGCTCCTTTTGCCGGAATACGGCAGAATTATACAACAGTTGGTTGAACGTTGCAAAGAGCTTTCTTCAAAAGAGGAAAGAAGCGAAATGGCTTTGGGCATCATTGATTTTATGGGTCAAAGAAACCCACAACTTCGCGACGAAGAAAATTACAAGCATAAACTTTGGGATCATCTTTTTATTCTGGCAAATTATGATCTTGATGTAGATTCACCATATCCGTTTCCTACAAGAGAAGAATTGGCAGAAAAGCCTAAAAGAATGGAATATCCTAAACTTCAGGGTGATTTTAAATTTTACGGTAAAAGTATTCTTCAATTAATAGAGAAAGCAATAGAACTGAATGAAGGCGACGAAAAAGAAGCCCTTATTGAAGTCATTGCGAACAATATGAAGAAATCTTATAACGTATATAATAAGGAACACGTAACAGATGATGTAATTTTCCGTCATTTGAAGGAACTTTCGGAAAACAGATTGGATCTTACAGGAATTGAATCTCTTGAGAAAAGTAAAATCTACTACACGACCAATAACAACAACCGAAATAATAACAGGAACAACCAAAATAACAACAGGAACAACCAAAATAACAAAAGAAGGCACACCAATAACAACAGCAACAATAACAACAATCATAATAAAAACAGAAAGTAGACATGAGTGGAACATTTCAAATACGAGGAGGAAAAAGATTGCATGGTGAAATCACTCCACAAGGAGCTAAAAATGAGGCTCTACAGATTCTTTGTGCTGTTTTGTTAACTGACGAGGAAGTAAGGATTAAAAATATTCCGGATATCCACGACGTTAATCGATTAATTGAAATATTAGGCGATTTCGGAGTAAAAGTTACTAAAAACGGACATGGAGATTATACTTTCAAGGCAGATAAAGTTAATTTTGATTATATAAAATCAAACGAGTTCAAAAAAGACGGTGCTAAACTAAGAGGTTCGATCATGTTGATGGGACCGATGTTGGCAAGATACGGTGAAGCTTATATGCCGACTCCGGGAGGTGATAAAATCGGAAGAAGAAGATTAGACACTCACTTTCAAGGACTTGTAGAATTAGGTGCTGAATTTCATTATGATGAAGAAGAATTCTTTTATTCATTAAAAGCTAAAGAGCTTAACGGTAAATTTATTTTACTGGAAGAAGCTTCTGTAACAGGAACAGCCAATATCGTAATGGCTGCAGCTTTAGCAAAAGGAAAAACAAGAATCTACAACGCAGCTTGTGAACCTTACCTTCAGCAACTTTGTAAAATGCTGAACAGAATGGGAGCGAATATTTCAGGAATCGGTTCAAATTTATTAACAATTGAAGGTGTTGAATATCTTCACGGAACTGAACATACCATGCTTCCCGATATGGTAGAAATCGGATCTTGGATCGGTCTTGCAGCCATGACAAAATCTGAAATTACCATTAAAAATGTAAACTGGAATCAGCTTGGAGTTATTCCGAATACATTCAGAAAATTAGGAATCGAACTTGAGCAAAGCAATGATGATATTTTCATTCCGGCTCAGGAAAATTATAAAATTCAAAAGTTTATTGACGGATCTATTTTAACGATTTCCGATGCACCTTGGCCAGGATTTACTCCAGATTTGTTATCTATTATTTTAGTGGTGGCAACTCAGGCAAAAGGAAGTCTTTTGGTTCATCAAAAAATGTTTGAATCAAGATTATTCTTCGTAGATAAATTGATTGATATGGGTGCGCAAATCATTCTTTGTGATCCACACAGAGCAACAGTAATCGGATTAAATCAAGAAGCTCCGTTAAGAGGAACAACAATGGTTTCTCCGGATATAAGAGCCGGAAATGCCCTTCTAATTGCAGCACTTTCTGCAGAAGGAAAATCTATTATCCACAATATCGAACAAATCGACAGAGGGTATGAAAATATCGACGGAAGATTGAAAGCGATCGGAGCGGATATTGAAAGAATTTAAAAAGAAATTAGATTTTAGAAGTTAGAAATTAGTTTTAAACTTATCTTAAATCTTACCATATAAAAAAGCGTCCAATTAATTTTGAACGCTTTTTATTTTTAGGTAAATCCACGGTTACCAACCTCCGCCACCTCCGCCGCCGCCGCCTCCACCGGATGATCCTCCACCGGATGATCCTCCACCTGAAGAACCACTGGAGTCTGAACCGCCTGAATATGACGAACCACCAGAAGATCCCGATGAGGAAGAAGATGATGACGATGATGAAAAAGTACTTGCCGGAACAACGTTAGTTTCATTCAGCGTATTTGTAAAAGAGTCAGCAAAACTGTACCCAAAATGATTCTGAATATCTACATAAGGTTCAGCCGAATCTATCGTTTCCTGCAATTTATCTCAGAATCTTTTTCCCCAAATTCCTTCAACTCCAAAGACAATCGCATACGGAAGAAATTTCTCGTAGACGTCAGAAGACATCTCAGGAGGATTATGAAACTTTAATTGATTTTCTTCAGCAACACTCAGATACATTTTGAAACCATCGATTTCAGATTCCATTTTTACTTTTTCTTCGCTTGGCTTCCTTATTAAATATCTGAATATTAAAAGTGAGATTGCAGCAAATATCAAAAACTTAAAACAGTTCGACTCAAAGGAAGTTATTTCATCAGATCCCGCAAACGCCATGAAAAACAAAGGCAGCATAAATGCCGAAGAGAAGATCAATACAATAAAGAAGATGATCTTACTTCCGCTTTCCCAGATAAAAATCAATAATGCAACCAAAAGGCTTGCGAATAAAGTAAAGATAAAAGCCATCGCCAAAAATTTATAGCTTAATGTAACGATAGAATTAATAATAACTGCCGAAAAAAAGATCAGAAAAATTAATTTCAAAGCTTTGTAGACCATATTTTTATTAGAAATTTTCTCAACAAAAATCTTATTTTCTTTGATGATGAATTTCTCAAAATCCTTAACTGCATTTTTGATTTTGGAATTATACGTTCCGTTCACAGATATTTTCTTCTGAGATCCAAACATCTTTTGCAAAAGCAATTTCTGATCATCTTGTATATTATTACTATCTGATTCTAACTTTCTCAAATTGAATATTTTTGAAAGAAGAGATTCTTTCGTGTTTTTTACCTCATCAATATCCACAAAACCTTTTATGGACAGATCAACAAGATTTGCGGTCACCAAATTCGCATCGAATTTACCTTTATCAATATATCCCAAAGATGCAGGCGACAGATTATCCGGTGCATTAAACTGTGGAATCACTACAGGTTTCTCAGGATCTTTACCATATTTTTTCCAGTTTTTATAATAGAAAAATAGCAGGTAAAAGCTCATAATAATTAAAGCAAAACTCGGCCAATTTCTTTTTATCCATTTCATCAAAGTGGAAGGTTCTTTTAAAACACCAGCTTTAAAACCGACAGCTACCGTAAGATTTTGATATTCTTTTAAATCATTAGCTTTAAAAACAATTTGCGTTGAAGATAATTTTTCACTCGTGCAGTTTCGTTCTTTACTTCCTTGAACCCCGGTATAACAGGAATTTTGCAGAATATCCGCATTTTTAGGAAGATGAATCGTTGCTTGAATACTTTCAACAGGAAAGTTCCAGTCTGTTCCGTTTACATTCCAGTAAAATTCATCGTAACCTTTGAATTTACCAATCTGATCCTGTGTCTGATAAATAATTTTGTACGTATAAAATCCCGATTGCAGGTAAGAATTTTTATCTCCTATAAAAATTGTAAAAACACCGTTTTTATTTTCTTTGTGATAAGGTTCTTTTATACCATCTCTTTCAACTGAAGCTATATTGTACGAAATTTTTTCTTTTCCGCCATTGATATTTCTAACGGTTGGTAATGCACGAAAAATCCCTCTCTTAATGGCATTTCCATTGGCAAAAACTTTTATCGTTTCTGTTACCGTAACATCTGCGTTTTCAGCAATATTAATATCAGAATGAAAAGAGACAATCCTTTCACGTTGAATATTTGTTTGATTTTCATTAACAACATCTTCTGTAACGGCAGGCAATGCAATAACTTCTTCCTGCGCAAAAGCAAGAAAACAAAAGAAAAAGGCAAAGACTTGTATAAAATTTCTCATATATACTATTTTACCAACCGCCACCTCCACCGCCGCCGCCGCCGCCGCCGGAGAATCCACCACCGCCTGAGCCGGAACCACTGCTGGAACTTGATGGTTGTGTAGATGAAGTCTGTATAGAATTCGTGAGACTTGAGTTTAAGGCACTCGCAAAAGCAAGCTGATTGAGCGATGAACCATAATACCAGTTATTGGTATATTCCATAGCCATATTTTTCATGATCTGCTCAAATTTTTCGCCCCAAATAGCATCTACTCCCAATACCATTGCAAAAGGAAGTAATGTTTCGAAAACCTGAGGAGTCATCTGAGGAGGATTATGGAATTTGATCTGTTCGTTTTCCGCCGCACCCATATACATTTTGAAACCGTCGATTAAAGATTTTTTTCTTAATTTTTCTTCGCTTGGTTTTTTAATTAAAAACTGATAAATAATTAATGACATAAAAGCCAATGCAATAAAAATATAGCAAATACTGAAATTATTGTCTTCTGTCACATCATGGCCAATCGTTATCATCCCGCTTAGTCCCATAAAAACAATAATCGGAAAAGGAATAAACAGCCACGAAAGCTTTTTAATCACAAAAGTAAATATGATAAATGCAACGAGCAGAATGATATATAAAAATCCGCCAATCACTAATTTTCCAGGTTCCGGATAGATTTTATAACTCATTATCAATCCTATAGCATAAATAATTGTCATAAGGAAAAAAGGAAGCAGAAGTTTATTTCTGTTATTTCCTTCATTCAGGAATGTATCATGCTGAAATTCGAGCGCTGACCTAAAACTGGTTACTGCATTTTTAATTTTTTCGTTATATTTTCCATCAAACTTCACAGAATCGCTGCTTCCGAACAAATTATTCATCAGATTAATTTCTTCTTTTGGCAACAATTGATCTGGCTCTTTTAATTTCTGAACAGAGAAAATTTTAGAACTGAAAAATCCAAGAATTCCATCATTTTCACCTTCTATTATTTTCACATAACCTTTCACAGCAAGATTTACCAAAGCTGCTGTTACCTGATTATTTTTAAAACCTTCTTTTTTCAAATATCCCAATGATGCCGGAGAAAGATTATCCGGAACATTAAACTGTGGATAAACAACAGGACTTTCCGGATCGATACCATATTTTCTCCATGTTCGGTAATAGTAAATTAACAACCCGAAGAATAGTAAAGATCCAATAATTAAAATTCCAAATTTTTCCATAAAAGTTGGCGGCGGCGGCGGAATCATTATTCCTTTTTTGAAACCAACCGCTATGGTAAGATTTTCATTAGGTTGAAGATTTGAAGCACTCCATTCTATTGAATTTTCAGATAAAACTTTAGAACTACAATTCTTCTCGCTGCTTCCTGATTCTCCTGTGTAACAAGAATTTTGAATGATATCGGCTCCGGCAGGAAGATTAACTGTAGCAGAAATAGAATCTACAGTAAAGTTCCAATACGTTCCATTTACATTCCAATACAGTTCATCGTATTTATCAAAGAAACCGATTTGGTTTTCAGTTTCGTATTTTATTTCATAATTATAATCTCCGGGATCCAGAATAACATCTTTATTTCCGAGGTAAATTTCAAGAAAATCACCATTGATTTTAGTGTGATAATTTTCTTCAGCTCCATCTTTTTTAATGGAAATGATATCATACTTTACCCTTTGTTTTTTCTTATTAAGGTTTCTTGTAAGAGGCAACGCGCGGTAAATCCCTCTCTTTATTTCATTTCCGAGACTGTGAACTTTTATTTTTTCTGTAACGGTAATTCCCGAATTTTTGTTAACATCAATATCTGAATGAAAAGAAAGAATCCTTTCAGAATTATTGACTGTGTAGCTAGAATCTGACGATTCCTGAGAAAAACCTAAAGCGAAAATTAAAAGATAAAAAAGCAGTAAATACTTTTTCATTTTTTAAAACTTTACTGTTGGAACTACTCTTTCGGCGATATTATCCAATTCGAAGAACGGCGATTTTTCGAATTTATACATATTGGCGATTATATTGCTCGGGAAAGATTCTACCAACGTATTATTCTCACGAACGGTTCCGTTGTAATATCTTCTGGATTTTTCAATATCATTTTCAATAGAAGTCAACTCCGACTGTAATTGCTGAAAATTAGTATTCGCTTTTAGATCAGGATACTGTTCTGCAACTGCAAAAAGATTCATCATTGCCTGATTCAGATTTTTTTCAGCTGCTTCTTTGCCTTCCACAGAATTTGCTCCGATAGCAAGATTTCTTGCTTTTGTTACATTTTCTAATGTTTCACGTTCGTGAGTCGCATATCCTTTTACGGTTTCTACTAAATTCGGGATTAAATCGTGACGCTTTTTAAGCATTACATCAATACTGCTCCAAGCTTCCTGAACAAGATTTCTAAGTTTCACCAATCTGTTGTAGATAGAAACGCCATACAGTAAAAAGATCACAACAAGCGCAATAACAATAAGTAAGATTATCATAGTTTAAATTTTATTAAAAATAAGTCTTTTTTCCACACATAATGAAAAAGGATGCCTAAAAAAATCAGGCATCCTTTGTAATTAAAACTATATGAATCTCAACTATAAATATTTTCTGCAAGTATATTCTACAGAAGTACTTAAGAGTTTATTTTTATTCAGATAAAATTCCAGTTGTTCGAAATCCTCTGAATTTACATTAATGTATAACTGAACAGAACCGAAACTACGTCCGTTCACGTATTCCACGTTTGCTGACAACACTCTGTGGCAAATTCCAAACTGATTATAAATGGTATTCATCAAATGTTCGAACTTCATTTTTCCATTTAATTCTACTTCAAGGATCAATTCTTTTTTAGGCAGGTTGACTCTGTTTTGTAAAACCTGCAGGTTTGGATTTGGTGTCATCATAACAAAACTTTTTTTGGTTTAAATACTAATATTCATTGCTCTTTGCGTTAAATCTTTGACAAAAATATAAAAAAATATTAGTCTACCAAATTAGTAGGGTAATATTTTTCGATTTTAACTGAAAATTTTTCTTCGAAATGTATATTTTGTTTAAACCATTTGCATTTGTTGCATAAAAAAACGGGCTTCCTTCGACAAACTCAGGATAATATGCCCGTTTCTATTGATATATTTCTTTGTGAAAATTATTTAAGTTCCATTATTCTTTCCAGTTTATCTGACGCAGCTAAACCGTTTGGATTGCAGCCCAATTCACCTTCGGGAACTTTCAGATTTTTCTTTTGATAAAATTCTTCCCAAAAAGTATTTGTTTTTCCTGTTTTCGGATCAATGAAAGTCATGGGTTCCAATTTGAAAATATGGTCATTTCTAAAAGCTCTTTCAATAAAATCTGAACAGTAATAGGAATTTTCATCCAAAATATAATTAAAATTGTACGGTTTTCCTACCATCAATTCTGCTTTTGAAATCGCATTTGGAATTGAGGCTTGATATTGCGATTTTAATCGATAAACAACGACTCTTTGTCTGTCATTTGCCTGATCTTTCAGAAAATCTTTTATATTTTGTTTTTGAGAACCATTTTGCGGAGCTGCGTGAAGAACAAAAACACCTTCTTTACTTTTTTCTAAAATTCCGATATGATCGAAGGAAGCGTTTTTTTGTTTTTGAGTAACATTATTAATTGCTCCCGAAAGTCCGGTTTCTTTTGCGGTAACGAAAAGCAGATCACCATTTTTCAAGCCTGAAATTTGCGCATTTTTGCAGCTTACAATTCCATTTAAGAGAAAAATAAGTGCACAAATTTTCAGTGATAAATTATTTTTTAAAATTCGTTTCATAAATCGTAATCATTTAATTCCGTTTCAATATTCTTCAAATTAACAAAATTTTAATGAGAATCATTTTTAAATCAAATCAAAAAAAATCAGCCCTACAAAAATGTAAGACTGATCTGAATTGTATGCAATGATAATTATTTTACAAAATTATAAACATTCATCATCTGAACATCTTTACCGTTTTTCTGTAAGAATAATAGTTTATTTACATTTGGAACAAACTGAATCAGGTTTCCATCTGTAAATCCGTAATTCATAAAGAAGTTTTTCCCTTTATAATCAAGCGTCAATTCTTTTGGAGTCAAACTTGAAAAATCAAAAGCTTTCATAGAAAAGCCTGTGTTTCCGAATGCTCCTTTTGGATATACCGAAGAAACATAGAGATTATCGCCAGATTCAATCACCTGAATTCTTCTTCCCAAAGGATTGCTTCCAAGCGGAACGAATTGCTTCACCTCCCCTTCTTTATTGAATTTCATTAAAACTCCGACATCCAATTTGTAAACAGGATCCGGAAAACGGTTCATCGCAGTCGGCAAAGGTCTTGAAATACTTTCCTGCTGAACAGCCAATAAAACCTCATCGCCTTTCACGATTGTTTTAATTACTTTTACATCACTCATATCTTTAGCTCCTGCTAAATTCGTATTGCTGATTACTGTTTTTCCGGATTTAATATCATAAAACATTACCGTTCCGAAAGTACTTGCAGCCAATGTTACCGCCTGATTTTTTCTCCCGAAACTTACCAGATAATCGTTGTCATTTTTGCTGATCGCATATAACTTTTCAGGAATATATTTGTCGTCGAAAGGAAGATCTTTGTCTTCTGTATTTGAAACCAGTTTCTAATTTGTAAGATTCTTTCCAACCTGCTGCTTTACGCAACAGAACGATCTTTCCTGAGTTTGTTAATGTTAAAGATTTCTCCACATAATCGCTGCTCAACGAAATTTCTTTGCTCCAAACCGGAGAAAGCGTACGTAAATCTAAGACCAATGCATCATTGATATTATCCGTTTTTTTGCTTGCATATCGATCATTGAAAACTACCACATATTTCCCGTTTTCAGAGAAAACTACATACGTTGTTCCAGATTTGTTGGTGGATTCAATCGTATATTTTGCAATACTTTTTGTGGTGAAAGTTCCGCTCTTTTTGCTGAAAACATGTTGAAAAACTTCTTTTCTGTTTTCTTTCCCGAAATATTCTTCCGTAAAAGCGACAAATCTATCCTCATCAATTTGTTGAGAACCCAAATAATTGTGAAGAACTCCGTTTGTTTTGTTGGCGTAATCCTGAATGTAGGTATCAACAAGACTTCCGTTCTGATCTAGCTTTCTCATCAATAATTTCTTGTGAGGGAAAACATTTCTCATCAATCCGTCGATATTGATTGCGCTGAACATATAAGAATTGTAATCGTCTGCCAATACCAGTTTTTCATCTTTTTCAAGATTAGCATCCGTTGTAAATTTGGTTCCTTCCACTACTTTTGTCTGCGCGAAAGTACAGACAGAAGCTGTAATTAATGCCGAAGCAATAATCTGTTTAATTATCATATTTTCTTAGTTATTATAAATTTTTTCTTCTAATTTTTTTAATTCCAGATTGGCATCGTAGGATAGTTTGATGTCTACCAAATGCTCCTGCAATTCGTTTAAATATTTTTCTGCTTCCTGATAATTTCCTAACGCAATATTTAATCTTATTAAATTAAAATAAAGATACTCCCCGATTTTCTGATTATAAAGGGCTTTTTTGTCGCTGTAATTCACTTTTGGTAAAGCAGATTTCCACAAATCGATTCCTTTCTGCATATTTTCCATAGCGACTTTGTTGGGAGCGTAATCAGATTTCGCCTGAAGTTTTTTCAGGTTGGTTGTTACATAGATGTATGCTTTTTCCAAATCATCGTAATCTCCTTTATTTTTTACAGTTTCCAGGGCAACAGTAGAATTTATCGTCTGATAACCGAAGTTTTCATTAATCATATTCCTTGTACGATCCATCGTTCTCTGCAGATACATTTTTTCATGAGCATTAAGGTTAAGCTCATTTGTAGGAACACTTGCAATTTCCGAGAAATCTGAGAAATAGGTTTTATCTAATTTCACAGCTCCGTTTTGCTTCCCAATAATTCTAACGGGTTGATTGGCAAATGTTTTCCCCTGATTGTCCTGAAAATTTGTTCTTTCCATTTGTACGGTAACGTCGAGAGCATTTCCGCCTTTTGAAAACCCGGCAACATCCATTTGAGAAGCAAGGATTTTATTATCAACAATTAAAGCATCTCTAAGATCCGGCTGTCTGTAAAGCGGCATCGGAGGAATATTGAGAACAGGTCTTGAAGGCAATCTCAACATCGGTGCTCCGTTTGTGGCTGCAATTTTTTCAACGGCGGATAATTTACTGTATTCTGCGGATTCTAGTTTAAATTTTTCCTGAAGCTTTTTTACTTCTGCTTCGTAGTCTTTTAATCTTTCCTGATGTTCAATTTTAGCAGTTTCTATGTTGGTCTGATAATTATCCACCTGTCGCTGATAATCATCTTTTGATTGCTTTAAAACATCATCTTTGGTAATATTGTAGGGAGAATTTACCGTAATGGTATAGTTTCTGTCTTTCAGATCACTTGCAAAAACAGGTTCTTTCAACAGCTGAAAACTGATTGTTTCTTTATCAATTCGCTGTGCAAAAACAAAGTGAAAAGGAAATAACAGAATAACAAAAAATAGATTTGATTTCTTCATAGGTTTCATAGTTTGAGCGCAAAAGTATGATATTTTATCAACATAATCTTTTTAAACTTCATTAAGAGATACCACAACTTTTTAATTAAATAAAAAAGACAGCTACACTTTTGGTATAGCTGTCTTGCGTAAATTATTAAGGTTAAAAATTATTTTTTAATTGCTTTTACAGTAGATACAGATCCATCTTTAAATATAATGGTTACTAGATATAATCCGGAATTCAATTCACTCAACTGAAGTTCTTTACCAGGATTTTCAATAGTTTTCACCACTCTTCCTGACACATCTGCAATTGAAACAGATTTCATATCTCTAGTTTCAGCAATGTATAAAACATCTTTGAATGGATTTGGATATACCTTAACCTCATTTTTCTTAGCAGATGTTTCGGCAGTTGCCAAAGCTCCGGTTACTTCAAATATAAAATCAATAAATTCTCCTCTTGTAATAGCTCCACAAGGATTTGAAGGTGCTGAAGTATTAAAATCAGTCAACAATCTCATTCTGTAATTTCCTGGAGCCGTTCCTGCAGGCACAGCAAAGGATCCTGAAGTAGTTGTTACATAACCAGAAGTAGCAAACATTCTTTCTGTAGTTTCAAAAGTTAAATTATTATTCCAGTCTACCCAAATCCCAAATCCACAAGTAGGACCTCCGGCTGTTAAAGCTATTGAAGTGTTAACTCCTACAGCATTTGATATTTTATTACTGGTTGCAGTTAAGTTTTGATATCCTCCGGCTATACCAGCTGTTGATGTATAAGCCATATTGGTAGTTGCCCCTGTTGAACTAAAAGCAGAAACCCAAGAATTCTGGTTTGTAGATGAAGGTAAGCAATAACCCGTTCTAAACGAAGCTACAACTTCACTCCAAATACTCTTATCGGTAGTACCACAGTTAGACCTCACCCACACATAGTAAACAGTATCAGCTAATAACCCATTCAACGAAGCAGAAGCCGTACTAGAAGTTACAGAATTCGTACCATCTAAAACGGTAGTTGAAGTAGGTGCTGTATTCGTTGTACTGTAATATACTTCATATCCATTTGCTGGAGCAGGAGTAGGCGCTGTCCAGCTCACTGTTGCTGAGTTCGTTGTAAAACTAGGAACTGTAACTGCAGTTGGTTCAAAACAAGAAGGAATTTCCTGAACAGTAATATTATCAATATAAATACCACGATTAGTACCTCCTAAGCCATGCTTAAACGCCAATTGTAAATCAGCACCCGCTGGGATATTAACAGTGTATTGCGTTTGTGTAGTCGTTAAAGTAATAGCAGAACCAATTTGTGTAAAAGAAGCCGGATCTGTAGGGTTTGATAAAGTACCTACTAATAGCGTGTAATTAGCACTCGCCGATTTTGCATAGAATCTCACACGTTTGTTACCATCTGAAAGATTTATTGTTGGAGGTGAAACCAACATTTGGTTACCTGTAGTACCACTCGCATTATATAGATAGTAAGAATTTGGTGATGAAAAAGGATTTGACGCAACTACATATCCATACCCTGCAAATGATACACTTTCTAAATATGCCCAACAGCTTGGTGTATTATTATTTGTAGAAGAACCCGTACTTGTAGTATCAAAATTCTCTGTATACGGAACCGTGAAAGTAGAACAAGCTGTTTTGAATGTTCCGCCAAAAGACCAAGAACTTTGGCTTGTTCCGGAACTACAGTTACTTCTTACCCAATAATAATAGTTGGTATTAGAATTAAGACCTCCAATTGTCGTACTCGTACCTGTTACTCCTGTATAAGTAGGAGTTGCTGTACTTGCAGGTATTGCGTTTGAAGTACTGTGATACACATCGTAGCTTACAGCACTGGTTGGAGCTGTCCAAGAAACCAACGCAGAATTAGCTGTTATACTTGCAGCCGCCTGTAAAGTAGGAGGAGTACAACTAGAATATGCATCTACGGAGAAAGCAAAAACATTCGGAAGACCTGAACCACTTGCTTTAGTTATCGTTACACTTTGTATCAGTTTCGTTTGATTTGCCGCATCTATTAGCAATTCACTTTGATATAATCTTGGGTTTGTTCCGCCTTCAGGTGATGGAATATCATCAGCAGCATTAGGAGTTGCACCCGGTTTTTTAACCCTTCCGATCCCTTGAATCGCAAAGTTAGCAGCATTATACCAGTCTGCAAGAGCGACGCCTGAAAATGTCTGTGAAGTAGCATCTGTAAAATTTACAACGACATTTACGGTAGAAGTTCCGCTTCCACTTACGGCAAGCATATACAATTTAGTTGCTGCTTTTGGCGTTGTAAATAATAAAGTTCCCGCATCATTTACTGCAGCTAATCTCAAAGAATTATTAGCATTAAAGCTTGCTAACTGATAACTCAACCCTGGAGTTGTGGCCACCACAGAATTAATAATCCCATCAAGAGGAATGCCATAAGTAATAGGCGCACTTGCAGCAGTTAGCTGAAAATCTTTAGCTACAAAAGCGAAAGAAACTCCGTCTACGTCATTATTTGTAGTAACCGTTGAAGAACCTATCCCATTCGCAATTACATCTGCAGAAAAGCCGGAAGATATAGGCATCTGTTGATAGTTTTGAGCTGCCACAGAACCGGCAGATAAAAGAGCCACTGTATTGAAAGCTCCTAAAAGTAGTCTTAATTTCATATTTACTAGTTATTGTCGCCGTAAATTTATAAAAAAAACAATATAAAAATCATATTAATAATATTTTTGTAAAAATATTTCAATACCATTAATAAAAACAATATTTAATCACAAATAATTGAATTAATTATTCAAAAACATATGATAAATAAAATTAGAAATCAGCTACATATCAAATATATTATTACGAATTATAAAATATAAAGAAAAACCTTTCTTAGTAAGCATTATTTTAATATTGGGAAATTAAATCTTATTTTTGCCATACAAATTATTTGAACAATGCCTAATATTTCAAACAGAGCACAACATATGCCGGCTTCACCGGTAAGAAAACTGGTTCCTTTTGCCCTTAAAGCCAAGCAAAAAGGAATAAAAGTATACCACCTTAATATCGGGCAACCCGATATTGAAACCCCGGAAACGGCTCTTAATGCTTTAAAAAATATTGATTTAAAAGTATTGGAATACGCACTTTCTGAAGGTAACATCGAATATAGAAAAGCTCTTACAGATTATTATCACTCGCTGGATTTTACAGATCTTACGCCTGATAATTTTATCGTAACAAACGGAGGATCAGAAGCGTTGAACTTCGCCATCTCTACTTTATGTGATGATGGTGATGAAGTGATCATCCCGGAACCGTATTATGCCAATTACAATGGTTTTACAAGTACGTTTAACGTTAATGTAGTTGCCGTTCCTTCAACGATCGATACAGGATTTGCACTTCCTCCGATTGAAGAATTCGAGAAAAAAATTACAGACAAAACAAGAGCAATCATTATCTGTAACCCGGGAAATCCTACAGGTTATCTTTACACTCGTGAAGAGCTTCAGCAATTGGCAGAAATCGCTGTAAAACATGACATCGTAGTTATTTCAGATGAAGTTTACAGAGAATATGTTTACGACGGAAAACAACAGGTTTCAATGCTTGCTTTCCCTGAACTGGCAGAAAACTGTATTATTATCGATTCAGAATCAAAGCGTTACTCAATGTGTGGTGTAAGAATTGGATGTTTAATTACCCGTTCTAAGAAAATCCACGATGCTGCAATGCTTTTTGCGCAGGCAAGATTAAGTCCTGTTTTATTGGGACAAATTGCTGCAACTGCCGCTCACCAAAACGACGGAGCTTACATCAGAGCCGTAAGAGAAGAATATACACACAGAAGAAATGTATTGGTAGATTTGCTTAATGCCATTCCGGGAGTTATCTGTCCGAAGCCAAAAGGAGCTTTCTACTGTGTTGCAGAAACTTCCTGTTGACGATACAGAAAAATTTGCTCAATGGTTGTTAGAAAAATATTCTTTCCACGGTGAAACGATCATGGTTGCACCTGCAGGAGGATTCTACAGCAATCCGGAATTGGGTAAAAAACAGGTAAGAATCGCTTACGTTCTAAACGAACACGACTTAAGAAAAAGTGCTGCTATTTTAAAAGATGCGCTTGAAAAATATAAATTAGAATTCAATCTTTAATTTAAAATAATTATTATGTCAGCAATAAAATATCTTAGTTTGAAAATTTTCTCTCTAACCGTTTTATTGCTGATATTTTTTTCTTGTGACCGTAAGAAAACCGAAAATATTTCTTCAACAAATCCAAGTGAAATTATTTCTATCAATTATTCGGATATTGGAGGACAACTCGGAAATTACAAGATCGTAAAAGTCACAAAAGACTCTATTCATCTGGAAACAGGAATTACCAATAAAAAAATTCATAAAGAATGGAAGTCGGCAATCACACCTCAAATCTGGGCAAAATTAACATCAACCATTGACGTAAAAACGCTGGATAAAATTAAAAGTTCGCCCAGTAAACAGTCTGTAGACGGATTTGATGAAACTTTCCAGATCAGAACCCCGAAGAAATACCATGCTTACGTAAATTCGTATGCCGATACGGTTTATTACAAGCAGCTTCAAAAATTAAAAGATCAAATTCTAAACATTCTTCCAACAGAATACAAATAAAACCAATGCAGGAAAATTTTTCACTTCAGCCATACAACACTTTCGGTGTAGATGCAAAAGCAAGATATTTTGCCGAAATTTATTCTATTGAAGAATTAAAAGAAGCACTCAGCTTTTCAGATACTCAAACGCTCCCGCTTCTTTTTATAGGTGGTGGAAGTAATATTTTATTGACTAAAGATTTCGAAGGATTAGCTATTAAATTAAGTTTAAAAGGAATTCACGAAGATTTAATTAATGAAAATGAAGTTTTAGTTACGGCAAAAGCAGGAGAGAACTGGCATGAATTCGTGATATTTTGTCTGGAGAAAAATTATGGCGGATTAGAAAATCTTTCCTTAATTCCGGGAAATGTGGGAACTTCACCGATGCAGAATATCGGAGCTTACGGAACTGAAATTAAAGATACTTTTGTAAGTTGTACTGTTCTTAATCTTGAAAACCTTCAACTGGAAACTTTCAATTTGGAACAATGCAAATTCGGGTATAGAGATTCTATTTTTAAGCAGGAAGGAAAGGGAAAATATGTAATTTTAGAAGTTACTTTTAAACTAACAAGACAAACCCACAAGATAAAAACGGAATACGGAGCGATAAAATCCGAACTGGAAAATTTAGGAATTCAAAATCCAACGATTCAGGATATTTCGAAAGCTGTCATCAATATCAGACAAAGCAAATTACCCGATCCGAAAGAAATCGGAAATGCGGGAAGCTTCTTTAAAAATCCAACGATACTTTTAACGCAATTTGAAGAATTACAGCAGAAATTCGAGAATATTCAAGGATATCCGAACGGAGATTTTGTGAAAGTTCCGGCTGGCTGGCTGATCGAACAATGCGGCTGGAAAGGAAAACAAATCGGAAATGTTGCTTCACACAAGTTACAGTCTTTAGTTATTGTAAACGCAACAGGAAGCGCAACAGGAAAGGAAATTTTCGATTTCTCAACAGAGATTATTAATTCTGTGAAAGAAAAATTCGGGATCGAATTGGAGAGAGAAGTGAATATTATTTAAAAATCAAAATTATGTCAAAAGATTTAACAGAAAAGAAGTTCAAGGAACATATTCAAAAGCATATTGACAGAGTTAATTTCGTTAAGGTAAACCTTACAGATGATTCTTCAATATTAGGATTTATCGTAAAAGCTTCAGACGATTTTCTGATGATCGAAGAGGCAAATGATTTCTCTTTAGCCGGAACAAAAATTATACCTTATAATAGAATTTTGGGAATTCGGCATAGTGCTTCTGATAAAGTTTCTAAAAGAATTTATTCGGAAGAAAGTCTTATAAAATTAAATCAAAAAATAATTGATAACACTTCCTTAAAAGATTTTGAATCTCTTTTCAAATCTATTAAAAAACAAAACTTTCACTGCATTATTGAAAGTAGAAAAAAAGATCAGGAAATATTTTCGATAGGGGAAATTTTAGAGATAACTGAAAAATCGGTTGTTATTAAAAATTATAATCCGATTGGAAAAATTGATAAAAAACCTAGAAAAATCAGTTTCAAAAATATTGAATTAATTAACTTTAACGACAATTATTCCGTAGTTTTCAGAAAATATTTATATAAATAAAACCAA
Source organism: Chryseobacterium ginsenosidimutans (assembly GCF_024807225.1). GTDB lineage: Bacteria > Bacteroidota > Bacteroidia > Flavobacteriales > Weeksellaceae > Chryseobacterium > Chryseobacterium ginsenosidimutans. The sequence goes on from NZ_JANUCO010000001.1 coordinate 4,243,433, forward strand.
ACACAAATATGAAAATCGCTATTCTCGGAGCAGGAAACATGGGTTTATCATTTTCAAAATCATTTTTGAAATACGAATTGTTAAAGCCTGAAAACCTGCATTTAATCACCAGAAATCAGTCCAAATTTTCAAAAATATCAGAAGAGTTTCCAAAATCGAAGATTTCAACTTTTGATGAAGTTCAAAAATTGGATGCAGATCTGATTATTATTGCCGTAAAACCTCAAGATTTCCAACATCTCGCTGAAAATTTCAAGTTTCAGTTAAAGGAAAAACAAATGGTTCTCTCGATTATGGCAGGAATTAAAATCGAGAAAATTCAAAAATTATTACATCATCCTTTAGTTGTAAGAGCAATGCCGAATTCCCCTACTCTTTTAGGAATGGGAATTACGGGTTATACTTCTGCGCAAGGTATTTCTTTCAGTCAATTAATTAGTATTGAAAGACTTTTAAACTCAACCGGAAGATCAGTTTATCTGGAAAATGAAGAGTTATTGGATGGTGTTACGGCTCTTTCCGGAAGCGGACCTGCTTATTTTTATTACATTGTGGATGCGATGATAAAAGCCGGTGTAGAGATGGGAATCGACGAAAATCTTTCCAAGCTCTTTGTACAGCAAACCATGTTGGGAGCTTATCATATGATTAATAATTCTGATAAAAACCTGGAAGAATTAATTCAGGCTGTTGCGTCAAAAGGTGGAACTACAGAAGCTGCAATGAAAACGTTTAACGAAAATAATTTTAAAGAAATTCTAAAAAACGGGATTCTTAATGCCGAAAAACGGGCGAAGGAATTGAATGGATAGAATTTAAACCATTAAGGAAAATTAAGAAGTTAAGCTTTATTAAGAAATACTGTGAGTTGTCATCCCGTAGGGATCTAAGCACGAATCTTTCAAAGCTAGTATCTAAATAACTTTGCTTAGATCCCTACGGGAAGACAAACTTTGTGGATATTTTGTTAGCATTATATAATCAAAAAACTTAATTTTTTCCGATCATCTAAACGACCCAGTTCCCAAAACGTTTCTCCATAAATTTCCGAAGTAAAAATCCTAAAAACACGCCAAAAGTATTCAGGATAATATCGTCCACTTCAAAAATCCCCATTCTTGTAAAATACTGGAGTGCTTCAACGATAGTAATTACTGAAATAAAAGCAAAAAGCAGTGTTTTTAAGTCTTTAAACTTAGAAAAAATCCAGCCCAGAAATCCGAAAGGGATAAACATGACGACGTTTCCTACAACAATAATCACGATATCTTTCCACAAAATGGTTCCTTTTATAAAATTTATCGTAGAAATAATAGGTTCCATCGTTAATAAATTATCATCAAACTGCGTTCTGCCCATTCCTAAAAACATAAGGTATAGCAAAAACAAAGTATAGGGAATGATAATAATTTTATAAAATTTCTTTAACATCGATTGCAAATTTATTCATTTCAAAAACATTAAATTTGTGTGTTAAATAAATTTAATGAAATACGTTTTACTTACGCTCATTTCAGCGATGCTGTTGTCGATTTCGTGGCCCACTTACGGTGTTCCGTTTTTTATATTCTTTGCCCTTGTTCCGCTTTTGATGATGGAACACGGTGTGTCAAAATTCTCCAATTACAGCAGGAAAAGCTGGGTCGTTTTCGGACTTTCCTACTTATGTTTTGTAATTTGGAATGTAGTGACAACGGGTTGGCTGTACGGCTCAAAAAACCCTGACGGAAGCCATTCTATGATGGCGGTTTTATTTCCGGTTTTGGTTAATTCCTTGTTGTATTCTCTTGTTTTTCAATGTTATCATTGGTACAAAAATGCACAGGGAACATATTGGGGATTAGGATTTTTAATTGCAATCTGGATGAGTTTTGAGAAATTCCATCTCGGTTGGGAACTCACTTGGCCTTGGCTGAATCTTGGAAATGTATTTGCCGATTACCCGAAATTAATTCAATGGTATGATACGTTGGGCGCAACCGGGGGAAGTTTTTGGATTTTAGTCATTAATGTTTTAATATTTTACACCGTTAGAACTTGGGAAGCCGGAAGAAAAAGGAAAGATTTAATTAGAAACACATCTATTGTGGGAGCTTTGATCCTAATTCCGATGATTATTTCCATGATTAAATTTAATAGTTTTAATGAAAAGCCAATCGGAAGCGTAAATGTTTTGATGCTTCAGCCCGATCTTGATCCGTATGCGGAAAAATATTCTCAAGACAGTTTAACCATAGAAAATGATCTTTTAAGCTTAGCCGAAAGAAATTCAAAAGGAAAAATAGATTATTATATTGCTCCCGAAACGGCACTTCCGGGAAGAGGTTCTATTTCGGAGAGAGCTTTTGAGAAGAGTTTAATTTTAAACAACCTTAAAGGATTTTTATCAAAACATCCGGGATCTGTTTTCTCAACAGGAATTTCTTCGCATAAATTTTATACCAATAATCAGAATTTACCAAAAGAAGCTTATCAACTAAATCCAGGACTTTGGGTGGAGAGTTTTAACTCCGCGATTCAGGTTGTTCCGAATCAAAAAGTGGAAGTTTATCACAAAGGGAAATTGGTTCCCGGTGTTGAAATTTTTCCTTATATGAGTTATTTAAAGCCGCTTTTAGGCGACGCCATGATTAATCTGGGGGGAACGGTTGCTTCTTTGGGAACGGATAAAGAAAGGATTGCTTTTTCCAATCCTTATAATAAAGGAAAAATAGCTCCTATTATCTGTTATGAAAGTATTTATGGGGAATTCACAACCGATTATGTGAAAAAAGGCGCTAATTTCCTTGCCATCATGACCAATGATTCTTGGTGGGGCGTTACGGAAGGTCACAAACAGCTTTTATCGTATGCAAAACTAAGAGCCATCGAAACAAGAAGAGAAATTGCACGCGCTGCAAACAGCGGAATTTCGGCTCATATCAACGCAAAAGGTGAAATTACGGAAGATACTTTTTATGGAGATAAAACCACTTTATTTGCCAAAGTGAACCTTTATGACAACATGACTTTTTATGCAAGAGCGGGAGATTTACTTTCTCGATTTTCAATTTTTGCGTTGGGATTTTTGTTGTTTTATTTCTTGATTAAAAGGTTTCAGAATAGAATGAAGAAAGCTTAAGTTTTCCCACAGATCTCACGGATTTTCACGGATGTTTGTGGTTTATTTTTTTTATTAATTGTGAATTTTTCAAATTATTTTAAACACTAATTTTCACTAATTTTTCTACAAATAACCACAAACATTTGTACAAATCAGTGAAATCTGTGGGAGGAAAAAAATAAAAGAGCGACTCAGAAAAATCTCGGTCACCATTTAAAATAAAAATTAGAATAAGAAAAGCCAGCTGAACGTCTGGCTTTTCTTATTGATTGAATGTTCAATTATTTAATAATAAGTTTTCTGGCGGTTTCTTTTTGTTTTGTTTTTAATCTTATCATGTAAATTCCTTTCGTTATATGAGATACATTGATGGATTGATCGCTGTTTAATATAAAATTATGAAATTTATCATTCGTAAAGCCAATGCCCGCTGAGATTAAAGATTATCTTAAAATCAAGATGATGAATGTGTAACTTATTTGTAAATAATTTCATAAAAGATTTGTCTATCTAAAAAATTCTTCGTTATTTTGCAACCTCAAATATTATACAAATAAAGAACATCGAGATATGTCAAGAATTTGCCAAATAACAGGAAAGCGTGCAATGGTTGGTAACAACGTTTCTCACGCTAATAACAAAACGAAGCGTCGTTTTGAAATTAACTTATTGGAGAAGAAATTTTACCTTCCAGAGCAAGATAAGCACGTAACACTGAAAGTATCAGCTCATGGATTGAGAGTGATTAACAAGATTGGAATCGAAGAGGCTATCGAAAGAGGCACTAGAAACGGATTGATTAAAAAGAACTAAATCATGGCAAAAAAAGGAAATAGAGTTCAAGTAATCCTTGAATGTACAGAGCACAAAGAAAGCGGTATGCCAGGAATGTCTAGATACATTTCTACTAAAAATAAAAAGAACACTACAGAGAGATTAGAGCTTAAGAAGTACAATCCTGTTCTTAAAAGATCTACCCTTCACAAAGAAATCAAGTAATTTATAAATATAATTTACCATGGCAAAGAAAGTAGTAGCAACCCTACAAAGCGGTCAGTCAAAAAAAATGACTAAAGTTGTGAAAATGACTAAGTCTTCTAAATCAGGAGCTTACGTTTTCGAAGAAAAAGTAATGAATGCAGACGAAGTTGATGTTTATTTGAAAAAATAATCTTCACTTTATTTACAATATAAAAAACTACTCATTTTTTGGGTAGTTTTTTTGTTATCTTTGCTTTTCTAAGCTGGAAGTCAGAAGCTAAATGTAGCTTTCCTATTAAGCAGTAGAATTGCAAACATCCAAACTTCCATCACCCAGCTTCCAGCATTAATCAATAAAATTCCTTAATTCATACAATGAGTTGGTTTAAAAATATTTTTAAAAAAGAAGAAAAAGAAACTTTAGATAAAGGATTGGAAAAATCTAGTCAGGGTTTCTTTGAAAAAATGACAAAAGCCGTAGTCGGCAAAAGCAAAGTAGACGATGAAGTGTTGGATGATCTGGAAGAAATCCTGATTGCATCCGATGTTGGCGCATCCACTACCATTAAAATCATAGGAAAAATTGAAGAGCGTGTTGCAAGAGATAAGTTTGTAAGCATAAACGAATTAGATAAAATTCTTCGTGAAGAGATTTCAAGTCTTTTGCTTGAAAATCCTCATGCAGGAACAGGAAATATTGATACCTCCAAAAAACCTTACGTCATCATGGTTGTAGGAGTAAACGGCGTTGGAAAAACGACAACGATCGGAAAATTGGCGCACCAGTTCAAATCTGAAGGAAGAAAGGTTGTTTTGGGAGCTGCGGATACATTTAGAGCTGCTGCTGTCGATCAATTAGTGATCTGGAGCGAAAGAGTTGGCGTTCCGATTGTAAAGCAGGAAATGGGTTCTGATCCGGCCTCTGTGGCTTTTGATACGGTACAAAGTGCCGTTGCTCAGGAAGCAGATGTTGTTATTATTGATACAGCAGGAAGGCTTCACAATAAGATTAATTTGATGAACGAACTTTCAAAAATCAAAAGAGTAATGCAGAAGGTGATTCCTGATGCTCCTCACGAGATTTTGTTGGTTCTTGACGGTTCTACAGGTCAGAATGCTTTCGAGCAAGCAAAGCAGTTTCACGGCTGCAACAGAAGTAAATGCTTTAGCGGTAACAAAATTAGACGGAACAGCAAAAGGCGGTGTGGTAATCGGCATCTCCGATCAGTTCCAGATTCCTGTGAAATATATCGGTGTCGGAGAACAGATGCAAGATTTGCAATTATTCAATGGTACGGAATTTGTTGACTCGTTCTTCAAGAAAAGATGATTTTAATCATGTTTTCCCTATATTAGCAATACCAAACTTTAAATATTAACAAATTAAAAAATGCAACTATGGGAATTTTAACATGGATTTTATTCGGTCTTATTGCCGGAGCAATCGCAAAACTTATTATGCCGGGAACTCAAGGAGGAGGATGGCTTATTACAATTATTTTGGGAATCGTAGGAGCTTTCGTGGGAGGAGCGATCGGAGTGTATATCCTTCATTGGGGTGATGTAACTTCTTTCTGGAACCCAAGAAGCTGGATTTTATCGATCGGAGGAGCGCTCATCGTTCTCTGGATCTACGGAATGGCTACAAAGAAAAGCTAGAAAACTTTTAGAATAAAAAATAAAACGGCGGATTTGAAATTTCAAATCCGCCGTTTCTTTGTACAATATAATTTAGTTTAGTCGATCTTGATCTGGTAAGGCATTTCCATTTTCACCTCAGACTGTAGTTTTCTTTCTTCTACGATCTGTTGCAGGATTTCATAATTCGCCTTTCCTATTTTGCTTTTAACTACTCTTGCAGAAATATCATCTTCATTAAAGTCTTTAAAAATCTGCTCAAACGGAGTCATTCTTTTCGGATAAGATGAAACTGTGTAAGACGATTTTAAACCTGCTTTCTGAGCTGCAAATTTCACGGCATCATTCAGTGTACCCAATTCGTCTACAAGACCGATTTGCTTAGCTCTGGTACCGCTCCACACTCTTCCACCTCCGATATTATCGATCTGTTCGAAAGTCTTTTTTCTGTTTTGAGTCACAAAATGCACAAATCTCTTATAAGTACCTTCAACGCTTCTCGTAATAAGGCTCACTCCGTAAGGTGTAACACCGTTTAAAGAAGAATAATACTGAGAATTGGCGTTTGTAGCGACAATATCTGCACGGATTCCGTTTTTATTAGCAAGATCTTTAAAGTAAGGAATTACCCCGAAAACTCCGATCGATCCTGTAAGTGTATTCGGCTCAGAATAAATTTTATCTGCTGCCATCGCAATATAATAACCTCCGGAAGCTGCATAATCTCCAAAAGAAACGATAAGCGGTTTTTTCTTTTTCAGTTGTTGAAGTTCAAATAAAATCTCGTCAGAAGCATTGGCGCTTCCTCCCGGAGAATTAATTCTGAAAACAACAGCTTTTACTTTATCATTATTCTGAAGATCTTTAATATATTTAATGTATTGCTCAGAATGAATATCATTATAATTATCACCACCGTTGATAGAACCTGAAGCATATAAAACAGCCACTTTATCGCCCGATTTCTCATCATCAGAATAAGAAGCAACGTATTTTCCTAAAGAGATTTTATTTACCTTCTCATCATCTTTTAAGTTTAATTTTGACTTAATTAATTGATCATATTCTGTTTTCTGAATTAATTTATCAGCCAACTTATATTTTAATCCCAAATCTGGAATCATTCCATATAAACTATCGACAATCGTTCTGAACTGAGCGGTATCAATTTTTCTGGAAACCGCCATTCTTGATGAAGTATTTTTCCAGATATCATTTAAAAGCGTGCTTAGCTGTTCTTTATTTTCTGGAGAAATATCATTTCTTAAGAAAGGTTCAACCGCAGATTTGAATTTCCCATGACGAATTACTTCAATCCCGATTCCGTATTTATCTGCAAAATCTTTATAAAAAGTCACTTCCGTTGCAAGACCTTTAAGCTCGATCATTCCTGATGGATTCAAATAATATTGATCCGCAACAGATCCTAAATAATAAGAAGACTGAGAAACGGCATTTCCATATGCATACACAAATTTCCCGCTCTTTTTAAAATCCTGAATCGCATTTCTAAGATCATCAATCTGAGTAATCCCCGCAGTAAGCTGATCGGCTTCAATGCTTATCCCTTTAATATTATCATCAGTTTTTGCTTTATTAATGGCTTCAATTGCATCATAAATAAGAATACTTTTATTCTTATCACTAAAACCGAATAATCCTTTCTGCTCTTCAGTCGGGCTGTCTATTATATTTGTTTTTAAATTAATTGTAAGTACAGAATTCTTTTTTACAACCACAGACTCCTCACTTCCCATCGCACTAAACACAAGCATTATGATAAAAAAGAAGAAAAACACGGCACATAATATGACGATAGCCACTATATTTGCCAGTACATTTTTAAAAAAACTTTTCATAAATCAATCATTTCGTAATATGTCGCAACATAAAGTGGTTTTGTTACTAGGAAGTAATCTTGGAGATCAAAAAAAAAATTTAGAAACAGCGCTGGAAAAAATCAAGAAAGGGGGAAATGAAATATTACAGATTAGTGAATTTTTAACATCCGAGCCTGTAGAATTTGCCAGTTCCAATATTTTTTGTAATATTGCAACGATAATATTTACACATCTTTCACCAATCCAGCTGCTTAATTTTGTTAAAAGCATTGAAATTGAGATGGGAAGAGTTAACGATTCTAAAGCAAAAGGAGGATATGCAGACAGAGTTATAGATATAGATATCGTTAAGTATAATGAATTAAAATTTTTATCAGAAAGATTGGAAATCCCTCACAAAAAACATCTTTTTGAAAGAGAGTTTTCCAGAATATTATTAAAAGATTTTATCTGAAACAAAACATAAAACATATTGTATGAAATTAGGTTTATTATTATTGGCCACATTGCCTATTGCTACTTACGCACAGGATAGTATAGCTGTTACTTCAAATAATAAGTACCCCAATACATTCTCTTCAGGTTCCGCCAATGTTCAACCTTTCGACAACAAGGCTAAAAGATTCAATGACTGGTCTGTATCAGTCGGTGGTGGTGTTGCTTTTATGGCGCACTCTGATCTTAAATCAATCACTGACAAGAAGATCAATTGGGGTTATAATACCTATGTGAGTTTAGACAAACAAATTTCTCACGTATTTGGAATCAGCCTTATCTATCAAAGAGGTGAAACAACACAGAAAGCTCAACTAGAAGGTGCTGCAGGTATAGCTGCCGGAGTTGCAGAAGCGAAAACAAAGTATAATCAAGTTGCCTTAATGGGAGACGTTAACCTTTCGAATATTTTGAGAAGAGTTGACAATCATTCTCCTTACAGATGGGCTTTACATGGTTACGGAGGTATAGGTTTAATGAACTTCAATACATCATTACATGATAATAATGAGTTCAGATGGAGCACTACTCCCGCTAGAATCCCTCTATTTATTAATCAAAAATTAGATATTAATTCAGTTTATTATCAGTTTGGGGTAGGTGTGAAATATAATGTTTCAAAACTTATTGACATTGAAGCCAGAACCATGTATATCATTAGTGGTGATGATGAATTTGACGGAGGTGGATATGCAGGTCCGGATGATTATGATCCGGCTTCTAAAGTATCTAAATACAACATGATTGAGAAAAGAAGATCAGATAATGCATGGACTGTTAACTTAGGAGTTTCTTTCAAACTAGGAAAACATATGTCTCATCTTGCATGGCACGATCCTTTACAAGAAGCATATTACAGAGTTGATGTTTTAGAAAATAAAAGCACGGAGCTCGTAGTTTGTGAAAAAGGAGATCTTGACAACGATGGAGTTTGTGATGATTGGGACAGACAGCTTGATACTCCTGCAGGTGCAAGAGTTGACGGTGCGGGTGTTGCTTTAGATATGGACTTGGATGGAGTTATCGACTTATACGATAAGTGTGTAACTGTTCCTGGACCGGTAGAAAACCAAGGTTGTCCTACTACAAATAAATAAATCATTTAATTAACTAAATAAAAAATACACTATGAAATTAAGTTTAGCAATTGTTGCATTAGCATTAGCTGTTCCTACAGCCAGCTTTGCACAAGACTCAACTGCAGTAGTTTCAAATGGAGAATATCCAAATACATTCTCTTCAGGCTCTGCGAATGTTTCCCCATTTACAAATAAATCGAAAAGATTCAACGATTGGGCGATCTCAGTTGGTGCGGGTGTACCATTGATTCAATCTGCAGATTTAACATCTATAAAGAATGGTAACGGTAAAAACCTTTTTGGTTATTCTGCATATATCAGTATTGATAAAGCTATTACACATGCTTTTGGTATTAACTTACAGTACGATAGAGGAGAAACAAGACAAGGATGGTTCAATACCAAAGATGCTGCTCCTGCAAATGCTTCTGCATATCAACAAGTAGCTGCAAGAACTCAATATGATGCGATTACATTATTAGGAGACATTAACTTTTCAAATTTATTGAGAAGAGTTGATAACCATTCTCCTTACAGATGGGCATTACACGGATACGCAGGTATCGGAACTTTAGCTTATAGAGCGTACCAGAAAGACGAAACAGGACAAAGAATGGTAACAGAACTTAAGCCATTCCAACTTGGTTCTATGTTCGCACAAGCCGGTGCCGGTGTTAAATATAAAGTTAACAGAAGAATCGATATCGAAGGTAGATTAATGTATGGTGTTACAGGTGATGATGAATTCGATGGTGGAGGTGACAAATACAGTGCAATCAACAAACGCGAAGAGCAGGTTTCTGATAACTTCTTTAACGCAACGATAGGTGTTTCTTTAAAACTTGGAAAACACGAATCTCACTTAATGTGGCATGACCCACTTCAGGAAATCTATTACAAATTAGATGTATTGGCAAACAAAAACCAAGATATCGAAGTTTGTAAAAAAGGAGATCTTGATAATGATGGTGTTTGCGACGATTGGGACAGACAGCTTGATACTCCTGCAGGTGCAAGAGTTGACGGTGCTGGTGTTGCTCTTGATACTGATCTTGATGGTGTAATTGACCTTTACGATAAGTGTGTAACTGTTCCTGGACCGGTAGAAAACCAAGGTTGTCCTACAACTACTCCTCCAGTAACTGGACCAATTGTAGAAACAGAAACGAAATTAGATGGTATCGAGTTTGATTTGAACTCAGACAGAATTTTACCTTCTAATACTCCTATCTTGAACAATGCAGTTAGTTATATCAACTCTTCAAACGGATCTTATACAGTAATCGGTGCTACAGATACAAGAGCTTCTGATGCTTATAACCAAAAATTATCTGAAAGAAGAGCTAACAGCGTTAAAAAATATCTAATTAAAAACGGTGTTCAGTCTGATAAATTAAACTCAGTAGGTAGAGGTGAAAAAGACCTTAAATATCCTGAGTGCGACCCTGCTACTAAATGTCCTGAATGGAAAAACAGAGCAAATAGAAGAGTTTACTTCGAAGCTAAATAATAAACTTATTAGTAAATTATATAAAAGTCACGCTTTGCGTGGCTTTTTTTATTATATTACTTTCATTATTTTTATCACATGATTTCTCAACAAGATCTTCAAGAGTTAAAATTTAAAACCCTGAAACATTTTTGGGGTTACGATAACTTCCGTGATTCTCAGGAAGCGATTATCGATGCGGTTATTAATGAAAAAGACACTCTTGTTCTGTTGCCTACAGGTGCCGGAAAATCTCTTTGTTACCAACTTCCGGCTTTGCTGAAAGAAGGAACCTGTCTTATTATATCTCCGCTTTTGGCGTTGATGAAAGATCAGGTGAATCACTTAAAATCAAGAGGAATTGAAGCAGAATATCTATCTTCTGAATTAGATGAATACGATGCGGAAGGTATTTATGACCGTTGTAAAGACGGATTAACAAAAATGCTCTATATCTCTCCGGAAAGATTAACAAACAAACAGTTTCTTCAGAATATTGAAGAAATTCAAATGTCATTTATTGCGGTGGATGAAGCGCATTGTATTTCAGAATGGGGACAAGATTTCAGACCAAGTTATCAGAATATAAAAGATTTCAGGCTTAATCATCCTAAAATTCCTTGTCTTGCGTTAACAGCGACGGCAACTTCTAAAGTTTTAGAAGAAATTAAAATAAAACTTGAATTAAAAGATCCGCAAGTTTTCCAGAAAAGTTTTAGAAGAGAAAATATCAGAATCTTTACGGAAGAAATTTCCGATAAGTTTCAACGTGTTTTTGATATTTTAAAATTCACCAATGAGTCGGGAATTATCTATGTAAGAACAAGAAAAGAAGCTGAGCAGTTATCAGAATACTTGCGTAAAAATAAGTTGAATAATGTTGATTTTTTCCATGCAGGTTTAACAACAAAAGAAAAAAATACCAGACAAAACATTTGGAATAACAGTGACAACAATGTTCTTATTTCTACAAATGCCTTTGGAATGGGGATTGACAAAGACAATGTCCGTTTTGTGATTCACTACTCTCCTGCTCCTTCTATCGAAAATTATTATCAGGAAATCGGAAGATCCGGAAGAGACGGAAAAGAAAGTTTTGCATTTTTACTCTGGAATAAACAGGAAATTTTAAATTTTGATCAAATATTAAAAAATCAAATTCCGAATAAATCTGAGTTTTTAAAAATTATCAATTACCTCTACTCTATTTTTCAGGTGGCAGAATTTGAATTACCGGAGAAAGTATTTCAATTAAATTCAGTCGGAATTCAGAATTTCACCAAGTTATCGAATGCAAAAATTAAAAATGTTTTAAATTTTCTTCACAATCAGGAAATTATTTATTTTAATGAAAATAAAAGCCTGTCGTCCTTACAATTGTTGATGCAGGCTGATGAAATAGATCAGTTACCACAAAAAGACGCCTATTTTATTGAATTAATGCTTCGTACCATTTCCGGAATTACTACTCATAAAGTAATGTTCAGCGAACAACAGGTTAGTAGTAAAATCGGAGTAGATATTCATTTAATCAAAGAAAGGCTGAAAGAACTTCAGCAAAAAGGATATGTGGAATATATTGATGGCGCTTTATCTAGTATTAAATTTTTAAAACCCAGAGACGAAAGAGTTATTAATTCAGCGTATTGGAAACTTTTTGAGCATATTCAGAAAAGTAAAATCCAGAAATGGGAAGAAATGAAGTTTTACATTGAAGACCATCAATATTGTAAAATGAAACTAATTCTTGCCTATTTTGGTGAAAAAAACTCTAAAAACTGTGGTCAATGTTCGGTTTGTGAAAAGAATAAACATTCGATTTTTGGAAAGAATATTTCTGATCAAATTACTAATATATTAGGAAAAAAACCTTCGACTATTGAAGAACTTTCGATTCAGTTAAGCTATCATTCCAAAGAAAATATTTTGGAAAACCTGATTTTCTTATTGGATTCAGGAAAAGTAAAAATGCTGAATTTTAGAACGTATGCTTTAGCATAAGTAATGAGTAATTGGTAATTTTATTACGTGGAAAATTCACAATCCATAACTTATAATTTATAATTCAAAGACCTTATCTTTGCACCATGAAATCATTGAAAGTCGTATTTTTAGGAACTCCCGAGTTTGCAAAGACTTCGTTGGAGGCTATTCACCAATCTCATCATGAAGTGGTAGGCGTTGTAACGGTTGCCGATAAAGCAAGCGGACGCGGACAAAAAATCAATCAGTCTCCGGTAAAAGTTTTTGCTGTAGAAAATAATATTCCTGTTTTTCAGCCTGAAAAATTAAGAAATACTGAATTTTTAGACGAATTAAGAAAATTAGATGCCGATGTTTTTGTTGTTGTCGCTTTCAGAATGATGCCTAAAGTTTTGTTTGAAATGCCAAAAATGGGAACTTTCAACCTTCATGCTTCCCTACTTCCGGATTACAGAGGTGCAGCTCCGATTAATTATGCCGTGATTAACGGTGAAGAAAAATCGGGGGCAACTACTTTTTTTATCAATGAAAAAATTGATGAAGGAAATATTTTATTGCAGGAAGAAATTCCGGTGTTGGAAGATGAAAATGCAGGAAGTCTTCACGACAGATTAATGGAAATGGGTTCTAAATTGGTGGCAAAAACATTGGACGGTCTTGCAGAAAATTCAATTATTGAAAAACCTCAACCGGAAGTTGAACATCCGAAAAATGCTTTTAAAATTTTTAAAGAAGATACAAGAATCCACTGGACGAAAACTTCAAAACAAGTTCATCAGTTTATTCTGGGAATGTCGCCTTATCCTGCTGCGTTCACAACATTGAAAATCGGAGAAGAAGAAAAAGGACTAAAAATATTCGGTGGAAAATTTGAACTTTCCAATCATGAAAAACCTGTCGGAAGTTTAGATATTTCAAAAAATGAATTTAAAATCTATACTCTAGACGGTTTCTATTTTCCTTTAGAATTACAATTGGAAGGAAAGAAAAGAATGAATATCAAAGATTTTCTGAATGGTTTCAGAAATTTTGACGAAATAAAAATGGCTTGATTTCTCAAGCCATTTCTAATATGTTTTAATTGTGAGTCAACTCTATTTATTGTTAATTTCAAGCCTAAACTTGCAACGTAAAATTGACCATTCACAAAACGGAAAAAGTATTGCCGAAGTAGAGGCTTTCAAAGAGCTTTAGTTCAAGGAAGAGTGCACATAGAGAATGCTTTTTCAATACTTTAAACTTACAAAAAAAGCAGTTTATTCTAAACTCTTTAAATCTCGTCTAATCATGCAATTTTTAAAATTTTCATCACATTTTTCATAAATTATTAATGTTTGTAAATCATCCTCATTAAATTGCCACAATGAAAATCCTTCTTTATTCTTAGTTTCATAAAACTTTAAGTTTTTATATTTTTTTTGATTTAAAATTTCATAAACATCAACAATTTCCATTTTTTCACTTGAGTTATAAATTTTTACATAGTAATAAAATACAATAGCTCTTTTAGGATAGTTTACAAATACTTTAAAATCATTTGCTTTAACATCCTTAAAAGTCCATTGATTATTATCTGTTAATTTATAAATCATTTCACCACCATTAAATCTATATTCTTGCGAAAATGAAAATGAAAAAATTAGTAAAGTGATTAATATATATGCATTTCTCATAGAAATTATCTAAAAACATAATATAACCATGTTGATATAGCAAAACCTACAATAAATCGTAATAATTTTTGCCCAAATGTGTCATTTTCTATACTTGTAAATATAAATACGAACCAACCAAAAGCATAACATAGGAATAGATAAATAACAACTCCAATAATTGTAATAAATATGGTCATTTGTCCGGTTTTTCTAAAATTGCAGACATTTATAATTGAACCATCTCCGTCACTTCAACATCATATCCTCCAACTTGAGGTTTGATATCCGTGTTTTGAGTGATTACTTTAAACTTGTTAATTCCAAGATTCTTTAAAATCTGAGTTCCGATTCCGTAATCTCTGTAATTGAAAGCGGCTGTCGGATGTTTTTGCTGACCGTCCTGATAATTGATAAACTGTTGTAATTTTCTCAATGTATTTTCAGAATTTGAAACGTTATTGATGAAAATAATCGCCCCTTTTCCCGCTTCATTTACCATCTTGGTTACTTTTTCCAACAAAGGTTTTTCACCGTTGTTCAATCTTGTTAACACATCAAAATAAGAATCAGAAGACTGTACTCTTACTAAAACAGGCTCATCAACGGTCCAGCTTCCTTTCGTTAAAGCAAAGTGAATCTGATCGTTAGACGTTTCTCTGAAAGCACAGAAATCATAATCTCCGTAAGCAGTTTTTACTTTTCTTTCTTCAATTCTTTCGATAAGGTTTCCTTTTTTAAGCTGATAATGAATCAAATCTTCAATAGAAACGATTTTCATATCATGCTTTTGAGCAAAAACCTGCAAATCTGGCAAACGAGACATTGATCCGTCTTCATTCATGATTTCACAGATCACACCACCTTCTTTCAAACCTGCCAAACAAGTAAGATCAATCGCAGCTTCCGTATGTCCTGCTCTTTTCAAAACTCCACCTTTCTTTGCACGAAGCGGGAAAATGTGACCCGGTCTCATGAAATCTGTCGGTTTAGAATCTTTATCCATCAAAGCCAGAATCGTTTTCGCTCTGTCACCCGCAGAAATTCCTGTAGAAGTTCCGTTCCCCAAAAGGTCAACAGAAACTGTAAAAGCTGTTTCTTTAGGATCGCTGCTTCTGCTTACCATCACATCAAGTCCCAATTCATCACATCTCTTTTCAGGAAGCGGCATACAGATCAAACCTCTTCCGTGAACCGCCATAAAATTGATCAATTCAGGAGTTGTTAATTCTGCAGCACAAAGAAAATCGCCTTCGTTTTCTCTGTCTTCATCATCTACTACTATGATTATTTTACCATTTCTAAGGTCTTCAATAGCCTCCGGAATAGTATTTAATTTAATATCAGACATTTTTACTTTAAATTTTTGCAAAGATACTCATAAAAATAAGCATCTGCCAATTAATATAAACGGTTTATTGTGCTTTAAATATCGAGTCTTTTGCCTTTCTGATGATCTCATACGACTCTAATCTTTTTTGATGATCGTAAATATGAGAATTAATCATCAGTTCATCCACATTATATTTTTCCTGAAAACTTTTCAGTTTTTCTTCAATTTCTGAGTGATCTCCGACGAAAGTATATTTTAGTTTCTGCAAAACCATCGATTTTTCCATGGGCGACCAAATGTCATCCATATCATCAACAGGCGGTGCAAAAGGTTTTCTGTCGTTTCTTACAATATTAATGAAAGCCTGAAACAAAGTTGTCGACATTTTATGAGCTTCTTCCGAAGTTTCCGCAGCAATTCCGTTGACACAAGCGATGATGTAAGGTTGATCTAAATATGTTGAAGGCTCAAAATTCTGTCTGTAAATATTGAAAGCCATTTCCATTTGTTCCGGAGCAAAATGCCCTGCGAAAGCGTAAGGAAGTCCCAATTCTGCAGCCAAAAACGCGCTGTCTGTACTCGAACCCAAAATATACAGCGGAATATCCAACCCTTCTCCAGGAATGGCACGAACCAATGCATCACGATTTTCTTTGGAGAAATATTTCTGTAGCTCTAGAATCTGTCTAGGAAACTGCTGATTGATAATCGCGGGATTTCTTCCCAAAGCCTGAGCCGTCAAACCATCTGTTCCGGGAGCTCTTCCCAAACCAAGATCGATTCTTCCTGGGAAAAGTGATTCCAGCGTTCCGAATTGTTCGGCGATTACTAATGAACTGTGATTAGGAAGCATAATTCCTCCCGATCCTACTCTTATTTTTTTTGTTCCGTTGGCGATAAAACCAATCAGAACCGAAGTTGCAGAACTGGCAATGCTTTCCATATTGTGATGTTCGGCAAGCCAGAATCTTTTATAATCTAAGTTTTCAGTATGGTTTGCTAAAGATAAACTGTCCTGAAAAGTATCGTGAATCGTCTTATCCTGTTTTACAGGCGCAAGATCCAACACTGATATTTCAAAATTTTTCATATTTTAAATTTTAGGTTTAAAAAACCAAACAAATGTAAAGCTAATAATTTGCATTAGTTACTTTTTGTAATTGATAGGATTTATTGGGTCGTTCAGGAAAAAACTATGAGAATTAATTCTTATTAAAGTTTAAATTTATTAATGATTCAAATCTTAAAATTATTTATATTTAACCCCAACAACTATAATTCATGAATTGATAATTACACAAATGAAAAAATTTTCTTTACAATTTATTTTAACGTCAATTTTATTTTTGACAATTAATACTTCATACTTTTGGGAAGGGGAGCTTGGATTGTTTTTTTTAATTGTTATCATTATTGCTTTCATCATTTATTTCCTCCTATTTATAGAATTTATCAGGCAACTTTACATTTCTGTCAGAGATAAATTCAGAGAAAAAAAGAGAAATATTCTTTTAATATTTATGCTTTCCTGCTTAGCTTTAATTGCTGCCAAGCCAAAAGGGCTCATCAATTTTGAAAGTTTATTAGAAGGAGAAGACAAAATTTTTGCACAAGCTGAAGGAGCAGCAAACTGTACAACAACTTTAAAATTAAAGAAAGATGAAAAATTTATCTATGAAAGTGTCTGTTTTGGAATAGATCGCATCAAAGGTGAATATACAATCAAGAACGACACTGTTTATTTTAATTCCAGAAAGGCATTTGAATATAAATTTGGAGTAATTGATAAAGATAAAAATTTGATCAAACTTTTCAGAAATAAATCTGATGCAAAGTTTTATGGGATACCAATTCTGAAAAGTTCTAAAAATTAATGAAAATTGCCACATTAAATATCGACTGGACGAGGAAAAAAGGCGCTTTAAAAACTGTAGAATTCTTAAATCAGCTTGATTTTGATTTCCTTATTTTAACAGAAGCGATTAATCTCAATCTTAAAAATTTTAAATACAAATATTTTTGTTCACAAATTCCGGAAAATATAGTTTATGAAAATCTAAATTATACAGACTATTTAAAGGGTAAAAAAGCATTTCGATCTATTTTATATTCCAAAATTCCTTGTTCAAAAAAACATTCTGTAACAGATGATAAAACAAATCTGGCTTTAGAATTTGAAACCGAATTGGGAAATATTATTTTCTATTGTACGATCATCGGAACTTGGTTTAATCGGAAACCTTTTGTGGATAACGAATTACAAAATACCATTCAGGATTGTAAAAGACTGTATTCAATAAATAAAAATATCTTTGTTATTGGAGATTTTAATACTTCTTTTAAAAAAGGGGAAGAACATTTTTCAATAAATTCTAACACTACAGAATCGTTAAAAAATCTTTTTGAAGAATTAAATTTAATGAATGCAACTGAAGAAATTGATGAAAATATAGATCATATTGTTGTTCCTAAAACTTTCGGAAATAATATTGAAGAAGCTAAAGTTTTCGTTGATAAAGATATTTTAAGCGATCATAAAGGAATTTATATTTCAATAAATAATTAAAAATTTTAAAAATCATTAATCTCTTTTATCATCGAATTTACTAATATTGCTATACTAATTTCAAAATCATGAAACCAATTATTTACTTACTTTTTTCCTTCCTTTTAACAAGCTGCAACTTCAATCAATTTTACAAAGACCGGGAATCCGATAAAGAAGATGGTGAAAAAATCCCGCAGAAATTTTACTGGGAACTTAGATATGGAGGTAATCAGGACGATATTTATAAATTGTTTGATGAAAAATTTTTCGCAGTAACCGATCAGGAAAAACTTCTGGAACTTATCAATGTTACTCAAAATAAAATTGGTCCGGTTCAGGAATATAATCTGGTAAAGTGGGAAACCATGGTTGTAAAAGGAAGCAATGCCAGAAGCGAATATCTTCTTACGTACGATGTAAAAAGAGGCAGCGAAAATACAGAAGAAACCTTTACGATGGAAAAAAATAAGGATGGAGATATAAAAATCGTTGGTTATAGAGTCAATCAGAATTTACTAAATAAATAGAAACAAAAAAGGTTTTAGTAATCCATTGATTATTAAAACCTTTTTCAATATTATTTAAATTTCTCTTTCTGATAATTAAAATGATTAATCAAAATCCTGATCTCATTGAATTCAAAATTACTTGGTAAGGCATTTTTCCATTCTGTCAGCGTTTCGTGTGGCGTTTTGTAGAAAATATCTTCAAACGCTTTGATTTTGTCGGAAGTAATGACTCTTGAAATATCCAGTAAACCCTGTTCTGCAAATTTCGCCAAATGACCGATCACGGTTTCTTTTACCAAACCTCTTTCCATTGCAATTTCGGAGATTGTTTTTCCCTGTTCAAATAACTGGAAAGTAAGAACCTGAGACGGTACTTTTGCAATTTTCATGCTGATTTCCTTGTCATTTTTTTCCTCTAAAAGTTTCGTTTCTAATAAATGAATTTCCTTTAAACTATTCAAGTATTCTTCAATATCTTCCAGCCAAACCCTAAAGTCTTCATTATATTGTTTTAAGCCTTTTGCGCCTTTTATTTCGGTATAAAATTCTTTCAGCGGATTGAAAACTTTATCTCTGATTTCGGTAAAAAAGAAATTAACTGCACCTTTCGTTTTGCTTTCAATTTCAGACCATTCTTCTTTATTTTCAATAAAATTATTAACCTTTTGAGAAATAATACGGTCTAATTTTTCGAAAATTTTCCCAAGATTAACAATATCTTGTTTCAACTGAACATACAATTGTTTCGTCTTTACATGATCGATACTTTTTGTAACAATAGAGAGATTATTCCAGTCTTCAACTTCTTTTAAAAGCCATTGAGAATCGACGGTACGAAGCACTTTTTTGATGCTGTAATCGTATTTTTCTTTATTTAAAATAGCTTCAACATTATCATTAGCGTGGGTTTCACCCTGAAATTTAAGAATTCTGTTGTCTTTAAAAATAACTTCAGGTGTGATCTTAGATTTTAAAACAATTCCTTCCAACGTTCGGCAACGGGAAAGCGCCACGTAAACCTGACCTGCCGTAAAACTTTTTCCGGCATCAATAATCACTTTATCAAACGTTAAACCCTGACTTTTATGAATCGTAACCGCCCAAGCCAATTTTATAGGAAACTGCTCGAAACTTCCCAACACTTCTTCCTTAATATTTTTATCGGTGTCTAGGAAATATTTTTTCTGTTCCCAGACTTCACGTTTTACGGTAATTTCTCTTTCGCTTCCGTCGAGAACTACTTTAATCTCGTTTTCATCCAAAGCAGATATTTCGCCTAATTTTCCGTTAAAATATTTCTTTTCTCCGGAAATATCGTTTCGGATAAACATGATTTGAGCGCCTATTTTTAATTCTAAAAACTGCTCGTTCGGAAACTGGTTTTCTTTAAATTCACCGAAAAGTTTGGCTTCATAGCTTTTAGGATCAACTTTTATCTCCGTTAATTTTTCCTGATTGATTTCATCCGCCATTTTATTGTGAGAACACAGATAAACGTAGGATTCCGTTCCCATATCAAAATCGGGATCGTATCTTTCATTTAAACGATTAAAATCAATATTGGCAACATCTCCGTCACGAATTGCATTCAGAATTTCTAAAAAATATTCGTCGGACTGACGGTAAACTTTCGTTAATTCAATGGTAATTAAAGGGATTTCTTTGATCGCATGACTGTCGAAAAAGAAAGGAGAATTATAATACATTTTCAAAATATGCTCATCTCGCACCACCGGCGGAAGCTGATACAAATCCCCAATGAACAACATCTGAACACCCCCAAAACGCTGATTATTTCTTCTGATAAACCGTAAAGAAAAATCCATCATATCCAAAACATCGGATCTCAACATGGAAACCTCATCGATGATAAGAACCTCAACTTCTCTTAAAAGCTTAAGTTTATCTTTTCGATATTTGAAATGCGGCATCAGATCGGCAATATTATTCGCCAAACTGGTGTCAACTCTGTCGGTTGTCGGCAAAAAAGTTCTCAGAGGCAGCCCAAACATCGAGTGAATGGTAACGCCTCCCGCATTGATCGCCGCAATTCCTGTAGGTGCGACTACAATATGCTTCTTTCTTGTGCGTTTTACAAAATCATTCAGGAAAGTCGTCTTTCCTGTTCCCGCTTTTCCGGTAAGGAAAATACTTCGGTTGGTATGTTCTATTAAGTCAAAAAAATGATTGTTCATCGTCGTCAAAATTACGCAAAATGAATTTTAAATCCATATCTTGGCATAACATTTGAGAATATCTCAACAAAAATAATTTATGAAACTCCCTATTTTAGCTGTCTGCACAGCACTTTTCATGGCTTCTTGTTCTTCAACAAAAAATACAAATACCAACTTGCCCAAAGATATTGCAGAAAGACCTGCAGACGAAAACAGCCAAAAATATGATCAGGCTCAATTGGATAAATTAAAAGCATCCATTGAATCTGAGGCTTCTAAAGAAAAATGTACCGACGCCAGTGAATGGACATTTGCTCCGATGGGTGCAAAAGCTTGCGGCGGACCTCAATTTTATATCGCTTATCCTAAAAATAAGGAAGCCACGATTTTAAATAAAATTAATGATTATACAGAAAAAGTGAAAGCTTTTAATCAAAAATATCAAATCACATCCGATTGTATGATGATTAATCCACCGACATCTATTAAATGTGTAGATGGAAAGGCGGAATTGGTTTCTGCGTAAATAAATAATAAAAAAGCATTGCTATTTTCTTGACAATGCTTTTGTTTGAATTTTAATAATGAACTAATCCACCAGGAGGAAGTTCTGTTTCCGATTTACTTTTCTTAATAAACTTACCGTTTTCGCCGTCATAGTAATATGTTAACAGTTTTAGTTTGTCATTATTATCACTAATAAATTTCACGACACCGTAGTTTACTTTTTTTGTTACTTCATCTTGATAAATCTGAATACTGAAAAAAGATTCATCAAATAAAATATCAAAATTGAAATCTTTCTTTATCTGATTTACAATTTGCCAGACATTTATGTTAGGACCCGGAATATCCGTATCATATGGAACATTTTCCCAATCAGTCTCATGAATTATTCTCCCATCTGTATCATACTCTCTTTCAATACCAACCTGCATTATCCCAATTTGGCTAATTCCGGACAAAAACTCTTTTTTTGATTTAATTTTTAAATTAGGATGAAACTCATACCAAACACGATAATTCCCAAAAACTTTTCTCATTGAAGAAATTCCATCTTTATTGTATGACATACTAATAACAGAATCCTTTCTTTTAAATGAAATAAAATTACTATTGTGATAAGTTTTAATCTCACAATCCATAGGACATGACTTCTGAAGTAAAGAATCAAATTCTTTTAAATTAAAAGAGCGAATTTCAACATTTTGCGATTTTAAAAAATTAAATAACAAAAATGTTATTACTATTGATACAACTTTCATGGATAGCTAAAGTTAAAAATAAATTTTATCCTTCAACATGCTTCACATTTTCCTTGTACCAAGAAGAATATTTCACGTAATTATCTGCAATTCTGTTCACTTCACCTTCCAGCAATAGAGAATTGATATCTTTAATTTTTCTCGCAGGAACACCGCCCCAAACTTCTCCGGATTTAATATGAGTTCCCTGAGTAACCACAGAAACCTGCTCCAACGATTGAGTTTTCCTCGACAAGGCAATCATCCATAACGATTGAGCCCATTCCGATTAAAACATTATCCTGAATGGTACATCCGTGAACGATCGCGTTGTGACCGATCGATACATTGTTTCCGATATTTAAAGGATGTTTCTGATACGTACAGTGCAACATCGCATTATCCTGAACATTCACTTTATTTCCCATTTTGATGTAGTGAACATCTCCTCTTACTACCGCATTATACCAAATACTGCAATCTTTTCCCATCGTAACATCTCCGATAATCGTTGCTGTTTCAGCCAAAAAAGTATTTTCTCCGATCTGCGGTGTTTTTCCTAAAAGTTCTTTTATTAAAGCCATTTCAATGTAATATTTTAATTTTATGATTTGAAAATGAATGAATTCGAAGATTAAATTTTTGCCTGATAATTTTGAAATAACACCGATAGCAAAAATCTAACTTCTAACGTTTAGCTTCTAATTTCTAAATCCGTATTTTTGTATCTCAAATTTAACGAAAAAATGCATACTATACTTATAGAACCAACCGAAAACCCGAAAGTGATGAAATTTGTAGCCGACTACAACCTGATTCCGGGGTCTTTGGAGTTGGATAGAGATTCAGATATTTCAGAAATTCCTTTGGCACAGGAGCTTTTTAATTATCCTTTTGTGGAAAGAATTTTCATTACGGCTAATTTTGTGGCAGTTGCCAAACAAGATACTGTAGAATGGGAACATGTTGTAGAAAGTCTGAAAAACATTATTGAAGACGAATTGTTGGCAAACCCAAGAATTTATCTTCAAAAGAAAAAAGAAATGTATCAGATCTACGCTGAAATGACTCCGAATCCTAATGTCATGAAATTTGTATCGAGCAAATTATTAATGGAAGGTTTCGTAGAAGTAAAATCGAGAGATGTCGCAGAAGGAGTCCCTTTGGCAGAAGGTATTTTTAAGGAATTTGATTTTGCGAAGGAAGTTTTCATTTCTGATAATTTCGTATCAGTGACAAGAGATAATTCTGTAGAATGGCATCAGGTCATGATGGCAGTTCGTGGTTTTATTGCTGAATATCTTCAGAACGGAGGTGAAATTTCTACTATCGAAGCTCAAAAACACGAAAATCCTGTAGAAAAAATCATCAACAGAGATTATACCGATGACGAGCAGAAAATTTCTGATATTTTAAATGAATACGTTGCTCCTGCAGTAGAAAACGATGGTGGAAAAATCTCGTTAATGGAATACGATCAACCTACTAAAACAGCAAGAATGCTTTTACAAGGAGCTTGTTCAGGTTGCCCGAGTTCTACAGCAACTTTGAAAAGCGGTATCGAAAACATCTTAAAACAGTTCGTTCCCGACTTGGTAGAAAGAGTGGAAGCTGTCAACGGATAATCTTTTCCTATGAGAATATTTCTTCTTTTAATTGGTTTGAGTTTTAGTCTTTTGTCATGCAAAAAGAAACCTCAGCTGAATGACGGAATTCATGATGACCTTGTAGAAATGGGCGTTGCGAAAGATAGCATTCAGAAGATGGATACGATTTTGGGGAAATTAAACAAGAAAAATATAACCTTTCTTGATTATTATTTTCACAATTATTATGAATTGGACAAAGAAATTCACGACGAAATAAAAAACTTAAAAGGAGAACAGTTCGTATATGATGCTGATGAAGAGTATCAAAAATTATTCACAAAAATAGCTATTCAAAAAGGCGATCAATATTTAAAATCTTTGGGAATGACCAAAGAGGAAGAACATTTTGCGTTGGAACTTTATATTTTACGTTTAAAGAAAAAATATGGTCCGACAATTGATGAAAGAATGAGAAATCTAAATTAACGATGAAGGGAATTCTATTAGTAAACCTGGGATCACCAAGATCTACGGCAGTAAAGGATGTAAAGGAGTATCTCGACGAGTTCCTGATGGATGAAAAAGTAATCGACTACCGATGGATTTTCCGTGCATTATTGGTTCGTGGGATTATATTGAACACAAGACCTGCAAAATCTGCCGAAGCTTACAAAACGGTTTGGACAGATGAGGGTTTCTCCTCTGGTTGTTATTACCAAACAGATTCAGGAAAAACTTCAAAAATTGGTGGATGTTCCTGTGGAAATCGGGATGAGATATGCTCAACCGAGTATTGAAGCGGGAATTCAGAAATTAGTTGATCAAGGCGTTTCTGAAATCGTACTTTTCCCTTTGTATCCGCAATATGCGATGAGTACAACGGAAACCGTGATCGATAAAGCGGAAGAAGTAAGAAAAGAGAAATTCCCGGGAATTAAAATCAATTATATTCAGCCTTTTTACAACAGAGAAATTTATATAGACTGTCTTGCGGAAAGTATTAAGGAAAAACTTCCTGAAAATTTTGATGCTTTGCAGTTTTCTTACCACGGAGTTCCGGAAAGACATATTTATAAGACAGATCCTACGAATACATGTAATTTAAACGATTGCTGTTCGCGTGAAAATAATCCGAGTCATCAGTTTTGTTACCGTCATCAATGTTTTGATGTGACCAATTCTGTTATTAAAAAGTTAGGATTGCCGAAAGAAAAAGTAATGGTAACGTTTCAGTCGAGATTGGGAAAAGACAAATGGATGGAACCTTACACAGACGAAACCCTTGAAACAATTGGTAAAAAGGGAATAAAAAACCTTGCGATTGTTTGTCCGGCTTTCGTTTCAGACTGTCTGGAAACCTTGGAAGAAATTTCTGTTGAAGGAAAACATCAGTTTATGCATGGAGGCGGAGAAAATTTCCATTATATTCCTTGTCTTAATGATGAAGACCGATGGATCGAAGTTGTAAAAACTTTGTGTGAAGAAAAACTCAATGAATTTTATTTAGTTTAAAATATATAGCCTTCGGAAACGGAGGTTATTTTTTTTGTTTGTATTCTTTTTTTTAAACAATTCATGTTACCCCCCTATTTTTTAAACAAATATTTCGAATAAGTATTAAATTCAAACAATAACCCCTATTATTTTCAAATAAAATATTAAAATATAAATATTTTTCTTACCTTTACCCCATCAAAAGAACATCATTAACCTAAAAAAACAAAAATGATGAATGCAACTGCCGAAATTTTAAAAACGAAAATTGAACACTTCAGTCCGGAGACTCTGGAAGCTTTTGCTAAAATGGTAGAAAGTTTTGAAATAAGCAACAGACCTGCAATCCCACAATTCCAATTGGATGAAGTGTTGTACAGAATTCAGTTTCACAATGAAAATCCTAAGACAAAATTAGATTTTTACGAAAATATTTCGGAGCTGAAAAAGAATTGCGCATAAAATGAAAGTCCTTTTATCATCTATTGCAAAAAACGACATAAGACTTCTTATGAGAGTTTTCAACGCAGAAAAAGAAAAAAAAGGAATTGATTTTCTTGAAGATTTAAAAGAATCAATCAACAAGATCTTACAGAATAAAATAAAGAATGAAATAAAATATAAAGAAGTTACCGTCAACGCCATGCAAAATTTCCCTGTAAATATTCATTATATTTTTGAGGATGAAGAAAATTTACTGGTGACTGCCATTTTTAAAGATTAAATAATTCCGGACTTCCAGACTATTATTATATTGAACCTTACAGGATTTTTCTGTAAGGTTTTTGTTTATTACCAATCTTTATTCTCATTACGAAAGTCATCCATCCATCGATAAGAAAGCGTTTTAAGCTCACAGGGATCGATTTCTTTTTCGATTTTTTTAATAAGATTATTATAAATTGTATCATAATAAATTTTGGCTGCTTGAAAAACATATTCCTTATTTGAAGGAGGCCAATAAGGTTTATTAATATAAGTATTGTTTTCAGCTATATAATTTAAGATCGCCAAACTTTCAGAGTTTTTGTAAACTGCTATGGCTCTTGCAAAATAAAGAACTTCATCGCTAATATTTTCTTTGGGTGTAAGCTTTCCTTTAATATTATTTTGAAAATATACGTTTAACAGCTGAAAGAATTTTGGATCAGGAAATTTTTCAATACTTTTAAAAACCCTTTCTTTACAACCACCATTTATATTTTGTTTAAAAACGTTAAATAAAAATGTAACGTCTTCTTTCTTTTTAAATTTACTTAATGCATAACATGCTGTTAATTGATCACATTTCTCATTTTTAGTTTGCGCTCTTTTTTTGATCAGATTATAATATTTCTCATTAGGATCAACATCCTGAATCATCCAATTTGAAACATCAAGATAAGAATGTTCTAACAAAACTTTTTCTGTTAATACTTTTTTCTGAATCGGGGATAATCCTCTTTTATCAAAAGCTTTTCTTATCATCAAATCTGAAACAAAGAAAGAATCACTTGCATCTTCATAAAACCACGATGTAACTTTAGCTGTATCGCTGAGATGATTTGTTAATAAATCAAAATATTCAGGCTCGTTTCTGTTGACAATAGCCCTATAAGCTACAACTCTTAATATTGGATTTTTGGCATCCATCAATTTTATCAATTCTTCTTTTGAAGCTTTTTTTTCCAACAAACTTTTAGCGAGCGTATCAGAAACAGGAAGTGCTTTTTCTTTAGAAAGTCTTTCGAGATAAGGTCTTAAATTTTCACCAAAATCATCAACATCATATCCTTTTTTGCAGGAAACAAAAAGATTTAATATACATAATACCAGAAATATTCTTTTCATTAATCTACCTCACAGGCGTTCTAAACTCACCATATCCCATCAAACCATCATAATTTCTGCCAAAAGGAGTATAATATAAAAATGCCTGATAAAGATTTTCCGTCTGCCAGAAATTCCCGTTTACTTCACCGAAATCCAACGATCCGTTTCCTTGTTTTGTTGCTAAAATATAGTTGTAGAAACCTTGTTTTAAGTAAATTCTTGCTACATATTTTTTACCTGCTTCATCGTATTGCATCTGGTTTTCTTTGCTCGGTTGAAAATTATTAAAACCTCCCAAAACATAAATATCTTTTTCCACAGGATCAGAATCTAAAGAAAAATACACCCAAGAATAATCTGCTTCCCGCTCTGCATTTCTTTCGTTTCCAAGGTCATTTCTTCTGTAATACCAAGCTCCGTTTACGTCCGGTTGATATTGGTAATTCAGTGGAAAAGCCCAAACCGGATGAAGATAAGTCTGATTTACGCCATCTTTTAATTCTGTTGCACGAACCATATCTGCAGCCAAATTCATGTTTTTATTATCGAAATAGTAAAATTCATTATTCCCTGGAAAAAGCAAACTCGTCTGCTGAAAAAGCAATTGATTTCCGAGCGTCGCACTGGGCTTTAAATTATTCACCGTAACATTAGGATTGTTATTTTGCATCACATTCAGCGTCATAGAATTGACATTTGAAGTCAGATCTCCACCTTTTGAAACTGCCTGAACTTCTACTCTTTGATTGGCATTAGGATTTCTGGCATCTGCAAATCTAGAAATATTTAACCCCAACGTTGCTGCACTCTCCACAAGATAAAACCTTCTTTTGAAAAGTGGTTTATCTGCCGAATCTTTATAAACGATAAGTTCGAAATTCCCTGAAATCTTCGGCTGTATCTTTTCATTCGGAAACGTCAACGTATAATGTGTGTAAGACTGCAACGTATTGAATGAATACTGGAATTTGTCTAACAAACCATTTAAACTTCCGTTCGCAATTTCTGTAAAAAAGAGATTGTCGTCTTCCCAGTTTCTGTTGTAATGTTTGATGGTATATCTGTAAATTTCACTGGCATTCGTAAGATCATCAAAACTTAAAACCAACTGTTGATTAAAATTAATAACAGGCGTTTCATCGTTCGTCTGAGGATTAAACAACTGAATGCTCTGGATGTTTTGTCCAAAAACCAATCCGCTTAAAGCAAGTAAAAATATTCGCAAAGTTTTCATTATGACGAAGATAACAAAAAACAGGGATTTTCTTCATAATAAACATGTTTTAACTTATTAATTTCTAACCACAAAATCAATATATAAAATTAAAACAAATGCTTCGACTGCTTCGCGCTCAGCATGACATCTCTACTACTAATTGCTTAGTGAGACTTTTAGAAATGTGATATTGAGGTTCTCGAAGCATCTTTATTAATTAAACATTTCACCTAAAAAAATTTCAAACCAGAACTTTTGTGATTAAATTTGTCTTAATTAAAAAACATTCAGAATATGCTTCAGATTCAAGGTTTCGTATTCAATTTTGCGAGCGAAAATACTTATATCCTTTACAACGAAAATAAAAATGCCTGGCTGATCGATCCGGGAAACATGAATGAACAGGAAACGAATGCCATTCAAAATTTCATTACTGAAAATGATTTAAAAATCCAGAAAATTCTTCTGACTCATGCTCATATCGATCATGTTTTGGGATTACAATGGGCTTTTGACACGTTTAAAGTTCCTGTGACGATGCATCAGGACGATAAAGAAGTTTTGGATATGCTTCAGGCAAGCGGAATGAGATTCGGTTTTCAACTCAATCCTGTAAATGTAGAAATTGAATATATAAATGAAGGCGATGAATTGGATTTTGATGGAGAAAAATTTAAGATTTATCATGTTCCGGGACATTCTCCGGGAAGCGTAGTTTACCATAATGAAACTCAGAAATTTATCATTTCAGGAGATGTTTTATTTGAAGGAAGCATTGGAAGAACCGATCTTTACAAAGGAAATTACGAACAGTTGATCGAAGGAATTAAAACGAAACTTTTTGTTTTGGATGATGAAACGCAGGTTTTTTCTGGGCACGGAAATCCGACGACTATTGGTTTTGAGAAAGGATATAATCCGTTTTTGAAGTAATTTTTTATATTGAATTTTTAACGCAGGGTTTGTCATTCCGTAGGAATCTAAATCTCGAAAATAAATAAAGCAATTCGCGTCGAGATTCCTACGGAATGACAAAGTGAATGTTTTAAGTTTCAGTAAAATATTCAAAATAAAAAACCGTCAGAAAAATTCCGACGGTTTAATCAATTTTATAAAGAAACTAACTTAGAAGTCCAACGTAATAGAAGCTCTTACCGCTGCACCCATAATTGGTCTTGCCATAATTGTTCCGTCGC
Organism: Chryseobacterium ginsenosidimutans; assembly: GCF_024807225.1. Classification (GTDB taxonomy): domain Bacteria; phylum Bacteroidota; class Bacteroidia; order Flavobacteriales; family Weeksellaceae; genus Chryseobacterium; species Chryseobacterium ginsenosidimutans. The sequence continues at coordinate 4,272,812 of NZ_JANUCO010000001.1, forward strand.
CAGATGGAGATCCCGCTCTTGGATCGCCTTCTGTAATACCGATCGTGTTGAAAATATTGGTACCATCAACCGCAAATCTTATTTTTCCCAATTGATAAGAAGTTCCCGCTCCGAATTCTGAGAACGAAGGCAAGGTCTGCGTATTTTTCTCATCCTGGAAACGTTTTCCGTAATAATTTACGCTTGCATAGGCTCTCCATTGTTTTGTGATATTCACGGCTGGAGCGATATTGAAGTAAAATTTCGGCATTCTTCTTACGGTGTTGTCATCATAATTAAATGTTGATCCATCCGCATTTCTTCCTGTGAAATCTTTGTATTTCGGATTTTGAATTGTTCCGTTGAATGTAATTTCCAATAAATTATTAAACAATCTTGCGTAACCTTCCAATTCTACCCCATAATTGGTAGTGTTGGCGAATTTATTTTCTGAAGTTCCATCAGAGAAAACATCGGTAAACGAAAGATTTTTCAATGTAGAGTAAAAAGGAATTACCGCAATATCAAAAGCTCTTGAATAATATTTGTACCCAACCTCCAGCTGATTGGTCGTTACAGGTTTTATCGCAGAAAGATCCATCATATTGTTATAATACGCTTCCTCATTCGGAGATCTGAAACCATTAGAAAAACGAGCATACACCGCATTTTCTGAATTAATTTTATAGTTCAAAGCCGTCGTGAAAGAAACTCTGTTTACATCATAATTCCAATAGGTATATTTATTTCCCAACACAGACATGTTATCATCTGCAGTTGTTGTCAGGAAACTGTGAGTTCCATCTGTTGTCAACCCTGAATTATTCAAGTTTCCGGTTGTTGTGTTAACCCCATAACCCTTGTAGAAATCACGGCTGTAACGAATTCCCGCATTGAAGCTTAAATCATCTGTAATATTGTAATCTAAATTTGCATAAAGATCATTCAAGCTTCCCTGAACCTGAGAATCCCTTAGCAAGAAAGACATATCTGTAACTCCATTATACGTTTTAGAATAACCTGTACTCGACGGCGTAAGAGAAGTATCAACTAAATTTAATAATTCGGGATGATCTGATGCTGTCGCCAAAATATTACTCCAGTTCCAGTTTTGATGAGATTTCCAGCTTGATTTATAAAAACCTGCCGTTACATTTCCTTTATCAAATTTATAATTGAATTGTAAGTCATTTACAAAATTATTCATTTGTTTGTCTATTGCCCAAAAACCTAATTTCTGAACATAGGCAGGATTTACAATTGCACCACTACTTACCAAAGAATACTGATAACTGCTCATTCCTAACCCTCCTTGCGAAACTGGTAATCCCGCAAAATCCGCCCCTGATTTCGGACCTCCGGAAGGGAAAATTCCAGTGTAATTCATGTTGATATTGGTATATCTCGTTTTATTTAAAACAGAGAAATTATTTCCCAAATCATATTTAAATTCAGCTCCCAACACATCAACTTTCGGATGAATTCCGTCTTCTAAATTTCTGCTGAAAAAACCTCCTCCAGCTTGAGGAATATTCAACTGACTGATATTTCTGTAGCTATACGTTCCGTAATTAGCATCAAAACCCGAAAATTCTTTTAGATCATTTCCATTTTGTACCAAAGGAATCGGAAGGTAGAATGTGTTTCTGTCATCCAGTTTTTTATAATACACTTTAGCATATCCTTTATCGAAAACATACTTAAGATTCATTCTTATTTGTCCGCCCTGATTAGCTTTAAAACCAGTTTTTCTGATTCCGTCATCGGTTTCTGTAGAAACCTCCGACATTGAAGAACAATTTATCCTTCACCAAAGCTCCGCCCAAATTCACATCGGTACGCATCAGTCCGTAAGTACTTGTTTCCAGTTTTGCCGTTCCTCTGAAGTCGTTTGAACCTTCTTTTGTAATAAAGTTGATCAAACCTCCGGGAGAATTGGTTGCAAAAATAGATCCTGAACCTCCTCTCAAAGCCTCTAATCTGCTCACAGAATTATCCACACGGAAGAAATTATCTGCATTCGCAAACTGCAACGCTCCGTCTTCAAAAACCGGAAGACCATCTTCCTGAACCTGTACAAATTCGTACGCTCCCGCAGAAGGAATCCCTCTTGCAAAAAGGTTATTTCCTACTTCACCACCCGAAGTTTCAACCGCAAAACCGGGAACTCTCTGCAGCAAAGCTGCCGCACTGATCGGGTTTTGTTTCTGAATCTCCTTCGCACTGAACGTAGAAATCGCCGTACTGGATTCTATTTTCTTTTTGGGGTTCGAGTTACCCGTAATTACGACTTGTTCAATCGACGCCGATCTCGTGGAATCCTGTGGAGTTTCCTGAGCGTATGCATTATTAAAGTAAAGTGTTGCAATCCCGGCAAGCAAAAAGATCGATTTTTTTTTCATAGCCCTATTGATTTTTTATAGTTAGTTTTAATTTTGTTTTAATTTTAAATAGACTCCGTTTGTCCAGCCAAAGCCGTCCTGATTCGGGTACTCTCCTCCTCCGGCAACAGTTTCTATATCTAAAGCGTTGTATTTTTCCATTAATTTTCCGGTATTGTTGTAGACTCTTTCCACATTGGCGCACCAGTTATTTTTAATTTTTTCAGCCAAATCATCAAATCCGTAGTTTTTCATTGATTGAAAACCAAGCCATTGATACGGCGCCCAAGCATTCGGAAGATCCCATTGCTGGCCGGTGTTTTTTGTCGTCGTAACCAATCCGCCTTGATAAAGAAATTTTTTTTCGATATTTTCAGCAACCGATTTCGCCTGTTCATCACTCGCCAAACCAAGGAATAACGGGTAAAGAGCTGCTATATGTTCAGACGATGTCTGTATATTATTTTTCGTGTGATAATCTTTATAAGTTCCTGAACTTTTGTCCCAGAAATATTTGTCGATTATCTGTTTTCTATTTTCCGCTCTTTCGGAATAATATTTTTCTTTCTCAGACAAATTTTGAAGCGATGAAGATCTTACCAATGTTTTTTCCAAATGCCATAAAAGACAATTCAGATCAACTTCTGCCAACTTCAATGTCTCAATTGTCTGTATATTTTCGCCGTCTGCAAACCATCTGCTGGAAAAATCCCAACCCGATTCACACGCACTTCTTATATTTCTGTAAAATTCTTCGCCTGCATTTTCGCTGTCTTCAATATCAATTAAATAACTTTCAGGACGTGGTTCGTTTTCTGCGTCGTAATATCTGTTTAAAACATCTCCATTAACAGTTTTCACTACTCTAATTTTGCTTGAACCGTTTTCCAAATCTTTTTCACCATTCATCCAAAAAGCATATTCTTTTTCTAAGGTATCGTGATATTTTATGTAAATATTTTCGTCTTTCGTCGTTTCAAAAAGCAAATCAAGCATTAAAGAGAAATACGGAGGTTGAGAACGGCTCAAAAAATGAGTTCGGCTCGCATTCGGCACAAATCCTACATTTTGAATTAAATAAGAACAGTTTTCAATAATATTTTCCATCATTTCCACTCTTCCGGAAACCTGTAAACCCAACATAATAAAATAGCTATCCCAATAGAAAAACTCATTAAAACGACCTCCCGGAACGATGTAAGGTTTTGGAAGTTTTAATAATGTTCCTTTTTCTTCGTAAGCTGTTCTTGTCAATTCATCCCAAAGTTTTTCGATATGTTCATTGATAGGCAGCTGAGTTTCTCTTGTAATAGAAATTTTAGCTCCTAAAAAGTCAAAATTTGACAATACAAATTCTTTCAAATCAAAATCATGAGATTGCTTTTCCTGTTCATATCTTTCATTAATTTCAACAATCGGAAACAACGGAACGGCATCGGTCATCATCTTCTGATCTTCAAAAACCTCCGACCTTTGAACATCATCAAAAAGACTCTGAATTTCGTTTATATATAGCTGTTTGTTCATCTTTATTTTTTAGGATTTATTTTTAATTTATTCATAATAACTGCTGAAACGATCAACAATGAAAGTGGAATTAAGGAAAGGTAAAACGCCTGTTGACCGCTGAATTCTTGAAATACGAAACCTGTAATAATCGATCCGATTGTACCTCCGATTGCAGAGAAAACCACAATTAAACCAGCCATTGCACTGTGTAAATATTTCGGAATTGATGCTAAAATCACAGAATTGATACTTGGATAAATCGGCGCCAACAAACCTCCCATTAATGGAAACAAATACACTACAAGCGGAGCGTTTAACCAAGTTGTATTGATATTAATTTGTGTATTGTGCGTTAATGGTAAAACCAACAAAATACTTATCGCAAAACCAACCACACAAAAGGAAACAACGTAAATCCAACTGAATTTCTTAGAGAAAAACCCCGATAAAAATCTTCCCAACGCAAAAGCTCCCGCCAAAACCGCTCCCGCCTGAATACTCATCGAGGTCGGAACTTTTAAAATTTCTTTATAAAAAGTCGGTGTCCAGGTCTGGAAACTTTGCTCTACCAAAACAAAAAGGAAAGCACACAGCAAAAAGAATAATACTTTTTTGTAACTGAATAAACTTATGCTGTTTTTTAAGTCTCCCAATAAGTCGGTTTTTTCGTTTTTCGCTTCGTTTTCATTCAGTTTTGTTAAGAATAAAAACAAAAAAGACAATGTTGAAAGTCCGCCCAAAACCCAATACACATTCAGCCAATGGGTTGATCTCGGATTATGATCATCAATAAATAAGCTGAATAAAACATTTCCCATTAATACGCCGATCATGAAAAACCCTTCCAGATAACCCATAAAACTTGAATGCTCTTTATCTGTATTCGTCACCAATCCGATGGATGTGAAGACCGAAATTTTAATTAAAGCAAAAGAAATCCCAACAATAGTAAACAGCAGTTTGAAAAACCAAAACTCATTCGCAAACGGCATTACAAAACACATACAACTTACCAAGAACAACGCGATTAACATTGATTTTTTGATTCCTATTTTTGGTAAAAACGAAGCCAGAATAAATGAGCAAATTGCAATCGGCAAATCTTTAAACCCTTCCAAAACACTTGCAGAAGATTTGGTAATTCCGAAATTTTGCTGCATCTGTAAGATAACCGTTCCTACCGAATTCAAAAGAATCGCAAAAACGAAATAGTTTAAAAATAGAACCGCCTTGATGTTGAAATTTTTCATTAAATAATTTCTTGTTGGCTAAGATAGAAGCATTTTAGTTAACGTTAATTTAACACAGTAAATGAATATTTGAACTATATTAATATAATTCTTATTTTAGTTGATAAAATATCATTAATTAAATGAAAGTTACTTTCGAACGAGTGATCCCCGATGAAAAGAGCTCTTTTCGCACGATTCACAACAACTCACCTATCTCAGAATTCAAATGGGAGTATCATTATCATCCCGAAATTGAGCTTGTATGCGTGATTTCCGGGAGCGGAAACTCGTCACGTCGGTTATCATAAAAGCAATTATACGAATGGCGATTTGGTGTTGATCGGCTCTAATATTCCACATTCCGGATTTGGATTGAATTCTATTGATCCGCATGAAGAAATTGTACTTCAGTTCAAGGAAGAAATTTTGCAATTTCCACAACTGGAAGTCGAATCAAGATGGATTAAAGATTTATTGGAGCTTTCAAAATACGGAATTAAGTTTCACAGAAAAATTAAAAAAGCAATGATTCCAAAACTGCGACTGATGCTGGAATCTGAAGGCTATAAAAGATATTTATTGTTATTGGAAATCTTGTTTGAACTTTCAAAATCTAAAGATTACGAGCTTTTGAATAACGAAATCATGCCTTATACCATCATTTCAAAAAACAAAACGAGGCTGGAAAATATTTTCACCTATGTTGAACATAATTACGACAAGGAAATTAATATTGATGATGTTGCAAAACTAGCGAACCTTACGTTACCGGCTTTCTGTAATTTTTTCAAAAAAGCAACCCAAATTACGTTTACAGAATTTGTGAACCGATATCGTATCAACAAAGCTTGTTTATTAATGGCACAGGATAAAAGTATCTCAGAATGCAGCTATAGTTGCGGTTTTAACAATGTGACTTACTTCAACAGAATGTTTAAAAAATACACGGAAAAAACACCGTCGGAGTTTATCAAGAATTTCTCGCATAATAAAGTAAATGTGGATTTAAAAGTTGAAAAGGAAATAAAAATTAAAGTAAGTTTTTAAATAAATTCAATTACATCTATTTATCCCCAATAATGAACATTGTAAATATGTGGATAACTTTAAAATTAGCATACAACTCACAGATAATCAATTATCAAAAAATCATAATTCAGGAAAAATAATCCACAAAAATGATTTTAAACTTATCAATAATAACTCACAAATTTATTTTTTAGGTTAAATCTAAAACGGATTGAGTTTTATCCACAATAAAATGTTAATAAGCATATGAAAACTCTGTGGATAACTTATGAATAAAAAATTAACAATCTGATTATCAATAAATAATAATATAAATTCAAAAATTATATTAATTGTAAAACTGAGAGTATTTTGATTAAAAAAAAACTAAACACTTCAATTTATCCACAAAAAATGTGGGTAAGTATGTGGAAAACATTGTGGATAACTTCACAACTATCATATTATCAATTAATAACAAAAAAAAGCCGTTCCCAAAAGAACAGCTTTTATATTATCGAATGGCAAACTGTCAACTAACAACCTGCAACAGACAACTTATATTATATCCACTTAATATTACAACCCATGCTCGGTCTTTGGATATTTTCCTGCGGTTCTCCTAACAAAAGGTTTTCAAAAGCAATAATTAAATCTTCCCCCGTCACATCTTTATGATTTCCCGGTCTTGAATCATCTATCTGTCCTCTATAGATAAGGTCTAATTTTTCATCAAAGAAAAAGAAATCGGGTGTACAAGCTGCATCGTATGCTTTTGCAATCGCTTGGCTTTCGTCATATAAATAAGGAAAGTCAAAATTTCTTTCGATCTGGAATTCGATCATTTTTTCCGGAGAATCCGCAGGATATTTTTCTGCATTATTCGAGTTGATCGCGATAAACTCAATTCCTCTTTCATTATAATCTTCATACAGCTCGTTCAGCTTATCAATGGCATGAAGAACAAACGGACAATGGTTGCACATAAAGATCACCAATGTTCCTTTTTCTCCTTTCAGGTCATCGAGTGACTGATTTTCGTTAGTTTTTGATGGGTTTGGAAGCTCAAAAAACGGTGCTTTTGTACCCAATTCTATCATATTTGAGGGAGTGTCCATATTTTTTTATTTATCCACAAAGATAAAAATTTCTTTTATTAATAGTCTATTCAGGAATTTATAAACTTGCGTTAAAAGTTAAAGTTTAAATAACATTTGGAAGATATATTAAAAAGTTTGTAGTTTTGCTAACACTGTTAGTAAATAAAAATCATGGGTTTACATGAACGTCGCCAAAGAGAAAAAGAATCAATACGTGCCAATATTTTGGATGCGGCTTTTTCTTTGGCTAAAACCGAAGGGTGGGCTTCACTTTCCATGAGAAAAATTGCCGATGCTATTGAGTACAGCGCACCGGTAGTTTACGATCATTTTGAAAACAAAGAAGCTATTTTATACGAGATTTCGTTGAATGGTTTCCATTGTTTGCACATAGAATTGTTGAAAGCTCAGAGAGAACACGACAATCCGGAAGACCAATTGAAGGCTATTGTAGATGCTTACTGGAAGTTTGCATTCAAAAACAAAGAGTATTATCAGCTGATGTTCGGATTGGGGATGCAATGTAGCGGAAGAGGAATGATGAAAGAAGAATTTTCGTCGTTTCAGGATATGCTTTACGATTGCACGTATGAAATTATTAAGAAAAACGGATCTAAACCGGAAAATGCATGCCACATGTCTCACGCTTTATTTTCAGCGGTACATGGATTGATCTCGATCATGATGATGCGTAACGACGATATCCCTTCTACGATGAACAAAACGACTTTGGATGAAACAGTTTCTGCTTTCGTGAAGTCTTTGTAATTTTTTTTTGAACTAAAAATTAACACCGTTAGGAATATTAACGCCTTATTAATTTAAATTAATAATTTAAAACGAATTAAAAAATTAAAAACCAATTATGTAAGATTTTGAAAATGAAATAGAAAGAAGCAATTTTTTTTATTTTAACACTTAACACCGTTAGTAAAAATAACACACTACACACCTCATCTTAACCATACTTAAACCAACATTAAAAACAATTCAATTATGGAAACGCCGATCTAAAATCGAGTATTACAATTCTGTAAATTTTTTTTGAACTAACTATTAACACCGTTAGGAAATATAACAGGATTTAAATTAAAAACATTATTATTTAATCTAACACTTCATTAAAAAACTTAAATCAAAAATGAAAATACCTGGAAAAATAAGGTTTATCGTACTTATATCAAGTATTATCCTTTTACAAAACTGCACAAAGGCCGCTGAAGGGGCAAATATGGCTCCTCCAACTCCAGAACTGCCTGTTTATACAGTAATTTCGTCACCAGCTACAACATATCAGGAATTCCCTACCGCTTTGGAAGGAAAGAACAATGTAGAAATCAGATCGCAGGTAGACGGATATTTAGATAGAATTTATGTGGAAGAAGGCGCTTATGTAAGAGCCGGACAACCCTTATTCAAAATAGATTCAAGAGCTTACGGAGAGCAAATGAATATGGCAAATGCTAATTTACAGGTTGCCAACGCCAATATCCAAAAAGCAAAAGTGGAAGTTGACAGATTGGAACCTCTTGTTGCTGCAAAAGTAGTTTCTGATGTACAACTAAGAACTGCAAAAGCAAATTATGCAGCCGCAGTTGCCGCAGCTTCACAGGCGAAAGCTTCTGTTGGTGGCGCAAAAATTAATGTAGGATTTACAACCATCACAGCTCCGGTAAGCGGATATATCGGTAGAATTCCTTACAAAAAAGGAAGTCTGATTTCAAGAACAGATCCTAGTCCATTGACTTTATTGTCAGACATCAGCGAAATCTACGCCTACTTTTCTTTAAGCGAACTTGATTTTATTGCTTTTCAAAATAAATATCAAGGCGCAACTTTAGAAGAAAAACTAAAAGATATGCCGATGGTAGAATTGGTAATCGCAGACAACAGCATTTATCCTCAAAAAGGTAAAATGACTATTGTTGACGGACAATTTGATAAAACAACAGGCGCCATCAGTGTTCGTGCGGTTTTCCCAAATACAAACGGATCATTGAGAACAGGAAACACAGGACGTGTTCGTATGCCTCAATTAATGTCGAATGCTGTGATAATTCCGCAAGAATCTACTTTCGAAATTCAGGATAAAACTTACGTTTATGTTGTCGGAAAAGATCAGAAAGTTACCAGCAAACCTATCAAAATTTCAGGAAAAACTGAAAACTATTACTTTATTTCTGAAGGTTTACAGCCAGGAGAAAAAATAGTTTATGTAGGATTGGGTAGCTTAAAAGACGGAGTTTCTATCAAAGCAAAACCTATTTCTTCTGACAGTTTGCTTAAAGCAAAACCGTTGTAACTGTTTACGCTTTTTAACCACAAAAGATTCAAAAGTCTTTTAACACTTAAGTAATTTAAAGTTAAAAATAATCTGTTTAAAAAAGTACACATGAGTTTTTTGAAAATCATTGATTTTCATCCAAAGTGGACTTCCATGATAAGTTTTTAATTAAAGCTAAAAGCAATTTAAGTGTTTAAAATTTAGGCTAAAAAGTTTAAGCGACATTAAAAAATAAACTTCTTATGTTAAAACAATTTATAGAAAGACCGGTACTTTCAACGGTCATCTCCATAATACTTTTATTATTGGGGGCATTGTCCCTCTTTAATTTACCCATCGCCCTCTTTCCGGATATTGCGCCACCAAGTGTTCAGGTGACGGCATTTTATCCGGGAGCGAATGCGGAAGTTGTAGCCCGTTCGGTTGCGACACCGATTGAAGAAGCGGTAAACGGAGTTGAGAACATGACGTACATGACCTCAAATTCCAGTAACGACGGAACCATGACCTTGAGTGTATTTTTCAAACAGGGATCAGATGCAGATAATGCTGCCGTAAACGTTCAAAACCGTGTATCCAAAGCGATGAGCCAGCTTCCACAAGAGGTTGTACAAGCGGGAATTTCCACGCAGAAAGTTCAAAACAGTATGATTATGTTTATGGGATTATCAAGTGATGACCCGAAGCAATACGATGAGCTTTTCCTTCAGAATTATTTGAAAATCAATGTTATTCCACAAATTCAGCGTATTCCGGGGGTTGCTCAGGCGCAGGTTTTCGGAACGAGAGATTATTCAATGAGACTTTGGCTGAAACCGGATAGATTAGCGGCTAACAATCTTTCTCCACAGGAAGTTTTGGCAGCAGTAAAAGATCATAACCTGGAAGCAGCTCCCGGTCGTCTTGGACAAGGAAGTAAGGAAACTTACGAATATATCTTAAAATATAAAGGTAAATTAAATAAAAACGAAGACTACGAAAACATTGCCATCAAAGCGAACAGCGACGGTTCTTTCCTAAGACTGAAAGATGTGGCAAGAGTAGAATTCGGTTCTTATACATACACAGCAGCTAACAGAGTGGATGGTAAGCCCGTTGCCGGATTTGCCATCCTTCAAACTGCAGGTTCAAACGCCAACGAAATCTTAACTGAAATTGAAAAACAGGTCGATCAGATGAAAACTACGCTTCCAAAAGGAGTTGAACCGATCATCATGTACAATTCTAAGGATTTCCTGGATGCGTCTATTCATCAGGTTGTTGAGACTTTAGTGATTGCATTCGTTTTGGTATTTATTGTAGTATTTATTTTCCTTCAGGATTTCAGATCTACCTTAATTCCTGCGATTGCCGTTCCTGTAGCGATTATCGGTACCTTCTTTTTCTTACAATTATTTGGATTCAGTATCAATATGTTGACCCTGTTCGCATTGGTACTCGCCATTGGTATTGTGGTGGATGATGCGATTGTTGTGGTAGAAGCCGTCCATTCTAAAATGGAACGTACAGGAATGCCTGTGGAACATGCTACAGTGAGTTCAATGAGTGAAATTTCCGGTGCGATTATTTCCATTACATTGGTAATGTGTGCCGTATTTATTCCGGTTGGTTTCATGCAGGGTCCTGCGGGAGTTTTCTACAGACAGTTTGCCTTTACATTGGTAATTGCGATTCTGATTTCTGCAGTTAACGCCTTAACATTAAGTCCGGCTTTATGTGCAATGTTCCTGAATGATCCTCAAGGGACACACGGTGAGCATGGGAAGAAAACAGGTTTTGGAGCAAGATTTTTCAATGCTTTCAATGCAAGTTTTGATAACATGACCAGAAAATACATCTATAGCCTTAAATTTTTAATTAAAAATAAATGGGTTGCAATCGGTGGTTTAGCCCTTCTTATTGCTTCAAGTGTTTTCTTGATTAAAAAAGCTCCGTCTGGATTTATTCCGACAGAAGATCAAGGTTTCATTTTGTATGCTGTGAACACCCCTCCTGGAAGTTCATTAGACAGAACGCATAAAGCAACTGAACAGATTGATAAAATCATCGACGGTGAAAAAGCAAAAAATCACCTTTGGGTTGCAGATGGTCTGAACTTTATCAGTAATGCCAATGCTTCACCGTATTCTGCAGGTTTTATTAAGCTTAAAGATTATGAGCAGCGTGGTGAAATGAAAGATCCCGATCAGATTGCAGCAGCATTAACAGGAAAGGTAGCACAAGTGAAAGATGCGAATGCATTCTTCTTCAACTTCCCTACCATTCAGGGATTTGGTAACGTTTCCGGTTTCGAATTTATGCTTCAGGATAAAACCAACGGTTCTTTTGAACAATTAGGAACAACAACTCAGGCATTTATTGGAGAATTAATGAAACGTCCGGAAATTGCGTTCGCCTTTACAACATATGCAGCCGGAAATCCACAATATACAATTGATGTAGATTCAGATAAAGCGAATCAGTTGGGAGTTTCGATTACAGAATTGATGCAGACTATGCAGATCTATTATGGAAGTAGCTTCGTCTCAGATTTCAACAGATTCGGAAAATACTACAGAGTAATGGCTCAGGCGGATATTCCTTATCGTACAGATGCGAATTCTTTGGAAGGAATTTATGTTAAAAATAAATCAGGCGAAATGGTTCCTGTAAAAACATTAGTGACTTTAAAAAGAACTTTCGGACCTGAAACGGTGACAAGAAATAACCTATTCAACGCGGTTACGATCAACGGAACACCAAAACCTGGTTACAGTACCGGAGATGCGATTAAAGCCGTAGAAGAAACTGCTCAAAAATCACTTCCAAGAGGTTTCGGATATGAATGGACAGGAATTACCCGTGAGGAAATCAAAACTGGTGGACAAACGACTTTCATCTTTGCATTAAGTATCTTATTTGTGTATTTCTTACTGGCAGCTCAATATGAAAGTTATATTCTTCCGTTTGCGGTTATTTTAACGATTCCTACAGGGATTTTCGGAGTATTTGCGTTCACAGGATTAGCCGGAATTGATAATAACATTTACGTTCAGGTTGGTTTAATCATGCTCGTCGGATTGTTAGCGAAAAATGCGATCCTGATTGTAGAATTTGCCGTCCAAAGAAGAAAAGCAGGAAGAACGTTACTTGAATCTGCACTTCAGGCTTCAAGATTACGTTTAAGACCGATTTTGATGACTTCATTTGCCTTCATCGTGGGGATGCTTCCATTAGTTTGGTCACAAGGTGCGGCTGCAAAAGGTAACCATTCTATCGGTATCAGTACAGTTGGAGGAATGTTCACAGGGGTTGTATTCGGGATTTTCATCATTCCTGTAATGTTTGTAATCTTCCAGTATTTACATGAAAAAATGCCGAGCAGAAAAAACAAAAGACTTCAAAAACAAAAATTGGAGGCAGAACTTTTAGCAACTGCTCATTAATAAAAAATGATTTACAAAACTTTGAGAGTATTTTAAACCACAAAATATTTATACAGTATTTATTTTAAGTTAAATGTTTGAAAATAGAAAGAACACATACGTTTTTATAGCACAAGCATCTGTGAAAATCTGTGTAATCTGTGGGGAAAATAAAATAGAGAAGCAACTATTCAAACTATATCATAAAAAAGCAAAGTATTTTCTCCTACTAAAGACGTCTTTGCTCCACAACTTCTCAAAGTTTTGTAATCAATAAAAAGTCATATTTAAAAATTATGAAAAGAATAATAAATATCATTATCGCTTTTGGACTTGCTTTAGGTTCGGTCTCTTGCGTGTCAAAACTGGCATACAAGGAACCTGATGTTGAGCTTCCGGAAACGTTCAAATATACCGCAACTGCCGATACAGCAAGTGTAGCAAATTTGGAATGGAAACAGTTTTTCAGCGATCCGATCTTGCAAAACTTAATCGAAAAAGGAATTAAAAACAATTACGATTTACAGATTGCATTAAAACAGGTTGCTTCTTCACAAGAGAAATTAAAACAGGCAAAATACCTTCAATATCCTGATGTCGGTTTCGGAGTTTCAGCGCAAATTTCAAAACCTTCAAAAAACAGCATGAACGGGCAAAGCTTAAATCTATTTTTAGGAAAAAGCTATGTTGAAGATTACAATGCAGCCTTCAATCTTTCTTGGGAAGCCGATATTTGGGGTAAAATAAAGAATCAGCAGGAAGTTTCGAAAATGCAGTATCTGCAGACTTATGAAGCGACAAAAGCAATTCAGACGCAGGTTGTTGCGGCAATTGCTCAAGGTTATTATAATTTATTGATGCTTGATAAACAGTTACAGATTGCAAAATCAAATTTAGAATTAAGCAACAATACCCTTTCTCTTACTGAAAAATTGTGGCAAAGCGGTGATACGACTTCTTTGGGAGTTCAGCAAGCAACCGCACAAAAGCAATCGACAGAACTTTTGATCACTCAATTAGAGCAAAATATCGCGATTCAGGAAAATGCATTGAGTATTTTGGTGGGTGAAAACCCAAATAAAGTTGACAGAACGATTGAAATGTCCGACACTTCTTTACCACAAGATCTTTCTGCGGGACTTCCTGCAGCGATGGTAAGTCGTCGTCCTGATGTTCGTCAGCAAGAATTGGTGTTGTTGGAATCTAACTCAATGGTGGGAATTGCTCAGGCAAATATGTATCCTTCATTGAAAATTACAGCAAACGGAGGCGTAAATTCATTTAAAATTGATAACTGGTTTCAGATTCCGGCTTCATTATTCGGTTCTGTGTTGGGAGGATTGACTCAGCCTATTTTCCAGAAAAGACAATTGAAAACAGATTTAAATGTTGCTAAAATCCAGAGAGAGAAAAACGTATTGGCGTTCCGTCAATCTGTTTTGAATGCTGTGGGTGAAGTTTCTGATGCGTTGGTTTCTAACGAAAGCTTAAAAGTTCAGGAACAAAAAGCAACAGAACAGGTAACAACGTTGAAAAACGGAATAAAAAGTGCCGAAATGTTGTACAAAGGCGGAATGGCAAATTACTTAGAAGTGATTACAGCTCAGGGAAATTCTCTACAGGCTGAACTGAATCTTGCGTCCGTAAAAAGACAGAGATTGAGCAGTATTGTAGATCTATACCGAGCTCTAGGTGGCGGTTGGAAGTAGTAAATTTAATTATATTGTTAATGGAATGCGGTCTTTCGGGATCGCATTTTTTTTGTTTATTAAAACTTGCATTTACCATCCAATTTGTCATTCAGAGCGAAACGCAGTGAAGCGTGGAATCTAAGCTGTATCTGTAGAGATTTCATTTTAGAAAATCGTTGTCGAGATTCCTGCGGAATGACAAAGTGTATGTTGTATTATTTTTGAAATTCTTCATTAATATATTCAATCAACCCATCAAAATCCTCCTGAGAATATCCCAACTGCAAATAATGAATATCATCCGCTTTTCGATACCAAGTCAATTGTCGTTTTGCATATCTCCTGCTGTTTTTCTTAATTTCTGAAATAGCAAAATCTAAATCCCATTCGCCATCAAAATATTTGAAAAGTTCGGCATAACCAACGGTATTCAAAGCCGTTAAATGTTTAAATTTTTCTAAACCTTTTGCTTCATCCAACAAACCTTTCTCCATCATGATATCGACTCGCCTATTGATCCTGTCGTACAATTCTTCTCTCGGAGCTTCAATTCCTATTCTGATGACGTTGAAATCTCGGGAATCTTGCGAAACAGCAATGAGTTCAGAATATTTTTTATCCGTCTGCCAAATCACGTCGATTGCCCGTAAAAGCCTTCTGTGATTATGAAAATCCACGACAGCAAAATATTCAGGGTCGAGTTCTTTCAATATTTCCTGCAATTTTTCAATGCCTTCATAATCCAGAATTTCCTGTAATTTCTTTTGATTCTCATCATTGGCTTCCGGCAAATCATTCAATCCTTCCAACACCGCTTTTTCATACATCATACTTCCGCCGACTAAAATGACGGTTTCGTATTTTTCAAAAAGTTCATTGAGTTTTTGTAAGGCATCTTCCTCATACTGCCCGATAGAATAATATTCTTCAACCGTAAGATTTCCTATAAAATGATGAGGTGCTTCCGCCAATTCTTCTGGTGACGGTGAAGCGGTTCCGATTTTCATCTCGCTAAAAAACTGGCGCGAATCACAGGAAACAATCTCTGTACTGAAATGTTTAGCCAAATCAATTGCCAATCTCGTTTTTCCAATTCCGGTGGGTCCTACAACAGAAATTAAATTTTTCTTTTTCACGTCGCTAATTTACGAAATTGAGCTTATCCGGACTTTAAATTTCTTAAACCGCAAAAGTAACAAAAGATAATCTTGGAAATATTTAGTTTTTCAAAAGTTCAAAAAAGCAGGGCATAAACTTTTTTCAACTTTTAAATATCTAAAAAAGCAAAGAAGTCTTTTGTTACTTTTGCGGTTAAAATTGAATATATTTAGAACACATACACTGAAATGTTTATCTTTGTACGACAATAAAAAACTATGATTTTATCAATGACAGGCTTTGGTAGAGCCGAAGGTCTTTTTGAAGGAAAAAAAATTACTATCGATATTAAATCATTGAACAGCAAAAGTTTCGATTTAAACATCAAAATTCCTTTACGATATAAAGAAAAAGAATTTGAAATCAGAAAAATTCTTAATGATAGACTCATTCGCGGAAAAGTAGACTGCTACATCAATATAGAAAATCTTGAAGAGACGAATGATGTAAAAATCAATAAAGCTTTGATTGATTCTTATATGAATCAGCTTCGTGAAGTTGCTGCAGACGGACCGGATTTTGAATATCTGAAAATGGCAGTAAGACTTCCTGATGCTATTACCTCTCGACCGGACGAAATCGGTGAAGGTGAATGGGAAATGTTGGCAAGTATTGTACAAAATGCAGTTGACCGTTTTATGGAGTTCAGAACCACGGAAGGTAAAATTTTGCACGAAGAGTTAGAAAGAAATATTCAGAATATCGATAAAAATCTTTCTGAGGTCATTCCTTATGAAGAGGAAAGAATTACGAGTGTAAAAGAACGTTATCAAAAAACTTTAAAAGAATTTGAAAATGTTGATGAAACCCGTTTTTATCAGGAAATGGCTTATTTCACAGAGAAATTAGATATTTCTGAAGAAAAAGTGAGATTAACGCAGCATTTGAAATATTACAAAGAAGTAATGGATAATGAAGATTTTAACGGGAAAAAACTTGGTTTTATTTCTCAGGAAATCGGTCGTGAAATCAATACATTGGGTTCAAAAGCCAATCATGCTGAAATCCAGAAACTGGTAGTCATGATGAAAGATGATTTGGAAAAAATTAAAGAACAGACGTTAAACGTATTATAATGAGTTGTTTGTTTTTGGTTGATTGTTGTTTGTTTTACAGCGATCAACCAAAATCCATCAACCAACAACCATATGGATAAAGTTATCATATTTTCAGCGCCGTCTGGAAGCGGAAAAACTACATTAGTAAAACATTCTCTGGAAGTATTTAATGAGCTTAAGTTCTCCATTTCGTGTACGACGAGACAGCCGAGAGGAAGTGAAATTCATGCTGTTGATTATCATTTTTTGAGTCCGGAAGAATTCAGACAGAAAATTTCAGAAGATGCTTTTGTAGAATTTGAAGAGGTTTATACTGATAAATATTACGGAACGTTGAAATCTGAAGTTGAGAAAATCTGGAATCAGGGAAAAGTGGTGATTTTTGATGTTGATGTAAAAGGCGGAATTTCTTTAAAAAAATATTTTGGAGAAAAAGCGTTGTCAATTTTCATCGAACCGCCTTCCATTGAGGAATTGGAACGAAGATTGATTTCAAGAAACACGGATGATGCAGAAACCATCAAAATCCGCGTAGAAAAGGCAGAAGAAGAAATGTCTTACGCCAAAGAATTTGATAAAATCGTGATCAACAACGATTTAGATATTGCAAAAGAAGAAATAGAAAGTTTAATAAAAAATTTTATTGGAAGTTAAAGGATGGAAGCTGGATGATGGGAGTTTGAAGTTTAATAAATAACGTCAAAATTCTAATTTCTAATTTCTGACTTCTAATTTCTGATGAGCAAAAACATTGAGGTAAATATGAGTACCGATACATTAGAAAAAGCTAAATCTGCGATTCCTGTAAGAGGATTTTTAGATATAAAAGATTTGGTGATTCCTCAAGGAGAAGACTTGGTGAAAGCCATTCTTCAATTGAAAGAAGAGAAAAATGCGGTGATTTTAGCGCATTATTACCAACCTGGAGAAATTCAGGATATTGCTGATTTCTTGGGAGATTCCCTGCAATTGGCACGACAGGCAAAAGATACCAATGCCGATATGATTGTGTTCTGCGGAGTACATTTCATGGCAGAAGCAGCGAAAATTTTGAACCCAACTAAAAAAGTAGTTCTTCCGGATACAATGGCGGGATGTTCTTTGGCAGACGGCTGTTCAGGAGAAGGGTTGAGAAAAATGCGTGAGCAGCATCCGAATGCTTTAATCGCAACATACATCAACTGTAATGCTGAAACAAAGGCAGAAAGTGACATTATCGTAACCAGCTCAAATGCTGAAACGGTAATTGAAGCTTTACCGAAAGACAGACCAATTATTTTCGCTCCGGATAAAAATTTAGGAAGATATTTATCTCAAAAAACGGGTCGTGATATGATTTTGTGGGACGGAAGCTGCATCGTTCACGAAGCGTTTTCAATGGAGAGAATTGCAAAACAGTTGGCGGAAAATCCAGATGCAAAATTAATTGCACACCCTGAAAGTGAAGAATCTGTCTTGAAACTGGCTCATTTTATCGGTTCTACTTCTGCTCTGTTGAATTATGTGGAGCAAGATGATTGTCAGAGATTTATCATCGCAACGGAAGAAGGAATTTTGCATGAAATGAGAAAACGTGCTCCTCATAAAGAATTGATTCCGGCTTTGGTTTTTGACGAAAGCTGTAATTGCTCAGAATGTTTCTACATGAAACGTAATACAATGGAAAAATTGTATTTATGTATGAAATATGAACTTCCTGAGATTCTTATCGACGAAGAACTTCGTTTAAGAGCTTTGAAACCGATTGAAGCCATGCTCGATCTTTCGAAAGGTATAAAATAAATGAAAAGCACTGTTTTTACAGTGCTTTTTTTATTTTGATTAAGGATTAATATCCGGACATAACGGATAACTTGCAGATACAAGACATACTTTACGTCCTTTTAAATCTGTACACCACGCGCAACCTGCAGGTCCACAATCCAGATCGACAGCACATTCATCTCCTGCGCCGCCATTAATAGCTCTTAAATTTTTTCTGTTTAATTTTTTTATATTTTTCATGATATATTATTTTGAGATTTGAATTAATTCGAAGCATTCCATATTCACAAGAACACATTTTCTGCAAGTTTCAGGAAGACCCCAATACGCTTCACAAGAATGTTCATCATGAGGACCAAAAGCTCCTGTAGGACAGCCGTTGCAGTGTGAAATTGGAGAAACTCCCGCTCCAACGATTTGTTCCAGATTTCTTCTGGTCAATTTCTTTAAATTTTTCATAGTAATTTAATTTTTGTTTGGTAATTAAATATAATACTTTTGTTTGTATAAAATAGATTATGAGTAAAATATATCTCGAAGAGGTGAAAATATATGCTTACCACGGTGTTTTGCCAGAAGAAAATATTATTGGTACTTATTATATTTTAAATATAGAACTTCACACCGATTTGTGGAAAGCCGCAGAATCTGATGATCTTAACGACACGATAAGTTATGCAGATATTAATGAAATTCTTCATGATGAAATGAAAATCAAGTCTAGATTGCTGGAACATGTTGCAGGAAGAATCATCTCAAAAATTCAGGAAAAATTCTCGGAAATATCTTATATCAAATTAAAAATCACAAAAACTTCTCCTCCAATGAAAGGCGAAATGAAAGGCGCAAGCATTGAACTGGAAAAAAGTTTTAAACCTGAAAATTAAATTATTTCTTAATTTCGCTAAAAAATTACACAATTGAAATCGATCAAAATATTATTTCTGCTAGCATTCGTGAGTATTTTCGGACAAAATAATCCCGATAATCAACTGGCTGCATACAATTTTCCGAAAGTAAAATCCAGCATTACGATGCCGGTGACCATTCCGCTTTCGGAGATCAGCAATATGATCAATGCATCTGTAAAAGAACTGATTTATCAGGATGATTCTTATACGGACAATAATAATGATCAGTTTAAAGTAAAAGTCTGGAAAACCCGCCCTATCCGTCTTGTCGGCGGAACCAACCAAAACCTTTTAATTGAAGTTCCGTTAAAAATATGGGCAGAAAAAGGCATCGGAACATTGGGCGTTTACAGTTATCAGAACACGACTTTTGAAACCGTAATGTCATTTAATACCTCTTTAAATTTCAAAAATAACTGGACGATCAATACCAATACTCAGCCGAATGGTTTCAGATGGGTGACAAAACCTATGCTGGATTTCGGAAAAATACAAATCCCTATCACTTCTCTGGTTGAAAAAAGTTTAATAGAACAGCAGGAAAAATTCTGTAAAACCATCGATCAACAGATGGCTACACAACTGAACTTCCAGCAATATGCCATCATGGCATGGAATGTTTTTTCGCAGCCTTTTAATATTTCGGAAGAATACAATACGTGGCTGAAAGTGACTCCCATTACGGTCAACATTACGCCATTGAAGTTCTACGCCAATCAGATCAACACCAATTTGGGAATCGACGTGTATTCCGAAACTTTTACGGGCAGCAAACCTGCGGCTTCGGAAACGGTAAAATCGGCATCCAATTTTAATTTCATTCCTCTTTTGGGAGATAAATTTCTGCTTCAGACCACGGCAAATGTTCCGTTCTCGGAGGCCACCAATATTGCGAGAAATATGTTCTTAAATAAAGAATATGACGTGAGAGGTTTCTTCGGTAAAAATTAAAGATATTAAAGTTTATGGCGTTGACGACAGGATCATGATCGAAGCGGAAACGGAAGGCTATGTGAACGGAAAAGCTTTTATTTCCGGGATTCCTGTGTATGATGAAACGAAAAAGAAAATTGTACTTTCGAATACGAAGTTTAATTTAAAGACTTCAAATTTTCTTCAAAAAACTGCAACGCTCCTATTTAAAGGGAAAATTGTAAAGATGATTGAAGATGAATATGGAATTCCTACACAAGACCTCGAAAATAATTCTAAGAAAAGCATTGAAGAAGCCTTTAACAAAGAATATTATAAAGGATTAAAAATGAACGGAAAAGTTTTCGATCTAAAACCAACCACCATTCTTTTAAATCCTTACGGAATAACGGCTGTTATTGATATTAATGCGACTTTAAAATTAACGTTAACCGGAATATAACTCAATACTAAAAACTATAACTAAAAACATGAGAAAAATTTTAAAAATTGTTGAATACAACAGAGCTACAAAATGGCAAAGATTTGCCAATCTCTTTATTGATAAACTTGTGATCAACTTGTTCATTATTATCATTGGTTTTGTTGGAGTATTTATTGATAATGTTATTGGATCTAATATTTTCACCACCGTTCTATTAAAACTTTCTGAAATGGGAAGACTTGCTGATATCATTTTAACTTCCTTTCTTTATTTTCTTTATACTTTCTTAATGGAATATTTCACCAACGGAAAAACTATTGGAAAATATATTACAGGAACAAAAGTAATCATGACAGATGGGCAGCTGCCGACATTTGAAAATTATTTTCTACGAAATATCTCCAGACTTGTACCTTTTGATGGTCTTTCATTTTTAGGTGAAAACGGATGGCATGACAGCTGGAGTGACACGCGAGTAATTAATACAAAAAATTATGAGACTGAAAGACAGGCGAAAAGCGAAATAGAGAGCATTGGTGCGAAAGAAATTGCATGAAAATTTTTGTTAAATAATATATTTTGCTATATTTGCACACCTAAAAATGGTAAAAACGGTGCTTTGGCCGAGCGGCTAGGCAGTGGTCTGCAACACCATCTACAGCGGTTCGAATCCGCTAGGCACCTCGTTACAAAACCCTAAACATTATATATTAATGAATTAGGGTTTTTTATTTCTATTTTGTTTCAACATTGTTCCAACGATATTTTTTCATTAAACTCTTTCTTAAAATTTCACACCTTTCTCTTTCAATAAATATATTTCTCGATGCAACACATTTTCTGACAATTCTTCACCCATCCGTATATTTCGGTTTATATCTCTTTATGAAAAATTGTCCTTCAATAACAGCAGCCACCAAATCATTCGGGTGGGCTTTGATTCCTTTTTGAATTAAACACCAATCCTCCTTTAAAATTCCTAAATCTTTCAGTGAATCTCCGGAAATTCTTCCGGGAAATGTTGTGATCGGATCTTTAACCAAAAGCTTTAAAAAGTCAATTGCTTCATCGGGAAAATCAAGCGCAGCATTCGGAAAACTCCCATAATCTCCCGCTTTCAAACTTTAATTTAAAGGCTTCAAAATCAATGGTTCTGAATTTTCTAAATTAAATAACTCTAAATTTCCCTTCTTTTCGTAGAACAAAATTATAGACTTTTCAAATCTCAATCACTTTTTATTATGTTAAATTTTCTTGGACCAAAACAAAACCCTTTATACGGCAGAAACTTGACGTATTAAAAAGTTATCTACAAAAATACCCGAAGTCTAAAAGGAAATAAATAGAAATTAATCAGCGTGCTAAAGATTATATTTTTATATTTTTGGGGTAATTAACTAAAACTATGGAGAAAATTATTGATTCGATCTCAGGATTCATTGATTCTAAATTGCGCAATCCTTTTATTAATACGTTCATCATTGCTTGGATGGCCTTCAATTGGAAGCCAGTTTTATATTTTATTTTTGCAAAATTTAGTGCAGGGAAAAAGATTTGGGTAATTTCTAAATACTATAGTGACATTTGCCACGTATTAATATACCCTGTATTATGGACTATCTTAGTTTTAATTACTATTCCAACAATCCTCGCTGGCGTTGAATTTGTTGTTAAGTTTATAACCAAATTTCGATTAGGTATTAATGGTGAAATTGCAAAGAAAAGGAACAGTGTTGAAGATCAAATTCTTGAAGCAAGAAAGGTTGGAAATGTTAATCAATACATTTCCGAACTAAAGGAAAAGATCAATCTTTATGAAAAAGATTTAAGCTCTGAAAGAGCAAAAAACATTGAGGAATTTAAGAAACATAATGAAGAATTAAAACAGTTAAATGAAAAATATAGTTCCGAAGCAGAAGAACAGTCTAAAAAAATTAATAATTTATTGGTAGAAAACGAAAGGTTAAAAAATTCAGCTTATGATGATGCATACGTCCAAGATAGGCTTAAGGATAGTGAAAAACAAAAAGAAAGCTTAAGAGAAGAAATAAATCAGTTAAGGATAGACCTAGACACTGAAAAGGCTATAGCTTATTTAAGCTCATATTTCCAAACAAATGAAAAATTTAGTAGATACTTTGAATTTGATGATGGTTCAAAATTACTTCTTTCATATCAACATGATGAAACACCAATTGTGTATGATGTAAATTATAACGAAGTAGTAAATTTAGGCAGACTTGTAATGGATCTTCAAAACAAAAATGCAACTAAAGAAATAACTTTAGAAAAATACAATGGTAAAACAGTCAAGCCAAGAGATCTTATAAGATTTAGTATTAACTAATTTATATTCCCCACTGTAATGAAGTGGTTTTTTATAGACATCTTTTCGCTAATTATTATATAAATCCGTAATCTCTTGTTGAGATAATATCCTATTCCATACTTTGAATTCTTCTATCTGAGCAATTAAATCTAAAGAGCTGGAATCAAAGTCCAAAAGAACAGAATATAGATAATTCTATATAAATAGAATACGAGTACACAAACCGCCCAAAAGTAAAACAAAAAGCTCTGCAGTTTATCTTTTCACAGTGGTTAAATCAAGCTATAAAAAAACCTCTCATGATGAGAGGCAAACTACTGAGAATAACGTGTGTTATTGATCTGGTAAAATTACATGGTAATCTGTTGGCAATTCATGATCTTAATCATAAGAGAAAAGTCCCCATATTTCTAAGGGGACTAAAACTAATAACCATGAAAACTCAATAAACATGAGGATCATTACAAATATATTGATTTATTTTTATTACAGATTATAAT
This sequence comes from Chryseobacterium ginsenosidimutans, assembly GCF_024807225.1. Lineage (GTDB taxonomy): Bacteria > Bacteroidota > Bacteroidia > Flavobacteriales > Weeksellaceae > Chryseobacterium > Chryseobacterium ginsenosidimutans. The sequence continues at coordinate 4,296,477 of NZ_JANUCO010000001.1, forward strand.
TCTGGTCTATTATTTATTACTGTCTTTTTTAAAATTATTCACACTATATTGATTAAATTTACCCAAAGTATTTTCATGACCTTCAACGAAGCACTAAAACACAAAAGAAATATCTTAAAAAATTCAAGCGAATTCACAAAAACTCTTTACGATTACATTATCATTCCGGCTTTGGAAGAAGAAGGCGTAAAATATATCGATGAGTTCCGCAAATCCCCATCTTCCTTTCTTGATGAGAGCTGCAAAATCTATAGCAGTGACTCTAAATTCAAAGTTTTTTTATTCGCGAAAAACCAAAATTAAAAAGATAAAAGCTTTCTGTTTTTACCGATAAAAAATTTGTTCAAATCTTTATTTTAACGGCAAAAGATTCAATATTTTGTGGTTAATTTTTTAATTAGTTTAAACATATTTAATATTAAAAAACACGGAATGAATTGTATTAATAAAAAAATCCCCATATCTCTATGAGGATTAAAAACTAATAACCATGAAAACTCAAATTAAACATGAGTGACTGCAAATGTATGAAATGTCTGCTTTACGTGGGTCTATTAGCAGTATTAATTGAATCAATTAACAAACTTTAGTATAGATTAAAAAAGAGTTAAGAACATCATAAAGCGAAATGTTTTTGATGTTTTGTAAACTCTATACTTGCTGCTCGCTATTTTAACAAATAGTAACAAACGAAATTACAGATTACAAAAACATAATAATTGTTAAAATTTATATGCTGATAAAATAAAAAAATAAGCTCTCATTTCTGAGAGCTTATCCTATTGCAAATTATCAATAATTAATTATTATTCTTTAATAAACTTCTTCTGAGCAGTTCCCTTCGCATCATCAATATCAATTACATAAATTCCGTTGATTAATGCATGTACATCAATCTTGTTGTTTAAAATAATTCCTGATGATACAATCTGTCCTGCAGAGTTGTAGATCTTATAATTAGCTCTTGCGCTAATGTTTTTCACATTCAATACTGTTTTCACCGGGTTAGGGTAAATCAATATCTCTGTTTGATTGATCGGGTTTGGAACAATCGGTTTAGAAATTCTTACGGTGTAGTCTTCAACTTCTCCAGTTGGGAAGCTTGTACAGTTCACAGGAATTCCGTCTTTCTGTAGTGCCACTCTCATTACAACATATTTGAAATCTGTCATACTGATGAATGCGTCTGCAGGTACAGAGAATGTTCCGGTTACTGTCTGATCAGCATTTGGCCCATTAACTAATATTCTTTCATTAATATCAAAATATCCGTTTCTGTTGAAGTCAATCCAAACAGCAACTCCTGCATTTGCGCTACCTGTAAGTTTTTTATCGATAGTAATTGTATTGTTCGTAGAACCTTGGATCAACTCGATAAATTTCGGCACAACACCAGTATAATCTGTATAGTTTGAAGCCAATGACGTGTTTGTCATCTCAGGTTTACCATTTGGCGTCACCGTCACTTTTGAAATATATTCAGAAGATGATGTTGTAGACTTCACTTGGCAGTATACTATCGTTGGTGTTGTAAATAAATAAGGCTGCGTATAAGTACCCGGAGTTCCGCTACAAACGTTTACTACCTGCATTTCGTACTGAGTTAATTCTAATAAACCTGTCAAAGTAACTGTATTTGTTGCAGAAGGAACCATTGTCCAGCTCGGAATACCTACTTTTCTATATCTTAAGATATAAGTCGCACCAGGGAAAGGATCCCAAGTTACTTCAGCCGTAGTTGTCGTAAGATTGGTAATTGTTAATCCCGGAGGAGGAACCTGACAAGTTCTTTCTGTAGTAAATACTTTAGGATTAGACCAAGTGTTTAATGTTGATTCATTATCACACATATTAGCAATCTGAACTTCATATGTTGTATAAACACTTAATCCGGCAAGAGTATATGTATTTGCAGGAGCTAAAGGCAAAGGAATATTTGCACTCCATCCACCAGCTCCACTTCCTACGATTCTATATCTTAAGAAATAATGAGAACTTATTGCCAATGGCGACCAAGTAATCAATGCGGATGTTGTAGTAACATTACTTACTGTAACATTTGGAGGTGTAGGATCACATCTTGTCGTAAATACCTTCGGCGTATTAGTACCTTCAACACTATTACAAACAGCAACTACCATTACTTCATATGTCGTAGCAGGATCTAAACCTGTTGTCATCACATAGCTGGTTGCAGGTGGTGCAATTACTACAGATGAATTTGGCCATCCTGTAGTTCCTTGTTTTCTCCAATATACTTTGTAACCAAGATTGTCTGGAGAAGCCGTCCAATGTACCGTTGCAGCATTGTGAGTAACGGTGTCTACAAATACGTTTGTAGGAGCCGTAGTAGAACAAGGTCTAATAACAAATGTAAAGTCTACATAATTTCCATAAGGAGCAGATCCGCAAGGAGTCATAGTCCCAATGAAAGAAGCTGCAAATCTTGCTCTATAAGAACCTGAAGGGCGACCTACAGAACTAATTGGCGCATTCACAACCGCAGGAATATAACCTCCTGAATAATATACTTGTTCAGTAGTAGGATCAAATACCATATCATTGTTCCAATCTATCCATATATAATAGTAGAACGTACTTGTTCCTGCATTCATTGAAACATTTGCCACTCCTCCTGGTAATACTGAGAAGCTTGTAGCAGAATTGTTTACATATGCACTGTATGTTGTAGCTGTATATGCTAGATTAGTAAAACCATTAGTAGTAGTAATACTCTTCAAATAATATGTTGTTGAAGATGATCCTCCCGTAGGAACACAGTAATTGGTATAAACCGTACGTGGACCAGACCAATAACTAAGATCAGTACCACTACATCTTGCTCTTACCCAAATATAATATGTTGTACTAGGAGCCAATCCAGCGATTAACTGAGATGGTCCTGCAACACCTGTATACTGAGGGATAGTAGCTGCAGTAGGAGCTACACCTGTTGTATTATAATAAACATCATAACCATTTGCCGGTGGCGTACCCGGTATCGTCCATTGTATTGTTGTACTTGTTGTTGTTGTACTTAATATCGTTAAACCTGTAGGAGGCAAACATGTAGGAGGAGCAACAACAGATAAAGTAAAGTCTACGTAGTTTCCATAAGGAGCAGGTCCACAAGCCGTAGTAGCACCAATAAAAGAAGATGATGCACGAACTTTGTAGTTTCCTAATGCCTGTCCTGCAGGTATTGCAATAGTTGCAGTTCCTGTTGCAGTATAGGTAGTTGTAGCTAGAATAGTTTCACCCGGATCATTAAAATCAAGATCATTATTCCAGTCAATACGTAAATAATAAAAATATGTACTTCCACCTGATGTAGCCAGGTTAGTAACCACGCTAAATCCTGGAGAACTCATTACAACTCCCGGCGAATTAACATAAGCCTGATATGAAGAAGCAGTATAAGCAAGGTTTGTCCATCCTCCGGTAGTGGTAATATTATTTAAATAATAAGTCGTTGAAGATGAACCTCCGGTAGGAATACAATGTCCTGTATATACATTAAGTGGTCCTGTCAGTGAACTCTGATCAGTTGCACTACATTTTGCTTTAATCCACACATAATAACTTGTAGCTGGAGTCAATCCTGGAATTGTATAGCTTGTAGCTGTTCCTGCAATACCCGTAATTTGTGGAGTACCTGGAGGAGTAGTTGTTGTACTATAATAGATTTCATATCCATTTGCTGGCGGTGTAGAAGGCGTAGCCCAGCTAACCGAAGCACTTGTAGTAGTCATCCCTGTGGAAACAAAACCAGATGGCCCAAAACAAGATGGCGGAGTCCAAGTATAGGTAAGACCACTCGTTGGCATTCCCGGAGTAACTGCAGTTGTATTAAACGCTTGTGTACTAGTATTTGCAGTTCCTAAAGTTGAACTAGTAAATAATAAACTTGTAGCATTAAGTCGATTATTAAAGTCTGCATTTGTAGCACCTCTCAATCCTATTTGTGCACTACCACTTATAGAAGTAGTTCCTACTAGATAAGAACCGTTTTTATATACTACAGCAATAGTATTTGTCGTTTCTCTAAGTCTGATTTGAAAAGACTGACTGTAAACAAGTGTTGTAGAAGTAGAGTAAGCAGGTCTGAAATCAGTCCATTGTACCACTATCTCTCTGTTAGGAGCCGTCCCAACAACTGCCCAACTGATATTACCAGTTGTAGATCCAAGGTTAAAAACCGAGTTTAAATCTTTTCCGAATGCAGATACAGCACCCGCATATCCTTCAGTTCCGGAAATCGGACTGTAACTACTCGTTCCTGGTACAGTAGCTCCGAAGGTAAGGAATCCATTTGTGGAAACATTTATAGAAGTATAATTAGTTCCATTAAATGAAACACCAAAAGGAAGAGTTACAGGATAGATGACATCATCTAACGAAGCAGCACCTGTATTTCCAGTGGCAGTTACCAGTACCGTCGCTGTACTTGGCAAAGGAGTATAAGTTCCTGCAGACTGTGCAAAGCTGTAAGAACTTACTTGTGCATTCACGATATATGAAAGCGCCAAGAAAAAAAATAATAGAATTTTCTTCATGTTACTAAATATTAGTTCCTCTAAGGGGTAGGAAAATTATAAATTTTAATTAAAGAATAATCTTTTGAAGCTAGTCTATACAAAAGATCTGGGTTGTCACAAGTTTGAAAAAAAGTAAAATAATTCACCATAGGCTATAATTTAATATTAGTTACTGCAAATCTAATTCGTTTTTTGATAATTTATAGCATAAATCACAATGTTTTTTATAGAAATTTTCTTAATTTTTAACAGAGAATTTATTGAAACTCCTATATATACATATTTAAAACAAACGTTTAGCAATAAATTTTATTATCCGACCCATTGCCTGTAGAATAAATTCATCAACAATATTTATTAACGCCCGCTTTCAATTTCATAATTAAAAACACGAGAAAAAGTTTAAAAACATCTAAATTATTATTATTTATTAAATTATCTACAAATTATAAGCACTTCTACATTTCACAATTAATTTCTCCAAAAAGAGGATTTTCATGTAAAACTTTCACTAATTACATAAAAAGGATCTTCTTTAAAGAAGACCCCAAAACACAAATGATGAAAAAGATTTTATACTAGAGTTAACTATAATTTCTTCTGTAAAGTTAGCCCTAACAATTTTTTTATCTTATGAGCCAGTTCACATTCTCGCCAACTTTCATAAAATCATCACTCCACCCCAAATTCTCAAGAATTTATACATCAAATAAATTCTATGCAGCTTCGCCTAAAAAGAATATATAACACTAATAAACAAACAGTTAAAAGACAAAAAACTTCCAATCCAATCTTAATCTAAAGAAATAATTCTATAAAATATGAATTATTATTAAAATAAGAAATGATTTGAATCAAAATATTTTAAGATTATATTGAATAAATTTGTTTGATAATTAAATCATACAAAAGTGAATAAAATATCCATATTAATCGCAAATTACAAGAATGGAAAGTACTTCAGAGATTGTTATGAATCAATTATATCACAGAGTTATGAAAATTGGGAAGTCATTATTGTAGATGATTGTTCATCGGATAATTCTGTACAGCTTATCGAAGACTTGATAAAAGATGATGACCGTTTTAAATTGTATCAAAATGAGACCAATAAAGGTTGCGGATACACCAAAAGAAAATGTGTAGATCTCTCAACAGGAGATTTTTGTGCGTTTTTAGATCCTGATGATGCGCTGTTTTATTATTCAATTGAATGTTCAATGGATGAATTTCAAAAAACAAACAAAATTGTGGCAACCTATTCACAATTAATATTTTGTGATGAAAAACTAAATCCAAGAGAAGTATTTTCTAAGATCAAACAAATCAATAATAACAGATTTTTTTTCAACACTCCTATTCAGCTTTCTGCATTTTTTGTATTTAAAAAAGAGGCCTATCTGCAAACCTGTGGAATTAATCCGAATCTTAAAAATGCCGTAGATCAGGATCTTTACTTAAAATTGCTGGAAGTGGGTGATGCAAAATTCATTGACGAAGTTTTATACAAATATAGACTTCACACCAACGGAATTTCTCAGCACACTTCAAAACAAAGTGCCAAAGAATCCTTTGCAAGAGTCATTCATCAGGCAATGAAAAGGCGAAAAATCAGCTCAATCAACAACATGCCTATTCCGGAAAAATTTACAGCACCCGATGAAATTTATAATCTTTTAAATTATCAGACCAAAATTCCTTACAGAATCATGAACAGGATAAAATCTACGCTGCATATGTAACATAAAAATGGCCTCCTTTTCAGGAGACCATAAAAACACAAATGATGAAAAAAATCTATTCAGAGTGCTCTGAACAGAGACGTTTTGTAGCAATAAGGCTACTATATTTTGATTCTACAATTTTCTTTTATTGGATAATTATGTAGTATAAAAGTCATTCGAAATACGTCTTTTATGCAAGTCGATAGAGCTCAAAGATAATAAGCATTAATGAGATAACAAAATAGTTTTCACTAAAATTAAATAAAAGTTAAAAATAATCATAACTCATTTTAAATTAAGTATTTATAAGATTCTAAACTTGGTATAATTTAAAGAATATTATTAATATAATTCCCTACTATTAGATATATTTTTAATTATTATCAGTACAAATGATAATATCCCATAAAAGAATAAAAGTCATATAAAAATTTAGATTTTCTTTTTCAATAACCCAAAAAAAGAGAAAAACTAGCTCAATCGACCAATAAACTGATAAAAAATTCTATATAAAATAGAAATAAGACCCGATCGATATGATGATTTTCATCGATAAATAAAGTTTTTAAGATTTTTTCTACTTTTTTAACATTACTTAACTAAAGCTTGGCTTCATAATTGAAAATAGTATATTATCAAAGTTTCATGCTTTGACATCCTTATTAAAATTTGAATTATGAAAAGTATAGTGTTAACAGGTTTATTGTCAGTATTTTTATTGACCGCCTGTAAAAAAGACGATCAGGTAGCTGAAAAATCATTGGAACAACAAAAAGTGGAATTCCAGATGAGACAATTGGATATTGAAAAACAAAAGCTAGCGATCGAGAAAGAAAAAATGGCTTATGAAGCGCAAAAAAAAGCAGATAGTACCGTAGAAGCCGAAAAAGCAAAAACTGTTGCTGCTGCCAATGCAAAACCGCAGATCATAAGAGAAACACATACTGTATATAGAGATACACCGAGCCAAAGTACCAGCAACGGAAACTACTGCTTCCCAAGGTACTACAACGAAGAAAAAAGGCATAAGTGAAGCTGCAAAAGGAACAGCGATTGGTGCTGTAGGTGGTGCTGCATTAGGTGCGATCGTTAACAAAAACAACCGTGGTGCAGGTGCCGTAATCGGCGGTGTCATAGGTGGTGCAACAGGATATACTCTGGGTAGAGCACAAGATAGAAAAAGCGGAAGAGTACAACCGAAATAATTATATTTTCACGATAACAAAGAAAGATTGCTTATTTTTAGGCAATCTTTTTTTATGATTTTACTTTTTATTTCAACGATTTTTCTGATTCCGACTTTCGTGGGTTGGGGAAAAATTGTGGAAAATATTTTCGGAACATTGTTCGGTGGAATTTCCGGGAAAGTAGTATTGGGAATTTTAGGAATCAGCTTAATTTGGACGATTCTTGCATTTTTTATTCCTTTATATATATATGTAGAAATTCCCACGGTTTTATTGGGGTTGATTTATTTTTTCAAACATAAGCTCTATCAGGAATTTTATCAGTTTTCGAAAAAAGATTTTTCGTTGATTTCAGTTATTTCATTAATCATTTTATTTTGCGGGTCTTTCTATCCTTATATATTTGATCATTTCGGATATTATGTTCCTACGATAAAATGGCTTACAGAATTTGGTTTAATTAAAGGCATCTCAAATCTCGACCTCACTCTTGGACAAATGTCGGTATGGCATATTTTTCAGGCAGGATTTTCTAATTTTTCAGATCCTTTTTTAAGGATGAATTCCGTTTTATTAATCATTTATACCTTATATATTGTTGAACAGAAAAATTGGATCCACTTATGTTTTCTTCCGGTTCTATTATTGTTTTCGCAGTCACCAAGTCCAGATTTGCCGGTCATCATTTTTTCATTAATTATTTTGAATGAAATTTTAAAAGAAAACAAGAATACTTCTCTCCTATTCGCCTTTTCAGTTTTTGTTTTTGCCATAAAACCAACAATGATCTGGCTTCCGATGTTGAGCTTCTTCTACTCTATCTTTATTATTAAATCAAATTTCAAAAATTTAATCCCTGGGATTTTAATCGTTTTACTGTTTTTCATTAAAAATATATACACGTTCGGTTATCCTATTTTCCCGGTTTCAATTGGAGATATCGGAGTAAGCTGGAAACCCAATCCTGAAGTATTGAAAATATCTTCACAATATGCTGTTTTGAAAACTTACGATATGCAATATTCTTATCAGGAAATTCAGCAATTTTCAGGTTTAGATTATATTAAAAACTGGCTTTTTTTAAATGGAATTAAATCTAAAATCAATATTCTTTTTATCTTAAGTCTACTAAGTTTCATTGTTTTTACTTTTATTAAAAAGAATAAAATCATCAGTTTAATTTGTATTTCAATTTTAATTAAAAGCTTTTTAGTCTTACTATTTTCTGCACAATACAGATTTTTCATTGATGTATTTTTCGTGATCTTTTTTATCATGTTTAATACTTATTTCAATCAAAAAAAATCGATTGCCGTATTTTCTGTTTTAAGTATAATTTTCATCGGATTTCTCACGTTACCGAATATTCTTCAGACGTATTTACCTAGTTTCAAGCTCGGAAGTTTCATGGGAAAATTTGAAAAAGAACAGCTTTACAAACCTTCAACCTATACTTATAATAAATTCAATACTTACAAAATCGGGAATTTCAAATTCCATGTTTCAAAAAAATATCCCTATAGTTTTGACATTCCACTTCCCGCCGTTTCAGAAAGTTATATTTTCGATGATGTAAAAGCAGGAATTTTCCCGCAAATGATCGACCCGAAAAATATCAGAAAAGGATTTATCTGGAAAAAATTAAATTCAAAAGAGAAGAAAGAAGCCAAAAACGTTATCAATTCTATCAACAATTCGTATCAATAGAACAAATTTCTCGGCGTTTTTATGTGAAGAAAAAGCCGTAAATTTGCATCATGTTAAATACTCTAGGTAATCTTCTCAGTCTTACAACATTTGGAGAGAGTCATGGTCTGGCTTACGGTGGAATCATTAATAATTTTCCGGCAGGTTTAACGGTTGATCTTGATAAAGTTCAATACGAACTGGATCGTAGAAAACCCGGACAATCCGCTATCGTAACTCAGAGAAAAGAAAGTGACACGGTAAAATTTATGTCAGGAATTTTTGACGGAAAAACAACCGGAACTCCCATTGGTTTTATCATCGAAAACGAAAATCAGAAATCAAAAGATTATGATCATATCGCGAACTCTTATCGTCCGAGTCACGCAGATTTTACGTATGACCAGAAATTCGGGTTGAGAGATTATCGCGGCGGAGGAAAATCTTCGGCTAGAGAAACGATAAATTGGGTGGTTGCAGGAGCTTTAGCAAAACAATTATTATCAAATATCGAGATCAACGCTTACGTTTCTTCCGTTGGCGACATTTTCTGTGAAAAACCTTATCAGGCGTTGGATTTTTCTAAAACCGAAAGCAATGAAGTTCGTTGTCCGGATCCGGAAACTGCCGAAAAGATGATCGCAAGAATTAAAGAAATCAAAAAAGAAGGCAACACAATCGGCGGAACAATTACTTGTGTCATCAAAAATGTTCCTGTCGGAATTGGGGAACCGGTTTTTTCAAAACTTCAGGCAGAATTAGGAAAAGCCATGCTAAATATCAATGCTGCAAAAGGTTTTGAATACGGAAGCGGATTCTGTGGTGCAAAAATGACAGGAAGCGAACACAATGATCTTTTCAACGAAGATTTCACCACAAAATCAAATCTTTCAGGAGGAATTCAAGGTGGAATTTCTAATGGAATGGATATTTATTTCCGTGTGGCTTTCAAACCTGTTGCGACGATTTTGAGACCTCAGGAAAGTGTTGACAAATATGGAAATCCTGCCATCGTAGAAGGAAAAGGTCGTCACGATCCTTGTGTACTTCCGAGAGCGGTTCCTGTGGTGGAAAGTTTAGCAGCTTTTGTTTTGGCTGATCTATTTTTGATTAATAAAACAAGAAATATCAATAATTTTTAAACATAAATATTTTTAGTAATGGAAAATTACTGGGAAAAAAGTATCTCTTTTGAAGAGTATCTTACAATCGGAAAACAAAGATTAGAAAATCCTGCCAATCAACAGGAAATCGATTATAAACAATATTACGAACTGGGACTTCAGAGAATCGAAAGGACATTGAAAAAATATGTTCCGAATGAAGATCAGCTAAAAGAGCTGGAAGCCAAAAACTTCAACGGAAAGATTTTAATTATTTCTGAAGTTTGGTGTGGCGACGCAAGTTTCTACCGTTCCTGCTTTGGTTAAATTTTTTGAAGGCAAAAATGAGGTTAGAATTTTCCTTAGAGACAGTGACAAAAGTTTAATCAATCAATTTTTGACGAACGGAACAGAATCTATCCCGAAAGTTATTATTTTAGATAAAGATTTTAATGTAAAAAATTCTTGGGGACCGCGTCCCAAATACGGAAAAGAATTATTAATGAAATACAAAGCTGATCCTGAAGTTTATACAAAAGATCATTTTTATAATGATCTGCAAATTTATTATGCGAAGAACAAAGGAAAAGATGCTGTTCAGGAAATATTGGAATTGTTGTAATTTTAAATTACTAATTTAGGCATCAATAATATTACATCCGCTTTGTCATTCCGTAGGAATCTAAGCTGAATTTATTAAAACTTATTGTTAATTACTTTGTTGAGATTCCTACGGAATAACAAACAGAATGATTATTTTTATTAAAAAGTAAAAATGAAAAAAAATATAATTTATCTCGTATTAATCGCCATTATCGGAGTAATCGCTTTTGTTCCGGGAGTGAAAGACAAACTGAAAGATGCCTTCTTCCCGATTGCAACGATTGAAAATGCCGTTCACATCAGCGACGAAGATTATGATATTGATTTAAAAGGAATTAACGTTCCGAGTACAAATCTTAAAACTTTCAAAGACAAAGCTATTTTCCTGAACTTTTGGGGAACTTGGTGTCCTCCGTGCAGAAAAGAGTGGCCTTCGATTCAGAAATTATATGACACAAGAAAAGATCACGTAAAATTTGTTTTAATAGCGATGAACGATCAGGAGGATGCTGTGAGAAAATTTCTAAAGGAAAATAATTATAACGTTCCTGTTTATATTGCTCAAAGCCCGATCTCCGAAAAGATACTTCCGAAAGTGTTTCCTACAACCTATCTTTTGGACAAAAACGGAAGAATTCTAATTAAAGAAGATGCCTCAAGAGATTGGAATACAGAATCTACCCATCAGTTCATTGATAATATCATTAAATAATTTTAACTAAATTTTATCATTTGTTGGTATAGAATTTGCGAAATTTACATTGTAAAAAATTATTTAAACCTAAACACAAAAATGAAGTATTCAAAGTTGAATCTGGCAAAAGAAGCCATCAGTCATAAGGGTTTCGTAAAAAAAATCCCTGACATTTTCAGAATGATAAAAATGTGGAGAAAAGGAAGCTATCCTATAAAATCCATGGATATTATTCTACCCTTGTTGGGACTTTTATATATAATCTCGCCGATTGATCTTGTGCCGGAAGTTGCAGTTCCTGTGATCGGAGTTTTGGATGATCTTGCGGTTTTATCACTCGTAATACCAAAACTGATAAGAGAAGTAGACAAGTTTCTGCTTTGGGAAGCTGAGCAAAAATATAGTAGCGGCAATGCAAAAATAATCGATGCCGAAATCGTAAAATAAAGTAAAAACCATCTGTAAAGGATGGTTTTTTTATGTAATGATGAATCGTTAATTTATGTTTCGCAAAGCTATCAGTTAAAGCTTCATCAAATCAACTTGTTGATTCTTCTTTGCTCACATAAATAAAAAGATACTTAATCATAAATCTTTGCGTTAAAAAAATCTCTCGCTGATTTTGCTGATTACGCAGATGTTTGTGCTTATTTTATTTGTGTTTATTCGTGAAAAACATCCGTGAAATTAGTGTTTAAAGATAGCAAAGGCAAATAAATTTGCGCCGTAAAGCTATCAGTTAAAGCTTCATCAAATCAACTTGTTGATTCTTCTTTGCTCACTTAAATAAAAAGATAATTAATAATAAATCTTTGCGTCAAAAAAATCTCTCACTGATTTTGCCGATCACGCAGATATTTGTGTTTATTTTATTTGTGGGCATTTGTGAAAAACATTCGTGAAATTTGTGTTTAAAAAATTTACAATTCACCTGCAAAGTAAAATTCACAATTGACTTTTAACATCATTTCCTTAAATTTGCAACATCTAATAAAAAATAATGGAAAGTAAAAAAGAATTCTTTTTGGAGTGCTACAAACTAGGCATCATCAAATTCGGAAGATTTACATTAAAAAGCGGTATTGAAAGTCCGTTTTATGTAGACTTAAGACCTTTGGCTTCAGATCCTAAAATTTTGAAAAATTTGGCTAATTATTTATTGGAAATGCTTCCTTTGGATAATTTTGATCTGATCTGCGGAGTTCCTTATGCTGCACTTCCGATGGCTACTGCGATGTCTCTGGAAAGCTATATTCCATTAATTATTAAAAGAAAAGAAGCGAAGAACTACGGTACAAAAAAACTGATCGAAGGAATTTACCAGAAAGGACAAAACTGTCTTTTGGTGGAAGATGTGATTACTTCAGGAAAATCTTTGATCGAAACGATTGCTGAAGTGGAACAGGAAGACCTTAAAGTTGCCGACATTGTTGTCGTTTTAGACAGAGAACAAGGTGGAAAACAGCTTCTTGAAAGCAAAGGATACAGAGTTCACACCCTTTTCAATATTTCAGAGGTTTGCGAAATTCTTCAGGAAAATGGAGAATTATCTGATGAAGAAGTAAAAAGAATTCAGGATTTTCTTGCTGGAAATCATATCCAGTTTGAAGAAAAAACAAGACTTTCTTATCAGGAAAAATTTGAAAATGCACAACATTCCGTTTCTAAAAAATTGTTGGAAACAGCTTTGGCTAAAGAATCTAACTTAATTGCTTCTGCGGACGTTACAACCACTCAGGAATTATTGGATTTGGCTGAAAAAGTTGGTCCACACGTTATTGCATTAAAAACTCACATCGATATTCTTTCTGATTTCGAATACGAAAAAACAATTACTCCATTGAAAGCTTTGGCTGCAAAACACAACTTCTTATTAATGGAAGACAGAAAATTTGCAGACATCGGAAACACTCAGGAACTTCAGTTTACGAGCGGAGTTTTCAAAATTACAAATTGGGCAGATTTCGTGACTTCACAGGTTATCGGAGGTTTTGAATCTTTAGATTGCTTCAAAAATGTAGGAGTTGTAGCGATTATCGGGATGTCTTCAAAAGGAACTTTAACGACAAATTCTTACAGAGAAGAAGCTTTGAAAGTTGCGCTTTCTCATCCAAACGTAATCGGAGGAGTTTCTCAGAACGAGCTTCCTGAAGAAATGTTGTTGTTTACTCCGGGTGTGAATTTAGCAGATTCAGGAGACGGAAAAGGACAACAGTACAATACTCCGGAACATGTTTTCAAAACACTTCACACAGATTTCATCATCGTTGGAAGAGGAATTTATAAATCTGAAAATCCGGCAGAAGCTGCAATTACCTATAAAAATGAAGGTTGGAATGCGTATTTAAGTTCTTTAGAAAAAAGCAATTAATAAATTCATAACCAAAATCTTTACCAAATCTCTATAAAATGAGTTATATTTGATACTTTATCAAAGGAATATTGAAAAGGATTAGTATTTGTTTTATTTTGTTTTTGGGTGTTGTAGAGGTTTCTGCGCAGAAAGACAGCATCTATATTGAAGCCAAATTGTCTTCGGATAAAAAAACGCTGAACGTGAATCAGGAATTGGTTTATTACAACAATTCGGAAAAAGATCTTAACACGGTAAAGCTTTTAAACTGGGTTTCCGCTTACAACAAAAGAGGAACTTCGCTGGTCTACAGAAAGCTGGAAGACAGAAATACCGATCTGCATTTTGCAAAAAAAAATGAACTTGGTAAATTATTAAGTTTACATATAAAAAGCGCTGATCAGGAAATCCCTGTCAGCAATATTTCTGACGAAAGTTTTTTTCTTCCTTTAAAAGAAATTTTAAAACCCGGAGAAAAAATAAAACTTCAACTGCAATATCAGATTCAACTTCCTGATAAGAAATTTACAGGATACGGAACTTCTGATAACAATATAGCACTAAAATATTTCTTTATTGTTCCGGATCGCTTTGATCCGGACAATATTTCTAAGAGAGATTATCACGATATTGAAGAATCTGTAAGTTTCAATACGTTTTGGACGGTGAATTTTGATCTTCCTGTCAATTATTTTATTGAAAGTAATCTTCAGCAGACTCAGATGAATTCTTTCAATGGCTATCTGGATTCTGATCCTGAATTTTTGATTTCCCAAAACGAATATCCTTCGATTAATATTAATACAGAAGATATTCACACGGAAGTAAGATTTGGATATAATCTGAGACCCGAAGAAAAACAAAACTTAGAGTTTTATCTTCCTTTACAATTAAAATTCATTAAAGAAAGAATTGGTTTTGTTCCAGAAAGGCTTTTTATATCTGATAAATTCCGAGGAAAAGAAGATTTTTTCGGGAATAATGACATTACGTTCTGGAAATTCAGGTTTCAATTATTTACTGATGCAGAAAAAACCGATCTCGATTATTTCGGAATTATCGCTAAAAAGGTTTTAGATGAAAGCATTATTACCGATAAACAGGATTATCATTGGTTTAAAAGTGGGTTGAAATCTTATCTTGAAATTCAATATCTAAAAAAATTCTACGCAGATACAAAATTACTGGGAACTTTACCTGAAACGAAGGTTTTCGGTGTAAAACCTTTAAAACTTTTTCATGCATCTGAAGTAAAGCTGATCGAGCGTTACGGTTTGGCGTATCAATACATTATGTCTCAAAATCTGGATCAGAAAATCGATGAAAAATATACTGTTCTGAGTAATTTCAATGACATGGCGATCAGTAATTTTGAAACAGGAACTTTGTTCAATTATTCTGCGGAAAAAATGGGGTCTGAGAATTTTGATAGTCTTGTTCAGAATTTTATTGCAAAAAACACCGACAAGAAAGCCAATCCGAAAGATTTTCTAAAAGAATTGGCTGAAAAAGACAAGAGAACATCTTATCTATCTGAATTTTTACAGCATAAAAACAGAGTCAATTTTAAGTTGAGAAAATTCAAAAAAGAAGGAGATTCTTTAAATATTACCATCGAAAAAAATACATTAGCCAATATTCCTGTACAACTTCAAACGACATCAAAAGATGGTAAAACAACAGAATATTGGGTAGAAACTGAGGAAAACGAAAAAGCAAAAACGGTTTCTATTCCGGCTTTAGATACTTATAAAATCACGCTGAATGATGATTACATTTTCCCGGAATCCAATTACAGAGACAACTTTTTGTATGCTAAAGGTTTTTTTTCGAATACTAAAAAAATTAAATTAAAATTAATTAAAGACATTCCGAATCCTGAATTCAATGAGATTTATGTAAGTCCGAAAATTCGTTTTAATAATACTTATGACAAATTTTTGATCGGATTTAATTTTAAAAATCAATCTTTTTTTGATCAGAAATTTTTATACTCCTTCACGCCAAGTTACAGTACAGGAACAGGAAAACTGACAGGTTCCGGAGCGGTTGCCTACTCTTTTTTACCTGCAGAAAGCATTATCCGAAGTCTTACTTTTGGAGTTTCCGGCTCATATTTCCATTACGATTATGATCTGGCTTATCGTAAAGGTTCGATTTATTCAAATCTTAATTTCAGAAAAAACCCTAGAAGTACGGTGAGCAGAAGCATTGGAGCTTCTTACAATTATTTTGAAAGAGATCTGAGTCCTCAAATGATCCTTAATAAGGATTATGATAAATATAATCTTTGGAGTGTTGGTTATGGATATAATGACAGCCAAAGTATCCATGAAAAAAGCTTGGGAATAAGCACACAATGGATGGAAGATTTCCATAAAGTAACTGCTGAAGGATTTTACCGCTGGGAATTTGCACCGAAACAAAAATTAAGTCTGAGATTATTTGCAGGATATTTTGTAAAAAATGATACTAGAAACAGTACTTTCAATTACGGAATTTCACGAGTTTCAGATTACTCATTTTCCTACAATCTTTTGGGACAAAGTGCAACGGGCGGAATTTTATCTCAACAATTTATTCTGGCAGACGGAGGTTTCAAATCTTTCCTTCCCGGAAGTGTCAACAAATGGATAACTTCTGTAAATCTGGATACAAGTGTCTGGAAAATTTTCCATGTATATGCAGATGCAGGAGTTTATGACAACAAAAACAAACCAACAAAATTCATTTGGGACAGTGGTGTGAAAGTGAGAATTATCCCAGATTTCCTTGAAGTTTATTTACCGGTTCAGTCTTCTTTAGGTTTTGAGCCCGGATTTAAAGATTATGGGAGAAGAATAAGATACACTTTGATACTTAATTTAAACTCAATCATTAATGCTGCGAGACGTGGTTGGTATTAAAAAATAGCTGCACAAACTGTACAACTATTCTATTTTATTGATCTGAAAACCAGCTTTATTCTTTTACAATTTGCTGAGAAACCGGCGCATTATTAATGGTTCCGGTCACTGTATATTTTCCTTTCGGCAATTCTATAAGATTTAAACCAGTTGCAGTTTTGGTAGGAGATTTCATGACCACTTGCCCGTATTCGTCATACACTTTTACATTTTCAACCTCAGCTCCAAAAGCGATTTCATTATTTTCTTTTACAAAAGAATTAACGATAAAATTGAATTTTGAATAATTAATATCTACATCAGAAATGGCAATATTTCCATTGCCTGAATTAATTGGATTTGCTGTTGCTAAAACAAAATCGGAAATATTATCTTCCGGATTTTCCGACACTCTTTTAAATGCCGTATTGACTGTAGAAGAAAAAACGGGTACTGAATTCGCTGTTCCATACACCGCAAAATCAACCACATTTTCACTTTTTGCATCTTTCACCTGTACATTATTATTTGCCAACACTATTTTTCCGGAAGCGGCAGCCATTTCCAACCCTAAAGAGGAATTTGATGCTCCATCAAAATTCAGGATTTCATTAGCAATAAAATCAGGGCTCGGAAGATCTACCGCTCCTCCTCCATTTGCTGCTTCCTGAATAAGAAAACTTTGTCCCGGATTTAGTGTGATATTCGGCAAGGTATGATATTGATTAAAATTTCCTGTTGCAGGAGCATATTGAATCGTTGCTTCATTTAAAGAAGCTTTTTCAGGACCTATATTTTTCAAAATGATATAATCGCTTTTCAATGCTGATCCCGAATTTCCGCCACCGCTATATATTTCGCTAATAACAATCTGCGCATTGGTGAATATAATAAAGGAAGTAAATCCTATAAAAGTAAAAATTTTTCTCATGATAATTTATTTTGTGCTGTCATTCAAAAATACAAAAAAGATACCACCCTGCTCAATATCTTTTCTTACACAATCATGTAAATAATTATCATTCAATTTAATCAAAAAATATTTTGTTTATGATGAATGTACAGAATACCTTAAAATAAAAATCTCCGCTTCAAATGAAACGGAGATTATATTATAGTTAAAACTAATTTCTTAGTCTTTCAATACTTTTTGAGAAACAGGCTTATTGTTTACTGTACCTGTTACGATGTAGTTCCCTTTTTGTAATTCTGCAACGTTTAAAGATTCGTTTTCTTTTACCGAAGCTGTTTTTACAACCTGTCCGAACATGTTGTAAACTTTCACATCCTTCACCTGAGCTCCGAAAGTGATTTCGTTTGTTTTAACGAAAGTGTTTTTTACGAAGTTTGCTTTTGTTGCAGATAAATCTGAAACTGCTAAACTTCCAGAAGTTCCTGAAATTGTAACATTATCAACTCTTGCAGTTCCTCCGGCTGCATATGTACTACTTGCTCCAATGGGAGTATATGAAGTATTGTTAGCTGGATCAAAAACAGAGACAACTCTAACCGCAAAGTTAGCATTATTATCTGCAGCTACTGGAATAGCATTCGTCATAGTTACCCAAGTTGCAGGTGAAGCACCTGTAGCACCAATTGCGGTAGCTGTTCCAACATTACTCCAAGTCGATCCATTAGTAGTGTACTGCATTTGAAAGTACTTTGATCCTGTATTTGAACCAGAAATATCTAAAGATACCGAAATACTTGAATACCCTGTAGTACTAACTGCAAAATTAAAACCCGCTGTTCCTGAACCTCCCCCTTGAGCTGGGAATCCTGTAGTACTCCAAGCTTTACCAGATGATGGACTTCCACCAGGAAAAGAAGGCGTTCCAGTTGCAACAAGAATTGTAGCTGTTCCTGTACCTGTTGAAGGTGCGTTTGTACTTGTATCAAAATTCCATTGAGTTATAGTCGTTTGTGCGAACATAACTGTTGTCGTTGCTAATGCGACAAATAAAGAATAAATTTTTTTCATGACTTAAAATTTTAATTATTAATAATTTACGTAGTAAAATTACATGAAATTCTCAAAAAAAAACAATAATCGGATTAATTTTTTGTTAATAACACTAAACCTCCTACCATTAACAATTTTTAGTTATTTTTACCAATTATTTATAAGGGCTTGCGGAATTATTTTCTAGTATTCATGTTATTTTTTATGGGATTATCATTAGATAAGGCTCAAATATTTACTTGGAAAAATCCTAACCTTCCACAAGACAGTATTAAACAGGATAGCATTAGAAAAGACAGCATTCTCGCTCTAAAATTCGAACAGGACATTTTTACAAAAGACACCATGGATTTTGTGAAAACAAATAACCGGATTATTGTAGATGAAGGTGTTCTTGCCAAAAATGATAAGAAAAGGTTTTTAGGAGAATTAAACTCTAAAGGTTCTATTATTCGGGGGATTACTTTTGGGAATAATCAGGGGCAGTCGGTACAAAGTTCTATGGATTTACAGATTTCCGGGAGGCTTTCAAAAGATGTTACCATTTTAGCCAGTATTTCAGACCACAACCTGCCGATTCAGGCAGATGGATATACGCAGACGTTGGAAGAATTCGACAAAATCTACATGCAGCTTAATATTAAGGATAAATCTATTCTTAGAGCCGGACATTTGGATTTGGTAGAAGCTAAAAATTATTTTGCAAAGTTTCAGAGACGAAGCATGGGTCTCGAATTTCAGACAGAATTCGGGAAAGAAAATAAAACTTTCGTTGATGTTTCGATGGGTGTTGCGCGAAGTGAATTCCACAGAATCCGTTTTCAGGGGGTTGAAGGAAATCAAGGTCCTTATCGACTGACAGGTAAAAACGGAGAACAATTTATTACTTTGATTTCAGGTTCTGAACAGGTTTTTATTGATGGTATTTTAATGAAACGTGGGGAAAACCAGGATTATATCATTAATTACAATACGGGCGAAGTTACTTTTACCAGTTTCCGACCGATTTTCCAGCAGAATTTCATTACCATTTCTTATAATTATACGAACAGAAATTACTCCAGATATTTATTTACCGGAAAAATTGAGCATAAAAGAGAAAAATTAAAGCTTGGATTAAACTGGTTCATGGAAAATGACAATAAAAATGCACCATTGTCTTTAAATCTTTCTGAAGAAGACCAGAAAATCCTTGCTGAAGCAGGAAATGATCCCAATTTAATGTACGCTCCTTCCGGTGTTGTGACAGAATATGATGTGAATAAGATCCTTTATCGATTGGTTCAAACTCCGGGTGGAAGTCATTACGAATTTTCAACAGATGCGACTCAAACGCTTTATACCGTTTCTTATACTTATTTCGGAGTCAATCTCGGAGAATATAAGATTACACAAACCACTAACAATGGGCGTGTTTTTGAGTATGTAGGTGCCAATATGGGAGATTACAGAGCCGTGAGAAAACTGCCTTCGCCGGAGAAATCACAAGTTTACTCTGTGAACTCGGAATATTTATTGAAAGACGGAAAAATCGGGGCAGATATTTCTTTGAGTAATTATGATGTGAATTTATTTTCTTCAAAAGATTCTCAACAAAATATTGGGTATGCATGGAGGGTTTTCGGGAATAAAACTTTTACAAAAAACAATTGGAAAGGAACTCCAAATTTCGAATATCAATATATTGACAAACAGTTCCATATTTTAGACAGAATTAATGATGTTGAATTCTCCAGAGATTTCAACTTAGCTCAGGAATTTAGTGGAAGAACGCAAAACAGATTTATTTTCAGTTTTTTAAATAAATGGAATAATAAATCTACCTTCAATTACAGAGCCAACTATCTCGATGAACAAGATTCTTACAAAGGAATTAAAAATGATCTTGATTTTGGATGGATCACCGGTAAATTTTTCACGAAAGGAAATTTATCTTACTTAAATACAAATGCGATTCTTCAGGATACAAAATTCATCAGAGGAGGTGTTTCAACCGAATATACAGGCAAAAAAGGAAGCTGGGCTCTCGGTGGAAGCATGGAGCACAATGAGAAGAAATATAACGACACTCAATTGATGGATGTCACCAGTTTCAGTTGGAAAGAGATTTTTGTTCAGAAGAAAATAGGCGACAGTACAAGAACCAAATTGTTGGCGAAAGTTTATATGCGTGACAATGACTCCGTTCGTGATAACAGACTTCAAAGCATGAATAATATTTTAGGTTTCATGGCGGAAAGTCAGATTATTAAAACAGAGAAAACGACATTAAATATGTTACTCCATTACAGAAAATTCTTTTATCAGAATCAGGATATTGATGCTTCTAAAAACAATGATTTTGTAGTCGGAAATATTCTTTATAATCAACAGCTTTTCAGAAACGGGATGCGTCTGCAGGCTTTTTATGAACTTGGAAACGGACAGGAAGCGCAGAGAGAATTCCAGTATATTAAGGTTACGGACGGACAAGGTATTTACAAATGGACCGATTATAACGGTGATGGCGTACAACAGCTTGATGAATTTGAAATTGCGGAATACTCAGATTTAGCCCAATATATAAGGATTTACACAAATTCTGTGAGATATATTCCTTCCAATAAAAATAAAATTCAGTTGGCGTTATTTGTCAATCCGTCAATTGTATTTAATTCTGAAAACAAATTTTTAAAGCGTTGGAATTTTAATATTTCATTAAATTCTCAAAACTCTTTTTATAAAAAAGATAAAGTACTGGTATTAAATCCGTTTGAAAAAAATGCGGACATGATCCTTAAAAATCAGAATATTTTAACATCGGTACAGTTCAGCCCCACCGACAAATCCGGCTGGAACGGAAACTATCGTTTTATCTCGAACGACAACCTCATCAACGCCAATTTCAGTAATGAAGAACGGGAACAGACTTCACATTTCCTAAATATTGGATATTGGTTTAATAAAGAATTCAGGATCGACTGGGAAAATTCTGTTCATGACATTCAAAATTCGTCACAATTATTTGCGACAAGAGATTATCGTTTAAATAATTTTGAGACTAAGCCGAAAGCAACTTACAAATTTACTGATGCTATTCAGGCTGAACTTTCGTCTGCATTCCGTCAAAAAGACAGAGTGGATGGTGAAGAACTTTTAAAGGCTTTTGATGTAACGGGAACGATTCAGTGGGAACGTAGAAAAACATCTATCAGAGGGAATTTCTCATTTATTAATAATAATTTCAACGGGAATAATTTCAGTATTGTAGGAAACCAGATGTTGGATGGTTTAAAACCAGGGAAAAACCAGGTTTGGAGCGTCTTCATTCAACAGGCAATTAATTCTTTCTTACAATTGAATTTAAATTATGAAGGCAGAAATTCCGGAGACAGAACGATACATATCGGAAGTATGCAGGTGAAAGCGAGTTTCTAGATTCTTTAAATATTTTAAGCTAAAAATTTTAATTATAAACAAAAATAAAACCCCAACATCATATCGGGGTTTTATAATATCTAACTTTTTAAATCTTATTTTTTAATGATTTTCAGTGATTGAGAATCTTTTTCAGAATTAACTTTTAAGATGTAAACTCCCGTAGGAACTTTTCTCATATCAACAGAACCTTTTTCGGCATTAACAGTTTCGTTAATCAACCTTTGTCCTGACATATTGTACACCTCAACATTTCTGATTTTGCTGTCATTATTAATCGTAATAAAGTCGACAACCGGATTTGGATAATAATTTAATTTATTCTTAGCAGCGACATCATTTACTGCTAAAACAAGATTTGTAAATTCATATCCACCTAAATCTGGTGTTGTAGCATTTCTTGCCATTCCATCAGCATCAAGCGTAACTTCTGCAACCGGAGTCCCTTTATTATCAAGTGCTGCATTCCCTGAAGTCGCCAAATGGAAGTCTGTAGCAGAAGCAAATGAAGGAGAAACACTTACTGAGTTTACGTTACCTCCGAAACCTGCCTGAAGATCAGATAAAGCAGGTCTTGCTGAACCGATATATCCTAAAGCCGCACCTGTCGAAAAATAATCATTATAATTAATAGTAGAGAAAACGGTATTCGCAGCTCCTGAATAAATAGCATATCTGTCTCCAGCCTGTGTTTGCTTATTTACAAAAATATTATTTCTCAGATCTATTGCTCCGGCGGCTGTTACAGTACTGATAACATTTAATGCAGAAGGTCTACCTGCCACCGTTTGGTTGGCATCCATTACAACAGTATTATAATAAATTTTATATCCGGCTCCTGCTCCAATCACGATTCCGTTACCATTATCAGCAACACCTCCACCTGCAGCATAACCATATCCAACAACACCGCTGATCGTATTATTGTAGGCTATCATATTTGCTACTGCACTGGAACAGTTAAAATATAATCCGGCAGCACCATAACCGGATGTATTAGTATTCGATACATCGGATATTTTGTTATTAAAAACCAGACCATTCGTCGCCGCCGCTCCTACAAGGATTCCTGCAGAAGTTGATGTTGAAGATGTTGAAACTCCGGTAATAACATTTCCACTTATTTCAAAATTCTTGGCATTTTGCACCGCAAGACCTCTAAAACCCATTTTATCTGCAACAACAGAAGATCCTATCACATTATTTTTAATCATAAATCCCGTATCAGTAACTGTCGCATTACCGATTGCAAAAATAGCATTCTGGGCTTTGTTAAATAAATTATTGGTACTAACGAAATTATTATTTGAAACCTCTGCAGCGGCTCCTAAAGCTGATCCGGAAACAATAATCCCAACTACAGTTCCTGATGAAGTAGCCCCTATAATATTAGTATTCTTAAAAGTTACATTTTGAGCACCATCGGTAGTGGTACTTGCAACCCACGCAACTACAGGAGTACCTGCGGCTGAATAAGTATTGGTAATAGTCAGGTTTCTTGTAGAAGTTCCGTTGTTACTTCCGTCAATAGTAACATTATCAGCTCCATTTAATTTTAATGTTGCTACTGTATCTGCACTGGAAATCGTTGCGTTAACTCCTGTACCAGGTTTTATAAGAACAGATGTATAACTTACCACTCCTCCGCTTCCATTAAGAACAGCAGAAGCTGTTTCTGCTGTACTTGCAGTAACATTAATTGTAATGGCTCCTTGGTGCGTTCCAGCATTAATAGCGTCAAAAGCACCTTTTAAAGTGGTGTAAGTTCCTGTCGTTGTTCCGGCTGTTGCCGTAAGACTGATCTGTGCGTTGAAATTCGCAGCTGCAATAGTTGTAATTAAACAAAATAGAATTTTTTTCATAAATATTAATTTTCTCTATAAAGGTATATAAAAATTTAATATGAAATACAAACAAAAACAATAAAATAAATACAATAAAACACCTATGATTCAAAATAACATCATAAAATTTATTAAAAATCAATAAAACAATTAAATTTTTAAAACTACTCATAATCAGCAATTTTAAAAAAAATCGTAAATTTGCACCATGATAAAAATAGGCAACATAGAACTGCCGGAATTTCCGCTTTTACTTGCACCGATGGAAGATGTAAGTGATCCTCCGTTCAGAAGACTTTGTAAAATGCACGGTGCGGATTTGATGTACTCTGAATTTATCTCTTCAGAAGGGCTGATTCGTGATGCAATGAAAAGCAGAAAAAAGCTGGATATTTTCGATTACGAGAGACCTGTAGGAATTCAGATTTTTGGTGGAGATGAAGAAGCAATGGCAATGTCTGCGAGAATTGTTGAAACTGTAAACCCTGATTTGGTCGACATCAATTTTGGTTGTCCCGTAAAAAAAGTTGTCTGCAAAGGAGCCGGAGCGGGAGTTTTAAAAGATATCGACTTGATGGTACGTCTTACAAAAGCTGTTGTAAGCTCTACAAGCCTTCCTGTAACGGTAAAAACCCGTTTGGGATGGGACAGTACGTCCATTAATATCGATGAAGTTGCAGAACGCCTTCAGGAAACAGGAATTAAAGCTTTGACAATCCATGCAAGAACTCGTGGACAAATGTATAAAGGTGAAGCCGACTGGAATCATATTTCAAGAATTAAACAAAATCCTAATATTGAAATTCCTATTTTTGGAAACGGTGATATTGATTCTCCTGAAAAAGCGTTGGAATATAAACAAAAATACGCGTGCGACGGAATCATGATCGGTCGTGCAGCGATTGGATATCCTTGGATTTTTAATGAAATCAAGCATTTCTTTAAAACCGGAGAAAATTTACCTGCACCAAAAATTGAAGACAGATTATTGGCAGTTCGCCAACATGCAGAATGGAGCGCAGAATGGAAAGGCGAAAAATTAGGGCTTATCGAAATGAGACAGCATTACAGCAATTATTTCCGTGGAGTTCCGCATTTTAAAGATTTCAGAAAGAAATTCTTAGAAGTATATACTTTAGAGGAAATGGATGCTTTGATCAAGGAAACTCAGGAATTTTATACAGAATATTTAGCTCAACAAGCATAAAATAAAAACCCATCGATTTGATGGGTTTTCTTTTGATTTATTTAAAATTAATTAATTTTATTAATATCCTTCCGAGGCAGACTGATTTTTAATTAATCCTAATGCTGAAGAAGTTCCGATTCTCTTTACTCCCAAACTAATCATTTTTTCGGCATCTTCCGGAGTTCTTACTCCTCCTGCAGCTTTTACGGGAAGCTTCCCTGCATTATCAAGCATTATTTTTATTCCTTCAAATGTGGCTCCATTAGGTTTTCCACCCGTGGTTTCATAAAAACCTGTTGAAGATTTCACGAAAATATTTGAGAGATCATTTTCAGAGAAATTCTCTTCTGCCCAATTGGAAATATTTTTAGTAAGATCAGCGATTTGTTCGTCTGTTAAAGCGGCAATTTCGATAATCCATTTTGCAATTTTATGATGTTGTAAACATAGCTGTGTACATTTTACAAACTCTTCTTTTACGACGTTTAAATCTCCTTTTAAATAAGAATTATAGTTAATAACGAAATCCAATTCATCTGCTCCGTCGGCAATTGCTTTTGTGGCTTCCGTCAATTTTTCATCAACAGAATAAGTTCCTTCATGAAAACCAATCACAGTTCCTACCACCACATTCGAATTCTTTTCCTGAATATACTTTTTGATCTCAGACACATAATCCGGACGAATCATCACAGCAAAAATACCGTTATCGATCGCTTCCTGAGTAAGTTCTATATCTTTCTGTAAAGTTTCTTCATTTGAAAGCCCCGACTGAGCAGGTGTTTTCAAATATGTAGAATCCAAATATTGAGCAATATTCATAATCTGTTATACTTTCAATTGTCTGTAAATACCTTGTTCCAAAGATATAAAAGTTTCTGTTCTTGTTACCCCTTTTAGTTTCTGAAGTTTGCTAAGAATCTGCATCAGATGGTCGTTATCTTTACAAAGAACTTTAAGGAAAATCGTATAATTACCCGTTGTATAGTGAGCTTCCACTACTTCGTTAACGTCTTTTAAAGATTTTACCATATCCGGATAATGGCTTGGCTGATCCAAAAATACGCCAATATAAGAAATGACTTTATATCCTATTTTTTTAGGATTAAGAAACGAAATTGAATTCTCAATTACTCCCGCCTGTTCAAGTTTTTTTATTCTCTGGTGAACTGCTGTTGTCGAAATACCAACATTTTTCGATATGTGTGCTAATGATGATTTAGCATTATCCATCAACATGTAAATAATTTCCTTGTCGATAGAATCTAGCTGGTAACTTGTGTTGTTTGAATTTTTCATTCTCTAATTTTTTTTTATTATTTATGTTTTTGCGTTTTTTACCAATCTCTGAATCTTACAAAAACAGGAAAATGATCACTGTAGCCTCCTAAATAACGAGTACCTGCATATGTTCGGAAGGGGCGACCTTCAAAGTTCCTGTCTCGACTGCTCAGCTTTTCAGAATTGAATATTTCTGCATTCTGAAATAAAAGACCATTATTATCATTGAAAAAAGAGTTTGATAATATAATCTGGTCAAACAGCAATCCGGATGCATAATGAAAAGTAGAATAATTTCTTGTAGAAAACAACTGCTGAAAAGGGTTATCCAACACCTTTACGTTTGTATCGTCGTAGAGAATTTTTACTAAATTTTCATCATCTGGGTTTTCGTTAAAATCACCACACAGAATCACATTTCCTTTATCTTCATTTACAATATTCAAAATCCGTCCCCGAATTTCGTTAAGTATAAAGTCTCTTTTAGGTTTGTTAATATCTTTCTCGCGCTTAGAGGGAAGATGGGCGATAAAAACATTAATAACCTGTTCTTTATATTTTACTTTTGAATAAAGTACATCCCTAGTTGTGTCGTAATATCCTGTGTTTTTGTTTATAATTTCAAAGAAGAATGTAATAGTTTCTGAGTCTATTATCTCCACTTTATTTTTATCATATAATAATGCAACATCTACTTTTCTTTCATCCATAGAATTGTAATGCACAATCCCATATTCCGAATTAAAAGGCTCCAATTGCACAAGATCTTCTAAAACTTTCCTTCCGGAAACCTCAGAAAGACCGATCATGAAAGGCAAAACGCCATTCTCTTCCTTCATCAACTGAAAAACATACGCTAATTTAAAGAGCTTATCCCTATATTTTCTTTCATCCCAATTTCTCAATCCCGACTTAGTGGGGTCTAATTTATGGTTTGGTTTGGGATCAGGCAGAAATAAATTTTCAACGTTGTAAAAACTGAACAGCTCCATCAACACACTTTTCTAAATTCGTTACAATTCACAATTTTGATTGTAAACTGTAAATTTATTATTTTATTTAATATATCATTAATTATTTTGTGAAATTTTAACATTGATTTGTTCTCAAAATTGACAAATCAAATAAAAATTTCAACCATAGTAAGGTTTTTTACTACTGAAATAAAGACAAATTATTAGAGAAAATTATTTTGAATAGAACAAAAATTACTATTAAAAAACAATTTATAATACTTTAACTATAAACTAATTTACGAAATTAACCCTTCAAAAACAAAGTTTAAATGTTAAATTAAAAAATTAAGCTACATTTATTCCAACAAATCAGGACGTTTTTCCTGGGTAATTCTCACCGCTTCATCGTGACGCCACTCTTCAATTTTACCGAAATTTCCGCTTAAAAGGATTTTTGGAACCTCCAATCCTTTGTAAACTTCCGGTCTTGTATAAATCGGCGGCGACAACAAATCATCCTGAAAACTGTCTGTCAAAGCACTTTGTTCATCATTCAAAACTCCCGGAAGCAAACGGATAATAGAGTCCGCAAGAACACATGCTGCCAATTCTCCACCCGTAAGAACGTAGTCTCCGATAGAGATCTCTTTTGTAATGTGAAGATCTCTCACACGCTGATCAATCCCTTTGTAATGACCGCACAAAAAGATCAGATTATTTTTAATAGAAAGTGTATTTGCTATTTTTTGGTTTAAAGTTTCACCATCCGGCGTCAGATAAATTACCTCATCGTATTCTCTTTGAGATTTCAGCTCAGAAATACATTTATCCAAAGGCTCGATCATCATCACCATTCCTGCTCCGCCACCGTAAGGCTCATCATCAATTTGACGGTGTTTATTAATCGACCAATCTCTTAACTGGTGAAAATGTACTTCTGCCAATCCTTTATCCATCGCTCTTTTCAGAATAGAAGTCTGAAATGGGCTTTCCATCAATTCTGGAAGTACGCTTATAATATCAATTCTCATTGTAATGTTTCGTTTTTCTTATTTGGCGAAATTATTAGTCTTAAAGAAGAATCTTTGTTAAAATAACTCCACATCCAGTTGAAGAATACAGCAATTTTATTTCTTACACTCAAAATCAACATTAAGTGTAAAAACATCCAAAAATACCAAGCCAAAAATCCTTGGAATTTTATAAATGGTAAATCTACAACTGCTCTGTGTTTTCCTATGGTTGCTAATGATCCTTTGTCGTCATATTCATATTCAACCCAATCATTAGCCTTCTTTAAAAGATTTTTTCCTAAATTTTTCGCCTGATTAATCGCTACGTTCGCAACTTGCGGATGACCTTGTGGATATTTTGGAGTTTCCATATACGCAATGTCGCCGATCGCAAAAATATTGTCGTAGCCTTTTATTTTATTATATCTGTCTGTTATATATCTGTTTTTCAACAACTTTTCTTCAGGGAAACCATCTACCACATTTCCTGTAACTCCGGCTGCCCAAATTACACTATTAGAAGGAATTGTTTTTCCGCTTTTCATGTACACTTTGTCACCATCATAATCTGTAACATATTCCTGACTTAAAAAATTTACGCCTAAATCTTTTAAATATTCTTCAGATTTTTCCTGAGCTTCCGGACTCATCACCGCCAAAGGTTTTTCCGTAGAACTCACCAAAATAATCTGAAGATGATCAAAATTCATGTAAGGATAATCTCTCGGAAGAATTTCTTTTTTCATCTCTGCGAAAGCTCCGGCTAATTCTACTCCGGTTGGTCCGCTTCCTACGATCACGATGTTCCAGTTTCCGTCATCGCTACGGCTTTTCTCAAGAATCAGTTTTTCAAAAGTCATTAAAATATGATTTCTGATCCCTATTGCTTCCTGAGTATTTTTCATTCCGAAAGCTTTACCTGCAAGATCTTTATTTCCGAAAAAATTGGTTTTACAGCCTGTCGCAATGATCAATTTATCATACGTAAATTCTGCTTCATCGGTAACGACTTTATTATTTACCGTATCAATTTCTTTAACTTCCGTCAAACGAAATTGCGTATTTCTGGAACGCTGAAAAATTTTTCTGAACGGGAAGGAAATATTGGAAGGCTCAATCCTTCCGCACGCAACTTGATAAAAAAGAGGTTGAAACATGTGGTGATTTACCCTATCTAAAACAATTACTTTTTTGTTCTTGTTATTTAGCGTTTTTGCAAGTTGCAGCCCCGCAAAACCTCCTCCAATAATGATGATCTTTTCGCGTGTTTCCATAGTACACAAATTTACTGATTTTATTTAGCATTTAGAAGTGAAAAAAGTTAGTTTTGCAAAACTTTATCACACAAAGATGTACAGCAAAAAGACCGCCAAAAAGATCCATAAAAACCGTCGGAAGCATTATTTTTTCCGCCGAAAAGTAGTGTTGGCAATTTTGATTATTGCATTAATCGGAACGGGTCTATATTTAAAGCAATCAATAAGTTACTATTATGCGCTGTACTTTAATAAATTCTCACATAAAAAGCTGCACAATAACGAAACTGAAACGTTGAGAATACAGAAAATTCTTTCTAATAATCTTGATAAAACGTACGGATTTGATATTTCTCATTATCAAAATAAAGAAGATATTAAATGGGACAGTTTAACGATTGGAAACAAAACAATTCCGCTTGAATTTGTGGTCATGCGCGCAACAATGGGAAACCGAAATGCCGATAAACATTTTTCTGATTTTTGGGAACAGGCGAAGAAACAAAACCTGATTCGCGGAGCTTATCATTTTTACAGAGCCGATGAAGATCCTGTAATTCAGGCGAATAATTTTCTGGAAAATGTAAAACTGGAAAGTGGAGATCTTCCGCCGATTTTAGATATTGAAAAAATACCGAAACGCAAGACCAATAAAAAACTGCTTGAAGATCTAAAAGTCTGGTGCAAGATTGTGGAGGAAACTTATGGTGAAAAGCCAATTATTTACACATACTATCATTATTATAAAGATTTTTTAAAGGGTGAATTTGATGATTATCCGCTTTGGTTAGCCAATTACAATGATGTTCCTACTCCATCGCCCGATTCTGACTGGGATTTTTGGCAGTTCACGGAAAACGGAATTGTACATGGAATCAATACAAAAGTAGATTTGGATATTTATAATGGGAGTTCTTGGTCTTTGAAGAGATTGACTTTGGATTGATTTTTTATTTTCCCACGGATTTCACAGATTTGCACGGATGTTTGTGTTTATTTGTGGAAATATTTCTGCAGTTTGTATTAAATTCTCTCGCGGATTTTGCTGATTACGCAGATGATTGTGTTTTAAAATATTGTGTTAATCTTTATGTTTAAATTTAAACGCAAAGGTTTATTTTTTACTTTCGATTTTTAGAATTGCAAAGGCAAATAAATTTGCTGCGCGAAGCTTGAACATTAGCTTCTTCAAATCAACTTGTTGATTCTTCTTTGCTCCCTTAAGTTCAAAATTCATAAAATAAAAACTTTGCGTTTAAAAAATGTCTCGCAGATTACGCAGATTTTCATTTGTGATTATTAGTGAAAAATATTTGTGTAATTTGTGTTTAAAACAACTATTTAAAAGGCTTTCTTTGAATCCACTCAGTTTTTGGGGAAAGTGACGGGAAAATATTTTTCATAAAAGGATTAATGATAAAGTTATTATGTTTCATCAATCCGAAAATTTCGGTGGGTTTCTGCACCGATGGTGGATTTTATTTCCAGAGCTGTTCTTCCGAAAATAATTCTTTTAAATTGATGATTAATTCCAAATTCTACCATGTCCAGAAGCATGTTTAAATAAATCTGCTTTTCTTTTTGACATTCTTTATTGTAACCTAAAAAATAGGTATCAATATCTTCATTATTTAAAATCAGAGTGTAAAAACCAATTAATTTTTCATCTAGAAAATATCCAAAAATTTTAAATTGATCCTTCAGATTTTCTTTCATGCTTTCAAAATGATCTTCTGTAAGAAAAAATGTATTGAAAGGTGCATTTTCAGCTACATTTTGGTAGAGAAAATTCATTTCAGGCTGATATTTTTTTATGGCATTTAAATCCAATTCCTGTTTCTCGATCCCTTCCAGTTTCTTTTTTGCAGATTTGGCTCTGGCTCTGTACTTTTTCGAGAAATCGTTGCTGTAATCTTCAAAAGCTTTCCAGTTTTCCTTCAAATTCAACATCATATTCGGCTGAACAGAAAACCTGAAATACGCTTCGTGATTTTCCCCTTGAAAATATTTCACAAAATTCGATTGATAATCTTTATAAATAATTAAAGACGTTTTTCTTATTTCATTCTGCATTTTACAAACAGCTTCGTCCAACAATGGAATTACCTGTTCTAAAGTGATTTTTGAGCCATCAAAATAAAAACCATTTTGTCCCGTCAACATATTATTTCCGAGAATCATCACATCTTTACTCAATTGTTTTGCTGCAAAATTTCTGATGCTGCAAAAAACCTCATTTTTCTGAAAAGTTTTATGCTGAATAAAATCCAAATATTGAAACAAAGCTCCGCCAATCAATTCGTTACCCTCAAAAAATCCCATAAAATAACATTGCATATTTTTGGGTTTCGAAGTTTCAAGGACATGAAAATACTCCTTGGAAAGCATAATATTATGATCTCCAATGACGGTATTCCAGTTTTCGGGTAAAGCGGAAACAGTGTTGTATATTGTTAAATTATATGACATAAAAAAGGCCACACAAATGTAGCCTTATCTTTTTAAACTGTTAAAAATTATTTTTGTGTCACCCAATGGAAACCGTCAACAGCGTACCAACCGCAGATAATTCCACCCATGATGGTAATACAGATCGTCCAATACGCAGAGTTGATTATTGTATATTTCCACGATTTTCTTTCAAACATGGCATTAATTGCGATCATCGGAAAAACGAATAAAAACCCTGCCATAAAAGAATGGAGCGCACCGTGACCAAATGATCGGTAAGCCATCCCGTAATCCTTCATAAAAGCGTGATAAGAATCGTTCGCATTCATTTCGTCACCACCTACCATACTGAGAGCTCCGAACTGATGTATCGTGACATATTGCAGAAAAAGAGCCATTAAGCCCGATAAAATTACAGAGAAAACGAAAACTCCAATCATGGAACCCTGCATTTTTTCTTCAGTTAATCCTACTTCCTGCATCCAGGCTTTTCCGAAAACTTTCGGATGATACCAGATAAATCCCATAATTAATGGAACAAGTGCGGCTACGAAAATAGCCCAAAAGTTGATTTGTGTCATAGTTCTAATTTTAAAATAATCTATTATAAAGCTACATTAAAAATCAATACAAAATACATTTAAATCAAACAATTGTTAGTTTTAGTTCAAAAACAACAAACAAAATACTATTTACAGAATAATAATTTAATTATCATAAGTTTTAGTTATACATTTCAATTTATCATTTCATTAAAAAAAGGTTTTTTTCACTATTACAATAGGGCAATTTTTTCTTGTTACATTTTCGTACTTTTGCGGCTCAATTTAAGTTTCAAAATATAACTATCAAACTCTAATGAATTACGTTTCTGTTGAAAACCTTACAAAATCATACGGTATCAAAGTTTTGTTCGAAAATATTTCGTTCCATGTGAACGAAGGTGACAAAATTGCCATCGTTGCCAAAAATGGAAGCGGAAAATCTACCCTTCTGAAAATCCTGATGGGAAAAGAAATTGCAGACAGTGGAACTGTGAGTATTAATAAAGATATTCAGGTTGTTCTGTTTGATCAGGAAATTGAGTTTGATTCTCATCTTACCATTGACGAGTTTATGATGACGCTTGCTTCTGCACCGATTCAGGCCTTGAAAAATTATCATAAATCGCTCCTTTCCACAGATTATGATTTCATTGAAAAAGCTTTAGCTGAAATGGAAATTCATAAAGCTTGGGATCTTGAAAATGACATGAAGCAGATTCTATCTCAGCTGAAAATAACGGATCTGGAAGCCAAAATGGGAACTCTTTCGGGAGGACAGATCAAACGTGTTGCTTTGGCGAAATTATTGACGGAAACCAGAGCAGAGCACAGACACACGCTTCTTATCATGGATGAGCCGACCAACCACCTTGATGTGGAAATGGTAGAATGGCTGGAAAGCTATCTAAGTAAAGCAAAAATCACGTTAATACTTGTAACCCACGACAGATATTTTCTGGATGCAGTTTGCGGAATTATCTGGGAAATGGAAGATAAAAATCTGTATTTCCACAATGGTTCTTATGCGACGTATCTTGAAAATAAAATGATTCGTGAGGATAATATGAACGCAACCATCGATAAAGCCAACAATCTTTACAGAAAAGAGCTGGAATGGATGCGAAGACAACCAAAAGCGAGAACTACAAAGTCTAAATCGAGACAAGACGATTTCTACGAAACTGAAAAAGTAGCTAAAACCGACACCAGAAAAGAATCTCTGGAACTGGATTTTGAAATGAAAAGACTTGGAAATAAAATTCTGGAACTGAGAGATATTTCTAAAAGTTATGGCGATAAATTATTATTAAAAGATTTCAGCTATCAGTTTCAAAGAGGTGAAAAAGTAGGAATTGTAGGGAAAAATGGAGCAGGAAAATCTACTTTATTAAATATTATTCAAGGGCTTGAGCCAAGAGATTCCGGAGAAATTGAAACCGGAGAAACCATCAAATTCGGATATTTTTCTCAAAAAGGACTTAAATATAAAGAAGACGAACGAGTAATTGATTTCATCAAAGAAATTTCTGAAAACTTTCCTTTAGCCAACGGAAGAACGATTTCTGCATCGCAGTTTTTAAGATTATTCTTATTTGACGATCAAACGCAATATTCGCCGATTTCTAAACTTTCGGGTGGTGAAAAAAGAAGACTGCATTTGATGTATATCTTGTATCAGAATCCTAACTTTTTGATATTTGATGAACCTACGAATGATCTTGATCTTCCGACTTTAACGGTATTGGAAAATTTCCTGTTGAATTTCCAGGGAAGTTTGATTATCGTTTCTCACGACAGGTATTTTATGGACAGAATTGTTGACCATATTTTAGCGTTTGAAGGAGAAGGAAAAATCAGAGATTTTATCGGGAATTTCTCAGAATACAGAGAAAATTTAAAAATAGAAGAAAAAAATCCGAAAGCTGTAGTTGAGAAAAAAGTGGAGACGCGTGTTTCTGTTCCTACTCCAGTTTTAACACCATCAGCTCCGAAAAAAAAGCTGTCTTTTAAAGAACAAAGAGAGCTTGAAACCATTGATAAAGAAATTCCTCAGTTGGAAGAACAACGCGCAAAAATTCTTGAGCAGCTTAATAATGAAACTGAATATGAGAAAATTGCAAAACTTTCTGCTGAATTAGAAGCACTTTCTGAGAAGTTGGAAAACCACGAAATGAGATGGCTGGAACTTCAGGAAATGTAAATGAGTAATAGTGTTTTAGGGTTGGAGTGTTTTTGAGTGCGAATATAACACTCAAACGTTCTTACCCTAAAACTCTCTCACTCTAAAACCCTCTTACAATTCAACCACTCTTCCTTCTTTGGAGCTTTGCATTGCTGATTCGATGATTTTCATGTTCTTGATAACCTCTTCTGCAGGTGAAGGCAGCGCATATCCGAAAACGATGAATTCATAAATCTGCTGATAATAATTCATATAATTTCCGGGTTCGCTTGATGTAAGAACTCTTTCAGTTTCTTTATTTTCATTTAAATAATTCAGAATTCCATCATCGTCTTTTAAAGGCTGTGTCCAATCTTCACCATATGTCGGAATTATTCCTGCAACCAATTCATTTTCCTGATTATCGCTTCTTTCCTGCAAAAAGCTTCCTTTTTCTCCGTGAACTGCATAAGCGTAATGTGCTTCTTTGGTAAAAACAGAAGACTTTAATCTTACTCTTACATCATTTTTATAATAAAGAAGAATTTCAAAATAATCATTGGCAAATTCTTTTCCTTTCATTGAAAAAACATCAGCAAAAAGCTTTTCTGGATAACCGAAATATTGCACCGCCTGATCTACCAAATGCGATCCCAAATCGTGAAGTGAGCCAGAACCTGTAGCTTCAGGATTTTCTTTATGCGCTTTCCCGCTTGGCTCGGTACGGAATCTGTCGAAACGGATTTCAACTTCCTTAATAGCTCCTAATTTCCCTTCACTCATCACTTTCTGAACCTGCAGATAATCGCGATCGAATCTCCTGTTTTGATAAACACTCACAAACAATCCTTTTTCTTCGGCAAGTCTTGCCAATTCTTCTGCTTCGAAAACATTTACTGTAAAAGGTTTTTCAACAACTACATTTTTTCCGGCTTCCAGAGCCATTTTTGTATATTCAAAATGAGTCTGAACAGGCGTATTTACTACAACCAATTCAATATCTGCATTTTCCAGCATCTCTTCTACCGAACGATAAATGGTAGCATCGGGATATTTTTCTTTTGAATCTTCCTTACTTCTTTCTACCACCGCCGACATGAAAAATCCGGGATGTTCCTTTAAAAACGGAGCATGGAAAACTTTCCCGCTCATTCCAAATGCGCAAAGTCCTACTTTTACCAATTGCATAATTAAATTTTTAAACAAATATATTCATAAAATGCTGTATTGAGTTATCCCTTGTTTACGATCAATACGGTTTTCACTTAAAAAAATGATAAATGTCACCATAATTATTTTTAATAATTCTAAATAAAACCAAACTATTACTTACTTTTGCGACTTATTTAAAACCACTCTAAATAATAAACTGAAAATGAAAAAGCAGCTAGTAACCTTAGGATTATTATTCACCGCCGTGTCCTTAAGTGCACAATTGAAAAACGTGGAAGCTGACACTGTCAGAATTCAAAGCATTGAAGACGTTAACCTTTACAAAACAGGAAATCCAAACAAAGCTACATCATTGACGACGAAGTCTAATCTTACCGTCATGGAAACTCCACAGCCGATTGCGATCGTTACTCATGAAATTATCGAGCAGCAACAGGCAAAACAGTTGAGTGATGTTCTTCAAAACGTAAATGGTATTTATCTAACATCTTCAAGAGGAAATTCTCAGGACAGCTTTGGTGGGCGTGGTTTCATCTTAGGAAATGATAATATTTTCAAAAATGGATCCAGAATCAACAGTGGAGTTTTCCCTGAAGTGAGCGGTTTAGAAAGAGTTGAAGTTTTAAAGGGAGCTAATGCAATGTTGTATGGAAATACTGCTGCAGGTGGTGTTATCAACATGATTACAAAAAAACCCAAATTCAATTTTGGAGGAAGTGTAGGGATGAGCGCCGGAAGCTGGAATTCTTACAAACCAACCGTTGACGTTTATGGACCTTTATCTAAAAATATCGCATTCCGACTAAACGGAACGTATGAATATGCTGAAAGTTTCAGAGATGTGGTACAATCTAAAAAATATTATTTTAATCCTTCATTTTTATTTAATTTAAGTCCAAAATCTCAATTAATTGTAGAAGCGGATTATCTTAAAAATGATTTTACGCCGGACTTCGGAATCGGATCAATCGAAAACAAAGATAAAAGCTATTCTTTAAATACAGGGTTAGGAAGAAATGCGTTTTTAGGAACAGACTGGCAATATCAAAATATAGAACAAGTTTCAACTAATGTAACTTTCAATCATCAATTTACCGAAAAATGGTCTTTGAATGCTACTGCTTCTTACCAAAACTACACTAAAGATTATTTTTCTTCAGAAAGAGTTCAATGGGGATACAGTACACCTAGTACTACCCTACTTTCATGGAACAGACCATTAAATAGGACTTATAATGAACAAAACTATACTTCTGCACAGGTAAACCTTAATGGTGAATTCAATACAGGAAAAATAAATCATAAAGTATTGATCGGAGCTGATGCAGATTATGGTGTTGCGGATTCTTACACATATTACAATCCTACCAATAATAAAGCCTACGGTACAAACTATTTTTTTGGAACTAATGGAGGTTCAGACCTTCTTTACTTGGATAATCCTTCAACTTGGGCAAGTGGAGCTATGCCAGATTCTGAAAAGTTGGAAAAAACACGTGTCAATACGAGAAGAATTGGGGTATATGCTCAAGATTTTGTAAGCCTGACAAAAGAATTTAAGGTGATCGCAGGATTACGTTGGTCATACATTGAAAATATGCCAACTCTGAACACTAAATTCAGAACAGGTTTAAAAACAGAAGTAAACAATTCAACTACTTCAGATCAGGCAATTTCTCCAAAAGTAGGTTTGGTTTATATTCCGAATGAAAATCTATCAGTATTTGCAACATATACTAATTCTTTCTCTGCAAATACCGGATTGGATGCATTTACATTACAATCATTGAAGCCATCATTAGTAGACCAGTATGAAGTCGGAGCTAAGAAAAACTTCTGGAATAATACAGTTGCCATCAACCTTTCTCTTTATCAGATTTCTTACAGAGATTATTACCAAGCCTATATAGATCCTGCCACTAATTCAGCTTCTACAGATCCAAGAAATCTAAAAGAATTTGTAGGGAAAATGAGAAGTCGTGGTGTAGAATTAGACATTACCGGAAATCCAACTTCTAATCTTTCAATTATCGGAGGAGTTTCTTACAACAATTCAGTTTATTTAGATACTCCTGAAAAAGTAGGTTATATTGAAAACCAAAGATTAGTAAGAACACCTGCTACAACAGCTAATTTATCTATATTCTACACATTCACTCAAGGAATTAAAGGATTAAGAGTCGGAGCCGGAGCTTATTATATCGGAGACAGATTAGCTGGGTGGAATGATACAAAAATGGGAAGCAGCACAAGTTTAGCGGCTAGAAATGGTGTTAGCAGAACTTTTGAATTAAAAGATTACACCACAGTCTCATTATCCGCAGGCTACGAATGGAAAAAATTTATGATCC
Organism: Chryseobacterium ginsenosidimutans; assembly: GCF_024807225.1. Taxonomy (GTDB): domain Bacteria; phylum Bacteroidota; class Bacteroidia; order Flavobacteriales; family Weeksellaceae; genus Chryseobacterium; species Chryseobacterium ginsenosidimutans. Next base: position 4,334,850 of record NZ_JANUCO010000001.1, read on the forward strand.
AGGCAAAAGTAGGAAACCTGTTTGATGTAGTTAATTACAATGTTCACGAAAATTATTCTGTTAATCCTATTACGCCAAGAAATTACTATTTCACTTTGACGTATAAGCTTTAACTTTTTAATAGGTATTAATAATTTCTTCATTTAAATAAAGTGGGAATTGCGATTGCGCAGTTTCCACTTTTGAACTTTAAAAACAAAAACGATAAGATATGGATAAGATCAAGGACACGAGAAGTTTCATGAGAATCACGCACCGTTATCTGGGATATTTCCTTGCAGGAATTATGGCTGTTTATGCAGTAAGCGGTGTTTTATTGGTTTACAGAGATACCGACTTGCTGAAAAACGAGAAAAAAATCGACAAAGTAATTGCGAAAAATCTTTCTGAAAAAGAGCTAGGAAAGGAATTAAAAATGAAAAACCTTGAGGTAGAAAAAACAGAAGGAACGGTTTTGAAATTCAAGCAGGGAACTTATGATTCGGCGACGGGACAGGCAAAATATTCTAAAAAAGAACTGCCTTTTGTTCTAGATAAAATGGTAAAACTTCACAAAGCACAATCGAAAGATACACTTTCCCCTTTAAACACTTTCTTTGGTATCTCATTATTTTTCTTTGTGATCTCGAGTTTCTGGATGTTCAATCCTAAAACAAAAGTTTTCAAACGCGGAATGATTTCCACTATTGTAGGGCTTATTGTTGCTATTATTTTGTTAGTGATCTAATTGCTATCATACTTTTAACTTTAATATTAAAATTAGTTAATATTTATATCTCTGAACAAACAAGACTTAGACAAAATTCACTAAACATTGAGTAGTATGGCACATTTATTGTTTTTTCTGAATTCACAAATAGTAAACATTAATATTAAAAGTATAAATTATGAAAAAACTAATTTTGACAGGAATATTAACAGCAGCAGGTTTAGCTACAACGATGAACGCTCAGATACAACAAGGAAACTGGATGGTTGGTAGTAGTCTTTTATCTAGTAAATTTGGCTTAAACACAGACGCAGGTTACAGTATCGCGTTACAGCCTAAAGGAGCTTATTTTATTAAAGATAATGTTGCAGTAGGAGGATATGTAACACTGGGAACCGAAAAAGTAACTAAAGATTCTGGAACAAAATTCACATATGCCGTAGGAGGTTTAGGTCGTTATTACCTTTCTCCTGGAGAAAAAGGGGTTGACAATTTATTGAACCACGGAAGATGGTTTCTGGAAGGAAATGTAGGTATAGGAGGGCAATCTACAAAAGGAGGAACTTCTACAACCGGATTGGATTTTGGAGTAGGACCTGGATATTCTTACTTTATCACGCCTAATATCGGGCTTGAAGGCTTAGTAAAATATGCCGGAGTAACAGGATTTGGTAATGAAGGACTAACTTCAAATATTACTTTTAATGTTGGATTTAGTATTTACCTTCCGACTTCGAAAGCTAAGCAGGTCGCAAACGACATGAAATAAGAATCACTTCACACATTCATATACACTTACAAATGAAATCGCCGCTGAAAATTTTCAGCGGCGATTTTCGTACAAATTAAAACTAAACTATAAAAAATCAAATAAATCATGTATTAGGTTGAGGCGTATATCTCAGATACGGCTTTATTTCTGTCACTCCTTTCGGAAATATTTTTCTTGCATCTTCCGTAGAAATTGTAGGAGGTACGATGACATCTTCTCCATTTTCCCAATTTACAGGAGTTGCTATTTTGTGAGAATCTACCAGTTGTAAAGAATCCAGCACTCTCAAAATTTCATTAAAGTTTCTCCCTGTTGAAGCAGGATAAGTGATAATTAATCTTACTTTTTTATTAGGATCAATAATTAATAAAGAACGAACTGTCGCCGTCAAAGAAGCATTCGGATGAATAAAATCATACAGTTCAGAAATTTTCCTTTCTTTATCTGCAATGATAGGAAACTGCACCTCTGTATTTTGTGTTTCATTAATATCTTTTATCCAGTTTTGATGATCTTCTACTCCATCCACACTCAAAGCAATTACTTTGGTTCCTCTCTTATCAAACTCCGATTTTAGTTTTGAAGTATAGCCCAGTTCTGTCGTACAAACCGGTGTATAATCTGCAGGATGAGAAAATAAAATCCCCCATGAATCTCCTAAGTATTCATAAAAATCAATGTCTCCCGCAGAAGTTTCTGCCTGAAAGTTTGGTGCTGTATCTCCTAGTTTAATTGACATAATATTTTGTTCTTATTAGTCTACAAATTTAATAGACTTTTTGAAACTGGCAAAATTTTTGTTTAGAAATTATAACTTTAACTAAAAAAAACTAAATCCATGCAGAAAAATGGTTTAAACTATATTGATGTCATCTATAGAGTACTGGAAAACTGGTACTTAAGATTTGCAGAACTCACTCCAAAACTAATTATCGGGATACTTGTCTTCTCCTTTTTCCTGATTACCAGTAAATATTTAAGCCAAATTGCTGTAAAACTCTTCCACAAACTATTTCCTAAAAGCAAAAAAGAAAGTTCGTTGGTAACTTTAATCAGTATTTTCAGATTTTTAATTATGATTATGGGAACTTTCATTGCACTGGAAATTATGGGATTCAGTGGTTTTCTATGGAAGTTTATCGGAAGTCTGGGAGTTGCAGGGGTAATTGCCGGAGTTGCTTTGAAAGATCTGGTTTCAAGTATATTTTCAGGAATGTTGATCGGGATTGACAAAGCCTTTAAAATAGGAGATTATATAACCATTGGAAACTATTCCGGAACCGTAATGGAAATTGGATTTTTAACCACAAAAATCATTACCGACGACGGGAAAAAGGCATATATTCCCAATCAGGTTATTTTTAATGCTCCGTTTTACAATATTACCGCTTCACCTCAGCGAAGAATTATTTTAAACTTTGAAATTCCTGCGGATGAAGATATGAATAAAGCTCAAAAAGGAATTTTAGAAGTTATAAAAAGCTTAGAAAACGTCGACAGATTAGATACCGCCGAAGTTATTTTTACAGATCTGAAGCAGGGTGTCTTCAACCTTCAGGCAAAATTCTGGATGAAAGTTGGTGCCAATATGGTTCAGTTAAAAAGTGAAGCGTATTTAAAAATTAAGCAACGTCTCGACGCAGATAAAATTCAATTAGTAACACCAACAAGCATCAGTATTGCAAGCGAAAATGGTTTATTAGAAACCTCTGATAAAATATAAAAGCAGCCATTTATTGACTGCTTTTTTTTATTTTAAGCCATTTTAAATTACTTTTTAATAATTAATTTTTCGCTTACTTTTTCTCCGTTTTCCAAAACAATAGAGATTATATAATTTCCATTAATTAAATCATTCACTCTGATCTTCGTTTCCCCTTTGAAACTTCCATCTTTTATTAATCTTCCTGAAGCATCAAATAATTTATAATCTGCTTTTTGTGATGAATTTTTAAGCAAAATATTAACCACATCATGAGAAGGATTAGGATAAATAGAGAAGCTCTTCACATCCGTTTCAGCCGTTGCCAAAACAATTTGTGCAATGGAGAAACTTGATGAATTAAGCGCATAATAAATATTACCTACCGCTTTCACCATAATTCTTGCCGATGCAACGTTTTCATTCGGAAGCGTCACATTAGCAGATCCATTGTTAGGAACACTTGCCGCCAAAACCGTCGGGAACGTAAGTCCGCCGTCTTTAGACAGCAAGATCGTTACGTTTTGGGTATTGATTGTTCCTGTATTTGTTCCTGCAACATTCCAGGTGACAGGTATTGCAGAACCTCCGTTCATAGCAGTATTTGTCGTTTGTGAGGTAACGGCAAACGGTCCGTCATTGGTCACTGTTACAATCATCGCATCTCTCGCAGCCTGATTTCCGGTTGCTCTATTATCATTCACAACAAGAGAAAAATTCAGGGTTCTGGCTACACTTGGAGTAACTTCCCATTTAGGAACCAAATTATTAGCAACAACAGAACTCAACACCGGAAAATACCTTGAAGGCGAACTTACCGGAGTCAAAGAACGATAAACAGGACCCGCTGTTGCTGTAGAAACAGGAGGTTGCGTATTATTTGTATTATCATATTGTTCCCACAAATAAGTCAAAGCATCTCCGTTGGGATCTGTTCCTGTTCCCGTCAGAACGAAAGCCGTGCTTTTTGGAATTGTATAATCTACTCCTGCATCTGCTGTCGGAACGCCATTATTATTAGAACTTTTTAATGCGCAATCTGTTCCTCTCTGTAAAACCGCATACATTTCCAAAACACTTGCCGCATGGAAATACGCATCACTATTACTCTGAACATTATTTGCCGCACCACAAATTCCTGCATACGCCATAATGGTTGTTCCGCTTCCCGGTTCGTAAGCCGTAGAATTATTGAAATTCCCGCTACAAGATGATGTTGCTGCTCTGAAAGTATGATTTGCACCAAACTGATGTCCCATTTCGTGAGCCACATAATCAATATCAAAAGGATCTCCAACCGGCGCACCGGAACCTGTAACACCTCTCGCTTTATTTCCGGACACACACACAACACCTAAACCAGCCAACCCACCACTGTTTGTACCGAAAACATGACCGATATCGTAGTTTAAAGTACCAATTACAGAAGTTGTATTGGTTTGATTTTCGGTAATCATTGAGCTCGGATTTCCGTTTGTATAAGGATCTGTAGAAGAATTTGTATATACCAGAAGGTTATTATTGGCAACCATTACCATCGTTGTGGAAATTGTTTTTTCATACACACCATTTACTCTCGTCATTGTCGTTGCCATTGCGGCCATCGCTAAAGCCACAGTTCCTCCCTGAAAAGCTGTATATTCTCCTGTTGCGGACAAAGCCAATCGATAACTTCTGAACTGACCATCTGAAACCAAAGGTGCCTTATTTGTAGAGCCGTTATTTTTTAAATTATCCAAATCATTTTCAATATGACACTCAAAAAGTCTGTCATTTTTCGGAAGATCTTTTCTTTTGTATACAATAAATGACGAATTATCTTTTGCATAACTGTCCAGATAACTGATATCCCAATTATCAAAATACATCACACTGATTCCAGTTTTGGGAGTTACGCTGAAACGGATTGTATTTTCAGGATGATTTTTTTGCCAGCCAGTGTAAGAACGAATTTCAGGGAATTTTGCCTGTAATTCAGGTTCCATTACAGAGGCTTCCTGAACGATATAATCTCTTATTTTTCCGTCTGAATCAGGAAATTTAATGATTAAACTTTCGTCTTTAGAAAATCTTTGTGGAGCATTTTTAAGATCAGCCTTAATTTTTTCAAGATCCAATTGATACAAAGAAAAAGTATTTGGAGTCGTCCATCTTGGCTGAAGATTTTCCCTGTCTACTTTTGTATCTTTAAGTTTCGACCAGTAATTCTGCTGACCAAAACTCTGTGCTGCAATCAACAGACACGAGAAGATAAATGTTTTAGTTTTCATGAGAGTTATTTTTAATTATTAGTATGTAGTGATGATTTTTTTGAAAGTTATGTTTCCCGATAATTTGAGAAGAATATTTGGGGAGGTTCGACTCGTTGTATTGAAATCAGGGTTATCAAATTCCGTTACTTTTATATAAAGTGTATTTTTAATCAGACGGATGGCGTCAATTGAAACGTCATTAGAATTTTTTAAACGAGATTTTACAATGATATATGTTTCATTTTCTACAATTGCAGGAATTGGAGAAAATCTGTTTCCTTCATTTCTTTTATGAATAAGCGCAAAAACCTCATCCATTTTATCTTGAGAATCGATAATAAGAAAATCTTTATGAGTTAAGGAAAAAGGATAATGATATTTATCCTCAAAAGAGATTTCTTTTCCTTGAGACACCGCTTTACTGCTGGCAATTTGAGATTGACAATTAAGAAATAAAAAGAGAAAAAAGTAGAGATAAATTTTCATTTTAACACTTAATTATTGTAAAAATAATAATTTTAAAATGAAAATGTTACATTTTAACAAAAAACCTTTCGAAGTTGAAATACTTTATTTTGAAGATTTCTTTTTTGAAATACTGTCATTTTTAAGAATTCTTGCCACTTCTTTATCATCAGGAACTAATGTTTCACCTATTACAAAATCTTTATTCTTTACGGTATCTATTTCTGTATCTGCAACTGCGACATCGGTAGTCATTTTACAATATTCTTTCTCTTTTGAACAACCCGTCAAAAATAAAATCAAAGAAAAAAGAGTCAACGCTATTTTATTATTTTGAAAATAAGAAGGAATGTATTTAAAGAACTGAGTTTTTATTTTCTCAGATTTATCTTGTTCATTATTGATTAATTGATGACTGTAAAATCTTCCGCAAATGCTTTCATTTTTTCTTTCGACAAAATCTGCTGAATTTCTTCCGGCTGTTTTTCCGTAAAATCAATCACACATTTACTGCAGACAGAACAAAATCTCCCTTTTTCCTGAGAAGACATCAATTCCCAGTTTTCTGAACACGGATTCGGAATATATACATTTTTCATCAAATAGTATTTGATTTAAAAATGAAAAAACCGTTCCAAAAATGAAACGGTTTTAATTTTATATAAAAATTTTAGACTAAGCTAAAACTTCTTTTACTTTGTTTGCAGCTTCTTCCAAAGTAATTGCAGAGTGAACCGGAAGACCAGACTCGTCAATTAATTTTTTAGCTTCAACAGCGTTAGTTCCTTGTAATCTTACGATCAATGGAACAGGAAGGCTTCCCATCGCTTTGTAAGCATCTACAACGCCTTGTGCAACTCTGTCACATCTTACGATACCTCCGAAAATGTTAATCAAAATAGCTTTTACGTTTGGATCTCTCAAGATGATTCCGAAAGCAGTCTGTACTCTCTGAGCATCAGCAGTTCCACCAACGTCTAAGAAGTTTGCAGGGCTACCTCCAGATAATTTAATGATATCCATCGTTGCCATTGCAAGACCAGCTCCGTTTACCATACAAGCAACGTTACCGTCTAGTTTTACGAAGTTAAGACCAGCTTCACCAGCTTCAACATCGATAGGATCTTCTTCTCTCGTATCTCTTAATGCTTCAAGATCTTTGTGACGGAACAATGAGTTACCATCCAAAGTTACTTTAGCATCTACAGCGATAATTTTGTTATCAGAAGTCTTTAATACAGGGTTGATTTCAAAAAGAGCAGCATCAATTCCTGTATAAGCGTTATATAAAGAAGTGATGAATTTTGTGAATTCTTTGAAAGCATTTCCTTCAAGACCTAAGTTGAAAGCAATTTTTCTAGCCTGGAAACCTTGAAGACCCAAAGCAGGATCAATTAATTCATTGTGGATCAAATGAGGAGTTACCTCAGCAACGTGCTCAATATCCATACCACCTTCAGTAGAATATACGATTGTATTTTTACCTTCAGCTCTGTCTAAAAGAATAGAAACATAAAATTCTTTAGTTTCAGTTTCTCCAGGATAATAAACATCTTCTGCAACCAAAACAGAGTGTACTTTTTTACCTTCAGCAGAAGTTTGTGGAGTTACCAACTGCATTCCGATGATGTTTTGAGCGTTTTCTTTAAGTTTATCCATGTTTGGAGAGAACTTTACACCACCACCTTTACCACGACCACCTGCGTGAATTTGTGCTTTTACAACCCAAGCTTTCGCCCCAGTTTCAGCAGTCAATTTTTCTGCAGCAGCTACAGCTTCGTCTACATTGTTTGCAACGTAACCACGTTGTATTGCTACTCCGTACTTTGATAAAATCTCTTTTGATTGATACTCGTGAAGATTCATATTATTTTTATTATTTTATTTTAAAATTTAAAGGTTGACAAATTTACTAAAAAGACACGGAAGTTCAAGTTTATTGACTTAAAAATTAAAGTTGAAAGAACTTGATTTTTAACATATCTTCCAAATCTGCCTTATTCTTCGGATAATTTTTCAGACTGCGAACCGATAAAAGGAATTTTCGGAGCCAGAAAATATCCCGTTAAACTCGCAAAAAGTATCGGAACGAAATAAGTGAAACCCGTTAAAGTTCCCAAAATAATCGTCGTACTCATCGGAGTTCTCGTTACACATGCATTAATTGCCGCCATACAACTTACAATTGCCAACGTTGTATCAACACTTGGAAATACATGATGAATAATTAATCCCAACGTCGTTCCCACAAAGAACAGCGGAATGATAAAACCGCCTCTCCAACCTGAAGTTACGGTGATGGCAATCGCTAATATTTTAAAAATTAAGATTAAAATTAAAAAGTTTAAGGCAAAATCTCCATTGATTAACTGGTTGATTTCATTGTGCCCGAAATATCTTGTTAGTGGAAAATAAAAAGCGATAATTCCTAAAATAATTCCACCAACTAATGTTTTAATATAAATTGGAAAGTTTCTGTATTCAAAAACTTTCTTGAAAAATTTTACGACAAAAATAAAAATCCAGCCGAATAAAGTTCCTATAATTCCGAAAGCTGTTGCATAGGCAAAATCGTAAACTCCGGTGTAATGATACGCCTTCAAATCCCACGCAGCACCGATTCCCAAATGGATAATCAACGCAAACATCAGATAACTGAAACAACTCGCCACCAACGCCGGAATAATCGCTTTGTAATATTCAACCGCATGTTTGTGATGCAAAATCTCTAATGAAAAAAGACTTCCTCCAAGCGGAGCGCCGAAAAGCGCCGTAAAACCGGATGCCATTCCTGCGATACTTAAAGAACGTAATTCTTCACCTTTCAATCTGAAAATTTTTCCCAGATAAGTTCCTGTAGAAACCCGTCACCTGAACCAACGGTGCTTCAGGACCTAAACTTCCACCCGATGCCACACAAAAAAGCGATGACAAAATCATGGAAGGATTATTTTTCGGTTCTAATTTTCCTTTATTAAATCGGATGTTATTAACAATTAAATGAATTTCTCCAGGATCACCAATCAAATGAATCACCAAACCCGCCAACAAACCACAAATTGCCATCGTCGGAATCACCATCCAACCTTGAAACTGAGCCAAAAACTCAGTAAAATGTTCAAGAACGATCCAATAAAGACCGGCAATAATTCCGCCAACCAAGCCTGTTAAAGCCCACATGAAAAAAGTACGGCTAAACACAAACGGATTGAATCTTATCGGTTGATCCAAAAGATCAAATGTTTTAATTAAGCGTCTTCTTCTATTGATTTTCATTTTAATTTATTTTAAATATTAAGAGCCTGTTTAAAAAATTAATAAAAAAAAAGAGTAAGGGTAAGAAGTTGAATAAAAATTGTCATTTTAGAGTTGCAAAACAAAAAACTTCAATGTATCCAACAGACTTAACCCAAACTCAGTGGCAATTTATAAAAAAAGCATTAGATTTTGATGACAGAAAACGAAAATATGATTTGATTATCATTTGGAATGCTATTAATTATTTGGTAAAAACAGGCTGCCAATGGAGACTTTTGCCTCATGATTTTCCAAAATGGCAATTGGTTTATTACTATTATTCAAAATGGTCAAATCTGGAGATTTTCGATTTATTATTATCAAAATTAAGAGAGAAAGTACGTCGGGATAGAGGCCAGAAATCGCAGGCAAGTTTAGGAATTATGGACAGCCAGAGTGTTCGTTGGGGAAATAACCGTTCACTCAATGGCTTTGACGGAGCCAAAAAAGTAAAAGGAATCAAAAGACACGTCGTGGTAGATAAAAACGGGTTTTTGTTAGCCGTAATGGTAAGTGTAGCCAATATTCATGACAGTAAAGCGGCATTATTGCTGATGAAAACATTGCGATATTTACTAATTCCGCTTCAGGTAATCTTAGCGGACGGAGGTTACAGAGGGGGTATTATTGAGGAAATAAAAACTAAATTAGGCTATATCATTCAAATCGTTATGCGGAGTGACAAAAAAGAAAAAGGATTTGAGCCACTCCATAAAAGATGGATTGTTGAACGTACTTTTTCATGGTTTGATAATGATAGAAGGCTATGCAGAAATTATGAACTCCTAATGGAAACTTCCGAAAATATGGTCAAATTATCCGCTATAAAATTATTACTTAATAAAATTTAAACAGGCTCTAAAAGAATCTCATCATTTGTCTTTGCTGATTATTACAGCTTTTACAATATATATTTTATTCAAATCTTAACACAATTGGCTGTGCAAAGTTTTGTACAATCGGTTTTTTGTTATAAATCAAAGGTTTTTCCAAGCCTCCAATTGCATAAAGGAACAATGCACTGATGATACCGAATTCTGTATCGGAGGCTCCTTTATATTTTACGTTTTTGAATTTCCCATCGATATCAATCATAAAATTCAAATTACAACGATAGATTCCTCCCTCATAATCTTCTATTAAATAAACAGGAAAATCTGCTGTTAAGCGTTTTTGCAAATCCTGAAGTTGTTGACTGTTTTCAAGTTGACTGGGAGAGGAAATTTCTTTTGTCGTTTCCATTTTTCCAATCATCACCTCTTTGTCATAGATGTTTTGGTACAGATTTTCCAGGTTCTTTATCTTTTCACCATAAAAAGCTCTGTACTTTTGACGATATAAAGCAGAATCTTTTTTGTAATCATATTGACCAATACTATCCGAAAAACGCTTTTGTATATTTCTTACTTCTGTTAAAATATTTCTATTCAGAAATTTCTTCTTCTCCTGCGCATTGATTTTTTGAACACTTAGAAAAGAAATAATCAGTGTAGAGAAAAACAAGGCAAATCGACGATTTATTTTTTTACTATTAATATGCAAACTATTGTAGTTTTGCTTTAGCAAAATAAAAAATCAACATCAACCAGCTTAGAATCATAAACAAACCTCCAAGCGGAGTGATTGGCCCCAGAAATTTCAAGTTTGCTCCTAAATAATCCTGAAGACTTAAGAAATAAATACTCACAGAAAACATAAAAGTTCCTACGATCATTAAAATTGAAGTCCATTTTTGTGATGATGTGTCGAATTTTAAAATGTAGCCGATAATCAACAAAAAGAATGCAGCATACATTTGATATTTTACTCCTGTTTCGAAACTTTCCAGCCTTTCCACAGATAAAATTTTCTTTAAAGCGTGCGCGCCGAATGCACCCAAGATTACGGATAACATTCCATAAACGGCACCAAAAACTAACGTTATTGTTTTCATTTTCTTGATTTATTCCAACAGATTTTTAAACAAACCTGTTTTTATTTATAGTTTATAATCTTAAATACTAATGAGAAGGCTCCAAGTGCGATAAAAACCCAAGCCATTTTTTTATTCCGAGCAAAACCCGGATTTTTAGTCACTCTCAGAAAAATCCCGAAAGCCAACATTACAGCAGATACAAATATTCCAAACATTATTGAGCTCTCAAACGGTTAAATTCATTGATAACCTCATGATGCGTCACCGTTTTATCTTTAAAATAAGTAACAAAATGTTGCTTTTCTTCTTCCGTTGCACCCATTTGGTTTAAAATATTCAGCAAGTGCATTTTCATGTGACCTTTTTGAATTCCCGTCGTTACCAAAGAACGTAACGCTCCAAAATTCTGAGCCAATCCTGAAACCGCCAAAATACTCATCAATTCCTGAGCAGAAGGTTTTCCAAGCAATGCCAAAGAGAATTTTACCAACGGATGAAGATTCGTCAAACCTCCTACAACTCCCACAGAAATCGGAAGATCGATCCAGAATCTGAAAATCCCGTTATCGGTTGTACAATGCGTTAACGAACGGTATTGTCCGTCTCTTGCTGCATAAGCGTGTGCGCAAGCTTCGGTGGCTCTGAAGTCGTTTCCTGTTGCGATCACCACTGCATCTACTCCATTCATCACACCTTTATTGTGAGTTGTCGCACGGAAAGGTTCAATTTCAGCAATCGTAACTGCCTGTTTGAATTTTCTTGCAAACTCTTCATTAGAAATTCCGCTGTCGTCTTTTAAATCTTCAATTTTACAAGAAACTTCGGCTCTTACGATACAATCAGGTGTAAAATTGGAAAGAATATTCATCACAATCTGCAAAGAATTTCTTTCTTCTTCTGTAAAATCTTCGCTGATTGCCACTTCCTGCTTCAACGTTTTCCCGAACTGTTCCAGACAAGAATTAATGAAATTCGCCCCCATTGAATCTACCGTATCAAAACTTGCTTTAAGCTGGTAATAATTCGGCATTTGCGAAGTTTTATCAATCAATTTAATATCTAAAATTCCGCCGCCACGATTTCTCATGTTTGCCGTGATTGCTTCCGTAGCTTCCAGCAATTTTTTCTTTAAATTAAAATTAAAGAAATGCTGTAGTTTATGAGACTCTACGTCAAATATAAAGTGTGTGTGACCCAGTTTTTCGTTGTTGATAATCGTTGTTTTAAAACCACCTTTATCGATCCAGAACTTCGCAGCTTTTGAGGCAGCGGCAACAACTGAACTTTCTTCAACCGCCATCGGAAGAGCGAATAATTTTCCGTCGATTAAGAAATTGGGGGCAATTCCGTAAGGCATGTAGAAATTGGAGATCGTATTTTCAGAAAACTCCTCGTGAAGCTTCTGAAGATCAGCATTTTCGTTCCAGTATTGTTTTAATATATTTTGATATTCTTCGTTTCCTTCAAGATATTCTGTGACAAGCCAATCGATTTTCCCTTGTTTCGTTAATTTGGAAAAACCTTCTACCGGTTTATGATTCATAGGTTTATTTTTTAGTATGTAATCGCCAGTTTGCGACTTCACGCATAAATTAATGACCGTAAATATACTAATTTTGTGTCTTTCAATTGTTAGTAACTTCCATCAAAAAAGGTTGACATTTATCAATTTTGGAACTACATTTGAATAGAAAATTAGATTTAAAGTCACAAAAATTTTTAACACATCAATCACATGAGATATTAATAAACTATAGATAAGAACACATTAGTTCTTGAAAATATTTGATTTTCTTCTGATGTGATCTCAATATTTTCAATAGATTTTATTTAAATCTAATGTGACTCATGTGTTAATAATAAAAAAGTTAAATATGAATTTTGACCGCCTCAAAGAAAAACTCGAAATCCTTGCCGATGCAGCGAAATATGATGTTTCCTGTTCATCAAGCGGAGGTTCGAGGAAAAACAAGAAAGGCGCTTTGGGAGACAGTTCTGCAAGCGGGATTTGTCATACCTATACGGAAGACGGGCGATGTGTTTCGCTTCTCAAAATTCTTTTGACCAATCATTGTATTTACGATTGTGCGTATTGTGTTTCCAGAAGTTCGAATGATATTAAAAGAGCCGCTTTTACAGTTGATGAAGTGGTTGATTTAACGATCAATTTTTACCGCAGAAATTATATTGAAGGCTTGTTTTTAAGTTCAGGAATTTTCAAAAATGCAGACACGACGATGGAACGTTTGGTTCGTGTTGCGAAAAAATTGCGTCTGGAAGAGAATTTTAACGGATATATTCATTTAAAATCAATTCCCGGAGCGAGTGATGAGTTGATGCAGGAAGCGGCTTTGTATGCCGACAGATTATCTATTAATATTGAAATCCCGACAGAAAGTGGATTGAAATTACTGGCTCCTGAAAAAAACCGACAAGATATGCTCAATCCGATGAAATATATTCAGAACGGGATTGCGCAATATAAATATGAAAAGAAAATTTTCAGGAAAGTTCCGAAGTTTGCTCCTGCAGGACAATCCACGCAAATGATTGTGGGCGCAACGAATGAAAACGATTTACAAATTATAAAAGTTGCCGATCATTTTTATAAAAATTTTAATCTGAAAAGAGTGTATTATTCAGGTTATGTTCCGGTTTTGGAGGATAAAAGATTACCTGCTTTAACGACGGCAGTTCCGATGCTCCGTGAAAACCGTTTGTATCAATCGGATTGGCTGATGCGTTTTTATGGTTTTAAAGCAGAAGAAATTTTAGATCCAAACATGCCGTTTTTAGATTTGGAAGTTGATCCGAAATTGAGTTGGGCGCTGCGACATTTGCATCAGTTTCCTGTTAATTTGCAGACTGCAGATTATCAGATGATTTTAAGAATTCCCGGAATTGGCGTGAAAACAGCTCAGAAAATCGTTAGCGCAAGACGTTTTCAGGTGTTGAATATGGATCATTTGAAAAAATTGGGAGCAGCAGTGAATCGGGCGAAATATTTTATTGATTTTAATGCAGGAAATGCTTTTTTAAAATATTTAACAGATCAGAATTTAAAAAAACTACTGATTGGCGGGAGTTCTTCGAAGTTTCATAATCAGTTTTCGCAGCAGTTGACATTGTTTTGATTTGCTTTAAACACAAATTGCACTAATTTTTTCACGAATAACACTAATAATTCTAAGACTTAAATACAAGATCAATTCACTCCAAAACCCTATAACTCTCCAACTCAACATGACCACCCTACTCTACGACGGAAGTTTCGACGGACTTTTTACAGCGATATTTGAAGTTTTCGAGTATCGTTATCAAGATGTGGAAATTGTGAGTAAAGAAAGGTTTCATCAGAAAAATATTTTTGCCGAAATTCATGAGGTGATTACTCAAAATGATAAAGCAGAAAGGGTTTTAAACAAATTAGAACAAAGTATCGGCAAGCAAAGAATTCATCAATTATTAAAAGTGTATTTGTCGGAAGAACCGGATTTGGAACAGCTTATTTTATCCGCAGTAAGACAATCTATCAAAAATCCGACAGAAAATATTTTGCAAAATTATGCGGATAATGACATTTTAAAAATTTCTAAAACCTGTAAATCTGTCGACAGAGAGAGGCATAGAATGACGGCTTTCGTACGTTTTGAAAAAATGAAAGATGATGTTTTCTTTGCTAAAATCGATCCTGATTTTAATGTACTTCCTTTAATTTTAAAACACTTCAGAGATCGTTATCAGGATCAGAAGTGGATGATTTATGATTTAAAAAGAAACTATGGGATTCTTTATGATCTGGAAAACTGTGATTTTTTCTATCCTGATGAAAAATTAGATCTGCATCAATATCAACAGAAATTTCATGATGAAGAAACGCAATATCAAACGCTTTGGCAGCGATATTTTACGAAAACAAATATCGTGGAAAGGAAGAATTTGAAATTACATATTCAGCATGTTCCGAGGAGATATTGGAAGTATTTGACGGAGAAGAATTGATTTTTTATTTATTGATTATTTCGCTGATAATGTATATTTTTTCTCCCACAGATTTCACAAATTTATACAGATGCTTGAAAAAATTATTTTAATCAACCTTGATTTCAGCTATTGCTCAATCGATTCACCTAATATTCAATCCTTTTAGTGAAAAGATTTCTTCTTAGATATAAATGCTTCCGAAACCTAAAAAACGAGATCTATTTTTAAACCAACAAATTTTAGACAGTTTTAATAATTTATATTCAAAACTCTTATCAAGTTACTGCCATTATCTGAACTTGTTTTTGTAAATTTGTGTTCGAAATTTTTTACTAGATGAAAGAGAGTGCTGTAAAAAAAATTGCAGTTCTTACTTCAGGAGGCGATTCTCCGGGTATGAATGCAGCATTAAGAGCGGTGGTAAGAACCGCAAATTATTATAACATAGAATGTTACGGAGTAAGAGAGGGCTATAATGGCTTAATCCACGATGATTTCCTGAAAATGGGACCTCGATCCGTAAAAAATATAATCAACCAGGGTGGAACGATCTTAAAATCTGCCCGTTCCAAAGAATTCAGAACCTTTAAGGGACGCCAACAAGCTTATGACAATTGCGTAAAATACGGAATTGATGCTTTGGTATGTATCGGCGGTGACGGAACTTTCACGGGAGCAAAAATCTTTAATGAAGAATTCGGAATCCGAGTAATTGGTGTGCCGGGAACTATCGATAATGATATTTTCGGAACCGATAATACGATTGGATACGATACTGCTTTAAACACAGCCATGGATGCGATCGATAAAATTCGTGATACGGCGACATCTCACAACAGGGTTTTCTTTGTGGAAGTAATGGGTCGTGATGCAGGATTTATTGCGTTAAACAGTGGTTTGGCAACCGGTGCTTTGGATATTTTGATTCCTGAAAAAAGAGACAGTCTGGATGAGCTATTTGCGAACTTCAGAAATGCCGAAAAAACAGGAAAAGCTTCAAGCATCGTTGTAGTGGCTGAAGGTGAAAAACTAGCCAACATCTATGAATTGGCGGAGAAAACACAGAAAGAATTTCCGGATTACGACATCAGAGTCGCTATTTTAGGACATATTCAGAGAGGAGGATCACCAAGTTGTGCCGACAGAGTTTTAGCAAGCAGACTGGGTTACGGAGCTGTGGTAGGACTTATGGAAGGACAAACTAATGTAATGGCAGGAATGCGATCAAACGATATTGTTTACACAGAAATCGAGGAAGCCATTAAAAAACATAACGAAATCAATAAAGATCTTTTACTGATTTCAGAAATTTTAGCAATCTAATATTTTAATATAATTTAAAACAAACTATTATGTCAACAATTAAAGTAGGTATCAACGGGTTTGGTAGAATTGGACGTCTTGTTTTCAGAGCAATGACTGAAAGAGACAACATCGAAGTAGTAGGAATTAATGACCTTATCGATGCTACATACATGGCTTATATGCTTAAATATGATTCTGTACACGGTATTTTCCCGGGTGAGGTTTCTGTAGAAGGAAACGATCTTGTGGTAAACGGAAAAAGAATCAGAGTAACAGCTGAAAGAGATCCAAGCAACCTAAAATGGAACGAAATCGGAGCTGATTACGTAGTAGAATCTACCGGTTTATTTTTAGATAAAGAAAGCGCTGCAAAACATATTACAGCTGGTGCAAAGAAAGTAATTCTTTCTGCTCCTTCTAAAGACGATACGCCAATGTTTGTAATGGGTGTAAACCACAAAGAACTTACTGACGATATCAAAATCTTATCAAACGCATCTTGTACAACAAACTGTTTAGCTCCTTTGGCTAAAGTAATTCACGATAACTTCGGAATCGTAGAAGGTTTGATGACTACGGTACATGCTACAACAGCAACTCAGAAAACAGTTGACGGTCCTTCAGCGAAAGACTGGAGAGGTGGTAGAGCTGCTCTAAACAATATTATCCCTTCTTCTACAGGTGCTGCTAAAGCGGTAGGAAAAGTAATCCCTTCATTGAACGGAAAATTAACAGGTATGTCTTTCAGAGTACCAACTGTTGACGTTTCTGTAGTAGATTTAACCGTGAGAATTGAAAAGGCTGCTTCTTATGAAGAGATCTGTTCAGTAATCAAAGCTGCTTCTGAAGGTGAATTGAAAGGTATCCTTGGATACACTGAAGATGCTGTAGTTTCTCAAGACTTCATCGGAGACAAGAGAACTTCAATCTTCGATAAAGATGCAGGTATCATGCTTTCTCCTAACTTCGTGAAACTTGTTTCTTGGTATGACAACGAAATGGGTTACTCGAACAAGTTAGTTGATATGTTGATTCATGCGGCTTCTTTGTCTAACTAATTAAAAGTTTAGCTTAAATATAAAACCTTCCCGATTGGGAAGGTTTTTTGTTTTACTAAAAAATACGGTAATTGATGAATTGATTGTAAAAGCAATACTATTCTTTCATTAAAATTTATTGAAAACTTTGGTTATATTTCCCTGCATTTGAACGGCATGCTTAATTCCGTTATAATATTCGTACGAATTTACACCCGCTCTCAAAATCATAAAATCTGATGTTTTCGGAATCTCTTTTACACTAATCGTTAAAGTATATTTTCCTTTTGTAATCATTTCGGAAAGACAATCCTGACCTTGTATAAAGGTTCTTTCGCCATTTTTTGATGTTGAATGAACGAAGGATCTTACGATTCCCTTTCCTTGCCCATTTAAAATTGACCACGAGTAAAACGCAGTGTTTTCTTTTAAGATTAGCATCAACCAGAATGCATCGGATGTAGCAATATCGTTATCTATATTGATTTTTATTTCCGCAGTGTATAATTCATTTTTACTGTTGTATACATATTTCAGCTGAGAAAGATCTGCATACTGACTGCGCAGTTCACCATCAAGCAGATCGCCTGAAAAAAGGGATAATTTTGCAGATTCATAATTAATCTCACTTTGAGAATACGCATTGAGTGAAAATACTAACATCACTAATAAAATTATTTTTTTCATGTGTCTATTTTTAATTAAAGTTCATGGTAATTACATTCGGTAAAGATTTCGTTATTTTCAATAGAAAAAAATCACCGTTTTATGGCATTTACGAAATTTTTAACAAAAATTGATTATGAGTATACAGAAAAACCTTTCGATTGGGAAGGCTTTATTATTAGTCAAAAAGAAAACAGTCGCATGTAATTCCGACTTCAAGTTTATCATTAGAAGAAAAAGCTTGATATGAAGTACCACCTTTTCCTTGAATTCCTTTAATACCTACTACTTTTCCTTTTTTTGTAAAAATCCAGGTAAAGCATCCAAAACTTTCTGGTGTAGCCGTAACTTTTCCATTACTTTTTTCTACTTTTAAAAAGTTACAAACACTCTCTGAGCCATCAAAATTAGTAACAACATCTTTCACCTGATATGTTTTATATTTTTCGACTTTAGGAAGCTTTGCTCCGTCAATAACCAAATTTTCAACTTTCTTGCTTTCTTGGGCAAAACAGGTAGCCGATAAGGCAAAAAATACAACAATTGATAGTTTTTTCATGATAATAGTTTTATAGGGTTAAACATTAATTAGTCTCAAACAAAGATTGAAAATTAATCAATATAAAAAAATCACCCTTTTGTACCATTTTAAGAATTTTTTTAATTAAAATAACGAATCCCCTACAAAAATTGCAGGGGATTCCAGTTTATCCTTTTCAAACAGCTAACAGAAAATTCTAAACTATTTTTGATATATTCGTAAACGATTGTAACGTAATTGATATTTTCCTCATGCAAAAATACAAAGAAATGATTGTAAACGGAGCAGTTTTAGAAATGAGTTTTCATGATTATTAGCTAGAGCAAATTTTAAAATTTAATCAATACAAAAAAATCCCCCTTTTGTGGTATTTTTAAGAAAACTTTAACTATTTTTAATCACTAAGGTTAGATATGGATAATTCGGAAAAAAAACATCCTTTAATTGCAGTCTGGAATACGTATCCCGGACTGAGAAAGGAGAATAAAAATATTTCAAATATTCCTCCCATTGAGCAGATTCTTGGGGAAATGTTTGCGATTGGCGAATTTTATTACTACGTCTTAAACCTTACCAACAGTACGATTTCCAACCATCATCCTAATCTTTTGAAACTTCACGGGTTGAAAAAATATCCTGAAAATTTAAAAGACATTATTGATCTTACTCATCCCGACGACATCGAATTTATAATAAAAGCCGAACAAAAAGTTGTTCAAAAAATGATGGAAATCGGTCGCGAACATCAGCTTTATTTAAAAGCCAGCTACTGCTTTAGAATGAAAACGGCTGCAGGAAATTATGAATTATTTCATCATCAGGCGATTCTCACACAGGAAGATGAAAACCAAAATCTGATACAATCTATTAATATTCATACCAATATCAATCACATTACAAAAGAAAATCCGCATACCGTTTTGATTTCCGGGATCGGATTGAGACAAGATTTTCATCAAATAAAAATTGACAATCCGCCAGCATTTGAAAATTTTTCACAAGTTAATTTAACCAAACGCGAAACTGAAATTTTAGCCCTTATTGCCAAAGGATATTCCGGATCAGAAATCTCAAAAATGTTGATTTTGTCAGAACATACCGTTCGTAGCCACCGAAAAAACATTTTAGCGAAAACCAATTCCAGAAACGGCAAAGAATTATTGAGAAAAGCATTTGAATGGGGACTTATTTAATTGTTAGTTGTTAGTTGTTAGTTGTTAGTTAATAAAATTAATTAGCGAAACGAATTCATCATTAACCCTTAATCATTATTCCTGTTTCCTGATAAATCTCACTGCGGTATTTCGGCGTAAAACTTGTATTTTTATCCTTAATGGAAAAAGCAATTTTACAACCCCGTTTCAAAGATTCACCACATTTTAAAGACTTCTGGACGAAAGGCAACGGAAAGCAGCTTCTCGAATTCTCCGATGCAAAAGTTAGTTTCGAAGACTTTGAAAAATTTTCTCCTTATTTTTATCATGTTGATGAAATTGGCGATCAGGTGGTAAAAGATGTTTATTTAACCAAAAAATTTCACGAAGCCTCCCGAGAAATCGAACAATACATCCGAAACGGAGTTTCTGAAAACGACGATGTTCCTGAAAGTGTACGACAATTGTTTTCCCAGACTCAGAAAATTCCGGAGTGGCTGGATTATGACCTCATCAAAAGCGGTGCAGAAACTCTGCATGAGAAGCAATCTGGATTCTTTGATCTCGCTTCGTGACTATTGCTTAATCGGCGGTTACGATTACGCTTACCTCAACAAACCTCTGATTGCTACAGAAGCTTTGAAAAAAGGAGCCGTAAAAAGACTTTCCGAAACATTGGATTTTTGGGTTAATGCAACAAGATATGATGCTCTGGAAATCCATAAAAAAGGCTACGAATTTGCCATCAAAACGAGATTAATTCATTCTTACGCAAGACTTTCCATTAAAAAATATGATAAAGACTGGGACACCGAAAACTGGGGCGAACCCATCAATTCCTGGGATATGATGGCGACTTATATCGGTTTCAGCCTTGTTTTCATGCACAGTCTTCACAAATTAGGAAATACATTTTCGATTGAAGAAGAAAAAGGACTTTTCCACCTTTGGAAATATGTAGGATATCTCTTGGGAATTCCCGAAAACCTTCTTCCCAATGATAAAAAACAAGCTACGCAATATTTTTATTTATGGACTTCCGTTCAGCCTCCAGCCGACAAAGATTCTGTTCTTCTCGCCCATTCTTTATTGAATGAATCGCTGGAAAACCCTATTTTAAAGTACAATTTTCAAAGAAAAAACCTTCGTTATCTTCACATTTGTTGTACATGGTTTTTGCTTGATGATGAGGTTTGTCAAAGACTGCAGATTCCGGAAGTTGCCAACAGAAAAGCTTTTCCGAGAACCAAATGGATGATCAATAAAATCTACGACACCTTAGTGAGCCGACAAACCAGAATCAACAAAGGAAATAAAGACCAGATGAAAGTATTGAACGACTATCACAATATTACCCAAAATTCAAATTTTCATTAAAAATTTTCTATAATTTATTACCAATTATACATTACTCATTACCCATTTTCAGGAGCTTAATCCCGCTATCCACTCATACTCCTCACGCCAACGCTTTCCTGCTCCAATCCCTACAACTTTCCTATTTCCAGTTGTGGGGTAACCGTTCCTATCGGGGCTAAAACTTCAGTCATAAATAGTAAAACCACCATTCTCCACAAGCTTAAAAAAATAAAATATTTATGTAAAAAAAACGAAAATTTTTCGTTTGCATTCACTTCATTTTGAATGAGATGAATACATAAATTTTATATTTTTTTAACTATAAAAACACTTCTTGGGGATAAATAATATTAGTTTTTGAAAGTAAATTTCTGTATTTTTGATAAATTATTTTAACAACAGATGAGCAACATAGAAGATAAGAAAAAAGCATTGGCATTAGTGCTTGACAAGCTAGATAAAACATACGGAAAAGGAACAGTAATGACGTTGGGAGATAGTGCAATAGACACAACCATCGAAGTTATCCCTTCCGGATCTTTAGGATTAGACATCGCTTTAGGCGTTGGTGGATATCCTAGAGGAAGAATTATCGAAATCTACGGACCTGAATCTTCAGGTAAAACAACTTTAACTCTTCACGCCATCGCAGAAGCTCAAAAAGCAGGCGGAATTGCAGCATTTATTGACGCTGAACACGCTTTCGACAGAGGCTATGCAGGAAAATTAGGAATCGATCTTGAAAACCTGATTATTTCTCAACCAGACAACGGTGAACAGGCATTGGAAATTGCCGATAACCTAATCCGTTCAGGAGCAATCGACATCGTGGTAATCGACTCTGTAGCAGCATTGACTCCAAAAGCGGAGATCGAAGGCGAAATGGGAGATTCTAAGATGGGTCTTCACGCAAGATTGATGTCTCAGGCTTTGAGAAAATTGACAGCTACCATTTCAAGAACAAAATGTACTGTGATTTTCATTAACCAGTTGAGAGAAAAAATCGGTGTGATGTTCGGAAATCCTGAAACGACTACCGGTGGTAACGCATTGAAATTCTATGCTTCCGTAAGAGTAGACATCAGAAAAGCAAGTGCACCTATCAAAAATGGTGATGAAGCAGTTGGAAGCCGTGTAAAAGTGAAAATTGTGAAAAACAAAGTAGCTCCACCTTTCAAAATGGCAGAATTCGACATTATGTACGGTGAAGGTGTTTCTAAAACAGGAGAAATTCTTGATGCGTCAGTTGATATGGGAATTGTGAAGAAAAGCGGTTTCTTGGTTCAGCTACGGTGAAACTAAACTGGGACAAGGTCGTGATGCAGTAAGAGATTTATTAAAAGACAATCCTGAGCTTGCTGAAGAATTGGAAAACAAGATCAAAGAAGAATTGAAAAATAGAGTAAAATAAGTTTTTTGATTTTTAAAATATTGGAAGGCAGTCTGAAAAGGCTGTCTTTTTTTGTGGTCTTTGCAAGGAATGTAATGACGAATTTATCTCTCGCTGATTTTGCTGATGACGCAGATGATTGTGTTTATTTGTGGAAAATATTTGTGGGGATTTGTGTTTAAAAGAGGTTTTCATTTTTTTAATTGATTTGTTTTAAACCACCCTTCCAAAGAAGAGATTTTTTTTGGAGCGCCTTATCAATACGATAATTCATAATTACAAAAAATGCCAATCTGTCACTTTATGTTGCGTGGTATTTTTTTTGCGAGGTATAAAACAAATCAAAACTAAATTATTATGACTAAAGGAAATATTAATGTATCTGTGGAAAATATTTTCCCGCTTATCAAAAAATTTCTTTACAGTGATCACGAAATATTCTTAAGAGAATTAATCTCAAATGCAACGGATGCCACTTTAAAATTAAAGCACTTAACGAGCATCGGAGAAGCAAAAGTGGAATACGGGAATCCTCAACTTGAAGTGAAGATCGACAAAGAACAAAAAACACTTCGTATCATCGATCAGGGAATCGGGATGACTGCGGAAGAAGTTGAAAAATACATCAATCAGGTGGCATTTTCCGGAGCTGAAGAGTTCTTGGAAAAATATAAAGATTCGGCGAAAGATTCAGGGATTATCGGTCATTTCGGACTTGGATTTTATTCTGCATTTATGGTTGCTGAGAAAGTGGAAATCATCACTAAATCTTATAAAGACGAACCAGCTGTTCGTTGGATCTGCGACGGAAGTCCAGAATTTACATTAGAGGAAACTACTGACAAAACCGACAGAGGAACGGAAATTATTCTTCATATTGCAGAAGATTCTACAGAGTTTTTAGAAGAAGGAAAAATCCGTGAATTGTTGTCGAAATATAATAAATTCATGCCTGTTCCGATTAAATTTGGAACAAAAACGCACACGTTACCTTTACCGGAAGACGCTCCCGAAGATGCTGTTGCAGAAACGGAAGAAGTTGATAATATCATCAACAACCCTACTCCGGCTTGGACGATCGCTCCGAGTGAATTATCTAGTGAAGATTACATGAAATTCTACCACGAATTGTACCCGATGCAGTTTGAGGAGCCTTTGTTTAATATTCATTTGAATGTTGATTATCCGTTCAACTTGACGGGAGTTTTATTTTTCCCGAAGTTGAGCAACAATTTAAATATTGAAAAAGATAAAATTCAATTATATCAAAATCAGGTTTATGTAACAGATGAAGTGAAAGGCATCGTTCCGGATTTCTTAATGCTTCTTCGTGGAGTTATCGATTCTCCGGATATTCCGTTGAATGTTTCCCGTTCGTATTTGCAAGCGGATGGAGCGGTAAAGAAAATTTCTTCTTACATCACGAAAAAAGTTGCCGACAAAATGTCTTCTTTAATTAACGAAAACCGTGAAGATTACGAACAAAAATGGAACGACATTAAAGTGGTGATCGAATACGGAATTGTAACGGAAGAGAAATTTGCCGAAAAATCTGATAAATTCACACTATATCCTACAACTGATGGAAAATATTTCCTGTGGAGTGAATTAGAAGAAAAACTTAAGCCAAATCAAACCGATAAAGACGGTAATCTGGTTGTTCTTTATACTTCAAATGCCGATGAACAGCACAGTTATATTCAATCTGCAAAAGATAAAGGATATGAAGTTATCTTGTTGGATTCGCCTGTAATTTCGCACGTTATCCAAAAACTGGAGTCTTCAAAAGAGAACGTTTCTTTTGTAAGAGTGGATGCAGATCACGTGAATAATCTGATTAAAAAAGATGAGCCCATTATTTCTAAATTAAATGAAACTGAAAAAGAATCATTGAAAAAGAATGTTGAGGAAACCATTAATGACAAAAAATTCACCGTTCAGCTTGAAGATTTAGACAGTACGGATGCTCCGTTTACCATTACCCAGCCTGAGTTTATGAGAAGAATGAAAGATATGCAGGCAACCGGCGGCGGCGGAATGTTTGGAATGGGCGGTTTCCCTGAAATGTACAATTTGGTTGTGAATTCTAACAGTGAATTTGCCAATCAGATTCTGAAAACTGAAGATGCAGAAAGCAAAGAAGGTTTAATTAAGCATGCTTTAGACTTGGCTAAACTTTCTCAGAATTTATTGAAAGGGAAAGATCTGACTGATTTTATTCAGAGAAGTTACAAGCACCTGGAGAAATAAATTAACTATTTTATATTGTAGAACCTCGGAGCGGAAATCGTTCCGAGGTTTTTTTTGAATAAATTTGTCTTAGAAACAGTAAATTTGGTTTTGCTAAAAAACATGGATAAAGACAATTTTCTGGGTTCAGTCTCTTTAATCGGAATTTTTGTAGTGTCATTTCTTGCGTTATTTTTATTAACTGTAAAGACCAAACACAAATTGGGAAATCAGCTTTTTGCATTTTTCCTGATTGCCAATGCCATAGATGCCTGTAAATATTTAATTCATCATATTCCCGACCATTTCATCAACCTTGAGGTTTTTCGTTGGAGTATTGTCTATTTGGTTCCCGCATCGTTTTATCTCTATGTAATGTCGGTTTGCTATTCTAATTTTCGATTAAAACCGAAACATTTACTGCACGCTATTCCGTTTATTGCTTATAATTTGAATTTAATTTCGGGAGTATATTTTGAGACTCCCGATATGAAATTGGATTTTATAAAGAATATGAATCAAATGCCTATTACCCATTTTTTTCAACTTCTTTTCGAATTGCTGTTTCAAGTGTATTTTATTGCTTCATTTCTGGTTATTAGAAAGTCTAAAACTGTTTATCTTGAGAATTATACGAATCCGAATATTTCTCTAATTAATGCGCTGCATAAGATAACAATTGTATATTATCTCTTACATTTTTTAGTGCTTTTACGATGGCTGGTTAGTTTCACCATTGGTTTGGGAGAGGTAAGACAATGGATTGTAACCCTTGATGGGTTTACGTTTTTAGTTTGTACTTGTTGGTATTTATTTATTGCATTAAACAATCCAGAATTTTTCAGAGGAGTAAATTCCCATCTGAAACCTATTACAGAAGCTGTTCCAAAACAAAAATCTTCTCCTATAATTAATGACGAAAAAAATAAGCAAATAGAATTCTTAAAGGAGTTTATGATTGAAAAAGAACCTTATCTGGATTCTTCATTAACTATTCAGGATTTATCTGAGCAAGTAAAAATACCCGTTAAAGATTTATCTACTTTGATCAACTTGTATATGGATAAACATTTTTTCGATTTCGTAAATGAATATAGAATTGAAAAAGCGATGCAAATCCTTAGAGATTCTTCTCAAAAAGAACTGACTGTTTTGGAAATCTTGTACCACGTTGGTTTTAATTCTAAATCTTCGTTTAATACTTCTTTCAAAAAATATACAGGAAAAACACCAACAGATTACAGAAAACAAGCTTTGTAAAATCTAATTATTTTCAAAAAATGAGTTCGATTTTTTTTAATCGGTCACGTTCTGAGACGTTTTAAAGCATCTTTGCCGGAAGTTTTTAAACAATCAATCAAATTCTACATCTGAAAATTAATTACAATGAAGAACCGATTTTTCTTATTATTCCTAACTGTTTTATTGACAAATACGCTTTCTGCCCAAGAACTAAATAATTTCAAAGAGGCAAAGAATAGAAATCAAAAACCGATTAAACAAGAAGGAGTCTATATCGACCAGATAGATTCCTTAATGACAAAATCCTATGAAAGAGGTTTATTCAATGGAAATGTCCTTATCGTTAAAAATGATAAAATCATCTATCAAAAATCATTTGGTTTTACTGATGAGACGAAACAAACTAAATTAAATGATAAGTCAATATTTAATATTGGCTCTATTGCAAAGGAATTTAATGCTGTTTCAATAATGATATTAGTTGAACGTGGTCTTCTTAATCTTGATGACAATATCGCTAAATTTAATTTTGGATTACCGAAATGGTCAGAGAAAGTTACCATAAGACAGCTTATTAATTATGCTAGTGGTATTCCTCGAATAGAGTCTGGACTCACTATAATAAATGATGAGGTGGCTTGGAATATTTTGAGAAGCAACGACAGTTTACTCTTTGAACCAGGAAACCAGCTACAGGTATGATAATGGTAATGTCTTTTTGCAAAGAAGAATAATTGAAAAGGTAACAGGAGTAACATATCAAGAATTTGTCACTAAAAATATAATCGAGCCTTTGAAAATGACAAATTCGGTGTTTGATCCAAAATTTGGTCATAAAAACCGAACCTCTTGTTATGATTTTGATAATGTCCGATGCCAAGAAGTGAATTTTATAAGTGGATGGCTTTGGGTAGACATAAATGATCTTTATAAATGGATTAAAGCGATGAATACTAATCGTTTAATATCCAAAGAATCCTTTCAAACTTTATTGAATAATCCATCCGCAAAAGACGAAGGTGGATCACTTGGCAGATACTTTGAAAAAGATGAACTACAAAGACACAATGGCATCTCATATAAATTTGAATCTATTTTTTTAAACGATTTCAAAAATAATAGTACGATAATTCTATTGTCCAATAATAAAAATAGAGTTTGGGATTTAGGACATACTATTCACAACTTAATGCTAGGAAAAGAGTACGAAATTCCTAAAAAATCGGTTTATCAAGCGATAAGAAAGGAATCTCTCGACAACGTAAATACAGCTATAGAGACATACTATTTACTCAAGAAAAATTCTAAAAATGAATACAGCTTTGAGAACCCAGGTGAACTTAATAAATTAGGATATGAATTATTAAGAGCTGGCAAAAATAATGAGTCAATAGAAATATTTAAATTAGCTACAAAAGAGTTCCCTAAAGATGCTAATCTATTTGATAGTTATGGTGAAGCATTGCTCCAATGTGGAAAAAAAGAAGAGGCGATAAAGATGTATCAAAAATCTGTTATGCTAAATCCCGATAACGAAAATGGGAAACAAATTCTTTTAAAAATTGAAAAATAAATTGGGTCGAAAATTGAGGAAATTTTGAAAAAACAGAAATAATTTTTGCTTTTAGGTGATACTATATTTGAGGTTTCGAGGCGACTTTGTCGCCCCCAAACCTTTTTGTTTACTCTGTTTGTATTTTCGTAGGGTTTCCCTCTACGCTGGATTAAGTCGCCACTTCGTGGCTCTCATTTTTTAGAATTTCCACAATTATATTCTTTTTCAGTGTACATTTTTATCCTGTAGAGAAATTCTTGTTCTTGTTTTGAGCTTTTGGTTATTTTCTGATCTTTAACTAGATGATCATTAAAATAAGTCTTCATGCTTCTATTTTTATAATCAGTCACAAAAATAGTATCTGTCTTTTTATTCCCATTTTTTCCGGCTTCATTGTTATTTTCCTCATAGGTTTCTTTTATGCTGTAAATCGTACGTATTGAGTCATTTTCAAATATTATTTGATCTTTACGATCCGTCAATTCTCCATGATGTTCGATTTCTAAAAATTTCAACTTGCAGTTTACAAAATAGGATGTTTGTGGTGACAGTCCATCATACTGAAATTCAAATTTCTTAGCTTTTGATAATCGAATTGAATCTGAAAACCCTGAACTTAATCCACGATATTTTTTATTTGATTTTTCTAAACAGCTTATAGTAACGATCATCAAAAGGAATGTCAAAAAGCTTAAGGTTTTAAAAGTATTCTTATTCATTACAAAGTCAATTATAATTCTTCCAACGGATTCCAGAAAAGGTTTTTAAAATTTTTAATTCTAAAGTTTTCCACCTCAATTCCTTCTGCTTCCAGTCTTACCTGAAATTCAGGGACAGATAAAGTTCCTGAACTTGAAATGACGCGATGCGCCGGAACATCTTTCGGGCAGCCTCCCATTGCTTTTCCTACATGACGGGAATGATTCGGGTAGCCAACTGCTTTTGCAATCGCTCCGTAGCTTGTCACTCTTCCTTTGGGAACGAGTTTTGTGATTTCCCAGACTTGTTGTTTGAATATTTCGTTCATACAATTTAAATTCTTTTTTGATTTTGAAAGATTTGGATATTATAAAATTCTAAACGCAAGGCTCGCAAATATTTTTAATGAACTTCCTGTTTTTAAGTTCGCGAAGGCGTTTTACTCAGCAAAATCCGCTAATTTAATTTTTTTGCATCATTTTTGGATTCATATTACCTCAATGATGTTTCTCACAAAAATATAAAGTTATGAAAAAATCATTTTTCCGCTTAATGAATACTATCAATAAAGCGATATTACCAAAATTGAGTGATAAAGATCCTACTAAACTGACCAAAATTCAGAAAGGGATTTTGGCGTACCGATATTTTGTACTGATAAATTCTTTAGAGTAATTTTTTAAAATTTATTTTCATGGTTGGAAATCGCAAAGACGCAAAATATTATTTATAACAATGTTTTTAAGGCGCAAGGATTTTATCTATGATAAAATTGATACCGTTGTACTATAAATAATTTGGAGAGATTCGCACCTAGATTCTTTCAGAATGACAAATGGTGTGGATGTAAACCTTACAGGTTTTATTTTTGTAACAGTCGCAAATTCATAGCCCCGATAGGAACGACATCCTTTTTTGTTGCGGCCGGAGCGAAGCGGAGGTCGTAACAAAAAAGATACAGTGGATAGCGGGAAATTGCTCCTTAAAAAATATATAAAAGTACAATTCGACAAAGTCAAATAGCTTCAAATAAAAAATAAATTATCTGATTTTAGCAATGAGATTTCTACACCATTTGTAGAGCGGTTTTTCAATCAAGAGATAAATGATAATCGAACATATCCACAACAAAACAAAATTGCGGTCGGGCAAATAAATGTAGGATTTCAGTTTCATATTGAAATAACTGAGATGGATAAGATAGAAAACAAACGACGCATTTCCCAAAAGAACAAATATTTTTGTTGACAGTATTTTGGATACCCATGTTTTTTCCGACATCAATCCCCAAAAGAAAACGGCAATGGCAACAGGCAAGAAAAACTCGTGAATTACTCTTCCTTCCCAACGTTCAACGCCATGTGAGAAACTGTGTTTGGCAAAAAAAGCAATCGAAATAATTAAGGCGATCATTGAAATTCCGCCAAAAAGTGTTGGCTTTTTTAAGCTTTTCAAAAACTGCATTCCTTTTTCCTGTTTCATTAAATAAGCCAGTAACATTCCGAAGAAAAATTCCAGACTTCTTCCGAAAAAGGTATTTCCTACCATGAATTTTAAAGGATATAAAAACCCGTCAGGATTCCCATTATACCAATAAAAACCGTAACCGATACCCCAACTTAAGAGAAAAAGTCCTAACAAAAATGAAACACAGTATTTCCAGTTTTTCTTTAATAATAAAAATAAAAACGGTGAAAACAGGTAAAAGAAAAATTCTACTGTGAGCGACCACGCCTGTACGATTCCTGAAATAGAATACTTGTCAAATAAGGAATAAAAAAGTGAGTATTGTAAGAAATAGGTATCCACATTTTTGGAATATGCGGTATCCAGAAAATAAAAACTCAACAAAATCCAATACAACGGAAAAATCCTCGCTATACGGAGCAAAATATATTTTAAATACGATTTTTTAGAATCCAAAGGCGATTCTTCATATCGATAAGCCAATAGAAAACCACTCAACACAAAAAAGACGGTTACACCAATATGCCATTCACTAATAAAACGCAGGATCACGAACGGTAAATCATGGCGCCAATATTTACGGTTATGATAAACAAATACCATAATCGCAGCAACAGCACGCATTCCCGTGAGCGCATCAAATTTATTTTTGTTGAGATTTTCCAAAAGCTAAAAAAATAAAAGGCTTACAAAAGAAGCCTTTTATCTAAAATTTATAGTAATTCTATTCTTAATTTTCTAAAATATAAGAGAACATCAATGGTGCACAAATTGTTGCATCACTTTCAACGATAAATTTCGGTGTAGTGATATCCAATTTACCCCAAGTGATTTTCTCGTTCGGAACAGCTCCCGAATAAGAACCGTAAGAAGTCGTAGAATCTGAAATCTGACAGAAATAAGACCAGAACGGAATGTCGTGCATTTCCATATCCTGATACAACATCGGTACAACACAGATCGGGAAATCTCCTGCGATACCTCCACCAATCTGGAAGAATCCAACTCCTTTTCCTGCTGAATTTTTAGTGTACCAATCTGCCAAATACGTCATGTATTCGATACCCGATTTCATAGTCGTTGCAGTCAATTCTCCTTTGATACAGTAAGATGCGAAGATGTTACCCATTGTAGAATCTTCCCATCCCGGAACTACAATCGGCAAGTTTTTCTCTGCCGCAGCAATCATCCAAGAATCTTCTCTAGGAATTTCGTAATACTGCTCCAAAACTCCTGAAAGAATCATTTTATACATGAATTCGTGCGGGAAATATCTTTCTCCTTTTGCTTCAGCATCTTTCCAGATCTCAACGATGTGTTTCTGTAATCTTCTGAAAGCCTCTTCTTCAGGGATACAAGTATCTGTAACTCTATTCAAACCTCTTTCCAAAAGATCCCACTCATCCTGAGCTGTTAAATCTCTGTAATGAGGCACTCTTTCGTAGTGAGAATGCGCTACAAGGTTCATCAAATCTTCTTCAAGATTCGCCCCTGTACAAGAAATAAAATCAACTTTATCCTGACGGATCATCTCAGCAAGAATTTTTCCCAACTCAGCAGTAGACATTGCTCCTGCCAAAGTGATCATCATTTTCCCGCCTTCTTTAAGATGTGCAACATAACCTTTAGAAGCATCTACCAATGCTGCTGCATTGAAATGCAGATAATATTTTTCTATAAACTCGGTAATCGGTTTGTTCATTTTTTTAATTTTTGCAAAGATAAAACTTAAAAACGGAATGTAGCGGCTGCACTTAAAGAAACTCTCTGTAAACCTTCGCTATTATCGTTACCCAAATCATAAGTAACTCCGTCTATTTTCATTTTTTTCAATACTCCGGCTGCAAGACCGACTTTAGGACCAATCAGGAAATTTTTGGAAACCTGATATTGATACCCAAAATCCAATTCTGCCCCAAAAGTAGTTCCCGTTCCCTTTACACTCGCTGTTTTTGTTGTATAAGTCATTACACCGAATGTACCTTCCATAAATAATTTATGTCTTGTTGGTTTATTATCATTGGTAACTAAAACTCCGGCTCCGTAGAAAGAAATATTGTCCTTCGTTGTTACAGGCACAGAAACAGGCATACCGTTTACATATCCCATGATAAATCCATCACTTGAAGCACTGTAATTAGAATATTTAAGTCCGAATGAAACTCCCTTTTTCACTTCATAAAATCCTGAAATATCGAAACTAACTCCGTTTTTCAAACCTTTTACATATTCTTTTTCTTCTCTTGAAAGTCCCGAAGCTGTTTTTGCAATTCTCCATGAATAGCCGACAGATGGCATGATTGAAAATTTGGGTTCAGCTTTTGTCTCAGTTTCCTGAGCAAATGAAAATACAGAAATCGAAAACAATCCCAATGTTACTAGTTTTTTAATCATTAGTTTAAATTTTGGGCAAAAATAATATTTTTATTTATGTAACCTAATTTAAAATTTGAAACGTCTGTTTTCTTTTTTCTCGGAGATTTTCTTTTTCGTATCCAGCCTTTTTTCTTTTTTTGCTCTGGAAGGTTTTGTTGCAATCCTGATTTTAGGAACAATTAAAGATTTATTGACGATATCTAGAATTTTTTCAATCGCTTTGTTTTTATTCATTAATTGAGTTCTGTTTTCCGAAACCGTTAAGAATAAAAAACCTTCTGCGTTGATTCTGTTTTTTAATTTTTCCTGAATTAAAGCTTTCTGTCTTTCATTAAAAAATTCTGACTCATCCACTTTCCAAAGTACCGTTACAGAGGTTTCAACTTTATTCACATTTTGTCCGCCTGCACCACTGCTGCGGGAAGTTTTGAAGTTGAGTTCTTTTGTGAAGTCTTTCATTTTTTTAATTAATGGTGTGAAATTAATATTTTAAATGTTAATAGTTTTAGTTAACTCAAGACGATTTACTTTTCCGTTCGGAGTTCTTGGTATTTTTTCTACGAAAATAACGTCTTTCGGCTTATGAAAATTTTTCTCAAAAGATATTTTTGAAATTTTATTTATTACCTCTTCTGATTTTTCTCCTTCAATGATTACTACCACTTTTTGACCTAAACTTTCATCATCAATTCCTAAAAAAACAACTTCATTCGGAATTTCTTTTTTCACTAAAGCTTCCAACTGTTCAGGAAAAATTTTTGCTCCTCCGGAATTGATGACATGATCAATTCTCCCTAAAAATTTGAATTGATTTTCATTCTTAATCTCAACTAAATCATTAGTCTGCAAAATTTCTGAATTCAAATTAGGCGCAAAAATTTTCAGACATCCTCTTTCGTCTATGGAAATTGAAACATTTTCAAAAACCGTAAAATAGTCTTCAGCTTGGGGTAAAATCTGTTTTAAACCAATATGAGAAAGCGTTTCCGACATTCCGTAAGTCTCGTAAATTTTGGTTTGAGAGTCTGAGAATTTGAGAACTTGGGCTATTTTTGCTTTCAAAGATTCCGAAACTGCCGCTCCGCCGATGATTAAATTTTTAATTAAATATAATTCATCCAAAGAATTTTCGACTTGTAAAGGAGTCATGGCACAAAAATCAACCTCATCATTAATATTTTCAAGAGGTTTTAAAGCGGGATCAACAATAATCAACTTTAATTTTCTGATAATCGAACGAACAACCATCATTTTTCCTGAAATATATTCTACAGGCAGACAGATTAAAGCGGTATCATTTTCTTTTAATCCTAAAAAATCACACGTCATTTCTGCAGAATTAATCATTTTATTTTTTTCAATATCAAAAATTTTCGGCACTCCTGTAGAACCCGAAGTTTGCACCTTTACCATCGTAGAATCGGAAAACCATTCTTCTACAAATTGTTTGATTTTTTTTTCAAATTCCGTTTCAAAGGATAATTGATTAATATTGAGATTATTGAAGTCTATCTGCATAATTTCCATGAATAAAAAGTAGAGTAAATGTAAAAAAAAATGTAAAAAGTTCTTGCATATAATGAAAAAATCTGTAAATTTGCATCACCAAAATAAGACAGACTCATAGTGTAACGGTAGCACTCCGGTTTTTGGTACCGTCAGTCGGGGTTCGAATCCCTGTGGGTCTACGAAAACCATCCTTTTAAGGGTGGTTTTTTTATTTTGGGGTAAATAATTCTTAGACTTTTCAAAAAATTTAGACTTCCGAATATTCTTCATTGTCAATTCTCTCGGAAATTAGAAAAACTCTTAGCAGAAATATTCATGTTGGGCTACATTTTATTCTTCGTAGTCGATGACAAGATCAAAAAACTACACTTTTTGGTAGTTCGACGTGCTTTACTATTGATTAAATTTGTTTTTATGGAACAACGATACATTAGAAACAGGCTATATTTGACTCCGGAAGAGCAAAATATAATTAAAAATACTCCTATTTTTTTAGGCGGAGCCGGAATAGGTAGCGTGATTGCAGAGAAACTTACTTAGGTTTGGCTTTGAAAACATTACTATTGTTGATGGTGATCATGTTGAATTATCAAATCTAAACAGACAAAATTATACTGAAAAAGATATTTCAAAACCTAAAGTATATGCATTACAAGAACGGCTACTTTTAATTAATGGTAATGCAAAAATTACAGTGCATCATTGTTTCATTACTCCAGATAATATTCAAGAGCTCATATTGGGAAATAAAATTGCCATCAACGCTTTAGATTTTACTTCTGAAGTACCTTTATTGTTCGATAGAATATGCCAGGAAAATAACATTCCGGTTCTTCATCCTTACAACCTTGGTTGGGGCGGATTGGTAATGGTAATTACTGAAGGGATGGGATTAGATTCTCTAAAGAAAGATGAGGAAAGATTCAGTGAAGTGAGTGTTGTACAATATGTATCGACCCATATGAGATATTGGGGACAACCTCAGGAATGGCTTGAAGATATTATAAATAAATATCTTAATGAAAATAAGCAACTCCCGCCACCTCAATTGTCTATCGCTTCTTCTTTGGTAGCAGCAATCTGTGCGAAAATAACTTTCAATATTGCGACCAATAGACCGATTAAAAAGTTCCCTGAATATTATTTAACAACTATTGATTAATGGTTTATCTGATATTATCACTTCTTTTCATTATACTTAGACATTAGTATATAATTTCCTCTTTTGGAAGCTATATCGATAATACCGGTCTCACAAAGAGCCTCAATCCTGTTTATTTTGTCTTTATCTGATTGTATTATACCCAATTCATTATCGAACCCTTCAATTGTTTCGATAGCGTTTTTAATAAGGCTCGTCAGTTTTTGAAAATCATCTTCGGATATTTGACTATCTTTAAGATAATTTTCTAACCTTGCACCTTTTCTATATTGAGGGTAATCTTCAAGACCCATGAATGTGAGCATCCATTCTTTATTGTATCTTCCGAAAGCCTTGGATATTCCTATATAATCTGCTATAAGCTCATCATTAAGGTTATTAGAAGCAGATCCATATCTTTTTAAGGTATACAGATGAGTGCATTCGTGTTCCAGTCTTATCGTATAGGAATACGTCTTCCATTCCTCGCTGGAAAGTCCTAATTCATCTCCGGGAACGTTGCTGTAAGGTTTTGTACTTAATACGATTATTTTGTCTTTATATAGATCAGGATTGGGAAGAATATTTTTAGAAAACTCATCATTCCAGTTTCCGTGAGAATTTGTTTTGATCCATTGTTCTTTCAATGCATGGATTCTTGCCCAGTTATTTATTCCGTTGGCTAGAAAAGCTCCCATAGATTCTGGTACCGGCACAGGATTATTTTTATGGAAGATGGTTTGTACAATGGTTACAAAATCTTCATTGTTGTTTATTGATACCACAGGAATTGTTCCGGCAATACTACTGTGTATTTTTATTTTCAGACCTTGTGGATCATTCAATTGCAGATGTTCGCTCAGATTTTTGTAAGAATCTTTACCTTGTAAAACAGCATTGATATACTCTTCTGTTTTGTTTATTTCTGCTTGTACAGGAAAATGCAACTGAGGATAAAAAGTTTTGAGAATTTGAAATGCACTCCAATCATCTGTTTGTAAGTGTTTTTCCCAAAACTTACTACAATTATCTTCTTCAGAGAGAATTGTTTTTATACCCTCTGAAGAAAATTTATTTTGAAAATACGCCTTAAGTTCTTTTGAAATCTTAAGATCTTCTTTATTTTTTAATACAGCCATATCAATGGTTATTAAATTTAAGCAATCTGCCTTTTTGCCAATTGAGAAAACAATCCGTCCAGTTCCATCAATTCATCATAAGTTCCTGTTTCCATAATGGTTCCTTTATCCATCACATAAATACGGTCTGCATTTTTAATGGTGCTTAATCTGTGAGCAATGATAATACGGGTTGCCTGAAGTTTATCCAAACTTTCTGAAACGATATTCTGGGTTCTGTTATCTAATGCACTGGTAGCTTCGTCCATAAAAAGCAGCCTAGGTTTGTGAACAATTGCCCGTGCTATCATCAATCTTTGTTTCTGCCCTCCGGAAAATGTTCCGGCACCTTCACTTACAACGGTGTGCATTTCCATAGGCATTTTTTTGATATCCTCTTCCATTCCTGCCATTCGGGCCGCTTCCCAAGCATCGTCTAATGTCAGCTCGGAGTTTCCTACAATATTCTGATAGATACTTCCGGACATTAATGATCCGTTTTGCAGAACGACTCCTATCTGTCTTCTTACCAGTTCTTTGTTCATAGAATCGAAAGAATCGCCATCAAAATAAATAGAGCCCAATTCAGGAGACTCAAATCCTAAAAGCAGTCGCATAATGGTCGATTTTCCTGAACCGGAAGCGCCTACAAAAGCCACCATTTCACCCGGTTTAATCTTAAAGGTTATATCATTCAAAACCAAAGGCTGATCTTCATTATATCTGAAAGAAACGGAGTTCATTTCGAGTTCTCCTGCGAGTTCTCCCGGATCTACGCTATGTTCTACAGATTCTGTTTCTTCTTCTAAAATAGGTTTTACCCTTTCATATAAAGTAATCACATTAAGAGAGGTAATGAGTGCCATGCTCAATCTCAGGCTGTCATTCAGAAACTGATTGAATGCGGTAATGAATGCCATAAATGCCCCCACCGTAAGCATTGTTGTTTTCATATCAGAATTAAGAACTGTATAATACAGAAATGAAAAGAAGAATATACTCGTCACAAGAGGATAAGAAGCGTTAAATGTTTCCACAAAATTCTGATAGCTTCCTGAGACAAATCCTAATTTTTTTAATTTTGAAAATTTATCTGCCCAAAGTGTAAAGACTCTTCTTTCACCTCCCGTTATTCTTATTTTGGAAATCCCGGACAGGAATTCAAACAAAAAACCCTGTATTTCGCCTTGATATTTGGATACATCCCGATCATATTTCAATTTTAACCAACCAATCGTAATCATAAAAGCCATAGCAATCAACCCTAAACCGACTCCAATCCAAGCTAATTTAGCATTATAATAAAAGAGCAGTACAAGATTTACAAAAGAAAAGGCTCCGCTCAATACTGCGGTCATTACTGTACTTGAAACAATCTGACGTATCATGTTTATGCTTAAAACCCTGTTAGTCAAGTCTCCTGCACTGAATTTTTTATAGAAAGTAACTGGTAATCTCAACATATGATCCATAACACCGGCCTGGAGATTGATGCTGGATTTTGTTTCCACCCTCTGTTGCAATACTCCCTTAGCAAGCTGCAAACCTGCTGTTACCAGACCGATCATGATCATAATGATAAAAATCTCTGTGTGGAGCGATTTGTCTGCTGTGGGAATAACATCATCATACATCATTCCTGATAATATGGGAACCAGCAAGCCGATCACACTTCCTGCTAAAGCCGCTAATACTAATATTTTAGCATCTTTTTTCACTCCCTTTAAAGCAAATCCGGCTACTTTTTTTACGGAAGTCATCTTTCCATCAAATCCGGAAAAAAACATATAGCCTATAGGTTCTAATGTGTCTGCAATTTCATTATTAATAGTAGTTTCTATACCTGTAGACAGGTCTTTTAACACATAGCTGGTAGGAGTTGCTTGCAGTAAAGCAACCGGGGTTTTATCTTTTTTTGTAAATGCCAGTAAATGCCCATTTTCTTCTTTCCACCAAGTTCCCCTCAAAATAATTTTCCGGATGCGTATTTTGGAACTTTTTGCAATAGCGTATAATTGATTGGTAACACTATTTTCGTAAGATTCTATATGTTTGGGCTCATCTATTGTAAAACCAGACTGTTCTCCTATCAACCGACAGGTAGAGAAAAGTACATTTTTTTTATTAGACACTTGTGATGCTCCTGTAAATACCTGCTCATCATTACCTGCTACAATTGATCTTATCTTCTGTAAGGTACTTCTGATACTTTCATCCTCTATCAGCCGCTTTTCCTGAAAATGTTTAGTTTCTTCAGATTTCTGGGTCTCTATTATAATAGTAAGCTGATTATAAAAATGCTCTTCAAGCTTCGTTAATGAAAGTAAAAAATAGATCTCATCCTGAAGTACTTCTCTTGTGCTCAATACTTTTAGTTCGGCATCATCGCTTAATGATTTTATCCATAATTTATTGGATACGGGAGTAAGAAATCCCGGCAGCTTATCATGGCTAATATCTGTGCTTTCGGCATAGATTGTTACTTCTCCTTTTAGAATATGTACCCAAATGATGCCACTAGACGGAAAAGCAATACTGCCCTTCTCCAGAGATGTTACTTTATAGTCGTCCAAAGCTTTATAAACTCTTGGGCTATTGCTGTTACATACCACAGAAGTAGTCTTTGAGATCCATTGATTGATCATATTCTTCAGAAAGAAATGATCCATCTCAAGGAGTTTACTTTTATCAATAGGCAATAGTTTTGCATCACTTGAAAAAGCAATAAGTCTGGTATTATTTTCTAGATGCTTTTCTGTCAGCAGGCTAAATAATATCTCTCCTTTCTGCACTTTATAAAAATGCTTCAGAGGAATTAAATAATTACCAGATTCATCAATTTTGGTATAAAATACATTGACCTCTCCTGAAAGCACCATCCAAAACTTGTCTGTTTCGTTCAGGGTAAAAGGATTTTCAACATTTATAAATATCTTTTCTTTTACAGGCATGGCATTTTATTTTTACTTTGTTTCAATTAATTTGGAATAGGCTCCGTTTTGTTTCATCAATTCCTGATGGCTTCCTCTTTCCACTATTTTCCCGTATTCCATTACAATGATTTCATCACAGTCTATAATGGTACTTAGTCTATGGGCTACGATTAAGCAGGTACAACCTCTTTTTTTAATATTATCCATTACGGTTTTCTCTGCGGTAGGATCTAATGCACTTGTTGCTTCATCCATAACTAAAATAGAAGGATTAGTTGCTAAAGCTCTTGCAATCTCGAGACGTTGACGCTGTCCGCCGCTAAAATTAGAACCGCCTTCTAACACAGCACTGTCATACGCATCGTTTCGAGCTGCAATTACATCATGAATTGCTGCATCTCTAGCAGACTGGATAATACTTTTGTCTGAAATTGTAGCATCCCAGAATGAAATATTTTCTTTGATAGTACCATTGAAAATAAGAACATCCTGATCAATTACCGCCAATGATGCTGTAATGACATTTCTCGGGATTTCTTCTTTATTTTTTCCATCGAGCAGAATTTCTCCTTTCCAAGGTTTATATAAGCCTGAAGCTATTTTAGCTACTGTTGATTTTCCGCTTCCTGAGCCTCCAACCAAGGCTACTCTACTGCCTGGTTTCAGTTTTAAGTTGAAATTTTCGATAAGAGCGGGCATTGTTGTATTGTAACCAAATGTGACATCACACATTTCAAAATAGCCAACTAACTTATTGTTGATCTCTTCTTTAATTGTAGATTTATTTTCTTTAAACTGATCATCTACTTCATAATTTGTAACATCATCTATCCTGTTCATGTCACTTTCTGTTTCATGCAGCATCGTTCCTACAGAAATCAATTGATTAACAGGAGATATGAAATTGCTCATCAGGTAAGTAAAAGCAACCAAAGCTCCAAGGGTCATTTCTCCATCCATAATTCTTAATGCGCCTACCCCTAAAATTAAAGTTGTAGTAAGGGAAGTAATCAGCGGAGGAATTGCATTAAGCCTAATCGTTAACCATCCCAACTCCTGCTGAGCATTCGTTACTTTTGCCAGATATCCTATCCAGTTGGTAAAGAAATCATTTTCTCTTCCTGAAGCTTTCAGGGTTTCTATCATACTGATTCCTGATGTAGTGGTCCCAAGCAGTTTACCATTTTCATTGCTTAATCGTCGGTTGCCATCCTTTCTGGCTTTGGAAACATATTTTAAAGCTGCAACATTAATTCCAGCCATTAATATGCCTATCAACGTCAAAGGAATATCATAAGAAAACATCAAAAAGGCATAAAAAATAACCACAATAATGTTGAGTGCTGCATTAGCAAGATCTCCACTTAAGAGCTTGGCTACTTTGTCATTTAATGATACCCTGTTTCCTATTTCACCACTATAGCGTTGGGTGAAAAAAGAGATTGGTAAGTGAAATACATGCCAAAGAAATTTGCTGGAGGTCGTAAGCGCCAGTTTCGTTTCCAGCTTCAACAGGTAATACTGCTGAATATAAACCAATGCAGAATTGACTATTAAAACGCCTCCCATAATAAGCAGCAACGGCATTACAAATCCCGAATAACCATTTATTAAATATTTATCAATAAATATTTTGATGAATGACGGAATCACTAATCCCGGAATGACCAGAAAAAGACTTGCTAATATAAGATAGAAAATACTTAATTTGGAGTTGGATATTCTAGATGCTAAGGAAGACATTAATCCTCTTTTTTCATTTCCTTTTTCAAAGCTTTCACCAGGATTAAAGGTGAGGACAACTCCCGTATAAGCATCATCAAATTCTTCGTGCGTCACCTGATACCTTCCTTGCGCGGGATCACTCAGGTACACTTTATTCTTTGTGAATCCTTCTAAAACCAAAAAGTGATTAAAATTCCAGAAAATAATAGACGGTGTCTGAATCTGCATCAGATTTTCTATAGATTTGGCATATCCTTTTGCTTCCAGTCCGTATTCTTTTGCTGCTTTTATGATATTGGTTGCCTTCAACCCATCTCTGGAAACCCCACAGGCAATTCTTAATTTTTCTAAGGGAATGAATTTACCAAAATAACCTAAAATAATACTTAATGCGGCAGCACCACATTCTACGCCTTCCATTTGGAGAAACTGTAGGAACTTTTACAGGTTTTGCATTTTTTCCTATGACAAAATTTGTACTCTTTTTCATCTCTTAATGTTGTTATTAGTACAGATCAAAGAATTTTTTGAAGGCAGGAACAACAATGGTAGCAGGAGGTTCCTGATTGATTGTAATCTTACCATTACAGGAAGTTCCTTCTTTTATAGAAACATTGGGTCCTTTAGCAGAAGTCCATTTGTAGCCGCTAAAAGAAGTAGGGTCTTTTTCAAATTCGACATGAACTTCAAACAAAGGTCCTGAAGCCAGAAGCCCTTTTGCCAGCTGATCATTTTTTACAGAAGTCATCATCCCTCTTTCTGTGATAGGAAAGTCGGAAACATAGGTAACTTTTCCTTCCATAAAACCGTATTCCTGCGGCTGTACTGTAGAAGGTACCACAAAAGCTTCCATTCCTTTTTTTATTTTTTTTCCGTCTTGAGAAGGGATGTAAAGTACACCTTTCAGTACGGCAAGATTTGCATCACCTTTGTTTTTTAATTTAAATAATGGAGTACCCGCTCCCACTACACCTCCCGCATCGGTTAGCACTTCTACAACTTCCCCGTCGTAAGGACTTTTTATTTTATTTTGAGTTTCAAATCTTTCTGACAAGAACTGAAGATTCCTTTCAGCTTCGGAAATACGCTGATTTTGCAAAGTGATTTTTTGCTGAAGATCGAAGCCTAAATTATGCTGTTGATTAGATGTCTCTGCCATCTGACCTTTTAATCTTTCAATTGTATTTTTTGATGCATCGATCTGTTGTTTTGTTCCGGCTACCTGAGATTTAATGATGAGCCCCTTCCCCAACAGATTATTTTCGGATTCTAACTGAGTATAAAGAAATGCCAGTTTTTTCTTTTCGGCTTCTATTTCGCCCTGAATACTTACTCGGTTCTGGCTAATCATCTGTCCTTCCAAATGACTGCCCTGATTTCCATAAGCCATTAATTTTCCCATCTCAAATTTCCTATCTGATAAAACCGCTTTTGCGTCTTCTATCTGCTGATAAAGTTCGGGCTGCTGAATCGTAGCAATCACATCACCTTTTTTCACATGATCTCCGATAGCAACATGCAGTTTTACAAGCTGCCCCTCAGAAGTAGCTACCACCTCATGAACTTCCCCACCCAGTACAACACCTACAGCGTTCAGCTTTGTCTTTACTGTTCCTAATATGGACCAGCAAATTCCTGTTCCCAATGCGATGAAAACAGTAAAAAGGGCGATCCATGCTTTGGGTCCTGTAACTTTTATTAACTGATCTAATTTTTCCGGAGTAGATAATTTTTCTAATGCTGACTTTCTAAAAAAACTTGCTGACATAATTTTCGTGTTTAATAGTTAGCTATATTGGGAATGGTATAAAAGACTTCCTGATTTAGCGTAAATCCTTTATCTCCTTGAGATATTAATGTTCCTGTTTCATGTCTCAGATTGATAATTGCATTGGCAAACTGCTGATAAGCCTTTAAATATTCCAATTCTGAAGAAGTGAGTCTTTCCTGAAATAAAATTACATTCAGTATCGTTGTCAATCCTGCCTGCAGCTTTACCTGTTCATTATTAAAGGCATCTTTATAAGAATCCAGTGCTTCTTTTGCTCTTTCCAGAACGATCACACTATTATCAAGACTATTGACGGCATTACTGATATTGAGTTCTATATTTCGCTGTAAGTTTTCATTGGCTACTTTCTGATCGTTTAAAGCGATCAAACTTTTGGCGTAATTCCCTTTGGCTAAATTGTTATTAACAGGGAAAGTAAAAGTCAGCTTAGCTCCGGCTCCTACATTTCTTCCTTCATTATTGGTAAATGATGAGAATGTTTTATCAACTCCGTTTCCTGCAATGGCACTTCCATAAAACACAAAACCTGTAAGATCTAACTGCGGTTTTGTATTATTTTCCGCAAGTTTATATTGCATTTCCAATGCTTCGGAAATGTTTTCAACGGCTTTGAGATCACTTCTTTTTTCTTTTGCGATTTTTATCAAAGAATTCCTGTCCAGATCTGTTGTATATTGAGATTCTGTAATGCCGGGAAATTCATTGAACGGGAAATCCAGCCTCAGACTTTCTTCATTGCTTAGTCCTATTACTCTTCCCAGATTAATTCTTGCTTCATATAAGCTCTGTTCTGCCATAGCAGTGAGTTTTTGCTGATTAAAAAGATCTGCATTCACCTGAGCCAAATCTCCGGCGGGTTTTTTATCGGCTTTTATAAGTTTCTTTGGTAACTTCTAAAACATTCTTTACCCTGCTTTCGTTTTCTTTATAGATTTCTAAACTTTTATAGGCCAGATAATAGCTCCAGTAAGCCTGCCCTATTTGCAGAATGGTATATGAATTTGTAAATTCATTGTTACTCTTGGTATTTTCTATATAAAGCTGAGAAACTCTTTCGGAGATTGTTGTGATTTCTCTTCCTCTTCCTTTTAGTAGAGGCTGTGTCAGTGAAAAATTGACAGAACTAAGATGATTTCCCCAAAAAGCTCCAACATATTGGTCAAAACCGTCATAAGGATAGTTATTATTATTAAAGCCATATTTTAGACTTATATCTGTTGTTTGTCCGGATCTGAGTTTTTTCTTCAGTCCTGCTGAAAAATCCAGCGTGTTGGTTTTTAAAAATTTATCCATGTATTCATTTCTCGGATCGGCATCAAAAAGGGTATATTTATTGTGCTTAACCGCTAATTCTGAAACTAAGTTGACATCAAATACACTTCTCTGGATCTGAAAGTCTCCTTCAGCATCTTTAATCGTGTAATTACTTCTAATGATGTTTGGATTTTTTTCAAACGCTATATTTGAAATTTCTACCAAATCACAGTTGATTTTAGACTGTCCATAAAAGCTTGTAATACCGACACCCGTAAATAATACGCAGATAAATTTGTAAAACCTCATTTTAGAAATGACTTATTTTTATATTTAAACTTCTGAAAACCTATGCAGTATCTGCCCAAAACGAGATCCAGCCTGAGCTACACCATCCAAGACATTGGTATCTATCATATCTTCTTCTTCGGGATTGCCATATCCTAGTTGATCTGTTGTTTTTCTCAATCTATTTGAAAGAAATAAAGCTAACGCATAATAGAAATTCGATCTAAATTCCGGATTTGTGGCCATTCTGGTACTTATCGTATCCCGAGAGATATGATACACTACCGAAGGCTGCGTTACCACCACAGAAACTGAAGGCGGTCTCGACTCCAGAAAGGACATCTCCCCTACAATCTCTC
Organism: Chryseobacterium ginsenosidimutans; assembly: GCF_024807225.1. Taxonomy (GTDB): domain Bacteria; phylum Bacteroidota; class Bacteroidia; order Flavobacteriales; family Weeksellaceae; genus Chryseobacterium; species Chryseobacterium ginsenosidimutans. The sequence goes on from NZ_JANUCO010000001.1 coordinate 4,379,085, forward strand.
CTGCTTCCAACTTGGCAATGCTTTCGCCATGTCTGTTATCTGCATATACAGACAACTGACCCGATAGAACGATAAATAAACTGTCAATAGATTCTCCCTTGTTGATAAGTGTATAACCTACCGGTAAGTCTAGTTTACTTCCGTTGTGGATCATCCATTCTACATCTCTGTCATTTAATTGACCTAAGAAAAAAAGTACTCTTTTCATAATTATATTTTTTTTTAAGGTTATGCTAAAGTATTTTGTTTTACGCTGATAAATACGCCAAAAGAACTGCTGTTCCTGACGCTTTGTTATTTAGTTATTTCTTTATTTTTTGTAAAGAATTGTACAATGAGTTATAATCTGTCATCCTATGACCGCTTTTATGATCTACGGGAGATTTCTCAGACTGATCCTCAGATTTGTTATTTACATGTTGTGGCTTCACAGGAATATTGATGTATAAATACTCCGGATCCGACTGATCGGTTATCTTAATCTTTTTGTCTATAGGCAGTTTTCTTCCAAAGAATTTTTCTAAAGTTTCTTCCGGATTTTCAAGCAAATCTTTTTTGAAATCTTCATTTTCCCAGGCTTCAGAAATAATTCTAAAAAATACTTCCTGTCCTTTTTTTTGTTCTTCTGTTAAGTTCATATCTTATATTATATCAATTATTCCAAAGAGGTGATCAATTCTTTAGGGGTAATATTATACTGATCCGCAAATAGTCGAGAAAAGTAATGTACATCATTATAACCTACTGCATAAGCGATCTGAGAAATAGATTTCTGTATATAGTTGTCTATCATCTGTTTTGCTTTGTGCAGTCTTAATACTCTTATATATTTATTAGGAGTAAGATAGACCAGATTGGCTATTTTTCTGTGTAATTGTCTTTCGCTTACTGCCATTTTGTATGAAAGCTCGTAAAGGTTGAGATCGTTCTGAGTAAATGACCCATAAATTTCTTTTTCCAGATTAATCAGCCAGTCCTGATCAATTTTGGTGATTTTTTGAGGGTTTATCTGTTCTGAGCATAGATCCCGGACATTTTCATTATCCTCGTAAATATCAAAAATTTCAGGACGGCTTCTGAACGTTAAATTCAATGTCTTGGCCTTTGTTTTCAGCATGATTTCTTCAATGATATCGCTTATTTCTTTGCTGCTGGAAAATATAATTTCATCTTTTTTTTCTTTATGGTGCAACGCCGTGCTTTTGCTTACAGTGATAATGTTCTCCAACGGATTTTTAATGTTTTGAATAATTTGTTCTAAAATATCCGGAGAGCTCCAGTCTATGCTTTTTACTGTATTCATTGAGTGAGAGTTTGGTTGGTTTGTTTTTTTTAAATTTTAATACATTGATTAACTAACTAAATACCTGTTAGCATCGTAAAAACCCTTTAAACCGTCATAGTTCATTGAGATCGGAACCGTTTCTGAACCTAAATAATTGATAGACTTACCGATAATATCTGTTTTAATGCCCATGAGATTCATTACTCGTAGAAGTTTGCTGTCACATTCTGCAAAGGCAACACTATTTTCATCTTTGCAAATGGGAGTAATAGCGCATACCATGAGCTTTTTAAACAATGTGCGATCCTGGTTTGTTTTATTCGTAGCGAATCTTCCAATGTGCCATATTGAAGATACTTTCTGAGGATAGCTTATATCTAAAGGATTGATATTAAATAACTTTTGAATAGGAAGTGTCGTTTTATAATCCCATTTAATTACTCTTATAGAACCTTGAATGCTGCCTTCGGGATCTTTTACAACAAAAATTTCAGAATTTTTGAAATAGCTTAATTCTTCATTATACACTTCTTTTACATCATTTTGCAGCTGCATTTCCGGCATTACACTATCGGAATGATGATTGAAGTTTTCTTCTACTACAAATTTGGCCAGCTCAGATAACTGCTCCAGTTTCTAACTGGTTTAAATAACTCTGTGTAATTTTCATGGTTTGGTGATTTTTAACAAAGCTACTTGACAGAGCTATCAATCCCACTACACCAAATGGTAGTATTATACTGTAAATCAAACAACTAAACAAAAGTGTAGTTGTTCAATTTATTTAACCTCATCCTAATTTTTCATTAGGAGAAATCAATCATTATATTGTTTTTGATAGATGAAAATAATTTTTTAATCAAAAACTATTGATCTTATTGATTTTATCCTATTTTTGTATAAAAACTGATAAAAAGTGAATGAAAACGAGCCAAATTCTTTCTTTAATCATAGAAATACTATTAGTAATGTAACTGATGAAGAAAAGGAACAGCAGTTTAATTATCTGGAATCTATTAAAGCATTTTCAAGGGCTACCTACACCAGCATTTATGTAATCGATTATATGAAACAAGGGTTTGAATACGTATCAGACAATCCTTTGTTTTTATGTGGCAATACTTCTCAGCAGGTATTGGAAATGGGGTATGCTTTTTATTTTAAATATGTTCCGAAAACAGATTTGGAACTGCTGCTAAAGATTAATTCTATAGGATTTGATTTTTATGATAAGATTTCTCTGGAAAACAGACTGGATTATACAATCTCCTACGATTTTCATATCATCAATAAAGAGGGTAAAAAGATATTGGTCAACCAAAAATTAACACCTTTATTTTTAAATAAAGACGGAAAAATCTGGAAGGCTATATGTATTATTTCTATTTCTTCAGAAAGAAATGCCGGAAATATTAAAATATATCAAAACGGAGAAAATAAAGTCTATCACTACAGATTAGACAGGGAAGTCTGGGAAACCGAGAAAAAGGTAGAACTCTCCAAAAGAGAGCTGGAAATCCTGCAGCTTTGTGCAAGAGGATATACGATTAACGATATAGCGGGAGCTATATTTATTTCTCCCGACACCGTAAAATTTCATCGAAGAAAATTATTCGACAAATTAGAAGTAAGCAGCATTACAGAAGCTATTGCATATGCTACAAATAATAAGTTGATCTAATGGAAATATAATAAACCGATTTTGTTAATGATGGTGTTGATGGATAATCCAATGAGAACAACGGCAATTATAATAGTGATACATCTAACGATAAGGCTCCCTTTTTTGTAATTAAAAGCCGAAAAGTATTGGTAATAAAACCAAAAAAAGTAGACTATTTTTAACAATTCTGTAAGTGTGTGAACATACTTGAGTATTGTTTCATTTGAACAAAATAGCGATGTTACTGTTAATATATAATTGATTATCAGGATTCCGCTGATCATATACATCGTCATCACCAAATGCTCCATATAGTTTTGTTTGCTTTTTTTGAACAAAAAATAGCTCGCAAGCGCAAAAAATGGCACAAATGACAGAATTATAAATTTAGCATATTCTTCTACAACTCTGGAATACCCATCAATGTCACTACTGTTTGAGGCAGAATTAACATTGTCTGTAAATTCGCCTGTAAAGTGTGTCACTGCAATTATAATAAGTAATAAAGTAAAATAATTGAAATGTTTTACTCTTTTTCCTTGTATATATTCTCTGATACCATGACCAGGTCTTGTAAACAGTTCTTTAATCGTAAATAAAAATCCTTTATCTAAATGAAATACTCCGTGTATAAAATCGTGTACAACGAAATGTTTTAAAGAAAAACGATGGGTCGCGTTGTTTTGTCCACAAACAGAACAGAAGTTATTAATGGTTTCGCTTCCACAGTTAAGACACTTTGAGTTCATTGAAATGTTTTTTATATAAATAATCACTAATACGGCAAAAATACATAAATCTTAAAAGAAAAGATTAAAAAAAATATCAAAAAATCATTAAATAAAGCACGTTTGCAGTTCATGCCACTGTACATTATTTCAAATTTTCTGTAAAGAAACCCAGCATTGTTCTGTACAATTCTATTTGGTTTTCTTCTTTGCGAAATCCGTGTCCTTCATTATATTTTACCATATAAGGAACAGCAAATCCTTTTTTGCGTAATGCTTCTACGATTTGATCTGATTCGTTGATGTTTACTCTAGGATCGTTTCCTCCCTGTATTACAAATAATGGTTTTTTAATTTTATCAATATGAAAAACAGGAGAAACTTCTTGGGCAATAATTTTCTCTTTTGGATCGTTCACATCATACCAATAGCCTTTAATAATTTCCATGTAAGGTTTCCAATAAGCCGGCATAGAGCTCATAAAAGTAAAAATATTGGCAACTCCACAATAATCAATACCGCAAACGTATAAATCGGGTGTCTTTTCCATTCCCCTCAACACCGCATAACCACCATGGCTTGCTCCATAAATGGCCACTTTGTTTTTATCTACCAAGCCTTCATTAATTACATATTGTACACCGTCTTCCACATCATCCATCAGTTTTCTGCCTATTTGTTTAAAACCAGACTTGAAAAAATCTTTACCATAGCCGCCAGAAATCCTGAAATTCACCTGTAAAGTGGCATATCCTCTACTGGCAAATAATTGGGTTTCCGGATTAAAGCTCCAATGATCTCTCACTCCTTGTGGCCCACCGTGTGGATTTACAATTAAAGGAACTTTTTTACCTTCCAATACTGTTTTTGGTAATGTAATATAGCCATGAATGGTTTTTCCGTCTCTGCTTTTAAAGGAGATTGCGCGCATTTCCGCCATATCTTCCTCCTTCAATTGAGGCATTAAATCGTACAGAAAACTGAATTCGTTTTTTTTCGGATCATAAGTATAATATTTCCCAACCAGTTTATCACTTGTAACAGAAACTAAATACATCGACTCATCGTCTGTTACCCCAACAATTCCATATTGATAACCCGTAAATTGTTTTCTTATTTTCTGATCTAAATTTTTAAATGATTTACTTTGAGGAATAATTTCTTTTTTATCGCCTTCGTAAACAAAGTAATCTATTTCATAGCCTCTTTTTCTAGATAAACTTATATCGCTGACGTCATAATTATTATTTGAGAAAATAGTTTTAATAGACTTATTTAATTTTAAATCATACAAATGAATTTCAGCTTTATCAGAATCTAAATTTGTTAAAACATAAGCATCATCAGGATTTTCGGAAGAATAATTATACTGCAAAATATCGAATGTATCTTCCATTCCATATTCTTTAATTAGGTTAAAAGTTTTACCACCATCTTTTGTGTAAAAGTATTGCGAAATAACCCCGTCTTTAATTTTTGTATACCCTCTTAAGTTTCCGTCTTTGTCAAAATCATAATCTACAACGGGGGTTTCAGCATCCTCATTTTTATAAAGTTGCTGCAATTCTCCGGTTACAATATTTATTTTATAAGGATCAGAAATTTGGGGATTATTTTTATTCATTGAAATAATGATATGATCCGGATCTTCTTTCAGAAGGGCTAAAATATCTGCTTTTACTCCATCAAACGGAGTCAGTTTCTTTATTACCTGTTCCATCTATTTTTACAGAAAACAAGTGATAGTTTTCGTTTCCGCCTTTATCCATCACGTAAATTAAATGATTGTTGTTTACCCACGCATATCCACGGATTAATTCTCCTTTTTCTTCAATCACTCTTTTTATTTCTCCTGTTTTTATGTTTTTAACATACACATGGTTTTTAAGATTAAGATCTTTTTCCAGGTAAGAAATATATTTACCATCAGGCGAAAGCTGAAACGAAGATGCTTTTGGTTTAGCAAAATAATCTTCTACTTTATATTTATAATTACCGTTGTCTTTAGCAGCCAACGCCTTTAACTCTGCTTCAGAACTAGGCAAAGCTGTATTTCCGGGTAATTTGTTTTCGAATTCTTGTGCAAAACCTTGAATAATCATACAAACAATTAAAATAAATGTGATAGGCTTTTTCATGTTGAGATATTTATTACAGAACCTTATGTAAGGCTTTCAATAATTAAGTTTTTCTGATATTCTAAATCTTCTAAAGTCAGTTTGTTCAGTTTTCGTTCTATATTTTCTACCGCCGTGAGTTCGAAGAAATCTTTTATTGTGCCGAATTCTGTTTCCAAATCTCTAGACGAAGAATTTACTTCAAAATAAGGGATATCACCCCTTAACATTTGGGTAATTTCATGTTCTAAGATGTTTCGTAAAGGAGAATCTTCGGGAAAGTTTTTAAAAGCTACGGATAGATATTCTCTTGCTTTTTGTTTATATAAGGTTTTATCTTTTTGGTATTTAGGCAATCTCATAATGCTAAGAATTATTCGATAGGCATTAGTAGACCTCCAGATATATCGCACCGGTACGTTATTAAAATGTTGTATCGGCGATTCTTTTGATAATAAAAATTCTTTGTTTTTTAATAATAATTGATAACAGTCTTCGAATCCTTTTAAAAGATCTTCCAAATACTCTTCTGCAAAAACCCTCTTGCCTTTTAGCGTAGGTATATTGCATCTAATAAAATTTTCTTCTACTAATTTGGTAACCATTCTCCAGTAGGTCGTAAAACGGTTTACACCTACCCTTTTCTCTCCATAAACATGGGTTTCCTTGGAATATCCAAATCCACAGGCTCCTACCGGAAAATCTCCTTCTACGCTTTTATTGGGAAGCAAAAAGGTATTGAGTACCGTGTCTTTTTGTACTTCATTAAATTGCTTATAATATTCTTTATAACGAGTAGATATTTTGGGAAGAATAACTGTTTCATGATCTATCAGCACAGGAGTATCTCCATGAGCAATAAGATTTTCTGCATGGTAGTCTGTGCCATTAATTGCATACAAAATGCACAACAAATAGCCCGCTCTTTTATAGTAAGTTTGTAATTCTTCCGAACTATCACAATGTTTTTCCGTTACAAATTCTTGCCAATGATAATCTGTTTTATTATAAATCTTATATGTACAATCACCCATATCCAAATACTGGCTTACCCAATCTAAAAGTGAGAAATACGATTCTGAAATTGCAGCGTTTGTAGGTTTGAAAACTATTTTTTGATTTTCAGTTAATGATACTATTGCCGTGGATTTTCCATTATGCTGATCTCCTTCACCAATATTGATATCTTGTAAATACTGATCCTGAATAATCCCCTTTTCCTGAAGAAAGCTTTCATCTTCATCAAAAGCGTTTGCTATATCATTGAATAAGCGTTCAATATTCTCTTTTTGCAATACAAAAGTTTCATCCAATGTGTGATACTGTTCCCGAATATCCAGCCAATTATTTTCTTCTAACTGTTTTAAATATTCATCAAAAGAAAGATCTGGATCTTTGATTTTGCTAGAAGTTAGATGTTCTACCAACACATTTTCATTAATAGAACACATGAAATTTGTGACCTTGCTTTTTATTTCTGATTGAAACGGAGATTGTAATATTGTAGAATTGCCCATTGTAATAGATTAAATATTTTTTATGATTTGATAGTAACCGCTTATAGATGATTATACTACGAATAGTAGTTCAATACAAAAGCTGATCAGTGGACAGAAGAATAAGTGCAGCCATTTTATTTGGCTGCACTTATTTAAAATTAGAGATTTTTAGATCTGTTCATTATTACCAAGTAACAACACAAACACAACCAAATGAACCAGCTGCTTCTAATGAAGTTCCTACTGCAGCTCCTCCAGCGATCAATTCTAATTCTTGTTCTGAAAGTTCAGTGCTTCCTGTTTTAATAAGGTCAACATAAACTGTGTTCAATTGTGGTTGATCCTCAACGATAAGCTCGTATCCACTTGGAACTTTAAATTTTGGGTGAAAAGCTTTCAATGTGTTTTCTGAATCTGATAATAAACTAGCTTTGAAAGATGAATCTTGGTTAGCTTTATTAACAACTGAATACAAAAATGCTTGATTGTTAACTAGGTTTTTTCTGATTTGTTCTGAATTGTTCATGATTTTAAATGTTTAATGATTAATAATTATTTTATTGTTTGTTTGATTTTTAAATTCTTATACAGTCTTTTAACGCTGGAAACAGAGTGTTAGTTAGATCTTTCCACATCATTTGTCCTCCTCCTGCAATAATTTCCAACTGATCTTCCGTAAGCTCTATATTATCAATTTCCGGCTCTGCGGGTATATTAACATACACTTTAGATTTATCTGTTTGATCAACCACTATCAGCTCTTTTCCTTCCGGTAAAACGACTGCTACTCCTGTTAATCTTTCTATTGCTTCTATAGGGTTTGATAGTAATTCTTTTCTAAACTCTACATCTTCCCAGGCTTTAGATATGATCGCTTGTATGATTTGTTCTTTTTTATCTTCCATAACATTTACATTTTGTTTGATGTAAAGGTAAAGTGCTTTTCTTGTATAGATTTGCCAGGTTTTACTTCAAAACTGTCAATCTTATTTTCCTTTTTTTTAATTACCATTTGTTTCGTCTGCTCTTGATAATCTCATTTTCAATAAGGTAAAGATAGAAGCTCATTTTTGTATAAAATTGTCATGTTTTACTTCAAAACTGCCAATCTTATTTTCCTTTTTTTTATTACCATTCGTTTCGTCTGCTCTTGATAATCTCATTTTCAATAAGGTAAAGATAGAAGGTCATTTTTGTATAAAATTGCCAGGTTTTACTTCAAAACCGCCAATCTTATTTTCCTTTTTTTAATTACCATTCGTTTCGTCTGCTCTTGATAATTTCATTTTCAATAAGGTAAAGATAGAAGGTCATTTTTGTATAAAATTGTCATGTTTTACTTCAAAACTGCCAATCTTATTTTTCTTTTTTTTAATTACCATTTGTTTCGTCTGCTCTTGATAATCTTATTTTCAATAAGGTAAAGATAGAAGCTCATTTTTATATAAAATTGCCAGGTTTTGCTTTAAAACTGTCAACCTTATTTTCCTTTTTTTAATTACCTTTTGTTTCGTCTGCTCTTGATAATCTTATTTTCAATAAGGTAAAGATAGAAGGTCATTTTTGTATAAAATTGTCATGTTTTACTTCAAAACTGTCAATGCTAATTTTATTTAAATTTCTTTACGATACAGCTTCTACAAAATACATCTTAAGCTCTCCTTTTCCTTTTGCCTGTATGTTTCCACGATATTCAAAACTAAAGCAGTCTTCGTTTTTGATAAGATGATAAAGCGATTCGCTGATGTTTACTTTTCCTACCATACCGTTGCTTTCTATTCTGCTTGCTGTATTTACGGTATCTCCCCAAACATCATACTGGAATTTTTTTACTCCGACGATCCCTGCAACAATAGGTCCCGCATGAATCCCTAAACGCATTTCGAAAGCCGGTATTTCTGTTTCCCTATTTTCATCTTGTCTTTTTTCCATAAACCTTTGCATCTCCAATCCGGCTAAAACAATATTTTTCAGGGCATCCTTGTCAGGTTTGGGAATTCCTCCTGCAGCCATATAAGAATCGCCTATGGTTTTTATTTTTTCTATTTTATATTTTTCTGAAATCAAATCAAAGGCTTTAAAACACACGTTGATTTCTTCTACCAAGCTTTGTGGAGACATTTTTTCGGCGGTTTGTGTGAAGGATTTAAAATCGGTAAAGAGAATCGATACCAGATTGAAATCTCTGGCGTTCACACTTCCTTTCTGCTTTAGTTTCTTCAGCTATTTCTTCAGGAAGAATGTTCAACAGAAGCTCTTCCGAACGGTCTTTCTCTATCCTCAATGCTTCTCTGGACTTTTTAACAAAATTGAGTCTGTTCCATAAACCTCCTGCTAAAACAAGAATAAAACATAAGGAAATAATAATGGCATTTCTCTGCTTTTCCTTTCTCTGTACTTCCTCTTTATGCTTAATCTGAATCGTATGCTCTTTCTTTACATAAGCAATGCTATCTGTAAGCTGCTGCTTCTGAAACTCCATATTCATCATTCTATTGGACGTTTCTTTTGAGTTGAGACTGTCTTCAAAAATATTGGATCTCTCATAAAAACTAAGGGCATTCTTATCATCTCCCAGATCTTTATAAGACTGATACAAACAGTCACAGGCATCTTTCTTTAAGGAAAGCGAACCTATTTTTTTACCAATTGAGAATCCTTCACTGCATTTTTTAACGGCCTCTTTATTTTTTCCCTTCTCTTTATAAATATTACCTATAGCAATCTGAGAATCTCCTATATATTGCTGGCTGTTCATTTCTTTCGCCAACTGCAGTGTATTATTAAAATAATCTAAGGCATGAGAATAATCTGATTGCTTGTAAAACAATGTTCCTAAATTATTCATCACTTCAATCTTAATCTGCTTATCATTCTCTTTATTTGCAATCTGAAGAGCTTTGCTAAGATTTTTGTAGGCAAGATCAAAGTCTTTCAGCCTTACTTGTATAGATCCTGTAGAATTTAAATTCTGAGCGATTGCTTTTACATCATTTAGCTTTGTATATACATTATATGCTTTTTTATAATATTTTAAAGCACTGGTATAATCTTCCAGTTTAGAATATATACCTCCGATGTTTTGAGTGGTTATGGCTATGGTTTTCGGATCTTTAATTTCTTTTTGAATATCTAATACTTTTTGATAACAGCTAAGAGCCTGAGGAAATTTACCTAAGTAGTAATAAGTTCCGCCCAAATTGTTAGTTACCGATGATATACCTAGTTTGTAACCAACCTTTTTGTATTCAGAAATACTTTTTTCGAAGTAAGAAAGAGATAGGATATAATTTCCCTGAAGAGAGTAAGAAATGGCTAAGTAGCTGTAGCAGTCTCCTGCTTTTTTAAAATCTTTATGTTCATAATAGCCACTCAGGCTTTTATTAAAATATATTACAGATTCTGCGAAATTTCCAGATTCCTGCTGTCTTATTCCAATATTTAAAAGACTATCCGCAGTGTTTTTAACAACAGCAGACGGACGACTCTCTTTTTTATTCGTCTGAGAGTATGTTCCAGCCCTATTTCCAATAAATAAAAAACAAAAAAACAATATATATTTATAATTTATCATAGCGAAAAGTTTTAAGGCATTGGATGTAAACTAAGTTTCAGCTTGTAAAATCAATAATAAAAACATCATTTGATGAGAAATTATTTAAAATGAAAATCGTATATAATTCTTGAAAAACAGGAATTATATACGATCCAAAAGAATTCATTATAATCTAGTTTCCACCGAAAATATTATCCCCAGAATTGACTGGCTTTATATAAATTGGCGGATCCCCGTCATTAGTTCCTCCGGATATAACATCCAGCTGATCTTCATCCAATTCCATATCTTCCATATCAAGCTCTGCCGGAATGTTTACAAAAATGGTAGAGGAGTCGGTCTGGTCTACAAATGCCAGATTCTTGCCTGTCGGTAAATTAATAGGATGTCCTAAAAAATTTTCGATAGTAACCACCGGATTCTGGATTAGGCTGCTTTTAAACGCAGGATCTTTCCATGCTTTTTTTACAACAGATTGTAAAATTTCTTGGTCATTGTTTAAATTCATAAGCTATTTTTTATTGTTAAACAGTATTTATCTTAATATGGCATGGTAAAATTATCCCGTTTTACCACGATAGAACTGACAAATGAACCGTCAAAATTGGGTAGAAGCAACTAATTATCATACATCTATATTCTTACATTCTGAATATTGTATTGAAAAATCTAGGTGCAATTCTGATAATTCAATTGCACAAAATTTTGAAATTTCTTAACTGTCCTATAAATTCAAATTATTTACAGTTTTTTGCTTCTGAAAATAGAATTCCAGTAAAATGTTTAAAAATACATCTTCCTATGCATAACATTTAATAAGCTGTTCATGCATGATTAACACTAATATCCTAATCTTGCAAAAATTTTTTACAATGAAAAAAATACTCTTTTTTCTTACTCTTGCCATGGGATTGGTTCATGCTCAGGATAACTCAAAACATGTTGTTTTAATAAGTATAGATGGTCTAAGACCCGAGTTTTATCTCAATCAAGAATGGTCTATGGTAAATCTGAGACAAATGATGAAAAATGGAGCTTATGCCAATGGAGTTCGTGGTTCTTTCCCGACAGTTACTTATCCTTCACATACAACGATCGTAACCGGTGTATTACCTGCAAAACACGGGATTTATTACAACACACCTGTTCAACCTTTAGGAATTACGGGAGAATGGTTTTGGTTTTATAAAGATATTAAAGTACCTACCATTTTCAGTGTTGCAAAAGAAGCAGGTCTTACGACTGCAGGTGTAAGCTGGCCTGTAACGGTAGGAGCACCTATCACTTACAACTTACCGGAATATGTATATCTTCCTAAAAATAAAGGCGAGAAAAAAGACGAAGTAAAAGCAATGAGCATGGAATCTACTCCTAAAGAACTTTTCCAGGAAGTGCAGGATTATGCAGTGGGAAAATTCGGGGAATATGGAGCGAGTTTAGATTACATGGTGAGCGATCAAAATAAAGCGAGAATGGCCGCTTATATTTTGAAAAGATACAAACCTTCATTTTTGGCTCTTCATATCGCTGCAACCGATCATTTTGAACATGAAGAAGGCAGAGACGGCGACAAAGTTCGTTCTGCAGTAGTCGGTGCAGATGTTGCTATCAAAACTTTAATTGATGCTGCAGCAGCTGCAGGAATTGAAGAAAATACAACGTTCATCATTACAGGTGATCACGGTTTTGTGGATATTCACAGTCAGTTTAATCCAAATGTAATGTTGGCAAAAGCAGGTTTATATAACAATGATAAGAAAGAAGACTGGAAAGCGTATTTTCAGGCAAGTGGAGGTTCTGCATTCTTACATTTGAAAAATCCTAATGATAAAGCGACTTTAAGTAAAGTAAACGAACTTTTAAACAATCTTCCGGAAGGATATAAAAAGCTATTCCACGTTTTGAATAAAGAACAGGTTGCAGAAGCAAGTGGAGATCCAACCGCATCATTGGCTTTGGCGGCTTATCAGGGAGTAAGTTTCGGAGCGACAGCTACCGGAGAATTGTTAAAAGCAGCAGACGGAGGAACGCACGGTTATCTACCAACTGATTTTAAAGAAATCCAGACAGGATTCGTTGCTTTTGGAAAAGGTATCAAAAAAGGAACTGTACTTCCACTAATGGGACAGGAAGATATCGCCCCATTAATTGCTTATTTATTAAATCTTAATCTAAAAACAGACGGGATTCTTTATCCTGGATTATTGACTAAATAAAAAGACAAATTTTTATTATAAATTAAAGTCTGCCTCAGTTTGAGGCAGACTTTTTATTTTTGTGGCTGAAAAATTACAAATATTCTTCAGGAATCGACATATTGTTCTTTTTCATATATTCAAGAAGATCATTATATTTACCTTCAAAATCGTTTACGCACTTATGAGAAATACTGCAGATTTCAGACGGTTTTATCTCTAAAATAGTTGAGATTTTGGTTAAAATTTCAAGATTGATCTTTACTTTAGAATTTTCAATATCAGAATACGCTTTTTGTGAAATCCCCATCTCAAAAGCCATATATTCCTGAGTAAAATCCTTACCTCTTCTTATTTTCCTGATATTTTGTCCGCATATTTTCATCTCTTTTGGCTTTAGTAGTTTTCGGTATATTTTAGAAGTATATCTATTAGACTTACCCAAAGTTAGTGAATACCTTTGTCAAAACATTATCACGCTGCATGATATTTAAAACAAACTGCGTAACCTGTCACGGAAACGACTAAGAAAATTTATTATCTCAACATATAAATTATCAATGCCCCCTTTTAATAACTAAGCTAACATTTGAATATTCATTTTTAAAACCTTTTCAACATATAAAAATGATAAAAAGGGGGCTTTTAAACAACCACAATCCGAGCGTTGGCTGTCTTCATCAACTCATTCACTTGACAATTAACTAAACTAAATTCCACAATGGGCAGTCAAGGCAGGATTTTTGTATTCGTAAAAGGGTATCACAACAGATAATTAGTAACTTTAGGATTATTATATTTGTTTAAAACCAATCACTCTTGAAACGAAAAATTAACAAAAGAAAACTTTTAAGGCGTTTTTTAATCACCATTATTTCCATATTGGTATTTTTTACGCTGCTTATTCTTAGCTTAAGACTTCCGGTAGTTCAGAATTTCATCAAGGATAAACTGGTGGTCTATCTGGAGAAAAAAATCAAAACAAAAGTAAGCCTAGAAAGAGTTTATATAGCATTTCCAAACAGCCTTGTTATGGAAAATTTGTATTTAAAAGGACAGGAAGTCGATACACTTTTAGCCGTAAAAAAGCTCGATGTCGGCTTGAATATGCTTAAACTTCTCAATTCCACGGCAGATATTACTTCAGTGGATCTGGAAGGCGCAAGAGTCAATGTCGTAAGAAAACCTGACGGGAAATTCAACTTCGATTACATTATTGATGCTTTTGCGACCACTGACAAAGAAGAAAGCCCGTCGAAACCCTTCATTATTTCTTTAGATAAAATTAATTTAAAAGATATCGGCGTTACGTTCAACGACCTACAATCTAAAAATGATATAAAACTTTACTTTAAATCTTTCGATACAAGAGTAAAAACTTTTGATTTAGCGAATAACAAATACGCTGTCAATGATATTAATCTTGACGGATTACAATTAAAATTAAAACAGGATCTTGTAGAAGAAGTCTCCAAAAAGGTGGAGAAAAAAGTAGATTCTCTGAATAACCAAAAGCCGATGCAGATTGGTTTAAGAGGAATAAAACTCACCAACTTCAACATCGATTACGGTGACGACAATACCAAAACTTTCGCTAAAGTATTGTTCAAAGAACTAAGTACGAAAGTCAACAAACTTGATCTGGAAAACAATGCTTATAATGTTGATAACGTTTTCCTTTCCGGAGCAGATGTTAATGCCAATCTTTATCTTCCTGCTCAAAATGCCAATCCAAAAGAGACCAAAGAACCTGAAGTTTCAAAAGCCACAGATCAACAAAAAGCATTGAGTTTATTGCTTGGAAAATTGGTTTTAAATGATGTAAAAGTCGCTTACAACAACACCGCCATCGCACCGACAAAACAAGGAATGGATTTCAACCACCTGAATTTTTCTAAAATGAATGTTGAGGTGAGAAGCTTCAAAATGCAGAACAATACGTTTGCAGGAAGTGTAAATTCAGCGGAAATTCAGGAAGCGAGAGGATTGGATATTCAAAAATTCAATACAGATTTTGTGTATAATGAAAAGGAGGCTTATTTAAAAAATCTTTACTTACAAACCCCGAAAACATTGTTGCGTGATGAGGTTATTTTAAATTATAATTCGATTGAGCAATTGAGTTCAAATTTGGGAACAGTAAAAATTTCAGCCCATATTAAAGATTCTAAAATCGGTTTCTCTGATATTTTGAATTTGGTTCCGACGTTGAAAAACACCGTTCCTTTCAATAAATATCCGAATGCAATATTAAACGTCAACGCCAATCTAAAAGGCAACGTCAATGATTTATTGATCGACAATTTGAAAGTTTCAGGTTTGGATCAGTTGCGAGTTGCAGCTTCAGGAAGAATCAAAAATGCAATGAATCCTGATAATTTGTACTATGATTTGAGAATCGCAGAATTATCTTCTTCGGCGAAAACGATCTTTAATTTAGTTCCGAAAAACACAATTCCTTCCAACATTTCTTTGCCTTCAAATATGAGCGTAAAAGGAACGGCAAAAGGCACAACCAAAGTGGTAGACGCGAATCTGAACCTCTACTCCACTCTTGGAAACGCTTCTGTTGTTGCTAAAGTTGATATGCGAAGAAAAAATCATGAATTGTATGATGTAAAAGCCAATCTTCAAAGTTTACAGATCGGAAAAATTATTCAGAATAAAGATATTGGAGCCATTTCGGCGCAGATTTATGCGAAAGGAGAAAGTTTCGACTTCAAAAATGCCAACGCAGATCTGAAAGGTCACGTTTCTTCCGCCGTTTACAAAGGTTACCGTTATCAAAACATGAATTTAACTGGGAAAATAAGACGTGGAGCTTACAATATTATTTTAAATTCTAAAGATCCGAATGCCAATGTATTATTAACGGCTTCAGGTGTTTACAATGAAAAAAATCCTACCATAAAAATTAATGGTGAGGTGATAAAACTTGATCTTAATAAGCTTGGCTTCTACAAAGATCCGATGATTCTCGCAGGAAAAATAGATGGCGATTTCACCAATTTAGATCCTGATAATCTGAATGGTTATTTAAATTTAAAAGACTTTGCGTTCTCCGATACCAAAGAAGTTTATCCGGTTCAGGAAGTGAATTTAATTGCAAAATCTACCAATGATTCTACCCAAATTATTTTCAATTCTCAGATTGCAGATGTTGAATTAAAAGGGAAATATAAATTAACTCAAATCTTTGGCGCTTTAACGCAGACCATTAATCAATATTATCAATTCCAAAAACCCGGAAAAGCTGAGAAAATACAGCAAGGACAGTTCTTTACTTTCAATGCAAAAATAAAAAATGATGATCTCATCAGAAAATTTGTTCCGGATTTAAAGAGTTTTGAAACCATCAATTTAATTGGAAAATACGATGCCGATTCACAAAAAATTGAAATCGACGGACAAATTCCACAATTGCTGTATGGCGAAAATTCTATTGAAAATGCGACTTTAAAAGTGACGAATGAAAATCAGGCTTTACAGTATAATCTGTATGTTGCAGGGTTAAAAAGCTCAAGTTTTGCTTTAAATAAGATAGGAATTGGCGGAGATATTGCGAATAATATCATCAACTATAACATCACAACGAAAGACGAAAAAGATGCTACTCAGTTCTTAATCGCCGGAAATGCTAAATCACTAAATGACATTACAGAAATTTCGTTAAATCCAAACGGCTTAAAATTAAATTACACTGATTGGACGGTTGCAGAAGGAAATAAAATTCAGATCGGCAGCAAAGGAATTCTGGCAGATAATTTCAGGCTTTCGAATGCAGGAAGTGAAATTTCATTGCAGTCTGAATCTCAAACTCCGAATGCTCCTTTAAATATTTCGTTAAAAGATTTTAAGATTGAAACGATAACAGAACTCATTAAAAAAGATACTGTTTTAGCAAAAGGAACGATCAACGGAACGGCTCAGTTACGCGATATAACGAAAAATATGACTTTCAATTCTGATTTAAATATTACAGATTTATTCGTGTATGGAAATCCTGTTGGAAACCTTGCCGTGAAAGTCAACAACGCTTCACCGAATCTTTTAAATGCTGATATTGCCCTTTCCGGAAACAATAATGACGTGAAAATTTTGGGAGACTACAATACTTCTACCAGCACGTTTGACATGAATATGGCGATCAATCAGCTTCAAATGAAATCTGTACAAGGACTCTCGATGAATGCGATTACGAATACGGAAGGTTATGTTTCAGGAAATTTGAAGATTACGGGAACTACCGATAAACCGAATATTTTGGGTAAAGTAAAATTCAATGATGTAGGATTGGAAATAGCCAAAACAGGAAGCGATTTCCGAAAACTGAATGACGAAATCGATTTTACCAACCGCGGAATTGAATTCGATAACTTTAAAATAAATGATAAAGACGGAAATTCTCTAAAAATTAACGGACAGGTTTTAACCCAGACTTACAGAGATTTTGCTTTCAACCTGGATGTTAATGCCAAAAATTTTAAAGTCGTAAATTCTGAAAAATCAGATGATGCGATCATGTACGGAATTTTGGCGATCGATGCAGGATTACACATCCGCGGAAACTTAGATTTACCGAAAGTCGACGGACGATTGGCGGTTTCAGACAACACCGATTTTACGTTTGTTCTACCTCAATCTTCTCCTACTTTGCAGGAAAGAGAAGGAATTGTAGAATTTATCGATCAGGATCAGGTTGTTCTCAATAAAACCGTGAAAGCAGATTCTTTGAAAGCTCAAAGTCGAATTCAGGGAATGGATGTGAGTGTAAATATAGAAGTCAGTAAAAAAGCAAAATTGTCTATATTAATCGATAAAGCCAACGGAGATTTTGTAAAACTTCAGGGTGAAGCTGAATTGACGGGCGGTGTAGATCCTTCCGGAAAAATGACGCTTGTCGGTGTTTATGAAGTAGAATCCGGAAGTTACGAAATGACGGTAAGTGTTTTGAAGCGTAAATTCGACATCCAAAAAGGAAGCACCATTACGTGGACTGGAGAACCAACGACGGCAAATCTCGATATTACCGCCGTTTATAAAACCGAAGCGGCACCGATTGATTTAGTTGAACAGCAAATCAGTGGTGAAGACGCAGGAACATTGAATCAGTTTAAACAAAGAATTCCTTTCAATACGTTATTAAAGATGAAAGGTGAATTGCTGAAACCTGTCATTACTTTTGACATTACTACTGATGAAAAAAACAATGCTGTTTCTTCGAATGTAACAGATATTATCGATCAAAAATTGTCTCAGCTAAGAACTCAGGAATCTGAAATGAACAAACAGGTTTTTGCTTTATTACTTTTAAATAGATTTATCGGTGAAAATCCGTTTGAATCCGGAGCAGGATTATCAGGAGAAATGTTGGCAAGACAGAGTGTGAGTAAAATTCTTTCTCAACAATTAAATAATCTTGCAGCTGATCTTATTAAAGGAGTTGATCTTAATTTTGACTTAGAATCTTCGGAAGATTATTCAACAGGAGCAAAAAATACAAGAACCGATCTGAATATTGGTTTAAGCAAAAAACTATTAAATGACCGACTAAAAGTTTCGGTAGGAAGTAATTTTGCATTGGAAGGAGATGCCCGTCAAAATGAAAATATGACCAATATTGCAGGAGACGTAACGTTAGATTACAGCCTTTCCAAAGACGGAAGATATATGCTGCGTGCCTATAGAAAGAACGAATATCAGGTTGCTCTTCAGGGGCAAATCGTAGAAACCGGAGTCGGATTTATCATTACATTAGATTATAACAAATTCCGGGATATCTTCCAGAAATCGAGAAACAAAAAACAAAGAGAATCGAGAAAAAATAAGCAAAACCAAGCTGTAGAATTTAAATAATGAAAAAAAATTACCCAACATACTTTACATATTTATTCACTTTCGGAATGGCTTCGGTGGCTCTTTCCTGCAGCAATACGAAATATCTGAAACAAGGACAGATGCTTTACACCGGCGCAGAAGTAAAAATTAAAAATGATACTCTTTCAAAAAAAGAAAAGAAAGAACTTCAAGCTGCACTGGAAGCCAATCTTACTCCTAAACCGAACTCTACGGTTTTGGGATTAAGACCTAAATTATACTTCTACAATATCGCCAAAGAACCGAAAAAACAAAAAGGTTTTAATTATTGGCTTAAATATAAAATAGGAGAAAAGCCTGTTTTATTAGGCGATGTAGACCGTGAATTTAATAAAGATATCATTGAAAATTATTCTGAAAACAAAGGATATTTCAATGCAAGAGCAACGTACGATACGGTTTCTAAAAATAAAAAGGCACAGGTGATTTATACCTTAAGACCGGGAGCAAGATATTTGATCAGTGATGTTAAATTTCAGAAAGATTCTTCGTTGGTGAATCAGGAAATTCAGAACATTGCAGGCAAAACTTTCCTGAAAAAAGGTCAGCCTTTTGATCTTGATGTGATTAAATCTGAACGAGAAAGAATTGATAACAGCTTAAAAGAAAGAGGTTTTTATTATTTTCATCCTGATAATATAATTGTTCAGGCAGACAGTACGGTCACTAAAAACCACAAAGTTGAGCTTAATGTAAAACTAAAAGAAAATACGCCGGATCTTTCTACGCAACAGTTTACGATTGACAAGGTGGTCGTTTTCCCGAATTACAATATCCGAGATGTAAAAAGTGGAAAATATGCCGTTCCGATGAATGCGGATTCGCTTCAAAAACATGCTCAGGAAGATGTTTATATCATTGATCCTCAACATAAATTTAAACCTAAGGTTTTCGACAGAGCTTTATATTTCAAAAAAGGAGATGTGTATAACAGAACAAATCATAATCTTACGTTGAACCGATTGATCAGTCTGGGCGTTTTTAAGTTTGTAAAAAATGAATTTGTAGTTTCAGATTCTTTACAGCATAAATTCGATGCTTATTATTTGCTGACACCAAGGGAAATTCAGTCGTTGCGTTTAGAAGCGTTGGGAAGAACAAACTCTGCAAATTATGCAGGAAGCGAATTAAATTTAAACTGGACACACAGAAATTTTTTCAGAGGTGCAGAACAATTTAAAGCTTCTGTTTACGGAGCTTTCGACGTGCAAATCGGTGGTCCGGAAAATGCTAAAAATATTTTCAGAGCGGGTACAAACGTACAGCTTTCGATTCCGAGAATTGTCGCTCCGTTCCGTTTTAATTCGTCGAGTGCTTTTGTTCCGAGAACGAATATTATGCTTGGTTATGAATTTCAAAACCGTACAGAA
Source organism: Chryseobacterium ginsenosidimutans (assembly GCF_024807225.1). Taxonomy (GTDB): domain Bacteria; phylum Bacteroidota; class Bacteroidia; order Flavobacteriales; family Weeksellaceae; genus Chryseobacterium; species Chryseobacterium ginsenosidimutans. Next base: position 4,399,375 of record NZ_JANUCO010000001.1, read on the forward strand.
TATTATACTTTAAATACATTCAGCGGCTCATTCGGATATGTATGGAAAGAAAATGCAAGGAAAGAGCATGATTTAAAAATTCTTGATGTAACCCTTGTTTCACCTGCAAAGGTAACTGACCTTTACATGGAATATGCTCATAACAATGAAGCATTGCAAAGAGTTGTTAAAAAACAGCTTATTTTCGGACCAACGTATTCTTACAGTTACACCAATACAATGTTACCGAAAACCAATACAATATATTATAAAGGTACCCTTGATTTAGCAGGAAATATTACAGGTTTGGTAACTGGAGCCAATGTAAAAAAAGATAAGGAAAAAAATATTTTCGGAATTCCGTTCAGTCAATATGCAAAAATTGAAAACGATTTCAGGTTCTATCATAAATTCAGTGAAAAAACTTCTTTAGCCACAAGATTTATCGGAGGAGTTGCTTATCCTTATGGAAATTCAGAGTTTATTCCCTTTTCAAAACAGTTTTTTGCAGGTGGAAGTAATAGTGTGAGAGCTTTCCGTGCCAGAACTTTAGGACCCGGAAGTTTTGATCCAAGAACAATTGATGATGGATTTTATTTTGATCAATCCGGAGATATTAAATTAGAATTAAATGCAGAATATCGTGCTAATCTTTATAAGTTTTTAAATGTTGCCGTCTTTGCAGATGCTGGAAATATTTGGTTAATGAATGCAGATCCAACCAGACCCGGAGCCGAATTTTCTAAAGATTTTTTAAGTGAAATTGCGGTGGGAGCCGGTTTTGGTCTGAGACTTGATTTCTCTATCCTGATTTTAAGGCTAGACTTGGCAATGCCATTGAGAGTTCCATACTATGAAAAAAGTGACAGATGGACGTTTGACCGAATTAATTTTGGAGATGCAAACTGGAGAAAAGATAATCTTATCCTGAATATCGCGATCGGATATCCATTCTAAATGAATAAAACAATTACAAATGATAAATCACGCAAAATTTTTCTGGGAAACCTTACAAGACACTTTCAAAGAATGGAATAATTCAAGTGCATCGAATGATTCTGCGAGTTTAGCTTATTACGCAATTTTCTCGATTCCCGGATTATTAATCATTATTATCTGGATTGCAGGATATGTCTTTGGAGAAGAAGCAATTCGTGGAGAAATCAGCAATCAGATTAGTGGAATTATGGGTCAGGATGTTGCCAAAAGTATTCAGGACATGATTGCAGGAGCTTTAATAGACAAAGAAAATGTGATTATGAAAGCTGTTGGGATTGGTTCGCTGGTTTTCGGTTCTACTACCCTATTTTTTCAGCTTCAGCGTTCTTTAAATGCGCTTTGGGATGTAAAAGCAGCACCTAAAAAAGCTTTGGTTAAATTTCTTTTAGACAGAGCCAATTCACTGGGAATGATCCTTATCATTGGTTTTTTATTAATGATTACCATGGTTCTTTCCTCCCTGATCAGCGTTTTAAATAACTGGATTACCGCCTATTTTGGTTTAGAAACTTATCTCGCGGTACAGCTGGTAAATTTTAGCATTGGTTTTGTTATCGTCATGTTTCTATTTGCTTTGATATTTAAAGTACTTCCAGATGTGAAAGTCAGCTGGAAACCCGTTTGGAAAGGCGCTTTTCTGACCACCGTTTTATTTACGTTAGGCAAATTTTTATTGAGTCTTTATTTCGGAACGGCAAAACCTACTTCCGCTTTCGGAGCTGCAGGAACCGTGATTTTGATTATGATGTGGATTAATTATTCCTGTATGCTGATTTTCTTCGGCGCAGAATACACGAAAGTTTATGCCTATAAAAAAGGCTACACCATTATTCCTTCAAAACATGCAAAATGGAGCGATGCGAAGTTGTATGAAGACAGTCTGAAAACTAAAAATGATGAATTAAAGTTATAAATTGAATAACTTTTAAATACATAAAAAAAACCTTCAGAAATTCTGAAGGTTTTTATTTTACATTCTGTTTACAGTTCCTATTCCCAGAAGTTGTAAAGATTTTTTTATCGTTTTTGCTGTGAGATCTGATAAGTTTAATCTCATTTGTTTTACATTTTCATCTTCGCTTTTCAAAATCGGATTGCTTTGATAAAATGAGTTGTAAGATTTAACCAAATCATAGACATAATTCGCTATCAACGCAGGACTCAATAATTCGGCTGCTTTTTCAACGATTCCTTTATAATTTGATAAAAGCATAATTAATTCTTTCTCATACTGATTGAAATCAACATCAGGGGTTTGCTTTTCAACGTTTCCTTTTGACAATAAAGACTGAATACGAGCGTAAGTATACAAAATAAATGGTCCTGTATTTCCCGAAAATTCTACACTTTCTTCAGGATTAAACAACATTTTTTTCTTAGGATCAACCTTAAGCATAAAGTATTTCAATGCAGCCTGCCCAATTATTTCGTAAGACACTTCTTTTTCATCATCAGAAAGTCCTTCCAATTTTCCTAAATCTATTGTTATTTTTTTTGCAGTTTCGTACATGTCCTGCATCAAATCATCAGCATCTACAACCGTTCCTTCACGAGATTTCATTCTTCCGTTTGGAAGTTCAACCATTCCGTAAGATAAATGATACAACTGATCTGCCCAAGAATATCCTAATTTTCCTAAGATTTTAAATAAAACCTGGAAGTGATAATCCTGCTCGTTCCCAACAGTATAAATTAATTTCTGGATATTTCCCTCTTTGAAACGCTCTACCGCAGTTCCCAAATCCTGAGTCATATACACCGAAGTTCCGTCTGAACGTAGTAATAATTTCTGATCCAAACCATCTTCCGTAAGATCACACCAAACAGAACCATCTTCTTTTTGATACAAAACACCTTTATCCAAACCTTCCTGAATAAGATCTTTTCCTAAAATATAGGTATTGCTTTCGTACTGAACCTGATCAAAATCGACTCCTAATCTCTTATACGTTTCGTTGAAACCTTTATAAACCCACGAGTTCATTTCGTTCCAAAGATTTCTTACTTTTTCATCGCCATTTTCCCAATCTAAAAGCATTTTTTGAGCTTCCTTCATTAAAGGAGCCTCTTTTTTTGCCTGTTCTTCGGAAATACCCTGCTCGATAAGTTCAGAAATCTGTTTTTTATATTCCTGATCGAATTTTACGTAATAATTTCCAACGAATTTATCACCTTTTGTTCCCGTTGCATCAGGAGTTTCATTTTTTCCAAATTTTTCCCAAGCCAACATCGACTTACAAATGTGAATTCCTCTGTCATTAATAATCTGAGTTTTGATCACCTCAAAACCTGCTTCCTTGAGAATCTGAGCCACAGAAAAACCTAATAAATTATTTCTGATATGTCCTAAGTGAAGAGGTTTATTGGTATTCGGGGAAGAATATTCTACCATTACCGTAGAATTTTTCTTTTCTATTTTGTCAAAACCATTCGTAATAGATGTAAAATTATCTACAAAAAACTGATTTTTAACTTTAACATTAAGAAAGCCTTTTACGACATTGAAACTTTCTAATAATTCTGTTTGCTCTGTTAAAGCTTCCCCTAATTCAACACCAATACTTTCAGGATTTTTCTTCAATTGCTTTACCAATGGGAAAGTCACGATCGTAAAATCACCCTCAAACTCCGTTTTATTTTCCTGAACTTCCAGATTAATGTCTTTCAACTGATAGACATTCAAAATAACCTCCGAAAGTTTTTCTTCTATTATATTTTTAATATTCATCTGTTTATAATGATTTTTCATAGCTATACGAATAGCTTTGATTAATTTTTTTTGAACTACAAATATACGGAAATAAAAAAACCGCCCGAAGGCGGTTTTATATTAAAATTTGCTTAGCAAAAATTAGTTTTGATTCCAGAAGGGAGTGTATTGATTTTTAACAAAAGCCTGAGCCTGAGTAACATTTGGAACATTATTAGCGTTACCTGTATATTCAGAAGTAGGATAAATTAATCTATAAGGTTTGTTAGGATAGATTGCATTATCTGCTACAGGAATTGCAGGATAACCTGTTTTAAGGAAGTTAACATATGTTTCAACCTGTCTTAAGTTTGCAAGAGAAGCAAATCTCTGATACTGGATTGCTGCAATTTGATTTGGAGCACCTGCCCAACCCACTGTAGTTGCATTTAATGCATTCAGATAATTTGTTGCCTGAATAGCCGTAAGACCATAGAATGCAAACGAATCTTGAACTGCAGACTGATATAAAGTCTGATTACTGAATGTAAAGATTGTTGGATATAAAGTCGCTGCTTCAGCAAGTAAAAGTTTATTTTCTGCTCCTAGTGCCAAATAACCATCCATTGCTGAACCACCCTGCGCAATTACAGCACCTGCAGAAGTATCACCCGCTGCTAACATTGCATATAAATTTGCATTGTTAAGAGCAGTTGGGCTAGAAACATTACTACCAATAAATTTCCATCCTATAAAAGATGCAAGACTAAATTCATTCCCAGTTAGTTTAGGTCCTCCTTGTTTCAAACCAAGTACAGTAGCACCTGACTGTGCATTATTACTAGATGAAAGACGTCTGAACATAACACCACCTCTTGCATCAGCAGATGCTGAACCATAGCTAGTACCATTTACTGAAAAGGCGTAATATTGTGCAGCTTTATAAAGTCTCCACCCATTAGTATTAATTGAACTACCTTGGTAATTTACCGCTCCATAGTTACTAAACATTGGGTTCGGCGTTGATGAATTTAAGTTACTATAACCTGGGTTAATAGTTACATCTCCAGTATAAAACGCTGCAGTAGTTGAAGCAGCTAATGTTTGAAGCTGTGCATCTACAAATGCTTTTACAGATGTATCCGTAACTTTAGATTGTCTTAAAAGAATTTTAAGTTTTACATTATTAGCAAATTGTTTCCAGCTGTTCATATTCCCTTTGAATATAACATCCTCTTGAGCTGTAACTATATTACCTCCATTAATACCACTAGCTTGCGTTGCATTTATATCAGCTATAGCCTTGTTAATTTCTAAGACAAGTGCTCTATAGATACTTGCATCGTCATCATATTTTGGAGCAAGATTTTCTTGCCCTTTAAAAGCATCAGAATATGGTGCATCACCATAGAAATCTACAACATACTGCATAGTATATGCTTTCAAAATTCTTGCAATAGCAGAATGTAATGGAAGAGTAGAACCGTTGTTAATTATTCCCTGTAAATTATTTGCAGCAACATAACTACTTGTCCAGATTCCATTACTGAAAGTATTTGAGATATCAAGAGAGTACTCTCTTGTTAAAGGGTTACCGAAATAGAAATTATTCCCTGCCCAAGTATTAGTCCAAACATTCGATAAAGAATTCATTGTACCTGCTTGAGCTGTAAAAACCAAATTTTCAGAAGCTGTTAAAGTTTGTCTCGGTGAAATAAGTGCAGGATCAACATTATTTGGAGAAATATTGTCGTCCATCTCTCTACAAGACGACACGAAAGCTGTAAGGGCAATCGATGAATATAAAAATATCTTTTTCATTTTTTATTTAATTAAAAATTAGCATTTACACTAAAACCGTAAGATTTTATTGAAGGATATTGTCCAACTGTTGCGTATCCTTGTGCATTTCCTGTAGTGTAAGCCGTTTCCGGATCTACGAAGTTTCTGTTATTATCAGAGTATTTTACAAAAGGGTTTCTTGCATGTACACCTACTGTAAGACTTGATAAACCACTATTTTTTAGCATATCTGAAGAGAAGGTATAAGAAAGAGCAACCTCTCTAAGTTTAAAGTATGATGCATTAACAACCTGGTTAGCACCTACTGTTCCAAATTGACTTTGATAGTAATATTCTACCCCATCATAAAGAGTATTCCCTGTACCCCCACTTGCATATTGATAATATACATTGCTATTAGCAACATACTGACCGTTAGAAAGATAAGAAGAATTAGGCATGATAAAACCTGCTTCTCTATCAAAATTACCACTTTCAGGTAAAGAACCACTGAATGCCATGTTCTGAAGAAGTTCAGTTGTAATCTTACCACCGATTCTCCAGTCTGCTGTAGCCGTAAGTTTAAAACCTTTGTAGTTTACGCTGGTATTGAATCCCCAAAGATACTTAGGGTTAACTGATCCTAAATTCTGCAATGTAGAAGTTACGGATGGTCTACCTGTTGTTGCATCTACAATTACTCTCCCTTGATCATCTCTTACAAAATCAGTACCCATCAATTGAAGGCCTTTCATCCCTTTTATCGCATAAATACCAACCAATGTTGTACCTCCGATTGCTACTCTATCAGTATCAGGAGCTACTTCAAGTACTTCAGTTTGGTAAGTTGTAAAATTCGCTCCGATGTCCCATCTAAAATCCTGACTTTTTAATGGAGTTACAGTAATATCAGCATCAATACCTCTGTTTCTTAATTTACCAACATTTGTTAATAAGCTTCCAATACCAGAAGATATAGAAGTAGTTCTGTTCGTAATCATGTCTGTAGTATCATCCTGATAAACAGCTCCATTAAGTAAAATTCTGTTATTGAAGAATCCTAATGATAAGCCAACTTCTTTTTTCGATACTTTCTCAGGTTTGATATTTTTGTCTGTTTGAGATGTTGGAGAAAGGAAGCTTAGACCACCTGTTGGTGTAAACGGAAAACCTGCACCCAAACCAAAATAATTTCTTACGCTATAAGCACCTACAGAAGAAGCATTTGCAGTACCACTGATGTTACCATATACTTTCATATAATTTAACACATTACCTCCAAAATTTGAAAATTTAGTTGGAATAAAACTTAAACCAACCGATGGGAAGAAATAACTTCTTTCTCCTTCAGGTAATACAGAATTCCACTCATTTCTAGCAGTAGCAGTAAGGAATAAATAATCTTTATATCCAAGGTCTAAGTTAGCAAATACAGCTTGAGAATTATAAGAACCTCTCGTATTATCAAGACTGTAAGGGTTTGTTGGGTTACCTAAATTCCATATCTGATATAAATTAGGAATAATTAAACCTGTACCTCCAGCACTAGTTGTATTATAACTAAAGTTTTGGAAATTGTGTCCTACGTTAAGCTTCATGTTTAAATCATCTGTAAGATTATAGTTGAAGTTAATCAATAAATCCCCATAGTATTTATTTTGACTTGCATTAGATTGCGCGTAAGAAGATGTGATAGCAGTTGCGTCTGTAACAAGTGTGCTTGTCCATCCGTCATTCCATTGGTTTGAGAAGCTACCTACATATTGAAGGTTTGATCTGTACAATACATCAATATTTTTGTTTATCTTATAACCTACAGAGCCAACTAAGTTTAGTCTATCAGTTGTAGTATTAAATCTAACGTGCTTAATACTCCAGTAAGGGTTTTGATAATAAATATTCCATGCATATGCATTATCCGGATAATCTTTCCATCTTGTAATTGGAATATCTGTTGATGACATCATCAAATCTTCATACAAATTTGAATCTGTAGTATTTGTAGTTTGACGAGTATAATTCACAATAGCATCAAAACTCCATTTACCGAATTTTGTTCCTGCTTTCAAGAATGCTGACGTTCTTTTCAATTTGTCATCAGGCACAACAAATTCTCTTTGAAGATGATCTAATGATAATAGTAAATAACTGTTCTCATCTCCAACATTTACAGTCAGCCCGTTTTGGTAAACAGTACCTGTTTTAAAGAAATCCTTAACGTTATTTCTTCCATATGGAGCATATGTAGACTGAATCATTGCAGCATCATCTGGTGTAGCAGTATCATCATTAGGGTTTACATCAATGTGCCCATCTCCGTTAACATCATATAAAGGAATACCGTACCCTACTGTTTGACCACCTAGAGGACCATTAAAAGGAGCTCCCCAAGAACCATTTTCAACATTTATTTTTCCTCCGTACCATCCTTGGCCGTAGTTTCTTTGTCTTTCAGGTGTATTTAATACAGATTCGAAATCAATAGAACCATTATAAGTAACCCTCATTCTTCCTTTAGCACCTTTCTTAGTGTTAACTAAAACAACACCATTTACACCATCAGAGCCATATAAAGCTGCTGCTTGAGAACCCTTAAGGATATTCATCGACTCAATTAATTCAGGAGGTAACTGATTTAATGCCGCAGCTGAGGAAATCACATTATCAATTACTACTAGTGCATTATTATTACCTGTAAGAGATCGCATACCTCTGATCTGAATCTTTGGCGTGCCTGTTACACTACTGTTTGTATTTGTAATAGTTACACCGGAAACTTTACCTTGCAACGCAAGAACTGCATTTGGGTTAGATGCTGCAGTAATTTGATCACTACCAACCACCTGTACAGCAGCAGTTTGAGCATCAGCCTTTTTCTGAATACCTAAGGCACCAGTAATAATTACTTCACCTATGTTTCCTTCTCTAGTGATTGTATCATTTCTTTTTTTCTGTGCATTTACAACTGCAAAAGAAGATGACAAAACTACCAGTAGAACACTTGCTGTTAATTTCTTCATATTTAAATTGATTATTTTTTATTATTTGCAAATATGTAAAACTTTCTTAAAGTAACCAAATTTTTTGTTAAAAATATTTAATTTTACATGTTTTTATATTTCAAGACGCAAGATAATTATGGATTTAGTAAAAAAATGGTCACTTTTTTATGTTGAAGCAGGTTGCGATGAAGTGGGTAGAGGTTGTTTATGTGGACCTGTTGTGGCAGCGACTGTCATTTTAGATGATAATTTTAACCAAAATTTGGTTAATGATTCAAAAAAGTTAAATTTTAAGACTAGGATGGATTTGGATAGTTATATAAAAGATAACGTTAAAGATTACGCCATCGCAGAGCTTTCTGCCCAGTTTATAGACCAGCACAATATTCTTAACGCAAGCATTCATGCTATGCATCAAGCACTTGACCAATTAACCATCCGTCCTGAGCTTATATTGGTGGATGGGAATAAATTTCACCCCTACAATTATATTCCTCACGAATGTATCATAAAAGGAGACTCAAAAGTATTATCAATTGCGGCGGCTTCAATTTTAGCAAAAAACTATAGAGACAGACTGATGATTGAACTTCACGAAGAACATCCTGAATATGGATGGGATACTAATTTTGGATATGCTACCAAAAAACATCAGCAAGCCTTAATAAAACTTGGTCCTACAAAATACCATAGACAGTCTTTCAGATTAAAATATGATTAACAAATTACGAGTTAGATTTATATTTCATTATCACTATAAATAAAAAAGAGAAGCAAATATTTGCTTCTCTTTTATGTTATATTAACTTAATTATTTCTTTTTCTTTTGTTGCTCAACCGTTTTTTGTTGGTCCTGAGCTTTCTCCATCATCTCTCTCATTCGCTTTTGGAACTTGCCTTCCGATTTTGGCTTTTCTTTATTCGCCTGAATCTGGGCATGAATTTTCTTTTCATCCAAAATCACATATTTAATGACTAGGATGATTAAAATATTAATTGCATTCGAAACAAAATAATACCAAGAAAGACCAGACGCAGAAGTATTCAAGAAGAATAAGAATGTAACTGGGAAAATATACATTAATACTTTCATGTTTGGCATTCCTTCCTGTTGTGGCTGCTGCATATTTCCTGAAGTCATGATGGTATAAATCAAGATTACGATCGTACACGCAATGGCAAAGACACTTAAATGATCTCCTAAGAAAGGAACTTTAAATGGTAATTTAATTAAATCATCATAAGCTGTTAAATCTTTTGCAAACCAGAAACCTTTACCTCTCAAATCAATAAAGTTCGGGAAGAAACGGAACAATGCATAGAAAATAGGAATCTGTACCAACGCCGGAAGACATCCCGCCATTTGGTTCACTCCTGCTTTTCGATAGATTTCCATGGTAGCCTGTTGCTTTTTCATGGCATCGGCATCCTTAAACTTAGCATTAGCTTCATCAATTTCAGGACGGATTACCTTCATCATCGCACTCAATTTATGTTGTTTATACATAATCGGTGACAAGATTAGCTTAACAATAATTGTCATTAAGAAAATTACCCAACCAGCTGTTAATCCCCATCCTGCAATGATATTGTACATTGGCATAAAGAAATAACGGTTCATTCCGCCAATAAAAGCCCAACCTAATGGTAAAATTTCATCAAAACTTTTATTATAAGATTTCAATAATTTTAAATCTAAAGGCATGAAATACCAAGTAAAATCCTGATTCAATTCTCCTCCCTGCATTTGAACAAAACCTTCATAGTTTAGTTTTTTCAAATATTCGCCTTCTTCTACCGTTTCCTGATTTCCTTTGCTGTGCGTAAATCCGTTTTTAGCTTCAATTACAGAAGAGAAAAACTGCTGTTTTACACCGATCCAGTTAAGTGTTTCTTTATCTTCATCCATCGTTGTTCTTCCATCGTAATCATATTTTTTATAATTATCGAAAGCATATGAAAATTCTGAGTGAGACTGTTCCTGAGCTCTCCCCTTTTCAAGGTTTCTCACGCTGTAATCCCAGATAAAATCTGCCTTATTATCAGCAGTAATTTTAGCAAGACCTTGCGTTCTCACTTTAAAATCTAATGTATATTTTGGAAGTAATGTATAAATAAACTGAATAACCGCTCCGTTATAATTAGCCGTCATCGTTACCGCGTTTCCGTTAACAGCAGGAGCAAAAACTAAATCTTTAGTATTGATTACTTTTCCTGTTTTATCTTTGAATTGGAAACCGTAGTTTGAGTTATTTTTAGTAATCAGATTAAGCGGAAGATCTGCCTTATCTGTCTTACGATCATAGGCTTTGTATTCTGCAAGTTCTACTCGAGAAACCTGTCCTCCTAAACTTGCAAATTCTAAGTTCAATTCTTTATTAGAAAGCTTCGCCGTCTGAATTGAACTAGGAGTTACATTTGGATTGATATTGCTTACCTGAGTTTGTTTTACAGCATTTTTAGTCTGTTCCGTCTTCTGTTGCTGAGCTTTTACCTCTTCTTCTTTCGATTGCTTGTTTTGAAAATAAAACATGAAACCAAAAAGAACCAAACATAAAACCGCAAAACTAATCATTTGACTTTTATCGAGTCCGTTGTTCTGTTGCATTTTATTTTAATTAAAATTTTTTACCTATTAATATATATAGTAATATTCTATATTTCGAGTCGACAAAAATACTGTTTTTTTATCAAAACTCTATACTATAATATGTTACTATATAATAAACTCAGGCTGAGAAAGATCAGTCTGAGTTTATATATGACGTTTGTATCTGATAATTACTTTATCTAAACCTTCAAGGTTTTAAAAACCTTGAAGGTTTCAATTACTAGAATACTCTTATTTCTTTTCGCAAGCCTTAATAAAAGCTTTAAATAAAGGGTGCGGTGTCGCTACTGTACTCTTATATTCAGGGTGATACTGCACTCCTACATAGAACGGGTGATCCGGCATTTCTAACGCTTCTACCAATCCTGTTTCAGGGTTTGTACCTGTTGCAAGGAATCCATTCTTTTCAAATTCACCGATATAATCACTGTTGAATTCGTATCTGTGACGGTGTCTTTCAGAAATATGCTTGCTTCCGTAGATTTCAGCTAATTTAGAACCACTTTTTACAGAACATTTCCAAGCTCCAAGACGCATTGTACCTCCTTTATCCACAACATTTTTCTGCTCTTCCATTAATGAAATCACAGGATGTTCTGTAGAAGTATCGAATTCCATTGAGTTGGCTTTTGTATATCCAAGAACATTTCTGGCAAATTCTACCGTCATAATCTGCATTCCCAAACAAATTCCCAACATCGGAACTTTATTTTCTCTTGCATATTGTGCCGTAAGGATTTTTCCTTCAATACCTCTGTCTCCAAAGCCCGGAGCAACCAAAATACCCGAAACTCCTTCTAAAGTTTCTTTGATATTTTCTTTTGTTAAATCTCCACTGTAAACCCATCTTATTTTCACCTCAGTTTCCTGATCTGCACCTGCATGTTTGAAAGCTTCAGCAATTGAAATATATGAATCCTGAAGAGAAATATATTTTCCAACTAATGCAATTTCTACAGTTCTTTTAGGATTCTGGAATTTTTTAAGGAAATTTTTCCAGTCTTTAAGATCAGCTTCTTTATCACTTTTCAGGTCTAGCCCTTTAAGAACTACATCATCAAAGTTTTGTTTTTGAAGATACATCGGAACCTCATAGATTGTTGCCAAATCTTTACATTCAATCACATTATCCAAAGGAACATTACAGAACTGAGCCAGTTTTGCTCTCTGATCTTTCGGAATTTTATGCTCTGTTCTGCACACCAAAACATCCGCCATAATTCCGCTTTCCATTAACTGACGAACGGAATGCTGAGAAGGTTTTGTCTTTAATTCTCCACTTGAAGCCAAGTAAGGCAATAAAGTAAGGTGAATCACCATAGAGTTTTTCTCACCCAATTCCCACTTCAACTGACGAACAGTTTCGATATAAGGCAAAGATTCAATATCTCCTACAGTTCCGCCGATCTCAGTAATAATGATATCGTAGTTCTGTTTAGATAAAATTTTAATTCTACGTTTGATTTCGTTCGTGATATGAGGAATTACCTGCACTGTTTTTCCAAGGAAGTCTCCTTTTCTTTCTTTTTCGATTACAGTCTGATAGATTTTCCCTGTCGTAACGTTGTTATTTTGAGAAGTAGGAGCATCCAAATAACGCTCATAGTGACCTAAATCCAGATCCGTCTCCGCACCATCTTCGGTTACATAGCATTCTCCGTGTTCATAAGGGTTCAGCGTTCCTGGGTCGATATTGATGTAAGGATCTAGTTTTTGGATCGTTACATTAAAGCCGCGTGATTTTAGTAGAAGTCCCAGAGAAGCAGAAACGATTCCCTTTCCCAAAGATGAAGTTACACCTCCTGTCACAAAGATGTACTTTGTATTCTTTTTACTCATTAGATTAGGTTTGTGCAAAGTTAGGGGAAAAAGAAATACAAAGCAATTTCATTTTAGAATTTTAAATTTTATTGTTGGATAATCGCAAAGGCGCAAAGATTATTAAATATCATCATGCTTTTAAGACGCAAGGATTTTATCTATGATAAAATTTCACAGTGAATATTTTTTAATACTTAAAAGTAACACTGCTAAAAATCTATGATTTTCTTGCGCCTTAAAAACGGTTTCATAAAAAAACCTTTGCGAGCACCAACAATCACAAAACAAAAAAAAGGTTTCCAATACAATTGAAAACCTTCTTTCTTAAACCAAATTATATATGAAAACTACAGCTTAGTCAACTCAAAATATAAGTTAACGTCCACATCTTTAGCCACACCTGCTCCCGTTGGATCATATTTAATATTATAATCTAAACGGTTTACTTTAAATGTTGTCTGAACTCCCATCACTTCCTTTCCTTGTTGGTTTTTCGTGATACCACCAAAAGTTAACGGAACACTGATATCTTTAGTTACATCCTTAATCGTAAGTTTTCCTTTTAGGATATATGAGTTATTTTTATCTTTTGTAATCGAAATTGTAACGAAACTCATTGTCGGATATTTTTCAACATCGAAAAAATCTGCACTTTTCAAATGCTTATCTCGCATTTCAACCCCTGTATTGATTGCATTAACATCAACGTTAAAAGCGAATTCAGCACCATCCAGAGTATTACCTTTGGTTGAAGCTTTTCCGTCAAACTTATCGAATCTACCTTGTACAAAGCTGATTCCCATATGTTTGATATTAAAATTAACAGAAGAATGCATCGGATCTACAACCCAGTCTATCTGTGCAAAACTTAAGACACTTATCAATGTAAATACTAAACTTAAAAGTACTTTTTTCATTATATATTATTTATGATTAATTTTAAAGCAAAGGTAAGCCAGTTATTATAACGTGACCTTGATGTATGTTATTTTTTTGATGTTGATAAAATTATTTTTAAATAGAGTAAATGAACCAGATACATGAGGAATAAAACGGCAAATGAGTTTAGATAAATCAAAAGATCTAATAAGGTTGAACCTTCTTTAGTAAAGAAATATTGAAACGGATTTATTCCTGAAATAAGTAAAGTCACCAAATAAATAATTTCAAATACAACTGAGATTTTTAAAATTGAATTATAAACTTTTTTAAAAACCAAAATGGTGATAAAACCAATTATTGAAACCAATAAACATGTTAAAAAAATAACAATCGGAAACCATTGCAATTTCACCGGAAGCTTCTTTTAAAAAATGCAATGACCATACAGTAAATTGAGCATTCAAAAGAGTCATCACAACAAAAACCACCAGACTTTTCACCAAAACATTTTTCATACCTGAAAATTAATTAAAATTCGAAACAAAAATTCAAAAAAAATTTTGAACTTCGCAGTATGGCAAAATTAAGAACAGCATATTTCTGTCAAAACTGTGGAACACAGTATTCTCAATGGATGGGACAGTGTAAAAACTGCGGAGAATGGAATACTTTGGTGGAAGAAGTGGTAGAAAAAACCTCATCTAAAACGCCGCCTTTTTCGAAATCGAAACAACATGTCATTAATATTATTGAAGTTGAAACCAGTGAAGAACCGCGCATAAAAACCCCTTCCGAAGAACTCAACCGCGTTTTGGGAGGCGGAATTGTCTTAGGATCTGTCACTTTAATCGGTGGAGAACCCGGAATTGGTAAGTCTACCCTGCTTCTTCAGCTTGCCCTGAAAATGAAGAAAAAAGTCTTCTACGTTTCGGGGGAAGAAAGTGCGTCTCAGATCAAAATGAGAGCCGACAGATTAACGGATATTCAAAATCCCAACTGTTTTCTTTACACAGAAACTTCGTTGGAAAAAATTCTGCATGAAGCCAAAAAATTGGAGCCCGATTTTGTCATTATCGATTCAATCCAAACGTTACAATCACAATTAATCGAAAGTTCTCCGGGGACGGTTTCTCAGATCAGAGAATGTTCTAATGAGATCATTAAATACGCTAAAGAATACAGTATCCCTGTCTTTTTGGTCGGTCACATCACAAAAGACGGACAAATTGCAGGTCCGAAAGTGTTGGAACACATGGTCGACGTTGTTTTGAATTTCGATGGCGACAGAAACCACCTTTTCAGATTATTGAGAGCCAATAAAAACCGTTTCGGATCGACTTCCGAAATTGGAATTTACGAAATGGTTTCTCAAGGTTTAAAAGAAATTAAAAACCCTTCTGAAATTTTAATCACTAAAAAATTTGAAGAGCTTTCCGGAAATTCTGTTGCCGTAACGTTGGAAGGAAACCGACCGATGTTACTGGAAATTCAGGCGTTGGTAAGCTCCGCGGTTTATGGAACTCCGCAAAGAAGTTCGACAGGTTTTGATGCCAAAAGACTGAATATGCTTCTCGCCGTGCTGGAAAAAAGAGCAGGTTTTCAACTGGGCGCAAAAGATGTTTTCTTAAATATTACCGGAGGAATAAAAACCGATGATCCGGCTTTAGATTTGGCGGTTGTCGCTTCGATTCTTTCCTCAAACGAAGATATTGCCATTTCTGAGCATTATTGCTTTGCGGGAGAAATTGGCTTAAGTGGAGAAATTCGTCCGATTGCACAAGCCGAACAGAGAATTACCGAAGCTGAAAAATTAGGATATGAGAAGATTTTTATTTCTAATTTAAATAAACTTCCCAAGAAAAAATACGGAATCAAGATCGAAGAAGTAAGTAAAATTGAAGATTTTCATGAAAGATTGTTTTAAACATTTGTAAAATAAATTCTAGTTTTCAAGGTTATATTGTATATTTATTAACTATAACCTTTAAAACTAAACAAATCATGAAAACAAAATTTACTGCATTGGTAATTTTTTGCTCTTCCTTATTATTCTCGCAAAATAAGATTTTCCAACATTCTATTAACGAAAATAACTTAAACAGCACGCAGAAAATAAGTGTAGGATTAGCAAAAACGTATGTTCTTACGCAATATTTTTTGCAGCCTTCTTTTACTCTTAATTCAGATTTGGACATCAATCTTCCAACGCATCAGGAGATTAAAGCTAAATTTAAGACCACTTATAAATACTCAAACGGCAGTATTTCTTATGTTTATGCCATTGAAAATGATCCGGCTGCAGAATTGGTATTTTCAAAATATAAAGATATTGTTACCGGAATGTATTCTTCAGGTGACAAAAAAGTAATGTTTCATCAGACAAATGGTGATATTTTCGCCGTATCAGTTGTGAGTGATCAGAAAATTCTGGATCAGGATTCTAAAGACGATTATATTCTCAGTCAAGCATCCAATGGAAATGGTCATAAGGTAAATCCGGATATTTGTTCGGCCGCGACTCCCATTTGCAGCAGCACCAGAATTGATGTGATGGTAATTTTCACGACAGATGCAAGAATTGCTTGGGGAGGTTTGGCACAGAGCACCTCTTTTGTGGCAACTGCTGTTACGAATTTTAATAATGCTTTACTCAATTCGGGAGTTACGAACACAACTATAAATTTAGTTTACGCCGGAGAAATCACTTATACAGAATCAGGAAATATCAGTACAGATTTAACCCGATTCAGAACAAATGGTGATGGTTTTATGGATGATGTTCATACGTTGCGAACAACTTACGGAGCAGACGTTTGCTCTCTTATTACCGCAACACCTACAAACACTTGCGGACTGGGCAATCTGAACACAAATCCCACCAATTATTCTGCAGGTTCTGCATTTTCTGTAACGCTTTACAATTGTGCGGTTTCTAATTATTCGATGGCTCATGAAATGGGTCACAATATGGGTTTAAGACACGATTGGTATGTTGATACAGGTACAACTCCGTGCGATCATCATCACGGATATACGAATAAAACGGCGATTACTCTCGGAGCTTCCAGCGTTTCGTCCCAAAGATGGAGAACGATTATGGCTTATAATGATGAGTGTTCCGCGGCAGGATTTAATTGTACAAGAATTAATCGTTGGGCAAATCCAAGTATCAACTATAATTCTGAACCGACAGGAATTGCGATAGGAAATACAAATCCGTCGGACGAAATGTTTGCTTTCTCGCGTTTTGCATGTGTTGTTTCTAATTTTGTGCCTCAATCTGCTACTTTAACAACCATTGAAGTTCTTCCCCAAACTACGGAATTCACGTTATATCCGAATCCTGCGAGTGAAACGATTACTATTTCTTTAAATGATACCGATAAATATTCATTTAAAATATTTAATACAGTCGGACAATTGATTTTAACGACAAGTGAAAGGACTATTACTGTTAAAAATTTTGTTCCCGGAGGATATTTCTTAAGTATTTACGATGATAAAGGTTTATTTGTAGGGACTAAAAAGTTTATCGTTAAATAAATTTCTTTTTTTAAAATAATCATTAAGAGCCTGTTTAAAAAATTAATAAAAAAAAAGAGTAAGGGTAAGAAGTTGAATAAAAATTGTCATTTTAGAGTTGCAAAACAAAAAACTTCAATGTATCCAACAGACTTAACCCAAACTCAGTGGCAATTTATAAAAAAAGCATTAGATTTTGATGACAGAAAACGAAAATATGATTTGATTATCATTTGGAATGCTATTAATTATTTGGTAAAAACAGGCTGCCAATGGAGACTTTTGCCTCATGATTTTCCAAAATGGCAATTGGTTTATTACTATTATTCAAAATGGTCAAATCTGGAGATTTTCGATTTATTATTATCAAAATTAAGAGAGAAAGTACGTCGGGATAGAGGCCAGAAATCGCAGGCAAGTTTAGGAATTATGGACAGCCAGAGTGTTCGTTGGGGAAATAACCGTTCACTCAATGGCTTTGACGGAGCCAAAAAAGTAAAAGGAATCAAAAGACACGTCGTGGTAGATAAAAACGGGTTTTTGTTAGCCGTAATGGTAAGTGTAGCCAATATTCATGACAGTAAAGCGGCATTATTGCTGATGAAAACATTGCGATATTTACTAATTCCGCTTCAGGTAATCTTAGCGGACGGAGGTTACAGAGGGGGTATTATTGAGGAAATAAAAACTAAATTAGGCTATATCATTCAAATCGTTATGCGGAGTGACAAAAAAGAAAAAGGATTTGAGCCACTCCATAAAAGATGGATTGTTGAACGTACTTTTTCATGGTTTGATAATGATAGAAGGCTATGCAGAAATTATGAACTCCTAATGGAAACTTCCGAAAATATGGTCAAATTATCCGCTATAAAATTATTACTTAATAAAATTTAAACAGGCTCTAAGTCCTTCGAATGTTTTAACTTTATTCGGAGGATTTAATTTTAAGCCTTATCTTGTAGTATGAATTATTTGGCGCACTCATTTCTTACTTTTACTGACGGGCAGATTGTTGGTCAGTTTCTGGAAGATTTTATCCGAAACAGAGATCGTTTTTCTTTTCCTAAAGATATTCAGGACGGTATTACACTTCATCGCGCCATAGATACTTTCACAGATTCTCATCCCGCGATTCATGAGGCGAAAAAAGTTTTTGCACCGCTCGTAAGATTGTATGCAGGAGCTTTTGTAGATGTTTCTATGGATTATTTTGTGGCGAATGATTTAAGTCTACATTCATTACAAGGCTGGAAAGACCATTCCTTAAAAGTGTATCGTGTTTTGAATGAGAATTACGAATTTCTCCCTGAAAATTTCAGAAGAATGCTCGAAAAAATGGAACAGGATAACTGGCTTTACAATTACAGACAAGATCAGAATATTAAATACAGCATGCGAAATGTACTTAATAAAGCAAAATATTTAGAGACAAATATTCCCGTTTTTGAAGCTTTTTTAGATAATAAAGAAACGCTCCAGAAATGTTACGATGATTTCTTTCCCGATTTACTGGAACACGCCAAAGGAATCAATGCGCTTTTGCAATTGGAGAATTAATTTTAAAAACGCCCGACAACGCCTATTCCGAAAGGTCCTGCATTAATATCCCAAGCAATTTTAGTTTTATTGTGCTGCTCCAGATTATATTTTTTATCTACTTCATATTTTTCTTTCCTTTTCATAAATTTATCAATTCCTTCCACGATAGCAATACTCATAATACCACTTAATGCAACATCAGAAAACCAATGAGCTCCTTCCAACAGTCTTGAAACGGGAACAATAGATCCTACCGCTAAAATCCCTCCTTTTATCCAAGGATTTTCAAATTGTTTAGACAAAGCGTAACTGGTAGTGATCGAAAGAAACCGTATGTCCCGAAGGAAAACTTCTGTAATTGGCATCTCCTCCGAATGGTTTAAAGAAGTGCTTTCCAAGTCCTGCTCCCGGTCTTGCTCTTCCGGTTGCCGATTTTGAGATTTGCTGAATTGCTCCTGTCGCACTTGCCGCAGTGATCATTAATACTCCGGTTCTTCTCAATTTTTCATTATTGGTTAAAAGTCCGGTTACATACACAGCACCTGTAATACCATAATTGATTTGAGGACTCCCAAAATACCACCCGAATTTTCTAACGACATTCGGAACATTTTCCCTGTTTCGAATAAAAGTACGGCTTATGTCTTCATCCGCAAGATATATTATTCCTACAGTGGCAACAGTAGCTCCCAATCTTAGATAATCTTTTTTCTCCCAAGACAAAGGACGCGTAAAAGCATTCCCAAAACCTCCTGCCATGGTAACAATGTCATACTTAAGATGACTCCAGATATCGTTTTTTTTATCTTGATTTTTTGTAAAAGAAGATTCGGAAACAGGTTCATCTAACTGAGAAATTTTCACTGAATCCTGCTGTACAACAAGAGTATCCGAAGAAAGATTAATAGTAAGACTGTCTTGCTGAGCCAACATCAGTACAGAAAATAATATACTAAAGGCAGTAATTACTTTTCTTATATTCATAGTTTAATAAAATAGGGCGCAAAACTACTCAATTAATACTACATTATGTTAAATAGGAAATTTTAAAAATAAATGACAATCATTAATGAAGTCGATGATAAACTGAGAAAAATATTTATGTTTTGTTAATATCTATTTTATCACTAAAACTGTTGAAACAGGTATCGATTCGGATACGTCAGTTTTTCGCTTTTCCTTTCTCCGTTTACAATGATATGAACAATATTAAGCTGGTCATCAAAAAAATTATACAGAAAACTCACCGCTGCTTCTACTTTTTTAGGACTCTCAATCTTTTCAGATTCCAGATATACATTTACAGATTCGTGGTCTTCTTCATAGCCTACGAAATTTACATTCAGAGACTTATTATTGGCTTTCAGTTTAAAATATTCTGAGCAATAATTTTTAATCGCTTCGTTGAGCTGACTTTTATAATTAACATCATTAAAATGAAGCGGTTTTCCGTATTTTTTGTTTAATCCGCTTTCAAGATCATCCAAAAAGAAACGTCCCGTAACTTCAAAAGTTTTTGATTTCTGGCTGTAATTAATTTCTACAGAACCTACATGATAAGGGTGTTTTTCCTTTGTAAAAGAAAAAAGAATAAGCAAAACAGAAAAAAAGAAAAGTGCTTTTTTCATTGTAATAAATCGATTATTTTTTGTGGATCTTGTCGCATATCAAAGAAAAGAAGAATCCGGATTTGGCTGTCATTTTCCTTTCTGAAAAACATTCTTACGTGTTTTTTGCCGATTAATGCTGAACGGATGTCTTTAGAATGTTTTTGATGTAATTTGAATTTACCCTCTTTTAATCTATCTACAACATCTTGAGCTTCATCTATAAACATATTAATTTGTTTCTCCGTCCAAGTATGAGAGAGAAACTCAATTATATCTTCATAGCTCTGATTGGCTATTTTCGAGAATACAATTCGCACGCTTTCTTTCTTGCATTTGAAAAAAACTCTTCTTCAGAAATCATATCTTTTTCTTCAAGACGATCTGCGTAATCTGCCAATTTATCAATTAGCCATTTCGGCGTACCATCTTCATAAACTTCATTCTCGCTTTGTACGGAAACAGATTTTACCCCTTTTATTCTCTCTAAAAGTTGTTTGATAAAGACAAAATCTTCCGAATTTTCCAATTCTATATTAACAATCATAACGTCGAATTTTATACAAAGTTAAAATAAATTTTGTATCATCGCATTCCAATAATATTACTAAAAAATGCAGGATTTTTTATTTTACCTAAAGCTTGGCTGGGAACACATTATTTCATTAGATGCGCTCGATCATCAGCTTTTTGTTTTGGCTTTAATTGCGGTGTATTCTTTTAATGATGTAAAGAAAATTTTACTTCTTGTAACTGCTTTTACCATCGGACATTCGGTTACTTTGGCTTTAAGTATTTTCGATATTGTGAGAATCAATTCCGCTTGGGTAGAATTTCTGATTCCGTTGACGATTGTTTTGACTTCCCTCGGAAATATTTTAATGAAAAATAAAAAACAGTCGCAAAATAAAATCAATTATTATTTAGCCTTAGTTTTCGGACTTATCCACGGAATGGGATTTGCCAATACAGCAAGAGTCATGATTGCGAAAAGTCAGAGCATTGCAGTTCCGCTTTTAGGCTTCAATATTGGCTTGGAATTGGGACAAATTGCTATTGTTTTCGGTATTTTAATTCTGTTATTTATTTTACTTAAAATCTTTAAGGTTAATCAAAAAGACTGGATTCTTTTTGTCTCTTCAGGAGTCTTTGCCTTATCATTAAAAATGACGTTGGAAAGAATTCCGTTCTAAGGTTTAAACATTTTCAACTTTTCCCCTACTTATTATTATATTTGACAATCCTTAAAAAAATTTCGGTTATGAAGCTAAAAGTTACCCTACTTTCACTTTCTGTATTTGCGTATACAGGTTTCACCGCACAAAATATTCAGAATAATCCCGGGAGTAATCACGGAAATAAATTTGAACAGCTAGGAACAATTCTTCCTACGCCCAACATTTACAGAACTGCTTCAGGAGCTCCGGGTCATGAATATTGGCAAAACAGAGCCGATTATGATATCAATGCATACCTTGATGAAGACAAAAGAAATCTAAAAGGTTCTGAAACCATTACATACTACAATAATTCTCCGGATGACTTAGATTATATTTGGTTGCAATTGGATGAAAATCAGGTTTCTAATGTAAAGAAAGCAGATTTCCCGGCTTCTTCTACTCTTCCAAAAGCAGCAACCGATCAACAGCTGAAAACTTCAGAATTGCCTGCTTCAGATAATGGATTTGGTGTAAATCTTGAAAAAGTGACAGACGCTTCAGGAAATCCTTTAAAATATACGGTAAACAAAACCATGATGCGTATTGATTTGCCTAAAGTTCTTAAAAAAGGCGAAAAACTCATTTTTAAAGTAGATTGGAATTACAATATTTCCAACAGAATAAAAATGGGCGGTCGTGGCGGTTATGAAAACTTCGCGGAAGACGGAAACGATCTTTACACGATGACGCAATGGTATCCTAGAATGTGTGTTTACAGCGATTTTCACGGATGGCAGAATCATCAGTTTACGGGAAGAGGAGAATTTGCTCTAGTTTTCGGAAATTTTAAAGTTTCGATGAATGTTCCTGCAGATCACGTTGTAGGCGGAACTGGTGAATGTAAAAATTACGATCAGGTGTTGACATCAGATCAATTGGCAAGATATAATAAATCTAAAACTTCAACCGAACCTGTAGAAATTGTAACCTTGGATGAAGCTAAAAAGGCAGAAAAAAATCATTCAAAACAAAGAAAAACATGGTCTTTTGAAGCGAATGATGTAAGAGATTTCGCATGGACTTCTTCAAGAAAATTTGTCTGGGACGGAATGGGTGTTACGATTCCTGAAAACAATAATAAAGTAATGGCGATGAGTTTCTATCCGAAAGAAGCTTATGCATTGTACAGAAAATATTCTACAAAAGCAGTTGCACATACAATCAAAACCTACTCAGAATTTACAATTCCTTATCCATATCCTGTTGCTCAATCTGTAGAAGCGGCAAACGGAATGGAATATCCAATGATCTGTTTTAATTACGGAAGAACAGAAAAAGACGGAACGTATTCTGAAGGAATAAAAAATGGAATGTTGGGTGTGGTAATTCATGAAGTTGGTCACAACTTTTTCCCGATGATCATTAATTCAGATGAAAGACAATGGACTTGGATGGATGAAGGTTTAAACACCTTTGTTGAATATCTTACGGAAGAAAAATGGGATAATAAATTCCCTTCAAAAAGAGGTCCGGCTTGGACGATCGTTGATTATATGAAACTTCCGAAAGATCAGTTGGAGCCAATCATGACCAACTCTGAAAATATTGTTCAGTTTGGTCCGAATGCCTACTCAAAACCGGCTACAGGATTGAATATTCTTCGTGAAACGATCATGGGAAGAGAACTTTTCGACAAAGCATTTAAAACTTACGCTAAAAGATGGGCTTTCAAACACCCTGAACCTGCAGATTTTTTCAGAACAATGGAAGATGTAAGTG
This sequence comes from Chryseobacterium ginsenosidimutans, assembly GCF_024807225.1. Classification (GTDB taxonomy): domain Bacteria; phylum Bacteroidota; class Bacteroidia; order Flavobacteriales; family Weeksellaceae; genus Chryseobacterium; species Chryseobacterium ginsenosidimutans. The sequence goes on from NZ_JANUCO010000001.1 coordinate 4,422,750, forward strand.
GTGAAGATCTAGACTGGTTCTGGAGAGGCTGGTTCTACGGAACAGATCCTGTTGACATCGCGATTGATAAAGTAACTGCGGCAGCTCCGGATCTGAATACAGCTCCAAGAGAGGCAAAAGAAAACAAATATAAAGTCGATAAACCTGCTGTAAATGAATTTGAAGATCTTTCAAAAATCAGAAACAGACAGGATAAAAACATCACGTTTTACGTAGAAAAAGACAAAGAAGCACAGGATTTCTATTATAGATACGACAGAGGTCAGGAAAAAGTGGATAATAATAAAGAATACACTTCAAAATTTGACGGAACGGAGCCTTTAACGCAAAAAGAAAAAGATAAGTTTAAAAATCTTACGGCTTATCAGATTGATTTTGTAAACAAAGGAGGTTTGGTAATGCCGATTATTCTTGAATTTACTTTCGAAGACGGAACAAAATTAACGGACAAATCTTCGGCTCAAATCTGGAGACTGAACGAGCAGAAAGCTTCTAAGACGTATTATTTTGATAAAAAATTAAAATCAATTCAGCTAGATCCGATGAGAGAAACTGCCGACATCGATACTTCAAACAATTTCTGGAGCAACGATAATGGTACAGCACAGGTTTCGAAATTTGAATTATTCAAACAAAAAGAAGGCGGAAATGTAAGAGGCGGCGCCAACGGAAAAGTAAACCCAATGCAGGCTGCAGAGAAAAAGTAACAGAAAAGTAATGTAACTTTTACATAAAGGGTACTACTTATTATTAAAAAAATCATGAGAATATTTCTGGTAATTTTAATAATGAGCAGTGCCCAATTTTTTGCTCAAAAATCATTAAGCCCGGACAACATAAAACTCGAATCTAAGTACATTAAAGATGAAACTTCCAATGCAGTTTGGTACGCAGCGAAAGGAGATCAAAAAATGGAAATCGGGAAAGTGACCACTAAGGTAAAAAAAGTGGATAAAGCGACACTTCTTATCAAAACAACGGTAAAAATGAATCAGGCTCCGGAAGCACTTTGGGTAGATTCTACTTTAGTTAAAACTTCAAATTTCCAACCGATCTATCATTCTTCTTACAATTCGATGAGAGATATGTCGCTAAAATTTGGAAAAAATAAAGTGAGTGGTTATTATTTGGATAAAAAAACTCAGAAAAAAGATAACATTAACGAAAATGTTTCCACAGAATATTTCGACAGCAATTCTTATCCCGGGTTAATAAGATTCTTGTCTTTAAAAGAGCACTACTCCACCGAAATGCCAATTTTTGATTACAATCCGACAGCAAAAAAAGGAGTCGTAAAAGCTTATGTTGAAGATGTAACTAAAGGAGAACTTAACGGCAAAAAAGTCTGGATCGTAAAAACGACAGACGATATTCAGGACAGAAAAACGATTGTTACTTATTATATTGATGTGGTTACAAGAGAAGTTTTAAAACAGGATATTGATGCAAACGGAAGGAAAATGGTGATGGAAACTGTAAAATAAATTAATAATATATTTCTAAAAAGTATTCAGTTTTTGAATACTTTTTTTAGATTTGCTCCTTTATAAAAAAAATTAAAACCCATGAAACAGCTTAGCTTCTTATTGCTTTTTATTCTTTCAGCACAAAATTTCTTTGCACAATCTTTACAATTTTACACAGGAAAAAGAGACTTCATTCCTATCGAAATTCTAATGGAAGATGGCAGTACGAAAAAAGGATTTGCTCAGGATTTTATGCTTCCTGATGTTGCTACTTTCAGCTTTATGGGAAAAGGACCAAAGAATGCTAATTTGGACAGAAAAGAAGTAAAATTCAAATCATCAAAAAGCGATACTCAAGTACAGCTTATTTCTGTTTCAGATATTAAAAGTCTTATTTATACTAATGAAGAAACGCAGGAACAATTTCAATTAGACAAACGTCTTGTAAAGGATATTAATAATGATCTGGAAATGGAGTCAGAAGGAACAGTATTGATGCTTCCTTTAATGGAGAAAGGTCCGATAAATCTTTATGGCTACAGAAGCATGATGTGCAAAGCGAATTTTGGGAATAATTCTGCAACAGGATTTAACGGAAATGAAGACAATTGTCAACTTACCTATGTGATGATTTATTTAAGCAAGCCAAACGAAACTTTTGCTGTTGCACCGGTAGATTACAGCTCATTGAGTCCGTTGGCATTATTCAATCTGAAAGCATTATATAAAAAGTTTTATAAAGCTTACGAAATTGTAGGAGCCGACTGCCCCGAATTTCTTAAAAAAGTAGATGAAGCCAGAGAAAATGATTATTTCTCCAATAAAACTTTCAGAGAAAACAAGAAAGCGACAGACGCTGAAAGAAAAGCTTTGCTTAAAGGAAAAAGAGGTGCAGAAGCTTCAAGAATCAATATGAAGTACAGAACTGAACTGTATACCAATATGTACAAAAAACTGCTCGATGACTATGAGCAGTCTTGCAAATAATAAAAATGTAAAGTCACCTCAAAAATGGGGTGACTTTTTTTCTGCCAAAATTTCCACTCCATAAAAATAAAATCTGCCATTTCAACCTTGAACAACCGATGGCACACATTTAGCCAATTACAACACAGAAATAATTAAAAATTAAACATATTATGTCAGTAAACTTTAAACCATTAGCAGACAGAGTTTTGATCGAGCCGATTGCTGCAGAAACTAAAACAGCTTCAGGTATTATTATTCCGGACACCGCAAAAGAAAAACCACAAGAAGGTACAGTAGTAGCAGTAGGTCCTGGTAAAAAAGATGAGCCAACAACTGTGAAAGTAGGTGACAAAGTTCTTTATGGGAAATATTCAGGTTCTGAATTAAAATTAGAAGGAAAAGATTTCTTAATCGTAAAAGAAGGAGATCTATTGGGAATTATCGGATAAGATTCCAGATACAAGACATCAGATTTCAGACTTAAAACTGAATAAAAAATAAATTTTCAAATAATGCTTGGCGTCTAACATCTGACGTCTAACATCTAATATCTAAATAAAATGGCAAAAGAAATAAAATTCGATATTGAATCAAGAGACGCTTTAAAAAGAGGGGTTGATGCATTGGCTAATGCAGTAAAAGTAACGTTGGGACCAAAAGGTAGAAACGTAGTAATCGAAAAATCTTTCGGTGCACCTCACGTAACTAAAGACGGTGTTTCTGTAGCAAAAGAAATCGAACTTGAAGACAGAGTAGAAAACATGGGAGCGCAAATGGTAAAAGAAGTTGCTTCCAAAACTAATGATATCGCAGGAGACGGTACTACTACCGCTACTGTTTTGGCACAAGCTATCGTAAGAGAAGGTCTTAAAAACGTAGCTGCAGGTGCAAACCCAATGGATTTGAAAAGAGGGATCGACAAAGCAGTAACTGCAGTTGTTGAAAACTTAAAATCTCAATCTAAAACTGTTGGAGATTCTACAGAAATGGTAAAGCAGGTTGCTTCAGTTTCTGCTAACAACGACGAAACAATCGGTGCTTTGATCGCTGAAGCTTTCGGAAAAGTAGGTAAAGAAGGGGTAATCACGGTAGAAGAAGCTAAAGGTATCGATACAACAGTAGACGTTGTAGAAGGTATGCAGTTCGACAGAGGTTACCAGTCGCCTTACTTCGTGACTAATCCTGAGAAAATGTTGGTTGAATTGGAAAACCCTTACATCCTCTTAGTTGAGAAGAAAATCTCTTCAATGAAAGAATTGCTTCCTGTTCTTGAACCAATCGCTCAAGGTGGTAAATCTCTATTAATTATCTCTGAAGAAGTTGAAGGTGAAGCTTTGGCAACTTTAGTAGTAAACAAATTAAGAGGTTCTCTTAAAATTTCTGCTGTAAAAGCTCCAGGATTCGGAGACAGAAGAAAAGCAATGTTGGAAGATATCGCAATCCTTACAGGTGGAACAGTTGTTTCTGAGGAACAAGGTTTCACAATGGAAAACATTACAATGGATATGTTGGGAAACTGCTGAGAAAGTATCTATCGACAAAGACAACACAACGATCGTAAATGGTGGTGGTGAAGAAAGCAAAATCAAAGGAAGAGTAGCACAGATCAAAGCTCAGATGGAAACATCTACTTCTGATTACGACAAAGAAAAATTGCAGGAGAGATTGGCTAAATTAGCCGGTGGTGTTGCAGTTCTTTACGTAGGTGCAGCTTCTGAAGTTGAAATGAAGGAGAAAAAAGACAGAGTAGATGATGCACTTCACGCTACAAGAGCAGCGGTAGAAGAAGGTATCGTTGCAGGTGGTGGTGTTGCTTTTGTAAGAGCAATCTCTGCTTTAGAAAATCTTCAAGGGATCAATGCTGACGAAACTACAGGTATCAAAATCGTAAAAAGAGCCATCGAAGAACCATTAAGACAAATCGTTGCCAATGCAGGTGGTGAAGGTTCTGTAATCGTTGCTAAAGTTGCAGAAGGAACTGGAGATTTCGGTTACAACGCAAAAACTGACGAGTATGTAAACATGCTTGAAGCAGGTATCATCGATCCAACAAAAGTAACAAGAGTTGCCCTTGAAAATGCAGCTTCTGTTTCTGGAATGCTATTGACAACTGAATGTGTTATCACTGAAGTGAAAAGCACAGAACCAGCTATGCCAATGGGTGGAATGCCGGGAATGATGTAACAGCGTAAGCTTTTATAAATAAATTAAAACCGTTCTATTTTATAGGGCGGTTTTTTGTTTTGTAAAACATTAATTTAATTTGAAATCCCTAAATTTGAATCCAATCAAATATTTTAAACACCTATTCAAATGGACGAAAATGCAGAGCAATATTTACTATTTCTAAAACAAAAAGTAAGAGATAAAATTTCATCGTCGATAAATTCTAAAACAATTGAAGATATTATTGAGGGAGATTTATATCAATCACACATTAAAGAAAAAAATTCATCTGCCTTTCAAGAATATTATTTTAAAACTTTAAATAATGATGATAATTTTTTAAATAATAATTTTTTCAAGGAATTTAAAAGCAAATATTCTCTTCAAGGAATTGATAACAATTATTTAGAGAAACTTGAAAATGCAAAACCTGAAATTCTAAAATTGATCCGCGCAAATTTTTTGACAAAGCTTTATATAGACTTTTTTAGCAAAGCCAAGATTAAACATGGCGAATTTGAAAAAGAAAAAGATCTAGGATCATTCTTTGCAAAACTAGTACATCATTTTCTACCAAATGAATACGCTGCATTGGATAATCCAATAAAACAATATTTCTGTCTTTCCAAAGAAAGTTTTGTACTTTCATTTTTTATTATTAGTGAAGAGTATAAAAGTTGGGCTGAGAATAATCAAGAAATCTTACTTGATATTCGTCAAAAATTTGAATATAAGGATGAAAAGAAAATTATCAATCATGAATTATTAACAGATTTAAAGTTATTGGATTTAATATTTTGGAGTAAAGCAAATAGAAATAACACGAAGAAAAAAATTACAAAATGATATCCCACGCTGTCGCAACCATCTCGCTTGTGATCAAATAAACCAATCTTAATTAAATAAAAAAACCGCTCTAAAAACAGGGCGGTTTTTGTTTCTACAGCCATCAAAAATATTTTCACTCGATGTCGCGGATTTATAATCCGTGACTTCCCACGCTGTCGCAAGCGTCTCGCTTGTGATCAAATTAATCCAAAACAAATACACAATCATAAAGAAATATCAAACCGTTCTATTGTACAGAGCGTTTTTTTTGTTCAGAATAACAAAACCAAGCTAATAAAACAGCGAATCAAGAAAAGCTACGGAGGTTATTCAACAACCGTTTCATACAATTGCGAATTTTGTGATAAATCCATCTTCACGTTTCACAAGAAGCTTTATCTTTAACGAAAAATAAAACTTTCGAAGTTCGCGACTGCGTGAAGCTGTGGAATGTTGTACATCATTTTCGAGCAACAGAAATAACGAATCAACATTTTGTGGCAATTTTGAAGAACGACAACGATAAAAAAACTAATAATAAACTAAAATCATGACTTTCATTAAAACAATTTCTATCTTTTTAATTACCCTTTTATCAGTAACAACAACTTTTGGACAAGAATCTAAACATAAAACTAAAATCTTATTAATCGGAACCATTCACTTTGAAACACCTCATTTAGATGTACATGAATTAAAAACAGATGATTTTTTAGCGCCCAAAAGACAGAAGGAAACTGGAAGAGCTGACTGGAATTTTAAAACTTACAAATGCTGATAAAGTGATGATAGAAAAACCATTTAATCAACAAAAGCAAATTGATAGTTTGTATAATGCATATTCCCAAAACAAATATAAATTAACAGTTTCTGAACGAGAGCAAATTGGTTTTAGATTAGCTAAAAAATTAAATTTAAAACATATCAACTGTGTAGATGAATTTTATGGAATGAAACATGACAGTTTGGTTTCTGTAACTGCCAAAGAAAAAAATCAGTTGTATATATTAAATGAATTAAGTACTACTGCGAATAACTTTATGCGTGAAATAGATAGCGTAACAAAACGAAATTCAATAACCGAAATATTAAAATATATCAATAGAAAAGAACTTTTGCAGAAAAATTTATCATTGTACTTAAAATATTATGCAAAAATTGGTGCCGGAGAAAATTACATTGGTGCGGAATCAGTTTCTGATTGGTATTTGAGGAATTTAGCGATTTATTCTAATGTAATAACGCAAATAGATGCAAATGACAAATACGTTATCCTCATATTTGGACAAGGACATATTCCTATATTAAAACACCTGCTGCAAAATAATGACGACTTTGAAGTCGTTGAAGTAAATAGCATACTAAAATAAGCTCCACCAAGCTGTCGCAAGCGACTCGCTTGTAATCAAATAAAAAAAACCAGATGTCGCGGATTTATAATCCGTGACCTCCTACGCTGTCGCAAGTGTCTCGCTTGTGATCAAATAACACAATCTTAATTAAATAAATAAAAACCGCTCCAAAAAACAAAGCGGTTTTTTATTTTTACAGAACTAAAGAATCTTTTATCGACATCTGCATTATAAATCTATATTCTTTTCAACACATTTAATTTATTATCATATATTTATAAATCAATGAAAAACTATCTATTTACATCTGAACGACTTGGATTTAGAAACTGGAACTTGAGCGACCTTGATAAAATGCAGGAAATAAATTCAGACGAAAAAGTAATGGAATTTTTTCCAGGTATTCCGACCAAAGAACAGACAGCCGATTTCGTTGAAAGAATGAAAAAACAATTTGAGGATAAAGGATTTTGTTACTTTGCAGTTGACAAGCTTGAAAACAATGAATTTATTGGCTTTATCGGACTTTCCGAACAAACTTACAACGCCGACTTTACCCCTTGCATCGACATCGGCTGGAGAATAAAAAGCAGTGAATGGAATAAAGGCTTCGCATCAGAAGGCGCAAAAAAATGTCTTGAATATGCGCTGAACGAATTAGGTCTTGAAAATATAGTTAAATCATTATAATTTGTCATAATATTTTATATCTTTGAGCATGTGCTATTCAATAGATTTTCGCAAGCAATTATTTAAGATTAAAGATCAAGACAATCTTACTTATCAAGAAGCCAGTGAACGATTTGGCGTTCCAATAAGAACACTTTTCAGATGGAATAATTGTATAGAGCCCAAAATAAAACGCAACAAACCATCAACAAAAGTTGATGTCGAAGCTTTACGACAAGATGTTGTAGAAAACCCTGACCATTACCAATATGAACGAGCCAAGAAATTTGGAGTAGGTCAAAGCACGATATTCTATGCTTTAAAGCGTTTGGGAATAAGTAATAAAAAAAACGCTATTCCATCCAAAAACTGATCAACTCTCTAGGCTTATCTTTCAATTAAAATTATTCCGATACGAGTTTATAGAAAAACGATCTATTATTTATCTGGATGAAAGTGGCTTTGCATTAGATATGCCAAGAGAAAATGGTTACAGTCAAAAAGGAGAAAAATGTTATGCAAGTAAAGATTGGCATGCCAGAGGAAGGGTAAATGCTATCGGAGCAATAACGGACTTCAAACTATTCAATGTTTGCTTATTCAATTGTAATATAGATGCTGATGTATTCTTCGCCTGGCTTACGCAAGAATTGTTACCTTCTATTGCTCCTAATTCAGTTATTGTGCTGGATAATGCTACTTTTCACAAAAGAGAAGATGCTCTATTGAAGGTTCAAGAACAAAGTCATATTTTGCTATTTCTTCCGCCTTACAGTCCAGACCTAAATCCAATTGAAAAAAAGTGGGCACAAGCAAAAAGCATAAGAAGAAAATTCGGATATACACCAGGAGAGCTTTTTATTTACGCAGATTTGTGACATTTTATTTTGATTTAACTATATATATTCAATCGCACCGAAAATCAATATAAAATCAGAACATATTATGAAAAAAATCGGATTGAAAAAACAATATGAATTTGAACATCCGTTATTGATAAACAACGACCGACTTAAAATTTGTGTATTATATAAAAACTGACAATGGGCTATTCCGGAGTAAGTTATTTAACCAATTCAACAAAACATCAATAACCATGGACAAAAATGAAAAAGACCACAGAAAGCAAATTCGGAATGAATTGAGACAAAAACAACAGGAGGAATTTGAAAAAAGTCTACCAACGCTAGCGCAAGCGTCTCACTTTTGCCCAAATTAATCCAAATACACAATCATAAAGAAATATCAAACCATACTATTTCACAGAGCGGTTTATTATTTTTTCGTAGTTTAGTTCAATCAATATCTAATGAACAAATTATTTCATTACTAAAAAAAAACCATGAAAATTCAACGAGAAGACCTTCACCTCATCAGTCGTCACAGTAACCTTACCGAGCAGGAAATTGAGAAAGCCCTGCAAGAAAACGTTTATAATGATAGAGAAATGTGGCAAAAATTCCTTCGTTTGTTTTTTATCACATTGGGAATTGGTTTTACGACTGCGGGAATTATTTTCTTTTTCGCCTACAATTGGGCAGATCTACACAAATTTGCAAAAATCGGACTAACAGAAGGATTAATCATTGCAACCACAATTGTTGCTTTGCTTCCGAAAATAAAAAGCAGCACCAGAAAGATTATTCTTACAGGTTCGGCATTTTTAGTCGGGGTTTTATTTGCGGTTTTTGGGCAGATTTATCAGACCGGCGCGAATGCATACGATTTCTTTTTAGCTTGGACACTCTTCATCACATTATGGGTAATCGTTTCCAATTTTGCTCCGTTGTGGCTGTTGTATATTGTTTTAATTAATACCACTTTCATTTTATATTCGCAGCAAGTTGTAAAAGACTGGTCGGAAATACTCATTGTTTCCATCCTTTTTTTCATCAATACGGCTTTTCTGATTGTTTCCGTTTTATTATCAAAATATAAGAAAATCGAAAATCTTCCCAATTGGTTTACAACGATTTTGGCTTTAGGTTTCTACAACCTTCGCAACCATAGGAATAATTTTCGGAATCATGGAAGAGTTCGAACCTTTATTCGCCTTATTAATTGCCATTGTTCTGATTGTTTTTTCTTTAGGAATTTGGCACGGACTTAAAACAAAAAGCGGACTTTATCTTTCCATTATTCCTCTAAGCGTTATTATTATCGCTTCAACTTTATTGCTGAAAATTTCGGATGACGAAGGCATGCTTCTGTTCATGACCGTATTTATTATTGCAAGTGTCACAGGAGTTATTCTGAATTTGATTAACCTTCAAAAAAAATGGAAAAATGAGAAATAAAGAAGACATAAAACAAATCCTCGATCATTTACAATCCACAGAAAATAGAGACTTAAAATTTGATGAAGAAGCTATTTTTGCAGCCTACGAAAAAAATGATGACCATCAATCTTTAGCCATAAAAATATTGTCAATTTTTGGTGGAATTTTTGCAAGCATTACATTTTTAGGATTCCTTTTAATTGCAGGCTTGTATGATTCGGAAACAGGCTTAATCGTATTTGGAATAATATCAATAATCGGAGGAGTTTTCGTCAACAAATTATATAATAAAACGATTATCGATACGGTAAGTATTTCATTTTACATCATTGGTTTCATCCTTTTAGCAATGGGTTTGTTTAAAATGGAAATTACTGAAAACTCAGTAAGCCTTACTTTTATGCTGATTGCAATGGTTTCATTAATCATCGCTCGGAGCTACATTCTTACTTTTGTTTCCATACTCATTATCAGCGGAGCAATTTTAGCGCTGATTGCATCAAATGATAAGTTTGATCTTGCTCATATTTACACCTCTTCTCTTGCCATAATTTTAACCTTTTTTTTCCTGAAAGAAGCAAAAATAATTAGTATAAATTCTGCATTTTCAAAATTATACAATCCGATTCGTATTGCATTGGTCTTCTCTTTTTTAGCAGGATTAATCATTCTTAACCAAACAGATTTCATTACTGTCTCGCACGATTATATTTGGATATCTTCCATTTTCATCATATTGGCAATACTCTATTTGCTCACTCATCTTTTTCAGGTATTAAACATCACAAAAGCCCAACATAAAGTCGGAATTTATGCTTTAAGCATCATTATATTATTACCTACCGTATTATCTCCTGCGATTTCCGGAGCGATTTTAATTATTCTTTTGAGCTTTTTAGTCAACTATAAAACTAGTTTGGTTATCGGAATTGCAGCCTTCATCTACTTTATTTCGCGGTACTATTATGACCTTCATTTTACCTTATTGACCAAATCAATCCTTTTATTTTCTTCAGGCATCCTGTTTTTAGGTCTTTATTTATTAACTCACAAAAAACTGACATCGAATGAAAAAGTATAAATGGATCATCATCTTGCTCAACCTCATCATTCTATTGGTATATTTCAACTTTTCGGTTTCGAAAAAAGAAGATGTACTAAAAAACGGGAAATTGGTTTTGCTTGAATTAGCTCCTGTCGATCCCCGTTCCTTAATGCAGGGCGATTACATGAGTTTGCGATATCGTATTTCAGAAAATATCAGAACTGAATCGATGCCAAAAAGAGGATTTTGTATTGTTAAAATCGATAACAAAGGAATCGCTACCAAAGTACGGTTTCAAAAAGATAAAACCCCTCTGAATAAAGGCGAATATCCCATCAAATACAACGCACCCGACTCATGGAATGTAAATATCGGCGCAGAATCTTTCTTCTTTCAGGAAGGGCAAGCCGAAAAATATGAAAAAGCAAAATATGGCGCAATAAAAATAGATGAAAACGGAAACAGCCTGTTAATAGGACTTTACGATGAGACTTTGAAAAATATAAAATAAATTTCATCCCTTATTTAAAGGAAGCTCAAGAGTTTGAAAATATTGTGAAACAACTTAATATTGTGGATCAAATCTGGAAGAATTAATCATGAAAAATAATTATAAATTTTTACTCTTTTTTCTCTTGTCCCATTTTGCTTTTGGACAAAAAATAAATACAATAGATTGTAGAATTGCATATTTGCCATCAATAAAGTATGATAATAAGACAATCCAGATCTCAAAAGATCAGGCAAAGAAAATTGACAGCTTAATTTCACTAAAAACTTTTAAAATTACGTTTACAGAAAATGATATTGCCCAAATAAAAGAACTTTACAATAAAAAAACATTTGATGGAACAAAAATTTATAAAATTTCAGATTCAACTTATTCCAAAATCCTTAGTGAGAAACAAATCAAACTCAACTTTGAAAGAATAGATACTCTTCCCGAAAAAAGCATTGAAGACATAATAACGAATGTTGTTGATGGAGCTCCTTTCAGGCTTACTGCAAAAACAAGAAAGAATAAATTTTTATTTGAAAATAATTTTGCTGGTGGCTTCAAATTCAAAGAGCTCAGGAAGTATTTGATTTTTTATTCTATTTATCACAATATTGAATTCTGTAATCCTTCTAATAAAATTGTTAAAGAATATTTTAGTCGCGAAAATTTTTTAAAAACTTTAATATATTGCCTTACCAGAATCGAAGCAGAAGATTAACTAAAAAATACTTCTAAAATGGAAAACAAAAAAGACGAACAAATTCTAGACAACGGACCATTCTATCACGGTACAAAAGCCGATCTGCAAATCGGAGACTTACTGACTGCAGGATTCGGGTCAAATTATCACCCCGAAATAATAATGAACCACATCTATTTTACAGCCTTACAAAATGGAGCCGGACTTGCCGCAGAATTGGCACAAGGAGATGGCAATGGCAGGATTTATATCGTAGAAACCTACAGGGAAATTCGAAAATGATCCGAACTTGACCGATAAGAAATTTCCGGGAAATCCTACCCGATCTTATCGCAGTAAAGATCCTGTGAAAATCGTAGGTGAAGTCACAGATTGGATAAAACTGACCGACGAAGAACTTCAAAACTGGAAAGACAGAATTGCCAAACTCAGAGAAAATCCGGATGCTGAGATTATCAATTAAACTAAGGTTGAAAGTTGATGATTATAAGTTGTCCAAAATAAAAATATGAGCAACTTGGGTTAATATTCTTGCAACTTTAAAAAGAATGTTTGAAACTTTCTTTATGGATTGTATTGCTTTCGAAAGAAAACAAATAACTATGATTAACATTCTCGCAACTTTAAAAAGAATGTTTGCAACTTTGTTTATACATTTTCTTACTTCAAAAACAAAACGAGCAACTTTGGTCAGTATTTTCGCAACCCAAAAAAGGATATTTTCAACTTTGTTTATGAATTGTATTACTTTCGAAAGAAATCTCGCATATTCAATAATTTTACTAATCTAGAAAATAAAGAGTTATGGAAAATAAAAACTACGAAAGGGTTTTCAAAATGTCCTTTGCAGGAGTTTATCCTCACTACATCACCAAAACCGAAAAGAAAGGACGTACAAAAGAAGAAGTAGATGAAATTATTTTCTGGTTGACAGGTTATAACGAAAAAGATCTTCACAAAATTTTAAATAACAAAACCAATTTCAGAGATTTTTTCGAACAAGCACCTCAGATGAATCCTAATGTTTCCTTAATAAAGGGTGTGATTTGTGGTTATCGTGTAGAAGAAATCGAAGACGAACTAATGAGGAATGTTCGCTATCTTGATAAGCTAATCGACGAATTAGCCAAAGGAAAACCAATGGATAAAATTCTAAGGAAATAACTTTTTTTGAAACAAAGCTGAAAGAAGGAAGCTAGATGTTAACAAAACACAGATAAATGAGAGTAAACTATTTACGTCACCAACTTCCCTCTCCCATCTCCCCTTCCCCATTATTTTTTTATTAAATCTGTCCAATCCCAAAAACTCAGTTGTCATTACAGTATAACCCAAAAATTATACACAATGAAAATCACAGTAATCGGCGGTACAGGTCTTATCGGAAGTAAACTCGTTAACAGCCTTAAAAATTTAGGTCATGAAGTTTTAGCGGCTTCTCCAAATTCCGGAGTGAATACACTTACAGGAGAAGGTCTTGACAAAGCATTGGAAAACGTAGACGTTGTGGTCGATGTAGCCAACTCCCCTTCTTTTGCGGATGATGATGTTATGAATTTCTTCAAAACATCAGGTGAAAACTTAATGGCAGCAGAGAAAAAAGCAGGTGTCAATCATCACATCGCTTTATCCGTTGTCGGGACAGAACGTTTGCAGGAAAGCGGATATTTCAGAGCAAAGCAGGTTCAGGAAGATATTATTAAATCTGCAGGAATTCCTTACAGCATCGTGCATTCTACTCAGTTCTTCGAATTTGTTGGCGGAATTGTTCACTCAAGTACCGTTGACAATAAAATTTTGGTTTCTCCCGCATTGATTCAGCCTATCGCTTCGGATGATGTGGTAAAAGCAATGACAGCCGTAACCATCGGTGAACCAAAAAATACAACTGTAGAAATCGGCGGTCCTGATAAAATTAAATTATCTGATCTGGTAAAAAAATATACAACGATCATGAAAAATACAGATGAAGTGGTTTCAAACACTGAAGCAACGTACTTTGGAGCTCCTTTGAATGATTCTACTTTAATTCCAAATGATGATGCAAAATTAGGAACAATTCATTACGACGAATGGATTTCAAATCCTGATAATCAAAGATAAATTTAAGGACAAAAGGAGCAAAATTTTGAAAAAAATAAAACACCCAGTTTGTCATTCCGTAGGAATCTAAGCAGAATTTGTCAAATTAATTTCAAAAAAACATTGCCGAGATTCCTACATTCTGACAAACAGAACGTAAATCAAGCTGCTAAATTTTAGCACTAAAAAATTAAAACAACTTTAGTAAATTTATACAATCCAATTACATCTATAAAAACTTAAATCCAACATCATGAACGAATTTTTAATCGCCATACACAGAGATATTATCAATAAAGACGCATCGCCTTCACCGGAACAAATGCAGGCTTCCATTCAGCCGTTTCAGGACTGGCTGGGAAGTATTGCCGCACAAAATAAACTGGTTGCGCCACCAAAAAGATGGGATCTTGGCGGAAGAGTCGTGAAAAACGACACCGTAACCAACGGACCTTACGCAGAAATCAAAGAATCCATCGGCGGGATGTTCATCATAAGAGCCAATGATTACGACGAAGCCGTAGAAATTGCAAAAGGCTGCCCCGTTCTTCAATGGGGAGCGAGTGTAGAAGTGAGAATGGCAATTCCACCCGTGACAGAATAATTTTCATATTTAAATTAAATGCACGAAAACGCATTAATCCCCAATTTATTCAGAACAGAGTACAGGAAAATCGTTTCTGTGCTCTGTTCTACATTCGGTATTAATCACATAGAAATCGCTGAAGACATCGTGAGCGACACCTTTCTTACCGCCACAGAAACCTGGAGCATCAACGGAATTCCCGAAAATCCAACAGCTTGGTTGTATACGGTTGCAAAAAATAAGTCTAAAAATTATTTTAAACGGGATTCTCTTTTCCAGCAAAAAATTTCAACTGAGATAAAATATTATTCCAACGACCGCGAAGAATTTGAAATCGATCTTTCTCCGAAAAATATTAGTGACAGTCAGTTGGCGATGATGTTTACCATTTGTAATCCGTCTATTTCTAAAGATTCTCAGATTTCTTTAGCTTTAAATTTACTCTGCGGATTCGGAACTCAGGAAATTGCAGATGCTTTTTTAATCAATAAAGAAGTTGTTTACAAAAGATTACATCGCGCCAAAGAAAAATTAAAAACAGAAGGCATCAAAATAGAGCAACCTACTATTTCACAGATCAGTACCAATTTAGAAACAGTTCTTACGACGTTGTATTTGCTGTTTTCGGAAGGGTATTATTCTACTTCGCAAAACACGATTCTCAGACAGGATTTTTGTAGGGAAGCGATTCGGCTGACTTCAATTTTGATCGAAAATAAAACAACCAATACTCCTGCTGCGAATGCTTTATTGTCGTTGATGTATTTTCATTCTTCCAGATTTAATGCAAGATTCAACGAAAAAGGAGAAAGCATTTTGTATGAAGAACAGGACGATAAACTTTGGGACAACGATCTTATTGAAAAAGGAATTGACTATTTAAATCAAAGTGCATCGGGAAATTCTTTAACTAAATTTCATCTCGAAGCTGCCATCGCTTTTTGGCACACCAAAAAACAAAATACCGATGAAAAGTGGGAAAATATCCTGCAATTGTACAATCAACTTTTACAAATTGAATACTCTCCTATTGCCGCTCTCAACCGTACTTTTGCTTTTGCGAAAGTGAGAGGAAATTCGGCCGCCCTCATAGAAGCTGAAAAATTAAAACTTTTGGACAATCCTTTTTATTATTCATTGTTGGGACATCTTTATACAGATATTGATAATCTGAAAGCGAAAGAACATTATGAAAAGGCATTGACATTTTCAAATTCGAGTTCGGTTTCTGATACGTTGAGAAAGTATATTGAAAAATTAGCCGAAAAGAATACATAATCTCTGAACTTTCAATTGATTTTCATTAAATAAGGTGTAAATTATTAATGTATATTTGAATATCACCATACATATTACACCATGAAAAAAATTTTAGCACTTTTCATTACCTTATCAATTCTTTCCTGTGAAAGTAAGGAAGAAAAAAAAGAAAAATTTCTAAAAGACTTCCGGGAGCAGGCTAAAGAAATGAAAAAAAATCAGATTGATTTATTCTTACACGCAAAACCAAAATACTTTTCGGCTAAAACAATTAACGGAACTATTTTCAACTCACAAAATTATAAAGGCAAAAATCTCGTCATTTTTATTTACGATAAATCTTATCTAAAAAAGAGCGAGTCTTACGATATGGCGGAAGAATGCAATACGCTTTATAAAGAATTTAAAGACAATGCAGAATTCATCGGTATTGTAGAAGGATTTATTGAAAATGAAAAAGAGCTGAAAGATGATCTTAATCAAGCAAATATTCTTTTTGAACAAATCGATAATACAAAATCCTACGACAAATCTGAAAAATTAAATTACAACATCTTTTGCAGTCCCGCCAAAATACTTATCGACGTCAATGGAAAAGTTATTCACTCTTCCTGTGGCGGCGGAAATATTACTGAAATTAGCAGAAAATTGGATAGTATAAAAGTGGCTTCTGAGTAAATCGAATTTGAAAATAAATAATTAAAATGCTCTAATATTTGGAGCATTTTTTATTTTTACTAAAAAAACAGATGGAACAAGATAAAATTCAACTTTTAAAAACAAAGATTCAGGAAGGAATTGATAACGGGATTGCAACAAATTTTGATTCTCAAAAACATCTTGAGCTTTTGAAAGCTAAAATGAAAAAATAAATCACAATATGAAAACAACCATAGAAATTGAAAACGAAACCATTGAATTTGAAAGAAACTGGTTTACAGGAAGTTTCACCTACACCATAAACGGAGTAAAGAAAACTTTGGATAGTGCTTTAAATCCGTTCACCCATTTTTCTGTTCATTTATCCAGAGCTTATGAGTTACAAATTGAGAACTCTATTGTCACAGTTATTAAGACAAGACCATTATTTTTTGCAGGTTTGAGAACACATAATTATAAATTTTATGTAGATAAAAATCTTGTCAAAGAAATAGAATCAATGTAATTATATTTCAAGTGAAACCTCTATTTTAAAACTTCCGAAACAAAATAATAAAATTCAAAAACTATGGCTAAAGCAAACAAAACCAACGAAACCGCAGTCAACGTCACCGATTTTATCAACTCATACGTAGAAAAAGATGAAAAGAAAGCAGATAGTTTTCAATTAATCGAACTTTTGGGCAAATGGTCGGGATTTGAGCCTAAAATGTGGGGACCAACAATCATCGGGTTTGGAAGTTATCATTATAAATACGCAAGCGGACATGAAGGTGACGCGCCTATTATTGGGTTTTCACCGCGTAAAGCAGAATTTTCACTGTATGTCTATTCTCCGACCAAAGAAAGCGAACCTTTATTAAATGATCTTGGAAAATTTAAAATGGGGAAAGCCTGTATCTACGTCAAAAAACTGTCTGACATCAATATTGATACTTTAGAAAAAATATGCAAAGCCACCATTACTTATATAAACGAAAATCATGAATGCGCTTGCAGAGAAAAATAAGGTAGCCGATTGTTAATAATTTTCTTCTCCATTTCAAAAAATCTAACGAAATTTACAGTCTGTGCGTTAAATAAAAATCAATGAATTAAAGAACAATTTAAACAAAACATACAGTAAAAACTTAAGTATAAGTTTTCTTCGGGGCAGGGTGCAATTCCCTACCGGCGGTTACAGTCCGCGACTCCTTTTTAACGAAAGGACTGATTTGGTGAAATTCCAAAACCGACAGTTACAGTCTGGATGGGAGAAGAAAATGGAGCAATCAGTGAGGCTATTTCTATGGACTCATTGTGTTGTATTTCATTTCCATGTACCGAAGTGTATTTTAACTTTCAAAAAGTAAAAAAACATGGAAAAATTAATAGAAAAATTCGGAGCAACTCCGAAAGAACGTGTAGAAAAAGCACTTCTTACCTTACAACAGGGAAAAGGCATCCTTTTATTAGACGATGAAAACCGTGAAAACGAGGGCGACATCATCTTTCCCGCTTCCACGATTACAGAAAAAGACATGGCACTTTTGATCCGCGAATGCAGCGGAATCGTTTGTCTGTGCATTTCGGAAGAGAAAAGCAAACGGCTGAATCTTCGTCCTATGGTGGAAACCAACAATTCTAAAAATCAAACGGCATTTACGATTTCCATTGAAGCCAAAGAAGGCGTAGAATCGGGAGTTTCGGCAAAAGATCGTGTAACAACGATTAAAACAGCAGTTGCACAAAACGCAGAAGCCAATCACATTGCAAGTCCCGGACACGTTTTCCCTTTAATTGCTAAAAAAGACGGTGTTTTTGAAAGACGCGGACATACAGAAGGAAGTGTAGATCTGGTAAAACTGGCAAATCTTGGCGATGATGCCGTACTTTGTGAATTAACCAACGAAGACGGAACGATGGCAAGACTCCCGGAAATTGTAGATTTCGCAATGAAGAAAGAAATGACCGTCGTATCGATTGAAGATATTTATTCTTACCGAAAAATGATGATCAGTCAGAATTAGGGTGAAGTTGGTTAGAAGTTGGAAGAAGGAGGCTTGAAGTTATTATGAGATTGCTTATTTTTTCAATAACATCCATCATCCCACTTCCAACTTCCCTACCGAAAATCAAAATATCTAACGCACAGAATCACCACTCAAACATTTGGGTGGTTTTTTATTTATTTTAAATCTCATTAATAACAAGTTATGTTTAAATAAAATACATTTTGAATGTCAGTTTTTAATTATCTTTGAATAAAATTTAACCATGAAAACAATTCTACTTTTGTTGCTGACAACTTACGGTATCAGCTCAGCTCAAACCACGATTACTAAAGCATTTAACGATCCTATTTCCGGTGAAACGGCAAATTATTTAACCGTAACAGGAACACCGGATAACTCTGCTGTGGGAGCAAATACAACGTTTAACAATGCTTCTTTAACATTGGGAGCAGCATCTCCTGCAACCTATTCTGCACCTTTAGCTGCTGAAGTCACAACTTTCCCAGGTTCTACCTTGAAGATGGTAGGAAGCGGAAATACTTTCCTATACAAACAATCTGCTTCAAAATTGGAAATCACAGGACTTGTAACTTCTGATGCCACTTTGAATTTGTCTGCTAACAACGGAACATTCATTTCTTATCCAGCCGCTTTCGGATATACTGAAACAGATCAGGCACAAGGAACATTCACTTCGCCTTCTGCAAGTGGTTTATGTAAAGGAACTATTAGTATTTCGGCTGATGCATCAGGAACGTTGGTTTTGGGTTCTTCTACCTATAATAATGTATTGAGAATCAAATCTGTTCAGAATTTCAACCTTCATTTACCTAATGATACGAGTTTTGTTTTTCCGATAGGATCCATTGTGAATACGTACTATTCTTATTACGATGCGACTCATAAATTCCCGTTGTTAACAACGATTCAGACTATCATCAACGTTCCTGTAGCGGGAATCAACAACCAGACTACAAGTGGTGCACAAGCTTTGAATCTCTCTACGTTGTCAACAGGAGATCTTGTTGCTAAAAAAGAAGGTCTTATGATTTACCCTAATCCGGCTCAGGATTTTATCCAGTTTAAAGGAGAAACAGGAAATTATTCAACAGCGAAAATCTATAGCTTAGATGGAAAATTAATTAAAACATCTGATCTGAAATCCGGAAAAGTACAGGTTTCTGATCTTCCTTCTGCATCTTATTTCATTGAAGTTTCAGGAAAAGATAACAAGAAAACGGAGACTTCGAAGTTTATTAAAAAATAAAAAGTTACATTTTATCATCAATAATGAATCCGTCCGGAATTTTTCTGAGCGGATTTTTTGTTGATATTTGTGTTTTAAAATTACATAATGTCAAAACTTTTATTCTTATTTTCTTTGCTTTTATCATCTCCTATTTTTGGTTGTAAATGTGAAAGTTTAAATATCGAAAAATCCTTTAAAAATGCCGATTTTGTTTTTATAGGAAATATTTATTCCGTGAAGCAGACTCCTTCAGGATTTAAGACATTACAGAATTTTATTAGCAGTGTAAAAATTGAAAAAATCTTTAAATCAGATAATTACACTGGTTTTTATCAAAATGAAGCTACATTATTTTCATCACAACTTCGGTCATGCGATTATCCTTTTAATAAGGAAGGAAAATATTTGATTTTCGGACATATCGATTCTGATACAGGATTCATTTATTCTGAACGTTGCTTTGCTACGGCAGATTTGAGTCTTTTTACATCAAAAGATTTAACACAGCTTGAGAAATTACATGAGAAATTTGAACAGGAATTAAAAGCAGAAAATAACAAACCTGCAAAAGTTGAAAGTTTAATTGAAGATTCGCCAAATCGTATCATTAATAATTTAAAACTAGAAATCAATACATTACAATTCGAAAATAAAAATTTAAAATCTATCATTTTTGCGACTTCAATTCTATTCATTTTATTATCAGTTGTGTTAATTATTAAGAGAAGAAAGAATAAAAATTATCATTAAAATTCTTTTCATAATCAATTATATCATTCATATTTTTAATAATAACCAAAATTAATATTCACAGCTTCATGATTTTTGCCCGTTTTTTGCTTTTATCTCAATACCACTAAATTTTAAAATATAAAATCATGAAAAAATATCTCATTCTACTTCCGTGCATTATTTTTTCAGGAATAAAAGCACAAGAGACAGCATCTGCCGAACCTTCGGAAAAGATGAATATCGTGAAAACGAACGTTACCGCTTATGCCTTCAGAAATATTAATCTGTCTTACGAAAGAGCCTTCACCAATTGGTTTTCATTAAATATGGGATTCGGAGTGATGCCCGAAGGAAAAGTTCCTTTTATCAATTCTTTTTTGAGTGATGAAGACGAAAAAAGATTTCAGAATCTTGAGGTAAAATCTTTCAATTTCACTATTGAACCTCGTTTTTATCTTGGCGCAGGATATGGAAAAGGTTTTTACATTGCACCATATTACCGTTATTCAAAAATAACCACGAATACGTTTGATTTTTATTACGATTACACTTTCAGTGGCGCAACTTATCAGATTCCTTTGAAAGGTTATGGGAGCGCTCATGGAAACAGCGGCGGATTGATGGTCGGAGTTCAGTTTTTCTTAACCCGAAGTCAAAATTTGGTACTGGATTTTTGGATTGCAGGAGCACATTACGGATCTGGAAAAGGAGATTTCACCATGACAAGTGACGTTGTTCTGACTCCCGATATGCAGGCTCAATTGAAAAAAGAAATAGAAGATCTCGACGTTCCTTACGTGAATTACACCGTAGAAACCAATGCAAACGGAGCGAGAGTAAAGATAGACGGACCGTGGATTGGCTTTAGAAGCGGATTGTCTTTGGGATATAGATTTTAGAAAAATTTTATTTGAATATTTTTGAAACCGTTCTTTTGGAGAGCCGTTTTATTTTGAATTAAATAGTAAAATTTACGTCTTTCAATTATTCTAAAAATTTATATCTTTCCTTCATGAATTCATCACAAATCACCACCGCCCAAAGAATCAAAGCCATTGTTGGCGGATCGATAGGAAATTTGGTAGAATGGTATGATTGGTATGCTTATGCGGCATTTGCCATTTATTTTTCACATTCATTTTTTCCGAATTCGGATATGACGGCGCAACTTTTAAATACAGCCGGAATTTTCGCTGTCGGATTTCTGATGCGACCTGTCGGAGGATGGCTTTTCGGGAGTATTGCCGATAGAGTCGGGAGAAAAAAAGCGATGACGCTTTCTGTTTTATTAATGTCCTTCGGTTTCTCTGCTAATTGCTTTGACTCCGACTTACAAAACAATCGGCGTTTTAGCACCATTGTTATTGTTAGTTGCAAGATTATTACAAGGATTAAGCGTGGGTGGAGAATACGGTGTTTCGGCAACGTACCTCAGCGAAATGGCAACTTCAGAACGACGGGGATTCTATTCAAGTTTTCAATATGTAACGCTGATTGGCGGACAATTAATCGCGTTGGGAATTCAATTGATTTTACAAAAATTATTATTAACGGAAGCTCAGCTCGAAGATTGGGGCTGGAGAATTCCTTTTGTGATCGGAGCTTTACTTTCTGTAATCGCTTTATATTTAAGAGCAAATCTCCACGAAACAGAAGCTTTTGAAAACAAAAAAGACCTCAACGAAAAGAAAAAAGGTTCCATAAAAGAATTATTAAAGCATCCGAAAGCACTATTAACCGTTATCGGACTGACTTTAGGCGGAACTTTGGCGTTCTATACTTATACAACTTATATGCAGAAATTCCTGGTGAATACGGTTCATCTTACGAAAGAAGAATCTACCCTGATTTCTTTTATTTCATTATTTATTTTTGCTTGTCTGCAACCTGTTTTTGGAGCTTTATCGGATAAAATCGGGAGAAGACCGTTACTTTTAGGCTTCGGAATTTTAGGAACAGTATGTACATATCCTTTATTAAATGCTTTAAGTACGACGACTTCAATGTGGGGTGCCTTCTTTTTAATTATGTCAGCTTTGATTATTGTGAGCGGCTATACATCCATCAACGCGGTGGTGAAGGCTGAACTTTTCCCGTCCGAAGTAAGAGCTTTGGGAGTCGGGCTGCCTTATGCTTTGACGGTTGCTATTTTTGGAGGAACTGCTGAATACATCGCACTTTGGTTCAAGCAGGCGAATGTGGAACACTATTTCTATTGGTATATTACGGCTTGTATTTTCTTTTCATTCGTCGTGTATGCAGGAATGAAAGACACCAAAAAAACATCGACTTTGGATAAAGATTAATTTAATTTGCGAATAAAAAGCGGGCGGCTCAGATTCTCTGAGCCGCCCGTTCTATTTTTTAGTGATAAGCTTGCTTGAATTTTTCAAGGATATTGTCCAGATTATGTCGCTGAACATACACACTTTTCACATCTTCATACCTTGGCGACTTATAAAAAACTTCGTGGAAATCCATACTTCCATTCCCTACTTTTACCACTTTTTGTACTTCGATATTTAATTTTCTCAATTCGTCTGTAAAGACTTGAAATTCATCCTGAATATTTTTCATCTATATTTTTGTATTTAATTAAAAATTACTATTTATTATCACACCCTACCATTTTTAAGGGGTAGTGTTTAAATTTAGAATAAAGTTAGTGAATTTTTCAATACAACCATAACATTTCGTTAACATTTTATCAAATTAATTAAAAATATCAAACCGATTTAAAACTATTCATACATATTTAATATTTTTGACGTTTATAAAAAATAATACTAAAACTATAGAAACTATGAATATCAAAGCATTTTTAATCGTATCGACTTTATTTTTCATCATTTTCTCACATGCTCAAAAATTAGAATTTAAAGCACCTGATTATGCTGCTATAGAAAGAAATATTGAGAATAAAGATTCAGAATTCTACTATCCGAATCTTTTAAGAAAATTAAAGGAAAACGACACCCTTATAACAGCAGATCAATATCGCCATCTTTATTTCGGACAAACATTTCAAAAAAATTACAGTCCTTACAAAATAGGAAAGAAAGATGAAGAGCTGAGAAAATTCTACACAGGAAACGGTATCTCAGAAAAAGATATGCCAAGAGGAATTAAACTTTTCAGAGAAGCTTTAGAAGAAGACCCTTTGGATCTTCGTGCAATGAACTATCTCGCTTACATGTATCATATGAGTAAAGATGAAGCTATGGCTAAAAAAGTGTCTACCAATTTTCACGGTTTGCTAGAGGCAATACTTACATCCGGTGACGGCTTAAAATGTGAAACAGGTTTTCATGTCATTTCAGTTTCTCACGAATATGTTCTGATGAATATGTTTCAGTTAGAAAATAAATCCCAGAGCTACGACGGAAAATGCGATTATCAAGCTTTTGAAAAAGATAAATATAAAATTCCGGGAATGTATTTTGATGTGAGTAAACTTTACGGCAGAATGTTCGATAAATAAAGCTAAAAATTTAACTTAGCTTTTTAAAATCTTTACTATGACCAATAAAAACCATTGGGAAAATGTCTACGAAACCAAAAATCCGGATCAGGTAAGCTGGACTCAGAAAAAGCCTCAAACTTCATTGGATTTCATTAATTCTTTCGGCTTAAAAAAGGATGCAAAAATTATTGACATTGGCGGTGGAGACAGCCATCTTGTGGATTTTCTTCTGCATGAAGGTTATGAAAACATCACGGTTCTCGATATTTCTGAAAAAGCGCTGGAAAAAGCAAAAGAAAGATTAGGTGAAAAAGCAGAAAAAGTACAATGGATCGTAACGGATATTACCGAATTTGAACCCACAGAAACGTACCATATTTGGCACGACAGAGCGGCTTTTCATTTTCTGATAACGCCGGAACAGATTTCAAAATATGTTGAAATCACAGAAAAAGCCGTGTCAAAATTCATGGTTTTAGGAACATTTTCAAAAGACGGACCGACAAAGTGCAGCGGACTGGAAATCACTCAATACGACGAAGAATCGATGACAAAAAAATTTGAAACAAGTTTTGAAACCATCCATTGTATTACGGAAGATCACACAACTCCTTTTGATACTGTGCAGAATTTTGTGTTTTGTAGTTTTAAGAAAAAATAAAAGAGAGCCATTTCTGACTCTCTTTTTTATATAAATATTTATAGATTCCTAACTTTCCTCTTCCTCCAATTCCACTTCATGTCTCAACTGGGCTTTGTACAACGTAGAATAATACCCGTTTTTATCAAGAAGCTCCAGATGTTTTCCTTCTTCAACAATTTTTCCGTGCTCCATGACAATGATTTTGTCGGCTTTTTCAATCGTTGAAAGTCTGTGCGCGATAATAATTGATGTTCTGTTTTTTGTAATTTTTTCCGTCGCTCTTTGGATCAGCTTTTCACTTTCATGGTCGATGGAAGATGTGGCTTCATCCAGAATTAATATTTTCGGATCAGATAAATACGCTCTCAGGAACGACAGCAATTGTCTCTGTCCCAAAGAAATCGACGAACCTCTTTCGCTCACCACGTAATCATAACCTCCGGGAAGACTTTCGATAAAATCATCCACTTCGATTTCTCTTGCGCCGGCTTTTATTTTCTCTAGCGTAATGCTTTCGTCACCAAAAGCAAGATTTTCGAAAATACTTCCGTGGAACAGGAAAACATCCTGTAGAACAACTCCGATGTGGCTTCTCAGACAATAGAGTTCGTAATCTTTAAGATCAACATTATCGATTAAAATATTTCCTGAATTAATATCATACAATCTTGTAATCAAGCTGATAATGGTAGATTTTCCGGCTCCGGTTGCTCCAACAATGGCAACAGTTTCTCCGGGATTTACTTTAAAATCAATTCCTTTTAAAACTTCCTGTTTATCATCGTAGGCAAAATGCACATTTTGAAATTCAATTTTACCATCGAAATTTTCCTTAACCACTTTTCCGTTATTCGGCATCGCATAATCTTCGTCCATAACGCCCAAAACACGTTCTGCCCCTACAATTCCTCTCTGAATATTGTTAAATCTATCCGCAATCTGTCTCAAAGGACGAATCAACATAGAAATATATTGAATAAAAGCAATCACAACACCTGCGCTGATCGTAATATAACCTCCGTAGAAAAGGATGAATCCGATAAAAAGTGAAGAAATAAGTTCAACCACAGGAAAGAATAATGAGAAGATGAAAACCGTTCTCAATAATGCGTCTTTCAAAGTAATATTAATATCATCAAATTTTTTGAACTCAGAACCTTGCCTGTTGAACACCTGAATAATCGGCATTCCCGCCAGTCTTTCCTGAACAAAAGAGTTTTGATTGGATGTCCACGTTCTTTCGTCACCAAAAGCGGTTTTTAATCTTTTCTGGAAAAATCGTGTAATCACGACCATCAAAGGTAAAATCGCCAACGTGATATAACTTAAGTGAACATTGGTACTGAACATCATCACCAATACAAAAATGATCCTTAAAACATCCCCGAAAACCATCAGGAAACCGTCTGTATAAACCGTTGCAATCGTTTCAACATCTCCAACCGCTCTTGTTACCAATTGCCCGATCGGCGTTTTATCAAAAAATGATGTTCTGAAATATATTAATTTGCTGTAAAGTCTCTCTCTGATATCTCTGATTACATTTTGAGAAATATAATTGGAAAAATAAACCAAGAAAAAGTTTAAGACCGTTTCCGCAAACACCAAACCTACCAAAATGTAGATGTGCTGCATCATTAAAGCCTTATCTTTTAGTTTCGTAATGTCATTATCTACAACCTGCATGGTGAGATAAGGCCTGTAAGTAGAAACCAATGCTAATATAATGGAGATGATTAAAGTAAGGATGAACCAAGAACGAAACTTCATTCCTATAAAGAACAGCCTCTTCACAATTCCCCAGGTATCTTGTTTTTTCATTGTATGAATTGAAGAAGAATTAAATTTAAAAATTCTATGCAAAAATAAGACTTTATAATTTGAAAGCCTTTACAACTTCATGAATTCCTGATGAAAAATTCAGATCGGTGTTATTTATGGTATAGATTGTTTTTTGTTTATTACAACTCATTTAAACCTTCAAGGTTTTGAAAACCTTGAAGGTTTGATTGTAGGTCTTTACAAAAAAAAGAGACCAGCTCTATCTAAGCCGTCTCTTTTTAATGCTATGAAAATTATAAATTAATTTACTTTTTTCAGCCAGTTCAAAACATATCCTGCAACCTCTTCCCAATTTTTTTCTCCGGCAATGAAATGGCTTCTGCCTTCAAATATTTTAAAATCCACAATGCTATTTTTGTCTTTATAAGCTCCGGCGATTTTTCTAGAAAATTCTGCAGGGAAAATATTATCATTAGAAACCTGCAATAAACAATAATGGTTCGTGAGGTTTATTTAAATCTAATTTTGCAGAAGATTTGAATAACGGATCTTTCGCCAGTTTTCTACTTTCCGGTGCAGCCACCGTTTCGTATAATTTATCACTTTCTGCTTTAGAATAATTATTAAAAAATGCTTTATGATACCATTCTTTTGATCCTAAAAATGTAGTATTTCCTTTAAAGAAATTCACGACAGGCCAAACAATTTTTACGGTAGAAAAAGGAGCCATCACGTTTTTGGGAGGTGCACCATCGATACTTACTCCGGCAACAGCTTTCCCCATATCAATTAATTTCTGAACCATCAATCCACCGAATGAATGTCCGATCAAGATTGGTTTTTCGGGAAGTTTATCGATAAACGCTGATAAATATTTTACTACATCATCAAAACCTACATCTTTCAAATCTGATGGGATATTCTTTTTCAATTCTTTAGGATCTCCTTTATGTCCCGGATTTGCAGGAGTATGTACAGTGTAGCCTTGAGCTTCAAAATAAGTTTTCCATTCTTTCCAGCTTGTATTGTTCACAAATAATCCATGAATTAATACGATCGTTTTTGTTTTCATAACTTTTTATTTTTAATTGGTTTTAAATTATGGGACAAAGTTCCGCGAATTAAATGAGGATAATTTTAACCTTGGTTAAAATCGTATTACTTACCGGAAATTCTTTTTCTTATTCTGCTCAAAGATGGTCCCTGAATACCTAAATAAGAAGAAAGATGGTACAACGGAACATTATTAAAAATATCGGGATGCTGTTTTATGAGGTCTAAATATCGTTCTTCAGGAGATTTTAAAATAAATCCTTCAATTCTCGACATGGTAACATTAAATGCTTCCTGCGCCAACAACCTCCCGAATTTCTCCCATCGGTGCGACTGATGATACAACGCCAGCAAATCTGTATATCGGATATAAATAATCGAAGCATCCGTAAGAGCCTGCGTATGATAATCACAAGGAATCTGATTGATAAAACTTTTAAAAGAAACCACAAAACCATTCGCAGAATATAAGAAAACGTTCTTCTCCTCTCCCGTTTTTTCATCAATGGTATACGAACGGAAAACGCCGTCAACAATAAATCCGAAATACGTACAAACCGTTCCGCGAAGGTTATAAAAATCTCCTTTTTTATAGCTTTTGGGCAACCAGCAATCTTGAGACAACTTGAAATCGTCTTCCGTAAGACCCGCAAAATGATTGAGCGCAAACTCCAGTTTTTCTATTTCATCCATGGTTTTAGTTTTTATTAAATTAAAAATGGTGACTTTGAAAACATCAAGCCACCATCATTTATTATCATTCTTTATTGCCTATTTCTTCGATTTCCAAAGAAGGTTTTTGGCGATTCTCTTTTATAAATTTGTTCTCAAGAAACATGTACACACCACATACTGCAGCAATAGAAATCACCCAGCTTACAAGATTAATTCCTGAAAATGCCATAAAATTAGAATCATCCAAAGAGTCAGGATCAGTAATTCCTTTATAAATACCATAAGAAAAGCCGAACAACAGTTGAGTTCCTAAATAAACTCCAATTGCGAAAAGTCCGTAATGCCACTTCGTTTTTCTGAATTTCTCGGCAAGTCTCGCATAATATCTGTATGCAGCGATCAAAATAAAAATGCCTATCATAATGTTATTAGTTTTTAGTTTTATATAATTTTTCTAATTAATCAAATTCATAGCCCACATCCACCAAATACAACCCATGAGCCGGTGCAGAAGTTCCTGCCGAATTGCGGTGTTTATCTTCAATCACTTTTCGTAAATCTTCAGGCTTTATTTTTCCCGAACCCACTTCTATCATTGTTCCGACAATTGCTCTTACCATATTTCTCAGGAAACGGTTTGCAGAAACGGTAAACTTCAATTCACTTCCGTTTTGCTCCCATTCTGCTTTGTACATTTTGCAGATATTGGTTTTGTTATCGGTTTTTAACTTGGCAAAACTTGTAAAATCATCATATTCAAACAAGATTTTACAGGCTTCATTCATTTTATCAATATCCAGATGCTTTCTCCAGTGTTGCCACGCAGATTCTGTGGTGAAAGGATTTTTTTCTAATGTAATATAATACTCATATGTTCTGAAAGTTGCATCAAAACGGGCATGAAAATCATCCTTCACTTGAAAAATTCTTTTAATTGAAATATCAGGCGGAAGAAAACGGTTTAGTCTATTCGGTAGATGATCATCCAAAACTTTTTCGGTATCAAAATGAGCGAAAATTTTCTTCGCATGAACTCCCGTATCTGTCCTTCCCGCGCCGGTTGTTTTAATTTCTTCTCTTAAAATAGTTGACAGCGCTTTTTCCAGTTCTTCCTGTACGGAAATGGCATCCGGCTGGATCTGATAGCCAAAATAGTTTTTACCGTTGTAAGAAAATTCAATAAAATATCTCAATGTAATAATATAACTCTACAAAAATACTTTAATTTAATAATAATCAGGAATAGAATTTTTAAAATAAATATTGAAAAGTCACTGTTAATAATGAAGTAATTCCTTCTGAAAATTCCTATTTTTGCAAACGTATGAAAAGATGGTACCTCTATCCTTTTTCCCTCGGCTATCATATGGTAACGGGTATCCGAAACACGATGTATGATCTGGGAATTTTTAAATCTACGAAATTCAAAACTCCGATAATCTGTGTCGGAAACCTTTCTGTGGGCGGAAGCGGAAAATCACCGATGGTGATGTATCTTGCGCAGTTTTTGGCAAAACATTACAGAACGGGCGTACTTTCCCGAGGTTACGGAAGATTGTCGAAAGGATATGCTGTAACGAACTATGATAGCAACTACAAAATGGTGGGCGATGAAGCCATGCAATTGTTTGAACGTTTCAAAAATCGTTTTGTGATCGCGGTTTCCGAAGAAAGAGTTCCCGGAGCAAAAAAAGTAATCGAAGATATGGATCTTGATGTTTTGGTCTTGGATGATGCGATGCAGCACAGAGCCATAAAACCGGGATTCAATATTTTGATGACCGATTTTAATGATCCTTATTTTAAAGATCATCTTCTTCCGGCGGGAGATTTAAGAGAATCAAGAGCGGGATCAGGAAGAGCAGATATCATCATGGTGAGCAAATGTCCGGATGAACTGACTGATGAAACCAAACAATATTATGTTTCGAGGATAAGACCGGATCGTACCCAGAAAGTATTCTTTTCATCCATCGGATATGACGAAAATGTCTACGGAAAAGAAAAAATACTTCCCGACAACAACCTGAATTATTACGACATCCTTCTGATTACGGGAATCGCCAATCCGAAACCTTTGTTGGCGCATCTGGCAAAATTCTCGCAGCGCGTTAAGCATTTAAAGTTTAGGGATCATCATAATTTTACGGAAGATGATATTAAAAAAATCATTGCTGAATACAAAAAACTGGGCGAATATAAATTAATCTTAACAACAGAAAAAGATTATGTCCGTTTAAAAAGCTTTGATTATCTTAGAGACATTGTTTACTACTGGCCTATTAATGTGATCATTGATAAAAAGGAAGAATTCAATCAAATCATCTTAGATTATGTTAGAAAATAGCAAGCAGACTGCAGAGTTTATAAAAAACATTATTAAAGAAACACCCGATTTCGCGATCGTTTTAGGATCGGGATTGGGAAAATTACAGGAAGAAGTTGAAGCAATCCACACGTTGGAATATTCTGAAATTCCGAATTTCCCTCAAACTACAGTTGCAGGTCACGGCGGAAAACTGATTTATGGGATTCTGGAAGGCAAAAAAGTACTAATGATGAGCGGTCGTTTTCATTATTATGAAGGTCATTCTATGGAAACCGTCGTTTTTCCGATCAGGGTTTTTCATTTATTAGGAATTAAAAATTTAATTCTTTCCAACGCTTCCGGCGGAATCAACAAAAGCTACAGCATTGCAGATATTGCTATCGTAAAAGATCACATCAACATGATGCCCGAACATCCGCTTCGTGGCAAAAACATTGATGAATTGGGACCTCGTTTCGTTGATATGAGCGAACCTTACAACAAAAAGATGATTTCCGTTGCCGAAAAAGTAGCTTCAGAAAATAATATCAAAATCCATCAGGGGACTTATGTCGCCTTACAAGGACCAACTTTTGAAACTCCCGCAGAATACGGAATGATAAAAGCCATCGGCGGTGATATGGTCGGAATGAGTACCGTTCCCGAAGTTATCGTTGCCAAACATATGGGAATGGATGTTTTCTGTATTTCGATTATTACAGATTTAGGCGGTCCGGATATTGCCCATTCCGTTTCTCACGAAGAAGTTTTGAATGCCGCGAATACAGCGATGCCGAATGTGATTACGGTGGTGAAAGGCTTGGTGAAGAATTACTCTTAAAATTTTACTTTATTTAATCTTTATTTTTTTAAACTTAAAATAATTAATACAACTATCTTTTGTCCCTTTTCTCGTTGAAAATAATATTTGAATTTCAGTTTAATAGAATTCTTCAATCTCATAAATTTTTCCTAATTGATCAAAAATCAACCTCCAATTGTATTTCATTGTTTAGATTTGTATAAAATGAAATTGAAAAAATGAGAAAATTACTATTATTATTTATGATCGGAGTTTTTGGATTAGGTTGTTCACAACAGACTCCAAAAGTTCTTAAAACAAGTTTTTCCAAAGAAGCATTAAGCCAAAAACTGGAAAATGAAGAAGGAAAAAGCATTACTATTCAGCAAATTTTAGATCAGCATAAAGGAAAAGTTTTGGTGATTGATTTTTGGGCAGGTTGGTGCAGAGATTGTCTGAAAGCACTTCCAAAAGCTAAAGAATTAGAAGAAAGCAACAAGAATATTGATTTTGTATTCTTGTCATTAGATCGCTCAAAAGAAGGTTTTGATAAAAGTCTGGAAAAATTCGAAATGAAAGACAAAGAAAATTATTGGTTCGCTTCCGGTTGGAAAAATGACTTCAATAATTATGTTGACCTTAACTGGATTCCAAGATATATGGTGATCGATCAAAAATCTACCATTGCAAAATATTATGCTATTTCACCGGAAGATCCTGAAATTCAAACAACAATTGATAAACTTTTGAATTAATTTTTTACTGCAAAGTAAAACAATGTTCATTTTTAATCTTATAAATCTTTGTCTATCCTTGCGATTAAAATAATTAAAGACAAAACAAAATAATTAAAAATACAAGAATCCATATCTTTGTGATATGGATTTTCCTTTTCCCATCCGCAAAATAATTCATGTTGATATGGATGCATTTTATGCTTCCGTAGAGCAGCATGACAATCCTGCATTGCGAGGAAAAGCCCTTGCTGTCGGTGGCGGACATCGTGGTGTGGTTTCCGCAGCAAGTTATGAAGCCCGAAAATTCGGTGTCCGTTCTGCGATGCCCAGTAAAACAGCCAAAGAAAAATGTCCGCATCTGATTTTTGTTCCGCCTCGATTTGCGCGTTATAAAGAGATTTCAAGAAAAATTCGGGAGATTTTCCATGAGTATACCGATTTGGTAGAGCCACTTTCTCTGGACGAAGCCTATCTTGATGTCACTGAAAATAAAAAAGGAATAGAATCTGCCAATCAGATCGCCAAAGAAATTCGACAAAAGATCTTTGATGAAACGGGATTAACCGCTTCTGCAGGAATTTCCGTGAATAAATTTCTAGCAAAAGTAGCTTCCGACATCAATAAACCGAACGGACAAAAAACCATTCATCCAGATAAAATAGAAGGATTTTTGGAAGAACTTCCTGTCGAAAAATTTTATGGAGTAGGAAAAGTTACGGCTAATAAAATGTTTAGCTTAGGTATTTTTAAAGGAAAAGACTTAAAGAAAAGATCGATGCAAGACCTTACGATAATGTTCGGGAAATCCGGAGCTTATTATTACAATGTCGTTCGCGGAATTCATACTTCTGAAGTAAAACCTCATCGGATTCAGAAGAGTGTTGCCGTGGAAAGAACTTTCTTTGAAGACCTTTTTGACCAACAGCAAATCAATGAAAAACTCGAAAGTTTAAGTGAAGAAACTTCACAACCGTTTGCAGAAAAATAATATTCTCGGAAAATCTTTAACCTTAAAAATTAAATATAAAGATTTCTCACTTTTCACAAGAAGTATCACCAAAGAAGAATATTTTTCATCAGCTGAGCAATATTTTAAAACCGGAAAAAAATTGTGGGAACTTCGCCCGTTCGACAAACCGGTTCGTTTGTTAGGATTATCACTCTCTCATCTTAATACAGAAGAAAAAAAACTGGTTTCTGTTCAACTAAAAATACCGTTTAAAGAATTTGAAGATCAATAGTTGAAATTTTTCACTACATTGTAGTAACCAAATTTTCAATTTATGAATGAAACGATGATTCAGTTTTTCCACTGGTATTCGGAAGGAGACGGAAAACTATGGAAGGAAGCCGAAAAACAGGCAAAATATTTATCAGAGTTAGGAATCACATCCGTTTGGCTTCCTCCCGCTTATAAAGGAACAAGCGGAGGATATTCTATTGGCTATGACGCTTATGATCTATTTGATCTAGGGGAATTCGATCAAAAAGGAAGCATTCCCACGAAATACGGAACCAAAGACGATTACACAAAAGCTATAAAAGCTTTAAAAAAGGAAAATATTCAGGTCATTGTGGATATTGTGTTAGGACATAAAGCCGGTGGTGACGAACTGGAAACTTTTAAAGCTGTAAAAGTAGACGAAAATAACAGAGAAAAAGTAATTTCCGGAGAGATTGAAATTCAGTCCTATACAAAATTTACGTTTCCGGGCAGAGGAAAAAAATATTCTGATTTTGAATGGAATTTCAACTGTTTCAGCGGTGTAGATTATGCAGAAGGTATGGATTCTAATATTTTTAAAATTAAAAATGAATATGGAACCGACTGGGAAGAAATGATCGATGATGAAAAAGGAAACTACGATTATCTGATGTATAATGACATTGAGCATCGTAATCCTTTCGTGCGTGAAGAACTCAATACTTGGGCAAAATGGTATTTTGATCAGACCGATTTTGATGGCGTAAGACTTGATGCTTTAAAACATATTTCATTTGATTTTTATAAAGAATGGATTACCCTACTCCGCTCCAATTCAGGGAAAAACATTTTCGCTGTCGGAGAATATTGGGCTCCCGGATATTTGAATTTACTCCAAAAATACATTGAGGTTACGGAAGGTTGCATGAGTCTGTTTGACAGCTCATTACAAAATAATTTTCACACCGCTTCCAACGAAGGAGATTCTTATGATCTAAGCAAAATATTAGACGGAAGTCTTACTCAGGCAGATCCGCTTCATTCTGTAAGCTTGGTGGATAATCACGATACACAGCCTTTGCAGGATTTGGAAGCGCCGGTTGAAGAATGGTTCAAACCTCTTGCTTACGCTTTGATTTTACTCAGAAAAGATGGTTATCCATGTGTTTTTTATCCCGATTTGTATGGATCTCATTATATTGATAAAGATAAAGAAGGAAACGATCAGGAAATATTTCTGAATAAAGTTAACGGAATTGAAGAACTCCTAAAAGCGAGAAAAGATCACGCTTACGGCGAACAAAAAGATTATTTTGAAGACTCCAATTGTCTTGGCTGGACTCGTGAAGGCGATGATGAACATTCGGGTTGTGCCGTAGTTTTAAGCAATAAAGATTTTTACGAAAAACCTATGGAAATGGGCGAAAAATATATCGGCAACGTATTTTATGATCTGCTTGGAAGAAGCGAAGAAAAAGTAACCATTGATGAAAAAGGATGGGGAAATTTCCCTGTTCCTGTAGGAAATGTGAGTGTTTGGATTGTTGAGTAACTTTTTTTAGCTGGAAGATGGATGCTAGAAGCTGGAAGATATACACCAAACCGCAAAGTTTGTCATTTTGTGTTCAAAAAATCAAAACTAAATTTTTCGGAGTTCCAGAATTTCGGGTCTTTCAGAATGGTCTGAAATTTTTCCGGTTCTGGCAAATTCTGCCCAAAGTGAACGCAGTTTTTTACCATTTTCCTGAATATATTCCCACGGAACATCTTTCAACAATTCTGAGGATTTCCAAGCTTCTTTATTTTCAAAAATCAAAGGAAGATCAACACAATGGGAAGCTCCGATGTAATTGTTTTTTAAGGTCGAATGAATTTTAAACTGATAGATATTCCCACCACCTTCAGCATAATTTTGAGCAAAAATATGAGTCGGTTTTCCGTAGATGAATTCTGTTGTCTCACGAACGATTTTATCAAGAATCTTGTGATGTAAATAAGTGTAAATTCCTTTCTCGGCAGTTTTTACGTAAAAAGCGGTTTCATCATTATTAAAACCGATCAACACGTCATATTTTTTGGAATTTTCTTTCCATTTCGGAAGACTTTCTTCCTCTTTGCATAAAGGCGGATAACCATATTGTGTACAAAAAGGCATGGATGTTTTTAAACCATATTTTCTAAAAGAAGGTAAAAAATTCACATAGCTTTCGACCATTTTTAGAGGATCAATCTCATCTTTTAAAGATTCTGTTTTCCTGAAAAATTCTGAAGACATTTTATCTCTCTTATGGCGAAAACCCAAAGGCGCACTCTGAATAATTACTCTTTGAAACAAATTTTCTACGCCTTCAGAAATCATCAGATGAGCAATGGCATCGCCTCCGGAAGACTGTCCGAAAAGTGTAATATTTCCATCATTTCCGCCAAAACTCTGAATATTTTTCTTAATCCATTTTAGAGCCTCAATAATATCAAATAATCCAAGATTGGCAGGTCTTTCTTCACTTCCTCCTAAAAAACCAAAAAGGCCTAATCTATAGGTGATTGCAACAACAATAATATTCTGCTCTTTTATCCAAATTGTAGGATCGGAAGTCGGAAGATCGCCACAACCAACTTCATACGAACCCCCATGAATCCAGACAATAACGGGAAGTTTTTCATTTTCATTGATATTTTCGGGACGGGTAATTGTTAAGAATTGAGGTGATTCATTCGCTTCAAATTTGTTAAGATCTGTTTTTTCAATTAATCTTTCCAAAAGCGGACTGATGTGTTGCGGACAAACGGGAGTTTTGTCAAAAATCTCCTCTGATTCCGCAGACTGTAAAGAAACGGGCATTTTAAATCTTTCAGAACGGGCATAGCGAATGCTTTTAGCCTTGATCACTCCATTTTCTTTCAATGCTAAAATCTTTCCAAAAGGTGTTTGAAAAGTATGTGTTCCTATATTTTGTCGTGTTGTCATCCAAAACAGAATAAATGTTCACTTAAATTTAATGAATTTTGAATTTATTAAACACAAATACCACGAATTTTTGCACAAATTTTCACTAATAAATTCATTTGTGTCATTCGTGAAAATATTTGTGAAAATTTGTGTTTTAAAGTTTTTAGCTTAAATTTTTATATTCGCTTGGAGAAACGCCAACTTTCGTTTTGAAAAGACGTGTAAAATGCTGTGGATATTTAAATCCTAGATCATAAGAAATTTCACTGATGGATTTTGCAGGATCAAAAATCTGATCTTTTGCGACATCAATCAATTTATTGTGGATAAATTCCTGAGCAGAAATTCCCAGTTCTTTTTTCATCAGATCACCGAAATAGTTCGCCGAAAGATTTAGTTGTTCCGCAAAATAGTTAACCATCGGTAAACCAATATTTTTAGGCTTATCAGATTTTAAATAATCATCCAATAAACTTTCAAACTTACCGATAAACCCTTGATTTACATGATCTCTTGTAATAAACTGACGGTCATAAAAACGCATACAATAATTCAAAAACAGCTCAATATTATTGACTATTAATGATTTACTATGTTTATCAATTGCCTGTCCGAGCTCATGTTTGATATTTTTAAAACATTCCAAAATAATTTCTCTTTCCTTTTCTGAAAGATGCAATGCTTCATGAACCTCGTAAGAGAAGAAATTATAATCTTTCATATTCTTCCCAAGATTTGTTCCTTTCAATAAATCCGGATGAAAAATTAAGGCAAAACCTGCAGGCTGGATAAATCTATCTTTATTGTAAATTCCATACGTTTGTCCGGGTGCGATGAAAACCAACGTCCCTTCCTGATAATCGTAGCTGTGTTTTCCATACTGCATATCTCCACACATGATGTCTTTCAAAAAAACGGTATAAAAACCAAATGTTCTCAAATGCTGACAAATAGGATCTGATTTAGAAAAATCAATCACACTTACCAGCGGATGCAGGGTTTCCTGATTCGCCATTTTATTGTATTCTGAGACACTGTTGTAGATTTCAACCTCCTGATTTTCCATGAAGTATATTTTTATTAATGTCAAAATTACCACTTTCCGGGCGTACATTTTACAGTGTCGGTAA
This sequence comes from Chryseobacterium ginsenosidimutans, assembly GCF_024807225.1. Taxonomy (GTDB): domain Bacteria; phylum Bacteroidota; class Bacteroidia; order Flavobacteriales; family Weeksellaceae; genus Chryseobacterium; species Chryseobacterium ginsenosidimutans. The sequence continues at coordinate 4,460,033 of NZ_JANUCO010000001.1, forward strand.
AATTGGTAAATCTTTCCGTAATTTGTATAAGCTGAGTTCATGTAAAAGTTTGGACTTTTGTAATCGTTATGGAAACATTTAATCAAAACATTTTTCCAAAAGGAGAAAAAGCACCCTCAGAATATTTCTCCGGCGGAACAGCTTGGGTAAAAATATTAAAACCCAATGAAGATGAACTTCACTGCCAAATCGGGAACGTTATTTTCGAGCCCAAATGCAGAAATAACTGGCATACTCACGATGGCGGACAAATTTTAATTGTAACTTCAGGAACGGGATTTTATCAGGAGAAAGGTAAACCGGCTCAAGTTTTAAAAGAAGGAGACGTGGTAAATATTTTACCCAATGTCATTCATTGGCACGGTGCAGGTCCGGAAAGTGAATTTACGCATATTGCCATTAATCCAAATACACAAAATGGCGTTGTTAATTGGCTGGAACCTGTTACAGACGAAGAATACAACAATTTATAAACTAAACTTAAATTAAAAAATAAATGAGCACACTCACAGTAAAAGCTTACGGAGCAGAGTCTAAAACTGCGGATTTAGCGGAAATTAATATTAACAGAAGAGAAGTAACAACAAAAGATGTAGAAATTGAAATTCTATATTGCGGTGTTTGCCACTCAGATCTTCACACAGCGAGAAACGACTGGGGCGGATCTTTATATCCTGTCGTTCCGGGGCACGAAATCGTGGGAAGAATTACCAATGTAGGAAGCGATGTTACTAAATTTAAAGTTGGAGACTTGGCTGCAGTAGGCTGTATGGTAGATTCTTGCGGACATTGCGACAGTTGTAAGCAAGACTTAGAGCAATATTGTCAAAACGGTTTCACAGGAACTTACAACGGAAAAGACAAGCATTTGGGAGGTCACACTTTCGGTGGATATTCTGAAAAAGTGGTTGTTGATGAACATTTTGTTCTTAGTGTTCCTGAAAACTTAGATTTAGCGGCAGTTGCACCACTTCTTTGTGCGGGTATCACGACTTGGTCACCTTTGAGACACTGGAATGTTGGTCCGAATTCTAAAGTTGCGGTTGTAGGTTTAGGAGGTTTGGGACATATGGCAATTAAACTGGCAAAAGGTTTGGGAGCTGATGTCACTTTATTCTCCAGAACTCCGGGGAAAACCGAAGATGCAAAAAAATTGGGTGCAGATCATGTAGTAATTTCTACTGAACAAGACCAAATGGATGCTGTAAAAGGGAAGTTCGACGTTATTATCGACACTGTTCCTTACGAACATGATATCAATCCTTATTTGCAGACGGTTAGCTTGAACGGAACTTTGGTTTTGGTAGGATTTGTAGGTGAATTTGAAAATGAATCTCCAAGTACAAGACCCATGATTTTCCAACGTCGTTCTGTTGCAGGATCTTTGATCGGAGGTATTGCTGAAACTCAGGAAATGCTTGATTTCTGTGGGAAAAACAATATCGTTTCTGATATTGAATTAATTAAAATTCAGGACATCAACAATGCATATGAAAGAATGCTGAAAAGTGATGTGAAATATCGTTTCGTGATCGATATGAAATCTTTGTAAACTTCGTATATTTTTAACTAAGACTCTTCGATTTCGGAGAGTCTTTTTTTGTTTTTTATCGCAAAGGAATACAAAGATTTTTTTTAATAAATTGTGTTTTAAGATATATAAAGGCATTTCATTTAAGAAAAAAATACAATTTTATTTTAGGTTTTGGCTAGCTTATCTATCTTTTTTAAATGGGTTAAAGCTCATATTGATGTTTTTTATTCTATTTAAATTTTTAAACCTCTTTTTGATTGTTACATTGTTATATTTTCAAATTGTTACATTAATTTCTCATATTTCCCTTCCATATCTTTAAATGCCCATTCTGCCATTGAATGAATAACGGGAATCAATCCTTTTCCACCTTCGCTTAATTCGTAAGTTACATGTGGCGGAACAACAGGTTTTGCCGTTCTTATCACTAATCCGTCGTTTTCTAATTGTTTTAAATGTTGAATTAACATCTTTTCTGTCACTGCCGGAATCGCACGTTTCAATTCGCTGTATCTTTTATCGCCATTCGAAAGATGATATAAAATAATAGGTTTCCAAAATCCACCGATTTTTTCCATAACGTAAGTCACGGGACAAGAATCCAGTGCATATTTTTTATTCTGCTGAATTGTCGAGCTTTCTTTAATTGCTGCCATAATACATACTTTAGGGTAAGTACTTGTATAAAAGTAAGTACAAATATACCTTTGTATCAGGAAATAAAAAAACATTTATAAACAAACAACAAAAAATATTATGAAAATTATCATCACAGGTTCATTAGGAAATGTTGCAAAACCACTTGCTCAACAATTAATTGCTGAAGGACACGATATCACGGTAATTAGCAGTAATGAATCTAAAAAAAATGACATTGAAACTTTAGGTGCAAAAGCGGCAATCGGTTCGATTACAGATTTAGATTTTTTAATGAAGACTTTTGACGGAGCTGATGCAGCATTTTTAATGACCCCTCCGAATATGGGATTTGAAAATGTTGTTGAAAATACAATCAATGCAGGAAAAAATTATGCTGAAGCTATCAAACAGACTGGTGTAAAAAAAGTCGTTATGTTGAGCAGTATCGGTGTTGAATCTCCAATTGAAAATGGACCGATAAAAGGACTTCATTTCATCGAAAAATTCTACAATGAACTGGAGAATACTTCCGTAACATTTTTGAGAGCGGGATATTTTTACATTAATTTCTTTAACGATATTCCTCTAATTAAAAATGCAGGAATTATGGGTGGAAATTATCCTGAAACTGTACAAATTCCATTGGTTCATCCGAAAGATATTGCTAAAGCTGCAGCGGAAGAATTGGTAAAAAATTCTGAAGGTAAAAATGTAAGATATATTGTAAGTGACGTTCGTCGTGTTTCTGATTTAGCTAAATTTTTTGGAAGCGCCATCGGAAAACCCGAACTTCCATGGATTGAGTTTAAAGATGAAGATTCTCTGAATGGAATGCTTCAAGCCGGTCTTCCACAAGAAATTGCAGAATTGTACACGGAAATGGGATTAGGTTTGAGAAAAGGCGTCGTGCAGAAAGATTTTACTGAACATGGCTCTGTTGTTGATGGTGAAGTGAAATTGGAGGAGTTTGCTAATGAATTTGCGGAGAAGTTTAATGCTTAATTTTTTTTGTATTTGATTTTCAATAAAAGATTTCGGCGAGCCTTTGGCTCGCCGAAATCTTTTCAATTATATTTTAGATGGTTTTATCCTATCCTGCTATAAGTCATCCCTTCGGGACTCCCGTTATTTTTTCAACACTTCTTTCAGCACTTTCAATTTACCATCAATAGGCTGATCGATTTTTAATCCTAAAATTTCAGCGACTAAAGGATAAACATTTATATTAGCAAATTCATCAATCACCAGATTATTTTTGAATTCAGGTCCCCAAGCTAAGAAAGTAGCTTTCATTTCCGGAACAATTCTTGGATTGTAACCGTGTTTTCCAACAGAGGTTTTCTTTCCTTTTTCTAAAAATATTTTCGGAGCTTTTGGAAGTAATAAAATTTGTCCGATTCTGTTGTATCGATCATCTTTTGTTCCGAAGTGAAGATATTTCGGTAATTTTTTATCTAAAAAAACTTCGTAATCTTCCGTTTTATTGGCTTTCAATTCTTTATAAGTACTTTTAACATCAGCAGGATTTTTAACATAAACCCTTAGCAAAGTCTGAGAATTATAAATATCAAATTTATCCTTATTTAAAAGCATTGAAGGAATTTCCAATGGATTTCCGCCATCAACTTTTATCATTCCATGATCTGAAACGAAGACAAAGTTTACGTTTTTCAAGCCTAAATCATTTACTTTTTTAGTCAATTCCCCGATTGCATTATCAATCAAATGAACGGCATCTTCCGTTTCTTTTGTATCGGGTCCGAAATGATGTCCACTTCCATCCACTTCCGGGAAATATAATGAAATAAAGTGCGGTCTTTTATCCATCGGTAATTTCAACCAATTGATGACTTTATCTACTTTTTCAGAAGGTGAAAATTTTTCGTGATAAGGATAATAATAAGTAGGTCTCGTTCCTCCTGCATCACTTGCAGAACCGACCCACATTAAGGATGCAGAAACCATTCCCTGTTTTTCAGCCAATCCCCAAAGTGGAATTCCGCCGTACCAGTTTCCGTCTTCGGCATTTGTTCGGTCACTCATTGCGTAATTTTCTTTTCTTTTATAGTCGTAAAAAAAATTATCTATCAAACCGTGATGAGAAGGATACAATCCGGTAATCAAACTCCAGTGATTCGGGAAAGTAATACTCGGATAACTCGGAATCATTGCTTTTGCCTGAACTCCTTCATTTGAAAATTTCAGAAGATTTTCGGTATTGTATTTTTTAGCATAATCATATCGAAAACCATCTGTAGAAATCATAATTACATAAGGTTTTGTCTGTGCTTCAACACTGTTATATCGATTGGGAATCACAATCTGAGTGGTATCCACATTCCCTTTTTGAGCAAAAACCGTTAACGAAAAAATTAACAGTAAGAATTGTAATCCTTGCTTCATTATTTAAAATTTTCAGCAAAGTTACTTCCTGTATTGCTGACATAAAAGTTTTATGGATTAAAAAAAATTTAAATATGATATAATCTGTTCTTTATCTTAAAAAAATAAAATTGATTGTCTTTAATATCTAAAATTATTTTACACGTAAGATTCGCAAAGATTTTTAGACAACTAATCGTTTTTAAGGTAGGCAAAGGCTTTCTACTTAAAAAGAACACAAGTTTTTTCTTTACTTAAATATTTAAGCTGAAAAACTGATATTTAAAAAATAAATCATTATTAATAAACCAAAAAATGCTCATCAATTTGATTTAATGAACATTTTTCGATCATCGTATTCTTCTTAAAACTCAACTGAATTGGTCTCCAATTTATTAATTTTTCTCTGTTTAATGATCTGATAAACAGAACCTGTGATGAAAAGAACAAAAATAACGAGTAAAGTTTTACCAATCAAAGGATCATTAATATCTTTAGCTAAAGGATGCCCAATCGGAATTCTGGTTAATGTTTCATTGACTGTAGGAAGCATTGACAAAAGAAAACTGAAAGCCATCAGAAAATTTTCGAAATAGCGTGCCTTGTTATTTCCACCTTTTTTACTGTGAAGGAAAAATGCAACGGTTACAAGAATCAAAATTAGTAATGAAAGCACATGTCCTGCATTAAAACCACCGTGCTTAGAAATTCCTAATGCTGTAAGTGACGTGATGATTGTAAAATAAAAATAGAGCTTGCCCGTAATATGTTTCAAGTTGATATTACCATATCTGATAAATGATGTTAAAGCTGATACAATGGCAGCAACGCCAATTATTGTATGAAAGATCCCCAAATTTGATAGTCCCATTTTAGTATTTTTTGAATGTGTAGTGTTGAAGTGATTGTTTTGCCAGTTGACATTAAGAGATTAAATGTGCTTCCGAGCTGATTGGTATATTCAATACCTTAGAAATTAAACAATTCTGTTCTGCGGCTTTTGTGATTGCTTCAAACTCATCCGCATTGATCCCAGAAACGGAACCTGTAATCGAAAGATGCACAGAAGTGATGCTAAAACCTTCCATTGTTACGGTAGCTTCAGTGTCGAGAGAATCAGGATTGAGTCCTTTTTCCGTGATAGCCAGACTCACTGCCATTGTAAAACAACCTGCATGTGCAGCCGCAAGCAGTTCCTCCGGATTTGTACCTGTTGTATCTCCTTCAAAACGGGTTTTGAAGCTGTAATTTGTTTTGTCTAAAATTTTACTTTGTGTAGTAAGTTCGCCTTTCCCTTCTTTTAGGTTACCCGACCAATGTGCTTTTGCTGTACGTTTTATATTTTCTGTTTTAAAATTGAATGTCATTATTGACACTGCAAAATTGCAACAGATTAAAAAAAAGAACTTTGCGAATCAGCTCAATTATTTATCATTTTGGTTCAAACGGTATTTTGTGGGCGAAATATGGTACTTTTCGCTGAAACTTCTGGTGAAATTGGCAAGATCATTGAATCCGCACTCAAAGGCAATATCAGAAATACGTTCATTAGAAATCGAAAGCAATTCGGCAGCTTTTTCAAGCTTTTTGGTTTTAATATAATTGGCAGGCGTGTCATTGTATAACTTTGCAAATTCCCGTTTGAAAGAAGAAACACTCAGATTATGATGCTGCGCCAGTTTCTTCAAGCGTTAACTGCGAAAATAAATGAGCTTCAATAATCTGTTTGAAGGTATAAGTAGCTGGTGAAAAAAGTTGCGATAATATAACCTGTACCGCTTCTACATTGCTTGTCTGCGAAAGTAAAAGTATAATTTCCTTTAATTTCAGGACTAAAATTTCTTCATTGACCAAAGAAGGATTTTCAAAATAAAAAAGTAATCCTTCAATATATTTTTGAATTAGAAAGTCATTGTTTATCTGTTCAATTGACTTATTTGAGACTATATTTTTTTGTGATTTTAGCAATAAAGGCAATTCTTTGTCATAAATTTTCCTGAGTATATCCGGATGGAAATTAATAATCACGATCTCATTATTATTCCCTAAATTCTCATTGCTTATTTGCTTATCGGAGTTGATGCAATTTTGAAATAGAGAATGTTTTCCCGGAAGATTTATTTTTTCATCATCAAGTTTATACTGCATTTCGCCTTCCAGCATATATAAAAAACAGGCATTATCCGTAATAGGAAAGTCGAATGTAAAAGGTGATTTTAAAACCAATTTATGCAATAACGGTTTTCCGAATAAGTCGTATTTTTTATGGTCGATGATCATAATCCTATAATTTAACTGGCTTTTTTTTCTTGCAAAATTTATACAAACAACAGATTTGATATGGTAAAACAGGAGTAAATTTATTCAAATACTTTTAAAGAAAAAAACTTATGTTTTACAAGTTAAAAATCCTGAAAACCAGAAGGTTTCCAGGATTCTTTATTATTTGAATATCAATTGTAAATTTATTCTTTAATCAATTGTTCAAACGAAGTTGATCCATCTTTTAAAGTGATTTCCAGGTAATAATTTCCGGATTTAAGATCAGAAACATTGATGTCTTTTCCATCCGCTTTTACTGTTTTCACTTTTCTTCCTGTTGATTCAAAAATATCTACAGATTTAATTTTATCTGCATTCTTGAAATTAACCGTTTCTTTTGCAGGATTTGGATATAGAACAACTTTTTTGCTTTCCAAAGCTAAATCATTAGTTCCTAAAACACTTCCCATAGTCAAAGTTGCATATCCTCTGTTTCCACCGCCGTGATATCCTGATGATAATGCCGTTGTAGGACCTTTAGCAAAGAATATATCAATTGAACCTGCTGCATTCGCAATTGCAGTGTCTCCAGAAACCGCCTGCAAGAGATCTTGTAGCAACTACCGTTCTTATTCCTCCCGCTGTAGTATTAGATGTTTGTGTCCAGTCTTGAGATGCATCAGCAGAAGGCGTTACTCCTACTCCACTGAATGTATAATCTCTGTTTGCAGAAGAGTTATAGATAAATCCATCTGCACCACTTGCCATCCCACTGTTTCCGAAGCCGATTCCAAGGTAAGATGTATCTGCACCAGTTACAGTAATTGTAGCCAAAGTTGTTGAAGTGTTCAACTTTACAGTCATTCCGGTTGATCCGAGACTTACTGTTCCTGATGAGAAATTCTGAGCTCCGAGCGAAGTTACAAGAGCCATTGATACCATTAGTAAAACTTTTTTCATATTTTAATTCTTTAAGAGGTTGATTATTTCTTTATTGTTTGTTTGTAGAGCGTATTCAAAGGGAGTTTTTCCCTGTGAATCTTTTATCGATTTATCGGCTTTATATTTCAATAATAATTCTATTAATTCTTTATTACTGAATTTTACTGCCCAGAACAAAGGTGTTGATCCTGTAGCATCCGTGATATTTGGGTTTGCATTTTTGTTTAATAAATGTTCTACCAAATTTTTATTATACTTCACCGAAAGCCCTGCCAAAGCAGTTCCTTCCTGGCTTTTATAATTGACATCTTTTACATTATCCATCAAAAAATCAGCTACTTCCACATTGCCTTTGTAACATGCTAAAATCAATGGTGAAAAGCCGCTTTCATTGGTTTGATTGATAATATCTGGGTTCTGTTTCATCAGTTCTTTTACTTCAGCAACAGTTCCACTTCTTGCAATATCAAAAATAGATTTTGCTTTTTCCTGAGCATAAATTGTGGTAAAACTCAGAAAAATACTCATTATGACAATCAGCTTTTTCATTGTTTTGACAGTATATAATTGTATTGAACATTCACGCTTTCCGCAACTTTTTTCATTACCATTTTCGGGATGGTTACTTTATAATCTGCTGCTTTTGCGACAAAATTTCCCTGCATATAAATTTTCCCGTCTTTAGAATAAATTGTAGCTGCCGAAGTCACCGCTTTATCCACTCCATGGAAGTTTAATGTTCCCTGAACGGTATATTTTTGAGGTGAAGCAGAAAGTTTAGTTTTATCAAAATTTATAATCTTCCCGGTGAAGGTTGTTTTAGGATATTTACCTGTTTCCGCATAACTTTCGTTGAAATGCTCTTCCATTAATTTAGTTTTAAAATGGAAATTTTTAACCACAGAAACCGATGCAAAATCTCCCGTATCGGCATTGATAACACCTACATTGTTGTCATCCTGCGCAAAAACATCCTCAAATAAAGGTACAGACGCTTCGAACGTTACTTTTCCTGTTTTAGACAAATATTTCTGTGCAAAAACAAGGTTGGTGAAAAGCAACGAAACAGTAAGTAATACTAGCTTTTTCATGTTAATTCTTTTAATTTTCGGTAAGCCCATCGGCTTTCCATTTTGTGAAAATATTGATTTGTGATGGTGATAAACTTCCGCCTTGAGGCATTTTCTGAGGATCTCCCGTTGGTCTTCCTATTCTGTCTATGATGTTGTCGATATTATTTTTCACCTGCGTATAGTTCGTCCATGGCTGAAACGAAGCTGCACCTCCCGGAGCATGACAACTGATACAATTGGCATCAATAATAGGTTTCACATCTTTGGCATAGGTTACCTGCTCTGGAATAGGCGTATTATCTGAGATTTCTTCATAGGTTTCTACTTTCACAAGCAACCAATACAATCGCCGATGAAATGATATACATATACTTTTTCATAATTAAAAGACTCTATAAAGATTAAACCCAAAGAAAATCTGTCCTTTCTCCCACTTTCCGGAAGCATTCGTTAAATAACCAATGTCTGAATTGAGCTGAGAATTCGTAAATAATAGCTGGAAAACGTGTCCCCCAGTTTCTAGATCCATCCCCAAAGAGAGCGGATTTTTATAGAAACTGTGATTGTCGAAATTCACAAAATACTCCGCGTTGATGGAGATTCTTTTCGAGATCTTATAACGACCGCCCAATCCTGTGAGGAATTGATTTTTGTCTTCAATTAAGGGTTCGTAAAGATTTTTGTGAACATAAGAAGGCGTTACCTGTAAAGAAAAATCATCACTGAATCTCCTCGAAATTAAAGCCTGCGTAAGATAAGAAAGCCTGTCTCCAAAATGAAGATTGGGATAATTATCTTTGTCAAGATCTGTATTCAAAGCCACAACATTGTACCCGACAATATTCACCGGGAAGTTATCGCTTTGCTTAACTAAATTGTACTTTGCACCACCTTCAAAAGTTTTCTGATTGGTTTCCCGCGACAAGTTTAAAGAAAGACCGTCTGTAACGCCATAAATAACGCCTAATTTGGTTGAGGCATCATCTAATCCGAAGAAATCTTTAAAACCTTTGCTTACATCCCCGAAACGGTGGGCTACCACAATATACCATTCATTTTTTGCAGAAAGCTTGGTGGATTGTCCTGTAACGATCTGCAGTGCTTTAAAGGCTGGTTGGGAAGTTTCGGTGTTTTTGGTTTGAATGGTGTCAATATCTTTCAGCAGATCTTCCTGTGCAAAAGCAAGACCTGAAGCAAACATTGACAAAAATAAGAGAGTTTTTGTCATACACATTTATTTATAAAATATTAGTATGACAAACTTATAGACTTATGATTCCAAAAACGTGTGATAAAAGTCACCGACTAAATTGTTTTTATCAATCATGAATTTAAAACCTTTAAAACATTATTTATTAGTCTTGCCTAACATTTTCATTTACAGGTATTTTTATCCCTTCTTTGGACTGAGAAATTTCTCCTTCATTTTCAACTTTTTTTAAAACACGGCTCACAACTTCTCTTGAAGTCCCCAAACTATTGGCAATTTCTTTATGAGTAAGCTTAATCGGGTTGTTTCCTGTGACCGAAATCTGCTGCTTAATATAGTTTATAACCCTTTTGTCCAGCTTGTGAAAAACGGCATCGTTCACCATATTCATGACATCGATGAATCTTTTTTCGTATTCACCATAAAAAAGTCTGTTGATCTGTGGAAACTTAATCAGCCATTCATGAATAACAGAAACCGGAATCAGCATGACTTCCGAATCTTCTTCCGCAACTGCATAAATTCGGCTTATATAATCGGTGAAAATCGATGAAAACGTCATCAAACAGCTGTCATTTGCTCTCAAATAATAATAAATAAGCTCTCTTCCGTCGTTTAAAGTGAAAACCCTGATCGAGCCTTTAATTAAAAATGGAACAAATTTATTTTTCTGACCTTCTCGTACAATTTCAGTTTTTGCTTTAACATCTGTAATTATGGCGTGCTTATTGAGTTCATTTGAAAAATCGGCACCCAAGAAGCCGAATTTATTGAGAATAAATTGATTATTTATCATATCCGTTATATCATATCTAAAAACAAAGATATAGAATTAGGAAATTCTTATGACAGATTTTTTATCTATTACAGTTATTTAATGATAAGTGGAAATTTTTTTAGATTCTGAATATTTTAACCACCCCGTCAAAAATTCTTTGAATTCACCACCCTCCAAGTTTGATTATGAATATCAAATTGAAATTTTAAGCAAAAAAAATGCCTCAATAAAAATTGAGGCATCTTATGTATGTTTAAGAAAAATCTTAAGCTTGTACGTTGTTTCCACCTAATACGAAAGGCTCAACTTCTTTGATTTCACCAAATTGTTGCTCGTAGTTTGTGATGTTTTGTTGAAGAGCAGAAAGTACTCTTTTAGCGTGAAGAGGAGCAAGAATGATTCTTGATCTTACTTTAGCTTGTTGTACACCCGGCATTAATTGGATGAAATCTACTACGAATTCAGATGGAGAGTGGTTTACCAAAGCAAGGTTTGCATAAACTCCAGCAGCTACCATTTCGTTTAATTCGATGTTGATGTTTCCGTCTTGCGGATTTTGATTGTTGTCCATTGTTATAAAATATTTTTTTTATTCGAAATTTTGAGGTTGTGAAAATATAAAAATAAATCCAAACCTCAAATTTCCGAAACATTAATTTTAGTTAAGATCTTCAAATTCTTTTTTAGAACCTACGATCACATTTTGATATTCCTTAAGACCTGTACCTGCAGGAATTCTGTGTCCTACAATTACATTTTCTTTAAGACCGCTTAAGAAATCTATCTTACCAGCAACCGCCGCTTCATTAAGAACCTTAGTCGTTTCCTGGAATGATGCTGCAGACATGAACGACTTAGTCTGAAGAGCCGCTCTTGTAATACCTTGCAATACAGGTGTTGCTGTAGCTGGTAAAGCTTCTCTTACTTCAACTAAAGCCTGATCTTCACGCTTCAACTTAGAGTTTTCGTCTCTTAGTTCTCTTGCAGTAATCATCTGACCTGGTTGGAATGATTTAGAATCTCCGGCTTCAGTAACTACTTTAAGACCGAATACTCTGTTGTTTTCTTCCAAGAAATCAAATTTATGCTCAAGAGCCCCTTCAAGGAACTGAGTATCACCTCCGTCAACGATAGATACTTTTGTCATCATCTGTCTTACGATGATCTCGAAGTGCTTGTCGTCGATTTTTACCCCTTGTAGACGGTAAACTTCCTGAATTTCGTTTACTAAATATTCCTGAACCGCAGTTGGACCTTTAATTCTTAAGATATCGTCTGGAGTGATTGATCCGTCAGAAAGTGGCGAACCAGCTCTTACGAAGTCATTCTCCTGAACCAAGATCTGGTTTGATAATTTAACTAAATAAATTTTTCTTTCACCAGTTTTTGCCTCAACAATAAGTTCACGGTTACCTCTTTTAATTTTTCCGTAAGAAACTACCCCATCGATCTCTGTAACCACCGCCGGGTTTGAAGGGTTTCTCGCTTCGAATAATTCGGTAACTCTCGGAAGACCTCCGGTGATATCCCCTGTCTTTGCAGCTTTTCTTGGGATCTTGATTAAAACTCTACCGGCTTTAATTTTTTCACCATCGTTTACCATTAAGTGGGCTCCTACCGGTAAGTTGTAGCCTTTCTGCTCAACTCCTTTAGAATCTACCACCTTCAATGTAGGTACGGCTTTCTTATTTCTAGATTCAGAGATTACTTTCTCTTCGAATCCTGTCTGTTCATCAATTTCCAATTGGAATGAAATACCCTGGATGATATCTTCATATTCTACCTTACCAGCGTTTTCTGCAATAATTACCGCGTTATACGGATCCCATTTACAGATAACATCCCCTTTTTTCACTTTATCACCTGCTTTTACAGCTAATATAGATCCGTAAGGTACGTTGGCAATCATTAATGGAGTTTTTGATTCACTCTCAGCAACCAATCTAAATTCTGTTGTACGTGAAACTACTACCTCAGCAGTATTACCGTTTTCATCTTCAGAAGTAATTGTTCTTACCTCATCCAATTCTACGATACCGTCTCTTCTTGCAACAATAGATGGGTTTTCTGAAACGTTTGTAGATACACCCCCTTGGTGGAAAGTTCTCAGTGTTAACTGAGTTCCCGGCTCACCAATAGATTGTGCACCAATTACACCAACAGCTTCACCCATGTGAATAGGCTTACCTGTTGCTAAGTTTCTACCGTAACATTTTGCACAGATTCCTTTCTTAGCTTCACAAGTAAGAGGTGAACGAACTTCAACAGCTTCTAATCCTGTTGCTTCGATTCTCTTAGCCAAAGCTTCGTTGATAATCTGATCTGCTTCAGTGATTAACTCGTCTGTTTCAGGATCATAAATATTGTGTAGAGAAACTCTACCTAAGATTCTTTCAGAGATTTTTTCAACGATCTCGTCATTTTTCTTAAGGGCAGTAACTTCTGTACCTCTTAACGTACCACAGTCGTTTTCTGTAACGATAACATCCTGTGCAACGTCTACCAATCTTCTCGTTAAGTAACCTGCATCGGCAGTCTTAAGAGCGGTATCCGCAAGACCTTTACGAGCACCGTGGGTAGAGATAAAGTATTCTAAGATGGAAAGACCTTCTTTAAAGTTTGCAAGAATCGGGTTTTCGATAATTTCCGCACCGGTAGAACCAGCTTTCTGCGGTTTTGCCATCAAACCTCTCATTCCTGATAACTGACGGATCTGTTCCTTAGAACCCCTTGCTCCAGAATCAAGCATCATGTATACAGAATTGAATCCACCTTGGTCAACCTTCATTCTGCTCATGATCATTTCAGTTAATCCGGCGTTTGTGTTTGTCCAAACGTCAATTACCTGGTTATATCTTTCTGTATCGGTAATTAGACCCATGTTATAGTTGGCTCTAATTTCGTCTACCGTTTCAATAGATGTTGCGATCATTTTCTTTTTCTCAACAGGAACTACGATGTCACCTAATGAGAATGAAAGACCTCCTTTGAATGCATTTGAATACCCTAAGTCTTTCATTGCATCCAAGAACTTCACAGTGGTAGGGAAATCTGTATCAGCAAGTACTTTACCAATAACATTTCTTAATGATTTCTTAGTAAGAAGCTCATTAATATATCCTGACTGCTTAGGAACGATCTGGTTGAATAAGATTCTACCTACAGAAGTTTCAATCAATTTTGTAGTGATTACACCTTCTTCTTTTACTGGTAGTCTACATCTTACTTTAGCGTTCAATGAAACTCTACCTTCTGCATAAGCGATTTCCGCTTCTTCCGGAGAATAGAATGCAAGACCTTCTCCTAATACTTTTTTCTCTTCTGTAGAAGCTAATTCTTTGGTCATGAAATAAAGACCAAGAACCATGTCTTGAGAAGGTACTGTAATTGGAGAACCGTTTGCAGGGTTCAAGATATTCTGAGAACCTAACATCAATAACTGAGCTTCCAAGATCGCTTCAGGACCTAATGGTAAGTGTACCGCCATCTGGTCACCATCGAAATCGGCGTTGAATGCTGTCGTTACTAACGGGTGTAATTGGATTGCCTTACCTTCGATCATCTTAGGTTGGAAAGCCTGAATACCTAGTCTGTGCAAAGTAGGCGCTCTGTTCAATAGAACAGGGTGACCTTTCATTACACCTTCTAAGATATCATATACTACAGGTTCTTTTCTATCAATAATTCTCTTTGCAGATTTTACTGTTTTTACAATCCCTCTTTCAATTAGTTTTCTAATGATGAATGGTTTGTACAATTCCGCAGCCATATCTTTAGGAATACCACATTCGTGAAGCTGTAAGTTTGGACCTACAACAATTACCGAACGCGCCGAGTAATCTACCCTTTTCCCAAGTAAGTTTCTGACGGAAACGACCTTGCTTACCTTTCAATGAATCTGAAAGTGATTTCAATGGTCTGTTTGATTCAGATTTTACTGCAGAAGATTTTCTTGTATTATCAAATAATGAATCTACAGATTCCTGAAGCATACGCTTCTCGTTTCTCAAGATTACTTCAGGAGCTTTAATCTCCAATAGTCTCTTCAAACGGTTGTTTCTGATAATAACTCTTCTGTAAAGGTCATTTAAGTCAGAAGTAGCGAAACGCCCTCCATCCAATGGAACTAATGGTCTTAATTCTGGTGGAATAACAGGAAGTACACGCATAATCATCCACTCTGGTCTGTTGATCATTCTTGTATTAGCACCTCTCAATGCTTCTACTACGTTCAATCTTTTTAGAGCTTCCGTTCTTCTTTGCTTAGAACCTTCGTTGTGAGCTTTGTGTCTCAAGTCGAAAGACAATGCATCAAGATCGATTCTTTTTAACAATTCTTCAACAGCTTCAGCACCCATTTTGGCGATGAATTTGTTTGGATCAGAATCATCAAGATATTGGTTTTCTACAGGAAGAGTTTCCATGATATCAAGGTATTCTTCTTCTGTAAGGAATTCTTTATCTTCAAAATCAGAACCGTCTAATTTTTTAGCAATACCTTGTTGAATCACTACATATCTTTCGTAGTAGATGATCATATCTAATTTCTTAGAAGGAATTCCTAAAAGGTAACCGATTTTGTTTGGTAAAGAACGGAAATACCAGATGTGAGCAATAGGAACAACCAAACCGATGTGTCCGATTCTTTCTCTACGCACTTTCTTTTCCGTAACCTCTACACCACAACGGTCACAAACGATCCCTTTGTAACGAATTCTCTTGTATTTACCACAAGCACATTCGTAATCCTTCACAGGACCAAAGATTTTTTCACAGAACAAACCGTCTCTTTCAGGCTTATGCGTTCTGTAGTTGATAGTTTCCGGCTTAAGAACCTCCCCTCTCGATTCCTGAAGAATCGATTCCGGTGAAGCTAAACCGATGGTTATTTTATTAAATCTACTTGATTTATTTTTATTTGACATTTTTTAGATTTTAGATTTTGGATTATAAATTTTGGATTATAAATTCTGAATTGATTCAAAATTCAACACTCAAAATTTAAAATTATTCCTCAAGTCTTACATCAAGTCCAAGTCCTTGTAACTCGTGAAGTAATACATTGAATGATTCCGGAATACCTGGTTCAGGCATAGATTCACCTTTTGCAATTGCTTCATAAGTTTTTGCTCTACCAATCACGTCATCCGACTTCACAGTAAGGATCTCTCTCAAGATATTTGATGCTCCAAATGCTTCAAGAGCCCAAACCTCCATCTCTCCAAATCTCTGACCTCCGAACTGAGCTTTACCTCCTAACGGCTGTTGAGTAATCAATGAGTAAGGTCCGATAGAACGTGCGTGCATTTTGTCATCAACCATGTGTCCTAATTTCAACATATAGATGATACCTACTGTCGCAGCCTGTGTAAATCTTTCTCCGGTACCTCCATCATAAAGGTGAGTGTGACCGAATTTAGGAACGCCTGCTTTCTCAGTATATTCAGTGATCTGATCAAGAGTTGCCCCATCAAAGATTGGTGTAGCGAACGTCAATCCTAATCTCTGACCAGCCCATCCAAGAACTGTTTCATAGATCTGACCGATGTTCATACGAGAAGGTACCCCAAGTGGATTCAATACGATATCTACCGGTGTTCCGTCTTCTAGGAATGGCATATCTTCTTCACGAACGATTCTTGAAACGATACCTTTGTTACCGTGACGTCCTGCCATTTTATCCCCTACATTCAGCTTACGTTTTTTAGCGATATACACTTTAGCCAACTTCATGATCCCTGCAGGAAGCTCATCACCGATAGAAATTGCGAATTTCTCACGGTTTTTAACTCCTTGAATATCGTTGAATTTGATTTTATAATTGTGAATTAATTGTTTGATTAATTCATTCTTATCATTATCAACCGTCCAATCTGAACCGCTAACGTTTACATAATCTTCAACTGAAGTCAATAATTTGTGAGTGAATTTTACCCCTTTACCGATGATTTCTTCATCTAAGTCATTAGTAACTCCCTGAGAAGTTTTACCGCTAACTAAGGTGTTTAATTTTTCGATTAAAGTATTTCTCAACTCATCAAACTTAGCCTTGTAAGTGTTTTCAATCTCTTCAAGCTTAAGTTTTTCTTCAGTTCTTTTCTTTTTGTCTTTAATATTTCTAGAGAACAATTTTTTGTTGATAACAACACCTCTTAATGAAGAGTCTGCCTTCAATGAAGCATCCTTTACATCACCAGCTTTGTCACCGAAGATTGCTCTTAGTAATTTTTCTTCAGGAGTCGGGTCAGATTCACCTTTTGGAGTGATCTTACCGATCATAATATCTCCAGGCTTCACTTCAGCACCAATTCTGATCATACCGTTTTCGTCAAGATCTTTCGTAGCTTCTTCAGAAACGTTCGGAATATCTGCTGTAAGCTCTTCCATACCTAATTTGGTATCACGAACTTCAAGAGAATACTCATCCACGTGGATTGAAGTAAACCAGTCTTCACGTACAACTTTTTCGTTGATTACAATTGCATCCTCAAAGTTGTATCCTTTCCAAGGCATGAAGGCAACCACTAAGTTTCTACCAAGAGCCAATTCTCCTTTTTCAGTAGCATAACCGTCGCAAAGCACTTGTCCTTTTTGTACCACATCACCTACTCTTACGTTTGGTCTTAGGGTAATTGTAGTACTCTGGTTGGTTTTTCTAAACTTAGTAAGGTTATATGTTTTAGTAGCAGACTCGAATTGTACTAAATTCTCGTCATCACTTCTTTCATATTTAATAGTGATCTTATCAGCATCTACATATTCTACAGTACCTGTACCTTCAGCATTGATCAAAATTCTAGAATCTTTCGCAACTTGTTGTTCCAGACCTGTACCTACGATTGGAGCTTGTGGCTTCAATAGAGGAACTGCCTGACGCATCATGTTTGATCCCATCAATGCACGGTTCGCATCATCATGTTCCAAGAAAGGAATCAATGAAGCTGAAATACCAGAAATCTGGTTTGGTGCAACGTCGATAAGATTAACCTGAGATGGCTCAACTACCGGGTAGTCACCATCCAATCTTGCGATAATTCTGTCTGTTAAGAAATCACCGTTATCACTCAATTCTACGTTTGCCTGAGCAATTACTTTATCTTCTTCGTCTTCTGCATTAAGATAAATAGGGTCTGCGTTAAGATCAATCTTACCATCAGCTACTTTTCTATATGGAGTTTCGATGAAACCAAGTCTGTTGATTTTAGCATAAATACCTAAAGATGAAATCAAACCGATGTTTGGTCCTTCCGGAGTTTCAATCGGGCAAATTCTTCCGTAGTGAGTATGGTGAACGTCACGAACCTCGAAACCTGCTCTTTCTCTTGATAAACCTCCAGGTCCTAGTGCAGAAAGTCTACGCTTGTGCGTGATTTCTGACAATGGATTGGTCTGATCCATAAACTGAGAAAGCTGGTTGGTACCAAAGAATGAGTTAATAACAGACGTTAAAGTTTTAGCATTAACAAGGTCAAGCGGAGTAAATATCTCGTTATCTCTAACGTTCATTCTTTCCTTGATTGTTCTTGCAATTCTAGAAAGACCTACACCGAACTGTCCTGCTAATTGCTCACCTACAGTTTTAATTCTTCTGTTTGATAAGTGGTCGATATCATCAACCTCAGCTTTAGAGTTTACAAGCTCGATTAAGTGTCTTACAATCGCAATGATATCTTCTTTTGTAAGAACCTCAGTTGTAGTCGGGATATTAAGACCTAACTTTTTGTTTAGTCTGTAACGTCCAACTTCACCAAGAGAATATCTTTGCTCAGAGAAGAATAATTTTTCGATAATTCCTCTTGCAGTTTCCTCATCTGGTGGATCTGCATTTCTTAACTGACGGTAAATATACTCTACTGCTTCTTTTTCAGAGTTAGTAGGGTCTTTTTGTAATGTATTCTGAATGATAGAGAATTCGTTAGCATTTTCTTTGTGAATCAAGATAGATTTCACACCTGCATCTATGATAAGATCTAAATGTTCTTTTTCAAGAATAGTTTCTCTGTCTAGGATAATTTCGTTTCTTTCGATAGAAACAACTTCTCCTGTATCTTCGTCTACGAAATCTTCGAACCAAGTGTTCAATACTCTCGCAGCCAATGTTCTTCCTTCCACTTTTTTAAGGGCAGCTTTAGAAACCTTCACTTCTTCCGCAAGGTCGAAGATCTGAAGAATGTCTTTATCAGATTCGAATCCGATAGCTCTTAATAAAGTAGTTAATGGTAATTTTTTCTTACGGTCAATATACGCATACATTACGCTGTTGATATCCGTAGTAAATTCCATCCAAGATCCTTTGAAAGGGATAATTCTTGAATAGTACAATTTTGTTCCGTTTGCGTGGTAAGTCTGTCCGAAGAATACACCAGGTGAACGGTGAAGCTGCGTAACAATAACTCTCTCAGCACCATTGATGATGAAAGATCCACTAGGCGTCATATAAGGAACCGGCCCTAAATATACATCCTGAACTACCGTCTGGAAATCCTCGTGTTCAGGGTCTGTACAATACAATTTAAGTCTTGCTTTAAGAGGTACTGAATACGTCAATCCTCTTTCCACACACTCATCGATTGAATAACGTGGAGAATCTACCAGATAATCTAAGAATTCCAAAACGAATTGGTTTCTAGAATCGGTAATCGGGAAATTTTCCTGGAAGGTTCTGTACAAACCTTCGTCAGTTCTGTCTTCAGGAAGCGTATCAAGCTGGAAAAACTCACTGAAAGACTCGATTTGGATATCCAAGAAGTCTGGAGTGATGATTTTCCCTTTCGCTGAAGAGAAGTTAACTCTCTGATTTCCCCTAATTGTAGGTGTTGTTTTACTCATAAAACTTTTAAGAAAGGTTAAAAAATATTTTGATTTATTAAAAAATATCAGAAAGAAGAAAAAGAGAGCAGAAAAAGCCAAAAGACATTATAATGTTTGGCGCTATTAGAAATAGTCTTTATTTTTTTCTATTGATTCTCAGAATCTTATTCCTAACTGCAACGCTGGTATATCTTTTCACAGTGTAATGCAAAATATTTTTATTACTTTTGAGGCAGAGTCGCCGCAAGATCTATACACACGAAATCCTCTTCATCTTCATGAAAGAGGTGATATTCAATATTTTATAGATTTACAAACAATTATTCGCGCCAAAAGAGGAGCAAAGATACAAAAATTCTCTCACATTACAAAGTAAAATTGCTTCATTTTGAGTAGTTTAAATACTCTAAAGTATGAAGACGCGCTCCACTACTGAATAATTCTCGTTATTTTGAACATCTATTTTCAATATTATTTTTTTGCAAAATTTACAAAGGTTTTTAGACTACTGAATGTTCTTAAGATTCATAAAGGCGTTTTATTCAGCAGAGTTTATACAGATTCTTTAATTGTTTAAGCTTCATTTTAGTTGGTCTTTACTTTTTTCTTATCTCTTGGTCTCGAATTCCCCAAACTTATTTCAAAAGTCATCTGAAAAGGTAGATAAAATAATATTTTACCTGATAATTTTCTGAAAATTTTGTCATCATGGAAGGATCTAAGCAGCGTATTAGAAAATTGCTTGGAGAAATTCGTCTGGATTCTTTCTGGATCACAGATATTGTGAATTTAAACCTTCAAGGTTTTAAAAACCTTGAAGGTTTGTTTTTTTGTAACAGTCGCAAATTCCTAGCCGCGATTGGAGCATTTGTTTGAGCTCATTTTTTTTGTTTATCGGCGCGGCGGCTAAGCCGCCGCGCCGATAAACAAAAAAAATAGCGAGTGCGGAAAGCGGGAAATAGCTCCAAATAAAAAATTTATGCCTAATTACACCAAAATCAATTATTACAGAGCCGAAAGTACTAACGATATATTTAAGGATGAGACGCACAAAAAAAAGCCTGAGCAAATTGCTCAGGCTTCATATTTTTAGGGTAAACCTAGAATTATTTCAATTCTACTTCAGCACCAGCTTCTTCTAATTGCTTCTTAAGAGCTTCAGCTTCGTCTTTAGAGATTCCTGACTTGATAGCAGCAGGAGCTCCGTCTACGATATCTTTAGCTTCTTTAAGACCAGCACCAGTTAAATCTTTTACTAATTTAACGATAGCTAATTTAGAAGCACCTGCAGACTTAAGAATTACGTCGAATTCAGTCTTTTCTTCTACAGCTTCAGCACCAGGACCAGCCATTACTACTGCAGCAGCAGCAGGCTCAATTCCGTACTCATCCTTAAGGATAGTTGCTAATTCGTTTACGTCTTTTACTGTTAAGTTTACTAGCGTTTCAGCTAAATTTTTTAAATCTGACATTGTTGTAATGTTTTTGTTGATTATTTATTTAATTTCTTGAGTGTAATTATTCAGCACTTGGAGTTTCTTCCGTGCTTTCTGCAGCAGGAGCTTCAGGAGCCGCCTCAGCAGGAGTTTCTTCTACAGCAGGTGCAGCAACTTCTTCAGTTGTAGCTTCTACTGCTTCAGATTTGTTTTGAAGAGCAGAAACAACTCTTTGGATTGGAGACTGAAGTAATCCGATGATTTCACCGATCATTTCTTCTCTAGACTTAATGCTTACTAAAGCATCTAGATTGTTGTCACCAACATAGAATGTTTCTTGTACAAAAGCAGACTTCAAAGCCGGCTTCTCTTCTTTTTTTCTAAAGTCTTTGATTAATTTTGCAGGAGCGTTTGCTGTTTCAGCAATCATTAATGCAGAGTTTCCTTTGAATGTTTCGAACATTTCAGAGAAATCAACTCCATCAATCTGCTCCATTGCTTTTTGTAAAAGTGTATTTTTCACCACTTTCACTTTGATATTCTGCTTGAAAGCCTGTCTTCTGAAGTCAGAAGATTTAGCAGCGTTCAAACCGTCTAGATCTGCTACGTAAACTACTTTCGCATCCTGAAGCAAATCTTTGATCTCTTGTATTGCTACAACTTTTTGGTCTTTTGTCATTGTCTTAAGGATTATTATTAGTTAACAGATTTACTATCAATTGCAATACCAGGACTCATTGTAGAAGATAAATAAATACTCTTCACATAAGTTCCTTTTGCAGCAGTTGGTTTCATTTTGATCAATGTAGAAATTAATTCCTGAGCATTTTCTCTGATTTTATCAGCATCGAAAGATACTTTACCGATACCGGCATGGATGATACCATACTTATCTACTTTGAAATCAATTTTACCCGCTTTCACTTCAGTTACTGCTTTACCAATTTCCATAGTTACAGTACCCGATTTAGGGTTAGGCATCAAACCTCTTGGTCCTAATACTCTACCCAAAGGTCCTAATTTACCCATAACAGCCGGCATAGTAACGATAACGTCAACATCTGTCCAACCGTCTTTTATTTTTTGTAAGTACTCGTCTAGACCCACATAATCAGCACCCGCTGCTTTAGCTTCAGCTTCTTTATCCGGAGTTACAAGCGCTAATACTTTAACATCTTTACCAGTTCCGTGAGGAAGAGATACAACACCTCTTACCATTTGGTTTGCTTTTCTTGGATCTACACCCAATCTTACAGCGATATCAACAGAAGCATCAAACTTTGCAGTGTTCACTTCTTTTACAAGAGCTGAACCTTCTTCAAGGTTATAAATTCTTCCTTTTTCTACTTTGCTTAAAGCTTCCTTTTGCTTTTTAGTCAATTTTGCCATTTCTTTAAGTATTAAGCGTTAAAAGTTGGTTTAGTTCCTGTTACTCTTAATCCCATAGATCTAGCAGTACCTGCAACCATAGAAACTGCAGAATCCATTGTAAAGCAGTTAAGGTCAGTCATCTTGTCTTCAGCGATCTTCTGAACCTGAGCCCAAGATACAGCACCTACTTTGTTTCTGTTTGGTTCTCCAGAGCCACCTTTGATTTTAGCTGCATCCATTAACTGGATTGCTGCAGGAGGAGTTTTAATTACGAATTCAAAAGATTTGTCTTCGTATACTGTAATTACTACAGGTAAAACTTGTCCTGGCTTATCTTGGGTTCTTCCGTTAAATTGCTTACAAAACTCCATGATGTTCACACCTGCAGAACCCAATGCTGGACCTACTGGTGGAGAAGGGTTAGCTGCGCCACCTTTCACCTGAAGTTTTACCATTTTAAAGACTTTTTTAGCCATTGTTTGTTTTTTAAATTTGAATAATTAATGAGTTTGGAAGCATTTATTATTCAGTAGGTTACCGCACTCACATAAAGTAAGCCTACTTTTCGGACTGCAAAATTATGAAATTATTTTTAATTGACAAATAGTTAACTCATTAAAATTCAGAAATAATATGAAATATTTTTAAATCTGATTGAATAAATGAATAATTAAAGAAAAATCTTTGAGACCTTAAAAATTCAAGGTCTTGATCTTTCTTACACTTTATAAAAATCAAAAGAACTTGGGAGTCAGTTTTCTTAAAGGGAACACCACTCCTATTCTTAGTTGGTCGTAAGGGAAATATTGTATTCCGTGTTGAAACTGGAGAAACCAAATTGTTTGATTCTTAGTGCTAAAGTTTAGTTTTGACGCAAAAATCATCGGTCGGTCTCCATAATCTTCCACTCTTTTAATCCAGCCATTATACCCTGAAAATGTATTTTCCCAGCTTATATTTTTATGTTTTAAAATTAATTTTACTCCATACATTACGGTATCATCCTGCACATTCTTATTCGGAGTTTGTACATCCCATGAGAAAAAACCAAGATCTGAAACAAGCCGCATTTCATCAATAAAAAAATTGTTGATTGTAAATGATTTGCCGATTTCAACATCAAAATAATATCCTGCAGTATTAAAAAAACGTCGGTTCTTATAATCACTTCCGGAAGCTGTTTTTAGTGTTGCATTTAAAATTATTGCAGGTTTAGACTTTCCTTCAGACAGTAATTTAATTCTTGTCTGTATATAGAAATCACCCGTTGCAGTCCCTTTATTCTTACTCATTCGTCTCCTTAAAAGAATCTCATCTGATACAGAATAATGTTCTATAAGCGTTTTCCATACTTTTACAGAAATTCTTTCTTTAATAAGAGGAACTTCGATTTTGGTAAGGTTTGAAATAGTTTCATCACCATATCCAAAATAATAATCTCCTGTAATGCTAACTTGTGTAAATTCAGGAATCGTGGCTTCGGTAAATTCAGGAACGGGATTGGCATTGGGACCAAAATAATTGGAAGTATGGTGAATAAGATTTTGTGAAAAACACCATTGAAGAAGTAATAAAAAAGATAATATCAAGAGCTTTTTCATAGTTTTTAGTTTATATAAAAATAAGAAAAAGCTTACAGATGCTTCAAATATATTTACCCTGCAATTAAAAACTACATAAAGCAAAAAGACCAATCATTTCTGACTGGTCTTTATAATTTTATTTTGAAAAGTTGTTACACTTTTTCTACCTGCATATAGCTAAGCTCCATTGGAGTTTTTCTACCGAAGATAAGAACAGAAACTTCAATTTTCTTTTTATCTTCAAGAATTTTTTCAACTGTACCGTTGAATCCGTTGAATGGTCCGTCAATTACTTTAACGTTTTCACCTACAATGTAAGGAATTTCAACGTCACTTGCGAATTCTGATAACTCATCCATTCTACCAAGCATTCTGTTCACTTCTGATTTTCTCATCGGAACAGGATCTCCTCCTTTTGTTAAACTTAAAAAAGAAATAACTCCGGGAATATTCTTAATAGCGTGAGGAATTTCCCCCATCAGTTCAGCTTCAATCATTAAGTATCCAGGATAGTAAGGTCTTTCTTTAGGAACTTTTTTACCGTTTCTGATCTGAATAACCTTTTCCATAGGAATAACCACCTGAGTAACGTACTGCTCAAACCCTAAACGTTTGATTTCTGTCTCAATATAGTTTTTCACTTTATTTTCCTGTCCGCTGATTGCTTTCAGCACATACCATTTCAATTCGCTCATTATGGGAAAATACTTTTATTATTAATTGAACAAGTTGATTAGCATTCCTATTATGTTGCTGACTGCTTTAGAAAACAACTCGTCAACACCAAACGTAAATAATGCCAGAATTACTGTTGCAATAGTAACTACAATTGTAGAAGACTGCAAATCAGACCATTTTGGCCATTCAACTTTATGTCTGAATTCGTTATAAGAACCTTTTAAAAAATTGATTAATGAACTCATTATTTTCTTTTTGCACGGGCACAAGGATTCGAACCCTGATCAACGGTGTTGGAGACCGGTATCCTACCATTGGACGATGCCCGTAGATTAAAAGTTCCGTAAGTTTCCTTACGGAACTTTAATTTATTTTAAGATGATTAGTCTAAGATTTCAGTAACCTGACCTGAACCAACTGTTCTACCTCCTTCTCTGATCGCAAATCTAAGACCTACGTTAAGAGCGATTGGTTGTAACAATTCTACAGTGATCTCTAAGTTATCACCAGGCATTACCATTTCTACACCTTCTGGTAAGAAGATCTCACCTGTAACGTCTGTAGTTCTTACGTAGAACTGAGGACGGTATTTGTTGTGGAATGGAGTGTGACGTCCACCTTCTTCTTTAGAAAGGATATAAACTGAAGCTTTGAATTTCTTGTGAGGCTTCACAGAATCTTTCTTAGCGATTACCATACCTCTCTTGATGTCAGTTTTTTCAATACCTCTCAACAATAGACCTACGTTATCTCCAGCTTCACCTCTATCAAGGATTTTTCTGAACATCTCAACTCCTGTAATAGTAGAAGTTAATTTTTCTTCACCCATACCGATGATATCAACAGGATCACCTGTATTGATAATACCAGCTTCGATTCTACCAGTTGCAACAGTACCTCTACCTGTAATAGAGAATACGTCTTCGATTGGCATCAAGAATGGCTTATCAGTATCTCTTGGTGGTTGCTCGATCCAAGTATCAACAGCATCCATTAATTCTTCAACAGATTTGAACCACTTATCTTCTGTGTTAACAGGAGTTGCAGTAGCAGCAGTAAGTGCACCTAATGCAGAACCTTGAATAACTGGAGAGTTATCTCCGTCAAAGTCATAAGTAGACAATAAGTCTCTAAGTTCCATTTCAACAAGCTCTAATAATTCAGCATCGTCTACCATGTCAACTTTGTTCATGAAAACAACAATTCTAGGTACGTTTACCTGACGGCAAAGCAAGATGTGTTCTCTAGTTTGAGGCATTGGTCCGTCAGTTGCAGCACATACTACGATTGCTCCATCCATTTGAGCAGCACCAGTTACCATGTTTTTTACGTAATCCGCGTGACCTGGACAGTCAACGTGAGCGTAATGTCTGTTTACAGTTTCATACTCGATGTGAGCAGTATTGATAGTGATTCCTCTTTCTTTTTCTTCTGGAGCAGAGTCAATAGCAGAGAAATCTTTTTTCTCAGCAAGACCTTTGCTAGCTAATACAGCAGAAATTGCAGCTGTAAGTGTTGTTTTACCATGGTCAACGTGACCAATAGTACCAATGTTCAAGTGTGGTTTGTTACGATTAAACGTTTCCTTTGCCATGATTTAAATTATTTTATTTATTGTTTTTCAAATTTTCGGTGTGCAAATATAATGAATTTTTAAATACCAAAAACTTTTTCTTAAAAAAAGTTTCAATATTCATATTCAATGATGTGCAAACATTATACTTCAACGTATTGAGACTGCAAATTTACACATTTTTCTTAATTGAAAAAATCCTTGTTCTATGTTTTCTGAAAATAAAATCGAATCCTCTTAATAATCAGTACATAAGGGAAAAATAAATATTACTCGTAATCGAAAAGTGTTAAAAATTAAAACAATAAATCTAAATCTCATCCGCTCTCGTATATAAAAAACACAACCTAAATAAATATTATGAAAAAACTATTACACCTATCTCTGGCATTATTCGCATCAGTTATTTTATTCTCCTGTGATGATTCTGATGATATGAATATGGCAGAAAACAATAATAATACCGTACAAGGACCTGATCTTCTGGTTTACGGAATTACCAATGCCAATGAACTGGTTGCATTCAATGCTAAAAACCCAACCATGTCGATTTCTAAAACCGCTGTAACAGGAGTTGCTTCAGGTGAAAAACTGATGAGCATTGATTTCAGACCTTCTACAGGCGAATTGTATGCTTTATCTAATGCAAGTAAATTGTATATCATTAATACAGCGAGTGCATCTGCAAGAATTGTAAATTCTACGGCGTTCAGTCCTGCGATATCCGGAACTATTGCATCTATCGATTTTAATCCGACAGTTGACCGCATCCGTTTGGTAAGCAATACAGGGCAAAACCTTCGTTTGCATCCGGAAACAGGAGCAACTGCCGCAATGGATACCAATATTTCAGGTTCTGGAACTCCTATGATTTCAGGAATTGCCTACACCAACAGCAAAGCCGGAGCTGCTTCTACTGTTCTATATGATATTGATATGTCTTCAGGGAAATTATTTAAACAAGATCCTCCCAACAACGGAACATTGGTAGAAGTGGGAAGTTTGGGAACAACTTTTACAGGACAGGCTGCTTTTGATATTCATCCTGATAACAGTGTGGCATTATTGGCTCTAAATGATAAACTTCATTTATTAGACATCAGCAACGGAAAAACAAGTGTGATCGGTTCTCTTCAACATCCTGTCATAGATCTCGCCATTCCGACGGAAGCTGTTGCTTATGCTGTGGATAATTCAAATAACCTTCAAATATTCAATCCTAACAGTCCGATGCCGGTTTCAAAAACAATTGCAGGATTACAGAGCGGTGAAAATATTTTAGGAATTGATTTTCGTCCTTTAAACGGACAATTATACGCTTTAGGAAGCTCAAGCAGAATTTATACAATTAATTTAGGAACAGGCGCAGCAACCGCTGTTGGAACTACTCCTTTCACAACATTATTATCAGGAACAGATTTCGGATTTGATTTTAATCCAAGTGTCGACAAAATAAGAGTGGTGAGCAACACAGGGCAAAATCTTCGTTTAGATCCTGTTACCGGAGGAATTACAGCTGTAGATACTACAATTAATCCTGCCGGTGCCATGATAAGCGCTGCAGCTTATACCAATAACTTTGCAGGAACAACCGCTACTACTCTATTTGTGATCGATCATAATACGGATAAATTATATCAGCAAAACCCTCCCAATAACGGAACGTTGGTAGAAACAGGTTCTTTAGGAATCAATCTTACCAATGCCAATGGTTTTGATATCGGAAGCATGAGTCAAAAAGCTTATTTAATGGCTTCTGTAGGTTCAGCTACAAAAATTTATACGGTGAATACCACAACAGGAGCGGCAACTTCACTTGCTGATTATCCCAATACTGTAAAAGCTTTCGCAGTGGGACTAGGATTTTAAACTCATAATATTTTATTTCAATAATGGAGAAGCGCGGAAAACTTTGTTTTCCGTGCTTCAATTTAATATAAGATAAAGAATGATTAAATCTGTTGCGATTTTTTGGTTCTGTTGAAGATCCAGAAGATGATTGGGAAAATTAATAACGTTAAAACAGTTGCCGTAATTAATCCTCCGATAATCACAATTGCCAATGGTTTCTGAGACTCTGAACCGATCCCTGTTGATAACGCAGCAGGCATTAATCCGATGGAAGCCATTAACGCTGTCATAATTACAGGGCGTGTTCTCGATTTTACTCCATTAAAAATAGCTTCATCTAAACCTAATCCGTCCTTGACATTTTGATGAAATTCCGTTATCAGGATGACTCCATTCTGAATACAGATTCCGAGAAGGGCAATCATTCCGACTCCGGCAGAAATCCCGAAATTGATTCCCGTTACGTGTAAAGCGATAATTCCGCCAATTAACGCAAAAGGTACATTCGCCAAGACCAAAAGAGAATCTTTCATGTTTCCGAAAAGGATAAATAAAAGGAAGAAAATCCCTAAAATACTGATCGGAACAACCTGCGTCAATCTTTTTGAAGCTCTCTGCTGATTTTCAAACTGACCAGTCCAACCTACAGAATAACCATCCGGAAGATCAATTTTAGCCACCTCTTTTTGCGCATCTGCAATCGTACCTCCCAAATCACGATCACGAATCGAGAATTTAACTCCGATATATCTTTTAATATCATCGCGATAAATAAACGCCGCTCCATTATCTTTTTCGATCGTACTGATTTCTTTTAACGGAATTTTCGCTCCGTCCTGCGTAGGAACCATCAATGCGGCAATATCGTTTTCGTCTTTTCTATACTCCTGAGAATAACGCAGACGAATCGGGAATTTCCTTTCTCCATCGAACATTTCTGAAGCCGTTTTTCCACCAAAAGCCATTTCCAAAACCGCTTGTGCGTCTGCAGGCATTACTCCGTAAGCTGCCATTTTATCTCTATCCAACACGACACTTACTTCCGGCTGACCTATATTTTTAATGATTCCTGGATCTTTTACGCCATCTACATTTTTAATCTGCTTTAAAACTTTTTCGGCTAATTTATCCAGCGTTTCGAGATTGTCCCCATAGATTTTAATCCCATTTTCGGCTTTAAAACCAGCCACCGCTTCCGCCACATTATCGGAAATCGGTTGAGAATAATTAAATGTAATTCCTTGATACGTTCTCAGTTTTTTGTCTATTTCTTCAATTAATTCTTCGTAGGTGATCTTTCGTTTCCATTCATTTTTAGGTTTAAGATTGACGGCAAACTGCACAAATCCAAATCCGTTCGGGTCGGTTTCCGTCGTTACTTCGCCCTGTTTGAGCCAGAACATCTGTTACTTCCGAGAAGCTCATAATATCTTTCTTCAAAAGATCGGCGGTTTTTAATGATTCCTTTAATGATGAACTCATCGGCATTTCTGCAGTGATCCAAAGTGAACCTTCATTTAATTGCGGTAAAAATTCTGTTCCTAAAAATTTTCCTGAGAATAATGTGATTGTCAAGAACGAAATGGCAACAATTAAACTCATTTTTTTATGTCTAAAAGTATAGTTGAAACCTTTTAACACAATTCTGTCCCAAAAGTTTACAAACGGATTGTTCTTTTCTTTTACGTTTTTATTTAAAAGGATATGTGAAAGAACAGGAACCAAAGTCAAGGTGAAAATCAAAGCTCCCATCAATGCAAAACCTAATGTAAATGCCAATGGCGAGAACATTTTACCTTCTACTTTCTGGAATGAGAAAATCGG
Organism: Chryseobacterium ginsenosidimutans; assembly: GCF_024807225.1. GTDB lineage: Bacteria > Bacteroidota > Bacteroidia > Flavobacteriales > Weeksellaceae > Chryseobacterium > Chryseobacterium ginsenosidimutans. The sequence continues at coordinate 4,489,980 of NZ_JANUCO010000001.1, forward strand.
AATTAATGAAGTAATGATAATTAATTTTGAAAAGAAAATAGCTTTTCCTAAACCTGTTCCGGTTTGCTTGATCCAGCCTGCTTTTGCCATTTTATTGAACTTTTCATCGCCGTATTTATGCGCTTTGTGGTCGAGCATTACAAAAATCCCTTCGACCATGACGACGGCTCCATCGATGATAATCCCAAAATCGACCGCTCCGAGTGAGAGTAAATTCGCACTCATTCCTGCCAATTTTAAACATAAAAAAGCAAACAATAAGGACAATGGAATGATGATGGAAACAATTAAAGTTGTTCTCCAGTCCGCCATGAAAATCAAAACAATTACGGTTACCAGAACGATTCCTTCCAGCAAATTGTGCATTACCGTTTCCGTGGTGAAATCCATCAGATTATCACGGTCGTAGAAAGTGACCATTTTTACATCTTTCGGAAGTATTTTTTCGTTGAGTTCTTTAATTTTAGCTTTAACACCCACCAAAACTTCACGCGGATTTTCGCCTTTTCTCATCACCACGATTCCTTCCACCGTATCTTCCTGATTATTCAAACCTGCCTGTCCCACTCGCGGCATAGAACTTTCGTGAACATCGGCAACGTTTTTAACCAAAACAGGATTTCCGTTATCATTTTCGATGGTAATATTGCCAATATCTGCGACAGATTTTACCAAACCGATTCCTCGAACGACATAAGCCTGTCCGTTTTTTTCGATAACATCACCACCAACATTCAAGTTGCTTTTTGTAACGGCATCATAAACCTGAAGCGGTGTCAGATTATATTTATCCAACGCTCTCGGATCGATACTTAATTCAAAAACTTTATCCTGACCTCCGAAAACATTGATGTCTGCAACTCCCGGAACACCTCTCAACGCTCGATCGATCACCCAATTCTGAAGGGTTAATAATTCGCGGGAATCTTTCTTTTTACTCTGTAAAGTATATCGGAAAATCTCTCCGGTTGGTCCGTAAGGCGGCTGAACTTCGGGATCGACTTCATCGGGAAGACTGACTGTCCGTAATTGATTATTCACCTGATTTCTGGCAAAAGTATCGTCGACTCCATCATCAAAAAGAATTTTAACAATGGAAAGTCCAAACATCGTGGTACTTCTCACACTGGTTTTCTTCTGAACCGGACTCATTGCCAATTCGATGGGAGTCGTTACAAAACGTTCTACTTCTTCTGCGCTTCGCCCATTCCATTGGGTAATGATGACAATCTGGGTATTCGTAACGTCGGGAAAGGCTTCAATAGGCATATTTTTGAAACTTATAAATCCCGCGACCGCCAAAATAGCCACCCAAATAAAGGTAAATGCTTTATTTTTTAACGAAAAAGCAATTATATTTTTAATGAATTTATTCATGATGAATTTTTTGTGACCTAAAAAAGTCGTTGAAAGAAATTTTTAATTCTTCTTATTTTAAAAGCAAAGATTTTTCTAATAATTAAATTTTCGATTGTCATCCTGAGCGCGCAGCAGTCGAAGGATCTTCATCAACAAGGCTTTGAGAACTTCAGCCTGACAACAGCATTTAAAACAATTTAATTTGAAAGAAATAGTCTTTACTTTTTTAAAAGCTTAATGAAATTTTATTGGTTTAAAATAAAATTAGCTATTCAAAGAGCGATAAATCAACAATTGATTATTGGTAATTACTTCTTCTCCTTCAGACAAGCCTTCGGAAACATACGTAATGTCGCCGACCTGTTTCAACACTTTTATTTCTTTAACCTTTACGTCGGTTCTGGATTTGTAGATCACCACAAAACTTCTGTTATCATCAAAAATAACGGCTTTCGAAGGAATCGTTAACGCCATATTATTTTCTGAGCTTGTGACTTTTATGGTTGCTTTACTGTCGGGGATCAACAATCCGTTTTTATTATCCAGCACTACTCTTGCCTGCATTGCATTGGTTTGAGGATCGATGATCTTAAAGATCTTATCAATTTTTCCATCAAAAACTTTATCTGGATAAGACAATGTGGAAACCTGTGCTTTCATTCCCAGACTTATTTTATCAATATCAGATTCGTTCACGTTCATGATTGCCCAAACATTGGTTGTATTGGCAACATCAAAGATATTTTCGCTTCTGTCGTTCCTCAGCTGCATATCTTTATTGATGTTTTTCTGAACGATATATCCACTGATCGGAGCCACCACACTATAGATATTTCCCTTCTGTACATTATAAACCGTACTCACCGCACTCGCTCTCTGCATTTGATCCTGCGCTTTCTGTAGCTGACTTTTGGCTTCCAATACATCTCTTTCCGTATTCAGTTTTCCTTCATACATTTCCTTGGCAACGCGAAGATTATTTTGGGCAACCACCATATCGGTTTTCGCATCGCTCACCTCTTTCTGAACTTCCGCCAACTCCGTACTTCTGATCGTCGCCAAAACCTGCCCTTTCGTCACATGATCTCCCAATTCTACATTTACACTTAAAACATTTCCTCCAACCAGCGGATAAACATCGATATAAGAGTTTTTGTCAGCCGAAATCTTTCCGTAAAAATTATAATCGTCTTTTATATTTTTTTTCTCAACTTTTGCTAAAGAAATCGAATTCAGCATTGTGTTGCTCAGCTCAAAACCTTTTTTTGCCTGTGGTTTTACTTCCTGTTCTTTTTTTGAACAAGATAAAACGGACAAAGCCACCATTATCGGGATGATATAATTTTTCATGTTTAATAGAAGATTTTCGTTTGTATTAGTTGATTCAATTGTTCTGCCGACTGGATGATCTCATTTTTCATATCATAAATCTGAAGCGCAGTCTGTCGGTAACTTTCCATGAAATCTGTAAATTCGATAAGACTTACATTTCCGTTTCTGAAATTTTTCAGCATTCCGTTGTAGACCAGATCCATATTATTAAGGTCTGTCGCTTTTATTTCAATTAATTGATCGTATTGTGTTTTCCAGGTTCTGTAAGCTGACTGAACTTTTGTTTCAAGATTCAATTTCTGGAATTCTGCATTTTTCTGATTCTGCTGAATGGCAAAATGAGCCTTATCAACATTTCCTTTATTTGATTTCCACAAAGGCAGAGGAATTCCGAACATCAGATTGGCTTCATTTTTAAAAGTTCCTCCGTTTTGATCCCATCCGACACCGACGTTTACATCCGGAACGTTCAGAGATTTTTGCCATTGAGCATACAACTTGCTGTTATCTATTAATTTTAAATTATATTGATAATCCGAATTATTTTCCAGTGCTTTTTTCTTCAACTCAGCTTCGTCACCGAAAGGCTGAGAAGCCAGAATTTCTTTTGCTTCAGCATCTGAAAGTTGTGGATTGATATCGTCTGTAATTCCTGTTAAAACTTTTAGGTTCTGTTCAAATTCCAGCATACTTTTATTAATTCCGAGCTTGTCATTATTCAATTGAATAACGATGCTCTGCAATCTCACTTCATCTTTCAGAGATACATTTCCTTTTGCCGACTGTATTCGGTAAGCCGCCAAAAGATCATTCATATACCCCAATTGCTTATTGGTGTTATCGAGCTTTAATCTTTCGTAATAAAGATTGAAATACGTTGTACGAAGCTGTGCCTTCAGATCAATCAGAAGTTGCGAAAACTGAAGCTGAGCCAGTTTCTTTATTCGATTTTGCAAAAGCAATCTCGTTTTTCTTTTTGCCACCCATGTAAATTAATTGGGTTACCTGTGCTCCTTTTGCGCGTCCTACATCGAAAGCTTTTTTATCTTCAGGATTGTACGCGTTGATTTGTCCGCTCAATTGCGGAAGTTCCCAGATTTTAGCCTGCAAAATATCTGCATCAGCCATATTGATGTTGTACTGTTCGGCGAGCAGTTGTAAATTGTTCTTCTGAAAAGCTTCTTCGCAATCCAAAAGCGACATTTGCTGTTGGGCCGTCATGAATGAGGAAATGACGACGAGCAGCCCTGCAAATTTGTTCATTTTATTGATTTTTATGATACAAAAATGCCTTTCTGCTATTAAAATGCTCTTAAAGAATCCTTAAAAAAATATTAAATTTGGTTTGAGGAGATTATTAAAGTACTGATTTAATGAAACTTTAGTTAAAATATTATTTAAATGTGAATCGAATTTATCTAAGTTTTTGACAGAATTGTCACGCTAAAGGTTCTTGAAGTTTCATTTATAAAGATCCTTCGACTGCTTCGCGCTCAGGATGACATCGTGAATGCTAAATGTTTTGAAAAGCTTGTAAGCTGTAGGGAAAATCTTATTTATTAAAAACCACACTGAATTTATTCAATAAATCTGCGGGAGAAGTATAGATAATTTTTGCACCGTGATATTCAAGAATTCTTTTGACAATCCTTAAACCCAATCCGGAACCGGAAATATTCTGAGAATTATTTCCACGTGTGAATGCTTCAAACAATTTTGCTCTTTCTCCTTTAGGAATCGTATCTCCGTGAGAAACGACATCAACAACAAGATTTTCATCCGTTTCAGTAATTAACACATCAACTTCCGTATCGTCTGAATAAACGGCTGCATTCTTAAACAAGTTAATAAAGACAATATCCAATAAAGATTGAACTCCTTTTATCGTTAAAAGTCCGTTTTCGGCAGTGTCTTCGGAAATAAGGAAATCCATTTTGAGTTTCGGATAACTTTTTTCTACGGCTTCGAAAGACTCAAAAATAACTTCATCAATCCTTACTTCTTCGTAAATACTCTGAATATTTTCTTTGTCGAATTTCGTTAATAACAAAAGAGAATTCGTAAGATCAGACAATTGATAAACGTCTTTCTGAATCTGTTTTAAAGAAGATAAAGTTTCCGGAGAATGCTGTTCAAGCTTAATTAAATTTTCCAGCTGAAAAGCCATTCTGGTAATCGGTGTCCGGATTTCGTGGGAAGCACTTGCCGTAAAGTCTTTTTGGGACTGAAAAACATCATCCAATCTTGTAATCATCGTGTTGAAAGATTGCGCGAGAACATTGATCTCGTCGTTTGAATCTCTTACCGGAATCTGTGTGGTTAATTTATGTGCTGTAACTTCTGAAATTTCCTGATTCAGGTCTTCCAAAGGCTTCAGGAATTGTCCCATAAAATAATAACTAAAAAAGCCGATAAGCAACGTGCTCATCACATAAGCCGTTATTAAAAGGTATTTAAGATAAGCAAGCTTTGAATTTCCATTGGTGTCTAAAGCGCTTGTGAGAATATAGTAGTTTTCGCCGTTGATGGTTTTGAGCGCCGCATAAACTTCGGGAACTGTTTTTTCGGAATAGACGATCTTTTTTTCGTCGAGTTCTTTCAATAAAGCGCTGTCCCAGGTTACATTTCGATCTTTGATGGTGCTGTAGATAAGTTCCTTTTCGCTGTTAAAAATTAAGATTGTTTCATTTAAAAGAATATTATCCGAATTTTCATTAAAAAAGACAGGTGCTTCTTCTTCAAAATCTTTCGACTTGGCAATAAAATGAGAAGTAAAATCCAATCTCTGTCTAAATCTTTCTTTAAATTCTTCTTTCCTGAAATCATTAAAAGACATATAAATCACCGCCATCACAATACCAAAAAGCAATGAAAAGGCAATACTGAGATTGAGTGCTATCTTTCGTTTTAAAGACATTCTATAATGGACTTAAATAATACCCGAAACCTGAACGTGTATGAATTAATTTAACTTTAAAATCTTTATCTATCTTTTTTCTTAAAAAATTGATGTAAACTTCTACCGTATTGGTATTCGTATTGAAATTATGTTCCCAGACATGTTCTGTAATCTGTTGTTTGGAAACGGTTTCTTCCCTGCGCTTCTGCCAAATAAACCAACAATTGGAATTCTTTTAGGGTAAGACTGATTTCATTTCCTCCACGATATACTTTCTGCTCGGTTTTATTCACAATAAGATCATCAATTCTTACAATATCCTGATCTGCCGTATCAGAAGGTGCTTTTCTTCTTAACAATGAATTCATTCGCAATAATAGCTCTTCAAATTGAAAAGGCTTCACCAAATAATCATCTGCCAATCTTGTAAAAGCGTCTTTTTTATCCGATAAATCTCCGTACGCCGAAATGATGATAATCGGAGTATTTTTATCGAAAGAACGGATCGTCTGACAAACATCCAGTCCGTTTATCTTTGGAACATTAATGTCCAACAGATACAAATCGTACGTACTGTTTTTTATCTGGCGCAAAAACGTTTCCCCGTCATAGATTTTATCACAGGTAAAATTATTTGATTCCAGAAACTTACACAGTTCCGCAGAAAGAATGAGATCGTCTTCCAATAAGAGAATATTCATCAAAAATTATTTTATACGAATGTAACGAAAATTTTTATGATGGTAAAGGAAGAATGATAGAGTGGAGAATACTTTAATTAAATTTTAAGGTGGAATTTTAATTGAAAGTTCAATATATTTTTAAATATGAAGATCATGGAGATTCTTAACTTTTCGTCCGTGAATGTACTTCACTTGATAATGTTGGATTATAACATCTATCTCTCATCAATAGGAATGGGCTTTAACCCATTTAACAATGTGAAATTTGTTTTTTGAAAATAAGTGAGGCGATGTTCTTTATTTTTCCATTGCAATCGGGATTAGGATTTTTGTTGTTTTCCCAAGCCATCACAGTTCAGAAAGGATTTAGGTGCGAATCTCTTTCTAAGCTATTTTCTAATACTACGCTTAGATCCTTCCAGGATGACAAACTTTGTGGAAAATCATAATGTAAAATAGTATCAATACAATTCTTTATATGACTCTTGAACTAAGCTTATGGAATTTTAGACTAAATTTAAACGAAAAATCACTCTGATTTTTAAGTAGAGTATTTAACAACTTACTATTCTTAACTCCTTAAAATATTCTTAATGGTTCAAAAAGTATTGTAATAATTAATTTAAAATTTTGGCAAAAAAAATCCCGAAGAAATTCGGGATAATAATGAGCCAACTACGGGACTTGAACCCGTGACCTCTTCCTTACCAAGGAAGCACTCTACCGCTGAGCTAAGTCGGCCTTAAACAAAAAAATCACGCTAAAAAATAGAGTGATTTTTGTTGAGCGGAAGACGAGGGTCGAACTCGCGACATTCAGCTTGGAAGGCTGACGCTCTACCAACTGAGCTACTTCCGCAATTTTGTTTCCAAAATTATTGGTAACGGTCTGCAAATCTAAGAAAAATTCTTAAAATTCGCAAGACTTTTTTAATATAAACTGGTGGGAAGAGCAGGATTCGAACCTGCGAAGCCGAAGCAACTGAGTTACAGTCAGTCCCATTTAGCCACTCTGGAATCTTCCCGAATAGTTTATATTAAATTGAGCTTCCAGAGGGATTCGAACCCACGACCCCGAGATTACAAATCACGTGCTCTGGCCAGCTGAGCTATGGAAGCCTTTTAATATTAATGACTGAAAGCTGTTGAGAAAATTCTACTCTGAGCTTTTCAGTAGTCAAAAAATACTCTTTTCGAGTATTTTTTTGAGCGGAAGACGAGGGTCGAACTCGCGACATTCAGCTTGGAAGGCTGACGCTCTACCAACTGAGCTACTTCCGCAATTTTGTTTCCAAAATTATTGGTAACGGTTTGCAAATCTAAGAAATCTTCTTGAAACCTGCAAGACTTTTTTTAATAAAAAAACTGTGGGGAGAGCAGGATTCGAACCTGCGAAGCCGAAGCAACTGAGTTACAGTCAGTCCCATTTAGCCACTCTGGAATCTCCCCAGATTTTTATTAATTGAGCTTCCAGAGGGATTCGAACCCACGACCCCGAGATTACAAATCACGTGCTCTGGCCAGCTGAGCTATGGAAGCGTTTAAATAACAAAGAATTCAAAAGAACACTGTTCCCTTTTTGCGAGTGCAAATATAGAACGGTTTTTTTGAATTCTCAAACTTTTTAATGACTTTTTTTATCTTTTTTTTCTACGCCAGTTCTTTTTTCTTGATTAGTAGCTTTTTAGCAGTATCAACACACATGTCTAAACTTTCTTCAAAACTTGCAGATGTCTTTTTTACGACGATATCTTCGCCTGGAACCGCCAAAATAAGCTCGGCCGTTTTGTTTGTTTTATCTGCATTATTTTCCACTTTTAAAAAGATTTTACACTCGTGAATTTTGTCGTAAAAAGTATCCAGTTTACTTACTTTTTTTTCGATGTGTGATTCTAGTGGTTCGTGTGGAGTTAAACCAATTGATTGTACTGTAATCTTCATAATTCTTCTTTTTTAGATGCTCTTGGATGAGCCTGATTAAACACTTTTTTCAATTGTTCGATATTAGCATTCGTATAGACCTGGGTACTTGCCAGACTGGAATGCCCTAATATTTTCTTTACTTTGGAAATCTCCGCCCCATTGTCCAAAACGTGTGTAGCAAAGCTATGACGAAGGATATGAGGGCTTCTTTTTTCCTTGGTTGTTATAAGACTAAGGTACTTATTAACCACCACATAAACAAATTTTTCGTTGAGTTTTTTACCCTTCTTGTTTACAAAAAAATATGATTTATGTTCGGTCTCCGGTTTCCTTATTTCCAGATAACTTTTAAGCAGATCAGACAGATTTCCGGATATGGGAATGTATCTTTCTTTGTTCCCTTTTCCTATTATTTTCAGTTCGTTTCCGCTTAAATTAACATTCTCAAAAGTCATACCACAAAGCTCAGCTTTACGAATTCCTGTCTGATACAGGACTTCCATAATGCATTCCTCCAACACATCGTGAACCTCAGCAAAAACCTCATCATTAAGCTTTTGCATCTCTTCTTGAGACATAGGAATCTGCTTTTCGGCATAAAATTTCAGGGAAGAAATATTTTCTGTGGGAGACACTTTAATCTCACCAATTTTTAAAAGGAAGAGATAAAAACTACGAAGAGAAGACAGTTTCCTGTTGATACTTCTTTTTGAAATACCGTTTTCGCTTAAATCAACGATAAAATTCCGGATGATTTTTTTGTCTGCTTTGGAAATATCTTCTGAAGACTCGGTTTTAAGATAGAAATGAGAAAAATCTTCAAGATCTTTCCGGTAACTTGTAATGGTATGAGGCGAATACCTCTTTTCGAATTGTAAATATTCTAAAAATTTGCTCAGCATCATGTAATGTATAAAAACAAAAATTCACTCTTCAAATATAACTATTTAAAGAGTGAATTTAGTATGTGTGGTTAAGAAAATTTCTTAAGCCTGTTCTTCCTTGCTAAGATTTCTTTGCTTGTAAGAAGCTTTTAGTCTTGCTTGTCTTAAAGTTACAGAAGGCTTAATAAACGCTTGTCTAGATCTTAATTGACGAACAGTACCCGTTTTATCAAATTTTCTTTTATATTTCTTTAATGCTCTGTCGATGGATTCACCATCTTTTACTGGAATTATTAACATATATTACATCTCATTTTGGATTGCAAAACTAAGACTTTTTTATTAAACTACAAAACTTTCTTATAGAAAATACGTCTTCACAAATTATTATTTTTCGGAAAAGCTTCAAGAAAACACAGAGTTAACAAATAATTCTCAATGATTTTAGACTAATTATAAAAACATATTTAATAAAATATCTATTTTTGCATTCTTTATTTATTTAGATTTGTAAATTATATTAAAATCCTAAAAACCAAATGACTGCGAGAATAGTATTTCGACCCTGCCTTTTCACCTAAAAAATCCTCCCAATCAAAGAATATTAGTATGTACATGTGATAAAATCTCAGATTTTTTCAGTAAAACCTTTTACCCTTCAATTAAAGGAAACAAAAAAACTGATTTTATTACAAAATGTCTGACTGTGTAAAAAAACACCCTCTTTTCATTATGCTAAAAAAATTACTTTTTTCTTTGTTAATGATTTTCCACCTGTCTATTTTTGCGCAGGAAGACTGTGCTTCAGCAATTACAGTTTGCGGAAATTCAGGCATTAACTATACTCCGATAGGAATTGGAAACACCAACGAGACTCTCGGAGGATGCCTTTCTTATGAAAACCACTCTGTATGGTACAAATTCACCATCGCCACAAGCGGAACCCTTACATTTGACCTCGCTCCGACAGGACCTGTTGATTACGACTGGGCTATCTACGGACCGAATGTAACCTGCGCCAACAGAGGAACACCTGTAAGATGTAATGCTTCAGGATATTACGTGAACACCGGAATGAACATGACCAATACCAACACCTCATCTGGAGCGGGAAATACAGATCCTTATTGCAAATATATGGATGTTGTGGCGGGTCAGACCTATTATTTATATGTTGACAACTGGTCTACGACGGTTTATACATTTAATTTAACATGGGGAGGAACGGCGACATTTGTTTCACCATTCACCAATTCGACGATTGCTCCGAATCCTTTCGTTCCACCGGGAGTTGCGGGACCGACTGCAAGTTCTCCGAGAGAAATCAACATTTGCGGAAGCACGACAACTTTTAACTTCAGTACTTTATCTGCTGGAATTCTGAACGGAAACCCTAATTTTACCGTTAATTATTACAGTACAGCCAACAATGCAGCAACAGGAAACAATCCGATTACTACACCGATTGCTGTAAATACGGGTACAACTTATTATTACAATATAAGTTATCAGGATCCGAACAATCCGAACAATTCAATTAATTCCTGTAAACAGACGAATGCTATTGTTTTTAAAGATAAAAGCTTAACTGCTGTGATTAATGCTTCGGCAACAAAATTGTGTCCGAACGGAAATATCACTTTAACATCAAATAACGCAACCGGGAATACATGGTCGACCGGGGAAACTACTCCATCGATTACGGTAACCACTCCGGGAACTTATACCTTAACAAGCACAAACGGAATTTGTACAAGTCCACAAGCTTCAGTGATTATTACTCAGGATACGGATCCTACTGTACAGATCAACGGAAACTTAACGTTGTGCGAATCCACCTCTACTACTCTAACTGCAACCTCAACAGGAACGGGAAATACCTATTTATGGTCAACGGGATCAACAGCAGCTTCCATTAACGTTTCAACTCCGGGAACTTATACTGTCACAGTGAAAACTCCGGCAAACTGTCAATACATAAAATCAGTAACGGTTGTGCAAGGTGCCGTTCCGGTGGCTCAAAATGCAACTTTAACCAATTGCTCTATTACGACGACTGCAACTTTTGATTTAACGACAGCTCAACCAAATATCAGTACAACTTCGGGGATTACTTTTGATTATTATGTAAATCAAGCGGATGCTCTTGCAGGAAATACCAATACAATTGCAACTCCGACAGCTTACCTTTCCGGAAACGCGACAATTTATGTAAGAGTAAAATCTACAACCTGTTCGAAAGTCGTTTCATTACAATTAAATGTAACACAACTTGCGTCCCCGACAATTACAAGCTCATCATCAACGATCTGTTTTGGAGGAAATGTAACTCTTACTTCCAGCGCAGCAACAGGAAACGTTTGGTCTAACGGAGCAACAACACAATCTATTACCATAACATCGGGAGGAATTTATTCTTTAACAACTTCTAACGGAATTTGCACAACCACCCCAGTTTCATTTACCGTAACAGCAGAAAGTGATCCTAATCCTCAAATCTCAGGAAATCTGATTGTTTGTGGAAATCCGACAACTTTGACAGCTACATCAAACGGAACAGGAAATACATACACATGGTCAACGGGCGCAACCGGAAACACGCTTTCCGTTTCTACACCGGGAACTTATACTGTGACGGTAAAAACTCCGGCAAACTGTCAGTACACAAAATCTGTGACGGTGACTCAAGGAGCAGTTCCTATTGTACAAAATTCAAGTTTGAGCTTGTGTTCAAATACAAATACGGCAACATTTAACTTAACTTCATCTCAGCCGAATATCAGTGCAACTTCGGGAGTGGTTTTCAGTTATTATTTAAATCAAATTGATGCTTTAGCTGAAAATAATAGTACAATCGCAACTCCTACCGCTTATCTTTCAGGAAATGCGACCATTTATGTGTTGGTAAAATCGGGATCATGCTCGAAAGTTGCAGAATTACAATTAATTGTTAATATAAAACCAATTCCTACCATAACAACCTCATCGAATGTTATCTGTAATAATATTCCGGTTACTTTAACATCGAGTTCAGCAACAGGAAATACATGGTCAAACGGAGCAACAACACAATCGATCACGGTATCAAATCCGGGAAACTATACTTTAATTTATAATAACGGAACGTGTACAAGTGATCCGGTTTCCGTTACAATCACGCAAGGTGTGGATCCGAATGTACAGATTACGGGAGTGCTTAATTTCTGTCAAGGTTCTTCAACAACATTAACTGCCACAGCCAACGGAACAGGCAACACTTTCCTTTGGTCTAACGGAGCGACAACCGCAACAACAACCGTAAACGCTTCAGGAACATTTATCGTAACTGTAACAACTCCAAACGGATGTCAATACACAAAATCTGTGACCGCAACGATGGATCCTGCAATTATCGTTAACATCAATGCGCCGGGACAGATTGATTGTGCCCATTCGCAAATCACATTGAATGCAGCAGCTTCTGTTTATCAACCGGGATCAACATTCTTATGGACAGCAACAGGTGGAGGAAATATTGTTTCGGGAGCGAATACATTAACTCCGATTGTAAATGCTGCCGGAACTTATACTTTAACAATAACAAGCGCCACTCCAAACGGATGTACAAAACAAGGTTCTGTAACTGTTATTAAAAATATTACCCCACCATCATCAGTGTTTCTGCACTAAAATTAAAAATCTGTAAAGGTGAATCTATTACTCTTACAGCAATGGGTGCAAATACTTATACATGGACAGGATTATCAGGAAACGGAAGCACACAGACTGTTTCCCCAACTGCAACCACAACTTACACCGTAACTGGAGTTGGAACAAACGGCTGTTCTGCAACAACATCTGCCACAATTACGATTACTGTAGTTCCTGAAATCGTATCAACATTACAAAATATTGAAATTTGTAAAGGTGATAAAGGAATTTTAGATGCCGGAAGCGGACCAAGCTATTCTTACAGCTGGAACACAGGTGCAACAACCCAGACTATTAATGTAGATACACCGGGAACTTATTCCGTAACCATCAGTAATGGAGTTTGCTCAAACACATTTACTGCAACTGTCGGATATATTGTAACGCCACAGATTTCGGAAATTATTTATAACAATAATACGTTAACCATCGTTGTTAAAAATAATGGAAATGTTCCTTTGGAATATTCAATTGACGGAGGCGTTACTTGGCAAGGATCAAGTACTTTTAATGTTCTAAAAAACACTCAATATTCGATCCGAGTAAGAAACAGAGGGGCAACTTGTGATACCACTGCAGAATATTACACCTTCTTTATGGCAAATGTAATTACTCCAAACAGCGATGGAAAAAATGATGTAATTGATTTCAGTGAAATCAGTAAATACGGAAATTTTGAAGGTGGAATTTTTGACCGATACGGAAAAGCTGTATTTAAGCCAAGTACAAAAACGCCAATCTGGGACGGAAAATATATAGGAATGCCATTACCTACCGAAACGTATTGGTATAAATTACAATGGGAAGACCGAATTACCAAGAAACCGGTTCAGCTTTCCGGATGGATATTGCTAAAAAACAGAGATTAATTATAGAAAGTGTCAGAAAATTCTGGCACTTTTTTGTTGGTTTAATATCCTGAATAGAATTATAATCAACTTGTTTAAACTTTTCAATTTAACTCATCTTTACTTTTTGGGTTTAGGATTCTATAAACGTCATCTAAGATATATATAAAGAAGGAATTAATACTATTCTAATTTTCCACAAAGTTTGTCATAGAAATTAAGATGATCGCGTTAAGGATATTTCTCCTACTGTTTAAATAAGTGTCTTTGGTCTTAGCCCCGATCGCAGCATTTGTTTGAGCTCATTTTTTGTGTTTCGGCGCGGTGGCTTTGCCGCCGCGCCGAAACACAAAAAATAGCGAGTGCGGAGAGCGGGAAATAGCTTCTAATAAAAATTTAAAAAAAACACTTCAATATATTTATTATTTATTTTAAGTTGATGAATAAACACATAAACATCCATTAAATCATTTAATAACAGCTTTTATATCTTTTGAACTTAATTTTTTCATTCGTTTAAACAAGTTAATTAAAAAAGCCTTGAACAATATTAATGGTATTTGAACAAAAGTACTATCTTTGCATTCACTTTATTCATGGGGTTGACTGGTTTCGACAGCAAGATCAATGGGTAAGTAAGCATGCAGAGAACCGTAGCGCGATCTCTTTAATCCCTTGCTGCAAACTTTTAACTGGCAACGAAGAGTTCGCTCTTGCAGCTTAATCCGAATAAAGTAAGATTCAAGCGCTTTCCCGAAGATAGTAAGGAAGCAAGATGTCTCACAAATGCTCCGTTCTACGGCGTTTGATCCTGAGATATAGTAATGTAGAAATAAGGCTTTAGCAGCTTCGGATAAAGCACGAAAATTTAGAAGATAAGCTGGAAGTTGGGTGTCTGCTCTCTGCCTCCAGTCGAAAATTAATAGTAGAATAAGCATGTAGAAATCTTATGTGTTGCTTGTTTGGACGAGGGTTCGAATCCCTCCAACTCCACAATACAAAAAAAACCACTGAAACCCAGTGGTTTTTTTATTCCAAAAATCTATGCTAACTCCGTCACTTTCTTTCGATAATGAACAGGAGAAACCCCCTCTTTACTTTTGAAAAAACGGCTGAAAGTCTGAATATTATCATATCCCAATTCATAGGCAATCTCCTTTATAGACAGACTTGAATAATTAATCTGCCTTCTTGCATGCATCATTATTCTGTCGTGGATAATATTTAATGGAGGTCGTTCCGAAACGAGCGCAAATAAATTGGATAATGTTTTGGGAGATTTATTAAGTTTTGAAGCATAAAAAGCAACATCGTGATGTTCTGCAAAATGACTTTCCACTAAATAATTAAACTCTCGGATTACGTCACTCTGAACTTTTTCAAGTTTATAGAAATTATTGGATTGTCTTAAGATTCTAACCGATAAAATCAACATTCTTTTCAACAAAGACTGCAACATATCCTGTTGTAAAATATCTGTTTTACTAATTTCTGAATAAAAAATCTCCCATGATATTTCGAATTCCCTCACCATATTTTCGTCAATTGTGACAATAGGAATATCCGACGCTCCGAAAAAGAGCAATCCTTTGCTGCCAACTTCATTATCGTGATTAATAATACAGTAAAAAGGCTGATTAAACCTTACCATTCTCGCGGTTTCAAATTCTATGCAATCTATTTTGTGAAATTCCGTCAAAAATATCATCTGATTTTTTTGAAGCTGATAACGAACTTTATCAATGGTAATATCCATGTGTTCACTGGTATTCCAGATAAAAGTGAGATCCGTTTTTTTAATATCAAAAATGACATTGGAGTTCGACTGATCCAGATTGTAAAGCTGTAAAATCTCGTGAGAATTATTTGTAAAAATCATATTATTCTTTTTTCGAAAACAGGAAAATTTAATTTTTTAATCTAAATAATTACCTGGATAAGTTTTCTGTCCATGAGTTTCATCCAAATGCTGTAATAATTTTTTTCGTTCTTCCGTAAGCTCAGGAATCGGGAAAAATTCATCTTTCTCGGCTGGCTGACCGATCGCTTCAAATATTTTTTCTAGTCCTGCAGGCATTACTGTACAAAGAAGTATGGCAAAAGAATTCGACGTATTTTTAAAACAATGAATATCTCCACCAAAAGGTATCGTGACAAAACCTCCTTTGGAAACAATGGATTTTCCGTTTTCTGTTTTAAATTCTACTTCACCTTCCAAAACATAGAACGTTTCCTGAGTATTCGGATGCGAATGCGGCGGCGGACCTCCTCCCGGCGGAACAGTCATTTCAATAACGGCATAAGTATTATTCGTTTCTTCACCAGAAACAACGATGCGATAATTTCCTCTCGCGACGCCCAGTCTTTTCCCTTCTTCTTTTTCAATAATTTTTATTCCTGATTCCATGTTTTTGGTTTTAATTTTTATTAAAGCAAATGTACTGCAGACAAAACTTCAAAACGTTTGCATTTTGTCACCATCGAAATTATCAATCAATATATTTTTCTTCAAAACATTTAATGATTATTTGTAAAAGTTGATAATTGTAAATCGTTAACGATCAAATTTAAAAATTTTCTTCCTTTTTTTATTATTTCTAAATTTTATTAATAAAAAACATTGCAAATAGTAAAATCGCCCTGCAAAATCTCACAGAGCGAAACAAAAAATAAACTACTTACTTCACTTTTCTGTCAAGAAAATCACTGATGATTGCTGAAATTTCGTCACCATGACTTTCCAATGCAAAATGCCCTGCTTCAAACAAATGGAATTCAAGATTTTTAACATCTTTTTTAAATGCTTCTGCTCCTGAACCCGGGAAAATATAATCGTTTTTACCATACACGATCAACATTTCCGGTTGATAATCTCTGAAATATTGTTGCCAACTTGGATATAAAGGCACATTATTCTGATAATCATAGAACAAAGCCAATTGTATCGCTCCGTTTTCAGGTCTTTCCAAATGTCTAAGGTCGGTTTCCCAGTTATCCGGAGAAATAACACTTGGATTTGGTACGCTGTGAGTGTATTGCCATTTCAGACCGTTGTAATCATGAAAACCACGAAGGGTATTTTCTGCTTCTTTATCGTTACTATCTTTCCAGTATGCTTTGATGGGATTCCAGAAATCTTCCAAACCTTCTTCGTAAGCACAGCCGTTTTGCACGATTAATGAATCTATTTTTTCCGGACTCGCACTGGCAATTCTAAATCCTACCGGAGCTCCGTAATCCATTAAGTAAAGACTGTATTTCTGAATATCCAGTTTAGCCAGTAATTCTGTTACTATTTTTGCAAAATTGTCGAAAGTATAATCAAATCCACTCATTGGAGGTTGTTCACTTCTTCCATATCCGGGATAATCAGGAGCAATTAAGTGATATTTATCCGATAAATCTTTGATGAGGTTTCTATACATATGTGACGAAGTTGGATAACCGTGAAGCAATACCAAAGTCGGTTTATTTCTGTCACCCGCTTCTCTGTAAAAAATTTCTACTCCGTTTATATCGATTGTATTGAATGTTGTTTGCATTGTTTTGTTGTTTTAAGTTTAAATTGATGATTAGTGTTTTGCTATCGGAGCTAATGTTGGAAAATCAATGTCCGTATCTGCTAAAATATTCGCGTAATTGGTGAAAATACTGAGTGATACCTGTGCTAAAATTTCAAGAATCTGAGCATCATTATATCCTGCGGCTTTTATATTTTCAAAAGATTCGTTGGAAACAGCTCCTTTTGTATGGAGAATTTCTTTAGCAAAAACCAACGCTGCATTTATCTTAGGATCAGAAGAAACGCCGTTTCTTGCATCATTAATATCCTGTTCATCGATTCCCATTTTTCCACCAACGAAACTGTGTGCACAATTACAGTAATTACATCCGTTTTCGTTTGCTACAGTAACAGCGATCAGTTCTCCTAATTCTCCTCCAAGAGAAGAATAACTCAATCCTGCATTGAAACCTAAATAGGCATTAAGTACCGCTGGAGAATTTCCCAGCGTTCTCATCATGTTGGGAACCATTCCCATTTTAGTTTTTACCGTATCAAAAAGTTCTTTTGTTTTTCCGGTAGCTTCTTCCGGGTTTAATGCTTTAATGCGTGCCATAATATGATTATTTTAAATTATTGAAAATTGTTTGTCGTTATTGACAGTACAAAATTGCACGTTTGAGCAAGGCAAGAGTTAGCCATCATTTCCCGAAGAGTTATCAATTTTTCTTTTGTGGTAAAATTATTGTTTCCGATAGCTTAAATAATACGTTTATTGATACACAAAAGCATCAACCTGAAATAGAGGAATGCATCAATTATAAAGTAAATGAAATGATTACAGACGAAAAGTTTTGAGAATAGCCTATTATTAAAGCAAAAAAAAGAGAACCTAAAATTGTAGATTCTCTTTTCATATTGTAATTATGAAACTTTCTTTTTTCTTTTACTTTTTCTAAAATCCCACGGCGACATCGCATTATCATCTGCCCACAAACCCAATTTATTTTCTTTCGCTTGATTTTGAAATTTCTGCAGTTCCATATTTTTAGATGCCTTAAAATACCACCATCCAAAACCGGCTTTTATGATTTCGGCGGAAAGATATTTTTCGTTTTCATAGAAGATTTTGGCAATTGTTCTTTTGTATCGGTCTTTACTAATCCTATAAAACACCACTGTTTTCCCAAAAACCTGCGAACTTGTAAATTGTTTTGCATTTTTTCCGAAAGCCTGGCTGTTTTCAGGGCAATCGACATCCGCCAATCGCAATGTTTCCTGAGTTTTACCTTCTAACAAGACCACAACAGTATCGCCGTCTTTTATTTTAATAATTTTCCCTTTGGTCTGTGAGAAGATTAAAGTAGAAATAAAAAGTAACTTTATATAAATGAATTTTTTCATTAAAATTTTTGCTGAATTTCCCGAACTTTCCAATAGTTCTGCTGCAAATATAATTAAATAAGACTTTCTCACTCTCTGAAGTACCCAATTCACTAAAGCAATTCTCTTCAATAAAAATCCAATTTTAATTTGTTTACAAGACATTTTCTTTCAATTCAGATTCTTAGCCTATATAATAATAAGGATAAGTAAAATTTATTTTAATTAAACTGAAATGAACACATGAAATGCTAAAATATAAACACCTGAAAACTAAAACACTAAACATAAGTGCAACAAAATACACACTTGTAAGCCACAAAAAAGACTAAAAAAATGTTTTATCGTAAAGAATTTTATATATTTGCACCATCTAACAATTAAAAAAAAATTTACTATGTCAGACATTGCATCAAGAGTAAAAGCTATCATCGCTGATAAGCTTGACGTTGAAGAAACAGAAGTAACTCCGGAGGCTAGCTTCACAAACGATTTAGGAGCAGACTCTTTGGATACGGTTGAACTTATTATGGAATTTGAAAAAGAATTCAATATTCAAATCCCTGATGATCAAGCCGAAAAAATTACTACTGTAGGTCACGCTATCGCTTATATCGAAGAAGTAGTAAATAAATAATATTCTTCAACAAAAAGAAATTAAACAAAGTTTATGGAATTAAAAAGAGTAGTTGTAACCGGTTTTGGAGCAATAACGCCGATTGGGAATAATGCAAAAGAATACTGGGAAAATCTTCTAAAAGGTGAGAGCGGTGCCGCTCCAATTACTCTTTTTGATGCCACAAACTTCAAAACAAAGTTCGCTTGCGAAGTGAAAAATTTCAATCCATTAGACCATTTCGATAAGAAAGAAGCTAAAAAAATGGATAGAAATACTCAACTTGGCATGGTTGCTGCCAGAGAAGCAGTAGCACATTCGCGAATTATTGAAGACAATGTAGACAAAAACAGAGTCGGAGTAATCTGGGGTTCAGGAATCGGAGGTTTAGAGACTTTTGAAACTGAAGTATTGGGATGGGCAAATACGGATATTCCGAGATTCAACCCTTTCTTTATCCCTAAAATGATTGCTGATATCACTCCGGGACATATTTCTATTGAATATGGTTTCCATGGACCGAATTATACGACTGTTTCTGCATGTGCGTCTTCAGCAAATGCTTTAATTGATTCTAAAATGCTGATCCAACTGGGAAAAGCAGACGTAATTGTATGTGGAGGCTCTGAAGCAGCCGTTACAGCAAGTGGTGTCGGTGGATTCAATGCAATGATGGCACTTTCTACAAGAAACGATGATCCTACAACAGCTTCAAGACCTTTCGACAAAGACAGAGATGGTTTTGTATTGGGCGAAGGAGCAGGAACGATCATTCTTGAAGAATATGAGCACGCGGTAAAACGTGGAGCTACAATTTACGCAGAATTAAAAGGTGGAGGTCTTAGTGCAGATGCACATCACATGACGGCACCTCATCCTGAAGGTTTAGGAGCTTATCTGGTAATGAAAAGTTGTTTAGAAGATGCAGGGTTAACTGCTGATGAAGTAGATCATATCAATATGCATGGTACATCTACTCCATTAGGAGACATTGCAGAATCTAATGCAATTTCGAGATTATTAGGAGAGCACGCTTACGACATTCAGATTAATTCTACAAAATCAATGACGGGTCACCTTTTAGGTGCAGCCGGAGTTATTGAAGCTATTGCTGCGTTGGGAACTATTATTCATGGTATTGTTCCTCCTACCATCAACCATTTTACTGATGATGAAAATATCGACAGCAGACTGAACTTTACGTTCAACGAAGCTGCGAAGAAAGATGTAAAAGTAGCCATGAGCAATACTTTCGGGTTTGGTGGTCATAACGCTTGCGTTCTATTTACGAAAATCTAAATTTACTGAATGGAGTTAAAGAAATACTTTTCTAAATTCCTTCTCAAACAAAGAAAAAGAAAACTAACCGAGAGAGATTACTTTCTCAGTAATGCACTCAGCAAAATAATTGGTACTGAGGTACAAAATGTTGCGCTTTACCGTGAAGCTTTTTCTTTAAAAAATTCTTCTAAAAATAAAGACAGTAATTACGAAAGGCTTGAATTTTTAGGAGATTCTGTTTTGGGTACAATTATTTCTTGTCATTTGTTTCATACTTATCCTAAAGCTAATGAAGGGTATTTAACACAAATGAAATCTAAGATTGTTAATAGGAAAAATCTTAATAAATTAGGAGAAGACTTAAAACTGACAGATCTTTTGCTAAAGCAGAATTCTGTGGCTTTGGGTGAAAATATCTCCGGAAATTTATTCGAAGCTTTAATCGGCGCTATTTATTTGGATTTCCAGTATGAAGCCTGCAAAAGGATTATTCTGGAAAGGCTTCTGACGGCTTCCGAGATTAATAAACTTGAGAACAAAATTGTAAGCTACAAAGGTCTTCTGCTCGAATGGAGCCAGAAGAAAAAAGTGAATATAAAGTACGAAACTTGCGAAGAAATTCAGGTGAATAAATCGATTGTTTTCCGATGTCATGTATGGCTTGGAGAAGAAAGAATCGCGAATGCCACAGAAACTTCCAAGAAAAAAGCAGAAGAAAAATCTGCACAAAGGGCATTTTATATTTTAAACAAAAAGGAAAATATACTTGGAAATCCAAAAACTTTATGATCTTGATGATATAGAATTTGAAGATATTGCCATAGCATTGGTAAGATTAGCAAAAAATATACCCGATCATGAGTTTTTCTACAAGGTTAATACTATAAACGACCTCACTTTTAAAAGAATTGAAGATCTTATTCTTCATGGGTCTTATTATGACTATTATTTTCCGAGATTTGAGGCTTATCACAAGTTTACAAAGACATGTTTTACTTTCATTTCGAACAAATCTTCTGAAAGTAAACAAAAAAAATTACAGACTGAACTCTTCTCACAAGAAGAAAATATTAAGTTTTTATTAAATAATCAGGTAGAAGTGCAATATATTTTGCATAGTTCGGAACAGTTTCCTGATTTTTCCGTAATTTTGCTCCCTGAAAATCTTGTATTTCCAATTCAAGATTACACACTAGGTTCTGAAGAAGAACTTTATCAAATTATCCAGTATTATGAATAAGTATTTAAAGAAGACAAAAATTATCGCGACGCTTGGTCCGGCTTCCTCATCGAAGGAAGTGATGTTAGGGTTAATGAAAGCAGGTGTTGACATTTTCAGAATCAATTTTTCACATGCAGATTACGACTTAGTTCGATCAAATATTGAAATCATCAGAGAACTTAATAAAGAATATGGTTATTCTGTTGGTATTTTAGGAGATTTACAAGGTCCTAAGCTGAGAGTAGGTGTCGTAAAGGAAGGTTCTTACCTTAATCCTGGAGACATTCTTACCTTCACCAATGAAAAAATGGAAGGAGATTCTACAAAAGTATTCATGACTTATCAACAGTTTCCTCAAGACGTAAAAGTTGGAGAGAAAATCCTTATTGATGACGGAAAACTAATGTTGGAGGTTATTGAAACCAACTCAATAGACACTGTAAAAGCAAAAACAATTCAAGGGGGACCTCTAAGCTCTAAAAAAGGAGTAAACCTTCCCAATACAAACGTTTCTCTTCCAGCATTGACGGAAAAAGATGTGCAGGATGCTAACTTCATGCTTGACATGGAGGTTGACTGGATCGCGTTATCATTCGTGCGTCATGCTCAGGATATTATCGATCTAAAAGAATTGATCAAAAAACATCCGAATGGTAAATACAAAACGCCAATTATTGCAAAAATCGAAAAACCTGAAGGTGTAAAAAATATCGACGAAATCCTATTGGAATGTGACGGCTTAATGGTTGCACGTGGAGATTTGGGTGTTGAAGTTCCAATGGAAGAAGTTCCGGCAATTCAGAAAACTTTAGTTGAGAAAGCAAGATTCTATTCTAAGCCTGTAATTATCGCTACTCAGATGATGGAAACGATGATTAACAGCTTAACGCCAACAAGAGCGGAAGTAAACGACGTTGCCAACTCTGTATTGGACGGAGCTGATGCGGTAATGCTTTCAGGAGAAACTTCTGTGGGTAGATATCCTGTTCAGGTGGTTGAAAATATGACTAAAATTGTGAAAAACATCGAGATGACACATTTTTATCAGCACAAAAACGAACCTATCGAGAAAGACTTCAACTGTATTGATGAGAGATTCATCACCAACAGAGTATGTCTTGCTGCGGTAAGAATTGCCAAAACGACGAATGTTGCAGCAATCGTTACGTTAACAAGTTCTGGATACACAGCTTTCCAGCTTGCGGCACACAGACCAGATTCTCACATTATTGTTTACAGTGGAAACAAAAAAGTAATTACCATGCTGAACCTTCTTTGGGGTGTTCACGCGTATTATTACGATATGAACAAATCTACTGATGAAACGATTATCCAAGTGAATATGCTTACTCACAACTCTGGTTTCATTGAAGCGGGAGACTTTGTAATCAACATCAATGCGACTCCATCTTATGAAGGCGGAAAAACAAATACATTGAGATTAACAAACGTGTAAACAGAAAATTGCTTTTATATAAAACAAAACTCCCGAATATTTTCGGGAGTTTTGTTATTTGAAATTAGAATTATAAAGTCCTTGATAATTATTAATATTAAAAAAAATCATTATTAACAAGATATAATTTTTAAGGTAAATTCCTTTTGAGACTTCTAAAATTTTGATTTTAATACATTTATACTTATAATTTATTGTAATTTTAATACAAAATTAATTCACCAAATATGAAAAAACTCTTTCTCTTATGTGTTATAATTTTGGGAATAAGTATCTATGCTCAGACCAACGTTGCTGCCTATACTTTTTCTAAAACTACAGGTGGAACTTATATACCAATTACAGGTGGAACCAAGCTATTTCCGTCTGGAACTAACTCAACATATGATGATGAGATTTCACCAGCTATTACACTATCATCTCCTTTTATTTTTGGTGGTGTTACGATTAGTAAAGTGTATGTAAGTACAAATGGTTTTATAACTTTTGAATCCGCACCTTCACCAACAAATTATACCCCTTTAAATATTACAGCGAATGATAAAGGAGCTATATCGGCGTTTGGTCAAAACGGAGGATTTTCTCCTTCAGATAATCCTCAGCCAACCGGTAATCATGAGGTAAGATATCAGGATTTAGGAAATGAATTTGTTGTTCAGTGGCAGAATCATGCAAGTTACGATAACAGATTTACTGAAAATCTTAATTTTCAAATCCGCTTAAATTATACTACTGGAGTTATTAACATTGTTTACGGAAGCTGTACGGATCCAGGACCTGCCTCTTACTCAGGCGCTACACCACAAGTCGGAATAAGAGGAAATACGAACAATTATATGAACAATGTAAGCCCGCTTACAATTTACAATGCTCCGATAGGCACAACCTGTGATTGGAGTAATGCCGTTACGGGAACTTCCACCACAAGTACGATGATCTTTTCCGGATTTATTAATCCAAATATTAAAATCCCATCAGGATTGCAATATACATGGACTCCTGGTACTCAATTACCGGTAAGAACTTTGGGCTCTATATCCGCGATAACAACCAATAGTGTAAACGTAGGCTGGACAGCCGCATCGGGAGCTACTGGTTATAATATTCAGTATAGAACTTTTGGAAGTTGTGACTGGACAAACTTTACTGGAAATCCCGTTTCTGGAACTAATGCTACACTTACAGGGTTAAATGAGGGTACTAAATATCAGCTTCAAATACAGGCTTTGAAAGGTAGTGTACAGTCGACCTATTCCCATATCCCAAGTTCATCATTAAGCCCCGATCCACAGGCAGGCTCTTTTACGACGACAGCAAATTGCGCAACAACAATTTCATCTCTATCTTATACCACCATTACACCTAATTCAGCTACTATAACGTGGCTTACTTTTACAGTGTTCCCCAATAATGGATATGAATATTATTACAGTACATCACCTATTCTTCCTACTAACACTACAATACCATCAGGTTCTGCTCCTCCCAATGCACCTGTAAATACTGCACTTATATCAGGATTAACACCTAATACTACATATTATTTTTGGGTAAGAGGAAACTGTGATGGAATTAATAAAGGAGGATGGTCTAATACCGGCGTTTTTAAAACCACTACTCTTTGCCCATCATCTGTATCTGTTTCAAATAATGAAGCCGGAACAAGTGCATCTCCAACGATAAGTTGGACAGCAGTAAATGGTGCAGCTGGCTATAAGTTAAAAATTGGAACTACTTCGGGTGGAAATGATGTAGTAGATGCTGACATCGCAGGCAATGTAACCAATTATATTATTAGTACTCCATTAGCTAGTTCAACATCATATTATTATTCTGTAACTGCATATACAGCTGCATCCACAATCCCGACAACACCTTGTGAGATCAGGATGTTTAAAACACCGTGTGATGCTTTGAATGTTCCTTATTCTCTAGATTTTGAAAATGTCGTTACTCCTGCATTACCAGACTGTACAACTTCTTCCGGTTGGAAGACGAAACAAGGAAGTGGATCTTTTGCTACAAGTACAAAAGTTTTAATATACGAATCTACAAGTGGTTCCGCAAATTCATGGTTCTTTACGAGGGGGGTAAATTTAACTGCTGGTACGGCATACAATATTTCTTTTAAATATGCTAAAGGACCGTTTCAGGAAAAGCTAAAAGTTGTGTATGGAACTTCTGCTACGGTGGCAGGTATGACCAACATAATTGCAGATTACCCTAATATAACAAATAATATTGTAAACTCAGAATCTATTAATTTTACTCCTACTGTTTCAGGTATTTATTACTTTGGATTTAATATATATTCTAATAATTTTAGTTTTAATATTTTATCAATTGATGATATTAATATTAATGAAGTCGCAAACCTTGCCACTATTGAAACTTCCGGAAGTAAAGATCAAATTAAAATATATCCAATCCCATTCTCAGAAAATATTACTATTTCAGATGTTACAAATGTTAAAAGTATCTCAATTATAGATGTTTCAGGAAAATTATTAAAAACATTTAATAAACAGACTTCAACGCTTGATTTAAAAGATTTAATTTCAGGTGTATATATGGTTGTATTAACCATGAAAGATGGTTCTAAACAATCAGTAAAAGTTATTAAGAAGTAGTCTTAAATGTTGTACTGTAAAAATAATCCGTCTCACAGCAATAAACTGTGAGACGGATTATTATACCATCATCGTTATTTATTATCTTATTCTTTCATTTAAAAATTAAAAAAAACTCATATAAAAAAGATAAAAAGAAAGACCGAAAAAGAGTACGTATTTTAATTTCCAACAACAGTCTTCGCGGTCACAAATTCTTTTAGAGCCAATAAAGAAAGCTCTGTTCCATATCCGGAAGCTTTTGATCCACCGAAAGGAAAACGAGGATCAGAACTCGTCATTCTATTAATATTTACCGTTCCGGATTCTAGGTTTTCAATAAAAAATAACTGACGGTCTTTGTTTGCCGTCCACACAGAATTTGAAAGCCCGAAAGGAATATCATTCGCCATCTGTAAAGCTTCTTCATCGTTTTTAGCGACCATTATCATTCCAAGAGGTCCGAAAAGCTCTTCTTGCAAAATAGCATTTCCCTGTTGTACTCTAATTAATCCCGGCTTAAATTCATTATCAGAAATTCTCTCTAAAGGAATAATAATTTCTGCGCCGTTTTCTAATGCTTTATTAAATTGCTTTTCCAACTCATCTGCCAAATCCGGTCTTGCCATTCCTGCAATAACGGTTTCTTTGTTCATAGGATCTCCCAAAACATAGGTTTGATATTCTGCAATGAATTTCGGAAGAAATACATCTTCAATTTTTTCATCAACGATAAATCTTTTTGCAGCAGTACAAGTTTGTCCGCAATTTTGAAGTCTCGATTTCACTCCTGCTTTTGCAGCTTCATCCAAATCGGCATCATCCAAAATAATAAAAGCATCACTTCCGCCCAATTCAAGCAAAGATTTTTTGATGTTCAAACCGGCTATTGAAGCGACTTCACCACCTGCTTTTCCGCTTCCTGTTAAACTCACTCCTTTTACAGCGTCATGTTCAAGAATCTCCTTTACTTCTTTGTGTCCCACTTCAAGATGCTGGAAAATACCTTCCGGAAAACCAGCTTCCAAAAGAACTTCTACAATTGCATTTCCGCTTCCGAAACAAATGGAAGCATGTTTCAAAACAACCGTATTTCCTGCTAACATTGCGGGAACTGCAAATCTCAAAACCTGCCAAAAAGGGAAATTCCAAGGCATTACTCCTAAGATTACACCTTTTGGAACATAATGAACTTCAGAATATGCAAATTCAGAATCAATTTTTTCCGGCATCAGAATATTTTCAGCATCTGCATAATAATTCATCATTAAAGCACATTTTTCCACCTCAGCAATCGACTGTGAAATCGGCTTATTCATTTCTGTTGTAATGATTGTACCAAATTTTTCAGAATTGTTTTTTAAGATTTCCGCTGCTTTTGCAATGAGTTTTTGTCTGTCTTCGAATGGCACTTTTTTCCATTCTGAAAATGCCTTATCTGCTTTAATAAGTTTATTTTCAATTGATTGTTCCATAATGTAATTTCTGTTTTTAAATCCAAATCAATGAATTTAATTAATGCTTCTTCTTAAGCATCGTGAAAGCAACAAATTTTGTTCCTTAAGGTTAAATAAAATAGTGATTTTCTCTATGAGAAAAATATAATTTTTTGGTTTAGATCATAAACCATTCATTCATAAGTGTTGCTGCCAATCTCGCCGTTCTGTCCTGAATATCATAGCTTGGATTAACTTCTGCCACATCTAAGGCTAATAATTTTTCATTTTTCAACATATGTCTGTAAAAATGCATAAATGTCGCATCCGCAAAAATCCCGTTATAAGCCGAAGCCGAAACTCCGGGAGCAATCGAGGCGTTAAAAACATCCATACAAATCGTTAAATAAGCATAATCTACACTCTCCAGCAATTCATCAATCCGCTGATAAATTGACGGAAGATTTTCAAAGAAAAGTTCATCTGCCAAAATATATTTCATCCCATATTGATGAGCCGTATCAAATAATTTCAACGTATTAGAATTTCTCTGAATCCCGATATGCAAAGAATTGATCTCACCTTCCTGGGCAATCTGCCAAAATCCGGTTCCGGAAGTCGGTCCTACTCCATTTTCAGGCTGTCTGTTGTCAAAATGAGCGTCGATATTGATGATCCCGATTTTTTGTTCGGGAAAAGCGGTTTTTAGTCCTAAATAATGAGCATAGGTAACTTCATGTCCACCGCCTAAAACCATGGATTTTCCTCCTTTCAATAAAACTTTGGAGACCTTTTTGGCAAGAGTATGCTGAGTGTTTTCCAAATCTCCGTCGTCACAGGTGATATTTCCAAAATCAAGCAATGAAAAATCAGGTAGAATCACGGGAAAATTAGACATATTTTTCCTGATAATATCCGGAGCATCTTTTGCACCCTGTCTTCCTTTATTCCTTCGAACGCCTTCATCCACAGCAAATCCGTGTAAAACGAAATCTTTAGTTGAGATCGCATCGTAATTATTCTCTTCTCTCACCCTCTGAAACATCCTGTGATAAAGAAGTTCTTCACCGTCTAGTCTTCCTTCCCAAATCATGATTTAATTATTTTGATTTACATTATATCGTTCAAAACTCTGCCAATATTTGTCTTTGTAAATTTCTAATGACATTTTATATTCGGAATGATCATTTATTATTGTACCCAGAACTTTGGAAGGCTTTCTGAAATCTTTACTTGCAAAATAAATCTCTCTAACGTTATCCGCACTTTCTCTGCCAATATAAATGTTCCCATCTTCGCTTTTAAGATTTTGAAAAGCAGCTTCTTCAATATCATTTAATTTTTCGTAGTCTTCCTTTTCAGGAAGTCCATTATTTTGTTCTCCGTTATACTCAATTTTCAGAACAGAAATCCACGGATAAGAAGCTTTAGCGTCATACTTTAACGAGGTGGTATTAATTGTGGCAATTAAGGGTAATCCATTCTTTAAAATAGCTTCAAGAACTGTATAAGCATCTTCTTCCCCAAAATCTTTCACATCTTTATACTTTTCTGTAAACTCTCTTTCGCGCCATAATAAAAAATCTTTCAGCTTAGAAATCGGTACCAGTTCTTTTTCTGCCTCATTTTTTCCGATCACGTTAAAAGTATCGATCTGAGTCGCAAAATTGAGTTCACCTAAGAAGTTATCCAGAAAAATACAGACTCCGGTTACAGCAGAATTCTTGTTTTCTGCATTTAAATCTTCATAAACAAAAGTAATGTCGATCTCATCAGGATAACCTTCGATTTCATTGGCATAAAAGAAAATATTATCCCCCGAAAATTTGTAACCTTCCATTTCAATTCCGCTGGTAAGATTCATTTTCGGTTTTAATGCTGTAAATTTCCAGCCATCCAATTTCGGAGCAACGGCAATAATTTCTTCTGCAAAAACAATATTTTTAATTTCTCCTTCTACCGTAATAATGAGTTCGGCGGTTGTGTCATCACTCATTCCTGCAAGAAAATAATACCCTTCATTGATCTGTTTGAGCTTCGGTGCAATAATATCAAAAAAATTAGTCTCGATATTATTTTGGATTTTTACCTCTTCATAAAATTCTTTTTCTTTAGTGATAAACCAATCCCAAAAATCTTGATAAGTTCTGATTTCACTATCTTTCTCAGTAGTTTTTTTTATTCCTGAGAACCTGTCTAAAATTCCCATATCATTTTTGTTTTTATTTATACTTATAAACGCTTATAAGAAATTTAATTATTAAATATATTATTGAAATGAATACTGTTAACCAGATTAATATAATCAAAACATCTCTGAAAGCAAATGGCGGATCCCCTACTCTTTTTGTCATCACTGTAAAAATTAAGACTATTGAGAAAAAGTATAAGAAGACAATTAATGTAATAATGGAGACAAAATAAATGACTATTTTTTTCATCTCATTAATTAATATTTTTCTCCATCAATATAAACTCCTTCCGCCTTCAAGCTTCCCTGATTGTAAAGAACATTCTGGAAATTATTTGTTTTAAAAGTCACAAAATCTGCCTTCAAGCCTTCTTCTAGTTTTCCTCTGTCTTCCAAATCCAGTGCAAAAGCCGAACGGAAAGTCATTCCTGCTAAAACTTCTGCGGTTGTTAACTTTTCAAATGTTGCTAAAATCGAAGCTTGAGTAATCAGATTTCCCATCGGTGCAGAACCCGGATTCCAGTCGCTTGCAATCGCTACAATTGCTCCTGCATTCAATAATTTTCTTGCCGGAGTAAATTTCTCTCCCAATCCTAAACTTGCGCCCGGTAAAGCTGTTGCCACGGTATTTGATTGTGCTAAAAACTCAATATCTTCATCTATTGTCGCTTCCAAATGATCTGCAGATTTCGCGCCAACTTCCACAGCAATTCTTGAGCTTCCCGGCGTGAACTGATCTGCATGAACAGTAATATCAAAACCTAAATCTTTAGTTTTAAGCAAAAAATCTTTACTCTCTTCCGGTTGAAACGCAGATTTTTCAATGAAAATATCAACACGTTTTGCAAGGTTTTCTTCTTTTACTTTCGGTAAAATCTCCGTTAAAATATATTGTAAATATTCTTCGTTACTTCCCTCAAAATCTCTAGGTTTCAAATGCGCAGAAAGACAAGTCGGAACCAAAGTCGCTTTGGTCTGTTCCTGAGCTTTTTTAATGATTCGAAGCATTTTCAGCTCGTTTTCGACATCTAATCCGTAACCGCTTTTTACTTCAATTGTTGTAATTCCAAGAGATAGTAAAAAATCAATTCTTTCTAATAAAGTTCTTAATAATTCTTCCTCGGAAGCGCTTCTTGTATGTTGAACAGAACTCCAGATTCCACCGCCACTTTCAGCGATTTCAAGATATGTTTTCCCTGCGTTACGCATGGCAAAATCATTCGCACGATTTCCGCCAAAGCAAATGTGCGTGTGAGAATCTACGAAAGCCGGAAGAACGATTTGTTCGCCTTCAATCGTTTCAATTTCTATATTTTGATTTTCTGATTTTAAGGTTTCAAAGTTTCCGACTTGCTGGATTTTATTGTTATTAATTAAAATTCCACCATCGACAATAATTTCAAGTTGTTCGTCAGAAAGTTTTCCTCTTAGCGGAAGATTGGCAAGTGTTACTACTTGTTTGAAAGGACCAATTAATTTCATTTATTTAGTTTAAAGCTAAAGTTCAGATAAAAAATGCTTTTCATTCTACTTTGCCTGAATGTTTCCAGCATACCAAAAATGTACAAAAAATTTGTCATTCCGTAGGAATCTCAGCTTGGAAATAAGCCAAACAGTTTTTATCTTAATTTTCATCTCAAAAATACTCAAAATATCTCTTCTGCTCAAATCTTAATTTTTACTCAATCTCAGCCTTTAAACCTTAACCTAAATTCCTTATCTTTACAGTAAATGAAATTGAATTAATGCCTGATTTTTTACATCCAGACAAAGACAATTATTCCCGTGAAGAGCTCATACAGGAAGAACAGATTCGTCCCCAGAGCTTTAAAGATTTTGCCGGACAGAGAAAAACTTTAGAAAATCTTGAAGTTTTCGTTACTGCTGCCAAGAAACGTGGCGGTGCTCTCGATCATGTTTTGTTGCATGGTCCTCCAGGTTTGGGTAAAACGACTTTAGCCAATATTATTGCAAATGAACTCGATGTAAACTGTAAAATTACATCCGGTCCTGTATTGGATAAACCCGGAAGTTTAGCCGGATTATTAACCAATCTGGAAGAAAATGACGTGCTTTTCATTGATGAAATTCACCGTTTGTCGCCTGTTGTGGAAGAATATCTGTATTCTGCGATGGAAGATTATAAAATCGATATTATGCTGGAAACCGGTCCGAATGCGAGAAGTGTTCAGATTGGTCTGAATCCTTTTACCTTAGTTGGAGCAACGACCCGAAGCGGAATGCTGACAAAACCAATGTTGGCAAGATTTGGGATCCAAAGCAGACTGGAATATTATACGATTGAGCTTTTATCGATGATTATCATTAGAAGTGCAAGAGTTTTGGGGGTAAAAATTTATGAAGATGCAGCCATTGAAATTGCAAGAAGAAGCCGCGGAACTCCCAGAATTGCAAATGCGCTTTTGAGAAGAGTACGAGATTTTGCGGAGATAAAAGGTAATGGAGAAATTGAAATTAACATTACAAAATATGCTTTAAATTCTTTGAATGTCGATGAATTCGGTTTGGATGAGATGGACAACAAAATTATGCGTGTCATGATTGAAAACTTCAAAGGAAAACCTGTCGGAATTTCAGCCTTGGCAACATCTATTGCAGAAAATCCTGAAACATTGGAGGAAGTTTATGAGCCATTTTTGATTCAGGAAGGGTTTATTATCAGAACTCCGAGAGGTCGAGAAGTTACGGATAAAGCCTATAAACATTTGAATATTGCGATACCTAGAAGTCCGGGAGAACTTTTTTAAGTGTATAAGATTTTGAATGTAATGTTTAAAGTTTTTTTAACCACAAAAGATATTTTAGTTAAAAATAAAACTGAAATGTTAAAAACTTTTTGGTTAAAATAGAAATAAAAGAATTTATGTTTATTCCCAAATTATATAAAAGCGAAGATTACCATTTGATGAAAGAAATCATCAGAGAGAATTCTTTTGCTTTATTAATTTCTTCTGTGGATAAAATCAGAGCGACGCATTCGATGATGCTGCTGAATGAAGATGATCCGGAAAATATTTATATTGAAAGTCATATTTCGAGAGCAAATCCGCAAGCGAAAACCTTGAAAAACGGAGATGAAGTTCTTTGTGATTTTTTGGGAGCACATACGTATATTTCGAGCAGTTGGTACGATCATATCAATGTTTCGACTTGGAATTATGAAGCGGTACAGATTTATGGTAAAATTGAATTGATGAATCAGGAAGAATTGTATCATCATTTAGATAAATTGACTTCGAAATACGAAAGTTTTCAGCAATGTCCGATGATGGTGAAAGATATGGGAAAAGAATTTGTAGAGAAAGAAATGAAAGGAGCTTTTGGATTAAAAATTATTCCGACTGAGATTTTTATTAAGCAAAAATTGTCTCAAAACAGAAAAGAAAACGATTTCCAGAACATCATTTTAAATCTTGAAAACAGCGACGAAAACGGAAAGAAAATTGCGGAGAAAATGAAAACATTAAATAAATAATACGTTATAAAACTTAATATTATATGAAACTATATCCAATACAATGTGGAAAATTTAAACTGGATGGCGGCGCCATGTTTGGAGTCGTCCCAAAGAGTTTGTGGGAAAAAACAAATCCTGCAGACGAAAAAAACCTAATCGAACTGGGAACGCGTTCCCTTCTTGTGGAAGACGGAAAAAAATTAATCTTAATTGATTGTGGTCTTGGAAACAAACAAGATGACAAATTTTTCGGTCACTACTCTCTTTGGGGAGATGATAATTTAGATAAAAACTTAAAAAAATACGGGTTTGTAAGAGAAGATATCACCGATGTTTTCTTTACCCACCTTCATTTCGACCACTGCGGTGGAGCTATCGAATGGAACGACGACAGAACGGGTTACAGACCGGCTTTCAAAAATGCACAGTTCTGGACGAACGAAAACCATTGGAAATGGGCTACAGAACCCAATCCGAGAGAAAAAGCAAGTTTCTTAAAGGAAAATATTTTTCCGATTCAGGAAAGTGGACAACTGAACTTTTTGCCGCTTCCTAAGAATGGAAATTATGGTTTTGCTCCGGATCTGAAAATGGATGTGATTTTCGTGGATGGTCATACCGAAAAACAGATGCTTCCCGTACTTCAATATCAGGACAAAACGATTGTCTTCGCTGCCGATCTGATTCCTACTGCAGGACATATCAATCCGGTGTATGTGATGGGATATGACACGAGACCACTTTTAACGGTAGAAGAAAAAGGGAAATTTCTAAAACAATGTGTGGATAATGAATATCTGCTGTTCTTTGAACATGATGCACACCACGAATTGGGAAGTCTTAAAATGACCGAAAAAGGCGTAAGACTTGATGAAACCTTTAGTTTTAATGATGTTTTTGGCTATTAATTTTTAACCATGGAAGAATTACACTCAGAAACTCAGAAAGCAGAACCCGACCCATTATCAAGCCCCAAAATCATTGGTTTAACGGGTGGAATAGGTTCAGGAAAAACCACGGTTGCAAAATTTATTGAAGATTGTGGATTTCCGGTTTATTATTCGGATGACAGAGCAAAGGATATCGTGAATGACAACGATGATTTAAAGGCAAAAATCAAAGAACTTTTAGGAGATAAGGCTTATGATGAAAATGGGCTTTACGACAGAAAATATGTAGCTGAAAAGGTTTTTAACAATAACGATCTGCTCCACGAATTAAATGAAATTATTCATCCCGCTGTTCGAATTGATTTTGAAGATTGGGTAAAAAAACAAACCAAGTATTTAGTTTTTAAAGAGACTGCTATATTGTTTGAATTAAAACTGAATAAGCAATGTTATAAGTCTATTTTGGTAACTGCTGAAGACAACATCAGAGCGAAAAGAGTAATGGATCGAGACGGCAAAACTTATCGTGAAGTACAAGCTATCATGGAAAAGCAGATGCCCGAAAAAGATAAGATAAAACTCGCAGACTGCATCATCCACAACAATACGAATGTAGAAGATCTAAAGGAACAAACCGAAAAGATTATCTTCGATATCGAATAAAAAAAATTAAGCTCGTTGGATTCATTTCTAACGAGTTTTTTTGTGCTTTAAATTTCAGTTCCTTTTATTGATTTTAAATTTTCCCAAAGTGTTTAAAATCAAAATAGACTCCCATTTCTGAGAGCCTATATTAATAACTAAATGTTATATTATTATTCTTTGATAAATTTCTTCTGAACAGAGATTGCATCTCCATCCTGAATGTCTATTACATAAACTCCATTTATCAATGCATGTACATCAATCTTGTTGTTTAAGATGATTCCGCTTGACACTAATTGTCCTGCTGCACTGTAGATCTTATAATTAGCTTTTTTGCTAATATTTTTCACATACAATACGGTACTTACCGGGTTAGGATAGATTAAAATATCCGTCTGGTTAAGTGGGTTAGGAACAATTGTTTTAGATATTCTCACGGTATAATCTTCAACTTCTCCGTTAGCGAAGCTTGTACAATTCACCGGGATTCCATCTTTTGCCATTGCAACTCTCATTACTACATATTTGTAGTCTGTTAAGCTTACGAACGCATCTGCAGGTACAGTAAATGTTCCGCTAGCAGTAGCATCTGCATTTGAAGAAGCAACAAGGATTCTTTCGTTGATATCGAAATATCCGTTTCTGTTGAAGTCGATCCAAACAGCAACTCCCGCCTGAGCGCTACCTGTAAGTTTTTTATCGATCGTGATCTTATTGTTCGCAGAACCTTGAACCAACTCGATAAACTTAGTAGTAACACCTGTATAATCTGTATAGTTTGAAGCCAATGAAGGGTTCGTCATTTCAGGCTTACCATTTGGAGTAACGGTAACTTTTGAAACATACTCTGTACTTCCAGCCGCAGCAGTCATCTGACAGTAAACTACAGTCGGTGTTGTGAAGAAATAAGGCAGTGTATATGTACCCGGAGTACCGCTACATACGTTTGCTACCTGCATTTCATACTGAGTTAATTCTAACAGACCCGTTAATGTAATCGTGTTTGTATTAGAAGCAACAGTCGTCCAGCTCGGAATACCTACTTTTCTATATCTCAAGATATAAGTTGCTCCTGGGAACGAAGTCCAAACCACAACCGCAGTTGTCGGAGTAAGACTTGTAATCGTTAATCCCGGAGGAGGTAATTCACAAGTTCTTTCTGTCGTAAATACTTTAGGATTAGACCAAGGATTTACCGTAGTCTCACCGTTACACTTGTTAGCTACCTGAACTTCATATGTAGTATATGGACTCAAGCCTGTAAGTGTGTACGTATTTAAAGGTGCAGCTGTAATATTTACTGTAATCCAAGTTGCAGTTCCTACTACTCTATATCTCAATACATATGTTGAGCTTAGTGCAATCGGAGCCCAAGTTACCACTGCTGAGTTTGTAGTAACGGTACCAATTGTAACCGTCGGAGGTGTAGGATCACATCTCGTCGTGAATGTCTGAATAGCTGTAAATGTTCCCGGAGTAATTCCACAACTTGCAGCGATTTGTACATCGTACATCGTTGCAGGCGTTAAACCAGTTAAAGCCAATGGTGGGTTACCAGTTAATGTTGAAGCCGTAACTTCTGTCCATGGACCAGTACCAGAAACTCTGTATCTAACGATAAATGTAAGACCACCTGTAGGTACCGTCCAAGTAACATTAGCAGACGTATGAGTGATTGTGTTGAATGCTAAGTTCGTCGGCATCGTTGTAGAACAAGGTCTCAATTTCACCGCATAATCTTCAACTTCTCCATTTACTGCATTCTGACACATTACAGGAGCACTTGTACGCTTAAGAACAACTCTCATTGTAGTTGTTAAAGGTCCGTTGTATGCTGTTGCAGGTACATTAAACAATGCTGTAACAGGAGTCGTTGCACTTGCTGCAGAAGTCATAATCTGTTCTGTAGCTTCAAATACACCGTTTCTGTTAAAGTCTATCCAAGCAGATACAGCATCACTCTGTGTACCTGTAGACCAACCTTTAGATACAGAAAGCTTATTATTATTAGAACCAATTTCTAAGTTAATAAGTGTAGCCGGAGTTGTATAACTGATATAGTTCGTTTGCACTGATGTATTACTCATTGGAGGAATACCCGGGTTCACCGAAGTCATTGTAACATTTGAAATGAAATCTGTAGTTCCGGTTCCCGTCATATTACAATAAATAATCGGCGTTGTCGTAAATAATGTAGATGTAGACCAAGGTCCTTGAGTTCCTCCACAAATTGTAGCAACCTGTACTTCATACGCAGTCTGTTCTGTAAGACCCGTAATGTTGTACGCGTTACCAGTAACAACAGGAGAAGTAATCCATGTTCCAACTGGGTTTGTCGTTCTCCATCTTACTAAATAAGTAGCACCTGTAGAAGATATCCAAGACACTGTAGCTGTAGTAGCAGCAATGTTTGTCATCGTAATTCCTGTAGGAGCAGCCGTAGTACAAGGCTGAATATCTACAAATTTCACTTGATAATCTTCAACTTCTCCGTCACTTGTAAGTGGTGAACAAGCATCAGTTGGAGTTAAGAAATATACGATAACACGCATTTTTACTTTATTCGTTCCCGCATAAGCACCAGCCGGAACATTGAATGTAGCTGTAACAGGTGTTGTAGAAGAGTATCCTAAATTCATGATTCTCTCACCACCCGCAACAGTACTTGGATTATTATTAAATACTCCATCACCATTGAAGTCTATCCATGCATATGTAGAATAGGTACTAGATAAGATTGTTCTTCCTACAGAAAGTGAGTTATTTGTAGAGTTACGTGCTAATGTAATAATTTTATTAACATCATTAGAATAATCTGTATAAGTAGTAGGTCCTGAGTTATTGGACATCATCGGTGTGTTAGTACCTGATACTGTTATATTATTAATATAACCATTACTCACACTGGTTGTAGTCGGAGTACAATAAGTACTTGTAGGAGTTGTAAAGTTTACTGAACTTGACCATGCACCTGTTGTACCACCACAGATTGTAGCTACCTGTACTTCATACGTAGTAGAAGCATTTAAATTAATAATACTATAAGGGTTAGTGGCATTGGCAATTGTTGTCCAAGCACCTGTACCTGTTCTGTATCTTAATGTGTATGTGGCACCAGTAGCACCAATCCAGGAAACAAGAGCTGTAGAAGCTGTTACGTTGGTAACCATGATTGGAGATGGCGGAGCTGTAGTACATGGCTGAAGATCAATAATCTTAACAGCATAGTCTTCAACCTCACCTTCAGAAATTGTTGCACATGGGTCATTGATTGTACTTGTAGCAACAATAACTCTCATTCTAAGTGTTTGCGGACCGTTATAAGAAGTCGCAGGAACCGTAAACGTAGCGGTGATCGGTGTAGTAATACTTGTTCCTACACCTATTACTTTTTCACTTGCTTCAAAAATACCATTTCTGTTAAAATCAATCCAAGCCGAAGTAGCTATATAAGATTGGAAAGTACCAGACCAAGATTTAGCAACAGAAATAGAGTTATTGGTAGAGTTACGTACTAATGTAATCAGTCTTGTAGGATCTGTAGTGAAGTTTGTATAAGTACTCGCTGCTGAATTACTACTCATTACATAAGAACTCGTCGGCGTAATTGTTACATTAGAAATATATCCGTTCGTATTATTTGTCGGAGTATTGGTACAATAAGTAACCACCGGAGTAGTAAACGGATAAGGAGCAGTATATGTGCCGGTAGTACCAGAACAAACATACGCTACCTGAACTTCATACTGACTTTGTTCCGTAAGACCCGTAATAGTATAAGCAGGTGTAGTTAAAGGAACAGTAGTCCATGTAGTAGAACCAAACGGTCTCCACTGAAGAATATAAGTACCACCTACTACCGGATCAAACATTACATATGCAGAAGTTGCAGTAAGGTTTGTTACCGTAAGGTTTAATGGAGCATTACTTGTACAAGGAATCGGTTGAATTAATTTTACAGCATAATCCTCAACTTCTCCGTCACCAAAACTAGTACACATTACAGGAGAAGAAAAATATTGCATAGCAACTCTCATTCTTGTCGTTGAAGGCCCGTTGTATGCAGTTGCGGGAACGTTGAATGTAGCCGAAACAGGAGTAGTCGTGCTCGATGGTGAATTCATCACCTGTTCTGTAGCTTCGAATGTTCCGTTTCTGTTAAAATCAATCCAAACACCAACGGCTTCACTCCAGATTGTACCAGGGAAGAATTTAGTAACAGAAACTGTATTTCCTGTAGATCCGATTACTAAGTTTATTAAAGCACTTGGAGTAGCACTATAATCAGTATAAGTAGAACCTGCAGAATTATTACTCATTACAGCAGCACCAACTGGAGTTACCGTAACATTAGAAATATATTCTGAACCAAAATTACTAGAAGTCATTGTACAATAGGTAAGACCTAAAGTAGTAAAGGTTGTAGTAGCAGAGAAAGGTCCCTGAACACCTGAACAAACTGTAGATACCTGTACTTGATATTGAATACCGTCAGTTAAACCTGTAAGGTTGATTGTATTTGCTGTTACAGGAACGGTAATCCAAGTTGGACTTCCTACCGGACGATACTGAACCACATACGTTGAGTTAGCAGTAGCTGTCCAAGTAACTGTAGCCGTACTTTGTGTAATCGCTGAAACAACAATACCTGTTGGTGCAGCACCTGTACACGCTGTTAAAGAAGCTATTGTAGCACTACCAATTGCATAAAATACATTTCCAATTGAGCTTACTCTGATTTTCACAGTACCTCCAACTGTAAGACCAGTTAGGTTTAATGCCTCTGTTCCGTCATTCGCTGTAGAAGCAGAAGCCACTGTCCAGGTTACCCCATTATCAATAGTATAGTCAATTTTTACGTTTGCAACACTATAAGGAGCAGCTGTAGTATTTACAACATCCCAAGTTACATTCGTAGGACCATTGTTATAAGCGGTAGTAGTCGTCACTTTGAAAGGACCGTCGTTCCCAACAATAATCTGCTGATTTGCAAATTGAGTTTGCTGCTGAGTAGCTACCGGATTATTGTCTCTAACGGTTACTCTGAAGTTTGTAGTTCTTGCAAGGGTAGAAACAGATTCCCAACCATTATTAGAATTATTTAAAACTCCAGCCAACACAGAAGCTAGTTTAGGGAAATATCTCGTCGGGCTCGTCGTCGGATTAAACGATCTGAACGTAGCGCCAGTAGAAGTCGTTCCTAAATT
The DNA here is from genome assembly GCF_024807225.1 of Chryseobacterium ginsenosidimutans. Lineage (GTDB taxonomy): Bacteria > Bacteroidota > Bacteroidia > Flavobacteriales > Weeksellaceae > Chryseobacterium > Chryseobacterium ginsenosidimutans. The sequence goes on from NZ_JANUCO010000001.1 coordinate 4,529,513, forward strand.
ATTTTTATTAATGGTAACACTTGCATTGTCTACTTCTTCCCAACAATAAGTCATTGGGTCGTTTTCAGCATCCGTTGCAGAAGCTGTTAAGACAAATGCTGTACCTTTAGGAATATTATAAGTAGGTAATGCTGCAATTACAGGTGGATTATTGGTAACTGTAGTTTCAACATCACACGTTTTATTCGTAAGGTTAGTCTGAACCTGAGTAATAGTTACTGCATGAAAATAAGGATCAGAGTGTGCCTGAACATCAGTATTAGCACCTGTGATACCTGCATAACCCATAATAGTTGAACCAGAAACCCGGCTCAACATTCATTCCGGAACCTTCCAGACCGTGAGAGAAGGTATGGTTACCTCCTAATTGGTGCCCTATTTCGTGAGCAACATAGTCAATATCAAAATTATCTCCTTGCGGAATACCATCTGCAGGAGAAGTAAATCCTGAACCTTTACCTTTTGGTACGCCAGTGGTAGGATCTACACATACGCAACCGATACAGCCGGCATTACCACCACCACCACTGGCACCAAATAAGTGACCAATGTCGTAGTTAGCATTACCAACATTCGCAGTTAACGTTTGTTGTAATTCTGTATTCCAAGCTCCACCCACACCAGCTGCTGCATTAGAATAAGGGTCAGTAGCAGGGTTTGTGTAAATTACGCCCGGATAGTTTTGTAAATTTAAGTGTAATGCAAAATCTTTTTCGAATACACCATTTACTCTCGTTAATGAAGCATTAATTGCTACCAAAGCGTTTGCAACAGTTCCACCAAAATATTGAGTGTACTCACCTGTTACAGACATTGCCAATCTCATCGTTCTGTATTTCTTGTCAGAAGATTTTGCAAAATTGGTTGTTTGATTAGCAAATGCTTTTCCTGTTGTGTAAAGATTGGCTATCTCTTGTTTAGATAGTCTATCTTCATTCATTGAACATAAGAAGCCTTCATTACTTTTATCAGTTTTTGGGTGCACTCCGTAAACTGTTTTGTTCTTGTCGGCGGGTTCTATGAATTCGTATACACCATCTTTGATGATCATCGACTGAAAATCATCTGGCGCCAAACTAAATCTTAAGTACTTGCCGGGATCGTCAATCCCTACACCTACGTAAGATCCTAATTGATACTGATCTGCCAGTTCTTTCACTACAACAGGGAAGCTGTAAACGGCAAATTTTTCGATTTTCCCATCTAAAGTTGGCAAAGAAATCGTGACGGGCTTTGCATTTTTGCCCGTCTCCTGTGCTTTTGCCAATTGAGACTTTAGTAGAGAAATGTCTAGAGAGTAATAATTCCTAATATCGGAATTTGCTCTGGGTTTTTCTCCTCTGAATGTCGTCGGATTCCATTGTGCACTGGTTATCGCAAACAAAAAGAGGAAAAAGAAAGAAGTAAAATTTTTCTTCATAACTTTCTCATATATTATATTAATTATACAAAGCTAACTATTTTTTATTATTAATTTATAAATACATCTAATTTTTTTATACAAATTTCACAACAATTTAAATTAAGTAGTTAGAATAAAAAAATGAACAAATAATATATAGGAAGCTTATTTTTAAAGTGTTTTTAACTATTTTTAACTGTTTTCGGAGTAAAATTCATCTTTTTCTGTCGTTAGAGAAAACCATAAAATATTCTTTCTATTATAAAAGGTTTAATAGTCAAAAATAGTTGGTAAAATTCTTTGTAATACCGATTGTTACTGATGATACAGAAAGTTTATTGAACTTTGTTTCAATAAACTTTTTTTATGCCTGAAAATTCAAAAAAAATCGTTGTTGGAGCTGCAAAAGTCTGGATGTAATTTCTTGGGGAAAACAAAACGGTAAGCGTCGTTTTAAATGTAAAAACTGTGGCATTTATTTTACGTCAGAGAATAAATCTGTGAGCTTAAAAAACAAAGAAATTTGGTTTAAAAAATGGATTATCGGAAAACAAACCTATGAACAAATTTCAGCAGAATCGGGATATTCGGTCAGTACTCTTCAGCGGTATTTTAATGTTATGCTCAGGAAAGCTCCAAAGCTCAGTTACAGCCAGAACAAAGAGGTTTATTTGCTGATTGATGGAACTTATTTTTCGAATGAAATCTGCCTTGTGGTATTCAGGGACGATGTTTTTAAGCAAACCCAGCTTTACAGAATCACGGATGGCGAACATTATGAAGAGTTGAAAGAGGATTTGGAAAACATTCTTAATCTGGGAATAAAAATTGGCGGCATAACTTGTGATGGCGACAAATCTTTACTTAAAGCCATCCGTAAAGTTTGTCCGAAATTTCCTGTTCAAAGATGTCTGGTTCATATTCAGAGGATGTGCAAAATATGGCTTTCTGCCTATCCAAAGTCTGTAGCTGGTTTTGAGTTGCGCGAAATTGTCTGCAAACTTCATTTTATTGATAGTGAAGTGAAAAAACAATATTGGATCAAAGAATTTTTGGACTGGTCTGAAAAGCATAAAGAATTTTTGAATGAAAAATCATACAGTCAGGAAACCGGAAGATATTGGTACACCCATAAGATGGTGAGAAGGTGTTTTTCGGTCATCTGAAAGGCAATCTTAATATTCATCGGGACTTACAAAAAGTCGGAGAAAAAAGTTTATTGGGTGGTATCTTTTTTACAAAAACCTAAAGACGTAAAAGGTTTTTTCAGCCATAGAGCTGTTCCAATAATTTTAAAAAAAAAGGATGGTAAAAACCATCCTCTAAACTATTGTTTACAGCGCTGATTGTATTGCTGGTAAGTTGCTCCTCAGCATTGCTTACTTCCTCTTCTAATCAACCGCCAAATATTACGAATTATTTTTGTCAAAAACACCAACTATTTTTGACCACATTACCTTATAAAATAAGTATTGAATAGACATAAAAAAATCCTCAGGCTAACCTGAGGATTTTTTATTATTAAAAAATATTGTTTAATTATTTTTTGATGAATTTAGAAGTGAATGGCTCTCTTCCTTTATCTTCAATTGTAATTACATAAGCACCTTTAATTAATTCAGAAACATTAATCTGTCCGTTATTAATATTTCCATGTTTTACCAATTGACCGACAGCGCTATAAATTTTATAAGCAGCTTTATCAGAAACCTTAGTAATGTTTAAGATATCTGATACTGGATTTGGATATAGCTGAATATCGTTTTTAGGACCCGTTACGTCATGTGTTGCTAATGGAGAAGATACAATAACACTGTAGTCTTCAACTTCACCATTAGGGAAAGCACCACAAGCAAATGAATCTGGAATAGTACTTCCTGCAGATGCTGCCGTCATTAAAACAGTAACAACTCTCATTCTTAATGGAGTATTCGTTAAAGCTGTTGCCGGAACAGCAAATGTTGCTGTTTTAACAGTTGCTCCTACGGGTAAAGCATTTGCAGGCATGTTAAGAACTCTTTCATTAGCATCAAAAGTACCATTTTTATTGAAATCAATCCAAACAGCCATTCCATTCATTGCAGCAGCAGCGAGTGTTGTTGTAATAGAAACACTGATTGTATTATTTGAGCTATTAGCCAATAATGCAGGCTGCAATAAAGGATTCGTAGTAAAGTTTGAATACGTTGTTCCTGTTGTAGTATTGTTTACAGCTCCTAATGTTAAATTAGAAATATAATTGTACTGTCCGCTAGAACTTGCTGCAGTACAATATGTAACAGCAGGAGTTGTGAAAGTTGCGGAAGTAGAATAAGCTCCTGGAGTACCAGAACAAACAGCAGCTACCTGAACTTCATAGTTGGTTGCATCTGTTAATCCAGACAATGCTATAGTAGGTACCGTCGACGTCGTCTGCTGCCAAGTTGTTGTACCCACTACTCTATAACGAATGATATAAGTAGCATTTGAAACAGGCGTCCAGTTTACAGTGACACCACTGAATGTAACACCACTTGTAGTAACACCTGTCACAGCAGAACCGTTACATGGAGCAAAAGCAGCTACATTAACTTTTCCAATCGCATAAAATATATTACCAATAGAAGAGACTCTTAATTTAATAATTTGTCCATTCAATGACGCAGGAAAAGTAAAACTTTCATTACCATCATTAGCTGTTGAAGCTGACAATACTGTCCAAGTTGTTCCGTTATCAGTTGTATAGTCAATTTTAACGTTTGCAACACTATAAGGAGCAGCAGTAGTATTTGCAACATCCCAAGTTATAGGAGTTGAAGCACTTACGTTTGCATATTGAGTAGTTACTTTAAATGGTCCGTCGTTTCCAACAACAACCTGCTGAAAATTATAATCGGCTTGTTGTTGAGTCGCATTAGGATTATTATCTCTTACAGTAATTGCAAAGTTTGTTGTTCTTGCAACTTGAGAAACTGCCTCCCATCCATTATTTGAGTTATCTAAAACTCCATCTAATACAGAAGCTAATTTAGGGAAATAACGAGTTGGGCTTGTAGTTGGATTAAATGATCTAAAACTAGCTCCAGTCGGAGTTGTTCCTAAATTCGTTTTATTAATGATAACAAGTGCATTATCTATTTCTTCCCAAGTATAAGTCATCGGATCATTTTCAGCATCTGTTGCAGAAGCTGTTAACACGAAAGCTGTTCCTTTAGGGATATTGTAAGGAGTCATATCTGCAATTACCGGAGGGTTATTTGCAATAGGAGTTTCTACATCACAAGTCTTAGAGATCAAATTATCATTTACCTGATCAAGACTTACTATATGGAAATACGGGTCAGAATGTGGCTGTACATCAGTAGTAGCACCAGTAATACCAGCGTAACCCATAATTGTAGTTCCTGAACCTGGTTCCATATTGGTACCTGAACCTTCTAAAGCGTGAGCAAAAGTATGGTTAGCCCCAAGCTGGTGACCCATTTCGTGAGCAACATAATCAATATCGAAATTATCTCCTGAAGGAGGGTTTGCAGCAGTTGGGTTTATAGATCCAGTTGCAGGTGATGTAATACCTGCTCCTTTACCTAAAGTCGTAGAACTTGCGGGAGCTATACAAACACAACCGATACAACCTGCATTACCACCACCACCGGAAGCACCAAATAAGTGACCGATATCATAATTAGCAGTACCTACAACGGTTGTAAGCTGCTGTTGTAATGATAAGTTCCAAGAACTTGGAGGAGCTACTGCACTTGTAACAGCAGCGTAAGGGTCAGTAGCAGGATCTGTAAAAATAAGACCTGGATAGCTTAATACATTTAAGTGTAAAGCAAAGTCTTTTTCGAATACTCCGTTTACCCTCGTCATTGTTGCATTAATTTGAGTCAAAGCTCCTGCAGCACCTCCGAAAAACTGAGTATATTCTCCTGTAGTAGACATTGCCAATCTCATTGTTCTGTACTTTTTATCGTAACTCTTGGCAAAGTTTGTCGTTTGATTTGAAAAAGATTTCCCGTTCTTTAGTAATGCATCTATTTGCTTTACAGCAGAAGGATCTTCACTTGTAGAACATAAGAATCCGTTTTCATTCTTATTAGATTTAGGATGAACTCCATAAACCGTTTTGTCTGCATTAGCAGGCTCAATAAATTCATATTCTCCTCCTTTAATAATCATTGACTGAAAATCGTTAGGAGCAAGAGAGAATCTTAAATACTTCGAAGGATCATCGATCCCCACCCCTACATACGAACCTAATTGGTACTGATCAGCAAGATCTTTTGCAACAACAGGGAAACTGTATACTGCAAACTTTTCAACTTTACCATCTATTGTAGGTAAAGAAATTTCAACAGCTTTCGCACCTTTACCTGTTTCCTGAGCATTTGCCAGTTGAGATCTTAATGCCGAAATGTCCAATGAATAGTAGGCTCTAATATTAGCCTCTTTTCTTACTTTCTCTCCTTTAAAGGTTGTCGGTGCCCATTGTGCGTTTACAGCAACAGTACCTAAAACAAAAAGAGAAAAGAAAGAAGTAAAAATTTTCTTCATAGCTTTTTCAATTAAATTTACCCGCCAAATATAAGTATTTTAAGTTATCAATATCACATTTCGATCATAATTAAATAAAAAAAGTATTTTTATCATTACAACTCTATAAAAAATAAATAATCCTCAGGAAAACCTGAGGATTATTTTATCATTTAAAATTCAATTAATTAATTGTTATTTTTTGATGAATTTAGAAGTGAATGCTTCTCTTCCTTTATCTTCAATGGTAATAATGTAACCTCCTTTAATAAGTTCAGAAACATTAATTTTTCCGCTATTGATAGTTCCTTGTTTTACTAATTGACCAGGAGTACTATAGATTTTGTAAGCAGCTTTATCTGAAACTTTAGTGATATTTAAGATATCCGACGCTGGGTTTGGATAAATTTGAATATCATTTTTAGGACCCGCTACATCATTTGTTGCTAATGGATTTGCAGATATAACAACGTTGTAATCTTCTATTTCACCATAATCAAAGTTGTCACCACATACATAGTCTGCAGGTATTGATGCTCCACTGGCACCAGATCCAACATAAACTGCCATAACTCTCATTCTTAGAGGTTGACCTTCTACTGCGCTGTTTGGAATTACAATGCTTCCACTAGTCACAGTTCCTGGTGATGTTAGTGCTACAGGATAATTTAATACTTTCTCAGAATCACTGAATACACCGTCCTTGTTAAAGTCAATGAATGCAACTACACCATCATAATCTGGAATATCAGGATTACCGACAGTAACAGAAATAGGATAAGGAGTTCCTTTTGTTAAGTTAATCTCAAGTGCGGTATTTGTAGTATAATTAGTATATGTACTACTTGCTGAAGAGTTATTTATATTAGCAACTGTTACATTTGCAATATATTCATAACTGGTATCACCGGTACTTGCAGTACAATAAGTAACTGCCGGTGTACTAAAGTTTACTGAAGCAGAATATGTTCCTACTGTAGTACCACAAACTAAAGCAACCTGTACTTCATAAGTTGTAGCATCTTGTAAATTTCCTAAATTAATCGAAGGAACTGTTGTATCAACTTCAGTCCATACAGTCGTACCTGTTTTTCTGTAACGTACTTTATAAGTAGCCCCTGTATAAGACATCCATGATACACTTGCTGTAAAGACAGTTATATTACTTACTACCACATTGGTTGGTGCGGCACTACTACAAGCAGCTAAAGGCCCTATTGTAACAGATCCGATTGCATAAAAAACATTTCCTATAGAAGAAATTCTTACTTTAATAGTCTGCCCGTTCAAAGAAGTAGGGAAAGTAAAGTTTTCAGTTCCGTCATTTGGAGTTGAAGCTGACAATACTGTCCAAGTTGTTCCGTTATTCGTAGTATAATCAATCTTTACATTAGCTACATTATAAGGAGCAGCATTAGTATTTGCTACAATCCACTGAATTGGAGTTGGTGTATTCACATCAGCATATTGGTTAGCCAATCTGAAAGGTCCGTTATCTCCAACTACAATAGTTTGAACTTTAAAGCCTGATTGCTGCTGAGCAACATTTGAATTATTATCTCTTACCGTAACCGCAAAGTTCGTCGTTCTTGCTTTAGTTGATACAGCTTCCCACGTATTGTTTGAATTATCTAATACTCCATTCAATACAGAAGTAAAGTTCGGAAAATATCTTGTTGGGTTTGTACTTGGAGGAGAAGATCTGAATGAAGCTCCCGACGTAGTATTCCCTAAGTTATATCTATTAATAGAAAGAGATGCATCATCTACTTCTTCCCAAGAATAAGTTATTGGGTCGTTTTCAGGATCTGTAGCTGAAGCTGTTAAAACAAAAGCAGTTCCTTTAGGAATATTATAACTCGTCAAATCTCCAATTACAGGAGGATTATTGGTAATTGGAGTTTCTACATCACAAGTTTTAGCAATTAGGTTAGCTTGAACTTGATCAATACTTGCTTTATGGAAATATGCATCAGAATGAGCCTGAACATCCGTATCAGGTCCAGTAATACCTGCATATCCCATAATAGTAGTACCAGAAACCTGGCTCCATATTTACTCCACTTCCTTCTATATTATGTGAAAAAGTATGATTTCCTCCTAACTGATGCCCCATTTCGTGAGCAACATAATCAATGTCGAAGTTATCTCCCTGCGGAATACCATCTGCTGGAGAAGTAAATCCTGAACCTTTTCCTTCTGGCACAGCCGTTGTAGGGTTTACACATACACATCCGATACATCCGGCGTTTCCTCCACCTCCTGATTTACCGAATAAATGCCCAATATCGTAATTAGCATTTCCTACATTGGCAGTCAAAGTATTCTGTAATTCTGTATTCCAAGCTCCTGCAACTCCTGCAGCTGCAGCTGAATATGGATCTGTTGCTGCATTTGTATAAATTACACCAGGATAATTCTGTAAATTTAAGTGTAATGCGAAATCTTTTTCGAAAACTCCGTTTACTCTAGTTAAAGTAGCATTAATAGCCACTAAAGCTCCTGCCACAGTTCCCCCAAAATATTGAGTATATTCACCTGTTACAGACATTGCCAATCTCATTGTTCTATATTTTTTATCAGAACTCTTGGCAAAATTAGTTACTTGATTTGAAAAAGACTGTCCTTTTTTCAATAATTCATCAACCTCCTTTTTAGAAGCAGGAGATTCGTCTGTTGAACAAAAGAAACCGCTTCCATTCTTTCTTGTCTTAGGATGAACAGCATATACTGTTTTATCCGTAGAAGTTGGTTCAATAAACTCATATTTACCTCCATCAATGATCATCGATTGAAAATCATTAGGAGCAAGACTGAATCTTAAATATTTGGAAGGGTTATCAACACTTGCTCCAACATAAGACCCTAATTCATACTGATCTGCCAGTTCTTTTACAACAACTGGAAAACTGTATACATTAAATTTTTCAATCTTCCCATCCATAGTAGGAAGAGAAATTACAACGGGAGTAGCATTTGCTCCCATTTCCTGCGCATTCTTCAACTGAGATCTTAGTAAGTCCAGGTCTAATTTATAGTACCCGTTACCTCTTACATTGGATCGATTTACGTTAAATTCTGTACCTCTTTTCTTGTCGTCTACCTTTTTAAAGGAAGTTGGTGTCCACTGACCGAACACAGCTCCCCCTACCAAAGTAAACATTAAAGTAGTAAGTAATCTTTTCATAAATTAATTTAATTATAATTTCCTCCAAATGTAACCATTTTAATAATTACATCATTAAAAATTGCTATGTTTTTTTACCACCACCCTGTTAAAATAAAGTTTATCCTTTGAAAAAACAAAAAACTCCAGCATATGCCAGAGTTTTGTTATATATATCTTTTTTTAAATAAGACTGTTCATTTAAAACTTATACGCAAGATTCCATGCGAAGCCCATATTAAATTTGGAGGAGCTTCTTCCGAATCCCGGTACGATCATCGGTTGGATATCGTCTTGTTTTGTTGTGAAAACCATATATCTAGGCTGAAGATTCACATCTATATAAAAATTAGATTCAAATAATTGTACTCTGCCTCCAATTGTTCCTTCCAGCCAATAAGAAGACTGTGAAGATGAAGGGAAGGCTACAGAAGAAACTGCTTCCTCCATAACCACGAACCGGAACCGCCATATATTCCTGTTTGTAAAATGATCCGCCGACTTTTCCGCCTGCATAGAAACCATTAAACTCATTTTCAGGATCTTTTGCCAACATATAAAATGCTCCCAATTTTAGAAAAGGACCACTTGCTTTCGCATCATAGCTGTTTTTCTGATACACATTAGACTCAAAACCAGCTTCGATAATACCATGAATGTTATCTTTCACTTTTGAGGAAATAAATCCCTGAAAAAGCTGTCTGTCCGAAAAAAAAGAAGCACCGGTATTGAGAACGTCAAAACCAACCATAAAATTGGGTTCATATTTCCATTTTTCCTTTTTGGTTTCTTTCTTTTCCTGAGCAAAACTCAAAAACCCGATTACACTAAAAAAGAAGGTAAAGATTAGTCTTGTCTTCATTCTCTATAAAATTTTGTCCGGCTTCTATACTTTTCACCGGGATCGTTGTTGTAGGATCTAATACCGAGTTTAGGTTCTCATATGTCTTTTTGACTCCACATCCGGGCGAAACATAGACAGATTTTGTTGTATAATTTATTCTGACCTTGGATTCTGTTCCCTTATTTGTTGTTCTGAAATAAATATCTGTATAAGGAGAATCATCCACTCTTAAAGGAATTATTCTTGATGTAATCTTTGCCTGCCCTCCCAACTGAACTTTTCCGGAACCATAATCTACCGCTACATACAAAGAATCCAGTGTTTTTTCTTTTCCATTTTCAAAAGTTTTGAAAGATACTTTCATTCTGGGAGTTCCTTCGCCACTTTCACAGATATCATCATCTCCACCGCATGAAAACAACAAACCTAGAAAGCATATAGCTATAATTAATTTAAAATATTTCATCTGTACATTTTTATATTTTATTTGATCAGATGGAACTGACGTTTCATATTAAGATTTGATTGTATTCAAATTTAAATAAATTATTTCTTAATCAGCAACGCAATATTTTCAACATGGTGCGTTTGCGGGAACATATCTACAGGAAGAATCTTCACGACCGTGTAATGTTCTTTCATTAAAGCTAAATCTCTTGCCTGAGTTGCAGAATTACAGCTTACGTACACTACTTTTTCCGGAGCAAGTTTTAAAATCTGCTCTACAACCTTCTGATGCATTCCGTCTCTTGGAGGATCGGTAATCAAAACATCAGCTTTCGGGTGGTTTTCCATGAATTCGTCATTGAAAACATTTTTCATATCCCCACAATAGAACGTTGTATTGGTAAGACCATTCAGTTTCTGCGTGCTCAATCGCCGCATCGATAGCCTCCTGAACAGATTCAATACCGATGACGTGCTTTGCATTTCTTGCAACATACTGAGCAATCGTTCCTGTTCCCGTATATAAATCGTAAACCACTTCATCACCTTTTAAATCAGCAAATTCAAGGGTTTTTCTATACAATTCTAAAGCTTGCTTATAATTGGTTTGAAAGAATGATTTCGGTCCGATTTTGAATTTCAATCCATCCATTTCTTCCATTAAAAATCCGTCTCCGAAATAAATATTAACATTTAAATCGTAGATAGAATCATTTTGTTTTGGATTAATTGCATATACCAAAGTCTTGATCTGCGGGAATTTCTCCAACAAGAATTCAAAAAGCTTCTCTCTGTTTTCTTTTTCTTCTCTGTAAAGCTGAAAAAGAACCATCCACTCGCCTTTTGAGTTTTGTCTCATCATTAAAGTCCTCAAAAAACCTTCTTGATTTCTTACATCAAAAAAGTCTAATCCGTTCTCAACCGCATAGTTTTTAACTGCCAAACGGATGGCATTTGAAGGATCTTCCTGAAGAAAACACTCTTTAAGATCTAAAATTTTGCTCCACATTCCCGGAATATGGAAACCAAGGGCATCTCTATTTCCGAAATTTTCTTCAGAACTTATCTCATATTTAGTAAGCCATTTTGCGTTAGAAAATGAAAATTCCATTTTATTTCTGTAGAAATACTGTTCTTCAGCACCAAGAATAGGAAGGGTTTCAAAATCATCAATTCCGCCTATTCTTTTAATATTATTGTAAACCTCTTCCTGTTTAAAATCGAGCTGCTTTTCATAGCTCATATTCTGCCATTTGCAACCTCCGCAAGTTCCGAAATGAATACATTTTGGTTCTACCCTAAATGGAGATTTTTTCACCACTTCAGTAGTTTCAGCCTCGAAATATTTTGATTTTGACTTTTTAACTCTAACATTTACAATATCACCAGGAACCCCACCGGAAACCAGTACTGTTTTTCCTTCTTCAGTTTTTCCTATTGCAATTCCTTTGGCTCCTGCGCCAAACAATTTAATATTTTCAAGAATAACATCTTTCTTCTTTCTCATTCCCTATTTTCTATTTTTTCTAATTGGAAACTTACGTTTCAGTTTGCAAAAATACAATAAAAAAAACCTTATCCGAAGACAAGGTTTTAATCTATAATTATTTTAAATTATTTTGTCGGAGCAGGAGCAGGCTGTGGATTTGCCTGTTGCTGAGCTGCTTGTTGTGCTGCAGCTTGCTGAGCCGCCACAACAGCAGGATCCATTCCTCCACCTTGTTGCAATTGAACATTAGGATTTACTTTTGGAGCAGAAAGACCTGTTTGTTTGTCTAAAGCAACTACCAATTCAGGATCTCCCAAGTTGAAGAATGGCTTACTAGCAATTTTACCGTCTTTATCTACAACGATGAAGCAAGGTAATTTGAATCCGTAAACACCGTATTTTTTAGCAATATCAGAATTTAATCCTCCTTCACCATATACATTAGTTCCTACGATACCTTTTAATAAAGAGTTGCTTGTTTTTACAAACTGATCTTTAGTATCATCTACGTTTACAAAAACGAAGTTCATTTTAGATTTGTAGAAATTCACAATTTCTTTCAGTACAGGAGTTGTAGATTCTCCGATGTAAGGATTCCAAGAAGCATAGAATGATAAAAGATAAGGCTTTCCTTTGTTTTCAGAAAGGTTGTAAGCTTTCCCGTCTTGTTTTACCAAAGTTCCTTCAGGAGCTAATTCTCCGATTTTGAAACCATTGATAGCAAACTGAATTTTCTTTAAATCTTCTTTAATTCCCGCATCTTTAATATCTGTATCGATAATCTTTTTGATTTTCTCAACAGTTTTATCAGGAGAACCCGGGTGAATATCTGACTGAGCCATTACAAAAGCCAATAAATAATCTTTAGCTGTTTGCGAAAGGTCTTTTTGATTTTTCTTTAAATATTCAGTGAATAATTCTGAAGTGGTAAGTTCTGTTTTTCCAGCACCGTTTGCTTGAGCATACTTTTGGAAATCCTGACTCATCTTACCTAGAAGGTACTGTCTGTAGTAAGGATTTTCCTTTACCATTACATCTTTATTCGCCTCAAGCTTATTTGTAAAATCTGTGAAAGCTTTAGTCACTTTGAAAGATGGATTACCCATTTGCTTGTGGCTTAGCTCATATTGATTAAGAATGGTAAGCAATGTACTTGATACATCGTTTTTCTTCCAGTTTACAATTTCGCTATCAGGACTAAATTTCTTAACGTTTTCGTCGATATTCTTATTAATATCAGACTGAACTTTTTCAATTCCTTTTAAGAAAGTCTTTTCGTCCTTCATAATAAGCTCATTCATATTAATAGTCTGAGCGTACGTGGTAAGATATTTTTGAGTTGCTGTAAAGAAATCGTTGTTTTTCTTAGCATCTCCGGTGATTACATATTCTGTCGGGAAAGTCATTCCGTTACCTGAAATTTCCAGTTTCTGACCTCCTTTCAAATAAATTAAATTTTGTTTTCCAGCATAAGACATCACATACATTCCGCTTTTAGGAGCATCGAAACTTCCTGTGAAAGTTCCGTCTTTATTTACCCCAATATTAATTAAAGGTAAAGTGGCTACTCCCGAAGCCTCAATAAATTCGATTCTCTCTAATGGAGAACCTCCAGTGATTTTTCCTTTTACTTCTACTTTTTTAGAGCAAGACATCGCAAAAACAGCAATGATAAACAATAAAAGATATTTTTTCATTTTGAATTTTAATAATTACGCAAAAATAAGTTTTTCAATAAACTAAAAGCAATTAAATATTACTTTTATGAAAGATTTAACTAAAAAAAATCGCCATCCTGTGAGGAGACGATTTTTTATGGTATCTCGATTAATTTTATCCTCTGTCAGCAAGAGCTGCCATATATTCTCTATTCATTCTGGCAATGTTCTCAAGAGAAATCCCTTTAGGGCATTCTACTTCACACGCACCCGTGTTTGAACAGTTTCCGAAACCTTCTTCGTCCATAGCTTTCACCATGTTCAAAACTCTTCTCTTCGCTTCTACTCTACCTTGAGGTAAAAGAGCGTACTGAGAAACTTTAGCTCCAACGAATAGCATTGCAGAACCGTTTTTACAAGTAGCCACACAAGCTCCACATCCGATACAAGCTGCAGCATCCATTGCTTTGTCTGCATCTTCTTTAGGAATAGGAATCGCATTGGCATCCAACGTATTACCTGAAGTGTTCACCGAAATGAAACCACCTGCAGCCATTACTCTGTCGAATGCGCTTCTGTCTACCATTAAGTCTTTAATAACGGGGAAAGCAGCACTTCTCCAAGGTTCAATAACGATGGTTTCCCCGTCTTTGAACATTCTCATGTGAAGCTGACAAGTCGTAATACCTGTATCCGGACCGTGCGCTCTACCATTGATGTAAAGAGAACACATTCCGCAGATTCCTTCACGACAGTCGTGATCGAAAGCTACCGGCTCTTTTCCTTCGTTAATAATATTTTCATTCAGGATGTCTAGCATTTCTAAAAATGAAGAATCTGTAGAAACATCCGATATTTTATAGGTCTCAAACTGACCTTTAGTTTTACTATTTTTTTGTCTCCAAATTTTCAGCGTAAGATGAAGGCCTTTTTTTGCACTCATAATTATTTATTTATAGGTTGGAGATTATTTATAACTTCTTGCTTTAACTTCGATATTGTCATAGATAAGGTCTTCTTTGTGCAGAACTTCTTGTTTGATATCATCACCTTGATATTCCCAAGCTCCTACATATTTAAAGTTGACGTCGTCTCTTTCTGCTTCACCTTCCGGAGTCGCATGATCTTCTCTGAAATGCCCTCCACAAGATTCGTTTCTGTGTAAAGCATCGATTGCCATTAGCTGTCCTAATTCGATAAAGTCTGCCACTCTGAACGCTTTCTCAAGCTCTGTGTTCATCCCTTCTGCATCTCCGGGAACTTTTACATTTTGCCAGAAATCTTTTTTCACTTGATCAATTTCTGCAATAGCTTCTCTCAAACCTTCAGGAGTTCTTCCCATTCCCACTTTATTCCACATGATGTGTCCTAATTGCTTGTGGAAATGATCTACTGAATGTGTTCCTTTATTATTTACAAAGAAGTTTACCTTGTCTTTAATTTCTTTTTCAGCTATATCAAATTCAGCAGAATTCGTAGGAATTGCTCCCGTTCTGATATCTGCAGAAAGATAATCTGCAATCGTATAAGGAAGAACGAAATATCCGTCTGCCAAACCTTGCATTAATGCAGAAGCTCCCAATCTGTTTGCTCCGTGGTCTGAGAAGTTAGCCTCACCAATTACGAAACATCCAGGAATTGTAGACTGTAAGTTATAATCAACCCAAACACCACCCATTGTGTAGTGAACTGCTGGATAAATCTTCATTGGAGTTTTATATGGATCATCCGCAGTAATTTTTTCATACATTACGAATAAGTTACCGTATTTTTCTTCAATCCAAGCTTTTCCTAGGTCATATATTTGTTGATCTGTAGGATTGTGAATGTGCTTTTCAATAGCAGATTCTTTACCTTTTTTAATAATTTCTGTAGAGAAATCTAAGTAAACACCTTCTTTAGTTTCGTTATTTTCGATTCCAAAACCAGCATCACATCTTTCTTTACCTGCTCTAGACGCAACGTCACGAGGCACCAAGTTTCCGAATGCAGGATATCTTCTTTCTAAATAGTAATCTCTATCTTCTTCTTTAATATTTTCAGGTCTCAATTTCCCTTCTCTGATAGCAACAGAATCTTCAATTTTCTTAGGAACCCAGATTCTTCCTGAGTTTCTAAGTGATTCAGACATCAAAGTAAGTTTAGACTGCTGTGTTCCGTGAACAGGAATACAAGTCGGGTGAATCTGCACATAACAAGGGTTTGCAAAATACGCTCCTTTCTTGTGAATTTTCCAAGCTGCAGAAACGTTTGAACCCATTGCGTTGGTAGACAAGAAATATACGTTTCCGTAACCTCCCGAAGCAATAACTACAGCGTGAGCAGAATGTCTTTCGATTTCACCAGTTACAAGATTTCTTGCGATGATTCCTCTTGCTTTTCCATCTACGATGACCAATTCAAGCATCTCGTGACGGTTGTACATTTTCACTCTTCCTTTTCCGATTTGACGGCTTAATGAAGAATAGGCACCTAATAATAATTGTTGACCTGTTTGTCCTTTAGCATAGAAAGTTCTTTTTACCTGAACTCCACCAAATGAACGGTTATCTAACTGACCGCCGTAATCTCTCCCGAAAGGAACTCCCTGAGAAACGCACTGGTCGATAATATTTGCAGAAACTTCAGCTAATCTGTAAACGTTTGCTTCTCTTGCTCTATAGTCACCTCCTTTGATGGTATCATAGAATAGTCTATATGTAGAGTCACCGTCTCCCTGATAATTTTTAGCCGCGTTAATTCCTCCTTGAGCTGCAATAGAGTGCGCTCTTCTTGGAGAATCCTGATAACAGAATGCCTTTACATTATATCCTTGCTCAGCCAAAGTAGCTGCAGCAGAACCTCCCGCCAAACCTGTACCTACAACAATAATATCAATCTTATCTCTGTTGTTTGGTGCAACAAGGTTCATATGGTCTTTATGATTTTTCCATTTATCCTTTAGAGGACCAGCTGGAATTCTTGAATCTAATTTACTCATATTCGTATATTGATATTATTGAGTTATAAAATGAAAAATCGCAATAAAAATAAATCCTGCAGGAATAAGGATAGCATACCATTTTCCTAAAGCTTTAATTACCGGAGTATATTTCGGATGTCTTGCTCCAACAGATTGGAAAGACGACTGAAAACCGTGTGCTAAATGCAGTCCCAATAAAACAAAAGCAATCACATAGATAGCCACTCTCCAGATATCTGCAAACTTCTCGTGCAATTCTGGCCAGAAACGTTCTGCATCAGGAGCAATACTTTCCACATATTTGTAATTAATCTCATGCCACCAGAAATCATAAAAATGAAGTGCCAAGAAAGCTAAAACTACAGCTCCGGAAATAATCATATTTCTAGACATCCATGATGAGTTCACAGAAGGATTGTTTGCACCGTACTTTATAGGACGTGCATTTCTATTCTTAATCTCCAGTACAAATCCCATAATGAAATGGAAAAAAACCGCAAAACCAAGAACAGGCTGCATTAAGAACTGCACAAAAGGATTATAGCCCATAAAATCTGATGCTGTATTGAACGCATCACGATTCAGGACTGATAACAAATTGGTCGTCAAATGCAGTATAAGAAAGATCAGCAAAAATAAAGCTGATAATGCCATCGCATATTTTCTACCTATCGTAGAACTCGTTAAACCTGCCATATAAGTTTAAATTTGAATTTCCACAAAATTAAGAAATGTTGGCTATACCAAAAAGTGAGAAATCTCACAATTAGTCAGTTTGTAATCTTTCTAAATAAGATCACAAAGGGGTATAAATAAAGGAAAACTTAAAAAATGCTGACAATTATTTTAAATCGTAAACTTTACCGTTATAAACCACCTTCGCGGTAGAATCCGGAAAAGTTTTTATCTCAAAACCAGTTAATCGTCTTGAAGAACAATACGGATTAATAACAAATCGGACAATTTTCTCTTGGTCTGAATTTTCTTTAATCCAGAAACACGCCTGATTTCCTTTTTTTATTGATAAGATTTTGCTCTTAGAAAAGTCGTGAAACAGGATTTCTGTCTTTTGATTTTCATAAAAATTAAAACTCAACCTAATCATAAAAAATCCTAAGATTGCCATTCCCAATCTCGCTGAATTTTTAAAGCTGTGTTTTAAAATCACAAACCTCATCAGATAAAAAATGATTAATAAAGAAAAAACTTCCAATAAGTTCATTGAAATATTTTCAAAAAACAAAGTATTAAAATCGGCAAACCAATGAATCACTTTCAATAATATCCGAATAATGAAATCATAAACGATATTTATAATTTCAAAATCAATTTTGAATGCAACTAAAGCTGTCATTACAAATGAAAAGACAATAATAACTTCCGAAAACGGAACAATGAAAAAATTAGCAACAACTGAAATAAAAGAAAACTGATGAAAATAATACAAAACCAGCGGAAGCGTCGTCAACTGAGCAGAAACAGAAATGGAAATCGTATTGAAAATCAAATTTTTCCACCAATTATTCTGTCGCGGAAAATAATTTAAAATAGGTTGATTAAGCCAGAAAATCCCTAATACAGCAAGGAAGCTGAGTTGAAAACCTACATCAAAAATCTGTTGAGTATCAAAAATTAAAATAATAAAAGCCGACAATGCCAATGAATGCAGCAAATCCGGTTTTCTTTGAAGCAATACGTAGATAAAATAAACCGTCAACATAATACTCGAACGGACAACTGAACTTCCAAAACCGATGAAAACAGTAAAAAGCCAGATAAAAATCAAGCTTGAAAGGATGGCATATTTCCTAAGTCTTAACGGTAAAATTTTAATCAACAAAAAGTAAAATAATCCGAAAATTACGACAATATGTGTTCCCGAAATTGCCAGAAATGGACTAAACCCGATCGGTTAAAATCCTGAACGGTTTGTTGATCTATTTCTGTGCGGTCAGCGAGAATAATTCCTTTTAAAAACTCTCTCGACTGGGGAGAAATTTCCGTTTTATCAATATTTTGAAGAACTTCTACTCTTTTCTGTAAAAATTTTTCATGTAAGCTTAAATCATTTCTTGGCGCAAAAGAAACCTCATCATTGGTATAACATTGGTATTCAATATCTTTTCGTTTCAGATATTTTGCATAATCGAACTGAAAATTGTATTGTGGAGATTTCGGTTTTGAAATATAGGCTTCAGCTTTATAAAAATGATTAAAATCTAATTCTTTTTCACTTTTCGGAATATATAAAACAGCGTTAAAACTTTCTTTTCCAGCTTGGGCAACCGCTTCATATTTTCTATTTTTCTCATTGGAATTTAGCTTCTTTGAAATCTTGAAAACAATCGTTTCATTCTCAGAAACCGAAATATTTTGAGGAGAAAAAGTATTGAAAAAATGCAGAATAATTCCAATCCCGAAAAACATCAAACCCAACAAATACGGTTTTGATTTATGTAAGAAATAGCTTTTGAAAAACGTAGAAATTAAGACGATAAAACAAAGTCCGATAATCGGATAAATATATTTTTCATTCAAAGAAAAATTATCCTGAAAGAAAATCCCAAGAACAAAACAGATCACTAGAATGAGAAGCGGTTGTTTATTCAATTTCAAAATTTATGTATTCAAAAATATCTATTCGGATAAATATTTGCAAATCAATATTTTAAAACTTTTAAAAACAGACTTTATTCTCTGTTTAAAAGAAAAATCGTAGAAAATTTTTCTACGATTCTTTATAATTGGTTTATATTTTTAAGCTTTCAAAATCACATCCGCCGCATTATCGCTCGCTCCTTTTCCGCCGAGCTTATCTCTAAGCAATTCGTAGTCTTTCAAAAGCTGAGCTCTTTTTTCGCCTTCCAGAAGCTTTTTCATTTCTTCAACTAAGTTTTTAGTATTGAGATCGTTTTGGATTAATTCTTTTACCACTTCTCTGTCCATGATTAGGTTTACCAGAGAAATATATTTGATATTTTTAACCAGTCTTTTTGCAATCGCATAGGAAACTTTACTTCCGCGATAACAAACCACTTCGGGAATATTCAATAAAGCGGTTTCCAAGGTTGCCGTTCCGGAAGTCACCAAAGCTGCCTTTGAGCATCTCAGTAAATCGTAGGTTTTATTCGAAACAAAATGCACATTATCATCCACATAACTTTGATAAAACTCTTTCGGAAGACTTGGAGCACCTGCAATAACGAACTGATATTCTTTAAAATAAGGTCTCACAGAAAGCATTATTTCCAGCATCTTTTCCACTTCCTGTTTTCTGGAACCCGGCAACAATGCAATAATTTCTTTTTCGTTTAAATTATTTTCTGCTTTAAAATTTTCAACAGAAATATCTTGAAGTGTCGAAATGGCATCCAACAACGGGTGTCCCACAAAATGCGAATGAACACCATGTTTTTTATAGAAATCTTCCTCGAACGGAAGAATCACCATCATTTCATCAACATTTTTTTTGATGATCTCTACTCTTCCCTCTTTCCAAGCCCAAAGTTGCGGAGAAATATAATAAATGACCTTTATTCCAAGCTCTTTCGCAAATTTTGCAATCCTTAAATTGAATCCCGGATAATCAACCAGAATCAAAACATCCGGTCTGTTATTTTTTATATCTTCTTTACAAAATTTAATATTATTCAGGATCGTTCGCAGGTTCATCGCCACTTCCAAAAATCCCATAAAAGCCAGATCGCGGTAATGTTTTACCAATGTTCCGCCCTGTGCAGTCATTAAGTCACCACCCCAAAATCTGAATTCTGCGTTGGGATCTTTCTGTTTTAAGGCTTTCATTAAATTACTTCCGTGCAAGTCTCCGGATGCTTCTCCAGCAATAATATAATACTTCATTTCTTCTGAAATCTTTTATTTTTTTATGGCCATCAGTAACCTCCTTTTACATTTTTCCTTTATCGGCAAACGTAAGTTATGGGAGGTTTCTATAACAGGAATAGAGAACAAATAAGACGTTGTACGATCTTAATTTGTAAATTTGTTCAAAGATAATGATAAAAAATGTCAGAAGAATTTGAAATCAGAAATAAAGTTGCAGAAAGCGGTCTTATCAATTTTGATCTTACAGACCTTGTTCCGAAAGGCGTAAGAAAAGGGATCGACCTTAAAGATTTTCTTTTCATGGAGATGATTTTAAAAGAAAAAGATTTCCGCGAAAAAGTAGCAGCCATTGATGTTGAAGAATACCGCAATGCTTACGTTTATATTTACAATTCGGCGGATGCCATTGTTCCGTTGTGGGCGTATTTTTTAATCACAGCAAAGCTTACCGAGGTAACGAAAAAAATAGTTTTTGGAAACAAGGAAGATTTAGAAGTGATTTTAATGCACAATGCTGTTCAAACGCATGATTTTGAGGAAATGAGAGGAAAAAGAGTCTTGGTAAAAGGCTGTTCCGACAAAGAAATTCCTGAAAATGCTTATATCGAATTGGTAGAACAGTTACAACCGATTGTAAAGTCTTTAATGTTTGGGGAAGCATGTTCTAATGTTCCTATTTTAAAAAATTAAGAACTAAAAATCAACAACTTATATAAAATCATAAAGTTTATTTCAATTTTTAATTAAAAAAAATCATTGGGGAATATTTTTTGATAACTTTGGTCTACTTTAACAATTAAAATAAACACAAACTATGAGTCTAATTGATCTACTTACAGGAAACACAGGCAATCAGGTTGCCGAACAGGCTGGAAACAAATTCGGAATCAGCACAAATCAGGTTATTGCGCTACTTGCTGTAGCTGCGCCATTGGTTATCTCTTACCTTAAAAACAAATCTCAGGATTCCAACGAAGCTGAAGCGCTGAATAACGCTTTGGATAAAGATCACGACGGAAGCATTCTTGACGATGTTTCTCAGGCAGATGCGAGACAGACGGAAGGAGGATCAATTCTTAACCATATTTTTGGCGCAGATAAGCCAAATGTTGAAAATCAATTGTCTCAAAATACAGGAATTTCTATTGACAAGATCGGTCCGATTTTATCAATGTTGGCTCCGGTTATTATGGGATATATCGGTAAAGAAAAACAGCAGAATAATGTTGGTGCAGGAGGTTTAGGAGATCTTTTGGGTGGAATTCTAGGTAATGCATCCAATCAGGCTCAAACTCAGCAATCCAGTCCTTTGAATGATATTTTAGGAAGCGTTCTTGGAGGAGGGCAATCTCAATCTTCGGGCAATCCGTTGAATGATATTCTTGGAAGCGTTCTTGGCGGCGGAAATCAGCAAAAACAACAAGGCGGAGGCGGACTCGGAGATATTCTGGGAGGATTTTTAGGAGGAAAATAATTTAATTTTGTATATAAAAAAAGACCGGAGAAATTAATCTTCGGTCTTTTTTATGTTGTTACGCTTTAGATTTCTCTGTGGATGCAGCAAAAGATTTTGATCCTTTTCTAGGTCTCTTTTTGCCGTAGCTTCCTGAATTAATCTTACCTCTTCTTGATTTTCTGTCTCCTTTTCCCATAATGATAAATTTTAGTGATTATGGCTAATTTAAGAAATATACTTTAGAATTCAATGAATTAGGTTGTTAAAGTTTGTATAAAACTTAGACCTTTTTAAATTTTATACAATAATTTTTTTATGACTTTTCTTAATTTTCTAAATTAAAATAAACTTTGTTTATTCTTATTTTTAACATTAAGATTTTCAGTTAATTAAGCTGAATGTAATTAAGAAATCAATAGATTGCTTTTTATTAAGTTTTTTAAGATAAATTGTCTTAATTTCTTAATGTTAAAAATAGATTTAAAATTTAAACAGACTCTTATTGATATTTTCTTGCATTTGAAATTTTTACTTCAAAATATTAGCTTTAAAAGTTAATTAAAAATTTTATCGCTACCTATTTTCTAAACCTTCACCGTTTTCCACTTTCCTCTTTTAAACAAGATAAAAGCGACGATTGTAATTAAAGTTTCTGCCACAGGAATTGATATAAAAACTCCTTTCGGTCCCATTTCTAAATACTTTGAAAGAAAATATGCCAACGGAATCTGAAACAGCCAAAAACCGAAGAGATTCACCCAAGTTGGCGTCCAAGTATCTCCTGCTCCGTTGAAGGCGTTGATCATTACCATTCCGATTCCGTAGAAAATAAATCCTACCGCCATGATGTGTAATGCATTGGTTGCAATATTTTTAATTTCAGCTTCATTCGTAAAAAATCCGACCAGAAAATCACCCAGAAAAAAGAAAATTATGCTTACCGTCACCATAAAAATGACATTGTATTTTACGGTTTTCATGACAGATTGTTCGGCTCGTAACATTTCATTCGCGCCCATATTTTGTCCGACCAATGTTGATGCGGCGTTGCTCAATCCCCAAGCCGGAAGCATGAAGAACATCATCAATCGTAATGCTGTCTGATAACCTGCAGAAGCATTTTCTCCGCCGGTTGTTGCTACCAATTGCGCAAGGAAAATCCAGCTGCATGAAGCAATGACAAACTGAAAAATTCCGGGAGTTGCGATTTTTATGATGGATTGTATTAAATCAAATTTCGGTTTAAAATATTTTAAGTGAATTCTAACCTGCGTATCTGCAATCAAAAGATGATACAACTGATAAATTACGCCGATACTTCTTCCGATTGTCGTGGCTAAAGCCGCTCCCGTTAATCCCATCGCCGGAATCGGACCAAAACCTTTAATTAAAACCGGACAAAGAATAATGTTGGCAATATTGGCGATCCAAAGAGATTTCATAGCGATTGCCGCATTTCCTGCTCCTCTGAAAATCCCGTTGATTAAGAATAAAAGCATGATAATAACGCTGCTTCCCATCATAATCCTTGCGAAATCTTTTCCGTACGCTGCAGCTTCAGGTTTGGAACCCATCAGAATTAAAATTTCTTCAGCATAAATGACTCCAAATAAGCTTAAAATAAAAGTGACTGCAAAAGAAACCAGTAAAACCTGCGCCGCACTTCTGGAAGCCTGTTCAGGATTTTTTTCTCCGATTCTTCTTGCGACCAAAGCCGTTGCTGCCATACTCATTCCGATGGCGATAGAATACATGATGGAAAGTACAGATTCCGTCAACCCAACTGTTTGAATCGCAAAACCGCTTTCTTTCAAATGACCGACAAAATACAGATCTACTAATGCAAATACAGATTCCATCGCCATTTCCAGCATCATAGGAATTGCCAGAAGAAGCACCGCACTTCTTATCGTTGCTTTGGTATAATCGACTTCGTCTCCGCTTAAAGCCTTCTTAATAAAGTTGATGTACTTAGACATTGTTGCCATTTTAGTTTCAACAAAAGTATTAATTCAAAAACGATTGGAACTTGGCATATGAAAAGTTTTACGAAAAAATTTAAGCAGAAAAAGGATTAAATTCTTTAAAAAAACCCCAATAATTCTTTTTTCCTCCGTAAAATGATTTTTGTTTATTGATTACCATTTAATTATAAAAACCATCATCCCGATAAACAGAATGATGGTCTAGAAAAATAGAGTTGTTAATTTATTTGATGAATCAGCTTATTAATTAACAATGTTAGGATGAGCAATTACAGGGCAATTAATAATAATTCTTAATGGCTTTAATCCTGTATATTCATTAACGGCTCCGTCTGTGGCAGCACTGGTAAGATAACCATCTGCAATCAAAGCCTTTTGATCCTTTATTGAGGTAATTCTACGAACTTTACCTTCTGCAAAAGCTTTATCCGTCCAAACAGAAACATGGGCATCCCATAACGGACTGTAATTATTTTGAGTGGAATTGTTATCGTTATAAGGCGCAATAGGAAATACATTAATGGGATCAACTCCGTTGTTACGTAAAGAATAAGAAAATCCTTGAGCTTGTGGATCAAGAATATCTGTGATTCCGTTGGCATTTGGTGAAAACCCTAATAAAGCAGATTTATCGCTCGGAAGAGAACTCCCATATGCAGGAATTTTATCTAATCGTGTTGCCAGAACACCTTGCTCCAATACGGATGCAATTTCCGCGGAAGCATCTGTTACAAGATGGAAAAAATATTCTTTTCCTCCTCTAAATCCATCAAGAATAGACAAAGTTACAGTCATTTTTGGGATATCAATAGCAAGTAATCTGTCGTGATTACCTCCATCTCCGCTTACCAATTGCGCATTCAGAACCAACCCGCTTGGAAGAACAACTATGGACGACCATTCTGCATCTGCTAATGCTCCTGTAGCGATCTGTTTAGGTGGGAAATAATCCGGTGCATCTCCAGCTTCGACGGATCTTGTCGGCGAAAAATCAACACTCCCTTTAAATACCATGTGGCCATCTTTAATTGTCACTTTCTGGTCTCCTCCTGTATCAATTGCATGTACTAATTTCGGGGAAAAATTGACTCCCATTTGCTTAGCTACATTAAAATCAGAAGCTTCAGTAATAATGTAATATACCGAATGTCCGTTTGGCGCAATACCTTTGAATAACGGTAAGGTAACATTCGCATTGGTTTTAGCAATATTAATTGCCAAAGCACTTTTAACATACACACTGTCTTCAACTTTAAAATTGACTCCATTTCCCGGAGTGTACATTTCACGACCTCCTTCTTGAGCAGATGTTTCCAATAATTGTTTAGCTTCTCGCTCAGCTAAATTTGCCGCTACTTCGCTGTCATTGTTACATGAGATAAGACTCATACCAATGATGATAGATAGAATGCTCATTAATTTGCTCATAATTTAAATAATTTAAATGAATGCCTATTTGGGTTTTATACGGTAAGACAATTCCCGCTGTAGTTTATTGAATATTAATACTATGAGTTTTATAAGAGTTTTATAAGTAGGGAGGGGAAGTTAGTTCGATCAGATCATATAAAATATTAATATATAGTTAATTAGGTGTAAAACGGATTAAATTCTTTAAGCAAATCCCAACACTCTTCCACATCTGTGAAATCATGCCCTTTTTGCTTGTTGATCTTGGCAATCTGATACATAAAATCCCAATGTCTTATGATTTCTTTGACACCAGAAAAATAAGAATTATCAGGATCATAAATAAAAGCAGGCTCTGAAGCAGCACCATTTAATTCAATAATTTTAAAGTTTTCCCCTTTTTCAAGCTCTTCCCAGGAATTAAACTTTACATCGAATCTTCCATAATAAAGACCTTCTGTCTCAGAACAAATTTTGTTAAACAAATCTTCCAGCTTTGAGGTTATTTTATGCGAACTATCATAAAAAGTAGCGCCTCTTGAATGATTTCCAATGCTGCTCAGAATTACTATTTCGCCTTTTTCGGCAATATAATTTTCATTAAAATCGCTGTCTTGAAAAATTTGAGGATAAAATTGATGATATCTTAAATTATACTGAATTAAATCTCCCAACGTCTGTTTTCCGTCTCCGAAGATTTCAATTCCTTTTTTCTCAACAATTCCGCTGATGAAACCTTTTTTCTCATTGGGAATTTTGATGTAAAAAATGCCTATTTCATTAGGAAAATCAATATATTCTTCCAATAAAAGGTCTTCGTTGCCGCAACTTTTTAAATAATTTTCAAGCTGATCTTCTTTTTGAATTAATTCTACATTTCTTCCTCTGCAGCCATTGTTGGGTTTTAAAATAACCGGATAATTTAAATTATTTTTTTCAAGAACTTTGAATACTTCATGAACGTTGGATTTTCCATTAATAAAAAAAGATTTTGCCCTGTATTTTTGTGGCAATAACTGATTAACAAAGTTTTTGTCTTCCAAAGTCATTCCGCCGTGAAGGATCGCAGGATTTACTGCTTTGAAAAATCCGAATGATTTAGATTTAATACTGATCCACAAATAATAGAAAATACAAGGTAAATACACAGCCCACAAAGGCCAGAATTCCCAATGTGTCAATCGATACCATTTGTACTTAAGCTCAAACCAAAGTCTTCTTTTCATTTCTTTTCGTTTGTATGGTCTTTTCAATTAAATCATGATACGTAAAATCAAGATTTTCCTCTGTTATTACAAGCTGCGTGATACTTGCCGTACTATATTTTTCTTTTACAGATTCTTCAATATTCGGTTCTTTTTCTATTAAATGGCTCTTATGAAAATCAATGATTTTTTGTGAATTTATTCCTTTATTATTTGGGAATTTTTTAAATTTCTGCTCCCTTTCATTTACTATTTCATCATTGTAAAGCGTGCTTGAACAAAGGAGATAAGATTTATTTGTATCTAATAAAACTTTGTATTTTACCGTCCCGTCCCAAAGCAACCTGAAAAGTATATTGTGCGAATATACCAACAGCTGAAAAGGTTCAACTCCGGAAAGATCATAATCCCGAAAGGCATCTAAAATATTTTCGCTTTTCGCTAAATCCAAAAGAATTATCCCTCTGCTTTTTTTGTATGGCGGATTACTTTCATGCTTCTGAAAAGCGCCGTTGAGGAGAATTGCAACATTCCCGTTTTCATCAGCAACAAACCAAGTTTCCGGAAGCTTTTTTATCTTTCGGAAAATATAATATATTGCTTCCCAAATCCAGAATATTCGGAAAAACGGCTTTTTCCCTGTCTTTTTTTTCATCCCTGTTGGAGGTGAAAATCAGAGAATTTCCTGTGTTAAAAAAACTTACTGTGCACATACGAGACGAAACTTTATCGTGGAGGGAGCTACTCCGAAATTTTGAGGAATATTTTCCCATTCAAACTCTCTTAAGGCAACTTTGATTAAAGCCTGATGATGAATCCCATGTTCAAAACAGTACAACAACTCTCTGAAATAGGTGGTTTTAATATATTCTTCTTTTCCGTTATCCTGATGCGTCACGCAGATCAGCCCTTTATCTTCTTTGTTGATTTCAGAAATGATCCAGTTGATTTTATTCATCATATTTTCCGGATTTTCTTCTAAATCTTTATCTCTTTTTCTATCTTCAAATGAATATTTCCCTTTTAAATAACCATTTAAAACAACCTCATAAACCTCTAAAATATGACGAATATGCTGTCCTATGGTACTTCCGAATAAATAGTGACTTTGCTGAGTATACAATTCATTTGAAATCCCACTGAATGTACTGATTAGTTCTTTTAGGTTCTGTTCTATGTTTTGTGTCATTTTGTATCTATAATTTTATTTTTAGAAAAAAGCGATACAATCTCTTTTCTGTGGATAATAATGAGTAATACACAGAAAATCGCTGTAACAACGGCCAAATAAAATACTTTTCCGCCGTCACCACCTACTTCTATTCCTAAACTTGTTAAATGATATTTAAGAGCTCCAAACATTAATCCCAGTCCTAATATCGCTCCATAAACAGTAGTTCTCGGAATTAAAATTAAAATAGCCGCAATAAGTTCTACCACTCCTATTCCCACTCTTCCGTATGGTTCCAGTCCTATTTTTGTGAAAAGAGCAACAGATTCCGGAGCTGCAGAAAATTTGAAATAAAGCGTCTGCAACAATATGATAGCAGGTACGAGCTTAATAATCCAATGAAGAGTTTTTGTAATTTTCATAGATATTTTATTTATTCGTGTATTTATTCCAGTTATTATTGGCTTTTACTGTAAGATTTTTCTCATCTTTATTCCAACTTGTTAAAGTATTATTGAAAAATTTATTGTAAAACAGATATAGTTTTCCGTTGGTAATTTTAAAAGTTTTAGGGTCAATTTCTACTTTTTCGCCAGAATCTCCCATTGCAAAAGCACAATAACCGCCATATTGAGGCAGATATTTTTGGGGCATCTTTTGAAATTTGGTTTTATTCACTGTATTTACAAAATAATAAATTACATTTTGATGTTTTACCGCAAACTTAACTGAACCTTCCCGAGGTTTTCCTGAAAAATAGCTTACAACATCATATCCGTAATTGGCAACGCCGTTCTTATGATTGATGTTTTTTTGCGCTAAAGTCAGGCTTCCTACAAAGAACAGAACAGTTAATAAAAATCTTGTAATCATATTTTTCTTTTTAACCTTAGACGAAACAAAATCTCATTCCTTGCAAAAAAAATCATTTTGTTTTAATTTTTGCTTTATTCTGTCTTTCAGTTCCTGCGAAGCTTTCTCTGATTCGTCGGTTGCATTCACATGATGATGCATTGCTTTATCAATCACATTTGCCTGCTTTCCAAAATTTTCACAACATTTACAAAAAGCGATATGCGTTTTCATCTTCAGCCATGCAGAAAATGGTAAAGGAGTTACTTCAGATTTTATGATATTGAAAGAAGTCTCCTCGCAATTGTGCAAAAGATTTTTAAAAAAGCTCATTCTGTTAAGGGTTTATTTCGTTTTTTTCAAGACAGCTTCTCAATAATGTTTTTGAACGAAAAAGAAGCGTCCAGTAATTAGACGGAGTAATATTGAATTCCTTACAGATTTTTTCAGCATCTTCATCCAGTATATATTTAGCAATAAAAACAGGTTTCAGTTTGGGCGGTAATTTTTGAAGGCAAAACTCTAGGATATGATAAAATTCTTTACTTAATACATAGCTGTCTGTATTTTCTGAAACATAATTTTTATGTATATTTTCTTTCCATCTCCCGTAATTATTTTCATCAAAAAAAGCATTTTCGAATGATTCTTCAGTGTCACTGAGGTAAACCTCATACTTCTGATTGCTGCTTTTTTTCCGGTAATAATCGATGATCTTATTTTTAAGAATTTTTGTAAGCCATGTCTTTAAAGAACACTCGCCTTTGAATTGCTCGTAACCTTTACAAGCACAAAAAAAAGTTTCCTGCACAAGATCTTCCGCCTCTTCTTTGGAATTTACCCGTTTAATAGCAAAGGCATAAAGGAAATCCGCAAATTCATCTACCCATTGTTCCGCAGTTGGAAATTCAATTTTTTTCATTTTTTTGCAATTTTTGTGAGTACAATATAATGAACACATTTATAATAACAAATTAAAAATCAATATTTTAAACTAAAAATTATTAAAAAAAACAAAATCAAAACTCATTCCCTACTTCTACCACATTGATTTTTAGAATGTTCGGATGTACATATAAATTATTTACACTGTATCAGAAAAAGACATTTCGCGGGATGATATTAAAACTTAAAAAAAACTTTCCCAAAAGAGAAATGATCAAAGCTTGAAATATGAAAAGTTTTTTAAATGAAATTAAAATTTCAATAAAAATATATCGTAAAACAATAATTATTTATACATTTGCAATAAATAAAACATAACCCTCATGAAAATTATAGGAAAAAATTCTCTTTCTCAGTACATCAGTTATCTGCTTTTTGTTTTGTTCATTCTTTTCACTGTGCAATTTGTTTATGAAATCATTGGTTTTGCGGTTTCATATTATAATTTAAAAACAGGAAATCAAATTCTTTCAGACTTTTTCATCATCGGAAAAGATGTAGGCTGGAATAAAAATCAATGGACGATAAAAATGGATGACTTGCTTAAATTCAAATTTTTCATTCCCTTTACCGAGCAAAACCTTTTAACAGGAGTATTTACATTAGGACAAGTATTAAGTAACATTATCAGAGGAATATTTTTCGTTCTGTTTTTCTACAGCAGCTACAAATTCCTCAAGGAAATCAGTAAAGAAACAGTTTTTAACATCGATGCATTAACCTGGCTAAAAAGATTTGGATGGCTAAACATTATCTTTGCCGTTGCAAGTATATTGATAAGCCTTTTGTATACGCACAATATATTTGCAATGATGTATTCTGTTATTTCGTTTATATTTTTTGGCGGAATGATATTATTTATCGTAGAATTCTTCAAAAAAGGACTGGAAACTTCAGGATCAAGTAGATTTAACAATTTAAAGTATGCCAATAATAATAAATGTTGATGTGATGCTTGCCAAACGCAAAATGCAGTCACAGGAACTTGCCGAGAAAATAGGCATTACGCAGGCCAATCTTTCTATTTTAAAAACAGGAAAGGCAAAAGCAGTGAAGCTTTCAACATTGGAAGCCATTTGTAAAGCACTGGATTGTCAACCGGGAGACATCCTGGAATACGTGAAAGATTAAGAATCTTTAAGAATTTTATTTACAATAATTTGTTAAAATTCTCTGCAAATAGTATAAACTACCTTAAAACCTCTATCACATAATACAAACCACAGATCTAACTCATTAGATTTGGAAAAAATTTAAACAATCATGAAAACTTATTTCATTATCCCATTATTACTTTTGGGCATGGCTTCTTTTGCTCAAAACAGAATCGAAAATCTTAATTTCGAAAGTACCGAAAACAACCTTCCGAAAATCTGGAAAATCATTGGAGACAGCTCTGCAAAGGTTTCTGCAGATACTAAAGAAAAACAGGAAGGAGCAACATCAATTTTAATCGATGCCACAGAAAATGGTTTCAAAGGATTAATGTACACACTTCCTCAAAATTATGCAGGAAAAAAAATCACGCTTTCCGGCTACATCAAAACTGAAAATATTTCCGATGGTTTTGCAGGACTTTGGCTGAGAATAGACCCCGAAATTGGCTTCGACAATATGAATAAACAGGGATTAAAAGGCACCAATGACTGGAAAAAATATGAAGTAACGCTGGAAATGTCACCTCAAAACACCCAGAAAATTGTTGTTGGAGCTTTGCTTTCCGGAAAAGGGAAAATGTGGGTCGACAACCTGAAAATCACGGTTGACGGAAAAGATATTGAAAATGTTAAAATTTTTGAACAAAAAATAACCAAAATAAATTCAGACAAAGAATTTGATAACGGTTCTAAGATCGCGAACATTAATCTTGATAAAAATAATGTAGAAAACATTAAAAAGCTTGGCTTAATTTGGGGCTATCTTAAATATTATCATCCCAATGTTGCAGCTGGAAATTACAATTGGGATTATGAATTGTTTAGAATTTACCCGAAAATTTCCGGAGTTTCTGCAAATGAAAGAGATCAGATTTTATCGAACTGGATTAAAAATTTAGGAGAATTTCAAACTGCAAAAAATTCTGAACCTAAAGAGGTAAAAATAAGACCGGACCTTGATTGGATCTCGCATTCCGGCTTTTCAAAAGAGTTGACAGATCAGCTTTTACAACTTAAAGATGCCAAAAGACCGAAAACAAATTACTATGTAGATTTCATTAATGGTGTTAAAAATCCGGACTTCAAAAACGAAAACCCTTACGAAAAGATGACTTATCCGGATGAAGGCTACAGACTTTTGTCGTTATTCAGATATTGGAATATTATTCAGTATTATTTCCCTTACAAAAACCTCATCGATGAAGACTGGAAAGGAGTTTTAACAGAATTCATCCCTAAATTTATCAATGCAAAAGACGAAACTGAATATACTCTTGCCTCCTTAGAAATTATCGCAAGAATTCATGATACACACGCCGGAGTTTGGGGAAATAACAGAGCTCTTTCAAAATATTTTGGAGAAAGATATTCTCCGGTGAAACTGATTTTTGCGGAAAATAAAGCGGTTGTCAATGATTTTTATAATGATAATTTAGGTAAAGAAAGTGGACTTCAAAAAGGAGATATCATTACAGAAATTAATGGAAAAAGTGTGGATAACATTATTAAAAACAGATTAAAGTATATTCCGGCTTCAAATTATCCGACCCAGTTGAGAAATATTGCTTACAACATTTTAAACAGCAATTCTGAGACGATTACCATTAAGTTTTCAAGAAACGGAAAAGAAGAAAGCAAAACGATAAAAACATACACCCTTTCTGAACTTAAGTCTAAAAAAGAGGAAAAACCTTTCTTTAAAATGCTCGATAACAACATAGCTTACGTTTACATGGGAAGCGTAGATTCTAAAAAACTGGATGAAACTTTTAATCAGATTAAAAATACAAAAGGTCTTGTCATTGATTTCAGAAATTATCCTTCAGATTTTGTGACTGTTAAAATGGGAAGATTATTAAAACCCAGTTTAACGGAATTTGTAAAACTCACAACAACCGACAGCAGTCAACCGGGACTTTTCACCTTCACTTCAACCTTAAAAATTCCTGGAGAAGGAAAAAGCTCTTACCAAGGAAAAATCGCGATTTTAATAAATGAAATTACTCAAAGCAGCGCAGAATTTCATACGATGGCTTTCAGAACCGCTCCCAATGCTAAAGTTTTTGGTTCAACAACCGCAGGAGCAGACGGAAATGTTTCGAAAATTATGCTTCCGGGAAATATTTCAACCATGATCAGCGGAATAGGCGTTTATTATCCCGACGGAAAAGAAACCCAAAGAATAGGAATTGTTCC
Source organism: Chryseobacterium ginsenosidimutans (assembly GCF_024807225.1). Taxonomy (GTDB): domain Bacteria; phylum Bacteroidota; class Bacteroidia; order Flavobacteriales; family Weeksellaceae; genus Chryseobacterium; species Chryseobacterium ginsenosidimutans. The sequence goes on from NZ_JANUCO010000001.1 coordinate 4,562,219, forward strand.
TGATGTTGAAGTAAAGCCTACAATTGACGGAATTAAAAACAACAAAGACGAAGTGATGGAAAAAGCACTTGACTGGATTAAAAGCTAATATGGAAATTATTAATTGTTAATGGTGAATTGTTACTACCACATTGAGAATTGTCACCTTAAAACAATCAGATTATATAAAAACTAAACCTAAAACTTCCTTCGGGGAGTTTTTTTGTTCTAAAAACCTTCAAAAACCTTATCTTTGCCAACGAAAAATTAGACACAAAAAAGTCTAATATCTAAAGTCTAATATCTAACATCTAAAACAAATGTTTCGATCGCACACAAACGGAGAATTATCTCTAAAAAATCTTAATGAAGAAGTTACACTTTCAGGATGGGTACAAACCATTCGTGATAAAGGATTTATGATTTGGATAGATCTTCGAGATCGTTACGGAATTACTCAGTTGGTTTTCGACCAAGACCGTTCTTCAGCGGAATTGATGGAAAATGCAAAAAAATTGGGACGTGAATTCGTGATTCAGGTTAGAGGAAAGGTAATCGAAAGAGTAAGCAAGAATCCTAATATTCAAACAGGAGAAATTGAAATTTTAGTTGAAAAATTAGAAGTTCTTAACGAATCTCAACTTCCGCCTTTCACGATTGAAGATGAAACCGACGGTGGTGAAGAATTAAGAATGAAATACCGTTACCTGGATATCAGAAGAGCTCCGGTAAGAGATAAATTGATTTTCCGTCACAAAATGGCGCAAAAGGTGAGAAATTATCTTTCAGACGAAGGATTTATTGAAGTTGAAACTCCGGTTTTAATTAAATCTACTCCGGAAGGAGCAAGAGATTTCGTTGTACCAAGCAGAATGAATCCGGGACAGTTTTACGCATTGCCACAATCTCCACAGACTTTCAAACAATTGTTGATGGTGGGTGGAATGGACAAATATTTCCAGATTGTTAAATGTTTCCGCGATGAAGATTTGAGAGCCGACAGACAGCCGGAATTTACACAAATCGATTGCGAAATGGCTTTTGTAGAGCAGGAAGATGTGATGAATGTTTTTGAAGGAATGACGAAAACATTAATCAAAGATATTACAGGTCAGGAATTCGGAACTTTCCCAAGAATGACTTTTGCCGACGCAATGCAGAAATACGGAAACGACAAACCGGACATCCGTTTCGGAATGGAATTCGTAGAATTAAACGATTTGGTAAAAGGAAAAGATTTCAAAATATTTGATGACGCAGAATTGGTTGTCGGAATCAATGTTGAAGGTTGTGCAGATTACACAAGAAAGCAAATCGACGAATTGGTTGATTGGGTAAAAAGACCTCAAATTGGTGCTTCGGGAATGGTTTGGGCAAAATTCCAGAATGACGGAGTGAAAACTTCTTCAGTAAACAAATTCTACAACGAGGACGATTTAGCAAAAATCATCGATAAATTCGGAGCAAAAGAAGGAGATTTAATGTTGATTCTTTCAGGAAACGAGCACAAAGTAAGAACTCAGCTTTCTGCTTTAAGAATGGAGCTAGGAAACCGTTTGGGATTAAGAAAAGGAAACGTTTTTGCACCACTTTGGGTTGTTGATTTCCCGTTATTGGAATTTGACGAAGAAAGCGGACGTTACCACGCAATGCACCACCCTTTCACTTCTCCAAAACCGGAAGATATCCACTTATTGGAAACTGATCCGGGGAAAGCAAGAGCCAACGCTTACGATATGGTGTTGAACGGAAACGAAATCGGTGGAGGTTCGATTAGAATTTTCGATAGAGATCTTCAGTCAAGAATGTTTGATTTATTAGGATTCTCTAAAGAAGAAGCAGAAGCTCAGTTCGGATTCTTAATGAACGCCTTCAAATACGGAGCTCCTCCTCACGGTGGTTTAGCTTTCGGATTTGACCGTTTGGTGGCTATTCTTGACGGAAACGAAGTGATCAGAGATTATATCGCATTTCCTAAAAATAATTCAGGACGAGATGTGATGATTGATGCGCCGGCTGCAATTGCTGATGCACAGCTCGATGAATTGGAACTGAAATTGAATTTAAAAGCATAAATTAGCCAAATGTTCAATTCAACAATTGAATTGAACATAGTAAACCTCACAGTTTTTTTTAAGAACTGTGAGGTTTTTTAATTTAAAGAAGTAAGAAATCATTACGTAAAAAAAACAAGTAGAATTTATTAACTTTACGATACACAAATTTTGAATTATGAAATCTCCTTCAGAAGTACTGCAACAGTATTTTGGTTACAATCATTTCCGGCTCGAACAAGCCAATGCAATTGAAAATGTAATAGCAAATAAAGACACCTTCGTATTAATGCCTACCGGTGGCGGTAAATCCTTATGCTATCAAGTTCCGGCATTGGTTTTGGAAGGAACTGCCATTGTTATTTCACCTTTAATTGCCTTAATGAAAGACCAAGTTGATGCATTGCGTGTAAATGGGATTTCTGCAGCCTACATCAATTCTTCGATGAGTGCTTTTGAGCAAAATGAAACTTTAAATCAATTAAAACAAGGCAAACTCAAACTTTTATATGTAGCTCCTGAAAAACTGAGTGCGGATAATGGTGCATTTTTAAAATTGCTTGATGAAGTTAATATTTCTTTATTTGCTGTAGATGAAGCACATTGTGTATCACATTGGGGGCACGACTTCCGACCGGATTATTTATTTCTGAATAGTATAAAAAAACAATTTCCAAAAATTGCAATCATCGCACTGACTGCAAGTGCAGATGAAATTACGAGGCAGGATATTATCAAACAATTAAATCTCCAAGAACCCCTTGTTTTAATTTCATCGTTCAATAGAGCCAATATCAAATATTTTGTACAGCCAAAGCTGTCCGTTTTTCATCACATTGTTCAATATCTTAATGAGCATCCTAATAATTCTGGAATTATCTATTGTTTATCAAGGAAAGGAACGGAAGAAATGGCTAATAAGCTGAAGGAAAAGGGTATCAACTCAGCTTTTTATCATGCAGGTATTTCTGCGATGGAACGTTCAAAAGTTCAGGAAGATTTCTTAAAGGACAAAATTCAGGTAATGGTTGCTACGATTGCTTTTGGAATGGGAATAGACAAAAGCAATGTTCGCTTTGTGATACACTCAGATTTACCCAAAAGTATAGAAAGTTATTATCAGGAAACAGGCAGAGCCGGTAGAGATGGCTTACCCAGTGAAGCCATTTTATTTTATTCTTATGCTGATGTGATAAAGCTGAGAAGATTTGCAATGATAGAAGGCAATGAAGAACAATCCGACTTAATGTTGCAAAAACTACAGCAAATGTCCGACTTTGCCGAAGTGCAAAAATGCCGAAGACAATATTTGATGGAATATTTTGGAGAATTACATCATGGCAATTGTAATTCCTGCGATTATTGTCTCAGTGAATTTGAAAATTGGGATGCAACTACTGATGCTCAAAAATTACTTAGTGCCGTTTTCCGACTCAAAGAACGGTATGGAAAAAACTTGATTATTGATTTTCTACGAGGCTCCAAAAGTTTGAAAATAACAGATTATATGCGCACTTTGCCTACTTATGGTATTGGAATAAATAATGACAAATATTATTGGCAAAATCTTATAAAACAATTGCTGATAAGTGGTTTTTTACGTGAATCAAATGATGAATTCCCCGTATTAAAATTAACAGAAGAAAGTAATCATATATTATTTAAAAATAAAAAAATAAGTTTCAAAAAGGTAAAAGAACAAGCGAAAGCAGTAACTGTCGCTGAAATAGAGACCAATTATGCAACTAATGAAATCTCAGAACACCTTCACTTATTTGCAGAACTAAAAAAACTGAGAAGAGAACAGGCCGAAAAGGAAAATGTACCGCCATATGTTATTTTTTCTGATGCTACCTTGATGGAAATGGCAACTTATTTACCAAGCACAAAAGAAGAATTGAATCAGATAAGTGGCTTCGGAGCTTTTAAGATAGAAAAATATGGAGAAATATTTCTTCCATCCATATTAGAATATTGCAATATTAATAATTTGAGCAGTAAAATAGTTGAAAAAATTCCCAAAAAGCAGAGAGAATCAAAAAAAATATCTGAAGCGGGAACTTTTACCACCACTTTCCAACTGTACAAAGCTGGCAACACTATAGAAGATATTGCAAAAATGAGAAAACTATCCATTAATACGATTCAAAATCATTTGATCAATTTCGTAGCTGTTGGTACAATTAAAGCCAGTGAATTGATGGATATAACCAAAATAGAACCTATTATCAAAATTGCAACAATGCAAACAATTCTTTCCTTAAAAGCAATAAAAGAAGAATTGGGCAATGCCTTTTCTTATTTTGAAATTAATATAGCCCTTGCTCATCATAAATTACAACAGTAATATGAGCGTTACAATTAAAAATGTTATTATGTCCGATAAATTAAACTTTATCTGATATTATTTTAATAGGCAGTTCTGTTTATGAATAAATAAATTTATGAAAACTACGGCTTCAAAAAGATCAAATCCTAAGAAACTCTGGTAAATATGCAAATCCCTCTGCGGAAACGGGATGTCAATTCCTGCATTATCGAGTGCTTTTTTGCAATTAATTATTAGCTCTTCATTCATCGTCCAAAAATTATCCAGAGAAGTTGTTGCTCTTATCGATAAAGTGATGGAACTTTCGCCCAACTGCATTACCATAACCTGAGGTGCAGGATCTGCGAAGGCATATTGATTACTTTTAATTACATTTAAAAGAATTTCTTTTGTCTCTTTAAGGTCTGCATTATAAGAAACTCCGATGTTGAACCATGTGCGACGCGTACCCAATTGAGTATAATTTGTAATGCTTTTGTTAGAAACATCACCATTGGGAATTACCACCATCTGATTTTGTGGCGTGATAAGTCTTGTATGAAAAATATCAATTTCATGTACCGTCCCGGATTCGCCGGATTTCACTTCAATAAAATCGCCCACCTTAAAGGGTTTCAGCATTAAAATTAAAATTCCTCCTGCAAAATTTGCCAGCGATCCCTGCAAAGCCAAACCGATCGCCAAACCTGCTGCACCAATCATGGCTACAAAAGCAGAAGTCTGCACACCAAGCTGTGTTACGACGATAATGAATAGCAAAATATTGAATGACCATGTAATAACATTCAGTAAAAATTTTTGCAGCGAGAGTTCAACATTTTTCTTTATAAACGCTTTCTTTATCAGTTTTTTCAGAAGTCCTATGATCCATCTTCCTACAATAAATATGAGGATCGCAGAAAGTAAGGCGGTAATAAGTTTTGGTGCCATAGCAACAGCAGATGCCATGAAATTTTCCCAGTTATCTTGTACGTTTATTAGATTTAAATCTTTCATTAAAATTTTTTAGTAGTTATTATCAATCAGAATTTAAGATCATTTCCGACATTTACTATTGTCGGAAAATAGGTTTATTTAAAAGAAGACTAACTTCTTTTAAAAATAGAAGCTGCAAAGGTAGTAAAATTTAAAAAACAGAAATACAACTAGTTACATATTAAAAACATCATCAAAAAATAAAATTTATGACTCAAAAAAAATAATTAATAAAGCTTTTTCATTAATCAATTTATATTCATACGGCACAATCATTGCAGATCTTACACAAAACAAACGACAATGAAAGCAATTTGGAACGGCGCCATTGGCTTTGGTTTAGTCAATATTCCTGTTAAAATTTATTCCGCCACAGAAACCAGCAAATTGGATTTGGATATGCTCGATAAATCTGATTTTTCGAATATTAAATTCAAAAGAGTTAACGAAAAAACAGGCAAAGAAGTGAAGTGGGAAAACATTGTGAAAGGTTATCTCATGGACGATAAATATGTCATTCTTGAAGATGAAGACTATGAAGCCGCAAGTCCCGAAAAATCAAAAATTCTTTCTATTGAACATTTTGTAAAAGAAATAGAAGTTGACAGCGTTTATTTTGAAAATCCTTATTTTCTAGAACCACAAAAAAATGGCGAAAACGCTTATCGACTTTTAATAAAAGCTTTATCGGAAACAAAAATGGTCGGGATTGGTACATTTGTTCTTCGTGACAGTGAAGCCATCGGAATGATTCGTCCTTATAACGACGAAATATTAGTTTTAAACCGCTTAAGATTTTCTCAGGAGATCAGAGATTACAAAGATTTAAAAATTCCTGCTAAAAAAGCTCCGAAACCTGCCGAACTCAAAATGGCAAAAAATCTTATTCAACAATTATCTGAAAAATTTGATCCGACGGTTTACAAAAATACCTATTCCGAAGAATTACTGAAAATTATTAAGAAAAAAGCCAAAGGTAAAACCGTAAAACTTAAAAAGTCAGAACCTGCAAAACAGGGTAAAGTGATTGATTTGATGGCACAGTTAAAAGCCAGTTTACAAAGTCCAAAATCTAAAAACGCATCATAATGGCTCTCAAAGATTACAACGAAAAACGGAAATTCGATGAAACAAGCGAACCGAAAGGGAAAACAAAAAAGAGTAAAGACCAACTGATTTTTGTGATTCAAAGGCATGCTGCGTCGCGTCTTCATTACGATTTCAGGCTGGAAATGGAAGGCGTGTTGAAAAGTTGGGCAGTTCCGAAAGGTCCGTCATTAAACCCGAATGACAAACGTTTGGCGATGATGGTGGAAGATCATCCGTACGATTACAAAGATTTTGAAGGCAACATTCCCGAAGGAAATTACGGAGCCGGACAAGTCGAAGTCTGGGACAGCGGAACGTACGAACCTTTGGATGAAACCAGCAAACTTTCTGACGAAAAAGAATTATTGAAAGAATTAAAAGCCGGTTCATTAAAATTTATTCTTCACGGAAAAAAACTGAAAGGTGAATTTGCTTTAGTTAAAATGAAAAACGCCGAAAACAACGCCTGGCTTCTCATTAAACATAAAGACGATTTTGCTGAAGAACATTATGATGCCGAAGAAAACACATCAAAAAATTCTCAGGTCACCAAATTTTTAGAGGAAAAAAAAAGCCTAAAAAGCAACAAAAAGAAATCATAACTTCTGAAACCAAGCCAAAATTTCAACGATTTAATTCTTTAGTTGACGAAAAAAAACTCAAGAATTTCATCAAACCCATGCTTGCAAAACCGCATGAGAAAGCATTCGATGATGAAGATTGGATTTTTGAAATAAAATGGGACGGTTATCGCGCCGTTGCAGATCTCAGTAAAAAAGAACCACTCTTCTACTCCCGAAACGGAATCTCTTTTTTATCAAAATTTGATAAAGTGTCACAGGATTTTGAAAATCAAAAACACAAAATGATTATCGATGGTGAAATCGTTGCGTATGACGAAAACGGAAGACCCAATTTCCAGTTATTACAACAGATCGGAGACAATCCCGATTTAGCCTTAGTTTATCAGGTTTTTGATCTGCTTTGGCTCAATGGTCATTCTACGGAAGAACTTCCTTTAATTCAACGGAAAGAGCTTTTAAAAGAGGCTTTAACTGAAACTGACGTGATTAAATATTGCGATCATATTCCTGAAAAAGGCATTGCGTTTTTTAATCAGATGAAAAAAATGAAGCTGGAAGGTATGATTGCGAAAAAATCTGACAGTTTTTATATTGAAAATCACAGAAGTTCGGATTGGCTGAAAATAAAATTTACCAATACGGAAGAAGCGATAATTTGTGGATTTACAGAACCTCGAGGTTCTCGAGAAGGTTTCGGAGCTTTGATTTTAGGAAAATATATTGACGAAAAACTGATTTATTCCGGACATACGGGAACGGGTTTTAATAATGAATCGTTGAATCTGCTTCATGAAAGACTGAAAAAATTAGTGATAAAAACTTCACCTTTTGAAACCATTCCTAAAACAAATATGCCTGTAACTTGGGTAAAACCAGAACTCGTTTGCGAAATAAAATATTCTGAAATTACCAAAGACGGAATTTTCCGACATCCTGTTTTTGTGGCGATCCGTGAAGATAAAAATCCTGAAGAAATCAACCAAAAACCTAAAGAAATGAAAACCAAAACACCATCACAAAAAAATTCAGCTTCCGAAAAAGAAAAGGAAATCACGTTAGATAAACACAAAGTAAAACTGACGAATCAGGATAAAATTTATTTTCCGAAAGACGGTATTACAAAAGGTGATGTAATTGAATATTATCAGTCGGTTGCGCAATATATTTTACCCCATTTAAAAAATCGTCCCTTGTCTTTAAACCGTTTTCCTAATGGAATTGAAGAGCAAGGTTTCTATCAAAAAGATGCAAGTGATAATATTCCGGACTGGATAAAAACAACGCAGGTTTATTCGGAATCCAACGATAAATACATCGATTATATTTATTGCAATGACAAAGCGACATTGGCTTATCTGAATAATTTGGGCTGTATCGACCTGAATCCTTGGAACAGTTCGCTTCCTGATTTGGAACATCCTGATTATTTGGTTTTAGACCTCGATCCTTCGAAGAAAAATACTTTCGATGACGTGATTGAAACAGCCTTACAGGTAAATGAGGTTTTAAAATCCATTAAAATTAAAGGCTATTGCAAAACTTCAGGAAGCACGGGAATTCACATTTACATTCCGATGGGTGGAGCATATGCTTTTGACCAGGTGAAAGATTTTGCCCATATCTTGATGAAACAAGTCAATGAAAAGTTACCAAAAATCACCACTTTAGAAAGAAGTTTACAAAAAAGGGACGACAAAAAAATCTATCTCGATTATCTTCAAAACAGAACTGGACAAACTTTGGCGAGTGCTTATAGTTTGCGACCGAAAGAAGGCGCGTCTGTTTCCATGCCTTTGGAATGGGAGGAATTGAAGCCCGGTTTAAAACCAACTGATTATACTATTCATAATGCGTTGGAAAGAATTAAAGAAAAAGGCGATTTGTTTAAACCTGTTTTGGGTAAGGGAATTGATATGATGAAGGCGTTGGAATTGTTGCAGAGTGTTGAGTAATTTTGATATTTTTGCCGTGATAAAATTTTATCATAATGACTAATAACGATGAACGAAAGCATTACTATTGAACTTCCTTTTAATGAAGCAAGTGAAAGAGAAAATCAGAATTTTTATTTTAAATATGTTTGGAATAAAGCCTTTAAAAGCTGGAAAAGAATTATAGTTTTTACTTTTTTATTCTTACTCTTAGGTTTTTATCCTATAAAAAACTTTGAAACAAATTTGCTTTTTTATTTTTTTAAATATGGAGGAATATTTCTTTTCGGATATTGTTTCATCTTAATTTATCAATATTTTATATCCAAAAAGAAATTCAAAAAAGAATTAGAGAACCTTATTTCGGAATATAAAACTCAAAGCCATACATCATTTATGATTTTAAATGAAAAAAGTGTTGAATTTACAAACCAATCCAATAGTATTAGCTCTGTTAAAGAGAAAATTTATTACACAAAACAAAATGATTTTCTTATAATTAACCCTTTAAGAAGTGTTTATTTTATTATCAATAAATCTGAATGTAAGAATAATGAATTTGAAACTATCTTAAGCTACCTTGAAAAATATTCTAAACCAAGAAAGTAATTACGGCAACTTCGCTACCAAACTTTCCGGCAACATTTTCAAAATTAAATAAATAATTTTCCATTTCAAATTCGGAACAATGGAGAAAGAATTTCCAGCGTTGACGATATGTTTGGCTACGTAATCGGGTTCCATAATTAAAGATTCGTTCAATTGTAATCCTTCATTAATTTTTGTTCTGATATAGCCGATTATCAAAGCATTGACTTTTATATTTCTTGAAGCCAATTCCTGTCTCAATCCGGCTAAATACGTTGTAAAAGCCGCTTTTGTACTTCCATAAACGAAGTTGCTTTTTCTTCCTCTCACTCCCGAAAGAGATGACAAACCGATGATTCTTTCTAAGTTTTTATTACCTTCGTCCGTCGCAATGATATTCAGAATAGAAACGGCACCCAAATAATTCACCATCATCATTTGCTGAGTTCCTTTGAAATCTCTCAGCGCTTTTTCATTATCAACTAAAAATCCTGCCGCGTAAATGACAATATGAGGTTTTACGGAAAGTTCATTATAAAATTTCTGATGTGAATCAAAATCTACAGAATCAAAACTTAAAATCGTGACTTTTAAATTCAGATTATTTTCCTGAACAAAATCTCCCAAGGAATTTGTATTTCTTGAAGCTGCAATAACGGAAAATCCTTTTTCTATATATTGCTTGATGCATTGTTTCGCAACATCGGAATTAGCGCCTAGAATGAGAACGGTTTTGCTTGTGTTTTGATTCATGAGACAAAGATATTTTTTTTAAAATTTTAAACACAAATTCCACTATTTTTTTTCACAAATAAACACGAATACTTGGCGGTAATCTTGTCATTTCGAGGAAGGAGAAATCTATTTATATTTAAAACTAAACTTGATGGATAATAATATTGATAAAATTGGGGAATCCATCTAAAAAGAATCGGCGCGGTGAGCAAAACTCACCGCGCCGATTTAAATATTTTTAAAACTAAAAATTATTTCGTTTCAGTTTCGATTTCTTTTTTCTCAACTGGTTTATCAGTCGTTTTTGTTGCTTTATCTCCAAAACGGTTTTCTGTAAACTCTCTAGAAACAGCAGCTTTTTCAAACTTTAATTTTCCGGATAAAGTTTCGATTACAAAACCATCATCTTGAACCTGAGCAATTCTTCCGTGAAGACCAGAAGTAAGCACTACTCTAGTTCCTATTTTCAAAGTTTCCTGAAAATTTTTCTCTTGTTTTGCTTTTTTCTGTTGAGGTCTTATCATTAAGAAATAAAACCCTACAAACATTACTCCCATCATGATAAGCATCACCGGAGACGATCCTCCACCTGAAGCTGCCTGTAAAAATATTGATAATGTATTCATTTTTAATTATGGTTGAATATTCGCAGTGAATGTTAATTTTATAGGAGCTTTTTCTACGTTAGCAAAAACATCCGCATATTTGTTTACGTTTCCATCGAAGTTTGAAGAATCGAAGTGTAACGTGATTTTTCCTTTTTTACCCGGCATAATCGGCTCTTTTGTAAAATCAGGAACCGTACATCCGCATCCAGGTTTTACTTCAGAAATTACCAATGGGTTAGTTCCCGTATTCGTAACTTCATAGATGTGCTGTACTTTGTCACCTTTTTTCACGTTTCCGAAATCGAAATTATTTTCAGAAAGAGCGATTGTAGTTAATGGCTGGTTTGAAACTGGAGCCGCCGCAGCAGGAGTCGTTTCAGAAACCTTAGAAGAAGCAGAATCCATAGGTGCCAAGTTTGTTGCACCTGCAGCAGAATCTGTAACATTAGCCACTTCTGTACCTGCAGCTTCTTTACCTTCTTTTTTACAAGAAACCAAACCAAAGCCTATGATCGATAAAGCGACAATTGATAATGTCTTTTTCATATTTAAAATATTTTATATTCTATTTAAATCTTTACAGTATTTATCCAAGATTCCGTTGATGAAAATATTCGACCTGTCGGTTGCAAAAACTTTTGCAATCTCGATAAATTCATTAATAATAACTCTTGAAGGGGTAAAAGGAAAATTGTCCAGCTCCGTAATTGCGACCAATAAAATAACTTTATCCATTAAAGCAACTCTTTCCAGATCCCAGTTTTCCAGTCTTTCTGAAAGTTTCTTTTCGTTGTTTTCCCAACTGTCTAAAGTATTTCTTAAAAGCTTCAGTGCGAAAGTCTTATCTTCCTCATCTTTAATCATTTTAATTAAAGTTCTGCTTTCTTCATTTTCTTTCAGGAAACCAATTGTTTTTTGAACCATTGAATTCGCAATATGCATATCATCATACCAAGAAATTTCTCTATCGCTAAGATAATCCTGAAAATCATCATTTTCAGCAATATATCTTAAGAATAATTTTCCGATGAATTTCTGGTCTTCTTCAAAAGAATATTCCTCTTCTTTCATGAAATCCTGATACCTTTTTCCTCCAGTAATTCTCTGGAAAGTTTTCACCAATAAATCATCATGCAAATCCCATTTCAATTGCTTGTGCTGTCCTGTAAAAAATAATCTCTCAGGATTTTCTTCCAGCTTAATTAAAACTTGGTTGTTGATGAATTTTTGGTTAGGATTAGTGTTGGCATCGGTTTTAATGTACTTATTTTTACCAATCTCAATTTGATTTTCGGCTAATTCTTTCAGAGATACCAAAAAATTAAGTTGATAAATGTATAGATCATAGATTTTCTCTATTCCAGAAAACATATTTTTCTCTAATACATCAAATTTCACAGGATTCTGGTAGTATGAATACACAGTCTGCACCACTTTTTCACGGATTTGTCGTCTTCCTAACATTCAAAGAGCTTTTTTATGGGTGCAAAGATACAAAATTTAAAATTGATGAAATTCGTAATCTGCTCACATTTTCGTAATTTTGCAAAACTTTATGAAAGCGCTAAAAACCCTAAACCCCTATTTTTGGAAACACAAGATATTATTATTTTGGGGGGTACTATTCATCATCACGAGTAATTTTTTCAATATATATAAAGTTCAGTTTGTAGGAAAATCGGTAGACGAACTTACAAAGAACGGTAACCTTGGGTTTAATCATCAGGTTTTAATATATGTGGCAATTATTGTCGGATGTTCATTATTAACAGGATTCTTCACCTTTATGATGCGACAGACTATTATTGTTGCCTCAAGAAGAATTGAGTATGAACTTAAAAATAAAATATACAGACATTATCAGAATTTATCTTTAACAGATTATAAGCAGACAACAATCGGAGATTTAATGAACAGATTAAGTGAAGATGTGGTTGCAGTAAGAATGTATCTGGGTCCCGGAGTAATGTATGTTGCCAACTTGATCGTTTTGGTAGTTATCACCGCAATTTATATGGTGAAAACGGATGCTTCAATGACGCTTTGGACGTTGTTACCTTTGCCGATTCTGTCATATGCTATATATAAAGTAAGTTCGATTATTAATAAAAAGTCGAAAATCATGCAGAAAAGTCAGTCTGCGATTTCCACTTTTGTACAGGACAGCTTTTCAGGAATTCGTGTGGTGAAATTCTTTGCTAAAGAAAATTACATCAAAAAGAATTATGGAGTAAAAGTAACCGATTATCAAAACAAAGCTCTTGATTTAGCAAAAACAGAAGCATATTTCTTTACTATTATTATATTCGTAATCGGATTATTGAATGTCGCCATCATTTGGGTTGGTGGTCAAAAATACATCAACGGACAATTAAGCATCGGTAAAATCGCCGATTTCTTTATGTACATCAATACGTTGATTTTCCCTTTCTCAATGGTAGGTTGGGTAACTTCCGTTAATCAAAGAGCGGAAGCTTCCATGCAAAGAATCAACGAGTTTATGGATAAGAAATCTGAAATTGTTAATAAAAACTTCGACAACTATTCTATTAAAGGAGACATCGAGTTCAGAAACGTTTCTTATGTTTATCCAAATACAGGAATCAGAGCTTTAGATAATTTAAGTTTTACATTAAAAGCCGGAGAATCTTTAGCCATTATGGGAAAAACCGGAAGCGGAAAGTCTACTATAGCATTGCTTCTATGTCGTTTAATTGATCCTACAGAAGGGGAAATTTTAATCGACGGAGTTAATCTCAAAGAACATAATCTCGAAAATTACAGAAATTTCATAGGCTATATTCCTCAGGAAAGCTACCTTTTCTCAGATTCTATCGAAAACAACATCGGTTTTGCCATCGACAAGCCTACTCACGGAAAAGTAGTTGAATACGCGACAATCGCAGATGTTGATAAAAATATTGTGGAGTTTAAAGAACAGTATAATACAATGGTTGGTGAACGCGGGGTCATGCTTTCGGGAGGTCAGAAACAGAGAATCTGTATCGCGAGAGCCTTAATTAAAGACCCAACCATTATTATTTTCGACGATTCCCTGTCTGCTTTGGATACGGAAACCGAGCAGAATATACTGGAAAATATCGATAGAAAAATCCGTAATGCAACCTCTATAATCATCACACACAGAGAGTCTAGCGCTCAAATAGCAGATAAAATACTTAACCTTACCGAAATTACCAATTCCGTAACCGCATAGCAGATTCGTTCACAAATGTTAAATAAATCATAAAAAAAATTTTGTGATTAAAAGAAAACTTTTATATTTGTTCTTAACAAGATTAAAAAAAATATCTAACAATGAGTGAATACAAGGAACGCCATGAAAATGAAATTTTCACGAAGGTGTTAAAAGCAGGGAGAAGAACTTATTTCTTTGATGTGCGCGAGACGAAAGCAGGAGATTATTATCTTACGATCACAGAGAGTAAGAAAAATTTCGGAGAGAATGGAGAAGCTACATTCGAGAAGCACAAAATTTACCTTTACAAGGAAGATTTTAAAAGTTTTCAGGAGATGTTTAATGAATCCACAGATTTCATCATTAACGAAAAAGGTGAGGATGTAATATCAGAAAAGCATGACAAAGACTTCAAAAGCAAATCTTTTACAATAGATTCTGACGACGAAGTTTAAAAAGAATAATTCTAAAAACACAAGCATCTGAAAAAGGGTGCTTTTTTTGTGTTCAAATTTTCAGTAAAATCCTTAAGAATAAACTCAGATTTAAACAATAAAAAAAACACACTCTCATATTGAGAATGTGTTTATCTGTGGGTGAATGAGGGGTCTCGAACCCCCGACCTCCGGAACCACAATCCGGCGCTCTAACCAACTGAGCTACAATCACCGTTTTTGGTGGTGCAAATATAAGAAAGAATTTTTAATTACCAAACAATTCCATCAAAATTTTTCATCGCAATTAACTTCTCAGACGTAAATCCCTCAGCATAAGTCACTCCCGAAAGTCTTCCTAAATCCTGCGCACGATACGTTAAGCTTTCATAAAAGTCTTTTGAGGTAATCGGAGTTTCAGGTTCCGTAGAAGTTGGGTCATAAAACTGAGTTTTGAATGCCATACATGCCGCAATCTTCTTATCAAGATGTTCTGATATGTCAATTACAAATTCTGGTTCTATATTTTTCCACTGAATATAATGGAAAATCTGCTTCGGTCTCCACACCTCCTGATTTTCTCCATCCAAAACAGTTTCAATTTTTCTTAAACCAGCTAAAAAGCACGCATCCGATACTAATTTCGCTCCTTTTGCGTGGTCTGGATGTCTATCATCAATTGCATTCGCTAAGACGATTTCTGGCCTATATTTGCGAATCATTTTTACGATCCTCATTTGATATTCTCCAGAATTTTCCAGAAAGCCATCTTTCATTTCAAGATTTTCTCTTGCAACGACTCCCAAGATTTTTGCCGAATTTCCCGCTTCCACTTTTCTTATTTCATCAGTTCCTCTCGTTCCAAGTTCTCCTTTTGTAAGATCTACGATAGCGCATATTTTTCCTTCCGAAACCATTTTGGCAATTGTTCCTCCACAACCCAATTCTACATCATCAGGATGAGCGCCAAATGCAAGTATATCTGTTTTCATATTTTCAAAGATAAGATTTAAAACAAAAACTTCCCAAACATTACGAATGGGAAGTTTTAATATCTATAATTTAAATTTTAAATTACTTGTTGATCTCTGCATTCAATTTTACAGCATCCTGATAAGTAGGATCCAATTGAACAGATTTAGCAACATAATCTTTAGCTTTAGCTACATCAGATTCCTTAGATAAATAAGCTACCGCAAAATAAGCGTATGCTAAAGTCTGCTTATTAGCATCAACTTCTGCCGGTTTTACCGTACTTATATATTTTTCGTACGCTATTTTCGCCGCATCATTATTTGAAGCCTGCTGATAAGAATATCCTAAACTGTAGTAAGCAGGAGCCCAATCCGGAAGAATGGTACTCATTTTCTGCCATGTTGCAATTGCTCCGTTCCAGTTTTTAACATCTTGGTAAGCCGTTGCCAACTTGAATAAAGAGTCTGTATCCTGAGCGTTTGCAGCTACTTTTTGTTTTAAACCATCAATCATAGGGTTGCTTGGTCCTGCATCTACATCAGCTTGAGAAGCTCCTCCTCCAGCGATTTTAGCCAGTTCCATATCCCATTTCATTGTTTCGTCTTTTGCTGCTTTTGCAATGGCAATTTTTTGTTGAGCTTCAGCTGTTAATGCAGCTTTCTTAGCCGCATC
This sequence comes from Chryseobacterium ginsenosidimutans, assembly GCF_024807225.1. Classification (GTDB taxonomy): domain Bacteria; phylum Bacteroidota; class Bacteroidia; order Flavobacteriales; family Weeksellaceae; genus Chryseobacterium; species Chryseobacterium ginsenosidimutans. The sequence goes on from NZ_JANUCO010000001.1 coordinate 4,578,371, forward strand.
AGTTTCAGTTTTAGCCAATCCTGCTGCGATCAAACCTTGAAGACCTTGATCTGCAGGTTGTATTCTTGATTTTTCAGCCTGAGAAACGAAATTATCCATATTCTGCATAGCTTCAGGATATTTTCCGTCTGCGAATAATTGATACGCTCTTAATTTAAACTTAATAGGATCATTAATTTTATCAAAGATTTTATCTAAAACCTGCTTAGAGTTTGTGTAATCTTCATTTGTAAAATAAAGTTTAGCAATTTCTAACTGTGTATATGGATCTTCATCAGCATATTTTGTATAGTTGATAAGATCTTGAGTTGCTTTCGCATTTTGTTGATATCTGATGTCGTAAGCAGCCAATGCCTTGTAAGCAGGTGCGTAAGAAGGGTCTGTTGCGATCGCTTTTTCAATACTCGTTTTAGCTTGCTGCCACTGTTGAGCAGCCATCCACAATGTACCGATTCTTGTATAAACAGACGCTTTATTTTTAGCTAATGGAAGTGCTTTATCATAAGCTGTCATTGCATCTCCAGGGATTTTCTTCAATCTGTAAGCGTCACCTAATGTATAATAATAGTGTGCAGGAACTTCTTTTCTTGAAGCTCTTTCAATCGCTTTATTTAAGAATTCAATCGCCAAGTCCGGAGAGTTGTTTTTCTCAAATAACGTTAAAGCTTCAGCAGCTCTGAACAATACTTCAGCATCTTTCTCTCTAGAATCTGTTACAATTTTCTGAATTTCTCCAATTGCATTTTTATCACCTTTTCCAAGTTTCACAGTAGCCAAGCCTAATTTATTCAAATAGCTTTTGCTACTTACTGCAAGACCTTTATTGAAACTATCTGTAGCTGCTGCAAAATCCGGCTCTCCTTGCTTTAAAAACGTATTTCCTAAATAGAAATAGTTTTCATCAGTAGGTGCCGAAGCAATCATGTTCGTAAAATTAGTTTTTGCTTGAGCGAATTTATCACTATCAATACTGTTAATACCATCCTGTACGGTTTGCGCATAGGCAAAATTGGTAAAAAATACCACAGCTGCTCCAAAAGCAATCTTCTTTACATTCATATTCATTATATCTTTCATTTTATATTTTCTCATCTAAATTTCGATTTATATAATACACAATTTTCAGACCAAAATAATATTTTTATTTCGGGTAAAGGGTCAATTTAAGATTTTTTAACGCATTTGCACTTCTCTTCCGTAGATATTGTAAGGTTGCAATCCTTCCTTTTGAACGATCATTTGCCCCAATTGTGTGCAAGAATATCTTATAAAACCATTGGCAATATTAAAATTTCCTTCGTTTGTTAAAAAATAAAGAACTCTTGTAAAAGGATAATTCATTTTGCGTAGGTTTTCAAAATCGGTGGTATACAATTTCCCTTTATATTCTACGGGAAGAATTTTCACCTTATCTTTTAACTGTTCAGATTCTTTATCATAAGGACGACTGAATGTATTAAGACCAATAACTCCAATTTTATCCGGATATTTGTTTAATTCTTCAATGACATTTTTACTTCCGGGAATTACTGAGAATTTTAAATCTTTAGGCTGTTTTTTGAGCTTTTGAGCTACGAAATTCAAATTACTTGAATTGGTTCCGTCAAAGATGAATTCTTTGTTTTCAGACTGCATTCCCTGTGAAATTTCTTCCATTGAAATACTTTTTTTCGGAGAATCTTTCGGAACAATGAATATCACAGCATCTGCCGCGAATTTTGCAGGTAAAAACTTAAGGTCAACTTGTTCTTCGTACGTTTTAATTTCTTCCGGAGATAAATCTTTAGACATTACAACGATTCTCGCTTTATTTCTCAATAAATCAAGGAAACCCAAATCTTCTTTTTTCGTCACCACTTTAATCTTTGTTTCAGGATAATTAATCATATATCCTTCTGCTAAAGCTTCTGTAACGCTTTTAAAAGATTCATCTGTAAAAATTGTCATTTCGCCTTTGTGATAAGACGGAGATTTATCTTCTCTTTTGCAGCTTACTGCTATAATACTAAGGAAAAATAGCATTATAATTTTAATACTACTCTTCATTTCCTGAACTTTTAATTTTTGAAATCGCTCTGTAAATTCTGAAAACACCGTAAAGAATAAGAAGCCCGCCCATTGCGTAAGCTACGCCGGGCTCTAGAATCGTAAAAAAGAACTTATAGTAAATAACTACAATTCCTAAAACGATATAAAATAATCCCGTAACCAGGGATAACCAATTGAACATCATGTAACAAAAATACCAAAAAAAATAAAAAGAGAAGCATATGCTTCTCTTTTTTAATTATTATTTAAAAGATAAATAATATTATCCTTCAAAATTCATTGTTAAAGGTAATCTGAATCGGTAACGAACAGATTGTCCGTTAATTTTAGCAGGAGTCCATTTGTTTTTAATAGACTTAATGGTTCTCATCGCTTCCGAGTTGAAATCCGCGTTTTTCCCATTAGCTTTAACGTCGGTAATACTTCCATCTCTTTCAACAACGAAAGTGATTTCTGTTTTTACCGTACCTTCATCACCATTCATCGCAGAACCGTCAAAGTTACTAGATACTTTGTTTCTGAAGGCATTAATACCTCCAGGGAATTCTGCAGTTTGCTCTACCTCTGTATAAACTTGGTTCTCATTAACTTGAGGTTTCACTTCAGCTGTTGAAGCTTTGTTCCCAGTTGATGGTGGCGGCGGTGGTGGTGTATAATTAGGCACTTTAACCCCTGCCTGATTCTCCAAACCAGTCTGCGTTTCTAATTGCTTAGAAATTGGCGGCGGTGGAGTTTCAATTTTTGGAGCTTTTACAGGCTCCGGAACCACGTTTTGAATTACTTCAATTTTCTCTTCCTCTTTTGGTGGAGGTGGTGGAGGTGGTTCTTCTTCTTTAGGCTGCTCAATAATTTTATCTTCCTGAAGAATCTCTACCAAATCAGCCTTCACTTCTTGCTTAGGTGGTTCGGTAAGTCTTTTAATTGTAAGATAAATAAAAGGAGACAAAGCCGCAATAAGGAATAATGCAGTTCCTAAGATAAAAGATTTTGTCAGTAATCTAGGATACTGATGTCTTAAATCATAGGCACCATATTCCTTGTTTCTATTTTCAAATACAATCTCGTCTAAAGTAAGACTAGGATCGTATATATTTTCGTTTGCCATAGATTTACAATTTTATGGTTTAAATTACTTTGCCGCAGGTGCTGCAGGAGATCCTGAATTACCTACTTTTCTGTCGTAAATGGCTTTTTCCCAAGGTTTAAGATCAGTAACACCGTACTGCTCACTCTTTGTAATTGCCATTTCGTCAAGAATATCAACAAAGTTTTTATACACAGCATCATCAGTCGGTTTGATAATAACAGTAAATTTTGTTTTATCTGCCGCATTTGCTTTTGCCTGCCCTATTATTTTTCTAATTCCTTCTCTATCGAAAGTAGTTTCATTAAGATTCTGATCCGTCAAAGATGTATTATCTTGCTGGTGCCAGAAAATCTTATTGTCTTTACCTAATAATAAAGAAATCGAGTTAGAAAGTTTAATTTCTGTCGGAGGTGGTTTTGGTTGATCTTCTTTCGGTTTTGCCGGAAGCCCCAAATCCATTACATTCGGTTTAGAGAATGTGGTTGTGAACATAAAGAAGGTAATCAAAAGAAACCCTAAGTCCACCATCGGAGTCATATCTACGCGGGTATTCTGCTTCTTGGATCGAACCTTTCCGCCTTTCCCGCCTTTTTCCTGTACTTGTACTTCTGCCATTTCTAAATGATATTATTCATTAGGTTTACCTTCTTGTGATGTAATCAACCAAAATTTAAGAAAATCAATATCTCTTAAACCTTCAAATAGGCTTTTAACTTTTGGATATTCAGTACTAACGTCACCCTTAATCGCTAATTTGTATTGAGGATTTACGTTTAAACTTTCTTTTACCCAGTCCACTAACTGCTTATTTGTACTATCCATAGGAATCCCTGTAGGACTCTTAAAGTTCTTCTGCTCGTCACCCGGCATATCAAGATAGCTCTTTAGCTGGTTCATAGGAACCCCAATTGCTTGTACTCTTTGGAATGCAACTTTTTCGTTATTGTCAAAAGTAATACCATACTTTTTACCCATATTGTCTAAAAGCTGTAATCTCTCAGATGCATTTTCTACTGGCTGGAAATAAAATTTCCCCTCCGGAGTAGCGTTGATGGTCATCAAACTTGCATCAGGAAGTAACTTCTCTGATATTGAAGATGGCGGTTTGATCTGCTCCACGTCAGGTTTTTTAAACTGAGTGGTCAAGATAAAGAATGTAAGCAGTAGGAAGGCAACGTCACACATTGCCGTCATATCCGTCACTACTCCATGTCTTTTTGGTTTGACTCTCGCCATTGTTTTGAATTATTTTTAATTAAACTTCTGTTATTGTATGCAAATTCCTTGCTAAAGATTCAATTCTTAGTTGAATTCAGCGAAAGACTGCTGGATACTCATTGCGATCTCGTCGATCTTGTAAGTTAATCCGTCAATTCTAGATGTAAAATAATTGTAAAGGATAATAGCAATAGCTGAAGTACCAATACCTAAAGCCGTGTTAATCAATGCTTCAGAGATACCTGTAGAAAGTGCAGCTGCATCTGGAGTACCACCACCAGAACCTAATGCGAAGAATGCTTTAATCATCCCGATTACCGTTCCTAATAGTGCGATCAAAGTTGCAACAGTACCTAATGTAGAAAGAATCATCATGTTTTTCTCCAACATTGGCATCTCAAGAGTTGTAGCCTCTTCGATAGCTTTGTTAAGAGCTACCATTTTCTGCTCTTTATTTAATGTAGTGTCATGAGAAAGTGCTTTGTAAGTAGTAAGACCTTCTTTCACTACGTTACCTACAGAACCTTGTTGTCTGTCACACTCTTCTAAAGCTTCGTCAACTTTGTTTTGGTTTAGTAAGCTTCTTACTTGTACTACGAAGTTGTCTAGGTTTCCTTTCCCAGCCGCTTTTCCAAGAATTAATGCTCTTTCAATAGAGAAAACGATTACAGTGATCATGAAAGTAATCAAGATCGGTACGATAACCCCTCCTTTGTAGATAATTCCTAAAAACGACTCTGGATGAATGTCTTTTCCTTCAGTACTTGAGAAAGCTACAGAACCACCACCTAGTTTATCCGCGTCTTTAAAATTTCCTGGGTTCCCAAGAACAAATAAATAGATACAAACTCCTATAACGAATAAAATAGGAATAATAATAGCTGGGTTTAAACCTCCCGCCTTTCTAGCAACTAATTGCTCATCATTTTTTGAAACATTCATTTCCATATTTAACTAAATTATATTGTTTTAAAATTTTACAAGGTGTAAATTAAAGGCAAAATTAATTAAAATACAATAGTCTCAAATAAACATTTCGGTTTTTTTCGACAATGAAATTTTAATACGATTTCGATATTATAATTATTTTCTCTTTTTTTGACAATATTTCTCAATTTTAACAATTACGTTAAAAATTTAAAAAAATTAAGACCTCATTTTTTTAAATTTGCCAATGTTAATTTTCTTTTAAATTACTATATTCACAATTCTGTGATGCACTACAATGATTTTTTTGGGAGCTTTACCTTCCAAAATCTGCTGCATTTTCTCATCCTGAAGTACCAAATCTTCCACTTCTTTGACAGAAAGCTGAGCCGAAAGTGAAATTTTAAACTTCATTTTACCATTTACGCTTACCGGATACTGAATTTCGTCTTCTACCAAGTAATCTTCGTTCAATACCGGGAATTTCTCAAATTCCACAGACTCCTTGTTTCCTAATAAGCTCCAAAGCTCTTCGCAGATGTGTGGAGCGTAAGGGGAAATAATAACGGCTAATGGTTCTAAAATATTGCGTTTGTTGCATTTTAATTTTTGCAATTCATTCACAGCAATCATAAATGACGATACAGACGTGTTAAAAGAGAAGTTTTCAATATCGTAAACCACCTTCTTTATTAAGGTATGCAATACTTTATATTCTGCTTTTGTAGGTTCTTCGTCTGAAACTTCAAAATTTTCTCCATTAAAATAAAGATTCCAGAATTTTTTCAGGAAACCGTAAACTCCACTTAGACCTTGCGTGTTCCAAGGCTTGGATTGTTCCAACGGACCTAAAAACATTTCATACAATCTCAAACCATCTGCTCCATATTCTTCACAAATGTCATCAGGATTTACAACATTGTATTTAGACTTAGACATTTTTTCTACTTCACGATCTGTGATGTATTTTCCGTCTTCTAGAATAAATTCTGCGTCTGCATAATCGGGTCTCCAAGCTTTGAAAGCTTCAGTATCTAATTCATCTGAGGTTCCTTTTAATAAAGAAATATCAATGTGAATTTGTTGAATCTTATATTCGTTTGCTAAATTTTTAGAAACATATTGATTTGTTCCTTCAATTCTATACACAAAAGCACTCATTCCCAAAATCATCCCCTGATTGATCAACTTTTGGAAAGGCTCATCATTATTAATATAGCCTCTGTCTTTTAAAAACATGTTCCAAAAACGAGAATATAATAAGTGACCGGTTGCATGTTCGCTGCCTCCGATGTACAAATCTACCTGTCCCCAATAATCCGACAGTTCTTTATTAGCAAAAACCTCTCCATTATTAGGATCCATATATCTAAGGAAGTACCAAGAGCTTCCTGCCCAACCCGGCATAGTGGATAATTCTAACGGAAAAATAGTTTTATCATCAATTAAATCTGTAGCAACTACTTTTTGATTGGCTTCGTCCCAAGCAAAAGTTTTAGAGTTTCCTAATGGCGGATCTCCGTCTTCTGTCGGTAAATATTTTTCAACTTCAGGAAGTTCCAAAGGCAAAGCAGAAGTTGGCAACGTGTAAGGCATTCCATCCTTATAATAGATAGGAAACCGGCTCGCCCCAATAACGCTGTCTTGAGAAAATCGCATCACGCTGTCTGTAATTCGTCGTTCCGTGACCGATACCTTTTTTCTCAATCGCATCTATTATTAATGCTTTTGCTTCGTTATAATGTAAACCGTTTAAGAAATCTGAGTTTACACAAACAGAATCTTTAGAATCAAAAGATTTCTCCTGAATGTCTTCTTCCGTTTCTACAACTTTTTTAATTTCAAGATTAAATTTCTTTGCAAATCTGTGATCACGCTCATCATGTGCAGGAACAGCCATTACAGCTCCTGTTCCGTACCCCATCAAAACATAATCTGAAATATAGATCGGCATTTTTTCATTACTGAAAGGATTGATTGCATAACTTCCCGTGAAAGCCCCTGAAACGTTTTTCACGTCTGCCATTCTATCACGTTCCGTTTTCTTAGAAGTTTCTTCGATATAATTTTCTACCTCCGCTTTTTGAGCATCTGTAGTAATTGTTTCCACTAAAGGATTTTCAGGAGCCAACACCATAAATGTTGCTCCAAAAATGGTGTCTGGCCTTGTTGTAAAAACTTCAATATAGTTGATTGTTGATTGTTGATCGTCGTTAGAATTTTCAGAATCACCCGACTCTAAACCATCAATCAAAAATTTCACTTGCGCTCCCTGAGATTTTCCGATCCAATATTCCTGTGAATCTTTCAAAGGTTGTGGCCAGTCAAGATTTTTTAAACCTTGTAATAATCTTTCAGAATAGGCAGAAATTCTCATGCTCCACTGCATCATTTTTTTCTGATAAACAGGGAATCCTCCTCTTTCTGATTTTCCGTCTTTCACCTCATCGTTTGCCAACACTGTTCCCAAAGCAGGACACCAGTTTACAGTCGTTTCTGCTCTGTAGGCCAAACGATAATTTAATAAAATATCTTCTTTATCAATTTCAGAAGCTTCTTTCCATTCTTCTGCCGTGAAATTTAATTCTTCGTTTTGATTGGCATTTACATCTAAAGATCCTTTTTCTTCAAAATGTTTGATCAACGTTTCGATAGATTCTGCCTTGTCTGTATCTTTATTATACCAAGAATGGAACAATTCAATAAAAATCCATTGTGTCCATTTATAATAAGAAGCATCCGAAGTTTCTCACTTCCCTACTCCAGTCGAATGAGAAACCGATTTTTCTTAATTGCTCTTCGTATCTTGTAATGTTTTGCTCAGTGGTAATTGCAGGATGCGTTCCTGTTTGTATTGCATACTGCTCAGCAGGAAGCCCGAAACTATCGTAGCCAACCGGGTGGAGAACATTGAAACCCTGATGTCTTTTGTATCTCGCATAGATATCTGATGCAATATATCCAAGCGGATGACCTACGTGAAGTCCCGCTCCCGATGGATACGGAAACATATCGAGAACATAAAATTTTGGTTTGTCTGTGTTATTGGAAGTTTTGTAGGTTTGATTTTCCTCCCAGTATTTCTGCCACTTTTTTTCTATCTGCTGATGATCGTAAAACACTTTTTATAATGGATGTTAGATGTTAGACTTTAGATATTAGACTTAATTTTAGCATTAATTCCAAATCTAGATTCACAAAAATAATGATTTTAAAAGAAATGGAAATTTAATTTTAGATTAAATATAGTAAAAACAAAAAATCTCACCCGAGGATGAGACTTTTATATTGTATTGATAAATTCTGTTTATTATTGAGGAATTCTCTTAAGTGTATAGGTCTCAGAATGAAATTCGGTAGGATCTGTTTTATCTTCGATCATAATATTTAGTGTCGTATCACTGATGCTGATGATCTTCCCTTGATCCGGCTCTACAATTCCCTGATATTTTATCGAAATAGCTTTGCTGTCTTTATCATAAGTATAGCTAAAAACTCTGTCAAAAGTTGGAGCACAAGTTCCCGGAGTTGCAGTATCTCCTACATCCGTTCTTTTTCCGGTTGATCCTGAAGCAAATGTCCATCTGGAAGTTTGCTGACAAGTCGTATCAAAAGAAATACCGTCTGAAACAGGAGGCTGTCCTACGGCAACTGTTGTTACTACTTTTTTTATAGGCTGCCATACCCCAACAAGAGGAGCTTCCATCACTTCATCGTCGTCGTTATTACACCCTGTTGCCACAAATAATGATAAACCTGCAAATAATAATGCTAATTTCTTCATATATATCAAATTTTCAAGCGCTAAAATTATGATTTATTTATATTATTAAACAATTTTTTTAGAAAAATATTATTAAAATTTAATATTTATTATTTATTGGCTTTAGAATCAGGTCAAATTAGCTTTATTTAACAAACATTCATTAGGTGAAACATCCCTCTATTCTTCGAAAAAAACTATTTTTGCACAAAACAAATGCAAATGCAAGACATAACGAAAAATAATTTTGACTTTCTCCGTGTTCTCCTCGCCTTCATCGTTTTTGTCGGACATTTAGGTGCTTTGAGTGTTTCCAAAGAACTTAAGATTTTTGAACACAGCCCCATAGAAATTGCCGTTTTCGGATTTTTTGTAGTCAGCGGATTTCTTATCGCAAGAAGCTACGACAGATCATCAAGTTTAAAAAGTTATCTGAAAAAGAGAATCAAGAGAATTGTTCCCGCTTATCTATTGGTTGTTTTTTTATGTGCGATATTATTAAGCTTGGTAAGCACTTATACTTTCGCAGAATATTTCAGCAATACACAGGTTTACAAATATCTTTTCTGGAATTCTATCTTTCTGAATTTCAAGGCACCGTGGCTTCCCGGAGTTTTCGGAAATCAGGCTGTAAATGGCGCACTTTGGACACTTAAGATAGAAATGTCTTATTATTTCTGCGTTCCGTTGCTTTTTTTACTTTTCGGAAAAAATAATAAATACAGGAACATCAGTTTAATTATCATTTATTTTATATCACTTGCTTATCTTAATTATTTTGAATCATTAAATAAGATTTCACTTGCAAAACAACTTCCGGGAACGTTGTCTTATTTTATCCCGGGAATGTTGATTTATTTTAATTTTGATAAATTTATTAAACATAAAAATTTATTACTCATCATTGCTGTTGCTACCGTTTGGATCGATTTGTTTTTAAAAATCCAATTATTCTCTCCGATGATGATCGGTATCATTACACTTTACATTGCATACTCGTTTAAGTTTTTAAATAATTTCGGGAAATACGGAGATTTCACTTATGGGATTTATATCTTCCACTTCCCTATTATCAGGACTTTTACAACTTTAGGACTGTTTGAACATTACAATCCTTTCTTAATGGCATTTGTCTGTATGTTGGTTGTAATTGCTGTGGGGGTAAGTTCCTGGCATCTTTATGAAAAAAGATTTTTATAATTTTAATGATAACTTTGCAGTACGAATGAAAGAGCTTGTATCCATCATCACTCCGTCTTACAATTCCGCAGAATTTATCGAGGAAACGATACAGTCTGTTCTTAACCAAACCTATGAAAACTGGGAATGGCTGATTAGCGACGACCGTTCTAAAGATAACACGGTTGAAATCATAAAAAAATATAACGATCCTAGAATAAAACTGCAGGTTTCTGGAGCAAAACGGAGGCGCCGGAAACGCAAGAAATAAAAGCCTTGAAAGAGCTCAGGGAAGATATATCGCCTTCCTCGACTCCGACGATTTTTGGTATCCCGAATATCTGGAAACAATGACCGGTTATATGCAGGAAAACAATGCCGAACTGGTCTATTGCAACTACTCAAGATGCGATGAACACACGATGGAACCGATTTTAAAAGATTTTGAAGCAGATAAAATTGTTACTTTTTCTAATTTGCTTAAAACATGCAGACTTGCTCCGGTTTCTACCATGTATGACACCAAAAGAGTCGGAAAATTTCTCTTTCCTGTAAAAAGTAAGCGCGAAGATCACGTCATGTGGCTCAATCTGTTAAAAGAAATCCCAAAAGGATATCCTCTAAAAAAGACCTTGGCAAAATACAGAATGCGCGAAAACAGCGTTTCAAGAAAAAAGCAGAATATTATTAAAGATCAATATTTGGTTTATAAAGATTTCATGGGGTTTTCAACTTTAAAATCCTTGTATTATACCGGAAATTGGGCAGTAAACGGATTTTTAAAATATTCAAAAATTTTTAATTAATGGAGTATTCAAAAGAATTTAAAGCAGCCTTAAGTGCATTTTCAAATATAGAAAAAGACCGTCTCATTTTCCGACTGTTGAAAAAAGATAAGCTTTTGTCTAAAAAATTATATTTCGAACTGATCGATCAGGAAACCACTGATAACAAGAGAGATGCAATGGAAGAAATGCTTGCAGAAAAAGTGTTACTGGCTTCAAAATATATTGGAAACCAAAAATATTTTCTGGGAATCGTACGAAAAATAAGTGCCGAAATTACCGAGCATGTAAAAATTACCACCGATAAATTCGGGGAAGTTTCGCTTAATTTATTGTTGATAAATAAGATTTTAGAATACAATGAAGATCTTAGCCGACAAAGATTTGACAATGTCTACAAGCTTTATCTTTACATCATCAATAAAACAGTAAAATCATTAAGTTTAATCAGAAAACTGGATGTCGATTATTGGATGGAACTTGATGAACATTTGGAGAGTCTGGAAGAAAAAATACATAAAAACAACTATTTATCAAAACTTTTCATCAACAACGGAATCGATTTTAACTGGTTGACAAGCGATAAAATTCCTGAAAATTTTGATCAGATTATAAAAGATATAAAAAGTCAGGGATTTTTAAGATAAAATCTTTTTGATAATTAATTCTGTAGAATCGGGCTTTTCGGTGACAAATTTTTCCGCATTTTCAGACATTGCCTGAAGCGAATCTTCATTATTCATTAAAAACATTACAAAATCTGCAGCTAAACCGGCATTTTCAAAAGATCTTCCGCCATCAACGGAAATCAATTCATCTGCTTCCGGATTTTTCCTGTATTGATTTCCAAAAATTACAGGAACTCCAAAAGTCGCCGCTTCCAGAATATTGTGCAGTCCTGCATCATGAAAACCACCGCCAACAACGGCAATATCTGCATAAGAATATAATTTTGAAAGCAAACCGATACTGTCGATAATTAAAACTCTGGATTCAGAATTCTTACCTGAATGATTAATTTCGCTATATAAAATTGCATCGAAAAATAATTGTGTTAAATGCGGCACTCTTTTCAAATCGTGAGGCGCAATAATTAATTTTCCGTACGGATTTCCGCGCAAAATATCTTCTGCTATTTTTTCTTCAGCGTGCCACGAACTTCCAAAAACAATCGCTTTATCTTCTCCAATAAAATCTTTGATGAAATCTACGTGATTGTCACGATTTCTAAGATATTTTACACGATCAAATCTGGTATCTCCCGTTACGGAAGACTTCGTTAAACCCACACTTTTTGCCAACGCAAAAGACATTTCGGTCTGATGAAAAAACCAGTCGATATTCTTTTGCAACTGCTTGACAAACCATTTTCCATAAGAAGTAAAAAACGACTGACTCTCGTAAAACAAAGCCGAAATCACATAGGTTTTTGCTCCTTTATTTTTTAATTCTGCTAAGAGATTATACCAATAATCATATTTCACCGTAAAAAATAGTTCAACAGAAAACTGCGCTACAAATTCTTTTACATAAGATTTCTTATCAAAAGGTAGATAACAGATTACATCTGCGATATTTTTCTTTTTAATAACATTCTCATAACCCGATGGAGAAAAGAAAGTAACCAGAATTTTATGGTTTGGAAACTTCTCTTTTAGCTGTTCTAAAACGGGCAATCCTTGTTCATATTCCCCCAAACTTGCAGCATGCATCCACATTACTTTATCAGATTTTGAGAAGGCAGATTTCACCTTTTGCAAAGATTCTTTTCTTCCTTCAACGCCTTTTTTAGTTTTATCATTAAATAACGAAAAAACCTTCATTCCGAAGATCAGTACATTGATGAATATGTGGTAGAGAAAAGCCATTTTTAATTTGTTTTAAATTTCTATTCTATCGTTATCAGTGGAAGGATTTGAAATAACTAAAAACTCCAGATCTTCTTCTGATTCATTAGAAATATAATGTTTTGATTTTGGTAAAATAGAAATACTTTCACCTGTTTTTACAGAGAATTTTTCTTCGTCAATATAGAAAACAGCTTCCCCTTTTAAAATATAAAAAAACTGTTCTGCATACTCATGAAAGTGGAGTTTTTCAGAAGTTCCTGAAGGCATTATTTCCTGTTTAACAGAAAGGTTTTCGGAAGCTTTCAAAATCCAACTATCACAATTGTTTCCCCAAATATAATGCTCAGAATTATTTTTAGATCTAATCATTTGAATTGTGCTGTAATTATCAGAACAAACATTACACTTCCCAAAACCGACAAAATAGCCGTTGTCATTGCAACTCTCGGTTTTGCATTCTCATCAAACGCGTATCGGAACATATAGTCCTGACTGTTTAAAAAAATCAATGTAATTAAAGTATAGAGCCATCTGATGAAAATTTTCATGATAAGAAATTGTGCCCATTCATTCTCTTTTGTGATTTTCACAGGAAAATTTGAAGACTCAGGATCTCTTACCGTAAAAGCAAAAAGAATAAAAAATGCAGTCGCCAGAACGGGCATTAAAAAAGAGTATTTTTTGCTCCCAAAACTATCTGCCTTACCGTCGAAATCAAAATGAACAGGAATCGTCTGAGGCAAATTTTTATAGTATTTCACAGTAAACCACCACAAAAAAACAAGCAATCCAAAATTTAAAACATCGAAAATTGTGAAGAGAACATTCTCCATTTCAGATTAATTTAAAATTACAACACGTTTTTTATGACTCTCAGTTTATGAGTATGCTTATTCATTTCTTTATTGAAAATCCCTGTAGAATCCAGCGTATCAATCCTCACTTTTCCTGAAGCATGAATAATTCTCTGATTATCCAGCATAATTCCAACATGAATGATTTTCCCTTCCGGATTTTCAAAAAAAGCTAAATCTCCGGGCTGGCTTTCTTCAACAAAAGTTAATGACTCACCAATTTCAACCTGTTGAGAAGCATCTCTCGGTAATTTTATGTTGTGGATTTTGTAAACCAATTGGGTGAAACCAGAACAGTCAACTGCAAAAAAGCTTTTTCCTCCCCACAAATAAGGGACATTTATAAATTCTTTTGCCGTTAAAGCAATACTTTCACGCAGGTCATGACTTCTTCTGGAAGCTACAGCAGGAAATTCTACCTCCGAACCCATTGAAAGCAATGTTTTGCCATCGTTCATAATCACGGAAGAAAAATCTTCAGTGACCACCGTAACTTTTCGTTTTACAAAATCTTCGTCTGTTACAGGCTTTAGCTGTTTGGTATCCATCCATCCTTCATAGCCGTCGTAGTGCATTTTTATTTTAGTCCAGTTTTTATTTACTTCTAAAATATCTGCACTTTCGCCAAACAATATTTCCGTGACAATTTCCGCTTTGTCGGAACCTTCCGCACGAACGGGCGCTACTGTAACATTACAAATTCCTTTATTCATTAACTCTGAATTTAAAGATTAAATAATTAAAAATTAAAAAATTACGGTCTGTAAAATCTTTTAATGTCTTAATCTTTGAATATTTTAATTACTTTCTACGAAGAAAGTTTAGTCCGTCTCGCAAAGGTAAAATAAGATTTTCAAAATCATCATCTTTTGCGATCAAATCATTTAATTCCTTGATAATCTGTGTAGATTTCTGCTTCGGATTTTCTTCCAGCACTTTTCCGTACCAGAGAACATTGTCGAACATTACTACAGATCCTGATTTTGTTCTCGGCTTAATCAACCTAAAATATTCGGCATAATTTTCCTTGTCTGCATCAATAAAAACAAGATCGAAAACCTCATCGGTTTCTCTTAAAAATTCTTTTGCATCCTGAAGCTTAAAATCTATTTGATTTGAATATTCGCTTTCTGCAAAATATTTTTTGGGTAAATAAGCTAAATCCTCATTCACATCTAGCGTTGTTATTTTTCCGTCTTTTGCCAAACCTGTCGTTAAACAAAGTGTGGCATATCCTGTAAAAGTTCCGATTTCAAGAATATTTTTCGGCTGCATCATCTGAGAGATTATCGTTAATAATCTTCCCTGCTGATAACCGGAAATCATGTGTGGCTGTGTTGTTTTCTGATACGTTTCCCTTCTCAGTTTTCTCAGAATTTCGGGTTCTGAGGAAGCATGCGTTTCCAGATACCTGTCCATTTCAGGATTAGTTTCTTCAAAAAAGCTCATTCTACAATTTTTTGGTATTCAAATTTACTTAAATATAAGGAAAAAGCCTGAGAAATCCTAAACATTCTAGGACATGGGGAAATCCACATATCAATTACCGTAAAAATACGGATAGCGCACCCTCACCAATTGCTCTACCTTTGCAAAGAAGGGTAAAAACACCAAGAAAAAATCAAAATGAATGTCGGGGGAAAACTAATTAACAAGGAGAATCAGAAGACCGCTGTATCGCAAGGTAAGGCGGATTCTTCGTTACAAAAAACTAAGCCTGAAATATCCAATTCATTTTTTCAAAGAATTATTTTATTGTTGAAAAAAGAAGAACTTATTTGATTAAAAAAAAGATCCCGAATTGCTTCAGGATCTTTTTTTATATTGATTGAATGATGTTTTTAAATTATTTCTTTGGCGTGATATCCATCAATTTCATGAATTCATCAAGCTTAGGCATAATGATGATCTCTGTTCTTCTGTTTTCAGCTCTTCCAGAAACGCTCATGTTTGTCGCTTTAGGATTGTACTCAGAACGTCCACCCGCTGTAATTCTAGCCGGATCAACACCGAATTGAGTCTGTAAGATTTTAGCTACCGCTGTACCTCTTAAAGCAGAAAGATCCCAGTTGTCTCTTGGTAAAGTAGCAGATGCTAATGCAGCGTTATCTGTGTTACCTTCGATCAATACAGAATATTTATCGTAATCGTTGATTACTTTAGCTACTTTTCCTAGCACTTCCTGAGCTGCAGGAAGAATATTGAAGTCACCTGTTTTGTACAACATTTTATCTGAAAGTGAGATCATTACAACTCCTTTCAATACTTTCACCTGAACGTCTCCGTCCGTTACGTTATCCAAAGATCTTTTTAACTTGTTTGACAAAGCCAGATTCAAGCTGTCGTTTTTAGCATTGCTAGAAATCAACTGTTTGATATAAGAATTAGAAGAATTGATCTCTCCTACCAATTTATCGATATTTGCAGAGCTTTTCCCTGTATTTGCAAGACATGCATCCAGTGAAGATTTTAAAGCATCGTGCTGACTTTTCAGTAAATTATTTTCACTTGACAAAGCAGAGTTACTAGATTTCAATTCTTGAATTTCTCTTTGTCTTTCCCCTACATTTTCAATACATTGCTTATAATTTGAACTTAAAGCATCGTACTGTTTTTTGCTGATACAAGAAGTCATTCCCAGCGCCATTGCAGAAACTGCTAAGATTTTAAAAATTTTCATAAATAATCATTTTTAGACGGTCAAAGGTAGGAAAATTCATTTTAATTATATGGCTTATCTTTGTACAAAGAAATCCTCAACGCAGATGTTGACAACATTAGACTTTAAAAATCAATTAGAAAATCTTGTTCGTTTTCCCGAAAACCACCCCTATCTTTTGGCAGTGAGCGGCGGTGCCGACTCTATGGTTTTGGCTCATATTTTTAAAGAGTTACGAGATTCTAAGTTCGGGACTCAGGATGAGAATTTTGAGTTTCAGGTTGCTCATATTAATTATAAACTTCGTGGAGAAGATTCTGATCTGGATCAAAAAGTGGTTCAGGATTTCTGTGAAAAGCATCATATTAAATTTCATTTATATAAAGTTTCAGAGAAAGATAAAAAGCCGGAAAATTCAATTCAGCTTTGGGCGAGAGAATTGAGATATACTTTTTTTAAACAAATTCAGGAAAAGGAAAATCTAGAATTTCTGGTAACCGCTCATCATTTGAACGACCAACTGGAAACTTTTATCATTAATCTTTCCAAAGCATCCGGAATTAATGGCTTGAGTGGAATTCCGGCGAATGATAATAAAATTTTAAGACCTCTTTTAAATTTCACAAAAGAAGAAATCTACGAATTCGCAAAAGAAAACAAAATTGAATACCGTGAAGATCTTTCCAACAAAAAAAGTGATTATTTAAGGAATAAAATCCGAAACGAAATTGTTCCTAAATTGTTGGAAACAAACGATCATTTTCTTGAAAATTTTAAGAAAAGCTCTTTTTATTTAAATCAGACCAAAGATTTTGTTCAAGATCAAATCAAAGAAATAGAAAATAAGCTTTCGATATTTAACAATGACCATAAAATCTTATCCAAAGAGAAGCTTGATCAGGAAAGTGATTTTGTAAAGTTTGAGATTTTAAAAAAGTACGGGTTTCATCAGGAAGAAGAAATCCCTAAAATTTTCACCGCTGAAAACGGAAAAAAATTTATCTCTAAGGATTTTGAACTCTGGATCAACAGAAATGAATTGGTTTTTAAGGATAGAAAAATTGACGCTACAGACACAAAAGAACCAAAGGAAATTATTCTCTCTATTAATAAAAATCGGGAAATTATTTTCTCTGCCGATTTTAAATCTCTACATTTCAACTTTCCAACATGGCAATTAGATGAAGAAAAACTGTCTCTTCCGCTAAAATTAAGAAGAAAAAAAGAAGGTGATCTATTTTCTCCGACAGGAATGAAGGGAACGAAAAAAGTTTCTAAATTTTTGAGAGATGAGAAATTATCAAGCATAGAAAAGGAAAAAATCTGGCTTTTATGTGATGCAGAAGATCAAGTTTTAGGCGTACTTCCTTATAGGCAAGACCGCAGATTTTTGGCTGATGAAGGGACAACAAAATTCCTAAAAACAATATGGACAGAAGAACAACAAACATTCTAGCAATAGATGATTTCAAGAAAAACAGTAATATAGCTTTTGCCATTTTATATCAAAAATACTTTGTATACTCCAAGAAATTCATTCTCAACAACAGTGGAAGCCTGGAAGATGCCGAAGATATTTTTCAGGACGCATTAGTAGTCTTGTACGAAAAATTATGTGCCGACGACTTCAAAGCACATACCTGTCTTGGGAATTATGTTTCAGGGATTTCTAAAAATCTATGGCTGAAAAAACTTAGGAATAAAGAATTCCTCCTTGAAATTCCGGAAAATTATTATGCTTCTCATCAAGAAGAGATCAATTTGGCAATTGAGAACGAAAGAGATTATTGGGATAAGCTAAACGGATACATCAGTTTCTATTTCGTCACATTGCAAAAATTTAATTCAGGATATTTTTATGAAAAATAAAAGTATTGAAGAAATTCAGACCAAATATCAATATTCCAGCAAACATAATGCGCAAAATCAGAAGCATAAATGTGTCGAGCAAATTCGAAAAATTAAAAATAGTGATAATTTTTAACCTTAAAAATCAATCACTTATAAATTACTTACAAAAACTCGGGTGATTTTTTTTCTTTTTTGGGACTTCATAGTAAGTACTCAATATTATGTTTAAAACTATTTTATACAGTTTGTGTTTATTTATTGGATTTTCCATGAGTGCACAAAATCAAAAAGGTATCAATTTTCAAAAAATTGATTTAGAAGCAGCAAAAAAAATTGCTCAGAAAGAAAACAAATTAATCTTCATTGATGTATTCACAACTTGGTGCGGACCCTGCAAACTGATGCAGAAAAATGTTTTCCCCGACGAAAAGCTTGGCGAAATGTTCAATAAAAACTTCGTAAGTCTTGCCATTGATGCAGAAAAAGAGGGAGTTGATTTGGCGAAAAAATTCAAAATTTCTAATTTCCCTTCGTATTTATTTTTAGATAAAAACGGAGAATTGGTTCAGTATGATTTCGGGTATTATAATGTAGAGCAATTTTCAACCATCGGAATGGCTGTTTTGGATAAAGCCTCTTCAAAAAGCATGAGCAAAGACATGACTAAAACGATGTCTCCACCCATCGATCAGGTAAAAGGAAAAATGGTAGGCGATAAAATTGCTGATTTTTCTGCTAAAGATCATTTAGGAAAAACCTTCACTTTATCAAAAGAAAAGGAGAAAATTGTTTTGGTATTCATTCGCGGACAATGGTGTCCTTATTGTAACAAATATGTAGAAAGTCTGCAAAATATTGCACCTCAATTAAAGGCTAAAAACGCAAGATTGGTTATTATCTCTCCTGAAAAACCAGAATTTATTGAAAAAACTCTTGCTAAAACGAAAACAAACTACACTGTTTTATACGATGAAGGCTATAAAATTGCTGAGCTGTTTGATGTTCTTTATACTCCAAATCAAAAAACACTGGATTTTTATAATTCCAGACTGAAAGACGATTTCACAACAGCAAGATCAGATAATTCCGGAAGACTTCCTGTTTCAGCGACATTTATCATCAACGAAAACAAGGAAATTTCTTGGAGACATTTTAATCCTGATTATAAAGAAAGAGCTTCATTAGAGGATATTTTAAAACAATTATAGTTAAATATTTTCGGATAATTTATTTCATCCATCGTGGCTTTCACAAAAAAGAGAGTTCTCAAATTTTTTAGGGATAAAAAATTGACTATTTTAGCATGGCAAAAAATTTTACGTCTGAGTGATGGTTAAAAAAACTTTTCAGACAAAGAAATTAGGAGCAAGGGATGAGAAAGCAAAAGATATTCTCAAAATTTTAATTAAAGTAAAATGAAATTTAAAAACTGGTTTTTATTAATTCTGCTGTTTTTAGCAACAGGAATTAATGCACAAATCAAAAATCCTGTAAAATTTAAATTTACAATCAACGAATTAGGAAACAACCAATACGAAGCAGTTTTGAATGCGACGATGGAAAGCGGTTGGCATATTTATTCTAAAGATATTCCTGAAGACACGGGAATTCCGACTGAATATAAGGTTTCCGGTAAAAATATCGAGTTGATTGGGAAATTCACCGAAACAGGTAAAAAACACGAAGAATTTTCTGAAGCTTTCGGAGGAAAGATTATTTTTTATTCTAATTCGGCAGGTTTTAAGCAAAAATTTAAGTTAAAGGACGGAACAAAACCCGGAGATGTGATTGCTGAAATTACGTATCAGACTTGTGACGACAGAGTTTGTTTGGCTCCGAATACTTTAGAATTTAATAAACAGGTTACTCCAAAAGGTGTGACGGAAGAAGTGACGACTGCAACAACAGAACCTGCAAAAGATTCTGTGAAAAATCCTGTAGCTGCCGAAACTGTTGTAGAAAATCCTGCAAAAGGAGAAACTACAGTTGCAGAAATCTCTAAACTTGATCCGAAGAACTTGAAAATCGCATCAATTGATTTCCAAAAACCATTGACAGATTGCGGAACAGCAGCTATCAAAGACAGCGAAAGCTATTGGATGTATTTATTCTTAGGGTTTATCGGAGGATTAATTGCGTTGTTGACACCATGCGTTTTCCCGATGATTCCTTTAACTGTTTCATTCTTTACAAAAGGAAGTGCAAATAAAGCAAAAGGCAGAAGAGATGCGATAATTTACGGATTTTTCATTCTTTTGATCTTTGTTTTATTAAGTGTTCCTTTTCATTTAATTGACGGGATTGCAGGAAATGTTTTCAATGAAATTTCTACCAGTATTTGGCTGAACATCGTATTTTTTATCATATTCATTTTCTTTGCGGGGAGTTTCTTTGGATATTACGACATTTCGTTACCCAATTCTATCGCAAACAAATCTTCAAAAGCAGAAGAAGCAGGTGGAATCATCGGTATTTTCTTCATGGCTTTGACTTTGGTGATTGTATCTTTCTCTTGTACAGGTCCTATTTTGGGAAGTTTACTGGGAGGATCATTATCAGGATCATCTCATATTCCTACGCTTTTAACGTTGGCTTTAACAGGTTTTGGTTTGGCATGGGCGATTATCTTCGGATTGTTGGCATTATTCCCACAAGCGTTGCAAAGTCTTCCAAAATCAGGAGGATGGATGAATACGGTGAAAGTGGTTCTAGGTTTTATAGAATTGGCTTTAGCGTTGAAATTCTTATCAAAAGCAGATTTAGTTTCTAAAACTTTCTTATTAAAAAGAGAACTTTTCATCGCGATCTGGGTTGTTATCGGAATCGGTTTAGCTTTATATTTACTCGGAATCATAAGATTTCCGCATGATGATAAAAAACCAAAAATCTCTATCACAAGAAAAGTGTTGGGCGTATTGGGAATTGGTTTTGTAGTCTATATGATTCAGGGATTAATTCCATCAGAACGTCCGAAACTACAATTATTAAGCGGAATTTTACCTCCGTTGAATGTAAGTTATTTCCATGACGAAAAAGACGGAATCCTGGGAATGCATCCGGAGCACGATTTCTTTAAAGCCATTGAATTAGCCAAAAAAGAAGACAAGCCGATCTTAATTGACTTTACAGGTTACGGTTGTGAAAACTGTAGAAAAATGGAAGAATTCGTTTGGAGCCAACCGGATATTTTACCGATCCTTCAAAACGATGTTGTATTGGCTTCATTGTATGTTGATGACAAGGAAGAACTTCCTGAAGATCAGCAAACCAAGATCGATCTTGGCGACGGACAGGTGAAAAAAGTAAAAACAATCGGTGACAGATGGAGCTTATTCCAACAGGTGAATTTTAATAATAATTCTCAACCGCATTATGTGTTGATAACTCCGGACGGAAAAGTAATCAACGCTCCTGTTTCAGGATATATGGCAAAAGAGGATTTCAAAAAATTCCTTGAATGTGGAGTGAATTTCTACAAACAGAATAAATAATTTTTTATTTAAAAATAAATCTAGCCTTATCAATTTAATTGGTAAGGCTTTTTTATTGCATTGATTTTAACAGTATTTAAGGAAGATTATTTAATTAAATTACAAAATTAATATCATTTTTAAATTTTAGGTACAGACTTTGTATTGATTCAGCAAAATAGATCGTGAATTTTCACATTTTATTAAGTACCGTTTAACATCAAAAAATAATTATTATGGCTGAAGTAATTGCACAAGAAAAGCAAGGAGGAAGCAAGCAAAGAAAAAAACCTATCCGAGTTGATATGACTCCAATGGTAGATTTGGGATTTTTATTAATCACATTCTTTATGTTTACCACAAATTTTACAAAACCCAATGTGATGGATTTGGGATTGCCTGCAAAGGATCCAAATCCTCACCCAATAGATATTCCTTACATTGATAACTTAAATCAGGTAACTTTTATCCTTGGAAAAGACAACCGTGTTTTCTATCATCAAAGTAATAAGGAAGAATTAAATAAAAACAATTTAAAGGAAACCAATTTTAGTGGAATTAATGTTTCTAAAATTATTTCTGAGGCTTACAATAAAGCTCCGAAAAAAGAAAATTTCACCATTATTATTGAACCGACAGACGATGCAAACTATAAAAATTTCGTAGATGTTCTGGACAATGTTGCTATTTCCAAAAAAGAACGATACGGAGTTACCGACATAAAACCTTGGGAAAAGAAAGTTTACGAAGAATTAACCAAATAAGATCAAAGGGCATTTTCAAAATGCTCTTTTTTTATTTACTTTTGAGTATAATTTTATTCGTTAATGAAAAATTTTTTAACCGCTTTAGCCATTACCGCTTTGCTTGTTTCTTGTTCTAAAAAAGAAGCAGCTCCTACGTCAAACAAAGTAGACAGCACAAAAATTGTTGATTCCATCAATGCTGCAAGAACTAAAATAAACGACAGCATCAAATCTAAAAATCATTTTAAAGATTTTAGCGGAACTCATAAATTCACCCATAACTCAATAAAAGGATCTGGATCTGTAGATTTCAAAAAAATTGACGGAGAAAGAGATCATTATGATGTTTCAGGAAACATTAAGTCAGGGAAAAATTCTTTAAAAATAAAAGGATTTATGGCGGTTGTTTCAGACAAACACATGAATTTTACAGGAGAAATTACCCAAAGTATTTCGGGAAACGATAACGGAAAACCTTATATGAGAAAAGGCACAAAAACCTTCATGTCTAAAGACGGCGGCAAAACGTACCGACTTCAGGATATGGTAAATGGTTCGGGATTTGTTGAGTATATTGATATCCATTATTAATTAAAAAATTATGCTAAACTTCGAGAGAAAAGGAAACGGAAAAGAAACGTTGGTTTCTGCTTCATGGCTTTATGGAAAACCTTTCCATCTGGAGCGATATGGAACCTCATCTTTCCGAAAATTTTTCATTGTTAAAAATAGATCTTCCCGGTCACGGAAAGTCGGAAATCATCGCGGAAGTTCAGACCATGGAATTGGTAGCAGAAGAAGTGAAAAAAGTGTTGGATCATCTAAAATTAGAAAAAATTCACTTGTTGGGACATTCGATGGGAGGGTATATTTCTTTAGGTTTTGCCGAAAAACATCCTGAATATCTGAAAAGTTTAACCTTATTTTTCTCCACCTATTTTCCCGATGATGCCGAAAAAAAAGCACAGCGTATAAAAAGCTACAGGATTATAAAAGATTCCTTCGCACATTACGCAAGAGCTGGAATTCCGAATCTTTTTAATCCAAACGAAAGAGATGTTCTGGAAGGAAAAATAGAAAAAGCACTGCAAGTTGCCCTTTCTACAAACAATTTAGGAGCTTTAGCTTCTGTAAAAGGCATGGTGGAAAGAACCGATAAAAAGCACGTTCTTGAGAACCTTGAAATAAAAGTTCTGGTTATTGCCGGAAAACATGACAACGCTGTGAAAACAGAATTACTCATCAAAGATCTTCCCGACAGAACCAATATCAAATCTTACATTCTCGATTGCGGACACAACGGACATTGGGAAAAACCGAGTATCTGCGCAGAAATCATCAACACAGAACTTCTTCATCATTTACCGAAAAATTTAGTTTTTTAATTGTATGAAGACAGCAATTCTCTCCATCTTATTACTTGCCATTTTCAGTTGTAAAAAAGAAAATACAGCTTCAAAGATTAGTCAAAAAGACTCCACGAAAGCTGTTTCTGAAATCATTAAAAAAGATTCTACAAAGATTTCTCAACAAAATAAAGAGGAAATATTCAATTTCTCGACCGAGCTTTGTGATAATAAAGGACATTTTGATTCCAATAAATATTCGAAGGAAGAAATTGAGGGCACTTATAAACTTTGGTTTCAAATGAGTGGCTTATTGCTGAGTACGCCTTCTGTTTTTAATTTAAATAGTTTACAAAAAGTACGAGCCGAAAAAGAAGAAATCTTAGCTCAGCTTGATAAAGATTTTGCCCTTCAAAAAAAGGAATTGGAGAATTTAACCGTGGTAAAAGATCCTTATTGGGAAGATATAAAAGCTCAAAAATTACAGGAACTTATTGAAGCATATGAATTTAGTAAGACTGAAATTCTGGCTTTTTCAGATCCATCCATTCTGGTTAATCATAAACTGTCTAAAAATTGCGAAAATTTCGCAAAAGCTTTAAACTCAGACGAAACTCAAATGATTGAAGAATGGAGAAAGCTTCGTGAAGAAATGAGCAAAAGAAACGGGGATCCGAAAAGAATTATGAACGAATTTGAAGAACGTTCTCATTCACCAAACAAAAAAGATTACGCTACTATCGATTTAATTACTTTCGGTTGGGGAAACTGTGCCAATGAAGGCATTAAACAAACCCTGCATGACGAAAAAATGTACAAAAAATTCAATGCTCTGTTCATAAAAATAGATTCTGAATGTGACGAGCCTTAATTGCTTTATAAAAATTCTCGTATCTTAGTAAAGACTAAAATTATCAATGGGGCTATTCTCTTTTAACAAAAAGAAACCGATCATCGGCTTGACACTTTCGGGCGGAGGAATGCGCGGAATCGCTCACATTGCGGTTTTGAAAGCTTTGGAAGAATACAATCTGAAACCTGATATTATTTCGGGAACCAGCGCTGGATCAATCGTTGGAGCATTTTATTCTTTCGGAAAATCTCCCGACGAAATGATGGAAATCGTAAAGCACACCACCTTTTTTTCAAGATCATATTTAAAACTTTCCAAAAACGGGATTTTTAGTTCAAAGTTTATTTTAAAATTACTTACCGATTATTTTCCTGAAGACGACTTTAAAATATTAAAAATTCCTGTATATGTCGCTGCCACAGAAATGACCCACGGAATTGTTGATTTCTTTTCTGAAGGTGAGCTTTTCAGACCGTTATTAGCTTCTTCAAGCGTTCCTTTTATTCTTCCGCCGGTAAAAATGGGTGAGAAAATTTATGTGGATGGCGGAGTGTTGGATA
The DNA here is from genome assembly GCF_024807225.1 of Chryseobacterium ginsenosidimutans. Classification (GTDB taxonomy): domain Bacteria; phylum Bacteroidota; class Bacteroidia; order Flavobacteriales; family Weeksellaceae; genus Chryseobacterium; species Chryseobacterium ginsenosidimutans. Next base: position 4,603,568 of record NZ_JANUCO010000001.1, read on the forward strand.
ATTTACCGATCGAACCGATTGCTGATAAATGTGATTTTCTAATTGCTTCGCACGTCAACTCCATCAGTTATGACAGTCTGGAAAAGATGAGCTTAATGAAAGAATTTGACAGGATTTTACATTTAGCCATCGCAAAATCGGTGTATTCTAAAGCAAAATCTTGCGACATATTTCTGGATCCTCCGAAAATGACGAAATTCAGTTTATTTAATAAAAAATCTCTGGATATTATGTTTCAGGAAGTGTACGAATATACTTGTAAAGAACTGGAAGAAAAGGGATATTTTAAAGTTTGAGTGTTTGAGTGTTTGAGTGTTTGAGTGTTTGAGTGTTTGAGTGTTCAAAATTAAATATAAAGTTTGTCATTTTGTAGGAATCTCTGCAAAGATATTTTCCTGCAATTTATCAATAACGCTTAGATTCCACGCTACACTTCGTTTCGCTCTGAATGACAAAAATGGTGTAAATTTCTAACCCAGACTTTATACTTTACAAATAATTTGATCATCTCATCAAATTACAAACTCTCCTCTCCTTCTATTCTTTTTTTGAAGGTTTCAATTGTTTCGGGCAAAGATTCATTAGATTTTCCACCGGCTGCATTAATGTGTCCTCCTCCACTGAAATATTTTCTTGAGAATTGGTTAACATCCATATCATCTTTACTTCTGAAAGAAATTTTAATGAAATCTTCATATAAATCTTCCATGAAAAATGCCGCCATTTTTACACCTAAAATACTTAGTCCGTAATTTACAAAACCTTCTGTATCTCCTTTCTGGAAGCCATATTCTTTAAGTTCGTTTCTCGTAAGATACAACATGGCTACTTTTCCGTCTTTTACCACCTCGATTCTTCCTAAAATCAAAGCCAGCAAATGAAGACGGGAAACCGTATTCGTGTCCCAAGTATTTGAAGTGATCATGGCAGGATCTGCTCCATTTTCAATTAAATGAGCAATAATTCTATGCGTGGTCGCACTTGTAGAACGGAAACGGAAACCTCCTGTATCCGTCATGATTCCCGTGTAAAGACATTCTGCAATATCTCTGTTTACCAACTTTTCGTCGCCCATCGCTTCGATGAAATGATAAATCATCTGACATGTTGCAGGAATGATCGTATCAGAATACACATAATCAAACGGTTCCGGCTGTTGATGATGATCGATAAGGATTTTTTTTCCTCTGGCTTTCGTCAACCAGTCTCCCAACAAACCGATTCTTGACGGAGAATTAAAATCAAGACAGAAAATAACATCCGCTTCATTGATGAGATCAAAAGCAACTTTTCTTTTGTATTCTGCAATCAATGCTTTTTTTGCTTCAGGCATCCATTTCAGAAACTTCGGGAAATCGTTGGGTACAATTACCTCAGCAAAGATTCCTTTTGCCTTTAAATAATGCTTCAAACCAAGACTCGAACCAATAGCATCACCATCCGGATTATAGTGTGTAAGAATTACAATTTTATTTTCCGGGGTAAGTAAAGTCTTGATTTCTGAAAGTTCTGCTTGTGTAAACATCATTATGTTTATTTTTTTCTTTAATTTTGGGTCTCCAAAGATAGAGCTTTTAAATAAATCATTAATATTATTTTTGATGACAGAGAAATTCGTTTAGCAATCGGGTTTTATGAATCGGTTATAAATAACGAAAGCAAAAAATATTAAAAAAAGATCTGTAATATTTGTATCTTATAAAAAAATCTATATCTTTGCAACCTGAAAAATATAATAGATAATTACGCTTTAAACATATAGTAATGAGTAAAAGAACATTCCAGCCATCAGAAAGAAAAAGAAGAAACAAACACGGTTTCAGAGAAAGAATGTCTACGCCAAATGGAAGAAGAGTTTTGGCTGCGAGAAGAGCTAAAGGCAGAAAGAGTTTAACTGTAAGTGCTGCGCGCGCTAAGAGATAATCTTTTTATTATCATATACAAATCATGCTTGGAAAGTAGTTTTTCAAGCATTTTTTGTTGTTAAAATTTACTAAAATTTACCTTCCTTAAAGTTCTTTTTACTATTTTTAAAAGTTGAAAATATTTTTTAGAAATAGTACTTTAAAATTGAATTATGCCACATACAAATATCTCCGGAGATAATATCATAAGTTTGCAACACGCCAAGATTGCGCAAAAAAACTTCACGGTTCTTTCTGATGTGAATCTTAATATCAAAAAAGGAAGATTCTGCTATCTTATCGGAAAAACGGGTTCAGGAAAAAGTTCACTTTTAAAGACTTTGTACGGACACATTCCTTTAGCAGCAGGACACGGAGCTGTTGTAGGTTTCGATCTTGAGAAAATGAGAGCTTCCGACGTTCCCAACTTAAGAAGAAAATTAGGAATCGTTTTCCAGGATTTCCAATTGCTTTCTGACAGAACGGTGGAGAAAAACTTAATATTCGTTCTTGAAGCTACAGGCTGGAACGATAAAGTAAAAATAGAAGACCGCATCAACGAAGTTCTTGGAAGCGTAAACATGAAGAGCAAAAAGCACAAAATGCCTCATGAACTTTCTGGAGGTGAACAACAGCGTATTGCAATTGCAAGAGCTCTTCTGAATCATCCTGATCTTATTTTAGCGGATGAGCCGACAGGAAATCTTGACCCTGAAACTTCTAATGAAATCATGACATTATTAAAGCAGGTTGCCCTTGAAAACGGAGCGGCTGTAGTAATGGCAACACACGATTATCACATGATCCAGAATTTCCCGGGTGAAGCGATCAGATGTGAGGATGGGAAGGTTTCTGTGCTTGATACAGCAGAATTATTTGAATAAAATTTAACCATTAAGAAATATTTATTCTTAAATACTTCTTAACGGTTCAAAAATAAATTGTTTTCCACTAAAATTTATTTACCGAAAACATGAAACTCTTTGGTGAGTTCAAGATATTGGTCCGAGTATTGTCTCGGACTTTTTTCTATGATAAATTCTGATTCTTCTAATACTTTTTCAGTTAAAGAAAATTCAAGAATCAGTCTTTTTATTTTTGAATTTCCGATTCCTTTGATATCAATTTTCCGAATTAAAAACAGTTGATTCTCTTTACAAATCTCGATAAAACCACCACCTACTTCAACAGGAATTATCACAGAAAAAATTCCATTTTCAGAAAGCAATGTTGAAGATTTTGAAATGAGCTGACTGAAATTTAACTCTACCGTTTGTCGTGCAATTTTATCTTTTTCAGAATCCGAAGCTTCAAAATATGGCGGATTTGAAACAATTAAATCAAATTTTTCTTCTGTTTTAAAAGTTTTAAAATCCTGTAAACTATTTTTTAATCTTGATGTAAAAGGAGAATTTTCAAAATTGAATTGGGTGAGATTTACTGCATCCTCATTAATATCAATTCCTAAAAATTCCGCATTTGGATTTCTTTGAGCCAACATTAATGAAATCAGACCTGTTCCCGTCCCTACTTCCAGCACTTTGGAAGCATTCGTTATATTAGTTAAAGCGCCCAGTAAAACACCGTCTGTTCCCACACGGAAGACGTTTTTTGACTGTTGAATTTCGAATTGTTTAAATTTAAATGGTTTCACTATAAATTGGTCGGCAAAGTAATGGTGAATGTCGAACCTTTTCCGACTTCAGATTTTACGGTAATCTCGCCTTTGTAATCTTCGATCATTTTTCTTACCATTGATAAACCAAGTCCCATTCCGCTATTTTTGGAAGTGAAATTGGGTTCAAAAATCCTTTCGTATATACTTTCTTCAATTCCGATCCCATTATCCTGAACGGAAATCATCACTCTTCTTTGGTGCTGCTCTACATCAACATTAATAATGAGTTTTCGCTCTTCACTTTCTGCCTGTCTTGCGTTGGTAACAAGGTTTGTGATAATTCTGGACAGATAAATTCGATCCATATTAATCATAATATTCCCTTTGTTGGAATGCATGAAAATACTGTCGTCATTGAAAACACGAAGAATATCTTCCACTTCTGTATTCAGATTAATGACTTCATTATTTTTTTCGGGAAGCTTTGCAAATTCTGAGAAAGCAGATGCAACAGTCGCAATTAAATCGATCTGATCAACCATTGTTTTACTCATTTGCTTCACTCTTTCTCTGATATTCGGATCTTCGGGATCAAACTTTCTTTCGAAATTCTGAATGGTCAATTTCATCGGTGTTAAAGGATTTTTCACCTCATGCGCCACCTGTTTTGCCATTTCCCGCCACGCTTCTTCCGAAGCTTTGAAACGAAGTCTTTCTTTCTGATCCTGAATCTGAAGAATCATTCTGTTATAAGCTCTTGCCAAAGCATTCAGCTCATCGTTTTTGTAGTATCTGATCGGACGCATCTCGTTCTCAAACAAGGTGATACGAGTAATCATATCAGAAAATTTAGTAATATTTTTTGCCAGACTATTAGACATGATCCAGCTGAACCAAATACTGAATATAATAAGGAAAATATCAACTAAAATAATGTATTTTACATACGTATTAAGAACAACAAAATAGGCAGATTCGTCGTGATAAAGAGGAATATACACAATGGCAATCGGCTCCAGATCATTATTCTTTAAAAGTAAATAGGATGAAGTAAGTACGGCATCTTTAGACGCATCATATCCTTTAATATCGAATCTCGTATTGGTAGCCAGAATTTTGTTAACAATATTAATAGGAACTTTTTTCTGCTCCACCAGACTTTCTTCTTTATTGGAAATCAGATAATTTCCTTTAAGATCATATAAAACAACATCGTGTCGGTTGATATCGGCAATTTCGAAAATTTTATTCTCCAAAACCTGCTTCAGATCACGGGTTTCCACACGCGTCCTGCTTACTGCATAATCCAGATATCGTATGACGGCTCCGGTTTTATCCTGCATATCGATCTCACTCTGCTGTACAGAGTTTTCCTTCAGCACAAAAAAAGGAACCAGCGAAGAAGCAACCACACTTAAAAGACATACCAATAAGAACCCGAAAAATACGCGGTTTCTTAAGCTATATCCTTTGTACATATTAATTGACATTCTGTTTATTAATTAACTTAGCAATATACTTACCAATAATATCAAATTCTAAATTAACTTTATCTCCAGATTTTAAATGTTTCATATTTGTAAATTCCCAAGTGTAAGGAATAATTGCCACAGAAAACTGAGTATCCTCGCTCTTTGCAACTGTTAAGCTAATTCCGTTTACCGTAATCGAACCTTGAGGAACCGTTACAAAACTTCCGTTATCTTCATATTTAATGGTAATAAAATAACTTCCGTCTTTATTTTCAATTCTTACAACTTCACCGGTCTTATCAACATGCCCCTGAACAATGTGTCCGTCTAGTCTTCCATCCATTTTCATGCAACGTTCAAGATTCACGACAGAACCTACTTCCCATTTTCCAAGGTTGGTTTTTTCCAGTGTTTCGTTGATGGCCGTGACAACATATTGATGGCCTTCAATTTTCACAACCGTTAAACAACAGCCGTTGTGCGCCAAACTTTGATCTATTTTTAATTCATTCGTAAAAGGACATGTAAGAGTAAAATCAATATTACTTCCGTTCGTTTCTATTTTCTCAATAACTCCAACTGCTTCAATTATTCCTGTGAACATATTATTTTTTGCTAAATTTGTAAATTATAATGTTCAAAGATAATCAAAATGAGCCCAAAAAACCATAAAGTACGAGTAGGAATTTCAATCGGAGATTTCAACGGCATAGGTCCCGAAATCATCATGAAATCCCTTGCAGACAAAACCATTACGGATTTTTTCACGCCAGTAATTTTTGGTTCGGGGAAATTATTTACCTATCAGAAAAATATTTTTAAGCTTAATGTAAACTTCAATTATATTAATGAAGCTTCACAGGCACAGCCGGGAAAACTGAATATGGTGAACCTTGTGAAAGAAAATTCTATTGTAGAATTGGGAACACCAACGGAAGAATCTACAAAAATGGCGATTGATTCCTTAGAAGCTGCAACCGAAGCTTTACTGAAAGGAGAGATCGACGTTTTGGTAACCGCACCGATCAATAAAGACGAAATGGTGAAAATGGGCTTCAAACATCCAGGTCACACAGGATATTTTGAAGAAAAATTCAATAAAAAAGGATTGATGTTTTTGGTAACAGATGATCTTAAAGTTGCTGTTTCCACTCATCATATTCCAATTGCTCAGGTTGCTGAGAATATTTCTAAAGAGAAAATAAAAAAGCAGATCAGAGTTTTAAATCAGACTTTAATTGAAGATTTTAATATTTCGCGACCGAAAATTGCAGTTTTAGGACTCAATCCACATTCCGGAGACGGCGGTGTGATCGGAAATGAAGAAATTGAGATCATTTCTCCGGCAATCAAAGAACTTTCAGACAACGGAATTCTTGCTTTCGGGCCTTTTCCTGCCGACAGTTTTTTCCAGCCGAGCAAATACAAAAGTTTTGATGCGGTCTTAGCAATGTACCACGATCAGGGATTAGCTCCGTTTAAAACTTTGGCGTATGAAGAAGGCGTAAATTATACAGCCGGACTTCCTTTCATCAGAACCTCTCCTGACCACGGAGTTGCCTACGATATTGCAGGAAAAAACATTGCCGATGAGCAGAGTTTTACAGAAGCCATATTCACTGCTATTAAGATTTTTAAAAACAGAAGTGAATATAACGATTTGATGAGCAATAGAATGCAGCCACGAAAAATGGTGGTAGACAACGGAATCGATGAAGATCTACCGGATGAAACTGATGCATAAATCTTTAATAGAGATTTTAAATTAATTTGTTGGAAATTTTATTTGTTATTATAAAAAAATTGCATATTTTTGCACACTCATTTTATGGACAAGTTAAGAAACTACGATGTAAGCTTTTCGGGACTAAAAACCGGAAAACACGAGTTCAGGTTTGAGATAGATAAAGAGTTCTTTCAATTATTTGACACTGAACAGGAATTTACAAATCCTAAAATAGCAGTAGACGTTTCATTAGACAAACACTCTACTTTTTTAGAATTTGAGATAAAAGTAAATGGGATGGTAGAATTGGTTTGTGACATCACAACAGAAAATTTTGATCATCCTATTGAGAATGAAATTAAAGTTTTGGTGAAATTTGGAGAAGAATATGACGACAGCGAAGAAGATGTCATCACAATTCCTATCAGCGATCACGCTTTCAATGTAGCGCAGCTGATCTACGAAACAGTAGCTCTATCTATCCCAATGAAAAAGGTATCACCTCATATAAATGATGAAGATCTGCAGATTCTTGAGAAATTCAGTCCAAAAGAAATTGAGGAAGAAGAACATGAAAGTGACCCAAGATGGGAAGCACTTAAAAAATTAAAAGATAAAAATTAAAATAATTGATGAGATGATGAATCTCATCGCTCATCAAATTAAAAAGTTATTCAAAAATGGCACATCCAAAGAGAAGACAGTCGTCAACAAGAAGAGATAAGAGAAGAACTCACTATAAAGCTGTAGTTCCTCAATTGGCTAAAGATGCAACAACAGGAGAGCTTCACCTATACCACAGAGCTCACTGGCATGAAGGGAAATTATACTACAGAGGAAAAGTAGTATTGGAAAAAGAAGTAGCAACTACTGAAGAAAACTAAGAGTCGCTTTTCATTGAAAAACACTCGTTTTTATACAAAAACCGCCCGATTTTTATAAAATTTGGCGGTTTTTTGTTGTTTTTTACGTTTTTTTGGTATCTTTGAAGCAAAATCAAATATCAAATTTATGGACATTAAAGACATCCAAAATCTTATCAAGTTTGTATCTAAGGCTGAAGTTTCTGAAGTGAAGTACAAAACTAAAGATTTCGAAATCACTATTAAAACTCCATTAGCTGGAAGCGACGCAGTATATGCTCAACCTGCAGTTTACCACACTGCACCACAACAAATGGCTGCTCCCGCACAAGCTCCGGCTGCTGCATCTGCACCTGTTGAGAAAACTGAAGCTGCATCTGATGACAGCAAATATATCACGATTAAATCTCCAATGATCGGTACTTTTTACAGAAAACCATCTCCAGATAAAGAGGTATTCGTAAACGTAGGTGACGAAGTTTCTGTAGGGAAAGTGGTTTGTGTAATTGAAGCAATGAAATTATTCAACCAGATTGATTCTGAAGTAAGCGGAAAAATCGTTAAAATTTTAGTTGACGATGCTACTCCTGTAGAATATGACCAACCTTTATTCTTAGTAGATCCATCTTAAATTATGAGTAATGGGTAATGAGCAATGAGCAATTATTACTTCATTTTAATTCATAATTCATAATTTAAAATTCCTAAAAAGATGTTCAAAAAAATATTAATTGCCAATCGTGGCGAAATTGCAATGCGTATTTTACGTACTTGTAAAGAAATGGGAATCAAAACTGTTGCGGTATACTCTACTGCCGACAAAGACAGTCTTCACGTAAGATTTGCTGACGAGGCTGTTTGTATTGGTCCTGCGATGAGCAAAGACTCATACCTAAAAATCCCTAACATTATTGCTGCTGCAGAAATTACAAATGCAGACGCCATTCACCCAGGTTACGGATTCTTATCTGAAAATGCTAACTTCTCAAGAATTTGTCAGAACAACGGCATCAAGTTTATCGGTGCTTCTCCTGAGCAAATTGAAAAAATGGGAGACAAAGCAAATGCTAAAGCTACGATGAAAGCTGCAGGTGTACCTTGTGTACCTGGTTCTGACGGATTAATCGAATCTTACGAACACGCTGTAAAAGTGGCTGAAGAAACAGGATATCCTGTCATGATCAAAGCAACTGCCGGTGGTGGTGGAAAAGGGATGAGAGCGGTTTGGAAAGCTGAAGACCTTAAAGATCACTGGGAATCTGCAATTCAGGAAGCTGTGGCTGCATTCGGAAACGGAGGTATGTACATGGAAAAACTGATTGAAGAGCCTAGACACATCGAAATTCAGGTTGCGGGAGATCAATTTGGTAAAGCTTGTCACCTTTCTGAAAGAGACTGTTCTGTACAAAGAAGAAACCAGAAATTAACGGAAGAAACTCCTTCTCCGTTCATGACTGACGAACTTCGTGAGAAAATGGGTGAAGCAGCTGTAAAAGCAGCAGAATTCATCTCTTATGAAGGGGTGGGAAACTATCGAATTCTTGGTGGATAAACACAGAAATTTCTATTTCATGGAAATGAATACGAGAATTCAGGTAGAGCATCCTATTACTGAGCAGGTTATTGATTATGACTTAATCAGAGAACAAATTCTTTTGGCAGCAGGAACTCCGATTTCGGGAATTAATTACTATCCAAAATTGCATTCAATCGAATGTAGAATCAACGCTGAAGATCCTTACGCGGATTTCAGACCTTCTCCGGGAAAAATCACTGGATTAAACATTCCTGGTGGACATGGTGTAAGAGTTGATACGCACGTTTATTCAGGATATACAATTCCTTCTAACTACGACTCTATGATTGCAAAGCTGATCACAACGGCACAAACCCGTGAAGAAGCGATTGCAAAAATGAGAAGAGCTTTGGAAGAATTCTATATTGAAGGCGTAAAAACTACAATTCCTTTCCACAGACAACTAATGGATAACGAAGATTATCTTGCAGGAAACTATACGACAAAATTCATGGAAGATTTTGTAATGGATAGAAAATACGATAATCATTAAGATTATTTTAAAAATAAATTTAAACCGTCTCAACTTTGAGGCGGTTTTTTTATGCCTGAAAATTTGAGTTAATTAATACAACATCTTTCAAATAATATTCAAACTCTTAAAATTTTCTTAAAAAATAACCCTTTTGTGTTATTGTGACATTTTTTCACTCTTCTTACATTTGATATGAATATCAAACATTTATAACCTAAAAAAACTGTTACCCATGAAAACTTTACAATTACTATTGCTGTGTCTGTTTGCCAATATCCTTTTTGGTCAGACAAAATTTGATAACGAAAAACTGATGGCTGTTCAGGACATCTACCACAACTCTACCAAGAAGAACATCAACACTTTTATGCAAGCTAAAGGCTACACGGTTGCAGAAGTTGAAAAAGGAGGAGAAGACGGCGATGCTCATAGCTTCAAATCAGAGTTTAGCCGAGTACAGGTATTATACACTCCAAAAGGCGAAATGGACGGGGTTATTATGCTTTATGTGGGAGCCATGAATAATACTTTCATAGAAATGAAGATAAGAGACGCAGGATATACCTTCGTAGAACATGCAAACGTGATTGACGGAGTAGATTTCAAAAGAAAACAATGGAGTAAAAAAGGAGAAAAAACCTCTTTTGTGACTTATGCAGATAATGATGAGAAAATTGGTTTTCTCGGTTATGGTGAATTTAAGGATTAAAAACTAAGACCATTAAAACAATTGACAAGTCTCGCAATTTTCTGATTGTGAGACTTGTACTATTAGATCGTTTAAATTATTGAAAAATTCATGTTGATTTTAAATTAAATATAAAACAACACAAAAATGGAAAAAAATACTATAAAAAGATTGTCGATATTCATAATACTCTTTGGTATTTGGAATATCACTTTTGCTCAGGAAAAAACCATACTTAAGATTTTAAATCGCGAATTGAAAAGAGAAGTCAAAAATCAGGTAAAATCATCTAATTTTAATGGTGATACGATTAGAATTATTAAAGAATTTACCATTACCACAGATAAAAAGCTAACATTTACCATCAAAAAAACAAGTCCATATTTTAGTGGCTATCAAATCATACAACAGGAAGTTCCGCTTAATAAAATCAAAAAAGTTGGAAAAGATATCCAGATTATTTTAGAAACAGAAAAAAATGCCGTCGAAACAAAGTTTACAACATTTGATGAAGAGCCAAAAGAACAGATACTAAACGAAAGCCTGTTTTTCCTGTATTTATCCAATGAAAAACAAAACGACGATCTGGGTATTGAATTACAGAATGCTTTTCAAAAAGCGGGCTATGATGTTCAGAAAGATTATTGGTATGATTGATTTTTAAATTAGTATAAATGAAACTGAAAGGCAAAGAAAAAAACTTCTGGTGGAATTTTGCTCACATCACAGATTCTCGAAAGATTCCCACTGAAATTCCGGGGTTCACGAGCATCGATTCTGTGGAAGATGACGACTATTTTGCCGCCCTTTTTGACAAAGTTAAAATCATCCATTCCATTTATCTTAAAGAAACCAAGGTTACCGACGAAACCGTTCGGTACATTTCGGGAGTTCAGCAGTTGAAAAGCCTTACGCTCATGAAACATCCCAATATCACTACAAAAAGCCTTCCCTATCTCAACAAATTAACCGATTTGGAATATCTTGACATTTGGAACACAGAAATTACCATAAAAGACATCCACGAATTGGATCAGCTTAAAAATTTAAAAGAATTGTATGTCGCTTCTTTAGGTTATGAATTCAGCACACATTCTCAAATGGACAGCGAACTGATTTTAGAGGAAGTTATCAAGCTCGAGAGTATCCTTCCTAATTGTAAATTTTATGTCGACCATCGTCTTTATCAATAATTTATCTCATTTTGAAGTTCATTCTTATCATAAAATTTTTCTTTTGAAAGATATAATACCTACACCGTACTGTTAATTTGGGCAATATTTCTAATGCATTTATTTTTAACCTCAAAATGCACTTAAATAGAGCCTTTCCATAGTATTGCGCTTCTGTTTAGGCATCTCGTTAATAATGTTTACATTTGTGGAAAACCTAAATTTATGTCAACAGTAGAAACAGCAAAAAACTCACAGTATTTTATTGACCTTGAAGACAAACACGGCGCGCACAACTATCACCCTCTTCCAGTAGTTTTAGACAAAGGAGAAGGCGTTTTTGTTTGGGATGTGGAAGGCAAGAGATATTATGATTTTCTTTCAGCATATTCTGCTGTGAATCAAGGACATTCTCACCCGAAAATTGTAGAAGCTTTGGTAAATCAGGCTAAAAAATTAGCTTTAACATCAAGAGCGTTTTATAACTCGAACTTAGGAGAATACGAACAAAAAATTACCACTCTTTTTGGTTTTGATAAAGTTTTACCGATGAATTCCGGAGCTGAAGCCGTGGAAACTGCAGTAAAATTAGCAAGAAAATGGAGTTACGAAGTAAAAGGAATTACTGAAAACGCAGCAAAAATTGTTGTATGCGAAAACAACTTCCACGGAAGAACAACGACCATCGTTTCTTTCTCAAACGATCCTGATGCAAACCAAAATTATGGTCCTTTCACACCCGGATTTATCAAAATCCCTTACAATGATCTTAAAGCGTTAGAAGAAATTTTAACTCAGGATGCTCAGAATATTGCGGCATTTTTGGTAGAACCTATTCAAGGGGAAGCCGGAGTGTATGTTCCGGATGAAAATTTCCTTAAAAATGCTTCTGAATTATGTAAAAAACACAATGTTCTTTTCATTGCAGATGAAGTTCAGACGGGAATTGCAAGAACAGGAAAATTAATTGCGTGTCATCACGAAAATGTGCAACCCGATATTTTAATCTTAGGAAAAGCGCTTTCTGGTGGAATGTATCCCGTTTCGGCGGTGTTGGCAAATAACGAAATCATGAATGTGATTAAACCTGGACAACACGGTTCTACTTTTGGAGGAAACCCGATTGCATGTGCTGTTGCGATTGCTGCGTTAAATGTTGTTGAAGAAGAAAAACTTTCTGAAAGAGCGGAAGAATTAGGAAAATTATTCAGATCTGAAATTGAAAAAATCATCGAGAAATCAGAGCTGATTACCAAAGTGAGAGGAAAAGGTTTATTAAATGCTATTTTAATCAACGACACTCCGGATAGCTCTACCGCATGGAATATCTGTTTACAATTAAAAGAAAACGGATTGCTTGCAAAACCAACGCACGGAAACATCATCAGACTAGCTCCCCCGTTGGTAATTACCGAAGAGCAATTGCTGGATTGTGTGAGAATCATTGAGAAAACGGTTTTAGAATTTAAAAAATAAAAGCTTCTAAAATATTATTAATCAATTTTTAGAAAAAAAATAAATGGGTGTAGTCTATAAAAACTATGCCCATATTTTTGTTTTCAAGAGTATATTTTAAAATTATAAAAGTTAAAATTTTAAAATTTCACACTAAAATTCCTGCACAAAAACGTTAATATGCATCAAGAAAATTCAAATTAAAACTTATCTTTGAATTTGAAATTCATTTCTAAGTGATCTTATTAACTCATATTTCCATATCAAACAAAAGCTGTAATGAACGTAAGTGGCTTAATCATAACATATAATGAAGAGAAAAACATACAGGAAGTTCTTGAGTGTTTTGATTTTTGCGATGAGATTATTGTAGTCGATTCATTCAGCACAGATAAAACTTTGGAAATTGCAGAAAAACATCCTTATGTGAAAATTATTCAGAACAAGTTTGAAGACTTTACAAAACAAAGAAATCTGGCTTTAGATGCTGCAAAAAACGACTGGGTATTGTTTCTTGACGGCGATGAAAGAATAACGCCCGAACTTAGAAAAGAAATTATAGAAGAACTAAATAAACCTGAGCAAAAAGACGCCTATTATTTTTACAGAAAGTTCTTTTTTGCTAAAAAACCGATCCACTATTCAGGAACACAAACCGACAAGAATTTCAGGCTCTTTAGGAAGTCTAAAGCGAGATATATTGCGGGGAAAAAAGTTCATGAAACATTGGAAGTAAACGGTACAATCGGCGAATTAAAAAATAAACTCCTGCATTTTTCCGTTACTGATTATGAGTCTTATAAAAAGAAAATGATTCATTACGGGATTTTAAAAGGAGAGGAATTGGCTTTGAAGGGAAAAAAATTCAATCTTTTAACTCAATATTCAAAAACAGCGTTCAAATTTTTTAAGGCATACATTTTGCGTTTAGGTATCTTGGACGGAAAAGAGGGGTATCAACTTTCTTATTTGCAATCATTAAGTGTTTTTGAAACTTATGAATCATTAAAAGAGCAAAATTAGTTGGATGAAGATTTGTGTAATCAGTTTCGATTTTTGGGGATATGATGCTCATATAGTAGAGACATTGTCTGCTAAAGGTATTGATGCCCATCATATCAAAATGGGTTCGGTCACTCATTCGAATTTCAGTGAGAGAGCGACCAATGCTGTAAGTAAAATTTTTCTTAATAAAAATCTTAAAGCAGAAAAGAGGCAAAAATTTGTCTTGGCTTCTTTGGAAAATTTAGGACATCAGGATCAAATTCTGGTGCTAAATCCTGATACTTTTGATCTTTCTACGTTGGAAGAAATCAGAAAATATTCCGACAGGCTTATCACGTATCTTTATGATAGTTTAGACAGATTCGCTGTAGAAAAGGAAAAACTTAGTCTTTTTGATAAGATTTTCTCTTTTGATATTGCAGACAGTAAAAAAAATGATTTTGAGAAATTAACCAATTATATTTATTTACCACACCTTTGCTGTAATAAGCAAAATCCTCAAATGGATCTTTTTTATGTTACCTCTTATGATAATAAAAGAGTTTCCCTTATCAAGCTGCTTGCGAAAAGACTGATTGAGTTAGAGCTTAAATTTCAGATCATGGTGATCGGAAAAAAAGGCTGGAAACATCAGTTAAAAAATATGTTCTTTACAATTCCTGAACAGCTGCATATTATCTTCAGTATCAAAAAAATAGACCACGAAAAGCTTCCCGAATATTACAAAAATTCAAAAGCGCTATTGGATCTTACCCGAGAAAACCAACACGGACTGAGTTTCAGAGTATTTGAAGCAATGGCATTAGAAAAAAAGATTATTACTGATAATGAATACATTAAAAATTACGACTTTTACAATCCAAACAATATTTTGGTTTTAAATGAAACCTGCAGTAATCTTGATAAATGTTTTTTTGAATTGCCTTATGAGAAAATTCCTGAAGAGGTTTATTATAAGTATACTTTGGATAATTGGGTAAATGTGGTTTTTAAATTAAATAAGTAATGAAAGTCTCAGTAGCAATTTGTACATATAACGGAGAGCGCTTTTTAAAAACACAAATTAATTCTATTTTAGATCAAACCGTTCCTGTAGATGAAATTGTAGTTTGTGATGATTGCTCTTCAGATGAAACTAAAGAAATACTTGCTGAGTACAAAAAACAGCATCCTGAAATTTTTAAAATTCATTTCAACAAAGTCAATTTAAGAAGTGTAAAAAATTTCGAAAAAGCTATTTCACTTTGTGAGAATGAAATTATTTTCCTTTCTGATCAGGATGATATCTGGAATCAGAATAAAGTAGAATTATTTTTAGAGTATTTTGAAAAATTTCCTGCTATCGATGTTATTTCTTCAAATGCGTTTATTATTGATGAAAATGACCATATTATAGATACAAATACGATCTGGGATGTGGTTAATTTTCTGGAGAAAAGAAAAATCATTTATAATTATTTTAAAATATTCAGCCTAATTGGTAACTTCGCAACCGGTGCTAATATGGCCTTCAGAAAAGACTTCATAGAATCTGCACTTCCTTTTCCCGAAAAAAAATTTCATCATGACGAATGGATCGCTTTAGTATCTTCTTCTGATGATAAATTTGATTTTATTCGCGAAAAAACATCATCCTATCGGGTTCACGACAGTCAGCAAGTAGGTGGTGTGTTTTTTAATAAAGATAAAAATACAGAATCTCAATTATCCGAAAGATTTAATGTTTATAATGAAAAAGACTCCTTTAGATTATTAAAAAGAAGGTTTTCTATTTTAAAAGACAAAAGACAAAAGATATTCTCTATTATTGATTATCAAAAAAATGAAGTTTTTGTAAAAAATCTCAAATTAATTGATGATTATGAATTTTATTTAAAAGAAAAATTAAAAAAAGATAGCTTTTTAAAGTATCAAATTTTTAAATTTCTATATTTCTAATAATATTATGAGTGAAAATACAAATTTTGGTGTAAATATATCTGGCTATATCAATAAACAATTTGGTTTAGGGGAAGGTGTCCGTTCTAATATCAGAGCTGTAAAAACTACTGATATTCCTTACGTTATCAATGATTTCAACATTGTATTATCGAAACATGTGATGGATGAAACTCAAAGTGCACTTACCGTTTCAGAAGAAAATCCTTATAACATAAATCTTGTTCAGATCAATATAGACCGTTTGCATTCTGTGATGCAGGAAACGGATAAATCTTACTTTCAAAACAAATACAATATTGCATTTTGGGCTTGGGAATTAGAAAATTTCCCTGAAGAATCTAAGGTTTTCTTCAATCTATTTAATGAAATATGGGTTCCCAGTAACTTCTGTACAGAAGCGATTTCAAAAGTATCTCCGGTTTCCCGTTATTAAAATGATGCATTCTATCGAAATTGAAAATACTACTTATTCCAGAAAAGATTTCAATTTACCGGAAGATAAGTTCATTTTCATGACTATGTTTGATTATTACAGTTCTATCAGCAGAAAAAACCCTATTGCAACTATTGATGCTTACGAACAATCTTTTGGGAAAAACAATCCTGAAGTCTTACTTTTAATTAAAACATCTATAAGTAAAGAATTCCCTAATGAAAAGAATGAGTTGGTAAACAGAATTGGGGACAATAAAAGCATTATCGTTGTTGAAGAAATACTGGAGCGTGACAAACTATATAGTTTAATGAATTGTTGCGACTGCTTTGTATCTCTTCATCGTTCTGAAGGCTTTGGATTGACAATGGCGGAAGCAATGTATTTAGGAAAACCGGTTATCGCAACGGCGTATTCTGCCAATACAGAATTCATGAATATTAATAATTCTTTTCCTGTAAAATATAAATTAATAAAAACAGGAGATCAATACTATTTCAGTACCGATAAAGATGTTTGGGCAGATGCAGATGTGCAGCATGCTTCTCAGCAAATGACTTTAGTTTATACCAATAAAAATCTGGCATCTGAAATTGCACAAAAAGGGCAAAGTGATGTAAAACAATTTCTTTCACCAACAATAATGGGAGAAAAAATAAAACAGAGATTAGAATTAATAAATAAAGAGATATTTCCAAACTTATCACAAAAAAGCTCTAATGAAGAATCTTTATTAAAGTTTGAAATTAAATTATTGGAAGACAAACTAAATAAAATCAGGAACTTAAAACCTGTACAATGGAAAATTAAATTTAAAAATTTTCAAAATAAACTGACTGGCAAAAGCAGAAAATATTTTTGGGAAGATTAATCCAAAGTATCATAAAATTCGTTCTGTTTCTTTTGCTTTTCGAAGTTTTTCTTATGAATTAAACAAAGCGTATAGTCTTTGGGCATTTCTGTAAAATTTTTATGCCCATACAATACTTCATGTACTTTATTTTTCCAGAATATTTTTTTGTTGTTCTTTATAATTCTCGCCTGATAATCTGGGAAATTTATATATCCTTCATGGTTTTTATTCCAATTCATTTCCTGGATATACTCTTCTGTGATCCCTTCGACAATATTAATTCTTGGAACAAAAAAACACTCCACACTTTTCTCTTTTCTTAAATAAGGTTTAAGGCTTTTTATCAGACCTTCCGCAGGATATTCGTCGGCATCTATCTGAAAGAGATATTTGCATTTTGCATGCTGAATAAGTGTATTTTTAAAGGTTGCGAAATCACCATTCAGTTTCGCTTCAATTCTTACGACTTTTGAGCCGTAACTTTTAATCAAACTAGAAACTTCATTATTTTCATTCGTGATATCCTGAAGAATAATTACCTCATCCCGATCATCAATCAAAGGCAATAAAGTATCTAGGAGCTTCTTTAATTCCCTGTGTTCATTACAAACTGTTATCCCGTAACTAATAGTAATTGGTCTTAAAAAACTGAAC
The DNA here is from genome assembly GCF_024807225.1 of Chryseobacterium ginsenosidimutans. GTDB lineage: Bacteria > Bacteroidota > Bacteroidia > Flavobacteriales > Weeksellaceae > Chryseobacterium > Chryseobacterium ginsenosidimutans. The sequence goes on from NZ_JANUCO010000001.1 coordinate 4,621,403, forward strand.
ATTATTTTCTTTTTATTAATTGATTTTCGTAAGATTTATCTTGTAATATCTTAATGCTTACATTCTTAATTTTAAATTCATTGGAGCCAGAAAAGAGTTTTTCTAAAAAATTTCTCTTAAGGTTTTTCTTTTCTTCTATAATATCTGCAAGATTTTTGAATACAAAAAGATTCTTATCCGAAAAATGTTTACCATCAAATTTGATCAAAATATCATCTTGAAATTCCGATTCTAAAGACCTGAATTTTTCCTTTACATCTATACTCGTTTTTTTCTGCTCTTCTTTTATATAAACTTCCGGATTATAATCAGAATAAATATGATCTACAAATATTTCTAACTGTTTGATGACATCATCTGTTGGATTTTTCAGAAGCAAACCATATTTCAGTTTTTTTCTAGTCTTTGATTGATTATTAAATCCCCATTTTCGTATAAAATTCCTCAAAGAATTTTCCTCAATAATGCTTGTCCTATTTTGATATTCTTCTGAAAATCTGGAGGTTTTACTTACAAAATGATAAACGATTGCATTGGGACAGACAAATGTCTTTTCACCAGACATCCTCAATCTTAAAATTAAATCATCATCCTCACAAAACATAGGTTTAAAAAGCGGATCCAACCCGTTTATTTTAATTAAAGCATCTTTTTTGGCAGCAAGAAAGAAACTTACATCCTCAGTAAATGCGCCTTTCTGATTTTTTTGTTGTTTTTCAAATTCAAAGAAATTTTCAAATTGAAAAGTTTCAAAATCACTTCCAAAATCCTGAATTTCTTTCCAAAGTCTTTTATCTGCAGCAAAAACAGGAGGTTCTATAACTTTATAATAGACAAGGTTATGTTCAGATAATGAATTTTCAATCTCATGCAGAAAATTTCTACCAATCACCATATCGTTATGTAAAAAACAGACATAATCTTGGGTAGAAATTTCTATCGCTTTGTTATAGGTATCAGAAAGAGTCTTTTCTTCAGAACTAAAAAAATGAACAAGATTTTCATCTTTTAAAGAATCCAGCCATTCATTGGTTTCCATCCGTACTTCCGTAGCTTACAAAAACAATTTCTATTTCCGGAAAGTTCTCACGAATAGAATGATAACAGCTTTTTGAATATTCTAAATTATTTTTTAATCCTATTAAAAGCGAAATATTATTCATTATACTCATTATTTAACTTCTATCATACTCATCCTCAATCCTCACAATATCATCCTCCCCAAAATAAGTCCCAGTCTGCACTTCGATGAAGACAACTGGCTTTTCAGAAAGATTCATCATTCTGTGTCTTGCTCCTAGTGGAATGAAGATGCTTTCGCCATATTTCAGGTTAATTTCTTTATCATCCAAAACAACCGTGGCATCACCTTCGATGATTGTCCATTGTTCCTGTCTTTTGTGGTGATATTGGTAAGACAATTTTTGACCGGGATTTACTTCGATTCTTTTTAATTTATAATTTGGTTCATCTGCTAATACAAAATATTTTCCCCAAGGTCTTTCGCCTATTTCTAACATACTCTAATTCTTTTTAATTTATACAAATGTAAATATTCAAATCAAAAAACCCAACAACCTGGATATTAATCATTCTTAAAAACATATAAATTAAGTAAATTTGCATCAAAATTTTAATTAATATGGAGAAAGTAAGAGTTCGTTTTGCTCCAAGTCCTACGGGACCTTTGCATTTAGGAGGCGTAAGAACCGCATTATATGATTATCTTTTTGCTAAAAACCAAGGTGGAGAGTTTGTATTGAGAATCGAAGATACAGACACTGCAAGATACGTAGAAGGAGCAGAAGATTACATTGAGGAAGCGTTGGAATGGTGCGGAATCATTGCGGATGAAAGTCCTAAAAAAGGAGGAAAATTCGCTCCATACAGACAATCTGAGAGAAGAGACATTTACGACAGATATACAGAGGAGATCTTAAAAACAGATTATGCGTATATCGCTTTTGATACAGCTGAAGAATTAGATGCCATTCGTGCTGAGTTTGAAGCAAAAGGAGATGTTTTTTCTTACGATAACAAAACCAGAAACCTTTTAAGAAACAGTCTTGCCCTTTCTGAAGAGGAAGTTCAAAAATTATTGGCTGAAAAAACTCCGTATGTTGTAAGATTTAAGATGCCGATCGACAGAACGCTGAATCTTGTAGACATCATCAGAGGAAATTCTTCTGTGAATACCAATACGTTAGACGATAAAGTGTTGGTAAAAAACGACGGAATGCCAACGTATCATTTCGCCAACATTATCGATGACCACGAAATGGAAATTTCTCACGTCATCCGTGGTGAAGAATGGTTGCCATCTTTAGGTTTACATACTTTATTATATGAAGCGATGGGTTGGGAAGCACCTCAGTTTGCGCACCTTTCATTGATTTTAAAACCGGACGTTTCCACATTAATTAATAAAGAAAATATTGACTCTATTACAAAATCTTTCACCGAAGAATTTGTGACTAAAAACAGTCAGTTTTCTTTTGATGAATCGGCAGCGATTATTAAATCCTTCTTTTCAGAAGTGAAAAGTCCGAGGTTTAAATCTATGTTGAATGAAAACGATAAAGACAACGAAATCACGGCTTCTGTAAAACAATTTTTAAAGAAAGGACTTTCAGGAAAATTAAGCAAAAGAGACGGTGACAAATTCGGATTCCCTGTATTTCCGTTGGATTTCAAAGATCTTTCAACAGGAAATATCTCTAAAGGATACAGAGAAAACGGCTATCTTCCGGAAGCATTCATCAATATGGTGGCATTATTGGGTTGGTCTCCTGCAGACGATAAAGAAATTTTGACTTTGGACGAAATGGCAAAAGAATTTGATTTAAATAAAGTTCACAAAGCCGGAGCAAGATTCAGTAAAGAAAAGTCTGAGTGGTTCAATCATCAATACATTCAGTTTAAATCTGATGAAGAATTGCTTCAAATTTTAAAAAATTCAGATCTACATTTAAATATCGAAGATGAAAAATTGTTAAAAATTATTCATCTGATGAAAGAAAGAGCAACTTTCCCGAAAGACATTTACGAAAACGGAAAATTTTTCTTTGAAGCACCGACTTCTTATGATGAAAAAGCATCGAAAAAAGCTTGGAATGAAGAGACTTCAGCTATTTTAGCAGAGCTTGCTTCCAACTTAGAAGGAGCTGAATTCAATGCTGAAAACTTAAAGCAAGTGATGCATGATTTCGTGGAAAATAAGGGCTTAGGAATAGGTAAAGTGATGATGCCATTGCGTTTAGCCTTGGTTGGAGAACTGAAAGGTCCAGACGTTCCGGATATCTTGGAACTTATTGGTAGAGAGGAAAGTATCTCCAGAATAAACAATGCGATCAATAATTTTAAATAGATTCTCATAATTTTTCATAAATTTGAAAGATTTAATTTACTTCAAGAAATGGAATATTTAAGTTTCGAACTCCCTATCAAAGAACTAGTAGATCAACTTCAGACTTGTTCTTTAGTAGGAGAAGAAAGTGGTGTTGATGTAAAATTAGCATGCAGCCAGATTGAGGACAAGATCATAGAAAAGAAAAAAGAAATCTATTCTAATCTTACGCCTTGGCAGAGAGTACAACTGTCTCGTCACCCGGATCGCCCCTATACATTAGACTATATCAACGGAATGGTAGATAAAGGAAGCTTCTTGGAACTTCACGGAGACAGGAATTTTGCTGATGATCCTGCCATGATTGGTGGTTTAGCTACATTGGATGGTCAGAAAGTGATGATCATTGGGACTCAAAAAGGAAGAACGACCAAAGAAAGACAGTACAGAAGATTCGGAATGCCGAATCCTGAAGGTTACAGAAAAGCTTTACGACTAATGAAGCTTGCTGAAAAATTCAGAATTCCTGTGGTGACTTTGGTGGATACACCGGGAGCTTACCCAGGATTGGAAGCTGAAGAAAGAGGACAAGGTGAGGCAATTGCAAGAAATATTTTCGAAATGACCATGCTTAAAACTCCTATTTTCACTTATATTATTGGTGAAGGAGCAAGTGGTGGTGCATTAGGAATTGGTGTCGGTAACAAGGTATATATGTTGGAAAACACTTGGTACACTGTAATTGCGCCGGAAAGCTGCTCATCGATCCTTTGGAGAAACTGGGATCACAAGGAAGATGCAGCCAATGCATTGAACCTTACTCCGAAAGATGCTTTGAGAGAAAAATTCATCGACGGAATCGTAGAAGAACCTCTTGGAGGAGCTCATTACGACAATGAGACGACTTTTTTAAATTTGAAAAATTCAATTTTACAAAATATTAAAGCGTTCTCAAAATTCACAGGAAAAGAACTTGAAACCCAAAGACAAGACAAATTCATTGCGATGGGTCAGTTTAAAGGATAAAAATAAAAAACCGGTTAAGAAATTCTTAACCGGTTTTTTTATGTCTAATTTTCTTTTATGATATTTTAATCATCACTCAGATTCAATTCAATTTCGATATCCTTAGTAATTTTCTTTAAAGAAGAATATTTTGCGTCACAAACCATTGTTGTCAAAATATATTCGCCTTTTTCTACCAGCAAAAAATTTTGACCATTCGCAGGAACATCAAGGTTATAATACTTTTTTCCGTTGATTTTTACAATCAGATTACATTTAGATCTGTTCTTGATATTAATATAAGCTTCCCTATCCATCGGGTCGTTATTGAAAAGATGCGTCAACATTGCTGCTGTTTTTTTATTCTGATCGCTTGGTCCCGATTTTTTACTCGATCCGCTTACACTTGCATAATTCACCGTTCTTTCAGCATTCGCGCCTGCACTTGCTGCAATTGTTTTAGAATTATTAAGACTGTTGTTATCTAAAACCATTTGCTTGATCTTATCTTCGCTTAATGTCTTTATCGTAGGTTTGGCTTCCGGAGAATTCCCAGCCATAATGATCTCTACCAATCTTCTTTTAAAAAAATCTGCTCTTGCGTGTCCCGGATTCTGTTTCAGGAAACCGGCTATTACTCTTGTTTCTTTTGAGGTTTCAGCGTCGCTTTCTGTATAAATAATCGTTGTTTCTTTTTCTACAATAGCTTTGGTTTTAGCTTTTTTCTTTTTTTGTGCGAAACCAAGAGTGAACATACATAAAAATATAAGGAGAAATGTTTTTTTCATTAACTAAGCATTTAAATTTTATCAAATATAACAAATAACGCAAAAACTCATTTTTTAGTTTATCATTAAAATCATTATCTTTGCACTGCTTTAAAATTAAGCTAAAAATTAATACTAATCTTAAATAAAAAAAATAATAGATATTATGTCTTATACACCAGCTGCTGCAGACGTAGCAAAATTGAGAAACCAAACAGGTGCAGGTATGATGGACTGCAAAAAAGCTTTAGTTGAAGCTGAAGGAGATTTCGAAAAAGCGGTAGATATCCTTAGAAAAAAAGGACAGAAAGTTGCTGCTAACAGAGCTGACAGAGATTCTTCTGAAGGAGCTGTAATCGCAAGAGTAAATGAAGACAACACGTTGGGTGTTATCATCTCTCTAAATTGCGAAACTGACTTCGTTGCAAAAAATGAAGCTTTCATCGAGCTAGCTTACGAATTGGCTGAAATGGCTATTTTCGCTGCAACGAAAGAAGAGCTTTTAGCTACAGATTTCCACGGACTTACTGTTGCTGAAAAATTAATCGAGCAAACAGGTGTTATTGGTGAAAAAATCGAGATCGGTGCATTCGAAAGAATCGAAGGTCCATACTTGGGAGCTTACATCCACGCTGGAAACAAAATCGCTGCTATCACTGCTCTTTCTGCTAAAGTAGAAGGAAGTGACGAAGTTGCTAAATCTGTTTCTATGCAAGCTGCTGCAATGAACCCAATCGCTCTTGACGAAACTAGAGTTTCTCAGGAAACGATCGATAAAGAATTAGAAATCGAAAGACACAAACTTACTGAAGAAGGTAAGCCTGCAAACATTATCGACAATATCTTGAAAGGTAAAATGCAGAAATTCTACAAAGACAACACTTTGGTACACCAAGATTTCATCAAAGACAGTTTCTATTTCAGTTTCTGACTATGTAAAATCTGTAAACGGAGACTTAAAAGTAACAGGATTTGTAAGAGTAAGCTTAGCTTAATTAATCTTTCAAATAAAAATATCGATCCCGGTGAAGTTTTTCACCGGGATTTTTTTATTCACAATTATGAGATTTTCGTAAATATTAAAAATTTATTAAATATTCAATAATTTCCGACATTATAGAAATTGCGTATCAAATTTTATGTAAAAAATTGATTTTTAATACTTACATTTGCATCCCTTATTGAGAAAAATGAAAAAACTTCTACTAACCATTTGTACTTTTCTTTGCTTATTATTCAATGCACAGCTTGATACCGATCATTGGTTTGCACCAATGGCTTCAAAAGCTGGAAATGTAGGTCTTCAGGGATATTTATATCTTTCTACCAATGAAACCACGCCATTTAATGTGGAGATTTATAATAACAATACATTATACACCACTGTACAGGTTAGTAAAGGAAGTCCCACAGAAGTAGTTATTCCCAATTATTTTTTGATTACTGTTGATCAATCTGATCTTTTTACACCAAATTCGATGGGAATGTATGTAAAAGGATCGAAAAAGTTTTTTGCGAATTATCGCTTTTCTCTTCAAAATCATGCGGAAATCATTACTTCTAAAGGTTTAGCAGGTTTGGGGACAACTTTTTATGCAGGAATGGCACCTTTGACTGGTGTAGCTTATTATGTAAATTCAACTATAGGAATTACAGCGACAGAAGATAATACTTCGGTTGTAGTTTCAGGATATAACCCCGATGTAGTTTTCTCGGACGGAAGTTCTTCTCCTACAAAAACTTTTACATTAAATAAAGGGCAGTCTTACGTGATGGATGCTGCAAGTACCGATTCCAGTTATAATCTTGATGGATTGGTTGGCGCAAAAATCGAAGCTACAAAGCCAATTTCTGTTACGAATGGAAATTTTAACGGTATTTATACTAATTTAAATTTTACAAACAATGATGTCTTGATGGATCAGGCTGTTCCTGTCGACAGATTAGGAAAAGATTTTGTTGTTGTAAAAGGTAACGGTTTCTGTCTCTTCCGAAATGGAAACCGCTCTGGTCATAGGAACGGAAAACAATACCCAATTAACGATAAACGGGGTAAGTTCTGGGATTACGTTAAATGCAGGACAATATTACATGGTTCCGAGCAGTAATTATATCAATCAGGGAAGCGGAAATTACAACATGGGACTTTCTGCTAATAAAAATGTTTACGTTTATCAGTTTTTGGCGGGTGTTTCCGGTGGTAATGAATATCCAACCGGCGGCATGAACTTCATTCCTCCATTGAGCTGTTTTATGCCAAATAAAATTGATGAAATCGGATTTATTAACCGAATTGGAAGTCAGACGTACAGCACAAGATTAAATATCATCACCCAAACCGGAGCAACCGTTACCTTAAACGGAAACCCGATCGCAACAGCAAACGGACCTTATCCTGTAAACGGAAATCCGAACTGGGTAACTTATTCTGTACCGAATGTCACAGGAACAATCACTGTAAATTCCACAAAATCTGTAACCGCAGGAATTGCTGCAGGAAGCGGTGCTGTAGGATACGGAGGATATTTCGCAGGGTTTTCTTCCATTCCTGTGATCTCAAAAACGGGAGATTGTTATTTAGGAATTTTATTGCAGGTAGATAATACGTATGATGGTTATCAATGGTATCTTAACGGAGTTATTATTCCGGGAGCAACTACATATTCCATTAATCCAGAATCGTACGGAGCAGGAACTTACACTTGCTTAGTAACAAAAAACAATTGCGAATCAAAGCTTACGACAGGCTACAATTATACCATGTGTCCGCCGATTACAACGACAACTTACAATATCGGATCGTGTAATACAAAGATAATTTCTCCGGCTTTTACCACTGCTACACAAACCATTGTACCTTCTAACACCAATATTATTCTGGCTCCAACTTCAGGGACAGCAACGGTAAATCCTGCAACAGGACAAATTACTTATACTCCGAATACCGGACTTACAACAGACACAACAGATTCATTCATCTATTATGTAGAAGGAAACGGAACACCTGCCGATTTTGAATATTTTAAAATCATCATTAATATCGATGTATTACAAACCACAAACGGATCTTTAACGTCTTGTGCTGATACAAACGGAAACGGAACGTTCAACCTTACGTCAGTGAATGTAACACCGGATTTGGGAACTACGGTTCAATATTTTACGAATGCTGCTTTAACTGGAGCTCCGATTGCAGCTCCTGCAACTTACAACGGACCTGCCGGAACAGTTTACGCGAATGTAACTTCTCAATACGGATGTACAAAAGCTGCCCAGATTACTTTAACGACGACTCCACTTCCTAATATCAATACAGTTAATTTTAATGGAGCACTTTGTGATGATAATTTTGATGGAATTATAAATGTTAATTTTTCAACGATCACCCCTCTTATTGTAACCAATGCTGCCAGTTTTAATGTAAGATATTATCTGCTTCAAGCCGATGCTACTGCAGGAAATACCAATAATTTACCCGCAAACTGGACGTACACAGCCAATACAACTGTTTATGTGAGAGTGGATGCTCTTGCAGGAAACTGTCCTCCCGCTTTTGGTCAAATTAATTTTAGTATAGGAAATAAAATTCCATTAATTACAGGAACTGCAACGATTGATGTCTGCGATAATGACATCAGCGGCTCTGAAAGTGTGAATCTTAGCGATTATAAAAGCTTCTTTACAGCAAATGCAGGAGTTTCTTTAACCTTCCACCCTACTTTGGCAGATGCTCAAGCCGGAACGAATGCTATTTCTTCGATTCAGAACATTACTTCTGCAAGTATATTTTATATAAGATTTACAAGTGCAACCGAATGTCCGAATACGGGAGTTTTAAAAATAACTTTAAAAACACCAAAAAAATCTGACAGGCTAAAAGATAAAATTGTTTGCTTGGGCGAAAAGACAACGTTGGATGCAGGAGACGGTTTTACTTCCTATTTGTGGAGCACAGGTGCAATAACCCAAACGATAAATGTAGGAGTAGGAAGTTATTATGTTGATTTAGGGTTTAATGGTTGTGTTTATCGCCAAACCGTAAATGTTACAACAGCTCAGTCTCCAATTATCACAAAAATTGAAGTTTCAGGATATAATGCTACTGTTTTCGTTTCAGGAGGAACGCAACCTTATCAATATTCACTCAACGGAATTGATTATCAGTCTTCTAACGTCTTCACAGGATTATCAAGAGGAATGCATACGGCATTTGTTTTGGGAGCAGATGGTTGTTCTCCTGTCATCAAAGAATTTTTGGTTCTCAACCTTATTAACGCCATCACTCCGAACGGAGATGGTCTTAATGATGTATTAAATTATTCTGATTTAAAAATCAAACAGGATGTTTCGATAGAAGTTGTAGACCGTTACGGAGCTCCCGTTTACAAATCTGCAAATAAAGACTACATTTGGGATGGTAAAGTAAACGGAAGACCATTATCTACGGGAACTTATTGGTATTTATTAAAGTGGATCGAGCCCGACACAAAATTACCAGTTTCGTATTCAGGATGGCTATTAATTAAAAATCGTTAACTAAATTTAAAACTTCTTTACATTAAATTAACAATATACCAGATATTATTTTAAATTTGTAGAAATACTAAACCATGTATATGAAAAGATTTCTACTATCTTTCGTATTAATGTTTTGTGCCATTAATACGCTTTTTGCACAAAGGGATACAGACCATTGGATAGCTCCGTTTTATGCATCCTTAACGGGATACACCAATGCGGTATATCTTTCAACAGACTCTACGACTCCTTTTGATGTAAAGATTTATAACAATAACAACTTAATCCAAACAGTATCAGTTGTTAAAGGAACACCTGTAGTATTTACAGTTCCCACCAATCTTATTAACGGAACGGCTACGGCAGATGCATTTACCATCGGTACAAAAGGTCTATATCTGAAAGGCGACAAACCTTTTTATTGTACATTAAGAGTTGCTCAGGGAGCTCACGGTGAAATTGTTACCTCAAAAGGAAAAGCAGGGATCGGTAAAAAGTTTTATGTTGCTGCTGCTCCTAATTCCACCAACAGTTCCAGTAATAATTTTACAGCCGGAATTTTAGCTACAGAAGACAATACCTTGGTTACCGTATCCTGGAATACTACAGGATTGGTTTTCATTGGAGGAACTCCGGGAGGAAATTCTCAGTCTTTTACTTTAAATAAAGGACAATCATACATTTTAGCAGGTAATCACTCTACAACGGCAAACCAAAACGGATTCATCGGAGCAAAAGTGGTTTCCGACAAACCTGTAACATTAACCAACGGAAACGCCAATGGTAACTTTGGAACAAGCACTATAGACGGTTCGGATTTAATTATGGACCAGTCTGTTCCTGTGGAAAGATTGGGCAATACTTTTGCCATGGTAAAAACGAAAGCCACCAATCCAGCTTTAAATATGGAGGGCGGAATTGTAATTGCCACCGAAGATAATACAGAGATCTTTATCAACGGTGCGACTACACCTATCGCAACCATCAATGAAGGGCAATGGTACAGAATTAATGAAACCAGCTATGTAGAACAAACGGCAGGAAGCGGACATTTCAATATGTTTGTAACGACTTCCAAAAACGTTTATCTATACCAATTCATTGGAGTACAAGGTTTCTCATATAATGGAGGGTACAACTACATCCCGCCATTGAACTGTTTCTTACCAAGAAAAATTGATGAGGTCGGGAAAATTAATGAAATGCCCGGTATTGCAACTTCTACGATCACTTTCTTAAAATTAAATATCTTAACAGAAGCAGGAGCAGCCGTTACCTATAGTTATAATGGTGGAACTCCAATGACACCCACTGCTGCACAAGGTCCTTATCCTTTAACAGGAAATACAAACTGGGTAACGTATGCGATTGAAAATCCTTTCGGAAATGTAACTATCACTTCAACTAAAGCGGTTACTGCAGGAGTAAATGGAGGATATGGTACAGCAGGATACGGTGGATATTTTGCAGGATTCTCTTCAATCCCTGTGATCGCAAAAAAAACAGGAGAATGCGTTCCGGGAATTATCCTTGAAGTGGATGACAGCTACGAAACCTATCAATGGTTCTTAAACGGTGTTGCCGTTGTCGGAGCAACTCAAAATACGATCACTCCTGCAACTGCAGGAAATTATACGGTAAAAGTAACCATGGGAACTTGTCCTCCTGTTACCACACCAATTTACAAAGTGTTTGCATGTACAAGAAATACAACAGCAAGCATCAACGTTTGTGCTACAAAGGTGATTACGCCTACCTTCTCATTCACGACAACTCAGACTCCGGTTCCAAGCACGGTGACAATTCTTACTCAACCTACCCATGGAGTTGCGACTATTAACTCTGCAGGACAAATCACTTATATTCCAAATGCAGGATATTTAGGTCCAGATACAATTGTGTATCAGTTCTGCGGTAATGCAGCTGAGTTTATTGATTGTGAGCATGTAACTTTAACCTTAAATGTGGTACCTTTCGTGTTAACGGATACCACCATCAAGGCTTGTCAGTACAACGGAAAAGGATTCTTTGATCTTACTGCTGCTGTAGTAACATTATACGATCCCGTAACCAAGAAATTCTACCCTACTCTGGCTGATCTTAATGCAGGAACCAACCAGATTATGAATCCTACCAACTATCTTGCAGCTGCAGGATTTGTATATGTAAAAGTAACGACAAACGAAGGATGTACAGGAAATGCTAAAATCACTTTAGCGTATCTTCCGACTCCTGTGGTAACTGAAGCTACGTTGAGCGAATGTTTCCTTGAAATCGATGAAACGAAAGCTAAATTCAACTTAACGATTGCAGCGGTTTCAACAGAAACTCCAATCACTAAAAAATACTATCCTACATTCGTAGATGCAAGCAACGGAACAAATGAAATACTAGTTGCTGACGCTTATATTTCAGGAAACGGAGTAGCTTATGTAAGAGTTTACAACAGCAATCAGTGTTATGCTATTGCTAAAGTGAACTTAAAAGTAATTCCTCCGAAAAGATCTCCTTTATTGGTAGACAAAATAATCTGTATCGACAGCAGAACAAATCTTGATGCAGGTCCTGGATATCAGTCTTACCAATGGAGCACAGGTGCTACAACTCAGGTATTATCAGGAGTTTCTGTAGGTGATTACTGGGTAATTCTTAAAGACAACGGATGTTTTGTGAAGCAATTCGTAAGTGTGAAGAAAGCTGAAGATCCTGTTATTACAGAACTTGAAATTTCTAATAACACGGTAACTGTTCATGTAACAGGCGGAAAAGCGCCTTACCAATATGCAGTAGATGCGCCTACAAACTGGCAGGATTCTAATGTATTCACAGGACTTACAAGAGGACAGCACACCTTCTATGTAAAAGATACTTACAACTGTACACCGACTTCTGTAGAAGTGACTGTACCTAATTTAATAAATGCCATCACTCCGAACGGTGACAACAAAAATGACGTTATTGATTACAGTGAATTGGCTTACAAAGACAACCTTACTTTCGTAATCTATGACCGATACGGAAATAAAATATTCACAGGAGATAAATTCAATAATTACAAATGGGACGGTAAACATTACGACAAAAAAATTGTAACCGGAACCTATTGGTATCATATCAACTGGAATGAACCAAATAAACAGAAAACTCCAATTAAATACACCGGTTGGATATTAGTTAAAAACATAGACTAAGCTTTCTGAAAACTTCTTTATAAACCACGATTTTTTCTAAATCGTGGTTTTTTTTATTTATTTAATTGTTATTTTTACAAATAATATAGAGAATTTATCAAATATTCTGTTATTTTTGCAATAATCCTAATTCCATAATTATGAAAAGATTTCTATTATCTTTTGTATTAATGTTCCTTAGCATTAATACACTCTTTGCACAAAGAGACACAGACCATTGGATTGCACCTTACTACGCATCCACTTCAGGATATACCAATGCGGTATATCTGTCAACAGACTCTACCACTCCTTTTGATGTAAAAATTTACAACAACAATGCACTGATTCAGACCGTTACTATCAGTAAAGGAAATCCTCAGTCTTACACGGTTACTGCCAACTTAATTGCAGCAACTGCAACAACTGAAGCCTTTCAGGTGATTAACAAGGGACTGTATTTAAAAGGTACCAAACCTTTTTACTGTACCTTAAGATCTGCACAAGGATCTCACGGTGAAATTGTTACCTCGAAAGGAAAGGCAGGTATCGGCAAATTATTTTATGTAGCCAATCCTCCTAATACCAGTGCTGGTTCAGGTACTGCCAACAACTTTACAGCAGGAATTCTGGCAACGGAAGACAATACTTTAGTGACTGTTTCGTGGACAACTACCGGACTTCAGTTCATTGGTGCTCCTGGAACTTTTACAGGGAACTCTCAAACATTTACACTAAACAAGGGACAGTCATACCTTATGGCAGGAAACAATAATACTGCTGCAAACCTCACTGGTTTCATCGGAGCTAAAATTGTTTCCGACAAGCCTGTAACACTTACCAACGGAAGTTCTAACGGTAACTTTGGAGCTTTAGGCTCAAGTGGTTCAGATTTAATTATGGATCAATCCGTTCCTGTGGAAAGATTGGGAAGTACTTTTGCTATGGTAAAAACAAGATCTACCGCACCGGCTGAAAACATGGAAGGAGGAATTGTTATTGCTACAGAAGATAACACAGAAATCTATGTTAACGGTAGTACAACTCCTCTTACAACGATCAATGCAGGACAGTGGTACAGAATTAATGAAACCAATTACATCCAACAAGGAGCAGGAAGCGGACATTTCAATATGCTTATTTCAACTTCTAAAAATGTTTATTTATATCAATTAGTTGGAGTAGGTTCAGCAAACAATACAGGAGGTTACAACTACATCCCACCATTGAACTGTTTCTTACCAAGAAAAATTGATGAAATTGGGAAGATCAATGAAATGCCAAGTGTAACAGGTATTACATTAAAATTAAATATCTTAACAGAAACAGGAGCAGCTGTTACGTATAGTAGTAACGGCGCACCACCAGTAACACCAACTGCTGCACAAGGTCCTTATCCTTTAACGGGAAATACAAACTGGGTAACGTATGCAATAGAAGGAATTGTAGGAAACGTAACCGTAACCTCAACTAAAGCCGTAACTGCAGGTATCAACGGTGGATATAGCTCAGCCGGATACGGTGGATATTTTGCAGGGTTCTCTTCGATTCCGGTAATTGCTAAACAAACAGGAGACTGTATCCCGGGAATTATCCTTGAAGTAGATGACAGCTACGAAACGTATCAGTGGTTCTTAAACGGTGTTGCCGTTGTAGGAGCTACACAAAATACGATCACTCCCGCAACTGCAGGAAATTATACGGTAAAAGTAACCATGGGAACTTGCCCACCTGTTACAACACCGATCTATAAAGTGTTTGCATGTACAAGAAATACAACAGCAAGCATCAACGTTTGTGCTACAAAGGTGATTACGCCTACGTTCTCATTCACGACAACTCAGACTCCGGTTCCAAGCACGGTGACAATTCTTACGCAGCCTATCCACGGAGTTGCGACTATTAACTCTGCAGGACAGATTACTTATATTCCGAATGCAGGATATCTAGGTCCAGATACAATTGTGTATCAGTTCTGTGGTAATGCAGCTGAGTTTATTGATTGTGAGCATGTAACTTTAACCTTAAATGTCGTTCCTTTCGTTTTAACAGATACAACAATTAAAGCGTGTCAGTATAACGGAAAAGGATTCTTTGATCTTACTGCTGCTGTAGTAACATTATACGATCCGATAACCAAGAAATTCTACCCTACTCTGGCTGATCTTAACGCAGGAAACCAACCAGATTATGAACCCTACCGACTACCTTGCTGCTGCAGGATTTGTATATGTAAAAGTAACGACCAACGAAGGATGTACAGGAAATGCTAAAATCACTTTAGCGTATCTTCCGACTCCGGTAGTAACTGAAGCTACGTTGAGCGAATGTTTCCTTGAAATTGATGAAACGAAAGCTAAATTCAACTTAACGATTGCAGCGGTTTCAACAGAAACTCCAATCACTAAAAAATACTATCCTACATTCGTAGATGCAAGCAACGGAACAAATGAAATACTAGTTGCTGACGCTTATATCTCAGGAAACGGAGTAGCTTATGTAAGAGTTTACAACAGCAATCAGTGTTATGCTATTGCTAAAGTGAACTTAAAAGTAATTCCTCCGAAAAGATCGCCATTATTGGTAGACAAAATAATCTGTATCGACAGCAGAACAAATCTTGATGCAGGTCCGGGATATCAGTCTTACCAATGGAACACAGGGGCTACGACTCAGGTATTATCAGGGGTTTCTGTAGGTGATTACTGGGTAATTCTTAAAGACAACGGATGTTTCGTGAAGCAATTCGTAAGTGTGAAGAAAGCCGAAGATCCTGTTATTACAGAACTTGAAATTTCTAATAACACGGTAACTGTTCATGTGACAGGCGGAAAAGCGCCTTACCAATATGCCGTGGATGCGCCTACAAACTGGCAGGATTCTAATGTATTCACAGGACTTACAAGAGGACAGCATACTTTCTATGTAAAAGATACTTACAACTGTACACCGACTTCTGTAGAAGTAACTGTACCGAATTTAATAAATGCCATCACTCCGAACGGTGACAACAAAAATGACGTGATCGACTACAGTGAATTGGCTTACAAAGACAATCTTACTTTCGTGATCTACGACAGATATGGAAACAAAATATTCACAGGAGATAAATTCAATAATTACAAATGGGACGGTAAACATTACGACAAAAAAATTGTAACCGGAACTTATTGGTATCACATCAACTGGAATGAACCAAATAAACAGAAAACTCCAATTAAATACACCGGTTGGATATTAGTTAAAAACATAGACTAACTTTCTGAAACTTCTTTATAAACCACGATTTAGAAAAAATCGTGGTTTTTTTATGGGTTTAATCTTGTATTTTATTAATAATGTAATAATTTAAATGAAAATTTCTGTTATTTTTGCATTAATCCTAATTCCATATTCATGATAAAATTTTTACTAACTTTTGTATTAATGTTCCTTAGCATTAATACACTCTTTGCACAAAGAGACACAGACCATTGGATTGCACCTTATTACGCATCCACTTCAGGATATACCAACGCGGTATATCTGTCAACAGACTCTACCACTCCTTTTCCGGTAAAGATCTACAACAACAACACGCTGATTCAGACCGTTACTATCAGTAAAGGAAATCCTCAGTCTTACACGGTTACTGCCAATTTAATTGCGGCAACTGTTACTTCTGAAGCTCTTCAGGTGATTACCAAAGGACTCTATCTCAAAGGAGACAAACCTTTTTACTGCACCTTAAGATCTGCACAGGGATCCCACGGAGAAATTGTAACCTCGAAAGGAAAAGCAGGTATCGGCAAATTATTTTATGTAGCCAATCCGCCCAATACCACTGCGGGTGGGGGTACTGCCAACAACTTTACAGCAGGAATTCTGGCAACGGAAGATAATACTGTAGTTACTGTTTCGTGGACCACTACAGGGCTTGTATTTTTGGGAGGAACTCCAAACGGACCAAATTCTCAAACATTTACCTTGAACAAAGGGCAATCTTACATCATGGCAGGAAATAATGGCACCGCTGCAAACCTTACCGGTTTTATCGGAGCTAAAATTGTTTCAGACAAACCTGTAACATTAACTAACGGAAGTTCTAACGGTAACTTTGGAGCTGGAGGTTCAAGTGGTTCTGACCTTATTATGGACCAGTCTGTTCCTGTGCAAAGATTGGGAAGTACCTTTGCCATGGTAAAAACAAGATCTACCGCACCTGCTGAAAACATGGAAGGCGGAATTGTAATTGCCACTGAAGATAATACAGAAATCTATGTCAACGGTGGTACAACTCCTCTTGCAACAATTAATGCAGGACAATGGTACAGAATTAATGAAACCAATTACATCCAACAAGGAGCAGGAAGCGGACATTTCAATATGTTTATTTCAACTACTAAAAATGTGTATATCTATCAATTAGTTGGTGTGGGTACAGCAAACAATACGGGAGGTTACAACTACATCCCGCCATTGAACTGTTTCTTGCCAAGAAAAATCGATGAAATCGGGAAGATCAACGAGATGCCAAGCGTAACAGGTATTACACTAAAATTAAATATCTTAACAGAAACTGGAGCAGCGGTTACGTATAGTAGTAACGGCGCACCACCAGTAACACCAACTGCTGCACAGGGACCTTATCCTTTAACAGGAAATACAAACTGGGTAACGTATGCAATAGAAGGAATTGTAGGAAACGTAACTGTTAATTCGACAAAAGCGGTAACCGCCGGAGTAAACGGTGGATATAGCTCAGCAGGATACGGTGGATATTTTGCAGGGTTCTCTTCGATTCCTTTAATTAGTAAGCAAACAGGAGACTGTATCCCGGGAATTATTCTGGAAGTGGATGACAGCTACGAAATCTATCAGTGGTATTTAAATGGAAACCCAATTCCGGGGGCGACTACAAATAGCTTCACTCCTATCACCGCAGGAAATTATACAGTAAAAGTCGCAGTAGGATCTTGCCCAACTGCAGTAACTCCTGTTTACAAAGTGTTTACATGTCTTCATCAGTCGACGCTGGCTCTTACGGTTTGTGAAGGATTCAAAGCAGTTGTTCCGACATTTACGAATTCTACTCAGAATTATGTTCCAAGTACAGTAACAATTATTACGCCTCCGGCAAACGGAAACTGTAGTGATTGATCCGAATGGTGTCATTATTTATACTCCAAATTTCGGATTTGCAGGAGCAGATACCATTGTTTACAAATTCTGTGGAAACGATCCTGAGTTTACAGATTGCGAACAGGTGACTTTAACTTTCACGGTGTCGGAAAGCCCGGTTGTGACTGAAGCGACTTTAAGAACTTGTTTCATACCAACGAATCCTGCAACAGGTTTGTTTAATTTAACATTAGCTGGAGTAACAGTGAGTACAGGAGTTATTAAACAATATTACCCATCTCCTACTGATGCCCAAAACGGAACAAATGAAATTTTGAACCCTCTAAATTATATTGCACCAAACGGAGTTGTTTATATTAAAGTAAGCAATGCAAACGGATGTTTCAGAATTGCAAAAGTTACATTAATTGTTTTTCCTCCTACGTATTCAAATATTTTAGAAGATAAAATTATTTGTATGGAAGACAAGACAACATTAGATGCAGGTCCTGGATTTACAGCTTATAAATGGAGCACAGGAGCAACCACTCAAACAATCAATAATGTTGCAGTCGGAACTTATTGGGTTGATTTAAAAACAGGAGAATGTACAACAAGACAAACTGTAAAAGTGTATGCTTCTGAGCAACCTGTAATTTCGACTATTGATATTTCTAACAGTACAGTTACTGTAAATGTAGTAGGAGGAACCGCTCCTTACAAATATTCAATAGACAATATCAACTGGCAGGATTCTAATATCTTCAACAATGTTCCGCGAGGAAATAATACGTTCTATGTGAAAGACGATTACGATTGTAATCCTATTGATGTGGAAGTTACGGTTCCTAATTTAATCAACGTAATTACACCAAATGGAGATGGTGTAAATGATGTAATTGATTATTCGGAATTAGCCCACAAACCGAATTTGGTATTTAATATTTTCGACAGGTACGGAGCTAAAATGCACCAGGGAAATAAAACCAACGGATACAAATGGGACGGTGCAGTTGGTGGCAAAAAAGTACCTACCGGAAACTATTGGTTTGATATCAGCTGGAACGAACCAAACAGCAAACAAACTCCAATCAAATACTCCGGATGGATTCTTGTTAAAAACAGAGATTAACACTATTTATCATATATTATTAAAAACACAGTTTTAAAACTGTGTTTTTTTTGTGCTTTTTACAATATTTTAGAAATAAAATTCTATTTTTGTGAAAACTAATCACATAACTATGAAAAAACAGCTCTATTTCATACTTTTATTTGTTTTTGCATTCATTAAACTTTCAGCACAGAGGGATACTGAACATTGGTTTGCTCCTTTTTCATCTGCCAGTTTATCTTTATCAAGTGCAAAACAGGCCGTTTATCTTTCTACGGATTCAACAACGCCGTTCAATGTCGACATTTATAATAATAATGTGGTCATTACAACGGTAACGATAAGCAAAGGAAATCCTCAGTTTTATTATATCAATACCGCAGACATGATTGGTTCTACTGCAGCAGAACTTTTTACTGTGGGTACTAAAGGGCTTTATCTTAAAGGTACGAAGCCTTTCTTTGCAACATTCAGATTTACCGTTCCTGCGCATGGCGAAATTTTGACCTCAAAAGGAAAAGCTGGGATTGGGAAAAAATTCTATGCTATTGTTGCTCCTATTACCAATGCGAGTACAGGGATGAACTACACAACCGGCATCCTGGCTACGGAAAATAATACCACGGTTACAGTTTCCGGATATTCACCAACTGTCGTTTTTACAAACGGAACTACGGGAACAGCCATGCCGAGCATGACCATTACATTAAATAAAGGACAGTCTTACCTTATCGAAGGAAGAGGAAACCAGCCCGGAAATTTAAAAGGTTTCATTGGAGCTAAAATTGTTTCAGACAAACCGATTTCGGTAACCAACGGAAATTTTTTGGGAGAATATAATATCGGAACTCCACTAACGGGTGGAGACATCGTCATGGATCAATCTGTACCTACAGACCGTTTAGGAAAAGAGTTTGTTTTGGTAAAAGGCTACGGAAATATTTCAGCAGCAACCGAAGATGCTTTGATTGTAGCTACAGAAAACGACACTAAAATTTTTGTAAATAATAATCCTGTCGAAGTTGCTACCATTAACGAAGGACAACATTACAGGGTAAATGAAATTAGCAATACCAATTACATCAATCAGGGGAATGATCATTACAATATGTATATAAAAACCTCAAAGAATGCTTATGTTTATCAGCTTCTTGCAGGTACTACAACGACCAGTGCAACGATTGGTTTTAATTATATACCGCCGCTTAATTGCTTATTGCCAAGAAAAATTGACGAAATTGGAATGATTCAAATGCTTCCGCAGTCGCCGAATAATCAGGTTACAAATAATATTAAATTAAATATTTTAACGGAAAAAGGTGCTGTTGTTACTTATAGCATTAATGGAGCTGCACCAATAACACCAACGGCAGCGCAAGGACCCTATAATGTAACGGGAACATTAGACTGGGAATCTTATTCTATTACAGGAGTTACAGGAAATGTTGCCATTCTTTCCAACAAAGCGGTTACTGCAGGAATTGCAGGAGGAAGTGGCGTCGTTGGATATGGAGGATATTTTGCAGGATTCACTTCTGTTCCGGTAGTCAGCAAAACGGGAGACTGTGTTCCGGGAGTTGTTCTGGAAGTCGGTGACAGTTTTGAATCTTATCAATGGTTTTTTGGTACAACTCCTATTCCGGGAGCAAATACGTATACCTATACTCCTATGCAGCCCGGAACCTATTCCGTAAAAGTAGGAATGGGCGGATGTTTTGCAACTACGCCTACTTTCATTGTTGAATCTTGCTATGAGCAGGTTACAAAAAGTTTAATTGTCTGCGATCCTAACAAAACAATCATTCCTAAATTCACGAACCATAATGTTGCCATTGTTTCAGGGACATTACAGATCGATACTCCTCCAACTAAAGGAACAGCAACAATAGATGCTGCAACAGGAAATATTATCTATACTCCGAATACCGGATATGTCGGTAATGACGTTATGGTGTATCATTTCTGCGCCAATCCTGCAACAGGAGTAGGTTGTGAGCAGGTAACAATGACGTTAATCGTAGATCCTAATCCTACCGTAAAAAATGTAAGCATAAGATCTTGCTATATTGCAGCAAAACCTGATACGGCATTATTCAATCTTGAAACAGCACCCATTACAACGCAAAACGGTTTAATCAAAAACTACTACCCTACTCTTGCCGATCTTTCCAGCGGTACCAATGAAATTTCACCGGCATCGGCTTACATTTCATCAAATACAAAAGTGTTTGTAAAAGTGACGAACTCAAACGGATGTTCCAGCATAGCAGAAATTACATTGGTGGTTCTTCCTCCTGTAAAATCTACGATATTGAGTGATAAAATCATCTGTATCGAAAACACAGCAACATTGGATGCAGGACCTGGATTCGACGGATATCAATGGAATACAGGAGCTACAACACAAACCATAAATGTGGGAGTCGGAGCATATTGGGTAAATTTAAAAACAGGAGAATGTTATACAAAACAAGATGTAAAAGTAGTTCAGGCTCTACAACCTGTCATTTCAAATCTTGATATTAAAAACAATACCATTACTGTAACGGTAATCGGCGGAACTGCTCCTTACAAATATTCTCTTGATGGCACGAACTGGCAGGATTCAAATTATTTTGAAAACCTTCCGAGAGGTGAAAACAGCGTTTATGTAAAAGATTTTTATAACTGTGAGCCGATCGATGTAACGGTTACTGTTCCGAATCTGATTAATACCATTACACCGAACGGTGATAACAGAAATGACTATATCGATTATTCGGAATTGTCGTACAAAAAGAACTTGGTTTTCAATATTTATGACAGATACGGAAACAAAGTACATGAAGCAAAACAGTTCAATGCTTACCGATGGGACGGAACAATGTATGGTAAACAACTTCCTACCGCAACTTACTGGTATGAAATTACTTGGACGGAACAAAATAAAGTTCAGACCAAAATAAAATACTCAGGATGGATTCTTGTAAAAAATCTTGAATGATAATTTTTTAAATAAAAAACCATGACTTTAAAATCATGGTTTTTTATTTATTTTTTAAGCTTATAACACTTTTTATTATTAAATTTGTGTTAAAGGCAACCCTTGAATGAAGAAAATTCTATCTTTTTTATTTATATTCTATTTTTTCACCTCTACATTTGCTCAATTGGATAGGGAGCATTGGTTTGCGCCTATGGTAGACCGAACGGGAAACCCCAATCCATACCAAAAATTATATCTTTCTACCAACCGTACTACCTCTTTTCCGGTAAGTATTTATAACAATAATATTTTAATTGCAACGGTAAATATCAGTAAAGGTAATCCTCAAAAGGTTGATATTTTACGCGATTATATTATCACAACATTACAAACAGATCTTTTTACACCGACTACAAAGGGTATTTATGTGAAGGCAGAATTTCCTTTTTATGCCAATTTAAGATTTTCTGTTTACAATCACGCCGAAATTATTACCTCAAAAGGGATTCCTTCCACAGGAAAAACGTTCTATGCAGCCAATGCTCCGATTACAGTAAGCAGTTCTATTTTGAATTTCATGGCGAGTATTTTGGCAACCGAAGATAATACGACGGTTACTGTTTCGGGATATAAACCCACCGTACAATTCTCAAACGGAACAACAGGAGCAACTACTCCGACCATGACTTTTACTTTAAATAAAGGGCAATCTTATATCATAGACGGTATCGGAACCAATACGGGAAACGCCGACGGTTTTATCGGAGCAAAAATTGTCGCCAATAAAAATGTAAATGTCACCAATGGAAATTTCAACGGACAATACGCCGGAAATTTCGCTACAAGTTCAGATATTCTGATGGATCAGGCGGTTCCGGTAGATCGGCTAGGAAATGAATTTGCTTTAGTAAAAGGAAACGGAAGCATCGGTTCAAATATGGAAGGCGCGCTCGTCATTGCCACCGAAAATAATACTGAAGTTCGTGTAAATAATGAAATAACACCTATTGCAACTTTAAATATCGGACAATATTTTGTCATTCCCGATTCTAAATACCAACTTCAGGGGACGAATGGACATTACAATTTATATATCAGAACTTCCAAAAACGCTTACATTTATCAGATTCTTGCAGGAGCAAATACCACAGGAAATGAAGTAGCGACAGGTGGTTTTAATTTTATTCCGGCGCTTAACTGCTATTTACCAAAACAAATTAATGAGCTTGGGCTTATCGATGAAAACTTTGTCTATTCTAATGGAAACCCCACGGGAATTCTAAATATTCCGACAAAATTAAATATCATCACTGAAAGAGGAGCTGTTTTAACGGTAAACGGAGGTATTCCACCGGCAGCAACAGGACCTTATGACATGACCGGAACAACCAATTGGGTAACGTACGGAATTCCGAATGTAACGGGAACCATCACCATAGCTTCTACTAAAGCAATTATGGCGGGAATCAATGCAGGAAGTGATGCAGTAGGTTATGGGGGATTTTTTGCAGGATTTCCGACTCAGCCTGTGATTTTAAAATCAGGAGGAGATTGTGTTCCGGGAATTATTCTTACGGTCGATCCTATTATTTATGATACGTATCAATGGTATGTGGGTGGAGTGTTAATTCCCGGAGCTACAAGTTCTTCGATAACTCCGACGCAATCCGGTTATTATACATGCTCTGTAACGATGGGAAGCTGTGCTCCGTTGGTAACTGAACAATTTAAAGTTTTAAACTGTACAAAACTCACCACAGCAACTTATGATATCTGTACAACAAAAACGATTACCCCTGCATTTACGACTTCTCCACAAACACCGGTTTCCTGCAACCGTTGCTATTGTTACGACACCAACTTTAGGGACAGCCGCAATAAATGCTACAACGGGGGTTATTACTTATACGGTAACCAATCCGGGAACGGCAGGAACAGATACATTTACCTATACTTTCTGTGGAAACAATCCTGATTTTCCGGATTGTGAAACGGTAACCGTAACCATTAACATCCAGACTTTAACGACAAATAATGCAACGTTGAATGCGTGTGATAATGGATTAGGACAAGGTATTTTTAATTTAACGACTGCGAATGTTACCAGTAATTCTCCGGTAACCATTACTTATTATACTTCACTTTTAAACGCTCAAAACGAAACTCCGGGAACTGAAATAGGAACTCCTACAGCCTATCCTGCAGCAAACGGAACGATAGTCTATGCCGTCGTAAAAAACCCTGTCGGATGTAAATCTATTGTGCAGATCACGCTTAATTTATATCCTTTTGCAACCGTAATCAGCAATTATACAGGTACATTTTGTGATGACAATTTAGACGGCATCGTCAATGTGACTTTATCTGATATTACATTGATCGTTCTAAGTAATCCAACTTATTTTACCGGTGTAAGATATTATGGAAATATCACTGATGCTAATGCAGGAAACACAAATACATTACCCAATAACTGGACTTACACTGCAACGACCACGATTTACATAAGAGTAGATTCTCCGGATGGTTGTCCGCCGGTTATTAAGCCGTTGATATTTAATGTCGGAGGAAAAATTCCGTTGATAAAAACAACTTTTGCCGTTACGATGTGTGATGATGATCTGGATGGAACAAAAATCATTAACTTACTTCCATACATCAGTCAATATACGGCAGATCCTTTGGTTACAGTAACCTTCCACCCTACTTTGGCGGATGCACAAAACAATGTAGCTCAGGTTGCTAACCCAATCAACCTTACCGGAACTCAAACTATTTATATAAGATTTGAAAAACCAGGAGCTTGTCCTAATATAGCCTCCATCACCATTACGATTAAAATACCTAAACATTCTACCATTCTGCATGATAAAATTATTTGTCCTAAAACTTTGACGACATTGGATGCAGGACCAGGATTTGACAGCTATTTATGGAGCACAGGAGCTACAACTCCAGCTATTACTAATGTTCCTGCGGGAAGCTATTGGGTAGATCTTACGTTCGACGGCTGTACTTACAGACAAAACGTGAATGTTACCGAATCTACGCTTCCGGTAATTACCATGATCGAAATCAACGGAACTACCGTTACTATCGGTGCGAGTGGAGGAACTCCTCCTTACGAATATTCTTTGGATGGCGTAAGCTGGCAAAGCTCCAATGTTTTCACGAATGTTCCAAGAGGAAATCATATTATTCATATTCGTGATACCAACAACTGTGAAGAGATTACAAGAACGTTCGTGATTATTAATCTTATCAACACTATTACTCCGAATGCAGACGGTTACAATGATGCCATAGATTATTCAGCATTAATGGATAATGACAATATTGTGTTCAGGATTTTTGATAGATATGGAGCAGAAGTTTTCCGAGGAACACCTTCCAACAGACTTATCTGGGATGGGCGAATTACGGGAAGACCTGTGAATACAGCAACGTATTGGTATTTCATAAGCTGGACAGAATTTGGAGGAAGTACAACGGTAAAATATTCAAGTTGGCTTTTGGTAAAGAATTATTAATATCCGAATCAGAAAAGGAAATATTTTCACATATTTTTAACTAAAACGAATCCTTATAACATTCATTAACAATTTTGAAGCAAAGTTTAATATAATTTTAACCTGTGTTCACTACTAAAATAGGTATAAATTGATGCAATTCTGCGTAATTTTGCCCTAATTATATGAAGAAGTTATTTACGCTACTGCTGTTAGTTTTTCTGGCAAAAATTAACGCTCAGACATATTCTGGAGAAGTTTTTCTAAGGGATAATTCTGTTTTATATCTCAATCAGGTATATGTTACCAATCTTAATACTCAGAAGACTGTACTTACTGATTATAATGGAGATTTTACGATTCCTGCAAATCAGGGGGACGTTATCCGTTTTACTTCTATTGTTACGGAGAGAAAAGATTATAAGCTTACGTCTCAAATGATGGATCAGAAAAATTTAATTGAATTAAAAATTGCTTATCATGATATTCAGGAAGTTGTGATCAACAGATTCCGACCTACAGGAAATCTGAGATATGATGTGAATGCGATAAGAAAAGAAGACAAAGGATTGGCTATAAAAAAAGTCATTGGTTTGCCGGAAACCGAAAGGCGACGGTACTTCTCCTCAGCTTCCGGTTGCAGGATTCAGAGATGGTGGTCTTACTTTCAGCTTAGAAAGTATTTACGATATTCTTTCCGGAGACAGAAAGAAAAAGCAACGTTACATGGCTTACGAAAAAATGAACAGTTCTGTGGCACAAATCAAAAATTATTTAGGTAAAGATTATTTCACAAGATTTAAAATTCCTGAAAATCTGATTGATAATTTCCTTCAGTTTGTGTATACTTCAGAAAACATCGAACCTTATGTTATGGTCGGAAATTTTGATGCCATAAAAGTCCCGATTGAAAAATATTTACCCATTTACCAACGAAGGTTAAGAAACTCTCACCTTCAGGATGTTGTAAAATAAATCATCCATTTTTGTAATGATTCAGGAAATGTATATTGCTAAAATTGCGATATACATTTTTTGTTTTTTTAAATTATGTTTAATTTTATCCCCAAATTCAGCATTTAAATTAAAAATGGTGTGATTTTAGCTACCATTTTTAGACTAATAATCTAAAACAAAATATAGTAAAGCAAAAATATTTTAATTTAATATTAGTGAATGAAAAAGTTACTTCTATTCTTTAGTGTCATTTTTTTTATCAATCTTTCAGCGCAGTCGAAGGGTAAAGACTACAGCGAAATTCTGAAAAGTAAAAACATCTACGAAATCAATGCTTTTTTAAGAGATGCACATCCCGATGACCCGAGAAGATCTGTCTTGAAACCTCGAGTGATGGATATGATGAAAGAATATATCAAAAATGCACTCCCCGGAGATCAAAAAGTAAAACAAATACAGGATTGGCTTGCTATGCTGAAGAGGAGGCCATCTACAAAAATATCTTTTGATGAAATGAATGCGATCATTAAACAAAAACAGATCGCAAAATATCAGCGGGAATTACAAGTGGGGCAATCTGCAGTGGTCTACACGCCAAGTACTCCAAAGAACGTATATATTGCTCCTACAGATGCTACAACTTCTTCAAAACCTATTGCTACAATTCCTGATGCGGAAGCCTCTGAATTTAACATGTTGATGGCAGAAAACCCGATAGAGCATAAAAATAAAACGGTAAAAATATTGAATTCACTTTTCGACAATGATCCGAATGCCAAAGAATGCATCGTAATGATCGAAAATAAATCCGACTGTAATATTATTATCAGAATAGAAGGCATTGGAAATACAAAATACAGACTTCCGGTTCCTGCACACGGCGACAATTCGATTGTAGTACAAAAAGGAGACTACCTTTTTACAGGTATCGTTTGCGGATCACAATACGCCTCTCAGAAGACGATTCAGAAACCTTTGATGGTGGCTTTAGGAAGTTCTGCTAAGAAATAATAGGTGGAAATGTTATTTTCCATCGTTAAAAATTAAGCATTTATATAAATTTCCCTATTTTTGCGGGATTTTATAAATTTCTCATGGGTAAAAACAAACTAGCAAGATTCGCCGAAAACAAAATATTACCAAACGTAATCCAACCGACAAGAGAGGAAGCTTTAAACGGCTTTGAACTTAAAGGAAAATGGAGAACAGACTTCTTTAAGAACGACAACCCTATCGTTCTGGAACTTGGCTGTGGAAAAGGGGAATATTCTGTAGGTCTTGCGAAAACTTTTCCTGAGAAGAATTTTATCGGAATTGACATCAAAGGAGCGAGATTCTGGTTTGGAGCCAAGGAAGCCGTAGACAACGGAATGAACAATGTGGCATTCGTAAGAAGCCAAATCGAGCTTGTAGACCACTTTTTTGGAGAAAATGAAGTAGATGAAATCTGGATTACCTTCCCTGATCCACAAATTAAATACAGACGTACGAAGCACCGATTAACTCACCCGGATTTTTTAGAGAGATATAAAAAATTCTTAAAACCCAGCGGAATTGTTCATTTAAAGACGGATTCCGAATTCCTTCACGGGTATACTTTAGGTTTCCTACAAGGGGCAGGTTATGAAATTGTAAGTGCACATCACGACATCTACGGAGCGGCAGAATATGATCCCAATACGCCGCATTTAAGAGATATCAGAACGTATTACGAAGAATTATTTTCCGCAAAAGGGAAAACGATTACCTACATTAAATTTAAAATTAATTAAAAACAAACAAATGATGAAAAAACACTCACCTATTCAAATAGCTTTAAAAATTTAACGTATTATCTATTTTTAAGTAATAAAATTCACTTAAAAAACTAAAGGTTGTAAAATTTTACAACCTCGTATTGTCATTTATAAAACACAAAAATCATTCACCTTTAAGAATACAAAGTCATGAAAAAAATTACTTTAATTATCTCATTGTTTACAACATTGGTATCTTGTACTGCCGGTAATGTAAAAAACAATTCTAAAAACATTCTAGAAAGTAAAAACATTAAAGAAATTGAAAGCTTTCTAAGAACCTGTCATCCCGACGATCCGAGAAAAACTGTTTTAAAGCCAAAATTAATTGCTCTAAAAAACGCCGAATGGACAAAAGGCAAAATAGGCGCAAAACCCATGGAAGCACGACCTATTATTTCAGAATTTTCCACCGGTATGATGAAAAAAAATCTACATCCTTCAGATTCCGAAGAGTTTAAAAAACTAATCGCTTCCACTTCCAAGGAACATAAAAGTAAAACCGTAAGACTTCTCAACGCCATGTTTAACGAAGATATAAGCAGCAAAGAAGCCATTCTTCTATTCAAAAACAATTCAGATTGTAATCTTATTTTAAGGATTCACGGGGAAAAATTTTATAATATGGCTGTTCCCGCAAAAGGAGAAAACTTCATGGTCATCAAGAAAGGAACTTATACGTTGACAAGCAATGTTTGTGACGTTATATATTCTTCTCAAAAAGAAATTAAAAAAAGTGTTTTTTTAACGATAAATAATCCTAAACAGATTGAAAAGAAAAATGCTACCGAAAAAAGTAACTAAATTTACACCACGAAAAATTTGATTATGAAAAAACGTTTGCCTTTTTCAATAGCTGTTATTGCTCTACTTCTAAACAGTTGCGGCAGTAAACCAAGTTATAAGCCTAATTATCCTGTAAGAAAGCCCTCTCCTATTACGTCAACGACAAATACAGGAAGCAGTAATACTTCGGCAAGCCAGACTGAAAGAGAATATCAAACCTTAAGTAAGACTTACAAATCTGAAACTGCAGAAGTTTTAACAGATCTATTAAATGGTTCAGAAGACAGCCCGAAAACATCAATCACGGTGGAAAACAAGTCTCGATGTAATATGGTTTTAACAATAAGCGGAAACAATTATTTTAAGAAAATCCCGATTGCTGCTAATAAAATCGGTTCGGCAATGGTTTTGAAAAACCAAAATTATAATATCTCAGGAATGATTTGTAATTCGGTTTATCAGAAGACTAAGTTTGTGAGTTCTTCTTATAATATTACGCTTTCGAATTAAGTGAAGTTTTAGGAAATTAATAACTTACACCTTATATAAAACAAAAACCGCTAAATAAATTTAGCGGTTTTATTATTTTAAAGATAGATCTTCAATTATTCAGCAGAATCGAAATCTGCATCTTTATCAGCAGATACTACTTCTCCTTCTTCTTTAGATTTTTCTTTATCAGCTTTTCTTTGAGTCTGACCGTCTTTGATAGATTCTGAAACTACGCTCAAGATCATATCAATAGATTTAGAAGCATCATCGTTTCCTGGGATAACGAAGTCTACTTTTCTAGGATCAGAGTTTGTATCAACAATACCGAAAACTGGAATACCTAATTTCTTAGCTTCAGTTACAGCGATGTGTTCTCTCATGATATCTACAACGAAGATTGCAGAAGGAAGACGAACCATGTCAGAGATAGAACCTAAGTTTTTCTCCAAGTTAGCTCTTTGTCTGTCTACTTGTAATCTTTCTTTTTTAGATAAAGTTTCGAACGTACCGTCTTTTTTCATTTTGTCGATATGGTTCATTTTCTTTACAGCCTTTCTGATAGTAACGAAGTTCGTCAACATACCTCCCGGCCATCTTTCTGTGATATAAGGCATATTAAGTTCAGAAGCGTGTTTTGCAACAACTTCTTTCGCTTGCTTTTTAGTAGCTACGAAAAGAACTTTTTTACCTGCAGAAGTTAATTTTTCTAAAGCGCTACAAGCTTCATCCAATTTAACTGCTGTTTTATGTAAGTCTACAATGTGAATACCATTTTTCTCCATAAAAATGTATGGAGCCATATTTGGATTCCACTTTCTAGTCATGTGACCGAAGTGTACACCAGCCTCTAGAAGGTCTTTTACATTTGCTTTTGCCATGTTTTCTGTTTTTGTTAGTTTACTTTCCGCTTCTTATGCAATCAACGATTTCTTTAGATGGGAGAAATGTTTGGATGCTAAACGTAACGGGCAATTTTTTTGTTTTGATAAATAGATTTTAGACAGAAGACAACAGACCGAATAAATTCTGAAATCTGAAATCTTGCATCTGAAGTCTGAAAATTAACGTTTTGAGAACTGGAATCTCTTTCTTGCTTTTTTCTGACCTGGTTTCTTTCTTTCCACCATTCTTGCATCTCTTGTAAGTAAACCAGCTGGCTTCAACGCTAATCTGAACTCAGCATTGATCTCACATAAAGCTCTAGAAATACCTAATCTGATAGCTTCTGCCTGACCTGTATTACCACCACCGAAAACATTTACGGTAACGTCATACTGACCAACAGTTTCAGAAAGGATAAACGGCTGGTTTAATTTGTAAACCATAACGTCTGTAGAGAAATAAGTTGCAGCCTCTTTACCGTTTACTGTAATGATACCAGAACCTGGTTTTACATAAACTCTAGCTACAGAAGTTTTTCTTCTTCCGATTTTGTGAACTATAGACATATTAATTAATTATTTAAATTCGTTAACATTAATTGTTTTAGGCTGTTGAGCTTCATGTTTGTGCTCAGTTCCCTCATATAAATAAAGGTTCTTAAATAAAGCAGATCCTAATCTGTTTTTAGGCAACATACCTTTTACAGATTTTTCTAATACTTTTAAAGAATCTTTCTTTTGAAGTTCAGCCGCAGTCATAGACTTCTGTCCTCCAGGATAACCTGTATGCCAGATATAAGTCTTATCGTTCCACTTGTTTCCGGAAAGAGTAACTTTCCCAGCATTCAAAACGATTACGTTATCACCACAATCTACGTGAGGTGTAAAGTTCGTTTTGTGCTTACCTCTCAAAATCTTTGCAACCGTAGAAGCTAGTCTTCCTAACGGCTGTCCTTCAGCGTCTACCACAACCCATTCTTTATTAGCAGTAGCTTTGTTCGCTGAAACAGTTTTGTAACTTAATGTATTCACACGTTTTAGTTAAAGATTAAACATAATTTCCCCGTAAAAGGGTGTGCAAAGGTACAAATTATTTTCGGAATGCAAAAACATATTTTATTTTATCTGCTAATCAATTCGTTTTCAAAAATCTGTGTGTTTAAATTAATCATTCCTAATATGTTATAAAATGAGCTATATCCAATCGCTCATTTTTCAGAATATTTTAAAAACAAAAACAGTAAGCTTAAAATTTACCTCATCAAATCTCTCTTTATTAATTTTTCTTTAAACTTTTACACAAATCACTATTAATATAATTATTTTACTCCTCCAAATAATTATATTTGTTAAAAATTCTTAAAAACTATGAGCCACGGAAAATTGAGAGAAGAAAAAGACTGCCTGAATTGCGGTCACCTTGTAGAAGAAAGATTCTGCCCACATTGCGGACAGGAAAATACCGAGACAAGACAGCCTTTTCATTATCTTTTCACTCATTTTATTGAGGATTTTACGCATTACGACGGGCAATTTTGGAAAACCTTGAAGTACCTTCTCGTTCGTCCCGGGAAATTAACCAAAGAATATCTTTCAGGAAAAAGACAATTATATGTTGCGCCTGTAAAGCTGTATATCTTCGTCAGCTTTATTACATTCTTACTTCCTGCATTGATCCCAAAAGCTCATGAGAAAGAAAATGAAGCCAAAATATCAAAAATCGAAAGGGCAGAAAAAATAAAAGAACAAAAAGAAGCCACCAAGAAAGCCCTTGATGAATTTGAAAAACAAGGACTGTTCTCGAAGGAAACTATTTCAAACGCCAAAAAAATTACGGATTCTATTCAGGCAAAAGATTCTGTTCAGGAAAAAGGTATTCTGAAAAACGAAGATATTTTTGAAAAATCATTCACAGACAATGATACCTTTATGGATGCTCATAATCTGAAAGAGTACGATTCTCTGTATGCGAAAGATGAAGGTTTTTTCCACACCCTTTCCCGACCGATGGCAAAAAAAATGTTTGAGTTAAGAGAAAGCGGACTTACAAAAGCTCAGATCAAGGAGAAATATGTAGAAACGATTATCCACACTATTCCGAAAGCGCTTTTTATATATCTTCCGGTTTTTGCGTTTTTCCTATGGCTTTTTCACAACAAAAAAAGATGGTGGTATTTCGACCACGGCATATTCACCCTTCATTATTTTTCTTTCCTTTTGCTTTCCACATTAATCTATATCGTGATTAATCGTATTGCAGGTTTATTGCCCGATTATACCATTTTCAGCCTACTCGTTGTATTAATTAATGTTGGGTTCTTTTTTTACATCTCGCTGTATTTCTTTATCGCTCATTACAAAACTTATGAAAGCAGAAAAAGAGTAAGCATTTTAAAAGGATCCATTTTATTTATCGTAAATTTTATAGGTCTTTTGATTATGCTGATAATTTTAATGTACATCAGTTTAATAATGCTCCATTAATCACGAAGAGATTTGCTTGCTTTAAAGCTTGCAATTAAATAATACGCCACAAAAACGGTAGAAAATTTAAGAATTGAAGGAATAGCCAATTCTAAACTAAATATCAGAGTTCCGATTAACACCAAAACTCCCATTGCTGCGAAAGAAAAACCTAATTTTTGTGGCAATGTAAAATTGGGTGTATCCAAATAATACGCAATTCCCCACGCAATACCAAAAGCCAAAGCATAATAAATATCAAGACCAAGGTTTTCAGAACTGTAAAAGTAATAATTAATTAAAAAACTTAAAACCGTTCCCAATGCAAAATACAGCAATGCTTTTTTCATACCTTATATAATATGATGCAAAAATAGAGATTTTACTTATCATTTCTAAACGAATGTTTGTTAAGCTGTTAAACATGCAATACGCTAATTTTATTTAAATATTTAAAAATCAACAATTTAAACTTAATTTAAAGGTTGTTATTTTATTATTATATTTGGAATTCAGAAATTTTCTAGATTTTTATGGAAACCCAAAAATATACTCCAACAAACAAAGTAAGAATTGTAACCGCGGCTTCGTTATTCGACGGGCACGATGCAGCGATTAATATTATGCGCCGTGTGATTCAGGGAACAGGATGCGAAGTTATCCACCTTGGTCACGACAAATCTGCTGAAGAAGTGGTAAACACAGCCATTCAGGAAGATGCCAATGCAATTGCCCTGACTTCTTATCAAGGCGGTCACAACGAATATTTTAAATACATCTACGACCTTTTAAGAGAAAAAAACTCTCCGCAGATCAAGATTTTCGGTGGCGGTGGCGGTGTAATTCTGCCTGAAGAAATCGAAGATATTATGTCTTACGGAATCGACAGAATTTATTCTCCGGACGACGGTCGTGAGCTTGGTTTACAAGGAATGATCGATGATTTGGTGAAAAGATCAGACTTTCCAACAGGAAGAGATGTTAAAGCTGAAGATTTAGATGCTATCAGTTTTGAAAATTCCACAAGCATTGCTAAAATCATTTCTGCGGTTGAAAACTTCTCAGAAGAAAAACCGGATTTGGTAAAAGCAATCGATGAAAAATCAAAAGATTTAAATATTCCAATTATCGGTATCACAGGAACTGGTGGAGCCGGAAAATCTTCTTTGACAGACGAATTGGTAAGACGTTTTATCCGTTCAAACCCAGATAAAAAAATTGCCATTATCTCCATTGACCCTTCAAAAAAGAAAACCGGAGGCGCGTTATTGGGTGACAGAATTCGTATGAACGCGATCAATGATCCTCGAGTTTATATGCGTTCGATGGCAACGAGAGAAAACAACGTTTCGGTTTCTCCGTTCATTCATTCAGCTTTAAATGTATTGAAATTAGCTCATCCAGATGTTATCATTTTGGAAACTTCGGGTATCGGTCAATCTGGTTCGGAAGTATCTGATTTTGCTGATGTTTCAATGTACGTGATGACGCCTGAATATGGAGCTTCTACACAGTTGGAAAAAATCGATATGTTGGATTATGCAGATTTGGTTGCTTTAAATAAATCTGATAAAAGAGGTGCTTTAGATGCGCTTCAAGCCGTAAGAAAACAGTTCCAGAGAAACCATTTATTGTGGGAAAGTCCGTTGGATGATATGCCGGTTTACGCAACAAAAGCATCTCAGTTCAATGACCACGGAACAACTGATTTATACAATAGATTAGTTGAAAAAGTAAACGATAAGTTTTCAGGTTTAAACTTGCAAGGATTTGTTGAACAGGAAGTTTCTGAAGACATCACGATAATTCCTCCAAAAAGAGTTCGTTATTTATCTGAAATTGTTGAAAATAATAGAATTTACGATGCTAATGTTGAAAAACAAGCCGAATTAGCAAGAAAAATGTATCATATTGAAGGTGTAAAAAGTTTCCTTTCTAATGAAACTTTAGATGCTGAATATCAGAAAGCTGAAAAAGACCTTCAACAGGAAAATATTGACTTCCTGAGCAATTGGGAAGATACGAAACAGGCTTTCAAAGCTGAGTTTTATTCTTATTTCGTTCGTGGAAAAGAAATTAAGGTGGAAACCTCAACAGAATCTTTATCACATTTAAGAATTCCAAAAATCTCTTTACCAAAATATACCGATTGGGGTGATTTAATCAAATGGAAAGGTCAGGAAAATCTTCCTGGAGGTTTCCCTTACACAGCGGGAATTTATCCTTTCAAAAGAACAGGAGAAGATCCTACAAGAATGTTCGCCGGAGAAGGAGGTCCAGAAAGAAACCAACAGAAGATTCCACTATGTTTCTGCAGAAATGGACGCAAAACGTTTATCAACAGCGTTTGACTCTGTAACTTTATACGGACAAGATCCTGCTCTACCACCGGATATCTATGGTAAAATCGGAAATGCAGGAGTTTCTATCGCAACATTAGATGATGCTAAAAAATTGTATTCCGGATTTGATTTGGTGAATGCAATGACTTCAGTTTCAATGACCATCAACGGACCGGCGCCGATGTTGCTGGCTTTCTTTATGAATGCTGCAATCGACCAAAATGTTGAAAAATATATCGCTGAACACAAACTTGAAGCTAATGTTGAGAAAGCTTTAAAAGCAAAATTCGATGATAAAGGTCTAGAAAGACCAAAATATAATGGTGAATTACCTCCATCAAACAATGGTTTAGGTTTAAAATTATTAGGACTTACCGGAGACGAAGTTATTCCTGCCGAAGCTTATGCTGAAATTAAAGCTAAAACCATTGCAACCGTTCGTGGTACGGTTCAGGCTGATATTTTAAAAGAAGATCAGGCTCAAAATACTTGTATTTTCTCTACTGAATTTGCCCTAAGATTGATGGGTGACGTTCAGGAATACTTCATCACAGAAAAAGTGAGAAACTTCTACTCGGTTTCAATTTCAGGTTATCACATTGCGGAAGCGGGTGCGAATCCGGTTTCTCAGCTAGCATTCACTTTGGCAAACGGTTTCACTTATGTTGAATATTATTTGTCAAGAGGAATGGATATCAATGATTTTGCACCCAACTTATCTTTCTTCTTCTCCAACGGTATCGACCCTGAATATTCAGTGATCGGACGTGTGGCAAGAAGAATCTGGGCAAAAGCCATGAAACTGAAATACGGAGCAGACGAAAGAAGCCAGATGTTGAAATATCACATTCAAACTTCAGGACGTTCACTTCACGCTCAGGAAATTGATTTTAATGATATCAGAACGACGTTGCAGGCGCTTTATGCGATCTATGATAACTGTAACTCGCTTCACACCAATGCTTACGACGAGGCAATTACGACTCCGACTGAGCAGTCTGTAAGAAGAGCGATGGCAATTCAGTTGATCATCAATAAAGAATTAGGTTTAGCGAAAAATGAAAATCCGCTTCAAGGTTCATTTATTATTGAAGAATTAACTGATTTAGTCGAAGAAGCTGTTTATGCAGAATTCGACAGAATTACAGAAAGAGGTGGTGTTTTAGGTGCAATGGAAACGATGTATCAACGTTCAAAAATTCAGGAAGAATCGATGCATTACGAATGGCTGAAACATACTGGAGAATATCCAATTATTGGTGTGAATACTTTCTTAGGAAAAGATGGTTCGCCAACGGTTCGTCCGGGAGAAGTTATCCGTTCGACTGAAGAAGAAAAGCAGGTTCAGATCGAAACGCTTCATAATTTCCAACAATCTAATGAAGATAGATCCGAAGCCGCTTTAAAAACTTTGCAACACGCTGCCATTAATCAACAGAATTTATTCAATGTAATGATGGATGCCGTGAAATATTGTTCTCTTGGACAGATTACCAATGCTTTGTTTGAAGTGGGTGGGAAGTACAGAAGGAATATGTAATCTCATAAAACAAACCTTCAAGGTTTTTGAAACCTTGAAGGTTTAAATAAATAAAACACAAAATGACTGAAAATGAACAACAAACTCCTTCTGGAAGCGGGTAAGTATTACCACATCTACAACAGAGGAAATAATGGTCAAAACATTTTCTTTGACGCGAAAAATTATACATTTTTTCTGAATCGGTAT
Source organism: Chryseobacterium ginsenosidimutans (assembly GCF_024807225.1). GTDB lineage: Bacteria > Bacteroidota > Bacteroidia > Flavobacteriales > Weeksellaceae > Chryseobacterium > Chryseobacterium ginsenosidimutans. The sequence goes on from NZ_JANUCO010000001.1 coordinate 4,658,343, forward strand.
GACCAATACATTTCCCCATTTTGCGATACAATTGCTTGGGTTTTATTAAAAAATCATTTCCATCTTCTGGTTTACGTGAAACCTTTTGAAGAAATAAATCTTGAAAAATTAGAATACACAGCAACTGAAATTCCTAAAAAGATTGATGTTCATTTACAATTTGGTCATTTTTTCAATTCTTATGCTAAAGCCATTAATAAACGGTATAACCGAACCGGAAGCTTGTTTGAAAAAAACTTTGAGAGAAAAGAAGTTCCTACATTAGCATATTTCAAAAAGCTCATCCATTATATTCATTTCAATCCTGTGAAACATGGCTTTTCAGAATATATTTGGGATTATCCGTGGAGTTCGTATCAAAGCATTATTTCTCATAAACCGACCAAACTCAACAGAAAATTTGTAATTGAGCTTTTTAAAAATGAGGAGCATTTTAAACTCTATCATGCTGCAGATAAAGACTACTCAGATATTAATGAATTTATTATAGAATTTTAACTCCCTTAATTTAAACCTTCAAGGTTTTAAAAACCTTGAAGGTTTCATATTCACACAATGAAACCAAAAGCCATCTTCAACTGGAGCAGCGGAAAAGATTCTGCACTTGCTTTATACAAAACTTTAAAAGAAGATCAATTTGAAGTTACCTCTTTGCTGACGAGCATTAATAAAGAATTTCAGCGAATTTCTATGCATGGTGTTCATGTTTCGTTATTGGAAAAACAGGCCGAAAGTTTAGGGTTTCCATTAATTAAAATGGAACTTCCGAAAGAACCTTCCATGGAAGAATATCGCGAAATTATGAGCAAAACCATGAATGAAATACAATCTCAAGGTGTTACTCATTCTATTTTTGGAGATATTTTTCTGGAAGATCTAAGGAAATATCGCGAAGATCAATTACATACCATCGGAATGGAAGGAGTTTTTCCATTATGGAAAATCAACACAACTGACCTCATCCATGAATTTTTAGAGTTAGGTTTCAAAACAATCGTAACCTGCGTGAACGAAACTTATCTTGATAAAAGTTTTGCAGGAAGAATTATTGATAAAGATTTCATTAAAGATTTGCCAGAAAATGTTGATCCGTGCGGAGAAAACGGAGAGTTTCACACGTTTACTTTTGACGGACCTATTTTTAAAAATTCTATTGGGTTTGAAATTGGAGAAACGGTAAAGAAAACCTATCCAAAACCAAAGTCTGATGATCGTGAAGAAAATGGAGAATATGTTTTCTGGTTTTGTGATTTGATTTCAAAATAAGAATTTCTCGACTCAAACTCTTCATGAAAATTAAGAGTTTTTTTGTTGTAAAGGCATACAAATTGCTTACAAAAAGAAAACATTAAATGAATAAAAAATTACAATCTCTCATTCTATTTGCATTTTTATTGATCAATTTAATTTCATGTCAGCAAGAGATTAAACCAGCACCAATCGTTACTATTGATAAAAAAGCGATTATCGACAGTACAATTACCGTTTTCGAGAAGAATCTTTTAAAAAATCAAATTGATTCTATTTTTAAAAGGTATCAATTTAACGGAAGTGTTGCCGTTTTCAAGGATTCGGTGGAATTATATAGAAAAAACCAAGGGTTTTCTGATTTTAAAAATAAGGTGAAAATCGACAGCAACACAGTTTTTGCAATCGGTTCTGTGAGCAAACAGTTTACGGCAGTTTTGGTTTTGCTTCAAATGCAGCAGGGAAAATTGAATATTGATGATAAAGTTTCAAAATATGTAACCGATTTTCAAAACAAAGAGTACGAAAACATCACCATTCATCAGCTTTTGAATCATACTTCCGGATTGAATACGTTGGGTGGAAAACTCCAGTTTAAAAGCGGAACAGATTTCTTGTATTCCAACGATGGTTTTAGCATGTTGGGGAAAATTGTGGAAAAAGTTTCGGGTAAATCTTATGATGAAAATGCTCTGGAACTATTCAAAAAAGTTGAGATGAACAATTCTTCTACGGGAAGTTCATTTAAAGGAGAAAACTTTGCAGGAGCTTATATTGGAAATGGAAAAGTTTTTGAAAAAATTAAAAATATGCCCAAAAGATTAGGCAATAAAGACATCGGAATTCCTGCAGGCGGAATTTTATCTACAATTGATGATCTTCATATCTGGAATAATGCCTTGTACAACGGAAAAATTTTAAAGCCGGAAACTTTACAAAAATTTGAGACCAAAAGCGCGGAAAGACATCATCCTATTTTCGGGAAAATGGGTTATGGCTACGGAATTATGACCAACATCGGAAAGCCTTCCGCGTATTTCCACAGCGGTTATGTGAAAGGTTCTCCCTCATTGAATATTTTCTATCCTGAAACCAAAACTTCTGTCATTATTCTCTCCAATATTGCTGATGAAGAAAAGGGATTAGGATCTACTTTCAAGCCTCATGTTGAGATCAAAAAAATCACGGATGCCATTGAAAATACAATCGCCGGAATGAAGAATGAAACGGCAAAAACTTCGATAAAAATGTAGCGTTTATTCAGCAGAAATACTCAGAAAATCCTGCATTCTGGTTAATATTTTTTTGTGCTCGAAAAAATTAATTAAACCAAAAATCACCATCACCTGTATACAATAAGGAAGAATTAAAGTTACCAAAACATAAGCTATTTCACTGTAATCATAAGTTCTGAAAAAAAGATACGGATATACACCTTCTTTGGAAACGACTTGCGCCATTAAGCTCATACTTATTACCAACAATCCCGTATTCTGCTGATACATGGAATAAAAAAGCCTACCTCTATATTTGAAATCTTGTTTTACATATTTCCACATTTTATAATTAAAAGCCCATACGCCAAACGTAAAAAGAACAAAAAGACCGTTTTGTATTCTAAAAAGTGTTGTGTAAACGTGTTGGTTATCTGCTAAAAAAATAAATAATATAGTAACTGCAAAAGAAATTAATCCTAATAATAATGATTTTTTAAGAATACTGTTATATTTTGCTTTTACGATTTTCTTTACAATCACAGGGATTTTCTCATTAAAAAAGGTAGAATATTTCGTCATTTTAAATTCGCTCTCCCACAATTTTTGTGTCTTGTGAAAAGCTTCATCAAAGCTAAGATTTTCATTGATCTGAATATATAAAACCTGTGAAATCATATGATCTTTCACCTCCAATAAAATATCTAGCGGAAGTCTGTGAAGAATAAGATAATCTGTTACTTGTTGTTCTTGTTCCTTTGAAATCATTTGTCTTTAAAATTTAAATCGTAATTTTTATTTAGACCAAAACATTTATTTTTTTCGTTTTGAAATAAAGTAATTGGATTTGAATTGTTAATGTGTAAAAAATAATCAATTGATTAAAAACCGGTTCCCAGAAGTTGAAATTTCCTGAAAAATAACATATCAACGGGAATAAAACCAATCCTAAAATAATATCCCGTAAAATAAGCGGATGAAAACTAATTCTCTGATAATCTCTGAAACTGATTTTACGAAAAACGAATCCGGACAATAATAGCAAGGCAAATACAGAAAGAAATGTAACCTGAAAATAAAAAAACAGCGTATCAGAAATCGCATACATTATTGCAGAAAGTATGGCGAAAAACACTGAGTTGATCATGATTTTGTTAAATCGTTTCTGTAACAGGTTTTTCTCTATCCTTGCAATTTTTTTGAACGAAAAAATATCTGCACGCACCATTTCCAGTTCGTTATTCCAGCTTATTTTGGTTTCTAAAAAAGCTTCCTGAAAATTTAAGTTTTTAGTTTCCATCAGATCAGAAATCTGGGAAATAAAATGATCTTTCACTTCAAAAAGCATTTGAGGATATAGCTTTTTTGAAATTAAATATAACGTAATTTCCTTTTCGTTTTCTGTAGAGATCATATCTTTAAGAATAAAGTTTATTAAGTTTCGAATATTTTTTTATATTTTCCTTTAATGAAAAATATGAAAACAGATAAAGTACAAGTAGAAAGACACATGCTATCAAACACTTAATAAAAACATCTGTCGTGATTTCTCCGTGCGATTCCAAATTTACATACTCATAAAATACTTTATAAGATTTTTTAGGCAATTCAATAATATTATCCAGTAAGATCGTAACAAAAAATACAAAAAGCGGATGAACAAAATTATTGATAACTATGTTTTTCTGACTGGTTTTAAAATCTAATCTCTTTTGTTTAATATACATTCCTAATATTACAAAAGGTAAAAGAACAAATCCTATTTTTAAAACTGCATTCACATTTGAATACCAATTTTCACTTAAAATAATAGCTAAAATTATTTGGAATCCGACAAATAGCAAAGCAAAAATCATTGATTTGAAAAATATATTTACATTCTCTACCTTATCAATCTTATAAGCAATCTTTGTTATTTTTTGCCTTGAAAACATATTTTTTCTAACCATCATTAAATCGCCATTCCATTCAATCTTTGTTCTTTCAAAGCTTGATTTAAAATTTAAATTTTCATGACTCTGAATTTCTAAAATCTGAGAAATCATATGATCTTTTATTTCGGTTAAAAGTTTCCCCGAAATTTTCTTCTCCAATAAATATTTTTCAATTTCTCTTTCCTGAAAAAAAGTTATCATATATTAAAAATGGTGTTTAGGTTAAATAAATAATTTTTCATTTCCTCTTCCTGAGTCACCTGCTGTTTTTTTCCTTTATCGGTTAAAAGGTAATATTTACGGTCTCTGCCGTTTATTTTTTGAACTTCAGAAGTAATCATTCCATCAGCTTCCAGTTTATGCAAAAGCGGATACAATGCACCTTCTGTCATTTCCAGTTCGCCCTGTGTAAGCTCTTTTGCGCGTTGCGTGATTTGGTAGCCATACATTTTCACTTCCTTTGCAAGCAGTTTCAGAATGATATTTTGGAGCGTTCCTTTATAAAGACTGTTCTTTTTCAATGCCATCTTTTTAATACCTAACAAATCTATACATAATTTTCTTATGTATCAAAATTGTTTTTAATTTTATTAATTTCAATGGATGAAGAAATTGTATTTCATAGCGATTTATCCGCCACAGGAAATTATTGAAGAGGTAAAAGTTTTCAAAAAAGATCTTGCTGCAAACTATGGAAATTCAAAGGCTTTGAAAAACGATGCTCATATTACTTTGTTTCCGCCATTTTCCAGAGAGTTAGAGTTGGAAAGCGATATTCATGAGGCTTTTCAAAAAATTGATACTCATATTTCTCCTTTTGAAATATTTTTAAATGGTTTTGGAAGTTTCGGAAATCCTAAAAATCCCGTGCTTTTTGTACAGCCGGAAAACAATGAGCAATTAAAAGAACTCTATTTCAAAGTCCGTGAAAAATTTAATTTCATGAAATATACTTTTAATCCTCACATCACCGTCGGTTACAGGAATCTGACGTATGAAAATTATCTGAAAGCCTGGGAAATTTACAAAGACAAAGAATATAAAACTAAGTTTTTAGTTGACAAGATAATTCTGCTTCGTCATGATGAAAAGTGGATTCCGATTGCGGAGAAAAAATTGACTAAAGATTGATTATTAAAATACAAAAAAACCGACTCCAAGAATCGGTTTCAATTTATTCTTTAGTGTAAAAAATTTATTCTTTAATGATTTTTTGAGAAATGATTAATCCTTTATTTTCAGAAACATTAAGGGTATATGTTCCGGAAGGTAAATTCTTTATATCAATAAATAATGTGGAAGAATCTCTTAAATCAAATTTCACCGGAATTATTTTCCCTGAAATGTCGTATAAAACAACATTTATATTTTTAGAGAAATCCTGTTTTCCTTTAATATAAAATTCATTTTCTGCGGGATTCGGATAAATCGCATATCTTCTTTCTTCAGCCTTCACTTCAGATGTTCCTAATACTGATTTATTTAAAGTCCACGTAATATTGGTAAAATGAACCGTGCTGTGATTATTCACTTTCACCAAAGGATTATTATCATTCACAGAAAAAATGAGAGTATTATTTCCATTGTTCAATTGTCCCGGAGCAATCGTTACAGAATTGCTTGTAGAAGCTAAAGGCGTTCCGTTCAGCGTCCACGAATTCACCAAAGTATTCGGGATCGGAAGAATTTCCGTAACGGTAAAAGTTACTGAAGAATTACCACTCACCGCCGAACCATTTGCCGGAAGATACGAATCTACAGGAGAAACCAAAGCATGAATTTTTTCAATTATGGCTTCTTTACAAACCGAGCAAAACTGCTGATTCAGATACCTCATCTCACAACTCTGATGTGGTCGATACCAAGTCGGACTTTCCGCGTGAGGATAAACGCCTACTCCATTCAGCCCTACCCAATTTTTCCACTTTATGGTTGCAGGATCAGAAACCTGAGTTTTATTAGCCCTTTCACCCGTTCCTGAAAACCAATATTCATCGGCTAAACTTCCAAAAGAATGTCCTAATTCGTGAACCACAATTTCGTTCGCCGAAGAATTTAGTGATGCAAAAGCATACGTTCCGCCACAACCGCCATATTCAGGAGTATTTCCCAAAATATAAGCAATATCAAAATCCGGAAGATTAGCCGCCAAAACCTGTGTCACCGTCGTAGTATTTCCGTAATAACAGCGGTGAACTCCGTTGTCGAAAGTAGAGCTAAAATAATTATTAGGATTAGAAACCGGAAAAACAGGTTCTGTAACATCAGTCGCAGTTCCCGGATGTTTCACTCCCGATTCTGTAGATATTACTTTAATCGCATAGGCGTTAAAATAATTTTTATATTCTGTGTAAGGACTTTTTGTAAAAAGATAATCGACTGTATTTTGCGCCGAAGTCACAAATGCAGGAAGCTGAGCGGCTGTAAATCCGTCACCCAAAACCGCAATATTGATCCGTTTGTCATTCGTTCCGTTCTGCAAAACAGGAACGACATCAAAAACCTGAGCACAACAAAAGCTTCCGATAAAAAGTGATAATAAAGTTTTTTTCATGGTTATAGTTTTTGAGTGAATAATAACTGTTTTCCGGAATCGGTAATTTTCTCGATTTTCACCATCTGAATTTCTGCAGAATGAGAATATCTCACACTAAATTCGGCATTTTGCAATGTCAGTGTATGTCTGCTGATTTTATCACCATATACTTCTCTCGTAGGATTTAGCGGATCTTCTATCAATTGTTTTACAATTTCTTTTCCGTTTGCGTCGGTCATAGAAATTACAAAATCTCCAGTTTTTCTTTCGCTTTCATCAAAAATCGGGTTTGATTTTAATTTTCCATCCACGATTTTCTTTTCCTGTAAAGTAATTTTTTCCGAACCGGAATCCGTTTTTTCTACCTTAAAGAAAAGATAAACAATCTGAGAATTTTTACTCAGACTATTAATAGATGTATTTTCAGGTTTTCCATTTAAATATTTCACTTGCAAAATGTTACAGCAGAAACAAAACGGAATGCTAAAAAAAATAATTAAGTTTTTCATGGCTATTTTTTGTTTAAGATAAGAAGATTTTTAATTAATTTATATCATTGAATTAATTTTTTTTATCCTTAAAAATTTTAGAAAGTCATATCTTTGACGCAATGATCGTTGAGAAAATTATTTTAGGAATCGACCCGGGAACTACCATTATGGGTTTTGGAATTATTTCCGTAAAAAAAGGCAAAATGGAAATGGTTTCCATCCATGAATTGATATTGAAAAAATATCCGAACCACGAAACCAAACTTAAATATATTTTTGATAAAACGTTGGCATTAATAGACGAATTTCATCCCGATGAAGTGGCTTTGGAAGCTCCTTTCTACGGAAAAAATGTTCAAAGTATGCTGAAATTGGGTCGCGCTCAAGGTGTCGCGATGGCTGCAAGTCTTCACCGAAATATTCCGATCACAGAATATTCTCCGAAAAAAATAAAAATGGCGATCACCGGAAACGGAAATGCCAGTAAAGAGCAGGTTGCGGGAATGCTGCAAAGTCTTTTGAATTTGAAAGAATTCCCTACAAAATACCTTGATGCCTCCGATGGTTTGGCGGTTGCGGTTTGTCATCATTTTAATTCGGGAACAATTGCTGATACCAAAGCTTACACCGGCTGGGAAAGTTTTTTAAAACAAAATCCTAAGCGCTTAAAATAATCTGATCTTACATTTAATTTTTTTTTAATTCTAAAATAGTAATTATACCTATTTGATTCTCTGTTTATCAAAGCAAAAATAAATCATTATCATTCAACAAATTAAGTTCTTTTACACCTATACTTGGTAAAACATATTACTATCTTTAACATTGGTATGATTTTTAGTATTACATTTGTATAAATTTTCTAACATGAAAAATAACCAACAAACTATAAATCAGTTGAATCATAAAATAAATTGGTTTCAGAAGTTTCTGATGGTCTGTTCCGGAGGAAATATTCATATTTTAAGAAAAACACCAAGCGAATGGAACAAGTTTGCAGGAATTGGCGGAATCGTTCTGTTTACTGCAGTTTTTGCTACCCTTTCTGCAGGATACGCCATGTACACGGTTTTCGATGACATTTGGACGGCGATCGGTTTTGGCGTTTTATGGGGTTTAATGATTTTCAATCTGGACCGATATATTGTTTCATCCATTAAGAAAACAGGAACGTGGTGGAATCAGATTTTAATGTCGATTCCGAGATTAATTTTGGCGACTTTTTTAGGAATTATTATATCTAAACCTTTAGAGCTTAAAATTTTTGAAAAGGAAGTTAATAAACAATTAAATACCATCATTCAAAGGAATAAAAAACAGCTTCAAGGGGAAATGAACGGAAGAATTCTTCAACAAAGCGGACCTTTTGAGACAGAAAAAAAGCAGATTTCCGACAAAATAGCCAATTATCAAAAATCTTACGATTCTGCATCTGTAGAACTTGAAAAAGAAATTTTGGGAAAACAATCTGGTTTAACGAGCGGAAAAGAAGGTTTCGGACCCAATGCAAAACGTAAACAGGAACTGAAAGAACAAAGACGACAAGACCTTGAAAGCTACCAAAAACAAGTGGCTTCAAGAATGGAATATTTAGATAAAGAAATTTCGAAAGTTTACACCAACTTAGAAACAGAAAGAAAATCTACAGACACTTTTGAAGATAAATTTAACGGATTTGCAGCGAGATTGCAGGCTTTGGATGAATTGGGGAAAAATTCTGCGATCATTGGCTTGGCAGCGTCTTTCATTATGGGACTTTTTATCTGTCTGGAAATTTCTCCGGTTTTGGTTAAATTAATTTCTCACGTCGGACCTTACGATTATCTTTTAGAAAAAACAGAAAATGATTTCCGGCTGTATTCCAAAGAAAAAGTGGAAAAAGGCAATGCCTTAACGGATTTCAGGATTGACGATTTTAAAGATAATCTGTACAAATAATTTATTCATCTTGCTATAATTCTACCTTTCAGTTAACTCTGAAAGGTTTTTTAGTTTTCATAATTAAAATATGTAGAATAATCTCTAACTTAGCATTACACTTAAAAACTAATTTTATCATGAAAAAACTTGCACTAACATGCACATTGCTTTTAAGCGTTGCATCTACATCTGTTTTAAAAGCACAGGCTTCAGATCCTTTTCTAGGACAAATCGCATTTGTACCTTACAACTTTGTTCCAAAAAACTGGGCAGCGTGTAACGGACAATTATTAGCAATAGCACAAAACCAAGCACTTTTTTCTCTTTTAGGCACTCAATACGGAGGAAATGGAACCACTACATTTGCATTGCCTGACATGAGAGGAAGAGTACTTGTACATGAAGGACAAGCTCCCGGAGGACCAACTACCTATACAATGGGACAAACCGGAGGATCAGAATCTGTTACCTTACTAGTAACACAAATGCCGTCTCACTCCCATACCGTAAATGCAGTAACGGCTGAAGGAAACCAGAACTCTCCTACCAATGCACTTCCGGCAGATACAAAAATTCTGGATAAAGAATATTCTGACGCAACTGCAAATACAACGATGAAGTCAACAATGGTAAATCCGGCAGGAGGAAACCAAGCGCATGAAAACAGACCACCGTTTATTACTCTAAAATGTATTATCTCTTTACAAGGAGTTTTCCCATCACAATTTTAAAATATTATGAAAAGTCTATACTTATTATGTCTGGCTCTCGGAAGCTCGGCTTTCGCACAGACAATTACATTCAATGGCTGTCATAATTTGTTTGACAACAATAATTATGTTTTCAATAAAACTGGAGTTGATACTTTTAATAAAGGCATTTACATTACTACTCCTGTTACTGGAGATCAGGATTGTGGAGGATTGGGAACATGCGAATTTAAAATCCAGTGGAATAATACTTTATCAAGATGGGAATTTCTTGCAGATGACGGAAACGGAACTTTTGCAAACCCTAATTTGATCTATTATAATTCTACTGGAAATAATACTTTCTTACAAAATCCACCTGCTATCACGTTCGGAAACTTGGGTAGAAAATACGGCAGTTACCTCTGGAGCTTGTGGAGGAAACCTTACTGCCACAAACTCTACAATGACAGGAGACCTGCACAGTACCTCACTTGCAACTTCAGACGTAAAAATAGACGCAACAAAGATCCAGATTTTCCCGAATCCTGTAGCTGATGTTATCAGAGTTTCAGGTATTAATAACGGACAATCGATTCAGATCTATAATATGGCTGGTCAATTGGTGAAGTCTGAAACTTTCGATCAAAAAATAAATGTTTCTGAGCTTAGTTCAGGGGTTTATTTGTTGAAAATTAATACGAAAAATTTCCAGACTCATGAATTTAAATTCGTGAAAAAGTAATTTCTTTATAAGATCATTATTTTATATATTAAGCCTTCGGATTTTTTCGGAGGTTTTTGTTTGGAATATAATAAATCAAAATACCTACTATATTACAGAATATATTTTCATTTGTAACCTCAAATCGATTGAATAAATAAATCGACACTCAAAATGTTATGACTAAGGAACTTTTTTTGTACAAAACCTCACATGCCCTCATCAGTAGTCAACAATTACAAATACTTTCCGGAAACTGAAATATTAAGAATCATATATCAGTCGGGAGCAGTTTATGATTATCTGAAAGTACCGCAGGAAATCTTTGACCGATTCAAAACAGTACAGTCTAAAGGACGATTTTTGAATTACGTCATTAAGCCAAAATTTAAATATAAAAAGATTGAATAAGCGGATCGTTTTTAATATTAATTTAAATAAACCGATTGCACATAATTAAATACTTATCGTTAATTTTATTCTATAAATGATTAAATACAATATCTACTAACCAAAATCACTAAAAATATGATCTTAGAAAAAGGAACTTCAGCACCGGATTTCGAACTCCACTCTACTCCCGATCAGAAACTGAAACGTTCTGATTTTTTAGGCAAAAATCTCATCTTAGTTTTTTATCCTGCGGATTGGAGCCCTGTTTGTGGGGATCAGGTTGCTTTGTATAATGAAATGTTGAGCATTTTTCATAAATATAATGCAGATATTGTAGGGATTTCTGTCGACAGTTTCTTGGTGTCATGATGCTTTTATGGCAGATCGAAAATTACACTACCCTCTTCTTGCAGATTTTAATCCTAAAGGTGAAGTTTCAAAAAAATATGGCGTTTATAATGAAGAAAACGGAACTTCAAAAAGAGCATTATTCGTCATTGATAAAGATGGGGTGATTCAGTGGAGTTATCTCTCACCGGACGGAATTAATCCCGGAGCTGATGGAATTATTGATGCATTAGAAAATTTAAATCAAAACTCATAATCTATGTCTACATTAAGAATTCCAATCGATCCGAATGACCATGTTCAGGGAAATCCGGAAACTGCGAAAATCGTTTTAGTGGAATATGGAGATTATCAATGTCCTTATTGCGGACATGCTTTTCCTTTGGTGAAGCAATTCGTTGAAGAATATGGCGATGATGTAGCTTTTGTGTTCAGAAATTTTCCTTTGACGGATTCTCATGAATTTGCAATGGCAGCCGCAACAATTGCCGAAGCTGCAGGAAAACAGGGTAAGTTTTGGGAAATGCACGACCTCATCTATGGCAATCAAAATATATTGAGCGAGGAAATGCTGAAAGGATGTGTAAAAACATTACAGCTTGATTTTAATAAAATTGAAAACGATATTAGCACCGCAGATTTACAGGATAAAATTGAAAATGATTTTGAAGGCGGTGTAAGAAGCGGCGTCAACGGAACTCCATCCTTTTTTGTGAATAATCAGAAGTGGGAAGATTACGATGGAACATATGATTCTTTTGTTGACCTACTTTCTTAGTCGAAGAATTTAAATATTGGTTTTGGCTAAAGTCAAATTTGTTAATCGCTTATTGAAAACGGACTAAAACCCACTCCTATTGATAAAAATCAAAGTCAAACAAAAAAATAAGGCTACCTCAGTTTGAGATAGCCTTATTCATTATATTTAATTTATTATTATAAAGAATAATTCGGAGCTTCCTGCGTGATGATTACGTCGTGTGGATGAGATTCCTTCAATCCGCTTCCTGTGATCATTACCATTTTTGTTTCCGTTTGTAAAGCGTTGATATCTTTAGCTCCACAATATCCCATTCCGGCTCTTAAACCTCCTGTTAATTGGAAAATTACTTCTTCTAAAGATCCTTTGCTTGGAACTCTTCCTTCAATTCCTTCCGGAACGAATTTCTTAGCCTCACTTTGGAAATATCTTTCTTTTCCGCCTCTTTTCATGGCAGAAAGACTTCCCATTCCCTGATACGTTTTGAATTTTCTACCCTGGAAGATAATTTCTTCACCCGGAGCTTCATCCGTTCCTGCTAAAAGTGAACCCAACATTACTGCTCCTGCTCCACTTGCGATCGCTTTTACGATATCTCCTGAAAGCTTAATACCTCCATCAGCGATTACAGCAACATTTTTAGTCTGAGCATATTCGTAAACGTTGTAAATAGCAGATAATTGAGGAACTCCAACTCCTGCAACAACTCTCGTTGTACAGATAGAACCCGGACCAACACCCACTTTTAGAACGTTTGCTCCTGCTTTAATTAAATCTTCTGCAGCTTCAGCCGTTACGATATTTCCACCTACAATATCCAAATCTGGATATGTTCTTCTGATCTCAGAAATTTTATCTAAAACTCCTTTTGAATGTCCGTGAGCAGAATCGATACCGATGATATCTACTCCAGCCTGAACCAAAGCAGCAATTCTATCTAACGTATCTTCACCAACGCCAACTCCGGCTCCAACGATCAAACGACCGTTTTCGTCTTTGTTTGCATTCGGGTATTCTAATTGATTGTCAATATCTTTAATGGTAATTAAACCAACCAGTTTATTGTTTTTATCAACGATAGGAAGCTTTTCAATTCTGCTTTTCAGAAGAATTTCTTTTGCTTTTTCAAGATTGGTATCTTTATCAGAAGTGATCAGGTTTTCTTTCGTCATGATCTCCTCAACTTTCATATCAAGGTTTTCCTGATATTTCACGTCTCTGTTGGTGATGATACCGATTAATGTATTTTCAGCATCTACAACAGGAAGACCGGAGATTTTATATTTCGCCATTGTTTCTTTAGCCTGAGCCAAAGTATGATCTTTAGAAAGCGTAACAGGATCTGAAATCATTCCGTTTTCTGAACGCTTTACACGATTAACCTGTGCAGCCTGTTCAGCGATCGTCATGTTTTTATGAATAAATCCTAAACCGCCGACTCTTGCCAATGCAATCGCCAATTCAGCTTCCGTCACCGTGTCCATCGCAGCAGAAACTATGGGAACATTAAGCGTAATTTTGTCGGTAAGTCTTGATTTTAATGAAACCTGGTTAGGTAAAACTTCAGAATAAGAAGGAACTAGAAGCACGTCATCGAAAGTGATGGCTGTCTCTACAATTTTGTTATGAATAGACATCTTTACTTTCTTGCAAAATTAAGACATTTTGGCGAGATACGAAAATCGATTTTGATAGTTTAAATAAAACTTAATAATCAATAACTTAAATCGAAAAACCGCCCTTAATTCAGGAACGGTCTTCTTGTACAAAATAAAATTTAGTATATGATTTGAATATGAATGTGCTTATTTGTCTGTTGCCGAAGCAATCATTTTTGAGATATCATCTGCCGTGAAACTGCCCTTTACATCTACAAAAACCAACTCTTTGTCTGAGTTTACAGTGATGAGCATATTTTTGATCTCGTCCCCTTTTTGCTTTACCCGAATATTTACATTATCGCCGTCATGTTTTATGGTTGCCCAATCTTCGTAATTGTTGTCATTTAAATAATTAGCAAAATCTTTCAACATTGTTCGATCCCCATTTTCTACTGTCAAGACCTTAATTTTCGAAATTTTTCTAATCATCTGAATAATTTCCTCATTATCTTTCCCATCTTCCCGCAATGCTTTTTTAATAACAGGCTTTGCTAAAAACATCGGAACATTGATGCTAGTAAATCTTGCTCCTTTAAAATCGTTTCCCGAGTCTGAAAAGTAAGCCATATTCGGTCTTCCGGAAACAATGCAAGACTGCATCAGAAACATCGTACACACGATTAGAAAAATGTTTTTAAATATTTTCATAGCAAGTTGGATTTAGTGTTAAAAATTTTTAATCAATTTGTTTTAAAGATCCGCCAGACATTTTGCTGATATCAGAACTGATTTCCGGATTTCCTTTATATCTAATCAAACCTCCTGAAGATGCTTTTGCCTTTAATTTTTGAACTGCATTTACAGAAATACTTCCTCCTGAAGTAGATTCTACTTCCACCTGATTCACGGTGAAGTTTTCCCCTTTAAAAGCTGCGCCGCTGCTGATTTCGAAAATCGCTGTTCCGGCTTGTCCTCCAATGTTTGTATTTGATCCGCTTGAACCTTTGAACACAAAACTCTTAGAATTCACCTCAACTTTTACGTTCGTTCCCGAAGTCGCTTCAACATTGGTATTATTTGAAATATTGAATTTCCCTTTCACCACAGAAACCTGAAGAGGCATCGATTGTAAGATTATTTTCATTTACAGAATTAACTGTTGTAAAAGTCGCTCCCGAAGATGCTTTAAGATTATCCATTCTTGGCGAAGAAACATTAACGCTGATATTTTTGAACTTCAAATTTTTCTGTCCTTTATTATCAACATACACCTTCAAAACTCCGTTTTCCACTTTCGTGATGATATATTGAAGCTTGTCTGCATCAGCAATTACTTTCACATTGGTCGGGCTTTCCTGTTTGAAAACCAGATTCACACCCGTACTCACTTGAATTCCCGAGAATTCGCCAACACTTCTAGATTCACCATTCAGATAAGATGGATTATTTTCTGACGTGATGTTGTTTCTTATGTTGGTAACAGGATTAATCTTTGTCTCAGAAGAATTCACAATTCTGCTGATATCATCCATCGACAGTTTCCCGTCTAGTTTTACCAGAATACTTTCTTCACCGCCACTGTCAATACTTAACAACACATCATCCAAAATCCCGTTTTTTTCTTCTGCAGAAAGGAATTTTATTTTCGCACCACCGCTGTTCATAGTCATGATTTCGCTGTAGTTCAGATGACTCAGGTAAGAAGAAATATCTTTGTTGATTTGTGCTAATTTCTGACCTTTAACAGATTTTCCGTCTGTAGATTTTTCAGCAATTAAAACTTTCAAACCCGTAATTTTTGCTAATAAAGGCTTTATCTGATCCAATTCTGCATCTCCAAGATCCAAACTGCTCAACATTCCGAACATTGGTTTTGCAATTTTGATGGAGGTTACGCCTTCCACTTCCTGATATTTCTCAAAAAGCTGGTCTAGTTTATCCTTCTCCTGCCCATATACATTGAAAAAGGGGGAAAGAGCAAGTGCTAATATTATGATTATTTTTTTCATGAGTCAATTTTTATTTATTTGATTATTGCCTGATCAATGCATAATCTTTTTTTAAGGTTAATTAATAATCGTCGTCCACGACTGTAGGTTTTGCTAGTTTTTCACTTACGTTATTTGCAAATATTTGGAATGAATACTTAGTCACATTAATGGCTTCTTCTACATTTTCGATTTTTTTCCCGTTCACGATTACGTAAGAATCTTTGTAGCCTGTAGAATCTTTTGGAGCTTTATTATAAGAAGAATTGTACACAAATTTTGGTTTTCTTTCTTTCTTCAATCTTCCTCTTTTCGGTAAAATTTCATCTAAAACATCTCTTTCGGCAACCGTACTTTCCTGGAAGATTGAATCTTTTTTCGCTCCGGAAATAGAATCAGAAGCATGATTCAAAGCTACCTGTTCCTGATGATCGCTGTTTTCTTCAATGAAATTATTTTTCTGCTTTTTAATCTGATTTTCAACCAACTGCGCTTTATCTTCTACATCAGAATTTTTATTCTCATTAAAAATAAATCCTATACTCAGTAACAAAGCTACGCTTGCTGCCATCCAGAACCATTTCGGAAACGAAGGTTTTGTTTTCGTATCGATCGGGATAATCGGCGCTTCATTCTGAACCTCATCTTCTTTTCCTTCTGCTTTTTTCAGGAAATCTTCAAAATCCCAATCCATTTTTTCTTCCTTAATATTCTGGAAGATCTCATCGTATTTATTTTGAAATTTGTCGTTGCTCATAATTCATCAATTGTGAAATTTGTTCTTTTACTTTTTGTCTGGCTCGCATAAGATTTACTCTTACTGCATTTTCTTCCATTTCCAGCATTTCTGCTATTTCCGAGACTTCATATTCTTCTACATCTTTCAAATGGATCACTGTCTTTTGTTTTTCCGGAAGCTGATTGATGAAACCGATAATATGTTCCTTCAAATTATTCACTTCCATACTGTAAAGCTCTGAGCGATGAAGTTGCATATCTGCAAAACCCAACTTTACATCGTGATGCTTCAATCTGTTCAGGCATTCGTTCCGGACGGATTTCAAAGCATAGGATTTCAAATTCCCGAACTGCTCCAGCTCTTCCCTTTTCTGCCAGAATTTTATCATCAGATCCTGCACCACATCTTCTGCTTCATCACTGCTCATGACAAACCTTTTCGCAAAGCGATACATCTCATTTTTGAGAATAAATAC
Organism: Chryseobacterium ginsenosidimutans; assembly: GCF_024807225.1. GTDB lineage: Bacteria > Bacteroidota > Bacteroidia > Flavobacteriales > Weeksellaceae > Chryseobacterium > Chryseobacterium ginsenosidimutans. The sequence goes on from NZ_JANUCO010000001.1 coordinate 4,675,403, forward strand.
CGTATTCTTGAAAATTTCCTGAGTCATAAGTTTTGTTTCTATTAGTAAGACAATCAGTTTTTACATTTCATTACATCAAAAACAAAAAAACTTCAAAAAATATTGAAGTTTCTTTTATCATTACGTTAATATGTATCAAAAATATATTTAAAAATAGCCTTATCATCGTCTGTTAAAGGCACTTTTCTTCTTGCCATTGCTTTTTCTGCAACTTCGTAGGCTTTGTCTAATTTAAATCTTTCATCATCTTTAAATCCGCCCCACGAAAAATTTTCAATCAGATTAGGAGGAAAACCTTCTTTAAAAACATTGGAAGCGACGCCTATTACCGTTCCCGTATTTAATTGAGTATTAATCGCCGTTTTAGAATGATCTCCCATAATTAACCCTGCAAATTGCAACCCTGTATCTTCAAAAGATTTCGTTCTGTAATTCCAAAGTTTTACGTGACCATAATTATTTTTAAGATTGGAAGAATTGGTATCTGCTCCGAGATTACACCATTCTCCGATCACAGAATTTCCTACAAAACCGTCGTGACCTTTATTAGAATAGCCGAAAATAATGATATTATTAACCTCTCCCCCAACTTTACAATGAGGACCAATGGTCGTTGCGCCATAAATTTTTGCGCCTAAATTAAATTTAGATTCTTCACACAGCGCGATCGGACCACGAAGATTACAGCCTTCCATCACCTCAGCATTTTTGCCGATGTAGATCTTCCCGGTTTTGGTATTGATGGTTGAAAACTCAATTTGAGCGCCTTCTTCTATAAATAAATCTTTTTTATCTCCCAAGAATCCGTTGGTTGAAGAAAGTTCCTGCGATGTTTTTCCTTTTGTTAATAATTCAAAATCAAAATCGATAGCTTTATCATTATAAGTGAAAAGGTCGGTCGGCTTTTTAAAGAAAACAAGCTCTTCCTTAATATCAGTCATTTTTTCAATCTGATTCAAAGAAAAACCATCCATATTAATTTTTGCAGCCACTAATTCATCTTCATAAACCAACGCTTCTCCTTGTTTCAGGTCTTTTATCTGTTGGATAATATTTTCCGTCGGTAAAAAATTCGTCACCAAAAAAAGGCTTTCTTTCTTTTCAGGTTCTTGGAATTTGTTTTGAAGATAAGCTTCTGTGAAAAAAGAAATTTCTGTGTTTTCTAAAATTTTCTGCCATCTTTCGGAGAAAGTAAGAATTCCGCATCGCATTTCTGCAACAGGACGGGTAAATGTAAGCGGAAGAAAATCTTCCCAATATTGTGCATCTGAGAATACAAGTTGCATTTGAGTAAAGTTTTAGGTTTGCAAGCTGGATGATGGAAGCCGGGAGTTTACAATCCCCATATATTTCCAAAATCTGCTTTTTACAAAAATACAAATACTAGGATTAATTCAAATTTTAATTATGATTAAATCCACAAAAAAAGTCTCCCAAAAAATTGGAAGACTTTTATTATTTTTAATAGCAAAAAATTACTTAGCGAATTTTTTGTATTTGTTCATGAACTTATCAACTCTACCTGCAGTGTCAACTAATTTAGTTTTTCCTGTGTAGAAAGGGTGAGAAGTTGAAGAGATTTCCATTTTGATCAATGGGTACTCTTGTCCTTCGTACTCGATACTGTCTTTTGTTTCTGCAGTAGATTTGCAAAGAAACACCTCGTCGTTACTCATATCTTTGAAAACAACAAGTCTATAATTTTCTGGGTGAATTCCGTTTTTCATAATACAATTTTTTAAAAAATTAAGGTTTGCTTTCGAAATAGTAATGGATATTTCTCTGCTAATTTTAGGGTGCAAAAATACAATTTTTTTTTTAATTTCCAAATATGCTTCCAATATTTTTTTCTAGATAAGAAATTCAAAGTATTTTCGTTAAATTTGAAATCTATTTAAACTTTAATTTCGATGAAATTCAAATTATTACTGGCTTTTTCTTTTTGGATGCTTCTCATGGCTGTATCTTGTAATAAGGACGACATTAATTTTGATGCGCCTTCTCAAGAGTTAAGCTTTTCAAGAGACACGGTTTTTTGTGACACGGTTTATCATCAGGTTCGCTCTGAAACATATGCTGTAAAGGTATATAACAATGAAGACAAGGATATTCTGATCCCGAGAATTCAGCTTGCAAAAGGGGCAACTTCTTTATACAAGATCAATGTAGACGGAAAACCGGGCTATGATTTTAAAGATATTCCTTTAAGAAAAAAAGACAGTTTGTATATTTTCGTGGAAATTGCTCCGGAAGCTACAGGTCCGGAAGCGATTGCGGAAGATAAAATTCTGTTCCAAAGTCCTTTCGGGCAACAACAGGTGGTTTTATTCTCTGTCGTTCAGGATGCAGAATTCTTTATCCAAACTCCTTCAAACCCGAATGTTATTACTTCTAATACAACATGGACGAATAATAAAGCCAAAATCATTTACGGGAATTTGACGATTGATCAAAATGTTAACTTAAATATTCAGGCGGGAACAAAAGTTTATTTCCATAAAAACAGCGGAATGAAGGTCTCGACCGGAGCTACTTTAAATATCAACGGAACGTTGGCAAATAACGTAACTCTGCGAGGTGACAGAAACGATCCGGCTTATGATACGATTCCTAAAAACTGGAATTCTATTAAAATGGATGCAGGTTCTACCTTAAATATGAATTACGCAAGGCTTTTCGGAGGTACAAAAGGTCTGGACATGAAACAGGCGAATGCTACAATCAATAATTCTTTCATCCATACTTTTCAGGAATATGGAATTTATGCAGTTGCTTCAACAGTTACTGCTAAAAATTTAGTCATGAACAACTGTGGCGAATCTGCGATTGGCATTTTCAAAGGCGGAAACTCACAATTATACCCATTCAACAATTGCCAATTATTCTGATCTTCTGAACTCATACAACAGAAACGGGATTTTCGCCACCAATGAATGGAAAAACGAAACCAACCAGACAGAACAAGGTGCTTTGATTCTTAATGTAAGAAACAGTATCGTCTATTCTGATCGTGATAATGCTGTAAGTTTTGAACAGACTCCCGGACAATTATTTAATTTTACGATTCAAAACTGTTTAATAAAATATTCCAACACTTCAGAAGCAGGCTTCGATTTTGACACCAATACAAGTGTAACGCAGTCGCTTAAAAATCAGGATCCGTTGTTTGTTAATTATTTTGCGGCTCAGATGAATTTGAGGGTGAAACAAAATTCTCCTGCAATCGGAAAAGGAAGTACAACCGTTGCTGCAACAGTTCCTACAGACATTGCGAATGTTTCGAGAACTTCAAATCCGACCATCGGAGCTTATCAGTATTTTTAAAAATTTATATTTAAAAAATGGATTTTAATATTACAAAAATCGGAGGTTTTATTGTATTGATTTTAATTTATCTTCTTGTCAGAAAGTTTTTCAAAAAGGTTGCTGATGTTACTGAAAAGATAGGAGAATCAACCGAAAATACAGAAGAATTGAATAGATTAAAGACAAAAATCATCCTTCTGGAACAAAAGATCAACAACAACCCATAATGGAAATTACAAATCTGCAGCAGCAAGTCGATGAATGGATAAAAACCATTGGTGTTCGTTATTTCAATGAACTGACCAATATGGCAATGTTGACGGAGGAAGTCGGTGAAGTTGCAAGAATTATTGCAAGAAGATATGGCGAACAAAGTGAAAAGGAAAGTGATAAAAGCAAAGATCTGGGTGAAGAATTGGCAGATGTACTGTTTGTAACTTTATGTTTAGCCAATCAAACCGGAGTGAATCTGCAGGAAGCTTTCGACAAAAAAATGAAGATAAAAACTGATCGCGATAAAGATCGTCATCAAAATAATGAAAAATTAAAATAATGCAGGAAGATGGATGACAGAAGCCGGAAGTTTAGAATATTTAAAAACTTCCAGCTTCCTACCTCCAACTTCCCGACTTAGAAGAAAACAATGAAGAAGCTAGAAAAATCAAAATTAACAGGAAATAAAACCATACAAATCAGCGGTTCGAAAAGTATTTCGAATCGTTTGTTGATTTTAGAAAGTTTGTTTGCAACCATACAAATCGGGAATCTTTCCAATTCTCAGGATACGCAATTGCTAAAAAAAGCATTGTCGGAGAACACAGAAACGGTCGATATTCACCATGCGGGAACGGCGATGCGTTTCCTTACGTCTTATTATTCTATTCAGGAAGGAAAAACTACGATTCTTACCGGCTCAAAAAGGATGAAAGAAAGACCGATTAAAAATCTGGTCACTGCTTTACAAAATCTGGGCGTAGAAATTGAATATATGGAAAATGAAGGTTTTCCACCTTTGAAAATTAAAGGAAGAAAAATCACTGAAACCAAAGTGGATGTTCCGGCAAATATTTCGAGCCAGTTCATCACTTCTCTCCTACTTATTGCCGGAAAATTAGAAAACGGATTAGAGATAAATCTTGTTGGCGAAGTCACTTCACGGTCTTATATTGAAATGACTTTGAGCATTTTAACTAATTTTGGAATTAAAAGCAGTTTCATTGGAAATACCATCAAAGTTGAACCTTTTACCAACAATCACTCATCGATTGTGAATTACGAAGTGGAAAGTGACTGGAGTTCTGCATCATACTTCTACTCTTTTGCCGCATTGGGAAGAGAAACCATGCATCTGAAAAGTTTTTACAAAGAATCAACTCAGGGAGATTCTGCGATTGCAAAAATTTATGATGAATTCTTCGGAATTAAAACAACTTTCACAGAAGACGAACATCAATTAACGCTTCAACCGGTTGAAAATTTTCAGTTTCCGGAAAAGATTGTCTTGGACATGAATGATTGTCCAGACATCGCTCAAACGCTTTGCGTAACGGCTGCAGCGTTGAAAATTCCGTTTGAAATTTCAGGGCTGGGAACTTTACGCGTCAAAGAAACCGACAGATTGTTGGCTTTATACAACGAATTAAAAAAGCTCGGAACAGAGACTGAAATCACAGATTTAACGATTAAATCCATCAGTTTTAATGATCCGGAAGATAATATTTCAATTAAAACCTATCAGGATCACAGAATGGCGATGAGTTTTGCGCCGTTTTGTTTAATTAAAGAATTGAATATTGAAGAGGAAGATGTTGTGGAAAAATCTTATCCGATGTTTTGGGAGGATTTGGAAAATTTATTAATTAAAGAATAAATGAAAAAGTTTTCCATTTTAATCTGTTTTTTAATTCCACTGTCATTTTGGGCACAATATCTTTTGCCTAATGAGGAAATCATTTATTCATTCGACACAAAAAACGGAAAAAGAATGTCTTTGGTTAAAGACAAAACGAATAAATATATTCAATATCGTTTTGGAACTAAAAACAAAATTGAAATCGAATTTCCTAAAGAACGAACAAAAGAAAGCTGGAAAAAATTTCATTACAATTCATATTGGCGAGGCGGAGGTGTACAGAATGCGGGAATGGAAATAGATAATCTTCAATTTAAAAATAATGGTTTTGAGTATTTATTGTTCAGAACATATCATGCAGAAGGGGAAATTTATTCTGCCGGAATCATAATTACAGACAGCAAAGGAAAAGAAACCAGAATTTCGGGAAATTATAACACAGTAAAAGGTTGTATTTGTGATCTTCAAGACACAAAAATGATTGAAAAAGAAGACATCGGCTTAAGTTTTTAAATTAAAATAAAAAAAATTGAATAAAACTATAATCATCACAGGAAACCTCATCAGGAATCGGTTTCGTATTAGCAGAATATTTTGGGAAGAAAGGTCATAAAGTGTACGGTTTGAGCCGAAAACACACCGAAAGTCAGTATTTTAAATCTATTCCGACGGATGTTACGGATAATGATGCGGTACAACATGCGATCGCAGAAGTTTTGAAAACAGAAACCAGAATCGATGTGCTAATCAACAATGCAGGAATGGGAATGGTAGGTTCTGTGGAAGATTCTTCAAAAGAAGATATTTTAAAATTATTCAACCTTAATTTGGTTGGTGCCGTTCAAATGATGAGTGCGGTGATGCCAAAAATGCGTGAAAATAAATTCGGACAAATCATCAATGTTTCCAGTATCGGAAGCGAAATGGGATTGCCTTTCCGTGGATTTTATTCGGCTTCAAAATCGGCTTTAGATAAAGTAACTGAAGCGATGAGATATGAAGTCTATCCTTGGAACATCAATGTTTGTTCGCTGCATTTAGGTGATATAAAAACCAATATTGCAGAAAACAGAGTACGAACAAAAGTTTCTGAGCCGTATAAAAATGTCTTCGACAAAGTGTATGGTTTGATGAATTCTCATGTTGGTGACGGAACCGAACCGTTGGAAGTTGCAGAATACGTAGATCAACTTTTAACTAAAAATAAATGGAAAGCTCATTATTATTTTGGTAAATTCGGGCAGAAAATCGGAGTGCCTTTGAAATGGATTCTTCCGCAGGGAACTTACGAGAATTTAATGAAGAAATATAATAAACTGGCTTAGTTTCAGTTAAACTTATTAAACTTTTTATTTTTAATTACAAATCTTCTTAAATAAAACAGCATTTTTGTCATTCCGTAGGAATCTATGCAAAATTTAACGTAAATAGTTAATATTCCTACGGAATGACAAGCAACCGGATTTTTTTAAACTCTGTATTAATTGAAGTTAATTTTAAAAATATTTTTTGTCCTGTTTTGCGTTTTTGTACAAGCGCAGAAGAAACATTATTTTCTTATCGACTCTGAAACTAAGGTCAGAAAAAAGGTGAAGGATTCTACTTCTGCCGTGAAATTTCTGGATTCTCTGGCTCAGAATAATTACTTTTTCACTCAGCTGAAAGAGGTGAAGAAAATTGGCGACAGCACGGAAATCATTTATGATAAAGGAAAAAATTTCAACGAAACGTACGTGAATCTTTCCGATTCAATTTCTCAGAGAACTAAAATTCAGAAGGAGTTTTTTACTAAAAATTTAGATTCGACCAAGAAAACAATTAATAAGACTTATATTGATGACGGTTTTGCGTTCAGCAGGATTAAGACGAAATATAAAGGTCAGAAAAAAGGCTATCCGATCGTAGAACTCGAGATTAATAAAAATGATAAGAGAACGATCGATAATTTCGTAGTAAAAGGCTACACCAGTGTTCCTAAAAGGTTTATGAAAAATCTTGAAAAAGAATTCAAAGGAAAAACTTACGACGACAAAAACCTTATTGCTATTAATAAATCTTTCCAGGGTCATCAGTTCGTCACGTTGGAAAGACCTCCGCAAACGCTCTTTACGAAAGATTCTACGAGTATTTTTCTGTTTATGGAAAAGAAGAAAACAAACAGTTTTGACGGGGTAATTGGTTTCGGAAATGATAAAACGGATAAATTCACGTTAAACGGAACGCTGAATGTGAATTTCAGAAATATCTTCAACAGTTTTGAAACGGTGAATTTATATTGGCAGAGAAACCCGGATAAAGGGCAGACTTTTGATCTTCAGGCTGATGTTCCTTATCTTTTTAAATCTAATGTCGGTTTGAATATGAAGGTGAATATTTTCAGACAAGATTCTACGTATGCCAACGTGAAAGCGCTTCCTGCTTTCTATTATCACATTAATTCGAGAAATAAGATTGGTTTTAGAGGAACCTTCGAAAGTTCAACCATCATCGATACGCTGTATGTTCAGGGGAAAGATTACAACAAAAAAGGGCTTGGAATCTGGTATGAAATGGTAGAAACCGACTGATATTGATCTTTTCCTCTACAAAACAAAGATCAGTGCAGGATATGACTATCTTACAACAACTTACACGAAAGACAATATAAAATCTCCGCAAAATCAGTTTTATTTTTTCGGGGAACATAATTATCATATCAACGGAAATCATTTCCTCAACATAAAAGCGGAAGGCGCAATGATGGACTCAAAGATTGATTTCTCCGCCAACGAACTCTACCGTTTTGGAGGCTGGAATTCTATGCGGGGTTTCAATGAAAATTCCCTCGCCGCCGACTTTTATTACTACGGAAGTTTAGAATACCGATACCTTATAGGAAATCAGGCTTTCTTTGATGTTTTCGGACAATACGGACAACTCAACAACAAATCTCTGAATGTAAAACCCAAGCTCTACAGTGTCGGACTCGGTTTCAATTTCTTCATTCCGATCGGGTTGATGAGCTTCCAGCTTTCCAATGGTAACGAATTTGGAAATCCTTTTAAATTTAATGATATAAAAATACACTGGGGAATTCTCAGTAGATTCTAGCTTAAAAAGTATCATCAATCCTATATAATAATACCTTTTAAAAAACTAAAAATTTGTGAACCTACCACAGTTTTTTCCTTTATACTTGTATTAACTTTTCTTATTGTCTCACCATGAAATGATATATTTATCGTAATATCCTATTAAAACTGAGGTAACAAAGCCGGGCTAAATTTGTATTCAAAAAAATGAAGAAGACTTTAGCTACTTTTGCAATTCTATTGCTCCCCCTCTATCTTACCGCTCAGGAAGTCAATATTTCCGGAAATGTAAAATCAGAAAATGGCGACACTGTTTCGGGCGTAAACATTACTGATAAAAACACGGGAAAGACCGCCATTACTGATGAAAGCGGTAATTTTACAATTTCAGCAAATCCAAAAGACATTCTTGAGTTTTTTTCACCGGAGTTTTCTTCCTACACGATTGAAATTTCAAACAGAAGAAATTATTCGGTTGTTCTAAAAAAGGTTAACGAAAAACAGATTGAAGGCGTTGTAATTACCGCTCTTGGTATCGCGAAAAAGAAAGAAAAAATAGGATATTCTACGCAGGAAGTCGGGACAAAACAATTTGAAACCATCACTACACCGAGTATAGGAAATTTATTTTCAGGACAGGTTGCCGGTCTTAATGTCTCCAATCCTACGGGAATGCAGCAGGCTCCGGAATTTACGTTAAGAGGAAATTCAAATTTGGTTTTCGTTATTGATGGCGTCATTGTTGAGAAAACGGTTTTCCAGAATTTAGATCCTAATAATATCGACAATATCAATGTGTTGAAAGGAGCGACAGCTTCTGCTCTTTACGGTTCGAGAGGTCGATACGGAGCTGTTTTAATTACTACAAAAAGTGCTAAAAAGAAAGGTTTCACGGTTGAGTTTTCTCAAAATACAATGGTGACAGCCGGATTTACCAACCTTCCGAAAACACAGACCGAATACGGAAACGGTTCGCACGGAAAATACGAATTCTGGGACGGAGCCGATGGTGGAGTAAATGATGGAGATATGATTTGGGGACCAAAATTTGTTCCCGGTTTAAAAATCGCTCAATGGAACAGCCCGATCAGAGATAAAGTTACCGGACAGGTCATTCCTTGGTATGGAGGTGTGACTGGAAGTCAGTACAATGATAAATCGAGGTATGAAAGAGTTCCCATTGACTGGCAATATCACGATAATCTTGCTACTTTCCTGAAACCTGCGGTCATTAATAATAACAATTTCTCGATCAGTTATAAAAATAATAAAGATGTTTACAGGCTTTCGGGGAATTTCATGAATTATGACGACAGAGTTCCTGATTCTTATTTACAGCGTTATGGAATGAATTTTTCTTCTGAAAATCATTTTGGCGAAAAATTTATTTTTGATACTAAATTTAATTTTACCCAGACTTTTACTCCGAATATTCCTAATTACGACTATAATCCGAGTGGTCACATGTACACGATTTTGATTTGGATGGGAGGTGATGTAGACGGAAGAGATCTTAAAAACCACATGTGGATTCCCGGACAACAGGGAACTGCGCAAGCCAACTGGAAACTATGCTTGGTACAACAACCCATGGTTCGGAGCTGAATATTACAAAAATAAAAACAGAACCAATGTTCTCAATGCGCAAACAGGTTTAGAATATAAAGCAACGAACGATCTTTCGGTAAAAGGAAAAATCTCTCTTGTCGAAAATCACAACAAGCAGGAAATCCTGAGTCCGTATTCTTACTTCAACTATAGCGCACCAAGAAGTGGCGGATATATTTTGAACGATACCAAAACATGGAATCTTAACTACGATGTTTTAGCAACCTATAAAAAGAAAATTTCTGACAATTTCGATTTTGCGATCAACGCCGGAGCTTCCGCTTTTTACTATAAAAATGATGTTGATAATGCTTCAACAGACGGGTTGAAAATTCCTGAATTATACACATTAGACAATTCGGTCGGAGCTGTAAAATATTATGATTATTTAAAAGAAAAATTAATTTACAGTGCCTATACAACGATTGACATTGGTTTGTACAACGCATTTTTCCTGAACGTTTCAGGGCGTAACGACTGGTCTTCCACCTTACCGAAAGCCAACAGATCGTACTTCTACCCTTCTGCTTCATTAAGTGCCGTGATTTCAAACCTGGTTAAAATGCCGGAAGCGGTCAACATGTTAAAATTATCTGCTTCCTGGGCAAAAGTAGCGTATGATTTTCAGCCTTATTCGACCAGAAATTATTATGTAAACAATAGCGGAATTACATTTAACGGAAATCCAACGTATTATTATCCGACTACTTTAAATGTTGAAAACTCTTTAAAACCTGAACAGACAAAATCTTATGAATTGGGTTTGAGCGCAGGATTATTCAACAACAGAATTACTTTTGATGCGACGTATTTCAGAACGTTGGATTATAATAATATTCTTCAGTTTCCTGCGGCACAATCTTCAGGTTTCACGTCTCAATATGTAAACGGAAACGAATATACAACGCAAGGTCTTGAGATTTCATTAGGTTTAACACCGATTAAAACAAATGATTTCACTTGGAAATCGTTAATCAACTGGAGTACGTACGAACAAAAACTGACTTCCATTTATGCCGACATGCCGAATTACAACAACATCAAATTGGGCGAAAGAATGGACAGTTATTATGATATAACGTGGCAAAAATCTCCCGATGGAAAAGTAATTCTGAACGCCAATACAGGAATGCCAACAAAGTCAAATACTCCTACAAACTTAGGACATTTCAATCCGGACTGGACGTTTGGTTTTACCAACACCTTTAAATATAAAAAGTTTACGTTAAATGTAGGAATCGACGGAAGTGTCGGTGGTGTCATGAGATCGCAGGTCGTGGAAAAAATGTGGTGGGGCGGAAAACATCCGAATTCTACAGCCTACAGAGATCAGGAGTATGCAAATCCGGGTACTTATTATTTCGTACCGGATGGTGTGAATTATAATTCTGCAACAGGAACGTACACTCCACACACAAAAGCAATCAGCTTCCAGGATTGGGCACAAAATTATCCTTATCAGGCGAGAGTAACAGAAGATGAAAGCGAATTATTTGCCAACGTTTTCGACAGAACCTTCGTAAAATTAAGATCCGTAGTGCTGGAATACGACTTCTCTTATCTCTTAAATCCAAAAGGAATGGTAAAAAGTTTCACCGCCAATATTTCAGGATATAATTTAGCAATATGGAAAAAATCTAAAAACCTGTATTCAGATCCGGATTATAAAATCGGAACAGGGAATGATATTCAGGATCCTTCAAGCAGATGGATCGGAGTTGGATTTAATCTTAAATTTTAATTAAAAACAGAAAATCAAAATGAAAAATATTATAAAAGCAGTTTTTGTAGTCGGATTATTGGCATTGACTTCTTGTGAATCCGATCTTGATAAAATCAATGAAAACCCAAATGATCAGGCAAGTGTAGATCCAAAATTTCTATTGACTTACGTTTCTTCCAATGCTTTTCAGGTGAATGGTGACAATATGTACGCTTCCAGAATGATGATCGGGACAGACGGAGAAAACACCTATCAATACATGAAATGGAGCGACGCTTCTTTCGATGTCTACACAAAAGGTCTTCTGAATACGGTAAAAATGATGCAGGAAGCCGAAAAGATCAACAATAAAAATTATCAGGCGATCGGTAAATTTTACAGAGCGTATTATTTCTTTAATTTAAGTTTAAAATTCGGAAGCATTCCTTATTCTGAAGCGGTGAAAGGTGAATCAGGAGTTACGCAACCCAAATACGATTCCCAGGAAACCGTAATGGCAGGAATTTTATCTGAATTAAAAGAAGCGAACGATTTAATAAACTCAAACGATAAAATCGAAGGCGACATTATCTACAACGGCGACGCGACAAAATGGAAAAAACTAATCAATTCTTTCCGTTTAAAAATATTAATGACGATGTCAAAAAAAACGACAATCGGAAGCTATAATGTGGCTACGGAATTTGCATCCATCGCAGGAAGCCAGACTTTGATGACTTCGATTACAGACAACGGAGAATTGAAATTTGCAGATGCTGCAGACAGCCGATACACGATGTTCAACAACAGTGGTTACGGTTCGAGTTTGTATATGGCGAATTATTTTATTGATTTATTTAAAGCCAGACAAGATCCGCGATTGTTCACTTTTGCAGCACAAACGACAGGTGCGAAAGAAGCCGGAAAACCGTTGACCGATTTCACAGGCTACAACGGAGGAAATCCTACATCCCCTTATTCTGACAACGCGGCTTTGATTACGGCAAAAAATATTTCAAAAGTGAATGACCGTTTCTACAAAGATGCGACGAACGAACCTTCATCGGTTTTAAGTTATTCGGAATTAGAATTTATTTTGGCAGAAGCTACCGCAAGAGGCTGGATTTCGGGATCTGCAAAGACCCATTATGATAATGCCGTTAAAGCAAGTTTCAGTTTTTATCAGACGTATGTTAAAAATCCGAATCAGTATTTCGCAGGATTTGATGTGAATAATTATCTGGGAACGCCTTTGGTAGTTTATAATAATTCTGCTCCTTTGGCAACACAATTAGAACAAATCATGACGCAAAAATACATGACGATGTTCCACCAATCACAATGGACTTCTTATTATGACTATCTGAGAACAGGTTACCCAAATTATCCTTTACAGACAGGAGTTTCTGCACCGTTCAGATTCAGATATCCGCAAGCTGAGTACAATTATAACAGTGCCAATCTTCAGGCTGCGTTGGTGGCACAATACGGAGGAAGCGATAATATCAATTCTAAACCGTGGTGGCTGCAGTAAAAAATCTAATTAATTTTTAACAATAATTAAAAGAAATCGCAGGAAAAAACCTCTTAACTTGCGATTTCTTTGTATTACAATATAAAATGGACAGAAGAGAATTTTTAGAAAAATCAAGCATTTTATTGGCTGGTCTGGGAACTTCAGGCGTTTTGCATCCTGCAATTTTAAAGGCTTTAACGATAGATCCAGCTGCAGAATCTACATTTTATGATGCTGAACATGTGGTTATTTTAATGCAGGAAAACCGCTCTTTCGATCATGCTTTCGGAGCTTTGAAAGGCGTAAGAGGATTTTTAGATCAAAGAACTTTTAAAAAGCAGGACGGTCATTCTGCTTTTTTTCAAAAAAATGATTCCGGAAAATATGCAGCTCCTGCCCGTTTGGATTTAAGAAATACAAAATCTACGTGGATGAGCTCGCTTCCGCATTCTTGGGACAATCAGCAAAAGGCGTTGAATAAAGGAAAATACGATCAATGGCTTCAGTCGAAAGCTTCGGGAAATAAAGATTACAAAGATATTCCGTTGACATTGGGATATTACAACCGTGAAGATTTACCGTTTTATTATCAATTGGCAGATGCATTTACGATTTTCGACCAGTATTTTTGTTCATCATTAACGGGAACGACTCCCAACCGACTTTTTCATTGGTCGGGAACGTTGCGCGAGCAGAAAAACGGTAAAGTAAAAGCCAATGTTTATAATGAAAATATAGATTACGATAAAAATCATCAGGCAAAATGGAAAAGTTTTCCTGAAATTTTAGAAGAGCAAAATGTTTCTTGGAAAATTTATCAGAACGAAATAAGTCTTCCGAAAGGAATGTCGGGTGAACAGGAAGCTTGGCTGAGTAATTTCACCGATAATCCGATTGAATGGTTTTCGAAATTTAATGTAAAATTTTCTAAAGGATATCATCAGAATATTCCGAATATCATTGCTTATTTAAAGTCGGAAATTGAAAAAAATCCGAAGCAAAAGGAAAGATTCGAAGGAATGATTGCTGAATTGGAAGAAGATAAAATTAAATATCATCCTGATCATTACGCTAAACTTTCGCAGGCAGAAAAAAATCTGCATGAAAAAGCATTTACCACCAATTCTAATGATCCCGATTTTTGGAATTTAGAAATAGGAACAGACGAAAAAGGAGAAAAATTAGTTGTTCCGAAAAGTGATGTTTTATTTCAGTTCCGAAAAGATGTTGAGGATAAAAAATTACCATTGGTTTCATGGTTGGTCGCTCCGGAACATTTTTCCGATCATCCCGGTTCGCCTTGGTACGGAGCGTGGTATATTTCTGAGGTTTTAAATATTTTGACCAAAGATCCTGAAACATGGAAAAAGACAATTTTCATTATTAATTATGATGAAAATGATGGGTATTTCGATCATGTTTTACCTTTTGCACCACCGATGAATCCGAGTCAGCCTGTTGATATGAACGGAAAAGACGGTGTGGAATACGTAGACAAAAATCAGGAATATATGTCGACGCAAAAGCTGAAAGATCATGAAAGAATTGAAGGAACCGTTGGTTTGGGCTTCAGAGTTTCCTATGATTATCGCTTCTCCGTGGACGAAAGGCGGTTTTGTGAATTCTGAGGTTTCAGATCATACTTCTGTGTTGCAGTTTCTGGAAAATTTCATTAAGATAAAATTTAATAAAGACCTTACGATTGATAATATCAGCGATTGGAGAAGGGCAATTTGCGGAGATCTGACTTCAGCATTTAATTCATCTACTGTCAAAATTCCTAAGATGGATTATCTTGATCAGAAAGAGTATGCTAAAGCCATTAATTCAGCGAAAAATAAGCCTGTCCCGAATCTGAAATGGTATGCAGAAAATGAATTGAATAGCCATTTACTGGAAATCCAAGAAAGAGGTTTGAAACCATCGAACCCGCTTCCTTATCATTATCATGTAAATTTTGAGGAGGGAAAAATTAAAATGGTGAATGCAAAAGAAAGAGCTGTTCCTTTATTAATCTATGACAGAACGAATTTTAATAATGATAATTTTCATTTTTCTTATGCTTTATATTCAAAACAGGAATTATCGCACGCTGTAAATTTAGGAAAATATGACTGTGAAGTTTTCGGTCCGAATGGTTTTTACAGAAACTTCAAAGGAGAAAATAAGCCTGAACTAGAAATTTCGTTGAATGGAAATCCTTCAAACAATGAAATGGAATTAATTATTAAAAAGAATACTAAAAATAATATTTCGATCACGTTAGAAGATTTCTATAAAAAAAATAAGGAAGAAATTTTATTACAGAAAGACGAACAAAATGTGACGATTAATATCAACAAAATGAAAGGTTGGTACGATCTGAAAATCACGTCAGGAAATAACATCTGGCATTTTGCAGGCAGGCTGGAAACAGGAAAACCTACCGTTTCGGATCCTCATTGGGCTTAATATCATTGATAAAACAAAAAAAATAAAGTCTTATACATAATTTGTATAAGACTTTTCTATTTTCCTGCGTAAAATCATAAAATATTAATATAATTTTTGATTACTTTGCAAAAAAAATTCAAACACACATATTGCAATATTATTAACGAAATAATAAGTATAAAAATATATTGTTAAAAATATTTCATACTATGTTGAATTTTATTAACTTCACTCAACTTAATACCTCACCATGAAAAAAACTAAATTCACTTTAGCTTTGTCTTTAATTGCGTTAGCTGTATCTGCAAATATAAGCGCACAAGACACCAACACCGACAATCACACGATAACGATTTCTGTACCGGAAGTAGCGTTGGTAGATATTGAACCTGCTGCTACCAAAAACATTACTTTGGGATTCACCGCTCCTACAGAAGCTGGTAATCCGATCGTGGCAAACGCTTCTAATAATACGCTTTGGCTTAATTATTCTTCTATTAAATCTGTTGCCGATCCTACCCGTAATGTATCTGTAAAACTGAATGCAATCCTTCCGGGAATTGATATCCATGTGACAGCTGCTGCTGCTACAGGATCAGGAGGTGGTACATTGGGAACTCCGGCTGCTCAGCTTACATTGAGTGCTGCAGACCAAACCATTATCTCAGGAATTGGTAGTGCTTACACAGGTAACGGTGCCAACAATGGTCATAATCTTACTTATGCATTAGCTCCGGGAAGTGGTCCTGGTGGAGTTGCAGTATATGCAGACTTACAGGCAACTGCTACTACTGTAGCTACAGTTACCTATACTATTTCGGACAACTAATCTCGTCCGCTTTCACATTAAATACAGGCAAGAAGAAATTGCAAATCTGTTTCTTCTTGGTCTTGTATTATTACCATTTTAAACACTAAACTTTACATATATATGATAAAGCGTATTCTTTTATTGTTAATTTTCATCCTTCAATTCGGTTTTTTGAAAGCAAGTATCGTTATTCTTAATGGTCTTTCTCATAATTATAAAGTAGAAAACGGAAAAGTATACAAGGGGAAAATTGAAATAGAAAATACAGGGAATAAACCACAAAATGTAAAATTATTTCTTCAGGATTTTAGTTATAAATCTGATGGTACAATTAATTATTCGGTTCCGCATACCAATAACAGGACGAATATCGACTGGATAAAATTCAATACCAATTTCGTTACTCTTAAAGCCAAGCAAAAAACCGAAGTCTATTATGAAATAACGATTCCCAATAAAATTTCTGATCCGGGAAGTTATTGGAGTGTCATCATGGTAGAACCCGTAGAAGACGTAAAACCAAGCGACAGCAAACAAGGAATAAACATTACATCGATCGTACGATACGCTATTCAGGTTATTACAGATTATGATTCTGAAAAAGCAAAGCCGGATCTTAAATTTGAGAGTGTAAAAATTGATAGAGAAGAAGGAATGAAACTGGCGAAAATTGCCATCGCCAATAATGGTAATTTATATTGCAAACCAAGCGCCACCATTGAAATCTATAACCGCAAAACCGGAGAAAAGATCGGAACTTTTTCCAGTCTTGAGATGGGACTGCTGCCTTATACTTCCAAATCATTCCCTATTGACATCAGTAGAATACCACCCGATCATTACAATGCCGTCATCATAGCAACTGACGAAAACGAAAATGCCTTCGCCCTTAATGTGGAACTAGAAGTAAAAAATGATTAAAATTTGGTACATATATATTTTCTTATTATTCCCTGTACTTATTTTTTCCCAACAACAATCCAGAGAAATTGTTACTAAAAAAGATAGTCTGCTACCGGGAACATCTTCTTCTATTTCCTTTATTTTAGAAAATCCTACCTCAGAAAACAAAAAATATACGATTGAAGTCACCACTTCCAATCCGAACATCATCCCGATTTTATCTAAGGGAGAATTCAGCATTTCGGCTGGTGAAAACAAATCTTACATTGTCCCGTTACGTATTGCTACAGAAACCCCACAGGGAAAATATTCGATCGTCATTAATGGAAACTGATCAATATGACGGCAGCCGTTTTACAAAAAAAACAGATGTTATCGTTTCAGGAAGCAGAAAACTTTCTCTTACAGCTTTGGAAGCTCCGGAATTCATCAGAGCCGGAGAAACAATTAAAGCTTCTTTTCTTTTAAAAAACAGCGGAAATGTAGTTGAAAATCTTATTCTTGAAAGTAAAAATGCGATAGTAGATCAGGATACTTACTTAAGCATGCAGCCCGGTGAAGCAAAAGTAATTACCATCCATAAAATAACGAGCGCCGAACTTGGGCAAAATGAATATCAGAATCTAAATCTTTCAGTTTATTCCAAAGAAAGTCCGACGGAAAATCAGTCTGCTTATGTCAGTATAAAAATCATTTCTGTAAAACCTGTTGAAGACGATATTTACCACAGACTTTCCGTTGCCACTTCCTTATCTTTCATCGGAATGCAAAATATGGGTGTTTATCAGGACGGTTTTCAGGGAGAAGTTTACGGTAAAGGAAGTCTTGATAAAGAAAATAAAAACAATATTGAATTTCATGCGGTCACAGAAAATCCGGTAGAATTCAATTCGTTTACACAATATGAAGAATATTTTATCAATTATAAAAGAGATGATTTTTTCGTTCATTTAGGAGACAAAAATTATTCTGCGTCCTACCTTACAGAATTTGCAAGATACGGAAGAGGTGCAGAAGTACGATATGATTTCAAAAAAGTAAGTTTGGGTGGATTTTATAATCATCCGAGATTTTTTCGTGATATAAAAGATGAATTTAATATGTATTCCACTTTTAAAATCAGAAAAGAATCAGAAATTACGGCAGGATATCTTTATAAAATTCCTCGAAAAGGCGAAATGAATTTCGGAAATATCAGACTCGATTCTGAAGCCCATCTTCCTTACACCACAGCAAAATTTAAAATATCAAAAAACATCACAGTTTCGGGTGAATTGGCCTACAGTAAAACCGACACGATGGAAGGCAGCGCTTATATGCTGCAGACTCAGGCTACTTTTGAAAGGCTTAACGGAAGCGTTTTGTACATGAGAGCAAGTCCGCAGTTTGCAGGTTATTTTACGAATACCAGTACTTTTAATGGAAACCTTCAATATCGAATTTCTAATAGGCTTAATGTGTTTGCGAATTATATGCGTGACGCCAAAAATTTCCAGAGAGATACATTATTTCTGGCAGCGCCTTACAGAAACTATTTGCAATATGGTTTACAATATAAATATCTTTCGAATGGTTTCATCATGCTTTATAACGGGTTTCAAAAATATCAGGATCGTCTTGAGCCGAAACAATTTGATTATTACGAACGTTTTTTTAAAGTAAGCATCGACCAGAAAATAGGGATATTTCAGGTAAATCTTGAAAGTCAGTTTGGAAAAACAGAAAATTATCTTACAGGATTTTCAGGGAACTCAAGTTTTTATACGGCTAATTTATCTTTTGAAAGGCTTAAAACTTCATTTAATATTTATGCAAGTTATGCCATTACTTCGCGCTATCAGTTACAAAATCAAAAGCAGGTATATTACGGTGCGAGAATTATCAGCAGACTTTCAGACAAAACCAACTTCAGTCTTTTTTATCAGAATAATTATATGCCTGAAGAATATTTTAAGGACAGAAATCTTTTTGAACTCCTTTTTCATCAGCAGATTTTCCCGGGAAATGAACTGGATCTATCGGGAAGATATTCGCTTCAGAGAGGTGAACTGGGAAATAAAGACTTTATATTTTCGGTGAGATATACATTACGACTTCATGTTCCGGTACAGAAAATTGCCGATTACACTACATTATCAGGAAACATCAGCAATTTGGGAGTCCGTAAAACTGAAGGCATAAAATTGATGTTGGGAAGCTATCTTTCCGTTACCGATAAAAATGGAAATTATACATTTAAAAATATTATTCCTGGAAATTATTATCTTGAAATAGACCGTTCCACAACAGACATAAATGATATTTCGAGCATCTCTTTACCTGCTTCATTAAGTCTTAGCAACAAAGAAAATATTTTTAATTTAGGATTAATGACAGCATCCGGAATTGAAGGAACCATACAGCTTACTGAAAATGAAGGATCGTATAGTTTTGCTAAACTTCAGCTTAATAAAGACAAAAAGAAAAAAGAAAGCATCATTATTGAAGCAACCAATGGTGAACAGACATATCGAAAAATCGCCTTTATCGGAGATACTTTCGACTTTACTTATCTTCGTCCCGGAGACTGGAAAGTGAAAATCTACAGAAACGGTTTAGACAAACGATATAAAATCTCTGTAGAAAACTTTGATCTTACCTTAAAACCTTCGGAAAAACAAAACATAACCATTCATATTACAAAACAACAAAGCGAAATAAAATACCAACAGGAAAGTATAAAAGTAGGTTATAATGAAATAAAAAAGAAAAAATGAAAGTAATCACACCTATCATATTAATAGTTTCCTGTCTGATATACAATACAGCCTTTACCCAAACCACAATAAACAGAACAGTGGCGGTCACATTGCCCGTGGTTACTTTATTAGACATAGAACCCACAGGAACTATTGCGATGAATTTTACAGCTCCTACTGAAGCGGGACAGCCTTTAACAGCACCTACAGCAAATACCACAAAATGGATCAATTATACTTCAGCCATCGCTCCGGCAGGTCTTACCAGAAGAGTAACAGCATCCGTAAACCAAGTCATTCCCGGTGTTGACATCAAATTACAGGCAGCGACAGCTTCAGGTTCGGGCGGAGGAACATTAGGAACTCCAACAGCTCAGGTTACTCTTTCCACAACGGCAGTAAATATTATCACAGGAATAGGCGGAGCTTTTACCGGAAACGGAGCAAGTAACGGACATAGATTGACCATAAGTCTTGTCGTTAACAATTACGCCAATCTCAATACACGTACCAATACTCCTGTTATTATCACCTATACCATTACTGAATAAAAGAAAACCCAATGAAGTTCAAAAACATATATCATAAAAAATCAGTATATATCATTCTTTTGATGGTATTCAGTTGCTGTTTTAAAGCACAGACAATATCAGCCACAGGAAGCAATTGGGCGGTAACTGTTCCTTCAATTACAGAAGCAGGCAGCAATTATACAGGTCTATATGAAAGTGCAACCAATCAGGTGGTATTGTCAGTAAGTGTTCCTCTGTTATTAGGCAATGCAAAAGTATCCGTTCATTATGAAGTCAATCCCACTTGGCACAATTCCTTAATCTTATCTGCAAAAAGAACCAGTAACGGAACTACTCTTTGCGCTTTATGCAGCATAACTGGCGGAACCGCTTATCAGACGATTACCCTGACTGATCTTGAATTATTCAGAATACAAGCCGTTCTGGCTCTTGCTTCCTATACCGGGATCAATATACAGCTACAGCTAAGTGGAGTTTCTGTAACGATCCCTGCAACAGCTTATCAAAGCAGAATTGTATTTACTGTAAGTCCAATTTAAAACATAACAAGACTCATTATTTATTTTTATAAGGAGCTATTTCCCGCTATCCACTTTTACTCCTCGTTCCTCTGCTTTCTTTCAGAGCCTGTACTTACTGCGGGGTAACCGTTTCTATCGGGGCTAAAACTCTTGTCGGGATTAGAAATTAAGGCTTTCTTAAACATAAAAAATTATCTTTATAATAGCCAATAAACTCCTGTCTCTGTCATTGTGAAGAGCACAGCGAGTAAGCAATCTCAACATATTATTATTTACAATATAATTATCTTCTTAATTAAAAATACGCTCAAACATCTGTGCAGATCTGTGTCATCTGTGGGAAAATAAAAGACTAATGTACGGATTCATTGAGATTGCTTGGCTCGCAATGGCAACCCAACTATCAACGATCAACAAACTTACTGATTACGTATTACCTATTACCCATTACTAATTATTCATTACTCATGTATTTTTGGGGTATGAATGGTTGGGGTATGTGCATAAAAAAAGTCTCATACAAATACATGTATGAGACTTTTAAATAAAAACTGGCGGCGACCTACTCTCCCGCTTTCGCAGTACCATCGGCGCTGGTGGGCTTAACTTCTGTGTTCGGAATGGGAACAGGTGAGCCCCACCGCTAAAACCACCCTAAAGGTTGTATAGTAGGATATCAGAGCTTAGATTTCAGATTTCAGACTTTTAGGTCTTGTATCTGATGTCTTGTATCTGACATCTGTTTTATCGATAAAAACATTCACAAAGAGAGAACCTTGATTGCGCAATTAAGCGTTGCCAATTAGGCTATAAATCTACGGGTAATTAGTACTACTCGGCTATGCTGTTACCAACTTTACACCTATAGCCTATCAACGTTGTCATCTCCAACGACCCTTAAAAGATGTCTCATCTTGAGGCGAGTTTCGCACTTATATGCTTTCAGTGCTTATCTCTTCCAAACGTAGCTACTCAGCGGTGCTCCTGGCGGAACAACTGATACACCAGAGGTTTGTTCAAATCGGTCCTCTCGTACTAGATTCAAGCCCTCTCAAACATCTAACGCCCGCAATAGATAGAGACCGAACTGTCTCACGACGTTCTGAACCCAGCTCGCGTGCCACTTTAATGGGCGAACAGCCCAACCCTTGGGACCTTCTCCAGCCCCAGGATGTGACGAGCCGACATCGAGGTGCCGAACCTCCCCGTCGATGTGAGCTCTTGGGGGAGACTAGCCTGTTATCCCCGGAGTACCTTTTATCCTATGAGCGATGGCCCTTCCATACGGAACCACCGGATCACTATGTCCTGCTTTCGCACCTGATCGACTTGTAGGTCTCACAGTCAAGCACCCTTATGCCATTACACTCTACGCACGGTTACCAAGCGTGCTGAGGGTACCTTTGAAAGCCTCCGTTACTCTTTTGGAGGCGACCACCCCAGTCAAACTACCCACCACGCAATGTCCTTCTAAAAGAAGTTAGGCTCCAAGTAAGTAAAGGGTGGTATTTCAACGTTGACTCCACAAACACTAGCGTGCCTGCTTCAAAGTCTCCCACCTATCCTACACATTACTTACTCAAAGTCAATACGAAGTTATAGTAAAGGTTCACAGGGTCTTTTCGTCCCATTGCGGGTACTCGGCATCTTCACCGAGACTACAATTTCACAGAGCTCATGGTTGAGACAGTGCCCAGATCGTTACACCATTCGTGCAGGTCGGAACTTACCCGACAAGGAATTTCGCTACCTTAGGACCGTTATAGTTACGGCCGCCGTTTACTGGGGCTTCAGTCAAACGCTTCGCATTGCTGCTAACGCCCTTCCTTAACCTTCCAGCACCGGGCAGGTGTCAGACCCTATACAGCATCTTTCGATTTAGCAGAGTCCTGTGTTTTTGATAAACAGTCGCCTGGGCCTCTTCACTGCGGCCAGCATTGCTGCTGGCGTCTCTTCTTCCGAAGTTACGAGACTATTTTGCCTAGTTCCTTAACCATGATTCACTCTAGCACCTTAGGATTCTCTCCTCGACCACCTGTGTCGGTTTTGGTACGGGTTGCTTCACTTCGGCTTTTCTTGGAAGCACTTTCCTTACAACAACTTCGCCCGAAGGCTAGGTCTTGACTATTCCGTCAGTCTCCAGTAAGTACGGCACTCCGTCCCCTTTTTAGTGTGAGCAAGTATGGGAATATTAACCCATTGTCCATCCACTACCCCTTTCGGGTTCGCGTTAGGTCCCGACTAACCCTCAGCTGATTAGCATGGCTGAGGAAGCCTTAGTCTTTCGGTGAGCGGGTTTCTCGCCCGCTTTATCGTTACTTATGCCTACATTTTCTTTTCTATACGCTCCACAATACCTCACGATACTGCTTCCGTGCGAATAGAATGCTCTCCTACCAGATATAACCCAACGGTTATAAATCCATAGCTTCGGTATTCTGTTTATGCCCGATTATTATCCATGCCGGACCGCTCGACTAGTGAGCTGTTACGCACTCTTTAAATGAATGGCTGCTTCCAAGCCAACATCCTAGCTGTCAATGCAGTCCAACCGCGTTGCTTCAACTTAACAGAAATTTGGGGACCTTAGCTGTTGGTCTGGGTTCTTTCCCTCTCGGACATGGACCTTAGCACCCATGCCCTCACTGCCGTGGAACATTTATTAGCATTCGGAGTTTGTCAGGAATTGGTAGGATTTGACTCCCCCGCATCCAATCAGTAGCTCTACCTCTAATAAACTTATACACGACGCTGCACCTAAATGCATTTCGGAGAGTACGAGCTATCTCCCAGTTTGATTGGCCTTTCACCCCTACCCACAGGTCATCCGAAGACTTTTCAACGTCAACCGGTTCGGTCCTCCACTCTGTGTTACCAGAGCTTCAACCTGCCCATGGGTAGATCACAAGGTTTCGCGTCTAATCCTACTAACTAACCGCCCTATTCAGACTCGCTTTCGCTCCGGCTCCGGACCTGAAGTCCTTAACCTCGCTAGTAAAATTAACTCGTAGGCTCATTATGCAAAAGGCACGCCGTCACCCAACTTGTGGGCTCCGACCGCTTGTAGGCGTACGGTTTCAGGTTCTATTTCACCCTTCTATTCGAAGTGCTTTTCACCTTTCCTTCACAGTACTTGTTCACTATCGGTCTTTCAGGAGTATTTAGCCTTGGAGGATGGTCCCCCCATATTCAGACAGGATTTCACGTGTCCCGCCCTACTCATTTATCATCTAAATATACCTTTCAAATACGGGGCTATCACCCTCTATGGCTGTTCTTTCCAGAACATTCTTTTAAATATATAAAGACTTTTGGGCTAATCCGCGTTCGCTCGCCACTACTTACGGAATCTCTTCGATTTCTTTTCCTCCGGGTACTTAGATGTTTCAGTTCTCCGGGTTTGCTCTCTAATAAATTAGAGTGACTGGTCTTCAACCAGACGGGTTGCCCCATTCGGACATCTCGGGATCAATTCGTGTGTGCCAATCCCCCGAGCTTTTCGCAGCTTACCACGTCCTTCTTCGCCTCTGAAAGCCTAGGCATCCGCCATACGCCCTTAACGATTTCTTTCCTAATTATTAATTAGTTCAGTATTTTTTGTCTAATATTACTATTAAACTATTTTTGTAAACTCAAACGCTTAATTGCGCTCGGTTTTCTCTTTGTGATATTTTTACCGTTAATGTCAATGATCTTTATGCTTTCTCAGGCTTAATCCGCAAATATTGTTTTTGGCTCTATCTGCTTTTTTAATTCTAAACCTTCAAATTACTGTTAATTGAATAACAATGTGGAGAATAAGGGAGTCGAACCCTTGACCTTCCCGATTCATCGGGATGCTCTAGCCCCTATCGGCTAAAATCCTTTGTTTATTTTTTAAATAACTTCTATTCTTGTTACATCGCTGTAACTTTTTCATTACTTTTCAGTAATTGTGGAGAATAAGGGAGTCGAACCCTTGACCTCCTGCGTGCAAGGCAGGCGCTCTAGCCAGCTGAGCTAATTCCCCCTCTAGTTGAGTGTACGAGTCAGAGGGTCGGAGGGTTTGAGTGTTAACTCATCTTCTCTTATACTCTAAAACTCTCTTACTCAAAATTAGTAGTCTCGGGCAGGCTCGAACTGCCGACCTCTACATTATCAGTGTAGCGCTCTAACCAGCTGAGCTACGAGACTTCATTTTTTAGTTGTTGGTTGTTGGTTTTTAGTCATTAGTCTAAAACTAATTCCTAATAGCTAAACCTCGAACTTCTTTAACTAAAATCTCTCTTCCCTGTTACTAATTTCTAGTGGGTTTTGTATTTTTTAATATATCAACCAAATAAAAAACTAAAGCATGAACTTTAAGCAAGTACATGGTACATTGAAGTACCTTAATTTTGTTTATCGTCTAAAGACGCTCTAAAATGAGATGTTCCAGCCGCACCTTCCGGTACGGCTACCTTGTTACGACTTAGCCCTAGTTACCTGTTTTACCCTAGGCAGCTCCTATTACGGTCACCGACTTCAGGTACCCCAGACTTCCATGGCTTGACGGGCGGTGTGTACAAGGCCCGGGAACGTATTCACCGCGCCATGGCTGATGCGCGATTACTAGCGATTCCAGCTTCATAGAGTCGAGTTGCAGACTCCAATCCGAACTGAGACCAGCTTTCGAGATTCGCATCCAGTCGCCTGGTAGCTGCCCTCTGTACTGGCCATTGTATTACGTGTGTGGCCCAAGGCGTAAGGGCCGTGATGATTTGACGTCATCCCCACCTTCCTCTCTACTTGCGTAGGCAGTCTCACTAGAGTCCTCAACTTAATGCTAGCAACTAGTGACAGGGGTTGCGCTCGTTGCAGGACTTAACCTAACACCTCACGGCACGAGCTGACGACAACCATGCAGCACCTTGAAAATTGCCCGAAGGAAGGTCTATTTCTAAACCGATCAATTCCCATTTAAGCCTTGGTAAGGTTCCTCGCGTATCATCGAATTAAACCACATAATCCACCGCTTGTGCGGGCCCCCGTCAATTCCTTTGAGTTTCATTCTTGCGAACGTACTCCCCAGGTGGCTAACTTATCACTTTCGCTTAGTCTCTGAAACTTAAAGTCCCAAAAACGAGTTAGCATCGTTTACGGCGTGGACTACCAGGGTATCTAATCCTGTTCGCTCCCCACGCTTTCGTCCATCAGCGTCAGTTAAAACATAGTGACCTGCCTTCGCAATTGGTGTTCTAAGTAATATCTATGCATTTCACCGCTACACTACTTATTCCAGCCACTTCTACTTTACTCAAGACCCGCAGTATCAATGGCAGTTTCATAGTTAAGCTATGAGATTTCACCACTGACTTACGAGTCCGCCTACGGACCCTTTAAACCCAATAAATCCGGATAACGCTTGCACCCTCCGTATTACCGCGGCTGCTGGCACGGAGTTAGCCGGTGCTTATTCGTATAGTACCTTCAGCTTTCCACACGTGGAAAGGTTTATCCCTATACAAAAGAAGTTTACAACCCATAGGGCCGTCGTCCTTCACGCGGGATGGCTGGATCAGGCTCTCACCCATTGTCCAATATTCCTCACTGCTGCCTCCCGTAGGAGTCTGGTCCGTGTCTCAGTACCAGTGTGGGGGATCACCCTCTCAGGCCCCCTAAAGATCACAGACTTGGTGAGCCGTTACCTCACCAACTATCTAATCTTGCGCGTGCCCATCTCTATCCACCGGAGTTTTCAATAATAACTGATGCCAGTCATTATATTATGGGGTATTAATCTTCCTTTCGAAAGGCTATCCCCCTGATAAAGGTAGGTTGCACACGTGTTCCGCACCCGTACGCCGCTCTCAAGATTCCGAAGAATCTCTACCGCTCGGCTTGCATGTGTTAGGCCTCCCGCTAGCGTTCATCCTGAGCCAGGATCAAACTCTCCATTGTATGTTTGTCTGACTCACTCAAAGTTTTTTAATACGCTTTAGTTTTTCCTTACTTGGTTGTATATCTATTTTTCAATGATCTCTTTTCTTTCGCTTTTTACAATACCTAATGTTCTGTCGTTTTCAGTATCGATTTGCGTGTGCAAAAGTAAAACTTTTTTCCTAATTGACCAAATGTTTTTTGAAGATTTTTTAAAGTTTTTTAAATAACCCTAACCCCTCTATTCAACACCCAATCATCTACTCCTGCGCTCCCGTTTTACCGGACTGCAAAGATAAGAATCTTTTTTATATTACCAAATTTTATTTACTAAAATTTTGGATTATATTTTCAAGCTAATATCCTATAACAATTATATAATAGTATACAATCATTATATAGTAGTGTCTTTAATTTTATGCCCATCTAAAGGCTCTTCTGCGCTACTGACATACTCTCGTTTTCAGTGGGGCAAAAGTACATCCTTTTACCCTCAATCTCCAAATATATTTAACATAATGTTTACTTTTAATTCATATTTAATCATAAGTCTCTGACTTTCTGAGAGAATAATTTTAAACTAATGTTTGTTTTTTTAGAGGTTAGGTCAGAGGTTGCAGCTTGAAGCGTTAGAGTGTTTGAGTGTGGGAGAGTTTTAGAGTTCGAGGATTGAAGAGTTGGAGGATTCGAGTTTGGGAGAGTCGGAGGATTTGAGATTATCAGAATGGAAGGATATAAAACTTCTTGTATTAAAGTTTGAGAGTTCAAGTGAAAAGAATTTGAATAAGAGAAGAATGATTATTTCCAGCGATATGATCCGGGGAATGATAATGAAAAATTGTTTGAAGTTTTTTAAGTTAAAGCAATTAAATATAAGTTTTGGCTAAAGCCTTTTGCTGAGTTCTTATTCAAAGCAGGCTGAAGCCCGCCCCTATTGATGGAACAGCAAGCGCTTCTTAAATTCTTGCTCTCTATTTATAAGGAAGTATTCTTATTCCTCTATAATCAAAAAGTATAACGTTATAAAGTATGAGTTTTTTTGTGGTATATTATATTTTTATTTTCCCACAGATGACACAGATCTGCACAGATGTTGGAGGATATTCTTTTAT
Source organism: Chryseobacterium ginsenosidimutans (assembly GCF_024807225.1). Lineage (GTDB taxonomy): Bacteria > Bacteroidota > Bacteroidia > Flavobacteriales > Weeksellaceae > Chryseobacterium > Chryseobacterium ginsenosidimutans. Next base: position 4,703,407 of record NZ_JANUCO010000001.1, read on the forward strand.
TAAAAAGATAATATATTGTAAAGAGCAATACTATTTTTAGCATTTAGCATTTAGCATTTAGCATTTAGCATTTAGCATTTAGCATTTAGCATTTAGCATTTAGCATTTAGCATTTAGCATTTAGCATTTAGCATTTAGCATTTAGCATTTAGCATTTAGCAAAAATAATTGAGTGGGTAAAAATCAACAAAGAAAAATCAATTTTTCTACAAGAGATTCATGTTTAAAGAAGAAAAAACTCTCGTAGATTATACGGATTAAGCAGATTTTCTATTGATTGGAAAATTATATTTTTTAGATAAATTTAAAAAGAGCTTATTCTTCGAAGTAAAATGCAAATACAAAAAAATGTAAAAAATTGCTTTAGATCCTTTCAGGCTCACAAACTTTGTGGAGATTTTGGAATGTGGAAAGATAGATATGGAAGTTAATATAAATATTCTGCTTTATATTGATCGTCATTAAATCTTGAGATCTTTTCATAATCGATACTAATGGCTGCGTTTTTCATTTTCCCACAGATGACACAGATTTGCACGGATTTTTGAGTCTATTTATTAGGAAGATACATATTGTAAAGAAAAAAGAGTTTTCGCAGATTATACGGATTAAGCGGATTTTCTATTGATTAAAAAATTATATTTTTAGATAAATTAAAAATATTCTCAAACATCTGTGCAGATCTGTGTCATCTGTGGGAAAATAAAAGACTAATGTACGGATTCATTGAGATTATTTTACTTCAACAAACTCAGTCTCGGTTTTGCTATACTCTTGCAATGACAACCCAACGATCAACTATCACCTATCAACGATCAACAAACTTACTGATTGCGTATTACCTATTACCCATTACTTATTATTCATTACTCATGCTTATGGTGTAAAACGAAAAAAGTCTCATACATTACTGTATGAGACTTTTAAATAAAAACTGGCGGCGACCTACTCTCCCGCTTTCGCAGTACCATCGGCGCTGGTGGGCTTAACTTCTGTGTTCGGAATGGGAACAGGTGAGCCCCACCGCTAAAACCACCCTAAAGGTTGTATAGTAGGATATCAGAGCTTAGATTTCAGATTTCAGACTTTTAGGTCTTGTATCTGATGTCTTGTATCTGACATCTGTTTTATCGATAAAAACATTCACAAAGAGAGAACCTTGATTGCGCAATTAAGCGTTGCCAATTAGGCTATAAATCTACGGGTAATTAGTACTACTCGGCTATGCTGTTACCAACTTTACACCTATAGCCTATCAACGTTGTCATCTCCAACGACCCTTAAAAGATGTCTCATCTTGAGGCGAGTTTCGCACTTATATGCTTTCAGTGCTTATCTCTTCCAAACGTAGCTACTCAGCGGTGCTCCTGGCGGAACAACTGATACACCAGAGGTTTGTTCAAATCGGTCCTCTCGTACTAGATTCAAGCCCTCTCAAACATCTAACGCCCGCAATAGATAGAGACCGAACTGTCTCACGACGTTCTGAACCCAGCTCGCGTGCCACTTTAATGGGCGAACAGCCCAACCCTTGGGACCTTCTCCAGCCCCAGGATGTGACGAGCCGACATCGAGGTGCCGAACCTCCCCGTCGATGTGAGCTCTTGGGGGAGACTAGCCTGTTATCCCCGGAGTACCTTTTATCCTATGAGCGATGGCCCTTCCATACGGAACCACCGGATCACTATGTCCTGCTTTCGCACCTGATCGACTTGTAGGTCTCACAGTCAAGCACCCTTATGCCATTACACTCTACGCACGGTTACCAAGCGTGCTGAGGGTACCTTTGAAAGCCTCCGTTACTCTTTTGGAGGCGACCACCCCAGTCAAACTACCCACCACGCAATGTCCTTCTAAAAGAAGTTAGGCTCCAAGTAAGTAAAGGGTGGTATTTCAACGTTGACTCCACAAACACTAGCGTGCCTGCTTCAAAGTCTCCCACCTATCCTACACATTACTTACTCAAAGTCAATACGAAGTTATAGTAAAGGTTCACAGGGTCTTTTCGTCCCATTGCGGGTACTCGGCATCTTCACCGAGACTACAATTTCACAGAGCTCATGGTTGAGACAGTGCCCAGATCGTTACACCATTCGTGCAGGTCGGAACTTACCCGACAAGGAATTTCGCTACCTTAGGACCGTTATAGTTACGGCCGCCGTTTACTGGGGCTTCAGTCAAACGCTTCGCATTGCTGCTAACGCCCTTCCTTAACCTTCCAGCACCGGGCAGGTGTCAGACCCTATACAGCATCTTTCGATTTAGCAGAGTCCTGTGTTTTTGATAAACAGTCGCCTGGGCCTCTTCACTGCGGCCAGCATTGCTGCTGGCGTCTCTTCTTCCGAAGTTACGAGACTATTTTGCCTAGTTCCTTAACCATGATTCACTCTAGCACCTTAGGATTCTCTCCTCGACCACCTGTGTCGGTTTTGGTACGGGTTGCTTCACTTCGGCTTTTCTTGGAAGCACTTTCCTTACAACAACTTCGCCCGAAGGCTAGGTCTTGACTATTCCGTCAGTCTCCAGTAAGTACGGCACTCCGTCCCCTTTTTAGTGTGAGCAAGTATGGGAATATTAACCCATTGTCCATCCACTACCCCTTTCGGGTTCGCGTTAGGTCCCGACTAACCCTCAGCTGATTAGCATGGCTGAGGAAGCCTTAGTCTTTCGGTGAGCGGGTTTCTCGCCCGCTTTATCGTTACTTATGCCTACATTTTCTTTTCTATACGCTCCACAATACCTCACGATACTGCTTCCGTGCGAATAGAATGCTCTCCTACCAGATATAACCCAACGGTTATAAATCCATAGCTTCGGTATTCTGTTTATGCCCGATTATTATCCATGCCGGACCGCTCGACTAGTGAGCTGTTACGCACTCTTTAAATGAATGGCTGCTTCCAAGCCAACATCCTAGCTGTCAATGCAGTCCAACCGCGTTGCTTCAACTTAACAGAAATTTGGGGACCTTAGCTGTTGGTCTGGGTTCTTTCCCTCTCGGACATGGACCTTAGCACCCATGCCCTCACTGCCGTGGAACATTTATTAGCATTCGGAGTTTGTCAGGAATTGGTAGGATTTGACTCCCCCGCATCCAATCAGTAGCTCTACCTCTAATAAACTTATACACGACGCTGCACCTAAATGCATTTCGGAGAGTACGAGCTATCTCCCAGTTTGATTGGCCTTTCACCCCTACCCACAGGTCATCCGAAGACTTTTCAACGTCAACCGGTTCGGTCCTCCACTCTGTGTTACCAGAGCTTCAACCTGCCCATGGGTAGATCACAAGGTTTCGCGTCTAATCCTACTAACTAACCGCCCTATTCAGACTCGCTTTCGCTCCGGCTCCGGACCTGAAGTCCTTAACCTCGCTAGTAAAATTAACTCGTAGGCTCATTATGCAAAAGGCACGCCGTCACCCAACTTGTGGGCTCCGACCGCTTGTAGGCGTACGGTTTCAGGTTCTATTTCACCCTTCTATTCGAAGTGCTTTTCACCTTTCCTTCACAGTACTTGTTCACTATCGGTCTTTCAGGAGTATTTAGCCTTGGAGGATGGTCCCCCCATATTCAGACAGGATTTCACGTGTCCCGCCCTACTCATTTATCATCTAAATATACCTTTCAAATACGGGGCTATCACCCTCTATGGCTGTTCTTTCCAGAACATTCTTTTAAATATATAAAGACTTTTGGGCTAATCCGCGTTCGCTCGCCACTACTTACGGAATCTCTTCGATTTCTTTTCCTCCGGGTACTTAGATGTTTCAGTTCTCCGGGTTTGCTCTCCTTGCGGAGTGACAGGTCTTCAACCTGCCGGGTTGCCCCATTCGGACATCTCGGGATCAATTCGTGTGTGCCAATCCCCCGAGCTTTTCGCAGCTTACCACGTCCTTCTTCGCCTCTGAAAGCCTAGGCATCCGCCATACGCCCTTAACGATTTCTTTCCTAATTATTAATTAGTTCAGTATTTTTTTGCTCAGTATTACTACCAAGCTATTTTTTGTAAACTCAAACGCTTAATTGCGCTCGGTTTTCTCTTTGTGATATTTTTACCGTTAATGTCAATGATCTTTATGCTTTCTCAGGCTTAATCCGCAAATATTGTTTTTGGCTCTATCTGCTTTTTTAATTCTAAACCTTCAAATTACTGTTAATTGAATAACAATGTGGAGAATAAGGGAGTCGAACCCTTGACCTTCCCGATTCATCGGGATGCTCTAGCCCCTATCGGCTAAAATCCTTTGTTTATTTTTTAAATAACTTCTATTCTTGTTACATCGCTGTAACTTTTTCATTACTTTTCAGTAATTGTGGAGAATAAGGGAGTCGAACCCTTGACCTCCTGCGTGCAAGGCAGGCGCTCTAGCCAGCTGAGCTAATTCCCCCTCTAGTTGAGTGTACGAGTCAGAGGGTCGGAGGGTTTGAGTGTTAACTCATCTTCTCTTATACTCTAAAACTCTCTTACTCAAAATTAGTAGTCTCGGGCAGGCTCGAACTGCCGACCTCTACATTATCAGTGTAGCGCTCTAACCAGCTGAGCTACGAGACTTCATTTTTTAGTTGTTGGTTGTTGGTTTTTAGTCATTAGTCTAAAACTAATTCCTAATAGCTAAACCTCGAACTTCTTTAACTAAAATCTCTCTTCCCTGTTACTAATTTCTAGTGGGTTTTGTATTTTTTAATATATCAACCAAATAAAAAACTAAAGCATGAACTTTAAGCAAGTACATGGTACATTGAAGTACCTTAATTTTGTTTATCGTCTAAAGACGCTCTAAAATGAGATGTTCCAGCCGCACCTTCCGGTACGGCTACCTTGTTACGACTTAGCCCTAGTTACCTGTTTTACCCTAGGCAGCTCCTATTACGGTCACCGACTTCAGGTACCCCAGACTTCCATGGCTTGACGGGCGGTGTGTACAAGGCCCGGGAACGTATTCACCGCGCCATGGCTGATGCGCGATTACTAGCGATTCCAGCTTCATAGAGTCGAGTTGCAGACTCCAATCCGAACTGAGACCAGCTTTCGAGATTCGCATCCAGTCGCCTGGTAGCTGCCCTCTGTACTGGCCATTGTATTACGTGTGTGGCCCAAGGCGTAAGGGCCGTGATGATTTGACGTCATCCCCACCTTCCTCTCTACTTGCGTAGGCAGTCTCACTAGAGTCCTCAACTTAATGCTAGCAACTAGTGACAGGGGTTGCGCTCGTTGCAGGACTTAACCTAACACCTCACGGCACGAGCTGACGACAACCATGCAGCACCTTGAAAATTGCCCGAAGGAAGGTCTATTTCTAAACCGATCAATTCCCATTTAAGCCTTGGTAAGGTTCCTCGCGTATCATCGAATTAAACCACATAATCCACCGCTTGTGCGGGCCCCCGTCAATTCCTTTGAGTTTCATTCTTGCGAACGTACTCCCCAGGTGGCTAACTTATCACTTTCGCTTAGTCTCTGAAACTTAAAGTCCCAAAAACGAGTTAGCATCGTTTACGGCGTGGACTACCAGGGTATCTAATCCTGTTCGCTCCCCACGCTTTCGTCCATCAGCGTCAGTTAAAACATAGTGACCTGCCTTCGCAATTGGTGTTCTAAGTAATATCTATGCATTTCACCGCTACACTACTTATTCCAGCCACTTCTACTTTACTCAAGACCCGCAGTATCAATGGCAGTTTCATAGTTAAGCTATGAGATTTCACCACTGACTTACGAGTCCGCCTACGGACCCTTTAAACCCAATAAATCCGGATAACGCTTGCACCCTCCGTATTACCGCGGCTGCTGGCACGGAGTTAGCCGGTGCTTATTCGTATAGTACCTTCAGCTTTCCACACGTGGAAAGGTTTATCCCTATACAAAAGAAGTTTACAACCCATAGGGCCGTCGTCCTTCACGCGGGATGGCTGGATCAGGCTCTCACCCATTGTCCAATATTCCTCACTGCTGCCTCCCGTAGGAGTCTGGTCCGTGTCTCAGTACCAGTGTGGGGGATCACCCTCTCAGGCCCCCTAAAGATCACAGACTTGGTGAGCCGTTACCTCACCAACTATCTAATCTTGCGCGTGCCCATCTCTATCCACCGGAGTTTTCAATAATAACTGATGCCAGTCATTATATTATGGGGTATTAATCTTCCTTTCGAAAGGCTATCCCCCTGATAAAGGTAGGTTGCACACGTGTTCCGCACCCGTACGCCGCTCTCAAGATTCCGAAGAATCTCTACCGCTCGGCTTGCATGTGTTAGGCCTCCCGCTAGCGTTCATCCTGAGCCAGGATCAAACTCTCCATTGTATGTTTGTCTGACTCACTCAAAGTTTTTTAATACGCTTTAGTTTTTCCTTACTTGGTTGTATATCTATTTTTCAATGATCTCTTTTCTTTCGCTTTTTACAATACCTAATGTTCTGTCGTTTTCAGTATCGATTTGCGTGTGCAAAAGTAAAACTTTTTTCCTAATTGACCAAATGTTTTTTGAAGATTTTTTAAAGTTTTTTAAATAACCCTAACCCCTCTATTCAACACCTAATCATCTACTCCTGCGCTCCCGTTTTACCGGACTGCAAAGATAAGAATCTTTTTTATATTCGCAAATTTTATTTCTAAAAATTTTAAATATATTTTTCATCTAATATCTCATAACAATTATATAATATAACATAATCATTATATAGTAGTGTCTTTAATTTTATGCCTACCTAAAGGCTCTTCTACGCTACTGACATACTCTCGTTTTCAGTGGGGCAAAAGTACATCCTTTTACCCTCAATCTCCAAATATATTTAACATAATATATTGATCCGAATGCCAATTGTGGGAAAGTATCTCCCTTAAATAATTGATATATTATGGCTTATGTCTTTTTATATACTTATCCACATTATTCGAATTGGGTGGGGATGTTCTTGGAGATGGGTTGTAGGGTTGTAAAATAGGGGTTGGGAAGTTTGAGAGTTGGAGTGTCGGAGGGTTTGAAGATGTAAGGAGTGCCTCCAAGCAGGGAAATTATTTTGGATGTTTATTATTGTGGGTTTGTGAGAGGTTGATGTTGTTTTTGTGGAGAGAAAATGGGTAGAATAAATTCTGATGACTGTATTCTATATATTATACAATGTCATAGCCACGATAGAAACGGCATCCTTTTTTGTTGCGGGCGCAGCGAAGCGGAGACCGTGACAAAAAAGATATAGTGGAGAGCGGGAAATAGCTTCGGAGAAAATTATTAATTATTAATGATGAATTATTAATGGGTGGGTTTCTCCTGCGTCAAAATGACATGCTTTGTCGGAAAGTTTGATTGTAGATGTTTGGCTGTGAAAGTTTGAGATTGATTGGCTTTGGATAAGCTCAGTATAAAATTGATTTGATTCTCGCTATGAAAAGAAAAAAGCAGAGTTTAATTACTCTGCTTGTCTTTATTATAAATGGTAGTCAAAAATTCGGCGTAGGATTTTTCTAATCCGATGATATCGCCACTTTTTAGGTTCAACCCTCCTACTCCAGTTTCATCTGGTTTTACTTTTGTTGCTGAAATCTGAAAATAGTGATTCGTACTGGTTTCTTTCGGCTGAACTTTTATCGTTGAGCCCAAAAGCTTCTTCGTCGAAATTGTATACACTTCGCCCGGAGTTATTTTTAACCGTACATAAGATCTTGGAGGAATTACATAATCTTTTTTATTCACTGCTATTTTCTGGTCTTTTTCCGAAGATGCGAACAGATACAAATATCCGGTTTGCTCTAATAGTTTTTCTTTTGGTAAAAAGTACAAGCTTAGCTTATAATTTGCCGGATTGAAATTCTGCAGAGAAACCATCGACATTTTCAAAAGGTTTAAAGGTAAATGTATTTGCTCCGATTTCCTTTGCCTTCTTATATATTAATGAAAAAACTTCGTCGTCATATTTTGAAAAACCCTGAACTTCGATTTCTCCCAAATATTCGGCTTCTTTTACTTCTTCATTTATTCTATACAAAGTCTTGTCTGTATTTTCATTTGTTTTTTCAACTTTCGTTAAATACACGTTTTGTGCATTAAAAAAATGAATCAAAAAGACAAAAACAGCGATTATTATTTTTTTCATTCTATATATATTATTGTGCAAGAATAGATACACATTCTTCCAGACTGTTTTCCCAGTGTTTTGGTTCGATTTTATAGATTTCCTCAATTTTGTCGAGACACATTGTACTTCTCTTCGGTCTTTTTGCCGGAGTTGGATATTGCTCGGTCGTTAATTGATTTAATTTAATCTTAGATTTTGAAAACTCGGCGATTTTTTCTGCAAATTCAAACCATGTTGTTTCCGGATAGTTTGAGAAATGGAAAACTCCGAAAGTTTTTTGCTGAGCTTCGATGATGCTCATGATCGCTTCTGCCAAATCGTTAGCATTCGTCGGTTGACCAAACTGATCTCCTACAATTCCCAACTCGTCTTTTTGAGAGAAAAGGTTCAGCATTGTTTTCACAAAGTTTTTATTGAATTCAGAATATAGCCAAGAAGTTCTCAAAATAATCGTATTCGGATTTATTTCTAAAGCCAATTCTTCTCCTTTTAATTTTGATTCTCCATATACACCGATCGGACTTGTAAAATCATCTTCGGAATAACACAAGTTGGTTTCACCGTCGAAAACATAATCCGTAGAAACATGAATTAAAGTTGTTTTGAAATCCACACAAGCCTGAGCAAGATGAGCAACGCCTTCTGCATTTACGGCAAAAGCTTTTTCTTCTTCCTTTTCCGCAAGGTCGACTGCAGTGTATGCGGATGCATTGATGCAAAAATCGGGTTTGTTTTCTGAGAAGAAACTGTTTACCTGATCTGCATTGGTAATATCTAAAGTTTGAGAATCTGTAAAAGTAAATTCGTAATCCAGTTCAAAATCTGGAGCAATCTTTCTGATGCAATTTCCTAATTGTCCGTTTGCTCCTACTACTAGTATTTTTTTCATGAATTTTTGGCGTTTTGTGATCTTAAAAATTTAACTCTCGACTGGAAATCTTTCTGTTCCAAATCTACATAAAATTTGTTGAATGTTCCTTTGATATCTTCCGGATGAACTTCCGATTTTCTTGTTTTAATATTAAAATAGATCACCGTCACCCACAATACTGCATGAATTGCTTTTTCGTCTAAACTTTTCATTAAAATCTCAACCTTTGCCGTTCTTTCGCCAACTTCAATGGTTTTGCTGCTGATAACAACCGAGGTATTGTATCTTACTTCTTTTAAATAAGCAATTTCGTTTTGAATCGCGATCCAGGTGCAGCCTGTCAACTTTGTGTATTCTTCATACGTGAAACCATAAAATGTTTCCACATGATCTTCTCTGGCGTTGAACATATAATCCAGATATTTCACATTGTTTAAATGACCAATCGGATCACAGTCGCTGAATCTGACCTTAACCGTGGTTGATACTTCTCTTTCCATTGTGCAAAAATAAAAAAACCACCTCGATGAGAGATGGTTATTTTATAAATGTTTGTTAATTTCTAAAAATTATTGAACACCTAGTTCTTTTTTCACAGCTGGAGTCGCATCAGGACCACCTTTGAATACAAAAGCAGAAGAGTTTGCATCCATGATATAGTCATATCCGCTTGCTTTAGCAACTTTAGAAACCGCTTCGTTTAATTTCTTTTCGATTGGTTCGTAAGCTAAATCTTGTTTTGCAACAAAATCTTTCTGAGCTTTATCGTTCATCTGCTGAATTTCTTCCTGCATTTTTGCTAATTCACCTTCTCTAGCTTTGTTTTCTTCAGCAGATTTCTTAGGAGCTTCTTCAGAATATTGCTTTAACTTCGCTTGTCCAGCGTCAGCTTTTTTCTTGATTTCAGCTTGTTTAGTATCTAAGAAAGCTTTAAGATCAGTATCGGCTTTTTTCTTTTCAGGCATTGCATTAAGAACACCTATAACGTCTAAAGTAGCAATTTTTTGAGCTTTTGCCATACCTACCGATACAACCATCATTACCGCTGCAAATAATACACTTAATTTTTTCATAATTGGTAAATAAATAATTTAATTTGTTTTTAGATCTTTAAATGTAATAAAAGTTAAACTTTTATTTTTTTGTCTTAGTTTTTTCTTTTTTATCAGTATCCTTTAATAAAATATCTAATACTTTATCTGAATAATCGAATCTTTTCTGAAGAAACAAGACATTGTTACTCGTATTATCAAGAACTATGCCCACTCCGTTTTTCTCAGCCATTGTTTTAATTGCACCCCAGATTTGATCCTGGAAAGGCTGTACCAGATTTGTTCTCATCTTTTTGATCTCTCCGGTAGCTCCGAAACGTAAGCTTGTAGTGGTTTTGATGTTTTTTTCCAAATCCATTACTTCTTTTTCTCTAAGCTTTAATTGATCGCCAATTAAAAGTACTTTTTCACTTTCAAAAGCAGATCTTTTACGCTCATATTCCGACTGCAGATTCTGAAGTTCCGATTGCCAAGTGTCAATCTGTGAATTTAGCCTTGCTTCTGCTTCTTTATATTGAGGCATCTTATTCAAAATATAATCGGTATCTACAACCCCCACTTTCTGGGCATTACTAAGACCGAAAAGTAAGAATAATACGAACGAGAAAACAATTCTAAAGTTTTTCATATGCTGAATTATAATGATTGGTTCATCAAGAAGTGTGTCTTCCATCCTGAAGGATCAGTTCCTGTAACTGTTTTGTCGAATCCATAAGCGAAGTCAAATCCAATCAATCCGAATGCTCCCATATAAACTCTTACCCCAACACCTACTGATCTTTTCAACTGGAACGGATTATAAGTTCCCCAAGAATTCCACACGTTACCTCCTTCAGCAAACGTTAATGCATAAATTTTTGCAGTTTGGTTCAATGAAATCGGGTATCTTAATTCTAACGTAAATCTGTTATAAATAGTACCTCCACCTGTAGGAGTAATATCTTCAGAAGTTCCTCCGTATGTAGAAGCATTTTCATACCCTCTTAACGGAATTAATTCTCTACCATCATATCTACCTCCAAATAAACCGGTACCTCCTACATAGAATCTTTCAAATGGCGGAGCTCCTAATTTAGAGTTATATCCATCCATGAATCCCATTTCCGCAGAAGATCTCAATACTAATTTTCCAACGATTTCGTTGTAAACATCAGCTTTGAACTTCACTTTGTAGAATTCCATCCACTTATATTTTTCCGTTGCGCTTAGTGTAGAGTAATCTTTGTTATTAAACGCTGAATACGGAAGAGTGAATTTTACCGATAGATCCAAGTTTGAACCTGTTGTCGGGAAAATCGGGTCGATACCTGCAGAGTTTCTGCTTAATCCTAAGTTGATACTTAAGTTGTTTGCAGTACCGTAATATTCTGTAGTTCCTCCGAAATCGAAAGGATAGTTTTTAAAGTCGTACTTCTGATACTGAAGACCTGTGTATAATGAGAAATAATCATCCGGCCATCTCAATTGTCTGTTTAAACCAACCGAAGCGGAGAAAATATTCAACTTCTGAGAAGCGCCGTAAGCATCGGAATATTTTACTCTAGAGTTGTTTAAACTTATAGAAAGTGCTGTAGGCTTTGTTCCGAATAACCAAGGTTCAGTAAATGAAACTCCGTAGTTTTGGAAATATTGTCCTGCCTGAGCCTGAAGAGATAACGTTTGTCCGTCTCCTTGAGGAACAGGTTTAAAGTCTTTAAATTTAAGGAAATTCTTTAGCGAGAAGTTATTGAACGTTAATCCCAACGTTCCGATGAAACTGTTACCACCGTAACCCGCCTGCAACTGAACCTGAGAAGAACCTTTCTCCACCAATTTCCAATTAATATCTACCGTATTATCTTGTTGATTCGGCTGAATGTCTTGACCAACTTGTTGTGGATCAAAGAATGACATCCCTGCTAAATCGAAATACGTTCTTTTAATATCACTTTTAGCGAAAAGGTTACCCGGCTTAGTTCTCAAGGCTCTAAGAATTACGTGGTCATGAGTAGTGGTATTCCCTTCCCATGTTACTCTGTTCCAAGTTGCTTTTTCCCCTTCGTTGATACGGATTTCAAGATTGATTTTGTCTCCGCTTACAGATTTTTCAACCGGCGTTACATTTGAGAAAAGGTAACCGTTGTTCATGTAAACAGATTTGATATCAGAATCATCTTCTTTACCTCCGTCTTCACCAACTTTTTTGTTGAAACCTACTGCATCATAGATTTCCCCTTTTTTATATCCTAAAAGTCTTTGTAAATAATCTGTAGAGAAAACTGTATTTCCGGTAAATGTAATATCACCAATGTAATATTGTTTCCCTTCTTTCAGTTTTACATCGATTTGGTAATTATTTCTTTTGTTTCTCCAAACAGAATCAGAAACAATCGCTGCATCTCTATATCCCATAGAGTTGTAGTAATTAAGAAGGTTTTGCTTGTCTTCCTGATATTTTTCTTCAATGAATTTTGAAGATTTCAGGATTCCACCGATACCGAATCTTTTTTGTTTCGTTTCTTTAAAGGCTGATTTTCTAAGTTTTCTGTCGGAAACTGCATCATTTCCTTCAAACTCGATGTGATCGATCTTTATTCTTTTGCCTTTATCGACATTAATCGTCCAGTCTACCAAATTAGGATCACCTGCATTTACTTTATCCTGAATGGTGATTTTAGCATCTGCAAATCCTTTTTTAACAAAATCTTTAGGGACATTTGTTTTAAGACTTGAAATTAAATTTTGAGTAATTTTAGTTCCCGGCTTCAGATTGTTGTCTTTAGCCATCTTTTCGTTTTTGGAT